>CBDDIP010000001.1:0-1360392 GCA_965229005.1 Ilumatobacteraceae bacterium
TCGCGCGCGCGGTTGGGCCGCGTCGCACGCCGCTCACTAGCTTCCGGGCATGGCTGATCTCGGGTTCGACGGCAAGGTTGTCATCATCACCGGCGCAGGCGGTGGCCTTGGCCGCCAGCACGCCAAGCTCCTCGCCTCGCGTGGCGCACTGGTCGTGGTCAACGACCTCGGCGGTTCGGTCGACGGCACGGGCAGCGACAAGGGCGCGGCGCAGATCGTCGTCGACGAGATCAAGGAAGCGGGCGGCGAGGCCGTCGCCGACACGAACTCGGTGTCCACGCCGGAGGGCGGCGCAGCCATCGTGCAGAGCGCCATCGACGCGTTCGGGCGCATCGACATCGTCATCAACAACGCCGGCATCCTGCGCGACAAGGCCTTCCACAACATGTCGCCGGACCTGATGAACCCGGTGCTCGACGTGCACCTCAAGGGCGCGTTCCACGTCAGCCAGCCGGCGTGGGTGCGCATGCGTGAGCAGGGCTACGGGCGGATCATCTCCACCTCGTCGGCCGCCGGCGTGTTCGGCAACTTCGGCCAGACGAACTACGGCGCAGCGAAGATGGGCCTCGTCGGGTTCACCCGCGTGCTCGCCGTCGAGGGTGCGAAGTACAACATCAAGGCCAACGCCATCGCGCCGCTCGCGCTGACTCGCATGACCGAGAGCATCATGGGCGGCCTCGGCGACAAGCTCGACCCGGCCCTGATCTCGCCGCTCGTCACCTTCCTCGCCCACGAGGACTGCCCGGTCAGCGGCAAGCTGTTCAGCGTCGGCGGCGGTCGCGTCGCCGAGGTGTTCATCGCCGAGACGAAGGGCTACCACCACAACGAGCTGAGCCCCGAGGACGTCCGCGACAACTGGGGCACCATCACCGACCAGTCCGGCTACAGCGTCCCCAGCAACCTCGCCGAAGAGACGGCGATGTTCCTCCCCTTCTTCACCTGACCAGGCCTCGGGCTCCTGGGCGACAAGTTCTCGGTGGACGTGGAGGGATTCGAACCCACTCAGCGCGTGGCACCTGGGTTACAACCAGGCCCGGCTCCCCAACTCCGGCGCACGTCCTCGGGACCGAGGGCGCGCCGCGCCCTCAGCCTGTCGAGCTGGAGACGGGGCGATATCGAAGGGCCACGTCGGCGACCGTAGCGACGTCGACGCCCACCGTTCCACCGATATCCGGCACCGACCGCACTCTGGGTGCAGATCGTTGCGGAAGCCGCAACGATCGGTGTCCAGAGCCGACGGGCGCTCGACCGTGGACTGAACCGGCGCGAAAAGTACGGTCGCCGCCGTGATCGACGTCGACGACTTCCAAGCCGAAGCCCGCGAGTGGTTGGCGGCCAACCGCGCCGGCGCGCCGCGCGACTACGGGGCGATCTGCCCGCCCGACCTCGTCGAGGCGGGCCTCGAGTGGCAGCGCACGATCCATGCCGCCGGGTACGCCGGCATCCACTGGCCGGAGGAGCACGGCGGACGCGGGCTGACTCCTCAGCACAACGCGGCATGGATGCTCGAATGTGCACTCGCCGGGGTGCCACCCGTGTTCAACATGGTCGGGCTCGTGCTCGCCGGCGGCGCACTGCTCCGCTACGGGACGCCCGAGCAGCAGACCACCCACCTGCAACCGACCCTCGCCGCCGAGCACGTGTGGTGCCAGCTGTTCAGCGAGCCCGGCGCGGGCAGCGACCTCGGTGGGCTGAGCACCAAGGCCGAACGCGACGGCGACCGGTTCATCATCAACGGGCAGAAGGTGTGGTGCAGCGGCGGTCGCTACAGCAACTGGGGCATCCTCATGGCGCGCACCAACCCGGATGCGCCGAAGCACGAGGGCATCTCCTTCTTCGCCTTTCCGATGGACCTGCCCGGCGTCGAGATCCGCCCGCTGAAGCAGATGACCGGCGAGAGCGAGTTCGACGAGGTGTTCTTCACCGACGTCGATCTCCCGGCCAACCACTTGCTCGGGCCGTTGCACGGCGGCTGGGGCGTCGGCATGGGCGTGCTGACGAACGAACGGGGCCACATCGGCACCGCGGTGATCGGCCTCGAACGTCGCCTCGAAGGCATGTCGAAGCTGGCGCAGGGTCGTCAGCTGAGCACCGTCGAACGCCAACGGCTGGCCGCCCTGCTGAGCACCGGTCAGGCGTACAAGGCCATGGCCCAACGTCAGGGCGCCATCGCCTCGACGGCCGCATCGCTGATGAAGCTCGGCATCACCGAGATGATGTTCGCCACCTCGATGCTGCGCGGCGATCTCGCCGGAGCCGACGCGATGCTCGACGGGCCGGACGCGTTCGGGATGCTCGCCGCCCCGGGTGGACGGATCGCCGGAGGCACCAGCCAGGTGCAGCGCAACATCATCGGCGAGCGCCTGCTCGGCCTGCCGCGCGAACCGAAAGCCTGAGCACACGCCGGCCGAGGGGGCATGATGGTCGTCGGCGAAAGGAGCCGACGATGTCGATGGAGTACCAGAAGGCGGCAGACGCCCCCGACAACAACGCGGCGAGCGGGCGCAGTGGCCCGAACATCAGCCTGATCATCGCGATCGCGGTGCTGGCCCTGCTGCTGATCTTCTTCTTCCGCAACGGCGACTACACGGAGATCGACTTCCTGTTCTTCGAGAAGCGCACCACCAAGCGGTGGTCGATCATCGTCGCCGTGCTGCTGGGCATCGCGCTCGATCGACTGGTCGGCTTCTGGTGGCGCCGCCGCAAGCGGCAGAAGAACGACAACGACTGACGTCACAGCCGGTCAGGTTGGGCGACGCCACGCCCCGCGGGAATGATGGCCGGCATGCAGGTTGCGTCGTCGATGGGTGTGCAGGTCGCGGTTCACGATCTCGGTGGTGATGGGCCGACGTTGCTCGTCTCCCACGCCACCGGCTTCCACGGCCGGTGCTACCTGCCGATGGCCCACTCCATTGCCGACCGCGCCCACAGCGTCGCCTTCGACTACCGCGGCCACGGCGACACCCGCCTGCCCGACGCACCGATCTCGTGGGAGCGCTACGGCGACGACGCCGAGGCGGTGGCCGCCACCCTCGACACGCCGGTCGCTGCGTTCGGTCACTCGATGGGCGGCGCCTGCCTGCTGATGGCCGCGCACCGCAACCCGTCGCTGTTCGACCACCTGGTGCTCTTCGAGCCGATCGTCTACCCGCTCGATCTCGATCGTCCGACGACCGGTCAGAACCCGTTGGTCGAGGGAGCGCGTCGCCGTCGGGCGGCGTTCCCGTCGTTTCAAGCGGCGATCGACAACTACGCCGCCAAGCCACCGCTCAACGCGTTCACTCCGGAGGCCCTCGACGCATACGTGCGCTTCGGGTTCGCCGAGGGCGAGGACGGCATGGTCCACCTCAAGTGCCGGCCCGAGACCGAGGCGGGCACGTTCGAGCTGGGCGGGACGCATCGCACGTGGGATCTGCTCGCCGAGATCGAGGTCCCGGTGCTGGTGATCGCCGGCGCGGTCCAGGAGATGCAGCCGTCGGCGATCGCCGAACGAGTGGCCGATCAGCTGCCCAACGGTCGCTACCTGCAGCTCGACCACCTCAGCCACTTCGGCCCGATGACCCATCCGGCCGAGGTCGCTGAGCTGGTGGCCGACGCCGTGCGCTGAGCGTGGCCCGAGGCCGTCACACCCAGTCCGTACAGTGGACGACATGTACCCGGTGCCCACATCCCTGTCTCCCAGCCGGGTCGAGGCGTTCACCTCCTGCCCGATGGCGTTCCGCTTCGCCAGCATCGAGAAGCTCCCCGAACCCCCCAGCCCGCACGCCACGAAGGGCTCGCTCGTCCATCGCGCCCTGGAGCTGCTGTTCACCCACGCGGCGCCGTTGCGCGATGCCGCGCTGGCTCACCGGTGCTACGAGCATGCGGTCGTCGAGTACCAGAGCGATCCCGAGTTCACGATGCTCGGCCTCACCGAGGACCAGACGGCGGCGTTCGTCGCCGACGGATCGTCGCTGATGGATTCGTACCTGCGCATGGAAGATCCCAGCACCATCCGCGAGATCGGCCTCGAACTGCGCCTCGAAGCGCCTGCGGGCGACCTCATGTTGCGCGGCATCATCGACCGCCTCGAGCTGGACGACGAGGGTCGGCTGGTGGTCGTCGACTACAAGACCGGCCGCTCGCCGAGCGTGAAGTACGAGCAGAGCCGGCTCAGCGGCGTGCACTTCTACTCGTTCCTGTGCGAATCCGTGCTCGGGCAGCGCCCGGCGGCGATCAAGCTGATGTACCTGCGCACCAGCGAGACCATCACCGCCACGCCCTCGGCCCAGTCGGTGAAGTTCATCACCACGCGCACCACGGCGGTGTGGAAGGCCGTCGAGAAGGCGTGCATCAACGGCTCGTTCCAGCCGCGCCAGGGCGCGCTGTGCTCCTCGTGCGCGTTCCAGACGTGGTGCCCCGCGTTCGGCGGCAACCCCGAACTGGCGGCGGTCGAGGCGCCGTTGCGGTTCCAGCACGTCGCCGCATGAACGTCAGCGAGCTCGACGAGTGGGCCGACGGGCTGCTCGAACACGTCCGCGGCAACGCGGCGGTCGACGCCGTGATGAAGACGGCCAGCGAGCTGGGCGACTTCAGCGTCATCTGGCACCTCATCGGCCTGGCTCGCGGCGTCACCAGCGATCGTCGGGCCCAGCAGGCGCTCGTCCTCGCTGCGTTGCTCGGGGCCGAGAGCCTGCTCGTCAACCAGGGCGTCAAGCGCCTGTTCGGTCGCACACGCCCCACCGAGTCCGGCGACCCGAGGTTCCCGGTGCGCAAGCCGAGCACGTCCAGCTTCCCGAGCGGTCACGCTTCCTCGGCGTTCTTCGCCGCCACGTTGCTCACGGGTTGGAGCGGCAAGCGGATGGCGCCGGTGTGGTTCGGTGTCGCCGGTGTGGTCGCCACCAGCCGCGCGTACGTGCGCATCCACCACGCCAGCGACATCGTCGGCGGCGCAGCACTCGGACTGGCCCTCGGCGCGACAGCCCGCAAGTTCCTGACGTAGCCTCCCCGGATGGCCGACCTGCCGCAGTTCGATCGCAAGATGAGCGATGCCGAGGGGCTGATGTGGCGCCTGGAGAAGGACCCGTACCTGTCCTCCACGTTCGCCAACGTCACCATCCTCGACCGCCCACCGGACTTCGACCGGCTGCTGCGCCGCATGGAGCGCGCCACCCAGGTGGTGCAACGCCTGCGCCAGCGGGTGCAGCCGGTGCCGGCCAACCTGTCGGCGCCGATGTGGGTGGACGACGTCAACTTCGACCTGCGCTACCACGTGCGTCACATCGCCCTGCCCAAGCCGGGCACGATGCGCCAGCTGCTCGATCTGTCCAGCCTGATCGCCTGCGACCCCTACGACCGAACCCGTCCGCTGTGGCAGTTCGTCGTCGTCGACGGGTTGAAGGGCGGCAAGTCGGCGCTCATCGAGAAGCTGCACCACACGATCACCGACGGCGAGGGCGGCGTCGCCCTCTCCCTGCAGTTCCTCGACTTCGAGCGTGACGCACCCGAGCCGGAACCGATCGACCCGGCGATCCTGGCCGCCGCGGCGGAGCTGGACGCGGCGACCACGCCCCAGAACCCCGACTTCCTGCGCGACCTCCTCGCCGGCAGCCTGCGAATGCCCCTGGGCCTGCTGCGCCAGATCAAGGATCTGCTGTCCGACCCGACGGGCATCCCGGATGCGGGCAACGCCGCTGCCGACACGGTGCGCGGCATCGTCAGCCAGCTCAGCGACACCGAGCAGGCCCGTTCACCGCTGTGGACGTCGCGTTCGCTCGGCCGGCGGATGGAGGTGCTCCGCGCCCCGTTCGGCCCCACCCGCGCCGCGGCCAAGCGCCTCGGCGGCACGTTGAACACCGCGTTCCTCGCCGCAGCAGCCGAAGCTGCCGGCCGCTACCACATCGAGATGGGCCAGCCCGTCGAGGTGCTGCGCAGCAGCATGGCCGTCAGCACCCGCACCGAGGCATCAGGCAGCAACGCCTTCTCGCTCGTCCGGCTGCTCGTCCCGACCGGCGAGATGCCGATCGGCGATCGGTTCCGCCTCATCCAGGAGGCAAGCTCCGCAGCGAAGGGCTCGAACGCCTCAGCGTCACTGGAAACGCTGGCCGCCGTGGCAGCCACGTTGCCGACGTCGCTGATCACCCGGCTCGCCCGTCAACAGGCCCAGACGGTGGACTTCGCCACGTCCAACGTGCGCGGCGCACCGATCCCGCTGTACGTCGCGGGAGCCGAACTGCTCCAGAACTACCCCGTCGGACCACTGGCCGGTGTGGCCTACAACCTCACCCTGCTCAGCTACAACCACAGCCTGGACATGGGCGTGAACATCGACACGGCAGCGGTGACCGATCCCGATCTGCTGCGCGCCTGCCTGGAGCAGGCGTTCACCGACTTGCTGAGTGCCTGACCGTCTGAGTCGACGTCGGCACCGTTGACGTCAGCGCTCGGCGACGGCGGGCAACGTGAGCAACGTGCGCACGTCGAGCAGGACGTCGGTGACCTCACCGGACGACACCAACTCGCGGCTCATCAGCTGAGCCAACGCCTTGTCGATGACGCTGACCGCTTCGCTGATGACTGCTTCGCTCGTGTCGGTCATCGGGGGTCTCCTTGCCGTTTTCGGCGTTTGGGGTGGTTGTCGCGAACGTATCTCGCGCGACCGGCCTCGTGTCGCCATCGTATCGTGAACGTCATGTTTCCAGCCTGGTGAGGCCGGTCCGCCTACCATCGCCCCACATGGAACTCAACGGCAAGCACGTCGTGGTCACCGGGGCCGCCAACGGGATCGGCAAGGCGCTCGTCGAGCGCTTCCACGCGGAGGGCGCGAACGTGGTCGCCAGCGACATCGTCGACGGCGTCCACGCCGTGGCTGCTGCGCTGGATGCCCAACGGCCAGGGAGCGCGATCGCGATCCAGGCCAACGTCGGCACCGAGGATGGCAACCGCAACCTCGTCGAGGGTGCCACCGACCACTTCGGCCCGATCGACCTGTTCTACGCCAACGCCGGCGTCGGCGTCGGCCGCGACCCGATGTCGCCGGAGTCCGAGTGGGAGCTGGCCTTCGACGTCAACGTCCACGCCCACCGCTGGGCTGCGAAGTACCTCCTGCCGGAGTGGCTGGCCCGCGGCGAGGGCTACTTCTGCAGCACCGCTTCCGCTGCCGGCTTGCTGAGCCAGATCGGCTCTGCCCCGTACTCGCTGACCAAGCACGCCGCGGTCGCCTTCGCCGAGTGGATGAGCATCACCTACGGCGATCGGGGCATCAAGGTCAGCTGCCTGTGCCCGCAGGGCGTCAACACGAACATGCTCAACGCCGGCGACGAGCAGGGCGCCGGGTTCAGCACGAGCGTGGTCCGCTCGGCCGGTGCCGTCCTCGAGCCCGCTGAGGTGGCCGAGGCCGTGACACAGGTGATCCGTGCCGAGACGTTCCTCGTGCTGCCGCACCCGGAGGTCCTCACGTACCTGCAACGCAAGACCGGCGACTACGACCGCTGGTTGTCCGGCATGCGCAAGCTGCAAGCCCGCATGTCGTCGCTCGAGAACTGAGCCCCGGTTTGCTCGACGCGCTGACGTTGCAGCGCATCGGCCTGCGTGGCGGCGAACCCATCCGCTTCCGCAAGGGCGAGTCCACGCGCTGGCTCAGCGGCAAGATGGGTGGCGTTGCCGCGGACGGCAGCATCACGATCTACGACGCCAACGGGGCGGCGCGCAGCCTGCGACCCGAGCGCGTCGAGGTGCGCCGGCCAGGTGGTCGTGGGCGGCTGACCTGGCAGACGGTGAGCGACGTCGCCATCACGTGGGAGCAGCTCGAGCTCTGGTGAGAGCTGGCCGGACGACCGGCGTTACGGTCCCCGCCCATGGGAGTTCGCCTCGATCCGTCCGATGAGTACATGCACGAGCTGGGCCCGGAGTCCAACTTCAACGAGAGCATGTACATCAACTGCTTCGACCCGCAGAACCAGGTGGGTGGCTGGTTCCGCATGGGCAACCGCGCCAACGAGGGCACGGCGGAGATGACCATCTGCCTGTACCTCCCACCGGTGGCCGGCATTGATCAGCGAAGCGTCGGCTTCATGTTCAAGCGGCCGGCAATCAGCAACAACGACGCGCTCGACGCCGGCGGGTTGACGTGGACCATGGTGACGCCGTTCGAGGAGCTGCGAGTCGACTACTCCGGCAAGGTGGTGCTGCTCGACGATCCCGAGCAGATGGCCAATCCGAAAGAAGCGTTCACCAACAACCCGTACGCCGAGGCCGAAGTGCACCTGACCTTCACCGGCCAGGGCAAGCCGAGCATGTTCGGTGGCGAGCCCGACACACCGCACGAGACACCCGGCGAAGAGTTCGCCAAGGGCCATTACGAGCAGCTGGTGCAAGCAACGGGCAGCATCCGCGTCGGCGATCGCGAGTGGGAGATCCACGGCCACGGGCTGCGCGACCACTCGTGGGGGCCGCGCTACTGGCAGGCGCCGTGGTACTACCGCTGGCTGACCGCCAACGTGAACGAGGACTTCGGGTTCATGGCCAGCCGCGTCGCCAAGAAGGACGGGCCGGGCACGCGTGGTGGCTTCGTGTGGGAGAAGGGTGCGATGCACTACTGCGATGACGTCTCGATCACCACCGTCACTCGCGGCGACGAGTCGTACCACGATCGCATCGAGGGCGTGCTGCGCTCGTCGAAGTCCGGCAAGGAGTGGGCGTTCACGGGCGAGGTGATGGATCTCATCCCGCTGCGCAACCGCCGTCAGGACCCCGAGGGCAACTGGCTGATGACCCGCATCAGCGAGGGCATGACCCGCTGGACGGTCCAGTCCGGCGAGTTCGAGGGCCAGGTCGGCTACGGCCTCAGCGAGTACCTCGACCAGATCATCGACGACCAACCTGTCGGCATCGCCGAGTAGGCGGTCAGCCCAGGGCGCTGTGGGCGACGAAGCGGGTGGCGACGTCCGCATCGCCCACGACATCGACGCTCGACAACGGCTGGCGCCGCCACAGCGCGAGCAGCAGGTCGCTGGCGGGACCGCGCAGCGCGCAATCGCCCTTGGCGTGCTCGGGCGTGACGTCGAAGCCGCCGTCGCGCTCGCGCACCGTCCACTCCCCTGCCACGTCGGTGCAGTGGATGTGCACGGAACCGGCCACCGGTTCGGCGTCGGGCTTGACCCACCAGAGGAACCCGTTCAGGAACTCGTCGATCCCGTCGCTGGCGAGTGCCGGCTCGATGGCCGTCGGACGGCCAGCTGCGGCGTCGGCGTCGGCGCGGTGGATCGCCATCTCCTGCGCCATGCGCCGCAGCACCCACCCCACCGTCTGGTTGCTGGCGGTCCAGTTCCACACTGCGACGTCGGGTTCGGTGGTGCGCAGCGCATCGATCATCGACGCGGCGGCGGCGCTTGAGCGAGACGGAAGCCCGGCGTCGTCGGGACGAGCGGTCGGCTCCATCGGTCCGTGTGGCTCGGCCCGGCGTTCGGCGACCACGGTGCCCCAGAACTCGTGCACGCCGACGACGTGCCAGAGGAGGTCGGCGACGTTCCACCCGGGACAGGTGGGCACGGGCGCGTCCAGGCCGGCAGCGGCACAGCTGTCGGCGAACGCATTGGCGTCGCGCTCGAGCGCGGCAAGGAAGTCGTTCCGATCCATGAACGGAACCTAGCGGTGGCTCAGAGGGACGGGATCGCTGTCGCCAGTTCGCGCCACTCGGCCATCGGCAAGGCCCGCGGGTCGGTGGGCAGCACCTGCACGCACACGTGGTTGGCGCCGCCTTCGAGGTGGGCGCGGACGCGAGCGACGATCTGATCGAGCGTGCCCCAGGCGACGATGGCGTCGACGAGCGCGTCCGGGCAGTCCTCGATGTCCTGCTGCGTCCAGCCCAACCGGATGAGGTTGTTCGTGTAGTTGGGCAGGCCGAGGTACGTCTTCATGAAGCGACGCGCGACCGAACGGGCTTCCTCGGGATCGGTGGAGAAGACCACGGCGAGCTCGGGGGCGAGCAGCGCGTCCGGACCGAGCGCCTCGCGGGCGATCGGCGTGTGCTCGACCGGCACGAAGTACGGGTGGGCGCCGAGGCAACGATCGGCCGACAGCTTGAGCATCTTCGGTCCGAGCGCGGCCAGGACGCGCTGGGGCGGCGAGGTGGGCGGGGCGCCGACGAAGAAGCCCTGATCCATCGCGTCGAGGTACTTGACCATCGTGCTGTAGGGCTTGCCGTAGTCCACCTTGTGCACTCCCTCGACCATCGGCTGATGGCTGACACCGATGCCGAGGAGGAAGCGATCGGGGAACGCCTCGGAGAGCGTCTTCCAGCCGGCCTGCATCGTCATCGCCGTGCGGGCGTGCAGGCTGGCGATGCCGGTGGCGATCGTCATCGTCGACGTCGCCGACAGCAGCAACGCCGAGTTGACGAGTGGCTCACGACCGACGGCTTCAGGCACCCAGAGTGCACCGAAGCCGAGTGATTCGATCTCCGCCGCCGCCGCTTGCGCAGCCGCCATGGGCTGCATGTCGAGTTGGAACGTCCACAGTCCGAGCTTTCCGATGTCCATGGGGCGAACCTAGGCGGAGGGCACGAGGACTACCGTCATCGGGATGAGCAACGAGCTGAGCAAGCACGCCAAGATCGCCGAGAAGATCATCGGCAACATCGTTCAAGCGGCCTCGCCGGTGGTGTCACCGGACGGCTCGCAGGTGGCGTTCGTCGTCGCCCGCACCGACATGGCCAAGAACAAGACGTTCGCCCAGGTGTGGCTTGCCCCGACCGACGGCTCGGAACCGCCGCGGGTGGTGTCGGGCGGTGACCGCGACGGCCAGCCGACGTGGAGCCCCGATGGCCGCTCGTTGGCGTTCGTGTCGGCGCGCGCCGAGAAGAAGGGCCAAGCGACCCTGCACGTGCTGCCAGTCGCCACGCCGGGCGAGACCCGCACCGTGGCGACGATGAAGGATGGCATCGGCGGACCGCGGTTCAGCCCGGACGGTCGCTGGATCGCCTTCTCCAGCCGCACGCAGCACGAGCGCTACGACGCCGAGGACGAGAGCTGGCAGGCGCCGCGCAAGATCGAGCGGTTCTTCACCAAGCTCAACGGCGAGGGCTGGATCTTCGATCGGCCGGAGCACATCTACGTCGTGCCCAGCGACGGCACCGGCACGCCACGCAACCTCACCGAGGGCGAGTTCCAGCACGGCGGGATCGCCTGGCTCTCCGACTCCAGCGGCATCGTCACCAGTGCACAGCGCCACGCCACGTGGGACCTCGACTTCGCCAACGACCTCTACCTCGTCCCGCTGCACGGCGAGATCACTGCGCTCACGGCGCAGACCGGCGGCTACTACGCGCCGTCCGCATCGCCCGACGGATCGACGATCGCCTTCCTCGGCTGCGACGACCCGTCCACCGATCCGCAGAACAACCACGTCGGTCTGATCTCGCCCACCGGCGGCGAGCACCGCTGGATCTCACGCCAGCTCGACCGCACCTTCCAACCGACCGCCGGCGTCCAACCGCCCGTGTGGCTGGACGGATCGACGTTGCTCGCTTCGGCCGAGGACCGTGGAACGACCCAGCTCTTCCAGCTGAGCACCGACGGCTCGGCGCCGAAGGCGATCACGTCCGGGGCGATCTCGATCAAAGCCTTCGACGCTGCCGGCGGCACGATCGTCGTCGCCGTCGGCGCGGTGGACGAGCTGACCGACATCGCCGTCGTCGAGGACGGCGGCCTGCGCAAGTTGACCTCGTTCGCCTCGCGGTACCAGGCCGTGGCGCAACCGCTCACCTGGGAGCGCTTCGCCGTGCCCTGCACCGACGGCAGCGACGAGATCGACGCGTGGATCATGCGGCCGGTCGACTTCGACGAGTCGAAGCGCTACCCCGTCATCCTCAACGTGCACGGCGGCCCGCACACGCAGTACGGCGAGACGTTCTTCGACGAGGCGCAGTTCCAGGCGGCCGCCGGGTTCGTCGTGCTGATGAGCAACCCGCGCGGTGGTTCCGGTCGCGAGGAGAAGTGGGGCCAGGCCATCCTCGGGCCGCAACACCCGAAGAAGCCCGGCACCGGGTGGGGCGCCGTCGACGTCGACGACGTGATGGCGGTGCTCAACACGACGCTGGCCCGCTACTCGTTCTGCGATCCGACCCGCGTCGGCATGCAGGGCGGCAGCTACGGCGGCTACATGGCGACGTGGCTGGCGGGCACCACCGGCAACACGTTCAAGGCGATCTGCAGCGAGCGCGCCGTCAACAACCTGATCACCGAGGAGTTCACCAGCGACATCTCGACGGTGTTCAAGGTGGAGCACGGCCCGTCGCACATCGACGCCCCCGCCGAGTACGAGCGCATGTCACCGATCCGCTGGGTGCGCAACATCGAGGTGCCGCTGCTGATCGTGCACAGCGAAGAGGACTACCGCTGCCCGATCAGCCAGGCAGAGGAGCTCTTCGTCGCCATGCGCCTGCTGGGCAAGGACGTCACCTTCTACCGCTTCCCCGGCGAGTCCCACGAGCTCTCCCGCAGCGGCTCGCCGATCCACCGCCGCCAACGTGCCGAGATCATCCTCGACTTCTTCGCCGACAAGCTCGCGTAGCCCCGGTCTGTGCGCCTATCGGTCGCCGGTCGCCTTCTGGGCGGGATCCTTCTCGGTTTCCGGGAAAGATCCCGCCCAGAATCAGTCCCGCAGTTGCGCTCGTGCCGCTTCGAGGTGTCGGGCGTAGTCCGCGGCGAACACCACGTCGATCGTGGGCTCCAACCCCGCAGTGAGATCCCAGAGCACCCGCTCCTCCGCCGGGTCGGCGAACAACCTCACGTCGGCGTCGAGCCGGGCGTCCTCCCATCGATGCAGCATGTCGAAGAGCACCAACGCCTCCGACGAGGTCAGCCGAACAACCACTCCGTCATCGCCACGTGTCATCTCCATAGGAAAGTCTGTCGCGGTTCGTTTCTGGGCGGCGTGGTCGCCGGCTTCCGGCGATCGGGCCGCCCAGAATCAGAGCAGGGCGCCGATGACCGCGATGGCGATCAACGGGAGCGCCGCCAGGAGGAGGAGCCAGAGATCGCGACGGCGGTACTTCGGACCGAGGCCGGGGTTGCGCTGCAGGTCCTCGGCCAGGATCTGGCCCTGAGCGAGCCCGCCGGAACCGCCTCCACCTGCCATGCCAGCAGCGTACGCCTCGTTCAGTCGGGGTCGGCGCCGAGGCAGAGCTCGTTGCCTTCGGGGTCGTGCAGGGTGATCCAGTCGATGCCGTTGCCGGACCGGCGCATCGGGTCGGCGGGCGTGGCTCCGAGCGCGAGCAGACGGTCGAGCTCCGCCTCCGGATCGGCCGCGGCGACGTCGATGTGGACTCGCGACTGCGGCGCTGGGTCGTCGACGCGCATGAACAGCAAGCCAGGTGTGCCGGCCACCCGTGCCCGGTCGACGTTTGCCCCCTCCACCGGCGCGCCGGTCACCGCGCTCCAGAACCGAGCGAGCTCGATCGGGTTGCGAGCTGCAAACGTCACGTTGAACACCCGGGCCATCGGAAGGTTCTACACGTTGGCGACGAACACGTTCGTGGCGCCGCAGCGGTTGTCACCGAGCACGTCGGTCAGCGGCGCATCGCCGACCCAGCCACCGCCCATCTGGACCTCGACGCCCGCGCTGGCGACCACGACACCATCGGGCGCGAACACGGTTGCGACACCATCGACCAGTGATGCGGTGAAGCCGAACGGCCAGACGATCGTCGCCCGGCCGCCCTCCTCGTCGTAGAACAGGCAGTTCGCTTCGGCGTCGTACTGCAGGGTGAACGTGCCAAGCGCGGTCATCCCGCCATTGCTGCGGCTCGATGCCGTGATCAGATCGATCGTTCCCGGGAGTGCGGATCGCCACGCCGGTAGATCGCTGAGCGGGCGATCGATCAGCTCGATCAACGGTGCCGCCACCACCCCCGGGATCGCATCGAGCTCAGCTCTTCCGGCGGGGTCCAACGCCTCGACCGGCACCGGGACTCGATTCCCGATCGTGTCGGCACCGAACCCGCCCTGGATGGACAGCACGCCACTCTCGTGGAGCGCGCCGACCCGCTGCATCGCCGACATCAGCTCCGCCTCGCTGTACTTCGCGCCGTCGGCGAGACAGACCTGCAACGAGCCGAACGCGTCGAGCAACGGATGCCGGTAACGATCGAGGTCGCGGGCGAACCACAGGGTCACGACGTTCGTCCGTTGGTCGATCCACACCCCGGCCAGCGAGTCGGAGTCACCGTCACCACGACCAAGGACCGGATTGGCGATCTCGAGCGTGCGCGAGTTGTCGACATCCGCCGGGTTGGACGCGTCCGGGCACAACGATTCGAACACCGGCTCGGGAAACGGCGAGGTTCCGGCGGCGAGCGAATCGGACAACAACAGGCGAGCACCGTCGTACCAGCCGCGAGCGACGCCGATCTCTCCGTCGCCGACGGCCGAGCCGGCATCTCCTTCCAAGGCGATCGGTGTGCGACAGCCGCCCTGCTGCAACGGACACATGCCGCTCGAACCGAGCACGCCGGTGACGACCACGGCAACACCCCGCTCATCCGTGACCAAGCCGGCAGCGATGGTGGGGGTGGTCGACGTCGTCGAGGCCGAGACGGACTCAGAGATCGTCGGCGGCACCGTCGATCGAACGCTGGACGCCGATCCGCACGCCGAGGCGACCACAACGATCACTGCCATCGTCGCTCCCCGCAGCGCCATGGCCGAGAGCGTAAACCGCCCGACGCCTCAGTCGTCCGCGAGCCAGGCGTCGATCAGCTTGCGGGCGATGGAGATGCGCGGCGGGATCGAGGGCAACGCATCGCGGGTGTACCACTGCGCGTCCATGATCTCGGTCGGGTCGCACTCGATCTCGCCGGACTGCCACTCGGCGCGGAAGCCGACCATCAGGCTGTGCGGGAAGGGCCACGGCTGGCTGCCCTGGTACGACACGTTGCCGACGTGGAGCCCGACCTCCTCGTGCACCTCACGGATCACCGCGCCCTCCAACGACTCACCGGGCTCGACGAAGCCGGCGAGGCAGCTGTACATCGGGGCACGGAACGCAACGCCGCGAGCAAGCAGCGCCTGCTGTTCCGGGCCCGGCGGGCCCTTGGTGACGAGCGTGATCATCGCCGGGGCGAGGCGTGGGTAGGCGAGTTGCCCGCACGCCGGGCACTTCATCGCCCGTTCGTTGGGCTGCTGCTCGTTCGGCGTGCCGCAGCGGCCGCAGAAGCGATGCGTGCGGGCCCACTCGGCGATCTGCACGGCTCGGCCGGCGACCAGCCACTCGGTCTCCGACGAGCGACCGAAGTAGGAGAACAGATCGAGCGCGGCGCCGTCGCTGGGGTCCTCCCCCGTGGGGATGTCGACCGCCCAGCATGCGACGTCGTCCAGCATGCCGAGGAAGTGAGGAGCGCTGTCGTGCTCCTGGCGGTCGCTGATGTACACCGAGGCACCGACCACGTGGATGTAGCGATGACCCGTCGGGGAGTCCGGCGCGGTGAACGCCGGCTTGAAGCTCGTCACGGGTCGCACCGTAGGCTGGCGACATGACCAATGTCGTGATCGTCGATGCTGTCCGCACCCCCATCGGCCGCCGTGGCGGCGGCCTCTCCACCCTCCACCCGGCCGACACGCTGGGCCTCGTTCAGCGAGCCATCGTCGATCGCCTCGGGATCGATCCCGCCGAGATCGGCCAAGTCGTGGGCGGCTGCGTCAGCCAGGTCGGCGAGCAGGCCTTCAACGTGATCCGCACCGCCTGGCTCGCCGCCGGTCTGCCGCTCAGCACGCCGGCCACCACGGTCGACACGCAGTGCGGCAGCAGCCAGCAGGCCACCAACCTGGCGTCGTCGCTCGTCGGCTCCGGCGTCGTCGACGTCGCGCTGGCGTGTGGCGTCGAGGCCATGAGCCGGGTGCCGATCGGCGCTGCCGGCAACAAGGCCTTCGGTCTTGGCATCCCGATCCCGAAGAGCTACTTCGGTCGCTACGAGATGACCTCGCAGTTCGAGGGCGCCGAGCGCATCGCCGAGAAGTGGGGCATCAGCCGCGAGGACACCGACGCGTTCGGGTTCCTCTCGCAGCAGAACGCCGCTCGCGCTTGGGCCGAGGGTCGCTACGAGGGTCAGTACATCACCGTCGAGGCACCGGATCCCGACGTCGATGGCGTCTCCCCCGGCACCACGCACACCGTCGCCCGCGACGAAGGCCTGCGCGAGACCACGCTGGAGAAGCTGGCCACGCTGAAGCCCGTCGCTCGCGAGAACGGCGTGCACACCGCCGGCAACTCCAGCCAGATCAGCGACGGCGCCGCCGCTGTGATGGTGATGACCGAGGAGAAGGCCGCTGCGCTCGGCCTCACGCCGCGGGCACGCATCGTGGACACCTGCCTCGTCGGTGTGGATCCGGTCCTCATGCTCACCGGCCCGATCGACGCCACGCAGCGCCTGCTGCAGCGCACCGGGCTGAGCATCGACGACATCGACACGTTCGAGATCAACGAGGCGTTCGCCTCGGTCGTGCTCGCGTGGCAGAAGGAAGTCGGCGCCGACCCGGCCAAGACCAACCCCAACGGCGGCGCCATCGCCCTCGGCCACCCCCTCGGCGGCACGGGTGCGTTCCTGCTGACCAAGGCGCTCTACGAGCTCGAGCGCACCGGCGGCAAGTACGGCCTGATCAGCATGTGCTGCGGCGGCGGTCTCGGCACCGGCACCATCATCGAGCGCATCTGACCCCGACCTCGGGCGCGCCCGCTGTCAGCTTGATCCGAGTACCGAACGCGCGGTGAGCGCGCGTTCGATACTCGGTTCGACCCAGTCCGAGTACTGAACGCGCGGTGAGTGCGCGTTCGGTACTCGGATGCGCGGGCTGCGGGTTGGGGACTCGACCCAGCCCGGTAGAACTCGCGGCGTGCGTCGCGCCTTCATCATCCTGCTCGTGAGCCTCGCTGCGTGCTCGAGCTCGCACGCGGCCAGGCCGCCGTCGACGGGTGTGCTGGAGGAGAACGCGACGCTCGATCGGGTCGTCGACGGGGACACGATCGACGTGCGGATCGACGGCTCGACGGAACGGGTGCGCCTGATCGGCATCGACACCCCGGAGACCAAGAAGCCGAACACACCCGTGCAGTGCTACGGGCCCGAGGCGACGGCCAACACCAAGCACCTGCTGCCGGAAGGCACACCGCTGCGGCTCGTCCGCGACGTCCAGGCCCGCGACGACTACGGCCGGCTCCTCGCCTACGTCTACCGCGCCGACGACGGCACGTTCGTCAACCTGGAGATCGTCGCCCAGGGGTACGCCCACACGCTGACCATCCCGCCCAACGTCGCCTTCGCCGATCAGTTCGTGCAAGCGGCACGTGACGCCGAGCACGATGATCTCGGGCTCTGGGCCGCCTGCACGGGATAGCGTTGCCAGCGATGCTGTCGCTCGCCGAACGCCTCGGGCATCCCGCCGACGCCCGCCTGGTCATCATCTCCTGCGACGACCTCGGCAGCTGCCACGCCGCCAACGTCGGGGTCTTCGAGGCGATGCGCGCCGGCCTGGCCACGTGCACCTCGCTGATGGTGCCGGCCCCGTGGTCGCGCGACGCCGCCGAGCACGCCCGTCCCACCGACGACATCGGTGTGCACCTCACGCTCAACTGCGAGTACGCCACCTACCGCTTCGGACCGATCACGCACGCCCCGTCGCTGCTGTCGGGCGACGGCGGGTTCCCGGCACGCATCGACGACCTGTGGGAGCACGCTGATCCTGCCGAGGTGCTGCGCGAATGCCGCGCCCAGATCGAGCGCACCATCGCCTGGGGCATCGACCCGACGCACCTCACACCGCACCTCACCGCGATCACCCTGCGGCCCGAATTCTTCGACGTCTACCTCGAGCTGGCCGTGGAGTTCCGCCTGCCGATCCGCCTGCCGTCGACGATCACCGCCGAGCAGGCCGGGTTCCCGTTCCGCAAGCTGGCCGCCGAGGAAGGCGTGGTCTTCCCCGACCACTTCGACCACGACTGGCGCGCCGGCAGCAGAGAGCGCGTCTACGAGGCGATCGCCCACCTGCAGCACGGGGTCACCGAGGTGCACGTGCAGCCGGTGATCGACACCCCCGAGGTGCGCGCGCTGACCGACGCCGCCGAGTCGTGGATCGACGACCACCGCCTGATGACCGACGACCTGCGCCTGGCCGAACTGCTGCGGGCCACCGGCGCCGTGCGGATCGGCTACCGCGACCTCAGGGACGCGATGCGAGCCGGCTGAGCTCGGTGGCCGCAGCGCCGCTGCGGAACAGCGCGAACAACGCGCCCGTGGAGCCCGTGCTCTTCAACTTGCCTTGCATGAACGCCACCGCCGGATCGGCCGTGGCATCGGCCGCGGGAACGGTGATGACGACGTCCGCGTCGTCGGGCCCGTCGACCACTTCGTCGTTCTTGCCGAACACGACGCGGTACTGCACGGTCATGACCGCGACTCCGCGGATGCACGGATGCCGGCGAAGAGGTCCTTCTCGATCTCGCCATCGACGGGCGTGCCGACCAGTGAGCGGGCCAGGACCCACTCCTCGTAGGGGTGCACCTCGGCAAGCTCTTCGTCGGTGAGACCGAACCACCAGGACTCGTTGGGATCGACCTGCGTCGCGTGGGCACGCAGTGCGCCCGACCGTGCCCACAGGAAGTCGCCGACATCGAGGATGGTGGTGATCCGGCCGTCCTGGCTGGGGCGGTCGAGCCACTTCTCGTCGAACGGCGACGAGCCACGCAGTCGGATCATCGCTTCGTGCACCGCCAGCAGACGGGTCTTCGACCAGACCGTGTAGTACATCTTCGACGGCTGGAACGGCTCGCCGAGCTCGGGGTACCACGCCGGGTCACCGGCACGATCGAAGGCCAGCACCGAGATGTCGTGCACCTTGAGGTGATCAGGGTGCGGGTAGCCGCGCTGGTCGTCGCCGTAGGTCAGGATCACCTGCGGACGCTCGGCGCGGATGATGGCAACCAGCCGGCCAACGGCTTCATCCATCGGCGCCTGGTGAAAGGAATCGGGGTGCTCGTTGGGCGGCGTGTCGACCATGCCCGAGTCGCGGTAGCCGAGCATGATCACCTCGTCGAACCCGATGACCTCGGCCGAGCGTTGCAGCTCCAGCGGACGCAGCTCAGCGAGCACGGCCTTCTCCTGCTCGGGCTCGAGGCCGTGGAACGGCTGGCCGGGCTCGCGCAGACCGGGGTTCTGGAGGTCGCCCTCCTCACCACCGGTGCAACAGACCAGCACCGTGTGCACGCCTTCGGCCTTGTACTTGGCCAGCGTGGGCGCTCCCTTCGACGCTTCGTCGTCAGGATGGGCGTGGACGGTGAGCAGGCAGAGGCGCTGATCGGTCATCCGTGAAGAGGCTACCTAGACTCGCCGCGTGCGCCGCCTGCTCATCCTCACCTCGCTCGCCGTCGTCCTGGCGATGATCGGCGCCGGATGCAACGACGACGGGCGCACGCTGCGCCCGGCCAAGCCCGGCCAGAACGCGACGATCAGCACCACCGTGGCCCCCACCGACCCGGCGATCGGTGACGACGGCGCCTTCGGTTCGCTGCCGGCGTTCGTGCCGGGCAGCGACGTCGGTGTCGACGAGACCACGCCCGCCTCGTTCACGGTCACCGCGCCGTGGCGCGACGCCGGCGCCATCGACGCCCGGTACACCTGCGACGGCGCGAACGTGTCGCCGGCGCTGAGCTGGTCGACCGCACCGGCGGGTACCGTCGAGATCGCCATCACGTTGAGCGATGACGACGCGCCGGGTTTCGTCCACTGGGTGATCGGCGGGCTCGACCCCAGCACGATCGCCCTCGCCGAGGCCACCGTGCCCGAGGGCGCCTACCAGGCCACGAACGGCGACGGAGAAAATGGGTATTCCGGCCCATGCCCTCCGGAGGGTTCAGAGCATGGGTACCGCATCACCGTCCACTATCTTGGCCAGCAGATCGAACTCGGAGATGGAGCGGACGGCCATGAGCTGCAGCTGGCGGTGGATTCGGCGTCAATCGCCTTCGCTGAAGTCACGGGTACCTACAGTCGGCCCTGACCACGGCCGATACCTACCGAGAACCTGGCAACACCACTGAGGATGGCGGACATCAACGACGCGCTCCCATCGCTGCCGGTCGGCCTGTTCCAGGCTGACCGCGACGGTCGCATCACCGCGGCCAATGCCGCGTTCGGCGCGCTCCTCGGTGGCTCGGGTACGTCCGTCGGCATGCCGCCGTGGGCGTCCGCCCACCCCGGTGATCGGGCCTCCGCTGAGCTGACGTGGCGACGCGCCGCTGAACGCAACGAGGACGTGCTCGTCGAGTTCCGCGTGTGGCATGCCGAGGGTCGCATGGTCTGGGTGCGTATCGACGCCAGCCCGGTGCTCGACATGAGCGGGCGGAGCACCGGCTACGCCGGCACCGCGCTGAACCAGACCGAGACGGTTCGCCAGCGCGTGCTGCTCGACCGGCTGCTCGGCGTGATGGGTGCCAGCGACGACGCGGTCATCATCCTCGATCGCAACGGCGCACCGGTGTTCACCAACCCAGCAGCGAAGACCCTGTTCGGCTTCGACGACGCGATCGACCTCATTCGCGATCCGGCCGCTCGCGGCTTGATGCAGATCATCCGCGACCAGGTGCCGCGCGAAGTGCTGCATGCCTCGGAGTCCTCCAGTTGGTCGGGCGAGGTCGGCTTCCGCGGACCCGACGGGCTCGAGCGCACGCTCGACGTCGATCTGCTCCTCCACCGCTCCGAGGACGGGGTGATCGAGTACTGGGGTGGCGTCGCCCGCGACGTCACCGCCACCAAGCAGCTGCAGTCCGAGCTCACTCGCCAGGCCAGCCACGACTCGCTCACCGGGCTGCCGAACCGGATGCTGTTCCTGCGCACCGCGGCCGACGCGCTGGAGCGCAGCAAGGCCACGCGCGCCCACGTCGCCATCCTGTTCCTCGACGTCGACAAGCTGAAGGACGTCAACGACACCGTCGGCCACGAAGCCGGCGACGCGCTGCTCGCCCAGGTGGCTCACCGCCTGGCGCACGCCACCCGCCCCACCGACGTCGTCGGACGCATCGGCGGCGACGAGTTCGTCGTGCTGTGCGAAGGGTCGATCGACGAGCACGGCGCGCTCGACCTCGCCGAGCGAGTCCGCCTCGGCCTCACCGGCAAGATGATGGTGCACGGCGTCGAGGTCGATCTCACCGTCAGCGTCGGCGTCGCCCTCACCTCGCCGGCACAGGTCGCCGACATGGGCGCGGTCACCAGCCACGAGGCGGCGGTCACGCTGCTGCGCCACGCCGACACGGCGATGTACGTGGCCAAGCGCCGCGGCCGGTCGCGCTGCGAGCTGTACACCGAGGCGATGCGGGCCCAGAACCGCGATCACAAGCTGATGTCCAACGAGCTCGAGCAGGCGCTGGCGGCCGGGCAGTTGAGCCTGGCGTACCAACCGATCCTGTCCACCCACAGCGGGCGCACCGTCGGGGCCGAGGCGTTGTTGCGCTGGCAGCACCCCACCCGCGGCCTGCTGTTGCCCGCCGAGTTCGTGCACCTGGCCGAGGAGAGCGGTGCCATCGTGCCGATCGGCGACTGGGTGATCCGTCAGGCCTGCCTCGACGCTCGTGCGTGGCTCGACTCCGGCATCGTCGACCGCGGCTTCTCCGTGCACGTCAACATCGCCGCCCGCCAGTTGTTGGAGGGTGCGTTCGTCGAGCGCGTGCTCGGGACCGTGCGCCAGGTGGAGCTCAGCGCCCACCAGCTGACGCTCGACTTCGATGAAGAGACGTTGAACGACGATCAACCGGGCAACCTGCGGTCGCTGCAGGCGTTGCGCCGCTTCGGTGTGCAGCTCGCGCTCGACGGCTTCGGTCGCGGCAACTCGTCGCTCACCGCGCTGCGCACGTGCGAGGCCGACGTGCTCAAGCTCGACGGCACCGTTGCTCGTTCACTCGGCAGCGACGGCGACGACGACCCGATCGTGCGCTCGATCATCCAGCTCGCCCATGCGCTGGACATGCAGGTGGTGGCCGAGTGGGTCACGACTGCGGATCAGCTGCACCGCCTGCGGATGCTCGGGTGCGACATGGTGCAGGGCAACCTGCTGGGCGAACCGGCCGACGCCGACATGTTCGCCAACCGCTCGCGCCGATAGTCGCTCAGTGGCTCAGTGGCTCAGTGGCTCAATGACAGTGCGTCGAGCGAGTCGGCGAACTTCTCGATGGCCGCTGCGCGACGCGTGGGCAGGTGCTCCAGCGGCGGATCGCTCGGCCGATAGCCCTTGAGGACCTGACGAGCCACGGTCACCTTGTGCACCTCGTCGGGGCCGTCGTAGATGCGTGCCGCGCGGGCGGCGCGATACATGCCCTCCAACGGCAGGTCGGTGGTGTAGCCGAGCGAGCCGTGGATCTGGATCGCGCGATCGATCACGTTGTAGAGCACCTTCGCGCCCCAGAACTTGATCACGCCGATCTCCACGCGTGCGTCGCTGTAGTGCTTGCCCGCGGCGTGCAACTGGTCCATCTTCCATGCGGCCTGCAGCGTCAGCAGACGCGCCGCCTGCATCTCGGCGTAGCTCTCGGCGATCCAGTCCTGCACCATCTGCTTCTCGGCCAGGATCGAGCCGTGCGTGTAGCGGGTGAGGGCGCGCTCGCAGAGCATGTCGAACGCCCGCCGGCTCTGGCCGAGCCAGCGCATCGCGTGATGGATGCGTCCCGGCCCGAGGCGCTTCTGGGCCAGCGCGAAGCCCTGGCCGATGCCGGCCTCGCCGCCGACGATGTTCTCGAACGGCACGTGCACGTCCTGGTACAGCACCTCGGCGTGACCGCCCGGCTCGCCCGTCTTGTGATCGGGCTCGCCCATCGTCGGCACGTCGCGGAGGATGTTCACGCCCGGCGTGTTCGTCGGCACGATGATCATCGAGTAGTTCTTGTACGGCATCTCGTAGTCGCCGGTCTTGCACATCACGATCAGGAAGTCGCTGATCGACGCGTTCGACGAGAACCACTTGTGGCCGTTGATCACCCACTCGTCGCCGTCGCGCTCGGCGCGGGTGGTGAGCAGCGTCGGATCGGCGCCGGCGCCGGGCTCGGTCATCGAGAAGCAGCTGCGGTACGTGCCGTCGAGCAGTGGCTGCATCCACTTCTCGCGCTGCTGGTCGGTGCCGCCGACCGCGATCAGCTCGGCGTTGCCACTGTCCGGCGCGTTGTTGCCGAAGACGCTCGGGCCGTACGGCGTGGCGCCGAGGATCTCGTGCATCAGACCGAGCTTCACCTGGCCGAAGCCGAGGCCGCCCATGTCGGGCGGGAGGTGCGCGGCCCACAGGCCCTGACGCTTGACCTCTTCCTTCAACGGGTCGGTCAGCTGCTTGAAGACGGCGCGGCCGTTGGGGTTGCGCCACTCCTCCGCCAACGTCTCCAACGGCATGATCTCGTCGCGCACGAAGGTGCGCATCCATGCCAGCTTCTCTTCGAATTCCGGTTCCGTCTCGAAGTCCCATGCCATGGCCGCGGACACTACGACCGCCGCCCGGCAGGTCCCGAGTCCAAGCCGACGACACCTCCGTACACTCCGGGCCATGAGCCTGGAGGTCGGTGACGTGGCCAGCGTGGCCGTGCTCGGTGTGATGGCGTTGCGCCTCACCACCGGGGCTCGTCGCAGCCGCACCGCAGAGGGCCGCTCGATCATCAGCGAGGTGCGCCGTGGCCTCGGCTGGCGCCACGTGCTGCCCGTGCCATTGGTCTTCGCCGGGATCATCGCCGTGGCGTGGCCACTGCTGCTGATCCCGCCGCTGAGATGGGGTTGGTGGTCAGCACTGGGCGGCGAGGGCAACCCGGTGTTCGGGTCGTCGTCCACCACCGCCGGCACGTTCTGGGAGGTTCTGATCCCGCTGGCGTTCATCGCCCTGCTCGTGCCCGCACTGCCGCTGTTCGCCTACGCCGAGGAGCGCATGTTCCGCACCGGTGCCGAGGACTGGTCGCGACCGAAGCGGGTGCTGAAGGTGCTGCAGTTCGGGATGATCCACGCGCTGATCGGCATCCCGATCGGCGCCGCGCTGGCCCTGTCGGTCGGCGGCGCGTACTTCATGCGGTCCTACCTGCTCGCCTACGACGCCTCGGGTTCCCAGCGAGCCGCGACGTTCGAGTCCACCCGCGCCCACACCGCGTACAACGCATGCATCATCGTGCTCGTCGCCGTCGCCATCGTGTTGGACGCGGTGCTGTGAGGATGGTGCTGTGAGCATCGGCATCCTCGACGTCGCGGTCGACCGCACCACCGCGATGACCGTCACCTTCGACGACGAGGTCGTGGCCGTGTTCCCCGTGGACGAACTCCGCGCCGCCTGCCCGTGCGCGACGTGTCGAGGCATGCGCGAGCGCGGCGAGGTGGCCTGGCCGCGAGTCGGACAGGCCGCGACGATCTCAGTGACGGACGCCGAGCTCACCGGCGCGTGGGGCATCTCGATCCGGTGGAGCGACGGCCACGACACCGGGATCTACGCCTGGTCGGTGCTGCGTCGCTGGTGGGATGCGGGGCTCGACGAGCCGATGGTGATCGACCCGGTGCCCGGCAGCTGACGGCTCGCCGCCGACCAGGTGCGCAACGGTCTCGTCGGTAGCCTGACGGCGTGTCATTGCCGCAACCTCCGGTGCTGGAACACTGCTACCGGCACCCCAACCGCGAAGCCGGACGTCGCTGCACGCGCTGCGGCAAGCCGGCCTGCAGCGAGTGCCTCGTGCAGGCCGCCGTCGGGTCGCACTGCCTCGACTGCGCCAAGGCCGCTCGCCCCGATGTGAAGACCCGCGCCACCTTCTGGAACGCCCGGCAGCCGGCGCTCGTGTCCAGCGTGCTCATCGGCATCAACGTCGCCGTCTTCCTGTGGATCGTCGCCGGCGACAGCGAGGCGCTGGGCTTCAACTCGATCACCCAACGTCAGGTCGACCTCGGGCTGACGAAGTCGATCCTCCAGGGTCGCGCCGCCGATCGGACCGGTCTCATCCCCGGCGACCAGTGGTACCGGCTCGTCACCAACGGCTTCATCCACTTCGGGATCCTCCACCTCCTGATGAACATGTACTCGCTGTACATCCTCGGCCGGCTGCTCGAACCGGTCCTCGGCCGCGTGAAGTTCGGGTTGCTCTACGCAGCCGGTCTGCTCGGCGGGTCGGCGGGCGTCCTGTTGCTCCAGGGCAGCAACGGCGGCCTCACCGGCGGCGCCTCGGGAGCCATCTTCGGACTGCTCGCAGCCGGCGTGATCGCCATGTGGCGCCAGGGCGTCAGCCCGATGCAGTCGCAGCTCGGCCAGCTGTTCCTGATCAACATCGCGATCACGTTCCTCGGCAGCCGGTTCATCTCTGTCGGCGGCCACCTCGGCGGCGCGGTGGCGGGTGCCATCTGCGGCTTCGTCATGCTCGCGCCGCGCTGGAAGCCCGTTCCGGGCTGGGCGAAGTACGCCACTCCTGTTGCGGTTGCCGCTGCAGCGCTGGCGATCAGCGTGGCCGTGGTGGGCTGAGCGCCCGGCGCTTCTTTCGACGCAATGGCGGCCGGGGCAGGTGCTCGGGCATCCGATCGCTGCTCCACTTCGCCGGCGGCGCCATCACGAGCGCGCACAACGACACCAGCACCGTGTCGTAGTTCACCCGCCAGCCGGCGTAGTCGCGCCACGCCTTGTCGAGGTCCTTGCGCAGCGGCACGTCCATCGCTCGCAGCTCGACGCAGAGCAGATCGAACTCGCGCCGACTGACCGAGATCGGGTCGTCGGACTTCGGGTCGGGGTCGTACTGGATCGAGAAGTAGTCGGCGATGCGGCGCAGGCAGAGGAATCCGGTGCGCAGGGTCACCTCGGCTCGGCCATCACGCGGCACGTCGACGGTCGAGGCGACGATGGCCGCTGTGTCGAGCACGCACCCCGCAGCCGTGATCCAGCTGCGCTCCGGGTGCGGTGAGCGGAAGAAGACGAGTGCCGGCTGGCTGGTGTGGCTCTCCTCGATGTCGACGAACCACTGCTCCCACGGCGTGAACACGTCCGACTGGATGTCCGCCAGGCGACCGATGCGCTCGTAGCGAACGATCAGTTCTGCCGGTGACGGCGGCAGACCAGCGCGCACCTCGAGCATCCCGACGTGCGCCTCACGGCGGCTGAACGCGCCGTAGATGGTCGGCAGGTACGAGATCATCAGCGAGATCAGGCCGAGCCCGATGCCCGCCTCGACGAACTCGAGGGTGACCCGCGGTGTACCGGTCGGGCGGACGAAGCCGAGGGTGAACAGCGACGACCCGCTGGTGATGAACGCCTCGGAGATCGGGTCCACCCCGCTCCCCCAGAAGATGCCCATGAACCCGACGACCACGAGCGTGGCCCACACCGCCGGCAGGCTGACCAGCCCCAGCGGTGCGTACACCGCCATCACCGCGTCTCGGCGAGCGAACGACGCCTTGGCCGGCGCGATCCACTGGAAGACGCGGCGGATCGCCAGGAAGTGCGCACGGGTCAGCAGCGACGGAAACGCCCGTGGCACCACCACCGTCCGCAAGGCCGACGCCAGCGTGACGACGACCAGCACAACACCCGCTACCAGCGCCAACGCGCGTCCGACGATCACCCGCCAACCCTGCCACAACCCGCCCGCCAACCCTGCCACACCCCGCCCGCCAACCCTGTCACACCCCGATGTCACCATGAAGACATGACCAACCGCACCGCCTCCACCCGCCGCCCGTCGGCCCGCGCTGCTCGTCCCGAACAGCTCAACCTGCTCCCCGCTTCGTCCCAACCGCTCCAGTTCCGGCTGGATCGCGCCACCCGCGAACGGGGCCTCGCCCACGTCGCCGCCATCCGCCGCCAGCTCGCCGAGCGCGCCGCTGCGCACACCTCGTCCGAGCGTGCGGCGTGATCGCCGCTGCTGTCACCCAGCGCTGGGCGCCAGGGCGCGCACGGCCTCCCAGTGCTTCAGATCCGGATCCAACGGCAGGATCGCCAACGAGCTCGTCGTGACGCCGTTGTCGAAGTAGCGCTGAATCGTCGCCCGGCACTGCTCCGGCGAGCCGTGCACCACGATCTCGTCCACGACCGAGTCAGGGATCGCCGCCAGCGCTGCCTTGCGGTCGCCCGCCTGCCAGGCCGACCACATGCCCGCGAGCACATCGCCGCGCCCGAGCCAGCGGTGGAACTCGGCGTACACCGGCACGTTCAAGTACGCCGCGATGGCGAACTTGGCCGCGGCACGCACCACCTCTGCGTTCTCGCTCGGGCAGACGAAGATGCGAGCAACGATCTCCTTCTCCACGCCACCAGCGGCGTCGTTGACCACCTTCACCACCTTGGACACGTCGTCCGGACCGAGCCAGTTGATGATCGCCCCGTCGCCCTCGCGACCGGCCAGGCGAAGCATCCCCTCGCGCAGCGCGGCCACCAGGATCGGCGGCTGCTGCTCCGGGCGAACACCCAACCGGAATCCCTGCACCTCGAACGTGTCGTACTGCTTGCTCACCTTCTCACCGCTCAGTGCATCGCGCAGCAGGCGCACCACATCGCGCACCTTCTTGTACGGCTCGACGAACGGCACGCCGTTCCAACGCTCGACGATCACGTTGCTGCTCGAGCCGATGCCGATCGCGAACCGACCAGGTGCGGCGTCGGCCATCGAGGCCACGCTCTGCGCGAAGCAGGCAGGCGAGCGCGTGTACGCCGGCACGATCGCCGTGCCCAACCGCAACCGCGGCTCCCACGCTGCGGCCATGGCCAACGGCGTGAAGGCGTCGGCGCCGTCGCTCTCCGCCGACCAGATGTCGGTGTAACCGAGATCGGCCAGCTCGGCCAGCTTGTCGCGGTGGCTGTGCAACGGCCCGGGCAGTGGAACGGTCATCCCCGGACGGATCGGCAGCGCCATCGTGTTGTCTCCTCTGTAGCGGTCAACGGTCAGCGAGCAGGTGGCTCGGTGCCCTTCCACATTCGCACAATGCAGCTCTGACTGGCGGTAGCGAGCAGCGTGCCGTCCTCGGCGAACATGTGCACCAGTCCGTGACCGAAGCCGCGCTCGACTGCATGAACACGGATGTCCAGCAGCACCCACTCGGTCGGCACGAGATGCACCACCCGCAACGTGTTGTCGAGGCTGTTGCCGCCGCCCATCACACCGAGCGACTGCCCGACGCCCATCGGCACGAAGTCGCCGAGGATCGCCAAGGTCGCCGCGTCGACTCCCTCGATCACGTCGGGCAGGCGCGCCCACATGATCGTCTGGCCATCGCCCTTGCTGCCGTCGAGCGACTCCATCGGGCGACCTTTGACGTAGCGCTCCTCGAGCCGCTCGTGGATGGTCCCGCCAATGGGCATGCGATGCGTTCGCGGCGGCGAGGCCGACGGCGGCGGCACGTCCGGCATCTGTTCCCACTGCCCGCTGAGGTTCATCGGTCGATGCCCGAGCGCAGCGTTCACGGTGAGGATCTCGCGATGGCCGACGTGACACACCGCTCGTGCCTGGGTCATCTGATGACCTTCCACCGCGAGCGTCACGTCGATGTCGAGCACCTCGCCGGGACGGGCGTACGACAAGTACTGCGCGGTCGCCCAGATGCACTCGCGCCCGCTCGTCCCCTCCATCGCCGAGATCGCTGCCGCCAACCCCGACCCGCCGTAGAGGAACCCGGCACCGGTGCACAGCCCCGGCGCCACCTCCATCCACCAACGGAACGGGTTGTGGCTCTGCTGCAAGCCGAGGAAGGTGCGACTGTCCATGCGCCGCCGACTCTAGGTGCGCAGCGATGCAGCGTCCGTGTGGACGGCGAGTCAGCGCGGCTTGGCGATGGCGGCGATCGCCGCGTGCGGGCGATGCCCACCTTGTGCCGGTCTGCGCTCGCGGGCGATCTCGACGAAGCCGGCCCGGTGGAGTCGCGCCGCGAGCTCATCGGGCGGCCACGTCCAGGCGGCAGCGACCTTGTGGTCGAACATCGCGACCTCGTCGCCGTCGAAGAACCCGATGACGATGGTGCCGAAATCGGCCACCACTCGTCGAAACTCGGCAAGCACCGCGTCGATGTCGTCCGGCGTCAGGTGGATCACGGAGTACCACGAGAGGATCCCGTCGACTGAACCGTCGGCAGCCGACAGTCCGACCATCGAGCCGATGTCGTAGCGGCCGCAGGGGTGAGTGACGCGAGCGTGCTCGATGAACTCCGGCACGAGGTCGATGCCCGACGCGTCGACGCCGAGCCCGCGGAGGTGCTCCGTGAGGTGGCCCGGCCCGCATCCCAGGTCGAGCACGGCGCCACCCACGACGGACAGGTGGCGAACGATGAACGCCAGGTCATGGGCGTCGACCTGCGTTGTCGCGCCGAACAGCTCGATGTAGCGCTCGGCCTGAATTCCGTACGCGCGCTGAACGTCGTTCACCGATGACGAGCGTAGGTTCGCCGACCACTGCGAGTCAGGCGGCGATGCGGGCGATGTCGAGTGGGCAGACTTCGGTGCCATCGGGTCGGTAGATGTGCCAGGTGCCGTGGTCGTCTCGGGTGACCTGGTAGCCGCGGTTGCGGAACCTGTTGTGGAAGCCGCATTGGCAATCGCCGTTGTCCAAGTCGGTGTGTCCGTCACGGATCCAGGGGATCATGTGGTCGGTCTCACAGTGGTTGGCGTGGATCGGGCAGGTCAGCCAGATGCAGTGCCGATCGCGGATCGCGATCAGCTTGGCGATGTGCTTGGGGAACGTCCGTCGACGGCGCCCGTACTTGACCACTTGCCCGCTCTTGTCCATCACGATCTGGCGGACGTGGCCGCTGATCGTCGCGATCACCGCCGCTCGCGGATCGATCGAGATCCCGTCGACGGTCTCACAACGCAGGTTCAACACATCGGCCGGATCCGGCCAGGGTGCGTCCTCACCGAGCAGGCTGCGCAACGTGGCGTCGTAGGTGTCATGGTCGATGACGATCCCGACATCGGGGGTGAACGGCTTGACGTTCACCGCCCCGGCGGCCGCAGCGGTGCGGAAGATCGTCATCAACGCGTCGTAGCAACGTTGTTGGTGGGTGCGCGCCAGCTGGTTCTTCGAGATCTTCGGCCCATACAGCGCGGTGGCGTGATCCCAGTCGGCAAGGAACTCGCCGGTGGTGAACTGTTCGTGGATCGCCCGCAACTCGACCCCGGTGGCGGTGTCACCGGCCGCGTTGAACCGGAACGACGGCCCAACGAATGACGTGCCCGCTGACCGTTGCTTGCGGGCGTCGTCGTGCTGCTTCAGATGGCCGTCCGGATCCGCGTAGGCCAGCCAGCGTTCGGTGACGACGGTGAAGTCCGCGAACCGCATCGTCCGCGCCTGTTCCAACAACAGCTCCTCGGACCCGGCCAGATGATGCGCAGCGCGTGGGTTGCGCAACAGGCGGGCCAACTCGTCGACCTGGCCGGTCCCGACGTCACCATCGACCCACGCGTCAGCGACACGCTTCAACTCACCAATGATGCGTGAGCGACGGACGTGTTGCGAGGCGACCGGGGGCGAGCAGTTCGTCACCGCCGACACCCACTGCTGCACGCTGCGGTGACCATCATCAACCCACCGCTCCGTCGCCACCCCATGCGCGATCACCTGCGCGGCGAGCGCGTCGAGACGGCGGCGCTCGACCTCGATCCGCGCCAGGACATCATCGGTGGCCACACCAGCCAACGACCCCACATCCACGTTCAGCAATTCCGCCATCGCCATACGACCCATCAAACCATGGGGGTGTGACACGGTTCCCTGAGCGGACGACACTGCTCTCATGAGTTTCGAAATCCGCTACGAGAGAGTCTGGCGATTGTCGTTCACCCTCATCGGCCTCGGTCCGAAGCGAAGCGGCATCACCATCGACGGCGACATGGTGACCGTTCGCATGGGTTGGGCCTTCACGATGACGGTGCCGCGCGACGCCGTCGAAGCAGCAGCGGAAGAACGCCGCTTCATCAGCCGCGGCGTCCACGGCTGGCGCGGCCGCTACCTCGTCAACGGCTCCGGCAAGGGCCTCGTGCGACTGACGATCGACCCACCGCAACGAGCCCGAGCGAGCCTGTTTCCCGTCAAGGTGGGCGAGCTCATCGTGTCCGTCGACGAACAGCAGCACCTGCTCGCCACGCTTGGTTCGCCTGACGACGTCTAACGTCCGGGCATGTCTGATGCACCTTGGCAGGGAGACGCCTGCTCACTCGTCGAGGAGTTCCGCGCCGGTCGGCGGTCGCCGTTGGAGGAGCTGCGCGCGGTCTACGACGCAGCGGACGCGAGCTCGATGAACGCGTTCAGCCACTTGCCTCGCGAAGAGGCGGAGTCGGCCGCTGCCAAGGCCGATGTGTCGCTGCCCTTCGGTGGCGTGCCGATCGGCGTGAAGGAGCTCGATCACGTTGCCGGCTGGCCGGCAACCGAGGCGTCAGTGCCGCTGCGCGACGAGATCAGCGACTACACGAGCACGATGGTCGAGCGCGTCCGCGACATCGGCGGCGCAGTGCTCGCCGCGCAGACGACGGCAAGCGAGTTCGGCGGCGTCAACGTGACGCGCACGCTCCTGCACGGCACCACGCACAGCCCGTGGCAGCACGGCAAGACACCGGGCGGCAGCTCGGGCGGCACTGCTTCGGCGGTCTCCGGCGGCATCCTCACGCTCGGCACCGCCGGCGACGGCGGCGGCTCGATCCGCATCCCCGCCGGCTTCACGGGACTCGTCGGCTTGAAGGCCACGATCGGTCGCATTCCTCGTGGACCGAAGGCGCTCTACGGCAACCTCACCGTCACCATCGGCTGCCTCTCCCGCTCGGTGCGCGACACGGCGCGCTGGTTCGACGTCACCAACGGCTTCGATGCTCGCGACCCGATCAGCCTGCCGAAGGTGTCCGGTTGGGAAGCGGGCCTCGGCACGCACCTCGACGCGCTGCGCGGCGCACGCGTCGTGCTCGATCCGAACTGGGGCAACGCGCAGGTCTCGCCGATCATGTGGGAGCAGCTCGAGGCCGAGGCACGTGCGCTCATCGCCGACACCGGCATGGTGCTCGTCGAAGGTGTCGACACCTCGCTGCCGCGCATGGGGACGGCGTGGAGCCTCAGCGGGTCCATCAGCACGGAAGCTCGCCTCGGCGACAAGTACCCGGCATGCGCCGAGGAGCTGACGTGGGAGATCAAGCGCGGTCTCGAGCAGACCTACGGCAAGTACGACTCGGTGGCGCGAGCCAAGATCGAGCGCCGACGCATGGAGCTCAACGAAGCCATGGCGCGCATCTTCGATCCGGCAACGGGCGTCGACTTCGTCATCACCGCCAGCAACCCCGACGTGTCGTTCAACGCCGACGGCCCCCTGCCCAAGACGTTCGGCGGGATCGAGGCCGGGGCCGGCAACAACGGCCGGTTGACGTTCGCCGCCAACCTGCACGGCAACCCGGCGATCTCGATCCCCGCCGGCCAGGTGGACGGACTGCCGATCGGTCTGCAAGTGGTGGGTCGCCACTTCACCGAAGAACTGCTCCTCGACCTGGCGTTGACCGCGGAGCGCAACCGCCCGTGGCCGCTCGTCGCTCCCTCGTCACCGGCCTGAGAGCGCACATCGCGCGACGGAAGTCAAGATTTCAAAAGCGGAAGCTTGCGTTTATTCTGAACGGGTGACCACGCCGCTGACGACCCACCAGCGCGTGCTGGCTGTCGGACTCGTCCTCGGCGTGACGCTGGTCGCGTTCGAGACCACCGCGGTGATCACCGCGCTGCCGACGATCACCGACGAGCTCGGCGGCGATTCGCTCTACGGCGTCGCGCTCGCTGCGTACACGCTTGCCAACCTCGTCGCCCTCGTGGTGTCCGGCGAGCTGTCCGACCGTCGCGGACCGGTGGTCCCCTTCGTGCTCAGCATCTCGACCTTCATCGTCGGACTGATCGTTGCCGCAGCTGCGACGTCGATGCCGATCGTCGTCGTCGGTCGGCTCCTGCAGGGCGCGGGAACCGGCGGCTACGCGCCGATCGCCTACGTCCTCGTTCGACGCGCCTTCCCGGAGGACCGCCAGCCGATGATGTACGCGGTGATGTCGGCCGGCTGGGTGCTGCCGAGCCTCGTCGCCCCGGCCTTCGCCGGACTGGTGACCGAGCACTTCGGCTGGCGCTGGGTGTTCCTGTGCATCATCCCCGTCGCCGTCGCCGTGGGTGCACTCGCCAGCCAGCCGATGCGCAAGTACCCGCCGGTGGAGGACATCGACCGCCGCTCGACTCGCGTCCCGTCAGCGCTGCTTGCGGCCGCTGGGGTCGGCATGTTCGTCACCGGGCTTCGCCTGTCCAACCTGTTCGCCGCGATCGGCATCGCCGGCGCCGGTGTCGCCATTGCACTCCCCTCGCTGCGACGCCTCCTCCCGACCGGTGTCGGCCGGGCCCGCCGTGGGCTGCCGGCCGTGCTCGGCTGTCGCCTGCTGGCGATGGCGACGTTCCTCGGCGCCGACAGCTTCATCCCCCTCGCCGCCGACCGCGTGCACCACGTCAGCGCGACGACGCAGGGCTTCGTCATCATCGGGGCCGCGCTGTCCTGGAGCGCCGGCAGCTGGGCGATCGCCAAGCGCACCGACATCGAGGCCCGACGCGCCACACGTTGGGGCTTCACGCTCCTCGTCATCGGCCTTGCGTTGGTCGCACCCGTTCTGTGGGACGGCTGGCCGCTGTGGGCCACGTTCATCTCGTGGATGGTCGGCGGCCTCGGCATGGGGCTGATCTTCAACCCCACCACCGTCACGGCGATGAGCTACACCGAGAACGGCAAGGAGGGCGAGGTCAGCAGCCAGCTGCAGGTCTGCGACGCACTCGGCTTCTCCGTGATGAGCGGCATCGGCGGGTCGATGGTGGCCATCGCCGACCGCACGTCGCTCGCCGACGGCCCAGCCATCGGCATCGTCTTCGCCGTCGCTGCGCTGCTGGCCGGGATCGGCATCATCGCCAGCCGCGGCGTGCAGCCGTCAGGCGCGCCGGCGATGCGCGTGCCCGCCCCCGTGTGATCTAGGCCGGTTCGTCGGAAACGATTCGCCCGCCGGACAGCTCCAGCGTTCGCGTGCGCCGCACGTGCTGCAGCAACGTGCGGTCGTGGGTCACCAGCAGCACGGTGCCGGCGAACGTGTCCAACGCCTGTTCCAGCTGTTCGATGGCGGGCAGGTCGAGGTGGTTGGTCGGCTCGTCCAGCACCAAGCAGTTCGACTGACGAGCCATCAACAGGGCGAGCACCGCTCGCGTGCGCTCCCCCGGTGACAGCGAGCTCGTCGGCCGCTGCACGTGCGCAGCACCGATGCCGAACTTGGCCAACAACGTGCGCGCATCGCTGACCGTCATCCCGGTCGCGGCCAAGAAGGAGTCGAGCATCGAACCGCGATCGCTGAGCTGTTCGCGCGCCTGCTCCAACCGACCGACGACCACCGATGGCCCGCGCCACTGCGCGCCCTCGTCGACGGGGATCTCACCGAGCAGCGCACGCAGCAACGTCGACTTGCCGCTGCCGTTGGCGCCGACGACCACGATCCGTTCACCGAAGCCGACCTCCATCGACACCGGGCCGAGCGTGAACGAACCGCGCCGCACGACGGCGTCGGTGAGCCGCGCGACGACGTCGCCACTGCGCTCCGCCGCAGCAACCGTCAGCCGGAGCTCCCACGCCTCGCGCGGCTCCTCGACCACCTCGAGCCGCTCCAGCATCCGATCGGTGCGCGCCGCCTTGCCGGCCAGCTGCTCGGTCTGGTTGATCTTCCAGTTGCGGACGAACTTGTCGTTGTCATCCGGCTTCTTCTTCGCCCGCGACAAACCCTGCGACGCCCACTCGCGTTGTCGTTGCGAGCGCGCCTGCAAGGTCGACCGCTTCGCGTCGTACTCGTCGTACGCCTCGCGTGCGTGCAGCCGAGCGAGGTCCTTCTCGGCGAGGTAGCTCTCCCACCCGCCGCCGTAGTGCGCGGCGTGATGACTGAACTCGTCGATCTCGACGACGTCGGTGACGACCGACTCGAGGAACGTGCGGTCGTGGCTGACCAATCCGATCGCGACGGACGAGCCGAGCACGAAGCGCTCCAGGCGGCGCAGGCCGTCGAGGTCGAGATCGTTCGTCGGCTCGTCGAGCAGCAGGACGTCGAAGCGGGCGAGCAGCAGCACAGCCAGCCCCACCCGCGCTGCCTCACCACCCGACAGGCTGCTCATCGGCTGATCCAGCAAGCGCTCGTCGAGCCCGAGCTCCGCCCACGCATCCCCGATGCGCGAGTCGAGATCGGCGGCGCCGAGCGCCAGCCACAGGTCGAGCGCCGTCGAGTACCGGTCGTCGGCGCCGTCCTCTCCCGCAGCGAGCGCGTTGGTCGCCGATTCGAGCTCCGCGGTCGCCTCTGCCGCGCCGGTGCGTCGCGCCACCGAATCGCGCACGGTCTCGTCGCCGCGCTCCGGCTCCTGCGGCAGGTAGCCGACGGTCGCGTTGGCCGGCGATCGCGACACGGTGCCCTTGTCGAGGTGCACCAAACCGGCGACCGCACGAAGGAGCGTGCTCTTCCCGACGCCGTTCGGCCCGACCAGCCCGACGCGATGGCCGGGGTCGAGCTGCAGCTCGACCTCGTCGAGGATCAGGCGCGGACCGAGCGAGACGGTGAGCGAACGGGCGTGAAGTGATGCAGCCATGACGTCCCTTGAAGCGTAGGGAACCGATCGGTAGCGTGCGCAACGACTTCGGCTGGGGCGGTTCGATGGGGGCTCGTACAACGACGTGGGCAATCGCGGCCGCGCTGCTCATCGGCGCGTGCGCCAGCGACGATGCAACGTTGCCGACCGAGCCGCAGACCAGCACGAGCACCGTGAGCACTGCGACGACGTCCACGACCATCGTCGACTCCAGCACGACCTCGACCAGCACAACCGACCTGACGACCACCACGGAGCTCGACGGGCCGCCATCGCACGGGACCAGGTCTCCCTCATCGGGCCCGGCACACCGCAAACCACCGACGTCGTCGTGAACGGCCATCTCGCACTTGCCTGGACCGTCGAAGAACTCGGCGTGTACGCGGCCCGCGGCCTCATCGTCGACTTGGGTGATCGGCTGTGCCAGGTCACGGCGATCGACGATGGTGCCGACAACGAAGCGGAAGGGCTCGCGTTCATCGCCTCGTTCACGCTCACCGGCTGACGCATCGCGCCGAATTGCGGCGAGACTGGTCCCATGAGCGACTCGGCAGTCCCCGGCACCCCCAGCACCATCGTCGGGATCTCCTTCGACGACCTCTTTCGGGCCCAGGAGTTCCTGACGGCGGCGATGCGCCTCGCCGCGAACAAGACCATCGAGCTGCGTGACGCGGTCACGATCGTCAAGACCGCCGAGGGCAAGACCCTCGTGCGGGAGACCGTCGATCCGCAGCCGTTGCGCTCGGCGATGTCCGGCGCCGTGTGGAGCGGCTTGATCGGCCTGATGCTCGCCGGGCCCGTCGGGTGGCTCGCCGGCACGGCACTTGGCGCCGGCGGCGGCGCGATCAGCGCAAAGGTGATCGACCTCGGCATCCCCGACGCGTGGGTCGATTGGTTCCGCGATGCGGTGCAGCCCGGCACCGCCACGGTCATCCTCCTCCTCGGCCACTTCGACGAGGCGTCGACCATGGACGAGCTGCATCGCTTCAGCGGCGGCCACCTGGTGCACGCCAACCTCGACCCGCGTCGCATCGAGCGCATCCGCGTCGCCCTCGACGAGGCGACGCCCGAGTCCAGCGAGCCCGTGTCGAGCGATCTGGCCGAGAGCTGACAACATGCCCCGCCATGGGGCCGTTGGATGGTGTGAAGGTCGTTGACCTGTCCGTGATGATCTCGGGGCCGTTGGCCGCGATGATGCTCGCCGATCAGGGCGCTGATGTCGTCAAGGTCGAGTCGCCAGGACTTGGCGACATGATGCGCTTCCTCGGCACGCAGAAGGGCGGGATGACCGGCATCTTCGCCAACAACAACCGTGGCAAGCGCAGCCTGGTGCTCAACCTGAAGGATCCGGCGGGCGTCGACGTGCTGCAGCGCCTCGTCGCTGATGCCGACGTCCTGATCCAGAACTTCCGACCCGGGGCGATGGACCGTCTCGGCCTCGGCTACGAGGATCTGAAGACCATCAACCCGCGGCTGATCTACGTCAGCATCAGCGGCTACGGGCCCGATGGGCCGAGCAGCCACCGCCGCGTGTACGACCATGTCATCCAAGCTGCCTCCGGTCTGGCATCGGTCCAGAGCGACCCGGCCAACGGCGTGCCGTCGCTGTTCCGCACGTTGCTGTGCGACAAGGTCTCGTCGTACACCGTCGCCCAGGCGGTGACGGCAGCGCTCTACGCACGCGCCACCGGCAAGGCCGAGGGACAGCACATCGTGCTGGCGATGATCGATGCGGCGATCGCCTTCCTCTGGCCGGACTCGGCGATGGACGCCGCACTGCTCGACGACGATGCGCACCGCACGCCGACCATCGGGTTAGGCTACGCCGTCACCCCGCTGGCCGACGGCTACGTCAGCGCCGGCACCGTCACCGACAGCGAGTTCCGTGGCATCTGCGCCACCTTCGGCCATCCCGAGGTCGCCGACGATCCGCGCTTCAACAACCTGACGTCGCGCATGCAGCACTTCGCCGAACTGGTGCCGCTGCTTCGCGGGTACGCGTCACAGACGTCGGTCGCCGACTTCCTGGTCGGTGCCGAGCAGCACGACGTACCTGCGTCGGCGATCAACAGCATCGAGCAGCTACCGACCGACCCGCAGGTCGTTCACAACGACGTGTTCGTCGAACGTCAGCACCCCAACGCCGGGACCATGCGCGAGCCGCGTCCGGCGGCGCGCTTCTCCGCGACACCGGCATCGGTGGCCGAGCGCCACGCCCCGATGTTCGGCGAGCACAGCGATGAGATCGTCGCCGAGCTCGGTCTCGATGCGGCCGCGCTTCGCGCCGCCGGCATCATCGCCTGAGGGCAGGCAGTCTGACCGTCACGTCGCGGCGGGCTTCGGCAGCTCTTGCTTCGTCGTCAGCATGGGGGCGAAGAGATCGCCGAGGTCCTCCACCCGCTGCAGCACCTCGCGCCACTGGAACCGCAGCGGAGCACCCTCGGCGCAGGCCGCCACCTCGTCCCACGTGACCGGCGTCGACACCGTGGGCTCTTGACGGGCGCGCATCGAGTACACGCCGATCGTCGTCTTGTGCCGGGCGTTCTGGCTCCAGTCGATGAAGATCTTCCCGGGCCGCACCGCCTTGGCCATCGTGGTCGTGACGCGGTCGCGCATCTGCTGCTCGAGCAGCTGACCGACGGCGAGCGCGAAGTCGCTCGCAGCGGCGTGCGTACACGGCGTGTTCAGCGGCACGTACAGCTGCAACCCCTTCGAGCCCGACGTCTTCGGCCAGCCGTCCATGCCGACCGCAGCGAGCACGTCGCGCACCGCGAGCGCGATCTGGCAGCACTCGATGATCGTCGCCGGCTCGCCGGGGTCGAAGTCGAACACCACGGCTCGCGGCGATTCCAGATCGGCGGAGAGCGCCATCGGCACGTGCAGCTCCAGCGCGGCCATGTTGGCCGCCCACACCAGCGCGGCCGGCTCCTCGAAGTTGCAGTAGCCGACGTCGCCGTTGCGATCGCCGGGGCCGATGGCGACCGGGATCCACTCAGGGCGGTGCTTCGGGCAGCGCTTCTCGAAGAACCCCTGGCTGTCGACCCCGTTGGGGAAGCGCTTCAGCGTGATGCAACGTCCGGACAGATGCGGCAGCATCGTGTCGGCGATGCGTGCGTAGTACTCGATGATCTCTGCCTTGGTGGTGCCCGTCTGCGGGTACAGCACCTTCTGCAGGTTGCTCAACGAGACCTCACGATCGCCGACGCGAACGGTGCTACCGGGATCCTTCGCCGCCATGAGAGGCCTACGCCGACTTGCGCGTGCGCGCCTTCGCCTTGGTCGCCTTGGGGATCTCGACCACGGTCTTGTCCGCCTTCTGGTCGTCCTTCGTCTCCGGCTCGGGGTTGGCTGGATGGCGCTTGCGCGCCGCCTTCGCCGCCTTGACGCTGGCTTCCAGCGCGGCCATCAGATCGACCACCTGTGGTGCCGCCGCTGCCGGGGCGGCGGGTGCCTCGAACTCCTCACCGGCCGCCTTTCGCTCGATGAGATCGAGCACTTGCTCGCGGTAGGCGTCGCGGTACTTCTCCGGGTCGAACTCGGCGGACAGCGAGTCGACGAGCGCCTCGGCCATCAGCACCTCCTTCGCGCTGACCTCGACGGTGGTGAGCGTGTCCAGCTCCTCGATGCCGTTGAGGTTGACCACCTCGTCGGCGAAGACCATCGTGCTCATCATCAACGTGCCGTCGACCGCGCGCAACGCGGCCACGTACTGCTTGTTGCGCATGACGAAGCGGCCGATGGCCACCTTGCCGGCCTCCTCCATCGCCCGCGCCAGCAGGACGTACGGCTTGGGCGTCTTGTCCGGGGCGACGATGTACGGCGAGTCGAAGTACACCGGGTCGATCTCGACGAGGTCGACGAACTCTTCGAGCTCGATCGTCTTCGTGGCCGACGGGATGAACGGCTCGAGCTCGTCGGGGTCGACGAGGATGTAGCGGCCCTTGCTGATCTCGTAGCCCTTGACGATGCTCTCGTCGGGCACCTCGGAGCCGTCCTCGGCCGACACCTTCTTCAGCTTGATGCGACTCATCGTCCGCTCGTCGAGCTGGTTGAAGGACACGCTCTTCTTGCTCACCGCATGGAAGAGCTTGATCGGGATCGCAATGAGCCCGAAGCTGATCGTTCCACTCCACACTGGCCTCGGCATAGGTGCTCCAGTCTGCCCGACGACGACGCAATTGAACAGGTCAAGCGTCCGTACCCGTTCGAGCGGGCGATCAGCCCGCCAGCACGGCGCGGGCAACGAGGTCGGTGCCGAACGCCGTCAGGATCGCCAGGTACAGCAACCCGGTGGCCGCCATCACCGCCGAGTAGTACCGCTCGCGCAGGGCCAGCCGGGTGACGTAGACGAGCACGATCGTCGACACCGCACAGGCGCCCCAGAACCAGCCGAGCACGCCGTTCCAGCCATCATCCACGCTGCCCGACCACACGGAGAACATCCCGGTGGGCAACAGCATGGCGACCACTTCGACGGGCCACGTGAAGCCGAGCGCGCGGACGAGGTCGTTGAGATGACGGCGCGGCAGACCTGGCTGCACGAGGTACCAGTGGCCGAGCAGCATCGCGTCGGTGACCGACCCGAGGAACGCCGCACCCGCGAGGGTGCGCAGCAACGAGACGACCACGTTGGCGTCGCCCGCGGCATCGATCGCGGCGGCGACCAACCCGACCACACCGATGATGGGCGCGATCAGGTCGAGCACCGGCGGGAACTCGGCGCCGGAGCGCGGCGCGGTCGTGCCCTCGCGCTCGATGCCGGTCATCGCCGCCACTCGCTCCGAGCGCCGGTCGTGCTCGGCGTCGTGGCCGGACACGCCTGCCTTGCGACGCACGATCGACACCACGAGCGCCACGCCGCAGGCCACCACGACCCCGGCGCTGGCCGCCTCGCGCACGGGCACCGTGCCGACGTTCACGCCAGCGGCGAACGCTCCCGCAGCCATCAGCAGGAACACCCCGCGCAGCAACCACCCGTAGCCGATGCCCACCTCGCGCTGGCGCGTGGTGAACCAGCAGAACAACATCCCGCCGGTGGCCCACTGCAGCAGCACCGTCGCAGCGTCGAGGCGGATCACGTGGCAGGAGGCTAACTGGCCCGTACGCTTCGCCCCCGATGTCACGCCGACGGGTCACGCAAGCACGGTCAGGGACGCTTGCCCTCGTTGCCGTCCTCCTCCTCACCGGTTGCTTCACCGGCAAGCGGCCGTCGTTCGCCGACGACCCCTACCCGCCCGGGGCACCCACCGGTGATGCCGCGGTCGACGCGTTGCTGACCAAGCTCGACAGCGGAGCCCCCAGCTACACGGCGACGTACGACGTGCTGCGCAAGTTCGGCGAGCTCACCAGCACCGCCAGCGTGAGCGTCGACGGCGTCCGTCGGTCTGTCACCGTGCGCACCGTCCGCTACCTCACCGACGACACCGGCGGCACACGTACCTGCCAGACCGCCGACGGAACGGCATCATGCACCGACGGCGTCAACGCCGCGCGGATCAGCGACACCGGGCTGCTGACCCCCGAGTTCTACCAAGGCGACGCCGCTCGCCGCATCCGTCGCGACGCCGCCGCGGCGCTCGCGCCCACCGTCAGTCGAACCGCTCAGTTCGCCGGACTCGACGCGACCTGCGTCGACATCACGCTCGCCGGTGGCACTGCGTCGTATTGCGTGCTGGAGAACGGCGTGCTGGCCAACGTCGACGACGGTGACGTACGGATCACCGTGTCCAGCTTCCTCGACGCGGTCGACGAGGCCGCGTTCACCGACGTCGTCGGCTGACGCCAGCGCCGCTCACGCCTGGTCGGCGAACCAGCTGCCGTGGAAGCCCTGCGGCACTCGCTGCGGCAGTGGGATCACGGCGACCGGGGCGGCACCCACGTCGTGGGCGTCGAGGATGACGAAGCTGCTGACGCCCGTGGCCATGTCGTGCACGTAGGTCATCAGGTGGCCCTCGTCCTCGCCGACGTGATCGCCGGCCGGCACGAACACCGGCTCTCCGGACATCACGCCGGGACCGAAGTCGTGCACGGAGCGCTCGCCGCTGACGAGGTCGTACTTGACGATGTTCGTCGGGTCGTCCATGCCGTCGCGGCTACCGCTGCGCGGTGCGACCGCCCAACCGAAGCGGTTGGCCAGTCCGGTGCGCCGATCGTCCACGCGCGGGAACGCGTGCGACACGTCGTCGAGCTGCTGCTCGGTGACCCGTCCGGTGCGCATGTCGAACCGCCAGCGCCACAGGTAGCTCGGCTCGAACGACTCAGGTGAACCGCGCCACATCGAGGCGTGGCGGCCGGCGTCGAGATAGACCACATCGCCGCCGTCGGAGCCCACCTCGTCCCACGCGTTCATGATGTGGAACACGTAGCACGGGTCGACGTCGAACCACACCGGCTGCTCGCCCTGACGAGCGCGATCGCGGTGCAGCAGGCCGATGCGCGCGCCATAGGTGTCGCTCCAGGCGAACGGCATCGTGCCGCTCATCGCCAGCTCGAGGTCGAACACCACCGGCAGGTCGAGGAAGATCGCGTAGTGCCGGCTGACGGCGAAGTCGTGCACCATCGTCGGACCGGGGACGTCGATCGCCTGGCTGTGCACGAGGTTCCCGGCCGCGTCGGCGACGTGGTACGTGACGTACGGCGCGCTGACCAGCTCGTAGCCGAAGAAGTGCATCTCGCCGGTTTCCGGGCACGTGTGCGGATGCGCCGTGAACGGCGTGTGCAAGCGACCACCGAAGTCGTAGGGGCCGAGCGTGTCCAGCTCCTCGGACACCTCGTTGGGGAAGCTGGCCTCCTCCAAGGCGAGGATGCGGCCGGCGTGGCGGACGACGTGGGTGTTGGCGAGACCGACCGTGAGGTCGAACGTGCCGGTGCTCATGTCGAGCCGCTCGGCGCCGGCGAGCGCCTTCGTGCGCACCCACCGGTTGCGATACCACTCGGCCCGGCCATCGCGCAGGCGGATGCCGTGCAGCATCCCGTCGCCGGCGAACCAGTGCATCGTCGGCCCGTTCTGCGGGTTGGCGCCGTTGCGGAAGAAGCGCCCGCTCATGTGCTCGGGAATCGTGCCCTGCACCGGCAGGTCGAACGCGCCCACCTCGGTCATCACCGGCGCGTAGTTCCCGCGCATGTGGAACGGGAGCGTCCGGTCGGACGTGATCACATCGTCGACGGCTGTCATGCGCGAAGTCTCGCGCAGCGCGTCACACGGTCAGCGAGACCAGCGCGTGGTCGGCGTGGTTCACCGACACCGGCCCGTCGACGGAGGCGACGACGATGTCCTCCAGGCGCATGCCCCACTTGCCCGGCACGTAGATCCCGGGCTCGACGCTGAACGCGTGACCCGGCTCGAGCGGCAGGGCGTTGCCCTCGACCATGTACGGGTCCTCGTGCTCCTCCATGCCGATGCCGTGGCCGGTGCGATGCACGAAGTACTCGCCGTAGCCGGCGGCGTCGATGATCCGACGAGCCGTGCGGTCGACCTCTTCGCATGGTGTGCCAACGGTGCCCGCGGCGACCGCGGCCTGCTGCGCCTCGTGCAGCACGGCATATGCGTCGGCGATGTCGCTCGGCACGTCACCGACGACGACGCAACGCGTGATGTCGCTGCAGTAGCCGTTCATCGTGCCGCCGAAGTCGCACAGCACGATCTCGCCATCGGCGATCACCCGATCGCCCGCGTGGTGATGCGGCGACGCTGCGTTGGCAGCCGAAGCGACGATGGCGAAGTTGACCTTCTGGTGGCCTTCGTCGATCAGCCGCGCCGAGATGTCGGCGCTGACCTGTGCCTCCGTGCGCCCGACGAGCGGGATGTCGCCGGCGTGCAGCTGGGCGGCCACTCGGTCGGCCGCGGCACCTGCCGCAGCGAGCGCTGCGATCTCGGCATCGTCCTTGCGCATCCGCAGCGCGTTCATCACCGCGACGGAGCGCACGTACGTGGTGCGATCGCTTCCCCAGTGCGCCAACAGGTCGACCAGGAACCGCGACCACATCGTGTCGCCCACCGCTGCGCGCGCCGGGCGCGGCACGAGCCCGGCAACGAGTGCGATCGGGTCGTCGGTCTCGTTCCACGGCAGGAGGCTGAACACACCCGGCTGGTCAGCGACGCGGGGCGCCTCGAGCCGAGGGATCACCATCGTCGCCTCGCCGTCCCGCGGCACGACGAGCATCGTCAGCCGCTCGAGCGGCATCGCCTCGTACCCGGTCAGGTACGGGAGGTCACGACCGACCGAGAGCAGCAGCACGTCGACGTTCGCGTCCTCCATCGCGACCCGGGCGCGTCGGATGCGATCGACGTACGTGGCAGTGGAAGCAAGCGAGCCGGCCATGGACCCATTCTGCCCCGTCAGTGGTTGCTGGACACCGGGATCGAACCGAGCTTGCCGGACTGGTAGTCGTCGAACGCCTGGGCGATCTCGGCGCGGGTGTTCATCACGAACGGGCCATAGCGGGCGATCGGCTCGCCGAGCGGCTCGCCGCCGAGCAGCAACACCTCGGCAGGTCCGTCGGCAGCGGTGACGCGAACAGCCCCACCACGGTGCTCGAGCACGACCATCTCGCCGTCGGTTGCCGTGCGGCCGTTGACCGACGCGGATCCACCGAACACGTGGACGAGCGCGGTGTGACCGTCCTCGGCCTGCCACACGATCTCGTCACCCTGGGCGACCGAGACGTGGGCGTAGGTGACGGGGCTCGTGGTCTCGACCGGTCCCGTCGCACCGAGCACGGTGCCGGCGATGACGCGCGCCGTCGACCCGCCCGCGGTGTCGACCACCGTCAGCTCGTCCGGCCCGAAGCCTTGGTAGCGCGGCGGGATCATCTTCTGCGCGGCTCGCAGGTTGACCCACAGCTGGAAGCCGTGCGAGCGACCACCTGCGGACTGCAACTGGTCGGTGGGCATCTCACTGTGCACGACGCCCGCGCCGGCCGTCATCCACTGCACGCCGCCGGGCACGATCACCCCGTGGCCGCCATTGCTGTCACGGTGCTCCATCGAGCCGGACAAGAGGTACGTCACCGTCTCGAAGCCACGGTGCGGGTGGTCGGGGGCACCGATCGCGCCGCCCGGTTGGTACTCGACGGGACCCATCTCGTCGAGCAGGAGGAAGGGGTCGATCTGCTCCAGGCCGGCCACCGGGAACGGACGACGAACGATGAAACCGCCGCCCTCCTCCTGGCGCGTGCTGGACAGCACCCGAACAACGTCGCGATCAGTCATGAGAACACTGTACCGAGTAATAGTTGCGATCGCAACGATATGCCCGCTGACCGGGAGAGTTCAGTCGCTGAGCGGTTCGTCCGGGGGGATGATGTTGGTACCGCCGCCGGAGCTCGTGCCGGGCGGGAAGATCTGGGTGACGGGCGGGCTGCACTGCACGCCGGCCAGCGACAGGTCCTGGCAGACGACGGCGCGAGCGATGCGCCACTTGCCGTCGATCAGCGTGGCAACGCCGAAGCGGCCGGTGAACGCACCCGACATCGTGGTGATGTCGTACTCGAACCACGCCTCGGTCGGGGTGGTGAAGACCAGGTCGTTCACGGTGTACACGGCGGACGCGGCGATGTCCTTCAGGCCACCGTTGCGCAGCTCCTCCACCGCCGCGTCGACGCCCGTGTTGTCGTCGAGCAGATCGTCCGGCTTGTCGTCCGGTGACATCGTCTGATCCCACAGGACGTCGAGCGTGTTGCGGATCTCCTGCTCGGCGGCGGACGGATCGTCCGGCTGGTCGCCGGGCGGCGGGAGCTCGGGCGGCGGCGGGTTGCAGCCGCGCTGCCACGCCGCATCGCCGGACTGCCCGAGCGCGGTCCAGTCCACGTTGCGGGCGCCGGTCTCACTGGTGACGGCCAGCACGAACTTGCCGTTCGGATCACCTGGGGTGGCCAATGCGACCCAGCCGTTGGCAGGGGTGGCCGAGTCGGTGGCGCCATCGGAGAAGGTGACCCCGACGTTGGTGATGTCGGCGGCGACCTGCAGCACGAGCACCCGGAAGGGCGTGCCTTCGGCAAGACCGCTGGAGAACAACGTCGGCGAGATGCCGTCACGTGGCTCCGCGTAGCGCTGGCCCTGGCTGGTGCCGACCGCTGTCTTGTAGAGCATGGTCACCCGGAAGCCGCCGCTCGGGTTGCACCATCCCGGCGCCACCCACCCCGGCTGCTGGCCGGGGATCGTCGGCATCGGGATCGGCATCGGCGCTGGAACGGGAGCGACCACGTTGGCGTCGACGGCAACCACACCCGCCGGCGCCGTCCCGGCGGCCGGCACTGCCTCGGTGGTCGCCTCGTCGACGATCACATCGGGCACCGCGATCCCACCACCACCCTCGAAGAAGTTCGCCCAGTTGCCCGTGTCCTGCACGGTGATCGTGATGCCGCTCTCGGTCGCTCGCTGGTAGACGGTCTCGATCTTCGGGCCCGTGTAATCGCTGCCCCAGTCAGGGAAGCCGACCACCTGGATGACTGGCTTGCCCTCGACGTCCGGCACGGTGTCCGGAACCGGCGCCGTGTCGGCTGGCAGCGAATCGGTTGCGGCAGTCGTGTCATCGTCGCTGCCGCGCTGCCACAGCACCACTCCGACCACGGCGCCGGCGATCGCGACGAGCGCGGCGCCGACCACGAGGAGCCGCCGGGAACGACGTGGCCGACCATCGACCTCGTCGGGATCGATGTCATCGATGCGCATGGCGCTTAGACGACGCTCAACGTCCGAACGGTTCCACGCAACTGGACCGGGGACGCCTGCACCGACGCTGCGTCCGCCGCCTGCTTGGCGTGGTAGCTGGATCGCGTGAGCGGGCTGGCCTCGACGTGGCTGATGCCCAACGCCTCGCCGGCCTGCTTCCACCCGACGAACTCGGCGGGGTCGACCCATCGAGCGACCGGGAGGTGGTGCGAGGTGGGGCGGAGGTACTGGCCGATGGTGACGATGTCCGCCCCGATGCCGGCCAGGTCGGCGAGGCAACCGATGACGTCCTCAGAGGTCTCGCCCATGCCGACGATCAAGCCGGACTTGACGGTCAGGCCGGCCGCCTTCGCCCGCGCCAGCACCGACAGGCTGCGCGCGTACCCGGCCGATGGACGCACCGCCCGCTGCAGGCGGGCGACCGTCTCGATGTTGTGATTGAGCACGTCGGGGCGCACGTCGAACAGCAGCTGGAGCGAGGCGGCATCGCCCTTCGCATCGGAGATCAGCGTCTCGATGCGCGTCTGGGGGCAACGCTCGCGGATCGCCTCGACGCATCGGGCAACGTGGGCCATTCCACCGTCGGACAGGTCGTCGCGGGCGACCATCGTCAGCACCGCGTGCGCCAGTCCCATCGACGCGACCGCGTCGGCGACGCGCTGCGGCTCGTCGTCCAGCGGCAGCATCGGCTTCTGCGTGTCGACGAGGCAGAAGCCGCAGGCGCGGGTGCAGCGCTCGCCCAGCACCATGAACGTCGCCGTGCCGTCGGCCCAGCAGTCGCTGAGGTTCGGGCAACCGGCCTCTTCGCACACGGTGATCAACCCGTGGTCGCGCACCGTCTTCTTCAGCGCCAGCACCTCGGGCCCGTGCACCACCTTCGGTCGCAGCCACTCCGGCTTGCGCGAGCGGATGGCCAACCCGTCGGCGACGCCCGCTTGCTCCAGCCGACCGTACAGCCGAGTGGGCAGGCGAATCGCGACGCCGTGGTCCGCCGCGTCGCGCACCGGCTTGCCCGCGCCGAGGCCCCGCGAGAAGGCGGACAGGTCGTCGTGGCGGTGCTTCCAGGCCACGTCCTGTCGCTCCATCGCACCGCTCCCCCACGCGTTCGCGGCGTGACGGGCGACGATGTCGACGACCTGTTGCAACGTGATGTCGATGCCCTCCTCGGCGAGCGAGGTGACGGGCTTGTCGGCGATGCCGCAGGGAACGATGTACTCGCGCATGTAGCGCATGTCCGGCGCGACGTTGAGGGCGAAGCCGTGCATCGTGCGACCTCGGCTGAGTCGCACCCCGATCGCACAGATCTTGCGCGGGTTCGGCGTGCTGACACCGACCCACACGCCGGGGTACTCGTCGAGGCAACCGACGTCGGTGAGGCCGAGCTCCTGCAGCGTGCCGACGATGACCCGTTGGATCGCGCAGACGTGATCGCTGGCCTTCAACGAGTGCTGCAAGGTGACGATCGGGTAGCCGACGAGCTGGCCCGGGCCGTGATAGGTGACATCGCCACCGCGCTTGACCGACACCAGCTCGGCGTCCACCGACTGCGGGTCGACGAGCACGTTCACCGACAGGTCGGCGCGCGGGCCGTGGGTGAACACGTGCGGGTGCTCGAGCAGCAGCAGGTGCTGCTCGCGTCCGTGGGTGAACAGCGCCTCCTGCACCGCGAGCGCCTCGCGATACGGAACCGTGCCCAACCAGCGGACGCGCAGGCTCATCGCGTCCTCACAGCTCCGCTGCCCAGTCGCGGGTCTCCAACACCTGCTTGACCTTGACGAGGAAGCCGGCCGCGTAGGCGCCGTCGAAGGCGCGGTGATCCCAGCTCATCGCCAGGTTGCCAACCGGGTGGATGACGATCGCCTCGCCGCCATCGGGGAGCGTGGCCACGACGGGCTTGCGCACGATGGCATCGGTGGAGAGGATCGCCACCTGCGGCTGGTTGATGATCGGCATCGTCAGCACGCTGCCGGCCGAGCCGTTGTTGGAGATGGTGAACGTGCCGCCGCTGATCTCGTCCGGGCTGAGCTTGCGACTGCGGGCGCGACCGGCGAGGTCGTTGATCTCGCGGGCGATGGCGCGAAGTCGCTTGGCCTCGGCCGAGCGGACGACCGGGACGAGCAGACCCTCGAAGTCGAGGTCGACGGCGACGCCGATGTCGATGAAGTGGTGCACGATCAGCTCGTCGTCGGCGACGCTGGCGTTCAGGTTGGGGAACGCCTCGAGCGCCTCGACCACGGCGCGGGTGATGAACGGCAGGTAGGTGAGGCTGAAGCCCTCGGCGTCCTTCCACTCGTTCTTGACCTTGTTGCGCGTGACGTCGACGTTGGCGAAGTCGACCTCGACCACGCTGAACGCGTGCGGGCTGACGCCCTTGCTCATCACCATGTGAGCACCGGTGAGCTTGCGGATCTTGCTCAGCTTGACCGACGAGTCGCGCTCGCCGGCAGCGACGATCGGCACCGGAGCCGGGCGGGGTGCCGCTGCGGGAGCCGGAGTCGGAGCCGGAGCGGCCGCGGGGGCAGCGGCCGGAGCCGGGGCCGCCGCGGGGGCTGGGGCGGGTGCCGGAGCCGAGGCGGCGGGTGCCGGGGCCGCGGCCGGGGCAGCGCCGGACTTGTCGATGTGATCGAGCACGTCGTCGCGTGTGATGCGGCCCCCGGGGCCGGTGCCGGTGAGGTCGTCGGGGTTGATGTTGTGCTCGTTGACGAGTCGGCGCACCACCGGCGACAGCAGCCGGTTGTCGCCGCCGCTCGCGGCGGGCTCGGCGTCGGCGGCGGGAGCAGGTGCCTCGGCAACCGGGGCAGGCGCCGGTGCAGGTGCCGGCTCGGGCTCCGGGGCGGGCGCCTCAGGCTCCACCGCGGCGGGTGCTTCCGGCTCCGGCGCGGGTGCTGCCTCGGGGGCGGGCGCCGGTGCGGGCTCGGCGGCAGCGGGTGCTGCATCGGCGGCGCCGACGACGGCGATGACGGCGCCGACGGGAACGGTGTCGCCCTCCTGCGCCCGGATCTCGGTGACGGTGCCCGACACGGGCGACGGCACTTCGGTGTCCACCTTGTCGGTGCTCACCTCGAACAGCGGCTCGTCGGCGGCGATGGTGTCGCCGACCTTCTTGAACCAGCGCGTGATGGTGCCTTCGGTGACGGTCTCGCCGAGCTGCGGCAGGGTGACATCGGCCATGGTGGTGTTCTCTCCGTTGCGGTTTTCGGTCAGGCGTTCAGGCTGCGGCCCGTGAGGGACAATACGGTTTCACCGAAGAGCTCGGTGAGGCTCGGGTGCGGCTGGATGAACTGGGCGACTTCGGCCACGCTGGCCTCCCAGTTGACGGCGAGGTAGCCGCCGCTCAGCTGCTCGGTCACCCACGGACCCACCATGTGCACGCCGATGATCTGGCCGGCGGTGCCGTCGGCCTGCTTCTTGGCGATCACCTTCACCAGACCGTCGAGCTCGCCGATGATCTGGGCGCGGCTGTTGGCGCGGAACTGGTGCTTGGCGACGACGACGTCGACACCGGCTTCGCGAGCGGCTTCCTCGCTGGGACCGACGAAGGCGACTTCGGGGTGGCAGTAGATCGCCCACGGCACCCGGGAGTAGTCGACCGGCATCGGGTCCTCGCCGAGGATGTGCTTGGTGACCAGGATCGCTTCCGCGTAGCCCACGTGCGCCAGCTGCGGCGTGTTGATCAGGTCGCCGATCGCGTAGACGCCGGGCTCGCTGGTGCGGCAGAACTGGTCGACCTCCACGAAGCCGCGATCGGTGACCTTCACGCCGGTGCCTTGGAGGCCGAGCTGATCGGCGAACGGACGACGGCCGACGCTGACGATGACCGCGTCGGCGGCGACGTCCTCGGTCGTGCCGTCTTCCTTCGAGATGTGCACGGTGGTGCCGCCACCGTCGTTGAGCGTGTGGCCGGTGACCTTCACGCCGGTGCGGATGTCGATGTTCTTCTTCTTGAAGCTGCGCACCACGACGTTGGCGACGTCGCCGTCCAGGCCGGGGAGGATCTTCGGCAGGCCCTCGAGGATGGTGACCTGCGAGCCCATGTCGGCGAACGTGCTGGCGAACTCACAGCCGATCGCCCCGCCGCCGATGACCGCGACCTTGGCCGGCACCTGCTGCAGCTCGAAGACCTCGTCGCTCGTCATGATCGGACCACCGACCTCGAAGCCGGGGATCGTGCGCGGCACCGAGCCGGCGGCCAGCAGCACGCTCTTGCCGCGGATCACGGTGTCGCCCTCGGGGCCGCGCACGGTGACCGAGCGATCCGGCCCGAGCGAACCGACGCCGTTGATGATGGTGATCTTCTTCGACTTCATGAATCCGGTGAGGCTCTTGACGATGCCGTCGACGATCTTCTGCTTGCGGGCGTAGACGGTGGCGAAGTTGACCGACGGGTTGGCTGCACCCTCGATGCCGAACTCGGCGGCGTGAGCCACGTGGCGGAAGGCCGCGGCGCTCTCGAGGAACGACTTGGCGGGGATGCAGCCGACGTTCAGGCACGTGCCGCCCATCGGCCCCTTCTCGACGACCGCGACGTTGAGGCCGGCCGACGTCGCGTACAGCGCAGCGCCATAGCCACCGGGCCCACCACCGATGACGACCAGGTCGAATTCGGTGGCGGTGTCCATGGCTGTTCCCCTCGAGGATCTCATGTCGCCGGACGGCGGCATCGGCAACGGTAGCGGCAACGCGACACCCGCCAACCGTTACCCCCTGGTAGCGACTGGTGGTGGGCGCACCAGCCTGTCAGGCAGCGGCGAGCGACCAGCGCAGCTGCGTGTCGGCGCGGCGGAAGAGCAGCTGCCGACTGCTCCCGTCGAGCCCCGTGGTGTCGAACACCAGCGTGCACTCGGTCGGCGCGACGGCGATGGCCGTGCACGTGCTGGCGTCCGTCGCCGTCACCACCTTGCCCGGAGCGACCAAGGTGAAGCCGCCGACTCCGTCGGGATCGTCGACGCCACCGAGGCGCACGTCGACGACGAGCGTCGTCGCGTCCGACTGGAACGCGAGCAGGGTGACGGTGGCATCGCCGGCCCGGCCGACGTCACCGATCCCCAGCGCCTTGGTTCCGCCAGGGTCGCTCGACAGCCTGAGCAGGAAGACGCCGCCGGCCAGCAGGATGGCCAGGCCGCAGCCGATCGCCAGCAGCAGCAGCGTGCGGGTCTTCATCAGCGCAGGAGGCTACGGGCGGATCGAGCCGACTGGCTTAGGCTCACGGCATGGGCCTGCGAGATCTCGCCAAACGGTTGAAGGCGACGGTCGAAGAGCTCGACGACGAACGTCTGCAGGAGCGGTTCGCGGGACTCGGCGTCACCGCGATGTCCGCGGTCGCGCCGCGTACACCGGTACGCGTCGGGGGCGAGGTGCAGCGGATGCGCATCGCCCCTCGCTCGGGCGTCCCGGCCTTCGAGATCACGGTCAGCGACGGGTCCGGCGACGTGGTCGCCGTGTTCACCGGACGCCGTCAGGTCGCCGGCATCAGCCACAACCGCGCGCTCGTCCTCGAAGGCGTCGCCCGCCTCGAGCGCAACCGCCTGGTGATGCTCAACCCCGCCTACACGTTGATCGCCCAAGACCACTGACAGGCATCGCCCAAGACCACTGACAGGCAGGCGGCGTGCTCGGCCCCTTCTGGGCGGCCGCATCACCGGATGCCGGCGATCAGCCCGCCCCGAACGACGAACCTGGCCGCAGGGGCGTTCGGGCGGACTCAACGATCGACGGTGACCAACCTCCCGTAGACAGATCGCGTCCAGCCGTTCGTGCCGCCTCGGTTGTTGCCGATCAGGACACGCCCGTCGGGCGCCACGGCCTTGACGAAGTGCAAGTACTCGGCGCATTTCACCTTGCAGAGCACGATGTCGCCGACGACGACCGTGGCGGCGGACGCCGGCTCGACCGTGCACTGGTCGCCGGACTCGATGCGACCTGACATCGAGTTGCCGCGTGGGCGGAACGTGACCGTCTCGCCGCCGGCGAGGCGCTCGATGTGTCGCGACGCCCAACCCACGAGTGCTCGTCAGTCGCCGATGAGGATGCGGCGGACGCCTTCTTCGCTGTCGTTGGTGACGAGGACCATGACCTCGTCGCCGGCACGCACGATGGTGTCGCCGCGCGGGACGATCACCTTCTCGTGACGCACGACGGCGACGACGGTGGCCTCACGGGGGAAGCCGAGCTCGGCGATCTCCTTGTCGTTGGCCGGCGAGTTCTCGGCGAGCGTGACCTCCGCGAGCCGGGCCTTGCCCTTCTCGAACGACAGCAGGCGCACGAACGAACCGACCGTCACCGCTTCTTGCACGAGTCCCGTGAGGAGGTGCGGTGTGCTGACCGACACGTCGACGCCCCACGTCTCGTTGAACATCCACTCGTTGTTCGGGTTGTTCACTCGGGCCACGACGCGAGGCACGCCGAACTCCTGCTTGGCCAGCAGCGACACGACGAGGTTGTCCTCGTCGTCGCCCGTGACCGCAGCCATCACCTCGGCCTGCTCGAGCCCGGCGTCCTTCAACGAGTTGATGTCGCACGCGTCCGCGGCGATCCAACGAACGCCGGGCAGGTGCCCGTCGTCGCGGTAGCGCTGCACGACCGCACGGTCGCTGTCGACGATGGTGACCTCGCTGCCATCGGTGGCCAGCTGCTCGGCGATGAACCGCCCGACGCTGCCGCCACCGGCGATGACGATCTTCATGCGTGCTCCTTCTTCGGCTGGGCGGCGATCTCGTCGACCCGGCCCATCGCGTCGGCAGCGACAGCGAGGTAGACGACGTCGCCGTCCTGCACGACCAGGTCGTGCGTCGGCAGCATCGCTGCACCGAGCCGGCTGACGGCCACGACGCGCACGCCGGTCTGCTCGACGTCGAGCACCCGGTGGCCGGCCCACCCGCTGCCGAGCTCGCGCTCCACGAGCGACACCCGGGCGCTCGGATCGACCCACTCGACGGCAGGCGCATCGGGGAGCACCCGGCGCAGCACCCGCTCGGTGGTCCACAACGCCGTGGCCACCGTGGCGATGCCGAGGCGCTGGTAGATCGCAGCGCGCTGCGGGTCGTAGATGCGAGCCACGACGCGCTCGATGCCGAAGTTCTCCCGAGCGACTCGCGCCACGAGGATGTTCGAGTTGTCGCCATTGGTGACCGCGGCGACCGCTTCCGCCTTCTCGATCCCGGCCTCCAGGAGGCGGTCTCGGTCGAAGCCGATGCCGGTGATGGCCTGGCCCGGGAAGTTCGGGCCGAGGCGCTCGAAGCTGTCGGGCTTGCGGTCGATGACGGCGACGGTGTGCCCGGCGCCGACCAGGCTCCGGGCGAGCGATGAGCCAACCCGGCCACACCCGACGATCACGACATGCACGTTGAACCTCTCCTGCTTTGGCTCGCGTCACACTAACCACACATAAGCTCAGCTCGCCCTATGCCCATCCTGAAGCGAATCCTCATCGGTTCCCCGGTTGCCACGGCCGATGAGGGCCACCAGCGGCTGTCCAAGAAGATCGCTTTGCCGGTCTTCGCCAGCGACGCGATCTCCTCCACCGCATATGCGGTCGACGAGATCCTCGTGGTCCTCCTCCTTCAGGCGCACATCGGCAAGAAGGCCTTCGGGCCGATCATCCCGATCGCCATCGTCGTCTGCGTGCTGCTGGCCATCGTCGTCGTCAGCTACCGCCAGACCATCCACGCATACCCGAGCGGCGGCGGCAGCTACATCGTCAGCAAGGAGAACCTCGGCGTCATCCCATCGCTGATCGCCGGCTCCTCGCTGCTCGTCGATTACATCCTGACCGTGGCCGTCAGCGTTGCCGGCGGCGTGCTCGCCATCCGAACGGCCACCGGTCTCAGCGACAAGTGGGCGGTGCCGCTGTGCCTCGGGTTCGTCCTCTTGATGACGCTTGCCAACCTGCGCGGCGTGAAGGAGTCCGGCGCGGTCTTTGCCGGCCCGACCTACTTCTACATCGTCATGTTGATCACGCTGATCCTCACCGGCTTGTGGCGGATCTACGTCCAGCACGTCGGACCGATCCCCGAGTCGATGCTCACCGAGGGAGGACGAGAAGCCAGCAAGCTGGTCGGCAGCCTCTCGCTGTACATGCTGTTGCGCGCGTTCTCCAGTGGTGCGGTCGCGCTCTCCGGCGTGGAGGCGGTGTCCAACGGGGTGCCGGCGTTCAAGAAGCCGGAGTCGAGGAACGCGTCGACCACGCTCGTGTGGATGGGCGCCATCCTCGGCTCGTGCTTCCTCGGCGTGTCGGTGCTGGCATCGCACTTCAAGCCGTTCCGCGGCGAGGACGACGGCAACGGCATCGGCCTCATCGCCCAGTACGTGTACCACGGCAAGGGCGTCATGTTCTGGCTGACGCTGATCGCCACGTTCGCCATCCTCATCCTCGCCGCCAACACCGCCTACGCAGACTTCCCACGGCTGTCGTCGATCATCGCCAAGGACGGCTTCCTGCCGCGCCAGTTCGCCAACCGCGGCGACCGGCTGGTGTTCTCGAACGGGGTGATCTTCCTCGCCGCGGTGGCCTCCGTGTTGATCGTCATCTTCAACGGCGACATCTCCGCGCTGATCCCGCTCTACGCGTTCGGCGTGTTCACCGGTTTCACGTTCAGCCAGTCGGGGATGGTCAAGCACCACCTCAAGCACCGAGAGCCGAGGTGGAAGGCCAGCCTTGCCGTCAACTTGATCGGGGCGATCACCACCGGGCTGATCGCCCTGATCGTGCTCGTCTCCAAATTCGTCGAGGGCGCGTGGATCCCCGCCGCTCTGATCCCGATCATGGTCTTCGGCTTCTCCGCCGTCGGCAAGCACTACAAGAAGGTGCGCGCCGCCGTGGCGGCACCGGCCGGGTACCGCGCCCAGCGGCACACGCACTACGTGGTCGTGCTCGTCGGCGGCGTCAACCGCGGTGTGCTCGACGCCATCGCCTACGCCCGCAGCCTGGCGCCGGAGCGGATCATCGGCCTCTCCATCGTGCAGGACGCCGAGGAAGAGCACCGTCTGCGCGAGCAGTGGGATGCGTTCGACGTGCCGATCGAGCTGCAGACCGTGTCGTCGCCGTACCGCGAGCTGACCAAGCCGGTGCTGCGCTTCCTCGACGAGGTCGACGCGGAGCGCGAGGACGACATCATCACCGTCGTCATCCCCGAGTTCGTCACCAAGGTGAGCAGCCAGTGGCTGCACAACCAGTCGGCGTTGGCCCTGAAGGCCCGCCTGCTGTACCGACCGCACACCGTCGTGGTCAGCGTGCCGATCCACATCGAAGTCGACGCGGACTGATTCGCCGAGATCCGCGCACGATCGAGCGCGCGTGCCGAAGCCTCAATACCCTCCATCGGCATGCACATCGTGGTCAGCGGTTCGTCCGGGCTCATCGGAACGGCACTCGTCGACCGTCTCCGCCGTGAGGGCCACGAGGTGGTTCGCCTCGTGCGCCGAGCACCGGGAACCGGCGAGGCGCAGTGGGACCCGACCGCGGGCAAGCTCGACGTCGGTGTGATCGATGCCGCCGACGCGGTCATCAACCTCGCCGGGGCCGGCATCGGCGACCACCGTTGGACCGCGGAGTACAAGCAGGAGGTGCTCCGCAGCCGCACGACCACGACCGCGCTGCTGGCGAACACGATCGCTGCATCGTCGACGCCGCCGGCCGTGTTCCTGTCCGGATCGGCCATCGGCTTCTACGGCGACACCGGCGACACGTCGGTCGACGAGCGGTCCAAGGCGGGCGACGGGTTCCTCGCCGACGTGTGCCGCGCGTGGGAGGAAGCCGCCGCCCCGGCCGAAGCAGCCACTCGCCTCGTGCTGCTGCGCACCGGCATCGTCCTGTCCGCCAAGGGCGGCGCGCTCAAGAAGCAGCTGCCGATGTTCAAGCTCGGACTCGGCGGACGCTTCGGGTCGGGCAAGCAGTGGCAGAGCTGGGTGTCCATCGACGACGAGATCGGAGCGATCATCCACCTCCTGACCACCGACGTGAGCGGCCCGGTGAACCTCACCGCCCCGAACCCGGTCACCAACGCCCAGTTCGCCAAGGCACTGGCGCACGCGCTGCACCGCCCGTCGCTGCTGCCGATCCCTGCGTTCGGGCCGAAGCTGCTGCTCGGCGGCGAGCTCGCCGATGCGTTGTTGTTCGACGGCCAGCGAGTGCTGCCTACCGTGCTGCAGCAGAGCGGCTACACGTTCGAGCACCCCACGCTCGACGGCGCGCTGCGCGCCGTGCTGGCGAAGTGAGCGACACGCCTCGACGGGTCGTCATCGTCGGTGCCGGCCTCGCCGGACTCAGCGCGGCCGGGCACCTGCAGCGAGCCGGGCTCGACGTCCGCGTCCTCGAAGCCAGTGACGGCGTGGGCGGTCGCGTACGAACCGACGTCGTCGACGGCCACGTGCTCGACCGCGGCTTCCAAGTCCTCCTGACTGCGTACCCGGAGGCCACCCGTCAGCTCGATCTCGCCGCGCTCGACCTGCACGCGTTCGAACCGGGTGCACTCGTCTGGCGCGGCGGTCGCGGACACGTCGTGTCGGATCCGTTCCGCCGACCGGCCACCGCGCTGTCGACAGCGACGGCGCCGATCGGCACCCCGTTGGACAAGCTCCGGCTGGCGCGCATGCGCCACCACCTTCGGACAGTTCGACCGTCGCAGCTGCTCAGCGGGCCGGACACGTCGACGATCGACGCGCTTCGGGACCGCGGCTTCAGCCCGACGATGATCGACAGGTTCCTGCGCCCGCTGTTCGCCGGGATCCAGCTCGATCCCGAGCTGCGGACGAGCAGCCGCATGTTCGACGTGATCTTTCGCATGCTCGCCGACGGCGATGCCGCAGTGCCTACCGGCGGCATGGGTCGCATCCCCCAGCAACTTGCCGACGGCTTGCTGCCCGGCACGGTGGAGCTCGGTGTGCGCGTCCGAGCCGCACATCGCGGCGAGCCGAGCGTCACCCTGGACGACGGGACGCGCATCGACGTCGACCACGTCATCGTCGCCACCGAAGGCCCCGCGGCTTCCGCACTCCTCGAGCTGCCGACGGTGGCGTCACGATCGGTCGGCTGCGTGTGGTTCTCGGCTCCGTCGGCGCCGATCGACCACAGGCTGATCGTGCTCGAGTCGTCGAGCACCGGTCCCGCCTTGAACGTCGCCGTGATGACGAACGTCGTGCGGTCGCACGCTCCCGCGGGGCGACATCTCATCGCTGCGGCAACGCCGGCTGACATCGGCGACGACCTCGAGGGTCGGGTGCGTGCGCAACTGCGCGGATGGTGGGGTCCGCGGGTGGACCGGTGGGATCACCTGCGCACCGATCGCATCGCTCACGGTCAGCCCGACCAATCGCCGCCGTTCGCGCCGAAGCGCCGGGTGCGGTTGGCACCCGGCGTCTTCGTGTGTGGCGACCACCGCGACACGGGGTCGATCCAGGGCGCGCTCTTCAGTGGCCGGCGCTGCGCGGAAGCCGTGCTTGCCGAACGATGACGCGCATCACTGCGCGCTGGTGTCCACCAACGCCCAGCGGGCGAGCTCGGCGTCGAGGTCGAGCCGGTTGGTGAACGGGCCGGTCGGCCAGCTCTCGCTCGGCACCGCCCACATCACCTCGAACTCGATGCCGTCCGGGTCCTGGGCGTAGAGGCTCTTGCTGACACCATGATCGCTTTCACCGACCAACGACTTCGCCGCGACAAGGCGAGCGCGCAACGCGACGAGGTCGTCGATCGTGTGCACCTGCCAGGCGAGGTGGTACAGCCCCGGACTGTGCGCGGGCGGCGAGGGGCGCTCGCCCACGCTGAACAGTCCGAGGTCGTGGTCGTTGTCCGAGCCGTCGGCTCGGAGGAACACGGCGTTGCCACCGTCGACAACGACCTCGAAGCCGAGGACGTCGCGGTAGAAGTCCTTGGAGCGCTGGGCGTCACGCACCCAGAGCACTGCGTGGTTGAGGCGACGGATGGCCACGACGATCAGGCCTTGAGGGCTTCGATGTCGAGGGTGATCTTGACCTTGTCGCCGACGAGCACGCCACCGGTCTCGAGGGCCACGTGGAAGTCGAGGCCGAAGTCCTTGCGGTTGATCTCCGTCTCGGCGGTGAAGCCGGCCTTCGTGTTGCCCCACGGGTCGGTGGCGACGCCCTCGAACTCGAGGTCGAAGCTGACGGACTTGGTGACGCCCTTGATCGTCAGGTCGCCGACGAGCTTGAAGTCGCTGCCGTCCGGCGTGATGCCGGTGGAGACGAAGGTCATCGTCGGGTAGGTGTCGGACTCGAAGAAGTCGGCGTTCTTGAGGTGCCCGTCGCGGCCCTCGTCGTTCGTGGTGATCGACGCGGTCTGCACCGTGGCGGAGACCTTCGAGTCGAGCGGGTTCTCGCCAACGGTGATCTCACCGGCGAAGTCGGCGAAGCGGCCGCGGACCTTGGCGACCATCAGGTGGCGGGCGACGAAGTTGACGGCTGAGTGACTGGCGTCGATCGTCCAGGTGCCGGCGGTGAGGGCATCGAGTGCGCTGGGGGTGGTGGTGGAGCTCATGGAAGGAATCCTTTGTGTTGCGGGGGATTGTTGCGGTTGCAAGCACTGTAGCGGAGATTGATTGCGTCCGCAACTTTTGCGTCCGTGCAGCTACACTGGCACCCATGGCGACGAAGACGGATGCCCCAACCGAAGGCTGGCTGAGTGCCGACGAGATGCGCGCCTGGCGCAACTTCGTCGAGACGATGGGCACGCTCCTGCCGGCGATGGAGGCCGACCTCGTGGCCCACGGGCTGACGATGGGCGACTACGAGGTGCTCGTCCACCTCTCCGAGGCCGAGCATCGGCGCATGCGCATGTGCGATCTGGCGACGGCGTTGCGCCTCTCCCCCAGCGGCCTCACCCGCCGCCTCGACGGCTTGGTCAAGGCCAAGCTCGTCACACGTGAATCGTGCGCCGCCGACCGACGCGTGATGTGGGCAGCACTCACTGCAGCCGGCTGGGAGCGCATGGAAGAGGCTGCCCCGACGCACGTCGCCAGCGTCCGCCGCCACTTCCTCGCCGGCCTCACCCCGGCGATGATCGAGGCGATCGGCGATGCGTTCACCATCGTGCGCGAACGCCTCGCCGCCGGGCAGACTGCCTGACCATGTCGCTCCCCCTCCCCCGCGGCTTTCGCGCGCACGTCACCAACGTCGGCGTGAAGGACAACACCGACGACTTCGTCGTCGTCGCCGCGGACGAGCCCTGCGTGGCCGCAGGGGTGTTCACCAAGAGCAGCTTCGCCGGCCCGAGCGTGCTGGTCAGCCGCGAGCACGTCGCCGATCACCGCGCCCGCGCGGTGGTGGTGCTGTCGAAGAACGCCAACGTCGCCACCGGCGCCGAGGGTCTGGCAAACGCCCACGAGGTGGTCGCAGGCGTCGCCATCTCGTTGGGTTGCGCGCCACACGAGGTGCTCATCGCCTCCACCGGGGTCATCGGTCGCCAGTACCCGATGGACCGCATCCGCACTGGGCTGCACTCCATCCCCTCGCCCTTGCCGGGCAACGATGCCGAGGCCGTCGCTCGCGGGATCATGACCACCGACACGGTGATGAAGGTGGCCACCGCCTCGTGCGGTGAGGCGACGATCGTCGGCGTCGCCAAGGGCGTCGGCATGATCGAGCCGGACATGGCGACGTTGATCACGCTGATGTTCACCGACGCGGCCATCGGCGCCGACGACCTGGATCGCATCTTCCGCGGTGTGATCGACCGCACGTTCAACTGCGTCTCGGTGGACACCGACACGAGCACCAGCGACACGGCGATCATTCTCGCCAACGGTGCCGCCGGATCGATCGACCTCGACGACTTCGAGAAGGCGCTGCACGACGTCGCCCTGTCGCTGACCAAGCAGGTCGCCCGCGACGGCGAGGGCGCCGAGAAGCTGATCGAGGTCCACGTCGACGGAGCCTCCAGCGACGAGCAGGCCAAGCGCGTCGCCAAGGCGATCGTCAACTCACCGCTGGTGAAGACAGCCGTCCACGGCGCCGATCCGAACTGGGGCCGCGTGGCCATGGCGATCGGCAAGGCAACCTCGGCAGATGAGGTGGACCAGAGCGACGTCGTCATCCGCTTCGCCGACCTCGAGGTCTACCCGAGCCCGTTGCACGACGCCGACCTCGATCGCCTGGCCGCCGTGATGCGCGCCGACGAGGTGCGCATCCACGTCAGCCTCGCCGTCGGCCACCACGACGCAACCGTCTGGGGCTGCGACCTCACCGACGGCTACATCAGGATCAACGCCGACTACACGACATGATTGGCCGAGCTGGCCGTGCTGGATTGCCGAGCTGGCGCCGGCAACAGCCTCACTGCGCACAGCGCCCGACGGCTGCTCCGCAGCGGCAACTGCCTCACTTCGCGATGAGGTATGAGCGGCCATAGGCCACCAACTTCTCATCGCGCTCGGGCACGACGCGGGTGAGGTGAGAGATGAGCGGCCATAGGCCACCAACTTCTCATCGCGCTCGGTCACGACACGGCCGAGGTGAGAGATCTGCAGCCATGCGTCGCAGATCACTCACCTCACCGCTTCACGAGCATGAGTTGACCGACTCGAGTCGAGCGAGAACCCGACCGTGCCATCACCGCTTCACGAGCATGGGTTGACCAACTCAGGCCCAGCGAATCACTTCGGGGGCATGCGGATGCCGCCGTCGACCCGGATGGTCTCGGCGTTCATGTAGCTGTTGGTGATGCACTCGACGACCATCGAGGCCAGCTCGTCCTGGAAGCCGAGGCGCTGCGGGAAGAGCACGCCCTTCTGCAGGTTCGCCTTGAACAGCTCGCTGTTCTCGCCCTCGCCGTAGATCGGGGTGTCGATCAGGCCGGGGGCCACGGTGTTGACGCGCACGCCGATCGCCGCGAGATCGCGGGCAATGGGCAGGGTCATGCCGACGACGCCGCCCTTGGACGACGAGTACGCGGCCTGCCCGATCTGACCGTCGAACGCAGCGACCGAAGCGATGTTGACGATCGCCCCGCGCTCGCCGTACTCCAGGGGCTCGCTGAGGCTCATCGCCGTCGCAGCGATGCGGATGCAGTCGAAGCTGCCGACGAGGTTGATCGCGATGACCTTCTTGTACGCGTCGAGGTTGGCGGCGGAGTCGTAGCTGCCGTCCTTGCCGACGGTGCGCTGCGCCCAGCCGATGCCGGCCGAGTTCACCAGCACGCGCACCGGGCCCATGCTCTTGGCCATCTCGACGGCGTTGATGATGTCCTCGGTCTTGGAGACGTCGACCTTGGCGAACGCGCCGCCGATCTCGTCGGCGAGGGCGTTGCCCTTCTCCTCCTGGAGGTCGGCGATGACGACCTTGGCGCCGAGCGCGGCGAGGCGACGGGCCGCTGCGGCACCGATCCCCGATGCGCCGCCGGTCACGATTGCACTTGCACCCTTGATGTCCATGGGTGGCGACGATACGCAACGGCGCCGGACGGCGACGATTCCAAGGCGGACACGTAGTCTCCGGGCGTGAGCACCCAGTCGACGGGACCTCTGGCCGGCTTCACGGTCGTCGAGGCGTGCCAGATGGTCGCCGGGCCGATGGCTGCGTCGATCTGCGCCGACCTCGGCGCCGAGGTGATCAAGGTCGAGGCACCGAACGGCGGGGATCGGATGCGCTACGTCGGCCACCGCGTGGGCGGGATCGGCGCGCTGTGGGCCGGCGTCAACCGCGGCAAGCGCGACGTGGTCATCGACCTGCAGCAGCCCGAGGGCGCGGAGCTGCTGCGGCGGCTGGTCACCGGCGTCGACGTGTTCATCCAGAACTTCCGGCCGGGCGTGGCGGCTCGACTCGGCATCGACGAGCCGGCGTTGCGTGCGGCGAACCCGGACCTCGTCTACGTCAGCATCAGCGGCTTCGGCGACACCGGGCCGTACTCGCGGCAGAAGAGCTACGACTACGTCATCCAGGCGCTGTCGGGCATGGCTGCCCTGCAGCGCGACTCGTCCACCGGCGCACCGTCGCTGCTGCGCAACATCGTCATCGACAAGGTCACCGCCCACACGGCGGCGCAGTCGATCATCGCTGCTCTCCTCGCTCGTGCGCGCGGGATGGGCGGACAGCACGTGCGACTGTCGATGATCGACACCGCACTCGCGTTCCTCTGGCCCGACGGGATGATGCAGCACACGCTGCTCGACCCGTCGGTCGACGACGGCGGGCGGGTTGCGACCGGTCCTCACCTGACCGCCGAGTACCTCGTGCGGCCGACCGCCGACGGTCACATCGTCGTGCTGGCGACGTCGGAGCGACAGTTTCCCGGGCTGTGCCGAACGCTCGGCACCGAGCACTGGCTCGATGATCCACGCTTCGCCACACTCGCCGCACGCGAGGACAACGACGAGGTGCTGCAGGAGATGATCTCCGTCGAGGTGGCTCGTTGGAACGGCCGGGCGCTGCTCGACGCACTGCACGTCAACGACATCCCGTGCTCGCTGATCACGCCGGTCGACGAGGTCCACCTCGATCCGCAGGTGATGCACAACGAGGTCCTGATCGAGCATGAGCGACCATGGCTCGGCCGAGTGCGTGAGCCGCGCCCACCAGCGATCTACTCGGCCACCCCTACTGCGCTCGGACGGCATGCGCCGAAGTTGGACGAGCACACCGACGAGGTGCTCGCCGAGCTCGGCCTCTCGCCCTCGGACATTGCCGACCTGCGCGCCCGCAAGGTCATCGGGCCGCGCCGTTCGAACAGCCGATCAGAAGAGCGTTGACTGGCCCGGATCGGGACGGTTCGGCGCGTTCGCCGGGACGTCGAACGGGCCGGCGCTGGCGGCGACCGCAAGCCGATCGACGAGGTCGTTCATCGGGTCGCCGCTGTGCCCCTTCACCCACCGGAACGACGGCTGACGAACTTGGTAGAGCTCGATCAGCGGCATCCACAAGTCGGTGTTGGCCACCGGCTTCTTCGCCGCATTGCGCCAACCGTTCGCCTGCCAGCGGGCCCACCATCGGTCGCGGAAGCAGTTGACGACGTAGGTCGAGTCGGAGACGATCAGCAACGGACCCTCCAAGGCGCGCAGCGCCTCGAGCACCGCCTGCACCTCCATCCGCTGGTTGGTCGAGTGCGCCTCGCCGCCCGATCCGTTGGGCACGCCCTCCGGCGACACCGCCCATGCCCAGCCGCCGCGCCCGGGGTTGCCCGCGCAGGCGCCATCGGTGAACACGGTCGTCACCGGGCGAGACGTCAGCGCGCTCACGTCAACGCCTCGCGCACGAGCGCCGGTCCGAGGAACTCCGTGGCGATGGCCTCGGCTGCGTCGGGTGCCCAGTGGACGCCATCGGGACGGGCCGATTCATCCGTGTCGAGACCGGCTGCGGTGACGTAGCCGGCGAGATCGACGACGCGAACGGCGGGGTTGTCGGCGAGCTCATCCATCACCGAGTAGAGCACAGCGTGACGCGCCGGATCACGCTGACCGCCGGGTTGGTGCAACCAGAACGGATCGGGGATCGGCTCGCGTGCCCACACCACTCGCGACACGCCCGAGGCCAGGAGCTCGTCGGTGATCGTGGTGAACGACGCAGTGATCGCCGCGCCGAGGTCGGCGTCGAGCGGGGTCAACACCGGGCCACCAGACGTGAGGCGCCGGTCGAGCACGTCCCAGGAGGTGGAGATCAGGATGACGACATCGGGCCGCAGCGCTGCAACGTCAGCGGGCATGTCGGTTCGGATCCACGGCGAGCACGTTTCGTCGACGGATCGCTCCGCGTCAGGGAAGACGAGGAACCCTCCGGGGACCAGCCCGCAGCCGGGCGCTGTCACCAACGTCACCTGAGCCAACGTCGGGTTGGCGGCCGCCCAGGCGATGAGTCCGGCACCGGTGGCCTCCGCAGTCGAGTCGCCGACGACGGCGATGCGCACGGGTCGCGGTGGCACCAGCGGCGTCGTGACCGTCGGCGTCGTCCCGGCCGGGGTCGTGCCGGCGGCGGTCGTGCCGGGGACCGTGCTCGTCACCAACGGGGCCAGCGTGCCGTCGGCGAGGGTGTCGAACGATGCCGCGGCCGCTTCACCTTCATCGACGCCGTAGTACTTGCCCGCCTGCGGGACGATCACCACCATCCCCACCGCGATCGCCGTCCCGGCGAGGCCGAGCGCGAGGGTGCGCCGCGGCACCAACCACGTCGTGCGCCGCACCGGTCGCTCGACGATCCAGAACGACAGCAGCGCCACGGCCAGCGTGATGGCCAGCTTGATCAGCAGCGACACCCCGATCGGGACGTCCCACTGCCGTCGATCGATCAGCACGTAGATCGGCCAGTGGAACAGGTACACCCCGTAGCTGATCTTGCCGAGTCCGACGAACGGCCGCAGCGACAACAAGCGGCGCACCGGCCCGTCGGACTGGAGCCCGAGGATCAGCGCGCCACTGGCGATCGCGACCAGTGGCAGCGCGCCTCGGTACGCCGGACCATGGCCGTCCGGGAAGAGCGCGCACGCCGCACCCAGCGCGATCAAGGCGGCGGGCGCCAGCCATCGTGCGGCAGGAGGAGCCACCGATTGCGTCGTCCGATCCCGGCACCAACTGGCGACCAGCGCGCCGACGAGGATCTCGCAGATGCGCGCCGGCGTGGCCCAGTAGGCGGCGTCCGGCCCCCACACCACCGCGATCCCCGGAGCGGCGACGGCGGTGGCGACGACGAGGCCGAACAGCACCCGCGTGATCGACCAGCCACGTCGCCGGCTCCACCACATCAGACCGAGGAACACCATCGGCCACACCCAGTAGAACTGCTCCTCGATCGCCAGCGACCAGTAGTGGTCCAGTGGGGCCCGGAGCCCGGCTTGCTTCGTGTTGAGGTCGGCGTACGACTCGCCGCCGGCGAGCTTGACCCAGTTGAAAACCTGGAACACCGCACCGAGCACGTCGCGGCGCAGATGGGCGACGCCCTTCCACCAGCCGAGCGACGCACCGACGCACACCGCGGCAACGCACACCAGGCTGGCCGGCAGCAGCCGTCGGGCCCGGCGGGCGTAGAACGCCGGCGCGTCCACGCGGCCGGTGGACGCATGTTCGACGAGCAGCAGCGACGTGATGAGAAAGCCGGAGAGGGTGAAGAACACCGACACCCCGAGATAGCCACCACCCAGCCAGGTGATGCCGCCGTGGAACACCAGCACCGCGCTGACAGCGAGTGCTCTCACCCCGTCGAGGGCCGGCTGGTACCCGATCGTCTGCCGGCTCATCGCCCGGCAGGTTAGAGGGCCGCGGCCGCGCGAGACTCGCTGACGATGAATCCCCTTGGCCCGTCGTGGCGGCGGCTCGCTGCTGCGCTGGTGATCTGCGCGAGCTCCGGCTTCGCCATCACCACTCCGAACATCGCTCATGCCGCGACCCCGCCCGCGTGCGGCTACATCGCCAACCGCAACGAGGTGCAGTGCATCACGGTCAACGCGGCCGGACCGCGGGGCGCGATCTCGGTCATCGGCGATTCGGTGCTCGTCGGGTCCGGCAAGTTCAGCTCGACCGTGCAATCGCTTCCGGAGCTGCTCGCCGCCGACGGCTGGGGCCCGATCTCGTTCGAGGCCGGTGTCGGCTACCGCACGTCCCTGGCCAAGACGAAGCTGGCCAGCTGGAAGGCCAAGGGCTGGGACGCGCCGGTCGTGGCCGTCAACCTCGGCGCGAACGACTTCGGCTTCTGTGCCAACAAGGCCGACCCGACCGGATGCAACCGTGCCGCGATCACCCTGCTGATGGACGCGATCGGTCCGGACCGGCTCGTGTGGTGGGCGAAGATCACCACGTTCAACGCCAAGGACATGAACGCGTGGAACACCGCGCTCGAGCAGATCGCCTTCACCCACCCGAACCTGCTCGTGTGGGATTGGCCGACTGCGCTCGCCAACGCCAACCCGCCGATCGGGATGTCCTGGGACAGGATCCACGCGCTGAGCCCGGCCGAGTACGAGAAGCGCAGCCGGTTGATGCGCGACAGCATCCGCCAGCAGGCGAGCACGGCGGACTTCAACGGCGGATACGCAGCACCCCCCGCCGCAGTCGGGAGCCCGCTGCGATTCCATCCCCTGAACAACGCGCGAGCACTCGCACCGACGCGCGTCGCCGGGGGCACGGTGCTCACGGTCGACATGTCGGGGGTGGTCACGGATCCCGCCGCGCAAGCGGTGTCGATCACGCTCGGCGCGCAGAGCTCGACCCGCCTCGGCTACATCACCGCGTACCCGTGCGACAGCGCACAGCCCTTCGCGTCGCACCTCAACCTGGCGACCGACTCGTCGCGCGCAGCGCAGGCGGTGGTCCGCCTGTCGGCGTCGCGAACGCTGTGCTTGTTCTCGCTCTCGGACACCGATGTCACCGTCGACGTGCAGGGGTGGTTCGCACCGTCGGCAGAGCTTGCCTTCGTGCCGATGACGCCGGTCCGAGTGCTCGACACGCGAGAGCCGTTCCCGCAGCCGCCCGACCAGACCGTCCGCACGCTGACCGCCCCGGCGGGCGCGCAGGCCGTGGCGCTCAGCCTCGTCGGGCTCGACGCACTGAGCGGCGGCAGCTTGCGCGTCTGGCCGTGCGACGAAGCGCAGCCCCCTGCGGACAACCTCGTCTACCGCCCGAACGAGATCGTCGCCGGCGCCACGTACGTGAAGGTCTCGGCCGCCGGCACGGTCTGCGTGCAGAACACCGCCACCGCCCACGCGGTCGTGGACATCACCGGCGCCTTCTTCTCTGGCTCCCCCGCCGGCGGCCTGCGCCTCCAGCCCGCTCAGGTCACCCGGGTGCTCGACACTCGGTCGTCGCTGGGCGGTTGGGTCGGCCGCCACGGCATCGGCCAGACGATCAGCGCCCAGCCCGCACCGGCCGAGGCGAAGGCCGTCACCGGGACCCTGACGATGGTCGGCCCGGCGACCAGCTCGTTCCTCACGGCCTACCCCTGCGACGTGGCGCGACCGCTGGCCAGCACGGGCAACGCGGCTCGAGGCACCGACATGGCCAACACCATCACGGTCGGCCTGTCCGCCGACCACAAGGTCTGTCTGTACAGCTCGCAGAACGAGGCGACGGTCTTCGACGTCGCCGGCTGGTGGGTGCCGTGAGCGGCCGACGTTCGCTGGCCGTCACTCTCACGATCGCCGTCGCCGCCACCATCGGCGCGTGGACCGCGTCGCCGACCGCTGCCGCACCGGTGGCCGTGCCGCCGCCCGATCACCGCGTCTACATGGTCACCGACTCGGTCGGGCTCGGCGCCAAGTCGGCGATGCCCAAGGCCTTTCCCGCAGGCTGGCAGGTCACCGTCGACGGCACCGCCGCCCTGTTCGTCGAGCAGCTGATCAGCAAGCACGTCAAGCCGCGCGAGGCCACCAGCCCGTCGGTGTTCGGCGACTACGCGATCGTCGCCGCCGGCTACAACTACCCCTACTGGGATCCGGCGCGCTTCGATCGGTCGATCGACGCCATGGTGGGCGAGCTGGTGAGGGCGGGCACGAAGCACGTCTTCTGGGTGACCCTGCGCGACGTGAAGCCGCAGTACATCTCGGCGTCGGCGTGGCGCGGCGTGCAGCCGTACTACTGGTACTTCCCCACCGTGAACCAGCACCTTCGCAACGCGCTCGGTCGCTGGCCGCAGCTGTCGCTCATCGACTGGGCGTCAATCGCCGACCAGCCCGGCCTCACCGCCGATGCGATCCACCTCAACCAGAACGGCGCGGCGCAGTACTCGGCGCTCGCCTACTCGACCATCCTCACTGCGGCCGACCGGATCCCGGCGAAGACGGTCCAGACCGTGCAGGTCGGCGGCGTCGGCGGCATCCCGAACGACGCCGTTGCCGCTTCGTTGAACATCACGGTCGTCAACCCGCGCCAGCCCGGCTACCTCACCGCGTGGCCGTGCGATCGGGTGCAGCCCGAGGTCAGCAACCTCAACTACGAACCAGCGCAGACGGTCGCTGCGGGCATCATCGTGCCGCTCGCCGCCGATGGCACCCTGTGCGTCTTCGCCTACTCGGACGCGCACGTCGTCGTCGACGTCACCGGCTCGTTCACCGCCGCGTCGGGCTTCGTGCCGATCACGCCGAACCGCGTCACCGACACGCGCAGCAGCGGGCTGCCACCACTGACCTCCCCGATCGTCGTGCACACGAGCACCGCACCCGGGTTGCCGGCATCACCGGAGGGCGTCGTGCTCAGCATCACCACGGTCGAGGCGACCACCGATGGAACGATCACCGTCCATCCGTGCGATCAAGCGCCTTCGGCGGTGCCGTCACGTTCGTTCAACAAGAACGCCACCCAGAACCTCGTCCTGATCAGCGATACCGACACGAACGGCGACGTCTGCATCGAGCGATCCGCGGACATCCAGATCGTCGTCGACGTCTTCGGAGCGTTCGCTGCGGGGGCCGACGTGCATCCGCTCTCCACGACGCGACTGATGGACACGCGGACGACGGGTCCGTTCGCCGCCGGCGCCGTGTTGCCGACCCAGGTCGGCGGCCAGGCCGGCATCCCGGCGACGCCCACCGGCGTGATGTTGAACGTCAGCGCGGATCAACCCCAGGGGCAGGGGTACTTCACGGTCTACCCGTGCGCGGGCGGCCAGCCGTTCGCCTCCGTGCTCAACGTCGTGCCCAACCACATCCAGGCCAACAGCGGCGTGTTTGCCGTGGATGCGGCCGGCACGGTCTGCACCTACACGAGCACGCCGGCCTACGCCATCGTCGACGCCACGGGATGGATCGGTGCCGGCTTCACCGCCATCACCCCCGTCCGCCTCGTCGACAGCCGAAGCTGACCGCTACAGCTTGTTGACGAAGTCGTAGACCTTGGGGTCGTGCTCGGTGTTCTCACTGGGCTTGGTGTAACGGCGGCGCATGAACCGCTTCTCCCACTCGGCGGGCGTGACCGGCTCGTAGTGCGGGTCGGTGTCGCCGCCCCACCGCGAGAGCGGCTTGATCACCGTGTCGAGCGACGGCATGTGGAACGTGGCGATCGTCGTGCGCTGCGCGCTCGGTTCCGATGAGGCGACGACGCGGTGCATCGTCGCCGGCCAGTGATCGTTGGTCCACAACGTCATCAGCTCGCCGAAGTTGATGACGAAGGCGTCGTCACGCGACGGCACGACGAACCACTCGTCGGGCGCATCGAGGCGCTGCACCTGCAACCCGTCGTAGTCGCCGCGCTGGTGGAGGATCGTGACGGTGTTGCCGTCGGAGTGGGCGTCGAAGGTGACCGCTGTGCGATCCAACACCGCGCCACGAGCCGGGTAGTGGTTGAAGGCGATCGACGACGAGTTCGGCTCGATGATGTCGTCGAAGCCGTGCGGACCGAGGTCGAGCGCCATGGCGAACAGCACCATGATCCTGCCGGCCAGCGCCTGCGTCTCGAGGAAGAGCGCGGAGATCGCCTCGCGGAAGCCGGCCAGCTCGGGCCACGCGTTCGGGTAGAAGTAGTCGGCCAGTTCGGGGTCGATGCCGTGGGCGATCGCGTCGGCCGCGTCGTCGAAGCGACCGGCGAGGAAACGTTCCTGGTGCACGAACCCGTCGTGGTTGCGGTTGCGGTGCCAGCCTCGGTACGGGTGGATGGTGGCGGCCAGCAGCTCGGCCTTCGTGGCCTCGTCGACGTCGGCCAGCGCGTGCATCGCTGCGTACGCGTTGTCGAGCAGTTCGGGCGCGACGCCATGGCCGACGATCTGGAAGAAGCCGACGCTGACGGCCGCATGCTCGATCGCTGCGGCCGCCTCGGCGGCTGCCGGCGTGCCGCTGCCATCACGCAAGAACTCGCCGATGTCGATGACGGGGATCTCGTTCACGGGCATGCACCACCGTACCGCCGGTTACCCGGCGGTACTGCTGCCAGACTGTGCCCATGATCTTCGACGGCTACGTCAACCAGCTCCCTGACAGCGACCCCGGCGAGACCCTGGAGTGGCTGGACAGCCTCGATGCCGTGATCGATGTGCACGGCAAGACGAGGGCCCGTTTCCTGCTCTCCAAGCTGCTCGAGCGCGCCCGCGAGGCGCAGGTCAGCTTCCCGGCCACCGTCAGCACGCCATACGTCAACACCATCCCGCGCGAGGCCGAGCCGTGGTTCCCCGGCGACGAGTTCCTCGAGCGGCGCATCCGCGCGTTCGTCCGCTGGAACGCGGCGATGATGGTCGTGAAGGCCAACAAGCACGCCGACGGGATCGGTGGTCACCTGTCCACCTTTGCCAGCTCGGCGTCGTTGTACGAGATCGGTTTCAACCACTTCTTCCGCGGCAAGGACGACGGCACCGCCGGCGACCACGTGTACTTCCAGGGCCACGCCGCGCCGGGCATCTACGCACGAGCCTTCATGGAGGGCCGCCTGTCGGCCGACGATCTCGACCACTTCCGTCGCGAGATCGGCCGCGAGCGCAAGGGCCTGTCGAGCTACCCGCACCCGCGGCTGATGCCCGACTTCTGGGAGTACCCGACGGTCAGCATGGGCCTCGGCCCGATCACCGCGCTGTACCAGGCACGCTTCAACCGCTACCTGCTCAACCGCGAGCTCGACGACACGAGCCAGAGCCGGGTGTGGGCGTTTCTCGGCGACGGTGAGACCGACGAGCCGGAGAGCCTCGGGGCCATCTCGCTGGCCAGCCGCGAGCGCCTCGACAACCTGATCTTCGTCGTCAACTGCAACCTGCAGCGGCTCGACGGGCCGGTGCGTGGCAACGGCAAGATCATCCAGGAGCTGGAGGCCACCTTCCGCGGCGCCGGCTGGAACGTGATCAAGGTGATCCTCGGCTCGAAGTGGGACGAGCTGCTGGCGATGGACAAGGACGGCGTGCTGCTGAACAAGCTGAACACCACCGTCGACGGCGAGTTCCAGCGGTACGGCACCGAGAGCGGCGCGTTCATCCGCGACAACTTCTTCGGTCCCGACCCGCGGCTGCGCCAGCTGGTCGCCCACCTCAGCGACGAGGACCTCGTCAACCTGCCGCGTGGCGGCCACGACTACCGCAAGCTCTACGCGGCCTACAAGGCGGCCACCGAGAACCTCGGTTCTGGCGCCCCGACGGCGATCCTCTGCAAGACGATCAAGGGCTGGACGCTCGGCCCGGACATCGAGGGCCGCAACGCCACGCACCAGATCAAGAAGATGACCAAGGACCAGTTGCTGGCGCTGCGCGACCGGTTGTACCTGCACGACGAGATCCCGGCCGACAGCTTCGACCCGGACAACCCGCCCTACTACTGCCCGGCCGAGGACTCGATCGAGTACCAGTACATGATGGAGCGCCGCCGCGCACTCGGCGGCTCGATCCCCAAGCGCGTCGTACGTCTGCGCAGGCCGTTGGAGCAGCCGGCCGACAGCGTGTTCGCCGAGCTGCGCAAGGGTTCGGGCGGCCAGTCCGTCAGCACGACGATGAGCTTCACCCGCCTGCTGCGCAACCTCGCCCGCGACGAGAAGTTCGGCAAGCTCGTCGTGCCGATCATCCCCGACGAGGCACGCACCTTCGGCATGGACTCCTTGTTCCGCGAGATGAAGATCTACGCGTCGCAGGGCCAGAAGTACGAGCCCGTCGACCACGACATGCTCCTCAGCTACACGGAGAGCACGAGCGGTCAGATCCTCGAGGAGGGCATCACCGAGGCAGGCTCGCTGGCCAGCTGGATCGCCGCCGGCACCGCCTACGCCACCCGTGGCGTCCCGACCGTGCCGTTCTACACGTTCTATTCGATGTTCGGCTTCCAGCGCGTTGGCGACCTCATCTGGCAGGCGGCCGACGCTCGCACCCGTGGCTTCCTCCTCGGCGCGACCGCCGGTCGCACGACGCTGATGGGCGAGGGCCTGCAGCACCAGGACGGCCACTCGCTCGTGCTCGCCAGCACCGTGCCGCCGTGCCAGGCGTACGATCCGGCGTTCGCCTACGAGGTGGCCACCATCGTGCAGCAGGGCCTGCTGCGCATGTACGGCACGCCGGAGCAGGCCGGCGGTTTCGACCCCGACGTCTTCTACTACCTCACGCTCTACAACGAGAACTACCTGATGCCCGAGCTGCCCGACCACGTCGAGCCGGCGCACATCATGCGTGGCCTCTACAAGTGGGCCGAGGCGCCGGAGGGCACGTCGAAGAAGGTCACCCTGCTGTTCAGTGGGTCAGCGCAGGGCGCGGCGCGCGAGGCGCAGACGATCCTGGCCGAGCGCTACGACGTCGGCGTCGAGCTGTGGTCGGCAACGTCGTACAAGGCGCTGCGCGACGAGGCGCTGGCGGTGGAGCGGCAGAACCGCTTCCACCCCAACGACGAGGCGCGCACCCCGGTGGTCACCCAGTTGCTCGCCGAGAGCGAGGGCCCGATCGTTGCCGTCAGCGACTTCATGAAGTCGGTGCCGGAGCAGATCGTGCGCTTCCTCCCGACTGGTCCGGACGGCACGGCCCGCACGTTCCTCCCGCTCGGCACCGACGGCATGGGCCGCAGCGACACGCGCGAGGCGTTGCGTCGCCACTTCGAGGTCGACACGGCGCACGTCGTCGTCGGCCTGCTGACCGCACTGGCCGAGGTCGGTCAGATCGAGCGCTCGGTCGTCGCCGACGCCATCGCCGAGCACGGCATCAACCCCGACGCCCCCGATCCCGCCCACATCTGAGCGAGTGCCCGGGGTCGTTCAACAACGCCACCCATGCCCAGAACGACGCGGGGCGGCAAGGTCTCGGAGTGAGGTGAGAGGTGTGCGGTCCATGAGCACTCACCGCTCACCAGATCACCCGCATTCCAGCTGCGATGAGAAGTTGGCGGCCATTGACCGCTCATACCTCATCGCGTCTGCAGCGACCGGCTACTCCCACCAGCCGTTGACGTCGACGACGACGTGAGCGTTGCTCGACGAGTAGATGCAGAGCTGGCCGCTCGCCGACAGCTTGAGCATCGCCCCGTTCGAGGAAGCCGCACCGATTTCGAAGTTGACGTTCGACGTGTTCGGACGCGTGCCACACGGGTAGGCGGTGATGTAGCCGGCCGTCGTTGCATCGGTGACGGTGATGTTCACCGACACGGACTTGGCCGTGGACGGGATGCCACGGGTGCCGGCGATCGACAGCGCGAGGGTCTGCCCCCCGCCGACGCGGTTGCCGTTGGTGCCGGCGTTCACCTCGGTGCGGTAGCGATCGCGGGTGTCGGTCAAGCGGAACGGCTCGCTGGCGGTGAAGCCGGTGGCGTTCGACGTGGTCATGTAGCCGAGGACGTCGACGATCACGTCGACGCTGACGTGCGCGTACAGGCACACCGTCCCGTCGTCGCTCAGTGGTGTGATCACCGTGTTCGGCCGGATTCGACCGAGGCTCGGGTTGACGCTCGACGTCCCCGGACGGTCGGCCGTGCACGGATAGACCGTGACGTAGCCGTCGAGCTCAGGAGCGACGGTGGTGACGTTGAGCACGGCGGCATCGGCGCCGGACGGCTTGTTCGGCAGGTTCAGCTCCACCGTCTGTCCGCGGGTCATGCGCACCGTCGGTCCGATGCCGTTGCGCGTGTCCATCGCACGCACCGGGGTGATGGCGACGAACTTCGAGGTGGCCGAGCCGAGGTAGTAGCCGTTGACGTCGATCAGGACGTCGGCGGCGAACGGCGAGTACACGCACAGGTTGCCGGACGCATCGAGCGGCACGGTGACCGCGTTGGCCACGGTCTCCCCTGCGGCGAAGTTCAGCGAGGACACGGTGGGCATCGGGTTCGAGCAGTCCCACAGGGTCAGGTAGCCGGCACCCGACGGGTTGACGACGGTGAAGTTGGCGCTGATCGCGGTCGCGTTCGCCGGGACGCCCTTGCGGCCGCCGATGAGGATCTTCTTCGGGACCTGCCCGATGAGCCGCGTCGCGCCGGAGTTGATCCGCGTGTCGACGAACCGCGTCGGCTCCATCGGCTGCAAGCCTGACGGCGCGCCCGTCGGCGATGCCACCGGCGCCGGGCTAATGCCCGTCGCCGCAGTCGGGTCGACCGTGAAGCTCCATGCCGCGGTGCGGCTGCTGGTCGTCACGGCGACCGAGTACGTCCCGGGGGCGAGCACCGTGCGCGGGATGACGACGATGGCGTTGTTGCCGCCGAGGATCGACTGGGCGACGCCGTTGGTGTTGCGCTGCGACAGCACGCACGTGTCGAGCCCACCACTCGGTCCGGTGATGCTGGCGGTCGGGTTGGCGGTGATCGCCTCCGGCATCTGGACGATCACCGGGAGGCCAGCAGCGCCGGTCCACCCGCAGAAGGCGAGCGGGTCCGGTGTCTCGACGACGAAGCGGTCGAGGTTGGTCGTGGTGCCGTTGCCGGGCCACATGATCGGTGCGCTGATCGGCTGGCTCGGCCCCAGTCCACGCAGCACGTCCAGCGTGGCACCGGAGTGCCACGGCGACGTCGATGCGTTGGAGCACTGTCCGTAACCGCTGCGCTGCAGGTTCGGCCGTAGCACGCCGATGGCGTGGAACGGGCCGGTCATCCACAGTTCGATGAAGCTGCGCGCCGTCGGCGATTGCGCGCTCGAGACCGCGACGTTGCCGCTGTTGCCAGCAGCGTCGCCCTCGGCGGTGTACCCGGTCTTGCCCGGGGTCTCGTCGTGGGTGATCCCGTTGAAGAGCATGTAGCACGAGTGCTGCGACGCGCCCGATGACAGAGCCGGATCCTCGGTGACAGGAGCCAGGCCGGCCATCGCTCGGTAGTAGTTGACCGTGCTCAGCCAGTCGGCTTCCGGGGGGATGAAGGTCGGCGTCGCTTCAGCAGCGACCTGGGCCGACATCGGGGCGAGCGCGAGGACCAGGGTGCCAAGAGCAACGCTGATGCGCCCGAACCTCGCCATGTCCGCCTCCGTGCTGGAATGACTTCACCGACACGTGATCATCGGAGCGGGGCGTGGCCGTCTTGAGGGAGGCGCGCGGTGGCCGTCACCACCGGTCGTCGGTTAGAGGAACTCTTGACGATGTACGGAACTGACGTGGCGGAACCGTTCCCACCCGATCCGGGGAGCGGCTCGCAATCCGGCGAGGAGGGCTCGAGCGTGGACCTGACGTGGCTGGTGTCGGAGGCGACGAACGGACAGCCACACCGCTCGTACGACCGACCGTGGCGGCTCGAATCGGACAGCGGCCCACAGCCGGTTGCGCTCGCGATAGAACGCGCGCTCATCGCCGAGCAGCTCGGTCGTGGCGCTGCCACGGTGGTGGACGACGGATGCCGCGACGCAGCGGTACCGCCAGCCGAGCGCGGCGCCGCGGCGAGACAGGTCGACGTCCTCGTAGTACAGGAAGTAGCGCTCGTCGAAGCCGTTGGTGATGCGCACGAACCCGGCACGCAGCAGCACTGCGCCACCGGTGAACGCGCCGATCTCCGTCGTCCCCTGGAACGCCGGTCCGTCGAGGCGACCGTGGCCGAGATCGGTACCGGCACCGTCGGGGCCGACGACCACGCCGACGCTGTTGACGATTGCCGGGTCGGTGCCGGCGAACAGCAGCTTCGGCTGGACCGCTCCGATGCGCGGGTCGCGGGCCATCTCGGCGGCCAGCCACAGCAACCAGCCCGGCTCCACGGTGATGTCGTCGTTGAGCACCGCGACCGCATCGGCGCCCTCCGCCAGGGCGCGGTGCAAGCCGACGTTGACGCCGGCGCCGAAGCCGTGGTTCTCGGTGTGCACGAGCTCGATCGCGTCGAGCAACTCGTCGGAGAGCGAGGCGGTTGCGCCACCACCACCGTTGTCGACCACGATCACTCGGTCTGCGTCGCCACTGGCGATCACCGACGCGAGGCACTCGGCCAGCATCCCCGGCGCGGGCCGGTAGGTGAGCACGACCACGGCGATCATCGGCGCCGAGCCTACGGCGGTACGGTGAGCCGGTGGCAGGAACGCTGTTCATCACCGGCGACGCCGATGCGGACCTGCTGTTGAACACCGACGGGACGGCGCTGCTCATCGGCATGCTGCTCGACCAACAGGTGCCGATGGAGTGGGCCTTCGCCGGTCCGGCGACGTTGCGACGCCGGCTCGGTCACGTCGATGCCCGCCGCATCGCGGCCATGGCGCCCGACGAGTTCGTGGCCGTCTGCTGCGAGCGGCCGGCGATCCACCGCTTCCCCGCCTCGCTCGGCAAGCGCATCCACGAGATGTGCGTCGTGCTGGTCGACCGCTTCGACGGCACGGGCGAGTCGGTGTGGACCGGCGTCGGTGACGGCGCCGAGCTGTACGCCCGGCTGCGTTCGATGCCCGGCTACGGCGAGGAGAAGGCGCGGATCTTCACGGCCATCCTGGCCAAGCGGATGGGCGTGTGCCCGCAGGGCTGGCAGCAGGCGGCCGGCGTGTTCGCCGACGACACGCCGCGCAGCGTTGCGGACATCCACGACCCCGGATCGCTCGCCGTCGCGCGCGAGTGGAAGAAGGCGGCCAAGGCCGCCAAGCGCGACAAGCAGGACCGGCCGCTGCGCGCCTGACGGTCCTCGACCGAGCTACTCAGACCATGTAGCCGAAGACGTCGACGATGACGTTGCTGTAGCCCGAGTCGAGGTACACGGCCAGCTTCCCATCGGCACCGACCTTCAGATAGGCGTGGTTGGGCACGGCACCACCCGGCAACGGGTTCACCGTCGATGCGTTCGGTCGCCCCACCCCGTTCGGCCAGACGGTGATGAACGTCTGCACCGCGGCGTCGGTCGAGGTGACGTTGAGCACGACGGACGCAGCGTTGCCCGGGACCGGGCCGTACCCGGCCAGGGAGACGGCGACCGTGCCGCCGGCGACCAGTGGTCCGGAGAGCTGCGGACCGGTGCGCGAGTCGGCGATGCGCTGTGGCGAGATCGGCACGAACGCCTTGCCGTTGCCGGAGTAGTAGCCGACGACGTCGGCGATGACGTTCGACGACCCGGCGGAGTTGAGCACGTTGACCCGGCCGTTGGCGCCGACCTTGACGATGACGAGGTTGGCGACCGTGCGACCGGGCGTGAAGTTGTGCGTCGACGTGCCAGGCCAGCCCTCCCCACCGGGCCACACGCTGAGGTAGCCGTTGCCGGTGGGTTGATCCAGCGTGACGTTCAGTGCGACGGCGGTGACGCCGGAAGCCGGTACGCCACCCACGTTGAGCACGCCGAAGTCGATGGTCCCGTTCGGCCCGATCGGACCCTTGCGCGCACCGGTGCCGTCGCGAGTGTCGAGGACGCGGCTCGGCGTGACCGCCGTGAAGCGGCCGCCACCGCTCGTCGATGCGCACGAGCCGTAGTAGCCCATCACGTCGACGATGAGGTTGGTCACCCCGGCCGAGTTGAACAGGTTGACCTTGCCGTTGGCACCGATCTTCACGGTCGACAGGTTCGACCTCGTCTGGCCGGGTGCGAAGTTCACGTTGGAAACACCGGGCTGACCCTCACCCGACGGCCACGCCGTGATGTACCCGTCGGCGAACGTGTCGGCGACGGTGATGTTCATCACCACGGCTTGGATCCCCGTGGCGGGCAGCCCACTCACTCCGGCGACGCCCATCTCGGTGGTCGCTCCGCCGGCGAGGGCGACGATGTTGCCCCCCTGGCCGGTGCGCGTGTCGAGCACGCGGGTCGGCGACACCGGGGTGAAGCAGGCCGGCGTGGCCGACACCGGCTTCTCCAGACGCAGCGGGCCGTTGGCGATGTTGGTCCCGACGTTGCCGCCGTTGCGCATCACGACGTACACCCAGTAGGTGCCGTTCGGCATGGCATTGCCGCTGGCGTCGTTGCCGTTCCAGTTGAACGTGGTCACCGCGTTGGCATCGGCGGGGACGTTGACCTGGCCGACCTTGGTGCCGTCGAACGCACCCCGTGTGGTCGTGACGAAGACCTCGGCCGTGGTGTTCGGCGTGCCGGCCGCGTTCTTGAACGTGATCGGGTACGTGCCGGAGAAGGCAGCGTCGTCGGCGAACTTGATGTCACGCAGCCAGAACTGGCGGCGACCCGGATCCTCGTTGAGGTCGAAGCGCAGCCGGCTCACCGGCACACCTCGCCAACCGATCTTGGCCACGGTGTTCTCGTCGTTGACGGCGACGGCCGGACTGGTCGAGAGGTCCATCGTCATCGTGTGGCAGCCGGGGTAGATGATGATGTCCTGGGTCTCGGTCCACCGGCCGGTCAGCGGCGAGAACCAGGCGACGCGAGCCACCATGCCGCCACCGGGGAAGTTGCCGAACTCCACCTCGCGCGCTCCGCCGTAGCAGACGTCCGCCGTGAAGCGGTGGTAGCGGTCGGTGTTGAACGGGCTCCGCAGCGGGAACTCGACGTACGGATCGTTGCTGTTCGTCCACGCGCTCAGCTCGCCGTTGCTCCAGTTGACCGTGTCCATCTGGTGGAGGTCGAGCGCGTCGGCGGAGCTGTTCATGTCGAACGGGTTGCCGTTCGAGGTGGCGTAGTCCGCGCCGCCGACCTCGTTCGGGGTCAGCACCTGTGGCACGGGGATCGCCGCGGTCGGCTGAGCGGGGGCGTCGGCGCGATGCAGGCGGGCCCAGTCGAGCCGGATGTTCAGCGCCGGATTCGGCGGGGTGAAGTTGCCGGGTCCACCGCGCAGGATCTCGAGGCGGATCACCTGGCCGCCCCAGACGGCTTGCTTCGACGGCACGAGGTACTGCGCCGCGTTGCCCATGTCGAGGTCGTACTCCTTGCAGCCGCCGTTCATCTGGAACGCCATCAGCCCCTCGACACCGGTGTCGGTGAAGAAGTGCACGCCCATGTTCATGATCGAGGTGCCGGGGATGCCGTCGATGCAGCCGGAGAACGACAGCCGCTTGTAGACGCCGGCGTTGGCCGGGTGCAGCCGCCCGTCACGTCCCCACGGCAGCTCGGCGCCCCACGTGCGGATGAGCTTGATGGTGCTCTGGTTCACCGTGTTGACATTGATCCAGCCGCCGCTCAGGGCGATGCCGTTGCAGTTCTCGCAGCCGGCCAGCTTGATGTCCGGGACGTCCTCCTCGTTGGAGAAGTCCCACGGGTCACCGAACATGTCCGACGCGTAATCGCCGTTGGTGGACAGCGCGCTCGTCGGAGCCGTGGCCGGACCGGGGTCGACCGTCGGGTGGGCGAACGCCGTGGCGGTGGTGAAGGTGCTGACGAGCATGACGGCGGCCAGGCTCAGGTTTCGTGCGCGTCGGATCAACGTTCTCTCCCGTGGGGAACTCGGGCCCGCAGTTCCATCGGCACGTTCAGCCTGGTGCTGAAAGCTTCTTGACAGAACCCCTCAGTCAGGGGTTTCTGGTGACAGCGCTCTGGCGAGGTCGCCCAGGCTGTCGCGCAACGTCCGCTGCTGCTCACGCACCGCGACCAGGAGCTGCTCCAATTGCTCCGCGAGCTGCTGCTCAGCGTCCAACGAGGGTCTCGCGAAGGGTGGCGTACCAACGACGGGGCACTGCCGCGTAGCGATACAGCTTGGTGTTGTGCAGCGCCTCGATCTGACGCTCTGCGTCGCGCAGCTTGCCGATCGCCGTCGATGCACCCGTGCCCTGCAGCTCGGCCACCGTCGCAGCCAGCGAGACGATCGTGTGCGTGCGCGCTTCCAACAGCGCTTCGAGCTCGGCGACCCTGGCTCGCAGCTGCTGTTCCGTCTGCACGTCTAACTGGGCCATGCCAACCTCGGGTGACGCTCTCGGAGCCGGACGAAATTCGCTGCCATGTCAATGTCGCTCACCTTGCGCATCGAGCCCGCGTGCTCACGGTAGCGGCCGACGACGCTCGCCGTCAGGTCAGCACGCCAGCCGCGTTCGGCGATCGACAGCCAGAGGTCGTAGTCCTCCCAGCCGAAGATGCCGGCCGCCGTGGCGTCGTAGCCACCGAGCTCGGCGAACACGTCGCGACGGAACATCGCCATCGCGTCGATGAACGCCCCGTGCACGAGCAGGTCCGGATCCCACGGCAGATGGCTGGTGAGGCCGATCGACCCGCGCTCGTCGAACCGCTCCAGGATCCCGTAGGCGGCGACCACCTCCGGCGGCGAGTGGTCGAGGTGACCGGCGAGGAGCTCGAATGCGTTCGGGTACACGGCGTTGTCGGCGTCGAGCGTGAACACGTAGGGAGCGCGTGCGTGGGCGATGCCTGCGTTGCGAGCAGCAGGCAGTCCGCCGTTCGCGGCACAGCGGACGAGCACCGCCGGCATCCATGGCAGTTCGGCGAGCAGTGCTGCCGCGACATCACCGGAGTCGTCGGTGGAGTGATCGTCGACGATGATCAGTTCGGCGCATCGGCGACCGGCGGCAGCGATCACCGAATGCACCGCCTCGACCAGGAAGCCACCCTGGTTGAACAGTGGCACGATCACGGACACGTCGACCGGCGCTTCGGTCGCTGCGTCCCAGGCCGGTGTGGTGATCAGCTCCTGATGATGCGGGTCGCCATGACGCAACGTCGACAGCGCGCGCTCGACCTGCCGACCGTGATCGAGCGCGGCGAGGTACGCCGACTTGGTCCGGCTCGCCGCAGCCTGGAGTGCGATGCGCTCGGCAGTCGGCCCGTGCTCGCGTCGCACGATCGATGCCGCCCGGTCGCGGACGCCACGCGCTGCTGCGGTGAATCGCGGCGTGAGCGCGCGCCGCGTTCGCGGCGCGTTCGAGGCCGCGGCGAGTGCGACGGCGATCAGGTCGGCCTGGGCCACCTTCGAGGTGAGCACGTCGTAGGCGGCCTCGGCCATCGTCGCGCGACGCGGCTCGTCGAAGGCGAGACCGATGGCCTGTTCGGCGAGCTCGTCGAACGACGCCATCAGCAGGTGCTCGCCCGGTACCAGTGGCTCGCATCCGACGGACGTCTCCGTGGCGACGACGCATCCGTTGGCGATCGCCTCGATGACGCGAGCCCACTCGAAGTACGGATCGTCGTCGCGATGGATGTTGAGGATGATGCGCGAGTCGGCGAGGTGCTCGAACTTCGCCGCTCCCGACAGGAACGCGGGCTTCGACGCCGTGGCCGGCCGATGCCAGGAGTAGAAGCGGAGGTCGGTACGCCACTCCCACAGCTGCGAGCCGGCGCCGGCGACGAACTCCTCGCGCCGCGCCGTGCGACCGGCGAGCATCGTCAGGTCGATGCGCCGGTCGCGTTGCGCTCGGCGCCAGTGGTCCATCGACGGCACGTAGCCGAGCGGGAGGTGGACGGCGGCCAGGCCGCGCTTGCGCAGGGCGTCCAGCGACCACGGGTTGATGTCGAACACCACCGGGCCGTGCTGCGCGTATCGGACCGCGGTCTCGAAGAACGGCGTGCCGGCCTGTTCGGTGTTGATGCACACCGCGTGCGCGGCGGCGCCGAGCAGATCCGATGCTGCGGCCGGGAACAGCGCGAAGAACTCGTGTGGAGCGACGACCAGGTTGTCCAGCGGCGTGGCTGTCGGACCTGGCAACTCACCCGTGACCAACTCGGCCGGACGGCCGGCGAGCACGAGCGATTCGACCAGGTGATCGGCGATCTCGCGCATGAACACGTTGCCGCGATCGCTGACGAAGACCCGGCACGTCACCCGGCGCACGGTACCAGCCGGTCGCTAGCATCTGGCCGCATCGCTCCCCGGATCTCCGTCGTCACGCCCGTCTACAACCCGCCGCTGGGCGCATGGTTGGCCTGCGTGGAGGGGATGCGCTCGCAGACCTTCAGGGACTGGCAGTGGTGCATCGTCGACGACTGCTCCACCCGCCCGGAGATCATCGAGGCGCTCGACGCGCTGGACGACCCGCGCATCGTCGTGCACCACCGTCGCGAGAACGGCGGCATCGTCGCCGCGTCGAACGACGGCGTCGCGCTGGCCACCGGCGAGCTCATCGCGTTGCTCGACCACGACGACCGGGTGCTCCCCCACGCCTTCGCCGACGTGCTCGCCGTGTTCGACGGACGCGACGGCGCCGAGGTCGACTACGTCTACACCGACGAAGCGCACGTCGCTGCCGACGGCGGCGGGGCGATGCCGTTCCCGAAGCCGGCGTGGTCGCCGGAGCGGTTCCGCGCGTCGATGTACACGTGCCACCTGTCCGTGATGCGTCGTGCCGCGGTCGAGGCCATCGGCGGGTTCCGCGTCGGGTTCGACGGCTCGCAGGACCACGACCTGATCCTGCGGCTCACCGAGCACGCCACCGCCGCGGGCCGGCGCGTCGTCCACCTGCCGGTGATGACGTACCACTGGCGCACGATCACGTCGTCGGTGTCACGTGCTTCGGCCAGCCTGCAGCGGGCGGTGGACAACGGTCGCCGTGCGGTGCAGGAGCAGTGCGACCGCGTCGGCATCGACGCGACGGTCGAGCACGGCCCGGTGGCCGGCACGTATCGGCTCGTGCGCCGGTTGCCGGCTGACACCACCGTCACGGTGGCCGTCGTGACCACGCTGGCGGGCACGTTGCAGCGCCCGTTCCGCCTCGACGTGCAGGCCACGGTGGAGCGGCTGCGCACGGATCACCCGGGCGCGACGCTGACGATCGCCTACCCGCACGACGCCCGTCCCGAGCAGATCGAGCTGCTCGCCTCGATCGCCGACCAGCGCTGGCAGCTGGTGCCGGTTCCCGGCACGTGGGCGATCGGCGCCGCGCTCGACCGCGCGTTGTTGATGCATCCGGCGGACGTGCTGGTATCGGTTGCTGCCGGGATGGTGCCGCGCTCGGACCTCACCCCGGACTGGTTGGAGGTGCTCGCCGCGCACGCGCTCGAACCGGGCGTGGGCATGGTCGGCGGCTTGATCGCCAACACCACCGATCGCGTCGTTCATGCCGGGTGGGATGCGCCCGACTTCCGCAACTACCTGCTCGAGGACCTCACGGTCGGCAGCGCGTCGGCCGGCAACGACCTCCTGATCGAGCGCGAGTGCGACCTCGTCAGCCTCGCTGCGGCGGCGATCAGTGGCGCACACTGGCGCGAGTTCCGCTCATCGCTCGCCAACGACGGCTGGCACCTGAGCGGCAAGCGGATCAGCGCCGCCGCCCTCGGTGCCGGCGCGCAGACGCGCTGGACCCCCTACGCCCGCTTCGACCAGGTCGTCGCGACCACCTTCTGACGCGCGTGCGTCGACGTGCTCAGGGGACGACGGGGGTGAAGGGGTCGGACTCGAGGTGGGTGCGCCACCGGCGCTGGATGAGCTCGACCTCCTCGGGGAGGATGCCGGAGACTCGCGACTTGGACTCGAAGTGGTGGAGCACCGCTCCGGGTTCGTAGACGATCGTGCAGCCGAGCGCGCGCACCTTCATGCAGAAGTCGACGTCGTTGTAGTTGCCGGGGAAGTGCACGCTGAAGCCGCCGACCGCGTCGAACACCGGCATCGGCACGAGCATGCACGCGGCCGTCACACCGGCCACCGAACGGCGATGGTGCAGCAGCCCGGTCCGTCCGCCGCTGTCGCCGGGCAGGCCGAAGCCCACGTGGTCGAGGCTGGTGCGGTAGGTGTGGCCGGCGTGCTGCAGCGTCCCGTCCTCGAACAGCAGACGTGCGCCGACCGCGCCGACTCGGGGTTCGACCGCGTCGACCATCGCCGACAGCCATCCGTCGGACGCGACCTGCACGTCATCGTTGAGGAAGAGGAGCAGATCGCTCTCGGCGTGTGCGGCGCCGAGGTTGACGCTGGCGGAGAAGTTGAACGGACCATCGATGGGCACGATGCGAACGCGCTCGTCGAGCGCCGCCAGCGACGCAGCGACCGACGACGGCATCGACGGACCGGCGACGACGATCACCTCGACCGGTGCGGGGTCGGTGGCGAGCACGCCGCGGACTGCTTCGAGGACGAACACCCGCTCCGCACCGAACACCGTGCCAGAGCTGCCGATGCTCGGCACGACGACGCTGACCGCGGCAGACCAACCGGTCATGCCGGACGTGAGCGCTTCATCGCCCGGTAGGCGCGACGAGCGATGCGCCGGGCAAGGTCCGGTCGACGCAGCTGGCCGGCAAGCGACGCGCGCGGCGGCTGGAACGCCGACTGCGTCGATCGCTGCTGCAGGTTGCCGAGCCGAGCGCGCAGGTCGGCGATCTCACGATCCCGGTCGGCGAGCGCGGCGTGCAGTTGATCGATCTCGGCGGCCATGCCGATGGCATCATCGGTGCGCAGCCACCTCGCCACGCGACCAGCGGGATCAGTCGGCAGATCGTCGCTCATGATCCGCCGTCGGTGTGACGCAGCGCTTCGACACGAGCGGCGAGGTCGTCGGTCGCCGCGGACACCGCGGTGCGGATGCGGTCGAACTCGTCGAGCTGACGATCCGCGACCGCGCGTTGCGCACTGCGCACGTCATCGAGCGCCGCCTGCAGGCCGTCGACGCGCTGTTGCAGCGCGCGCACGTCGTCGCCGAGCGACGCCAGCGCCGAGTCGGTCTGCTGCTGACCGCGCAACATCCAGGTCAGGCGCCGCTTCACGCTCATGACCGCTGCCCGTCGCGCACGAGGCGAGCGATGAGCCGACCAGTGTCGGCCATGCTCGGCTGCGCCTCCATGCGGTGGCGCCCGCGCGTGGCCAAGCGCTCGACCAACGACGGCTCCTCGGCGATTCGCCGCATCGCGGCAGCGGCCTGTTCGACATCGGGGTCGGCCCACGTCGACGTCGGCGGATACACGCCTTCGCCGTTGCGGACCGGGATGCGCGTGGCGTCGATGAGCAGCGCGCAGTCGTCATCCATCAGGTCGAGGTTACCCGAGTACCTCGTGGCGATGACCGGCGTGCCCAGCCACATCGCCTCGGCGAGGTGCAGTCCAAGGCCTTCGGAACGATGCAGCGACACGAGGCAGTCGACGACGCCGACCAGCCCGAGCTGATCGGCGCGATCGAGGTGCTCGTCCCAGACGCGGATGTCGGCGCGACCGGCTGCAGCGGCCACGACCCGCTCGTGGCTCGCCCACCGGCGATGCCCGTTCATCGTCTTGATCACCAGCACCGGCCCCGCACCATCCACCGGGAACGCTCGCCGGAACGCGGTGATCGCCGCGTCCGGGTTCTTGCGTTCCGTGACGCTGAAGTGGTCGAAGGTGACGAGGAAGACGAACCGGTCGACGAGGTCGGCGAGCGGCGCAAACGATGCGCGTGCTGCGTTCGACGGCCGGGGCTCCGGCACAGGAAGGGGTACGTGGCGCACCGGGACGGATGCGACGGCACGAAACGCGTCGGCGACGAACGCCGAGCCGGCCCAGATCTCATCGACCGTCGCGAAGCTCGAACGCATCGCCATCGGGATGTCCTCCAGCTCCCAGAACCAGTAGCCGATCGTGCGACGACCCGGCGCGAAGAGCTCTGGGTGATCGACGTGCAGCGCGGGGAATTGATCAGCGTTGACGACGGCGATCGCGGTGCGGTGCGCGAGCCGTTGATCGAACGTCGCGGTTGCATCGATCCGCGGGCTGTCGGTCCGATCGAACGCGGCGGTGGACACGTCGACGTCTGCGAGGTGCAGTGCATCGAGCATCCGCCGTCCCACGTCGCCGAGGCTCAGCTCGTGACCGAGGTAGCCGACGAGGTCCAGCCCGTCCTCGGCCAGCGTCGGTGCCACCGTCCACTGGCCCGGCCGATGCGCGTCGCCCGTTGCACGCGGGTGCAGCAACAAGGGTGCACCGTCGTCGACGAACGCTCGCCGCTGCCACCGCAGGAACGCCTCGGCATCCGCCCCGCCGGGATCGGCAAACGCGTGGGCGAGGTCGTGACGCGACGACCTGGTCAGCTCCCACCACTGCGTCTCGACGAGCGTCAGGAAGGCTGCAGCCTCGCTCCACGGCAGCGGGTGATCGAGCGACGACGCGGCGATGGAGCGCACCAACGCATCCACCGGCACACCACCCGGGAGCACCAACGGCTCGACATCACCGGAGAGTTGCGGGAGTGCGTCAGCGACGAGCGCACGTCGAACCGCTGGTTCGGCGACCGAGACCCGCAACGGTGACGGGGTCCCGGGAACCAGCACCCACGGCTGGCCCTGGTCGAAGCCTGAGGCGTCGAGCAGCGCGACCCGGTCGTCGAGCGGCCATCGCCACGCGCCGGCGCCGATGGCGGAGTCATCGCACCAGCCGGCATCGAAGGCAGCCGTGACCCGCTCGAAACGACGGCCGATCGGAATTGCGTCGCCGCCGGAACCCAGCTGTTCGCCGAGCCACGCCCGCAGCTCGACCGACCCACGCCGAAACACCGCGATCCCATCGCTCGAACGACCGTGGCGAGCCAGCGCGCCCTCGTCCGGCCAGCACCCGTCGCTCGGCAACGGGGCGGCGCCACGGGAGACGAACACGGCGTCGCCGTCGACCGCCAGCAGTGCGTCGAGCGCGCCCAGCACGGCGACCTTGCCGACCTCCATCGCCACGACCTGGTCATGCGCATCGAGCAACTCGTGGACGGCATCGAGGGCACCGAGCCACACCACGTGGTCCGAATCGTGACGAACGAGTCGACGCTCGTGCTCGCGTTGGTCCACGGGAAGCCACGTCACTGCACCGGACGACGGCTGCAGCTGCGGGTCTCCGCACCAACGGGCAACGACCGGCCACTCGGGGTGGAACCGGGCGATCGCCCGAGCCAGCTCATCCGGGCGGTGCGTCCCGTTCGGCACCAGGAGCAGCGCCGCCGTGGACGTCGAGCCGCCGCCGGCTACCACCTGCTGCTCCTCATCGCGCCCTATCTTTACCACGTGGATCCGCAGACCCCCGAGCGTCTCGAACTGGAGAACGCCGAGCTGCGCGCCCGTGTCGAGCTGGCCGAGCAGCAGATCGCGGTGCTGCGCCAGGAGGCGATCGCGCGGCGCTCCGAGATCCGCGCGCTGGCCGAGTCGCTGCCGGCCGCCGTCAGCCGGCGTGCCGTGATCACGTCGATCGCTGCAGACCTGCGGGCGCAGCCGGCCAAAGCCTGGCGGGCGGTCGCCCACCGGCGCCGAACGACGTGATGCCGGTTCCGGTTCGGGTCTTCGTCGCTGCGAACGGCAACGCGTTCATGACGGACATCGCCCGCAACATCGCCGAGGCGTGCACCATCGCCGGCCGCGACGCGACGGTCGTCAGCGATCGCCTCCCCGTCGCCGATGGGTCGCTGCAACTCGTCGTCGCCCCGCACGAGCTCTTCACGCTCACCGATGCATCCGTCGACGACCTGCGTCGCGCAGCCGTCGCCAGCATCTGCATCGGGACCGAACAGCCCGGCACGACGTGGTTCGAACGCGGCCTCGACGTCGCCCGTCTCGGGCCCACCGCGCTGGACATCAACGAGGAGGGCGTGGCCGCGCTCCGAGCCGAGGGCGTGGACGCTCATCGTCTGGTGCTCGGCGCGGTGCCGTCGATGGTCGCCCCGGCGACCACCCGCGACATCGACGTGCTGTTCCTCGGCGCGTTGGACGGACGCCGATCGCAAGCACTCGCCGCGCTCGCACCGGTGCTGGCGCGTCACCGCACCGAGCTGCGTTGTTTCGTCAACGATCGCCCCGTGGGCCCGACCACCCCCGGTTTGGTGTTCGGCGAGGCGAAGCACCGGCTGCTCGCCCGTTCCAAGGTGCTCGTCAACCTGCATCGCAAGCGCACCGATGCGGTCAACACGTACTTCGAGTGGGCCCGCCTGGCCGAGGCGATGGCCAACGGCTGCGTCGTGCTCACCGAGCCGACCACTGACCACGAGCCGTTGGTCGACGGCGTGCACTTCATCACTGCGACGCTCGACGAGCTCGGCGCCGCGCTCGACGATCTGCTCGGCGACGACGACCGCAGGACCACCATCGCTGCCAGCGCGGCCGGCGCCGTCAGCGAAGTGTCGTCGCTCGTGTCGTCGATGCGTGAGCTGCTGCCGATGCTCGACGAGGCCGCCACTCGCGTCACGAGCGACGTGCCGACCGGCCCGTGGCGCGTGCGTCCGGCCCGCCCTGGTGCGGCACCGCTGCCGGTGTTCGAGCCGTTCCTGCCGTTGCAGCGAACAGCGAAGCGCCTTGCCCGCGCAGAAGATGCAGCGCTGCGGCGTCTCGACGCGGTGCAGTGCCTCCTTCGACATGGCAGCGAGCAGCACATCGAACGACAGGAAACCCCGGCGTACGCCGCGGCGCGGCCTGAGGTCACCGTCGCCATCTCGCTTTACGACTACGCCGACGTCGTGACCGAGACGCTCGACAGCGTCGGCGCCAGCACCGAGATCGCGTTCGACGTCGTCATCGTCGACGATCACGCAACCGACGCCAGCCGTGCCATCGTGCAGCAGTACCTGGCGGATCATCCGGACGTGCCGATGCTGCTGATCGGCAAGGACGCCAACGAGGGTCTCGTGGCCGCGCGCAACACCGCGTTCGAGCATGCCCGCGCCGAACTGGTGATGGTGCTCGACGCCGACAACCAGGTGTACCCGAGGTGCCTGCGACGGCTTGCCGACACGCTGGCGATCGACCCCGACGCCGACGCGGCGTATTCGATCCTCGAGGACTTCGGGATGGCGAACGGTCTGCGCAGCGCCGTCGCGTGGGATGTGAACCGGCTCTGTGCGGCGAACTACATCGACGCCCAGGCGATGCTGCGCCGCTCCAGCTGGGAGCGGCTCGGCGGGTACGGACCGGCCGACGACGCCATCTACGGCTGGGAGGACTGGGATCTCTGGCTGCGCATCGCCGAGCGCGGCGGGCACGCCGTGCTGTGCCCCGAGATCCTCGGCCGCTACCGCACCCAGGCCACCTCGATGGTCAGCCTCTCCAACGTCGCCGGCGGTGATGCGATCGCCGCCATGCGAGCGCGGCACCCGGGCTTGCCCTGGCCCAGCACGAATGGCCCGGCATGACGCCAACCGTGTCCGTCTGCGTCCCGGTGTTCAACGCCGAGGCGTTCCTGGCCGAGGCGATCGAGTCGGTGCTCGCGCAGGACTTCATCGACTGGGAGCTCGTCATCGTCGACGACGGGTCCACGGACCACTCGTTGGAGATCGCCGAGCGCTACGCCGCCGACGACGAGCGCATCACCGTGCACCGCAACGAGACGAACCAGGGGGCCGCGGCGACGTGGAACCGAGCGGTCGCGCTGTCTTCTGGGCCGTACGTCAAGCTGCTCTGCAACGACGACGTCATCAAGCCGAACTGCCTGACGGCACAGGTCGCCGTCCTCGATGGTGACGTCGACCAGCGGATCGGCATGGTCACCGGGTTGCGCGACATCGTCGCCGCCGATGGCTCGCCGATCCACCGCAACCACGGGCTGCGCGGCCTGCCGCGACGTGCGTCGACGATCGGCCGGCGGGAGCTGGTGCTCGGTCTGCTGCGCAACGGCGGCAACCCGCTCGGCGAGCCGTCCACTGTCCTCCTCCGCCGACAGGCGCTCGATCGGGCCGGCGGGTTCCCCGCCGATTGGCAGTACCTCATCGACCTCGCGACGTACGCCGAGATCAGCCGCAGCCAGGACATCGCCCTGATCCGCACCTCGCTGGCGACGTTCCGCCTGTCAGCCGGCTCGTGGAGCTCGTTGTTGGCGAAGCGCCAGGCGGAGGAGACCCGTCGCATCATCCGAGCTCTCACCGCGGACAGCAACGTCCCGAGGTGGCGACGTTGGCAGGGCGACGCGATGGCTCGCCTGATGCAGAGCCTCCGGCACGTGGCGACCGAGGTCAGCCACCGTCGCGAGCGGCGGCGAGCATGACGGTCTCGTTGTAGATCCACCACCGTCCGAACCAGCGCGGCAGCGGGAACGAGCGCATCGACGTCACCGTGACGCCGAGCGCGTCGGCCAGCTCGCGAAGCTGGGGCGCATCCATCAACCGCACGTGCGTGGGGTCGGACGCCTGGCCGCGCTCCTGTGGCGTGATGATGACGATCCGTCCGTTGCGGCGCAGCAACGACAGGTACGGCTGCAACGCGGCGACTCCCTCCTCCAGTGTGAGGTGCTCGACGACGTGTGCGCACAACAGGGAGTCGAACGATTCGGGAACGTTGTGCGAGGAGGCGGCGAACTCGTCCGGCGTGAACGCGTCGAGGCCGGCAGCTCGGCAGCGCCGAATGGCGTCGGCGTTCGGGTCGACGCCGATCGAGCGCTCGGGGAAGAACGACAGGCAACGACCGATGCCGCAGCCGACGTCGAGCACTCGCCCGCGAGCGAGGCGGCGAACGTTCCAGCGATACGGGTTGGGGGCGAACCGCTTCCACCCTCGACCGCTGATCTCGGCCAGGCGCGCCGCGTAGTCAGGGTCGGTCGAGCTCATGCCCGAGCCTCCGTCCCGATCGCTGCCGAACCGACGAGCGCAACGGAGACGACGGCCCCGAGCAGCACCATCGCCGTGGGGAGCGGTGGCGACCAGTTGGCGTCGAAGGCGAACCAGATCGGGCCGTTGCTGCCGACGGTCCATCGGCGCAGTGCGAGGTAGAACGAGGCGAACTGGCCGATCGCAAGCGCCGGGGCGATCGCCGGAGCCCATCGTGCGGTGGCGAGACGTGGCCCGAGCGCCGCGAGGACCACCATCACCAGCCCGATCAGCAGCGCCAGCCCGTAGCGCCCCTGCCAGTTCAAGCCGTTGCTGGAGGCCTGCGTGTAGCTGGTGTAGATCTGCAGTCCCCAGTAGCCGAGCGCCAGCAGGACGAGCGCCAGGCGGATGCGCGGAACGGCGACGAGACCGACCACCAGCGCGACCGCGAGCAGCACCGACCACACCCACTGCGTCACCGCCGGAGGCGTGATGTCCAACCAGCCGAGACGACCGACGGCGTCGTGGAACCACGTCAGCTGGTTGACGAACGAGGTGCCGATCGTGTCGGTCAACGACACCGAGCGGGCGTACTGCTCGTTCTCCAGCGATCCGACCCCGCCGATCAACGACCAGGCGGTGACGACCAGCGCCAGGGCGGAGATGGCCACGATCGAACGGTGCCGGAGCACCGAGCGCACGGCGCCCCGCCAGTCCGTGCCGTGCAGGACGACGCTGACGACGAGGATCACGAACCAGAACGGCGAGCCGAGCGGCCGCACCGAGACCAGCAGTGCTCCTGCGGCGAGGAAGCCCCACATCTCCCGCCGTCCGATCGTGCGGTCGAGCACGGCGGGAAGGGCCATCCACACCACGAACGCGGCGGCCACCTCCACCGCTTGCGGGTTGACCACGCCGAAGAGGAAGAACGTGGTGGGCGTGATCGCGGTGGCGGCGAGCAGTGCACCGCGGTTGCCGAAGCGGCGGCAGGCGAGGTGCAGGCCGAAGGCCATCAGCGCAACGCAGACGACGAGCGAGGCAAGTCGGATGGGACGCAGCGCGGAGTACCCCGTGAAGGCCAGCGACGGCCAGCCGACGATGGCGAAGTAGGTCGGCGGGTAGTAGCCGTTGAGGGCGAACGACTGCTCGTTCGGGTCGACGTCGTAGTCCAGGCAGCTGGCGTCGACGGTGGGGTCGCGGGACCAGCACACGTTGTGCGGGCCCTTGAACTCGATCGGCACGTCGTACACGCGCACCTGATCGTCGGGTGAGGTGAGCCCGTGGCCGACGAGATCGCCGCGAACCGTTGCCGCCGCACGAACGAGGTGGTCCTGCTCGTCGACGCCGCCGTTGGGCGGCACCGCGAGCATGTAGCAGACGCCCAGCCCGGCGAGCCCGAGGAGCAGGCGCCAGAACGGGTTGCGCAACGGGTTCGGACGCTGTGGTCGATCCCCTCGCATGACGCCCAGGACTATAGTGACGCTGTGGGCCGGAACCCGTGGCACGGTGCCGCCGCCCGCGTTCGCTCGATGCAACGCCCCACTCGCGGCGGCATCGTCGCACTGGTGGTCACGGCGATCCGGCTCGTGCAGTCGGTGCTGTCTCGCCCTCACTTCTTCCTCACAGCGTCGTACGACGACGGCAACTACATCGCTCGCGCCGACATGCTGGCCGGCGGGAGCTGGGCCACCCACTTCGACCGGCAGACGTTCATCCGCGGGCCGCTCTACGCGATCTACCTGGCGATCGTGTCGCGCAGCGGCCTCCCCCTGGCGCTGGTGGACATGGTCCTGACGTGCGCAATCGGCTGGTGGCTGGCGCACGAGATCGCCGCGTTCCTGCAGACGGGTCGCAGTGTTCGTGTCCTGCTGTACCTCGGCGTCCTCGTGGTCCCGTACAGCGAGACGCTCACCGGCTCGCACGTGATCCGCGACGACCTGGCGCAGCTGGTGCTGCTGGCAACGTTCGCCTGCGTGTTCCGGGCGCTCCGCAGCGGATCGGACGGCTGGCGCTTCGCCGTGCTGGCCGTCCTGGGTGCCGGCGCGACGACGATCATCCGCGAGGACGCGATCTGGATGGTCGCCTCGCTCGCCGTGCTCGTCGTCGTCCTCCTGCGCCGAACGGTCGTCGACCGCCGGTGGGTCCCGGCCGCCGCGCTCGTGCTGCTGTCGCTGGTCGCCTACTTCGGGCCACGAGCTGCCGTGACGCAGCTGAACCAGCGGTCAGGTCTCGACGCCTCAACGCTGTTCGACGACGACCACTTCGACGCGGCGCACGCGGCGATCGCCCGCTACATCAACGACGGCACGGAGAACACGCGCACGCTCACGCCGGCGATGTTCGACTCGCTCGTCGCTCGCTCGCCGAGCTTCGCGACGATCGCGGCCGGCTTCCCCGAGTGGGAGCGCGAGGGTGGCGTGATCTACACCGACGCCGTGCGGTTCGCCATGGACGGTGGGTTGGAGCTGGCCGGCGTGCTCACCGACGAGCAGCGACGCGATGCGGTGCTCGACGGCATCGCCACCGAGATCCAGGACCTGTGCGTGAGCGACGATCGGCCGGCGTGCGACGGCTGGACACCCGCTCCCCCGCCGATCCCGGTGGTCCGCGTCGACGACCTCGTCGCAGCCGTCCGACGCCCGCTCACCGACTGGCGGCCGCTGCTCACCGTCGAACGCGGCCCGCTCGACACGGCCGGCGACGACGGTTCGGTGCACGTGTTGATCCAGTGGGAGCGGATCATCAACACCTCACCGCCAGACGGGAGCTACTCGATCGACGGCGACGTCGTGCACTTCGGCGCCCGTCCCGACACCGTCGCCAACGATCTGGACGATGGCTTCCTCGCGTTCGGCACGTTCGTCACCCCGATCCTCCGCGTCGCCGGCCTGCTGGCCGTGCTGGTGCTGGCCTGGAAGCGGCGATGGGTGCTCGTCGCGTTCGCTGCCACCGTCATGGTTGCGGTGTGGGTGCGCGCCGCGCAGGTTGCGTTGGCCACTCGGTTCGGCGTCGGCGACTACGACTTCCACTACCTCCAGCCGGCCGCCACGGCCATCCACGTGCTGGCGCTGACCGCCCTCGGCGCGGTCTTCTCGGTGCTGCGACCTGCGCCGACCTGCCCGACCGACGACGAGACGGCTCAGTAGGCTCTGGGTCCTCATGTCCCTGCGAACAGCGGTCGCGCACCGCAACCTGCTCTACCTGCTGTCGCTGAAGGAGCTGCGCACCCGCTACAAGAAGTCGGTCCTCGGCTGGGCGTGGAGCCTGCTCAACCCGATCACGCAGATGCTCATCTTCACGGTGATCTTCCTGTACGTGTTCAAGGCGGTGCCGCCCGTCGGCGACCCGAGTGGCATCAAGAACTTCCCCGTCTACTTCCTCTGCGGGTCGCTGCCGTTCAACTTCTTCTCGATCTCCGTCGGCGTCTCGATGGGCAACGTGCAGGGCGGGTCGAGCCTGATCAAGAAAGTGGTGTTCCCCCACGAGCACCTCGTCTTCTCGGTGATCATCGCCCAGTTCGTCACGTTGATGATCGAGCTGCTCGTGCTCACCGTGGCGATGCTGTTCCTGCACAACATGGTGCTGCCGTGGCTGTTGCCGTTGATGCTCGTGCTCGTGCTGCTGGCCATCTTCACCACCGGTGTGGCCCTGCTGCTGGCGGCGTTGAACGTCTTCTACCACGACGTCAATTACCTCTGGGGCATCCTCTCCCAGATCCTCTTCTACGCAACGCCGATCATCTACAACCCGGCCACGATCACCAACGGACCGTTGCGCGCGATCGCCAACTACGGCCCCACCGGCAGCTTCATCGTCGCCGTCCACAACATCATGTACGACCTGCGCCTGCCCGGCGCGGGCCGCATGCTGGCGCTGACGGTGTACGCGTTCCTCACCTTCGGCTTCGGGCTCTGGGCCTTCAACAAGCTCTCGCCCCGCTTCGCGGAGGAGATCTGACCGTGGCCGATCTCGCCCTCGAGGTGGACCACCTCACCAAGACGTTCCGCCTCCACTCGGAGAAGACCAACTCGCTCAAGCAGCTGATCGCCGCCGGCGGCCGCAACCGCTACGAGGAGTTCGTCGCCCTCGACGACGTCACGTTCCAGGTGCCCGTCGGCGAGGTCTTCGGTGTGATCGGACACAACGGCTCGGGCAAGTCGACGTTGCTGAAGTGCATGGCCAAGATCCTCCAGCCGAACAAGGGCTCCGTGCGCGTGCACAAGCGCATGTCCGCGCTGCTGGAGCTCGGCGCCGGCTTCCACCCCGAGCTCAGCGGACGCGACAACGTGTTCCTCAACGCGGCCATCCTCGGCATGGGCCGCAAGGAGATCGCCAAGCGGTTCGACGCGATCGTCGAGTTCTCCGGCCTGGAGCAGTTCATCGACGTGCCGGTGAAGACCTACTCGTCGGGCATGTACGTGCGGCTGGCGTTCGCCGTCGCGATCAACGTCGACCCCGAGCTGCTGATCATCGACGAGATCCTCGCCGTCGGCGACGTCACCTTCCAGCAGCGGTGCCTGGAGAAGTTCGTCGAGTTCCGCAACGAAGGCCGCACGATCGTGCTGGTCACCCACGACCTCGGCGCAGTGCGCAACATGTGCGACCGCGCCATCTGGCTCAAGCGTGGCGTGATCACCGGCGAGGGCGACCCGGCCGAGCTGGTCGAGGCATACACCGAGTCGATGCTCGGCAGCCGCGCCGGCAACGACGGCAGCATCCGACGCGGCTCCGGCGAGATCCAGATCGACGAGGTCGAGCTGATCAATGACGCAGGCGTCGCCGTGAAGCGTTGCCGCACGAACGACTCCGTCACCCTGCGGATGCACTACCGCGCCGAGCGGGCGGTGCCGAAGCCGGTGTTCGCGTTCAGCATCGAGCGCCTCGGCGGGTCGGTGGTCACCGCGCCGAGCACCCGCGACGCAGGGCTGCTGCCGATGAGCATCAGCGGCTCGGGCACCATCGACGTGCGGCTCGACAACATCGCCCTGCTGCCCGGCACCTACGACGTGCACACCGAGATCACCGACTTCAACCGCCAGCACGAGTACGACCACGTGCAGCTTGCCCTGCGCTTCGACGTGCTGAGCGGTCAGCCGTACGAGACAGCGGGTGCGATCACGATGCGACCGACGTGGACGTCCACGGGGTGGGCGACGCGCGGACGGGAGGAGCGATGAGCGGATTGACACGCAAGATCGTCGCTGCGCGCAGCGTGCGCAGGGCGCGCTTGCTCGCGGAGAAGGTGGTGACACCGGATGTGCGTGTCGAGCTCCGCGCGCTCGACAACCGCATCGCGTCCATCGAGTCGCAGCTCCGCGCGATCTCCGCCGAACATCGGGAGCGCGAGGTCGCAGACGCCGGGCGGGCCGCACAGCTCGAGGCCAGCTCCAACCTCCTCGACTCGTTGCCCGCAGCGCTGCGCGAGCTCGGCCGGAAGGTCGCCGCTCTCGAATCGGAGCGCACCGATCAGCCGTGACCACCGTGTCCATCGTCATCGCCACGCTCGACCGGGCAAACTCACTCGAGGCAACACTGGCGTCGCTTCGGCACCTGCAGCACGACGCGTTCGAGGTCATCGTCGTCAATGGTCCCTCGACGGACCACACCGAACAGGTGGTCGGAGCACACCGCGATGTGCGCATGTTGAGCAATCCGGAGAGGAACCTCGCGCGGTCGCGCAACATCGGGATCGAAGCATCGGCCGGGGATCTCGTCGCGTTCATCGACGACGACGCGCTGCCTGAGTTCACCTGGCTCCGGGATCTCAGCGCGTCGTTCACCGACGCGGAGGTCGCAGGTGCGGGTGGTCCTGTGCTCGATGAGACCGGCATGGCGTTCCAGTATCGGTACAGCGCCGTGAACCGCCTCGGGCAACCGACGCACCGCGACCGCATCGTCCACCCGGACCATTGCTTCCCCGGATCTTTCACCGTGCCGTACATCCAGGGCACGAACATGATCTTCCGGCGCTCCGCCCTCGTGTCCGTGGGTGGCTTCGACGAGACCTACGAGTACTTCCACGACGAGACCGATCTGTGCATGCGCCTGGTCGACGCCGGCCTCGTCATCGAGCAGTCGGATCGCGGTGTGGTTCACCACAAGTCGGCTGCGTCGGCGGTCCGCGGCGCAGGTCGGATCGTGACCAATTGGTACCCGATCGTCAAGAACAACACGTACTTCGCCCATCGTCATGCCAGAGGCCATCGGTCGAGCACCGAGATCGACGCGGCATGCAGGGCCTTTGGCTCCGCGGTGGTCAGCGAGGCAGGTCGCTGCGAAGTCGAGGGACTCGTCGAGAGAGGGTTCGCCGAGGCCACGGTGCAGGTGGTCGCGAGGGCGCTCGCCGACGGCAGCGCCGCTGCGCTCCGGCGAGCCACCACAAGGTGCCTGACCGCGCCAGACAGGTCGATCGCGCCGACGAGACTCCCCGCTCGACGCACCGTCGTCATCTGCGCCGCGCGCAGCGCCGACGTCGACGAGGTTGCTCGCATCGCGCTCGCTGCAGACGTGGTCGTTCGGGTCGTCGAAGCCAGCGGGATCCAGGCCTCCGTCGAGCTCGAGGGTGAGACGTGGCGACACCGGCTCGCGGTCCCGAGCGACATCGCAGGCGCGCTGGTACACGAGGTCGAAAGAATCCAATCGTTCGCCCCTGTGGACGCCGTCATCACGCACCGCGCGACGGGGATCCGCTCCTCATCGGCTCCCGTGGACATCGAAGCGCTGGAGCTGCCACCTGGCTGGATCGCAGGCGCACCCCCGCTCCACATCGAGTGAGCGCGTCCGTCGGTACACTCCCCGCCCGTGGTTGCTCCTCGTAGCTTCTACGCCGACGGGACTTCGATCACGAGCTTCACCGAACAGCGCCGCCGCGTGCTGCTGGTCGGCAGCTACCTGGGATTCCCGAACTTCGGCGACATCCTCCAACTCAAAGGCGCGATCCGATTCCATCGCCAGCACACCGGGCTCGAGCCCACCGTGTTGCTGAGCACGGACGCGATCACGGGCCCCGACTTCGTCGAACACGTCCGAGCGGCGTTCGCGATCGAGGAGGTCGTGTTCTGGTCGCCGGATCGTGCCGACTTCTCGGACGTGGGGCTCTCCCTCTTCACCGATGATCTCCCGATCGGCCACGCGCACATCTACGGCGGCGGGTTCTTCAATCGTTACTGGGGCGCCGGGATGGCGGAGCAAGCGAGGGAAGCACTGACACGCTTCGCGATCACCTCGTGCGTGGTCAGCGGACAACAGGTCGATCCACAGTTCGCCGACGATCTGGTCGCGCTCCTCGAAGACCTCCCGATCGTCCTCGTGGGTTGCCGGGACGCACTGTCGGTCGACCTCCTGAGAAGCAGAGGTGTCGCTGCCGAGTACTCGTTCGACGACGCGAGCGAACAGGTGCACGCCCTCGCCCCGCGCCTCGTCCACGACGATGGCATCGAGGTGGAACACCCGACGGTTCTCGTGCACATGAACGCCTCTGCGTACACGGCAGAGAGCGACGTCGATGAGGTGAGCCTGTTCGCGGGCATGCTCGACGACGTCGTGACGACGGTGGGCGCCGGTGTCAAAGCCATCGTGCTCCAGGCCTACACCGATCAGCGTGTCCATGAGGTCGTCGACACTCTCGGAGTGATCAGCCAACTCGAGCACCACTTCCCGTTCCCGTCGTACGGCGTGATCCATCTCGACCACCTCGCGATGATGAGCGATGTCGATCACGTCGGCCCGGTCGACATCGGCGTCGCACCCTCTCGCTCGTTGGCGATCTCCTCCTCGTACCACGTCGCCATGTTGTGCGCGGCGATGGGCGTGCCCTGCTGGTTGCGGGCGCGCAACGACTACTACGAGCAGAAGAACGACACGCTTTCGCTCCCGAAGGTGGATCTGCAGACGTTTCTTCACGATCCGCACCCGATCGACCTTCGGCGGCAGCTCGCGGCGCGGCTCGACTGGTGCGCAACCGTCGTCGCCGTCTACTCGAAGCTGGACATCGTTCCGACAAGGGCAGCCCATCGCGCCGACGGCGGCACGGACACATCCGATTCCCCCGCGCCGGTCGGCAAGCGCAAGACCAGTGGCCATACGGCGATGAAGCAGCTCGCCGAGATGGTCGGTGAACTGCAGACGGTGGTCGCCTGGCATGCCGAACAGCACGCGAACTGGCGGCGTGAGACGGAGCATCGTGACGAGGTCATCGCCGACCTGAAGAGGTGGATCGATCACCTGGAAGCTGATGTGAGCCGCCTGCCGACCACGCTCTCCGAGGCCGGCACCGGACCGGACGAACCCCCGGCGCGCTGAACGGCTGCTGCCGCGGCCTCATTCGTCTGCCCGATGAGGCAAGGTAGACGGATGGATTCGGACCACTCGCTCCCCGCCGACTACGTGTCGCGCGACGTGCCGAGCTACTTCGACGACGAGACGGGCGACGTGCTCTGGCAACCGGACGTGTACCGGACGGCGCGAATGATCGCCGATCGGCTCGACGCCAGGATCGTGATCGACCTCGGGTGCGGTGCCGGCACCAAGATGGGCGTGTTCGCCGGTCATCGGATGATCGGAGTCGATCTTCCGGGCCCCAACCTGCGGGAATTCCGGGCTCGATTCCCCGATGCCACCGCCCTCGAGTTCGATCTCGGCAGCCCGAACCGCATCCCGCTCGACGACGTGATCCTCGACGGTGCGCTCGTGGTCTGCTCCGACGTCATCGAGCACGTGCCCGATCCGGCTCCGCTGCTGCGCTTCGTCGCACGCGCCACCCTCGCCGGCGCGTCCGTGGTGCTGTCCACGCCGGAACGAGCGATCACCTGGGGGAGCCGGCACCGAGGACCTCCGCCGAACGAAGCCCACGTCCGCGAGTGGTCACTGGAGGAGCTGCGGTCGCTGCTCGCTTCGTTCGGCATCGAGCACGTATGCAGCGGCCTGACGAGATCGAACGATGCCAGTGCTCTCCTCGCCACGTCGATCGTCGGCGCGTTCCCTGATGTCGCCTCCCGCGATCGATGCGCCGATCTGATCGAACGACACCGGGCCGATGCAGCCGGCGCCGCACTCGTTTCCCTGCGCGATCAGGTGCTCGAAGCCGAGGAAGCACTCGCTGAGGCATTGGCGCTTCGGACCGAGGCAGAGCAACGACTGGCCGAGGCGACTCGATCGCACTCGTTGCAGACGCGGGCCACCGTGGCCGAGCACGACCGAAGGTTTGCAGCGTCGACGACCTGGCACGAGCAGCACCTCGCCGACACATCGGCCTGGTACGAGCAGCGGATCGAGTCGATCGAGGCACACGCCGGCACGGTGGCAGCCGGGTTCCTGGCCGAGATCGACCGACGCGACAGGGAGATCGCAGAGCTCCGCGCCCAGGTCGACGACGCGACGCGTGCGCGCACATGAGCGGCCGACGCCTCGTCGACGGGCAGACACGCTAGGCTCTCGGCCCGGTCATGGCGGCTAACTCCACAACGCACGATCGGCATCGGACCGCCGTCATCGTGCCCCACTACAACCAGTCCGGCTACGTGGCCGAAGCCGTTGCTTTAGCGACGTCGCAGGCGGCACACGTCATCGTCGTGGACGATGCGTCTTCCATCCAGCACGCTGCCGCGCTGGACGCAGCGACTCGGCTGCCGTTCGGCTCGTCGGTGACGCTGCTGCGGCGAGCGACGAACGGCGGACTGTCCGCGGCGCGGAACACGGGGATCGAGTGGGCGCTGCGCCACCACCCGGAGGTCGAGTTCATCCTGCCGCTCGACGCCGACGACCTGATCAGCTCGACCACCGTCCGCGACCTGGAACAGCGCTTCGACGAGATCGACGATCCCACCACCGGCTGGCTGTACGGCGACGGCACGCTGTTCGGGTCGTTCGAGGGCATGGCCCGGATGCCGAGCCGCTTCAGCCGTTACCGCCTCCGCGACCACAACCTGTGCTTCTCCACGAGCTTCCTGCATCGTCGGTTGTTCGACGCTGGGCTCCGCTACGACGAGTCGCTGGTCAACGGCTTCGAGGACTGGGAGTTCTACCTGCACGCCACCGAGCGCGGGTTCTCGGGCGTGCACATCGGCGATTTCGGCTTCCACTACCGCAAGCACGGGATGTCCATGCTCGCCGCGAGCCAGGCACGGATGGCCCAGACCAAGCGCACGATCGAGGCGCTCCACCCTGACACCTTCTCGCGTGAGGCAACCGCGAGAGCGGAACACGACGAGTTGCCTCGGTTCGCGATCGTCGACGTCGACCGCGGCTCGACGTCGTTCCTCTCGTCACCGGACTACGAACCACGCGTCGTCACGGACCCGGCCACCGCCCTCGACGGCTACACGCCGCCCATCGTGGTCATCGCGTCATCGGTGTGGCTCGACCAGCTTCGCAACCAGCGAATGCTCCACCAGGTGCTGTCGTTGATCCAGATGGCGATGCGCCACGAGCCCTACCTCATGCTGGGTTGGCACCTCGATTCCCGGCCGTTCGCTCGCGGTCTCGACGTCCGAGACACGGGCGTGCCGCCGTGCGGCATCGCCTTCTCGGCAGTGCATGCATCAGCCCCGGCGCGAGAGCTGCTCGACCTGATCGATGGCGCGTCAGATCGTCCAGCGACGACCCGCGTGCTCGGACCCGTCGTGGCCCACGCACCAGCGGCGCTCGGATCGATCGGCGACCCCGTGCTCGAGCGCCAGATCGACGAGCTGATGTGCACATTGCCGACCGCGCGGCCGTACAGCCGCCACGATCAGGTCGCCGTGCCGGACCGAACGTTCGCCTACGACCACGCGATTGCCGGCGTCGAGCAGGTCGAGCTACGACACCGACGAGCCGGCACGCGGAACGTCGGCGTGATCGTGCCGTGGATCGGGCTCGGCGGGATGGACCTGATCATGCTCGAACTCGCTCGAGCGATGGCCGACCGACCGGAGAACCGAGTTCACCTCATGACCTCCGAGAGCGGCCTGCTGGAGATGCGGGCGTCATATGCGACCGCGTTCACCACCATCAACCCGGTTCCGAACTCGTCGTACAAGGAACAGACGGTGCGGGCCTTCATGGAGGACATGGACGTGCTGATGATCGCCAACAGCGCAACGGCCTTCCACTACCTGCCCGCTGTGCGCGCACGGACTGCGCCAACCACACTGGTGTTCATCCAGAACGTCGACATCTCGGCCGACTCGCTGTCGGTCGGGTTCCTCTACCCACTCGCCCGGCAGTACGAAGGCTGCATCGACGGCTACGTGGTCCCGTCCAGGCTCACCGCCGATCAGATCGCCGGATTCGGCGTTCCCGAGCACAAGATCGTGGTCGTCCCGAACGCTGCCGTGTACGCCACCGACGACGACTGGGATCTCGATGTTGCACTTGAGTCCAAGCGAACCGGGCTGCCCGAGCGACCGCTACGCATCCTCTTCGCGGGCCGGTTCGACCGGCAGAAGGGCATGGATCGACTGATCGCCGTCCTCGGCGAGCTCGATCGGCGAGGTGTGCCGATCCAGGCTCGTCTCGTCGGCCGCGCCGTCCTCGAGGGTGAACCCATCCCTGCGGGTGCAAAGATCCGGGTTGTGCCTCCGACGTTCGACCCCGCCGAGATGGCCTCCCACTTCGAATGGGCAGACTGCCTCGTCCTGCCGAGCCGTTGGGAAGGCCTGCCACTCGTCATGCTCGATGCGATGGTCTTCGGGCTGCCGGTCGTCACCACCGACGTCGGCGGCATCCCCGAGTACGTCGCTGACGGACGGGAGTGCGTGCTCGTCGAGGACGCACTCGGCGACGACCACGTCATCGAGCGATTCGTGGAGACTCTCACCACCATGCACTCCGATCCGACCGCATTCGATGCGATGCGCCGGCGCGCGCACGACTGGGCGACGAACATCACGTGGCCAGCGATCCTCGAGCAGATCGAACACGCCATCCCCGCACTGATCGTGGAACCAACATGACAGTCCCCGAGCTCGAAGCCTCGATCACCGGGGTCGTCCGCGCCGACGTCGTCATCGTCGACGCCTCCGAACATCAGCTCGATGACGAGCGGATCCTCGCGATCTCGGGTGACCACTGCGACGCACTCATCGAGTCCGACCCGATCGTGGTGCAGCCGGGCCAGCTCTGGGTGCTCGACTCGGCGAACGCCTCGACACCGACGCGTTCGGCGGCGCTCGCAGCGCTGGGCGCAGCGCCGATCAGCCCCATCCCGGAGCAGCGCTGGCAGGACATCGCCGAGCACCTCTCCACTCGACTGACCACCAGCCAGCACCGCCATGCCGCGGCCGTCCGCGAGGGCACCGTGCTGCGTCGCGAACTGAACCGTGCGTTGTCAGCTCTCGACGAGCGGCACTCGATCCTCGGCCTCCTGCCATCCCCGGCAATTGACGAGATCCTCGCGTCCCGCAGCGCGCAGCTGGCACTGCGACCGACCGATCCGGCCGCACTGATGACAGACGTGCGCAGCACCCCGGAACACGACTCGAGAGAGGTCGAGCAGCTGCGCGCCGAGCTCGAAGCGATCAACCGCACCAGGTTGATGCGCTGGAGCCGCGCGCCGCGGCGGGTGTACGGCAGACTGAGACGGTTGCGTCGATGACCGCTGGAGTGCATCGAACAGCGCTCGTGAGCGCTGGTTCCACCTTGCATCCTTCGGCCTCCATCGGCGCGTTCACGTGCATCGGCGAGGACGGCGAAGCACCCGTCGTCGTTGCTGCTGACGTGCTGATCGGAGCGCACGCCACGGTGCTGCCCGGAGTGCGCATCGGGCGGGGTGCGCGTGTCATCGCCAACAGCGTGGTCTTCGACGACGTCCCGCCCCACGCGATCGTCGCCGGCGGTCCTGCCGTGATCGTCGGCTACCAGAACCCGTTGGGCAACCTGACGCAGCCCGGCGTGCGAGCATCCGAGCTCGACCCGGATGATCCCAAGGCGATCGATCCGGCTTCGATGGTCCGTTTGCAGTCTGCGGCTGACATGCGCGGTTCGCTGGTCGTCGGCGAGTTCTCAGCGCTGCCGTTCGTACCGAAGCGGTTCTTCTGCGTCTATGGCGTCCAGTCCGGCAAGGTGCGCGGCGAGCACGCGCACCACCGTTGCGAACAGCTCCTCGTCGCGCTCCACGGTTCTGTTCGGTGCATCGTCGACGACGGGCGGGTCCGTCGAGAAGTCGTGCTCGACACTCCGACCGTCGGCCTGCACCTGCCGGCGCTCGTGTGGGGCACGCAGTTCGGCCATTCCGAAGACGCCGTGCTCCTCGTGCTCGCCAGCGAGGCCTACGACCACGCCGACTACATCCGGGACTACGAGGAGTACCTCGCGCTCGTTGGCAAGGTCGACACCGCCGAATGAACCAGCCGGCTCGCCACCCGTCCGCGATCATCGACCCCAGCGCCGTCATCGGCGATGGATCGAGCATCGGCGCCCACGTCATCATCGGCCCGGCTGTGACCATCGGCCCAGGATCGGTGGTCGAGCCGTTCTGCATGCTCGGCACGCAGACCGACGCACCGCTGAACGTCGGTGGTGGGGCGCTGATCCGCAGCCACTCAGTCATCTACTCGGGCTCGACCATCGGCCCACGGCTCGAGACCGGCCACCACACGACATTGCGGGAAGGGCACACGATCGGAACGAACCTCCGGGTCGGCAGCTACAGCGATCTCCAGGGGACGACGACGATCGGCGACCACGTTCGGATCCACTCCGGCGTGTTCGTGCCACAGCACACGTTCATCGGCGATTTCGTGTGGTTGTTCCCCCACGTGGTGCTGACCAACGATCCACACCCCCCGAGCGACGTTCACACCGCAGGTCCGACGATCGGTGATCGCGCCGTCATCGGGGCCAGGGCGGTGGTCCTGCCGGGCATCGCGATCGGCGCCGACGCCTTCGTCGCAGCAGGGGCAACCGTTACTCGAGAGGTGCTCGCCGGACGAGCGGTCGTCGGGACGCCGGCCCGCGACATCGGTCCCACCTCGACGATCCGGTGGGCTGATCGAGAGCGGGAAGGCTCGCCGTACCCCTGGTGGCGACACTTCTCACGCGGCTACTCCGACGTCGTGTTCGACGACGATGGTCCGCGATCGGCGCCCTGATCGTCCCCCGGTGTCGCCCGCATCGCCACCTGTGAACGTACGACCCCCAACGGCCGCTGCTTGGTGTTCTCAAAGGCGCGCCAGGCGATCTCGCCGACGATCCACAGCGCGAGGAGAAGCAGGCTCGTGCACAGGACCAGCGTCAGCATCAGCGCGGTGTAGCCCGGGACACTGACCTCGCCAGTGAGCCGACGGACCAGCACGACCGCTGCAACCGCCACGCACGCCAGCATCCCGATCGCTCCGGTCCACCCGAGCAGGGTCAACGGAAACCGGGAGAACGAGAACGCGCTGTCAGTCATGTAGCTGACACGACGCTTCAAGGTCCACGCCGACCGCCCCCCGCCCACGCGTGCAGCGCGCTCGTACGGCACCTCGACGGCCGGGAATCCCAACCACACGAGTGATCCCACCAACGACGAGTTGGACTCCTCCAGGGAGAGCAACGCTGTGACGACGTGGCGCCGACAGAGGAAGATGTCCATGCCACCGGCCGGCATGTCCGGTTGGACGAATCTGCGGTACAGCCGCCAGAACACGGCGGAGGTCGCCTGGTGGGAGCGAGCATCCGCAGATCGCTGTTCCCGGCGTCCGTATGCAACATCCGCGCCGGTCCGGTCGAGCGCGTCCAGCATCTCAGGGATCAACGACGGCGGTTCCTGCAGATCGGCAGCCATCACGCCGACGAAGTCGCCCATCGCCTCGGCCATACCGGTCCGAATGGCAGCGAACGAACCGAAGTTGCGGCTGTGGCGCAGCAGCCGGGTGTCGAACGTCGACGGCAACCGTCCGAGCAGCTGCTCGACGCAGTCGTCGGGACTGCCATCGTCGACGAAGATGATCTCCAGCCTCCGTGGCGCGATGGCGTCGCCGAGCTCCTGCAGGCGCAGCACGAGCTCACCGATCGAGCCAGCGCTCTTGTAGAGCGGAACGACGACGGTGACGGTGGTTGTCGTCATCGGGGCGGCACAACACTTTCGACTGCGGCGACGATGATCTCCACCTCGGCGTCACTCAGCTCTGGGAAGCAGGGCAACGTGAGGACGGTTTCGGCGAGGCGCTGGGTGACCGGCAGCCGCACCGCCGGGTCGGACCACGCCGGCTGGAGGTGGTCGGGGATCGGGTAGTGCACGTCAGTGCTCACCCCCTGCTCTGCGAGGCGGCGTCTGGCGTCGTCACGGTCTCGAGTGGTGATGACGCACAGGTGCGCGACGAAACCAGGTGTGCCGGCGCCGAGGACCCGGCCTCCGCTGGCACGATCGATCTCGGCGGCGATCTCCGTCCTGCGCGCGTTGCGCCGGTCGAGGTCGGCCAGCCGCTCGGACAGCACCGCCGCTTGCAGCTCGTCGAGCCGAGAGTTCGTTCCTCCGGCACGGCCAACCTCGTACTTGCCCGACCAGCCGTACGTGCGCAGCGACCGGACCGCTTCGGCGAGGTCGGTGCGAGACGTCGCGACCGCGCCGCCGTCGCCGATCGCGCCGAGGTTCTTGGTCGGATAGAAGCTGAACGTCGAGACGTCTCCATGAGACCCCGCCCGCCCTCCGACCGCGCCCGCGCCGTGCGCTTGCGCGCAGTCCTCGATGACCGGGACGCCCGGGAGCACTCTGCGAATGGCGGCGACATCAGCCAATTGGCCGTAGAGATGGGTGACGACGACTGCGCTCACGAGCGGGAGGTCACGGTCGGCGATGTCGTCCGGGTCGAGCAGGCCTCGCTCGTCCACGTCGGCGTACACAGGCGTCGCGCCAACCAGGCGGGCTGCCGTGGCGGCGTAGCCGCCGGCATTGGCCGCCATCAACACCCCATGTCCTGGCCCGAGTCCCAGCGCTCGCATCGCAAGCACCAGCGCGTCGGTCCCGTTCGCCACGCCGATCACCGAGGACGCACCGACATGATCGGCGAACGCATCCTCGAACGTCGTGACGGAGGGGCCAAGGATCAGCCATCCGCTGTCGACGACGCCGGCCATCGCCGCGAGCAGGCGCTCCCGCTCGGCGCTCAACTGTCGACGCAGGTCGTTGACCGGGATCACAACGCCACCTCCATCACCGATCGATCGACCTCAACACGCTGGCAAGGTCGATCACGACGACGCCAGGTCCGATCGACCGCGTCGCGTCCGCCGGCGCGACGACCGACACGACGCCGGAGTAGCCGAGGTCGTGGATGACCGGGTCGACCATCGGCAGCACCGCCCACGATGCCGCACTGGCCGGATACCCGAACTCGTCGAACGACACCCCTGGAGCGATGGAGTCCTGCCACGACGCAGTGACGAGGACGATCTCCTGCGGGTTCTGGGCGATCGCAGCTCGCATGCTCGCCTGAACCGCGCGGAGCTCCACAGCGTTCGGTTCAGCCACGTAGTCGACGACGTTCGTCGCCGCTCGATGGGCGAACACGAGCGCGATGAGGAGCGCCACGCACGTGCCGACCGATCGTGCCCGGGGCAGGCGGGCGAAGATCAGCTCAGCCAGTCGAACCGCACCGATCGCTGCCACGGCCGCGGCGAGCACCAGCACGACCCACAGGCTCCGAGAGCTCGCCCAGGACTCACGCACGGCCAGGTTCGGCAGGTAGCAGGCAACGATTCCGAGGACGACCAGAAGGCTGCGAGCGGCGTTGAACCACCAAGGCTCCGACCGTCGCCATGGTGCCACGACGATCAGTGCAGCGACGAGAAATCCCGAGAGGGCAGCGCCGTTGCTCATCGAGAACGGGTGCAGGATGCGCGGCCCGACCACGTCGACCAGCCAATCCCACTTGGCCCCGAGGTCATCGGCAAGCTCACCCCGTTCTCCTGCCCGCGCGACGAGGGCGCTGCACACCTTCCACACGACCGCGTACGCGAGGACGGCCACCGCCAGACCTCCGAGCGCGTTGCGAAGGTGACGCACGAAGGCCGAAGGCCCACTGGTGTCGACGACGACCAGCAACACGTACACGCCGAGCGCCGCCATTCCCGACGGCTGGTAGATGGACAGACCGACGACGACGCCGGCGCAGCCGATGACGGTGGATCGCGACCGAAGCTCTGGAGCGTGCCAGAGATGCCAAGCGCCCCAGCCTGCAGCGATCGCGGCGAGCGGCGCAACGAACAACGTCGCACCCCATGCCGAGACCATCTGGACCCCGATGGTGACGTGTGCCACGAAGCTGACAAAGGCCGCTTGCGTCGTTCCGAGGGCACGTCGCAGCAGCATCGCGACCAGCGCAGCCTCGATGGCCAAGGCCAGGATCGCGATGCCCCGAACGAGTCCGAAGTCGACGATGGGATCGGTGAGTCCGTAGCTGGCGACGAGGAGGGCGCCGCCGAGCGGTCGGCCGTCGGAGACGCTGAAGTCGAACAGGCCACGCAGGCCACGAACACCGTTGTTGTAGTCGTCGTAGAGCCCGTACCGGAGAAAGACCGTCGACACGTAGGTCAGCACGACCGCCGCGGCGACGCCGGCAGGAACCAGCAGGTCGGGGGCTCGCACTCCGTCCGCCGGAGCGACGACGATCGAGTCATCGATCTTCACCTCGCCGCTCATCAGCGACACCGTAGTCGTCGCGGCCGTCAAACGCCTTCGACGTCGCGGAAGAAGGCGATCATCCGGGCCAGGCCGTCACGCAACGAGATCGTCGGCTCCCACCCGTAGGTGGACTTCGCCAAGGTGATGTCGGGCTGTCGCTGGAGCGGGTCGCCCTCGCGTTCGGGCGGCAGCGGGATCGAGGTGATCTCGCTGCTCGCGCCGGTCAGCTCGACGACCAGCTCGGCCAGTTCGCGCATCGTGAACTCGCCGGGGTTGCCGACGTTCACCGGCCCGGTCAGGTCGCCGTCGAGCACCGCAAGCAAGCCGCGCACCTCGTCATCGACGTGGACGAAGCTGCGCGTCTGGCTGCCGTCGCCGTGGAGGGTCAACGGCAGGCCGGCAAGCGCCTGGACGACGAACGTGTTGACGACGCGGCCATCGCGTGGACGCATGCGCTCGCCGTAGGTGTTGAAGATGCGCACGATGCGCACCTCGATGCCGTGCCAGCGGTGGTACGCCATCGTGATCGCTTCGCTGAACCGCTTGGCCTCGTCGTAGCAACTGCGCGGCCCGATGCAGCTGACGTTGCCGAGGTAGGTCTCCGGCTGGGGGTGCACGAGCGGGTCGCCGTACACCTCGCTGGTGGAGGTGAGGAAGAAGCGAGCACCGTGGGCCACGCTGAGGTCGAGCAGGTTGCGCGTGCCCGTCGAACCCACGGCGAGGATCTCCAACGGCATCGTGGCGAAGTCGTCCGGCGATGCCGGGCTGGCCAGGTCGAGCACGCGGTCGAAGCGGTCGTTGAGGATGGCGTCGGGCAGCGGCGTGGTCACGTCGTGCTCGATCAGCGTGAACCGCTCGTGGCCGTCGAGGTGGGCGACGTTGGCGCGGCGGCCGGTGGCGAAGTTGTCGAGCGCCACCACCTCGTCACCGCGGGCGAGCAGCGCGTCGACGAGGTGCGAGCCGATGAACCCCGCCCCTCCGGCCACCAGGTGCCTGGCCATCAGCGACCGATGCCCTGGTGGGTGAACCCAGCGCGCTGCCAGTCGATGCGCTCCAGCAGGTTGCGACCGTCGACGACAGCTCGACCGGTCATCACCGCGGCGACGGTCTCCGGCTCGATCCACTTGAAGTCGTCCCACTCGGTGAGGACGGCGAGCACGTCGGCGCCGGCGGTGGCGTCGACGGCGTCGGCGCAGATGATCACGTCGTCCGGGATGCCCTTCTTCAGCCCTTCGACCGTCGGGTCGAAGGCGCGCACCTGGGCGCCACCGGAGATGAGCCGCTTGATGATCTCCAGCGACGGCGAATCGCGCAGGTCGTCGGTGCGGGCCTTGAACGTCAGGCCCCACACGCCGACCGTCGCGCCGCGCAGCACACCACCGGCAGCCCGTCGGATCTTGTCGACCACGCGATCGAACTGCTCGTCGTTGACTGCGATCACGCCGGCGAGCAGGTCGAAGTTGTAGTTCGACTCGTTGGCGATCTTCAGCAGTGCCCGGGAATCCTTTGGAAAACAGGAACCACCCCAGCCCGGTCCGGGGCGGAGGAACTCGCGGCCGATGCGCTTGTCGTAGCCGATGCCGACGACGACGTCGTTGACGTCGGCGCCGACGCCTTCGCACACGGCAGCGATGGCGTTGATGAAGCTGAGCTTCGTCGCCAGGAACGCGTTCGCCGCGTACTTGATCGTCTCGGCGCTCGCCGGGTCGGTGACGATCACCTGCGGCTTGATGCTGTCGTAGAGCGCTCCGACGGCGATCGCCGCAGCGCGATCGTCGCAGCCGACGACGACGCGGTCCGGGTTGAGGAAGTCGTCCACCGCCGAGCCTTCACGGAGGAACTCGGGGTTGCTGACGACCTTCACGTCGGCTCGGCGCAGCACGCGCTCGACGACCTTCGTGCTGCCGACCGGCACCGTCGACTTGTTGACCACGATCGACTCGTAGGGCAGGACCGGCGCGATCTCCTTCGCCGCGGTCTGCACGTAGCTGAGATCGGCCGAGCCATCCTCGCCCTGCGGCGTCGGCACGCAGAGAAAGATGACCTCCGCATCGGCGACCGCGTTGGCGGCACCGACGACGAAGCGCAGGTTGCCGCGGCGCAGGCCTTCGGCCACCAGTTCGTCGAGACGGTGCTCGACGATCGGGATCTCGCCGCGGGACAACCGCTCGATCTTCGCCTCGTCGATGTCCGCGCACACGACGTCGTGGCCGAGGTGTGCGAAGCACGCCCCCGTCGTCAAGCCCACGTAACCCGTCCCGATGATCGCCAGCCTCGTCATGGGCCGAAACGCTACCGTCGTGGCGCACCCCACCACGCTGCGTGATCAACCCTTGACAGTCGAGACGAACGGATGGAGCAGCAGCTCACCGATAGCCTCGGCGCGCATGAGCACGCTCGTCACCGGTGGAGCCGGGTACATCGGATCGCACACCGTTCGCCAGTTGCGAACGCTGGGACGTGACGTGGTCGTGCTGGACACGATGGAGTACGGCAACGCCCAGGCCATCCCCGACGTGCCGCTGGTCGTGGGCGACATCGCCGATGCGGAGCTCGTGGCGAGCACGATCGCCGAGCACGGGGTGGATCAAGTCGTGCACTTCGCCGCGTACAAGAACGTCGGCGAGAGCATGTTGCGCCCGGACCGCTACTGGCTCAACAACATCACCGGCACGGTCAAGCTGGTCGAGGCGATGCTCGCCAGCGGCGTGCGCGACATCGTCTTCTCGTCGTCGTGCTCGGTCAACGGCACGCCGGACGCGATGCCGGTCGACGAGGACGCGCCGATCCGCCCGGAGAGCGTCTACGCCGAGTCGAAGGCCACCGTCGAGCGCATCCTCACGTGGTACGGCGTCACCAAGGGACTGCGCTCGGTCAGCCTGCGGTACTTCAACGCGTCGGGCGCAGCGCTCGACGGCACCCACGGCGAGGTGTGGGAGCGCAGCCTCAACCTGATCCCGCTGGTGATGAAGGCCACGCTCGGCCTGCGTCCGCCGGTGCAGGTGTTCGGCAACGACTACCCCACCCACGACGGCACCTGCATCCGCGACTACGTCCACGTCGACGACCTCGCCGACGCGCACGTGCGTGCGCTCGACCACCTCGCCGCCGACAAGCCGTCGACCATCCTCAACGTCGGCACCGGCGTCGGCAGCAGCGTGCTCGACGTCATCACCGCCACGCAGGCCGTCGCCGGCATGCCCGTGCCGTACGAGATCGTCCCGCGCCGCGCCGGCGACCCCGTCGCCACCTACGCCGACCCGACGCGCATCGGCCAGGTGCTCGGCTGGCGCGCCGAACGCTCGCTGCACGACATCGTCGCCAGCGCCTGGCTCTGGCACAGCACCCACCCGCAGGGATACGCGGGCTGAACTACAACAGCGCGCGCTGACGGTCGAGCCAGCCGAGCAGGACGGCGATCGCCCGTGGGTCGTGGCGGAGGCGATGGCCGGCGCCGGCGATCAGACGCAGTTCGGCCGAGCCGTGGCCGGCAGCGAGCTGACGGGCGTCGACCGTGGGCACGCTCTCGTCGTCGTCGCCGTGCATCACCAGCAAGGGTCGCGGGGCGAACCTTCGGGCGGCGTCGACAGGGCGGAATCGACGAAGCTCGCGGGCCCACTCGTCGAACGCCTTCGGGAAGCCCGGCGTTCGGATCGCTCCGATGTCGCGGGCGTGCTCGAGGAACCGCCGTGGCTGCGCGGCCCAGTCGTCGAAGTCGGCACGCGGGCTGAGCAGCGCGGCACCCCGCACGCGCGGGTCGTCGGCAGCGACACAGGTCGCGATGGAGCCGCCCGTGCTCGTGCCGACGAGCCACAGTCCAGCCGGTTGCGCCTCGGTGATCAGGTGATCGATGGCTGCGCGCAGGTCGTCCACCCAGCCCTGCAGTGAGAAGTCGCCCTCGCTGGTGCCGCAACCGCGGAAGGTGAAGGTCATCGCTGCCCATCCGAGCTCGTGGGTGACCCGGTCGATGAGCTCGGGGAACGTCCCCGCGCTCTGGCGAGCGTCGAGCGGGCCGATCGGGAAGCCGTGGCAGAGGATCAACCCCGGCACCGGCTCGGACCGGCCGACCGGCGTGGCGAGGTAGCGCGCCAGTTCGAGCTTGCCGGACTTGAAGGTGCCGTTCATGCCGTCAGCCATGCAGCGCGCTCACACGGTCAGGCACGGGGCTTGCGATGCCGGCGACGCGCGCCCGGCTCGGCCAGCGTGTAGCCGCGGTTGCGAGCCTCGGCCAGCGTGTCCGGACCGAAGCTGAGACCCGTCTCGGCGGCCATCAGCTCGTCGATGGTGGCCTCGTCGGTCCACGTGTCGAGGTCGTACACGAGCTGGGTGCGCTTGTCCCCGAGGAACCTGCTGTGCTCGAACCGTGTGGGGCGCTCCATGCGTCCGACGATACTCCCGGCCCGGCCGTGGCGCGAAGATGCGCCGTGGACGAGATGCAGCTCGAGTTCTTCTTCGATCCGATGTGCCCGTGGGCGTACCAGACCTCGGTGTGGATCCGCGACGTGCGCACGCGCCGCCCGCTCGACATCACCTGGCGCTTCTTCTCGCTCGAAGAGGTCAACCGGCCCGAGGGCAAGCGGCACCCGTGGGAGCGACCGCTGGCCTACGGCTGGACGCCGATGCGCGTGGCCGCGTGGCTGCGGCGCATCGACATGAGCCTGTGCGACCGGTGGTACGAAGCGTGCGGCGCGGCGCTGCACGAGCACGGCCGACGCTTCTACGACCGTGAGGTCGCCCTGGAGCTCCTCGCCGACATCGGTGCTCCTGCAAACGCATGGGACGACGCGATCGCCGACGAGACGACGCACGACGACGTCAAGCTCGATCACGACGAGGCGATCGCCTTCGCCGGCTTCGGCGTGCCGATCCTCGTCTTCCCCACTGGCAAGCCGCTGTTCGGACCGGTGGTCGTTCCCGCTCCCACCGGCGAACAGGCCGACGCGCTCTGGGACCTCTGCGTGGCGTACACCCGCGTCGAGGGTCTGTGGGAGATCAAGACACCGAAGACCGTCGACGACCAGATGGGCATCGCCCGCGCGTTTCGTCCCTACCTCGAGGGTCGCCAGTGGCAGACCATCCAGACTCCTGCGCCCTGAAGGGACCGTCGTGATCCCCACCGACACCATCGAGATCATCACCACCGAGTGGCACGCGCTCTCGGCCTTGGGTGCGCAGCTCACCGAGGAGCAGTGGAAGGCGCCCACCGAACTGCCCGGCTGGTCGTCGCAGGACGTCATCGCCCACCTCATCGGAACAGAGCGGATGCTGCAGGGACACGCAGTCCCACCTCGCGGCGACAGCGACTTCGGCGAGCACGTGCGCAACCCGATCGGCGAGTTCAACGAGATCGACGTCGTGCTCCGTCGCGACCTCCCCGGTGCAACGGTGCTGGCCGAGTGGGACGCGCTCGCCGCCGAACGCGAGACGACCCTGCGCGCCGGCGACGACGCCTACTACGACCAGCCGATGTCGACGCCCACCGGCCCCGGCACGATGGCCGACTTCCTGCACATCCGCATCCTCGACTGCTTCGTGCACGAGCAGGACATCCGTCGCGCCGTCCGCATCCCGGGCAACCTCGACAGCCCGGCGGCAGCGCACACCATCGATCGCCTGATCCGCACGATCCCGATCGTCGTCGGCAAGCGCGCCGCCTGCCCCGAGGGTGCCGCTGTCGTGGTCGAGATCACCGGCGGCGTGCAGCGCATCGTCCGCTGCGAGGTCACCAACGGGCGAGCCGCCATCGTCGCCGAGACGACCGCTCCGCCAATCGCCGTCGTCACCCTGGACACAGAGGCGTTCCTGGCGCTGGCCACCGGAAGGCTCACCGCCGCCGACGTCGCTGGTCGCATCGCGCTCGATGGCGACGTCGACCTGGGTCAGCGAGTGGTCGGCAACCTCAACATGATGATCTGACGCCGTCGCCGGCGGCGTGCGCCCGCAGCATCTCCGTCCACGTCTGCTTCAATCCGATCTCGAGCGAGCGCGCCGGCACTGCTCTGTCGAGCTCGGGCAGAACGTGCGAGGCCAGCCTGACGAACCGCGGCTGCAGAGCGCTCGCCGGGTTGGTGGCCATCACCACCTTCGGTTGCACGCCTGCGGCGGCCCGTACGAGCGAGATCACTCGCAGCAGCGAGTGCGTGCGACCGGCAGCGAGCACCTTCATCGCCTGCTGCGGCCCACCACCCACCTGTGCCGGTCCGGTGAACCAGGCGGCCACCCGCCCGGCGGCATCGTCCACGTGGAGGAAGTCGCGTTGCGTTTCGCCCGGCACCGACAGCGTGAACGGCTGGTGCACCAGCATCGACTGCATCAGGTGCGAGACGAAGCCTTGCGGCTTGCGCAGGTCCTGACCGCTGCCGTACAGGTTCGACAGCCGACCGACGAGCACCTGGAGCCCCAGCTCACCGCCACGGAGAAGCGCCGCTTCTTCGAGGTGCACCTTGGCCCAGCCGTAGTCGCTGCTCGGCGAGGGCGGCACGCCTTCGTCGAGCACCGCCGCCGACCCCTCGCCCCACGCACCACCGGCCGAGCTGGCCACGAACAACGCACCTCGCTCGGCGGAGCCGACGTCCAACGCCGTCAGCGCGGCATGCAGGCCGACGGACTCCGACCTGAACCCATCGGCCGCCGTCCCGACGACACCGGCTCCGGCACACCACGCCAGCCCCCACCGTCCGGGGACACGCACGTGTTCGCCGACCTCGGCGGCAACGGCATCGCGGATCGCGGCGTCACCACCGGCCCACGGGATGGCAACGCGAACGCCGACCGCTCCGGGCAGTGCTCGTCGCACAGCGCCGCCGAGCAACCCTTCGCCGATGACCAGGACGCGCATCAGCGCGGCGGCAGCGGGCCGTCGGCCGCGTCATCGACGACGATGTACAGCGGTCGCCCCTGAGCGCTGCGCAGCAGGGCTCCGATGTACTCGGCGACCACACCGAGGGCGAACAGGATCAAGCCGGTCAGCAGCAGCATCGGGACGACGAGCGATGCCCAGCCGGGCACGTCGATCCCATGTCGCAGCTTGGCGATGACGATCCAGATCGCGCCGACGAACCCACCGAAGGCGGCAAGCAGCCCGAGTGCGGACACGAACCTCAGCGGACGCGTCCCGCTGCTGAGCACCAACGTCCAGAAGTGCGACAGCAACGATCGCAACCGGTAGCCAGAGCCTGGTCGCCACTCCGGCCTCGTGCTGACGACTGCGGACGACGAGCGACCGATCGCCCAGCGCAAGGCCGAGTCGAGGTAGATGCGCGGACCGCAGTACGCGGCAACGGCGCGCGCGTGCCCGCCGAGGATGAGGCGAAAGCTGGACATCTCGCGGATGTCGGAACCGGCGACGACGCGGCCGACGCGTCGCGCCATCGAGCTCGCCACGTTGCGCCACCACCGATGTGGCGCACCCGTCTCGTGCAACCCGTAGACGAGCTGCGCGCCGTCGCGCACCGCGGCATCGAGCAGCAGGCCGATGTCAGCAGGCGCGTGCTGGCCGTCCTCGTCGAGCGTGACCACCCAGGCTGCTGCCGTGGAAGCGATGCCCGCCAGCGTGGCCGCGTGCTGGCCGAAGTTGCGCGACAACCACACCGGCCGGACGAACGAATGCGCCGCGGCGAGCTTGCGCATCACCTCGTCAGATCGGTCGGGCCCGCAATCGTGGACGAGCACCACGTCGACGACCCTCATCCGGTGGCCCTCTGGTGTCGTGTGCTCGATCGTCAGCCCAGCGATCTCGTCGACCAGACGCGCCAGCGTCTCCTCGCCCCGATACACCGGGACGACCACAGCGATCTCGTGGATCACGTCGCCCCGTCCACGTCGACCGCCTCGTCGGGCGAGGCGGTCGGACCGACGGCGCCGATCGCCTCGAAGTAGGCGAGGTGCGAGTCGACCACGTTGACGACGTCGACGTCGTCGAGCACGTCGATGCCGTTGCGATCGGCTTCACCGAGCAGGTAACCGACCAGCGTGTCCTCGCGCACCACCACCGGCTTGGCGATGTCCTGCCGGCGATCGATGACGTTCGAGGGTTGCAGGCCCTTGGCGTGCAGCCAGCGCATGTGGAAGGTCAGCAGCTGCTCGAGCTCGTCGGGACGCAACCGCGCCTGCGTGGCCTGCGGCAGGTACTCGGCGACGAACTCGACGGCCTCGTCGACGATGTACACCGAGCGCGGCGCCACCGCGTCGAGGCGGTGCGCCTCACGGCCGATCACCAACGCGGCGATGACGAACGTGCACAGCGCGGCGGCGAGGATCCACACGAAGGTCACGGCCGGCACGGCACCAACCCTACTGACGCACTCGTGCCCGGACGCGGGAAGTGGGGACTCACGTGCTCGGCAACAAGCACGTGGGTCCCCACTTCTCCGGGTGGTTCTGACGGTGCGGGTCGTTCCCGCCGTTGATCAGATGCCGATGCGCTGGGCGAGCAGTTCGCGGTGGTACGTCGGGTCGCCGAACAGCAGCTCGCTGCTCTTGGCCCGCTTGAAGTACAGGTGCGCCGGGTGCTCCCAGGTGAAGCCGATGCCGCCGTGGATCTGGATGTTCTCGGCAGTGGCGTGGAAGTACGCCTCGCTGCAGTACGCCTTGGCCAACGACGCCACCGACGGCAGCTCGTCGTTCATCTCGCTGGCGCACCACAGGCCGTAGTACGCCGCGCTCTTCGCCGACTCGACCTCGAGCAGCATGTCGGCGCACTTGTGCTTGATCGCCTGGAACGAACCGATCGGGCGACCGAACTGCACGCGCACCTTGGCGTACTCGACGGCCATCTCGAGCACCTTCTGAGCGCCACCGACCTGCTCGGCGGCGAGGCCGACAGCGGCGAGGTCGAGGACGGTGGACAGCACGTTCCAACCCTCGCCCTCGGTGCCCAGCAGCGTGGCCGGTGTGTTCGAGAACTCGAGCTTGGCCTGCTTGCGGGTCTGGTCCATCGTGCTCAGCGACGTGCGGGTGAGACCAGCAGCGTCACCGGCGACGGTGAACAGGCTGACGCCCTTGGCCGTGCGGGCGGCGACGATGATGAGGCTGGCCGAGTGACCGTCGATGACGAAGCTCTTCGTGCCGTTCAGCGTGAAGTCGCTGCCGGAGCCGGTGGCCTCCATCGTGATGCCGGCCTCGTCCCACTTGCCCGAGGGCTCGGTGAAGGCGAGCGTGGCGATGGTTGCGCCGCTGGCGATGCCGGGCAGGTGCGCCGACTTGGCGGCGTCGTCACCGCTCTGCAGCAGGGTGTTGGCGGCGAGCACGACGCTGCTGAAGAACGGGGCGCACAGCAGGGCGCGGCCCATCTCCTCGAGCACGATGCCGAGCTCGACGTAGCCGTAGCCCGACCCGCCGTACTCCTCGGGGATGTGCAGGCCCTGCAGACCCAGCTGATCGCCGGCCTGGCTCCAGACGGCGGGGTCGTAGCCGTCCTCGGTCTCCATCTGCTCGCGAACGGCCGTCTCGGCGCTCTTGGCCTCGAGGAACGACCGCACGGTCTTGCGCAGTTCCTCTTGTTCTTCGGTGAAGGCAAAGTTCATGGGCGGCAGTCTGCGGGAGCCGGCCCGTTCCCGACGAATCGAGGTGTGTACGCTGGTGTACGCATGACGACGCTGGCCGGCACCGGGATCCGTTCACTGCGCGCCGACCTGGCCGCGCACGTGCGTCGCGCGGCAGCGGGGCAGGCCGTGCTCGTCACCGTGGACGGTCGCGCCGTCGCCCGTCTCGGCCCGGTGGAGGGCACTGACTCGTCGATGGAGGCGCTGGTCGCCGCAGGGCTCGTGCTGCCGCCGCGGCGGACCGATGCCGCTCGACCCAGTCCGCCCGTGCCGATCTGGAGCGGCGTGCGCCTCGACCGCGCCCTGCGCGAGCTGCGCGGATGACGGTCTTCTTCGACACCAGCGCCGTGCTCGCGTTGCACGTCGACACGCCGGCACGCGCCATCGCGCTCGCCGCGCTGGAACCGGGGACGTGCGTCAGCGCGCTGTCGCTGACCGAGTCGCTGGCGATGATCCCCAAGCTGACCGACGAGCCGATCCTCCAGGCCGACATCGAGGATGCGCTGCGTCTGCAGTGGGATCGCTACGCCGTCGTGCCGGTCGACCAACGCTGCCTCGATCGCGCCGCAGTGCTCCTGCGCGAGCAGCCGCTGCGGCTGGCCGACGCGCTGCACCTCGCGGCAGCCGAGCGACTGCCATCCATCGTCCGCTACGTGACGTTCGACCCGACACAGATCCCGGTCGCCATCTCGCTCGGCTTCGACGTCGTATCGACCTGATCCGCACTCGGTAGCGTCGGGCACATGACGACACTGCACTGGGCCGACAGCCGGCTGGAGATCCATCGCGTGGTGGTCGGCTCGTACGACAACAACGTGTTCGTGCTGCGCTGCCGCGACACCGGCGAGGCGGTGCTGATCGACGCCGCCAACGAGCACGAGCGCCTGCTGGAGATGTGCCAGCGACTCGGCGTGCGGCGGGTGCTGGAGACGCACGGCCACTTCGATCACATCGGCGCCGTCTCGCAGATCCGCGAGGCCGGCTACGAGGTCGGGGTCAACAGCCTCGACGCGCCGATGCTGAAGGACGTCGGCTACGACGTGTTCATCGACGACAAGGAGATCATCGAGGTCGGCCGGTTGCGCGTGAGAGCGATCCACAACCCCGGGCACACGCCGGGCTCGGTGAGCTTCCTCGTCGAGGGTGCGCCTCTGCTGTTCTCCGGCGACACCCTGTTCCCCGGCGGCCCCGGCAACACGAAGTTCGCCGGCGCCAGCTTCCCGACGATCATCGACTCGATCGACAACCTGCTGTTCACGCTGCCGGGCGAGACCATCGTCATGCCCGGCCATGGTGTCAGCACCTCCATCGCTCGTGAACGACCGCATCTGCAGGAGTGGGTCGACCGTGGTTGGTGATGCGCTGCGCTACGACCAGCGCCCCGCGGACCACACACCCATCCACACCGTCGACCTCCCCGACACGCCGACGCGGGATCGCAACATCGTCGCCTCCGCCTGGATCGAGGCACCCGACGAACTGCTGCACCTCGGCGACGACCTGCCGGACACACCGGAGGCCGACTACAAGCGGCGCATCGGGCCATGGCTGCTGTGGCGATCCGGCCCGGCCAGCGGCGGCGATGCCCGCTACTGGGCGGCCCGCGCCGACGACCTGACCGTGCAGCACACCTTCCGGCTGTTCCCGGACAGCAACGGCGAGGGCCACGGGCCCGACGGTGTCCCCGTCACGCGCTTCCGGGCGTGGAAGGAATCGCTCCTCGGTCGTTAGCGCGCGGGCGCCAGCGCATGCATCGCAGCGGCGACGGCATCGCTGAGCTGCACGGTGCCGGCATCCATTGCGGCGAGCATGTCGTCACGCATGTCGGGCTCCCAGAACGCGTTGATGTGTCCGGCGATCTTGCTCGCGGCCACCTCGGTGCTCTCGTCGGTGAACTGAGCTGCGATCTGCTCGGCCATGCGCACCAGTGAGTCGAGGCGACTGGGGTGCTCCTCGACGGGCTCGCCGTTGATGCCGGCCGCGCTGGCACCGGGCGACACCTGCACCGCGGTCACCTTGTACTCCGGGCAGTTCGTCGCCCAGTCGCTCCACTCCGTCGTCACCACGTTGGCCCCGCTGAGCGGGTAGTGGAACGTCGTGTAGACGACACCGGCGGGCACTCGGTCGGTGATCTTCGCGTGGAGCACCGTGCTGCCGACGCGGCTGGACAGCGTGACGACGTCGCCCTCGGCGATGCCGCGCTCCTCGGCGTCGAACGGGTGGATCTCGAGGAGGTCCTCCTCGTGCCACTGCACGTTGAACGTGCGCCGCGTCTGCTGGCCGACGTTGTACTGGCTGAGGATGCGACCGGTGGTCAGCAGCAGCGGGAAGCGCCGGTTGCTGCGCTCCTCCGTGGGCACGTACGGGGTGGTGACGAAGTTGCCGAGGCCGCGCACGAAGCGGTCGATGTGCATGATCGGCGTGCCGTCGGGACGCTCCGCGGTGCACGGCCACTGCACGCTGCCGTGTTCGTCGAGATTGGCGAACGAGACGCTGGAGAACGTCGGCGTCAGGGCGGCGATCTCGTCCATGATCTGCGACTCGTGGTCGTAGTGCATGGGTGAGCCGAGGGCGGCGCTGAGCTCGCAGACCACTTCCCACTCCTGCTTGCCGACCTTCGAGGCCATCACCGGACGGACGCGGTTGATCCGACGCTCGGCGTTGGTGAACGTGCCGTCCTTCTCCAGGAACGACGTGCCGGGGAAGAAGATCGTGGCGAAGTCAGCGGTCTCGTTGAGGAACAGGTCCTGCACGATCACCACCTCCATCGCTGCCAGCGCTGCCTTGACGTGTGCCGTGTTCGGATCGCTCTGGGCGATGTCCTCGCCCTGCACGAAGAGCCCCTTGAAGCTGCCGTCGATGGCCGAGTCGAGCATGTTCGGGATGCGTAGGCCCGGCTCGCTCTGCAGTGGCGAGCCCCACATCTGCTCGAACATCTCGCGAGTGTTGGTGTCGCTGACGTGGCGGTAGCCGGAGAGCTCGTGGGGGAACGAGCCCATGTCGCAGGAGCCCTGCACGTTGTTCTGGCCGCGCAACGGGTTGACGCCGACGCCGTCGCGGCCGATGTTGCCGGTGGCCATCGCCAGGTTGGCGAGGCCGATCACCATCGTCGAACCCTGGCTGTGCTCGGTGACCCCGAGGCCGTAGTAGATCGCTGCGTTGCCGCCGGTGGCGTACAGCCGAGCAGCAGCGCGCACCGTCTCGGCCGGAACACCGGTGTGGATCTCGCTCGCTTCCGGGCTGTGCTCCGGGCGGGCGATGAAGGCGACCCAGCTGGCGAACGCGGCCGGATCGCAGCGCTCCTGCACGAAGCGGTGGTCGACGAGGTCCTCGGTGACCACCACGTGGGCGAGCGCGTTGACCAGCGCGACGTTGGTGCCCGGCCGCAGCTGCATGAACTCGGCGGCCTCGACGTGCGGGGTGCGAACGAGGTCGATGCGCCGCGGGTCGGCGACGATCAGCTTGGCGCCGGCGCGCAGCCGGCGCTTCATGCGCGACGCGAACACCGGGTGCGCGTCGGTGGGGTTGGCACCCACGAGGAGGATCACGTCGCTGTGCTCGACCGACTGGAAGTCCTGCGTGCCGGCGGATGTGCCGAACGTGCTCTTCAGTCCGAACCCGGTCGGCGAGTGGCACACACGCGCGCACGTGTCGACGTTGTTGTTGCCGAAGGCGGTACGCACCATCTTCTGGACGAGGAAGACCTCTTCGTTCGTGCAGCGCGACGACGTGATGCCGCCGATCGAGTGCGTGCCGTGGCGAGCCTGCACCTCGCGCAGGCGCGTCGCCGCGGTGGCGATCGCTTCGTCCCAGCCGACCTCACGCCACGGATCGTCGATGCTGTCGCGCACCATCGGGCTCATGATCCGGTCGGGGTGCGTGGCGTAGCCCCAGGCGAAGCGACCCTTCACGCACGAGTGGCCTTCATTCGCGCCACCGTCCTTGAACGGCACCATGCGCACCACCTGATCGCCCTGCATCTCCGCCTTGAAGCTGCAGCCGACGCCGCAGTACGCACACGTGGTCAGCACGCTGCGTCGCGGTTGGCCGAGCGCCACCACCGTGGTCTCGGTGAGCGTCGCGGTCGGGCACGCCTGCACGCACGCACCGCACGACACGCAAGCACTGTCCATGAACGGCACGCCCGCGCCAGCGGCGACCTTCGAGCCGAAGCCGCGACCGGCGATCGTCAGTGCGAAGGTGCCCTGGGTCTCCTCGCACGCGCGCACGCAACGCGAGCAGACGATGCACTTCGACGGCTCGAACGTGAAGTACGGGTTGGACTCGTCCTTGTCCTGACCGAGGTGGTTGTCGCCCTCGTAGCCGTAGCGCACGTCGCGCAGACCGACCTCACCGGCCATGTCCTGCAGCTCGCAGTCACCGTTGGCCGCGCACGTCAGGCAGTCCAGCGGGTGGTCGGAGATGTAGAGCTCCATGACACCGCGCCGCACGCGCTGCAGCTTCGGTGACTGCGTGGTGACCCGCATTCCCGCGGCGACCGGCGTCGTGCAGGACGCGGGCGTGCCCTTGCGACCGTCGATCTCGACGAGGCACAGCCGGCACGAGCCGAACGCCTGCAGCGAGTCGGTGGCGCACAGCTTCGGCACGTCGACACCGGCCAACGCGGCTGCGCGCATGACCGAGGTGCCTTCCTCGACGGACACCGTCTGACCGTCGATGACGAGGTCGACGGTGGGGCGGGGCGCGACGTCGTCGCGAGACGGCCGCGACGGAGCAGGCGTGCCCAGATCGTGATCGTGGATCATCGTCATGCCCGTGCCCCCTGCTGCTCGTTCGGTCTTTCGTCGGATCGTTCGAAGTCGTCTGCGAAGTGGGTCAGCACGCTGCGCACCGGCAGCGGGGTGAGGCCACCCATCGCACACAGTGAACCATCGGCCATCACCTCACAGAGGTCGGCCAGCAGGACGAGGTTCTCATCGCGATCCTCGCCGGCGATGATCCGGTCGATCACCTCGACGCCGCGGGTGGAGCCGATGCGACACGGCGTGCACTTGCCGCACGACTCGATGGCGCAGAACTCCATTGCGAACCGGGCCTGCGCGGCCATGTCGGCGGTGTCGTCGAAGACCACGATCCCACCGTGCCCGACCAGTGCATCCGCGGCAGCGAAGACCTCGTAGTCCATCGCCAGGTCGAACTGCGACGGTGCCAGGTAGGCACCGAGCGGTCCACCGACCTGCGCGGCACGGACCGGCCTGCCGTTGCCGGTGCCGCCGCCGAAGCGCTCGATGAGATCACCCAGCATCAGCCCGAACGGCACCTCGACGATGCCCCCTCGGGCGATGTTGCCGGCGAGCTGGAAGACCTGCGTGCCACGGCTGCGACCGGAGCCGAGCGCCTGGTAGGCGGCGGCACCTTCGGCGAGGATCATCGGCACCGTCGCCAACGTCAGCACGTTGTTGATCACCGTCGGCTTGCCGAAGAGGCCGTGGTGGGCCGGCAGCGGTGGCTTGGCCCGGACCACGCCTCGCTTGCCCTCGAGGCTCTCCAACATCGCCGTCTCTTCGCCACAGATGTAGGCGCCGGCGCCGACGCGCACGTGGATGTCGAAGTCGACGTCGCTGCCGAGCACGCGCCGCCCGAGCCAGCCCGCGGCGCGAGCGGCGACGATCGCCCGCTGCAACGCGTCGATCGCCGCCGGGTACTCGGAGCGCACGTAGACGTACCCGACCGACGCGCCGACGGCGTGTCCGGCGATGGTCATGCCCTCGATCAGCGTGAACGGGTCGCCCTCGATCAGCATCCGATCGGCGAAGGTGCCGCTGTCGCCCTCGTCGGCGTTGCAGCAGATGTACTTCTGATCGGCGCTCGCGTCGAGCACGGTCTGCCACTTGATGCCGGTCGGGAACGCCGCGCCGCCACGGCCGCGCAGCCCGGACTCGGTCACCTCGGCGACCACCTCGCCCGGCGCGATGGCGAGCGCACGCCGCAACCCGACGAGCCCGCCGTTGGCCTCGTAGTCGGCGGGTGATCGCGGGTCGACGATGCCGACGCGACGGAACGTGACGCGCTGCTGCTGCGACATCCACGGCAGTTGGTCCACCAGGCCGAGGCCGGTCCGGTGATCGTCACCGCCGGTCAGCGCGGCGACGAGGCTCTCGACGTCTTCGGGCGCCACCGGCCCGAAGCCAGTGCGACCCTGGGCCGTATCGATCTCGACCAGCGGCTCGAGCCACAGCATCCCGCGCGAGCCCGTGCGCACGACGTCGAACCCGGCCGTGACGAAGGCCGCAGCAACATCGTCCGCGCCCACCGACACCGCTGCGGTGTCTCCCGGCACGAACACCCGTCGGAACTGGATGTCTGACAGCTCGACATTCGAGCTGTCAGACATCCAGTTGGCGATGGCAGCAAGCTCGCCCGGCTGGACGCGACCGTGGACGCGATCACCGACTCGGACGGACGGGCCCAGCGCGCAGTTGCCGAGGCAGAAGACCTCCTCGACCTCGATCGTGCCGGCGGCCTCCATCGAGCGAGCGGCAGCGAGCACCGGCGCACAACCGCGCGCCTGGCACGCCTCGGCGCGGCACACCTGCACGATGGGCGCGGTGGCGGGAGCCGAACGGAAGTCCTTGTAGAAGGTGGCCACGCCGTGCACCTCCGCCTCGCTGAGGTTGAACAGGCGCGCGAGCGGAGCAATCGACTCGCGGGGCACGTGACCGAGGTCGTGCTGCAGCGCGTGCAGCGCCGGCATCAGCCCGCCGGGCACCGCCGCAAAGGGCTCGATGATCGAGCTGACCTCCGTCATTGCGCCACGTGCTCGCGAGTCACGGAACCCAGTGTGATCCGTTGCAGGGCCGCGTTCCACCAACGCAGCGTGGCCTCCGTCGCGTTGAACGTGAACACGTGCATGCCGGTGATGCCCAGCGAGGCCATCCGGGGCGCCATCGCGTCGATCAGCTCCAGCGGGTCGTACCCGCCCGGGGCGGCAAGGCGGGTGACGACGGCGCGGTTCTTGCGCAGGTAGCGCAGCGACGCGCCGATGCCCAAGCGCGTCCCCAGCGAGAGCAGCTTGGCGCGCTCCACGGCGCCCGGCACACCGAGCCGGACCGGCAACGTGAGCCCGCCGCGGCGCTGCTCGACCAGCCAGCGCTCGATGAGCTTGGCGTCGAAGCACATCTGCGTGCTCACCCATCCGGTGACGCCTGCATCGGCCAGCACCTGCTGCTTGGCCAGGAGCACCTCGGTGAGCGTGGCCCGATCGACCGACGGGTGCCCGTCCGGGTAGCCGGCGACACCGACCTCGACGACGCCGCTGTCGTGTTGGAAGAAGTCGCGCAGGAACGTCAGCACCTCGCCGTAGGGCCCGACCGGTGCGGACTCGTCGCCGCCGATGACGAACAGCCGCGTGGCGCCGTGCTCCCGACACCACTGGGCCAACGACGCGGTGTGCTCCCGGCTCTCCACGAGGCGGACGGCGATGTGCGGGACCGCGTCGTGACCGGCGTCGAGCAGTTGCGCGGTGAGGTCGAGCGTGTGCTGCAAGCCCTTCACCGGCGAACACGTCACGGACAGCCGCGACGCCGGCGGCAGCGCCTGGATCGCTGCCTCGACGCTCTTCACCGGAACGAGCTCCCAACGCGCCTGCTCCAGCACGGCGTCGCGAGCAGCGCGGTCGGCGGTCGACAGCTGGCGGCGAGCTCCGCAACCGAGCCAGGGCAGGCGGATCACTCGAACGCGTCCGGCAGGTCGGCCTTGCGGCGGGCGATGAAGTCGAGCAGCTCGGCGTCGATCGCCTCGTCCAACGGCGGCGGCTCGTACGCGGCGAGACGCTGCTTCCACACGGCGTTGGCGCGTTGCGCCGAATCGAGCGCACCGTCCTCGGTCCACTGCTCGAAGCTGGCGTTGTCGGCGGTGGTGCTGCGGTAGAACGCGCTCTCGAAGTTGGCCAACGTGTGCGCCGTGCCGAGGAAGTGGTTGCCGGGCGGGTTCTCGAGGATGGCGTCGAGCGCCTGCCCGTTCTCGGACATGTCGACGCCCTTGGCGAAGGTGATCATCATCCCGAGCTGATCGTCGTCGAGGATGAACTTCTCGTAGCCGATGGCCAGTCCGCCCTCCAGCCAGCCGGCGGCGTGGAGCACGAAGTTGACGCCGGCGAGCATCGTCGGCTGCAACGTGGCGGCGCTCTCGTACGCGGCCTGCGCGTCCGGCAGCTTCGATGCGGTGAGCGAGCCGCCGCTGCGGAACGGCACACCGAGACGACGAGCCAGAGCGGCCAGCACGTAGAGCACCAGTGCCGGCTCGGGCGTGCCGAACGTCGGCGCTCCGGTCTGCATCGACATGCTGCTGGCGAACGACCCGAGGATGACCGGCGCGCCGGGGCGGACCAGCTGCGTGAACGTCATCCCGGCGAGCGCCTCGGCCAGGGTCTGCGCGGCGACTCCGGCGGTGGTGACGGGGGCCATCGCCCCGGCGAGGATGAACGGGGTGATGATCGTCGCCTGGTTGTGCGTGGCGTAGACCTCTGCCGCGGCGAGCATCGTCGCGTCCCACACCAGCGGCGACGAGGCGTTGATCAGGCTGGTCATCACCGTGCGGTCCTGCAGGTCGCCACCGAAGCCGATGCGAGCCAGCTCGACGCTGTCCTCGGCGCGCGAGCCGGCGGTGACCGAGCCCATGAAGCCCTTGTCGCTGTACTTGAGGTGGCTGTACACCATGTCCAGGTGGCGCTTGCTGACCGGCACGTCCACCGGCTCGCACACCGTGCCGCCGCTGTGGTGCAGGTTCGGTGACATGTACGCCAGCTTCACGAAGTTCTGGAAGTCGGCCAGCGTGGCGTAACGGCGACCGTCGTCGATGTCGTAGACGAACGGCGACCCGTAGTTCGGCGCGAAGACGGTGGCGTTGCCGCCGATCGTCACCGAGTTCGCCGGGTTGCGGGCGTGCTGCACGTACGTCGCCGGCGCGGTGGCCTGCACGATGCTGCGACACATCCCGCGCGGGAAGCGGACGCGCGTCCCGTCGACCTCGGCGCCGGCTTCGGCGAAGCGACGCACCGCGTCGGGGTAGTCGCGCACCTCGATGCCCGTTCGTTCGAGGATCGTCTCGGCGTTGTCCTCGATGATCGCCAGGCTCTCCTCCGAGAGCACCTCGAACGGCTTCATCGTGCGCGTGATGAACGCGTCGCGCGGGGCGACGTGCGAGGCGCGCAGCGACTGCCGGCCGGCGCGGCCACCCGAGCGGCGCGTCGGTGCCGCAGCTTGATCGTCGGTCATTCGGTTTCCCCCTGGGTCGATGTGCCTTCGTTCGTCGCGCTACGCCGGCGCCGGCCGCTGCGGCCGCCGACCGCCACGGTGCGCTCCGGCAGCGTGACGAGCTCGGCGAGGTGTGGCGTGGGGGCAGACGCGTGTGGAAACGCCATCGCGGCCACGAACAGCTCCTGGAACCGCGGCTCGGTGGCCGTCTCGATCTTGATGATGCCGCGCACCGTGCGCTCCATCTCGGAGCGCAACGACTGCGACAGCAGCGCCTGGACCGCACCGGCACCCGCTGCGTTGCCGACGGAACGCACACCCGGCAACGGGCAATCGGGAACGAGCCCGAGCACCAGCGCGTGCAACGGATCGATGTGCGCACCGAACGCACCGGCGAGGCGGATGTCCTCCAACACCGGTGAGCCGGCGTGCTCGACGAGCAGATCGATGCCGGCGCGGAGCGCGGCCTTCGCCAGCTGGATGGCGCGCACGTCGTTCTGCGTGATCGACACCGTGTTGCCGGACGGTTCCTCGTGGAGCACGTAGCTGAACGTGCGGCCGTCGGCGACCACCCGCGGCGATCGTGCTGCGTTGTCGCCGACGATCGTGCCGTCGGCGTCGCACACGCCGGCGAGGAACATCTCGGCGACGACGTCGATGATCCCCGATCCGCAGATGCCGGTGACGACACCGGGCTCGAACGCCGGCTCGTCGCTCCACGCGTCGCAGCCGATCACCTTGATGCGCGGCTCCAGCGTTGCTGCGTCGATGCGCACGCCCTCGATCGCTCCGGCGGTCGCCCGCTGGCCGCTGCTGATCTGGGCGCCCTCGAACGCCGGCCCAGTGGGGCTGCTGGCGGCGAACTGACGGGTGCGATCCCCGAGCACGATCTCGGCGTTCGTGCCGACATCGACGACGAGCTGCATCGCTTCGCCGCGATGCGGGCCCTCGGCCAGCACCACCGCGGCGGTGTCGGCACCGACGTGGCCGGCGATGCACGGGCCGACGTAGAACGAGGCGAACGGCAGATCGAGGTCGAGCTCGGTGGCGGGGCCGCTGACGGCCTCGTCGGTGGCCAGCACGAACGGCGCCATCCCCAACGGCGTCGGGTCGATGCCAAGCAGCAAGTGGTGCATGATCGGGTTGCCGACGAGCACGATCTCCAGCACGGCGTCGCGCTCGGCGCCGGCCTGCGCCAGCAGCTCGCCGACCAGTTCGTCGAGCGCGCTGCGCACGGCGTCGGTGAGCAGCACCTCGCCGCCCGGGTTCATCATCACGTACGACACCCGGCTCATCAGGTCCTCGCCGAAGCGGATCTGCGGGTTCATCCGCCCGCCGCTGGCCAGCACATCGCCGCTGAGCACATCGCACAGGTGGGCGGCGATGGTGGTGGAGCCGACGTCGACGGCGATGCCGAGCGCGCTGTCGACGTACCCGGGCCACGCCGCCACGAGCTGATCGCCACGCCGTGCCACGGTGATCGCCGTCGGCTCGCCCGGTGCGGCACCGCGTGCGATCGCCGCGTGCAGCCGCCGCAGCACCGGCGCGGTCGCCGAGCCGATGACCACGTCATGCTGCGCGGACAACGCCTTGCGCACCTGCTGCAGCGCACTCGGCGCGTGACCGAGCGTCGCCTCGTCGAGCTCGACGTAGTGGAGCGTGAACGCCGGATCGATGACGATCGGCGGCAGCTCGAGATCCTTGCGCACCACCTGCCGATGCACCTGACTCGCCGCTGGAACGTCGATGACGACGTCGCCGTGGACGTGTGCTGCGCAGCCGAGCCGATTGCCGACCGCCAGCGGGCGCGAGCCCCGGTACTTCAGCTCGAGGTCGCTCGGCCCGCTCAGCGCGTCGACGGTGGCATCGATCTGCCACTTGGCGAAGCTGCCCGTGGAGGGCGTCACCTGACAGCGGCCGCAGATGCCCCGACCACCGCAGACCGAGTCGAGATCGGCACCGATCGAGCGCGCCGCGTCGAGCAGGGACGCGCCGTCGGCAACCACTCCTTCCAGACCGGAAGGAGTGAACACCACTCGATGAGTCGGGGGCGTGACGGCGCTCGTCATGGTGACGGCTATTCGGTTCGCCGGCGGCGACGGTTCTCGCGCGCCTCGCGGCTGCCACCCGGTGCGTCGGGGTCGCGGTTGGCGCGGATCCACGCCGCGCAGTCGCGGTCGTTGCCGGTCAAGACGTCCGCCGCCATGATCGCCGTGCGCACCTCGGGGTGCAGCGGGTTCATGATCGCCGAGGTCATCCCTGCACCCATCGCCATCGCGAGGAACGTGCCCGTGATGTGGTTGCGAGCCGGCAGCCCGAAGCTGACGTTGGAGCCGCCGCACGTCGTGTTCACCTTCAGCTCGTCGCGCAGACGACGGATCAACCGGAAGGCCTGCTGACCGGCCGTGCCCATCGCCCCGATCGGCATCACCAGCGGATCGACGACGACGTCGCAGGCCGGGATGCCGTGGTCGGCGGCACGGTGGACGATGCGTTCGGCGATGCCGAAGCGAACGTCCGGGTCCTCGCTGATGCCGGTCTCGTCGTTCGAGATGGCGACCACTGCGGCGCCGTAGCGGGCGACGAGCGGCAGCACTCGCTCGAGCACCTCCTCCTCGCCGGTGACCGAGTTGACGAGTGGCTTGCCCTGGTACACGGCGAGACCCGCTTCGAGCGCTTCGATGATCGACGAATCGATCGACAGCGGCACGTCGGTGACGGCCTGCACGAGCTGGATCGCCTTCGCCAGCAGCGCGGGCTCGTCCGCCAGAGGGATGCCGGCGTTGACGTCGAGCATGTGCGCGCCACCGGCCACCTGGGCAATCGCGTCGGCCTCGACGCGGCTGAAGTCGCCGACCTTCATCTCCTCGGCGAGCAGCTTGCGACCCGTCGGGTTGATTCGCTCACCGATCATCACGAACGGGCGATCGAAGCCGATCACCACCTCACGTGTGGCCGAGCTGAGGACGGTGTGCGTCATGACTTCTCCCCCTGCTGTTCGTGCTTGTCGAACCCGCCGGCGAACGCCATCCGGCCGAGCCGGTCAACGGTGAACTCGCTGCTGAGCCGCTTCGCTTCCTTCGCCGCGGCGCTGGCGAAGTCGGCGTCGCAGGGGCTGCTGACGCGTCGCCACTGGGCGACGTCCTCGTGCGCGGTGACGATGCCGGCCTTGCGCTTCGCCCGGTCGATGGCCCGCTGGAACTTCGCCGGCAGCAGCACCTGGTGGCGTTCGCGACCGAGCTGCCCGTTGACCTGAGCGGGGATGTCGCGCCAGTAGATGATGACCACTTCCGGCGAGCTGTTGCGCGGCATCAGGCAGCCCTCGACGTGATGCTGACGCGCACGGCGTCGCCCAGTCGATCGATGCCGACATGACGGTGCTCGAAGGCCAGACCGAGCTGCGTGGCCGCGGCCTGCCCAAGCGCGATCAACGACACGTCGTCGGCCTGGGTGAGCAGGACGACGCGTGTGTAGTTGCCGAAGTACGTGTCGCGCAGCTGCGGATGGCGATCGAGCCCGAGGCCCTGCCACACCAGCGCGTCGAAGTGCTTGGCCAGGAAGTCGGTGAGGTAGAAGGTGCCGGGCTCGGCGTCGTGCAGCTCGGCGAACAGGTCGGCGCCGGCGAACAGCTCGTAGCAGTGCGCCCCGGGCAGTCGCTGCGCGTTCGGGCGGTCGGCGAGGAAGCGATCCAGGGCGCCACCGGTGCCGCAGTCGGCGTAGCCGACGAGCACCGGACGGTCTCCGGCGCCCTCGAGCGCGACGTCGAGTGCGGGCACGATGCCCTCCGGCCGGTTGTGCAGGTTCGCCGGCAGGTAGCGCACCTCGACTGCGTCACCGATCCCCTGCGCGGTGAGCACGGCGCGCAGCTCCGAGGCGAGCGCGCCGCACGCGATCACCAGGGGGCGGGTCATGCGCCTGTGCCCACAGCACTCATGCGACAGACGGGCCCGGCGGTTCGGCGCGACGGAGACGGCGGGCGGCGAGCAACGACTTGGCTTGCTCAGCAGCGACCGCAGCATCGCGGCAGTAGGCGTCAGCGCCGATCGCGTCGGCGAACTCCTCGTTCAGCGGCGCGCCGCCGACGAGGACGATGTACTTGTCGCGCAGGCCGCGGTCGGCCAGCGTGTCGATGACCACCTTCATGTACGGCATGGTCGTCGTGAGCAACGCGCTCAACCCGAGGATGTCGGGCTGGTGCTCTTCCAGCGCGGCGAAGTACTTGTCGACGTCGGAGTTGATCCCGATGTCGACCACTTCGAAGCCGGCGCCCTCGAGCATCATCGCCACGAGGTTCTTGCCGATGTCGTGGATGTCGCCCTTGACCGTGCCGATGACCACCTTGCCGATCGGCTCGGCGCCGGTCTCGGCCAGCAGCGGCCGGAGGATCTCCATCCCGGCCTTCATCGCGTTCGCCGAGAGGAGCACCTCCGGCACGAAGAGGATGCCGTCGCGGAAGTCGATGCCAACGATGCGCATGCCCTCGACCAGCGCGTCGTTGAGCACCTTCTCGGCGCTCCAACCGCGGTCGAGCAGGATCGTCGTCCCCTCGAGGATGGCGTCCGCCAGCCCGTCGTAGAGGTCGTCGTGCATCTGCGGGACGAGCTCCTCGTCAGGCAGCTGCGCCAGATCCAGATCGTCGACGTCGCTCATGCGCTCCCCTGCGGCCACTCACGATGCGGAACCGACCCGCATCGTGGAACGAACGCTACCAGTCCACCTCTCCCCCGGTCCACCGATCCGTTAGTGCACGGATCGGGCTCCTGGCCCGGTTCGTGCACAAACGGGCGGGTTCAGGTCGGGGTGTGGCGGTAGAAGTCGACGTGTTCGGGGGGCAGGGGCGCGGCGCCGAGGATGAGGTCGGCGGCGCGCTCGGCCATCATCATCACCGGGGCGTAGATGTTGCCGTTGGTGACGTAGGGCATCGCCGATGCATCCACGACGCGCAGGCCCTCGACCCCGTGGACGCGCATCGTCGACGGATCGATCACGTCCATCTCGTCGGTGCCCATCCGGCACGTGCAGCTCGGGTGCAACGCCGTCTCGGCGTCGTCGCCGACCCAGTGCAGGATCTCCTCCGGCGTGCTCACCGACGGGCCGGGCGAGATCTCGCCGCCGTCGAACTCGCGCCACGCCGGCTGGTCGAGGATCCTGCGCGCCACCTGGATGGCCTCCACCCACTCGCGTTGGTCCTGCTCGGTCGACAGGTAGTTGAAGCGCAGCGCCGGCTTCACCCGTGCATCGGGTGAGGTGATCAGCACCGAGCCGCGAGCGTCGCTGTACATCGGGCCGATGTGCACCTGGTAGCCGTGGCCACCCGCCGGCGCGGTGCCGTCGTAGCGGACGGCGATCGGCAGGAAGTGGAACATCAGGTTCGGGTAGGCGACTTCGTCGTTGCTGCGCACGAACCCGCCCGCCTCGAACTGGTTCGACGTGCCTGGGCCCTTGCGGAAGATCCAGCGCAGCCCGACCCACGGGCGGTGGCGCCACTTCATCAGCGGGTTCAGCGACACCGGTTTCGTGCAGGCGTGCTGCACGTAGACCTCGAGGTGGTCCTGCATGTGCTGGCCGACGCCAGGCAGGTGGTGCACGACGGGAACGCCGACCGACTGCAGGTGCGCCTCGTCGCCGACCCCGGACACCTGCAGCAGCTGCGGTGAGTTGAACGCGCCGCCGCACAGCACCACTTCCCGCGCACGCACCGTCTTCGTCGCGCCCCACCACGTGCGGTACTGCACACCGGTGGCTCGCTTGCCCTCGAACAGCACCTTCATCACGTTGGCGCGCGTGCGCACCGTCAGGTTGGGCCGCTTCATCACCGGATGCAGGTAGGCCCTCGCCGCGCTGAGTCGGCGGCCGCGGTGCACGTTGCGATCGAAGCGAGCGAAGCCCTCTTGCCGGTAGCCGTTGACGTCGTCGGTGAGCGGGTACCCGGCCTCCTGCACCGCGGTGAAGAACGCGGAGAACAACGGGTTCGTCACCGGCCCGCGCTCGAGCACCAGCGGGCCGTCATCGCCGCGGTACTCGTCGCCGCCGGCGAGGCAGTCCTCCATCTTCTTGAAGTACGGCAGGCAATGGGCGTAGTCCCAGTCGGACATGCCGGCGTCGGCGGCCCAGCGCTCGTAGTCGAGCGGGTTGCCGCGCTGGAAGATCATCCCGTTGATGCTGGACGAGCCGCCGAGCAACTTGCCGCGCGTGTGGAACACGCGTCGCCCGCGCATGAACGGTTCCGGCTCGCTCTCGTACTTCCAGTCGTAGAAGCGATTGCCGGACGGGAACATCAGCGCCGCCGGCATGTGGATGAACACGTCCCACCAGTAGTCGGGACGACCCGCTTCGAGCACGAGCACCGACGTCCCCGGATCCGTGCTCAACCGGTTGGCCAGCACCGATCCCGCCGACCCACCACCCACGATCACGTAGTCATAGATCATGTGAGAGCCCCTGACGCAGGCGCGGCTGGCGCCGCATGGAGGGAGCAGTCGAAACGAAGTGGAGACCAGTCACGACCACTTGATCAGTACGGCGCTTCGACATCGCCCATCTCGACGTAGACGCTCTTCAGCTGGGTGTAGTGCTGGATGGCGGCGAGGCTGTTCTCGCGGCCGATGCCCGATTGCTTGTAGCCACCGAAGGGCAGTTCGATCGGGGTGATGTTGTAGTTGTTGATCCAGATCGTGCCGGCCTGCAACGCGGCCACCACGCGGTGAGCACGCTGGATGTCGCGCGTGAACACACCGGCCGACAGACCGAACTCGGTGTCGTTGGCGCGCGCCACGACCTCGGCCTCGTCGACGAACGAGAGCACGGACATCACGGGTCCGAAGATCTCCTCGCGCACGATGCGCATGTCGTCGGTGCAATCGTCGAACACGGTCGGTCGGACGAACCAGCCACTCGTCGACACGAGCGCCCCGCCGCACACCAGCTTCGCTCCCTCGGCGATGCCCGCCTCGATGAAGCCGAGGACCTTGGCGTGGTGCTCGGCGCTGATCAGCGCGCCGACGTGCGTCGCCGGATCCATCGGATTGCCCACCACCATCCGCGACGACCGCTCCACCAGCTGTGCCACGAACTCGGCCTTGATCGACTCGTGCACGAAGACTCTCGTGCCGTTCGAGCAGACCTCACCCTGCGTGTAGAAGTTGGCCATCAGCGCCGCCGACACCGCGTTGTCGAGGTGCGCATCTTCGAAGACGATCAGCGGGCTCTTCCCGCCGAGCTCCAGCGTCACCGCCTTCAACGTGCCCGCCGCCTGAGCCATCACCTTGCGGCCGGTACCGACCTCACCGGTGAGCGACACCTTCGCGATGCCCGGGTGGGTGCTCAGCGCCTGCCCGACGCGGTGGTCGCCCTGCACGACGTTGAACACGCCGTCCGGCAGTCCGGCCTCGGTGTAGATCTCGGCCAGCTTCATGGCTGTCAGCGGCGTCAGCTCGGCCGGCTTGAACACCATCGCGTTGCCGCACGCCAATGCCGGAGCGGACTTCCAGCAGGCGATCTGGATCGGGTAGTTCCACGCGCCGATGCCGGCGCACACGCCCAGCGGCTCGCGCCGCGTGTAGCCCCAGGAACCACCGAGGTCGACGTGATCGCCATGGATCGTCGCCGCCGCACCGGCGAAGTACTCGATGCAGTCCGCCCCGGACAGCACGTCGACGGCGATCGCCTCGCTGATCGGCTTGCCCGTGTCGGCCACCTCCAGCTCGGCCAGCTCGCGGTTACGAGCTCGCAGGATCCGCACGGCCTCGTTCAACACGCGACCGCGAGCGGCACCGGACAGCGCACGCCACTGATCGAACCCGGCGGCCGATGAGGCAACGGCCCGGTCGACGTCGGCGTCGGAAGCCTGTTGCACGTTGGCCAGGACTTCGCCCGTCGCCGGGTTCAGCGTCGGGAACGACTCGCCGGACGTCGCCGACGACGGCGCGCCGTCGATGTACAGCTGGATGACGTCGGTCATCGCGCGGCCAACGCGGGCGACGGGGTCTCGGTCCGACCGGCCAGCCGTTCGCTGATGCGACGCGCTGCGGCAACGACGTGCTGGGCGATGACATCGGGATCGGCGGTACCGGGAAAGCGGTACGCCGGGCCGTGCACGTGCACGGCGGCGACCACCCGTCCCGACCCGTCGCGGATCGGTGCGGCCACCGAGTCGATGTCGTCGGCGTACTCGCCGAGCACCCACTCGAACTCCTGCTCGGCGATCGCCGCCAACCGCTTGCGCAGTCGTGCCGGCGCCACCATCGTGCGCGTCGTGAACCGGCGCATCGGATGCGCCAGGTACGCCTCCCGATCGGCGGGCGAGGCGTGAGCGAGCAGCACGAGACCCGACGAGACGCAGTGCAGCGGCACTCGCTCGCCCGTCCAGTCGCGCAGCTGCACCGGCGCATCGGAGCCGACCTGATCGAGGTAGTACACGTCGTCGCCGTCCATCACCGACAGCCCGGCATCCTCGCCGAGCTCGTCGACCAGCTCCACCAGATGCGGATGGGCGATGGAGACGAGGTTGCCGACCGGCAGCGCGCCCGCGGCGATCTCGATCATCAGATCCCCGACTCGGTAGTCGCCGCCGGCGCCGACCTGCTCCACCGCGCCGAGCTCCTGGAGCGTGGACAGCAGACGCGACACCGTGCTCTTCGGCAGGCGCACGCGCTCGGCCACCTGCGACACGCCGGCCGGACCGCCGGAGAGGCACCGCAGGATCGACAGCGCTCGTTCGACTGATTGCACACTCGACATGCAGCACCCCCAGACGCAGGTCAGTGTTCCAGAATGCGGGACGGGTCCACAACCCGGAACATTGCGCATGAACACCGTCACGCTCCGTTCGCATCGCTGACCTGGTGCGCAGCCGTAGCATGGACGCCGTGGAACGGGTCGATCTCAGCGCGCCTGCGAGTCAGACCGACGCGCATGACTGCGGCCCTGCGCTGACCACCTCGTTGGCCTGGGCGACGTGGGCGCTGTTCGCCGGACTCGGCGTGCTGCTCGTCGGCGTCGGCCTGTTCGCCACGGTGATCGGCGTGCGCGCCGAGCTCAACGGCTTCGCCACGTGGCAGATCGGACTCATCGGCGGCGCCTACTACGGGGGCTTCCTCCTCGGCTCCAAGGTGGCGCTGCACCTGCTGGCCCGGGTCGGTCACATCCGCGTCTACGCCGCACTCGCGTCGCTCCTCGCGCCGACGATGCTGCTCGTCGGACTCGTCGATTCACCGGCGTGGTGGGTGGTGCTGCGCTTCGTCAGCGGCATGTGCATCGCCGGCCAGTACGTCGTGGCCGAGTCGTGGCTCAACCAGTTGGCCAGCAACGCCAACCGCGGCCGCCTCCTCGCGGTCTACATGGTGATCACCAGCGGCGCGTTCGGCCTCGGTCAGCTCCTCGTCGGCAGCGTGGACCCGAAGCTGATCACCGGCTTCGCCGTCGCCGCAGTGCTGACCTCGTTGGCGGTCGCTCCGGTCGCGCTCTCGGAGGACGCCGTCGCGCCGGCCATCCAGCGTGCACCGCGCGTCTCGTTGCGCCACCTCGCCGAGGTCGTGCCCACCGGCGTCGGTACAGGCTTCCTCGTCGGCGTCGCCCACGGCTCGCTGCTCTCGCTCGGCGCCGTGTTCGCCACGCGCGTCGGCATGTCGCCGGCCGAGGCCGGCCGGTTCATCGCCGCCACCGCGGTGGGCGGCGTGCTGCTGCAGTGGCCGATCGCGTCGGCGTCGGATCAGCTCGACCGCCGCTTCGTCGGCGTCGTCAGTGCGCTCGGCGCGGTGGGTGCCGGCGTCATCCTCTTGATCGCCGGGCCGTTCGGCGTCACCGGGTTGGCGGCGATGGCCTTGCTCGGCGGCGCCAGCTTCCCGCTGTACTCGATCGCCGCCGCGTACACGAACGACTGGGTCGAGCCCGAGCACGTCAGTGGCGCAGCGTCGCAGCTGATCCTCCTCTACGGCGCGGGTGCGCTCGCCGGTCCGCCGCTGCTGTCGGTGCTGATGAGCGTCATCGGTTCGTCGGGCTACGCCTGGGGCATCATCGGCATGCACGCCGCCATCGTCGCCTTCCTCGTCTACCGGCTCTTCGCCTGGCGCGCCCCGCTGGCCAAGCAGCCGTGGAGCGAGGCGTCACTGGCGACGCGAGCGTTCTTCATCCCCGCCAACGCGGTGTGGATGGGCCGCCGGCTCAGCCGGCGCGGCCGCGCTCGCTGACGTTCGTACGGAACGCCAGCGAGCGGCTCCTCAGAGCCAGGCCTTCCAGACGGCTTCGTTGTCGGTGACCCACTTGGCGGCGACGTCGGCGGCATCCTCGCCGTCGATCTCCACCGACGGCAGCAGTGCGAGCTGCTGCTCGTTGGTCAGCTGGAACTTGGAGATGAAGGCAGCGACTGCTGCGTCCTTGGCCTCGAGCTTGGCCGACACGACCTTCTTGAGGACGTCCTCGGGGTAGGCGCAGGCGATCTTGTCCGGGTCGGCCCAGCAGGCGTCCGTGTACTCGGGCAGCTCGACTTCGACCAGGTTGTACTTGGCGGCAGCCGCGGTGGGCACCCACCAGTACATGAGGATCGGCTCCTTGGCGGCGACTGCGCTGTCGAGGGCGGCGACCGTCGCCGGCTCGGAGCCCGAGTAGACCACCTGGAACGGGAGGTCGAGGTTCTTGATGATCGCCTCATCGGCCTGCGAGTACGACGGGTCGGTGCCGAGGAAGCGGCCCTTGTCGCCGGTCTCCGCGCTGGCGAACTTCTTGGCGATCTCCGGGTCCTTGAAGCCTTCCCACGTCTTCAGCTGCGGGAACTCCTCGATCACGTAGTCGGGCACGTACCAGCCGATGCGACCGATGGCGCCGAGATCGCCGCCGTCCTTCACCGTGCCGTTGTCGAGGTAGGTGATCTCGTCGGCGCTGAGACCCGACGGCCACAGCTCGAGGCACGCGTCGAGGTCGCCGCTGGCCAACCCAGACCACATCGTGTTCTCGTCGATCGCGGCGATCTCCACGGGGTTGCCGAAGTTGTCCTCGATGATCTTCTTGGCGATCGCCACGTCCAGCGCGGACGCCGTCCATGCGTTCTGGACGAGCACGATCTTCGCCGTTCCTCCTCCACCGCCGCCGCTGGTGCCCGGCGTGGTGACTGCCGACGTGCCACCGGTCGGCGTGGTGCCGGCTGGTGTGGTGCCGGTGGAGTCCTTGTCGTCGCTGCCACACGCGTTCAGCACGAACGCTCCGACAGCGGCACCGGACAGCATCTGCAGGAATTGCCTGCGCTCCATGGTTCCCTCCCCCATTCGCACTCAATGACGAGTCGACGTCGGGTCAGTGTCCCACAGGGTGGGCGGGTTCCACAAGGCGGAACACGCTGGAAACAGAGTCGCCATCCAGGGCGCCACGGCAGCCGGACTATGGTTCGCCGATCGCAGCAGAGGGGGCAGAGTCGCATGGTCGATGGGGCACCGATGATCCAGGCGGCGCACGTGTGGAAGGTGTTCGGCAGCGGGCGCCCCGACCGTGCGCTCGAGATGGCCGAGGCCGGCGCGACGCGCGCTGAGGTGCAAGCAGCGACCGGCCACACGATCGGCGTTCGCGACATCTCCTTCGACGTCCATCGTGGCGAGACGTTCGTCGTCATGGGCCTGTCCGGCAGCGGCAAGTCGTCGCTCATCCGCTGCCTCAGCCGCCTCGTCGAGCCGACGCGCGGCGAGGTGCTCATCGACGGCAGCGACCTCCTGACGATGGATGCCGACGCGCTGCGCGACGTGCGGCGCGGGAAGATGTCGATGGTCTTCCAGCACTTCGGCTTGTTCCCCCATCGCCGGGTCATCGACAACGTGGCCTACGGCCTCGAGGTCCAGGGCGTCGCCAAGCCGAAGCGGCGGGCGCAGGCCGCCGAAGTGCTCGAGACGGTCGGCCTGGCCACGTGGGCAAACCACTACCCGCAGCAGCTGTCGGGCGGCATGCAGCAGCGCGTCGGTCTGGCACGCGCGCTGGTGCTCGACCCCGAAATCCTGTTCTTCGACGAGCCGTTCTCCGCGCTCGACCCGTTGATCCGCCGCGACATGCAAGATGAGCTGCTCGCCCTGCAGCAGCGACGGCCGCGCACGATCGTGTTCATCACCCACGACTTCTCCGAGGCGCTGCGGCTCGGCGATCGCATCGCGATCATGAAGGACGGCGTGTTCGATCAGGTCGGCACGCCCGAGGACATCGTCGCCAACCCGGCCACCGACTACGTGCGCGAGTTCACCACCGACGTGCCCAAGGCGCGGGTGCTCACGGCCGGCAGCGTGGCCACCACCACGGTCGCCCCCGGCGCGCGACGCGTGCCGCGCCAGACGAAGGTGAACGACCTGCTGCCGATGCTGCTGGTCGATCCGAGCCCGATCTCCGTCATCGACGACGACGGCAGTCATCTCGGCTGCGTCTCGACCGAGGATGTGATCAGGCTGATCAGCGAGGACGCCCGGTGACCGCGGCGACGCTCGGCACGGGGACGACAACCCGGCGCCACGCCGGCTGGAAGACGGTCGTCGCCGCCGGCGCGTTGGTGCTCGTCGCCGTCCAGCTGGTCTTCCACGGGATCAGGGGCCTCCCGACCAACTGGAACATCAACCTCGGCGACCCGTTCGACCACCTCTACGACTGGGTGCTGAAAAACCAGCAGTCGCACTGGCTGTTCACTCGCTTCTTCACCCCGGTCAGCCACAGCATCAAGTGGCTGATCGAAGGGCTGGAGAGCCAGCTGCTGCACCTGCCCTGGTACGGCCTGGCGTTGATCGCCTTCGCCATCATCGCCCGCACGGGCAACTGGCGGATGGCCCTCGTCGCGGCCGGCGCGGCGCTGGCTCCGGGTTTCGTCGGCGTGTGGGAGCCGACGATGCAGACCATGGCGCTGATGCTCGTCTCCGTCGGGCTGGCCGTGGCCATCGGCGTCCCGCTCGGCATCGCCGCCGGACTCAACCGTCGCGTCGAACGGTTCCTCCGCCCGGTGCTCGACGCGATGCAGACCGTCCCCACACCTGCGTTCCTCGTGCCGGCGGTGATCTTCTTCACCTTCGGTCAGGTGCCGGCCGCGGTCGCGACGATCATCTACGCGTTGCCACCGGTCGTGCGACTCACCGCGCTCGGCATCAAAGAGGTGCCGCCTGCGACGGTCGAAGCGGGCACCGTGTTCGGTTCCTCGAAGCGTCAGACGCTGTTCAAGATCCAGCTGCCGCAGGCGGTTCCTTCGATCGCCACCGGCGTCAACCAGACCATCAACATGGCGCTCGGCATCATCATCATCGCCGCCTTCGTCGGTGCCGGCGGGTTGGGCCAGGCCGCACTCGAAACGCTGCGCCAGCGGCGAACCGGGCGCGGACTCGTGGTCGGCTTCGCGGTCGTCGCGGTGGCGATCCTGCTCGATCGTGTGAGTCGCTCGTTCATCGAGCGCAAGGAGCGCAGCGCGGACGAGGACGGCGCCGCGCGCAAGCGGCTGCTCGTGCTGGCCGGTGCGTGCGTGGCACTGATCGTGGTCGGCAAGCTGGCCACCTGGACGACGTTCCCGCACGACTTCGGCGTCAAGTGGGCCGACTTCTTCGACGACTGGGTTCGCTGGTTCCGCGATCAGTTCCACACGCAGACGAAGTGGCTGAACGACACGTTCGTTCGCGAGGTGTACGTGCGTGGCAAGGACTGGGTGCGGCTGACGATCGTCTGGCCGGTGTGGGTGCTGTTCGCCGCGATGCTCGGCTTCGTCATCAACGGCTGGAAGCTGGCCACGTTCTGCGCGGGAGCGGTGGCCGTCATCGGCTTGACCGGCTTGTGGATCCCGGCCAGCGAGACGTTCGTCCAAGTCATGCTCACGGTGATCATCGCCACCGCGATCGCCGTGCCCGTCGGCATCTGGGCCGGTCGCCGGTCGCGCATCGAGCCGGTCCTCTCGCCCATCCTCGACGCGTTCCAGACCGTGCCGGCCGTGATCTACATCATCCCGTTCGTGATGATCTTCGAGATCGGCGTCGTCCCCGGGATCATCGCCTCGGTGATCTACGCGTTGCCGCCCGGCATCCGCGTCACCTCCCTGGGCATCAAGCAGGTGCCCGAGTCGACGATCGAGGCCGGCACCACCTTCGGCGCGTCGAAGCGACAGCTGCTGTGGGGCGTCCGCGTGCCGTTGGCGCTCTCGGCGATCATGGTCGCGATCAACCAGGTGATCCTGATGGTGGTGGCGATGGTGATCATCGTCGGCCTCAACGGCGGCGGCGGACTCGGCTACAAGCTCGTCGAATCGTTCCAGCGCCAGTTGATCGGCCAAGGCGTCGAGGTCGCCCTCGTGCTCACCCTGATGGCCATGGTCCTCGACCGCCTCACCCAAGCCTTGGCGCTCCGAGCGCAACCGCCGGCAGCGAACTAGAGGGGAAAGGCGCCCTGCATCTTGGCGGCGGCGAGGGTGTTCTCGAGGAGGCAAGCGATCGTCATCGGGCCGGTGCCTCCGGGCATGGGGGTGATCGCACCGGCGATCGCTTGCACGGCATCGAAGTCGACGTCGCCGACGATCTTGCCGTCGACGCGCGACACGCCGACGTCGATCACCGCGGCACCGGGCTTGACGTGCTCGGCCGTGATCATCCGCGGCGACCCTGCGGCGGCGATGATGATGTCTGCCTCGCGGCACACGGCGACCATGTCTGCGGTGCGCGAGTGCGCCAGGGTGACGGTGGCGTCGACGCCCTTGCGTCCGAGCAGCAGCACCTGCGGCAGACCGACGAGCGTGCTGCGACCGATGACGACGGCGCGCTTGCCCGCCGTGGCGACGCCGTAGCGCTCGAGCAACCGCATCACCCCGAGTGGCGTGCACCCGACGTGACCCGGCTGGCCGCGCACGAGGCGGCCCATCGAACGCTCCGTCAGTCCGTCGACGTCCTTCTCCGGCGGGATGAGCGCGAGGACCGGCTCCGGGTCGAGACCGTTCGGCAGCGGCAGCTGGCAGAGGATCCCGTGCACGGACGGATCCGCGACCAGCGCGGCAACGGCCGCCTCGACCTCGGCTTGCGTCGAGGTCGCCGGCAGCTCCACCTGGCGCGACACCATGCCGGCCTCCTGGGCCTTCTTGTGCTTGCTGCGCACGTAGATCTGGCTCGGCGGATCCTCACCGACCAACAGGGTGGCCAGGCACACCGGCGGTGATCCGGCGGCCTCGATGGTCGCGCGCAACGAGGCGACGATCTCGTCGCGCAGGCGAGCGCCGTCCATCAGCACGGCGCCACCCGGCGTGCGGGCGTCCTCGCTCATGAGAGGCCGACGATCTCGCCGTTCTCGTCGAAATCGATGATCGACGCGGCAGGGTGCGTTCCGAGTCCGGGCATGGTCCGCATCTCACCACAGATCGGGTACACGAACCCAGCCCCGACCGACGCACGCGCTTCGCGAACCGTGATCGTGTGCCCGGTGGGTGCACCCTTCAACGATGCGTCGGCGCTGATCGACAGGTGGGTCTTGGCGATGCACACCGGCAGGTGGCCGAACCCGTTGCGCTCGTAGTTCTCGAGCTGCTTGTTCGCCGTCGCCGTGTACTCCACCTTGGCCGCGCCGTAGATCGTCGTGGCGACGGTCTCGATCTTCTGCTTGAGCGTTGCCTCGTCGGCGTAGAGGAAGCGGAACTCGCTCGGCTCGTCGCACGCTTCGACCACGGCGCGAGCGAGGTCGGTGGCGCCGGCGCCGCCGTCGCTGAAGTGGGTGCACAGCGCGACGCGCGCGCCAGCTTCTTCGGCGATGCGGCGGATGGCGCCGTGCTCGCTGGCGTGATCGGTCGGGAAGGCGTTGATCGCCACGACCGGCGACACACCGTGGGCCTTCACGTTCTCGATCTGCTTGCGCAGGTTGGCACCGCCGGCCAGCACGTCGTCGGGGTTCTCCTGCAGCATCGCCTCGGGCAGTGGCTTGCCGGCGACGACGCGGTACTTGCCGCTGTGCGCCTTGAGCGCGCGCACGGTTGCCACGAGCACTGCCGCATCGGGCACGAGCCCCGAGTTGCGGCACTTGATGTTGAAGAACCGCTCGGCCCCCATGTCGGCGCCGAATCCGGCCTCGGTGATGAGGTACTCGCCGGCGTGGATGCCGATGAGGTCGCCGACGATCGACGAGTTGCCGTGGGCGATGTTGCCGAACGGCCCGGCGTGCACGATGACGGGCGTGTTCTCCAGCGTCTGCAGCAGGTTGGGCTTGATCGCCTCGCGCATGATCACCGCCATGGAGCCGGCGCCCTGCAGCTGCTCGGCCGTCACCGGCGCGCCCGCGTCGGTGTAGCCGACGACGATGCGGCCGAGGCGGGCGCGGAGGTCCTCGACCGAGGTGGCCAGCGCGAGGATCGCCATCACCTCACTGGCCGCAGTGATGTCGAACCCGGTCTGGCGGACGACGCCGTCCTCCTTGGTGCCCATCCCGATGACGATGTTGCGCAGGGCGCGGTCGTTGACGTCGAGCACCCGCCGCCAGGTGATGTTGTGCAGATCGAGTCCGAGCTCGTTGCCCTGGTGCAGGTGGTTGTCGAGCATCGCCGACAGCAAGTTGTGCGCCGCGGTGACGGCGTGGAAGTCGCCGGTGAGGTGCAGGTTGAGCAGCTCCATCGGGATCACCTGGCTGTAGCCACCACCGGCTGCGCCACCCTTGATGCCGAAGGTCGGGCCCATCGACGGCTGACGCAGGCTGATCACCGCGTTCTTGCCGATGTGCTTCATCGCCTGGCCGAGGCCGACGGTGGTGGTGGTCTTGCCCTCGCCGAGCGGCGTCGGGGTGATCGCCGTGACCACGACGTACTTGGCCTTCGGCCGGTCGGCGAGCTCGTCGATGGCGTCCAGGCTGATCTTGGCGAGGCTGCGGCCGTACGGCTCCAGCAGGTGCTCACCGATCCCCATCTGGGCGGCGATCTCGGGCAGCGGCTTCGGCGAACCCGCCCGAGCGATCTCCAGATCCGACGGAAAAGCCATGTGTTCCCCCCAAGGACAGCCAAGTGCAACGGCGAGTGTCGCACACTGCAATCGAGTCCACAATACGGCATCGTGCCGCATCGTGGAACCGACTGGTTCAGGTCGAGCGGCGGTCCAGACGAGGCTCGGCTCGACCTGCGGCCACGACCCGGGCGCGTCGAGGCAGGCTCCAGATCGCAGCGGCGTCGACGCGCAGCGCTGCCGCGACCGCGAGCTTCAAGTGGTCGCGAGGATTGAGCAGGCCCTGCTCGATGCGCACGATCGTGGCCTCGCTCACGCCCACGCGATCAGCCAGGAGTCGACGATCCCAGCCGAGCGCGGTGCGACGCGCGCGCAGCCGCTCACCGCACTCCGTGGCCCACTCGGCCACGAGCGTCCGTGCCGTCGTGATCGAGATCACCGGCTCGGGGGACGCAACCATGATGCCGAACGTACATCTTGCGCAAGACGCAAGACTTGCATTCACCCGCGCGATGGCCGGAGCGCGTTACGGGAGAAGTAATCCGGGAGGTGCAAGACTGCGCTGATGGCAGCACGGTTCGTCGCGCTCGCGCAGTGCGTGCGCGACGGCATCGGCGTGCCGGCCCCGCACGGCAGGATCAGCGAGCTCGCCCGTGAGCTCGACGTCTCGGTCGCTTCCGTCAGCCGCTGGTACTCGCTGTCCTCATCGCCCGACGATCCGTCGCTGTGGCCGCGCATCGAGGCCGCGCTCGACCTGCCCAACGGTTCGTTGGCCGCGGCAGCGTTCGCCACGACAGCGGCGGACACCGCTTCACGGCGGCGCACGCCATCAGCAGCGCCCACTGCGAGCACGTCCGTGCGCGAGACGTTGCGGCGGCTGATCCAGCAGCACCTCGACGCGACGACGACCACGGACCTGGAGATCGTCGTCACGTGCGCCGCCTTCGCCAGAGCACACAGCGCCAATCCGAGCCCGACCGACCCGACAACCGATCCCGACGGCCAGCGCCGGTGGGCGCAACTGGAGCCGACGCTCGGCGATCTGCTGGCCGATGCGCCGGAGATCGACGACGCCTTCGACGTGATCTCCGCCCGGTACCACGACGCCGGAGTGGCGTGGCAGCGATGGGACGCGCAGCGATCGTCACGAGCCGCAGCAGCCGATGGCGACGGTCGCCGTCCGGCGTCGCCCCCGGCTCGTTCGGCGAAGCGCAACCGCCCCACCGGACGCTGACGGACTCGCACGCACGACTCGCGCACCCCGGCGCGACGATGCGGGCATGGAACGAACACCGTCGTGGCGCGTCTGGGCCGAGCTCGGTCGGCGACCACACATCGATCTCGCATGGGCTGTGCTCGTCGGCCACCGTGGGCGGATCGACGACCTGGGTCGCGGACGGCGGCGGATCACGATCGACGCACGCCTCGATCCGATCGAACGACGTGCCGTGCTGGCGCACGAACTGGTCCACGACGAGCGCGGCATCCTGTTCACCGCCGACGTGCCCGATGCCGTCATCGCCAAGGAGGAAGCGTACGTGCGCGCCGAGACGTGTCGGCGGCTGGTGCCACCGCACGCGCTGCGCACCGAGGTTGCTCGCCAGATGTCAGCCGGCGCAGGCGTCACCGCGGCCGACGTGGCCGGGTGGTTCGACGTGCCCGAGTCGGTCGCCGCCGACGCGCTCCGCTCCCTCGAACGTTTGGAGTTCGGTGAGAACGGCCGGATTCTGCGGATGCTCTGAGGATCGAGTTTTACCGTGCTCCTCATCACCAGAGAGGGACGACACCATGAACCACCACACGCACCAGGCTGACGGCGAGATCGAGGACCACGACCGTGGCCTCGTCTTCGACCTCGACACGCTCTTGCAACGGCGCAACATGCTCAAGCTGCTGGCCGGCGGCGGCCTCGCCGTGGCGCTCGCCGCGTGCGGCAGCTCCGGCAGCAAGTCGTCCGCCACGCAGGCCACCACGGCAGCGACGAGTGGCAACACCGCCGGAACCACAGCCGGGACGACCGCAGGAACGACAGCCGGGACCACGGCTGGTACGACCGCTGCGACGAGCGGCGACACGTCCTCGATCGGTGTCGTGCCGGAGGAGACGGCCGGGCCGTTCCCAGGCGACGGATCCAACGGCGCCAACGTGCTCACCGAGAGCGGCGTCGTGCGCAACGACATCCGCACATCGTTCGGCTCGTACTCCGGTACCGCCTCCGGCATCGACAGCACGATCTCGTTGACCGTCCTCGACAGCGCCAACGGGAACGCTCCCCTGGCCGGTGCAGCGGTGTACCTGTGGCACGCCGACCAGGCCGGCCACTACTCGCTGTACACCGCGAAGGATCAGAACTACTTGCGTGGCGTGCAGGTCACCGACGCCAACGGCACGGTCACGTTCACCTCGATCTTCCCGGCCTGCTACGACGGCCGCTGGCCGCACATCCACTACGAGGTGTACTCGAGCGTGGACGACATCACGAACGCCGGCAACAAGATCGCCACGTCGCAGATCGCCCTGCCCGAGGACGCGTGCAACCTCGTCTACGCCACCGACGGCTACGAGCAGAGCGTGAGCAACATGACGCGGGTCTCGCTGGAGACCGACAACGTCTTCAGCGATGGCTGGGACCTCGAGCTCGGCACGGTCACCGGCTCGGTCGACACGACGATGGCGATCGCCCTCATCGTCGCCGTCTGACCCGTCTCCCAGAGATGACGAAGGCCCGGATCGCTTGTGCGATCCGGGCCTTCGTCGTTCAACGGGTGGAGGTGAGGGGAATTGAACCCCTGGCCTCAACAGTGCGATTGTTGCGCTCTGCCAACTGAGCTACACCCCCGTTGGGCGTGAGCAGTGTAGCGGCGAGGCTCAACTGCACACCAAGGCACTTCCGTGCCCGGCCAGTTCAGGCGGCGTTGAACCAGTTCGCTTCGCTGTAGCGGCGGTCGAGCTCGTAGTTGCGCAGCTGCACCAACCGGTAGCAGTACCCGCACAGCGAGACGAAGGCGAGAGCGAAGGCGTAGACCATCGCGTGCGACTTGGTGGTCGCAGCGAGGAAGGCAGTTGCCGAGGTGCTGGCAACGAGGATGAACAACACGTTGGCGCGGCGACGACGGACGACTTCGCGTTGGCTGACGCGCTGCACACGCATCTGGCCGTGACCACCCTGACGGCGAGGCGCCGGGGCGTCGTCACGCTCCATCACCGTGCTCCGACGATCGAGGCTGGCGCCGTGCATGCGCTGCTGGCCGACGGGCCGAGCGGGCGATTGCGTGAGCGGACGGCCCATCGAACGGATCGGCACCATGGTGCGGGTGGGCACGGCCCGCTGCAGCGTCGAGAGCTGCCGGCGGAAGTCGCTGACCGATGAGTTCGGCCGATTCTCGACGCGTGAGCGGAGCAACGGCGGAATGATGACAGCCGCCCAAGCAGCGGCAATTGCAAGCAGCACGATCTTCCCCATGGGTTATCGGCGCCCGCTCGAGATGTTCAGAGAATGGTTCATGGTCACGTGTGTGTTCCTGGTGTCGAGCAGGTGGCCTGCTTCCATCCGGACGACATCCAAATCATTACGGTTCTACTACGTTCGTAACGACGGACGCAATGTTAGCAGGGCGACGGAAGGTTCCCGATCGGCCCCCGGTCTTCTCCCACAGGGTGAGCTCGCCGATCACCATCGCCCGGTCGGCCGACTTGCACATGTCGTAGATGGTGAGCGCTGCGATGGAGCAGGCATGGAGCGCCTCCATCTCGACACCCGTGCGGTCGACCGTGTCGACTTGAACTTCCACGGCGATGTGGTCGTCGCCGATCTCGAAGTTGACGTACACCGAGCCCACGAGCAGGGGGTGACAGAGCGGGATCATGTCGCTGGTGCGCTTCGCGGCCTGGATTCCGGCGACGCGAGCGACGGCCAGCACGTCGCCCTTCTTCACCTCGCGGTTGGCGATCGCCTCGGTGGTGGCCGGCTCCATGAACACCTTGCAGCGAGCGACCGCTCGCCGGTGCGTCGGCTCCTTGGGGGTGACGTCGACCATGCGGGCACGACCCATCGGGTCGAGGTGTGTGAAGGTCAGGTCACTCATCCGTCACGGAACCGTAGTCGTCGCGCCACGCTCCGTTGGTGCACCCTGCCGCCGACCGGCGCGCAACTCCGCCTCAGCTGGTGATCGGCGGACCGGAATCGACGACCTGGAAGGCCGACCCGGGGATGCCCTTCAGCGCGTTCAACTGGTCGTCGTCCCAGCCCGCGTTCGGCGCGCCCTGGAAGTACCAGTTGCTCCCGTTGTCGGCGACGATCAAGCCGTAGGTCTTCATCGCCTGGGCGATCACCTTCGCCTGCGTCGGCAACGCGCTGATGTCGTAGTCGGCGCGCAGCCGCAGTCGCGCTCCCATCGGCAGTGCGAGCGAGCTCGTGTTGCTGGAGGCGAAGTGAGTGGCGGGCAGCACGTAGGCGCGGCGAGTGGTGTTGAACGTCACCCGGATCGCGTGGTCGATGTGGCCGGCGGCGACCTCGTCGTAGCGGACGAGACCGGGCAGGATCGGCAAGCCGGCGGCGTCGGCGCTCGTCCAACCGAGCGGGCGCAGCAGGTTGGAGCGAAGGTCGAACTTCGCGCCCGACGCAGCCGCCCATCCCCCGCCACTGCGACGGGCGACGAACAGCTCGAACAGCTGGCACGTGCCCTGCTGCACGACGAGCACGTGACCATCGCTGCCGGCTTCGACCGGCGCATTGAGTGGGATCGGGAACGGGCCGGGATCGCTCTCGTCGCCGTAGTCCGTGTAGGTGATCGGCACCAGCGGTTGGTTCTGCGGCACGACGACGTACGGAATGCCGTAGTCCGGGTTCTCGCCGAAGTCGGGGTGCAGCGATCCGCCGAGCCCGCTGATGATCTGCGCGCTCTGCGGGTGCAGCGGCGCGCCCGCCAACGGGATGTTCCAGCTGTTGTCGTTCGGGTACACCGGGCAGCCGCCGATCATCGGCGTGGACGGTGGGCTGACCCGATCGGCGACCTCGGTTGCCGAGCCCGGCGTACTGATGTCGTCAGGCGGCGCGGCGACCGCCACGGCGGCGCCGACCGCGATCACAGCCGCTGCGATGAGTCCCGTCTTCCTCACAGAGCGCGCACGCTACCCCACGAACAGCGACATCGCTCCCGGTCCGGCCCGAACTGGTCAGCGCATGAACACGACGTCGCCTTCATGCGCTGACCAGTTCAGGTCCACACCCTCGGCCATCCGGAACTGGATGTCTGGGCGGTGGCAGCATCGCGACATGGACATCGTCGGCGTACCTGCGGTCGAGTCCGGGGAGCGTGGCACCTGGAACCGTGGCGGCTTCGTCCTTGTGGCCGTCGGGCTCGTGCTCGCTGTCGGCAGCGCTGTGCTCGTCGACAATCCGTGGCGACTTCTGGTCATCGACGAGCATGTCGGACTGATGCTCGTCGCACTTGGCATCGGTGTCGCTGCGGTCGGTGTCGGACTCACGATGGAAGCCGGGTGGCAGCCGTGGGTCGGTGGGCTCGGCCGCGCGGTGCTCATCCTCGAGTTCATCGGCGTGTGCGCAGTCGGAGCGCTGTACGCGCTCGGCAGCACGTTCGGACAGGCGAGCACGGTGAGCGAGACGCGGCTCGACAGAGTCACAGCGCTTCGGGTTCAGCGCATGGACGCCATGCTCAGCTCGTGTTCGCGCATCGAGCTCCTCGTCGGTGACGGTTGGTCGACGAAGCACGAATACGTGACGCCATGCGTCGGCGACGACCTCCAACAACTCGTCGTCACCGTCGCCGGCGACGAGGTGCACATCGCGCTGCCGTCCGGCGCGATCTGCATCGCCACCATCGATCGATCCGCCCTTGCGCTGCGACCGGTCGAACCGAGTGCCGCCTGCGACACCCTCGCGCTCTGACGCAGAACTGGATGTCTGGGCGCGGCACATTGCCGCGCGTGGACATCCAGTTTTGGGTCAGCCGCCGATCTGGCTCATGGTGCGGGCGGGGCGGACGAAGTTCACCTGGTTGATCTGGTGGCCGGCCCACTTCAGGCCGACGGCGCGCTCGATCTCGGCGGCGACCGCGTCGTCGTCGGCGCCGGAGCGCATCATCGCCCGCAGGTCGAACTCGCTCGTGGCGAACAGGCAGGTGCGGAACTGGCCCTCGGCGGTGAGGCGCACGCGATCGCAGTCGGCGCAGAACGGCTTGGTCACCGACGGGATCACGCCGACGGTGCCGCGCCCGTCGAGGTAGCGCCAACGATCGGCCGGTGCGGCACCGCGGGAGGCCAGCTGCTCCAGCGGGAACTCAGCGGAGATGGCGGCGACGATCTCGTCCTGACCGACCACTTGCTCGTTGAGCCAGTGTCCGCCGGCGTCGAGCGGCATGAACTCGATGAAGCGGATCTCGACGTCGCGGTCGCGCCCGAAGCGAGCCAGGTCGACGATCTCGTCGTCGTTGACGCCTCGCTGCACGACGGCGTTGATCTTCACCGGGCTGAACCCGGCCTCCTTCGCCGACTCGATGCCGTCGAGCACGCGAACGAGCTCGTCGCGACGCGTCATCTCGATGAACCGATCGGCGCGCAGCGTGTCGAGGCTGATGTTGACCCGGTCCAGCCCGGCGTCGCGCAGCTCGTGGGCGAGCAGCCGGAACGTGGCGCCGTTGGTGGTGATCGAGATGTCGGGCTTCTGCCCGGCGAGCGGCGATGAGGACGTCGACGGCACGCGCAGCTCGGCCAGCTTGCGCACGAGCACCGGCAGGTGCGCGCGAACCGTCGGCTCGCCACCGGTGAGGCGCAGTCCATCGACCTCGTAGCGCTCGACGAAGACGCGAGCCAGACGCTCGATCTCCTCGAACGTGAGCACCTCGCTGCGCGGCAACCACTGCATCCCCTCTTCCGGCATGCAGTACGTGCAGCGGAAGTTGCAGCGGTCGGTGATCGAGATGCGGAGATCCCGGATCGTTCGATCGAACGGGTCGATCAAGTCCATTGCTTCACGCTACCGAGTCGCTGGGCAGGACGATGACCTGGACGGTGCCACCCTCGGCGACACCGTCGCCGTCGGGGACGATGGCGATCGCGTCGGCGAGCGCGGTGGCTGCCAGCTGGTGACTGCCCTGCGCTCCGACCGACCGCACGTGGTACCGACCGTCGGCGCTCCACTGGCCGGTGACGCGCATGTAGTGCGTCTTGCCGTCGGGCCGCCGTGCGAGCGCCGCGTCGCTGATCGCTGCGAGGCGCTGACGCTCCGGGCTGGCGTGCCCCATCATCTGGCGCAGCGCGGGGCGAGCGAACAGCTCGAAGCTGACCAGTGAGCTGACCGGGTTGCCCGGCAGCCCGAACACCGGCACGCGTCGTTCCGGGTCGGCATCCGTCGGCGAGGCGAGCACGCCGAAGGCGAACGGCTTGGCCGGGCGGATGGCGATCTGCATCCAGCGCATGTCGGCGATCTGCGACAGCACCGCCTTGACGACGTCGTAGTCGCCCATGCTGACGCCGCCACTGGTGACGATCGCGTCGCACGTCGCAGCCGCGTCTCGCAGCACGCGCTCGAGCGCGGCCTCGTCGTCGCGCACGACGCCGAGGTCGACGACCTCGCAACCCGCCTCGCGCACCGCACCGACGAGCATCGTCTTGTTGCTCTCCCGGATCTGCCCCGGCCGCAATGGCGACCCGTCGTCGATCAGCTCGTCGCCAGTGGAGAGCACGGCGACCCGCACCGCCGGCACGACGCGCACAGAGCGGGCGTTCACGCTGGCGAGCACGCCGGCCACCGCGGGACGCACGACCGTGCCCGGTTGGAACAGCGCAGTGCCCTCGCGCACGTCGTCGCCGACGCCGCGCACGGCAGCTCCGACCGGCACGCCGACGCGGATCAGGACCTGATCGTCGCCGACGCGCTCGGTGTCCTCGACCATCACCGCGGAGTCAGCCCCGACCGGCATCGGAGCACCGGTCATGATGCGGATCGCCTCACCGGACGCGACGACGTGATCGGTGGAAGCTCCGGCAGCGACCTCACCGGCGACGCGCAGCGTGACGGGCGCTCCGGCCACGTCCGCGGCGCGCACGGCGTAGCCGTCGACGGCGGCGTTGGTGAACGGCGGCACGTCCTCACCGGCGACCACCACCTCGGCGAGCACGCGCCACATCGCCTCGTCGATCGGCAGTTCGACCGGTGCGCCGGCGGAGCACCGGGCCAGCACGTAGTCGAGGGCCTCACGTTCGGGGATCACGCGGTCAACGGTACCGTGCCTCCGATGAGTGCCTACCTGCCGTTCCCGGCCGACGGCCACGAGGTGCGCTGGGCCACCTGGCAGGGTGAGGGCGACGAGACCACCACGCTGGTGTGGGAGAACGAGGGCTGGACGATCACGGGCACGGTGTCGCGCGAGCGGGTCCAGTACGTCATGCGCGTGTCCCCGCTGTGGCACGTGCGGCAGTTCCTGCTGTTCCGCGACCTCGAGGAACCCGACATGTGGCTGGGCACCGACGGCGCGGGACGGTGGGGCGAGATGAACGGCGCGCACCGCCCGGACATCGACGGCTGCACCGATCTGTCGTTGTCGATCACGCCACTCACCACGACCTTGCCGATCCGGCGGCTGCCGCTGCACGTCGGCGACTCCGCCGAGCTGGCCGTTGCCTGCGTGGACGTGGAGACGCTGGCGATCACCCGCGAGACGCACCGCTACACCCGACTGACGGAATCGGGGTGGTGCATCGAGCATTCGCGAGACGGCGTACCGCACCACGACGTCGAGGTCGAGGTCGACCAGCACGGTCTCGTCGTCGACTACCCGGAGCGCTTCCGCCGCGCCTGATCGCGATAGGCGTCCAGCAGCTCCCCGGCATCGGGCAGCTTCCGGCACGGCTCGCGCAGCGTCACCATGTTCATCGCCGGCATCTGCCGACGCAGCCACGCGGACACCGCCTCGGGATGGCGGGCGGCCTCTTCGCGCAACACCCAGCCGAGCACCTTGCGGATGAAGAACTCGGTCTCGCCGATGAGTGCGTCGGCGTACGCGAACAGGCGGTCGAGCTGCTGACCGCCGCGCAACGAGTCGCGCAGCGCCAGCACCGCCGACCGACGGATCCACATCTCGCCGTCGGTCAGCCAGCGCTCGGTCACCACGAGCGCACTCGGGTCGGCGGCCATGATCCGCGACGCGACCGAGCCGGCCAACGGATCGACGAGTGCCCACGTCGCGCACTCGCGCAGGTGCGCCTCGATCCACGGCAGATCGCCCGCATCGACCAGCTTCGGTTGGAGCACGAGGAGCTCGATGGCCGCCGTGCGCATCTCGTGCACGGGCTGCTGCCACAACGCATCGACGAACGCGAACAGATCGTCGTGACCGATGCCGCGGTGATCGCGCAGCCAACCCTTCACGACGATGCGCATGTCCGGCACGGTGGTGCCGAGGAACTCGAGCTCGCTCTTCAGGCACCGCTGCTCGGAAGCAGCGCGCTCAGCCGTCGCGGTGGCGACCATCGCTCGGTGGAGGTGCTCGGCCTCCGCACCGGCATCGAGCGTCAGAGCTTGCTGCTCAGCCATTCGCGGAACTGCCCGCCGAGCTTGGGATCGGCGAGACCGAAGTCGACGACCGCCTGCAGCCAGTACCACGGGGTGCCGGTGTCGAAGCGATCGATGCCGCTGACGACACCGTGGAAGACGCCCTTCGACGCCTGGGCGCGCAGCGCGTCGGTGAGCTGGATCTCGCCGACGGCGCCCGGCTTCACCTGCGCGATCTCGGCGAACACGTCGGGCGTCAGCACGTAGCGACCGATGATGATCAGCTCGCTCGGTGCTTCGTCGACCGGCGGCTTCTCGACCATGCCGCGCACCGGCACGACGCCATCGGCACCAACGGGGCCCGAGGGGTCGACGACCCCGTACGCACTGACGTCAACACGGGGCACTTGCTTGAGGCCGACGACGCTGCCGCCGCTGGCGTCGCACACCGCTGCCATCTGAGCGAGCAGCGACGAGTCGCCCATGACCTCGTCGGGCAGCAGCACGGCGAACGGGTTGTCGCCGACGATCTCGGACGCGCACCCGACCGCGTGGCCGAGGCCGAGCGCCTGCTCCTGGTAGGCGAAGCTGACCTGCACGTCGCGACCGATGGCGTCGAGCCGATCGGCCAGCGCGGCCCGGCCCGTGTCGCGCAGCTTGGCGCTGACCTCGGGTGCCGGCTTGAAGTACGCCTCGATGGCCGGCTTCTTCACGCTCGTCACGACCACGATGTGGTCGATGCCGGCGCCGACCGCCTCGTCGATGACCAGTTGCAGGATCGGCGTGTCGAGGATCGGCAGCAGCTCCTTGGGAACCGCCTTCGTCGCCGGGAGGAACCGCGTCCCCATGCCTGCCGCCGGGATCACCGCATGTCGCACCGTCATCCGGCGGATGATACGGGGAGGAGGCTCGCTTGGGCGCGAAGCACGTGCCTCCCGCTACGCTTAGCACTCGAATCTGCCGACTGCTAACGCCGCCAAAACGGAGTGCGACGATGCCCACCTACGTGTACAAGTTCATCGACACCGGCGACACCATCGAGGTGCAGCAGTCCTTCAGCGACGATTCGCTGACGGAGGCCGTTCATCCGGTCACCGGCGAGACGCTCCCCGTGAAGAAGGTGTTCACCCCGGTCGGCGTGACCTTCAAGGGCGGCGGCTTCTACAAGACCGACAGCCGTGGCGGCGCGTCCAAGTCGTCGACCGCTGCGAGCACGTCCGGCACTTCGGGCGACGGCGGCACCAGCACGTCCAGCAGCTCGTCCGACAGCAGCTCCAGCACATCGAGCGCGCCGAGCACGCCCGCCCCGGCGAGCACGCCGAGCCCGGCGTCGAGCTCGATCAGCAGCGCCAGCTCCGACTGACCCGACGAAGCGTCGCTACCCTCGGCGACGGCTTCCCCCGATCACGTCTGCTCATGTCTGAGGAGGTGGCCGCGTGCCCACCCGCTTCTCGTTCGTCGTTCGCGCTGTGCCGCGCACCCGCCAGCAACTGGCCCGCCGTCCGTGGATCCGCTGGGTCACGGCTGCCGCGCTCGCCGTCGTCGTCGGCTGGTCGGTCGCCACGGCACTCGCCAAGGTCGAGCGCGATCGCGACTCGTGGGGCACTCGGCGCGCCACCGTCGTTGCTGCGGCACCGGCGGCCGCGGGCGATCCGCTGCAGGTGATCACGCGCGAGCTGCCGTTGGCGATGCTGCCTGATCGAGCCCTGGCCGACATCGCGCCGGGCTCCATCGCTCGCCGGAGCGTCGTCGCCGGCCAGGTGCTGACCGACCTGGACGTGTCTGCGACCGGGCCGGACGGGTGGCTGCCTGCCGGCTGGATCGTGCTGATCGTCAGCGCGGATCCGCCACCGGCCGCCGCACCCGGCGACCCGGTCCGCATCTTCGCGGACGGCGTCGCGATCGGCGATGGTCAGGTGGTGGCTCGTGCGGACACGACGGTCTCGGTTGGCGTGCCCCCGGAGATCGCTGCCGCCGCTGCGCAGGCGGCAGCGGCCCGCACCGCCGTCCTCGGCTCGCTCGTCTAGCTGTGACGACCGGACACGTTGTCCCTGGCGTGGTGGTGTTGGTGGTCCGCGGTTGAGGTGAGCCCTCCTTGCGAGGCTGTGGTCTCTGACAACACACCTCAACGCAAGGAGGGGCTCGTGCCTCACGCTAGAAGACAGCACCCGAACGCGCCGTTGACGCCGGAGGGTCGACGGCGAATGGTTGCCTGTGTGATCGATCAGCACTGGTCGATCGAAGCAACCGCTGACAGGTTCCAGATCGACGCGAAAACGGTTCGCAAGTGGCGCGACCGTTTCCTTGCTGAGGGCGATGCCGGGCTCCAGGATCGCAGCTCGAGACCGCATCGTTCACCGAACCGCACCCGAGCTCGCGATCGTGATCGGGTGTTGCGGCTGCGTCGTCGGCATCGGTGGGGAGCCGAGCACATCGCTCACGAGACCGGGCTCGCGCCGTCAACGGTCCAGAACATCTTGAACGCTGCCGGCTGCGGGCGACTCGATCGTGGTGACCGGGCCACCAACGTCGAACCAGTGCGCCGCTACCAGCGTGATCGGCCCGGCGAGTTGATCCACGTCGACGTCAAGAAGCTCGCCGGGATCCCCGCTGGTGGCGGTTGGCGACAACTCGGTCGTGGCGTCAACGACCACCACCGGGTCGGCTACCGCTACATCCACTCGGCCATCGATGACCGCACCCGCCTCGTCTATTCCGAGATCCACCTCGATGAGACCGCCGCGACCGCTGTCGGGTTCTGGCGGCGCGCCGTGACCTGGTTCGCTGCCCACGGCATCACCTGCGAACGAGTGATCACCGACAACGGCACCTGCTACAAACGCCAATGGGCCCAGGCGTGCGCCGAGACCGGCACGACCGTCAAGAAGACCCGTGTCCGCCGGCCACAAACCAACGGCAAGATCGAACGCTTCCACCGGATCCTGCTCGAAGAATGGGCCTACATCCGAGCATGGACCTCCGACCGGCAACGCGCCCTCGCCTACGACCACTTCATCCACTTCTACAATCACCACCGAGCCCACGGCGCACTCGGATGGTCAACCCCCGCCGCGACCCTCAACACCCTCCAGGACAACGTCCCCGGCTTTCACATCTAGCTCTTCGTGCTCGGCAGCACCCGTGCCGACCACGGACGGGCTTCGTCCCAGTGGTGGCCGACGATGCGTCCGAGCGGCAGCTTGGCGAGGAAGTCGGCCGGCGAGTCGAAGTCGGGCATCTCCACGTACGCGGCGCCGATGGCCAGCGGCACGTGGGCGTCGCTCCCCGCGCCGGCAGCCAACCCGTGCGTTGCCGCGAACTCCGCCGCACGCCGGTTGAGGCTGTGCAGCGAGGTCTTGGCGTTGAGCACCTCGATCGCGTCGACGAGGCCCGCCTCCGCCAGCTGGTCGAGCGCCGGCTCGGCCAGGTTGCGCCGCATCGGATCGAACGGGTGCGGGATGTAGACGAGACCGCCCTGCGCGCGGATCGCTTCGGCCGCTTCCACCGGCGGGGTGCCGAACGGGATCCGCTCGGTGAGGAACAGCCCGATGATCTCGCCCGCGTGGGTGCGCAGCTCCTCACCGACGATCACCCGGCACGGCAAGAGGTCACGCATCTCCTCCGCACCGCGGATGGCGTTGTGATCGGTGATGCACAGCACGTCGAGACCGGTTTCGACCACCGCGGCCTGCACCTCGTCGACCGTCGTGGTGCTGTCACCGCTCCAGAGCGTGTGGCTGTGGAGGTCGACGCGCACCCAACCGGCAGACAGCTCCTCGGCGAGGTGCGGATGGCGCGCGATGGCGCTCGGTATGGCCCTCGACACACCAAAGACCGTACCGGTTGCACCCAACCCGGCCGTAGTCTGCGCGCATGCGCCCGAACTTCTCCCGGTGGACGCGACGCAGCCGACGGCTGATGCTCGTGACCGGCGCCACCGGCTTCCTCGGTCGCCACGTGGTGCAGGCCTCCGAGGCCGACTCGTGGGAGCTGATCTCGCTCAGCTCGAAGCTGCTCGACATCACCAACCGGGCTCGCACGCTGGAGACGATCGCCGGCTGGAAGCCCACCGCAGTGGTGCACCTGGCGTACCGCAAGGACCGCCGGACGATCGTCGACGGGAGCACCAACGTGGCCAACGCCGCGGCGTCGTGCGGAGCGCGGCTGGTGCACCTCTCGACCGACGTCGTCTTCGCCGGACGCCCCGACCCGTACGTCGAGAGCGATCCGGTCGACGCGACGATGGACTACGGCTGGTGGAAGGCCGAGGCCGAGCGCGCGGTCACGACGGCCGACCCCACTGCGCTCATCGTCCGCACCTCACTGCTGTACGGCACCGACGAGCCCGGCCACTGCCAGGTCGACGTGGAGCGCATCGGCCGCGGCGGACAGAGCGGCACCTACTTCACCGACGAGGTCCGCTGCCCGGTCCACGTCGACGACGTCGCGGTCGCGGTCAGCCGGCTCGCGGCGCGGCCGGAGGTGACCGGTCCGCTGCACGTCGCCGGACCCGAGCCGATCAGCCGGGCCGAGTTCGCCCGGCTCAACGCCCGCCGCATGGGCTTCGACCCGAAGCTGATCCACACCGGCTCACTGGCGTCCAGCCCACAGAAGCGCCCGGGCGTCGTGCTGCTCGACAGCAGCCTGGCGACGTCGATGGGCATCGCCCTGCGCGGCGTCACCGAAACGCTGGGCTGACCCTCACGCACCGGACCCTCACGCACCAGACATGGTGACGTCCTGGATCGCCAGGCTCACGCCGGCGGCACGCATCGGCAGCCAGTCGACGTCGCCGCCGACTTCGACCACGTCGAGCAGCATGCGCTGCAGCGTGCTGGCGATGGTGAACTCGCGAACCGGCGCGCCCAGCTGACCGTTCGTGATCAGCAGTCCCGACGCGCCGACCGAGAAGTCGCCACTGATCGGGTTGACGCCGCTGTGCAGGCCGGCGACGGACTGCACGAGCACCCCATCGGAGACATCGGAGATCATCTGAGCCTGTGTGCGCTCACCCGGAGCGAGCTGCAACGCCAGGCAGCCGACGCCGGGAGTTCCCTTGAACCCACCCCGCACTGCGTTGCCCGTGCTGACAGCGCCGGCGCGGCGCGCCGAGTAGCTGTTGTGCACGAACCCGTGCAGGACGCCGGCGTCGATGAGCACGTTGCGACGTGCGGCAAGGCCTTCGCCGTCGAGGTCGGTGGCCGTGTAGGCGAGTGGGTTGGTCGGGTCGTCGACCAGCGTGAGTAGCGGATTGGCCACGGATTCGCCGACGCGGTCCTTGAACAGACTGCGCCCCTTGGCCACGCTCTCACCGTTCAGCGTGCTGGAGATGACCCCCAGGAACATCGCCGTCACGTACGGGTCGAACACGATCGTGACGCGCTTGCTGGGCGGCTTCACCGCGCCGAGCAGGCGGGTGGCCCGATCGGACGCTTCGCGGGCGGCCCTGCCGAGATCGAACAGGTCGGGTGACCGACCGACGCTGAAGCCGAAGCCGGTCTGCGTCTCGTCGCCGTCGTCGGCGAGGGTGCTGATGCTGACGTAGCAACCGTTCTCGCGACCGCCGCGGCGGATGCCGGTGGTGGTGGCGACGGCGGATTCCGCGGCGACGTCGGCGTAGTTGGAGTCGTCGATGCGAACTCGCGAGTCGACGGCCAGCGTCAGGCGCTCGAGCTCCTTGGCCAGCTCGATCTTGCGATCGGTGGCGTACTCCTCGAGTGCGTCGCTCCACAGCGTCTGGTCGACGACGTCGACGCCGTCGGGTTCGGCCAGGCCGGCCCACTCGTCACGCGTGCCGAACTCGACGTTGTCGCGTGCCTCGGCGAGGACTTCGGCGATCGCCGACGGATCGAGCGTCCCCGCGTAGGCGAACCCGGTGCGCCCGTCGCGGATGATGCGGATGCCGATGCCCTCGCTCTGCGCGCTGACGAAGTGCTCGACCTGACCTTCGTACACGCGGATGTCGGTCTCCCGGTCGCGAGAGACGAACGCCTCGACCTGCTCGCCCGGCCGGGCCTGATCGATGACCCGATCGGCGATGGCCTGCAGCTCGGCGACGGAGGGATGCGTGTCGTGCTCGGCGAGGCTCATGCTGCAGTCCCGCCGACCGTCAGCGCCTTCACCCGCAGCGTCGGCTGACCGTCGCCGACCGGCACGCCTTGGCCGTCCTTGCCGCACGTGCCGGCGTTGCCCATGGCGAAGTCGTTGCCGAGCAGGTCGATGTCGCGCAGCACCTGGGGGCCGTTGCCGATCAGGTTGCTCTCGCGCAGCGGCTCGGTGATCTCGCCGTTCTCGATGAGATACGCCTCGGTCATGCCGAAGACGAAGTCGCCCGTGGCGGTGTTGACGCTGCCGCCGCCGAGCTTGGCGACGTAGACCCCGTGGTCGGTGTTGCGCACGATGTCGTCCGGTTCCTCCGTGCCGTTGAGCACGTAGGTGTTGGTCATGCGCACCATCGGCAGGTGCATGTAGCTCTGCCGACGACCGTTGCCGCTCTGCTTGCGCCCTTCGTTGCGAGCGCGCAGGTAGTCCCACATGTAGTCGGTGAGGATGCCGTCCTCGATCAGCACGTTGTACTGGCTCGGGTGGCCCTCGTCGTCGATGCCGATGGCACCCCACTCGCCGCTCATCGTGCCGTCGTCGACCAGGGTGACGAGCGGTGAGGCGACCATCTCGCCACGCTTGCCGCGATAGACGCTGCCGCCCTTGGCGACGAGGTCTGCCTCGAGACCGTGCCCACACGCCTCGTGGAACAGCACGCCGCCGGAGCCGTGCTTGATGACGACCGGCATCGTGCCGCTCGGTGCCGGGCGGGCGCGCAGCTTGGTCAGCGCTTGGGTTGCAGCGTCGCGGGCCAGTTCGTCGACGTCGATCGTGTCGAACATCTCGAAGCCGTACGTGCGACCGGCGCTCTGGAAGCCGGTCTGCATGCCGGTGTCGCCGCTGGCGACGACGCTGATGCGGACGATGACGCGGGACTGCTCGTCGCCGGCGAGCACGCCGTCGGTGTTGGCGACGAGGATCCGCTTGCGGCTGTCGGCGTAGCCAGCGCTGACTTGCACGATGGCGCCGCCTGCGCTGCGCGCCGCGTCGTCGACGCGCTGCAGCAGGGCGACCTTGTCGGCCTTCGGCACCCCGTCGGCGAAGCGGGTGACCTCGGTGACCCGGTGGTCGGGCTGCCGAGTGAGCGCGATCGTTCGCGTGCCCCCACCACCCTGGCTGGCCGCCGCGGCAGCTGCGTCGGCGGCGGCCGTCAGGCCGCGCTCGGAGAGGTCGGCCGTGTGGGCGAAGCCGGTGGTGTCGCCGCGCACGACGCGGATCCCGGCGCCGCGGTCGCGTCCGCTGGTCACCTGCTCCACTCGCCCGTCGTCGAGACCGGCCATCGTGGACTTCTTGTCCTCCACGTAGACCTCGGCCCACTCGCCGCCGGTCTTCACCGCCGCCGCCAGCACCCGCTCGATCACGTCCGTCGGCACATCTTGCAACACCACGTTCTGGTTGGTCACGTTGCGAGCCTACCGAGGTCGGAAAACCTCCAGATTGAAAACCTCACGCTCCCCCGTTCGGGCGCCGATGGATGAACATGGGCCGTCGCTGGATCGTTGCCGTCGTGATGCTGGGAACGGTCGCGTTGCCGGCGTGCTCGACCACCACGTCGAAGCGCGATCCGGCGAAGCCGACGCTCCCGAGGAACTTCGGCGACGTGAACCGTGCCGCGTGCGACTCGGATCGCACGACGCTCGAGATGGCGATCGAGGCCTTCCACGCCATGAACGGCACGGCAACGAACGGCGAGGCGACCGTGCCGACAGAGGCCGACCTCGTCGCCGCCGGCCTGCTTCGCACGGAGTCGACCGGGTACGACATCGACCCGTCCGGCGTCCTCACGCCGACCGCAGGCGGGTTGTGCGTGTGATGACCGTTGCGGCACTGAGGGGCGACACGCCGTAGCGTGTCTGCCCGTGGGAGCCGAGATCGGTCAACGTGGAGTCACCACCCTCGTGGTGACGGAAGCCGACACGGCGATCGCGCTGAAGTCGGGCGAAGTGCCGGTGCTCGGCACGCCGCGAGTGGTGGCCCTCGTCGAGGAGGCCGCGTGCCAGGCACTCGCCGGTCACCTGCCCCCCGGCATGACGTCCGTGGGCATGCGCGTGCAGATCGACCACCTCCAGCCGACCTCGATCGGCGTCGAGGTCGAAGCCGAGGCGATGCTCGAGAAGATCGACGGCCGCCGCTTGGTGTTCACCGTCTCGGTCAGCGACCCCCGCGGGCTCGTCGCCGTCGGCAAGGTCACACGCGTGCTCGTCGAGGTCGATCGCTTCCTCGACAAGAGCCGCTGCGGCTGACGGGCGCCCCGGGCACCCCGCTCAGACGGGAACGGACTCCGGGCTCGTCGTCGGGGAGTCGTCGAACGACGGGAACGTCGGTTCGGCGTCGTCGAAGCGGATCTTCATGACGCCGGACGCGGCCAGCAGGCAGGCGATCCCGGCGATGACGAAGGCGAGGTGGTAGCTGCCCGTGCTGTCGTGCAGCGCTCCCGCACCCCATGCCATCAGCGCGCCACCGATCTGGTGCCCGGCGAACACCCAGCCGTAGACGAGCGGCGCACGCGCCGGACCGAACTGGCGCACGCAGATGGCGATCGTCGGCGGGACGGTGGCCACCCAGTCGAGCCCGTAGAAGACCATGAACGGCACGAGCCCGCCGCCACCGAACGACAGCGCCGGGTCGAGCACGAACAGGCTCAGGCCCCGCAGCAGGTAGTAGCCGAGGAGGAGCTTGCGCGGGTCGTAGCGATCGGTGAGGTAGCCGGAGGCGATGGTGCCGATGACATCGAAGCCGCCGATCAAGGCGAGGTAGCCGCCGGCCGTCGTGTGGCTGATGCCGTGGTCGTGGGCGGCAGAGATGAAGTGCGTCTGCACGAGCCCGTTGGTGGACAGGCCGCAGACGAGGAAGCTGCCCCACAGGAGCCAGAACGTGCCACTGGTCCACGCCGATCTCAGCGCCCCGAAGGCCGCGCCGATCGGGTTGCCCACCGGCCTCGGCGGCACGTAGTCCGGTGCTGCGCCGAGCGGCAGCAGACCGATGTCCGCCGGCCGGTTGCGCAGGAAGGCGAGCACGACGGGGATGCCGACGAGTGCGCTGCACCCGACGACGACACCGACCCATCGCCAGCCGACGTGATCGGCGAGGCGAGTGAGGACGGGGAGGAAGACGAGCTGCCCACTCGCCGACGCAGCGGTCAGCGCACCCGTGACGAGGCCGCGACGGTGCACGAACCAGCGCGACGCGACGGTGCTGGCGAAGACGGTCGCCATGCACCCGGTGCCGACGCCGACGACGAAGCCCCACAGCAGGTAGAGCTGCCACACCGAGTGGATCTGACTGGTGAGCACGCAGCCGCCGGAGATGATGAGCAGCGCGGTCACGGTGACGCGGCGCAGCCCGTAACGGTCCTGCAGCGCCGCGGCGAACGGCCCGATGAACCCGTACAGCAGCACGTTGATGCTGACCGCGATGCCGATCGTGCCGCGGCTCCAGCCGAACTCGTCGTGCAGCGGATCGATGAGCACGCCCGCTGCGCTGCGCGTGCCGGCAGCGAACAGGAGGATGACGAACGCCGACCCGAAGACGACCCAGTGGTAGGACGGCCGGCGCAGCACGTTTCGTGACGCTACTGGGAGGCCGCCTCGCGGGTGACGTCGATTTCCGTCATCCGAGGTTCGAGCTGCGCGGGTAGACGTCGCTCGGATCGGTCATCACGTTGACGAGGTACGGCACGCCCGAGGCGAAGGCGCGATCCATCGCCGGGCCGATCTCGCTCGGTTCGGTGACGGTTTCGCCGCCACCGCCCAGGGCCTTGACGACGTCGTCGTAGCGGCACGCCGGCTGCAGATCGCAGGCCACGTCCCAGCCGTAGATCGCCTGCATCGGGTGCTTCTCCAACCCCCAGATGCCGTTGTTGCCGACCACCATCACGACGGGCAGGTTGTGGCGGACCATCGTGTCGACGTCCATCAGGCTGAAGCCCGCCGCGCCGTCGCCGAGGAGCAGCGCGATCTGGCTCGACGGACGGGCGACCCGCGCCGCGATCGCGTACCCGGGCCCGTTGCCGAGGCAGCCGTACGGACCGGTGTCCAGCCAGCAGCCGGGCTCGAAGACCTCGACGAACTTGCCGGCGTAGGAGGCGAAGTCGCCGCCGTCGCAGATCACGACCGCGTCGCGAGCGAGGCGCTTGGACAGCTCGCCGTAGATGCGGCTCGGCTTGATCGGCGCCGAGTCGCTGTCGAGCAGCGCCCGATCGGTGGCGATCACGGAGCGCTCCGCGCTGCGCAGCTCGGCGATCCAGTCCTCGTGGTCGGTGCGGTCACCGTTGTGCTCGGCGAGTGCGTAGAGCACGAGCCGCGCGTCGCCGGCGACCGTCGGGACCGAGACGTGCCCGGCGCGTTGTGCATCCGAGTCGACGACGTGGGCGACCTGCGCGTTGCCGAACTGCCCGAACCCGAGGCGGAAGTCCAGGGGCGTGCCGAGCACCACGACGAGATCGGCGCGCTGCTTGAGCAACCCGCGCGTGCGCAGGAACGCCAGCTCGTGATCGGCGGGCATCGTGCCGCGGCCGAGGCCGTTGAAGAAGCACGGCACGCGCAGGTGCTCGGCAGCGGCGCGCAGCTCGTCCCACGCGCCGTCCCAGTAGACGTCGGAGCCGACGATGAACGCAGGCCGCTCGGCGTCGGCGATCAGTCGAGCGAGTGTGTTCACGTCGGCCGGGTCGGGGCTGATGCTGAGCGAGCCGTCGGGCGGATCGGGCACCTCGCCCGACGACGGGCCGAAGAGCACGTCGAGGGGGGAAGTCGAGGAACGTCGGCCCGCGGTGCGGCGTCATCGACAGCTTGGCCGCGGCGTGCACCATCATCCCGCCTGCGACGGGTTCTTGACGGTGGTGGCCGACTTGGTGATCGACGACATCACGGGCACGTGATCCATCTCCTGCAGCGAACCCGCACCCCACCGCGCTTCGGGTGCGCGCCCGCCCAGCACGACGACGGGCGAACCGTTGAACCACGCCGAGGTCGTTGCCGACACGCCGTTGGTGATGCCGGGCCCGGCGGTGAGCGCGGCGAACCCGGGCTTGCGGGTGAGCTTGGCCCACCCCTCCGCGGCGAACGTCGCGGTCTGCTCGTGGCGCGTGTCCACCACGCGCATCCCTTGGTTCCGTGCCGCTTCGTACAGCGGCCAGATGTGACCGCCGTTCAGCGTGAACATCACGTCCGTGCCGTAGCGCATCAGCGCGGCGACGGCTTGCTCACCGGCGTGACCGGTGACGATCTCGTTCCCCATGCCGCCAGTGTCACACCATCGCGGAGGCGACCGCGCACCCGGGCACGTCGGCGCGCGTGCGGTAGATGGTCCCCTGCCGCGATTCGTCCTCCGTGTTGTCGCCGGTGACGATGTAGAGATCGCGGCGATCGGCGCCACCGAAGCAGACGCTGGTGACCATCCGCGCCGGCACGGTGACTCTCGCGATCTCCGCGCCGTCGGACGAGTACCCGCGCAACGCGCCGGAGCCGGACACGTCGGCGACCCACACGTTGCCGTCCTCGTCAACCGCGAGCCCGTCGGACTGCAGGCCGTCGCCGTGCAGCAGCAGCCGCCGGTTGGTGACCACGCCGTCGTCGTAGTCGTGCGCCCACACGCCACGCGTGGTGTCCGAGTGGTACAGCACCCTTCCGTCCGGCGACAGTCCGATGCCGTTGGTCAAGGCGATGTCGCCGTAGAGCTCGGTGGCGTCGCCCTCGGCATCGATGCGCCAGCACTCCCCCGGTGTGCGCGGGCCGTCGAAGGCGAACGGATCGGAGCGCATGGTGCCGCAGATCACCCGTCCCTTGGCGTCGACGAAGATGTCGTTGAGGCCGGGAGCATCGGGAGCGAAGACGATGCGGGTCTCGCCGTCGCGCACGTGGCAGATGTTGCGGCCGGAGACCACCAGCCCACCATCGGCGTGCAGCGCGATGCCGCCGACGCCGCGTCGCTTCGGCACCACGACGTCGATCGTCCCGTCGGGCGAACGGCGGTGCACGCCGCCGTTGTGCACGTCCGAGAAGTACAGGTTGCCGAGCGAGTCGACGCGCGGCCCCTCGACCAGCCCGTACCCCCACGCCAGCACTTCGATGTCGGCCATGTCGACGCTCCTCCGGTACCGCTTGTCTAGAACGAGTAGTAGCCGCCGTCGATCGTGATCGCGTCGGCGGTGTGGTAGCTGCTCGCCGCGCTCGCCAGGTACACGGCGATGCCGCCGAAGTCCGCACCCACGCCCCATCGCCGCGCCGGCAGGCGGGGCATGACGTTGTCGACGAACTTGTCCCAGCCGAACGCCGGCGCGGTCATGTCGCTCTCGATCCACCCGGGGATCAGCGCGTTGCATCGCACGCCGTGGCGGGCGTGCTCGACGGCGATGCCCTTCATCATCGAGATGACCGCGCCCTTCGAGCTGGCGTAGTGCTGGCCGCGCTGCGCGCCGAAGAACGCCGAGCCGGACGAGGTGAACACGATCGAGCCACCGGCGGTGTCGCCGGCGTCGTGCCGCTGCACCATGTGCTTGACCGCTTCCTGCGCCGTGTAGAACGCGCCGTCGAGGTTCACCCGCAGGACGCGGTGCCACTCGTCGTCGGTCATCCCGACGAAGCTCGGCGCCTTGCCGCTGACGCCCGCGTTGACGAAGCAGGAGTCGACGCGGCCGAGGGAAGCAACCACTTCGGCCATGCCGCTGATCACCGCACCCTGGTCGCCGACATCGCAGACGAGGTCGAGCACCTGCCCACCGTGCGCGCGCAGCTGCTCGGCCGCCGCGGCGTTCTTGTCGGCGTTGGTGCCCCAGATCGCCACGGATGCGCCCTGGGCGGCCAGTGCATCAGCCATGCCGAGGCCGATCCCGCTGTTGCCGCCCGTGACGAGGGCGACGTGTCCGTGAAGATCGAAGAGGGCAGACGACATGGGCCGGAACCTACTGGGGCGGCACGCACCGACCCGAGACGTGACGCTGACGGGACGGGCTGCACGGATAGCGTGCTGGGTGCCATGGTGTTGAAGCAGATCCGCCAACCGAGCGACCTTCGCCAGCTCAGCTACGCCGAGCTGGACGACCTCTCCGGAGAGATCCGCGACTTCGTGGTCCAGGCGGTCGCCGAGACCGGCGGTCATCTCGGTTCCAACCTCGGGGCGGTCGAGCTGACGCTGGCGCTGCACCGGGTGTTCGACTCCCCCACCGACGCCATCCTGTGGGACACCGGCCATCAGGCCTACGTGCACAAGATCGTCACCGGACGCCAGGCCGGGTTCGAGGGACTTCGCCAGGCCGGTGGGCTGTCGGGCTACCCGAGCCGCGAGGAGAGCGCCCACGACCTCGTCGAGAACAGCCACGCCTCGACGATCCTGTCGTACGCCTACGGCCTCGCCGTCGCCCGCGACGCCGGCGTGGACCACCACCGCCACATCGTCGCCGTGATCGGCGATGGTTCGATGACCGGCGGCATGGCCTACGAGGCGCTCAACAACCTCGGCCACTCCCGTCAGCGCGTCATCGTCATCCTCAACGACAACGGCCGCAGCTACGCGCCCACGATCTCCAACCTCACCGCCGACCTGCCGAGCGCGTTCGGCGAGCCCGAGGTCGCCGAGGTGATCGACGAGCAGCCGAGCCTGCCGTCACGCATCACCGAGAAGCTGGCCCACAGCCTCACCTCCATCCGCGCCAACCCGGTGTACGTGCGCCGCCAGCGCCGCATCGAGCGGTTCCTGCGCGACCTGCCGTACGTCGGCGAGCAAGCGGAGAAGGGCGTCGAGGCCTTCAAGGCCGCAGTGCGCGAGTTCCTCCAGCCGCCGTCGTTCTTCGAGGCGCTCGGCATCCGCTACGTCGGCCCGATCGACGGACACGACATCGCCGAGATGGAGCGCACCCTGCGCAACGCAGTGGAGCTCTCGGCCGAGGGCCCGATCCTCGTCCACCTCGTCACCCAGAAGGGCCGCGGCTACCCGCCGGCCGAGGACGACGACGAGAAGCACCTCCATGACGCACCGGTCTTCGATCCAATGGTCGGACCGCCGAAGGCCGTGCCCACCGGCTACACCCAAGCGTTCGCCGAGGCGATCATCAAGGAGGCCGACGCCGACCCGCGCGTCGTGGCGATCACTGCGGCCATGCCCGGCCCGACCGGGTTGATCCCCTTCGAGGCTCGTTTCCCGGATCGCTTCTTCGACGTCGGCATCGCCGAGCAGCACGCCGTCACCGGTGCCGCCGGCATGGCGATGGGCGGCCTGCGCCCGGTCGTGGCGATCTACAGCACGTTCCTCAACCGGGCGTGGGACCAGGTGGTCTACGACGTCGCCCTGCACCGACTGCCGGTGGTGTTCTGCATCGACCGCGCCGGCATCACCGGCGACAACGGCCCGAGCCACCACGGCGTGTACGACCTGGCGCTGCTGACCAAGGTGCCGGGCATGCGCGTGCTCGCGCCGTCCAGCGCCCAAGAGCTGCAGGTGATGCTCCACGACGCGTTGCAGCTCGCCGACGAAGGTCCGGTCGCGATCCGGTACCCGAGCGGCGCCGCCGTTCAGGTCACCGAGCACGAGGTCGGCGTCGGGCTGCGGGCACGACAGGTCCGCCGCGGCGACGGCCGGGTGTGCGTGCTGGCCATCGGCAAGCTCGTCACCCCGGCACGCAAGGCCGCCGAGGCCCTTGCTGCCGAGGGCATCGATGTCACGGTCTGGGACGTGCGTTCGTGCGCTCCGCTCGACGAGGCGATGATCGCTGACGCCGCCGCCCACGGCGCGGTCGTCACGTGCGAGGACGGCATCGCCGACGGAGGCGTCGGGACGACGATCGCCCAGCAGGTGCGAGCGATCGACTGCACCGTGCCGGTCACGGTGCTCGGGCTGCCGACGCAGTTCATTCCCCAGGCCCGCCCGGATCAGATCCTGGCCCGCTTCGGCCTCGACGCCGACGGCATCGCTGCCACCATCCGCGCCGCCATCGGCTGATCGCTACCCTGCCGCCGTGGCGACTGACCGATATGCGCAGTACGAACGGCTGATCATCGAGCACCGGGAGCACGGGGTGCTGCTGCTGACGCTCTCCAACCCGGGCAAGCTCAACGCCACCGATGCCGTGCTGCACGCCGAACTGGCGCGCATCTTCCACGACATCTCGCACGACGATGACGTGCGCGCCGTCGTGGTGACCGGAGAGGGCAAGGCGTTCAGCGCCGGCGGCGACCTCGACTGGATCGCCGATCAGGTCGGCAACCACGCGCAGACGATGAAGGTGATGCGCGAGGCCGGTGACATCGTGCGGACGATGATCGACTGCGACACGCCGATCATCAGCGCGATCAACGGCGTCGCCGTCGGCGCCGGGTTGGCGGTCGCGCTGCTGGCCGACATCTCGATCATCGACGAGGACACCCGGTTCACCGACGGCCACATCCGTCTCGGCGTCGGCGCCGGCGATCACGCCGTTGCGATCTGGCCGCTGCTGTGCGGCATGGCCAAGGCGAAGTACTACCTCCTCACGAGCGACTTCATCGACGGCCGCGAGGCGGAGCGGATCGGTCTCGTCTCCAAGGCCGTGCCGGCTGCCGACGTGCTGCCCACCGCGTTCGCCATCGCCGAGAAGCTGGCTCGAGGGCCACGCGACGCGACGACGATGACGAAGCGGGCACTGAACCACTGGCTGCGCCAGGCGCTGCCCAACTTCGAGGCGTCGCTGGCCTACGAGATGCTCAACTTCCTCGGCGCCGACGCGGCAGAGGGCCTGGCCGCGTTGCAGGAGAAGCGCAAGCCGGAATTCCGCCAATGAGCATCGTCCACGGTCTCGACCTGGCCGGCGAGCTGGCCTTCGCCCTGTCGATGGCCGACGACGCCGACGCGATCACGCTGCCGGCCTACGACGACCGCAGCTTCACGATGGACTGGAAGGCCAACCACACCGAGGTCACCGAGGCTGACCGCAACACCGAGCTGGCGATCTCGTCGCGAGTGCTCGCGGAGCGACCGACCCACGGGTTGTTCGGCGAGGAGCACGGGCTCGTCGGTGACGCCGAGTCGCCGTGGCGATGGGTCGTCGATCCGATCGACGGCACCTCCAACTTCGTCCGCCGCATCCCGGTGTGGGCCACGCTGATCGCGCTCACCCACGTCGAAGCTGGGCCCGTCGTCGGCGTCGTCTCGGCACCGTCGCTCGGCCGGCGCTGGTGGGCCGCAACGGGTCTCGGCGCGTTCGCTGCGGTCGGCACCGCGTCGCGCCAGATCCACGTCTCGACGACGGCGACCATCGAGGACGCACAGGTCAGCGTGACGTTCTCGTCCGGGTGGGACGCGGTGGGCCGCACCGGTGAGCTCGTCGCCCTCCAGCAGCGCGCCTACCGAGCCCGCGGCTTCGGCGACTTCTGGCAGCACATGCTCGTCGCCGAGGGCTCGATCGATCTCGCTGTCGACGCGGTCGGACTCGCCCCCTACGACCTCGCCGCCGTGCAGGTGGTCGTCGAAGAAGCCGGCGGCACCTTCACCGACCGCCACGGCGAGCGCACCTTCGAGAGCGACACCGCGATCTCCTCGAACGGCCTGCTCCACCACGAGGTCGCCCCGCTGGGTGGGTCATGACCGCATCGTTCATCGCCACCCGCGTCGCGTTGCACGCGCTCGCCAAGGACGTGCTCGAGTCCGATCTCGCCGGCGCACCCGAGCCGGTCACGCTGCGCGCAGCACCGAACGGGTTCGCCACGCCGGACCGGCTGGTCGACGGGCAGTGGCGCCGGTTGCGGGTCGAGGGCACCGACCTCGTCACCCAGCACGGCGATCGTGAGACCCGCAGCCCGATCGCCGGCATCGTGGCCGAGGACGCGGAACGTCTCGCCCAGTTCTTCCGGCTCGGCGATGACGCCCTTCATGCGTTCCGCGCCAACCACGTCGACGACGATCCGAGCATCGTGCAGATCTTCCCGCACCACTTCGACATCGCCATCTCGTTGGCAGAAGCGCGCGGCGGCGTGAACGTCGGTGCGTCGCCCGGCGATGCGGATCACGACGAGCCCTACCTCTACGTCGGCCCGTGGGAGATCGCTCCGAACTCGCTCTGGAACGAGTCGTGGGGCGTGTCGCTGCCCTGGACCGACGCGCTCACCGTCGCCGATGCCGTCGCGTTCTTCGAAGCCGGGTTCGCCGCGGCGATGGGCTGATCGCCCAGCGGTTACGTTCTCGGCGTGCACGATCTCGTCATCCGCAACGGTCTGCTGGTGGACGGCACGGGGGCAGCCGCCACCCCGGCCGACGTCGTCGTCGACGGCGACACGATCACCTCCGTCGAGCCGGCCGGCAGCGGCACGGTCGCTCGCCGATCGATCGATGCCGACGGCCTGCTCGTCACGCCCGGCTTCGTCGACATCCACACCCACTACGACGCCCAGGCCAGCTGGGATCCGTGGATGACTCCCTCCAGCTGGCACGGCGTCACCTCCGTCGTGATGGGCAACTGCGGGGTCGGCTTCGCTCCTGCGTCGGCCGACCGCCACGAGTGGCTCATCGAGCTGATGGAGGGTGTCGAGGACATCCCCGGCAGCGCGATGACCGAAGGCATCACCTGGGAGTGGACGAGCTACCCCGAGTACCTCGACTCGCTCGACTCGCGCCCGCACGTCGTCGACTTCGGATCGCAGATCGCCCACGGCCCGCTGCGTGGCTTCGTGATGGGCGATCGCGGCGCAGCCAACGAGCCGGCGACCGACGACGACATCGACGCGATGGCTCGACTGGTGGAGGACGCCCTGCGCGCCGGCGCGTTCGGGTTCAGCACCAGCCGCACGCCGCTGCACCGCTCCAAGGACGGCGAGCTCGTGCCCGGCACGCACGCCGACGAGCGCGAGCTGCTCGGCATCGGCGAGGCGATCCGCCGCGTCGGCCACGGCGTCTTCCAGTTCGCACCGGAGCACGCCAACGTGCCGGTTGCCGAGTGGCCGTGGATGCGCCGGCTGGCGGCGCTGACCGGGCAGCCCGTCAGCGTCAACGTCAACCAGCCCGACGACGCACCAGAGGTGTGGCGCGACGTGCTGTCGTTGCTCGATCAGGCGCACGACGACGGTCTGCCGATCTACGCGCAGGTCGCCGGACGGGCCATCGGCGTCCTCTACTGCCTGCACGGCAGCTTCCACCCGTTGATGTTCCACCCGGCGTACAACGAGGTCGCCGCGCTGCCGATCGCGGAACGGCTGCGCGCACTCGCCGAACCGGAGCGTCGCCGCCGGATCATCGAGGACGTCCCGAACGACGGCGGACTGTTCCAACGGATCGTGCTCGACAACCTCGTCAAGATCTGGCTGGTCGACGATGCCAACGTCGACTACGAACCGCCGGCGGAGCACTCGATCGCTGCGTTGTCAGCCGCGCAGGGTGTCCCGCCGATGCAGCTCGTGCTGGATCAGCTGACGTCGCTCGACGGCAACGGGATGCTCTACACGCCGTTCTTCAACTACACCTACGGCGACCTGTCGATGAGCTTCGAGGCCAACCAACACGCGCACACCCGGCTCGGGCTCAGCGATGCGGGCGCGCACTGCGGTGCGATCTGCGACGGCGGCACGCCCACGTTCATGCTCACCCACTGGGCGCGCGACCGCACCCGCGGCCCGCTGATGCCGCTCGAGTACGTCGTCCACCGTCAGACCGCGCAGACCGCATCGCTGTACGGGCTGCACGACCGCGGCGTAGTCGCGCCCGGGATGCGCGCCGACCTCAACGTCATCGACTTCGCCAACCTCGGGTTCGGCCCGCCTCGCATGGCGTTCGACCTCCCGGCGCAGGGCCGCCGACTGGTCCAGCGCGCCACCGGCTACCGGGCCACCTTCCTCGCCGGCGTCCAGACCGTCGCCGACGACGAGTTCACCGGCGCCCTCCCCGGCCGCCTCCTCCGCGCCGGCTGATCACCCGACCGTCAGGAACTGCTCGGTCGTGAGACTGGCCGTGAAACTCACGGACCATCCGGCTTCGCGAGCGTGGGGTGCGCAGCGAGCGCCCGAATCTCAGGCACGGACCCATTTGGATGGTGGGTCAGGTCGTGATCGGGGTCGCGCCGTGGACGAGGCAGAACTCGTTGCCTTCGGGGTCGGCCATCACCTGGAAGCCGCCGAGCTCGTCGACGACGATCGTGCCGATCCTCGTGGCACCGATCATCTCGGCCGCAACCGTGGCGGCGTGGAGATCGTCGACGTCGACGTCGAGGTGGACGCGGTTCTTGCCGACCTTGCGTTCCGGCACCCGTTGGAACGAGACGGTGATCCCCGACGGTGGGTGCAGGGCGATCCACTCGTCGCTCTGACGCACGAGCTCGCCGCCGAGCAGTGCCTGCCAGAACCCGGCGACCCGCTCGATGTCGATCCCGTCGAGGACGACCTCGTCGAGCCGTCCGATCATCCGGCTCAGCGAACCAACGGCTCGTCGCGGATGCCGAAGATGATGAACTCGTCGAGGTACGGCTGCGGGTCGGCCGACCAGCCGAGCGCGCAGATCTCGTCGGCGGTCCGCCGGCCCATGCGACCGAGGAGCACTTCGATCGGCGGCGCGTCGAGCTGCACCTCCGGCAGCCCCGCCGTCTTCACCTTTTCGTGGAAGTCGGCCAGCAGACCCGGCCCCGCCCATTCGAGGAAGTCGGCGGGCAGCTCGACCGGAGCACCGAGCGCCTGGCGCAGATCGCACTCGTGCGTGTGGATGTCCATCACGGCCTGGCTGGCCGCCGCACCCGCGGGTGACGACAGGAAGCCTTCGATGCCGGGGCCGAACTCCTCCCACCGACCCTTCATCTCCTCGATCGTTCGCGCGCGGCCGCGCTCGACCTGTGCGCTCGTCCACGCCGGACCGGGCGCACCCTCCATGTTCCCTGTCATCGCATCCTCGGCGATGCCGCTGAGATGGGCAACGACGTCGTGCACGCGCCAGCCCGGCGTGCCCGCAACGCCCACCTCGTCGTTCGACGCGTCGGCCAGCTCGCAGATGCGCAGCCGAGCGTTGCGGTACAGCGCTCCGAAGTCAGGATCCATGGGCGGATCGTAGAACAGCCAATGCCTTTCACGCGCCGACGTGCCACCGCGTAGCGTTGCCTCGATGAGCGACAGCCAACAGCCCGGCACGCGGGCCATCACCGCCGGACGCGGTCACAGCGGGCGGTCATTGGCACCGGCGCTCTGGGCCTCCAGCGTGTGGGAGTCCACCGGCCTGGAAGACGCCAACCGGCGGGCCACGGGGATGCGCGCCGGCGAGTTCTACAGCCGCTACGCCAACCCCACCGTCCGCTCCTTCGAAGAGGCGATCGCCACCCTCGAGGGCGCCGAGGACTCGCTGGCGTTCGCCAGTGGCATGGGGGCCATCGCCAGTGTCGTGCTGGCGCTGTGCTCCTCGGGTGATCACATCGTGGCCCAGCGACAGCTCTACGCCGGCACGCTCGCATTCCTCCAGGGCCCGTGCGCACGGTTCGGCATCGAGACCACGTTGGTCGACGCCACCGAGCCCGGCGCGTTCGCCGCTGCCGTGCGCCCCGGCCGCACGATGCTCGCCCTCGCCGAGACGCCCTCGAACCCGGTGCTCGGCCTCGTCGACCTCGACGAGCTCGGTTCACTGCGCGGTCCGATCACCGTCGTCGATGCCACGTTCGGCACGCCGCTCGGCCAGCAACCGCTCGCCCACGGCGTGCACCTCTCGCTGCACTCGGCGACGAAGGGCATCGCCGGCCACAACGACGCGACGCTCGGCGTGATCTCCGGCGAGGCCGACCTGGTCAACTCGATCTGGGCGTACTCGGTGCTCCACGGCGCAACGCCGTCGCCGTTCGACGCGCTCAACGCGCTTCGCGGCCTGCGCACCCTGTCGGTCCGCACCACTCACCAGGCTGCATCGGCCCAGCTGCTGGCGGAGACGTTCGCCGACCACCCTGCGGTCCGTGCGGTCCACTACCCGGGACTGACCTCGCACCCGCAGTTCGATCTGGCCAAGCGGCAGATGCGCAACGGCGGCACGGTGCTCGCCGTCGATCTGGCCGGCGGACGTCCCGCGGCCAAGGCGTTCCTCGAACGCGTGCGTCTGCTGCGCGTCGCCACGTCGCTCGGCGGCCCCGAGACGCTGGTCTGCCACCCGGCGACCACCACGCACGCCAGCCTCACGCCGGACGAAGCCGCGATCGCCGGGGTCACCGAGGGCCTGCTGCGGATCTCGATCGGCCTCGAGGACCCCGCCGACCTCGTCGCCGACGTCACCGCCGCGCTCGCTGCTGACTGACGACCTGATGACCCGCATCCTCTGCCTGCACGGCACCGGCGGCAGCGGTGCGACGATGTGGCCGATCGTCGGCGCGCTCGGGTCGGCCGGCAACGAGGTGATGGCGCCCACGCTTCCCGGCCATGGCGGCGCTCCGGAGGATCTGCAGACGGCCGGTTGGGACGAGTGGCTCGAAGCTGCCGCGGCCTGGCCCGCCGACGTCGTCATCGGTCAGTCGATGGGCGGCTCGTTGGCGTTGGCGCTGGCCTGCGCGGGGCGCTGCCGAGCCGTGATCGCACTCAACCCGCTGGCGCCGGACCCCGATGCAGCGGAGGGTCTGGAGTGGCAGCTCTCGCGCGGCATCGACTGGATCGACGGCATGCCGACGACCATGTTGCTGTCGATGGTCACCGGCATCGCCTCGATCGACCTCGCCGCCGTGTCGCAGCCGTTGCTGCTCGTCACCGGAGCACACGACGAGATGCTCGACCCCGGCAACGCGGACGTGATCGCCGCCGGCGTGCGTGGCCCGGTGGAGCGGTTGGTGCTGGCCGCAAGCGGTCACGTGATCACCGAAGGACCGGACGTGAACGAGCTCCTCGCCGCGATCCGCGGCTTCCTCAGTCGAGCTGCGACCCCACCACGCTGACGAAGCTGACGCACGCGCCCGGCCCACCACCGAGGTTGTGGGTGAGCGCCTTCGTCTTGCCGGCGGCGATCGAGGCGATCTGCCTGTCGCCGGCCTCTCCACGCAGCTGCGTCCAGCACTCGAACAGCATCCGCAGACCGGACGCGCCGATCGGGTGGCCGAACGACTTCAACCCGCCGTCGGGGTTCACCGGCAGCTCGCCGTCGAGATCGAAGGTGCCGGCCAGCACCTCCTTCCAACCCATGCCGCGCTCGGCGAAGCCGAGGTCCTCCATCAGCACCAGCTCGGTCGGCGTGAAGCAGTCGTGCACCTCGGCCATCGCGAGCTCGGCGCGCGGATCGGTGATGCCGGCTTGCGCGTACGCGTCCTCGGCGGAGTGCACGACCTCGTCGAAGGTCGTGTAGTCGTACGCCGGATCGATCGGGCCGGTGGCCGGACCGGCGACGAACGACAACGCCTTCACGTAGATCGGATGATCGGTGTACTTGTGGGCATCCTCGGCGCGCACGATGATCGCCGCCGCCGAGCCGTCGCTCACCCCACTGCAGTCGAAGATGCCGAGCGGACCGGCGATCAGCGGGCTGCAGCTGATCGTGTCCTTGGACACCTCCTTGCGGAACTGCGCACGCGAGTTCAGCGCGCCGTTCTTGTGGTTCTTCCACGCGATCCGCGTCAGCACCTCCTTCAGTTCCGTCGCGTCGACGCCGTACTTGTTGGCGTAGGCCGGCGCGAGGAGGCTGAACGACGCCGGCGCGGTGACCGTCGTGTGCGTGCCGTCGTTCGCCGGCGAGGGCACCACCAGGCCGCTGTAGCCGCTGTCCTTCAGCTTCTCCACACCGATCGCCATCGCCATGTCGTACGCGCCGCTGGCCACCGCGTAGCACGCGTTGCGGAACGCCTCGCTGCCGGTGGCGCAGAAGTTCTCGACGTGGGTCACCGGCTTGTGCTGGATCTTGAGCGGGCGGCTGAGGGTGAGCCCCGACAGCCCGGAGCCCATCGTGCCGAGCCAGAAGGCGTCGACGTCGTCGAGCCGCACGCCGGCGTTTGCCAGCGCGGCAGACGAGCTCTCGATCAAGAGGTCGTCGGTGCTCTTGTCCCAGTGCTCACCGAAGTTGGTGCAGCCCATGCCAACGATGGCCACCTTGTCGCGGATGCCGTGTGATGCCATGGTGATGTTCCTCTGCAGGGTCGGAAACGTTCAGGAAGCGGAATGCCGCTTGGCTTTCCAGAAGTAGTTGTGGATGCCGTCCTGTGTGTAGAGGCGGCGGAAGGTCATCTCGACGCGATCACCGATCTGCACCGTGCTCGGGTCGATGTCGGTGAGCTCGCACTGGAAACGTCCGCCGCCGTCGAAGTCGAGGACCGCGGCGACCACCGGAGGACTCAGGCTGAACGCCAGCCGGTCGATCGTGAACGTGGCGATCGTGGCCGGCACGTCAGCCATCCGTACCACTTCCATGCGATCGATGGCATCGCTCTCCATGCTCACGCGCGATGGCGGCAGGTGCACGAACCCGGCTTCGTCGCGGCTGCCGTACAGGCCGTACTTCCACGCGTTGCCGCGCAGCGACGGTGGTGCGGCGGGACGCTCCGGCTCCGGTCGGCGCGGCGGTTCACGATGCAGGAAGCCACGCCACGTGAGGAACTGGCTGTAGGTCAGGTCGTCGCGAGTGGCCGCCAACTGCGATCGCACCGACGAGATCGATCGGCGAGCTGGCAACTCGGGCGTCGTGCGCAGCAGCCACGCGTCGCAGCCGTCTGCCAGGTTGGCGACGAGGATCAGTTCGCCGGCGTTGGCACGATCGAGCACGTCGGCGAGCAGCACCGCCCAGTGCGCCGTCCCGGTGTTGCCGATCTCGCCGGTGAGATCGTCGACGAGCTGCTCACCCGTCGCACCGATCGCCCGTCGCGTCGCGGCGACCGCCCGCGTCTGCAGGCCGGTGACGATCACGTGGTGCACGTCGCCGACGGCGACGCCGGCGTCCTTCAACGCTGCGGCGATCGCGTCCTCGGCGACGGGAAGGTAGGCGTGCTCGCCGAAACGATCCTCCCACTGCTTGGAGAACGATGCGCCAGGTTCGCGCCAGCGCTCGACGAACTCGACGGTGCGCGATGCCGAGCCGACCACCTCCGCGATCACCCCGTCCGTGCCGAAGCACAACGCCGCCGCGGCATCGCCGCCCGCCGCCTCGTCGCCGCCACCAGGCAACCCCGTGCGGATGTCGGACAGCACTGCGATCCCACCCGCCGCCTGCGCCATCCACGTCGCACCGATGCCGCTGCGCGAGGCGCCGACGGCGTCGAAGGCAGCGACGGAGGTGTCCAGCGAGAGCGCCGCGTGCACGATCGTCGCGTTCGTCTTGTCGCTGTACGCGGGCATCGTGGTCGCGAACGCGACGAGGCCAGGCTCGTAGTCGGCGAGACCCGCAAGCGCGATGCGCGCGGCTTCGACGCCCATCGACGTCGTGTCCTCGTCGAACGAGGCGACCGACCGGCTGCCCTTGCCACCGCCGCTGCCCAGCGACGCCGCGATGGCCGCACGACGCAACCGCCAATACGGCAGGTAGGCCCCGTAGCCGACGATCCCGTTCATCGTCCGATCGTACGCACGACTGCTCGATGCGCCAGCCATCGAACCGGCTCGCCTATTCTCTGCAATCCGTCAAGACGACCACAGAGGGGGTTCGACGGTGAAGGCTCGGAGCATCGTGGCGGCGATGGCGGTCGGTCTCGTCGCGGTTGCGTGCTCCGACTCGGGCGCGTCGACGCCGACGGACTCGTCGAACACGAGCGGCTCGGTGGCGAGCAGCCCGGGAGCTCCGGAGACGATGCCGGCGCCACCCCCGTCCGGCAAGGACGGCTACGCCGTCACGATCACTCGCACCGAGTACGGGATCCCGCACATCGTCGCCGACGATTGGGGCAGCCTGGGCTTCGGACAGGGCTACGCGTTCGCCGAGGATCGGGCCTGCACCTTGCTCGATCAGGTGATCAAGGTGCGCGGCGAACGGTCGAAGTGGTTCGGGCCCGGCGACGACAACGCCAACCTCGACAGCGACTTCGCCTACCGCCACCTCCATCTGGAGGACGACGCGCTCGAGCGTGTCGCCTCGCAGCCACAGAACATCGCCGACATGGTCACCGGCTACGTCGCCGGGTTCAACCGCGAGCTCGTCGACGACGGCCCCTCGGGCTGGTGCAAGGGCGAGCCGTGGGTGCAGCCGATCACCGTGTCCGACCTCTACGCCTACCTCAACGACACGTTGCTCTTCGCCTCGAGCGGCGTGCTGCTGGACCCGATCGCCACGGCCCACCCGCCCGCGGATGAAGCGACCGCCGACACGACAGCCGACGCCGGTGCTGCTGCGATGCCCGATCTGCAACCCGACCTGGCGTCGAACGGATGGGCGATCGGCTCGGCATCGAGCGAAAGCGGCCAGGGCATGCTGCTGGCCAACCCGCACTTCCCATGGGAGGGCGAGAAGCGGCTGTGGGAGTCGCAGTTGACCCTGACCACCGGCGAGCTGAACGTGTACGGCGTCACCCTGTCCGGCGTGCCGGGCGTGCTCATCGGGTTCAACGACCACATCGCCTGGACCCACACCGTGTCGGCCGGCTACCGCATGACGCTGTACGAGCTCGCGCTCACACCCGGCGACGCCACGAGCTATCGCTACGGCGACGCCGACCGGGCGATGACCTCGGAGGACGTCAGCATCGACGTGCTCCAGTCCGACGGTTCGATCCAGCCGCAGACGCGCACGATGTGGTCCAGCCACTACGGGCCGATGCTGGAACTGCCGTTCGGATGGACGACGGAGAAGGCGTACACGCTGCGCGACGCGAACCTCGGCAACGGCGACGCGTTGCAGCAGTTCTTCGGCATGGACGCGGCCACGAACATGGACGAGTTCATCGACGCGCATCGCACCGCCAACGGCATCCCGTGGGTGAACACGATCGCCACCTCCGACGACGGGCGAGCCTGGTACGCAGACACGGCGGCAACGCCGAACCTGTCCGACGCGGCCATCGCCGCATGGCAGGCCGCCGTCGCCGCCGGAGGCACGGCGAAGCTCGTCTTCGACAACGGGGCGATCCTCCTCGACGGCAGTGATCCGGCGAACGAGTGGATCGATGATCCGGCGGCAACCCGGCCGGGCATCCTGCCGTTCGACGAGCAACCGCAGCTGGAGCGCGACGACTTCGTCTTCAACGCCAACGACTCGCATTGGCTGGCCAACCCCGCCGAACTGCTCACCGGGTACTCACCGCTCACCGGTCCCGAACAGGTCGCGCAGACGCCGCGCACGCGGATGAACGCCGTGTTGCTCACCGACCCGGCCGTGCGCGGTGACGACGACCGCATCTCCTTCGACGAGCTCCAGCAGGCGTGGCTGGCCGAACGCGGGATGCTCTCCGAGCTGCTGCTGACACAGGTGCTGGCCGCGTGCGAACGACAGCCGACCGTCGCCGCAGATGCGTGCACTGCACTTCGCGGCTGGGACGGCCGCTACCTGCTCGACTCGCGCGGCGTCGCGCTGTGGCGTGAGTTCCTGGCCAGCTTCGACAACAGCGACCTCGTCGACGCGGGCGCACTGTTCGCCACACCGTTCGATCCGGCCGATCCGGTCAACACGCCCAACACCCTGGTGGCTGATGCCGACGTCGTGCTCGGCCATCTTGCCGACACCGCACGGCTGCTCGTCGACAACGGGTTCGCCCTCGATGCGACGCTCGGCGACGTGCAGTTCGACGCTCGCGTCCACGGCGACAACGCCGACGACCAGCACATCGGTCTGCCGGGCGGCACGTTCTTCGACGGGACTGCGAGCATCGTCGACTGCTGCTCCGGCTCGAACACCCTGGCGCCGGGTGGCGACACCGGCACGTCCCTCGACGGCCTGATCATCAACGACATCGGCTACCCGGTCACCAACGGCAACAGCTTCGTGATGACCCTCGAGTTCACCGACAGCGGCCCGCACGCCGAGGCCGTGCTCACCTACGGCCAGCCCGACGACCCATCGTCCCCGGACTACACCTCGCAGACCAAGGTCTACGCCGCCGGCACCTTCCGGGCCATCCGCTTCACGGACGCCGACATCGCTGCCGACCCCACCGCCACCACGAAGACCCTGAGCGCCCCGCGCTCCTGAGCGCAGGCGCCTGACAGGCGTCGGCTCAGGTGTAGAAGGGGTTCTCGCCGCTGGTGTGGTCGGTGAGGTCGCGCACGCGCTCGATGGCGGGGAGCTGGTCGACGATCATCGTCTGCACGCCGTCGAGCATGGTCATCCGGCTCATCGAGCAGCCATGGCAACCGCCACCCATGGTGAGGTAGGCCGTGCCTTCGCCGTCGTGGCCGACGTAGGTGACGAAGCCACCGTGCGCGGCGAGCGCCGGGTTGACCTCGGCCGTGACGAGCGCCTCGATCTCCGCGCTGAGCTCGTCGTCGCTGGTGAGCCCCTCGACGGCCGGCGCCTTCGGCTTGTTCGGGTTGCGAATGACGAGCCCGGCGGATGCGGTGTGATCCAGCGTTGCGCCTTCGAGCAGATCGAGGTCCTTCGCCGGGATGATCACCTTCAGCGACTGGTCGCCCTCACCGTGCGTGCGCACCTCGTCGGTGAACGCGGCCGTGGTGAACACGTCGAAGCTGAGGTCGTAGCGGAAGTCCTCACCCGGGCCGCTCAGGATCTCCAGCCGCAGCCCAAGACGATCGGCATCGGACTCGCCGGCGCGCATCTCGAGAAGCTGGGCCAGCGCCTCGGGGGTGATCGTGACGATCTTCCCGGTGGTCTGCGCGGCGAGGGGACTGACGACGGGGCTCACGGTGAAAGGCTAACTCTGTTCACGTCAGCCGCCACCGTTGCATTCGATGCGTTGGCCGGTGACGTAGCCGGCGCCCTGGCCGCACAGCCAGAGCACCACGTTGGCGACATCCAGCGGTTGGCACACTCGGCCGAACGGTGACGGCGCGTCGAGCGAGCGAAGGTCGTCCATCTCCTTGCGACCCAGCATGGCACGGGCGAGACGGATCCCCATGTCCGTCTCCACCAGGCCGGGGGCAACGATGTTGACGTGGATGCCGTTGTTGCGCTCCTCCTTGGCCAACGTGAGCGCCAACGCCTCCTGCGCCGCCTTGCCCATGTTGTAGGGGGCGCCGTTGGCCGCCATGCCGCGGGTGGCCACCGACGAGATCATGACGATGTCGCCCCGGCCACGCGTTCGCATCGACGGCAGCACGAGACGCGACAGGTGGTGCGAACCGAACGCGTGCGTGGCGACGACGCGCATCATCTCCTCAGGATCGGTGTCGGCCACCGAACGGCCGCGTGATGCGATGCCGGCGTTGCAGACGAGGATGTCGATGCCACCGAACGCGGCGACGACAGCGTCCACCAGCGCGGCGCAGTCATCTGCCGACTCGACCGATCCGGCGAACGCCTGCGCCGAGCCGCCTGCCGCCTCGATGCCGGCAACCGTCTCCGCTGCTGCGTCGGCGTCGTGGCGGTAGTTCACCGCCACGGTGGCTCCCTCGGCGGCGAGCAGCTCGCTGATGCCGCGCCCGATGCCTCGTCCGCCGCCGGTCACCAGCGCAACGCGTCCCTCTACCTGTCCCATGTGATCCCCCGGTTCTCGGTCAGTTCTCGGCCACTTCCGCTGCCATGTGGTGAGAGCGGGTGCGGACCTGCCAACCTTGCGTCGTGCAAGAAGGCAGTCGCAAAGCAATCATCGCCGCGTTCTTCGCCAACCTCGGCATCGCAGTGGCCAAGTTCATCGGCTTCCTGATCACGCGTTCTGCCGGGCTCTTGGCGGAATCGGCTCACTCACTCGCCGACACCGGCAACCAGGGCCTGCTGATGTTCGGTTCCAAGCGCGGCAAGCGCGACGCCGATCGAGCGCACCCGTTCGGCTACGGGCCGGAGCGCTACTTCTGGGCGTTCGTCGTGGCGCTCGTGCTGTTCAGCATGGGCGGCTTGTTCGCGCTGTACGAAGGCATCCAGAAGCTGCAGCACCCGCACACCGTGGAGAGCCCGGCCGTCGCCTACGGGATCCTGATCCTGGCGATCCTCCTCGAGTCGTACTCGCTGCGCACCGCCGTGAAGGAAGCCAACCACGTGCGGCCGAAGTCGATGTCGTGGTGGCAGTTCATCCGTCGGGCGAAGGCGCCCGAGCTCCCCGTCGTGCTGCTGGAGGACGTCGGCGCCGAGCTCGGTCTGTTCTTCGCGTTGGGGGGTCTCACGCTGTCCGAGATCACCGGCAACGCTCGGTGGGACGCGGTCGGCTCGGTGGCCATCGGCATCCTGCTCGTGGCGATCGCGATCATCCTCGGCGTGGAGATGAAGGGCCTGCTGATCGGCGAGGCGGCCAGCGACGACAACCAGGCGGCGATCGAGAGCGCCCTCCGGGGCAGCGACAACGTGCTCAGCATCATCCACATGCGCACCATGCACCTCGGCCCGGACGACATCCTCGTCGCCGCCAAGATCGACTTCGACCACTCGTTGTCGATCGAGGAACTGGCGAAGGCGATCGACGATGCCGAGGTCGCGCTGCGCGCCGCCGTCCCGTACACGTCCGTCGTGTACATCGAGCCCGACATCCGTCGGCCGAAGGCGTGACCGCCGCAGGAGCGCAGCCCGATTCCACGCGCGCCAAGCCAGTCGGCCTGATCGCGATGATCATCGCCATCCTCTGCTTCAGCGGCAGCTCGACGCTCGTCAAGAAGGCAGGCATCCCCGGGCCGACGATCGCCTTCTGGCGTCTCGTGCTGGCGAGTCTGGTGTGGACCGTGATCCTGCGGGCCACCGAGCACCGCTCGATCTCGCGCGCCGACCTGCGCAAGGGCCTCGTGCCCGGCATCGCCTTCGGCCTCAACATCACGTGCTTCTTCACCGCCATCACCCACACCACCGTGGCCAACGCCGAGTTCATCGGCGCGCTCTCCCCGTTGATCGTCGTGCCCCTCGGCGCGCTCGTGTTCCACGAGCGGCTCGACCCGCGGGCGCTGATGTTCGGCCTGGTCTCGTTCATGGGGCTCGGACTGGTGCTCTTCGCCGGGGCGTCCAACGGTGGCGCGTCGTGGCTCGGCAACGCGTTCTCGTTCATCGCCACCGGCACGTGGGCCGCCTACCTGACCACCAGCCGCACCATGCGGGCGACGATGTCGGTGGCCGCGATCATGGCGTCGGCGATGCCGATCGCCGCGCTCACCGTGCTGCCGATCGCGTCGTACAACGGCGACATCGTGGACGTGACGTGGCGCGGCGCCGGCTACATCGTCGGGCTGACGGTGCTCACCGGCGTCGCCGCGCACGGCCTGGTCGTCTTCGCCCAGCACCACATGCCGATGGGCACGATCAGCATCATGCAGGTGTCGCAGCCCGCGCTCGCGGCGCTGTGGTCCGTGTGGATCCTGCACGCCACGCTCACCGGAGTGCAGGTGCTGGGCATGGCCCTGGTGATCACCGGCATCGTGCTCGTCACGGTCTTGACGCAGCGCCGCCGCCTCGCTGCCGAAGCCGTTCCTCTCAGCACCGGCTGACCACTCGCAGCGGGATCAAAGCGGGATCTCGAGGTGGCCGCTGGTGACGCAGAGACCGACGGCGTTGACCACGACGAGCGAGACCACGATCAGCAGCACGACCCAGGCGGCGCGACGGCGCGCCGAACCACGCAGCGACGCTGACGGCGACGGCATGTACCAACTCGGGAGCAGCTCTGCCGATGACCCCAGCGAGGCGAACGGGACCGCGTCCTCGGCGAGCGGTGCGTCCGGATCCGCGGCCATCGCCAGCTCGGCAAGCTCGTCGTCGGTGAACGTGAGCTCCTCGACATCGCCATCCAGATCCAAGCTCATGGCCCGACCGTAACCCTCTTGCCGTCGCTGCGCTCGACGGGCCTACACTGCGAACAACCGAAGGGGAGCTCGCAGGTACGGCGGGCTGAGAGGGTGGACGCCACCACCGACCCGTGAACCTGATCTGGGTAATGCCAGCGGAGGGATTGCGCATGTCGCACGTGGTGGTGGTCGTTGGTGGTGGTGCGTTGTCACCGCGCGCCGTTGCCGCGGTGCCGGACGGCGCGCTGATCCTCGCGGCCGACAGCGGGCTCGACCACGCCGTCGAGGCCGGGCTCGCGCCGACGGTCCTGATCGGCGACCTCGACAGCATCAGCGCGGCCGGCCGCATGTGGGCCTACGCCAACGGCGTGGACATCGACGAGCATCCGACGGACAAAGACGCCACCGACACCGAACTGGCGTTGCAGAGCGCGAGCGCGAGCGAGCGCGACCACCTGTTGTTGCTCGGTGGGCCGGGCGACCGGCTCGATCACACCCTCGGCACGATCAGTGCCCTCGGCCATCCGCTGCTGGCCGGGTTCGCATCGATCACGGCATGGCTCGGCGACACGCAGGTGCTGGTGCTGCACCCCGACCGAGCGGTGGCCGTCGCCGCGCCCGTTGGTGCCACGTTCTCGCTGCTCGCACTCCATGGTCCGTGCACCGGCGTGCAGGTGCACGGCGGCCGCTGGCCGCTGCACGACGCGTCGCTCTCGCCGGGCGACACGCTCGGCATCAGCAACGAAGTCCACGAACCCCTCCGCATCGGCGTTGCCGGCGGCGTCCTCACGGTGGTGCTCCCATGAACTGTGCTCGTTCCCTCCGCGTCCTCGGCGCCGCCGTTGCCGCGATCTCCCTCCTCGCCGCGTGCTCCAGCGACCCCGACGACTCGGTGACGACCGCGGCATCGACGCCGGCATCGACACCGGGCACGTCGGGCACGTCGGGCACGTCGTCGATCACGCTGCTGACCTACGACTCGTTCCAGGGCGACGCACTGACGGCAGCACTGGCCGACTTCACCTCCGAGACGGGCATCGACGTCACGATCGCCCGCGGCGGCGACACCGGCACGTTGATCTCCAAGGCGGTGCTCACCGCCGGCAACCCGGAGGGTGATGTGCTGTTCGGGATCGACAACACGTTCCTCTCGACCGCCGTGGACGGCAAGGTGTTCACCCCGTACGAGTCGACGCAGTCGCCCGAGCTCGACCCGCGCCTGACCGCGCTCTCCCCCGACCACGACGTGACGCCCGTGGACTTCGGCGACGTGTGCATCAACACCGACATCGGCTGGTTCGCCGACCACGACCTCGACCCACCGACGAGCCTCGACGATCTCCTCGATCCGAAGTACCGCGACCTCCTCGTCGTCGAGAACCCGGCGACCTCCTCCCCCGGGCTGGCCTTCCTGCTGGCCACCGTCGCCAAGTACGGCCAGGACGGGTGGCAGAAGTGGTGGAAGGACCTGCGCGCCAACGGCGTCCAGGTCGAGGACTCGTGGGACATCGCCTACGGCGAACGGTTCAGCGGCGTCGCCGGATCGGACGGCGATCGCCCGCTCGTCGTCAGCTACGGGAGCAGCCCGCCCGCCGAGGTGATCTACGCCGACCCGCCGGTGACCGAGGCGCCGACGGGCGTGATCGCCGACACGTGCTTCCGCCAGGTCGAGTTCGCCGGCGTGCTGCGCGGCACGAAGCACGAAGCCGAGGCCCAGCAGCTCGTCGACTTCCTGGCCGGCGAGCGGTTCCAGCGCGAACTTCCGCTGAGCCTGTTCGTCTACCCGGCTCGCGTCGGCGTCGAGCTGCCCGAGGAGTTCACCGAATACGCCGTGATCCCGGACGCGCCGCTCACCGTCGACCCGGCGACAGTCACCGCCAACCGCGCCGACTGGCTGGACGAGTGGACGCAGATCGTGCTGCGGTGAGCTCGATCGCCCGCCGCCAACCGGCGGCGCTGCCGACCGGCGCGGTCGTCGCCCTGACCGCCGCGCCGGTGGCGCTGCTCGCCGTGTTCTACGCATGGCCGCTCGGCACCCTGCTGTCGACGGTGGTGCACGGGAGCACGATCGGCGACGCACTCGGCTCCGCCGGGCTCGGCCGGGTGGTGTGGTTCACGTGCTGGCAGGCCGTCGCCAGCACAGCGCTCACGCTCGTCGTCGGCGTCGTGCCGGCGTACGTGCTGGCGCGCTACCGGTTCCCCGGTCGGCGCGTCGTGGTCGCGATCGCCACGGTGCCGTTCATGTTGCCGACCGTCGTCGTCGGCGCAGCCTTCGCCGCACTGCTGCCGGAGTCGTGGCAGGGCACCCCGCGCGCCGTCATCGTCGCCCACGTGTTCCTCAACCTTGCCGTCGTGGTGCGTCTCACGGGCGTGGTGTGGTCGGCCATCCCGACCGACCTCACCGGCGCAGCGCGCACGCTCGGCGCCACGCCGTGGCAGGTCGGTCGACACGTCGTGCTGCCGCTGCTGCGTCCGGCCCTGTGGGCGTCGGCGACGGTCGTCTTCCTGTTCACGTTCACCTCGTTCGGTGTCGTGCGCGTCCTGGGCGGCGCGGCGAACCCGACCCTGGAGGTCGAGATCGCCCGACGGGCAACGCAGCTCGGCGACGTCGGCGGCGCCGCGGTGCTCGCCGTGCTGCAGCTGCTCGTGCTCGCCGCGCTGGTGATCGTCTCCAGCCGACTGCAACGGCGTGCCACCGTGTCGCTCCGGGGCAACGTCGCCCGACGGACGGCGCGCACCCGTCGGCAACGGATCACGCTGGCGCTCACCGCAGGCGGCATCGTCGTCGCGATGGGCGCACCGGTCGTGGCGCTGGTGGCACGGTCGTTCGATCTCGGACACGGCTGGTCGTTGACCGCCTGGCGTCAGCTGCTCAGCGGGACGACCGAGGTTCGACCCGGTGTCAGCCTCGGCATCGCCGCGTGGCCATCCGTCGGTGTCTCCCTGCGGTACGCCGTCGTCGCCGCGACGTTGGCAACGCTGATCGGTGGAGCCGCCGCGCTGTCGATCACGGCGCGCCAGCGAGCGGGGCGGTTGCTCGACGTCGGCACGATGCTGCCGCTCGGCACCTCCGCGGTGACGATCGGTCTCGGGATGCTGATCACGTTCGACGTCGCACCCGTCGACTGGCGGGCATCGTGGTGGCTGATCCCCGTCGGCCACTCGCTCGTCGCCACGCCCTTCGTCGTCCGGCTGCTCGTCCCCGTGCTGCGCGCCATCCCGGCGGACCGGCGTTTGGCGGCGAGCACGCTCGGTGCGTCCCCGACTCGCGCGTGGTGGGAGGTGGACGTGCGCGCGCTGCGCCTCCCGCTGCTGGCAGGGTTCGGCTTCGCCGCGGCCATCTCCCTCGGCGAGTTCGGGGCGACCACGTTCCTCACCCGCACCGGGCGCGAGACGCTGCCGCTGGCGATCAGCCGGCTCCTCGGCCGCGCCGGCGCCATCCCGCGCGCCCAGGGCTTCGCGCTGGCGTGCGTGCTGTTCGCCGTCACGGCGACGGTGATCGCGCTCGTCGACACGTCGACGCGCGACGACCGGGGAGGCGACCGTGCTCGAGGTTCGTGACATCACGGTCCGGTTCGGCGAGCGCACCGTGCTCGACCGGTTCTCGATGCGCCTCGACGACGGCGAGGTGATCGCCCTGCTCGGCCCGTCGGGCAGTGGGAAGAGCACGCTGCTGCGCGTGATCGCCGGGTTGCTCGTGCCCGACGGCGGATCGGTGCTCGTCGACGAGGCCGACATCACCGAGCTGCCGGCGCACCGGCGCAGCATCGGGCTGGTGTTCCAGGACGAGCAGCTCTTCCCCCACCTCGACGTCGCCGGCAACATCGGCTTCGGGCTGCGAATGCAGTCCATGAACCGTGCGACGATCGCCGGCCGCGTCGACGAGCTGCTGACGCTGATCGACATGCCGGGCTTCGGCGCGCGCCGCGTCGGCGAGCTCAGCGGCGGTGAGGCCAAGCGCGTCGCGCTGGCGCGTTCGCTGGCCCCACATCCGCGAGCGCTGCTGCTCGACGAGCCGTTCACCGGCCTCGACCGCGAGCTTCACGACCGGCTCGTCATCCAGGTCGGCGACATCCTGCGCGCCACCGGCACCTCGGCCATCCTCGTCACCCATGATCCCGACGAGGCCGCCTCGATCGCCACGAGGACGTTGCGCCTGACGTGACAAGATCCCGGGCCATGCCCGATCCGATCCGTGTTGGCTTCCTCGGTGCGGGGCTGATCGCCACGTACCACTCGAAGAGCCTCCGTCACAGCCGCGCCGAGGTCGTTCGCGCCGGCGTCTTCGACCCCGACCGCGAGCGGGCGACGGCGTTCGCCGCAGCGAGCGGGCACCAGGTCTGCGACAGCGAGGACGACGTGCTCGACGGGTGCGACGCCGTCTACATCTGCACGTGGACGAGCGAGCACCCACGGCAGCTGGCCAAGGCACTGGCCCGCGGGCTGCACGTGTTCTGCGAGAAGCCACTGGCGACGTCACTCGCCGGTGCGGAGGAGATGGCCCGAGCGGCCGCCCGAGCCGGCGTCGCCAACCAGGTCGGTCTGGTGCTGCGTCGTTCACCGACGTTCAACTGGGCCCGCCACCTGGCCAACGATCCGGCCGCCGGGCGGATCATGAGCGTCGTGTTCCGTGACGACCAGTTCATCCCGATCCAGGGTCACTACGCGTCGACGTGGCGAGCGGACAAGGAACTCGTCGGGGCGGGCACGCTGATCGAGCACAGCATCCACGACGTCGACATGTTGCGCTTCGTCGTCGGTGACATCGACACAGTCAGCGCACACACCGCCAACTTCCACGGCCACGACGGGATCGAGGACGTCGCCTCGGCGACGCTGCGGTTCGCCGGTGGCGCGATCGGCACGCTGACGAGCGTCTGGCACGACAACCTCGCCCGGCCGAGCCTGCGCCGCGTGGAGATCTTCTGCGCCAACCGGCACATCGTCATCGACGGTGACGACTGGTTCGGTCCGGTCAGCTGGACCGACAGCGGCGGCACCACCGGATCGCTGGAGGGCGCCGATCTCGAGGCGGCAGTGGTGCCCCTGCTGGACGGCACGACCAACCCCGACGGCGAGTTCATCCGCGCCATCCACGAAGCACGACCGGCGTCGCCCGACCTCGCGATCGCGGTCGAGGCCCACCGGATCGTCGACGCGATGTACCGATCCGCCGCAGCAGACGGCGCGGCGACGCGAGTGACTCGTGGCTGAGGGTTCGCCCCTGCGCGTCGTTCGCCTGACGGCCGAGGAGACGCACGGGCTGCGCCTCGACGTGCTACGCCGCGACATGGACACCCAGGTCGTCACCTTCCCCGAGGACGCCGATCCGGCGGCGGTGCACCTCGGCGTTCGCGATGGCGACGAGCTGGTCGCCACCTCCACCTGGATCCCGCGTCCGTACGAGGGGCGACCCGCGGTGCAGCTGCGCGGCATGGCCACTGCATGGGATCGACAGGGCACCGGGCTCGGCGGTGTGCTGATCGACGCCGGTGTCGCTCACGCCCGATCGATCGGGGTGGACGTGGTGTGGGCAAACGCCCGCGACTCGGCACTGGCGTTCTACGAACGGCATGGATTCGTCGTCGCCGGCGAGGGCTTCAACGACGCCTCGACCACCAAGCTGCCCCACCACGTGGTCGTTCGCCACCTGTCCTGACGTCGTCGTTTTCCGCTCCGACCGCGTCGGCACGGTTCTGTGTGTCTGATGATCGATGCGACGTTCGCCGGCCGAAGTGCTGCCCTCCGCGCGCTCGGGGCCCGACTGGACCGGTTGTCGGTGCACGGCCTCGGCACGTTCGCCGACGAGCGAACGTGGGTCGGCCCGACGCCGCAACGGTGCGCCGACGACCTTCGCCGGTTGCGACTGGATCTCGTCGCCGCCGCGGCCGAGCTGCGCACGGCGGCTCACCGTCTCGATCTCCACGTCGAACTTCCGCCGGTGAGAACGTGACGGTGCGCGTCTGATGGGATGGATGGCCTACGACGCGATCGCGGTTCGGCGCTTGGAGGTGGCGATGCGAGCTGCGCTCGATGAGCTGGACTCGCTGCGCAGCGCGCTCGCTCTCGACGAGCGAGCAGCCGCCGATGCGAGACGCGCAGTCGACCGCGCTCGCAGTGGGCTGCGTGACACGTGGCTGCCGTTCCTCGTGCCGTTCAACGGATGCCGCGTGTTGGACGGCTATCGACCGGCAAGCGTCGACATCGGCGACCTCAGTCAGGTCCTCACGCAGGCCGCACTCCGCGCCGGCGACGGTTGGCTGCTCAGCACCGACCCGCTGCAGGACGACGCCGCGACGGTGACGTTCGCGGAAGCGACCGCCCTCGGGGAGCGCCTCGCCGGCGACGACCTCGGCGCGCTGGACGACGACGCCGACCTCGCCGAGATCCAGGCCCAACTGGAGGTCATCGGCCGCGACTCGATCCTGTCTGCGGCGTTCGCCCGAGCGTTCGATGACTGGGACGGACTCGCGGATCTGCTCGCCGGGCAACGGTTGACGCGCCAGGTCCACGACGACAACGACGGCGTCGAGCGCATCGACGGCGTGGCCGCCGCACTGGGCACGGTGCTCGCACGGGCCACCCCGCCGGACGTGCTCGCCTCGCGAGCCGCGACGATGGAGCCGTACACCGAGGCGCTCCTGTTCGCCCGGTCGGGCCTCGATGCAGACGCCCTCGCCCGACTCGCCGACGAGTCGCTGCTGCGCTGGCGGACGGACCCGCTGGGCGCTGACGGCTACGGGCGGCCGGACGTCGCCGCGATGCTCGGTGACAACGCTGCCGACCTCTGGTTCCGAGGGCTGCTCGCCACACCCGGTGGCTGCACGGCCTTCGTCGAGCTGGCCGCGGACCACCCGATCGTCCTGTGGAGCACGGCAACCGACCAAGCGCTGGCGATCGACGTCGCGATCTCCGGCACCGACCCGGCTCGGATGTCCACGTCCATGGCCGGGTACATCGTGCCGTCGTTGATCGCCTGGTTTCCGACCGGATCCGATCCGACTCGCGACCTGCTGTACCTCGACGTGATGCGCGACGACGAACAGCGTGCGGCGCTTGGCCGCTTGATCGCGCCGTGGCTGATCAACTTCTCCCCGCAGTCCACCGCGTGGCCGCAGGATGCGACCGACAAGCGAGACCTCCTGGCGATGGTGCTCGACGACGAGGCTGCGTTCGACGAACTGATGACGATGGGACACGACGTGGCGACCGGCATCGTCACCGTGGACGAGACCCAGCGGCTGCGGGAGATCTCGGGAATGCTCACGCTGCTGTTCCAGCTCGGCCTTCGCCAGCGCGTCGCCGACAGCGAGTCCCGGATCGCCGCGTGGAGCTTCCTCGCGTCCATACCCGCCGCGTCCCTCGACCCGTTCCCAGGTGTGGTCGCAGGAGCGGCGACCACGGCGGTTGGCAGCGCCGGCGTGTTCGGTCCGACGCCGGAACACGTTCGTGGCGACGCGGCATGGGACGAGTCGTGGATCCGCACGCTCGCCGCGTCGACCGTGGTGTCGACGGCGGTGGCGCAGATGACCTCGCACGGCCTGATGCCTCCCGGCGCGACCTCGCCACCGGAGCCCGACCCCGACAGCGACAACCCAGAGCACGACTACGACGAGGCGTACACGCGGTGGGAGCGCGAGACCTTCGACGATGCGCATGAAGCGGCGCGAGCGTTCATCCACGAGCGGGAGTCGATCTTCGTCAACGCGTCATCAGCCGCGCTCGATGTCGCCGGGTGATCGCAACGCGGTCGCCCTGCCCCTGCCGGCGGGTGCAGACTCCTGCGGTGAACCTCGACGAGTTGCGAGCGCTGCCGCGACCGATGGCGTTCGTGCTCCCGGGTGGCGGGGCGCTGGGCGCGTACCAGGTCGGGATCCTGCGCGCGCTCGCCGCCGCCCAGCTGGAGCCTGATCTGCTCGTCGGTGTTTCGGCCGGCGCGATGAACGCTGCGCTGTTCGCGTGGAACCGCGGCACCGAGGGCCTCGAGCGCGTCGAAGCGCTGTGGCGCAACGTGCGCCGGCGCGACCTGTTGCGCGTCAACCCCGGCCGGATGGCATTGGCCGTCACCGGTCGCAGGCCGTCCTTCCTCGACAGCCGCCACGGCGAGGCGTTCCTGCGCCTGCATCTCGGGAACCGACGCATCGAGGACGCACCAACTCGACTGGCGATCATCGCCACCGACCTGAGCACCGGCCGTTCGGCGGTGATCGATCGCGGGGAAGTCGTCATCGCGATCATGGCCAGCACGGCGTTCCCCGGCGTCTACCCGCCGGTGACGATCGACGGTCGCACGTTCGTCGACGGCGGGGTGGTCGCCGACATCCCGCTCGACGACACGGCGCGGCTCGGTGCGCACAGCGCGGTGGTGATCACCGTGCCTCCACTGGCCGAGAGCCCGCCGCCGCAGCACCCGCTGGACATCCTCTTCCGCGCGTCCACGTGGGGCGTCGAAGCCCACGGCCGCACGATGCTGGCCCGACCGCCGGCCGGGCTGACCGTGATCGAGATCCCTGCGCCACCGTCGTCGGTGACCACCTTCGCCGTCGGTGACGGCGGCGCCATCATGGACGACGCCTTCGCCCACACCCAGACCTGGCTTTCCACGTAGTCGGGTTCGCCGAGCGAACCCAAGAGTCACGGGTAGATGCCGGCGGGTTCGAGGCCGTCGATGTCGGCTCTTCCGAACAACCAGGCGAGGCGCAGCCAGTCCGGCGCTGCCAGTGCTTCGGCGGGCAGCGTGGTCAAGCCCATCGGCTTGCGACTGGCCCAGATCATGGTCAGCCGGCCGAGCTCGGCGCGCACGAACGTCGCAGGGAGCAACGGCCAGTCGTAGCCCGCTCCGAGATCGATGTGGTGCACCGATACCTCGCGCCACCGGACCCACGGGATGTCACGAGCCGGCCGAGGCCCGAACAGGGTCATGCCGGAGACCTCCCATGCCTCGGCCGACAACCGCGCCCAACTGCCCTCCAGCGACCAGATCGTGCGGCGCACGTCGTCGACGAGGTCCTGCATCGGCCGGTCGGCACCGGCGGCGATGTCGTCCTCGCGTTCGGCGAAGCCGCCGGGGTACATGTCCCACGACTCACTGCGCGCCGCCCCGTCGATCATGCGCTGCAGGCCCTCGGCGTTGCGGGCGATGTGGCTCAGCACGTGACCCGCTGACCACCCCGGCAGCAGCGACGGTGATGCCGGATCGAAGCCGTCATCGGCCAACCGATCGAGGTGCGCCAGGAGCACCTGGTGCGCGCCGGCGACCCCGGCGACGTCGTCGTCGAGCTGCCGTTGACGTTGTGCTTCGAGATCGGCCATCGATCGCACCGTAACCGGGTCGGGAACGTGGCAACCTGTCCTCATGCAACTCGCGATGGTCGGTCTCGGTCGGATGGGCGCCAACATGGTGAGGCGGCTGCAGCGAGCAGGCCACGATTGCGTGGCCTACGACCTGAGCGCCGCCGCCGTGGAGTCCATGGTCGCCGAAGGAGCTCGCGGTGCGACGACGCCGCAGGAGCTGGTGGCATCGCTCGACGCGCCGCGCAACATCTGGTTGATGGTCCCGGCTGCGTTCGTCGGTGAGACGATCGACCGCTTCCTCCCACTGCTCGAGCCCGGCGACACGCTGATCGACGGCGGCAACTCGTGGTACCGCGACGACGTCGATCGGTCCGTGCCGCTGGCTGCGAAAGGCGTCAACTACCTCGACGTCGGGACCAGTGGCGGCGTGTTCGGCCTCGAGCGCGGCTACTGCCTGATGGTCGGCGGCCCCACCGAAGCGGTGCAGCGGCTCGCCCCGATCTTCGACACCCTGGCCCCCGGCATCGGCGACATCGAGCGCACACCGGGACGCGCAGGAGATCCGCCGACGGAGGAACGCGGTTGGTTGCACTGCGGCCCGAGCGGCGCGGGCCACTTCGTGAAGATGGTCCACAACGGCATCGAGTACGGGCTGATGGCCGCCTACGCCGAGGGCCTGAACGTGCTGGCAAGCGCCAACATCGGCGCCGCCGATCGGCCGAAGGACGCCGAGACCGCGCCGCTGACCCATCCCGAGTACTACCAGTACGACTTCGATCTGGCGGCGATCACCGAGCTGTGGCGACGCGGCAGCGTGGTGGCCAGCTGGCTGCTCGACCTCACCGCGTCGGCGCTGCACGCCGATCCGCAGCTGTCGGCGTTCGAAGGACGGGTCAGCGACAGCGGCGAGGGCCGTTGGACCGTGCACGCGGCGATCGACGAGGGCGTGCCGGTGCCGGTGCTCAGCGCATCGCTGTACGAACGGTTCAGCTCGCGGGGTCGGGGCGACACCGCCAACAAGATCCTCTCCGCCATGCGCGCCCAGTTCGGCGGCCATGCAGAGTCGAAGGGCGCGCACTGAGATGATCATCGGCACGCAGCCTCCTGCGGATGCGCTGGTCCTCTTCGGGGCGACGGGCGATCTCGCCAAGCGCAAGCTGTTCCCGGCGCTGTATGCGCTGGAGCACCGCGGCAAGCTCAACGTCCCCGTCATCGGCGTGGCCCGCAGCGACTGGACGGATGCCGCGTTCTGCGAGCACGCCCACGACGCGATCATCTCCGCCATCCCCAACGCCGCTGCGGCCACGATCGACTCGCTGCTCAAGCGGCTCGACCTGATCCAGGGTGACTACGGCGACGCGGCGACGTGGCAGTCGCTCGCCGACACCCTCGAGAAGCACCACAGCAGCACGGCCGTGTTCTACATGGCGATCCCACCGACGATGTTCCCCACGGTGGCCGAGTCGCTGGCCTCGGTCGGTCTCAACGAACGTGGCCGCATCGTGGTCGAGAAGCCGTTCGGCCGCGACCTCGACAGCGCCCGCGAGCTGAACGTCACGCTGCACTCGGTGTTCCCCGAGGAGCGCATCTTCCGCATCGATCACTACCTCGGCAAGGAGAGCGTCGAGGACCTGTTGGTGTTCCGATTCTCCAACACGTTGCTGGAGCCCGTGTGGAACCGCAACTACGTCCGCAGCGTGCAGATCACGATGAGCGAGACGATCGGTGTCGAGGGACGCGGCTCGTTCTACGACAGCGTCGGCACGATCCGCGACGTGCTGCAGAACCACCTCCTGCAGACGGCAGCGCTGGTGGCGATGGAGCCGCCCGTCGGGCCGGATTCGAGCTACCTGCAGGACGAGAAGGCCAAGGTGTTCGCGGCGATGCGCCCGATCGACCCGTCGGCGATGGTGCGCGGCCAGTACGTCGGCTATCGCGACGAGCCGGGCGTCGCGGCCGACTCGACGGTGGACACGTTCGCCGCCGTTCGGTTGGAGATCGACTCGTGGCGCTGGGCCGGCGTGCCGTGGTACGTCCGCTGCGGCAAAGCGTTGGCGGTCAACGCCACCGAAGTGGTGGTCGAGTTCCGCGAGCCGCCGAGCCTGCTGTTCGACGAGGCGGGTGGCCCGACGCCGGAGCGCAACCTCGTTCGCTTCCGTCTCGGCAAGAACGACGGCGTCACGTTCACGCTGCAGGCCAAGACGCCGGGCCAACACCTCGACAGTCAGAACGTCGACGTCGCCGTCGACTTCGCGGCAGCGCTCGGCGAGCGCCAGGAGGCCTACGAGCGGCTCCTGGACGACGCCATCGCCGGTCAGCCGCGCCGCTTCGCTCGTGAGGACGTCGTCGAGCAGAGCTGGCGAGTCGTGCAGCCTGCGCTCGACAACCCGGGCCCGGTGCACCCCTACTTCCGCGGCTCGTGGGGCCCCGCCGAAGCCGAGAAGATCCTCTGCGGCGACCACTGGTTCACCCCCTCCGCCAACTGACAGACCTGGATGTCCGAGCGCGGCACAATGCCGAGACGTTCGACCACGCGCTCATATCCGCCCTCCGGCCGGAAGCCGAACCTGGTCCGTCCCTTGGCCGTCGTGACGAGGAGCAGCTCGTGACCACGGAACTTCCTCGATCTCGAACGACAGGATCGACGACAGCGGGATCTCGCGCCACCCCATGACGGTCGTACCTGCGAGCGAGGACACCGAAAGCACGATCAATGGTCGTCGCCTCAACCAGAGCGGAATGGCGAACCGGAACATCACGGCGGCGAAGGCGAGGAGGACCAGCGCTGCAGCGATTCGTTCTGCGTCGGTGTCGATCCAGGCCCACCTTCCGGCGCTCTTCTTCATCACGATCGAAAGGCCCGCGGCCGGTCAAGCGACCGTCGATGTCAGAAACTGGATGTCTCTCACGCGGCTCTGCCGCGCGTCAGACATCCAGAAGCTCGGTCAGTCGGTTGAGCGCTTCGGGACGACGACGACGGTGCCGTCGGGTTCGTGGAGGACTCGAACGCTGACGCCGTAGAACTCGCTGAGCGTCTCGGCGCGTAGCACGGATGCAGCATCGCCGGTGGCGACGACGTGGCCCTGGTGGAGCAGCGCCAAGCGGTCGCTGTACAAGCCGGCGAGAGTGAGGTCGTGCATCGCCGACACGACGGTGAGCCCGTGCTCGTGGCGCAACTTGTCCACCAGTTCCAGCGCCTGCTGCTGGTGACCGATGTCCAACGCGCTGGTCGGTTCGTCGAGCAGCAGCACCGGTGCTTCCTGCACCAACGCGCGGGCGATCACCAGACGTTGGCGCTCACCACCGCTGAGCGTGCTGATCATCCGGTCCGCGAAGTCGCTCAGGTCGAGCCGTCGCAGCACGTCGTGGACGAGCGCTCGATCGTGCTTGGTCTCGGTGCCGAAGTAGGAGATGTACGGGTTGCGCCCGAGGAGCGCGTACTCGAAGGAGGTCATCGCCTCGGGGAGCATCGGCTCCTGAGCGACGTAGGCCACGAGCGCGGCTCGGCGCGTCGTCGAGCGCAGGCCGATCGGCGCGCCATCCACGCTGATGGTGCCGGTGTGTGTGACGAGCCCGGCGACGGCGCGCAGCACGCTCGACTTGCCGGCGCCGTTCGGACCGATCAGGCACAGCCACTCGCCGGGGCGCACCGTGTCCGTGAAGCCGGCGACGGCGACGTTGTTGCGATACGCCACCCGCACGGCGTCGAACGAGAGCGAGCTCATCGGGTGGCCGATCGCGTCCGCAGCAGGAGGATGAAGAACGGCGCCCCGAAGAAGGCGGTGACGACACCGATGGGCGTCTCGCCGCCCGCGCTGAGCATCCGCGCCGGGATGTCGGCAAGGACGAGGAACGCGGCACCGAGCAGCAGGCTGAGCGGTAACACGCGGCGATAGGAGAACCCGGCCATGAGGCGGACGCAGTGCGGCACGATGATGCCGACGAATCCGATCAGACCGCTGACACTGACCACGGCGGCCGTGCCGATCGTCGCCGCCAGCACCACCACCAGGCGGACGCGTCCGACGTTGGTGCCGAGCGTGGTGGCCTCATCGTCGCCGACGCGCAGCACGTCGAGGTGGCGTCGATGGGCAAGGAGCACGATCGACGACACCAGCACGTACGGCAGCACGAGACGGACGTCGCTCCAACTGGCAGTCGTCAGGCGCCCGAGGATCCAGGTGTAGACCTCCTTGATCACGTCCGTGTTGCGCTGCAGCACGAACGACTGGATCGCGGTCATCAAGGACGTCACGGCCACGCCCGCGAGCACCAGCGACACGCTGTTGCGCGCCGCACCGAACGACGCGCCCGCGAGGTACGTGATCCCCACCGCGACCAACCCGCCGACGAACGACACTGCCGGCAGCGGATCGATCGGCCAACCGCTGGTGGACGTCCGCCCGGCCGCGAACACGATGGTCGCGCCGAGCCCTGCGCCGGCGGCGACGCCGAGCAGGTACGGATCGACGAGGCGATTGCGGAAGACGCCCTGGAAGCTGGCGCCAGAGAGCGACAACGTCGAGCCGACCAGCGCGGCCAGCACGACGCGGGGCATGCGGATGTGCCAGATGATCTTCCAGTTGGCCGACGACACCGTGCCCGCCGGGCCGATCATCACCCCGGCCACGACCGCGCCCGCCAACAGCAAGATGGCGGCGGGGATCCACCACCAACCTGCTGTTCGCTGCGGCGCAGTCGTGAGCACGGGGTTCCCGTCGATCAGACCGGTGCGACCGGCAGCTTGTTCAACGTGTCGGCGATCGCCTGCACGTAGTCGACGATGCGCGGCCCCCATCGAGAGGCGATGTCGTCGTCGATCGCGACCACGCCGTCGCTCTTCACCGCGGCGATGTCGCCCCACCCGTCGCGAGCGGCCACGGTCGCCGGGTCCTGCTGGCAGCACTTGCCGTCAGCGAGGAAGATCAACGCCGGATCTTGGCTGATGATGAACTCGGCGGACAGCTGCGGGTAGTCGTTGCCGGCCTCCGCTGTGTCGGCGATGTTCTGCATGCCGAAGAGCCCGTACACCTTGCCGATGAAGGTGTTGGACGTGGCGCTGTAGAAGTCCGGCGACAGCTCGTGGTAGTAGGAGATCGGGGAGTCGAAGGTCGGTGCGCTGGCGACGGCGGCCTCGACGCCGGTCTGGATCTGGCTGACCACCTCAGCCGCCTCGGCGATGTGACCGGTGGTCGCACCGAGTTGCTCGATCTGCGTGTAGATGTCGTCGAACGTGGTCGCTGACGGTCCGGACCACACCGTGATGCCCAACGCGCCGAGCTGGCCGGTGAGGTCGTTGAAGTCGTCGCCGATCACGACGAGGTCGGGCTCGAGCGCGGCGATCGCCTCGACGTTCGGCTCGAAGCCGGACAGGTCGTGCGGCTTGTCGAGCGCTTCGGCCGGGAAGTTGGACTGGTCGTCGATGGCGATGATCTGATCGCCGGCGCCGATGGCGAACAGCATCTCGGTGCCGGTCGGCGACAGGCTGACGATCTTCGTCGGCACATCGCCGGGGTCGGTTGCCGGTGTCGTGCCGGCCGGGTCGGTGACGGGCACCGTGTCCGCCGTCGTGTCCGGGGTCGTGACCGGGACGGTGACGGGTGGATTGGTGCCGACACCTTCCTCGTCACTGCCGCACGCGGCGAGCAGGAAGATCGACGCGCTGAGCGCGGCGACGAGCTGACGCTTCATGAAAATCCTCCATGTGGATGGAGGACAAGTGAGGAGCCGGCGGCAGCACCGCCGCGAACCGCCCTTGCCTCGAGGGTCTGTGTTTCGCGCACAGGAGGGAGGCGACCGGGCTCGCCGAGCGACGAGGACATCGTGCTCGGACCACCGTTGCGGGACAGCGTCGGGTTCTCACCGACTTCGCTCCGTACCGTGCGTTCGGCGAACCGAACGAGACGACGTTACTCGACCCGTGCGTATGCTCCCAGCCGATGAGCCCCGACCCGCCGACCGATAGCACCCAACCCCTGGTCGAGGATCCGCGGCCGCGCGGCCTGCAGCGGGCGGACTCGCTGCTGCTGGTCAACACCGGCGACGGCAAGGGCAAGAGCAGTGCCGCCTTCGGCGTGATGCTGCGTTCGGTGGCGATGGGCTGGAAGGTCGCCGTGCTGCAGTTCATCAAGAGCGGCGACTGGAAGGTCGGCGAGGAGAAGATCGGCCGCCAGCTCGGCGTCGAGTGGCATGCGCTCGGCGAGGGCTTCACGTGGGACACGCAGAACCCGGATCACGATCGCGAGGTCGCCGGCAAGGCGTGGGCCACCGCTGCCGCTGTGCTGGCCGCGGGCGAGCACCGATTGGTGATCCTCGACGAGCTGACCTACATGTGCACGTGGGGGTGGATCTCCACCGACGAGGTCGTCGCCGCGCTCAGCGCGCGGCCGCACGACATGAACGTGATCGTCACCGGTCGCGACTGCCCGCAGGCGATCATCGACATCGCCGACACGGTGACCGAGATGCGCAAGGTCAAGCACGCGTACGACCAAGGCATCACCGCCAAGAAGGGCATCGAGTACTGATGGCGTTGACGTTGCTGCTGGGCGGCGCCCGCAGCGGCAAGTCGACCCTGGCGGTGGAGCTGGGCAACCGGCACGACGGCGACGTGTGCTTCATCGCCACCGCCGAGCCGTTCGACGACGACATGCGCGAACGCATCGACCGGCACATCGCCGACCGCCCCTCCTGGCCGACGATCGAGGAGCCGATCGAGCTCGCGGTCGCCGTTGGTTCAGTCCCCGCTGGCGCGCTCGTCATCGTCGACTGCATCACCGTGTGGTTGGGCAACCTGTTCCACCACCTCGACGATTCAGCACGTGCGGCTCGAACCGAGGCACTCGTCGACGCACTGTCGGCGCGCACCGATCCCACCGTCGTCATCAGCAACGAGGTCGGCATGGGGCTCGTCTCGGAGCACGCGCTCGGTCGACGGTTCACGGACGCGCTGGGCAAGCTCAACACGTCGATCGCGGCGATCGCCGATCGCTCGTTGCTGATCGTCGCCGGCAGAGCACTCCAGCTGCAGGACCCATGGGAGCTCCGATGAACGAGTGGTTGCGAGGTTCGCTTCGAGCACTGCCCAGTGCCGATCTGGTGTCCGGCGACGCGGTGCGTGGGCGTGCGGCGGAGATCCTCCGCCCGGCTGGCGCGCTCGATCGCCTCGATCGCGTCGCCGCGTGGGTCGCGGAGTGGCAACGCACGGCCCAACCCTCGGTTCTCCGGCCCGCGGCGCTGATCTTCGCCGCCGACCACGGCGTCGCCGCCGCAGGCGTCAGCAACTACCCCACCGACGTCACCGCTGCCATGCTCGCCGCCTATCGCGCCGGGAAGTCGACGATCAGCGCCTTCGCCGCGATCGCCGGGGCCACGGTGGAAGCGATCGACGTCGGCGTCGGTCGGCCGACCGGTGACATCCGAGTCGAGGCGGCACTCTCCGCCGAGCGATTCGACGAGGCGGTCGCAGCGGGGCGGGCCGCGGTCGAGGCCCTCGACGCCGACCTGCTCGTGCTCGGCGAGATGGGCATCGGCAACACCACCGCCGCGGCGGCGATCGCGGCCGCGCTGTCGGGCGACGATGACGTCGACGTGTGGGTCGGCCGCGGCACCGGTGTGGACGACGACGGCCTGGCCCGCAAGCGCGAGGCCGTGCGCGCTGCCGTCGCACGCATCGCCGGGACGACCGACCCGCTTGAGGTGCTGCAGGAGGTCGGTGGGGCCGAGCTCGTGGCCATCACCGCCGCTGTCGTGGCCGCACGCTTGCGCAACCTGCCGGTCGTGCTCGACGGCTACGTGGTCACCGCCGCCGCGCTGCCGTTGTCGCTCGTCACGGCAGGCGCACTCGACCACTGCCTGATCGGTCACTGCTCCGCCGAGCCTGGTCATCGGATGCTCGTCGAACGCCTCGGCAAGCAGCCGCTGCTCGACCTGTCGATGCGGCTCGGAGAAGGCTCCGGGGCGATGGCTGCGGTGCCATTGATCGCCATGGCCTGCGTTGGCGTCACCGACGTGCCCACGTTCGGCGAGTGGTTCGGCTGAGCTGAGCCACATGGGCCTGCTCGCCGCGATCCAGTTCCTGACCCGCATCCCGGTGCGGTTGCGTCGCGAGCCGTCGCTGGCCGGCGCCGCGCCGTGGTTCCCGCTCGCCGGAGTGCTGATCGGCGCGGCAGTCGGCGGCATCGGCGCAGGGCTCTGGCACGTCGTCCCGCCGCTCGTCGCCGCCGCGGTGGCCGTTGCGCTCGGCGTGCTGATCACCGGAGCGTTCCACGAGGACGGGTTGGCCGACGTCGCCGACGCGTTCGGTGGTGGGTGGACGGTCGAGCGCCGGCTGGAGATCCTGAAGGACCCGCGGCACGGCTCGTACGGCGTCGCTGCGATGTGCGCATCGATCGTCATCCGCGTCGTGTGCCTCGGCTCGATGCCCGGGCCCGGCGTGCTGCTCGGCTCCGCGATCGCCGCGCACGCGGTGGGGCGTGCGGCCGTGGTCGCGTTGATGGCGACGCAACCGATCGCCACCGCCGACGGCCTCGGCGCCGGCTACGCCCGCGGGCTCTCGCGCCCGACGGCATGGCTCGGCATCGCCGCCGGCATCGGCCTGTCGGCCATCGCCATCGGCTGGTGGATCGGCCCCGTCGTCGCCACGGCACTCGTCGGCGCGGCGGCGGTCGCCTGGCTCGCCCACCGCAAGATCGGCGGCATCACCGGCGACGTCCTCGGCGCCTGCGAGCAAGTCGTCGAGTGCCTCGCCCTCGTCGTGCTCACCGGCCTCGCCACCCACCACCAGCTCTGGTGGCGCTAGCCCTCAGCTGGCGGCGAGTTGGGCGATGCGGGTGATGCCTTCGACGAGGTCGTCGTCGCCGAGGGCGAAGGAGAAGCGCGCGTAGCCGGGCGTGCCGAAGGCCTCGCCGGGGACGAAGGCGACCTTGGACTCGCTGAGCACGAGATCGGCCAGCTCGAGGGTGTTGGTGGCCACCTTGCCGGCGAGCGGCCGGTTCAGCAGCGACTCGACGTTCGGGTAGCAGTAGAACGCACCCTGCGGCTCCAGGCAGGTGACACCCGGGATCTCGCCGAGCATGCGGTGCATCGTGCGACCGCGACGCTCGAACGCCTCGCGCATCATCGCCACCGCCGAGAGGTCGCCACTGACGGCCGCGAGTGCTGCTGCCTGCGCGACGTTGCTGACGTTCGACGTGGCGTGCGACTGGAAGTTGATCGCCGCCTTCATCACGTCGTTCGGTCCGATCATCCAACCGACGCGCCAGCCGGTCATCGCGTAGGTCTTGGCGACGCCGTTGACGATGATGCACTGGTCGACGAGATCGGGCACGAGGGTGGGCATCGAGGTGAACTCGTGCGGCCCGTAGGTGAGGTGCTCGTAGATCTCGTCGGTGACCACCCACACGCCGTGCTCGACGGCCCACTTGCCGATGGCCTCCACCTCGGCCGGTGGGTACACCGCACCGGACGGGTTGTCGGGGCTGACGAACAGCAGCACCTTGGTGCGTGGCGTGCGAGCGGCCTCGAGCTGCTCGACGGTGACGCGGAATCCGGTCTCCTCGTCGGTCTGCACGACGACTGGTACCCCGCCGGCGAGGGTGACCGCCTCGGGGTAGGTGGTCCAGTACGGGGCGGGCACGATGACCTCGTCGCCCGGATCGCACAGTGCGGCGAAAGCGGTGAACACGGCGTGCTTGCCGCCGTTGGTGACGAGCACCTGGCTGGCGGCGCACTCGTAGCCGGAGTCGCGCTTGGTCTTCACGGCGATCGCCTCGCGCAGGTCGGGCAGACCCGCCGCGGGGGTGTAGCGGTGCATCGCCGGGTTGCGACAGGCGGCGACCGCCGCGTCGACGATGTGCTCCGGCGTCGGGAAGTCGGGTTCACCGGCGCCGAAGCCGATGACGTTCTCGCCCTTGGCCTTCAGCGCCTTGGCCTTGGCGTCGACGGCCAGGGTTGCGGATTCGGCGATGGCAGCGAGCCGGGCGGACGTTCGGTTCACGATGGGACCTCTCAAGTGGGGGGCGAAAGCGCACCGAGCCTACGCCGCAGCGCCTCACCGGAGCCCGAAACATAACGTCAAGTTCGTTGGGACTTCCGGGGCCGCGAGGCCAGACTGACCCGGTGACCGTCACGTCCCCCACCCTCGACCCGCGCTCGATCACCATCCCCGCCGATCTGCTGCCGTCCGACGGCCGCTTCGGGTGCGGCCCGTCCAAGGTGCGTGCCGAGGCCGTGCTCGCGCTGGCGCAGTCGAACAGCCGCCTGCTCGGCACATCGCACCGCCAGGCACCGGTCAAGAACCTGGTCGGCGCCGTTCGCCAGGGGCTGAGCGACCTGTTCTCGCTCCCCGACGGGTGGGAGATCGTGCTCGGCAACGGCGGTTCGACGATGTTCTGGGACATCGCCACGTTCGGCCTCGTGCTCGACCGCAGTCAGCACCTCGTGTTCGGCGAGTTCTCCTCGAAGTTCGCGGAGGCGTCGGCCGCCGCCCCGCACCTCGGGGAACCGGTCGTGCTGCGCAGCGACCCGGGCGACCATCCCGACATCCCGGCAGCCGCGGCCGACGGTGTCGACGTGGTCGCGCTCACCCACAACGAGACGTCCACCGGCGTTGCCATGAACCTGCGCCGCCCGGGTGGCGATGCGCTGGTCGTGGTCGACGCCACCTCGGCCGCGGGTGGGCTGGCGTGGCAGCCGAGCGAGGTCGACGTGTACTACTTCGCACCGCAGAAGTGCTTCGCCAGCGACGGCGGCCTTTGGCTCGCCGCGTGCTCCCCCGCCGCGGTCGAGCGCATCCGGGCGATCGGCGCCACCAAGCGCTGGACGCCCGCCTCGCTCGACCTGCAGATCGCCCTCGACAACTCCGTTGCCAACCAGACCTACAACACACCGGCACTGGCCACGCTGGTCCTGCTCGACCAGCAGATCCAGTGGATGCTCGGCAACGGCGGTCTCGGCTGGTGCATCGAGCGCACGGCCGAGTCGGCATCGCACCTCTACGGGTGGGCGGGCAGCCGCGAGTGGGCCACACCGTTCGTCACCGACGCGGCGAAGCGCTCGTCGGTCGTGGGCACCATCGACATCACCGGCGTCGACGCCAACGACGTCTGCGCCGCGCTGCGAGCCAACGGCATCGTCGACACCGACAGCTACCGCAAGCTCGGCCGCAACCAGTTGCGTATCGGCATGTTCCCGTCGGTCGAGCCCGACGACGTGGCGCAGTTGACGCAGTGCATCGATCATGTGGTGGAGGCGCTCGCTTGACGAGCGAGGTGCTCACCACCGCGTTCGACGGGCTGGCCGCAGTCAACCGTCCGATCATGGTGCTGGCGCTGCGCGGCCTGTTCGACATCGCCGAGGTGGCCACCGACGCGATCGACGAACTGCTCACGGGCAAGGTGGCGCCGATCGTCGCCTCGATCGACGCCGACCCGTTCTACGACTTCACCCAGGAACGGCCGCAGGTCGAGATCGACCACATCGAGAACCAGAACATCATCTGGCCGGAGAACGACTTCCGCCTCGTTCGCTTCCCCGGCGGCGCGCACGATCTGGTCGTGCTCGCGGGCGTGGAGCCGCACCTCCGACTGGCGTCGTTCGCCGACGCGATCATCGAGGTCGCCGCAGCGATGCAGTGCGAGGTGGTCGTCACCGTCGGCGCCGGCGCCGAGCCCGTGCCGCACTCGCGCCTGCCGTCCGTCGTCGGCAGCAGCACCAACGACGGTCTGGTTCGCGCACTGAACCTGTCGCGGCCGAGCTACCAGGGCGTCACCGGCTTGGTCGGTGTGCTGCAGGAGCGGCTCGACCGAGCCGGCATTCCGGCGGTGTCGCTGCGCGTCGGCGTGCCGCACTACCTCGGCAACGCCAAGCACCCGCAGTCGTCGTCAGCACTGCTGCGCCGCTTGGAGCAGGTGCTCGGCGTGCCGACCGGCCACGAGCGCCTCGGCGAGGAAGCGATGCGCTGGCGCACCCTGCACGACGAGGCCGTCGCCGAGGACGACCAGGCCAGCTCGTACGTGGCGATGCTCGAGCGTGAGTACGACCGCCGCGCCGAAGCGGCGCTGCCGAGCGCCGACGACCTCGCCGCCGAGTTCGAGCGCTTCCTACGCGACCAGCGGCCGGACGACCAGACCGATCAGGACGGCTGATCCACTCCGTGACGGGACACAGGTTCAGGACTGCGGCGGTGCAGCTCTTCGCCGCGCTCGCGTTGGTGCTGTTCGTCCCCGGTCCCGTCGCCCGCATCGCATCCGCGGCACCGCCCGCCGGAGCGTCGTCGTTCATCGCGGTCACGCCGTCGCGGCTGGTCGACACGCGGGCCGGCGAGGGAGCGTTCGGCTTCGCCCGGATCTCGTCGAACGTCATCCGCGTCAAGGTCGCCGGTCTCGGTGGCGTGCCGACGACGGCCGTCGCCGCGGTGCTCAACGTGACGATCGTCGACCCGGTGGCCGCCGGGTTCGCCACGGTGTTCCCGAGCGGCGAGCCGTTGCCGGTGGCCTCGAGCCTCAACGCCGATTGGCCGGGCCGCGTGATCGCCAACATGGTGACGGCCAAGCTCGGTGCCGACGGTTCGGTCGACATCTACACGAGCGTCCCGATGAACCTCGCCGTCGACATCTCCGGCGCGTACGTGCCGGCGAACGTCGACGTCGCCGCCGGACGGTTGGTCACCGTGCCGGGAGGATCGATCCGCGTGATGGACACGCGGGCCACCGGGTTCGTCGATCCCGGCATCACGCGCGCCGTCGACCTCCGCGCCGCAGGGGTACCGAACGGGGCCAGCGCGGTGGTCGTCAACCTCACCGCGGCCGATGCGGTTCCAGGCTTCTGGACCGCATATCCGGCGAGCACGCCACGGCCCGCGACGAGCACGCTCAACATCGACGAGCTGTGGCAGACGCGACCGGGTCAGGCGATCGTCCCGCTGACCGGCGGCGCTCCGTTCATCAACGTCTACACGCAGTCCGGCGGGCAGCTGATCGTCGACGTGGCCGGATGGTTCACCGGCGCGTCCAGCCCGGTCGGCAGCGACGGCCTCTTCGTGCCTGCCACGCCTCGGCGGCTGCTCGACACTCGCGACCGCACCGCCCTCGCCCCGTGGAACGGCAGCGCGTTCGAGTTCGACATCGGCAGCCCCGGTTCCCCGGTGTCGGCGGTCGCGCTGAACATCACCGCCACCGACCCGTGGGAGGCCGGGTTCGTCACGGCCTATCCGGCCGGAGCGGTGCGTCCGAGCACGTCGTCGCTGAACCTGGTGAAGGTCGGCCAGACGATCGCCAACCACGCGATCACCCGAGTCACCAACCGTGGTGCTGCCGTGTTCACGCAGTCGGGCGTGCACCTCGTGGTCGACCTCGCCGGGTGGTACCTCGGCGTGCCCGGTACCGCCTCGCAACCCGTGCCGCTGATCCCCACCTACACACCCAACGTCGCGACCCAGGTGGCGATCCCGAGCATCCAGTCGACGCTGCCGATCGGCACCGGCAAGTACCTCGACCCGATCGCCGACCGTGGCATCGCCGCCGGGTTCACCGGCCTGTCGAACGTTGCCGCCACGGGCAACGTGATGTTGTTCGCCCACCGCACCACGCACGGTGGTGTGTGGCGTTGGCTGCACGCCATCCCCATCGGGGCGACGTTCACGCTCACCGGCGCCGACGGACACCTCTACGACTACGTCGTCTACCGGCGAGACGTCGTCCGGCCGACGGCGGCGCTGATCGCCAACCTGACGATCGGCGGCGGCCCGATCACCGCGCAGCTCGTCGCGTGCTCCAAACCGAACTTCGAACCAACCAGCACGAGCTTCCGCATCGTCATCACCGGCCGCCTCTACCGCGTGCGCTGAGCGAACGCCGGCAGGTCAGAACTGGGTGAGCGACAGGGTGTTGCCGTCGGGGTCGGCGAACCACGCGACCTGCGCGGTGCTCGGCGACTGCCAGATGCCGCGATCGTCCTGCTCGAGCCCGTCGAAGCGCAGCATCGTCACGCCTCGCGCGCTGAGCTCGTCGATCTCGGCGGCGATGTCCGGCGTGTCCCAGCCGAGCACCGTGCCGCCGACAGCGCGGTGGTCGGCAACGGGTGTCACGCGGATCATCGTCGGGCCGGAGCGCAGGACCAGCGCGAACGGCGAGTCCTCGACGAACTCGAGACCCAGCACGTCGACGTAGAAGGCGCGGGCTCGCACCGCATCGGTGACGTGGACGAAGGCGACCGGCGGCAACGAGGAGAGCATGCGCCGATCGTAGGTTCAGCGCTTGCGGCAGGTGTACGCGCCATAGGCGCGCCGGACGTATTCGACGTCGAGCACGTCGAAGCCGGCGTGGTCGAGCAGCGGCTCGAACAGCCAGCGGAAGGTGCTGAACTCGATGCGCACGTGTTCGGCGAGCTCGTCGGACGTCCACCCCTTCGCCGGATCGTCGACCGCGCCGGAGAACCAGTCCGCCATGAACTCATCGACCTCGTCGAGCTCGATGTCGTAGATCAGATCGCGAACGCGCAGCACGCCACCGGGTGCCAGCAGCGACGCGATTCGTCGCAGCGCAACGCCCTTCCAGAAGTCAGGCAACTGGTGCAGCGCGTTGCGCGTGAAGACCGCATCGACCGGGGAGCCGTCGTGCTCGTACGACAGGAATCCCGCCTCGACGACGGTGACGTTGTCGAGACCCCCACCGGCGACGCGACGACGCAACTGGGCCGCCATCGCCGGCGAGACGTCGACGGCGATCACGCGACCGACGAGCGGCGCGATGTCGACCACGAACCGACCCGTGCCGGCACCGAGGTCGACCACTGTCGAGTCCGGCCCGATCCCCTGGCGGAGCAGCGCGGTGACGTCCTCGGCCGGTTCGTACCCGGCCTTGGCCTCGTACCCGGCCACGTACGACTCGTCGAGGTGCTCAGCCCCGGCGTAGACGACCTCCTCGATCCGCCAGCTGCTGCTCATGATGATGCCTCCATCGGTGGCCGGTACATCCACCAGCACTGCGGGCCGTTGTCGCCGAGACGCTCCTCCGCGGTCACCTCGAAGCCGAGCGTGCGGTAGAAGGCGACGTTGGACGCCTTCATCGTCTCCAGCTGCACGCCGAGGCCGAGCACGTCGGCCGCCTCGATGCCGGGCTGCACCACGCGCCGCCCGTAGCCCTTGCGCTGGTGCTCCGGAGCGACGCCGAGGATGTGCAGGTACGCGTGCGGCTGCGCGGGTCGATGCACCGGCAGCATGGCGACGCCGGCGCCGACGGACTCCAGCCGGGCGGCGCCGACGAGCTCGGCGAACAGCTCACCCATCACCGGCAACGCCGCGTGCTCCAGTGGTGCATCGCTGGGGATGCGCCAGGCCGCGGCTGCGACGACCTCGTCCTCCACTGTCAGCACGTCGAGTCGACCCGACACCGCGTATGTGTCGGTATACAGGCCGAGCAGCGCTGCCGTGCGCGACGCGCGAGTCGCGTCGGCACCGGCCAGCATCCAGGTGAACATCGGATCGTCGGCGAAGGCAGCGCCGACCACGGCGCGCACGGCCAGGGCTTGTTCCAGCGAGACGGTCATGCGGCAGTCTCGCGAATGCGGTCAGCCTGCGACGGCGCGGAAACCTGCGTCGAGGTCGGCGAGGATGTCGTCGATCGACTCGAGGCCGACGCTCAGGCGCACGAGGCCGGGGTACACCCCGGTGCTCGCCTGCTCCTCTTCGGTCAGCTGGCTGTGGGTGGTGCTGGCCGGGTGGATGACCAGGCTGCGCACGTCGCCGATGTTGGCCACGTGGCTGTGCAGCTCCAACGCCTCGACGAACTTCTGGCCGACCTCTTTGCCACCCTTGATGTTGAAGGCGATGATGCTGCCGAAGCCCTTGCCGCGGCCGTACTTCAGCGCCCGCTCGTGCCACGGGCTGTCGGGCAGACCGGCGAAGGCAACGCTCTCCACCTCGTCGCGCTTCGTCAACCACTCGGCCACCTTGTTGGCGTTCTCGAAGTGGCGCTCCATGCGCAGGCTCAACGTCTGCAGGCCCTGCTGGAACAGGAACGCGTTGAACGGAGAGATGGCCGAGCCGAGGTCGCGCAGCAGCTGCACGCGAGCCTTGATGATGAACGAGCCGTGCCCGAGCGCCGGCCAGTAGGCCAGGCCGTGGTAGCTCGGGTCGGGCTCGGTGAAGTTCGGGAAGCGGCCGCTGGCACCGAAGTCGAACGTGCCACCGTCGACGATGGCACCGCCGATCGAGGTGCCGTGCCCGCCGATGAACTTGGTGAGGCTGTGCACGACGATGTCGGCGCCCCACTCGATCGGGCGGATGAGGTACGGGGTCGGCACCGTGTTGTCGACCACGAGCGGGATGCCGTTGTCGTGAGCGACCTTGCTGACACCCTCGATGTCGAACACGTCGTTGCGCGGGTTGGCCAGCACCTCGCCGTAGAAGAGCTTGGTGTTCGGGCGGATCGCCGTGCGCCACTGCTCCAGATCGTGCGGGTCGTCGACGAACGTGACCTCGATGCCCAGTTTCGGCAGCGTGTAGTGCAGCAGGTTGTAGGTACCGCCGTAGAGCGACGGGCTGGCGACGATGTGGTCACCGTTCTCCGCGAGCGTGAGGATCGTCAGCGTCTCGGCCGCCTGGCCGGAGCTGACGACGAGCGTGCCGGGCAGGCCGACCGCGGTGGTGACGCCACCCTCGAGGCTGTTCAGTCGCTGCTCGACGACGAGCTGCGTCGGGTTCATGATGCGCGTGTAGATGTTGCCGATCTCGGCAAGTGCGAACAGGTTCTGCGCGTGCGCTGCGTCGCGGAACTCGAAGCTGGTCGTCTGGTAGATCGGCGTCGCCCGAGCGCCCGTGGCCGGGTCCGGCTCGCCGCCGACGTGGATCTGACGCGTCTCGAAACCCCATTGTTCTGACATGCCGGCGACCCTACGCCCCAAATCCCGACCATTCAAGTCGGATATTGGTGCACCCGAGTTCGCTGTCACAGACTGAACACGTCCGGTGTCTTTGCGGGGGTGCGTGAGGTGGTGATCAACAGCGAGCCCGACGAGGCGCAGGACGAGCCGATCGAACGGCTGCTCCATCGGCTGTACCCCTCCTTGCGCCGCTTCGCCTCCGTGGTTGCTCCGCGCGAGATCGCTCCCGACGACCTGCTGCAGGACGCGCTCGTCGGCATGCTGCGTCGAGGTGTCGACCTGATCGACGACCCGGCGGCGTACGCGCGGCGAGCCATGGTCAACCTGGCCTCGAACCACCGTCGCGGCCTCGGCCGTCTGCTCCACGCGATGAGTCGCCTCGCCGTGGATGCGAGCGGCTCGATCGCCGACCACTACCCATCGGACCTCGGCCACCTCGCTGCGCTGCGCCCCGAGGCGCGCGCCGTGCTGTACATGCAGCACGTCGAGGGCATGCCGACGGCCTCGATCGCCGCGGTGCTGAACCTCACGCCGGCAGCGGTGCGACAGATCTCCTCGCGAGCGCGACGTGCGCTCCGCGACCACATCGACCACCAGGAGGGTTGACCCATGAACGACCTCGAAGAGCAACTCCAGCGCCTCGCCACTCGAGGACCGGTGACCGACGCACGGTTCGTCGTCCGTGGTGCGATGCAGCGCGCTGCCGATGGCGATCCCGACATCGCCCGTCGTCACAGCACGCGGCGCATGGCGTCGATCGCCGCCGGGCTCCTCATCGTCGCCGGCACCGCGGGCGTGCTCGCGGTGCGCGATGACAGCGGCGCCACGTCGAACGACAGCACGCCGGCACCGACGACGTCGGCCGATGCGCCGACCACCACCGAGTCCCCGTTGAGCCCCGAGGACCGGCAGTTGAGCTCGATGATGTACGCACTGCTCGACGTCCCGACGAGCAGCGAGATGGTCGGCTTCCTGGCGTACAACATCCCCGAGGCGGAGGTGCAGACGTGCATGGCCAACGCCGGGTTCCAGTACGCACCCGGCCCGTCGCCCGAGCAGCAGTTGGCGGCGGATCCGATGCACTCGATGCCGCCGGCCGAGTTCGCCGCGCAGTACGGCTTCGGCGTCACCGCGTACGACCTCGGACTGCTGCCGATGATCTCCGACCCGAACTCGGCCTACATCGCCACGCTCACTGCGGCCGAGCAGGAGTCGTTCTTCCAGTGGAAGGCGAGCTGCGGCGGCATGACGCCGGAACGCGTCGCCTACGGGACTGCCCTCACGGCAGCGATCGACCAGATCCGTGCAGAGCTGAAGGCCGACGCTCGCGTCGTCACAGCGCTCGACGGCTGGCGGGCCTGCATGGCATCGGCCGGCTACCAGTTCACCGACCAGATGGCGATGATCCAGCCGTTCTACACCCGGATGAACAGCGGGATCAGCCACGCCGAGCTCGAGCAGCTGTTCCACGAGGAGGTCGCGACGGCGGTCGCCAACGTCCCGTGTGACGCGGCCTACCGAGCCACCTACCGCGCCGTCGCGACCGATCGGTTCACGGAGTTCCGCGGCCTCGTCAACCAGCAGCTCGCCGGGTAGCTCGCACGACGACGTCGTGCAGCTCACCCCGCGTTCGCGCTTCGGCGGTGACGATGTCCCACTCGGACCCGTCGAGCAGATCGGTGATGCCGGCGACGGAGGCCGTCGCCGCTTCGGGGTGGTGGCCGTGACCGTGCAGGTGCCCGACGATCAGGAGGGTGCCGCCCGGAGCGACCCATCCGGCGATGCGTTCGTAGAACGCCAGCTGCGAGGTGGCCGGGTGGGCGTAGTGCGTCATCACCAGATCGAACGGTGCCGGCGGCTCCCACGTCGTGAGGTCTGCTTCGACCCACCGGACCTGCGCGACGCCTGCGCCCATCCGCGTGGCACGGTCCATTGAGCGGGCGAGCGCCTCGGCCGAGATGTCCGCCGCGGTCACCTCCCAGCCGGCAGCGGCGAGCCACAGCGCTTCGGCACCTTCGCCGCAGCCGGCGTCGAGCGCCGTCCCCGGTCGGAGCCCGGCGAGCTCACGCTCGAGGTATGGGTTGGCGGCGATCTCGTGCCCGGGTTCGTGTCGGACCGCCTCCTTCCAGTGCAGCTCCCAGCCGTCCTTGTCGAAGTCGTGCGTCACGGTTGACATCGTGCTCCGAACTTGCAGATCCGCAAACTCGATTGCTGATCTGGCAAGTCCCGCATTCCGCGTCGACCGCGAAGTCCCTCGCTGGGTGCGTCAGATCCCGGGCGGAAGGCACCCCTCGAGGTTGACCAGCTGGACGAGCGCCGACTCGAGATCGAGCTCCTCGACGACGAACACGCACGGGAACGCCGCCAGGTTCAGCGGTACCTCCAAGGGGTTCTTGATCCCGATGTACAGCAGGTCGGGTGCCTCGAAGGCGAGCTCGCGCAGCTCGGTGTCGGGCGACCGCAACGCGCCTGTGTTCGGCTCGACGATCCTCGGCACGTCGACGGCCGACACGGACACGTCGTAGAAGAGCTTGGCGGGATCGTTCGACATGAGCGGTGTGCCGGGGCGGTCGGCGATGTACGTCCGAACGTCACCGCCCACGTGGCCCGGGTCGTAGTGCTCGACGATCCTCGGGTCGGCGCCGCGCCATCCGACGAACACCACGAGTGCGAGGACGGCCGCGGCGGCGATCGCCGTCGTGCCGTGCGTCGGCAGCCAGGCCGCGGCTGCGCCGCGCAGCAGCCGCGTGCCCTCGATGACCACGATCAAGATCACGCAGACGTGGACCGGCAGGAAGTGGCGTTCGTCGTTCAGGATCAGGTCGTTGACCAGTACGGCCTGTCCGATCACCACCATCGCCGTCACGGCGAGTGCTGTCGTCGCGAGCGATGCGACGAGGGGCGAGGCGCGGACCGCAAGCACGGCGGCCGCGGCGAAGACGGCCGCGACGATGATCACGGACAGGACGGTCGATCGGTCGACGATCGGTTCGGCGCCGAGCCAGCCGAGGACCATCCGCAACATCGGGCGGAGCGAGGCGCGGTGCCACGCGATCGGTTTGGGAGAGCCACCTCCGCTCACGACTCTCGCGAGGACCAGCTCCCAGAGGATCACGCCAACCGCAACGGCGGCGGGAACGAACGCTCGTCGTCGAGCGAGCCGATCGCGCGGCGAGCGCAGCAACGTGATCACTGCGATCGCGATCGGCACGGCGACGAACGCGTACCGCGTCAGCGCAGCGAGCGCGAACAGGATCGATGCGGCGACGAGCGATCGACGATGCGACGAGGTCCATGCGTACAGCGCTCCGAGCAGCAGGGCGAGGGCCAGCACGTCGTAGCCCTGAGCGCCGGCGAGGTTCTGCACGTCGTGACGGTGGAACAGCCCCAGCTGGCGTGGGCCGGCGATGACCACCACCTGAGCGACGACACCCGGCCACCACGACGACGTCGCCCGACGCACCAGCGCGGCAACGAGGACGAGCGCAGCGACGAGGGCCAAGAAGTTGATCAGCCACATGCTCGATCGGATCGGCAACGGCACGATCGCCGATGCCACCGTGTACACGGGGCCGACGTCGGGCACGGGAACGCGCGGCAGCAACCGCATCGCCTCGGCCGGCGACGACACGAGCCACGCGTGATCGCTCGGCGCGGTGAGGCTGGCGTGGCGTCGCACGTTGGATGCGATGCCAACCATCAGGCGACCGTCGAACGTCTCCTGCAGCTCGCCGGTGCGTTGGCGGATGAACTCGGCGGCGACGAGCGCAGGCACCACGATCGGGACCGCCCACGCGCGAGCCAGCCGCCAGACCGTTGCGAGCATGTCAACCCCCCTCCACCGAAGTCGGTCGGTGACGCTAGCCGTCCTGGCTCCGCGTCGCTGGCAGCCGCGTCGCGCCTGCTCCGGGTAGGATTCGCCCAACGACCGGGGAGTGGCGCAGTGGTAGCGTTCCTGCTTTGGGTGCAGGAGGTCGGGGGTTCAAATCCCCCCTCCCCGACTGGCAGACGTGCCATCCAAGCTCACGGCCACGGGAGGTCCGCGCCACATGGCATACGCGTTGGGGATCGACATCGGCACGACGTTCAGTGCGGCGGCAGTCGCGTTGGAAGACGGCACGGTCGAGCTGTTGCACATCGGCGGGCGCACCGCCTCGATCCCGTCCGTGTTGCTCGTCCGCGACAGCGAGGTGCTCGTCGGTGACGCCGCCGAGGCCGCCGCATCCGGCGAGCCGACGCGCGTCGCACGCGAGTTCAAGCGCCGTCTCGGCGACCCGATCCCGCTCGTGCTCGGCGGCACCCCGTACACCGCCCAGACGCTGACCACCCTCCTCGTCCGCCACATCTACGGGTTGGCCGTGACTCGCATGGGGTCGATGCCGCTCGCCACCGTCGTCACCCACCCGGCCGCCTACAGCGACTTCCGCAAGGACGCGCTGCGCAGCGCACTCATCGACGCCGGCATCGCCAATCCGACGCTCGTCAGCGAGCCTGAAGCGGCCGCAGCCCAGTACGGGGCCCGGTCGGCCGGCGCACCGGGCGAAGTGATCGCGATCTACGACTTCGGTGGCGGTACCTTCGACATCGCATTGATGCGTCGCCTGGCCAGCGGCTTCGAGATGGTCGGCGAGCCGGTCGGTCTCGACAACCTCGGCGGGACCGATTTCGACATCGCCATGGTCGAGCACGTCAACGAGGCGATGGACGGGGCGCTGGATCGGCTCGACCCCACCGACCCCGTTGCCCTCGCCGCCCTGACGAGGATCCGGCGCGAGTCGCGAGACGCCAAGGAAGCGCTGTCGTCGGACTCGCAAGCGCGGATCACCGTGTTCCTCCCGGGCGAGAGCAAGCAGATCGTGATCAGCCGCGACCAGCTCGTGCAGATGATCCGCCCACGACTCGGCGAGACCGTTGTGGCGCTCCGCCGCGCCGTGGCCACCGCCGGCCTGACGATCGACGACATCAACCGCGTCGTGCTCGTCGGCGGCTCCTCGCGGATCCCCGCCATCCAGGAGCGCGTCGCCCTCGAGACCGGCCGACCGATGGCCGAGGACATCGACCCCGAACACGCCGTCGCCCTCGGCGCCGCCCGCCTCGCCGCTCGCGCCGTCCCGCGTACTCCCACCGCGCCGATTGCAACCACTCCCCCGCCGAGCGCGCCCCCGGTGCACGCCCCGCCGGTCGTGCCCGCGTCACCGCCGCCGCCGCCGATGCCCGTCGCTGCGGTGGCCACACCCGCGGCCCCGTTCACACCAGCCGTGTCTCCAGCCCCCGACAAGCGCCCGAACCGCAAGCCACTGATCATCGGTGGCGCGCTGGTCGCGGTTGCCGCAGCCGTGATCGGCGTGATCGTGCTCACCGGCGGCGACGACGCCAAGACCGCGAGCACCGAGCCGCGTCCCACGAGCGAGGTCGACGAGACCGACCCCTCCACGCCGACGGACGACACCACCTCCCCCACAACGCCGGACGACACGAGCGGCGAATCGACACCTCCTGTCCAGGTTGGCAGTCCGGTGCGCGTCGGCGTGTTGCTCGACTTCGGCGGCGTCGGCGACGGTGCGTTCAACGACGGGACGATTGCCGGCGTCTCGTTGGCCGAGGCCGACGGCTGCGTCGAGTCGACAATTCAGCAGGCGCTGGAGAACGAGGGCGACCAGACGACGTTGATCGATGCAGCGCTCGCGGACGGCTCCAACCTGATCCTCGGCGTCGGCTTCAACTGGCAAGACGCCATGAACGAGAGCAGCACAGCCAATCCGGACGTCAACTACGTCGTCGTCGACGGCGAGCTCGCGACGCCCAACTCAGCGTCGCTGCAGTTCGCGGCGAACGAGTCCGGATTCCTCGCCGGCGTGGCAGCGGCGCTGACCTCCAAGACCGGGAGCCTCGGGTTCATCGGGGCGCTGGAGATCATCCCGATCCAGGAGTACGAGATCGGCTTCACCGAGGGCGCGACGTTCGTCAACGAACGGGGGATGCGAGGCGATGGCATCACCGTCACCGTCTCCTCCGAGTACATGGCGGGGTTCGACGACGTCGACGCGGCCACAGCGATCGCCCGGCAGATGATCACCGATGGCGCCGACGTGGTCATGGCGATCACCGGCGGCGCCGACACCGCCGTCGTCGACGTGGCCCAGGAGCTCGGCAGCGCTGGGAGCGCCTGGGTCGTCGGCGTCGACACGGATCTGTTCGACGCCGTGCCGACGGAACAGGAGCCGTTCGTGCTGACCTCGGCGTTGAAGAACACCGACGTCGTCGTCCAGCAGCTGATCGACGACGTGTGCACCAACGGATTCACAGCAGGCACCCGCGTCTCGGGACTCGCGGAGGGCGGCGTGGGGCTGTCGACCTCGGGAGATCAGCTCACACCGGAGATCCGGACCACCGTCGACAACGTGGCCGCCGAGATCATCAACGGCGACATCGCCGTCCCCACCGCCCTGTAGCACTCACCGTTTGATCGCTGGCCCACCCTGGTGGTGGGCCAGCGACCAAACGCAAACGTGGTTGGCGGGTCAGCCGCCGCTGACGTCGGCGACCTTCTGCTTGCCGGCGCCGAGGAAGGGCATCATCGAACGGAGGCGTGCACCGACCTCTTCGATCGGGTGCTCCTTGCCGGCCTGCTTCAACGACGTGTAGTTCGGCCGACCGGCCTCGCTCTCGGCCACCCACTCCTTGGCGAACTTGCCGGACTGGATCTCCTTGAGGATCTTCTTCATCTCGGCCTTCGTGCGCGGGTTGACGATGCGCGGGCCGCGAGTGAGGTCGCCGTACTCGGCGGTGTCGCTGATGCTGTAGCGCATGCCGGCGATCCCCTCCTCGTACATCAGGTCGACGATCAGCTTGACCTCGTGGAGGCACTCGAAGTACGCCATCTCCGGCTGGTAGCCGGCCTCGGTCAGCGTCTCGAACCCGGCCTGCACCAGCGACGTCAGGCCGCCACACAGCACGGCCTGCTCACCGAACAGGTCGGTCTCGGTCTCCTCGGCGAACGTCGTCTCGATCACGCCGGCGCGAGCGCCGCCGATCGCCTCGGCGTAGCTCAGCGAGAGCTCCTTGGCCTGACCCGTGGCGTCCTGGTGCACGGCGATGAGCGCCGGCACGCCGCCACCCTCGGTGTACGTGCGGCGCACGAGGTGACCCGGGCCCTTCGGGGCGATCATGATCACGTCCACGGTCTTCGGCGGACGGATCCGCTTGAAGCGGATGTTGAAGCCGTGGGCGAACGCCAGGGCCTTACCCTTGCGCATGTGCGGCTTGATGAACTCCTCGTACGTCGCCTTCTGCTCCGTGTCGGGCATCGTCATCATGATGACGTTGGCCCACTTGGCCGCCTCGGCGAGACCCATCACGGTGAGCCCGGCCGCCTCGGCCTTGGCCTTGGAGGACGAACCCTCGCGCAGCCCGACGACGACGGGCACGCCCGACTCCTTCAGGTTCAGCGCGTGCGCATGGCCCTGGCTGCCGTAGCCGATGATGGCCACCTTGCGCCCTCGGATCAACGACGGATCGGCGTCCGCCTCGTAGTACATCTGTGCGGCCATCTTCAGCCAGCCTTTCTGGTCATGCTCTCTTGGAGGTGTTGGAGTTGAGTGCGCGCAGGCGCGCGGAACGATCGAGCTTGGGAAGCGCCACCCTGCCGGTGCGCTGGAGCTCCACGATGCCATATCCGGCCAGCAAGGCTTCAAAGTCGTCGAGCTTGTCCGGATGCCCGTCGAGGCTGACGGTGATGGCTTCGACCCCGACGGCGAGGATCTTGCCCTCGAAGATGTTGACCAGTTCGACCACCGCGCCGCGCTGATCGGTCCCGCCGTGCGGCGTCGTGCGCACCGTCGCCAGCAGCAGCTCGCGCTCCACGCTGCTGCGCGGATCGAGCTCGCTGATCTTCACCACTTCGATCAGCTTGAACAGCTGCTTGACGATCTGCTCGAGCGGAGTGGACTCCACGTCGACGACGATCGTGATGCGACTGAAGCCCTCTTCCTCGGCCGGCGCGACCGCAAGGCTGAAGATGTTGTAGTCACGGCGCGCGAACAGGCCGGCCACGCGGGCGAGCACGCCCGGCCGGTTCTGGACGAGGACGGACAGGATGTGGTGGGTCGACATGTCGCTCATCGCAGGTTGCCGCGCTGTGCGTTCTGGAAGTCCGGCAGGACGACGTCGTCGTTGCTGAACCCGGCGGGCACCATCGGGAAGACTTTCTCGCGTGCGTCGACGCGGAAGTCGACGACGACGGGACGGTCGTCGATGCTGTTGGCCTTGTCGATGGCCGGCTGCACCTCTTCGGGGCTGTCGACGCGGATGCCGACGCAGCCCATCGCCTCGGCCCACTTGACGAAGTCGGGCAGCTCCGGCGAGAGGTAGACCTCGCTGTAGCGCTCGTCGTAGAACATCTCCTGCCACTGGCGAACCATGCCGAGGTAGCTGTTGTTGAGGATCGCGACCTTGATCGGGATCCGCTCGACGGAGGCGGTGACGAGCTCCTGCGCGGTCATCTGGAAGCAGCCGTCACCGTCGACGGCCCACACGGTGCGATCCGGCCGGCCGACCTTGGCGCCGATGGCTGCGGGAACGCTGAAGCCCATCGTGCCGAGACCGCCGGAGTTGACCCACGTGTACGGCTCGTTGAACCGCCAGTACTGGCTGCTCCACATCTGGTGCTGGCCGACGCCGCTGACGAGGATCGTGCCCTCCGGCGCGTTGTCGCGCAGCTGCTCGAGACAGAACTGCGGCTTCAACGCCTCGCCCGGCTCGGACGCCTCGTACGCCAACGGGAACTGCTCGCGCCACCCGCTGATGCGGCTCTTCCACACGCCGGTGTCAGCCTGCTCGACGCCGCCCTGACGAAGGTCGCGGATGGCCTTGATCATCTCCTCGATGACCTGCTTGCAGTCACCGACGATCGGCACGTCGGGACGGCGGACCTTGCCCTGTTCGGCCGGGTCGATGTCGACGTGGATGATCTTCGCCTCCGGGGCGAACGACGACACCTTGCCGGTGATCCGGTCGTCGAAGCGGGCGCCGAGCGCGATCAGCAGATCTGCCTTCTGCATCGCCGTGATCGCCGTCGCGTTGCCGTGCATGCCCGGCATGCCGAGGCACAGCGGGTGATCGTCGGGGAACGCGCCACGCGCCATCAGCGTGGTGACGACGTGGATGCCGGTGAGCTCCGCCAGCTCGCGCAACGCGTCGGCGGCACGAGCCTTGAGGATGCCGCCGCCGATGTACAGGATCGGGCGCTCGCTGGCCATGATCAGCTTCGCCGCCTCCTTGATCATGCGCGGGTGGCCCTTCGTGTTCGGCTTGTAGCCCGGGAGGCTGTCGGCGACCTCGGCGTCGGTCGGCCAGTGCCACTCCATCATGTTCTGGAGCACGTCTTTGGGGACGTCGATCAGCGTCGGGCCGGGGCGGCCGGTGGTGGCGATGTGGAACGCCTGGCGGACCGCCATCGGCAGGTCCTCGGCCGTCATCACCAGTTCGTTGTGCTTGGTGACGCTGCGGGTGATGCCCACCGTGTCGCACTCCTGGAACGCATCGGTGCCGATGGCCGTGGTGGGCACCTGACCGGTGATGCACACCATCGGGATCGAGTCCATGAACGCGTCCATCAGCGGGGTGACCATGTTGGTCGCCGCCGGGCCGCTGGTGACCATCGCGACACCCGGACGACCGGTGACGTGCGCGTAGCCCTCGGCCATGTGGCCGGCGCCTTGCTCGTGACGCACGAGGATGTGGCGGATCGGCGAATCGAGGAGCGGGTCGTAGGCGGGCAGGATGCACCCGCCGGGGAGACCGAACATGGTCTCCACCCCTTCCATCTCCAGTGATCTGATGAGGGCCTGGGCCCCGGTGATCTTCATGGCTTGCTCCTGTTGGGTTCTGAATCAGTCCGAAAAACCAAATGGCCTCCCTGATGGGAGGCCGAGAGACGCACGCGTATGTGGGCGTGCGTCTAGCAAATGACTACGAGAAGGAGGGCGTGGTGGGCGCGCATCGCCGTGAGTCTGGCACCGGTGCGGGTGGTTTCGCAACCTTCCTCCTCACGCCGTACCGCTGCACTCCTCGATCGCCGCCACGACCGCGGCGTCGAAGGCGAGGCCGGCCGGGCTCGGGCTCGCCCACTCGAAGTGCGAGCCGTCCGGGCGCAGCGCAGCATCGTCGGTGCGCTCGTTCATCCACTCGTCGAAGTGGGCGATGCACGCCCGCCCGGGGAAGACCGCGACCGAGCGGTCGATGATCGCGTTGAGCGCATCGACTCGATCTTGGTCGCGGCTGGCGCGATACCGGCGCGGGAGCTCGTCGAACCCGACCGTCCTGCTGAAGTACGGGCACGCCACCCACACGACCGTCTCGACCCCGGCGCCCAACATCCCGGCGATCGCAGTCTGGTACGCGCGAGCGACGTACTCGTCGAACACCGGGTCGCCAACGGTTCGGCGCCGATGCTCGCCCGGGATGGTGCGGTCGAGCAGTTCGAACTGGCACGCGTCGACCACGGCGACATCGACGTGCCGCACCGCAACGGATGCACCCCAGGCGATCGCAGGATCAGGGCAGGGCTCCGGCGGGCCTTCCTCCGGTGGATCGTCGAACACGGCGGCACCGCAGCCGAGGCGCACGTCGCCGTCGCCGATGACGTACTGGAGCGTCGTCGCCGGCCCGGTGGCCAGCACCATGCTGAGCGCGATCGAATCCCCGAACACCCATGCGATGGGTCGTTGATCGCCGACCGGCGCGACGGTGTCGACCACGGGCGATCCACCCCCGTGCTGCTCGGCGACGGTGGGCCCGTCGACGGCCGGGTCGGTGTTGCCCGGCACGGTGACGGCCACGCGCTCGATTGGTGTCGCGGACTGCACGCGTTCCAGCTCCTCGTCCAAGGACGCAACGAGGTCGACGCCGCGGCTCGGCACAGGAGCGAGCACGGTGGAGCAGACCACGACCACGCCCGCGAGCGCACACGCCGCGCCGATGAGCACGGACGGCGACACCGCCCGAGCTCGCACCGGGCGCTCGACGCAGCGCACCACGAGGGCCGACACGGCCACGAGAGCCGCAGCGATGAGCACGACCCATCGCGGTGCGGCGACGTCCACGCCGCGGTCGCGCAAGGCGACCAGCACGGGCCAGTGCACGAGGTAGATGACGTAGCTGATGCGACCCAACCCGCCGATCGCTCTCGTCCGCCCGAGGACGACGAACACGCCGCGGCGCTGCGTGGCGACGACGAGGAGCGCGCACGAGATGACCGCCGTCAGTGGGAGCAGACCACGACCCACCCACGTGGTGCGCGTCGACACCTGTGTGGCCAGCACGACGAAGCCCGCGAACGCGACGATCGTGATCACACGTCGCGATCGCGTCCCAAGCGTTTGCGGCGTCCTCGTCGCGATCGCCGCGAGGCACGCACCGAGGAGGATCTCGCCGAGCCGGGTGTCGGTGCCGTAGTAGACGCGGTCGTGGCTCATCGTCACGAAGGCCGGCAGCGCGAACGACGCAGTCGCGAGCACCCCGGCGATGACCGCAAGGCGAGCCGGGCGTACGCGTCCCGAGCGACCGAGGCCGAGCACGACGATCAGCGGGAGCACGACGTACGCCTGCTCCTCCACCGCCAGGCTCCAGAAGTGGAGCAGCGGTGACGGCGAGGCGAACAGGCTCGCGTAGCTCGATCCGGAACCGAGGAACCGCCAGTTGGCCACGTTGAGCAACGCAGCAACCTCGTCAGCAGGATCCGCACCGACGCGACGTCCCCAACCTGTCCACACCGTCGCCGCGACGGCAACTCCTGCGATCGTCAACCAGGCTGCCGGCAGCAGGCGGCGGGCACGACGACGCCAGAAGTCGAGGAGTTGGATTCGTCCGGTCGACGACCGTTCGACGAGGAGGTTCCTGGTGACGAGGAACCCGGAGAGCGTGAAGAACAGCGACACGCCGAGGTAGCCGCCCGGTGCCCAGCCGATACCGAGGTGGAACGCGACGACGGCGACGACCGCCAGCGCGCGGAGCGCGTCGAGGCCGGGCAACGTCTCCGCGCGCGGCGCGGCATCGGTCAACTCCCCAGTTGGCACCTCCCAAGTCTTGTCGCCGAGCAGTCCTTGAGCACACACCCAGATGCCAGACTCGGACGATGGCGGTGGATCGCATCACGGACGCCGCACGACGAGCGCGACTCGCCATGCGGCATCGTTTGACGGCAGCCACGCGGAGCGACGACGTCACCGAGATCACCGACAGCCTCGTCGCCTTGCACTCGTCCGATCCGGCCTCCGTCTACATGTCGGCGATGGCGCGGATGCGTCACCCCTCGATCGAGGCCGTGGACGCCGCGCTGTACGAGGACCGTTCGGTCATCCGCCATCACGCCATGCGGCGCACGCTGTGGGTGATGACACCGGAGACGGCTCGCCTTGCGCACGCCTCGTCGACCGCGGCGTTGGCGCCCAAGGAGTGGAAGAGCTTCGCCAAGCTCGTCGAAGCGAGCGAGGTCGCCGACGACGGCGCTGCGTGGCTCCGCGAGGCACGGTCGGAGGCGCTGGACACCCTTCATCGGCTCGGCGTCGACGACCCGATGGGCACGACGGCACGAGCGCTGGGGCAGGCCGCACCTGCGTTGCGCGCGCCGCTCTACCTGTCGGTGGGCAAGCCCTACGCCGGCACGCAGTCGGCGCACACCCGGTTGTTGCTGATGCTCGGTTTCGAAGGGGAGGCGGTGCGCACCAAGCCGATGGGCTCATGGGTCAGCGGTGAGTACCGGTGGGCCGCGATGGACCGCTGGCTACCCGGCGGCGTTGCAGGCGCGGACCCATCGGTCGCAGGAGCCGGGATGGTCGACCGGTGGTTGCGCGCCTTCGGGCCGGGCAGCACCGCCGACGTGCAGTGGTGGATGGGCTGGACGCTCGGAACGACGCGCGCGGCGCTGGCGTCGGCAGGCGCCGAGGAGATCGAGCTGGAGCACGGCACCGGTTGGGTGGCGTCAGGCGACGCCGCATCACCCGACTCGCACGAGCCGTGGGTCGCGCTGCTGCCCGGCCTCGACCCGACGACGATGGGCTGGAAGCAGCGCGACTGGTACCTCGCTCCCGAAGTCGCCGCGCAGGTCTTCGATCGCAACGGCAACGGCGGGCCGACGATCTGGGTCGACGGCGAGATCGTCGGCAGCTGGGCGCAGCGCAAGGACGGCACGATCGCGCTCGCCGTGCTGACCGACGTCGGTGCCGAGCGTCGCGCCGCGATCGACGCCGCCGCCCATCATCTGGAGACGTTGATCGGCAGCGCCAGGGTCACCGTGCGCTTCCCTGCACCCATCCAGCGATCACTGCTGGCGTGACCGTCCACTCCCGCTGCCGACGCGCAGGCGGCGCGCCAGTTCGTCGACAGCCGGGTCGTCGATCGAACCGATTCGACGGGCGAGCACCAGCACGCGTTCGATCAGATCCGGACCGGTGACCACCGTGTCGATGCCGGGCGTCGGCACGCCGGCCGGGAGCACCGTCCACCCCAGGCCCAAGCGAACCATCTGGATCAGCACGTCCGGCTGATGGCTCTCGGCGGCGATCGCCGCACGTGCGCCGAGCCGAGCGAGCGCGGCGAAGATCAACTGCCGCGTGTGGGAGCCGGTGGGGAACGTCACCCACGGTCCCCACGTGCGCGGCTCGCCGATCGTGGTTCCCGGTGGGGCCATCACGGCAAGCGTCTCGCGCAGCAGCACCTCGGTCTCGATGCCCGTGCGGGGCTCGGGCGGCTCGATGCACACGACGAGATCGAGGTCGCCGTCGCGCAACCCGTTGATCAGCTCGGCCGACGGTGCGACGGACAGCGTGAGGTGCACATCGGGATGCTCCGCGCGGAACGCGGCGACGGCGTCGGTGCAGTGCACGACGGCGGCGACGTCGATCATGCCGACGCGCACGCGTCCATGGCGCGCGCCACGCAGGCGCTCCGACCAGTCGACGAGATCACCGGTGAGCGCGAGCACGCGCTGGGCGTGCTCCAGCACCGGCTGCGCCGAGCGACGCAGCACGCGCCGCCGCCCCCGTGACTCGAACAGCGGCACCCCGAGCCGGCGCTCGAGCTCCGACAGGCCCTGCGACAGCGCCGACGGACTGACGCCGACGCGTTGCGAGGCGAGCGCCCACGTCGCCTCTTCGGCCACGGCCACGAGGTACTCGAGCTGGCGAATGGTGAGATCCGGCAGCGTTGCTGACACCCGGCGCAGGATAGTTCAGACTTGCTTCACTGGGATGACAAGTTGTCCAGCGTTGCTTATGGTGTGCAACGTGACCACGACACCTCCCACTCCCACTGTCGCCCCCGCCACCGGCCGCCTCGGCGTGCTCACGGTCGGCCTCGGCGCGGTGGCCTCCACCCTGATCGCCGGCGTCGAGCTGGTGAAGCGGGGCCTGGGCAGCCCGATCGGCTCGCTGACGCAGATGGACACCATCCGCCTCGGCAAGCGCACCGACAACCGCAACCCGTTGATCAAGGACTTCGTGCCGATCGCCAGCCTCGAGGACGTCGTCTTCGGCGCCTGGGATCCGTTCCCCGACGATGCCTACGTCGCGGCTTCCCGCGCCGGCGTCCTGGAAGGTGGCAAGCACATCGAGCAGGTCGCCGAGGCGCTGCGCGACGTGCGCCCGATGCCCGCCGCGTTCGACCGCGAGTACGTCAAGCGCATCGACGCCGAGAACACGATGCACACCATCGACAAGCGCTCGATGCTGAACTCCATCCGCGAGGACATCAACCGCTTCCGTGAAGAGAAGCAGTGCGACCGCCTCGTCATGCTGTGGGCGGCGAGCACCGAGATCTTCATCGAGCCGGGCCCGGCGCACCAGGACATCGAGTCGTTCGAAGCGGCGATCGACGCCAACGACCCGACCATCGCCCCGTCGATGCTCTACGCGTACGCGGCCATCCTCGAAGGCGTCCCGTTCGCCAACGGCGCCCCGAACCTCACCGTGGACATCCCGGTGCTGCGTCAGCTGGCCGTGGAGAAGCGCGTGCCGATCAGCGGCAAGGACTTCAAGACGGGCCAGACGCTGATCAAGACCGTGCTCGGCCCGATGCTGCGTGCTCGCATGCTCGGTCTGTCGGGTTGGTACAGCACCAACATCCTCGGCAACCGCGACGGCGAGGTCCTCGACGACCCGGACAACTTCAAGACGAAGGAAGAGTCGAAGCTCGGCGTGCTCGAGCACATCCTCGACGCCGAGCAGTTCCCCGACCTCTACGGCGACGTCTACCACAAGGTGCGGATCAACTACTACCCGCCGCGCGGCGACAACAAGGAGGGCTGGGACAACATCGACCTGTTCGGTTGGCTCGGCTACCCGATGCAGCTGAAGGTCGACTTCCTCTGCCGCGACAGCATCCTCGCTGCCCCGCTCGGTCTCGACCTCGTCCTGCTCAGCGATCTCGCCCAGCGCGCCGGCATGTACGGCATCCAGGAGTGGCTGAGCTTCTACTACAAGGCCCCGATGGTCGCTCCCGGCCTCTACCCCGAGCACGACCTGTTCGTGCAGCTGAGCAAGCTGAAGAACACGCTGCGCTGGATGATGGGCGAAGACCAGATCACCCACCTCGGTCGCGAGTACTACGACGAGTGAGGGTTTGGGACGAATGAGCTGAGTCAGGGGCGCGGCGTGCGGCCGGCGAGGATCTCGGTGAGCAGCGCAGCGTCGAGGTTGCCGCCGCTCATCACCACGCCGACGCGCTTGCCGCGCAGCTGATCACGCTCGGACAACATGCCGGCCGTGGCGATCGCCCCGGCCGGCTCGACGAGGTTGTGCGTCGTACGGAGCAGGACTCGCACGGCTTCCGCGCTGGCGTCATCGTCGACCGCGATCACCCGCGCCGCGCCGCGCACGATCTCGGCAACCGCCTCCGCGTCGGGCACGCGGCAGGCCACACCGTCGACGAACGTGTCGGCCGCATCGGTGGTGACGACGCGGCCGGCCTCGAACGACCTCAGGTACGCGGGTGCACCTGAGGCGACCACCCCGACGACGTCGGTGTGCAACCCGAGGAGATCGCGCACGGCGATCATCCCGCAGATGCCTGAGCCCATGCCGATCGGCACGTAGACGACGTCGAGCGGCTCCGCCGCGTCGAACAGCTCGGCCGCGTACGTCGATACGCCGACGACGAGATCGACGTGGAACGAGGGCACGGGCTCCAGCCCGCGTTCGGCGGCGAGCTCGATCATGTGCTCGCGAGCCGCCTGGAAGTCGTGGCCAAAGACGACGAGCTCGGCACCGAACGCGCGCATCGCCGCGTTCTTGTCCGGGCTGTTGCCCTCCGGCACGACGATGGTCACCGGCACACCAGCGTTGCGGCCGGCGAGCGCGATGCTCTGGCCGTGGTTGCCTCGGGTCGCGGTGATGACACCGGCGACGTGCGGGCGTTCGCGTCGCATGCGGTCGATGTAGGTGACGCCACCGCGCACCTTGAACGCGCCGGTCGGCGTGTGGTTCTCGTGCTTCACCCAGACCTCGGCGGCACCGACCTCCGCGGCCAGCAGCGGCCAGGCGTACTGCGGTGTCGGCGGCACGACGGCACCGACGACCTCACGAGCCCGTTCCAGCGTTGCCATCGCGAAGGCGGTCATCCGGCGATCACCCGCTGCAGTCGGACGTCGTGGGGCTCCATCGGCAGCGTGTCGACGAGCTGCTCGGCGAAGCACACGCCGATGGTGGGTGCCACGAGCCCGACGAGGAAGCGGTCGTAGTAGGCCTTGCCCTGGCCGAGCCGGGAACCGTCGAGCGTGAACGCCAGACCGGGGACGATGACCAGGTCGATGTCGGCGCGATCGACTGCGTCGCCAGTGGGCTCGGGGATCCGCAGCACGCCTGGCCGCAACGATTCGCCCGTCAGTGCCGGCTCGAGGCGGTCGCCGACGATGCGTGGCAGCACCAACGTCTTGCCGTCGCGTTCCATCCGTGCGACCAGCGGATCGGTGTCCGGCTCGCCCGCCATGCCGACGAATGCCATGACGGTGCTCGCGTCGCGGTAGTCGTCCAGCTCGGCCAACTCCGCCCACAGTTGCACGCTGCGCATCAGCCGGTCGTCGATCAGCTCGCGCACCATGCGCATTCGCCGGCGCAGCTCGACCTTGTCCATCCCGTCAATGTCGCACACCTGCGCCGCCGTCTACAGTCATCGACATGTCGATCGACCCCATGAAGTACCGCCAGGTGCTCGGCCACTTCCCCACTGGCGTCACCATCATCACCGGCGCGGCGGACGGCGAGCCGATCGGCTTCACGATCGGGTCGTTCGCATCGGTCTCGCTCGATCCACCGCTGGTCGGCTTCCTGCCGATGGTCACCTCGGATCGTTGGCAGGCGATCGAGAAGACGGGCGCCTTCTGCGTCAACGTGCTCGGCGCCCACCAGGGCGACCTGTGCTGGCAGTTCTCCAAGAGCAGCATCGAGCAGCCGTTCGACGGGGTGTCGTGGACGCCGGCACCGAAGACCGGTTCGCCGGTGCTCGACGGTTCCATCGCCTGGATGGACTGCACCATCGACAAGGTCGTCGACGCCGGCGACCACAAGTTCGTGATGGGCCTGATCCAGGAGTTCGAGCACGCCCACCCGGACGAGACACCGTTGCCGCTGCTGTTCTACAAGGGCAAGCTCGGCGGGTTCAACCAGCACTGATGCGTCGCAACATCGCCGTTCCGGCGGCGATCGACGTGCTGTGCATCCTCGTGTTCGTCGCCATCGGACGACGCAGTCACGACGAGAGCGGGTCGGTGCTGGTCGGTGCAGCGCGTGTCGCCGCGCCGTTCTTGATTTCCCTCGCCGTCGGCTGGGTGGTCCTGCGCATGTGGACCGCGCCGCGTTCGGTGGACAAGGCGGTGCCGCTGTGGTTGATCACGGTGGTCATCGGGCTGGTGCTGCGCAACCTCGTCTTCGACCGCGGCACGGCGCTCCCGTTCATCATCGTCGCCACCCTCTTCACCGGCCTGCTCCTGGTCGGTTGGCGCCTCCTGGCCAATCGCCGTCGACCGGTCCCGCCATCGACGCGCTTGGGGCTCTTTCGCGGCCAGATTTCGATGTCGTCCGACTTCGACAAGACGCCGGACGACATCGCCGAACACTTCGAGTCGTAGACTCGAAGCGCTACTGCGTGATCGCGCCGGTCTCGGCGCCTTGGACGAGCTTGACGTACTTGCCGAAGACGCCGCGCGTGTAGGCCGGGTTGGGCTGACGCGGCGACCACGAGGCGCGCCGCTTGGCCAGCTCGCTGTCCTCGACGAGGAGCTCGAGCGCCTTCTCGTGGACGTCGATCAGGATGCGATCGCCATCGCGCACGAACGCGATCGGGCCACCGTCGACGGCTTCCGGTGCAACGTGGCCGATGCAGAAGCCCCACGTGCCACCGGAGAAGCGACCGTCGGTGATCAACGCGCAGTCCGAACCGCGACCGGCGCCCTTCAACGCGCCGGTGATCGCGAGCATCTCGCGCATCCCCGGCCCGCCCTTCGGGCCTTCGTAGCGGATGACGAGCACGGTGCCGGGTTCGATCGAACCGGAGAGGATCGCGGCCATCGCCCCGTCCTCGCCGTCGAACACGCGGGCCTCACCCTCGAACTTCATCTGCTCCTTGGAGAGGCCGGCGACCTTGACGACGGCACCCTTCGGCGCCAGCGAACCGGTGAGCACGTTGATGCCGCCCTCCGAGTGCAGCGGCTGATCGAGCGGGTAGACGACGACACCGTCGGGCCGCGGGATGTCCATGTCGGCCAGGTTCTCGGCCATCGTCTTGCCGGTCACGGTGAGCACGTCACCGTGCAGCAAGCCGGCGTCGAGCAGCTCCTTCATCACCACGGGGACGCCACCGACGCGGTCGAGGTCGCTCATGTGGAACTTCCCGCCCGGCTTCATGTCGGCGATGTGCGGCACCTTGGCGGCGATGCGGTTGAAGTCCTCGAGGTGCAGCTCGACGCCCGCCTCGTTGGCGATGGCCAACAGGTGCAGCACAGCATTCGTCGAACCACCGAGCGCCGAGGTGACGGCGATCGCGTTCTCGAAGGCCTGCTTGGTCATGATCATCCGCGCCGTGATGCCCAGCCGCAGCATGTTCATGATCGCTTCGCCTGCTCGATGCGCGTCGCCGTCGCGGCGATCGTCGATCGCCGGCGGTGAGGCCGTGCCGGGCAGCGACATCCCGATCGCTTCGGCGATGGAGCTCATCGTGTTCGCCGTGAACATGCCGCCGCACGCACCCTCGCCGGGGCACGCCTTGCGCTCGATCTCGCCGAGCTCGTCCTCGGAGATCAGGCCCAGCGCGCACGCGCCGACGGCCTCGAACACCGACGTGATGTCGAGCGCCTTGCCGTCGTGGTGGCCGGGCATGATCGACCCGTTGTAGACGAACACGGAGGCGAGGTCGAGACGCGCCGCGGCCATCAACATCGCCGGGATGCTCTTGTCGCAACCGGCCAGGCCGATGAAGCCGTCGAAGCGCTCACCGTGGACGACGGTCTCGACCGAGTCGGTGATGACCTCGCGCGACACCAGCGAGGCGCGCATGCCCTCATGGCCCATGCTGATCCCGTCGGAGACGGTGATCGTGCCGAACTCCAACGCCACGCCACCGGCGGCACGCACGCCGGCCTTGGCCTGGTCGGCCAGCTTGCGCAACGTCATGTTGCACGGAGTGACCTCGTTCCACGCCGACGCCAGACCGATCTGCGGCTTGACCCAGTCGTCCTCGGTCAGGCCGACCGCACGCAACATGGCGCGGGCCGGGGCCTTCTGGAAACCATCGGTGACATCGCGGCTGCGCGGCTTGACGTCGACCGGCGTGCCGTGCTCGTTCGCTTCGGAGCTCATGAGGACCGAAGCTACCCGGTGTCACATCCGGCGCATGGTGCCAATCAGGTCGCCCATCATGCCGCGGCACCGATCGCCGACGTCGTGGAGAGGTTCGTGCGCTCCGGCTTCCATCCAGCACGTGTGCGCCGTGTCGATGAGCACGCTGACCAGCCCACTGGCGAGGCGGGCGCGCATGCGCGCTTCCTCGCCGTCGCCTTCGCGTTCGAGCACGAGCTCGGCGGCGACCTCCGACAGCCGTGTCCGGAAGTACTCCGTGCCAGGCGGCTGCTGGCCAGGACGCTTCATCATCGCCATGCGCTCACGAGCACGTGAGCCTTCGCCGTCGAGCGAACCGGACAGGACCTCGATGCTCTCGAACAGGCTGGTGATCACCGGCTCGTCGGCGGAACGCTTGTGGAACTCGACGCGCACGAGGTCGAGCAGTTGCTCGAACTCGGGGTACATGACTGCTTCCTTCGTGGGGAAGTAGCGGAAGAACGTGCGCGGGGCGACGTCGGCACGGTCGGCGATGTCGTTCACCGACGTGTTGTCGTAGCCACGCTCGGCGAACAGGTCCCACGCAGCGTCCTCGATGGCGCGACGCGAGGAGTCCTTCTTGCGCTGGCGAAGCCCCGAATGCGGCGCTGCGCCGACGGGTTCGTGGGTGATGCTCGCGGCCACGACGTCAACGATACGTCAGGAACCCACGGCATGTGGCAGTTGTGCATCTTGTCACAGTTGACATTTGGCAGTTCTGCCAGTTTCATGTGGAGAGCACAGAAAGCGGAGCACCCCCATGAGCGAAACCAGCGTGAACGCGAGCCAGGCCGACATCGAAGCCGACATCGCCGAGATCCCACCCGACGTCTACCGGCGCAGGTGGATGATCCTCGGGGTGCTGTGCACCAGCCTGCTGATCATCGTCATCGGCAACACGTCGCTGAACGTGGCGCTGCCGAAGATGTCCGAGGCACTCGGCCTCACCAACAGCCAGCAGCAGTGGGTGGTCGACGCCTACTCGTTGATCTTCGCCGGCATGCTCTTCACCGCCGGCACCTTGGGCGACCGATTCGGCCGCAAGGGCTTCATGCAGGCGGGCATCGTCATGTTCGGTGTCGCCTCGGCGTACGCCACGTTCGTCGCCGACTCGGCGGCGCAGGTGATCGCCGCTCGTGCGGTGATGGGCATCGGCGGCGCGCTGGTCATGCCGGCCACGCTGAGCATCCTCGTCAACAGCTTCCCCGCCCACGAACGGGCCAAGGCGATCGGCATCTGGTCCGGCATCGCCGGCGGCGGCGGCGCACTCGGCCTGGTCCTCGGCGGCTGGCTCGTCGAGCACTTCTGGTGGGGCTCGTCGTTCGCCATCAACGTGCCCGTCACGGTGATCGCACTCGTCCTCGGCATCCGCATCATCCCCACGAGCAAGGAACCGCCACCCGTCGAAGCTCGATCCGACCGGTGCCGTGCTGTCCATGGCCGGCCTCGGCGTGTTCGTCTACGGGCTCATCGAAGCGCCGAAGTGGGGTTGGGGCTCGGCCACCAGCCTCGGCGTGATCGGCGCCGGCATCGCCCTGCTCGCGATCTTCGTGATGTGGGAGCTGCGCAGCAGCTCCCCGATGCTCGACGTGCGACTGTTCAAGGATCGCCGCTTCGGCGTCTCCAGCATCGGCATGATGCTCGTGTTCCTGACGATGTTCGGCTTCTTCTTCGTGGTCAGCCAGTTGTTCCAGCTCGTCCTTCGGCTACGGCTCGTTCGAGTCCGGTCTGCGGATGTTGCCGATCATGCCGATGATGGTCATCTTCAGCATGCGGGCGCCCAAGTTCGTCGAACGCTTCGGCGCTCGCTCCGTGGTCGCCACGGGCATGCTGCTCACGGCCGGCGGCGTGTTCATCCTGAGCTTCCTCGACGCCTCGTCCGGCTACGGCCACGTGCTGCTGGGCATGTTCGTGATGGCATCGGGCATGGGCTTGACGATGACGCCGATGACGGAGCTGATCATGTCGTCGGTGCCTCGCGACAAGGCCGGCGTCGGATCGGCGATGAACGACACCACCCGCGAGGTCGGCACCACGCTCGGCGTCGCGGTCCTCGGCAGCATCCTGTCGTCCGGCTACACCTCCAACCTCGGCAGCGCGGTCGCCGGCCTGCCGGACGGCGCTCGCAACATCGCCGAAGGGTCGCTGGCCGGTGCGCTCGGCGTGGCCCGCGATCTCGGCGGCACGCAGGGTGCGGCGCTCGTCGATGCGGCCAAGTCGGCGTGGTCCGACGGTTTGCAGCTGTCGATGCTGATCGGCGCCGGCATCGTGCTGGTCGCCGCCGTGATCGCCGCTCGCTACCTGCCCGGCAGGCTCGGCACGGCGACCGACCCGAACGGCGAATCGGTGATCGATCTCGACGGTTTCGAGTCCGAGGTCGACGGCTTCGCCGTGGTCGCTGGAGACTGACGCCACCGGTTTCCGATGCGTAGAGTTCGCCCCGAATGCCCGTCGTGCTGGTCCTCGTCGTGGTGGCGTTCGGGGCGCTCGCCGTCGTCGTCGCCAACCGCATGGCCAAGGCTCGTGACGCGCACGCCCGTCAGGTGGCCTCCCGAGCCGGGCTCCTGATCAACACGGGGCGGCTCGATCCACCCGACGAGCGCTTCGACGTGTTCACAACCGGCCACTCGCGCCGAGCCCAGTACCTGATGTGGCGACGCGACGATCCCGCCGAGGCGAGCGTGTTCCAGTACCAGTACACGACGGGGTCGGGTGACGACTCGCGGACGTTCCGCTACACGTGCGCCTACATCAGCACGGGACTCAACGCGCCGCTCACCCGCATCGGACCGGAGGGCTTCTTCAGCGGTCTGCTGCGGGCGGTCGGCCTGCGCGACATCGAGGTGGAGTCGCCGACGTTCAACTCGCAGTACCGAGTCCGCTGCGCCGACGACCGCTTCGCCATCACGCTGCTCGAACCGCTCATGGTCGGCTGGTTCCTCGAGCGCGGGAACAAGCTCAGCTACCAGCTCAGCCACGACCGAGCCATCGTCGTCAGCACGCAGCTGGACATCGAGCTGCTGCCCGGCTTCCTCGACTTCGCTCGCGAGTTCGCGGCGCACCTGCCCAAGGTGCTCCACGAGCTCTACCCGGCATCGCGCTGACGTCATGGACGTGGTCATCGCCATCGCTGCCGTGGTCGTCATCATCGGCGTCGTTCCTGTGGTCTCCTACAACCGCTTCGTCGCCCAGCGCCAGGCCGTCGCGTCAGCATGGGCAACGGTCGGCGCCGAGCTGGACCGACGCCACCGGTTGATCCCCGAGCTCGTCACCCTCGTGCGCGTGGAAACCGAACGCGAGCGGCAGATCTTCACCCGGCTGGCGCAGGCGGCGGAGGCCCAACGTCACCCCGACGACGTGGCCGCGAGCGCACAGATCGACACCGCAGTGCGCGCCGCTGCAGCGGCGGTCTTCGCCACCGGCGAGCGCACGCCGTCGCTCGCTTCACAGCCGAGCTACCGCGCCCTGCTCGAGGCGCTGACGATGTCCGAGGATCGGCTGGCCGCCGCCCGCCGCGTGTACAACTCGCGGGTCACCGACTTCAACCGTCGCATCGATGCCGTGCCCTCGTCCCTCGTCGCCAAGCGGATGGGCCTCTCGCCGGCGCCGTGGTTCGGCAGCGCCGGGAAGGACTGAGCCGGTACGGTGCGCAGCCGTGCTGGCCGCCATCGGTGATCTCGTCGAGGACATCGTCGTGCAGCTGCGCGGCGCCGTGCAGCTGGCCTCCGACACGGCATCCACGATCACCCGCCGACGCGGCGGCAGCGCCGCCAACGTGTGCGCCGCGGCCGCACTCGCGGGCGCGCCGACGCGGTTCATCGGCCAGGTCGGCGACGACGCCGCCGGGACGATGCTCACCGACATGCTGTCGTCGGCCGGGGTCGATCTCGCCGTTCGTCGCGCCGGGCGCACCGGCACCATCGTCGTGCTCGTCGATGCGCACGGTGAGCGAACGATGTTCCCCGACGCCGGTGCCAGCCGCCAGCTCGACGCGCCTGAGCGGTCGTGGCTCGACGGCGTCCACACGCTGCACATCCCCGTGTACTCGTTGGTCGACGAGCCGATCGCGACGTCGTCGCGCACGCTGGCCGAGTGGGCTCACGATGCGGGCGTGACAGTGAGCATCGACGCCTCGTCGGCGGGCGTGCTCGACGAAGCCGGCGTCGATCGGATGATCACGGTGATGCGCGAGCTGCGACCGCGTGTGCTGTTCGCCAACGAGGCCGAAGCAGCGTGCCTCGGCGCCGAGGGGTTGGCGGCCATCGGCGCACCGATCGTCGTCGTCAAGCAGGGCCCCCGCCCGGCGCTCGTGCACGTGAACGGCACAGCCCCGGTTGAAGTCGCCGCCAACGACCTCGGCGCAGTCGCCGACACCACCGCCGCCGGCGACTCCTTCGCCGCCGGCTTCCTCAACGCGCTGGCTGCAGGAGCCGACCCCGTCGAAGCCGCCCACCACGGCCACGACCTCGCCGCGCGCGTGATCACCACCGCCCGTTGATCCGGTCAGCGGCGGAACGACACGTGATCAGTAGAAGGTCTGGCAGTGCGGGGCTTCGGCGGTGGTGAAGAAGAGGTCGGCGCGACGCAGCACATCGGCGTTCCGTGCGGTTGCTCGCCGTCCGGCCACCAGCTCCGTCACCGAGACGCCACCGAGTGACAGCGCACCGAGCGCGGCGCCCGACAGCACCACATCGGGACGTGTGCGCACTCGCTTGCAAACGCCGCCGTCCGGTGAGCCCTCGATGCGGTACCGCTGACCGTCGGCTTCGATGACGAGAGCGTCGACGGTGCGGTACGTGCGCGCCGAGAAGAACGTCGGGACGTCGAGCACGTTCACCCAGATCCCATCGTTGAGACCAACGGTGCGCAGGGCGCGGGGGTTGTCGAGCAGGTATGGCAGCGGCTCGTCGATGGCCAGCTGGCGGGTGCGGATGGTCGCGACGAGGTCGACGCCGAGGATCGCGTGCCAGAGCTGCGCGTGCGCGTCGGGTGTCAACGCGACGATCTCGGTCAGGTCGAGCTTGTGCTGTGGCATCCCGGCGTTCCAGTCGTCGGTGATCCGGTACGTGGCGTAGCCGTCGGGATGAGCGAGCGTGTGGGTGATGCCACTGCCGCCGTCGCCGGGCAACGCACGGATCGCCAGCAGGAACCGCTGGAAGGCGTCGTCGCGCGCGACCTCGCCGGCACGACGACGATGGTGGCGCTCCCAGATCGCGGTGAGGTGGGCGAGCGCCTCGTCGCCCTGCACGAACCGCACCGATCGTGTGGTGGGCACCACGTCGGCGCGCAGCGAGCACAGGCGCCGATCGATCTCGGTGACGCGCACCCTGGTTGCCGCGCCGTACCCGAATCGCTCGTAGATCCCGCCCTCGCTCGCGGTGAGCATCGCCACCGGTTCGCCACGCGCGGCGATGCCGTCGTGACATGCGCTCATCAGCCGGCCGAGGATCCCTCGACGTCGATGGGTCGCGGCGACGGACACCCACGTGACACCGCCCATGGGCACGATCGCGCCACCGGGCAGCGTGACGTCGAGCGCGTGGCTACCCGTGACACCGACGATCTCGTTGCCGTCGAACGCGAGGTGGAAGCGGCCCATGTCGAGCGTCTGCCGGGAGAGGATCGCCCGCTCGTCGGTCGGTGTGTACCCGAAGGCGCGTGCATCGGCGTAGAGCATCGGCTCCCAGTCGTCCTCGCGCGCGGTCCTGATGACGATCCCCATGGGCGACAGTGTTCTCCATCAGCAACGCGCTCCGGTCACGGATTACGCACGACGACCCGCGACTAAGTTCGCCCGGATGAGCTACACCCCGTCACGCGTCGTTGCCGATCTGCGCGAGCTGGCTGCTCGCACGGGCGGACCCGAAGGGTCCCGCCGGCTGGCTTGGACGCCCGAGTGGCTGGAGGCGCGAGCGTTGTTGCGCGAGTCGCTGGCCACGTTGCCGGTGGAGGTCGACACCGATGCCGCCGGCAACCTGTGGGCCGTGCTCCGTGGTTCCAGCGACGACATGATCGTGGTCGGCAGCCACCTCGACAGCGTTCCAAAGGGCGGCTGGCTCGACGGTGCGCTCGGCGTGATGGCCGGGCTCGAGCTGCTGCGCGCCCTTGCCTCCGAAGGCACGCCGCCCGTCTCCGTGGCGCTCGTCGACTGGGCCGACGAGGAGGGCGCCCGCTTCGGTCGCAGCCTGTTCGGCAGCGCGGCATCGGTCGGCACGCTCGACGTCGAGATCCTCCGAGCGCTCACCGATCGCGAAGGCCAACGTCTTCCCGATGTGCTGTCCGCACACGGCGTCGACATCGACAACCTCGATGCGGCGCGCACCCGGATGCAGGACGTGAAGGCCTACCTCGAGGTGCACATCGAGCAGGGCCCGGTGCTGGAGTCGATGGGGCTCGGCATCTGCACGGTCACGGGGACGAAGGGCATCGAGCGCGAGCGATTGATCTTCACCGGACAGGCGTCGCACGCCGGCACGATGCCGATGGAGATGCGCCGCGACAGCTTCCGCGCAGCTGCACGGTTCGCGTTGGAGGTGGCCCAGATCGCCATCCGACACGACGGCGTCACCACCGTCGGCAGCGCGACGTGCTGGCCCGGCGTGGTCACCGCCACCGCTGGCGAGACGCGCATCACGCTCGACATGCGGCACATCGACGCCGGCGAACTGGCGGCGATGTACCAGGAGTCGATCGACGCGGCCCACGCGGCAGCGGCAGCCGAGGGGTGCACCGTCGAGCTCGAGCACATCTTCCGCATCCCGCCGATGCCGTTCCACCCCAAGCTGCTCGACGCAGCGCGAGACGCCGTGCAGGCCGTCGAGGGTCACGCCGTCGAGCTGCCCTCGGGGGCGTTGCACGACGCCAGCGAGATGGCTCGCGAGGTTCCGACCGTGATGATCTTCTCCTCGTCGATCGGCGGGTTGAGCCACACCAAGGAGGAGGACACCTCCGACGAGCACCTGGAGATGGCGGTGGACGCGTTCCATCGCACGTGCCGTTCCGCCATCGAACTGGTCGCTGCCGGCGAGCTGTGACCGTCAAGCCGATCACGGTCGGTGGTAGGCAACACCTTCATTGTTGAGGTTTGTGCAAGTTCTGTGAGATCCAGTCAAGAACGTTGAAGTCTTCAGATCGTTTGCCGATTTCAGGACTGGAATGGAAGGGCAGACGGAGCAGACGGCGTCGCGCTGGGAACGGCGACCCTGGGCAGCGCGGCTGCTGCGCGCCACCGTGCTGGTCGTGCCGATCGTCGCCTCGATCGTCGCCGGCTACCTGCTCACCGCACTGCTGCCGACGGTGGCCGGCCGCTGGCCGTCGATCGGTCGCTGGCTGGGGATCACCGCCCTGAGCACGGTCGTGCTCGTCTTCACCGATCGCTTCGCCCGCCGGCTGCTCCCGCTGGCACGACTGCTCGACCTGACGCTGCTCTTCCCCGATCGGGCCCCGTCGCGGTTCAGCATCGCCCTGCGCACCGGCACGACCGCGCAGCTCGAGCGCAAGATCGCCGCGGTGCAGCGCGGCGAGACCAAGCTGGCCGAGGCGCCCGCAGACGCTGCACGCGAGCTCATCGAGCTGGTTGCCGCACTCGGTCGCCACGACCGCCTCACCCGCGGTCACTCGGAGCGGGTCCGGGCCTACTCGCAGCTGATCGGCGAGCAGGTCGGGATGAGCGAGATCGAGCTCGACCGGCTGCGTTGGGCGGGTCTGCTCCACGACATCGGCAAGCTGCGCGTGCCCACCGAGATCCTCAACAAGCCCGGCCGGCTGACCGACGAGGAGTTCGCGATCATCAAGCAGCACCCCGAGCACGGGCGAGTGCTCGCCGGCGGCCTCGCCGGGTGGCTGGGTGAGTCGATCCGCGCCGTGTGGGAGCACCACGAACGCTGGGACGGCAAGGGCTACCCGCGCGGGCTCACCGGCACCGAGGCAGCGCTGCCGTCACGCATCGTCTCCGTCGCCGACACCTACGACGTCATCACGTCGTTGCGGTCTTACAAGAAGGCCACACCGGCCAGCGCTGCTCGCGCGGAGCTCGCTCGGTGCGCCGGATCGCAATTCGACCCCGACGTCGTCCGAGCGTTCATGAACGTGTCGCTCGGCTCGCTGCGCCGGGTCATGGGGCCGCTGTCGTGGTTGGCCCACCTCACCTTGTTCCCGCGGCAGCTCATCGCATCGGCGGTCCCACAGGCGGCCGCGGCGCTCACCGTCGTGGTCGGCGCATCCGGAGCGCAGATCGGCACCGTGCTCGCCGAGCGAGCGCCGATCATCGACCGTCCGAGCATCGTCGAGATGCGCACGCCGGGCGACGGCCGCATCGAGTCGAACGAGACCGAAGCCGGCGGGGCGCCACCTCAGTCAGCCGGTGAGGATCCAACGGATACGGCTGCGCCGAGTGCACCGGGGGCTCAGGGCGAACCCGAGAGCAGCACGGCCCCCGGCGACACCACGCCGCCGACCGGGAGCGATCCCGTCGCCACGACGCCCGGCGAGGTCCCTGACACGACGCCAACGGGCACGACGCCAACGGGCACGACGCCAACGGGCACGACACCGACGGGCCCGACGCCGACCAGCACCCCGGCCACGCTCCTGCCCGGCATCACGGTGCTCCCAGCGGTGAGCCTCCCGGGCGTCAGCCTCCCGCCGATCACGTTGCCGCCGGTCAGCATCCCGCCGATCACCGTACCCAGCATCTCGACCCCGCTCATCACGCTGCCGCCGGTGGTGATCACGGTGCCGGTGACCCTGCCCCCGATCACCCTTCCCCCGATCACGCTCCCGCCCATCACACTGCCCCCGATCACCCTGCCCCACCTCTGACACACGCCGGCGCGGAGGGTTTCACGCCCACCCGGGCGCGCCCCAAACCCTCCACCCACCGAGCGCGGAGGGTTTCACGCCCACCCGAGCGCGCCCCAAACCCTCCACCCACCGAGCGCGGAGGGTTTCACGCCCACCCGAGCGCGCCCCAAACCCTCCACGAGGCGCAGGGCGTCAGCGGCGTTGTTGCAGGACGGCGGTGACGGCTTTGCCGTCGGCCTTGCCGGCGCTGGCCTTCATCACGGCGCCGACCAGTGCGCCGAGGGCCTTGTCCTCGCCGCCGCGGTACTTCTCCCATGCGCCGGGTTGGGCGGCGATGGCCGCGTCGACGAAGCCCTCGAGCTCCGAGGTGTCGATCGCTTCGAAGCCCTTGGCGGCGGCGATCGCGGCCGGGTCGCCGCCACCCTGCTCGACGAGCTCGGCGAGCACCGTCTTGGCTTGGGTGGAGGTGAGCTTGCCGCCGGTCTCCAGCAGCGTCAACGCAGCGAGGTCGGTTGCCGGGACGCGCGGTTCGGGGCCTTCGTCGGCGAATGCCTCCTTGACGTGCACGAGGGCGCGGGCGACATCGCCACCGACGTGGCCGACCGCGACGACGTAGTCGTCCTGCCCACGTTCGACGACGACCATCGCTGCTTCGCTGTCGGCGGCGACACCGCACTCCTCGGCCAGGCGTTGGCGGCGCGCTGCCGGCAGCATCGGCAGCGAGGCGCGAACGTGGTCGATCCACGTCTGCTCAGGTGCCAGCGGCACGAGGTCGGGCTCGAGGAAGTAGCGGTAGTCGTCGGCGTCCTCCTTGCTGCGCAAGGTGTGCGTGCGACCGTCGGTCTCGTTCCAGTGGCGCGTCTCCTGGCGGATCTTCTCGCCGACCTCGACGAGATCGATCTGCCGGCGCGCCTCGTACTCGATCGCCCGACCGAGCGACCGAACGCTGTTGACGTTCTTGATCTCGCAGCGCGTGCCGAACGGCGTGCCGGGCTTGTGCACGCTGACGTTGGCGTCGACGCGCATCGAGCCTTCCTCCATCTTGGCGTCGGACGCGCCGACCGCGAGGAGGATGCCGCGCAGCTCGGTGACGTACTGGCGCGCCTGCTCGGATGTGCGGATGTCGGGCCGGCTGACGATCTCCACCAGCGGCACGCCGGCACGGTTGAAGTCGATCAGCGAGAAGTCGCTGCCGTGGATGCGCCCGCCGGCGCCGCCGACGTGCGTGCTCTTGCCCGTGTCCTCTTCCAGGTGGGCGCGCTCGATGCCGACCCGGTAGCCATTCGGCAGATCGAGGTGGCCGTCGATGTTCAGCGGCTGGTCGTACTGGCTGATCTGGTACGCCTTCGGCATGTCCGGGTAGAAGTAGTTCTTGCGGTGGAACGTGCACGGCTGGATGGTGCAGTTCAGCGCCGCGCCGATGCGCATCGCCAGCTCCACCGCGTGACGGTTGAGCACCGGCAGTGCACCCGGCAGGCCGAGCGTCACCGGATCGATGTTCGTGTTGGGCTCGTCACCGAAGTGGTTCGGGCTGCCGGAGAACAGCTTGGTCGCCGTTGCCAGCTCGACGTGGACCTCCAGGCCGACCACCAGTTCGTACTCACCGATCAGATCGCTCACGCGGTCACCGCCTTCTCGAGTGCCCGACCGACGCGGAACATCGTCGGTTCGCCGAGCGCCGGCGCCAGCACCTGCACACCGACGGGCAGGCCGTCGGCGCCGGTGCCGAACGGCACGCTCATGCCGGCGTGGCCGGCCAGGTTGGCGGGGATCGTGTACACGTCGACGAGGTACATCGCCAACGGGTTGTCGCCCTTCGAACCGATCGGGAAGGCCACCGACGGCGACGTCGGCGTCAGCAGCACGTCGGCGTGCTCGTAGGCGGCAGCGAAGTCGTCGGCGATCATCCGGCGCACCTTCAGCGCCTTGCCGTAGTAGGCGTCGTAGTAGCCCGCGCTGAGCGCATAGGTGCCGAGCATGATCCGCCGCTTGACCTCGGCGCCGAAGCCGGCAGCGCGCGTGACGCCGTACATCGCGTTGGTGTCCGGCGCATCGACGCGCATGCCGTAGCGAACGCCGTCGTAGCGGGCCAGGTTGCTGCTGGCCTCTGCAGGAGCGACGAGGTAGTAGGCAGTGAGGCCGTACGTGAACGCCGGCACCTGCACGTCGACGATCGTCGCGCCTGCATCGCGCAGCGCTTCGAAGGCGAGCTCCAGCCGCTCGATGACATCGGCGTCGGCGCCCTCGGGCAGGTCGGTGATGCGACCGATGCGCAGCCCTTCGACACCCTGTTCGAGCAGATCGCTGAGCACCGGCCGCGGCGCGGGGATCGATGTCGAATCACCCGGGTCGTGGCCGCCGATGACGTCGAGCACCAGCGCCGCGTCGGCAACCGTCGCAGAGAACGGGCCGATCTGGTCGAGGCTGCTGGCGAAGGCGACGAGACCGTTGCGGCTGACGTAGCCGTACGTCGGCTTGACGCCGACGACGCCGCACAGGGCGGCTGGTTGGCGGATGGACCCGCCGGTGTCGCTGCCGAGTGCGATCGGGGCGAAGCCGGCGGCAACCGCCGCGGCACTCCCGCCGCTGCTGCCACCCGCGACGCGTGACGTGTCGTGCGGGTTGTGGGTGACGCCGAACGCCGAGTTCTCCGTGCTCGAGCCCATGGCGAACTCGTCGAGGTTGGTCTTGCCGATGGCGACTGCGCCGGCGGCAGCCAGGAGTTGCACGACGGTGGCGTCGTACGGCGGCTTCCACCCTTCGAGGATCTTCGACGAGCACGTGGTCTCGACACCGCGAGTGCACAGGTTGTCCTTCAGCGCGACGGGCACACCGGCGAGCGGGCCCGGGTCGTGGCCGGCGGCGACCTGTGCATCGATCGCCGCAGCAGTGACGCGCGCTGCATCGGCGGTGACGAGGTTGAAGGCGTGGATCTCGGGCTCACGCGCGGCGATGGCCGCGAGGTGCTCCTCGAGCACGGCCACCGCGGACAGGGTGCCGGCCCGGACGCCGGCGGCGATCTCGGTTGCCGTTCGTGTGATGGGCGGTCGCATCAGCTGTCCAGCCCGACGATCGGCGGCACGCGGAAGCGCCCGTCCTCGGCGGCCGGGGCTGCGGCGAGCACCTCGTCGCGGTCGAGGCACGGCTGAACGACGTCCTCGCGGAACACGTTGATCAGCGGGTACGGCTGCGACATCGGCTCGACTGCCGAGAGGTCGAGCGCATCGACGTCGGCGAAGTGGTCGAGCATGCCGGAGAGCTCGCCGGTGATGCGGTCGATCTCCTCGGTGGTGAGGTCGAGTCGGGCGAGCTTGGCCACCTTGACGACGTCGGCTGCGGAGATGCGTTCGGACACGAGGATCGATTCTACGAGCGCACGATGCGCAGGAGCACTCCCGATTCAGGCCAGAGGCGAGGCGGCTGGATGCCGTGGACAGCAAGTTGGCGGCCGGTGAGGCGCAGATCACCGAGATCCCACTTCGGGCCGCTGCCGAGGTCGACCGGTTCGAAGCGGTACGTCCGGTCCGGGTCGAGCCCCGGCAGGCGCAGCGGCGGCGGGATCAGGCTCATCGCCGTGCGCAGCTGGACGAACGCGACGAGCGCCTCATCGCGGTCGGCGGCGTAGACGCCATGGGCGAACGTCGCCGGGACGACGTCGCCGGACTCCGGGCCGACCGGCGCAGTGTCGAAGCGGACCACGTCGCCACCGTGCAGCAGCGGCCGGAACCGTTGGTGCACGGCGATCGCCGCGGCGAGCGCGGCGCGGTCGTCGTCGCTCATCGCCGTCACGTCGGCCTCGACGCCGAGGTGGCCGAACATCGCCGTGAGGGCACGGAAGGCCATCGTGTGACGTCGCCCGGTGGTGTGCGAGCGTTCGGGTCCGATGTGCGCGCCCATCACCTCCGGCGGGATGAACATCGACGCGCCACGCTGGATGGTCTGACGCTCGAGCGCGTCGTTGCAGTCGCTGGTCCACACCCGCTCCGTGCGTCGCAGGATCTCGGCGTCGATGCGCCCGCCGCCACTGGCGCAGCTCTCGATCTCGACGGACGGGTGGCGACGCCGCAGCTCGTCGAGCAACGAGTAGAGCGCCAAGGTCTGCGCGTGGGATCCCGCCGCGCCGTCAGCACCGCTGCCCTGCGTGTGCTGACGGTTCATGTCCCACTTGACGAAGGTGATGTCGTGGTCGGCCAGCAGTCGATCGAGCAGCCCGAGGACGTGGCCGAACGCGTCGGGGCGGCCGAGGTCGAGCACGAGCTGGTTGCGACCGAGCACCGGGTCGTACCCGTCAGTGGTGAGCGCCCAGTCGGGGTGGTCGCGGAACAGGTCGCTGTCCGGGTTGACCATCTCTGGCTCCACCCAGATGCCGAACTCCATGCCGAGGCCGCGCACGTGATCGATCAACGGGCCGAGCCCGTCGGGGTAGACCTCGGGCGACACCCACCAGTCGCCGAGGCCGCGCCGGTCGTCGCGCCGCGGGCCGAACCAGCCGTCGTCGAGGACGAAGCGTTCGATGCCGAGCTCGGCGGCCGACGTGGCCAGCTCCTGCAGTCGTGCGGTCTCGTGGCGGAAGTACACCGCCTCCCACGTGTTCAACAGCACCGGGCGTGCCGTGCGTGGGCTGGCCGGCAACGAGCGCATGAACCGGTGGTGGCCCCACGACATCGGCGTCAGACCGGTCGACGAGTACGAGCCGATCACCGTCGGCGAGCGGTAGGACTTCCCCGCCTCGAGCACGAGCTCGCCAGGGTGCAGCAGCTCGCCGAGCTGGACGAGCCGGCGCGAGTCGGGCAGCACCTCGGCCAGCACCGTGTGGTTGCCGCTCCACGCCAGCTGCACGCCCCACACCTCGCCGGTCCACTCGCCGAACCCGGGCGTGCCGGCGACGAGGAACGGCGGATGCTCGTGGGACGTGCGACCGGACCGGTCCTCCCAGACGTGTGCACCCTCGCGCCACGTCGTTCGCACCGGGTGGAGCTCTCGTGTCCACCGACCGGTGAACGAGAGCAGCTCACCGGCGTGAGCCGGCAGCGCGATCGTCGGGTGCAACGCATCGAGCAGGTAGCGCGACGCCCCGAGGTTGGTGACCTCGCAGTGCACCTGCAGCACGTCGTCGAGCGTGATGGTGGTCGTCAGCGCGAGCTCGGCGACCGCGTCGACCGAACGCACGACGACCCCGCCGTTCACCGTCGTCACGCTGTCGACGGCGAACCGCGGCGACCACGCGCGGCCCGCGGGGCGGTTGCCGGCGAGCCCCGGCCGGCCAGGGAAGCCGGAACCGTGCTCGGGCACGACGCTGATCGGCGCGACCACGTCGAGCATGCCGTTCGTGAACGGACGACGCTGCGACGCGACGACGGCGTCCGCGTCGACGTCACCGAGCGGCGCACCCCAGTGGACGATCGCCGGCACACCGCTCGACCAGTCGAGCACGACGTCGCTGCTCGCCCCGCGCAGGTGAACGGTGGTGCTCATGCGCCCATCATGGACGATCAGCCCTTGCTGGCACCGAGCGTCAGCCCGCTGATGAACTGCTTCTGCAGCGCGAGGTACACGGCGAGCGTTGGCAGGGCGATGATCATCGACGCCGCGGCGACGAGGTTGTCGTTGCTGAAGTACTGACCGCCGAGGTTGGCGATCGACGAGGTGATCGGCCGCTCGCTCCCCTGGTTCAGCAGCACGACTGCCCAGAAGAAGTCGTTGTACAGCCACGTGAACTCCAGCGTCGCCAGCGCGGCGAGCGCCGGCCGGCACAGCGGCATGATCACCTGGAAGAACTGGCGCGGCACGCTGGCACCGTCCACCATCGCTGCTTCGTTGAGCTCCTTGGGGATCGTCTTCATGTAGTTGCTGAGGACGAAGGTGCAGAAGCCGCTCTGGAAGGCGACGTGGATGATGATCACCCCGATCTTCGTGCCGAGCAGCTTGCCGGTGTCGGCGTCGCTGAGGAAGTCGGGCCACGGCGTGTGCTCGAAGATGGTGAACAACGGTTTGAAGATGACCTGCGGCGGCAGCAGGTTGCCGGCGGTGAACATCAGCAGCAGCGGGATGTTGAAGCGCCAGCTGAACCGGCTGACGACGAAGGCGACCATGCTCGAGAACAGCAGGATCAGCACGATCGCCGGCAGCACGATGAACGCCGTGTTCATGAACGTGTGCTTCATGTCGCCCTGGTCGAAGGCGTCGCCGTAGTTCTTGAACGACAGGCTGTCCGGCCACGAGAAGATGCCCTTGCGCTGCGTCTCGTCGTAGGGACGCAGCGAGGCGTAGAACGCGCCGACGATGGGCACCAGCCACAGTCCGGCGACCACCGTCAGGAACGTGTAGGTGACGATCGTCTTCGGACGCGACCCACCGGGTGGACGGCGCGGCCTCTGGGTGAGCGCGGCAGTCACGAATCTCGCTCGCTGAACGTGTTGAACAGGTACCAGATGATGAACCCGAGGCACAGCAGGAGCAGCACGACGCCGTAGGCGGAGCCGAGCCCCACCTGTCCGCCTCCTTCACCGACGAGGTTGTCGCGCACGAGCACACCGAGCACGCTCGTGCCGAGCGGCTTCTTGAGCGCGACGATGATGTCGAAGGCACGCAACGCCTCGATCACGGTGATGACGAGCACGACGACGTTGATCGGCTTCATCACCGGGAACACGACGCGACGGAACCCCTGCCACTCGTTGCACCCGTCGATCGCTGCGGCCTCGCGCAGCGAGGGGTCGACGCTCTTCAGCCCCGCCAGGTACAGCACCATCACGTAGCCGATGTGCCGCCAGGCCATCGCGATCAGCAGCGCGGCGAAGTTCTTGCTCAACCCGAGCGGGAAGTCGAGCCCGGGGACGTGGAACTCGAACACCTTCGTCGAGTCACCGACGAAGTCGATCGGCTTGTCGCGGCCGAGGTTGAACAGCCCCTGCGACTGCGAGAACATCACGCTCTTCCAGATGAACCCGACGATCGCCAGCGACAGCACGACCGGGAGGTAGTAGATGCTCTGGTACAGCCGAGTGCCGCGCACGCCCTTGTCGAGCAGGTAGGCGAGCAGCATCCCGCCGGCGCTGCAGATCGAGAGGAAGACGAGCAGCACGACGTTGTTGAACAGCGCCGGGAAGAACTTGTTGTCCAGGACGGTGAAGATCGTCCAGTAGTTGCGCAGACCGAGCAGCGACCACGTGCCCAGCCTGAGGCCGTCCCACTTGGTCAGCGAGAGCCCGATCGTGCTGAACGCCGGCACCCACACGAACATGATGTGGACGAAGGCCGGCACCCCCACCATCCCCGCCAGCCACGCGCGATCGCGCCGGGACAGTTGGCTGTACTTGCGTCGACGGCGCCGGGGATGAGGCGCCGTCGACGCGGGAGCGTCGATCAGGTCGGACATCGTCGCTCGGTCTAGCTCAGGTACGTCGACTTCTGCTCCTCGATCCCCTTGAGGATCGTGTCGGCCTGTGACGGGTCGGCGATGAAGCTGGCGAACGCATCGGCGACGACGTTGGAGACGAAGTCCGGGCTCGTGTCGCGGTCGAGGAACTGGGCGATGAACTTCGAGCCACTGACGAGCTCGGCGGACTTCGCCTGGATCTTCGAGTAGCCGGCCGTGCTGGCCTTCGTGTTCACCGCGACGCTCGCTCCCTCGATGGCGAGGAAGGCATCGATCGCCGGCGCCCCGCCGAGACCGCCGAGCAGCGCCTTGGCACCGTCCTCGTTCTTGGGCTTGGCGGCCATCATGAAGCCGTCGATCGGTGCGTCGATCGCGTCCTGCCCGTGCTCGTCGCTGAGGGCCGGGAAGGCGAAGAAGTCGAGATCGTCGAGGTACGCCTGATCGGTCGAGTTGGTGGCGACGAAGGTGCCGAGGAAGTACATCCCGGCCTCCTTCTTCTCCAGCGCGGTGGCTGCTTCCTGCCACGTGCGCCCGTTCGGGTTCTCCTGGTGGAACGGCAGCAGCGCGGCCCATTCGGTGAACACCGCCTTCGTCTTGTCGTCGGTCCAGCTCTCCTTCCCGGCGAGCAGGTCGACGTGGTACTGGTACCCGTTGATGCGCATGTTCAAGATGTCGAACGTGCCCATCACGGGCCACTTGCCGTCGTTGGCGTAGGCGAACGGGACGAGCCCGTCGTCCTGCATCTTGCCGGCGAGGGCCAGCAGTTCGTCGCGCGTCGTGGGCACGGTGTAGCCCTTCTCCTCGAAGACGCTCTTCCGGTAGTGGACCGCCCAGGGGTAGTAGTAGAACGGCACGAAGTACTGCTTGCCGTCGTTGCCCGTCGAAGCGGTCTTGAAGCTGTCGGCGATGTCGGGCAGGTCGCCCCACACATCGCTGATGTCGCCGACGAGGCCCTTGTCGGCGAAGAACCGCATCCGGTAGCCGGAGAACCAGCACATCACGTCGTCCGGCTGGGCGAGGTAGTTGGTGATGTTGTCCTGGTACGTGTTGTGGTCGACCGTGTTGATCGTCGCCGTCACGCCCGTGGCGGCCAGCGCCGCGGCCAACGCGCTCTTCGGCTTCTCGTCGCTGTAGTTCGAGCCGAACGTGACGGTGCCGACGTCGCCGCCCGGTGCCGTCGTCCCGCCAGGTGCGGTGGTCCCGCCAGGTGCGGTGGTCCCGTTCGACTTCTTGTCATCGCTGCCGCACGCGGCGAGCACCAGCACGCTGGCCGCACCGGCCAGCAACGTGCGGCGGCTGAAGATCGAGAACCCGATCTCCGACGGGCTCGGCGACATCTCGTATTTCCCGGACACTGTTCCCCCTTGAGCTGATGTACGGCACGTGAACACCGTGCCTCCCCGCCGGTGAACATGACATGACCTCGCACACCGTGTCAACCCTCTTGTGCACTTTTCGAACACAGTCTGTTCGTTTGATCGCGGTGCACGACATGTTCGAACATATTATTCCAAGATCGTCGTTCGATTCTGTTGACGACGAACACAACTTGGTGCATTGTTCCAACCGTGCAACGGCCCACCCACGACGCCAGCGCCGCTCGCGCGCTGGCCAGGCAACGCCACGACGTGATCGTCGCCGAGGTCCGCCGACGCAGTTCGGTGCGCGTCAGCGAGCTCGCCCAGCTGCTCGGCGTCAGCGACATGACGGTGCGCCGCGACCTCGATCTGCTCGACGAAGCCGGGTTGATCACCAAGGTCCACGGCGGGGCGACCTTGCGACTCGAGCGCAGCACGGAGGAGCCCGGCTTCGAGGCGAAGTCGTTGCGCAACATCGGTGAGAAGCACGGCATCGCCATGGCCGCCGGCGCCAGCGTGCGCGCCGGCAGTGCCATCGGCATCACCGCCGGCACGACGACGTGGCAGCTCGCTTCGCACATCGTCGACATCCCCGATCTCACTGTCGTCACCAACTCGGTGCGCGTCGCCGACGTGCTCCACCAGTCGCACCGCTCGGATCGCACCGTCGTGCTCACCGGTGGCGTGCGCACGCCGTCCGACGCGCTGGTCGGTCCCGTCGCCGTCGGTGCACTCCGATCGCTGCACCTCGACGCGGTGTACATGGGCGTGCACGGGATGAGCGAACGCGCCGGCTTCACGACGCCGAACCTGATGGAGGCGGAGACCAACCGCGCCTTCGTGCAGGCCACCGAGCACCTCGTCGTGCTCGCTGATCACACGAAGTGGAACATCACCGGGCTCAGCTCCATCGCCGGTCTCAACGACGCAGCCGAAGTGATCACCGACCGCAACCTCCCGCCCGCAGCCCGAGCCATCCTCAGCGATCGCGTCGGCCGCGTGGTGCTGGCCGAACCGCTCATCGCAGAAGGATCGACTGCCTGATGGCCACCGTCACGTTCAACAAGGCGTCGCGCATCTACAACGCCGGGACCCGCGCTGCAGTCGACGACCTCGACCTGGAGATCGCCGATGGCGAGTTCCTCGTCCTCGTCGGCCCATCGGGCTGCGGCAAGTCGACGACGCTGCGAATGCTCGCCGGCCTGGAGCCGATCGACAGCGGCACCGTCAGCATCGGCACCACCGACGTGACGATGCTCCCACCCCGCGACCGCGACATCGCCATGGTGTTCCAGAGCTACGCGCTCTACCCGCACATGACCGTCGCCGAGAACATCGGCTTCCACCTGAAGATCAAGCGCGTGCCGAAGGCGGAGATCGTCACCCGCGTCGCGGAAGCGGCCCGGCTGCTCGACCTCGAGGAGTACCTCGATCGCAAGCCGGCGCGGCTCTCCGGCGGCCAGCGCCAACGCGTCGCCATGGGTCGCGCCATCGTCCGCCAGCCGCAGGTGTTCCTCATGGACGAACCGCTGTCCAACCTCGACGCCAAGCTGCGCGTGCAGACCCGCACGCAGATCGCCGCGCTGCAACGCCGCCTCGGCGTCACCACCGTGTACGTCACTCACGATCAGGTCGAGGCGATGACGATGGGCGATCGTGTGGCCGTGCTGAAGGACGGCGTGCTGCAGCAGTGCGCCACCCCTCGCGACCTGTTCACCCGGCCGTGCAACCTCTTCGTCGCCGGGTTCATCGGATCGCCGGCGATGAACCTGCTCGACGCCGAGCTCGACGGTGACGGCGCCGAGGCACACGGCGTGACGTTCCCGCTGACTCCTGCGCAGCGAGCAGCGCTCACCACCGGCGCCGTCACGTTCGGCATTCGCCCGGAGAGCCTGAGCGTGGTCGATGCCGGCACCGCCGGATCGATCGATGCCACGGTCGCTGCGGTCGAGGAGCTCGGTTCCGATTCGTTCCTGTACTGCAACCCGGTCGGCCAACCCGATCAGCTCCTCGTCGCTCGCGCCGCCGGCCTCACCTCCAACCGCATCGGCGCCCCCGTGTCGCTGCGACCCGACGTCGAGGCGATGCATCGCTTCGACACCGCCTCCGGCGAACGCCTCCCCGACTGAGCGACCGTGGCCGACGACGATCTGCACGACGTACGACATGATCCCCACCTCAGCACCGTCGTGCACGTGGTGCGGGCCCGACAGGGGCGTCCGAACCTGCCGTCCACCGGCTGCCCGTTCTGCGTCGGCGGTCTGGAGGCCCCGGACCCGTACGACGTGCGCTGGTTCGACAACCGCTGGCCGGCGATGCCCGACGAACGCTGCGAGGTGGTGCTGTACACGCCCGTGCACGACGCCACGTTCTGGTCGCTCGGCGTCGCCGGTGTGCGACGAGTGATCGACCTGTGGGCAGAGCGCACCACCACGCTCGGCGCGCGCGACGACATCGACTACGTCCTCGTCTTCGAGAACCGTGGCGCCGAGGTCGGCGCGACGATCTCGCACCCCCACGGACAGATCTACGCCTACGACCACGTCCCGCAACGACCCGCGGCGCTGATCGCCAGCGGATGGCATCCCGACGCCGATCCCGGCGAGCGCCACGTCGCCACGCACGGCGGCTGGACCGCGTGGGTGCCGTTCGCCCCTGCCTACCCGGTCGCCGTCACGATGGCGCCGCGCACGCGCGTGCCCGACCTGCCGAGCCTCGACGACGAGGGTCGCAACGACCTGGCCGCGATGCTCGTCGACGTGCTCGCCCGACTCGACCGCCTCTACGGCGAACCGCTGCCCTACATGCTGTGGGTCAACCAGCGCCCGGTCGACGGTGGCGCATGGGCGGGCTCGTGGTGCAGCATCGAGATCGTCTCGCCGTGGCGCGCTGCGGGCGTGTCGCGGTTCATCGCCGCGGCCGAGGTGGCCGGCAACGAGCTGTTCAACCCGGTCGTCCCGGAAGATCTGGCGGCGAGGCTGCGCGGTTAGGCGTTGGTGTCGATGGGGTTGAACGCCGGCGACCGCTTCTGCAGGTAGCTGGAGACGCCCTCTTTGAAGTCGGGACGTCCGAGCGATGCCTTCATCAGCTCGATGGCGTTGCTGCCGGCAGCGTCGATCGACAGCAGCTGATCGGCGTAGACCTGGCGCTTCATCACGGCCATCGACGTCGGCGACGCGTTGACCGCCATGTCCGCGGCGTACTCCATCACCCGGTCGAGCAGGTGCTCGGGCTCGACGACCTCGTTGACGAGGCCCATCGCCTGCGCCTCTTCGGCGAGCACGACGCGGCCGGACAGCAGCAGGTCCATCGAGTGCGCGGTGCCCACGAGACGAGGCATCACCCACGAGATGCCGTACTCGGCGATCAGGCCACGACGCGAGAACGCGGTGGTGAACTTGACGCCCTTGCCGGCGAAGCGGATGTCGCACATCAGCGCCATCACCAGACCGATGCCGGCCGCCGGTCCGTTGATCGCGGCGATCACCGGCTTGGGCAGCGTCGTGACGTAGTGCTCCGGGCGCAGGTCGACACCCGCCGGGTTGTCGTTGCCACCGCCCAGACCCTGCAGCACGTCCATGTCGGCACCGGCACAGAAGCCGCGGCCAGCGCCGGTGACGACGATGACCTTCACCTCCGGGTCGGCAACCGCTTGGTCGAGCAGCGCGAAGTAGCGGGCATGCAGTTCGCCGTTGTAGGCGTTCAGGCGCTCCGGCCGGTTCAGCGTGAGCAGGGCGATGCCGGGGTCGCGGCGTTCGTACAGGACGGTGTCACTCATCAGTGGCAACGTAGCCCTCGGCATCCGCGTCCTGCGGGTCCGAGGGCTGTTCCGCTTCCTCGCCGCGGTGACGGAGCGAGTCGATCACGAGGAAGCCGACAGCGCAGACGAAGATGACGATCGCCATCCACTGGTTCAGTCGAAGTCCCCCCACGTGGTGCGCCGTGTCGATGCGCAGTCCTTCCACCCAGAACCGTCCCACGGCGTAGCCGGCGACGAACACGGCCATCAACCGACCCGGCCGCAGCCACCCCCGGCGACCGATGAGGATCAGGACGCCGGCCAGCGCCACGTTCCACAGCGCTTCGTAGAGGAAGGTGGGGTGAAAGGTGGTGCCGTGCGCGTAGCCCTCGGGCAGGTGCGCATCGTCGATGCGCAACCCCCACGGCAGCGTGGTCGCCTTGCCGAACAGCTCCTGGTTGAACCAGTTGCCCAGACGGCCGATCGCCTGCGCGATCGGGATGGCCGGCGCAGCGGCGTCCATCATCGCCGAGACGCGAACACCGCGACGGCGCGTCGCCCACGCGCCGACGATGACGCCGAACAACAGGCCGCCGGGGATGCCGAGGCCGCCCTCCCAGATCTTGAAGATGCGCGCCGGGTCGTCGCGGAACAGCTGGTAGTCGGTGACCACGTGGTACAGCCGGGCGCCGATGACACCGGCGATGACCGCCGACACGGCCATCGAGCTGGCGTCGTCGCGAGTGCCGGCGCCCGCCGCTTCCAAGCGGCGCCCAGTGAGCGACACCGCGGCGACCACGCCGAGGGCGATCATCAGGCCGTAGGCGTGGATCGAGATCGGACCGATCTCGAGGTTGCCGCTCGACGGGCTGGGGATCGAGGCGATCATCATGCGCACACCTTGCTGGCGAACCGCACGGTGGCGTCGACGATCAGGTCGCGATCGAAGTCGCGAGTGGCGACGTGGTAGCTGCGTTCCAGCGAGATGCGCTCGACGGGCCCGCCGTACGTGTCGGCGAGCAGATCGCTCTGGGCCGGCTCCACCACGTGGTCCTGCGGGCTGGTCATCAACAGCAGCGGCATCGTCATCGTCGGGTACTCGACCGGCAGAGCAGCAGCCCCGTCGACGAGCAACGAGCGCAGCGCGCGAAGCGGCGTTCCCTCGTACGCGTTGTCCGCGGCGTCCGGATCGGCGATGTCGCTGCCCACGCCCGGCATCACCTCGGTGCCACCGTCGATCATCGCGTCGAGCATCCCGAGCACCTCGTCGGGTTGCGACCGGGTGACCGGATTGATGCACACGAGCCCGACGACCTCGGGATGATCGGCGCTCACCCGCAGGCCGAGCGCGCCGCCCATGCTCAACCCGACGACCACCACGTGCTCGGTACGAGCAGCGAGTCGTTGGTACGCCGACTCTGTCTCGCCAGCCCAATCGGCCCAACCCAGGTCCATCAGGTCGTCCATCGCCGTCCCGTGGCCGGGCAGGAGCGGGAGCTCGACGTGGAAGCCCGCCGCGGCAAGTCCCTCGGCGATGGACCGCATCGACCCGGTGTTGGCGGTGAAACCGTGGAGGACGAGCGCTCCGATGGTCGACTGCGCATGGTGCGACCAGGGCTCGGCTCCGGGCTGGATCGGTGACGTCACCGCACGAGTATGCCCGTTCAGACGTACGGGTCGTTGTCGGTGAGTGGCTCTTCCCACCACTCCGACGGGGCGCCGGCGGTCTCCCATTCCGGGAACGGGTAGATGCAGTTGACCGGGCAGGCCGGCAGGCACTTGTCGCAGCCGCTGCACAGCTCGGGGATGATCACCACGTCGGCGCCGTGGTTGAAGATCGCCCCGAAGTGCGGTGGGCAGTGCCGCAGGCACGCATCGCAGTTGATGCACTCGGCCATCTCGATGCGCACCGGCACGTTCTTCCACTTCGCGTTCCGAGTCCGCGTCTCGATCCGCTCCGTCCTCGCATCCCCCATGAGCAGAAGTGTACGAGACCCACCCACATTGACCCGTGGGTCAAGTCGTGAGCAGACTGGTCACGTGCCCGCTCGAACGCCCAAGACGGAGATCGACGCGGCGCGCCGGCACACCGAGCAGGGAAACGAGCGCAAATTGCAGCTGCTCGAGGCGGCGCAGGAGCTGTTCGCTGCCAACGGGTACCACAGCACGCGCATCGCCGACATCTGTGCTCGCGCCGGCGTCGCCAAGGGCTTGTTCTACTGGTACTTCCCGACCAAGGAGTCGCTGTTCGGCGAGCTGGTCCGTTCGATGCGCCATCAGTTGCGCCGCGCTCAGAAGTCGGCGATGGACACGCAGGCCGACCCGCTGGCACGGATCCGCCAGGGCGCCGAGGCCAGCGTGCACTTCACCGTTGCCCACCGCAGCTACTTCGCCCTGCTCGACTCCGAGCGCTGGGACGAGGCGATCGCCCCCGTGCTGCGCGAGGGCAGCGATGTGTACCTCGACGACGTCGAGCGGCTGGTCCGCGAGGCACAGGCCAACGGGCAGCTCCCCGACGGCGACGCCCGCTTCTACGCGGTGGGCGTGGTCGGCGCGGTGAGCTCGTTCGGCGCGGCGATCCGCAACGGCCGACTGGACATGGGCACCGACGAGCTGGCTGCGCTGGTGGGCACCTGGGTCATGCAGGCATTGGCAGGTCGAGCCGACCGTCCAATGTTGGATCCAGCCTGACCATCACCCGCAGGAAGGCGTCGACGATGCGCGGTTCGAACTGCGCGCCCTTCGCCCCGACGATGTAGTGGATCGCATCGATCGGCGACCACGCGTGCTTGTACGTGCGGCTGCTGGTGAGTGCGTCGTACACGTCGGCGACCGTCACGATGCGACCGCTGATCGGGATGTCGGTGCCCGCGAGACCACGTGGGTACCCGGCGCCGTTCCAGCGCTCGTGATGGGTGAGCGCCACTTCGGCAGCGAGCATGATCAGCGGCGAGGTGCTGCCCGACAGGATCTCCGCGCCGATCGTCGTGTGCGTCTTCATCACGTCGAACTCTTCGGGCGTCAACGGGCCGGGCTTCAGCAGGATCGCGTCGGGCACGGCCACCTTGCCGATGTCGTGCAGCCGGCCGGCGAGCTGGATCTGGCGCACCCAGTCGGGGTCCTCGCCGAGCTCGGCAGCGATGTGACCCGACAGGTCGCCGACGCGCACGGTGTGCTCGCCGGTGTCGGTGTCGCGGAACTCGGCGAGCACGGCGAGACGTTGGAACGCCTCCACCTGGTAGTCCTCGAGCTCGTGCGTGCGGCCACGGACGAGCGCTTCGAGCTCGCTCGTGCGAAGACGCAGGATCTCTGCGTGCTGGCGGGTGTTCTCCGTGTCGTGCGCGATCTGGAGCGTCTTGATGCGCAGGTCGGTGCCGCGGTTGAACAGCTCCTCGTTCAGCTGGAAGCGCGCCTCCTGGTGCGAGAGCGCCTCCTCGAAGCGTCCCTGCCCCTTGAACAGCTGGGCGAGCTTGCTGTGCGCCGCCAACGCCATCTCGGTCTTCTGCGCAGCAAGCGCGAGGTCGAGCGCTTCGCTCAGTGCGGCGGCGGCACCGGCATGGTCGCGGCGCGCCAGTTGCACCTCGCCACGAGCGAGCCGTGCGGAGATGAGCGTGGTCGGCGAGACGTCGACGCGCTTGGCCGAACGGTCGCTCATGATCTCGTCGGCGTCGTCGAGGCACTCAGCCGCGCGATCGAGCGCGTTCAGCGAGACGTAGCCCTCGGCAAGTCGGGCGAGGATGTCGGGCACGAATGCAGGAGCGTGCTCACGGGCCAGCTCCAGCGCTTGTTCGCCGAGGCTGACAGCGAGGAGGTTCTCGTTGCGATCGGCGCGGACCTTGGCCATGTTGGCCAACGTGACGGCGTCGTTCTCCGGGCGATCGAGGCCCTTGTTCGCGGTGAGCGCCGCTTCGTAGGTGACGATGGCCCGGTCGGTGTCGCGCAGGCTGTGGTGGATGACGGCGATCGTGTTGAGCAGGTTGCCCTCGTCCACCTTGTGATCGGTGGTGCGGTACAGCTCGAGCGCCTGCAGCGAGCACGACAAGGCCTCGGTGTAGTTGCCGGCGTTGTAGTGGACGATGCCGACCAGGTTCAGCGCCCAGACCTCGACGACGGTGGCGCCGCACTTGCGGGCCAGCTCGCGAGCCTCCAATGCGAGCGCGAACGCCTCGTCCGCACTGCCCGACGCGTAGGACACGCTGGCGAGGCGGTAGAGGGCTTCGGCTTCGCCCGGCTCGTCTCCTCGAGAGCGGGCCAGCACACGGGCCTGCTGCACCAGACCGCGTGCACGTGACAGATCGACGGCTTCGACGGCGCGCGCGTCATCGAGGAGGTCGCGGACCGTCTGTCCGCCTCCTGACTCTTCGATGCGTGACGCTGTCGACACGGTCACTTCATGCCACATCCAATTTTGGTCGGTGCCCGTGAGCTGGGCTGCTGCTGCAAAGGTTAAGCAGTCCGTGGTCGGGCGTGCAGGGATAGCGAGGTTCCTTGATACGACCTTGATCCTCGCTGACCGCGTTCGTCACCCACGCAGGGTGCCCACGTCGACGGTGGTTGCCAACCCGGCGACCTTCTATCGTGGAACCTTCCGGGCCTGCCCTTCTATGACCGCGACCACACCTTCATGACCGCCGCACGGCGGAGCATCGACACCTCTGCCGTCGCCGCAGTGGTGCCCGTGCTCGCGCTTGCTCCGCTGTGGTTGCTGGCGCTCCTCGTGTTCTGGTGGCCGCTGCACCTCGTGTGGCAGATCTCGTTCACGATGTTCGCCCTCGGCTACCTCGTTGCCTCGGTGCTCCTGTTCCTCCGACCGGTGCAGGTGCTGCTGCTCGCTCCCCTCCTCGGGGCACGCCGCCCGACGCGCAACGAGCGGGCGCTGCTCGACATCTCCTGGCGATCGGTGCTGCAGGCGAACCGCCTGCCGGCACGCCGCTACGTGCTGGCGGTTCTGCCAGCACAGGAGCTCAATGCGTTCGCTTGCGGCGGCCACCTCGTGGTCGTGACGTCGTACGCGGTGGCGGCACTGCCCCGCGACGAACTGGCCGGCGTGCTGGCCCATGAGCTCAGCCACCACCTCGGGTTCCACACCGTGCCCCTGACGCTCGGCCAGTGGCTCAGCCTGCCCGTGCTGTTGCTCGCCCGCATCGGGTTCTTCCTGCAGAGCGTGTCGACTGCGGCGACCGAGAACTTCGCCTCGCACTCTGCGGCGATCACGGCCATCGGTCGGGTGATCAGTTCGCTGCTGCGAGCAGTCTCGTGGGTCTTCCTCAGCGGGTTGCTCGTCAGCAACACGATCGCCAACGCAGTCAGCAGGAACGCCGAATTCCAGGCCGACGAGCGCGTCGTGAGTATGGGTTTCGGCAAGCCGCTCGCCAGCGCGCTGCGTCGGGTCGTCAACCACGGCCTCGGCGAGCGCCCGACGAGCTTCCGCGAGCGCCTCGCCGCCACACATCCGCCGGCGCGCACCCGTGTCGCCCGCATCGAAGCGCAGCTGCGGCGGCAATGACTGCGATCGAAGCACGCTCGCTGGTGCGCCGGTTCGGCGACCACACGGCGGTCGACGGCATCGACCTCACCGTCGCGTCCGGCGAGATCTACGGCTTCCTCGGACCGAACGGCGCCGGCAAGAGCACGACGGTGCGCATGCTCACGACGCTCCTGCAGCCGACCTCCGGCACCGCGATCGTCGCCGGACACGACGTCGGCCGCGACGCCGGCGCGGTGCGGCTGCGCATCGGCGTGGCGTTGCAGGACGCCGCGCTCGATCCGAAGCAGACCGGACGCGAGCTGCTCGATCTCCAGGGTCGTCTCTACGGATTGAACAAGGCGGAGCGCAAGCGACAGGTGTACCTGCTCGCGCAGCTCGTCGACATCGGTGAGGCGATCGATCGGCGCATCGGCACGTACTCCGGCGGGATGAAGCGCCGACTCGACCTCGCTGCCGCGCTCGTGCACCAGCCAGAGGTGCTGTTCCTCGACGAGCCGACGACGGGCCTCGACCCGACCAGTCGCGCCGCCGTGTGGGAGGAGGTGCGCGCGCTCAACCGCGATCTCGGGATGACCATCTTCTTGACGACGCAGTACCTCGAGGAGGCGGACGCGCTGGCTGATCGTGTCGGCATCATCGCCAACGGCCGGATCGTTGCCGAGGGCACGCCCGCCGAACTGAAGCGCACCGTCGGCAGTGACGTCATCGTCGCCAGCGTGAACAGCGTCGATGTCGATCACGTCGTGCACGTGTTGGCCGCGGTGCCCGGTCTCGATCGCATCGACGGGCGCGACGGAGAGGTGGTCGTCTCCGTCGCCAACGGTGCCGCGGCGATCAGCGCGGTCGCTGTCGCCATTGCCGATGCCCGCATCGCCGTGCACGGGCTGACGTTGCGCACGCCGACGCTCGACGACGTGTTCCTCCAGGTGACCGGAGGACGCATGGGGACCACCTCGTGAGCTCGTCCACCGCTCCGGTCAACGGTCGCGTCCACGCGCGCGCCGCGGGCTTCTGGACGGACTTCCGCTCGGTGTCGCTGCGCGCCCTGCGGCTGACGTGGCGCGACCCCGAGGCCTTCGGACCGGCGCTCGTCATCCCGGTGTTCTTCTTCCTCGTCAACGTCGGCGCACTGCAGCAGTTCGTCGAGGACAGCTTCCCGAAGGGCTTCGACTACAAGGCGTTCCAGCTCCCGGTCGCGGTCGTGTTCGCGGTGACCGGCATCAGCCGCGCCAGCGCGCTGGTGATCGACGTGCAGGATGGGTACCTCGATCGGCTGTTGCTGACACCGGTGCGTCGCAGCACGTTGCTGCTCGGGTTGATGAGCGCCGACTTCCTGCTGATCGTCGCCCTCGCCGTGCCGGTGTCCGCGCTCGGGCTGGCCGTCGGCGTGCGTCCGGCGACCGGCGCGCTCGGTCTGCTGGTGTTCATCCTGCTGGCCGGGTTGTGGGGGCTCGCGTTCACCGGGTTCCCGTACGCAATCGCTCTGCGCACCGGCAACCCGACCGCTGTGAACAACGCGTTCCTCCTGTTCTTCCCCTTCGCCTTCCTGACCACCGCGTACATCCCCGAGGAGGCGATGACCGGATGGCTGGCTACGGCGATCAAGTTCAACCCGACCACCTACCTGCTCGGCGGGATGCGAGCGCTGATGCAGACCGGATGGGAGTGGGACGAGCTCGGCAAGGGTCTGATCGCCATCGTCGGGATGGGCATCGTCTCCTTCGCCACCGCCTTCGCCGCCCTCCGAGGCCGAGTCAAACGCACATGAGGCGCCGACTCAGATGGCGAGGTCGGCGAGGGTTGCGTCGAGCTGGGTGATGAGGGTGTCGGGGGCGAGCTCGATGTCGAGACCTCGCTTGCCGCCGCTCACCAGGATCGTGTCGAAGAGGATGCACGTCTCGTCGATCGCCGTGCGCAACCGCTTCTTCTGACCGAGCGGGCTGATCCCACCAACGACGTAGCCGGTGATCCGTTCGGCGACGTCGGGCGGGCACATCTCCGCACGCTTCGCGCCGAACGCCGCGGCCAGCTCCTTCAATGACAGCTGGCCGGACACCGGCACGATGCCCACCACCTGCTCGCGTCCGTCGAGCACGGCGACCAACGTCTTGAACACCCGTTCAGGTTCGACGCCGATGGCTGCCGCTGCCTCGAGCCCGTAGTTGCGGCTGCCGGGATCGTGGTGGAACTCGTGCACGGTGAAGGTCACACCAGCCGCTTCGAGCTCGCGCATCGCAGGCGTCGACATGGGGCGATCATGCCTCGCTCGCAGCCCGCGACGAAAGGTGGCAGACTCGCCGTCGATGGCGCTGGTCGAGAATTACGAGCTCGCCGACCGCTACCGACTCGATGACGGAAGGGTGTTCCTCAGCGGAGCACAGGCGCTCGCCCGCCTGCCGCTGGAGCAGCTCCGCGCCGACCGGCGGGCCGGACTCAACACTGCGGTGTTCGTCAGCGGCTACCCCGGCAGCCCGCTCGCGGGGTACGACCGCGACGCATCTGCGGCCGCCGAGTTGGCAGCCGCCGACGGCTTCTCGTTCGTCGTCCAACCCGGTCTCAACGAAGAGCTCGCGGCCACGTCCGTGATGGGCTCGCAGCTCGCGGTGCTGCAACCGACGTGTCGCTACGACGGGGTCATCGGCATCTGGTACGGCAAGAGCCCCGGCCTCGATCGGGCCAGCGATGCGATCCGTCACGCGGTGTTCGCCGGCACGTCGGCCAAGGGTGGCGCCGTTGCGCTGGTGGGCGACGACCCGCATGCGAAGAGCAGCACGCTGCCGTCGTCGAGCGATGCCAGCCTCGTCGATCTGCACATGCCCGTGCTCTACCCCGGCGACGTGCAGGACGCCATCGACCTCGGACGGCACGCCATCGCGCTGTCACGTGCGTGCGGGTTGTGGGTGGCGATGAAGGTGGTCGAAGCGGTCGCCGACGGCACCGGCACCGTCGAGCTCGGCATCGATCGGATCCGTCCGATCGTTCCCCGCCTGGAGGTCGACGGGCGCCAGTTCGAGCCTGTGCCGTCGGGCAAGTTGCTGACCCCGTTCTCGCTCGACATGGAACGCGAGTTCCAAGAGGTTCGGTTGGAGATGGCTCGTCGCTACGGCGTGGAGAACGAGCTGAACCGGATCGCGTTGTGCGGGCCGAACGACTGGATCGGACTCGTCGCCACGGGCCACACGTACCGCGAGACGACGGAGGCGTTGGCGCTGCTCGGCTTGCGCACCGCCGACGACCTGCGCGCCGCAGGCGTCCGCCTGCTCAAGCTCGACCTCCCCGTGCCGATCGACCCGGCGCTGATCCGCGACTTCGCCGACGGCCTCGCCGAGGTCGTCGTGATCGAGGAGAAGAACCCGACGCTGGAGTGGTTCATCAAGGATGCGCTGTACGCCCAGGCGCAGCGGCCGATCGTCACCGGCAAGCTCCAACCCGACGGCACCGCACTGCTGCCGCGCACCGGCACGCTCGAAGCCGACACCATCGCCCCGCGGCTGCGCACGCGACTGCTCACCCGTCTCGCCCCAGAGCGCCTCGCCCCGCTCCGCGTGCAGCGCACATCGCTGATCCCGCTGACCGTGAACCGAACGCCGTACTTCTGCAGCGGCTGCCCGCACAACACCTCGACGAAGGTGCCCGACGGCGCACTCATCGGCGCCGGCATCGGCTGCCACTCGATGGTCATGCTGATGGAGGAAGGACGGGCCGGCGACATCGTCGGTCTGACCGCGATGGGCAACGAGGGAGCGCAGTGGTTCGGCATGTCGCCGTTCATCGGCGCCGACCACCTGATCCAGAACATCGGCGACGGCACCCTCTTCCACAGCGGCATCCTCGCCGTGCGCGCTGCGGCCGCGGCCGGGGTGAACATCACCTACAAGATCCTCTACAACGGCGCCGTGGCGATGACCGGCGGGCAGGACCCGTTCGGGCAGCTCGAGGTGCCGCAGCTCGCCGAGGGACTGCTCGCCGAAGGCGTGCGCCAGGTGCTGATCACCACCGACGACCTCGACCGCTACCGCGACACACCCCTGCCCACGGGCGTGAAGGTGTGGGGTCGCCAGCGAGTCGTCGAGGCGCAGGAGCTGCTGGCCGCCGTTCCCGGATGCACCGTGCTGATCCACGACCAGCGTTGCGCGGCCGAGAAGCGACGCGACCGCAAGCGCGGCAAGATCGACGCGCCCGCCTTTCGGGTCGTCATCAACGAACGCGTCTGTGAAGGCTGCGGCGACTGCGGCGACGTCAGCAACTGCCTGTCCGTGCAACCGGTCGACACACCGTTCGGCCGCAAGACCCAGATCGACCAGACGTCGTGCAACTTCGACATGTCGTGCATGGAAGGTGACTGCCCGAGCTTCATGACGGTTTCTCTTCAACGGGGGACGGCGTCCCCCGTTCGCCCCCTCCTTCGAGCACCCGACGCACTGCCGGCGCCCGTCAGGGCGGCGGCACGGGACTTCACGGTGCGCATGAGCGGCATCGGCGGGACGGGGGTGGTGACGGTGTCGCAGATCATCGGGACGGCGGCGATGTTGGACGGGTACCACGTGCGCGGGCTCGACCAGACGGGGCTGTCGCAGAAGGCGGGGCCGGTCGTCAGCGACCTGCGCCTGACGGTCGACGAGCCACGGCCCTCGAACAAGGCGACGTGGGGATCCGTCGACCTGTTGCTTGCCTTCGACGAACTCGTCGCGGGGAGCGACACGCACCTCGCCGGGCTCGACCCACAGCGCACTGCCGTGGTCGCCAGTTCGGCTGCGGTGCCCACCGGCACGATGGTCATCCACCCCGAGCGGGCGTTCCCCACGGCAGCGGTCGAGGCTCGCCTCGACGAATCGTCGACACGGCATCTGCGTGTCAACACCAACGCGATGGTGCACGGCTTGCTCGGCGATGACACCACCGCCAACGTGTTCCTCATCGGCGTGGCGGTGCAGTCCGGCGAACTGCCGGTGCACGGCGAGTCGATCGAGCGGGCGATCACGCTCAACGGCACCGCCGTCGACCGCAACCTCGCCGCCTTCCGTTGGGGCCGCGCATGGGTCGCCGATCCCGATGCGGTCGCCGCCGCGGCCGGCCTCGTCACCACGACGAACGACGACGTCGACCGCCGTCCGCTCGTCGATCGCCTCGCCGACGACCTCACCGGCTACCAGTCCGCCGCGTACGCGAAGCGCTACCGGGACGTGATCGAGCGGGTCGACGCCGTCGGGTTCCCGGCGCTCACCGACGCGGTCGTCCGCCACCTCCACAAGCTGATGGCCTACAAGGACGAGTACGAGGTGGCCCGCCTGCTCCTCCTGCCCGAGTCACGCGCCGCGGCCCAGGCAGTCGGCGGCAGGCGCGCCAAGGTCGTCTGGCACCTGCACCCGCCGTTGCTCCGGGCCATGGGCATGCGACGCAAGATCAAGCTCGGCGGCTGGTCGAAGCCGGCGTTCTGGGCACTGCGCGCCGGGCGCCGAGTGCGCGGCACGCCGCTCGACCTGTTCGGCATGGCCAAGGTCCGTCGCTTGGAGCGAGCGATGGCCCCCGAGTACGTCGAGGCCATCGAACGGCTGATGCAGCACGTGAACGCCGGCAACCTCGACGAAGCCGTGGCGATCGCCTCGCTGCCCGACAAGGTGCGCGGCTACGAGCACCTCAAGGTCGAGCGCGCCGCCGCCTATCGCGAGGAGCTGCAGCGACGGCTCACCGCGTTCACCCGCTGATCGAGAAGACGGTCGCCGGCGCGGCAGGCAGGTGGTCGGGCAGCGTGATGCGCAGGTTGCCCTCGTACGTCGTGTGGGGAAGCACCCGATCGTTGCCGAGCATGCGCACCTCGGCGCCGTCCGGCGCGGCCACCCCGACCAGCTCCACCGCATCGGCCGGCGCACCGCGCACGATTGCGTAGCGCACACCGTCCCGCGACGTCAGTCCGACCTCACGACCGTCGCCAGTCGCGGTGACGCCGTCGCCATGCGTCCCGTAGATCGCCGCGCCGTTGACGCGCAGCCACCAGCCGAGCGCAGTCAGCCGCACCGCCTGCGCCAGTGGGATGCGGCCATCGGCATCCGGTCCGACGTTGAGGAGCAGGTTGCCACCGCGAGCGACGATGTCGGCCAGCATCCAGATCAGATCGTCCACCGGCGTCAACGTGTCCTCACGCTCCATCCGGTTGTAGCCGAACGAGCGACCGATGCCGCGGCACACCTCCCACTTGCGCGTGCCCGACGCCTTCGTCGAGTACTCCGGCGTGGCGATGTCGGCGTGCAACGTTCCCTGGCGCGTGGCCAGCATGTTGAACCGGTCGTTGACGATGCCGTCCGGCACCGCGTCGTAGTACCGGGTGTAGACGTCGTTGGGGTCGAGCGACGCCGGCCAACCGATGTCGTTCCAGAGGACGCTCGGTCGGTAGCGCTCGATCAGCTCGTCGACGTGGGCAACGGCGTACTCGCGGTAGTCCGGCTGGTCGGGGATGTTCTGGATCATCGACAGGATGCTGTCGATGTGCGGCTCGCGGAACGTCCAGTCCAGGCCGCCCGAGTAGTACAGCCCGAAGCGCATGCCCTCGTCACGAGTCGCCGCCGCGAGCTCACCGACGTGGTCGCGCTCGGTCTGCCAGTCGGCGCGGTGCGGGTTCGTCACGGCCGACGGCCACATCAGGTAGCCGTCGTGGTGCTTGGTCACCGGCACCACGTAGCGGGCGCCCGCCTGCGCGAACAACGGCGCCCACGCGCCGGTCGACGCACCGGCCGAACGTTCGCGGAACTCCTCGACGAAGCCGCGGTAGGTGCGGTCGCCGTACGTCGCGTTGTGGTGAGCCGCCGTGTCGCTGCCCTCCAACGCCCACGAGTTCATGTACCACTCGGTGTAGGGGCTGAAGCGGAACACCTCGGCCCAGTTCCCGGCGGCGAACAGATCGCCCATGTCGTGGTCGACCGGTGCGTAGCACGGCACCGCGTACGGACCCCAGTGGATGAAGATGCCGAACTTGGCGTCGTCGTACCACTGCGGCAGCGGTCGTCCCTCGAACGGATGGCTCATGGCCGCTGAGAGTAAATCAGCGCCGCGCGTCGGCGCTGCAGCAGCCGTCGCTCCGGCTCGTTGCTGACCAACGCGAGCGCGGCCTCGACGGCGACGATCGACTCGTCGCGCTGTCCGCTGCGCTGCAGGAACAGCGACCGGGCGGCGTGCAAGTGGTGCGATCGTTCCATCCCGGCAACGTCGCGCAGCGCGGCCAACCCGGCTTCCGGCCCGTCGGCCATCCCGACGGCGACCGCGCGGTTGAGATCGATCACCGGCGACGGCGCGATGCGTTGCAGCACCCCGTAGAGCGCCACGATCTGCGGCCAGTCGGTGTCGTCGGACGACGCAGCCGTGGCATGCAACGCGGCGATCGCTGCCTCCACCTGGTACGGCCCGACGTCGCGGATCATCAGCGCCGCCTCGACCAACGTCGCGCCCTCGTCGATCTGGGCGCGGTTCCACCGCGACCGGTCCTGGTGCTCGAGGAGCACGATGTCGCCGTGGTCGTCCTCCCGCGTCGCCCGACGCGAATCGTGCAGCAGCATCAGCGCCAGCAGACCGGCCGGCTCGGGTTCGCCGGGCACGAGCGCTCGCAGCGTCCGTGCGATGGCGATCGCCTCGGTGCACAGGTCGACGCGCACGACCGATGACCCGGCCGACGCCAGGTAGCCCTCGTTGAACACGAGGTAGATCACGCGCATCACCACGCCCAGCCGCGACGTCAGCTGATCGCCGGACGGCAGCGAGAACGGGATCCGCGTGGCGCGGATCTTGTGCTTGGCGCGCACCAGCCGCTGGGCCATCGTCGATTCGTCGACGAGGTAGGCGCTGGCGATCTCCGCCGTCGTCAGACCGCCGAGCGACCGGAGCGTCAACGCGGCCTGCGCGTCCGCACCGAGTGCCGGGTGACAGCACATGAGCAGCAGCCGGAGCTGGTCGTCGCCGCGGTCCCCTGCGGGTTCGTCGTCCCACGGCCGTCGCAGCGCCGCGGCGCGCGCTGTGGCGGCCTCCTCGCGCATGCTGCGTTGGTTCTCGCGACGCACGCGATCGAGAGCGCGGTTGCGGGCCACGGTCAACAACCACCCGGCGGGTTCTCGCGGGACCCCGTCGACGGGCCAGCGCACCACGGCGGCCTCGACCGCGTCGTGCAGCGCCTCTTCGGCGATGTCGAGATCGCCGAACGAGCGCATCAGCGAGCCGAGCAGCCGTCCCGCGTGCTCGCGGTACAGCTGCCCGATCTCGCCGACACCGGCGTCGTGCGCCGCTGGACCTGAGGTCACATCATCTCTTGGATGGGCCGCACCTCGACGCTGCCGTAGCGGGCGTCCGGGATCTGCGCCGCCAGCTCCAGCGCGCGATCGAGGTTCGGCACGTCGACGATGTAGTAACCGCCGAGCACTTCCTTCGTCTCGGCGAACGGGCCGTCGGTGGACGACGACTTGCCGTCGCGAACGCGGACCGTCGTGGCCGTCTCCAGGCCCTGCAACGGGTCGCCGGCAACGAGCTCACCGCTCTCGCGAACTCGATCGGTGAAGGCGAAGTACTCGCCGTAGACGGCTTCGCTCTCTTCCTTGCTGAGCGTGGTCCACGCCGTGGGGTTCGAGTAGATCAACAGCATGTAGCGCATGAATGTCTCCTTGTGTGAGTCGTCACCCATTGGACGAACGGCATCGATGCCGATCGACAGGTCCCGACCGATCTCTTCAGCTGCGATTGAATTCCGTGTTGAACTCCTGGACGAGCGGGGCGTAGCGCTCCATCGCGGCCATCGCCGCGTCGCGGTCCAGCGCCGGCAAGCCGAGTGCGACGTGATCGGCGCCGAGGTCGCGTAGAGCGGAGAGGTGCGCCGCATCAGGTCGAGCGCCGAACACACCGAGGCTGAGCGTCGCCGGGTCGCGCCCGGCATCGGCGGCCTGTCGCTGCAACGTGAGCCACGACTCATCGATCGGCCAACGTCCTTCGATCGGCATCCACCCGTCGCCGTACTCGATGATGTGGCGGAAGTGCAGGTCCGTCGGCGAGGCACCGATGATGATCGGCGGGTGGGGGCGCTGAACCGGCTTCGGCCACGACCACGACGGCTCGAGGTGCACGAGCTCACCATCGAACGACGCCTCGTCCTCGGTCCAGAGCGCCTTGCAGGCCAGGATCTTCTCGCGCACGAGCTTCCGTCTGGTCTTCGGGTTCACCCCGTGCGCCTCCATCTCCTCGTGGTTCCAGCCGTAGCCGACGCCGAACAGGAACCGGCCGCCGGAGATGTGGTCCAGCGTGGCCACCTCCTTGGCCAGCCAGATCGGGTCGCGCTGGGCAACGAGCGTGATGCCGGTGGCGAGCAGCAGGTCGGTGGTCACCGCGGCGGCGGCCGTCAGCGCGAGGAACTGGTCGTGGGTGCGCCAGTACTCCTCGGGGAGCGGCGGCGCGCCCTCGCGGCCTCCCCACGGTGATCGGCGGCTGCTGGGGATGTGCGAGTGCTCCGGGAACCAGAGTGAGGCAAAGCCACGACTCTCGGCCTCCCGTGCGAGCTCGATCGGCTGCATGCCGACGTCGGTGGGGAAGATGAGCAGTCCGAGGCGCATCGCCCCAGTGTCGCGCGATCGCGTCAGTGCGTCGGGGTGGTGGCGCCGGCGCCGACGCCGACGAGCACGACGTCGATCAGGCGCGCCATGACCGTGTCGTCGGTCGGCATGTCGGTGATCAGCAGGCGGTAGATCAGCGGGGCGATCAAGAGGTCCTGGACGATGTCGATGTCGATGTCGGCGGGCACCTCACCGCGAGCGACGGCGCGCTCGATCAGGGTGCGCAACGGGCGGCGACGTTCGGCGATGAAGGCCCGGTACGCCTCGTTGACCTCCGGGTTCACCTTCGCCGCGGCGATCATCTGCGGGAAGACGCGTTGCACCGTGTCGGTGGGGATGCTGTTCTCCTTCGGCGCGAAGTACGCGGCCAGGTCGCTGCGGAAGGATCCGGTGTCCGGCGTCGCCGGCGGCTGCGAGAAGCTCACCCACGCGTCGAGCATCATCGCTTCCTTGGACGACCAACGGCGGTAGATCGTTGCCTTGCCGACACCCGCCCGCCGAGCCACCGCGTCGACCGTGAGCGCGGCGAACCCGACCTCGGCCACCACGTCGATGGTGGCCGTCAGGATGGCCGCGTCGTGACCCTCGTTGCGGGGGCGGCCACGCGGGCGGACGGTCACGGTCAGGATCCTGCCACCGGGGCGAGGCCCTCGCTGACCACCGGGTCCTGATCCACGTCGAGCGCCAGCGGGTCGTGAGCAACGGCCGGCAGGAAGCGGAAGGCGACGAACGCGGCGATCGCGACCACTGCCGCGCTGACCATCAGACCCTTGGAGAGCCCGTCCACGAACGCGTCTCGAGCCGCACGGCTGAACGCGGCCGGGTTGGTCGAACCCGGCGCCTCCTCCAGCGCGGCGCCCAGCGAGCCACGAGCCTTGCTCAAGGCAGCGCCGACGATGCCCAAGCCCGGGCCACGGTCGTCGATCTGCGTTGCATAGACGCTCGCCACGAGGCTGCCGACGACAGCCACGCCGAGCGCGCCACCCATCTGCCGCGTGGTGTCGTTGACCGCCGAGCCGACACCCGCCTTCTCTCGCGGCAGCGAGCCCATCACGCTCTCGGTGGCGGGTGCCATCGTCATCGCCATGCCGACGGACATCAGGCACATGTTGATGATCACCCGGAAGTAGCTGGAGTCGGTGTGGATCGTGCTCAGCCAGAGCATCGAGAGCGAGATGGTGCTCAGACCGGCGGTGACGACCAACTTCGTGCCGAGCCGCTCGACGACGCGGGCCGACATCGGCGCGAACAGCATCATCGTCAAGGCGTACGGGATGAGCCGCACACCGGCCTCCAACGCGCTGTACCCGTGCACGAACTGCCAGTACTGGGTCATCAGGAACAGCGAGCCGAACATGGCGAAGAACGTCAGCGTGATCGCGCTGTTGGCCGCCGTGAACCTCGGGTTCTTGAAGAACGACATGTCCAGCATCGGATGATCGGTGTGCTGCTCCCAGCCGATGAAGCCGATGATCCCGACGACACCGAGCACGAACGCGGTCACCACCGTGGTGCTGGTCCATCCTGAGTTCGGACCCTCGATGATCGCGAACAGGAACGAGCCGAGACCGACGACGGACAGCAGCGCACCGAAGAGGTCGATGCGCGGCGCCGAGGGATCTTTCGACTCCGGCACGAAGAAGTAGCCGAGCACGAGCGCCGAGATGCTGATCGGCAGGTTCACCCAGAACACCGCGCTCCACGAGAAGTGCTTCAGCAGCAGGCCGCCGGTGACCGGCCCGATCGCCACGCCGAGCCCGGAGAACCCGGCCCACACCGCGATCGCCCGTCCACGCTCCTTCGGATCGCGGAACACGTTGATCAGGATCGACAGCGTGGAGGGCATGATCAGTGCTCCACCGATGCCCATGAACGCCCGAGTGAGGATGAGGTTGGTCGGGCCGGACGCCAGCGCCGACAGGATGCTGCCGGTGGCGAAGATGACGATGCCGATGCGCAGCGCCTTCTTGCGGCCGAAGCGATCACCCAGGCTGCCGGTGGTCAACAGCAGACCGGCGAACACCAGCGTGTAGCCGTCGATGATCCACTGCAGCTGGCTGTTGGTGGCGCCGAGCTCTCGAACCAGCGACGGGATCGCCACGTTGAGGATCGTGTTGTCCATCACGATGATCAACAGGCTCAGACACAGCGTGGCCAGGGTGAACCACCGCCGTGCATGCACGCGGGGGTCGAGCTCTCCGCTGAGGATGGTTCCGGCTTGCGACTCGGGGAGATTCACGAGACACCTTTCGATACGAGACGGTTCCGTATCGTATCCAGGTTCGCAGACGTGCTCACCCTCGGTGCGCGTGACTCACGTCATACGTGGGTGAAGTCGGAGCTCACGCCTTCGGTCAGCTTCATCCGGTTGCGCTCCTCGCGGAGCGACTTCACCAGGACCAGCACCGCTCCGCTCAGTGGCACCGCGAGCAGCGCGCCGAGCATGCCGAACAGCTCCACGCCCACCAGCACGCTCAACAGCACGACCAGCGGGTTGACCTTCACGGTGCGAGCCATCACCGAGGGGTACAGGACGCTGTTCTCGATCTGCTGGTAGATGAGGAAGAAGATCACCGCGGCGATGCCGGCCGGGGTCGAGTGCAGGAACGACGCCACGACGCATGCGGCAGCGCCGAGGATCGCACCCACGAGCGGGATCAAGTCGGCGACCGCGACCCACAACGCCAGCACCACCGGACTGGGAACCCCGGTGACGAGGAGGAAGACGAACGCAGTCGTGCCGGCGATCAAGCTGATGAACAGGTTGCCGGCCATGTACCCGCTGACCGCCCGCGAGGCGTCGGCGCCGGCCCGGCGGGCGGAGTCGTGCCAGCGCTCGGGCAGCATCGCCAGCAGCGTGTTGCCGATCGCTGCCGACTGGCTGAGGAACAGGAACGTCAGCACGGCGATCGTGGCGAAGGCGATGACCCCGTCGAGCACCGCCTGACCGAGCTCGACGCTCGACAGGCTCAGGCTGTTGGCCGCCTTCGTCAGGTCGGCCTGGTGGCTCTGCACGAAGTCGACGAGATCGAGCTTCTTGACCAGGCCGCCCACCGGGCCACGGCCGCGGGCCGCCTGTTCGATGGTGCCGGGAAGGTCGGTGATCGCCGAGAGCAGCTGGGTGCGGACCGGCAGGAAGAAGAGCACCAGCGTGCCGATGACGATGAACAGCGTCGAGAACACGACGACCGTCGTGGCCAGGTTGCGGCGACCACCGAACCGTGCCTCGAGCCGTCGAACGGCCGGCGCGAGCACCAGAGCGAAGAAACCGGCGACCACGATCCAGATCACCACCCGGAACGCGGTGAGCACGAGATCGACCAGCATCACGGCGGCCAGCACGGCGCCGATCGCGCCGACGATCGTCTTCCACGGCACGTCCTGCCAGGTGTTCGATCCGGCGGGCGAGGTCGCGAGCGGATCGACGGGCGCGTCGGGATCGCCGGGGAGGTAGAGAGCCACGTCCACCCGTACCCCGTTCGGAGGGGGTCGAAACGCGAAGCTCAGGTGGTCCGGATCGGCGGCGGCCCGACGTAGCGCGCCGACGGGCGGATGATCTTGCCGTCGGCGGCCTGCTCGAGGGTGTTGGCGCACCAGCCGACCACCCGACTGACGGCGAACGTCGGCGTGAACATCGCCCGATCCAGGCCGGCCTGCTCCATCACGACGCCGGCGAAGAGCTCGACGTTGGCGTACAGCTCGCGGCCGGGCTTGAGCTCGTTGAGCACTCGCACGACCGTCTCTTCGACGGTGGCCGCGAAGTGGGCGAGCGTGTCCGACTTCCCTGCCGACTGCTCGAGCGCGACCTGCTTCAGCAACGCCGACCGCGGGTCGACGGTCCGGTAGACGGCGTGGCCGAAGCCCATCAACTTGTCACCGGCGGTGATGTGCTCGCGGGCCCACGACTCGGCACGGTCGACGCTGCCGATGTCGTCCAGCGCGTCCAGCGCCCGGCTCGGGGCACCACCGTGCAACGGCCCGGACAGCGCGCCGATCGCACCCGCGACAGCGGCCGGCACGCTTGCGCCGGTCGACGCGATCACCCGACCGGTGAAGGTGGATGCGTTGAAGCCGTGGTCGACGGTGAGGATGAGGTAGGTCTCGATCGCCCTGGCCATCGCCGACGACGGCACCTCGCCCGTGGACATCCACAGGTAGTTGGCCGCATGTCCGAGCTCCGGACGGGGCTGGAGCACCGACTTGCCCTGCTGCAGCCGATGGGCGGCGGCGAGGACCGTCGGCGTGATCGCACACAGTCGCAACGCGTCGCGACGGCGCTCCTCCGGCGAGAGGTCGAGCACCGGCTTCGCTCCGTCGAGCGCTCCGATGAGCGCGACGACGCCGGCCAGCAGCGCCAGCGGCGACTGCTCGTCGGCAGCACGCGCCAGCGCCGGCAACGTCTCGACGATGGCGGCCGGCAGTTCGCGCAGCGACGTCGCCTCGTCCATGAAGGCACGCCGTTCGTCGTCATCGGGCAGGTGGCCTTCGAACATCAGGTGCCACACGTCCTCGAACGAGCACCGTTTGGCGAGATCGGTGGCGTCGTACTGGCGATAGTGGAAGAAGCCCTCACGACCGCGGACGTCGCCCACCTCGGTCTCGGTGACCACGACACCCTTGAGCCCCCGTGGCACGTCGACGAAGTCGGTGTCGAGACCGATGTCCGCCAACCGCATGAGGTCGCGGATCGACACGACGCCGACCGCATGGCCGGCGGCGTCGACCACGGGCACGTGGCGGAAGCCTCGCTCGCGCAGCATCGCCAACGCGTCGCGAGCCGGTGTGCCGGCGATCACCGTGTCGACCGGGCTCGACATCACCTCATCGGCCTTGGTGGTGGCCGGGTCGCGGCCCGTCGCGGAAGCGCGCAACAGGTCGCGTTCGGTGACGATGCCGACGATCCGGCCGTGGTCGCTGACGATGACGGATCCGACGTGGCTGGTGTGCAGGCGGGCAGCCACCTCGGCCAGCGGCCGATCGGGCGCCATCACCAACGCCGGTGAGGACATGACGGTGTCGACGGTGAGCAGGCTCATGGCATCATGGTGCGCACTCGCATCAACGTTGATCAACCTTGATCAGCTCAACCCGGATGAAATCAACCCATGACCGATCCCCAATGGCTGTCGAGCGCCGACGCGGCTCGCCGGCTCGGCGTCAAGCTGGACACTCTCTACGCCTACGTCAGTCGCGGCGCGCTCCCCTCGCATCGTGCCGCGGACGGCAAGGCCAGCCGCTTCGATCGACGCGACGTCGAGGCCCTCCTGCTCCGGCGACGCAGCAAGCCGGCCGCGAGCGCTGCCGCCGAGACGGTGATCGCGAGCAGCATCACCCGCATCGGCGAGGACGGCGTGCGCTACCGAGGCCAACCCGTGGAAGCGCTCGCCGCGACGCACTCGTTCGAGCAGGTGGCCGACCTCCTGTGGGGCGTCGAGCACGACCCTGCCCCGTGGCCGATCGCCGTCGCTCCCCCGGTGCGCTTCCCGAAGTCGGCCACGCCGTCGCTGGCCGACCGGCTGCGCGTGTCGATCGCAGCCCTCGCCCCGCTCGATCCGCTGCGTCACGACCTGCGCACCGAGTCGGTCGTGGTCTCCGCACGACGAATGATCGCGTCCGTGGTCGCCGGCCTCCCGGTGACCACTCAGCGGACGGGCCCGAATGGTGCGTCGATCGCTGCACTGCTGGCCGACCGGCTCGGCGCCACCACGACCTCACGTTGGCTCGTCGACTCGTTGGACACGATCCTGGTGCTCCTCGCCGATCACGAGCTGGCCACGTCGACCTACGCCGTGCGCGTCGCCGCATCGACGCGCATCGACGTCTACGGCACCGTGCTGGCCGGCGCGGCGTGTGGCGGGCCGCTGCACACCGGCGCCTCGCGCGAGGTGATGGCGCTCCTGCTCGACGCCGAAGCGCGTGGCGCCGAGACCGCGGTCAGCGACCTCCTCCGCTCCGGACGCTTCGTGCCGGGCTTCGGACATTCGATCTACCGTCGCGATCCGCGATTCGTCACCCTGCAGGCGCTGGTCGACAACGGCCCGCCCGGCCTGCCGGCGAGGCGTCGTCAGGTCGTCGCCGACGTGCTGCGCCTGGCGGGCGCTCGCGTTCCCGTGCAGCCGAACGTCGACTACGCGCTGGCGTCGTTCATGTTCTGCACCGGCATGCGCGCCGACGCCGGCGAAGCCGTGTTCCTCGTCGCCCGCATGGCGGGATGGACGGCGCACACCATCGAGGAGTACGCCGAGGCGCCGCTCCGCTTTCGAACCAAGGGCCTCTACGTCGGCCAGACCTGAGGGCGCCATCCGAGCATGACAACCTGGCGACATGGACGCGAACGAACAGCTCGTGCACGCCGACGTCGTCGAGATGCTGCGCTACGAGGCCAGCGTGGTCACCGATCGGCTGGTCGGTCTGACCGATGAGGAGTATCGGTGGATGCCGGTTCCCGGATCGTGGACCCTGCAGCCGAATGCCGACGGCGTCACCGGGACCGCCGACTGGGCCGACCCCGACCCGGTGCCACCGCCGATCACCACGATCTGCTGGCGGATGTGGCACCTCACCGACGACTGCTTCGCCAGCTACTCCGCTCGCCTCTTCGGGGCCACCACGACGCGCCGCCGGGACCGCACCTTCACCCTGAGCGCCGCGGAGGGCATCGATGCGCTGACCCGCTCGTGGCAGCACTTCGCGGACGGAGTCGGAGGCTGGACGATGGCGCAGATGTTGACCCCGCTCGGGAAGGCATGGGGGCCGTATGCCACATCGACCCATCTGGCGCTCGCGTTCCACGCCCAGCACGAACTGGTGCACCACGGGGCCGAGATCGCCCTGCTCCGCGACCTCTACGCGGCCCGCCCCTGATCCGGCCGCGCGCCTAGAAACCGGTCCCGGCGGGTCGAAACACCTCATGGTCGCATCGGACGCGACCGAAAGGATCAGGGATGACCGACGCCGGAGAGCAGGTGCATCGCCAGCTCGAGCGTGATCGAGCGGTGGTGGCGCGCGCCCTCGATGGCCATCTCACGGCCGCGTATCAGCCCATCGTCGACATCGGACGCAACGTGGTGGTCGGCTACGAAGCCCTGTTGCGGTACCGCACGGACCACGATCTGGTCGCTCCCCTGTTCTCCGCCGCCGAGCTGCTGGGTGCGGCGCGCCGCGTCGGTCGTACTGCCGAGGTGGAGTCCGCCGCCCTGCGCGAGGCGCTCCTCGTGCGCGACGACCTGCCCCACGACACGTTCCTGTCGTTGAACGTCAGCCTCGACGCGCTGTCCGACGAACGCGTCTCCACGCTGTTGCGCAACCAAGGCGCTCTCGACGGCGTCGTGCTCGAGCTGAGCCACCCGGACGCCAGCCTCATCGACGGCCACTTCGCCGGGGCACGGGAGTCGCTCGACCTGTTGCGCGACCGCGGCGCCGCAGTGGCGATCGTCGATCCGATGTTGCACCCGGCGTCGCTCGAGCAGCTGATGATGCTGGAGCCCGGGTTCCTCAAGCTCGATCGCACGCTGGTCGGCGGACTCTCCACCAGCAGGGCGAAGCTGGCCGTCGTCGACTCGCTGCGACACCTCGCCGAGCAGCTCGGCGTCGGGGTGATCGCCCAGGGCATCGAAGACCTCGCCGATCTGCGCAGCCTGGAGCGGCTGGGCGTCACGTTCGGACAGGGCTACCTGATCGCCAGGCCCGGTGCCGGGCCCGCCGGCGGGCAGCGGTTCCTCAGTGCGTTCCCAATGCTGGTCGGCGATGGCGAGCGCACGAGCGCCAGCCGGGTCGCCCGCTTGATCGAACCGGTGTGCGAGCTCACCGACGCCCAACTGGACACGCCCCTGCCGACGGCGACCACGGGCATCGAGTTCGAAGTCCTCGTCACCGAGCTGCGCGAGCCGCTGGCGCTCCTGCGGCGCGTCGGGCGACGGGTGGAGAGCCTGTCGTTGACGGTGGTCGACGAGCGCAGCACGCTGCGTGACGCTGCACGAGTCGCGATGCGCCGCCCCCCGACCACCCGCTTCGAGCCGATGGTCTGCATCGACGAGTTCGGTTCGTGTGCCGGGGTGCTGCGCATCGACCGGTTGATCGATGCGCTCGCCCGCGACGGAAGCGCCGACGGTCCTGCGCACCATTCGATCGACAGCGGCCGTCGCGCCGCTCGTCACCCTCGCCGCTACTGAGCGGCCGAATCGACCGGAAGCGTCAACACCGGCGCGAGCGGCGCGTTGCCGCCTGCTTCGAGCCGGGCTCGCCACGTGGAGCGCGTGGCCAGGCCGGAGCAGAACGCGGCGCGGCGCACGGCCCCGGGCAGGCCCGGGTCCGGGGTCGGCACGGCCTCGTAGAGCGTGGCGAACCACGCGGCGAGCGCGGTCACGGCCTCGACGCGGTACTGGGCGACGCGCTGGAAGCTGATGCCCATGTCCGCTGCGATGTCGACCAGCCGCTCCTCACCCCAGTGCGAGCGGACGAGGATCGACTTCAACGGTTCGGGCAGCTCGGTGACGGCCTCGCGCAGCGCGCCGATCAGCTCCTGCTGCGAGAGCTTCTCGGACGGCTCGGTGTGGAGCGTGGCCAGGGCCAGATCGCTCTGCGACGACGAGTTGTCGTCGTCCAGGGATGTCGACACGAGGTTCGCTGCCGTGTGCAGCCGATCACGCACGACCGCCACGTCGATGTCGGCGGCCTGCGCCACCTCGGCCAGGCTGGGCACGCGCCCGAGCTCCTGGGTCAACCGCTCGACCACCTCGGCGAGCTCGCGCAAGCTGCGGCGCAGACGGCGCGGGGCGAGATCGCCGCTGCGCACCGCCTCGAGCATCTCGCCGCGCACACGTGCCGAGGCGTAGGCGGCGAACGGGACGCCGTAGTTCGGATCGAAGCGACGTGCGGCCTCGACGAGGCCGAGCACGCCGGCGGACCACAGCTCGTTGCGCTCGACGTAGCGCGGAAACCGGCGAGCGGCCTGGCTGGCGAGCCGATCGACGAGCCACAGGTGGTCCTCGACGAGTCCCTTGGCGTCCGAATCGTCGAGCCCCTCGACGAGGTCGACGGGCGCACCGTCGATGGGAGCGTCCGCCTCGGCGACGGCCGCAGGACGCGTGCCACTCATCGCCTCGGCGCGAGCGATCCGGTTCGCTCGGATTGCCTTGGTGATCGACACCACGTCGTCGTTGTGCTTGCCCACGAAGTTGCGCTCCTTGAATCGGCCCTTCTGCGACCGACTCTGTGGGCCGAGCACCGTGCGCGGCCCGGTGCGCTGACGACCGAGGAGCGCGACGACAAGATGGCGATCGAGGCAGTGGCGGCAAGTGGTGCGACCAGCGGTGCGACCTCACTGGCGGTGACCGTCGATGCCGACGCGCTGCGCTCGGTGACGCTGGCGCAGATGATCAGCACGCGCATGGGCACGATGGGCACGTCGCAGGTGCCGACGATCACCCTCGGCACCGGATCGAGCTCGTCGACGCGGGTTCCGGCGATCCTGCGCGGCTACGGCAACGGGCGGATCCCCAAGGAGATGCTGACCCTCATCGGCATCGGCCAGCACCGTCTGTGGGGCCCGGCCGCCGACCAGTTCAAGGCGATGCGCGCCGCCGCGGCGGCCGATGGCGTCAGCCTCTCGGTCACCGACAGCTACCGCACCTACGACCAGCAGGTCACGTTGGCCGAGCAGAAGGGCTTGACCAAGAACGGTGGATGGGCGGCCACACCGGGGACCAGCGAGCACGGGTGGGGCCTGGCGGTCGACGTCGACGTCGACAAGAACGGGCTCGCCTGGCTGCGTTCGAACGGTGCCCGATTCGGCTTCGTCGAACCCGTCAGTCGTGAGCCGTGGCACTGGGAGTACCACGGCGCAACCTGACCGAAGTGGTCACTACGATTCGACCGTGGGCTATCGGCACGAGCGCAGCGACCTGGTTGCCGCCGCGGTCGAGACCGCGCGCGAGGACGGCATCGGGCAGCTGACGTACAGCCGCGTGGCCAAGCGCCTCGGGATCAGTGACCGCATGGTCGTCTACTACTTCCCGACCAAGGAAGCCCTGATCAGCGAGGTGCTGCTGGCGCTCGGCGGTGAGCTTCAGGCGTTGCTCGAGCAGGCGTTCGGGGCGCAGCGACTGCCCGCCGCCGACCTCGCCCGACGCGCCTGGCCGCTGCTCACGACGCCGGCAGCCGACCGCATCTTCGCGATCTTCTTCGAGCTCACCGGGCTGGCCAGCGCGGGCACCGAGCCGTACCGCTCCATCGCTGCGTTGATGATCGACGGATGGACGGACTGGATGGCGCCGTACGTCGAAGGTTCGACGCCGGCCGTGCGACGTCGCCGCGCCCTGGCGCTCGAAGCGCAGCTCGACGGGTTGTTGTTGATGCGCCGGATCGCCGGCGCCGAGGCTGCGGACGCTGCCGCAACGGAGCTCGGGATCCGCGTCAGCCGCGGGTGACGGGCTTGGCCTCGACGGTGATCGTGGCCGGGTCGATGGCGGCGTGTGCAGCCGCTTCCTTGTTCGCTGCGGCGACGGCTTCGATGAGCTCGCTGCGCAGCACGCGCACGTGGCGCGGGGCACGGATGCCGACGCGGACGACACCTGGCTTGATGTCCAGGATCTCGATCTCGATGTCGTCACCGAGGTGGAAGGTCTCGCCTTCGCGGCGTGTGAGGACGAGCATGGCTCAGGCCCCGACAGACGCAGTGGAAGCGACCACGGGATGGCGGAGCGGCCAACCCTGCCGGTCCAGGATCACCTGGCGCGCCTGGCTGGTGCGCACGTTGACGGTGATCGGTGCCGCGAGGTTGAGCCAGATCGTGCTGCCGTCGTCGCCGGCGGCGATGGTGGCGACCACGAGCACCTGGACGTCGGCCGCTTCCTGGACGCCGATGCGTGACAGCTCGTCGTCGGGGAGGTCGGGTTCGTAGCCGGGAGCGAGCTCCCATGGTTCGGCCACCAGCAGGCCGATCGCCGGCTGCTCGACGTTGCGCAGCAGGGCGAACACGGTGTCCGTGCCGCCTTCGAGCACCCATTCACGTGCCCCGTCGAACCCGGGCAGACCGTCCGGTGTGTGGATCGCTTGCATCGCCGACATGTGGCAACTCCTCGCCGTCCTCCGCGCATCGTGCACGGGCCCACATCGTGTGAACAACCGTGACCGTGTGGGCTCGCCGGGGCAGCTGGCCCGTCACAGCTAGCGCAGGTAGTCGAGCAGCGTTTGTTCGTTGGCCTTGGCGGTGACGCCGAGGGCCGCCTGGTACGCCATCGTCAGACGGCTCTGGTCCGTGATCGCGTCGCCGAGGTCCACGTCCTGCACCCGCGACAACTCGGCGGTCAGGGTGACCTTGATCGTTGCGTTGCGATCGCTGGCCTGCTCGACGCGGTTGACGACGGCACCCATCCGGGCTTGACCGGCCGACAGGGTGGCGCGCAGCGTCTTCACCCGGTCGAGCGACGCCTGCACGCCGACGGTGCTGTTGGTGTTGAGCGAGCTCGCCAGGTCGTCGAGCGTCGTGAAGATGTCGTCGGTCCCGGCGCTGAACAGCTCGCGCGCCGTGATGCTCGTGTCGACGACCTCACTCGGTCCGATGCGTCGCTGCACGCGATCCGCGGCGTTGCCGGAGAAGTCCCACGTCGACGTGCCGGTGTTGAACGTGACCGCGTTGCCCGACTCGAAGCCGGCGAAGATCGGCGCGCCGAGGTACTGCGTGTTGGCGATCGATTCGAGCTCACCGCGCAGCTGCAGCACCTCTTCGCGCACGGCTTTGCGCGAGTCGGCGGAGTTGATCGAGCTGGCCGCCTGGGTCGCCAGCTCCGTGATGCGGTGGTAGATGTCCATCGCCTGCTGGGTCTTCGTGTCGGAGATCGCGAGGCGCGACCGCGCATCGTCGATGGCCCGGTTGAACGTGCCGACCTGATCGAGCTGATCTTGCAGGACGGCCGCACGGGATGAGGCGGACTGGTTCTCCGACGGACGCGAGTAGGCCTTGCCGGTGGAGACCTGCTGGTTGGCCTTCTCCATGCGGGCGTAGGCGGCGCGCAGACGTGCCTGGGCCGAGCGGTTGGCGCCGAGGAAGGAGGTGCGGGGGACGATGGTCATGGTCTGTCGTTCATGGTCGTGGCGCTCACATCGAGATCAGGGTCTGGAGCATCTCGTCGATCACCGAGACCAGTCGCGCCGCGGCCTGGTAGGCCCGTTGCTGCGACATCAGGTCGGTCATCTCCTCGTCGAGGTTGACGCCCATCTCCGAGTCGCGCGACTGGGCGGCCGCGTCGGCCACGCTCTGCGCGGTGTCCGACGATCGACCGATGCCCGACACCTTCCCGGACAACGAGGTGATCAACGATCGGTAGGCGCCGCCCTGGGTGCTGCGCAGCTGCGCCAGCGCGTCAGCGGTTCGACCGTTCTGTGCCTGCCCGACGACATCCGCCGCAGCGAGGTCGCTCGGCTGGGTCACCGACACGGTGAGCTTGCCGGACACGATCGCCATCAGCGGACCGCCGGCGGCGCCGGACGGCGTGAAGCCGGTGGCGTGGACCGTGTTCAACGCACTCATGAAACCGGTGACGAAGGAGTCGAGCTGCGCCTTGGCGTCGGCGATGTCGGTGGTGACCGCCGCCTGCAGACCTCCGACGGTGCCGCCGAGCGTGATCGGGCCACTGGGGTGGGTGACCGTGCCGGTGCCGGTGACGGTGAGTGGCACGGAACGATCGCCGTCCACCACGGCCAGGCCGTTCATGGTCACCCGGACGCGGCCGTCGTCGTCGATCGACGACTGCGCCCCGAGGCTGGTGGCCAGCGAGTCGAGCGCCCGATCGCGTTCGTCGGCAAGGTCGGCCGGCAGACCGCCGGGGATGCGCGCCAGCTTGTTGATCTCGGCGAGGCGGGCGATCGTCGAGTTGGCCTCGTCGATGTCGCTCGAGAGTCGCTGCGACGCGTCCGCGCTCAGCTGGCCGAGGGCGGTGTTGATCTCGTTGACGCGGTCGGCGACGCCGTTCAGCGCCGACAGGACCTGGTAGCGAGCGGCATCGTCGTTCGGGCTGACCGCCAACGTGGAGAACGCCTCCCAGGCCGCGGTCAGCTCCTTGGTGACGCCCTGCTCGGGCTCACCGAAGACGTCCTCCACCTTCTGCAGCAGCTCGGCGCGAGTGCCGAAGTAGGCGGCCTGTGCCGATGATCCGCGCACGCGCAGGTCGGCCAGGCGATCGGTGGCGCGAGTGATCCGCGACGCTTCGACGCCGGCGCCCATCGGGCCGAGGGCGCCGTTGCGCGGGAACGCGGTCCGCAGCTCGGTTCGCTGACGTCGGTAGCCAGGCGTCGCCGCGTTGGCGATGTTGTGGCTGGTGGTCTCGACCGCGTAGGTGTGGGCGCGCAAGGCAGAGACGGCGATGGACAACGCCGAACTGCTCATGTGTCCCTCCTTCTCTCACCAGTAGTGCGGTCAGACCAGGCCACGCGTGCGGCGAACCTGACCTGCGGTCGTGCGACCCGAGGCGTCGTACGTGCCGGCACTGCCGGTCGCCACGGACACCACGTCCCGCGTATCGGCCAGGAGGCGGCGCAGTTCTAGGGACAACGAGACACTTCCCTCGCGGATCCGGTCGAGGTTGCGCCGCACGTGCGCAGCCAGGCTGTTCGCCAGGTCGGCGTCGGGTCCCGTCGCGCGGGGATCATGGAGCGCTCGCAGGGGCGGCAAGCCGGACTTCGGGCCGAGCTGATCGAGCGCCCGCAGGCTGTCGTCGAGATCGGCGACCGCTGCTTCGACCACGCCTGCGGGACCGAACCGGCAGGCGTCGAGCAGCTCGAGCTGGTTGAGCACCTCGCCGGTGGCCTGGATCAAGGCGTGGAGCTGTTCGATGGGGTTGGTCATGGTCATCATCAGCGTCCTCAGCGTTGCTTGGCCAGTTCGATCGCGGCACGGACCACCGTGGGATCGAAGCGGGTGTCTGATCCGGATTCGAGGACGTCGACCGCGTACTGGTTGCCGACCAACGCTTCGGCGACGGCGATGATGCGTGCCGCCATCGGGATGGCCGGACCGCGCAGTCCGTCAGGGGCGCCGCTGCCGTCCCAGTGCTCACCGATGGCGCGCAGCACGTTGGCCACTGCAGGTCCGGCGGTGGCACCGAGGAGCACTGCGGCCACTTCGGCGTTGTGACTGCCGCTCGCCTCGCCGGCAACCGCTGCGCCGATGTCGGCGACAGCGGCACAGAAACGCACGAGCGACCGCTCCCGTCCCTCGAAGCCGAGGCGGAACGCGATGTCGTTGGCCATCGCCACGACGTCGTCGCGGGCGACGGCTCCGTCGCGCTCGGCAGCGAGCTCGGCCAGCTTCAGCGTCACTTCCAGCTCGGTGGCGGTGGCCAGCGGGCGGACCAGCTCTCCTGCGCCGAGGACGACCGAGCGTTCCTCCTGTCGGGCAGCCGACTCGGCGCGGCCGGCGAGCTCGCGCAGCGTCGCCAGATCGACCGAGCACTCCGGTCCGGCGTGGCCGACGGCAACCGCGAGGGGCACGTGTCCGTCGGGCATGTAGGCCTCCACGGTCTCGGACATCGAGCGGCCGAGCTGCTCGACACCCGCGACCTCGAGACCACCGGCGATCAGCAAGAAGCCACCCTCACCGGTGTCGTACAAGTCACCGAGCCCATTGCAGAGCAGGCGGATGGCGGTGGCGATGCGGCGGTGCAGCAGCGTCTGCGCGTCGACACCGAGACGCAGACGGACGGACTCCGAGAGCGCCGGCACGCTGATCGACACCACGCGCACGCGTTGGTCGGGGTCGATCGACGTGGTGGTCAAGCGCATCTGCAGCGCGCCGATGGCGGGCAGTCCGGAGACCGGATCGACCATCGTCACGTTCGTGCGCGTCGCCGCCTGCGAACGCCCGAGCCGAGCCTCGAACGCATCGAGCAACGAGTCGAGGCGGACCTCGGCAGCGTCGGCTGCATCGTCGACGGTGTCGTCGGTCGGCTCGGTGGCCGGCTGTTCGCCGAGCGAGCGCAGCGCCTCGACATCGCCTTCGGCGATCGCCATTCGGCCGCCACTGCGCAGCGCTTCGACGGCGAGCATCTCGCCGCCGGGGTGGACCAGCACGATCACGGGCAGCTGGGCCTCGTTCGCGTGGGCGATGTACTCACCGATGCGATGGCGTGCGAGGCGGGTGGAGACGATGGCGTGCGAGGCCCCCTCGATGTCGTCGAGCACGTGCAGACCGGCGGACTCCACCGCCGTGACCACCGGGGCTCGAGCGGCAGGGATCCAGACGCGCAGACCGGTCGGCTCCGATTCGACGATCGCGAGCGTCGGCTCGCCCTGCTCCGAGCCCTCGGCGTGCTGGCCGGCGTCGACCTCGCTGGTCACCGTCATGCCGGCACGAGCACAGGGTCGGCCACGCAGAGCACGGTGCGGATGTGCGACACGATGGTGAACTCGTCGATGCGCTCGTAGCGCTCGCCGGTCCAGTACCAGCCGAGGCTGGCGTCCCAGGCGACGCAGACGCGCATCGCTTCGAGGAGGTCGGTTGCGGAGGCGGCGCTGACGACGTGCACGGGCACGCCACCGAGGTGCTGCCATGCGCCGCCGAGCACGAGGTGCACGAGGCGGTTGTTCAGCGAGGTGGCCAGCGTGCGCGTGGTGACGTGCGGGACGGCGACCGACGAGATCGACTCGACCAGCTCCTCGGGAGCGACGCTGACCAGCTTCAGCTGGCGGGCGAGGTTGGCGCACGACGGGCCGACCATCACGGTCGGGGCGGCGGGACCTCCGGTGCACAGGCCACGCAGCGCACCCATCAGGGCGACGATCCACTCGGCTTCCGTGGTCGGCTGCTGGGTCAGTGCGGCGTCGACGACGCGGTCGGGGATGCCCATCGCCCGCAGCGCGTGGTGCGACCAACGTTGGTCCATCAACGAGCGCATCGGCGCGGCGGCGATGATCGCCGGCTGCAACGAGAGCGGCGGCTGCGCCGGCGCGGCGGCATAGGTGGGCATCGGGATCGGTTCCGGCTCAGCGGGCGCTGCAGCCCGCTCGGCGAGCAGCTCGGCCAGCGTGCGCTCGGCGGCCGGCTCGACGGCCGGCTCGACGGCGGTCTTCGTCTCCTGGCGCCACTGGTCCAGCAGGCGATCGGCGAACTCCGGGGCCTTGCTGCGCAACGAGGAGACGAGATCTTCCGCGCTCGTCAGCACGGCATCCATCTCGGAGAGCTTCAGCGGCTTGGCGGTCACCCGCACCAGCTCGGTGGCGAAGAACCCGCCGATGCCGCCTTCCTGCACCTTCTCCACCTTGACGATGGTGCAGTCCGTTCCCAGCGTGTCGTTGGCGGCCTGCTGGGCCTCCACGCTGTTGCGGGCCGTGACGGTGACACCGTCAGCGTGCCGCTCGATGATCGGGTAGTTCGTTCGTCCCATGCTCGGAACCGTGCCGGCTGATGGGCAACGGTGGCCCGGACGGTGAACGCACTGGAGTTCGGGCGAGGGAGCGCAGCGAGCGAGCTCGGAAGGTGAGCGCAGCGAACCCGAGGATTCAGGCGCCGACGACTTCGCTGACGTCGATGGTCAGGTGGCGCGGGAGCTCGCGGTAGGCGAAGGTCGGCAGCTCGAGGCCGGCCGAGTGGAGCACGCGGGCCAGCGGGCGACGCAGGTTGGGGGCGCACGTCAACACGACGGGATCGCCGCCGGCCAACCGTTCCCACGCGCCCCGCACGCTCTCGCGCACCGCATCGAGCGTCTCCGGCTCGATGGCCAGGTGCGTGGTGCCGTCGACCTCGCGCAGCGAGGCCATCAGACGTCCCTCCAGCTCGGGCACCAGCAGGATCGCGGCGATGCGCTGGTTCGGCGCCACCTGGGCGGCGATCTGTGCCCCGAGCATCGCTCGGCACTCGTCCGCCAGCGCCTCGACGCCGTGGATCTGACCGACGCTCGTCGACAGCGTGTCGATGATGCGCGGCAGGTCGCGCACCGACACGCGTTCGGTCAGCAGGGCGCGCATCACCTGGTGGAGCAGCGTCATGGGCACGCGGTCGTTGCCGACCTCGTTGGCGAGCAGGGGCTGTTCGGTGCGGAGCATGTCGACGAGGTCGGCGACCTGCTGGCGCGAGAGGAGGTCCGGCGCGTAGCGACGGGCGATCTCGGCGAGGTGGGTGACCACGGCTGCGCTGCGCGGCACGATCGTCGCACCGGACGCGGCTGCGGCAGCACGTTCGTGTTCGGGCACCCAGTAGCCGATGAGGCCGAACACCGGCTCGACGACGCGCTCACCGAGACCGGCGAGGCTGAGGTCGTCACCGATCGTCGGATCGGGCAGGGCCAGCACGCTGTCGGCCGGGGCACGCCCGCTGCCGACATCGACGCCGAAGAGCGCGAGGCGGTACTCGCCGGCGGGCAAGGTCGCGTCGTCGCTCGTGGTCACTTGCGGAAGCACGAAGCCGAGCTCGTTGGCCAGCTGGCGACGCAGCTCGCGGATGCGAGCGAGCAGATCGCCGCCGTTGACCATGTCGACCAAGTCGTAGGCCAGGCGGAGCTCGAGCGGTTCGGCGCGCATGCGGGACATCAGCACCTCCGGATCGTCGGGGTTGGTGGAGACAGCGACGTCGCTGGCGACCACCGGGGCGGGTTCGCGATTGGCAACCCGGCCGCCGACCACCCACAGCCCGATGGCCAGCGTGAGGAAGGGCAGCTTGGGCATGCCGGGGATGAGGCCGATCATCAGTGCGCCACCGGCGGCGGTGCGCAGCGTGATCGGGTTGGCGGTGAGGTGGTCGAAGAACTCTCGGCCGAGGTCGGGGTTCTCGCCCTTCACGCGGTTGACGAGCATGCCGGTGGCCAGTGCGTAGAGCAGGGCCGGGATCTGGGCGACCAGGCCGTCGCCGACGGTGAGCAGCGAATACGTCTGCATCGCGTCGCCGACGCTCATCCCCTTGCTCAGCACGCCGATGGCGAACCCACCGAGCAGGTTGACGAACACGACGATGACGCTGGCGATGGCGTCGCCCTTGACGAACTTCACGGCGCCGTCCATCGCACCGTAGAAGTCGCTCTCCCGGGCGATGCGCCGGCGAGCGGCGCGAGCGCCGTCCTCGTCGAGCAACCCGGCGGCGAGGTCGGCGTCCACGGCCATCTGCTTGCCGGGCATCGCGTCGAGGCTGAACCGGGCGGCCACCTCGGCGGCGCGCTCGGAGCCCTTGGTGATGACGACGAGGTTGACGATGGTCAGCACGAGGAAGATGACGAGACCGACGACCACGTTGCTGCCCACCACGACGTGGCCGAACGTGGCGACGACCTCGCCGGCGTCGGCGTGCAGCAGGATCGACCGCGTGGTGGACACCGTCAGCGCGATGCGCGCCGTGGTCGTGACGAGCAGCAGCGACGGATACGACGAGAACTCCACCGGGTCGGCGACGTTGAGCACCGAAGCCAGCGTGACGACGCCCATGACGATGTTCACCGACAGGAGCACGTCGAGCAGCGCCAGCGGCACGGGCACGACGAGGCAGAGGACCATCGAGACGATGACCATCGGCAGTGCGAGTCGTGTGTTGCGCATCAGGCGCGGGCCTCCGTCACGTGGGAGACCGTGCGGGGCCGATCGCTCACGTGGCCTGGCACCTTGCCGCGACGCCAGTACGCGGCCACGAGCACCTTGACGACGTCGTCGAAGAAGCGCTCGGGCACGTACCCGCCGACCGCCACCTGGCGGTACAGCGCCCTGGCCAGTGGCTTGTTCTCGATGATCGGCACGCCGTGTCGGGACGCCTCACGACGGATCTTCTTGGCCATCCGCTCGGTCCCCTTGCAGACCACTCGCGGTGCCGCAGAGCCCTCGATGTAGGCGAGGGCGATGGCGAAGTGCGTCGGGTTGGTGACGACGACGTCGGCGGTGGCGACATCGCCGAGCGAACGGCGGCGGCGGAGCTCCATGCCGCGGCGCTTGCGTGCCGCCTTGGCATGCGGATCGCCCTCCTGCATCTTCGCCTCGTCGATGATCTCCTGCTTGCTCATCATGATCTGGTTGCGCCACTTCCGGCGCACGACCACCTGATCGATGATCGCCACGACGATCGCCCCGACGATGACGCGCGTGACGATCGAGCTGATCGCCCGCCCGGTCATCGCCGTCGCCGCCGGAAGGCCACTGGCACGCGGCATCGTGTTGAACAGGGTCGTGACCGGCGTGATCAGCGCGATGCCGACGATGACGAACTTCATCACGTTGCGGAAGAGCGTGTAGATCGCCTGCTTCGGGCTGAGCTGCTGCAGCCCGCGCTTCCACGACAACTGCTTGAACGACGGACGCCCGGTCTTCGGCAGGATCACCAGGCCGCCCTGCGCGAGCGTGGCGATGATCCCGGCCAACGCTGCGGCGATCACCGGCGGCGACCACGCGGTGACGAGCTGGAGCATGCTGTGCACGAGAGGATCGCGACGGAAGCCGACCTCGGGATCGGCCGAGCGCAGCCAGTCACGCATCATCTTCGCGGTCACCTCGAGCGCGGCCGGGGCGGTGATCGTGAGGGTGACGAGCGCGGCCGAGACAGCCAGCATCGAGTTCGTCTCCTGCGACCGCGGCAGGTTGCCTTCACGTCGCGCCTCACGTTTGCGCTTCGTCGTGGGCTTCTCGGTCTTGCCGTTCTTCGCCACGTCAGCCGCCCAGCAACTGGCGGCAGGTGTCGAGCCCCATCGACACCGCCTGATCGGCGAAGCGCGGGAAGAGCACGCTCGCCGTGCCGAGCATGGACAGCGCCATCAGCGTCTTCACCGGGAGAGCGATCAGGAACATGTTGATCTGCGGAGCGAGCCGGCTGAGCAAGCCGAAGGCGAGCTCGGCGACGAAGAGCACGGCAGCGATCGGGAGTGCGAGCTCCACGCCGTGGCGGAACGTCGAGTCGACGCGTGAGGTGGCGACGCCGCCCAGCATGCCGAGCCCGCCGATGTGACCGTCGAGGGCGACGATCTTCGTCGAGTACCAGAGGATCTGGGTGATCGCCAGCAACCCCCCGCCGGCCATGATCAGCGTCTGCGCGGCAAGCGTGTAGAAGCGGGTGAACGGTCCGGGCGTGCTGCCGAGATCGGGGTCGAACACCGAGCCCAGGCTGACGCCACTCGTCAGATCGACGGTGGTGCCGGCGACCTGGAACATCGTCGCGGCCAGGCCGAGGAACCAGCCGAGGATGGCGCCGAGCGTGACGTTCGTGAACGCTGCGGTCGCCAAGTCGGCAGCGGAGATGTCGGGCGAGGCAACGGGCTGGGCGATCAGCAGCGCAAGTGCGAGCGCGAGCGCCGTGCGTCCCATGCGCGGGACGGTGCGCGGCACGAAGCCGCACAGCCCGATGAACGCAGCCGAGCGGGCGACGGCCAGCGCCAGACCGACGCCCCAGGTGACGGACATCTGCAACTGCATCGAGTCACTTCACATCCGGGACGCGAGCCCACAGCGTGCGCACGAACCCACTCAGCTCCTGCAGCATCCACGGACCCATCACGAGCAGCAGCAGGCCGACGGCGCAGAACTTGAGGACGTACACCACGGCCTGCTCCTGGATCTGCGTGATCGTCTGGATCAGGCTGACGACGATGCCGACGGCGAGGATCGCGCCGAGCACCGGCCCGGCCACCTTCACCCCGGCGACGCACATCATGCGCAGGACGTGGACGACGTCGATGTCGCTCAACGGTGCCCCCTCAACCCGCACCGGCCGATCGCAACAACGAACCGGCGAGCAGAGCCCAGCCGTCGACCACCACGAACAACGCCAATTTCACCGGCAACGACACGACCACAGGGGGCATCATCAACATGCCCAACGAGGCCAGGACCGTGGACACGATCAGATCGATCAGCAGGAACGGCACCCAGATCAGGAAGCCGATCATGAACGCGGCGCGCAGCTCGGAGAGGATGAACGCGGGGATCAAGAACCGCGGGCTGACCTCGGTCTTGTCGGCAGGGTTGGCCGTGTCGGTGAGGTCGTAGAGCATCGAGAGATCGGACGTTCGCGTGTGGTCGAGCATGAAGTCGCGCATCGGCTCCCAGCCCTTCTTGATGGCCTCGCCCTGGGTGATCTCGCCGTGCATCGCCGGCTGGATCGCGGTGTCGTTGATCTTCGAGAACGTCGGCGCCATCACGAACAGCGTGAGGAACGCGGCCAGGCCGGCGAGGACCTGGTTCGGTGGCGTCGAGTTCAGTCCGAGGCCTTGCCGAGCGAGACCGAGCACGATGATGAACCGCGGGAACGTCGTGGTCAGCAGCAGCAGCCCGGGCACGATGGAGACCAGCGTGACGAGCAGCACGAGCAGCACGGCGTTGCTGGTTCCCGTCGGCGTGTTGATGATGAGCGTGCCGTCGCCGTTCGCGTCACTCGGTTCGTCGACGGTCGGCGTCTCGATCGGGCTGATGACGATGTCCGGCTCCCCGGTGCTGCCGTCGTCGACGGGCTCGATGGTCGGGGTCGTCGGCGGCTCGGTCGTCGGCGTCGTCGAGGCGTGGGCGCGCGAGGGCGCGATCAACACCAGCGCGACGAGCGCCACGAGCACCGAGACGAACCGCTTCACGAAGCTCGTCGTGTTCCTTCTCGGAGCGCGCTGGTCAGCGTCGGACGGGCGGACGGGTCCACCGTGCGCACGGTGAGCTTGCGGACGCGCTGCACGAGCGAACCGTCGCTGGTCCTGCGGACGATGATCGGCGCGTCATCGGCAACCTCACCGTTCGCGTGCGCGTCGGCTTCGCCGGCACCGAGGTCGGCGAGCACGTTGACGTGGTTGGTGGATGCGCCGATCAGCAGACGGCGTCCCTCCACCTCGACGATGGCGACAACAGCGCCGCGGTTGACGGCGGCACGGCCGGTGATCTTGATGGCGCGCGTCGTCCCGGTGCCGCGCGACTTGAGCCGCACGGTCACTGCGATCGCTGCGAGGAGCAGCGTCGCCACGAGCAGGCGGATCATGACGGCCGGACGTGCGGGATGTCGACGATGCGGACGCCGAGATCGTCACCGACCACGACCACTTCGCCGAGCGCTACGAGCGAACCGTTGGCGAGCACCTCGACGAGACCGCCGGCCTGACCGATCTCGATCACGGAACCGTTGCGGAGCTGCAGCAGCTGCTGCACGCTCATCTTCGTCCGGCCGAGCGCCACGACGATCTCCAGCTGCACGCCGGCGATCACATCGAGGCTGGACGTCGCCCCGGGGGGCGTGCCATCACCGAAGGCTGTGAACTGCGCTGGTGCGGGTGTCGGCGTCTCGAGCATCGTGCTGCCTTCCGGAGATGAGGTCTGGATCGGTCGTCGCATCGTGCGACGACACCTGTGCGTAACCGTGCTGGCCGGCGTTGGCTCCCGGCCCGGAGACCGGGCCCTGGAAGACCGGCGCGGGGTTGGCAGGCGGATCGAAGAACGGGTGATCGCTGACCGCGATCGCCAGGCGCGATCCGCGGCGGCCGAGGTGCCCGCGCAGCACGGCGATGTCGCCGATGCTCACGAGCGCCGGTTGGCCGGCGCGGTGGTCGAGCACGATCACGTCACCAGCGGTGAGCGCAGCGATGCTGCCGGCCGACATCACGGTGGTCGACAGGGTCGCCTGCACCTCGATCGGCACCCGTTCGGTGACGCCGTGCATGGCGGTCGGATCGAGGTCGGCACCGGCGCGCTCGGCGGCATGCGACATCAGCTTCTCGAGCATCGGCGTCAGCGTGGACAGCGACATCACGACGGAGAGGTCACCGCTCATCGAGCAGCTCGGCACGTTCAGCGCGTATGTCAGCACCAGCACCACCTGCGACGGCGAGGCGAGGCCGAGGAGCTGCGGACTGAGGTCCACCGCATCGAGCTCCGCATGCACGTCGAGGAACTGGTTGAGCGCATCACCGAGCGCGTCGACGGTGACCCCGGCGATGCGCTGCACGGCGGGGAGCTCGAGCTCACCCGGCCGGCGTGGTGGTTCCACCCGTCCGCTGCCGCCGAGCAGCCGACTGGCCAGCGCCAGCGACAGCGAGGTGTCCATCTCGACGAGGATGTCGCCCGGCAGGGGCGGCGCGGTGACGGTGACGAGGGTGGTCACCGTCGGCAGCGTGCGCAGGTACTCCTCCCAGGTCAGCTGGGTCGTGCGGACGATCTCCACCGCAGCCGACGACCGGGCCAGACGCGAGACGCCACTGCTCAGCCGGCGCGAGAACGTGTCGTGGAACAAGTCGAGCGAGCGAAGCTGCTCACGCGACAGCTTCGTCGGCCGACGCAGGTCGCACGGCTCCCAGTTGCGTTCGTTCTGGCTCTCCATGCTGCGCGACCGTGATGGCCGAGACGCGGCCGCGGCCCGCGCTACGTGGTGCCGGTGACCGGAGCGTCAGACGTCTCGTCGTCGGGGCCGGCGATGATGACGATCTCGACGCGGCGGTTCTTGGCGTACGCCTCCTCCGAGTCGCCCGCGTCCACCGGGTACTGGTCGCCGTACCCCGTGGCAGCGAGGCGTTCGGAGTCGATGTCGAAGTTGGCGCGCAGGTACTTGAGCACCGTCACCGCACGATCGACGGACAGGTCCCAGTTGTCGTAGCCCTGCTTGCGAAGCGGCCGCCTGTCGGTGTAGCCCTCGATGATCAGCCGGTTGCCGATGCCCGCGAGATCCGGGGCGATCGTGCCGATCACCTGCGCCGCCTCCGGCCCGAGGACGGCCGAGCCCGACTCGAACAGCACGTTGTCGGTGCTCACCGAGATCACCACACCGCGCTGCTGCACGTCGATGCTGACGACGCCGCCGAGTCCCGCCGAGTCGATCTGGTCCTGCAGCCCACCGACCAGGTCGCCGAGCTCGCTGGCGCCGAGCACGCCGCCGGTGCCGCTGCCCTCGCCGCCGAGGTCGGTGCCCTGCTGGCCGTCCATCGGCAGCACGCTGCCGTCGGGGCCGAGGACGGTGGTCGTCGGGATCGCCGTCGTGGTCGTGTCGATGTGATCGCCGTCGGTGCTCTCGGTCGGAAGCGACTCCTCGGTCTCACCCTTCGCATCGGCGACCGCCGCCGGGTTGCCGAAGTCGCCGAGGCCCTCCTTGAACTTCTCGAACTTCTTCAGGTCGATCGTCGAGATCACCCAGAGCACGAGGAAGAGCACCATCAGCAGCGTCAACAGGTCGGCGTAGGTCACCAGCCAGCGCGAATCGCCGCCACCGTGGCCGCCACCGCCTCCCCCGCCACCGTGTCCGCCGCGCCCGCGGCGCGACCGGGTCATGCCGCCTTCTTGGCCCGGGCCGCCGGCTGCAGCCAGATCTCCAAGCGCTCGGTCATCGCCCGACTGGAGAAGCCGTGGAGGATCGAGCAGACGCCGTCGATCATCATCTCCTTGGCCAGCATCTCGCTCTCGTGCAGCCGGGTCAGCTTGTCGGCGATCGGGGTGAACAGCACGTTCGACGAGACCAGGCCGTAGAGGGTGGCCGTCATGGCGATGGCCAGGCTGTGGCCGATCTCATCGGGCGCATCGAGGTGGCCGAGCATGTTGATCAGGCCCATCGTCGTGCCCATCAGCCCGAAGATCGGCGAGTAGCCGGCGGCCTTCGTCCAGATCGAGATGTTTCGCTGGTGGCGGTCGGTGGTCGCAGCCATCGCGGCCTCCATCTCGTCCTGGATCCGGTGCTCGTCGGCACCGTCCACCAGCAGGGTGAGACCGTGGCGCAGGAACGGGTCCTTCACCTCGGCCATGCGCGACTCGAGGGCGAGCGCGCCGTCCTTGCGGGCGACCTCGGCCAGCTCGCACATCTGCGTGATCGTCCCGCTCAGCTCGGCGGGCTTGCCGAAGCCCTTGATCGCCAGCTTCGGCATGCGCATGACCTCACCAGGTGTGAACGCGGTGGCGGTGGCAGCAAGGGTGCCGCCGAACACGAGCACGATCGACGGGATGGCGAACAACGCCATCGGGTTGCCGCCTTCCATGATGTTGCTGACCATCATGAACACGAACGCGAGGACCATCCCAACGGGGAGCAGCACGGGTCACGCACCCCCTCTGCGACGAGCACCCGCGACGGATCGTTCGGCATGCGTGAAGATCGTCGACAGGTTCTCGGCCGCAGCGAGCACCGACGAGCGGAACTGCATCACGGCGGATGCGATCTCCTCGACGGGTTCGTTCACCGTCACGCGGTTGCCGTCGGCGAGGGTGACCACGGTGTCGTGGCCGTTGCGCTCGGCAAAGACGATGAGGTCGGGGTTCACCCACAGCTCGTCGCCGCGAAGTCGATGGAGGCAGATCATGGCAGTTCCTTTTTGGCGTCCGTGTCCGGCAGAGGAGTCGGCCGTGAGGCCCGGATTTCAAGGCTCAGCGCTTGACGTTGACCAGGTCGGCGAGCATCTCGTCCGAGGTCGAGATCACGCGGGTGTTGGCCTGGAAACCGCGCTGGGCGAGCACCAGGTTGGTGAACTCGTTGGCGAGGTCGACGTTGCTGCCCTCGAGCGCGCCGGGGGCGATGCTGCCGAACTCCTCGGTGCCGGCCTGGCCGAACACCGGGCTCCCTGAGGTGAGGGTGGTCTCGTACAGGTTGTCGGCGGCCTTGAGCATGCCTTCGGGGTTGGTCACGTTGGCCAGGGCCACCTTGGCGATGACCTTCGAGTCGCCGTTGGTGTACTGAGCCGTCACCGAACCGTCCGTGCCGAAGCTGACCGAGCTCAGCTCGGCGCCGGCCGAACCGTCCTTCACGGGCATGTCCATCGAGCTCACCTGGTCGAACTGGGTGAACGAATGCTGGGTGTTGCCGAGGGCGATGTTGATCGTCTGCGCTGCCCCGGTGCCGAGCGTGACGCCGGTGAGGGCGATCGTCGGAGCAGACGTCAAGTTGCCGGCCGCGTCGAACGTCAGCGTCGGCGCAGGCGCCGGCGTGATGTCGTTGATCGTGCCGTCAGGCGCCGTCGCCGTGATCTGTGCGCTCCACGTGCCGACGCCCGTCTTGGTCAGGCGCATGGTCAGGTCGAACGAGGTGCCGATGCTGTCGTGCACCGTGCCGGAGCTGGCGACGAAGTCGCCGACGGCGGTCCCGGCGGACACGTTGCCGCCGAGCACGATCGCGCTCGTCGCCTCGGGCGGCAGCACCGACGTGGGCACGGCGATGTAGCCGGGCACGGTCGACGAGTTGACGGTTCCGGTGACCGGGTCGGCGGTCCAGCCGAGCACGCGAGCACCACCGGCGGTCACGAGCTGGCCGGCCGCGTCCCAGTTGAACGCGCCGTCGCGGGTGAGCAGCTGCTGCCCGCCGCGATCGACGACGAAGAAGCCGTTGCCCTGCACGGCCAGGTCAGTGACGCGGCCGGTCAGCTGCAGCGCACCCTGGGTGAAGCTGGTCGTGACGGCGGCAACGCGGCTGCCCAGGCCGATCTGCATCGGGTTGGTGCTGCCGGCACCTGTGGTGGGGATGCCACCACCGCGCACGGTCTGCGACAGGGCGTCGGCGAAGATCGCTCGACCGGCCTTGAAGCCTTGGGTGTTGACGTTGGCGATGTTGTTCGCCGTGACGTCCATCATCGTCTGGTGGCTGCGAAGGCCGCTGATGGATGAGAAGAGGGAACGAAGCATGAGGAAGATCTCCTGTTAGTTGGTCGAGGGGGTTGTCGCGGTGGCCGGCTCGACCGGTTGATCCACCTTGGTGACGGCGCTGAGGGTGACCTCGGAGCCGCTGTCGAGCACCAGCACGGGGCCGGTGGCGGTGAACCGGGCGGAGAGCACCTTCCCGGTCTCGGTGACGGTGCCATCGCTGGCCGTCACCACCTTGCCGACCAGGTCGGTGGCCAAACGGGCCTCCGACAGTGACTGGTCGACGCCTTGTCCCTGCTGCAGCTTGGTGAGCGCTTCCACCTGTGCGTACTGGGCGATCTGACCCATCATCGCCGTCGGATCCGACGGGTTCATGGGGTTCTGGTAGCGGAGCTGGGCGACGAGCAGCTTGAGGAACGCGTCCGGTCCCATCCCGCTGAAGATGTCCGCCTTCGCGGTGGTGCTGGTTGCCGTGGTCGACGCCACGCCGCCGATGACGGCCATCAGTGCTCTCCTCCTGTTGTCAGGTCCGCGAAGCCGCCGTCGGCGAGCAGTTCGAACACCCGCTGACGGCGCTGTTGGCGGGACTCGCCTGCCTCGCCTTGGTGGCCACCGTGACGGCCGGAGCTGTCGGGTTGCCCACGCGGATCCGATCGGCTGTCTCGCGGTTCGGACACCGTGCGCACCGCCTGGTCGAGCGTGCGCTCCACGCCACGGGCCCAGCCGTTGCCGAGCGAACCCGTCGGATCCGAGACCACGTCGACGGCGATGCGCTCGCCGTGGAACCGCACGGCGACCTGCGCACCGTCGAGATCGAGCGAGAGTCGCTGCACCGCACGCGCCGGTGCCTGCTCACGAGCGAAGCGGACACGGTCGACGCCGGCGAGGTTGGACGTGACCATCCCGAGGTTCGTCGGCGCCCCGGCCGGCGCAGGAGCCGGCGTCCGAGCAGGCGCTGCGTCGATCGTCGCGTTGAGCGTCGTGGCCGTGCTGATCGTCGTGGCCGTCGTGTCCGTACTGGCGTCGACGGGAGCCTCGGCGATCGCCTCACGCTTGGTAACGGCTCGGAACGGCACAGCGCCGTCGTCGCGCACGCGGATCGCGGGGACCGAGGGAACATGCCGAGCCCGCATCGGCGCCGCCGACGGAGCCGCCAGTGCATCGGGTGCGGCGCGCCTGGGCGCCTCCGCCACAGCGAGGCCGGCAACGGCGGCAATGGGCGACGAGGTGGCAACCGACGACGAGGTGGCACCGACCACGGCATCGACCTCGCGTTCGACCTCGCGTTCGACCTCGCGCTCGGTCTCGGGCTCGTCGACCGGCGCAGTCGGTGCATCGACTGCGACAGCAACGCCGACAGCGAGTGCGGTGGGTTCGGGGTCCGGGTTCTGGTCAGGGTCGGGCTCGACCGCCGCAACGGTGCTCACGAGAGGCTGCACGAGCGCCGGTGACCAGCCGGGACGGTGCATCGCCACCCGCTCGGTCGAGCCGGTGACCTCGACGGTCAGACGACGATGCCCACCAGTGGCATCGGGCGCTGCCGCGGGAGCAACGACGACAGCAGGCGCATCGGAAAGGATCGGCGCCGCGATCGGGCCGTTCATGACGGGTTCATCGCTGGCCTCGTCCGTCGCCCGCGTGGCCGAGCCGGCCAGCACCGGGGCATCGACGTCCACCACGACCGTGTCGGTGGCAGCGGAGGCAGCCTCGATCGGGGTGGTGTCGATGATCGGTGCCGGCACGGTCTCGGTCACAGCGGGAGAAGTTGGCGACGGCGACGGCGCGCCGACGAGCATGCAGCACGGGCACGAGCCGGCGACGACCGGATCGATCGCCTCGGCTGTCGCGTCAGCGAGGACCGCGACCGCAGGCATCGCCGAGATGACCGGCTGGTCCGGTTCGACGGTGAGCGCAGCGAGCAAGCCGTCGAGGAACCCGGTGCCCAACGGACCCGCGGCACCGTCAACGGCGGTCGCCGCTGCTGTCGACGCATCGACCCCAATGGGGATCATCTGGATCACTCACATCACCGCCACGCTACGAAGGGTTTGGACGTTGGTTCTTGCAACCTGCCGTCCATGGCAGCGCTCGATTCGGATGCTCCGTGCAGACCCTCCATCGGCCCCCGCCCCCACCGTTCAAGGACTGCGAAGGTGACGCAGCTCAGCTTCTCCCGGCACCGCGATGAGAAGTAGGCGGCCAATGGCCGCTCATCGCTCACCGCGCTCGTGGCCGACGACCGCCCGCGACGCTGACTGCGGCTACGGCGGGGTGGCGCGGCGGCCGGCGAGGTAGTCGGTACGGGCGAGGAGCTTGGTGACGTAGTTGGCGGTGAACTGGTCGGGGATGCCGCCTGCCCGCTTCACCGCACCCGGGCCCGCCGCGTACGAGGCGATCGCCAGCGTGATGTCGCCGTTGTTGCGATCGAGGAAGTACTTGTACAGCCGCGCCGAACCATCGATGTTCTGCATCGGGTCCCACGGGTCGACCCCGAGCCACTGCGCCGTCTCCGGCATCAGCTGGCCGAGCCCGATGGCGCCGGTGCGCGAGACGACGTTCGGCGTGTAGGACGACTCGGTCCAGAACACCGAGGCGAGGAACGCGGGATCAAGCCCGTAGCGCTGCGCGGCCGCAGCGATCGCCGGAGCGAGCGCCTTGCCGCGCGCGTTGGGGATGCGATCGACCCACGTACCGCTCGGCTGTGGCGCGGTGGTGAGGTACTCGATTCCGGGGAACGTCGTGGCGTCGCCGGCAGCAGCCGAGCCCGACGCCTGGACGATGCGGGGCGTCTCCATCCTGCCCACGCGGGTCGTCGGTTGCGTGGGCGTCGCCGTCTGCGGGACGCTCGTCGTCGACGCGGCGATGGCTTGCTCGAGGCGCGACGGGTCGAACCGGTCACGCAGGCGCGTGACCGCGAGCGGTTCGGCGGAGACCTCGGTGACCCGAGCCATGATCGCCGCGACGGCGGCAGGTGCGTCCACCGACATCACCGACCCCGGTGCGACCCAGCAGCGTTCTCGTCGATCGATCGCTGGCTGCGTTGCCGTTCAGCGGCGTCGACCGCGGCGATCCGCCGCTGCACCAGTCGCTGCGCCGCCATGCGGCTGGAGGTCGCCGTCTGGGCCAGACGCCGCGCGTCGTCCATCGACTGCTCGGCCAGTTCAGAGCGACGCATCGCCGACAACGCCGACTCCCGCAACGCGCTGGCGACACCGACGGCGGTCATCAGATCTGCCGCCGCGAGCGGGCGGTCGGCGCCCGACAGCGGATGCGTGGCAGCGCGTTGCCGCGCCACCGTCGCCGCGTCCGCAGCGGCATCCGCGCTCTGTCGAGCGGCGGCGGCCGCAGCGGCGGCGATGTCCTCGGCGATCGTGCGCACGCGCACCACGACGTCGCCGCGCTGGTTGCCCGACACAGGTCGCGTCATGCTGCACCTGCTTCGCCGTGCGCGGTGAGCAGTTCGCTCAGCGCCGCGAACGTGACGTCGATCGGGGTGATCTCGTGGATCTGCTGGCGACACAGCTCGACGATGCCTGGGCTCACGGCGAGACCGTGATCGGCCTCGATGTTGCTGCCCGGCGCATAGGCACCGACCTCGACGAGGTCACGCACCGAGTCGGCGGCCGACAGGGCGCGGCGCGCCACCTCGGCGATCCCGGCCTGGTGCACGGGCAGGACCTTGCTGGCCAATCGGGAGATGGATTGCAGCGGATCGACGGCCGGGTAGCGGCCGGCGTGCGCGAGACGGCGATCGAGCACGATGTGGCCATCGAGGATGCCTCGAACGGTGTCGGCGATCGGGTCGTTGTGGTCGTCACCGTCGACCAGCACGGTGTAGATCGCGGTGATCGTGCCGTGCTCGCGCGGTCCGGTCCGCTCCAGCAGACGCGGCAGCGCGGCGAACACCGACGGGGTGAAGCCGCGTGCGGTCGGCGGTTCGCCGGCGGCCAGGCCGACCTCTCGTTGGGCGAGGGCGAAGCGGGTCAGCGAGTCGCAGAGGAACAGGACGTCGCGACCTTCGTCGGCGAGCTGTTCGGCGATCGCCGTCGCGTACCGCAGCGCGCGGACGCGCACGAGCGCTGGTTGGTCAGACGTGGCGACGACGACGGCAGCGCGCGCTGCTGCCTCGGGACCGAGATCGTCCTCGAGGAACTCGCGCACCTCACGACCGCGCTCACCGACGAGACAGATGACGACGCAGTCGGCGTCGGCGCCGCGCGCCATCATCCCGAGGAGCGTCGACTTGCCGACACCGGAGCCGGCGAAGAGGCCGACGCGCTGTCCGCGAGCGAGCGTGGTGAAGCCGTCGATGACGCGCACCCCGACCGGCATCGCCTGGGTGATCCGCCGACGAGACAGCGCCGCCGGGACGTCGCGATCGATGCGACCCCGGGCCGCCTGCACCGTACCGCGACCGTCGATCGGTCGACCGAGCGCGTCGACGACGCGACCGAGCAGGCCGGCGCCGAGTGGTTGACCGCTGCCGAGCGTGGGCCACGCCCGCGCCCCGCTGCTGAGCCCGGCGGGTTCGCCGAGGAGCGCCAGGCGCGTCTCGCCGTCGGATGCGGCGACGACCTCGGCGTCGAGTGCGTGCATCCCACCGTCGACCGCGACGCCCTCGATCTGGACGGACGTGCCGATCGGCAGACGGATGCCGCGTACGCCGACCTCCATGCCACGGATCACGGTGACCGTCCCGCGAACGGGCAGGGCGATCGGCAGGCCGACCGGATCGTCGTCGATGCCGAGCACCGTGTCCTCGGGAGGCGATTCGCCACCGGTGGAGATCAGCGCCGTGCGCCGACCGCGCGCCGGCCACACCCCCAGGCCTGGGCGGGTGCTGACCGGGCTGCCGGACGTGTTGGTCATCGGGGGTCGCCCGACAGGTGCAGCTCGAGGGCATCGCGTGCTGCCGCGAGGTAGCGCTCGAAGGTGCCATCGGCGTCCGCCCACTCGCTGTGCATGCGGAACTCGCCGGGCAGCAGGCTGGCGTCGCCGACCACCGTCACTCGCTCACCGTGCACGTTGCGCGGCGCCAGGATCTCGCTCAGCTCGGCAACCAGATCGGGAGCGACCGACACCTCCAGCGCGCCGGGCTCGAACGCCTGCAGCACCTCGCCGAGTCGGACGAGCATGCCCGCCGTACGCGCCTCGGGCACGTGCCGCAGCGCCGTGGTGACGTAGAGCTCGGAGACGTCGACGACGCGGGCCGTCATCGCATGCGACGCCGAGTCGATGCTCGCCAGGCAACGGTCCACCGCAGCGTCGAGCTGGCCCTGCATCTCGCGCAGGTCGCGGCGGCCGAGCTCGCGGCCGCGGTGACCACCTTCGTCGTAGCCCTGCTCGTAGGCGGCGAGCGCGACGGAGTCCCACGCCGGCGGCGCGGGCACATCGATCGGAGCACCGTCGAAGGAGGGACGACGCAGGATGCGCGTCATTGGATGAAGTCGCCTCCGCCGCCGCCACCGCGCATGAGCACGATGCGGCCTTCCTCCTCGAGCTTGCGCGCACCACGCACGATCTCCTGCTGCGCGGCTTCCACGTCGGAGCGGCGCACCATGCCGAGCGTCGAGCTGTACTCGTTGACGTCTTCGGCGGCACGCTGCGACAGGTTGCGCTCGATCTTCTCGCGCACCGGTGGCGCCGCCTCCTTCAGGGCCAGCGCGATGGTGCGCGTGTCGGCGAGGCGGAGCACCTCCTGCAGGCCGCGATCGTCGAGGTGGGTGATGTCCTCGAACACGAACATCAGGTCGCGCACCGCCGTCGCCAGTGCGGGATCGGAGCGTTCGAGCTCGCCGAGCACGACCTTCTCCGTGTCGCGGGCGACGTTGTTGAGCAGCTGCGCCAACGGCTTGATGCCGCCACGCGAGGTGGAGTTCGACTCGGTCGGCGTGCCGGCGCCGACACGGCGCAGCATCGCCAGCTCGACCTCGGCAACGACGTCCGGATCGATCGACTCGAGCTTGGCGTAGCGACCGGCGACCTCGGCGCGCAGCTCGGCGGGGAGTCCCTCGATGACCTGCGCGGCAAGCCCCATCGGGAGGTGGGCAAGCACCAGCGCGATCACCTGCGGGTGCTCGGAGGACAGGTAGGAGACGATCTGATCGATGCGGCGGCCGCGCAGGAATTGGAACGGAACCGCCGACGAGGCCGCGAGGATCTGCTCGAGGATCGCGTCGGCGTCGGCACCGTGGCTGCGGCGCAGCAGCTCGCGCGCCTTGTCCAGGCCGCCGGCGACGGCATACGACTGTGCGATGGCTTCGTCGCGCAAGCGTCCGATCACCTGCAGCACCTCGGTCATGGGCACGCGCGGCATGTCCTTCACCTCGCGCACGATGGCTTCCACCTCGGGCGCCGAGAACTGGCTGAGGACCTTGCCCCCGGCTTCGGCACCGAGCGCAGCAACGACGATGGCCACCGTGCGCGCTCCGGGGAACCCGGGCTCGGAGGACTTCACCGTTGATCCGACTGACCCGGCGTCCGCCGCTTCCGGTTGGGCGACGGCGGCACCGCCGCCGCGCCGCCGGCTCACTTGGCCATCCAGGTGCTCAGCAGGGCCGCCAACGATTCAGGGCTCTCCTGGAGCATCCGTTCGAGGTCGCCCTTGATCTCGTCGACCGCTTCGCGGTCCGGGTTGCCGGGCGCTGCGGCCCGCGCCGCGGCGGGCATCGTCTCGGTCGGATCGACGTCACCCTTCTTCTTGCCCTTGCGACCCTTCGTCTTCCCGCTCAGCGCCGGGTTCAGCGCGGCGAGGCGCTTCTCCTTCTTCTTGCGGCGACGGCGCATCGACAGCGCCAGCAACAGCATGATGAACGCGCCGGCGCCGGCAGCTCCGCCGATCAAGGTGGTCTGGGGGATCTGCGCCTCGGTTGCACCGGCGGTTGCCGGCACGTCGGTGATCAGATCGCCGGTGTCGGCAGCCGTCGCCGGCACGACCGCGACCTCGATCGTGTCGCCGCGTTCGGTGTCGATGCCGGCTGCCGGGCCGAGCACACGACTGAGCGTCGCCTCGTCCACGGTCGACTCGACGGTCCCGTCGGCGCTCGCCACCACCGGGACGACGACGGCGACGCTGAGCTTGGTGACCGTCGGGGTCGACGTCGTCGACCGCGTGATCGTGCGATCACCCGGGACATACGTCGTCGTCTTGTCGGACTTCTCGTACGTGCCGTCGGACGAACCGGACGCATCGATCGGGCCACCATCGACGCCGGAGACGCCACCGGCCGTGCCGCCACTCCCCGACCACGTCTCGGTCGTCTCGTGTTCAGCGGTCGGTGTGTTCTTCGTCGGATCGATCACTTCCTGCTCGACGGTCGACTGGGTGAAGTCGAGCACGGCGCGCACCTCGACCCTCGCGTTCGGCTCGCCGGTGAGCGTGCGTGCGAGCTCGGTCAACCGCGTCGACAGGCTCGCTTCGTACTCGCGGGTGACGTCGATGTTGTGGGTCGAACCACCGCTCGTACCGCTGTCGTCGGAGCCCGCTGCGCGCAGGAGCGTTCCGTCGGCGGCGGCGATCGTCACCTGGTCAGGCGTCAAGCCCTCGACCGATGAGGCGATGACGTTGGCGATCATGTCGCTCTCGGCGCGAGTCAGATCGCGGCGCAACGACAGGACGACGGAGGCGGTCGGCTTGTCGGCGTTGTCGCCGCCGTCGCCGATGAAGATCGACGGGGCCGGGATGCTCAGCTGGACCCGAGCCCCGGCGACGGGGTCCATCGTCAGCAACGTCTGGGCCAGCTCACCCTCGAGGGCGCGCTCGTAGTTCACCCGCTGCTCGAAGTCGCTGCTGGCCAGGCCCTGGTTGGCGAAGATCTCGTCGAAGCCCTCCGGCTGCGGCGTCGCGGTGATGCCATCGCCGGCCAGAGCGAGGCGCGATGACGCCAGCTGCTCCTTCGGCACCAGGATCCGGGTGCCGTTGCCCTCCATCTTGTTCTGGATGCCATGTGCGTCGAGCCCGGCGAGGACGTCGGACGCGGTCGCGTCGTCGACGTTGGCGTAGAGCACCGCCCAGTTCGGCTCGTTGATCTTCTGGTACACGACGTAGCCGGCGACGACGAGCGCCACCGACCCGACGAGCAGCGTGACGCGCTGGCCGAAGCCGAGCCCGCGCCACTTCTGGTTGGCGTTGTCGAATGCTGGGTTCACGTCAGACCTGGGTGTTGATGATCGACTGGTACGCCTCGAGGCCGCGTGAACGGATCTCGTTGACGATCGACATGCCGAGGTTGGCCTTGCTGGTCGCGGCCATCACGTCGGAGATCTGCACGTTGCCGCCGGCCGCCATCGTGGCGACGAGGTTGTCCGCCTTCTTCTCCAGCCCGGCGACCGAGTCGAGGCCCTTGAGCATCGCGTCGCCGAAGCCGGCAGCAGGCTTCGTCCCCGAGACGGGCGACGTGCCGCCGACAGAGCCGACCGAGCCGATCGGTCCGATGCCCGACATCGTCAGGCCCGACCCAGCGTCGTGGTGACCTGCAACGAATCGCGGGCCTCTTTGAACACGCTCATGTTCGCCTGGTACGAACGGCTGGCGAGGATCAGATCGCCGAGCTGGCCCGCCAGATCGACCACGGCGCCCTGCACGTACCCTCGCTCGTCGGCGATCGGGTTGTCGGGGTCGAACATCAGCGCCGGGTCACCCTCTTGGTCGACCACGTCACCGACGATCACCCCGCCACCCTGTGCGGTGTTCGTGGGAAGCGGCATGGCCACGACCATGCGTGCCCGGAACGGCTCCTGGCCCGGCGTCGTCGTGGTGTTGATGTTGGCGATGTCGTGGGCGATGGTGTCGAGCCAGTACTTGTTGTACCCGAGGCCCGTGTTGGAGATGTCGATGCTGGCGAACGGTCCGTGGCTCATCGCACACCACCGGCGGCCTTGAGGATGTCGATCTTGTAGTTGAAGCTCGACACCATCACCTGGCGCTCGAGCGAGGTCTTGGCCATGTCGGTCAGCTCGTTCTCCAGGCTGACGCTGGTGCCGCTCTTGTCGACGAGGTCCTCGCCGCCGACGAGGGTCGGGCTCGGCCCCGGCGCACCCTTGCCGTCGCGCAACGCGGCGGCCAGGCCCTGCTCGAAGCTGACCCGCTCGCTGCGGTACAGCGGGGTGTTGGCGTTGGCGACGTTGTGCGCGGTGGTGTCCATGCGCAGCTGCAGCGCACCAAGCGTGTATTCGACCGTGTTGAACAGGGGGTCCATGAGGCTGGCCTCTCGTCGTGGCATCCGTGCACGTCGAGAACCCGTCCGTGGGCCCGCTCCTGACTTGTCTGGCTTGTCTGGATCAGTGCATCGGCACGCTGGCGCCCGAGTTCAAGTACCCGGTCACACCCGCCTGGGCGCGCGTCAGCTCGACGCGGCGTCGGGCCAGTTCGGCGAGCTCGACAGCCATCGCCGAACGCCGGGCGCGCAGCACGGCGAGCACTCGCTCCAGCTGCACCGGATCCACGTGCGTCGGCGTGCTCGGCACGTCCAGATCGAGCCCGGCCTGCACCAGATCATCGACCTCGTCCTCCGGCGGTAGCGGCCGGCCGAACAGCACGTCGGCCGCCTGCAACCACACGCCGATGTCGGGCTCGCTCATCGCGCGCCGGTGACCCACGCGTCGCGCAGCCCGTCGATGACCAGACGCACTGCCGGGATCTGCTCGCGCGACTTCTGCATGTTCGCCTGCACGAGCTGATGGATCGCGTAGCGATAGAGGTTGTCGAGCTGCTGGGAGAGTGCCACGACCGCCGGATCGGGGTGGCCGAGCGACAGCCCGGCGCTCAGCTCGACCAGGATCGACTGGGCACGGATCGTCTCGTCGTGGAACACCTGCAGCCAGTTCGAGGTGCGGTTGCGCTCGGCGTGCTCGGCACGATCACACGCGGTGATGACCCGCTCGTACGCCATGCGCACGACCTCGTACGGACTCGCTGTCGCGGCAGAGGATTGCGCGTAGGTCGCCAGGGCTGCGGCAGGTGCTGACATGTGACTTGGTCCTTCTAGGAGCTGGAGGTGGTGCTGAGGGAGCCGATGGAGGATGTCATCTGCTGGAGCTTGTCGATGAGGATCTCCATGTTGGCGAACTTCGTCCGCAGCACGCCTTCGCGCTGCTTGAGGGTGTCGTCGTAGCGATCGATGCGCTTCTGCAGGTCGTCGATCTGGTCCTGCAGCGAGGCCTTCGAGGCCAGCACCGGGCCGGAGGCCGCACCGCGAGCACCGATCGTGCTGAGGGCGCCGGCAAGCCCGGACGTCAACGTCACCGTGCCGGAGACCGTCCCGCCGGCCGCTGCGAGTTGGCCGTCGGTGGTGCCGATGTTGAGCACGACGCCTCCCGTGGTGAGGCTCTTGCCGGTGGCGGTGAACGCGACGCCGTCGATCGTGCCGGTGGCGTGGACCCCGTCACCGGACGTGCCGTCGAGCCCGAGCGCTGCAGCGCCAGAGATGGTGAACACGTGGCCGGCGCCGTACTGCTCGGCGCGGAGATCGATGCTGCCGGCTTGGGCGACAGCGATCATCTTCACGCCGGCAGCGCGCAGCGCCGCGTTGAGGTTGCCGGCCGTCTGCGACCACGTGTTGCCGGCGACGAACGAGACGTTGAAGCTGCCCGTCGGCGTGACGATGTTCATCGAGATCTGCGTCCCGGGAGCCGGCGGCGGCGACGGCATCCCGACGAGCGTCGCCTGGCTCGCCGCCTGGGTGACGGTGATCGCTCGCGACGAAGCCGTTGCGGTGGAGATCGCGCCGACCACCGAGACGCCGCTCGCCGACGACGTTCCGTTGCGGCCGATCGCGGCCAGCACCGTCGTCGGGTCGCTGGCCAGCGAGGTGGCGAGCTTGGCCGGGTCGAAGTTGATCGTGCCGTCCTTGCTCAACGAGATGCCGAGCGCGCTCGACGTCGTGACCGCACCCGTCGCGGTCGTCAACGGCGAGGCGATCGCAGCGCGGACCGAGTCGATCAGCTGACGCGCCGTGTAGTCGCCGGCGAGGGGGCCGCGGCTGGCTTCGTCGGTGCTCGTCTTGGTCGCCGCAGCGATGGTGGTGGCCAGCGCGTTCGACGCATCCACGATCGCCTTCACCTTCGCCGTGATGGCGGCGTCGTCGCGCGCACTCGACACCGTGAGCGCTGTCGTCGTCGTGCCGAGGAGCGTCAGCTCGACGCCGTCGAGCACGTCGTTGATCACGTTGCTGGCGCGGGTGATGGTCACCCCGTCGACGCGGATCTGGGAGTCGGCCGCGGCGCGAACCGTGTCCAACGACGTCCAGCCGGTGCCGGCAGCCGTGAACGAGGCGGCGGTGCCGCTGCTCGTCGCGGTGAGGGAGAGCTGGTACTGGCCGGGCGACGTCTGCAGCACCTTGGCCGACACGCCGATGCCGGCGGCGTTCACCGCCGCGGCGAGCCCGCCGATCGTGCCGTCGCTGGACGTGATGGTCGTGGTCGCTCCACTGGCCGACGTGATGTCCAGCGTGCGGGCGCCGACGGAGTCGGTCGCCGCGGTGAACACGTCACTGCCGAGCACGGAGTTGGCGGCGGCCAGGCCGAGGACCTCGACGGCCGTCGAGGTGCTGGCGCCGGCGCCGATCGAACGAACGGACACGGCGGAGGTGTTGCTGGAGCTGACGGTGCGCAACGTCGACAACGAGTCGAGGCCGGCAAGCGCGTCGGATGCGGACTTCAGCGCGGTGAGCTTGTCGGCGATCGCCTGCCAGGCGTTCTGCGCCCGCTGCAGCGTCGACACGCGCGTCTTCATCATGTCTTGCGGTCTGCGTTCGACCGCCATCATCTGGGTGATGATCGAATCGGTGTCGATGCCACTGGTCATCTCAACCTCCTAGAACTGAACAGAACGTGCGGGAAATTGGGCTACGCCCCTTGTCCCGCGGAAGCGAGACAAGGGGCGAGCTGGATGCGGTGCGCGACCACCGCACATCGTGTTGAGCCGTGCTCTGGCTCAGCGCAGCAGCTGCAGGATGCCCTGCGGCACCTGGTTCGCCTGGGCGAGCATTGCGGTGCCGGCCTGGCTGAGGATGCTGTTGCGGGTGTAGGTCACCATCTCGGCAGCCATGTCCACGTCACGGATGCGGCTCTCGGAAGCGGTCAGGTTCTCCACCGCGACGCCGAGGTTGGCAACCGTGTGCTCGAGGCGGTTCTGGACCGAACCGAGCGTCGCACGGGTGCTCGACACGTTCTTGATGGCCGTGTCGATGTTGGTGATGGCGGTCTGCGCCGTGGTGTTGCTGGTCGTCAGGTCGACGCCCGTGGTCAGGTTGACCGTGATCAGGCCCGTGGCAGCGTTGGCGTCCAGGGTCAGGTTGGTTGCAACGGACACCTGCTCGGTGGCCGCGGCGTTCGCGCTGATCTGGAAGTTCAGGGTGTTGGCGGCGACGCTGAAGTCGTTGAACACCGTGATGCCCGAGAACCGGGTGCGGGCGCCGATGGCCGTGATCTCGTTGAGCAGCTGGGTGACCTCAGCCTGCTCAGCCGTGCCGTCCGACGTGCTGTTGGCAGCCTGCACGGCCAGCTCACGCATGCGCTGGAGCATGGAGTGAACCTCGGTGAGGGAACCTTCAGCGGTCTGCAGGAAGCTGATGCCGTCCTGGGCGTTGCGCTGGGCCTGGGCCGAGCCACGGATCTCCGCACGCAGACCCTCCGAGATGGCGAGGCCGGCGGCGTCGTCGGCGGCCCGGTTGATCCGGTAGCCAGACGACAGCTTCTCGAGGCTCTTCCCGAGCTGAGCGTTCGTGACGCTCAGGTTGCGGCTTGCATTGAGGGCCGCGATGTTCGCATTGATACGCATTACAAGTACCTCCGTGTGATGTCTTCCCGGACGTCCGTGCCCGGCGTCGTTCGTTTCGGCGTCGCCCTCATCCGTTCAAGGACTCCGCAGAGAAATTCTCCGAGGTCCACGCATCGAGCTTGCGACGGGCCCGGCGCAGGGCCGCGCGAGCCTCGGAGCGACCCTCCAGCCCCAGGTCGATGGCGATGTCGGGAAGCTCGGTCGCGTGACCACCCGGGTCGAGTGCGCCGGTGCGCTGCAGCCACACGAGTGCCTCCAGTGGCGTCATCCCGCTGCCTTCGATCAAGCGCCGAACGAGGTCGACGCCGTCGGCCCTGTCGTAGCCCTCGTCGCGAGACGACAGGTGCGTGCCACGATCGTGTCGGTCGTCGTCGGCGTCCAGCATCACCGGCGACGTGCCGGTGAACCGTTGCGCTCGCTCGATCTCCGCGAGCGACGAGCGCGACGCGATCACGAAGGTGCCCTCGGCACGCAGCCGGCGAGAGATCGCCGAGGCTTCGCGGGATGGCGCGACGTACTGCGCCTCGCCGGACTCGAGCATCGCCGTGAGCGCCGCAGCCCCGGCTGCCCGTTCGTTGACGCCGAGCCGGGACATCATGCGGGTCACGCCGGCTGCGAAGGCCATCCGTTCGGCGACGTCGGCGGGGTCGCCGACGCGATCGTCGGGGTGCGAGTGGAACCAGGCGAGCAGCTGACGGAACTCGACCGAGATGCCGGTCGCTCGGGCGATCTCGGTGCGCAGCGCGTTGCCGATGGCTCGTTGCACGAGCTTCGACCAGGCGACGTCGCGCACCGGCTTCGCCGTCGGGTCGGTGAACCACCGATCGACGACCTCCAACAGGTGGTGCTCGCCAACGGCCATGAGGTCGCTGAGGTCGATCGACGCCGACTCGGCACGGACGACACCGCGGAAGCGGTTGACGACGGAGCGAACGAGGCCGCGGTTGGTCTCCAGCAGCTCGACTCTGGCGCGCTCGGCCATCAGGTGGGCGCGGCGCACAGCGCCGATGAGCGCTTCGCCGAGCGACGGCACCTGCGTCGAGGCCGGCAGCGCCGCCACGATGTGGGCAGGCACCTCGACGCGCAGTCCCGATGCCGTGTCGACGGCAGTCCACTGCGCTGGGGCGACGCCGAACGGCTCGCCCACGCAGAACTCGAAGCGACCGCTGATGTCGAGCGTGCCGACGAGCGCTCGCGCAACGACCATGTGATGGCCCTCGGCGAAGAAGCCGGGGGTGGCGTTGGCCTCCAGGTCGTGCACGCCGCCGTCGATCACGAGCGACACGGGGAAGTCGATGACCGCACCGCGAAGCGACGTGTCCACTGCGGCCAGCGCCCGTGAGAGGCGCACGGCGGCGAACAGTCGTTCACGTCGTGCGATCACCGCATCCCCGGAGTGCCCGGTTTCTGTGGCGGATCCCTTGTGCGGCGCCCCGTTCGGGCGATGTGTTGCGGTGTCGCGAACCAGCAGCAGCGTCATGCTGAGGTGATCGGGACCGCGGAGAGTGCGGCGCTCACCCGATTCGGGGGATGCGGCCCGGTCTCCTCCCGCCTTCAGGTGAGCGAAGTTGCGTCACCGACGGTGACGCAACCACACGCACGATGAGATTCGATTGGCCCAACGTCATTGATGCAGTTGCATCAACTCCGGTCACGCGGCGTCGACTTTCACAGAAATGACACACACAGATCGCTCATCAGCGCCCCGGTGACCAGCCATCGTGTGCGAAGCTGTTTGCACAGGTCATGGGACGGGAACTCCTCTGGAATCCTGGAAGTCGTGGAACTCCACGAGCAGCCTTTGGAATCGGACGAGGACGAGGACTGGAAGTGCTATCGCAGAAGCGCGTTGTCGACGGAGTCATCTCTGTAGCGATCATCGAAGACCACGTCATGGTCTCCGAGGCTCTGCAGATGGCGCTCGCAACCCACCCCGACATCGAGGTGGTGGGCGCGGCGACGACGCTGCACGACGGCGCTGCGTTGGTCCGCCGGCAGCGACCGCATGTCGTCGTGCTCGACTACAACCTGCCTGATGGGGAGGCGCCCGACGGGATCGCCAGCATCCACGCCGCGTGCGACGAGTCGGCGATCATCGTGCTCAGCGCCATGTCCGACTACCACACGGTGGTGCGCACCCTCGAGGCCGGCGCCAATGGCTACCTCCTCAAGGACCAGACGATGGACGACCTCGTGCAGGCCGTCCGGTCGGTGAGCAACGGCGGCAGGCCGCTGGCGCCGCAGCTCGTCTCCGCGCTCGTGTCCCGTCTCACGCGAACGACCACTCCCGCACATCATCTCAGCCGTCGCGAGATCGAGGTGCTGCGCTACCTGGCCGAGGGACTGTCCACCGCCGAGCTGTCGATGCGGATGCACCTGTCCATCAACACGGTGCGCAACCACGTGCAGAACGCCATCCGCCGGCTCGGCGCCCACTCCAAGCTGGAGGCGGTCGCCATCGCCCAGCGGGAGGGCATCATCAGCACAGCGGGCCTCAACGCCGCTTCTTGACGATCGGCAGATTCTGAACGCCGTTGTGGTGCTTTTGAGGAATTCAAGAAAGTCGCAAGATTTCGCTTCAGCCCCTGCGTGCAGGTGCCGAACATAGGCGTCGATGAGAACAGCGGTGATCGTGGATGAGTGGGCGCTCGTGCGAGCCGGCGTGGAGCTGGCGATGCGCCAGCAGGGCATCACGGTCGTGCTGTCCGTGTCCACGGCCACGGAGCTGTTCTCCCGCATCGGCGATCGCACGGACGAACGCCCCATCGACGTCATGGTGATCGGTCAGCTCCCCGACTCGACGCAGAACTCAGCGGTACGCCGGGCGGCGGCGATGGGCGTGAAGGTCGTCGCCCTGGCGGCCAACTCGTCGCCGACCACGCTGATCGAGCTGTGCGCCGAGGGCGCGTACGCGGTCGTCGGCCGCGACGGCCACGACGGCGAGCTCGCTGCAGCACTCGACTCGGTGATCACCGATCGGCGCTACGTCGCTCCCGGTCTGCTGTCGGCGATCTTCGACTCGCGGGTGCAGGTGCCTCGCCAGCCGCGTTTCGACCTCACCTTCCGCGAGCGCGAGGTGTTGGCCGAGCTGGCCACCGGCAGGAGCAACGACGAGATCAGCGAACGGTTGCTGATCGGGACGCAGACGGTCAAGACGCACCTCAACAACATCTACGACAAGTTGGGCGTTCGCCGCCGCACCCACGCGGTTCGTCTGGCACTCAGCCACGGGCTGGTCTGACCCGGGACGTCGACGGGTCGGCCCCGTAGCATCCGCTGCGTGACCCGGCTGCACACCCACCACTTCGGCAACGCCGACGGCCCGCCGCTGCTGGCCATCCACGGCATCACCGCCCACGGTCGCCGGTTCCGGCGCCTGGCCGAGGAGGCCTGGCCCGAGCGCAACACGATCGCCGTCGACCTGCGCGGCCACGGACGCTCCACGTCTGACGGCCCGTGGTCGATCGTGCAGCACGTCCGCGACCTGATCGACACGCTCGACGAGCTCGGTCTGGACAGCGTCGACGTTGTCGGCCACAGCTACGGCGGGTGCATCGCGCTGACGCTGCTGGCCACCGCGCCGCAACGCGTGCGTCGCCTGGCGCTGCTCGACCCCGCGCTGGCGCTTCCAGGGTCGTTTGCCTCCAAGGCAGCTGCGGACACGATCGAGTTCGACGGCTGGGCGACCGTCGAAGCAGCGACTGCCGCGCGCAACGAGAACCTCGGCGACGACGAGCACATCAACCCGGCGGTGATCGAAGACATCGAGGAGCACCTCGTGCTCGGCGACGACGGCCGTTACCGCTTCCGGTACCACAAGCCAGCGGTGATCACCGGCTGGGGCGAGGTCTGCTTCCCGCTGCCCGACGCCGTGGCCCGCCGGCCGACGCTGCTGATCGTCGCCGATCGCGCCGACCTGGTCCAGCCGTCCACGATCGCCGAGCTGCACGAGCTGCTCGACCCCGGGCTCGACGTCGTGCACCTCAGCTGCGGGCACATGCACTACTGGGAGCAGTTCGACGAGACCGCCGCTGCCATCACCGAATTCTTCGAGCAGACAGAACGGCAACAGGACCCCACATGAGACGAACGTTGTTCACCGACGAGCACGAGCAGTTCCGCACGAGCGTGCGGACGTTCATCGATCGCGAGCTGAGTCCGCACATGGACCGCTGGGAGCGCGACGGGGTGGCCGACCGAGAGCTGTTCACCAAGGCGGGCGCTGCCGGGTTCCTCGGCATCGACGTGCCGGAGGAGCTGGGAGGCGGCGGTGTGCGCGACTTCCGCTACAACCAGATCATCTGCGAAGAGGTGCAGCGCGCCGGTGCAGGTGGTGCCGGGCTGGGCCTCACGCTGCACAACGACATCTGCATGCCGTACTTCCTCAGCCTGGCCAACGAGGAGCAGAAGCAGCGCTGGCTGCCCGGCATGTGCTCGGGCGAGCTGATCACCGCGATCGCGATGACCGAGCCGGGCATCGGCTCCGACCTCGCCTCGATGACGACAACCGCGATCCGCGACGGCGACGACTACATCGTCAACGGGTCGAAGACGTTCATCACCAACGGCATCAACGCGGACCTCGTGATCACCGCGGTGAAGACCGACCCGACGCAACGACACCGCGGCATGTCGCTGCTCGTCATCGAGCGCGGCATGCCCGGATTCGAGCGGGGTCGAAACCTGGACAAGATCGGCATGCACAGCCAGGACACCGCGGAACTGTTCTTCACCGACGTGCGCGTGCCGATCGCCAACCGCCTCGGCGGCGAGGGCGAGGGCTTCTTCCAGCTGGTCGGCAACCTGCCCCAGGAGCGGTTGTCGATCGCGGTCGCAGGCGTCGCCGCGGCACAGTCGGCGTTGGACTGGACGGTCGAGTACACGCGGCAGCGCCAAGCGTTCGGGCAGCGGCTCGACGGCTTCCAGAACACCCGCTTCAAGCTGGCCGAGATGGCGACGGAGGTGACCATCGCCCAGGTCTTCATCGACCAGTGCGTGCTCGCCCTCAACGACGGCGAGCTGTCGGCCGAGGATGCCGCGAAGGCGAAGTGGTGGTGCACCGAGCTCCAGGGCCGCGTCGTCGACACGTGCGTGCAGTTGCACGGCGGGTACGGGTACATGACCGAGTACCCGATCGCCCGCGCCTACGTCGACGCGCGGATCACCCGCATCTACGGCGGCACCACCGAGATCATGAAGGAGATCATCGGCAAGGACCTGGTTCGCTGATCAGGGCGCGCTGATCAGCACGCGGATCATGTCGTGGCCCTGGGCGATGTGCTCGGACATCAGCCGGCCGGCGCGACGGTCCTCGCCGGCGCCGACCGCGTCGGCGATGAGCCGGTGGAACAACGCCGAGCGGCCGAGCTGCTCGACGTCGAAGGACTGCAACGCCTGGAACACCAGCGGCACGTCCACCGTGTTGCCGAGCACCGCGGTCAGCCGGTCGTGGCGAGCAGCGCCGACCAGCGCGTCGTGGAACCACCGGTTGGCGGCGTTCAGCCGGCGGGTGCTGGACAAGTCGTGCGCCCCGGCGGCGCGCATCTCGGCGACCACGGCATCGAACGCGGCGGCAGCCTCCTGCAGCTCTGCCCGCTGCGCGTCGTCGGCTCGTGCTGCGGCAAGCTCGGCGGCGTAGGACTCGAGCCGTCCGCGCAGCTCGTAGAGATCGTCGACCTCGCCCGCCGACAGCCGGCGCACCTCGGCGCCGCGGTTGCGTTCGCTGACGACGAGCCCGTCGGCTTCGAGGTGGCGAAGCGCCTCGCGCACCGGCGTGCGCGACACGCCCAGTTGCTCGGCGAGCGCCTGCTCGACGAGTCGCACGCCCGGCGCCAATCGACCCTCGACGATGCTGTCGCGCAGCTGCCGGTAGACCGACACGTCGGCGAGCGCGTTCGCCGTCATCAGCCGCCGGCGGGCACGAGGCGGGCGAACCGGGGTCCGGCGACGCCGATGTGGCTGCCGACCGGACGGCCGACCGCCGCGCACGCGACCTCGGCGGCGCGGACGAGCGCATCGACGTCGACGCCGGTGCGCACGCCCATGTGCTCGAGTGCGTGAGCGAGGTCCTCGAGCGGCAGGTTGCCCGACGCGCCGGGAGCGAACGGGCACCCACCGAGGCCACCGACGCTGCCGTCGATGCGGCGCACACCGCTGTCCATCGCCGCGAGTGCGTTGGCGATCGCCAGTCCGCGCGTGTCGTGCAGGTGGATGCCGACGGGTGCACCGGGTTGGTCGGCGACGACGGCGCGCACGAGTGCGGTCACCTCGGTGGGCACGGCGGTGCCGATCGTGTCGGCCAGGCCGAGTGCCGAGGCCCCTGCGGCAATGGCGGCGGTCGCCACGCGGCGCACATCGTCGACCGCGACCGGGCCGGTGTGCGGACAGCCGAAGGCCGTCGCCAACGTCGCCTCCACCACAGCGCCCTCGACACGGGCGAGCTCGACGATCGCGGCCAGGTCGCCGAGCGACTCGTCCACCGAACGACCGGCGTTGTTCCGGTTGTGCGCTTCGGACACGGACACGACGAACTGGAGGTTGCGCAGTCCGGCGGCGAGCGCCCGCTGCGCGCCGCGCAGGTTCAGCACGAGGCCCCAGCGGACCGGCAGCTCGCCGTCGGCCGTTGCTGCGGCCATCGCTTCTGCGTCGGCCATCGCCGGCACGCGGTCGGCACGGACGAACGAGGTCAGCTCGAGGTCGCTGATCCCGGCACCGACGAGCGCAGCGAAGATCTCGAGCTTGGCCTCCGTGCTGATCGGCTGCTCGTCCTGCAGCCCGTCGCGCAGGGTGACGTCGCGCAGCGTGACGTCAGGCATCGCCGGTCTCCGGGTTGGGCGCCGCGATGGCGGCGCCGAGATCGAACGAGACGAAGCCCTCGGGCGCGGCCACCTCGACGATCGGGTCGTCGCGGTCGTCCCACTCGAGACGCAGGGCTCGCGCCATCACCGCGTGCGAGTCGTACAGCATCGTGATGTAGGTCAGCTCGAGGATCTCCTCGTCGGAGAGGTGCACGCGCAGCGCGTCGAACACGGCGTCGGGAGTGCGGCCGCCCTGCAGCACGAGGCAGTCGGTGTAGGCGAGCACGGCGCGCTGCACGGGCGTGAAGCACTCGGCAACGGACCACGATGGGATCGCGGCGATCATCTCCTCGGTCATGCCGACGATGCGGCAGGACTTGCAGTGCTGGGAGAACACGAACTGGCTGCTGCGCGCCCATCCGGCGCGGGTCTGACCGAGCTCGCGCAGGAGCGGATCGAGGTGGCGTCGGGTGCTGCGGTAAACGCCGAAGCCCTGGACCGCGTGCTTGAAGATGTCGGGGACGAGCGCGTACACGGTCCACCAGTTCCCCGGCGTGCCCGTGCTCGTGCCGGGCTCGGCGACCGGGTCGCGGTCGCCGAACAGCTGGCGGTACAGCGTCAGCACGAACTCGTTGTCGGTGTCGCCCTTGGCAACCTCACGAAGTCGAGGCATTGCGTTCTCCCTTGTTGTCGCCGACGTCGTCGACGGTCAGTGCGTTGATGGCGTCCTCGTCGAGGCCGACGACGTCCCGCAGCACCTCGATGGTGTGGGCTCCGAGCGGCGGGCCCGGGTGCCGAACGGATCCCGGCGTGCCGACGAAGCGGGGCACGATGCCGTTCATCGGCACGTCCCATCCCTGCACCGTGCTCGCCCGCAGCACCATCTGCCGAGCGAGGTAGTGCGGATCGGTGAGCATGTCGCGCGCCGTGAAGATGCGGCCGGCAGGCACGGCGGAGCGCTCGAGGACGGCCAGCAGGGCATCGCCATCGAGCGTGCGCGTCCAGGTCGCGATCACGCCGTCGAGCTCGGCCATGTTGGCGCCACGCGCGCCGTGCGTCGCGTACCTCGCGTCGGTGATCAGGTCGGGCCTCGCCATCGCCTCGCACAGGCGAGCGAAGACGGAGTCGGCGTTGGCGGCGATCAGCACCTCGGAGCCGTCGCGCGTCGGGTACACGTTGGACGGGGCGACGCCGGGCAGGACGCTTCCCGTTCGGCCGCGCAGCACGCCGCCGATCTCGAAGTCGGCCATCGACGACTCCATCAGCGCGGCGACCGCCTCGTAGATCGCCACGTCGACCTCTTGGCCCTTCCCCGTCGAGCGGGCCGACGTCAGCGCAGCGAGTGCACCGATCACGCCGAACATCGCTGCCAGCGCGTCACCGAGGCTGACGCCGGCGCGTGTCGGCGGCAGCTCGGGGTTCCCGGTGGTGTGGCGGATGCCGCCCATTGCTTCGCCGACGCTGCCGAAGCCTGCCTCGCTCGACTTCGGGCCGGTCTGGCCGAAGCCGCTGATGTGCACGAGCACGAGCTCCGGGTTGTGCTCGGCGAGGACGTCGTAGGTCAGCCCCCACTCGGCCAACCGACCGGGGCGGAAGTTCTCGACGACGATGTGGCACTCAGCAGCGAGACGGCGAACCGCGTCGCGTGCCAGCGGGTCGCGGAGGTCGAGTCCGACGGACCGCTTGTTGCGAGCGATCGCCGGCCACCACAGGCTGTCGCCATCGATGGTGACGCCCCACGCGCGCATCGGGTCGCCCTGGACGGGGTCCTCGATCTTGATGACGTCGGCGCCGTAGTCGCCGAGCAGCTGACCGGAGAACGGACCGGCGATGAAGCTGCCGAGCTCCAGGACGCGAACTCCGGCGAGCGGGCCAACGGCGGCAGTCACGAGCCGATCGTACACAATCGTGGCTGAGCGGTCTCATCTTCCGCCATCCAATGGGACGCATCGCGATGGATTGCACACAATCAGCGGGACCGGCAGCGGTCGCCGGAGCCCGGAATCAGGGTGTGGCCGGGTGACCTATGGTGTTTCGATGAAGCGCTCCTTCCTCGGCATTGCCGTTGCCATCGCCGCCGCCCTCCCGATGATCCCGTCGTCGCCGGTCGCCGCCGCCGATCCGGTGACGGTGCAGATCCTCGGCATCAACGACTTCCACGGGCGCATCGCGTCCAATGGCGTCGAGGCCGGCGCGGCCGTCCTGTCCGGCGCGGTGAAGCAGCTGCGCACGCAGTACCCCAACACGGTGTTCGCCGCCGCCGGCGATCTCGTCGGCGCCTCGACGTTCGAGTCGTTCATCGCCCACGACAAGCCGACCATCGATGCCCTGAACGCCGCCGGGCTGCAGGTGTCAGCGGTCGGCAACCACGAGTTCGATCAGGGCTACGCCGACCTCACGCAACGGATCATGGCGCCGTACGACGCGGTGACCAACCCGTACGGCGGCGCGGCGTGGGCGTACATCGGCGCCAACGTGCGCAACAGCTCGGACGGCTCGCCGGCGCTGCCGGAGAGCTGGATCCAGGAGTTCGGCACGATCAAGGTCGGCTTCGTCGGCGCGGTCACCGATCACCTGGCCGAGCTCGTCTCCCCTGCCGGCATCGCCGGCCTCACCATCGAAGCACCGGTCGTCGCCGCCAACCGCGAGGCCGACAAGCTGAAGGCCCAGGGCGCGGACATCATCATCCTGCTCGTGCACGAGGGCGCGGCGACGACGTCGCTCGCATCGGCCACCGACCCGGCGTCGGACTTCGGCAAGATCGTCAACGGCGTCGACGAGAACATCGACGCGATCATCTCGGGCCACACGCACCTCGCCTACAACCACTCGATCCCGGTGCCGGCATGGATCAGCGAGGGCCGGTCGGTCACCAACCGTCCCGTCGTGTCCGCCGGTCAGTACGGCTACAACCTCAACCAGCTCGTGTTCACGGTCGACGGCGACACCGACCGGGTGCTCGGCGTCAACCAGACGATCCTCCCGCTGACCACGACGGCCGGCACGCCTCCGATCACGACCGCGAACTACCCGGCCGATCCGGCAGTCACGCCGATCGTCAGCGCCGCCACCGCCCAGGGGGACGTGCTCGGCGCCGTCGAGCTCGGTCAGATCCAGGGCCCGTTCTACCGGGCACGCATCCTCACCAGCCCCACGGCGACCACCCGCACCGACAGCCGCGGTGGCGAGTCGACGCTCGGCAACCTCGTCGCCGACGCCCAGGTGTTCGCGACGAAGGGCCCGATCACCGGGTCGGCGCAGATCTCGCTGATGAACCCGGGCGGGTTGCGCACCGACCTGCTCGGCATCGCCAACGGCACCGGCACGTACCCGACGCCCCTGACGTACAAGCAGTCGGCCAACGTGCAGCCGTTCGCCAACACGTTGGTCAACATGACGCTCACCGGCGCCCAGTTGAAGACCGCGCTCGAGCAGCAGTGGCAGCCGGCCGGGTCCAGCCGCCCGATCCTGCACCTCGGCCTGTCGAAGGGCTTCACCTACACGTACGACCCGTCGGCCGCCAACGGCAGCCACATCACGCAGATGTTCTTCAACGGCGCGCTGATCGCCCCGACGGACACGTACTCCGTGACGGTGAACTCGTTCCTCGCCGCCGGCGGCGACAACTTCTTCGAGCTGGCCAACGGCACGAACAAGCGCGACACCGGCCAGACCGACCTCCAGGCGATGGTCGACTACATGGCGGCAACGACGCCGCTCGCCGTCGACTTCCGTCAGCACTCGGTCGGCGTGCAGTTCCCGGTCGGTTCGCCGGCCACCTACTCCGTCGGCAGCACCGTGGCGTTCAACCTCTCGTCGCTCTCGTTCACCGGTCCCGGCGACGTCGTCGACACGACGTTGGCGCTGTCGATCGACGGCGTCAGCGTCGGCACGGCAGCTGTCGTGACCACGCTCACCAACGTTCCCAACGACGAGCACGGCCTGGCGGCGGTGTCGTTCGTCGTGCCGAGCGGGATCTCCGGCGGCGCACATCGGTTGACGATCACGGGCACGACGACGGGCACCAACACGTCGATCCCGCTGACCATCACGGCCAGCTCGACCACGACGTTGTCGACGAACCGCACCAGCCAGACGTTCGGCTGGCCCGGCGCGGCGACGCTGACCGCGAAGGTGGCCGCCGGCGACGGCTCGGTGGTGACGGGCTCGGTGGAGTTCCGCTCCGGCGCCACGGTGCTCGGCACCGCCGCCGTGGTCAACGGCAAGGCCGCCCTCACCCTGCCGACCAACACGCCGGCAGGCACCTGGGCGATCACGGCGACCTACCTCGGGTCGGCAACGGTCCTCGGGTCCACCTCGGCATCGGTCAACGTCACCGTCAACAAGGCACCGTCGCTGACGCTGCTGCTGCCGACCGGGCTGAGCCAGAAGAAGGGCACGGCACGTCCGATCACGTTGATCGGTCTGGTCTCCACGCCGTTCGTCGGCACGTCGGGCTCGATCCAGTTCAAGCAGGACGGCGTCGTGGTCGCCACGGTCCCGGTCAACAGCGGCATCGCCTTCTGGACGCTGCCGAGCAGCCTGGCTGTCGGCAACTACCGGTTCACGGCGACGTTCGTGCCCACCGACGCTGCCAACGTCGCCGGCTCGACCTCGAACACCATCCCGATCCGCGTCACGAAGTAGGTCGCAGGCGCGCCGAGTTCATCCGCGCTTCGATGCGCGGATGAACTCGACGAGCGCGCCGAGTCCGCTGACCTGTTCGGCGCCTGCGAGGGCGTTCTCGAGCAACGTGCCGCCGAGGATCATCCACTTGTACTTGCGACCGTGCGCTTCGACGCGGATCTCGCTGCCGGAGCTCGCCGACAGGAAGTCGCGGACGCTGCCCTCCCACCCCCAGATCGAGCTGCCGGTGATGTCGCCCGGCGTGATCGAGTGGACGGGATCGCCGCTCGGCTCCATCCGCTTGGTCAGCGGCACGACGATCAGCCGTTGATCGGTGACCCCCACGCCGAACATGTCCGCCGAGAACGTCTTCGCCTGCGTCGCGTGGACCGCACCGACCAGTCGTTCGCCGGGCACGAGCACCGTCGTCATCATCGTCCGCAGCGCTTCCGCTGCCTGCGCCTGCTTGTCCCGCATCCCCATCGACGAATCGTAGGTCGTGCCACGGACGCGACGCGCTGGCCTTGGGCGCGATTTCGACGGCGCGCCGATCGCGATCTTGGCCGGGTGAACTGGGGTGATGCGAGAAGTTCGCAACGCAGGTTGTGGTTCGGCGATGACGCCCTCGACGCGTTGCGAGAATTGCGACATGGAAGCGCCGTCGGCTGTGCCGATCGATCTCTCGATCTTGGGGGTGGACCCCGCAGGGTTGTCCGGCGCGGCGCGCGCCGCCTTGCTGGTGGAGATGGAGCGGTTGAACCGTGCCGTCGCGGCGAGGCTCGCCCAGGTGGTCGCTGCAGAAGAGGAAGCCGGCACGTTCCGCGCCGATGGGTTCCGCTCGATCCACCGGTGGGTGCAGGCCGTGCTCAACTCCACGTCGCACACGGCACGCTGCGCGGTGCACCGAGGTCGCCTGACGCGGGAGTTCACCACGATCGGCGACGCCTTCGCCGCCGGCGACGTCGGTGCCGATCAGGTCGATGTCCTCGCTCAGCTCGCGCACCGCCACGCGGCGCAACTGCGCGACAGCGAGCAGCTGCTCCTCGGTCAGGCGCAGCAGACTCGCTACGACAAGTTCGCCACGACGGCCGATCGATGGTCGGCGCTGGCGGATCCCGACCGCCACGAGCGGCGGGAGGAACGGCGGCGCCAGCTGCGCGGTGTGTCGGTCGAACGGACGAGGTGGGGCACCAGGATCGTCGCCAACCTCGACGGCATCGACGGCGAGCTCGCCGAGCGTGTGCTCGAGGCGTACACCAAGCGCGAACTGGAGCACGACTGGGACGAAGCCCGGCGACGCCACGACAGCGGCAACGAGGGCGCCGTCGCCGTGCCCCGCACGTTGCGCCAGGCACGCGCCGACGCGTTCGTCGAGATCTGCCGCGCTGCTGCCGCCAACCTCGGCGGTGGCCGCGATGAGCCGTTGGTCAACCTGCTCATCGATGCCGACACGTTCGACCACACCGCCGCCCGGATGTGCGGTGGCAAGGTCGAGCCGCTCGACCCCCGGTCGGTGCTCAGCCGGCGGATGGAAACCATCGGCGGACGGATCATCGACCCGCGCAACGCTGTCCACGCCGCATTGGCCGGACGAGTGCGGCAGGTGGTCATCGACTCGTCGGGGCGGGTGCTGCACCTCGGCCGACGGCGCCGCTTCGCCAACCAGGCCATCCGCGAGGCGATCGGCCTCTCGGATCGCACGTGCTTCCACGCCTGCTGCCCGGTGAAGTCAGCAGATGCGCAAGCCGATCACCTCGATCCGTGGACGCGACACGGGCACACCGACAGCGAGCGCATGGGTCCGGGTTGCGGCCACCACAACCGGTGGAAGCATCGAGCGCAGGCCACCACGATGCGCGATCAGCACGGCACGTGGCACACCCACCGACCGGACCGCAGCGAGATCGCACCGCTCGGTCCATGAGCTGCGGTCACCACGTCGGAGCCAACACCACCAGTTCGTCCAACCGTTCGACTCGCGCGGGGCGTTTGCTGTGCACGGGCACGTACTCCTGCCCGGAGAGCTCGGCGATGCGGGCCATCAGCGCTTCGGTCAGCTCGCGCGCCGCGCGTCGCGGGCTCGATCCATCAGCCGCACCGACGGGTGCCATCGGCGCACCGATCGTCACCGAGCATCGCCGACGCACTCGTGGCAGGCGGGCGCCCGGCGGCTGGATGCGGTCGGTCCCGACGATCCCCACCGGGAGCAAGGGGCTGTCGGTGCCCAGCGCGAGCCGAGCGGCTCCGACGTAGCCACGGTGCAGGAAGCCGTCGCGGGAACGAGAGCCTTCGGGGAACACGCACAGCAGACCGCCGTCGCGCAGCACCTCGGCGGCGGCGTCGAGCGCCACCATCGCCTTCAGTCCGTTGTCGCGGTCGATCGGGATCATGCCCATCGCAGGGAAGAGGCGGCGTGTCTTCCACGAGTCGAGGTAGTCCGCCTTGCCGATGAAGTGCACGGGGCGGTCGAGCAACATGATCATCAGCACCGAGTCGAAGAAGCTGAGGTGGTTCGGCGCGAGCACCGCGGCGCCATGCGCCGGCACGGCTTCGAACCCGGCAGCGGCACACGGCCACAGCACGCGCACGGGTGCGCGAAGCACCGTTCGGACCAGCCGCTGCAGTCCAGGGCCACGCTCCGTCTTGGTTCGCATGCGAGCAGTGTGCGCTCGTGACTTTGCGAACACGTCAACGCAAGGTGAACGGAAGGTCCGCGCACCCGGGCGTTGGTCACACCCTCAGACCTGCATGAGACGTGGCGTCAGGCGTTCGCCTCGCGGCGCGGCAGCTTCCAGTTCGGGCGGACGAAGTGGCACGTGTACCCCTGCGGGTAGCGCAACAGGTAGTCCTGGTGCTCGGGCTCGGCCTCCCAGAAGTCGCCGACGGGAGCGACCTCGGTGACGACCTTGCCCGGCCACAGGCCCGAGGCGTCGACGTCGGCGATCGTGTCCTGGGCAATGGTCTTCTGCTCGTCGTTCACGTAGTAGATGCCGGAGCGGTAGCTCATGCCCATGTCGTTGCCCTGACGGTTCTTCGTCGTCGGGTCGTGGACCTGGAAGAAGAACTCGAGCACCTCGCGGTACGACGTCTGCTCCGGATCGAAGATGATCTCGATGCCCTCGGCGTGCGTGCCGTGGTTTCGGTACGTCGCGTTGGCGACGTCGCCACCGGTGTAGCCGACGCGAGTGGAGATCACGCCGGGGCGCTTGCGAATGAGGTCCTGCATCCCCCAGAAGCACCCACCTGCGAGGACGGCCCGTTCAGTCTGCTGGCTCATGTCCCCATGGTAGGGCCACTTCGCGAGGCCGAGACGTGGTACGAATCGGCGTGGATCATCAGCGGCGGGCCCGGCGGAACGGTCTCGGCGCGTTGACGTCGGTCGTGCTGCTCGCGGCCTGCGTCACGACGCGCCCGCCCGCTGCCGGCACGTCCCCCACGGACTCCCCCACGACCACCGTCGCGCTCCGTGAGGTGTCCAGCGTGGTGCTCGTCGGCGACTCGCTCGGCGAGCAGATCTCCCCGTACCTCCAGCCACTCGTGGCGCCACGATCCTTCGGGCCCAACGTCTACGGCGGCACCGCGCCGTGCGACTGGTTGCAGAAAGACCTGCCGATCACCGACGAGACCGTGGTGGTCTTCTCGTTCATCGGCAACTCCCTCACGCCGTGCATGGAGGATGGGGCCGGCGGACACCTCGTCGGGCAAGCGCTCGTCGACAAGTACCAAGCCGACATCACCGCGCTGACGACCGAAGCTCGCGACGCGGGCGCGCGGGTGCTTCTCGTCGGGCAACCCGCGCGTGGCGACAGCGCGTCGGGCAACGATCTCGTCGATGGCCTGAACGAGATGTACGCCGCGCTCGCGAATGAGCCCGATGTCAGCTTCGTCGACGCCGGCGCGTCCATCGAGAACCCCGACGGAAGCTTCGCTCAGTCGCTGCCGTGCTGGACCGAGGAGTCGTGCGGCCCGGACGGGTCCAACGTCGTGCGCAACGACGACGGCCTCCACCTCTGTCCGGGCCCACCAGAGCCGGTTCCCTGCGCCGTCTACGCCTCGGGAGCGCATCGCTTCGCTCAGGCGATCGCCGACGCGATCAACGCGATGTGAGGGTTCGCAGCCGCTCCACCCGCGGATCGTTGCCGATCAGACCCGCCAGTCGATCAGCGGCGAGCCCGAGGTCGATGGCGTTGCTCTCGACCATCGCCTCGATGTCGGCCCAATCCTTCGTCCGGTCGAACAGCGCCTTGAACACGGCGAGGTCTTCTGCCGCGAGCACGTTGATGCGTCGACCTTCGAACGGCACCACTCGACAACGCGTCGCGACATCGAAATGGAACTGCTCAGCAGCGAAGAAGACGTCGACGGGGGTCGAGTCCCACCACAGGCGCACTTGGTCGCGATCGATCGCCTCGGCGACGTCGGTGTCCGTGAACGCGACACCGACGGGCAGCGCTGCGAACACGGCACGCGCATCCGCCGAGCTGACGAACACGTTGACATCGATGGCGCGCGTGCCACGGGGTTCGCTGGTCGCATAGGCGAGTGCGAGCGCGCCGCCCAGTGCCCCACGGAAGGTCCGTGTCGTCCAATGCGTCGCACACGGCGACGATCTGCTCGACGAGCGAGGTCATCGCCGCGCCGAGGCGAGCGGACGAGGCCGAAAGGGCAGTGCTTCGGCGAGCTGGAGGACGTCGCGCAGGCGCCGGGCCTGTTCTGCGGGATCGATGACGAGGTCGAACTTCACCGAGTAGCCCAGTGCATCGATGATCCGAGATGCGATCGCCAGGCTCGGTTGACGCCGACCTCGCTCGTACGCGCTGAGGACCGGCGCCGGAATGCCCACCGTGGCGGCCACTTCGGCCTGCGTTCGCCCGACTCGTCGTCGCAGCGCTGCCAGCGTGCTCCCGGAGATCACGGCCCAATCTTAGCGGATCCGATAACCAACCGGCCGCCGAGAACCCGTCGACTGGGGGTTGACCTTGACGCGAGGTCAACCCTGCACAGTGTCCTCATGACCTCAACATCAGTCGTCCGGGTCACCGGGCTGAAGAAGTCGTTCGGCAACCGCGAGGTGCTGCGCGGCGTCGACCTCGACATCGAACGGGGCACGGTGTTCGCGCTGCTCGGCTCGAACGGAGCCGGCAAGACCACCGTCGTTCGCATCCTGTCCACCCTCCTCAAACCTGATTCCGGCAGCGCATCCGTCAATGGCTTCGACGTGGTGACGCACGCCTGCGATGTCCGCGAGTCGATCAGCCTGACCGGCCAGTTCTCGGCAGTGGACGGCATGCTCACCGGACGCGAGAACCTCGTGCTGATCGCCAAGCTCCGCCACCTCGACCATCCGGGTCGGATCGCGGACGAGCAGTTGGAGCGCTTCTCGCTCACCGACGTCGGAGCGCAGATGACGGCAACGTACTCAGGCGGGATGCGTCGCCGCTTGGACATCGCCATGAGCTTGATCGGGGACCCGCCGGTGATCTTCCTCGACGAGCCGACGACGGGTCTCGACCCCCATGCGCGGCTCGAGGTGTGGCACTCGGTGCGCGCCCTGGCGAGCAGCGGCACGACCGTGCTGCTCACCACGCAGCACCTCGACGAGGCCGAGCACCTCGCCGACCGGATCGCGATCCTCCACGAGGGGCGGATCCTCGTCAACGGCACCCTCGCCGAGCTGAGGGCCCTCCTGCCGCCGGCACAGGTCACCTACGTCGAACAGCAACCGAGCCTCGAGGACGTCTTCCTCACCCTCGTCCGATGACCACGAACTCCTTCCGCGACACGAGCACGCTGCTGGGTCGATCGCTTCGGCACATCCTGCGCAGCCCGGACACGATCATCACCACGGCGATCACACCGATCGCGATGCTGTTGATGTTCGTCTACGTCTTCGGCGGCGCGATCAACACCGGTGGCGCCAAGTACGTGAACTACCTCCTTCCCGGGATCCTGCTCATCACGGTCGCATCGGGCGTCGCATACACGGCGCTCAGGATCCACACCGACATCGCCAGCGGGATCTTCGAACGCTTCCAATCGATGCCGATCGCACGCGCTGCGATCCTGTGGGGCCACGTGATCACCTCGTTGATCGCCAACCTGATCTCGCTCGTCCTGGTCGTGCTCGTCGCCGTCGTGATCGGCTTCCGCTCGGGCGCCGGGTTGGTCGCCTGGCTCGAGGTGCTCGGCATCATCGTCCTGTTCACCCTGGGGCTCACCTGGCTGGCGGTGAGCGCGGGACTCGCCGCCAAGTCACCAGACGGCGCCGGCGCGTTCGCCTACCCGCTGCTGTTCCTGCCGTTCGTCAGCTCGGCGTTCGTGCCGACGGGCGGCATGCCTGCGGCGGTGAGGTGGTTCGCCGAACATCAACCGGTCACCTCGATCGTGAACACGCTCCGCAACCTGTACGCCGAGCACGCGCTCGGCAACGATGTCTGGACCGCCCTCGCATGGTCCACCGGCCTGCTCCTGATTGCCTACGCTCTCGGCGTGCGCACCTTTCGGCGCAAGCTGGCGTGAGGACGTGCTGACGATCAGCCAGCTCGCCTCCTACGCCGGTGTCACCGTGCGGGCGGTCCGCCACTACCACGCCAAGGGTCTGCTCCCGGAGCCCGAACGCGACCGATCCGGCTACCGGCGCTACGACGCCGCCGCTGTCGTCGAACTGATCCGGATCAGGACGCTCGCCGACGCCGGCGTGCCCCTGTCACGTGTCCACGAGATGCTCGAAGCCGATGCGGACGAGTTCGGCGCGGCCATCGCGGACATCGATCGTCAGCTCCGGAACGAGATCGTTGAACGCCAACGACATCGGCATGACGTCGCCCGGCTCGCGGCCGGGGAGAGCCTGGCCCTGCCACCCGATGCAGTCGCCTATCTCGACCGGCTCCGCGAGCTCCACGTGCCGGAGCGAGCGATCCAGATGGAACGAGATGCGTGGATCCTCGTCGCCGCCCAGATCCCCGATCAGATGCCGGCGCTGATGGCACTCAAGCGCGGGCAGATCGAGGACCCTGCCATCGTCGCGATGTACCTCGATCTCGTCGAGGCCGTGGACTGGCCCGCCGACGATCCCCGCCTGCCGGCCCTCGCCGATCGGCTCGTGGCGATGTTCGAGCGAGATGCCGACAACTGGACCGACGAGCAGCTCGCCAACTTCGACCTCGACGCCGAACTGGTTGCGCTCCTCGACGAGGTGTTCATCAACGCGATCCCATGCGCGCGTCGACTCCTGCACCTGCTCGAACAACGCGGCTGGACCGGATGGACCAAGCTCGAGCGTCAGAGGTAGCTGGCGAGGTGACGGTCGGCGACGCTCCTACCGACGCTGAAGGCGGCCTCGGAGCTCGTCAACGCATCCATGAACTCGCGTCGGCCGATGCAGAGCAGCCGGCAGGCGCTCGTGATCGTGACGGTCGCGGTGCGCGGCACGTCGTGGAGCAGCGCAACCTCGCCGAACGAGTCGCCGGGGCCGGGTGATCGAGCGGTCGTCCCCGCGTGCGTGACGTCGGCGGTGCCTTCGATGATGACGTAGAACCGATCGCCGGGCTCGCCCTCGGCGACGACGACCTCGCCGACCGCGCACTCCACGACCTCAGCTCTCGCGGCGAGCTTCTCGAGCATCGTCGGTGGCAACGGCGACATGAGCGGCACGCGGGTCAGGAGGAGCACGACGTCGGTCGCGGGTTCCGACCGCGAGTCGATCCCGCGGAACCGCGGGAGCAGCACGAGCGCGAGGGCCGGGAGGAGCGCGCCGGCCCCGACCAGGACCGGTCGCAGGCCGAACGCGTCGACCAGGACCGCCGCCACCATCGACCCGATGCCTGCGACGGCGATGCCGATCGTGAAGAGCACGCCGAACACGCGACCGAGCGCTCGGTCGTTGCCCAGCCGCTGCAGCATCGTGAACCCCGAGACGTCGAGCAGCGCGTTGCCGACACCGACGGCCGCCAACGATGCAAGTGCGACGGCCTTGTTCGGGAAGAGCCCGATGACGGCGATGGGGAAGCCCCACACGGCGAGCGCTGCGGCGAACGGACCTCCGAGGCGGCGCCGGCCCGTCAGCGCCACGGAGGCGAGCGCGCCGGCGAGCGCCCCGACTCCCATCGCCGCGCCGAGCCACCCGACGCCGCTGCTCCCGAGGTCGACGAGGTCGAACGAGACCGACACGAGGAGGACGCTGAGCAGCCCGCGCACGAGCAGCTGAGCGATGAAGCACCCCACGATCACCGTCATGTCCGAGTTCGTTCGCAGCTCGCTCCATCCGCCCATCAGCGCGTCGATCGGCCGCTCACTCCCGCGGACTGCCCTCGACGGATCCGTCTGCACGTCGATCCCGCCGACGGCCCACATCCCGGCGACTCCGGCGGCCGCCGCGGTGATGAGCACGACGCCCGGTTCGGTCGTGAGGAGCATCGCTCCGGCGAGCACCGGGCCGAGGAAGGTGACGAGGCCCTCCAGCGTTCCGGCGGTCACGTTGATCGCGACCAGCTCCTCGGGCGACCGCGCGACGAGCGGAGCGAGGGCGAGGTGGGCCGGCCGGTACGGCGCGCCGGCAACGCTCGCGGCGGCGGCGAGGACGTACACCACCGCCGCGGGAGCGTCGGCTGCCAGCGCGACGGCTCCGAGCGCGGTCGTCACCGCGACCGCGGCGAACACGGCGGTCACCAACTGGCGCCGCGGGTAGCGGTCTGCAGCCCATGCGCCGAACGGCAGCGCGAGCCCGCCCGGCAGGAGCCGAACGAGCCCTACGACGCCGACGCCGCGTGCGCCGTCCTCGGCGAACGCCCACACCGAGAGCGCGACGATCGTCACCGCATCGACGAGGAAGAAGGCTGCCCAGCCCAACTGCAGACGGCGCAAGTCACGGGCGCGCATCACTCCCGCCACCGCCGCCAACCGCGCCAGTGCGGGACGTCGGGGCGTCCGGTCGTCGTCCTCCACCGCCACACACTCTCACCTCCGCGTTGACGCAGACGCCTGACCTGGTGACCTGGACCTTCTTGCGCCCCCGGCAGGATTTGAACCTGCGACCTGCGGTTTAGGAATGCGGTCGAGTGGGTCTCAGCGAGTCTCCTTGAGTCGCATCTGACCTGCTCAGCTTCTGTGTTCTCCTCGTCTGGTCTCGTTGAACATCATGCAGTAGCGCGTGGTGGATGGACAAGTGGATGGACAACTTTCGGGGGGCCGGCGCCGGCGACCTGGGCTCGGAGAGACGCTCAAGGCGGGTTGTGAGCGTGGGTCTGATAAACCGCACGTCACCCGGAGGCGATTGTCACTGCGCGGTCGGACGACAGGTCGCATGGCGATCCTGACCGCCGCAGAATCCCGACGTCCGGCTGGTCACCTGGTGTCGGTCAGGTCGAGTTGACGTCCCGATAGTTCGGGCACAGTTCGATCTGTTCGCCGGACGCTGCCAGCAGCTGTTCTGCGCTATGGAGGAGATCGACGATCTCGGGATGCGCGGCCCGGTAGAAGACCTGTCGGCCTTCGTGGCGGTCGATGATCAGCCCGCACTCCTTCAGGCAAGCGACGTGACCGGAGACATTTCCTTGCGACCCGCCGATCATTTCGACGAGGTCCTTCACCCGTTGCTCGTCATCGACGAGCGCCAGCAGGATTGCCAGACGAGTGGGGTCCGCGAAACCTCGAAACAGCTTCGCTGCTGTGGCCACGGCAACGGCGGTCTTCATTGACATGGGCCGATCCTATTGCCATCGACCGATGACATCGGAACATCTGGGTCCTTTGGCTCTGCCTCAAACAACCCAGTCGGAGCAGAGTATGGGCATGACCGACATCCTCCCGACCGGTGTCTCCACGACCGCTACGCGGCGTCGCTGGCTTCTTCCCGTCATCGCAGTCGCCCTCTTGGCCGCCGGTCTCGGCGTCGGACTCGCGATTGCTGCCGGACGAGATGACTCATCGCCCGGTCAAGCTTCCACTGCCGTCCAGGTCTCCAACGTGAACCAGGCGTGCACGAACTGGATGATGAGTGTTCCCGCTTCGTCAGCAGGCACGTCGAACTGGTGCGGCGACATGACTGCATGGATGAACCAGCAGGTCACCGATGGACGGATGATGGGCATGATGATGTGGGGTGACCCCGACCGAATGCTCGCCAGCTGCCAATCATGGGTCAGCTCGAGCAACGCCGGTGCACCTCCGCTCTCCTGGTGCGACGACATGATCGCCTGGATGCGCCAACACATGAACGGCGACTGGGACGGCTGGATGATGAACGGCTCGATGATGGGTCGCTGAACCCGTGGATGCCGCAGCATCATCAGCCAAGGGCCCGATTCCTCGCGGCGCGCTGACGCGACGATCACTGCTGGTCGGAGTGACGGCGTTGGCCGGCACAACGTTGGTGTCGGCATGCTCACCGCGACGAGCGGCCCACCCTTCCCAGTCCGGGCCGGCGCCCGTGACGTCGGGTGGCCCGGCGACGACCACATCCCCAGCGTCAGCATCGGCTTGGGTGCAACCTGAGGTCCTGTCGAGCCACGGCGGCGTCCTCGAGGTGACCCTCGAAGCGGCACCATCGATGGTTCCTTGGCGCGGTGGTCAGCGGTGGGCGTTGACATACAACGGGACAACGCCCGGCCCGACGTTGCGAGTGCGGCCCGGTGACCGCCTTCGAGTACTGCTCCGCAACCAGCTCGACTCACCGACCAACCTGCACGTCCACGGCCTGCATGTGTCACCGAACGCGGCGAGCGACAACGTGTTCGTGATGGTCGGCCCCGGCGAGGACCACACCTACGAGTACCAGATTCCTGCTGATCACCCGTCGGGCACCTTCTGGTATCACCCCCACCATCACGGCACCGTCGCCGAGCAGGTGGCCGCCGGCATGGCCGGCGTGATCATCATCGACGACGAGCTCGACACGCTGCCACTGCTAGCGAACGCGACGGAGCGGGTGATGGTGCTCAGCGACCCTCGGATCGGCACCACCTCAGACGTGCTCCGGTGGTCGATGATGGGCATGATGCAGGGCCGCTTCGGTGACGGCGTGCTCGTCAACGCCACACCACAACCGTCGCTGACCGTGCCGGCCGGCACGATGGAACGTTGGCGGATCCTCAACGCCAGCGCCTCGCGCTACTACCCGCTACGTCTCGACGGCGCGCGCTGGTGGCAGCTCAGCGGCGACGGTGGCCGCCTGGCGATACCCGTCGACGCGACCGGTCTCGTCCTCGCGCCGGGCGAACGCGCCGAAGTCCTTGTCGCTGTCGAGCGTGCCGCCACGATGGCGCTCGTCACCGAGGCCTGGCAAGGCACGATCGGGATGGGCGGGATGGGCGGGATGGGTGGGCAACCCAACCGATCGGGTGCCACCGAAACGGTACTCACCGTCATCGGTACCGGTGCGGACACAACCGCACCAGCGGTCGACGGCCCGCTGAGCACCATCGACTCCCTGGCCGACGCACACATCGACGCAACACGCGAGTTCACGTTCGAGATGGGTGGAATGATGAGCGGAAACGGCATGTCGTTCACGATCAATGGGCGAACTTTCGATGCCGAGCGCGTCGATGTCGAAGCAGCGCTCGGCACGGTCGAGGAATGGACGATCACCAACGCAACGCCGATGGCCCACCCCTTCCACCTTCACGTCTGGCCGTTCCAGGTCATCGACGCCAGCGACCGGCGAACACCGCCAAGCGGCTGGAAGGACGTCGTCGACGTTCCTGCCGGAGGGTGGGTCCGCCTGCGCGTTGCGTTTCGCGATTTCGGTGGCCGAGCTGTCTACCACTGCCACATCCTCGATCACGAGGACCGCGGGATGATGGGCGTCATCAACGTCACCTGACAGCGAAGCTGGGCGACGCCCGCGTCTGCCGGGCGGGTGTCGTGAGCGCCACGGGCAGTCAGATCCATCGGCACTGACAGATCCATCGGTGTTGACAGATACATCGGTGATGGCCGATACTTCTGGTGATGCAAAGCACCACTGGAGTAACCCGCGCAGTCGAGATCGGCCTCGCTGCCAAGCTCTTCGACGGTTTCGCCGACCGCACGCGGTTGGCGATCCTGGTCGAACTCAGTGCGGGCGAGCGCCGTGTCACCGATTTGGTCACGGCGCTCGCCGGCTCGCAGGGCAACGTGTCCGGGCACCTGGCGTGCCTGAAGGAGTGTGGACTCGTTCGCGATCGGCGTGATGGGCGTCAGGTCTTCTACAGCATCTCGCGATCCGAGGTCATCGACGTGTTGCGGGCCGCGGAGGCGTTGTTGGCGTTGACTGGGGAGCGCATCGAGTTGTGCCCGAACTACCGGCCGGACCGGCGATGACCGCGCTCGACGAACTCGACTCCGACCGCGACGAGCATGGCGACGCGCCGGAGCATCTGTGGGAGAGCCGTGAGGTGCGCTGGTCGGGACTGTCGGGAATGCTGCTACTGGCGGGCTATGTCGCTCAGTGGGGCGGCGCCGCCGATGGTGTCTCGATCGGGTTGTGGTTGGCGTCGTTGTTGGCGGGTGTCCGCTTCTTCGCTGCTGAAGCGATCGAGGAACTGGTTCGCGAGCGCGAGGTTGGCATCGAGCTGCTGATGACCGTCGCCGCCGTGGCTGCGGCGGTGCTCGGGTTGTGGGAGGAAGCCGCTGCGCTGGCGTTCCTGTACTCGATCTCAGAAGCGCTCGAGGAGTTCACCACCGACCGCACCCGCGGGGCGATCAGGGCATTGATGGACCTGGCCCCGAAACGGGTCCGCCGTCTCGTCGACGGCGTCGAGGAGGAGATCGATCTCGAGTTGTTGGCGGTTGGTGACCGGTTCGTCGTTCGGCCCGGAGAAGGGATCGCCACCGACGGACAGATCGTCGATGGCCGCTCCGCGCTGAACGAAGCGGCGATCACCGGCGAATCGGTGCCTGTCGAGAAGGCTGTCGGCGACAAGGTGTTCGCCGGCACGTTGAACACGACCGGTTCGATCGTTGTCGAGACGACCGCGACCAGCGTCGACAACACGCTCGCCAAGATCGTCCATCTCGTCACCGAAGCGCAGGAGCAGAAGGGTCGCGGGGAGCGGTTCATGACCCGCTTCTCGCGCCGCTACTCGCCCGCGGTCCTCGCTGCCGGAATCGCGATCGCGATTGTCGGAGGCATCGCTACCGGAGAGTGGTCGACGTGGGCCGAGCGCGCCGCGACCGTTCTGGTTGCCGCCGCGCCGTGCGCGCTCGTGATCGCGATCCCGATCACCTACGTCGCCGCGATCGGCTCCGCAAGCCGGCGGGGGATATTGATCAAAGGCGGCGTCTATCTCGAAGAACTCGCCCAGGTGCAGGTGCTCGCACTCGACAAGACCGGGACACTGACTCAGGGCCGCCCTCAGGTGGTCAGCGTTGTCCCGGCTTCGGGTGAATCCGACGCTTCGCTGCTCGCGGCGGCCGCCGCTGTCGAACAACGCTCCGAGCACCCACTCGCCCGAGCCGTCCTCGCCCGGGCCGAGGCTGCCGGGATCGGCATCTCACCGGTGTCGGACTTCGAGGCGTTGATCGGTGCCGGTGCCTGCGCGACCGTAGATGGCCGTCGAATCATGATCGGTTCACCGACACTGATGACCGACAGCGCCGTCGAACTGGGCCGGCTGGCCGAGGAAATCGAACGCCTCGAGAGTTCGGGGCAGACCGTGATCGTGACCGCGACCGACGACAAAGCGCTCGGGCTGATCGGAATCGCCGACGTGCTTCGCCCACAAGCATCCGCGGCGATGGCAGATCTGCATCGCGTCGGCATCAAACGACTCGTGATGCTCACCGGCGACAACCCCCGCACCGCGGCCGCCGTCGCCGCCCAAGTCGGCGTCGACGACTTCCAGGCCGGTCTCAAACCCGAGGACAAGTCACGCATCATCGGCGAGTTGACCGCGACCTACGGGCATGTGGCCATGGTCGGCGACGGCGTCAACGACGCGCCAGCGTTGGCAGCAGCGTCCGTTGGCATCGCAATGGGCACCGCCGGCAGCGACGTCGCACTCGAGACCGCCGACGTGGCATTGATGGGCGACGACCTCGCCAAACTCGTCGACGCCCTCGAGCTCGGCCGCCGCACACGCCGAATCGTCCGCCAGAACATCGTCCTCGGCCTGACCATCCTCGTCGTGCTCGTACCCGGCGCACTGATCGGCCTGTTCAGTCTGCCCGTCGCCGTGCTCGCCCACGAACTGTCCGAACTGTTCGTCATCACCAACGGCATGCGCGCCGCCCGGCGCCGTCGATGATCGCCTCACAACGAGCCACGACGACACCTTCGGCACGCCGACAGCGAGCACTCCTCCTCGCAGCAGTTGTGGGCGCGGCAAGCATCGATGGAGTCACCAAGCTGGCCGCCAAAGCGACCCTCGACGACGGCCCCACCCACATCATCGGACCGATCGCCCTGAAGCTCGGCCACAACTCCGGCGTCGCGTTCGGCCTCGGCGCAACCGGCCCAGCATGGATCGTGCTCGCCGTCACGGCAGTCGTCATCGCCGTGCTGGCGGCGGCAGCCTGGCAGGGCCGGTTCGCGTCGCCGCTCGCGGCTGGACTCATCCTCGGCGGAGCGGTCGCCAACTTCGTCGACCGGATCAGCGATGGCGCAGTCACCGACATGATCGACGTCGGCTCGTGGCCAACCTTCAACGCGGCCGACATCGCCATCACGACCGGTGTCGTCCTGCTTGTCCTCGCTCAGCTCAGGCCTGCGGCACATCCCGCCGCCACTGGCCCGGCATCAGCCGCTTCGGCTGACGATCGAGTATGAGTTGGTCACGACGAGGAAGCCGCCGCGTCTCGTTTCGCGGTTCGCCGGCGATCTTGATCGACGACGTCGATCCCTTTGCAGTCGTTGACGAACCGATCGGCCTGTCATGTCGCGCCTCAAACCCAACCGACCAGCTCGACGCGTCGCCAACGCCGACACGCGCGAGGTCCGAGAAGCCGACAACCGATCCGCGCGCGGGGCTGCGACGTCGAGCACCGCGCCCGCCCGCAATCGCGGCAGCCGGCAGATCGCAATCAACAGGTCCTCACCGCCTCGGTCCTGTTGCTCACCGCCGCATCAGCCGTACTACTGGCCATCGCAATCGCGAACCGGTGACAGGCGAACGTCAGTAGGAGAACGCGGTGAGTGATCCGTCGAGTTGCACGAGCACGACCGGTTGGCCGGTCCAACTCGTCGCGTCGCCACCCATCCCGGGTGCGTCCCCCGGCATACCGGGAAGGGCGAGTCCAGCTGCGTCGGGGCGGTCCGTGAGGAGCTGGCGAATTGCTTCCGCCGGTACGTGCCCCTCGATCGCATATCCGTCGACCATCGCGGTGTGGCACGACTGGGCGCTGTCAGGGATACCCAACGAAGCCCGGTATGCCGCTCGATCGGGATCTTCGGTCACGTCGACGGTGGCGCCTTGAGATCGCAGGTACACGACCCACGCAGAGCAACAGCTTCAACCAGGATCGCGTCGGACCTGCAACGACAAGCCGTCGAGTGCTCCACCGGCCACAGACGGTCCGGTCGGAGCCGACGCACCGCTGCCGTCGCCACTCGAGCACCCGACGGCCAGCACGCCCGTCAGCCCGACGAGGCCCGCCCCGAGCCCTGTGAGGAAGTGTCGCCGTCCGATCGTTGTCATCGGGGGTGAACCGTAGCGGAGGTGTCCGTGCCGGCTTCGGCGGCCGGTCGGCGGGCTGTGTCGTTGTGTTCGGCGTTGGCGCGTGTGCCGTGCGCTGGTCGGCGCAGCAGTCGGAGGCCGTTGGCGATGACGACGAGGCTGGCGCCCATGTCGGCGAGCACTGCGATCCACAGCGAGGCAGTTCCGGCGAGTGTGAGAACGAGGAACACGGCCTTGACGCCCAAGGCGATGCTGATGTTCTGCCAGAGCACGTGGGCGGTGTGGGTGGAGATGCGGATGGTCTCGGCGATCTTGCGTGGGTCGTCGTCCATCAACGCGATGTCGGCGGTCTCGATCGCGGTGTCGGTGCCGGCCGCGCCCATCGCGATGCCGAGGTCTGCTTTGGCGAGGGCGGGTGCGTCGTTGACCCCGTCGCCGACCATTCCCACCGGTCCGGCCGTGGCGACGAGTTCGGTGATGATGCGCAGCTTGTCGTCGGGCAGCAGGTCGCCGCGGGCGTCGTCGATGCCGGCCTGGGCGGCGATTGCGGTGGCGGTGCGTTGGTTGTCGCCGGTGAGCATGATGGTGGTCACGCCGAGCGCCTTGAGGTCGTCGACGGCTTGGCGGCTGTTCGGGCGCAAGGTGTCGGCGACAGCGAGTACGGCGATCGGGTGCGCGTTCATGAGCACGATCGCGGTCTTCGCTTCGTTCTCCAGCCCTTCCAGGATCGCTTCGAGTTCGGGCCCGCACATCCCGGTCTCTTCGGCGAGGCGGTGGTTGCCCAACGTGTACACGGTGCCGGCGATGCTGGCGCGCACACCGCGACCGGTGATCGCTTCGAACTCCTCGGCGTCGTCGAGCGGGCCGTGGTAGGCGGTGACGATCGCGTGCGCCACCGGGTGCTCGGAAAGCGCTTCGATCGACGCCGTGATTCGCAGCACCTCGTCGTCAGTCAGTTCGCCGAGGTTGACGAGGTCGGTGAGCACCGGGGTGCCATGGGTCAAGGTGCCGGTCTTGTCGAGAGCGACGGTTCGGATCTTGCGGGCGTTCTCGAGGTGCACACCGCCTTTGATCAAGATGCCGCGCCGGGCCGCGCCACCGAGCCCGGACACCACGGTCACCGGAGTCGAGATCACCAGCGCGCACGGGCAGGCGAGCACGAGCAGCACCAGTGCCCGGTAGAACCAGTCGTGGAAGCTGCCGTGCCCGGTGACCACCGGGACGACGGCCACGATGATCGCCATCGCGAACACCGCCGGCGTGTAGATCGCAGCGAATCGGTCAACGAAACGCTGCGCGGGGGCCTTGTCGGCCTGGGCTTCCTGGATCGAACGGGCGATCCGATCGAGTGTGCCTTCGCCCTTGGCAGCGGTGACGGTGATCTCCAGGGTGCCGCGCTCGTTGATCGTGCCGGCGAACACCGGATCACCGACCGCTTTCGACACGGGGATCGATTCGCCGGTGATCGGCGCCTGGTTCACCGAACTCGCCCCGGAGGTGACACGCCCGTCGAGGGCTATGCGTTCGCCCGGCTTGACCAGGATCACCGCATCCAACGGCACTTCCCCGGTCGCAACGGCGACCCAGCCACCGTCGCGGCGCATGCTCGCCGTCTCGGGAGCGAGACCGACCAGTGAACGGATCGCGTTGCGGGCCCGTTCCAAGCTCAGTGCCTCGATGAGCTCGGCCACACCGAACAGCCAGATGACCACCGCTGCTTCGGGCCACTGCCCGATCGCGATCGCGCCGATGACCGCGACGGACATCAACAGGCTCATCGTCATCCGCCTCGAACGCAGCGCCTGGAATCCCTTGCGCAACGTGTCGCGTCCGCCGAGCGCGATCGCGATGACCGCCAGGACGGCGACGAGCACCGACTGTTCGTCGGCGCCCAGGATCACGGCAACTTCTGAGCCGACGGCGAACAAGCCGGCGACGACAGTCACGATGACCGACCGGCGCGACAGGCTTCGATCGAGCGACGCCCCCTCTGCCCCCGCGACGACACTTGGTCGCATCCCCAACTCACGGATCGCGGCCTCGATCGGCGCCGGCGACTCCAGATCGTGACGAACACGCACCCGCCGCCCGACGAGATCGAACTCCAACGACCGCACCCCAGTCAACGGCGTCAACACCGCGCGCAGATCGTTCTCCTCGGTCGCGCAGTCCAACTCCTCGACCCGGTATGTGACGACCCCCACACCTGACGAGGGGCCCGACAGCGGGGCCGCCATCGACGGTGCCACGCAACAATCGTCAGCCTCGACCGGAGACACGGCGCCCTCGACCTGATCATGGTCAGCCGACACGACGACCACCCCGTTCGACCGCTGCGCCCAACGGCGCCGCCGTGCCCGAGGCGAGTTCCTGATGGCGAACGTGGTCGGCAGAAAGATCCAACAGCAGCCGGACATGTGCATCCGCGAGCCGATAGTGGATCCGGCGACCATCTCGCCGCGTGCGCACCACATCCGCCGCACGAAGCAACCGCATCGCCTGACTCACCACGTTCTCCGCAACACCCGCGACCCGTGCGAGATCGCACACACACAGCTCGCCGCCCTCCAACAAAGCGTGCAGGATCGCCAACCGCGTTGGATCACCCAACAGCCGGAACAACTCGGCGGCCTCGACGTGCGCCTCACGGCCCGACACCCGACCCCGCAACGCGTCCAGCGGTACCGCCGGTTCGTCGCAATGCGACGGACAGACATCGAGATCAACAACCGGAGCCTTGCGCGACGCAGCCATGACAGGCATCATATATGTGCAGCTGAACAGATAACGCAACAAACGTTGACGGGAGACACGTAACCGTGGCCATGACCGCGCTCATCCTCTACATCGTCTGGGCATCGCTCGCCTTCGGATGGCGAACCATCGAGCAGCGCCGCCGCACCGGCGACAGCGGCCTACGACTTCACGCCCAGCCGAACACTCCGCAATGGTGGGCGAAGATCGGCTTCGGCGTCGCCATCCTCGTCGGCTTCGCCGCACCGATCGCCGCCGTCGCCGGACTCCCCAACATCAACGCCCTCGACACCACGTGGCTGCACACCGCCGGCATCGCAGTCACCCTCATCGGGATCGTTCTCACCGTCGCCGCCCAGTCCTCGATGGGTGAATCCTGGAGAATTGGCGTCGACGCCGACGAACGCACCGAGCTCGTCACCGACGGCGCCTTCCGGCTGGTACGGAACCCGATCTTCACCGCCATGCTCATCACCGCCACCGGGCTCGCGATGATCATCCCCAACGTCATCAGCATCCTCGGGCTGGTCGCTCTCGTTGTGGCGCTCGAGGTCCAGGTCCGACTCGTCGAGGAGCCGTACCTCCGAACGGTCCAAGGCGCCGAGTACCGCGCCTACGCACAGTCCACCGGACGATTCGCTCCAGGCATCGGCCGCATCCGCTGAACACACGACGGCATCGCCCGATCCACCCTGGCGCGTGCTGGGTTGGATAGGCGGTGGACGCGTTGGCGATCGTTGTCGGTCACGGCTCGGAGCACGCCTGCCCGAGCGGACCGTGAAGATTGGCGTCGCGACCACTTTCGTCGGGTTCGTCGACGGTATCGACTGACCTTCTTACGCACCCGGCTTTGAGGCTGCGACAGGCCCGTAGGCTCCGCGTGATGTCCACGCACGGCCGGCAAGTCGAGTTGCTGTACTTCCCAGAGTGTCCACACTGGCACGTCGCCGACGAGCGACTGCGCGAGGTCACGAGTCGCCTCGGGTTGACGATCGAGTACCAGTTGGTGACCTCGTCGGAGGATGCCGAACGCGTCTCGTTCCGTGGGTCGCCGACGATCTTGATCGACGGAGTCGATCCGTTCGCCGTCGGTGATGAGCCAATCGGGTTGTCGTGTCGCATCTATCGCACGCCCGACGGCTACGCCGGCTCACCGACCACCGCACAGATCGCGGCGGCGCTCGGCGCCGACCGTGCAGGCGACGCGCCGATCTAGCGTGGTCGGATGCCGCCGACGCGGAGCTACTCGACAGTCGTCACCACCGGGGCACGCAACCGTGTGATGGTTCCCGTGCCCTTCGATCCCGACGCCGCCTGGGGTCACAAACCGGATCATCGGGTGCACGGCACCGTGAACGGCATGAGTGTCCGCGCCTCGATCGAGCCACTTGGCGACGGGTTCGGGATCATGCTCGGTGCGGCATGGCGGCGAGACTGCGGTCTCGCTCCCGGCGACGCAGTGGATGTGGTGCTCTCGCCCGAAGGTCCGCAACGGGAGGATCTCGCTGAGGATGTGCGCTCGGCACTCGCGGCCGAGCCTGCGGCGGGAGCGTTCTTCGACGGGCTGGCCCAGTTCTACCGTCGTGCATACCTCCGTTGGATCGACGCGACGAAGCGCCGACCCGACGAGCGCGAGCGGCGAATCTCCGAGATGATCGATCTGCTCCGCCGTGGAGAGAAGGAGCGGACCTGAGGACCATCGCTTCTCGACCGTCGGTAGGCGCTCGCGGCGACGGCGGCTCGGCGTCAGCTCAGTGAGCCGAGGTCGCCGAGGGTGGCGTCGCCGCTGCCGAGTTGGCAGATACGCGCCCTCGGCATCGGCCAGCTCATCGGCAGCCCGGTCGATCGGCTTCGCCCGTATGAGGCGATGACCAACGTGCATGTCTTGGTCGACAAGACGACGGACTTCTCGTTCCCGAGCGACCACGCCACTGCAGTCGGCGCTGCTGCCGTCGGGCTCTTGTTCGCCAACCGGGGGTGGGGCATCGTCGCCACTGTGCTGGCGTTGCTGATGGCGTTCATCCGCGTGTACGTCGGCGCGCACTACCCCACCGATGTTTGTCGCTGGCCTCGCGCTCGGCGGCCCCGTCGCCGTAGCCGGATGGTTCACAGTGGTGCCCGTCCTGTGCCGGATGGCCGTCTGGCTGACGGGCGCCCCCTTGGGCCGCTCGTCACGCACGCCGAGCGGCCTGCTGGGGCGAGCTGATCCCGGTCAGGTACGTGTCGCGGTGAGCGCTTCGAGGCGGGTGCGGTAGTCGTCGGGTTCGATCTCGCCGCGGGCGAGGCGTTCAGCGAGGATCTGCTGCGCGCTTGGCGCCTGTGGAGCGGGAGGCCCGGTGACGGCTGCGTGCTCGAGGGTGCCGGTGCGGCGGAGCAACGCGACACCGAGCCAGATGACGCTGGCGAACACGAGCAGCATCATGATCGTCATCGGGATCCAGCCCCAGCCGAATCCGTCGTGCATGTCGTTGTTCCAGTTGCCGTGCATCACGGCCTCCGTTCGTTGTCGTGTATGAGTGTGTGAGAAGAACGATCCATCGGGGCTACCCGTCACTCTCGGAAGTCGCCGGTGACGGCGAGGTCGAGGACCGAGGTGGTGCCGTCGGCGTACTGCACCGGCACGTGGAGTGTCATGTCGTGGGCGCCGTCCATGCCCGGGTGCATCGACAGCTCGAAGGTCAGTTCGGTGGACTGGTCAGGCTGGAGTGTGGTCGCGCCGTTGTAGGTGAGGGCGCCGGGGCAGCATCCTTCGTTGATCTGGACATGGGGCGTGCCGAGCGTGACGGCCTGGGAGCCTGTGTTATCCAGCTTCCAAGTGGGCTGAACAGCGACGTTCAACGCCACTCGCCCGAGCGCCCACAGGCTCGGTGTTCCGGTCACTCCGTCTATCTCGGCGACACCGCTGCCGGCGCCGGGTGTGGCGATGATCGGCATGCCCATCGAGTTCGTCTCACCAGTACGCGTCGCCGTCGTTCCGGCTGATGATCCACCGCTGGTGAGGGCGAACACGGTGATGACCGCGACGACAGTGAAGGTGCCGATGCCGAGGATCCAGTGGTTGCGGTGGGCGCGCTGGCGTTCCGCGCGGCGGGTGGTGGTGTTGGTCATGACGATGCTCCAGAGCTGAACAGTGATGGGGGTGGTCCGTATTGGTCGATGATCGAGGTGCGTACGTCGGCGATGGGCACGCCGGCGGCGAGTTGCTCACGGGCGGTTGCGGTCTCGTTGCCGCAGACCGCACACCCGGAGGCGTGGGCGTCCCAGGCTCCGGTGGCGGTCATGTAGCAGTCGGCGAGGTTGCGGTGACCGAGGCTGTGGTCGCAGCCGCAGTAGCAGGGGATCTGCGCGAGGTCGGTGAGGTGGTCGGCGGCGTAGTGGTAGTCGGCGGCGATGGCCGGTGTGACGGTCGACAGGTCGACCGTCACGACCGGCGACGCGGCCATCGCATCGGGGGCGTCGGGCCCGCTGGCACCGCGGATCAGTCCGACGATGCCGAGCCCGATCAGTGCGAGCACTGCGAGCTCGAACCCGACGATCTTCAACCACGGTCGGTCGTTCATCGCGGTCCCGCCGAGATGTGTTCGTCGTGGTTGAGGTGCTCGGTCTGAGGGGGCGCTGATGCGGACTTGGGTTGGCGCATCAGCATCCACATCACGGCACCCATCACCAGGGGGCAGATCAACAGGGCGAGACTGACGCCGGCGAGGGCGGCGCCGCCGTTACCGGCGACGAGGAACCACACTGCGAGTCCGACGGCCGCAACGACACAGATGAGGTGGTGGCGGCGGTTCATGACCCTGTCCCCCCGTGATGCGCCTCGTGGTTCGACTGCCCTTGGGTGGGCGCGGTCGTCATCGAGCCGGCCATTGCGGCATGGGCCTGGTCGCACTGGGCGAGGACGTCGTCGTCGACGGTGCCCTTCATCATCTGGTGCATCATCGAGTGCATCGCCGACATGTCGGTCGAGCCCATCATGGTGGCCATCCCGGTCGAGTCGCCGGTCAGCATCGAGCCCATTTCGGGCATCTGACTCGTCGGCATCGAGACCGTGGTCGGGGTGGTTCGGTCGGTGCCGCTGGCGGCGGAGTTACCCGCGAACGCCAGTCCGAGCACCAGCCCTGTCGTGACCACTGCAGCGCCGATGGCACCGAGTGTTCGAGTTCGTGGCTTCATGGTTGCCTCCTTGACGAGGACCATGGTGCGCCGAGGGTGTGGAGGGCGGATGGAGACGAGGTGCACTCCGCGCGGTTTCGTCGCCCGCCGGCGACGTCTACTCGGCGGGGGCCGCCGGCATCGTGACCGTGAAGCGGGCTCCCCCGCCGGGCACGTTGTCAGCGGTGACCGTGCCCTGGTGCACGGCGACCAGCTCGGCGACGACGGCGAGACCGATGCCGCTGCCGCTGGCCTTGTCGCCGTTCACGCCACGCCAGAACCGTTCGAACACGTGCGGCAGGTCCTGTTCGGGGATTCCGGGGCCGTTGTCGACGACCTCGAGCGTCGCGGTGGCTCCGTCCGTGCGGGTGCGGATGGTGATCGCACCGCCCGCGGGGGTGAACTTGATGGCGTTCGCGAGCAGGTTGACCGCGATCTGGTGCAACCGGTCGGCGTCACCGATCACCGCGGCCGGCTCGGTATCGACCGTCAGGGCGGTGTCGCGGTCGTCGGCCAAGGGCTGCAGCAGGTCGGCGGCGGATGCCGCGACGTCGGCGAGGTCGACGCGATCGGTGCGGGGTCGCAGGCCGGCTGCTTCGGCGGCAGCGAGCGTTTCCAGGTCACCGACGAGTCGGCGCAGGCGGGTGACCTCGTCGTTGAGCGAACCGAGGATCTCCGGGGTCGGCTGGTCGACGCCGTCGAGGAGTGCCTCGGTCGACCCCTGCAGAATCGCGAGTGGTGTGCGCAGTTCGTGGGCGACGTCAGCAACGAGGTTGCGACGGAGCCGGTCCTCGCGATCGAGATGATCGGCCATCCCGTTGAACGCCTCGGCGAGCGTGCGCAACTCGCCGGGGCCATCGGTGTCGACCCGAGCGTCGCGACGGCCCGCGGCGAGGTCGCCTGCGGCGGTGGTGAGCGCAGTGACCGGTCGCGTGACACGCACCGAGACGTACAGCGCGACGACGAGGGCCACACCGGCAGCGATCAGTACCCCGAGGATCGCAGTGCGCGCGAGCGCGTCGCGGACGTGGCGTTCGGCTTCCATTGCCTGGGTCGGGAATCGCAGCATCACCGCCCCGACGTTCTTGCCGTCGACGACGACAGCCGCAGAGACGGGATCACCGCGAGGAGTGTCCACGGCGGCCATGCCGTGCATCTGCATCATCATCGACGCCAGCGCATCGGTCGGCGCTGCGACCACTTCGCCGTTGGCGTCGACGATGGTCAACGTCGCCTGGCTCCTTGCGGCGACCGCCGCAGCGCCAGCCAGGTCCGCAGTAGCCCAGCCGTCGGCGCGCTCGTAGGCGTCGCCGGCTGCGATCGCCGTGGCCGACAGGTCGTCTTCACGCTGGCGATCGGTGAGCCCGGAGACCTCGTTGCGTGCCGACAGCATCGTCAGCGCGGCGAACACCGCAACAGCAGCGAGGGCGACGGTCAGGAACGCCAACGCGAGTCGGACCCCGAGCGGGCCCAGTAGCGGACGACGTGCCACCGTCAGGCTCGGTCCCGCGAGAGGCCGAGCCGATACCCGGCACCGAGCACCGTCTCCACCACGGTGGGTTCGTGCGGGTCGGGTTCGATCTTGCGGCGCAGGTTCTTGATGTGCGAATCGACCGTGCGCTCGTATCCGTCGAACTCGTACCCGCGAACCCGGTTGACCAACTCGCTACGCGAGAACACCCGGCCCGGCGATGACGCCAACACCGTCAGCAACGACCACTCCGTCGGCGTCAACTCCACGACCGCCCCCGAGACGGTCGCCTCGTGGCGAACCTCGTCGATGACGAGCTGCCCACCACCGAACGAGGTGACGGATGTGTCGACGGTGGACACCGCGCTGCGACGAAGCACGGCCTGCACGCGCAGCACCAGTTCCCGCGGGGAGAACGGCTTGGTCAAATAGTCGTCCGCGCCGAGCTCGAGACCGTGGATGCGATCTGCCTCGCCGGACTTCGCGGTCAGCATCACGATCGGCAGGCGACCGGCGAACTCGCTCGCGATCGTCTCACCCGCAACATCGGGCAGGTTCAAGTCGAGGACGAGCAGATCTATCCCACCTCGTTCGAGGATCGACATCGCCTCCGCGCCCGAACCGGTCGTGACCACTGCGAGGTCTTCGCGTTCGAGATAGCGCCGGACGAGGTCGCGGATCTTCACCTCGTCCTCGACTACCAGCACGGTCACGCTCACGAATCGACTCTACGACGAGCCCGACACCCGCCCGCGTGTGCCCGGGGTGAAACCAGACGACCTGCACCCCGCCTCCACACGTTCTGCACACCGTGTCGCCACAGTGCTCGACCAGCGGGACGCAGACGCGCACCCGAGACGTACACCCAGAAGAGGACCTTCCAATGACGCACACAGTTCGACGCCTCCCGTTGATCGCAGGCATCGTGGCTCTGGCCGCCCTCGTCGCCGCGTGCGGACAGACACGCGAGTCCAGCTCAACCGGCACCCCCGATGCTGGTGCCAACCCGGCGGGCGCCAGAACTGTCGAGATCGCTATGGAAGACATCAAGTTCGACCAGACAACGCTCACCGTCAAGACAGGCGAGACGATCGACTTCCGGTTCACCAACACTGGCCAGATCCCCCATGACGCATTCATCGGTGACGCCGCGGCTCAGATGGAACACGACGACGAGATGGCACACATGGGCGACACATCGGTCCATTCGATGGGCGAGGCCGCCGTCACGGTCCAGCCGGGCGCCGCCGGCGAGCTCTCGTACACCTTTGCCGAACCCGGCACCTACGAAGTCGGCTGCCACCAGCCCGGCCACTACGGAGCGGGCATGAAGATCGCGGTCACCGTCGAGTGACGCCGTCTCTGGTGCCAGCAGATTCGAGCGTCGTGACGGCCACGATCATGGTTGCCCAAGTACCCCATGGGGGTATAGTGAGGTTCCGAGGCGGAACCACACGTCCGCTCCACGACTCTCACTGAGGAGCCACCATGAGCACCAGCACCACGTTCACCGTCACCGGAATGACCTGCGGCCACTGCGTCGCCGCAGTCACCGAAGAGGTCGCCAAGCTCGACAACGTCAATCGTGTCGACGTCGATCTGGCGACCGGCGCAGTCGTCGTCGAATCCGAGGGCCCGATCGATCCGATCGCGTTCGAGGCGGCTGTCGACGAGGCCGGTTACGCCGTGTCGGCATGAGCACCGCCGGGAAGCTCGCGGCCTTCGCTGCGCTCGTCGCCGTCGTCTTCGGCGGTGCCGCAGCAGTTGGCGCTGCGGTCGGACCGATCGATGTCGGGACCGGCACGACGGCCCACGGCGGCCACGACACGGGTTCCGTCTCGACCGTTGATCTGCCTCGTGGCCTGGCCATCGCCGCCGACGGCTACCGGCTGGTGCTGGACACCACGACCGCGGCGAACGGCGAGGCGGCGACGTTCGGGTTCGAGATCGTCGACGACACCGGAACACCGGTGACTGCGTTCGATGAGTTGCACACTCGCCCGCTCCACCTCATCGTGTTGTCGCGCAACATGGTCGACTACCTCCATCTGCATCCCACGATGGACGACCGCGGCCACTGGACCGTCGAGCTTCCTCCGCTCTCGCCGGGCTCGTACCGGGTCTTCGCAGACTTCCAACCGACCGGCTCAGCCAACCTGACGCTCGGCGCCGACGTCTCCGTCCCCGGCGACCCACCCGCCGTCACCATTCCCGAACCGAGCACCGTCACAACCGCCGGCGGCTACACCGTCACGATGGACGGGACGCCGGCGACCGGTGACAGCGAGCTGAGCTTCACCGTCGAGGTCGACGGGAACGTCGTGCAGACCGAGCCGTACCTCGGCGCTGCCGGTCACCTCGTCGCCGTTCGGAACGGGGACCTCGCTTACTTGCACGTCCACCCCCACGACGGCGGCACGACCTCGGCCGTCGTGTTCACGGCCGAGTTCCCGAGTGCGGGCACCTACCGGCTGTTCTTCGACTACTCCCACAACGGCAGGGTGAGAACCGCTTCGTTCACCGTCGACGTCGCCACCGGCAGCGCGGCCGACACGATGACCACCCATCAGGAAGGACACTGAGATGTCCACCGACACCACGCAACCTTCCACCGGGTCGGAGATCCAACTCGACATCGGCGGCATGACGTGCGCCTCATGTGCCGCCCGCATCGAGAAGAAGTTGAACCGGATGGACGGCGTGACGGCCACCGTCAACTACGCGACCGAGAAGGCGAAGATCACCTACGAAGGTGCCGTCACCCCTGACGCACTGATCGCCCAGGTCGAAGCGACCGGCTACACGGCCCGACTCCCGAGATTGACCACGCCGAACGACCGAGCGGCCGACTCCCACTCCGAGGCCGACATCGACGATCCGACGCATGCGCTGCGCCAACGGCTGTTCATCTCAGCGGTCCTTGCCGTGCCGGTGATCGCGTTCACCATGGTGCCGGCGTTGCAGTTCGACGGCTGGCAGTGGCTGTCGCTCACCTTGGCCGCGCCAGTCGTTGCGTGGGGCGCCTGGCCTTTCCACAAGGCGGCGTGGACGAACCTTCGTCATGCCGCGGCCACGATGGACACGCTCATCTCGGTTGGCACGCTCGCAGCGTTTGGCTGGTCGCTGTACGCCCTGTTCCTCGGTGACGCCGGTGATCTGTCGATGCGCCACGGCTTCTCGATCAGGCCCGAACGTGGCATGGGTTCGAGTCAGATCTACCTCGAGGTCGCCGCCGGAGTGACGGTGTTCATCCTCGCCGGCCGCTACTTCGAAGCCCGCGCCAAGCGGCGCTCCGGCGCTGCGCTGAAGGCGTTGCTCGAACTCGGCGCCAAGGACGTCGCCGTCGTCCGCGACGGGACAGAGACGCGCATCCCGATCGAACAACTCGTCGTCGGTGACCGCTTCGTCGTCCGCCCGGGCGAGAAGATCGCCACCGACGGAGTCGTCGAGGACGGCGTCTCCGCGGTGGATGCGTCGCTGCTCACCGGCGAACCGGTTCCGGTCGAGGTTCGCCCCGGCGACCCGGTCACCGGAGCGACGGTCAACGCCGGCGGCCGCCTCGTCGTGCGCGCAACCCGGATCGGGGCCGACACCGCCCTCGCCCAGATCGGACGCATGGTCGAAGAAGCCCAGACCGGAAAGGCCGAGGTGCAACGCCTTGCCGATCGGATCTCGGCCATCTTCGTCCCAGTGGTGATCACCCTCGCCTTCGCAACCCTCGGGTTCTGGATCACCGCCGCGGCCACGGATTCCACGACCACCGCATTCACCGCAGCCGTCGCCGTGTTGATCATCGCCTGCCCATGTGCGCTCGGGCTGGCGACCCCCACCGCGCTGATGGTCGGTACCGGCCGCGGCGCCCAACTCGGTGTGATCATCAAAGGCCCCGAAGTGCTCGAATCGACCCGCAAGGTCGACACCGTGGTGCTCGACAAGACCGGCACCGTCACCACCGGCAAGATGTCCCTCGTCGACGTGATCACCACCGGCGAAGCCACGACCGAGGAAGCCCTGTTCCTCGCCGGCTCCCTCGAAGACGCATCGGAACACCCGATCGCCCACGCCATCGCCGCCGGCGCAGCAGCCCGTGACGTCACGCTGGCGCCCGTCGAATCCTTCTCGAACACCGAGGGACTCGGCGTCACCGGCGTCGTCGACGGCCACGCCGTCATCGTCGGCCGCGAACGGTTCCTTGCCGACTCGTCGCTCCTCCTCGACGACACCCTGCGCGCCGCACGAGACACCGCCGAAGCCGCCGGACGCACCGCCGTCTACGTCGGCTGGGACGGAGCAACACGCGCAGTCCTCGTCGTGTCCGACACCGTGAAAGCCACCTCGGCCGAAGCGATCACCGGTCTGCGCAACCTCGGCCTCCGACCCGTACTGCTCACCGGCGACAACCGACGTGCTGCAGAGGCCATCGCCGCCCAGGTCGGCATCGACGAGGTCGTCTCCGAAGTCCTCCCACAGGACAAGGTCGACGTGATCCGCCGCCTCCAAGCCGAAGGCCGCGTGGTCGCAATGGTCGGCGACGGTGTGAACGACGCCGCCGCGCTGGCCCAAGCCGACCTCGGACTGGCGATGGGCACGGGCACGGACGCCGCCATCGAAGCCAGCGACATCACGCTCGTGCGCGGCGACCTTCGCGCCGCGGTCGACGCGATCAGGCTGTCCCGAGCCACGCTCAAGACCATCAAGACCAACCTGTTCTGGGCGTTCGCCTACAACGTCGCAGCACTGCCCCTCGCCGCGGCCGGGCTGTTGAACCCAATGCTCGCAGGACTGGCGATGGCCTTCTCGAGCGTCTTCGTGGTCACCAACAGCCTCCGCCTGCGACGGTTCTCATCCGCCAGCGCGGGCGTCGCAAGACCCCACTGACACAGGGTGCGCACGCGACGAAAGCCCGATTGCCGTCTTCGTCATACCCGTTGACTTGATACCCCAGGGGGGTATAGTGAAGCCATGAACGAACCCGCAACGAACGAGCATCCAGCGGGAGCGGACGTGCCTCACACTGACCACGAACACCGCCCAGCGGATCATCAACACCACCACGCCCATGCCGCACCAGGCGGACACGCGGGGCATGACAAGCACGCCGGACACGACCCCGAGACATTCCGCCGCCGGTTCTGGCTGACCCTGCTGATCTCCATCCCGGTCATCGCCACCAGCGAAATGATCATGGACTGGTTCGGCTACGAACTCTCCGGTGTCGCGTGGGTCGGCCCGGTGCTCGGCACATTCGTGTTCCTCTGGGGTGGCTGGCCGTTCCTCAAGGGTGCCGCCGACGAAGTCCGAGACCGTGCACCCGGGATGATGCTGCTGATCGCGATGGCGATCACTGTCGCATGGGCATCATCGATGGCCTCCAGCCTCGGATGGTTCGACCTCGAGTTCTGGTGGGAGCTCGCTGCGCTGGTCACGATCATGCTGCTCGGCCACTGGCAAGAGATGAAAGCAATCGGCCAAGCACAAGGCGCGCTCGCCGCCCTCGCCGCCCTTCTCCCCGACGACGCAGAGTTGATCGAAGACGGTGAGACACGCACGGTTGGTGTCAGCGACCTGCGCGAAGGTCAACTGGTCCTGGTCCGTGCCGGCGGACGTGTCCCCGCCGACGGCACGATCGAGGAAGGTGAGGCAGAGCTCGACGAGTCGATGATCACCGGCGAGTCGAAGGCGGTCGTCAAGCAAGTCGGCGATCGCGTCGTGGCCGGGACGGTCTCGACTGATTCGTCGATCCGGATCCGGGTCTCCGCCGTCGGCGACAACACCGCACTCGCCGGCATCCAACGCCTCGTCGCCGAAGCGCAGGCGTCCAACAGCCGGGCCCAGGTCCTCGCTGATCGCTTTGCCAAGTGGCTCTTCTACATCGCCACCGCCGCAGCCGTGATCACGTTCATCGCCTGGTCGATCGCGGGCGACACCAGTCAGGCTGTCACCAGCACCGTCACCGTTCTCGTCATCGCCTGCCCCCACGCCCTCGGGCTCGCGATCCCGCTCGTCATCGCCATCTCCACCGCGATGTCGGCTCGCAACGGCATCCTCGTCAAGGACCGGCTCGCGCTCGAGCGGATGCGCACGATCACCGCCGTGCTGTTCGACAAGACCGGCACACTCACCGAAGGCCGCCACGTCGTCGCCGGCGTCGCCGGAAACGGCATCTCAGCCGACGAGGTGCTGCGCCTCGCCGGTGGCGTCGAGATGGACAGCGAGCACCCACTGGCGCGAGCGATCGTCAACGCCGCCCGCGAGCGCGGCGACGTCGCCCAGGCGACCGAATTCCGGGCGATCACCGGCCGGGGCGTCGAAGCACTTATCGACGGCCGGCGCTACGCCGTCGGCGGACCCGTCCTGCTTCGTGAACGCTCACTCGACATCCCTCAGTCGATCGGCGGCGACATCGATATGTGGACGGGCCGCGGCGCAGCAGTGCTGCACCTGATCCGCGACGACGAGATCATCGGCGCCCTCGCACTCGAGGACAAGATCCGCCCCGAGGCCCGCCAAGCAGTGATCGATCTGCACGACATCGGGATCGAACGAGTCGTGATGATCACCGGCGACGCCCGCCAGGTCGCCGACGCGGTCGCTGCCGAGTTGGGCATCGACGAGGTCTTCGCCGAGGTGCTCCCTGAGGACAAGCAGAACAAGGTCGCCGAGCTCCAGGCCCGCGGGTACAAGGTCGCAATGGTCGGCGACGGCGTCAACGACGCTCCCGCCCTGGCCCGCGCCGATGTCGGCTTGGCGATCGGTGCCGGCACCGACGTCGCCATCGAATCGGCCGGCGTGGTCCTCGCCGGCAACGACCCTCGCTCCGTGGTCGGTGTCATCAAGCTGTCGAGGGCGTCGTACCGCAAGATGCGCCAGAACCTCGCCTGGGCAGCCGGCTACAACATCGTCTCGATCCCACTCGCCGCCGGCGCACTCGCCTGGGGCGGCATCACTCTGGCGCCGGCGGTCGGCGCCATCTTGATGAGCCTGTCGACGATCGTCGTCGCCCTCAACGCACAGCTGCTCCGTCGAGTGCAGCTACGACCTGACGACACGAACAAGATCGTGGACCGCCGCGATGCCAAGCCCGACGCGACCCCTGGCCACGGCGGAGCCACCACCGGCGCCACGGCAGGCGTACCCCCTCGGGGTACGATCCACCACCATGGCCACTGACTCCCCCACGGCGACGCACGGCTACTCGCTCGACAAGGACGCCTACATCAAACGGCTTCGCCGGATCGAAGGTCAGGTTCGAGGACTGCAGCGAATGGTCGACACCGACACCTACTGCATCGACATCCTCACCCAGGTCAGCGCCGTCACCAAAGCGCTCCAGAGCGTGGCCGTCGGCCTCCTCGACCAGCACGTGCGCCACTGCGTCACCAACGCAGCAGCCAACGATCCCGAGCACGTGGACGAGATGGTCGGCGAAGCCACCAAGGCAATCGAGCGCCTGCTGAGGTCATGAGCCTCGCCTGGTGTCAGTGCGGGCAGAGCGCCGTCAGCAGCCGTTCCAGGTGATGGAGTTGGTAGAGGCTGAATCCGGCGGTGACGACGATGCTCGACCACAGCACCAGGAGCTGAGCGCGGTGTGGGTTCGGAATCGGCGGTTCCAGGAGCGCACCCATCCGTGAGGCGATCCCGAGGCCCGAGAACCCAGCGACCGTTGGTGGGGTCGTCTGCAATGCCACCTTGCCGAGCGTGATCGCCACCAGCCGCCGGTCACCGCACACAGCGGCAGCGGCCTCATCGGCCCATCGTTCGATCGAGTAGTTGACCCTGCGAGTGAGCGCACGCAACGGCGGCAGCGCCGCAGCCGCGAGTTCCGCAGTGAGTAGGTAGCGGTCGTGCCGGTAGTGGGCATGGGCCCGTTCGTGAGCGACCACGATGCGTTGCTCGTCGTCGTCGAGCAGGTCGACCATCGCGGTCGAGATCACGATCTGTCCCGCCGGGCCCGGCAGTGTCACCGCGTACGGCTTGTGGCTGGGAGCGATGTGGATCGGACGCGGGCTGTCGAGTCGAAGGGTCCGGTGCTGACGCAGCAACCTGAACGTGCGCACCGCGCCCAAGGTGATCAGCACGACCGACGGGACGCCGATCCACGCAGGCACAGCGTCGTGGAGCCCCATCGCGCGGGCGCACCACTCGAAGCCCAAACCGATGACCGGCGCATGCGCCAGGAACGCAACGGAGATCACCAGCGCCGTCGGGAGCGCGGCCACCACCACCAATACCAGCGCGATCGTCACGAACCTGGTGGCCAGCCGGGGCGGCAGACGCCGATGCGCCGACGTCGCGATCGCGGCAACACAGAGCGACACCAGCAACGGAAACGCCAACGAACCAAGCATCAACGCTTGCCCTTGTGGGCGATTGCCTTGTCGAGCATGGCCTGAATCGCTTTTGCCTCCCGCGCCGGCAGTCCACCGATGAATCTGCTCAACACCTGGGCCCGATCCGACGACGAGTCGAGCAGCTCACTGATGCGCCGCACCGCGAGGTCTGGCTCATCGACCGCCGCCGTATACGCGAACGCTCGTCCCGCAGGCGTGCGCACGACCAACCCCTTCGCTTGCAGCCGGGTGAGGATCGTCGCAACGCTCGTATACGCGTACCCGGCGTCGAGGCGCTCGTTGATCTCGCCGGGCAGCAGCGGCCCGTCAGCCGCCCACAACACGCGCAGCACATCGGTCTCCAGTGCCCCATCAGGTCGTCGTGTCATGAACATCCTCCACCGGGCGACACCCATTCGCGAACGCCCCCGAATATACTTCTACATCGTGTAGTTGCTCTGCTGTCGGGGCGCTGCCGGACTCGACAGCCTATGCCTGCCACCCTTCCCCGTCGCCTCACCCTGCTCGCACTCGCACTCTGCACGATCGTCGCGAGTGTCGTCGGACTCCCCTCGGGCACCGTCTCAGCCCACAACACACTGGTGTCCAGCGACCCAGCCGACGGCGCCCAACTGTCGACGGCACCGACGCAGATCACATGGGTGTTCGACAAGACAGTCCCCCTGGAGACGATGACGGTCACCCTGATCGACCCCACCGGAGCCCGCAGCGAGCTGAGCGGCTCGACCCACGGCGCCGCCGGCGACGCCGAGGTCATCACCCCGCTCCCCACGCTGCAGCCCGGACCCGTCTCCGTACGGTGGCGGCTCGTCGGTCCCGACGGCCACCCGATCACCGGCCGCGTCGACTTCACCATCGCCGCCCCGATCCCCACCACGACCACAGCCGCCACCACCGCGACGACGATTCCCTCCAGTGCGACGACGCCGACGCCGACGACAGTTCCGTCTGCGCCTGCTGAGGGCTCCTCGCTGGATCAGGGCGACGACTCCTACTCGACACCGACCTTCATCCGCTGGATCCTGCGGTACGCCTCGTACCTGGCGATCATGGCCATCGTCGGGATCCTCCTCACCACCGCATACGTCTGGACCGGCGCCGGCGGTCACCCGCTCTTGCGTCGCATCCTCAGCCGCTCACTGTTCGCCACCGCCGGGCTCGGGTTCCTGCAGTTGCTCGTCGTCGCATCCGACGTCAGCGGCGACGCACCCTGGTCATCGTTCGGTTCGATCGATGCCGCCACCACCACCGATGCCGGGATGGCGTTCGCGAGCCGCATCGCACTGGCGTTGACGCTTTGGTTAGTGCTGTTCCAGTACCGAATCGTCCACGCCGACATCTACTGGACTGCCGTCTCAATTCCTGGACTCGGCCTGCTCGCCACCTGGGCGTTCGCCGGCCACTCGCGCTCGATGCGCTGGCCCGCGATCGGCGTCGCCGCCGACGTCGCCCACCACGCCGCCGCAGCAGCCTGGATCGCCGGACTCGCCATCGTCGGCTGGATCGTCATCCCCAAGACCCAGCCCGACGTGCTCGTGCCAGCTGTCCGCCGCTTCTCGCGAGTGGCGGCGATCAGCGTCGCCATCCTCGTCATCACCGGGCTCGTTCAAACCGTGCGCCTCGTCGGCAAACCCTTCGATCTCCTCGACGTCAACCACGGGCGATTCCTCGTCGCCAAGATCGTCGTGCTCGCAGCAATGCTCGGCATCGCCAAGGCCAACCGCCGACGAGTCGACCATCGCCTCGACGACCCGGACCGCGCCAGCCGCCACACCGGAGCACTCCGCCAGGCGATCCTCACCGAGTTTGCGATAGGCCTCATCATCGTCGGCATCACTGCCGCGATGGTCGTCTCCCCGCCGGCCTCGAGCCAGACCGATACCGGCGCGCCCCTCAACAACCGATCCACTTCTATACTACATAATGTCGTAGTTGTCCCCGAAAGGCTCCTCAGATGATCCGTCGCCTCGCAGCACCCGCCGTCGCGCTTGCGCTCACCGCCACCCTCGCCGCATGCGGCTCCGACGACCACTCGTCGATGGCCGACACCACCACGGCCACGCAAGCCCCAGGTGGATCCACGCCGACCGGCACCCTGAACGCAGCGGACATCGAGTTCGCCCAAGGCATGATCGCCCACCACGAACAAGCCATCGAGATGGCCGAGATCGCGCTCGACCCCAAAGTTGGCGCCAGCCCCGAAGTTCTCGACCTCGCGACCAGGATCAAGGGCGCCCAGGACCCCGAGGTCGAACTGATGACCGGCTGGCTCACCGCCGCGGGCGAGCCCGTGATGATGGACGGCGGCGACGGCCACGACATGTTGTCGATGGACGGCATGATGACCGCCGAACAGATGGACGCCATGGCGGCGATGACCGGCACGGAGTTCGACAAGACGTGGCTCGAGATGATGATCGCTCACCACGAAGGTGCCATCAGCCAGTCCGAGACCGTTAAGGCCGACGGCTCGAACGCAGACGTGCTCGCCCTCGCCGACCAGATCATCACCGCCCAGCAAGGCGAGATCACCGAGATGAAGGCCCTCCTCCAGGGCTGAGCATCCCGCCGCCGTACGATTCGATCCGATGTCCACGGCCTCACCATTGCGACGGACTTTCGTGGCTGGCTCGAGTCATCCGCTTCCGGCCGACCTCACCGGCGTCCGCTGGCCCGACGGCACCGTCGAGTGCCGCTTTCGACTGACCCACCCCAGCGGCTCACTCGTTGCGACTGATGGCGAAGTCGGCATTGTCCTCACCGAACTCGACGCAGCCTGCACTGTCTGCTCAGACGCCTGCGCCGGCTGACCACGACGCGTCCGTGCGGGTTCGCCCCAACAATCTGCCACCCCAGGATGACCGTTGACGACGTCTGACACCCGTCGGGCCGAGATTGCTTGTCCATGGAGCGCATGTATCCGGCCACGTTCTGTGCAGGAAGCGTGCAGTCCGCGTCGACGCCGGGCCGACGGAGTATTCCCCGACATTGAGCAACCGAGCCTGGCGTGAAGCGTGACGCACGCAGCAACCGATCATGCGAAGTCGTGACGTTCCATCGAGAGCACGCCGGCCGCACCGGCCGCAGCCACGTAGAAGGTCAGCACGATCAACCCAGCGAGCGGTGAGAGCAGCGATGACGCCTGTTGTCCGCTGATCGCGCGGGCTGCAGCGCCGGGGAGGAATCGTCCGATGTCGCCGACGTCGGCAATGTCGCCGACCAACAGGTTCTCGACGAACAGCAGCCAGACGACGAGCCCGACGAGTGTCGGGACCTGACTGCGCACGACGGCACCGACTGCCACACCGACGGCACCCCACATCGCTGCAGCGATCGCAGAGCCACCGATGATGCGCACGTAGTCCGCGACGTTGAGCTGGACATCGATGCCGCGTTGGCGGAGGGCGAGCGTTCCGATGACGGCAACGACGAGTCCGGCGAGCAGTCCGAACGCGAAACCGATGATCGCGCTGGCCCACGTCTTGGCAGCCACCAGCTGCCGTCGGATCGGGGTCACGAGCAAGGTCGGGCGGATGGTGCCGTAGCGGATCTCGCCGGTTACCGAGATGGCTCCAGCTAAACCGGCGAAGAGTGACCCGAACACTCCCGCCCAGCCGAACAGGACCGTCAACTGCTTCGACGAGGTGACGAAGTCTTCGGCGGGAAGCCCGAAGCCGTGCAGCAACACGACCAGTAGCAACAACCCGGTCATCGCCATGATCAGACCGGACACGGTTCGCGTCGATCGATGCTTGTAGAACTCGGCACGCAGCGCCGGGTTCACCGTGGCACCGTCGTGAGATCGAGGTAGACGGCTTCCAGCGATCGCCCATCGGCTGTGAGCTCGTCGAGAGTGTTGTCGGCAACCAGCCTGCCCCTGCCGATGATCATCACCCTGTCCACGGCTTGGGCGACCTCTGCCAGGAGATGGCTCGACACCAACACGGTGCCGCCGCCGTCGGCGAAGCTGCGGATGAAGCTCCGCAGCCAATGGATGCCTGCTGGATCGAGGCCGTTGGTCGGTTCGTCGAGCACCAGCAGCTGTGGTTCGCCGAGCAGGGCGCCAGCGAGGCTGAGCCGTTGGCGCATCCCGAGCGAGTACTCCCTAACCGGCCGCGCCGCGCCGTCCGTCAATTCGACGAGTGCGAGAGCCTCGTCCACCTTCTGCATCGGAAGTTCGGCTGCGGCGGCCAGCACACGGAGATGATCGCGACCGGTGCGCGATGGGTGGAAGTCGTTCGCCTCGAGGATCGCCCCGACCTTTGTGGCCGGGGCGTCGAGGTCTCGGTATCGCCCACCGAACACGAGCGCCTGCCCGCTCGACGGCTCGGCGAGTCCAAGGAGCAGCCGCAGCGTCGTTGTCTTGCCTGCTCCGTTCGGACCAAGGAAACCTGTCACGGTTCCCTCGTCCAGACTGAAGTTGAGGTCACGGACGGCGCACATCGCCTCGTAGCGCTTGGTCAGGCCTGACACCTCGACGACGCTCACCGCTGCCGATCCCGGCCACGCGCAGCATCCGTGGCCCCGGCCGATCGCTTCTTGCGGGTTGCCTTGAGCCGCCATGCGACAAGGCCACCAACCAACACGATGAGCAGGATCACGTTCACCCACAACGGGTTACGTCCCGGCCCGTGGCCTTCGGCGAGAAGCGCTGCGATCATCGGGTGCCAACTGAATCGGATGCGCCAGCTGTCGAGTGCGCATCGGCCTGCATCGCCCCCTCGAAGGGATGCGGTCGATCACCCGCTTCGTGTGGTGTCGGTCGGTGTTCGCACGTGCGGTGGGCGCCGGGCACTCCCACGCCGCCTTGTTCGTGTTGCTCACACATGAGTTCTCCTCTTGCCGGGCTGGGCCGACTGGCCCAACTTCGCTTTTACAATACACTGTGTCTTAACCACGTCAACCTGTCTCATAGCAATCCATGATGTATGATCGGAGCATGCCGAAGCTGTGGAGCGACACGATCGACGCCCATCGACGCGACGTTCGCGAGGCACTGCTCGACACGACGGCAGCACTGGTTGCTGAACATGGCCTGCGCGCAGTGACGATGTCGCAGATCGCTGCGGAGACCGGGATCGGTCGCGCCACGCTCTACAAGTACTTCCCTGATGTCGAATCGATCCTCGTCAGCTGGCACCAGCGCAAGGTCGCAGAGCACCTCGATCTACTCAAAGATCTGAGCGACAAGGCCCCAGACGCCTCGCAGGCGCTGAGCGAGGTGCTGAAGGCCTACGCGTTGATCTCTCGCGAAGGACACGGATCCGATCTCAGCGAACTGCTCCACCGCGGCGAGCACAACACCCACGCCCACCAACACCTCGAGTCCTTTATCACCGACCTCGTCCGCCGCGCAGCTGACGAAGGAACGGTTCGCGCCGATGTTCCACCGAACGAGCTCGCCGTCTACTGCATCCACGCAATGTCTGCCGCGTCCGGGCTTACCAGCAAGGCGGCCGTCGGTCGCCTCGTCACCGTCATCCTCAGCGGTCTCCAGCCGTAACTGACCCACGGGGTGAGGGGCGCACTGCGGGCCTCCCCGCTGCCTGGGCTTCCAAGACACGTGCGGACGCTATGGGCTGTTCTCCTGGCGTTGCGTGAACCGAGACGGCATGGCAGTGAACTCGTCACGGCAGCCAGTCGAGCAGAACCAGTACACATGCCCGTCGAGTTCGACGTGTGGTGTGTCGGCCGGCGTGATCGACATGCGGCAGACGGGGTCGATGGCGAGGGTGTCGACTTGCTTGAGGGCACCATCCTCGAGCCAGAGCACGCGGTCGGCGATGTCGTGGAGCCGGTTGTCGTGGGTGACGATGATGACCGCACGATGGTCGGCCTCGGCGAGGGCGCGCAGCAGACGGGCGACTTGGCGTCCGTTGGCGGAGTCGAGGTTGGCTGTGGGTTCGTCGGCGAGGATGACGGCGGGGTTGTTGACGAGGGCTCTGGCGACCGCGACGCGTTGCTTCTCGCCGCCTGAGAGTTGGTCGGGCCGGAAGTCGGTGCGGTGGCCGAGGCCGACGCGGTCGAGGGCGGTGACGGCGCGTTGGCGGGCGTCGCGACCGGTTGTTCCGGCGAGGTTGGCTGCGAGGGTGACGTTCTCGACCGCGGACAATGCGCCGAGGAGGTTGAAGTCCTGGAAGATGAAGCCGAAATGACGCGCTCTGAGTGATGGCCGGCGTCGTTCGGGGAGTGCCCAGATGTCGTCGCCGTCGACGATCACCGAGCCCGACGTTGGTTCGAGCAGCGCGCCGAGCATGAGCAAGAGCGTGGTCTTGCCGGAGCCAGATGGTCCGTCGACGAGGACGACCTCGCCGGGAGCGACGGTCAGATCGACGTCGAGCACGGCAGTCACTGCGAGTTCGCGGTGTCCGAAGGTCTTCGACAGTCCGTGAGTTTCGAGCGCAGAGACGGCGACGGTGGACATGCTGTCGTTGGTATTGGTCATGAGGTCCTCCGGAATGCTGAGGCGGGATGGACAGCGACGACGCGGCGCAACGGGGCAAGCGCTGAAACCGCACCGATCGCTGCCGCGCCGACGGCGACGCGCAGAATGCTGGCGGGTTCGATCGCGATAGTGATCGTCGGCGAAACCGCTTCGACGACGCGGCCGACGACCAGCGCCAGCGCGACCGAGGTAGCGAGGCCGATCGCGATGGTCCATGCGGCTTGGGCGATGACGACGCCGGCGAGTCGGCTCGTGCTGGCGCCGAGGGCCTTGATGATGCCGTACTCGCGAAGGCGGGCGAGCGTCGCGGTGAACAAGGTAAGGCAGACGACGGCCAACGCGATCGCGAAGCCGATGATGGCCATGATTCGCATCACGTCGGCGCTCATGTCGGCGACGACAGCGGCTTCTTCGTCGGCGAACTGGCTGCGGGTCTGCACTGTCGTCTCTGGGAGCGCTTCCTCAAGCGTGTCGCGCAGCGCGGTGGGGTTGATCCCCGGCTTGGCGCCGACGAGGAGGTAGCTGATGGTCGGGCCGTGGATTTCGTCGAGCTCGGCGACGGTGACGAACGTGGTGGTGTTGACGATGCTGGTCCCGCCTTCGGCGAGGCCGGAGACTCGCAGCCATGTGCCGAGCACTCGAATCGGGTCGCCGATCTCGAGGCCGAGTTGGTCAGCCGCGACCTGATCGATGACCGCCTCGCCGCCCTGGGGGGCTCGGCCGGCCACGAGTTGACGCGGTCCGCCGGGTTGACCGGGGGTGTAGCCGATGACGTAGGAGAGTTGGCGGCCACCGGTCTCGGTGCCGATGACCCCGCTGACGAATCCGATCGGTGCGACCCAGTCGACGCCTTCGACTTCCCGCGCCTGGGTGGCAAGATCGGCGGGCAGCGTGGAGTTGGACATGTGCATCGTTCGCACACCGCGCTGCGAAATTATGAGGTCTGCGGGGCTGGAACGGACGTAGGCGGTCACTTGGCGCATTGCGCCGGCGAAGATGCCGTCGAGTACCAGGACGAGCAGCAACGCGACGGCGACCCCGGCGGTGGCGAGCACCGCACGCCGGCGCTCACCGAACAGGTATCGGCGGGCGATGGGCACGCGGCGACTCATGATCCGCTCCGGAACGCGGTCGACGGGTCGAGTCTGATCAGTCGGCGGGCAGGGACGATCGCGGCGAGCACGGCCATCGCCAGTCCGGCACCTGCGGCGCGCAGCGCTCCTGCGGCGGTGATGACCACGGCGAACTGAGGTCGGACCGTTTCGATGATCGCACGCCCGCCGACGAACAGCATGCCTGCCGCGATCGCACCGAGCAGCGCGAGCGACAGCGTCTGCGCGAGTGCGATGGTGGTCAATCGAGTGGCTGTTGCGCCGATCGCCTTGACGATGCCGTAGTCGCGTCGCCGCTCGGCGATCGTCGTGTAGGCGGTGAGCGCAATGACCAGCGTGCCGGCAGCGAAGCCGACGCCGATCATCAACCGCAGCGGCGTGCCGTAAATCTTGGTCGCCAGCGCAAGGCTCGACGAGCGGAGGGTGTCGTGGTCGACGGCCGTCAACCCGGCGGCGGCGAGCCGAGCCTGCACCTCTGACGGGTGATCGGTGCCGACGAGGATGACACTCGTGGTGTCGGGAGCGTTGCGGATGAGGTCGGTTGCGTGGTGGGTGACGAACACGAAGCCGGTCATGAACCCGGCAGTTCCCGACGAGAGCCCGACGATTCGCATCGTGGCCCCACCGACCGCGAGCTCGTCGCCGACGTCGAGGTCGTGGCGGTCGGCGAGGACCCTGTCGACGACGATCTCGTCGTCGGCCTGCGGTGCCCGACCCTGATCGATCGCCCACGGGCCACCCGGTTGGCCGGGGACGCTACCGACCAGGGCAACCGCGACCTTGCGACCGTGCAGGTCGAGAATCGTGTACGACGTGCGCACCGGTGCAGCCCATTGCACACCTGTTGTGGCTGTCACTTCAGCGACGGCCGAGCGGGGCAGGGTGCTGGCGTCGGCAAACAGGTTGAACGTTCCTGGGGTGACGACGTACAACTGGGCACCCGTGTGATCCTCATACGTCGTGACTTGGGATTGGATGCCGGCCCACAACCCGTCGAGCAGGAGGATCAACATCAGCGACACGCCGACGCCGAGCACGCTGATCACCAGTCGCCGCCAGTCGGCGAAGAGGTTGCGGCGGGCCAGCGGTACCCGGCGCATCGCTCAGCCCACCTTTGCAGCGCCCGCCGGAGCCGTCGCGACGCCTGTGCGGGTGGTGCTGGTGGAGGCGATGCCGGTCGCCGGTGCCTGCGGGGGTGCCTGCACATCATCGGTCACCGGCGGGTGGAAGCGGCGGAGGCGGTTGGCGTTCGTGACGACGGACAGGCTCGACGCGGCCATCGCCGCGGCGGCGATCATCGGGTTCAATCGCCAGCCGAGGATCGGATACAAGATGCCGGCCGCGATCGGAATGCCGAACGCGTTGAACCCGAACGCAAACCCGAGGTTCTGGCGGATGTTGCGCATCGTCGCCTTCGACAGTGCGATCGCGGTGACCAGCCCGGAGAGTTGGCCGGAGATGAGGGTGACGTCGGCGGCTTCAATGGCGACGTCGGTGCCCGTGCCGATCGCGATGCCGACATCGGCTTGCGCCAACGCCGGGGCGTCATTGATGCCGTCGCCGACCATGCCGACGATTCGGCCCTCGGCCTGAAGGCGAGCGACCTCAGCTGCCTTGTCGCCCGGCAGGACCTCCGCGAGGACGCGATCGACACCGGCGGCGCGACCGATGGCCTCAGCTGTGCGCCGGTTGTCGCCGGTCAACATGACGACTTCGAGACCGAGCCGCCGCAGCGTGGCGACACTCGAGACGGCGTCGTTCTTGAGCGTGTCGGCGACAGCGACCACGCCGGCGGGTGCGCCGTCGACGGCGACGAACATCGCCGTCTTGCCGTCAGCGGCCAGGCGTTCGACGTCTCCCGTCAGCGATGTCGTGTCGATGCCGGCGTCAGTCAGCAGGCGCTCGTTGCCGACGAGCACGACACGGCCGCTCACCGTTGCCGTGACGCCCTTGCCGGTGATCGATTCGAACGAGTCGACCTCGGCCAGCGCCAGGTCTCGTTCCCGGGCCGCAGTCACGATTGCCTCGGCGAGCGGGTGTTCCGACCGAGTCTCGGACGACGCAACGAGGGCCAGGAGAGCCGCTTCGTCGAACGAGCCAACGCTCACGATGTCCGTCAGTTCGGGGTGTCCCTTGGTGAGGGTGCCGGTCTTGTCGAGAATGAGCACGTCCAGCTTGTGCGCAGTCTCGAGGGCCTCGGCAGACTTGATCAGCACGCCCGCCTCAGCACCCTTGCCGGTGGCGACCATGATCGATAGTGGTGTCGCAATTCCGAGCGCGCATGGGCAGGCGATGATCAGCACCGCGACTGCGGCAACGAGGGCGAACTGGAACGCGGGAGTGGGCCCGACGTCGAACCAGACCACGAACGTTGCGATCCCGATGAACAGAACGGCAGGCACGAACCAGCGGGCGACCGCGTCGGCCAGCCGTTGGATGGGGGCCTTCGACGTCTGGGCCTGGCGGACCAGTTGCACGATCTGGGCGAGCATGCTGTCGCGACCGACTCGCGTTGCCCGCATGCGAAACGAACCGGTCTGGTTCAGCGTCGCGCCGATCACTATGTCGCCCTGTGCCTTGGTGACCGGCATCGATTCGCCCGTCACCATCGACTCGTCAAGACTCGAATGCCCATCGATGATCTCACCGTCGACCGGCACCTTCTCGCCCGGACGCACCACGACCACGTCGCCGGCCACCACCTGCTCGACCGGCACCTCGACGGTGACACCATTGCGTTCGAGACGCGCCGTGCGGGGCTGCAACCCGATCAGGCGACGGATGGCCTCACCCGTGCCGGCCTTGGCCCGTGCTTCGAGGAGCCGCCCGAGCAGGATCAACGTGATGATCACGCCGACTGCTTCGAAGTAGACATCGCGCACGTCCGCAGGCACAACGCTGGGGGCGATCGTGACGACGGTGCTGTACCCGAACGCCGCGACAGTCCCAAGCGTGATCAGACTGTTCATGTCCGCGGCGCGGTGCGCCAGCGCGAGCCAACCCGTGCGATGGATCGGCCAACCGACCCACACCATCACCGGCGCGATCAGGGCCAATTGCAACCACCGGTTCATCAGCACCATCGGAATCCACTCGAGCCCGAACAGGTCACGGCCCATCACGGCGAACAACACCGGCGCCGTCAACACCCCACCCAGCAGCAGCCGCCACGACAGATCAGACACCTCCCGCCGGCGGGCCACGGCCTCCACGTCCTCACCGCCAGCCGAGGTGCTCGGCTCATCGAGGGCTGGCTCCATGCCCGAACTCGGTGGCACAGTCGACTCGCCTTCGACCTGGACGGCGCCGTGGATCATGTTCATCCCGCACGAGAACTCGAATGGCCCCGGATGGCTCGGCGTGAACTCGATCGTCGTCGCGGAGAACGGCGGCAGGAACCGGCGTAGGCCGAGCTCGGAGAACACCACGTTCGATGAACAGTCACCGTCCTCCTGGCGATCGAACACGATCCTCAACGGCACGCCCGTCCGAGCTCGGATCATCGACGGGCTGTAACCGCCGCGAACGACGACACGCACCTCCTGATATCCGGCCTCCTCCACCGCCTCGGTCGCCACCTGCGAACGGAAGAAGAACCGCGCCAGGACCGCAATGCTCACCGCTCCCACGATCGTCACAACCAATTGCATTGTCGTCATCACAACCTCCAGCGAGCTCATCGCCTCAGTTGCAGTGTGCTCCCCGATACCCCAAGGGGGTAGGGCCTTTCGGCACTGGTTCGGACGAGCCGGCAGGCGGATGCTGAATCCAGAAGCCGAGCGAAGGGATGAGAGCCATGAAGCACTCCAACCGAATGACCACCTACCTGATCGGTGCAGCAGTCCTTGCGGTCGTGATGATCGCCTTCGGCGCACCGGGCATCTCGGTGGTGCCACTGCTGTTTGTCCTCGTCTGCCCGCTGATGATGTTCATGATGATGCGCGGGATGAACAGCAAGGACGGCCATGAGGACCACACTGGCCACGGCTGCGAACACGACCCGACCCGCAAGTCGGACACGACCGCTGGCCATCGGCCGTGACAGGAGCAGATTGATGCGCGGCTACACCATCCATCGAGACGACTACATGGTCCGTCTCCGTCGCATCGAGGGGCAGGTCCGCGGGTTGCAGCGAATGATCGACTCTGATGAGTACTGCATCGACATCCTCACCCAACTGTCCTCGGTCACCGCAGCCCTGCAGAGCGTCGCAATCGGACTGGTCGACGAACATCTCCGCCACTGCGTCCTCGAAGCAGCGACCGCAGGCGACGACAACGCACGCGACACGAAGCTGTCCGAAGCAGTCCAAGTCATCTCACGACTAGTACGCAGCTGAGCTTGGAGGGCCACTCGGCCGCCTGAACACTCCGAGCCCACGGTCTGACCCGTTCAACGGTGTGCTCCCCAGCCTCGTCCGATTTCCGCTAGCGAGAAGAGGTCTGCAGGAATCGTGCGAACCCAGGCATGGGCGAGCACACATCATTGGGCGTGCGGTGGCGACGCGCGTACAACCTCGCAGACGGAACGCATGTCGTTGACCTTTCGGTTCCCGACTCGAGATTCACGGTGACGTCCCCGCCCAAAGTGACTCGGGTGACGGGTCGGGAGCGCCGCCCGTCATCTCCTCCCAATCTCCTCCCAATGACAGAGGCAAATGGGGGTCACTCACGGTCACTGAAGGTCAATCTGAGCGGGGCAGGAACTCCTTGCGGATGGCTCTCGACCAGGTAATATCCCCTGGTAGAGAGCCGATTCGCAAAGCGCCCCCGGTAGGAATCGAACCTACGACCTGCGGTTTAGGAATGCGGTCGAGTGGGTCTCAGCGAGTCTCCTTAAATCGCATCTGACCTGCTCAGCTTCGGTGTTCTCCTCGTCTGGTCTCGTTGAACATCGTGCAGTAGCGCGTGGTGGATGGACAAGTGGATGGACAACTTTCGACCCACGCGACCGCCCGCCCCGTTACTCAAGCGAGGTCTCAGAACGGGGCGTGACACAGCGTCTCGTAACCCAGGCCCTACTGCCTGTCCGGCTGCGAGCGGATGTTGGAGCGGCACGAAGCGGACCCATGCACACCGCAGGTTCCGTGCAGCCTTGATGTCTTGCACTGCTGGTCGGCGGGCGGGCAATTCAAGCGGTCGAATTTGGGACTACGTCACCCGAATGGGGCCGTGCCCCAGTCGGCCTGGTGCTCGTCGTTCTCTGAGATCCAGTGCTGGTCGCTGCCGTCGGGGGCGATCGTTTGCAATCCGGTGACGAACTCGCCTGTTGGGGTGAGTTCGAGGTGGCTGAACATGATCGTCGTGCCGTCGGGTGACCAGGTGGGGTTGTAGCTCTGCTCGAGACGGAGGGTTTCCAACTTTCGGACGCCCGTCGTGCCGTGGTCGCGGGTCAGCGACCGAAGGTTGGAGCCGTCGGCGTTGATGATCATTAGGCGGTTGGTGTGGCCGAGATGCTCGACGAAGGTGCCGATCACGATGCGGGTTCCGTCGGGTGACCAGTCTCCTTCGGCGGCGTGGATCCCCCATGGGGTGAGTCGGCGGATGCCGGTTCCGTCGGTGTTGATCGTGAACAGTGCGAGGTTGATGCCCTTCAGCGCCGAGCCGCCTTGCACGAACGTGCCGGTGGCTTGAGTGAACAGCAGCTTGCGGCCGTCGGGGGAGAATCGGGCGCTGCCTTGGTCGATGAGATCCGACGAGATCGTAGTGAGGCGTCGCTGGCCGGTGCCGTCCGGGTGCACGACGAACAGACCGAGCGATGTGGGCCAGTCCCCGGCATCGGAGTGGAAGGCGATGAGATCGCCGTCAGGTGACCAGGTCGGTTCACTGCTCCATCCGATCGACGCGGACACCTGGGTGACGCCGGTCCCGTCGGCGTTCATCACGAAGATGTCGTTGATCGCACCGGTACCGGAGATGTCGCTGCGAGTGCTGGCGAACGCCAACCTGCGACCGTCGGGCGACCACACTGGAAAGGCGTTGTCGTACGGGCCATCGGTGATCTGATCGGCGGCTGTCATGTCCGGGTTGGCGGTCCAGATTTGCCAGTGACCTTCGTCGTCGTGGCGCATGAAGGCGATGCGTCCGTTGGCTCCCGGCGGGGTCGCCGATGTCACGGAGGCCGGGACGAGGCAGGCCGCGAAGATGAGTAGGACGGACGCCCAGCGGGTGCGCATCGAGCGAGTGAGCTGTTGCATGGTGTCTCCTTGCCGTGTGTCGTTTGTTGGGTGACGTCGTCAGGTGGTCGGCCAAGTAGGGGCGAACACGAATGACTCGACGATCGGCATTGCCACCTCGGCCAACGCGTCGAACCCGGGATGGCCGCTGTCGTCGAGGGCGATCGAGACTGTGCGTCCGGGAAGCACATCGATCAGGATGAACCGCATGTGCTGGCCGGGAGAGACTCCGTAGTTGAACGGATCGGGATTCGACGTTCGGGAGACGATCAGAATGACGCCCCAGTCGCACACGGACGCTCCTTCGGCGATTTCGACGTCGACGACCTCGGCGGGGAGGCCTCCGATCGTCATCGTCGAGCGCGTCGCTTTGAGCGTCGGGAGAGCGGCCATCCAGGCGGCGATGTTCGCCGCTCCGGGCCCCACGGTCGGATCGGGTTGATCGGTCGGCCCGCGGCTGCAGTCGTCGGAGTCGGGGGCGGCGGCGGCGACGTCTGCCCACGACCGCAAGCCCCAGGCTGGCTCGGGGTCCCCGTCGATGCTCTTCTCGTAGTCGTCCGCACTTCCCAAGAACAGCGCGGCCTGCGAGTCGTAGGTCACGGCCCAACCATCCGGCAGGGTGAAAGTGGCCTGGCCGTAGGTGAACTCGCCGTACGGGTTCCAGCGGTTCGTCGAGTAGGTGCCAGCCTCGACGATGCCGAGGCAGTTGCGGCCCTCCAGCTTGCATGCCGTGTGGGTCCATTGCCCCTCGATCGCTGCCTGGCGCGCTGCGCACTCGTCGTCGTCGGCGGTGAGCGTGAGCGTCGTGGCTTCTGGTGACAAGCTCCATCGGTAGCTGCCGACGGCGCCGTCGACGCAGTCCAGGACGTCGCCGACGAGCGTCATCTCGATCGTGTCGGCGTCGGTGGCGACCAGATCCGAGTCGAAGGCCTTCGGGTTGTCTGCGATGCCGGTCTCGTAGACGACGAACCCGTCGGAGATCTCGACGAACGCGGCTGCGGTCCCCGTGCCCAGGTTGCCGACCGCTCGAGGTGGGCCGACCCATCGGTCGACGAGCACCTCGGGAACTCCTCCGGACGCCGTGCTGACCGCGGTGGTAGGAACGCTGGTGGCTGCCGTTGTGGTTGCCGGCTCCGTCGACTCGACCTGTGCCACCTCGGTGCGGTCCGTCGCCGGAGCGGACGTGTCCGCATCGCTTCCGCATGCCCCGAGCATTCCGCTGAGCACAATCGCGATGATCACGATTCGGTGACCCCTGTTGGTCATGTCGTTCCCCTCTGCATTCGGTTGTGACAGCAGACGCCCTGGTCGGCGAAAACGCTCAGGGAGTGCCCGAGAGAACCATGGAGTCGATGACAGCAGCCGCCTCATCGAGCAGCGTGGCGTACGCTGCCGGGGAGCGATCGCTCGCGACCACCAGTGCCAGAGTGCGGTTGTCCGCGAGGTCGACGAGGACGATGCGCATCTGCTGGCCGCTGTTCATCGTCGCTGACCAGGAGATCACTGCCCCCGGCTTGGATGCAAGCACCGACGCCCCGCCATCGCAGATCAGTTCGTTCGCCGTGATCTCGATCGTCCGAGCCTCGAAGCCACCCACCTCAGTCACCGCAGTGGTCGCCACGAGCCCCGGGGTCGACGCCACCGCGTCGACGATCACATCCATACCGCCTGTCCCCGACGGCGTCGCTGGGCAGTCCGTCGTGGTGGCAGCCGCATCAGCGAACAGGTACACCCCATGGATGCCCGTCTCGTCTCCATCGGGCGGCAGCAACGTGAGCCTGTCCTTGTCGTCGAGCGTGGATGTCCAACCATCAGGGACGGTGTAGATCACTTGGCCGTAGTCGTCGCTGTCGAAGGGATCGAAGTTCACCGACGCGTAGGTCCCGGCCTCGAGGAATCCGAGACAGTCGTCACCCCCCGTTGGGCAGTCGGTGTGCGTCCACGTTCCGGCAAGGGCAGCCGCCCGGTCTGGACACTCGTCGTCGATCGCCTCGAGCGTCAAGGTCGTCGCCTGCGGGGAGAGGGTCCAGCGGTAGTCCCCGGTTGCGCCAGCGACGCACCGCCCTACCTGGCCGGTCAGCCTCAACTCCAGCTCGCCAGGCTTCGCGACCGTGACATCGGAGGTGAAGTCGTTGACGATGCCGCCCGACGAATGCTCCAGGGTGACCCGATCCGCAGCGAACACGACGAACGCCGGCGCGGCGGGGGTCGGGGTGTTCACTGAAGGCGGCGTGGCCCCGACCCAGCGGTCGAGCAGTTCAGCGGGCAGCCCGGTCGGGGCGACCGTTGGGTTCGGCGCGACCGAGGTAGAGGGCGGAGTCGTCGCAGAAGGCGGAGTGTCACGACGAGCAATGGTCGTCAGCCCGACGACCAAGACGAGTGCGGCAGCCGCAGCGCCAACGAAGGCGGGCCACCTCCGACGCCGGTGCAGCGGCCGAGCCACAACCTCGACCGCGAGCTCGGCCTGCACGCCGTTGCTGGGTGACAGCGCTCGCGTCTGCAGCACGTGGGCAATGTCACCTCGATACTTCGGTTCGTCGGGCGGACCAGCGCGAAGCGCCGCTTCAAGTTGTCGATCATCCATCAGTCGGCCTCCTCACCGAGGCGGTTTCGCAACGTCGCGAGCGCCTGCGTGCAATGGCTCCGTGCAGCGCTGGCGGTGATACCCAACGTCATGCCGATTTCGTCGAACGCGAGATCGGCGCGAAAACGCAGAAACAGTACGGCGCGCTGGCGAGCTGGCAGGCGGCCAACTTCGGACCAAACCTGTTGACGCTCGACATCGGCACCTGGATCCTCGACCGCTGCGAGCCGCGGACGGGCGTTCATCAACCGCAAACCTCGTGCCGAGCGACGGTGCTCGTCCATGGCCAGCCGATATGCCACGTGAAACGTCCATGCCTTCCGATCCCCGATTGCTTGGCCGGCGCAGAGCGCATCGAGCAGACGCAGGAGCGACTCCTGGACCACATCCGCGGCGTCGTCGTCCTTCACGCCGAGGGTGCGGACGAAACCGAACAGGGTCTGACCGTGCGCCCCTTCGAAGGCGGCCACGAACCCGCCAGCCGTCCCAGAACCTCTGCCCACGGCCTCGCCCGTCACCTCAGCATCCGCGAACGTCACCGGGTCGCGCGCGATCAGCATCGCCCTGCTGACGCTGTCGAACCCAGAAACGCTCAGGCGCCTTCACCACTCGAAGATTAGGACCGACAACACCGAGCGTTGGCTGAGTATGGCGGCGAGTCGTCTGGTTGTATCTCGGCGCGGTCTGTGGCTTCGCAGTGGCGGCGCAGAGGTCGCCGATCGGCGTGCTGCGGCATGACTTCGATGTCGAACGGCGACCGGTGCGGTCAATGTTCACGATGGTCGCAATCGACGCGACCTCGGCTGACCAGGGATGCAGACGATTTGCAGATCGCCGCGCCCAGGATCGTGCCATCCGTACGACTACCGATGGAGCGTTCATGAACAACACCCGGATCTCACCGACTCGCCATCGTCGCCCACTTGTGAAGGCGTCGTTGGTGCTCATCGCAGTGCTCGGCGTGGTCGGCTGCTCGGGGTCAGAGAACAGCGCCTCCCGGACGGACTCTGCAGCTGAGGTCCCAGAGGTTTCTCCACCGATCTCAGAGCCGACCGTGATCACGACCACCACCGAGGCGACGCCCGACGTCACGTCGCCGACCGGGACGGACGCTCCCGCGGGCAATCAGCTGTTGCCCGGCGATGCACTTCTGGTGTTCCAGCGGGGCGGGATCAGGGTGAGCGACGCCACAGGAGATTCCGAGGTAGAGGTCGTACCGGATCATCCCGACAGCGAGCACCCTGACTGGTCGCCCGACGGACTCTCGATCTTGTTCGACACCGAGTTCTCGACGATCTGGTCGGTGCCGAGTGAAGGCGGCGATGTCGAGGAGCTGGTCACCTGCGTTGCGCCATGCGCGAATCTTTACGAGGGAGCGTGGTCGCCAGATGGGGCACAGATCGCATACGCGATGGCCGAGACCCAGGATGGCACCAACACCGCTCGGTCGTCGATACAAGTGCTCGACCTGGCCACGGGGGCTACCCGATCGGTCTACGAGAACACGTCAGGGACTGTGTGGCTGTTCACGCCGCGCTGGTCTCCCGATGGGAGCTCGATCGTGTTCACCGAGTCGACGTTTGCGAGCACTCGGCTCGACGAGGGCGAGATCACCAGCGAACGGATCGCCGTCGTGGAAGTCGGTGAGACAACGTCGTCAGCGAGGTACCTGACTCCGGAGGGCGCTGTTTCGAACTCCCCCGATTGGAGCCCAATTGGTGACTTGATCGTGTACGGCAGTGAGGACAACCTCTTCTCGATCCAGCCAGACGGATCGGGCATCACGCAGCTCACCAGCTTCGACGGCGAGCAAGAGCACGCCATCCAGCCATCGTTCCTGCCCGATGGAAGCGGCATCGTGTTCACGTATGTCACGGGAACCTTCGACGTGGACGACCGACCACAAGCCGCTGTCATCGGGCTCGACGGCAGCGGGTTCGTCGTCCTCGGTCACTCAGAGCCTGTTACGCACCCGCGGGTCAATCCGGCGTCGATGTGAGCGACAGACCCGTCACCGCAACCGATGCGCACATCTGTGCCGGCGTGCCGCCGATGTACTGGCGCCACTCGTCCTGCGTGAGTTCACGGGCGGCGACACGACACGCTGCCGCCCGTAGCCGGTCGCGGTCGATGTCCATCAGGCGCACACCGTCGGCGTGGTTGAAGGCGATTCGGGCCGAGCCGGCAGCGATCGCGACGGTCCATTCCTCGACGGGAATCTCGGGCCCGATCTGTCGTCGTGTCGCTACGTCCCAGATCCGCTGTGTGTTGTCGAGCCCGCTGGTGATCAGCAGCCGTCCGTCGAAGGTGAACTGAATGGAGTTCGAGAACGAGGTCGAACCGCTCAACGGCTGGCCGACTCGTTGGAACGTGCGTGTGCTCCAGAACGTGATGGTCCCGTCGAACGAACTGCCGGCGACGAGCGTTCCGTCGGGCGAGACGGTCGTGTTCGCGACCCCGGTCAGTGAACCGACGCGCTCGCCCGTCGACAGATCGAACACAGCCGCCACTTCGCTGTCGCTACCCGCGAAGAGCCGGGTGCCATCGGGTGTCACGTCCAGGCCGAGGCTTCGTCCGTCGCCAGTGTGAAGTCGGAACTTCTCGCGTTGCCCCGGAACGTCGATGACGACGATGTCGTCGTTGTCGCCTGCGCCTACGACCAGCACTGAGCCGTCGCGAGACCAGGCCATCGCGTTGGGCTGATCAGGGATGTCGGCCGCGAAGCGGATCGGGTTGGCGAGGTTGGCGTCGTACACCACGACCTGATCACGTGCCGGAAAGACGTTCATGAGCCGGCCGTCTGAGAGGAACCAGCTCCAGGCATCGAGGTTGAGACCGTCAGGTACCGACACCAGCGCGTCAGTCGACAGGTCACGGAGGAGCAGTTGGCCGCCAGGGTCGTACATGGCGACTCGGGTGCCGAAGTCCCACAGGTTCCATCCGGTCATCCAGCCGGGTTCGCTGAGTGCGGGGCCGGCGGGTGTTGCTCCATCGAGCGCCCACTCCCCGACCGAAGCATCGTTGCAGCTCGTCATCAACAGCCGACGTGAGTCCGCCGTGACCGTCATGTTGCAGAGCGTGCCGTGCTGTGTGTCGTAGATCGTTTCGAGTCGTTCCCCTGTGGACAGGTCGTAGGTGAACGCTCGCGAGGAGCCAGGTCCGGCCTCCTGGGCGATCACCCGTTGGTTGCGATCGTCCAGAACGAAGGTGGGGTTGGCTCGAACTGGACGCGCCCACTTCGGGGATCCGGTGGTGAGATCGAACGCCATCACACCTGATCCATGCGAACCATCCGGGAACAGGTCGGCTGCCACGAGCGTTTGTCCATCGGCCGTGATTGCGAGCACCGCACCAACCTGCCCGACATCGGCGCCGGGCGGATCGTTGAGGTGCTTCACCACCTCATCGGTCGCAGGGCGCCACAACGCGATGCGGCCGCTGGTGCTCCCGATGGCCAGAGTCTCGTTGTCGACCCACACCGACGTCGAGTACCACGAGGCCCCAGGCGGGAGCTCGACATCGCCTGGCTGCGTCGTCGAAGCGACCGGATCGAGCCCCGGCAGCGTGAGCACGGTCACGACGCCCGGCTCGCCGTCGACGGTCGCAGCGGTGATCGCAACCTGCGATGCGTCAGGGCTGACCGCCAGGTCAGACACGACGGCAGTCATCGGTGCTGTCGCCATCGCAACGCCACGGTCAAGATCGAACAGTTGGACCTGCTGGGCCTCGCCGCCGTCCGGTTCGAAGACCACCAGCGCGTGGTGGTCATCGAACATCTCGAAGATCAACAGCCGACGGCCGTCTTGGCCAGGCAATGGAACGACCACTTCGGATCCGTCGTCCAGGTCGATTCGAACCAGGCCATCGGTGGAATCGACCGGGGCACCCCACAGCAGACCTCCAGGGTCACTCACGTAAACCGATCGGAGCGGTCGGCTGGGCGACAGGTCGCCGAGAAACGACGGCTCGCTGTACAGCGCCGTCATCAACGCCCCGTCGGTGGCAGCGCTCGGATCGACGAGGGAGGCCCGCAACGCCAGCAGCACGGCAAGGTCGCGCTTCGAGCCCACCAAACTGCGCGACAAGTTCACAAGGCTCGCGACCTCCGCCGCTGTCGCCTTCGCCTCCGCCTGGCGTCGCTGCACCACCGCCACAGATCCACCGACGAATGCCAGGACCAGCGCAACACTCGTGGCGACCAGCAGCCGCCGCAGCCGCCGCCTCGACCGACGCTCGGTTGCGTGCTCGCGCTGCACGACGGTCTCACTGGCCGTCAGGAACTCACGCTCGGTGTGAGTCAGCGTCGGCCAGTCGAGGGCCACCAACGACTGCGCGATCTCCAGCCTTGCTCCCCGGTACAAGTCGCCTTCGGATCGTCCGGTCGAGTCCCACTCGACTGCGGCAGCTTCGAGTCGTTGCGCGGCGACGTGACTGTCGCGATCGTCGGCGATCCAACTGCTCAGACGGGGCCACGAACCGATGAGGGCCTCGTGCGCCAATTCGACGGTTGGTTCGCGCGTCGTCGGCTCGACGTCTGTGGCGAGCAGGCGCAGATCCACGAATAGGTCGATCACGACGTCGGTGTCCCTCGAAAGGTCACGGCGTCGGCGGCGCCGACCCACCGCTGTCGACTCGTCGCCGATCCGCACCACGCTCAAGAACAGGCGGCGGGCGATGGCCTGCTGGTGGGCGTCGAGCAGTCCAAACGCTTCCTCAGCACGAGTCGCCAGAGACCCCGCAACGCCGCCCAGCGATTCGTATGCGTCGATGCCAATCACCCCGCCTGATCGACGCTCGAACAGCTCATGAAGCGTGAACTGCAGCATCGGCAGACCACCCGCGCGTCCGGCGACATCGGCCAACAACCGAGCGGCGAGACCAGGCTCGAACTCCACGCCGACCGTCGCTGCCGGTTCCACGATCACCGTCGACAGTTCCGCTGCCGACATCGCTGGCAATGCCATCGTCGCCGTGGGCATGTGCGAAGCGAGTACGGGCGAACACAGCGCCTTGTCATAGAAGTCGGCGCGCATCGCCCCAACCACCGTCACCGCGCCCGCTGAGTCGTCCACGAGAGCGAGCAAGGTCTCGAGGAAGCGCTCCGCGTCGTCCACCGCGTCGGACGTCCAGATCTCCTCGAGTTGATCGACCATGACCACGACCCGTCGACCGTCGGCATGGATCGACGCTGCCAATTCAGGTGCGGACCGTCCTGCCGTCCCAGTGGCGATCGAATCCAGCGCAGCACGCAGGCGCTCGAGCGGCGCGTCGCCCGGCACCATCGATGCGACTGCAACGCCTGCAGCTCGCAACCTCGGGGCCAGCCCGGCGTGAAGGAGCGACGACTTGCCCGAGCCGGAGGCGCCGACGACCATCACGAGACGATGGGACTGGAACCGGTCAACGAGCGAATCAACGACTGCTGCCCGGGAACAGAACCACCGGGCATCTGCTTCGACATACGGACGCATCCCGACGAACGGGTTCACGGTTGCGACGCCGGCGGTAGCGACAACCGCGCTGCCGGAGATCGACGTCTGCCACGCCGCAACCATCTCGCCGATCGATCTGAACCGTCGCAAAGGATCCGCGCTGATCGCGCGTCGAACCACCGCGTCGACTGAACGTTCGAGCGAGCCGACGGCAACCGTGCCGTCAGCGTTGACAACCGGAGGACGACCCACCAGCAACTCGTGCAGCACCGCGCCAAGGCCGAAGACGTCCCCCGCTACCGAGGGCGGCTGACCGCCGCTCGCCTCTGGCGGCCGATAGGGCGAAGGATCGCTCAGCGGAGGCGAACCGGACCTCACGTCCCTTCCCTCGGCCACCGCCAGACCGAAGTCGCCGAGATATGAACGCCCGTCGGCGTCCAAAAGAATGTTCGACGGCTTGATATCGCCGTGCACGACCGATGCAGCATGAGCGAGCGTCAGCGCTCCGCCAATCTCGGCAACGAAGGTGTCGACGCGACGCTGGTCCCATCGCCCTCGCTGTCGCACGTCGTCCGCCACAGTGCCGCCATTGATGAGCCGAAAGACCAGATACGCGCCCCCTGGCTCGCGCCAAAAGTCGTACAACGGCACAATGTGTGGGTGCTCGAGCCGGCTCACCAGCTGTGCCTCGACCTCGAAACGAGCAACGAACGCCGGGGCGTCCGCCAGCTGCTCACGAACCACCTTGATCGCAACCTCACGCCCAAGAGTCGGCTGCACCGACCTGTACACCGTGCCGTGCGCGCCCTCCCCGATCTTCTCACCAAGCCGATAGCCCCGCGCCGACGACGGTGACTCGGTACGACCACCGAAGACCTCCGCTTCGAGGTCAACGATCACCCGTGGCACGTCCAGCCCTGCCTGATCAGCAACTCGACGACGAAACTCTGCGATGTCGCGCAGGGCCTCCGCCTCGCGCCCGAGCGCGACAGCTGCCCGTACTCGAGCTACCACCGCAGAAGCACGAAGCGGATGAGCCGTGACGACACCGTCCAGGCTCATAAAGGCATCCTCGCAACGCCCGACAGCGACCAACTGCTCCGCTCGACGCTCGCGAGCCACGAGCCCCAGCTCCTCCAGTCGGGCAGCCTCCGCGAGCGCCCACCATTCATGGGCGAACTCGCCGAACGCCGGACCGGCGATGTACCCCAGCGCCTCATCCAACAACACGATCGCCTCAGTTGGTGGTGACGCCGACGCCCGATCGACCAGTTGCTCGACCCGTCGCCCATCGATGTCCAGTTCGTCGACGACCAGCCGATAACCACCACCGCTCTGCAACACGGCATCCGGACCCAACACCGACCGCAACCGCGAGACATACGACATCACCGTCCGCCGCGACTCCGCTGGCGGAGCGTCCCACATCACATCGATCAACCGATCGAGAGACAACACTGAGTTCGGCTGAGTGAGCAACACTGCAAGAAGACGACGCTGCTGAGAGCCACCGAGTGACAACAAGCTTCCACCGCGCCGCGCTGCGACCTCCCCAAAGACCTGATACGTGACCAGCGCGTCGCTCACGGCCGAAATCATCTCACCCGAAAGATCAGCAGCCTGCGAGTTGTCCTTCAAGAGGTTGCCGGGGCAAAGCGCGAGTGCGAGCGTGCGCGCCGGGCGCTTTCCTGGTGGGAGCGAGGCGTAGCGACGGGCCATCGCCACGGCGGCGACGGATACGTTCTCCTCGAACGCGCTCGCTCCGTCGGTATGGGTGTTGTCGACCATGCACTCGTCTCTGGAGCCGGGCAGGACTGCCGTCAGTTGCCGGAGCTGCACCGGCTCAATGGTGAGCTCACACTGGGGAGATCAGGTTGTGCACGACTCGTTGCACAACCAGCAATCCGCGTCACCCACGCCGAACGAGGCTGCTGGCGAGCGTCTCCGAAGCGCGCTGGTCGGCGGGCTGGGTGTAGTGGGCGTAGATGTCCAACGTCGTCGAGGCACGTGCGTGGCCGAGTCTTCCGGCGGCCGTGCGCACATCGATACCGTTCAGCAGCATTGTGGTCGCAGCAAAGTGGCGGAGATCGTGCAACCTGATCTTCGCGATGCCCAGCCGATCGGCCAGACGAGCGAACGCCAGGGTCGCGTAGTCCGGCCGCCAAGGCGTCATCCCGTCCGGGTCATGGCTGAAGATGTAGGAGTTCGCGCCGACTCGACGGGCGGCTCCCAGCTCGCCGAGCCCAGCGAGGGTGACCGGATCGAGGGTGAGTCGACGTTCGGCGTGGGTCTTGGTCGGTCGTTGCACGGGGCCGGCGGCGGTGTGTGCGATCTGGCCGGCGATGTGCAGCGTCTGCCGATGGAAGTCGACGTGTTGCCACTGCAGCGCGCAGAGCTCCCCACGCCTGGCACCCGTCACCGCCGCCATCCGTAAGAAGATCGGCAGGCTGCGATTGACTGCGTGCGCGGCTTCGATGAGGCGGACGACCTCGTCGGCGGTGGGCAGATGGATGGACGGCCGACGCGCCGGTGGCGGGCTCGCCCGGCGAGCAGGGTTGTAGGCGATCCAGTCCCAGGCGATGCCCTGCTCGAGCGCACGGTGCAACACCGAGTGAATGTGTCGCACTGAGTTGGCGGACAGCGGCCGACCGCTGACGGCGCCGCCGACGATCAGCTCGCCGTACCACGCGTCCAGTTGGTGGGCGCGGAGGTCGACGACCTTAACGTGGCCGAACGCCGGTACTACCCGCCGGTCGATCAGCCGTCGGTACTCACGTGCAACCGTCGGCGCAAGGTTCGGAGAGCTGTGCGTCCACCACTTGTCACACAACTCGCCAACCGTGCCGAAGGTCGGCGATGTCGGCGAGTCCGTGATCTGGGCGACGAGCGCGACGAGTCCTCGCTCTGCGGCGTCGCGGTCTCCGCGCACCGTCCGCGTTACATAGGCAGGTTTGCCAGTGGCCGAGTCTCGACCGGCGTGCACCCGTAGTTCCCACGAGCCAGAGCGTCGTTGGCGAAGGGAGCCGCGCACTCAGTCAGCCTCGCAACCAGACCGACGTCATCATCGGCGCAACCTAACAACGCAAGATCTGACCGGAGCGGTATGGGCCACGTGGGCCGAGATATGGGCCGCCGCTGGTCCACTCCGAAGCACACGACCGTCAGATGGCCATCTACCTGGTCTTTCTTGGCGCCCCCGGTAGGAATCGAACCTACGACCTGCGGTTTAGGAACCCGTTGGTCAGAACCCGTGTTCGACCTGTTCAGGGGTGGTTTGCTGATCGAGGGAGGAGGTTCCTCCCAACGCTCTCCCAATTTCCTGTAACCCCCACCCTCCACCCGAGGGCGGGTGAAACGGGTGGGAGGTCACATGAAACGCTCGCATCAAGAGGTGCAGGTCTACAGCATCCAGGACCGCCGTTCCTCGGACCGCGTGAAGCGTCCGTGGGTGGTGCGTTGGTCCGTCGACGGCCGGCAACGCAGCAAGTCATTCCACACGCGTTCGGAGGCGGACAGGTTCCGTTCGCTGCTGATGAATGCCGTTCAGCGCGGCGAACGCTTCGATGAGGTGACAGGCGATCCGTCATCCTGGCAGCCGTCGTTGAGCGACACGAACGTTTGCGACTGGGCTCGGCGTTGGCTCGGCGAACAGTGGGTCGAGTGGCAACCGCGGACGCGAAACTCCGCGGTCGAGAGTCTGGCGAAGCTGGTGATCATCGCAGCCGACGTCAAGGTCGGCCGCTCGGAAGCAGACCTGCGGCGCTATCTCAAGAGTGCGCTGCGGCCCGATGCTGATGGACGTGAAGACCGCTGGGAAAAGTGGCTCGCAGAGCATTCGCTGATGCTGTCTACGATCGACCGCGAAACGACCGCAGAGATCGACCGGGAGCTCGGGCTCCGACTTGACGGCCAACCACTGTCGGCGACTACGGCGAACCGGACACGCATCGTCGCTCGAGCCTGCATCATTGCCGCCGTAAACTCGGGCGCTATCTCGGGCGATCCGTGGCCGCCTCGTTCGCGCACTCGGGCTCGCCGCAAGGTCGCCAGGCGTCGCCGGTCGGTCGATCCGCGCCGGCTCCCCGATCCACCGACGATGGCCCAAGCGATCGATGCGATCGCAAGCCATCAACCGGGCAGCCAGACCTACAGGGTCATGACGGCCGTCGCCTACTACGCCGGACTCAGGCCGTCGGAGGTCGTGATGATCCGACGAGGGTCACTCGACCTTCCCGCCGATGGGTGGGGCCGTCTCCATGTCACCGAGGCCGACATCTCCTTCGATGAGCCCGGAGAACCAAAGACCGGGCCGAGAGACGTACCGATCCCGCCAGTGCTCGTCGAAATGCTCACCAAGTGGGTTGCCGAACAAGGCGTCGTCGACGACGCGCAACTCTTGTTCCGCACGAGAACCGGTTCACGCCCGAGCCAGTCGAACTGGGTCCGCTCCTGGCACCGCGCCCTCGCGGCGGTCGGCCTACCGCCGCTGCGCGTCTACGACTGCCGCCACGCAGCAGCGACCACCTGGCTCCGCAGCGGCGTTCCGCTTGGCGAAACCGCCCGTCGACTCGGGCATAGCGTCGAGACCCTCGTGTCGACCTACGTCGGCGCCCTGCAGGACGACGAGGCGATCGGCAATGCGAAGATCGAGAACTTCCTCAACGAGCAGACGCTTGACCGTTGACGCGGCCATCGAAGCCAGCCCACAGGACGCGTGCTTCTGCAAACTGATGGCCATCCAAACGCCGAGGGTGATCAGCTGCTGTGACCGAGATCGCGGCATACCGGCATACCTGTGACGGGTCGACCGACGCCGCGACTCCGCCCCACTCGGCCGTAGGCCCTGACGAATCCGGCGCGTCAGATCGAGCGCCAGGTTGCCAAGCGACCAGCGAAGCGACCGGAGTCGTGGATGAAGCGTCGATCGCGGACACGCGCTGACGGTCGAAACCTGTCACGGACCGACCGTCCGAGTGGGGTTGACTGATAGACGTGACCGACTGGGAAGCGAACATGGCAACCGAAACAGCACGGCGGCTCTTAGGCGCGTTGCCATCGGTCAATGCCTTCCTCGCTTCCCGCAGAGAGAGCTCGCTCGCAAACATCGCCATCGTCGGCGCGTCGGATCAGGCCATCGACAGACAGCTCGCGTTTGATTTGGGCGACGTTGGGGTTCTCGCGAGTGGCCTTCGCACCGGAGTCGAGCAGATCTCTGAGGTAGTCCAGGTCTGGGAGCACTTGGTGGACGCACGACCGCACGATGCAGTCGCCGCCCGCGCGGCACAAAATCTGTGGCTGACGAAGACGGGCGGCGTCCGTCGACCTCACGAGTCGGCCTGGCTCGCCATCGACTTGTTCGAGTCGGTGTCGAACAGCATTTACGGACTCGCCTTCGATCGAGCGGAAGCACACGTTGCGGCGATCCAACTCGCGATCGAGACCGGCAACAGCCGAGCCGACCTGGAGCGACTGGTGCCTGCCGCGTTCGAGCGACTTGATCGCGACCTCGCCGATGCGAACGGCAAGCGAGCCGACGCCGTCGAGCGACACCGGGAAGAACAACGCCGTAACGACGCTGGCAACGCGACGGATATCGCCGATTACCACCACTCCACCGCGCCCGCCTGGATGGAGTGCCAGTACCACGATGCCGCACTCGTGACAGCGAGCGGCCTCGCTGGTGCCGCCCATAGTCGATACGCCACTGCCCTGGTCGATGCGACGCGGCTGACCAGCGCTGCCGATCAACTGACGACAGCATGTGCACCAAGCGCTCGGCTATCGCAGGTCGCTCTCCGTCTTCAGCTCGACCTAGCGGGCAATGACATGCAACGAAGAGGCACAGTGATCGCGGCGAACATCGAGTCGGAGCGTCGCCGAGTTTCGACAGAGGACGTTCTTAATCGCTACGCGCACCTAGTGGGCTGGGAGCGCGACGCCCGGGCAGCTGGTCTCACCCCCCTCACCGAGGACCTGCAGGCCGAGATGCAAAGCATCGACATCCGAGCTCACCTCAACAGCAACCGAGTCGCGGTAGAAATTCCGGAAGAACTTCAGGCGCAGCTTGGCGATTACGTCGAAACGCTCACGCAGGCCTCCGAACTCGAACAACGATTGCACGACATCACCCTCCATGCCGGTGCCGCCTGGCGAACGACGACCCAGACTGGTGCCAACCGTTCTGAGCGTCCGATCGCGACCAGTATGGGATCCATCACGGTCGGCAACGAGAACACTGCACGACGGACGACACAACCGGGTGAGCAGGACGTCGAGGCCGAGCGGGTGCGACGTCACTGGGCTCGCACCCAGGCGGACGTTCATTTGATCGTCGAACCTGCGCTCCGAGCCGCAATGGTCGACACCACATCCGAGCAGCGCCGCGCGGCGATCGTCCAGATCGCTACCACCACCGGCTTGCTCGATCAGCCTGCAGCCGAATCGTGCGCCGACGGAGTCGAGTTCTGGCTCGACTCCACTAGCGATGCAGCTGCTCACGTTGTCGTTCCCCGCATCGAACGAGTCATCCGCACCGCTGCCAGGCAACGAGGGATCTCCGTGATCTCGACTGCACAGGGCACCAGATCCGGAACGCACGACACTGTCGGCGTCGTGCTCGAAAACCTCACCGGCCACATCAACGACGACGTACGGCTCCACCTCCAGTGGATCCTGAACCACGATTCCGGTCCAAATCTCCGAAACCAGATCGCTCACGGCGACGTCGCCCGAGCGGACAATGCAATGGCCGTAGTAGCGATCTACACGTTGCTCGTCGCGATGTTCGGACTGGCCCCCGGCTTCAAGGCTTGACCGTCCGATCGAGGCCGTGCCCGGTGGCGCTGTGACCCAGGAGCGGGAGACAGGACTAGAGCGCTGTGGCGGCCAGGTCGTCCAGAGCGAGCGAGTCCCGGGTCTTCTGCACGTGGCGCCACGTCCACGCCAGCCCGGTCGGCGTCGTGTAGCCCTCGGCGTTCAAGGTGCTGGCGATCGTGGCGAACGTCAGCCGGTCGTGCATCAACTCCCGCAGCCGAGCTCTTGCCGGCCTCATGGATCGCTGTCCGGTACCGGATGTCGTTCATCGCAGGCGCCGTTCCCGGCCGCCGGAAGTCGAGCTGCTGTCAACGCTCGGCTTCACCACTCGTCCTCCCAGAAATCTCGGGTCTCGTCGCGAAGGAAGTCTTGGTATTCGCGTGCGAGGTCGTCATGGATTTCGAGGTACACATGAACCTGCTCGCCGCAGCCTTCGAGGAAGTGCGCCAGACGCTCGGCCTGATCACGGAAGGTCCGCATGTCGAAGTACTCGAAGTTGTCGCTGAGCAGAACCTCGCGGGTCCCGTCCCTTCGCTGGGTGCCTAAGGGGTACCGGAACGCCATTGCACTGGGGTCGGCGGTGTCGAGCTGCCGGATGAGATCGTCCACCACGTCGAGCGTCGCTCGATCGTCGTCCGAATCGCCCAGGTCAGCTTCGTCCAACAGTGCTCGCAGCTTCTGCCACAGCGGTTCGAGACGGTGCTTGTCGGGGTAGCTCTCGGTCTTGTCGTTCAGACGACCGGTCTGCACGAGCAGGTCCTTGAGCGACAGCTCCACAAAGTGCCGGAACAGGTAGACGGCGGGAATGGCATGGACGTTCAGGAGCCCCGGCGCGTTGCACGCCTTCTCCATCAGGACCTCTGCGCTCTCCCGGTACATGTAGGCGTACTCGTGCAGCGACTGCCGCATCCAGGTGTAGGCGTCGTCACGGGTGCGCTTGAACGTGAAGAATGCTCCGCCTGCTTCAGGCCAGGTGTATTCGTCGCCCATAGAGGTTGCCTACGGTAGGCGACTGCAATCCTCGCGGCGCCGTGACTTTGTGGTGCCTGCGAGCCCAGTGGCCGAGATCCGAATCGTTAATCGGGCACGTCCGACGATCAGCCCTGGCATGGCAACGGGTGGACTCGACATCGGCGATGGTCTCCACCTAATCCGGCGTTTCGCTAATGCGGAATGCATAGCGCTTCTGCAGCTCGGCCATCGGCACACGAGAGCGAAGTGCAACTGAGTTCGAGTGCTCCCGAACGCTGCGCACAACGTCCTCGCAGAGGTCTCCGACGGCGACGAGATTCACCGTTGTTCTGGTTGCTCGGCGCACTCCTTCCACCGTTCCATCCCATCGTCGCCGCGGCCAGCGAACGAGCGGTCCGCCCGGTTCGTCGTCTAGCGTGAACACATGGCGGTAGCGCCCGCCTCGGCCGACGTTGAAGAGGCCAAACTCATGGGCGAAGGCATTCCTGAGCGCGTAGATCACCTCCCGCTGTGGCTTCGTCGTGTGTGGCGCGAACTGACGGAGTGCCCGCGCCGCCGCCGACTCTCGAACCTGCTTCGGGAGATCACGCCCGCCCACGGGTCGCAAGGTGTTGCCGATCTGCTCGAGCAGCACGAGGTACACGAGCGTGCCGGCCCAGATCGCGACTGGCCGACCATCGAGGCGCTGGCCAGTATCGACATCGCGGCCGCAGACGTACCGTGCCTCACGAACTGCGGCATTGAACGTCGAGACGTAGAGATCGGGTGCTTCCGGGTCGATGCGGTATGGGGCCACATGCTCGGCCAAGGCTTGCCACACATGGCCGGTGAACGTGCCCATGCTCCATTCTTGACGCTGGGCACCCCACGTCCGAAGCCCGAACTGGCAAGCTTCTGCGAATGGGCTTCGACCCGGCCACCAGTTGGACTCGACTGCTTGCGAACCAGGTGGCCCGATACGCACGCCGTGTGGACGGGCGCCCCGACAGCGTCGATGAGCGACTCGAAGCTTCGGGGGTGGACTACTACTGGGACGTCTACGGGGGCTTGCATGCGCACTGCACGTCCGGTCGGCTCTGGGAGCTCCTCAGCGGTCAACTCAGCAAGTACGACGACGAGGTCTCCGAGCCCACTGACACCGAGTGGATCAGGGTCACCGACCTCGGTGCGATCTTCGAGCCGGTCGCCTCCACGAGCACGGTGCTCAAACTGCTGCGTGAGGAAGGCCTGCTTGAGCGCCGTGATCGGAAGGACTGGCCAACTGAGGCAGCCACTGGGCTGTACGTCGAGATCGAACCGCTGCCTGCGGCAGGGATTCCGCAGCGGCCAGGCGCGATCCAACGACTGTGGTCTTACGAAGTCGTGGTCCGTTTGCGTGCCCGGCGAAGCGACGTGAAAGCGGAGCTTTCCGCCAGGCCGAAACCGGCCCCACGCGAGGTGACACCAGCTTCGATCAAGGTGCGCTTCAAGTCGAGGTGTGCAGTGTGCGGCCGTGAGCTGCGAGTCGGAGAGGACGCGGACTGGCATCCGGAGACGAAGGCCGTGCGCTGCGCCGCATGCATTGCAGGTGCCCCTCCGAGCGAGGACTCTCAATCCCCGGCGTAAACAGCCAGGTCACGCTCCGACGCTCGCTCGCAGAGGGCGTCACCCATCGCGCCCGGAACCGGTGAAGTCGAGTTCGAACAAGGAGCACTGCCCAGAAACGCCGGCTATGGGACCGAGCGACGGTGCACCGGAGCTCGGACCCCACCACGTTCAGTGTCAACCGCGACTGAGGGTCCGTTCGCTACCGGCGGGCGAGATCCGCCGGCAGCTGGCGAGCGCGAACCGATCTGTTACACGACATCGCCCTCGCGGGTCGGGTACACGGTGAGGATGAAATACGAGGCAGGATTGGAGTAGCACATGCCCCGCGACGGCAAGGCCCCGCTGATCAGCGTTGAGCAGCTCGCAGACGAGCTCGGCGTCTCGGTTCGCTACGTGCGCCGCATCATCGCAGAGCGGCGAATCCCGTACGTGAAGGTCGGTCACCTCATACGGTTTCAGCGCGACGAAGTGCAGCGGTGGGTCGAGGCCAACCGGGTCGACGCCCTGACGGGACGGGGATAGCGCTCCGCCATCGGCCGGCCGATTGCGGAAGCTGTCACGACTCGAGTTGGACGTCGGCAACTTGCCGATCGGCTCGGTCCGGCTGTTCAGCGACCGTCTCCAGCTTGGGGCGGATGCGATTGGCTGCGGTCGGCTCTGGCCCGTCGACGCATCGCGATCGTCCGGCCTCGCCCATCGATCACGCGGAAGTGGTGACGCGCGTAGAGCGCCCGAGCGATCTCGTTGTCCTCCCCGACGGTGAGCACGATGTCAGTGTTCGCCTCCTCGGCCCGTCTCACGACCTCGGCCAGCAGTCGGTAGCCGATTCCGAGGTGGGGTTCCGTGGCCACGTCGGAAAGGACCCACGGGTGTCCGGCCGTGTCGAAGGTTCGGCGCGCTCGGATTTGGCGTTCGCATCGCGAGCCCAGGGCGAGCGCTGACACGATCACCGCCGGAAGAGTCACTGCAATCAGCGGAACGCTGCCAATCGCGAAGCCGTAGACCATTCCGAGGAATGCCGGGACGTACGTCGCGGCAAACAGGGCTGTTGCGCGAGCGACGTGGCCGACTTCGGTGAGGAGCGCGATGCCACCGTCGGGATGGGTGATTCGTTGGTCGGCACTCAGCAGTCGCAGCGCGGACGCGACTGGGTGCTTGTTGAACCGTCGGGCATGGAGCCGCGCAGCGTCCGTGAACCGGAACGGTTCACTTGCTGGCGCGGTCGGCGGAGCGGATGACGAGGTCATTGGGCTGATGGTGCGGGCAATAGAACGCGTCGAGGTTGACGCTACGGCCGGCTCCGATGACGATGGGGATGAGGCATCCGCAGGGATGGCTGGGCATCACGACAGTCGAGGGCGAACGCCCCGCCAGAGGGTCGGGCTGGCCGCTGGAGGGTTGGGCGGTCAGCCACACCGACTGCGGTTCGCCGGTTCGGGATTCGTGGATGACATCCACGTCGGTGAGCACGCGCAGGGTGATGGTCGCGCGTTGCGAGCCTGGGTGACGGTCGACGTCGACGATGCCGATGGGGAGGTTCGGGTCGAGGGTGCTTAGGTGTTGTGCGAGTTGTCCGACGGTGAGCATCGGCTGGTCTCCCTTCTTGGAACGGTGGGTCAGGTGGTGCGACCTCGATGCCGTGGGGGCTTAGAAGGGGAAGTCGTGACTCGTGTCTTCGGCGGCGGCTCGCGTTCGGTCGGCTTTGATGGCTCGGTGACGGTGAGTACGTAGTCGAGGAAGCCGGGGATGGATGCGGTGACGTGGCCGGTTGATGGTGCGACGATGATGCCGCGGTCGAGGAGGCGGTTGCGGACGGCGCTGAGCGCGGTGATGGGTTTGCCGAGTGAGTCGGCGATCTGGCCGGTTCGTACCGGATCGCTGGTCGAGATCCGCGCCATGGCGGTGAGATAGGTCTGTTCGCCGGCGGGCAGCTTCTTCCAACGAGCGACATACAGGCCGCGTTCGCTGTCGTTCCGAGCGAGGTCGATCGCTTGGTTGGCGTCGTCGAGGGTGATGCGTGTGTGGCCGTCGGAGGTTTGCCAGGCGTAGTCGCCGAACAGTTGCACGAAATACGGGTAGCCGCCTGTGGCGTCGGCGAGCACGGCGAGCGCGTCGCCGTCGAAGGGTCGGCCCGCGGAGTCGGCGGGTCCGGCGAGTGCTTGCAGGGTGGCGTCGTTGTCGAGGTTGTCGATCGGGTGGAACGCCATGCGTTCGCCGTATGTGACGGCGTCGGTGACGATTCCGGGTGTGTCTGGCAGCCCGCCGAACACGATCATCGCGGTGAGCTCGGGTCGGCGGCCGAGGTCTTGCATGATCGGTCCGAACACCGAGAGTTCGTCGGGATGCACTTCTTGGACCTCGTCGACGAGGATCATCAGTCCGCGCCGGTCCTTGGTGCAGTGCTCGCCGACAGCGAGCACAGCGCTGGCGAACTGTTGGGCGATTGGGATCGCGTCGCGCCGTTCGCGTTTTGATTCTCGTCGGTAGACGCCGAGGTTGAGCGTCTGGGACTCTTCGCCCCATCGTTCGCGCAGCTCGACAAGTTCGCGGCTCAGCTTCTTGGTCAGCCCCGCGCAGTCGTGGAGCTGTTCGACAATCGCGCCGATCGGGTCACCGGGTGAGCGGCCTTCGTGACGCACGACAGCCCACTTGCGTTCGATCGCGATCGCCGCATACCGGTCGAGGAGCACGGTCTTGCCGACTCCGCGCGGCCCGTACAAGACTTGGAACGACTGGCGCCGGTTGCCACTGGTCCGCACGGCGGTCTCGACGAGTTGCACGAGGTGCTGGCGGCCGGCCAGCAGCGGCGGTTGAGTTGCGAATCCTGGCCGGTACGGGCTCGGTGTCGACATCATCGCTCCTCTCGATAGGAAACGATAACACAAGCTCTTTATAAGAAGCTATCGGTGTTGGCGACCGGTGATGTTGCAGGCCGGGGCGGACGGGGGTGGGGTGTGAAGACGATGAACGACTCGTCGAGCGCGCTATGTCAACCGACCCTTGCGTCGCGCTTCGAGACGTTCGCGACGAGTCAGCTCGCGGGCGATCGCCAAACCAACGAGATCTTGCACACTGATGTCGTCCTGGCGGGCGCGAACCCTCAGTCGCTTGATCAGCGAGCGGGGCAGCTTCGTGGCCAGCGGGTCGATTGGTTCGTCTCGTTCGATACGAGGGCGCGGCACACCCCGGAGAATACGACCTCCCGCAGACGGCACCCGAACGCCGCGACGACGCGCCCGCATACCGGCTTACTTGTATGCCCCACCCGCGAAAAACGAGTTCGGCAGCGGTGATACCGTGAATCGTCCGGAGGTTGCCATGCTCCACACCGCGCCAATTCAAACGGCGGTGAGTGACCTGGAACCGCGCGGCCCCGGAGCTAGGACCATCGGTGCTGGCGTCGCGGTGGCGGCCCTGCTCACCGTTGTGTACGTCGGCCGGGCAGAGGTACTGATGATGCCGGCGCTCGGGATGACCGCAGTCACTGCGGCCGTGATGGACGCTCGCACACTTCGGATTCCGAACTGGCTGACCGGCGTGGGTGCTTTCCTCTTCACTGTTCTCAGTGTCCACCTTGTAGTTGTGGAGAACACAGCTTGGCAGCCGATCGCGGCGGGCGCAGCGATCATGAGTGTGCCGCTCCTCGCGGCACATGTCGTCAGCAAGTCGCGCACGCCTGGCCTCGGCGACGTCAAGCTTGCAGCTGTGCTCGGTGCGCCACTCGGCGCAGTCTCACCGGCCGCCGCGTATTGGGCACTGCTCATGGCACTGACAATCGGTGCCGGGTTCGGATTCATCTACCAGCGGGCGACGAAGCGTCGGGCGTTCCCCCTTGGCCCAGCTATCTCGCTAGCATCCGTCTTGACAGCGTTCGCATTCGGTCTCACCGGCTCGAATGGAGCGTGGGCGCTGTGATAGCGATCGCGACCGATCGCCTCCTGCCGACCTTCGGCTGCGCACCTGCGCATCGCCGAGAGGAGTTGTCATGAGGCGATCTCACGCAGCCTTTTCGTTCATCGTCGTTGCCGCACTCGTGGTCAGTGCCTGCTCGAGCGGCGATAGCTCGAACGGCGACCCGACCGTGCCGATCCCAACCGCCGGCACGTCACCGACAAGCACGACGTCGACCAGCACTCCGTCGAGTCAGCCTGCGACCGCCTCGACGACAACCTCGACCAGTTCGGCCACGAGCGATACGCCAACCTCAGCGCCCACAACGACGGGTGGGCCGCCGACCACTCTGATCCGGCCGGCCGACCTGGTGACCGACCCGAACGATCCGAACAACCTGCACACCAGCCTGCCCGAGCATCAGCCAATCATCGACGCCTATATCGCCGCTGTGAACGCGCAACTCATCACCTACTCGCGATGGCCGCTCGACCCGACGAGCCCGGAACTGGCTGCTGCACCGATCACCGAGCAAGTCCTGCAGGCGAACAACGACGGCATGGTCGAGCGCACGCAGAAGAATCAGGTGCTCGACATCTCGGGCGGCGTCACGCTGCGGCCGTACGTCGTCGAGAACGAAGACCCGACCCGAGCGTTCGTATGGGACTGCCAGATCGACGCAACGTTCTGGAAGGACAAAGACACGGGCGAGAAGGCACCGCCCGATGCGTGGCCGAACATGGGGCCGCCCGGCGTCGAGACCGGCGTCGTAGCTGTCATGGTGCTTGTCGACGGGCGGTGGTTGCTCGACGACGGTGGACTGGAGCCGCAGGCATGCGAGTAGGTCGCAGCTTCGTCGCGGCCGTTGTGATGGCCAGCGCACTCGCTGCGATGCCAACCGTGCACGCAGCACCGCCGGTCGGGCCTGGTGGGGATCCGCCGCCGCCGCCCCAGCCGGGGCCAATCACGGTGCAGTATCGGAATGGGTCCGGTGGACTGTCGTCGACGACATCGATTCCAGTGGGGTCGGCGTTTCGTTCGGCGGGAGGCTCGGATAGTGCGCCGTGCACGTTCATGTACCTCGGAGTCGATCCCGATGGTGACGGGCCGCTGGAGGCAGTGTACGAACCTCGTGAGTCGCTGCGCTGGTGGTTCAGGGAGACCACCGACCAGGTGGTGGAGCTAACCAACGAGGAGTGGGCGGCCGTCGCGGCAATGGGTGGCACCGATGTGGCGTCGGTGTTCGCAACGTATGGTCGTGTTGAGTCGGCGTACCGCCGGTTCGACGTTTACTGCGTCGGCACGCAGGGCTCGGGCACGACGACGAACTCGTTGGTGACGTCGACGCTGGTGTCGATTCGTGACGTGTTCTGGGACCCGTATGCGCGGATCGGCACGTTGTGGACGGGTCTGCAGTTAGATCGCCCAATCGCGTTGACGGTGCCCGACAGCGGGCTGTTCGGTGGGCTGCCGGTGAACATGCCGGCAACTCTGCAGATCGACGCACCGCCGTGGAGGACATACGTGTCGGCACCGTCGACATATCGGGGTTGGACCTCTCGGCTGGTGTTGTCGCCGGCCTCGCTGGTGTTCGACTTGTCGTTCGATCCCGATGACGGCCCAGCCACGTCGATCACCGTCGACTGCTTGGAAGGCTCGGCGGATCAGCCGGATGCGGGTGCGATCCCGCGACGGTCCAGCGACGTGCCTGACTTCGCGGAGCCGGGGCAGTACGACGCGCCGTGTGTCTGGATTCCGCCGGAGCCTGGCGAGCTCACCGTGACGGCACGGATCACCTACGACGTGGTGTTCACGGTGTCGGGCTTCGCCGATGTGCTGGCCCCGTATGTGTGGTCGTCGAGTCCGCTGACGGTACGAGTCGACGAGCTGAGTGTTGTCAACACCCGGACAGGCAACTGACGAGGAGGCTCGAGATGACGACGACCGAAACCACTCCGCTGGCAAGCCGACGATCCGGTCAACCTCGCGGTCCCTCGCGACGGGTGCGACTGCCGTGGCTCGCCGCCGCTGCCGGGCTGGCGGTCCTTGTTGCGGCGTTGGTGTTGTGGGGGTTCGGTAGAGCAGCCGAGCGGCGCGAGGTGGTGATGATCGTCGCGCCGGTGGAAGCGGGCGACCCGATCACGGACGCTGAGTTGGGTTCGACGATGGTGGCCATCGACTCATCGTCTACCCAGCTGTTCTCGGCGTCACAGCGTGCCGAGCTGACAGGCAAGATCGCCGCGATCGACCTTGCGCCGGGTGATCTGCTCGGGCCGTCGTTGATCTCGACCGGGCCGAGCGTGCCCGACGGGTGGTTGGAGATTGGTGGGCTGCTGCGCGCCGGCCGGTACCCGGTGTCGTTGAGTGTCGGTGACCAGTTGCTGGCCCTCCCGATGGATGGCGCCGATGTCACCCCGGTTGCGGTGTTGGTCGTCGAGTCGTCGGTCGGTGATGACCGGGCGTTGATGGTCGTGCTGGCGGCAGCACCCGAGTCGGCGGCGCAGGTCGCGCAGTGGGCGGCATCTGATGATTTGGTGTTGGTTCGTGTCGGAGCGCAGCCGTGACGTGGGTGATCGCGGTCGGCTCGATCAAGGCCTCTGGCGGCGCCACCTCGACGACGTTGGTGCTCGCGGCGTCAGCAGCGGCGACCGGTGAGCACGTCACGCTGGTCGAGGCGGACCCGTCGGGTGGGTCGCTGCTGGGTTGGTGTGCGGACCTCGACCCGTCCGGCCCCGGGCTGTACGAGGGCGTGTTCCAACGTGATCTGGCCGTCGGTGTGCAGCGGCTTGGCGAGTTCGGTGTGGTCGCCGCGCAGGGTGATCCGTGGCGGATCTCGGCTGCGCTGGACCGACCTCGAGGTTGGCGGCAGTTGCTCGACCCCCTCGGCGGGGTCGTCGTAGTCGACATCGGTCGGCTGTTCCCTGGGTCGCCGGCGGCACAGATTGCCGGTGTCGCGGACGTCGTGGTGTTGGTCGCTCCGCCCGAGCCCGGCCCATTGGCGGCGACCTTGGAGTGGGTCGCCCGGCGTGGCCAGTTCGCCGCGACGGACGCCCAGATCGACGCCGGGCGCGTGAGAATTCTCACTGTCGATGTCGCGGCCGAACGTCGCTTGCGGATCGACCCGGGTCGATTGGCGCGTGACGAACTCGGCCACGTCTACGCCGGCCATGTCCCGTTCGATGACGGGGCGCTCGACCTGTTGTGTCGCGGTGCGTCGATCGGGCATCGCTCTCTGCGCAGGTCGCGATTGGTGCTCGGCGTACACGGCTTGTTGGCGCGGCTTCAGGTGGGGGTGACGGTGTGAACGGGCCGCAGGATTGGTTGATGGAGTTGGCGGAGCAGGTTCGCCGCGAGTTCGGTGCCCAGCTTCCGGCCGCACCGGTGCGTGAATCGCATGCTGATCGTGACCGTCGGCAGGAACAGACCAAGTTCGAACTGGAAACGAAGGTGCTGCCGATCGTCAACGAGCAGCGCGTCGCCAACCGGGAACCTGCGCTGTCGGAAGCGGAGGAAGACATCGTCGTCGAGTTGATCCTTTCGGCGATGTTCCTGCTCCCTCGCCTGTACGGGATTCTCGCCGGGGAGCCGTTGGCGGAGGACGTGCTCGTGTTCCCCGGCCAGCCGGTGCGCGTCGATCGTGCCGACGGCACCAAGAGCTACTACCCGGCGCTGGCACGAACCGCCGAGGAGTTGACTCAGATGATCGCCGATGTGGCGGCGACACATCATCGGCCGTTCAGTTTCGAGCATCCGTTCGTCGATGTGCAGTTGTCCCCTCGGCTGCGGTTCCACGGTCAAGGGTTCGACGTCGTGTCCAGGCCGGCGATCTTCATCCGTGTGCACCGTGTGATGGGCGCAACCTTCGATGACCTGTTCGAGTGGGGCTCGATCTCGAACGGGATGCGCTACCTGCTCGGCACCGCAGCGGTTGAGGCCCAGCTGTCCGCTGCGACCACTGGTGTGCAGGGCTCGGGCAAGACAACGGTGTTGCGTGCGTTCCCGCTGGCATACCCGGCGGACACGCGGATCGTCACCGTCGAGACCGATTTCGAGTTGGGGTTGGTGTCGTTGGGTCGGCCGTGGACACAGGAGATGCAGGCGCGGATGCCGATGACCTCGACGTCGCGTGGGATCTCGTGCGCCGACATGATGGCCCCGGTGCTGCGCACCCGCGGCGAGCTGAACATGATCGGCGAGGTCCGCAGTGACGAGGCCGACCCGGCGATCCGCGCCGCCAACATCGGCCAGGGCACCCTGGTGACCGTTCATGGGTCATCAGCCGTGGCGGGGCTCGGGCAACTGATCGATCGGATCTGTGAACGTGGCTCGAGTGAGCGGGACCAGGCCGCGCGGATGGTGTACCAGGCGTTCGATCTTGTCGTGCATTGCTCGATGGCCCGCGATCGGCGACGGTGGATTCAGGAGATCGTCGCCCCATCGATCGAAGGTGAGCGCTGCGTCGTCCACACCCTGTACGCACCGCAACCGGGCGCCGGCGACCTGCGTGGCCGGGCGTCTCGCACGCCGTGGCCGGATCTGTTGGTCACCAAGATCCGCACCAACTTCCCCGACTTCGAGCTCGCCGACGCACTCGACGACACCTACCTGCCGATGCAAGCAGCGGCCCATGCGACCGGGTCGCCGTTCTCGCTGGAGGCGGTGTCGTGAACGCCACGATGAGGCTCCTCGTCGCCGTGGCGGCCGGCCTGGCGGCGGGCGCAGCGGTGTGGTGTGCCGCTGAGTCCGTGCGCCCACGATCAGCCTCCAACCCGCTCGCTCGACGTCGCTCGCAACTGGTGAGTGGCAACGCATTGGTCGTCGCCATCGTTGCCGGGATGGTGGTGTTGTTGGTCACGCGCTGGCCGGTCGCCGCTGCGGGGACGATCGCGCTGGTGGTGGTGTGGCCGAGGTTGTTCGCTGGCAAGTCGGCAACCGTCGAGCGTCGCCGTCTCGATGGGATCGCCAAGTGGTTGGAGGACCTACGTGATCTTCAGCTTGGATCGAATCTCGATCTGGTCGAGGCCTTGACCGAGTCCGCCAAGCGGGCGCCGACGGTGATCGAAACGGAACTCGGCCGGCTTGCCGGTCGGCTCGGCCATCACATGCCCTTGCGTGACGCACTCGTGCATCTGGCCGACGAACTCGATCACCCCGTGTCGGACACCGCCGTGGCGTCGATGTTGTTCGCCGCCGGCCACGCCTCGGGTTCGGCGTTACAGGACACCTTCGCCCAGCTCGCGGTGACGGCCCGCGACGAGCTCACCGCCCGCGACCGCATCGACCGCTTGCGAGCGAACTTCGAACGGTCGATGCGTCGGATGCTGGCGATTCTGGGCGGCCTGGTTGCGTACATGGTCGTCGTCGCCTCGGAAACTCTGGAGCCCTACCAGTCGCCTGTCGGCCAGATCTGGCTGTTGTTGCCGTTGTCGATTTGGGCGCTCAGTCTGGTGTGGCTCCGCAACCTGTCCCGTTACGAACGCGCCGGCCGGTTCGTCAACCGTGAGGCACTCGCCGAGGCCCGGCCATGACGCTGACCCAGCTCGCGTTGGTCGCCGGTGCAGCGACCGTGATGGCCGGATGGTGTCTACGACGAGCGATGCAGTTCGGTCCGGCGACGGTTGCCACCACCTACCGGCGCTTGTACTCGACCCGGTCGCCGGTCCCCGCCTCTGCTACCGGTTCGCTGTGGGATCGCTCGTTCGCCCGCTTGGGGACGCGACTCGCGGCCTCCGATGTCGGTCAACGGATCGAAGCACGCCGTCGCTACGCGTTCCGTGCCGGGGGTGTCTCCGTGCCGCTGCTGGCCGCCCGGATCGTGTCGGCCGCAGTCGTCGGTTTCGTTGCCGGGCTGGTGCTCGTGCTGGTACCGACGATGACAGGCGTTGCGGTCCCGTGGCCGATCGTCGCGATCGCGCCGTTCGGTGTTGCCCTGTTGATGGGCTGGTATCAGTTGTCGAGCGTCGTCGCCGTCGCCGATCGTCGCTACCGATCGTTCCGGGCCGGGGTCGCGGCCTACGTGCAACTGGTCGCGGTGTGCATGACCACGAGACGATCGATGACCGAAGCGATCAGCTACGCCGCCGAAGTCGGCACCGGGCCAGCGTTCGAAACGATCGCAGCCGCAGTGCACGCCGCCCCGCAGATGGGCATCCGGGTCTGGGAAGCACTCGACAGTGTCGGCGTCGAGTACGACTGCCGCGAGCTACAAGACCTGGCGTCGTCGGTCGGCCACGTCGCCCGGATCGGCGTCGGTGTCGAAACCACGGTCATTGCCGTGGCGACACGGATGCGCCAGGTCGCGTTGAATGACATGCAGCGTTCCGCTGATCGCCAAACCTCCACGATGTTCGGCCCGACCCTGTTGTTCGTCGCCGGCGTCGTCGCATTCCTCGGCTACCCGCTGATCGTGCGCGTGTTCGACGCCTTCTCCACCACCAGCTAACCGAAAGGAACCCGACATGACATCACCCGCTCCGTATGTCACGAGCCCGTACGTGACAAGCGTCGTCGATCAGGCCTACATCGGCCTGACGATGCTCTTGCGCACCTTGCGCGTCTGGTCTGCCCGAGACGAGGGCCTCGACGAGTCACCGTCCAAGCTGCTCTACATCGCCCTGGGGATCATCGTCGCCGGCATCGTCGCAGGGATCGCCTACGCGATCGTCCAACAGGCCGGCGACAACATCCCCGACCCCGTCGTCCCCGCAAACCCCTAGCCCGGCGGCCGCAGTGCGAACGCGTCGCCGCCCCACCAGGCACGGTGTGGTTGCCGCGCGGCGACGTCTCGACTGGCGCGACGACAGCGGGGTTTCGAGCAGCGTCGAGCAGCTGTTCGCGTTCGTGTTCCTCCTGATCTTGTTCTTGTTCTTCATGCAGGTGATCGTGTGGTGGCACGCCAAGAACATCCTCGAACAGTCAGCGGCCGAGGGCGCGCGAGCCGCCGCAGCAGCCGATGGCGGATGCACCGACGCGGCGACCGCGGCGACGTCGATCGCAACACGGATCGGTGGCGGCTGGGTCAGGGACCTCGACGTCACCTGCACCGGTGGAACCGTCGAGGGCGAACTCGTGACCGTCACCGTGACCGCGTCGACACCGGGGTTCGTACTCCCCGGATCGCTCACTGTGTCGGCCGTTGCCAACGCACCGGAGGAGTCACCGTGACGGCCCGTCGGATCCGCTGGCGTGACGATCGCGGTCAAGCCGTGAGCACCGAACTGTTGTTGCTGCTGATCGTCGCTCTGATCGGGTGGGGGTTCCTGGCGTGGCTCGGGCGGCTGACCTCCACCTCACAAGACCTCGCCAACAGCGCCCAATCCGCAGCCCGCGCCGCATCACAACAGGGCAACCCCACCGACGCGCTCACCGCCGCTCGCGCCGCCGCCTATGCGTCGAACCTGCAGTCGCCATGCACCACGCAACCTGCCGTTGCCATGTCGTGGCAACCAGGCCCGACCGGCACATGGCGCGGTGGCAGCGTCACCGTCACGCTCACGTGCACCGTCGACAATCGCGAACCGATCACAAACACAGGCCGCACCATCGCAGCGTCAGACACCCAAGTCATCGACCGCTACCAGGAAGCAGAATGAAGCGCCGCCTGCACACACTCCGCCGAGCGATCGCGGACGACCGTGGCGTCATCGGTCCTGCTGTGGCGATGCTGCTGATCGTGGTCCTCATCGGTGCTGGCCTCGTGTTCGACGGTGGCCGGGCACTTGCCGCGCGCCGCCAGGCGATCAACACCGCCGAGGCCGCCGCCCGCGCCGGCGTCGCGACTGTCACCGCCGACGGCCTACGCGAAGACCCGGCACGCGCCGCGACACTCGACTTCCTCGACGCTGCAGGCGTCGCACAAAGCGACATCGTGTCAATCACGGTCACCGCGACCACGGTCACCGTCGTGCTGACGGCTCGTCGGGACGCGGTGTTCGGCCAACTGATCGGCAACGACAGCATCGTCGTGCGCGGCAGCGGCGAAGCAACAGCAACGTTCGGGAACAGCCCATGATCCGCCAAGCCCTCCGAATCCTGGCGCGCCTGGCCGCCGGCCTGCTCGTCGTCGCCGTCCTCACCGTTCCTGTCGCACTGATGGCGAGAGTCGCCGGGAACCCGTTCGGTGGTGACCTGTTGCGCCGCGTCCAGGATCGAACCGTCGACGACGCCACAATTCTGCGGCTGCTCTCCATCGGCTTCTACGTGCTGTGGGCATGGTTCGCGCTACCCGCCATCCGCCAGGCAAGGCTGTGTCTCAAGGCCCGCCATCCCCGCCCATCGGCTCAGGCCTCGCCTCGCTCGGTACCCGTCGTTGTTGACCGTGGTCCACAAGGGTGGCTCACCAGGCTCGTGCGCTACGCGCTGACTTCGTCCACGATCGCCGCGATCACCACCACGACCACGCTCGCCGTGTTCCCCTCCTCCGCGCTCTCCAGCATGCATGGCTCTACGCAAGCCACCGGCCGACCTGCCGCGACGGTCGTCGTGAACGACGCTCGTCACGCGATTCAGTCCGAGCACGGTGAACGTCACGATCCAGTGAGCGAGATCGTTGCTCGACGCCGGGATACTCCCTACTCGGTCGCCGCCCGGCTGTTCCCTGACCGACTCGACGGTGCCCGAGACGAGATCCTCGCACTGAACGTCGGCCGACCGATGCCTGATGGTGGTGCATATCAGGGAGGTGCCTTCCCGGAGGGCATGACCGTGTTGACCCCCGGCGAACGGTCCCTCGGAGGCGAAGGGGTGCCAGCGGTCAGCGGCGACGTGGGATGGCTGCCGGGCGAGACCGTGGTCGTCGAACCCGGCGACAACGTCTGGGATCTCAGTGCCGAGCGACTCGATCGCGCCGACGGCGAGACAGTAACGCCGACCAACGCCGAGATCGCCGACCACATGCACCTGGTCATCGACACCAACACCTTCCCCAGCGGCAACCCGAGCCTGATCTTCCCCGGCGACACGATCAACTTCCCCGCGATCGGCAGCCCACCACTCGCGCCACCGACAGCGCCGCTGCCACTTCCGCCCCCGCCCGCGACCGATCTCCCAGCGCCGCCGCCAACCGAGGCGCATCCCCAGCCGTCCGCCCCGCCCGACGTACTCCCACCCACCGAAGCTCCGACAATCGTCATCGAGACCGGCACCACGGTGCCGGCCCGGCCTCCCGCTGACACCCCGCCCGACACTGAGCAGGCCGCACCAGCGGTCACGGACAACGACACATCCCCGGACCGGTCGCTCGTCACCCTCGCCGGAGTGACCGGAACCGTAGCGCTCGCCTCTGGGCTCGCCACCGCCCTCGTGCGACAGCGTCGTCGTCGCCGAGCCCTCGGCATCGACCGACCGAGTCGACTGTCGACACGACAAGCCGAAGTCGAGACCGCGATCGTCGCCGCCTCCGACGTCCCCTTCACCCGTTGGGCGGGCCAGGAACTCGCCGCGCTCGCTCGCCAACTCACACCAACCGCGATCAAGGGCGCTCCGCTCGCCGTCGAACTGGAACCCGGAGTCGGCATCGAGATCCTCTGGGACCAACCGTGCCACACCGCACCCATCCCATGGGAAGCAACCGACGGCGGCTGGTCATGGCGCGTCCACTACGACCCCGACGAACCAACACCTCTCGCCGATTGGCCATCACCGATCCCGGCCTTGGTCACCGTAGGAACACGCGGCCACCGCCAACTACTCGTCGACCTCGAAGCAGTCGGAACACTGGCAGTGTCCGGACCGACGGCGGACGTCGAGGCATGGATCCGCGCGGTGGTGCTCGAACTCGGGGCCGGCGACGACCTCGCCGATGCCAGCGTGCTCACCGTCGGCAGCGGAGTCGACGGCGTCGAACACCTCGAACGAGTCGCGCACGTCCATCCCGACGAAGCAATCGGACTGCTCACCGCCAGAGCCCACGAAGTCACAAACCTCCTCGACGAACACGTATCGCTGTTCCACCGTCGCCTCGGCGAGAACCCAGTGCTCGGTCTCGCAACGGACGTAGTGGTGTGTGGCGACATCGAACTCGAGACACAGAGACAGATCGCGGCCTGCGTGGTGCCTCGTCACGGGGCAGCCGTCATCCTCAGCGCCGACATCGGACACGCCGGTTCCCGCCTCGTTCTCGACGGCTACGGCTCCGCGGTCCTCCACGGCATCGGTACCGACCCGATCCTCATCACGCCCGTCGGCGTCCCCCGAGACACTGCCGCCGAGATCGCCGTGCTCCTCGACCACGAACACGACTCGTCCGCGGACGAACCGCTCACCGACGAACTCGTACCGGAATCCGAGCATCGGCCCACTGACGTAGCGCTGGCGTCAGTGGGCGAACCGAGCACCGCATTTGTCCAGAACAGCCTCCTCGATTCCGCGTGTTACGACAACGGCGACGACGAGTGGTGCCGACCCGAACCCGCACTGCTCGTCCGCGTCCTCGGGCGGCCAGTCGTGCCCGACCGTCCCGAGATACAAGGCCTCAAACTTCGCCTGCTCGTCTACCTCGCCTGTCAGAACGGCCGAACAGTGTCGAGGTCACGGATCCTCGACGCCGTCTGGGGCGGTGAGGCACGCGAGCGAAAGACGTTCTCGAACAAACTCTCCGACCTGCGCAACACGCTCGGCACGACGCCGACAGGGAGCCCCATGCTGTCGACCGCAACCGACGCCGGCGTCCGACTCGACCCGAGCGTGATGACCGATCTCTCCGTGTTTATTGCCCTCGCCGCCCGTGCCCGCGACGCTGCGTCGAACGAAGCGATCGAGCTCCTCAGCGACGCACTGGCGCTCGTGCACGGCGAACCATTCGACGACGGCGGGTACGAATGGGCCGACGCCACCCAAGACAACGTCCAGACGCACGACCACATCCTGAACGCAGCCCGCGACCTGTACCGACTGGCCTGCGACGCCGCCGATCTCACGACCGCCCGGTTCGCGCTCGTGCAAGGCCTCAAGGCCGTCCCCGGCCACGAGGACCTCTACCGACTCCGCATGCAACTCGAGCACCGAGCCGCCAACACCGCAGCCATCCACGCCACGTTCAACGAACTCACCCACCAACTCAACGTCCTCGAATGCGAACCGTCCACCGAGACCGTGAACCTCTACCGCCAACTCGTAGGCCGCCGAGGGTGAATCTGGACGACGCAGGTGTAGCGCGCGACGGATAATTGACCGCGTGCGTCCGGGCGCGCGTTCCTTACGCTGTTGCCGTGAGCATGACGAGAAGCGGTCCGGTTGACCCGTACGTGCTGCGAACGTTGCCGACCTCGGAGTGTGCCCTTTTGCTTCTGCGCACGCTCGTCCGCGGGAACAACCAGAATTCCAACAACACTTTCCGGGGAGCCGAACAGGCCTATCAGCACAACAACGAGCCGGACGTTCCGCTGCTCCTCAATCGGTTGTCCGACGCGTGGGCTTGGCTCGAAGCCCACGGCCTGCTCGGACCGGACCCGACTCAAGCCACCGGAGGCTGGCAGCGTGTTACCGCGCACGGCCACGCGATTGCGAATGATCCCAATGCGGTCGCGGTTGTACTGGCCGAAGAGCGGTTGGCGATGAAGCTCCACCCTCTACTCGAATCCGACGTGCGCCCAATATTCGCACTGGGCAACTACGAGACAGCCGCCTTCTCGGCGATGAAGGCTGTCGAGGTCCGCGTACGCAATCTTGCGGGCGCTTCCGATTCGGACATCGGAGTGAAGCTGATGAGAGAGGCGTTCAAGCAAGGCGGTCGCCTTGCCGACGCTCGGGCCGACGGCGGTGAGCAAGTAGCGACGATGGAACTGTTCGCCGGGGCGATCGGGACATTCAAGAATCCGACCTCGCACCGTCCGGTTTCCTACGAGGACCCGGCTGAGGCCGCTGAGGTCGTGTTGCTGGCAGACCTGCTGATGCGCCTACTCGATCGCGTCGAGCAGCGACGCGCTGGCGCCTGAGGAACAGCGGTGGAACGGCCGAAGACTCTGGCGAACAACGATCCGACCGAGCGCCACGACGACCAGAGATGCGCGTGACAGCCAGGCGGAGACAAACAGCGATCCACGAGGCTGGCCACGCGGTGGCGGCCTTGTGTCTCGATCTGCGCGCAGTTGAGATGCGGTTGCAGTCCGAGACCATGGGATTCACGGACATCCAGATCGACCGCGCTTTTGCCGTTCGGCGGCTGGCCGAAGCGACATACCGCTCGTTCTGCACGACGGCGTGCGCCGGCAATGCCGCTGTCCGTTACGTGATCTCGCCTGAGGCCGCGGAAGCCGAACTCGTTGATCAGCCGGAAGGTTCTCAGATCGACGCCGAGCGCGCCACGCATTGGGCCCGCATGGTTGAAAGGTCATCCGGCGAGCCGGAAGACACAGTCGTAGCTACGGCGAGGGCCGAAACCGACGAACTGTTCTCAAAGCCTGAGATCCGCGACGCGATCGTCCGCGTGGCCGACGCGCTGCTCGAGGCCGACGGATTCCTGGACGAGGAGGCAATACGTTCTGCTTTCGACGCGGTCGACATCTGACGTCCGGCGCAACGGCGTCCAAATGCCAGGCCGGTCGGCGGCGGCGGCATGTACACCGGAGCCGATCTGAGCGTCGCGCGACTCCTGCAGCGTAGAGAACTCCGGAGGCCGCTAGAAGCTGCACCCGGTTGCGGCGAGCGAGCGCGGATCGAGCCCGACGCTGGCGTGGTAGAGGCTAGCGACAAGCGGTTGCGGGCAGTGTTGGATGCCGTCGGGGGTGCGAATCTCGAAGTGGAGGTGAGGGGTGCCGGAGCGGCCGGTGTTGCCGGAGGTGAGGATGAGGGTTCCTGCTTCGACGTGGCTGCCGCGGGTGACGTGGAGGTTGCTGCCGTGGCAGTAGGTCCATCGGGTGCCGAGGTCGTCGACGATGGTGAGGCCGATGCCGCACGGGGCGCAGCCGTTGATGCCTCGGGTGGTGCAGCCTTGCTCCCACCAGTTGTGCGGCCAGGCTGAGACGGTGGCGACGGTGCCGGCGCGGACGGCGTAGATCGGGGTGCCGGTGGGGATGATCCAGTCCCAGGCGGGGTAGTCGTGGTGGGGGTCGTCGAGTTGGTTGACGGTGACGTCGATCATCGAGCGCGGGCCGGGAAGCGCCCAATCGCCTGCCAGCACTTCGCCGGGCTCACCTCCGAAGCAGCTACTCGGTACCGACGCCGGCGGCGCGGACGTGGGAGACGCGGCGCCGCCGAGTTCGGTGTACTTGTCCATCCACCGTTGCTGGTATTGACGTGGCGTCAGCCGGTTGCCGGCCTCTGGTGCGGGGACCGTGTCCCACTCGGCGCTGCTCGAGGCCGGGAGGTGGCCGATGTACCAGACGACGGGAACTGCGGCGACGTCGTTGTGGCGGTCGAGGATCGCGCCGACCATCTCGGCGGCCTTGGCGTCTTGGACTTCGGGCGGCGCCAGCAGGGCGCGGGCGTAGCCGCCGTAGTTCGCCCACGTCGAGTCGATGAACTGGTACGCGCCCGACGCGCTCGCGCCCGGGTTGGTGGCTTGGTAGTTGTCGCCTGATTCGAGGCTGCGGATCGCCGCCAGGACCGTCTCGATCTGCGCCGCGTCAGGTGCGCAGGCGACGAATGGTGGCGGGTCGCCGTTGGCGAGCAGTACGGGTATCGACACGACACCGGCGAGCAGGGCGAGCGGTGATGCGAGCAGCATGGAGTACTTCACACCGGTGACCCCACCCTTCGGCCGGATCACGGCGCACGACCTCGGTTCGGCGTCGGTGTCGCGGTCGGGGTGCCAACGGGGTGGGGCAAGCCGGTGAGCGAGGTTGGCCACCGGGGCCGGCCCGCTTCCGGAGGTACTGCGATGGCACACGGCACAGGGCGCACGACGAGACGAACGATGCACCGATTGACCGTCGCGGTGCTCGTGTCGGCCATCGCGATCACGGCGGTGGCCTCGCCTGCATGGGCGGCGGTTCCGAATCCGCCGGCCGACGGGTCGGCACCGGGCGCGGCGCTGATGACGTCGCTGTTGGGCTGGTTGAAGTGGGGCGGCTTGGCCGCCGCGCTGGCCGGTCTGCTGATCGGGGCGATCACGATGGGCGTCGGCCACTTCGGCAGCAACTACTCGGCATCGTCTGCGGGCCGCAAGTGGCTGCTCGGCGGAATGGGCGCAGCGATCCTGTCCGGACTGGCGTGGACGATCGTCACGACTCTGTTCGCTGCGACCGGCGGCTGACGATGCCTCGTTCGATGGCGGTGCTCGGTGGCGCGCTGGCGACGGTGATGCTGGTCGGTGTCATCGTCGCCCGGGCCGGGAGTGGCGATACCGGACCGGATGGCAACACTTCCGCCCCAGTCGCGGAACCCTCGGCGAGCTTTCCATCAGCTTCCGGGCCGGGTGTGGCCGCTGCGCCGAGTGCCTCGATCGTCGATGCGCAGGTCGCCGCGATCAAGGTCGTGGGCCGTACGGGCGAGGTCGTTGCGGCAGGGTTCATCTCCCGTCGGGAACTGATCGAGACGTTCACCACCCGGTCGTTCGGGCCGACGTTCGCGGACGCGACCGGTCGGGCGATCGACGCGATGCTGATCGAGTTGGGCAGCCGCGAGGTCGACCTCGCCGACCTGGTCGTGCGTGAGCAGCCGATCGCATCGACCGCCGCCACGACGGCGGATGGTGCGCAGGTGCGGGTGTGGTCGGTGCTGATCATCGCCGCGCCGGGTACTGGCCCTGGCCGTCAGGTGTGGCGCACCGTCACGCTCGACATGGTGAACCACGGCGGGGTGTGGCTCGTTGACGGGTGGGCGTCGTCGCCGGGCCCGACGCCGTCTCCACCCGCGGAAGGGATCGTCGACTCGGCCGAAACCGTGGCGGTCGCGTTGTCGTGGGACCCGGTCGGAGCGGACTGACATGTGGCCCTTCCCGAATCCGCTGGACCTGTTCGGCGACGCCGTCGGTGGCGTCGTCGGATGGGCCTGGGACAAAGTGATCCAAGGGATCTACACCTGGTTCGCTAACGGCCTACTGCTGTTGATGGAGTGGGTCTGGAACGTGCTCGACACCGCGACCACACCACGGGTCACCGAGGCATGGTTCACGAACGGCTTGATCCGCCCACTCGCCGGAGTGGCGGTTGGGATCACGGTGGCGATGATGCTCGCCTCGGCGATCCAGGCCGGTCTCGGTGGACGTCCGGAACTGATCATCGACGCGTTGAAGGAGGGCCCGAAGTCACTCGTCGCCACTGCCCTCACCGTCGTGGTGATGGACGTGATGATCCAAGGCGGCGACGTCTTGGCCGACGTCGCGTGGCAGGCCGGTCGGGGCGATGCCCAACAGGTACTCGACGGGCTCGCGGCCACGATGGGTTCGTCGGGTGGCCTGGCCGGGACGTTCCTCGGGCCGCTGGCGTTGCTGTTCGGGATGATCGGCTTGCTCGTGACCACGGTCGTGCTGTTCATGCGCTCGTCGATGCTGTACCTCGTCGCCGCGTTCGCGCCGATCGTGTGGTCGACCTCGGTTGCCCCGATGATGCGCGGCTCAGGTCGCCGGCTGATCCATCTCGTGGTCGCGCTGGTGTTGGCGAAGCCCGCGATCGCGATCACGCTCGTGGTCGGCACGAAGCTGCTCGCCAACGCCGGCGCGCCCGGCACGACAGGCGCAAGTTCGGGGGCGTCAGCCTTAGGGACGATGCTCGCCGGGTTCTCGTGCTTCGCGATCGCCGGCCTGAGCCCTGCGGTCATCTTCAAGCTGCTGCCGAGCGTCGAGGGCGGGAGCGCCGCTACGGGAGTTGCCGGTGGCTGGGGTCGGTCGGCGATGACCGGGGTGCAGATGGGTCTGATGGTCAAGTCGATGGGAGCCTCGGCAGGTGCTTCCGCAGCCACCCGAGCGATGCCATTGACGTCAAATGCCGGCGGCACGACGGGCCAGAGCGTCGGAGGGATCGCCGGCGGCCCGGGCGGATCGGCCGGTGCGATGGGATCTTCTTCGGCGGTCGCGACACGGCCAGCGACCACCCCGGAGCCTGCATCGACTGGGCCTACGGTCGCGCCACCGGGTGATTCGCGTGACGCCCAACCGACCGGCGACCGGCGAGGGCCGTCGGCATGAGCGGCACAACCCGCGAGGCCGCCCGCTATCGTTTCGGTGACTCATCCCGCAGCGGGATGCTGCTCGGGCTGTCGCTTCGCCAGGGCACGCCCCTGGTGGCCGGGATGCTGTGGTTGGCGTTGGCGTTGATGATCGAGTTGCCCCTCGTCGGGCTCGTCGGTGTGGCTCTCGCATCGGTCGCGTCGTTCGGCCGCTGGCGGCACGCACCGCTGTACGACATCGCCGCTCCAGGAGCGCGACTTGGGCTGCGACGGCTGCAGGGTCGCGGCCTGTGGACGCGCCGCTCGTTGATCGGTGCCGGCTCGGGTTTCGACGATGTCCTTCCGGCAGCGCTCTCCGGGCTTGAGTTGATCGAAACCTCGGTCGATTGGGCGGGCAGCACAGCGAACGTCGGTGTGGTGCGCGATCGAACGGCCGGGACGGTCTCGATGGTGATCGGCGTGCTCGGTGATGGCTTCGCCGCGTCGAGCGCGCTCGAACAGGACGGGATGCTTGCCGGGTGGGGCGCAGCGCTCGCTCCACTTGCCCGCGACCGCTGCCCGGTCACCCGGGTCACCTGGCAAGAGTGGGCTCACCCGGTCGGCGTCGGCACGCACCGCCAGTTCCTCGCGGGCGTAGCGACCCGACCCACGAGCACCACCACGGCATCCACGGACTACGCCGATCTGCTCGACACACTCGATCGCTCGACGATCGCCCACGATGTGCTGCTCACGATCACGGTCGATCTCCGGCGAGTCCGCGCCCGGCGAGGAATCTCACCGCTGGCAACGGCGCTCGTGGTGCTCTCAGGTGAGGTCGACCTGCTGGCCGCCCGACTGTCGACAGCGGGACTGGTCGTGTCGCCGCCACTGTCGCCGGCAGAGTTGGCGACAGCAATCAGGGTGCGATCCGACCCGACCCGCGAACACGCCGCCGTCCCGCGATCGCTCGCCGCGATCGCCGGGCGGGGTGTGGCCGAGTGGGGACCGATGGCCGTCGAATGCGACTGGTTCCACGCACGAGTCGACGCGTCGGTGCATCGCACCTACCGGATCGTCGGCTGGCCGATGCTTCCCGTCCCCGCCGACTGGCTCGCCCCACTGCTGACCGGCGGTGGACAGACACGCACCTTGACCGTCGTCATGGAACCGGTACCGATCGGACACGCCGCCCGGGCAGCCAACCGACAACTCACCTCGCTCGAGACGGATCGCGACGAGAAGCAACGCAAAGGATTCCGGCCAACCGCTCGCGAGCGTCGCCGCATCGTCGACGTCGAAACCCGGGAGGAGGAACTCGCTGCAGGGCATCCGGAGTTCCGGCACGTCGGCCTACTCACAGTCACCGCCGCCAACATCGACGAACTCGACGACGCTTGCGCCCAAGTCGAACAGGACGCTGCGCAATCGATGCTCGACATCCGCGCCGTCGCCGCCCGCCAAGGCGAAGGGTGGGTCGCCTCACTCCCCCTCGGCCGATCAGTTCGGCGCGGGATCTGGACGTGACAGTCCCAACAGACCACCGCAAGCAACGGCAGCGACCGTCGCAGGTGACCGGCAGCGCCACTCCGCACAAGGGTCGACGGCCAGCCGACCGATCAAGGACGCACCGTGATCCTGATGACAAGCCGGTCAGTCGACTCGGGGGCGGCCCCGGCGTGCCCGTCGACTGGTCCCGGTCGACGCTCGCCCATCTGCGTTCGGTGTACCCGTTCCACACGGCCGCCGGGTTCGGGGAACGAGGCGTGCTGCTCGGCTCCGACGTCACCGGCGGGTTCCGAGGCTTCTACTTCGACCCGTTCGAGTTCTACCAACAACGGCATCTCACCAACCCGAACATGATCGTGATGGGCTCGGTCGGGTTCGGTAAGTCGGCGACCGTGAAAGCGTTGATCCGACGCCTGCAAGCCGTCTACGGCACTGGCCGCTACCTGGCGATCATCGACCCCAAGGGCGAGTACTCGACCGTTGCAGCGGACCTCGGGCTGGCGGTGATCAAACTGTTCCCCGGCGAAGGCGGAGCACGGGTCAACCCGATGGACCCCGGCAGCACCTCGAACGACGACAGCGTCATCGCCCGCCAAACCCTCGCCGCACAACTCGTCGCCGGCGTACTCGGCCGCGAGCTGACCCCGCTCGAAGACGCTGTGCTCTCGTGGGGGATCGAGACTCGATGCCGCGCCAACCAGGCGTTCACTCTCGCCGACCTGCACCGCGAGATCCTCGACCCACCCGACGAACTCGTCCGTCTCTCACGCCACACGCCGCTCGAACTCGCCCGGGCCACGTCGCCGGTCACGTTCGCGCTCGACAAGCTGTGTTCGCGCACGCTGCGCGGCATGTTCGACGGCCCCACAACGGTGCACGTCGACTGGGACAACGGCCCGGGTGTGGTGCTCGACCTATCCGCCGTGTACGCCAACAGCGAAGCCCTGCCATTGGTGATGGTCGCCGCCACCCACTGGCTCAACGGTGCGCTTCGTGGTCGCCCCGAACGACGCTCGGTGCAAGTGATCGACGAAGCCTGGGCCGCGGTGCGTCACGGAGCCGCATACCTACAGGGCTCGCTCAAGCTGTCACGCACGTACGGGGTCGCCACCGTGCTGGTCTGTCATCGCCCCTCCGACCTCACCGCACAAGCCGACGACGGCACCGCGTCGTCGAAGATCGCCGCCGGGCTCCTGTCCGACGTCCAGACCCGCGTGCTGCTGCGCCAACCGCCTGAGCAGATCGCCGCGGCCGTCGAGATGTTCGACCTCTCCGAACGTGAACGGGATTGGCTGAGCCAGCTCGTGCAAGGCCGAGCGATCTGGAAGATCGGTGCCCGCACCGCCGTCGTTCAGACCGTGCTGACCGGCAACGAGCGCAACCTGTTCGATACCGATTCCGCGATGTCCAGTTCCGGTCTCGGCGCAAACTTGGGGGAGCGTGTCGGGTGAGTCGCCCGCCGGCGACGACTCGCTGGCCGATCGACGACATTCTGGCGCGCACCGACCTCGCTGCGCTGTTGGACGAGTTCGCCCAACCCGACCAGCGCGCCCGTCGCTGGCACTGTCCGCTGAACGATCACGACGACAACCACGCCTCGGTCACCATGCATCGCGACCAGCGCGGACACGAACGCTGGCGATGCTGGTCCGGCGACCAACGCCATCGCGGTGACGCCGTCGACCTCGTCCAAGCCGTGCGCGGCACCACTCGCGCAGAGGCAATCGAGGAGCTCGCAACACGAGCAGGATTGCAGCCCGGTCGCGAACTCCCACCAATCGCACCACGCAAGCCGACGGCGCCGCCTGCCGTCGTACTCGATGAGCGCGTCGTCGCCTACGCCAACTTCTGCGCCCGGTTGCTCTGGTCCCCGCTCGGGGAGCCGGTGCGCGAGTGGCTCCACAATCGAGGCCTTGGCGATGACGTACTCCGCGCTAACCACGTCGGCGCCGACCCCGGCCGCGACCGACTGCGCCGATCACGCGGTATCCCATACGGGGCTGGCCCTGGAGCCACGTTCCCAGCCCTCGACGCCAACAGCCAGATCCGCTACGTCCAAACACGAGCGCTCGAGCCGAGGCCGGGGTACGGCAAGTACGACAACCCCTCGGCGGCGCTCGCACCGAACCCGCGGCTCACGTGGGCCGTTCCGCCGAGCATCACCCAGCCAGGCCAGCTGCTGGTCTGCGAAGGCATCCCCGACGCCCTCATCGCCGCCCAAGCCGGCTACCGATCCGTGGGCCTCCTCGGCACCAACGCACTCGACCCGACCGTCGCCGCCCGCATCGCCAACCTCGCCCTTCGAGACCACCTCGACGTCACCATCATCACCGACAACGACGACAACGGGACCGGCAAACACCTCGGCCAGCAACTTGCCGAGCGACTTGGCGATGGTGGTCTGGTCGCGACGATTCTGGAGCCGCCCAAAGGACACGACCTCACAAGTTGGGCGAATGAGTCTGGAACGTGGGCTGCCCATCTCGATCGGCGCAGCCTGGATGCGCGACTGCGCGGAGATCCGCCAACGAACACCGGTGGAGCCGAACTCCAAGCAGTCGGCTGGGCGCAGTAGATGTCGTGGGCATGCTACGCCGACCCGTCGTCAGCCGTAGCCGCACGAACGTAGGAGGGATCAACTGGTCAAAACTGGTCGATGCCAGGTAGCTCAGTCGCGTAGATCCGGCCCGTCTGGCGTTTGGCCCATCGCATCAGCCCGAGGGCGCTGGGATGATCTGTGGCGTGGATCATGTAGTAGTGGATGCGCCCATCCTCCGGGTCCCGGATTGGCTGCGGGAGCACGTATGTGTAACCGAGAGCGTAGAGGCGGTCGACATAGCGCTGGAGCAGGGCAACGCTGGGCTGTCGAGATTCCCACAGGTCCCACCAGGCATCGCGACCGCCCATCACGTGGTCCAGTGTCGCCGGACTCATCGAGTCGGGGTAGCGCGTTCGATTGCCGGTCCAGAGCCGATAGATCGCTTGATGCGTGTTGAACAGAATCCAGAGTTCAACCTTGCATTCAGCCGGGCGTCGTCGGGCATCAGGTTTGGGCACGAGAGTTTTGTAAGCGGCGAGCCGCTCGACCGTGGTCCAGGCCAGCTCCGTGCTGTTCGGGTCGAGGAACGCGAAGCATGGCTTGGTTCGGTCAATCACGCCACCATCGAGTAGCTCTGGAATAGCGATGTTGCAATCGCTTGCAGGATGCAGGTAACACCGCTTCCGAAGGCGGGGGGCAAGCTGTTCGAGGCGGTCACGTAACCGCGCATTCGAGGTGGGGTCTTGTTCAATGAGATGAAGGGCTCGGAACGCGTCGGACTCAGCGGCCACTACGGCCGAACCGTCGCGAAGCGCGCCGCGGTACTCGCCTTCACCCTGGCCGGCGAACCCATCGATGTAAGTGCCCCCGCCGGCGATACGGACGTACCCGCCTCGTAGGTAGAGGCGCAGGATCTCAAGCTTGTCGATCGTCCAGCCATGGAACTCGCGCAGCTGCGTCGCAAGGTCCTTCGCTACTGGTTGGTGTGCAGCGGCCTCGATTTCGATGGTGAGGGCAGCCAGATCAACTTCGTTCAAAAACGACAGTTGCTCATGGCCGCTCATGAGGCATGGCGAACGGGCATATCGCTGTGTATCTGACCATCAAGAAGTCGTCCGCCTGCTTTCGGGGTGCGGCCGCCCCACTGCTTGAAGAAGAATGGAACGTCTGCGGACGTGCACTGGTCGCGCAGCGACCGAACCCAGTTGAGTTCGACCGGTCGGTAGCTCGGACCGGACTCCCCACCCGCAATGACCCAGTCGATACCGTCCAGCGAGAGCGACGGTAAGGCACCGAGGAGGGGTTCACACGACAGGAATCGGACGGAGGCTTGTTCGACAGAGGCGAGGTCCCTGGCTCGGAATGTGTAGCGATCAGTCTCGATGCTCACGCCGATCCATAGGTTCGCTGGCCATTCGAGACTGTCCGCGATTCGTGCGAGCCGGCTCGACCGCTTGGTAAGGAGTTGATAGGTGTGCCGAGGCGTGTCGTCGATCACAGCAAAGACGTCTCGAATGAAGGCGATTGGGACCCGACGATGAAACAGGTCGCTCATCGAATTCACAAACACAAGTCGCGGTGAGCGCCACCCCCGCGGTTGATCGAGTGCGTCTGGGTGGCACGTCAAGCCAAAGCCTGGTCCACTCGTGCGGGGGTCGCCGTCGTTGCAGTATTTGCTGACCCCCATCGCCTTGAGTCGCCGTGACAGCGCGAGTGCGTAGCAGTTGTCGCACCCGGGGCTGACGCGATCACAACCGGTCGTCGGGTTCCACGTCGCCTCTGTCCACTCGATTCGGGATCGATCACTCATGCCTTCTACCTCGGTCAGTTCGTCGAATTCCCGCACGCCCCGACCCGCACGTTACGTGGCCGGGGTGACATCCCTGCATGAGCGGAGTCTTGTCGACCGAGACATCCCACCCGGGCCAATCGCTGGAACCGCCCAAATTCTGTGGCATGCGACCCGGATCGAGGCGGACAGCGGGTCGCTCCCGCTACTTGGCGAGCTCGGCTACGGCGTTCGTGGCGCTGTCAGCAATCTCGGGGTGGGGAGTCGTTGCATGAAGTCATGCAGCGAGTGCTTGGTGGATGTGGTTGGCGACGCTGTGTCGGGCGCGGGGGATGTTGATTCGGGTGCCGGCCTTCACCGGTGGTTCGGGGAGGTCGAGGGCGGGGATCAGGACGCCGTTGATGTAGTGGGTCCACTGGGTGGGGCTGATCTCGCCTCGATTGATGCCGTCGTTGATGGCCGTTCGGAAGTCGACGAACGCCAGCCGGTTGACGATCGTGTCCTCCTGTTCGCCGTGGACGTTGGTGCCGATCATCCAGTCGAAGTGGTGAGCGTCCGTGGGTGTGAAGTGGTCGGCATGGCGTTGGCGGGTGGCGTGGCGTCGTTGGTGGCGGCGGCCGGCGCGTCGGGTGAGTACCTCGCACAGACGGCCGCGCCCTTCGAGACTGACCGCGAGGCCCGGCTCGCACAGCAGGGCGGCGAGGTCAGCGAGGAGATCGTCGCTGGACTCGGCGGGCATACCTCGATGTGCGGCGCGCAGACGGCTGGACAGCGCAATCAGCAGAACGATGTGGGGTTCCACGTGCGGCCGTCGGCCGACGGGCATGTCGAGCAGGGCGAGGACGATTCTGTCCGCCCGGTCTTGGCGGGTGAAGTCGCGGAGCGCGCCGATGAGCGCCCCGATGTCGTTGACTCCGTCGAACGCCCGGTGGTCGGCGGGCCAGTTCCGTGGGAGCGGTTGGCCGGCGAGGGCCTGCTCGAGTGTTCGGAGTTGCGTACTGAGATACATGGTTGCCTCCTAGGCGTTGGGCTGACGGAGGCGATGGTGCGATTTGGGGTTCCCGGCGATGTTCCCTGTCGGGTTCCCGATTCGGTTCCCGATCAGGGGTTTCTGTTCCCGATGGGTGCGCTGTGATGGCTCGGGAGCGTGTCGAGCCGCCGGGTGGCGGGCTCGAGGTGGTGGTTGTTGCCGCCGGCGCGGCAGCGGTCGTGGCTGGCATGGTCACGGCGGGAGGTGCATGGCTGTCGGCGCGGTTCTCCGGCGGTCGCGTCGGAGGTGGACTCGCCGATTGGTTGCGCGTCACGGTCCGTCTGGCACGAGGCGAATCGCCTTCAGCTGCGTGGGGTGGGCTGGCAACCGGTCTTCCATCGACCGGCGCGTACTGGGCGTGCACTTCTGCGGTGGGTCTCGTGGCAGTGGCCGTCGTGACGGCTGCGGCGGTGATGTGGCGACGAGCGACGACGCCCTCGCGTGCACGGTTCGGTCAGCCGTTGGACGCACGGATCGCGGGTCGCGGCGACGTGACTCCGCTGCGGGTTGATGGCCTGGTGCCGCCCAGTGGTCGGATGCTGCTGGGTCGTCACGCCGGGTCGGGGCGAGTCCTCGCGACCGAGGATCGCGAGCGGAGCGCGTTGTCCGGCAGAGCAGCCGTCCGGCAGGGTTCGAGAGGGTCGGTGGCCTTGATCGGACCGACGGGGTCGGGCAAGACGGCGTTGGCGGCGTCGGCTGTGGCGACGTGGGATGGCCCGGCGGTAGTGGTATCGGTGAAGCGCGACCTGTACGACGTCACGGTCGCGGCTCGCGCCGACAAGGGCGAGTTGGCGGTGTTCGATCCGGCAGCTTCGACGGGTTTGCCGTCGGCGCGTTGGTCACCGTTGCAGCGGGTGGGAACAGCGGGCGAGGCGCTGCGCACCGGGCGTGCGCTGGCGCAAGCAATCCCGCGCAACGGGGTTACCGGGGCGGACTACTGGGCCAAGCATGGCGAGAGCCTGCTGGGTTCGTTCATGTGCGTCGCCGGCTTGTCGCAGCTCGTCGCGCTGGAGGGCGCGGAAGGCGCCGAGCCGGTGAACATGCAGCAGATCGCGACGTGGGTGTCGACGGTGGCGATGGCGACGGACCCGGTGATCAACGCTCTGCTTCGACGGGGTCTGGAGGATGACCAGCCGCCCCGCGTGCAGTTGATGGCCCGCCATGCTGCGTCGGCGTTCATTGGTCTGTCCCGTGAGGATGATCGGATTCGTTCGTCGATCTATGCAACTGCTCGGCTGGCGGTCGAACCGTGGCTGGAGCCGTCGGTGGCGCATTCGGCGACCACCGATCCTCGCCAGTTCTACGACGTCGGCGGCGAGTGGCAGCAGTCCCCGAGGTTCATCAACTTGGAGTGGTTGATGGGCGGCGGCGCTGGGCGGTCGAACACGCTGTACCTGGCGGCACCGCAAACCGAGTTCGAACGGCTCTCACCGGTGCTGGGCGGCCTACTCGCCGAGTTGAAGGACTCGATCCACACGTGGGACATCGCCGGCCGCAAGCTGAGAAAGCCAGTGCTCTTCCTCATCGACGAGACCGGGCAGCTGGAGCTCGGTTGGCTGCCTGGCGAGGTGTCGACGATCGCCGCGCTCGGCGCGTTCTACGTGACCTGCTGGCAGAGCCTGAGCCAGATCCAGCACCGCTACGCATCGCTGGCCGACACCGTGCTGGGCGGTCACCGATCCAAAGTGTTCTTCGCCGGGATCGACGACGCCGCGACGCTGCGCTACTTGCATACCGTCACCGGCAGCGAACACGTCGCTCGCCGATCCTGGTCGGCCGACGTGTGGTCGGGCGGCGGGCGGGGTCGCCGTTCGATCTCGGAATCCCAACAACGCGAGGAGCTCGTCCCCAACCATCTTGTGCGGACGATGGTTCCTGGTGAGGCGGTGTTGCTGCATGGCACACTCCCCCCGATTCACCTGCGCGCCGTGAGGTGGTGGACGGAACGGCGACTGCGTGACCTGTTCCCGAGTACCCGACCTGATGTAGTCACGTGTCCGCTGACTGCCAACGCCGCCGAAGTGTCAGGGCCGGTGTTGGACGCCTCGACACTCGAGTTCTCCCGGAGCCGTTTGCCCCGACCTGAGACCGGGCCGGTCTCGCCGGACGCGACTGGCCGTGCCCGTACACGTCGCATGAACGCCAACGGCCAGCTGACGATGGACCTCGAAGCCGTCGCCTCCGCCGACACCCTCGACACCGTCGAGCCGACGGTGGCCGTCGATGACAGCGCCTCGGGCGCCGGCTTGCGAGCCGTCAACAGGGTCGCCGGGCGGTGCGAGCGTTGCACCGAGCCGATCGCGCCGAACGCCGGCTCCGTCCGCGTTCTGAACAACCGAGAAGTGATGGTGTGCTGGCCGAAATGCGCCAAGGAACCCGCACCGGGATGGTGATCTTGCTCCCAGTCGTGTCCTAGCGAGTCCGAGGGCCCTGTCGCCGCCCTGTGCCGCGATGACCCACCTCGGCAAGCGCATTCGACGAGGTGGATGACCAATCACTGTCAGAATCGACTTCGTGACAACGCCTGCGACCGAGGAGCAACAGCAACTCGCTGCTCGTCTGTTCGCGCAGTGGCAGGCCGGAAAACCAAAGAGTCAAATCGAGCGGGAAGAATGGGGCGACGGGAAGTCGCACGGCCGAAGGTTCGATCGACTCATCTCCCAGACGCTCGGGTTTCCCACGGTCAAGAAGTCGAAGCTCGCGGACCAGGTGAAGGATCTTGAGCTGCAGGTGAAAGCTCTCGGCGCGGTTCCAGTGGGTGCCCAACCTGAGCCATGGGAGGTCAATCTGAGTCACGCGCGCCGATCCTGCCTCGCCGCCCTGAGAGTGTGGAACGATCCGACCTCGAGCTTCCGCACGGAGGCCTTCGCTCTGTTGCTTGTGACCGCGTGGAACGCGCTCCTGATTGCGCTGATCCAGCGTAGGAACCAGGAGTGGCGGAAAGTCGATAATCTCGGGCAGCCCACGAAACATCACGGCGACGACGTGTCGTTGGATACTCAGGACCTTTCGAGGCTTGCATTGAGTGGCCCCAACCTGTTGGGCACGCGGGAGAACCTCGCGGTGTGGATCGAGCTGCGAAACAAGGTCGCCCATCGGCATCTACCCGCTCTTGATGCCGTGCTGATCCCGCACGCCCAGGCCGCTCTACTCAACTTCGAGCGTACGATCGTCGAGGAGTTCGGTCTCCCGTACGCGCTCGGCAGCCAGCTGTCCGTGCCGTTGCAGCTGTCTGGATTTCGCGATCCCGGGGTGCTGGCATCGCGAAAGAGACTGCAGGCTTCGCTTCCGCTCGATGTGCAGGCGCTCCTCGCCGAGCCAGAGACTGCAAACCCAGCGCTACTCGGCGACGAGACCTACACGATGAGAGTTGCGTTTATCCCGATCGTTCCCACCTCGGGGCGAAACCCCGATGTCATTGCGTACTTTGCGAGACCGGGCGAGGTGCCCGACGCGATCAGCGATTACATCGAACACTTTCTGGTGCTGCCCAAAGGCATCGGAACCCGCCCGAACCTCCGCCCAACCGATGTCGTCATCGAAGTGCAGAGGCGCACCGGCTTCAGGTTCGACACCAACCTGCACGCCGAGGCGGCTCGGCGGCTCGGGGCGAGACCCAAGCGCGGACAGCCAGACGACACCGTCGACATCCGGCTGGCAGAGTACATCTCGGCCTTGAAGGCCTATCTGTACACCCAAGCCTGGATTGATCTTCTGTACGAGAAGTGCGTGACCCCCGAGGGCTTCTTCGAGGCAACCGGCAAGCCGGCACGGGCGAGTTCTCCAGTGATCGACAACAACCAGCTGTCTCCCGTCGAGTGATGTCACGTGCGGTTCGGCCGCTCCTGTTCTGACCGGAGCCCGAGGACGACCGCCACGAGCATGTAGTGACACGCCGGCGCTTGCACCATCGAGGCACCTGCCGGCTCACTTTGGCCTGAGGCGATGAGCAGATGGCCGACACCGGTCGATCAGCAGCGAAGTGTGCCAACGAGCCCGGATCGGGAAGGTGATCGGGAACATCGTCGGGAACATTGCCGGGAACCCGATTTGAGACCGTGCGCGCATGGTTCGTGTCGCCACCCGTCTCGAATTCCCGAACGACGATCCAGGCCCAATGCTCACCCATCTCGACCGGTGGGCTACGGCCACACTGACCAGCCCGGAGGCGTGGGCGGCGGTGCTGGAACGCTGCGGGCAATGGCAGGACTACTCGGCTCGCAACCAGGTGCTGCTCGCCTCCTACGGGATCGCAACCCCGGTCGCCGGAGTCGCCACCTGGGATCTCGTTCCATCGCGTGAGCACGGCCGCCCGTGCGCTGTTCGAGCCGGCGAGCACGGACTCCCGGTCCGAGCCCCGGTCGAAGTCCCGGTCACCACGACGTCGCCGCGCAGCCGTGACGGCCAACACACGGTCCGTGCCGTCGGGCAACACAAGTGGGAAGTGGTGTTCGCCGAGGAACAACTCGCCCGCCGCCCACCACCAGGCGAACTGGCATGGCCAACCCTCCCGGCCGGGCTCAGCGGCGCCGGAGGACACGCCGAGTACACGGAACTGGTCCGCCAATCGATCGGTCGACTCACCGGTCGAACTCCGCGAACGGTGAAGAACCCATGGGACCAGTTGGTCGACGCTGCCGGTCGGGTGCCGCTCGGTGGCCGCCGACCGGAACTTCGCCCGGCGTTGTGTCGCCAGGCTGCGTGGCTGGCCGCCGACCGCGTCGGTCACGCCGACGGACCGCTCCCGACATTCGACCCGATCCACGTTCGCGGACGAATCCGCTGGGAGCTGCTCGCTGACACCCGCCGCGCCGCCCAGCAACTCGTTCAGGCGTTCTCTCAGGTCGTGGAGGTTGATCTGTCGGCGTCCCCTTTGCCGCGCATGGCGATCGCCAATGACCGCACCGTGGCGCCGAGCCGCCGCAACTACCTGGCACCCGCCGACGTCGCCGCCCTACCGATGGGCGTATGGGTCGAAGCCGGGCCGTACACCGCGATCGAATGGGCGGCCCGCGGGATGCCCGACGCTGTCGGCCGAGCCGGATTCATGCGCGTCTCCGACACCGGCTACCTCGGCGTCTACGAAACCAGCGACGGCGCACGATGGCGGATCGAGTCAACTCGACCGGCGTCCGGTCGCCGCGGCCTTCTCGATGAAGGCGAAGCATCCAACTTCGCCGCCGCGCAGAAGACAGTCGGTGTCGTTGTGAGCGATCGGTATCCGGCACTCGCCGCGACCGTGCTCCCACCGGCCGCAGGTCCAGCACCGAGCGGTGTGTTCGACCGTCAACACTCCAACTGGCGGCCGCTGACCCTCGGTCGTGACGAACGGTCCGAACAGCGTGACCTCACGGATCGGGTCCGCTTGGTGGTCGCGCCGGGCCCCGGCGGGCGATGGGACAGCTGGGTGCTCGCCGACTCCGACATCCGTCAGCTCCCACTCGCTGCCAACAGCGCCGACGCAAAGTCTGCGGCCGAGACCGAAGGACGACGAACAATCGTGCAGCTCGCCGCTAAGGCCCCGCAACTCGCCGACGAGCTCATCCATGAGGCCGCTGCCGCAGGCACGCTCACACGAGAACTCCTCGTCGACGTCATCGGACACCGCCTCGATCCGGCCGATCGTGCCCGTCTCGCTGACCCGGCAGTTCAGGCCGCCAAGCTCGTCGAGTTGCTCGGTGCTACCGGTGTGTTGACACCACCGACCACGATCACGGTGTTGGCCCACGAGCACATCTCGGCCGATCAGGTGGCGGCGTTGATACCGACGGTCGGGCTGCCGATCGCCGACGGTGTGCGTGCCCTCAACGAGCTGTGGGATGTCGATCGTGTCGTTGCCGGGCAGATGCTCGGTGCCACCGTGGTGGAACTCCGACAAGCAGGTTGCACACCAGCCGAGATGCTCGCCTCTCATCCGCGAGAGGTGCTTCGCAGTCTCGATGCCCGCCCGCACACTTGGGAACTCGCTGCCGCAACCTTGCTCGAATCAGGCATGCCAGTTGACACAGCGGTCCGACAGCTCGCGGCTCATGCCCCGACACCCGACGCGTTCGCTGTCGCAGTATTCACGATCGTCGAGGACCCGATCGCCGCCTACGCGTACTCCGCTCGTCACGCGCAACCCGACGACCTCGCCGCGCTCGGTGAGCGCTACGGGCTCGACCCAGGCACGGCCGCCCAACTCCTCGCCGACGCCGGCACCCACCCGACCACCGCAATCGAAACCCTGACCATCGCTTGCAGCGGCGACACCACGACCGTCGACACCCTCGCCGAACGTCACTTCAACCATTCCCCGACGCTGATCGCACCCGTCATCGACCTGACAACCGGAGCGGGATTGCGAGCGGCGCTGCCGTTGCCGACTGCGAACGGCAACGACGACCTTGCCACGCAACTTGCCAATCTCGTGACCCCAACCCTGGACCCGCCAGTACTGGCAAGCCACGCACAACCGGAGTTCTGACATGAACCGACCCCTCGACCGAGACCGCCGTTCGTCAAGCCAAGTGTGGCTCGACGTGGTATCCGCCGTCGACTACCTCTCGAAAGGCCATCGGCCGGGCCTCACCGTCTACGACGCACTGGAGGAGTCGCTCCGATGGCACAATGATGCCCTCGTTTCTGGCTCCGATGACTTCCCCGCCGTAGATGAGCGAGTCGATCTGCCGTGGGACGACCCAGATCCGCTGCGCACCGCGCTCGACCAGCTGTCTCTACACATCCCTACCGCTGACGACGCGCAGTCGACGTTGGCGCACACGTTTCACCGCGCCCTCGCGCAGTGGGTCCGGCACATGGCTGACCAATACAACGACGGTCGCAGGTGGGCACGTTCAACTTCAGCCACCTGATCGCGAAGTGTTGTGATTGTGATGCCTGCTGCGCTGCCTGGGGCGGCGCCTATCGGGTCCGGTTGTGCTGCTCACGAGGCTCGCGCCGAGCCAGGGTGCGACAGTTTGATCTTTGGGTGCAACTGGTCCTGTTCGAAATGCGGAGCGACCTGCTCGCCGTGACGAGCAGACCCCCGTCGACCAAGCATGATGTGGTGGTGGCGATACCGTGTGAAGGGGCCGGACGAAGAGCGACCGGATCGATCGAGATACTGACGTGGTGAGACTCAACCTGAAGGCTGTTGAGGAGCGTGTCGCGCCTCTGGCGGGGCGCGAGTCGTACGACCGCGAGTTCATCTTCGAGCTGCTTCTGGCATACGGGAAGCCGCAGAGCAATGTCACGCGCCTGCGCAACGGCTCGCTCAACGTCGCCAACGACAAGTCGACCGAGATCGCGCAGAAGAACGTCGTCTACTTCAAGGAGACCACCTGCGACCCCCTCGCCGTGATCGACGAGTTGAGGACCTCGCCCACGGTGGTGCGGTACCGCACCCGCTTCGTGGTCGTCACCGATTACACGGAGCTGCTCGCCGTCGACACCAAGACCGGCGAGAACCTGATGATCCCGATCCGGGACGTCGATCAGCACTTCACGTTCTTCCTGCCCTGGGCCGGCATGGAGAAGGCGCAATACGTCGCCGAGGCACACGCCGACGTCAAGGCCGCAGAGCGGATGGGCAAGCTCTTCGACGAGCTGGTCGCCGCCAACCCTGGGCTGCTCGAGGCAGCAAACGGCCGGCACGCTCTCAACATCTTCTTTACCCGTTTGTTGTTCTGCTTCTTCGCCGAAGACACCGGCATCTTTGACGAGAGCCAGTTCACCAACGCCGTCGGTTCCCACACCCTGGCAGACGGCTCAGACCTTGCCGACTTCCTCACCGACCTGTTCAAAGCATTGGACACAGAGGACCCCGCGCGGAAGCCGCGCCATCTGGCCGGGTTCCCGTACGTCAACGGCCGGCTGTTCACGATCAAGGCCGACCACGTGGTGCCAACCTTCACGAAGAAGGCCCGCGACCTACTTATCCAGTCCGGAACGTTGATCTGGCGCGAGATCAACCCCGACATCTTCGGGTCCATGTTCCAGGCGGTCGTCAACCCAGAGGAGCGCAGCGATCTCGGGCAGCACTACACCTCAGTGCCGAACATCCTCAAGACCATCGAGCCGCTCTTCATCGACGGACTCAGCGAGCAGTTCAACGTCGGCTTCGACTCCGTTAGGCGACTCGAGGACCTACTGGAGCGGATCAGCTCAATCAAGGTGTTCGACCCCGCGTGCGGATCGGGGAACTTCCTCGTCATCGCCTACAAGGAGCTTCGGAAGCTCGAGCACGCCATCTTGGAACGTCTGGCCGACCTCGATCCGAAGCATCAGGTGCTGTTCGCCGAATCAAGGATCAGTATCGAGAACTTCTACGGCATCGAGATCGCCGACTTCGCCACTGAGGTTGCGATCCTGTCACTCTGGATCGCCAAGCACCAGATGAACACCGAGTTCAAGGAGAAATTCAACGTTTCTATCCCGCTGATCCCTCTCAAGGAGACCGGCCAAATCCAGCAGGGCAACGCGACCCGCGTCGACTGGAATGTTGTCTGTCCCAACGACGGCGGCGAGATCTACCTGATCGGGAACCCGCCGTACAAGGGTGCAAAGCAGCAAACAGCCGAGATGAAAGCTGACTTCCCTTTCGTTTTCGGGCATCGCCCGTACTCGAAGAACCTCGACTACATCTCGCTATGGTTCGTCAAGGGGGCTGACTACATCAAGGACAGTCGAGCTGAGTTAGCGTTCGTCACCACCAACTCGATCGCCCAAGGCGAGCACGTCGGACTGATGTTCCCCATGATCTTCGCCGAGGGCATCGAGATCGGGTTCGCTTACACCTCATTCAAATGGGAGAACAACGCAAAGCGCAATGCTGGCGTCACGGTTGCAGTCATTGGGCTGCGCGTCAGTAGACAAGGTGAGAAGTATATTTACACCAATGATCTTCGCATTGATGCCTCAAATATAAACGGGTATCTTGCCGATGCGGCGACAGTGTTCGTATCGAAGTCGACCAAGGCTTTGAATGGTCTGCCCGCAATGGTTTCTGGGAGTATGCCCATTGATGGAGGGCATCTGATTGTGATGCCAGACGAAGTGGACGAACTGCGAGCAGACCACGTCGCCGCCCCCTTCGTGAGGCCCTTTCTAGGGTCAGATGAATTCATCAAGGGTCATGACCGGTTCGCACTTTGGATACCGGACCTCCAAAGACATTTGGCGCTCTCAGTTCCTGTCATCTCCGACCGAGTGGCACGCGTCGCGAAGTTCCGTCTCGAGAGCAAGAGAGCTGCAACTCAAGATCTGGCAGTCGTGCCGTGGAGGTTTGGATACCGTAGCTATAGATCGAGTCACTTTATTCTCGTGCCCAAGACGTCCTCTGAGCGTCGAGATTACATTCCGATTGGTTACATGGGGCCCGAAACGGTGATTTCAGATCTCGCCTTCGCCGTGTATGACGCTGAGCTGTGGGTGTTCGCACTGCTGACCTCGGCTATGCACATGGCCTGGACTCGTGCGGTCGGCGGGCGGATGAAGACCGACTATCGCTATTCAAGCACGATCGTCTACAACAATTTTCCGGTTCCTCCGCTCACCGATGCGATGAAGGAGCGGCTCACCGTGGCCGCGATTCGAGTGCTCGATGTCCGTGAATATCATTGCGAGCGAACTCTCGCCGAGTTGTACGACCCGGACCTAATGCCGGATGATCTCCGTACAGCGCATGCTGATGTCGACGCGTTGGTCGATTCGATCTACTCGACGCGCGGCTACGAGATCGAGGAGCAGCGGTTGGCGGATCTGTTTGTTATGTATGAAGCGATGATTGCGGAGGCGCCCGCCAAGGCCCCGGTAACGAAGACGACGGGGGCGCGCAAGTGAACACGATCAAGAAGCCGGTAAACATCGTCGACGTGACCTACGCCCGCACGGGCGGGTCCGTGCACACCGACGCGATGGGAATGCGCGAGATGCAGCAGCGCGTCTTCGCGAAGCGCGCCGCACAGCACCTGCTGGTCAAGGCCCCGCCGGCATCGGGCAAGTCGCGGGCGCTGATGTTCGTCGCGCTCGACAAGCTCTACAACCAGGGTCGCACGAAGGTCATCGTCGCGGTGCCGGAGCGGTCGATCGGCGCGTCATTCTCTTCAACGAGTCTCACGACGTTCGGGTTCTTCGCCGATTGGGAGGTCAAGCCCGAGCACAACCTCTGTGACCCCGGCTCCTCGCAGGGCAAGGTCGGTGCGTTCATCGAGTTCCTGAACGGTCCTGACGCAGTGCTGATCTGCACGCACGCGACGCTGCGGTTCGCGTTCGAGAAGGTGGCGCCCGATGCTTTCGACGGCACCGTCTTGGCGATCGACGAATTTCACCACGTGTCCGCCGACATCGAGACCAGCCGCCTCGGCGCGCTGCTACGCGACGTTATGAACGGCTCGGACGTACACATCGTTGCGATGACGGGCTCCTACTTCCGTGGCGACTCGGTCCCCGTGCTGTCGGCCGAGGACGAAGCCCGGTTCACACCGGTCACCTTCAACTATTACGACCAGCTCAACGGCTACGACTACCTGCACTCGCTCGGCATCGGCCACCACTTCTACCAAGGCCGCTACACCGATGCGATCGGCGAGGTCTTCGACCTGGACAAGAAGACGATCATCCACATTCCGAACGTCAACTCGGGCGAGTCCACGAAAGACAAGATCGAAGAGGTCGGGTTCATCATCGACTCGGTCGGCCACGTGGAGTCCACCGACCCCGACACCGGGATCATCAGAATCCGTCGTGCCGACAATGGTCAGACCCTGCTTCTGGCAGACCTCGTGGACGATACGGACCAGAAGAAGCGCGCCGACACCCTGCACTACCTCTCCACCGTCGCCTCGAAGGACCGGGAGGCCGTGGACGTGATCGTCGCGCTCGGGATGGCGAAGGAGGGCTTCGACTGGCCGTTCGCCGAGCACGCCCTCACAGTCGGCTACCGGGCATCCCTCACCGAGGTCATCCAGATTATCGGCCGCGTCACCCGCGACTCCCCCGGAAAGGAGCACGCCCAGTTCACGAACCTGATCGCCGAGCCAGACGCCTCCCAGAGCGAGGTAAAGGTGTCGGTGAACAACATGCTCAAGGCCATCACGGCCTCGCTGCTGATGGAGCAAGTGCTGGCACAGAACTTCGAGTTCAAGACCAAGCGCACCGGCGACGACGGCCCGACCCCACCCGGCGTCATCAAGATCAAGGGCTTCAAGGAGCCCAGCACCGAACGGGTGAAACAGATCGTCGAGACCGACCTCAACGACCTCAAGGCCACCATCCTGCAGGACGACACCTTCGCGAAGGCCGCCGCCGGCTCGGTGGACCCGGAGACCACGAACAAGGTGCTGATCCCGAAGATCATCCGGGAGCGCTACCCCGACCTGGACGAGTCGCAGGTCGAGGAGCTGCGCCAGCAGGTGGTGGTGGACTCGGTCATCAAGAACGGTGAGATCCGAGAGGTCGGCGACAAGCGATTCATCAAGATGTCCGAGAAGTTCGTGAACATCGACGACATCAACATCAACCTGATCGATTCCGTCAACCCGTTTCAGCGGGCGTTCGAGGTCATCTCGAAGTCAGTCACTCCGTCGGTGCTGCGGATCATCTCCGATGCGATCACGGCAACGCGGGTTGAAGTCACTGAGGAGGAGGCGCTCGCAGCCTGGCCGAAGATCCAGCATTGGGCCAAGGTCAACGGCCGCAAGCCGAACGTCCGCTCCGAGGAGCCGACCGAGAAGCGGTACGCAGAGGTGCTGCTCTTCCTGCAGAGAAAAAAGCAGGCGCATGACGCAGCCACACGCACGACGCAGAAGGCAGACGAGCCGTGAGCGCGAGCGAAGAGATCGGGCCGGACGACGAGGACTTCCCGACCAGCATTGAGGCGCTCTTCGATTCTGACTTCGACGGTCTGCTGCACACGCCTGAGAAGCCGACTCAGATCACCTCCGCCGGTCGCCTCAAACGGGCCTTTCTGGAGGTGGTGGAGTTCCGGCGTGCGCACGGTCGGATCCCGAACTCGACAACGCGGGAGATCGCCGAGCGCAAGCTCGGCGCTCGTCTGGACGGCATCCTTGCGAACGACGACAAGATCGCCGCACTCAAGTCGCTGGATGAGTTCGGCCTGCTGGAGACGCCTGAGGCCCCGGCGTCGATCGACGACCTGCTCGAAGGCGACGACTTCAACCTGCTCGGGGACGAGTCGGGGCTGCTCGACGTCTCCGACCTGCCGGTACGCCGCCAGGTCTACGACGGCGGGGACGTCGCACGACGGACGAAGGCTCAGGACTTCGAGCAGTTCGAGCCGCTGTTCAAGCAGAAGCACGGTGAGCTTCTCGAGCGGACGAGCAAACTTCTGCCGTACCCGGGGACGGCCCACATCGTCCCCGGGGCGTTCTTCGTCCTCAACGGCGTCATGCTGTTCATCGCCGAAGTCGGCGAGACCGAGTACAGAAAGTCGACCGTACGCGAGAACAAGCGCGAACGGCTCCGGTGTATCTTCGAGAACGGCACGGAGTCGTCGATGTACCGCCAGTCACTTGCGATCAGGCTGAGCGAGGAGGACGGCCAAATCGTCGTCCAGTCCGCGATGCCCGAGATCCTCACGGACGATGAGGTGAGCGGCTACATCTATGTCCTCCGATCCCGTAGCGAAGATCCTCAGATCGCCGGCATCAGGGACCTGCACAAGATCGGCTTCACGCGTGGCACTGTGGACAAGCGGATCAAGAATGCTGAGAAGTCGCCGACGTACCTGATGGCTCCCGTCGACGTAGTCGAGAGCTACCGCACGTACAACTTGCGGGCATCTGCGTTGGAGAACCTGCTGCATCGAGTCTTTGCCGAGGTCCAACTGGATGTCACTCAGGCCGGCCGCAAAGGTCGCGATTACGACCCGTCGGAGTGGTATGTAGTCCCATTCAAGGTGATCGACCAGGCTATCGACTTGATCATCACCGGAGAGATCGTCCGGTACGTCTATGACGCCAGGGCTCAGAAGCTCGTCGAACGTCGTTGATATGTCAGGCCCAGGAGCCTCCGGTTGGTTGAACAGGCGTCCACGGACCGATGAAGCGCCGCCGGCTGACGCGTCCGCTAATGCAGATCCAGTCCCCTGCTGACTCTGGTGGCACGGACGACGGGCATGTCCGTTGCGGGGGTGAACAGCCGTCGCAGATGTTCGTGTGCAGCGAGCTGGTCGCCCGTGGCAGGGGTTGCAGCGAGGGGCTGGGTGCTGGTCACACTCCAACGTTGGCGGTAGTCAGCGATGACGTTCAGTTGGGCGACAACCTCGGGCTCGAGCTCGGTGGCCCATTGGGGCGCGAGCGCGCCGACAGCGAGTCGTAGCCACGGCTCGTCCGCTACAACGGCCGCAGCGAGCGGACTTCCCGGCGCGGGTACGAGGTTGCCGACGATGGTGGTGGTGTCGGGTCCCCAGAGTTGGTTGGTGAGGGTGTTGGTGATCTCGGCGTACTCGACGATGTGGGGCCAGTGTTCGAGGATCCAGTGTCGGCGGGCGTGCTGGTTGTCGAGGGCAGCCTTGAGCACCTCGGCGGTGTCGTCGAGCAGTTGCGGGTCGCCGCGACGAAGGCGTGCGATGAGGGGCTGTTGATCGGCCGGGGCGGTCTCGAAGATCTGGTCGAGTTCGTTGCGCCGCGCGACGAGCTCGTGATGTGAGCGTCGATGGGGCCATAGGACGGTGGGCGGATCGCGGTGGTCGAGCCAGGCTTTGGTGTGGACCAGCCGGGTGTTGAGCGCTTCCCATACCTCACTCGCCGCGTCGCCGAGCACGGGCGGGATGCCGATGTCATCTCCGCCTTGGTGGTGTCGGGTTCGCCAGGCTGCGATGTCGCGCACGGCGGTTGTCCAGGTCTGGGTGCCGATCGGGTCCGCGGGTTGGTAGCCGACGAGGGTGGCAAGCCATTGGGGTTGATCGGCGATGAGGGTGTTCGTTGCGCGTTCGATGACGCGTCGGATGGCCTGTTGGACGTTGTCGGCTTCGCCAGGGTCGATGCCGTTGAGGGCGAGGTAGCTGGTCCAGGTGGCGAACGTGGCGTCGGCTGCGTGGGTAAGTTGAGCGAGGCGCGTGCGCGCAGTGTCGGGCAGCGAGCGAGGGGTCGCGTGTGGGTCGAGGATCTCGACTTCCTGCCAGGCAAGTGCGCGTTCGGCGCACTTTCCGTCGGCGGACAAGAACCCGACGAGTACCTCGCCGGCGGTGTCGTCGAGTCCGATGATCGTGCCGATGTTGTGCCGGTCGAGTGCTTTGACGGTCTGTCCGATTGCGGCGCGGGTGGCCGTGCGTGACGCTGTGGCGATCGCATGACGGAGTTCGGTGGCGTCGACGCCGATGTGGTTGTGGGCGAGGCGTTCGATGTGTCGGCAATGGGCGAGTCGAGCTTCAAGCTGGTCGAGTGGTCGCTGGGCGAGAGAGTCGACGGTGGTGACGTTTGGGTCGGTGGTGTGAGCGAGGTGCTTTGCACGGGATCGTTCGAAGGTGTCGACGAGTTCGTCGTCGATGGTCCCGGGTTCCTCGGTCGGCAGCCGAATGCCGTGTTGGTCGTGGCGTTCGAGCGGGTCGCGGGCGAGGAGGTCGATCTGCTCGGCTTCTGGTCGTGTGATCACGACCAGGTTGCTGTGTTGTCCGCGAGACATGTCGACGTACGCGGCTTCTCGGTACAGGCCGTCGAGGCCGACGGTGATCGCTTGTTCCCAAGTGCCGCCCTGGGCGCGTGTTGTGGTGAGGGCGTAGGCGTGGTCAACACGTCCACCGTGGGCGAGATACGTCTCGTCGAGGGTGATGATCGAGTTGTGGTTGTCGAGGATGACGGACAGGGCGCTGTCGCCGATGCCGGTGACGGTGCCGGTTTGGCCGTTGGCGACGGTGACCTGTTGGGCGTCCAGGGTGCGGGCCCGGTCGCTGTTGCGGCGCAGCACGACCCGCTCACCGATCCGGTAGCCGCGGTGCCCGTAGTGCCCGTCGAGGTCGTCGGCGAGTTCGCCGTTGTCGATTAGTTGTCGGCGTGCGGCGTCGTTGAGGACGTCGACGAGTTCGTTGGTCCCGGCGAGCAGCACAACATCGCAGCCGTCGCCACGGGCCTGTTGCCACCGATTGATCGCGATGTCGACCATCTGTTGGCGGTCGTCAGCGACTGCCACTCGGTCGTGGTCGAGGTAGGCGCGCACAGCGATGGTGATGTTGCCGGCGCGCAGTTCGGCGAGGGCGTCTTGTTCCCACGGTGCGTGCTGACGTCGGTTCACGGTCAACTCAGCAACCTTGGCGGTGTGTTCGGTGGCGGCCGAGAATCCGCCTCCGGCGTCGATCTCGGGGAGCTGGTGGTGATCGCCGACGAGGACGACCCGCCCCCCGGCCTGACGGACAAGGTTGATGCTCCGCTCTAGGAGTCGAACGTCGGTCATTCCCGCTTCGTCGATGACCACCACGGTGGAGGAGGTTGGTTGCTCGTGGCCGCGTTCCCACGCTGCCAGTAGCGAGTGCAAGGTGCGTGACGGGATGTTCGCGCCAGTGTGCAGTTCGATCGCCGCCCGAGCCGATGGGGCGGCGCCGATCACCTGGTAGCCGACGCGCTCGTAGGCGTCGCGGACCGTGTCGAGCGTGAAGGTCTTGCCGGTCCCCGCCGGCCCGACGAGCACAGCCACAGGTCCGTTGGCGGCGCACAGCGTGCGCACTGCAGCGGCCTGATCGACACCGATCGTGATCCGGTCGGCGATCGCCGATTCGACGATGTCGGCGGTGATCGGCTGGTTGGTGTTGGTGGCGGTGAATGCGGCGATGAGGCGTTGCTCGACGGCGAGCATGTCGCGACTGGTGAAGCGGGCACGACCGCGGGGCGCTGGTGTGTCCGGTTCGTGAACCGCGATCACTTGGTCGCTGGCCAGGACGCGGGCCACGACACGATCGATCGTGGCGACTGTCGCACCCGTTCCGATTCGGGCAGCGACAGCTTCGGTCAGCTCGAACCTGGTGAACGTGGTCGAGGTTTGGGTGAGTTCCCGCCGGAGCAGATCGGCGATCCATTCCTCTGGTTCGACGGTTCGCTCATAGTGGTCGGCATCTCCGGCCTCATCGAAACCGACCGCTGCCAGCCGCCACACCTCGCCGATCGGGTCGGCGGCGACGGTCTGGGTGGCTTGGACGATCAGCCGCTCGGCCTGGTCCGGGCCCCACCCTTCGGCGATCGCTTCTCGCTTCCATCCTGCATCGAGCCCCTCGCCTTCGCGTTCGGGCTTGCCCCGCCGCGTCGCCAACGTGGCATCCTGCGCGGCCTGCGGGGTGTCGGCCCGACCGTTCGAAGCGAGCCACGATTCGATCTCGGCGCGTCGTTTCGAGAACACCTCGAGCAGGTGCGATGGCACACCGGCGACTTCTTGCACGTGTCGTCCACGGACCCAGTCGACACCGAGGCTGGCGGTGAGCTCGCGGCGGGCTACGGCCTGGAAGATCTGGCCGGCGGTCTTTGCGGAGCGGTAGATCTCCGGGTGAGCGAACGCCGACCAGCGTCCGTCGTTGCCTTCGACGAGGTTGGCGACGAGCACATGCCAGTGCAGCAACGGGTCGCCTGCGCGTGAGGTGCGATGACGGAACCCTGCTGCGACGACGCCGTGGGTGGTGATCCGGTGTGGCCGCCACTGGGTCGTGTTGTTCGGGTCGAGGGCATGTTGGCGGTCGAGCCACGCCTTGTTGTGCGAGCCGCGGTTGGCGCGGATCGCTTCGCGTTCCAGCCAGACGATCGCTTCGCGGACGGCCGTTTCGCCGGCGTCGATGATCGCTCCTTGGACGCGTGGATCGTCCGAGACGGCGTACAGCACGCTGGCCGACTTCGGCAGTTTGAACGTGAGATCGAACCCTGGGACGCGCCGTGCGGAGGGGCGGAGCTGGTTGCCGTTCGGATCGAGACCACCGGTGCCGGGGGCGAGTCCAGCGAGGACGGCGCGCAGATCGTCGGGTCGCACATCGCCGGCCAGGTCGAGCCGTGCGGCTCCCCCGCCGAGCCATTGGCCGACAGACTCGCCAGCGCCGGTGTAGTAATCGTCGAGGGATTGGGCGACCCCGGACAGGTGGTAGGCCTCTTGGCCGACTCGGAGTTTGGCGATCGACAGCATGGTGCAACGACGCACCCCACCCCGCCGGCGATGCGGCCGCGACGCCTGTTCACCCTTGGGTCGTAATCTGTGCATTCTGATTGGCGCTTTCGGGCGCGGATCGGGAACATGCCGCGATTGCGGGTCGGGAACACGTTGACCGACGCGATGCGTTCGCGTGGTGGCTGGGGTGGGGTGATCGGTGAGCGAGCGTGCATGGTGCGGCTCGGGAATCGAGTCAGCGGTCATGTCGCACACGAAGCCGGGACGTTCGCCGAGCGGTCGCACCTGGCGGTCGGGTCGGGTTGCGTCGATGGTGCTCGACGGGTTCATGTCGGACACGGTGGCTGCGAATCTTCGACGAGCCCGGCGGTGTTGTGGGTGGTCGCAGGCAGAGCTTGGTCAGCGGGTGGCGCCGCTGCTCGATGGGGTGTCGTTGACGCAAGCTCAGGTGTCAGCGCTCGAGCTTGGCCGGACGCATCTGACCGTGGATCTGCTCGTCGTGTTCGCGATCACCTTGGGCGTGTCGCTGGTCGAGCTCGTCAGTCCGATGGCAGAGGTTCCGGTTCCAGCGTGGGCGTCAGCGGCGTTCGGGAGGCCGTCGCTGATTGCGGTGTCCGACGGTGAGTTGATCGCCGAGGTGAGCCGGCGGCTCGGACTCTGGTCGCACGTCGTGACGCGCGACGGATTCTCCAGGGGTGGGGTGACTCTGCGTCGAGGACGCGCTGGGCGGGCTCGACTCGCGGGAGGTCGATGATGAGATCAGAAGCGGTGAGCTCGCTGCGGAACTGGGCCAAGGATCGGCTCGGTGAACAGGAGGATCTGCTGCGCTCGGTAGAGCGGGCAATTGCGCGGTTGGCGGAGCTTGACGACGAGCGCTCGCAAGTGGTCGAGACGATCGGTGCCTGTGTTGTCCGTCTCGGTGAACTCGGTCTCGACGAGCAGCAAGTTGCAGCGTTCGTCGGAGTCGAACTGGTTGCGCTGCGTGCCGGCCGGTCGAAGCCAGCCGGAACCGTCCCGTCGCGTCGCGCATCGGCTGCGCCGGTGAACGGCGAGGTGCTGTCGTGACCGGAACGAATCCCGTTGAGGAGTGGTTCGCCCGGAACCCGCGTCGTTTCAGTCCCGAGGTCGACTACGGGCAACGTTGGACCTCAACTCGCGAACCGGGCGTCGAGTGGCGGATCGCCTGGAACATCGGCACGGGCGAGATGTACGCGGCCCGTCGTGACGACGCCGATCTGCACGTACTCGGCATCGCCCGAACCTTCCCCGAGGCCGAGACGGCACTACAGGGATGGGCGAGCCACGCCAACCAGCCAGGCGGGCTCGACTGGGCGATCGAACGGACCTGTGATCTCACCGGCGACGGCGAACTCTCGCTCCACCTGTCACGCCTCCGCGCCGACCTGGCAGAGCTTGCCTCGCATCCCGAACCCCTCGGTCGGCAGGGGCTGTCGGTCGAGCTCTGATCGGCTATCGGGGCGCGGTCAGCTGCGCATCCGGGCGTGAGCTTGCCGGCGTCGTGCGGTACCATGGTGGCTGGCTTCCCCGCTGTTGATGTGAACGACGCGTGAGGAGGTCTGCGATGGATTCGATGCCACGGTTGGTGGTGCTGCGTCTCGTGAATGGGGTGGTGCTCGATCATCCCTTCGCCTCCGACGTGCGGTTCCCCTTGTGGGCGGCGACCCTGGATGCCGACGCGTCCGATCCGTTCGGTTGGCGGCGTTCGTTGTGGCCCGTGGCGCCGGGTGGGCGGGGGTGGGTTCCGCAGGTGCTCCACTTCGGTGACGTTGTCGAGTTCGGCTCGTATCACGATCCGGTGCAGCGTTGGTTCGGCTGGTACACGCACCATGCCGGGGAGGGGATCATCGTCACGGGACCGTTCGCATCGCCGAGGGACGCTTTCTTGGATGCCGAGCCGACTCGCCGCGAGTTTGAGTGTCGGGCGATGCTCGACTATCAGCGGTCTCGGCTGCAGACCGCAACGCAGATCGGGTGACGGGCCAGATGCCCACGGCACCTGGCCCGAAGGGCCGGTCACGTCACCCACTGCCGCGGTCCGTCGCCGCGATCGGGCAAGGCGACAGCCGGCGGCGGATCAGTAGTCGCTCGGAAACAGGACGGTTGTGGTGGTGGGTGGTTGGTCGAGGTCGTCGGTGATAATCCAGACGGTTGGGTCGGGGTTGCCGCCGGCGAGGTGGGCGGGGACGGGGTAGGCGGAGATGATGCGTCCGTCGCTGTTGGTGATGGCGCGGGTGTTGGCGGCTTGGTCGTGTGGGTCGATGTCGCCCCAGTCGTCGGCGGTGTGTCGGTTGAGACACTCGACGAGCCAGGCGCACCGGTAATCGTGTCCGGCGGCCCAGCCGTGCACGGTGGCTGATGCATTCACGCGGGCGTTGCAAAGGTCGATCATGGCAGCGGTTCCCTATGCGGCGTCGGCGGTGGCGGCCGCGGTTGTCACGCCGGCGAGTTGGTTGAGGTAGTCGAGCGCGGCTTGTGCGCGGGCGGCGACGGTGAGCAGCACTCGCGGGTGTTCCCTGAGGACCCGCACCCAGTGCGCGAGGTAGCTGGCGTGGTCGTGGCGCGTGGCGGGCGCGATCGCTGACTGTGCGCACCAGAACGCCGCTCCGAGTTCGGCGATGAGTTCTTCGATCGCGTAGGCGTCGTCTCCGAATCGGCCGGTGAGGTCGCGGGCCAGCCTGCTGGAGTGGGCTGTCCAATGAACATGCTCATGACAGGTCGTGGAGTAGTAGAGCGCAGGTTGCTCGAACTGGCTGAGGTGGGGTATGTGGATGCGGTCGTCGGCCGGGATGTAGCAGGCGCGGTTGCCGCCGTTGATCACGTTTGCGCCGATCGACGCGAAGTAGGTGTCGGCCTCGGCGATTCGCTCGGGTGTGTCGCGTGGCTCGTCGCGATCGGTCAGTGTCGAGTCGGCGCCGTCGACTTGTTCGGCGGCGAACACGGCGAAGACTCGCGACACCAACCGGCCGCGGGGTGAGGTCGATGTGCCGCTGTCGTCGGGTTCGTTGGTCGAGTCGTCGCGCTCGGTGGCGGGTCGGGCGGGCTTCCACAGCAGCACGTGCGTGGCACGTTCGTCGCGTCGTACTTGCGCGCCGTGTCGTTGCCATCCTCGATAGGTCCCCCATGTGCCAGACGGCCAACCGTTCGTTGCGGCGGTGAGAGCGAGCACGACAGCGTTGAGCCCGCGGTAGGGCCGATCGTCGATGCTGCGCGGTTGCGCGTTGGTGGCGATCGTGTGCCACGGCATGTGCCAGGTGTCTGCGCCGTTCTCGATGGCGGCGATCAGGTCGTTGGTGACGTGTTCGATGAGTTCGTCCGTGTTCATCCCAGCTCCTCGGGTCTGTCGGCCAGCGGCGGATCGCGGGCTCGCCCGTACGGGCGTTGAGGCCGACCGGGGAAAGGGCGGGTGTCAATGTGTCCCGCAGCGCCGGAGTTGTTCGCCCAGGATTGACACCCGCCCGCCGGTCGGCCGACCCACTGCACCCGCCCGCAGGGCGGTCACGTCACCGGCCATGCCGGCCGCCTCGAACCCGTAGACGTCGACACGGGTTCGAGACGGCTGGTTGCTCAGACCTCGAGTTGAGTGATCGCGTTGGCGAGGCAGCGCGGGAGGCGGGCGGCGAGCAGTCCGGCGTCGATCGCTCGGGCGATCGCCGGGTCGTAGGGCACGCTGGTGACTGGCAAGGCGAGGGCGAGGCTCACGTCGCGTTCGGTCAAGCGGCGTTGATGCTCGGAGATCAACACGACGTGATCGGGGACGAACGGCACGCCGATCGCGCGTCGCAACGCCACATAGCACGGTCGTGTCACCAGCAGGCGTTGCGGACTCAGTGGGTCGAATCGGTGCAACACATCGTGATCGGTGCCGGTGTCCACGAGCACTCGATGCCCTGCCGCGACCGGCTCACTCATCGCGCAGATCGCCTCAGTGTCGATCCGGTCCTGCAACGGAGACGACGCGTAGACGGTCGCATGGTTCGACGGCATTGGCGATCGCGTCGGCCACCGTGCTGGCGGGTGCCGGGTCCGAAACACCGAGGATCGCGGCGGCGTCACCGCGAGTGTCGAGAAGCAGCGTCGGCTGGCTACTCCGTGCGGCGAGAACGGCCAGCGCTGCGGCGATGGTGGTGCATCCCTGACCACCTTTCGGGCTGGCGCACACCGTGACCTGGCGGGCCGATGGAGCGGTCATGCCGCGTGCCCGTCGACGCGGGCGACCTGATAGGGGCAGGTCGCGGCGAGGTAGGCGGGCATCCGCTCGATGTGGCGGGCGGCGAGTGCCGGGACGCGGGTGCGGACCTCGGTCCGGCCGCCGACAGTGCGGATCATCCCGAACCGTTCCAAGCGGGCGAGCGAGGCGCGCATCTGCGACGCGCCGACGCCGAACGTGGCGGCGAGATCCTCGATCGACCAGACACGACCAGTGCCCGTCGTCAAGCATCGAGACAAACGATGCAACACGAGGCTCGAGGTCGGGCCGAGGAACGGCGGAAGATAGATCAGCGCATCGTCGGTGTCGGTCTGCAGCCCGTTGGCGGCAAGTGGGTCGTCCCACACAGCAAGCTGCAAGGTGGGGGTGTCGTTGGTCATGTCGGTCTCCATTCAGGCGGTGTGCGGGTGGCCTGGTCGGATCGGGCGACTTCCCCAAGTTCCGATCCGACCAGGCTCGCCCGTACGGGCGTTGATGCCGACCGGACAAAGGGCGGCTGTCAACGCGCCGCGCAACCTCGGACCCGTGCTCACGGATTGACAGCCGCCCGCCGGTCGGCCGACCCACCGCACCCGCCCGCAGGGCGGCCACGTCACCGTCTGTCCCTGCTGTGTTCGCGTTGTGCTCGCGGCGAGGCGGGGCGTTGTCTCGGCTGATCGTGTTCCATCGACACGCGCGACGACTCGGCGTTCCCACCCCATGCGTGCGCCGTCACCCTTCGCCAGGGCGAGTGAACTGGCAACGAGCTACGCGCAGGCGAAGTGGCGGGCCTGCGTTGGCGGCGATGTCGGGAGGTAGCCGCAGACGATGGTTCGTCGCTCGATCGGCGAGTGCGGCGCGTCGATGTTCACCCGACGTTCACCGTCACCGCCATTCGTGGCGACGCGTGGACTGGCACACTTGCTCGGGTGTTCGAGGCGTTGAGCAACTTCCGTGATGTCGGCGGTCACGTCACCGCAGACGGACGCAAGTTGCGGTCGGGGCTGGTGTACCGCAGTGACGCGCTTTGCTTCGTCACCGAGCGCGACCGTGCTCTTTTGCGAGACACGCTACGTATCCGGACGATTGTCGACCTGCGGACATCGATGGAGCACGAGCGCATGGGACGCTACGACCTCACTGATGTCGGCGAGGTCGTACATCTCCCGGTTCTCGACGGGGCGCTGATCAGCGAGAAGGCGCACGACGGGTCGCTCGATCTGGCCTCGATGTACCAAGCCATCGCGTTCGACCACGCTGACGAGATAGCCATCGTGTTGACGTTGCTCGCCGACCCTGATCGATTGCCAGCGATCATCTCGTGCACCGCTGGAAAGGACCGCACCGGCATCGTTGTTGGCGTGCTGCTCGCCATGCTCAGCGTTCCCGAGGAGACCGTGCTTGCCGACTACGAACTGTCAGCAGCAGGTCTCGCCACGCTGCGCGGCCGCATCATGGCCCGCCTCATCGGCGACGGCGTTCCGAACATCCCAGCCGCCGCGTTTGCGCTTGAGCCGGCAGCGCTGGCTCAGGTGCTCGAGGACATCAGGTTGCGCCATGGCACAGTCACCGCCTACCTCATCGCTGCGGGGGCGCCAGTCGACATCGAACAGCGGCTGGGCATCCTTCTCGACGACTCGAGCCCCGAGATCACACGCGGACTGCTCGCCTAGGTGGTGCGACGCCAGCGAGACCGTGACTCCAACCTCCAGCGGTTTCCTCCAAGGCAAGCTGCGCCGCCCGCGCTTCGACGTCGTTACCGTCGACGGCGATGTGGAGGCCTCGATGTCAGACGTCGAGATGACCCGAGAGAGCGGTGAGGGTGTCGATGAACTCCTCGACGATCTGGAGTACGACCCGGTCGGCGGGACGAACCGTGTTGATCGAGCCGACGACTTGTCCGACGAAGTAGGTGGCGAGTTCGTGCGCGCCCGAGCCGGGCGTCGTGGCCGACCGGTTGATGCGGTTCAGCGCAGCGCCGACAAGCAGCGGTTGAAGTGGCATCGGTAGCGGCTTCGGTGAGTCTTCGCGTTCCCATTCGTCGGTCCACGGGGTGCGCAGCATTCGCGCAGGCTTGCCCGTGATCGATCTCGAACGAACGGTGTCGCTCGACGTTGCGGCGAGAAACTTTTGTTTGACCACCGGTTCGGTTTCTGCCTCGGCGGTGGTGAGCCAGACTGATCCTGTCCAGATCCCCGCTGCCCCAAGTGCCATCGCGGCGGCCATGTGTCGCCCGGACGCGATGCCGCCCGCGGCGAGCACGGGCACGGGTGAGACGGCGTCGACGACCTCGGGGACGAGCACCATGGTCCCCACTTCGCCGGTGTGCCCTCCCGCCTCGGAGCCTTGGGCGACGATGATGTCGGCCCCGGCTTCGGCATGCTTGACCGCGTGCGCCGTTGTGCCGGCGAGCGCGGCGACCTTGACGTTGGCTGCACGAGCTCGGTCGATCACGTCTGCGGGAGGCGGGCCGAGTGCGGATGCGATGAGTCTGATCGGGTGTGCGAACGCAATGTCGAGCAGCGGCTCGTAGCCGGCCGGAGACACGTTCATGCTCATGCCACGCGGTCGCTCACCTTCGGGGAGATCCGGGACACCGAAACGCTGCAGGATGTCGTCGACGAACGCCTGATGCGCGGGCGGAAGCAGTTGGCGTAGTTCGTCTCGATCGAGACCGCCTTCTGTGGCACCAACGTACTTTTGTGGCAGCAGGAGATCGACGCCGTAGGGACGGCTTCCAACCTCGGCGTCGATCCACGCAAGATCGATCTCGAGTTGCTCCGGGCTGTGAGCAACCGCCCCGAGCACACCGAAGCCGCCGGCACGAGACACGGCGGCTACAACGTCTCGGCAGTGGCTGAAGGCGAGGATCGGAAATTCGCACCCGAGTAGTTCGGTGATCGGTGTTTTCAAGGTGATCAGGCCTTCGGGAGAACGATGGTGACGGTGCCTTGGGCGGCGCAGACAGCCTTGTCGTTGTTGGTGATGTCGATGCGGGCGACTCCGCTGCGCTTCGTGAGCGAGATGATCTCAGCGACAGCGACGCACACTCCCGATGACACCGGTCGGAGCAGGTTGAGCTTGAACTCGGTGGTTGCCACCCAGGCGCCCTTGGGGATCACCGGGTAGAACACCACACCAAGGCAGTGATCGACGAACGCCGAAAGGCAGCCACCGTGGAGGTTGCCGAAGGGGGTCAGGAGATCTTGTCGGGCATCCATCTCGGCCTCGAGCCGGCCGGCAGTGAGCGCAGCGTGACGGAAATCGAGATATGTCGAGATTCCTCCGGTCGCCGTGGCAGCACCGAGCATCCGCTCGGCCGTTCGCTCGTCGAACAGTTCAAACTCCATCAGACACCCTCCGCGATCCTCGTCTCGACTTTGTGGATGAGACACTAGTAGAGTTGTGTTTCATCGAGCGAGTCGGACTTGCACGACCACCACCCACCACCATCGGAGCCACTCATGACCGAACGCACCGCCGGCGACTTCCCGATCTCGCCCACCACGGACTGGGGTCGCGATCTAGACATTCTCGATCCGCGGTACGTCGCCGACCCGTTCGGCGTGTGGCGCGAACTGCGCGACGGCTGCCCGGTCGCCTTCTCTGAGCGCCGTGGGCGCGCTTGGATGCCGGTCAACTACGCCGACATCTCGACGGTTGCACATGACACCGATCACTTCTCGTCGAGGCGGATCGGTGTCGTCGATCTGCCAGAGAACGAACGGGAGGGACGGCCACTGCTGACGGCCCCACCGATCACATCGGATCCTCCGGAACACACCTGGGCGCGACGGATCCTGCTTCCGGCATTTGCGCCGGGCCGAATCGAGACGATGACGCCGATCACCCAGAGCCTTGCCCGGGAGCTGCTCGACTCGATCGCAGCCGGCTGCCAGGCGGATGCGGCGCGGGACTATGCACAACACATCCCGGTGCGGGTCATCGCACACATGCTCGGCGTGCCCGCTGCCGACGAGGAGATGTTCACGAACTGGGCGGTTCGCATCCTCCAGGAGGGCTTCAACGATCTTCAGAAGAGCCTCGATGCGATCATCGAGACGTTGGAGTACTTCGGCGCTCGCGTGGACGAACGGGCAGCACTGCCCGCCGATCAGCGGCCCGACGACCTCATCACGCTCCTGGTGGAGACCGAGATCGATGGAGAGCCGCTCGACCGGCGCCACCTCCTGGGAACCTGTTTCCTCTTGCTGCTCGCGGGCATCGATACCACCTGGAGTGCGATCGGTTCGTCGTTGTGGCACCTCGCAACCCACCCGGAGGATCAGGCACGACTCCGCGCCGAACCGGACCTCATCGACTCCGCCGTCGAGGAACTCCTACGCGTCTACAGCCCGGTGACCATGGCGCGAGAGGTCATCGCCGACGTCGATGTCGCGGGGTGCCCGATGAAGCCGGGCGACAAGGTGCTGATGTCGTTCCCGGCCGCCAACCGCGACCCGGCACAGTTCGAGAACCCCGACGAGTTCATCATCGATCGTGAGCGCAATCGTCACGTCGCGTTCGGCTCGGGTATTCATCGTTGCCTCGGGTCCAACCTGGCACGGATGGAGCTGAGGGTGGCCATTCAGGAGTGGCTCACCCGCATCCCGACCTTCGAGCTCGCAGATCCTGCCGCGGTGACGTGGACAGGCGGTCAGGTGCGGGGACCTCGCACGATTCCTGTCCGATGGTCTGCCACCCAACCATGACTTTCCCGTTCGCTCGTCACGACTCGGCGATGATCGGCGGGAGCAGGAATCGACGCAGGTAGGTGTCGAGTCCGTCGCGGCTGCGACGTTTCGGACCGCCGACCGTCAGCAGGCTGAGGATGGAACGAAGGATCCATTCTGTCGCGTCATCGATCGGTAGCCCTGGCTTGTGCTCGTCCGAATGGGCGACGAACAGCGGGCGGAGAAACTCGGCCACCATCTCGAAAAGCGCGACCGAGGTGCCTTGGATGATCCCGACGCTGTTGAGGCTGTCGTCGCTCGTGAACAACAACGCAATCGTTTCGTCGCGGTGTGCGGCGCGAATCGTGACCTCGACGAACTCCAGGATCGCGCTGCCGAGATCCGGTTGAGCCTCGACTCGCCCACGAACCCGCTCGAGGTATCGCTCGGTTGCGCGCAGGATGACTCCTGACACGACGGCATCTCGCCCTGCGAAGTACCGATACACCGTCGCCCGCGAGACACTGGCTTGCTTGGCGATGTCCTCGACGGTCGTCTTGGAGATCCCCGATCGTTCGAAGCAGGCCTCTGCAGCGTCGAGCAGGCGATCCCGGGCCGTGTCGGGATCGTTCGGGGCCTCGGCCCCCCATCGAAGTGATGCATTCGTCACGACTCCCAGTATGTCTCACGAACAGGAGACTGCACACGTTCTGCTGGATCGCCGTTGCTCGGGCGCCGTCCGCCAGCTGTCGTTGCACGCCCCATGAAAGAGCTGGATCCTTACGACTACGAATCCCCGGATGATATGTGACATGATATCGATATTGTCTCATGCTGTCGGCCGTCGTCAGACGACGGCGCGAGCGGAGGACAGGGGATCAACGGGGACCTGGGGGTCGATGATGGGATTGCTCGATGGGCGGGTGTGCGTAGTGACCGGTGCCGGTCGTGGACTTGGACGAGAGCATGCGTTGCTCCTCGCGGCCGAAGGCGCCCGAGTGGTGGTCAACGACCTCGGCGGCGCCATCGACGGCTCCGGCGAAGATGCCGGCCCGGCGCACGAGGTCGTCGACGAGATCAGAGCTGCGGGCGGTGAGGCGATTGCGAACACGGACTCAGTGACGAGTTGGGCCGGAGCTCAGCAACTCGTGCTCGACGCGATCAACGCGTACGGGAGACTCGATGTGCTCGTCAACAACGCCGGCATCCTTCGCGATCGGTCGCTGGTCAATCTCGAGGAAGCAGAGTGGGACGCCGTGATCGCCGTCCACCTGAAGGGTCACGTCGCGCCGACACGGTGGGCCGCTGCTCACTGGCGCGAGCGAGCCAAGTCCGGGGAGACGGTCAAGGCGAGCGTGATCAACACCGCCTCCGGGGCGATGCTCGGGAACCCCGGACAGACCAACTACAGCGCCGCGAAGGCCGGGATCGCGGCGATGACGCTGGTCGAAGCGGTGGAATTCGGCCGGTACGGGGTCCGCGCGAACTGTCTCGCACCGCTCGCACGAACCCGTTTGACCCTGCAGACACCCGGCGTCGGGGATCTCGTTGGTCCACCAGCTGACGAGTCGTTCGATCTGTTCCATCCCGGCAACGTCTCACCTTTGGTCGCATACCTCGCCACCGTCGACTGCCCCTTCACCGGAGGCGTGTTCCACGTCGGCGGCAACGAGGTTGGCTTGTATTCGGGATGGAGCCTGAGTGAGGAGCAGGTCCTGACCGCAGCCGGCCGCTTCTCGGTCGCCGATCTGATCGATCGGGCACCAGCCCTGTTGGATGGCCGGTCGGCCCCGGCATCGATGGCCACCTCCGTCGCGGACACGATGGCGAAGTTCGGCCGCCGGGGCGAGGGCTGACTCACGTGGGAGCGATCCAGGTGCCTACCGATCCTCGACTGTTCCGCCTGGCCGAAGGCGATGAGTGCCGCCCGCGTTTGCTCGGGTCTCATTCGCCGGAGTCGAATCTGTACTTCTGGCCGCGACGCTTGCGCTGCCCGGTCACGCGAAGCGCTGTGACCGACATCGACCTGAGCCCGGAAGGCGTGCTGTATGCGTGGACGTTCCTGTACGTCCCGCGGATGGGCAGCATCTCTTTCGGCGACCGCGGCGGCTACGGCGTCGGGCAGATCGATCTCCCGGAAGGGGTTCGAATCCAGGCGCCGCTGCTCGGTACCACCGACGACTGGCAGATCGGTTCGCCGATGGGTCTGACGACGTTCCCGGTCGGTCGCGACGACGACGGCAATGACCTCGTCACCTTCCGCTTCGAAGCGGTGCGCTGATGGCAACGAAACTCGCCCGCGATGTGTATGTGATCGGTGTCGGAATGCACCGCTTCAACAACGAACGCCTCGCCTCAGCCGCGATGGCCGACGTGGCCGGCATGCAAGCCCTCGACGATGCAGGGATCGGCTTTCCCGAAGTCGGCGCCCTCTACAACGGATACCTCGGCGGCGGACTCACGAGCGGGGTCGGCATCGCGAAAGAGTTCGGACTCACCGGCATCCCGGTCACCCACGTCGAGAACGCCTCAGCGACCGGATCATGCGCCTTTGGTGAAGCGGTCCACGCGGTTGCGGGAGGCCGTGTCGACGTCGCGATGGCGCTCGGGTTCGACGACATGAACCGCATGGGCGGTCTCGGACGCAGCGGTGGACGTCGTATGGGAGCCGAAGACGTGATGCTTCCGGCCGCGTTCTTCGCGATGTGGGCGACACGGCGGATGCACGATGTGGGAACAACTGCTGAGACGTTTGCCGCCATCGCCGCGAAGAACTGGAACCATGCACGCGCCAATCCGCTCGCGCAACGCCGGGCCGATCACGAGGTCACCATCGACGAGGTGCTCGGGTCGACGATGATCTCCTATCCGCACACCTCGATGATGGCGTGCGCCGCCGGCGGAGGCGCAGCAGCGGCGATCGTTGCGACACGAGAGGTCGCCGAACGCCTCAGCTCGGGGCGCCCGTTGGTCCGTGTCACCGCCTCGCAACAGCGTTCCGAGACCTACACCGATGGCCACGTCTTCCTCGGCGCCGTCATCGGTCCGGCACAGATGACTCGCGACACGGCCGGGGATGCCTACGAGCAGGCGGGCGTGGGACCTGACGATCTCGATCTCGTTCAGGTGCACGACGCGTTTCCCGTCGAGGAACTCGTCTACTACGAGTTGCTGGGGATCTGCGGCGACGGCGAAGGAGACCGACTCGTGGCTGAGGGTGCAACCCGTCTCGGCGGGCGGATCCCATTCTCGACCGATGGCGGTCTCACCGCGCGCGGCCACCCGGGCGGACCCACCGGTCTCGCCCAGATCCACGAGACGACCCTGCAGCTCCGTCACGAGGCCGGAGCCCGGCAAGTGCAACGGGCACGTACCGGTCTGTGCCACATGGCTGGGGCGGGGTCGGTGTGCGTCGTCCACATCCTCCAACGAACAGAAGGTTGAATCGATGAACAAGCTCCCCATCAACGGCGACCTGGTCGGACTCTCGATCGACCCGATCAGTCACTCGTGGACCAACCGCGACACGATGCTGTACGCGCTCGGTGTCGGATGCCGGCCACCCGAGGACCTCGATTTCATCTATGAGGGCCGCGGACCGAAGGTCGTGCCGACGTTCGCCGTGATTCCCGGCCTGCGGGCGATGGGGTCGGCGATGCAACGAATCGACATCAACCTCGCGGCCCTGCTGCACGGCGAACAGTCCGTCACCACTCATCGCCCACTGCCCGCCGCTGCCGAGGTGACCGTCGAAGGTTCGATCGCTGCGGTCTGGGACAAGGGCAAGGCCGCCGTCATCGAGTTCGAAGGCATTGGCTACGACACCGAGGGACCCCTCTTCGCCGTCCGTGCCAGTCTGTTCGTGCTCGGTGGCGGCGGCTGGGGAGGCGAGCGAGGCCCGAGCGGCTCGGCCGCCTCGAACGCCGCACCGGCACGTGATCCCGATGTCGTCGTCGAACGCGAGACCAGACCCGAACAGGCTGCGATCTATCGGCTCTCCGGCGACATGAACCCGATGCACATCGACCCCGACTTCGCCACCAAGGCCGGCTTCCCCGGCCCGTTCAACCACGGACTGTGCACGTTCGGCACCGTTGGCCACAGCGTGCTGACCGCGTGGTGCGATGGCGATGTCGGCCGGTTCGCATCGATCGAGGGCCGCTTCGCCGATCAGGTGTGGCCGGGCGACACCATCGTCACCCGCATCTGGGACGAAGGTGATCACGCGATCGTCGAAGCTCGCACGCAGCGTGACAACGTCGTCGTCTCGAACGGGCGCGCCGCCAGACGATGACCATCGACCCACGAACTCCGGTACTCGTCGCTGTCGGCGAGGTCACCAGTCGCTCCGCGACCGTGGTCGACCCCATCGATCTCGCGACGGAAGCGACCCGCCGAGCGTTCACCGATGCGGGCGTGCCGATCGGGCACCGCATCGACACCGTGGCCACACCCGGCATTCTGATGATCGGCCGCGATCATCCGGCGAGCCGGATCGCAGAGGCGGCCGGGCTTCGGGCACACCGTCGGATCAGCTGCCCGGTGGGTGGGAACACCCCGCAGTACCTTGCCGGAACGCTGGGCCAGGACATCATGTGCGGGCAGGTCGATGCCGCCTTGATCGTGGGTGCCGAAGCCGGCAATTCGGCACGTCGCGGCCGCGCCGCCGGCACCCTTCCTGTGGCAGGCCCGGTCGAAGGTCACGACGAAACCCTGGGCGATGCCCGTCCCGGGTTGAGCGCGATCGAGATGGGCGCAGGACTGCACTGGCCACACGAGGTGTACCCGATCTTCGAATCTGCGATGGCCGCACGAGCGGGACGCACGCTCGACGAGCAGCGAGTGTGGCTCGGCCGGCTGATGGCACCGTTCACCACCGAGGCGGCGCGCCACCCCGACCAGGCATGGTTCCCGACCGAGCGCACACCGGAGGAGCTGTCGACGGTCACCGCGGACAACCGGATGGTGTGCGAGCCGTACACCAAGCTGCTCAACAGCATCCTCACCGTCGACATGGCCGCAGCGTTCGTGATCATGGCCGCCGAAGTCGCGCAGGATCTGCAGATCCCTCGCGATCGTTGGGTGTTCAGCTGGGCCAGCGCGACGTGCAACGACGTCTACTTCCCGGTGCAACGACCCGACCTGTCGCGCTCCGCCGGTATCCGGGCCGCAGGGTCAAGGGTGCTTGCCGCGGCAGGCATCGGCCTCGACGACGTGAGCTGGTTCGATCTCTACTCGTGTTTTCCGGCAGCCGTCGAAGCCGCGGTCGACGCGCTCGGGCTCGAGGCGACAGATCAGCGCGGTTTCACCGTCACGGGTGGCCTGCCGTACCACGGTGGTCCGGGCAACAACTATGTCAGCCACTCGATCGTCGAAATGGCCCGACGGTGCCGGGCGGATCCGAAAGGTGTCGGGATGGTGTCCGGACTCGGTTGGTACATCACCAAGCACTCGGTCGGGTTGTGGTCCGCTACTCCTCCACCGAAGGGCTGGCAGGCGCCCGACATGTCGAGTGTGCAGGCGTCCATCGACTCGACCGCGCTCGAGGTCGTCGAGGCGGGCGCGGCAGTGGGGACCGCCCGTATCGACGGGTACACGGTGGTGCACGATCGCGACACCGGACCGGCGTCGGTTCCGGTGTTCGCCAGCACACCGGACGGGCACCGTGTCGTTGCTCGTAGCGACGACCCGGATGTCGCGGCCGCGATGTCGGGCGGCATGTTCGTCGGTCACGAGATCGACCTGAAGCCAGCCCGTGATCATGCGAGGTTCGAACTTCGATGAACCCATCAGCCGAAGCGCTCGTGCTCACCGGACCGAACACGCTCGAGCATCGTACGTTCGACCTCCCCGACGTCACCGCCGACACCGCGCGGCTCCTCATCGAGGCCTGCGGTCTGTGCGGCACCGACCACGAGCAGTACAGCGGACACATCGCAGCCCCGTTCTCGTTCATCCCGGGTCACGAGATCGTCGGCATCATCGACGAGATCGGCGACAACGCGGCCGCTCGATGGAGCGTCGCCGCCGGCGACCGCGTTGCCGTCGAGGTGTTCCGCTCATGCCGGCATTGCGAGCCGTGCGCACGCGGCGAGTACCGGCGCTGCATCCGTAACGGGCTCGCCACCATGTTCGGTTTCGTCGACGCCCAGATCGAACCAGGGCTGTGGGGCGGGTACGCGACGCATCTCCACCTGCCGTCCGATTCGATGCTGCTCCCGATACCCGACTCGCTCGACCCGGTGCTGGCCACCGTGTTCAACCCGCTCGGTGCAGGTATCCGTTGGGGGGCGACGATCCCTGAAACGAAATCCGGTGATGTCGTCGCCGTCCTCGGCCCGGGCATCCGCGGTCTTTGTGCCGCTGTTGCTGCGAAGGAGGCGGGTGCGTCGTTCGTGGCGCTCACCGGTCTCGGCCCTCGCGATCGTGACCGTCTCGACATCGCTCATCGATTCGGTGTCGACCTGGCCATCGATGTGGCCGTCGACGATCCGACGGCCGCGCTCAAACGAGCGACGGGTGGTCTCGCGGACGTCGTCGTCGACGTCACGGCGAAGGCACCCGCCGCGTTCGCCCAGGCCGTGGCCCTGGCTCGCCCAGGTGGGACGATCGTGGTCGCGGGGACACGCGGTGGCGGTGGTGCGCCTGGATTCGAGCCCGACCATCTCGTCTACAAGGAGCTGCGGATCATGGGCTCGCTCGGCGTCGACTTCCATGCCTATCGCGCGGCCATTGATCTACTCGTCGCCGGCCGTTGGCCGTTTGCCGAACTCTCTCGCCGCGTGGCCGGCTTCAGTGACCTTTCGGCGTTGTTGGACACGCTGTCGGGCGCCGACCGGGACGCCATCCCACCGTTGCACGGCGTGTTCTCGCCGTCCGCTTGAAGAATCCTCGACCGTACACAGCCTGATTGAAGGAGTGCAGCTCATGTCCACCGGATCACGGATCGCAATGCTCGACATCGACGAAGCCAAGCGCAGAGCTGCCACACGCGGGATTCCGGACACGATGGCGGAGCTGTCCGTGTTCCGGATCGCCTTGCATCAGCCTGGCGTCGCCGCCGGCTTGAGCAACATGTTGCACGAACTGCTGTGGAAGGGCGTGCTCGACGCCAGGCTCCGCGAGCTGATCATCATGCGGATTGGATGGTCGACCGGCTCGGTGTACGAGTGGACGCAACACTGGCGAGTCGCACGCCTGCTCGATGTGCCCGAACGAGATCTGCTCGCAGTACGCGACTGGCGTACCGCCGAGCACTTTGGCGACGCAGAGCGGGCTGTGCTCGCAGCCACCGATGACACGCTGCAGCACGGCACGATCACCGACGAGTCGTGGAGTGCCTGCCGTGCAGCCCTCGACGACGACGCCGTCCTCGTCGAACTGGTTGCTGCCATCGGTAACTGGCGGATGTTCTCCGCACTGCTGCGGTCCCTCGACGTGCCCCTCGAGGACGGCGTCGAGCCGTGGCCTCCGTCGGGTGAGGCACCTGCAGCTGTCCACGGAGGTCAGTGACGTGTCGGGGTGGACCTTCGCGGAGATCTGGGAGACGGCCGCGGCACAGCTCCCCGACGCGCCGTTCGCCAAGCAGGGCAGTCGCACAGTGACGTGGTCGGAAGCCGAACGGCGAGCCGAAGGCCTCGCCACGTTCCTCCTCGACCGGGGTGCTCAGCGACAGGACAAGGTGGCGCAGTACCTGTACAACTGCCCCGAGTACCTCGAGTCCGTGTTCGCTTGTTACAAGGCAGCGCTGGTCCCGGTGAACATCAACTACCGGTACGCAGCAGACGAACTGGTCTACCTGTGGGACAACGCCGACGCTGTCGCTGTGATCTTCCACGGCATCTTCGCCGACACGATCGAAGCCATCCGGGAGCGAGTGCCCCGCGTGGCGTCGTGGTTGTGGGTCGACGACGGCTCGGGCGATTGTCCCGAGTGGGCCACCCCGTACGAGCAATCCGCTGGCGCCGCGGGTCAGCCGGTGGTCGACCGGGTCGAGCGCAGTGGTGACGACCTGTACATGCTGTACACGGGCGGCACCACCGGGATGCCGAAAGGCGTGATGTGGCGACAGGACGACCTGATCGTGGTGTTGAGCAGCGGTCTCGGGCTCAGCGTCCCCGAGACCTACGACCCCGACTTCGTCGCTGACGCGCTCACGCGACCCGGCCCCGTCCAGATGCCGGCATGTCCGCTCATGCACGGCACCGGCGCGCTCACTGCGTTCGGTGCTCTCACATCCGGCGGCTCCATCGTGTGTCTCGAGTCCCGCCATTTCGATCCTGCGGAGCTCCTCGACACGATCGACCGTGAGCGGGTCAATGTCATCGCCATCGTCGGCGATGCATTCGCCAAACCGATCCTGGCCGCTCTCGACGCCGAACCGGATCGTTGGTCGCTCGACTCGGTGATGGCGTTCGTGTCGTCGGGGGTGATGTGGAGCGAGGGAACCAAGCAGGGCATGCTGGGCCATCAACCGAAGATGTTGTTGATGGACGCGTTCTCCTCGTCGGAGGCGTTGGGGATGGGGCAGTCGGTGTCGGGCGGTGGCGCGGCGGCGAAGACGGCTCGCTTCCAGGCGAGCGTCAACACGATCGTCGTCGACGACGATGGGCAGCGTGTCGAGCCGGGCTCCGACACGATCGGTCGGTTGGCTGTCGGCGGCCGCCAGCCGATCGGGTACTACAAGGACCCGGAGAAGTCGGAGCGCACGTTCATTATCGTTGACGGCAAGCGTTACTCGTGCCCAGGTGACTATGCGACCATCGACGCTGACGGGACCGTGAAGGTTCTCGGTCGCGGGTCGGTGTGCATCAACAGTGGGGGCGAGAAGATCTTCCCGGAGGAGGTCGAGGAAGCCCTCAAGACCCACGGCTCGGTCGCCGACGCGGTTGTCGTCGGAGTACCGCACGATCGGTTCGGCGAGATGGTCGTCGGTGTTGTGGAACGCCGGCCGGGCATGGTCGCGACCGAGACCGAGTTGATCGAGCACGTCCGTGCACGACTGGCTGCCTACAAGGCCCCGCGCCGAATCGTCGAGGTCGACACGATCGGCCGTGCGGCGAATGGCAAGGTCGACTACAAGCGGCTGCGAGACCAGGCGAGCGACGGATTGTGACTGGGTCGACTCATGGGTACTGATCTCTGGGGCACCACGGCCATCGTCGGGGTCGGCGAGACCGACTACGTGCGAGGGAGCGACCGCCACGTCTGCGATCTCATCCTCGACGCGGCGATGGAGGCGATCACCGACGCCGGGCTGAAGCCTGCGGACATCAACGGCGTCATCCCTCCACCGGGCTACATGAGCGCCGAGGAGATCGCCGCGCACCTCGGCGTACCCGACGTCGCCTACCACGTGTCGGTACTGATGGGCGGTGCCTCACCGACCGCATCGTTGCAAACCGCGGCGATGGCGATCGCCGGCGGTCTCGCTGACAACGTGCTCGTGTGCATGGGCTGGAACGGGTACTCGGCCCTGCGTCCGAAGCCGGATGCACGCCCGACCAAACGTGTGATGAACCTCGGGCCGATGGGCGAGACCGTCAGAAACCACTATGCACCGTATGGGCTGATGTCGGCCGCACAACACTACAGCCTGTATCTGCGCCGCTATGTGGAGACCTTCGGGATCCCCGAGGACGCCGCTGCCGCAGTGGCGATCGCGTGCCGCAACCATGCGCAGCTCAACAGCAAGGCCTTGATGCGAGGCGCGCCGCTCAGCCGCGCCGACTACGACGCCGCGCCGTTCATCGCCGAACCGTTACGGAAGTTCGACTGTTGCGTCGAGACCGATTGCGCCACCGCCGTCGTGGTGACGAGCCTCGAGCGCGCCCGTGACCTCGTTCATCCGGCAGTCGTCTACCTCGGCGGAGCCGAAGGCCATCCCGAGCCCGCCGACGAGATCGCCAACCGCGCCAACCTCCTCGAACTCGGCATCCACCGAGCGGCACCCCGCGCCTTCGCACGAGCCGGGGTGTCGCCACACGACATCGACGTGCTCGAGATCTACGACTGCTTCACCTATGTCGTGCTGCTCCAACTCGAAGCGCTCGGCTACGCCGAGCCCGGCGGGGCCCCTGCGTTCGTCGCCAACGGCAACATCGAGCTCGGCGGCCGGTTCCCGCTCAACACCCACGGTGGGCTGCTCTCCCAAGGGCACTGTTGGGGACTCAACCACGTCGTCGAGGCCACCCGCCAACTGCGTGGCACCGCCGACGCCCAGGTGACCGACGCCGAACTGGCGTTGGTCACCGGGTACGGCGACCTCGGCGACGGCAGCGTCGCCATTCTGGGGAGAGACCGATGAGAACCTACGTGCCAACACCCGAATGGATCGTCCTGGACTGGCATCACGCATGCATCGCCGCCGAACTGCTCTGCATCCAACGGTGTACCGGGTGCGGGCGCTGGCGTCACCCACCACGCCGGTTCTGCCCTGCCTGCCAATCCGACCAGGCAGCCTTCGAACCGGTCACAGGGAGCGGCTCGGTGCTGTCCTTCGCCGTCAGCCATCGCAGCCTCGACCCCGGGTGGCAAGCGCACGCACCATATGCGACCCTGCTCGTCGAACTCGACGAAGGCCCGCGCCTGCTCGCCGCGACGACAACACCACCTGGCGAGATCCGGATCGGCCAACGCCACGCCGTGCGCACCGAGGCGCTCAGCGAGAACTTCGTGCTCGTGTGGGCCGACCCGGCCTCCCACGACGAACCGACATCGATGGCACCACGAGCGAGAGGCAACCCTCATGACTGACAGCACAACATCGACCCGTCCCGACGGCCACGACGACTTCGATGTCGAATCGTGGCTCGACGAGCACTGGCATCCCGATCTCCCGGTCGGTGAATGGTGGTCACGCCTCGCCAACGCCGGACTCGCACACCCGATGCTGCCGGCCCCCTACGGGCGGGGATGGCAACGAACCAAGACCGGTGACCTCGCCCGAGCGATGATCGCCCGCGGGGTACTCGGGCCGCCCTCTGGCCTGGGCATGATGCTCGCCGCGCCGACCTTGTTGGCACATGGGTCACCGAAGTTGATCGAGATGTTCGTCCCCAAGATCCTCGACGGGCAACACGGATGGTGCCAGCTGTTCTCCGAACCGGGTGCCGGTTCCGACCTGGCCGGGTTGCAGACGCGCGCCGAGCGCGACGGTGACGAGTGGGTCATCTCCGGGCAGAAGGTGTGGACGTCGATGGGGCAATGGGCCGACTACGGAATCCTCATCGCGCGCACCGACCCCGATGCCCCCAAGCACCGAGGCATCACGTACTTCGCGTTCCCGATGAAACAGGACGGCGTCGACGTTCGGCCCTTACGCGAGATGACTGGGCACGCGTTGTTCAACGAAGTGTTCATCGACGAGGCACGCGTGCCCCACGACCACATCATCGGCGACCTCAACGACGGATGGCGAGTCGCCAACACAACACTGATGGTCGAACGCAGCGGCATCGGCGGCGAGAACGTGGCCGCTCCGAGTGCAGCGATCGCGGGCACGATCGCCGGCCACCTCGACCGGTCTGCCGGATCGTTCGGGAACGACGCCGCCGTTCTCGGCGGTGGCATGGTCGGCCCAGGCCGGGTACGACAGTTGATGGTCCTCGCGCTCGACAACGGCAGCATCGGCGACCCCACCATCCGACAGGACCTGATCCGACTTCACTCGATGATCGAGATCACCGGATGGCACATCCGCCGAATGAAGTCCGGTAACGCCGCCACCGGCGCGGAAGGAAACCTCGCCAAGCTCCGCAACAGCGACATCACCCGACTCGCCAGGGACGTCGGGTGTCGGATTCTCGGGGCAGGGGCCACCATCGTGGGACCGGACAGCGCGAGTGGCGGCGCGGTGCAGGAACTCGCGCTGTTCTCACCGGCTCCGTCGATCTACGGCGGCAGTGATCAGGTGCAGCGGAACATCATCGGTGAACGAGCACTCGGTCTCCCCAAGGAGCCCGGCCCCGATCGCAACACTCCGTTCCGCGACCTGCCGCACAACGGCTGATCAACTCGGCAAGCTCACCCCGTCGGCGGTCGCTGGGCACCGCGAACGAGCCGACCCGGTAGCTCGCCAGTCGCACGACCTGATTCGTACACCGGTATGCCTGACACGACGGTGTGGAGGTAGCCATCGGCTCGCTGCAGCAACCGCCGTCCGCCTGCCGGTAGGTCGAAATGCATCTCCGGGGCGGACAACCGGAGGTTGTCGAAGTCGATCACGTTGATATCGGCCTTGTAACCAGGGGCGAGCACACCGCGATCGAGGAGTCCGAGCGCGCGGGCGGTGTCACGGCACTGGGCCTGGACCACGAACGGCACGGTGAGGCGCTCACCGTGTCGGTCACGGCACCAATGCGTCAGCAGTGTCGTGGGGAACGAGCCGTCGCAGATGGTCCCGACATGCGCGCCACCGTCGCTGAGCCCCGGAACGGTCAGCGGATGAACCAGCATCTCCCGAACGCTGTCGAGGCGCCCATCGACGTAGTTGAGCGCCGGGAGGTACAGGAACGAGCGGCCGTCGTCGGCGAGCAGCACGTCGTAGACGAAGTCGAGGGGATCTCGACCGGCGCGGCGCGCCTGGGCGGCGATGCTCGTGGCCGGATCAGGTTCATAGTTGGGTGGATCGCCGAGCACGAAAATGTTCTCGAACGCACGCACCACCCCACCGCCGAGCTTGGACCTGTCGCGCTGGCCGGCATCGGCGGCGAACACGCGTGCCCTGAACCCCTCATCTCGCATCGCGCTGACGCGCTCGCCCAGAGGCAGATCGGCGATCTCGCGATACACCGGATTCGCCATCAACGGGTTCAAGGTGGCCTGCAATCCGAGGAGCAGCCCGACCGCCCGAGTCGCGACCTGGCCACGGATCTCCAGGCCGTCGGCATGGGCTTCGTCGAGCAGGTCGAGCATCCGCCGATAGCCACCAGGATCACGGGGCGACTGGACCAGCGAGAACGAGGCGGGTCGACCTGAGGCTGCGACCATCGCTCGCAGCGTCGCGAACTCATCCTCGACATCGATGAAGTCGGATACGAGTTGCAGCACTCCGGTTCCCTCGCGGCCGACACCGATCGCGATCCCGACGAGCTCGTCTCGGGATGCCCTGAGCGTGGGGGTCGGGTCGCCCCGACTGGTGCGGTGATTCAGTGTGCGTGAGGTCGTGAAGCCGAGCGCGCCGGCACGTATCGCCTCACCGGCGAGCAGTCCCATCTGTTCGATCTCATCGGGGGTTGCGCTCTCGCCGGCGGCGCCGCGGTCGCCCATGACGAACAGCCGAAGCGCTCCGTGCGGGAGCTGCGCGGCGAGATCGATGTCGTGCGGAATCGCATCCAGCGCGTCGAGGTACTCGCCGAAGCTGTTCCATCCCCACGGCAGGCCCTCGTGCAGCGCCGCGCCGGGGATGTCCTCGACTCCCTCCATCAGCTCGATCAACCGCTGATGGTCGCTGTCGTGCACCGGGGCGAACCCGACGCCGCAGTTCCCCATCACCACCGTCGTCACCCCGTGCACCGACGAGGGCGCGAGACGTTGATCCCATGTCGCCTGTCCGTCGTAATGAGTGTGCACATCGACCCAGCCCGGCGTCACCAGTGCCCCGTCAGCGGCGATCTCCCGTCGACCCGTCAGGTCGACATCTCCCACGGCGACGATTCGGTCGCCGACGATTGCGACGTCAGCTCGGCGTTCGCCGGCACCGGTGCCGTCGACGACGGTGCCGTCGCGGATCACCAGATCAGGCCTCGCTCCGGACACGGCGTCACCCAGCCGTGGGCTGCAGTGCGGTGACGTCGATGCCGTACAGGTCGGCGACGTTGCCCGACAGGATCGCCCGCGTCTGCTCCGCGGTCAGCTGCGCCGTCTGTTCGGCGAGCATGCCCTGCGACCACGGCCAGGTCGAGTCGGAGTGCGGGAAGTCGTTGGCCCACATCAACCGTCGCCAGTTCATGTCGTTGGCGTGCGAGAAGGCCGTCCAGTCGTCCTGGAAGGTGACGAAGATGTGCTCCGCGAAGTACTCCGACGGCAACCTGCTGAGGGCCACCCCGGGCTGGAGCCAGTTGCGGTGCCGCTTGTAGGCGTGGTCCATCCGATACATGTAGTGAGGCACCCAGCCGGCATCGGCCTCGACGCAGACGACCCGAAGATCGGGATGACGCTCGAACACGCCGCCGAACACCAGGGTGCCCATGATGTCCTGGATGCTACGGATGATCGACAGGAAGCTGTTCAACCGGGGCCCTCGCCAACCACCCCCACGGGCGGTGAGGATGTGGAAACTGAGCGGCAACCCAAGCGACACCGCCGCCTCCCAGAACGGGTCCCACATCGGGTCGTCGTAGTCCGCCTCCGTGCCGGGATTCCCCGGCATCATCACGCCACGAAGGCCGGCCGCCTTGATCGCCTCGAGATCGGTGATCCCTTCCTCGACGGTGCGCAGCGCGGTCTGACCGCACCCGAGGAGCCGATCCGGAGCTTCGGCGCAGTACTCGGTGATCCACCGGTTGTAGGCGTTGAAGCACGCTCGCTTGTAGTCGACGTCCGGGTGGCCGCACAGCACCATCCCCACCGTCGGGTACAGGATCTCCGCGGCGACCCCGTCGCGGTCCTGGTCGGCGAGCCGCACGGTCGCGTCGTAACCGGACTTGTGGAGCTCGTCGAACTTGACACCCTCCTGGGTCAGTTCCCCTGCCGGCTTGCCGGCGGCGGCGACCAGCCCCATCGGCACCGTCGACTTCATGCCGGGCACCACGAACACGTCGCCTCGTACAGGATCCTCGACCATGTTCGGCGCTGTGTCGCGGTACGCCGGGTCGATGTGAGCCGAGTAGCAGTCAGGTGGTTCCGTGATGTGCGAGTCAGCGCTGATCACGGGAAAGTCGAACGACATGCAGATCCCCTCTCGTCTGCACCGACACTACTCCAGCCCCATATACGACACAACGACCAATTCGTCTCATCCCAGGTTCTTCGGCCGAAGGGTCATGTGCCGGTGAAATGCGGGCTGCGCTTCTCGATGAACGCACGCGGACCCTCCATGGCGTCGGCCGACGCCATCACGACCCCGGCTGCACGCGACTCGATGCGATACGCCTCGTCGAAGGGCAGGCCATTCGACGAGACCATCACCTCCTTCGCCTTGCGCATCGCCAACGGCCCGTTGCGGGCCATTCGCCGGGCGAGTTGCACCGCCTCGTCCAGCACGTGCACGGACGGCACCAGCCGGTTGACGAGACCCATCTCCGCGGCCGACTGCGCGCTGATCCGGTCACCCACGAGCACGATCTCCGCTGCTTTGGCCCATGGCACCTGACGAGCCAACCTCGCCAGCCCACCGCCGGCGGGGATGATCCCGCGCGTCACCTCTGTGAGTCCGAACTCGCTGTCCTCGGCAGCGATCCGCAAGTCGGTACCAAGCAGCAGTTCCATGCCGCCGGCGAGCGCGAACCCGCGGACGGCGGCGATCACCGGCACCGTGTAGTCGGTACGGCGCAGCAGTGCCTTGTCGAGCAGTCGCGGATCGGCCTGCAATCGCTGGTCCCACTCATCCTGCGCTGGTCGCGCACCGGTGAACAACGGGATCAGCCGCCCCAGATCCGCACCGGTGCAGAACGCCCGGTCTCCTGCACCGGTCACGATCACCACCCGAACAGCGGGATCGGCTGCCATCTGCTCCCAAGCGTCGGCGAGCCTGCAGACGAGTTCGGGATCGAGGGAGTTGAGCTTCGCCGGACGATTGAGCGTCACGATCGCGATGCCCTCGTCCATCTCGACACGCAGCACCGGCTCCTGTACTCCTACGGGTGGCGTTGTCGACTGTGGCATTCGGGGAACCTCCGCGTCCGGGCGCTGCCCGGCGGCAGCACGATACACATCGTACGCCTTGTCTCACCCCGGCGTTCGTCTGGTCATGTCAGTGGTGATACGCATCCAAGTCGGGTTCTGCCATGACCTCGCGGAATCGGCGGAACGGCCACGGCCACGCTGCTGGTACGCCGCGAGCGTCGAGGTACCAGCTGTTGCATCCGGTCACCCACACGGTCGCCTGCGCCGCTTCGATGCGCCGGGCCTCGTGCTCGCGCATGGCCGCCTCAGTCGCATGGATCTCCGTCGAGAGGCCTGCCTGGAGCCGGCGCACGAGTTGCAGGATGTAGTCCATCTGGAGCTCCGCGACCTGGATCAGGGAGAAGTTGCCGACGGGGCCGTTCGGGCCGTTGAGCATGAACAGGTTGGGGAACTCGGGTATCGAGACGGACAGATAGGCAGTGGGGCCGTCGGCCCAGGCCTCTTCGAGGGTTCGTCCGTCGAGGCCGGTGATGACGGTGGGCCGCATGAATCGGTCGACCTCGAACCCGGTTGCGAGGACGATGACGTCGAGCTCGTGAAGGCGTCCGGTGTCGGTTCGGATGCCGCGACGTTCGATGCGCGAGATGGCAGCGGTGACGAGTTCGGCGTTGGGCTTCTGGATCGCGTCGTAGAAGTCGGCCGACACGACGAGCCGTTTGCAGGCGGCGCGGTAGTCGGGCTCCAAGCGGCGGCGCAGTTCCGGGTCGGTGACGTGCTGGTACAGGTTCGCCCGACAGGTGTCCTCGATCTGTTCGAGACGCTCGGACTTCGCGTCGACAACGGCATCGGCGAAGTTCTCCGCGAACGCCGACTCGAGGAAGTCCCGGAGCTCTCTGAGTCGATGCGGCTCGTTCCGGAACGTCGCCCTCTGGTCGTCCGAGAACAGCTTGTTGTCCATCGGCATGATCCACTGCGGTGTTCTCTGAAAGAGACTGAAGTGCTCCACCCGATCGACGAGCGCGCCGGTGATCTGGACCGCCGTCGACCCGGTGCCGATCACGCCGACACGACGGCCGTCGATCGGCACATCCTGGTCCCACCGCGCGCTGTGGAACATCGCCCCCTCGAACTCGTCCACGCCATCGATCTCCGGCATCCGGGGATGGTGCAGGACGCCACTCGCGGCGATCACCACGTCGAAGTCTGCTCGATGTCCGCGCGCAGTCTCGAGGTGCCACACACCCCGGTCGTAGATCGCGGAGACGACTTCGTCGCCGAGGCGAAGATGCGGGACGACCCCATGGTCGACCGCAACGCGCTCGAGGTACGCCTGGATCTCGTGCCCGGGCGAGAACATGCGGGTGAAATCGGGATTCGGAGCGAACGAATACGAGTAGACGTGCGACGGGACGTCGCATCCGATGCCGGGATAGGTGTTCTCGCGCCACGTGCCGCCGACGCGGTCGGCCTTCTCGAAACAGACGATGTCGGTGATGCCGGCCTCGCGCAGCTTGATCACTGCGAGGATGCCGGCCATGCCTGCCCCGATCACGCCAACGCGCAGCGATCGGTCCCCGACGAGACGCGAATCCGGCACGGCGTCAGCCATCGGTCTTACGTTGAGTGCCGACCAGCAACTCGCTGAACGCGACGCCCTTGTCGATACTCGGCTCCCTCGGCAATCCGAGCACTCGTTCGCCGATGATGTTGCGTTGGATCTGGTCGGTCCCACCACCGATCGAGATGAGGTATGACGAGAATCCAATGTCATGCATCCTGCCGCCCAGCGGAGCGTCATCTCCCCAGAGCGTTGCGTCAGCTCCACAGATCCGGAACATCGTCTCGCGCAAGGTACGCAGCAAATGACTGGCGGCCAGCTTGCCAACGGACACTTCCGGCCCCGGTCGCCCACCCCGCTCCACGGCCCCCTTGACCCGAAGATCGGTGAAGCGAGCGATCTCGAGGAGCGAGTAGATCGTCGCGTACTCCTGCCGGATCAGCGGGTCATCCGAGCGCTCGTACTGCTCGACGAGTCCGCGCAACAGAGCGCCGACCCCACCAGACGGAACGCCGTCGCCCGACCCGCTCTCACGCATCAGATCGCCCACCCTGCCGGAGAGATCCGGCTTGGTGATCGCCATGCTTCCCCCGGAACTCCCGAACGAACCGGCACCGAGCATCGTGCGCTCGTTCGCCAACGTGGTCAAGGCAACCCCCCAACCGGAACCGACCTCGTCGAGCCGATTCTCCTCCGGGACGACGGCGTCGGTGAGGAAGACTTCGTTGAAGATCGAGCGACCGGTCATCTCCCGGATCGGTCGTACTTCGATACCGGGCTGGTCCATGTCGATCACGAAGTAGGTGAGGCCTTGATGCTTCGGGAGTTCGGGGTTTGTCCGGGCGACCAGAATGCCGTAGCGGGCAATGTGGGCACCCGACGTCCATACCTTCTGGCCGTTGATCACCCACTGGTCACCGTCACGAACTGCGCGGGTCTGCAGCGACGCGAGATCGGACCCCGAGCCCGGTTCACTGAACAGCTGGCACCAGATCTCGCCGTTGACGATTCCAGGCAGGAAGCGGTCTTGCTGGCCAGCGGAGCCGTGAGCAAGCAAGGTGGGACCCGCGAGGTTCGGCCCGATACCCGCCGGTGGCCCCAACGCCCCCGCCGCGCGACGAGCGCCGTTGACCAACGGGGCTAGGTGAGGGTCGAGACCGCGGCCGTAGCGGTGTGTCGGCCATGTTGGGAAACCCCACCCGGACTCGGCGAGGACTGCCCACCACTCACCGAGTGACATGTCGGGGTTCCAGTTCGCTTCGAACCAGGCGCGAGCTTCACCAGCAACCACTCGGGATGCGTCATCGTCGAGCCCTGCAACAACATCTGGAGTCATGCAACACATCATGACATATGTCTCGTCAGGACGACAACTGCATGGTCTCGTCTTCAGGCCGGTTCGATCCGGCCGAACTCCTCGTACGGAATCGCGATGAACAGCCCCTCCGCTTCGGCGAAGCGCGTGCCTGCAACGATTGCCTCGCCGTCGATCCACAGCTTGCGTCCGTCACGCACTCGCAATCGTGCACGAAACTCGAGGTCGACGGCCAGCGGGGTCGGCGCGAGGTAGCGCACGGTCAGCCGGCCGGTGTACGCGGGCGTCTGCAGCATCGACAGCACGAAACCCATGACATCGTCGAACACCGCTGCGACGATTCCACCGTGGGCGCGGCCAGGGGCACCCTCGAACGCAGCACCGAAAGACACCTGCGCTACTGCATCATCGCGATGGCGATGGCAAGTGATGGCCATCCCCATCGGGTTCGCCGGACCCGAAACGACACAGTCGGGGTAGTGCTCCATGCTGTCACCGTCGAGCGGCGCGACCTCGAACAGCCGCCGCTTCATGTCGTCGACCGGACGTGACCGCAACCCAGCGGACTCGACATCGGGGAGCATGTCGCGGACGAATGCAGTGATTCGGTCGAGAATATCGTCGGCGACGGCATGGCCGACGATCGAGTGACTGAGCCCACGCAAGGCGGTGGCGCACGCCACTCGACTCGGGGACGCGGAAACCTGATCGGAGAACGAAGGCATAGGCGACTTGATACTACAACAAGGCTGCGTTGTCTCATCCAAGGGACGTCACGGCGGGTGGGATCGACCTGTGTTTGGTTGACGTCGAGATGTCGTGGTGGTCGATGAGTTCGTCGAGGCTTGCGCCGCGCGTCAGGTGGTCACTCGATGATTTCGATCGCGCGTTCCGGACAGTTGCCTTCGGCGCGTCTGGCTGCCGCTTCCAGATCGCGCGGGACGTCGCCCGCGATCAATACAGCCGCATTGCCGATCTCGTCGCTACCGAACAGCTTGGGCGCGGCGATCGCGCACATCTGGTGCCCATGGCAGCGAGCTTGGTCAACCTGTATCCGCATCGACATCTCCCTCTCCTGGCCGCGACGCTGCGAACGCAGCGGGAATCGCGTTCATGGCCGACGCAAGCTGCGCCTCGCCCTTTTCCGAACACTACACATGTCTACAATCGTCTCGTGAGTTCCAGCAGCCACCAGCATGGCCTTCAGATTTGAGAGCGGAATGGGCTCACCCTAGCTCGCCCGCCTGATGCGACATTTGGTCGCTTCTGTCTTGACGTGTCGAGGTCGGGACGGTCAGACTGTGGACTTCACGAGGTCGAGCAGGGGCGCCTCGACAGTCGTCATCACATCTCACCGCCGAGGCCCTGAAAACGTCTGATCATCGAGAGTCGAGCCCAACGAGATCGGGCGGAGGAGAGCGATCGTGTACCCAGGGGCTCACGCAGCAACCCGACCGGAGCACCCAGCAGTGATCATGGCTGGTTCTGGCGAGGTCGTGACCTACCGGCAACTCGACGAGCGTTCGAATCAGTTGGCCCGACTGTGGCGGGAGCGAGGCTTGGTCACCGGTGATCACGTCGCCATCTTCAGCGAGAACCAGCCGCGGTTCTTCGAGGTCATGTGGGCAGCGCTGCGATCCGGTCTGTATGTGACGACGATCAACAGTTACCTCTCGGCTGAGGAGGTCGGCTACATCCTCCAGGACTCTGGGGCTCGATCGCTCGTCACCACGTCCGAGAAGGCCAAGATTGCGAGCGCTGCGATGCAGCATGCGACGGGATGCGTCGTCCCGTTGCTGATCGGCGATGCAGATCCGCGATTCGAGCCATACGCCGACGCGATCGGTTCGATGTCCACCGATCCACTCGACGAACAGCCAGCGGGCGAGATGATGTTGTACTCCTCCGGAACGACGGGCCGTCCGAAGGGTGTCAAGCGTCCGCTGAGCGGCAAGTCGGTCGCCGACGGAATGCTGATCGCAGGGCTGGTGAGCGGCGTGTTCGGGATGAGCGGCGAGTCCACATACCTGTCACCCGCTCCCTTGTACCACTCGGCACCGATCGGGTTCAGTCTTGGCGTTCAGTCACTGGGAGGGACGGTCGTCGCGATGGAGAAGTTCGACCCGGTCGACGCGCTCCATCTCATCGGCAAGCATGCGATCACTGATTCTCAATGGGTGCCGACCATGTTCATCCGGATGCTGAAGCTCGACGCGGAGCAACGATCCGGGTTCGATGTCTCGTCGATGCGGGTCGCGATCCATGCCGCGGCACCGTGTCCTGTGGCCGTCAAGCAGCAGATGATGGATTGGTGGGGTCCGGTGCTGTGGGAGTACTACGCGGGCACGGAGTTGAACGGCTTCTGCCTGGTGCGTCCCGACGAATGGTTGGCCAGGCCGGGGACTGTCGGACGGCCGTTGATCGGATCGATCCACATCCTCGACGAAGCGGGCGACAACCAACCTGCGAATGTGCCCGGCACCATCTACTTCGGTGACGGGCCCGCCTACGAGTACCACAACGCCCCCGAGAAGACCGAGAGCGTGAAGGACCCACGAGGCCGCGGCTGGACCACCCTGGGTGATGTCGGATACGTCGATGACGAAGGATGGCTGTACCTCACGGACCGCCAGGCGTTCATGATCATCTCCGGCGGTGTGAACATCTATCCGCAGGAGATAGAGGACTGTTTGGTGTTGCACCCCAAGGTTGCCGATGTCGCCGTGTTTGGGATTCCCGACGACGAGATGGGCGAAGCGGTGCATGCCGCGGTGCAACCTGCAGAGGGCATTGCCGGCGACGAGGCACTCGCCGTCGAACTGAGGTCACACGTGCGCGAGCACATCGCCCACTTCAAGTGCCCGCAGCGCTTCGAGTTCCACGACGAGCTCCCCCGGCTCCCGACCGGCAAGCTGTACAAGAACAAGCTGAGGTCACCGCACTGGGATAACCGCGATCGCGATATCTGATGATCCGACAACAAACCGTGACCAAACCCGACGAGGAGACCCACCGATGAAATTCGACGTGATGACCGGCGGCCTGCCGCTTCGCTCGATGGCTGCATTCGCCCAGGACGCTGAGCGCGCCGGCTTCTCGGGAATCGTGGTCACCGAGGGCGGGCGCACCGCATACCTCGGTTGCGGCGCCGCTGCGCTCGCTGCCGACATCGACATCCTCACTGGTGTCGCGGTCGCCTTTCCGCGCAGCCCGATGGTGACAGCGGAGATCGCGTGGGAGCTGGCCGAGGCGACCGGCGGTCGCTTTCGTCTAGGGCTCGGCACACAGGTCCGCGCCCACATCACACGCCGCTACGGCTCTGACTTCGAGCACCCCGGCCCACGGCTCAAGGAGTATGTGCTTGCGATGCAGGCGATCTTCCGTGCGTTCCGGGGCGACGAGCCGCTGGCGGTCGATGGCGAGTTCTACCACCTCGACCTGCTCCCAGCGCAGTGGTCACCTGGGCCGATCAGCACACCGAACCCGCCGATCGACGTCGCTGCCGTGAACCCGTGGATGCTCCGCATGGCCGGCGAGGTCGCCGACGGTGTGCACGTCCATCCGCTCAACCACCCCACCTACCTCCGCGAGACGGTGATCCCCAACCTCAACGAGGGTGCCACCAAGGCGGGCCGCTCCGCCGAGGATCTGGAGATCATCGTCCCCGCGTTCATCGTCCCTATCGACGACGACGAAGCGCGCTGGCGCAACTTCGCACGGATGCAGGTCGCGTTCTACGGATCAACACCCAACTATGCGTTCATCTTCGAGCAGCTGGGTTTCGACGGAACCACCGACCGCATTCGCGAGCGGCAACGCGCCCGCGACCTTGCGGGTATGGCCGCCGAGGTGTCCGACGAACTGCTCGACCACTTCGTGGTCACAGGCCCGCGCAGCGAACTCGCCGACAAGATCCTGGAGCGCTACCAGGGGCTCGCGACGAGAGTCGTCAGCTACTTCGGGGGCCTTGACTGGACGAACGACCCGTCGGCCTTGAACGCATGGGCCGATGTGGCTCGAGGTGTCACGAACCCATGACGGCACCACATGGGCTCGATCATGACGTAGTGGTCGTCGGAGCCGGCTTCGCGGGCCTGTATCAGTTGCACCGGCTGCGAGCGTTGGGATTCTCGACGGTGTTGCTCGAAGCCGGCTCCGGGCTCGGTGGAATCTGGCACTGGAACTGCTACCCCGGCGCCCGGGTCGACTCGCATGTGCCCGTCTACGAGTTCTCCGACGAAGAGCTGTGGAGGGACTGGTACTGGGACGAGCGATTCCCGGACTGGACAGCGCTTCGTCGGTACTTCCAATACGTCGACGACAAATGGGATCTGAGCCGCGACATCCGCTTCGACACCCGGCTCGACACGGCCACGTGGGACGAAGCGGCCACCTGCTGGAACCTCACCACACGGAACGGGCAGTCCCTTCGAACCCGGTTCCTGGTGCTCTGCACCGGCTTCGCATCCAAGGCCTACATCCCCGACCTGCCCGGGCTGGACGATTACGAGGGCCAATGCCATCACACAGCGCACTGGCCTCAGGAAGGTGTCGACATGACGGGACTGCGCGTCGGTGTCATCGGCACGGGCGCCAGCGGAGTCCAAGTGATCCAGGAAGCGGCCAAGATCGCCGCGTCGGTCACCGTGTTCCAGCGAACGCCGATCCTCGCGCTCGCCATGCAACAACACCGCCTCACCCGAGCAGAACAAGACGAGGCGAAAGCTCGATACCCGAAAATCTTCCGAACCCGCACCGAAACCTTCGCGGGCTTCGACATCATCCGGCGCGACGAGTCAGCGCTCGCGGTCTCCGACGAGGATCGTCGCACCGGCTTCGAACAGATGTGGCAAGCTGGCGGATTCAGCTTCTGGGCCGGCAACTTCGCTGACGTCATGACCGACGAAACCGCCAACCGCACCGCCTACGACTTCTGGCGCGACAAGGTCCACGCCCGCGTGCACGACCCGGCGGTCGCAGAGCTGCTCGCCCCGACCGAACCGCCCCACCCGTTCGGCGTCAAGCGGCCTTCGCTCGAGCAGACCTACTACGACGCGTTCAACCAGCAGAACGTGACCCTGGTGGACCTCAAGACCTCACCCATCCAGCGCGTCACGACGACCGGGGTTCGGACGACGCACAACGACTACGACGTCGACCTGATCGTCATGGCCACCGGATTCGACGCGGTCACGGGCGGTCTCACCAGCATCGACATCCACGGCCGCGCCGACACCACCTTGAAGGACTACTGGGCCCGCGGAGTCCGCAGCCACCTCGGCCTCGCGAGTGCCGGGTTCCCGAATCTGATCTATCTCTACGGACCGCAAAGCCCGTCAGGTTTCTGTAACGGGCCGACGTGCGCCGAGGTACAAGGCAGTTGGGTCGTACAGCTGCTCGACGACCTGAGGCACCAAGGTGTCACACGCATCGAAGCAACATCGCATGCAGAGGACTCGTGGCGCGACCTGGTGCGCACGATCGGCGACATGACCCTGTTCGACAGAGCCGACTCGTGGTACGTCGGCGCCAACATCCCCGGCAAACCGCGCGAACTGTTGAACTTCCCCGGCGGTGTCCCGTTCTACGCGGAGTCGTGCCGGACATGCGCAGCAGACGGGTATAGCGGCTTCGAACTGGTCTGACGATGGGGCAAGCACGTCGAACTGCGAACGAGTACCGCCTCGTCGAGCCCTGCAATGAACCGTTCCAGCAGATCGGCGAGCCGTCGCCGGTCGCCGCTGTCGAAACCCTCGAGCGCCTCGACCACCGCGGCGAGTCGTCGCAATGCAAGCCGCTTCTGCACAGCGCGCCCATCCTGGGTTGCACGGACCACTGTCATTCGCTTGTCACTCGGATGCGTGCTCCGATCCGCCAGACCAGCGTCGACGAGCCGGGCAATGGCTCTCGTTGCCGTGGACGGCTCGATGCACAGCGCCATCGCAAACTCGTGCATCGTCCACTCACCATGCTGGACGAGGAGATCAAGAGTGTCCATCTGCCCCAGGTCGAGCTGTGGTTCGGTCGGCGCCCACGCGTACCGGCGCATTCCGCGTGCCGCTGGACCACGGCGAAGAGTCCGCCAGGCGATGGCAATGCGCTCCGCGTCGTGCTGACGACGGCTCGGACGGATCCTGCGCCTCGCGATGAGAGTTGTCCGGGTGGTCACGTAGCCCTCCGTTGCGCAACGCATCACTTGATCCCGTAGCTTAGACGTGTCGTCCAATCGTCACGTTCAACCATCGGGAGTCATGGATGCAAGAGTCATCAATCGTCGGCACGGCGACAGCGCCCGACGAACGGTTCGGAGTGACCGATGCACGGATCCGTGCCGCCACGCTGCTCCGCCGACTCGGTCACGGCTTCGTGCGCCACGATGCCCGGGATGAACTGTTCGAGCAGTTGATCGACGCGATCCTGCCGGTGGTCGAGCAACTCGAGACTGGTAGCGAACGCGATCGCTCTTTGATGAGCATGGGTGACGGGCCGTCAACGTTCGGCGAACCGCCCGCCGACGGTGAACGGCTCTCGCACTTTCCCGACTGTGTCGTGTCCGGCGCCGCGAATCCGATGGGCGTCGCGATCGAGGTTCATTCTGACAACGGCGATGCGGTTGCGGAGACGGTGTTGGGTGCCGCCTTTGAAGGTGCGCCTGGCCGAGCTCACGGTGGCGTGGTCGCGGCGATCTTCGATGACGTGATGGGGTACGTGTTGTCGATCCACAAGGTCCCGGCATTCACAGGCCGGTTGACGGTCACCTATCGATCGCCGACGCCCATTGGCGCGCCGCTCATCTTCCGTGCACGTTTGGATCAGCGCGAGGAACGCAAGCTGCACATGTCGGCGACCGCGCACACACGCGACGGCCTGGAGTTGATCGCCGAGGCGACAGCGACGTTCATCGTCATCCCGATCGAACGGTTCATGCCGGGTTTCACGGGCGTGCAGGAATGATCGATCGCTCGGCGACTGCGGTACGACCGTTACCGGACGAGTTGGCGGATCGGATCGATCTCGCTGCGCCGGTGTTTGCCGACAATGGGCTCGACGCAACCCGGATCGACGATCTCGCCAAGGCGACTGGGATTCCACGCGCCACGCTCTACTACTACTTCCCTGGCAAGGAACACATTCTCGCCCACCTGCTCTCGCGAACCCTGCGTCAGATGACGGCCACGCTGTCCGACGTCGCGGCCGAGCCCGGCACGGGACGCGAACGGTTGGCTCGACTGGTGCGAGCGCATCTGGTGTTCATCGGCGAGCACGGCCCGACCTACCGGTTGTTGTTCGCCGAACTGGGCCGGGCGGCTTCATTGGTCGACATCGCTGCAGGCGTCGATGTGGCGATCCTTTCACCGATCCGGCAGGCGCTCCGTGACGGCCACAACGACGGGTCACTTCACATCGACGACGTCAGCGCCGCCGCGTCCGTCGTCTACGGCGCAGTCCTGGTGACGGGCATGCAGCACCTTCTGCTCGGCACCAGCGGAGACCTTGCCAACCGCGCCGACGCAATATCGAACGTCATTCTGCGAGGAATCGGCGGGAAGCCAACACCGCGGCAAAGCCGACGAACGACCACTGGAGGGACCTGATGGCCACGACCGACAACCTGATCACCGAGGCCGCCGACAACGTGCTTGTCGGCTTGTTCAGCGACCCAGCCGTTCGTGCTGCTCCGTACCCGGCTTACCGCCAGCTGCGCGAGACGGCGCCGGTGCACCACAGCGCAGTCCTGCCGCTGTGGGTCGCGACCCGCTACGACGACTGCGGCACGGTGCTGCGCGATCCTCGGTTCGGCAAGAGCGACGAAGTGCAGCGCATCTTTGGTTCGTCTGCGCAGAGCGCTGATCGGGAGGTGCCGATCATCTCGCGGTACTCGATGCTGCGGATGAACCCACCCGATCACACCCGGATGCGAAGTCTTGTCGCCCGCGAGTTCACGCCCCGGCGGGTCGATGAGTTGCGTCCGGCGGTCGAAGCGATGGTCGATGAGGTCCTCGATCAGCTCGCCGACGCTGGCGGCGGTGATGTCATGGACGTGCTTGCTTTCCCCTTGCCGGTGCGAGTGATCGGCGAGCTCCTCGGTGTCCCGATCGAGGACCGTGAGCAGTTCCGCTGGATCGTGCGCGACGCGGCCGGCGCGCTCGAGCCGATGGCAAGCGCTGAGACGATCGCCGCCGCTGAGACCGCGAGCAACACGATGAACGACTACTTCCGGTCGCTCATCGCCGAGCGGCGGAATCGGCACTCCGACGATCTGATCGGTGGGTTGATCGGGGTCAGTGATGGCGGAGACCGACTGTCCGAGAACGAGTTGGTGGCCACGATCGTGTTGTTGTTCGCGGCCGGGTTCGAGACCACCACCAACCTCATCGGCAACGGCCTAATTAGCCTGCTGCGAAACCGGGACCAGATGCAGATGCTGCGGAGCGACCCCACCCTCGGACACCGCGCAGTGGAGGAGATGCTGCGCTACGAGAGCTCGGTTCAGCTCGACGCGCGGACCGCGCTCGAGGAAACCGACATCGCAGGTCACCACATCGACGCCGGCCAGGTCGTGCTGACCTTGCTCGGCGCCGCCAACCGCGACCCCGACCGTTATCAGGACCCGGACCGTTTCGACATCACCCGAACAGGCACCCAGCACCTCAGCTTCGCCGCCGGCATCCACTACTGCCTCGGCGCGCCACTGGCCCGACTCGAGGGCGAAGTTGTGTTCGAACGACTGCTCGCCCGTTTTCCCACCATCGACGCCGACACGACTCCCGTGTGGCGCCCGAGCCTCACCCTGCGCGGCTTGGAGACGTTGCAGGTAACTGTCCGGTGAACACGACGGTATCGGCTGGGCAGATGCCGGATCTGACGCACCGCGAACGCACCATCGTCATCATCGGGCTGATGACCGGCCTGCTGCTCGCAGCGCTCGACCAGACGATCGTGTCCACCGCGCTCCCGACGATCGTTGGCGAGTTCGGCGGCATCAATCACCTGTCGTGGGTCGTCACCGCATACCTGTTGGCCTCGACGGCGAGCATGCCGCTGTGGGGGAAGATCTCCGACCTCTTCGGCCGCAAACGCATCTACCAGACCGCCATCGTGCTGTTCCTCATCGCGTCGATGTTGTGTGGCCTGTCGCAGTCGCTGTGGCAGCTGATCGCGTTCCGCGGTTTGCAAGGCATCGGTGGCGGCGGGCTGATGTCACTGACGTTCACCATCGTCGGCGACATCGTCCCACCACGAGAACGTGGCCGCTACACCGGCTACCTCACCGGCACCTTCGCCTTGGCCAGTGTGCTCGGCCCACTCATCGGCGGTCTGCTCACCGATCACTTCTCGTGGCGTTGGGTGTTCTACGTGAACATCCCGATCGGGATCGCTGCGCTTTTCGTCACCGGCGTCGTGTTGCGTCTCCCATTCCACACGACACCGCACCGGCTCGACTTCACCGGGTCTGGACTGCTGGTGCTGTCGGTGGTGTCGTTGCTGTTGGCCACCGCGTGGAGCAGCGACGAGTACGGATGGGGCTCACCGCTCACTGTTGGCCTCTACGTGCTCGCCGTCGTCGCCGGCGCCGTGTTCATCTGGTGGGAACGACGAGTCGCCGAACCGGTCATCCCGCTGCGCATGTTCAACCGGCCCGGTTTCAGCTCATCGGTGTCGATGGCGTTCCTCGCCGGCGCGGCGATGTTCGGAGCGATCGTCTACCTCCCGCTGTTCTTCCAAGGCGTCCAGGGTCGCCAAGCCACCAACGCCGGGCTGTTGCTCCTTCCGTTGATGCTGGCATTGATGGTCGCATCGCTCGTCGTCGGTCGCCTGACGACACGCACCGGCCGTTACAAGATCTTCCCGATCGTCGGGACCATCGTCGCCGCCGGCGGACTGTGGTTGCTGTCCACCATGGGTCCAGCCACCGGGCGGGTCGCGTCATCGATGTGGATGATCGTGCTCGGCCTCGGCGTCGGTGCAACCCTGTCGGTGCTCACCATCGCAGTGCAGAACGCTGTCGAGATGCGCGACCTCGGCGCCGGCACCGCGTCGGTCAACTTCTTTCGCACCCTCGGTTCCACTATCGGTGTCGCCGTGTTCGGCACCATCCTCACCAGCCGCCTCGACACCGAGCTCACCGACCGGCTCGTCGGTGTCGACCTGCCGCCCGGTGTCACCGGCGACAGCCTCGCTCGCAGCCCGCGAGCCATCGCTGCGCTCCCCGAGCCCCTCCACAGTGCAGCGGCCGGTGCGCTGTCGGCATCGATCACCACCGTGTTCGCCGCGGCCGCCGTGGTCATGGTGGGCGCGTTCGTGATCTCGATCCGAATGCGCGAGCTCCCGCTGCGTGACCTGGCCGCGATGACATCCCAGCCACCGATCGTCGAGCCCGCATGAGCTACCGCCAATCCAACGTCGTCACCGGCCACCATGGGGTCGACCTCGTCGCCGACCTCTATCCACAGTCATCCACCGAGAAGCCGTCGGTGATCCTGCTCCACGGTGGCGGACAGAACCGCCACGCCTGGGCCAAGACGGCCCGCACCATCCACGCCGCCGGCCACCACGTCGTGGCCTACGACGCCCGCGGCCACGGCGACAGCAGCTGGGATCCCGCCGGGCGGTACGAGACCGAAGACCTCGCCTACGACCTGCTCGCCGTCCGCGAACGATATTGCGGTCGCCGCCCCGCGGTCGCTGTCGGTGCATCCATCGGTGGAATGACGACCCTCATCGCACACCGCATCGCCCCTCCCCGCCTGTGGGCAGGGGTCGTGCTGGTCGACGTCACCCCCCGCATGGAGATCGACGGGGCCCGACGAGTCGTGCAGTTCATGTCCGCGCACCCCGACGGATTCGCCACCCTGCACGACGCCGGCGACGTGATCGCCGCCTACAACCCCCACCGGCCTCGACCCGACAGCGTCGACGGACTCACCAAGGTACTCCGCCAACGCGACGACGGCCGCTGGGTGTGGCGCTGGGACCCCGCGTTCATCACCACGAAACTCGATGTCATGCACGCTGACCCCGCCAACAGCGAGCAACGCTTCCGACAGATGGCCGACCACCTCCTCGACGGGGCCCGCCGCATCACCGCCCCGACACTCCTCGTCCGAGGCGCAATGTCGGACCTGGTCAGCCCCGACACCGTCAACGAGTTCCTCACCGCCGTCCCCCACGCCGAAGCCGTCGACGTGTCCAACACCGGACACATGGTCGCCGGCGACGACAACGACGCGTTCACCACCGCCGTTCTCACCTTCCTCGACCGCATCCCCCCGATCCCCCAACCCAGGCAGGCCCCCGACCAGTGACCCCTGGACATCCTCCCATCTGGCTCATGGTGGGGTTTCGGTGCGCGTTGCGGCCCACCGTCGCAGCGCGGTTCTGGTTTCCCGGCGGATCGTGCGTAGTGCTCGGCGTGAATTTCGGCATCGGAGCGCCTCGGCATGCACCCAGATCTGAACGTGCTCGCCGGTCAGCGTGGGTTGCAGAGTGAGATGCCCGACGAGGTTTGGCCCGCCAGCATCGGCTCGCCAGCGGATTCCATCGGCGAACCACCGACGTGAGATCCGCAGGGTGACCGGACGATGGTGCCCAACGGCGACCACGGTTGTGTCGTGCGTGCCATTGCTCGAGATCCGGCGGAGCGTCGGGCACCATGGATCAAGGCCGTCAGCGGCTCGTAGTTCACTGGCGACGGTTGACCACGCACCGGCTATGGGCAGAACCTCGTTCCACTGGTCCACACGTCGACCTTGGAGTGTGGGCGAATCTGCGGCGGTCGGCTCCCGGTGGGGAGCGACGGCGAACGCTGCCAGCAACGCTGCTACTCCCGCGAACCACACGACCCCGGATGCGATTGCCAACCCGGCGGCAAGAAGGATCGCCGCGGTAACCAAAGCGGCGAACACGGCGGCCGATCTCGCGCTGTCGCCACGACGGATCCGGCGAAATCGTGGAGCCAAGCTCGGATCGTCGGTGCGCAGACACCGCTCGAGTTCGGCGATCGTGTTGTTGACCTGCTCGTCGTCCATCGGGAATCCCACAGTTCGTCTGAGGTCGCCTGGCGGTTTCACCGTATCCCAAATCGAGCACCCCAACTCCTGACGGTTCAGTTCGAGGGCGGCGGTGGACCGCCCGACGACCCGCCCTGTTCAGGCGCACCCCGTGCTGCGGCGCCTTGCGGCGTTCTTTGCGATTGTAGTTGGGTGCTGCAACCATCTATGATGCCGATATGGGATCGACGCAGCTTCGGGCTCAGCGGACGTTGGATTCGGTCGTTGCGATCGAGGAGGCGGTGGTCACGATCGTTCGTGAGTTCTCTTTGGCTTCGACGCAGGAGCGCTTCATCGGTGCGGCTGGGGTGTCGGTGGAGCGGGCCGGGTTTGGCGTGTTGAGGTGTGTTTCGGAACGTGGTGAGGTGCGGGTTTCTGAGTTGGCGCAATTCCTTGGTGTGGACACGTCGACGATGAGTCGGCACGTGAAGACGTTGGAAGGTGGCGGGCTTGTGGTGCGGGCGGAGGATCCGTTGGATGGTCGCGCTGCGCGTGTGGGGTTGACCGCTGCTGGGGTGGAGGTGTTGCGGTTGTTGGGTGAGGCGCGTCACCGGTACTTCACGGAGCTGTTGGCGGCTTGGTCCGACGCCGATCGGTCGGCATTGGCTCCGCTGCTGACGCGGTTGGCGAACGAGGTTCTGGAACAGGGAGGTCGTACATGAGTGTTCCGACTCCTGCGGGTTCGCAGTTGTCCCATCGGCAGATCTTGGTGGTGTTCAGCGGGCTGATGTTGGGGATGTTCCTGGCGGCTTTGGATCAGACGATCGTGGCGACGGCGTTGCCGACGATCGTTGGTGATCTGGGCGGTTTGGATCATCTGTCGTGGGTAGTGACGGCGTATTTGTTGACCTCGACGGCGTCGACGCCGCTCTACGGCAAGATCAGCGACCTGTACGGGCGCAAGATCATGTTCCAGACAGCGATCGTGGTCTTCCTGGTCGGGTCGGCATTGTCGGGCCTGTCGCAGAACATGGGGCAGTTGATCGGCTTCCGAGCCGTCCAGGGCCTTGGGGCGGGGGGCTTGATGGCGATGGCGTTGGCGATCATCGGTGACATCGTCTCGCCTCGGGAGCGCGGCCGCTATCAGGGGTACACGGGCGCAGTGTTCGCGATCGCGAGTGTTGGCGGCCCGCTGATCGGTGGGTTCTTCGTCGATCACCTGTCGTGGCGGTGGGTGTTCTACATCAACATCCCGATCGGGATCGCCGCGCTTGTGGTGACGAGCTCGGTGTTGCGGCTGCCGTTCACCCGACGTCCTCATGCGATCGACTTCCTCGGCTCCGCGCTGCTCGTCGCCGCGGTCACGTGCCTGCTGCTGGTCACGGTGTGGGGTGGGAGCGAGTACGAGTGGGGGTCACCGACGATCATCGGGCTCGCCGTTGCTGCACTGCTGCTCACCGTGGCGTTCCTGGCGCACGAACGACGCGCTCCCGAGCCGGTACTTCCGCTGTACCTGTTCCGCAATCCGGTGTTTTCGGTGTCGAGCGGCGCGGCGTTCATCGTCGGTCTGTCGATGTTCGGAGTGCTGATCTTTGTCCCGTTGTTCTTGCAGGTCGTCAACGGCGCCAGCCCGACCCGGTCGGGTTTGCTGCTGACACCGTTGATGTTGGGTCTCATCGTCGGCACGGTCGGTTCTGGGCGGGCCATCAGCCGGACCGGCCGCTACAAGCTGTACCCGGTCGCCGGTACCGCGATCATGACGTTCGGGCTGTTTCTGCTGTCGCGTTTCGATGCCGACACGTCGCGGGTGGTTCAGTCCCTGTACATGGCCGTGGTCGGGCTGGGGATCGGTCTCGTCATGCAGGTGCTGGTCCTGGCCACGCAGAACGCCGTCGAGGCGAAAGATCTCGGTGTGGCCACCTCGGCCAGTTCGTTCTTCCGGTCGATGGGCGGAGCGTTCGGTGTCGCGATCTTCGGGTCGATCTTCAACAACCGTCTCGACCACTACCTCGCCGACGCCGGCCCGCAGCTGTCCGGGGTGGACCCGGCCGTGCTCCAGTCCGGCCCTGAGGCGCTCCGAGCGCTGCCCGGCGACACCCAGGCAGTCGTTGTCGACGCGTTCTCGCGGGCGCTGCATGTCACGTTCCTGGCGGTGATCCCGGTCGCCGCGATCGGGTTCGTGGTCGTGTTGTTCCTCAAGGAACTCCCGCTCCGCGAGAGCGCCCATATCGGCATGGAAGCGATCGGCGATGACCTCGGTGTCGCGTCCGACCCGATCGGTGATCCCGTTCCGGTACCGGAACCGGCGGACACCGATATAAGCGCCAGCCACCCCAACAAAGCGAAAGGCTGATTCGCGATGCCCGATGGTGCGATCGTGGTCGGCTTTGACGGGACGGTCGGTTCCCACGCGGCGCTGTTCGCGGCGATCAACCTTGCGCACGCCACTCACCGACCGGTCGCGGTGGTGCACGTCGAGCACACCCAGCCGCTCGCGGCCGCTGGCACCGCGATGGGACCGGGCGCCGGCGCGATGATCGAGGCCGAGGACGCATTGGCCGAGGTCTGTCGCACCAACTGCACCGACATCCTCGACGCTGCGCGTGTCCGCTGGACGTTCGAGATCCGACATGGCAATCCAGCCGACGAGCTCGCCGACGCAGCAGCAGAACACACCGCCAGCTACCTCGTGGTCGGACGCCACGGCCACCACGGCCTCGCCCGGCTCCTCGCCGGTTCGGTCAGCCAACGTCTGCTACACCACGCCCGGCATCCGCTGCTGATCATCCCCCCACCAGCATGACCGCTGCGGAACTGACCCTGATCGACGACCAGGTCCTCGTCGCATGCACCGTGGACGAAGCAATGCAGCTACTCGACGGCCCCGACCCGATCGCAGCATGGTTCCGAGCCACCCGCAACGAAACCACGACGACGATCACATCGGCGGAGGGCGACTGTGTGCTCGAACGCACCTCCGAGCGGTGGCACCCGACCGATCAGGCGCTCACCATCGACGGAAGAATCGGCGACATCCACGTCCACGCCCACCTCACACTGATGGCCGTCGTGCACTCCATCTCCGATGGGCACGTGAACCACGGCACCGAGATCTGGGTCCACGCCGAACTCGGACGCGGCAGCCAAGCCCGTCGTGTCGCGAGGATCATCACCGCGGCGATCGCACATGGGCTCGAGCACCTTCGACTGGAACTCGATCGGTCTCCGAACGTGGGGTGAGCGAACCGAGCCCGGACGGGTGACCGCCGGGTGCTTGTCGTCTTAGTCGAGCTGTTCGTTCTCGCTGACGGTCTGACGTCGTTTGTCTTGGACACCGGTCCAGGTGGTGTAGGCGGCGGCGAGGGCGGCGAACCCGGCGGCGAGGAGCATCGCTGGTTGCATGGCGTCGACGTAGGCGTTGCGGGCGGCGGTGATGAGTGCCGGGCTGTCGGGTCCGAGCTGGGCCGCGGAGCTGAGGGCGCCGCCGATGCCTTCTTTGATGCGGTCCGCGACGTCGGTGGGGAAGGTGTTGGCGGTGTCGGTGATGTTGGCCCGGTAACGGGAGTTGAGGATCGATCCGATCAGGGCGAGCCCGACGGCGGCGCCGATCTCGCGGACGGTGTCATTGAGCGCCGAGGCGACACCTTGTTTGTCTTCGGTGAGTGAGGAGGTGATCGCGGTGGTCGAGGGGCTCATCGACAACCCGACCCCGGCACCGATCACGAGCAGACCTGGGAGGACGGAGAGATATCCGCTGCCGGGGTCGGCGAGCACGGCCAGGAGCACCAACCCCACCGAGAGGGTGATCATCCCGGAGGCGACAGTGCGCCGGTAGCCGACACGGTGCGCGATGGTCGGCGCGATCGTTGACAGCGGCATCATCATCACCGCCATCGGCAGCAGCCCCGAGGCGGCGCGTAGTGCGGTGTAACCGAGGATCGCTTGGAGGAACTGCACGAGGACCAGGAACAGGGCGAACATCAACGCGAAGACCACGAACAAGTTGACCGACCCGGTCGTCAGGCCCCGGTTGCGGAACAAGCGGACATCGAGCAGTGGGTGGTCACGGGCCAGTTCGGCGCGTACGAATGCGACCGAAGCGGCGAGGCCGATGACGAACGCAGCGATGGTGAGCGGGCTGGTCCAGCCTCGTTCTGGGCCTTCCTGGATCGCGAGCACGAGCCCGCCGACAGCGAGGACCGACAGGATCGCGCCGGGGATGTCGAAGCCGGTCTCGACGTGTTCACGGGAGTGGGGAACCACGAACACTGTCGCGGCGAGCGACACTGCCGCGAGGATCACCGGGATCGAGAACACCCACGGCCAGGTGGTGTTGTCGATGATCGCCGCGGAGGCGAACAGGCCGATGATCCCACCGGCCCCGGCAACACCAGCCCAGGTGCCGATTGCCTTGGCTCGTTCGGCGGCGGGAAAGCTGGTGGTGATCACCGACAAGGTGACGGGCATGATCATCGCAGCGGCGAGGCCGGCGACGACACGCAACGCGATCAGCGGTTCGGGACTGTTCACGAAGGCTGAGGCGAGGTTAGCGGCGGCGAACACGACCAGGCCGATGATCAGGATCGGTTTGCGCCCCCACCGGTCGCCGATCGCGCCGATCGGCATCAACAACGCAGCGAGGGCGAGGGTGTAGCCGTTGATGATCCACAGCAGCTGACCTTGAGATGCGCCGATGTCGGCGGCGAGGGCCTGCTGGGCGACATTCAGCCCGGACGACGAGGCGATCACCGCGATCAGCGATACGCACATCGTGATCAGGATCAGTCGCCGTTGCCGGGCATCGGCGACCGCTTCGTCGTCGGTGTGCGGATCGACCGGATCGAGCAGCTCGACATCGACGGGTTCGTGGGGAGGGGTCATGGGGCGATGCCTGTCTGGTGAGGGAGCGTTCGGATGGGGGCGGGGCGGTGGTTGGTCGCCGCGAGTTTCGATGGTCGTGTGCGTGGCGCCGTCACGTCCTTGACCGTCATCGGCAGATCGAACAATGTTCTCGACATCGCCGTGCGGGTCGAGTCGATGGGCCGAGATCGGCGGGTTCGGGGGCGGGGCGGGCCATGTCAGTGGACCAGCGTCTCTTCAGACTGGTGATCGGGGTCGCTGTCGGGTGTTGCCGGATCGGGGTGATCGGCGGGTCCTTCGACGTTGAGGTTGGGCAGGATCCGGTCGAGCCATGCGGGCAGCCACCAGTTCTTGTCGCCGAGGAGTTCCATGGTGGCGGGGACGAGCAGCATGCGGACCAGTGAGGCGTCGAGGAGCACGGCGGCGGCGAGACCGACACCGAAGAGTTTGATGACCCGGTTGTCTTCGAGCAGGAAGGCTCCGAACACGACGATCATGATCGCCGCGGCGGCGGTGATCACGTGGGCGGTGGCGGCGAGGCCGTCGGCGACCGAGGTCCGTGAGTCCTTGGTGCGGTCGTACTCCTCTTTCACCCGTGAGAGGAGGAACACCTCGTAGTCCATCGAGAGCCCGAACACGATCGCGAACATCATCATCGGAACGAACGGTTCGATCGGTGCCGGTTCGACACCGAAGACGGAGTTGAGCCACCCCCACTGGAACACGGCGACGACGACGCCGTAGGCCGCGGCGATCGACAACAGGTTCATGATCACTGCCTTGAGCGGTACGAGCAGCGACCGGAACACCATCATCAGCAACACGAACGACAACAACAGGACGACGCCGATGAAGACGAACAGCCGATCGGCGAGATAGCTGGTGAAATCGATCGACGCCGCAGTGGTCCCAGTCACGTACACCGTGAGGCCGGTACCGGCGATCGCAACCGGGACCACCTCTTCCCGGAGTCGTTCGATCGTGTCGGTCGTCACTTCCTCTTGCGGAGACGTCGTCAAGATGATCTGAACCAGCGCCGCCTGCGGGTTTGCGGGGTCATCGACGCGCGCTGGCGAGGCGAACTGGACACCCGGGTCGGCCCCGATCGCGTCGACCAAACCCGTCAGCGCGTCGGCGTCGCCGGGGTCGGTCAGCGTGACTGCGGCGACGAGCGGCCCGTTGAAACCGGGCCCGAATCCGTCCGCGAGTAGGTCATAGGCGCGGCGGGTGGTGGTCGCCTCGCTGTAGTTGCCCTCGTCCGAGAACCCGAGTCGAAGCGACACCACCGGCGCCGCAAGGGCGAGCAATACCACCGTGCCGACGAGCAACGACCGCCACGGGTGCGCTTGAACGACGCGGCTCCACCGAAACGGAAACGTCTCCTGTAGCAGCTTCTCCTTGCGCGCCGGCAATTCGCGACGCAGCGGGGCAACGGCGAACCCCGCAAGCAACGTCACGACGGCCAACGGCGCCCCGATCAGCAGCGGGTCGATCGACAACCCAAGCCCGAACAACGTCACCGCCACAAAGCCGGCGGCGATGATCCCCCGCCACCGGGTGACCTCGATCCGAGGGCCAGCGAAGCCGAGCAGCGCCGGCAACAGCGTGATCGACGCGATCATCGTCACCGCCACCGTCGTGGCTGCGCCGATCCCGAGCCCAGAGATGAACTCGAGACCGATCAACAACATCCCCAGCAGCGAGACCACGACCGTCACCCCGGCGAACACCACCGCCCGGCCAGCTGTGTCCATCGCATTGACTGTCGCTTCCTCGAACGACTGACCCTTCTTCAGGTTCTCCCGATAGCGGGTGACGATGAACAACGCGTAATCGATCCCGACCGCGATGCCGATCATCGCCCCCAACGTCGTCGCGAAATCGGGGATCGTGACCAGGTTGCTGAACAACGCCACGACACTGGCACCGACACCAACTCCGAACAGGGCAACACCGATCGGCAGACCCATCGCAAGCACCGATCCAAACGCAAGGATCAACACGATGATCGCGAAGCCGAGCCCGATCAACTCCGACTGCGGCGGCTCGAACTCGGCCAATGCCCGACCACCGACCTCGACCGTTACCCCATCCACGGCGGGGACCAGGTCACCAATCGCGGCGCCGATGTCACTCAGTTCGACCTGGTCGAGCGAATCGTCGAGGTTCACCGTCGCGAAAGCAATCGTGCCCGACGGGTCAATCTGGCGCGACCCGCCCTCGTCGTACGGGCTCAACACCGTCACACCATCGATCGTCCCGACCTCGCCGAAGAACTCCGTCATCGCGGCCTGCACCGCCGGATCTGCCACCCCCTGCTCGGCGCGGAACACGATCGAGCCGGACTGCCGGCTGGCACCCTGCTGCGGGAAGAACTCCGACATCACATCGAATCCCGAAGCGCTCTCCGACGCCGGGATCTCGAACGCGCTCGAGAACGACGGCCCGACGATCACGTTCCCCAACGCTCCAAAACCAACCAGAGCAACCAGCCACGCGATCAGCGTGGTGCGCCGGTGATGAAACGTCCATCGACCAAGTCGTGCGATCACGTCAGCAGATCCGATCGTCGGGGGCGAAGCACTGCTGGAACGATACTATGCCGTAGCTGTCTTTCCCACACGCGCCAGAAAGGTCGGCACGATGACTCGTGGCACACAACAGAGGATCCGCGATGCCGCGCTCGGGTTGCTCATCGCCGAAGGCGTACCCGGTTTCTCCATCGATGAGATCTGCCGTCGCTCCGGGATCGCCAAGACCACCATCTACCGGCACTGGCCCAGCGTCCACGACCTCCTCGTCGACACCGTCGCCAGCCAGATCGAGCATCTACCGACACCCGACACCGGATCACTCAGGTCCGATCTCGGCGTCCTGTTCGGACAGGTGATGTCGATGCCCGAGATCACCGGCAAACGACGGATGATGCTCGGACTCATGCAAGCCGCCACCGACGACCACGAACTGCGTAACGCGCTCAACAAACTCACCCGTGAACGATCGCTCCCGGTCCGCAACCTGCTCCAACACGCTCGCGACCGCCGGGAACTCGCCGACGGAATCGACACCGATCACGCAATCGACCTCATCGAAGGACCCATCGTCTACCGCTACATGATCCGCGGCGACACCTTCGCCCAACACGACCTCGACGCCATCCTTGACCTCATCGTCGCCGGCCTCACCCGACCACCCGATACACCCGCATGACCGACGCTCCGGCCGATGAGGAGCACCCAGCACCTCCACAGCGCCGTCGGCGACATCCCAACCGACGAGTTCGAAGCAGCCCTAGACGCTGATCATCAGCCAACCCCATCGGGGCTGGAATCCAGTGACCCAGAACCTCCGTCGAACCCAAGGCGATCGATCGAAGCCCCGGCGGGCCCTTTCGCATCACCAAACGGACGAAGGCTCGCCCACCGCTCAACCGGCGCGGTCTTCACGTCTCCTCCCAATCTCCTCCCAATGACACCGGCAAATGGCGGTCTCTCAGGGTCACTGGAGGTCAATCCGAGCAAGCCCGGGTACCTTGCGTCTGGCTCCCTACCAGGTAATATCCCCTGGTAGAGAGCCGATTTGCAAAGCGCCCCCGGTAGGAATCGAACCTACGACCTGCGGTTTAGGAAACCGTTGCTCTATCCCCTGAGCTACGGGAGCTGGGCCGCGAACGGCCTGCTTGTGGGCGCCTCAACGTTAGCGATCCGGCCCACCGCGAACACCAGACCTCCGCCCGACCTCCGAACGGTCGCATCCGATCCTCGCCTTCTACCGACCGTTCGACCGCGGGTCTCGATGGAACAGCGTGAGGGCGTTGGTGGACCACCAGGCCCACGCGACCAGCAGCGGCTGGAAGAACCAACGATTGCGCCGGGCGGCGTTCGAATTCAGGCCGAACGCGTCGTGACCGTCGACGAACTGGCTGATGTTGCCCGGGAACACGGCGATGAAGAAGATGCCGGCGACGAGGCCGACGAGCGCTCGGTGGCGCCGGACGCCGAGCAGCGCCGAGCCGAGCCCGATCTCGGCGACGCCGGAGATGAGCACGATCGCATCCTTGTCGACCCCGATCCAGTCCGGCACTTGGGCCTGGAACGCGTCGCGGGCGAACGTGAGGTGACCAACCCCTGCGAAGATCAGCGCGCTCCCGAGCAAGATGCGTGCGGCTGAGCGGACTCGATGGAATCGAGCGGTCGTCACGATGCGTACGTACGCCCGAGGATGTCCATCAGCATGCGCACGAACTTGGGCTCGTCGGCGTCGACGGCGAAGTGGACGTTCGCCGGCTTGCTCGGGCGCGTCCGGAAGTCGCAGACGGTGCGTCCGTAGGACAGCTCCGCATCGACCTCGACGTCGACGGGGATGAATACGGTGGTCAGGATCGTCGGGTCGATGATGGCGCAGACTGCGAGCGCGTCGTGGATCGGAGCCACGCCGGATCGGTGCAGGATCGGCTGCGTCGCTTCGTACCCGGCGATGCGTTGCAGGACGAACCTCGATGCGGCCACGCCGGCCGGGGTGCCGAGATCGTGGAGTCGCTGAGCATCCTCGGTCGACAGCATGGCCCGATGGGTCGCGTCGAGCGGGACCATTCGGATCGGTCGGCCGCAGTTGATCACCACTCGCGCAGCCTCGGGGTCGAGCACGATGTTGAACTCGCCGGAGTGCGTCAGGTTCCCCATCTGGTGTGCCCCGCCCATGATGACGATCTCCGGGATCGCCTCGAGGATGCGTGGTTCCTTCTGGATCGCCATGGCGATGTTCGTCAACGGTCCAACTGGACACAGGACGATGTCACCGTCCGACGCGAGGTAGGTGTCGATCAGCCAGTCGACGGCATGGCCCGGCTGCAGCGTGGCACCGCGCGATGCGGGCGGCAGGTCGAGCAGGTTCCCATGGATCACCGCGGCCATCCCGAGCCCTGCTTGGGACCGCACCATGGGCCGTTCCATGCCTCGGTAGACCGGGATCTCCGGCATGCCGATCCAATCGAACACGCGCAACGTGTTCTCGGTCGTGTACTCGACGCCGGTGTTGCCGTTCACACTCGTCGCACCGATTAATTCGATGTCGGGCGAGAGAGCGGCCGTCATGAGCGCGACGGCATCGTCGGTTCCGGTGTCGACGTCGAGGATCACCTTGGTTGGCATGGCCAGAGTCTGCCCCAGGTGACCGATGAGAACGATCGACGGCGACGGTCGAAGCACACCATGGGACTGATCCACATCGACCTGTTCACCACGCTCGACGGCGTCGCCCAGGCGCCCGGCCAGCCAGAGGAGGACACTGAGGGCGGGTTCGCCTTCGGTGGTTGGCAGGCGCCGCTCGTCGACGAGACGGTGGGCCAACAGGTGATGGCCGGCATGGAAGGACTGGACGCGCTGCTGCTCGGACGCAAGACGTACGACATCTGGGCCGCGTACTGGCCGAAGCAGGAACAGGGAATCGACGGCAGCATCGCCAAGCTGTTCAACGATGTGCCGAAGTACGTCGCCTCACGAAGCGCGCGAAGCCTCGACTGGGCCGGGTCGACGCTCCTCGGCTCCGACGTCGGCGCGTCGATTGCGGCGCTGCGCGAGCAACACCAGCACGTGCATGTCATCGGCAGCCTCGACTTCGCGCAGACGCTCCTCGCCGACGGCCTCTTCGACCGGCTGACGCTGTGGGTGTACCCGATCGTGCTGGGCGCCGGCAAGCACGTCTTCGCCGGCGGCGCTGTGCCGACCAACCTCGAGCTGATCGAGCCGGCGAGCACCTCGCCCCAGGGCGCCGTGCAGCTCAAGTACGCACGTGTTGACGGCGTTCCGCAGACCGGCGACATGAGCGACCCCGACCAACGCTGACGGTGATGCCAGCACCCTGGAGACGATCGACGTCACTCGGCACACTGCGAGTGAGGGACCGACCGGAGGTGGCGACGTGGCAATGAGCTCGACGATGAAGCGGTGCAGTGCCGCGGCAGCGCTGACCATGAGCATGGCGGCGTGCAACGACGACCGATCATCGACGCCGACTGCGCCGACCGTCCCTGCCACGGTGCCGACGCGGTTGATCGTCGAGTCGCAGCGGATCAAGCTCCAGGACCCCGACTGGATGGCGTTCGATGACCAGTTCCTCTACGTCCACCTCGACAACTCCGATGTCGTTCGTCTCGATCCGGCCACCGGCGAGCAACTGGGCGTCACCTCCGTCGGTGGTGCGCCATGTCAGGGCGTGGGCGCAGCGTTCGGCTCGGTGTGGACGTGCCGGGGCGACGACGACGAGCTCGATCGCATCGTGCGAATCGACCCCATCACCGACACCGTGATCGCCAGCATCGACGTCGAGAAGGCACGCTCGCAGGGCAACATCGCCGGGGGCTTCGATCGTGTGTGGGTGCTCAGCGATGGAGGTGCCAGCCTCGTCGCGATCGACCCAGCGACGAACGAGCCCGACGAACAGATCGAGCTCGGCGTGATCGGCGCCGACCTCGCGATCGGGCCTGATGCCGTGTGGGTGATCAGCAGTCGCGACAGCGCAGTGCTGCGGATCGATCCCGTCACTCGTTCGGTCACCGGACGCGTCGACGGGATCACCGATGCAACGACGATCGAGGCACCCGACGACGTGTGGGTGGGGCAGTTGAACAGCGTCACGCGGATCGATCCGGCGACGCTCGCCGTCATCGGATCGGTCGACGTCGGAACCGGTCCCACCGCCGGACTCACCGTCGACGGCACGGACCTGTGGATCCGCAACTCCGACCCGCTCCTCGTGCACGTCGACGCGTCGACCGGCGCGGTGATCGAGCGGTTCGACGACCCGATCACCAGCGGTGGCGATGTGGTCGTTGCGTTCGGCGCGGTCTGGGCGACCGCCTACAACGACGCGTTGCTCGTGCGTCTGCCGAAGCCCGAGGCCACCTGAGCCAGCCGCGTCGACCCATTGCCCTGTGCCGGCAACTTCGATCTGCGTCGGGTCGACGACCTGATCGCCACAGCGCTTCCGCCGATCAGCTGCAGGTCTGGGTGATGACCTCGAAGTTCTTGAAGGTGCCGATGGCGCCCTGACCGAACAGGCGCTCGGACAGCGGGACCGACACGCTGAGGTCGGGGCGATCCGGGTGCTGGTACGGGAAGGCGTCGAGCAGGCTGAACAGGCCGTGGCCGATGACGAACGAGTCCAGGCTGAGCTGCTCACCATTGCCGAGCGACGGGGCGTAGCCGGTGAACTTCTTGCCCTGCTTGTCCAGCGGGATGCCGACGTGGTCGACCTTGGCGAACAGATCGCCGTCGAGGAAGTACTCGACCGTCGATTTGCCGTCGCCGCGGGTGTAGCGAATCGACACGTGATGGGTCTTGCCGGGCTTGACCTTGGCCGTCTTGATGATCTGCGTGTACGCCTTGTCGAGGCCGACGCCCGGGCTCCCGGTGACGTTCGACGGCAGCCGCTCGATCAACGCGAACACCTGGCCCTCGGAGACGAACCAGTCGAAGAGCTGGCCGGTCTGGAAGTTGATCATGTTCAACACGACGCCCGCCTGCTGACCCTCGAGCGCAGTCTGCGACCACGGTTGCGCGCACGGCTGACCGACCTCCCAGCCGGGAGCGCCGTAGCAGCCGTGGATGACGCGACCCTTCTGCGTGCCCGGGGTGCTGGCCGTGATGTCGACGCCGATCTCCAGCGAACCGTTGACCGGCACGGCGAACGAGTCGGCGCTCGTCCGGATGTACTTCAGGTGGTCGAACACGCTGAAGTCGGCGCCCGTGGTGAACGGCGCGGCGCTGATCGTCGCCGAGTTCTTCTTGAACGATCGGGTGCCCTCACCGGGGCCGAAGCCGGCCTGCCACTTGGCGTCGTACTCGGCCTGGTTCTTCCAGCCGTACTCCACCTTCGTGTGCTTCGGCGGCTTCGGCTTGGCCTCGGCGGTCGAGGCGACCAGCGCCGTCCCCAACATTGCCACGGCCATGCACGCAGCAAGCTTGCGTCGCGATCCCATCATCGTCTCCCTCGTCCCATCACCCGTCTGGGGCGCATGATGACACATCCTGCGACGACCGCTCACCTGAGCGGGGGGACTCAGCCGTTTCCGGGCTTGGCGACCTCGATGACGACGGTTGCACCACTGGCCAGTGGGCCGGACGGCTCGACCGATACGACGGTGTTCTTCTTGGCCCCGTTGCCCTTTACCGGCCGCTCCTCGACCACGAACCCGAGCGCCCGCAGTTCCTCGGCAACCGCCTTGTGGTCTCGCCCGACGTAGACCGCCGGATCGACGACGATGGCCGGTGGCGCCACTTCCGCCGGGGGCGGTGGCTGGGTCGCCGTGGGCGGCACCGTGGCGGCGACCGTGCTCGAGGCCTCGCCGGGCGATGACGTCACGCCGGTCACACCCGATTCCGAACTGCGGCTCGCAGCCAGCACCAGCAGCCCGACGACCGTCAGCACAACCGCACCGGCGACGAACCTGCGCCGCCGACGGATCCGCACGCGTGCGCCGCTCTCGATCAGCTGCGGCTCGGCTCGCGCCGGCATCAGCATGGTCGGGTCGCGTTCGAGCACCTGGGTCGCGGCGGCCGACATCGCCCGCTTCGGGCAGGGCGGATCGACGACCATCGCCAGCTCGATCAGCAGCGAGTCTGCGTCGGCCGGACGGTCCTCGGGTGCCTTCGCAAGGCAACGCATGACGACCCCGCGCAGGTCGGCGGGCAGATCGGGCGGCAACGGCGCGGGAAGATCGTGGACCTGCGCTCGGGCGACGGCGATGGGTGAGTCGGCGACGAACGGCGGAATCCCGGTGAGCATCTCGTAGGCAACCGTGCCGAGGGCGTAGACGTCGGATGCCGGCGTCGGGCGCTTGCCGACGAGTTGCTCGGGCGCCATGTACTGCGGCGTGCCGAGGACCTCCCCGGTCGCGGTGACCGCTGCCGAGTCGGTCAGCGATGAGATGCCGAAGTCCGTCAGCTTGACCACGCCATCGGGGGTGATCATCAGGTTGGCGGGCTTCAGGTCGCGATGGACGAGTCCGAGGCGATGGGCAACCGCGAGCGCGGCGGTGACTTGGCGGAGCACGTCGAGCACGGTCGTCGCGTCGAGGCGCTGACGCTCGTCGATCATGGCAGCCAACGTGGAGCCGTCGACGAGCTCCATCACGAGGTAGCCAACGCCGTCGTGTTCGCCGTAGTCGTGAACCGTGGCGATGCCCGCGTGCGACAACATCGCCGCGTGGCGCGCTTCGCGCCGCATCCGGTCGAGGAAACCTGGGCGCTCAGACAGCGATTGGTGGAGCACCTTCACGGCCACCTCACGACCAAGCCGCTCGTCCGTCGCTCGCCAGACCTCACCCATCCCACCCGACGCCAGTGGAACATCGAGCCGGTACCGATCGGCGAGCACCATCCCGGCGCGCTCGGTCGTCATCATCAGGCTCGCGTACCCGCCTGAGGATGCCGGCAAACAAGTCAGGGGTTGGCGAACGCCCAGTCGAGCAGGCTGGCAGCGGACTGGAAGCGGGCTTCGTCCGACGATGCGCCGAGCACGACGACGATCACTTGGCGGCCGTCGCGGGTGGCCGAGGCGACGAGGCACGACCCCGCCTGCGTCGTCGAACCGGTCTTCACCCCATCGGCGCCCTCGTAGGTGACGAGGAGGTCGTTGGTGTTCGGGTACGCCTTGCCGTGCATCGTTGCCGAGGGTTTGCTCACCGCGGCACGGAACGTCGGATCGGTCATCAGCGCTCGCGTCAGCGTCAGCATGTCGTCCGCGCTGGACTGCTGCCCGGTGGCGTCGAGACCGGTCGCGTTGCGCGCTGACGTGTTCGCCATCCCCAGCGCCTGCGCGGCTGCGTTCATCTCGGCGGCGAACGTGTCCTCGTCACCCGCACGGTCGACGGCCAGCGCGTGCGCTGCGTCGGCGGCGCTGTAGATCAACATCGCCCGGAACAGCGTCGCCCGTTCGAAGGTCTCGCCCTGCACCAACCCGATCATCTGCACGGTCTGATCGAACGGGATCGCCGGCACCGTCACCCGCTGCTCGAGCGCGCCGCCCTGCAGCACGACGTACGCGGTGAGCAACTTCATCAGGCTGCCGACCGGCATCGGCGTTGCGCCGTCTCGTTGTGCGAGGCGGGTACCCGATGCGACATCGAACACGACGTAGGCGCGAGCATCGACGTCCGGCGCCGCCGTCGCGGGCGCACCGACCAGCGTGGCTGACGGCGCGGTGCCGAGCGACGAAGCGACCGTCGTGGTCGTGCTCGATGTGCTGCCGACCTCGCTCGACGGCGTCGTCCCGATCGGCATCGGCAGCGACGAGGCAACCGAGCTCGACGGGCTCGACGAGCTGCCGACGCTGCTCGGCGCATCGTCGTGGCCGGAGAACGGGATCGCCAGGACGCCGCCGAACAACGCGCCGATCAGGGCGACGAGGATCAGTCGGGGCGCGCGAGATGCGGGGCGGGGACCGGGCATCCGGACATCCTGCCAAAACGAACAACCGGGCCGGTCTCACGACCGGCCCGGCGCTCCTCCCCGATGAACCCGGCGGCTGCCGGATCCCATGGGCAACACCATAGTTAGTGCGAAAGACGCCCCTCGACGGCCTTCCAATCGACCAACTCCCAGAACGCCTTCACCCAGTCGGCGCGGACGTTGCGATGGTCGATGTAGTACGCGTGCTCCCACACGTCGAGGAGCAGCAGGATGGTGCACTCCGGGACGAGGTCCTGCTGATGGTCGTGGATCTGCGCGATCTGCAGGCCACCGGAGATCGGCTCGCGAATCAACGCTGCCCAACCCGAACCCTCGATGCCCACCGCCGCGTGCTCGAAGAACTGCTTGAAGTTGTCGACGGAGCCGAACGCGGCCGTCAGCTCACTTGCCAAGTCGTCGCCGGGGGCACCGCCTCCGTCAGGTGTCATGCACTCCCAGAAGAGGGAGTGGAGGCGGTGCCCCGCAACGTTGAAGGCCAACGATCGCAGGATGCCCGGGGGAAGGTCGTCCGGCTTGGTCGTGGCCAGCTGTTCGAGGATCTCGTTGGCCTTCTTCACGTACGCCGCGTGGTGCTTGTCGTGGTGCAGGCCAAGTGCTTCGGCGCTGTAGTGCGGCTCCAGCGAGTCGACGCTGTAGGGCAGATCGGGGAGGGTGTAGATCTCAGTCATCGCTCCCCGCGTACCCGCCCTCCGCCGCGCCGAAACGTTCTACGCTCCGCTGCATGAGCACACCCATCGCAGTGGTCACCGGCGCCAACAGCGGCATCGGTCGCGCCATCGCCATCCACCTCGCGGGCAACGGGTACACCGTCTACGGCACCGTGCGCAGCACGACGAAGGCGACCAAGCTGCTGGCGATGGCCGCCGACGCAGGTGTCGAGGTGAAGCTGGCCGAGCTGGACATCGCCGACGACGAGTCGGTGCGCAACGGCTTCGCGCAGATCCTCGCCGAGGCCGGCCAGGTGGACGTGCTCGTCAACAACGCCGGCGTCGGCGGCAACGCAGTGGCCGAGGAGTGCCCGACGTCGCTCTACCTCGACGTGATGAACGTCAACCTGTGCGGTGCGGTGCGGTGCCTGCAGGCGGTGCTGCCCGGCATGCGCGAGCGTCGCAGCGGCACCATCGTCAACATCACGTCCGTCACCGGTCGGCTCGCCGCGCTGGCGCAGTCGCCGTACGTCACCTCGAAGTGGGCGTTCGAGGGGCTCAGTGAAGGGCTGGCGCAAGAGCTCGTCCCCTTCGGCATTCGCGTGGCGATCATCGAGCCGGGCGTCACCAAGAGCGCGATCTTCGCCAAGAACATCGACGCCCCGAACCAGAGCGGCGCGTACGACGCCGCGTACCGGCGGATGTTCCAGTTCTACGCGGCGGGCATGGCCCACGCGACGGATCCGTTCGAGGTCGCCGCCGTCGTGCACCATGCGATCACCACCGATCAGCCGGTGCTGCGCTACCCGGTCAGCTGGGCCGGCCCGGAGATCGTGCGTGGCAGAGAGGCAATGACCGACGAGCAGTGGGTGGCACTTGCCGACCACGACACCGACGACGAGTACTACGACGCGTTCGTGGACGCGTTCGGCGTCGAACTGCGCAGCTGACTCAGCGACCGATGGTCAGCGCAGCGCGGGCCGGTGCAACACGGCCTGCGACGGGGTCACCCGCACTGCGTCCTCGGTGACGTCGGCGATGCCGTCGACGATCAGGCTCATCTCCGCGCCGTCCGCCGGCGGGAACACCATCGTCACGTTCTCTCGCTTGTCCGCGTTCGAGCGAGTGCTGCGACCGGCGGCGAGCACGAAGGCGCCGTCCTCGAATCGAGTCGGCACCGACAGCAGGTGCGACCGCTGATCGTCGTCGACGGTGACGAGGAACGCCCACGGGAACCGCTCGAGCGTCGCCGCCAGATCCTCGAGCGCGACGGCGACGCTCATGACTTCTTGTACACCGAGCACGTGCCGGGGATGACCAGGTGCGGCACCGGGTCGACGGCCGCGCCGCCGGTCGGGTGGTACTCGAAGTGGAGGTGGTAGTTGCCCGGTCCGGGGTTGCCGGTGTCCCCGACGTAGCCGATGACCTGACCCATCTTCACCGGCACCCTCGTGCCGGCCACTGCCGCGATCCCGGGGCCGAACGCCGACAGGTGTCCGTACATCGTGTACATCCCGCTGCCGTCCTGGAGGTAGACCCGCACGTAGTTGCCGGACTTCGTCACCGCAGTGGAGCCCGTGCCGTAGTCGACGGCACGTACCTCGACGATCCCATCGGTCACGGCGTAGATCTCCTGGCCGAGCCTGGCGGCGATGTCGACACCTTCGTGCGTCCGCGTGCCGCCGTCGCGTGGGTCGGCGAAGTTGTTGAGCACGTAGCAGGTCGGCAACGCGTTCATCGGGAAGCGAAACATCCCCGGCGGGTACATGCGCACTCCGGGCAGCTCAGCGGTCGCCGCGTCGGGGATGACCTCGATCGCCGCCGGCGCGGCGGCGTGACCATGACCCGTGAACGCCAGTGCGACGACCGCGAGGATCGCCGCACGGCTGGCTCGATTGCCGAACATTCCTCCGAAGGCTAACGACGTCAGGGCCCGTCGGCCAGGTCGACGTCGAGGATCGCTTGGTCCTCGGGGTCGGCGATCGGCACCGCCTTCGCTTCCTTCCAGGCGATCGCCGCCTCGTCCGTGCGGCCGAGCGCCTGCAAGGCGCGGGCGCGGGCTTCGTGCGCGTACGCCAGGTCGAAGTCGACCAACCCGTGTTCGGTGCACGTCGCGATCACCCGATCGGCGTAGCGCAACGAGAGCTCCGGCTGCCCGACCAGCAGCTGCACCTTGGCCACCATGTACGCCCCGCGCGCGTCGTTGGCCGGGACGCGGCGGGCGGCTCTGGCCCAGTGGTACGTGCTGGCGTAGGCACGCCGGAGCATCTCCTCGTCGTCGTCGTCGGTGCGATCCTCCTTGCCCACGAGCTCCCAGATGCCGTTGTTCGCCTCGATGCCCTGGGCACGGTGCCACTCGCCCGCGGGGTCGTCGGCCACCTCGATCACCCCAGCTGCGGTCGGTGGGAGCGGCTCGCCGGTCTCGATCAGCGACTTCATGCTGTCGAGGATCCACACCCAGCCGTCCTTCACGTTGGCCCACGTCAGCGGGCTGCGGGCGAGGTCGCCGTGGATCAGGCGCACCCGCGTCAGTCCGTCACCGGCCGCATCGATCTGCCACTCGACGCGGCTCGGCGGTTCCTCGGCGAGTGCCGCGTCGTAGAGCGTGTGCCAGGTCATCACCAGTCGGTGCGGCGGGTCAAGCACCTCGATCGTGCCGTCCACCGCGCCGTCGCCGTTCGGCAACGAGGTCCGGTACGGCTGACCCTCGGTGGGCGCCGCGTCGAAGGCGGTGCCGTGGAAGTAGCGCCGCGTGAACTCGGGCTGGACGACCGCATCCCACACCTGGTCTGGCGTTGCTCGGATGAAGATCTGGTACTGGTGGCGGGTGACGGCCATGGGTGCTCCTGTTCAGGCGGGGTTCTGGAACTGCTCGCGCAGGTCGGCGAGGGCTCGAGTGAAGGGCTGGGCGTACTTGCTGATCCAGCGGTCGGCGACGAGCTGGATCGGCACCGGGTTGAGGAAGTGCTGCTTGGTGCGCCCGACGCGTCGGGTTGTGACGAGGCCGGCTGCCTCGAGGACGGTGAGGTGCTTCATCACCCCGAACCGGGTCATCTCCGGGAAGAGCTCGCACAGCGCTTGCACCGTGAGACCGTCTCGCTCGTAGAGCGCGTCGAGCAGTGCACGACGGGTGCTGTCGGCCATCGCCTTGAACACCAGATCTGCGTCAGCTGCCGTGTCCACGTGATCATGATATGTGACCAAATAGTCACCTGTCAAGATTCTTGATCAGTGTGGTCGGGAATCGGTGTACCGTGAACGCCGCTTCACCGTCATCACAGAGCAAAGGAGCTCACCATGGCCGTCCGCCTCGGCGACATCGCCCCGGATTTCACCGCCACCACCACCGAAGGCGAGATCAGCTTCCACGACTGGCTCGGCAGCAGCTGGGGCGTGCTCTTCAGCCACCCGAAGGACTTCACGCCGGTGTGCACCACCGAGCTCGGCACGGTCGCTCGCCTCAAGCCCGAGTTCGACAAGCGCAACACGAAGGTCATCGGCCTGTCGGTCGACGAGCTCGGCAACCACGAGAAGTGGAACGAGGACATCGCCGAGACGCAGGGCACGGCGGTCAACTTCCCGCTGATCAGCGACTCCGACCGCAAGGTCGCTGACCTCTACGACATGATCCACCCGAACGCCAACGACACGCTCACCGTGCGCTCGGTGTTCATCGTCGGGCCGGACAAGAAGGTCAAGCTGACCCTCACCTACCCGGCCTCCACCGGCCGCAACTTCAGCGAGATCCTGCGCGTCATCGACAGCCTGCAGCTCACCGCCGGCTACAAGGTCGCCACCCCCGCCGACTGGCAGGACGGCGACGACGTCATCATCGGCTCGGCCGTCACCAACGAAGAGGCCGAGACCCTGTTCCCGCAAGGCTGGACCACGGTCAAGCCCTACCTGCGCACCCTCCCCCAGCCGAACAAGTAGTTCGCCCCGCACTGCGCTCTTCTGGGCGGGATTCTTCTCGGCCAAGTCAAGTGGTGGTCGCGACAAGTTGGTTGAATCGTTCGGCTGGAGTATCCCATCCGAGGCTTTCGCGCGGCCGGTTATTGAGGCGTCTGGCGATGTTGTCGAGATCGGCTTGGCTGTGACAGGAGAGGTCGGTGCCCTTGGGGAGGTATTGGCGGGACATGCCGTTGAAGTGTTCGTTGCCGCCTCGCTGCCATGGGCTGTGCGCGTCAGCGAAGTAGACCTGCACGCCTGTTGCGATCGTGAACGCCGCGTGAGCGGCGAGTTCTTTGCCTTGGTCCCATGTCAACGTCTTGACCAACTGTGCAGGCAGCCGCTCGACGGCGTCGGCGACTCGGGCGATGACATGGTCTGTGGAACGGTTGTCGATCTGGATCAGCACACCGAACCGGGAAGTGCGTTCGTAGAGACTGGCCACCGCGGAGCCACCGTTCGCTCCGATCATCAGGTCGCCTTCCCAGTGGCCTGGCACCAGCCGGTCGTTGACCTCGTCGGGTCGTTGCGAGATTGGGACCATGTCAACAATGCGTCCACGGTTGCTCTCGTGTGCTGCCCGCGAGTGCGGCCGGCGACGATCACGCTGCTTGGGCAACGCCGCGACCAGCTGGTTCTTCAGCTCGCCGCGTGGTTGCAGATAGATCGCTTGGTAGATCGCTTCGTGCGACACGCACCACTGTGGATCGTTGGGATGCTCGCGACGTAACCGGGCCGCGACAGCTTTCGGGGGCCAATCGTCGTCGATGATCGACCGACACACCGCAGACCACAGTTCGGGGTGCTGTTCCCACCACCGCGGCTTGGGGCGTCGAGCGTCACCATCGGCGCGACCCTGCGCGGCGAACGCCCGATACTTGGCCCTGCCACCACCCGCGGCGATCTCCCGCCCGATCGTGCCCCGATGGCGACCCAACCGGGCAGCGATCTGCGCGTCCGTTTCGTTGCGTTCGATCCCGACACGGATCTCCTCACGGTCCTCGAGCGTCAGAGCGTTTGGGCGAGGGACGCGGTCATGCAACACGCACACAGCTTCTTTGGCCAGCCACCGACGCAGCGTGTTGACCGAAACGTCAGCCTTCGCAGCGGCCTCCTCGTGTGTCGCACCACGCGACACAGCGACCAAGCCGGGCAACACCACCGACCGCGGAATCCGCGGCCAACCCCTCGTTCGAACCCTCACCTGACACCTCCTAGATCGAGATGTCGCGCTCACCCTCTGACCGAGCCCTCGGTTCCCGAGAAGAATCCCGCCCAGTCACGTTTTCGGTACGAGGTCCGGGGCCCAACAGCGGAGAATCGCGAGGATCCGCTCCGCGACCTTGCCCGGCGATCGATCGAGCTGGCGCCACGTGAATCGCACCACCACCCATCCTCCGGCCAGGAGCTCGGCGTCGCGCTGGCGGTCCCGCTCGAATTGCACGCCGAGCTCATGGTGCTCACGGCCATCGCACTCGAGGATCACGTTCGTGCCATCGATGCGAAAGTCGACTTCGTGGCCGAGGACGATCTCGTGGAACGTCATCGGTGGGAGGCAATAGCGCAATGCCAACGCAGCCATCTTCGTCTCCATCGTGCTGTCGGCGACCTCCATCGCCAACGGATACCGATCCAGCGCGTCGCGGAACGCCGCGACACCGTGCCGTCCCGATTTGGCATGGTGAACGAGGGTGTCGACGAGTGCCTGTGGGCTGACGAGCCTGGCGATGATGAGCGCTTCCAGTGCTGGGTACACGCCTGCCGGATCGACTGCGCCGAGGTCGACGAGCATCCGCAGCGGGCTCGTCACCGGCACGCGTCGACGGATGAACGAGCGAAGGTCCACGGTGCTCGCAGGGCGGTGGATGATGACGCCGGCGAGCGACGCTTCCCGCGATCGTTCCGGCAGGGTGACATCGATCGGATCAGTGGCCGGTCGAGGCGCTCCCCACAGCGAGGCGCCGGTTCGATGCGAGCTCATTGCACCCTTGCCGGCAGCCCACACTGCGGCGAGCGCGCGCTGTTCGAAGGAGACAGGCGCACCGGGCAACCGGGCCACGCCGGGGTGCAGCTGTTGGAGTCGGCCGGCCTCGATCGCCCGGTACCAGGGGGCTGTCGACATCCCGATCCGAGACGCAACCGACCGAGTGACGAGTCCGTGATGAGTTGCCGCGAAGGCGTGGAGTTCGGTGGTCGTCACACCTACAAAGACCGTGTGCTGCAGGCCCGAGCGGAAAAGAGGCTGCTTCTGGCGTCAGAGGAGGTTGGACTCGACCCAGGTGCGGACGTTGGGGGCGAGGCGGTGGAGGTGGTCGGCGGGTGACTCGCGGATCTGGGTGGCGCTGATGGGGACGGTGGCGCGTTCCTCATCGACGATCACCGGCTCAGCGCCGAAGCGGGCGGCGAGCTCGGCGACGTATGGGTCGCTGGAGAAGACGAGATCGGGCCCGGAGTCGAGGGGCCAACGGCTGCGCAACAGCTCCATCCAGCGATCCCACAGCGTCGGGTTGGTCATGTCGGTTGGCAGGTCGTGGTTGACCTCGATCACGGTGACGTTCGGATGCAGCTCGGCCAGCCATCCAGCGCGCAGCGTGCCCGGCACCAGCTCACTGTCACGCGTGTTGACGAACACGACCAGCCGCTCGCAACGTGCCGCGGCCCAGTCGATCATGTAGCTGTGGCCGAGGTGCGGTGGGTTGAACCGCCCGATGATCAGGCCCGTGCTCAACGACTGCGATGGCCCTTCGGTGCCTTCGCGGCGTCCTTCGGCCGGCGCAGCTCCTTGCGCTTGACGAAGCGCAGCCCGCTCCAGGTGTCGTCGATGGCGCAGACCTTGTTGTCGACCCAACCGGTCTTCAGCAGCACGGCGCGGAGCACGTCCTCGGTCAAGTCGGTGGCGACGCCACTGGTCTGCTTCGGCCACGCCACCCACACGCCACCATCGGGCTCCGCCGCGGCAGTGAGCTTCGGCCAGGCAGCGATCAAGCGGGCACGATCGGTGAAGAAGGCGACGACGACGTCGAGCGGGGCGAGCAACGACCGCTGCCACACGGCATCACCGATGTCGCCGAGCAGCTCGGTGAAGTCCGGCGGCGCGCCGACCACCGTGAACACGACGTCGTCGACGATGCCCAGCTTCTTCGACAGCGGTGTGCCCGAGTACCCAACCATGGCCTCACTCTGCCATGCCGTACTGGCGCGTGACGGTTGCGATGCGCACGGTGTACTCGCGGTACCAACGATCGCGACCGAGCCGCTGCGCCTCGAGGTGCTCGGCGATCTGCTTCCACGCCCGCGCCGACGCCTCGTCCGTCCAGTACGACACGGTGATGCCGAGCCCATCGTCGCCTCGGGCCGACTCGATGCCGAGGTAGCCGGGCTGTTGCGAGCCGAGCTCCTCCATGGCCACGGCCATCGAGCTGTAGCCGTCGTCGTCGACGGCGGTTCGGCGGCTGGTGAAGATGACAGCGACGTACGGCGGTTCGGGCGCTGCCACGACCGTCATCCTCGCCCGAGGATGCGGTCGACGTCGATCTCGATTGCGACTCGGTCGATGCGCTCGCCCGGCTGGCGGTACCGCGCCGCGTAGCCCTCGACGGCTCGCGCGACCGAAGCATCGTCGGTGACCAACCGCACCGGCCCCTCCAACGTCAGCCAGCGGCCGCCATCGACCTGGCTGACCGCGGCGCGACCGCCGCGGGCGGCGTTGCGGGCCTTCACCGATGCGGCGAACGTGATCACGCGAGCCACGCCGTCGGCGTAGCTGAACCCGACGGCGACGACATGCGGCGAACCGTCGGCGCGCAGCGTGGTCAGGGTGGCGAGGTGGCGCTCGGCCAGAAAGGCGGCCATCTCGGGCGTGACGTCGGCGGGCATCGGCTCACTCCATCGCGATCGCGCTCAGGATGTCCAATCGAGTCGCCCGCCACGCCGGGATGACTGCGGCAAGCACGCCGACGACCAGCGCGAGGACGAGGATGACGACGATCGCCGTGATCGGCACGGAGTACTTGGTCAAACCTTCGTCACGCAGCGAGAGGATGACGATCCATCCGAGGACGAGCCCCAGCACGACCCCGGTGATCGCGCCATAGAGCGACGTCAGCACGCTCTCCCAACGCACGGTCGTGCGCACCTGGGCGCGGTTCATCCCGACCGCACGCAACAACCCGGTCTCGCGTCGACGCTCGTAGACGGCGAGCAGCAGCGTGAGCACGATGCCGAACGCGGCGATCACGATCGACAGCGCGAGCAACCCGTAGATGAACGTCAACGTGCGATCGACGATGTCCGTGCGACTGTCGATGAACTGGTCGCGGTTCTGGAGCTCGCCGATGCCGTAGCGCTCGACCACCGCACCGACCGCCGACCGGAACTCGTCCTCGCCAACCCCATCCGCCTTGCTGAGGATGACGAACCCGAAGGTGTTGCTGATGCTGGTGTTGTCGAACGTGTGCCGGTTGTACGTGCGCGCCGGGATGAAGTCGTTGGATCGGTAGATGCCCTCGACGCGCAAGGGCCGGTCGACCCCGTCGATCTCCACGGTGTACAGCGAGCCGAGCGCGAGTTGTCCGCTCTTGGCCTCCCCGCTGCTGATCAGGATCCCGTCGGTCGTCATCGATTCCATCGAGCCCTCGACGAAGTCGTAGCCGAGCAACGAGGACGCGGTCGTCGGTTCGACCACCGCGCCCGGCGAGCTGCGACCATCGGCAGTGCGCAGCAGCGCGAAGCCGAGCCCCGTGGCCTCGCCGACCGCGGGGACGTCGTTCACCTCGTCGATGAACGAACCGCTGAAGCTCAGCCCGCCGCCATTGGAGCTGTTGATGACGTACTCGCCGACGAACGTGCGGCCGACCACCTCGCGGATCTGGGCCTTGATCGATGCAGCGAAGACGGTGGCACCGGCGACCAGCGCGACGCCGATGAGCACCGGCGCCGCGGTGCGCGCCGTCCGCCGCGGGTTGCGCTGCACGTTGCCACGAGCCATCTGGCCCGTGACGCCACGCAGGCGCTCGACCGGGGCGCCGAGGAATCGGGCGATCGGGTTGGCCATCATCGGCCCGAGCAGCAGCACACCGGTGAAGATGGCGACCACCGCAACACCCAGGAACGTCGCGTCGGCACCGAGCTGCACGCCGACGATCCCGGCGATGCCGACCGCGATCGCGGCGATCGCGCCGATGAACCGACGTCGCAGTGAACCACGGTGCTCGTACGCGGTCTCCGACATCGCTGCCACCGGCGGCACCCGCCCGGCGCTGATCGCCGGAGCGATCGCGGCGATCAGCGCGGTGACGATGCCGGCCACCAGCGTGATCACGACGGTGCCCGTCTCCAGCGCCAGCCCGCGAGCGGGGATCGTGTAGTCGAGCGCGTCCAGCAGGTTGCGGATGCCGAGTGCGAGACCGACGCCACCGGCGAGTCCGAGCAGCGAGCCCAGCACGCCCACGGCCAGCGCCTCGACGAGCGACGACCACGTCACCTGACGGCGGCTCGCGCCCACGGCGCGCAGGAGCGCGTTCTCACGCTGACGCTGCGACGCGGTGACCGAGAAGACGTTGTAGATCACGAACGCGCCGACGCCCAACGCGATGAACGAGAAGATCGCCAGGAAGAGCGTGACGAACCCGAGGCTGCGCTCGACGTCGGTCTGGGTCTGCTCGGTGATCTCGGCCGATGTCAGGCTCTCGGCCACGTCCGGATCGAGCGCAGCGTTGACTCGATCCGACAGCTCGACATCGGACAGCGTGCCGTCGCCCTGCACGAGCACCGCGTCGACGAACCCTGGTCTGGCCACGAACGCCGATGCGGTCTCGTCGTCGAACAGGGCCCACGTGGCGTTGCCCGGCGAGATGATGTCGTCGTAGGTGACGATGCCGACGAGCGTGAAGTCGTGCGAGCCGGCTTCGGCGTTGACCTTCACCGTGTCGCCGATCGAGTACCCGGCGTCCTCCGCCGTGGTGGACTCGAGCACGACCTCGTCCGGGCCGACCGGAGCCCTGCCGTCGGTGAACTTCCAGATGGAGAACGGCCCGACGTTGAGCGTCGCGCCGAACGTCGGAGCGGTCGGCCGCTCGATCGGCTCGCCGTCCTTGGCGATGACGACGGCGTCGTCCTGCACGTATGGCTGCGCCACCTTCACGCCCGGCACGTCAGCGACCTGATCGACCACGGTGGCCGGCAATCGATCTCGACGCTCGAAGCCGAGCAGTCCCTCGACCGTGTTGGTCGACTGCACGTAGCCGTCGACCCGCTCGTACACGCCGGCGAACAGTGCGTCGAAGGTGCGCTCAACGGTGTCGCGGAAGATGAACGTTCCGGCGAGGAACGCCGTGCTGGCCACGATGGCGAGCGCCGTCAGGACGAGGCGCCCCCACCGGGCCAGCACGCTGCGTATGGCGAGTCGGAACAAGCGAACCTCAGGTGGTGGCGATGGCCGAGAGGACGTCGGCGTTGGCCGCGCGCCGTGCCGGCAGGAACGCTGCCAGCGCGGCGAACACGATCGCCAGGACGATGAACGCGATGACGCTGGTCACGGGCAGCTCGAAGACCTCGAGCCCCTGATCGGCCAGCGCCTTCACGACGATCCAGCCGAGCGAGACGCCGAGCGCCGTGCCCATCGTGGCGCCGACGATCGCGGTGATCAACGACTCCCAGAGCACGCTGCCGCGCACCTGCTTGCGCGTCATCCCGACGGCACGGATCAAGCCGAGCTCGCGCCGGCGCTCGTAGACCGCCAGCATCAACGTGATGACGATGCCGAGCACGGCGATGAACACCGACATCAGCAGCAGGGCGTAGATGAAGTTGAGGAACCCGTCGATCGACGACGACTGCTCGTCGATGTACTGCTCGCGGGTTTGGAACTTCGCCGTCGGATAGGTGTCGACGAGCGCCTCGATCGCCTTGGTCGCGTCGGCTTCGTTGACCCCATCAGCCCGCTGGACGAACACACCGAAGTCGTTCGTGGGCAGGCCGGTGCCGTCGAAGATCGAACGATCGACGATGAGGTTGCCCACGGTGTTGTCGTCGAAGATGCCCTGCACCGTCAGCGAACGCGCCGAGCCATCGATCAGCGTGACGTTGACCACGTCACCCACGGCGATGTCGTCGCGATCGGCCTTGTCCTTGGCGTAGAGGATCCCGTCCGGTGTGAGGCTGGCGAAGCTGCCGGACACGAACGGGATCGTGAAGATCTCCGCGGCGTACTTGGGGTCGACGGCGACGACCGCCTTGTCGTTGAACGTGCCGTCCTCCTCCAACTTGAACGCGGTCAAGCCGATGCCAAGCGCGTCGCCGACGCCCAGCCCGTTGATGTCGACCGCCAGCTGCGCCGGGAGCAGCGTGTTCTGCTGCTCGCTGGAGATGGCGTAGTCGCCGGTGAAGCCGTCACCGATCGCCTGGCGCAGCGACGCCTTCGCCGACGAGCCGACGGTGGCGACACCGATCAGCAGCGCGAGCCCGACACCGAGCGCGCCGGCGGTGAGCGCCGTGCGCTTGGGGTTTCGCGATGCGTTGCGGCCGGCCATCGTGCCCGGCGCGCCGCGCAGCTTGGCCAGCGGCGCGGTCGCCATGCGGGCGATCGGGCCGGCGACGAGGGGCCCGAGCGCGATCAGCGCGATGAACAGGCCGACGACACCGACGCCCAGCCAGATGGCATCGCCGGTGAGGCCGAGGCCGATCGCTCCTGCAGCCACGGCGAGAACGACCGCACCGAGCACCAACCGGCGCCGCGATGTGTCCGCGCTGTCGACGCTGACGTCGCGCATCGCCGCCAGCGGAGGAACACGACCCGAACGCAACGCCGGAGCGATGGCGCACAGCAGTGTGACGACCGTGCCGGCGATCATCGTCAGCACGAAGCCCTGTGGACGGATCTCGAGCGTTGCCCCGGAGAAGCCGAACCCGGCCTTCTCGAGGATCCAGAAGATCGCCTTCGCCAACCCGACCCCGCCGACGCAGCCGATGATCGATCCACCGATGCCGACGACGATGGCCTCGACGAACAGCGAGCGCGTCACCTGCGACTGGCTGGCGCCGATGGCGCGGAGGAGTGCGTTCTCGCGTTGCCGTTGCGCGGCGCTGATGCTGAACACGTTGTAGATGATGAAGCTGCCGACGAAGAGCGAGATGAGGGCGAAGATCGACAGGAACAGGGTGATGAAGCTGAGGCTCGTCTCGATCTGGCTCTTCGAGTCGTCGGTGATCTCCTTGCCCGTGAGCACCTCGATCTCCGGGTTGTCGATCGCCGCCTGCACCCGGTCGGCCAGCTCCTGTTCCGACTCGTTGCCATCGCCTCGGATGGAGATCGAGTCGAGCTTGCCAGGGTCGCCGATCACGAACTCCTGCGCAGTCGCCAAGTCGAAGAGGGCCCAGGTGGCCCCGCCGGACGAGTCGTTGCCGGCGAACTTGGCGATGCCGACGACGGTGAAGTCGCGCGGCTGACCGGTGGTGGTGATGCTGACCGTGTCGCCGACCTTGATCTTGCTGCGCTTCGCCGAACCCTTGTCGATGACGACTTCCGTCGGACCCGCAGGGGCGCGGCCTTCGGACAGCCGCCACGGCGATGCCTCGGAGCCGGTGAAGACGCCGCCGTACTTCGGCGGGCCGTCGATGCCCACCACCTCGCCGTCGGCCGTAGCCATCGCCGCGTTGCTCTGCACCCCACCTTCGACCTCGACCACACCGGGCACCTGCTGCACGACGGAGAGCAAGCCGCCGTCGATGCGGGCACGGGTCTCCTCGCCGAACTGACCTTCGACCACGTTGGACGATCGCACGAACGCATCGGTGTTGGCGTAGGCGCTGGTGAAGATGCGGTCGAAGGAGCCCTTGATGGTGTCAGTGAAGACGAACACGCCGGACAGGAAGGCCGTGCCGGCGATGACGGCCGCTGCGGTGAGCAGCAGCCTGCCCTTGCGCGACCAGATGTTCTTGAGGGTGAGCTTGAACACGGTTCAGTCTCCGAAGCGCTTCATGCGGTCGAGCACGCGCTCGGCCGTGGGCGCCTGCATCTCGTCGACGATGCGACCGTCGGCGAGGAAGATGACGCGGTCGGCGTAGCTGGCGGCGACTGGATCGTGCGTCACCATCACGATGGTCTGGCCGAGTTCGCGCACCGCGAGTCGCATGAAGTCGAGGATCTCGGCGCCGGTGCGGCTGTCCAGGTTGCCGGTGGGTTCGTCGGCGAAGATGATCGTCGGCTGACTGGCCAACGCGCGGGCCACGGCGACGCGCTGCTGCTGGCCACCACTGAGCTCGCTCGGTCGGTGCTTCAGGCGGTCGCGCAGGCCGACCGTGTCGATGACGCGATCGATCCACTGCTGGTCGCCCTTCGTGCCGCCGAGCAGCAACGGCAGGGTGATGTTCTCCAGCGCGGTGAGCGTGGGCACCAGGTTGTACGCCTGGAAGATGAACCCGACCTTCGTGCGGCGCAACTCGGTGAGCTGCTTGTCGTTCAGCGTCGACAGCTCGGTCTCGCCGATCGACACCGTGCCGCTCGTCAACGAATCGAGCCCGGCCAGGCAGTGCATCAGCGTGCTCTTGCCCGAACCCGAGGGACCCATGATCGCCGTGAACCGGCCGGCCTCGAACGACACCGTCACACCGTCGAGGGCGCGCACCTCGCTGTCGCCGCCGCCGTAGATCTTCGCTGCATCGACCGCGCCTGCTGCCGCGGTTGCCACCGTCTGTTCTGTCATCCCACCGTTCTACCCCGTGGGTGTGGCGCGGTCATCCGCATTGCAGGTGACTGCGGTCAACCAGCCGGATGATCGCCGGGCGTGACCAGGCCGGATTCGTAGGCCACGACCACGGCCTGCACCCGATCACGGAGGCCGAGCTTGGTCAGCACGCGACCGACGTGGGTCTTCACCGTTGCCTCCCCGAGGTACAGCTGGTCGGCGATCTCCGAGTTGGACAGGCCGCGCGCGATCAGTCGCAGCACCTCCGTCTCACGCTCGGTGAGATCGACCAGGCCCGGCGCGACCACCGACGGATCGACCGGTGGCCGGCGGGCGACCTCCTCGATCAGCAGGCGCGTCACCGACGGCGCCAGCAACGCGTCACCGCGAGCGATCACGCGGATCGCCTCGACGAGCTGCTCGGCCGGCGCGTCCTTCAACATGAACCCGCTCGCGCCCGCTCGCAGCGCGGCGTAGACGTAGTCGTCGAGGTCGAACGTCGTGAGGATGAGCACGCGCGGTGCGTCCTCGCCGGCGGTCACCACGCGAGTCGCCTCGATGCCGTCCATGAGCGGCATGCGCACGTCCATCAACACCACATCCGGCTTGCTGCGGGCGACCAGCTCGACGGCCTCGCGTCCGTCGGCAGCCTCGCCGACGACGGTGAGGTCGGCCTCGGTCTCGATGATCATGCGGAACCCGACGCGCACCATCGCCTGATCGTCCACCAACAGCACGCGGATCACGCGTGCACCGGCGCCAACGGGAACACGGCACGCACTCGCCAGCCGCCACCGGGTTGCGGGCCGGCGACCAGTTCACCGCCGAACATCGACACGCGCTCGCGCATGCCGACCAGACCCAGACCGCCGGAACCGCCCGAACTGGCCACCGCCGCGGAGCCACGACCGTCGTCGCTGACCTCGACGCTCAGCGAATCGTCGCTGCGGATCACGGACAGCTCGACACGGTCGACGCGACCGGCGTGGCGACGGACGTTCGTCAACGCCTCCTGCACCAGTCGGTACGCGTTGAGCTCGATGCCCGACGGCAGCCCGTGCACGTCGCCCTCGACGCGCAACGTCACCGGCACGTCGGTGGACGCCTCCACCAGTTCGGCGAGCGACGCGAGCGACGGTTGTGGGGCGAGCTCGGCCGACGCCGTCTCGTTGCGCAGCACGCCGAGCATCCGACGCATCTCGGTCATCGCCTCGCGCCCGGTCTCCTCGATGGTCGTCAACGCGTCCCGGGCGCGGTCCGGGTTGGACGCCAGCTGCCGACGCGCCGCCGCGGCCTGGATGATCATCACGCTGACGCTGTGGGCGACCACGTCGTGCAGTTCGCGAGCGATCCGTTGGCGCTCGTCCTGCAACTGCTGACGAGCGAGCAGCTCGTGCTCGCGCTGCTCGTTCTCCTCACGCTCGGCCAGCTCCGCGGCGCGGGCCCGGCGGCGACGCACGTTGTCGCCCACCACCATCGCCAGCGCGATCAGCACCGCACCGCTCAACAGCGCCTGGTGCGGCGTGTCGCCGAAGATCGTGCCGAGCGTGGCGATGATCACCACGACGCCCCAGAAGATCGCTCCCTCGCGACGCAACGGCTGCCCGGTGCGATGGGCGGTCAGCGAGTAGCTGCCGATGAGCACCGGCAGCCAACCGGGGTTCCCGGCGTGGATCAGCTCGAGCCAGACCACCGAGCCGAGCAGGACGGTGAGGACGACGATCGGCCACCGACGGCGCCAGATCAGCGGCACGGTGGCGAGCACCACCAGCACCACCCCCAGCACCGATGGGTCGCGCACGTCGGATTCGCGGGAGAAGAAGTGCGCGCCGAGCCCGCCGAGCAGCAGCACCAGGGCCACGACAGCGTCGGTGAGCTGGGGGTGGAGCCGGAACCAAGGGACCACTCGCGGCCGTGCCATCGCCGTTCGACGCTAGCGCTGGACCTGTGAATCCTCGTCCGTCTGGGGGTGGATGTGCCGTACGCTCGCAGGGTGACGCCCTGCAGCTCATGTGGTGCCGCCATCCCGGACGGCGCGCGCTTCTGCCCCAGCTGTGGGCACGCGATCTCGATGGCCCAGACCGAGGAGCGGCGCATCGTCACGGTGCTGTTCGCCGATCTCGTCGGCTTCACCACGATGGCCGAGCACCTCGACCCCGAGCAGTTGAAGCGCTTCATCGACAGCTGCTTCGAGCGTTTGGTCGACGACGTCGCCTCGTTCGGTGGTCGCGTCGACAAGATCCTCGGCGACGGCATCCTCGCCCTCTTCGGGGCGCCCGTCGGCCACGAGGACGACCCCGAACGGGCCGTGCGCGCCGCACTGCGCATGCACCAGACGCTCGCCGCGTTCGTGGCCACCAACTCTCCCGCCGGAGCCCGGGTCGGGGCCAGCGACATCCGCATGCGCATCGGCATCAACACCGGCGAGGTGCTCGTCGGCACGCTGGCGGGCACCGACTACACCGCGATGGGCGACGTCGTGAACACGGCGTCGCGACTGCAGGGCGTGGCGCCGCCCGGCGGCGTGCTGGTCGGGCCCACCACGCACGCGCTCACCACGCACTGCATGCGCTACGACTCGTTCGGCGAGCTGATCCCGCGTGGTCGCGAGCAGGCGATGGCCGCATGGCTGGCCGTCGAGCCGACCGCACCGCCCGGGTCTGCTCGACGCAAACGACGCGAGGTCCGACTCGTCGGCCGCGAAGCCGAGATGGCGATCGCCCGCGCCGCGCTCGACGTGGTGTGCGATCACCGCGGCGTGCTCGTGGCCGTGTCCGGGGAGAACGGCGTCGGCACGACGCGGCTGATCGACGAGCTGGTCGACTACATGCGCACCACGCACGACGCCGCCGTGCTCGCAGGGGCCGGCGTGCCCTATGGCGAATCGAACGTGTGGTGGCCGATCGCCAGTGCGCTCGCCGCATACCTCGACCTCGAACCCGGCCAGAGCGTGGAAGCGGTCCGCGCCGTCGCCATGGAGCGGGCGCTGAAGCTCACCGGCGAGGTGGCCACCGACGAGCTCGAGCACCTCATCGACATCTTCGTGCACCTCCAGGGCTACCCCTCGCCGATCGACCGCCTCGATCCCGCCAACGCACGTCGAGCGATCCACCGCGCGGTCACGCGCGTGCTCGAGCTGCGATCGTTCCAACGGCCGGTCGTGCTGACCATCGACGACCTCCACTGGGCCGATCCGGCGTTGATCGAGCTGCTCGATCATCTCGTCGGCTCGCTCGGCCGCAGCCGCTTCGCGTTGATCACCGCCATGCGCCCCAACGCCGACCTCTCGTGGCCGCCGCGCACCGAGCGCGCCACCGTCGTGTCGCTGCCGTTGCTGCCGCTGTCGCAGTCCGCGACCGAGACGTTGGCCGCCGAGCTGCTGGGCGACGCACCGACCAACGCCCGTCAGCTCACCGCGCTGTTCGAGCGCAGCGGTGGCAACCCGTTGTTCCTCCAGGAGCTCGCCGCACTGACACGCTCCGGCGGCAACCAGGCGCACCTGCCGGGTTCGTTGCGCACGCTCATCGGCGCCCGACTCGACCAGCTGACCTCCGAGCAACGACAGGTGCTCGACAACGCGGCGACGCTCGGCAACTCGGGCACGATCGCCGACCTCGACAAGTTCGGCACCGAGCTCGGCCAGACGTTCCACGCCGAGACCGTGAACGCGCTCGACGAGCTCGGTCTGCTGGAGCTGCGCGGCCGCCGCTGGCAGTTCCGCAGCGAATCCGTCCGGGAGGCTGCGTATCAGACGCTCACCAAGGAGCGCAGGGCGATGCGGCACGCCGGCATCGCCAAGGCGATCCGGTCGTCGGGCCACCGGCTCGACGACCTCGCCCACCACACCGCCACCGCCGCGGAACTGGCCAACGAGCTCGGCGGACTCGACGGCTTGCCGGCCGGCATCGCCGACGAAGCCGTCCAGCTGCTCACCGAGTCGGCCCAGCGATCGCTCGACTCCGGCGCGCTGCGCACGTGCACGCGCACCGCAACCCGTGCGCTCGATCTCCTGCCGAACACCAAGGAGAACGAAGACCGACGCTCGCGCCTGCTGCTGCTCCGCGCCAGCGCCGCAGTCGAGCAACGCCAGTTCGCGCCGGCGCACGCCGACCTCGATCTGGTGCTGACGATGGCCGAGCAGGCCAACGACACGGTCGCCGAAGGCGAGTCGCGTCGTTTGCTCGGCAGCCTCGCTCACGTCGAAGGCCACATGGATCTGGCTCGCGCCGAGCTCGGCCGGTCGGTGGAGCTGCTGCGCATGACGGAGCGCCCGGATCGCTTGGCCGACGCGCTGCGGGCCCGTGGGTTCATCGAGCTGTTCGGCGGCTCGCTCGGTGATGCGGAGTGGTTCTTCGGTGAAGCCGACGACCTGTACCGAAGCGCGGACGACGAGCGCGGTCTGGCGTGGATCGAGCAGCACCGTGCCTGGGCGTCGTTCCTCAGCGGCGACATGACGCAATCGCGCGAGCGCCTGCTGCACGCAGCGGAGACGCTGGAACGCGTCGGCGACCGAAACGGCGTCGGCTGGGCGTTCGGCCTCCTCGCGTTCGTGTCGTTCTTCGAGCGCGACTACGAGGAAGCGGAAGCGCTCGCCGACGTCGTCGCCCGTGAGGCGGACGAGCGTGGCGACGATTGGGCCGCGGGGATGATGCAGGTGCTCCTCGCCGATCTCCGCCTGTGGCAGGGCCACCTCGAGGAGTCACTCGGGTTCGCGGAACAGGCACGGCGCAAGTTCAAGGCGATCAACGACGGCTACGGCACCATGCAGGCGCTCGCCCCGATCGTTCGTTCCCAGATCGCACTCGGCCGAGCGGCCGCAGCGCAACGCAGCTTGGAAGAGCTTCTCTCGCTGTCCGAGCAGGAGAGCAACGGCCCATACCCCGTGCTCGCCGCAGCTGGTGCGGCGATGCACCGCGGCGACGGCGCCGGCGCGCTGATGTACGCCGACCGGGCCATCGAGGAGATGCACAGCCGCCAGGGCGTCGCCTTCGAGCCGACGATCGTGCGCGCCGTCGCACTGGCCCAGCTCCATCGGCTCGACGAAGCGCTGGCCACCATCGAGGACATCGCCGAGGAGGGTGGCGACCACCCCTTCGCCACCGCTGCGGCGATCCTCGTCGAGGCGCTCAGCGGCAACCCGAAGGTGGCACTCGAACAAGCCGAGCTGCTCACCGCGATCAAGGGCGCGACCTACCTCGACCAAGTGATCGCGTTCATCGGCATCGGCTGTGCGCACCACCAGTTGGGCGACGTCGAACAGGCGACGCTCAACCTCGAGGCCGCCGTCGCGCGTGCGATCGGTGTCGGCGACGTCGTCGCCACCGCCTTGGCGACCGGCGCCTACGAAGCGATCACCGGACGCCGCCATGCGGTGCACGACGAGCGGACCGTGCTCGGGCCCGGATGGGCCAACGTGATCGAGCACCTCACCGACGTCTCCTGATCAGCCGGCGCCTGATCAGCCCGCAAGCGTGTCCGTTCGCCGCCATGGCAGCTCGGCGAGGAACTTCGCCGCCGCGGGATGCGGGTCCATCGGACGCTCGGTGGTGGTGACGCGAGGACGGGGGTCCAGGTGCACCTGACAACCGGGGCAGAAGTAGAGCAGGCGGGCGTGCTCGCCGACGCGACGTACCTGCACGGTCTCGGCGCAGCGAGCGCAGCGCTGGCCGTTGCGCCCGTACACGGCAAGTCCGCCGCGAACATCAGGGTTGGTGATTCGATTCGGCCCGGCGAGGTTGGCCCGGAGCATCCGCGCGGCAGCGTTGATCAACTGAGCGCGGTCCTCGCTGTCCAGCGAACCGACCGGCGCGAACGGGTGCAGCGCGCAGGCCCAGAGCACCTCACTGCGGTACACGTTGCCGACGCCGCAGGCGATTCGCTGATCGAGCATCACTTCGGCGATGGGCGCGTCCGGGTCTTCGTAGTTGGCCATCCGCTGCACGCACAACGCAAGATCGGCGTCGGCCTTGCACAGGTCGGGGCCGAGGCGCCCGAACCCGGGATGGCGATGACGATCGAACTCGCGGTAGGTCTCGACGACCGGCGCGTTGAAGCACACGGCCACCCAGTCGGCGACCTCGATGGCGACACGCAGTTGCGTGGACGGCTTGCGCCAACGCTCGCCGACTCGATACAGGTGCCACGAGCCGGTCATGCGCATGTGCGTGTGCAGCACGAGCCCGTCGTCCCAGCGGACGAGGAGGTGCTTGCCGTGGCTGGTGACCTCTTCGACGACACGTCCTTCGGACGGGTGCGGGCCGGTGAGGCGGGGGGCATCGAAGCGCGTGACTGCCTTGCCAACGAGCGCCGTCCGCAGTGCGGCGGCCGTACGGTGGATGGTATCCCCCTCAGGCACGCCTCCAGGCTATGCGCTCCGCGCGAGCCGACGCGCGATGGTCAGCGTTAGCGTGCTGGACGTGAGTGACGAGACCAACGACAGCGACGTGGAACGCATGATCGCCACGGCGCGTCGTCGCCACGGCTCGATGGGTGCGGTGATCGCCGCCGGCATGCTCGGACTCGACCAGGCGATGGGTCGCAAGCCCCGCGAGGAAGCGCCGATCGTCATGGCTGCCAGCGACGAACCGATCGACATCGACACCGACGGCATCGTCGTGCCCGTGGACGACGAGACGTCCGTGCTCGCGCCGGCGCAGCCCCGCGTCGACCCGTTCGCGCCGCGACCCCGCCGACGCCGCCGCGGGTAGGGTCCTCGCCGATCGAGGGGATGATGCAAGTGCGGAGATCAAGCATGGCGATGCTGGCCGTCCTGGCCTGCTGCGCGGTCGTCACCCCGGTCGGCGTCCATGCCGCTCCGGCGGATCCGCGTTCACCTGCTCCACCTCCGTCTGCCGCCGACACGGCACACCCGATCGACGATCCGAACCTCATCGACGCGATCGCCGAAGCGCGAGCCAAGCGGATCGAGGGCAAGCCCGAGCCCCACGTCGCGGTCGAGGTGCTCACCACGTTCGACACGGTGGTCACTGCGGAGGTGGCCGACCTCGGCGGCACGGTCCTCGGGTCGGTACCTGGCGCGGTGGTGCAGGCATCGATGCCGGTGGGCAAGATCGATCGGCTCGCGTTGTCCGATGGCGTGCAGCGCGTTCGATCGCCTCGACGCGTCAACCGCCTGCCGAGTGCCGAGGCAGGCTTCGGAGCCACCGCCGGCCAGGAGGTCGCCAGCACGTCCGCCGCGACGTGGCACGACAACGGCTTCATCGGCACCGGCACGAAAGTCGGCATCATCGACTTCTTCGACCTCTCGTTCTGGAACGAGAACGAGCACGGCCCGTTGCCGACGACCGCCAACGGGCACCTCTTCTGCAAGGACACCGCCTTCCCCCCGACGCAGTTCCCGTTCGACAGCTACTGCCTGGACGACGGATCGCTGAACCCGGGGCAAGGCGACCGGCACGGCGTCGCGGTCACCGAGATCGTCAAGGACATGGCTCCAGGCGCGGACGTCTTCGTGGCGACCGTCGGGTCGCTGTCCGACATGCGCGACGCCATCGACTGGTTCGCGGCCAACGGCGTGCGCATCATCACCCGCTCGCTCGGCGCGGCGTTCGACGGGCCTGGCGACGGCACCGGGCCACTCGACGCGCTCGTCGACTACACCGCGTCGTTGGGCATCGTGTGGTTCAACTCGGCCGGCAACGATGCCGACGGCGGGTACATGGTCACCACGGTCCCGACCAACCGCGGGGCCGGCCCGATCGAGTTCCGCCCGGGCGACACCTTCCTGCGCATCGACACCAGCCAGGGCTACGTCCTCCTCGACGGCGTTCGGTGGAGCAACGACTGGTACCTGCCCCCCAAGCAGCGCACCGACTACCTGGTCGAGGTCTACACCGGCCCCCCGCAGTCGTCGCACATCGCCACGCCGTCGAACCTGGTCTTCGTCGAGACGATCGACCTCAACCAACGCAATGGCGCAAACCCGTTGGAGGGCGCCGACGACGGCTGGAACGTGCCGCAGGGCTCGGTCAGCTACCTGCGGATCCTGCGCAAGGGGACCACGCCAGTGGGCCCGACGCCGGACCAGATCGAGATCGCGCTTGCCGTCGGCGACATCGAGAGCGGCTACTCGCAAGCCGCGGGCTCGGCGGCAAAGCCGGCAGTCGACTCGCAGAACGACTCCCTCATCGCAGTTGGCGCACTTGCCCAGCCGAGCTCGCCGTTCATCGCCGACTACTCGTCGCAGGGTCCCACCACGGACGGCCGGATCAAGCCGGACATCGCTGCGCCGTCGTGCGTCGCCAGCACCATCTACATCCAGGCGCCGTACTTCTCGTGCTTCGCCGGCACGTCCGCATCGTCGCCGGCGGCGGCCGGCGCGGCGGCGCTGCTGCTGGGTGCCGGGCTGGCGCTGCCCGGCGTGCCGCTCGCCGCACTGATGCGCCACGACGTCATCGACCGCGGACCTGCGGGACCGGACAACGCGTTCGGGGCGGGAGCGCTCACGTTGCAGGGGCCGCCGATCCAGCCGGTGAACGACGCACCCGCGTTCTACACGCCGTTGACGACGCCCACCCGCGTGCTCGACACGCGTGGCGGGGCGAGCGCGACGAACCCGACCGGCGTGGGTTCGCTGCCGCGCAACGGGATCGTCGACCTCCAGATGACCAACTCGTGGGTGCCCGCCGATGCCACCGCCGTCGCGGTGAACATCACGTCGACGGGAGCGGTCGCCGGCGGCTTCGTGCAGGCCACTCCGACCATGCACGGCACGCTCGGCACGACGTCGGTGCTCAACGTTCCGGCGGCCGGCGTCGACGTTCCCAACTTCGCCATCGTTCCACTCGGCAGCGGCGGCCTCACCCTGTACGCCCCCGCCGGGGGGTTCCTCATCGTCGACCTCCTCGGCTGGTTCACACCGGCGAGCGGCCCGACCGCGCCATCCGGTCGCTTCATCCCGATCTCACCGGAGCGCTGGGCGGACAGTCGCGGCATCAGCGCCAGCCCGTTGCCCTCGGGCTTCGGCGGCCCACGCGTCGTCGCCGCCAACGAGACCATCACCATCGACCGGCTGGCGTCCACCGCGGTGCCGGCCTCCGGGGTGAAGGCGCTCGTCCTCAACGTCACGGCCGATCCACCGGCCGGCGGTCTGCCGGGCTTCCTGCGCGCACAACCGGCGAACCCGGTCGGGTCGCTGGAGTACAGCACGGTCAACTTCGTGCCGGGTGCTGCCGCCGCGAACACGGTCATCATCCCCGTCGACGGCACCGAACGCGTCGGCGTCTTCACCTCCGCGACTGCGAACGTCATCGTCGACGTGGTCGGGTACATCACCGACGAGACGGTGGCCCCGAGCGACCTCGGGCTGTTCGTCCCGCTCACGCCGGGACGCGCCTTCGACTCGCGTCCGAGCGCGGCCTTCGGCGTCGACGAGTCGCGTGTGGTCCAGATCACCGGGCTCGGTGGCGGCAAGCCGCAGGTGCCGGCGGACGCCTCCGGCGTGTCGGCGAACCTCACGGTGGCCGACCCGACGAACGCCGGCTACCTCAGCGTGTTCCCGGCTGCGGAGCCGCCGACGTCGAGCGTCAACTTCACGGCGGGTCTCAACGTGGCCAACGCCGGTTTGCTGAAGCTGGGTGCCGGAGGTGCCGTGACTGCCAAGATGGGGAGTGCTGGCGGCAACGTCATCATCGACATCAACGGCTACTTCACAGGGACCTCGTGAGCGATCAACTCGACACCAAGACCGGCTGGCTCGACAACGAGACCATGCAGAACATCCGCGCCAACGTCCCGTTGGTCTACGTGGATGCCGTCCCTGTGCGCGTCGACGAGCTCGGACAGGTCACCCACGTCGGGATGCTGCTGCGTCAGGCCGCCGACGGCAGCCTGAGCCGGATGGTGGTCAGTGGCCGGGTCCTGTTCGGCGAGCGGGTGCGCGACGCACTGTTGCGTCACCTGGAGAAGGACCTCGGCCCGGTGGCGCTGCCACGGATCCCCCCGGAGGTGGCGCCCTTCACGATCGTCGAGTACTTCCCGTCACCGGAGGTGAGCGGCTTCCACGATCCGCGTCATCACGCGGTCAGCCTGGCCTTCGTCGTGCCGGTCGCCGGTGATTGCTCGCCGACGCAGCAAGCGCTCGACCTGCATTGGTTCGAGCCCGCCGAGGCGGTCAGCGACGCGGTGCGCCGGGAGATGACCGGCGGACACGACCGGTTGATCCGGCTCGCCCTCGCGCACGTCGGCTGCCTGCCCTGACCGGGTGACGGGAAGGGATTCGCGTGTCGAGGCGTTGGCCCCGCACGTGACGAAACCGAACAGCACCGAACCGCTCGACATCGAATTCTGGATCGACCCCGCCTGTCCGTGGTGCTGGGTCACCTCGCGGTGGATCCTCGACGTGGCGCCGCACCGCAACCTGAACATCGTGTGGCGGCCGATCTCGTTGCTGATCAAGAACAAGACGCAGCCCGACTCCCCCTTCTACGACGTGGTGAACCACACGCTGAGCCTGCTGCGCGTCCTCGAGTCCGTCCGCAAGGACGAGGGCGAGGCAGCCGTCGGCGACCTGTACACGGTGCTCGGCACGCACATCCACCCCGGGCGCGATCGCATGGTGTCGGCGGAGACGGCGTTGGCGGAAGCCGGGTTGCCGGCTCACCACGCCGCCGCCTACCACGAGACGTCGTGGGACGACCTGATCCACGAGCAGATGAACGACGGGCTCTCGCTGACCGGCGAGGACGTCGGCACGCCGATCATCGCCTTCCGTCGCGCCGACGGCACGCGGGTCGGCTTCTTCGGCCCGGTCATCACCCGACGCCTGCCCGAAGCCGACGCGCTCGACCTGTGGGACGGGATGATGCTGATGGCCAAGGTCGACGGGTTCTGGGAGCTCAAGCGCACCCGCACCGAAGGCCCGGACTTCAGCCCGCCGACGGCGTGATCAGCATCCCCCCGATCGTGGCACGCGTCGCGGGGCTCCGGGATGTCACCGACGTCGTCGGATAGGCTGACCCCCGTGGCACGTCGCGACCGCCGATCCGTCTTCATCGCCGCGCTTGCAGCGCTGCTCGTCTGTGGCGTCATCTCGCTCGCCCAGGCTGGCTCGCGCACGGGCAACAACGCCAACGCCGCACCGCCGCAGGGCTCGGTCCCGATCATCGCCGGCTCGACGGTTGCTCCCGCGCCGACGGATGCGACGACACCGACCGACCCAACCGGCGCCGGGGGCACGACGACGTCCGTCGACGACGAGGCCACCGACCCCTCCAAGGAGGTCGACCTGACCGGTGACGAGAGCACCGGGAACGCCGACAGCAGCGGCTGCACCATCAAGGAGCGCTCGTTGCGCCAGGGTTCGCAGGGCGACAGCGTGTCGTGCCTCCAGAAGGCGCTCATCGCCGAGGGCTTCCTCAGTGGCTCACCGTCGGGCTCCTTCGACAACGACACGTACTCGGCTGTGCGTCAGGTGCAGACCGAGCGCGACATGTTCGTGGACGGCATCGTCGGCCGCGAAACGGCCATCTCGCTGGGGGTGTGGCCCGACGAGGAGTCGTTGGTCGTCCACACGCCCAAGCCAGCGGCCGGCGCGATGGACCTGCTCGGGTACCCGCTGTCGTCCGTTGCCACCAGTGGGCCCGATGCGCCGCCGCTGCCGCAGAACTCCGGATCCGGCAAGCGCCTCGTCTACGACCGCGCCGGCCAGCGCGTGTGGGCCGTCGACAAGAACGAACGGGTCATCCGTTCGTGGCTCGTCGCCGGCAGCAAGTACTCCAACGAGCAACCCGGCGTTCACCACGTGTACAGCAAGTCCGAGGTCAGCACGGCGTGGAACGGCAAGGCCTACCTGCCGCTGATGGTGCGTTACCAGAAGACCGACATCGGCAACATCGGCTTCCACGGCATCCCCACGCACGTCGCTGACGGCACGGCCTACATGACCGAAGCCGAGCTCGGTCAGCGGCTGTCCGGTGGCTGTCAGCGCCAGGCGATGGCCGACGCCCGCTTCGTGTGGGACTTCGCCGACATCGGCACCACCGTCGTCGTCATCTAGGCATCGTCTGGAGCGCTGTCCGCCTCGATCCGCAGCAGGTCGTTCGGCGTGCAGTGCAGCGCGGTGCACAGCGCTGCCAGCGTGGTCAGCCTGACCTCTCGTGGTTCCCCCGTGAGCAACGCAGACACCGACGGAGGAGAGAGCTCGAGACCGGCTTCGTCCTTCAGCGCACGCCGAAGCTGTGAGCCGGTCCAGATCCCTCGTTCTGCTGCCGCCATGCGCAAACGCCAACTGATCTTCATCACACGCTCCCGTACGCGTTCATGAGTCGATGGCACTGATGCTTTCCTGATGGCGCCCTCGCCGAGTGGATGTCACTTCACCCTGTAGGCATCACCGTTATTTCTGCAACTCAACCTTCAACTGCACAGTTATTTGAGAGATCTTACTCCTGCCCTCGCGATGACACAAGCGTTTCCCCAGATCAGGGCGCTCGTCCAAACGCTTGCAGTCGAACATGAAATATTGATGTCCGCAGTGCGCAAACTATCCACGAGAACATTGCCGCTCTCCGCTTGAGCATTTCTTGCTCGTGTCGATGAAAAAGGAACCAAATCTCTTCGGCAAGGAGTGGAACTATGAATGCAGTGGCGGATGCCGCGGCGCGCCGTTTTTCGGGGCGTCGCGGTCGTTGGATGGTGGTGGCGGTCGCGTCGTTGGCAGGAGTGGCAACGGGGGCCGTCAGCAGTGACGCGGCGTCGCGACCAGCACGTCTGGCCAGCGTCGAGCCCACCGAGGCACAGGTCATCGTCCCGATGAGCCCGGTGCGCGTGCTCGACACGCGCCCGGCGCCGGCGGGGCCGATCGGCGTCACTTCATCGGCTCCATTGGGTCCGGCACAGACGATGAACCTGACGTTGGCCGGTGCCGGAAAGCCACTGCCTGCGACGGCAACGGCGGCGCTATTGAACGTCACCCTGCCGGGGGAAGCCACGAGGAAGAGCTTCCTCACGATCTGGCCCGCCGGCGAGAGTCGCCCGAACACGTCGGCGAACAACGCCGAGCCGACGATGATCATGGCCAACTCGATGATGGCCAAGCTCGGCACGGGCGGGGCGATCTCGATCTACAACGACGCCGGATCGGCCCAGGTCGTCATCGACCTCGTCGGCTACATGGTGCCGGTCAGTGAGGTCAACGGGATCGCCGGTCCTCCCGGAACGAACGGCACGAACGGCACGAACGGCACGAACGGGACCAACGGCACCGATGGCGCCGACGGGGCCGGCGTGTCGGTGACGGTGACGACGCCGGGCACGGGAACGGCCTGCGCGCCCGACGGGACGACGCTGATCAACACGCTGACCGGCGAGATCAGCATCTGCGTCGGCGGGCTCTGGAACGCACCGGTCAGCGTCAGCGACGTGGTCGATGACGCCGTGGACACGCTCGACTCCGGCACGACGGCGATCTCGCTCAACCTGGCGACCGCCGGCACGTACTCGACGGTGACCAGCTACACCGCTCCGGCCGCCGGGACGTACTCGCTCGAGGCGACGGTGACCATCGAGCAGAAGGTGGCGCTCATCGCCATCGCCGCCCTCGCCACCCATGAGTGCGCCTGGTTCAACAGCACGAACACCACGCAACTCGGACCGTCAACGCAGGCCACCGCCACGGCGCAGATCACCCTGATCGGCGGTGCGCCGATCACGACGTTGACGGTGCGGGCCACGCCGGTGCTCGCCGCCGGTGCAGTGGTGAACCTGCGCTGCAAGTTCTCGGGCGTGTCGCTGGGTGTCGGCGGCTTCGCCGTCACGAGCTGGTCCTACACCGCAACCCGGATCGCCTGAGGAGGCCACTGATGCGCACAGGACCCACTCGGCGGCAGATCGCCATTCGCAGTCTGTTCGCCGCACTGCCGGCCGCCCTGTTGACCAGCGTGCTGGTCCTCAGGGTGTCCGACGCGGCGTTCTCGGCCACGACGTCGAACAGCGGCAACGCGTTGGCGGCGATCGACATCAACCTTTCGGACAACGATGCCGGCGCGGCACTGTTCAGCGTGACGGGCATGAAGCCCGGTGCGGCCAACCAGGTCAGCAAGTGCATTCGGATCACCTACAGCGGAGCTGCCTCCGGCATCACCGCGGTGAAGATGTACGGCAGCGCAACGGTGTCGGCACTCGCCCCGTACCTCACGATGACGGTCGACTCGTCCACCACGGGAACGGCGCTCGACTGCAGCGACTTCGGGTCGTCGAGCGCGGTGTTCAGCTCGACGCTGAGCACCTTCCTGTCGTCGAACACAGCGTTCTCCAACGGGCAGACGATCTGGACGCCGGCATCGGCCAGCGAGAGCCGCACGTTGAAGATCACGATGACCCTCGCTGACGACAACAACGCCAAGGGGCTGGCCACGTCCGGTCTGGCCTTCACGTGGGAAATCCAGACGACGTAGCGGAACCGCACCGCCGGTTGCGGGTGCTCGTGGGCATGCTCAGCCTGAGCGTGCTGACGATGGCTGCAACGTTGGCCATCTGGGCCGTGGTCGTTCCGATGACCGACGGTTCGACGGCGCGCACGATCACCAGCGGTTCCATGTCGCCGGCGTTGCATCCCGGCGATGTCGTCCTCACCGTCGAGTCCGGCGACGTCGACCGCCTCGGGCCGTCGACGATCCTGACCTTCCGTCGTGGCGACGGCCGCATCCTCACCCACCGCCTCGTCGGCTTCGACGGCAGCCGGATGGTGACGAAGGGCGACGCCAACCCGACGGCCGACTCGGACCGGGTGAGCGACGATCAGGTCCTCGGAGTGGCGACCACCGTCGTGCCCTACATCGGCCTGCCCCGGCTCTGGGTGCGCGACGGCGAGTGGCTCATGCTCGTGGCCTTGGTGGCGATCGGTTTCGTGCTCACCCGCAACGTGGCGCGAGGCGTGCTGGAGCTGCCGCCGCGGCGGTGGTTCCGAGCCTCGTCGGCCGCACCGTTGGCGATCGTCGCGATCATCGTTGGCGCATCGATCGTCGTGCCGGCCGACCATGCCGACGCAGCATTCGCGCGAACGACCTCGAACACCGCCGATGCGCTCACGGCGGCGACGCTCGTCGCTCCGGGCAACCTGCAGACGACGAAGAACAGCACGCTCGGTCTGCTGTGCAGTCTGAACGTGGCGTGGGACGCGTCAGCGGCGCCGGCGAACGGCTACGAGTACCGGTTCGGCTACGGCAGCGCGCCGACCGGCGCGTTCACCGCGACGGCAGGAACCAGCGCGACGTCCAACAACGTGCTCGGTGTGCTGCCGATCACCGTGTTCGTCGAGGTGCGCAGCTCGCTGACCGGCACGACGTGGCGGTCCACGGTGTCGAGCACGAGCAGAACCCTCGGGTTGCTCTGCGCTGGTTAGCGACAGCTAGCGGAGCGCGTCGACGTCGATGTTGTAGAGCTTTGCGACGTTGTCGCTGAGGATCGCCTGGGTCTGGTCGGCAGTCAGCCCGACGGTGTGCTCTGCCAGCATCTCCTGGCTCCACGGCCACGTCGAGTCGCTGTGCGGGAAGTCGTTGGCCCACATCAGCTTGTGCCAGTTCATCTCGTCGACCTGCTTGAAGGCCGACCAGTCGTCCTGGAACGTGACACTGATGTTCTCGGCGAAGTACTCGCTCGGCAGCTTGGACAGCTCCTGCCCCGGCGGCAGCCAGTAGCGGTGGCGCTTGTAGGCGTGGTCCATCCGGTACATGAAGTGCGGCACCCAGCCGGCGTCGGCTTCGGCGCAAACGATGTTCAGGTTCGGGTGGCGCTCGAAGACGCCTCCCATCACGAGCATCGCCATCACGTCCTGGCAGCCGCGCACGATGCTGAGGAAGCCGGCCATCTTCGGGCCGCGGGTCTCGCCGCCCTTCATCGTCAGGATGTGGAACGACAGTGGCAGCTGCAAGTCGATCGCCGCTTCCCAGAACTCGTCGTAGACCGGCGAGTCGTAGTCCTCGACACCCGGTTGGCCGGGCAGCATCACGCCGCGCAGTCCGAGGGCCTTGATCTTTTCGAGGTCGGCAATGCCGTCCTCCGGTGTGCGCATCGCCGACTGGCCGAGGCCGAGGAGGCGGGCGGGGCTGGAGGAGCAGAACTCGGCGAGCCAGCGGTTGTAGGCCTCGAAGCAGGCGTGCTTGTAGTCGGCGTCCTTGATGTTGCACAGGATCATCCCGATGCTCGGATAGATCACCTCGGCGGCCACGCCGTCGCGGCGTTGGTCGTCGATGCGGGCAACGGGGTCCCACCCGCCGCGATGGAGGTCGGCGAACTTGGCACCGAAGGCCTTGATGTCCTCCGGCTTCTTGCCTGCTGCGGCAGCGGTGGCCAGCGACAGCGGACGGCTCCAACCGTCGATCATGAACACCTCGCCGAGCTTCTCGCCGCCGTCGACCATCGTCGGGGCTCGATCGCGGAACTTCGGATCGATGTGGTCGATGTAGGTGTTCGGCGGCTCGGTGATGTGCGAGTCGGCGGAGATGATCGGCGTGGTGATGACGGGTGATGCGTTCACGACGGTGCTCATCTCTGGGCCCCTCGCACGAGCTTGCCGGGCAGGGCGCCGGTGGCCGCTCCATCGGTGTAGGTCTCGACGCCGGCGACGAAGGTGTGGCGGTAGCCGTCCACGTCCTGCAGCAGTCGCTTGCCGCCGGCCGGCAGATCGAACAGCAGCCGCGGCTGGTGCAGGCGCAGGGCCTCCATGTCGATGATGTTGATGTCGGCGCGCATGCCGGGTGCGAGCAACCCACGATCGAGCAACCCGACCGCCTCGGCCGTGGCACGGCACTGACGGCTGAAGATCCACGGCAGCTCGAAGCGTTCGCCGCGATCGCGGTCGCGGCCCCAATGGGCCAGCAACGTCGTCGGGAAGCTGCCGTCGCAGATCGTGCCGACGTGGGCGCCACCGTCGCTGAGGCCGGGCACCGCGTACGGGTGCGAGAGCATCTCGGCGACGGCGTCGAGGTTGCCGTCGACGTAGTTGAGGAACGGCACGTACATGAGGCCGGTCCCGCCGTCGGCGAGGAGGAGCTCGACGAGGAGGTCGATCGGGTCGCGGCCGGCGCGGCCCGCCGTGGCGGCGATGCTGTTGCTCGGATCGGGTTCGTAGTTCGGGTCCTGCCCGAGCACGAACGCCCGACCGAGATCGGCGACCAACGGGTTGGGACGGGCGCGCAGCTCCTCCACCAACGCAGCGCGCATCTCCGGCGCCTGCAGCTTGGCGACGCGCTCGGCAAGCGGGAGGTCGGCGACGGACTTGTAGGTCGGTGCGCCACCGATCGGGTTCACCGAGCCCTGCAAGCCGATGAGGATGCCGATCGCGCGAGCGGCCACCTGGGCACGCATCTGCAGGCCGTCGGCGTTCGCCTCGGCGATCAGCTCCAGCACCCGGCGGTGCTGCAACGGGCGACTGGAGTGCTGTGCCAGCGAGATCGACAGCGGCCGACCGGAAACCGACATCATCTCGGTGAAGGTGCCGAACTCGTCGTCGACATCGACGAGGTCGCTGACCACCTGCAGCACGCCGCGTCCGGTGGCACCGATGGCGCGGGCGATGCCGACCAGTTCGGCTCGCGCAGCGGTGAGCGTCGGGGTCGGCTCGCCGGTGCTGGTGCGATGGTTGAGCGTGCGCGACGTGGTGAACCCGAGTGCGCCGGCTTCCACGGCCTCGGCAGCCAGGCGGCCCATCTCGACGATCTCGTCGGCGGTGGCCGGCTCGCGGTTGGCGCCGCGCTCGCCCATCACGTAGAGGCGCAGCGCACCGTGTGGCACCTGCGCGGCGAAGTCGATGTCGTGCGGGCGACGCTCGAGCTCGTCGAGGTAGTCGCCGACGCTCTCCCAGTTCCAGCTGAGGCCCTCGTGCAAGGCTGCGCCGGGGATGTCCTCGACGCCTTCCATCAGCTCGATCAGCCGCTGACGGTCCTGCGTGCGCACAGGTGCGAAGCCGACGCCGCAGTTGCCCATGACGACCGTGGTCACGCCGTGCCAGGCCGACGGGGCGAGGTGCGAGTCCCACGTGGCCTGGCCGTCGTAGTGCGTGTGGATGTCGACGAAGCCGGGAGCCACGACGGCGCCGTCGGCATCGACGATGCGCTCGGCATCGTCGGTGACGCGACCGACTTCGACGATGCGGCCGTCGGCGATCGCTACGTCGGCGGTGCGTGCTGGTGCGCCGGTGCCGTCGATGACGGTGCCGCCGCGGATGATCAGGTCGAGCTTGCTCATGCGTGCTCCTTGGTGATGGGTGAGTGCCGGTCGCGCAACGCAGGCGCGACCTCGGCGGTGAAGCGGGCGATGGCCGACACGGCTTCGCCTCGGTCGCTGCCGAGACTGGGGCCGGCGACGGCGAACCGGTCGATGCCGAACGCAGCGAGCTCGGCCAGGCGGTCGGTGCACTGCTGCGCGTTGCCGACGACGCCGAACCGGTCGATGAAGTCGGCGGTGAACTGCTGCGTCTGCGCCGAGCCCGACTCGGTGTGATGCGTCATGTCGTAGGCGCGGTGCACGTCGGTGAGCACCTTGCGCTGACCGTCGTCGACGGGTGTGCGCACCTTGCCGTCCATCACCGAGAAGCGGGCGAACGTGGACAGGCCGCCACTGATCAGCGTTCGTGCGGTGTCGATGTCGGGGTGGCAGACGACGTTCACGTAGGAGCCGATGGCGACGCCGGAGGGGTCGAGTCCGGCGCGCTCGCGCGTGTCGCGCACGTGTTGGATGGCCCACTGGACGCGAGCCGGATCGGCACCGACGGCGAGCATCACGCGATCGGCGTGCAATGCCGAGAGGGCCAGCACGCGCGGGCCGGTGGCGGCGACCTCGACGGGGACGGGACTGAGATCGCGAGGCAGCCATCGCAGGCGACTGCCGGTGGGTGCGTCGGCGAGGCCGAGAGTGTCGACCAGCTTGACGCCGTCGGGGGTGTAGCGGTGCAGCGCTTCGAAGTCGACCTCGTCGCCGCGCAGCAGGGCGCGCACGGCGATGATGTAGTGCTCCAGCAGCTCGGCCGGCACGGGAGCCGTGCCGAGATGAGCGAGGGCGCTGTCGCCGCGGCCGACGCCGAGCACGCACCGCCCTCCCGATGCCTGGTGCACGCTGGCGATCGCCGCTGCGGTAGCGACGGGGTGGCGCGTCGCCGGGTTGGTGACGCCGGTGCCGAGCTGCAGCGTGGACGTCGCCTGCGCGGCGAGGGTGAGGCCGACGTACGGGTCACCGGCCAGGTTCTGCGAGTCGACGACGAGCATGCCGTCCCAACCCGCAGCTTCGGCCCGTTCTGCCGACCGCGCTGCCGTCGCCGGCGCGGCGACCCCCATCGTCCACAGCTCCACGGACGAACCCTACGCCTGCGCCTGCTCGCCGTCCGGGCCGGAGCGATTCGCTACCGTCGCTGCGATGTCGTACCGGTTCCAGGCCGATCTGTGGATGCACCAGGGCGGGTCGTGGCACTTCGTCACCCTGCCGTTCGACGAGTCCGACGAGATCGAGGAGGTCATGACCGGGCGAACCGGCGGCTTCGGCTCGGTCCGGGTACGGGTGACGATCGGGTCGAGCACGTGGGAGACGTCGCTGTTCCCCGATTCGAAGGCCAAGGCCTACGTGCTGCCGATCAAGAAGCCGATCCGCCTCGCGGAGGGCCTCGAGATCGGTGAACCCGTCCAGGTGCAGCTCGACCTCGTGAACGTCTGACGTCTGCACCCTCTGGGTGCAGTTCGTTGCGGCTTCCGAAACGAATTCGCCCCAGAGTCCGCCGCAACACCCGCGAGACTGCGGCGATGGACGCGTTCGTCAACCCGCACAGCGACGAGGAGCACCGCCGCCTCGCCGAGGCTGGCGAGATCCTGCGCGTCCTCGTCGGGTCCGGCGTGCACGGGACGGCGATCGACGGGCAGGACGATCGCGACGAGATGGGGATCTGCATCGAGCCGCCGGCGTACGTGTGCGGTCTCGAGCGCTTCGATCAGTACATCTTCCGCACGCAGCCAGAGGGTCAGCGCAGTGGGCCGGGCGACGTGGATCTGACGATCTACAGCGCACGCAAGTGGATGCGGCTTGCGACGCACGGCAACCCGACGGTGCTCCTGCCGCTGTTCGTCGCCGACCGCAACGTCATCGTGCGCACCGAGCTCGGTGACGAGCTGCGCGCGTTGGCTCCGGCGATCATCTGCCGCGCCGCCGGCGAGCGGTTCATCGGGTACCTGCAGTCGCAGCGCGACCGCCTGCTCGGCGTTCGCGGCGGCAAGCACACCAACCGCCCGGAGCTGATCGACCGCTACGGGTTCGACACGAAGTACGCGATGCACATGGTGCGGCTCGGCGTGCAGGGCGTCGAACTGATGGAGACCGGGCGGATCACGCTGCCGATCCCAGAGCCATGGCGCACCTGGCTGCGCGATCTGCGCCGCGGTGGCCACAGCAAGCAGGAAGCGCTCGACGCCGCGGCCGACCTCGAGGCGCGTCTGCTCGCCCTGCGCGTCACGTCGCCGGTGCGCCCGGAGCCCGACCTGGCTGCGGTCAACGCCTGGCTCGTCAGCGCGCACCAGCGCGCCTGGGCGAGCGAAGGATGAGGGCGGGATCGTGCTGCTGACGATCACGTCGACCGCCACTCCGGCCACCGACCTCGGGTTCTTGCTGCACAAGAACCCGGACCGGGTGCACGAGAAGGAGCTGCCGTTCGGGATGGCACGCGTCTGCTACCCGGAGGCGACCGAGGATCGGTGCACCGCGGCGGCGATCGTCGACATCGATCCGGTGCGTCTGGTGCGCGACCACCATGGCCCGTCGGGCAACGCCTTCTCGCTGTCGCACTACGTCAACGACCGGCCCTACGCCGTGTCGTCGTTCATGTCGGTGGCGATCAACAAGCTCTTCGGTACGGCGATGACCGGCCGCAGCAAGGACCGCCCAGAGCTGGCCGAGGTGGCACTCCCGCTGAGCATCCACCTGCCGGTGCTGCCGTGCCGAGGCGGTGTCGCCGTTCTTCGCGCGCTGTTCGAGCCGCTCGGCTACACGGTCGATGCGCATCAGATCGAGCTCGACACGATGTTCCCGCAGTGGGGCGAGAGCCGGTACCTCGATGCCACGCTGACCGTGTCGGCGCGGGTCAAGGACGTGCTCGGGCACCTCTTCGTGCTGCTGCCGGTGCTCGACGACGACAAGCACTACTGGGTCGGCGCCGACGAGATCGACAAGCTGCTGCGCCGCGGAGGTGAGTGGCTCGGCGCCCATCCGGAGCGCGAGATGATCACCCGTCGCTACCTGCGACACGATCGCCAACTGACTCGCCGTGCACTCGCGCGGCTCATCGAAGCGGACGGCTCCGTCGAGGATCCTGATGCGGCGCAGGAGACGAACGACGCCGGCGAGGAAGCCCTCGAGCGGCCGGTGCGTCTCAACGATCAGCGGATGGAGGCGGTGGTCGCCGCGCTTCGTGATGCCGGGGCACAACGCGTTGCCGACCTCGGCTGCGGTCAGGGCACGTTGGTGCGCGCCCTGCTGCAGGAGGCGTGGATCGATCGCGTCGTCGGAGTGGACGTCTCGTGGCGTTCGCTGGAGACAGCGGCCCGGCGCTTGAAGCTGGACGACATGGCGCCGCGCCAGCGCGCGCGGGTGGATCTGTGGCAGGGCGCGCTGACGTACCGCGACAAGCGGCTGCGCGACTTCGACGCACTCGCCATCGTCGAGGTGATCGAGCACATCGACCCGCCGCGACTGGCCGCATTCGAGGACGCCGTGTTCGGTGAAGCGCTCACGCGCACGGTCGTCGTCACGACCCCGAACGTGGAGTTCAACGTGCTGTTCGACGGCATGCCGCACGACCGTCTGCGCCACAACGATCACCGCTTCGAGTGGACACGCGCCGAGTTCGCCGAGTGGTGCAACGGCGTTTCCGAGCGCCGCAAGCTGACCGTGACGATCACCGGCATCGGGCCCGTGGACGAGCGGCTCGGCAGCCCGACGCAGATGGCGGTGTTCACACGATGAGGATCAAGATCCCCGACCTGTGCGTGGTCGCGCTCGTCGGCGTGTCCGGCTCCGGCAAGTCGACGTTCGGCGCTCGTCACTTCCTGCCCACCGAGGTCGTGTCCTCGGACTTCTGTCGTGGACTCGTCAGCGACGACGAGAACGACCAGTCCGCCACCGAGGCAGCGTTCTCCCTGCTGCACACCATCGTCGGCAAGCGTCTGGAGGGCGGACGGCTGGCCGTCATCGACGCCACCAGCGTGCGCAGCGAGGATCGCCGGCCGATCATCCAGCTGGCCAAGGAGCACCACGTGTTCGCCTACGCGATCGTGCTCGACGTGCCGCCGGAGGTGTGCCGTCAGCGCAACGAGACACGACCCGACCGCGACTTCGGCGACCACGTCATCCGCAACCAGCGCAACGCGCTCATGCGGTCGATCAACAACCTGCACCGCGAGGGTTTCCGCAAGGTGTTCGTGCTGCGCGGGCTCGACGAGATCGACGCGGCGACCGTGGTGCGTGAGCCGATGTGGCCGGACAAGCGCGACCTCACCGGTCCGTTCGACATCATCGGCGACATCCACGGATGCCACACGGAGCTCGTCGATCTGCTGCGCGAGCTCGGTTGGGACGTCGATGCCGACGGCACGAACGCGACGAACCCGGACGGTCGCCAGGCCGTCTTCCTCGGCGACCTGGTCGACCGCGGCCCGACCACGCCGGCGGTGCTGCGGATGGTGATGAACATGGTTCGAGCGGGCATGGCGATGTGCATCCCCGGCAACCACGAGAACAAGCTCAAGCGGGCGCTCGACGGGCGCAACGTGACGATGAGCCACGGGCTGAAGGAGTCGATGGAGCAGTTGGCCGCCGAGACGCCGGAGTTCCGCGCCGAGGTGGGCAAGTTCATCGACGGACTGGTGAGCCACGCCATCCTCGACGGCGGTTCGCTCGTGGTCGCGCACGCCGGTCTGCCGGAGCAGATGCACGGCCGCTCGTCCGGCGCGGTCCGTTCGTTCGCCCTGTACGGCGACACCACCGGTGAGACCGACGACTTCGGCCTGCCGGTCCGCTACCCGTGGGCCAACGACTACCGCGGTCGGGCCGCGGTGGTCTACGGCCACACGCCCGTTCCGGAGGCGATGTGGATCAACGGGACGATCTGCATCGACACCGGTTGCGTGTTCGGTGGCAAGCTCACCGCGCTGCGTTGGCCGGAGCGCGAGCTCGTGTCCGTTCCGGCGCGCCAGATGTACTACGAGCCGAGCCGGCCACTCGCGCCGGCCGTCGCCGAGCGTCCGGCCGACGTGCTCGACCTCGACGACGTCACCGGCAAGCGGATCATCGAGGCGCGCCTCACCGGCACCGTGACCGTTCGCGAGGAGAACGCAGCTGCCGCACTCGAGGTGATGAGCCGATTCGCCATCGACCCGCACTGGCTGGTCTACCTGCCGCCGACGATGTCGCCGCCGGAGACCACGGCACGCGACGGGTTGCTCGAGCACCCCGCCGAGGCGTTCGACGCCTATCGACGCGACGGCGTCGTCCACCTCGTGTGCGAGGAGAAGCACATGGGTTCGCGCGCTGTCGTCGTCGTGTGCCGCGACGATGCCGCTGCACTCCGCCGCTTCGGCGTCTCCGGCGCGGGAGCGATCCACACGCGTACCGGGCGGGCGTTCTTCTCGGATCCGTCGTTGACGGCGGCGCTGCTCGATCGCGTGCGCAGCTCGTTCGACGCGCTCGGGCTGTGGGAGGAGCTGGAGACCGATTGGGCGGTGCTCGACTGCGAACTGCTGCCATGGTCGGCGAAGGCGGAGGCACTGCTGCGCGATCAGTACGCATCGGTCGGCGCTGCGGCCACCGCAACACTGGCGGCCGAGCACGAGGTGCTCGCCGCGGTCGCGGCGCGGATCGACGACGCAGCTCCGCTTGCTGCCGCCGCGGCAGATCGCCACGAGATGGCGGTGCGGTTCGTCGACGCGTACCGCCGGTACTGCTGGCCGACCACCGGGCTCGAGGGTCTGCGGCTGGCGCCGTTCCAGGTGCTGGCGACCGAGGGACGAGTGCGTGCCCTGGATCCGCATCCGTGGCACATGGCGCTCTCGGCGCGGCTTGCCGAGGACGCACCGACCACCTTCCGGGCGACACAGACCATCGCCGTCGAGCTCGGTGACGACGCATCCGAGGCGGCCGCGATCGCGTGGTGGGAGGACCTCACCGCAGCGGGCGGCGAGGGCATGGTGATCAAGCCGGCCGACGTCGTCGTGACGTGGAAGCGCAGCGTCGTCCAGCCGGGCATCAAGTGCCGCGGGGCGGAGTACCTGCGGATCATCTACGGGCCGGAGTACACCACGCCGCAGCAACTCGGCCGGCTGCGCCACCGCGGCCTCGGGCACAAGCGCAGCCTGGCGATCCGCGAGTTCTGCCTCGGCATCGAATCGCTCGAGCGATTCGTGCGCGACGAGCCGCTGCACCGCGTGCACGAGTGCGTGTTCGGGGTGCTGGCGCTGGAGTCCGAGCCCGTCGATCCCCGCCTCTGAGCGCGATGCTCGCGCCATGACCGAGCTGATCACCCGCACGGACCGCGACCACGTCGTCACGTTGACGCTGCAGCGGCCGGAGACGTTGAACGCGCTGAGCCCTGCATTGTTCGTCGAGCTGCGTTCGCTGATCGACGCGCTGGCTGCTGAGGCCGAGACGGTGGCGGCTGTCGTGCTGCGCGGTGCGGGTCGTTCGTTCTCTGCAGGCAACGACCTCAAGGCGATCGCGGCCGGCGAGCGGGCACCGTCCGCGACGTTCCAGGCGGAGACGATCGATGCGATCGTTGCCCTGCCGCAGCCGACGATCGCCGTCGTGCAGGGCCACTGCTACACCGGCGCGCTGGAGCTGGCGTTGGCGTGCGACTTCATCATCGCTGCCGAGTCGGCCAAGTTCGCCGACACGCACGGCAAGTGGGGCATGACGCCCACGTGGGGGCTCAGCCAGCGTTTGCCGCGGCGCATCGGCACCGCCAAGGCGAAGGAGATCATGTTCACCGGTCGGGTGATCAGTGGCACTGAGGCGGCGACGATCGGGTTGGCCAACCGCTGCGTTCCGGATGACCAGCTCGACGCGGCGGTCGATGAGATCACCGCGGCGATCGCCGCCAACTCGTGGTTCACGAGCCGCACCGACAAGTTCCTCGTCGATGCGGGCGAGCCGCTGTCGCTCGCTGATGGACTCGCCTTCGAGCGTGCGAACAGCCCGGGCGCCGGCCCGGAGACCATGGCCCGCCTCGGCTTGGGGTGATCAACTCGATCGTCGCCACGGACGTGATCACGTCTCGGGCGCGCGCCGAGCTGGATGCGCGGCCTCGATCTGCGACGCGAGTCGAAGGAGGGTGACCTCGTCGTCGGGCCGGCCACACAGCTGGACCGCCAGCGGCAGCCCGGCATCGTCGAAGCCGACGGGCACCGACGCAACTGGCTGACCGATCGCGTTCCAGGGCGATGCCCAGGCAACCTGCCTGGCCGAGCGGTTCAGCGAGCGAACCACGCCGCCGTCGGAGATCAGCGGCGGCGGGCCGGGCATCATCGGGGTCAGCACGACGTCGGCACGCTCGAAGATGCGGTTCATGGTCGCGGCAACGGCGGCCTCGCTGCGACGGGAGCGCTGCAGCAACCGGTTCGGGACTCGCCGGCCGACGGCCGCGAGCCTGCGAGTGCGACCTTCGAGTCGCTCCGGTCGCGGCATCGTCGTCACGTCGTGGGCGAGCCCGCTGAGGTAGCGCACGCTGACGTTGACCATCGCTGCGCCGTAGTCGACCTCCTGCTCGAACACGTCGTGACCGAGCGAACGCAGCAGATCGGCGGTGCGCTCGAGTGCCGCACGACGGTCGTCGGCGAGGCGGACCATCGATCCTCGGGGCGGTTTGAACGACACGGCGATGCGTAGGCGGTGCGGAGCTGCTTGGAGCGCGGCGAGGTAGCCGCCATCCGGCGCGCCATCCGCCGTCGCGTCGAGGAAGAGCGCCGCGTCGCCGACGGAACGAGCCAGCGGGCCGTAAGCAGTCAGCCCGAACCAGGCGTCGTGGTGGTCGGGGCCAAGTGGGATGCGATCGCGTTGCGGCTTGATGCCGAACAGGCCGGTGCAGGCCGACGGGTAGCGGATCGAACCGCCGCCGTCGGATCCCAGCGCAACGCCACACGTGCCCGTCGCCGCCGCGACCGCCGATCCGCCGGACGATCCGCCGGGCGTGCGGGTGCGGTCCCACGGGTTGCGGGTGACGCCCCACGTCGTCGAGGAAGTCCACGGCCACAGGGTCAGCTCGGGCACGTTGGTCTTGCCGATGATGATCGCCCCAGCGGCGCGCAGCCGGGCGACGACATCGGAGTCGACAGGCTTTGGATCGCCGTAGGCGTCCGTTCCCCAGGCGGTGATCTCACCGGCCACGTCGGCATCGTCCTTGATCGCCACCGGCACGCCAGTCAGCGGACCGCTCGCGGCGCTGCCATCGTCGATGGAGCGGGCAGCGTCGCGTGCTTGGTCGGCGAAGACGACTCGGTATGCGTTGAGATCGGGGTTGAGGGTGTCGATGCGAGCGAGCGTGGCGTCCACCACTTCCAAGGCAGACACCTGCCGTTCGCGGATCAGCCGGGCCTGTTCGACAGCGCCGGCGAAGGCGAGGTCGGTGCTGTCCACGGCGTGATCGTAGGTGCCCTGGTCGGGTTACAGTCCGGCCCATGCGTGTACTCGTGCTCGGGGCGGGTTTTGGCGGCTTGGAACTGACGGCGAAGCTGTCCGAGGAGTTCGGCGACGACGTCGAGATCACCTTGATCGACAAGGGCTCCGGTTTCGTCTTCGGCTTCTCCAAGCTCGACGTGATGTTCGGGCGATCGACGGCGGACGCGGTGCACCACCCATACGCCGACATCGTCAAGCCGGGCGTGCGATTCGTGCAGACGACGATCCGCTCGATCGATCCGGTGGCGAAATCGGTCGAGACCGATGCCGGCAGCTTCGTGGGCGACGTGCTCGTCGTCGCGCTCGGCGCCGATCTCCACCCCGACGCCACACCGGGCCTCGTCGAGGGCGGCCACGAGTTCTACACCGTCGCCGGCGCGTTCGCATTGCGTGACGTGCTGGCCGACTTCCAGGGTGGACGAGTGGTCGTCGGCGTCACATCGACGCCGTTCAAGTGCCCGCCGGCGCCCAGCGAGACGGCGTTGCTGGTGCACGACTTCCTCACCGAGCGCGGGCTGCGCGACCAATCATCGGTGGCGTTGGTGATGCCGATGGGCGTGCCGATCCCGCCCTCCCCCGCCGCGTCGAAGGCGTTGCTCACGGCGTTCGCGGAGCGCGGCATCGAGTGGCACCCCGACAAGCTGATCTCGTCGGTCGACGGCGCTCGCAAGGTGCTCGTGCTCAGTGATGGCGGTGAGATCGAGTTCGACCTCTTCCTCGGCGTGCCGGTGCACCGTGCTCCGTCGGTGGTGGTCGACGCCGGCCTCACCGTGGACGGGTGGATCCCGGTCGACTCGTTGACGCTGGAGACCTCGTTCCCGGGCGTGTACGCGGTGGGCGACGTGACCAGTGTCGGCACGCCGAAGGCCGGCGTGTTCGCCGAAGGTCAGGCGACGGTCGTGGCCGACGCGATCGCCGCTGCCATCCGTGGCGACGCGCCGACCTCGCAGTACGACGGGCACGGAACGTGCTACCTCGAGTTCGGGCACGACCAGATCGCGCTGGTCAACGTCACCTTCCTCAAGGGTCAGGCACCGTTCGGCGAGATGGAGGGTCCATCACACGACCTCGCCGTCCACAAGGTGGACTTCGGCACCGGCCGGATCAAGCGCTGGTTCGGCCAGGACTGGCCGGCGAACGCCTGAGCTTGCGCACCTGCAGCACCGCGATGACGGTGCCGACGCCGAAGATGGCGAGGAAGATGCCGCTGACGATCCGCTCGAAGATCACGTCGCGCGGCTTGGTCGCGTTCGGATCGATCATCAGCAGCAGCGCGACGCCGACGATGACGGCAGCCCTGGCCGTTGCTCGCCACGAGCTGGTCACTGCGTCACGAAAGCGGGTTAGCACGGTGTCGATCGCGTCAGCCTAGAAGGGACGTTCGTTCAGCAGCCGGTCGCGCCGAGGGCGTGGAGCTGGTCGACGAAATCGGTGATGCCGGACTGCGCGGCGGCGGTGGCGTCGTCGAGTGCTTGCTGGTTGCTGCCGGCGATCTTGGCGACGACGCTGCTGAGGTCGGACGAGAGCTGATCGATGATGCCGTGCAGCTCGTCGACGCCCGCCTGCTTGTCGGCGGGGATGTCGAGCGCATCGAGGTCGCGGCTGAACAACCGCAGGCCGTCGTTGACGGCGAGCGCCCACTGCTGGGTCTCGATCGAACCGAGCGGGAGCGGCGCGCTGCTGATGTCGTCGTTCAGCCGCGAGCAGAGCGCCTCGACATCGGTGACGAAGTCGCCGGTCGGCTTCGTCGACTCGACCAGATCGTCCTGCACCTCGTTCGCCTCGTCGTACCAGTCGCCGACCCAGGCCTTCGACGCGCAGTTCGGCACGTCGAGCGACGCGGCGAGCTCGTCGATCTTCGTCAGCAGCTCGGCGCCGGCAGCCAGGTCGGTCGTGCCCGACTCCAGCCGACGCTCGGAGAAGTCCGTTCGCACGTCGGACTGGTTGCGAGCGAGGGCGAGCACGTCGGCCTGCAGCTCCTTCAGCGACGCCTCGCTCTCCTTCGGGCCGTTCACCTTGCCGAGGAGCTTGTACGCGTCCGAGTCGGTGATGCGCGGCAGCCGCAGCGTGTCGAACTCGAAGGTGTCGCTGCCCGCTTCCGGCTGCTTCGCCGCAGCCCGTTCGGCCTCGAACGCAGCACACGCCGTCTGCAGCTTCGCCGTCGCCTTCTCCGCAGACAGTCGAGGCGTCGAACTGCACGACACCACGACGAGCCCGACGCACACCGAAGCAACCACCATCCCCGTCCGCATCGGATCACGCTATTCGACCGCCGTCACCAAGCCTCGCGTGACCGATACTTGGTACATGAGCAACGCGTTGGCGGGGGACATCGAGCAGGTCCATGGGGCGATCGAGCGAGCGGGCGCCGGCCTGGTCGAGCGCGATGCCCTCGTCGAGGTCCTGTTCCTGGCGGCGGTGGCCGGCGAGCACGTCCTCGTGATCGGGCCGCCGGGAACGGCCAAGTCGCAAGTCGTGCGGTCGGTGTCGCGCCAGTTCAGCGGGCACTACTTCGAGTACCTCATCGGGCGTTTCACGGAGCCGAACGAGATCTTCGGTCCGGTGGACCTGCGCAAGCTCCGCGACGGCATCGTCGAGATCGAGACGGCAGGGATGTTGCCCGAGGCAGACTTCGTCTTCCTCGACGAGGTCTTCCTCGGCTCGACCGCGATCCTGAACACCTTGTTGGGGATCCTCAACGAGAAGACGTTCCGACGAGGCAGCACGGCGATGGACGTCCCGTTGCGGCTGTGCGTCGGCGCGTCGAACGCGATGCCGGCCGAGACCTCGTTGGCCGCGTTCGCCGACAGGTTCCTCGTGCGGATGTTCATCGACCCGATCGAGGACGGGATGCTCGACGATCTGCTCTTCACCGCGTGGAACCACGACCACGCGGCAACGGGACAATCGCACAGCCGGATGGACATCGACGTCCTCGACCGCCTGCGCGTCACGTGCCGAGACTGCGACCTCCGCCCGGTCCGGCCCGCGCTGGCGGATGCGATCCGAGCGATGCGTTCGGCCGGGATCCCGATCACCGACCGGCGCGCCGTCAAGGCGCAATCACTGATCGCTGCTGCAGCCGTGCTCGACGGTCGAACGGTCGCCAACCCGACCGACCTCTGGACCCTTCCGCTCATCGTGCCGACGAACGAGGCGCAGATCACCGCACGCGAGATCCTCGGCCCGGTGCTCGACCACGCTGCCAACGCGTTGCTGCCGAACGCTGCCGAGCTCCTCTCGGCCAGCCGCGCAGCCCGAGCCGGGCGGCTCGTCGAAACGGGTCGCGGCCTGCTTCCCGGCCCGGAGCGACCTGACGACGACGACATCCGCCTTCGCCGGGAGGCGGTCGTTCGCGAGATCGACGCAACGTTCTCGCCGGATCAGCTCACACCAGAGCTGAGCACCATCCGCCAGCGCCTCGTCGAGTCGCTCGATCCGTGACAGCGCCCACCGCGATCCGCCCTCGGTGGTTGACGCGAGACGTTCCGCTGCCGAGCGTGGCCGTCGTCGCCCGAGCCGCTGCGGTCGCCGGGCTGGCGCGCTCCACCCTTCGCCGACTGGGGGCGGGAGCCGAGCTGGCGGCATCCGCTTCCGACGACGTGTTGCTCGTCGTCGGAGCCGAAACCGACCTGCCGTGGAGTGATGGCGCTGTGTACCTCGGCTGGGACGGCGGATTGCTGCTCCCGACGACGCTCCACCTCGTGCCGAGTGCCGCGGTCATCGCACCGGCGGCGCGCCGCTGCAGCGAGCCGAACGATCTGGTGGTGGTGCTTCCGGGGCAGGTGCTCATCACGAAGGTGCCACGCCCGCAGATCGACCGAGCCCAGCTCTCCCGTCTCGCCGGAGACGTTCGATGAGGTCTGCATCGATCGCCCAGCTGCCGTCCAGCATCGCCGGCTGGACGATCCTGGCCGACCTCTTCGACGACGAGCTGGCGGCGTCGCTGCTGCACCTCATGACGCGGTTGGAGGTTGCGGTCGACACCGATCACGTCGCCCCGCACCGCAGCGGGGAGCCCGACGGGTACTCGGGCATCGATCGACGCGGACCGATCAGTCGTCTGCTGCTGAGCGAGCTGGCGCTGGCCGACGAGATCCCCGACGAGTTCCTCAGACGACTCGCGCAGGCGGAGGCCGGGTACCTGGAGCTGAACGTCGTCAAGGAGCTCGTCGCCGGACGTCTGCTGGTCGTTCTCGACTCGGGGCCGGATCAGCTGGGGATGGCCCGCATCGGTCATCTGGCCGTGATCCTGCTCCTCTGGCGCAAGTCGCAGCGTCTCGGGGTCGACCTCGAAGTCGGCGTGATCCAGCGGCCAGGCGAGTCGATGCGCGGCAGCCTGAACGACATCGTCGTCGCCTGGTTGGCCAATCGGACGCACGAACGAATCGAGCCCGTGCACGTCGCGGCCTGGACCTCTGGCCTCGGACCGGACGACGAGTGCTGGATGGGTGGCGGCAGCGACCTCGCGGCGATGCGCGCAGCGTCCGCCGGTCTGCACACGATCACCTTCACCGAGTCCGGGGTCGACGTCGACGGCGCGACCGACCTCGAAGTCGTCTCCCATGGCAAGCGGTCCACCGTGCCGCTGCCTCCCCGCGACGACGCCATCCGGCTGCTCCGCGAGCGCGGGTTTCGACGGCAACAGTCCGGCGTCGTCACCGAACCGACGAACACGGTCACCAGCATCCGTCACCCTCGGTTCCTCGATGCCACGTCCCGGCTGCTGTGCCGCTCCGAATGGCCCGAAGTCGTCTACTCGGTCCCGGTGCCGAGGCTCGGCAAGCAAGCGACACCGCAGTTCTTGCGACGCTCCTTCAGCGGACCAGTGATCGCGGCCGGGCACATGGGCACTCGAACCGTGGCCCTCGTGTACGTCGATCAGCAGTTGACCCTCGAGATCGTCGGCAAGAAGTTGGCCGACCTCAACGGGCTCGAGGTGCCGCTGAGCGCCCTGGGGCTTCGTGAGGACGAGCTCGATCTCATCGGCGCCAAGCCGCTCGCGCCGCTGTTGTTCGAGGGCGGTCTGCTCTACGCGCAGCTGCCATCCGGCTGGTGGCGGTTCGGCCGTCACGGGCCGCCGCAACGCCATCCGATCCTCGCTGCGGCGGCATCGGACGCCGTGGACGTCCCGTTCATCCTGCGTCCGATCGGCAACGTCGCCGGCCGTGGGGTCTGGGTCCAGGGGACGTTGCTCCAACAGGTCCCCGACGGTGCCCCGTTGGTGATCGGCGCGGGCTACGTCGGCTGGCGGGTGCACGATTCATGGACGCTGCGACGCATCGCTCAGCCTGCGGACGAGGTCATCACGTCGGCACAGGGCGAGCCGATCGGGGTCATCACGACCGCCGCCGGCCCGTTCCTCGTCTCGCTGTCGGACGGCGGCCAGCTCGTCCGTCTCGACGGCCGGACGTCGCGGACGATCACCGCGTTGTCGGGCGACATCGCCGAGATCAGCGTGCACCCCACCAAGCCACTGATCGCCGTCCAACGTGCCGACGGCACGACCATTGCGTACGACGCCGGCTCGGGGGTCATCGCCTTGCGCTTCAGCGACGGTGCACGATGAGGCGGATCGACCTCGTCCATCGCGGCACGGCCAACGCGATCGGCTTCGTCATCGACGTGCCGACGATCGGCGAGGCAGCGGCGCGGGCGCGTGCAATCACCCACCTCGGCAGCGGAGGCCAGCTGCTGGATCTCCCCGACGGTCGTTGGCTGCTCCTTGCTGCTCAGCGAGCGGCCGTGCGTGCCGAGTCGGCTCCCGGCGGCGTCCTCGTCGAGCTCGCTGAGGACGCCGGCGCCGCACCGGGCATCGCCCCCGAGCGACTGCTGCGCGAGCAACGACACGGGCAGGCGTGCTCGCTACGCGCTGACGACCTTCCACCCGTCGACCGCAGCGAGTGGTTCGATCTCGGCGAGGTGACCGTCCTGTCGCCCATCCACGTCACGTCGGTGCGTCCGCCTGCGGATCCAGCGGCGGCGCCGACCGTCGATCTCCGAAAGGCGGCGCGCGTGAAGGACGCTTCGGCGGCGACGCAGGCGACCGTGCGCCGCCTCGTCGCGCTGAGCGAGAGCCGGAAGCGGCGCCGACCGGTCCCCGCGACGGCCTCGGGCGGCGTGGCACGACCACCTCGTCCGCCCAAGCTGCGCAACGCCATCTTCAAACGGCTGATGCGCACGCCAGCGGCCAAGACCATCGGCCGCAAGCACGCCAAGTACATCGAAGACCTGGCTCGCCGGTTCGAGTCGGGCGACATGGAGGAGGCACTGCATCGGGCGATCCCCCTCGGCGGTGACGCGAGCGGGCCAGACGGGTTGCTGTCGCTGCGGCTGCCGCGTCGCCGGTCGCAGCTGAAGATCACCCCGGCCGGCAACGCCCCCGGGCGGTCCGTCCCCTACGGGCCGACGATCCAGCAACGTCTGAACGCCACCTACCGCGCCGCGGCGAAGGAGCTCGAACGCCGCGGCGAGATCGACCAGGCGCTGTACGTGCTCGTCGAGCTGCTCAACGACGCGGGAGGCGGCGTGGCGATGCTCGAGCGGCACGAACGGTTCGAGACCGCGGCGACCATCGCCGAGCAGCGCCGCCTGGACGGGTTCACGATCGTTCGCCTGTGGTGGCTGGCCAAACGACGTGACCGGGCGATCGCGCTAGCCCGGCGCCATCGCGCGTTCGCCATCGCGATCGACCGGCTCGAGCCGACCGACCGGGCGGCTGCGTTGCAGCTCAGGCTGGAGTGGGCGAACGATCTGGAGCGAGGGGGAGATCTCCTCGGTGCCGTCGAGGCTGCGTGGCCTCGCGCGGAGCTACGCCCCGCACTCACGAACCTGATCGATCGCGGAGCACGCCTCGGTGGAACCACCGGTGGAGCGCTGCGTGCCTACGCGGTGGCGTTGGACGCGACCACGGCGCGCGTCGAATCGGCCATCGATCTGGTTCGGACCGGCGACAACCCCGAGGTGCGCAGCTTCCTCCGCGTGTTCGCCAACATGCCGGCGAGCGACCCGGTCGTCGATCGCCGAATCGCATCCGAGTTCATCCGCACCACGCCCCGCGAACTCGAGCGCGTCGCCGGCACGACCGAGGTGTGGTGGGCGGTGCGCAGCCGCGCCGACACCGCGCTGGTCGCCGACCTGCCACGGCGCGGCAAGCCGCCGACGGAGCGAACCGCCGTGCAGGTGCCACGGCTCGCACCGGGCCAGATCGAGGTTCGCGACGCTGCCGGCCTGTCGAGCGGTGACGTCCTGGTCGCCCTGGGGCCGATGGGTTGCAGGCTGATCCGGCCCGACTCGTCGGTGGCGGCAGAGTGGCGATCGCCGACGAGCACGATCGTGATGGCGGACCACGGCGGGAGCGCCCTGCTGCTCGATGGGCGCGAGAGCAGCCAGCGGTCCGGCACCGAGTTCGACGTTCGCCGTCTCGACCTGTCCACTCGACGGCTCACGTTCTACGGCACGCTGATCCTGCACTCGTTCGCCGACTCGTTCGACGGACTGCAGTGGCTCGTGATCGACGAACGCAACGCGGCGATGATGGACCTGACTGCTGCAGTGCCGACGATCGGCTGGCGGCCCGTCGAATCCGAGTCGACGTGCCGATCCATCCACCGGACCAGCAACCAGGTGACGGCACTCGTCGTCAGCGGTGACGGGCGCCTCGCTCCCCGCGCGTCCGAGCTGCGCGGTTGGGACGCACCGATGAACCGTCTGATGAAGAAGAAGGTGATCCAGTTCGCCGACGACGTCACCGGCTACCGCCTCTTGCCGATGGAGCTGATGACCTTCACCGAGTCGAGCGTGGAGGTCACGAACATCAACGCGCGGACGACGATGGCGCTGGCCCCTGGCGAAGGGATCATCGTCGCCGACAACCTCATCGGTCATCACGTGAGCTCCGAGATCGGGCAGTCGCTGCGGGTCGAGCGCTGGCCAGGACAGCAGCACGTGCTCACCCTCGAGCTCGAGGCGGGCGAACGCTCCCCTCGCCTGCGGAGCAACGCCGGCCTGGCCACGGTCTGGGATCCCGCCGGTCGGGCCCACGTCATCGACGTCGAGCGCCTCGAGCTGCTGTCGTCGATCCGCACCCTCGTCTGACGATCGACGTCAGACGCGATCTCGGCCGGTTCCGTGACGGAATCCGTCGCAGAACCGGCCGAGAAGTTGTCAGAGCTCGAGCGGGGTCACTCGATGCGCATGCCGCTGATCGCTCGCGCGATCACGAGCTGCTGGATCTCGCTGGTGCCTTCGAAGATCGTGTGGATCTTGGCGTCGCGGTGCCAGCGCTCGACGGGGTACTCACGGGTGTAGCCGTAGCCGCCGAGGATCTGGATGGCGTCCTCGGTGACGCGCACGGCCACTTCGCTGGCCTTGTACTTGCTCATCGAGCCCTCGCCGTTCTTGAAGCCGCCGTTGCGGGCCAGCCACGCGGCACGCCAGATCAGCAGGCGGGCGGCGTCGATCTCCGTCGCCATGTTGGCCAGCTTGAAGGCGATGGCCTGGTGCTGCACGATCGGCTTGCCGAACGTCTTGCGCTCCTTGGCGTAGTCGAGGGCGAACTCGTAGGCGGCACGAGCGATGCCGAGCGCCTGAGCGCCGACCGTCGGGCGGGTGGCCTCGAAGGTGCTCATCGCCGGCTGCTTCTCGCCGCTGTGGCCCATCTCGCGAGCCCGGGCCAGCTTGGCGTCGAGCTTCTCCTTGCCACCGAGCAGCAGGCGCCCGGGGATGCGGCAGTCGTCGAGCACGACCTCCGCGGTGTGCGACGCACGGATTCCGTGCTTCAGGTACTTCTGGCCTTGCGACAGGCCCTTCGTCCCGGGCGGGACGATGAAGCTCGCCTGACCGCGGCCCTTCAGCTCCGGCTCGACCGCGGCGACCACGACGTGGACGTCGGCGATGCCACCGTTGGTGATCCACGCCTTGGTGCCGTTGAGCACCCACTCGTCGTTGGCCTCGTCGTAGACCGCACGCGTGCGCAGCGATGAGACGTCACTGCCGGCGTCCGGTTCGCTGACGCAGAACGCGCCGAGCTTGACGTCGTCGGCGTCGCCGTAGCACTGCGGGATCCACTCCATGACCTGCTCCGGCGTGCCGATGCCGCTGATGCCTGCGGCCGCGAGGGCCGAGCCCATGATCGCCATGCCGATGCCGGCGTCGCCCCAGAACAGCTCCTCGACGCACACCGGCAGGGTGAGGCCGGTCGGGTCGCTGAACGAGTTCATCAGGAACTCCCAGCCGTACAGGCCGATCTTCGCCGCTTCCTGCACGATCGGGTACGGAAACTCCTCGCGCTCGTCCCACTCGTGACCGGCGGGGCGGATGACGTTCTCGGCGAAGTCGTGCACCCACTTCTGGATCTGGATCTGGTCTTCGTTCAGGGCAAAGTCGGCCATGAGCCTAAGTTACCCGTCGGTAACAGGACGCGCAACTCAAGAAATCGTCGGGGTCCGAGGGCCGCGTGGCAGAGTGGTCACGAGGGGGACAACGATGATGAGCAAGCGAATCCTGGGCGCGACCGCGGTCGCGCTGATGGTCCTGGCGGCCTGCAGCGACGACAAGAAGTCCGACACGACGACGGCGCCGACCACACCCGTCGACGTGACCGTTCCCGTGACGGAGCCGGCGGCAACGACGAGCACGGTGCCGCCGGCCGAGGCTGCGGACGCGGCGACGCTGGCCGAGATCAACGCGGCCATCGACGACGCGCCGGCGGGCTGCGATCCGCTCGACACCCGGCACTGCTTCCTGCCGTACCCGAGCAACTTCTACACGGTCGCCGATGCGTCGACGGAGACCGGTCTGCGTGTGGCGCTGCCCGCCGATGGCGCGCCGAAGAACGTCGACGGACTGGCCATCGACCTCAGCGAGTGGAGCCGCAACGACGGCTTCAGCCCGAGCAGCTCCATCACCACGTTCATCGACGGCCTCGACGCCGAGGCGAGCAAGCTGCCGCCGTGGACCGACCTCGGCGCATCGCTCGAGGATGCCAGCTCGGTCGTGCTCGTCGACGTCGAGACCGGCGAGCGCGTCGCGTTGTGGGCCGAGCCGGACTCGAAGGCCACCGACCCGACCGACCGGTCGCTGCTCATCCATCCGGCGGTGTCGCTGCCCGAAGGGCACACGTTCGTCGTCGGTCTGCGTGGGTTGGTCGGCGACGGCGGCACGCCCATCGAGCCGAGGGCCGTGTTCCGTGTCTACCGCGACAACCTGACCACCGACATCGACGCGATCGAGGGTCGCCGCGACTCGATGGAGGCCAACTTCACTGCGCTCGAGGCCGCCGGTGTCGACCGCGCCGATCTGCAGCTGGCGTGGGACTTCACCGTCGCCAGCACCGACAACATCGCCGGACGCATGCTGCACATCCGCGACGAGTCGCTTGCCGCGCTCGGCCTCGTGTCGCCCGCGTTCACGGTCACCGCGGTCACGCCGAACACCGACGACAACATCGCCCTCCAGGTGGAGGGCACGTTCACCGTTCCCAACTACCTCACGGGCGATGGCGGGCCGGGCAACCGCTTCCACTACGACGTCGACGTGGCGACCGACCCGGATGCGCTGCCGACCGTCAACCCCGACACGCCCACCGTGCAGGCGGGCTTCGTCTGCAACATCAGCGCGGCGACGATGGCAGGCACGGAGCCGGCGCACATCGTCGAGTACGGCCACGGTCTCCTCGGCGACAACCACGAGATCGATGCCGGCAACGTGCGCGCCTTCGCCAACGAGCACAACGTCGTGTTCTGCGCGACGAAGTGGGCGGGCATGAGCGAGGACGACATCGGCAACGCCGCGGCGACGCTCGCCTCGTTCGGCAACTTCCCGACCATGGCCGATCGACTGCAGCAGGGCGTGCTCAACCAGATCTTCCTCGGCCGGTTCATGCTCGCTCCTGACGGCCTGGCCTCGATCCCGGAGATGAAGCGCGCCGACGGCACGCTCATCATCGACAACAGCGAGCTCAACTACGACGGCAACAGCCAGGGCGGGATCATGGGCCTGATGCTCAGCGCCGTGTCGCCGGACATCAACCGCGCCGTGCTCGGCGTGGCCGGGATGAACTACTCGCTGCTGCTGCCGCGCTCGGTCGACTTCGCCACCTACGAGGCGATCATGATCCCGGCCTACCCGAACGAGCTCGAGCGCACGCTGATCATCAACCTCGTGCAGATGCTGTGGGATCGCGGCGAGGGCGCCGGCTACGTGCAGCACGTCACGCGCGACAACTACGAGGCCACGCCCGCCAAGGTGGTCCTCGTCGACGTCGCCTACGGCGACCACCAGGTCAGCGAGCTCAGCGCGCTGATCATGGCCCGCACGATGTACCTCACCATCCACCGCCCGGTCGCTGCCGACGGCCGTTGGGACGAGGTCGAGCCCGGCTTCGGGCTGGACACCACCAACTACCCGAGCGAGGCCTCGGCGATCATCATCTGGGACTCCGGCATGGCACCGATCCCGTTCGAGAACGTCGCTCCGTCGGTGGGCGAGGACTCGCACGAGGACCCGCGCGCCGACGCCGACGTTCGCACGCAGAAGGCGTCCTTCCTCTTCGACAAGATCCTGATCGACGTCTGCAACGCGAAGGCCTGCACCGCCGACCACCGAGAATGACGCACCGCATCCCGGGCGTGTGGTGGGTGGTCATCAGCGCGGCCACGTACTCGCTGTTCACCGTGTGGGGCAAGGGCGTGCTCGACGACCTTCGCCCCACCGATGTGCTCTTCTGGCGCTTCGCGCTCTCGGTGCCGATGCTGTGGACGTTCGTGCTCGTCCGCTGGCGCCGCGGCGGGCCGTCGCCACGGCGTGCATCGATCGTGCCGATGCTCGTGCTCGGGCTGCTGTTCGGCGGCGTGGCGCTGTTCGCCTTCGCCGCGCTCGACCACCTCTCGGCATCGCTCTACACCGTGATCCTCTACTCGTACCCGGCGATGGTGGCCATCGGCGCGTGGCTGATGGGCAAGCCGGCGCCGCGCACGCTGTGGCTGGCGGTCGGGGTGACGATGCTCGGCATCGCCCTCACCGTGCCGGAGGTGTTCACCGGCGGAGCGGACAGCGACGGCATCGGCCTGCTGCTCGTGTTCGGCAACGCCGCGTCGTACGCGATCTACATGCTCGTCAGCAGTCGAGTGCTCGATCGACGCCAGGCAGCCGCACCGTCGACGCCGCCCGATGGGATCGTGCCGTCGCTGTGGAGCATGACCGGTTCACTGGCGTTCGCCGCGGTGATCGGCATCTTCGTCGGTGTCCGCATGCCACCGGACTGGGGCGCGTTCTTCTCGCTGGTTGGGCTCGCCGCGGTCAGCACGGTCATCGCCGGGGCGACGTTGATGATCGGGCTCACCCGCGTGTCGGCACCGAACGCGGCGATGGTGGCCACGCTGGAACCGGTGCTCGCGCTGGTGTGGGCGGTCCTGCTGCTCGACGAATCGCTCGGCGCGGTGCAGGTGTGCGGCGCGGCGTTGGTGCTCGCCGGCGTGATCTGGTCGCAGCGCACCGCCGCGCAGGTCGGCGTCGCCGCCGAGCCGGGCTGAGCTACACGAGCCAGGCGTCGCGAGCGGCGCCGGCGTGTAGTCCGGGGCGGTCCATGGCAAACGGGGCGATGTCCGTGCTCGCTTCGCCGTCGAGCACGAGCTCGGCGGCGGTGCAGCCGAACCAGGCGGCGAACTTGAAGGCGTGCGCCGCGCCGAGCATGGCGATGATCTGCGGATGGCCCGGCACGCGATCGAGCACGAAGTCGCGATCGGGTGTCAGCGTGTAGAGGCACGTCTTCGACTCCGCTGCGCCGAGTCCGTCGCCGACCAACCCGTCCATGAACGAACGCAGCCGCGCCTCGGCTGCGGGCGACGGCTCGAACGTGCGCGTCTCGGGATCCACCTCGAACCCGCCGCAGTCCTCCGCCGCCTTCACCGCGTCGCCGCGTCCGAAGACCGGGAAGCCGTAGAAGCTCGGGTCGTCCATCCAGATCCACACCGGGAAGCGGCCGACGGCGAACTCGTCGAGCCGAGGCGTCGAGAAGTAGCTGAGCTGCTCGCGCAGCACGGTCAGCGGCACGTGCACGTCGAGCGGGGCGAGCAATGTGTTGGTCCACGCGTCGGCGGCGATCACCGCGTGACCGGCGCGCACGGTGCCGTCGTCGGTGACGATCTCCACCTCACCACCGACCGAGCGAACCTCGCGCACCGGCGTGTTGGCATGCAGCCCCGCGCCCGCGCCGACGGCCAGTCGTTGGAACGTGGACGTGGCGACGTCGGCGGGGACGATGCCCGTGTCCTCCTGGTGCAGCGCGGCGACGTCGTCACCGATGCGGAACGCCGGCCAGCGACGGCGCACCTCGGCGCCGTCGAGCACGTCGTACGGCACCCCCTCGGCATCCATTGCCGCGGTGTACGTCGTGATGTCGATCGCGGCGTCGAGCGGGAACAGATCGATGCCGCCGGTGCGCGTCACGAGCGTTTCGTTTGCCGCTGCTTCGACTGCGGCCCATGCGTCGTAGGCCGACGCCGTCAGGCGGACGTAGTGCGGCGTGTGGTAGCTGCGGCGGATGATCCGGCTGTGATCGTGCGATGCGCCGCGCACGTGTCCGAGCTCGAACTGCTCGAATCCCGCCACGGTGGCGCCACGCGAGGCGAGCCACCACGCTGCCGCCGAGCCGAGACCACCGAGGCCGACGACGGCCACGTCGACGTCGCGGGTCATGCGTGGTCCGGCATCCACTGCGCGTACCAACGACCGATGTGCGCGCTGTCGTCCTCCATCGGAGCGAACCAGCCGCGCTGGAACGCCCGTGACGACATGCCTCGCTGCACGCTCTCGCAGATCGACCAGTCCTGCAGGTTGACGAGGTGCCAGAAGTCGGCGACGTCACTGGGGTCGAAGTCGGCCGCGGCGATCGCGTCGGGGTGGAAGAGGAGATCCATCACCACTTCGGTGCGGGCGGCGGCGATCGGCTTGATCCAGAACGCGGCGACGTGCTCGGCCGACAGGCTCAGCCACAGGTTCGGGTACAGCAGCTCGCCCTTGTGGCGCGTGCGCTCTGCCTCGCTCAACCCGGAGAACGGGGACCGGTTGGTGGTGCCGGACATCGTGAACGTCCATGCGCCCTCGCGATGCGGGATGCCGTCCTCCCACTCCAGCGTCTGCCCGCCCTGGCGGAACTCCGGCACGAGGTCGCACAGCTCCGGGTGCACGGGGCCGCAGTGGTAGCACTCGTTGTAGTTCTCGGCGAGCACCTTCCAGTTGGCGTCGACCTCGTAGCGGATCGTCGCCCCGCGATCGAGCTCGGCCAACGGGTAGCGGCGCACGCGCTCGGGCGCCGCACCCAGCTGCTCGACCAGCGGTCGAGCCGACTCGGGCGACAGGTGCACCCACAGGAACCCGCCCCACTCGTCGACGGCCACTGGATGCAAACCGAGATCGCCGGTCTCGACGTCGCCGAGGAACGGCGCACGATGCAACGCGCCGTCGAGCCCGTACGTCCACGAGTGGTACGGGCAGCGGATCGCGCCCGCGACGTGCGAGCACGCCGGCGCGTCGGGGTGGATCAGCTGCGCACCGCGATGCCGGCACACGTTGTAGAAGCCGCGCACCGTCGCATCGTCACCGCGCACGAGGATCACCGATTCACCACCGATCTCGACACGCAACACGTCGCGCGCGCGGGGCACATCCGACTCCCTGGCGACGGCGCACCACTGCTGCGCCCACAGCCGTTCGCGCTCGATCGCGAACACGTCCGCATCCACGTACGCGCTGCGCGGCAACGTCGGACTGAGGCGCATCGGCCGATGCTACGTTGCCGCGATGCCTGAGCACACCGTGGTCCAGGAGCGCGCCTGGGTGCCTGCCGACGACGGCACGCCCATCGCCGTCACGGTGTTCCGACCCGAGATCGACGCACCTCAACCGTGTCTGATCGAGGCGCTCCCCTATCGGCAGGACGACATCACGTCGAGCTACGGCCACGCCTACCACCGGCTGGCGTCGGAGTTCGCCTACGCGGTGTGTCGTGTGGACGTGCGCGGCACCGGCAGCAGTGGCGGAATCATCACCGACGAGTACCCCGACGTCGAGCGCGACGACCTGCGCGCCGTGTTCCGTTGGCTCGCCGCGCAGCCGTGGTGCACGGGCAGGGTCGGCATGTTCGGAACGTCGTACAGCGGCTTCAACTCGCTGACGATGGCCGCCGAGCCCGGGCCGGAGCTCGGCGCGGTGTTCGCGATCTACGCCACCGACGATCGCTTCACCGACGACGTCCACTTCGCCGGCGGTCAGCTTCGGGCCATCGACCTCATCGACTACGTGCACTACATGGTGCCGATGAACGCTCTGCCGCCGACTCCGTCGGTGTGGGCGACGTCGCCGACCGGAACCGACTGGCGCGACGAGTGGAGGCGACGCATCGACGAGACGCCGCCATGGCTGTTCGAGTGGCTGACGAACCAGGTCGATGCACCCACGTGGCGACGCAGCTCGCTGCGCCTCGGGCCGGACGGGGCCGGCTACGAACGCGTGGCCGTGCCGACGATGATCGTCGCCGGGTGGGCCGACGGCTACCGCAACAACACGTTCCGCACGGTGCGCCACCTGAACGTGCCATGGCGACTGTTGGCCGGGCCATGGGCGCACCAGGATCCGGCGCGTGCCCGCCCGGGCCCGCACCTCGACCTCGATCTGGAGATGGCCCACTGGTTCGACGAGCACCTGCGCGACATCGTGCCGAGCGAGCAGGTGGCGCCGATGCAGGTCTTCGTCCGCCACTCCACTCGGCCGCTGCCGGATCTCGAGATGATGAACGGTGAGTGGGTCGCGTTCACCGATCCCGATGCGATCGAGACGTCGACGTTCTCCGTCTCCGAGGCAGGCGTCGACGAGCTGGCTGTCGTCCCCGACGCCGGGCTCGCCGCGTGGATCACGTGCGCCGGCGGGCTGCCGTGGGGGCAACCGCTCGACCAGCGCAGCGACGACGAGCGATCGATCACCTACGAGTGGCCGGCCGCCGAACCGATCACGTTGATCGGCAACGCGGTCGTCTCGCTGCGCGTGCGCTCATCGGCACCGGTCGCGCTGCTGGCGCTGAAGCTGTGCGACGTCTTCCCCGACGGCACCTCGCAGCTCGTCACGCGTGGCGTGCTGAACCTGACCCATCGCGGGGTGTGGCCCGGCGATGACGACGGCGAGGTCGGCGTGCAACCGCAGCCGTTGGTTCCTGGTGAGTGGTACGACGTCACGGTCGAGCTGGAGGCGATGGCCCACCAGATCCAGGCCGGACACACGATGCGACTCGTCGTCGCCGGCAGCGACTGGCCGAACTGCTGGACCGTGCCCGAGGCGCTCACGCTCGGTGTCGATCGCGCCTCGGTCTCGCTCGTCCTTCCGCGGTTGCAGCCCGGCGGCACGCTGCCCGAGTTCGGGCCCGGCGATGGGATCCGTGCCAGCAGCACCGAGGGCGTCACCGACGACATCGAATGGCGCACGGAGCACGACGTGCTGCGCCGCGAGGTGCGCGCCCGCACCCGCTACGGCGGCCCGTACGACGGCAACGACGGGGCGAAGATCGTCGATTGCTACGAGGGCGAGGTCGGGGTGAGCACCACGGACCCCGGCAGGGCGTGGGCGATCGGCCACACGTCGTTCGACATCACGTGGCCGGAGGGTCGCTGCGTCACCGACGCACGGTTGGAGCTCCGCAGCGACCGCACGCACTACGCCGTCGATCTGCGCCTCACGGCGACCCTGGACGGCGAACCGCTCGGCGAACGGCACTGGATCGAGTCGATCCCGCGCTACCTGCAGTAGTCGTTGCTACGGCGCGGTGGCGTGGCAGGCGGCCTGGTGGCTCGGGCCGCCGACGGCGTGCTCGACGAGCACCGGATCCTCGCCCCGGCAACGGGCCTCCATCGCCGGCGACAGCGTGCCGCTGGCCAGCAGCGGGCACCGCGGGTGGAAGCGGCAGCCGGGTGGGATGCGCTTCGGGTTCGGCGTCTCACCGCGAAGGATCTGCTGATCCATGTGCGCACTCTCGGGCACCACGGACAGCAGCGCCTTCGTGTACGGGTGCTGCGGGTTGCCGAGCACCTGCTCGGTCGGACCGAGCTCGACGATGCGGCCGAGGTACATCACGGCAACGCGATCGGCGATGTTCCACGCCAAGCCGAGGTCGTGCGTGACAGCGACGATGCCGACGCCGGAGTTGTCCACGAGTTGTCGCAACAGGGCCAGGATCTCGCCGCGGATGGAGGCGTCGAGGCTCGCCACCGGTTCGTCGGCCAGCAGCAGCTGTGGCTCCAGCGCCATCGCCCCGGCGATCAAGACACGCTGACGTTGACCGCCGCTGATCTCGTGCGGGTAGCGCGGCATGAACCGTTCGGCGGGTCGCAGGCCGGCGTTGGCCAGCGCGGTTGCGACGCGAGCCGACGGATCACCCGAGAGCTTGTGGATCTGGACGCCTTCGTACACCGCCTCGAACACGGTGTGGCGCGGGTTCAACGCGCCGGTGGGGTCCTGGAAGACCATCTGCACGCGCCGACGTGATGCCTTCGATCCACGACCCTCGACGGGGTCACCAAGGACCCGGATCGTGCCGTTCGTTCGTTGCTGCAAGCCCATCACCGTTCGGATCAACGTGGTCTTGCCGCAGCCCGACTCGCCGACGAGGGCGAGCACCTCACCGCGCTCCACAGTGAGGCTGACACCGTCGACTGCTCGCGCCGGTTGCGCACCGGTGCCGAACTGCACGTGCAGATCGTCGATCTGCAGCAGCGGCGCGCTCGGATCGGAGCTCACACCGACGACCTGACGTGGATGCACGCCGCGCTGCGGTCGGGGCTGATCGGGTGCAGGGGTGGGTCGATGGTGGCGCAGGCGTCGATGGCGCGATCGCAGCGGATGCGGAAGCTGCAGCCCTCCGGCAGCTTCGCCGGGTCGGGCGGATCGCCGGCGAGGCCGCGCGGTGCCATGCGCGACGACGGATCACCGATCGTCGGGAACGCTGCGGCGAGCGCCGCGCTGTAGGGGTGCTCGGCGTTGGCGAAGACCTGTTCGCTCGGCCCGTCCTCGACGATGCGGCCGGCGTACATCACGGCGATCCGCTGACACGTCGAGGTGAGCACGGAGAGGTCGTGGGTGATGAAGACCATCGCCAGGTTGCGGTCGCGCACGAGCTCGTCCAGCAACTGCAGGACCTGGGCTTGCACCATCACGTCGAGCGCGGTGGTGGGTTCGTCGGCGATCAGCAACGTCGGTTCGCACGCCAGGGCCAGCGCGATCAGCACACGTTGACGCTGCCCGCCGGACATCTCGTGCGGGTAGGCGCGAGTGCGCTCCGCCGGCAGACCGACCTGCTCGAACAGCTCGGCCACCTTGTTTCGCGATCCCTTGATGCCGTGCAGCGTGATCGCTTCTTCCACCTGCCGGCCGACGCGCTGCACGGGGTTCAGCGAGTGCAACGCACCTTGGAAGACGATCGACGCGCCGGTCCACCGCACGGCGCGGAGCCGGCCGGGCTTCATCGCCATCACGTCCTCGCCGCCGAGGCGGATCGAGCCCTCCACCTGCGTCGTGCGTGGCAGCAGTCGCAGCACCGCGCCGGCGATGGTCGACTTGCCGCATCCGCTCTCTCCCGCGAGACCAACGGTCTCGCCGGCGTTCACGCTGAGGTTCACGCCGCGCACCGCCGGCACCTGGCCGTTGCCCGTGCGATAGGTGACGCGCAGATCTTCGAGCTCCAGCACCGGCTCGCTCATCGCCGCTCCCGCAGTCGAGGATCGAGGATCTCCTCGAGCGCCCGCCCGCACAGCGTGAAGGCGAGCACGACGACGACGATGCCCAAACCGGCGGGCAGGTAGTACCACCACGCCTCGCGGCCGATGGCGCCGGCCTCGAAGGACTCCTGCAGCGTCTTGCCCCACGACGCCCGGCTCGGGTCGCCGAGTCCGAGGAACGCCAACGTCGTCTCGGTGAGGATCGAGATCGGGACGGCGAGCGTGGCGTTGGCGAGGATCAGTGGCGCGACGTTGGGGAGGATGTGGCGGCGGATGATGCGCCCCTTGCCGGCACCGAGTGAGCGAGCGCGATCGACGAACAGCCGCTCGCGCACGGTGAGCACCTGCGCTCGGAGCAGACGCGCGGTCGACGGCCAGGAGGTGATGCCGATGACGACGATGACGTTCTTCAACGACGGACCGAGCACCTGCGCGAGCACGATCGCCAGCGGCAGGAAGGGGATGACCAGGAACCAGTCGGTGATCCGCATCAGCGTTGCGTCCACCCACTTGCCGGCGACCCCGGCGACGATGCCGATGATGCTGCCGATGGCGATGGTCAGGACACTGGCGGCGAAGCCCACGATCAGGCTGACCCGCGAACCCCACACGAAGTTGGCGAACACGTCGCGGCCGAGGTTGTCCGTGCCGAACCAGAACGTGCCGCCGGGATGCGCCCAGGTCGGGTTGTCGTTGAGCACGCTCAGCCGGCCCTCGTCGGCGATGAGCGGGGCGAAGACCGCCATCAGCACCACGAGGAGGAGCACGCTGAACCCGGCCAGGGCGAGGCGGTCGCGACGGAACAGTCCCCACGACACGGCGAACGAACGGCGGCGACGCGACCACGTCACCGACCGCAGCGTCGGGATCTTGCCGGTGGGAAGCGCCGTGCTCATGTGCGACGCACTCGCGGGTCGAGGTAGCCGTAGAGGAGATCGGCGATCAGGTTGGCGACGATGACCGCCGCGCTGAACAGCAGGAAGAGGCCCTGCAGCATCGGCAGGTCAGGGCCACGGATCGCGTCGGCCGTGCGCAACCCGAGGCCGGGCCACGAGAAGATCGACTCGACCGCGATCGCCCCGGACAGCACGAAGCCGAAGTTCAACGCGGAAAGGCTGACCACCGGGAGCATCGCGTTCGGGACGGCGTGTCGCCGTCTGACCAACCGGTCGGCGAGCCCCTTCGCGCGGGCCAGCGTGAGGTAGTCCTCGCGTGAGCTGTCGATCACCGATGCGCGGGTGACGATGAAGTACTCACCGATGTAGGCCAACGTCAAGGTCAGGCACGGCAGCACCATGTGGTGCGCTCGATCGAGGAAGAGACTGAGCCCGCTCGCGCTCGTGCCCGCATCCTCGTAGCCACCGGTTGGGAACAGGTGGAACTTGAACGAGAGGAAGCCGAGCAGCAACATGCCGAGCCAGAAGTCCGGAACCGAGTACGTGAACATGCTGCCCGACGTCATCGCCACGTCCTTCGGCGAACCGCGCGACCAGGCCGCGCTGATGCCCAGCCACACTCCGATCACCATCGACAGCGTCGTCGACAGCCCGACCAGCCAGATCGTCGGCCACAACGCATCAGCGATCTCGCTCGTCACCGGTCTGCTGGTCTCGATGGAGATCCCCAGGTTGCCGGTGACCGTCTCGCGCACGAACTTGCCGAACTGCACGATCTGCGGTTGATCCAGGCCGAAGCGCTCCTCCAACCTGGCGATCTGCTGATCGGTGAGGTTGCGACCGCGGAACATCGACTCGATCGGGTTGTCCTGCACGACGCGGAACAGGAAGAAGTTGACCACCAGCACGAACAGCAACGTCGCGACAGCACCGGCAACCTTGCCCGCGACGAAGCGGGCGGACACGAGTGGGCTACTCCCGCTCGTCAGCCGTCGAACGGCGACGGGTGGCGAGGAAGATCGCACCACCCACGATGACGACACCGGCGGCGATCAACCCAATGATCAATCCGGTCGAGATGCCATCGTCGCTGCTGCCACCACCACCGACCGGAACGAGGTTGGCGTAGGTGGGCGACGTGTTCGTGAACAGCACCGGACCGGTGTCGGCGGGTTGCTTGGTCCAACCGCTGAAACGATCGGTGCGGTAGGCCTGGAGGTCCGGGTCCTGCAGGAGCACCACGTACGTGCTGTTCGTGTAGAAGTAGGTGATCATCTCCTTCACGATCTCGTGTCGCTTGGCGGGATCCAGCTCCACCTTCTGCTGCAGGTACAGCTCGTCGTAGTGCGGGTCGGACCAGTTGGCGTCGTTGTAACCGCACTCGTCGGCGTTCGTGGTCACCTGATCCGTGGTGAAGTACGACAGCTGGGTGTCGGGGTCGACGAACGGCGTCCAGCCCCACACGAACAGGTCGTAGGTGCCGGCACACACCTCGCTGCCGAGCTGTGAGTCGTCGAACACCGAGATGGTCGTGCCGATGCCCACCGCCTTCAGGTACTCGCCGACCAGCTCGCTGATGGCCGGCTCGTTCTCGCTCTCACTGCGCTGCGCGTAGCGCAACACGAGGTCGTTGCCGTCCGGGTCCTCGCGGACGCCGTCGCCGTTGGTGTCGACGTAGCCGGCCGCGTCGAGGAGCTTGTTCGCCTCATCGGGGTCGTAGTTCAACTGGTCGGCGGCGGGGATCTCCGGCTGCCAGCTGGCATCCGGCGACACCGACAGCGTCGTTCCCACCTTGCCGAGCTTCAGCGCGACCTTCTCGTAGATCGCGTTGCGATCGATGGCCAGCGCGATGGCGTGGCGCACGTCGAGGTTCTGCAGCGCCGGGTTGCCATCGCCAATGCCGCCCGCGTTGCCGTTCATCGCCAACTCGGTGAAGCCGCCCTGCAGCCCAACGACGGTGACGATGCCGGACTTGCCGTCGAGCAGCTCCATCGAGCTCGCCGAGAGGTTGTGGGCGGCGTCGATCTCACCTTGTTCGAGCGCCGACGACATCGCGTCGCCGTTGGTGACGATCCGGTAGACGATCTGGTCGATCGGCGGCTTCTTGCCCTCCCACCCGTAGTACGACGGGTTGACCTTCATCGTCCAGGACTGGTTGGCCTTGTGCTCGGCCAACGTGAACGGGCCACTCCCGACACCATCGGTGCCCTCGTAGGTGGCCAGCGCGTCGGCATCGATGCTCTCGTAGATGTGCTTGGGAACGATGTAGACGTCCATCGTCGGCAGCTTCGGGTCCGGTACCGACGACGTGATCTCGACCGTGCGCGCGTCGATCGCCTTGGCGTCCAGGTTGCCGGTGACCGACGAGTGGTTGTACCAAGCCTCGTCACGGCTGCGGTTGATCGTGTAGACGACGTCGTCGGCAGTCAGCGGCTGACCATCGCTCCAGGTGAGTCCGTCGCGCAGCTTGTACGTGTAGGTGAGACCGTCAGCGCTCCCCTCCCAGCTCTCGGCAAGGCCGGGGATGGTGTGGAAGTCGTCGGCCGCCTTGTCGGTGAGGGTCGCGAACTGCAGGTTCCACAGCTCGTACGCCGACACCGTGTATCCAACCGTGACGTTGGCGCTGTCGACGTCTTGCGTGACACCGATGGTGAGCGTGACGTTCGTCGTCGGCGGCGTGGTCGCACCCGCGCTGTGCGTTCCGACGGCGATCGACGTCACGCCGAGCACTCCAACAGCCATCACGCTGCGCCATCCACGCCGCCCAAACACTTGCCTCATGGTCCCCCCGAGAGCTGTCTTCGTCGTTCGCTCGGCACCCTACTCGCGAGGTTTCGGGCGCCCGGAACGGACGTTCCGATGTGGCGGTGAAGATCTCGTGTCCGGGCTGTCTGGCTACATCAGGTACCAGTCGAGGAACCGCTCGAGTCGCTCGTAGAAGTCGATCATCGGCGCGCTGCGCAGCAGGCCGTGCGCCTCCGTCGGGTAGGTGACGTACTGGAACGTCTTGCCGAGGCGGCGCAACGCTTCGACGAGCTCCTCCGACTGCGCGGGGTTGACGCGGTCGTCCTGCTCGCCGTGGGCGACGAGGATCGGCACCTGGGCCTGATCGATGCGGTGGATCGGCGAGCCGTTGCGGTAGGCAACCCGATCGTCCTGCGGCCGGCGCATCATCCGCTCGAGATCGAGGCGGCCCCCGCGATCGCCCTGCGCCCATGAGGTGACGATGTCGCAGTCGCCGTACTTGGCGACCGCGGCGCGGTAGCGGTGCTGCGGATCGTCGACGACGCTGCACAGCGCCATGTAGCTGCCGTAGCTGCTGCCGAAGATGGCGACGCGCGACGCGTCGACCCAGCCGAGCGTGGCGAGGAAGTCGTGTGCGGCGAGGCAGTCCTTGGTGTCGTCGACGCCCCACACGCCATGGTCGGCGCGCTCGTGCTCACGGCCGTAGGACGTCGAGCCACGGAAGTTGATCGCCAGCCACGCGTAGCCCTTGTCGATGAAGCGCTGCGCCGGGCCGTCCCATTCGTCGCCGTACAGCGAGGTCGGCCCGCCGTGCGGGTAGACGACGGCTGGGAACGGGCCGTCGCCCTCGGGGCGGAACAGGAACGCGGGGATCATCCGGCCGTCGAACGATGGGAACCAGACGTGCTCCGGGGCTCGGTGCGGCGCGGCGGTGATGGCGGCCGGGGTCGGTGCGAACAGGACCGTTTGCGTGCCATCGGGCTGGACACGCACCAACCTCGGGGCAACCGCATGCGACTCGTGCGCGGCGACGACCGCGCCGTCGGGCAGCACGCACGGCGAGCTCCACGTGCCACCTTCCGCGAGAAGGGTGACCGCGCCGGTGGCGACGTCGACGCGCACGAGATCGCTGACGCCGTGCCGAGTTCGGATCGCCGTGATCGTGGCGCCGTCGGCATGCCAGACGAGGTCGCTGAAGTCAGCTGCATCGCTCGTCAGCTGTCGCGGCTCGCCGCGGTCGACTTCCACCTCGAACACCTCGTACCAACCAGGTGCCTCGCAGCTGAACGCGATCCGCGCGCCGTCGGGCGACCAGGCCGGGCCGCGAGCGTGCATCGACTCGAACGAAGCCGCCGTCGTCGTCGCACCGCCGGCAACGTCGACGACGATGATCTCGCTGCAGTTGAGGTCGTCGAACGGGTGGAAGGCGAAGGCGATTCGCTCACCATCGGGCGACGGCTCGGGGCCGACGACATCGCCTTCGCTCGTGTACAGGACGGACGGCCACCGATCGTCGACGGCGAACGTGACGAGCACGCTGCGCTCGTCGCGTTCGACGACGGCACTGATGCGGCCGTGCGCGATGAAGGCCGGCGAGGACGCTTCGATCAGCGCCGTGGGGCCGCCGCCGGCTGCGGCGATCGCTTGCAGCGTGCCGCGGTGGTTGAACACGATCGTGGTGCCGTCCGTCGACCACGCCGGCACGTCGTCTTCCCACGACGGCGCCGGATCGCGGATCGTGGAGATGCGGCCGGGCTGGCAACCGGCGACGGGCATCGTCCACACGTCGCTGCTGCCGTCGCGATCGAGCGTGAACAGGATCGTGCTGCCGTCGGGCGACAGGCGCGGGTGACGCGGTCGTTCGGTGGCGGCGATGTCTGCCAGGCGCCAGTGCTTCGCCGGCGGAGCGTCGGGGCGCTTGGCAGGAACCGGGATGCCGCCGTGCTCGTCCTTGCCGATCCAGAAGCGGTGCGGGATCTCAGCCATGCGTCTGGCGACACTATTCGCGCCCCGTAGCGTCACGCTCCATGTCGTCGCCGATCGGTCCGCCAGCGCCCCGTCCGACCGCTCGCGAGCTCGGCGTGGTCATGTCCTCCACGCTGCCCGGTCCCCTGAACGCGATCACTGATGTGCCTGGTGTGCGCGTCGGCCACGAGACGATCTGGCGTGATGGTGATGACGGCATCGCTCGGACCGGTGTCACGGCGATCGTTCCGGACGAGCTGGCGTCGATGTTCCATCGTCCGATGGCTGCGGGGGCGGCGGTGCTCAACGGTGCCGGCGAACTGACCGGCAGCTGGGAGATCGCCGAGTGGGGCGCGCTCGAAGCGCCGATCCTGCTCACCGGGACGGTGGCGGTCAGCCGGGCGCTCGACGGGTTGGCCGGGGCGATGATCGACTCGTCACCCGCTGTCGGCATCGAGGACTTCGTCATCCCCACCGTCGGAGAGTGCGACGACTCGTGGCTCGATGAAGCGCGACGGCGTTGGGTCACCGCCGAGACCGCGCGCGCGGCGATCGATGCGGCCGTCGGCGGACCCGTTCGCCAGGGCGCGATCGGCGCCGGCACGGGGATGATCACCTTCGATCGCAAGGCCGGCATCGGGACGTCCTCCCGAGTGGTCGACGGGCTCGGCACGGTCGGCGTGCTCGTGCTGTCCAACTTCGGGTCGCTCGAGCAGTTCCGCCTGCGCGGCCTGCACGTCGGCGAGCACCTGGAGCGTGTGCGCACTCGCCGCGATCCCGCGGGCAGTTGCATCGGCGTCGTCGCCACCGACATCCCGCTCACGCACCACCAGTGTGAGCGCGTCGCCGCTCGCGTCGGGCTCGGCCTCGCTCGGCTGGGTTCCGTCGGCCATCACGGCAGCGGCGAGATCTTCCTCGCCTTCAGCACGACCAACCGCAATGTCCGGCGGCCCGAGGGCATCCAGACGGTGTCGGTTCTGGGCGACGGATCGCTGAACCCGGTGTTCGAAGCGGTGGTCGACGCGACCGAGGAGGCGGTGCTCAACGCGCTCTTCTGCGCCGACACGGTGATCGGCCGCGACGGCAACGTCGCCCTCGGCCTCGAGGTCGACGAGGTGCTCAGCCTGCTGCGTTGAACAGGCCCCAACCGAGTGCCAGCGCGACACCGATTGCGCAGAGCCCGGCTCCGGCGACGTACGGGCTCCACACGCCGACGCGATCGAACATCAGACCGGCGAGTGGCGGGCCGGTCATCCGTCCGACTGCGGTGGCCGATTGCTGGAAGCCCAGCGCCTGCCCGCGTTGGTGCGCGGGCGCGTGCTTGGTGACCAGTGACGTGACCGACGGCGATGCGAATCCCTGCCCGAACGACAGGAGGACGAGGGCGATGATGAGCACGGCCCAGTTCTTGGCGAACGACATGGCGACCAACCCGAACGCCATCAGCACCAGCCCGTTGCGATAAATGGCCGGCACGCCGATGCGGTCGACGAGCCGGGCGTAGCCGCCCCCCTGGATGCCGACGAGCACCAGCCCGACGCCGAGGAACACGAGCGCCGACGAGCCCTCGTCGAGGCCGAAGCGGGCCTTGCCGAACAGCGAGAACGTGGCCTCGAAGGCGACGAAGGAGATCGTCGTGATCAGGCCGACGATGGCCAGTTGGCGGAGCACCGGGGTGCGTGGCAGCTCGACGTGCTCGCGCACCGCCGGCACCTCACGCTTGGTCTCCGGCAGTCGGATGAGCGCGGCGACGGCGTTGATCCCGGCCAGCGCGGCAGCGACGTAGAACGGCACGTGCGGCCCACCGAGCGCAGCGAGCCCGCCGAGCGCCGGTCCGAGCACGAAGCCGACGCCGAACGCCGCGCCGAGCATCCCGATCAGCTTCTCCCGCTGCTCCTCGGGGGCGATGTCGGCCACCGCGGCCTGGGCCACGGAGAGGCTGCCGCCGGACGCGCCGTCGATGATCCGGCCGGCGAACAGCAGCCACAGCACGTTCGCCGCGCCGGTGACGAAGCTGCCGACTGCCGTGCCGACGAGCGAGATGATGATCACCGGCTTGCGCCCGATGCGGTCGCTCAGCCGGCCGAGCAGGGGCGAGAAAACGAACTGGGCGAACGAGAACGCGGCGAACAGCAGGCCCACCTGCAGGCCCGACGCGCCGAACCGCTCGGCGTACCGACCGAGGATCGGCACGACGATGCCGAACCCCACCAGGTCCAGCGCGACGGTGGTCCAGATGGTCCAGTACCCCGGAGGCAGCGGCGCTCGATGACCCCGTGACACGATCCCCCGTTCTACCCCACCCACCCCCGCGACCCCAAGATTCGAACCGCTGGCAGCACATGTTGCCTCAGGGGCAACTTCTGGTGCCAGCGTCGGGTCAGGCGACGAGCCGCAGGGTGGCGGTGAGCTGAGCCAGCACCCAGTCGGGGCGATATCGCACGTCGTCGTAGGTGAAGGTGAGGACACGACAGCCCTTCAGGAGCAACTCGGTGCGTCGCTGCGCATCCCGTTGCCGCTCCTGCCGGGTGGCGTGAGATCCATGGCCGTCGAGCTCAACGACGAGGTTGCCGGGAAAGAACGCGTCGACGCGGGCGACGATCCGGGTCGCCGATCGGAACACGCGCTGCAGCTCAGGGCGCGACAGACCGCCCTCGCGGACGATCCGCAGGAAGCGTCGCTCGAGGTTGCTCTCGCCACCCGCGTCGATGAGGACGTCGAGCAGCTGCCGGCTGCCGTTGACGCCGGACCGGTGTGCGGCGATCGCAGCGGTACGCAACCGTTGCTCGGACACGAGCCGCTTGCGTACGGCGGAGTCGATCGCTCGCTCCATCTCGCCGCGGCTGAACCCGAACAGCGGTGCCTCCAGGATGAGTCGCTGCGGTGCCAGCACGCGAAGCCCGTCGATGGTGACCAGATCGGATGAGCCCAACGGGCGACTCGTCGACCGAACCACAGCGGGGGACCGCCGACCACGCGCCGATCGCGGCACGATCAGCTCGACCCCCTCACCTCGAAACCCATCGAGTCCGAGCAGGTGCGCTCCGGTACGGCCGGCGACGAAGCCGTCCCCGCCGAGGTCGTGCATCCCACACCACACATCCCGGAGCCAGCTCGACGCCGAGCCGGTCAGCACGTAGGAGCGAGGACCGGCACGCAGGATCAGGCCGGCGTCGACCCAGCTCTTGCGTCGATGACGGTCGACGCCGGCGTGCTCGAGTTGGTCGAGGCTCACGGAACCGTGTTGGGCGGCGGCGAGCGATGAGGTGGTGAGGTAACGGGCATCCATCGCAGCATCATCCGCGCGGGGTGCGACAACGTTCGTCCCCGTCAACGCAGGCAGCAGAAGTTGCCTCACGGGCAACATGTGATGCCAGCGGCGGGTCAGCGGTGGAGGGTGGTGCCTGTCTTGGTGGTTTCGACGGTCCAGCCGGCTGATTTCAGGGCGTCGCGGATGCGGTCGGCTTCGGCGAAGTCCTTGGCGGCGCGGGCGGCGTCGAGGGCGGCGGCTTGGGCTTGGACGTCGGCGGGGATCTCGTCGTCGACGGAGAACGTGAGCCCGACGGCCTCCGCGATGGAGTGGACGGCGGCGGCGAGCTCGGCCGCACGCACATGATCGCCGGCGTCTGCTGCCGCGTTTGCACCCGTGATCGCCTCGAAGACGATCGCCATCGCTGCGGGCGTGTTGAGGTCGTCGTCCATCGCCGTACGGAACGCGTCGAGCACGGAGACATCGGCATCCGCCGACGGGGCACCGAACCGCCGCGCCAAACCGTCGAAGCGGGCGAGCGCCTTGACCGAGGCGTCGATGTTCTCCTGGTTCACCGTCACCGGCCCGCGGTAGTGGGCCTGGAGCAGCAGCATCCGGTACGCCCGCGGGTCGTAGTGCTCCATCAGGTCGATCAGGTTGTCGACGTTGCCGATGCTCTTCGACATCTTCACGCCCTCGCCGTCGACCACCCAGCCGTGATGCATCCAGTGGTTGGCGAAGCGCTTGCCCAGCGCGACGGCCTGCGCCCGCTCGTTCTCGTGGTGCGGGAACTTGAGGTCCTGCCCACCGCAGTGGAGATCGAAGCCCTCGCCGAGCAGGTCGAGGCTCATCACCACGCACTCGCTGTGCCAGCCGGGCCGACCCTCGCCCCACGGCGACGGCCACGACGGCTCGCCGGGCTTGGACAGCTTCCACAAGACGAAGTCCGCGGCGTTGCGCTTGTTGTCGGCACCGAAGACCTCGCGGTCGCCTCCACCGGCGAGCATGTCGTCGAGGTGCTGGTTGACGAGCAGCCCGTAGTCCTCGACCGTGCGCACGTCGAGGTACACGCCGTCGTCGGTGCGGTACGCCTTGCCGCGGTCGAGCAGCTCGACGATCATCGCCACCATCTCCTCGACGTACTCGGTCGCGTGCGGCACGTCGGTCGGACGAGCGACGTTGATGGTGGCCATCGCCTCGAACCACACCGCCTCGCACGTCGTGGTGATCTCCTGCCACGGCCGGTTCTCGCGGTTGGCGCGATTGATGATGCTGTCGTCGATGTCGGTGACGTTGCTGACGAGCCGAACGCGCAGCCCGGTCCACTCGAGGTACCGACGCAGCACGTCGTAGATCAGCGTCGCTCGCCCGTGACCGAGGTGCGGCGGCCCGTACACCGTCGGGCCACACAGGTACATGCTCACCGTGCCGGGCTCGCGCAGGGCGAGCTCACGTACCTCTCGGGTGGCGGTGTCGTGCAGCTTGATCATCGGGGCGGAAGCCTACGAGTGCGGGCGCCGGGTCGACCTGCTGATATCGGCCGAACCGATCAACCGGCGATCAGCGGGCGGTGATCATCAGGGCGGCGGCCGTGGTGTTGGTGGCCTCGTCGACGAGGATCAACCGCCCGGCCTCACGGCTCTGCGCGTACGGCACGGCAACGATCGGCTCGCTCAGCGACAGCTCCACCAGCGCCAGCTCGTTGAGCTGCACCTCAGTGGCGTCCTCGGCTTGCAGGCTGATCAGGTCGTGGCGGCCATGGATCGCCGTCACCACCGCCCGGCCAGTGCGCGTGCCGTGCTTGAACCACCAGCGGCTGCCGACCTGCAGCGGCCGCTCGATCATCCAGCACAGGTTGCCCGTGACGGTCTCGGAGGCCGCGCCTTCGCCGGCGACGAGCACGTCACCGCGAGCGACGTCCACGTTGTCAGCGAGCGACACGGCCACTGCCTGACCGGGCACCGCCACCTCGAGGTCGCGCCCGAAGCGCTGCACCGAGGCGACCGTCGAACGGCGGCCACTCGGCTGCACTGTGACCGCATCACCTGGACGGAGCTCACCGCCCGACAACCGGCCGGCGTAGCCGCGGAAGTCGCTGCCCTGGGGACGGATGACGCGCTGCACGTCCAGGCGGGCGACGTGCGACGCCTGCACGCCCTCGTCGAACGTCTCCAGCCACGCCAGCAACGGCCCACCGTCGAACCACGGCGCCTGCGTCGACGGCTCGACGACGTTGTCGCCGAGCAGCGCGCTGATCGGGAACGGCACGACGGGCACCGGCGTCGGCAAGGCGTCGACGTACGCAGCGACCTCTTTGGCGATGCGGTTGAACACGCCCTCGTCCCACTCGACGAGATCCATCTTGTTGACGGCGAGGGCGATGGTGCGCACGCCGAGGAGGGAGGCGATGAACGCGTGACGGCGGGTCTGCTCGACCACGCCGTGGCGCGCGTCGACGAGCACGATGGCGACGTCGGCGGTGGACGCCCCCGTCACCATGTTGCGCGTGTACTGCGCGTGCCCCGGCGTGTCGGCGACGATGAAGCTGCGCTCCGGCGTGGCGAAGTAGCGGTGGGCAACGTCGATGGTGATGCCCTGCTCGCGCTCGGCACGCAGACCGTCGGTGAGCAGCGCGAGGTTGACCTCACCGTCGCCGTAGCGCCGACTGGCCTTCTCGACCGCGACGAGCTGGTCCTCGAAGACCGTCTTCGTGTCGTGCAGCAGTCGACCGATCAGTGTGCTCTTGCCGTCGTCGACGGAACCAGCGGTGGCGATGCGCAGCGTGGACCGCGTCGCCAGCGATGTGCCGAGCATCAGAAGTAACCCTCGCGTTTGCGGTCTTCCATGGCCGACTCGCTGAACCCGTCGTCGGCACGAGTGGCCCCGCGCTCGGTGATGCGCGCTGCGGCGACCTCGGCGATGACGTCGTCGATCGTCGCGGCCGACGAGCGAACGGCGCCGGTGCAGCTGGCGTCGCCGACGGTGCGGTAGCGCACCGTCTCCTCGAACGGCTGCTCGCCGGGCTCCAGCTCCACGGGACCACCGACGCTGAGCAACATCCCGTCACGGGGCACCACCACGCGACGATGGGAGAAGTAGATGCTCGGCAGCGGGATCTCCTCGGCGCCGATGAAGCGCCAGATGTCGAGCTCGGTCCAGTTGCTGAGCGGGAAGGCGCGCAGGTGCTCGCCCTTGCGGATGCGTGCGTTGAGCACGTCCCACGGCTCGGGGCGCTGGCTGCGCGGATCCCAGCGACCCGACTGATCACGGAACGACAGGATGCGCTCTTTCGCCCGGGCCTTGTCCTCGTCGCGCCGACCGCCGCCGAACGCGGCATCGAAGCCGTGCTGGGCGATGGCGTCGAGCAACGTAACGCTCTGCAGCCGGTTGCGGCTGGCTCGCGGCCCGACGTCTTCGACGACGCGTCCCGAGTCGATCGACTCCTGCACGCTGGCGACGACCAAACGTGCGCCGACGCGCTGCACGAACTCGTCGCGGTACTCGATGACCTCGGGGAAGTTGTGCCCGGTGTCGACGTGCATCACCGGGAACGGCAGACGGGCCGGAGCGAAGGCGAGGACGGCGAGGTGCAGGAGCACCGCCGAGTCCTTGCCGCCGCTGAACAGCAGCACCGGGTTCTCGCACTCCGTGGCGACCTCACGGATGATCGTCACGGCCTCGTCGGCGAGCGAGTCGAGGTGGGCAGCGGCGGTGGTCATACGTGCAACCCACATTCGGTCTTGGTCTGGCCGGCCCAGCGACCGGCGCGCTTGTCCTCGCCCGGAGCGACCGGACGGGTGCACGGCCAGCAGCCGATCGATGGGTAGCCGCGCTCGGTCAGCGGGTTCGGCGGCAGGTCGTTCATCGTTGCGTAGAGGGCCATGTCGTCGTCGGTCCACGTGGCCAACGGGTTGACCTTCATCAGGTTGCGCACGAGCTCGAACGCGGCGATCGGCGTGTTCGCTCGGGTGGGTCCGTCGACGCGACGGACACCCGTGACCCACGCAGCCTTGCCGCTCAGCGCACGGTTCAACGGCTCCACCTTGCGCACCGCGCAGCAGCCCTCGACGTCGGTCTGCCACAGGTTGTCGGGCACGATCTCGTCGAGCGGATGCATCACGCGCAGCTGCAGATCGAAGCGCTTGCGCAGCTCCTCGACGTACCACTCGGTCTCGGCGAACAGGTACTGCGTGTCGAGCAACGTGATCTCGGCATGCGGCGCAGCACTGTGCACGAGATGGGCCAGGACGGCGTCCTCGAAGCTCACGGTGACGGCGATGTCGGCGGCGTCGTAGCTGTCGAACAGCCAGCGCAGGACCTCGACCGGGTGGCGGGCCTCGAGGTCGGCGGGAACGGTCGCGACTGCCATGACGGCCAGACTATCCGGAAAGGCGACTTCCCCAGTCAAGTTTGTCTGGAATCGGCGCTCCCTAGGCTGCAACGGTGGCCTTCGACTTCCCCGTCTTCCTGGACCTGACTGGCGCATCCGTGCTGGTCGTGGGCGCCGGCCCGGTGGGCCTGCGCAAGGCGTCGGGCGCCGTGGCGGCCGGGGCGGCGGTCACCGTTGTCGCCCCCGAGTTCGTCACCGGGTTCGACGAGCTGGCCGTCGAGAGGTTGCAGCGCCGCTTCGAGCCGAGCGACCTCGAGGGCCGCCAGCTGGTGTTCGTCGCCAGCGGCGACCCGACCGTGAACGCCGGCGTGGCGGCTGCGGCCAAGGCGGCGGGTGTGTGGGTCAACGCAGCCGACGACCCCGAGAACTGCTCGTTCATCCTCCCCGCGGTGGGACGTCAAGGCCGACTGAGCGTTGCCGTCAGCACCGGCGGCGGCAGCCCGGCGCTGGCGCAACGGCTGCGCGACCAGATCGTCCATGGCGTGCTCACCGAGCGAGTGGTGCACGCCGCCGACGTGCTGGCCACCGAGCGCGACGCCATCCACGGCGAGGGCCGCAGCACCGAAGGGCTCGACTGGGCGACACGCCTGAATCAGCTGCTCGACCCGGACGACTGACGCGTAGCCTGTGCGGGCTTATGACGACCACACCCTCACTGCCCGAGAAGCCGTCGCTCGACGGTGTCGAGGCCCGCTGGATCGCCCAGTGGGAAGCCGACGGCACCTACCGCTTCGACCGTTCGGTGAGCCGCGACGCGGTGTTCTCGATCGACACGCCGCCGCCCACGGTCAGCGGCTCGCTCCACGTCGGCCACGTGTTCAGCTACACGCACACCGACACGATCGCCCGCTACCAACGCATGCGCGGCCGTGAGGTCTTCTACCCGATCGGTTGGGACGACAACGGACTGGCCACCGAGCGCCGCGTCCAGAATTTCTTCGGTGTCCGCTGCGAACCGTCGGTGCCCTACGACCCCGACTTCGAGCCGCCGGCCAAGGCCGACCCGAAGAACCAGGTCCCCATCAGCCGGCCGAACTTCGTCGACCTGTGCAAGAGCTTGGTGGCCGACGACGAGGTCGCCTTCGAGGAGCTGTTCCGTCGCCTCGGCCTGTCGGTCGATTGGACGTACCTCTACACCACGATCGGTGACGAGACCATCCGCACCAGCCAGGCCGCGTTCCTGCGCAACCTCGTGCGCGGCGAGGCCTACCAGGCCGAGGCGCCGACGTTGTGGGACGTCGACTTCCGCACCGCCGTCGCCCAGGCCGAACTGGCCGATCGGGAGATGCCCGGCGCATACCACCAGATCGCGTTCGCCAAGGCGGACGGCAGTGGCGACGTCCTCATCGACACCACGCGCCCCGAGCTGATCGCAGCCAACTGTGCGCTCGTCGCCCACCCCGACGATGCGCGCTACCAACCGCTGTTCGGCACGACGGTGATCACCCCGCTCTACGGCGTCGAGGTGCCGGTCCTCGCCCACCCGCTGGCCGATCCGGAGAAGGGCACCGGCATCGCCATGATCTGCACGTTCGGTGATCTCACCGACGTCATCTGGTGGCGCGAGCTCGATCTGCCGACGCGTGCGCTGATCGCTCGCGACGGCCGCTTCTACCCGGCGACGCCGGAGTGGATCAGCAGCGCCGAGGGCGGCGAGCGCTACACCGCCATTGCCGGCAAGACCTCGAAGCAGGCGCAGGTGATCGTCGTCGAGCAGCTGCGCGAGACCGGCGCACTTCGCGGCGAGCCGCGGCCGATCGTCCACCCCGTGAAGTTCTACGAGAAGGGCGACCGCCCGCTGGAGATCGTCGCCAGTCGCCAGTGGTACATCCGCAACGGCGGCCGCTCGCCCGCGCTGCGCGGCGTGTTCCTCGAGCGCGGGCAGGACATCGCCTTCCACCCGGATCACATGCGCCACCGCTACAGCAATTGGGTCGAAGGCTTGAACGGTGACTGGCTGATCTCCCGCCAGCGCTTCTTCGGCGTCCCGTTCCCGCTGTGGTACCCGGTCGATGCGAACGGCGAGCCCGACTTCGATCACCCGATCATCCCGTCCGAAGCGTCGTTGCCCGTCGACCCCAGCGCGCAGGCACCCGACGGCTACACCGAGTCGCAGCGCAACCAGCCGGGCGGCTTCGTCGGTGACGCCGACGTCATGGACACCTGGGCCACGTCCTCGCTCAGCCCGCAGGTCGCCGGCCGCTGGTTGGACGACCCCGACCTGTTCTCGCGCGTCTTCCCGATGGACGTGCGCCCGCAGGCCCACGACATCATCCGCACGTGGCTGTTCGCCACCGTCGTGCGAGCGCACTACGAGCACAACGCCACGCCGTGGACGAATGCGGCGATCAGTGGCTTCATCCTCGACCCGGACCGCAAGAAGATGTCGAAGAGCGTCGGCAACGTCGTCACCCCGATGCCGTTGCTGGAGCAGTACGGCAGCGACGCGGTCCGCTACTGGGCGGCCAACGGCCGGCCCGGCGTGGACACCGCGTTCGACGAGGGCCAGATGAAGATCGGCCGCAAGCTGGCCACCAAGCTGCTCAACGCGAGCAAGTTCGTGCTCTCCTTCCCCGCACCGCCCGACGGCAGCGCAGCGACGGCACCGCTCGACGTGGCGATGCTCGCCCGGCTCGGCGATGTCGTCGCCGACGTCACCCGCGCCTTCGACGAGTACGACTACGCCCGCGCGCTCGAGCGCACGGAGTCGTTCTTCTGGTGGTTCTGCGACGACTACGTCGAGCTCGTCAAGGGCCGCGCCTACGGGTCGCACGGCGAGGCCGAGGCGGCGTCGGCGCAGGCCGCGCTGCGGCAAGCGATCGACGCGCTGCACCGCCTGTTCGCACCGTTCCTGCCGTTCACCGCCGAAGAGGTGTGGAGCTGGTGGCAGACGGGTTCCGTCCACCGCGCCGCATGGCCGACGCTTGCCGCCGGCGGCGACTCGTCGCTGCTCGATCCGGTCAGCGAGACGCTCGGCCACATCCGTCGGGCGAAGACCGAGGCGAAGGTCAGCCAGCGCGCCGCGGTCGAGTCGGCCGTCGTCACCGCGCCGGCCGACCTGCAGCCGCTGATCGCCGCCGCCCAAGGCGACTTGTGCGACGCGGGCTCCGTCGCGGCGATGACCTACGCCGACGGCGACGCCGTCGCCGTCGCCGTCACCCTCGCACCCGTCGAGCCCGCCGCCGGCTGACCGATGATCGCCGAGTTCGACGATCCGCGTCTGGCCGCTGTCTACGGCACGGTCAACGCCTACGACCCGGGTTCGCAGCCGGACTTCTACGCCGGTGTCGCCAACGAGATCGGCGCGCGAACGATCGTCGAACTGGGCAGCGGGACCGGGATGATCACCCGCGACTTCGCGGCGCGCGGCTGGACGATGATCGGCGTCGAGCCGTCGGCAGCGATGCTCGCCGTGGCGCGTCGCAGTCCGAACGGTGAGCTCGTGACGTGGGTCCACGGCGGGGCCGAGTCGATCGGCACGCCCGATGCGGACATGGCCTTCATGTCCGGTCACGTCGCCCAGTTCTTCCTCACCGACGAGACGTGGTCGACGGCGCTCGGCCACCTCCACGCCGCGCTGCGACCGGGCGGCACGCTCACCTTCGAGAGCCGCAACCCGCTCGACCGTGCGTGGGACCAGTGGACACCGGACCACCCGTTCACCGTGACCGATCCGGTTGCCGGCGAGATCACCACGTGGACGAACGCCGAGGACATCCACGACGACGTCGTCCGCTTCGACAACCACTACCGCTTCCTCGCGACCGGCCAGGAGCTCGTGTCGCACGCCGCGCTGCGGTTCCGGACGGAGACCGAGCTACGCGACTCGCTCACCGCAGCAGGGTTCGACGTCGGGACGATCTACGGCGACTGGGATCGGCGCCCGCCGACGGCGAGGACACGAGAGCTCGTCATCGTCGCGTCGCGAACCTGATCAGTCGTTCGGGTGATCGTCCAACAACGCCATGGCTGCGTTGCGGCCGTTCAAGGCGATGACGCTGCCCGCCGGGTGCGTCGACGCACCGCACAGGTAGAAGCCCGGCACCGGCGTGCGGGCGGTGAGGCGGTGCTCCCACATCTGATCGGGCATCGTCTCGCCTTGGAAGATGTGGCCGCCGGTGAGACCGATGCGCTCCTCGATGTCCGGCGCGCCGAGCACCTCGCACTCCTCGATGCAGTCGGCGATGTCCGGCGCGAAGCGGCCGATCAGCTCGAGGAACTGACGCTCGACCTCGGGGCGGTGCTCGTCCCACGACCGCCCGTCCTCGAAGGCGTACGGGGCGTACTGCCCGAACACGCTCATGAGGTGCTTGCCAGCGGGCGCCGGAGTCGGGTCGAAGCCGGTCTGGAAGTAGACCTCGCCGTACCCGACCGCGGCATGCCCCGCATCGCACGCCTCGAACGCCGCCTGCGCGGCGTCGAGTCCGTGGGTGACCGAGATCATGCTCTGGTAGGGCCACGGCGCACCCTGCGCAGCGGGGAACACCGGCAACCGGTGCAACGACGCGTTGAACTTCACGACAGGACTGCGCACCTGCCAGTCGGTGAGCCGCTGCCGGTACGAGGCGGGCACCGCGTCGGACGACCCGAACATCGTCAGCGCCCGCTTCGGATCGGCGTTGCTCATCACCAGTGGTGCGCGCATGAAGTCGCCACCCACCAGCCGCACGCCCTCCCCCGGCACGATCTCGGCCACCTCGGTGCCGCACGCCAGCACGGCGCCCGCCTCCTCCGCCGCCTCGGCGATGGCGAAGCTGATGACGCCCATCCCACCTTTGACGTAGCCCCACACCGGGCCCTGACCCTCGAGGTCGCCCTGGTAGTGCATCAGCTTGACGCTCGCCGTGCCCCAGTCGCGCGGGCCTGCGTAGGCCCCGATCACACCCTGCCCGAAGAGCGCGTCGACGAGCCGTTGGTCCTTGACGTAGCTCTCCAGCACGTCGGCGATCGAGGCGTCGAAGAGGATGTCGATCATGTGCTGGTCGTTGCCGAGCATCTCCTCGAGCTCCGGGCGCGTCGGCGAGTCGCCGATCCAGCTGTCGCGACCGGCGGTGCGCAGCTTCTTGCGCATCGTGTCGAAGATCTCCTCGTAGGCCCAGTAGCCCTTCTGATCGGACGCGGACACGCCGAGTGCATCGAGGTTGGCCGCGGTGCGGGCGTCGTCGTTCCACTGGGCGAACGACGTGCCGTCGGGCAACGGCGCCCACAGGTTGGGATCGGCGACGTAGACCTCGAGGCCGCGCTTGGCCAACGACAGCTCGTCGATGACCACCTGATCGAGCAGACCGACCACGTACGCGCACGGCGACACGGCGTAGCCCTGATCGGTGAACGGACGCTCCAACGTGCACGCCCCGCCGAGACGCTCACGCCGTTCGAGCACGATGACCCGCTTGCCCGCGCGTGCGAGGTACGCGGCAGCGGTGAGGCCGTTGTGGCCGCCGCCGACGATGATCACGTCCCAGTCACGGGCCGCCAGTTCCTTGATGGGTGCGGGCAACCCGACCTCGCCGAGTTGATCGATGATTGCACCCACGTTTGCTCCGTTCGTTGGTCGGCTCAGTTGCGCGCCACCGACCGCCGAGCGATCGGTTGGCCGGTGTACGCCGCGGCGAGCATGGTGGCGAAGTGGTACACGGCGTCCTCGGCCTCGGTGAACACACCGGGCACGAAGTGCGGCGAGTTGATGCCACGCTGCACGCTCTCCACCGCACCCCAGTCCTGGCGGTTGGTGAGGTCCCAGAAGTCGACGGCGTAGCTCGGATCGAAGTCCTCGGCGGCGACGGCCGACGGGTCGAACAGCCACTGGCACTCGACCATCGAGGTGGTCGGCGTGAGCGGCTCGATGCGGTGCGTCATCACGAAGTCAGGGTGCAGGCTGACGAGCATGTTCGGGAAGATGTTGATGTAGAGCACCTGCCGCTGCTGCTCCTCGTCGAGCCCCGGGAGGATGACGCCGTTCGACGTCCCGTCGAGGCTCATCGTCGAGGCATGGTCGGCGAGGATCATCGATCCGCCGACGAAGCGACCGGGAAGGTCGTCGACGTTGTCGCCGCTGTCGGCGGGCGACACGCGGCACAGCTCCGGGTGGATCAGCGGGCAGTGGTAGCACTCGTGGTAGTTCTCGATGGCCACCTTCCAGTTGGCCTGCAGCTCGTAGTGATGCGTGGCGCCGATGGCCAGGCGCTCGCACTCCCAGTTGGCAGCGATGCCGGCGAACCCGCCGATGTGATCGGCGAAGCTGCCGGCGCGACCGTCGACGTTGACGAACACCCAACCGCCCCACTCGGCGACCGCCATCGGCAGCAGGCCGAGCTCGTCGGGGCGCACGTTCTCCATGTCGCCTGCGTGCGGGGCGAGGCGCAACGCGCCATCGAGCTCGTAGCTCCACGCGTGGTACGGGCACTGCACGACGCCGCGCACGGTGGAGGCTCCACACGCCAGCAGCTCGTGGCCGCGGTGGCGGCAGATGTTGGCGAAGGCGCGCAGCTCGCCGTCGTCGCCACGTACGAAGAGGACACCGGTCGTGCCGATCTTGACGGCCACCTGACCGCGCACACGAGACACAGCATCCGAACGGCCCGCGCACACCCAGGTGCCGTCGAAGATGTGCTCGCGCTCCCACGCCAGCACGGCCGGGTCGACGTAGGCGACGCGGGGAAGCATCCGCGCCTGACCGAAGGGAGCCAACGTGTGCGCGAGCTCCTCGGGGGCGATGGGGGCGTGCGGTGCGTTCATGGTCGTCAGTCTCAGCCCTTCCCGCCGCGACGCCAACGCGCCCGCTTGCGATCGTGGAGCGCGGCCTTCGCCGCCTGCCAGCCCGGGATGCCGCACACGCCGCCACCACCGTGCGTTGCCGAGTGGGCCTGGTACAGACCGGCGATCGGCGAGCGGAAGTCGGCGTAGCCGGCGGCCGGCCGGTTGTGGAACAGCTGGTCGACGCTCAGCTCGCCGTGGAAGATGTTGCCGCCGATGAGCCCGTAGGTGTGCTCCATCTCGTACGGCCCGATCACCTGACGATGGACGATCGAGTCCTTCAGGTTCGGAGCCAGCTCGTTGTAGCCGTCGATGACCCGGTCGGCGTACGCCTCCAGCTCGGCCTGGTGCGGCTCCTCGTTCCACTCGCTCGGCACCCACTGCGTGAACAGGCTCATCACGTGATGGCCGGGCGGGGCCAGCGAGTCGTCGAACACGCTGGGGATGCAACCGTCGCTGAACGGACGCGTTGCCGGGCGACCGCTGCGCGCCTCGACGAACGCTGTCTCGAGGTAGTCCAGGCTGTGAGCCAGCTCGATCGCCCCGGTGTGGTGCGGCTGCAGGTTCGTGCCGGGGTGCGAGACGAAGTCGGGCAGCTGCGAGAGGCCGAGGTTGACCTTCACCGTGCCGCTGCGGCTGCGCCAACGACGCATCGACGTGACGAACTCGTCCGGCAGCTCGCCGGCGTCGAGGTGGCGGAGGAACCCGATCTGCGGGTGCACCGCGGTGACGACGAGATCGGTCTGGATCTCCGAGCCGTCGGTGAGCGCCACGCCGGTGACGCGACCGTTGCGGGTGATCACCCGCTCGACTGCGGCCGATGTGCGCACCGTCGCCCCGAGCGCGGTTGCGGCACGGCAGAGCGCATCGCTGACGGCACCCATGCCACCGCGCGGGTAGCCCCACGCACCGAGGCTGGAGCCCTCGCCGACATCGCCGATCGAGTGGTGCAGCATCACGTACGCGGTGCCGGGCTCTTCAGGCCCGGCCCAGGTGCCGATGACGCCGTTGACGGCCATCATCGCCTGGACCGCGTCGGTCTCGAACCACTCGCGCAGCACATCGCCGATCGACATCGAGAACAGGCGGGTGACGTCCGAGGCCGACCCGACGTCGAGCCCCTTCAAGCTCCACGCCAGGCGTGCTTGGTCGATGAGGTCCTTGGGCTTCTTCGAGCCCAGCTTCGGCGGCACGCGTGTGAGCAGCGGCCCGAGCACCTCGGCGATGCCCTCCAGCCACGCGTCCCACTTCTGCAGGGCGATCGCGTCGTTCTTGGAGAACTCGGCCACCGACTCGAAGCGGTCGTGATCGTCCTCCGGCATCAGCAGCCCGCGACCGTCGGGCAGGCCGAGGTAGGACGGGCCCATCGGGTACACGGTGTAGCCGTGGCGTTGGAGGTCGAGCCCGTTGACGATCGCGTCGGGCATCAGGCTCATGACGTAGCTCAGCGACGTCACCTTCCAGTCCGGCCCCCACGGTTGCTCGGTGATCGCTGCCCCGCCGACGACGTCGCGTGCTTCGAGCACCACCGGCTGCAGCCCGGCTTTGGCGAGGAAGCCGGCCGCGACGAGGCCGTTGTGCCCGCCTCCGATCACCACCGCATCTGCACGTGCCATCTCGTGTTCCCTTTGTCGTTGCTCCGGTCAACTGACTGACGCGTCAGTATGTACTGTAGACCGAAACGTCACGGTGTGGTGACACGCCACGATCCGTGGGCGCGTAAGTTCGGTTCCGGACGAGGACAGGGGATTCCGCATGGCCGCACAGTTCACACGTCGCCAGCTGCTGGGGCACTCGACGCGCCTGGCGCTCGCAGCAGGGATCGGCATCCCGCTCCTGCAAGCGTGCGGCAGCGAGGGCTCATCGTCGACGGACGCGACCATTCCGCTGGCCCGGATGGACAACCCGATCACGTTGCCCGACAACAAGTTCAAGGCAGTGGCAAGCGGCAAGTCACCCGAGACCGGCACCCTCAAGCTGTTCAGCTACGACAGCTACATCAACCCGGACACGATCGCCGCCTTCGAGAGCGCGCTGGGCGTGACGGTCGAGTACTCGACGTTCGACACCGAGGACAAGCTGCTCGCCGGTCTGACGACGTCGTCGTTCAGCTACGACGTGGTCGTCGGAGCCACCACGCTCGGCCTGCCGAAGTACGTCGTGTCCGATCTCGTGCAACCGCTCAATCGTGAGTACCTCCCACACTTCTCGAACGTGCTCACCAGCCTGCAGAGCCCGTACTACGACCAGGGCTCGAAGTACTCCATCCCCTACACCGTGTACACGACCGGCGTCGCCTACCGGCGCGACGTGCTCGACCCGTCGCTGTTCGAGGCCGAGGATGCGTGGAAGGTCCTGTGGGACCCGCAGTACAAGGGCTTCGTCGGCATCATCGACGACCCGCGCGAGGTGCTGACGCTGGCGATGTACTACCGCGGCCTGACCGACACGAACACGTCCGACAAGGCGATCATCGACAAGGCCGAGGCCGACGCCAAGGACCTCATCAGCGCGACGAACGCCCGCCTGGACATCCTCGCCTACCAGAAGATCCCCGACGGCACCTCGCACGTCAACCAGGCGTGGAGCGGTGACATGCTCGCCGGCCTGCAGTACCTGCCGGAGGGCACCAGCCCCGACGTGCTCGGCTACTGGGCGCCGACGCGAACCACGGTGGCCAACGACTTCTCGGTGATCCCGGCACGCAGCGAGCGCCCCGTGCTGGCGCACGCGTTCATCGACTTCCTCCTCGACCCCGCGAACGCCCTGCAGAACTTCGAGTACGTCGGGTACCAACCCGCGGTGATCGACCCGTCACCTGACTCGTTGATCACCAGCGAGCTCGTCCCCACTCACCTGACCACCGCGCTCGTCACGGACGACCAGGTCAACGAGGGCTACCGGCTGGACGCGCTGGCGCCGAGCGTGCAGCTGCTCTGGGACGACGCGTTCAACCGCATCAAGGCCGGCTAGTTGACGAGCACCCAGGCCGGTCGGCGAGCCAGCCGCGGCGGCGCTCTCTGGGCGACGCTCACGCTGCCAGGCACTGCCTGGCTCGTCGCGTTCTTCCTCGTGCCGTTCTACGCAATCTGCTGCGTCGCGTTCGGTGGGGTCGATCCGATCCTGCTGCGACCGATCCCGCGCTGGAACCCGTTCGAGTGGCAGTTCAGCTCCGCGAGCACGGTGCTGTCGGACGTGTTCGGCGGATCGCTCGGCAAGGTGCTGCTGCGCACCGGCTTGTACGTCGGCATCGCCACTGCGCTGTGCTTCGCCATCGGTTACCCGGTCGCATACTTCGTCGCTCGCCATGGCGGCAAGCGCCGCAAGCTGCTGCTGCTCCTGCTCATCCTCCCGTTCTGGATGAGCTACCTGATGCGCATGCTGGCGTGGGTCAACCTGCTCAACCCGGAGGGCGGATGGGCAGCGCGGTTCCTCAACTGGATGCACACGCCGGCGATCTTCCACGCGGTCGGGCTCGGCGACGGCACCGGCACGTGGTTCACGCAGCCGATCACCGTCATCCTCGGGCTGGTCTACGGCTACATCCCGTTCTTCATCCTCCCGCTCTACGCCGGCCTGGACCGCCTGGACCAACGATTGATCGAAGCCGCGCGCGACCTCGGCGCCAGCAGTGCCGCGACCTTCCGGCGTGTCACCTTGCCGCTGTCGATGCCGACGCTGCTGGCTGCTCTCGTGATCACGGCGCTGCCGATGTTCGGCGACTACTACACGAACAACATCCTGTCGGGCTCGCCGCGCACGACGATGATCGGCAACCAGATCGAGTCGTTGACGCGCAGCACGCAGCCGCAGCGCGGCGCGGTGCTGGTGCTCGTGATCTCTGCCCTGCTCTTGGTGTTCATGGGCTACTACCTCGTGGTCGTCACCCGCCAGACGCGTGAGTCGAACGAGGCCCGCGGATGAGCGACCACCAGCGCAACCCGTGGAACAAGCCGCGCACGATGCGTCTCCTCACGTGGGCCTACATCCTGTGGTCGATCGTGCCGGTGGGCATCGCGATCGCCTTCTCGTTCAACTCGGGCAAGAGCCGCAGCAGCTGGCAGGGGTTCTCCCTTCGTTGGTGGACCACCGACGCCGGTTCGGTGTTCAAGAGCGACGACCTGCACTCGGCGCTCGTCAACAGCCTCGTGCTCGCCGTGACGACGATCGTCATCACCGTGCCGCTCGGGGTCGCGCTGGCGATCGGGTTGAGCCGCTGGCAGTCGCGCACGGCAAAGGCGTCGAACGGGATCATGCTGCTGCCGTTCGTCACTCCGGAGATCGTGATGGGTGCCGCGTTCTTCATCGTCTTCACCCAGCTGTACACGTCGATCGACCTCGGCCGTCCGGCGCAGATCCTCGGCCACGTCACCTTCACCCTGTCCTACGTGGTGGTCATCATGCGCGGGCGGCTGGCCGGTGTCGGGCGCACCTACGACGAAGCGGCTCGCGACCTCGGGGCGACGCCGGTGCAGGCGCTGCGGCTGGTGATCATGCCGCAGCTGTGGCCGGCCGTGATCGCCTCGGTGGTGATCGTCTTCGCCACCTCGATCGACGACTTCGTCGTGTCGTCGTTCCTCGCTGCCCCCGGCTCGGACACCGTGCCGATGCGGCTCTACGCGCAGGCTCGCGGTGGCGCCACGCCAGCGCTCAACGCACTCGCCACCTTCGTGCTGCTGATCACCATCGCCGTCATCGGCGGCGGGCTCGGCCTGATGGGCATCATCCGCCGCAAGCGCGGTGGCGACGGCAGCTCGATCAGCGACTTCACCGGCCTCAGCGTCTGACCGTTTGTGCACGGATCGGGCTCCTGCACCGATTCGTGCACAAACGCTTGGGGTGCGGGTCAGTCGGCGACGAGGCGGAGGGCGTCGGCGGGGACGTAGGCATCCACCTGACCGCCTTCTTCGGCGCACAGGGGGGTGCCGTCGTTGGCCACCAGCGCCTGCAGCGCGGCGTCGCCGACCTTGATGTGCACCTGGGTGACCGGGCCGACGTAGACGAGCTTGTTGACCACGCCGCGCAGGCAGTTCGCACCACCGAGCCCGGCGGGGTGGAGACGGACCCGCTCGGGGCGCACCACGACGTGGCACTCCCCCGTCGCCGCATCGCCCGCCGTTGCGTCGAGATCGGTGCCGGCGACGCGCACCCGTCCCCCGCCGAGGTGCTCGGCCGGAAGGAGGTTGGCCACGCCGAGGAAGTCGGCCACGTAGCGGTTCACCGGGTTCTCGTAGATGTCGCGGGGCGTGCCGACCTGCACGACCTCGCCGTCGCGCATCACGGCCAGGCGGTCGCTCATCGTCAGCGCCTCCTCCTGGTCGTGGGTGACGTAGACGAACGTGATGCCGACCTCGCGCTGCAACGACGTCAGCTCGAGCTGCAGGTCCTTGCGCAGCTTGGCGTCGAGCGCGCCGAGCGGCTCGTCGAGCAGCAGCACGCGCGGTCGCAGCACCAAGGCGCGAGCCAGGGCGACGCGCTGCTGCTGACCGCCCGACAACTGGTGCGGCTTGCGCTTGGCGTAGCGCTCCAGCCGCACGAGCGCAAGGGCCTCGGCAACGCGTCGCGACGTGTCGTTCTTGGGGACGTCGTGGAAGCGCAACCCGAAGCCGACGTTGTCCTCGACGGTCAGGTGCGGGAACAGGGCGTAGCTCTGGAAGACGGTGTTCACCGGACGACGCTCCGGCGGTGTGTTGGTGATGTCCGCACCGTCGAGCAGCACGCTCCCGTCGTCCGGTCGCTCGAAGCCGCCGATCAACCGCAACGTCGTCGTCTTGCCGCATCCGCTCGGACCGAGCAGCGAGAAGAATTCGCCCGACCCGATCGACAGGTCGATGCCCTTCAGCACCGTCTGATCGCCGTAGTTCTTGGTCAGCGTTCGAAGCTCGATCGCACCGCCACCGGCGGCCTGCGGATGCATGGTTCGTACCTATCACATCCTCACGACGAAAGTGCCATACTGATTGGTGAGTCAGTCAGGAGAACCAGCGGCCATGTCGCTCCCGAACGCCACCACCCTGCCGGCCGCCTGGTACGCCGACGCCGGACACCACACACGCGAGATCGACGCCGTGTTCCGTCACGGTTGGTCGTGCGTCGGCGTGGTCGACGACGTCGCTCGCGTCGGTTCCTACTCAGCCGTCGATGTCGCCGGTCTGCCGGTGCTGCTGACGCGCTCGCTGGACGGCGAGCTGCGCGGGTTCCTCAACGTCTGCCGCCACCGCGGCGCGCCCATCGCTGAAGGTTGCGGCGCCGCACGCGCGCTCGGTTGCCCGTACCACGCATGGGTCTACCGCCTCGATGGAACGTTGTCGCGAGCGATTGGAATGGAAGGCGTCGACGGGTTCGACGTGGACGACCACTCGCTCTATCCGGTCAGCGTCGCCACGTGGGCTCGCTTCGTGTTCGTTCATCCCGACCCCGACGCACCGGCGTTCGACCTCGGGCGGCTCGGCTCGGTACTGGATCCGTTCCCCCTGGCCGACTTCGAGCTCGCCGTGCGCGAGGAGCACGAGCGCGAGTTCAACTGGAAGGTGTTCGTCGAGAACTACAGCGAGAACTTCCACACGCCGTTCGTGCACCCCGAGCTGATCGTCAACGGGTGGGAGTACCCGATCGTCACCGACGGTCAGATCAGCCTGGCCTGGGACCGCCCGCTGGAACCGCGCAACGCTGCCGAGCGCGCCCTCGCCGCTGCCGCACCCGGCGAGCCGGGGTGGGCCGACATCGCCGCCTGTCAGATCGACGACGTGTTCATCGCCGGCGTCTACGTCACGGCCTTCCCGAACCTGATGGTCAGCACCTTCCCGCGCTACCTGTCGGCGCTGCACCTCACCCCGGTCTCACCAACTCGTACTCGCCTGCGCGCCTACCGCTTCTGGACACCCGACGTCGCACAGAATCGGCGCGACGCCGACCTCCATGCGAGTCGAGTGGTGGCTGCACAGGACCTCGACATCTGTGAGCAGGTGCAGCGCGGCTACACCGCTGGAGTCGACACCAACGGCCGGCTGTCGGTCATCCACGAGCCGGGTGTCTTCCACATCCACGAGCTGGTGCGTCAACGGATCGGTGCGCACCGGTAGCGTGCGCGACCGGTGAAACGCCCTGCGAAGAAGCCCGTCGAAGAGCGGCGCAACGAGATCATGGACACCACCATCGAGGTGGTCATGGAGCGCGGCTTCGGGGCGACTCGTGTGCAGGACGTTGCCAAGCGGCTCGGCGTGTCGACCGGCCTCATCCACTACCACTTCGACAGCAAGGACGCCCTGCTCTCGGCCGCGTTCGAGCATGCGGCCCAGCGAGACCTCGAGCGCTTGGCCCACGAGGTCAACATCGAGGCGTCGGCGACGGAGCGGCTGGAGCGGACGATCCTGCTCTACGCACCGGAGGCCGCCGAGACGGGCTGGGTGCTGTGGATCGACGCCTGGGGCGAAGCACTCCGCAGCCCGACGTTGCGCCAGATCAGCCAGGACCTCGACGTCGCATGGAAGAACCACCTCGAAGCCGTCGTGCGGGCCGGGGTCACGAGCGGCGAGTTCACGTGCGACGACCCGCACGCGGCGGCGTGGCGCCTGGCTGCGCTGCTCGACGGTCTCGGCGTTCAGGTGACCGTGCACGAGCACGTCATCTCCCGCGACGACCTGCGCGACTGGGTGCTCCACGCAGCAAGCCTCGAGCTGGGCATCCCCGAGTCGGCGTTCACCAGCCGCAAGCGCCGTCGCAAGCCGGCCGTCATGCGCCGTCGGTAACGTGGCGAAGATGTACGACGTCGCCATCATCGGAGGCGGGCACAACGGCTTGGTGGCTGCCGGCCTGCTGGCCAAGGCCGGCAAGAAGGTCGTCGTGCTCGAGTCACGCGACGTCATCGGTGGCGCAGCGATCACCGAGCAACCGTTCGGCCCGGACTTCAAGGTCACCGCGCTCAGCTACGTCGTCAGCCTCATGCCGCCGGCGATCAGCCGCGAGCTGGAGCTCGACCGGCACGGCTACGAGATCTTCCCGCAGGGCCCGTACTTCGTGCCGTACGAGGACGGTCGCTACCTGACGATGTCCGACGACGAGGCCGAGCGACACCGCCAGATCAGCAAGTTCTCGGCCAAGGATGCCGACGCGATGGTGCGCTGGGACCAGTGGCTGTCGAGCCTTGCCGCGGTGCTCGGCCCGATGCTGTCGGCAGTGCCGCCGAAGGTCGGCTCGAAGCGCCCCGGCGACCTGGCCGACATGGCTCAGCTCGGTTGGCAGCTGCGCCACCTCGACGTGCAGATGGTCGGCGAGATCACTCGCCTGTTCACGTCGTCCGTCGCCGACCTGTTGGAGGAGGCGTTCGAGAGCCCCGAGCTGCGCGGCGTGCTCTCGGTCAGCGGCGTCATCGGCACGTGGGCCGGCCCGCGGTCGCCGGGCACCGCGTATGTGATGGCCCATCACAAGATCGGCGACATCGGCCCGGCCGGTGGCGCCGACTCGAAGATCGGCGCGTGGGGCTTCCCGAAGGGCGGCATGGGCGGCGTCACGGATGCGCTCGCCTCAGCGGCGCGTCGCTTCGGTGCGGAGATCCGCACGAACGCGCCGGTGCGCCAGGTGATCGTCAGCAACGGCCGGGCAACGGGTGTGGCACTGGCCAACGGCGACGAGATCCGCGCCGATGCGGTGATCACCACCGTGCACCCGAAGATCGGCTTCCTCAAGCTCGTCGAGCGCAAGGAGCTGCCCGACGAGTTCGTGTCGTGGATCGAGCGGTGGAAGACGCGCAGTGGCACGGTGAAGGTCAACCTCGCGCTCGACACGTTGCCCACCTTCACCAGTCATCCCGAGTTCTCGCCGGACATCCACGGCGGCACAATCGTCATGGCGCAGTCGCTCGACCGAGTCGAGGCCGCGTTCCAGGACGCGGTCTCCGGTCGCGCAGCGACGTTGCCGTTCGCGGACATCTGCATCCCCAGCGTGCTCGACGATTCGCTCGCTCCCGAGGGCAAGCACGTGATGAGCATGTTCACGCAGTGGGTGCCGCACGAGTGGGCCGACGAGCCGCACACCGCCGAGCTGGAGTCCTACGCCGACCGCCTGATCGCGTCCGTCGAAGCGGTCGCCCCGGGGTTCACGTCGTCGATCATCGGCCGCCAGATCATCGGGCCGTACGAGATGGAGCACACCTACGGCTTGATCGGCGGCAACATCTTCCACGGTGAGCTCTCCGCCGGGCAGCTGTTCCACATGCGCCCGGCGCCGGGGTACACCGACTTCCGCACGCCGGTCGAGGGGCTCTACCACGCCAGCTCGGCGACGCACGGCGGTGGCGGGGTAACCGGCATCCCCGGGCTCAACGTGGTGCAGGCGATCCGCCACGACCAGCACACCGTGCGCAGCCGGGTGAAGGCTCGCCTCAGTCGTTCAGGCTGACGGCTTCGTCGTTCTGCCAGTGGTCGAGGCCACCGAGCATCGCCGCGAACGTGCGGGCGTTGGCGATGAAGCGATCGGCGTCCGCGTCGGTGTGCTGCACCGACAACGTCCACTGCTCGCTCTTGCCCCACGGCGGCAGGAACACGCCGTTGTTGTGCTGAACCAGCCAGTGTGCGTGACTCAGCTCGCCGTGCACCTCGAGGAAGCCGCGGTAGTCGCGCACCGGCGTGGGATGGAACACGATGGCTCCCTTGGCTCCGAAGCGACGGACGTAGATGGGCACGCCGACCGCCGCGAACGCCTGCAGCGCTGCGGTGCGCATCCGGTTGCCGAGACGATCGAAGTGCGCGTACGCATCCGCCGTGAGCACCTCGGTGAGCGTCGCTCGTGCGGCGGCCATCGTCAGCGGGTTGCCGTTGAACGTACCGACCTGCTGGTAGCTGCCGTCGACGATGTGCTCCATCACCTCGGCCGTGCCACCGATCGCTCCGCACGGCACGCCACCGCCCATGCCCTTGGCCAGACAGACGATGTCGGGCTGCACGCCGAGCATCGCCGTCGCCCCGCCGGCGTGCACCGACAAACCTGTCTTCACCTCGTCGAAGGTCAGCAGCACGCCGTGCTCACGGGTGAGCGCGCGCACGCCCTCGAGATACCCCGGGTCGGGCGGGACGATGCCTGCGTTGAGCATCATCGGTTCCATGATCATCCCGGCCACGCGACCGCGGTGCTCCTCGAGCACGGCGGCGAGCACGCCGAGGTCGTTGAACGGGACGACGAGGCAGAGATCGGCCACGACCTGCGGGATGCCGGTGCCGGCGAGCACCGAGTGCGGCCGCTCGCGCGGCCCGAGCTCGTCGAGCTCGTTGTAGTAGCTGACCATCACTGCATCGTGATGGCCGTGGTAGCTGCCTTCGATCTTGATGATCAGGTCGCGACCTGTCGCGGCGCGCATGAGGTGGATCGCGTCCATCGTCGCTTCGGTGCCCGAGTTGCAGAAGCGCCACAGCGGCAAGCCGAAGCGCTCGGCCAGGTTCTCGGCGACGACGATCGCGTCCTCGGTGGGTTGGGCGAAGTGCGTGCCGCGGCGCACGCGCCGCTCGACCGCGTCCACCACCGCGGGGTGCGCATGCCCGACGAGCATCGCCCCGTAGCCCGCGTGCAGGTCGACGTAGTCCGTGCCGTCGACGTCGACGACGTGCGATCCCTCACCGTGGCTGAGCCACACCGTTGCCGGGCGCGCGATCATCCAGCTCGACGTCGCGCCGCCCGCGAGCGAGCCTCGCGCGCGCGCGGTGAGCGCTGCAGAACGCGGCTGGCGGGCGAGGAACACCTCCTCCTGCTCGACGATCAGATCGTCGATGTTCCGTCCTACGTCCAGTGTCGCAGCAAGCGCTGGCATGGAACTCACAGCCTTTCGGTGTCGAGTTGACTGACTGACGCGTCAGTCTACTCGCGATCCCACTGGCCGTCGATCACCCCTCGGTCGATCGCCCCGGCCCTGGCGCTGCCGTCTCCGGTACCGTCTCGCCGAATGGAAGCAGAGGGCGTGCGCGTTCCGACGACGGGAGCTGGCTTCGATCGTTCGCTCGAACCGTTCCGAGCGGAGCTGCTGGCGTACTGCTACCGGATGCTCGGCTCGTCGCGCGACGCCGAGGACCTGGTCCAGGACACCTACGTACGGGCATGGCGGGCGCGGGACCAGTACGACGAGACGCGGAGCTCCCTGCGCACCTGGCTGTACCGGATCGCATCGAACGCGTGCCTCACGGCCTTGGATGTCCGCGGTCGCCGGCCACTGCCCTCCGGCCTCGTGGCAGCGTCCGATCCGCGCGGGCCGCTCGTCCCCGGCGAGAACGTCTCCTGGCTCCAGCCCCTGCCGGACTCGATGCTGGACGCCGGTGATCCAGCCAGGACCTCGGTCGACCGCAGCAGCCTGCGTCTGGCGTTCGTGGGCGCTCTGCAACTCCTGTCGGCGCGCCAGCGCGGTGCACTGATCCTCCGCGACGTGCTCGGCTTCTCCGCGTCCGAGGCGGCTGACATCCTCGGCACCACCGTTGCTTCGGTGAACAGCTCGCTGCAGCGCGCGCGTGCGCGACTGAGCGAGTCCGGGCTCCGGCCCGAACGTCTCGACGAGCCATCCGCACCCGAGCAGCGGGCCCGGGTCGACCGCTACATGCAGGCGTTCATGCGCGCCGACATCGAAGCGATCAAGCGACTCCTCACCGCCGACGTGCTGATGGAGATGCCACCGATGATCAACTGGTTCGTCGGCCCCGACAACTACGGCGCGTTCATGGAGTGGGTCTTCGAGAAGGGCGGCACCGAGTGGCATCTTCAGGCGGTCGAAGCCAACGGCCAGCCGGGCTTCGCCGCGTACGGACGCGTCGGTGACGGTTACGAGCTGCGCACGCTGCAGATCTTCACGGTCACGGCCGACGGCATCAGCCGGAACTCGGTGTTCCGCGACGACGAGGTCTTCGCCTCGTTCGGCCTGGCCGACTTCCTCGCTGCACCGCGATGAGTTCCGATCCCTCCGGCGGTATGTACTCCCGCGTTCCGCTCGAACACACGAGCGAACTGAACACCAGGGAGAGCCGGATGTCAGACAGTCGTGCAGCAGACAGGGCCGCCATCGAGGCCGTACTGGCCGAGTCGTACCAGGCCTGGGAGGCCGGCGACGCCGATGCGATGGTCGCCGACTACACCGAGGGCGCAACCGCGATCATGCCCGGCTCGCTTCGCGACGGCCGTGACGCGATCCGCGACTCCATGGCCCTCGGCTTCGCAGGACCACTCCGCGGCACCTCGACCCAGAACAAGCAGCTCAGCCTTCGCTTCATCGGCGAGACCGCGGCGATCGCCGTCAGCGAGTCCGGCATCTTGTTCGCCGGCCAGACCGAGGTTCCGGACGAGGGCAAGGTCAACGCGACGTCGGTCTTCGAGAAACGGGACGGGCGGTGGCTGATCGCCGCCTATCACAACAGCCCGATGCTGACGCCCGCTCCGTAGCGGTTGCCTGACCGACACGCCCCTGGCCGTCACCAGGGGTGGTCGGTAGCATCGTGCGGATGTTCCGGCGGCTGGCGATCGTGGCGTTGTTCTGCCTGAGCATCGGCACCCTCGACATCGGGTTGGCGGCGGCCGACGAGACGACAACGACGTCGCCGACAGTCGAGTCGACAACGGTCGAGTCGACAACGACCACCACCGACTTCGGTGCAGCGACGCCGGGCAGCATCGCCACTCGTGGCTCGACCGCGCAGGTCACGCCGACCGAACCGCCTCCCCCGACCACCGCGGCACCGGTGGTCACGGCACCACCGCCACCCGCGCCCACGGTGATCCCCGCCAACAGCGGCAGCGGTCGCCGGGCGATCTACTCCAAGAGCCGTCAGCGGGTCTGGATCGTCGAGGCCGACGGCTCGTTGGTGCGCACGTACCTCGTGTCCGGTCGCATGAACCAGCCGAACCCGGGCACGTACCACGTGTTCTCGCGGTCGGCGTACACCTGCAGCATCGTCCACAACAACGTGTGCATGCGCTTCATGGTGCGCTTCACCAAGGGCCCCACCGGCGACAACATCGGCTTCCACGAGATCCCTCGTCGTGACGGCGTCCCGTTGCAGAAGGACAGCCAGCTCGGTCAGGCGCTCAGCGGCGGCTGCGTTCGCCAGGCGACCGGCGACGCCGAGCTGATGTGGTCGTGGGCCGGCATCGGCACCACCGTCGTCGTCATCGCCTGACCCGAGCGCAGACGCGCTCGTGGCCGACCGGTCATCAGGACGAGTGATGAGCGGCCGGCCACGAGGAGCACGGACGAAGCTGCTCGCCGGCACCAGCCCGAGGAATGGGCCGGTCGGACGTCAGCGAGCAACGTTGGGGGGCGTCAGTGCAGAACGGCTCAGTGGAAGAGGTTGGTGGCGGCGCCGAGCAGACCCGGCAGGGCCTTGCGGACGGTTGCCAGGACGAGAGCGACGAGCCCGACCTCTTCGAGGCCGAGACCGCCGTCATCGCCGCTCGATCCGGTCGAGCCGGTCGCTCCGGTGCCCGTGCCGGAGCTGGTGCCGTGCGACCCGGTGGGGGCCGACGACGAGGCGACGGCGGCGCCGCACGACGATCCGCTCCCGCTGCCGCCGGTCTGTGCCTTCGTCGTCGTCGACGCGGTGACGGTCGTGTCGGCGGGCAGGAGGCCCGGGACCGACGGGAGCGTGATGGCCGGCAACGTGATCGCCGGCAACGTGGGGAGCGTGATCGCCGGCAGTGACGGGGTGCCACCGCCCACGATCGGCAGTTCGATCGGCAGCGACGGCAGGCTCGGCAGGGTCAGCGGCGGCAGGGTCAAGGGCGGCAGGGACAGGTCGGGCAGGCCGCCTGGCAGCGTCGGCAGGGTCAGCTCCGGCAGCTCGACGGGGAGCGTCGGCACCGGCAGGCCGCTGGGCACGGTCACCGGCGGCAGGCTCGGTGTGGGCAACGCGGTGCACACGTCGACACCGACGTGCTTGGTCACGTCGCAGACGGGCTGCAACGGGCCGGGGTCGGCAGCTTCGGCGAACCGGGTCATCGAGGCGAGGGCGACGAGCCCGACGCCGGCGACGATTGCCGTCATCCGCTTGCTGGAACGGTGCTGCATGGCTCCTCCTTCAGGTTCCGGCGCCACTCGGATGTGGTGCTCGGTTGTGGTTGGACCACCCCTCGAAGTGCCTGCACGACCAACGCCGACGCGGCATTGATGACGAACGGATGACGAAAACAGCCCGCTGACCGCGCACCGCGCGCAACCGCGAGCTCCCTTGCCGGCGGCTTGCCGTCGACGCGCGCTGGAGCGCTGGAGAGCTACTCGGCGGGTTCGCTCGAGGGTGCTTCGGCGGGCGCGGTGATCACGCTCAACGGCGCCGCAGTCGGTGCGACGAGGCGCCCGTCGGCGAACGCGCCGAGCACGATCCCCAGCCACGCACGGCGCACTGCATCGGGGCGGCCGGGCACGGTGGGGACGGTGACCCGGTACACGAGCCGATCGTCGCTGACGTCGACGATGCCGACCACGGAGGGCTCCCCCGTCAACAACGACCGAACAGCATCGTCGCTCTGCAACGCCTCGATCATCGTGGCGGTGGCCGCCGTGACGTCGGAGAGCGAGCTCGTGCGCGCCACCTCGACATCGAGCAACGCCAGCCCCACCTTCGACAGGTTGGCAACGCGCACGACGCCGCCGTGCGGCACGTGCCATACGCGTCCTTCGCCGTCGCGCAACCGCACGGTGCGCAGCGTGATCCGGTCGACGACTCCGGAGGCAAGGCCGAGGTCGACCTGATCGCCGACGCCGTACTGGTCCTCGGCGAGCACGAAGAAGCCGGAGATCACGTCGCGGATCAACGTCTGTGCACCGAACGCCACCGCGCCACCGACGACGGTCGCGGTTGCGACGAACGCGCCGATGTTGATCCCGACCTCGCTGACGATGGTGATCGCCGCAGCCGTCCACAGCACGCCGACCAGCGCCGAGCGCAGCGCCGTGGCGAGCGCGCGTTGACGCGCTTCCGCACGCCCGCGATCGGCGCCCAGCTCCAGCGTGCGGCGCAGGATCCTTCGTACGACCGTGCGCAGCAGGAGCGTGGCCACCACGGCCACGAGCAGGATGATGAGGATCCGCAGCGGGGTCAGGAGGTGCAGCTCGTCCAGGCGTTCCACCCAGTGCGGGCGTTGGGCGGCGATCAGCGCTGCAGCGGTCATCGCGGCCGAGGCTAACGGGACCCGACCGGAGCGGCGGCGACCTGGCCGGTAGCCTCACGGCCCGATGACGACGACCGAACCGGGCGACGAACAACAGCCCGAGCCCGACGCAGCGAACGGCAAGCCGTTCCGGCGCAAGCACTCCGGCGCGCAGCGACTCGTGCTCGGCCTGAGCATCGTCGTGATCATCGGCTGCTTCGTCGGTGCCGGCGTGCTGCTGGCGGCGAAGAGCACCGTCGAGTCGTTCGCCGCATCACCCGACCTCGACATCACTGCGCCGCCGACCACCGGCAACTCAGTCGATCCGGGCCCGCCCGCCACCGATCCGGAGACCGGTGAGACCGTTCCGCCGGAGACGTTCCCGCCGGCCGACCCGGCCGCCAAGAACTTCCTCGTCACCGGTGCCGACAACAACTCGTGCATCGACCCGACGTCGCCGTGGGCCAGCGCCGGCGATCCCGATCGTCCGGGCGGCGAGCGCAGCGACACGATCATGGTCATCCGCGTCGATCCCAGCACGCAACGCGCCGCGGTGCTCTCGTTCCCCCGCGACCTGTGGGTGAAGATCGACGGACGAGGCAAGAGCCGGATCAACTCGGCGTACGTCAAGGGCGACCCGACGACGCTGGCCAACACCATCAGCCAGAACTTCGGCGTCGTCGTCGACTACGCCATCCAGATCGACTTCTGCGCCTTCAAGCAGCTCGTCGACGCGGTGGGTGGCGTGTCAGTGCCGTTCGAGTTCCCGATCTACGACGACACCGTCGGCCTGAACATCCCCGCTGCCGGTTGCCACTCGTTCAGCGGCGACGAAGCCCTGGCCTACGTGCGCTCGCGCCACCTGCACTACATCGACGCCAACGGCAAGAAGCAGGCAGACCCCAGCTCCGACCTCGGCCGCATCTCCCGTCAGCAGGACTTCCTGCGCCGCGTGCTGCGCGCCACGCTCGACAAGGGCATCCTCAACCCGAGCGTCGCCAGCGGGATCATCGAGTCGATGCAGAACTACATCGTCCGCAGCAACGACCTGACGCTCGACGTGATGCTCAGCTTCCTCGGCGTCATCCGCGACGTGGATCCCTCGTCACTGCCGACGTACCAGATCGAGGCCAGCCGCTTGATCACGGGCGGCAACGACGTGCTCGAGCCGCGGCTGAACGGCGAGAACATGAAGGCGATCCTGGCCATCTTCCGCGGCGAGGCGCCGCTCGCCGGAGCTCCCGCTCAGGTCTTCGAGACGACGACCACAGCGGCCGGAGCAACGACGACCACCGCCAAGCCGTCGAGCACCACGACCACCACACCCACGGTGGACACGGTGCCGGGCCCGGAAGAGAACGCCAAGGGCATCGTCCCTCCCAAAGACGTCCAGTGCTGAGCGCGCTCAACTCACCGCGCGGGTGATCGCATCGGCGATCTCGCTGGGGCCGTTGACGGTGACGATGCGGGCGCCGGTGGCGTCGGCGAACTTGCGGGCTTCCTCGTCGTCGCTGGCCGGGGCGATGACCACCACTTCGTCGAGCGCAGCAGCCGCCGCGATCGGGTCGCCCTCGACAGTGGCTCGGCAGTCGCTGAGCACGACGGCGATCTTGCGGCCGGCTCTGCTGCGGCCGAGCTGCTCGTTGGCCACGCGCAGCGCACCGGCGAGATCGGTGGTGCCGAAGCCGCGCAGCGAGAGCACGTCGGTGACCACCCGCTCGGCAGACTTGGGCACGTCCTGGCTCTTGGCCACCACGACGTCCTTGCCGAAGGCCAGCACGCTGTAGTCGAGCGGTTCGCGGCTGGCGACGGCAGCGGCAGCAACGGCGGCAGTGGCAAGCGGGCGACCGCCCATCGAGCCGCTGCGATCCACCAGCAGGCACCACGCCGTGCCCGGCTTCACCCAACCCCGCACGCGCAGCCCCTCCACGTCGACGCCGCTGTGCGCAGCCCGCGCCTCCGCGATCGCGTCGAGGCTGGCATCCACGTCGAGGTCGCCACCATCCGGCCGGTAGGGCAGGGTGCGGATGCGACCGATGCCGCGCGGCCGCACCTTCGTGCCGGAACGAGCGAGATCGAGGAACAGCCGTCCAGCCAACCGCCGGGCGAGCTCACGCAGCTTGATGTCGGTCGCGCCGGCCAGGTCGGCCAAGAGCGACATCATCTCGTCGGGATCCTCGAGCATCCCCTCGTCGACCGCCGCTTCGTCCAGCTCGCCGACCTCCGGAGAGACCTGTTCGAAGCGCGGGTTGCGAGCGAGATCGCGGCGAGACGTGGTGCGCTTCTGGCTCTCGCTGACGGCCGCGTCGGCCTCGTCGCCCTCGCGGGTCAGGGGGTTCTGCTGGGAGTTCCCGCCCCCGTCGGGGCGGTCACTTTTCCCTGACCGCCATCCTCCTCCGCCGCCGGGCGGAACACCTCGTTCCAGAGCTCGGTGACGACATCCTCGGCGGTGCGCGTCGTGCCGTCCCGCATCCGCAGCCGCCCGGACAGGGCGACGATCGCGCTGTCGAGCCCGACCGTCGGATCGGTCGCGGCAACGCCGCGCAGGTCGCCCAGCGACGACGCGACCGCGGCGATGTCGATGGCGCCGCGGACCGACGAACCGACGCGCACGTCGGGATGCGAGCGCGTGCGGCGCACCACCTCGACCGCTTTGTCCAGCCAAGCCGAGTCGACGGTGAGGGCGGGCACCGCGTGGACGACGATCGCGGCCTCGTCGCCGGCGGTCTGGTAGCCGACCGACAGGCGACAGACGCGGTCGTACACCGCACTGCTGATCCGCGCCGTGCCGACGGCGTCGAACGGGTTCATCGCGGCAACCAGGCGGAAGCCGGCGGCTGCTGCGACGCGTCCGAGGCGAGGCACGTGCAGCTCGCGCTCGCTCATCACCGTGATGAGCACGTTGAGCGTCTCCTCCGGGATGCGGTTGATCTCCTCGACGTAGAGCAGCGAGCCGTCGCGGAGTGCGGACACCAACGGACCGTCGACGAACACGTCGGGGTCGTAGCCGTCGCTGAGCACACGAGCCGGATCGAAGTGACCGACGAGGCGCGCGGGCGTCAGCTCGGCGTTGCCCTCGACGAACTCGAAGCCGAGTCCGAGCTCGTCGGCGACGGCGCGCAGGAGTGTGCTCTTGCCGGTGCCGGGCGGCCCCTCGAGCAGCACGTGTCGGTCCGCGGCGAGCGCGGCGACGACCAGCTCCACCTCGCGTTCGCGACCGACCACGCGGCCCAGCACCCGCTGGACCAGCTTGGCGGCTTCAGTCATAGACGATCACGCCGCGGATGTTGAGGCCGTCGCGCATCGCTTGGTAGCCGTCGTTGATCTCGTCAAGCGAGTAGCGCTTGGTGATCAGCTCGTCGAGCTTCAATTGCCCCTCGCGGTACATGCCGAGGAGACGGGGGATGTCGTGGCGCGGGTTCAGCGAGCCGAAGATCGTGCCCTTGATCTCCTTGTTGTACATCGCCAGGTTGAACAGGTTGATCGACGCCTCGTTCTGGGCGATCGGGGCGACGGCGGTGACGACGATCGTGCCGCCCTTCGACGTCAGCGCCTGGGCCAGCTCCATCAGCTCGCCGTACATCACCCCGGGGGTCATGATCACCTTGTCGGCCATCTGCCCCCACGTCAGCTCGGTGACGGCGGGGAACGCTTCCTCCATGGAAGCGAACGTGTGCGTCGCGCCGAACTCCATCGCCTTCTCACGCTTGAACTCGACGGGGTCGACGGCGATGACCCGCTTGGCACCGGCCAGCGCAGCGCCCTGCACCGCGTTGATGCCGATGCCGCCTATGCCGACGATGACGACCGTGTCGCCGGTGCGCACATCGGCGCGCTCCGTCGCCGAGCCGAACCCGGTCGCCACGCCGCAGCTGACCAGCGCGACGACGTCGAGCGGCAGGTCGGCGTCGACCTTGATGAGCGAGTTCTCCGAGACGCAGGCGTACTCGCCGAACGTGCCGATCTTGGCCATCAACGTGACGGGCTGATCACCGAGGAAGTGGCGGTGCGTGCCGTCGGTGATCATCCCGCCGACGAACGTGCTGGCCCCGTTGTCGCACAGGTTCTGGCGACCGGTGCTGCACATGCGGCAGCGCCCGCACGACGGGATGAAGCTGGCCGAAACGTGATCGCCCACGGCAACGGTGGACACGCCAGGGCCGACCTCCACGACGATGCCGGAGCCCTCGTGGCCACCGATCACCGGGAAGAGGTTGATCCCCATCGCGTCCATCGCCTCTTGCGGCGGGACCATGTCGCCCGTGACGAGGTGCTCGTCGCTGTGGCACAGCCCGGCCACCTTCCACTGCACGAGGACCTCGTTGGCCTTGGGCGGATCGATCGTGACTTCCTCGATGCTCCACGGCTGGTTCAAGCCGTGGAGCACTGCTGCGCGTGCTTTCATCAGTCGAACTTCAGCACGCCACGGATGTTCTTGCCGGCGTTCATGTCGGCGTAGCCCTCGTTGATGCCTTCGAGCGGGTAGGTCTTGGTGACCAGGCCGTCGAGGTCGAGCAGGCCCTGCGTGTACAGCTCGAGCAGCTTGGGGATGTCCTTGCGCGGGTTGGCCGAACCGAACAGCGAACCGATCAGCTGCTTCTCGAACACCGTCAGGAACACGGCGGGGATGGCGATCGAGGCCTCGGCCACCGGGTGGATGTTGGTGACGACGATCTTCGACCGCTTGCCGCCGAGCCAGAACGCCTCGCCGAGCACGTCGCCGTTGCCGACGCCGATCGTCAGGATGACCTTGTCGAAGCCGCGGTTCCACGTCGCCTCGGGCAGGGCCGCCATCGCGTCCTGGATCGATGCGTACGTGTGGGTGGCTCCGAACTCCATCGCCTTCTCGCGCTTGAACTCGATCGGGTCGATGGCGGCGATGACGCGGGCGCCGGCGAGCTTGGCGCCCTGCACGGCGTTCGAACCGATGCCGCCACAGCCGACGACGGCGACGGTGTCGCCCGGCTCCACCTTGGCGGCGTACACGGCCGAACCCCAGCCGGTGACGACGCCACAGCCGAGGAGGCAGGCCTTGTCGAGCGGGAGGTCCTTGTCGATCTTGATGCAGCTGGCCTCGTTGACCACCGTGTGGTGGGCGAAGGTGCCGAGGGCACCGATGCCGAGGAGGATGTCCTTGCCTTGCGCGTGATGGCGCGAGGTGCCGTCGCTGAGCTGCAGGCCCGTGGCCGTCACGTTGCCCATGTCGCACAGGTTGCTGTGGCCACCGGCGCAGCTCGGGCAGCGACCGCACGCCGGCACGAAGCCGAACACGACGTGATCGCCCGGAACCACGGAGAACACACCGGCGCCGACCTCGAGCACGACGCCGGCGCCCTCGTGGCCACCGATCAGCGGCGGCTCCGGCGTCGCCCCGGCGAGGTCACCCGTGACCAGGTGCTCGTCGCTGTGGCACATCCCGGATGCGGCGATCTTGACCAGCACCTCGCCGGCCTTCGGCGGATCGAGCTCGATCTCCTCCACGCTCCACGGCGTGCCCCGCTCCCACAGAATCGCTGCCTTCGTCTTCACGTCATACCCCCATGGATCTGGTGTTGACGCGGACGCTACCGCGGCCTTCACCACGCCGCCGACTCGCGGCACGGTGAACCGCGGTCAGGCGATCGGGTCGGTGGCAGGATGACGTCGTGACCCTCATCACCGACGATGTCCTCACCGCGATGGCCCTCGACTCGCTGCTCGTCTGCGGGGCCGACCCGCTGCCACCGGCGGGCGAGCACACCGCCCGCACGCCGATCACGGGCGGGCAGATCGGTTGGGTGCCGGCGTCCGGCTCGGTCGGCGACGCCGTCACGCGCGCCACCGATGCGTTCGCCGTGTGGCGCACGGTGCCTGCGCCTCGCCGGGCCGAGGTCGTCCGCCACCTCGGGCTGCTGCTCCGGGCGAACAAGTCCGCGCTCGCTCGGCTGGTGCAGCTGGAAGTGGGCAAGATCGAGAGCGAGGCGCTGGGCGAGGTGCAGGAGATGATCGACATCTGCGACTTCGCCGTCGGTCTCGGTCGCCAGCTCTACGGCCTCAACATCGCCAGCGAACGGCCCGGCCACCGGCTGGCCGAGCAGTGGCACCCGCTCGGGCCCACCGCCGTCATCACCGCCTTCAACTTCCCGGTCGCCGTCTGGGCGTGGAACGCGGCGCTGGCGATCGTCTGCGGCAACCCGGTGCTGTGGAAGCCGAGCGAGCTCACCCCGCTCACCGCGGCGGCAACGGCTGCGCTCTTCGATCGCGCGGCCAAGGCAGCCGGCGCACCGCCTCACCTCAACCAGGTGGTCCACGGCGGCAGCGACGTCGGCGCCAGGTTGGTGGCCCACGAGGGCGTCTCGCTCGTCAGTGCCACCGGCTCGACCGCCATGGGACGACGGGTGGCACCGGTGGTCGCCGCACGATTCGGCCGCAGCATCCTCGAGCTCGGTGGCAACAACGCGGCGATCGTCACGCCCTCGGCCGACCTCCCGCTCAGCGTCCGTGCGATCACCTTCTCGGCGGCGGGCACCGCGGGCCAGCGATGCACCACGCTGCGCCGGCTGATCGTGCATCGCTCACGCCACAACGAGGTCGTCGAACGGCTGGGCGCGGCGTTCAGCAGCCTGCGCATCGGCAGCCCCTTGGAGGTGGACACGTTGGTCGGACCGTTGATCAACGTTGCCGCCTACGAGCGGATGCGGCTGGCGATGGAGAACGCCCAAGCCGACGGCGGTCAGGTCGTGGTCGGCGGTGAGCGCCTGCTCGCCCACGAGGCAGCCGCAGCTGCGTACACGCGTCCAGCGATCATCACCATGCCGGAGCAGACGTCGATCGTCGCCACCGAGACGTTCGCCCCGCTGCTCTACGTGATGCAGTACGACGACTTCGACGAGGCCGTGGCGATGCAGAACGCCGTGCCCCAGGGGTTGGCCAGCAGCGTGTTCACCAACGACGTGCGCGAAGCCGAGCGGTTCTGCTCGGCGAACGGCAGCGACTGCGGCATCGCCAACGTCAACATCGGCCCCAGCGGGGCCGAGATCGGCGGCGCGTTCGGCGGCGAGAAGACCACCGGCGGCGGACGCGAGAGCGGCAGCGACGCGTGGAAGGCGTACATGCGGCGAGCGACGAACACGGTGAACTACTCCACCGAGCTGCCCCTCGCCCAGGGTGTGCGGTTCGGCTGAACCGCACCGATCGCGGCGGTCAGCTGCCGATGCTGACCGGCGGGAAGTCGCCGGGGTCCGTGCCCTCGAGGGTCTTGATGGCCTTGGCCAGCTCGGACTTCAACCATGCGGTGGTGATGCTCGATTCGACCTCGTCGCTGCTCGAACTGGCGAAGATGCCGACCTGGATCTCGTCGTTGAACCAGTCGGTCTCGCACTGCACGTCATCACCGTCGGCGGAGTCCTTGGGGACGCTGCAGTACGGCACCAGCGTGCCACCCTTGAAGCTGGAGGTCTTCTCGAACGTGACGTCCTGACTCGACAGCACGCTCTCGGTGTAGTCCTGGAAGTCCTTGACGTTCTTCACGTCCGGGACTTCGCCGACGTAGATGCCGAAGACGTCAGCCTGTCCACTGATGAACGAACGGCAGAGGATCAAGCGCGGATCGTCGGCGTCCGTGAACTCGATGTCGAAGGTCGTGTCCCCGTCGAGGATGTCCGACGGGTCGAAGGCCTTCGGCGCCAGATCGGCGAGGTCGTCGAGGTCGACGATCGGGCAGTCGTCGAGGTCGGCCCTCGAGTTGTCGGCGTCGAGCCGTGGCGCATCGACGATGTCCTCGATGTTCGGCAACGCCTTGCTCGTGTTCAGGTCGCCGCCACCGTCGTCGCCCGACAGCAGCACGAACGCGCCGGCACCGATGGCGGCAACCGCCACGATCGCGCCGACGCCGATGAGGAGACCCTTCTTCGACTTCTTCTCCGGAGCGCCGATCGGCGCCATCGGCACGAACGGAGCCGGCTCCTGCGGCGGCGGAGCGGACGCGGGGAACCCCGGCGGAGGCGGCGGAGGCGGCAGGTTGGACATAGTGCCGCAGCCTACGCGCGGCGGCAGTCAGTCGACGCGCTGCAGCACGCGCAGCGAGCCGGCTGCGGAACGGAGGCGGAAGCGGCCGCTCTCCATCGCCGGCACGAAGATCTGCTCGTACGGCGGCCGGCCTCCATCGGCGGGATCCGGGAAGACGTCGTGGATCGCCAACGTGCCACCGACGGCGACGTGCGGTGTCCACCCCTCGTAGTCCAGCCGGGCCGGCTCGACGCCGTGGCCGCCGTCGATGAACAGGAACGCCAGCGGCGCCCTCCAGTGTGCGGCGACGGTCGGCGACTGACCGACGACGGCAAGGACGACGTCCTCGAGACCGGCATCGTGGATCGTGTCGCGAAAGCGAGGCAACGTGTCCATCCGTCCGGTGCGGGCGTCGACGACGTTCGGATCGTGGTGCTCCCAGCCCGCCTGGTTCTCCTCGCTGCCACGGTGGTGGTCGACGGCGAAGAGCACGGTGTCGCACTCGCGTGCGGCGGCACCGAGCCACACGGTCGACCGGCCGCAATAGGAGCCGATCTCCACGAACGGGAGGCCAGGCACGTCGTGTCCGGCGGCCACCGCAGCGGCGTACAGGGCGTCTCCTTCGTCGGGGGGCATGAACCCGGTTGCGGCGAGCGCGTGCGCTCGCAGCGCGGGCTCGATCGTCGCCACGTCGGTCGTCACCACGCGTCCCAGTGGATGACCGAGTCGGCCGGCGGGCGCATCACCGGCTTGAAGTCGGTTCCGGTGGTGAACGCCACCGGGCTGAGGCACACCTGCTGCACCGAGTCGAACGGGATGCCGACGATGTCGGCCACTGCCTGCTCCATGAACAGGTGGATCGTGGTCCAGCAGGTGCCGAGCCCACGAGCGCGGGCGGCGAGCATGAAGTTCCACATCGCCGGCATGACGTTGCCGTACGCGGCCGCGCTCATCATCGATGGCGTGCCGTCGAGCCGGCCGGTGCCGCTGCAGGCGATGACGATGGCCGGCGCTTCGGCCATGTGCTCGCCGAGGTAGTCGGCCGACGACGCGCTGCGTTGCTGCTGCGCGTTGGCCAGCTCCTCACCCTTGTCGATCGAACCGATGTAGGCACCGTCGATGCCGGAGTAGATCGCGTAGCACTGGCGGTACACGTCGCCGAGCGCCTTGCGCTTGGCCTCGTCGCGCACCACGACGAACTGCATCGAGATGCTGTTCGAGCCGCTCGGTGCCTGCAGCGCCATGTCGACGCACTCGCGGATCAGGTCGTCGGGGACCGGGCGGGAGAAGTCGAGACGCTTGCGAACGGCGCGCGTGGTGGAGAGCAACTCGTCGGGACTGAGCGGGAGGACCGGCATGCGCGCACCATAATCGGCAACCGTGACCGAACTCGGAGCCCCAGCGGTGCCGCTCCGCCCGAGTCGGGACCGCAGCAGGTGGGCGACGGCCACCGCGGCGATCATCGCCGTCGCTGCCGGCGCGCTCGTCCTGGTGGCCACCCGCAGCGACCCGATCCTGTCGCCCGACTCGATCACCTACCTCGCCGGCGCGAGCCACCTCCGGCGTCTCGACGGGCTGCTGGACTTCACCGGCGAACCGCTGACGGTGTTCGGCCCTGTCTTCCCGCTGCTGCTCGCACCCGGAGGGCGCAGCCTGCTGTGGGCGAGCATCATCGGCGCGCTCAGCGTCGCCGGCGGTACCGCGCTGATGTGGGCGAACTTGCGCCATCGCGTCCGATGGGGCAGCGCGCTGCTCGGCGCCGCCGCGTTCGGTGCTGCGCAGGGTTTGGTGCGCGTGGCCTCGACGGTGTGGAGCGAAGCGCCCTACATCGCCATCTCGTTGGCGACTCTGCTCGTGCTCGGCCGGCCGCTCGCCGGGCTGATCACCGAGCGTCGCGCTGCCATCGGCGGCGCGCTCGCGGGCGTCGGCTTCCTCACCCGCTACGCCGGCGCCGGGCTGGTGATGACTGCGCTGACGATGGTGGCCGTCGCCGCGATCGGGGGCGGACGACGCCACGTCGTGCGATGCGTCGGCGCTGCCGCGGCCAGCGCAGTGGCGATCGCTGCCATCTGGGTGGTGCGCAACCTCGTCGAGACCGGGGAGGCACTCGGCCCGCGATTCGAGGGCGGCACCTCCGAGCCCGTGCGCACGTTGGTGCAGCGCCCGTTCGCGCCCATCGGGCAGCTCGTCGTCGGATTCCACATGTCGGCCGACACCACCGAGCGCGTCGGCCAGCTCGTTGCCGTTGCGTTGGCCGCGATCACCGTGTGGATGTTCGCCGGCCGGTCGCGACGAGTGATCGACATCGGGATGGCGCTGTTCGCGATCACGTCGATCGTGGTGCCGGTGCTCGCTCGAGCCGCCACGAGCAACGACATCGAGTACCGCGTCATGTCGCCGATCCTCGTGCCGATCATCTGGTTCGCCGTCGTCGGCTGCGACGCCATCGCTCACCGACGCGCTGTCATCGTTGCCGGCGCCGCGCTCACCGCGTGGTGGTGCTGGCAAGGCGTGGCAATGGCCGCCGACGTTCCCGACTTCCTCAGCGGCTCGGCAGGGACGGCGCAGTTCTCACCGGCGCTGTACGACGCGATCGATGAGCTCCCATCCGACGCGATCGTGCTCACCAACAACCCGCAACGAGTGTGGTTCCAGACGGGACGCGAGCCGACGCTGTTCGCCTTCACCCGGCCGCGGGCCGGCAACAGCCACTACCCGATCAGCGCGGCGGCGACGCTGTCGCGCGCGTGTGCAGGCAACGCCTACCTTGCGTGGTTCCCCGGCCTCGCCAACACGCTCGGCCTCGAGCCCGAGCAGCTGCGCCCCGATCTGGTCGCGGTCGTGCGCCTCGACGAGGTCTCGGCCGTTGCCGGCGGCACGCTCTACCAGCTGTCGCCGATCGACCCATCTGACTGCACCAGCTGAGGCGCCGGCGCTCAGGTGTCCGGGCGCTCGATCCGATCGAGCAAGGCGATCAGTTGCGGCTCGGCGTTCGGGCCGTAGGCCGACACGACGATGCCCCGCTGACCGCAGTCGGCACAGAGCACGCCGAGCACCACCGATTCGTCGCCGGGATCGCTGTCGCCCTCAAACCGGTACGTCTCGACGACGCTGAGCGAGGCGTGCGGATGCCCGTTGACGCACGTCGGCGTGGCGTGGTCGATGACCACGAAGTCCTCCGCGTAGCCCGCCGCGGCGAGCAGCTGGACCGCTGCGGTGACCGTGTCGGGCGTCGTCATGAGCCGATCCTACAGACCTCGGCTTCTGGCGGTCCGTGCGGCCAGCAGGGCCCGAGTCCCGTCTCCGATCGGGGCGGTGAGCATCGCGGTGACGAGGTCGATGAGGTTGCTGGTGAAGAGCTGGTCATCGCGCCGCTGCGCGCCGGCGGCACGGCGCGAGAGCTCCGTGAACGTGAAGCGAATCGCGGCGAAGCGGTGGTGCAGCGTTCGCACGGCCACGTCGTCCAACATCGGCGCGACCATCGCTCGCCACCGGGCGGTGCTGTCCGCCGCGTTGGCGTCCGCGTCGGGGGCGTGCGCGACCTGGCTGATGAGCTGTGCATGGATCCGCAGGTAGTACCGCCCGCCGTCGCGATCGGCCAGCTTCGCAGCGGTTGGACGGACCAAGGCCGCCACCAGTGCCCGCAGATCGTTCTGTCCAGCCGCTTGGTACTGGTCGAGCAACGCGTGGCGAGCGGCATCCACCGCCGGGATGTGCTTGGCCATCACGGCGCGGAGCAAGCCGCGACGATCGGTGAAGTGGTACTGCAGCGCCGAGGCGTTCCGCTGAAGTGCTGCAGCGTTGATCTCGCGCAGCGAGACCGCGTCGATGCCCCGCTCGGCGAACAGTTGCTCAGCGGCAGCGATCAGCTGTCGTCTCGTGGACTCCGGATTCGGCGCCATCGGGGCCGAACGCTAACAGTTCATTTCAAACGATCGCATGAGATCATCCCAGGCAGTTGGAAACATGCGATGAACAATCCGGATCCGCAGGGCTGAGCAGGAATCAGCGGGGGTACGTTCGCGTTCACTGCCCTATGCCTGACACGACGATCATTGACGCGTTCCTGGCCACGAGGTCGCTCACCGAGCAGCTCGCCGCGCCGCTGTCGGCCGAGGATCAGACCGTGCAGTCGATGCCCGACGTCAGTCCGACGAAGTGGCACCGCGCCCACGTCACCTGGTTCTTCGAGACCTTCCTGCTCGAGCGCTTCGAGGACGCCCACGAACCGTTCGTGGCCGAGTACCGCGAGCTGTTCAACAGCTACTACGAGGGCGTCGGCCCGCAGTACCCCCGCGCCGCGCGCGGCGCAATCACTCGGCCGGGCGTGGCGGAGGTCGGCCAGTACCGGGCTTCGGTCGACGCTCGCATGCGCTCGCTGCTGTCCGCGCATCCCGAGCACACCGAGATCGCCAAGCTCACGGAGCTCGGCATCCACCACGAGCAGCAGCACCAAGAGCTGTTGCTGATGGACATCAAGCACGTCCTGTCGTTGAACCCGCTGCACCCCGCCTACCGACCAGTGGCCGCCTCGATGCCGACCGCGCCGGCACCGCTCCAGTGGCTGTCCTTCGACGGCGGGCTCGTCGAGACCGGAGAGCGCGGCGACGAATTCTGCTTCGACAACGAGACGCCGCGCCACGCCGTCTACGTCCATCCGTTCCAGATCGCCGACCGCCTGGTGACGTGCGGCGAGTGGCAGGCGTTCATCGACGACGGCGGTTACCGGCGGTCCGAGCTGTGGCTCTCCGACGGATGGCACCGAGTCAACGACGAAGGGTGGCGTGCGCCGCTGTACTGGCTCGAGGACGAGCGCGGTTGGCAGGTGCACACCCTTGCCGGCACGCGTGCGATCGACGCTGACGAACCGGTGTGCCACGTCAGCTTCTACGAAGCCGACGCCTTCGCGCACTGGGCCGGCAAGCGACTGCCCACCGAGTTCGAGTGGGAGGTCGCCTCCGGTCGCGCCGGCTCGCCGCGACCGTTCGACCTCGACGCGCTGCACCCGCAACCGGCCGGCAGCGGCGACGCCTGCATGCGTCAGGCGTTCGGAGAGTGCTGGCAGTGGACCGCATCGGCGTACCTCCCCTACCCCGGCTTCCGCCCGGCCGAAGGCGCCGTCGGCGAGTACAACGGCAAGTTCATGTCGGGCCAGATGGTGTTGCGCGGCAGCAGCGCGTTCACCCCGCCCGGCCATGCGCGGGCGACGTACCGCAATTTCTTCCCGCCGCACGCCCGCTGGGCGCTCTCCGGTGTTCGCCTCGCCGACGGAGCCCGGACAGACGGAGACCGGGCATGAGCCGTTCCACCGCCACCTTCGAGACCCACCTCGGCCCGGACTGGCAGCACGACGCGTTGGTCGACGACGTGCGGCGCGGGCTCGGCCGTCAGCCGCGACGGTTGTCGCCGCGCTGGCTGTACGACGACCGAGGCTCTGAGCTCTTCGACGAGATCACTCGTCTGCCCGAGTACTACCCGACCGAGACCGAGCGATCGATCCTGCGTCGGGTCGCGCCGCAGATCGCCGAGCTGTCCGGCGCCGACACGTTGATCGAGCTCGGCTCGGGCACGTCCGACAAGACACGCACGCTGCTCGACTCGTTCGCCGCCACCGGTCAGCTGCGTCGCTTCGTGCCGCTCGACGTCAGCGAGCAGACGCTGCGCCAGGCAGCCGACGAGCTGACCGCGGCCTACCCCGGGCTCGCGGTGCACGGCATCGTCGGCGACTTCACGTTGCACCTCTCGCACCTGCCCGCCGACGGGGTGCCGATGGTGGCCTTCCTCGGTTCGACGATCGGCAATCTCTACGTGGAAGAACGTCGCGCCTTCCTGGCCACGCTCGCCGCCAACCTCCCGGCGAACGCGACGCTCCTGCTCGGCGTGGACCTGGTGAAGTCGGTCGATCGACTGGTCGCTGCCTACGACGACTCACAGGGCGTCACGGCCGAGTTCACCCGCAACGTGCTCGACGTGCTCAACCGCGAGCTCGACGGCAACTTCCAGCGCGACGCGTTCGACCACATCGCCTTCTGGGATCCAGTGCTGGAGCGGATGGACCTGCGGCTGCGGGCCAACGACGATCAGCGGGTCGATCTGCCCGGTGCGGGCATGCGACTCGACCTCAACGACGGCGAGGAGATCCGCATCGAGATCTCGACGAAGTTCCGGCTGCCGGCGATCGCCGGCGAGCTGGCCGATGCCGGCTTCGTCGTGCGTGAGTCCTGGACCGACCCGGCCGGCGACATGGCGTTGATCCTCGCCGCCATCGACGGCTGAGGCGACGAGGTCACACGCTGGCGAGCATCGTCTCGAACTGCGTGCCGCGCTCGTACGGGAAGCGAGCGATGTCAGCCACTGCGTCGGCGAGCGGCACCGTGACAACCGGCTGGACATCTCGGCAGTAGACGAACGCTGTGGCGCAGTAGTCGTCGACCCGCTCGACGATCGCGAAGGCTGCTCCTTCCTTGCCGATCGGCTGCCAGCCGTTGCCGGCGAGGACGCCGTCCGACTCGATCGCGGCGCGCGCCTCGTCCGCGCCCGGCGGGAGGATGACAGCACCGATCTGTTGGATGGTGACGCGCAGGCTGCGCTCGAACACCACCGGGTCCGGCAGGTGCCATCGGTAGAAGCCGACCATGTCCGGCATGGGCTTCGAGGTCGACGGATCGCTGACCAACAGCGGCACTCCCTGGAACTCGGTCTGGTGCGCGCCCATCCCCCACGCCGTGCCGACGTAGTCCTCCAAGCCCGTTCCGCACCACGTGGGCAACGCGTCGTCATCGTCCAGGTACATCTTCACCTCACCCTCGCCGTACCAGGCGAACCACGACGGCTCCTGAGCGACGCGGATGCCGACGTTGCAGCCGAGGAAGCGACCGGGACCGATGAAGCCGTCGGCGATCGTGAAGTCGCGGCGCAACGTGGTCGGGTTCTCGCGACGGAACGAGGCGTGCAGGATCCCGGCGTCGTCGGACACTGGCCCGAGCGTCAGGTCGAACTGGTAGTAGAGCTCGAACCGCCTCGACGTCGAGTTCGTCAGCTGCACGCGCAGGTGCCGACGGAACGGCATCGGAATCCACGAGTTGTAGCCGCGGCCTTCCTGCGTGCTCTGCAGCGCGGAGCTGTACGGCACCGGCCGACCGAGGACCGCGCCGAAGAAGTCGGGCACCGGTACGGAGATGCTCGGCTCCGTGGCCCCGTCGTAGAACACCTCGAGCCACACCGACCGGAGCTGCTCGGGCGGCATCGGCGGAATCGTCAGCCAGAAGTGCCCGACGCGGCCCGGCCCGTCGATGTCGGCGAGCACGACGGTCTCGCCCGGTTGCACGCGCCGGTTCGGCGCACCCTTGCGGCCGCCCGCCACCGACCCGGCGGCGCCTCGAGCGCCGGTCGGGTTCTCGAACGAGACCGTGCGCGGGCGGTGCCCGAGATCGATCGTGGACGGATCGGGGAACAGGCCGCTCACCGGTCGATCACTTCAGCAGTTCGAAGTCGGCGGCGTCCGGCTCGCGCGTGCGTTGCCAGTACTCCAGCAACGTGAACGGCCAGTTCTGGGCGACGCGACCCTTCGAGTTCTTGTACCAGCTGTTGACCGTGCTCCAGCCCCACGCCATGCGCTTGTTCTCGGCGTCGACAGCCTCGTTGAACCGATCGTGCACGTCCTCGCGCACCTCGATCGCCGTCGCCCCGCTGCCGAGCGCCAGCTTCAGCAGCCCGAGGATGTAGCGCACACCGCATTCGGAGAAGTAGATGATGCTGCCGTTGATGACGATGTTGGTGTTCGGGCCGTAGAGGCAGAACAGGTTGGGGAAGTGCGGCACGACGACACCGAGATACGCGCGTGCGTCGCCGTCCCACTGCTCGTGGAGATCGCGGCCGCCGATGCCGGTGACCTTCATCGGCGTCAAGAAGTTCGACGCCTGGTAGCCCGTGCCGTAGATGATCACGTCGGCGTCGACGTGATCGCCGTTGGCCATCACCACACCGGTCGCATCGATCGACCCGATGCCGTCCGATCGCAGCGTCACGTTCGAGCGCTTCAGCGTGCGCGCCCACACGCCGTTGTCGCGCACGACGCGCTTGGAGCCCACGGGGTACGTCGGCACCACCTGCTCCATCAGGTCGGGCCGGTCGCCGAACTCGGCCTTGTAGTACTCGAGGAGCACCTGGCGCCCGAACTCGCTCATCATGCTCACCGAGGAGCCGTCGGACTGCCACTCCGGATCGACGCGCACGCCCTCCAGCGCGCCGTCGCCCATGCGCCAGAAGATGGAGAAGCGGTTGAGCTCGCTGTACGTCGGCACGTGGCCGTAGAGCCACTGCAGCCCCGGTGAGACGGTGTCGTGGTAGTCCGGGGTCGGTGCCAGCCACGGTGGCGTCCGCTGGAAGACGGTGAGCTCGCCGGCCTGCTCGGCGACGTGCGGGATGAACTGCAGCGCGCTGGCGCCGGTGCCGATGACGACGACGCGCTTGCCGGTGAAGTCGACGGAACGGTCCCACTCCGCCGAGTGGAAGTACTCGCCACCGAACGTCTCGATGCCGTCGATCGTCGGCCACAGCGGACGGTTCAACTGCCCGACCGCACTGATCACCGCGTTGGCGGCGATCTGCTGGTCGTGCCCGTCGGCGTCGCGGTAGACGACGCTCCACATCTTCGAGTCCTCGTCCCACGTCGCGGATTCCACTGCGCAGCCGAAGCGGATGTGCGGGCGCACCTGGAACTCGTCGGCGCAGCTGCGGAAGTAGTCGTGCAGCACGTCCTGCGTGGAGTAGTGGAACGGCCAGTCGTGGCGCTGGGCGAACGAGTAGCTGTAGTTGTGGTTCGGGTTGTCGACGCGGCATCCGGGGTAGACGCTCTCGTGCCACGTGCCACCGACGTCGTCGTTCTTGTCGAGGATGGTGAAGCCGACACCGGCCTGGTTCAGACGGTGGCCGGCGAGCACGCCGGACATGCCGGCGCCGATGATGACGACGTGGAAGTCGACGCCAGGGGCCAGCTCACCGAGCTTCCAGTCCGGGGCGCGACGGTCCTCGCCGCGGTACGCCAGCTCCTCTTCCAACAGCGGCAGGTACGCGCCCATCTCGCCACCGCCAACGGTGTACTCGAGGATCTGCTGGAGATCGGCGTCGCTCGGCGGCGGTGCCGGCTGGCAGCCGCCGTCGCGATAGGCGCGCAGGACGTCGAAGGCGATGTCCTTCACCGCCGCCTGCTGCTCGTCGGTGAGGCCGCCCTGCGGCATCCCGATCAGCAGCGGATTGAGCCGCAACTCGGCGCGCAGCAGCGACAGATCACCGGTGAGGTAGGCGAGCGCAGGCAGCAGCGGTGGCAGTTCGGCGGCGTCGAGGGCGGCGCGGATCTCGTCGTCGCTCTCGGTGATGGGCTCGACGCCGTGCACGAACGGGCTCGGCGAGGACGAAACGGTGAGTGACATGCGCGTCGAACATAGGAGTCAGGTGGGTCGCGACAGGAGTCGGAGGCAAGAATGAGCCGATGACGGCCCTCGACGACCTCGTGACGTTGCTCGACCTCGAAGCGATCGAGGTGAACATCTTCCGCGGACGATCGCCTGACGAGAACCGCCAGCGGGTGTTCGGCGGCCAGGTCGCCGGCCAGGCGCTGGTCGCGGCGTCGCGCACGGTGGAGGAACCCGACCGCTTCGTGCACTCGCTGCACGCCTACTTCCTGCGGCCGGGCGATCCCACCGTCCCCATCCTCTACGAGGTCGACCGCATCCGCGACGGCCGCAGCTTCACCACCCGCCGCGTCGTGGCCATCCAGCACGGTCGGGCGATCTTCAACCTGCAGGCCAGCTTCCACGTGCACGAAGCCGGACCCGATCACCAGGTGACGATGCCGGAGGCGCCGGCCGCCGATTCGCTGCCCGACTTCAAGACGAGGATGGCCCCGTACAAGGACCGGATGGGCGAGTGGTACGACCGGCCGCGGCCGATCGACCTGCGCTACATCGACGGCGATCCGTTCAGCCGTCAGGGCACCAAGTCGCAGGGTCAACGGGTGTGGTTCCGTGCGGATGGCGAACTGCCGAGCGATCCGACGCTGCACGCGAGCATCGTCACCTACGCCAGCGACATGACCCTCTTGGACACCGCAGTGTTGCCTTTTGGGCTCTCGTGGGAATCTCCCAACATGCAGATGGCCAGCCTCGACCACGCGATGTGGTTCCACCGACCGTTCCGCGTCGACGACTGGTTGCTCTACGACCAGAGCTCGATCTCCAGTGGCGCCGCCCGCGGCTTGGCCGGCGGGGCGATCTTCTCCTCGGACGGCACGCTGGCGATCACCGTCGTGCAAGAGGGTCTCGTGCGGATCGGTGAGCGATGAGCGCCCGCCGGAAGGTGCTCGTCGGGTTCGTCGCCGCGGCTGGCCTGCTCGCCGCCTGTTCGAGCGACGACTCCGGGGGCAGTTCCCCCCAGGTCACGTTCATCACGTCTCCCCCGCGGGCAACCGAGCCCGGCGAGACGACACCCCCGGACGGCACCAACCCGGAGACGACGACCGATGACGGCACCGATCCGCCCGTCACCACACCGCTGGGCGATCCGCAGGTGAAGATCGAGGAGCTCGCCGCGGCGCCGATCCCCGTCGACCTCGCCATCAGGCCGGGCGACGACACGCTCTACGTCGTCGGCCAGGACGGCACGGTCGTGCCGATTCGCGACGGTGTCGCGGGCGCACCGGTGCTCGACATCAGCGAGTTCACCAACGCGCAGAGCGAGCAGGGCTTCCTCGGTCTCGCGTTTCACCCGACCGAACCGCTCGCCTACGTCAACTACATCGACAAGAACGAAGACACGGTGATCGACGAGTTCGCGGTCGGCGACGACGGCACGTTCGACCCGGGGTCGCAACGGCTCGTGCTGAAGATCGAGCAGCCGTACGCGAACCACAACGGTGGCGGCCTCACCTTCGGGCCGGACGGCTACCTGTACATCGGCACCGGCGACGGGGGCGACGCGAACGACCCGGAGCGGCGAGCACTGAACCTGTCCGATCTGCTCGGCAAGATGCTGCGCATCGACCCGGTCGCAGCGGACGGCCAGCCCTACACGGTCCCGGACGACAACCCGTTCGTCGGGGTCAGCGGGGCGCGTCCGGAGGTCTGGTCGGTCGGGCTCCGCAACCCGTGGCGCTTCAGCTTCGATCGCGAGACCGGCGACCTGTGGATCGCGGATGTCGGTCAGGGCGCGCTGGAGGAGATCGACGCGGCGTGGGCCGACGAGGGTGGCGGCCGCGGACTCAACTTCGGCTGGAGCGCGTTCGAGGGGACGCGCCGGGCCAACGAGGATCAGCCGGCGGACGGCGTCACGCCGCCGATCTTCGAGTACGAGCACGGCGACCTCGGCTGCTCGATCAGCGGTGGTGCGCTCTACCGCGGCACCGCCATCCCCGCGCTCGTCGGCTGGTACGTCTACGCCGACTACTGCAGCGGGCAGGTCCGCGCCATCCAGATCTCGGGTCGCGCCGCGGTCAAGGAGCTCACCTTCGGCACCGAGCCGACGGTCACTGCGGTGCGCGAAGGCCCCGACGGCGAGTTGTACGTGCTGTCCGGCGATGGCGTGGTGTACGCCATTCGCCAGGCGTGATCAGACCTGCATGATCAAGCGACTCGGCTGAACTCCAGCGATCTTCGCTCGAGGTCCGCGGAGATCAGCTTCACCCGCAACGCATCGCCAGGCTCCACGCCGTGAGCCGACACGCGAGCGACCACCGGCACGTCGCTGAGCTGGATGCGCGCGCCGCGGTCGTCGACGTCGGTGACGACCGCCGGGTAGGTCCGACCCTCGTCGCCGCGCAGCATCGCCACCTCGGCGAGATCGATCACGGCGCGATCGATCTGGTTGCCCTTCGCATCGGCGCGTTCCATCACCTCGGGGAGGAGCTCGAACGCCTTGGCCACTGCATCGGGGACAGGTTGTCCGTTGGCGACGGCGAGCGCGGCGCGCACGACGTAGCGATCGGCCAACCGACGGAGCGGCGCAGTGGCGTGCGCGTAGGTCGCCGCCATCGCCGCGTGCCACGGCACCACGCCGGCGCGGAACGGGACGTACGACGCGCCGCCACCGGCGCGACGGATGGCGAGCATGAACGCAGCCTGCTTCGGATCGGTGGCGTCGAGGGTGCGATCGAAGTCGGCAAGCGACGTGCCCTTCGGCCACGTCAATCCGAAGGCGACGGCGGTGTGGCGCAGGCGCTTCACCGCCCGCTCGTCGGGCTCGGGCATCACCCGGAACAGACCGGTTCCCGCCGCCTGCAGCGCATCGGCAACCGCCAGGTTGGTCGCCAGTGACATCGCCGCGTTGTGATCCTCCGACGCCAGGCGCGGGCGGAAGACGAGCTCGTAGCGACCGTTTCCGAGGCTGGTCACCTGCTGCTCCGGCGGATCGACGCGCGCCGCGCCACGTCGATCCTCCGCGCCTTGGATGCGTGTCGCCAGGTCACTGAAGGCTTCGGGAAGATCGCTTGCCTTCACCGTCTCGTAGGCCAGCTTCGCCCGGCTGCGGATGATCGCTCGCTCGACTCCATCGAGCTGCACGGCGCCATCGGTGGCGACGCGAACGGTGAAGACGACGGCCGGTCGGGGGCCGTCGGGCAGGAGGCTGGCGGCACCCTCGCTGAGCGCCGAGGGGTGGAGACCGGCCTTGCCGTCGGGCAGGTACAGCGTGGTGCCCCGCTGCCACGCCTCGCGATCGAGGGCGTCGCCGTCCTGCACGAACCAGGCGACATCGGCGATGGCGTAGTGCAGCAGCACGTCGCTCCCGCTGCGCTCGATGCTGAACGCCTGGTCGAGGTCGGTCGACGGTGCCGGGTCGAGCGTCACGAACGGTTCGTCGGTGCGGTCGCGGTGCTCGGTCGGGGCTCGCTTCGCTGCGGCGTCAGCTGCAGCGAGCACCTCGGGCGGGAACGAGTCCGGCACCTGGAACTGCGTGCGGATCGCCGTCAGGCCGGCAGCCAGTGCCTGGTCGGGGTCGACGAGCGTCTTCATCGCGGTGCTTTCATCGACGCTCTCTTATCACTGGCCGCGATAGACCGCCGGTCGCTTCTCGAGGAACGAGCGCACACCCTCGCGGTGGTCGTCGGTCTGGAACAGCTCGCCGAGCGTGCTGCTGACCCACGCGCCGAGCTCGTACCAGTCCGGGTCGAGGGCCTTGCGCAGCCCGGCCTTCAGCCGCTGCACTGCCAAGGGTGGGTTGGCGGCGATCTTGCCGGCAAGCGCTCGCGCGGTGGGCAGCAGCTCCTCATGGGGAACGACGCGCCCGACGAGCCCGATGCGCAACGCTTCGTCTGCGGCGATGACGTCACCGGTGAAGACGAGCTCGGCCGCCTTTTCGCGGCCGACGAGTTGCGCCAGCCGACCGAGGCCGGGGGCGTCGGTGACGAGGCCGCGCAGCACGAACAGCTCGCCGAACTTCGACTTCTCGCTGGCCACGCGGAGGTCGGCCATGATCGACAGCTCCATCCCCCAGCCGACCGCAGCGCCGTTCACCGCGGCGATGACGGGCACGTCGGTGTGCAGCAGCGCATCGGCCGCTGGTGTGAGGCGAGGTGTGCGGTCCTGCAGCGGCGGCGCCTTGCCCTCCTGGCCGCCGCCCATCACCTGGCGCACGTCGTCACCCGAGCAGAACGCCGGGTCGGCGCCGGTGATGATCAAGCAGCGCACGCCCAGCGATGGTGCCTCGCGCACCCGCCGTTCGAGCTCCGCGTACATCGGCAGCGTGATCGCGTTGCGCGCGCTCGGCCGGTTCAGCGTGATCACCCCGACGTGATCCTCACCCAGCTCCCAAGCGATCTCCGGCTCGACGTGGACCTCGGCGTGGACGTCAGTGCTCATGCGTCCGAGTCTGCCCCCACCCTCCCCCACCCAACGAAGCCGACATGGGCGCAGCGCCACGAGCGCCGCCGAACCGGCCAGCGCCAGAACCGCACGTCTCCATCTGGCGCTGGCCAGATCATCCGCCAGCCTCGCTAGCGTCGGCGATGTGTCCTTGGTCGGCCGGCTCATGAGGCGCTTGTGGAACGGCGACGGCAAGGGAGCCGTCACCTGCCCGACATGTGGGCTGCCGATCCGCCCGATCTCGAACACGATGGTCTCGCGCTCCGGACCGATGTTTGCACCGCGACCCTCCGGCGAGCTGGAGGCGTTGTGCCACCGTCAGAACGGCACAGACCACCACGTCCCGATCCACTGGTGACCGACCCGGTCCTCTTGTCAGCAATTCTCCACGTGGGACATCGATTTCCCGTGACAAGAATGCGTGGATGGGACGGACGCTGCGGTTTGCCGTACTGGCAGTGGCGCTGGTGGGTGGGTGCGGATCGGACAACCTGGATCGGCCGTCGACGGCGTTCTGCGATGAAGTGCTCGCCGCGCTCGGCTCCGATGCGGTCACGACATCAGCCGAGGGGCTCCATCAGGTCGACACCGCCAAGCTCAGCCCGGCGGACCAACGTCGCTTCCTGGACGCCGTGAGTCAGTACGAGACGGACATCGGCGACGGCAACGGCTCGTCGTGGACCACCCAACCGGTCGTCGACGTCGTCAACGACATCTGCGGGACCGACCTCCAGGCAGCAACAGTCATCGCCTGACCCGACCCAGTCGTTCCTGTCAGCGATTCTCTACGTGGGACATCGAATTCTCGCGACAGAAAGCAGCGCATTCGCAGGAGTGGAGTAGCTGGGCGCCGCTGAGGGGCGTTCAGGTACTCGACTCGAGCGTGACTCAGCGGTGACCTAGCGGCGGGCGCCCATGAACATGTTCTTGAGGGCGTCGTAGTGCTCGATGCAGTGACCGGCACCCATGACGACGGCCTCGAGGGGCATCGTGCTCATCTTCACCGGCACCTGCGTCTCGCGCTCGATGCGCTGGGCCAGGCCGCGCAGAAGACCGCCGCCACCGACGAGGTACATGCCGCGCACCAGGAAGTCCTGGGCCAGCTCGGGCGGCGCCTTCGAGAGGCAGCGGACCACCGAGGCGGTGATGCTCGAGACGACGTCGTCGATCGCCAGACGGATCTCCTCCGGCGTCAGCACGACGGTCTTCGGCAAGCCGGTCATCAGGTCGCGTCCGCGGACCTCGGCCTGGTTCTCGTCGCCGGCGACGTCGGCCGAACCGATGGCCACCTTGACCTCTTCGGCCGTGCGCTCCCCGATGGCGATGCCGTGCTCGCGTCGGACGTACGCCTGGATCGCGGCGTCGATGTCGAAGCTGCCGACGCGCACCGCTTCCAGCGCGACGATCCCGCCGAGACTGATGACTGCGGTCTCACTGGTGCCACCGCCGATGTCGATCACCATGTTGCCGACCGGCTCGTCGATCGGCAGATCGGCGCCGATCGCCGCGGCCATCGGCTGCTCGATCAGCTGTGCGTCCGCGGCACCGGCACGACGCGCTGCGTCGGTGACCGCGCGACGTTCGACCTCGGTGATCGCCGACGGCACGCAGATGACCACCTTCGGTCGCGTGAAGCGGCTGACGCCGACACGCTGCAGCAGCAGGCGGATCATCCGCTCGGTGATCTCGAAGTCGGTGATCGCGCCACCACGAAGTGGCCGCACCGCAACGATGTAACCAGGCGTCCGCCCGATCATCTGCCACGCCTCGCGGCCGGTGGCGAGCACCTCGCCGGTCTGACGGTTGAGGGCGATGACCGACGGCTCGTTGAGGACGATGCCGCGGCCCTTCATGTACACGAGCGTGTTGGCCGTGCCGAGGTCGATGGCGAGGTCGCGCGCCATCAGTTGTTGTCGTCCTGTGGGGGCCGAACGCGGTCCATCACTTCACGACGGGCCTCGGGCGACAGCGCATCGATGTGACGGCGGAAGCTGGTCACGCCGGCGTCCTGCCGAGGGCGACGGCTGAGCACCACGGCACCGGCGCCCGCGACTGCAGCGACAGCGATGAGCACACCGATCACGACACCCACGACGGCACCTCCGACGGGTCGACCGGCACGTGCGCACCGGTGCCCCAATCGCTGCCGGCTTCCCACTCCTCGTGCTTCCAGATCGGCGCCGACGCCTTCAAGGCATCGATCGCGTAGCGCGCCGCTTCGAACGCTTCGGGACGATGGGGCGCCGACACGACGGCGAGCACCGAGCTCTCACCCAGCTCGAGGCGACCGGTGCGATGGAGCAGCGCGACCCGGCCGGTGTCGGGCCAACGCCGACGCATCTCTGCTTCGATCGCGGCGAACGACGGAACCACCTGGCTCTCGTAGGCCTCGTACGTGAGGCTGGTGACGTCACTGCGCATCTGACCGCTCTCGTCGAGGGCGTGATCGCGCACAGTGCCGCTGAAGAGCACCACCGCACCACACGTGGGCAACACCGCCCATTCGTAGGCGCCCGCAACCGGAAGCGCCTCGTCGGCGAGGCCGAGCCAGGAATCGCCGGAAGCGGGGGGTTGCACGATGCGGCATCGTAGCCCCTCGCCCTTCGACCACCACTTGGCCACGCCACACTGGGCCTTTGCGCTGCCGCACCACCGCGCGATGCACGCTCGCCAGCGACGGTCACTAGCCTGACCGATTCGTGGAGCGGAGTGACTGGGACGACGACGAGCAGTACCCCGCTGCCCCTGTGCCCGCACACGAACGCGCCTGGCGCCATCCATCGGAGATCGGTCACGCCGCCTGGGTGACCACCGAGCCCCCGTTGGCACTCGGACGCGGCCTGCTGGTCGCCACCGGCGCGATCGGCGGCCTGTTGTCGCTGGCCGTGCTGTGGACGATGCTCCCGAGCAGCAGCGGCCGCTCCGGCGTCACGGCGCTCTCCACCGTCGCTGCCCGATCCAGCGCCGACTTCGCCGGCTCCACGTCCGTTGCTTCGCTGGCACCGACGACGACCGCTCGCCCGGCCGCCACCACCACCGAGCACCTTCTGTCGAGCAGCACGCAACCGGCGATCAACCCGACGACCAGCTCGCCCGCGCCGCACACCCCGGGCGTCATCAAGGTCACCAAGGGGACCATCGAGGTCCAGGTGCCGGCCGTCGCAGTGGCGCTGGGCGACGGCAGCGTGGTGGTCACCACCGCCCGAGCCGTCGGCGACGAGAGCACCGTCATCCTGAGCGCCGACGACAGCACCACCGCGTCCGCCTCGGTCGTGTGGAAGGACAGCAACGTCGCGCTGCTGTCACCCGACTCCGCAGCGATGGCGGAGTCGTTCCCGCTCGCTCAATCGACACAAGCCGGCGACCACGTGCGCGTGATGAGCGACGAGCCGGTGGACGTCACCCTGTCGACCGACGCCAGTGGACAGCTCAGCCTCGGATCGTGGGACGGTGACGCGCCTGCCGAAGGCACGCCGGTGGTCAACGACGCCGGCAGCCTCGTGGGCCTGTTCAGCCTCGGCGACGCCGGCGCAGAGCTCGTGCGAGTGGACAACGTGCCCGGCCTCGCCGCCCAGCTGCAGCAGCCGACCACCACCACGCCTGCCGCCAAGGTGACGTTGGGCGTCCGCATCGCCACCGCCACCAACGGCAGCCTGTTCATCGAAGCGGTCGACCTCGCCGGACCGGCGGCCATCGGCGGCGTTCAAGCCGGCGACACGCTCGTCGCGGTGGATGGCACGACCATGGTCGCTCTGACCGACGTGCAGGCGATCCTGGCCACACATCAGCCCGGCGACACCGTCACCCTGACCGTGCTCCGAGCCGGCACCGCGACCACGCTGTCGGTGGTCCTCGGCGGACCACCCTCGATCTGACCGCGATCTGACGCAACCGGTCTAGCGAGCGGCGCGACGCCGTCGTGCACGGCGGACGAGCTTGTACACGACGAGGGTGACGACGGCGATCAGCACGCCCAACCCGCCGAGCGCGATCTCCTGTCGCCGCTTCGGACTGACCAGCGTCCACCACTTGCCTTCGGTGCCCTCGACGTACGCCTGCTCGTTCGTCACGCGCGGCGTCCACCCCTCGGCCTTCAGCCGGTCGTTGGCCACCAACCACGGCCAACGGATGTAGCTGCGCAACCCTGGCGGGATGGGGCCGCGTTGGAACCGCCAGCGCAGGTTGGCGAGCACCTCGTTGGCGCGTTCCGGCAGACGCAATCGCGGTACAGCACCGGCGAGCGCACGCACACGTTCGCCGAGCACGTAGCCGTCCGGCGCAACGTTGTACACGCCGTCCAGTTGCTTCTCGGCGGCGAGCACGACGGCGGAGGCGAGGTCGTCGAGGTGCAGGAACTGCGCCGGCGGATCGTCCTCGCCACGACGCTGCCCCATCCCGGCGGCGAGGGCGCTGGCCAACCCGCTGGTGCCGTCGGCCGCCATCGCCACGGCAGGCCGCAGCACCGTGACCGTTCGCCCGGGTCGCGCCAGTCGCCACTCGTCGGCCAGCTGCTCCACCGCACCGAGCTGCCGCGCGTACGGGAACTCCACGTCGGGTCGCAGGACCGCGTCCTCGGTCAGCGGGATCGGGTTGTTGCCCCACGCGCCGTAGACCATCGCCGATGACACGACGACGAGGTGCGATGCATCGGCGGCATCGGCCAGCGCGGCGTCGACGCCGTGCATGGCGCTCTGCTTGCGGCGCGACCGCGCATCGGCGTCGGCGGAGGTGAGCCACACGATCACGTCGCTGTCGCCGGGCTCGGCGAGCACGAACCCGTCGGAGCTGCCGATCTGGCGCACCACACGTGCGCCGAGGCCGGTGGTGGTGTCGCTGACCCACAGACGGACCGGGGCGTCGACGGCAAGAACGGGCATGCCCGCAGTCTGGCACCCGACGCCAGCCCGTACGCTGGCGACATGTCCGATGGCCCCGCCGATGACTCGGCCGCAGACAACCCCTTCGCCAACCTCCCCCTGTTCGGCGACCTGGCCAAGGCGCTCGCCGGTCAAGGTCCGCTGAACTGGGACGCGGCCCGCCAATTCGCCACGATCGCCGCCAGCGGTGGCACCAGCGAACCGAACGTCGACCCCTCCGCACGGATCGCGCTCACCGACCTCGGCCGCATCGCCGAGATGCACGTGCGCGACGTCACCGGCCACGAGGCCGCCTTCCCCGAGATCACCACCGTGACGCGCACCGTGTGGGCGCAGCGCACGCTCGAGGCCTACCGGCCGCTGTTCACCGAGATGGCGACCTCGCTCGGCCGCCCGCCGGCACCGAACACCGATGTCGATGCCGACGACGACGCCGATCCGATGATGGCGATGATGACCGGCCTCAGCCAGATGATGGCCCCGTCGATGATGGGCATGGCCGTCGGCTCGATGGTCGGGCGGATGGCCGTGCGCGCGTTCGGTCAGTACGACCTGCCGATCCCCCGCGCCGACAACTCGCTGCTGCTCGTGCCTGCCTCCATCGACGGGTTCGCATCCGACTGGAGCCTGCCGGTCGACGAGATGCGCCTGTGGGTGCTCGCCCAGGAGCTGATCGGCCACTCGCTGTTCTCCATCCAGACGCTGCGCGACGACTACGCCGCGCTCGTGCGTCGCCACGTCGGCGCGTTCCGCCCCGACCCGTCCGCCGTCGCCGAGAAGTTGAGCTCGCTCGACATGGAGGGCGACGATCCGATGCAGGCGATGCAACGGGCGTTCAGCGATCCGGCACTGCTCCTCGGCGCAGTCGAGTCCCTGGAGCAGGCGGCGCTCGCGCCGCAGCTGAGCGCGGCGACCGCCGCGGTCGTCGGCTACGTCGACTTCCTCGTCGACGCGGTGGCCGCCCGAGTGATCGGTGGCGACGCACTGCGCATCGCCGAAGCCGTTCGCCGTCGGCGCGTCGAGGCGTCGCCCGACGATCAGTACGTGCAGCGCCTGCTCGGCCTGCACCTCGACCAGGCTCAGGTCCAGCGCGGCAAGACGTTCATCGGCGGCGTCGTCGATCGCGTCGGCGACGCACAGCTCCCCACCCTCTTCGCCCGCCCGTCTGCACTCCCGACACCGGCCGAGATCGACGCCCCCGGCCTCTGGATCGCCCGCCTCGAGTTGTAGGTCAGGGTCGCTTCGCCGGACGGTGCGATGCCGTCGGCGGCGGCAAGGACGAGCCCTTGCGCTGGCGGGCTCGGCCGGCGGTGGCTTGGATGCCGCGCTTGGCGCGAGCGGTCAGCGTCGGCGGCACCGGCCGACCGCTGCGCACCGCCTTCGCTCCGATCAGGTACGACGCCGAGGCGAACGCCCCGATCAAACCGACGACCAGGAACCCCACCTGACCAGGCAACGTGAACAGCACGGGCGGCAAGCCGGCGAGCACCCAGGCCAGCTGGAAGCGGGTCTCGAACTGCGCGAACGCTCGGCCCTGGTTGGCGTCGGGTGCGTCGCGCTGCACGATCGAGTCGAACGCGAGCCGCCCGATGGACGAGGCGAAGTTGACCACGACGGCAACGATGATCGCCGTGCCGAGTCCGCCGGTGATCGCCGCCATCACACCGGCCACGGCGATCACCGCGAGGGCGACCGTCAGCATGATCTCCTCGCGCACGCGCTGGCGAAACGCCGGCGCCACCGAGTTGCCGATCATCGACCCGATGGTGCTCCCGCCGGCAGCGAGGCCGAACTCCGCCAGCCCATACTCGGCGCGCAGCCAGAAGAACAGGTGGAAGAACAGGAACCCGATCGCGGCGCGGATCAGCGCCATCGCACCCGACGCCAGCACGATGCCCGCCGAGCGGAGCTCGACGCGCTCCTGCGTCCGCGCCGGGGCGGCAGCGACGACGTCGCGCGGCAAGCGGCGCGCCGAGAGCGTGGCGCCGAGGAAGATCACCGCACCGAGCGCCAACGCCGTCCCCGGGCTCGCCCGACCGATCAGCGCCAACGGTCCGAAGGCCAGCGCGCCGACGATCCCGCTGATCAAGCTGAGCTTCGAGTTCGCCTCGACGAGCTCCTCGTCGTTGCGCACCACGCTCGGCACCAGCGCCGACTTCGACACGGCGTACGTCTTGCTCAGCACCATCACCCCGAACACGAGCGGGTACAGCAGCACGTCGTCGGTGTGGAACGCCATCACCAGGTAGATCACGACGCGACCGAGCGACGTCAGCTGCATCACGAACCGGCGCCCACCGGGGATGCGGTCCACGGTCGGACCGATCAGCGGCGCCACCACGGCGAACGGCGCCACCGACACCAGGAGGTAGAGCAACACCTTCGGACGCTGCGCGTCCGGGCTGAGACTGAACAGCACCGAGCCGGCGAGCGCCGCGTACATGGCCACGTCGCCGGCCGACATCAGCGCGTGCGTGCGCGCCATCCGCCGGAACGGCGTCACCGGGACGGGGCGACTCGGCCCAAGTCTGGTGCCACGGCGGTAGACGGCATCGGCCCGCAGCCGCTCGTTGGTCACCGGCGCATCGTAGGGCCAGCCGCGCGCAGGAGCGGGAGCGTCGCGGTCAGACGTTCTCGGGGGCGACGGCTGCCTTCGGCGGACGCTCGTACTTGTAGCCGAGCCCGCGGATCGTCACGATGCGCGTCGGTGCCGCCGGGTCGGACTCGACCTTGCCGCGGAGGCGCTTGATGTGCACGTCGAGCGTCTTCGTGTCGCCCACGTAGTCGCTCCCCCACACCCGGTCGATCAGCGTCTCTCGCGGCAGCACGCGGCCGGCGTTGGCGAGCAGGATGTGCAGCAGCTCGAACTCCTTCAGCGGCATCGACACCTCGTCGCCGTTGATCGTCACGCGGTGCTCCTCGGCGTCGAGCGAGACGCCGCCGACGACCAACGAGTGCGCCGGCGCCAACGTCGCGTCCACCGCGCCGTCCGATGGCAGGCGGCGCATCACGGCACGCATGCGGGCGACCAGTTCGCGGATCCGGTACGGCTTGGTGACGTAGTCGTCTGCCCCGACCTCGAGGCCCACGACCGTGTCGATCTCAGCGCTCTTGGCGGTGACCATGATGATCGGCACCTGGCTGCGCTTGCGCAGCTGGCGGCACACGTCGATGCCGCTGATCTTCGGCAGCATGACGTCGAGGAGCACCAGATCGGGCTTGACGATGTCGAAGCGAGCGAGCGCCTCAGCACCGTCGACGGCCACCTCGACGCGGAAACCCTCGCGGGCGAGACCCACGGTCAGTGCCTCGACGAAGCTGACCTCGTCTTCCACCACCAGCACCAAAGGCTGCTGTTGCATGTGTCCCATCAACTCTCTGTCGTCACGGGGATGCGCAGGGTGAACGTCGAGCCGTCACCCTCCTGCGAGCGAACGAGCACGTCGCCGCCGTGGTTGGTGGCCACGTGGCGGACGATCGCCAGCCCGAGCCCGGTGCCACCGGTGTCGCGGCTGCGCGCCCGGTCGACTCGGTAGAAGCGCTCGAAGATGCGGCTGAGGTCGCGAGCGGGGATGCCCACGCCGTGATCGCTCACCGTCAGGTCGGCCCAGCCGTCGCGGGCGACGGCACCGACGGTGATCGTGCTGGCGTCGTCGCTGTACTTGATCGCGTTGTCGATCAGGTTGGTCAGCGCCGAGACCAGCTGACGGCTGTCGCCCATCGCCTTCAGGTCGTGCTGTGCCTGGTCGAGGTGGATGACGATCGATCGAACGTCGGCCTGTGCACGCGTGCGCTCGATGGCGTCTTCGAGCACTCGGCGCACGTCGACCACCTCCTGCACGGCCTCGCCGCCGAGCTCGATGCGCGACAGCTCCATCAGGTCGTCGATCGTTCGCGACACGCGATGCGCCTCGCCGACCATCTTGTCCGCGAGGCGACGCATGATGTCCGGGTCGTCGCTGTCGGCAAGCGCCTCGGCGAGCACGGCGAGCGCTCCGATCGGCGTCTTCAACTCGTGGCTGATGTTGGCGACGAAGTCGGTGCGCACCGCGTCCACCCGCGCCCGCTCGCTGACGTCGTCGATGGTGGCCAGTGCTCCGCCCGCGGCCAGTGGCGTGGCCTGCACGAGCAGCACGCGTCGCGGCGGACCGAAGAACTCGATCGTGCGCGCCGTGCTGACTCCGTCGGCCGCACTGTGGAGCTGCAGCTCCAACGCCTCGGCGATCAGCACACCCTCGTGGCCGTCGAACTTCGAAGCGGCGCTGTTGCGCACCTGCAGCACACCGTGGTGATCGGCGAGCACGACGCCGACGGAGAGCGCGTCCAACGCGGTGCGCAACCGCTGACGCTCTGCGTCCGCGCCGGCAAGGGCACGTCGAGAACGCTCACGTTCCACCTGCAACATGTCGTGCGTGGTGCGACCGCGACCGAAGAGGCTCACGTCGACTCGCCGTCTCCACTGCCGTCGGACACGGCGGCCGCGGGTGCCACGGGGTCGATGCGCGGGATCTCACCCGTCTCGTCGGCGCGTCGGCGGTAGCGGTCGGCACCCTTGTGCTCCGGCAGCCAGCCAGTGACGACGTAGCGGACGCGCTCGCCGATGTTCACCGCGTGATCGCCGATGCGCTCGTAGAACCGCGCGACGACGGCCAGCTGCACGGCCACCTGCAGATCGATGCGACCTGCGGCGTGGCTCTCGAAGATCGCCTGAACGAACTGCTTCTGCAATCCGTCGAGGTACGAGTCCATGTCGTCGATCGCTGCGGCCTTCGCCGCGTCGTTCTCAACGAACGACTCGATGGCCGCGGTGTACAGCTGCTGGGCCTGCTCGCCCATACGACTGATGATGCCGCGCAGCTTGGGGTCGAGATCGTGGCCGTAGATCCGCCGCGCGGCCTTGCAGATGTTGCAGACGAGATCCGCGCTGCGCTCGACCTCGGCGATCATCTTCAACAGCGCGACCACCTGACGCAGGTCGGCGGCGACGGGCGCCTGCAGGGCCAGGATGCGGTAGCACGCCTCTTCGAGGTCGATCGAGCGTGCGTCGATCTCATCATCGCCGCGGATGATGTAGTCGGCGCCCTCGAGATCGCCGTCGAGCAGCACGGCGGTGGCCCGCGGGATCAGCTCGGTGACCGACGCGGCCAACCGGACGAGCTCACCGCGAGCCGCCTCGAGGTCGCTGTGGAAACCCTTGCGCAACTCGGCCATCAGCCGAACCTCCCGGTGACGTACGCCTCGGTGCGTGGATCCTTCGGCGTGGAGAACATGCGCGACGTGCGGTCGTACTCGACGAGCACGCCGGTGCGTCGATCGCTCTCGTTGTTGACCTCGGTGGTGAAGAAGGCCGTTCGATCGCTCACGCGTGCAGCCTGCTGCATGTTGTGGGTGACGATGAGGATGGTGTACTCGCTCTTGATCTCCTGCATCAGGTCCTCGATGCGGGCGGTGGCGATCGGGTCGAGTGCCGAGCAGGGCTCGTCCATCAGGATCACGTCGGGCTCCACCGCGAGCGCACGAGCGATGCAGAGACGCTGCTGCTGGCCGCCGGACATGCCGAGCGCGGAGCTCTTCATGCGGTCCTTGACCTCGTCCCAGAGCGCTGCGCCACGCAACGACTTTTCGATGATCTCGTCGAGCTCCGCCTTCTTCTTCATCCCCGACAACCGCGGACCGTATGCCACGTTGTCGTAGATGCTCTTCGGAAACGGGTTCGGCTTCTGGAACACCATGCCGATGCGCCGGCGCACCTGGGTGGCCGAGATGTCGGCCCCGTAGAGATCGATGCCGTGATAATCGATGCGGCCCTCGATGCGCGCTCCGGCGATCGTGTCGTTCATCCGGTTGAAGCAGCGCAGCACGGTGCTCTTGCCGCAGCCCGATGGGCCGATGAACGCGGTGATCTCGCGCGGACGGATGTTGAGGTTCACTTCGCGGACGGCTTTGAACGCGCCGTAGAACACGGCGAGGTCGCGCACGTCGAACACCGCCGGCTCGCGTGCAGTGCGTGCCTCCGTCGTGGCCTCCGCTCTGCTGTCGGTGAGATCGTTCATGCTCAACATGGTTCCAGTTTCGGTGGAGGATGCAGTGATCGGCTCGGTCATGTCGGTCGGCTCACGTTCGTCAGGTGTCTGGTTCATCGGTTCTTGGACAGTCGCGCAGAGAGGATCCGGGCAACGATGGTGAAGGTGAAGGCCAGCGCGATCAGCGTCAGCGCACTTCCCCACGCCCGCTCCTGGGCGGTCGCGAAGCTCTCCTTGGCATTGGCGTAGATCTGGAGCGACAACGACGTGTTGGTCCCGCTGAACGGGTTCCAGTTCGTCCGCTTGGCGGCCCCGATCGTGAAGATCAACGGTGCGGTCTCGCCAGCTGCACGGGCGATGGCCAGCAGACAGCCACTGATCACGCCCGGCGCCGCCTTCGGCAGCACGACCGTGAGCGTCGTACGGCTCTCGCTGCCGCCGAGCGCGTAGCTGGCATCGCGCAGGTTCTGCGGCACCAACCGCAGCATCTCCTCAGTGGAGCGCACCACGATCGGCAGCATCAGGCACGCGAGTGCCAGTGCACCGCTGAGGCCGACCAGGCCATCCGTGCCCTGAGGCACCACCACCAGGACGAAGATGAACAGGCCCATCACGATCGACGGCACGCCGGCCATCACGTTGGTGAGGAAGCGAAGGATCTGCGCGAACTTCCCACGACGGCCGTACTCGTTGAGGTAGATCGCTCCGCCAATGCCGAGCGGCACGGCGATCAAGGTGGCCACGAGGGTGACGACGATCGTGCCGACGATGGCCGCCTTCATGCCGGGGCCAGGCCGCCGCGGCGAGAGCTGGATGTCCTTGGTGAACCAGTCGGGGAACGACCCGGAGACGATCGACCAGCCCTTGGAGATGACCGTGACGAGCACGAGCACGAGCACGATGCCGACGATCAGCACCGAGCTGCCCATGAGAACCGTCATCACCCGGTTCATGGTCTTGCGGCTGCCGGAGATGCCGGCCAGCTCGGCTTCGAGCTCGGCCATTGCCGAGGTCGTGGGCAGATCGGGAGCGAGCGTGCTCATGTCGACGCCCCTTGCAGACGCCGCATCGCCCGGTTGACGATGAAGGTCGCCAGGAAGTTGACGGCCACGGTCATCAGGAACAGGACGAGGCCCATCGCGATCAGCGCGCTGCGCTTGACGTCCGTCGTGGCCTCACCCCACTGAAAGGCGATCACGGACGGCAGCGAGTCACCGCTGGAGAACAGGTTGGCGGTGATCGCCGGCGACGAGCCGATGACGAGGGCAGCGGCGATCGTCTCACCCATCGCTCGGCCAAGACCGAGCATGATCGCCCCGACGATGCCGCCGGCCGAGTGCGGCAGGACGGCGCCGGTGATCATCTCCCAGCGCGTCGCGCCCAGGGCGAGTGCCCCGTCGCGATCGGTCGGCGGCGTCGTCTCGATCACTTCGCGGGCGATGGAGGTGATGATCGGCGTGACCATGACGGCCAGGATCAGGCCTGCCGTCATGAACGTGCGGCCGGACGACGCCGGCCCGAAGAGGTTGCCGATGACCGGGATGCCACCGAACCAGTTGTGCAGGTTCTTGTAGAAGCCGACCAGCTTCGGGGCGAGGTAGATGATGCCCCAGAGGCCGAAGACGACCGAGGGCACGACGGCGACGAGGTCGGTCAGGGCGACGAGTGGCCGCTTCAACCACGACGGTGCGACCTGGGTGGTGAACAGGGCGATGCCGATGCTCACCGGGACGGCAAGCACCACGGCGATGGTGGCCGTGACGGCAGTGCCGAAGATGAAGCTCAGTGCGCCATAGATCTCTTGCGCGGGCGCCCAGCGCTTGTTGGTGAAGAAGCCGACGCCTTCTTTGTCGAACACCGTCGACGACTTGTTGGTGACCGTCCACATGATGAGGACGAGGACGACGAGCACCACGGCGCCGGCGCCCATGGCGCCGTACTTGAACGCACGGTCGGCGATCTGTCGCTTGCCGCGCAGCTCGTTGGGCAGGTCGATCGGGGAGAGGGCCATCTCACTCCAGCGGTGATCGGGTCGAACGGGATGGTAGTGCGGGATGGGTCGGGCCCAGTCGGGCCCGACCCATCACCACGAGGCTCAGCTCGAGGCCGGCTCAGGCGCCGATCTTGGCGATGTTCTCCAACGCCTTGGCCTGCAGCTCGGCAGGCAGCGGGGCGTAGTCGATGGTCGGAGCGAGCTCCTGGCCATCGGTGAGCAGGTAGGTGAGGAAGCCGCGGAGCGCCTCGGCCTTCCCGGCATCTTCCTGGGTCGTGTAGGCGATGATCCAGGTCTGCGCAGCGATCGGGTAGCTGTCGTCGCCGTCGGCCCAGCCGAGGAAGAACGTCAGGTCGTCGTTGATCGTCGCGTTCTCCGCGGCAGCCGTGGCGCCTTCCAGCGTCGGCTCGATGTAGTTGCCGGCCTTGTTCTGGATCGCAGCGAAGGTCAGGCCGTTGGCCTTGGCATCGCTGAGGTCGACGTAGCCGATCGCACCCTCGGTGGTGCTGACGATCTGAGCAACACCGCTGTTGCCGTCACCGGCCGAGGTGCCTTCCGGCCACTCGAGCTCCGAGGCGGCGCCGAGCTTCCAGGTGCCGTCACCCTTGGTGCCGACGGCAGCGTCGAGGAACTTGGAGAAGTTCTCGGTCGTGCCCGAACCGTCGGCGCGCCGGGCGACGACGATGTCGGTGCTCGGAAGCGTGACGCCCTCGTTCTCGGCGGCGATCGCGGCGTCGTCCCACTTGGTGATCTCGAGCTGGAAGATCTTGGCCAGCGTGGTCGGCGAGAGCTGGAGGCTGTCGACTCCGGGGAGGTTGTAGCTGATCGTGATCGGGGCGATCACGGTCGGGACGTAGACGAACTCGCCACCCTGGTACTTGGCGACGTCCTCGGCCTTGACGACACCGTCGGTGCCGGCGAAGTCGACCGTCTTCTCCTGGAGCGCAGTACGACCGGCGCCGGAGCCGCCGCCGCCGTACTCGACCACGAGGTCCGGAGCAACGTCGGCGAGCGTGGCGATGGCCTCGTCGTAGAAGCCCTTCGGGAAGGTTGCACCGCTGCCGACGAGGTCGCCCGAGAGCGACGACGGATCGAATGACGGGACGGTGACGGATGGGGCATCGGTGCCACCGGGGGCATCGGTGCCGCTGGGGGCATCGGTGCCGGCCGGAGCGTCCGTGCCAGCCGGGTTGGTGGCGGGCGGGGTGGTGGCCTCGGTCTTGTCGTCGCTGCCACATGCGGTGGCGAGCAACGACAGGGCGATCATGCCGACGGTGACGAACCGTCGTTTCGAAGTGTTCACGTGATGTCTCCTCAAATGGTTCTGGATGAACAACCACGACGACCGTAGAGAGGCAAGGTGACACCCAAACCCGACCAACGTGAACGAGAGATGAACGGACGGGGAAGCGAAGGCAAATCGCGCCGGGCGAGCGCGTGTCAGCGCTTCTGCTGGGTCGCGACCCACTCGTACAGCCGCAGCTGCGCGTCGCCGGCCGGGAAGTCGTCCGGGCCGCAACGGTGCCAATCACCCTCGGCGTCGAGCTCCCAGCGCACGATGTCGTCGGCCATGTCGAAGCGGATCACCTGATCGAGCCAGGCCTGGTGCTTGGGGTGGGTGACGGGCACGAGCACCTCGACGCGCTTGTCGAGGTTGCGTCCCATCCAGTCGGCACTGCCGATGAGGAACATCGGCGAGTCGCCGGTGCCATGTGCGAAGCGAACGATGCGCGAGTGCTCCAGGTAGCGACCGAGGATGGAGCGGACGGTGATGTTCTCCGACAGCCCGGGCACGCCCGGTCGCAGGCAGCAGATGCCGCGGGTGATCAGCTCGACGCGCACGCCGGCCTGGCTGGCCGCGTACAGCGCGTCGATCATCCCGGGGTCTGCCAGCGAGTTGAGCTTCAAGAGGATGTGCCCGTCGGCGCCGAAGCTGCTCTCGTGCTCGATGAGGTCGAGCAGCTGCTGGCGGAGATCACGTGGAGCGACGAGCAGCGCCTGGTACTCGTGGGTCCGGCTGTAACCCGTGAGGTGGTTGAACAGCTGGGTGATGTCGGCGCCGACACCCGGATCGCACGTGATGAAGCCGACGTCCTCGTACAACCGCGCCGTGCGTGAGTTGTAGTTGCCCGTGCCGATGTGGCAGTAGCGACGCAGGCCGTCGTCGTCGTTGCGTACGACGAGCACGCACTTCGCGTGCGTCTTCAAACCGACCAACCCGTACACGACGTGCACGCCGCTGCGCTCCAACGTCTTGGCCCAGTTGACGTTGGTGGCCTCGTCGAAGCGTGCCTTCAGCTCGACGAGCACCGCCACCTGCACGCCACGCTCTGCGGCGCGCATCAGGCTGCGAGCGATCGGGCTGTCGCCACCGGCGCGGTAGAGCGTCATCTTGATGCTCTGCACGCGCGGGTCGTCGGCGGACTGGGCGATGAACGACTCGATGCTGCTGGCGAAGCTCTCGTAGGGGTGGTGCACCATCAGTGGCCGCTCGCGGATCACCGAGAAGATGCTGCGCTCGGCGTCTTCTGCAGCGGCGATGCGCCCCGCCGTCACCGGCGGCCACGACTCGTCCTTCAGCGCCGGCATGTCGAGTCCGGACAGCTGGAACAGGCTGGTGAGGTCGAGCGGCGCTCGATGCACCGAGACGTCGTCGTGCTCCAGATCGAGCTCGCGCACGAGCAGCTCGAGCATCTCGGCGCTCATCCCGTGCGACACCTCCAGACGCACAGCTCGTCCGAAGCGGCGGCGGCGCAGCTCCATCTCGACGGCGGCCAGCAGGTCGTCGGCCTCTTCCTCTTCGAGCGTGAGGTCGACGTTGCGAGTGACGCGGAACACCGAGTGCTCCTCGACCACCATGCCGACGAACAGCGTGTGCAGGTGCGCGGCGATCACCTGCTCGACCGGCACGAAGCGCAGGCCGTCGGGCAGTGCCATCAAGCGTGGGAACACGGTCGGCACCTTCAACCGTGCGAAGCGGCGCTCGCCGGTCTCCGGGTCGCTGACGATCGCGGCGATGCTCAGGGCAAGATTGGAGATGTAGGGGAACGGGTGCGCCGGGTCGACCGCCAGCGGGGTGAGCACCGGGAAGATGCGCTGCTCGAACACGTCGACGAGGTGCTTGCGGTCGTCGACGCCCAGTGCGTCCCAGCGCTGCAGGTCGATCCCGTGCTCGCGCAGCTGCGGCAGCAGCACGTCGACGAACGTGGCCTCCTGCTCGGCGACGAACGCTTCGACGGCATCACCGACGTCGAGGAGCTGCTGGGCGGGCGTCATGCCGTCATTGGACGGCGCAGCGACACCGGCCGCCACCTGATCCTTCAACGCAGCGATGCGCACCTGGAAGAACTCGTCCAGGTTCGACGAGCAGATCGCGCAGAACTTCACCCGTTCGAGGAGGGGAATCCCCGACTCGCTGGCCAAGGCCAGCACCCGGCGGTTGAAGTCGAGCCAGCTCAGCTCACGGTTGAGCAGACGGTCCGACATGGGCACAGGTTACTGACCTGGGCTTCTCCCCGTCGGGGTGGTTGTCCCGCCGTCCACCGACTGTTCACCCGCCGTTCAGCGGGTGACCGTCAATCCTCCGCGATGCCGAGATCCCACTCGAGCGAGATGCGCTCGCGCTCGGCGTCGCGCACGATGCGCTCGCGGTTGCGGCGGAACTGCGGGTCGTCACGGGGCAGCAGGACCAGGCGGGCCAGCACGCGGGCCCGGAACTCGTCGATCACGGTGCGCTCGCCGTAGTCGCCGTAGACCTCCCAATGGGGCGACACCGGGCCCAGGTACACGATGCGGGCGTGGGCGCGCGGCGGTTCGAGTGCGACGTCGGTCATGGGCGGGCAGTGTATCGGCGAGCCGGGATGGCCTACCTCGCCAGGGGAAGCTGATTGTGGGCTTCCAGGCGGCACGGTTAAACTTCCACCCAACTGGGAACCGCATCACCGGTGACGACGTCTTACGTCTTGAACGTCACCACCACCTTGATGCAGCCACCAGGGTCCTCTGGGCTTTGTGCGGGCGGCACCACCCAGGTCGCGATGCATCGCGACCCCAAAGGAGATGCAATGCAGCGAAGCGACACCCCCCTCGATGTCGACTCGACCACGGCCTGGATGAGCGGCGGCAATTGCCGCAACTACCCGCCGGCCGTGTTCTTCCCGAGCGACGGCGTCGGCGTGGACCGCGCCCGCAAGATCTGCACCGATTGCCCCGTGGAGGCGCAGTGCCTCGAGTACGCGCTCGAGCAGCGCATCGAGCACGGCGTCTGGGGCGGCTGCAGCGAGCGCGAGCGCCGGCGCATCCTCAAGCGCCGTCGCGTCAACGTCTGACCCGACCGCCAACGATCTCGAAAACGACGAAGGCGCCGTCACCCTGCAGGGTGGCGGCGCCTTTGCGCGTGTTGAACGAGGTGCGTCAGGCGACAGGCGGCGGCGTGGACGAGGACGGCTTCTCCTCGTCGGCTTTCGCGGCGTCTTCCTTCTGGCCGTCGGCCAGACCCTTCTTGAATTCCTTCTGCGCCTGACCGAGGTTCTTGGCGAGCTTCGGGAGCTGCGAGCCGCCGAACAGGACGAGCACCACCACGATCAGCAGGATGATTTCGGGGGGATCGAGAAAGGCGATCATGTCGTCAGCCTAGACCCGGGACAGCGAACATTGTCATGCATGGCCCTTGTTCGTCGCCGAGGGCTCACGCGGATGTCCGACGCCCCGCTTGGGCTCGCTGACGACGCAAACGGCGGCGCTCGCGCTCGGACAGACCGCCCCAGATGCCGAACTTCTCACCGTTGTCGAGCGCGTACTCGAGGCATTCGAGGCGCACCACGCAACCGCGGCAGACCTCCTTGGCCTCACGAGTGGACGCGCCACGCTCGGGGAAGAACAGATCGGGGTCGACGCCGAGGCAGTTCGCCTCGTCCTGCCAAGGTCGTGGGTCGGTCTGGATCTCGATGTGCATCGCCGAAAGGCCTCTCTGGCGCAGAACGGCGTGCTGTGTGGCCGTCTGCAGCCGGGATTCGAACGCGGGTGACGCTCGTGTAGTTACAGCGGTGTCATTCTCGCCTATCACATCACCTGTTCGCAAGGGGGGATTTCCGCCACCCCCCGAGCAGGTCGGACGCGAACCTCGCGGGGATCAGCCGTTCACGGACGTCCCGCCGACACGGATGATCGTCGAGAGGTACTGCAACAGCGTTGCCAACTGCTGTTGGGTCATGGTCGTCCACACCGTGACCGGCGTGCAGGTCCGGTAGAACAGCGTGTCGCCATCACTGCCAGCCGGGTTGTCGTCGCAGTCGAACAACCCGTCGAGCTGGAGCAAGCCGTCGTCCGGGTCGAGGCGCTGCCAGCCGGGATCGTCAGCAGAACCAGGCGCGACGTCGATGTCGTCGATGCCGTTCGCCCAGGCGCGCAGGGTTCCGCGGCTGACGTCGGCGACGAGCACCGTGCACACCCCGACGGTCGTGTCGTCGTCGACGATCGAGCGCTGCCCGGTGCACTGGAACGGAGCGGCGACGCCCGGCGACGATGAGCCGGGCGACGGGGCCGGCGCGCGAGCCGCGAGCACGACCAGGCCGACGGACAGTGGGAGGACGAAGGCGGCGAGCATGCCGAGACGTCGCCGGCGACGTCGTTCGTCGGCCCGCTGACGGACGTCGCGCAGCCCAGGAGCGCGCACCGAGAGCGCTTCGACGCGATCTCGCAACGACACGGTCACGATGTCATCGATGTCGGTCACGAGACTGCCTCCTTCAACCGCGCACGAGCGCGGTGCAGTGTCGACTTCACGGTGCCGACGCGCATCTGCAACGCCTCGGCGATCTCTGGATCGGTGAGCTGCAGGTAGTACCGCAGCACGATCACCTCGCGCTGCACGCGAGGCAGGGCTCGAACCGCGTCGGCGATCGGGTCATCACCGAGCACCGCGGCAGCATCATGTCGATGCCGTGGGAGCCGCGCCGCAACGCGGCGCCGGCGATGCACACGACGGCAGCCGTTGATCACCGATGTGCGCAGGTACGCCTCGGGCACGTCGAGCCGAGCCCAGCGCGGCAGTGCGGCCGCGAACGCATCCTGGACGACCTCCTCCGCGAGCTCCCGGTCGTCGACGAGAAGGTAGGCGGTGCGGAACAACGACGGGTACAGGCGTCGGTAGGCCACGTCGACATCCCGATCGTCGACGACCATCGCCGCGACGGGGACATCGGCGACACCACTGCTGCTCATCGTCCGATCAAGAGCCGCCACAGCCCGGCTTGGTTCCGGACGGTGCAGGAATCAGCTGGCGCGGCGGGCGCCGCGACCGCGGGCGAGCTGCTTCTTGTGCTCGATGAAGTCGACGAGCACGTAGTCGCCCAGGGTCTCCGGCGTGGTGAAGAACGCCCGACCGCGGTTGATCGAGGTGAGCTTCTCGATGAACGACTTGAGGTAGCTGTTGGCGTCGAGCATGAAGGTGTTGATGCGGATGTTGTCCTTCGTGCAGCGCACCACCTCGCGCAGCGTCGCCTCCACCGTCTCTTGCACCGGCGGGTAGTTGAAGAACACATCGCCGCCCGGCGTGATGTGCGCGGTCGGCTCGCCGTCGGTGATCATGATGATCTGCTTCGTGCCGGTCTGACGGGCCAGCAGCTGGCGGGCGAGCAGGAAGCCGTGCTGCATGTTGGTGCCGTAGACGAAGTCCCAGCTGACCTCGGGCAGCTGCGCCGCCGTGAGCACACGAGCCGTCTCGCTGAAGCCGACGATGCCCATGTAGTCGCGCGGGAACTGCGAGGTGATCAGCGAGTGCAACGCCATCGCGACCTTCTTCGCCGGCAGGAAGTTGTCGCGCATCGGCATGCTCAACGACAGGTCGAGCATCAGCACCGTGCTCGACCGCGTCAGGTGCTCGGTGCGCTCGATCTCGAAGTCGTCCGGTGACAGGTGCACCGGCGTCCCGCTGTGTTCACCGGTTCGGGCATTGCGACGGATGGCGTTGCGGATGGTGCGTTCGAGGTCGAGGTTGAACGGGTCGCCGTACTCGTACTGCTTGGTCTCGTACGTGCGCTCGTGGCCCTGGCCGAGCTTGTCCACCTGGTGCTGACCCATCTTGTCCTTGGCCAGCTTGTTGAACAGGTCGCGCAACGCGTTCGAGCCGATCTTGCGCAGGCCTTTCGGCGTCAGCTCCAGGCGCCCTTCCTTCTGCTCGATGAGGCCGGCCTCCTCGAGCATCTTCGTCAGCTCGGCGAGCCGCTGCAGCGACTTCGCCGCGTCGTCACCCATCAGGTCGCGCACGCGGTCCATGTCGGCCTCGGCGAGCGCGCCGGGGTTGGTGGCGTTGCGCATCAGGTTCTCGAGCTGGTCGAGATCGCCGAGCTCCTGCATCGTCTGCATCGCCTGGCCCATGCCCATCGGATCCTGGCCCTCGAACTCGTAGCTCTGGCCCCAGCCCATCTGCGGGAACATCGACTGCAGGTTCCGTCCGAGCTGGTCCATCTGCCAGCGAAGGTCCATGTCCTCCAACAGCTGATCGCTGAGCTGCTGCAGCTGAGCGCGCTGCTCGGGCGACATCGAGTTGAGCATCGCCTGCATCGCCGCCATGCGCTTGGCCATCTGCTCCAGCAGCTCGTCGAGCGTCTCCGGGTTCTCCGGGAAGAAGTCGCCGTACTCCTCCATGAACTGCTCGAAACCCGGGTCCTCGCCGTTCTCGCGCTTCTCGAGCATCTCGTTGAGCGCAGCCATCATGTCCTTCATGCGCGCCATGTCTTCCGGCGTCATGTTCTGCATGGACGATGACATCTGGTCGACCATCTGCTGGGTGAGCTGCTGGCGCAACTTGTCCATCAGCTGCTCGAAGCGCTGACGCGCTTCGGCGGACTCGAAGTCGTACGCGCTCAGCTCGCGCACCTTGCCGGCGAGATCATCGGGGAGCATGTCGAGGCGGAAGTTGCGTTCGTCGCCGGCCTCTCGAGCGTTCTGCGCACGGCGCTCGTCGCCGCTGCGCTCGGCGTCGCTCGTGGCGTTCTCGATCGCGTGACGCTCCTCGTCGACGATGTCGTTCAGCTCGTCGTTGATCTCCTGGTACACGCCGCCGAGGTCGTAACGGTCGAGACGATCCTGGCGCTGCTCGCGCAGCTTCTCCATCAGCTCGCGCAGGCCCTGCACGCGCTCGCCGTTGCGGTCGCGCATGCCCTGCTGCATCATCCGGCGCAGCGCGCTGTTGACGTCGCCGTGGTAGAGCAGGTCGTCGGTGAGCTCGTCGAACAGGGAATCGGCGTCGAGCTCGAACCACTTCTGCGTGCCATCCCACCGGGAGTACGTGAACCTGGCTGCCATGACCGCACGCTACCCCCAGGCGGCCGTCGGTATGCTCCCGGGCTCCGAAGTCGAAAGGCGGATCACCTCATGCGTCACATCACCTCCCGCGCGCTCCCGCTCGCGGCCATCTCCGTGCTCTCGCTCGGACTCGCGCTCGGCGCGTGCAGCAGCGACTCCTCGTCGAAGTCGACCGAAGCGACGACGCCTCCCACCGAGTCGGCGCCGTCGGTCACCGACGCTCCGGTCACGGTGCCGGACACCGCCGTTCCCGACACTGAGGTGCCCGACACCGAGGCCGGCGACAACACGGTGCTCGGCACCGACCCGGCGGTCGTCGACGGTTCTCCGGCGTCGATCGGCGAGGCCCTCGGCCTCACCACGTTCGACGATTCCCAGATCGAATGCCTCGGCAACAAGCTGATCACGATCTTCGGACCCGATCAGGCGGCCGCACTGGCCGCGACCGGCTTCGACGACTCGATGACCGCGGACGAGGCCGAGGGCGTGGGCGTCGCGCTCGAAGCGTGCGCCACCCGAGAGCAGGCGATCGACGAGTTCTCGTACCTGTTCGAGGCTGACTTCGTGTCCGACACGCAGCTCGTCTGCATGATGGACGGGCTCTACGACGACATCGGTGCCGGCGGTCTGCGTCAGCTCGAGCAGGCCTCGGAGCCCACCGAGGAGCAGCTCGCCACGGTGCTCGCGCAGGCGACCACATGCGGCATCGACACCAGCCAGATCCCCGGCGGGTGATGAACGGTTTGTGAACTGCTTCACAAACCACCCCATCGGGCGTAGACTCTGCTCATGCGTGTCCCCCGCACGTTCGCGTTCGTCGACCTCTCCGGGTTCACGAACTACACTGCCGCCTTCGGCGATGATGCCGCAGGCCGCCTCCTCAGCGCGTTCCGCACGCTGACGCGGGAGATCGCCAGCGAGCGCGGCGTCCGCATCGCGAAGTGGCTGGGCGACGGCTGCATGATCGTCTCGGTCGACCAGTCGAACTGCATCGCCTTCGCGCTGGAGCTGGAGCACCGCAGCGCCGAGGTGTGCGCTCCCCTGTCGCTGCGCGTCGGCATCGCCACCGGCCACGCCCTGCTGTTCGAGGGCGACGACTACATCGGCTCGGCCGTCAACATGGCCTCGCGCCTCTGCGACGCTGCCGGGCCGTTCGAGGCGTTGCTGCCGACGATGCAGCTCGAGCGCCTGCCCGAAGGCGTGTCGGCACAGACGCACGGCGACGTCGAGCTGCGCGGCTTCCCGGGCCCCATCAGCGTCATCGAGCTGAGTGGCCGACCCATCACCGTGAACAACGACACCGGCGAGCTGTGGACCCGCACGCCGTTCAACGTCTGAACGTCGGCGCTGCCCTTCCACTCGACGGCTCGTCGCCAGAGCGGCTCGACGACGAGATCGGCGCCGCGGTCGAGCTCGGCCTCTCGCACCTCCGGTTCCTCGTGCCGTGGGCCGAAGCGCAGCCGAAACCCGCGGTGCTCGACGGCGGCATCATCGAACGGCTCCGCAGCGCTGCGACCGTGACACGGGCGGCCGGGCTGGAGCCGTGGTTCCTGCTGGCGGGTCGCGACGTGCCGCGCTGGTTCGAGAACGACGGCGGCTGGCTCGATCCGTCCACCGCGGGGCGCGCCTGGCCGCGCTGGGTCGAGGCGATCGCCGACGCACTCGGCGACATCGCCGCGGCATGGGTGCCGTTCGAGGCGCCGTACGCGATGTCCAATCGGATCATCGACGACCCGCGTCGTCATGGCGAGGTCGCCGACACCTTGCTGGTCGCGTGGCGCGACGCGTGGCGGATCCTCGGTGGGCCAGCGAACGGACGACCGTTGGTGCACACCTCGATCGACGTGAAGGTCGAGCGTCCTGCCGACGAGACCATCCAGGAAGGCGAGCGCGTGCGGCGGGCCGATGCGTTGCGGTGGCGGTTGTGGCTCCAGGGCCTGCGCGACGGGATCATCAGCATCCCGGGGCGCGCCGATCGCGAACTGCCCGACCTCGCCGGCGCCTGCGACGTCATCGGCATTGCCACCACCGACGATGTGGAGACCGTGCTCTACCGCGCTGCCGAGCTGGCACCGACTCGCCCGATGGGTCTCACGTTCCGGGCGACCGGCGCCGACGAGGTGGAACGCAACGCAGCGGCCGAGCGGATGTGGCGTGAGACGCAACGCAGCGGCGACGAGATCGGGTTGCGAACGGTGACGCTCATCGTCGATCGGGTGGCCGAGTCGAACTCGCTCTTCGAACGCCCCTGACGTTTGTCACCATGTGCGCATGGCCGACAACAAGGACTGGACGTGGGTGCTGGAGCGGCGGTGCCCGGAGTGCGGGTTCGCAGCAGCGACGCTGACTCGCTCGGAGGTGGGCAGCGCGTTGCGTGCAGCGAACGAAGCGATCGTCGCCCTGCTCGATGACGACCATGTGCGTGCACGTCCGGCCGACGACGTTTGGTCCGCGCTGGAGTACGGCGCGCACGTGCGCGACGTGAACCGGCTGTACCTCTTTCGCCTCGGCCTGATGCTGGCAGAGGACGGCGCGCACTTCCCCAACTGGGACCAGGACGTCACCGCCGCCGAGTCGCGCTACGACCTCGAGGATCCGGCGGTCGTTCGCCGGCAGCTCGCAGACGACGGCGAGGCGCTCGCCGCCGCGTTCGACGCGCTGACCGACGAGCAGTGGACGCGCACCGGGTTCCGCAGCGACGGCGCGCACTTCACCGTCGACTCGTTCGGCCGCTACCTCGTGCACGACCCCACCCATCACGTGTGGGACATCGAGCAGGGGTACCGCGCACTCGGCGACCCGACCGGTTCGTAGGCTCGACGTCCATGGCGTACGACGAGGACCTGGCGAACCGGATCCGCGAGCTCGTCGGCACCGAGTCCGATCTCACCGAGCAGCGCATGTTCGGCGGCCTGGCCTTCCTCGTCGGCGGGCACATGGCTGTGGCTGCGAGCGGGAAGGGCGGGATCATGGTCCGCTCCGACCCCACGGAGGCGGCGAAGCTCATCGTCGGCGGCGTTGCCGTGCCGATGGAGATGTCCGGACGGCGCATGGGCGGATGGCTGCGCGTCGACGACGAGCACGTGCGCACCAAGCGTCAGCTGGAGCGCTGGGTGCGCGTCGGCGTTGCGTTCGCGCGTTCGTTGCCGCCGAAGCAACCAAAGGCGGCCAAGCGGCGTTGACTCAGCTGCGGCCGCGGTAGGTGGCGCCGGCGCCGGAGCTGTCCTTGTTCAGACGCTTCGACAGGTGCAGGCCCTCGAGGATGAACTCGATGGCCGAAGCAACGGCGGCGGGCGACTCGTCGCCGCCCGTGAGGGACAGCACCGTCGCACGCAGCGCCGGCACCTCCTCCAGCAACTTCGCCTGATCGACCGAGGGGATGTCCTCGCCGGCATGGGCGATGACACCGGACTCGAACGCGGTGACGACGTCGCGAACCTGGTCGAGCGGCACGCGCTCCTTGAACACGGTGAGCGTGGCCTGCTTGACGAGGTTCTCGAGGATGGCGCCCTCGCGGCCGTCCTCCAGCGTCTCGATCTCGACCTTGCCGCTGGTGCTCGCGGCGAGCGCACCGAGATCGCTGACGCGAGGCACGACGTTCTTCTCACCGGCGCGCAGGCCGCGGCGCAGGGCGTTCGCGCCGAGCACCTCGAGGTTGCTGACGGAGAGGCGCACACTGACGCCGCTGCGCTGGTTGACCTGGTTGCTGCTGCGGGCCAGCTGACTGAACGTGGCGACGACCTGTTCGAGGTAGTCGGGCATCGACACCGTGACCTCGCCGACGGACAGCGAACGCGCTTCTTGGCGCATGATCGCCGTCTCGACCTCGACATCGAGCGGGTAGTGGGTGCGGATCTGCGAGCCGAAGCGGTCCTTCAGCGGGGTGATGATCCGGCCGCGGTTGGTGTAGTCCTCCGGGTTGGCGCTGGCCACGAGCAACACGTCGAGCGGGAGGCGGATCTTGTACCCGCGGATCTGCACGTCGCGCTCCTCGAGCACGTTGAGCAGACCGACCTGGATGCGCTCGCTGAGGTCGGGGATCTCGTTGATGGCGAAGATGCCGCGGTTCGTCCGCGGCACGAGGCCGTAGTGCAGCGTCAGCTCGTCGCTGAGGTAGCGGCCCTCGGCGACCTTGATCGGGTCGACCTCACCGATCAGGTCGGCGATGGACGTGTCCGGGGTGGCCAGCTTCTCGCCATAGCGATCCGAGCGATGCACCCAGGCGATCGGCGTGTCGTCGCCGAGCTCGGCGATCAGGTCGCGTGCGTGCTGGCTGACCGGGTGGTACGGATCGTCGTTGATCTCGCTGCCGGCGACGATCGGCATCCACTCGTCGAGCAGGCCGGTGAGCGAGCGGATCATGCGCGTCTTGGCCTGTCCGCGCTCGCCGAGGAAGATCACGTCGTGGCCGGCGAGCAGCGCGTTCTCGAGCTGCGGCATGACCGTCTGCTCGTAGCCGATGACCCCGTCGAAGAGCGCTTCACCGGCCGAGATCTTGGTCACGGCGTTGCGCCGGATCTCTTCTTTCACCGGCACCGATTGCCATCCGGATGCCTTCAGCTCAGCAAGTGTGCCAGCGAGGTTCGACATGGATCGACCATATCGGGCCTACGCTCGCCACGTGCAGTTGTCAGGCCCATGGCGGGCGAACATCGCCGACGATGACCTGCGCAGGGTGGCAATCGGGCTCGACCACGACGACAGCGAGTGGCCCACCGTGCCAGTTCCTGGCCACTGGCGCAGCACCGCCGAGTTCGCCACCAACGACGCCCCGTTGCTGTACCGCCATCGCTTCCACCTCGACCCCCCGCAGCCGGGCGAGCGCACGTTCGTCACCATCGAGGGCGTCTTCTACCAAGCCGACGTGTGGCTCGACGGTGCCTACCTCGGCGACCCCGAGGGCTACTTCTTCCCGCACACGTTCGAGATCACCGATCTGGCCCGTCTGGCCGATGAGCACGTCCTCGCCGTCGAGGTGGCCTGCGCGCCGCAGAGCAACAAGCGAGCCAAACGCAACATCACCGGCGTGCTGCAGCACTGGGATGCGCTCGATCCGGAGTGGAACCCGGGCGGCCTGTGGCGACCGGTGAACGTGCACTCCACGGGGCAGGTGCGCATCGACCGTTTGCGCGTGCTGTGCCGCGAAGCCAACGACGCCAACGCCCATCTCCGTCTCCACGCCCGGCTCGACTCGCTCGAGGCTCGGTCGGTGCGCGTGCGCACGTCCGTCGACGGCGTCGTGCTCGCGCAGCACGAGCAGACGCTGGCCAGGGGGATCAACGAGATCGACTGGAACCTCGACGTCAACGAGCCACGGCTGTGGTGGCCGTGGACGCTCGGCGAGCAGCACCTCACCGATGTCAGCGTCGAGGTCCTCATCGGCGATCGGATCAGCGACCGTCGCCAGCTGCGTACCGGCCTTCGGGAGGTCGCGTTGCAGGACTGGGCGTTCTCGGTCAACGGCGAGCGACTGTTCACCAAGGGCGCCAACCTCGCGCCCACCCGCCAGGCACTGGCCGAGGCGACGCCCGAGGAGCTGCGTCGCGACGTCGAGCTCGCACGCGACGCCGGGCTCGACCTGTTGCGCGTGTACGGGCACATCAGCCGCCGCGAGTTGTACGACGCAGCCGACGAGCTCGGCATGTTGATCTGGCAGGACTTCCCGCTGCAGTGGGGGTACGCCCGCACCATCCGCAAGGAAGCGGTTCGTCAGGCGCGCGAGGCGGTCGACCTGTTGGGTCACCACCCGTCGATCGCCGTGTGGTGCGCGCACAACGAGCCGCTCACCATCGAGGCAGGCGGACGTCACCCGGAAGGTGCCACCGGGCGGCAGTACATGTTCGGCCAGCAGCTGCCGTCGTGGAACCGCACCGTGCTCGACGGTTGGGTGAAGCGAGCGTTCGAACGTGCCGACGAAACGCGCACGACGATCGCCCACAGTGGTGTGCTGCCTCACCTGCCACAGCTCGACGGCACCGACAGCCACCTCTACTTCGGCTGGCACCACGGCACGGCGCGCGACCTGTCGGGCTTCGCCGCGACCATGCCGCGGATGGTGCGCTTCGTCAGCGAGTTCGGCGCGCAGGCGATTCCCGGCCACGCCGAGTTCATGAAGCCCGAGCAGTGGCCGGACCTCGACTGGGACGTGCTCGCCGAGCAGCACGGGCTGTACCTCCCCGGCTTCGAGCGCCACGTTCCCCCCGACGAGCACGCCACGTTCGCCAGCTGGCGCGACGCCTCGCAGCACTACCAGGCCAACCTGCTGCGCCAGCAGATCGAGATCCTCCGACGGTTGAAGTACTCGCCGACCGGCGGCTTCTGCATGTTCATGTTCAACGACGGCGCGCCGATGGTGTCGTGCAGCATCCTCGACCACGAGCGCCAGCCGAAGGCCGCGTTCCAGGCGGTCGTCGATGCCTGCCGCCCGGTGATCGTGGTGGCCGATCAGCTCCCGGATCAGGTCGAGGCGGGTCAACCGATGGCCGTCGACGTGCACGTGGTGAGCGACGTTCGTCGCGCGCTCGACGACGTGCTCTGCACCGCCGCCCTGCGCTGGCCGGGTGGCAGCCACGAGTGGCGCTGGCGCGGCGACGTCCCGCCCGATGCGTGCGTGCGCGTCGGCACCGCCCAGTTCGTGGTCGCCGACGCCCCCGGCGAGCTCTGGCTCGACCTGACCGTCGAGCACAGCGAGATGGCCGTCAGCAACCGCTACGTCAGCCAGATCATCCGCCCCTGACATCCCCGCCCGTTCAGGCAGTTTGACCTTCTCGGTGCAGATCGCGACAGGTCCTGTCACGACCTGCGCCGAGAAGCAGCGATCTCGGGCGCCCACCGCTCGACGATCTGCGTGATCCGGCGAGCCACCGACGCCGGCTGCGCCGTCAGCTGCGTCCACGTGAACCGCACCACGATGTAGCCGGCGGCTGCGTGATCCTGGTCGCGTTGACGGTCTCGCTCGAATTGCTCGACGTCGTACTCGTGGTGCTTGCGGCCATCACACTCGAGGAGGATGTTCGTGCCGTCGATGCGGAAGTCCACTTCCCAGCCCTCGACGATCTCGTGAAACGTCATGGGAGGAAGGCGGTACCGGTTCGCAAGCGCTGCCATCTTCGTCTCGAGCACGCTGTCCGCGATCGCCCGCGCGAACGGGTAACGAGCCAGCGCATCGCGAAGCGCAGCTGTCCCGTGCCGACCTTTGATCGCATGGCGTTCGAGCGTCGCGACCACCGCGATCGGCGATGCGAGACCGCGAATGATGATCGCCTCCATTGCGGGGTAGACGCCCTCGGGATCGACGGAGCCGAGGTCGACCAGCATCCGCAACGGCGAGGTGACCGGGATGCCGAATCGCAATTGAGGGAACAGGTCGGCGGTCGACGTCGGACGGTGCACGACAACACCCGAGGGGCTGCGTCGGAGGTTTCGCAGCGTGATCACATCGATCGGGTCTCGGTTCGGGCGCTCTGCACCCCACAGCGACGCGGAGGTTCGGTGCGAAGCGAGCGCACCTGTTCCGCATGCCCAGACTGCAGCAAGTGCTGACTGGTGCGCGGTCATCGGGCTCCCCGGCATTCGCGCCACGCCACGATGGACCTCATCCAGTTGCGCGCGCTTGAGCATTCGATACCACGTACGCGAGGCGATGCCGAGGCGCTCGGCGACCGGCTTGGTGATCAAACCGTGGTGGGTGGTGGCGTAGGCGTAGATCTGGCGTTGCACACACACAAAGACCGTGCCGAAATGCCCTGGGAGGAAAAATTGCTGTTCTCGGTGCAACCTGCGACAGACGCTGTCGCTATCTGCACCGAGAAGGGCCTACTGGCGGGCGAGGTCTTTGCGGTTGGCGAGCTTGGACTTGCGGTAGTCCTTGTGCATGAGGGCGATCACGTCGATCGAGATCTCCTTCGGGCACGCGGCTTCGCACTCACCGTGGTTCGTGCACGAACCGAAGTACTCGTCCATCGTCTCGACCATGGCCTCGACGCGGCTGAAGCGCTCGGCCTGGCCCTGCGGGAGCAGGTTGAGGTGGGCGACCTTCGCCCCGGTGAACAGGTTCGCCGCACCGTTCGGGCAGGCGGCGACGCAGGCTCCGCAGCCGATGCACTCGGCGGCGTCCATTGCTGCGTCCGCGACCGGCTTGGGGATCGGGATCAGGTTGGCGTCGGGCGCTCCACCGGTGGGCGCGGTGATGAAGCCACCGGCTTCGACGATGCGATCGAACGCGGCACGATCGACCATCAGGTCGCGCAAAATGGGAAACGCCGTCGCACGCCAGGGCTCGATGACGATCTCACGGTTCGACGTGAACTTGCGCATGTGCAGCTGGCACGTCGCCGTGCCGCGCTGCGGACCGTGCGCCTGGCCGTCGATCATCAACGAGCACGTGCCGCAGATGCCCTCGCGGCAGTCGTGGTCGAAGACGACAGCGTCGCGGCCCTCGTTGATCAGCTGCTCGTTGAGGATGTCGAGCATCTCCAGGAAGGAGGCCTCGTCGCTGATCGAGTCCATCCGGTACACCTCGAAGTGACCGGGGTCCGACGGTCCCGTCTGGCGCCAGATCTTGAGCGTGAGGTTGGTCAGGTGGTTGCTCACGAACGTGCTCCTACTTGACGGATTGTCTGAGCGAAGCGAGTCCGAGCTTGCGAGGCATCATCACGTTTGCTCACTTGTAGCTCCGGGTGGCGAGGTGGATGGCTTCGAACTCGAGCGGCTCGACGTTGCGGATGGCGTTCATCGGATCGCCGGTCCACTCCCAGGCGGCGACGTGTGCGAAGTGCTCGTCGTCGCGCTTGGCCTCGCCTTCGTCGTCCTGGAACTCGGCACGGAAGTGACCGCCGCATGACTCGCGGCGCTCCAGTGCGTCACGGCACATCAACATGCCGAGCTGGAAGAAGTCGTCGACGCGACCGGCCTTCTCCAACGTCTGGTTGACGCTGGCACCATCGCCGGTGACGCGCAGGTCCTTCTGGAACTCGCCGTACAGCGCCGGCAGCTCGCTGAGCGCCTTCTCCAGACCCTGCTCGGTGCGCTCCATGCCGCAGTAGTCCCAGATGATCTTGCCGAGCTCGCGGTGGAACCAATCAGGCGACCGCGTGCCACGGATGTCGAGGTAGCCCTGGAACCGTGCCCGCGCTGCCTGTTCGGCAGCCTGGAATTCGGGGTGGTCGGTGCCGGGGATCGGCTTGTTGAGCATCGGGGCGAGGTAGTTGCCGATCGTGTACGGCAGCACGAAGTAGCCGTCCGCCAAGCCCTGCATGAGCGCCGAGGCGCCGAGGCGGTTGGCGCCGTGGTCGCTGAAGTTGGCCTCGCCGGCGGCGTAGAGGCCGGGCACGGTGGTCATCAGCTCGTAGTCGACCCACAGCCCACCCATCGTGTAGTGGCTGGCGGGGTAGATGCGCATCGGCGTGTCGTACGGGTTCTCGCCCGCGATGCGCTCGTACATCGTGAACAGGTTGCCGTAGCGCTCTTCCACGACGTCCTTGCCGAGACGAGCGATGGCCGCGGCGAAGTCGAGGTTGACGCCGTTCTTCAACGGCCCGACGCCGCGACCGGAGTCGACGGCGCGCTTTGCCGCACGCGACGAGATGTCGCGCGGCGCGAGGTTGCCAAAGCTCGGGTAGAGCCGTTCGAGGATGTAGTCGCGTTCGTCCTCGGGGATCTGCGCGGCCGGACGTTCATCGCCGGCCACCTTCGGTACCCACACTCGGCCGTCGTTGCGCAACGACTCGCTCATCAGCGTCAGCTTCGATTGGCTGTCATCGCTCTGCGGGATGCACGTCGGGTGGATCTGCGTGTAGCAGGGGTTGGCGAAGAACGCCCCCTTCTGGTGCGCACGCCACGCCGCGGTGACGTTGCAGTTCATCGCGTTGGTGGAGAGGAAGAAGACGTTCCCGTAACCGCCCGTGCAGAGCACCACCGCGTGCGCGGCGTGCGACGTGACGATGCCGTCGACCAGGTCGCGCGTGACGATGCCGGCGCAGCGACCGTCGATGACGACCGTGTCGAGCAGCTCGCTGCGGTTGAACAGGCGCACGTTGCCGAGGCCGATCTGGCGCGCCAGCTGCTGGTAGGCGCCGAGCAGCAGCTGCTGGCCCGTCTGCCCACGGGCGTAGAACGTGCGGCTGACCTGTGCGCCACCGAACGAGCGGTTGTCCAGCTGGCCGCCGTACTCGCGTGCGAACGGCACGCCCTGGGCGACCATCTGGTCGATGATGTCGACGCTCACCTCGGCGAGGCGATGCACGTTGCCTTCACGCGAGCGGAAGTCGCCGCCCTTGATCGTGTCGTAGAAGAGGCGGTGGATGCTGTCGCCGTCGCCGCGGTAGTTCTTCGCCGCGTTGATGCCGCCCTGCGCGGCGATCGAGTGGGCACGGCGCGGTGAGTCGTGGAACGTGAACACGTCGACCTGGTAGCCGAGCTCGGCCATCGTCGCCGCGGCCGACGCGCCGGCCAAGCCGGAGCCGACCACGATCACCTTGAACTTGCGCTTGTTGTTCGGGTTGACGAGCTTGACGTCGTCCTTGTACGTCGCCCACTTGTCGTTGATCGGGCCGGCAGGGATCTTTGCGTTGAGCTTGCTGGACGTCGGTGCAGTCATGGTCATGATCGGGACCTCACTTCTTCAGGTCCACGATGCCGGCGAGCACCGCGACCGGGAACGAGACGTTCATCACAACCACGAGCGTGGCAAATCCGGTGGCGAAGCCGCGGCGCCACTGGTTGAAGCGAGGGCGGTTCCAGCCCATCGATTGGAAGAGGCTCCACGCGCCATGGAAGAGGTGGATGCCCAGCGCGATGTTGGCGACGATGTAGAGGATCGCCACCGGCCACCGATCGAGGCTCAGCGCGACGTTGTGATACGGCTCGCCGCGGATGAACACGTCGTCGGTGCCGGTCGCAGTGACCCAACCCCACGTGAGATCAGCGAGGTGCCACAGGAGGAAGAGGCCGACGATCACACCGGTCCAGCGCATCGTGCGGCTGGCGAAGTTGGCGACCTCGTAGTCGCGCGGGCTCTGGTACTTCACCGAGCGCGCCCGGCGGTTCATCACCGTCAGGCTGTAGGCCGCGTGGATGTGGAGGAAGAAGGCGCCGATGAGCCCGAAGCGCAGCAGCCACAGCAGCACCGTGCGCGGCGCGATCGGCACGAGCAGCTCGCGGAGGAACTCGCCGTAGTGGTTGAAGTCCTCCCGACCGAGGTACATCTTGAGGTTGCCGACGGCATGGGCGAAGACGAAGCCCATGATCGCGATCCCCGAGAGTGCCATGGCGTACTTCTTGCCGACGGCGGTGCCGTAGAGGTCGAGGAGGAAAAACTTCCGCCGCTTCCGAGGGACCGCTGCCGTGCCCGTGACGGGCGCCCGCGAGTTGATTGCCTGTGCCATCAGCGGTGACGGTAGCCCCACCCCAGCTCACGTGAGAACTTTCACGAGACATGGCACGCGGGCCGGAACATTCGTGTCAAGCGTCACGCAGTCCCTACACTCTCCACGTTTCCCAACCCAGTGCGTCCAACGGAGGGCGCGCGCGATCCACTCGGAGACTCACCGGTGCCAGCAATCCTCGCTGCCGAAGGCGGCTATCAGGAGTTCGTACTCAAGGGCGGTGAGTGGGCGGTGCTGTTCTTGTCGGCAGCCGCAGCACTCCTCGCCATCGCGGTGGGCTTCTTCCTGGCGAAGAACGTCATGGCCCACGATGAGGGCAGCCCGAAGATGCGGGAGATCGCCAAGCTCATCCAGGTCGGCGCGTTGGCCTACCTGAAGCGGCAGTTCAAGACGATTGCCGTCATCCTCATCCCGCTGGCGATCATCGTCTTCGTCACGTCGACGGCGATCAAGAAGCCGGGCGCTGTCGAGGGCACGTTCGTCGAGGCGCTGAGCTTCGGTGAGGCCGGGCTGTGGCGAACGCTCGCCTTCATCCTCGGCTGCGCTGCCTCCGGGCTCACGGGCTACATCGGCATGACGCTGGCCACCCGTGGCAACGTCCGCACCGCCGCTGCGGCGCTCACGGGCAGCATGCCCAAGGCCCTCACCGTTGCGTTCCGCACGGGCGGCGTGGCCGGCATGTTCACCGTCGGCCTCGGGCTGTTGGGTGCGACCGGCATCATCATGGCGTTCCAGAACACGTCGTCGGTGATCCTCGTCGGCTTCGGCTTCGGCGGTTCGCTGCTCGCCCTGTTCCTTCGCGTCGGCGGCGGCATCTTCACCAAGGCCGCCGACGTCGGCGCCGACCTCGTCGGCAAGGTCGAGGCGGGCATCCCCGAGGACGACCCGCGCAACCCCGCCACCATTGCCGACAACGTCGGCGACAACGTCGGCGACTGCGCCGGCATGGCCGCCGACCTGTTCGAGAGCTACGAGGTCACCCTCGTCGCCTCGATCATCCTCGGCGTGGCAGCGTTCAACTCGATCGGCGCCAACCCGGCGCTCGGCCTCGTGTTCCCGCTCGCGGCTCGTGCGATCGGCGTGATCGCCTCGATCGCCGGCGTGTTCGCGGTGAAGGCGAAGGAGGGCGAGACCAACGCCCTGAAGCCGATCAACAAGGGCTTCCTCGTCGCCGGCACGCTGACCCTCATCGGGACACTCGCACTGGCACTCGGCTACGTCGGCAACGATCGCGACAACGCCGGCTGGAAGTGCTTCGGCGCCGTGGCCATCGGCCTCGTGCTGGCTCAGCTGATCAGCCGGCTCACCGAGTACTACACCGGCACGCACTACAGCCCGGTCAAGGAGATCGCCGAGAGCGCCGAGACCGGCCCGGCCACGGTGGTGCTCAGCGGCACCGCCAGCGGCCTGGAGAGCTCGGTCTACGCGGTCATCGCGATCGCCATCGCCATCGGTGTCGCCCTGGCACTGGGCAACGGCAACCTGACCTTCTCGCTCTACCTCGTCGCCCTCACCGGCATGGGCATGCTCGCCACCACCGGCGTCATCGTGTCCGAGGACACCTTCGGCCCTGTCAGCGACAACGCCGCCGGCATCGCCGAGATGAGTGGCGAGTTCCACGGCGAGCCCGAGCGGATCATGGTCAGCCTCGACGCCGTCGGCAACACGACCAAGGCCGTCACCAAGGGCTTCGCCATCGGGTCGGCGGTCATCGCCGCCGTCGCCCTGTTCGCCAGCTTCATCGAGACCGCCGGCACCGAGCTGGGCGTCGTCGCCGAGAACGTCAAGGACGGTGTGTTCAAGGCTCCGGCACTGGCGATCAACGTTGCCGAGCCGAAGATCTTCATCGGCCTGCTGATCGGTGGCGCCGTGCCGTTCCTGTTCTCTGCGCTGGCCATCCGCGCCGTCGGCCGCACGGCCGGCGTCGTGGTGCAAGAGGTCCGCAAGCAGTTCGCCGACGGCAAGATCATGCGCGGCGAAAAGGAGCCGGACTACGGCCCCGTCATCGACATCTGCACCGCGGCCTCGCTGCGCGAGCTCACCACGCCGGCGCTGCTGGCAGTGCTCACGCCGGTGGTGATCGGCTTCGGCATCGACTGGAAGGCGCTCGGCGCGTTCCTCGCCGCGGTCATCCTCGTGGGTCAGCTGATGGCCAACTACCTCAGCAACGCTGGCGGCGCGTGGGACAACGCCAAGAAGTTCATCGAGGACGGCCACCACGGCGGCAAGGGCAGCGACGCCCACAAGGCCGCTGTGATCGGCGACACCGTCGGCGACCCGTTCAAGGACACCGCCGGCCCGGCCCTCAACCCGCTGATCAAGGTGATGAACCTGGTCTCGCTGCTCACCCTGCCAGCCATCATCAGCCTGCAGGACAACGACGGTGCCCGGTTCTCGATCGCTGCCGCGGCGCTGATCGTGCTCATCGGTTCGATCATCTTCTCCAGCCGCAAGAGCAACTCCATCGCTGGCGCACCTGTCTGACAGGTTCACGCTGACGCGTTCTGCACGGCCCGGGCGCTGCCCGGGCCGTGTGCGTTTTCACCGGTAGCCTCGCCAGCCATGCTCGCCCTCCTGGACTTCGCCAACGACTGGGTCAAGAAGGGCGGCCTGGCGGTGCTCGGCCTGATCGTGTTCGCCGAGAGCGGGCTGCTGATCGGCTTCTTCCTGCCCGGCGACTCGCTGCTCTTCTTTGCCGGGTTCCTGGCCTCCTCGGCGGGCGGCCACGTGCTGAAGGGCGGGTTGCCGGCCGTGGCCGGCGTGGCCTTCGCCGGCGCGGTCCTGGGCGACCAGGTCGGCTACCTGTTCGGCAAGAAGGTCGGTCCGTCGCTGTTCGACCGCCCGAAGTCGCGGCTCTTCAACCCGGCCAACGTGGCCAAGGCCCAGCACTTCTTCGAGAAGCACGGACCGAAGACGATCGTGATGGCTCGCTTCGTGCCGATCGTGCGGACCTTCGCTCCGATCGTCGCCGGCGTCGGCACGATGAAGTACCGCACGTTCGTCATCTACAACGTCATCGGCGGCGCGCTGTGGGGCATCGGTGTCACGACCCTCGGGTACTTCCTCGGCGAGATCGACTTCATCAAGAACAACATCGAGATCGCGGCGATCGTCATCGTGGCCATCTCGCTGGCGCCGATCGCCGTCGAGTTCTGGCGACACCGCCGCGCGGCTGCCGCCCTGCTGGACGAGCAGCCGACACCGAACTGACACAACTCGCGGCGGCGTTGCGGGAACCCGGGTGACGCCGGTCACCGTCGAACCGCCATGACAGGCGTGAACAGCCTCAGGCGAGGAACGGGCGTCGCCGCCCTCCTCGTGATCCTCTCGATCACCTCCGGGTGCGCGGGCGACTTCGGCGACGACCAGAAGAGCTCAGGGACCGCGCCGGGCGAGGAGCCGGCGATCGTCGACGGCGACGTCGGCACGGACGGCCAGTCGAGCGGCAGCACGCCGCCGCCCGCCTCGGTCCCCGGCATCCCCGACGACCCGTCGCAACCGTTGAACGTGGTGCCGTCGACGCGACAGCTCGTGATCACCGCCACGATCGGCGTGCAGGTGCCGAACGTCGGTGACGCCGTCTCGACGGTGATCGACACGGCAGAGCGCCATGGCGGCCAGGTCTACGACAGCGACGTCGAGCTCGGCGATCCTGCCAAGGCCCACGCCGAGCTCGTCGTCAAGCTGCCGCCGACGGAAGCGGAGCCGTTCATCGCCGACCTGGGAGGAGTCGGCAACGTGGTGAGTCGCACGCAACAGACCGACGACGTCACCGATCAGCTCACCGATCTGGACGCACGGATCCTGTCCAAGACGGCCAGCGTCAACAGCGTCCGCGCCCTGCTGGACAAGGCCAAGGACCTCAACGAGATCGTCATGCTCGAGCAGCAGGTGACCGATCGTCAGACCGAGCTGGAGCAGCTGCTGGCGATCCGCAAGGGGCTGGCCGACCAGGTGTCGCTGGCCACCGTGACCGTCGAGCTCACCGCGACACCGATCGTCGAGACGGCCACCACCGAGCCGGTGGTCACGCCGGCGAAGAAGACCGGCGTCGGCGAGTCGTTCCGCAAGGGGTGGGACGCGTTCGTCAAGGTGCTGGTGGCGATCCTGGTGTTCCTCGGTTACACGGCGCCGTTCCTCGTCGTGCTGCTCGGTGTGTCGATCGTGACGTTGATGGTCACTCGGCGGGCGGCGCAGCCACGAAGTCGATCAGCTGCTCCACCGCCCCCACCAGCTCCGGTCGAAGGTCGGCAAACGTCCGAACCCGACGACGAAGCCGCGGCCAGAACCCGTTGACCGACTGACCGAGTGCCGCGCACATCCCCTCTTTCCACGGGATGTCGCGCGGCACGGTCGGCCACGCCTCCAGACCGATCACCGATGGGCGGATGCCTTCCCACACGTCGACGAACGGATGGCCCGTGACGAGCACGTGCGGTCCGGTGACGTTCGCGGTGAGGCGTGCCTCCTTGGAGCCCGGCACGAGGTGGTCGACGAGGATGCCGAGGCGACGCTTCGGCCCTGGGGCGAACTCGGCGACGAGCTCGGCGAGGTGATCGATGCCGTGCATCGGCTCGACCACGATCGCCGCTTCGCGCAGGTCGTCGCCCCACACGTGTTCGACCAGTTCGGCGTCGTGCTTGCCTTCCACCCAGATACGACTGGCCGACGCGAGGCGGGCACGCACGGCAGGGCCGGCGACCGAGCCGCTGTTGGTCCGTTGTGGCTCGGAGGTGCGCTTGACCGTCGGGCGGACGAGCGACACGGCTCGGCCGTCGATGAGGAAGCCCCCCTCGACGTAGCGGAAGTGACGGGCAAGCCCGTTGCGGTCGCGCAGCGTCACCGCTTCGGAGGTCGTGCCGACGATGTCGCCGCAGAAACCCGACGAACGATCCTCGACGAGGAGGCCGAGACGGGCCTCGTGCACGGGGTAGGCCGGCTTGCGACGCTGCTGCGCGAACTCATCCAGGATGTCCTTCATCGCGACACCCACCAGCCGGCATCGGTGAGCACCTGGTCGATGTGGATGCCGTCGGAGCGGCGGTACGGGGCGCGCAGGCCGCGCTGGTCGATGGGCATCGCCAACGATGTTGGCAGGTGACCGATGCCCCACACGTGCACTCGCGACGCCGGCCCGACGAGCGCGAGCACACCCTCCTCGAGCTCGATGCGCACGTCCGCCTCACCGTGCTGGGAGTAGCCGTGAGCGCCGGTCGGCAGGTGCATCGGTTGCGGATCCCCATCGGCATGCCACTCGACGTCGAACGTCACCGGCACCACGTCGCCGAAGGCGCGCCGCCACGCTTCCGTCGGATCGTCGAGCAGCACGCCGTGCGCTTCGTTGCCGAGGCTCCACTGACGGAACGGCGCGTCGCACACGTGGTCGGCCCACATCTGCGGCGGCTTGATCTCCAGACCTGCGCGCAGGTCCGCGCCGTCGAGCTCCTCGATGTAGAGGTACGGCCGGCCCTCGCGCACGAGGCCGGCCCAGTAGTCGTAACGACGCCCGCGCAGCTCGAAGCCGACGAACGCTCCGGCCACGCCATCGCCGGTCTGCGCCGACATCCACCACCACCACGCCTCCACTGGAGCATCGGCGTGGCGGTGCTCGTCGCGCAGCGCCCAAGGTCCGTGCTCCACGATCGGGCAGACTACGAGGCGATGCTCCGGTACCTCAGCCTCGAATGGATCACAGCGCTCTCGACGGAAGTGGCGGGTAGTTCGACGATGGCCGACCTCGCGGCGCACCACGGCATCGGCGTCACCCAGGTGGTCACCGCCGGACCCGAGGGTGATGTCGTGTACCACCTGCAGGTGGGCGACGGCAGTGCCGAGTTCGGCCCTGGCCAAGCGTGGCCCGAGGACGTGCGCATGGAGCAGGACTGGGCCACCGCGGTGGCCGTTGCCACCGGTGAGCTGAACGCGCAGGAGGCGTTCCTCACCGGTCGCATCCGCCTCACGGGCGACCAGCAGAAGCTGGTCGCTGCGCAGCCGGTCTTCGCCGCGCTGGACGAGGTGTTCACGTCGGTCCGCTCGAGCACCGAGTACCACTGAGGGTCGGCGGACTGCGATGCCCGAGCTGCCCGAGGTGCAAGCCCACGCCGAGCGGCTGACCGCGCAGTTCGCCGGGCACGTTCTGGCCAAGTTCACACCGTTCAACTTCACCGCGTTGAAGACCGCTGTGCCGCCGCCATCGGCGGCCTACGGGATGCCGCTGCTCGACGTCGGTCGGCGAGGCAAGTACCTGCTGCTGCACTATCTGCCCGTGACGTTCGTCGTCCACCTGATGCAGGGCGGTCGGCTGCTGGTCGACGAGAAGCAATCGGCGAAGCCGCGCAACGGGCAGGCTCGCTTCGTCTTCGAGGACGGACCGGCGCTGCTGCTGACCGAGGCGGGCAGCGAGCGACGCGCCGGGGTCTGGTGCCTGGCGTCGTCGGACGATCTGCTCGAGCAGCCGCCGCTGAACCGCCTCGGCCGCGAGGCGCTGGCGTTCACGCCCGAGACGATGGCCGCCGCGTTCGCCGCGCACAACATGCGCGTGCACGGCTTCCTGCGCGATCAGCACCAGATCGCAGGGCTCGGGCGGATGCTGGCCAACGAGGTCTGCCACCGCGCCAAGCTGTCGCCGTTCGCCATGACCGGCAAGCTCGGGCTTCCCGGCGCGACCGCCATCGTCACTGCCATCCACGAAGCGGTCGATGACGGGTTGGCCTACGAGCGGACGCGCACGAACATGAGCTCGTCGGCCGACCGACCCGGCCGCGTGCACGGTCGCGTGGGTGAGGCGTGCCCGGTGTGCGGCGACACGATCCGATCGGTCTCCTACAGCGGCTACACCGTCGCCTACTGCCCGACGTGCCAGACCGGTGGCAAGGTGCTGGCCGACAACACGACGTCCAAGTTCCTCAAGTAGCGAGCAGGCCGGCCACCACGAGGAGACGATCGACGGACTGGACCGAGGCTGGGGTCATCGGCCGTCGCAGCTCTCCCGTGGCGATCTGCCCCTGACGTGCCAGTGCCCCCTTCCACACGGCCGGGTTGGGCTCGGCGAACCCGGCAGTGACGATCGGCAGCAGGGCGGCGGCGAGTTCGCTCGCTCGCGTCCAGTTGCCCGCGAGCGCGCTCGCCGTCATCTCCACGAACAGCGGCGTGCACACGTGAGCCGCAGCGGCGATGGCACCGGCGCCACCCAGGAGCACGGTCGGTGCGATGAACGCGTCGTCGCCGGCGAGGACCTGGAAACCGTCGACGTGCTGAGCCAGCAGCTCGAGCGTGTCGACGTCGAGCGCACCCACCGCCTGCTTCAGGCCGACGATCCGCGGATGCTCGCTCACGGTCAGCAGGTGCGCAGCGCCGAGTCCGCGGCCGGTGCGGTACGGCACGTTGTAGGCAACGATCGGCACCGGACTGTCGTCGGCCACGGCGACGAAGTGCCCGACGACGGCTTCCTCGGAGGGCCTCGTGTAGTACGGCACCACGATCAGCGCAGCGACCGCCGCGGTGCCGGCCGTCAGGTGCTCGATCTCGGCGATCGTGCCGCGAGTGCTGTTCGTTCCCGCCCCGACGATGAGCTTGCGGTCGGCGTCGCCACACACCCGGTCGCAGACCTCGACGACGAGCCGGCGCTCGTCAGCGGTGAGCGTCGCCGGTTCGCCGGTGGTGCCGAGGGCGACAAGTCCGGTGGCACCGTCGTCGAGGAGACGCTCGGCGAGGCGCTCGAGCGAGACGCTGTCGACGTCGCCGTGACGGTCGAACGGCGTCACGATCGGCACCCACAGGCCACTCAGATCCACGGTGCTCGGGTCGTCCATGACCCCAGAGTGTCAGCGACGAGTCGGAACGAACAGTTCTGATCTGTTGCCATTGGCATAACGTTCCCTTTCGATGATGATGGATCTGATCCAGTTGAGGTCGTTCGCCGAGGTGGCCGAACGCGGCACGATCGCCGCAGCAGCAGCGGCGCAGGGCTACACCGCACCGGCGGTGTCGCAGCACGTCGCCAAGCTCGAGCTCGCCCTCGGCGCGCAGCTGTTCGATCGGGTCGGCGGTCGCTTGTCGCTCACCGCCGCCGGCGACTCGCTGCTCCCGATCGCCGCCGACATGCTCGATCTCGAAGCGCGTGGCCGTGCCGCGGTCACCGGCCCGCATCACGTGCCGACCGTCGTGTTCGCCGGCTTCGCATCGGCGATCTCGACCGTGCTCGTGCCGCAGCTCGCTCGGCTCCGCACGCTCGCCACCATCGAGATCTCGGAGGCAGAGGACACCGAGGCGCTCCGCGATCTCGGGCTCGGCGCGGTCGACGTCGTGCTGACCCAGGAGTACGACGGGCCGCCCACGGAGCGAAGTCGTCGGTTCACCTTCACGGCACTCGTCAGCGATCGGCTCACGCTCGTCCTGCCACCGGACATGCCGTCGTCGACCACGATCGCCGATCTCGCCGACGCGTCATGGCTCCTCAACGGACGCTCCACTCGTTGCGCGCTGGCGACCGAGCGGCTGCTCGCCGGCGCCGGCATCGCGCCACGGGTCGTGGGCACCGTCGCCGACAACGCCGCGCTGCTGTCGCTCGTCGCTGCCGGACAAGGCGTCACCGTCGTGCCGGCGCGCGTCCTCGACGACGGGCCACGCAACGTCACCCTCGCCGCCGAGGACCTCGGCGTGACGAGAACGATCTACGCGGTCACGAGGACCGCAGCCACCCCGCCGCTGTTGCCGTTGCTCGACCTGCTCGTCGCCGTCACGCGACCGGCGGCGAAGGCCGGCGGAAGTACGGGTTCTGCGGTTCGCCGGCGGCGATGAACGACTTGATGTCGTCGAGCGGTGGACCGCCGGCGCGGCCCATCGTCAGCGCGGCGAGCGTGGCGTTTCGGTTGTTGGCGAACACGAGCTCCTCATCGACCGCGGCAGCGTTCACCCAGACGGCCGCGATGAGGGCCAGCTCGCGAGCGGGCGTCCCGTCGAACATCCCCAGCGCCGCTGCATCGGCCACGCCCGCCGCGACCCCCGCCTGGGCGGCGCCCCAGGTGAGCTCACCGTGACGGTCGTTCTCGATCGCGGCCTTGTTGACGAACAGCGTGAACGGCACGACGGGCAGGTTGGGCTTGAGCACCACCACGAACGGAACGTGGCCGGCTGACGGCGAGGCAAGCGCTGTTGCCCATGCCGTTCCCACCGGCCCGTCGCGGCGACCGAGCACGCTGTTGATGTGCGCGGCGTTGACGCCCTCCCCGAAGAAGCCCTCACCGAGCTGTGGTGTCATGGAACCGTTCTAGTTCAACGTCCGCCCCGCAGACCGCCGGTGTCGTAGGACTCGGCGATGAGGTCGAGGAGGTCGACGTCGAGATCATCGATCGAGTGGAGGTCGAAGTAGTGCCCCCACCTTCCGCTCCACTCGGTGCAGCGGCGCCTCCGCGGGTGCGGCGCCTGGCGATCGAGGATCAGCGTGAGCACCACTCGCTCCTTGCCGCGCGGTGCGTCGGGCCGCAGCTCCATGAAGGTGCGCTCGCGCTTGACGAGCACGCCGACGTCGGCGAACTCGATGTCGAGGTCGTCCTCACCGGCGGCCTCGGTGATCGCGGCGATCGCCGCCTCGATCAACGGCCGCTCCCATGCGGGATGACGGGCGAACCAGTCGTCGGCGTGCAGCGTCGGGCGGCACTCGTGCGCCTGTCGGCGTCCGAAGCGGCGTTCACAACGTGGGCACGTCCACATCGCGGCAGTCTCAGGCCGGGAGCCGGCCGTAGCGGTGCCGCTTGAGCAGATCGCTGGAGTCGGTGCCCGGCTTGGTGTCGTACGCCAGGAGCGCGACGTAGCGCGGCACGCCGCCTTCGATCGGGCTCACCTTGTGCAGCGAGTTCCGGCCGTTGAACAGCATCAGCGTGCCGGGCGCCATCGGCTCGACGCGCACGAGCGGTGATGAGGCGTCGTCACGGAGCACACCGGCGACGTCGTCGTAGCGCTCCCCCGCCTCGCCCGTTGCGGCGTCGCGGATCTGCTTGGCGTTGAGGAAGTCGCCACCGACGATCGACGATTGGATCGCGATCGAGACGACGAAGTCGGTCATGTCGAAGTGCCACCCGAGCTTGTCGCCATCACGCATCACCGCGAGGTTCAGCGCGCCGAACGGATCGCCGTACCGATGCAGCACGGGTTGTCCGAGCACCGCCGCGACGAACGACATCAGCGGGTCCCACTCGTAGAGGCGGCGCACCATGCTGTCGACGGGGAAGAGGTCGTAGGCGACCGCTTCGAGCGAGTTGTGCACCTTCGCCCGGCTGGGGTGATCTGCGTCTCTCGTCAGGTCCGGCGCAGCGAGGTACGGCGTGCCCGTGACGAGCGAGCGGTGCCCGAGCGACGCCAGTGCATCGCATTCGGCGACGAGCGCCTCGATGTGCTCGCGGCGGATGAACCCGGGCAGGACGCACACGCCTTCGCGTTCGAACTGCAGCCGTGCTCCGGCGATCACATCGGCATCGTCGAGCGGGTACCGATCGGTGTCGATCAGCGTTCCGGGATCCACGCCCGCATCGTTGCATGCGGCGGGCCTAACCTGCACGGCCATGCCGATCCATCTTCGCGCCGAACCGTCCGACTACGCACCCGCGGTGCTGGTGCCCGGCGACCCGAGACGTGCCAAGCACATCGCCGAGACCTTCTTCGATCCGGGGTTCCGTCTCGTCAACGAAGAGCGGGGCATGCTCGGTTTCACCGGCACCTTCCAGGGCAAGCCGATCAGCGTGCAGAGCGTCGGCATGGGCGGCGCCAGCGTGGCGATCTACTACAACGAGCTGATCCAGCTCGGCGTGCAGCGCATCGTGCGCGTCGGCACGGCGGGCGGCCTCAAGCCGGGGATCGGCTTCGGCGACACGTTGATCGCCATGACGGCGACGCCGGACGACCCGATGAACCTGATCCTCACCGACGGCGAGGCGCACGCCCCGTGCGCAACGTGGCACCTGATCGAGCTGGCGGCACGCATCGCGCGCGAGCGCAACATCACCGCCCATGTCGGTTCGGTGGTCACCAGTGCCGTGTTCTACGACCCGCGTCCGGGGATCATGGGTCGCTGGAAGGATCGCGGCCACCTCGGTGTGGAGATGGAAGTTGCCGTGCTCTACACGATCGCCGCGATGCACGGCATCGAGGCGGCCGCGTTGCTCGCCGTGAGCGACCTGATCGCCGACGAGTCCAACGCGCAGCGCATCAGCGACGAGGATCTGCGCAAGGCGGTCGATCAGATGATGATCATCGGCTGCGAGATCGCCACCGCCTGACGGCCCGTCGCCGAGCGTTCGCCCAACCTTCACCCGGACGCGACCCACTGACCGTCAAGACATCATCTGGGTTCTTCATCATGCGGTCATGCTCCGCTCCACATCCAGGATCCTCGTCGGTGCCGCGCTCGCATTCGGCGGGTTGGCCACGCCGACGTCGGCGGTTGCCCCGCCCACGGCCACCGTGTTCATCGACGAGATCCACTACGACAACGCCGGCGCCGACACCGGCGAGGCAATCGAGGTGTTCGGCCCCGCCGGCACGAGCCTCGCCGGGTGGTCGTTGGTGCTCTACAACGGCAGCGGTGGCGCCTCGTACGGCACCATCGCGTTGCCGACACCGATTCCCAACCTGAGCAACGGGTTTGGTGTCGTCACCGTGCCGGCGGCGGGATTGCAGAACGGGTCACCGGACGGGGTAGCGCTCGTCGACAACACGAACACCGTGCGCCAGTTCCTCAGCTACGAAGGCACCTTCACCGCGACGAACGGACCCGCCAGTGGTCAGCAGTCGACGGACATCGGTGTCTCGCAAGCCGGCACGGAGGCGATCGGTCAGGACCTTCAGCTGGTCGGCTCGGGCACCACGTACGGCTCGTTGACCTGGCAAGTGGGCACCTCCAGCTTCGGCGCGCTGAACAGCGCTGTCGTCCCGCCGCCGCCGGACGCCTGCCCGAACTCGCCGGCGGTGTCGGCCATCCACACCATCGAGGGCACCACGGACGCCAGCCCGTGCGCCGGCGAGACCGTGACCGTCGAGGCGGTCGTCGTCGGCGACTACGAGGGAGCATCACCCAACCTGCGCGGCTTCTACCTGCAGGAGGATGACGCCGACGTCGACGCCGATCCGGTCACCTCGGAAGGCATCTTCGTGTTCAACGGTGCCGACACGGACCTCGTCGAGCTCGGCGATCGAGTGCGTGTGACCGGAGCCGTCTCCGAATTCCAGGGTCAGACGCAGATCACGATGACGAGCGCGCTCGTCCTCTCGACGGGCGCCACCGTCACCCCGGCCGCACCGGTGCTCCCGGCGACATCGGCGACGCAGTTCGAGCGCTACGAGGGGATGAGCGTCTCGTTCGCCCAACCCCTGTTCGTCACGGAGATCTTCCAGCTCGGCCGCTTCGGCGAGGTGCTCGTCTCAGGCGGTGCCCGACTCGACCAGCCCTCACAGGTGGTGGCACCGGGAGCGCCGGCGGCAGCGCTCCAGGCCGCCAACAACCTCAACCAACTCGTCATCGACGACACCTCGCAGGCCCAGAACCCGGATCCGATCGTGCTCGGCCGCAACGGGCAGCCCCTCTCCGCGTCCAACACGCTGCGCGGCGGCGACACCGTGACGGGTGCTGCGGGCGTGCTGACGTACACGTGGGCCGGCAACGCTGCCTCGGGCAACGCCTTCCGGCTGCGGCCCGCATCGCCGGCGGCCGGCGGGTTCGACTTCACGGCAGCCAACCCCCGCCCGACCTCACCGCCGGTCGTCGGCGGTTCGCTGAAGGTCGTCGGCATGAACGTCCTCAACTACTTCCTCACCCTCGACGTCGGGACCACGCCGGCCTGCGGTCCGGTCGGGTCCCAGCAGGAGTGCCGTGGCGCCGAGACCGCCGAGGAGCTGCAGCGGCAGCGCACCAAGCTCCTCAGCGCGATCGTCTCGATGGACGCCGACGTCATCGGTCTCGCCGAGCTGGAGAACACGCCGAACGTCGATCCGGTGGCGGACATCGTCGCCGGGCTCAACGCCGCCACCGCGCCCGGCACGTACGCCGGCATCACCACGGGGGTGATCGGCACCGATGCGATCCGCGTAGGCATCATCTACCGACCTGCAGCGGTGACACCGACCGGCGCGTTCGCCACCCTGACCGCAGCGGTCGACCCTCGATTCGACACCACCAAGAACCGCCCGTCGCTGGCCCAATCGTTCACGCAGGTCGGGACGGGCCAGGTGCTCACCGTCGTGGTCAACCACTTCAAGTCGAAGGGCTCGTGCCCGACGACGCTGCCCGACGTGAACGCCGACCAGGGTGACGGGCAGAGCTGCTGGAACGTCACGCGCACCAATGCCGCTCGAGCGATGATCGACTGGCTGGCAACCGACCCGACGGGCGTGCACGACAGCGACTTCCTGCTGCTCGGCGACCTCAACTCCTACGCCCAGGAGGATCCGATCAACGTGTTCCGCGCAGCCGGCTTCGTCGATGCGGTCGACCTCTTCGGCACGCCGTACTCGTACGTCTTCGACGGGCAGTGGGGCACGCTCGACTACGCGCTGGCATCGCCGTCGCTGGCGGCGCAGCTCACGGGCGCAGGCGACTACCACATCAACAGCGACGAGCCGTCGGTGCTCGACTACAACACCAACTTCAAGTCGCCTGGTCAGGTCGCCTCGCTGTTCGCGCCGGACCGCTACCGCACCTCGGACCACGACCCGGTGTTCGTCGGGCTGAACCTGACGGCCACCCCGCCGCCGGACATCCCCGAGTCACCGCTCAGCGTGCTGCTCCCGCTGTCCGCGTTCGGTCTGCTCGCCGGGCTGTCACTCGTCTCGCACCGCCGTCGCGCTCAGCCGGTCTGAGCAGTCCGGCGCTCCCGAGCCAGCGCCAAAGCTTGCGGAGGCGCTGTGCGAGGCAACTAGATGAGGCCGAGGTCCTTGACGGCGTCGCGCTCCTCGGCGAGCTCGGCGGTGCTGGCGTCGATCTTGCCGCGCGAGTAGTCGTCGATGGTGAGCCCCTGGACGATCGAGTACTGGCCGTCCTTGCACGTCACCGGGAAGCTGGAGATGAGGCCTTCGGGCACGCCGTAGCTGCCGTCGCTCGGGATGCCCATGCTGACCCAATCGCCTTCGGGCGTGCCGAGCGCCCACGAGCGGATGTGGTCGACGGCGGCGTTGGCGGCCGACGCTGCCGATGAGGCGCCGCGGGCTTCGATGATCGCCGCGCCGCGCTTGGCAACGGTGGGGATGTAGGTGCCATCGACCCAAGCGTGATCGCCGACGAGCTCGTACGCGTTCTTGCCGTTCACTTCCGCGTGGAACAGGTCGGGGTACTGGGTGACCGAGTGGTTGCCCCAGATGGTCATCTTCGTGACGTCGGTGACGGCCACGCCGGTGCGCTGCGCCAGCTGGCTGATCGCACGGTTGTGGTCGAGCCGGGTCATCGCCGTGAACCGGCCGGGATCGAGGTCCGGCGCGTTCTGCTGAGCGATGAGCGCGTTGGTGTTGGCCGGGTTGCCGACGACGAGGATCTTGACGTCCTTCTTGGCGCTGTCGCTGAGCGCCTTGCCCTGCGGCTTGAAGATGCCACCGTTGGCGCTGAGCAGATCGCTGCGCTCCATGCCCGCCTTGCGCGGCATCGCCCCGACCAGCAGGGCGACATCGATGTCGCCGAAGGCGACGTTCGCGTCGTCGGTGCACACGACGCCCGCCAGCAGCGGGAAGGCGCAGTCGTCGAGCTCCATCTTCACGCCTTCCAGCGCCTTCAGCGCCGGCGTGATCTCGAGCAGCTGGAGGATCACGGGCGTGTCCGGCCCGAGCATCGACCCGGAAGCGATGCGGAACAGGAGGCTGTAGCCGATCTGGCCGGCCGCGCCGGTGACAGCAACACGTACAGGTGAAGTCATGGTCCTGAGCGTAGGCCCACGCTCAGCTGCCCAGAAAGCCGGCGGGCACCCGTCCGTCAGGCGGTGGGCAGCAACGCCAGGCCGGCCTTGGCCAGGATCAGGTTCGTGTAGAAGATCGGCGCAGCCTTGTTGCACGTCAGGTGGACGTGCCCGTCGTTGGGGCACAGCTGATCGACGATCTGCTCGGACTCGGTGGCCCAGTCCACGACCGTGACGTTCGGGTACGTCGTCGGCAGCGCGTTGATCCGGGCGTTGTTGCCCTCGATCCAGTTGGCCGGCGCTCGCACCGTGAGCACGTACACGTGCGGCGTCAGGTCGGCCGGGAGCGAGGCCATGATCGACGCCCACGCGTCGTCGCTGACGGTGCCGTTCGTCCCCACCTGGATGACCACCGTGTCGCCGAGCTGGTTGTTGGCCCGCATCGTGGACAGGATCTGGGCGACGTCGGATCCCTGGCGATCCTCGGCGGCGTCGACGATGAAGCCAGCCTGCAGCAGCTCGTTCGTCGCGCCGACCATCACCGACTCTCCGATCGCCACCGGGCCGATCACCACCGGTGTGGTGGGCGTCGTCTCGATCGGCGTGCCGACCGTGACACCCGTTCCCGTCGGAGTTGTGGGATCGGTGGCCGGGTCGGTGGCCGGTGTCGACGGACCGACGGGGCCTGCGCCGACGAGGCTGCAGCTGACGGCGCCGACGCACTGGTTGTCCGCCATGGCGAAGCTCAGCCCGGTCGCCAGCACGAGGACGGCCACCGATCCGCCGATGATGGCGCCGTTGCGCGAGCCCGCACGCGTGCCGGCACGCCGCGCCTTCCACCACTCGCCCAGCTTGCCCTGGCGGATCGGCGTCTCGATGAACCGGTAGCTGAGCTCCGTGATCGGCACGGTGATCACCATCGCCAGCACGAACTTGGCGACGGTCAGCTGCACGCCGGCTTCCTTGCGGATGATCTGGTAGATCGGCCAGTGGTACAGGTACAGCCCGTAGCTGCGCGTGCCGATCCAGGCGAACACGGGGTTGCCGAGCAGCGCGCCGGTGAGCGAGCGCTGATGCGTGGCCGCGGCCACGACGAGCAGCGTCGCCAGGCCGGTGAGGAGGAACCCGCCACGGAACAACCAGGCGTCGAAGTGCGTGCCAAGGGTGGCGCCTTCGACCGCGACCGTCAGCCGGCTGAACATCACCGCGAGCACGAGCAGCCCGATGCCGGCGAACGCGTCGAGCCGTCCTGGCCGATCGCGCAGGGGCCCGCGCATGATGGCCGCGGGACGCCACACCATCGCAAACGCAGATCCGAGCAGCAGGCCGCCGGCGCGAGTGATCGTGCTCAGGTACAGCGCCTCGTTGGCGTTGATGCAACGGCCGAAGACGTGCCAGTAGCCGTTCGCGGTCGACGAACAGGTGTTGGCAACATCACCGCCGACGTAGAGCGCGGCAGTGATGACTGCGATGAACGCGCTGATGCCGACGAGCCAGAGCGCAACTCGCGGCAAGCGTTGCGTGCCGCGGCGCAGGATGGCCACCATCACCAACGGCCACAACAGGTAGAACTGCTCCTCCACCGCCAGCGACCACAGGTGGCGCAGAGGGGCGAACGCCTCGTTGGCGGTGTAGCCCTGTCCGACGAAGATCTGGTACCAGTTGCTGACGTAGAAGATCCCGCCGAGGAAGTCGCCGCGCGTCTGGCCCTGCGGACGCCGCTGGAACAGCGCCATGTACACGCCGAGAGCGGCCATCATCGTGAACAACGCAGGCAGCAGCCGCCGGAAGCGGCGCACCCAGAACTGCTTCAGATCGACGGCGCCGGTGCGGTCTCGTTCGCCGATCAGCAGCAGCGTGATCAGGTAGCCGCTGATCACGAAGAACACCTCGACGCCGAGGAAACCCCCACCGAGCCACGAGTGGTTGGCGTGGTACAGCATCACGGACACCACCGCCACCGCGCGCAGGCCGTCGAGACCCGGCAGGTACGGGATCCGGCTGGTCTCCTGGCGGGGCGCTGGTTCCACCGTTTGCTCAGCCCACCCATTCATGTCGGCACCAGTATGGCGGGTCAGCGCGTTGGCAACCCGACAGCCGAGAAGATCATGTTGGCGAAGAACTGGGCCGCTTCCGGCTTGCAGCTGATGTGCACGTGATCGTTCTGACAGAGCTTGTCGGCGACCTGTTCGCCTTGCGTGTTCCAGTCGATGATCGTCACGTTCGGGTACCGCGTCGGCAGCGCCGTGATGCGGACGTTGTTGTCGATGATGTACTGCCGGTTGGGCGCCTTCACCGTGAGGAAGTAGACGTGCGACTGGCCGCCGATGACCGACATCATCGTGTCGTACTGCGCGTCGCTGACCGACCCGTTGGTGCCCACCTGGATGACCACGATCGAGCCGAGCTGGTTGGCTTGCTTCATCAGCTGCAGGACGCCGATGACCCCGTCACCGCCGCGGTTCTTCGCTGCGTTGACGAGGAACCCGCCGGCCGACAGGTTGGGGATCGCCCCCTGCATCACCGACTCGCCGATGGCCACCGGGGGGATCAACGTCAGCGGATCGACCGTGGTGGTCGGGGCCTCGGTCGTGGTCGGCGCCGCGGTCTCCCCCGGCAGAGTGACCGCAGTCGTGGTCGACGCCGGGATCGTCGTCGTGGTGGTCGACGGCACCGTCGGCGCAGGCGTGCCGATGGTCGCTGTCTGGCAGTCCACCGACCCGACGCAGCTGTTGTCGGCCACGGCGATGCTGACGCCGGCGAAGGCGACCAGACCCGCTGCGACCGCTCCCGCGATCGCCGACCGTTGGCGACGCTTGGCCATGCGCGCCGTGCGCGGCCGCCGCTCGCCGCGCAGGATCTGGCCGAGCACTCCGCGTCGGATGGGCATCTCGATGATGCGGAAGCTCAGCTCGGTGACGATCGCCGTGAGGATCATCGCCCCGACGAACTGACGCAGCGTCAACGCGATGCCGGCCTGCTTGCGGATGATCTGGTAGATCGGCCAGTGGTACAGGTACATCCCGTAGCTGCGCGTGCCGACCCACCGCAGGACGGGGTTGCCGAGGAAGCGGCCGACCCACGAACGGCGGTGCGTCGTCGCCGCGATGATCGCCAACGTCGCCAAGCCGACCAGGAAGAAACCTCCGCGGAACAGCCACGGATTGAACTGCGTGCCGAACTGCTGGCCGTTCTCCGACAACCAGAACAGTCGGATCATTGCCCCCAGCCCGACAAGTGCGACGAGGGCGACGACGTCCAGTCGATGCGGACGGCGCCGCATCGGGCCGCGCATGATCGCCGACGGACGCCAGACCATTGCGAACGCGGCGCCGAGCATCAGCCCGCCGGCTCGGCTGATCGTGCTGAGGTACAGGGTGTCGTTGACGCTGATGCAGCGACCGAACGCTCGCCAGTAGCCCTGCGGCTGAGCGACGCAGTTGTCGATGCTGTCGACGTTGCCGTTGTAGAAGATGATCCCGACGGCGACGGCGATGAAGCCGCTGACGCCGGCCAGCCACAACGCCATGCGCGGCAGTTGGTCGCGGCTGCGCTTGAGGATCACCACCATGATCAGCGGCCACACGAGGTAGAACTGCTCCTCCACGGCCAATGACCACAGGTGCCGCAACGGCACGAACGCCTCGCTCGCCGCATACCCCTGGCCGACGAACACCTGGTACCAGTTGCTGCCGTAGAGCAGGCCACTGAGGAAATCACCCCGGGTGCGACCGCGAGCCTGGTTGCTCGTCACCGCCATGTACACCGCGACCGCGGCCAGCATCACGAACAGCGCCGGCAGCAGCCGTCGGAAGCGGCGCAGCCAGAACTGCTTGAGGTCGACCTTGCCGTTGCGTTCCTTCTCACCGATCAGCAGCAGCGTGATCAAGTAGCCGCTGATGACGAAGAACACCTCGACGCCGAGGAACCCACCCTGCAACCACTCGTGATTGGCGTGGTACACCATCACCGCAACGACGGCGACCGCACGCAAGCCGTCGAGGCCTGGCAAGTACGGCGTCCGGCTGATCTGCGCTCGCGGCGCGACAGAGGCGGCCCTGGAACTCATCGGTTCGTCAGTATCGCTCACGACGTCGGGCCGAGAGCGGTCACTCCTGCTACAGCTGGAGCGACTTGACCTCGAGGAACTCCTCGAGACCGAACTGCCCCGCTTCGCGGCCGAGTCCGCTCTGCTTGTAGCCACCGAACGGAGCCATCACGTTGAAAGCGCCGCCGTTGACCTCGACCTGACCGGCGCGGATGCGCTTGGCGACGCGCTTGGCGCGCTCGGGATCGCCGCTCCACACGCCGCCGGCGAGGCCGTAGATCGTGTCGTTGGCGATCTCGACGGCTTCGTCCTCGGAGTCGTACGGCATGATCGACAGCACCGGTCCGAAGATCTCCTCGCGAGCGATGGTCATGTCGCGGGTGACGTTGGAGAACACGGTCGGCTGCACGTAGAAGCCGACGTCCAGGCCCTCGGGCGCTGCCGTGCCCCCGGTGAGGAGCTGCGCCCCCTCGTCGATCCCGGTCTGGATGAAGCCGCGCACGCGATCGCGCTGCACCGAGCTGATCAGCGGCCCGATTCGCGAGGTCTTCTCGAACGGGTTGCCGGGAGTGAACGCCAAGGCGGCAGTGGTGGCGATCTGCTCGGCCTCCTCGAGACGCTCGCGCGGCACGAGCATGCGAGTGAGCGCAGTGCAGGTCTGGCCAGAGTTGAGGAAGCACTTGCCGACGCCGTCGGCCACGGCCTTGCTGAAGTCAGCGTCGTCGAGGATCACGTTGGCGCTCTTGCCGCCGAGCTCGAGGGCGACCTTCTTGACCGTCGCGGACGCAACCTCGGCAACGCGCTTGCCGGCGCGGGTGCTGCCGGTGAAGCTGACCATGTCGACGTCGGGGTGGGCGGCAATGGCCTCGCCGACGATCGGGCCGCTGCCGGTGACGAGGTTGAACACACCGGCCGGGAGGCCCGCTGCCTCGATCACCTCGGCGAGGATGAACGCGTTGATCGGGGCGACCTCACTGGGCTTGACGACCACGGTGTTGCCGGCGGCGAGCGCCGGCGCGACCTTCAGGGCGATCTGGTGCAACGGGTAGTTCCACGGCGTGATGCAGCCAACGACCCCGACGGCCTCGCGCACGATGAGCGAGTTGCCGACCTGCGTCTCGAACTCGTAGCTGCCGAGCAGCTGCGCAGCGATGGCGAAGTTGGCCTTCGGCAGCCCGGCCTGGATCAGGTTGCTCAGCATCAGCGGCATCCCGACTTCCTTGGCGATGGTCTGCGCGATGTCCTCGGTCCGTGCTTCCAACCCGGCGTGGATGGCCATCAGGTACGCGGCGCGCTCCTCTTTGGGCAGTGCGCTCCAGGCCGGGAACGCAGCCTTGGCCGCGCTGACGGCGGCGTCGACGTCGGAGGCCGTGCCGTCGGGGACCGTGGCGATGACCTCTTCGGTGGCCGAGTCGGTGACGCTGTGGGTGCCGGTTCCGGCAGAGGGAACCCAGGAACCGTTGATGTAGAGCTTGTCGTAGGCGCGCATGTCCTCACCATAGGAGGACCGACGCTCGTCCGTCCCAGCGAGCCGGGCAGACTGCTGTCATGCGCATCGTCATGTTCGGTGCCGGCGGCGTGGGCAGCGTCATCGGCGGCAGGTTGCAGCAGCACGCCGACGCTCACGGCCACGAGATCACGCTCGTCGCCCGTGGTGCTCACTGTGCCGCCATCCGTGCCACGGGACTGACGATCAACGACCCATCGGGCTCGGTGACCGTGGCCGTACCTGTCGCCGAGCACATCGCCGACGTCGAGCTGGACGAGGGCGATGTCGTCTTCATGACGATGAAGAGCCAGGACTCGACCGTTGCGCTCGACGACCTGCGCCGCCACGCTCCCGCCGTCTCGGTCGTGTGCGCACAGAACGGCGTGGACAACGAGCGCATGGCCGCTCGGCGCTTCGCCGACGTCTACGCGATGTGCGTGATGCTGCCCGCGGCGTTCATGGTCCCCGGTGCCGTCGACGCCAGCGGCGCACCGCACAACGCGATCCTCGACATCGGCCGCTATCCGACCGGAACGGATGCGACGAGCACCGCGATCGCTGCCGCGCTCGAAGCGAGCGGACTCGCCAGTCGGTCGATTCCCGACGTGATGCGGTGGAAGCACACCAAGCTGTTGATGAACCTGGCGAACGCCGTGGACGCGCTCGTCTCCGACGTCGAGAACAGCAACGTCTTGATCGGCCCGGCGCGCGAGGAGGCCGAGGCGTGCTTTGCCGCCGCCGGCATCGATCGGGTGAGCGACGCCGACGACCAGGAACGACGACGAGACGTGCTGGCCCCGAGGCCCGTGCCCACCACGACGCTGCCCGAGGGGACTCGACGCGGCGGGTCGACCTGGCAGAGCTTCGTTCGGGGGGCGCGCACCACCGAGGTCGACTGGCTGAACGGTGAGATCGTGCTGCTCGGTCGGGCACACGGCGTCCCGACGCCGATCAACCGCCTGCTGTGCGATGTCACCGCATGGGCCGCGGCGAACCGTGTCGCGCCTCGGTCGTTGACGACGGAGGAGATCCTCAGCCGGCGACGCTCGTAGGCAGGCCGAGGTTGGCGTAGATCTCGCGGGTGGCCGAGCTGCGGTTCAACGTGTAGAAGTGCAAACCCGGCGCTCCGGCTGCGAGCACCTCGGCGCTCAGCTGCGTCGCCATGTCGACGCCGACCTTGCGCACCTCGTCGGGGTCGTCGCCCGCCGCCTCGAGGCGGTCGACCACCCAGGTGGGCACCGGTACCCCACTGAGGTCGGCCATCTTGCGAACGAGCCCGAGGTTGGTGACCGGCATGATCCCGGCGATCACCGGCTTGCGCACGTCCAGCGCAGCGAGCTCGTCGACGAGGCGGACGTAGTGCTCGGCCTCGAAGAAGAACTGGGTGATGGCGAAGTCGGCGCGACGCAACTTGGCGGCCAGGTGCTGGCGGTCCTGTTCGCGGCTCGTGGAGCGTGGGTGCACCTCAGGGTGCGCGGCGACGCCGATCGAGAAGCTGTTGAACGTGTCCAGCTCGTCGATCAGCTCGACGGCGTAGCGGTAGTCGCTGGGCTTGGCATCGGCAGGATCCTTCGGCGGGTCGCCTCCGAGGGCCAGGATGTTCTCGATGCCAGCATCGCGATAGGAGTCCAGCAACGAGCGGATCTCGTCACGTTGGTGGCTCTGGCACGTGAGGTGGGCCATCGGCGTGATCCCCGTCTCCTTGCGGATCCAGGTGACCACCTCCTGCGTGCGCGTGCGCGTGCTGCCACCCGCGCCGTAGGTGACGCTGACGAAGCTGGGGACCAGCGGTTCCAGTTCGGCGATGGTGCGACCCAGGGACAGCTGCGCCGCATCGGTCTTCGGCGGCGAGAACTCGAACGAGCACGTCGTGCCAGCTGCAAGGAGGTCGGAGATGCGTGCCATGGGTGGATCGTCAGGCTAGCGACGCGAGCCGTGCCAAGCTCTGCGAGCTGCTCAGGTCATTCGGTGCCACGCACGGTCGGCGGAGCAGACAACAGGACACAGACACCGCCCAAGGGCGAACAGGGGGAGATGGCATGTCGACGACACCGGCTGGGTGGTTCCCGGATCCGTATGGGAGGTACCAGCAGCGCTACTGGGACGGCTCATCGTGGACCGCACACGTCACCACGAACGGTCAGCAGACGGTCGATCCGCTGGGGGCGACGACCACCGTGCCGTTCGCCACGCCGGCCACTGCGTTGTCCGGCACGACGAACCTGACGACGGGGCCCGCCACCCAGCAGCTCGCGTTCCAACCGGCGGCGGCCGGTGCGGCCGGCACGACCGGTGCGGGCGAGACGGTGTTCGGCTTCCTCGACAAGCTCGGGCCCGAGGCACGCAACCGCCCCGACCCCGAGGCCGCGGTCACGCTCGCCGGCATCGGTGGGCTCATCGTGGCGCTCGGCATCCTGGTGCTCGTCGCCGACGGCGTCGATTCGGTCGACGGGGCACGCGGCAAGTTGGGCATCCTGTCGGCACTGATCGTCGGCGGCGGTGTGGCGATCCGCCTCCTGGTGAAGACCCACTCAGCGCTGCGGTCGGCTGCGGTCGGCATGGGTGCCGTCGGCATCTTCGGTCTCGGCGCCGCCCTCATGGCGACCAACGCGGACAGCGCCTCGGCGCCGCTCCTCATCGGCCTGATGTACATCGCCGCGTGGATCCTGCCCGGATATCGCGGGCGCACGGTGATGCTCGGACTGGGCGCGCTGCTCCTCGTGAGCGCGCTCGGTCAGGCGTCCTCGTCGGACTCGAACAACAACGCGTTCTCCGATGCCGACCAGGTCGTCGGCAGCGGCGGCATCGTGCTGCTGCTGGCCGGGATCGTGCTCCTCGGCGCCGTGTTCGTCCTCGACCGCCGTGGCTACCACGGCGTCGGGACCAGCCTCGTCGTCGCTGCCCTGATCGCCACCGCGGCGGGTGTGGGGCAGACCGTGATCAAGCTCAACGACACGGGCGGCTCGTTCCTGATCATCGCCACGGGCGTGATCATCTGCCTCGTGGGCGGCTACGGCGAGCGTCGGGCCAGCACCTGGATCGGAGCGCTCGTCACGGCGATCGGCGTCATCTCGTTCCTCGGGACGGCGATGGAACCGGACTCGGTGACCTCGATCTCCACCCTGTTGATCCTGGCCGGCCTGCTGCTGATCTTCGTGCCGGTCATCGTCAACGCCATCCGAACCTCTCGCGCGGCCGAGGCCGCCAAGGAGCAGCCGGTCGCCTGATCGGTCTCAGTGCCTGAAGTGCCGTTCGCCGGTGAGCACCATGGCGATGCCGTGCTCATCGGCGGCGGCGATCACCTGATCGTCGTTGACGCTCCCGCCGGGCTGGATCACCGCGGTGATCCCGGCCTCGGCGGCGACGTCGAGCCCGTCGCGGAACGGGAAGAAGGCATCGCTGGCGCAGACACCGCCGACCGCTCGCCCGGCTGAGCGCGTCTGCGCGATGCGAGCGCTGTCCACGCGGTTCTGCTGGCCCGCGCCGATGCCGAACGCCTGCAGCCCCTTGGCGAAGACGATCGCGTTGCTGCTGACCGCGGCGCACACCTGCCATGCGAAAGCGAGGTCGTCCATCTGCGCCTCCGTCGGGGCGACCTTGGTGGCGACGCGCCAGTGGCTGCGATCGAGATCGACCGTGTCCACCTGCTGCACGAGCAGACCGCCGTCGATGCCGCGCACATCGAGCGCCGCGCCGTACGGCTGCGGACCGCTGAGCACGCGCAGGTTCTTCTTCGTGGCGAAGACGGCCAACGCGTCGTCGTCGAACGACGGCGCGACGACGACCTCGGTGAAGACGGGCGCCAGCGCCTCGGCCATCGCCGCGGTGACCGGACGGTTGACGGCGACGATGCCGCCGAACGCGCTGACGGGGTCGCAGTCGTTCGCTCGGCGATATGCGTCAGCGATGTCTCCGCCCAGCGCGACGCCGCATGGGTTGGCGTGCTTGACGATCACGCACGCCGTGTCGGCGAACCGGTGCACCAGTCGCCACGCCGCCTCGGTGTCGTAGAGGTTGAGGTAGCTGAGCTCCTTGCCGCCGTGCTGCACCGCGTCGTCCCACCAGCTGCGCCGACCGGCGGCGAGGTAGCGGGCACCGGCCTGGTGAGGGTTCTCGCCGTAGCGCAGGGACTGCTGCTTGACGAGCGAGAGGTGGATGCCCTCGGGCAGCGGCCCGCTCTCGTCGTTCGGCTCGTCGAACCAGTCCGCGATCTGTGCGTCGTATGCAGCGATCGTGGCGAACGCATCACGCGCCAGACGGCGACGCGTGGTCGTGCTGATGGTGCCGTCGGCGCGCACCTCGTCGAGCACGGCGGTGTAGTCGCCCGGGTTGACGATGACCGCGACGTGGGCGTGGTTCTTCGCGGCTGCACGCACCATCGCCGGCCCGCCGATGTCGATCAGCTCGATGCTCGGGTTCGAGGCGAACGGGTAGAGGTTGACGACGACGAGATCGATCGGCTCGATGCCGTGCGCCGCCATGTCGGCCTGGTGCTCCGGCTTGGTCGGATCGGCGAGCAGCCCGCCGTGCACCTTCGGGTGGAGCGTGACCACGCGGTGGTCGAGGATCGCCGGGAGACCCGTGAGGTCGGCGAGATCCGTGACGGGGACGCCTTCGGCGGCGATCGCCGCGGCGGTGCCCCCGCTCGACACGATCTTCCAACCGGCGTCGACGAGCCCTTGAGCGAGAACCACAACTCCCGACTTGTCGTACACAGAAATCAACGCGGTGGGCATGGCTCGCACAGTACGCGTGAGTGGTCAGTGCACCACTCAACGCTTTACAAGGTGTACGGTGCGCGCCAGACCCATGGGTCGTTCGTCACACACCGGGAGGCACTCTTGGATCTCAGCAAGATCAGCAAAGGCGGTCAGATCTTCGCCGGCGCTGGCATCGTCTACTTCATCGCATCGTTCCTGCCGTGGTACACCGCCTCGGGCAAGGTCGACGGCATCGAGGTGGCCAGCGACTCAGCGAACGCCTGGGGTGACCTCGGCTTCCTCTGGGGCAGCCTCTGGGCACTGCTGTTCCTCGCGGCCGCAGTCATCATCCTGCTGCCGGCGTTCGGCACGAAGCCGCCGAAGCTGCCGTCGATCGCCTTCTTGGCGGTCGCCGCGCTGGCAACGCTCTTCACGCTGCTGAAGTTGATCATCGGCGAGGACGACGTCACCGGCTTCGGCTTCAAGGTGGAGGTCAGCGCTTCGTTCGGCCTCTACCTCGCGGTCATCGCCGCTGCGGCAGCGACCTTCGGCGGCTACCTCCTGTTCACGGAGTCCGGCGGGTCGCTCGACGACCTCAAGGACCCGAACAAGCTGAAGAGCTCGTTCAGCAGCGGGAGCACCGGTGGCAGCGTTCCGCCGCCGCCTCCGCCCCCGCCTGGGATGACCCCTCCTCCCCCGCCGCCGCCTCCGCCGCCCGCCGGCTGAGTCGTACCGTTCAACGCAACGGGCCCCCGCCACACGGCGGGGGCCCGTTCACGTTGTCGGGTGTGTCAGCGGCCGCAGCTCAGAGGCTGGCGACGATCTCGGCCATCAGCTCACCGGCTTCGGTCGGGTTGAGGCCGACCTTCACGCCGGCGGCGCGCAGGGCGTCCATCTTCCCCTGGGCCGTGCCCTTGCCGCCGCTGACGATGGCACCGGCGTGGCCCATCTTCTTGCCGGCCGGCGCGGTGACGCCGGCGATGTAGGCGCTCATCGGCTTGGTCACGTTGGCCTTGATGTACTCGGCGGCCTCTTCTTCGGCGGAGCCGCCGATCTCGCCGATCATGATGATCGCGTGGGTCTCGGGGTCGGCCTGGAACTCCTTGAGGCAGTCGATGAAGCTCGTCCCGGGAACCGGGTCGCCACCGATGCCGACGCACGTCGACACACCGATGCCGCGCTGCTTCAGCTCGTACAGCGCCTGGTACGTCAGCGTGCCGGAGCGGCTGACGATGCCGACGTTGGGCCCGCTGTCCGAGGGCGGCTGGGCGATCTCGCCGGCGGTGATGCCGATGTTGCTCTTGCCTGGGCTGATGATGCCCGGGCAGTTCGGGCCGAGCAGCCGGGTGTTCGGGTACTCGCGCAGGAGCGTGTTGAACGTCTTGGCCTCGTCCTGCGCCGGGATGCCCTCGGTGATGCAGACGATGAAGCTGATGCCAGCCGCAGCGGCCTCGAGGATCGCAGCGGACGCGGCCTTCGGCGGCACGGCGATGAACGACGCAGTGGCGCCGGTGGCGGCAACGGCTTCGGCAACCGTGTTGAAGACGGGGATGCCTTCGACGTCGGTGCCGCCCTTGCCGGGCGTCACCCCGCCGACGACCTTGGTGCCGTAGGTCTGGTTGCGCAGACCGTGGTACTTGCCCTGTCCGCCGGTGAGGCCCTGGACGATGACCTTGGTGGAGGCGTCGATGAAGATGGCCATGTCACTTGCTCCCGTTTGCGATGGCGACGGCCGCGCGTGCGGCTTCGAGCATGGTGGGCTTGGAGGTGAGCTTCGATTCGGGGATGCCCGCATCGAGGAGGATCTGACGACCTTCGGCGGCGTTCGTGCCGTCGAGGCGGATGACGATCGGGGCCCGCAGGTCCACGCGACCGAGCGCTTCGACGATGCCCTTGGCGACTTCCTCGCCGCGGGTGATGCCACCGAAGATGTTGATGAAGATGCTCGTCACGTTCTGGTCGAAGTTGATGACCTCCAGGGCAGCGGCCATCACGTCGGCGTTCGCGCCGCCGCCGATGTCGAGGAAGTTGGCCGCGGAGCCACCGACCTGGTTGACGACGTCGAGCGTGCTCATCGCCAGACCGGCGCCGTTGGCGATGATGCCGACGGTGCCGTCGAGGCCGATGTACTGCAGGTCGTGCTCGCGGGCCATCTGCTCGCGAGGGTCGAGCTCTTCCGTTGCGCGGTACTCGTCCCACTCGGGATGGCGGAAGGCCGCGTTGTTGTCGAGGCTGACCTTTGCGTCCAACGCGTGGATCTCGCCGGTCGGCTTGAGGATCAGCGGATTGATCTCGGCGAGGTCGCAGTCGCCCTCGGTGTAGCAGCGGTAGAGCTTGACGAGGATCTCGGCGACACCCTCGATCGACTGCTCGGGGAAGTCGTTGTCGATGGCCGCCTGGCGAGCCCACGCCGGATCGATGCCGTCGACCGGGTCGACGTGGCGCAGCAGGATGGCCTCCGGGTTGGTCTCGGCGACGGCCTCGATCTCGACGCCGCCCTCCTTCGACAACATCAGCAGGTGCTTCTTGGCGGCACGGTCAAGCGTGAACGAGGCGTAGTACTCCTCGGCGATGTCGCTGGCGTTCTCCACCCAGACCCGCTTGACGACGTGGCCCTTGATGTCCATGCCGAGGATGTTCCCGGCGTGGAGGCGGACCTCGTCGGCGTCGTTGGCCAGCTTGATGCCGCCGGCTTTACCGCGACCACCAACCTGCACCTGTGCCTTCACCACCACCGGGTAGCCGGCGGCCTCGGCCGCAGCAACGGCCTCGTCCACGGTGTAGGCGACTCCACCCGGACTGACCGGGATGTCGAATCGGGCGAAGTACTGCTTGCCCTGGTACTCGAACAGGTCCACGCGTTCTCCCTCGTTGCTCCAGCGTCTCAGCGGTCGCGAATCGGCAACGGACCCTACGCCTCGTGCGGGTGCCGGTCACAACTGACGTGCTCCACCGTTCCGCTGGCACACTGGACGCACCATGGTTCGCCGGCCGCAGCTCCGCACTCCCCTCGCCCGGGCCGTGGTCCCGGTGGTCGCCGGCATCGGCTTCTTCGCTTTGCTCGGGTTGGCGCTGTGGGGCGTCGCCGCGTTCATCTCGCGCAACGCCGACAGCACGAGCGAGCTGCTGGTCAAGCGCACGTTCGAACCAGGCCCGGCCAGCAGCTACGCGCGGATCGTCTCCGAGGACGGGCCGGTGCTGTTCCCCGACCCGATCGGCACGAGCGGCGACGACAGCGTCGTGCTCGACCATGTGGGCGACGACCCCCTCAACAACTGGCACCTCTACCTCGCCTACCCGGCTGATCGCCCGGTGAGCTGCAAGATCACCCAGGTTCGCTTCAGCCGCAGCTTCACTGACTGCGAGGGCCGCACCATCGACGTCACCGAGCTCGCCCTCCCGGCGCGCGGCATCGGCCCCGTCGTCTCCCCCGACGGCGTGCTCAGCCTCGATCTCCGAGCCGCCACCGGCGACGCCGCACCCGTCACCACCCCGACCACCTGAGGCCAGCTCTGACCTCTGACTTCTCGGCCGGATCCGTGACGGTTTCCGTCACGCATCCAGCCGAGATCTCACACCCGTGACGGGAACCTGCAGGGGTCGATGGACCGTCTGATCGGCATGGATCGACGCACCTTCCTCGCCCTGCTCGCCGTGCCCGTCGTGGCGCCGTTGCTGCAGGCGTGCGGATCGGACGGCGCGAAGTCGCCCGATGACACGGGCGGCGACGAGGCGAAGAGCTCGTTGACGCGCACGGTGGCCGACCCCTCGGAAGCTGCGCCAGCAGTTGCATCGATCAACGCGTTCGGGCTCGATCTGCTCGCCAGGCTGACGGCCGGTCCGGCCGCGAACGTCGTGTTCTCCCCCACCAGCATCGGGATCGCGCTGGCGATGACGGCCGTGGGCGCTCGCGGCCTCACGCTGGAGGAGATGAAGCGGGTGCTGCACGCGGACGCAACCGCACCGTTCGACCGTTCGATGAACGCAATGGGCGCCGCGTTGGAGGGGCGCAGCCGGACCGACGAGCGAGGCGCCGTGACGCTGGAGATCGCCAACTCGCTGTGGGGTCAGCGGGGCACCGGCTTCGAGCCACCGTTCCTCGACACGTTGGCCACCGAGTACGGCGCCGGGCTGCAGCTGGTCGACTACCGCGCCGATGCAGAGGGTGCTCGAACGAAGATCAACGCGTGGGTGGACGAGGCGACCAACGAGCGAATCCCCGAGCTGCTGGCACCGGGTGTGCTGAACGCCGACTCGCGCCTGACGCTCGTCAACGCCGTCTACCTCAAGGCCAACTGGGCCGAGGTGTTCGATGCGCAACGCACGGCGCCGGCACCGTTCCAGCTCGCCGACGGCACGACGGTGGACGTGTCGATGATGCACCTGCAGCGGCACTTCGGGTACGCCGAGGGCGACGGTTGGCAGGCCGTCGAGCTGCCGTACGTGTTCGGTGAGCTGGCGATGACCGTGGTCGTCGGCGACGTCGACCTGGATGGTGCGATCAACGCACTCGCCGACAACGAGGTGATCCTCTCGTTCCCGAAGTTCGACATCGAGACCTCGACGAGCCTTGCCGAGGTGCTCGGCGCGCTTGGCATGCCCACTGCGTTCTCGGACTCGGCCGACTTCACCGGCATGACCACCGACGAGCCGCTGCACATCAGCGACGTCATCCATCAGGCGAACATCACCGTCGACGAGGAGGGCACCGAGGCAGCGGCAGCGACCGCGGTCGTGATGACCGCCGGTGCCGCGCCGGCGCCCGGCGAGCCGGTGACGATGGTCGTCGATCGTCCGTTCACCTTCGCGTTGCGCGACGTCCCGACCGGCGCGGTCGTCTTCCTCGGCAGGGTGGGAGACCCGTCGCAGGGCCGCTCGTAGCGCTCGACCGTCAGGCGTGTGCGGGGACGTTCGCGACGAGGCGGGCCGCGAACTCCTCGGCGTGCGCTTCGAGCTTGCTGCGGTTCAGGGCCAGGCCGCCGACGACGTCGGCGCCGAGGCCGGTGATCGCAGCGGTCATCTTGTCGAGGGTCTTGGCCGGGTTGAGGGCGAACGTGCAGAACGCTGCGGCGCGCTTGCCGCTCATCGCCGGCAGCTGCGAGATCGCGGCGATCCCCCACGGCGCCTGACCGACCACGAACAGGCCGTGCACCCACGTGCCGACGAGGACGATGTCGGCATCTTGGATGGCGGCGAAGTCGGGCTGACGCACGCGGTTCACACCGGTGATCGTCCACCCCTCCTGTTGGAGGTTGCCGGCGATCAGCTCGCCGGCCTTCCACGTGTGGCCCGTCAGGCTCTCCACCAGGATCGCTGCCTTCATGACCGTGCTTCCTCCATGGACGTAGATCTAACCACGTCGGGATGGTTCGGATCAGATCTCTGTGACGAGCGCCTTCTCCGCGAGTCGCAGCCGTCGACCTTCACGCACCTTGCGCACCGTGGCCACCACCGCGATCGAGAACGTGAGGAGGATGATCAGGCAGATGACGACGATCACCCGCTTCGGCAGCGTCTTGGTGCCGAGAAAGATGTACAGGTCGGGGATGATGAACACGAAGAGCGAGATCAGCCCCCACTTGGCGGCCGTCTTGTACTGGTCGTCGATGAAGCTGAGGACCATGCGCGGTGTGGTGAAGGCGTCGACGATCGACGAGGCCAGGTCGATGGAGAGGTAGATCCACGGGTTGATGCCGTAGTCGCCGAGCGCCGCCCACACGATCAGCGCGCGGACGAACGACCAGGCCACGACGAAAGCGCCCCAGGACCGGCTGAGGATGCGCCGACGGCGCAACGTGGCCGCGTCGTGGTGCACCAGGATCGGCATCGGGACATTCAAGCAGGGCGATCGGCGCCCTGCTGGTTCATGACAGCTTCTTGAGCGGAGCCCAGGCGAGCGAAAGGTGCTTCGTGCCGACGTCGCGGAAGCGGATGGTCGCTTCCGCCTTGTCACCCTGCCCGGTGATGTCGATGATGACGCCTTCCCCGAACGAGGGATGCTCGACATCGTCGCCGACACGCAGCCCGAGCTCCTGTGAGTTCGACGGGCTCGGCGTGCGCTGACCAGCGGCCATCGCCGCTTCGACGACGCGATCACGGTGCGCCTCGGCGTCGCTGTCGTTCTGATCGGCCCAGCGCGTGCCGGCTCGGCGGTACGGCGGCGGCGACGACCAGTCGTCGCGAGCGCGCACGCTCTGACGGCCGTAGGACGTGCGGCCGCTGACGGCGCCCTGCTGGTTGATGAGCTCCGTCGGGATCTCGTCGAGGAAGCGTGACGGCGGGTTGTAGCTCGTGCTGCCGAACAGCTGCCGGCTCCAAGCGTGCGACACGTGCAGCTTCTGCTGGGCGCGGGTGATGCCGACGTAGGCGAGGCGGCGCTCCTCTTCCAGCTCGTCGGGCTCGGTGAGGGCGCGCGTGTGCGGGAACACGCCGTCCTCCATGCCGACCAGGAAGACGGCGGGGAACTCCAGGCCCTTCGCCGAGTGCAGCGTCATCAGCACGACGCGGTTGTCGTCGTCGAGGTCGTCGGTGTCGGCGACCAACGAGACCTGCTCGAGGAACTCGTCGATGCGAGTGAACTCGCGCGCGTTGCCGACGAGCTCGCCGACGTTCTCGATGCGACCCGCGGCCTCGACCGTGCCCTCGCCCTCGAGCTCGGCGAGGTACCCGCTCTGGTCGAGTGCGGCCTGCAGCAGATCACCGGGCCCTTCGGTGAGCGCCATCTCGTTGAGCTCGTCGAGCAAGCGCACGAACGACTCGACGCCGCGTGCCGCCGGACCGGTGAGCCCCGCGTCGTGCGAGCGGCGCAGCGCGTCGGCGAACCCGATGCCCTCGGCCAGCGCGAACGCATCGAGCTTGGCAACGCTGCCGTCGCCGACGCCGCGCTTGGGCACGTTGAGGACGCGCTTGATGCTGACCTCGTCGGCGGGGTTGACGACCGACTTGAGGTAGGCCATCGCGTCCTTGATCTCGCGACGGTCGTAGAAGCGCGTGCCGCCGACCACCTTGTACGGGATCGTGAACCGGATCAGCGCTTCCTCGAGCACGCGGCTCTGCGCGTTGGTCCGGTAGAAGACCGCCATCTCCTTCCACATGAACTGGCTGTCGTCGTGGATCTGCTGCATGGTGCGAGCCACCCAGGTGGCCTCGTCGCCCTCGTCCTCGGCGTGGTAGCGGGTGATCGGATCGCCCGAGCCCTTGTCGCTCCACAGCTGCTTGTCCTTGCGCGCCGGGTTGTTGGAGATGACCGCGTTGGCGGCATCGAGGATGACCTGCGTGCTGCGGTAGTTCTGATCGAGCACGATCGTCGTCACGTTGTCGAAGCGATCCTCGAAGTCCGTGATGTTGCGCAAGTCGGCGCCGCGAAACTTGTAGACGCTGTTGTGCACGAGCATCCCGTTGGCGATGTAGTGGTGCGTCGGGTCGACCTCGAGGTCGTACACGTCGCCGGTGTACCCCTCGATCTCGACCGCGTCGACGATCCGCTCGACCAACGTTCCGTCGTGCTCGACGAGCACCGTCATTCCAGGGCGGAGGTGGCACAGCGGCGTGTAGTCGTAGACGGTCGGACCGACCATCACCCGCCGCCGAATCGTCATCCCCCCGGCGTACGCCACCCGTTTCGCACGAGCCAGCGCTGCCGGGTAGTCGGCGAAGGTCTCACTGTCGACACGATGCTCGCCGTTCAACGCGAACATCGTCAGCTGCGTGGCCGTCCGCGAGTCGATGTGGGGGAACTCGTCGACGATCAGGCGGTCGTGCATGAGCTCCTTCGCGGCGAGCTCGCTGTCGTCGTCGAACTGATAGGTGGCGATCAATCCGGCCGCTGCCGAGGTCGCTGCTGCAACGCTCGGGTGCGTCTCGACCACCCAGGCGACCTCACTCGTCGAGCGATCGACGCCGATGCGATAGCCGCGGTCGCGGCGGTACATGAGGTACACCAGGTGCTGATCACGGGGGAAGGTGAGGCGGCTCGGAACGATGTGCTCGGGGGTGCCGACCAGTTCGACATCGCCGGCCCGGACTCTGACGACGGATCCGTCGTACTGAGCAGAATGAACGTGGCGGATCGCACCGGCGTGGAGATCCAGATGACCGCCAGTACCGAGCACGACGTCACCGACAGCGAGGGACTCGATCGGCCGTTCACCGCCCGGCGTCCGCACCATCGTGCCGGTCGGCAGGCACTGGTCATGGTCGCCGACGATGGTGATCTGCTCGTGCTCGCCCGCCAACTGGAGCGCGATCTCGTTCTGCGCCATGTTCGTGTCCTGGTACTCGTCGATCAGGATGTGCTGGAAGCGATCGCGGTAGTGCTGGAGGACGTCGGGGTGGTGGCGGAACAGCAGCACCGTGTTCATCAGGAGGTCGTCGAAGTCCATGGCGCCGGCCTTCAGCAGACGAGCCTGGTAGTCGGCGTAGATGTCGGCGTGCTTGCGCTCGAAGATGTTGGCCGCCTTGGCGATCGCCTCCGCCGGCGTGACGAGCTCGTTCTTCCACAGACTGACCTGGCCGTGCGCGGCGCGCGGCGGGAACCGCTTGGCGTCGAGCCCGAGGTCGCGGATGACGTAGCCGGTGAGGCGCTGCGCGTCGGCCTGGTCGTAGATGCTGAACGTGCGCGGGTAGCCGAGTCGATCGGCGTTGGCCCGCAGGATGCGCACGCACGCGGAGTGGAAGGTGCTCACCCACATCGCCTTGGACACGTTGCCGACCAGCGCGGCGACGCGGTGGCGCATCTCCTCCGCCGCCTTGTTCGTGAACGTGATGGCGAGGATGGCCGTCGGCGAGACGCCCTCCTGGATGAGGTGGGCGATCCGGTGCGTGAGCACCCGCGTCTTGCCCGACCCGGCACCGGCGACCACCAGGAGCGGACCGCCACGGTGGACCACGGCATCGAGCTGGTCGGGGTTCAGGGTGTCGAGATCGAGGGGCTCCGGCATGGCAGGTCCATCCTACGGATGGGGTGTCACGCCCGCCGTCGGCGGCTCGGCCGCCAGAATGGTCGGGTGACGGGGACGAGCGCGGGACCGGGAGTGGTCGTCATCGGTGCCGGCCCGACCGGCCTGGCGGCGGCCGATGCGCTGCAACGATCCGGGATCCCGAGCACCGTCCTCGAGGCATCGGCAACGGTGGGCGGCCTGACCAGCAGCTGGACGGACGAGCACGGCTTCACCTGGGATCACGGCGGCCACGTCCTGTTCAGCCACTACCCGGAGGTCGACCAGCTCCTCGACGACCTCCTCGGCGACGACGCAACGAGCAACGAGCGCAACGCCGCTGTCTGGATGGGCGACCGATGGGTGCCGTACCCGTTCCAGCACAACATCCATCGGCTCGATCCGACGCGGTACGCCGAGTGCCTGGACGGAATCGACCGGCGAACCGAGCAGCCCACAGATGCCACCTTCGATCGCTGGATCCTCGATCACTTCGGCAGTGGCATCGCCGAGCACTTCATGCTGCCGTACAACCGGAAGGTGTGGTCGCATCCGCTCGACGATCTCTCGGTCAGCTGGCAGGGCGAGCGCGTCCCCGTGGTCGACGCCGAGCGGATCCGTGCGAACGCGCGGGAGGACCGCGACGACGCCGACTGGGGTCCGAACCACCGGTTCCGGTTCCCCATCGGCGGGACGGGGATGCTGTGCGACCGGCTCGCTGCGCGTCTGACGACACCTCTCCACCTCAACCGCGCGGTCACCGGCATCGACGCTCGCCGTCGCGTGCTGCGCGTCGACGACGGGTCGTCGATCGAGTTCGACCACCTCCTGTCGACGATGCCGCTCGATCGGCTCGTCGGGATGATCGACGACTGCCCGGCGGACGTAACGCGCGCCGCGCAGCGGCTGGTGCACAACGGTGGCGCGTTCGTCGGGATCGGCGTGCGCGGCCCATCGCCATCGGATCGCAGTTGGATGTACTTCCCCGACGACGAGCCGTTCTACCGAGTGACGGTGCTCTCGAACTACTCCGCGTCCATCCATCCGGATGGCTGCTCCTCGCTGCTCGCCGAGTGCTCGTTCCCCGCCGGCGATCTCCCACCGGCCGATCTGATCGAGCGCACGATCGACGGACTCCGCGGATGCGGGTTGCTCGCTCCCGACGCGGAGGTCACCAGCCGCGAGGTGCGCACCGTCTCGCACCTCTACCCGGTGCCGACTGTGGGACGCGACGATGCATTGGCGACGATCCAGCCGTGGCTGGCGGACCACGGCATCTCGTCGCGCGGGCGCTTCGGCGCGTGGCGCTACGAGATCGGCAACACCGATCACGCGCTGATGATGGGCCTCGAGGTCGCCACACGCATCGCCACCGGCACGCCCGAGACCGTCTGGTCCTGACGGGTCAGGACGTCAGCGCGTCATCGAGCCCGTCACGTCGACGATGACGTGGGTGGAGCTCGACGAGAACACGCACACCTGGCCACCGGTACCGACCTTGACGACGACGGCGTTGGCGATCGTCTGCCCGGCTCGGTAGTTCACGTTGGACGTCGCCGGCGGTGCGACACCGCACGGGTACACCGCGAGGAACCCATCGGTGACGGGGCTGGTGGCGGTGACGTTGAGCACGACCGTCGTCGCATTCGCGGGCACACCCCCGCGAGACGTCACGCCGAACGCCAGCGAGGTGTTGGCGGCGATCGGACCGAGGTTGCTGAACTGCCCGTCGACCGTGGGCTGGTTGCGCGTGTCGACCAGACGCGCCGGTGCGGGTGACACGAGCCCTGCGTTGCCGGGCACGTACCCGGCGACGTCGACGATGACGTGCGCACTGGCGAACGTGAAGATGCACACGCGGCCGCTGGTGCCGATGGCGGCGATGGCCATGTTCGGCACGGTCTGACCCGCGACGTAGTTGACGGTGGACGTGCCGGGAACCGGACTGCCACACGGGTAGACGGAGGCGAACCCGGCGCCGGCAGGCGACGTGATCGTGAGGTTGAGCACCACGGCGGCAGCGTTCGCGGGCACGCCGCCGCGACCGGTGATCTGCAGCTCGCGGCTGGTTCCCGCCGGCTGCACGCCGAGGTTCGTGGCCTGACCGTCGATCGTCGGGGCGTTGCGACTGTCCATGAACCTCCCCGGCGTCAGCCCGACGTACGGGGTCGGCGCGGGGAAGTAGCCGGCGACGTCGACGATCAGGTGAGCCGCCGATGACGTGAAGAAGCACACCTGGTTCCCCGTGCCGAGCTTGACGATGGCTGCACCGGCGACGGTGCCGAGGCGCACCGTGTTGAGGTTCGACGCGGTGGGCACCGCCGAACCGCACGGAAAGGCGGTGACGAAGCCGTCGGCGCCGACCTCGGTGGCCGTGATGTTCACCACCACTGCTTCGGCAGTCGCCGGTACGCCGTTGCGTCCGCCGATGGTCACCGCGAGCGACGTGTTCGCACTGCGCTTGCCGACGTTCGAGAACTGACCGTCCACCGTCGGCTGGTTGCGCGTCTCGAGGAAGCGCGCCGGTACGAGCGGCTCGTACAGGTCGGGCACCAAGCCGATGTCCCACGTCGTCGCGGCGATGGCGTTCGGCAGCGAGAACAGCCCGGACACACCCGTCACGCCGGCTTCCGAGTCCACCGCGTCGCTGGCGCCCTGGTTGCTCGGCGAGACGGAGAAGTTCGCCGGGATCGCCGACAGGGCCACCCGGTAGGACCCGGCTGCCGCTGCCGACACGGAGTAGCTGCCGGTCGAGCTGGTCACCGCGGTGTCGACGACGGTCCCGCCGCTGTTGCGCAGCTGCACCGTGATGCCCGGGATGCCGGCCTCGCCCGGCTCCTGGATGCCATCACCGTCGAGGTCGTTCCACACCCGGTTGCCGACCACGTTCGGCGCGGCAGGCACGAGGCCGGCGTCGATCGTCGTGATGGAGATCAGGTTCGAGGCGAACACGTAGACGTCCGTGAACCCGACGTTCGCGCCGCTGGGGTTGATGTCCGAGTCGTCCTGGTCGTCGCTGCCGATGTCCTTCGAGGTGAACAACGTCCCCGCGTCCGGCAGCAGGACGCGGACCCGGTAGTTGCCCGGCCCCGGTGTCTGCACGGTGTAGTTGCCGCTCCCGTTCGTCTCGCCCGAGTCGATCAGCTGCGTCTTGGCCTCGTTCCAGATCTGCACCGTGACGCCTGGCTCGCCCGGTTCGCCGGCGTCCTGCACGCCGTTGGCGTTGAGGTCGCGCCAGATGAAGTTGCCGACGCTGACCGGCGTCGGCGTGCGCGTCGGCGTCGGCGTGGTGAACCGGTTGATCCCGGCGTCCATCGTCGTGATCGAGATCAGGTTGTTGGCGAACGTGTAGATGTCGGTGAACCCGAGGTTCGCGCCGGTCGGGTTGATGTCCGAGTCGAGCAGGTCGTCGCCGCTCGCTGCGTCCTTGACCGTGAACGCATCACCAGCTCCGGGTAACAGCACGCGCAATCGGTAGTCGCCGGGCGTTGGCGCGATCAGCGTGTAGTTGCCGTTGCTGTTCGTGGTCGCCGAATCGATCAGCTGGGTCTTCGCCCCGTTCCACAGCTGCACGGTGACGTTGGCCAGGCCTGGCTCGCCGGCATCCTGCCGGCCGTCGTCGTCGATGTCGTCCCACACGAAGTTGCCGACGTTGATCGGCGTCGGCGTGCGTGTCGGGGTCGGGTCGGCCTCCAGGCGAGGGTCGCGCGGCTGCGTCGTCTCCGTGGTGCCGGGCCCCGCTGCGGTCGGATCGGCCACGGGCGTGCCGGACGCGTCGGCCGAGCGTGACGTGGACGGAGCTTCGTTGGACCGCGCCAAGCCGCTCACGAACAGGGTGAAGCCAAGGATCAGCACCACCACGAAGGCGGTGTTGGTGAGCTTTCCCTTCACCCCGTCTCCCGACCACTCGTCACCCGCAGACGCAACCCACCCACGGATGGTGAAGTCGCCAGGCTAGTGCGAGGGAGGACACCCGACAAGGACGACGGCTACTCTGCGCTCGCATGGTGCTCAGCGCGGGGGTGGCGTTCCTCGTCGCGGTCGCGGGCATCGGGCTGTCGCTGTGGACCGGTCTGGCACTGCGCTTCGAGGAGCGCGTCGCCATCGGCGTGGTCATGGGCGTGCTCGCCGTCAGCGCCGTCACCCTCGTGACGTTCCTCGTGATCGGGATGGGCGTCGCCACGTTGGCGATCGGCGTCGGGCTCCCGCTGGCCCTTGCGGCAAGGGCTTGGCGACGTGCACCCGGCGTGGTCCGCGGCGAGGCCCGTTCGTGGTGGACGCGTCTGCGCCGCCCGTGGCGCGACCGGACCAGCGCCCGACCTGGGGCAGCGATTGCCGTCGCTGCGGGGGCGGTCACCACGCGCGTGCTGGCCCTCTCGTACCAGACGACCTCCGAGGGCATCAGCGCCGGGAGCCTCGCCGTGTGGGGCGACTGGTCGGCGCACCTGGCCTACGCGGGGTCGTTCGCCTACGGCGACAACCGCGGGCTCGACCTGCCGATCGCCCACGGGCAGCCGTTCCGGTACCACTTCCTCGCCGACTTCTTCGGCTCGATCTTCACCGTGTCCGGCGCGACACTCGAGCAGTCGATGGTCCTGTCGGCATGGATGCTCGCGGCGGTGCTGCCGATCCTCCTGTTCCAGGTCGCCTTCCGGCTGACGCGATCCAACGCCGTGTCGGCGATCACGGTGCTGCTCTTCACGCTCACCGGTGGCGTGGGCGTCTGGTACTTCCTCACCGACGTGCGCGACGGAGGTTGGCGGATCGCCTCGGCATTGCCGCAGACGTACGCACGCATGCCGCAGCACGACCTTTGGCTCGACAACACGATCTCGGCGTCGCTGTACGCGCAACGCTCCACGCTCATGGGCCTCTGCGCGGGCGCTGCGGCACTGGTCCTGCTCCTCGTCGCCCGCCCCTCGTGGTCGCGCGCCGGGTTCGTTGCCGCCGGAGCGTTGGTCGGCATCACCGGCATCGCCCACGTCCACCTGCTCGTCACTGCGTTGGCCCTCGGGGCGTTCGCATGGATCGTCGACCGGCGAGCGACCTGGTGGTGGTTCCTCGGCCCGGCGATCCTCATCGGGGCGCCCCTCGCCATCGCGATCCGCCCGCCCACGAGCCGGATGCGGTGGCTGGTCGGCTGGATGGCACCCGGCGCCGACGAACCGTGGGTCTGGTTCTGGATCCGCAACGCCGGCATCCTGCTCCCCGCCTTCCTCGTCATCGTCCTCCTCGGCATCGCCCCCGCGGCGCTGCGCAGGTTGACGCTCCCGCTGTGGCTGTGGTTCATCGTCCCGAACCTGGTCGCCTTCCACCCCTCGGAGTGGAACAACACGAAGTTCTTCCTCTTCTGGCAACTGGCCGGCTGCCTTCTGATCGCCGCGTCGATGCGGCGCGGCTGGGACTGGTCTCGACGGCGCAGGGTCCTCGTGCGCGCCGCGGTTCGGATCGGGGTGGTGATGTGCTTCGCCGCGCTGGTCGTCACCGGCAGCCTGGACACCGTCCGAGCGATGCAACGCTCGTCGGCGATCCCGTGGGTCGATCGCGACGAGGTCGCTGCGGCGCTGTGGCTGCGCGACGCAGCGACCGACGACGACGTCATCGTCTACGGCGCCAGCAACACTTCGGCAGTCGCCGCGCTCAGCGGCGTGCCGGCGCTGAGCGGGTACGGCGGATGGACCGACGACCTGGGCCTGCCCGACTGGGCGCTGCGGTTGATGGCGACACGCACGATCCTCACCGGTGGGGCGGGGACGGAGGAGGCGATCGACCAGTACGACATCACCTACGTCGTCATCGGGCCACGAGAGCGCTACGAGTACGACGCCAGCGACGCCTACTGGACGAGCCACGGCACCGTGGTCTTCGACCGTGGCATGTACCGGATCTACAGCGTGTGATCGGGGTCAGTGCGGTCATCCCCTGCTTCAACGAAGCGCCGCGCATCGACGCCACCATCGCCGCGCTGACGGATGTGCTCGACGGCATCGCGCCAGGATCGTGGGAGATCCTGGTCGTCGACGACACCTCCACCGACGCCACGTCCGCCGTGGTCGCGGCGCTCGCCGCCACGGACGGGCGGATCCGCCTCCTGCCGTCGGCGGGCGGCAAGGGGAAAGGCGCGGCAGTGCGCACCGGGATCCTCGCCGCACGTGGCGATCGCGTCCTCGTCACCGATGCCGACCTCGCCGGCGATCTCGACGACGCGGCAGCGATGCTGCGACGCCTCGATCACGGCGCGATCGACGCGGTCGTCGCCACGCGCGCGCATCCCGGTGCCGTCGTGCAACCTCCGCGCAGCTGGGGCCGGCGCCTTCCCGCAGCCGTCTTCCGCTTCCTCGCTCGACATGTCACGCAGCTCGACGTCAGCGATCCGCAGTGCGGGCTGAAGGCCTATCGCCGGGCCTCGGTGACCGAGCCGGCGACGGCGCTGCGAACGGATGGTTACGCGTTCGAGGTCGAGCTCCTCCTGCTGCTCCAGCGGCACGCGGCGACGATCGTCGAGCACCCGGTGCACTGGAGCGAAGGAACGTCGAGCAAGGTGCGCGTCGTCGCCGATGGATGGCGGATGTTCACCGACCTCGTGAGGATCCGCCGTCGGGGCATCGGCCGGGCGCCGAGCGTCGCCATGGTCACGTCACCGACCCTCGTGGTGGTGATGCCGACCCGCAACGAGTCGGCCGTCATCGCCGACGTCGTGAAGGACATCCAGCGACACGTGCTCGACGTCGTCGACGGCAGCCGGCTCCTCGTCATCGACGACGAATCGGACGCGGCGACGGCGACGGCACTCGAGCAACTCGTGAGCGGTCCCTCGATCACGGTCGTGCGCAACGGCGCCCGGCTCGGGCACGGTCGCTCCGTGCGGCGCGGCCTCGACCTGGTCGACGCGCCGTGGGTGCTGCAGCTCGACAGTGACGGCCAGTGCGACCCTGCGGCGTTCGCCGAGCTGTGGGCTGCGCGCGAGGGGCACGACCTCGTCCTCGGTCGTCGCATCGATCGCTCCGACGGACGTCACCGCCGCCTCGTCACCGCAGCGACGGCAGCCGTTGCCACGTGTCTGGCCGGGCGTCGCATCGACGATGCCAACGCGCCGATGCGACTCATCCACCGCGACCTGTACCGGCACCTCCAGCCGCTGCTGTCTGCTCGGGCCTTCGCTCCTTCGACGCTCATCACGATCGGTGCGACGCGCAGCGGCGCCGCGGTGACGACGGTCGACGTCGCGCATCGCCCGCGGCCCGCCGGACGATCCACCCTTCGACTCGGCGCGCTCGGTCGCGCCGTTGCGCTCAGCGGTGCGCAGGCCCTGCGCTTCTCGCTCCGTCGGATCCCGAGGTTCGTTCCACCGAGGTCGACGCGATGAGGGTGCTGACCACCCTGACCTACTACCACCCGCACTGGACGGGCCTGACGACGTACGCCAAGCGCATCGCCGAAGGACTCGTCGAACGCGGTCACGAGGTGACGGTCCTCACCGCGCAGCACCACCCGTCGCTGCCACGCTCCGAGCTGATCGGCGGCGTGCGCGTGGTGCGCGTGCCGGTGATCGGTCGAATCAGCCGAACGATGGTCATGCCCTCGTTCGCCCATCGGTTCACGCAGGTCGTCGCTGCGCACGACGTCGTCCACCTCCACAGCCCGATGGCGGAGGCGGCCGTCGTGGCGTTCCTCGCCCGTCGTGCGTCGACGCCCGTGGCGATCACGCATCAAGGCGACACCGTCATGCCCGCGGGCATCGGGAACCGCGTGGTGCAGGCGGCGATGACGTGTGCCACCGACTACGCGCTGCGCCGAGCGAGCGCGATCTCCACCCACAACGCCGACTACGCATCCCGGTCGCGACTGCTCGCTCCGGTCGCCGCTCGCGTCGAGCCGATCGAACCACCGAACGACATCCCGACGCCGAACCCGAGCGGTGTCGCGGCGATGCGCTCCGAGCTGGGCATCGGCGATCGACCGGTGATCGGCATCGCTGGCCGGTGGGTGCACGAGAAGGGCTTCGATCGGCTGATCGCGGCGATGCCGTCGATCACGGCCGAGGTGCCGGGCGCGGTCCTGTGCTTCGCGGGCGAGCAGGACGTGGCCTACGAGCGGACGTTCGAACGCGAAACCGCCGTCCTCGGACGCATCGACTTCCGCTCCGTCGGCCTGCTGCGGGATCGCCAGCGGCTCGCCGACTTCTACTCCATGTGCGACGTCTTCGTGCTGCCGTCGCGCACCGACTGCTTCGGCGCGGTGCAGGTCGAGTCGCTGCTGTGCGGCACACGAGTGGTGGCCGCCGACATCCCCGGCGCACGCAGCGTGGTGCGCACCACGGCCATGGGCCGGCTGGTCGACGCCGGCTCACCCGAGCAGCTCGCGCTGGCCATCATCGACGAGCTGCGAGGAGCACACGACCAACCCAGTCGTGCCGAGGTGCTCACCCACTACGACCCGGATGCGTCGCTCGATCGCTACGAGGCCTGGCTGCGGACCGCGATCGAGCCGCGCAGGTCACCCTCGCGCCCGACGCTCGCCGCCGATCGACCGAGCGGGCTCCCTGCCGAGGATCGACGTCTGCTGCACTCGATGCTGGCCAACGAGACCGACATGGCCCATCGCCGTCGCGTGCCGCGGCTGATGGAGCTGCTGGACGTCCACGACGGCCACGTGGTCGTCGACGGCGGGTGTGGGATGGGGTTCCTGTCGGCGATCCTCGCCCGCCTCCGGGACGTGGACCTGATCGCAATGGACCTCGACGGAGAACGACTCGCCTGGGCGCGGCGAGAGGACGTTCCCGCACGACTGGTCCGCGCCAGCGTCACCTGCATGCCGCTCACCGATGCCTCCGTCGATCGGGTGCTGCTCTCCGAAGTGCTCGAGCACCTCCCCGACGATGGCGCGGCACTGGCCGAGGTGCGGCGCGTGCTGCGCCCCGGCGGGCTCGTCGCGATCAGCGTTCCGCACGCCAACTACCCGTTCTCCTGGGACCCGATCAACCGCACGCTCGAGACGTTCGGCGCCGCACCGATGCGCAGCGCCGGGCCGCTGACGGGCCAGTGGTCGCAGCACGAGCGGCTGTACCTCCCGGCCGAACTGGCCGAGGTGCTGGAGACGGCCGGTCTCGAGGTGCTGGCGATGGAGGAGCTGACCCACCACGCCTTCCCCGGCAATCACCTGCTCGTCTACTCGCTCGGCAAGCCCCTGATCGAGCACGGCCTGCTGCCGGACCGCTGGAACCGGGCCGCCGATCGCTTCCGCGGCATCGACGCCACCGCAGGACCTTGGAACCCCATCCGCGTCGCGACGCGGGTGCTGCATGCCGTCGACCGACGCAACGACCGCGACGACGACACCGCCCCCGTTGCCTCGGCGCGATCGGTGAGCCTGATCGCGCTGGCCAGGAGACCGGACTGATGAGCAGGTCGCCGATCGGCCCGACCGACCGTCGCGCTGCGCTGTGGTGGCTGCTCGTCGTCGGATGCGTCATCGGCGGGTTCGTCCTGCGCGTCTGGAACCTCGACTTCGACGAGCGCCAGCACCTCCACCCCGACGAGCGCTACTGGTCGCTCGTCAGCGCAGACCTGGCGCGTGAGCCTGCCCCTCCCGAGCACGGCACGCTCGCGGGGCCGGTGCTCGACTGGCTGGACGGTGATCGTTCGCCGGCGAACCCCTACCGGGTGACGCCGAGCTTCGTGTACGGCCCGTCGATGCTCGCTGCCTCACGGGCAACCGCGGGATGGCTGCATGACGGCGCTGTCACTGACGCCCAGCCGGCGAGCACGGTGGTCCACCTGCTCGACGACCTCGGCATCCCGTTGCTGGACGCCCAGGGCGCGCCGCGGTTCGACGACGGGTACGGCGTCGACCTCATCGGCCGGCTGCTCGGCGCGATCATCGACTCGTTGACGATCGTGGTCATCGCCTTGGCGGGACGACGGCTCGCCGGACGACGGGCCGGCCTCGCCGCCGGTGCCTTCCAGGCCGGGTCGGTGCTGGCGATCCAGCACGCGCACTTCCTGGGCAGCGAACCGCTGCTGGGGTTGTGCAGCGCGTTGACGGTCCTGGCCATGCTCCACCTGGATCGTGGCGGCTCGGTGAAGCGCGCTGCGATCACCGGCGTCGCGGTCGGCGCCGCAGCCGGCGCGACTGTCGCGGCCAAGCTCTCCGGCGCGGCCGTCGCCGTCCTGCCGCTCCTGCTCGCCGGCGCACTCGTCGTGATCCACCGACGGCGATCGGACCTCGTGCGATTCGGCGCGATCGCGATCGGCGCGATCGGTTCGTTCCGCGTGATCCACCCCGCCGCCTTCAACGGGCTGGGCATGGGTCTGTCTCGGCGCTTCCTCGACGACGTCGCAGCCGTGCGCGGCCTCGACGGGCTCGACAGCCCACCGGCGGTGCAGTGGGCCGGACGCATCCCCGTGCTCGAGCCGCTGCGCTGGCTCGTCGTGTTCACGGTCGGCCCCGGGGCAGCGGTCGCCGCCACGTTGGGTGCCGTGTGGCTCGTCCGTCGGCGGGGCTCGATGCCGGCGTGGAACGTCGCCGCCGCGATCTCGATGTGCATCGTCCCGATCGCGTTCGTGCTGCGGAACACCGTGACGTCGGGTCGGTACTTCGTGCCGTCTCTGCCGGCGCTGCATGTGCTCGCCGGCGCCGGCGCAGCGGCGCTCTGGGCCGCCGCACCGGCGGTGTCACGGGCGGCGCGCGTCGTCGCCGCCGGCACCGTCGTCGCGGCCCTCCTGTGGGGCATCGCCTTCGTCGCCGGCGTGCACGGCCAGGACAACACGCGCATCGCCGCGTCGAAGTGGATCGCCGCCAACGTCGAGCCGGGCAGCGTGATCAGCGCCGAGGCGTGGGACGACGCGCTCCCACTCGCCGTCGACCGCATCGATCCCGGCGCGTACGAGTCGCTCCAGCTCGACCTGTTCGCCACTGACAACGCCGACAAGGTCGAGCGCGTCGCCGCGCAGCTGGCCGAGCTGGACCTCGTCGTCGAGTCGTCGCCCCGGGTCTGGGACGCGGTGACCCGCATCCCGGCGCGCTACCCGTCCACGATCCGGCTCTTCGATCTGCTCGACTCCGGCGCACTCGGCTTCGAGCGAGCGGTCACGTTCGATGCCGAACCCGGCATCGGCCCGTTCCGCCTGGCGGACGCCTCGGCGGAGGAAGCCTTCTCCGTGTACGACCACCCAGAGGTCCGCATCTGGCGTCGCGTGGCCACAGTGCCCGTGGACGAGATCGTGCGCCTGCTCGACCCGGCGGCAGCGGCGAACGCGCTGCCGGTGACCCCGACGGCGGCAAGTGCCAACGGGTTGCTGCTGCACGACGACGAGCTGCGGGCCAACGCCGAGGCCGGCACCTACAGCGACACGTTCGCCGATCGAAGCGGGTGGATCGACGTCGCGCTGTGGTTCCTGGTCGTCGAGGTGCTCGGCGCGGCGGCGTTCGTGGTGCTCCTCCCGGCACTTCGACGGCTCCCGGACGCCGGGGCGGGTCTGGCCAAGATCGTCGGGTTGGCCATCCCCGCGTTCGCCGTCTTCCTCGTCGGCGGGTGGACCGACGTGCCCATCACCAGCGGCCTCTTCGCTGTCGTGGCGATCGCCTTCGCCGGCGTGGCCGGATGGCGCGCGTGGCGAACGCGATCGACACTGCTCGACGTGCTCCGCTCTCGCCGGCGGACCATCGTGCTCGTCGAGGTGCTCGGCGTCGGGGCGTTCGCGACGATGCTCGTGCTACGTGCCGCCAACCCGGATCTGTGGCACCCGTACCGCAGCGGCGAGAAGCCGTTCGAGCTGTCGATGTTCACCGCGGTGCTGCGCACTCGAACCCTGCCGCCGTACGACGCGTGGTTCGCCGGCGGCACCATGAACTACTACTACGGCGGGTACCTGCTGATGTCGGTGCCTGCACGGCTGGCGCGCACCGCACCTGCCGTGGCGATGAACCTGGCGGTCGCGGTGGTGGCGTGGTGCGCTGCCGGCGCGTCGTTCACCGCTGCAGCCGCGGTCGCTGCGTGGCGTCGCGGCAGCGAGTCGGCGCAGCGCCGCAGCCGACGCGCCGGCGTGGTCGTCGCCGTCCTGTTGCTGGCGCTGCCGAACATGGCGATCGTCGCGCCCGTCGTGCGACGCCTCGCGGGAACGGAGACGGGCAACCTCGACTGGTGGGCGCTCAGCCGAGTGATCCCGGGCTCGCAGGCCATCACCGAGTTCCCGGCCTGGTCGTTCCTCTTCGCCGATCTCCACCCGCACCTCGTCGACCTGCCGGTCGTGCTCGCGGTCGCCGGACTCTGCCTGGCGTGGGCCTGGAACCTTCGTCACGGGAGCACGGCCGTGGCGCTCTGGCTCGCCGCGCTGCTCGGGATGATGTGCGGTTTCGTGCGGGCGATCAACACGTGGGACCTCCCGCTCGCCCTCGGGTTGGTGGCACTTGCCGCGGCGATGGCCGTTGCCACCGGTGCCGATCGACGACGAACGCTGTTGTCGTGCGTGGTCGTGGCTGCCGTCGCCTTCGTCGCCTGGGCACCGTACGGCTGGCGCTCGGAGGTCTTCGACGCCGGGGTGGACGCGCTGCACGACTCGACCCCGCTGCGGTCGTGGCTGATGCAGTTCGGGTTCTTCGCCGTCGTCTCGGTGATCACCGCTCTGGCCGCGCATCGCCCGACGCAGTTCACGGCTCGGGCGTTGGCGATGCCGATCGGCGCGCTGGCGACGACGCTCGTCATCGGCGTCGCCTCCGGACGCATCGTGCTCGTCGTCACCGCGTTCCTCGCCGTCGTCTGCGTCGTCACCGCCGTCGGCCCGGCGCGTCGGCGAGGGGGCGCCGGCTCGCCGATCGCGCACGCAGCGCTCGCCGTGGGGTGGGGGGTCCAGGCCGTCGTCGAACTGGTGGTGGTGCGCAACGACTTCGATCGCCAGAACACGGTCTTCAAGGGCTGGTTCCAGTCATGGACGATGCTGGCGATCGGCAGCGGCGTGCTCCTCGCCGGCCTGATGACCCAACGCAGCGCCGCCGGCGGCGCCCGCCGGAACGTGGCGATGTGGTCGGCCCGGACGGCGTTGATCTCCGCGGCACTCGCCGTCACCGCGTTCGCACAGCTCGCCGTGCCGGCGCGCCTCGACGATCGGATCAGCAACACCGGCTGGTCCCTCGACGGCGAGGACTACCTCCGCCCCGGCCTGTCGACCACGGAGAACGGCGCCGACTTCGTCCTGTCCGACGACGTTCCGCTCGTCGAGTGGCTGCGGCGCCACGTCGCCGGGGTCGTTCCCGTCGCCGAGGCGCCGGGCGAGGACTACCGCTGGACGGGGCGGATCTCGGTGCTCACCGGCCTCCCCTCACCGATCGGGTGGCGCTACCACGAGGAGCAGCAGCGCCGCACGTACGCCGCCGCCGTGAACGCGCGGCACGGGGAGATGGCGGTGCTGTTCAGCACCGACGATCAGGCAGTGATCGTCGACATCCTGGATCGCATGCGGGTCGAGTACGTCGTGTTCGGCACGCAGGAGCGCCTGCTGTCGACACCGGCAAGCCGCACCGCGCTGCTCGAGGCGCCGTGCACCACGATCGAGCTCGAGGTCGATGACCTGTTCATCACCTCCGTCGATCGTGCGTGCCTCGCCGCGCGCAACTGATCACGCGTCGTTCCGCAGCAGGAGGTACTGGTCCTGACTCGCCGTCGGGCTCCACACCTCACGCGTGAACAACCACCGGAACGCATCGCCCACGGTGACGTGCTCGTAGTCCGGCACCCACCAGCGCCGCAGTGAGAACCGCTCCAGACGGTACCCATCGGGCACCGCCGGGGGCTGCTCCGCCGCGAGCAGGATGATCGCGTCGTAGCCCTCCGGCAGATCGTTGGGATCGATCTCCCCGAAGTCGACGTCCGGTACGTCGATCAGGTACCACGCCCACGGCCAGGCCCCGCCACCGCTGCTGTCCACCAGGACGCGTTCAAGGCGTCCCTGGTGCGCCTCGTGCTGCAGACGCGCGGCCAGCGGCGGGACGTCGGTCGACGTCTGCACGGCAACCAGCAGCTCACTGGGATCGGCACCGTCGGTGATGGCGGGTGGCACGGCGATCACCAGCGTGAGGAGAGCGGCGAGCGCCGACGCGCCGACGGCGACGCGAACGCGGGCGCGGCCGCCATTGAAGGCCCGCAGCCGACGAACGAGTGCCTCGGCTCCGATGCCCGCCAGCAGCACCATCGGGACGAGCGAGTGGATGGCCAGCCAGGCGAACTTCTCACCGGCCCAGGCGTACGCCACGACCTGGCCGGCCGCCATCGCTGCGAACCAGGCACCGACCAACGACCGGCGACGGACCGCGACGACGAGACCGACGACCGCGAACGCGACGATCAACCACTCGTACGAGGCGTAGATCGCCACGTAGAACCACCACGGCTGCCCACCGCGACCGACGGGCTGCTGCCCCCACCAGTAGCGCACGCCGTCGAGCAACCCGGACGTGAACCCCTCCGAGTAGCGAAACGCGCTGGTGAAGATGACGATGAAGACCATCACGAATGCGATGGCCGTCCACATCCAGGGGATGCGGCCGAGGGCGACGAGCTGCCGGACGGCGGCTCGCGACTCCCCGCTGGGCCGCCGCCACGCGATGAGTGCGGCGACGACGAAGAACGCCAGCGCGACGGCACCGAACAGGAACGTCGTCTCCTTCAACCCGAAGCTCGCCGCCAGGAGCACACCGCAACCGATCAGCTGCCGCGGCCGCGGCTCACGCAACGCAGCCGCGACGAGGAGCAGGAGCCCGAGCGAGACCAACGCCGTCAGCGAGTCCTCGCGGCCCGTGCGCGTGACCGTCAGCGCGGTGGGGCTGATCGTGAAGAGCAGCGCCGCGACCGGTGCGCCGATCCGCCCGAGCGTCCGCACGGAGCGCACCAGCACCGCGGTGATCGCGATCCCGGCCGATGCGGCGACCAGCCGAGCCCAGCCGGGCCCGGTCCCGCCGAACCGGAGTGCGATGCCCTCGAGGTAGAACCGCAACGGTCCGTGGTACACCGGGTCGTAGCGCACGACGCCGAAGTTGCGGGCTTGCCAGCTGAACCACGCGTCGATCGCCTCGTCGTGCGCAAGCGGGCGGGCACCGAGGGCGACCAGGTGCAGCACAGCAGAGAGGCCGATGATCGCCCACCCGACCACCGTCGTGGCTCGTCCACCTGGTTCCCGGTCCCGCACATCGATCATCTTGACGCGGTGACGTGCGCGGCCTGGTCCGCGTGGGCGATGTGGCCGAGCTCACGCCAGATCGCGGCGAGGATCAGGCCCGAACCGACGAAGGCGAACCAGAACGGACCGGTGACGCCCCAGATCCTGGCGATCACCCCGCCGACGGCAGCACCGACCACGATCCCACCCTGCACGCCGATCATGTACGCGCTGCCGACGCGGCCCTGGAACTCGGTCGGTACGGCACGCTGCCGGACGCTCGTCGACGTCGTCCCCCACACCGCCGCGTGGGCGCCGAACGCGAAGAACACGAGCATCGCCAAGGCCGGGATCGTGTTCACCGCCAACGCGAGGTGGGTCAGCGTCTCGATGATCAGCCCGACGCGCATGATGTCGGCCAGGCTGACCCGCCGTTCGATCCAGCCGTAGCTCCACGACCCGAGCACACCGCCGAGCGCGCTGGCCGTGGTGAGCAGACCGAAGCCGACCCCGCCGAGTCCGAGCCGTTCCGAGGCGTAGAGCACGAGCACCGACCACGCCGCGCCGAACGTGACGTTGAACGAGACGATCGTCAGCGTGAGCGTGCGCACCGCAGGGTTGCGCCACAGGAACTGCAGTCCCTCGACGATCTGCCTCCGCGCCGGCGGATGATCGTCGTCCGTGGCCCTCGTCGAGATGGCGATGCGCGACACGAGGATCGCGCCGAGCGCGATGAACGTCGCCTGCGCGATGAACGGCACGGCGCGGCCGAGCACGAACAGAGCGGCGCCGATCGGCGGGCCCGCCATCTGGTTGGCGATGATGAACCCGAAGATCAACCGGGCGTTGGCGACTCCGAGGTCCGACGGCTTGACGAGCATCGGCAGCAGCGTGTTGGTCGACGTGTCGGCAAACGCTTCCGCCGTGCCGACCACGAACATCGCGGCGAGCACCACGCCGACGTTCACCGTGTCGGTGAGGATCGACACGGCGAGCACCGTCAGGACCGCGGCGCGACCGAGGTCGACCATCACGACCACGCGGCGACGGTCGTAGCGGTCGGCGATGACCCCGGCGTAGAGGCCGAAGAGGAGCCACGGCAGTCGTTGCAGGAACCCCGCGGCGGCGACCAGCAGCGGGTCGTGCGTCTGCGAGGCCACCAGCAACGGACCGGCAGCGAGCGCGATGCCGTCGCCGATGTTGCTGATCCACGACGAGCTCATCAGCCACCGGAAGTCGCGCCCGAGGCGCGGCGGTGCGATGTTGTCGACGATGCTCCCCACCGCGCCGTGCTAGCACACGTGCGAAGATCTGTCCGTGCGAGTTCGAATCGGGATCGCCCTTGCGGTCGTCGCCGTGGCAGTCACCGGTTGCAGCAGCGACTCGTCCAGTCCGTCGACCCGGCCCTCGTTCCCGGACATCGTCTCACCAACGGTTCCGGAGCCGTCGACCGACGGGTGCACCCCGATCCGACCGACGCAGACGACGCTGACGTCGACTGGGCCGAACGACTCGATCGTGTCGGCGCCCGTCCCGCTGACGTTCGAGCTTGCCGTCGATCCCGGCAAGGCGTGCCCGAACGGATCGGTTCAGCTGACGGTGACGTCCACGAACGCTGCGTCCACGCCCGTCGATGCACGGTTGGCGTTCATCCTCTCGACGACGACGAACGGCTCGTTCTGGGACCTCGGCGTGAACATCGAGGTCCACGTCGATGCCAATGCCTCGAGCACGACCGAGGTCACGCTCGGCATTCCCAACTACGTCGCCCCCGGCGGCTACCTGATCGGAATCAGAGGCGCACCCGAGTCGGTCGCCATCGCCATCGCCGCCCCTGGCTGAGGCGCGAGACGGCTGGAGTTCGGGCGAGGGAGCGCAGCGAGTGAGCTCGGGAGGCGAGCGCAGCGAGCCCGAGTATCAGAGGATTCGGATGGGGAGCTCTCTCGGGCCGCGGATCTGACCGACGCTCCAGCGAACGGCGCTGGGGTCGGCGAGCTCGAAGCGCGGGAAGCGCTTGACGAACTCCTGCACGGCGACGCGCACCTCGAGGCGAGCGAGGTTGGAACCGAGGCAGCGATGGATGCCGAGGCCGAACGCCGCGTGGCGGTTCTCCTCGCGATCGAGCAGGACCTCGTCGGCGCGATCGAAGGCGGCGGGATCGAGGTTGGCGGCCGGGAACGGCAACAGCACCCAGTCGTTCTCCTTCATCGGGCAGCCGTTGAACTCGACGTCCTTGGCCACCATGCGCGCCATCGTCACGGGTGCGTAGACACGCAGCAGCTCCTCGATCGCCGTGGTCCACAGCTCGTCCTCGTTGCCGAGGCGCTCGAGGTCGGACGGCGTCGAGGCGAGGTGCCACAGCGCGGAACCGATGGCGCTCCACGTGGTGTCGATGCCGGCGATCAGCAGCAGCACGATGCTGCCGCGCACGTGCTCGGGGCTCAGCGGCTGCTCGAAGATCGTCGCGTTCATCAGGTAGCTGGTGAGGTCCTCGCGCGGGTTGTCGATGTGGTCCTGGATCTGGATCTCCAGGTACGCATCGAGCTTCTCGAACGCTGCCTGCCGCTCCGCCTGGGCGAGGTTGACACCTTCGAGGATGTCGTGCACGAAGCTGCGGAACTGGTCGCCGTCCTCCGGCGGGAAGCCGAGCATGCGGGCGATGACGTTGACCGGGATGTGCTGCGCGTAGGTCAGCGCAGCGTCGACGACGGCTCCGGCACCGTCGACCGCCATCTCGTCGAGCAGCTCGTTGCACAGCAGGCGGATGTCGTCCTCCCACGGCTCGATCTGCTTGGGCGCGAACGGCGGCAGCAGCAGACGGCGGGCGTGGTGGTGGAACGGCGGGTCGCTGGTGATCGGCGGAGCGCCACCGATCGGCGCTTGGGCGAGGATCTCGCTCGTGCTGACGACGACGGCGCGCGACGTGAAGTGCTCGGTGTCGTAGGCGATCGCCGTGACGTCCTCGTGGGTCACGGGGAGCCACGCGCCGTTGTAGCGATCGGTGTGGGCCACCGGGCACGTACCGCGGAGGTCTTCCCAGATCTCGTGCGCGTTGGCGTTGTACTCGGGGTCGGCGTGGTCGAAGTCGGTGGTCCAGTCGGTGACCGGGCCGTAGAGGCTGACGGGGGTCGCGGCGTCCGCCTCGGGGGTGTACGTCATCGTCTTTTCCTCAATCTTCGATCGTGATCGCGAACTCGGGGCAGTTGGCCAGCGCCAGGCGAGCCTTGGCCTCCAGCTCCGGCGTGACCGTCCCGTCGCCGATGACCACGGCCTGGCCGTAGTCGTCGACGTCGAACAGCTCGGGCGCCAATGCGTAGCAGCGGTTGTGCCCCTGGCACTTCTCCCCATCGACCTTCACTTGCATCGCGCAAGCGTACGCCCGCGGACGTGAGACGTAAAGGCGGAAAACGTCTCAACGTCTTGCGTCTGATTGACCACGCGCCGTGGGTAGGGTCCGCCGGTGACCGACACCAGCCATCTGAGCAGCGGCGATGCAGACAAGCTGCGCAGCCTGCGAACGATGAAGCGCTTCGCCACCTCCCTGCTGGTGGTGGCCGCGGTCGTCTACCTGATCGCCCGGTGGGCCGAAGAGCACAACGACACGTGGGGCTACCTGCGCGCCTTCGCCGAGGCGGCGATGGTCGGTGCGCTCGCCGACTGGTTCGCGGTCACGGCCCTGTTCCGGCACCCGCTCGGCATCCCCATCCCCCACACGGCGATCATCCCCAAGCGCAAGGACCAGATCGGCCGCTCGCTCGGCGAGTTCGTGCAGGACAACTTCCTCACCGAAGCCGTGCTGCGCGAACGGCTGGCCGGCGCACACGTCGGGCAACGACTCGGCACGTGGCTGGCCGACGAACCGAACGCCAAGCGCGCCGGTGAGGCGGTCAGCGACGCACTGCGCGGCACGTTGGAAGTGCTCGACGATCGCGACATCGGCACCGCGTTCGAAGGGCTCGTCGAGCGACGCGTGCTCGCCACGCCCGTGGCACCGTTGGTCGGACGGGCGATCGATGTGGCCATCGACGGCGGACATCAGCAGCGATTGCTGGACGCAGTGATGAGCGGGTTGCGCGGCTTCCTCGACGACAACCGCTCGACGCTGCGAGCGCGCCTCGAGAACGAGTCGCCGTGGTGGATCCCCGAGCGCATCGACGATCGCATCTTCGGCAAGATCTACGACGGCGTGCACCGCTTCATCGCCGACGTCGCCGCCGACGAGCACCACGAGGTGCGGACGGCGATCGACGTGCGCCTCGCGTCCTTCGCCGATCGGCTGCGCGACGATCCGGGACTGCTGGCCAAGGGCGAGGAGCTCAAGCGCGAGGTGCTGGCCCATCCGGAGGTGCGCGCCTGGCTGCGCTCGCTCTGGCGCGACCTGAAGAGCAGCATGCTCACTGCCAGTGCGGATCCTTCCAGCGAACTGCGGCGGCGCATCGACAGCTCCCTGCAGACGCTCGGCTCGCGGTTGCGCGACGACGTCGAGCTGCAGGCGAAGGTCGACGCGTGGGTCACCAGCGCGGCTGGCTACGTCGTGCAGCACTACCGCGGCGAGGTCGCCGAGCTGATCTCCTCGACGGTGCAGAAGTGGGACGGCAAGGCCACCAGCGAACGCATGGAGCTGCAGGTCGGTCGCGACCTCCAGTTCATCCGCATCAACGGCACCATCGTCGGCGGGCTCGCCGGCCTGGTGATCTTCTCGGTCAGCCGCCTGCTGCTCTGAGCTGCGCCGCTGCGTCCGCCCCCATCACGTCGATCACCGCGTGCACCGCACGGCCCTCGCCGGTGACCGCCTGAAGGGCACGTCCACCGGAGGCAGACGCCGGCAGGCCGGCGGCGAGCACAGCGAACCGTGACGACGGATCGGCCTCGTGCACCACTGCCGCCTTGGCGATCGCTCGCCACAGCAGCTCGATGCGCTGTGCGCCTGGCCGGTTGCTGGTTCGCCCGCCGACGACCTCGATCCACCACGACCGACCACGCGCGTCGACGGCGCGCAACGTGGGCTGCACACCAGGCACCACCGGCGTGCCATCGACGATGTCGACGAACCCGGCCGCGTCGAGCATCCGCTTGGCCAGCTCCTTGGACGACCACCCGCCGTCGATCGGATCGGTGTTGCGACCGTCGGTGGCCTGCAGCTGCGGCCGCGCATGCTCCACCTCGGCCGCCACGCGCGCCCGTGCCGCGGCGACGTACGCAGCGTCGGTGTCGTAGCCGACGAAGCGACGATTGGTGCGCACCGCAGCCACTGCTGCGGTGCCCGAACCCATGAACGGGTCGAGCACGACGTCGTCCTCGTAGGTGTTCATGTGGATCAGTCGCTCCGGCAGCGCGATCGGGAACGGCGCCGGATGACCGACGCGCGCCGCGCTCTCCGGTGGGATCTCCCACACGTCCACCGTCGCTTCCATGAACTCGTCGCGCGACAGCGTGGCAATCGATGGCATGCCACGACGGGCCCGCTGCTTGACGTCGACGGCGCGATCGAATCGCCCCTTGCCGGCGATGATCACCCGCTCGCTGAGGTCGCGGATGACGGGGTTGGCAGGCCGCTGGAAGCTGCCCCACGCGCAGTTGCCCGCCGCGCCGCGCTGCTTGACCCACACGATCTCGCCGCGCAGCAGCAGGCGCAGATCGTCCTGCAGGATCGTCGTCACGTCCGACGCCAACGACCGGTACGGCCGGCGGCCGAGGTTGGCCACGTTGACGGCGATGCGTCCACCCGGCTCGAGCACGCGCACGCATTCGGCGAACACGTCGCGCAGCATCGTCAGGTACTCGATGTACGTCGCCGGAACGTCGCCGCTGCCGAGCTCCTCCTCATACGCCTTGCCGGCGAAGTAGGGCGGCGAGGTGACCACCAACGCGACGCTGTTGTCCGGCAGGTGCGGCATGTCGCGCGCGTTGCCGACGAAGATCTGGTCGAGCACGCTCGCGTCCGGCCGCTTGATCTCCTCGTCGTCGGACACCGCAGGCGACTGGAAGCGGGCGTAGAACGCGGAGGAGTCGTGGCCCTCGCGCTTGCCCACGCCGAACGCCGATGTGCGGGTGCTCTTGCGCGGCTCGCGCGGCCGCTCATCCGTCATGCCGGGTTCACTTGCTCCGCGGCGCGCTGCATGCGCTCGACCGGCGCCTGACGCATCTCCGGGTGGGTGAGGATCCAGAAGCGGTCCGTGCGAATCGCGTCGACGACCTGCGCGGCGACGTCGGAGGCGGGGATGCCGTCGATGACGCCCTGCCGCAGGCCGGCGTCGATCATCTGCGCCATCGGGCTGGTGGACGGCGCCGGCTCGTCGCCGAGCGCCGGGTTCCACGTCTGCCCGTCCATCAGGTTGGTGTGCACGAAGCCAGGGCACAGCGCGCTCACCGACACCGGCGAACCGTTGGCCTTGAGCTCGATGAACAGCCCTTCGCTGAGCGCGACCACCGACGACTTGGTGACGTTGTACGGCGCGGCACCGGGCAGGGCGACGAGACCGGCCATCGACGCGGTGTTGACGATGTGCCCCTCGCCCTGATCCTCCATGATCGGCAAGAAGGCGCGGATGCCGTGGATGACGCCGTAGAGGTTGATCCCGACGACCCACTCCCAGGCGCTGAACGGCCCGCGCCACGCGTCGCCCTTGCCGACGACGCCGGCGTTGTTGCACAGCACGTGCGCCGCGCCGTAGCGCTCCAGCGTGATGCGCGCCAGGTCCTGCAGCGCCGCCTCGGACGACGTGTCGCAAACCACGGGGTGCACGTCGGCGCCGCCCTCGGCGAGCTCGGCCTCCGCGGCACGGAGCTTCGGCTCGTCGATGTCGGCCAGGACGATCTTCATGCCCTCGGCGACGAACGCGTCCGCCAGCGCCCGGCCGATGCCACTGGCCGCGCCGGTGATGACCGCCACCTTCCCCGCGAGCTGTTCCACGCGGACACGTTACGCGATGGCCTTCGCGCGGCGCGCGACCGTACGTCCTGCGGAACGCGTCGACGACCCGTTCAGGCGGCTGGAGGGTCAGTGACGACGACCCGAAGTGCACGGGCTGGAATCGATGCTCGGCCGGTCGCTTGGCGACGCTGCGGGCATCGGTTCGGCACTGCTTGCGGCGAGTCGGGCGCGTCCGGGACTACGTCTGGGTGGCGAGGACACGGGCGACGGCTTCGCCGCGCGGCGACAGGCGGTAGCCGACTTCGAGGCTCTCGGTGAGGCCGAGCTCCTTCAACGCACGAACACGCTGCTTGAACCACAAACGCTCGAAGCCGAGCAGCTCGGCCAGGTCGCCGGCGCGCACAGCAGGCTGCTCGGCGATGATCACCATCGTCGCCCGCGTCCACGGACCGCGTGCGGAGGCGGCGTCGAGCCGATCGAGGCGGGCGATGATCTCGCGGATCTCGCCGGCGGTGGGCAGGGTGACGCGCACGGCGATGCGCGGGTCGTCGCCGGCCAGGTGGAAGCGGACGCGGTAGAGGTGACCGTCCTGGGCGATGGTGCCCTCGAGGATCTCCGTGCGGGTGGCCCGACCGGCGCGCTTGGCATCAGCGTCGGTGATGTCGTCCTCGGAGACCTGCTCCACGAGGTCGATGGACAGCTCGCCGATGCGCGTGCGCAACCGGCCGCCGGTCCGCACCGTCGGACGCCGCCAGCGCCGGACAGCGGTGTCGATGCGACCCTCGGCAACACCCTGCAGCGTCTCAGCGTTCAACAGCACGCTCCAGCATGGCCCACCGACGGGGTGATCCGTCGCGAACCGGCCGGATTCTCGCGACCGGATTCTCCGTGCCACCTCAACCCGCATAGCCTCGCTTCGTGTCGTCGTACCGCTACCTGTGGACACCGCTGCAGCTGGGCCCGGTCACGGCGCGCAACCGCATCGTCTTCTCGGCGCACCTCACCAACTACGCCCGCGACGGCAAGCCGACCGAGCAGCACGCGGCCTACTACGAGGCGCGCGCCGCCGGAGGCGCCGGGCTGATCATCACCGAAGAGCACTCGACGCATGCCACGGACTGGCCGTACGAGAAGCTGATCCACGGCTTCCATCGCGACGTCATCCCGGGCTACAGGGCGATGACCGATGCCGTCCACCGCCACCGTGTCCCGATCTTCGCCCAGATCAACCACAACGGCGGGCAGGCCAGCAGCATGTTCAGCCGCCTGCCGGTGTGGGCGCCGTCCGCCGTCGCCGATCCGCTCTTCCGCGAGGTCCCCAAAGCGGTCACGCTCGCCGAGATCGACGAGATCGTCGCCGGCTACGCATTGGTCGCCGAGCACTGCGCCGAGGGCGGCTTCGACGGCATCGAGCTCCAGTGCAGCCACTCGTCGATCGTGCGCGGCTTCCTCTCCCCCGCGACCAACAAGCGCACCGACGCCTACGGCGGCTCGCTCGACAACCGGGCACGACTGCTGCTGGAGATCGTCGCCGCCGTTCGGCGCGTCATCGGCGGTGGCCTCGCACTCGGCGTGCGCATCTGCGGCGACGAGCTGATCGAGGGCGGCACGACCATCGACGACGCGGTGCACATCGCCAAGCTCGTCGAGGCGTCGGGACAGGTCGACTACGTCAACACGTCGATCGGCGTCGCCACCGCCAGCCTCTACATGATCGAGGCGAGCATGCACATCCCGCCGGGCTACGCGATGTTCATCCCGTCAGCGTTCCGCAAGGCCATCGATCTGCCCGTCGTCGGCGTCGGCCGCTTCAAGGACCCGCTGCAGGCCGAGCGAGCGTTGGCCGAAGGCCACTGCGATCTCGTCGGCGTGGTGCGTGGACAGATCGCCGACGCCGACTTCGCCGCCAAGGCGCGTGCCGGCGCCACCGACGAGATCCGGCTGTGCCTGTCATGCAACCAGGAGTGCGTCGGGCGGATGGGTCTGAACCGCTGGCTCGGCTGCATCGAGAACCCGCGAACCGGACGCGAGTCCGGCGCCACCGGCACCGTGCGCGTCACGCGCAAGCCCAAGCAGGTGATGGTGGTCGGTGCCGGGCCCGCAGGCCTGCAGGCGGCGATCGCCGCGGCGCGCAACGGCCACACCGTGACCGTGCTCGAGCAGCAGCCCGAAGCGGGCGGGCAGGTGCGCCTGGCGGCAAGCGTCCCGAACCGCGCCGAGCTCGGCGACATGGTGCGCAACCAGCTCACCGAGTGCCGGCGGCTCGGCGTGACGATCGAGTACGGCGTCGGCGTGTGGCCAGGTCTCGTCACCGAGCGCCGCCCTGATCACGTCATCGTCGCCACCGGAGCGGAAGCCGGTCGCCCGTGGTGGGCGCCCGCCGATGCCGAGCACATCGTCGACGTGCGCGCTGTGCTCGACGGCAGTGCCGAGCCGTTCGGCGATGTCGTCGTCATCGACGAGATCGGCTTCCACCACGCCACGTCCGTGGCCGAGCTGCTCGCCGACCGCGGTTGCCAGGTGGAGGTGATCACCAACGGGATGGTGGTCGGTCAGGACCTCGGCATCACGCTGGACATGGAGCACTGGTGGATGCGCGCCGGAGCGAAGGGCATCGTCCAGACGACCGATCTCGTGCCGATGGGCACCGACGGTCGCACGCTGACGCTGCTGCACCACCCCACCGGCGTGAACGTCACACGCGTGCCGGATTGGGTGGTGCTGGCCGTGCCGGCGAGCCCGGTGGAGTGGCTGTACCACGACCTGCGCGCTGCGGGCGTCAGCGTCGAGCGCGTCGGTGACTGCGTTGCGCCGCGCCGGGCGCACGCCGCCGTGGTCGACGGCGAGCGCGCCGGTGCGGCAGTCTGATCTCGCTCACTCGTAGACGAGTTGCTCCCCGGTCTCCAGCAGCGACTTGAGGCTCGCCAGGATCGACGGCCAGCCACCCGAGATCCCGGCCAGCACTTCGCTGCCCTCCTCGAACCCTCCGTGGGTGACGGTCAGCTTGACGATCCCCGAGGGCCCACCGAGCTCACCGAGCGGGACGGGCTCGATCTCGAACACCACGTGCGACCGCGGCTCGTTCGCCACCCTGGCCCACTCCTCGGGATCGCCGCCGACGTGCTCGCCGAACGCAGTGCTGATCGTGTGCCAGGTGTAGGCCAGCTTGTGCGGCGGGTCGGACTCCAGCACCACCTGCTCGGCGTCGGCCATCGTGAACCCGGCGTACTCCCACGTCACCATCGAGCCGACCTGCCAGTCCGACGTCAGCGACGCACCCCAGTAGCGCTTCGTGAACGCCGGTTCGGTGAGGGCCTGCCACAGCGCCTCGGGCGTGGTCTTGATGTAGGTGGTGTAGACGAACTCGGTCGTGCTCATGACGTGCTGCTCCAGTGCGGTCTTCAGATCGGCGAGTGCTTCGACTCGCCGACGGTCGTAGTGGTGGATCCATCGATCGCCGATGGCGTTGATCGGCTGAGCGTTGAGGAAGTGCAACTTCTCTCGGCCCTGCCGCCTGGTGCTGACGAGGTTCGCCGCCTCGAGCACGGCGAGGTGCTTGCTGACGGACTGCCTGGCCATCGCCAAGCCGCTGCAGAGCTCGCCGAGCGTCTGCCCGTTGTGCTCGTTGAGGCGATCGAGCAACGACCGACGGCTTGGGTCGGCCAGGGCTCGAAAGACGTCATCCAGATCGTCGGTGTTCTCAGGATCCATGGTGGTTGTTCTGGTACATGCAGCCCAGTGGCTGCGTGATCAGCATAGGCAGCCGACGGGCTGCACGTCAACAGTCGGGTGCGGCGGCCTCGATCCGCGAGACTGTGGCGATGACGAACGGGCAACCCCTGGTGGCCGTGGTGATGGGTTCCACCAGCGACTGGTCGGTGATGAGCAAGGCCGTCGACGTGCTCGATCACTTCGGTGTCGCCCACCACACCCAGGTGCTGTCGGCGCACCGCATGCCCGACGAGATGTTCGCCTTCGCCGAGGCGGCGCAGACGAGGGGGCTGCGGGCGATCGTCGCCGGCGCCGGAGGTGCCGCTCACCTGCCGGGGATGCTCGCCGCCAAGACGTTGGTGCCGGTGCTCGGCGTGCCGGTGCCCGGGCGCTACCTCAGCGGCGTCGACTCGTTGCACTCGATCGTCCAGATGCCCGCCGGCACGCCCGTCGCCACGTTCGCCATCGGTGAGGCGGGTGCAACCAATGCAGCGCTGTTCGCCGTGGCCATCCTGGCCGCCGACGACGCCGTGCTCGCCGTGCGACTCGCCGCGTATCGCGCCGAGCGCCACGACGCCGCCGTGCACAGCGCGCTGCCGCCGGCATGACCGCGATCACCCCGCCGTCGACGCTCGGCATCCTCGGCGGCGGGCAGCTCGGCCGCTACTTCGTCATCGCCGCGCGAACGATGGGTTATCGAACGATGGTCCTCGAGCCGGATCCGTTCGCGCCTGCCGGCGCAGTTGCCGATCGTCACCTCGTCGCCGCCTACGACGACCCGGCCGCGCTGGACGAGATGGCAGCGACCTGCGCGGTCGTGACCACCGAGTTCGAGAACGCGCCGGCGACCGCGCTCGCCCGTCTCGCCGAGCGCACCGTCGTGCGTCCGAGTCCGGCGGCGATCGCGATCGCGCAGGACCGGCGAGCCGAGAAGCGCTTCCTGGCCGAACACGACGTGCCCGTCGGCCCGTTCGCGGTGATCGAGGTCGAGGATGATCTCTCGTCCGCGCACATCACGTTCCCGGCCATCCTCAAGACCGCGCGCATGGGGTACGACGGCAAGGGCCAGGCGACCGTGCACGATGCTGCCGAGCTGGCCGACGCGTGGCACCGCTTCGGCGACGTGCCGTGCGTGCTCGAACAACGATTGGCCTTGCAGGGCGAGGTGTCCGTCGTGCTGGCCCGCCGGTCCGGGGGCGAGGTGGCCTGCTTCCCCACGGCCGGCAACACGCACGTCGACGGCATCCTCGACATCACCGTCGTCCCGGTCGACGAGCCGCGAGCGGTGCCGCTCGCGACCCGCGTCGCCGACGCACTCGACTACGTCGGCGTGCTCGCCGTGGAGATGTTCGTCGTCGACGGTGAACTGCTGGTCAACGAGCTCGCACCTCGCCCGCACAACAGCGGGCACTGGACGCTGGACGCGGCGCGCACGAGCCAGTTCGAGCAACAGGTCCGAGCCATCTGCAACATCGGTCTCGGCGATCCGTCGTTGCTTGCCCCGGCGGCGGCGATGGCCAACCTCCTCGGCGACCTGTGGCAGGGCGGCGAGCCGCGCTGGGATGCCGCGCTGTCAGACCCGAACGTCAGCCTGCACCTCTACGGCAAGCGCGAACCTCGGCAGGGCCGCAAGATGGGCCACCTCACCGTCACCGCCGACGACTCGATCAGCGCGACCGGCCTCGCCCGCGCCGCACGCGAGGCAGCCAGTAGCGTGCGACCTTCATGACTGCCGGCGCCTTCTCCTGGCTCACCGACCTCACCGACAAGCTGGCCGACTGGGCCGGCAACTGGTGGTTCCTCGGCGTGATCTTCGTGATCGCCTTCCTCGACTCGGTGATCCCGGTCGTGCCCAGCGAGACGACGGTGATCATCGGCGGCGTCGCCGTCGCGACCAACGATGCGCCATATCCGTTGATCGCCGTGATCGCCGTCGGCGCGGTCGGCGCCTTCCTCGGCGACAACACGGCCTACGCCATCGGCCGCCACTGGGCACCGTCGTTCGAGCGTCGCGCCGAGCGCAAGCCGAAGTTCGCGACGCGCCTCGACTGGGCCCGCCGTCAGATCACCGAGCGCGGCGGTCTGCTGCTCATCACCGCTCGCTTCATCCCCGGCGGCCGCACCGCGCTGACGTTGGCCAGTGGCATCACCCGTCAGCGCCGCTGGTGGTTCATCCGCTGGGTGGCGTTGGCGACGATCGTCTGGGCGACCTACGCGGCCGGGTTGGCGTTCGTCGTCGGCAAGCCGTTCGAGGACAACCACACCGCTGCGTTCTGGGTGGCGTTCGGTACGGCACTGGGCATCAACCTGTTGATCGAAGTGATCCGCCACCGGAGGAAGCCGAAGGAGATCGCCGACGCGCTGCCGTCGGAGCTGCCAGCTTCGGAGTGATCACCGTCTCGACCACCTCGCGCACGAAGCTGTCGGGAAGCGGCTGACGGGAGATGAACCTGCGGAAGAAGAGCGGGCCGGCCAGCTGGCTGCCCATCACCTCCGGATGACCCGACGTGATCTCGCCGCGGGCGATCGCCAGTGAGAGGCGGTCGATCAGCCAGCCGCGGCGTGACTCGCACGACGACGCCGACAGCCGAGCCATGCCCTCACTGCGTTCCGCCGCTTCGATGACCGTGCTCAGCAGCGACGAGAACTCGTCGTCGCGCAGCTTCGCCGCCAGCTGTCGGAGACCGCGTTCGATGTCGGCGACGACGTCGTCGGTGACGCGGGGGTCGAGCGAGGTCGTGTTGGCTTCGATGGCTGCCATGTGGATCTGGTCGCGGTCGGCGAACTGGCGGTAGATCGTCGTCTTGGCGACGCCGCTGCGAGCGGCCACGGCCTCAACGGTGAGACCACTGCGACCCTCCTCTCGGAGCAGCTCCACGGCGGCCTGGAGCACGCGCTCGCGCGATCGCACCACCCGCGGATCGACGCGGCTCACCTCGTCACGCATCGGCGAGCTGGGAAGGACGAAGGCGGTAGGCGACCACCGCTCCGGCGGCCAACACCAGCGCCGCCGAGACACGCAGCCCGACGTGTGCACCGTCGACGAACGACTGCTTGACGGCGACACGGAACTGCTCGGCCGCTTGCGGACCGATCTGTTGCTCGCTGCGGTTCGCCACCTCGAGCGCGATCCCGACGTTCTTGCGAGCGGCCTCCGCGGCCTGCGGCTGGAGGAGTGCGAGCGCGGGCTTCAGGTTGCTGCGATAGATGCTGGTGACGACGCTGCCGATGACGGCGATGCCGATGGCGCCGCCGACCTCGCGTGTGGTGTCGTTGACGGCCGAGCCGACACCGGCCTTGTGCATCGGCACCGACTGGACGATGCCGGACGACAGCGACGGCATCGACACGGCGACGCCCATCGAGGAGATGACCAAGCACATGGCAACGAACCAGTAGCTCGTGTCGCGCCCGGCGAGCGACAGCAGCAGCAGCGCCGCGCCCATCAGCGCCATGCCGCCACCGACGGCCTTGTCGACGCCGATCTTGGCAGCGATCTTCGGCGCGCGGGGCGAGATGATCACCATTGTCGCCGCCGACGGGAGCGTGCGGATGCCCGCTTGCAGCGGCGAGTAGCCGTGCACGTACTGCAGGTACTGGGTGAGCACGAAGAACATCGAGAACATCGCCAGGAACATGAACGTGATGCCGAGGCTGCCAGCTGCAAAGCGGGGCACTCGGAAGTACTCCATGTCCAGCAAGGGCTCGCGCGTGCTGCGCTCGTAGAGCACGAAGCCGACGAGGCCGACCGCAGCGACGACGAAGGCGATGACGACGAACGGATCCGTCCAGCCGAGCTCGGGACCTTCGATGATCGCGGCGAGCAGTGCGGCAAAGCCGCCGATGGACAGCGCCGAACCCACCGGGTCGAGTGCTGCGCCCTTGCCCTCGCGAGATCGCGGAGCGAGGATCGAACTGGCGACGAACGCGATCCCGGCGATCGGGACGGCGACGAGGAAGACCGAGCCGTACCAGAAGTGCTCCAGGAGGAACCCGCCCATCAACGGCCCGATGGCAGCGCCGGCACCGGCGAAGCCGGACCAGATGGCGATCGCCTTGGCACGCTCGTGGGCAGGGAACACGGACTGCAGCAGGCTCAACGTGGCCGGCATGATCAGCGCCGCACCGAGGCCCATCACCGCACGGCAGGCGATGAGCGCGTTGGCGTTGTGCATCACGGCGCAGAGGGCCGACATCGCGGCGAAGATGGTGAGGCCGGTGAGCAGAGCCCCCTTTCGACCGAAGCGATCACCGAGGGCCCCTGCTGGGAGCAGGAAGGCGGCGAAGACGAGTGCGTACGCGTCGACGATCCACAGGATCTGCGTGTCGCTGGGGTCGAGCTTCGACGACGCAAGGCTCGGGATGGCCACGTTGACCGAGCTGACCGTGGCGACGATCAGCACGAGGCTGAGGCACATCGTGGCCAGCACGCCGTAGCGGCGTGCGTAGATCTTCGGATCGATGCCGCCGGTGACATCCTCCTGCTTCAGCGTGAGCGCCATCGCTCCCCCATTTCCTGCTGCTCGTGGTCGCGAACTTCGCTACGGGACCGTATCGAACCCAGTTCTTCACGGCAACGTTCATGACTACGATCGGACCGATGGCACATCTGGCTCAGTTGAACATCGCCACCCTCCGTCAACCGCTCGATCACCCGGACAGCGCCGACTTCGTCAACGGGCTCGATCCGGTGAACCACGCCGGCGAGACATCTCCCGGGTTCGTGTGGCGGCTGAAGGACGACACCGGATCGGCCACCTCCGTGCAGGTCTTCCCGAACCCGTTGACCATCGTCAACCTGACCGTGTGGGAGTCCATCGAAGCGTTGCGCGACTTCGCCTACCGCGGCATCCACCGCGACTTCTTCCGACGTTCGTCGGAGTGGTTCACCGCCGACGGTTCGGCAACCGCGCTCTGGCACACGCCCGCCGGCGTGCTGCCCGACGAGCACGAGGCCAAGCGTCGACTCGAGTTCCTGCAGCGCTTCGGCCCGTCGCCGTACGCCTTCGCCATGGGCCAGAAGCAGCCCACGGTGACCATCGAGCGGACCGGCATCGACGGCACCGATGCGCTGAGCCTGATCCACGAGCTCAACGATGAACTGGCGGCGATGTACCCGGAGCCGGGGGCCAACCACTTCCGGCTCGACCCCGACGAGGTGCTCGGCGACCGAGGCTCGTTCGTGCTCGCCCGCCTCGCGAACCGACCGGTCGCGTGCGGCGCGTTCCGCCGGCTCGACGAACGCTCCGCCGAGATCAAGCGCATGTACGTGCGCCCCGATGCCCGTGGTCTGAAGCTCGGCGCCGCGGTGCTGTGGGACTTGGAGAGCCGGGCTCTCGCCGCCGGCATCAGCGAGATGCGGCTGGAGACGGGGCCGAAGCAGGCCGAGGCGCTCGGCCTCTACGAGCGCTTCGGCTACGCGCAAATCCCGTGCTGGGGCGAGTACCTGCACAGCCCGGACTCGTCGCTGTGCATGGGTCGGTCACTGGCCACGAGCTAGACGAGTCCGTCGAGCGCGCCGGATGCGATGACGAGGTCCCACAGCTCGTCACGGTGATCCATCAGCCACTCGTTGCCGAGGTGGTACTGGTTGCGGAACACGAGCCGGCCGTCGACCACCGGGAGGCACACCGGCAGGTACGGACAGGCGATGCGGTCGTAGTCGACGTCGAACACCGCGTCAGGCCGCTCGTCGGCCTCCTTGCGGTAGGTCGTCTCCGTGGGAAACGTCGTCGCCGGCACCTCGTAGGCGCACTGCCCGACGTCGCTCGCTCCGGACAGGCAGATCGTTGGGTCGAAGTCACCGAAGGGCAGTGGCTCGAACAGCACGACGCGCGCGCCCTCGGCGCTGAGCGCATCCAGCGACGCATCCGTCGCGGCGGCGGCGACATCGTCGATCGACTGGCCGCCGAGCGACCCGGACTCCGGCTCGAACACCGAGCCGTCGGTCCGACTGTTCGCATCACGCGGCACGGCTGCGGCGATGACGATGTCCGGGTCGAGACCCGGCACGACCGAGTCGTACCAAGCCCGACGATCCTCGGAGCATCGATCGACCATTGCATCGATCCCGTTCCACAGCAGCCCCTCCTGCCACGGGCACCCCGGTGTCACCGCCGCAGCGAGCGTGAAGTCGTACTGCTCGGCGAGTGCCTCCAGCGGATGGATCAACATCTCGGCGTTGCTGTCGCCGATGATCAGCACGGTGAACGTGCGGCCGGCGTGCACGATGCACGAGTCGGGGCGCTGGCCCGTGCATGCCGCCCAGTCGAACACGGGCGGGACGGATGCTTCGACATCCGCGTCGAGGTCGCTCGGCGCCGTCGCGTGCAGCGCATCCTCGAGCCCGGCGACCGGCACGAGGTCGCCCGACGGCTGCAGCACCGAGCGGTCGGTGAGCACCGGGTGCGCTGAGCTCTCCAGCACGGGTGGCACCGCGAGCACGGCGACGAGGACGCTCATCGAGAGCCCGGCGGCGATCGTCGCCCGGGGTCGAGCGGTCAGCGCGGGCGCTCGGCGGATCGGCATCTCCAGGAGACGCGCGCTGATCGCCGAGAGCGCCGTCGCGGCGACCACCGCGTACACCGCGGTCTGCGTCGAGCCGATGTCGACCACCGGACGGGCGAGCACGATCAGCGGCCAGTGCCACAGGTACGTGCCGTACGAGATCCGCCCGAGGTACGCCATCGGCCGCGTCGCCAGCACGCGACGACCGGGATCGCCCGCTGTACCGAGCTCCAGCGAGACGATCAGCAGCACGGTGAGCGCCGTCGCCATCAGGCCTCGGCCGGACGGATCGAGGTCGATCCAGTCGGTCGCCAGCACGATCAATCCGACGATCGACACGATGGCGAGCGCGGCGACGGCACGAGGGTCGGGCATCCGGCGCACTCGTGCGTCCCCGCGCTGACGCAGTTGGTGCCACGTCGCCGCCAGCGCAGCGCCCGCCAGCAGCTGGTAGAGACGCGTGTCGGTGCCGTAGTACGCCCTCAGCGAGTCGTGATCCGCGCGCAGGACCTGCGCGATGACCGACGCCGCGCACAGCACCACCAACGTGGCCGGCACGACGATGGCTCGCCGCCACCGCTTGGCCAACCACAGCAGGCCGATCATCAGCGCGGGGAAGACGACGTAGAACTGCTCCTCGATCGACAGTGACCAGAAGTGCAGGAACGGGCTCTGCTGCACGTCGCTGGCGAAGTAGTCGGTGGCCTGACCGAGGAAGTGGAAGTTGGCGACGTACAGCAGCGCGGCGCGTGCATCACCGACGAAGTTCGCTCGGGCCAGGCGCGGCAGCACCAGCAGCGAGAGGGCCGAGACGACGAAGATCGTGACCAGCGCAGCGGGCAGCAGGCGTCGGATCCGCCGGCTGTAGAAGCGGCCGAGGCGCACCCGACCCGAACGGTCGTGCTCGGCGAGGATGATGTTGGTGACGAGGAAGCCGGACAGCACGAAGAACACGTCGACGCCGATGAACCCGCCCGTCATCCAGCCGATGCCGGCGTGGAACAGCACGACGAGGTAGATCGCCACGGTGCGCATCCCGTCGAGGTGCGGCCGGTACCCCCACCCCGCTGCGCTCACCGCTTCCGTCGACACGCCCCCAGCATGGCCGACCAGCCCGTCGATCCGCCCTCGCGCATTGGCCCGCCGGGCTCTGGGGTCAATTCGTTGCGGCATCCGAGACGAATTCGCCCCAGACCCCGGGCGCGCAAAGAAGTTGGGGATGCTCGTTGCGTGGGTTCCCCGATCTGGGAACGGGTGCAACGAGAAGGTCAGCCGGGGCGAGGTGGAGCGGCGCGCGGGGCGGGCAGTAGCGTGGCGCCGATGCGAGCGCTGGTGGTGGTGCGAGACGGCGCCCTGCCGGCAGGGACCGACGACGTGGTCGCCGAGTGCGGCGGCAACGTCGTCCTCGTGGGCTCCGGGGTCGCTGACGCGGTCGACGCGCTCACCGGCATCGCGGTCGAGGTCGTCCTGATCGAGCTCGGCGACTTCCGGCCGCGCGCTTGGTCGGCCACCCTCGCCGCCGCCCTCGACCACGAGCCGCACCTCGTGCTGGCCGCATCGCCGGACGGGCGCGACCTCGCGCCGCACCTGGCTGCCGCCCTCGGTCGACCGCTGTTCGCCGGGGCGATGCAGGTCTCGCCGAGCAGAGTGGAGCTCGTCCAGCGCGGCGGGCTCGAGCTGAGCACGGTCTCCCCCGGCGACCGGTTCGTCGCCACCCTGCAGCCGGGTGTGCGCGGCGCCGACCGCGACCCGATCGCAGCACCACCGACGGTCACCACCGTCGAGGTCGAGCTCGACGACACGATCGTCGACGCGACGTTGATCGAGGTGCTGCCACCCGATCCGAGCACGATCGACCTCGCCGAGGCACCGCGCATCGTCGGCGGTGGCGCCGGCCTCGACAGTGCCGAACGCTTCGAGCAGCTCGCCCAACTGGGCGTCGCGCTGGGCGCCAGCGTCGGCGCGACGCGCGTCATCACCGACCGCGCCTGGGTCGGACACGAGCGGCAGATCGGCACGACGGGTGTCGTCGTCGACCCATCGCTGTATCTCGCCTTCGGGATCAGCGGCGCCGTGCAGCACACCTCCGGGCTCGGTCAGCCGGACCACATCATCAGCGTCAACACCGACCCGCACTGCCCGATGATGCAGCTCGCCGATCTCGCCGTCGTCGGCGATGCCAACCTCGTGCTCGACGCGTTGCTGGAGCAGCTCCATGGTTGACGGCAGAACGGCTGAGCCGGACGTCGACCTGATCGTCGTCGGCGCCGGGCCGGCCGGCGCGTGCGCGGCGCTGGTCGCCGCTCGCGCCGGGTTGTCGGTGGTGCTCCTCGAACGTGGGCCGTTCCCCGGCAGCAAGAACATGTACGGCGGGGTCGTCTACCCGCGCATCCTCGATCAGCTGATCCCGAACTGGTGGGAGGAAGCACCGATCCAACGCTGGATCACCCGCCGCTCGACGATGATCCTCACGGACACGCAGGCGTTCAGCATCGACTTCCGCAGTGACGCGTGGGCGAGCCCGCCGTTCAACGGAGCAACTGCGTTCCGACCGGACTTCGATCACTGGTTGGCCGGCAAGGCCGTCGACGCCGGCGCACAGCTGCTGTGCGACACCACCGCGATCGGCCTGCTGCGCAACCCCGACGGCGCAGTCAACGGTGTGAGCACCGACCGCCCCGACGGTGATCTGCGCGCCCGCGTGGTGATCGCCTGCGACGGCGTCAACAGCTTCCTCGCCAAGGAGGCCGGGCTGTACCCCCACACCGACGCGAAGCACTTCACGCTCGGTGTGAAGGAGACGCTGTCGTTGCCGAAGGAGGTCATCGACGAGCGCTTCGGCGTGCGCGGCCGCGACGGCGTGGACATCGAGATCCTCGGCGGCACGGGTGGGGTCAACGGCGGCGGGTTCATCTACACCAACCTCGACACGGTCGCCGTCGGCGCCGTGCTCAAGCTGCCGAAGCTGGCCGCTCAGAAGCTGCGTCCCGAGGAGATCATCGCCGGCCTCAAGCGGCACTCGGCGATCGCCCCACTGATCGAGGGCAGCGAGCTGAAGGAGTACTCGGCGCACCTCATCCCTGAAGGCGGGCTGGCGATGATGCCGAAGATGGTCGGCGACGGCCTGCTCGTTGCCGGCGACGCTGCCGCGCTCTGCCTCGCTGCGGGCATCTGGTTGGAGGGCGTCAACTTCGCCATGGCCAGCGGCATGTACGCAGGGCAGGCCGCGGCGCAAGCGATCCGCAGCAACGACGTCTCCGCCAGCGGGCTGGCCGGGTACACGGCCAAGCTCAGCGACACGTTCGTGCTGCGCGATCACCGCAAGCTGCACCGAGCGCCGGAGCTCGTGCTGTCCGACCGCGTGCAGCACCTCTACCCGTCGATGATCACCAACGTGGTCGAGCGCATGTTCCGAGTGGACAACCCGGCGCCGAAGCCCGGCCTGCGGCGCATCCTGAACGAGGAGCGCAAGCGGGCGAAGGTGCGTCGCCGCGACCTGTTGCGCGACGGCTGGGACGGATGGAGGAGCTTCGGATGAGCAACAACTGGCCCGCGATCTCCTTCACCGATCGGATGGCGACCGCCGAGTTCCGCGTGCACGAACGCGCCCACATCGTCGTCGACGGCACGGCCTGCGCCGACTGCAGCACGAAGGACTGCGTCGTCGCCTGCCCGGCCAACCTGTTCGTGCCGACCAGCGACGGCGGCATCGTCTTCAACTACGAGCAGTGCTTCGAGTGCGGCACGTGCTACCTCGTGTGCAACAAGGAAGGCGCGATCAGCTGGTCCTACCCCGAGGGCGGCCACGGCGTCGTCTTCCGCCGCACATGAGTCGTTCACGATGACGATCGGCGTCTGCATGAAGTGGGTGGCCGACGCGCGCGAACCCGACGACGACCGCTTCGCCGGCACCTCGCCCGCCGACCGTGCCGCGCTCGAGCTGGCGCTGCGCCAGGCGTCGGAGATCGGTGAGGACGTCCTCGTCGTCACGGCCGGACCGCCTGCCGCCGAGCGAGCGCTGCGCGATGCACTCTCGTGTGGCGCGGCCACGGTGCTGAGGATCGACCTCGATGCCGGCACGCCGAGCGCCGTCGTGGCGCAGGCACTCGCGGGTGCCGTGCGGGCGTGCAGTGCGGTCTGGTGCGGGGATCACTCGCTCGATCGCGGATCGGGCAGCGTCCCCGCCTTCATCGCCGCAGCACTCGATCGCCCGCAGGCCCTTGGCGTCGTGCACGTCGACGTCGACGGCAGCAGCGTTCGTGCGGTACGTCGGCTGGACGGGGGTCGACGCGAGGTGCTTTCGCTGCACGGCGGGATCGTGTCCGTCGAGGGCGCCGCTGCCTCGCTGCGACGTGCATCACTGGCGGCCGCACTCCGATCGCGTCAGGCGCCGGTCCCCGTCGCACGCGGTGGCGAGGCCGACCACGCGCCACCGAGCGTGACCCGCCCCTACCGACCTCGCGCTCGCGCCTTCGCTGCGCCCGCTGGCGCATCGGCGCTCGAGCGGGTCCGGTCGCTGACGGACGCCGCGTCGGCGCCGCAACGCGGCGAGACGGTGACGCTGCCTCCCGACGCCGCGGCACGACGAATCCTCGACGCGTTGCACGAGTGGGGCTACCCCGTGACGACAGGTTCAGGGACGACCGGTTCGGGGATGAGCTCCAGCTCGTCAGCCTGATTCGCCTCGGCAGCAGCCCGACGGGGCAGGAATCGCCACGCCAGCAACGCGCCGCAGAGCACGACGCCGACCGACACCCACGAGCCGACGTGGAAGCCGTCGAGGAACGCCGTGTCGATCGCACCCTTCACCGCCCGACCGGCCTGCGGCCCAGCGTCCTCGGCGGTTCGACGAGCGACCTCGACGCCGGCGCCCGCCGACTCCTGGGCGAGCCGCCGAGCCTCGATCGGAAGCGCGGTACCGGTGAGCAGTTCACCGACCCGGTTCGCGTAGACGGACGAGAACAGGCTGCCGACGATCGCCACCCCGAACGTTCCGCCCAGCTCGCGAGCCGTGTCGTTGACTGCCGAGCCGACGCCCGCCTTCTCCGGCGGCAACGAGCCCATGATCGCCTCGGTGGCCGGAGCGTTGACGAGGCCGAGCCCGCCACCCATGAACAGCATCTGGCCGACGATCAGCCAGTACGACGTGGACTCCGTGTCGCGGGTCGTCCAGGCGAATCCGGCCGCCATCGACACGAGGCCGAGGGTGACGACGGCCTTGGTGCCGAAGCGTTCGGCCGCCTTCGCCGAGAGCGGTGCGGCCAGCCCGGTGAACAGCGCGAACGGAACCGTGCGAACGCCCGCCTCGAGCGTGCTGTAGCCACGGACGAACTGGAAGTACTGGGTGACCATGAACGTGAACCCGAAGAGGGCGAAGAACGCGAACGTGACGCTGACGCTGCCGGCGGTGAAGCGCATGTTGGTGAACACGCTGACGTCGAGCATCGGGTGATCGATGTGCCGCTCCCAGCTGACGAAGCCGACCAGCAGCAGCACCGAGAGCGTGAAGGCGCCCACGCTCGTGACCGACGTCCAACCGTGATGGGGCCCCTCGATGACCGCCCACACGAGGACGCTGACACCGGCGATCGACAGGACCGTGCCGAGCGGATCGAAGCGGCGGATGGTCGTGTCTCGCGAGGTGGGCACGAGCCGCCAGATCGCGACCATCGCCACGACGATGACCGGCAGGTTGACCATGAACACCGACCCCCACCAGAAGTGCTCCAGGAGGAACCCACCGGTGACGGGCCCGAGTGCAACGGCGAGTCCGCTCGTTGCCGCCCAGATGGCGATGGCGGTGGCCCGCTGCTTCGCGTTGGTGAAGACGTTGACGAGCAACGCCAACGTTGCCGGGAAGATCAGCGCGGCGCCGACGCCCATCGCTGCGCGCCAGGCGATCAGCTCGCCGGGGCCGGACGCCATCGCCGCCATCACCGAGGTGCCGGCGAACAGCGCCATGCCGATCTGCAGCGTGCCCTTGCGGCCGAAGCGGTCGCCGACGCTGCCGGCAGCCATCAGCAGCCCGGCGAAGACGAGGACGTAGGCATCGACGATCCACTGCAGCTGGCTGGTGGTGGCCCCGAGCTCGCGCACGAACGTGGGCAGGGCCACGTTCACGATCGTGCCGTCGACGACGATGATGAACACGGAGATGCAGAGGACGGCGAGCACTCGCCACGGCGAGCGTTCCGTGTTGGTGCTGGGCGATGCGGTCGTTGGCATGAGGGCTCCTCGGGGTCCGTTCGGGCGGTTGTCGATGGTACGTTGTAACAGTGTTATCACGACGTTCCATGCGGGCGCATCATGACATCGGCCACAGCAACGGCACCCGGGTAACCTCCTCGTCGATGCCCGTGCTGGACCCCAGACTCGACTCGGTGGGGACCACGTTGCTGCAGGCAGCGAGCGACCTGCTCGCCGCCGAAGGCCCGTCGGCGCTGACCGTGCGGCGGATCGCCGCCGATGCCGGGGTCAGCACGATGAACGTCTACTCCCGCTTCGGCGGCAAGGACGGTGTCATCGAGCACCTCTTCGTCGCCGGGTTCACCGAGCTCGGCGCCGGCATGGACGCCGCCGACGAGACGAACGATCCGGTGGCCGACCTGCGTCGGTGCGGCATCGCCTACCGCATGTTCGCACTGGCGAACGCAACGACGTACAGCATCATGTTCGATCGGCCCGTGCCCGACTTCGTGCCGTCCGACGCGGCACTCGAGGTCGCCGGTGCGACGCTCGGCAAGCTGGCGGCCCGGATCCAGCGCGTGATGGACGCGGGCATGTTCGCCGCCGCCGATCCGCTGCAGACCGCTGCGGTCGTGTGGGCGACGTGCCACGGGGTCGTCAGCCTCGAGCTGCGCCACGTCGGCCCGGCGCCGCTCGTCGATTGGGCCGTCGTCTACGAGCAAGCGATGGACGCGATCACGCGCGGCCTGCGCACCTGAGCACCACCGGCTGGCAGGATGTGCGTGCAATGACGCAGAACCTCGGCGAGGTCACCTGGCCCGAGCTGTGGCACGCCAAGCGCCGGCCGCTGCTCGCCGTGCCCGTCGGCTCCTGCGAGCAGCACGGCCCGCACCTGCCGCTGGACACCGACACCCGCATCGCCGTCGCGCTCGCCGAGGCGCTGGCGTCGTCGTTCGAACCCGGCGACGTGATGGTCGCGCCGGCGCTGACGATCACGGCCAGCGGTGAGCACGCCGGCTTTCCCGGCACGCTGTCGATTGGCAACGAGGCGATGGCACTGGTGCTGATCGAACTGGTGCGCAGCGCCGACTGGAGCAGCGGCGTGGTGCTCGTCAACGGGCACGGTGGCAACTTCGCTGCGGTGCGCGACGCCTGCCGCACGTTGGCCGGCGAAGGCCGGCGCGCCCTGCCGTGGTGGCCGAAGGTGCGCGACGGTGATGCGCATGCCGGCAACACCGAGACGTCACTGATGCTGGCCATCGCACCGCACCTCGTGCTCGACGAGCGCGCCGAGCGCGGCCGCACCGAGCCCATCGGCGAGCTGATCGACGAGCTGCGCGAGGGCGGGGTACGAGCCGTCAGCGCCAACGGCGTCCTCGGTGATCCGAACGGCGCCAACGCCACGCACGGACGAACACTGCTGACGCGCTTGACGATCGATCTCGTCGCCGCCGTCGACGAGTGGTGGACGTGATGCGGTTCCGGCAGGACAGCTCGTACCGGCGCGTCGGCTCACTGGTGCTCGCCGGGTCACCGCTGCGGATGTTCCGACTGTCCCCCGGCGGCCTGCGCGTCGTCGAAGCCATCGAGCGCGGCGAGGAGCCGGCGGAGGGTCACGAACGACTGACCGATCGACTGATCGACGCCGGCGCGGTGCACCCGTTGCACGAGGCCGGACCGTTCACGGCGTCTGACGTCACCGCCGTGTCGCCGGTGCTCAACGCGACCGCTGCCGCCGTGCCCGACGTGCGCACGACCATCGTCGTCGACGACGCCAGCGAGCCGCCCGTCGAGGTGACCACCGGGGTGACCGTCCTGCGGCTCGCCCGCAACTGCGGGCCCGGACCGGCGCGGAACGTCGGGCTCCAGCGCGTCACGACCGACCTCGTCGCCTTCGTCGACAGCGACGTCCGCTGCCCCGACGGCTGGCTCGAACCACTGCTCGTCCACTTCGACGACGCGCGCGTCGCACTGGTCGCGCCGCGCGTCGTCGCGAGCGGAGGATCGGCAAGCACGCTCGGCGCGTACGAGCGCAGCAACGGCCCGCTCGATCTCGGCGACGAGGCGGCACGCATCGACGCCGGAACGCGAGTCAGCTACGTGCCCGCAGCGGCCATCGTCTGTCGCGTCGACGCCGTTCGATCCATCGGCGGGTTCGACCCGACGCTGCGCTTCGGCGAAGACGTCGATCTCGTCTGGCGCCTGCGCCAGGCCGGGTGGCGCTGCCGCTACGAGCCGGCCAGCTCGGTGAGCCACGAGCCACGGCCGACGCTGCGCGAGTGGGCGCGGCAACGCGTCGGCTACGGATCATCGGCTGCACCGCTTGCGGTTCGTCACCCAGGCGCGCTGGCGCCGCTGCGCATGAGCGGTTGGAGCGCCGGCGTGTGGGCGCTCGTCGCCCTGCGCCGCCCACTGCTGGCGCTCGGGTTGGCCGGGTGGACGTGTCGGGCGCTGCAGCGCAAGCTGACCGACCTGCCTGCGCAGGAGGCGTGGCGACTGGCCGGGCTCGGCCACCTGTTCGCCGGACGTCAGGTCGCGAGCGCGATCACACGCACCTGGTGGCCGCTGGCGTTGGTCGCCGGTCTGCTGTTCCCCCGCCTGCGTCCGGCACTCGTCGCCGCAGCCGTGGTGCCGGCGCTGCTCGACGCGAGATCTCCGGACGTGACGGTGGACCCCGTGCGCTACACGTTGCTTCGGATCGCCGACGACGCGGCCTATGGCGCCGGCGTCTGGCGAGGCGTCGTGCGCCAGCGGAGTGCCGCGGCGCTGCGCCCGTCGTTCACGAACTGGCCGCCCCGGCGAGCCGGCGGCTGATGTCGGCGCACTCGACGCACACGCTCTCCGGGATCACGCCGACGCGCATCAGCCAGGCGAACACGATGCAGCCGAGGCAGACGGCGAACACCGACTCGAGGACCGCGGCGACGACGAGTCCGGCGATGAGGACGATGGCCAACGTGTGGCCGCCGAGCACCCACGACAGCAGCGCACCACCGCTGAACACGAGACCGACGCTCTGGGCGAAGCGCTTCGGTGCGCCCGGCACGAACCGGTGCGGACCAGGCATGCGTGGCGTGACGACACGGGTGACGAACTGACCGAGCGGGCTGAACCGCGGGCCGGCCAGGACGCGAGCGAGGAACCCGAAGGCCAGCGGCACGAGCACCCACCACTGGCGGACCAGGAGAAAGGCGACCGCCTGAGCGACGACACCGGCGGCGACCAGGCGCGCCGACGTCTCGTTCACCGGGTTCGGAAAGGAGAAGATCTCCTTGGCACGAGGCACGTACTCATCGTAAGCGGCGAATCCCGACCAGACAACTCGGGATTGCCCAGCGAGCTCCCGTCGGCGCGCCGCGGCACTACCGTGCGGCGGACATGACGCTGCGCCTCACCGTCCGCCGCCAGGCATGGCTCGATCACGTCCATCGCGTGGCCGGCGAGATCGACGGGTTGCTGCCGGTGGTGAAGGGCAACGGCTACGGGTTCGGTCGCGACGTGCTGCACCCGATCGCATCATCGCTCGCGTCGAGCGGCATCGTGTGCGTCGGCACGATCCAGGAGCTCGACGACGTGGCGCCCGGCGTGCGACCGCTGGTGCTCACGCCGACGCTCGTCGCGCCATCGAGCACCGACGCGATCCTCACAGTCGGGAGCGCAGCACACGTCGACGCCTTGCACGACTGGAGCGGGACGGTGGTGCTCAAGGTCCGTTCGTCGATGCGTCGGTTCGGAGCACCGGCGACGCAGATCGCGGCGCTCAGAGAACGGGTGACCGCTGCCGGGCTGACGGTCGCCGGCGCGTCGATGCACCTTCCCCTCGCCGGCGACGACGCCGGTCGCCGCGCCGAGATCGAGCTCGCGCTGGATGCGCTGCTGCCGGAGCTCGGACTGTCGGTCAGCCACCTCTCCCCGACCGCGTTCGCCGCGCTGCAGGCGGCCCACCCCGATCGCACGTTGCAGCTGCGCGTCGGCACGGCGCTGTGGCACGGCGACAAGTCGACGATGCACCTCGGCGCTGACGTACTCGACGTCCACGCGGTCGCGGCCGGCGAGCTGGTCGGCTACCACCACGTCGCCGCGCCCGGCGATGGGCACGTGGTGGTGATCGGCGCCGGGTCGGCGCACGGCGTCGCGGCGCTGGCGAACGGCGACAGCCCGTTCCACTTCGCTCGCCGACGCGTGCCGCTGCTCGAAGCGCCGCACATGCACAGCTCGCTCGCGTTCGTCGCCGACGGCGAGCCACTGCCGACGGTCGGCGAGACCGTCGACGTGCAACGCCCGCTGATCACGTCGTTCGCCGACGAGCTCTCCTGGACGTGACGAGCCCGACCGTGACCGGCACGGCAGTGATCGGCGAGCGCAAGCAGCGCATCATCGACCTGGACGTCACCCGCGCCGTCGCCCTGATCGGCGTGGCGCTGATGAACTACCACGGCTTCCTCATCAACCGCGGTGGCGAGGTCGGCACCTCCACGATCAACCGCTTCTTCGATCCCTTCGACGGACCGTTGTCGACTCGCTTCGCCGCCACGTTCGTGATGGTCGCCGGGATGGGCGTGACCTTGCTCACCGCCGCCAGCAGAGCGAGCGGCGATCGCACGGCGCGCAGCGACGACCGGTGGCGACTGATCCGACGCGGCGTCCTGCTCTACGGGTTCGGTTACGTCTTCAACTGGATCTGGAGCGGCACGATCCTGTTCTTCTACGGCGCCTTCTTCGTCGCCGGCGCGCTGCTGTTCACGCTGCGCAGCCGTTGGCTGGTGCTGATCGGTGCCGGCGCGGCCGCGGCGTCAGCGGCGCTGCGCTGGTACGCCTTCGATCGGGCCGCCGACGGTCACGACATGAACTGGCTGTTCTACCCGGGCAGCCGCTCGTTCCAGATCCAGTCGCCACGCCGCCTGCTGTTCGACACCTTCGTCAACGGCACGCACCCGTTGCTGCCGTGGCTGGCGTTCCTCTGCGCCGGCATGGTGCTCGGTCGATTGCTCCCGCTGACGGCGGCGTGGCGAGTGCGTCTCGTCCTCTTCGGGCTCTCGTTGTTGATCGTCACCTACGCGCTGCGCACGCTCTTCGACGACACCGCATGGCAACGGCTCGTCTTCTCCGTGGATCACTGGAACGGCAGCCTCAACTACACGGTCGGCACCGTGGGATCGTCGATCGTGGCGTTCTGCGTGATCGGTTGGATCGCCGAGCGCACACGGACCTCGGCAACCACCTCCGCGCTCGCCATGGCAGGCCGCATGACCCTGACGTTGTACGTCGGGCACGCGCTCGTGTTCAACCTGCTCGTCAACTGGTGGGAGATCATCCGCCCGACCGGGCTCGACACCGCGGTGGCGTTCGCGCTGTCCTACTGGGCCGTCGGCATCGCGCTCGCGGCGTGGTGGACGGAGCGGTTCGGGATGGGTCCACTGGAGCGCCTCTACCGACGCTTCGGCGGCGACGCCCCTACACGTCCTGGAACGTGTTGCACTGCCGCGGGTCCTGGGTCTGGAAGCCCTTCGTGAACCACTGCTGACGCTGTTCGGCGGACCCGTGCGTCCACTCTTCGGGGTTCACCTGACCGCCGGACTGCTCCTGGATCCGATCGTCACCCACACCTTCAGCCGCGGCGAGCGCCTCGTTGATCTCGTCCGGTGACGAGAGCACGTCGCGCGATCCGACCCACACGCCGGCGAAGCAATCGGCTTGCAGCTCGAGTGCGATCGAGTACTTGTTGGCGTTGCTCGGATCGTTCTGCTGCGCCTTCTGCACCTGAGCGTTGGTCCCCAGGATGTTCTGCACGTGGTGGCCGTACTCGTGGGCGACGATGTACTGCTCGGCGAGGTCGCTGGTGGTGCCGATCAGCTGCTGCTCGAGCTGCTGCATGAAACCGAGGTCGAGGTACACCTGCTCATCGACCGGGCAGTAGAACGGCCCGACCTGTGAGGTGGCGTTGCCGCACCCCGTGTTGGTGCTGTCGGTGAAGAACTCGGTGAACGCGTCGCGATACTCCGTGCCGAAGTACTGCGGCAGCGCGATCTTCCAGTACGCCGAGACGTCGTTGACCGCACCGCAGACGACCTGTTCCAGCTCGGTCGAGCACGCCTGGCCCGACGTGGGCGTGCCCTCGTTCGTGGATGCCAACGACTGGCCCGAGTTGAGGAGCTTGGGCAGGAACACGGCCGCCAGGGCGATGATGATGCCGAGGATCCCGCCGCCTGCCTTCAAACCACCGGGAAGGCCGCCACCACCGCCACCACCCATCCCGGGAAACAACCCGCCGAGGCCGCCACCACCGCCGCCACCCTGGCCGCGAGCGTCCTTGATCAACGAGCCGTCAGTGCTCCGGATCTTCGTCATGTCCCTGTACTCCCCTGTGCGTCCGCCGTCGAAACGTGAGGCTACGCGCTGGCGCGCTGCGCGCGGCGCACGCCGCGCATGCCCACTGCACCGGCACCGACCAGCGGTCCGCGGTCACCCAGGCGGGCCGGCGTGATGCGCGCCGAGCGACTGAACGAGAGCTGGCTGTGCTCGCTGAGCGTCTCCTGCGCGGCGTTGAAGAACGTCGCCCCGAAGCCGAGCGCCACCGAGCCGCCGACGACCGCGAGATCGAGGTCGAGCAGGTTGCACACCGAGGCAACAGCTCGCCCGACGAGCCGGCCGGTGCGCTGCATGATCTCGTAGCTCGGTTCGGTGGGCGGGCGGCCGGTGATCGCCTCGATCGCCGGGCCGGAGGCTTCGGCCTCGAGGCACCCTCGCGAGCCGCACACGCACCGTCGGCCGTTCGGCTCGACGACGATGTGCCCGACGTGGCCGGCGTTGCCGGTGGCCCCGTCGAGCAGCTGACCGTTGAGCACGATGCCCCCGCCGACACCGGTGCTGACGACCATCGCCAGGAAGCTGTCGCGGCCTTGTGCCGCGCCGAGCCACCCTTCTGCCAGCGCGAGCGCCTTCGCGTCCAGCTCACCGAACACAGGCAACCCGGCGGACGCCGCCAACCGGTCGCGCAACGGGAACTCCCGCCACGCGTGGATGTTCAACGGCGACACCGCCTCGGCGTTCGGCGTCACCGGACCCGCACAACCGACGCCGACCGACACGGGATCCATCTGGTGGTGACCGCGCGCGCGTTCGAGCTGCGACTGCACCATCACGTCGAGGTTCTCGTACAGCGAGTTGGCGTTGGCCGAGTGGTCGACCAACGTCTGCTCGCGATCGATCAGCTCGCCGTGCATCGTCATCAGGCCGACAGCCATCTTCGTCCCGCCGATGTCGACGGCCAGCACGACCTTGGGACGCGCGGGAGGAGGAGCTGGCGCCGGCACTGCGTCGACGGCCTCCGCCGGTGCCGGGTCGCGCCCCGGCAGCTCGGCGTCAGCTGACACGCCGGGCCGTCTCCACGAGGTTGATCTCGTAGAGCACGAGATCGAGTGCGTCGGCGCTGACCATCGCCGAGTGCCGTTGCGGGTGCTCCGGGGTGATGCAACTGGCCAACGGGGTGAGCAGCGTCCACGGGGTCGGGTGGCAGAACTGCACCACGCTGTAGCGCTCGCCGCCGTAGTTCGGGTCGGCGACGACGCGATGGATGCCGGGCGGGATGATGCCGTTGGTCAGCCGCTCCAACATCATCCCGGTGTTGATGATGACTTGCCCCTGCGGTGCGACGGCGTCGACCCAGGCGCCATCGACCAGCACCTGCAGACCCGGCGCGGTCGCCCGAGGCAGCGCGGTGATCAGGTTGATGTCGCCGTGCGCGCCGGCCCACACGTGCGTGCCGCCGGGCGACTCGACCATCGGTGGGTAGCGGATGGCGCGGGTGAGCGTGGCGCCGTTGTGGGTCATCTCGTCGAAGAACGTCTCGTGGCAGCCGAGGCCTTCGGCGATCACGCGCAGGAAGCGACGCTGGAGGTCTTCGATCGTGTTGTGGAAGTCGGTGAGCACCTTTTCGATGCCGGGCACGGCGGCCTCAGGAAGGACCTGTGGGCCGTAGCGATGCGGGTAGCGGTCGCGCAGCGGGTGCCCGACCGGCAACGACCGGCCCCAGTTGAGCATCTCCTTCCAGTCCGGTACGTCGCTGCTCGCCGCGGTCTCCACCAGCAGACCGGTGTAGCCCGTCTGACCGTGGGTCTCCGGGGCGGTGAACTGCTGCTTCTCGTCGGTCGGCTTGCCGAAGAACTCGGCGAGCATCCCGTACGCGGTGTCGAGCATGTCTTCGGAGAGGTCGTGGCGGGTATAGACGAACCCGGTGACCAGGCTGCGACGCACGCCGTCGACCACCGCCGCACGTTGCGACGAGGTACCACGTTCGAAGGCCAGCAGGTCAACCTCGAGAATGTCGCTCACGTGCACCACCGTAGCGTCCGATGACAAGAGGTGCCCGTGGGCCAAACCGTCGACTCGCATCGTGCGTGTCACCCATGTGCAGTTCGTGCGTCTCTCCCCGGTGGAACGGTGCGCCACCGTGGGTGACCGATCGGTGAGCAGGGCGGACACGACCGTCGACCTCGCCGTGATCGAGACGCTCGAGACGCTGTTCCGGGCCCACTACGGCCGGCTCGTGCGCGCCCTCACCCTGGTCAGCGGCAACCGTGAGCAGGCCGCCGACGCGGTGCAGGAGGCGTTCGTGAAGGCGCACCTCCACTGGCGCCGGGTGTCGCGCTACGACGACCCGGTCGGGTGGGTGCGCCGGGTGGCGATCAACCGCCTGCGCGACGAGCACCGTCGCAACGGTCGCAAGCAGCAGGCCATGGAGCGGCTGGCGGCTCGGCCCGACGAGGGCGACCTCGCGATCGATGCCGAGCCCTCGGCGGACGCGACCATCATGACCACGCTGGCCGATCTGCCGCGCCAGCAGCGGTTGGCAGTCGCCCTGTTCTACGTCGACGGTCTCAGCGTGGCCGAAGTGGCAGTGGCCATGCGGCTCAGCGAGGGCGCCGTGAAGTTCCACCTGCACCAGGGCCGCGAGCGCCTGCGCTCCGTCCTCGGCGGAGCCGATCAGCGCGCCGCGTTCCTGGACCGCCAGCCCGTGCCGGACGCAGCGGGACCGGAGCTCGGATGAACGACTTCGACGATCCTCGCCTGCGCCAGCAGCTCGGCCGGTTGAGCGGCGCGTTCCCCGACGAGAACGTCGCGCTCGTCGCCGTCCGCGGCAAGGCCCGCCGCGCCCGTCGGCGCCGCGCCGCGATCCTCAGCGGCAGCACCGCCGTCGGCGCACTCGTGCTCGGGGTCGCCGCGTTCGCCGCCCAGCCGGAGTCCGCGCCCGTGCTGCGCCCCACCAGCACGTCCGCCACCGGAACGACCGAGGTCGTCGGGCTGACGCCGACGTCGGCACCGACGACCACCACGATCGCGCCGACCACCACCGTCGACGAGTCGACGACGATCCCCCCGACCACCGCCACCGAGGTGACGGTCACGGTGGCGCCGACCGCACCCGCCGTGCCCGAACAGCCGGTCGGCTCGGGTTCGGGCACTGGCTCCGGTTCCGGCCAGCACGGCTCGACGCCGACGACCGTGCCGAGCACCAACGTGCCAGTCGGATCGAGGACGTTCTCCGGTCAGGGTGGATCGGTGACCGTGCGGCGCCAGGGCGACCGGGTCATCGTCGTCAGCGCCGATCCGGCAGGCGGCTTCGATGCCGTGGTCGTCGACGGCAGCGGTCGTCGCGTTGAGGTGCGGTTCACGTCAGGCGACGGCCACGTCACTCGCATCCGCGTGTCGTTGGAGGACGGTCGACTGGTGCCCGACGTGCGCGAGTCCGACGGCGATGGCGACGATCATCCCGGCGGTTGGGGCGGCGACAGCAGCGGTCCGGGCGGCCCGGGTGACGGCCACGGCGACACGCCCGGCTGACGCGCCAGAATGCAACGGTGACCACCGACTGGAACCCGGTGCTGCGGGGTGAGCTGGCCAAGCCCTACTGGGCGCCGCTGCAGGCGTTCGTCGCCGACGAGCGACAACGACACACGGTGTACCCACCGCACGAGGACGTCTTCGCCGCTTTGCACCTCACGTCGTTCGCCTCGACGCGCGTCGTCATCCTCGGACAGGACCCGTACCACGGCCCGCGACAGGCACACGGCCTGTGCTTCTCCGTTCGCCGCGGCGTGGCCATCCCGCCGTCGCTGCTCAACGTCTTCAAGGAGCTCAACAGCGACCTCGGCATCACCACGCCGGGGCACGGCAACCTCGAGGCGTGGGCCGAGCAGGGCGTGCTGCTCCTGAACACCACGCTCACGGTGCGCGCCGGCCAGGCGGCGTCGCATCAGGGGAAGGGATGGGAGATCTTCACCGACGAGGTGCTGCGCACGGTCGCCGCCAAGGAGCACCCGGTCGTGTTCATCCTGTGGGGTGCCAGCGCGCGCAAGAAGCAGCCGCTCGTGCAGGCGGCCGGCCGGCACGTGATCATCGAGTCGGCACACCCGTCACCACTCAGCGCGCACAACGGCTTCTTCGGCAGCAAGCCGTTCAGCCGCACCAACGACGCGCTGACGTCAGCCGGGCTGCCACCGATCGACTGGTCACTTCCAGCCTGATCGGGGCTGCCCGACTGACGTCACGCACTCAGATCACGAGCCTCCGGCAGGACTCGGGTAGTCCTTGGGCTCCTCACCGGGCGGCGGGGTGGTGTAGATCGTCACCGTGCCGTCGTTCTGGAAGAGCTTGTCCTCGGTCGGCCACTCACCCGGCAGGTAGCGCTTGCCACCGTCGGGGAAGCGATACATGCCCGTGCCCTCCTTGCGGATCTCGTCGGGGCCGGTGGCCGTCGGGTCCCAGAAGAACACCGTCGCGTCGTCCACGCCGAGGTAATCCGTCTCCGGCCAGATGCCCTTGTCGCCGTATGACAGCGACGGCTGGCCGATGGCACGGGTGGTCGGCTCACCGGCGAACAGCGCATCGCGGAACGCCTCGGGAGTCAGGTTCGGACCGACGGATTCGACGACGGCGAAGAACAACGCCGGGTTCGGCTGGATGACGCCGATGTAGCCGGGTGCCGGCGGGTCCTGACCGGTGAACCACTTGTACACGGCGAACGCACCGATCTTCGTCGCGTCTGCCTTGGCGGCCAGCTGGGTGACGCCGAAGGCGTGCGCCCACTGCTGCTGGTCGTACGTGCGGGCGAACGCGTTGGTGTCCATCAACGTCGAAGCAGCCACGACCCACTCGGGGAAGTACTCCTGGGCGGTTGCCTCGGTGGTGAAGTCGCGAGGTGCCACCGGGTCACCGCTGAAGATCACGGTGGTGATGCCAGACGCCTTCAGCTTGGTGATCACCTGCACGGCGGTCTGCTGGATCGAGGACGGGTCGAGGACGTACGGGATGACCTCGGCGAGCGGCGCGCCGGCGTCGCTCATCGACGTCGCGAACCGATTGGCCAGCTCCTCGGATGCGCCACTGCTGTTGAGGTAGACGAGGCCGAATTTGCGCGGCGACCCGGTGAACTCGTCACCGGCGTGCTCGGCGTTCTTGCCGACGAGCTGCTTGGTGATGAACTCGACGACGTGCTCCTGCTTCTGGGCGGCGCTGCCATCGAGGCCCCACACGTACGGTGAGCGCTCGGCGTACCACTCGGGCGTCTGGCCCGGCGTGCAGCCGATGCACATCACCTTGCGGGCGGAGAGCTCGTCGGCGAAGGCACTGGTCAGCGCCGGCCCGCCGAGCACGACGAACGGGGTGTACTCCTCGGCGATCTGCGCTGCGTCGGCGCGGGCGGCCACCTCGTCGGAGGCGTTGCCCGTGCCCTCGTAGGTGATCAGGTTGATCTTGCGGCCGTAGAGCTCGTAGTACGCCTGGTAGAAGTCCATCAACCCGGTCATCGTGTCCGCGATCTGGGCGTTGGTGTCGTCGACCGCGATCGCGTCGGTGATGTACTTGATGATCGGGTCACCCCGCCTGGCCGAGGTAGACGACGATCGTGATCTCGTCGGCGGTCACGCCCGGCGAGGTGGCCCCGCCGTTGTCGCCGGTGAACGGCGCGTAGCAGTCGGCGGCGAAGAAGTCGGGCACGGCGACGTTGCCCGTCGTCGTGTCGCAGGCGATCGCCCCAGTCGACCTGACCCTCGATGCCCTGTGCCTTGGCCTGGTCGTAGGACAGCGGGAACGTGATCTCGCCGGAGGGCGGTGTCGTCCCACTCGTCCCCGGCGTGGTGCCACCCGATGTCGGCGTCGTCTCCGGGGTGGTGGGCGCGACGCTCACGGGGAGCGTGGTGTCCGCACCCTTCTTGTCGTCGTCACCACTCGTGGCGATCACGATCCCGGCGCCGATGGCCACCACGGCCACCACGCCGACGATCGGCCCCCATCGCTTGAGGTTGCGGTTCCCCCCGGAACCGCTGCCCGTCGAGCTGGCTGGTTGCATGTCAGGTCCCCACGCGCGGTCGGGCGATGAACGCCATGCCGAGCGCAAGCATCTGCTGCTGCCCGCCACTCAGGTCCGCCGCCGATCGTCCCATCCGCTCGCGCAGGATGGGGAAGATCGTCAGCACCTCTTCGGTGGCCGCGTCGATGGCCGACTGGTCGCGGCGCCGCGTCCATCCCGCGAGGCGCAGGTTCTCCGCAACGGTGAGGCCGCCGAACACCCCTTGGCCGCCGGGCATCTGGCTGATCCCGAGCGTGGCGATCTCGTTCGGGGGCGCGTGCGTGACGTCGCGTCCATCGAGGACCACCGCCCCGCGGTCGGCCTCGACGACACCGCTGATCACCTTCAGCAGCGTGCTCTTGCCGGCACCGTTCGTCCCGAGCAGGGCGACGATCTCGCCCTCCTTCACGTCGATGTCCACCTCGAACAGCACCTGACGGCCGGCGTAGCCGGCGCTGACGGCACGTACCAGCAGCAGATCGGCCTCGCCCTGACGACGTTGGTACAGCGCCTCGCTGCGTGCCATCGTCGCCTTCCAGACCTGGGCGATGTCCGCGTCGATGACGCTGGCCGCGGTGCCGAGGATGAGTGCGCCGATGACGAACAACGGCACCATCACGAGCATCCCCCAGCGGATCCCGACGTGCCCGCTGATCCAGCCGATGAGCGGCAGCACGAGCAGACCCGGGATGACCCACAGGGAGGCGACCGAGAACCCCGTGGCACGAGCGCGAGGCGGGATCGCCAGCGACAGCGAGGCGAGGATGCCGGGCCCGAGCATGGCCAGCATCGCCGAGATCACGCAGTTGATCCCCACGGCGACGATGATGTTCGGCGCGATCGCGAACGCCATCGACACGACCGCGGTGAGCAGTGCCACACGCGACAGGAACTTGATCAGGCCGTTCATGTTGCCCAAGTAGCGCTTGGTGACGATGCGCGAGCCGACCACCAGCCCGACGAGCTGGAACGGTTCGGCGATCGCCGCGGCCACACCGCGGGCACGCTCGTCGAGGTTGAACTCCTGCTCGTACATCAGCGAGGCGAGCACGACGAAACCGATCAGCGCGGTGGCCAGGAACGGCAGGCTCCACCACATCCGGCGCAGGCTCTCCACCTTCTGCACGGTGCGCCAGCTCTCGGCGAACGACGGGGTCGTCTCCTCGGTGTTGATGACGTCGTCGCTGGCACCCATCGCCTGGCGTTCCCACCTGCCACGCACCGGCTCGCGCAGACGCAGCGCCATGAAGGCGAAGATGATCGTGGGGATGACGAAGACGAAGAACGGCGCCCGCCACCCGAAGTTGTACGCCAGGAGCCCTGCCGAGAGCGGGCCGATGAAGCTGCCCAGCGCGTTCGCCGCGCGGTGCGTGCTGAACACCCTGCTGCGCGAATCGATCGGGTAGTAGTCGGCGAGCAGCGAGTTGTGCGTCGGGTCGATGACGGCCTTGCCGAGCGAGCTGCCGCTGCGAGCGATGGCCAGCAGCACGACACCGCTGGCGAGCCCCGTGAGCCCGCTGAACAACGCCCAGATGATGGCGCCGATGATCGCCAGGGGAACGCGCTTGGCCCGGTCGGCGTACTGGGCGATCGGCACCTGCAGCGCCAGTGCGGCGATGGACACCAGGCCGACGAGGCCGAGCACCTTGGTGTTGTCGAGGTTGAACTCGTCGCGGATGTTCGGCAGCAGGATGCCGAAGGCCGTGCGGTCGAGCTCATCGACGGCGTTGAGCGCGAAGAGGATCGCCAGCGGGTAGGCCGGTTGGCCGCCGCACACACCCTGCAGCCAGACCATCGGGTGGCGCACACCGGCGGCGAACTTGCCGGCCTCGTTCTTCAACCCGCCGCCGCTCACGCGGTCACCGTCTCATCGGCCGGGGCGTCGTCGGTCGCCGGCGCGGACGCCGCCTTCGGTGCGGGCGGATCGGCTGCGGCGACCTGCGTGACGTCGGCGTGCACCTTCTGCCGCGTCAACAGGCGAACGACCACGTCGCGCAGCGTCACCCACAGGCTGCCGAGACCACCGGGCAGGATCAGCAGCACCAGGAGCACACCGAACCCGGTCGACAGCAGCTGCCACTCCTGCGTGGGGACGAACCACTGCGTGCCGCGAAGGTAGAGCGCGCCGAGGAACGCGCCGAACAGCGAGCCGAGCCCGCCGAGCACGGCGCTGATGAACACCCCGAGGCTCGCGCCGGCGCCGAAGCTGGCACCACTGAAGCTGCGGTTGCCGTGGGCGTACAGGGCTCCGGCGACCCCGGCGATCACGCCGCTGATGACGAAGGCGGTCAGCTTGGCGCGCACCACCGCGACCGAGAAGCTCTGCGCGGCGCGCTCGTTCTCTCGGATCGCGACGATCACCCGACCGGTCCGCGACCGGCGGATGCCGCGCACGGCGAGGAAGACGAGCGCGAGCACGACCACGGAGTAGGCGTAGTACTGGGTCGGCGAATCGATGGAGATCTTGCCGAACAGCGGCGGCCGTTCGAAGCGCTGCTCGCGTTTGGGGAACCAGCCGAAGAACTGATCGTTCAGCAGCCAGTACTCGCAGGCGAGCGCCAGGGCGAACGTCGTCACGGCGAGGTACAGCCCACGGAGTCGCAGCGCTGGCACGCCGACCGCGAACGCGGCGAGACCACCCGCAACGCCACCGATGAGGAGCGCGAGCGTCAGGTCGACGTTCCAGCGAGACGTGACCGCCGCGCTCGCCGCGGCGCCGATGCCGACGATGGCCATCTGCCCGAGCGAGATCTGCCCGGCCCAACCGGTGAGCACCACCAGCGACAGCCCGATGATGACGAAGGCGATCAGCGCTGCGGCCTTGGTCAGGTTGCCGGGCCCGAGGAACCTCGGCAGGAGGATCACCGCCATGCACGCCAAGGCGATCGCCGTCCACTTCGCCGTCACCACCGACGGGTGAGAGGCCAGGTGCCGGGGCAGCGGTCGCACCTCTTCGGCACCTCGCCACGAGCTCGACGCGTCGACGTCGCGCCGCGACGTCGACGACCGCTGGGCCAGCAGGCAGACGAACATCGCCGCCGCCATGATCGGGTAGGCGAGGTACGGCGAGTCGGCGTTGAACTGCACGCCGAACTCGAGCACCCCGAGCGAGATGGCAGCGAAGAAGATGGTCGGCAGCCGCTCCAGTCGACCGATCACGAGCGCGGCGAGCGCCTTCAGCAGCTCGGGCAGACCCGCTGCGTAGCCGAGCGGCACACCGGTGATCCCGCTGCGCAGGAAGAGGGCGACGAACGACAGCGTCGTGGCCAGCGTCCACACGACGGTGTTCAGCCGGGCCACCGGGATGCCGAGCATCGAGGCCCGTTCGCTGCGCTCGGCACTGGCGCGGATGGCGGTACCGAGCCGGCTCGCAGTGAGGAACCAGACGACGGCGAAGATGGCCACCGGAGCAACCATCAGCGCGATGAGGTCGTTGCCGTTGAGGATCACGCTGCCGACGGTGAGCTTCCAGTCGACGGGCGAGGGGATGCGCTTGCTGGCCAGGTTGTTGCCCCACCAGCGGGGGACGAGGATGCCGAGCACGACGAGGAGCTGGCTGATGCCGAGCGTTGCCACCGTGACGACGAGCCGCGGCGCGTTGCGGAAGCGGCGGATGAGGAAGAATTCGACCACGACGCCGAGGACGACCGCGAGCACCAGACCGCCGGCGAGCCCGAGCAGGTACGGCCACCCCCAGAAGAGGATGAACGCGGCACCGAACGTCGTCGGCACGGTGCCCAGGTCGGCCTGGGCGAAGTTGACCACGCGGTTGGCGCGGTAGATCAGCGCCATCCCGATGGCGAGCATCGCGCCCAGCAGACCGAGCACCAAGCCGCGCAACCACAGGCCGGCGGGCATCCCGTAGAAGACGAGCTGCAGCACGAGCAATCCGACGATCGTCGACGCGGCGACGACCCACGTGGCATCCGGCCGCCACTTCATCGATCGATGACGCCCTCGAAGAAGGAGCGTCGCCCCCCAGCGCTGCACGCCGTGAACGTAGCCTGACGGAGTGGGACCGCATCGTGTCGTGGTGATCGGGGCCGGATTCGGCGGGTTGGCGGTGGCCCGCGGATTGCGCCGCGCCGCCGTCGAGATCGTGCTCGTCGACGCCAACAACTTTCACACGTTCCAGCCGCTGCTCTACCAGGTGGCCACGGCCGGGTTGGACAGCGACGACGTCGCCTACGCCGTTCGCGGCATCTTCCGCCGGCAGCGCAACGTGTCGGTTCGGATGGCGCGCGTCACCGACGTCGACATCGCGTCACGACTCGTGCACACCGACCGCGGCACGCCACTCCCCTACGACACGCTCGTCATCGCTGCCGGTGCGGTCAGCAACTCGTTCGGCACGCCCGGCGTCGACGAGCACGCCTTCACGCTGAAGTCCGTCCACGACGCCGTCCGCCTTCGCGAGCACGTGCTGGCTCGCTTCGAGTCGGCGGTCACCGATCCGACGGAGGTCGCTGCCGGAGCGTTGAACATCGTCGTGTGCGGCGGCGGGCCGACCGGCGTGGAGATGTCCGGCGGGATGATGGAGCTGTTCCAGCGCGTGCTGGCAAAGGACTTCCCACAGCTGCCGGTGTCGTCCGCGCGCGTGGTGCTCGTCGAGGCGGCACCGCGGCTGCTCGGTGCCTTCAGCGAGGAGAGCGGCAACCGGGCGCGGAGCACGCTGACCCAACGGGGCGTCGAGGTGATCACCGGCACCGGCGTCGCCTCGGTCGAGCCCGAGGGTGTGCACCTCGCCGACGGAACGTTCATCCCGTCGCGCACCGTGGTCTGGGCTGCCGGCGTGAAGGCCAGCCCGCTCGCGGCCGCCGTCGCCGCCCACGGCATCGAGCTCGGTCGCGGCGGGCGCATCGTCGTCGGGCCGGATCTTGCGGTGCCCGCGCACCCAGAGGTGTTCGCCATCGGCGACATCGCCATCGACCCCGCCGAGCCGCTGCCACAGGTGGCGCAACCGGCGATCCAGGGCGGACGGTTCGTGGCCCGCCAGGTCACCCGTCGGTTGGTCGGCCAGCCGGCCGAGACGTTTCGGTACCACGACAAGGGTTCGATGGCCACGATCGGTCGCCTCGACGCCGTCACCGACTTCCCCAGCGGCCGCCACCTCCATGGCCCGATCGGCTGGTTGGCGTGGCTCGGACTGCACCTCGTGTACCTGATCGGGTTCCGCAACAGGGCCAACGTGATCGTCAACTGGGCGTGGAACTACATCACCTACGACCGGGGCGCCCGGCTCCTGGCCGAGCCCGAGACCTGACGGGCTACCGTCACCCGCGTGGGCAGCATCCGACGACACGTCATGATCGATCGACCTCCGGACGAGGTGTGGGCGTTGGTCGGCGATCCCGCCCGGCTGAACGAGTGGTTCCCGATCACCGGGTGCCGGGTCGATCTCACCGTCGAGCCGCGCAAGCGCTGGGTGGACCTCGCGTCCGGCGTCACGTTCGAGGAGGACATCGTCACCCTCGACGACGAGCTGCGCCGGTTCCAGTACCGCATCACCAGCAACCCGCTGATCACCCACCACCTCGGCACAGTCGACGTCCTCGACGACGGGCGCGGCGGCTCGGTGGTCGTCTACTCCACGGACTGCACGCCCGACGTCTTCGCCCTGCTCATCGGCGGCGCCGCAGGCGAGGGCCTGGAGCATCTGTCGGAGGTGTTCGTCTGATGGGCCGCAAGATCCTCTTCATCACCACCGACCAGGAGCGCTTCGACTCGTTGGGGTGCAACGGCGGCACGGTCGCCCGCACGCCGAACATCGACGCGCTCGCAGCCAGCGGCATCAACTTCACGAGGGCGCATCCGCAGAGCGTGGTGTGCATGCCCAGCCGCTCGACGATGATCACCGGCCAGCACGTCGCTTCACACGGCGTGTGGATGAACGGTGTCGCCTTGCCGGTCGACGCGCCGAGCGCGGCCATGACGTTGTGGGAAGCCGGCTACCGAACGGCGCTCGTGGGCAAGGCGCACTTCGAGCCGTTCCTCGACCCGTTCGTGCGCTTCGTCGAGAACAGCCTGTCGCGCAACGGCACCACGGCCGCATCGCACCCGGGTCCGGACGGCGAGCCGGTGCCGCACCGCGGGCTGGAGCACATGGAGTTCGCCACGCACAACCCGCAGGGCCCATTGCACTACGCGCAGTGGATGCGCGAGAACCACCCGGAAGCCATCGGCGGGTTCTTCCCCGTGCTCGACATGGAGCTCAACGTCAACGCTGCCGGTGGTGGCGACACCGGCGCGCCACAGGTGCAGCTGAACGGGGTGCCGCGCGAGTGGTACCACACCGATTGGGTGGCCGACCGAACGATCGGCTGGCTCGACTCGCTGCCCGCCGACAGCGACTGGTTCTGCTGGATGAGCTTCCCCGATCCGCACCACCCGTGGGATCCGCCGTCGTCGGAGCGGTCGCGCGTCGATAGGCGCGACCTCGACCTGCCGGCCGGCTATCCGCAGGACCGCGCCGAGCGCGAGGCGATCCTCGACGGCAAGCCGCGCCACTGGAAGGCGTGGTACGACGGCTCGTTCGTCAGCAACTACGAGGCACCGGCGAAGTGGGTCCCGGCCACGCTCACCGACGATCAGGTCCGCGAGGTCAACGCGCTCACCCACATCGAGAACGAGCTCATCGACGAAGCGGTCGGCCGCGTGCTCGCAGCGGTGGAGCGACGCGGTTGGGGGCAGGACACCGACATCATCTTCACCACCGATCACGGCGAGCTGCAGGGCGACTTCGGCCTGCTGTTCAAGGGCCCGTACCACGTCGACGCGCTGATGCGGCTGCCGATGATCTGGCGCCCTGCGCCGTCCGCTGGTGTCGCGCCCTCGGTTGTCGATCGTCCCGTCGGGCACGTCAACCTGGCCGCCACGTTCGCCTCGATCGCCGGCCTGCCGCAGCCCGGCTACGCAGAAGGTCCGCGTCTGCCGACCAGCAACGAGGACGCCGACGCACTCGGGCACGAGCGGGTGATGACCGAGTGGGACAGCTCGCTGTTCGGCAAGATCGTCCACCTGCGCACCATCTGCCGCGACGGCTGGGTGGCCACCACGTGCCTGCCGGGCAGCAAGCACGACGGCACCGAGGGCGAGCTCTACTCGCTGGCCGACGACCCGCTGCAGCGCGTCAACCGCTGGGACGATCCGGCCGTGCGCTCGGTGCGCGACGAACTGCTCGCCGACCTGTGGGCATCTCTGCCCGAACAACGCCTTCCGCTGCGCCCGCTCGAAGCCCCCGTCTGACCCCTCAGCCGGGCAGGGCAGGGACCTGCTGGGTGATGCAGTGGATGCCGCCGCCGCCGATGGCCAGGATGCGGCCGACGTCGAGCGGGATCGTCTCCCGGCCGGGGTACTGCTCGGCGATGATCGCCACCATGTCGGCGTCGGCTGCGTGGCCGCACACCGGCACCACGACCACACCGTTGCCCACGTAGTAGTTGAGGTACGGCACCGCGGCGCGCCGCCCGTCGTGCTCGATGAACGGCAGCACCGGCACCTCGACGACCTCGATCGGCTCGCCGCGACCATCGATGGCGCCCTTGGCGACGCGGCGGTTGACGTCCATGCGCAGCCAGTCGGCCTCGTCGCTGTCGTCGCAGCCCTGCACGACCAGCAGACCGGGACGAGCGAAGGCGGCGACGTTGTCGACGTGGCCGTCGGTGTCGTCGTCGAGCGCGAGCCCGTGCGGCAGCCAGAGGACCACCGACACGCCGAGGTGCTCGCGCAGCTGCGCCTCGATGTCACGCTGGGTCATGCCCGGGTTGCGGTTCGGGTGCATCAGGCACTGCACGGTGGTGGCAACGGTGCCGGCTCCGTCGACGGTGATCGAGCCGCCCTCGAACACCATCTCGACGTGCTTCGTCTCGTGCGCTTCGTGGTCGGCGAAGCGCTGGGCGATCGCCGCATCGTCGGCCCACGGTGCGAACTTCTCGCCCCAGGAGTTGAACGTCCAGTCGAGGGCGACGCGACGCTGCGAGTCGAGCACGTAGATCGGGCCGGTGTCGCGGAACCACGAGTCGTCGATCGGCAGCTCGACCACGTCGACACCGCCACCGCACAGCTCGGCGGCGTGCTCTCCCGCGCCCGGCTTGGCGATCATCGTCACCGGCTCGAAGCGAGCGACGGTGCGTGCCAGCTCGGCGTGCGCTTGCTGCGCTTCGGCCAGCAACGACCCGGCGTAGATCTCGTCGCGACACGGGAAGCACAGCACCGTGCGCTCGTGCGGCGCGAACTCGCCGGGCATGCGCAGGCCGGTCATGAACGTCGGCCGGTGGCGCCGTCGAGGGTGGCGATCGGGCCGTACAGATCGGGGCGGCGGTCGCGGAACAGGCCCCACGCCTGGCGCGTCAGTCGCAACGCCTCGAGATCGAAGGTCGCCGTCAGCACCGCCTCGTGCACACGATCGGCTTCGGCCACCTTCGCGCCCGTGTTGTCGGCGATGAACGACGATCCGTAGAACGTGATCTCACGGCGGTCGCCGTTCGCTGCCGCGACACCGACCTCACGGCCGATGCGGTTCGATGCGATCAGCGGCATCAGGTTGGCACCGGCGTGGCCCTGCATCACCCGCTGCCAGTGACCGCTCGAATCCCAGCTCGGGTCGGGCGGCTCGCTGCCGATCGCCGTCGGGTAGAAGAGCAGCTCGGCACCGAGCAGGGCCATGCAGCGTGCACCCTCCGGGAACCACTGGTCCCAGCAGATGCCGACGCCGATGGTGGCGAAGCGGGTGGCCCACACGCGGAAGCCGGTGTCGCCGGGGTTGAAGTAGTACTTCTCGGTGTAGCCGGGCCCGTCGGGGATGTGGCTCTTGCGGTAGGTGCCGAGCACGGCGCCGTCGGCGTCGACGATGACGACGGTGTTGAACGTCGCCTGCCCGGCTTGCTCGTACACGCTCAATGGCAGCACCACACCGAGCTCGGCAGCGATCGCGCGGAAGTGCGCCACCGTCGGGTGATCGTCGAGCGGCAGGGCTCGGGCGAAGTGCTCCGGCAGCTGATCGATGCAGAAGTACGGGCCCTCGAACAGCTCGGGGATGAGGATGATCTGTGCGCCCTGCGCCGCCGCCTCACGGACCAGGTGTTCGGCTGTGGCCACGTTCTCCGCCACCGACTCGCTCATCGACATCTGCAGCGCGGCAACGGTGACGGCCATGCCGAGCACTCTAGGGCCGGTCTATGGTGCTCGATCGATGGCCAGCGCACCGTGGACCGAGCAGCGTCGCGTGCTCGAGATCCGCAGGCGGTGGCACGTCGCCGACGTGACCGTGCGAGTGCTCGAAGGCTTTCGCGAACACCGCTCGGGGCGCAACGCCGCGGTCATCGCCTACTACGGGTTCCTGTCGATCTTCCCGTTGATGCTCGCGCTGACGACGATCCTCGGGTTCGTGCTGGAGGGCCATCCGGCGCTGCGCCAGGACATCATCGACTCGGCCGTGTCGCGCATCCCGATCATCGGTCAGCAGATCGCCGACGACCCGTCGAAGTTGAAGGGCAGCCTGGTCGCGCTCGTGGTCGGGTTGCTCACCACGTTGTGGGCGGGCATGCGGGCGTTCGTGGGGGTGCAATCGGCGCTCGACGACGTCGCCGAGGTGCCGCTGGACGGTCGGCCGAACGTGGCCAAGAAGCGCCTCCACGCGTTGGAGGGCATCGCCATCGTCGGCGTCGCCCAGATCGGCACGGCGATCCTGCACAGCCTCGTCGGCGTCGACTCGGTGAACCTGTTCGAAGGCGCGCTGCTGATCGTTGCGGCCGCCGTGATCAACGTGCTCGTGCTGGCGTTGATCTATCGCTGGTTGTGCAGCCGACCGCTCTCGCTGCATGCCACCTGGCCGGGCGCGCTGCTCGCCGGTGCCCTCTTCACGGTGCTGCAGCTGATCGGCGTGCGCCTCGTCGGCCGCGCCGTCGCCAACGCCTCACCGGTCTACGGCACGTTCGCCAGCGTCATCGCCTTGCTCAGCTGGCTCAGCCTCCACGCCAACGTCACGCTCCTCGGCGCCGAGCTCAACCGCGTCGTCGACCGCGACTGAGCCGGGTCACGCGGTGATCGTGCCGGCCTCCGTGCGGTCGGCGGACGAGCGACCGACCAGCACGGTGTAGTCACCGGCGGGCACGACCCAGTCGTGCGCGTCGACGTCCCAGATGGCGAACGCGCGTGAGCTCAGCGGGATCGTCACCGTCGTACTCGCACCAGCGTCGAGCGTGACCTTGGTGAAGCCCTGCAAGGTGCGCAGCGGCCGCGTCGGTCCGTCCTGCGGTGCGCCGACGTAGACCTGCACGACCTCGCTGCCGGATCGAGCGCCGGTGTTGGTCACCGTCGCAGTGACCGTTGCGCCACCGGTCGTGCCGTCAACGGCGATGTCGCCGATCGTGAACGTCGAGTACCCGAGGCCGTGGCCGAACGGGAACACCGGCGCGATGCCCTGCGCCTCGTACCAGCGGTGGCCGATGTTCAGGCCCTCGCCGTAGATCGCCAGGCCATCGCGGCCCGGGTGGTGCGCGAACGCAGGCGTGTCCTCGAGCCGAGCGGGGATGGTCAGCGGCAGACGACCGCCGGGCTCGGCGACGCCGAGCAGCACGTCGGCGAGCACATCGCCGAGCTCCTCGCCGGGGAACCAGATCTGCATCACTGCGGCGACGTCGTCCAGCCACGGCATCGTCACCGGCGAGCCGGCATTGATGACCACCACGGTGTTCGGGTTTGCCTTGGCCACCGCGGCGACGAGCGCGTCCTGATCGCCGGGCAGATCCATCGTCGGACGATCCTCGCCCTCCGTCTCCCAATCGGCGTTGGTGCCGACGACGACCACGGCGACGTCCGCCGCAGCAGCCACCTGCGCGGCGGCATCGATCGAGTTGCCCTGCGCCGGAGGCTCGGCGCCGACCATCAGCGCTCGCAACATCCCGTACTCGTTGTACGGGTACTCGAGCTCGACGTCGCAGGCGATGCCGGCTTCGAGACCGACGGTGCCACGGACTTCCGGACTGCCCTGGCCGAAGAACGAGCCGCCGGTCTGAGCGGTGGACAGGTCGGCGACCACTTCGCCGTTCACCCGCAGTACGGCGGGGCCGACGGACGTCAGCCCGAACGTCCAGTCGCCGGTGACCTCGGGAACGAACGATCCCGTCACCGTGCCGCCGAAGGCGCGCACGTCGATCCCCTCGGCCGGTGGGCTCATCCAGATGAACGCCAGGCGATCGGTGTCCACCGAGGCCTCGGCGCCGTCCTTGCCGTGCCACGCCGCAGTGAAGCGTCCGCGCAACGTCGGGAGGTACTTGCCGATCGAGCAGCCCTTGGCGAAGGTGACGTCGACGCCGCGCTGCTGCAACGAGAGGAGCGCGGCCCTCGGCTTGCTGGCGCGCACCCGTGCGCTGCCGCCGCCTTGGATCTCGCCGCGCTCGGCGTTCGGCCCGATCAAGGCGACCGATGCGCCCGTCGCCACGGGGAGCACGTTGCGCTCGTTCTTCAACAGCACGGTCGCAGCGGTGGCAGCGCGTCGGATGGTGGCGCGGGTCTCCGGTGAGTCGTCCGTTCCCTCGGATCCGTCGTCGTCGCCGACGCCGCTCCACACGAACAGCTCGAGCAGGCGACGCACCGACTCGTGCACGCGCTGCTCGCTGACCTCCCCGTCGCGCACGGCCTGCAGCAGCCGCTCGCCGCGCTCACGCGGCGGCCCGGGCATCTCCAGATCGAGGCCGGCCTCCAACGAGGCGGCAGCGCTGTGCGTGCCGTGCCAGTCGCTGATGATCACGCCGTCCCAGCCCCAGTCCTCGCGCAGCACGCCGCGCAGCATCGGGCCGTTCTCGCTGGCATAGGTGCCGTTGACCTTGTTGTAGCTGCTCATCAGCGAGCGCACGTCGGCGCCGCCCTCGTCGAGGGGACGGACGGCGTGCTCGAACGGCACGAGGTACAGCTCGCGCAGCGTGCGCTCGTCGACCTCGCTGGAGATCGTCATCCGCTCGAACTCGGTGTCGTTGGCGACGAAGTGCTTGATGCAGCAGGCGACGCCCTCGCTCTGCACGCCGCGCACGTAGCCCACCGCGATCTGCGCCGTCAGCACGGGATCCTCGCTCATGCACTCGAAGTTGCGGCCGCCGATGGGTGTGCGGTGGAGGTTGACCGTCGGCGCGAGCAGCACGTGCGCGCTCTTGCTGCGCGACTCGCGCCCGAGCGCGGCGCCGACCTCCTCGACGAGCGCTGGATCGAACGTCGCGCCGAGCGCCGTCCCGCACGGGAACGACGACGACGCCGGCCCGCTCCAGTCCGTGCCGCGCACCCCCGCCGGCCCGTCGCTGCACCGCATCGCCGGCACTCCCGGCAGCTCCACCGTGTGCCACGAGTCGAACCCGGCCAGCAGCGAGACCTGCTGCTCCAACGTCAACGAAGCCATCACACCATCGATGTCGATCCCCATCCCCGCACTCTGCCAGGCGCGCAGGTCGTGAACGGCACGGGTGCAGAACTGAAGTTCGGGTGAGCGAGCGCAGCGAGCGAGCACGGCAGGCGAGCGCAGCGAGCACCGAGATGATCGGGCCCATTCAATGGTGACTATCTGGGTCGGGATTCGTAGACTGTTGAGATGTCCACGGTCGAGACCGCGCCCAAGCTGGCCATCGAGCCGCTCACCGGCACGCTCGGGGCTGTGCTCAGCGGTGTCGATCTGCGCCAGGCGCTGCCGGAGTCGACGGTGGCCGAGGTGCGCGCTGCGCTGCTGACGCACCGGGTGATCTTCTTCCGAGACCAGCACATCACGCCCACGCAACAGGTGGCCTTCGCTCGCACCTTCGGCACGCTCACACCGGCGCATCCGCTCGTCGGCGGGCTCGATGCCGACCACCCGGAGATCCTCGAGCTCGACAGCGCCGACTACCCGCTGGGCATCGGATCGCGGACCGAGGGGACGAGCTACAACAACCGCTGGCACACCGACGTGACGTTCTCGCCCACTCCCCCGGCCGCATCGGTGCTCGCCGCGAAGGTGATCCCGTCGCGTGGCGGCGACACGCTGTGGGCCGACCTCGTCGACGCCTACGCCACGTTGTCGCCGGCAGTGCGCACGCTGCTCGACGCCCTCACCGCGGTGCACGACGCAGGCGCCACCTTCGATCGCTTCCGCAGCGACGACCCGAACGGTCGGGAGCGACTGGCCGCGCTCGAGCCATCTCGCCACCCGGTGGTGCGCGTCCATCCCGAGACGGGCGAGCGCACGCTGTTCGTCAACGAGACGTTCACCAACCGCATCGAGGGGCTCTCGCGTTTGGAGAGCGAGTCACTGCTGTCGATGCTCTATCGCCACACCATCGAGCCAGAGCGGGTGGTCCGGTGGAAGTGGCGCGAGGGCGACCTGGCCGTGTGGGACAACCGAGCCACCGCGCACTACGCGGCTGCCGACTACACCGAGCGCCGCGTCATGCACCGCGTCACCGTGAAAGGCGACGCCCCGTTCGGCATCGCCTGAGCTCGTCGTGGTAGCCACACCGCGGAAGGCCCGCTCGCACCCTCGTTGATGCCTCACGTGCGGCGGATGATCGGCACATGTCTCGCCATGGCCTGATCGCGCGCCACATCGCACTCACCGTTGCTGCCGTCGCCCTGTCGTTCGGATGCTCCAGCGATGCGACCTCGGACTCGACCACCAAGCCGTCACCTACATCGTCTGCAACCCCCGGACCGGCGACCTCACCCGACACTGCACCGGGCACGGCACCGGCGAACACGACCGGGTTCCCGAGCTCGATGGTCGTGCTCGGGCACTCCGGTGCCACGGGGTGGAACTCCGATCCGGACCAGCCCTTCGTCGACGCTCACGACAACTCCTGGGCCACCGGCGAGAACCGGGTCGTGAACAGCATCTACGAGCGCGTCCTCGCCGAGAACCCGGCAATCGAGGGCCACGTGTGGAACGTCGCCCGATCGGGTTCGGACGTCAGCGATCTCGCTCGCCAGTTGCGCACCGCCTTCGCCCAGCTGCCGATGCCCGAGCTGTTCATCATCCAGGCAGTCGACAACGACATCCGCTGCGACGGCACCGACGAGGAGAACTACGAACCGTACGGAACTGCGCTGACGGTGGTGCTGCAGAGCATCAACGAAACCGCACCCGACGCGACGATCTACATCGTCGGCATGTGGGCGACCGCGCAGAACTACACCGACGTCACCCAGCAGATCCCCTCCGCCGTGGCGGAGAACCATGGCGGCGGTCCATGTGACGTGTTCACCGACGGCGCCGAGCAGATCCCCACAGCTGTGGCGTACTTCCAGGAGGTCACCGATGCCTACGGCGAGCAGGTCCGCGCCGCGTGTGCAGCAGTCGCCAACTGCACCTACGGCGGGGACGCGGTGCGCAACATGGTGATCGAGGCCGACGACCTGACGAGCGACAGCAACCACCTGTCGATCACGGGGCAAGCCCTGATGGCGGCGACCGTGTGGGCAGACCTGTACGGCTGATGTCGAATGGGCGCGGGATCGACGGGATGTCGTCAGATTCGCGCCCAAGCGGTCAGGTCGGGGGCGGGACGGCGCGGTCGCTGACCCAGTTGCCGTGGAAGCCGTAGGGGACGCGCTGCGGGAGCAGCACACGGGCGACTTCGCCGCGTGAGAAGTCCTGGGCGTCGAGGACAACGAGCTCTGCCTTGCCGGTGGGGATGTCGTGGACGAACGTCATCAACCACCCGTCGTCCTCAGCCTTGGCATCGGGTCGCGAGATGAACACCGGCTCGCCGGCGCTGCGGCCGGGTCCGTGGTCGAACACCTGACGTTCGCCGGTGACGAGGTCGTGCTTGAGCGTCGGCCAGCCGGCCTCGAGTGACGGATTGGCGCAGTATCCGTAGCGGTGCTGCTTGCCGGTGAGCGCACCGCGGTGGCGCGGGAACTCGTTGGGCGACGCGTCGATGACGGTGGTCGACGTCGTTCGCCGGACGGGGTCGAGCTCCCACCGCTCGAGGCGAGCGAAGTTGTCGCCGAACGGCCCGAGGATGTCGCCGTCGAACATGCGGTCGTAGACGCAGAGGTCGATGACCACCTTGCCGTCCGCGGTGTCGTAGGCGTTGAGCGGGTGGAACGAGTAGCAGATCGGCGCTTCGACCCACACGATGTCGGCGGCCTCGCCCTCGCGCGGCAGCAGACCCATGCGGCAGCCGTAGTCCGGGTTCCAGCGGAACGGGAAGCGACCGGTGAAGGCGAGGTCGAAGTCGACCGTCACCGGCATGTCGAACACCACCGCGTACTTCTGCGTGAGCGACATGTCGTGGAGCATGGACATGCCTGGCAGCGGGATGTCGACGGTGCGGCGCACGCGACCGTCCGTGCCGACGACGACGTACTGCACGTGGTCCATCCACTGCGCCCAGGCGTAGACCATCGCGTGCATCTCACCGGTGTCGGCATCGACCTTCGGGTGTGCGGTGAACGCTCCCGGCAGCGTGCCGAAGAAGTCGTTGCGGGCCACGGTCTCCAGGTCGTACGTCAGCTCGACGGGGCAGCCGCCCGCTTCGACCATCGCCCACGTCGTGCCGGCGAAGCCACCGACGTTGGTGTTCGGACCACCGCCGTTGCCGTTCCAGTTGCGACCCTCGATGTCGGGAATGCCGAACGCAGCGCTGTGGGCAGTCGAGCCGACGTAGCGGTTGCGGTACCACTCCGCCTTGCCGTCGCGCAGGCGCACGCCGTGCACCATGCCGTCGCCGACGAACCAGTGGTGCGTCGCCGCGTCGACGGTGCCGATCGGGTTCGGTCCGTTGCGCAGGTAGCGACCGCTGAGCTCGGTCGGCAGCTCGCCGATCACCTGCAGATCGAAGGCCGTGATCTCGTCGGCCACCGGGGCGTAGTTGCCCTCCAGGTAGAACCCATCGGTTCCGGTGATGGTCGTCTCCGTCATCTCGCACCCCCGTGCAGGTTCCGATGACCGTCGTGGTCACCGGGGAAATAACAGCGTTACAGAGGACGATCGAACTGTCAACCCTCGCGGTCCCCGTCATCGGTCACAGACCCAGAGCGCAGCGGCACCGTGAAACCGATCTCGGCACCCCCACCTGGGGCGTTGCCGGCGAAGACGGAACCGCCGTGGCCGTCGACGATGCTCTTGACGATGGCCAGACCGAGGCCAGAGCCGGGCAGGCTGCGCGACTCGACGGCGCGGAAGAACCGGTCGAAGAGGTGCTCGACGTCGTCGGGTCGGAGACCGGCGCCGTGATCGCGCACGGTCACCCGCACAGCCGAATCGGAGCCCACGGAGCGCACCTCGACGGGACCCTCGGGCGCGAACTTCGCTGCGTTGTCGACGAGGTTCTGGATCGCTCGTTCGATGGCCGCAGCGCGCACGTCCGCGATGGTGCCGTCGGCGTCGACCGTCACCTCGCGACCCGTGCGCCGACGCGTCCGCTCGGCGGCGCGCTCCGCGATCGCGGCGATCGACGTTGCCCGGATCGGTTCGTCGTCGCGTCGATCGGTGGCCAGCTCGACGAGCTCGTTGACGAGCGCGGTCAGCTCGCGCGTCTCACTGTCCAGATCGGCGACGAGCTGGCTGCGCGCCTCAGGCGGCAGGCTCTCGTAGCGGCGCAGCACCGACACGTTGGTGCGCAGGCTCGTGAGCGGCGTGCGCAACTCGTGACCGGCGTCCTGCACCAACTGCTGCTGCTGCTGACGGCTGCGCGCCAACGTCTCGAGCATCCCGTGGAACGCACGCCCGAGCTGGCCCGCCTCGTCGCCACCGCGCACCGGCACCTCGACGTCGAGGCGACCGGTGGTGGCGACCACCGTCGCCGCATCCGTGAGATGCACGAGACGCGAGGTCACCCGTCGAGCGAGCAGCCAGCCGACGAGTGCGGCTGCGACTCCGATCAGCGCCACACCGAGCAGCGTGTTGTTGCGGATCTGTCGCAGCGCGACCGAGACCTCCGTGGTGCTGCGCGCCACCTGCACCGCGCCGCGGTTCGTGGCCACGGTGAGGATGCGGTACGGCGTGCCGTCGACGTCGATGTCGCGCTTGGCCGACCCGGTGCCTGCGGCAGCGATCGCCCGGTCGGCGTCGGTCACCGGCAGCACCACCGAACGCGAGGGAGCCACGACGTCGCCGGCGGCGTTGATCCGTTGCGTGACGACCTGCTCGAACAGCGGGTCGACGTTGTCGTGGCCGCCGGGCATGCCGTTGCCGTTGCCGATGTCGTTGTCGCCGTCACCGTCGGGATCGAACGGGCGCCCTTGCAACTGCCGCGACGCATCGTCGAGCGACCGATCGACCACCTCGTAGAGCTCGTGGCGCGTGTTCGTGTAGGACGTGAACCCGATCGCGATCGTGGCTCCACCGGCGAGCGCGACGAGGAGGACGACGATCTTCAGGCGAAGCGTCACGACGTCGACCTAGCTGGCGCGCACGGTGTAGCCGACGCCGCGCACCGTGTGGATGAGCTTGCTGTCGCCAGGGCCCTCCAGCTTGCGCCGGAGGTAGCTGATGTAGACGGCGAGGTTCTTCGAGTCGGGGCCGAAGTCGTAGCCCCAGATGCGGTCGTAGATGGTGCTGTGCTCGAGCACGATGCCCTGGTTGCGCACGAGCAGTTCGAGCAGGTCGAACTCGGTCTTCGACAGCTCCACCTCGCGCTCGCCGCGCCACACCCGGCGCGACGTGACGTCGATGCGCAGGTCCGCGAGCTGCAGTGGATCGCTGCCATCTCCACCGTCCTCTCGAGTGCGACGCAGCAGGGCGCGCAAGCGGGCCAGCAACTCGTCGAGCTCGAACGGCTTGGCCAAGTAGTCGTCGGCGCCGGCGTCGAGGCCGGCGACGCGGTCGGGCGTCTCTGTTCGGGCCGTGAGCATCAGGATCGGCAGGCGGTTGCGTTCGGCGCGCAACACGCGGCACACGGTGAGCCCGTCGACGTTGGGCATCATCACGTCGAGCACCGCGACATCGGGCTGGGCCGACTCGACCAGGCTCAGTGCAGCGGCACCGTCGACCGCCTGGATCACGTCGTAGCCCTCGAGCGAGAGCGCGCGCGACAACGACTCGCGGATCGCCCGATCATCGTCGGCCACCAGGATTCGTCCGCTCATGTCGCCCATTCTGCTCGTTCACGTCGATGAGCGGGCCGCCGGTGAGGCGGCCCGCTCATCGGGTTCGTTCAGGAACCAGTGCTCAGGAACCGCTGTCCGTCGTCGGTGTGGTTGCCGCAGGGGTGTCGTCGTCGTCACCGTCGTCGGGGCGATGCCCACCGGGGCCGTGCCCGCTACCCATCTGTGCGGCGTTGTTGACGAAGTCGGTCACCCGAGTGGTGAGATCCGCCAGCTTGGTGTCGGCCTCTTCCTGGGTGAGCTTGCCGTCGGTGACGGCCTGGTTGATGTCTGCGGTGCGGTCGGCGACGATCGCCGCGATCAGCGCGTCGGCCGTCGAGCCGTGCTGCGTCGCCAGTTCGGCCAGGGTGGTCCCGCTCTGCAGCGCCGTGCGCACATCGTCGGCGGTGATGCCGAGCGTGGTGGCGACGACGTCGAGCGACGCTCCGCCGCCCATGCCGTGGCGACCGCCGGGCCCACCACCGTGACCGCCACCGATCGGACCGGCGGCCTCCAGCGCGGTGACCACCGCGTCCATCTGCGCCTGGGTGATCGTGCCGTCGTCGACCAGCGGCTGCAGCACAGCCGTCAGCTCAGCGGTTCGATCCGGCCGGGCGTTGTCCGTGTCGGTCGTGCCGGTCGTCCCCGTGCCGTCCGTGGACGGCGTCGTTGCCACCGCGGACGTCCCGGCTGCGCCGGCGGAACCGGACAGTTCGAGGGCCAACCCGGCTGCGCCGCCGGCGACCAGACCCAGTGCCAATCCGGCACCTGCGATTCGCTTCTTCATCAGTTGCTGCTCCTTTGCAGTCGATCGTCCCGACCTGCACGATGTCGCGTCGGGGTAAGACCGCACCGGCGCTTCGGTGAGAACTCAGTAAGAGCAGCGGTCAGGCGTGCGTGGCGTCGTGCTCGTCGAACGCATCGATGAGCGACAGCAGACCCTGCTCGACCACTTCGCTGAGCGCGGGGTGGATCCACACCTGGCCGGTGGCCATCTCGTCGACCGTGTTGCCGAGGTGCATGCCCTGCACGAGCAGCTGCACGAGGATCGACGCCTCGTGACCGAACGCGTGGGCGGCGATCAGCCGTCGCGTGGCGGGATCGCCGATGAGCTTGATGAAGCCGTGATCGTCCTCCATTGCCCAGCCGTAGGCGGCAGCGCCGTACGGCTGCGTGATCACGCAGATCGGTTGTCCGGACGCGCCCGCCGCTGTCTCCGTCGGGCCGATCGAACCGATCTGCGGACGGGTGAAGACGGCGTGCGGCGCGGGGCGGTCGTCGTAGCGGCGCAACGAACCCGGGTTCATCAGGTTGTGCCGCACCACCTTCGCCTCGCCGTTGGCCATGTGCTTCAGCTGATGTCGGCCGTTGACGTCACCGAGCGCCCACACGCCCGGCGCGGAGGTGCGTCCGAATGCATCGACCATGACCGCGCCGTGGTGATCGAGCTTGATCCCGCCAGCTTCGGCGCCGAGCTGGTCGCCGTTGGGCACGCGGCCGGTGGCGACGAGCAGCGCGTCGCCTTCGACGTGGTGCTCGCCGTGCTCGTCGGTGAGATCGACGGCGAAGCCGCCGGGTGTCGCGCGCACCATGTGGATCTGCGATCCGGTGTGCAGGTCGAACCGCCGACGCGCGAACTCGGTGAAGGCGCGTGCGACGTCGTGGTCCTCCGCCTTCAGGAGGTGGCGGCCGCGATTGATGATCGTCACCCTCGAGCCGAGCGAGCGGAAGACGTGGCTCAGCTCGGCAGCGATGAAGCCACCGCCCAGCACGACCAGGTGCTCGGGCAGCTGCTCGATGCGCATGATCGTGTCGCTCGTGTGGAACGGCACGTCGGCCAGTCCGGGGACGTCGGGCACGAGCACTCGCGCGCCGGCGGCGATCACGATCTGCTCGCCACGGATCGTCGTGCCCTCCGCCGATCCGTCCTCGACGTTCAGCGTGCGATCGCCGACGAAGCGGGCGTGGTGTTCGAAGACGGTGACGTTGGGGAGGCGGTGTCGGTACTGGCGGCCGCCCTCGGCGATCGGATCGATGCGACCGAAGACGCGCTGGACCATCGCCGGCCAGTCGGCGCCGTGGAACTCGGTGGTGATCCCGAAGCGGTCGGGGTTGTCGGCGTCAGCAGCGTCTGCGGCGACGTCGGCCGGATAGATGAACATCTTCGACGGGATGCACCCGCGGTTGAGGCAGGTGCCACCGAAGGTCCATCGCTCGACGATGGCCACCTTCATCGAGTCCATCTCCGGGCCGACGATCGAGTTGCCGGAGCCGGAGCCGATGATCACGAGATCGAAGTCCTGAACGGTCACCTCCCCAGCATCGCAGCGTCGGTCGAGTTCGAGACAGGATCACGGTGCACGGGCGGCCGGCGCCTAGCGTGCGCCGCCATGACCACCGCCGCCATGGCACCGCTCGATCTCCTCGCCGCCACCGGCCCGACCATTGGTGCCGTCGGCAGCAGCTTCTACTTCGTCCCCGACACCCTTGCCCGCGGCGAGGAGCTCGGCCTCGATGCATCGCAGTTCTACGTGCTCGGCCGCGGTGGCGTGCTCGGCGACGTCGAGCCGGTCGTCATCCAGGCCGCGTTCGGCTACTTCAACCCGAAGCTGGTCGCCAAGGTCTGGAACGGCGCTCGCCAGAAGCTTGCGCCGCGAGACGCTGCCCACGAGTACGCAGCGTGCTGCGCCAACTGGGGGCGTCAGCAGCTCAGCGACGTCGATGGGCTCGAAGCGTTCTGCGCCGCGGCCGAGCAGGTGAACGACGCCGCCGACCCGGACGGCCTGGCGCTGTACGCCGGCCTCACGTCCGAACCGCTGGCCGACGACCTGCCGGCGCGAGCGCAGCAGCTGATCACCGTCCTGCGCGAGCTGCGCGGCAGCGCGCACCTCGTCGCCATCCGCGCCAGCGGGTTGACGTCGAAGGACGCCCACTTCGTCAAGCGCCCGAACGACATCGCCATGTTCGGCTGGTCGGCCGACGACGCGCCGGTGATCGACGACGCGCTGATCGCCAAGCACACCGCGGCCGAGCGGCTCACCGACGAGATCGTCCTGCCGGCGTACGCAACGCTCGACGCCGACCAGCAGCAGGCGTTCGTGCACGGCCTGGAGGGGATCGCCGCCGCACTCGCGTCCTGACGGTCAGAGCTCGCGGCGGCGGTGCATCCAAGCGCTGAGCGACGGGTCGCCGGTGATCGCCATCCCGCCCTTCGCGACGTGGATGCGTTGCGTGCCGTAGATGCTGCGATGGCTGGAGAACACGTACGCCACCACGCACCCGACGGCGAATGGCACCACAGCGGCGGATCCGAACAGCTCGACGCCCATGATCGTGCACGCCAGTGGCACGTTGGCGGCCGCACCGAAGACGGCAACGAAGCCCACGGCGGCGAGCAGCGCGATCGGCAGGTGCAGTGGCGTTGCCAACGCGGCACCGAGCGTGCCGCCGACGACGAACAGCGGCGTGACCTCACCGCCGGGGAAGCCGGAGCCGAGCGTGATCGCGGTGAAGATCAGCTTCAGCGCGAAGACCGTCGCTCCCGTGTGATCGCCGGCGAGAGCGTGGTCGACGAGCGGCAGTGAGAGGCCGAGGTAGTCGCGTCCGAACAACCCGATCAGGGCCAGCAGCGCGAAGCCGCCGAGCACCGGCCGCAACGGCGGCCACCGCAGGAGGCCGACGAGCCGTTGCACGAGGTGGGTCAGCTCGACGAACGCTGCACTGGCGAGACCGAAGGCGAGTCCGGCGATCGCCACGCGGATGACGACCCACGCGTTCAGGTGAAACATGAGGGCGGAACGAGGTTCGTGCACGTAGCCGAGACCGCGGAGCACGAGATCACCGACGAGCGACGCGGTCAGCGCCGGGACCAGGCCCTCGTAACGGATGCGCCCGACGGCCTGCACCTCCATCGCGAACACGGCGCCGGCGAGTGGCACACCGAACACCGCGCCGAAGCCGCCGCCGAGCGAGGCGACGAGCAGGATCCGTCGGTCGCGATCGCTGAGCTTCAGCACTCGTGATCCGAAGTCGGTGAGGCTCCCCGACATCTGCAGCGCGGTCCCTTCGCGACCGGCGGATCCGCCGACGAGGTGGGTGAGCCAGGTGCCCAGCAGCACCATCGGTGCCATCCGTCTCGGCACCCATTCGGTCGGTTCGTGGATCTGCTCGATCAGCAACGAACTGCCCTGCGCGGCCCGCCCCCCGAGCAGGTGGTAGAGCAGTCCGACGACGAGACCGGCAACGGGCAGCAACCAGATCAGCCAGCCGTGATCGAGTCGAAAGCTGGTCACGCGATCGAGTCCTTCGAGGAACACGTACGCCGACAAGCCGGCGAGCGCACCGCAGCCGGCACCCAGCACGATCCAGCGGAGCAGGTGCAACGCGAGCATTCCCTGCTCGGCGAGGCCGTCGAACCAACGGCCGTGGGGTGGCGCAGTCGGTTCGTCGTCGCTCATAGACATCGTCGACGCTACCCCGCAGCTCGATCGCGGCTCTAAGCTCCCGGCGCAATGGGCAGGCGGGCGCGCCGGGTGGGCAGTGGGCGACGGATCGTCGCGGTCGCGCTCGCACTCGTGCTCGGCGGTGGTTGCGCCAGCACTGCAGCGGGCGTCCGCTCCGTGCGCTCGACGGCCACATCAGCCGACGACGCGCAGGAGCTGGCCCAGGACGCCGAGGTCACCCGCGGTGTTCTCGACAACGGCCTGACGTACTACGTGCGCCACAACGAGCGCCCGGGCTTCGAAGTCCAGCTGCGGCTCGTGATCGACGCCGGCTCCGTGCTCGAGGATCCCGATCAGGCAGGCGTGGCCCACTTCCTCGAGCACATGATGTTCAACGGAACGGACCACTACCCGAAGAACGAGCTGATCGATGTGCTCAAGGGGTTCGGCGCAGCGTTCGGTGCCGACATCAACGCCTACACGTCGTTCGATGAGACGGTGTACGAGCTCACCGTGCCCAACGACGAGGAAGCGATCAGCACGGGCATCGACGTCCTCCACGAGTGGCTCACGGCCGCGTCGCTGAACGACGACGACGTGGTCGGCGAGCGCGGCGTCGTCCTCGACGAGTGGCGCCAGCGCGGTCAGAACAGCGACGGTCGGTCGCAGGACGCGATCGATCACCTTCTCTTCGACGGCACGACGTACGAAGGACGAGCGCCGATCGGCAACGACGCGGCGATCTCGGCGATGACGCCCGACCTGCTGCGCCGCTTCTACGACCGCTGGTACCGGCCGGAGAACGCGGCGATCGTGATCGTCGGCGACATCGACCCGAGCACGCTCGAGGACCAGGTGCACGAGACGTTCGACTCGGTCGTCTCGCGCGACCCGGCGCCGTTCGAACGGCCCGTGGTCCGATGGTCGCCGCCGGACGCACCCGAGGCCGCCGTCCTGCTCGACCCGGACGTCACCACCGCCGACATCGAGGTGATGCTGCCGGAGCCTGCCGATGGCTCCGCCGAAGCGCGACCGACGACGGTCGGCGACCTGCGCGACGGCATCGAGACGCAGATCGCGTTCGGCATCATCACCACCCGGCTGGCCGACGACATCCGTCGCGGCGACCTGGCATTGGTGAGCGCCGACAGCGGCCAGGTCGGCTACGTGCGCGCCCTCGACGCTCCCGGCGCGTTCGTCAGCGGTTCTCCGGAGAGCGCACAGGTCGGGCTGGACGCGCTGCTGCAGGAATTCGAACGCGCCGCACGCTTCGGCTTCGGCGAGGGCGAGGTGCAACGACAGGTCGACGCGGTGCGATCGCAGGTCGAGTCGGCTCACGATCAGCGCGACACGGTTCAGGACGTCGACTACGCGGCGACGTACGTCGCCGACTTCCTCAGCGCCGACGGCTACCCGGACGCCGACGCCGACTACGCGACGAGCTCGGCGATCCTCGATGGGCTCACCGCCGAGGGCATCTCGGCTCGCTTCGCCGACCGGTGGGCCAGTCGTCCGCCGCACGTGTTCGTCAGCGCCCCGGAATCAGCCGACGGCGTGCCGACCACCGACGACGTCATCGCCACCATCGAAGCGCTGCCGAGCCTGGAGCTGACCGCTCGCGAGGACACCGCGCCGACGAGTGGCGACGAGCTGATGGCTCGGCCCGAATCGGTGAAGGAGTCGTCCACCGATCACATCGATGGTGACGGCACGTTCATCGATGCGACCGTGCTCCACTTCGACAACGGCGTCGACGTCGTGCTCAACACGAACGACATCACCGACGACTCGGTGCTGCTGTACGGCAGCAGCGAGGGCGGGCTCTCGTTGGTCGACGACGCCGACATCCCGTCGGCCCGCCTGGCCACCCAAGTGGTCCCGTACAGCGGACTCGGCGAGCTCGACCCCGTCGACGTCGATCGACTCCTCGGGGCGACGCTCGTCAACATCTCGCCGTACCTGCTGCCCGAGGAAGAGGCGTTCTACGGCGACACGTCGGCGGCCGACCTCGAGACAGCGCTCGCCTACATCCACCAGTTGATGACCGACTGGCACGTCGACGCGACCGCGCTGGCGACCACGCTCGACAGCGAGCGCAGCTACGCCGACAGCCTCGACTCCGACGCCGATCTGGCCGGCCAGGTCGCGTTGGACAACGCCCGCTACGGCGACTCGGCGCGGTTCCGCACCCAGCTCTACGACGACGAGCTCGATCAGGTGACCGCGGAGCAGATCGACGCCGTGTGGCAGGAGCGCTTCGGCAACGCCAACGGTTGGCGCTTCGTGCTCAGCGGCGACTTCGACGTCGAGGAAGCCACCGAGCTCGCCCGCGCGTATCTCGGCACGCTGGCCGGCGGCGGTGCCACGGAGACCTACGCCGACGTCGAGCCGAAGCCCCCGTCGGAGGCCGTGCGCAGCGAGGTCAACGTGGGTACCGGCGACCGGGCGAACATCACCCAGATGAGCACCGTCGAGCGGGCGCTCACGAGGCAGGACCAGGCGTTGGCCGATCTGCTCACGAGCGTGCTCACCTCACGCCTGACGGAGACGGTTCGCGAGCAGTTGGGTGCGAGCTACTCCCCCTACGCCGGCATCAGCCTGGTGCTCACGCCGCGCACGTCGATGGTGCTCTACGTGCAGGTGACCGGAGCACCCGCCGACATGCCGGAGGTGGAGCGAGTGCTCGACGAACAGCTGGCGGACATCCGCGCGTCCGGGCCGACGCAGAAGGAGTTCGACAACGCGATGGAGGAGATCGGGCGGCAGTACAGCTTCGTCAGCAACGACGAGATCGCCACGGTGCTGATGCTCCAGCGCACCGACGAGGGCGCCGTCGACGACTACATGAGCCGGGGCAACGTCCTCAACCTGTTGACGATCGACGACGTCGGCAAGCTGGCCGCCGAACTGCTGGCGCCGGAGCGGGCGATCACCGTGGTCGTGCTGCCCGCCTGAGCGACTCCAGGAGGGCTTCGGTCCATCCGGCCGGGTCGTCCTCCTGCGGACAGTGGCCCGCGCCGGCGAACGTGACCTGCTCGGCACCAGGGATCACTGCCGTCATCGCCGCGCTCGGCGAGACGAACGGCGCGTCGTTCTCGCCGACGAAGATCGTCACCGGCATCGTCAGCTCGCTCAGCCGATCGAGCACCGAATGCGTGCTGCCCAGTTCGTCGGCCAGTGCAACGAAGGCCACCGGATCCATCGTGTGATACTTCCGACGCATGCGCTCGGCGAGCTCGCGCCCGCGCTCGTCGGTCGGCAGGAACTGCTCGGCGACCGCGAACAGCGCGTCCATGCCCTGCTCGGCCGCCATCCGCTTGGCCTCGCCGAAGTACTGACTGATGCCGGGCAGCGCTTCGGCGGACGTGTCCATGAGGATCAACGAGGCAACGGTCTCCGGAGCACGCAGCGCGTAGCGCATCGCCACGAACCCACCCATCGAGTGCCCGAGGAGGTGGAAGCGCTTGAGCCCGAGGGCTGCGACGACCCCCGCGAGGTCGTCGACCAATTGCTCGAGGTTGTACGTCGATGCGTCGCCGGTGTTGGTGCTGTCGCCGTGGCCGCGGTGGTCGTAGGCGATCACGTGGTGGTGCTCACCGAGCGCCGGCAGCACGTCCGCCCAGTCGAGCGAGCTGCCGGTGAAGCCGTGCACGAGCACCACCGGCACGAGCGAGCTCTCGTGCCCGTGGTCGTGATCGTGGTCGTGCGCCGCCGGTGCGCTCCCCGGGCTGATCGTCAACGTCGTCAGCGACACGCCGTTCACGGAGGTGGAGAACGTCACCGGCTCAGGTCGAGTGCTCATCAGCCGGAACGTAGCCGCGCAGCTCAGGCGGAGGCGATGGCGGCGAGGACGTCGAGCTTGGCGGCTCGCCTGGCCGGGCGCAGGGCGGCGACGACGCCGGCAACGACGGCGACGCCGAGGACGACCGCGAGCGTGGTGATGGGCGGGTCGAACACACCGATCTGCGCCTGCGCCTTCATCGCTCGCATCAGACCCCAGCCCAGCGTGGTACCCAGTGCCAGCCCACCGACCGTGCCGAACACGGCGATGATCACGCTCTCCCACCGAACGGTCGCCCGCAGCTGACCTCGGGTCTGACCGACGGCACGCATCACGCCGAGCTCACGAGTGCGCTCGTGGATGCTCAGCGACAGCGTGTTGGCGATGCCAAGCAGGGCGATGACGATCGCCAGGCCGAGCAACCCGTACACCAGCGTCAGCATCTGGTCGGCGCCCTCGCTGGCGGAGTCGACGAACTCCGAACGGTCCTGCGGCTTCGGCGCACCGAACCGTTCGGCGACGGCCGCGACAGCAGCGCGACCATCGGCCACGGACACGCCGTCGCGCAGGTCGATCAGCACGGCGACGTCACCGGAGTGGATGGCGTGCGGCGCCCACAGCGCATCGGTGATCAGGATGTCGCCGATGATGTTGCGCTCCTCGTAGATCGCGCCGACGTGAACCGTCTGCGACGAACCGTCGACGAACTGCATCGTCACCGCCGTGCCGAGATCGAGGCGGTTGGTCGTGGCGTACTTGGTGCTGATCGCGATCGCGTCGTCGGCCATGCCGTCGAGCGAACCCTGCCGCACCCCCATGTCGACCACGGCATCCATGGCCGTCGGATCGATCACCGCGGGATCCTCGCTGCGACCGTCGAGACGGACAGCGGCGTTGCCGATCGTCGCCACGGTCTTCACCTCGGGCAGTGCGGCGATCGCCGGAGCCAACGCAGCGTCGAGCGCCGATCCGCTTGCCTGCTGCTGCGACACGACGAGGTCACCACCGAACGACGAGCGGATGACGTCGTCCAACGAGGCCTTCATCGAGGAGCCGAACGTCGCGAACACGGCCACCACTGCGGTGCCGATCATCAGTGCCGATGCGGTGCCGGCGGTGCGACGAGGGTTGCGCATCGCGTTGCGCCGAGCGAGCCCGCCGGTGCGACGACGGAAGACAGCAGCCGGCGCACCGAGCACGCTCGCTGCGAAGCGAGCGACGACTGGACCGAGCACGACCATGCCGACGAGTGCGATCGCCGCGCCGAGACCGGCCAACGGAACTGCGGAGTCGGGCTGCGAGGTGGCGCCGAAGGCGACGCCGAACCCTGCCGCCGTCAGCAGGAGGCCGATGACCATGCGCCACTTCGAGGCCGACGAACGGTCGACCGACACGTCGCGCAGCGCGGCCAGCGGTGCGACGCGCCCGGCCTTGATGGAAGGAGCGACGCTGGCGACCAGTGTGACCACGGAGCCCACGACGAGCGTGGTCACGATCGTCGACGTCGATGCGGTCAGCGAACCAGTGGGAATGCCGAAGCCGAGCGAGTCGAGCAGCGCGTCCAGGCCATGGGCCAGTCCGATGCCGGCGCCGAGGCCGACGCCGGCCGAGACGATCCCGACGAGCGCGCCCTCGGCGAGCACCGACCCGAGGATCTGACGCTTCGACGCGCCGAGTGCCCGCATCAGTGCGGACTCACGGGTGCGTTGCGCCACGAGGATCGAGAACGTGTTGTGGATCGAGAACGTGGCGACCACCAGCGCGACGCCGGCGAAGATCATCAGGAACGTGCGCATGAAGCCGAGGAAGTCGTCCTCGATGTCACTCGTCTGCTCGGTGGTCAGCTGCGTGCCGGTCAACGCCTCCGCCTCCGTCGGCAGCGTGGCGGCGACCGCGTCGCGCAACCGGTCCTGACTCCATCCCGGCTCGCCGGCCAACGCCACCGAGGTGACGATGTCGGCGTTGCCGTAGAGGATCGACGCCGCTTCGTCAGCGGCGAAGAAGGTGAACGTGACGCCGCCCATGCTGGCGCCACTCGGCAGCTGGGCGATGCCCACCACCGTGACCGGTATCACTGCGGGCACGCGCACGGTGGTGCGGTCGCCGACGTGCAGGTGTGCCTTGTCCGCCGTGCCACGATCGATGACGACCTCGTTGGCACCGACGGGGGCGCGCCCATCGGCGATCTCGAACGACTGCAACCGCGGATCGTCGATCCACGTCGTGCCGATGGTGGGCGGTCCATCGCCGCCGACGGGCTTGCCGTCGCTGCCGTTGATCTGGGCGACGCCGTCGACGATTCCCGCTGCGGCGAGGACGCCGGGTTCATCGGCGAGCGATCCGACGAGTGAAGCCGGCAGCGTGCCGCGCTCGACCACCTCGCCGGTGCCGAGCTCGGTGCTGTTGCGGACGAGGGCGTCCGTGGTCGCGTTGCCTTCGGTGAAGAGGCTCTTCACACCGGCGGACATGGCGTCGCCGAGCACCATCGTCGCGGCGAGGAAGGCAACGCCGATCACGACCGAGATGCCGGACGAGATCAATCGGCGCTTGCGGCTCCACATCGAGCGGAGCAGACGAACCGTGGAACGAGAGACGCTCATCTCAACCACCGATCGCCTTCATGTGGTCGAGCACGCTTGCGGCGGTCGGCCGGTCGAGGTGGTCGACGATGCGACCATCGGCGAGGAACAGCACACGGTCGGCGAACGCCGCCGCGTTGGCGTCGTGGGTGACCATCACGATCGTCTGCCCGAGCTCGTCGACCGCGCCGCGCATGAACGCCAGGATCTCGCCGCCGGTGCGGCTGTCGAGGTTCCCGGTGGGTTCGTCGGCGAAGACGATGCGTGGGCGAGTGACCAGTGCACGTGCCACCGCGACGCGCTGCTGCTGCCCGCCGGACAGCTCGCTCGGCCGGTGGCGCAACCGCGATCCGAGACCGACGGTGTCGACGATCGTCTGCATCCACTGCCGATCCGGCTTGCGGCCGGCGAGGTCGAGCGGGAGCGTGATGTTCTCTCGCGCCGTCAACGTCGGCACGAGGTTGAACGACTGGAAGATGAAACCGACCTGTTCGCGGCGCACCCGGGTCAGCTGCTGATCGCCGAGCTTGCCGAGGTCGATGTCACCATCTGCCGTCGACAGGGTGATCGTGCCGCTGTCGAGCGTGTCGAGCCCGGCGAGGCAGTGCATCAGCGTGCTCTTCCCACTGCCCGACGGGCCCATCACCGCCGTGAACGCACCGGCGGCGATGTCCACCGAGATGCCGTCGAGGGCGCGCACCTCGGTGCCACCGTGGCCGTAGGTCTTCACCGCATCGCGGACTCGAGCGGCAGGAGAATTGGTCGAACGGCGTGGCGCCGAGACCGTGTCGGGGATCGTCGTGAGCATGATGACGACGGTAAAGATCCACGTCGAACGGCGGTACGGGGCCTGCTGGCGTCATCACCCGGGGGTTAACCCCCCATCTCGGTGCTTCGCCCTCCGTGTTCGCTCGCTGCGCTCCCTCACCCGAGCTCCAGCACTCGACACACGCTCGCCTGCCGTGTTCGGGTTCTCGGTCGCGTGCTTCTCGTTGCGTGGAGCGACAGGAAGTGTCGCTGGATGCAACGAGAAGCTGGAACGACCGCGAACGGCAGCTCGATCCACCTCCAGAGCATGGGTTGGGTTGCGGTGGTGAGGTAGCAACCTCGAACGTCGAGCGCCGGACGGGCCTACGTGTTCTTGGGGAGGTCGCTCCAGCTCATGGTGCGGTCGTTGTTCGGTTCCTTGGGCAGGCCGAGGGCGCGCTCGCCGATGATGTTGCGCTGCACCTGATCGGTGCCGCCGTAGATCGGCGGCGCCTGGGCGAACAGCGCCATCTCGGTCACGAACGCCAGGACCGGGTTGCCGGTGGCGTCGTCGAGTGCCTTGCGCTGCGTGCTGTCGTAGGCGTGCAACGTGCCACTGGCTCCGGCGATCGCCAGGCCGAGGTCGCGCGAGTGACGCACGATGTGGCTCATCGAGAGCTTGGCGATGTTGGCCGCACCGGGGATGTCGCGTCCGGCCGCCTTCTCCGCCTTCAGCCGCATGCCGGCCCACTTGCCGATCTCCGTCATCGTGTGCAGCTTGACGAGGTCCTGGCGGATCCGCGGATCGCCGATCGTTCCGTTCGCCTTCGCCATCTCCACGAAGAGCTTCATCGAGCCCGCGGTCATCCCCGCGGCCCCGCCACCGCCGGGCCCGCGTGGGCGAACGAAGTCGCCCGCCCGCTTCGGCAGATCGCCGGCGATGGTGCCGGCAACCGCGAGCGACGCTGCGCCATGGCCGCCGGCGCCGAGGCCGGCGCGCTCGAACATCAGCGTCGTGTTCGCCACGGCCCAGCCGTTGTTGAGCCCGCCGATGATCGCGTCGTCGGGCACGCGCGAGTCGGTGAGGAAGACCTCGTTGAACAACGCCCGCCCGGTCATCTCGCGCAGCGGCCGCACGTCCACCGACGACGGCTGATGCATGTCGAAGGCGAACCAGGTGATGCCCTGGTGCTTGGGCGACTCGGGGTTCGTGCGGGCGATGAGCATGCCCATGTCGGCCACCTGCCCACCGGAGGTCCACACCTTCTGACCGTTGACGATCCACTCGTCGCCGTCGCGAACGGCACGGCTGCCGAGCCCGGCCAGGTCGCTGCCCGCACCCGGCTCGCTGAACAGCTGGCACCACGCCTGCTGACCGGTGACGATCGGGCGCACGTAGCGCTCGACCTGTTCAGGCGTGCCGTGCACGGCGATCGTCGGGGCCGCCAGGAGCATGCCCAATCCGCCGGGCGCTCCGAGCGCTCCGTGTGCCGCGATGCGCATCGCCACAGCGCCGGCGTCGCCGCGCGACAGGTCCTTGCCGTAGGCGTTCGACGGCAGACCTGGCGCCGCCCAGCCGGATTCGCCGAGCTGCTGCCACCACTCGGCAACGGTGAGGTCGGGGTTCCAGTGCTCGTCCAGCCAGGCGTCGAGCTCATCGAGGATGTCGGTCACGTCCGACATCGAACCACGCCGACGGTGCCGCGCTGCGAGTCGGATGGGCCCCGGCCACGTTCCGTGTTCGGCCATCGTGGGTACAGGCCGTCCGTGGAAGCCACCTTGGTGCTCAGTCCGGCGATGCTCGGCAACGACTTGGCTGCGATCGCTCGTGCGCGACGGTGGGTCCGTGGGTTCCTCGACGAACGGCACGCGGCCAACGCCGAGCTGACCGCCTCGGCGCTGCTCGTCGTCAGCGAGCTCGTCACCAACGCGATCATCCACGCCCACGCCACTCCCCAGGTCGTGGTCGCGATCCGACCCGAGCGAGTGACGATCGCCGTCGACGACCCCGACGCCGACCAGCAGGCGGTCCAGGTGCAGTCGGCACCGCTGCCGCAAGGTCGCATCGGCGGCCGGGGGCTGGCCATCGTCGGGCAGGTGGCGAACCGATGGGGCGTCGAGCCGACGACGGATCGCGTGCCCAACGGCAAGCGGGTGTGGGCCGAGTTCGACGTCGCTTGAGGTTCGGGCCCGACGAGTTTGGCGAGCCGGTCCGACGGGTACACGGCGGCCATGAGCCTCATCGACAGCACCCTGGTCGTCCGAGTGGTCCACGATCAGCAGGCGGGGATCGACACCGCCCACCTGCACGTCTCGGGCGAACTGGACGCGCTGTCCGCGGCCACCTTCCGCTCGACCGCCAACCAGGCGCTGGCCGACGGCACGGTTCAGCTGCTGGTCGATCTCTCCGAGGTCAGCTTCCTGGACTCCAGTGGGCTGCGGGCCATCATCGGGGTGCGCAACGACGCCGCATCGCGTGACGTCCTGATGGTGGTCGGCGGGATGTCCCCGGCCGCCGAGAAGGTGCTGGAGCTGACCGGCCTGATCGAGTCCCTGAAAGCCGGTTGAGGGACAACAGCCTGATCAGGTCAGTGCAGCGAGGCGCGCGGCGAGTTCGTTGACCGTCCGCCAATTGCGCGTGGTCCCACTGACCGACTTGCGCTTGGCCACGTCCACGGCGAGACGGCTTCGGCCCATGCCGCCGGGCAGGTGCAGATGGATCTCGTCGCCGATCACCTGCAGCTCCTCTGGCGCGTAGCTCGACAGATCGAGCGTGGCGACTGCATCCCGTGCCTCAGCGCCCGTGGTCGGCGGGATCAGGAACGTGACGTGCAGGTGCCCGACGTCGGCGGCACCGGCGGCGAACGGGCTGGATTCGATGACGGCAGCCATCTGTGACCTGGTACGCAGCGTCAGCGCGCACGTGAAACCGAAGCGATCGGTGATTCCCGCTCGAATCGCCGCGGCGATGTCGGCCGGCTCTCGATCACTTCGGAGCACGACGTTGCCACTCTGGATGTAGCTGCTGACGTCGTCGAAGCCCAGGTCAACGACCATGGCGCAGAGGTCCTTCATCGGCAGCTTGTTCGATCCGCCGACGTTCACGCCACGCAGCAGCACCGCATACCCCCGTGAGGGTCGTTGTAAATCTGACATCATTTCGTCATCATTCTGCAATGAAATTCACCTCGTTCACTCAAGTCGCACGGGCGCGCGGCCGATCCACTTCCATGCGAAGGAACCACCCGCGACCCAGTTTCTCGCGACCCGCGGTGCGACACGGTGTCACCCGAAGCTTCGCCTTCGGCGCAGCGCTGCTCCTCCTCGGCCAATGCGGCGGCGGTGGATGCACGCCGACGGCCCCGGCGCCCACCGGAACGACCCAGCCGCCCGCCCCGGCGCCGACGACTGCCGCTCCGGCAACCACCGTGCCGACGCCGCCGGGCGCCAAGTTCGAGCTGCTGCCGGTCGGTGCGACCCTGCCGTCGGATGCCGACTGCGCCGCACGCGTCCGTCGCGGCGGCAGCGAGGTGCGTGCCAAGAACAACACGGCCAACCACACCGTTGGCGCGGTGAACAGCACGTACCCGCGCTCCACCGGCAACTTCACCGGAACCACCGACGAGATCATCCAGTGGGCCGCCTGCAAGTGGGGCTTCCCCGAAGACCTGCTGCGCGCCCAGGTGGCCAAGGAGTCGTACTGGACCCAGTACGCGACCGGCGACTGGACCGGCGACGCGGCGAACTGTGCCCCCGGCCACGGCATCGGCGTCGACGGCCGGCCCGGTCAGTGCCCGGAATCGATGGGCCTGATGCAGGTGCGCACGCAGTACTTCCGCGACAGCATCAACAACGCGATCGCCTCGTCGGCATACAACCTCGACGTCAGCCTCGCAGTGTGGCGCAACTGCTTCGAGGGCCGCGAGACGTGGCTGAACGACGTCGACCGCGGGTCGCAGTACGCCGCCGGCGACATGTGGGGCTGCGTCGGTCGCTGGTTCGCCGGCCGCTGGCACACCGCACCGGCCGAGCAGTACATCACCGCTGTGAAGGACTACCTGAACCAGCGCATCTGGGAGACCCCCGGGTTCATCAACTACAACGGCTGAGCAAGCGCCTCAGGGGCTCGGCTCAGTCGGACGAACGCTCGATAGCCTCGCCGCGGATGGTTGCAATCGCACTCGCCGCGGCGAGGCTTCGTCGTCTGTCGGAGGAGCTGAGCGAGCACGGCCTCGTGCTGGACGACCGTCCCGAGCACCAGCTGGTCCTCGCCGAGATCGATGCCGCGCTCCGTCCGAACGTGCACGAACGTCGCGTTGCCAGCATCGGCACGGTGGTCCAGCCGACCACCGCGTCGTCGACGTGGGAGGCGGGCACGGATCTGCGGATCATCCGCCGGCCCATCGGGACCACGCCGCTGAAGGGCGCCCGGCTGTTCACCGACGGACTGTCGTGCTGGTTGGTTCGCAGCGCCACCGGCGACCTGGTCGTCAACGAATGGATGGTGTTCGACCGCCCCACAGGGTCGGAGCGCGACCTCGTGGTCCTGGCCGAGGTGCTCGGCGCCACCGTCGTCCAGCGCCACCCCTCAGGTTCGGTTCGCATCGCCGGCGCGGACGGCGTCTGGCGATGGGAGGGCGTCCGTTGGCACCACGAACCGCCGATCGCATCGTGGGTCGATGCCGTCGCTGCGTGCGCGGTCCACGGCGATCGCGAGGTGCTGGAGACGTTGCTCGAATTCGCCGTGCACGACCTCGGCTCGCGTGGCATCGGGGCGATCCTGATCTACCGACCCGACGGCGAGGCCGACGCAACGCACGCCGACGCCGCGCTGCAAGCACGCCTGCCGCTGCCACCGCCGCTCACCGTGCGCCGTCCCACCGACCTCGCCCCACTGAGCCACGCGCTGGCGCAGCTCGACGGCGCCACCGTGTTCGACGACGCCGGCACGCTGCGCCAGATCGGTGTCCGGCTCGTGCCGAGCGCCGACGCGGAGTCGTCCGTGGAGGGCTATCGCGGCATGCGGCACACGTCCGCTCGCCGCTACAGCGCGGACGACCCGACGGCGACGGTGATCATCGTCAGCGAGGACGGTCCCGTCACCGTGCTGCGCAACGGCGAGTTCATCGGCAGCTCTGCGGCAACCAGCTGACGCCGGTTGCGTCGAACAACGCCGTGGCGGCGGTGCGCTCGCGCGCATCGCGCGGCACGACGACCACGGCGCCACCGGATCCAGGCGTGGTGGCCATCAGCCCCGCCGCTCGCACGCGCTCGATCAGCGCGGCATGATCCTCGCGGAGCGGTCGCACCGACTGGCGAACGCACCACGTGCGGTCGACGGCCTCGGCGAAGCCCGGGACGTCTCCGCTCTCGAACGTGCCCACCGCGGCGCGAGCCAGCGCGCCGAGCTCTTCCATCGCCGACGACGCGCCGCCCGCCCTCACCGGTGCGGCGTGGTAGTCGCCGGAGTGCGAGCTGAGTGACGGGTCCCACCCGACGAGCACCTCGATCGGCGCATCGCTGTGCAGTGGGCGCACGACCGGCACGGCGAGCCCATCGACCACCTCCATCGTCGATGCGTCGACCAGCACCGGCTGATCGTGGGCCTGCACGATGCGGTCCTGCCAGCCCGCGGCGATGCCCAAGCCCTCCACCTCGGCGGCGAGTGCCAGCGCGGCCACCACGCGGCGGTCGAGCTGCGCGCCCCAGACCGCTGCCGCGGCGTCGATGGTCGCGATCACCAGCGCGCTCGAGCCGGCCAGTCCGACGGCCACCGGCACGTTCGTCCGCCACCGCACCTCGATGCCGCCGTCGCAGCCGAGGTGCGCAGCCAACCGGTCGAGCGCTGCGTCGATCACGCGTCGTTCACCACCGGTCACGAATCGGCGCGTCGCCGACGCACGGGCTTCGACCACCGCAGTGAGGCTGCGCACCGGCGCGGCGATGACGGCCCCGCCGTGCCCATCGCTGGGGTTGCCGACCAGGCCCACCCGAGCGGGGACCGACGCTCGGGTCCACGACGTCTGCGTCATCCGGCCAGCGTACGGAGCGGTCAGAATGCGACGTGCGCATCGAGACGACGGACGGCCTGGCCGCCGACATGGACGACGACGGCAACGTTCGATTGTGGTGGCGCGGCCACGACTGGCTCGGCCTCGGCGTGAAGACGGGGGTCGCACTCGATCCGTTGAGCGTTCGTTGTTCGGTCGCCGTCAGTGACGACGGCTCGATGCTCGTCTTCCGCACCGCTGCTGTCGCCGACCTGACCGGCATCGCCAGCGGCGCGTACGACCAGCCGTCCGCCGGCTGGCCCGTCTTCACACCGGCGAACCGATCGGTGGTCGGACCGCCGCCAGGGCTGCGCGCGCTGGCCTTCCAGTGCTGCGAGTTCGGGCTGCCGACGAACGCCGGCGCATCGATCGACGGGTTCTTCCTCCTCGGTCACCGCCCACCCACCGGCTGGCCGTTGCTGCTCACCAAACCAGACGGGTCCACGCTCTTGCTCGCCCCGCTGGACGCCTTCCACGATCAGGTCGTCGGGCTGAACGGCGGCAGCGTCCGGTGTGGTTGGAACGGCGACCTCGACGTCGTGCCCGCAGGCACGACGACCGAGCTGGCGGTGATGACGGCGGCCTCCGCCCGCGAGGCGCTCGACGCGTGGGCCGCGCTGCTGATGGCTCGCGCCGGCACGGTGCGGCCCGGTCGTTGGCCGGACGCGCTCGGCACGCGACCGTCCTACTGGACCGACAACGGGGCGGCCTACTGGTACCGCACCGAGCCCGGGATGGACCCGGCCGGGTCGATCGTCGCGGCCGTCGACGACCTGCGCGCCCAGGACGTGCCGATCGGCAGCGTTCAGCTCGACTCGTGGTTCTACCCGCACGCCGAGCTGAGGCCGTTCGACACCGACGAGTGGGTGGTGCCGCCGACGGCGATGATCGCGTGGGAGGAGCGCGGCGACGTGCTGCCGGCGGGGATCGCCGACCTGCGCGCCCGACTCGGTTCACCACCACTGGTCGCCCACATCCGCCACCTCTCGTCGCTTGCGCCGATCGCCGCGGAACTGCCGGTGCACGTCGACGGCGCCTACGCCGCACCGGCGACCGCGGCGATCTACGAACGGTGGCTCGACCAGTGCCTGGCGTGGGGCGTGGAGACGTTCGAGCACGACTGGCTCGTCGAGGTGTTCTTCGGCGTGCGCGGGCTCCGCGAGCGGCCTGGCCGAGCACGCGCCTGGCAGGAGGGCATCGACCGCGCCGCCCGCGAGCGCGGCATCACGACCCAGTGGTGCATGGGCACCCCGGCCGACTTCGCGCAGACGACCACCCTCACCCAGGTGACCTCCGTGCGCACGTGCGGCGATCACGGCTACATCGCCACACCGGGTCAGCTGTGGGCGTGGTTCTGCACCACCAACGCGCTCGCCCGGGCGCTCGGGCTGATGCCGTTCAAGGACGTCTTCCGCGCCGACCCGGAGGTCGCCGCCGCCACCGGCGAGCTCGAGGCCCTGCTGTCCGCGTTGTCCACCGGCCCGGTGGGTCTCGGGGATCGTGTCGGCCGCAACGACGCCGCCCTCGCAATGCGCACCTGCCGAGCCGACGGCGTGCTCATCAAGCCGCACGTGCCGATCGCTGCAACGCACGCCTCGATGTTCGCCAACACCGGGTTCCGGTCGCGAGCGATGGTGGCCGAGTGCCACTCGGACCACGCCGCCGGACGATGGGCGTACGTGCTGGCGATGCACTGCAACCCGTCGACGGATCCGATCGTCGAGTCGATCCCGTTGCGATCCCTCGGAAGCAGCTCGCCCGACGCTGCGGTGGTGGCACTCGAGACGCGCACCGGCGCGATCACCCGCCTCGCTGCTGATGCGTCGCTCGACGTCTCGTTGACTCACGAGGACTGGGCGATGTTCGTGCTCGCACCGCTGCTGCCCGGCGAGATCGCCGTGTTCGGTGACACTTCGAAGTTCGTCTCCGCCGGCGATGCACGCGTCGAGGTCGACGTCGTCGATCACGGCATCGCTCTCACCGTCAAGGGTGCCGGCGAGCGGGTGACGATCACCGGGTGGGCGGAGCGGCCGCCGATGTCGCCCGCCGCGACGGTGCGCCACGACCGAAACTCCGGCCGCTGGGAGATCGACGTCGACGTACCGTCGCGTGGCTGGACGCGCGTCCTGCTGAAGGGGAACCGATGACCGATCTGATCGAGCGCATCCGCGCGCTGGCCGAGGAGCACTCCTTCTCGGGGGCCATCGGCGTGCACCGCAACGGCGAGCTGGAGGTGGCCGAGGCGTTCGGGCTCGCCCACCGCAGCTACGGCGTCCCCAACCGTTCCGACACGCGCTTCGCTGCGGCCAGTGCCGCCAAGAGCTTCACGTCGCTGACGGTGATGAGCCTCGTCGCCGACGGCGTGCTGTCGCTCGACACGACGGCGAGGTCGTTGCTCGGCAGCGACCTCCCGCTGATCGACGACTCGGTCACGGTGGAGCACCTCCTCAGCCACCGATCCGGCATCGGCGACTACATCGACGAGGACCTCGACCTCCCGATCACCCAGTACTGCCTGGCGCGGCCGGTGCAGGACCTGATCACCGCCGAGGACTACCTCGGCGTGCTCGACGGCTTCCCGATGCAGTTCGCCCCGGGTGAGCAGTTCAAGTACTGCAACGGCGGCTTCGTCGTGCTCGCGCTCCTCATCGAGCGGGCCGCGGCGACGCCGTACCACCAGCTCGTCGACGAGCGCGTGTTCGGGCCCGCCGGCATGGTCGACACGGCGTTCGATCGCGCCGACTCGTTGCCGCCCAACACGGCCACCGGGTACCTGCCGCTGGAGGGTGAGGAGCGGACGAACGTGTTCCACCTGCCGATGATCGGCTGCGGCGACGGGGGCGCGTACACCACCGTTGCCGACATCGGTCGATGCTGGCAGGCGACGTTCTCCGGGCGGATCGTGCCCCTCGATCGGGTGGCGCAGATCATCGAGCCGCGCAGCGAGCACGAGGGCGTGCAGTACGGGTTCGGGTTCTGGTTGCGCCGGGCCACCGGGGTGGTCCAGATGGAGGGCTACGACGCAGGTGTGTCGTTCCGCAGCCTGCACCACCCGGAGCGCAACGAGACGCTGACCGTCGTGTCGAACTCCAGCGAAGGGACGTGGCCGGTGGTCAGGGCGCTGTCCACCGATCTCGGCCTGTGACACCCAGCTCGTACGATGCCCGGATGAGCCTCACCGTCGGGAACGTCGAGAGCGAACTGGAGCTGCACCGCGTCGCGCTCACCGGGTACTGCTACCGGATGCTCGGCTCGGCGTTCGAAGCCGAGGACGCCGTGCAGGAGACCATGGTGCGGGCCTGGCGCAACGCCGACCGCTTCGAGGGCCGTTCCACGGTGCGCACGTGGCTGCACCGCATCGCCACCAACGTCTGCCTCGACTTCCTCGGCAGCCGCCAGCGCCGCGCCCGCCCGATGGACATGGGGCCGGCCGCGGTCCAACCCGCCGGTCCGGGCACGCCGATGCCCGAGGTCACGTGGCTCACGCCGATCCCCGACACGAGCGTCCTCGAGTCCGGCCAGGACCCTGCCGATCTCGCCGTCGCCCGCGACTCGGTTCGCCTCGCGTTCGTCGCCGCGCTGCAGCACCTGCCACCGCGCCAGCGGGCGGTGCTCATCCTGCGCGAGGTGCTGCACTGGCACGCCGACGAAGTGGCCGAGCTGCTCGACTCCACCGTGGCCTCGGTCAACAGCGCGCTGCAACGCGCTCGTGCCACCCTGGCCCAGGCGGAGAGCACCAACCGGAAGGCCATCGCTCCTGACGCCGGCACCACGGCGCTGGCCGAACGGTTCACCGAAGCGTTCGAGCGCTACGACATGGACGCGCTGGTCACCCTGCTGCACGAGGACGCTCGGATGTCGATGCCGCCGTTCTCACTGTGGCTGGACACCCACGAGGAGATCGTCAACTGGATGACCGGGCCTGGCGCCGCGTGCCGCGATTCCAGGCTCGTGCCCACGTTCGCCAACGGTGCGCCGGCGTTCGGTCAGTACAAGCCGGATCCGAACGGCACCGGGCGCCTGCCGTGGTCGCTGATCGTCCTCGAGGTCAGCGAGGGCCGGATCATCGGCCTCAACCACTTCCTCGACACCCAGACGCTGTTCCCGATGTTCGGCCTGCCACCGCGCCTGGACTGAGCGTCAGGTCGCCGGGAACGGCACCTCGAACGTCGGGTCGAACACGGCGCGGATCATCATCCACCACGCCTCGGCCAACGCATCGCGCTGCTCCGTCGTCAGGTTGGCGTCGACCAGCGTGACGCCGAGCGGGACGGACACGAACAACCGTGCCAGCGCGGACGGTTGCAACGGCGTCGAACCGAGCCCGGCCGAGATCGACTCCTCCATCAGTGAGATCCACGAGCCGATGGTCGTCTCGTTGGTGTCCTTGATGATCTCGGCCAGCTGCGGGTTGCGCATCGCCTCCACTGCTGCCCGCACGTGCGTGAGGTGCACCTCGTCGCGCTCGGCCGAGAAGATGTGGTCGACGAGGCGACGGATGCCGTCCCAGTCCTGGCTGACCGCCGACATCGCCACGTTCTGCTGGTCGTCCTCGACGAACGCCATGAAGGTGGCTCGCCACGCCGCGTCGACCAGACCCTGGCGGCTCCCGAAGTAGAAGCTGACGAGGCTCGTGCTGACGCCGAGCTCTTCCGCGATGTCGCTCATCCGCACTTCCGCGCCAATGGCAAGGCGCCGCCGCGCCGCCTCGATCATGAGCGGCACGTAGTCCGCTCGTGCATGTCTCGCCATTGCCGAGCACCCTATTCGGTGATCAACAGAGCCCGTCAAAGCCCACGTAGTGCATCTACACCAGTGTCTCGGGCTCGCTCTCGCGAGCCCGAGCTACGCAGCCAAGTCGTCGAGGGGGTGGTCGCGCATGCCGGCCAGGGCACGACCGACCAGACGGCGGGCTGCCTCGGGGGTGACGCCGAGCGCTTCGCCGACTTCGCGGAAGCTCTTCGCCTCGCCGTCGATGAACCCGAACCGGGATTCGACGGCGAACCGGGCGCGATCGTCGAGCTCGTCGAGCAAGCTGCCGATGAGTTCGGTGCGAGCCTCGGACATCACCGCGTCTTCCGGGGAGATGTCGTTGCCGGCGACGAGATCGCCGAGCGTCGCATCGCCGTCGTCGCCCACGGACTTGTCGAGCGACACCGGCGTGGTCAGCCGGTAGAGCTCGGCGCGAGCCGCGTCGAGGTTGTCACTGTCGCCGTTGTTCGACCGCAGCGCGGCCCGAAGGTTGGCGGAGCGATCTCCGGGGATGCGGATCAGGCTGGCCTTCTGGTCGAGTGCCCGGCCGATGGCCTGGCGGATCCAGAACGTCGCGTAGGTGGAGAACTTGAAGCCGCGGCGCCAGTCGAACTTGTCGACGGCGTGCTCGAGGCCGAGGTTGCCCTCCTGGATGAGGTCGCCGAGGTCCATCCCCTGCGGGAGGGGGTAGCGCCGGGCGACGGACACCACGAGGCGGAGGTTGGAACGGATGAAGCGATCCTTGGCGTTGGCTGCAGCGGACACTGCCCGCTTCAGCTCGACGCCGCGCTCGCCACTGGCGAGCAGCTCGCTGGCGCGGCGACCTTCCTCGATCACCTTGGAGAGCTGACGCTCGTCCTCGGCGGTCAGGAGGGGCACCTTGCCGATGTCGTTGAGGTAAAGACCAATGGAGTCGTTCATGGCGGGTTCTGCAACACAGTTCGTCGCCCGACTGTTCCCGGATGACGACGAGGATCGACCTGGACGTGAGCAACGTCACACCCCTCCCCCAGGCAGACTGGGGTGATGCGTGGACTTGGCCAGATCGGGAAGTGGCGGCACGCCGTGGTCGGCGGTTCGGTGGCGGCGTGCGGGGTGCTGGCCGGGCTGGGCATCGTCGGCGACGATCGCGACGAGCGCTTCGACGCCAAGCTGATCATCGTCTCGCCGGACGGCGCGAACGGCGTGCGCATCCGCGAGGTCGTCGACGAGGACTTCGGCCGCTTCGAGCGACACGGCTACCAGCGAATCATCCCGAACGACTTCGGGCGACCGACGGACATCAGCGCCTCGTCGCCGGACGCGTCGGCCACGGTGAACATCTCCGATCTCGGCAGCGACACGCGCATCCGCCTCGGCGAGGCGGACACGACCATCAACGGCCCGCACCGCTACATCCTCGACTACACGCTGCCGGACGCGCACCTGGACAGCGGCGAGCTCGCGCTCGACATCATCGGCAACGACGAGACGCTGCGCACGACGCGCTTCGAGGTGCTCGTCACCGGTTTCGATCTCTCGGCACCGACGTGCAAGGTCGGGTCGCTGGGCGACACGAGCGACTGCGACCTGGTCGCTGACGGCAACGGCTTCCGCGTCGTGTTCGAGCCGCTGGAACCGGGTGAGGGCGTCACGATCGGCGGCACGATCACCGGCGTCACGACACCCGCGGCTGTCGCCACGCCGCCGCTGCCCGATCGTCGGGCGTCGCGTCGTGTGCAGGTCGCGCTGGCGATGCTGCCGCTCGGCGCGCTCGGTGGTGCGGCGAGCTACTTCAGTGCCCGTCGCCGGGGTCGCAACGAGGTGTTCGGCAGCGGGGCGGCCGACGCGGCCTACGGTGATCTGCCCGCACCCGGCAGCACCACGACGGCATTCGCCACGACCCGACTCGTCGCCGATGCCGACCTCGGGGCGATGGCCACGATCGAGTTCGTCCCGCCGAAGGGCATCGAGCCGTGGCAGGGCGCGGTGCTCATGCGCGAGCAGATCGACGACACCACCGTCTCGGCGTGGTTCTCCGGGCTCGTCGCCAAGGAGGCCATCGATCTGCAGAAGGAAGGATCGCGGGTGACGCTCGTGCCGGGGGCGAAGCGGAACGAGCTCGACGTGAAGTCCGCTGCGCACCTCGATGCGATCCTTCATGGACGCGACGAGCTGATCCTCGGCAGCTACGACAAGGCGTTCACCGCCGAGTGGCGGTCGGTGCGCGCCGACCAGGTCGAGCAGATCGGCGAATCCGGTTGGTGGAAGCGCCTGCCGCCCGGAGCGTCCAGCGGCGGGCAGGCGCAAGCACTGGTCTTCGCCGGCGTCATCCTCGCCGTGTGCCTCGGCTTCGGGTCCGTGCTCGTCGCGGGCCTCGGGCTGTTCCGGGCGTGGCCGATGGCACTCGTGTTCGGACTCGTCGCGCCGGCAGTCATGGCGACGTTCGTGTACCGCGTGCTGCTGCCGGCGCGGTCCGGTGCGGGCTCCGCACTCGCGCTGCGCACCGAGTCGTTCCGACGGTTCCTCGAGCAGTCGGAGTCCAAGCACGTCGAGTGGGCGTGGCAGCAGGGACTGCTGCGCGAGTACAGCGCGTGGGCCGTCGCGCTCGGCGAGGCCGATGCGTGGACGCACGCGCTCGCCGGCGCCAACGTGCCGCAGTCCGCGGCGCAGTTCGCCACGACGCCGCTGATCTTCCACTCGATGGGCTCCTCGATCGCTGCCACCCACACCACCCCGTCGAGCTCAGGCTCCTCGAGCGGCTTCTCCGGCGGGTTCTCCGGTGGCAGCGTCGGCGGCGGTGGCGGCGGAGGCAGTTCGGGCAGCTGGTGATGTCGCGCTTCGACGCCGACTACTACCGCCGCTTCTACGGCCGCCAGGGCGTGCAGGACCGCCGGCGCGTCGCCCAGATCGCGACGGCCGTGCACAGCATGTGCCAGTGGTGGGGCGTGGCCCCGCGTTCGGTGCTCGACGTCGGCGCAGGCGTCGGCATGTGGCGCGACTGGTACCGCAAGCAGCACCCGAGCGTGCGCGTGCGTTCGCTCGACATCAGCGACTACGCGTGTCGGCGGTGGGGACACGAGCAGCGCGACATCGCGGTGTGGCAGCCCGACCGGCCGAGTGACCTCGTGGTGTGCCACAGCGTGCTGCAGTACCTCGACGACGACGGTGCCTCGGCGGCGATCGAGCACCTCGCCGCGGCGACGCGCCACGTGCTGTACCTCGAAGCGCCGACGCTCGGTGACCTCGCCGAGGTGGTCGATCCGCAGCGCACGGACATGGCCGTCAACGGACGAACCGCGGCGTGGTATCGCTCTCGCATCGAGCCCCACTTCCAGCAGGCCGGCGCCGGGCTGTGGGTCCGACGAGACACCGTGGTGCTCTTCGAGCTGGAAGCGGCAGGTCGCTGAGAGCAAGCGGTACTCTCCCGTCATGACGGGCAACGGGGTGATCAACGACAAGAACGCGCGGGGGTTCTTCGGACTGACGTCGGCGGTGGTCACCGTCGGCCTGGTCGTGCAGCTGATCCTCTCGATCAACAAGGAAGGTGGCCGGTTCGACACCGTGCCGGAGAAGGTCCTCAACTTCTTCTCCTTCTTCACCGTGCAATCCAACATCTCGGTGGCGATCACCACGGGACTGCTCGCCGTCTCGTTGCACCGGTCCTCGACGGTGTTTCGCGTCTTCCGCCTCGTGGCGATGGTGTGCATCGCGGTGACGGGCGTGGTGTTCCACCTCGCGCTGGCCGACCTGCAGGAGCTGACCGGGTGGGACCTCTTCTGCGACACGATCCTGCACACCATCTCGCCGATCATCACCGTGCTCGGTTGGGCCGTGTTCGGACCTCGCGGCCGGTTGAACAACCGCATCGTCACATTGGCGGTGATCCCTCCCGTGTGCTGGCTCGGCTACGCGTTCATCTACGGAGCGCTGCAGACGGACGTGAACGGCGTCCACTACTACGCCTACCCCTTCATGGACGTGACGATCCACGGCTACGCGGTGTCGATCTTCCGCTGCGCGATCGTCGCTCTGTTGTTCCTGGCGATCGCCTTCGGCGCGAAGGCGCTCGACCCGAAGCTGCCCGGTGTTCAGGCGGCGGACGCGTAGATCTGCTCGAAGGTGCGCGTGACGATGTCGCACACCTCGACCAGCATCGGTGACGCCAGTGGGTCGCCGGCCATCGTGCGCCACCGCGAGATGCCGGCGAGCGCAGCGTCGCGAACCTCGTCGGGCGACGCGCTCGGCGACAGGCCCATCGCCTGTTGCGCGGTCTGACCGTCCAGCAGGCGCACGAGCTCGGCGCGCTCTGCCGGCGGCACCACAACCGCGCCGGAGCGCACCAGGTGCTCAGCGCGCACCTGTGCGAACTGCACGGTGGTGGCCTCCAACCGCTCCAGCTGACGATCGATGTCGGCGGCCAGTTCCGGCGCCGAGGACTCCAGGCCGCGCACGATCGATCGCAGCGCGGCGAGACCGGTACGCGCCTGGAGCACGCGGGCCCGCGGCATGAAGTGCTGGGCGATCAGCTGACGCAAGCCCGTCAATCCGGAGGCCTGCACGAGCACCGGGCCGAGGGCGGCGGCGGTGTTGGCCCGCCCGGCCTGGATCTCGCGGATCGACATCCGCACACCGAACATGCCGAGCCGGTCGAGCAGACTCCGGCGCAGCTCGGCGGTCAGCTGACTTGCGGACACCTCGCAGAACTGGTCGGCCGACATCAGCATGCGCGTCAAGGTCTCCTCATCGGTGGCGGCCAAGGTGCGCAGCGACGCCACCTCGTCCTCGCGCAGCGTCAGCCCGGTCTCGGCCAGCAGGCCCGCCAGCGGCACGACCGCGGCGCACAGGCCCCGCAGCTGCGGGTCGCTCTCGTAGCGCTTGGCGATCTTCGCCGAGGACTCCATGGCATCCAGCCGACCGGCGCCGATCTCGTCGGCGCGACTGAGCACGGCGACCGCGTTGACCGGTGAGGCTGCGGTGACGGTGCGGTCCATGAACGCATCGAGGAAGGCGACGTCGCTGCTGTGCGCGTGTCGCATCAGGTACACGACCGCATCGGCGTCGCTCGGCTTCTCGCCGTCGTGCTCGAGAAACTCACGGGTCCGGCGCGAGTTCTCGTCGTTGATGCTCGCCAACCCGGGCGTGTCGATCAACGTGATCGTCTCCAGCGTGGACGTCGGCCAGGACACGTCGAGCAGCTCGATGTCGCGCTCGCTGAGCGCGCCGAGCTTGATGTCCAGCGAGCCACCGCCGCGCGTGAACGCCAGCTGCTGCGACGAACCGTCCTTCAACCGGGCCTGCACGTCGTAGCCCGAGCCGCGGTGGTATCGGCTCACGATGCGGGTGCACTCGCCCGCGTCCGTCGGTGCGAGGCGCTCGCCGACCAATGCGTTGAGCAGCGTGCTCTTGCCGGCCTTCACGCGCCCCGCGATGGCCACGCGCAGCGGGCCGCTCATCCGGTCGACGACGGCTTGCGCCTGCTCGCGGACGGCCGCCGTGGGCGCCTTGCCGACGAGGCTGCGCGCCAGGTCGAGCACCTGGTTGGAAACGCCCATCCCGTCGAACGCGCTCATGCTGCGACCCGGTCGAGCGCGGCCCCGATGGCGCCGAGGCTCTTCAACGAGGCGTCGATCTGCCCGGCGCGCACCTGCTTCTCCTGCGCCGATCGTTGCCCGTCGGCCTGGGCCCGCTGCGCCGTCTCGGTGTACGTGCGGATGAGCTCGGCGATGCGATCGCCGAACTCGTCGCGCAGATCGCGCTGGATGTCGCGGATCAGGCTGCCGATCTGGTTGCCCATCTCGAACTGCACGTCGTCGAGGAATTGGCGCACCTGCCCGCGCGCCGCCTGACGACGCGCCATCACCTTGCGCTTGCGGTCGTCGGCCAGGCCCATGCTGCCGAACAGCGCGCCGATGCCGAGCAGCACCGGGTTCGACGCCAGCAGCACACCGGCCGCGGCCGGCAGGAAGTTGCCGAGCATGCCGAACATGTAGATGCCGCCTTGCGCGCCGCGGATGGTGGTGACGGTGGTGCCGAACATCTTCTTGCTGTGCGAGCCGTCCTGATCGAGGCTCTTGCCCTGCCACATCTCGGTGACGTCGAAGTCGTTGCCGATGACCGTGTGCTCGGCGAGTTGCAGGTGCTCGTCGCTCAGCAGCTCGACCACCTCGGCGCGCACGTCGTTGCGACCCTGCTCGAGGTCGACGAAGGCCTGGGTGACCTCCTCGGCCACCGACGCCTGCACGTAGCGGGCGAGGTCGTCCCACTCGTCGCCCTTCGACAGCAGTTCGATGCGCTCGTCCATGAGCCGCGAGATGGTGCGGATGGCCCCGCGGAAGCGGTAGTTGACGTTGTTGGACAGGTCGCTGACGCGATCGCCGACGAGCACGTTCCACTTCGCCGCCGGACCGCGCAGGTGCTCCAGCCGCGCCTTCGCCTGGTCGAGCGCAGCCAGCGATGCCTTCGCGCCCGCGGGGTCGGCGAGGATCGCCTTCTCCGCCTGCAGGCCGGCGGTGACCTGACCGATGATCGACACCGCGTCGGCCACCGAGCGCTTCGTCGCGGTCGCCTTGGCCGGCGCGACGACGTCGTCGCCGAGGTGCTTGACCACCTCGGGCACGTGGCTGAGATCGTTGAGGCTGCGGTCCTTGCGGGTCAACGCCTCGGTGCGCAACGCGCTGCTGACCGACACCATGGGAACAGTCGCGCCGGCGCGCTCGAGGTGGCCGCGGTTGAGGTCCATGATCCGCTGCCAGTTCGGGAAGAGGTCGATCTTCGTCTGTGCGAACAGCACGGTCGGGCACAGCTCGGTGGCACGGCGAAGGAAGTCGACTTCGGGAGCGCTGAGCTCGGCCGAGGCGTCGCTGGCGAAGATCAGGCCGTCGGCGAACGGGAGGAAGCTCAACGTCGCTGCGGCGTGGCCGGCACCGAGGCCGCCCATGCCAGGCGTGTCGACGATGACGAGCCCCTGCTTCAGCAGCGGGCTGGGCACCGAGATCTCGACGCGCTCGACCCCCTTCTCGTTGCCGGGGTTGCCGGCCTCGCTCACCCAGTCGTGCACGTTGGCGATGGCGATCGGCTCCATCAGGGGCTTGTCCGCGGCGTTGCCCGAGCCGGGCTTGCGGCGCACCACCGCGCCGGGTTGGTCGCCGAAGCGGACGAGCGTGATGGCCGAGGTGGCCAGGTCGTCGTCGACCGGGCACACCGCCTGGCCGAGGAGTGCGTTGATCAACGAGCTCTTGCCCTGCTTGAACTCACCGACGACGCACACGATGGTCGACGGTCGGCGCAGCCGCGCCGCGGCGATGTTCGCCCGTTGGGCGAGATCGGTTCGGCCCTGCTGCTGCAGCACGTTCACGAGCTCGAGGATCAGGCCGTCTGGGCTGGGCGGTGCAGCAGCAGGCTGCGGGGTCGTGTCACTCATCCGTCGACATCATCGCCGATGTCGCTCCAGACGTCATCGGCGGACGCCTCGGTGAGCTCAGCTCCGACCACGTCGCTGGTGAACGAGTCGAAGCTGTTGTCCTCGACCAACTGGCCGACGGCGTCCACCTGCTGGGCCACGCCACCGTCACTGCCGTCCAGATCGGCGAGCACGTCGCTGAGGTCCCCGCTCGCGGCGAGATCGGAGACGGTGTCGGTGACCTGTGCGAAGACGACGTCGGGCGGATCGTCGAGGCCGCCATCCAGCCCATCGTCGAATCCAGTGTCATCCGGCGGCGCGTCGGTGCCGAGCGCATCCGAGCCGAGGTCGAGGAACGCCACCGTGTCCAACTGCTCGAGGTCGGTGGCGATGGCCTGGTCGAGCTCCCCGGCGCCGGCGAACGTGCCGGGAACGCCGTCGAAGTCGCTCGCCGTCGGGTCGTCGTCACCGGCGCCACCGAACAGGTTGACCTCGACGTCGGGGTGGAAGCCGGGCAGGACGCCCTGCAACTCGCCGCCGATCGAGATGCCTCCGTCGGGGGCGACGTCGATGTGGCCCTCGACGAACGGCAGCGGACCGAAGTCGATCCCGGCCGAACCGCCGACATGGAAGCCGTCGTCATCGTCGAAGGTCGCCGAGCCGCTGGCGACGCCGAGGTTGAACCCGCCGCCGGTGCTGATCCCGTCGCTGCCGACCGAGGTCGCGCCGTGCACGACGCCGAAGTTGAAGCCGCCGTCGGCGCCGAAGCCGTCCTGGCCGAAGTTGACCCCGGCGTGGGTGACGCCGAGGTTGATGCCGGCGCTGAAGTTGCCGTTGTCGTAGTCGACGTCGACGGCGCCGTGGGTGACCCAGTCGACCGTGTCGAAGACGTAGTCGTCGATGACGTTGAGCGTCGCTCCGCCCATGCCGGCCACGACGCCCTCGGCACCCTGGAGCACACCGAACACGCCGCCACCGAGTCCCTGCGCCACGTCGAGTGCATCGCCCATGGCGTTGCCGGCAGCGTTCACCGCGCCCTGCACCGCGCCCTCGGCGGCGTCCACCGCACCACCCACGACGGTGTCGACGACATCGGTGGCCGAGTCCCAAGCATCAGACAGCCATCCCATGGCGTGTCCCCTTTCGTTCGTTCTTGATGGACATTGTGAAGACGGCCGCGCTGCGCGGCACCGGGAGCATTCCCGGTTGGGCCCCGCATCGCCGCGGAACCTCGGTGCGGTACGTTGTATCGCCATGGCCGACGAGGGCAAGCAGCAGCCGAACCTGCGCACGAGTGGCATCGCGGCTCACCCGAGCACCCTCGTTCCGGGAATCCCTCGATTCATCTTCAGCGTTCCCGACGGCTGGGTGGTCGATCAGGCGCCCAACGCCCTGTGCGTGGTGCGCCAGCCCGACGAGGTCGACGGCTTCTGGGTCAACGCGATCATCAGCCACGACAAGGTGCCGCGATCGGTCGACTTCAAGCAGGCCGCGATCACCACGTGGGCGCGGCTGAAGCGCTCGTTTCCGAGTGCCACTGAGCACGGCGAGCGCATGGTGCGCTTCGGCGACCTGCCCGTCTACACACGTGGGGTCGAGCTGGAAGGTGCCGGCGGCCGCCCGCTGGCACAGCTGCAGGCGATGTTCTTCGCGCCCGCCACCGACACCGGTCAGGTGGTCGACTTCTTCCAGATCATCGGCACGACCCCACTCGACACCGCCACGCAGAACACGTCGCGGTTCATCGAGATCGTGGCCAGCTTCCGCTTCGTGTAGCACGGCAGCGCTCAGCCGAAGTCGAGGTTGTCGAAGCTGTTCGGCGTGACGTCGCCGGCGATGTCCTCGGCGAAGCCGAGCGCATCGTTGCCGGCATCGCTCGCCGTGTCGGCTCCGTCCTCGAAGGTGTCGACGATCACGGTGGCCGCGTCGGCCGGATCGAACTGATCCTCCAGCACGATCTCGGCGCCGCCGTCGATCGAGTCCGGCGTGGCCTCGAGCACGTCGTTCGCTGTGCTGACCTCAGCGACGCCGATGTCGTGCAGCACGCCACCGAGCTCGTCGCGCCCATCGTCGACGACGTCGAGGACTTGGGAGGCGAAGGTGGCGGTGTCGGCGACGACGGCCTCGGCCGGGATCCCGAGCGGGTCGACGTCCACGTCGATCACCGGCCGGCCTCCCTGCGACTCGACGCCGACGACGGTGCCGAGATCGACATCGGCGGCCTGTTCGAACACGGTCTCACCCGTCTGCACGAGCGCATCGAAGTCGTCGTTGAGCGTCGCCGTCACGGTGCCGAAGACGCCGATGCCACCACCGTCGGCGGGGCCCGGATCGCCCTCGGGTGCGGGCTCGGCATCGGTGGCCGGCTCGATGACGGTGAGCACCTCGCTGGCGAACACAGCGTTCGGCAACGTCACCCGCGGGTCGCTGTCGGGACCGGGATCGGCGACCACGGTGACGTCCGGATCGGCATCCGCAACGTCCGGATCGTTCGGGTCGAGCGGCGGGTCGATCACGGGATCCGTCGTCCCCGTCGCGTCCTCGGCCTCGTTGTCTCGCTGCGTCTCTTCGATGAGGGCTTCGATCTTCTGGTCCTGGGTGAAGTCCTGCACGTGCTGGTCGTACTGGTCGCGCAGCATCGCCAGCGCATCTTCGGTGCTCTGCCCGGGCGCCGGCTCGAAGCGATCGATGACACCTTGCAGCTCTGCCTTCAGCTCGGCGGCATCCTCGGGCGAGGTGCCGGGCGGGGCCTCGAAGTCGTCGAGGCGGTCGAGCAGGAGCGCTCGGGCGGCCTCGAACTCCGAGTCCGTGTCGGGCTGGTCGGGCAGGTCGGGCTGCTGCGGCCGTGGCTGGGCGCTCGCCTGGCGTGGCGCCTGGTCCGGCTCGTCGAAGGAGGCTGCACTCGGTTGCGGTGCAGCGAAGCCACCGTCGGCGCCGGCCGCCTGCGGTGCAGCGAACTGCGACGCCTGCGTGCTCCCCAGCACCGTCGCCAGCGGTGCCGCAGCCGAGTCGAAGGCATCCATGCTCTCGTCGCCGTCGTCGCCCGCATCGTCGCCGGGGTCGGTGTCGTCGCGAGCAGCCTCACCGGCGAACGCTGCGGCGTCGGGCGAGCTGGGCGAGTCGTCGTCGCCGAAGCCGAGGGCATCGGCGACGTCCTCGTTGAGGATCACCGCGCCGGCGACGGCGGCGGCCGCGGCGGCGGCTCCACCGGCCAGCTTGGCTGCGGTCGACGGACCGCGCTTGGGCGGCGGCGGGGGCGGGGTCCGGCCGCCGGCGGCTGGCTTGGCGGGCGGGGTGGCAGGCGGCGTGGCAGGCGGGGTGTTGGCGGTTGGCTGGTCGCTCATGGCGGTCTCCGTGACTGGTGCAGGGCTGGTGGATGCGAGTGGGGTGGGTTCGTTGATCTGGCCGAGGACGGGCGGCAGCAGGATCGCTGCCGTGGCAGGTGCCGCGACCGGCGCATCGCCGGCGAGAGCACCCTGGACGACCACGAGCTTGACGTCCCCGTCGTTGAGGACGGGTCGGCCGGTGTGGCCTTCGACCACCTCGGCGACGAGCGGGATGCGCGAGCTGCCACCGACGAGCACGACACCGGCCAGATCGCCGGCGGTGATGCCAGCCGAAGCGATGGCCCGGTCGAGGGCGGCGGTGGTTTCGGCGAGGCGTGGCCGCAGCGCTGACTCGAGCTCGTCGCGGGTGACCCGCACCTGCGTCGACAGGCCCGGAGCAACGACCTCGATGGTCGCGTCGAGATCTGCGGAGAGCTGCTCCTTGGCGGACGTGCAGGCCACTCGCAATTGGGTGAGTGCTCGGCGGACATCGGGATCGGTGCGGTCCAGCGCGTCGAGCGCGCCACCGAGGGACGCCAGCACGTGGCTGAACACCACCTGATCGAGATCGATCCCGCCGAGGCGCTCGATGCCGCTCGGCGTCCCGAGCAGCCGGGGCCCGTTCGCCGTCAGCGTGACGACCGCTGCGTCGAAGGTGCCACCACCGAAGTCGTACACGGCCACCGTGTCGCCGAGCTCCAGACGGCCGGTCGCCGCGTAGTGCCGGGCCGCTGCGGCCGGCTCGCTGATCAGATCGACGGTGGCGAAACCCACGGCAGCACCGACGTTGCGCAACAGGTCGAGCTTGTACTCACCCCAGTTGGCGGGATGGGTGAGGGTCACGGATGCCGAGGAGGCGTCGACGCCGGCGGTGGCGGTCGCGGCTCGGAGCAGCTCTGCGGTCAGCGCCTCCGGGCCATGGGGCGTGCCGGCCAGGATGATCGGGGTGGTGTCACCGAACCGGCGCTTCACCTCGCGGGCGCCGCTGTCGGGCTGCGTGGCGATCAGTCGCTCCGCCGCGGCCCCGACGACGAACGCGCCGCCCTTCAACGCGACGACCGACGGCATCGCCGCTCCACGCTCGCCGAGGTCGACCACGCCGCGGACGGTCGCTGCCGCGGTCCACGTCGTGCCGAGGTCGACGGCGAGCTGGTTGGTGTCGTTCACGATGGTCACGGTACGACAGCCCGCCATCCCGAGGGACCGGGAGAATCCCCGGTTGAGGTGAAACGGCGCGCGCTCGAGCAGCGAGCATCAACGAGCGAACACGGCGGCTGAGCGCAGCGGGCCCGAGATCAATCGTCGAGGCGGGGGACGGGAAGGTCGGCGAGCTGGGCGAGGAAGGCTCGCTGCGCGTCGGTGAGCCCGGTGTCCACCGGATCGAGCGGCAGGTCGCCCCACGGGTCGGGGCCCTCGTCGCCGAGCCGCTCGAGGTCGTCCTCGACCGCTCGCCACCAGTCGCTCATCGGGTGTCTCCTGCGCTGTTCATCCGGATGGCCAGCTCGGTGCGCGACCGTATCGTCAACTTCCGGTAGATCTGCTGCAGGTGGAAGTCGACGGTCTTCACCGACACGAACAGCGACGCGGCAACCTCGCGGTTGGTCTGGCCGGACGCGACGGCCTCGGCAACGCGCAGCTCGCCCTGGGTGAGCCCGGCGATCGCCGGGTCCGTCCGCCTCGTGCCCGCTTCCTCCCGCACTGCCAGCAGCGCGTCCACGCGCGGTTCCCATGCGCGCACACCGCATCGCTGCAGGGTCGCCCGTGCCAGCTCGGCAGCGTCGCGGCGGCCGTCGCCGTCGAGCATCCCGGCCATCCACAGCCGCGCCTCACCGGCTTCGATCGGCAGTGCGTGCTCGTCGGCGAGCACGATCGCGTTGCGCAGCCGCTCGGCATCGCCTGCGGCGACGCCCGCTGCGATCAGCTCGCGGACGGCCGCCAACGGACCACGGTCGACGACCGCGAACGCAGCCGGCACTGAGGACGCCGCCGTCGACGTGGACGACTGCAGCTCCACTCGCGCGCGCAACCGTTCGGCGCTGCGCTGTGCCGCGCCGATCGTGGGCGCTGTCAACGCTGCGCGAGCGTCGTCGGCTCGGCCCTGGAGGACGTCGAGGTCGGCCTCCAGCAGCCGAGCTGCGGTCGCGGCGAACACGGTCGACCCGGCGAGCATGGCCGAGGCCGACATCGACACCTCTCGCGCATCGCGGACACGTCCCGCATGCCGCAGCGCCGTGGCCAGCGCGACGAGCTCGCTGGGCGACGAGGACGACGGTGCCACGGTCGCGATCACGGTGCGATGGTCGCCTGCGGCCGTCGCCTCGTCGATGCCGATCCGACGCCGACGACGTTGCGCCCACCACCCGCTCGTCGCGTCGCCGTCGATCGCCCGACCGTCCCACTGCGGACGAACGCGCCCGCCGTCCAGGTGCTCGGCCGCCTCGGCAACGGCGATCGCCGACTCGGCGTCGGCGGGCTCGATCACCGCCGCGACCCGACCGATGGCAGCCGCGTCACCGACCTCCATCCACCACGCCAGCGCGTCGAGCAGCCGGGCGCGGCGGCGTTCCGGCTCGGCCGACAGCGCGGCCGCTCGTTCGGCGGTGCGTGCTGCCGAGGACGGCGCTCCGCGACGCGCCGCATCGGCGGCCACCATCGACAGCGCCTCGGCCACCGGCTCGCTCGGTCCGTCCGCCCCGGCAGCGAGGTGCCAGGCGCGGCGCATCGCCTGCTCCGGCGCGGCGAGCGCTGCGGCGATCGCACGGTGCGCGGACCGACGGCTGGCGGGCGCGACGAGGTGGTACGACACGGGACGCAACCACGGGTCGGAGAAGCTGACGACACCATCGACGATGTCGACGATGCCGGCGGCCTCGGCTTCGTCAAGACCATCGAGCGGCTCGCCCAGCACACCGAGGGCTGCGCGCACGGCGCCGACGTCGCCGTCGCGTTCGGCAGCGGCGACGACCAGCGCTCGGCACACCCGTTCGCCGTGGGCACGTAGGCGCTGTTGCAACGATGCCGCGAGCTCGCCGCCCAAGCGAGGGACAGCGGTGATCGGCGACGCACCGCTGCGTTGGGCATCGCTCAGGCCGTCGGCGACGGCCACCGCGATGCCGGGCAGCCCGTTGGCAACCTCCGCACACACCTCTGCCACCGCCGGCGTGAGGCCGCGCCCGGCGAGCATCGCCGCGATCGACGCCGGCGACCACACGTCGAGTCGAACGGCGTCCGAGCTCAGCGAGCGGCCATCGCTGCTCGCGAAGATGCAGGCGATCGCATCGGCGTCGACACGATCGTTGATGAACGCGATGGTGCCGGCCGACGCCGCGTCGAGGCGATCGGCATCGTCGAGCAGCACGCACAGGGGACGTTCCGCCGCTTCGGCGCACAGCAGTCGGAACGTGGCGACCTTCACCTCGAACGGATCGACGTGCCCCGGTTCCAGGGCGACGACGCTGCGCACCGCCGCCACCTCCGGCGCATCCAGCCGGCGGCGGTAGGGGGCGAGGAGCATCGCCAACGCGCCGAACGGCACGTCGCGCTCCTCGTCGCGACCGGCCGCACGCAGCACCGTCATGCCCGCTGCAGCAGCCAGCTCCGCGGCCTGATCGAGCAGCCACGTCTTGCCCGACCCACGCTGCCCGACGATCGACAGCGTCGCACTGCGACCCGACGATGCCGCGGCGACGACGTCGCGAACTCGCTGCAGCGCGACGTCAGGCGACGACATGCGCTGGTACGCCGATCAGGAGGTCGGCAGCGGAACGCAGCTGGCAGTGTCCTGCTGGATGCTGTGGTTCGAGTTGGCGACCGCGATGCAGATGGCGGTGGCGCCCGTGCCACCGTCATCCCGGGTGGTGTCGACGTGGAAGACGTCGAAGACGAGATCGCCGCCGGCCTGCGGACGATCCCAGACCACCCACGGGCCGGCACCGGGCATGCCGGCGTCCTCCGTCTTCACCGTGTCGTAGAAGAAGTGCATGTGGTGCGTGCCTGCGCCGCCGATCAGCGGATCGAAGCCGCGGACCTCATAGGTCACCGCCCACACGTCGCCCTGGGCGACGATGCTGGTGATCCCGGCGCACAGGTTCTCGGCGCCGCACGTCTGCGGGTCGGTGGTGCTGGTCGTCGGCGCATCGGTCGGCGGGATGACGACGGGCTCGGTGGTCAGCACCGTGTCGTCCGGCTGCGTGATCGGTGACGTCTCCGGAGTGGTCTCGACGGACTCGGTCGTGTCGGCGACACTCGGCTGCGTCGTCGCCGATTCCTTCTTGTCGTCACCGCCGAGGGCGAGCACGCCACCGACGGCCAACGCGGCGACGATCACCGCAGCGATGCCGACCTTGGCCGCCATCGGGAACGACTTCTTCGGTGCCGGCTCGGGCGGAAGTGCGACGGGCGTGCGCGGTGTACCGGGTGGCGGCATCGACGGCGGCGACCCGGCGGCGATCACCGTCGGCAGCGGCGGCGGGACGGCGCCGACCGGAACGGTGGGCAGCGCAGGGACCGGCGGTACGGCGACGATCGGGGCGGTCGGCTCCGAGCTCTGCTGGAGCAGGCGCACGGCGCCCATTGCGACTGCGTGCTTCGGATGGGCATCGGTGACCACCGGGCGGTTGAGCTCGGCCTTCAGCAGCTCGGAGACGAGCGGGATGCGCGAGGACCCACCGGCGATCAGGATCGCCTTCACGTCCGTGTCGGCGATGCCGGCCGACGAGATGACCCGCTTGAGGGTGTCGACCGTCTCGCGCAGGATCGGACGGATCATGTCCTCGAACTCGACGCGCGTGATCCGCACCTCGGTCTGCAGGTTCGGCAGCAGCACGGCGACCGTGGCATCGGAGTCCGACGACAGCGACTCCTTGGCGGTGACGCACTCCTGACGCAGCCGTGCGAGCGCGGAACGGCCCGGCCCGGATGCGGTGTCGACCCCGCCGAGCGCCTCGCCGACGATGCGGCGCACGTGGGCGAACACGGCCTCGTCGAAGTCGATGCCGCCGAGGCGTTCGATGCCCTGCGGGGTGCCGAGCACGTCGAACCCGGTGGCCGTCTTGCGCAGGACAGCGGCGTCGAACGTGCCGCCTCCGAGGTCGTACACGGCAACGACCTCACCGGTGTCGACGCGTTCCGTCGAGGCGTACTGCGCCGCCGCGGCGACGGGCTCGGACACGAGTCGGGCGTTGTCGATGCCGGCGATCTGCGTGGCCTGGCGCAGCAGGTCGACCTTGTACTGACCCCAGTTGGCCGGGTGGGTGATGGCCACCGCATCCGGCGCGCCGCCCTGTCGCTGGCTGACGTCGGCGACGATCTGGCGCAGCATCAGGGCCATCAACCGGTCGGCCGAGAACGGGGTGCGGTCGAGCATGATCGGCGTCGCATCGCCGAAGCGGCGCTTGAACTCGCGTGCCAGGCGGGCCGGTTCCTGCAGGCCGCGACGCTCGGCGGCGTCACCGATGAGCACGCCCTCGTCCTCGCGCAGGAAGACCATCGTCGGGATCGTGGCTGCGTGGTTGCCCAACGGCACGATGTCCGCCCGGCCGTCGCGCCAGACGGCTGCTGCGGTGAAGGTCGTCCCCAGATCGATTCCCAGCGAATAGCCCAACGCACGTGCCCTTCCGTCGAACGACGACACTACCGCTGCGTGCGGCAGGCAACCCAGAGACCGGGAGTTCTCCCGGTGCCGCCACCGTAGGCCGGGCGTACTCTCACGGCATGCCGAACACCGACCGTGACACCAGCACCGACCCCGGCCTCGACCCCGGAATCGCCGGCGCCGGCAACGAAGCGATCGCCAACCAGGCGGCCGCCGCATCAGCTGCCGCCGACGTCGCGAACGAGGCTGCAGCGGCTGCCACCGGCGGCATGGACCCCGATCCGTTCTTCGACGCCGACGATGCCCCGCGTGGGCGTTCGTCCGGTCGTGGTGACGACTCGCAGATCGACGTGCTCGGCGACGTCGACGACGACACCGAACTGATGGGCAACCAGGCGTCGCACACGGGCGACGCGATCGACGGCGGCCTCGACTCCCCGATGAGCGGGATCGCGGCCGAGTTCGGCGAGCCACTCGATGCAGATGCCGGCATCAGCGGTTCATCGGCCGGTTCGCCTGCCGGCGCATCGGCGGGCGCCGACCCCTTCGACGGCTTCGACGACCCGTCTGCCTCGGTGCTCGACAGCAACGACGACGACCCGTTCGCAGCGATGTCGTCGCTGTTCGGTGACGACGACGACGATGCGCTGTCGGACACCAGTGGCGCGTTCGGTGACGACGACGGTGGCCTCGACGGCTGAGCCGGCCGATCGAACCTGCTGGCGACCCCGTCAGGCGAACAGTTCGTCGTCGCTGCCGTTGACCCGCCACCAGCCGCCCAGGAACGCTGCAGCGGCGAGGAACAACCGAGCCGCCGGGGCGTCGTCGCGCGCTGCGTCGAGGCAGGCGAGCGTGTACTTGGCGAGGTGAGCGTCCTCGTGCAACGCAGCCATCGTGACGAGCTCGCGGACGAAGTGATCGCGGTCCGCGTCGGACGCGTGCCACAGCGCCGCGGCGGCGCGATCCGGTCCGGCGGCGAGGTAGTCATCGGAGCTGAGGTCTGGTTGCGGCTCCGGCTGCCAATCGAGATCGAGCACCTTCGTCCCCTGCGTCGCGCGGAAGCCGAGCACGAACGTTGCCGCGACGGCGATCGCCCGGCCCGGATCGCTGCACGCGGCCGCGATGCTCAGCACGCCCTGCGGCATCGTCAGGCAGTGGGACCACCCGTACGGTGCCTCAGCAGGATCGTCCTGCAACATCGAGTGCGCAGCCACGCGCAGCAGGATCGTGCGAGCTGACGCCACCGACAGCGATCGCGTCGGCCCATCGAGCACGCTCGCTGCATACCCATCACGTTCGACGAAGGACATCGTCGGGTGGATGAAGTTGCTGCCCGGGTTGCCGACCGAGTGGATCGAGCCCAGGACTGCAGCGAGGTCGCTGCCCGCCGGCGCGTCGCTGGGTCGTTCATCCATCCACGTCAGCTTCCAGTCGGGGTGACGGCCCATCTCGCGCAGCGGACCGCGGGCCATCGCCGCGGCAGCCGCGCTGCCGCCTGCGTGACGCTGCAGCAGGTGGAGGAAGATCGATCCGTGACCGGCCGCCGACAGACGGGCGACGATCGGGTCGGCGAGCTCGGCAACGAGGTCAGCCGCCGTCGATGCGGAAGCGGCGACGACCACGGCGCCGTCGATCGCGTCGAGGTCACCGGCATCGAGTGCCGCAGCAACGCTGGTCGACGACGGCGCTCCGTGGTGCGCCGGGCCGCTCGCCTGAAAAGCTGCGGCCAGCCAGGCGATGCGCTGGCGCGCCTGCGTGCGTCGCCGCGGATCGACGCGGGCCAGCAGGCCGGCGCGGGCGAGCAGCTCGAGCGGAGCGTGCAGCACGAACGAATCGGCGGCCGCTTCACGAGGCACCGCCAGCACGGCAGCGGCGAGCTCGATCAGCTCGGCATCGGAGACGTGCGCGAGCCCGAGCTCGGTCCAACGGGCGACGACATCCGTGGGACGCAGATCGATCAACGGGTTGCGGTCGTGGAGGGCGGTGGCGATCACATCGGACACGGTAAGACTTCAAGGAGACTTGAAGTCAAGGGCGCGCCCGATACGGTCCGATCGTGCAGCGTCAGGGGGCTCAGCCGGCACGCGCCGCGATGCGCAACCGCGACGTGCAGCGAGTCCTGTGCGCCATCACCGCGTCCACCGTTGCCGACTGGGCGTTGTGGGTCGGCGTGCTCGTCTACGCCCATGACCACGGTGGGGCGGCCGTCGCCGGCTTCGCCTCGGTCGGCTTGCTCGTGCCGAGCATCGTCATCTCACCATGGAGCGGACGCGCCGCCGATGGACGACGCCCACACCGCGTGCTCGTCATCGGGTTCGTGGTCGTCTGCCTCAGCGCCGCTGCGGCTGCGGCGTGCTCGGCAGCCGGAAGCGGCGCGCTGCCCGTCGTCATCGCCGCCGCGTCGACGGTGACCGCGATCGGCGTGATCCGCCCGACGAGCACGGTGGTCCTCCCCGGACTCGTCACCTCGACCGCCGAGCTGACCGGCGCCAACCTGCTGGCAGGCCTGATCGAGGGTGCCGGCGTGCTCGTGGGGCCACTGATCGCCGGGCTGCTGTTGGAAGCGGACGGTCCCCGAACAGTCTTCGCCGCGTGCGCGTTGCTCGGCGTCCTCGGCACGCTCGCCACGCTGCCGCTGCTGCGCATCGATCGGTCACCGCCTGATCCGACACCTGCATCCGAGGTTCCGACGCTCCGCTCGGCCGTCCGCGACCTGGCCACTCGACGAGGCGCGATCGGCTTGCTGGTCGTCCTGATGGCGCAGTACGTGCTCATCGGCGGCCTCGACCTGCTCTTCGTGATCCTCGCCGCGGGAGTGATCGATGCCGGCGCCGGTGGAGCCGGGTTCCTGGGGACGGCGTTCGGTGCCGGCGCTCTCATCGGGGGCATCGCCTCGGCGACGCTCGTCGGTCGACGTCGCCTCGCGCCCGCTCTCGTCGGCAGCCTCATCGCGATGGGGGCATCGACCGCGGTGCTGGGTTGGTCGACCACGCTCGTGAGCGCCGTCGTGCTCCTGCCCGTGTGCGGGGCGAGCAGGTCGGTGCTCGACATCACCGGTCGGATGCTGCTCCAGCGCGCTGCGCCGCAGGAGGCGCTGGCCTCCGTGTTCACCGTGCTCGAAGCGCTCGGCGCCTGCGGCATCATCACCGGCAGCCTGCTCGTCCAGATCGCCGTCGCCGCGAGCGGAGCTCGAGGTGCGCTGATCGCGTTGGCCGCGTGCTTCGCAGTCGTCGCCGTGACCACGGTTCGGGGCCTGCGGCACATCGACGCCAGTGCCGATGCGCCGGTCGTGGCCATTCGCCTGCTGCGCAGGATCCCCGTCTTCGGCGCGCTGCCCGGGCCGGCGTTGGAAGGCGTCGGCCGTGCGGCGGTCACGCTCGACGCCGATGCCGGCGACGTGCTCGTCCGGGAGGGCGAGGCCGGCGACCGCTACTACGCGATCGTGGCCGGCGAGGTGGACGTCACTCAGCGCGGACGACACCTGCGCGTGATGGGTCGCAGCGAAGGCTTCGGCGAGATCGCCCTCCTCGCCGACGTGCCGCGCACGGCGACGGTCACCGCTCGCGGCGCATGTCGTCTGCTGGCGATCCCGCGCGGCCCGTTCCTCACCGCGGTCACCGGCCACGACGCCTCCGCTCGAACGGCGTGGGCGATCGCTCGCGAACTGGCGCCGGGGCTCGGCACGGTCGGCGACGGCGTCAGCTGAGGAAGTTCGGCACCGCGCCGCGTACGTTGTCGGCCCGACCCTTCGGTTCCTCCCAGTCCTCCTGGCGGCCGAGCGCAGTGATGTCGAGGAAGGCGTAGGAGCCACCGAGGGACTCGGTGCCGCGGGCGAACATCGAGTACGTGTGGAAGATGTCGTCGCCGACCCGGAGGAAGGCGCTGTAGCCCGGCTGCTCGTGCGAGCCATCGCTCATCCACGCCATCCCGTGCTCGGCGAGCTCGGCCTCGTTGCGGTAGTTGAACTCGATCGGCGCGACGGTCTTGTCGATGGTGACGTGGAAGTCGTAGTTGAACGGGCTGCCGAACGACGAGTACCACGGGAACGTCCACCCGCGCTTGGCCTTGTACCGCTCGATCGTGGGCAACTCGGCGCGCGACACCACGCAGCACGCCGTGTCTCGAGTGTTGATGTGGGCGATCAGACCGTCGCACAGCTCGTCGGACGCTGCGGTGCAGCTCGGACAGCCGTCCTCCCACGCGGGGTCGAACATGAAGTGCTGCACGATCAACTGGCGGTGCCCCTGGAACATGTCGGCGAGGCCGACCTCGCCCTGTGGCCCGACGAACCGGTAGTCGGTGTCCACCCGCACCATCGGCAGCTCTCGGCGCTTGGTGTTCAGCGCATCGAGCGCGCGGGTCATCGCCTTCTCCTCGGCGAGCAGCGCGACCCGCGCTGCATGCCACTCCTCACGTGATGCGATCCTCGGCAGGTTCATGTGGGTACAGACCCTGTCAGCCGGGTCAACTCATCGCTGCGCGGGGACCGGGATGGGAATGAGGGTGGGAGTGCTCATCGAACGCAGGTAGCGGGCGTGGGAGCGGATCGCGGCCCAGATCCCTGGGTGCAGGCGGTACTCGATGCCTTCGGCACGGCACGCATGACGGAACCGCACGGCGACGCGGCGATAGATCGTGTGGGGCAGTCGCGGCGCGAGGTGGTGCTCGATCTGGTGGTCGAGCCCACCGACGATCCAGCGGAACGCATGGCCGAGCACCGGAACGGGTGACGCCACGTCGGCGGTGGTCAGCATCTGGTGCGCAGCGAAGTCGCTGCCGCGGCGGGCGACGTCGGTCTCGACGACCGTGGCGATGTCGACGCAGTGCGCCAGCTGGAAGGTGATCGCCAGCAGGAACCCGACCACCCACGAGCAGGCGACGTAGAAGGTGAGCACGGTCCACCACGGATTGAACATCAGCGGCACGACGACGGCCCAGGCGATGTGCGCCAGCTTGCCGAGCACGACGCGCGTGATGTCCAGCGGGCGCAACCGCTGGCGGAACGGCTGCACGTCCATCCGCCCCGTGATCAGCGCGACCAGATCACTGACGAGGAAGTTCTTCATCGCCAGGAACCCGTACAGCGGCCACATGTAGATGTGCTGGGCGCGGTGCCAACGGCGCCACGGCTGCGACGGCGACAGCCGGGCGAACGGCGCGAGCGCGATGTCGGCGTCGAAGCCGACGACGTTGGTGTTGCCGTGATGCAACGAGTTGTGCTGGAAGCGCCACAACCACGAGCTGGCCCCGAGCGCGTCGGACGTGTACGCCAGCGTCCGGTTCACCCAGCGGTGCCGGGAGAACGAGCCGTGGTTGGCGTCGTGCATGATGCTCGTGCCGACGGCGACGAGCGCCACGGCGAGCACGAGGGCTGCACCGAACTGCACCAGCATCGGCAGATCGGACAGCACCAGGGCCCAGTAGCTCGAGCACACGAGTCCGAAGATGACGAGCGCCTTGAGGTGCAGACGCCGACGGGCGGAGCGGATCTCATCCTCGGTCGGCTGCACGGAGCGCCACACGTCAGCGACGGACAGCGGCACGATGGCATGGAGGCAGGCCTGTGTGGAGAGGTGGGGCGAGATGGCAGGAGCGTCGATCACGGCGCCTCCGTTCCGGTTGGGTGGGGTGCAGCAGGCGGGCCGGTCGCGATGAGCAACCGGCGATGGACGAACTCGAGCTTGTCGACGACTCGATCGGCGAGGTCGAACGGGTACACGGCGGGCTGGCCGACCGACGCGGCGATCTCGTTGGTCGCCGTGAAGGTGGCCCGCCATCGCTCGACGATGACCTGGAAGTCGTCGTCGGGGGCGACTGCGGCGCCGAGGCCGTAGGCCGCCGCCGTCTCCAACCCGTCGCGCAGGTGCAGGTAGTGGGCGAAGGTCTCGGCCCAGTCCTCGCTCGGATGCGCGGTTGCATAGCCGCTGATCCACGTCGAGGTGTCGAGCTCAGGTCGTGAACCGGCGTAGTGCGTGCGCAGCGCCGCTTCGTAGTCGGCGCGTTCGTCTCCGAACAGGCTGCGGCACTCGTCGAGCACGTCGCCGGCCGGCACGAGGAGGTGCCAGAAGTGGTGGCCGACCTCGTGTCGCAGATGGCCGACGACGGTGCGCGCCGGTTCGTCGAAGCCGCGCCGAACGTCGTCGCGGTAGCGGTCGTCCACTTCGCGCAGGTCGAGCGTGATCCGACCGCCACCGTGTCCGGTGACCCCTGCGCCGCCCGGCACGTGGACGAGGTCGAAGCTCAGCCCGGTGGTCGGCAGGCGGAGGGTGCGCAGCTGGTACACGAGACGACGCTTCACCTGTTCGGCAAGACCCCACGTCAGGACGCCGTCGACGCTGGACGTCGCCGGTCGGTTGCGCGTCAGGCGGCACGAGTCGCACCACACGCCACCGGCGCCGGCGGGCAGCACCCAGTTGCATCCCCAGGCGAAGTTGAGGCAGCGCCACTGGACGCCGCTCGTCTGACCGGCGGGCCCGTCGCCGTACAACGTGAACCCACCCGGGTCGGGGACCATGGCCATCATCCGCATCAGCTCGGGCACGAACCCGAGCGCGGCGTGGCAGAACGTGCACTCCGCGGCGGTGAAGTTCGCCTCGGTACCGCACCGGTCGCAGTGGAAGCGCTTCATGCCGTTCTGGTACCCGCTGGCGTTCGCATCGCGTCGATCATCTCGCTGACCGACACCGTGGCGATCGAGATCCGTTGGTCACCGACGCCGTACGGCAGGACGAGCACGTCACCGTGAGCGAACCCGCCGCAGGAGTAGATGACGTTCGGGACGTAGCCGTCGCAACGATCCTTGCCCGGCGCGATGAGCGGCTCGGCGAGGTGGCCGATGACCTGACGTGGATCGTCGAGGTCGAGCAGGATCGCTCCGAGGCAGTAGGTGCGCATCGGCCCGACGCCGTGCGTCAGGACGATCCACCCCGCCGACGTCTCGATCGGCGAGCCGCAGTTGCCGAGCTGCACGAGCTCCCAGGGCAGTTCGGGCGCCTGCAGCAAGTGGGCGTCGTCCCACAGTCGGATGTCGTCGGAGAAGGCGATCGAGTTCGTCTCCCGATCCGAGCGCGACAGCGCGGCGAATCGTCCGTCGATGCGCCGCGGGAACAGCGCCAGCCCCTTCCCGGTGGCGGCGGAGCCCGTCATCGGCGAGCTCGTGAAGAGGACGAAGTCCTCCGTCGACAGGAGGTGCTGTGCGACGTTCGCGCCATCGAAGGCGGTGTAGGTGCCGTAGTACCGCACGGCGCCAGTGTCTTCGATGAAGCGCACGAAGCGCGCGTCCTCCATCCCGTGGTGCTCGGCCGGGGATCGTGGCCAGAGCACTCGCTCGGAGAGCTCGGTGGCCGGCCCGAACTCCACGCCGTACGAGGCGCGAGCGATCTCGCGCAGGTGACCAGCGGTGGACGACGTGTGTCGCCTCGTCGCCGCGTCGGCGACCAGGGCGTCGATCCGCGCGTCGAGCTCGGCGTCGGTGAAGCGAGCGGGCAGCTCGCCCAACACGTAGTCGGCGTTCTCGTTGTCGTCACCGAGCGCAGCGAGCTTGGCTCGCATCACCGATCGGTGGTGCTCGCCGGCGGTGGTGTTCGCCAGTTCGGGGAACGGGCCGGGTTCGTCCATCGTGACGACTCCGGCTGCCGACAGGCTGCCCGTGCGGAAGCCGATCGACGAGCGATGTCCTTCGCCGATGGCACGCACGCTGAGCACGAAGCGCGTGTCGCCGTTGGTCGGCTGGTCCGGGTGGAGCACTGCCGAGGGGTTGCACAGTGCGGCGCCCTCGATGGCGTACTCGTGGGTGAAGGTTGCCCCGAGGAGCAACCGACGCTCCGCCGAGAGGTGCGTCGTCGGGTCGAGCCGGCCCTCCACGTTCGAGGCGTGGCGTTCGAACGTCGCATGCAAGTCGCGATGGCGGTCGAGGAAGCGAACATCGAGGTCGGCGAGCGCGACGGCCACCGCATCGTCGTCGAGTCGCAGCACGCGCTCGATCACCGCGCCGGCTCGAGAGTCACCCGGCCCGACCTCCTCGCGACCCGGCACGAAGAACCGGGTGATCACTCGCGACGGGTCAGGCCGCATCGCGATGCCGGACTCCTCGACGACGATCACGAGGCCACCGCGAACGATCGGACTCGTTGCATCGTGGAGATCAGGGCCAGGGTCGACTCGGCGCCCTCGTTGGAGTTCACACCAGTCGGGGTCAGCCCGTCGAAGCAGCCACCGGACGCGTCGTCACGCATCGACGCGTTGGCATCGTTGTCGCCGGCGAACCAACCGGCAGCGGCGGCGACGCCGCGCGACCACGCGGCGTCGGAGGTCACCGAGTACGCACGCCAACAGGCGTCGGCCATTGCTGACGCCTCGATGGGCTGCTGGTCGAAGCGCGGCTCGTCATCGTCGTCCGGACCGCGCCCGCCGACCGGCGTCAACGACAGGTGACCGCGTTGGGTCTCCAGCCGCAACAGCCACGCCAGCATCGTCAAACCGCGATCGATGATCGACACGTTGTCGAGCGCCACGCCGGCAGCGATGAGCGCCTCGGCCAACGTTGCGTTGGCGTAGGTCAGCCGCGGTTCCGGCCACTGCCACCCGCCCTCCTGAGGAGCACCGATCAGCGTGACCGCATCGGCCAGCAGCGAGCGCGCTTCGAGGTTGTCGGGGTGCAACGAGAGAACATCGGCTGCCCCGAGCGCAGCGAACGCCATCGCCCGAAGCCACGGAGAACGCTGCTGCGCAGCGCGGTCGAACCCGATCAACGCCGACGAACGCACCGCCTGGTTGCCGTGGTGCACGGCGGCGGCGCCGAACGCCATCGTGCTGCGTCCCCACCAATCGTCGGTGGCGGGCCGATCGGTCCAGTGACCGTCGATGTCCATCCGGTTGCAGGACCTTCCGTCTGCAGCTTGAGCGGCGACCAAGAAGTCGAGAGCGATGCGGCTCAGACGCTCGGGTGCACCGGTGTCGGGCTCGCGAGACGTGACGACGAGCAGCCGCGCGTTGTCGTCGACGCAGTAGCCGTGCTCGAGCCGCGGACGAACGCCGTCGGCGTGCTCGAACATCGCACGATCGTCGGTCATCCGATCGACGTGCTCGAAGCTGACCTGCGCCCTGGTCACCGCGAGATCGCTTCGGGGAGGCTCAGTCGATCGCACAGCTGCTGGTACTCGCGTGCGACGGACGACCAACCGAGCGCCGGCGCAAGGCGCCGAGCCGCAGCGGCCATCGACGACAGGTGATCACGGTCGAGCACGACCGACGCGATCGCGCCGGCGAGCGCTTCGACATCACCATGCGGCACGACGATGCCCGCACCATCGCTCAGCAGTTCGACCGCGTGTGGGAACGCCGTGGCGATCACCGGGCGTCCGGCGGCGATCGCATCGACGAGCACCCCGGAGGTCACCTGGTCGCGAGAGTCGTACGGCAGGACGACCACCGACGACGTGGCGATGAACCGCGCCAGCGCGTCGACGTCGCGATAGGTGTCGTCGAAGGTCACGGCCGACCCGACCCCGCCGGCCCATGCCCGCTGGATCAACGACTGCCGGTACTGATCGCCGGAACGGGCGAACACCTTCGGGTGCGTGACGCCGGCAACCGTGTAGCGGACGCGCACACCACGGCTGTTCAACAGCGCGACGGCGTCGATGGCGTGCTCGATGCCCTTGCCAGGCCCGAGCAGGCCCCAGGTCAGCAGCTGGGCGCGGCCCGGGGCACCGACGCTGATCGGCGAGGTGGTGGTCGCCGCTCCATGGGCGATCGTGACGACCTTGTTCGAGTCGACCGCATAGCCGTCGACGAGACGATCGCCAGCTGCACGCGTCATCACCACGACCCATCCGGCCAGGGCGCAGATCCGCTCCAGCACGGATCGTTGGTGCTCGGTGGGCTCGAGCGGCACCGTGTGCAGGGTGACGATGGTCGGCGCTTCGATCGCCGCGAGGAGGTCGAGCACCTCGTCGCCATCTGGCCCGCCGTAGATGCCGTACTCGTGCTGGATGATGGCCACGTCGCACCGCGACAGCACCGAGGCAGCGTCGCGGACGCTGTCGGCGTCGCCGTTCACCAGGACGGCGCGGACGCGCGCTGATGGGCGCGGGTTGCCGCCGTCGTCGACGTTGATCACGTCGACGCGGTCGCCCATGCGCACGAGCGCCGATTCCAGCGCCGCCGCAAACGTGGCGAGACCGCACAGGCGCGGCGGGTAGGTGCTGACCAGACCGATCCGCCGGCGCGTCGGAACACTGATCGGACGAGCCGGGAAAACGGTCGACACAGAGGCCTCCTCGATCGAGGGGTGGGAGGCGACGAACCTGCACGGGGCGACAGCGCTACTGGCCGTCCTGCCCAAGCGAGGCGACTCTTACCGGGGAGAGCTCAGCCTACCGGGCTGGGGTCAGTGGGCAGCCGCGGCGGCGACCACGTCACACCGCCAGCACGGCTCGGACGCGTCCCGGGGCGCCAGGTGGACGGCCATCCGGCGCGGACGCAGCACCTGCTGCCGGCCCGACGGCAGGTCGACGCGCATCGACACGTCGTTGGAACGACTCATCGGCTGCACGAGGACGACCTCGCCGTGCTCGAGCGGGGTCGCCAACGCGGCATCGTCGTGCACGAGCACCTGGTCACCGACTCGCAGGGCCTTCCACTCGAGGCGAAGCATCAGGACGCACCTTTGGCCGGGAAGAGCGAATCGTGACACGGCCCGCACACCCACCACTCGCGCACGGCGGCAGCGTGCAACCCCGGCTCGGCTGGGAAGTGGCCTCGACAACGTGAGCACTGCCGTTGGACCGGCTCGATGGCGGGCACTGGTGTGGGCATGACGCCCCCTTCCGATTGGCCTCACCGTACCGGGGGAAATCGAGTTCCTCCGCCCGGGGGATGGAACGTCGGCGGATTGGGTACAGGCGCGCATGGCTGGCGTCGCGATCATCACGGAAGCATGTCTCGACACCAAGGATCGGGCGTGCGTCGACGTGTGTCCGGTGCAGTGCATCTACGAGTTCGATCCGGCCACGAACCAGTTGTTCTCCGAACAGCAGGCCGGCAGCGGGACCATCGAGAACTCGCACCGACCGAGCCCCGACGCGATCGCCATGTTCGGCGACGGGTTGCTCTACGTGAACGTGGACGAGTGCACCTCCTGCACCGCGTGCTACCAGCCGGACGTCTGTCCCGTTGGCGCGATCTACAGCGAGGAGCACGTGCCTGACGGTGGCACGTCGATCAAGTACAACGCCGCCGACACCGCCAAGGGACACGACCACACGTTCTGGGTGCAGCACTCTCGCGACGTCTTCGCCGACTGAGTCCCACTTCGTCGCTCGCCCCTTCCGGAACGGCGTTTCGATATCATGCGCCGATGCCGAGAGCGAAGCAGCGCACGCCTGCGTTGAAGGAGCGTCTGCTCCACGTGGCGATGGACACGCTCGCGGTCGACGGCGTCGCGGGGTTCACCACCCGTCGAGTGGCCGACCGCGCCGGCACATCGATCCCGGCCGTGTACGAACTGTTCGGCGACAAGGGTGGATTGATCCGCGAGGTCTTCTTCGAAGGGTTCCGGATGCTGCTCGCCCGCTTCGAGCAGAGCACCGACAGCGACGACCCCAGAGCAGACATCGAGCGCGTCATCGACGTGTATCGCACGTTCGTGCGCAGCAACCCAGTGCTCGCTCAGGTGATGTTCTCCAGCCCGTTCTCGGACTTCGACCCGGGCCCGGACGAGATCGCTGCCGGCGTTGCCGTGCGCGAGCACGTCGTCGGCCACGTTCGTCGGTGCATCGACGCCGGCATCATCGCCGGGGATCCCACGGACATCGCCCACGTGCTGGTCGCGATGGCTCAGGGCGTGGCAACCCAGGAGTCCGCCGGGTGGCTCGGGCGATCACGGGCGTCGGTGAACCGTCGCTGGGCGCTCGCCGTGCGCAGCGTGCTCGACGGCCTCGCTCCCTGACGCGTGCCCTGACTGGCGTAGAGCTTGGCCAGCTCACGTGGCAGGGCGGCGACGTCGTCGATGACGAGGTAGTGCTGATCGGCACACATCCGACGGAGGTAGTCGTGCCCGGCCGGATCGATCGTCACGCAGTAGCTGGCGATGCCCGCTGCCGCCGCGTCCTGCAGGGCACGCGCCGTGTCCTGCAGCCCGTACTCCTTGTCGGCGCGATTGGGGCCGTAGTCGATGTCCTGCGGGTAGCCGTCGGACACGACGATGAGCAGCTTCGTGCGCACCTGCTGAGCGCTCAACTTCATCGCCGCGTGACGGATCGCCGGGCCCATGCGCGTGTACCGGCGGGGCTGCATCGCCGCGAGGGCGGCCCACGTCGTTGCTGACGTCCGATCCTGGAAGTCCTTGGCCACCACGAACTCGACGTCGTCGCGGCCCTGACCGGAGAACCCGTACACCGCGTGCCGATCGCCGAGTTGCTCGAGCGCATCGCACATCAGCGCCAGCGCGTCCTTGGCGATGTCGATGACCCGCCGTTCCGGCTCGGCCGGTGGCCCGCTGTCGTACATGTCCGGCGCCGCGGTGAAGCGGTAGTGGATCTCCTCGGACTCCTCGGCCGTCGCCGGCGGTGGCAGATCCGCGGGGTCCGGCGGGATCGGGGAGCTGGTCGACGCGCTGAGGTCGACGAGCAGCGCGGTGGCGACGTCGCGTGCTGCGCGGTCGCGCCGCACGTGCAGCCGGTCGTCGGTGACACGGCCGGCGCGCCGATCGACGACGGCCTCGATGACCGCGTCGAGGTCGAGCTCGTCGCCGTCGTCGGCTCGATGCACGCGCACCCACCCTTCCGGGCGGACGAACGCGAACTGGCGTCGAAGCCGTGCCGCCAAGGTCGCATGCCGACGGCGGACGTCGCCGATGAACGTGAAGTCGTCGCCGACGAGTCGTCGCTCGACCAACCGGCACCACGCCGGGAGGTGGCGAGCGTGGTGGTGGTCCCACTCGTCGTAGAGGAACACACGTCCGCCATCGTCCGCGGCGGAGCGGCGCAACGACGACGCGCCGGTCGGCTCGATCGGGACGTCCGGCTCGGCAGGCACGAGCTGCTCGTCGAGCAGTCCTGGCTCTGTCGTCATCGTGTCGGGCAGCGGGCGACCCGGGTGCGATCCGTCGCCGTCGACGCCTTCGGTCGGCTCGGGCCCGAAGTCCATGCCGGCCCTGCCCATCTCGTCGCTCGGTTCGGCGACGCCATCCTCCTCCTCGTCGATCAGGTTGACGAAGCGCTCGTCGACGGCATCGGTCCATGGGCTCCGGTCCGCGCAGAGGCCGAGCGCGACGCGAGCGCTGTCGCGAACGGTCGCTGCGTCGCTCAGCACCTCCAGCACGTCGGTCGGAGCGCCACCGACGTCGCCGAGCGCGAATCGCCGCACAGCGTCGACGAGTGGGTCACCGCTCGGCACGAGCGCATCCGTAGCGACGGCGAGCAGCCGGTCGAGCGCGACTCGCGCCCCCGGGTAGCGACGACGGGTCGATGCATCGATGCGTGCGTGCTCCAGCGCGGCGAACACGGCACGCAAGCGCGGAGACGCACCGATGCCCACCTCCCCCGGCGTCACGTCGAACGTGCCGTGCTCGACGAAGCCCAGCTGGTGGAGCACGACGGCGCGTTGCGCCCGCTTGCCGTCGATCTCGGTCGGCACGAGCACCGCCGCCGACCGCTCGGGCATCGACAGCGCGAACGGCCATGCCCCATCGGCGTCGACGAGCACCACCGGCTCCCCGACGATCCCTTCGCCGAACAGCTCCAGCACGTGCCGAGCGCTGCCGCCCAGGACGTCCGTCACGGCAGCAGGACGTCGACGATCTCGGCCACGGCCAACTGCACGTCAGGGTCGTCACTGATCGCCCGCGAGATGGCGACGTCGCACGCCCGCCGCGGCTCGATCCCGCCCACGACGAGCTGCGCGGCGTAGATCAGCAGGCGTGTGCTGACCCCTTCCTCGAACCCGTGCTCGCGCAGGTTGCGAGTCTTCTCGCCGATGGCCGCCAGCTGACCAGCGAGCTCGTCATCGCAGCCGCTCTCGTGGGCGACGATCGCGGCCTCGATGTCCGCAGCCGGGTAGCCGAACTCGAGGCTGACGAAGCGCTGCCGCGTCGACGGCTTGAGGTCCTTCACGACGCTCTGGTAGCCGGGGTTGTAGGAGATGACGAGCAGGAAGTCGGCGTGTGCGTGCAGCAGCTCGGCCGTCTTCTCGATCGGCAGGATGCGACGGTGATCGGTCAGCGCGTGGATGATCACCGTGGTGTCCTTGCGGGCCTCGACGATCTCGTCCAGGTAGCAGATGGCACCGGTGCGCACCGCTCGCGTCAGCGGCCCGTCCATCCACACCGTCTCGTCACCGTGCAGCAGGTAGCGGCCGACGAGGTCGGTGGCCGTGAGGTCCTCGTGACAGGCGACGGTGACGAGCGACTCGCTCGTCGATCCGTTGCTCAGCCGCCACGCCATGTGCTCGACGAAGCGGGTCTTGCCGCAGCCGGTCGGGCCCTTCAGCAGCACGGGCAGACGAGCGGCGTACGCGGCCTCGAAGACCTCGACCTCGTCGCCGACGGGCAGGTACCACGGCTCGGACATCCCCAGAACCATAACGACGTTTCGAAATGAGGTCGTGGTCGAGCGTTCAACCTCGGAGGTCGACGACCACCTTGCCGCGGGTGTGGCCGGCGCCCATCCGTGCCAGGGCGGCGGGCACGTCGTTCAGCTGGATCGTCTCGGACACGACGGGCTGCACCGCGCCGGACTCGATGAAGTCGCGCAGCACGACGAGGTCGTCCGCCTTCGTCACGGCGAGCAGCGGGACGAACGACTGGCTGACGAACTTCGAGCCGATGACCGAGCGGAGCATGGCCGATGCCGGGCCGAGCAGACGTCCGCCCTTCGGCCCGCCGACGACGACGCAGCGACCCTTCGGGGTCATCACACGCCGCCGATCGCGCACGGAGCGGTTGCCGACGTTGTCGATGATCAGGTCGTAGCGCCGACCAGCCTCGACGACCGTGAAGTCGCTCTCCGTGTAGTCGATGACCCGGTCGGCACCGAGCGATCGAACGAGCTCGACGTTGTTGGTGCTGCACACACCGGTCACCTCTGCGCCGAGCGCCCTGGCGATCTGCACCGCGAACGTGCCGACGCCACCGGACGCGCCGATGATGAGCACCGCCTGCCCACTGCGGAGCTGGCCCTTGTCGCGCAACGCCTGCAGCGCGGTGAGCCCAGCGATCGGCACCGCGGCGGAGGCTGCTGCCGCGAGGTTCGACGGTGCTCGGGTGATCGACCGCGCTCGGATGCACATCGCCTCGGCGAAGCTGCCGGCGCCTGCGCCGAAGACGTCGTCACCGACGGCGATCCCGTCGACGGCGCTGCCGACCGCTTCGACGCGCCCGGCGACGTCCGCCCCGCGGATGATGCGCTTCGGCCGGCGAAGGCCCGACTGCGCTCTGGCGACGAGCGGCAGCCCGGTGACCGCATGCCAGTCGAGCGGGTTGATCGACGCAGCGTGCACGCGCACCAGCACCTCGTCGGCGGCGGGCGTCGGCTCCGGCACGTCCTCGATCCGGAGCACGTCCGGTGTTCCGTAGCGATGGTGGACGAGTGCGCGCACGTTGCTGCTCCTGTTGTGAGAATGACTTACGTCGTAAGTTCGGAGATCGTCGCACATACACTGTAAGTTCGTCAATGGCTGAACATGACCACACGTCGAACGCCCCTGACGCGCGAGCGAGTGCTCGACGCAGCGATCACGCTCATCGACGAGCGCGGCATCGGCGCGCTGAGCATGCGCAAGCTCGGTCAGGAGCTCGGCGTGGAGGCGATGTCGCTGTACAACCACGTTGCCGGCAAGGACGACCTACTCGACGGCATTCGCGACGTCGTCGTCGCTCAGATCACGCTGCCGCCGCACGACGCCGATTGGAAAGCCGCCGTGCACGGCATGGCGATCTCGGCGCACGAAGTGCTCCAGCGCCACGGGTGGGCGGGCGCGCTGTGGAACCGACCAGGCATGCCGGGGCCGGGGCGGATGCGATACATGGAAGCGATGCTGCGCTGCCTGCGGACGGCGGGCTTCCCGATCGAGCCTGCCTACGCGGCGTACCACGTGATCGACAACTACATCGTCGGCGTGACCGTCCAACAGGCGAGCTTCACGTTCACCGCCGACGAGCTCCCGGATCTCGCCGCCCAGCTGCTCGAACAGGCGGCGGAGTCCGAGTACCCGTTCCTCGTCGAGCACGTGCGTCAGCACCTCGACGGCAGCACTCACCCGAGCAGCTTCGAGTTCGGCCTCGACCTGTTGCTGGACGGGCTCGAGCGAATGCACCAGCGACCGGTCAGCGGCCGCGCCGCTGCACGGCCCGCGGCTGGCGCGCGAAGCCGCACTCGTGAGCGCGGATCACCGCCTGCAGCCGGTCGCGCACGCCGAGCTTGAGGATCACGCGCGACACGTGGGTCTTCGCCGTGGCTTCGCCGATGCCCAGCGCGCTCGCCACCTCGGCGTTGCTCGCGCCCGCAGCCAGCAGAGCGAGCACATCCTTCTCTCGCTCGGTCAGGCGATCGATGCCGTCGTCGCTCGTCGCCGCCGTCGCGTTGGCGAACCGACGCATCACGCGCGCCACCACCGCCGGGTCGAGCACCGCGTCGCCATCGGCCACAGCACGCACGGCGCGCTGCAGCGCTTCGGGGCCACCGTTCTTGAGCAGGAAGCCGGCCGCGCCGGCACGCAGCGCACCGAACACCGACTCGTCGTCGTCGAACGTCGTCAGCACGAGCACTCGCGCGCTCGCTGCGCTGGCGACGATCGCCGCGGTTGCCGAGATGCCATCACGGCCCGGCATGCGTACGTCCATCAGCACGACGTCCGGACTCAGCTCTCTGCAGGCGACCAACGCAGCATCACCGTCACCCGCTTCGCCGATGACGTCGATCGCGTCGGCTTCGAGGATGGTCCGCAACGCCGCACGCATCGCCGGGTGATCGTCGACGACGAGCACGGTGACCGCGCCACCGATCGCCGATCCGGTCACGGTCGAGCCAGCGGGATCGTGGCGTCGACCAGCCAGCCGTGGTCGGTCGGGCCGGTGACGAGCGTGCCGCCGAACAGCGCCACCCGTTGGCGCATGCCGATCAGCCCCCGGCCCGTACCGACGGCTGCAAGGCGGACGTTGATCGGCCCGGGGTCGATCACGCGGAGGCGGGCGGCCACCCGATCGGCATCGACCGTGAGGGTGCAGGCAGACGACGAGGAGTGACGCGTCACGTTCGTCAACGCCTCCTCCGCGATGCGGTAGAGAGCGAGGGTCTCGACGGGCTGCAGCAGCTCCAGCGCGCCGCTCATCGAGCAGTCGACGGTGAGCCCGGCTCGCCGATAGCTCTCGCACAACCGATCGAACTGGGTGAGGTCCGGCGCCGGGTCGCGCACGTCGGATGCACCGTCGCCCGCTCCGATCGCATCGAGCAGGTGACGCATCTCGCTGACCGCATCGCGGCTCGACGACTCGATGTCGGCGAGCGCGTCTCGCGTGGTCGACTCGTCCGCTCGGCCGAGTGCCGTACGGGCGGCACCCGCCTGCACGCCGATCAGGCTGACGTGGTGGGCGACCACGTCGTGGACGTCGCGAGCGATCCGTGCCCGCTCCTCGAGCACTGCCAGCCGCGCTCTCTCGTCGACCTCGTCCTCCGCCCGCCGCAGCCGCTCCTCCACGTCGGCGAGGTGGTGCCGGCGCATCCGAGCCGCGTACCCGGCGAACCAGGGCGCGGCGACGATCGCCAGCGGGATCGAGAGCACGGCGACGATGCCTTCACCGTTGCCGGCGGTCCCGAGCGCAGCCAGCGCGGCCAGCGCCGCCGGCACGACCACCGCCAGGCGACGACGTTCGCTCCACGAGGCGACGGCGTAGACGGCGAGCACGATCTGGACCCCGGAACGTTGAGTGACGAGTGGCGGATCATGGATCGCGAGGGCGACGAACCAGCCGACGATGACGATCATCAGGACGCGATCCGCGCGGGTGCGGCGCCAGAGGAACGTCGCCGCGAGCAGCAACGTCACCGCCGCCAACCCGGCGATCCGTGCCGCGACGTCCATGCGGCCGTCGACCGCGTCGACGATCAACCCGACCGCATCGGCGACGAGCAGCCCACCGGCCACCACTCGATCGAGACGTGCAGAACCGTGGGGAGCCAGCGCTCGCCAGGATCGACGGGACGTCACCGCTCGGAGTGTACGAACGAGCGGGTCGGCCGTCGCGCCGCAGTCCACATCTGGCGCACGCCGCGACGCACGCTGCGCAGCACCCGACGGGCCGCCTGCAACGGATGGCGGGCGGCAAATCGGATCGCCTGCCGTACCGGCGGCAGTCCGCAGAACGGGTAGCGCAACTGGTTGACCATGCCGGTCGGCATCGGCTCGTCGATGCCGTAGTGCTGCGGCCGCCGATCTCGGGGCATGAAGTAGGTCCCGAAGACGATGTCCCACACGGGCAGGAACACCGAGTAATTCGTGTGCCGGGCGTCGAGCTCGTTGGTGTGGTGCCAGTGGTGGAACTCCGGAGTGATGACGATGCGCTGCAGCGGCCGCCAGCGCCACCGGACGTTGGCGTGCAGGAACAGTCCGGTCACGATCTGGATGATGGTCAGCACGCCCACGTACTCGGCGCGGAAGCCGGCGGCAGCGAGGAGCACGATCGGCGGTGCGAGGAAGGCACCGTCGAAGGGGTGGTTGCGCAGCCCGCTCACCCAGTCGAGCTGGCGCGTCGAGTGGTGGACCGCATGGAACCGCCAGAGGAACGGAACCTCGTGGCTGAAGCGGTGGAGCCAGTAGATGGTCAGGTCGAAGAGCAACACGCCGACAACGGCTCGCACGGCCGACGGCATCGCCATCACCAGCGGCCGCAGCGCCAACCCGGGCAGCCAGGCGAGGCTGGACAGACCGATGACGATGCCGACCCCGACGGAGATGGCCGCCAACGCCGGCGTGGCGACGCCGAACGCGATGTCGGTGCGCAGGTCGGGGCGGCGCACTCGTTGGCGATGCCGTGGGAACAGCCGCTCGAACGGCACGATCAACAGGAACAGAACAGGGATGACCAACGGCGCCGATCGATCGAGTGCGAGCGCGGTGCCGAGCAGCGCGGCAGCGATCAGCCGCGCCGGCCAACGGCGAGGTGGGGCGAGTCCGGCGGGTGGGCCGGCGGGTGGCGATTCGAGGAGCACGTCCATGACGGCGACGGTACGAAACCTCGGGCGTGACGTCGTCCGCCCTTTGGCGGACCACTACGGTGGTGCGCATGTGCGCCGGATGCATCACCACCGTTGACTCCTACGTCTACGCGGGGGTGGTTCTGGCCGCCGCGGTCGAGACCGGCATCTGTCGCGTCCGTGCGATGCTCGACGCCGAGTACGCGGCCGAGCGCCACGTGCAGGCGTGGGATCGCAACGCAGCGTTCTGCGCCTACATGGGCCTCGACGCCGTCGAGGTCCTCGGCCCGAAGCCGATCGCAGCTGCCGTGGCCGAGCCGCGCTGGATGCCGGCGATGGGTCTGGCGATGGCGCCTGCGTGAGGACGCGCCTCCTCTACGCAAGCTCGATCATCGCTTACATCGTCATCACGTTCTTCACCAAGCGTTTGCTGACGTGGAACCTGGCGATGCTGTACTTCATCGTCACGCTCGACCTGCTGCCACGCCTCTACCGGCGCATCTTCCACGGAGCCACTGCGCCGCCCACGTCAGCGACACCGCAAGGCGTTGAGCCGTGAGTTGGGCCGCACACGAGTTCGAGCACTACTTCCTGCAGAAGCACGTCGGGGTCAAGGCGTCGTTCCTGGGGCTCGTCGTCGGTGCATCGATCCCCGACCTCTTCACCAAGAAGTTCGTGTACGGCGCGGCCAACCCGGCGCAGTTCCATCGTGGTTGGCCCGGCGTCGGCTTCACCCACTCGTTCATCTTCGGGCTCTTCCTGGCGGTGGTCGTGCTGGCGATCACGCGAAGTCGCAACTGGGCCGCAGGCATCCTCATCGGGCAGTGGGCGCACGTCGCCACCGACGTCTGTGACACCGCGGGTGTGATGCCGTTCTTCCCGTTCTCCACCGAGAGCTTGACGATCTCGATGTGGAAGCACGCCGCTGCCGCCGGCCGGCACGGCGACGCCGCCGGCTACTACTCCAGCCTCGGCGGCGTGTGGGACTTCTTCTGGTTCGTGATGGTCATCCTGTTCGCCCGCAAGGTGCTGAAGGCCGAGTACTTCCGCACGGTGGTGGTGCCGGCGGACATCGGCGTGTGGTCGTGGTTCCACCGCCGCCTGCACCTCAGCGCCAACGGCATGCTGATCGTCTACCGCACGTACTTCATGTACGGCTTCTGCCGCATGACCGCGTGGTTCCTCTACGCCCGCTTCGACGTGAAGACGCCGTTCCAGCCGACGTGGGGCGGGCCGGCGTACCTCCCCGGCCACGATCTCAGCAACGCGACCGTGCCGGAGATGATCTTCCGCACGGCGATCGGCGGGGTGCTGTTCGCCGGGTTCCTGTGGCTGTTCTGGATCGTGCTCGGCAAGCGGCTGTGGAAGCGCGGCTACGACCCTGCCATCACCAAGCGCGGCACCGGGCTGCACGCGGTGTTCCACTAGTTCGAGACGGGCGCCAGTCTCGGGTCGTCGGTGCAGATCACGTCGAAGCCGGCCGCGGCCATCTCGACCAGCAACGCCGGATCGTTCGTGTTCCAACCGACGACGCCCAGCCCGGCCTCGTGCACGCGCGCCATCCATGCGCCGGCCAGACGCGGCACCATCCACGGATCGCTGTCGAAGCACGGATGGACGATGCTGCAGCCGAGGTGGGCGGCCAGCTCCAGCGGGTCGGCGGCGCGGTCGTGGTACAGCACTGACGCCGGGAGGCGGCCGTCGGCGACGACGGCAGTGACGACGTCGGGGTTGAACGAGCCGATCACCGTGGAGTCGGACAGCGGTGACGCGACGAGCGCATCGATCGTCGCGCGCAGGCCGTCCGGCGAGACGACCTTCACGTCGAGGTACAGCCCGAGTCCCAGCGGACGAAGACGCTCGGGCAGCTCGACGAGGAGGGCCGCCGGCGAACCCGACAGCCGTTCGAACGTCGTCCGATCGATGTCGGCCAGCATCACCTTGTTCGCACCGTCGACGATCCGCCGGTCGTGGAACAGCACGAGGGTTCCGTCGCCCAGCTCCTGCACGTCGATCTCGACGGCGTCGGTGCCGACCTCGGCGGCGACGGCAAGGACCTCGATCGAGTTGGCGATGCCGAGCGCTGCGCCCCCACGATGGGCCATCACAGCGCTCGTGCCCGGCGGCGACCAATCGGGCAGCATCAACGAGCGATCACGGTCAGTCGGACGCGCCGGACAGCTTGAGGCGGCGCATCCGCCAGTTGGCGAGGAGGAGGACGACCAGCGTGACGATGAGCAACCGCGCCACCGCGCCACCGCCGTCCGGGATGCCTTCGCGTTCCAGTCGTCGTGGCGGGTTGTCGATCAGGCCGACGAAGATCGCCCGCGACTCCCACGTCGGCGAGAGCTGGGCGATGCCGGTGAGGACCGAGCCGAGGAGCCGCTCGATCAGGAACACGACGGCGAGCGACCAGACCGCAGTCCGCCGGGTGATGCAGCCGATGAGGATGAACAGCGCGACGTAGGCGATGCCGCCGACGGCAGCAGCGAGGTACGCCGGGCCGGCGCTGCTCGGGCTGTCTGCGACGAACGCAGCGAGCGCGGCCGCAGGGGCGATCGTCAGCAGGGCCACGACCGACCCGCCCATCCATCGACCGAGCACGATCTGCCACGTCGGCGTCGGCGACAACCACGTGAAGTGGAACGAGCCGGAGCGGATCTCGGCGCCGAGGACGGAGTCGCCGATGACCAGCGCCGTGATCGGCATCATCAGGCTGAAGATCCCTTCGGCGGCGACCCGAGCGAAGGCCCGATCAGGCGTGCCGCGCAGCGCGTGCGCCAGCAACCCGAAGAGCACCGCGCCCAGGCACGGCAGGATGATGGCTGCCCACCGCTTCGGCGGGAAGCACGACCGCCACGTGTACCCGAGGATCGCCAGCAGACGCGACCGCGGTCGCCGCTTCGCTGTCGACGCCAGCCCGACCGCGCTCATCGCACGAGCTCCCGGAACAGGCTCTCCAGCGAGTCGTCGAGGGCGCGCACCTCGAGCAGCCGGATCGCCGAGGCCCGCGCCAACTGCGGCAAGGCGATTGCCAGCTCGCGTGCCTGCAACGTCTGCACGATGAGCTCACCTCGGCTCGGTTCGAACGTGACGCCGGTGACCGAGTCCAGCCCGACGAGCGCTGCGGCCAGGCGCCGGCCGTCATCGGCGCGCACCAGCACGTGACGCGGCGTGTCGTCCATCGCATCGCGGATCGCTCGATGGCCACCGGCCGCTGCGAGGCGCCCGTGCACCAAGACGATCACCCGCTCGGCCAGCCGCTCGACCTCGTTCAGCACGTGCGAGCTGACGATCACGGTGCGGCCACTCGCGCCGAGCCGCTTGAACAGGGCGATCAGCGACGCCCGCTGCACCGGATCCGCGCCGTTCAGCGGCTCGTCGAGGACGAGCACGTGCGGATCGGTGACGAGCGCAGCGGCGATCTTCGAACGTTGGCGCATGCCCTTGCTGAACGTCTCCACGCTGCGGTCGGCGACGTCCAGCAGGTCGACGGTCTGCAGCGCGGCTTCCGGCGCAGAGCGGTCGGTGACGCCGTGGAGGTCGGCGAGGTAGCGGACGAACTGACGGGCGGTGAGGCCGGCGGGCACGGCATCGTCCTCCGGCACGAGCGCCATCCCCGCGTGCACCGATCGATCCCGTCGCGGGTCGACGCCGTTGACGCGCACCGCACCCTCGTTGACGCCGACCAGACCGGTGATGGCGCGCATCAACGTCGTCTTGCCGGCGCCGTTCGGCCCGAGCAGGCCGCTGACGCCCGGCCCGAACGAGCACGTCAGCTCCGACAGCGCGACCTTCGGCCCGAACCACACGGACACGCCGGCGACTTCGACGGTGGCGTCGTCCGCCATCGCCGGGTCGCGGCCCACTCCCTCGTCGAGCGACATCAGCGCTCCACCCATCGGTACCGGCGCCACAGCACGACCAAACCGGTGAGCACGACCGCGAGGTAGCAGGCGATGGCCAATGCGCCGCCGCCCTCGACCCCGGTCAGCGGCAGCTCCTTCGCGTTCTGACCGAAGAAGACGAGGTCGCGCAGGTAGAGCGGCAGCACGAACAGGTTCGCCAGTGCGCCGTAGGAGCCACCCGTCGCCGTCGACCAATCACCGACGATGACCCCGGACGCGATCGACGTGATGAGGAAGAGGCCGATGATCGCCGAGCCGGCGACGATGCGCCGATCGGTCAGCGACGACAGCGCGCACCCGACGACGGCGAAGTAGACCGCGAGGAGGAGCACCGAGATGGGCACCTGGGCGAGCACGGAGAGGTGCCCGGTGAAGTAGTCGAGCGCGCCGTCGCTGATGAGCATGTTGCCGAGGAACAGGACCACCTGCGGCAGGAAGGAGAAAGCGAACAGGATGGTGGCGATCGAACCCACCTTGGCGACGACGTAGTCGAGCCCGATCAGTGGACGGGCGAACATCAGCGGGAGCACGCGCTGTCGCCGATCCGGGCACATCACGTCGGGAGCGACGATGGCGACGAACAGCAGCAGGGCCGACGAGACGCCGACGTAGTCGCGGTAGTCGATGATCTCGATGCGGTCGCTGCCGAACTGATCGCGTGTGACGTACCCGATGCCGACGTTGACGATCGCCGGCACGGTGACGACGCCGAGGAGCAAGAACGGCGCCACCTTCTGCCGCCACGCCCGACGCAGCCCGAGCGCGCGACGCATGGACGCCTTGTACAGCGCGAACGTCGCTGCGCCCCGCCGGCCACGAGGGCCGTCGTAGGGCCGGTAGCCGCGGTCGTAGACGGCACCGCCGGACGTGGCGCTCATGCGAGCTCCTCGCTGCGGCGCACGAACACCTCGTCGAGCGAGGTCAACCGCGTCGACAGCCGGAACAGCGGCAGGCCGTGCTCCGCAACGACGTCGCGCACGAGGTCCATGTGCTCGTCACCGTCCAGCGTCACCTCGACGAGACCGTCGATCTGCACGGCAGCGACGGATCGCTGAGCCAGCGCGGCAACGAGCTCGTCGCCGTGGCGGCCGACGTCGACGGTGACGATGCCCGTGCGCTCCAGCAGCGACTCGGTGCCGCCGGACACGACGAGCTTGCCGCCGTCGATCATCACCACGTGGTCGCACACCTGCTGCACGTCGTCGAGGAGGTGCGTGGCCATCAGCACCGAGATCCCGAACGTCCCGAGGCGGGCGACGAGCGACAGCATCTCCTCCCGACCGAGTGGATCGAGGCCCGCGGTCGGTTCGTCGAGGAGCACCAGCTCCGGATCGCCGACCAGTGCCTGCGCGAGCTTGGTGCGCTGCCGCATGCCCGTCGAAAAGCCGCCGATCGGCCGGAAGCGGGCCTCGTCGAGCCCGACGAGATCGAGGATGTCCGATGCTCGCTGTCGAGCAGCGCGCGCCGGCAGGCCGCTCAGCTCACCGAAGGTCGACACCACGTCGGCTGCGGTCTGGTCGAGCGGCAGGCAGTCGTGCTCCGGCATGTAGCCGAGCCGGGAGCGCACACCGATCGGGTCCTTGTCCACGTCGATCCCGCAGACCTCGATGCTGCCCTCGGTGGGATGAGCGAGGCCGAGCAGGAGACGGAACATCGTCGACTTGCCCGCACCGTTCGCGCCGACCAGCCCGATGCGGCCGGCGGGCAGCTCCAGCGTCAGATCATCGAGCGCCGTGACGCTGGGATACCGCTTGGTCAACCCCGTCAAGCGGAGGAGCGGCCCGTCGTTCACGCCCGGAGTATCGCAGGCGCGTGACGAACTTCGCCCTCGGCTCCAGCGGTTGACGCTCCTCCTTCAAGTGTCACACCCCTGTGTTTGAGTTGTCGTATGGACTCGGCGGAGTTGCTTGATGTCGATGACGACGCGATGTCGTTGGACGACGCGGCGTTGGCGTTCGCTCACGCCGAGTTCCTCATCCGCCGCCTGCAAGCCAAGCAGGCGCGCATCGCCGCAAGGATCGAGGAGACGGGGCACTGGACCGTCGACGGTCACCGCACCATGCGCCAATGGGTCTCAGCGACGATCAACTGCTCCCCCGCGGTCGCCACACAACACGTCCACCGCGCACGCGTTGCCCGCCAACTCCCCAAGGTCACGAAACGCTGGTCCGACGGCGACATCGGCGGCTGCCAGATCGACGAGCTCGCCCGCCTGCTGCGCAACCCACGCGCCGGCCACCAGCTCACCGATTCCGAAGAGCTCCTGTTGGAACAGGCCCAACAGCTCCGTTACCACGACTTCACCGTCGTCACTGCCCGCTGGCTCGCCTACGCCGACCCCGACGGGAACATCCGGTCACACGACGACGCCCGCAAACAACGCACCGCGTCCTCCGATTTCGTTGGGTCGTTGTTCCGGTTCCGCGCCGACGGCGACACCCTCACCGGCACCGAGATGAACGACATCTTCGGCCACTTCACCACCGGCGAGTTCCTCGCCGACTGCGACCACGCCAAACAGATCTACGGGCCGAACATCACCAAGAACCAACTGGCCCGCACCCACGCCCAACGCGCCTACGACGCCCTGCTCACCATCTTCCGCACCGCCGCCGCCGCCGGCACCGCCCACGTCAAACCGTTCACCCCCGACGTCGGCATCGTCGTCGACCACGCCACCTACGAAACCACCCTGCGACACCTCCTCGGCGACGACAACGCACCCTGGCCCAACCCCGCCGACGTCCTCAAGCTCCGCTGCGAAACCCACGCTGGGATCCCCGTCGACCCGCGTGCTGCGGTGATCGCCACCCTCACCGGACGCGTCCGCCAGATCGTCATGGACCAAACCGGACACATCACCCGCTACGGACGCAGCCAACGCACCTTCCCCGACCACATCGCCCGCATGATCCGCATCCGCGACCGCCACTGCACCTGGCTCACCTGCCCCGTCCACGCCAACCATTGTGAGACCGACCACATCATCCCCTGGGCCCGCGGCGGTCTCACCGACTTGGAGAACGGCGACTGCGACTGCGGCTACCACAACCGGTTCAAGAACCGCGGCTACACCGTCACCCGCGACCAACACGGCACCTGGCACCACTACCGACCCGACGGCACCGAAGTCTGCCCACTCGACATCAACCCGGAGGTCTGACCGGGGCGCTCAGCACCTGGCAAGTCGGTGGATCGGTCGCGGGGTCGATGTAGCTTGCCTCCGGTGCGCGTGCACCTCTGTGGCGTCCGAGGTTCCTTTCCCACCACCGGTGGCGCGTTCCTCGGGGTCGGCGGGAACACGTCGTGCGTGGCGATCGCCGCCGATGACGGGCCGCCGACGTTGATCCTCGACGCCGGCACCGGGCTCACGAACGTCACCCGGCTGCTCGGCGGCCAACCGTTCATCGGCACGATCCTGCTCGGCCACATGCACTGGGACCACGTGATGGGGCTGCCGTTCTTCGCTGCCGGCGACCACCCCGACGCTCGTGTCCACCTGCGCCTGCCGGAGCAGGGCGTGGCCGCCGACGAGCTCGTCGACCGCATGATGTCGCCGCCGCTGTTCCCCATCGACCACCGCGGACTGCGCGGCGACTGGACGTTCTCGACCTACGACGCCACCACGTTCGAGGCCGGGGCGTTCACGGTCACCGCACGCGAGATCCCGCACCCTGGCGGGCGGACGATGGGGCTGCGGATCACTGACGGCCGATCGACCATCGCGTTCCTGTCCGACCACGCACCTCACGACATCGGTCCGGGCGACGACGGCCTCGGAGCGATGCACCCTGCCGCGGTCGAGCTGGCCGACGGCGTCGACCTGCTGATCCACGACGCGCAGTACACCGCTGCCGAGCTCCCGGCGAAGGCGACCTGGGGGCACTCGGCAGCGCCGTACTGCGTCAACCTCGCTCACCACTGTGGCGCCAAGCGGGTCCTGCTGTTCCACCACGACCCGAGTCGCACCGACGAACAGGTCGAGGTTCTCCGCGACGAGCTCGCCGCGATCGCGGACGGCATCGACGTCGGCATCGACGTCGGCATCGCACGCGAAGGCACGACCGTCGTACTGTCGTCGGCATGATCAAGCTCAGCGTGTCCTACCCGAGCGGCGAAGGCACGACCTTCGACCACGACTACTACGCCACGTCCCACGTGCCGCTGTGCAACAGCACGTTCAAGCCGACGAAGACAGAGATCGACAAAGGCATCGACGGCCCGAACGTCGCCGGTGTGCACTTCTACTTCGATTCGATGGAGTCGCTGCAAGCCGCGTTCGGCGATCCCAAGATGGGTGATGTGATGGCCGACGTGGCCAACTACACGAACATCGCACCTGTGACGCAGATCTCCGAAGTCGTCGACTGATCGCCGCTACCGGACTCGACCCGCGTCACCCGGCGCTGCAGGCACGGACGATCGCGCCAACGTGGCGGTGGTCCGTTCCGCAGCAGCCACCGACGACGCGCAGCCCTGGCATGCCGCCGCGCAGGTCCGCGTAGCGAAGTGCCAGGTCGTCCGGGTCGCCGTCGTCGAGCTCGGTCATCTCGTCGAGCTCGGCGTGGCTCAGGCGAGAGGCGTTGGCGCGAACGCCGCCGATGCGGTTGACCCACCGCGATCCGATGTCGAGCACGTCGGCGAAGTGGGTGGTGTGCGCGCAGTTGACCATGTAGTGCAGCGGGCCGTCGTCGGTCGCCGCGTCCGTCGCCTCGATGGCCTCACCGAGCGGCTGGCCCGAGGGCAGTCGGCCGTCGGTCTCCACCGTGAACGAGATCACGACATCGATGTCGGCCGCTCTCGCGGCGCGCACGACCCCGACCGCCTCGTCGACGTAGCCCATCGTCATCGCGGTCACGACGTCGACGCCGGCGTCGGCCATGTGCCCGATCTGGAACGAGTGGTAGGCAGCGGCAGCGTCCGCGTCCATCACCGCATCGATGCGGTAGCCGTCGCCACGCGGCCCGACGCAGCCGCTGATCAGGAACGGCCGACTGCCCTGCCACGCGTCGCGCACCTCCTCGACGACGCCGATCGAGGCGACGATCAGATCGGCCAACGCAGCCCGGTCGTGCCCGATCGTGGCCGCCCAGTCGGGGTTCGCCCGCCACGTCGGGGCCTCCAGGACCGCCGCTGCGTCGGCCGAACGGGCGATCTCGGCGTAGTAGCCGTAGTACTCGGCGAGCAACGCCCGGCCGTCGGCCGTACCGGCCAGCGGATAGGCGGCGAAGGCGGGAAGGTCGACACCTCGGTCGAACAGCAGCCACGTCTCGAGCCCACCGTCGGTGACGATGATCGGATCGGTGGTCGGCCACGGGGTGCGGGAACGCTGGTTGCTCATGTCCCCACTGCACCACCGCTGTGCCGTGCCTGCTCGGAGATCGGCTGAGGATCGGCTGAGGATCCGGTCACTTCGGGTTCCGGTGCCGGGCGATGATCGCCACCGCTGCTCGAACCGCTTCGATGACGTCCAGCCCGCGGCCTTCGCCGCTGCGGTCACGGAAGCGGTTCGAGTCGACGCGCGCCTCGATCTCGGCGACGACCGCCGACAGACGGACCGCCTCCGCGCCGTAGCTCGGTCGGAGGTGATCGGTCGTCGTCGCGGTGGCGAGCACGATGGCGCTGTCATCGTCGCCGATCGCGACGAGCGTCTCCACCAGGTTGCGCAGCGTCGTCAACGCGTGCACGTAGTTGCCGTCGCGGGCGTACGCGTTCAGGGACGTGGCGTAGGCGTCGAGCGCTTCGGCAAACCGTCCCGATCGGGCGAGCTCCGCAGCCAACGAGACGCGAGCCACCGACTCGACGAACGGGTTGCCGATCTCGAGCGCACGATCGATCGCATCGGCGAACGTCGACGCGGCCTGCTCGCTTCCGGCCACGCCGAGCGCCTCACCACGGGCGTAGACGAGCCACGCCTGATCGGAGGGCGCGAGCGCATCGAGCTCCACCTCGTCCAGGCGCCGCAGCGCGCCGTCGCTGTCGCCACCGAACGCCTTCGCGATCGCATCGTTGACCGCGGCGACCGCGATCGAGTGCGGATCGTCGAGCGCCACCCCGAGCGCGCGCATCTCGGCCGTCAACCGCGCCACGTCGTCGAGACGGCCGTCGTAGACCGCCACGTCGGAGAGGACTTCGTACGCCGTCGCGCGGATGCGTGGGTCGGCGTCTTCCGTCGCTGCCGTCGCTGCGCGACGCGCCTCGATCAAGTCACCCCGGTTGGCGGCCGCCCCGGCCAAGGCGAGCCGGGCACCGATCAGGGCTTCCGGCGCGGCATCCGGATGGGCAGCGAGGAGCAGACGGCTCCACTCCACCGGCTCGTTCCAGAACGTGGAGTACGCCGCCAGGTGCAACGAGCCGCTGATCTCCGCTGCCGCTTCAGGATCGTTGACGCGCGCCCATCGGTGAGCGGCTCGCACCTCGGCAACGATCGCGTTCAGATGTGCGCGCGACCGAGCCTCCAACGGCCCGCGAATGCCGCGATCGATCGAGCGCATGAGCCCCGCCACATGGGCCGCGTGGCGGCCTCGCACCTCGTGCTCGGCGCCGGACTCCTCCAGCCACCGAGCGGCCACGCTGCGCACGGTGGCGAGCATGCGAAACCGCGTCACCGCCCCGTCGGCGGTCGACACGAGCAGGGAGCGCTCCGCCAGTTCGGCCAGTTCGAACACCACCGACCGCCCCTCAGCGCTGACCACGTCAGCGGTCTCATCCGCGGTGAAGCCGCCGGCGAAGACGGACAGCTCCGTGAACGTTCGACGCAAGGGTGCCTCGAGCAGGTTCGCCGACCACGACACCAAGGAGTCGAGCGAACGGTGGCGGCGGATCGGTGAACGATGCGTCATCGGCATCGACGCGCCGGGTCCGATCGAGCGCTCGAGCTCGTCGAACGTCATCGACCCGAGTCGAGCCGCCGCCATCTCCACCGTGAGCGGCAGCTGATCCAGCGAGGCGACAAGGGCGGCGATGCGTTCGCGCCCGGCCTGCTGCGGATCCCAGGTGGGATTGACCGCCAGTGCACGGGTGGTGAACAGCTGCGTCGACTCATCGACATCCAACGGGTGGACGGCGACGACCTGTTCGACGCTGATGCCGAGGCGGACCTGGCTCGTCGCCAGCAGCCGCAACCTCGCAACGCCGAGTCCGCACACCTCGTCGACGAGCGCGGCAACCTCGTCGATGACGTGCTCGCAGTTGTCGAGCACCAGCAGCGCGTCGCGCTCGGCGATCGAACGGATGGCAGCGAGCCGATGTCCGTCATCGAGCACGACGTCCAACGCTCTGGCAACGGAGTGGAGCACGAGGTCGCCTGCGTCGAGCGCCGCCAGCTCCACGATCGCGGCCCCATCGGTGAGCGATGGAGCGAGCTGGCGGGCCATCGCCCGAGCGAGCGACGACTTGCCCACCCCACCCGGGCCGGTCGCCGTCACGACTCGTCCCGGCAACAGCGCCCGACCGATGGCATCCAGCTCCGCGGCGCGTCCGATCAGCTCACCGGTTCGGTCGTTCGTCGTCGACGCCTCGACCTCGGCGACGAACTGGTAGCCGCGACCGCGGACGTTGCGAATGGTGTGCTGCTGCACGCCGTCGTCACCGAGCGCGCGTCGGATCTCCTTGACGCGCGTCGTGAGGTTGGCCTCGGACAGGAACCGATGTCCCCACACGCCGTCGAACAGCTCGATCTTGGACACGACCCGATCGCGATGCTCGTAGAGCACCGCGAGCAGGTCGAACGCCTGCGGTTCGAGGTGGAGAGCATGACCGTTGCGACGCAGCGAGCGCGCACCGATGTCGAGCTCCACGTCGCCGAACCTCTCCGTCACCACGCCGCAACCGTAGGCGTGGCGCGCCGGTGTCGTCACGGTGGCCCATGGCGTGCTGTGATCACACCATGGCCGAGGCGAGAACCACAGGCGGGTCCGGTCCGCTCGACGGGGTCCGCGTCGTCGAGCTGTCGAACTGGATGGCCGCACCGAGCGCTGCGGCGCTGCTCGCCGACATGGGTGCCGACGTGATCAAGGTCGAGCCACTGACCGGTGACGTGGTGCGCAAGATGTCGCGTCCCGCTCGACCGGACCCGAACGGGTCCGACATCGATGCCTCGTTCCACGCCGACAACCGCGGCAAGCGTTCGATCGCGATCGCCATCGACAAGCCAGAAGGTGCGGCTCTCGTCCGTTCGATCATCGCCGGCGCAGACGTGTTCCTGTGCAACCTGCTACCCAGACGGCAGATTCGCTACGGGCTCGACTCGGCGTCCTTGTTCGCGGCCCGGCCCGGCCTGGTCCACGCCACGCTCACGGGATACGGACTGCACGGCCCCGACGCGGAACGGCCGGGCTTCGACGTCACGTCGTTCTTCGGTCGCGGCGCCGTCACCGATGCCTCCACGGAGCCCGGGCACAGCCCGCCGGCGCCGCGCCCCGCGCAGGGCGACCACACGACCGCGCTCACCGTCGTCGCTTCGATCCTCGCCGCGCTCCGCCTGGCCGAGCGAACCGGCGAGGGTCAGGTGGTCGACGTCAGCCTGATGTCGACCGCGGTGTGGACGATGACCACCGATCTCGCCGCGGTGCTCGTCGACGGGCGGCTGCCGACCAAGCGCGATCGGTTCCACGGGATGAGCGCGTTGGCCAACCGCTTCCGCTGCGCCGACGACCGGTACATCATCCTCAACATGACCGAGCCGCGGTGGTGGCCCGTGTTCTGCGTTGCGATGGGTCGTGAGGCCTGGATCACCGACGATCGTTTCGCCTCGATGAAGGCTCGCTACGACCGGATGCCGGAGATCACCGCGCTCATCGACGCCCTCTTCGCCGAGCGGCCGTTGGCCGATTGGGGGGCGCTGTTCGACGAGCACGGACTGATCTGGGGGGCAGCGTCGACGCTTGCCGACCTCGCCGCCGACCCGCACGCGGCCGAAAGCGGGATGTTCCCCGAGATCGAGACGCGCGACGGGACGTTCCGCACCGTTGGTTCTCCGATCCGCATCGAAGGCGCCGCGATCCGCCCACGCGGGCCGGCACCGGACCTCGGCGAGCACACCGCGGCGGTGCTCGCCGAGGTCGGCGTCGATGCCGAGCACCTCGCCGCGCTTGTGGCGAGGGGGGTCGTCGGTACCGCCTGACACCCCTTTTCGTCGGGTCGAACACACGAGCAGGTCGCGCTGCGCGACGGGCTCACCCGCCGAGGATGGGGACGCCGGTGTTGTCTTGAACGTGGTCGAGGGTGACGTCGGGGGCGAGCTCGATGAGCCGGAGCCCGTCGGGCGTGACGTCCAGGACGCAGAGGTCGGTGATGATCCGATCGACGACAGCAACACCGGTCAACGGCAGGGTGCACTCCGGGAGGATCTTCAGATCGATGGTGCCGTCGCGCTTGGTGGCCACGTGCTCCATCAGGATCACCACGCGGGCGACACCGGCAACGAGGTCCATCGCCCCGCCCATGCCCTTGACCATCTTCCCGGGGATCATCCAGTTGGCCAGATCGCCAGAACCGGACACCTGCATCGCACCCAAGATGCTCAGGTCGACCTTGCCGCCGCGGATCATCGCGAAGCTCTCATGCGAACCAAAGATCGATGACCCCGGGATCGTCGTCACCGTCTCCTTCCCGGCGTTGATCAGGTCCGCATCAACCTGATCATCGAACGGATACGGACCGATCCCCAACATCCCGTTCTCCGACTGCAACCACACCTCGATGCCCGGATCGACGTGGTTGGCAACCAAGGTCGGCAACCCGATCCCCAAGTTCACGTAGAACCCGTCCTGCAGCTCTCGTGCAGCGCGGGCAGCCATCTGATCCCGATCCCAGGCCATGCCGTCAGGCTCCCGTTCCGTCGGCGCCGGGCCGTGGCGTCACGGTGCGCTTCTCGATGCGTTTCTCCGGGGTCGCGTTGACCACGATCCGATGCACGTAGATGCCCGGCAGATGCACATCATCCGGATCGATCGCACCCGTCTCGACCAGCTCCTCGACCTCGACCACCGTCACCTTGCCGGCCATCGCCACCGCCGGGTTGAAGTTCCGCGCCGTGCGCCGGAACACCAAGTTCCCCGACCGATCCGCCTTCTGCGCTTTGACCAACGCCACATCCGGCACCAACGCCCGTTCCATCACGAACAGCTCACCATCGAACACCCGCGTCTCCTTGCCCTCCGCGACCAACGTGCCGACCCCGGTCTTGGTGAAGAACGCCGGGATCCCCGCACCACCCGCACGCAACTTCTCCGCCAACGTCCCCTGCGGCGTGAACTCCACCTCGAGCTCGCCCGCCAAGAACTGCCGCTCGAACTCCTTGTTCTCGCCCACGTAGCTGGAGATCATCTTCGAGATCTGCCGCGACTCCAACAACCGACCCAACCCGAACCCATCCACCCCCGCGTTGTTCGAGATCACCGTCAGACCCGTGCACCCGGTGTCGCGCAGCGCATCGATCAACGCCTCCGGAATCCCACACAACCCAAACCCACCCACCGCCAACAACTGACCGTCACGGATCAGACCGCTCAATGCGTCACCGGCGCTGGCGTAGACCTTCGAGCTCACGAGATCACTGTTCGTTCGTGCACCCAACCATCCTCCAACAACGAGGGCATCGAACAGCAATCGGGGTGAGGCGCACACACCCGTTGCGGTCTGCCGGTTGCCCACGTGGCGCCGGGACGACCGACCGTCGCGACGTCAGCGGCGTTCGAGCACGACGACCGGGATCTCCCGGGTGGTGGCCTTCGCGTAGTCGGCGAAGTTCGGCATCACGGCGGCCTGCGCGTCGTAGAGGCGGGTGCGCTCGTCACCTTCGGCAACGCGTGCCCGAACGGGGATCGTCTCGTCGCCGACCTCGATGGTCACATCGGGGTGAGCCACGAGGTTGAGGAACCAGTGCGGGTCGGCAGGCGAGCCACCCTTGGAGGCGATGATCACGAAGTTGTCGCCGTCGCGCGTGTAGACGAGGGGCGAGGTGTACTCCTTGCCGGACTTCGCGCCACGGTGGTTGACGAGGATCATCGGGGCGCCGGCGAAGTTGCCGCCGACCTGACCGCCGTTGGCGCGGAACTCCTCGACGACACCCTTGTTGAACTCGTTGAAATCGACCATGGTGGTGCTCCTCGGTGCGGTGATGTGCGGTGATGTGCGCCGCCCATTCAACACCGATCAGCTCGACATGAGTCGCTCGGTGTTGGCCCGCATCACGTCCATCAACGAGCCCCGCGGGTCGCCGACTGCATCCAGTCGTTCACGGGATGCAGCGACGGCGAACTCGGGGGTGAACGGGTAGTCGCTGCCGTAGTGGAGGTGATCCATCGTCGTCAACGTCAGCAGTGCGTCCAGCTGTCGCGGCAGCGGGTACCCGGCGAGATCGAAGTGGAGCCGGGCAAGGTCGCGCAACACGTCGACCTCGGCACCAGCGCCGACCAGTGCGGCGAACACGTTGATCCGATCGGCGACCATCGGCAGCGTCGCACCGGCGTGCGGGACGATGATCTCGATCCCTGGGTACCTGGCAACGGTGCCGCCGAGCACGAGGTCGACGACGGCGCGGGTGGTGTCGAACAAGAACTCGAGCATCGGCCGCGGCCGACCGAGCGAGGTCTGCTCCCAGCACGGCGGCGACGTCGGGTGGATGAACACTCGGGCACGACGACGATCGAGCTCACGGAAGATCGGCTCGAACGCTGCGTCGCCGAGGTACGCGCCGCCGACGTTGGTGAGCAGTGCGAACCCGCGGACGTCGAGGCGATCGCAGCAGTGGGCGATCTCCGCCATCGCCGCGTCGACATCCGGAAGTGGCAGCGAAGCGAACAGGCCGAACCGGCCCGGATGATCGGCGACGGCTCGCCTGCCTTCCTCGTTCACGGCCCGTGCCAGATCACTCGCCATCGCGTCGCTGCCGAGATGAACGCCTGGCGAGGAGATCGACAACCACGACGTCTCGATGTCCAACCGGTCCATCGCTGCGACGTGCTCCACCGCCGCCCACTCCGGGATGTATGGGAAGCCGTCGGGCTGCGCGTGGCCCTGGCTGATCAACGCCTCGCGATAGAACTCGGGCAGGAAGTGGGCGTGGACGTCGATGGCTCGAGTGGCGCTCACGTCGCGAGACCCGCGACCCACTCGCACACGGTGGCGACGTAGAGCTCCGGCTGCGAGCCGTGCATCGAGTGGCCGACCTCGGGGAACGACCGATACGTCACCGACACCCCAGCGCCGGTCAGCAGGTGCTGCACCCGTGACGCCTGCTGGTCGGACATCGCCCCGAACAGGAACCCGTGCTCGTCGTTGACCACGCGCATGTGGTGCGTCAGCAGCACGGCCGGTGCCGTGACGCTCCGCAGCATCCGGTCGTGGTCGCACGACGCGGCGACCGTCCCCGTCCAGAACGCCCGACCCCACTCCGGGTCGTACTCCTTGAGGTTCTGCGGTGGTTCGTCCGGCACCGGGATGAAGCTCAGGTGCTCCGGCAGGAACTGCGCCGAGCCGGCGCGCATCTCGTCCCACGCGCCGATCGACCACTGATCGCCGAGGTAGGTGCTCCACAGGTGGAACAGCGGGCCGATGCCCTGACGGATCCCGGGGGCGACAGCCGGTCGCACCTCGGATGAGAACAGCGGCGGATCCTCGTACACGGCGGCGATCACCTGGCCGGGCTTGGCGTAGGCGGAGAGCCACGCCGACAGCACACCACCCGACGAGAGGCCGCTGACCAACGCAGGTCGGCCGATGACCACGTCGATGAATCGGACCAGGTCGTTGCCCATGTTGTCGAGCGTGTAGCGACCGGGCGTGCGCGTGCTGCGGCCCTGCCCGCGCAGATCGACGGCGAACACCTGGAAGTGCTCGGCCAGCAGCGGCATCGCTGCCTCGTAGCCCCACCACGATTCCGTCTGCCCGGGGATCAGCAACAGCGCCGGCTTGGCCGGGTCGCCGAGGGTGGCGTAGTTCATCTGCACTTCACCGAGGTCGGCGAGGTGCTCCGCGATCCCGTGGTCGACGTACGTCGCGTCAGGGTCGTGCGGCCCGTAGCGGGCTCGATGGTTCGTCATGGTTCCCCCCGGCGACTCGACCGTCACCCTATTTCGGCGAGTGCGCGGCGCAGCAGCTCGGCGCCGGGGCGACCGACCATGTCCGGCTCGGCGAGGCGCCGTTGCGCTTCGTCGACATCGAACAGACCGCGCCCGAGGCAGTCCTCGACGATCTCTCCGAGGTGCTCGAACGGCACGTCGGGAGCGATGTCGATGACGGTGCGCAACGCGGTGGTCACCCTGATGCCGTCGAGCTCGGTGATGTCGGTGGGCGGGATGTCGTCGTCGTAGTGGATGACGACCTCGACGCCGTTGATCGTCGTGTGCTCGGTGAGCAGCCCGTTGCCGTCCACGCCGTACGGCTGGCCGCGGGCGAAGTCGTCACCGTCGTCGAGATCATCGCTGTCGTCTTCGTCGAACCGGCACCCGCACGACAGCATCTGCCCGAAGCAGACCGGGCAGGCCTGGATGTCGCAGCCGGGGTGGTGGAAGCCACCCCGCTTCGTTCCGCAATCGCCGCAGCGCTCGCTGTGCACCGGCCAGTCCGGCTCCTCGCCGTACGGGATCATCGCGATGTGCCGGCCGCGTCGGTGGAGGGCGTCGATCGTGCACGACGCGGCGATGTGCATCTCGAGGCGGCACCAGTGGCAGACGGACATCACACCACCCGCAGTCGGAGCGGCGGCCGCGAGCCGTCGAGAACGTGTTGATGTCGGTGGTGCATGGTGCATCCCCCTTGGTCCATGAGTGGATCGGAAGGGGACCACGGTCCCGAGGCGCAACACACGCGCAGCGCTGAAGCTACCCGCCTATCGAGGGGTCGACAAGCAGAACTCGTTGCCGTCCGGATCGGTCATCACGACCCGTTCGTCGTCGGCTCCGACGAGCGATGCCCCGAGCCCGACGAGCCGGTCGCCTTCGGACTCCCGGCTGGCGTCGCCCACCGGGACGATCTCGAAGTGCAACCGATCCCGGCCGAGCATCGGCATCAGCGGCGGACCGCTCCAGGTGATCATCGGACCGGTGCGGTCGGGTGAGCGGATCGCGGTCTCCTCGTCCTGGTCCCACACCAAGGGCCACCCGAGCGCCTCGCTCCAGAAGTGGCCGACGTCTGCGGTGCCGTCGCAGTTGACTGCCCCGATGCGCGGGCAGCCGGCCAGGAAGTTGTTGGTCGGCTCGATGACGCACAGCTCGTTGCCATCCGGGTCGGCCAGCACGACGTGCGTGTCCTCCGGGCCTTGCCCGATGTCGACGTGACGGCCACCGAGCTCGATCAGCCTGGCAACCGTCTCGTTCTGGTCGTCGATCGACGTCGTCGTCAGATCGAGGTGCTGGCGGTTCTGGCCGAGCTTCGGCGTCACCACCCGTCGGAAGGCGATGCGGAAGCCGGTGTCGTCGGTCGGCGCGAGCACGACCGCGTCATCGTTCGTGTCACCGACGTCCCAACGCAGCGCTTCTGCCCAGAAGCGGGCGAGCAGCTGCGGATCGTTCGTCTCCCACGTGAGTGCGACGAGTTGCACGGTCATGCGAGCATCTTGCATCGGTCGTGATCACAGGCGCCAGGTGATTGCGGCCAACGGATCGGGCGCGTACGCGCAGTACGTCCCCGTTCGAACGCTGGCGCGGAGGTGATCAGCGGCCTGTCGGTGACGCGTCGCCAGCTCGTCGAGGGCGTAGCGCAGCGATCGAGCGACTGCCGTGCGAGCCCGTTCCGAGGAACCACCGGCGAGGCGCGCTCGTCCGCCGAGCCCGACGCCCCGCGTGAGCTCGTTGACGAGGTACTGCCGATCCATCTCAGCCTTGGCGATGCGCCCCAGGTCGTTGAGGCGCGTCGCCTCGTCGATGTCGTCGTCGATGTCGGCAAGGCGGCGTCGAAACGCCTCGCGTGCGACGTCGTCGAGCACCGGGATGCCGCGCACTTCGCTCGTCGGCGTGCGCAACGTGCCCGTCTCGACCGCAACCAGGTCCAGCACGTGGAACTCGCGGCCCGGCTCGGCCAGCAGCCGGCGCAGATAGCGGAACCCCTTCAAGTCCTTGACGAGGACGGACTCGCCGGCCAGCTCGACCGTCCACATCGGCCCGTCCTGGCGCAGGGTGCCCCGCCGCTCCACCGGCGCGATCAGAGGACCCCCGGTCATCGGCACCCGACCGAGTCGTTCGTCCAGCATCGAGGTCCGGCGCACCGCGCCGTAGCGCCCGTAGCCGATGCGAGCCTGCTCGAGCTCATGACGAGCGGCCGTGGCGCTGCCCATCGCTTCGTGAGCAGCGGCGAGCACGACGCGAGCCCGAGCGACGTCGAACGGGGCCTCCTGTGCGGCAAACGCGGAGCAGGCCGAGCTCGCCGTGACGGCGGCGGCCGCGGCATCACCGGACAGCAACGCCGCACGCGCCGCCGCGAGCTGCGCGGTGGCGGTCAGCTCGGGACTCCGGTGCTGTGCTGCGGCACGTTGCAGCCCGGTCGCCGCCGCGGTCGCCGCGACCACATCGCCGGCAGCCAGCGCGATCTCGGACTGCGCGTCGAACAGCGGGACCAGTCGGAGATCACCGAAGGGAGGGAGCTCCTTCGACGGCGCATCGACCGGGTGCGCGATCGCGTCAGCGATCGCCGCAGTGGCCGCCGCGACGTCTCCGGACTCGAGGCGGAGCAGTGCCAGACCGGGGTGTGGAGGCCAGCAGTGCTCCTGCGCCGAGACGAACATCTCCGATGCGCCCGCGAGGTCGCCGCGGCGCAACCGCACCATGCCCAACTCGACCAACGGCCAGCCGTACTCCCGGCGCAGCCACGGGCGCAGCTCCTCACAGGCCTGCAACGCCACCCGCTCGGCCGCGTCGCACGGACCGCTGTGTCGGAGCAGCTCCGCCTGGTGCACGCGGCATCGACCACGGACCGCACCGATGGCCGCCGTGACCCCCCAGCGTTCCATCGCCTCGGTCCACTCTCGTGCCAGATCGGTGCGAAGGATCGCTTGAGCCGCACAGATCAGCTCGCAGAACATGATGCCGGTGGTGACGTCGTCGACCTCGCCCGACATCAGGAGTGCGGCCACCTCGTCGAGCTGCGCCAGCCCACCGTCGACGTCGCCACGCATGATCGCGATGCGTCCACTCGCGGTGCGCCCCATGGTGACGGCCGGGATGACGTCGAGCAGGTCGCCCAGCCGGATCGCCTCTGCGGCAAACGGTGCCGCTGCGTCGAGGTCGCCGGAGAAGAAGCGCTCGTAACCGCTGACGCCGGCGATCAGTGCATGGACCGGTGTGGCGTCGTGGCCGATGAGCAGCGCCTGCGCCCGACGGACCCAGCCGCGCACCGTCGACGGCAGGCCGGCGTCGCACAGGAGGTGCATCGCTGTCATGACTGCGGCCCGCGCAGCCGGCACGTGCGCGCCAGAGGAACGATGCAGCGCGTGCAGCCGCTCCCAGGCGCCCACGGCGGTCTCGAACTCGCCGACGCCGTAGGCGGCGTTCGCCTGCAGCTCGAACCACGCTGCAGTGCCCGCACCGTGACCGTCGTCGAGCGCACGCATCGCACCGGGGAAGTCGCCGACCGCCAGCGCCGCCTCGGCAGCCGACATCGTCATGCGTCACATTGTGACACGGAATGTTGCGCCTTCGGATCGACGGCATGGTGCCGTCGATCCGAGAAGGAGACGTCCATGCGCATCAACAAGAACGACATCCCGGTCGTGATGGAAGTCCCTGGCGCCACGGCGCGACAGGTGGCAGCCGGCGGGGACCTCGCCGCCGAGTACTTCAGCCTCGGTGCCGGCACCGACATCGCTCCCTTGCTCACCGGGCTCGAGGGTGACGCGTGCCAGGCGCCGCACTGGGGCTACGTCATCGCCGGTACGGTCGTCGTCACGTATGCCGATGCCCTCCTCGGGCACGAGCGGTGCGCTGCGGGCGACTGCTTCTTCTGGCCGGCCGGGCACAGCGTGCGCGTCGAGCAGGACGCCGAGGTCGTGCTCTTCAGCCCGCACCACGCCCACGCTGCGGTCATCGATCACATGAAGGCCAAGCTGGCGTCGATGAGCTGACGGACGACTGGGCCGATCACGCACACGCCGGCGCGGCCGGAACGACGAGGTCGACGAGGTACTGCTCGACAGCGGCATCGACGCACTCGTCACCGCGGAGGTACGACGTGTGCCCGGCGCCGTCTCGAACGAGCAGCTCGGCCCGGCCGAGGGCCTCGACCAGGTGGTCGGCACCGACCCGTGGCGTGGCCACATCGTCCGTCGAGGTGACGACGAGGATGGGTGTCGCGCCTGCCCATCGAGGTGTCGCAACCACGTCGTCGTCGACCCGCCGCGAGGAGCAGGGCGGAACAGCGCCGGGAACCCACTCGCTGAAGACCGGCGACGAGCGCGCCACGACCTCACGAAGCCGGTCGACCTCACCGACGGTGGGACGTGCGGGATGGTCGGCGCACCAGATCATCGTCTGTGCGTCGATCGACACGTACGGGTCGTGGTTGCGCCGGTCGTGCCACAGGAACGAGAGCTCGATCAACCGCGTGCCGTCTCCGGCCTGGGCGTCTCGAAGAGCTCGACCCAGATCGGGCCACGTGGCCTCGTCGTAGAAGGCGGTGAGCACGGCGTTGAGCGCGTACGCGCCGCTCAACGGCGTCTCCGGGTGGTCGGTCCGGATCGGCGATCGGTCGGCCTCGCGGATCACTTCGATCACGGCTGCCCGTGGATCAGCGGGGCACGTGGTCGCCACGCCGGTCGCGCACCATGCGACGAAGGCGTCGAGCAGCTGCTCCTGCGCCTCTGCCTGTTGGATGGCTGACTGTTCCCAATCGGCCACCGGGTCCTCAGGTGCGTCGAGCACCATCGCACGTACGCGTTCCGGGTACAGCGCCGCGTACGTCCAGCCCAGGCGGGAGCCGTAGCTGAACCCCAGGTAGCTGATCTGCTCGTCTCCGATCGCCCGACGGATCTGGTCGATGTCGCGTGCGACGTCGACGGTGCCGATCGTGGACCCCAGGTCGGTGGCATCGCAGCGCGCGGCGACGGTCGCGTCGCGCTCCAACCACTGCTCCAGTTCGGCATCGTCACGCGGGTTGTTCGCCGAGCCGTACCAGGCGTCCAGGTCGTCGTCAGTCACGCAGTCCACCGGGTGCGATCTCCCGACGCCGCGTGGATCGAACGTGATCACGTCGAAGCCGGGCGGGAACGGGTTCCCGGCGTCCTGCAGGTACTGCAGACCGGATGCCCCCGGCCCGCCCGGGTTGACCACCAGCGTGCCGATGCGAGCGCCCCGCGCCGGCAGGCGATAGAGCGACAGCTCGATCATCGGGCCGTCGAGGTCGTCATGGTCCAGCGGTACCGAGAGCTCGGCGCACTCCCCGTCGTCGAATCCAGCTCGTTCACATGCATGCCAGGACAGACGGGGCGGCGCGGGCGAGGCAGCGTCACTGGTGCAGGCCGAGCTGGTCACGGCGATCGACGACACCACGACACGCGCACATCGCGTCCGGATGCTCATGCACCAACAGACGTTCGAGCAGCCGCCCCGGGTGACGGGCTCCGACGCTCCCTACGCGGGCCGATCGAGCAGCAGCGCGCGAGCACAATCCAGGAACCACGTCTCGTAACGCCGCCGCGTCCAGCCGCTGCGGACGGCCAATTGCCAGGGCTCCAGCCCGCTGAGCAACCAGAGCGATTCCTTGGCGTGCTGTCGCGTGATCCCTCGTCGAAGCGCGCCGAGCTCAGCAAGTCGGTCGACGGCGGCGCCCATCCCGTACAGACGCCCCTCCTCCTGCGCGTTCAGGAGCGCGCCTGCCTCGGCGTCGACGGCCGCAGCGTCGGTGATCACCGCGAGGATCGGCGCCACTCGCTCCATGATCTCCCCCGCGTAACGAGCCTGGGTGCGGAGCAGGTCGTCGACGTCGGTGGCCTCGATCATCCTGCGTCCAAGCGGGCGAGCGAGCAGATCGAGTGGCGCATCGTCGCCGGCCAGCCGGACATCGGCCACTTCCTTGAGCAGCTCGACCTTGGAGCGGAACACGTTGAAAACCGTGGGCCGGCTGACCTCTGCTGCGGCAGCGACGTCGGCCATGGACGTCCCGACGTAGCCCTTCGACAGGAACAGCTCCTCGGCCGCCAGTCGGATCCGGCGACGAGTGGCCAGCCCTTGAGCGTCTCGGGCAGGTGAGGAGTACGAGCGCTTGACGACATCCGAATTTTGCTTTACCGTGCGTATATTCATTTGATCACCAGTGTATCGAATAGACACTCAAGCGACATGGAGGAGACATGCTCAACGGATTCAACCACGTGGCCATCCTGACGAAGGACCTCGATCGCCTCGAAGGCTTCTACCGCGATGTGTTCGGCGTGACCGACGTGCACGACATGCAGTTCGGCGACGTGCACCACCGGCTGTTGCGAGTCGGCGAGCGCTCCGTGCTGCACGCCTTCGAGATGCCTGCACCGGACCCGGCGCCGACGTTCCAACGCGGTCGCGTCGACCACGTCGCCCTCAACGTCGACGACAGCGAAGAGTTCGAGCGCATGCGCCGGCGTCTCACCGACGTCGGTGCCTCGGACGGCTCGATCACCGACTTCGGCGCCCTGCTCAGTGTCGGCTTCGAAGACCCCGATGGCCTGGCATGTGAGCTGTGCTGGTTCCGACCGGGCACGACGTTGGCGGACGCGGTCGACCCCTGGTGAGCAGGTCGACGGCCACCGAAGGTCGGGGCGAACCTCTGCATTCACCTACGTTGGGGTGATGGTCGTCAGCAGGACCCGGGCGGCAAAGGCGGCGAGGAAGCGCAAGCGCCGCATGGAGCGCGCCGATCACGATCTCTCGACCGACCAGTGGACCGCGATGAAGCTGGCGTGGGGCGGGTGCGCCTACTGCGGAGCGACGACCGCGTCGCTGCAACGCGACTGCGTGATGGCGATCTCCCGAGGCGGGAGGTACACCATCGCCAACGTCGTGCCGGCGTGCGGGTCGTGCAACGCGAGCAAGTGCAACGACGAGGTCACCGGATGGATGCGACGCAAGCGATTGGACGAGCGCACCTTCCTGCTTCGCCACCTCGAGATCAGCACCGATCTCGCTCACAGGTTCGCCGCCTGTCAGCCGTCCGACCCCGGCTGACGGAGCGACAGGACGTCGGGGCGGGAGTAGTGACCGGTGGGGTCGAACATCCGGCGGCCCGCGGCGATGCGCGACAGATCGAGCTCGGCACGCACCACACCTGCTTCGCCGATCAGTGGCCCGGCGATCACCTCACCGCCCGGAGCGACGATCGACGTGTTGCCGCGCGACATCACATCGTCCTCGCCGCCGTACAGCTCGTCCGCATCGGAGAGGTCGCGCGGCACGTCGCAGCCGCGCAGGTAGGCGGTCACGCCGACCACGAAGATCTGACCCTCCTTGGCGATGTGTCGCAAGGTGGGCACCCACTCGTCGCTGTTGTCCCACGTCGGCGCCAGCAGCACGTCGATGCCCCGCTCGTACATCGCCATCCGAGCGAGGGGCATGTAGTTCTCCCAGCAGATCAACGAGCCGACCTTGACGCCGCCGATGTCGATGACGGTCAGCAGGTGATCGTTGCCGTTCGCCCACACCAGTCGCTCGGCTCCGGTGGGGACGAGCTTGCGATGGCGGTCGGCGATCTCACCGGTCGGCGCGACGTAGACGACCGTGTTGTACAGCGTGTCGGACGGCGAACGTTCGGTGACGCCGATCGCCACCCAAGCGGCAGCGTCGCGGGCGGCGTCGCGAACCGGATCGAGGTCGGACCCGTCGACGCGCACCGCGTTGTCGACCAAGCGGGCGTACCAATCGCCATCGCTCATCGGCGACCGCCGCCACACCCAGTCCGGGTAGCCGGGCACGAACGACTCGGGAAAGACGATCAGCTCGGCGTTCGCCGTCGCCACGTGACGAGCAGCAACCTCGACTGTGGCCGCTCGATCGAGGAAGACGGGTGTCGCCTGAACTGCCGCCACCGTCAGCGTTCCGCTGGCACGATCGATGCCCACGGGCGAACGCTACTCCTCACCCGTCGAGGTGCTCAGCGGTTGCGTGCTTCGCGGTAGGGCAGACCCTTCGCCGGGTCGGGCTCACGCGGCAGCCCGAGGAACTTCTCGCCGAGGATGTTGCGCTGGATCTCGTCGGTCCCGCCGGCGATCGACTGCGCGGGCACCGAGATCAGGATCTCGGCGAGCAGTCCGCCGAGTGCTGCGTCCGGATCGCTGCCGGCGAGCATGCCGTTGGCGCCGCCGATCAGCGCGTGAACCTTCGCCGCCTGGCGGGCGACGTTGCTGATCGCCAGCTTGCCGATCGATCCTTCCGCGCCGGGTGGTCGGCCGAGCTGACGGTTCGCCTTCGCACGCTCGGCAGTCCACTGACTGGCGCGGTTCATCGCCACCAGCCGGGCGATCTCCTGGCGGACCGTCGGGTCCCCGGCCCGGCCAGCTGTTCGAGCATGCTCGGCGACCAGATCGGCGCGACCGGCGCGCTGCGGGTACCACGAGTACACCTTCAGCATCTCGCGCGCCTCGGCCGCAGCCTCGTCGGCCGCCGGGCCGGCATCGACCCGGTGGCGGTCGGCCGTGACGGCCACGCCGAAGCGGCGCTCGTGCGCAAGCGTGGCGAGGGCGGCCGCCCAGCCCTGGTTGACGGAGCCCACGATCCAGTCCTTCGGGATCCGCGCGTCGGTCAGGAACACCTCGTTGAACGACGAGTGGAAGTTCATCTGGCGAAGCGGCCGGACCTCGACGCCGTGTTGGCGCATCGGCAGCACGAAGTAGGTGATCCCCTGGTGCTTGGGCACGTCCCAGTTGGTACGGGCCACGAGCATGCCGAGATCGGCGTGGTGCGCACTCGTGTTCCAGAGCTTCTGTCCGTTGACGACCCACTCGTCGCCGTCGAGCACGGCCGTGGTGGTCAGCCCGGCCAGGTCGCTGCCGGCGGTCGGTTCGCTGAACAGCTGGCACCACGTCTCCTCACCGGTGAGCATCGGCCGCAGGAAGCGCTCGCGAACGAGATCCGGCCCCTGCTCGAGGATCGTCGGACCGGCCAGCCCGGTCGGCACTGACGACACCGCGCCGCACGCGTCGATCTCCCGGCGCACGACGTCGTCGGCCCACGCCGGCATGTCCTTGCCGTACCACCGCTTCGGCCACGACGGCACGGCCCATCCGGAGTCGAGCAGCAACGTGCGCCACTCGCGCAGGGTGATCGCCGGATCCCAGTTCGCCGTCACCCATCCGCGGACTTCGGCGCCCACCGATTCGGCGGAGATCTGCGCGCTCATGGCCCCCGGTCTACCGCGACTCGTCCGGCCGGAGCTGATCGGTCGCATGCGAGGATGGCGAGATGCCGCCCCCGCAACGGCCCGATCGACGACCGCTGACGCGCGCCGACCTGCCGGCAACGTTCACACCCGACACGATCCGCCAGCTCGACATGGCCACGATCCGGCGGCTGTCGCATCGCAACAACGGCGTGCTGTCGGCCGACGAGCAGCGCAGCTTCGACCTCGCCGTTCGCGAGGTGACCAGGCCAACCACCGACTGGCTGGACCAGTCGCTTCGTCGCTTCGGTCGCGACCGCGCCGAAGGCTTCGATCCGGAGCTGCGTCGTTCGTACTTGCGAACCCGAGACCGCCTCGAGGCGCATGCGCAACGAGCCCGCACGAGCTTCCCCGAGGCCGGCCGGATGGACCGCGACACGACGCCGACCGCGCTCCCGACGCCGGCGACCGAGCAGACGGACGACGCCGGTGACGACGTGTCGCTCCGGTCGTTCGAGAACGAGATCGAGGAGACCTCGGAGATGCTGGTGGTGCTCGAGCGCATCGCCTCGCTGGAGCAGCAGCAGCTCGAGCACCACCGCTCGCAAGTTCTGCGTGACGTGCGCGGCGTGTTCTTCGCCTTGGTGGTATCGGTCGCCGTGATCGTCTCCGGCGTTGCTCCGCTGGTCGAAGCCACGCCGCACCGGCGCGGACTGATCCTGCTGTGGACGCTTGCGGTCTGTGCCGTTGCCGGAGTCGCGTACGCAGCCGTCCGGCTCACGCAGGCGAGCCGGAAGCCCCCTGCTTCTCCCTGATGAGGTCCTCGACGGCCGTGGGGATGGTCGTCTCGAAGTCGAGGAGCTTCGCCCACGTCGGTGTGACGGTGATGACGACCATCTCGTCGTAGAGGCGGCGCACCCCCGCTTCCCACGCCGGGTACTGCTCGTCCGTCATCACCTTGTGACCGGCGATCAGGTAGCCCGCCGGGATCTCCCCGACGAGCTCCACCTCGGCTGTACCGCGGATCAGGAGCACCTTGGGCGGGAACGCGCCTTGATCGACGGTGATCGCCACCTTCGGGTTGTTTCGGAGCGCAGCCACCTTCGGCGCCTTGGGAACCGTCGCCATCAGGATGCGCTCGCCCTCCACCCAGAAGCCGATCGGAACAACCCGCGGGTCACCGTCGACACCGTTGTACGCCAGCCGAGCTGGCTCCGGTCCGTTCAGCAGCTGCTGTGCGTACGGCTTGGCCAAGATCTCGGCGATCGCTTCGTCGTCCATCGTGGGATCCTCTCGTCACGGGTTGCTGTCACCCGGAGACGAAGCACGTACCCGTTTCTCGACATCTACGGTCGTCCACGTGGAATGCGCCACCATCGATGAACCGGAACGGGCGCCACGCGAATGGGTGCTGCACGTCGATCTCGACCAGTTCCTCGCCGCCGTCGAGGTGCGTCGCCGGCCGGAGCTGGCCGGCCGGCCCGTGGTGGTGGGTGGCGACGGCAACCCGCGCCGCCCGCGTCAGGTGGTGGCCACTGCGTCGTACGAGGCCCGTGCACTGGGCGTCCGATCGGGGGTCCCGCTCTCCGTCGCGCTTCGTCGCTGCCCGGACTGCGTCTTCCTCGCTCACGACCGACCGGCCTACGACGCCGCGTCCGCTGAGGTGATGGGCGTGCTGCGTTCATTCCCGGTGACCGTCGAGGTGTGGGGGTGGGACGAAGCGTTCGTCGGGGTGCGCACCGAGGACCCGCGTGCGGTCGCGGCAGAGTTGCGCGAGGCAGTGCTCGACCGGACTCGCCTGTCCTGTGCGATCGGCATCGGCGACACTCGTCTGGTGGCGAAGACGGCGACTCGGCTGGCCAAGCCGGGTGGGATCGCCGCGCTGACGCGTCGGGAGTGGTTCGACTCGCTGCGCGACGAACCCGTCACCGAGATCTGGGGCATCGGAGATCGGATCGCCCGTCGCCTCGCCGACTGCGGGATCCACACCGTCGAACAGCTCGCCCGCGCCGACACGGCGGTGCTCGCGGCGCGGTTCGGCCCGCGCATCGGGCCGAGCCTGAGGGTGATGGGTCTCGGCGGCGACACCACGCCGATCGTCGACGAGCCACGGGAGGCAAAGGGACGCTCGAAGGAGACCACGTTCACCGAGGACATCACCGATCCCACGCGCATCGCCGACGAGGTCGAGGCCCTTGCCCGCTCGGTTGCTGCATCGGTCTTCGACGAGGGGCGGACGGTCACCCGCGTCGCGGTGAAGGTGCGCACTCGGACGTTCTTCACCCGCACCAAGGTCGCCAAGCTGCCGGTTCCGACGACCGACGTCGACGAGGTGGCGCGCATGGCTCATGTGGTGCTCGGCCGCTTCACCAACGACGTGATCGGTCGTCCCATCAGATTGCTCGGCGTACGAGTCGAGCTCGCCCCCACCGACCTGCGCTGACGCAGCAGCCAGAATGACGTCGTGTCGACATCAGACGATCGCGACGCGGCAGCCGGCGACGACACCGGCAACGAACCGCCGGCTCCCACGCACATCGGCCGCCGACGAGTCAGGTCCGGGATCGGCATCTGGTTTCGCACCCCACCGCGGCGGCACGGCGAGGTGGTGCTCGCTCGCGAGGTCAGCTTCCTCGAACTGTTCTACGACCTCGTCTACGTCGTGCTGATCGGACGGACGACGCACCATCTCGCGGCGCACATCGACGCCACGAGCGTCGCTCAGTTCGCGGTCGTGTTCGGCCTGATCTGGCTCGCCTGGTTCAACGGCACGTTCTGGCACGAGCTCCATGGACGGGAGGATGGTCGCAGCCGCAACTACATCTTCCTGCAGATGGGTCTGCTCGCGCTGCTCGCCGTGTTCGCCGGCACGGCGACCGATCACGACGGTCGGGCCTTCGCCGTCACCTACGCGGTGCTGTTCGCGCTGCTCACGTGGCAGTGGTTCCAGGTCAAGCGGATCGACACCGACCAGCGGTACCGGAGGACGACGAATCGATACCTGACCGGAATGGTCGCCAGCACCGCCATCGTCGCCGTGAGCGCGTTCACCCCCGACACGGCGCGAGTGGCGATGTGGGCGGTGGTGCTCGTCGGATGGACGATCGGCGGCGTCGCGCTGGTGGCGATCGACCACACCGAGGGCTTCGGTGACGGCGTGACCTCCTCACTCGTCGAGCGGATCGGTCTGTTCACGATCATCGTGCTCGGCGAGGTCGTGGTGGGAGTCGTCGGCGGCATCAGCGACGCCGAGCACCGCGATGCGACGACCATCGTCACCGGAATGATCGGCCTCACCGTCGGCATGGGCTTGTGGTGGAACTACTTCGACATGCTTGGTCGCCGAGTTCCCGGCAAACGCGGGCCTCGGTTGTCCGGGTGGCTGTTCTCACATCTCCCGATGGCGATGGCCATCGCCGCCGGCGGCGCAGCGATGGTCAGCCTGCTGGAGCACGCGACAGCGGATCGAACGCCAGCGGCGACGGCATGGCTGCTCTCGGGGTCCGTCGTCGTCACGCTCGCAGCCATCGTCGTCGCCTGCACCGCACTGCCCGCCGACGAGTTCCCGCCGGGCATGGTGCGTTCGATCGCACCAACGTTCAGCGGCGCGGCGGCCATCCTGATCATCGTCGCCGCGTTCCGTCCTGCGCCGCTCGTGCTCGTCAGTGCCGTGTCGCTGGTGCTGCTCGCCGCGTGGCTCGTGCTCTTCGTCGTCTACCTCGCGTTGGGCGGTGACCCGGACGTGACCGAGTTCCAGCTCGGCCACGATGGCCCACCATCGCAGACCACACCGTGATCGCACATCGCCAAGGAAGGCAACGATGACCGAGGATCGACACCGGATCTACACCACCAGCTTCGCCAGCGTCTACCCGCACTACGTCGCGAAGGCGGAGCGAAAGGGGCGGACGCGAGCGGAGGTCGACGAGATCATCTGCTGGCTCACGGGCCATGACCCCGCGTCGCTTGCCACGGTGATCAGCAGCGAGGTCGACTTCGAGCACTTCTTCGCCGACGCTCCGCGCATGAACCCCACTCGCCGAACGATCACCGGCACCGTGGGCGGTGTGCGAGTCGAGGCCATCGAAGCACCGCTGATGCAAGAGATCCGGTACCTCGACAAGCTGATCGACGAGCTGGCCAAGGGCAAGGCGATGGTGAAGATCCTGCGAACCGGGGCATAGTCATCGCATGGTCGTGTGGAACCCCGATCGGGAGGCGTTGCAGGGCAAGGTGTGCGTGGTGGCCGGAGCCACCCGGGGCGCCGGGCGCGGCATCGCCGCGGCGCTTGGTGAGGCGGGGGCCACGGTGGTGTGCACGGGCCGCAGCAGCCGCGTCGGCGGCCGGGCCGGTTCCGACTACGACCGCCCGGAGACGATCGAGGAGACCGCCGAACTGGTCGACGAACTCGGGGGTGTCGGCGTCGCCGTGCAAGTCGACCACCTCGACCCGGCGGCCGTGGCTCGACTGGCCGAGCGGCTGCGTGCCGACTACGGCAGCGTCGCCGTGCTGGTGAACGACATCTGGGGCGGCGAGGTGCTGAAGGGCGGCCCGGCGGATTGGAACACGCCGATCTGGGAGCACGACCTCGACGACGGCCTCCGCATCCTTCGCCTCGCCGTCGACACCCACCTCATCACATCGCACTTCCTGCTGCCGTTGGTGATCCGTGAGCCCGGTGGACTGCTCGTCGAGGTGACCGACGGGACCGCCGACTACAACGCGACGAACTACCGGATCTCGGCGTTCTACGACTTGGCCAAGGTGTCGATCAACCGGCTGGGGTTCTCGCAAGGTCACGAGCTCGCGCCGTATCAAGCGACTGCGATGTCGGTGACCCCGGGGTGGCTGCGGTCGGAGATGATGCTCGACAACTTCGGCGTCACCGAGGCGAACTGGCGTGACGCGTTGCAGGACCGCGACGGCATGCCGACCGCCCCGCCTGGGTTCGCCAACTCGGAGTCGCCCCGCTTCGTCGGACGTGCGATCGCGGCATTGGCCGCGGATCCGGACCGAGGCCGGTGGAACCAGCAATCGGTGAGCTCGGCGGAGCTCGCCGCCGTCTACGGGTTCGCCGACGTCGACGGCACGCAGCCCGACGGCTGGGGCTGATCTCACGTGCTGCTCACTCCGGACTGAGCTGGGCGATCCGCCGACTACCGTGCGACGATGCAGACGGGCGCGCGGGCGATAGGTGGATGGCGACTGCGCGGGCTGCTGCGGGCAGCGGTCGTCTCCGGAGTTGCGATCGCCATCGCCGGAGCGGCAACCGCGGACGTCCGGCAACGGGCATGCGAGTCGATCGAGTCGATGCCCGGCGTCTCGTGTCCCGAGTTCGGACCGGCCAACGACGCCGGCGGGTTCGTCTCCATCGTCACGCTCGTCGCCGTCGTCGTGCTTGCGCTCCTCGGCCGTGCACTGCGCGCGGCTTGGGCGGCTCGCGTCCGCCGAGACGGCGAGGCGTACTCGCTGCCTGCATCATGGACGCTGGTCGTGTTCGCGACGTGGTTCGTGGCCACTGCCGGAACGGCTGTGGCGGCGATGTTCAGCGCCGATCGACCCGAGTCGGCCGGCCCACCGCCGGCGAAACCGGGGACAGGCTCGATCTTCGTCGTCCTCGCACTGAGCGTCGTCGCCGCCTACCTGTGGTGGAGCTGGAGGAGCCACCGGACCTACGTCTGGGCCAATCGGCAGGTCACCGGCGGACCCTTCAAACAAGCACCTCCGGCTCCGCTGCCCCACTTCGTCCGCGGCCCGACTGAGGACTCGATGAGCGACGGTTGGTGGATCCGGTGCGAGACCTGCGGCGCGGAGGAGTACTTCGACGAGTACCACGACGCGGAGGCAGAGAAGCGCCGACACGTGGAAGCGTCGCAGGCGGGCTGATGGCGAGCACCACCCCTGACCGCTACGACGCGTTCATCTCGTACAACCACGGCGCGGACATCGCCCTCGCCCCACACATCAAGCGAACGTTGGAGCAGCTCGGCAAGAGCTGGCGGGCTCGGCGCGCGCTCCGAGTGTTCCGCGACGAGTCCAACCTCGGGTACGGCGCCAACCTCTCCACCGAGCTGCGCAAGAAGTTGGACGAGTCGGACTACCTCGTGTTCCTCGCTTCACCCGGTGCCGCTCGATCCGAGAAGGTCGGCGAGGAGCTCGAGCACTGGATCGCCACCAACCGCAGCGAGCACCTGCTGATCGTCGTCACCGACGGCACTGCCGAGTGGGACGACCACGCCGCCGACTTCGCGTGGTCGTCGCCCGACAAGGTCACCGCCGTCCCGCCGATGCTCAGGGGAGCGTTCACCGAATCGCCGCTGTCCGCCAACCTGAGCTGGATCAAGGCCGACAAGGTCGACCTCTCGACCCTTGGACCGCAGCACCCCAAGTTCCGCTCCGAGATCGCCCGCGTCGCAGCGCGGATCCACGGCAAGGATCCCGAAGACGTCGTGTCCGAGGATCTCCGCCAGCACGCACGAGCCACGGCGATTCGGCGCACCGCCGTCGTCGTGCTCGCGCTGCTCACCGCAACGGCAGTGGCGCTCGGCTCCGTGGCAACCGCATCGCGGCGCACCGCGATCCAGCAACGCGACAGGGCCGAGCAGGAGAACCGGCGCAACCTGGCCCAGAGCCTCGCGTCCAAGGCCACCTTCGCCACCGACGAGCTGCCGGACCTTCGCCTGCTGACCGCGGTCGCCGCCGATCGGATCGACTCGACGCCTGCCACGCAGGGCGCGTTGCTCCGCACGATGCTCGACCTGCCCGACACGAACCTGCTGCTACCGGGTCACAGCGGCGCAGTGATCGATCTGCAGATCGCCGGCGACGGAAGCCGGTTGGCAACGGTGGACGCGGCCGGGGCGGTCCGCATCTGGTCCGCGTCGGACGGGAAGCTGCTCGGCGGGCCGCTCGCCGTCGAGGCGACCGAGGTGCTGATCAGCGAGACCGGCGAGGTGGTGGTCAGCGTCGATCGCGCCGGACTGATCCGTTGGTTCGACGGTGAGGACGGCCGCGAGCAGCGCCAGGACGAGCCGCCGGAGGGCGCGTCGTTCGGCTTCGGGTGCGACGCGTGGGGATGCGCACGCCCGCTCGCCGGCATCTCCCCGGACGGCAGCACCGTGGCGCTGGCCGCCAACCTCGGCGACGGCCGCCACGTGGTCCGCTTCACCGGCGACGGCAGCGAGCCGGTCGAGGTCGAGCTGAACGATCAGGTCACCGGGTTGTTGTGGCACTCGTCGGGCCGGCTCTTCGTGTCGGACCTGACCGGGATCCAGGAGTGGGACGGGGCCGATGGCCCGACGACCGGAAGGTACGGCTACGTGTTCTCGGCCGGTGCGGGCATGCTTCCGGGAGGCGCAGCATTCGTGGACGGCGGCTCCTTGAACAGCGTGCTGGACGGGCCGGTCCTGGCGATCGTCACGGGCGGGGTCGCCGGCGATCCGTCGGTCGTCGACTTCCTGGAGATCACCGACGATGGTCAGTGGCGCTCGAACGGCGGTCTCACCGCCGATGCCTTCGGCGAGTCGTCGATCGGCGCCATCGCCGCGTTGGATGCCGGTGTCGTCGTCGTCGGCACCGATCCACAGCTCGGCGGTGACGCGGTGCCGCAGGCGATCGTCCTCGAGGCGGACAACGATCGGACGCTGCTCGGTCGATGGAACCTCCCGAGCGGCGCCATCACGAGAATCGCAGTGTCGCCGACGGGGGCGATCGCGATCGCCGGGCTCGATCCGATCGTGCGGATCAACGGCATCGGTCAGGGCATCGCCGAAGCGACGACGACCGAGATCGGCGACGCACCCTTCGTGTTCGATCCCGGCACGGTCGGCGAGGCGCTGCCGGCCGTGGTCGACGGCGCCGACCTGATCGTCGGCATCGGCGACTCGACCACCGGCCTGGCCGCCGGCATCTACTCGGACACCGAACCGGAGTTCCTGTCGCCGAACGACGTGAGGTCGGGCGCGATCCGGATCGTCGATGAGGAGGGGGCCGATGTCACGCCGGACGCGTTGAGCTACCTCGAGGCGACCGGAGTGGCGTTCGATGCCGACCACGAGCACCTGTTGATCGCGACAGCGAGCGGACGCATCGACCGGTACCGGATCACCGACGGCGAGATCGTCGACGGCGGCAAGGTGCTGGAGGCGCCGATCTCCAGCGTGGCGTCATCACCGGACGGCCGCTTCCTGGTCGCCGTCACACCCACGGAGATCGCACTCGTCGACCCGACGACGTTCGTCGTCATCAAGACGCTCGTCGCCTCGACGGCCTCGCTTGCCGAGGCGAGATCGCTCTACGTCGTGCCCGACGTGCGCCCCGTCCAGGGTGGCTTCGACGACGACGGCGACTTCTGGTTCGGGTGGTCGTCGAGCGCGGCCGAGCTGATGGGCGTCCTCGAACCGTCTGCGGAGAACGGGCCGTTCGGCAACGACGAGCTCCTCGTCGATCCCTGGCTGCCCGGGTCCGGCCCGGGAGGCGTCGGGCGCGACAGCTCGATCCACCTCCAGCTCGCCGACCTCGCCGGCCGGGCCTGCTCGATCGCCAATCGTGAACTGACGGGCGCGGAGTGGCAGCAGCTTGCGGGGACGGCGAAGCGCGTCGAGCTGTGCCCGGACAGGCCGGAGCCGGTCACCGTGGCGGAGAGGTTGGAGCGCCAGCCGTCGGACGACCGCGACGAGACCACGACAGCGCCGAGCGGCACGGATCCGACGGTGGACGGCGACCGTCCTTCGACGAGTGCGACGCCTGTCGATGCGTTCGAGGCGTTCCTGCGCGGCGAGGGCGCGCTGTCCGACAACGACTACACCGGCGAGTGCACCGACGTCGACGAGGCCGGCCTGCCCCCGACGGGAACGTCGTGCCTGATCGTGCTCAGCCTGGGGGAATCGGACGCAACAGCTGTGGAGGTGTCCGAGTCCGTCATCCGCCTGGTGCACGTCGAGGGCCCGGCGCCATGGGCCGTCACCGGCACGTGGATCCAGGGCTCGGGCGAACCGATGCCCGACTGGGCATCCAAGGTCTGGGCAGGTTGAACCGCGCCTGAGGGGCGCGACGTCAGCCGAAGTCCTGCGCGGCGAGCAGCAGCTCGGCGAGCGGTTCGAGGAGCTCCATCAGCTCGTCGAGCTCACCCGGCTCGAGGCACTCGTAGGGCTTCGCGGCAAGGTCATCGGTGAGCGACTCGACGCGTTGCTTGACGGCGTGGCCCTGTTCGCTCAGCCAACCGTCGTCGCCGATCAGGCCGCGATCGCGCATGCCGTCGATCACTGCTGTGAGCTGCGGAGCCGGCAGGTGGTGGATGCGTCCGAACTTCTCGGCCGGCATGTCCATGTCGAGAGCGAGGAGCACGTGCGCCTCGAGGCGACCGACGCCCTCGACCATCAGCGCTGCGATGTGCCCGTCACCGCGGTGCTCGCGCAGCAACGACGCGGCATGGAAGCACCGAGCGACCACCTCGTCGGGGATCGGCAGCGCGCGCAACGCGGCGTACATGGGCCGCCCCTCGACCGGCGCGCTGACCGCCGCTGTGAGCAGCAGCTCGGTGGCCCGGGCGAAGGACGGAGCCTCGACGTGACCACCGAGGATCCGCCGCAGCGCGTTCACGCAACCCGTCTGACGAGCGGCGATCGCCGCCTCGGGCGTGGTGGTGCTCCACACCTTGGGGATGTGCCGGGCGACCTCGCCCGGGGCGAAGTTGTAGAACAGCGCGTCGGCCACCTCCGCCGGGACGATGCCCAGCGGCGCGGCCCGTCCGGCGAAGTAGATGTCCCAGTAGTTGGTGAACCCGAGCGCGAACATCGTCTCGTTGGGTTCGTCTGCCGAGTACGGGATGACGCCGATCGGCTCGACGAGCTCGAACATCCGGCGGGCAACGGGGTTCATCGCCGAGAACCTAACGTCGTCGAGTTGCTACGTCGGGCGGCCAAGGCGTCGCGGAGCAGGTCGAGGTGGCCGTTGTGATGGGCGGTCTCGTCGATCATGTGGACGAGGATCCAACGGAGGTTGACGGGCCCGCGACCGAAGGACGGGACGGCAGCGATCCGATCGAGCGAGTCGGACTGTGCGACCGCTGCGCGACTGCGGTCACAGGCAGACGCGTACAGGTCGACGATCGCGCCGACGGTGTCGCCGGGGACGAGCCGCATCGCGTGATCGGGGTCGTCGCGGTCGGGCTGATCCCATGGCTCCGGCATCTCAAGCCCGAGCAGCCGGCCTCCGAACCACCGATCCTCTGCCCACGCGAGGTGCCGCACGATCCCCGCGATCGTCAGATCGCTCGCCGGGAGGAGCCGAGCGGAGGCGTGTGCCCACGTGACATCGACCAGCGCGGCAGCGGCGATCGCCCGTTGCTCATCGAGTCGCTGCACGAGAGCGACGCGCTCGTTCGCCGGCTGGAGATCGGGACGTGCAGGCTGCAGACCGGCCACGTCGATCCACGCTAGGCCGAGCGTCGACGGCGATCGGCGCGTGTGCAACACTCCGCGTCACCCACAGCCGGATCGAGGAGGCGTTCGAGGGTGAAGATCCACCTCGTCGACGGAACCTTCGAGCTGTTCCGCTGCTTCCACGGCGCCCCACGCGCTCGCAACCCAGCGGGCAACGAGATCGGCGCGGCACGTGGACTGATCGCCACGCTGGTGTCCCTGCTCAACGAGCCGGCGACCACGCACGTCGCGGTGGCGTCGACTCGGTCGTCTCGCCACCGACCACGGGCCGCACCGATGCGGAGTCGTTGATCGCTGCGCAGGTCTCGATCGCCGCGGAGATCGTGCGAGCCCTCGGTCTGACGCTGTGGCCGTCCGGTCGCTACCAGGCCGACGAGATCATCGCCACGGGTGCCGCCCGCTTCGCCGAGGATGACGGCGTCGAGCAGGTCGTCATCTGCTCGACCGACAACGACTTCAACCAGCTGGTGCGCGGCGATCGCATCGTGGTGCTCGACCGCATCCGCAGGGTCGTCACCGACGAGACTGCCGTGCGCGCTCGGTACGGCGTGGCCCCGCAGCAGCTGCCGGATCTCTTCGCGCTGATCGGCGACCGCAGCGACGGCCTACCGGGCGTGCCGGGGTGGGGAACCAAGTCGGCAGCGGCGCTGCTGAACCGCTACGGCACGGTGGATGGGATCCCGCTCGACGAGACCCAATGGGACGTGACCGGCGTTCGGAACATCGGTCGCCTCGGTGCTGCGTTGCGCGAGCGCCACGCCGAGGCGCTGCTCTGTCGAGACCTGTCAGAGCTGCGCACCGATCTGCCGCTCCGCCACCGCGTCGCCGACCTCGAGTGGCGTGGCGCGCGACGCGATCGCATCGAGGCGCTCTGCGCGGTGCTCGACGACGACAGCGCTGCCGCCCGCATCACGCGCTGGCAGCAGTCGTGACTCGTTGACGGATCCGCGACGATCGGGCAGAGTCGACCATCGATGGGAACGCCGAACATCGCCATCGTCCTCGCGACCGCCGACCAGCTGCGCGCCTTCACGAGGTCACCGGCAGAGCTGGCTGAGATCCTCGGACTCTCGATCCCGGACGGCTGGCCCGAGTTCCCGGAAGCCATCGAGTTCACCCTCGCCCAGCTCGAGGCTCGGACCGCACCGTCGATCTGGTCGATGCACTTCTTCGTCGACTCCGACGCCCGACAGTTGGTCGGCTCCGGCGGGTATGCGTTCGAGCCGGCCGACCGCGTCACCGAGATCGGCTACGAGGTCGCGCCGGAGCACCGAGGGCGAGGCGTCGCCACAGCGGCGGCGACGCTCCTGGTCGAGCAGGCGTTCGACAGCGGCGAGGTCGATGCCGTCCTCGCTCACACCCTTGCCGAGGAGAACCCGTCCACCGGCGTGCTGCAACGCCTCGGATTCGTCAAGGTCGCAGAGCTTGCCGACCCCGAGGTCGGAGTGACGTGGGAGTGGCGCCTCGACCGGAAGGGCGAGAGCGCGGCTGGGAAGGCTGGTTAGGTTGTGCCCATGAAGCTCCTCGCTCGTCGGCGTTGGCCACTCGTCGAGGGCAAGGTGATCGACAAGCGGCACATCAAGAAGTTCCTGGCGAAGTTCGACTCGTCGAGCGTGATGGTGTCCGTCGACGAGTACCTGGTCGAGTTCCCGGGCCCCGATGGCAAGCCGGCGCGAGTGGCGATCAAGGCCCAATCGGTGCGTCTTCCGGTGAAGGGCGTCCACGTCGGCGCAACGGTCCCGCTGCACGTGAACAAGACGGGCACCAAGGCCGTCTTCGGCCGCTTCGAGCCCGTCGTCAGCCGAGCGACGAAGCGGCAACGCGAGAAGGAACGTCGCGAGAAGGACGAGCAGCGCTTCAAGGAGAAGCTCGGGAAGTCCTGAACGTGAGCGTCAGGAGCGTTCGAGGTGCGACCGGAGCGTGTCGAGGTCCGTGCGCACAGCAGCGACGTCGGCGGCGAAGTCCTCGTCGCTCATTCCCCGCTGACGTCGAACGCTGAACACGACATCGCATCCGTCCGCGTTCGGGATCACCCGCATCGGGTTGTGGACCGTTGTGCCGTCCGGAAGCGTCACCGCGTGATCGGTGATGCCGAAGTCGTTCGCCGGTGCGAACTCGACCACCACCCGCCCGAGCGGAGAGTCGACCACCCACTGGTCGTCGACGCGTTCGACGGGCGCATGAGCGAGACCCGCCGCCCACTCCAACAGGTGGGTCGGGTCCGAGATGTACTCGTAGACACATCTCGCCGATCGATCGATCGTCGTCGCCACGTGAACCGTCTCCTGAACCATGTGGATACGAATTCCCCGGGACGATCGACGTCAAACGCCGGACCGGTTCAGGCGGGTCGGACGACGCGACGCATGACGGTGTTCTTCAGGCCCTTGGCGCGCACGAACTCGAAGCCTGCCTCTTCGTACATCGCGCGCGTGCCGTTGTAGACGAACGAGTTGTTCATCCGCTTCTCGCCGATCTCGTGCGGATACCCCTCGACGATCCCGCCACCCTGCGCGGCGATCTGATCGAGCGCACCGTTGAGCGCCAACTTGGCGAAGCCGTGCTTGCGGTAGCGCTTGTCGACGAAGATGCACGTGATGCGGTAGTCGGGCGTGATGTCGGCCTCGGCGAGGTACTGCTTGCTGTGGTGGATGTTCGGCAACTCGTCGGGGGTGCCGTATTCGGCCCACGCGACCGCCTCGTCAGCGACGATCACCAGGGCAGCATGAGCCACGCCGGCTTCGACCATCAGCTTTTTGAAGGCGCGGCTGCCCTCGTAGCCCGGCTGGCGGTCGGTGCAGTCGTGGAAGTACGTGCACCAGCACCCACCGAAGATCCCGTTGTGCCGCTCGACGAGACCGGCAAACGCGTCCCAGGTCTGCGCCGTCAACGGCTGGATCGAGTGCTCGGTCGCCATGCGGCGATCGTATGGTCTCGAACGGGAAGGTGGTGGAGATGAGTGCGACATCCGAGATCTCGCTCACGTGGGCGCAAGCGCTGGCGTGGCGAATGCAGCGGCACCTGCTCGATCCCGTCGGTTCGGCGAGCGCTGCGGACACGGTGCGGCGACTCGGAGCGGTGCTGTCGATGGACGAGTCGCTCGCCGAGCTCGCGGTGCTGAGCCGCAGTCGCAACGCGCGTCCTGGCGATCTGGCGAAGGCCGTGGCCGACGGGACGGTCGTCGAGTCGTTCCTGTTCCGCGGGGCAGTGCACTACCTCACGCCTGACGACGGCGCGATCTACCTCGCGCTGCGTTCGGCGGGTCGGCAGTGGGAGACGCCGAGCTGGGTGGAGCACTACGGGCTCACCGCAGCGGCATGGCCGGACTTCCGAGCGGCCGTTCGTGAAGCGCTCGGTGACGCGGCGCTCACGGCCGCCGAGCTCGGTGAGGCGCTCGCAGCACACAGGGTGTACGAGCACCTGCGGCCGATCTTCGAGGCCGGCGCCATCACGCTGATCAAACCGCTCACTTGGCAGGGCGATGTCAGCCTGGGCCCGCGCCGCGACGGCCGCATCACGCTCCAGCGCCTCGATCGCAACCCGGCGTGGCGAGGCGTGCCGGACCTCGACGACGCCGGGCCGAGCGCTGTCACCGCCTACTTCCGGACCTATGGGCCGGCCACGGTCGATCACCTCCACTACTGGCTGGGCGAGGGATTGAGCGCCGGGCGCAAACGGATCAACGGCTGGTTCGACAGCCTCGCTGATCAGTTGGTCGCCGTCGACGTCGAGGGCACCATCGGCTACGTCCCCCGTGAAGAGGTCGACGCGTTGGCGTCGGCCGTTCCCTCCGACGAGGCGAGGTTGCTGCCGGGGCACGACCAGTGGGTGATGGGACCCGGCACCAAAGATGCCCACGTGACCCCCAGAGCGCTGCGAGATGCCATGACGCACAAGGCCAACCCCGTGATCCAGGGTGGAGTCGTGCGCGGCACGTGGGTCCGACGGAAGCACGAGCTCGAGGTCACGTGGCTCGGAGACCAACCGCCAACCGAGTCGTCGATCGCAGGCGAGGTGGGACGCATGGGCAACGCGCTCGGCGACGACCTTCAGCTGCGGCTGATCCGGTAGCAACCCTGACCGACCACTTCAGCAGGTCATCGGCCATGTCGCTTGTCTGAACAACGTGCGTCGCGAGGTACTGATGGTCCGTGAACGTCACCACCGTCATGGCTCAGCTCATCGTCTCCGACCTCGATCGAGCGGTCGAGTTCTACTCCCGGCTCTTCGGACGTTGCCCGGACGCGAACCCGATGGATCGTCTCCAGGAGTGGCACCTCGCCGGCGCGGGCGCGATCCAGGTGTACGAGGAGCCCGAACGTGCGGGTCGCTCGGGTGTGACGCTCGACGTGTCCGACCTCGACGCGGCGGTCGTCGCGCTCGACGCCGCCGGGATCGCCCACGAACCGCTGATGGACGCGACCTACGTACGAGTCGTGCAACTCGCCGACCCGGATCAGAACCGCATCGTGCTCACCGGGGCAAAGTGATCGGGCTCAGCTGCGTCGAAGCCTCCGTGCAGTGCGACACCCCTTTGCCACAGTTCGGACATGACCACCAATCCGACCAACTTCAACAACATCGTGCTCACCCGTCACAACCTGGACCGCTGGCTCAAGATGATGCAGGACCTCGCTGTCGTCAATCGGCGTCGGGGCGATCGGGACGCTGCGGAGCTCCTCGAACTCATGGCAGACAGTGTGAAGGCCTGCGCCCACGACGATTGGCATGATGCATCCGGCCGCAGCATCGAGAGTTACGACTTCCAGTGGCGGTTGACGCCATTGCCTGGCGGTCAGGTCGACTTCGAGGTCAGGCTCGTGCCTGAGCGCGCTGCCAACGCAGCATGATCCGGACCAACGTCGCGGAACGAGTCGTTCGACGACGGATCAAGCCAGGAGGTCGACGGCGATGTCGCTCCAGAGCTGTTCCATCAGCGCGAGGGAGCGGACGTCGCATCGCTCGTTGGCGGCGTGGAACATGGCGACGTAGTCGTCGTAGGTCAGCTCGCTGGAGAACAGCCCGTAGCCGTACGACGTGGCCCCGGCGCGTCGATAGAAACGAGCATCCGTGCCGCCCGGCGTGATCGCGGGAACGCAGCGAGCGTCGGGGTACACCGACGCCGAGGCACGCTCGACCGACCTCCACAGCGGGGAGTCGATCGGCGACTCCGTGGCCGGCCACTCCTCGTGCAGGAAGTGGATGTCGACACTGGCGATGAGGTCGTCGCCGATCAGTTCGTGGAGCAGACGGCGGACGTCGTCTTCCGTCTGACCCGGGAGCGTGCGGATGTCGACTTCGAGCTCGACGCTGGCCGGGATGGTGTTGGTCTTGCCGTCGGCGCGCAGCACGTTCGGGGACATCGTGATGTGCGTGCACGCGTGGCAGTCCGCGGCGAACCCGCGCTCGGGGTGGTGCGCCGCCCAGTCGGCGATCGCTGCCGGGTCGAGCAGCACTCGCGTCAGCTCGTCGTCGAACTCCATCGCCGCCACGTAGCCGCGCCAGGTGTCGTGGATGACGGCCAGCGGTCGGTAGGCGGCGATGCGACGAACGATCTCGCTCGCCTTGACGAGTGCGTTGTCGCCCATCAACGGCGTCGACCCGTGCGCGGCGCGGCCGTGCACCACCAGGCGAGTCCACGCCGCACCCTTCTCGGCCACCAGCACCGGCAGCTTCATGCCAGAGGGGGTGTGCAACGGCGTGCCACCACATTCGGTGAGGACGTAGTCGGCCATCACGTCCGCACGGTGGTGGTCGAGCAACCAGCCGGCACCGGCCGTGCCGCCAGCCTCCTCGTCGGCGACGGCAGCGAACACCACCGAGCCAGGGAGCGCCACCGAGCGCTTGGCCAGCTCCGCGAACGCCACTGCCATCGAGGCGGTGACGCACAACATGTCGATCGCTCCGCGGCCCCACACCCAGCCGTCGATGAGCTCGCCGCCGAACGGATCGTGCCGCCAATCGTCCGGGCTGACGGGCACGACATCGGTGTGCCCGAGCAGCAGCAGCGTCGGCGCCGTCGGGTCGGTGCCGGGGAGTCGTGCGATGAGCGACTGGCGATTGGCCAGCGGCCCGAAGGACTGCACGTCGACACCGGGCACGTCGACGACAGCACGCAACATCTCTGCCGCGCGGGTCTCGTCACCGGAGTCGGGCTGCCCGGTGTTGACGCACTGCAGCCGGATCAGGTGCTGCAAGAGCTCAGTGGATGCGTTCGGAGCGGCCGCGACAGTCATGCAGAGATCATCGCGCCGCCGGACGACCAGGTCAGCTCGAAGTGGCCCAGATGTCGCGCCAGACCCGCCAGTTTCCGTCGGCGTCGAGGCGGTAGATGTTGACGCCGTTGCCGGTGTCCACGGCTGACGCGCCGCCGTCCCGCGGCGAGTCCTCGACGTCGTACCGGTACCACTCGTAGGCCAGGCCGTCGCCCACAACCAGTTCGACCGTCGTCTTGGCCCAGACGGTCTGGACGGCTTCGAAGTACCCGGCAACCCAGGCGCCGACGGCTTCCTTGCCGACGATCGGCTCGCTGTTCGGCGGGAGGAACACGATGTCGTCGGTGACGGTGGCGAGGAACCGTGCGACGTCGTTGCTGTTGATCGCATCGAGGTACGCCTCGTGCGCATGGTGAACGGCGTCCGCGGTGACGGTGTCGGACATGGTGTGGTGCTCCTTCGGTCGGACCGACGCGGGTTGCGATCGGTCTCGCCGATGGTGCGCTCGCCGTCGTCCCGGTACATCGGCCAGCTGGCATATTCCGCCTCCCACGGGTGGGATGATCTCCGCGGCCGCGGCCGGCGCGTGACGGGATATGCCATCTGGCCGATGTCGGCACGCACGGGATCAGGAGACGATGCCGCACATGAACATCACCAGCTTCGGGTTGCCCCACAGATCGACGAACCTGCCGACGCAGCTGTCCTCGTTCATCGGGCGCCGCGCAGAGGTGGCGTCGGTACGAGAGGCGGTCCTCAGCGATCGACTCGTGTGCCTCACCGGCGCCGGCGGATGCGGCAAGACGCGACTTGCGTTCGAGGTCGCCACACTCGAGCTCGACAGCGGCACGTACGACGCCGGTGTCTGGTGCGTGGAGCTGGCTCCGCTCGGCAGCGGTGATCTCGTCGCTCACTCGATCGCCGAGCTGTTCGGCCTCCGCGAGGAGTTCGGGCGACCGTTGCTCGACACGCTCACCGAGCAGCTCTGCGACATGTCGGCGCTGCTCGTCGTCGACAACTGCGAGCACCTGCTCCACGATGTGGCCACGGTGATCGAGACCCTGCTCCACCGCTGCCCGTCGATGCGCGTGATCGCCACCAGCCGGGAGCCCCTGGGGCTAGGGGGTGAGGTGGTCTGGCGAGTGCCTTCCCTCGACGAGTCGACGGCGTTCGAGCTGTTCGTGCATCGGGCGCGCAATGCTCGTCCGTCCTTCGAGCCGTCGGTCGACGAGCAGCCGGTGATCGCCGAGATCGTGTCGCGACTCGATGGGATCCCGCTGGCCATCGAGCTCGCCGCGGCTCGGGTGCGGATGATGAGTCCGGCGCGCATCGCGGCGGGCATCGACGACCGGTTCCGCCTCCTCAGTGGTGGTAGCCGAACGGCCATGTCGCGGCAGCAGACCCTCGAGGCGTCGGTCGCATGGAGCTACGACCTGCTCGCCCCCGACGAGCAGCGACTGGCCCGCCATCTGTCGGTGATGCACGGGTTCACCCTCGAGGCAGCAGAGGGGATCGCTGACGACGATGCCGATCGGTACGGCGTGCTCGACGTGCTGACTCGGCTCGTCGACAAGTCGATGGTGCAGGTCGATCACGCCATGAGCGGGCTGGGCTACCGGTTCCTCGAGACCGTGCGCCAGTTCTTGCTCCGCCGGCTGGTGGAGCACGGCGAGTCGGACGACGTCCGTGTCCGTCACCTGTCGTACTTCCTCGCGCTCGCCGAGCTCAACGAGCCGCACGTCGCGCTACGCGGCAGCGAGACAGCGCTCGCGACGCTCGAGGCACAGCACGCCAACGTGGAGTCCGCCTTGGAGTTCGCCCTGGGGTCGGGTCGCATCGAGGCAGCGCGTCGCCTCGCGACGGCGATGGCGCTGTTCTGGGAGCTTCGCGGGCACCTCGGCAGGGGCGGACGGTGGCTGGCCCGACTGCTCGATCAACCGGATCAGGAACCGAGCGCCTGCCGAGCTCGGGCGTGCTGGGCCGCGGCGCACATCGGCCTCTACGCAGGTGATCTGGAAACGATGTCGATCCGGGCGCCCGAGGCACTCGAGCTGGCGGCAGCGGTCGACGACGGATGGGCGCGTGCGAGAGCGCTCAACACGCTCGGGTTCGCCACCGCCGTGACGACGCCGCACGAGGCGCGGCCGCTGCTCGAACAGAGCATCGAGCTGGGCTCGGCGAGCGGCGATCAGTGGTCGGTGCTCAGCAGCCACAAGATGCTGACCGTGCTGTGCTGGGTGACCGGCGACGATGTCGCTGCTGCCGACGACATGGAGACGTTGCGCGCGCTGTCCACTCGCCACGAGGCCGACTACTTCCTCGCGTGGTACCACGGGCTCAACGGTCTGTTCCTCGCCCGGCGAGGCGAGCTCGCCGTCGCACGATCGCACCTCCGGCATGCGATCGAGCTGTGCGACGGGATCGGTGAACCGATCACCGGCTCGATGGCCCGCGCATGGCTGTGGGCCATCGACATCGCCCAAGGGGAGTACGCGGTGTCGGCGACGGAGTGCGCGTCGCTCCTCCAGCGTTCGCACGCGACCGGCGGTGGCCTCGCGGTCGCGGACCTCCTCGCCAACCTCGGTGAGATCGCGATCGGCCGTGGCGACTTCCAGGCAGCTGTCGATCTGCTCGCCCCCCACTACGAGACCAGTCGTGAGCACGGCATCCCCTACTTCGTGGTGCTCCCGGCGATCGTCGAGGCCTCGGCGCGACGACACCTCGGCATGCAGTCCAGCGCCCGCGCACTCCTCGACGACATCGCCGGCCTGGCCGAAGGGTTCGACAACCAGTGGATGCTGGCCAGGATCGAGCTGGAGCGAGGCCTGCTCGAGCAGCAGGCCGGCGGCTCCGACGCGGCGGCACGCCACGCGCATCGAGCGATGGCCTCGTTCGCCCGGATGGACCACCGGCCCGGAGTCGCCAACGCCCTCGACCTCGTCGGCGCGCTGGCCCACGATGCCGAGAGCGACGCCGAGGCCGTGCGCTGCGTCGCCGCGGCCGCTGCGCTTCGCACAGTGCTCGGCATCGTTCCGCTGCCGACCGACGCCGCCGTCGTCGACGCCACGTGTGACCAACTCCGTGCAGTACTCGGCGACGATGCGTTCGCCACGTACTGGGCCGAGGGAGCAGCGCTGTCGATGGACGAGGCGCTCGAGTACGCGTCGCGAGCACGAGGCGAACGGAAGCGCCCGTCGAGCGGGTGGGCCAGCCTGACGACCACCGAACTGCGCGTGGTGGAGCTCGTCACGCAGGGGCTCACGAACCCACAGATCGCAGCGAAGATGTTCGTGGCTCGCGGCACTGTGAAGGTCCACCTCGGCCACATCTTCACCAAGCTCGGGGTGACCAGCCGATCAGAACTCGCGGCCCACGCCGTCCGCCGCACGCCGACCTGAACGATCCGAATGTTCTTGTCAAACTGACTCATACATGGTAAGAACTGTCGCCATGACCGGCGGCGCAACGGGGTACGACCCGAGCCAGTACCCAGCCTTCGCCGTGACGGTCGACGTCGCACTGTTCACGATGGTCGACGACGAACTGAACGTGCTGCTGGTGAGACGCGCAAGCGAACCGTTCGCCGGTGACTGGGCGTTGCCGGGCGGGTTCAAGTTGCCGAACGAGACGCTCGACCACGCTGCGCACCGCGAGCTACGTGAGGAGACCGCCGTCGACCGAGCGCAGCTTCGTCAGCTCGGTGCGTACGGCGACCCGGGTCGCGATCCCAGGATGAACGTCGTGACGGTTGCCTACGTGGCCGTCGTGCGCGAGCTGGCGGACATCGCCCCTGGCAGCGACGCCGCAGAAGCGGCGCTGCATCCGGTGCTCAAGATGCTGAAGGGTCAGCTCGGCCTCGCCTTCGATCACCTCCGCATCGTGCACGACGCGGTTGAGCGCATCGCCCACGACCTGGAGACGACGGGCTTGGCCACGGCGTTCGTGGGCCCGAGGTTCACGCTCACCGAACTGCGCATGGTGTTCGAGGCGGTCTGGCAGGTGCGCTTGGACGGGGCCAACTTCCGCCGCAAGCTCGCTGCCGACGGCGGCTGGTTGTTGCCGACTGGGCAGCGGCTTGCGCCGGGTTCGGAAGGTGGCAAGCCGGCGGAACTGTTCAGGGCCGGACCCGCATGGAAGGCGGGAGGGCCGTTGCGACGGCCACGACAGAAGGCTGGACGGAGATGAACATCCTTGGGTGGGAGGTTCCGACGTGGCTGCTCGACTGGAGCGGTTCGGCGATGGTGGTGGCCTCGCTGTGGTACCTGTTCGAGAAGCGGATCGCGTACTGGCATTGGTCGAACGCGTCGCTGCTGCCGTACTTCGCACTGTTCGTCACCACCGGGCAGATCATGCTCGCCGGGCTGCAGGCCAGCTACCTGATCTTCGGCATCCACGGGCTGCTCCTGTGGCGCCTCGAGCACTCCCGTGACCGGCATGGCCGCCGCTTCAACGAAATCGTCTGGTACCAGATCGGCTGGATCCTGAGCCTCGCGATCTTCGCCTACACCGTGGTGGTCACGGACTTCATCGATGGGTGGGCTGGCCTGCAGTTCACGATCGTGAGCCTGTCGCTCGTGGCGAACTGGGCGACGACTCGCAAGTGGGTGTGGAGCTGGTCGGTGTGGCTGATCGTCAACGTGCTGCAGGCCGTCTACTTCCGCCACTGGCGCCTGTGGGGCCAGTTCGGTCTGCAGTTCGTGCTGTTCACGATGTCGGTGTGGGGCTGGATCGCGTGGCGTCGCGAGCGCGCAGCAACGCAACACGTCCCGGAGGTGGCTCGTGTCGCGGCATAGCCACGCGCTCGTGGTCGGCAAGTTCGCGCCGCTGCACGGCGGCCACCAGCAATTGCTCGATCATGCGCATGCGCTCGCCGACGACGTGACCGTGGTCGTCTGGAGCAACCCAGACTTCGCGGAGATGACCAACGAGGTGCGCGCCGAGTGGATCCGCAAGCTCTACCCGATGGCGTGCGTGCTCGTCGGGCACGACGGACCACGCAACGACGAGCCCGACGAGGTTCAACGCGACTACACCGCCGCGCTGCTCGCTCGACACGGCAGAGCGCCGGACGTGGTCATCACGCGCGAGCCGTACGGACCCGGCTTGGCTGCGCACCTCGGGATCGAGCACGAGTCGGCCGGCGCCGTGCGCACGGACGCCGAACCGTCCGGAACGCAGATACGCGACAACGTCCACTCGCACCGTCACCTGCTCGACCCAGTCGTCTACTCGCACTTCGTGGAGCGAGTCGTGCTGATGGGTGCGGAATCCACGGGGAAGTCGACGCTTGCCGCACGTCTGGCTCACGAGTTCGGAACGGAGCACGTCCAGGAGTACGGCCGCGAGCACTACGCCGCTCGCGGCGGGCGACTCGATCTCGACGACTACCTGACCATCGCTCGGGTGCACCGCGAGCGAGAGGACGTAGCGTCCCAGCGCGCACACCGGTACCTGTTCATCGACACGAACGCGGTCACCACCATGTTCTTCAGCCACTACTACAACCGGGACAGCCTGCCGGCGTTGCGCGAACTGGCCGACGAGTGTGCCGCCCGCTACCGCCACGTCATCGTCTGCGACGACGACATCCCGTTCGAACAGGACGGATGGCGGGACAACGAGGTGTGGCGCGGTCGCATGCACGGCATGGTGCTGCACGACCTCGCGACGAGGCGCATCCCCTACCAGGTCGTCAGGGGTTCACTCGACGAACGCGTGGCTCAGGTTCGGTCGATCCTTGCAGGACAGGCGGTCGGCTCGCCCCGACACCTCGACTCGCTCGGTCCACGGCAGGCGGCGGCGCGACGATGAGGCAGCGGCACGGACCGCCGAACGGAGACTGGACGATGGACCAGTTGTTGGCCGCGGAAGCGGCCGGCGAACAGTTGGAGTTCCTGCCCTTTTGGGGCCACACCTCATCGGGCGACGGACGCATCGGCGCTCACGTCCTCAGCCAGTGGTTCCCGCATTCCTTTACTCACGAGGGCGCTCACTATCGGACGGCGGAGCACTTCATGATGGCGGCGAAGGCGCGTCTCTTCGGCGATCACGGCCGCCTGACGTTGATCCTCGACGCCGAAAGCCCAGGCGAGGCGAAGCAACACGGACGCGAGGTGCAAGGCTTCTCGTCCGACGTCTGGGACCGGGAGTGCCTCGCCATCGTCCGTACCGGATCGATCGCCAAGTTCGCGTCGACGCTCGAGATGCGCTCCTACCTCGTCGGCACCGGCAGTCGGGTCCTCGTCGAAGCGAGCCCCCGCGATCGGATCTGGGGGATCGGCGTGGGCCCCGGCAACCCAGCCATCGAACATCCCTCCCAGGGGCGTGGCAGAAACCTCCTGGGGTTCGCACTCATGCAGGCCCGTGCAGACCTCGCTGCCATGGGCACCGACGATGAGTGAGGCCTCGCCGCCGCCCGGCGACGGACCGCACATCGAGCTCGTGCGCGGCGACATCACCAAACAGGACGTGGACGCCGTCGTCAACGCCGCCAACTCCTCGCTGCTGGGCGGGGGCGGCGTCGACGGCGCCATCCACCGGGCCGCCGGCCCGGAGCTCGTGCAGCACTGTCGGCTACTGGGCGGCTGCGCGACCGGTCAGGCCAAGCTCACACCCGGTTTCGCGCTCACGGCCCGCTGGATCATCCACACGGTCGGACCCGTCTGGCGAGGCGGCACGAACGGCGAACCGGAGCAACTCGCGTCGTGCTATCGCGAGTCGCTTGCCCGCGCCGACGAAGTGAGTGCGACCTCGATCGCATTTCCGGCGATCTCGGCGGGCATCTTCGGCTACCCACTCCGGGCGGCAGCTCACATCGCCGTCGCGACCGTTCGCTCGACCCCGACCTCTGTCGCGATCGTTCACCTCGTGTGCTTCGACTTCGACACGTGGCACGCGTACGAGTCGGCGCTCAACCCGCCGTAGAACGACGAAGGCCCGGACCATATGGTCCGGGCCTTCGAGTTGGTGGCGGGGGCAGGATTTGAACCTGCGACCTTCGGGTTATGAGCGATATGGTCGCGGCTTTCATAGGTCCTGGCCAAGCGGTATCTGCCCTGCTCAGCGCCTGCTTCGGGTCAGCCGCCATTCCCCTCAGTTCCCCGTGGTTTACCGCTGTGCTGGTACATCGTTGGTACATGAGCGATCTCCTTGGTGCGGCCACCGTGCGTGGCCGGGTGTAGAGACTTGGAGAGCGGACGTGGCCACGCACGCTGGGTGGAGCGTACTCCGAGACGTCAGTGTCGGCAGAGCGCTGTCAGGAGGGCGCACCCGCAGTCAGGGATCACCGGGCTGTTCGCCGCCTTGATATTACATTTATGTGTCGATATGGTTGCGGTTCGTAACAGTGACGGCAGCCACCGATCAGGCGGACCGGTGCGACCTCGACTGTTCTCACGTCGCTGGGCAAACAGCGTGCACAGAAGGACAGCAGCAACCTTGATTCAGAACAGCCATCGCCGCCTTGGACTCAGTCGTGTCGCGGGGCTCCTCGCAACAACATGCCTCATCTCTGTCATCCCGTCGTTCGCCTTGTCGGGCGTTGCCAGCGCCGCACCTCCCGCCGTGAGCAGCGCGTCAGCGTCGAGCGACGCACTTGCGCCGGTGGCCGTACTGGCGCTGCAGCAGCTGACGACCTATCTCGGCTCGCGCGATCTTGCGGATCTCGCCGGGTACCGGGTGACTCGCGCTTCGATCGCGGCCGAAGTGGGTCGACGGCTGCTGATCGACGCTGACCGGCTCGATGCGGCGTGGGCCGCCACTGACTACGTGCACCAGACTGCACTGCTGGCCGCGTTCACACAGCTCGGCACCCCGTACCGGCGGAACACGAGCAAGCCGGGTGTTGGATTCGACTGCTCCGGCCTGACCACGTACGCGTGGGGTGTGGCCGGTGTCCGCTTGACGCGCCAGTCCAGCGCTCAGATCAATGCCGCCGTGCCTCGAACCCTCGAGTCTGCAGAGGCCGGGGATCTCGTGCAATACCCCGGCCACGTGATGATGTACCTGGGGCTCGACAAGGCCATCGTCCACGCCATTCAGCCAGGCCGACCAGTAGAGGTCGACTACATCTCAAAACGACGGGAGCTTCGGTTCGGTCATCCGGCCTGAGCCTTGATCCTGCTCAGCGATCTGCCCATCACCATTGGCGCTCACGCCAAAGGCGCTCGGCCGAGACGTGGAGCCACTTGCTCACGTGAACGTGGTCCAGCGAGTAGGACACCATTCGACCGCCACACCGGTTGCGGACCAGGCCTGAGCCTCGCGAGAGCCGTGGCGTATGAGACACCGCGTCGCGGACAGGTCGACAACTGGCGGCCAGATCGCAGACGCGCAGCTCGCCGACGTCGGCGACGGCGTACAGGATTTGCACCCTCCTCCGCAACACCGAGCGGCGCCACGGGGGCCGCGTGATCGTGAAGCGAATGACTCCGCTCGGCGTCGTGCCTCCTCGATCTCGTACTCCTCGTTGGTGACTCGAGGGACGTCGCACAGGCGAACTTTTCGGGCGGGCAAGATCGGCACCTGCGAGACGTGCGGGTGATCGACGTCTTCTCCTCTCATTGGGAACGTGGGAGACGTCAGGTCCACCGGCTCAGCGGAAGCGGGCGGCCGTGATGCGGAGCTCGCTCTCCTCGCGGTGCATACGCTCGTCGTAGCCGACCTGACGGAACAGCTCCGCCAACGTGGCGTAGTCGCCGTAGTCGTCGACGAAGGACCCCACGTACGGGGTGATCTCCCACTCTGGGTGCTCCTGCACGAGCTGGGCATACTCGTGCTCGGCGTGATCCTCGAAGTCCGCGTTCAACCGGTAGCTCCAGCTCGGGCGTAATGCGAACAGCACCCAGGACAACTGGTAGTAGGCGAACGCGAGGATTTGCGGCACGATGCGGTGCTTGACGAAGCCGCGACGTTCGGGATCGTGCTCGAGGAGCTCCTCCAGCACGAGCAGGTGCCACTGCTCGTTGTCCTGCTCGAAGCGGCTGACTCGGACCTTGTCGAAGATGCGACGAGCGAAGTGCGGCTGCCGCGCCGTGTGCGTCACGGCGACGTACGCGACGTTCTCCCACGCCTGGTAGGGGACGCGGGCGACGAGTTCGAGGACCCGGAACTTGGCCAGCGTGCGGTGCCGCCCATAGAGAGCGTCCATCGTCGCGAAGAGGCAGCGAGCGCTCCACGAGTACCGCCGCCGGGGCGAGTCGAGGGTGATCTGTTGCTCGACTCTGAGACGTTCAGGAGTCAGTCGCTTCATCGCACCGAATGGTGGGCGTTGCCCGATTGCGGTCGTGACGGGACCGAGATCCTGCGGCTCCGGCGAGGCTGCGGCCGCAGCAGACAAGGTTGGGTTCGTCATGCCTCCAGTCTCACGGGAGAACGCCGAGAACCTCCGGCGACCTGGGTCACGTGGCACGTCGGCGCCAGGTCGGAATGAGCTGGAGCCATCCGGTAGAACTCGGCCGAGGGGCGGGCATCGTTCCGAGGTCCTCGGTGGATGAGGCGCGACCGCACGGGACTGGCCAACTGCAAGAGTTTGCAGATGATCGAGTGGCTGACCGCGGCGCGGCACGCCATGCTTTCACCGTGCCTGTTGTGCGCAGTGTCGGCGTCTCGCCGATGAGCATGCAACCGGGGGGTCCAGCCGAGCGGCCGACTCCGGCGAACCCGTTGCTCGACGAGTACCACCGTGTGATGGCGAACGGCACCGGAGTGGACGACACACGTGAGCAACTGATCCAGACATACGGGTTCGGGATACCGACCGCGGAAGCGATACAAGCAATCCGGCGATGGTCGCCGGCCGGAGTTGTCGAGATCGGGGCCGGCACCGGCTACTGGGCGCACCTGCTCCACCAGCGAGAGATCGACGTCGTGGCGTTCGACGTCGAACCGGCACCCTCGTCGCAGAGTGCGTGGTTCGCCGGAACACGGCCCTGGCATCCGGTGCACCGTGGCGATCACGGGCACGCCGGTCATCACCCGGCGCGCACTCTGTTGATCGTCTGGCCGACCAAGAACGAGACCTGGGCCGCTGAGGCTCTTCAGCTCTACCATGTTGCTGGTGGCGAGTGTTTCGTCTACGTGGGTGAGGGTCCGGGCGGTCGCACCGGTGACGACGTGTTCCACGCGCGCCTCGGCGAGCTCACCGCGTGCGCCCAATGTCGATACGGGTCCATGACATCACCCTGCATCTGTTCGGTCGACGCCCTGTGGCAGCGGGCCGAGGACATCTCCCTCCCCCATTGGCCACACTGTGACGACAACCTCCACATCTACATCAGGCGAGCGCACCCAACATCACCACGGGCCAGGCGAACGAGGTGGGGCGGTCGTCGACCCTGGCAGCGTTGAGCCGTGATCGACGCGCCTACACGCACTCGCAGCGCGACCCAGCCGAGCTCCACTCTTTCGGTGTGCCACTCGCGTCAATCCCGAGTTCAGTGGAAGGTGCCGCCATGATGGTGGAGCACGTCGATAGGCCGAGACGGTGGGTTCACCGACATCGATCTGCGCGGCCCTCAGATGGATGTGGTCGAGTGCTCAAAGCCCTTCGGTTCGATCTGGATCGTTGCGTGCACCACCTTGTATCGCTCGACGAGGGTGGTGTGGAGTCCCGTGAGGACGGACTTGAGGTCGGCGTCGTCGTCGATGAAGACGTGAGCTGCGGCGGCGTCGAGACCGGATGTCACGGTCCACACGTGGAGGTCGTTCCTCGTCAGCGTCGCCGCAGCTGCTATGGCCCGTCGAGCAACCTCGCGTCAGTCCGACAGCGAGCGGATGTACGCCACGATCTCGCGGATCTCCTCGTCGCTCAGCGAGTTTTCGGGCATCTTCACACTGAACCTCGCGACGATCTTGGTGCTCGGATTGCGAATCGATTCGAACAAGTAGGCGTCGTCGGCGGTGACGACCGAACCAACCGTCAATTCGACCTCAGATCCGGCCAGCCCGATCCAGCTCGGACCGAGGGCCCCCTGAAAGGAGCCCCCATGGCAGCTCGCGCAGCCGGCATTGCGGGCGATCGATTCACCACGTCCCGATCCGCTCGACGCCGTCGAGTTCGGCGGGTCGTCACCACCGCAGGCGACGAGCAGCACCGCAGTCATCGCGGCCACCACGAAGAGTCGAGCCATAACCCACAGGTCGCCTCACAGAACAGCGGAGTTCCTCGCGAGGCAAGAAACGAATCTGCTGGAACGGCAACGACCATCGATCACCGATGCGACAACACCCTCGATCGCAATCCGTCGACCATCGCAGTGCGGCACGACCGAGCATTGTCAGGGACGCCCACAGACGCCCCGTGTGCCGCTCGGTCGCGATCGTCGGTCACGTCGACAGCGGCGTCTTGCGATCGCAGGCACACGACGCACGCGGAGCAACAGCTTCAACGGGCGCCACGTAGGACCTGGACCGACAAGCCGTCACAGCACGCCGCCGGCCGCAGACGGTCCGATCCGGCGGGGCCCGGGGCCCCGCTGCCGTCGTCGCTCGCGCACCCGGCGGCGAGCATGCCCCTGAGCGCGGCGAGGCCAGCCCCGAGCCCGCCGAGGAAGCGTCGCCGCCCGATTGGTGTCATCGGGGTGCCGCAACCGGGGAGTCTGGGCCGGCATCGGCGCCCGGGCCGCTCGTTCGGCCCCTGACATGTCGCAACGCTCGCAGCCGGAGCGCGTGGGACACCGACGTCTCCGGCCCACGTCAACCAACGAAGACCGCACACGAGCAGTTCACCGACTGGCCTGACGACTGCCGGAGGACTACCGTCGATCCTCGTCATGAAACCGCAACATTTGCGAGCGCCTCGCCGAGCGCCTCGCCGAGCGACGCGTCCACGCGCGCCTGCAGCGAGCCGACGAACAGCGTGGATGGTGATGGGCGCGCTGACCGGTGTGTTCTTTTGTATCGATGGCAGTTCAATCCGCGCAGCCGACCCGGCACCGACCATTGCCGTCGTGACTCTCAGTCAGGCCGCCGATGCCAGCGAACCCGCGGTGCGCGTTGGCCGGACAGGCTCGATCCAGTTCCCAATGGCCACGTTGCCTCGATGCGATGTGCTGGACAGCTTCGGCGATGCGCGATCCGGCGGGCGCTCCCACGAAGGCGTTGACATCCTGAGCACTCTCGGCCAGGAGATCTATGCGGTCGCCGATGGCACGCTCGTCGAGCAGTATGCCGTCGGCGGCACGAGCTCGTCCCTTTCCGGAAACGCGTGGAAGCTCCGCACCAGGCAAGGCGACATCTTCTTCTACGCGCACATGTCCAGCTTCGCGAGCGGCCTCACGATCGGTTCGAGCGTGACCCGCGGTCAAATGATCGGCTACGTCGGGGATACGGGCAATGCTGGACCGAACAACTTCCATCTCCACTTCGAATATCACCCCGGCGGCGGCGCCGCCGCCAACAGTCTGCCGTTGCTTCAACTGCCCAGCGGCTGCCGCGTTTTCTGACCGAACCCTCGCTCCCGGCCACAGTAGGGCAATGCCCAGGTCGCGCTGCCGGTCGGGGTTCGACCACTGCGGTGTGCGCGAATCCGCCACTACGACTGGCCATCCGCGAATAGCGGCGGACTCCCGGCGGTCTGGGGACCGTGCGCGGCGGCTGCGGAACCTGGGCGGGTCAGCCAACGGGCCTGAAGGGCAATACCGAGCAGGCCGACTGACAGTGCTCCGAGCGCTGGGTTGCAGGGGGCGGAAGTACTCGGCGGCGCCGGTCGTACCGAGGGCAAGTAGGACGAGTCTGTTGCACAGCGGGCAACTGGCCGCCAGGAAGGAGAGTGCCCCTCCGGCTCCAGCACGGCCGCCGACACGACACGACTCGGCCACGGCACAAGATAGGTGGCAGCCAACGGACCGAACAGGACGGCGGGGATGACGAGCGACGCGATGTTCCAACCGTCAGCACTGAGCTTTCGGGCGAAGAACGGGCTCGGCATGCCGGCCGTGAGGATCCCGACGATCAGGATGTAGGCGACCGTGGACAGCACGCCGAGCACGGTGAACCAAACCCACGGCGTTTCGGCCGAACCCGACACTTCGAGTTCCGACCGCGCGGCGACTGCTCGCTGATCGCAACCGCATTCGTCGGCGGGTCCACACACGCCGTCGGTCGCGCACACAGCCGACGTCGGAGAGTCGGTCGGGCGGGTCACTTTCATTCGTCCACTCTCCTGGCGGCGTCGTTCGTTCGACGCATGTCTGAACGTACGCCTTCCACCAACATGAAGGTCAAGCGCCCCACGTGTCGTTGGCGCAACGCCGCGGACTGCAATGCGGTTTGACCAGCGCGGTTCCCATCGTTCGAGGCAGGGGAGATCTCAAATGGATGTCGTCGGGTGCACGAAGCCGGCGGGTTCGATCTGAATCGTTGCGTGCACGACCTGGTATCGCTCGGCGAGGGTCGTGTGGAGTCCTGTCAGGACCGACCTGAGGTCGGCGTCGTCGTCGATGAAGACGTGAGCGGCGGCGGCGTCGAGGCCGGATGTCAGGGTCCACACGTGGAGGTCGTGGATCGCGGCCACTCCTTCCTGGGAGGCGAGTTCGGCGCGTACTTCGTCGATATCCATGCCGGGTGGTGCTGCTTCCATCAGCACTCGGACGGCTTGGGCGGTGAGTCGCCAGGTGCGCGGCAGGATGAACAGCCCGATGGCTGCGCCGATGAGCGGGTCGGCGTAGGTCCAGCCTGTCAGTGCGACGATGATTGCGGCGATGATGACACCGATTGATCCGAGGAGGTCGGAGAGGACTTCGAAGAAGGCGCCTTTGACGTTGATGCTCTCTTTGGCGCCGGCGGTGAGCAGCTTGAAGCTGATCAGGTTGACGATGAGTCCGGCGATGGCGACGATCAGCATTGCGCCGCTGGTGACAGCTTCGGGGTTGCGGACGCGTTGCCACGCTTCGTAGAGGATGTAGATCGCGACGGCGAACAGCAGCGCCCCGTTGGCCAGCGCGGCGAGGATCTCGAGGCGGTAGGTGCCGAACGTGCGGTGTGTCGGTGCTGTCCGCTTGGCGAGTTGCACGGCGGCGAGTGCCATGCCGAGGCCGAGCACGTCGGTACCCATGTGCAAAGCGTCGGACAGCAACGCGACGGACCCCGACGCGAGGCCGGCGACCACCTCGACGATCATGAACGTGGCGGTCAACCCGAACGCGATCAGGAGCGGTCGTTGGTGCCGGCCTGCTGCCGACAGGGCGATGGCGCTGTCGCTGCTCATCGTTGGTCAGTCGAACAGTTCGCCGAGGAAACCCCGTTTGCGCTTGCCGCCGTGTTTCGACCCGTGGCTTGAGTCGCCGTGATGGCCACCTTGATCGCCGGAGCGGTAACCGGTCTGCTCAGGGGTGGGCGGGGGCATTGGGGGGCGTTCGTAGCGTTGCTCTTCAGCGTCGATCAGACGTTCCAGTTCGCCGCGGTCGAGGAAGATCCCACGGCATTCCACGCATTGGTCGATCGTGACACCATTGCGTTCGTAGGTGCGCATGGCGCCTTGGCACTTTGGGCAGATCAGTGTCGAGACGGGCGAGTCAGTCATTGGGTGAGCTCCTTTGGAGGTTGGTATCTGGGTTGTTCTTGCGGTAACCGAGCAGTCGCAACGCGTTGCCGACGACGACGAGTGTGGAGCCCTCGTGGAACACGACCGCGGGGCCGATGCCGACGAACCCGACGATCGTCGCGGGGATGAGGAAGGCGACCATGCCGAGGCTGAGATACAGGTTCTGGCGGATGATCGCGCTGGCCTTGCGGCTGAGGCCGATGACGATGGGGAGCTTGGTGAGATCGTCGCCCATCAGCGCGATGTCCGCTGTTTCGAGTGCGACATCGGAGCCGGCGGCTCCCATCGCGATGCCAACCGTGGCGTGGGCGAGCGCGGGAGCGTCGTTGACGCCGTCGCCGACCATCGCAACCTTGCCTTCCTCGGTGCGGAGCCGTTCGATGGCGGCGACTTTGTCCTCGGGCATCAGGTCACCCCAGGCGTCGGTCAAGCCGACCTGCCGGGCGATCGACTCTGCGACGAGTTGGTGATCGCCCGAGAGCATAACGGCGCGCCGAATGCCAACTCCCTGCAGGGCCGCAATCGCGTCGCGGGCATCCGGTCGGGGTGTGTCCATCAGGCCGATCACACCGAGGAACTGTTCGCCTTGTTTGACGATCATGATCGTGCGACCCGAGGCCTGCAACTCGTCGAGCTGGGCTGTGATCGCCGGATCGATGCCACCGTTGTCCTCGAACAGCGCGGCGTTGCCGATCAGCACCTCCTGACCGTCGACGATCGCACGCACGCCGCGCCCGGTGATCGCCGTGACTGCGCTCGCCTCTGGCGTAGCTCGCGAACCGAGGCGTTCCCTGCCGTCGCGAACGATCGCTCCGGCAAGCGGATGATCGCTGCGCGACTCGACAGCGACTGCAACCGAGAGCAAATCCAGTTCATCGACGCCAGCGGCCGGTGTGATGTCGGTCAGCCGGGGGCGGCCCTCGGTGAGCGTTCCGGTCTTGTCGAACGCGATGGCGCGGAGGGTGCCGAGATTCTCGAGTGGCCCACCACCTTTGACGAGCACGCCGAGCTGACCTGCCCGGGCGACGGCGGCCAAGACGGCGCTCGGTGTCGCGATCGCCAACGCACACGGGCTCGCCGCAACCAGCACCGCCATCGCCCGGTAGAAAGACTCCGCCCACGACGACCCAACGAGCGGACCGACGACGAGGACGACGACGACCAATGCGATCACGGCGGGCACGAAGATGCGTTCGAATCGGTCGGTGAACCGCTGCGTCGGCGACGCCTGGGTCTCGGCTTCCCGAACCATTTTGGCCAGCTTGGCGACGGTCGAGTCGCCGGACAGCCGGGTGACCTGCAAATCCAGTTGCCCGGCGCCGTTGATCGTGCCCGAGAACAGTCGCGACGCAGCGGCCACCCGGTCGGGATCGGCGAGCGCTGCGGGCGCGTCGGCCACCGGGATCTTGTCGACCGGGATGCTCTCACCGGTCAGTGGCGCCTGGTTGACACTGCTCGTGCCGGCGATGACGAACCCGTCGGCCGGGATGCGTTCGTTCGGCTTGATCACGACGATGTCACCCAACCGCAGTTGCTCGACGGGCACTTCGCGCTCGCCGACGTCGTCGCGCACGATCGCCGTGCTCGGCGCAAGTTCCGCCAGCGCCTCGATCGCCCTCCGAGCGCGACCCATCGCGTAGCCCTCAAGCGCGTGGCCGATGCTGAACAGCGCCAACAGCAGCGCCCCCTCTTCCCACTTGCCCAGTGCTGCCGCGCCTGCTGCCGCGACGAGCATCAAGAAGTCGATCTCGAACCTGCCGTTGCGGATGCTCTCGATCGCTTCCCGCAACGTGAAGTAACCACCGAACAGACCGGCAACGATGAACGTCGCCGTGAGCACGCCATCACCGGCCGCGCCGGTGACGTCCAGCAAGAAACCCGTCACCCACAACACCCCGGAGGCGATCGCGAAGATCAGCTCGCTGCGTTCACCGAACGGGCCGCCATGGTTGTGCTCACCCCCCTCATGGCCATCATCTCCACCCGCGTGGTCATGGCCGGCGTGATCGTCCCGATCGGCATCCCGGACGGTGACATCGTGCTTCGCGAGCAGTTCGCGCAACCGTGCTTCGTCGACACGGGAGCGATCGAACTCGATCCGCACCAATCCAACCGCTACTTCGGCCTCGGCGACACCGTCGATCCGGCGGAGCGCTTCCGCCACGGTTCGGGCCTTGCGGACGTGGTTGACCCCGGACACCGACCACAGCACGTGCCGGAACTGCTCGGTCAGCGACGCTCCCGCTGACTCGGCCAGAGTGCGAATTCGTGCGACGTTCGTCGTCGCTGGGTCGTAGTGCATGCACAACCGGGCTGGCGCACCGTCGGCTGCGTCAACGAGGTGGACCCGGTCAAGACCGGGCGAGCCGGTCAACGTGGTCGTCAGCCGCTGCACACACTGGTCGCGTCCATCGAGCGCGTCCGGCAGCAACACCGGCAGGTCGAGCACCAGCTTCTCGCTCACGACGGCACCGCGTGGCGGACGTGGTCGACACTCACTTGGAGCAGCAGACCGACATGGGCGTCGTCGAGGCGGTAGAAGATCTGCCGCCCCGAACGCCGATGACGCACGATGCCAGCCGTTCGCAGCAAGCGCAACGAGTGCGACACCGACGACTCCGCCATCTCGACCACCGCCGCCAGATCACACACGCACAACTCGCCCGCCTCACCCAACGCGCACAGCATCTGCACGCGCCCCGGCTCACTCAACAAGCCGAACACGTCCGCGACACGAGTGGCGTCGTCGCGTCCGATCAACACCCGTCGGGTCGCCTCGACCCGATCGACATCGATGACGCGAACCGAACAACCATCCTGGACCCCCGGGCCGGAACCCGCCAACACCACCGATGAAGCCTGCATATCTGAACCACTCTACAGATGTCGAATCGATCCGGGGCGTCGCCTGGCACCGACACCGGAACCGGGGTCGGGCCGTCGATCGCGGTTCCACCCTCCATGTGGAGTTGGCTCGCATCGCCCGGCAATCGAAACCAGTCCACATCGAGCCTTGAGCTGGCGCAACGCGATCACGAGTCGCATCAGCTCCTCCAGCGGCACCGATGAACCGAACTGGGCGCGGACGCCACCGTCGATCGCGTTGCGACGCACCCGCTCATCCTGTCCGCCAACCCATGCGTTCGCCAGCTCGGCGATGGTCGAGGCCGCAGCCCAGCTGCTTGACGCGAGCAACGAACGCCAACCGCCCCCAGGGCGGCATGACCGTCGTACAATCGGCAACCCGCGGTGCTACGGGCCGACTCGCGGAGCAGCCCGATCTGTTCGTAGGCGCGCAGCGTGGCAGCACTTACCCCACTCCCGATCCGGGACATCCCTGATCTCGTAGTCGCTTGCCACCCTTCGAGACGTCAACCCTCACGTGATGTTCAAGGTCACGCGACTTCTCTCGAGGCATGAGTGGCCGGGCACTGACGCGCGGCACCCATCGACACGTGACGTCCTACGCTGCACGAGATGGTCGGTCTGAACGAATCACGAGCCGCCGGGGTCACGAACGACCGGACGGCCACAGCTGACCTTGCGGCAGCGGCCGACCGCCCCGAACGCCGGACAATTCGTCGTCGTCGCATGACGATCGGCGCTGCGGCCGTCGCCGCCATCGCAGTCGACGCACTGTCGAAGATGTGGGCGTCCGCACGCCTGCCAGGTGAGCCCATCTCGCTCGGCCCGCTCACGTTACGGCTTGTCCACAATCGAGGAGTCGCGTTCGGGTTCGGCGACTTCCTGCCAGCCGGCACGATCATCATCGTCACCGCGCTGATCGCCGTCGTGGTCGCCGTCGTTGCTTGGCGAGGACGCCTCGATCCACCAGCCGCTGCTGGCCTGATCGTCGGTGGAGCTCTCGCCAATGTTGGAGACCGGCTTACCGCAGGCAGCGTTGTCGATTTCATCGACATCGGCCGGTGGCCCGTGTTCAACCTCGCTGACGTCGTCCTGCTCACCGGAATCGCCCTCATGATCCGCGCCGGCAGAACCTCCACACCCGCCAGTGTCGAGCAGTCGGCTCAACCTGCCGCAGGTTCGAGAGGTCGCCCCGATGCCACCCAAGCGTTGAAACCACCTTCGAGTTCGACAATGTCGTTGAAACCCAGCGCCTCGAGGTCATCCACAGCGGCCGCGGACATGTTGCCAGACCGGCAGTAGATCGCCAGCGGGGTGCTCCGATCAGCTGGGAGGTCGCTCGACTCGGCGATCTGGTCGAACCTGATCGTCAGATCCGTCCCGGCAATGCTCCCCTCATCTGGCGTATGCACATTGATCGTCACCACCCCGGGCGCCTCGATGCGGGCAGCGAACACGTCCGGAGCAACCAACGCAGGGGAAACCCCGACAACGCTGCTGGCGGACGACTCGCTGCCGTCACTGCTCCCGCAGCCGGCAACGATCAGCGCTGCCGTGACCAACCCGGCACCAAGGAACGTTCGCACAAGTCGCACGGGTGCAGCGTACGCGGCTGGAGCCACCGGTGGAGTTCGCCTTGGCATTCGCGAGACAGACCCCACGACGACGGTGGCGGGTTACTCGAACCTCTGCGGCTCGAGCGACGGCGAAGTTCGGACGATGCTTGGCGCCGTCGAGGCGGACACGGTCGACTCGGCACGCGCCGAGCTGACCTCGCCGTAGATCCCACCTTCCAGCGATCGAGCGGAGGATGCCCGCCGCTCGGGCGTCCAATGACCTTCGGGTTGGCTCGACGTTTTTCGACGCTCAGCGATGAGCTACATCGTCCACCCCCGTTCACGTCGATGAGCGGTCGACTTCCAACGCACATGCCACGCCCGGTCCTGGAGGACACGCGATCGGCTCGGAGCGCGAGCTTCGGGTTGGTGTCGAAGTGGTCGATATCGGTGGATGAGCTACATCGTGCAACGCCAGGCCCGCTTCTACGTCGTCGCCTACGACGGCCTCGACCCACTCACCGGACGGGAACGCCGACGATGGCACCCCGTCGGCCACAACCGTGACGAAGCCGAACAACTCGCCGCCCGCCTCGACCGTGAACGCGACGCCACACCTGCAGCACCGACCGGTCCGGTCACGTTCGGCGAGTACCTCACCAACACCTGGATCCCCCACAAGCGGCGCCAGGTCCGTGCCACCACCGCCTACCGGTATGCCTGGTTCGTCGACCGCTACATCCAACCCGCTGTCGGTGACATCCTGCTGCGTCGCCTGCGCGCCGATCACCTCGACACCCTCTACGACACCCTCGCCACCACCGGCGGCGCAGACGGCGCCGGCCGCGCTCCCAAGACGATCCTCGAGGTCCACGCCGTCATCCGCGCCGCGCTCGACCACGCCGTCGCCCGCCGGCTCGTCGACCGCAACGTCGCCCGTGACACGCGCAGCCGTCGACGCCCACCCGCCAGCGATGTCGCACGGTCATGGACCGCCGCCGAGCTCAGCGCGTTCCTCACCGCCGCCCGTGGGCAGCGGCTCTACCCGGCCCTGCACCTCGCCTCGCACACCGGCATGCGCCGAGGCGAGATCGTCGGACTCAAATGGTCCGACCTCTCCGTCGCCCACTCCCGATTGTCGGTGTCACGCACCCTGCAGAACGTCGGCGGCCGCCCCGTCGAGTTCGCACCCAAGACCCGCACCAGCCGCCGCAGCGTCGAGATCGACCGCGCCACCCTCGACGAGCTCCGCCGGTGGCGACGACAACTCGAGCGCGACGGGCTGCCATGCGGGCCCGACGACTGGATGTTCTGCAACACAACCGGCCGCTTCCTCAACCCCGAATCGATCAGCCAACTCTTCGACCGCATCGTCCTACCACGAGTCCGGTTCCACGACCTGCGCCACACCCACGCGTCGCTGCTCGTCGCCGACGGCACCGCCATCAAAGTCGTCTCCGAACGCCTCGGTCACGCCCACCCCGCATTCACGATGCACACCTACCAACACCTGCTGCCCGGCATGAGCGGCGCCGCCGCCGAACGATTCGCCACGCTCGTCGCCACCGCCAGCCGGTAGACGTCTACCGGCCAACTTGGCGCGTCACCCCAGGTCAGCGAGCCGCACGTTGCGAAGCCGGTAGACGTCGCCGGTGACGCGCCCCGACAACGTCGAACGCCCAGGCCATGTGACCTGGGCGTTCATTGAGTGGCGGGGGCAGGATTTGAACCTGCGACCTTCGGGTTATGAGCCCGACGAGCTACCGAGCTGCTCCACCCCGCGACGGAGTAGGACGGTTACGGTAGCGACCGTGCGTTGCGCCCGCAACCCCCTGCCGCGAACCTGGAGCGTCATCTGATGGGTCTGTTCAAGAAGAAGCCGACCGTCGAGCCCGCTGACTTCCTCGCGCTGCGCGCGGAGCTGCAGGACGTGAAGGCCCGTCTCGATGCCACCGAGCAGGAGAAGGCGATCATCGAAGCGCGGCTGTCCTCGCTCGACGCCAGCACCACCGCACTCGCCGGCGGGGCGTCCCCCGACCTCGCCGCGATCAACGGCAAGATCCGCGACCTCGAGGAGAGGTTGGCCCACCCGCCGATCAGCCCCGACGACGACACCTCGCCCGAGGGCGTGATGCTCAACCCGGCCACGCACGAGCTGGCGATGAAGCTGGCCGACCTCGAGGACCGGTTGTCGGCCACCTCCGACCTCGGCGCCAAGGTGGCCGAGCTGGAGGAGCACCTGGCCAACGCGTCGACGGGCTCGTCCGGCGACGGCGAGGCGTCACCGAAGCTGGCCGAGATCGAGGAGCAGCTCGCCGCGCTCGCTCGCAAGATCGACACGAGCGACCTCAACCGCCCCCTGCTGCCGACCCCGGCGCACGGCATGGCCTCCATCGACGGCGGCGAGTTCCCGCCCCCGCCCGCTGCGGCTGGCGACAGCGACACGGCAGCTCGGCTCGACGACCTGCAGCAGCGCGTCGCAGCCGTGGACTCGCTGTCGGCACAGCTCAACCAGCTGAACGCTCGCGTCAGCGCACAGGCGGAGTTCGGCGCCCAGCTGTCGGCGCTGCGCGACCGGATCACCCAGCTGCACGACGAAGGCGGCAACGACGACCTTCGGGCACGCGTCGAGGAGCTGGCCAGCCGGCCGGCGATCGACCCGGAGCTCAACGCCCGACTCGACGAGCTCGCCAACCGCCCCACGATCGACCCCGACCTCAATGCCCGACTCGACGAGCTCGCCAACCGGCCCGGCGTCGGCGAAGAGCTGCTGGCTCGCATCGACGAACTGGCCAATCGACCTGCGGTGGACGAGGAGCTGCGTGCTCGCGTCGAGGAGCTGGCCAACCGTCCGCAGGGCGGCGACGACAACACCCAGGCACAGATCGCTCAGCTCGCCGAGCGCATTGCCGTCACCGACGACCTGCGCGGTCAGCTGGCCGAGCTCGCCGAGCGGGTGGCGGCCACCGACGAGCTGCGGGCCCAGGTCGCATCGTTGAGCGAGCAGCTCGCCGCCAACGCAACGGCTGCGCCGGCCGAGGGCGAGAGCGTTGCGCCAGCAGCAGTGGTGGACGATGAGCTCACCGCGCAGGTGGCCGCACTCGCCGAGCGGGTTGCCGCGACCGACGAGCTGTCGGCCCAGCTGGCGCAACTGGCCGAGCGGGTGACCGCCAGCGACGGCGAGGCCCGTCAGGCACGAGAGCTGGTGGCAGCGACCGAGGAGCGCCTCTCCAACGTCAGCACCGAGCTGGCCAACCAGCTGAGCGAGCTCGGGCGCGACATCGACGCGCTGGGCCAGCGCGGCGACACACCCGAGACCGTCGGCGTCTCCACCGAGGTCGTCGAGGCGCTGCGCACCGGTCAGGTGAAGCTTGCCAACGAGCAGGCCCGCTACGAGATCGCCTTCCGCCAGGATCTGGCCACGCTTGCCGAGCAGGTCCGCCGCGCCAGCGGCCGCTAGTCCGACCCAGTCTCGGGACAGCGGCTGACGGATACCGTCGGCGCCTGTCCCGAGACTCGGCTACGGGTTCGTGTCGGGGGTCGAGTCCGGCGTGGTGTCGTCGGTGCCGGGGTCGGTCGTGCCGGGATCGGCGCCGTCAGGGGCCTGGGCCGCGTCCAGCAGCGCCAGCGCCTGCTTCACCAGGTCCTGCGCCTGAGCGACCTTCGTCTGGTACTCGCCGAGGCCCGCGGCGCCCTTGGCCTTGAGCACGGCTTCCGCCTCGGTGAACAGATCGTCGGCCTCCTGCAGCAGCTCGGCCGGGGTCTTGTCCACGTTGCCGGGGTCCGATGGTTCGTCGGTGCCGTTACCGCCGTCGCCGCCCTGCACGTCACCGAGGTCGGTGTCGAAACCGGGGAACAGCGGCGCCAGCGCCAAGCGCAACGAGGATCCGAAGCTGACCTTGGTGTTGTAGTAGACGACGACGTAGCGCAGCGTCGGCTGGTTCGTCCCCACCGACACGACGTACAGCGGACGCACCCAGAGCACCGATCCGGCGACGGAGAACATCTGCAGGTCGCCGTACTCCACCTGGCTGCCGCCGCGCGACAGCAGGGTGATCGCCTCGGAGAGATCGGTGTCGCTGTTCATCGTCGAGGTGATCGTCGCCGGGCCGTCGGGTTTGATCGCGTTGGTGACGTCGTAGACCGTCAGCTGCCCGTAGGTGTCCGGGTCGCTGCTGGCGGTCATGTACGCCTGCATCTCCTTGCGGCCGTCGTCGGAGGCGAACAGCACGAAGGGGCGGAAGAGCGCGAACTGCACCGGACCGTCGTTCGGCGGATGGAAGATCGAGTAGTACGGCACGAACCGCGCCGCGCTGGAGTCGGCCGCGAAGTCCGCGGGGTCCTGCTGCGCGACGGTGGTCGACGTGTCACCGGTGGAGCCACCCGTCGGGTTGGCGTCGGTGGACGGGAACGTCGGCGCAGCCTGGGCGACCGACCACAGGCCGTCACGGCTGAAGAACGCGTCGGCGGCGAGGCGGTACTTCGCGTACGCGGCCGTCTGCACGCGGAAGATGTCCTCCGGGTAGCGCAGGTGCTCCACCAGACCCTCGGGCATCTCGGACTTCGGCTGGAACAGGTCGGGGAACGCTGACCGCCAGACCTTGATGACGGGGTCGGTCTCGTCGACGACGTACATCGTGACGGAGCCGTCGTACGCGTCGACCACGGCCTTCACGCTGTTGCGGACGTAGTTGAACGGCTTCGTCAGACCGGTCGTCGGCGCCAGCTGGCTGCGATCGCCGTTCTCGCCGTAGGGGTACCGATCCGAGGTGGTGTACCCGTCGATCACCCAGAGCACCCGACCATCGAGCAACACGGGGTACGGGTCGCCGTCGATGGAGAGGAACGGGGCGATCTCGCGCACGCGATCGCTGACGCTGCGCACGGAGATCAGGCGAGAGTCGTCGCTGATCGCGCTGGAGGCGAACAGGTTGTAGTCGAGGTAGTCGAGCGCGAACGCCAATCGCTTGACGGTCGAGTCGAGCTTCACCCCACCGCTGCCGTTGTAGTGCCCGTCGTCGCTGCTGGTCTCGCAGTCCGGGCCCTCCTTCACCGTGGTGTTGACGACCGCGTAGCCGCCCAGCTTCTCGCTGAAGTACAGCTCGGGCCGGTCGAGATCCTTCTTCAGGTACACCGGTCGACCCGACGTGGTGGCCACGCCGGCAGGTGCGCTGACGAGCCCGCAGCCGTGCGTCGACAGCAGGTGCGTGCCCTGCCACGACTTGTTGGCAACTCCACCGAGATCGAGCTCGCGTGCGGCGATCAGCTCCTGGCGCATGACGCCGTCGACGGTGTAGCGATCCACGTCGAGGTCGTTGATCGTCAACCCGGTGGTCTGGCCCTCGTCGGTGCGGAAGCGCTCCTTCATCGTGCTGTCCGGGCTGAACAGCCGCACGTCGCGCAGCGGGGCGACGTCGTCGGACAGTGCCGATTCGCTGAGCGAGTCGGTGCCGATGTCGACCTGTTCCACGTTGACCGTGTTGATGCCCAACGCGCTGCGGGTGGCGTCGATGTTGCGGGCCACGTACGGCGCTTCGCGGTCCTTCTTGTTCGGGTTCACCGAGAACGCCTGCACCGCGGCCGGGTAGATCACGCCACCGATCAGCGCGAGCAGCGCCCACAGCGCCGAGGCGATGATCGGCAACCGCCACGATCCGCTCTTCAGCGTCCACAGGAACAGGCCGGCAACGAGCACCGCGATCAGCGCCAGCAGCACGATCGCCGGCAGTTCCGCGTTCACGCTGGCGTAGCCGGGCCCGCGCACCACGCCGGACGCCTCGTAGGTCAGCTCGTAGCGCTTGACGACGTAGTCGCCGGCCTTGAGCACCGCCAGGACCGCGAGCAGCACGGCGACGTGCGCCTTGGTGGCCTTGCGGACCTTCGGGCGAGGCGGCTGCAGGACGATGCCGCCGTTCAGGACGTGCGTCCCGATCACCAGCGCGGTGATGAAGACGACCGCGGCGAACAGCCAGTCGAGCAGGAAGCTGATGAACGGCAGGCGGAACAGGTAGAAGCCGATGTCGTTGCCGAACTCGGGGTCGTTGATCCCGAACGACTTGCTGTTGCGGAACATCAGCCAGTCCTGCCAGTGGCCCATCGCCGGCAGCGCGAACAGGAGCCCGATCACGACGGCGACGCCGATGCGCAGCAAGCGCATCCGATGACCGAAGAACTCGTGGAAGCGCTCGACCGCTGGGTGGGTGTTGGCCGAGAAGGTGCTCGGCGCCAGCCGATCGGCGATGACGAGGTTGAGGATGGCCACCGCGACGAAGACGCCACCGAAGAGCAGGAACATCGTCAACTTCGCCCACCACACGCCCCAGAACACGTCGGTGCGGCCGACGGACTGATGCCACAGGTAGTCGACGTAGAAGCTGGAGAACACCCGCGTCAGCAGGATCAGCCCGACAACGACCACGGCGCCGATGATGAGGATCAGGCGACCACGGTCGCCCATCCGTCGTCCGGGTGTGCGAGGTGCCTTCGGCTCGCCGGCGGGCACGTCGGAAGGGTTGCGCACGCGGCCGAGGTTACCGGGGCACCACGATGAGCATGCAGCGGCAACCGGCGTGCGCCGGTGCACAGACGTGATCCGTCGGGAACGGCTCGCCGGCGTTGACCACGCCACCGAGCGAGTTGTCCTCGGCGTCGGCGCATGCCGGGCCGTTGGGATCGACGATCCAGCTGATCGGCGTGCCGGGCGTCAGTGCCGCCAGCGCGCCGCGGCCGTAGGCCATGCGCACGATGTCGTCGAGGTGCTCGTCGATGCGCTGCGTCTTCCACTCGCGGTAGATGGCGCGAACCATGGTGGCGAGCTCGCCGTTGTCGCCGCCGGCCTCGGTGACTGCCCGCTCGACACGGTCGCGCATTGGCATCAGGATCGACTCACGCAACATGTCGACGGCCGGCGCCAGGGCCTTCGAACGGTTGAGGTCGGCGCGGTGCGCCTTGTCACCCCCGTCGGGATGCGTGCTGGCTGCACCGGCCAGGCCGGCCTTCTCCAACTCGGTTTCGATGGCCTCGGCGTAGCGCTGCGTGTGATCGCCGGCCCAGGGCAGCAGCGCGTCCAGCGTGCGCACGCCGTCCTTGCGGCGCAGCGTATGCAGCAGCTCGTTCTGCTCGTCGGCCAGCACGCGCTTCAGCTTTCGAGCGGTGGCCACGATGATCGGGGTGAGCGCTGCGTCGCGGTGGGCGAACGGCGTGTCGTCCACTTCGGTGACGACGTCCGGGGCGACCGGCGACGGCTTGAACACCTGCAGCTCGTCGGTCGGGAGGGTGAGTGCGACCGTGGCGTCGACAGACTCGTCAGTGGCAGTGTCGGCGACAGCAGCGCGTTCGACGACGACATCGGCGCGTGCGGCGCGCAGCTTGGCGAAGAGGCTGTCGACCGACGGCTTCGCATCGTCGGGCAACGGCTCGGTGCTCGGGTGGGCCATCCCGCCACCCTCGTGGCGATCCATCTCGCCGGCGAACAGCGACAGCACCGGCGCTGACGGGCGATCATCGTCCTCGTCGGTCTCGTGCTCGACGTCAGCCGGATCGTGGTGCTCGCGCATCAGCACGACCGTGTCGTCGGCGGCTTCCGGCGTCGTTTCCACCGGAGCGGCATCGACGATCTCGGGCTCCTCGTCGGCAGCGATCTCGACGACCTCGACGATCTCGATCTCGGCGACGTCCACCGTTTCGACCGCCTCGGGCTCCGTCACGGCCTCGGCCTGATCGAGCTCGGCGACGGGAACCATGATCGGCACCGGGCCGGTGGTGGGCGACAGGTTGACGTACTCGGTCGGCTCGCCGAGCGGCGTCATCTCGGCCATCACGTCGACGGCGGCGATGCGGGCGCGTTCGAACGCCTGCAGCAGACGGTCGCGGCCGTGGATCAGCTGCTCGATCTGCTGGCGGGCCAGTTCGCGACGACGGGCGAGCTCGCTGAGCACGCGCTCGCGGTAGGCCCGCGCCTCGTTGACCATGTCGCGGCCCTGCTGCTTGGCCATCTGCAGTTCGCTCTCGGCGTCGGAGTTCGCGTCCTGACGACGACGCGCTGCCTCCACTTCGGCTTCCTCGCGCAACCGCTGGGCCTCGTCGGTGGCTTCGCGCAGCAGCCGCGCGGCGCCTTCCTCGGAACGGATGCGGATCTGCGATCCGGCCTCGCGGGCGGTGGTCAGGATGCGCGTCGCCTCTTCACCGAGGAGGCGGGTGACCACCTCGTCGTCGAGGGCGACCGCGGCGTTGGTGGTGCCGCGCTGCGCGCCACGGAGCTCGCGCTCGAGGAACTTCTCACGCTCTTGCAGCCTGGCGAGCTCGGCCGCGACCATGCGCAGCAGATCGCGCACCTCGGCCTGGTCGAACCCGCGACGCGACTGCGAGAACGTCGCCGAGGCCACCGCACTGGGTGACGACGGGTCGGGACGGGAGAACGAAAGTGCCATTGGGCGAACAGCGTAGGTCTGGGGGCCCGCCCGGTTGCGGCATGCTCCCCGTACCGGTCACGGGGTCGTGGCGGGGACCGTGTCGGCGGGCGCAGGAAGTGCGTCGCCGCCGAGGGTTCCGAGGAAGGCGATGATGTCGTCGATCGTCTTCACCGGAATGATCTGCACGTCGTTGCCGGCCACCTTGCGAGCCTCGGCGAGGTTCTTCTCGCCCTGCGACTCGGGGACGATGAAGTACTTCACCCCGGTCTGCTTCACCGCCGAGGTCTTCGACGGCAGTCCACCGATCGCCCCGACGTTGCCGTCGATGTCGATGGTGCCGGTGATCGCGACGGTCTGGTTCCCCATCAGCGACCCGGGGGTCAGCTCGTCGATGAGGGCGATCGTGAACGCGGTGCCCGCCGACGGGCCGCCGATCCCTTCGGTGTCGAAGTCGACCTTCAAGTCGGCCGGCAGTTCCGTCGAGCAACCGTCGTCATCGCACCACTCGAGGTTGCGCGTGTCGGCCGGCAGGAAACCCAGGATCGGCCGCGTCGGACCGTCATCCTTCGCCTCCACCAGTTCGATCGGGAACGTCAGCAGCTTGCCGCTGCGCGACACCTCGACCGTCACCACGTCGCCGACGTCGTGGGTCTGCACTGCGGCCGACAGCTCGTCGAGCGTCTTCACCGCGGTGTCGTCGATCTTGGTGAACACGTCACCCGGTTCGAGCACGTCGGCTGCCGGCGCCTTGTCGGTGCACGTCTCCTTGTCGGCGAAGCTGCCGTCGAGGCACAAGCTGGCGATGGTGGGCAGCCCGTCGATCAGCTTCACCGGGAAGCCGGCGCGCTGCAGCGCGACGAACGTCGCCACCTGCTTGGCGTCGCGCATCTGGGCGAAGCCCTCGGTGCGGCTCTCCTCGTCGCTCTTCGATCCGTAGAAGTCCTGCCGGCTGCCGAGGTGGGTGGCCGGGTTGTGCCGCGCCACGAACCAGTCGATCAGTTGCACCGGCGTGGTGGAGACGGTGACGAAGTAGACCTGCCCGGACGAGCCGAAGGTGTCGAAGCCCTTGATCGAGAGCCGCGACTCGACCGACTGCGCATCGGCGGGCGCCTGCGCGTACTCCACGTCCTCCGACGCGCCGCGCTCGGTGCACACGTTCGCGCCGTCGACTTCTTCGACCTTCACGCAATCGCGCTTGTCGACGAGGAGCTTGGCCGGGATCGCCCACGCCGCGAGCACGAGCGCGATCGTGCCGACGCCGATGGCCGCCAACGGCACGGACCACACACGATGGCGCTTGCTGGGCGCCCGAACGCCAGCGAGCGGCACCGGTACCATCTGTTGCTGCGTGTCGACCACCGAGCTCACTTCCGCTGCTGCCTGGGTTGCCGGCCTGGCGATCTTGGCACTGATCGCTGCCGGTTGGAGAAAGCCTGCCAGAGCAACGGCTGATCCGGCACGCGCCCGACGGCCGGGTCGCACAGCGTTTGGCGTGCCAGTGCGCGATGCGGACGCCCCGCCCTACGACTCACCGCCGTGGTGGCGACGGGCATGGGCCGTGGTCGCCAGCAGCAGCATGGCCGTCGTGATCGGTGGCGTCATCGCCACGGTCGTCGCCTTCGGCGCGGCGTGGATGGTCACCACCCTGTCGCACATGTTGAAACGATGACCGAGGCGCCCGTCGGCCGGGATCGTTGGCGCGACATCGCTGCGGCCGGTCACTCCGGCGACGTCGATACGGCGCTCGGGGCGCTGTCCGACGACGACCCCGTCAGCCGCGAGCTCGCGCTCGGTGCGTTGCAGCGCCTCGGTTCGCTCACCGACGCGCAGCTGGCCGCCTCGCTCGGTGACATCGATCCGCGGGTTCGTCGACGGGCGGCGATGATCGCCGGCACGCGTCCGTCGATCTCGCTCCTCGAGGCGATGCGCGACCGCGTGCCCACCGTGGCGGAAGCGGCGGCGTGGGCGGCCGGCGAGCAGGAGGTGGTCGACGACGCGACGATGGCGACGTTGATCGATCTCGCCACGACGGCCAGTGACGCGCTCGTGCGCGAGGCAGCCGTCGCCTCGCTCGGCGCGATCGGCGACGAACGCGGCCTGCCGGCCATCCTCATCGCGTGCTCGGACAAGCCGGCGGTGCGTCGCCGCGCGGTGCTGGCGTTGGCACCCTTCGAAGGCGACGACGTCGACGCTGCGCTCCGGATCGCGCTCGAAGATCGCGACTGGCAGGTCCGTCAATCCGCCGAAGACGTCCTGCGCGCCGCCGGCGACCTCCCGTGAACCCGACCGGTCAGGCGACGAGGATGCGCTCGATCTCGTCCATCGCCTGGCGGGCGTAGCCGGACCAGAGGCGAGCGAACAGCGGCATCGCCAGCCGGCCGAGCTTGGCGGTCGGCTCGATGTCCCACGCCCACGTGATCCGCACCCCGGTGCCAGCCGACTCGAACGACCACGAACCGCTGGCCCCGACCACGAGCGGCTTCAGCGCCCCGGTGATCGAGCCGATCGTGTAGCCGAAGACCTGCGGACGATCGATCCGCGTGAGGGTCTCGAGCATCGTGCCGCCGTCCTTCAACCGAATGGTGCGCGTCTGACCGACGGCGGTGCCCCACGCACCCTCCTGCCCGATCACCTCGGCGATGGGCGCGATGGCGCCGTAACGGCGGCTGAAGATGGTCGGCAACGGAGCCGGCAGCACCACGTCGTACGCGTGCTCGACGCTCACCGGGAACGTGCGCGACTTCTCGAGGTGGCGTGTGCTCATGCGTCGAAGCTACCGATGCGATCGACACCTCACCAGGGCGGGCGAACCGGAGGAGGTTCGTCACCGAAGAACGCGTCGAGGCCGCCGACCAACGCCGATCGCATGGCGGCGACCTTTCGGTCGCCGATGTGCTCGGCCCAGCTCGCCTCGATCTCGGCGTAGATCCGCTCGACCTCGACGAGCAGCTCGAGCCCACGAGGCGTGATCGAGACGAGCTTGGCGCGAGCGTCGTTCGGATCGCGATCCCGTCGCACGTACCCGTCGGCTTCCATCGCGTCGACGAGCTGCGACGCGGCCTGCTTGGTGAACCCCAGCACCTCGACGATCGCGCGCGGCGTGACCGGTGCGTCGCGAGCGATGAGCAGCACGAACCCGTACACGGGGCGCACGTCGGTCCAGCCACGCGCACAGAGCGACTCGTGCAGCTGATCGATGATCTGCCGGTACGCCATCGCGAACAGGCGCGCAAGCGGCGTCGACGCGGGCGTCACTGCGCCCACGGTGGCGTGAACGCTGCACCGTCACCGAACCGCGCCTGGCCGCCGACGGGCATGCAGCACATCGCGTCGAGTGGGCCGTTCCCGACGTTGGTCAGCTCGAGCTCCGTGTCAGCGGGGACGATGATCACGTCCCCGGCGGTCGCCTGCTGCGTCGCCGCGCCGATGCGGACACGCGCCGTTCCGGCGATCACGACGAAGACCTCGCCTCGTGTGAGCGAGTGCGGCGACGCCTCGGTGCCGGGAGCGATCGAGACCTTCCAGACGGCGGTCTCGTTCGAGCCGAGCGCCGGTGTGGCCAGCGACGTGAACGAGGTGCCAGGAAGCTGGTGGGTGGGTGACGTCGGGGCGCTGAGCACGGGCATCGGGATCTCCTCTAGATCGTCAAGTTGATTGACAATCTACGTCGTCGATCCCATTTCGTCAAGTGACTTGACCAACTCCGGGGTCGTAGCGATAGACGTTGGTGTCGCGCTTGACGAAGCCGAGGCGTTGGTACAAGCGGTTCGCTGCCTCGCGGCTCGGACGACTGGTGAGGTTGACCGCCTTCGCGCCGAGCTCGATCGCCCGCTCGATGGCAGCGAGGTTCAACGACTCGCCGACGCCATGGCCGCGCGCGGAGCCATCGACCACGACGTCTTCGATCCACGCCTTCACCCCGCCCGGGGTGCGGAACACGACCAGCGTCAACGAGCCGACGATCCGTCCGTCGACGCGGGCGAGAAACAGCGTGCAGTCGCCGTCCGCGACGATCGCCGCGAGCGTGTGCGCGTCCGGTGGCGGTGACAACGCGGACAGCTGCGGCAGCAGGTGGGCGATCGCGTCGACCAGCTCCTCGGTTGCTTCGGTGGCGATCTCGATCGATGCGGTCACAGGGTCGAGAGGCTACGTCGGGGAGCTCGACCGGCACGCGGCACCTCGACTCCCGGTAGCTCCCGGCGCCGTGCCTATCGTGCGCGCATGCAACCGCTCTCCACGCTGTCTCGCAAGCTCGGCTCGGTGCTCGAGCCCGTCGTCGGCCAGGTCTACTTCTCCCCCGAGTGCCACCAGAACTACGTCGGCCTCGGTTTCGCCCCGAGCCCGGCGCAGGCAAACGGCGTCGCCCTGCCGGACGGGCCGGCGTACTTCACCAGCCGCGGTTCGGTGATGGGACAGGTGCCCGGCGAGGTCGTCTCGGCGGCGTTCGCCGTGTTCAACCCGCAGGCAGTCGTGCCCAGCGTGCAGCTCGGCTGGACCAAGACCGACGCGGCGACCATCTGCCAGGCGCGCGACGACGGCGCCATCGCCCAGCTGACCCGCATCCTCGGCGACGCGCCCGACGGCGTCGGGCGCGCACGCGAGCTGCTGTCGCGTGCCGTCGAGCCGCTGCGCCCCGAGGGCCGCCCGCTCTATGCCGGGCTGCGCTCGCAGGCCACCCCCGACAGCGACCTCGGCGCCGTCTGGCGGATGGGCGACATGCTGCGCGAGTACCGCGGCGACTCGCACACCGGTTCGTGGATCGCGGCCGGCATCGACGCCACCGAGATCGGCCTCCTGAGCGAGCTCTACTGGGGCTTGCCGATGCGCAGCTACAGCCGCACGCGGGCGTGGTCGGACGAGCAGTTCGACGCCGCACAGGATCGGCTGCGCAGCCGCGGCTACGTCGACGACGTCGGCTTCACCGACGCCGGGCGCGAGGCACGCGAGGCCATCGAGGTGCGCACCGACGAGCAGATGGCCGGCGCTGTCGCTGCGCTGGGCGACGACATCGACGAGCTGTTCACGATCCTCGAGCCCTGGGGCGCCACCGTGCGCGCCCAGTTCGGCTACCTCTCGGCCGGCCCGCACGACCTGGCCAAGGCGGCTGCCATCGTCTGAGCCCGGTCGTTCGGTGCTCGCGATGACTGCAACCTCAGACGGACCGACGGTTCGCGGCCGATAGGGTTTTGGCGATGGATCACGTTCGCTGGCTGGCTCGGCCAACCCTGCGCCGCCCAGTCATGATCGCTGCGTTCACCGGCTGGAACGACGCCGGCGATGCCGCCAGCAACAGCGTCCGCCACCTCATCGAGAGCTGGCAGGCACAGCCGTTGGCGGAGATCGACCCGGAGGAGTTCACCGACTTCGCCACCGTCCGTCCGCACGTGCGGCTCACGCCCACGCAGTCGCGCATGATCGTGTGGCCGACGGTCGGGTTGTGGAGCGCATCCACCCCCGGTGGCGACGTCATCCTCGTGCTCGGGCCCGAGCCGGCGCTGCGCTGGCGGCTGTTCACCGAACAGCTCGGCGCCATCGCCGACGAGTTCGACGTGGCGATGGTCCTCACGCTCGGCGCGCTGCTGGCCGACGTGTCGCACACGCGCCCGGTGCACGTCATGGGCACCGCCACCGATCAGGGCATGATCGACCGCTTCGACCTCCAGCGCAGCCGGTACGAGGGCCCCACGGGCATCGTCGGCGTGTTGCACGACGCATGTGGGAAGGTCGACCGACCGTCAGCGTCGCTGTGGGCCGCAGTCCCCGCCTACGCATCCCAGGTGCCATCGCCGAAGGCCGCGTTGGCGCTCGTCGAGCGGGCATGCGACATGCTCGGATCGCCAGCACCGACCGCACGGCTGGTCACCGACGCCAGCGACTACGACCAGCGCGTCACCGCGTTCGTCAACGACGACGACGACCTCATCGGCTACGTCGCCCGCCTCGAGGCGATGGCCGACGATGACGACGAGGACGAGGACGACGACGAGGACGATGTGGTCGGCGGCGAGCTCGACGAAGCCGTCACCCCCGCCGAGGTCGACAGCGACGAACTGGTCGCCGAGGTCGAGCAGTTCCTGCGAGACCAGAACAGCTGACGACTAGCTGTACCCGGCCGTCAGGTTGGTGACGGGAGCCGGCTGATGGGTGGTTGACCGCCGAGGGCGGTGTGGCGACGTTGAGTGTTGTAGTAGTCGAGCCAAGGTGCAAGAGCGGCTGCGCGTTCGTCGTTGCTGGTGAACACCTGCCGGTATGCCCATTCGGTGGCCAGCGTGCGGTTGAAGCGCTCGACTTTGCCGTTCTGCCATGGGCAGTGCGGGCGAATGAACTTGTGGGTGATGTCGTGTTCGGCGAGCAGCTCGCGGAGCTGTTTGCTGCGCCGGTAGTTCCAGGCGTTGTCGCTGATCAGTCGTTCGATCGTGACGCCGTGCGCGGCGAAGAACTCGATCGCTCGAGCGAAGAACCCGGCGGTCGTTGCGCCGCGTTCGTCTGCGTGGATCTCGCTGAACGCCAGCCGACTGTGATCATCGACGACCGAGTGGACGTAGTCGTAGCCGAGCTTGATCTTCTTGCGTTCCCACGTTGAGCCCATCTCACGGCCGTGAGCGCGCCATCCGCCACCGTCGGGGATCCGGCCGATCTTCTTGACGTCCATGTGGACCAGCTCGCCGGGTCGTTCGCGTTCGTAACGCACAGCTGTTGCTTTCGAGGAACGGATCAGCTGGCCGGTCAGCGGGTCGCAGTCACGCAAGTACGGCACGTTGTGGCGGCGCAGGATCCGACTGACGGTCCTCGGAGGCAGCCCGAGTTCGGGGCCGAGCCAGTCCTGACCTTTGCGATGCTCGCTGCGAGCGGCAACGACCTTGTTCTCGATCTCGTTGCTGGTGCGCGTTGGCGTGCTGTGCGGTCGCGATGAACGATCGGCGAGCCCATCGTCTCCTTCGATGTCGAACCGGGCAACCCAACGGTGAGCGCATTGGCGTGAGACGCCCATGGCTTTGGCGACGTGAGCGACAGCTTGGCCTTCTTCGCGGACTCGGTGCACGAGCAGACGGCGACCATGAACAGTGAGACGGGCGTTACGGTGAGACACCGAAGACCTCCTGGGTTGTGAAGCGGCAAACTCCACAATGCCCGGAGGTCTTCACGCGTCAGCGGATGTCACCAACGTCCCGGCCGGGTACAACTAGCCCTCCGGCGCGTCACCGCGCCAGATCGGGTCGCGTGGTGCTTCGAACATCGTCTGCATCGCAACGCCGTCGATGGCCGCGAACGCACTCGGCCCCCACCACCCGGCACCGGCGGTTGCCTCCGGCAGGGCATCCCGGCTGAACCAGCCCACACCGGAGGTCTCCAGCGGGTGCCCCTGCAACTCGCCGCCGACGGCGCGGCAGTGGAACAGGAGCATGTACATGCCGAAGCGGGTGAAACCCATCCGCTGGCCGTCGATGACCGAGATCAGCTGCACCGGTTCGCACAGGATGCCGGTCTCCTCGGCCACCTCCTTCACCGCCACCTCGGCGGGCGAGTAGCCGACGTCCGCCCATCCGGTCGGGTAGAGCCAGATCCCGCTGTCGGCGCGCTGCACGAGCAGGATCTCGCCCTCGTCGTTGCCGACGACGGCGCCGATGGCGACCTTCGGCGTGACGTAGCCGGGCACACCCTCGCCCACCGACTCCATCCAGTCCTGCACGAGTGCGGCACGGCCGAGTTGGTCGTGATGGACGTGGTCTTGATCGAAGTGGTCCTGCTCGCGTCGCACCTCGAGCGCTTCATCCGCGGCAAATCGGATGTCGGCGGCGACGTGGAGCACCTCCTCGAAGCGCTCGCGCTCGTACAGGTTCTGGGTGAACGCCAAACCGGTGCGGGCGATGGCCGCCAAGGTCTCGCTCCAGCGCACCAGGTGGCGGGAGACGTCGGCCGAGTTCGCGTCGCTCACAGCGACGACCCTACCCAGTGGCCCTATCCGGCCGGCACGTCCACCTGCACGGCGACGATGGCGATCGCCACGAAGTCGTCCGTGGTGGTGGCCGAGACCTCGACGCTGGTTCCGCCGACAACGGCGAGGTGGTGCTCGATCACATCGGTGCCGAACGTGTTCACCAGCAGCGGATCGAACGGCGACGGCACGGTGCTCCCGAACGCGTTGGGTGTGACGGCGCCGTTGACGACGAGCTGATCACCGCTGAGGTCCGGGTCGCCCTCGAAGGCCACGACGGCGACCGTCGCGGCGGAGCTGCTCATCGCCGTACCGGCCGGCAGCGACACCGCCAGCGGCGCATCGTCGGTGAGGTACGTGCCCGGCGCGGTGACCAGCAGCAGCCGCTCGGGTTGCGCGGCGTCCGCCGTGACGACGACCAGTGACCAGCCGCCGAACGAGCCGGCGCCGCGCGCTGTCTGCACGTCACCGACGGTGTAGGTGCCGGACCCGGCGACCAGGCCGGTGACGTCGGCGTCGGCCGTGTACAGACCGGTGCGAAGGTCGTGCACGGCGTCGGCGACGATGGTGTGCACGACGCCATCGGGACCGGTGAGCGTGACCGTGCCGCGCTGCGATGAGTCCACCGCGCCGGGCGAGCCGTGGTCGATGTCGCCGCCCCACACGAGGAACGCCCGAGTGACGCTTCCGACGACGGCGAGCTGCGCCGACGACGAATTCACTGCGTCACCGCCGCTGTTGACGTACTGCAGCGCGAACCTGTTGTTGTCGACGCCCGTCGGATCGGCCCGTGCCGCCGCACATGCCGGGTTGTCGTCGCGGCAGGTGACCACCGAGTTGCCGATGGCCGTCACCGAGCCGCGACCGATGTCGCCGTAGAGCAGGTTCGGCACCACCGTCACCGGGATCGCGACGGCGGCGACGTCACCGGTGGTGCCCGCCGGGCCGACGACGACCGGGGCGATGGTGACCTGCGCCGGTGGGGTGGCGCCGAGATCCAGCGTGAGATCGAGCCCGACGGATGCATCCGCTCCGACCGGGCCGTACGAGCACCGACCGTTCTGCGTGCACGCCCACCCATCGTTGGCATGAGTGATCGTCACGCCCGCCGGCAACGGCACATCGATGCTCAACGACGGTAGGGCCGCGCCGGCGCCGGTCATCGCCAGGTGCACGCGCACCGGTGTGCCGGCGATGGCCGGGGTGATCTGGGTGACGTCGAGGTGCATGTTGCGCGGCACCGTCGACGTGGTGGTGGGCGCAGGAGCGGTGGCCGGTGTGGTGGTGGGCGAGGTGGTCGAGACCGGCACCGGCTTGGGCTTGGGCTTCGCCGCCGTCGGAGCCACCGGCACGAACGGGGGCGTGACGGTGACCGTGCTCGTGGTGGCCGGCGTCGTGGGGGCCGTCGTCGTGGTCGTCGAGGTCGAGGTCGTGGTCGAGGTGGTCGGCGGCGGCACGGTGGGCGGCACCGTGGTGGTCGGCTCCACCAGCGCGGTGGCCTCGGGCACGATGCGCACCGTCGGCGACGGCGGCTCGGACGCTTGCTGCGACGTGGCGCTCACGGCATCGCGTCGGAACGTGGCTGCGGCCACCCCACCGATGACGAGCACGCCGGCGGCCGCGGCTGCCGCAGTGGCGATCACGTGCGTCCGGGCCAGGTGCCGTGCCCGTCCGATCGGGCCGGATCCGTGGAACCCGGCCAGGTATCGCTGTGCCGAGACGCCCAGGATGAGCGGCACGAGCACCGACCGCAGCACGGTGTTGGCATCGGTGAGCTCGGCGACGAGCGCCGGACAGCTGTCGCACGTAGCCAGGTGCTCGTCGATCTTGCGTCGATCGCGCGCCGCCAGCCCGTCGCGGACGTATGCGCCGAGCTGGGCCACGATCGCCTCGCAGGCCGGACGACGAGCCTTCGTCATCTGTGCTTGGAGGAACGCTTGCCGCAGGCCTTCGCGGGCGCGGTAGGCGAGGGCGGCAACAGCGTTCGGTGCCAGTCCGAGCAGTGGTGCCACCTCGCTGACGCTTCGCCCCTCGACCTCGGTGTGCCACAGCACGAGCTGCCAGCGTTCCGGCAGCGAGGCGAACGCGGCGCCGACGAAACCCCGATCCTCGGCGCTGTCGGCGAACTCGAGCCCGGTGACGTTGACGGAGTCGCCCAGCTGATCCGACGGGTCTTCGCGGCGACGCCTGGCGCGGTCGTAGAAGACGTTGCGCACGGTCGTGAGCACGTACGGCCGGAACGAGACGTCCGGTCCCGCGCCGCCCTGCAGGACGCGCAGCACTCGGGAGAAGGCCTCGGACACGATGTCGTCGACGTCCGCCTTGGAACGAGCCAGCGCTCGCGCCGCCGATCGAGCAGCGTCGACGTGACGTCGATAGAGCTCGGCGAAGGCATCGCCATCGCCGTGGCGCGACGAGGTGATGAGCTGCGCATCGCTCATCGCTGCCGTGCTGTCCGTCTGTGTCACGCAACCGCTCCCGAGGTCGTGCTGCGCGCAAAGGGGCCCGCTCAAAACACGAAGTCGAAGAAGTGACGTCACAGCCGCCGATCCATGACGTCATTCCATCCATGAACTTGACGGGACGACACGTTGGGCGGTCCGCCGCCGTGATCGAGCGACGGTGGGGCGCCGCCGTGGCGGCCGAGGTGGCGGCGCTCACCGCCGCACTCGTCACCACCAACGGTGAGCATCTGCGCGCTGCTGGTGCCGCCCTCGGTGCGCGGGGCCACGATGTCGGCGACGTGCTCACGTGGGTGCGCGTCGTGCGTCATCCCTGGTTGTGGCGTCGATCGCGGTTGTCGACCGCATCGCTGGAGGCGCTGTGCGACGGATGGGTGGAGGGCGCGCTGGCCGGGTCCACGGGCCGCACGACGGACGGTCAGATCGATGTCTCGCGGTTCGCACCCCTCACCGTCCTCGCCCATCGTGCTCGTCAGCACCACGAGCAGGGGTTCCCGGCGATCCCACTGGTCCTCGTCGTCGTGGTCCTCGATGACGACCTCGTGCTCGCCCACCCCGACCTGATCGCCGATCACGTGCAGGCCGTGTTCGGCGGCGGAGAGACCCTTGCCCGCGGCCGGCGCGGCCCGCTGCTGATCCTCACTCCCCGCCTCCCGTCGCTGGCCGAACGCACCCGAGCGCTGATCGTCGCCCTGACGGCCGACCCCGTCCTCGGCGTCGCCCCGCCGCGTGTGTGGGTGGAGCCGATGGGCACCACGAAGCACGCGATCGAAGCGCACGTGCGCTGCATCGCCGACTGACCTCGACTGTCCGGCCCGGGGGCTGGCTCGTACACTCCCGGCGATGCGCGTCCGTCGGCTGGTGCTGGTGCTCCCACTCACCATCGCCGCCGCCTGCAGCAGCGGCAGCGACTCGACACCGCCGCTCAGCCTGGACACGACCTTCGCCACCACCACCACCTTGCGGCCCGACGACGGCGTGTTGCACATCGGCGTGCTGCGGCCCACCGAGGGCAACGCCACGACGATCGGCCAGTCGATCGAGGACGCCGTGCAGTTGGCCGTCACCGAGATCAATGCCGCAGGCGGAGTGAACGACCAGGACGTGCGCACGACCGTCGTCGACGAAGGGACGACCGCGGCAGCGGCCGTTGCCGCGGTCGACGAGCTCCTCGAGGCGGGCGTCGACGCGATCGTCGGACCGTCCAGCTCCACCGTTGCCCTCGGTGGGCTGGCGCACATCGTCGAGAGCGGCGTGACCACGTGCTCGCCCACCGCATCGGCGTTGGCCCTCGACGCGTTCCCCGACGACGGCATGTTCTTCCGCACCATCCCCAGCGACTCGTTGCAAGCGTCAGCGATCGCGCAGGCGGTCGAGGGCACGGGCGCCCGCGGGGTGACACTGGCGTTCCTCAACGACGTCTACGGCCGCCCGTTCGCTGATGCGGTGCGGACAGCACTGAGCCGGCGTGGGATCTCGGTGACGTCGTCGCAGCCGTTCAACGCCGACGAAGCGTCGATCCGGGCAACGGCACAGGCGATCGCCACCGTGGATGCACCCGTCGTCGTGGTGATCGCCGATGCGACGACCGGGCCAGCCCTGGTGCAAGCGACCGACGACCTGTCCAGCGGGTCACCGCAGTACGTCGTCAACGACTCGTTCCGGCGCACGCCGCTGACCAACCCGTACAGCACCCGCCTCGCCCGACGGATCGTCGGCGTCGCCCCCGCAGCGATGGCGCCGAAGCCGTTCCTCGACTCGCTGCTCACCATCGACGCGCAAGCGACGGGCGTCTACGCGACCAACGCGTACGACTGCGTCAACCTCGTGGCCCTGGCTGCTCAGGCTGCCGGGTCGAGCCAACCTCGGTCGATCGCGGCAGGGATCGTCATCGCCTCGGCAAGCGGCTCGCCGTGCCAGACGTTCGCCGCGTGCAACGACTCGCTGATCGCCGGCCGCAACATCGACTACGACGGACCGTCGGGCGCTCTCGACCTCGGCGTGGACGGCGACCCGACGCGGGCCGTGTTCGAGCAGTTCGCGGTGGACGACTCCGGTCGCGACTCGGTCGTCGCCAAGCTCACCGTCGGTCGTCAGATCGTCCAGCCCGGCTGACGATCAGAGGGTGGCGACGAGCGCCTCGACCGGCGTGACCATGCCGACGTAGAACGGGCCGAACTCGGCGTAGACGGCCGAGGCCTTGTCGAAGCGCATCGTGTAGACGACGTCCTTCAAGTCGTCGGCGTGCACGCCGAACAAGGTGACGCCCCACTCGTAGTCGTCGAGGCCGGCGGAACCGGTGATGTACTGGGCGATGCGGCCGGCGAACTTGCGGCCGCTGGTGCCGTGCTCGTGCATCAGCTCGCTGCGCTCCTCGAACGGCAACGTGAACCAGTTGGCGTCCGCCTCGCGCTTCTTGCTCATCGGGTAGAAGCACCACGCCGGCATGGCGTACTCGACGTGGTTGGGCGGGATCGTCGGGAACAGCCGCGGCTGCAGCATCGCCTCGGGCATGCCCTTGGCGTACTCGCTGACCTCGGTGATGCTGACGTAGCTGTCGACCACCTCGAGCCCCGCGTGCTGGAGCGCTGTCTGCAGGGCGCGCAGCTCGCGCAGGTTCGGGTTGGTGGCCATGAAGGCGGCATCGCACTTGTGCCCGAGGATCGACACGGCGACGACCTGGCAGCCGGCGGCTTCGGCCGACTTCACTGCGGCGACGACGGCCTCGCCGTCGAGCAGCGGGGTCGGCTTGCAGAACAGGTGCAGCACGCCGAGGCCGGTCGACGGCGTGACGGGCTCGACGGACGCGATGTCGCTCATGCGCCCAGGCTACGAGCCGGGCCCGCTCTCGGGCACTCGCTCCGGGGCGTAGATGTTGACGCGCTGGCCGCGCACGAACCCGGCCAGGGTGAGCCCGGCGCGGCGAGCCGTGTGAACGGCCAGCGACGTGGGCGCGCTGACGGCGACGAGCGTGCTGAACCCCGCGGCCCAGGCCTTCTGCACGAGCTCGAAGCTGGCCCGACCGCTGACGAACAGACCGTGCCCGGTGGCCGGCAGCTGGCCGTCGAGGAACATCCGCCCGACCACCTTGTCCACCGCGTTGTGGCGGCCGACGTCCTCTCGGGTGACGAGCACCGTGCCGTCGGCCGTGAAGGCCGCGGCTGCGTGCACGGCGCCGGTGCTGTTGAACAGTCCCTGCGCGTCGAGCACCGCAGCGGGCACGGTGCGCAGCACATCGAGCGTGATCGCCTCGCCGTCGGGCAGCCGCGGCAACCGGTCGGCGAGGCCGTCGATCGAGTCGCTGCCGCACCACCCGCAACTGCTCGTGGTGTTGCCGATGCGCGGCGTCGGCGCGGGAGCGCGTCCTCCAGTGTCGACGGTGACGACGTTCCACTCGCTGTCGCTGGCCGCGCCGTTGGCGCAGTAGCGAACGCCGGTGACGGGCGCGCCGGCGTACATCCCCTCGCCGAAGCAGAAGCCGACGGCGAGCTCGTAGTCGTGGCCGGGCGTGCGCATCGTGGTCGCGACCGTGGTGCCATCGAGCTGGATGGTCATCGGCTCTTCGACGATCAGCTCGTCGGGGTGGCGCTTGCGTTGATCGCCGTCGAACGTGGTGACGAGCATGGTCTCGCTGCGACCCCGGGCCATGGCGTTGGACGGTATCGGCACCGTCCGCCGTTCGCTTGTGCGCTCGGGAATACAGTCCACGCCATGGATGACGAGCTCAGCGGACAGTCACAGAAGAACAACGGCCGGATCTTGGCGGCCGAACTGGTCGGCACGACGGTGCTCATGCTCGGCGGACCCGGCACCGCGATCATCGCCACCGGCGAGGGTGGCGTCGGCACGCTCGGCGTCGCCTTGGGCTTCGGCTTCTCGCTGTTGATCATGGCGTACGTCATCGGCCCGGTGTCGGGCTGCCACATCAACCCGGCCGTCACCCTCGGCCTGTTCCTGGCCAAGAAGATCAACGGGATGCACGCCGTCTTCGCTGTCGTCGGTCAGATCATCGGCGCCGCTCTCGGCGGCCTGATCATCTACGGGATCATCAGCGGCAAGGACCAGCCACGCGGCCAGTTCGCCGCGAACCTGTGGTCCGGTCAGTACTACGGGCTCGGGGCGACGATCGTCGCCGAGGTCGTGCTCACCGCGATCCTCGTCCTCGTCGTGCTGTCCACCACGGGCAAGAAGTTCCCGACCGGGCTGGGCGGCGTCACGGCCGGCCTGACGCTGACCTTGATCCACCTGATCTCGATCCCGATCGACAACACCTCGGTGAACCCGGCCCGCAGCTTCGGCGCGGCGCTGTTCGCCGACACCCAGTTCGAAGCGCTGCAGCAGCTGTGGGCGTTCATCGTCTTCCCGCTGATCGGCGCGGTCGTCGGTGTGGTCATCTGGCTGATCGTCGACGACAGCCGCCTCGAGGACACGATGCTCGCCGAGGTGCCTGGTCTGATCGAAGCCCGCGACACCGTCGAGATCGGCGTCGGCGAAGCCGTCCACGCCGTCGAAGACACGCTGGACTGACGGGCTCGCTGTTCATCCCGGGCTCGCTGCGCTCGCCTTCGTGCTCGCCGCCTCCGCAAGCTTCGGCGGCTCACCCCGGCTGACGCCTGAACGCGTCCTCCACCTGAACGCGCACCGACCTTTGCACCGCGTCCGCCCTCGCTGTGGAGGGTTTCAAGCGCGCCCGGGTGAGCGCAAAAGCCTCCACCCACGCGGCGTGGAGGGTTTCAGGCGCGCCCGGGTGGGCGCGGAAACCTCCACCCACGCGGTGTGGAGGGTTTCAGGCGCGCCCGGGCGAGCGCGGAAACCTCCACTCGCGCTAGGCGGCGATGAGCTCCATGAGGTCGGCGCGGCGCTTGGGGCCGAGCTCGGGTTCCGGCGGGCGGTTCTCCCGGTCTTGCCACACGGCCAGCACGCGGGCCCCGACGTCGGGGTCGCTGGCCATCGCCTCCGGTGAGGTCAACAGGTTGAGGCTGCGGATGAACGCCCGCAGCACCACTTCGTCCTGACGGATCGCCGGCAGCAGACCGTCGCGGAACACGCCACGCATGAACGTGCGCGGGTCGTCACTGTCCCCGTCGGGATCCTCCCCGGCCAGCAGCGCAGCAGCGACCCGACGGGCCTCGCCGTCCTGCTGCACGCCGGCGCGGTACCACGGCAGGATCTCGGCGCGCAGCTGCTCGTCGTACGCCAGCGAGGCGGCACGGACGTCGGCGGGGTTCGCGGCGAGCGCATCGGCCAGCAGGTGCGCACCCCAGAAGGCGGTGCTGCAACCCCTGCCGTACAACGGGTTCGTGCACAGCACGGCATCGCCAACCGGGATCAGCCCGGTGACGACCGGTTGGCCCTCGACGACGTAGTCGCGCCAGCGATTCAGCAGCCCGGCCATCACGTGGACCTGCGGGGTGATCGCCTCCGACCGGCCGTCGAGCCACGGTGCCGCGGCCACGAGGTGCAGCGCGGCGCGGTCGAAGACCTCCGGATCGGTCAGCGTCTTGCGCAGCTCGTCGTCGTCGGAAGGCGTGGCCAGCGTGATCGAGAACGTGTTGTTGTCGCCGACGAACACGCCGTACTTGAGGTAGCCGAGATCGCCACCGATCAGGCCGGCACCGTCGGGCTGGCCGTAGCCAGGCAGCAGTCGGTAGAAGCGGCTGAGGTAGACGATGCCCGTGTCCTCGACCTCTTCGTTGACCGGTTGCGAGCCTGCGGCGACCATCCACTCGGGCGCCGCGCTGCGGCGACCGGCGGCAACGACGGTGAGATCCGACAGGTGCTCGCTGCCATCGGCGAGGTGCACACCGAGGACGTGCGGAACAGCTCCCTCGCCCGGCTCGGTGACGACGCCGTCGACGGCGACACCGGTGCGGAACGTGACGCGCCCTTCGGCCATCGCGGCCTTGCGCAGCACCCACTCGAACGTCGTGCGCCGGCAGGCCAGCATCACCAGGTCGTCGTCGTCGGGCTGCGGGGTGAAGGTGGTGAGGGTGGGCGGCGGCGGCGAGCCGAACTTCATCTCGGTCGCCCCGGCGGCAAGCAGGTCGGCGTAGACGTCCAGGTAGTCGCGGCGCAGGATGCCGACCAGCCGGGCGAGGAAGGCGTGGCTGTGGCGCACCTGCGGAGCGCCGCGCCGGTCCCAGTCGAAGGCCTCGTCCGCCGACGCGGGCATCGGCGTGTCGTCCCGCTCGAACACGGTCACCGTGTGACCCTGCCGAGCCAGCGCCAACGCCGAACCCAGTCCTGCAACTCCGCCACCGACGACCGTGATCTCCATGGCGGCGCAGAGTAGAGGCCACCCTCCCCCTCCGCCGTGTCGTGCGATCGTTCGCTGTCGCCGCCACCAACTCCGTGAGAGGTGAGTGGCCATCGACCGCACACCGCTCACCTCGACGCCCGCCCGGCGAACCCGGTGAGAGGTGAGTGGCCATCGACCGCACAACTCTCACCTCGACGCCCGCCCGGCGAACCCGATGAGGTATGAGCGGTCATACGCCGCCTGTTCCTCATCGCCGCGCCGAGTGCGGCGAACCCGATGAGGTATGAGCGGTCATACGCCGCCTGTTCCTCATCGCCGCGCCGAGTGCGGCCAACCCGGTGAGTGGTGAGTGACCATCGACCGCACACCACTCACCTCGCGGCGCACCGAGGCGTATCGTCGGCAGATGGCGGTTGCCGCGCGACTGGGGTGCACGCTGGTGCTCCTCGGGTGCGCCACCGGGTGCGGCCATGATCCCAGGGTCCCGGTCCTCGGTGCAGAGCGACACGGACAGACGTTGACGATCTTGCTCGGCTGCGTGGACGTCTCCGACGCCGACATCCGGCTGGAGGGCAACACGGTCCGCGTCAGCGTCCACGGCGAGCGGATCGGTGGCGACTGCCAGGCGACGCGCGACGTCGAGCTGACCGACGATGCCCCGGATCAACTCGTCGTGATCGATGGCGATCGGTGCTGGGCCGGCGCGCAGGGCGAGCTCGCCCCCGCGATCTGCGTCGACGCCTGAACTGCAGACGACAGGTTGCCGCGTTAGCACTCGCTGTTCTAGAGTGCTAGCACTCTCGCGCTGCGGTTGCCAACCGTGTCCGAGCCCTCATCCCATTCAGTGCCAACACTCACCGTGGAGGAATGCACATGCCGAAGTTGATCGCTTTTGACGAGCAGGCTCGTCGAGGCCTGGAGGCGGGCATGAACAAGCTCGCCGACGCCGTGCGCGTCACGCTCGGGCCGAAGGGTCGCAACGTCGTCCTGGAGAAGAAGTGGGGCGCCCCCACGATCACCAACGACGGTGTGTCCATCGCCAAGGAGATCGAGCTCGAGGATCCCTACGAGCGCATCGGCGCCGAGCTGGTCAAGGAAGTCGCCAAGAAGACCGACGACGTCGCCGGTGACGGCACCACCACGGCCACCGTGCTGGCGTGGGCCCTCGTCCGCGAAGGCCTCCGCAACGTGGCCGCCGGCGCCAACCCGATGACCCTCAAGAAGGGCATCGAGGCCGGCGTCGCCGCCGCCGTGGAGAGCATCAAGGCGCTCGCCAAGGTCGTCGACAACAAGGAGCAGATCGCTCAGGTCGCAGCCATCTCGGCTGCTGACGCCGAGATCGGTGGCACCATCTCCGACGCGATCGACAAGGTCGGCAAGGACGGCGTCATCACCGTCGAGGAGAGCCAGACCTTCGGCATCGAGATGGACCTCGTCGAGGGCATGCGCTTCGACAAGGGCTACATCTCCCCGTACTTCGTCACCGACACGGATCGCATGGAGGCCTCGCTCGACGACGCTTACGTGCTGCTCGTCAGCTCGAAGATCTCGTCGGTCCGCGACATGCTGCCGGTGCTCGAGAAGGTCATGCAGAGCGGTCGCCCGCTCGTCATCATCGCCGAGGACATCGAAGGCGAAGCGCTGGCCACCCTGGTCGTCAACAAGATCCGTGGCACGTTCAAGTCAGCCGCCGTCAAGGCCCCTGGCTTCGGCGAGCGCCGCAAGGCCATGCTGCAGGACATCGCCATCCTCACCGGCGGTCAGGTCATCAGCGAGGAAGTCGGCCTCAAGCTCGACAACACCACGCTGGATCTGCTCGGCCGGGCCAAGAAGATCATCATCACCAAGGACGAGACCACCATCGTCGAGGGTGCTGGCGACGAGGACGACATCAAGGGCCGGATCAACCAGATCAAGGCCGAGATCGACAACACCGACAGCGACTACGACCGCGAGAAGCTCCAGGAGCGTCTCGCCAAGCTCAGCGGCGGCGTTGCCGTGCTGAAGGTCGGCGCCGCCACCGAGGTGGAGCTGAAGGAGAAGAAGCACCGCATCGAAGACGCGGTCAGCACCACCAAGGCCGCCATCGAAGAGGGCGTCGTGCCCGGCGGTGGCGTGGCGTTGCTGCGTGCCCAGCCGGCCGTGCTCGCTGCTGCTGACAAGCTCAGCGGTGACGAAGCCACCGGTGCCCGTCTGGTTGCCAAGGCACTCGAGGCTCCGCTGAAGCAGATCGCCGAGAACGCCGGCATGGAAGGTGGCGTCGTCGTCGAGAAGGTCAAGGGCCTGAAGGGCAACGAGGGACTCAACGCCGCCACCGGCGAGTACGAGGACCTCGTCAAGCTCGGCGTCATCGACGCTGCCAAGGTCACCCGCTCGGCGCTGCAGAACGCAGCCTCGATCGCGGCCCTGTTCCTCACCACCGAGGCCGTGGTTGCCGACAAGCCGGAGTCCAACGGCGGCGGCGGCATGCCCGGCGGCGGTATGGAAGACTTCTGAGCAACAGCTCGCAGAAGGGCCCGGTGCTTCGGCGCCGGGCCCTTCGTCGTTCTCGGGCGCTCAGGCATCACAGGTTGCGCCCTGAGCAAACCTGTGACGCCTGACTGAGCTGACGAACAAGTTCACGCAGCCGTGATCTACGTGGGTTTCACTTCGGCCGGATTGGTGAAAGGGTGCGACATGGACATCGACGTCGGCTGCCACTTCGTCTTCGAGGTTCCCTTTCCCGCGCACGCCATCGTGATGGTCGAGCCGCATTCGTACGAACGGCCGAACTTGGTCAGCGAGCAGTTCGACGTCGAGCCGTACGCGCCATCGAGCATCTACTTCGACCACTTCGGCAACGTCTGCCGGCGCATCACGCTGGACGGTCCGACCGTCGAGATCGACTTCCGTGCCCGGATGATCTCCAGCGGCGAGCCGGATCCGATCCACCGTGACGCCATGGCGGTGCCGCCCAACGTGCTGCCCGCCGAGGCGCTGACGTTCCTGCTGCCGAGCCGCTACTGCGAGTCCGATCAGATGATCAACCGCGCCGTCGAGCTCTTCGGGCACATGGCCCAGGGGTGGGACCAGGTGCAGGCGATCTGCGACTGGGTGCACGCCGAGGTTCGCTTCGACTACATGTCGTCGTCGCCCTCGCACTCGGCGATGAGCGTGCTCGAGGCACGCGTCGGCGTGTGCCGCGACTTCACCCACCTGGCCATCGGCATGTGCCGGGCGTTGAACCTGCCGGCTCGCTACGTCTTCGGCTACCTCCCCGACATCGGCATCGTGCCGAACGGTTCGCCAATGGACTTCTGCGCGTGGATGGAGGTCTACCTGGGCGACAGCTGGCACACCTTCGACCCGCGCAACAACCGCCCGCGCGTCGGACGCGTCGTCATCGGTCGGGGTCGCGACGCCGCCGACGTTGCGATGGTCACGTCGTTCGGTCTGCTCACGCTCGTCGACATGACGGTGCAGGCCGAGGAAGCCCCTGCGGCCGCTGCCGACTGACCCGGCTCAGGTCCAGACGCCGAAGAGGTCGACGACGATCTGCGCCGGCACGCTCGAGTAGACGCAGCCGTACCCGCGAGACGGCGGGAGCAACGCCGAGCTGCCGACGGTGTCCAGTGGGAGGTAGTTCGAGTTGCTCGTCCCCGGCCACTGGCTGGTCAGGCATGGGTAGGCGGTGAGGTAGCCGGCACCGGCGGTCTCAGTCGCCGTGAGGTTCACCTGCGCGGCGGTGACGTTGCCGAGGGCGACCACCTCGGACAGGTTCGACGGGTGGCGATGATGCCCGTTGACTCGCGAGTCCTGCAGCCGCACGGGCCCGACCGGCACGTAGCGCGACGACGCGCCCGGGCGGTACTCGCCGACGACGTCGACGATCAGATCGGTGTCGCCGAAGGAGTACAGGCAGACCTTGCCGCCGGTGCCGACGCGAACGTTGACGAGGTTCGGGCGAGTGATGCCGTGCTTCGGGTTCAGCGCCGACACGGTCGGTTGGGCCACGCCGCACGGCCACACCGTGACGTAACCGTCGCCCCACGGGTTCACCGCGGTGACGGTGAGCGCCACGGCGACAGCGGTGGAACCACTGGGCACCACGGGCACCTCGATCGACGTGCCGGGTGACAGGCGCGTGCTGCCACCTTGGCCCGAGCGAGTGTCGGCGACGCGACGCGAGGTGGACACGAGACCGACGTTGGAGGTCGTCGTCAGCCAGCCGTTGAGATCGACGAGCAGATCGGTGGCGACCGAGGCGGTGAAGCAGATCCGTCCGTCACCGATCGGCACGATCGCCGCGTTGGTCACCGCCTGGCCGACGGCCGGGTTGAGGTTGGACGTCGACGGCTCGGCCTGGTTGCAGGCGAAGGCGCGCACGAAGCCGGGCCCGGCGGTCTGGTCGCTCGTGAGGTTGAGTGCGACGGCAGTCGTTCCCGCGGGTACGCGCCCGCGCAGGTCGAGCGTTGCCGGCGCGCCCGGGTTCAACCGGCCGAACTGCTGCGCGGGCTTGCGCGTGTCGACCAGCCGTTCCGGATCGACCGGCACGAACCCGGCGCCGCTCCCGGCGACCGTGAACGCCGGCGGCGTCGCCGCCGAACCCGACGGAGACATCGCCGGCACTGGCACCGAGTAGAAGGTCGGGCGGTAGAGGAAGGCGTTCGCTCGCCACAGCGCGAAGTCGCCGCCGTTCGACAGGGCGATGGTCATCTTGCCGCTGGCATCGAGCCACGGCATCAGGAACGCGCCGTAGTTGCCGCAGTTGGTCTGGCACTTCCGGTCGCCGAGCACGTTGATCGTCTGCACCGTCTGCCACGGGCCCTGCGGTGTCGGCGAGCGATCGACCGAGATCGTCGTGCCCCACCACTCGTCGTTCTTGGTCACGTTGACGAACACGTCGCCGAACCACTGCACGCTCATCGGGTTGGCTGCGCCCCGCGAGAACACCGACACCGCGGCCGCAGCGTTGGTGGTCCAGCCACTGCCGTTCCAGTACTCCGGCGCGGCGTCGAAGTGTCCGACCGGCACGCGGGCGAGGTACTCGTGGGGCATGCACGCCGAGTCGAACTGCGCCGAGCTGGTCGGCGCGTGGATGAACTGGCGGTAGCAGTGCCCGTAGAGGTAGCTGTACTGGTCGGTGGAGACCACCGACCAGCCGTACAGCGACGGGCTCGAGTTCGGCGCCTTGGCGAAGCTGACGACGTTCAGCGTGTTCGGGTTGATCTTCGCCAGCCACGTCGCCACCGGGGCAGCAGGAGCCTGCGCGCCGGTGCCGTTCGGGTTGTACATCTCGACCATGAACACCCAGAGGTTGCCGTCGTAGCCGATCTCGCCGTCCATCGGCCAGAACCAGCGGCGGCTGTCCTGCGTCAACGAATCGCCGATCAGATCGAGCCCGCGTCCACCGAGGATCGTGAAGCAGTCGCCCGCCTCGATCAGCCCGGCGTTGTGGGCAGCGTTCGTGGTCGAGTCGCGCAGGTCGTTGTCGTTGCTGAAGTGGAGGTCCTGGAACAACCACAGCACGCGGCCGTCCGGCAGTGGGTACGCGTGCGGGTAGTCACCGCCACCGAAGCCTGCCTGCGAGGGCGTCGCCCCGGCACCGACCTGGTTGAACACCGCGTTCAGCGATCCGGCGTCCAGCGTGTGCGGGGCGCACGAGGCGGCGTGCACCGTTGGGGCTCGCCCCGGCAGCACCGCGAGCGACGCCACTGCCAGCACCACCGCGAGGACCTTGCGCATCCCCAAAGGCTACGGCCAGTGTTCGAATCAGCACCCAGAGCGACCCGAGCGGGTGATTTTGTCGACGGAACCAGTCTGGGTGCCATCGCTGGGCAGCGACCTGGCGCTTCCCGGTCCAGCTGACGCCCAGAGTTCTGGCGCCCCAGGCGGGCGGAGATCAGCCGCCGGCGACGGCGGGAATGATGCTGACGGTCTCGCCGTCGGGCACCTTGGTGTCGAGCCCGTCGAGGTAGCGGACGTCGTCATCGGCGACGAACAGGTTGACGAACTTGCGCATCGCGCCGGACTCGTCGAGCAGGCGATCCTTGAAGCCGGGGTGAGCGGCATCGAGGTTGGCGATGACGTCGGAGAGCACGTCGCCCTCCACCTGGACCTGGGACGCGCCGCCCGAGAGGGGGCGCAGCGTGGTGGGGATGCGAACGGTCACTGCCATGTGTGAAAGCCTACCTGACGGGTCGGGAATCAAGCGAAAAGCGGCGGGATGCGGCCGGCCCACGGCCGCGCCACTTCGAGCTGTGCGGCGATTCGCACCAAGACGTCCTCGCGGCCGAACCCGGCAACGAGCTGCACGCCCACCGGAAGACCCTCGGCCGTCCAGTGCAACGGCAGGCTGATCGCCGGTTGGCCGGTGACGTTGAGCTGCGCGGTGAACTGCATCAGCTCAGCGACGCGTGACGAGCCCTGCGGGCCACTGAGGTATCCGATCAGCGGGGGCGGCGCAGCGATCACCGGTGCGAGCAGCAGATCGAAGCCGACGCTGCCATCGGCCGGTTGCCACCACGACAGCACCTCGCGGCACCACGCGTGCTGAGCGGCCACCACCTCGAACAGATCGGCCGCCGACACCGCCGCACCCATCTCGCCGTAGAAGACGTTGTCCGGCTCGAGGTCGCCATCCTGGAGCGGACGGCCGAGCGTCCGCTCCAGCGAGCGAACGTCGGCTGCCGTCGCCGCGGCCATGACGGTGACGAAGCGACGAGCGAGGTCGGGGTCGAACATCGCCGCCGGGCACGCCGGCTCGACCCGGTGGCCCAACGATTCCAGCAGGGCCGCGGCACCGGCGATCGAGGCAGCGATCTCCGGGTGCGCGTCGAAGCCCGGCGTGCGATCCATCATCCCGATGCGCAGCGATCCGGGCGACACGCCGAGCTCGTCGGCCAACGGACGAGCGAACGGCGGTGCGGTGTACGGGTCGCCTGGCTCGTAGCCGGCGATCATGTCGAGCACGGTGGCGCTGTCGCGCACGCTGCGAGTGACGACGCCGTCGATCGTGTAGCCGGCCCACCCCTCGCCGGTGTGCGGCGCCAGGCTGACGCGACCGCGAGACGGCTTCAGGCCGACGAGGCCGCACTCGGACGCAGGCACGCGGATGGAACCGCCGCCGTCGTTGGCGTGGCCGACGGCGACGATGCCGGCGGCAACCGCAGCAGCAGAGCCGCCGGACGAACCGCCGGTGCTGTGGTCGGTGTTCCACGGGTTGCGCGACGGGCCCTGCGCCAGCGGTTCGGTGGTGATCGTGCTGCCCCACTCCGGCGTGTTCGTGCGTCCGATGGCGATCAGACCGAGGCGACGAAACCGTCGGTACAGCGCGGAGTCCACCGATTCGCGATGATCGATCGCCTTCAGCGCGCGCACGCCTTGGTGGTGCGGCTCACCGGCCATCGGGCAACCGAGGTCCTTGACGACGAACGGCACGCCCGCCAGCGGCGCGCTTGCGTCGACATCGGCCGCTTCGGCCAGTGCGGCCTCGAACCGCGGGTGGATGATCGCGTTGATCGTCGGGTTCACTCGGCCTGCGGCGTCCACCGCGGCGGCGACCAGCTCCGTCGCCGAGACCTGCTTGCTGCGCACCAGTTCTGCCTGCGCGGTGGCGTCGAGGTGCAGTGCGTCGTTGGGCGATCCCATGGGCGCGAACCCTAGGCTCGGTCAGATGCGCGTGGTTGCAGCGGTCGACAAGTTCCGCGGCACCGCGACCGCTGCGCAGGTCGCCGCAGCCATCGGGCACGCCTGCTGGGAGCTCGGCCTGGACTGCGTGGAGGTACCCGTCGCCGACGGCGGCGAGGGCACGCTCGACGCACTCGGCGGGGCGAACCGCACCTCGACGGTGACCGGACCATTGGGCGATGCGGTGCAGGCCGAGTGGCGGATGCACCGCACCACAGCGGTGATCGAGATGGCGCGAGCGTCTGGACTGGCGTTGATCGGCGGGCCGACGAAGAACGACGCAATCGCAGCGAGCACGGCCGGTACGGGCGAGCTGATCGACATGGCCCTCGACGCCGGGGCGAAGCGAATCATCGTCTGCCTCGGTGGGTCCGCGACCACCGATGGCGGATTGGGTGCACTGCGTGCCATTCACGCGCCGCACCGCATCCGCGGCATTGAGCTGCTCGTCGCGTGCGACGTGCGCACCCACTTCGTCGACGCCGCCGAGGTCTTCGGCCCGCAGAAGGGCGCCACCCCTGCGCAGGTGCGGTTGCTCAGCGGTCGGCTGGAACGACTGGCCCAGGTGTACCAGCACGACTACGGCGTGGACGTCCGCGAGGTGGAGGGCTCCGGCGCCGCCGGAGGGCTCGCGGGTGCGCTCGTCGCGCTCGGCGGCAAGCTCGTGGCCGGCTTCGACCTCGTCGCCGACGAGCTCGATCTGCACGACGCGATCCGCGAGGCGGACATCGTCGTCACCGGTGAGGGTTACCTCGACGAGCAGAGCTTCGAGGGCAAGGTGGTCGGCGGCGTGCAGGCGATCGCCGACGACGCAGGCAAGCGCGTGGGGGCGATCGTCGGCGACGCCGCCGATGAAGCACGGGCGCGCATCGACCACATCACGTTGGTCGACGAGTACGGGTTGGAGCGTGCGATGAACGAGCCGCTGTGGTGCATCGAGCACGCCGCGGCAACGCTCCTCGATCGGCTCAGGTCGTCGCGGTGACCGGATCGGTCGACGACGTGACACCCATCATCTCGTCGATGGTCTTGCCGGCCTTGTCGGCGCCGAGCATGACGAGCACGCCGCAGCCCGCAGGCAGCACGGCGTCCTTGGTCTGCACGGGTGAGGGTGCCTTCTCCACCGTGACGCCGGCGCCGAGGTAGTGGGCAACGGAGTTGGCCACGTTCTGAGAACCGGCGACGCTCTCGTCGTAGAGCACCTTCGTGGTGGGCAGACGAACCGTGGCGTTGGTGGGATCGGCCATGTCGAACTTCAACACCGCGAGCTGCGTGCTCAACCCACCGGCGGCGCCGTCCTGGTTGGCAGCGTTGGCCACCTGGACCTTGGAGCCGGTGGTGACCGGCACGAAGACGCTCGACGGCGGATCGGTGACGACGACGACCTCGCTGCCGGGCGTGGTGCCGACCGGCGACGACGGCACGGTGGGCGTCGCGCTGGAGCCGCCGTCGTCGTCGCGGATGTTCTTGATGATGAAGAACGCCACGACCACCGCGACCACCGCGACGACGATGGCGACGGTTGATCCGGCCGGCGAACCGGAACTCGGTGGACGGCCCGTCCGGGGTTGTTCACTGCTCATGCGTGCCCTCCACGATCGCTGGTGCTTGCCTCAGCCGCGCCATCGAGTCGTGCCCGGCGGCGTCGTTCACGGGTGCGACGAAGGCGGCGAACCACCAGAGGATCGAACTCGAGAGCCGCCGGGAGATCGATCACCCGGTTGAGTTCGAGATTGTATTCCTCCAAGGAACTGGCAAAACGCGCGCGGATCGTGTTGTGCCGATCTTGGTCGAGCGTGAACCAGGTCGCCTCGAATTCGATGATGGCGCGTTCGCGTTCGGAGAGCTGATCGACGTTGGTCACGACCCCAGCCTGCCCGGCGGCAACGACCAACACAAGCACCCTCGGCGCGGCACGTCGACGGTGCCCGCGGCGGGTTAGGGTCGCGACCCGATGTCCCCGCCCAACCCGTCCGGGGTCCCGTTCATGATCGGTGTCGCCGGGGGCACGTGCTCGGGCAAGACCACCGTCGCCGAACGGTTGGCCGAGCTCGCCGGAGACGCCAGCCTGGCGCTGCTGAAGCTCGACTCGTACTACATCGACACGCCGGATCAGCCGATCGAGGAGCGTCGCAAGCTCAACTACGACCACCCCGATGCGTTCGACTGGCAGCTCCTCAACGACCACGTCGCTGCCCTGTGCGCCGGCGCCAGCGTGCCGGTGCCGATCTACGACTACGTCAACTTCCGCCGCAGCGGCGAGGTGCGGATGGTCCGCCCGGCACGCATCGTCGTCGTCGAGGGCATCCTCGTGCTCTACGAACCCGTCCTGCGCGAGCGCTTCGCGCTGAAGGTGTACATCGACACCGACGCCGATCTCCGTCTCATCCGTCGCATCCACCGCGACGTGCTGGAGCGGGGCCGCACCCCCGAGGGCATCATCGACCACTACCTCGCCACGGTGCGCCCGGCGCACGAGCAGTTCATCGAGCCGAGCAAGCGCCACGCCGACGTGATCTTCCCGCAGGGCGGCCTCAACGAGCCGGCGATCGACGTGCTCCTGGCACGCGTGAGAGAGCTCACCCTGCCGGCGAACTGAGTCGCCGGCAGTGTGAGCTCTCCGCGGGAGGAACCGCGCTTGGCGATCGGGTGACGACCCGCATGTGCCCGCTGTTCCGTCGGCGAGCCGTCACCCGATCTGATCTTTCGAGTTGCCCTCGGTTCAGCCGGCCGTGCTCCCACGGCGACGGAGGACCATGAACAACCCGCCGACGCCGAGCAGCATCACGGCGACGGTGAGGAGGTTGCTGACGTCGGCACCGGTGCTCGGCAGCTGACCGCCGCTGCTGCCGGTGCGGACCGTCGTGGTCGTGGCGCCCGGGGTCGTGGTGGTCGTGGTCGGACCACCGCTGCCCCGCTGCGTCACCGTCGAGCTGACGGCCGGCGACAGATCGCAGACCGAACCGCTCGGCGACGGCAGGCAGCTGGGAGCCGTCGGCACGTCGCCGCCCTCGTCGTCGGCGAAGAAGCCGACGATCTTGGCCTGGTTGACCAGCTTGGTGTCAGCCGGGGTGCCGACATCCACCTTGACGATCACCGTGATCACCGGCGTGGTGCCGTTGACCGCCAGCGTGCCGTCCAGCGAGCAGGCCACGACCTGCGGCTTGGTGGCACCGGCAGCGCAGACCCCTGCGTTGCCCGCCACCGAGGCGCTGACGAAGGTGACCTGACTGGGCAGCTGGTCGATGACGACCACGTCGTGCAGCGGCAGGGCGCCGGCGTTGTGACCGACCAGGGTGTAGGCCAGGTTCTGGCCGGCTTCCACCTCGGCGAGGTCGACGGACTTGTCGATCTCGACGGCGGCGTAGGAGTTGGTGACCACGACGCTGACCGTCTCACCGAGGTTGCCAGTGAGGGTGAACGAGTCGGGCTTGACCGTCTGCAGTGCCGAGGTGCCGCTGGCGATCTCCTCGACGATGTACTCGACACCGCTCGGGTCGAGCGTCGACGGGAGCATCAGCTTGGTGGTCTCGCCGGCCTTGAGGTCGATCGTCGCCACTGTGACGTAGCTGTCGCCGACCAGCCGCGAGATGCGGATGGTGTACACCTCGCCGGTGGGGGCAGGGCCCTGCACCGTCTTGGTGACGTCGACTTCGCTCTGGCAGCGCTCGCCCTTGGCGTCGGAGGTGGCGATCTGCTCCTGGCCGAAGCTGAGGGCGATCGTGTCCTGGTTGGACTTGATGGTCACCGTGGCCTTGGCCGGGATGGTGACCGAGCCGTCGGCCCACGTCACCGTGATGGCCTCGTCCTCGGTGTTGGTGACCGAGTACCAGTAGGTGCCCGGGGCATCGCCGACGCCTGCTTCGTCGCAGATCGCCGTGAGGTTGACCACCGGGTTGCAGGTGACGGTGACCGTCACCGACAGGTCGGTGTCACCAACGAAGACCGGGATCTTCACCTGGCCGTCGCCGAGCCCGCTGACCGTGACGTCCTTCGAGCTGTTGCCGTCGACGACGACCGGGTTGCCGTTGACCGTGAAGGTCAGCGCCGTCTCGCCGCCGGTGTTGGTGAGGTGGACGGTGGCGACACCGTCGAACTCCGAGCACTCCACCGTGGCGGAGGCACTCGGCGTGCCGGGGTGATCGCAGTCGGTGTCGACCACGATCGAGTCGGCCGTCTTGCCGTTGATGGTGATGGTGATCGTGTGCGGACCATCGGCCAGCGGGCCGACCGTGACCTCCTTGGAGTCCTTCGGGCCGACCGTGATGACGCTGCCACCGTTGATCGTGAAGGTCGCGTCCTTGTCGTCTCCGTTGTTGTGCAGGGTGATCACGACCTGACCATCGGACGTCTCGCCGCCAGTGGTGCACTTCTCGACGTAGGTCACCGTCGGGGCCTTGTCGCAGTTGACGTCGACCGTCTTCGAGAAGTCCTGCTGGCCCTGCGTGATGGTGATGGTGTGGTTGCCGTCGCTGAGACCGCTGATGGTGACGGTCTTGCTGTCGTTGGCTGCCACGGTGTGCGGCGTGCCGTTGACGATGAAGGTCAACGGCAGCTGGCCACCGATGTTCTCGAGCAGCACGCTGACGGTGCCGTCCTCGTCGGCGCACACGTCGCTGACGGTGACCTTCGGGGTGCCCGGCTTGTCGTCGCAGTCGACGGTGAACGTCTGATCGAAGTTCGCGTCACCGACGCGCACTTCCACGGTGTGGCTGCCGTCGGTGTACCCGCTGTAGGTGCGAGCTGCGGTGCCACCGGGGGCGACGACGATGCTCTCGAAGCTGGCGTCGCCCTGCTTGCGGATCTGGAAGGTGATCGGCTCGCCGCCGGTGTTGGCCATCGTGACGGTGACCGCACCGTCCTTGTTGATGCACTCGACGCTGTTCAGCACCACGGGTGTGCCGGGACGGTCGCAATCGATCGTGAAGTTCTTCTGGACCTTCTCGCCACCGTTGACGCTGTACGAGATGGAGTAGCTGCCGTCGGCCAGCGGGCCGAAGGTCCGGGTGGCGGTGCCACCGGCGCCGACCACGATCGTCTCGTCGACGCCGCTCGGGCTCCACAGGACGAACGTCGCGCTGGTGTTCAGGTTCGGGTTCTTGAGGGTGACGACGGCCTGACCGTCACCGGTTGCGCCGGTCACGTTGACGCACGTGACTGTCAAGTCGACCGTTGGGCTCTGCGGCGGGCAGCTCGACGTGTACGTGATGGTGAAGTCACGCCAGTCGCCCGGCTCGGCACCGTTGTCCCACAGGCCGATCGCAGTTGCCCGCACTTCGATGTAGCCGGCGCCCGCCGGGTACGGGAAGCTTCCCGAGAACCCGTAGGTCGGCGCAGCGAACGGCTGCGTGGTGACCGGGATGAAGGGGCCCTCGCCGTCTGCCTGGTAGGCGATCTGGATGGCGGCGTTGCCGCTGCCGTCCGAGCCGTCGGTCTTCCAGGACACAGCGTTGAAGCTGACCAGGCCCGAGCTGCAGTTCAGCGAACCGCTGATCTCGGGGTGGTGAGCGCTGGCCACGTTGGAGGCGAACGGCAGCACCAGTGCGCCGCCGATCACCAGCATCGCGGCGATGAGCACTCGCCACAGTCGTGTCAGTGTTGTGGGTTCCGTCTTGTCGACCATGATTGGCCCCTCCCGTCCGTCCCCCGCCGCCGTTGGCGAGGGTGCTTTCGTTCGGTGGGCCGGTTTCGCTCTTGCTCCCCGCCCGGCACAAGCGACCAATCAGCCAGGTGGATCAATGCTTCCCACTTCGTGCCACGTTGCGTGACGGAGGTGACTGTACGTAGCAACCCCCGAACCGACAAGGCGAACAGGGTGTTCTCGGCCCAAATGGGCCGAGCGACCTACCGTCGTCAGCTGGAGAGAAGTCCCTGGTAGGGCGTTTGACCCACCTCGCCGGGGGGTTCTTGACGGTGTCCAGAGGTTGAGTATGTCAGTCTCATGTCGAGGTCGAGTGTTGACGCTCTCTTGACAACCTCAGGTCGAGGGTTGCGGAACGCTTCGCTCGAGGCGAACCGGAACCGCTTTGGCCGCCGGGGTCTGTGCGTCGGGGCCGTGGTGGTCGAGCGCGATCAGCACGTTGGTCTCGGGGTAGTAGGCCGCTGCACATCCGCGCGGTGTCGGGTAGGCGACGAGGCGGTACCCGCTCGCTCGACGATCCGGTCCGGCCAGCAGGCTGACGATGTCGACGCGATCGCCATCGGAGAATCCGAGTCGGACGATGTCGTCCGGGTTGACCATGATCACGTGCCGGTCGCCGGAGATCCCGCGGTAGCGATCGTCGTGGCCGTAGATGGTCGTGTTGTACTGGTCGTGCGAGCGGAGCGTCTGCAGCATCAGGCCGCCGTCAACCGTGCTCGGCGGGGGCACGTCCGTCACGGTGAAGTGGGCGCGTCCGTCGCTGGTCGGGAACGTGCGCGAGTCACGTGGCGGGTGCGGAAGGGCGAAGCCGCCGGGCACGCGGACGCGCCGGTTGAAGTCGGTGAAGCCCGGGATGACCGCGGCGATGTGATCTCGCACGAGGTCGTTGTTGCCACGCAACCGGCCCCACGGAACGGGGTGGTCGGCCCCGAGGAGTGCGAGTGCCAGATCGCAGACGATCGCTGTCTCGCTCCTCACCCCGGCCGACGGTGGCGCGAGCACGCCGGTCGACGAGTGCACGATGCCCATCGAGTCCTCGACGGTGACGAACTGTCGGCCGTGCCGGCTGCGCTCGACGTCGGTGCGTCCCATCGCGGGAAGGATGATCGCCGTGTCGCCACAGACGACGTGCGAGCGGTTCAGCTTGGTGGAGATCTGGACGGTGAGCTGTGCAGCGGCAAGTGCTCGCTCGGTGAGGTTGGTGTCCGGTGTGGCACGGACGAAGTTGCCGCCGAGACCGACCAACACCCGGGCCTTGCCCAGGGCGAGCGCGCGGACGGCGTCGACGGCGTCCAGTCCCGGTTCGCGCGGCATCGGCACCTTGAACTCGGCCTCGAGCGCGTCGAGCAGCTCGACCTCCGGCCGCTCGAAGATGCCCATCGTGCGGTCGCCCTGCACGTTGCTGTGCCCGCGGATCGGGCTCAGCCCGGCGCCCGGCCGGCCGATGTGGCCACCGAGCAGGGCCAGGTTGGTCATCGCGTCGATCGTGTCGATGGCCCCGAGGTGTTGGGTGATGCCCATCGCCCAGCAGATGATCATCCGCTTCGCTCCGATGACCATCGAGCACGCCGCGTCGACGACCGACGGCTCCAGGCCCGTCGCGTCGAGCAGGACCGAATCATCGAGACCGGCGAGGTGACGCTCCAGCGCCTCGAATCCAGTCGTGTGCTCAGCGATGAACGCCCGATCGACGAGACCGGGGCTGGCGGCGTCGGCGGCGAGGAGCCGGCGAGCGAACAGCTGGAAGAGGGCGTGATCGCCACCGAGGCGGATCGGGAGGTGCAGGTCGGCGAGCTCGGTGCCACGCCCCACCAGCCCGCGCACCGTCTGCGGGTTCTTGTAGCGCAGCAGGCCGGCCTCCGGCAGCGGGTTGACGGCGATGATCTTCGCTCCGGCCCGCTTGGCCTGCTCGAGCGTCGTCAGCATCCGCGGGTGGTTGCTGCCCGGGTTCTGACCGACGACGAGGATCAGATCGGCGCGGGCGAAGTCGTGCATCTGCACCGACCCCTTGCCGACACCGATCGAGCGGCCGAGCGCGAACGACGTCGGTTCGTGGCACATGTTGGAGCAGTCGGGCAGGTTGTTGGTGCCGAAGCTGCGGACCATCAACTGGTAGAGGAAGGCGGTCTCGTTGGCGGTGCGGCCCGACGTGTAGAAGATCGCCTCGTCCGGGCTGTCGAGCAAGCGCAGCTGCCGTGCGATCTCGGCGAACGCCTCAGCCCATCCGATGGGCTCGTAGTGGGTGCCGCCCGGACGCTTGACCATCGGCGACGTCAGCCGGCCGGCGTTGCCGAGCCAGAAGTCCGAGCGAGTGCGTAGGTCGTCCAGCGAATGGGCGGCGAAGAACGCTGGATCGCAGCGCTGACGCGTCGCTTCCTCGGCAACGGCTTTCGCGCCGCTCTCGCAGAACTCGATCCGCTGTCGATCGTCGGGCGGTGCCTCCGGCCAAGCGCAGCCCGGGCAGTCGAAGCCCTCGGGCTGGTTGATCACCTGCAACGTGGCGAGGGTGCGTCGAACACCCATCTGCCGGATGGTGCGGTTGACGGTGTTGGCGATCGCCGGCACGCCCGTCGCCCATCGCTCCGGTGGCTCGACCCGGTCGCGTCCTGCCTCGTCCGGTCCGGTCACTGGCTCGCAGTACCCGACATCGGCCGTGCACAGACCACCGGCACTCAGGTCCTGAACCGACCCCGGCCGTGGACCACGAGGCGGGTGCTGGCGATGCGAGCCAGCGGCACCTCGTGCGACAGCTCGTCGAGGGCGCGGGTCACGCCCGGATGGATCCCCGCTCCGTAGTCGTCCCACACGATGACGCCGTCGGGGCCGAGCATCTCCAGGGCCCGACGGCTGTCGGCTCGCACGTCCTCGTAGTCGTGGGACGCATCCACGAAGACGAACTGAACTGCGTCGCGCAGCGGAGCGAAGTCGAAGTCCTCGATCATCTGTCGGTGGAAGCGGATCGTCGCGCCGGTCGCCGGCCGGTCGAGGAGCTTGCCGCCGATCATGTCGGGCGTGATGCCGTGCTCGAGGTACTCGGTGCCGATCATCTCCTCCGGCACGTCGATCGTGTGCACGAGCGCTCCCGCAGGTGCGGCGTCGGCGATCAGCACGGTCGTCGATCCGGAGAACGTGCCGAACTCGTAGGAGACGGATGGTCGGACGAGGCGGACGATCGCATCGATCACCGTCCGTTCGCCATAGGGCAGCTCCCACCAGTGGCTGATGTCCAGCGATGCGGACGACTGGACGTCAGCGACGGCCGGCCAGAGGTCGACGAGGTACCGCTCGGGGATCGTTGCGTCCTCGTTCGCGAAGTACATCTCGGTCCACGCCCTCACCACGGTCGACACGCGGCGGCGGCGATCCGGGGCGGCGAGGTTGCGGGCCGTCGCTGCGACAACGGTCCGGCCGCGCCGCGCCACGCGAGCGAGGGCCGCCGTCGCTGCAGAGGTGTCGGAGGTGGACGTCGCATGTGCCATCGCGCATCCCTACCCATCTGACGCGGAAACCGACCGGAGACGTCGGGAGCTCGCACCGCCTCGGCCGATCGGACGATGTCAGCCCGCTCGGAACCGACCGGTCGGCCGATGGCGGGACGAGGCGGCGTCACGATGATGACGACGTGCGCACATCGCTGGCCCCATCGCTCACTCGGCTCACCGCCGCCATCGGCTCGGAGCTGCACGGCGTCGACCTGCGCGCCGGAACGGATGACAGCGGCGTCGACCTCATCCGCACCGCCGTGGCCGAGCATCACGTCGTCGTACTCCGCGATCAGTTCCTCTCGGCGGAGCAACACGCCTCGGTGGCGTCGGCGTTCGGACGGATCCAGTCCTCACCGGTGCAGATCGCACTCGGGTCGCTCCCCGCCGCTGCCGCTGTGTCGACCATCGAGGACACCGCGGCGCGTCCGCCCGCAGGGTTCCCGTGGCACACCGACGTCAGCTGGAGCCGCACCCCGCCGTCGCTCGGGTTCCTCAGCGCCGTCACGATCCCCGAGTTCGGCGGCGACACGATCTGGGCATCGACGGCCGCCGTGTTCGACGCGCTCTCACCGCTGATCCAAGAACGATGCGAGCGGTCGACCGTGCTGCACGTGCCCGATGCGTCCTTGCTGGCGTCGGTCGAACGGCACCACGGAGCCGAGGTCGCCGATCGATTGCGACGAGACCAGCCCGGCGTCGAGCACCCGCTCGTGCGGACGCACCCGGTCACCGGTCGCAAGCACCTGTTCCTGTCACCCCTCTACGCGACGCGGATCATCGGACCGGCCGGCGCGGACGAACGACTGCTCGCCGAACTGCACACGAAGCTCGACGATCCGCACGTCCAGATGCGTTGGCACTGGCACGAGGGCGACTTCGTGATCTGGGACGAGACGGCAACGTGCCATCGCGCCCTCACCGATCATCATCCGCAGCGGCGCGTCATGCGTCGGTGCGTCACCGGCGAGTGAGCGCTGTGGAGCCGGGTGCGAGGATCGAACTCGCCACCTCATGATTACAAGTCAAGCGCTCTACCAACTGAGCTAACCCGGCGAAGGCAGCCTCGATCGTAGAGGACGACTGCAGGCCCGGCACCGAAGAATGCATCACCCTCGTGGACCGTGGCGAGTCGAACCATGCCAGTGCGAGACGGCAACGACCACCCGATCGAGATCCGCGAGACGTACGACGTGCCACGGCAGCCCCCGGCGAACCGGCCGTGGGGTCCTGGTGCGCATGGTCTCCAGCCTCGACGGATCGACGATGATCGACCACCAGCCGGGCGGCCTGTCCAGTGACACCGACCGTGAGGTGCTCTCGACGTTGCGATCGCTCGCCGACGTGATCGTCGTCGGCGCGAGCACCGTGCGAATCGAGGGCTACGGGCCGCCGAAGAAAGCCCGGCCAGCGCTCGGCGTGGTCTGCAGCCGTGGCGACGTCGCGCGAATGCGAGCTGTCCGTTCAGGCGCCCGCTTCCTCATCCTTCCGGAGGACGCTCTTCCGTCGTCGCTGCCATCGATGCGCGCTGACGAGGGCAAGCTCGACCTGACCGAGGCGATCGCGCAGCTCGATGCCGACATCGTTCAGGTGCAACCCGGGCCGGGCTGAACACGTCGATGGCCGACGCCGATCTGATCGACGAACGCAACCTGACGATGGTCGAGTTGGATCCGGTCGGCACGATCATCGAGTTCTTCGACGCACGTCTGCGCGACGCGGATCGCTACGGGCTGCGCCGCCGCTGCATCCTCGACCCGGGCACGGGGTTCGCCCCGTCGAACTGGCCGTGGGAGCAGCGCTACCTGTATCAGAAGGAGGTCTCCACGCGGCTCGACGAGCTGCGCCGCTTCGACCTCCCGTTGTACGTCGCCCTGCCTTGGAAGGGCGCCGTCCAGCACGACGAGCTACTCGAGATCGTCGTCCGCCAGCAGCCCGAGTACGGGCGCGTCCACCACCCCGACCGCGTCCGAGCGCTTGAACGTCAGTTGGGGCTGGACGAGCGCTGAGCGAAGTCCGGTCGCACGACGGCGACCGGCGGGCGTTCCGTGAGGTTCAGGGGGACGACCGAACCGTCCGCTCGCGTCAACGTCGGCGCGAGCACTTCCATCGACGGGTCGAACCGCGACATGGCCGTGCCCATCACCTCGGCGGCCTGTACCGACAACGAGTGCAGGCTGCGATGACGGTGATGACGCACGCCGAGATCGACCTGCCCGATCGCCGGCGCGCCGTGCTCGCGGGCCACGTCGATCAGCATCGCGATCTCCACGCCCCACCCCTCGACGAACGGGATCGCCTCCAGCGCCTGGCGTCGGCCGGCGAATTCGCCCGACAACGGCTGCGCCAGGCCGGACAGCTCCGGCATGTACAGCGACAGCAGCGGCCGCGCCACGAGCTCGGTGGTTCGTCCACCGCCACCGAAGTGCTCCGGCCGCTCGTAGGCCGCCTTCACCAGCTGGACGCTCGGATCTTCGAGCAGCGGTGCAACGAGCCGCACCACCCAGTCCGGGCGGAACGAGGTCACGTCACCGTCGCACCACACGACGAGGTCGCCGCGAGTCGCGATCAACGACGCCCACAGCGCGTTGCCCTTGCCGTGGCCGCCGCCGTGCAGCCGATGGACGTCACCGATGTCGATCACCCTCGCGCCCGCGGCTGCGGCCACCGCAGCGGTGTCGTCGGTCGAGCGATCGTCGAGCACCACCAACTCGTCCAGCAATGGCACACGATCGATCAGCGCCCGGCGCGCCGCCGTGACGAGCTCGCCGATCGTGCCCGCCTCATCACGGCAGGGGAAGCACAACGAGATCGTCCGACCCGCCTTGCGGTTCGCCAGCTCGCCAGCGTCCCACTGGCCGTCGAAGGTCCGACAACCGCCGGATCGGGCGGTCACGCGTGCAGCTGCAGCTGCAGCGGGCCGCGCGGGTGAACACCGTCGGGCGGCACCGACGTCTCCCACCCCACCGGGCAGCGCTCCGGGGCCACCTCCGCCAGCGGCGCGAGCACGAAGCGGCGCTCGGCGTACCTCGGGTGTGGAACGGTCAGCACCGGGTCGTCGATGCGCACGTCGTCGTAGAACAGCACGTCGACGTCCAACGTCCTCGGCCCCCAGTGCACCACCCGCTGCCGCAACGCCTCGGCCTCGATCAGCCGGCACCGACGCAGGAACGCATACGGGTCCAACGACGTCGACACCGCCACGACCATGTTCAGGTACGCCCCCTGCCCGCCCGGGCCGCCGATCGGGTCCGTCTCGAAGACCTGCGACGTGCGCACCACGTCACGCAACGAGTTCACCGCCAGGCGCAGGTACGACTCGCGGTCACCGAGGTTGCTCCCGAGCGCGACGATCGCCAGATGTGGATCGCGGGCCACGGTCTCGTAGTCACCCGTGCGCCGAACCACGCGCACAGCTGTGGAGGCGACCGTCTCCGGGATCGGCGGACGCAGCTTCGTCACGGTCACCTCGACCGTCTCGACACGATCGATCGTCAACAGCAGCTCGGCCACCCGATCAGCCAGCCGCTCCAGCAGCTCGTCCTTCGACTCGCGCACCAGACCGGCGACACGCTCGGCGACGTCGCCGTAGTCCGCCGTGTCGGCCAGCTCGTCGGACCGCCCTGCGTCGCGCAGGTCGACGTGGAGGGCCAGATCGATCTGCACGGGCTGTGCGATCTGGCGCTCGTGGGGCAGCACACCGACGGTCGTCATGACGACGAGCTCTCGAACTTCGATCCGGTCAACGGTGGTCATGCGATGCCTCTCGCGCGCCGCCAAGCGCCGATCAGGGGGTGCCCTCAGGCTAGTGACGGGTGCCCGGATCCCCAAGTGAACGGCCACCGAGATCAGACGCGATCGTGCGTACCACGCGCACATCGGCGGGGCTCGCAAGCGCATCGGCGAGGCGGCGGTCGAGGAGGCACACGCGGGCCGGCGATCCGGGTCGAACGGCTCGTGGCCGGCCGACCGGATCGTTCGCCGTGGTCAGCCACATCGACATCGCCGCCGCGGCGCCGATGCGCTCCCGCGCTCCGAGCACGCCGCCCTCGCGTGTGCGCCGCGAGATCGCTACGTCCATCGCCAGCCACGGATCGAGCGGTCCGAACGGTGCGTCCGTGCTCGTCCCGACGGCGATGCCCTCCTCCAGCAGCGACGCGCACGGCCACAGGTGCGGGAGGTCCGCCGAGTCGACGTCACGGCGGTACTGCTCGCCGCGTGCGTGGACGAACGCCGGCTGGGTGATCACGATCAGCCCCAGCGATCGGATCGATTCGGCCAGCTCGGGAGGGACCACCGCGCCGTGCTCGATGCGGTCGCGGGGGCGCGTTCCTGCGACCTCGAACGCAGCCAGCACGAACGCGAGCACGGCGCGCGTCACGCAGTGGACGGCGACGGAACGCGAGTGCGCGTGGGCGCTCGTGATCCACTCGACGAGATCGTCGAAGTCGGGAAGCGCGTCTTCATCGGCCAGGACCTTCACGGGGCCGAGGCGCAGCGGCGCCGGAGCGATGACGTCGCACAGTGCCGCCGACGTCGCCGCCGTGACGTCGAGGTGGAAGCCAGCGGCATGCATCGACGACACCGCAGCCGCGAGCACGCCGAGATCGGCGGTCGTCGACACGGGCGTCATGTCGGTGACGCCGACGATGCCGCACCGTCGCAGGCGATCCGACAGCCCGTCGAACCGCAGCTGCTCGGTGCCCGCCACGTGCGTCCGCAACCACTCGTCCTCGCGGAGGAACGTGCCGTCGAGTTCGCCACCGGGTCCGCGGCCGGCACCGGGTGGCAGTGGCGCGTCGAGGGCGCGCAGAGCGGCGCTGTTGAGGATCCACATCATCCCGCTGCGGTGCTGCACGCGCACGGGGCGGTCCGGCTCGATCCTGTCCAGAACGAAGCGATCGAGTGGACCGAACAGCGACTCGTGGTAGCCCACCACGCGCACCCACCCGTCGCCCGGCGCCGCTGCCAACGCGGACTCCAGGGTCGGCGAGTCGGCGACGTCGACGGATGCCATCGACGCAGCGGTCGCCAGCAGGTGGATGTGGTGATCGTGGAGGCCCGGCAGCAACGCTCCGCCGCCGGCGTCGATGCGTTCACCGTCGTGCCCGCCGGGGTCGTCACCGATGTGCGCGACCACGCCGTTCTCGATCAGCACGTGCACCAGCCGCCCGTCGAGCTCGGCGCGCTCGATGACCAGCCGTTGCACCGCAGCGGCACTCATCCGGCGGCCACGCACGCTGCGGCGACGCCGGACATCGCCACGTCGATCTGGCGGCGCGCGTCGAACCGATCGGCGAGCGCCTCCATCGCATGGGCGGCCGCGACGACGCCGGTGATCGGGTCTGCGATCGCGTCGGCGCAGAAGAGCGGACCGTCGGCCCACATCACCAGCCCGCCGGCTGCAGCGGTGTCGTCACCGAAGCCGACTCGATCACCGTTCGCTCCGTCGCGGCCGTGCGCGGTGATGCTCACCCACACCGCCGGTCCGCCGTCGAGCTGATCGCGGTGGAGGCCGAGCTGCTCGAGCGCGCGCGGACGTGATGCTTCGATGACCACGTCCGCACGTTGGACGAGCCGCAGCAGCTCCTCGCGTCCGGCCCGCGAGCGCATGTCCAGGACCAGGGAACGCTTGGCCCCGTTGAGGTAGTCGAAGAAGGCGGACGGACCGCGATGCGCTCCGTCGAGCCGATGCGCCGACTCGACCTTGATCACGTCGAGCCCGGCGCGAGCGAGCAACGCCCCGCACAGCGGCCCGGCCCACAGCGACGACAGGTCGACGACGAGCGGTCGGGCGCCAGGCGCCGCAGCCCGCCGGCCTCCCTCCCCCACCACGACGGCGTCGGTCGCGCTGCCACTACCGACCGCTGCGAAGGGCATGCCGAGGAGGACGGCGCGCTCCTGGGCGGCGACGGCCGAACGGCCGGCGCACCACTGCGCGACGGCCACCCACGGATCGTCGACCTCGGCCTCGACGAGCGCTGCCACGGACTCGATGTCGTCGTCGCGAGCGAGGGTCGCGGCGAGCCACCCGTCTGCGCAGGCCAGCAGTCGGGTGGCGCCACCACAGCTCTCCCGGCCACGACGGTGGAAGCCGTGCGTCGTGGCTCGCAGCGCCAGCTCGTCGAGCGGATCGATGCGCACCTCGTCACCGACCGTTGCGCTTGCTCGCCGCAACCGTTCGGCAACGTCGTCGAGGTGTTCGACGAGGCCGGGGGGAGCCTCCAGCGCGGGGCCGTCGGATCGGCCGGTCAGCGCTGCGCAACCCGACTCCGTCCATCGCCGGCGCACGTCGGCAGCAGCGGACAGGCGCACGTCGCGACGCTAGCGTTCTGCCCAGATTGGGGCCTCGCCGATGACCGTCCACCGCATGTCCCTCGAGCAGCTGACGAACGACCTGCACGCCAGCGCGGCCCGCACTGGGTGGGCGGAACCGGGACGACCGAACGTCGTGGTCGTCGATGCATCGGCACCCGCTCCAGACGTGCAGCTGTCGCTGCCCCCAACCCTCGCCGCAGTCGTCCTCGCCGTCGAACCGCCCGCCGGCGAGCTGCCGTCGTGGTGCGACGCGGTGTGCCAGGACGCGGACGCCGAGGTCATCGAACGGCAGGTGATGAGCACGCCGATCGCAGCGACGGCGCTCGTCCAACTGCTGCGCGACGCGCCACGACGTTCCATGACCGACGGGCTGATCGCCGAGTCCGCCGTGTACTCGACGTTGCAGGCGGGGCCGGAGTTCGCCGCCTGGCGATCGTCGACACCGCGACGGGAACGCCACCAGCCGGACGCGCCCGTGGTCGAGGTGGAGCGCTTCGACGACGTGCTGCGCATCTCGCTCAACCGCCCCCACGTGCGCAACGCGCTGAGCTCCACGATGCGCGACGCGCTGCTGGACGCGCTCGAGCTCGCACGCCTCGACCCGTCGCTCACGGTCGAGCTGCGCGGCAACGGTCCGAGCTACAGCGCCGGCGGCGACCTCGACGAGTTCGGCTCGTTCGCCAACCCGGCCGCCGCTCACCTCGTCCGCCTCGCCACGGCGCTCGGGCCGGCCATTGCCGACCTCGGTGACCGTCTGACCGTGACGTTGCACGGCGCATGCGCCGGATCGGGCATCGAGCTGCCCGCCTTCGCACAGCGCGTGGTGGCTCGTGACGACCTCGACGTCTGGCTGCCGGAGCTCGGGCTCGGGCTGATCCCCGGCGCCGGTGGCACGTGGAGCCTGCCGCAGCGGATCGGTCGCCACCGCACCGCGTGGCTGGCGCTCACCGGAGCGCACCTCACGTTCGACACGGCGCTGCAGTGGGGTCTGGTCGACGGCGTCGCCGCGATGTGAGGCCGTCGCTCGTCGACGCTCAGGCGAGGACCGGCACCGCGGTGCGGTCGCGGACCTCGTCGATCATGACGTCCGGGGCGAGCTCGACGAGCTGCAGGCCGTCGGGCGCGACGTCGAGGACGCAGAGGTCGGTGATGATCCGATCGACGACGCCGACACCGGTGAGCGGCAGGGTGCACTCCGAGACGATCTTCAGGTCGACCCCGCCGTCCCTTCGCGTCGCGACGTGCTCCATCAGCACGACCACACGAGCGACTCCGGCAACGAGGTCCATCGCCCCGCCCATGCCCTTGACCATCTTGCCGGGGATCATCCAGTTGGCCAGGTCGCCCGTACCCGACACCTGCATCGCGCCCAGGATCGACAGGTTCACCTTGCCGCCGCGGATCATCGCGAAGCTCTCGTGCGACCCGAAGATCGACGACCCGGCGATCGTCGTCACCGTCTCCTTCCCCGCGTTGATCAGGTCGGCATCCACCTCGTCGTCGAACGGGTACGGCCCGATCCCGAGCATCCCGTTCTCCGACTGCAGCCACACCTCGATGCCCGGGTCGACGTGGTTGGCCACCAACGTCGGCAACCCGATCCCCAGGTTCACGTAGAACCCGTCGTCCAGCTCACGCGCCGCCCGCGCCGCCATCTGCACCCGATCCCAAGCCACCGTCAAACCTCCGCTCGCGGCGTCACGGTGCGCTTCTCGATGCGCTTCTCCGGGGTCGCGTTGACCACGATCCGATGCACGTAGATGCCCGGCAGGTGCACGTCGTCCGGATCGATCGCACCCGTCTCAACCAGCTCCTCGACCTCGACCACCGTCACCTTGCCAGCCATCGCCACCGCCGGGTTGAAGTTCCGCGCCGTGCGCCGGAACACCAAGTTCCCCGACCGATCCGCCTTCTGCGCTTTGACCAACGCCACATCCGGCACCAACGCCCGTTCCATCACGAACACCTCACCATCGAACACCCGCGTCTCCTTGCCCTCCGCGACCAACGTGCCGACCCCGGTCTTGGTGAAGAACGCCGGGATCCCCGCACCACCCGCACGCAACTTCTCCGCCAACGTCCCCTGCGGCGTGAACTCCACCTCGAGCTCGCCCGCCAAGAACAGCCGCTCGAACTCCTTGTTCTCGCCCACGTAGCTGGAGATCATCTTCGAGATCTGCCGCGACTCCAACAACCGACCCAACCCGAACCCATCCACGCCCGCGTTGTTCGAGATCACCGTCAGACCCGTGCACCCGGTGTCGCGCAGCGCATCGATCAACGCCTCCGGAATCCCACACAACCCGAACCCGCCCACCGCCAACAACTGACCGTCACGGATCAACCCGTCCAACGCCTCGGCTGCACTTGCACGCACCTTCGAGCTCACGAGACGACACCTGCCGATCGCAGCGCAGCGATCGACTCGTCGTCGCGTCCGAGCTCGCGCAGCACCTCGTCGGTGTGCTCGCCGTGCAGACCCGCCATCGCGTTGACGGAGGTGGGCGTCGCCGAGAACCGAACGGGTTGCGCGGCCTCCAGGACGCGTCCGAGCATGGGGTGCTCTCGCACGCGGAGCGCCTCGTTGTGCACGATCTGCCGGTCGAGGGGGACGTCGTCGAGGCCGAGCACCGGCGCGAACGGGACCTCCTCGGCCTCCAGTCGCTGGGTCAGCTCCGCCGTCGACATCGTCTCGAACGCACCCGCAATGGCGGCACCCATGTCCTCGCGGTGGCGTCGACGGGCGAGCGGCGTGGCGAAGCGCTCGTCGTCGATCCACTCGGGATGACCGAGCGCGCGGAACAGGCCGAACAGCTCCGCCTCGGTGGTCACGTGGTAGATCAGCTGCCCGTCCGCGGTGGTGCTGACCCGATAGGTGCGCGACATCAGCGTCCGTTCGTCCATCCGCTCGTCGTCCATCAGCGCCGCGGCCATGTAGCCGTCCGGGAAGAAGAAGGCCAGCGACGCGTCGAGCATCGGCACCACGAGGTGCTGCCCGCCGGCGCCCCGCTCACGCGCGAACAGCGCGGCGGTGACCGCCTGCGCCGCCGTCAGCGCCGTCGCCTTGTCGCACACGAGCGATCGGACGAGGTCGGGGAACGGGATCTCCGGGTTCACCTGCACGGCGACGTACCCGGTCAGGCCTTGGATGATCGGGTCGTACACGCGCCGCTGCGCGTACGGCCCGTCGGGGCCGAAGCCGCTGATCGACACGTAGATGATGTCCGGGCGAACGGCGGCGACGTCCTCGTACCCGAGCCCGAGTCGGTCGACGACACCGGGCCGCCAGTTCTGCACGAAGACGTCGGCGTCCTTGCAGAGATCGAGGACGATCTGCCGGCCCTCCGCGGTGGCGACGTCGACGCTGACGCAGCGCTTGCCACGGTTGCAGTTGACGAACAGGCCGGACAACCCGTGCAGGTCCGGCGCGCCGAGCGATGCGCGGGTGACGTCGCCGGCCCCCAGCGTCTCCACCTTGATCACGTCGGCGCCCTGCTCGGCCAGCCACATCGCAGCCAGCGGGCCGGACACCACCGCCGAGAAGTCGACGACCTTGACGCCGGTCAGTGGTCCGCTCATCGTGCCTCCTGGGCTCCGTGTCGCATCCCGCTCAGTCCGACGACGGGAGCGGCTTGCTGGACTTCTCGGCGAGCGGTTCGTCGCCGATGCTGAGCGCGCCGTCGCCGCCCTTGGTGCACATCACCTCGACGCTGCCCGCCTCGGAGCCGTAGCGCTTGCCGAGCAACGTCACGCCCTCCAGTGGCGCACCGCCCGGCTCGTGCTGCTCGCCGATCGCCGCCATCGGCACGCCACCGCATCGCAGGTCGACGTCACCGACGCCGCGCACGACGATCACCTCGACGGTGCTCACCCGACTGCGCAGCCGGGTTCCTGCTCGTAGGTTCATCTGGCGTCCTCGTTCCTCTCGATGTCGGGTGTGTGGACGGACGCAGCGAGCTCGGCGCGCACGACGCGCCGGAGCAGCTTGCCCGTCTCGTTGTAGGGCAGTTCGTCGCGGAGCGCGATGCGCGCCGGCACTCGGCTCGATCGGAGGTGCGAGCGGACCCACTCCTGCAGCGCCTGCTCTCGCACCGATGACGTCTCGCGGGCGACGACCGCGGCGACGACCTCCTCGCCCCACTCCCGCGACGGCACACCGACGACGCAGACGTCAGCCACATCGGGATGCGCGCGCAGCACGTCTTCGACCTCGCCGGGCGAGATGTTCTCGCCGCCGCGCACGATCACGTCGTCCAGGCGGCCGTCGACGAACAGGTAGCCACCGGCGTCGAAGCGACCGCCGTCGTTCGTCGGGAACCAGCCGTCGCGGGCTCGCGAGGCGCGACCGACGTACTCGCCGGAGACCTGCGGGCCACGCACCCAGATCTCGCCAAACGTGTCCGGTCCCACGCTGGCACCCAGCTCGTCGCGCACGGCGACCTCGATCCCGTCGTGGGGCCGACCGACGGAGCCCAGTCTGCGGCGGACGACCGGATCCTCGCTGGCCAGCGCGGCACGATGATCGTCCGGGCCGAGCACGGAGATCGTCGAACTGGTCTCGGTGAGGCCGTAGGCGTTGACGAAGTCGACGTGCGGCAGGGTTCGCATCGCCCGCTCGATGACCTCGACGGGCATGCGACCACCGCCGTACGAGAGGTGACGAAGCGTCGGCAGCTGCTCGCTGCGCTCGTCGAGGACGTCGAGCACCCGACCGACCATCGTCGGCACGACCATCGCGTGCGTGATCCGCTGCGCGGCGACAGCAGCGACCCAGCCCTCCGGTGTGAAGGCGTCGAGGTAGACCAGCCGGCGCCCGGCGTACAGCGAGGTCACCACGGCGGCGATGCCGGCGATGTGGTACGGCGGAACGCTGACCAGCGCGGCCTCGTCGGGCCCGGCGCTGCCGAACTCCATGGTCGACAGCACGTACGACGTGAGGTGGGTGTGCCGCAGCACGGCCGCCTTCGGCTCGCCCGTCGTGCCGGACGTGAACAGCAGGACGGCGATGTCGTCGCCGTCGCCGTCGGCATCGCCGGCTGTTGCAGCGGCCATCGAGCGGGCGACGTCGAGCGCGCGCGACCGGGCGATCACGTCGACGCCGGCATCGACCAGCGCCGACGCCATCTCGTCGTCGACGACGGCGACCGCCGGCCGAGCCCGTTCCGCCAGTGCCAGCAGCTCCGCGGCGGGCAGCCGGTAGTTCAACGGCGTGAAGGCGGTGCCGGTGAGGGCGCTGGCGAACAGGGTCAGGGGGACGGCAAGGGAATTGACGCCGAGGAAGATCGTCCGTTCACCGGCGATCCCGGCACGGAGCGCCGCGAGCCGAGCGGCGCCGTCGCGAAGCTCGGCAAACGTGAGCGAGCCCTCCGACGACGTCGTCGCGACACGATCGGCGAACGCGTCGGCGGCCATGTCGAGGAGGATCGAGAGGTGCATGTGCGTGCCTCGGCGCTCAGCAGCCTGCAGCGACCTCGACGGCGCGACCGAACGGCAGGGGCGACGCCAACTGGGTTACCTGCGCGCCCGCGCGTCGCGCGGTCGCCGCCCAAGAACGCGTCGAGCGGACGTCGGTTCGCAGCTGCTCGATCAACGCGTCGATGGACGAGAACGCGCACTGCTCGCGAAGGTGCTCGCACATCCAGACGGTGACCACCTTGCCGTAGAGGTCGCCGACGAAGTCGAGGACGTGTGCTTCGAGCAAGCGGAAGCCGTCCTCGCCGTAGAACGTCGAGCGGTTGCCGACCGAGATGGCGGCCGCCAGGAACTGACCGTCGATGTCGATCCAACCCGCCCAGACGCCGTCCAGGTGAGCGTGGTGCTCGAGCGGCAGGTTCGCCGTCGGGAAGCCGATCGTGCGACCGCGCTCGTCGCCGTGCTCCACCACGCCGCGCACGGCGAACGCGCCGGGAGCGGTCACAGCAGCCCAGCCGCTTCGGCGTCGTGGACGGCCGTGTCGTCACCCAGGTAGCTCGCTTCCAGCAGCTCGACGTCGCGCTTCAGCTGTGCCGCCGTGCCCTCGGCCACGACGCGACCGTGGGCGAGCACGTAGCCGCGGTCAGCCACCTTGAGCGCCGCCAGCACGTGCTGCTCCACGAGCAGCACGGCCATGCCCCGCTCGTCGGCGATGCGGCGCACTCGCGGCAGCAGCTCCTCGACGATGATCGGCGCCAGGCCGAGGCTCATCTCGTCGAGCATGACCACCTTCGGATCGGCGACCAGCGCGCCGGCCAGCGCCAGCATCTGCTGCTCGCCGCCCGACAGCAGCCCGGCGCGTCGCGACAGCAGTGGGCGCAGCGCCGGGAAGTAGCCGATCACGTCGTCGATGCCGACCGCCGACTGACGGTGGCGACGAAGGCGGAGGTTCTCGGCCACGGTCAGCTTGTAGAACAGGCCACGGCCCTCCGGCACGATGCTCAGACCGCGGCGGGCGATCTCGTGGGCACGCGCCGAGGTGACGGGCTTGCCCATCACCTCCAGCGAGCCGGACAACCGCGGCAGGGCACCTGCGATCGTCAGCAGCGTGGTCGTCTTCCCAGCGCCGTTGGCGCCGAGGAGGCAGACCACCTCGCCCTCCCCCACCGTGATGTTGAGGTCGCGGACCACCGGCAGCCGTCCGTACCCGCACACCAGATCTCGGGTCTCGATCAGGGCGGTCACGACGACACCGCCGACGTGGTCGTGCTGTCGAGGGGGGCGATGTCGTCGACCCCGGCGGGGGGTCCGGGGTCGGCGACATCGGCGTCGAGGTGCTCGGACCCGAGGTACGCAGCGAGCACCTTCGGGTCGTGACGCACCTCGTCGGGGGTTCCATCGGCGATCTGCTTGCCGAACTCGATGACGTAGATCCGGTCGCACACACCAAGCACCAGGTGCATGTCGTGGTCGATCAACAGGCAACCGACGCCGGAGGCCGCGATGTGCTGCAGGTGGTTGCCGAACGTCAGGCTCTCCGACGTGTCCAACCCCGCTGCCGGTTCGTCGAGCAGCAGCACCTTCGGCTGCATGGCCAGCGAGCGAGCGACGCCGAGCGCCTTCTGCCGGCCGAGGGGCAGCTCGGACGGCTTCCGGTCGGCGACGTCGTCGAGCTTCATGATGCGCATCGCGTCGAGCACGGCACTGGACGGGGCGGGGTTCGGGCGAACCGTGTCGCGCAGCATCTTCACGGCGTCGTTGCCGATGTCGTCGGCGACGCGCACGTTGTCCTGCACCGACAGGTCGTCGAAGAGCTCGACGGACTGCCACGTCCGCACCATGCCGAGGCGGGCCCGGCGATGCGCCGACACGCCCGACAGGAGCTGACCGCCCATCTCGACCTCGCCGATGCACGGCGTGAAGCCGGTGATGGCGTCGACGAAGCTCGTCTTGCCCGCGCCGTTCGGTCCGATCAGCCCGACGATCTCGCCGGCGCGCACCTCGATGTCCACCGCATCCACGGCGCGCAGGCCGCCGTAGCTGACGGTGATGCCACGGGTCTGCAGCACCACGTCGCCGATCGCCCGCTGCGGCACGACCAGCGGGCCGGCCGCGGCAGTCGAGGGCTCGTCCTCGAGCCCGGCCTTGCGCTTCGATCCGCGCTTGGCCAGCAACCGGTCGACGTCGTGGCGCGTCTTGCCGGCGATCCCGACGGGGTTGAAGACCACCGTGAGGATCAGGCCGAGCCCAGAGATGAGGCCGTAGTACTTGCCGAAGTGGAACACGCGGTCGGTGATGACGTAGCTGATCCCCAGGACCCCGGCGATGCCGGCGACGATCGCGCCCGATGCGCTGGTGATCCCGCCGAGGTAGGCGGTGGCGAGCAGTGCGAGACCGACGAACACGCCGTACGACGCCGGCGAGAGCTGGCCGCGCGAGTAGCCGATCAGCGCGCCGCCGATGCCGGCGAGGAACGACGCCAGCGCGAACGCAGACAGCTTCACCCCGGCGATGCTGATGCCCATCGAAGCAGCAGCGCGTTCATTGGAGCGGACGGCGAGCATCTTGCGACCACTGCCGGCGCGCATCAGGTTGCACACGAGGATGAACGCGATCGTGACGATGACGAGGACCATCACGCCGAACTCGATGCGGGCGATGTTGCGCCCCTGGCGAACGGCCAGGTTGATGCCGAACAGCTTCGGGTTGGGGATCAGATCGGCCGTCGCCGACGTGATCTGTGGGTTGGCGAAGACGAACTTCTCCAACGTCAGACCGGCGGCAAGCGTGACCACCGCCAGTTGGGCGCCGCGGATGCGCAGCGCGGGCAGGCCGACGATCACCCCCGCCAACATCGACGCCAGCCCGGCGAGCAGCAGCGAGAACGGGAACGGCACCGCCGTGTCGAGCTTGGAGAGGAACAGACCGGCGACACCGGCGAAGGCCGCCTGGGCCAGCGAGATCTGACCGACCATGCCGGTGAGCACCACCAACGAGAGCGCGATCAGCGCCGTCGCCAACGAGGTGATCACCCCGAACCGGTAGCTGCCACTGGTCAGCGCCAGCACCGCCAGGCCGCCGCCGAACAGCACGACGATGGCCACCGGCCGGTTCTTCGGCAGGATCACGGGAGGCAACCGCATCTGGGTGTCGTCGCCACGCATCGGGATCGAGCGGCCCAGCAGGAACAGGGTGACGACGATGACGACGAACGGGATCGCGTCGGTCAACCCCTGCTTGGCCCACTCCGGCCACCACGACTTGCTCAGCGACAGGAAGACGAGCTCCGACTGCACACCGCCCAGCAGCAGCGCACCGAACAGCGCGATCCACAGCGAGCTCAGCCGGGCGATGAGCGCCGCCGCCAGCGCGGGCACGACGAGCAAGGTCAGGTTGGTCGGCGTGATCACGCCCGACGCGGGCCCGGCGATGATCATGATGAAGCCGATGAACACGGAGGCGAGCACCCACGTGACCATGCCCAACGTGTTCGGCGAGAGGCGGGCGAACGATGCAGCCCGCTCGTTCTCCGCCGCGGCCTGCACGGCCAGGCCGGTGCGCGACTTGGCGAACCAGAAGGCGACGACGCTGCCGACGACGATCACCACGCCGATCAGCCAGAGCCGTTCGATCGGGAGGAGCGCGCCGCCGAACTTGATCGATCCGGTCGGCAGCATGATGCGGCGCGGGCGGGCGTCAGTGCCGTACTTCAACGCGATGGCCGCCTGCAGGGTGAGCATGATGCCGACCGCGGCGACCACCTTCGCCAACCCGGGTGCGTTGCGCAGTGGTCGGGACACCCCGACTTGCACGAGCGCGGCGAGGAGCGCTCCGACGAGCAATGCGATCGTCACCGATGCCCACGTCGGCGGGGTGCCCCAGTGCAACGACGGCAACCACGGCACCGGCAGGGTCAACCGGCCGTGCTCGAGCTCGTCGAACACGTACAACGGCACCGTCGCCATCGCCGCGGCGGCGAAGTTGATCACGCCGGTGCCCTGGTAGGTCACGACGATCCCGAGGGCGAGCGAGGCATACACCGCGCCAGCGCTGAGGCCGAGGATGAAGAACAACAGGTACTGGCTCATCGTCCACTGACCCCCTTGCCGACTGCTCGAGCATGTTACGACGGCGGCCGGAACCGCCCCCTCGTGTATCGGCCGAATCTATAGATTCAGTCGGAGCCACCGCAAGAGCCGAAGCGAAGATTCTATAGATTTTTACGAGATCGCCCCCTACCATGCGTCCGATGCGCATCGCACGGGCCATGACCGCCGACGGGATCACTGCCGGGCTGATCGACGATGGCGCCTTCCTGCCGATTGTCGGCACGCCGTTCACCGAGCGGGGCCAGACACCGGCGCGCACCGGCGTGGAGCTGGCGCTCGACGACGTGGAGCTGCTCGCCCCCGTCGTGCCGAGCCGCGTGCTGGTCATCCTCGGCGGCTTCCTGCTCGACGACCAGCCGCTCCCGCCGGGCACCGAGCCGCGACTGTTCCCGAAGGTCGTCACGAACCACCTCGGTCCGAACGTCGTCATCCCGCGGCCGTCGGTGTTGACCGGCGCCATGGAGATGGAGGCGGAGATCGCCCTCGTCGTCGGCAGCACCGTGCATCGAGCGTCGCCGTCGGGGGCGTGGGAGGCGATCCTCGGGTTCACCACCTACAACGACGTCACCGCCGCCGAGTTCGTCCCCGCCGACCTCTACCGCGCCAAGTCGCTCGACGGCTTCAGCGTCTTCGGCCCGTGGATCTCGACCGACATCACCCGCGAGCACATCCGCGACGGCCTGGCGATCACCGGTCGCGTCAACGGCGTCGTCTGCCAGTCGGGCAACACGGCGCGCTTCAAGTTCGACCCGGGTCAGGTGCTCAGCCACGCCAGCCAGTACGTGACGCTGCTCCCCGGCGACATCATCGCCCTCGGGACACCGCCGCCCGCCCACCCGATCCAGCCCGGCGACATCGTCGAGGCCGACGTCGAGCTGCTCGGCGTGCTCACCAACACGGCCGGCTGACGCCGATCGCACCGACGACACACCACGACACCGACGACACCGACGACACCCACGACACGACGACAGGGGAACACATGAAGTCGCTCCGGCTCTGCACCGACGGCCTCGGCAACTCGAAGCTCGAATCGCTCCTGCTGCCGTTCAGCACGTACGGCCCGACGGCAACCGATGAGGACCGGGCACGCATGCCAGGGCCGGAGGTCGTCCGCGAGTACACCGCCGTGCGCGGCCTGCGGCGAGCCGACGGCGACGTCGAGGGCACGCCGGACGGACGCCACCTCCTCGTCGTCGCGTCGGGCAGCATCGAGGTGGCCGCCACCTACACGAGCGCGACGATCCTGCCGGGCGACGTGCTGCTGGTCGACGACCTGTCGTCCACCGGCCACACGTTGACCTCCCGCGGCGACACCAGGATCGTGCGCCTCGATGTGACCGACGCCTGGGCACCGCAGGGCGTGGTGCCGCCGACGATCGACGACGGGCAGCGCGACGCGGCGACCACCGGCAAGGTGACCGAGCTGTTCGTGTCGAACGGGCAGGGCGACTTCCGCCCGCTCGACCAGCTGTTCGGCGACGGACCGGGCGACACCTCGAGCAAGCCGACGACGGCGGTGTCGTTCACCTCCCTCTCCCCCGACTCGTTCGGCGACTGGCACATCGAGAAGACCAGCAACCTCGTCCTCGTGCTCGCCGGCGGCTTCGAGCTCGAAGTCGGTGGTGGCGGCGGTCGGGTGGAGGTATTCCGCGCCGGCGACGTCTGCCTCGTCCAGAGCCGTTCGGGACAGGGCCACATCACGCGCACCCGTGGCGAGACGCGCTTCGTCGCCGTCGTCGTCGCGGACGAGCACCTGTGGGTCGCGCCCGACCTGCAGCCCACGACCTGAGGAGCAACGATGGACATCTTCGAGGCCATGCAGACGTGCCGGTCGATCCGGCGGCTCAAGCCCGATCCGATCCCCGACGAGGTGCTGACGCGGCTGGTGCACTACGCCACTTGCGCTCCCAGCGCCGGCAACACGCAGCTGTGGCGGTTCCTGATCGTGACCGACCAGCGCGACCGCACCTGGTTTCGCGACATGCTCGCCGACGCGGTGGCGCCTCGCCTGGCCGCGATGAGCTTCGCCGACGACGACACCTCGGTCGCGGCGCGCAACGGTCGCATGTACCGGCGCTTCATCCTCGACTTCGACCGGATCCCGGCGTTCATCATCACGATGATCGAGAACGCGTTCCCCCGTCCGGAGAATCCCAACCCGATGTTCATGTGGTCCTCGGTGTTCGCGGCCAGCCAGAACCTGTTCCTCGCGGCGCGGGCCATGGGCCTCGGCGCGGCCATGACCACCAACCACCTCGAGAACGAGCCGGCGGTGCGCGAGCACTTCGGCATCCCGGAGGGTTGGGGCATCGGGGCCACCATCCCGCTCGGCTACCCAGAGGGGCGCTACGGCCCGCTCACTCGCCGCCCGACCGACGAGGTGATCTTCCGGAACCGCTTCGGCGTCAGCTGAGTCGCACCTGCGGTCAGTCGCGCAGGACGTCCGCGTGCACGTCGACCACGTCGGCCATCGCCGACACGAACCCGTCGAGATCGGCCTGCTCCAGCACGACGGGCAGCGCCAGGTAGCCACGGCGGGCGAAGTAGTACCCGCGGGCCATCATCTCGAGGTGCAGCAGCGCACGCTGTTGGTCGGCCGCGACGACGTCGGCCGGCGTTCGGATCGGCGTCGTCTGGAAGTGGATGCCGAGGATCGAACCGATGCCGGTGGATGACATCGCCACACCCCGGTCGGCGAACAGCGCGTTCAACGCCGCCCGCAGCGCGTCGCCACGCTCGTTGTGCCACACGGCGATGTTCGGTGGGTACACGTCGCGCAGGCCGGCGGCACCGGCGGCCATCGTGACGACGTTGTTGTTGAACGTGCCGGGATGGCTGAGCGAGCCCTTGGCCGCCGGGTCGTAGCGCTCCATGTAGCGCCGAGCGCCACCGAACGCACCGAAGCTGAAGCCACCACCGAGGTACTTGCCGAACGTCGTCATGTCCGGGCGGATGCCGTGCACCGCTTGGACGCCACCGGGTGACAGACGCGACGTCATCACCTCGTCGAAGATCAACACGATGTCGCGCGCCTCGGTCTCGCGGCGGAGCGCGTGGAGGAACTCGCCCGTTGCCGGGATCGCGCCACCACCACCGAGCATCGGCTCGATGATGACGGCGGCGAGGTCGTCGCGATGCTGCTCCAGGAGCGTCGTGGTGGCGTCGATGTCGTTGAACGTGGCCACCACGTACGGGAACGGCACGTTGACCGGCGACGCGCCGCGGAAGCTGAGCACGCTGCCGTGGTAGCCGCCCTCGAACACCATGACGTGGCTCCGACCGGTGTGCACCCGGGCCGTCGCGATCGCCATCAGGTTCGCCTCGGTGCCGGAGTTCGTGAAGCGGATGAGATCGACCGATGCGAACCGCGCCGTGATCAGGTCGGCGAGCTCGGCGTCGTACTGGTTCGGACCGCCGAGCGCCACGCCCACGTCGAGCGCGGTGCGCGCTGCGCCGATGATCGCCGGATGCGAGTGGCCGTAGAGGCCGGCCGAGTACTCGCCGAGGAAGTCGGTGTAGACGTGGCCGTCGAGGTCGGTGAGGTGCTGCGCCTCGCCGCGGACGAACGTGACCGGGAACGGGCTGTAGTAGAGCGAGGTGCGCGTGTTGCCGCCGGGCATCGAGCCGGCCGCCGACCGGAAGCGCTGCTCGCTCAGCGGGTTCGCCGCGGCGAAGCGGTCCTCGGATGCCTGCAGTGCGCTCGTCAGGGCAGCGTTCACGACGGCGAGCGTAGCGATGAGCCCGACTCGCTGTCCACAGAATCTATAGATTTTGCGAAGCGTTCGAGGTCCTTCGGGGCCCCGCCGCTTCCTCCTAGGCTGCCGACGTATGTCCGATGGCGTTTCGGTTTCGCGGGCCGACTGGGTGACCGACGAGATCCGTCGCGCGATCATGGCGCGGGACTTCGCTCCGGGTGAGAAGCTCACCACGACGATGCTCGCCGAGCGGTTCCGGGTCAGCCAGACGCCGCTGCGCGAGGCTTTCGCCCGCCTGGCCGGCGAAGGCTGGGTGGACTACGTGCCGCAGCGCGGCGTGCGCGTGGCCGACATCTCGATCCGCGACATGCTGGAGATCTACGAGCTTCGCGAGATGCTCGAGCCGTTGGCGATCAGCCGCTCCACGGCCCACGGGGACGACGCCTGGAAGGCGCTGGTCCAGGTGAGCTTCGACGACATGGTCCAACTCGCCGGCCCCGGCCCGGCAGGGCTCGACGGCGGCGCCTACGAGACCTACGAGGTGGCGCACAGCCAGTTCCATCGCGTGCTGCTCCAGGAGTGCGGATCGCAGTGGCTCATCCGACTGACCTCGATGCTCAGCGATCAGTGCATGCGCTTCCGGCGATTGTCGCTGCCTCTGCGCAGCCGTCTCGGATCGGTCTACGCCGAGCACGAGCGGCTCTGCCACGCGGCGATGATCGGCGATCCGGACGAGGCCGCCGACGCGGCGCTAGCGCACATGCGCAACACGAAGCTGGCGATCCTGGAGTGGGCGACGCCGACCGACGGGCACGACCACGACGGTGCGGTCACCGCGCCCGCCCCGGCCTGACGGGCTCAGCGCGCCAGGAGCGCCACGTCGCCGAGCTGAGCGACGAGTGCGACCTGCGGATCGGCGACCTGGTTCGCCGCGCTGGTGCCTCGCAGCTGACGGACCGCCTGCACGACGCGCTGGTAGCGCTGTGACTCGCCGGTGTGCGAGTGGGACATCGTCCCGCCGTCGGTGACGATCGGGAAGCGACCACCGACTTCGATCGCATCACCGGCGACGAACGCTGCCCCCTCACCGACGCCGCAGTACCGCAGCGCCTCGAAGTATCGGATGATCTCCCACGAGAAGTTGTCGTAGAGCTCGAACACGTCGACGTCCGATCGCTGCAGACCCGCTTGGGCGAAGGCCCGATCACCGGCGGCACGACCCAGCATCCCGACGCGGTCGTAGGTCGGCGGATGGGTGTACGAGGGTCCCCATGACTCCGAGGCCCCACCGACGACGCGCACGGCGACGGCGTCGAGGTCGGCAGCCCGCGCCGCACTGGTCAGCACGAGCGCGCTGCCGCCCTCACCCGTCATCGAGCAGTCGAGCAGGTGGTACGGCGAGGCGATCATCCGCGAGGCGAGGATGTCCTCCGCGGTGAACGGTCCCTTGCCGTGGTAGATCGCCTCCGGGTTTCGTGAGCCGTTGTTGCGAATGACGGCGGCGACGTGAGCGATCTGGGCGGGGTCGACGTGGAAGCGATGCACGTACTCCTGTGCCGAGAGTGCGAACTCCGCCGGCGTGTGCAGGCCCCAGCACTCGATGAACTCGTTCGACGGCCGCGTCCACGGCGCCACCGAACCGCGCTCGGTGTGGATGCCGGCCTGGCCACTGGCGACGACGACCGTGTTGCACATCCCGCTCTCGATCGCCCGCGCCGCCTCGATCACGGCCGCCGGGCCCGGAGCGCCGCGACCGACCCAGAAGAACGGCACGCCGAGGGCGTAGCCGAACGTGCGCGTGCCGTTGAGGTGATCGAGCCCGGGAAGGATGTTGAGCCCGTCGACCTCCTCGAGACCGATCCCCGCATCCGCGAGCGCGCCGGTGATCGCGGCGAGTGTGATCGAGTCGGAGGTCTCCCCCTCCAGCACCCGCGCCTGGCGCGTGTTGAACGCTCCGACGATGACAGCGTCGGCCTGGCTCCGACTCATCGCGCGACCAACTCGAAGCACGGCAACGTCACGTCGTCGTCGACGTCGACGAAGCTGACCCGGACGGCGGCGCCGATGGTGACGACGTCCGGAGGCGATCCGACGACGTTGGTCATCATCTCGTAGCCCTCGTCGAGTCGGACGACGGCGACGGTGTACGGCGCGTCGAAGGCCGGCGTCTGCGGTCGCCACACGGCAGTGAAGGTGACGATCGTGCCGATGCCACCCGACTCGACCCACGACAGCTCGGTGCTCTGGCAGGAGGAGCAGAACGCCTGCGGCGTGAACACGTAGGCGTGGCAGCGCTGGCACTGCTGCACGATCAGCCGCCGCTCACGACACGCGTCCCAGAACGGCTGGGTGATCGCCGTCGGCCGCGGCACCGGCCGGGTCGGCGCTTCGCTCACGCGGTGAGCTCGCGGTCGAAGCCGAGCTCGAACAGGCGGATGGCGTTCCCGCGGATCAGCTTGTAGGTGGTCTCCTCGTCGACGCCGGCGAACTGCCGGCCGAGGTGCGCCTTCGTGTTCGGGTACGGCCCGTCCGCGTGCGGAAAGTCGGTCTCGAACATGATGTTGTCGATGCCGATCTTGTGCGCCTGTTCGATGGCGTGACGGTCCGCGAAGATGCAGCCGAACACGTTTCGACGGATGTAGGTGGAGGGCAGCTCGGCCAGCGGCACGTCGCCGTGGCTCCAGGTGTGGTTCAGGTAGGCGTGGTCCATGCGCTCCATCGCGTACGGCATCCAGCCCGCCTGGCCCTCCGAGTAGGCCAGCTTGAGGTTGGGGAACCGATCGAGCACCCCGGAGAACACGAAGTCGGCCACTGACGCGTACGAGTTGGCGAACTGCAGCGTGGTGATGATCACGTCGGACGCGTCAGGCGGCAGCGGCATGAGCAACGACGACGAACCGATGTGCATGCAGATGACGGTGCCCGTCTCTTCGCATGCGGCGAAGAACGGGTCCCATCGATTGTGATGGATGCTGCCGAAGCCGAGGTGCCCGATGATCTCGCTGAACGCCACGGCGCGCACGCCCCGTGCAGCGTTGCGGCGAACCTCGTCGCCGGCCAGTTGCGGATCCCACAGCGGCACCACGGGGAGCGGGATCAGCCGGCCGCCGGAGTCGCCCGCCCACTCCTCGACCATCCAGTCGTTGTACGCGTGCACACACGCGAGACCGAACTCGCGATCGTCGGGGTACTGCTCGCTGAAGGCCTGCCCGCAGAACCGAGGAAAGGTGGGGAACGCCAGCGACGCTTCGACGTGCTGGGTGCTCATCGCTTCGACGCGCACCTTGGGGTCGTAGCACGCAGGGTGCATCTCGTCGTAGGTGACCGGCTCGTTGCCGCGCATGGCGGCTGTCGTCTCGACGCCGGCGAGCACGATGATCGGCCGGCGCAGCACGTACACCGCCTTGCCGAAGATCCACACGTCGCCGGGAACGCCATCGGGGTCCTCGACGAGCCCGGAGAACAACCGTGAATCGGCGCTGATCATGCGCCGTTCGACGCGTGGCGCGCGGTCGCGGTAGCGCTGCGGGAGCCAGCGATCGAAGAGCGTCGGTGGCTCGATCACGTGATCGTCCACGCTGATGATCATCGGCAGGTCCGCCGCTTGCTCAGTGGGGGGCGTGCCGGGTGCGTTCATGGCGTGGTCCTCTCGTGATGCGGGCGAGCGTACCGGGACTCGACCGCAGTTTCAAATGACAGTAGAATCTGTGCTCGATGAGCACAGCGACCGTTCGGGCCAACCACATCGACATCTGCTACGAGACCTTCGGCGACCCGTCCGATCCCGCGCTCGTGCTCGTGATGGGGCTGGGCGTGCAGCTCATCGAATGGGAGCCGACGTTCGTCGACGCCTTCGTCGCGCACGGCCTCCACGTCATTCGCTTCGACAACCGGGACACCGGGTTGTCCACCCACTTCCACGACATCGAGCCCGACGTGGCAGGAGCCCGGCGTGGCGATCCCAGCTCGGCGCCGTACACGCTGTTCGACATGGCCGACGACGCCGTTGCCCTGCTCGATGCGCTGGGGATCGAACGGGCGCACATCCTCGGCGCCTCGATGGGCGGCATGATCGCCCAGTCGATCGCCATCCGACATCCGAACCGCGTCCTGTCGCTGTGCTCGATCATGTCGAACCCCGGCGATCCCAACGTCGGTCGCCCGACGCGCGAGGCGTTCGCCGCGCTCACGGCGCCGGCACCCGACACTCGTGAGGGCGTGATCGAGGCTGCCGTGGCACGCAGCAAGGTGTTTCGCGGCGGCGGGTTCCCCTACGACGAGGAGCGGATCCGCGCTCGCGCCACCGCGGCATACGACCGCGCCCACGACCCGGCCGGCAAGGCTCGCCAGCAGTCGGCGGTCATCGCCACCGGGGACCGGACCGCGGCGCTCGCCAGCGTTCGCGTCCCGACCGTCGTGATCCACGGCGAGGCCGACCCGCTGGCAACCCTCGGCGGTGGTCAGGCGACCGCAGCAGCCATCCCCGGCGCGACGTTGGTGGTCATCCCGGGCATGGGCCACGAGTTCCCCGAGGGCGCCCGGCCGATGATCGTCGAGGCCGCCGTCGCCAACATCAGACGCGCCGGCTGACGTCACGCGCCCAGGATGTAGTCGATGAGCACCTGGTCGTGCTCTTCCGGCTTCTCCCACTGGGGCCAGTGGGCGGCGTCCTGCATGTTGTAGAAGGTCGACCGCGGAAAGAGGTTGGCGACGTACTCGGCGTAGTCCGGGCCCTGTCCGGGGTTGAGCTCGGTCCAGAAGACCAGCACCTCAGGCTCGAACTTCTTGAGGTCCTCCTCCGTCCACTTGATCGTGCCGTTCCAGTGGCGTCCGATCATGTAGACGTTCTGCATCGAGGCGTAGATGTCCGGGAACGAGTAGAGACGCAACCGGATCTCGACCATCTCGTCGGTCATCCGCTCCGGGCTCGCCACCAGCCACTCCATGCGCTTGCGCACGGTCTCGAAGCTGGGCTCGACGACGGACTTCACCGACAGCTCCATCAGCGCGCTGCCGCCGCCGGGCTGCACGCGGAAGTCGGTTTTGTTGAGGTTGATCTGGCCGATGCCGGTGTTGAGGACGAGCTTGGCGCATCGCTCCGGGTACTTCATGCCGAGCTCGAAGGCCAACATGCCGCCCAGTGACTCACCTTCGATGTTGACCCGGTCGTAGCCGAGCGCGTCGATCAGATCGACGAGTGCCTCGACCTGGTACTCCGTTCGGTGCTCGTCGTCGTACGGCTCCTTGTCGGTGAAGCCGTGGTGCAGGGCGTCGATCGCGTACACGTGGAAGCCGTGGTTCGCCAGGTTGTGCATGTTGCGCGCAAAGGTCTCCGCGTGGCCGCCGATGCCGTGGATCAGCAGCAGGGGTTCTCCGCTCTCACCGCACTCGATGACACGGTGGCGCCAACGCTTGCCCTGCACCAGGCGCGTCTGCGTGCCGAGCAGCTCGACGGCGACGGACTTCCACTCGTCGAGCGGCTTGCAGACCACGTCCTTGGACAGCTTCAACATCTCGACCACGGTGGCCCCCTCGGGTTCTGGCTCGTCGTTGCCACGCGAGTATGCAGCCGCCTACCGGACCCGTCGGTCCCGCGCGTTCCGGAGGCCGAAACGGCTCCTTGCGACAGCGCCCCGCCGTGTGACCTGATGAGGGTGTGAACGACACGCGGCAGGCCATCGATGACGCAGCGGCGCGATTGCGCACCGCGGAGCAGACACGTCAGGCGTGCGATCCGATCGTCGATCTGATCGAGGCCGCCGACATCGACGCCGCCTACGCGATCCAACAGGTCAACGTCGCGCTCGGACTCGACGCGGGGCGGCGGATCGCCGGTCGCAAGATCGGGCTCACGGCGCCGTCCGTGCAAGCACAGCTGGGCGTGGACCAGCCCGACTTCGGCGTGCTCTTCGCCGACATGGCGGTGAACGACGACGACTCGATCGCCATCGCCGACCTCGTCGCCCCGCGGGCCGAGGCGGAAGTGGCGTTCGTCCTCGAGCACGACCTGCCGTTCGAGATCTCCACCGCCGCGGACGTGATCCGAGCCACCGCGTTCGTGCTCCCGGCGATCGAAGTCGTCGACAGTCGCATCCGCAACTGGGAGATCTCGATCGTCGACACGATCGCCGACAACGCCTCGTCGGCTCGCTACGTCCTGGGCACCACGCCAAGGTTGCTGACCGACATCGACGTGCGAGAGGTGGTGATGGCCATGGACCGCGATGGGACGGAGGTGTCCGCGGGCCGTGGCGAGGCCTGCCTCGGCAACCCGGTGAACGCTGTCGTCTGGTTGGCCAACGCGCTGGCGGCGCGAGGCGACTTCCTGCGCGCCGGCGACGTCGTGCTCTCCGGAGCGCTCGGCCCCATGGCGCGCGTCGAGCAGCCGGGGCGGTACGAAGCGCGCATCGACGGGCTCGGCATCGCGCGGGTTCGCTTCTGCTGATCTCGGGTTCGCCGCCGCCGACCCATTGCCAGATTCTATAGATTGCGGTACGGTGCAACCTTCTGACCACCAGGGGCAAGGGGGGTTGCGGTGCTGACGCAGCAGCTCGACATCGAAGAGATCGCCGTCCTTGACGGCACCGACGACGACCACTCGCTGGGCACGTCGGTCGGAAAGGCACTGGCGCTGCTCGACGCCTTCGAGTCGCTCGACACCTCGCTCGGCGTGTCCGAGCTGGCTCGCCGCACTGGCATCCCGAAGTCGACCGCCTTCCGACTCCTGGCCATCCTCGAACAGCGTCAGCTGGTGGAGCGTGAGAACACCCGCTACTGCCTCGGCAAGCGCCTGTTCGAGCTCGGCAACCGGGTGTCGTACTGCCGGCCGCGTTCGCTTCGCGACACGGCGCTGCCGTACATCAGCGATCTCTACGAGCTGACGCACGAGACCGTCCACCTCGCCGTCCTGGACGGGACCGACGTGCTCTACGTGGAGAAGATCTTCGGGCACCAACAGGTGAAGGCGCCGTCCACCGTGGGTGGCCGTGTTCCGGCGTACTGCTCGGCCATCGGCAAGGCCCTGCTCGCCTGGAGCGACGCCGCGAAGGTGGAGGCCACGGTCGCACGCGGGCTCAAGCCGCGCACCGGGTACACGATCGTCACGCCGGGCCGGCTCGTGGACGAGCTGAAGGTGATCCGCTCCCAAGGGGTGGCCTACGACCGCGAGGAGTCGAACCTCGGGATCAACTGCGTGGCGTCACCGATCGTCAGCCGCAGCGGCCGGCTCATCGGCGGCATCTCCGTCTGCGGCGGCGCAGCGCGGTTCGTGCCGAACACCGTCGCCGGCGCCGTGGCGCAAGCAGCGCGGGGCATCGGCGCGGCGTTCGCCGCCTAGCGGTTCCCGGCCTCGCGCTCGAGCGCGGGAGCTCCGACGAGCGAGTCGTCGTCGGCCGTGGTGAACGTCAGGCCCCACAGGTCGCCTCGCGCCCGCCACTCCTGCAGCTTCTTGTCGAAGGCGACGATGCCCGGTGAGTACGGCGCGTTGCGCTGGTAGGCGGCGAGGTTCGGCTGGCCTTCGTTGTTGTAGTAGCCGGGCGTGCAGGACTCGAGGAAGGCGATGTTCGCCCGCGACCCGGCGATCACCTCGCGCACCCACCACTCCTCGGCCTCGGGCTGCGCCTCCACGGTGATCGCGCCGCGGGACCGCGCCTGGTCGACGAGGAAGCCGATGTGCCGGCTCTGCACGTCGAGCACGTGCGTCTGGTTCGAGCTCACGCCGACCTGCGACGTGGCGACGATGAACAGGTTCGGGAAGCCCGACGTCTGCATCCCGAAGAACGTCGAGGTGCCCTCGCGCCAGTGCTCGCCGAGGGAGACGCCACCGACGCCGCGCACCTCGTAGCCGAGGCGGCTCTGGATCGAACCACCGATCTGGAACCCGCTGGCGAAGATCAAGCAGTCGACGTCGTGCTCGACGCCGTCCACCACCACGCCGTGTGCCGTGATCCGCTCCACACCGCGACCCATCGTGTCGAGGAGGGTGACGTTCGGACGGTTGAACGTGTCGAGGTACTCGTCGTGGAAGCAGGGCCGCTTGCACAGCGCGCGGTAGTAGGGCTTGAGCGCCTCCGCGGTGGCCGGGTCGAGCACGACCGAGTCGACGCGACCGCGGATCTCCTCCATCTTCTTGTAGTCCTCAACCTCGTCCAGCACGCCGTCCTTGGTCAGGCTGCGCAGGCGGTAGATCGCCGTCCAGCCGTCAGCGACGAGGTCTGTCTCGGCGTCGCCGCCGGCGACGAAGGTGGAGAAGTTCTCCATGCGTTCGCGCTGCCAACCCGGCTGCAGCGCTTCCGCCCACGCCGGATCGGTGGGACGGTTGGCTCGCACGTTCACGGCCGATGGCGTTCGCTGGACGACGTAGAGGTGCTGGGCACTGGCACCGAGGTGCGGGATGCACTGGATGCCCGTGGCGCCGGTGCCGATCACTGCCACGCGTTTGTCGGCGAGCCCGGTGAGGTTGCCGCGGCTGTCGCCGCCGGTGTACTCGTAGTCCCACCGAGTGGTGTGGAACGAGTGGCCCTGGAACTCCTCGATGCCGGGAACACCGGGCAGCTTCGGCCGGCTCATCGGGCCGGTGGTCATGCAGACGTGCTGGGCGCGCAGACGATCCCCGCGGTCGGTGGTGACGATCCACCGGCGATCGGCCTCGTCCCACGTCAGACCGTTCACCGCGGTCGACAGCAGCGCGTCGCGATACAGGTCGTAGTGGCGCGCGATGCGACGGCTGTGCTCGAGGATCTCCGGCGCCTTGACGTACTTCTCGGTCGGGATGTAGCCGGTCTCCTCCAGCAGCGGCAGGTAGATGTAGGCCTCGGTGTCGCAGCCCGCCCCCGGGTACCGGTTCCAGTACCACGTGCCACCGAAGTCGCCGCCCTGCTCGATCATGCGCAGGTTCGTCACGCCCACCTCGCGCAGACGGGCGCCCAGCAGCAGGCCGCCGAAGCCACCGCCGATGACGACCACCTCGACCTCTTCGTCCACCACCGCGTCGCGTTCGACGACGGGCGTGTACGGGTCGATCTTGTAGTGCGCGAGGTCGCCGGAGATGCGCCGGTACTGGCGACTGCCGTCCTGGTGCAGCCGCTTCTCACGCTCCTGGCGGTACTTCTCACGCACCGCCACCAGGTCGACCGCATCACTCGGTGATGACGGGTTGCTGGGCTGGTTCATCGACGTCCTCCGACATTTCAATACGTGTTTGAAAATCTAGCAGAGGCCGCTGGCGACGCGCCAGCGGTCAGGGCTCGTAGGTGCGCCCGTCCGTCGACTCGTGCATCGAATCCAGGTCGGGATAGGCCACCATCCGCAGGATCTTGCCGTCGCCATCGAAGGTGAAGATCTCCGTGATCGACAGCTCGATCTCGCCGGCGTCGCCTTGGCTGACCTGCCGTCCCGGGCCGAGCCGCGCCCGGAACTGGACGGCAACGTGGTTGCCGTAGGCCGTCAGCGGGCCGATGCGTCGCAACATCCGGACGTCGCGCGGGATCGAGTAGAAGGCCGCGAGCACGTCCCTGCCCGTCCGCGGCGCAGCGCCGATCGGGTCCTCGATGACGGCGTCGTCACTGAACAGCCCCATGATCGTCGCCGCATCGCCGCGTCTGGCGGCCGCCAGGTACGCATCGACCGTCGCCTTCATCGCTGCCGGAGTTGCCATCGTGTCGCGCATTGTCGGCGCATCGAGCGATCACGACGAGCAGCGCGTTCCGGTGGGCGAAACCCGAGCGCTGCCGCCGAGTCGGCGTCGGCCACACTGGTGCGATGCCGTGGATCCGCGCCTGTGAGGCCGACGCTCTCGACGACGGTGAGGCGGTGATCGTCGAGCGCTCCCCGCTGCCGCCGGTCGCCGTGTTCAAGGTGGACGGTGAGTTCTACGCCACCGACGACACCTGCACCCACGACAAGTATTCGCTGGCGGACAGCTACATCGACGACGACGTCGTCGAGTGCGCGCTGCACATGGCCAAGTTCAGCATCCGCACCGGCAAGGCGCTCTCGCTGCCGGCGACCCGCGACCTCGTCACCTATCCGGTGCAGGTCGACGACGGCGTCGTCTTCGTCGACGCCTGATCGGCATCGGCCGCTTCGACCAACGAGCGTTCCGCTCCACGAACCACCGCCGGTGCCCGCGAGCGACCACCCGGCGCATGCTGGCGGTCGGCTCGACTGGAAGGTGAGGTGTGCTGTGAGCGATCGCTGGCCTGTGGCGATCATCGGATCCGGCAACATCGGCACGGATCTGATGATCAAGGTGATGCGCCGGGCGCAGCGCCTGGAGATGGCGGCGATGGTCGGCATCGACGCAGCCTCGGACGGTCTGGCCCGCGCCGAGCGGATGGGCGTGGCGACGACCGCCGATGGCGTCGAGGGTCTGCTCGCGATGGCGCAGATGTCCGACATCAAGATCGTCTTCGACGCGACGAGCGCCGGAGCGCACCACCACAACTGGCGGCTCCTCGAGCAGACCGGGGTGCGCATGATCGACCTCACACCGGCGGCGATCGGCCCCTACGTCGTGCCGGTGGTCAACCTGGATGCCGAGCTCGACGCGCCGAACATCAACATGGTGACGTGCGGCGGCCAGGCGACGGTGCCGATCGTCGCAGCCGTCGGTTCGGTGGCTCCGGTGTTCTACGCCGAGATCGTGTCGTCCATCGCGTCGCGGTCCGCCGGGCCGGGGACCCGAGCGAACATCGACGAATTCACCGAGACGACGTCGAAGGCGTTGGAGGTCGTCGGCGGTGCCGCTCGCGGCAAGGCCGTGATCGTCCTCAACCCCGCCGAGCCTCCCCTGCTCATGCGCAACACGGTGTACTGCCTCGTCGAGGAGGGCTCGGAGTCGGCGATCGAAGCAGCCGTCGTCGACATGGTCGAGCGAGTGCGCTCCTACGTGCCGGGGTACCGCCTGAAGCAGCGAGTGCAGTTCGAGCACTTCACGCGCGACGACCCGTTGCAGATCCCCGAGACCGGGAAGTTCTGGGGCACCCGTGTGAGCGTCTTCCTCGAGGTCACAGGAGCGGCGCACTACCTACCGGAGTACGCCGGCAACCTGGACATCATGACCTCCGCAGCGCTGGCCGCGGCCGAGCGCATCGCCGAACAGCACGGCGTCACCGCCGCCGAACGAACCGAGGTGCCGGCATGAAGGACGGCCGCATCTACATCTCCGATGTGACGCTGCGCGACGGCATGCACGCCATCCGCCACCAGTACACGCTCGAGCAGGCGGTCGAGATCGCGACCGCACTCGACGCAGCTCGCGTCGATTCGATCGAGGTCGCTCACGGCGACGGGCTGTCGGGCTCCAGCTGCGTCTACGGCTTCGGCGCGCACACCGACCTCGAGTGGATCGAGGCGGTCGCCAACGTCGTCACCCATGCCAAGGTGGCGACCCTGCTGATCCCCGGCATCGGCACGCTGCACGATCTGCGCGCCGCCCATGCGGCCGGGGCGCGAGTCGTGCGCGTCGCCACCCACTGCACCGAAGCCGACATCTCCGCGCAGCACATCGCCGCAGCCCGCGACCTCGGGATGGAAGCCGTCGGCTTCCTGATGATGTCGCACATGAACCCGCCCACCGATCTCGCCCGTCAGGCGAAGCTGATGGAGTCGTACGGCGCCACGTGCGTCTACGTCGTCGATTCCGGCGGGGCGCTGACGATGACCGACGTCGCCGAGCGGTTCGACGCGTTCAAGGCCGTGCTGGACCCGGCGACGGAGACCGGCATGCACGCCCACCACAACCTCTCCCTCGGCGTGGCCAACTCGATCGTCGCCGTCGAGCACGGTTGCGATCGCGTCGATGCATCGCTGGCCGGGATGGGCGCCGGCGCCGGCAACGCGCCGCTCGAGGTGTTCATCGCCGCGGCCAGTCGCATGGGCTGGGAGCACGGCTGCGACCTGTTCGCCTTGATGGACGCGGCGGACGATCTCGTCCGACCCATCCAGGATCGACCGGTGCGCGTCGATCGTGAGACCCTCGCGCTGGGCTACGCCGGCGTGTACTCCAGCTTCCTGCGCCACGCCGAACGGGCAAGCGAGCGCTACGAGATCCCCACGGTGGAGATCCTCGTCGAGCTCGGTCGGCGGCGGATGGTCGGCGGGCAGGAGGACATGATCGTCGACGTGGCGCTGGACCTCGCTCAGCAACGGCAGGCGCCGTAGCGGTGGACGAGCCGACGTTCGTCATCGTCGGCGCCAGCCTGGCGGGTCTGCGCGCCGCCGAGACGTTGCGCACCGAGGGCTTCGACGGCCGCGTCGTGCTGGTCGGCGAGGAGCCACACCTGCCGTACGACCGGCCGCCGCTGTCCAAGGGCATCCTCGACCGCAGTGCCGTGCCGGCATCGATCCGCTTCCGCGAGGCGGCGTACTTCGACGAGCAGCGCATCGAGCTCGTCCTCGGTCGGCGCGCCGTGGCGATTCGCAGAGCCGACGCAACGGTCGACCTCGACGACGGCACCAGCCTGCGGGCCGACCGCGTGCTGATCGCCACCGGCGGACGCGGTCGCGAGCTGCCGATCCCGACGGCGCATCTCAGCGGCGTCCACCAGCTGCGCAGCCTCGACGATGCGATGGCGATCCGCGATGCACTGGTGCCGGGCGCGACCGTGGTCGTCATCGGCGGCGGGTTCATCGGCGCCGAAGTCGCCGCCTCGGCACGCACGGTCGGCTGCGACGTGACGATCATCGAACTGGCCGACGTACCACTCGCTCGCGCCCTTGCCCGCGACATGTCGTTGCGCTTCGCCGACGAGCACCGAGCTGCCGGCGTGACGCTGTGCACCGGCGTCGGGGTCAGCGCCATCGAAGGCGTCGACCACGTCACTGCCGTGGTGGACAGCACCGGCGTTCACCATCGCGCCGACGTCGTGGTCGTCGGCATCGGCCTCGTTCCGAACGTCGAGCTCGCCGCCGAGGCAGGGCTGGCGGTGGACAACGGCGTCGTCGTCGACGAGCACTGTGCGACCAGCAACCCGGCCGTGTTCGCTGCGGGGGACGTCGCCAACTTCCACTCTTCGGCGCTCGGTCGTCGGGTGCGGCGGGAGAACTGGCAGAACGCCGCCGATCAGGGCGCTGCCGCCGCGCTCGGCATGCTCGACCGGGCGACGCCGTACTGCGAGTCGCCGTGGTTCTGGTCCGATCAGTACGACCTGCGACTGCACCTCTGCGGACGCTCGGACGGCGCCGACCAGGTGGTGTGGCGGGGCGATCTCGCCAGTGCCAGCGCCTGCGCGTTCTACCTGCGTGATGGCGTGCTCATCGGGGCGGCCGGCATCAACCGTCCGAAGGACGTGCGCGCAGCGCTGTCGCTCGTCGTGGGCGGACGGTCCGTGCCGGCCGACGTCCTCGCCGACGAGTCGATCGACCTGCGCAAGGCGTTCCGATGATCGGCGACCACCGAGGCGTGCTAAACGGGGTACCCCTCCGTATCATGTGGCCATGACTCAATCGCGTGAAGTCCTCCTGGCCAGCCGACCCGTCGGGCTGCCCGATGCCGCCAACTTCGAGATCGTCGCCGTCGAGCTCGCCGAGCCGTCCGATGGCGAGGTGCAGGTGCGCAACACGTGGATGTCGGTCGACCCGTACATGCGTCACCTGATGTACGAGGGCCCGGCCGAGGCCGGCGCGTACCAGATCGGCCAGGTCATGATCGGTGAGGCGATCGGCGAGGTCGTCGCGTCGCGCAGCGACACGCTGCGCGTCGGCGATCGGGTGAAGTCGTTCTTCGGCTGGCGCGAGGGCTTCACCGCGCCCGCAGCGCACCTGCAGCCGCTCGACACGATGGGTTTGCCGCCGCAGCACTTCCTGGGCGCGTTCGGCATGACCGGGCTCAGTGCGTGGGCCGGCCTGATGCGCACCGCCGCGCTCCAGCCCGGCGACGTCGTCTTCGTGTCCGGAGCCGCCGGCGCCGTCGGCATGATGGCCGTGCAGATCGCCAAGCTCAAGGGCGCCACCGTCATCGGCAGCGCCGGCGGGCCCGAGAAGGTCGCCTTCCTGCAGCAGCTCGGTGCCGACCACGTCATCGACTACAAGGCCGGCAACGTGACCGAGGCGCTTGCTGCCGCGGCGCCGACCGGCATCGACATCTGCTTCGACAACGTCGGTGGCGAGATCCTCGAGGCCGCGTTCGCCGTGGCCAACGACCACGCCCGCTTCGTCCTCTGCGGCGGCATCTCCGGGTACAACGACATCGCCACCGCAACCGGCCCGCGCAACTTCCACCTCGTCAACATCAAGAGCCTCCGCATCGACGGCTTCCGCGTGAACGACCACGGCGACCTCGCAGCCGAGTGGACCACCCAGCTCGCCGAATGGGTCCGTGACGGCAAGGTGCAGCTGCGCGAAACGATCGACGTCGGCATCGAGCAAGCACCCGCCGCGTTTCTCAAGCTCTTCAGCGGCGGCAACACCGGCAAGATGCTCGTCCAGCTCGCCTGAGGTTCGTCACGCGCAACTCCCTAGGGAGTGCGCGACGCGTCGCTCACCTCGGGCGGCGTCCACGTCTCGGGGCCGAGGAGGCGTTGCTCGGTCCAGCCGCGACCGATGTCGCGGGCGGCGATGCGCCACTCACCGTTGCGGCGCTCGAATCGATCGAGGAAGCGACCGTTGCGCTCGATGGTGATCGGGGCGCCATCGGCGTCCTGCAACACGTGGAGCGCCCGAACGTACGACTCGACCGTGGCGACGTCACCGTCGACCTCGATGTCGATGTTGCTCAATCGATGCATCGTGCGCTCGTAGCGAGCGAGCCGAACGTCGAGTGTGTCCAGCAACTTGGTCGCACTGCCGCCCTCGCCGCGGACATCGGTGGCGTCGGGCCAGTACGCCGTCCGCATGTCGTCGACGTCGCGATGATCGGCACCGCGCGTGTAGCGCAGCAGCGCTTTGGTGATGGCCCGTTCGTCGAGCATGCGCTCGACCTCGGACTCGCTCACGACGCCGTGGTGATCAGCGTGCCGCGGATCAGCGGGCGGAAGATGCTGTACGCCACCGGATGCATGTTGGCGCCGATCTCGGCGCGACCGCGCCAGAAGCACAGGCCCGGGTTGCGGTTGGTCGCGTCGCCCTCGTGCAGCTCCATCGTGCGCGACTCCAAGCCGACGGCGTCGATGAAGCGGCCGGTGTAGTCGAGGACCGGATGCGCGATGTGCAGCGCTACCAGTTCGTGCACGTTGCCGCCGAGCTCGTCGTCGGCAAGATCAGCGCGCGCATCGCCGGGTGAGGTCGGCTGCGGGAAGCGCTGTCCGAACCAGTTCACCCACGCGACGTATGGCTGCGCCGGCACTGCGTGACGATCGTCGATCGGCTCGTAGATGTGACTGCGCGAGCTGAACGAGCGCGACATGTCAGCGAGGTCGGCCTGCCGTTCCCACGACACGCGAGGGTCGATCAGCAACGGCACATCGAGGCGTCCGCGGTACTGCGACGGCTGCGGCGCGATGCGCGGCAAGGAGGCCCGGTAGTCGTCCGCGCTCATCCCGAGCTCCGTGTGGAAGCCGAGCCGCACGTAGTTCTCGATCTGGCGAGTCCACTCCTCACCGAGGTCGAGCGTCGCCGGATCGGGCAGGTCGTCGATCGACTCGGGCGAGAGCGCCACCGGATCGATGCCGTCGTCGATCAACCCGCGGTCGCCTGATGGCGCACCGACCGAGCGGCCGCCGAGCAGCGCCACTCGATCCGCGTCACCGAGATCGAAGGCGACCAGCAGGCTGCCATCGACCGGCACCTCGACGCGCTCGCCACCGGGCGCAGCAGGACCATCGATGCGGCTGCAGACCAGCTTGCCGTCGACGAACTGCGCGAGCCGCGACCACGTCCTGCCCTCATCGAGGTAGCGGCCGGTGAGCAGCTTGCTGTCCTGGCTGGCCACCACGTACTGGTTGAGGGTGGCCAGCCACCGCCCTTCTGCCGTGACGGTCTCGATCAGCTCCGGCGCGTCGGTGTTGAGGTACGGGGCCTCCTCCGCCGCGTCGTAGTCGAACCAGCCGGATGGGTTGTCGAGGTTGGTCACGGGGTTGCGCTCGAACAAGGCGTAGCTCTGCAGCAGCGGGAAGATCTTGGCCAGCAGGTGACGAGTCGCCTGCGTCGCCATCTCCGGCGGGAGGTAGCCGACGCGCCGAACGTCAGCGGCGAGCGCGCGCAGCTCGGCGGCCGAGTACGGACAGGGCGGCACGTCGAAGCTCGCACCGATCCGATCGCCGCGCTCGCGCCAGATCTCGCGAAGCGCTCGCGTCGCCGTGTCCGGATCCGTGGGGTCGTCGGCGAACGCGCGCACGGCGGCCTCGATCGTCATACGCCCATCCCTCCACCCATGTTGACCATCTCACCCGTCATCGCGCTGGCGGCAGGCGACGCGAGGAAGGCGACCATGTTGGCGACCTCTTCCGGCAGCTCGTAGCGCTGGATCGCGGTGCGGCCGGCGGCGTACACGCCGTTGACGACCGGTTGACCGAACGGGCGGTTCGGTCCCCACATCGAGCCGGCGTTCACGCCGTTGATGGCGATGTTGTAGGGCGCCAGCTCCATGCTGACGAAGCGGGTGAACTGCATCAGCCCGCGCTTCGCCGCGCCGTACATGACCATGCCGGGCATGGCCGTGTTCGCCGACTCCGAACCGATGTTGACGATGCGTCCGCCGCCTCGCGGGATCATGTGGTCGAGCACGGCGCGTACGGCGTAGATCGGGCCGACCATCGAGCCGAGCACGGTGACGTCGATGCCCTCCTTCGGCAACGTCGGGAACGGGCCCATCATGGCCCCGGCCGCGTTGTTGACGAGGATGTCGATGCCGCCGAGCAGCTCGTTGCTCTCCGCGAGCACTCGCACGATGTCGTCCCACTCGAAGACGTTGCCGTGCACGGCGTGCGCCTCAACGCCCCACCGCTCGGTCAGCTTCGCGGCCAAGCCGGCTGCATCGGGCGGCGATGCCCACCGCATGCGGCCGGACTCCTGCGCGACCGCGGGGTCGAGGTCGACGATGGCGACGTCGGCGCCGAGCCCGGCGAGCCGGTTCGCGCAGGCCTGGCCGAGGTTCACCCCGGCGCCGCCCATGATCACGGCCTTCTTGCCCTTCAGGCTGAGGAGCTCGGCAACGGTCTTGTCGATGCTGTCGAGCGGGATGCGTGACTCGTCCCACCACTGCTCGTTGGTGAAGCCGGCATCGAGGTCCGCCTGCACGAGCTTGTTGAGGTAGTTCTCGAACGTCATGAAGGGCCCCCGATGGTGGATGGTGCGGCGCGCTCGAACATAACCCTGGCCGGCGAGCGCTGTCCGGGGACGCGTGCGAGTGGGCGGAACGCGCCCGGGATCAGCGGGCGTCGATGACGGCTGGCGCGACGGCGAGCAGTTCGTCGACGCCGGCAGCGAAGTCCGGCGGCGTGGTGTAGAGCACGACGTGATCGGCTCCCGCCGCCAGGAGTCGCTGCACCGCCGCGGCGACCGTGTCGGGCGAGCCGTACGCGCAGAGGTCGCCCACGACGCGATCCGAGCCACCGCTCAGCTCCTCGTCGGTGTAACCCGCTGCACGCAACGCGTTGCCGTAGGGCGAACCGGGGAACGTGGCGATGCCGGTGAGTGCGGCGGCTGCGCGAGCGCGTGCCGCCGCCTCGTCGTCGTCGAGGTAGATGTTCAGCCCGACGACCAGCAGCTTGTCGGCACCGAGCGTCGACCTCGCCTCGGCGACGTACGCCGGCGGCACCGTCACGATCATCGCGCCGTCGGCGACGTCGCCCGCCTGTGCGATGGCCTTGCGCCCGAGGGCGGCGAGGATCGTCGCGTAGTTCACGGCCGGGGTGGCGAGCGGAGGCGAGCTCTCCGTGAGGCGGGAGACGTACCTGCGCAGCTGCGAGAGCGGCTTGCCGTAGTCGCGTTCGACACGGCTCGCCTGACTCGGGTACCCCGCCCCGATGCCGAGGAGGAACCGACCAGGGAACGCTTCACCCAACTGCGACGAGGCCGCGTGCGCGACCATCGGCGGGCGTGCCCACATGGGGGTGATCGCCGTGCCGAAGATCATCCGCTCGGTCGCCTGCAGGTGCAGGGCGAGCTGCACGAACACGTCCTTGCCGCCCAAGCCCTCCTTCAGCCACGCGGCGCGGTAGCCGGCCGCCTCGAGGCGGCGCACCGCATCGCGCTGCTGATCGATCGGCGCTTCCGATGTGAGGCCGATGCCGGGGAGCGCGAACCCGATCCTGCCGAGTGCCGAACGCGTGGCTTCGACGATGTCCTGATGTGTCATGTGCGTGGGCTCCTGGTTGTCGGTCGGTCGAGCACGGCGCTCATCGGATGCCGTCCCACAGCAGTCGCTCGCGGCCACCGGGGTCGTCGACGACACGGCTGTCGTAGTCGAGGATCATCGTCGCCCGCTGCTGGAGGTCGTAGGCCGGCCAGGCCGGCAGGTGCTCGTGCTGCGGCAAGCCGCCTCGGATGAAGCTGACCCACGCGGCGTGGATCTGTTCCTGCATGCCACGTGCATGACCCTCGAACGGCACCGGCGCGCCGAGCTTGAGGAACACGTGGTGATGCATCGCGATCGGGGGGTACGGCTGCGCCAGGAAGTACATGAACACTGCTGTCCCGCGGCTCGACGCTGCCTCCGCGAGCCGGATCGCCGGCACACGCCAATCCGCATCGGCCACGATCTCGCCGAGCATCGTGCTCGGACTCGTCCCTGGAAGCGCCGCCCGGTAACCGGCAACGATCCCGTCAGCGCCGTCACCGTGGAACGGGCGCAGGATCGACACGAGGTCGTCGTCGGTCAGCCACCCGTAGCGCGCCAGCCACGGCTGCGGTACGAGCCGGCCGTCGGTGACCGACGTGGCGTATCCGCCGTAGTAGTCGTTGCCGAGCACACCGGGGATGAAGTGGTCGTAGCGCTGCGTGCCGATCAGCAGCGCCACGTCGGCGCCGCTGCCCTCAGCGATGGCCCGGACGGGATCCGCCCTGAGCACCTCGCCGTCCACCACCGGCAACAAGGAGCCGTAGTTGAACCAGGCACTGGGGTTGACCGTGCTCGGATGGCCTTCCGCGTGCAGCGCGCGAATCGACGCATCGAGCAGCGCGGCCGGTGTGGCCGCGATCAACGTCTCGTGCGTCGACCCACGCGCATCGAGGCAGTCGACGATGGAGCGGGCGACGTGGGTAGCCACCTCGGTGGAGATGGGCCGGAACAGGTCGCCGCCGCTGCAGACGATCCCTCGGTGGAACAGTCCCGTCGCGCGCGCGGAGGCCGTCAACGTCATCACCTTGTGTCCCCCACCGGATGCGCCGGCGATCGTGACGTTCGCCGGGTCGCCGCCGAACGCGGCGATGTTGTCGCGCACCCAGCGCAACGCCTCGATCAGGTCGAGCGTGCCGGCGTTGCCCGATTCGGCGTAGTCCGGCCCGAGGAGCTCAGCGAGGTAGAGGAAGCCGAACACGTCGAGGCGGTGGTTCACCGTGACGACGACGATGTCCGCGCGTGCCGCCAACGCGGCGCCGTCGGTGGTCGGGTCGCTGCCCGATCCGCTGCGGTAGGCGCCGCTGTGCAGCCACACCAGCACCGGGCGGCCCGCCGCCGGGTCGCATCCCGGCGTCCACACGTTGAGCACCAGGCAGTCCTCGGACTGGTTGCCGTCGATCGGCTGCGGGCCACCGGGCAGCGGTGCCGGGACGAGCTGCGGGCAGCTCGGCCCGAACGCCAGCGCGTCGAGCACGCCATCCCACGGCTGCACCGGATCGGGCGACAGGAAGCGACCTGCAATCGCGTACGGGATCCCCTTGAACGCAACGCCGCCGGTCGACACGACGCCGCGCACCTCGCCGGCGCGCGTGCGCACGACGTCTGCGGCGCTGCTCGTGTCCACGTGAGTCGTCCGCCCCTACAGCGAGGATCCGGCGTCGGCGTTGATCACGTCACCGACGATCGCCGTCGACGCGTCGGACGCCAGGAAGGCGACGACGTTGGCCAGCTCCTCGTGGATCAGGTAACGCCCCAGCACGTTTCGGATGCGCGAGTAGAACCACATGTCGTTCATGCCGTCCGGCACGCGGCTCTCGGTGCGGACCATCGACGCCGGATGCACGGTGTGCACGTTGATGCCCTCGCCGATGACCTCGGCAGCGACGAACTTGCCGAACGCGGCGAGCGACGCCTTGCCCGTGCCGTACAGGACCATCTTCGGCGCCGTGAAGGTGTTCGCCGCGCCGCTGCCGATGTTGATGATGTTGCCGCGCCCCCGCGGGCGCATGTAGTCGAGCGCGACGCGGGTGCAGTACATCGGGCCGACCATCGTGCCTCGCACCGAGCGATCCATCTCCTCGCGGGTGCAGGTCTTGAAGTCCACCACCGCGACGTCGACCGCGCTGTTGATCAGCACGTCGATCCCGCCGAGTGCTTCGTTGCACTCCGCCATCCAGCGGTTGATGTCGTCCCAGTCGGTGGCGTCGCCGTAGATGCCGACGGCCTTCGTCCCCCACTTCTCTGCGACCTCCTTGGCGACGCCGTGCGGATCCGGGCCGGCGTACTGCGGCAGGCTGCCGGTGGCGCTCGTGTCCGTCACCTGGAGGTCGACGAGCGCGACGTCGGCGCCGAGACCGGCGAAGCGGTGCGCGCACGCCTGGCCCAATCCCCTGCCGCCGCCACCGGTGATGACTACCTTGCGGCCGGTCATGTCCAGCAGGTCCTTGACGGTCTTGTCGACCATGTCGAACGGCATGCGGTCGTTCCACAACGGCCGCATCGAGTCGCCGGCAGCGCTGGCACGCTCGAAGAGCTCGGTGAAATACGGGCTGCTCATGTCGGTGCTCCCTTGTCGTTCGAGCCGCGAACCTACGCCCCCTTTTCAACCTAGTCAACGCTACGTTCTAGTGGGCGGAACGTCCTCGATGTCAGACGTTGACGGGTCTGCAGCACGGTCGCTGACTCGATCCAGCGCTACGGTGGCGGCATGTCCGACCGGACGCTCGCAGACACCGGCAAGATCGTTGCGGTCGCCGCCAGGCTGTTCGCCCGCCGCGGCTATGCCACCACCTCCGTGGCCGAGATCGTCGCCGAGCTGCAGTGCACGCCGCCGAGCCTGTACCGACGCTTCCCGAGCAAGCTGGGCCTGCTGCACGCCGTGCTCGATGCGGCGCTCGACCGCATGTCCGGCCCCGGCGATCTGAACGCACACATCCGGCGGGCCATCGCCGCCGCATCGAGCCATCCCGATCTCGTGGTCACGTACGTGCGCGAGCGGCGCTGGATCGAGGCCAGGGTGTTTCCCGCCGTCGCCCAGCGCGATGCCGACCACGCCGCGGCGTGGAGCACGGCAATCGGTCTCGCCTGCCACGACCTCGACGCCTGCTCCGCGGTGCTTCGGTCCGGGGCGATCGCCGGCGCCGTCACGGCCCTCGCTGTCGCGCCTCGAGGTGCCGGCGGAGAACGTCTGCGCACCGCGTTCGAGACCGGGTTGCGCGCGCTGGTGGCCACGCCGTCCGCGTCGCGCCCGACGGGACCCGTGCCGCCCCGCCACGCTTGGCACCTGCCCCCGACGCGCCGCCAGACGCTCATCGACGCGGCGATCACGCTGATCGGCGAGCGCGGCTACGCCGACGTTCGACTGCAGGACGTCGGGGCTGCGGTCGGCATCGCCGGGCCGTCCGTGCTGCAGCACTTCGCCACGAAGCAGGAGATCCTGGTCGCCGCCTTCGACCGAGCGATCACCGAGCTGATGATCGCCGCGCGGATCGCCACCGAACACGCCGCAGATGCATCCGACGCGCTGGCCCGCCTGGTGGCTGCGCTGGCCGAGACGGCTGCGCTCCACCGCGACCTGTACGTCACCCTGTACCGCGAGTTCGGAGCGCTCGACGAAGACCAGCGCAACCGTCTGGCCCACCTGCGCGACGAACTTGACCACGTGTGGGGGGCCGTGCTGTGCGAGCTGCACACCGATCTGCCGGCGGAAGCGTCGCGCGCCATCGCTCGTGCCGGCGTGGAGGCGGTGCTCAACGGAGTTCGCCACAGCAGTGCCGACGCCTCCCCGGCCGACCTCGTCGCGGCGACGCTGTCGTTCCTGCGCGCTGCGGCGGGCTACGGGATCAGCAGGACGCGACCGAAGGCCTGACGGCTCTCGATGTAGCGGTGCGCATCAGCCGCATCGGCGAGCGCGAACCGGCGGTCGATCACCGGGTGCAGCTCGCCGTCGGCCACCCGTTGCAGCACGCCCTGGATCATGGTGTGGACACGCTCGCGGTTGCCCTTCGCGTCCACCCCGAGCAGCACACCCGTGAGCGTGGCGTGCTTGCGCTGCATCGGCCAGGTGTCCGGCGGCGTGTCGTCGCGTCCGGCGCGCCCGACCCAGCTGATCCGCCCGCGGTAGGCGAGCGCGGCGATGCTGTCCTCCAACGTGCGTCCGCCCACCGGGTCGATGACGAGGTCGACGCCCTCGCCGTCGGTCAGGCGCATCACCTCGCCGGGCACGTCGCTCGTGGCGTAGTTGATGCCGTGGTCCAAGCCGTGCTCGCGCAGGCGTTCGAGCCGCTCGTCGCTCGACGCCGTGGCCAGGATCATCCCGGCACCTGCCGCCTTGGCGAGCTGGATGGCGGCCAGCCCAAGCCCACCGGCACCGGCCTGCACCAGCACCCGCTCACCGCGCTGCAGGTGGCCGAACTCGAAGAGTCCCTCGTGCGCAGTGCCGTACTCCAACGGGATCGCGGCAGCCACCTCCACGTCGAGGCCGTCGGGAACTGCGTAGACGGATGCAGCCGGCGCGCTGACGACCTCGGCATGGCTGCCGGTCCGCATCGTCGCCACCACCGCCTGACCGACGTGGAAGTCGGTGACACCGGCGCCCACCTCGCGGACGAACCCGGACGCCTGGTAGCCAACGATGTGCGGCGCCGTGTTGATCGCTCGCGAGCGGTTGATCAGGTCGCCGCCCTGCACGCCGATCCCCTTGACGTCGAACAGCACGCCGCCCGGTCGCAGCTCGGGTTCGGGGACCTCGGCGTAGCGGAAGACATCCGGAGGCCCGGGTCGGTCGTAGACGGCGGCACGCATGCTCTGACCCTACGAACGGTCATCGAGCCCAGCAGGCGACCGTCCCGCCACGTGGAACAGTCGATGGACGGTTGAATCCGAAATATATAGATTTGAACGATCGCCGGTCGGACACCGGTGATCAACACACCGATCCTTAGATGGGGGAGCCATGAAAGCAACACGAGCCCTGTTCGGGCTGATGGCGGCCGGGGCGCTCGTCATGAGCGCCTGCGGTAGCGATGACAAGGCAGATTCGACCACGCCGGCCAACACCAGCGGCACGACGGTCGAGACCACGCCCACGGCCGAGACCACGCCGTCGAACGAGACCACACCGTCTGGCGACACCACGCCGGCGACGACTCCGGCTGCAGGCGAGGGCTTCGACCCGTCGCTGCCACCCGTGGTCGTCGGGTTCCACAACCTCGAGGGCGGGTCGTACTCGATCCCCGAGACGCGCATCGGCTTCGAGAAGGGCCTCGAGTACGTCAACAGCCAGCTCGGCGGTGTCAACGGCCATGAGCTGAAGGCCGAGTACTGCAACCTCGACGTCACCCCGGAGTCGGCCATCGACTGCGCCAACCAGTTCGTCGAGAAAGACGTCGTTGCCGCGGTGCAGGGCTACGACCTCGCTGTTGACGCCGCGATGCCCGTGCTGACCGAGGCAGGCATCCTGGAGATGGCGTCCGCTCCGCTCGGCGCGGCCATCAACAACAACGTCGGTGACGCCATCGTCTTCGGTCCGTCGAGCCAGGGTGGCGCCGGCATCACCGCCGTCGTCCTCGCCAAGAACACCGGTGCCAAGAAGCTGGCCTACATCCTCGCCGACGTTCCGGCGATGCGGCCGGTGTTCGACATCGCCAAGGAGGCAGCGGACAAGGTGGGCATCGAGCTCGAGGCCTACTACTACCCGCAGCCGACCGACTGGACGACGTTCGCCGCCACCGTGACCTCTGCAGGTCCCGACGCCGTCGCCATGTTCGGCGTCGACGCCGACTACCTCGCTGCGGTGCCGGCGTTCCGCCAGGCCGGCTTCACCGGTCAGTTCATCGCCAGCACGCTCGGCGCCGTCGACCAGCTGCCCGCCGACATGCGCAAGGACGTCGTCGTTGCCTTCCCGTACTACAACACCGACATGGTGTCCGGTGTCCCGGATGCAGCCAAGGCCGACATCGACATCTTCGAGGAAGCGCTCAAGGGCAACGACGCCCTCGGCCGTCCGGGCCCGACCCGCATCGGGTTCTTCATGGCCGTGCAGGCTGCCGACGCACTGCGCCAGGTGAGCGATCCGACCGATGCTGCGAAGGTGTTCGCCGAGGCCCCCAAGGCCAAGGGTCACGCCTTCTTCACCGACAAGGACTACGACTGCACGACGCCGTCGTGGCCCGGCACCACGTCCTGCCTCGGCCTGACGATCTACGCATCGATCAACGAGGACGGCAAGCTCGACGTGCTCCCCGGTCAGCCGTTCGATCTGAGCGTCGTCGCCTGACCCGGCGAATCCAACTGAAGTGAACGCACGAGGGTGCGGGCCTGCGGGCCCGCACCCTCGATTCGTTTTCGGGTTCGGCGCGGCCAGTCTCAGAGGTCACGCGTCAGCGCGGCGAAGTCGATGACGTAGTCGGTCGACGCTCCTGCGGACGCAATGGCGTCCATCATCCGCTCCATCGAGTTGATGACGAAGCCCTCGAGGATGTAGCCACCGAGCGACTCGGCGGTGTCGTAGTAGCAGAACGACGCGGCGCCGCCACTGAGATCGCCGCTCATCGCCACTGGTACGTCGATGGAAGCGAGCCATTCGCGGGTCCGCCGCCAGTCGTCCGGACCGGGCGAGATGTTCAGCAGCATGTGGTGGATGCCCGCGCCCCACAGGTCGCGGAACTCGCGGTTGTAGTGGCTCGGTCCCAGCGTTGGCTGGATGATCTCGAAGCCGAAGTCGCGGAACATCGACAGGCCCGTCAGGTACTCGTGCTCGACGGACTCGCCGCGGTAGGTCGGGTCCTCGAGCGAGCCTGGCTCGGTGCGCCAGTCGCGGATCGTCCACTGCTCGATGCCGAACAGCTCGTGGTACCGGCCGACCGTCGAGATGGTGTCGTCGACGACGACGCCGAAGTGGTTGACCCCGAACACCGGCACGGGCCCGACACCGGGCGGCCGCGTGTACGTGCCGCCGAGGTCCCAGTGCTGGGCGGTCGAATCATCGGTCGGCGCGCCATCGAGCTGGACGACGACCTCGACGAGGTAGCCGCCGAGCATCGCTCGCGTGTCGAGGAGGTGGCGGCGCATCGCACCGTCGACGGTCATCGAGGCGAGCACGTCGACGCCAACCTCGGCACATCGCGCACGGAGCGCCTCGAACTCGTCCGCGTCCACGTCGGCCAGCCGGAGGTGGCTGATGCCCTGACCGCGAACGAAGCGGAACTCCATGAACGGGCTCTCACCGGTGACCGGTTGGACGAGCTCGAACGTGACCGGCGTGCCCTCGGTGCTCCCGAAGAAGCCCGTGCCGGGCGGCGGCACCGTGGTCGCGGTGGCCGTGCGGAGCGTCGGCGCGGCGACGGCCCGGCCTCGCGACCGCACGTCGGTCAATTGGTCGGGCCCGAGCTCGCGGACCTCCCAGTGATCCATGCCGAAGATCTCCGCGTAGCGGCCCGTGGCGCGACCGATGTCCTTCACCACCACACCGACCTGATGCAGCCGATCAACGTCGAGCCGCGGGCTCATGCCGGCCACACCACGGTCTCGGACCACTGCGCCTGGTCGGCCGGCAGCCATCGGTCGTACAGGTAGGTGAACGGTTGGTGGCGGTAGAACTCGATGCCGTTCGCCCCACGGGTGCGCTCCGCGAAGTTCATGTCGATGGCCTGCGGACCAGTCTTCAGCCGCAGGTGCCAGTGGTGGTCGTAGACCTGCTGGTCGTCCCACAGCTCCAGCAGCGCGACGTGCTCGGGTGTCTCCGCCGACTGCACCCACTCGTACTGGCGGCACCCAGGCTCGAGTCTCGTGGCCTCCTGGTCGGCTCGCAACGCGCCGAGGAGCGCGTCCGTGGTGACCAGGCAGAGCTGCAGCACGATGCGCACGGCACCGCGCGCCGGCCACGCGACGGCCGACGCACGTGACACGGCGTCGCCGGTCTCACCGGCGAGCCAGATCCGGTCGCTCCGAAACGTTTGATGCACGTAGATCTCCGAGGGGATCGCAGCGACGCCGGCGTCACGCCGGTGGACCAGCACCGCGTCCGTCTCCGCCCGCCGCGCCGCGTCGACGTGGGCGGCGAAGGCAGCCTCGTCGGCCCAGCGCTCCAGCACGGCCAGGCGCGACGAGCAGTCGATCGAGCGGTAGACCTCCACCTCGTTCGCTCCTGCCTCGGCACGCACTCGTGCGGCGCGCTCAGCGTGCGCCGCGTACGGACTGCCCTCGAACTGGTGGACCACCCGAAGTGCGGCCATCGGCGCAACCCCCACGTCTCGTCGTTGGCGACGACTGTACACGTGTACACAAAGAGCGAGAAAGGCCTCAGTTCGACTCTATGGAACGACGGGTGCGGCGCCGACCGAAGCCCGCTCGACCCAGCCGACGGCGCCGTCGATCATCACGTCCGCAACCTCGCCACCATGGATCGCCACCAGCATCGCCGCCGCAGCGGCTTCCCCGAGGCGGACGAAGTCCGTCGTGATCGCGCTCAGCGGGGTGCGGAGCAGCCGTGCGGCCGTCGGCTCGCTGGCGGCGATCAAGGAGAGGTCGTCGGGGATGGTGACGCCGGCGTCGGAGCACACCTCGAGCAGCTCCAGCGCAACGGGAGGTGCGGCGATGACCGCCGTCGGCGGGGCATCGCGGCTGCGGAGCTCTGCGAGCAGCGCCCACGGGTCGAACGTGTCGAAGTCGACGACGAACGTGGACCACTCAAGCCCGCACTCGGCTGCCTGGCGCTCGTGCAATCGCACTCCTGGCGAACGCAACGAGGACATCTCGGCGATCCGGCGGTGGCCGAGCTCGGCGAGCCGTTGGAAGATCCGCGTGAACGTCGTTGCGCTGTCGACGGTGATCAAGGGCAGGCCTTGGCACCCGCCTTGGCGATCACCAACCGCAAGAACGGGGATGCCTGCCGAACGGAAGAGGCGCAGCGATTCGGCGCGACATGCGTTCCAGAAGAACAGGCCGTCCACCCGGCGTTCGGCGAGTCGGCGCACGCGCACGTCGACGTCGTCGGAACCGTCGGGAAGCGAGACCAGGCAGGTGTAACCCTGGCGTTCCATCGCCCGGACCGTGCTGTTGATCACCGTGAGCACCTCGGTGCTGGGGTGCACGTCGAAGTTCATGATCAACCCGACGGTCATCGTCGGCGTGCCGCGGATGCTGCGCGCAGCCAAGTTGGGCACGTAGCCGAGCGCGTCGACCGCAGCCAGCACGCGGGCTCGGCTCTTCGCCGATACCGCTCCACCGTTGAGGGCCCGCGAGACGGTCGCCGTGGAGCACCCGGCGACGAAGGCGACCTCGTGGACGGAGGTCGCTCGCTTCGGTTCGGCCTCAGGCATGCACGGACTCTATGCCATGGAACGCATTTCACTCACAGGAACGTGATCTCTGTACACGTGTACATCATGTCGTTACCATCACCACGTGCCTGCCTTCTCCACCGTTGCCAACGTGTCGACGTACGAGTTCTGGGCGTTGTCGCCCCCCGAACGCGAGGACGCCTTCGGGCGCCTGCGGGCGAATGACCCCGTGTCCTGGCAGCCACCGGTGGCGTGGCCGTACCCGCAACCGTTCGATGGCTTCTGGGCGGTGACGCGTCACGACGACATCTCGCACGTGAGCAAGCACCCGGAGATCTTCTCCTCCGCGCGCGGCATCAGCATGGAGCCGATGCCGCCGGAGTTCGAGCGGGACAACGCGTTCTTCCTCGCCATGGATGCGCCCGAGCACACGAGGTTGCGCAAGCTGATCGCATCGGCGTTCACGCCGAGGAGGGTGAAGGCCATCAGCGAGGGCATCGAGGCGAACGCTCGAGCGATCGTGCAGGAATTCGCCGCGCTCACCGACTCGGACGTGGTCAGCGACCTCTCGGGGAAGCTGCCGCAAGTGACGTTCTTCGACATGATGGGCGTACCCGCCGAGGATCGACCACGCGTCTCGGCGCTGTTCGCCGCCACGGAGGACGCCGAGACCATCACGCAGGCCGCCGACCCGCTGGCCCTCGTCACCCAGCTCAATGGGCGCTTGAAGGCGTACGGCAGCGAGCTCGCAGCACGCCGTCGCGAGGATCCGGCCGAGGACCTGATGACCGCCCTGGTCGAAGCCGAGGTGGACGGCGAGCGGCTCGACGACATCGAGCTCGGCGCGGCGATGATCCTGCTGTCGATCGCCGGCACGGACACGACCAAGCAGACCACCTCGCACGCCGTGAAGGCGCTGGCCGAGCACCCCGAGCAGCGACGCTGGCTGCTGGAGGACATGGACGGGCGCCTGAACCTGGCGGTGGAGGAGCTGATCCGCTGGTCGACGGCGATCAACCAATTCAGCCGCGTCGCCATGATCGACACCGAGCTCGGCGGCCGCCAGATCCGGGCCGGCGAGAAGGTGACGATGATCTACAGCAGTGGCAACCGCGACGAGCGCGTCTTCGACGAGCCACACGTGCTCCACCTCGGTCGCACACCGAACCTGCACGTCGGCTTCGGCGGTGGCGGTGTGCACTTCTGCCTCGGCGCACACGTGGCACGCGCCGAGCTGCGCATCCTGCTGCGCGAACTGCTGACCCAGGCGCCCGACCTCGAGGTCGGCGATGCGGCGTGGTCCGCGAAGAGCACGCTGATCAATGCGATCGATCGCCTGCCTGCGCACAACCCTTCGCCGCGCTGACGTCGGCGATGGCCGTCAGGAGATGACGGCACCTGGCGTGTCGGGTACCTGGCGCTGACCCAGGCGCTCGCCGGTCTCGGCCTCGTGCTGCTCGAACATCGCCTGCGCCGCGTGCGCTCGCTTGGCGGCGAGCTCGACGGTGTTCTTGGTGATCCAGTCGTAGGAGTCATCGCGACGAGAGTTCGACTGGGCCAGGTGCGGCATGACGTGCTGTGCGTACAGCTCCAGTGACCGCTTGCGCGCTGGCCAATCGGCCCAGTCAGCCATCAGCAGCAGCAGGGCACCAAAGTCGCCCTGCTTCTCCTGCAGACGTTCGATGCGCGCGATCGCGTCAGCCGGCGTGCCGATCAGGATGATCTGCTTCTCGAACGCCCACTCGGCGAAGTCGGCGCCCTCCGGCACCTTGTATCTCGGGGCGTTGTTGTTCATGTAGCGGATCCACTCCTCCATGCCGTAGCGGACCTCATCCAACGCCTGCTCACGCGTCTCGGCGATGTGCATCGGCAGCACGCAGCGCAACGTGTCGCGGTCCATCTGCTGGCCGTGGGCCTCGGCGAACTCCTCGGCCACGCGCCAGTTGGTGGACAGTGCGTCGAAGCCGGCACCCTCCCCCGCCGCGACGCAGAGCATGCCAAGGCCGTACTGGCCGGCCAGTCGGCCGCCGGACACCGTGACCGCGCTCGCCACCGACACCTCCGGGTGCGGGTACGTGTACGGGTTGAGGTGCGTGTGCGCGTCCTGCAGCGTGAACCAGTCGGTGGTCTCGGTGACCCACTCGCCGCGGAACAGCCGCAGGATCACGTCGATCGCCTCACCAGCGCGACGCCGGGTGTCGTCGGGATCGATGCCCATCATCAGCGCGTCGGACGTGAGCAGTCCCGGCCCGACGCCGAGCATGATGCGACCGCGCGTCATGTGGTCCAGCTGGAGGATGCGGTTGGCAACGTTGAGCGGGTGGTGGTACGGCAGCGAGATCACGCCCGTACCGAACCGCAGACGCTTCGTGCGTTGCGCTGCCGCGGCGATGAACACCTCGGGCGAGTCGATGATCTCCATGCCGGCGGAGTGGTGCTCACCGATCCACGCCTCGTCGAAGCCGAGCTCCTCGATCCACTCGCACAGCTGGATGTCGCGTTCGAGGCACAGGGTCGGGTTCTCGTTCCTGCTGTGGAACGGCGGCAGGAAGATGCCGTGGCGAAGTGGTCCAGGACGAGACGATGCGGTCATGCTCCCGTTGTAGCGATCGGGTGCCCGCGGTCACAGCTGGCCGTGCCGACCCGTCGAACGGATCAACTGCCCGCGGCGTCGACAGCCCTACCGGCCTGCGATCATCCCGGGCCGACCGCGCGATGATCACACCGTGTCGACGACGGGCTGGAGGTGGGTTGCCGCCGCGTTGCCGCTCGCTCGGAGGCTCAGCGCACCGTTCCGGAGGCACGGAGATCGGCGATGGTCGCCTCGTCGCGACCGAGCTCGCGCAGGATCTCCTCGGTGTGCTGGCCCTGGGTCGGGGCCAGCTCGTTGAGCTCGGGGATTGCCATGCCGTATCGGACGGGGTGCCGAGCCTCGAGGACCCTGCCGGCCACCGGGTGCTCACGCACGGACAGCGTGCGGTTGTGGACGATCTGGGGGTCGAGCGCGACCTCGTCGTGGTCGAGCACCAACCCGAACGGCACCTGCTCCTCGTCGAAGCGCTGCGCCAGGACCGCGGTGGGGGTGCGTTCGATGATCTCGGCGATCATCGGGCCAAGCTCCTCGCGATGGTGGCGCAGCTCGTCAGCCGTCGCGAAGCGCGGGTCCTCGATCCACTCGGGGCGCTCGAGCGCGCGGAACAGGCAGTGCATCTCGCCGATCGTGACGGTGTAGATGATGATGTGCCCGTCCGCGGTCGGCGCGACGCGGTAGAGGCGTGACGGGATCGCTCGCCCGTCGCGCCGCTCGTCGTCGAGCAGCGCGTCGGCGAGGAAGCCGTCGGGGTGGAAGAACGACATCGCCACGTCGAGCATCGGGATCGCGATGTGCTGGCCGCCACCGCCGCGCTCACGCGAGTACAACGCAGCACACACCGCCTGGGTGACGGTGAGCGACGTCGCCTTGTCGCACACCACCTGGCGGACGAGATCGGGGAACGGAATCTCCGGGTTCGTCTGCGTGGTCACCATGCCGGTGAGGCCTTGGATGATCGGGTCGTATACACGGCGCTGCGCGTACGGGCCGTCGGGGCCGAAGCCGCTGATCGACACGTAGATGATGTCCGGCCGGACCGCGGCAACCTCCTCGTAGCCGAGGCCGAGACGCTCGACCACGCCCGGTCGCCAGTTCTGGATGAACACGTCGGCACCTCGGCACAGGTCGAGCACGATCTGCCGACCAGCGGCACTCGCCACATCCACGCTCAGCGAGCGCTTGCCGCGGTTGGCGCCCATGTACAGCGCGGCCAAGCCGTGCAGCTCCGGGGCGGCGGCCGACGAGCGGGTGATGTCGCCGACGCCGGTGTCCTCGACCTTGACGACGTCGGCACCCTGATCGGCCAACCACATCGCCGCCAGTGGACCGGAGATGACCGCCGAGAAGTCGACGACCGTGACACCGGCCAGCGGTCCGCTCACGACACCCGCCTTCACACCTTGGCCAGCAGCCGGTCGATGCCAGCGATCGACTCGGGTTCCAGCAGGGTCGCCGTCTGGTTGACGCCTGGAACGTCCACGACCTCGCAGTCGCAACCGTCGCGCACCATCCGGTCGGCGGTCTCGCGACTGACGAGCTCGCTGCGGTCGCCACGCACCAGCAGCACCGGTGCGGCGATCGCTGCGAACATCTCCCAGCGCGATGGCGAGGTCGGCCACGGCGTCACGCCCCGCGCAGCCGGATCCATCTTCCATCGGTACGTCTGCTCCGTCTCGGTCCAGCGGACCTGCCAGGTCGAGTGCCGGCGCAGCGCTTCGTCCGGCTGCTTGCCGAGCGTGTCGGGATACGCCTGCCGGTAGAACGCCATCACCGACTCGATGTCCGGGAACGACTCGGGTGTGTCGACGATGCGGCTGACGTACTTGCGCGCCGAGTCGCGGTTCAGCTCGGGCGCGATGTCATTGAGGATCACCCCGGTGACGCGCTCGGGATACCGGGCCGCGTAGTACATCGCAACCACACCACCGAGGTGCGACCCGAGCAGAGCGACGCGATCCAGTTGGAGCACCACTCGCGTCGCCTCGAGATCCTCGACGTAGCTGTCGATCGTGTAGCCGTCCGATGGCCCCCAGTCCGTGTCGCCACGCCCGCGCGGGTCCTGACTCACGACGTGATGGTCGGGCGCGAGCCTTGTCGCAGTGGCGTCGAGCGCGTGGCCCTGGCTGGTCTGCGCCGGGATGAGGATGATCGGCCGATCGCCCGGGCGACCTCGCTCGACGAGGTGGTGCCGCAGACCGTTGGCTTCCAGGTACACGTCGCGATACGGATCGCTCATGCGACGCAGCTCAGAACAGCGTCGACAGGTTGCCCGACTGCAGGATCGTCTGGTCGAGCAGGATCGTGCGCTTGGCGATGAGGAACGAGCCCTCGTGGCGGCGCAGCACGTCCTGACGCCGACCGACCCACGTGTCGAGGTCGTACTTCAGTCGCGTGCGGTAGACGTGGAAGTACGACTCGACGTCGAGCTCGTCGCCGCGGTCCTCGGTGATGCGCACGTTGGTGATCAGGTGGCGCGTGCGCGACGCGGGGTCCTCGGACCACGCCGCGTTGGAGGCGAACTTCTTCCAGCGACCGATCAGCAAGAACTTGTTGTCGTCGAAGTAGGCCATCTCACCGGGCTTGGTGAACTCCTTGGCACGCTCGCGGTGCAGCCGGGTCCGGCGGATCGGCATGAAGTAGTGGATGTCCTCGGCCAGCAGGTCCACCCAGTGCTCGTAGTCGTGGGTGTCCAGCAGCGCGGCCTCGTTGTAGAGGAACTGCTCCACCTGGTGCTGCAGCACCATCGCCGCGATCAGCTCGGAGGTGGCGCCCGTCTCTTGTTCCATCGTCATCGTCAGCTCCTGCTCACATCAAGTCCGGCGGCACGGTGGCGGCGCGCAATTCGTCCCAGTCGAGGCCCTTCATCCACTGCGCCCACGAGTGGTACAGCCACATCTGGCCGTGCTCGCTCGTGTTGCCGTCGATGTAGGCCAGGTCGCCGTCACGCAGGACGGTCGCGTTGCCGAGGTCCATCTTCATCCGTTGCGGGATGCGACGGCCGTGCATGCCACGCGTCTGCAGCGTCGCCTGCGCCCAGTTCTCGCCGTCCTCCTGCTCCAGCAGGCCGGCCGGGCCGAACGAGTGGTTGTGGCCCATCATCATCATCCCCCGCATCTCCGGCGTCACGTCCTTGGGGAGGAAGCTGAACCACCAGATCTCCGTGCGGGTCGCGCTGAGTGGGATGCGCAGCGACAGCTGCAGGCCCTGCGTCAGCCAGACGTTCGGGAAGATGCACGGGTGCCCGAACGAGCGGGCACCGACGGGGCCGAGCAGCTCCAGCACCTCGGGGCGCTCGCGCCACGAGTGATCGGCGCCGGCGTTCGGCGGCAGACCGGCGATCGACGGACCGGCGATGGCGTGGCCGTACTCGCCGATGAACGCCAGCTCGTCGCTGACGGTCAGGGCCGAGGGGATGTCGAGCTCCTCGCCGAGCGTGTTCTGGGCACCGCCGATGTCCGCCTTCGCCTCGAGCGGTTGGAACAGACCGGCCGAGGCCGCGGACATGTGCGTCACCGGCGGGTGGTACCAGTCCATCGCGTTCTCGGCGGCGAACTTCCAGTTGCAGTTGATCGTGAACTTCTGGATGCCCGGCACGAACTCGAGGTCGCGAGATGCCGCCAGGTCGATGCCCAACCGGCCGGCCGGCCCGAGGTACTCCTCCAGCGGCGGTGCGGTCGGATCCATCGTGGCGAAGATGAAGCCGTGGTAGTTGGCCAGCTGGGCCACCGGCTGCAGGCCGTACAGCGACTTGTCCAACTGGTCGTGGTAGAAGTTGTGCGCCTCGGGCACGCCGATCAGGTTCCCGGCGAGGTCGTACGACCAGCCGTGATACGTGCACATGAACGCCTTCGTGTTGCCCTCTTCGGCGCGGCACACGGCGTTGCCCTTGTGCGAGCAGGTGTTCAGGAAGGAGCGGATCGAGCCGTCCTTCTGACGCACGGTCAGCACGTTGTCGCGGCCGATCGGCGCCTCGAAGAAGTCGCCGGCCTTCGGGATCTGGCCCTCGTGGCAGACGAAGTTCCAGGCGCGGCCGAAGATCAGCTTCAGCTCCTGCTCGAAGATCTCCTCGTCGGAGAAGATGCGGCGGTCGACCTCGCCGCGTTCCATCGACACCATCTCGTCCAGTTCTTCCACCCCGAAGTCCACGGTCATCGCGCGTTCCTTTCGACGGGTGAAGCCTGTCACGTCCCGGCCAGAACGCCGATCGCGGCGTTCCGAGGCATGGAACGGCGACGGTGGACCAAACCGTCAGGCGGAGACGGGCATCGTCTCGGGGCGGCTGTGGCCCCAGTAGCTGGTGGCGGTGTAGTGGCCGACCACCCATGTGTCGTCATCGACGCGCCGTGCGCCGGTGCCGTACTCGACGATCAGCCCGGACGGGGTCATGCAGTAGAAGCTGACCATGTGGTCGTTGGTGTGCTTGCCCAGCGTGGACACGATCGGCAGGCCGCGCTTGACCACCTCGTCGTTGGCCCGACCGACCGTGTCCAGCGAGTCCACTTGGAACATGACGTGGGAGATGGAGTCCGGCACACCCGGCACCGACACCGCGGCCATCGAGTGGTGTCGCGGGTTGCAGTGCAGGAAGACGGCCTCGACATCCGGCATCAAGTCGCTGCCGATGGTGTCGCTGAGCTTGAAGCCGAGCTTGTTCACGTAGAACTCGACGAAGGCGTCGATGTCGGTGACCATCAGCATCGCATGGCCGAAGCCCATGTCGTCGATGACGAAGTTGGCACCGGTTGGCGAGACGAACGGCGCGGTCGCCTCCTCGTGACCGACGAACAGCTCGATCCGGTTCCCGGCCGCGTCCAACGTGCTGGCCATCGCGTACACGCGGCGTCGTGCGCAGACCTCGGCCGGTTCGTCGACCACCTCAAGGCCCTTGGCCCGCAGTTGCGTGACCAGCTCGGCCAGCACTTCGCGTGAGCTGACCTCGAAGCCGAGGAAGTGGATGGCGTTGTTGACGCCCGGCTCGATCGCGACGCGGAAGGCGCGGCCGTCCATGCGCAGGTACAGCGAGTCGTCACCCTCCGGTGCAGTGCCGACCTGCAGTCCGAGCACCTCGGTGGCGAACGAACGCCAGGCGCCGAGGTCCTCGGCGCCGAGGCCGATGTACCCAAAGCTCTTGATCAAACCCATGGCGCGCTCCCGTGGTCCTCGATGTCTGCCGACAGTCTGCTGCTGCACCGGCCCGGCGCGCACGCCGTGCGGTTCGCCCTGCGGAACGGCGCCGGTCAGTCGATCAGCGCGTAGGCCGGCAGGGTGAGGAACTCGACGAACTCGTCGGCCAACGCGACCTGCACGAACAACTCGGCGGCCCGGTCGAGCCGGGCGTGCTCGACGTCCTCGACGGCGTCCTCGTGCGCCTTCGCCAGCTCCTCGGCGAGGACATGCTCCACCAGCTCGCGGGTCACCGGCGCGCCGGTGTCGAGCACGACCTCGTTGTGCACCCACTGCCACACCTGGGCGCGGGAGATCTCCGCAGTCGCGGCGTCCTCCATCAGGTTGTTGATCGCCACTGCTCCGTTGCCACCGAGCCACGCGGCCACGTAGCGCAGCCCGACCTCGATGTCGTTGCGCAACCCTGCAGCGGTGAACTCGCCGGGTGAACGCGGGATGCGCAGGAGGTCCGACGGGTCGACGTTCACGTCGTCGCGCACGCGGTCGAGCTGGTTCGGGCGGTCGCCGAGCACCGCGGCGAACTCCTCGTTACAGATCGCCACGAGGTCGGGATGGGCGACCCACGAACCGTCGAAGCCGTCGCCCGCCTCGCGCTGCTTGTCGGCGTGCACCTTGCCCATCGCCACGGCGTTGACCCCTTCGTCGCGACGGCTGGGGATGAAGGCCGCCATGCCGCCGATGGCGAACGCGCCGCGCCGATGGCACGTCGAGACGAGCAGCTCGGTGTAGGCGCGCATGAAGGGTGCCGTCATCGTCACCGCGCTGCGATCGGCGAGCAGGTACTCGGCACCGGCGGAGCGGAACACCTTGATCAGGCTGAACAGGTAGTCCCACCGCCCTGCGTTGAGACCGGCCGAGTAGTCGCGCAGCTCGTAGAGGATCTCCTCCATCTCGAAGGCTGCCGGCACGGTCTCGATCAGCACCGTGGCGCGGATCGATCCCGCTGGCACGCCGAGTGCGGATTCGCTGTAGGCGAACACGTCGGCCCACAGGCGCGCTTCGACGTGGCTCTCCATCTTCGGCAGGTAGAAGTACGGCCCGCGGCCGCGCGCCAGCAGCTCGTGGGCGTTGTGGAAGAAGTGCAGCCCGAAATCGACGAACGCGGCGACGGTGGGAGCACCGTCCACCACCACATGACGCTCGTCGAGGTGCCAGCCGCGTGGGCGGACGACGATCACGGGCAGCTCGATGTCGTCGCGCAGCTCGTACGCCCGACCGTCCGGCGACGTGAAGGCGATATCGCCGCGGACGGCGGCGCGCAGGTTCACCTGACCGGCGACGACGTTGTCCCAGTGCGGTGTGTTGGCGTCCTCGAGGTCGGCCAGCCACACCTTCGCGCCGGAGTTCAGCGCGTTGATGGTCATCTTGCGTTCCGTCGGCCCGGTGATCTCGACTCGCCGATCCGTGAGCGCCGGCGGTGCCGCGGCCACGCGCCAGGACGGGTCGTCACGGATGGCGGCCGTGCTCGCCAGGAAGGTCGCACCCTCGGCACCGAGCGCGGCGATCTCCGCCTGGCGCGCCGGACGAGCGGCGAGCAGCTCGTTGCGGCGGAGCGCGAACGTCCGTTGCAACCCGGCCACGAACTCGATCGCATCGGCGGTGAGGATCGAGTCGCTCGACTCGACACCGGATGGGCTGACTGCGGGCGGAACGGTGGTGGTCATCGGTGGCTCTCGGTCGGGGTCGGGATCGCGCGTCACTCGAGCGCGCCGGCGCCGTGCAGCTCGGCGATCTCGGTGGCGTCGAGGTGGAGGATGTCGGCGAGCACGTCGTCGGTGTCGGCGCCGTAGTTCGGACCGGAGTGGTCGTAGCGACCGCCGATGTAGGTGGGTGTCTCGGAGAACTGCGTCGGGTGCTCCTTCACAGGCCACCGGCCGATCTCGGCCTGGTCCAACTCGACCATCCACCCGAGGTGGGCGAGCTGCGGATCGTGCTCGGCGCGGTCCTCGGCGGTCTGGCACACACCGGCGGGAACGCCGGCCGCCTGCAGCGCGTGCATCAGCTCGAACGGCTCGAAGCGCTGCGTGGCGGCATCGACCAGCGCGTCGAGCGCGTCCTGGTGTTCGAGACGACCATCGAGCGTGGCGAAGCGCGAGTCGGCGGCCCACGCCGGTTGGGCGAGCACCTCGACGAGCGCGGTCCAGTGCACGTCGGTGAACGCCGAGATGGCGATCCACCGATCGTCGCCGGCCGTGCGGTAGGCACCGTGCGGCGCGGCGGGCTTGTAGGGCGAGCGGTTGCCGTAGCGCGACCAGCGCCGGCCGTTGACGGTCCAGTCCAGGATCGAGGTGCCGGTGAGGTAGATGCCGGTGTCGCCCTGCGAGGCGTCGATGTGACAGCCCTCGCCCGTGACGTTCCGCCGGTAGAGCGCCGACAGCATCGCCACCGCCATGTTGTACGCGCCGAACCAGTCGAGGTACGAGTAGCCGATGCCGGCCGGCGGGAACGGCTCCGGCAAACCGGACATCTCGCTGTTGCCCGCGATCGCCGCTGCGCTCGGGCCGAAGGTTCGCGCCCGCCCGTAGATGCCGCGCTCGCCGAGCCCGCTCTGCTGCACGTAGATGATGTTCGGGTTGAGCTCCCGGAGGCGCTCGTAGCCGAGGCCCATCCGGATCATCGTCCCCGGCGAGAACCCTTCGATCACCATGTCCGCGTCGCGGATGAGGTCCTCCAGGATCTGCCGTCCGCTGGGGTGCTTGAGGTTCAACGACAGCGCACGCTTGCCGGCGTTGATCTCCATGAACGACCCGCCGCGGTTCGGCTCGATGACCGAGGGCGTCTCGAGCGCCGACGTCGCCGCATCGCGCTCGGCGCGCCCGCCCGGCGGGCACGCGCCCAGAGGGCTGAGGCGCATGCGGTCCGGGCGGGAGAGGTGCTCGACCTTGATCACGTCGGCGCCCATGGCGGCCAGGAACCGTCCGGCGCCGGCGCTGGCCAGCATCCAGCTGAGATCGACGATGCGAACGTCGGACAGCGCGAACGGCTTGCCGTGCTTGCTCAGCACCGGCTCGGCGGTTGCTCGTTCGGTGGTGAAGCCACGTGCGTGGTCGACGGTGCTCGCCGACCACTCGCCGATCACCTCGTCGGTGTGCTCACCGACCAACGGCGGGCGCGGGCCGCGCTGCCACGCCATCTCCACCCCCGGAGCGGACTCGGTGAACCACTTCGCACCGGTGTAGACGAACGTCTCGCCGAGCTCGGGGTGGTGCACCTCGAAGAACGAGCCGCGTTGCTGCCAGTGCTCGTCGGCGACGTTCTCCTCCGGCCGACGGATCGGCGTCCACGGCAGATCGTGCGCCTGACCGTCGCGCCACACGTCGCGGTCGAACATCAACCGGCCGATCAGGTCGTCGACCTGCTTGGCCAGGTGCTGGCGAGCCTCCATCGTGTCGCGATGATCGGTGGCGTACTTCGGGTCGTCGAGATCGCCCACCATGCCGTGCTCGCGCAGCAGCGACACGGTGCCGTCCCACTCGTCGAGCTGACCCTTCACATACGTGCGGTACGGGAGGATGTAGCGCCCGTCCTTGGTGATCGCCAGCGACGGGCTGCGCGACGTGGTGGTCGAGTGGCGACACGTCAGGCGGAGGTGGGTCTGGCGCAGGAAGACCCAGTCGGGGATGTCGGTCTCGGTGTTCTGGCTGACGGCCTGGTGCACGCTCGTCGACAACGACTGCCCCCGACCGGTCGTCAGCCGGTGGTTCAGCGCGGCGACGATCGACATCGCGGCCATCTCACCCGTGATCTGATACGACTGCCACATCTGCGGGGCGACGGGCGGGGTCTCGTAGAAGCCGGTTGGATCCGGGTCGTAACCGCAGTTCATCATCACCCCGCCGAGCGCGAGGTGGACGATGTCGCTGGCTTCGAAGTCGGCCCACGGGCCCGTGTCGCCGAACGGGCTGATGCGGGCGACGATCAGCTTCGGGTTCGCCCCCTGCAGCACCTCGGCGCCCAGCCCGCGCTCGGACAGGTAGCCGCGCGGTCGGCTGTCGAGGATGACGTCTGCGGACGCGGCCAACGCGGAGAACGTTGCCCGGCCGCCTTCGTCGTCGAGGTCGAGCACCACCGATCGCTTGCCCAGGTTGTAGTGCCAGAAGTACAGGCTGCGGTCCGGGTTCGGCACGTCGCGGTAGAACGGCCCGTAGCGGCGCGTGGCGTCGCCACCGGGCGGCTCGACGCGCACGACGTCGGCGCCGAGGCCGGCAAGCACCTTGCCGCAGTACTCCCCCAGCTCGTCACCGATCTCGAGGACGCGGACACCGCCGAGGAAGCCGCGGAACCCGGCGGTGGAAGCGCTCATGCGACGAACCCTACCGACCGGCGCGACGGCCGGACAAGAAGAATCTATAGATTTTCACCCGCCATGGGCGCGAAATCGATGGCATCTCACTGACCCCGCGCCCATGCAGGATCGTCACGATGTCATGGGCGCGAGACCGACGAGATGGCATCGATGGCGCGCCCAAGCGGACGTCCCAGGGAAAGAATCTATAGATTCTACTTGTCTGGTCCACGCTGGATCGGTACGCTCCGAACGGCGCCACGGGACCGGTGCGCCACCCCCTTCGGCACTTGTCCGACCGCCTGAGAGAGCGACGAGCACACGCATGAACCAGCCAGCCAGTCGCGTCGATGCGGGCACGTCACGCCGGGTGCTGACGCTTGCCCCGACGGGTCCGATCGCCACCACGCACGACAACCCCAACGTCGCCGTGACGCCCGAGCAGATCGCCGCCGCGGCCACGCGCGCCCACGAAGCCGGCGCCAGCGTCGTCCACGTCCACCTGCGCGACGAGCACGAGCGCCCGACCGCCGACCTCGACATCGCGCGGGAGACCCTGGCGCGGATCGCGGACGGCTCGCCGATCCTCGTGCAACTGTCGACCGGCGTCGGGCTCGGCGTACCCTTCGAAGAGCGCGAGCAGCTCGTCGAACTTCGCCCGCGCATGGCCACGCTCAACCCGTGCAGCATGTCGTTCGGTGCCGGCGAGTTCCTCAACCCGCCCGCCGGCGTTCGCCGCCTGGCGAAGCGAATGCGCGACCTCGGCATCAAACCCGAGCTGGAGATCTACGACACCGGCCACCTCGAGGTCTGCCTGCGCCTGTTCGACGAAGGCCTCCTCGATCCGCCGTTGCAGTTCAGCATCGTCATGGGCGTGGTCGGCGGCATGGCGCCGCGGTTCGACAACCTGGTGACGATGATCGGCCGCATCCCGGACGGTTCGATCTGGCAGGTGATCGCCATCGGCTCGCAGAACCTGACGTTGACGACGATGGGATTGGCCGCCGGCGGGAACGCGCGCACCGGGCTGGAGGACACACTGCGTCTCAGCCGCGGCGTGGATGCGAGCAACGAGACCCTGCTCGACCGCATGCTCGACGTGACGCGCGCACTCGACTGCCGGCCGGCGACGGTCGACGAGACGATCGAGGTCCTTCAGCTGCCTGCCAGGTGACCGTCGTGCACAACGGGTGTGGCAACCCAGTCGAGGATCGCCAGCTTGGTGTTCTGCATGTGCACCAGCGCAGCATCGGCGCACCCGTCCGGGTCGCCCGCCTGAGCAGCGCGGCAGAGCCGCTCGTGCTCGTCGTAGACCGACCCGAAGCGGCCGCGCAACGGCAATGAGAGCCGGCGGAAGCGGGTGCACTGATCACTCAGCATCCCGGTGACCCGGATCATCCACTGCGAACCGCACTCCTGCAGCAGCACGCGATGGAACCGCGTGTGTGCCACCTCGTACTCGTCGTAGTGGTACGCATCCAGACCCGCCGGCTCGGGGCCGGCCAGCTGGATCATCTCGTCGAAGCAGGTGCCGACGAGCGCCCGCCAGGCTTCGTCGCCATGCGTCGCGGAACGGCGGATGGCCAGTGGTTCGAGCAGCTCGCGCAGCTCGTAGATCTCGATCATCTCGCTGGTCGAGATGTCGGCGACGCGGACGCCGCGTTGCGGGACGTACGAGACCCATCCTTCACCGGCCAGCCGAGCGAACGCTTCGCGCAACGGCGTCTGGCTGACGCTGAACTTGTCGGCCAGCATCGCCGCCGTCAACCGCTCACCCGGTTCGAACTCGCGGGCCATGATCGCCTGCCGGATCTCGTCGGTCACCCAGTCCGCGCGCGACACCGACTCGGCCATCACGAGATCTCGATGTCGAGCCAGCCGTGCGGCGTGACCGTCGCTCGCTCCGCAGCACGGATGACCACGGTGGTCGTCGGTGACTCGACGATCGCCGGCCCCTCGATCACCATGCCGGGGGGCAGCAGGTCGAACTTGTGCACCGGCACCTCGATCCACCCACCGAGGTACACCCGGCGCATCGTCGGCACGAGCGGTTCGGTGGAGTTCGGCAGCAACGGCTCGGCACGCAGCTCGGGCAGCTTGCCGACCACCGCGACGCGGGCGTTGACGATGACGACCTCCTGGCCGGCAGCGCTGTACGCGTACAGCTCCTCGTGGCGCTTGTGGAACCGGGCGACGGTCTGCTCGATGACGTCCTCCGCGTCGAGGTCGACGTCATCGATCGGCACGGTCACCTCGTACACCTGCTCGCCGTAGCGCATGTCCAGCGCACGGCGCACCGAGATCTCACCGGCGAAGTCGCCGAGGCGAGCACGACCGTCGTCCTCCATGCGGTCGAGCACGTCGCGCAGGTCGTTGGGCGACAGGCCCGACGCCTCGCTGACGTGCGACCGGACCATCTCGAAGCGCAGGTCGCTGGCGAGCATGCCCCACGCCGACAGCACCGACGCAACGTTGGGCACGACGACCCGCTTGATCTCGAGCAGACGAGCCACCTCGGTGACGTGCAGACCGGCAGCCCCACCGAACGACACGAGCGTGAACCGCCGCGGGTCGACGCCGCGGCGAACGGAGACGATCCGCACGCCCTCGGCCATGTTCGTGTTGACGACCTTGGAGATGCCGTCGGCGGCGGTGATCGCGTCGGTGCCCCAGGCCTCGCCGACAGCGCCGACCGCTCGCTCGGCGGCAGCCGCGTCGAGGGTGATCCGACCGCCGAGGAAGTTGGAGGCATCCAGGAAGCCGAGCACGACGTTGGCGTCCGTGACGCTGGCCTTCGTGCCGCCGCGGCCGTAGCACGCCGGACCGGGATCGGCTCCTGCGCTCTCCGGACCGACGTTCAAGATCGTGCCGGAGACTCGCGCCACCGAACCGCCGCCGGCACCGAGCGTGTGGATGTCCAGCGTCGGCAGCGAGACCTTGGCGATGCCCACCTTCTTCTCGCCGGTGAGCTGCGCTTCGCCGTTCTGCAGCAGTGCGATGTCGGTGCTCGTGCCGCCCATGTCGAACGTGATCAGGTTGGGCTCGCCGAGCAACCGCGACGTGAACGTGGCAGCGGCGATGCCACCGGCCGGCCCGGAGAGCACGGCGCCGGCAGCGAGGCGGCTGGTCTCGGCGATCGACGCCACGCCGCCGTGCGAGTGCATCACCATCACGTCGCCCTTGTAGCCGGCGGCGCGCAGCTTGTCGCTGAGGTTGCTGAGGTAGTTGGCCACGACCGGCCCGACGTAGGCGTTGACCACCGTGGTCCACACCCGCTCGTACTCCTTGATCTGCGGCAGCACCTCGGAGGAGAGGCTGACGTACACGCCCGGCAGGTGCTCGGCCAGCGCCGCGCCGGTCTCCCGCTCGTGGGCGGCGTTCTTGTACGAGTGCAGGTAGCACACGGCGATGGCGTCCACGCCGAGCTCACCGGCGGCGCGCACGGCGTCGGCCAACGAGTCGGCGGTCAGCGGGATGGCGGCGGTGCCGTCGAAGCGCATGCGCTCCTTCACGCCGATGCGACGGTGCCGCTCGACGAGCGGGGTCGGCGGCGCCATGCGCACGTTGTAGCGATCGTCTTTGAGCCCCTCGCGCATCTCGATCACGTCGCGGTGGCCGTCGGTGGTGAGCAGCGCGACCGATGCGCCCTTGCGCTCGAGCAGCGCGTTGGTGGCCACCGTCGTGCCGTGGACGATGCGCTCCGTCTGCGCGAGCAGCGTGGCGCGATCGAGGCCGAGCTCGCCGGCGAGCACGGTGAGCCCTTCGAGCAGACCATCCGACGGGTCGCGGGGCGTGGACGACGACTTGGCGATGACGATGCGACCCGCCTCGTCCACTGCGGCGAGGTCGGTGAACGTGCCACCGATGTCGATGCCGATGCGGTACATGGCTCAGGCCTTCCCGTCCGGGACCGGCGCCGCGGTCACGAACCCGTTGAGGACGTCGGACTCGCGTGCAGCCGCGGCCCGTTCCGACGGCGGGCCGTAGCCGCCGCCGCCCATCGATTCCACGAAGAACACGTCGCCGGGCAGCACCGGGATGTTGATCTCCTTGGTCTTCAGCACGCGCTCGGTGCCGTTGGACAGCAACCGGTAGCGATGCGGCAGCCCGTCCTCACCGCCGAGCGTGCCGAACGAGCCGTGGCGCACGCCGTCGCCGGCGGTGTTGGCCACGCCCGGTTCGGTGGTCTCGACCTTCAGCCGCAGGACGGACCCGACGCCGCCGCGGTACGTCCCGTCGCCGAACGAGTCGGGACGGAACTCGTGGTGCTCGAAGAACAGCGGGAAGCGCGTCTCGGCCACCTCGATGGAGCCGAACTTCGACGCGCCGACGGCCTGGCCCTCGCCGGCGGTCTCCCAGCCGTCGCCGGCCGGCGATGCGCCACCGCCGGGACGGGCGTGGAACATGTGCCAGATGAAGTCGCGGTTGGTCCGCGGGTTGACGCCCTTGATGGCGATGCGGAAGCGGCGTCCCCATCCGGCGATGACGCGGTCCGGGCATGCGCCGGCGAGCGCCTTGATGATCGACTCGGCGATCTCCTGCGCGCAGTGGTTCGTGCCGAGCGTGACCGGTGCCGGTGCCTTCGGCCACACGACCGTTCCCTCCTTGAGGATCACCTCGGCGGGTCGGAACGTGCCCGAGTTCTTCGGCGTGCGCGGCTCGATCAGGAAGGTCAACGCCATGTAGGCCGCCGACATCGTGTTGGGGAACGACGAGTTGAGGAACCCGGTGACCTGTGGGTGCGAGTCCGACAGATCGATCGTCAACGAGTCGCCGTGCACGGTGACGGTGCTGCGGATGTAGACGTCCTCGGCGCCGTGGCCGTCGTCGTCGAGCACGGCCTCGCCGAAGTACACGCCGTCGGTCCACGTGGCGATGCACGCCCGGGTCTCGCGCTCGGCGCTGTCGAGGATCTCGTCCATCGCCGCCATCACCGTCTCGGCGCCGTACTCCTCCAGCAGTCGCCCGACGCGGCGCTCGCCGACGCGTGCCGAGCCGATCATCGCCCGCAGGTCGCCCAGGAAGTCGGCCTCGTGGCGCACGTTGATGGCGATCATCTTCATCACGTCGTCGCGCACCTCGCCGGCGTCGTAGAGCTTGAGCGGCGGGACCCGCAGGCCCTCCTGCCAGATCTCGGTCGCCATCGGGTTGTAGGCACCGTGCGTCGAACCACCGATGTCGCTCTGGTGCGAGCGGTTGATCGCCCAGAACAGCAGCTCGTCGCCGGCGAAGATCGGCACGAACGCCGTCAGGTCGGGCAGGTGGCTGCCGCCGTAGTACGGGTCGTTGAGCAGGTAGACGTCGCCGGGGCGGACACGGCCGTGGAAGAACTCGTCGACCGCCTGCACGGCGAAGGGCATCGACCCGACGTGGATCGGCACGTGCTCGGCCTGGGCGACCAGCCGGCAGTCGCGGTCGGCGATCGCCGTGGAGAAGTCGCGGCTGGAGTTGAGGATCTGCGAGTACGCCGTGCGCAGCATCGCTTCACCCATCTCCTCCACGATCGCCTCGAAGCGGTGCTTGAGGACAGAGACGGTGATCGGGTCGACCATGCGAGGCAGCGTAGGCGCTGTCCCCTCGCAGCGACAAGAGAATCTATAGATTTTCTCCACTCGCCGGCTGGAGTGCGCCGCGCACGAACGCGGACTGGCTCGCGGTGGCCAGCAACGTGCCGTCTTCGGCCCACAGGTGCGCGATGCCGTGGCCGTACCCGTTGCCGAGCGCGTGCACCTGCACATCGGCCAGCAACCACTCGGTGGTCGTCGAGGCGCCCATGCGGATCGTGTTGTCCAGGCTGCTCCCGGTGATCGGCTGCCCGGTAGCCGTGGCGAACGCCGACGGGACGAGGTCGCCGACGAGCGACAGCTCCGCCGCATCCGGCACGTGTGGGCCGCCGGGCAGGCAGACCCAGAACGCAGCCCGGCCGCCCGTCTCCACCGCTGCCTTGCCGCGGGCGAGCTGACGGCGCGACACGCCGCGCACGATGCGCATGTCGTAGATCTGGTGGAAGGTGCCCGCCGCTTCCGGCACCTGCTGCAGCCGGGTGGTGCCGTGATGGGGCACGTCGGGCATCTCGACGTAGGTGCCCGACACGCGCTCGGGGCGATGGCCGAGCGTGGCCAGCACCGTCAGGATCTCGCGGTCGCCGTCGCGCAGCGTGGCTCGGGCCTGGGTGGTCCGGGCGCGCGCCACGGGCACGGCCACCTCGATGCGCAGCGTCGCCGGCATGCGCACGAAGTCGAGGTACTGCGCCGTCGCCCACACCAGCGGACGCTCCGCACGCGCCTCCATCGCCAGCACCGCCGCGGCGAGGCCGGCTCCGCCGTACATCGCACCGTTGCCGGTCATCAACCCACGGTGCAGCGGCAGCATCCAGACGTCGGGATCGTCCGTGGCGCGGAGGTCGATCAGGTCGGCGGCGCTCATGCGCACACGGTCGCACGCGCCGGGCGCAGTTCCCAACCTCGTGCGTTCCGCGGTCTGGCACGCGTCGACCGCGGCGACCGGCCTGTCGTGCGACGATCAGCGAATGGGATTGCTCGACGACAACGTCACGCTCATCACCGGCGGCGGGTCCGGGCTCGGGCGGGCGATCGTCAGCCGCTTCATCGAGGAGGGCGCCCGCCTCGGTGTGCTCGAGCGCGATCCGGAGAAGGCAGCGCAGCTGATCGCAGACTTCGGTGATGCCGTCACGGTGATCGTGGGCGACGTGACCTCACCTGACGACAACGAGCGAGCGGTGGCCGAGACGATCGCCGCCTTCGGCAAGCTCGACACGTTCATTGGCAACGCCGGCCTCTGGGACTTCAACAACGGCATCGAGGCATCGCCCACGGCACAGCTCGCCGATGCCTTCGATCAGCTGTTCGGCGTCAACGTGAAGGGCTACGTCCTCGGTGCCCGCGCCAGCGTGGCCGCGCTGCGCGCATCCGGCGGGAGCATGATCTTCACGTTGTCGAACGCTGCGTTCCTGCCCGGCGGCGGCGGGGTGCTCTACACCGCGTCGAAGCACGCCGGCATCGGGTTGGTGAAGCAGCTGGCCTACGAGCTCGATCAGTCCGTGCGCGTCAACGCGGTCGCTCCCGGCGGGATGTCCACCGACCTGCGCGGCCCGTCGGCGCTCGGCATGGAGGCGACGAGCTTCGGCTCGCTGCTCGACTCCGCCGGCGGCGGCGCCGCCATCGCCGCCCGGATGAATTGGAACTTCTTCCCCGAGCCGGAGGACTACGTCATCAGCTACGTGGTCCTCGCCTCGGCGCAGACGCGATCGACCACAGGGGCCATCTTCGAGATGCACGGCCAGCTCGGTGGTCCCGCCAAGCCGACATGACCCGCGTGCAAAGCGGAGGGCCCCTCCGTATCGTGACCGACACGGGGATCGTCCCCAGCTGAACGAAGGGACCACGTCATGGCAGCGTCGAAGGAGATCGTCGAGGCAGCACGAGCGGCCATCGGCCCGGTGGGCGCCAAGATCCCGAGCATCGGGATCTCCACCATCACGCCGTTCGCCACGCAGCGCGTCGGTGTGCGGCGCCTCGAGGCTGCCGGCTTCGGCGCCGCTTGGAACGGCGAGGGTGTCGGCGCGAAGGACGCCTTCGTCGAGCTGGCCGTCCTGCTGGCAGCGACCGAGCGCATGGCGTTCAGCTCCTCCATCGCCAACATGTACGCGCGGCCGGCGCCGACCACCCACGGCGCTGCATCGATGCTCGCCGACGCGTTCCCGGGACGCTTCGTGCTCGGCCTCGGTGGCGGCTATCCGTTCCAGGCTGCCCAGGCGGGCCAGGAGATCGTGCCGCCGATCGCGCGGACCCGCGAGTACGCCGCGAACATGGCGCTCGAGCAGCCGATCCTCGAGGTGCCGCCGGTGAACTACGCCACGACGTTCGCCGCCAACGGCCCGAAGATGCTCGCCCTCGCCGGCGAGCTGTTCGACGGCGCGCAGCCGACGATGGTGCCGCCCTCGTTCGTCGCCCATGCCCGCGAGGTGCTCGGACCGGACAAGCTCATCGTCGTCGGGCTGATGGTGGTGCCGAACGCGGACGCCGACGCCGCCAAGGCAGTCGCCAGGCAGATCATCGCCGGAGTCGCGTCCTTCCCCGGTTCGCCGTACGCCGCCAACCTGGTGCGCCTCGGCTACACGATGGAGGAGCTCGCCGGCGGCGCCGATCGGGTCATCGACGACATCGTTGCGTACGGCAGCCCCGACGCGATCGGAGTGACCGTGCGGCGCTTCCTCGACGCCGGCGCCGACCACGTCATCGCCACCGCGATCGTGCCCGACTTCGAGACGTGCATCGACCAACTGGTCGCCTTCGCCCCCGCCCTCAGCGACCTGCGCTGACCGCCCATCCCAGCCCTTTCACCCAACCCCACTCACCCCACCCAACGGAGCCACCAATGACCCATGACCTGTTCCAGGAGCTGATCGAAGAGCGCATCGCCACCGGCGGTTCGCGTCCGGAGAAGTGGTGGGACGAGAGCCGGATCCCGATCGACAGCATCGACAAGCGGGTCACCGAGCTGATGGACCTGCGCGGCAAGCGAGCCGTCGTCACCGGTGGCGCCGGGATGAACCTCGGGCAGGCGTGCGTCAACCGCCTCGCCGGTCTCGGTGCCGACGTTGCGGTCGTCGACCTCGACCCCGCCGTCGCCGCAGCCTCGGGGCGCATGCGCCACGGCACGCCGCCCGACGCGCAGGCCGTTGCCGATGCAGCGGCTGCGAAGTGGGGCACGAAGGTCGTCGCCGTGCACGCCAACACCACCGAGTGGGATGGCGTGCAGCGGGCGATGCGCGAGTGCAACGACCTCCTCGGGGGCATCGACATCCTCGTCAACAACGTCGCCGACACGTCGGCCGGCGACTTCGCCAACTTCACCGTCGAGGACATCGACCTGACGATTCGCGGCACGCTCACGGGAGCGATCTACTGCACGCGTGCGGTCCTCGACTACATGATTCCCCAGGGCAATGGCCGCATCATCAACATCGGCTCCGAGGCCGGCGTGTCGGCGCAGCCGGGCATCACGCTGTACGGCTCGATGAAGGCCGGGTTGATCGGCTTCACGCGGTTCCTCGGCAAGGAGCTCGGCAAGCACAACATCCAGGTGCTCGGCGTGAACCCGGGCTCGATGTGGGGCCCGAACCGCGAGGTCCCGACCGACACGTTCTACGGCCTCTACCCGCGCGGCCGCACCGCCATCCAGCGCTACGAGCTCCCGGAGGAAGTGGCCAACATGGTCGGCTTCCTCGCCTCGGATGCGGCGAGCTGCATGACCGGCGAGATGATCAACATGGGCGGAGGCATGTCGATCTGAGCCGTGCGAGCTGAGCCCGGCCGGTGCAGGCCGGGCCCGCTCAGAGCTCGGCCTGCGCGTGCACCTGCTCGAGGGCGCGCAGCGTCTCGGCGGGCGTGGGCACCGGCAGCGACAGCAGGTCGCCACGAGGGATCGCCCACTGGTCGGGCGGCAGCGTGCCACCGGGGTGGTTGTACAGCGAGACGATGATGCGGTCGGCGCCGGCTTCCTCGTACGCCTCGCGCACGTCGCGGGTGACCGTGGTGGCCCCCACCGAGATCTCGATGCCTGACGGATCGCGACCGATCCGCTCGCACTGCTCGTTGATCGCCGTGCGGCCGGCGGCGACGACCGCTGGCGTGGCACCGAAGATGATCCACCCGTCGGCCCACTTGGCGATGCGACGGAACGTGTGGTCGCTGGCCCGGCCGCCGACGAGCACTGGCGGACCGGGACGCTGCGCGGGCAGCGGATCGCAGATGACGCTCGGGAACTTGACGATGTCCCCTTCGTAGCCACCGACCCCGTCGCGCCACAGCGTCTTCATGAAGTCGACGGTCTCGGTGGTGTACTTCCAGCGCGTGTCGAAGTCGACGCCGAACAGCTCGATCTCCTCGCGCATCCAGCCGACGCCCACACCGAACAGGAAGCGACCACCGGAGAAGTTGTCGAGCGAGCTGACGGACTTCGCCAGGATCAACGGGTGACGCTCCGGGACGATGCACACACCGGTGCCGAGCTTGATCGTCGTGGTGGCGCCGCTGATCACGCCGAGCAGCACGAACGGATCGGCCATCTGCCCGTAGACCGGCGGGATCGCGCCACCGGTCATCGGGTACGGCGTCACGGGGTGCTCGGGCAAGATCGCGTGCTCCGGCACCCAGAACGAATCGAAGCCGCTGTCCTCGGCGGCGCGAGCGAGCGTGACCGGGTCGATGGTGTACCCGGTGACGAACATCTGGATGCCGATCTTCATGAACGTGCTCCTTGGACTGGTGTGGTGACCGCGTTCGATTCGGACGCCGCGAGCCGGGTCAGCGCTTCGATCTCCTGGTAGCTGACCTCGATCGACGTGGGCACGTCGATGAGGTACGGCACATCGCTGGCGAACATGTCGGCGAACGCCTGACGGAGCTCGGCGACGTTCGTCGGGCTGGCGGCGCCGCACCCGACCGAGCGGGCGATGGCCGCGTGGTCGAAATCGTCGAGACCGGCAGCCGTCGCGCGCTTGCCCATCCCGTGCAGCACCCAGCCGAGCGCGTTGTTGTCGAGCACGACGATGCCCATCGGGATGCGCTCCTGCACCGCGGTCATCAGCGCGTGGATGCTCATCGCGAAGCCGCCGTCTCCGCACACGGCGACGACGGCTTGATCGGGCCGGGCGACCTTCGCCCCGATCGCGGCCGGCACGGCGTAGCCCATGCTGCCGCCGCCGGCCGGCTGCAGGTAGCCGCCCGGGCTGACGCTGCGGAACCACTGCATCATGAACAGCCGGTTCTCGCCGGCGTCGCACGTGACGATCGTGTCATCGGGTGCCGCGTCCTGCAGCAGTGAGACGATGCGCTGCGGGAAGAACGGCACCTCGTCGGACAGGAACCGCGGATCGCCGAGCTGCGAGTGCTGCTCGATCAGGTCGGCCACTCGTGTGGCTGCGTCGCGGGACGCCGCCGGGCAGCGGTCGGCGAGGGCCGCCATCACGACTCCGGCGTCGCCGATCAGCGCGTGATCGACGGGGTACGTCCAGCCGACGTTGAGCGGCTCGACGTCGATGTGGATCATCGTCTGTCGCGACGGGTCGATCATCCGCAGCGTCTCGTCGGCGGTGTCCATCGGCCCGAGCTTGGTGCCGACGGCGACGATCACGTCGGCCGCGGCAACGGCCGCGATCGCGCTGGGATGACCGAACGCGCCGATCACGCCGACCGCGAGCGGGTGCGTCTCCGGGAGCACGGACTTGCCGGCCGCGGTGGTCGCCACCGGCGCGTCGAGCGCCGTGGCGAGACGCTCGAGCTGCGCGTACGCGCTGCCGACTCGCACGCCGTTGCCGGCGATGATCACCGGGCTCGTCGCCGACCGCAGCACCGCTGCGGCCGCCTCGACGGCGTCGCGGTCGAACGCCGTCGAACGCACCGGGAGGTAGCCGGCGGTCGGGTAGATGGCCGGCACCGATGACGGGCCGACGCGGCCTCGCACGGCGTCGCTGTGGAAGACGACGGCCACCGGGCCGGGCTCACCGGTGAGCGCGTGCTTGATCGCAAGCTGCGTGTGCTGCACGGCCTGCGCCGGGAAGCGGCTGACCATCACCCGCTTGACGATGCTCTGGAACGCGTTCTTGGCGTCCCACGCGCCGTAGTCGCCGCTCCCACCCTGGTACGGGCCGTGGTGTGCGAAGGACGCACCCTCGGTCATCTCGGTGAGGATGATCACCGGCGAGCAGCCGAGCAGCGCCTCGAGGTGCCCCTGTCCGGCGTTGCCGAGCAACCACTCACCCTGGCCCATCACCACGGCGGGCGTGCCGGCGAGGCGACCGTAGGCCTCAGCAGCCATCGACCCGATCGACTCCTCACGCACCTGCACGACGCGGATGGTCGGGTGCTCGTGCAGGGCGGCGAACAGGACGCCGGTGTGCCCGCCCGGCATGCCGAAGACGTGCTCGACCCCGGCCTCGACGAGGACGTCGATGATCGCGTCGGACGTGCGGCGATCGTGGGCAAGTGGCTGGAACGGCATGAACGCCTCGTCGGGTTTGTCGGGAACAGTCGGGCCGGGGTCGGCAGTGCGGCTGGGTTCGGCAGATTCTATAGATTTTCTCCCCCTCGGGAAAGGGCGCTGCTACGATTTTCAAAGATCATTCGAGACGGATCGCCCACGTGGCATCGGGGTGCCGACGCGTGCGAACCTGCCGAACGGCGCACCGGCCTGTCGCACCTGGAGCAACTCGATGGCACACGACCTGATCATCCGCTACGGCACCGTCGTCGACGGCACCGGCGCCGCCGCCGTGCGCGCCGACGTCGCCATCGACGGCGACCGGATCACGGCGATCGGCGACCTCGCCGGTGAGACCGCCCGCCGCGAGATCGACGCCACCGGGCTGGTGGTCTCGCCCGGCTTCGTCGACCTGCACACGCACCTCGACGCGCAGGTCGCCTGGGATCCGCTGATGACGTCCAGCTCGTGGCACGGCGTGACGACGGTGCTGATGGGCAACTGCGGTGTCACGTTCGCGCCCGCCGCGCCGGCGGATCGCGTGTTCCTCGCCGAGATGATGGAGAGCGTCGAGGACGTGCCGCGCGACGCCATCCTCGACGGGCTGGCGTGGGACTGGGAGACCTATCCGCAGTACCTCGACTCGGTCGAGCGCATGCGTCCGGCGACGAACGTCGTCGGCATGGTCGGTCACTGCGCCGTGCGCTACCACGTGATGGGCGAGCGCTCGCTGGACAACGAGGCGCCGACGCCGACGGAGCTGAACCGGATGCGAGACGTCGTCGAGGAGTCGATCGCCGGCGGCGCCGTCGGGTTCTCCACCTCGCGCATCCTCCTGCACGTCATCCCCGACGGGCGCCTGGTGCCCGGCACGCTTGCCTCGATCGACGAGCACCTGGCGATCGCCGACGGCATGAACGCCGGCGGTGGCGGCCTGTTCCAAGCCGTCAACGACTTCGCCGGGAAGTTCCGCGACGAGATCACGCTGCTCGGCGAGATGGCCGGAGCGTGCGGCGACGTGCTGTTCTCGGGCAGCGTCGGCAACGGCGGCAACGCCGGCTTCGAGACGCTGGCCAAGTTCGTCGCCGACACGAACGCCACGCGCGGCCGGATGACGATGGCCGTGCAGACGCGGCCGAGCGGCACGCTGTGCGGCCTCGCCCAGGTGTCTCCCGTGAAGGGCAAGCGTTGGAAGGCCCTGATGGCGTTGCCGACGATCGCCGACCGCGTCGCCGGCCTCAAGGATCCCGCGGTTCGTGCCGGCCTGGTCGAGGAAGGCATCAGCAAGGGCATGTGGTACGACCCCGAGCAGATCTACCCGCTCGGCACGGCCGCCACCCCGGACTACTGCGAGACCGACGGCGTCTCGATCGCCGAGCACGCCCGTCGTCTCGGCGTGCACCCGGTGGACTTCGTCATCGATCGCCTCATCACCAGCGACGGCCTCGAGCTGTTCAACACGTGGTTCTTCAGCCGCAACGTCAGCGGGCTCGCCGAGCTCCTCACGTACGACCACGTCTACCCCGGCCTCGCCGACACCGGCGCCCACGCCGGGCAGATCTGCGACGCCGACATGAGCACCCACTACCTCTCGTACTGGCATCGGGACCGCGGCATCGCCACGCTGCCGGAAGCAGTGCACCGCCTCACCGGCATGGCGGCAGCGGTGCTCGGCCTCGTCGACCGCGGCACGCTCACCGTTGGTTCGTTCGCCGACATCAACGTCTTCGACATCGATGCGCTGAGCTCCGGGCAGCCGTGGTTCGAGAACGACTTCCCCAACGGCGCCGGCCGCCTGAAGATCGGCGCCCACGGCTACGCAGCGACGCTCGTCAACGGCTCGATCATCACCGAGCACGGCGTCAACACGGGCGAACGGCCCGGGCGGGTGATCCGCGAGTTCAGCCGCGGCTGACGCGATCGCTCACGCGTCGCGGCGCAGGGCGATCTGCTTCATCCGCTCCAGCTCCTCGCGGATCTCGCGGATCTCCGGGGGCAGGTTCGTCGTGTCCAGCGGCGGGGCCGAGCGCCCGTACGCGTCGACCGTGGCGATGTCCGCGTCGGCCGTGGCCGGACGACGGCCCTTGCGCTCGAACGCGGCCTCGACGTACGGGGCCAGCTCAGCGCGCTTGCGCTCGCGCCGTTCGATCTCGCCGGCCTGGAGCTCGGGCATCACCTCCGCGGCGAACAGCTCCATCGACGCACAGATGTCCTCGTGGCTCATCGTCCCGGCCTGGTGCAGCAGCATCGACTGGTCGATGCCGACGTCCCGAAAGGCGCGGAGCCGCTCGAGGAGGTGTGCCGGCGTGCCGACCATGCCGCCGCCACGACTGGCCAGGTCGCCGCCCATCTCGGCTCGCACGGCGGCGGCGGATTCGGTGATGTTCGTGCGGCCCGGGCGGTGCCGGCCGAACGTGTAGTAGTGGCGCACGGAGTACGTCATGAACCCGGCCACCTCGCGCCCGCGGGCCTCCGCCACCTCCGCGTCGGCGTGGCAGTAGAAGTGATCGAGCATGGCGATGTTCGGGTTGACCGTGTGACCGATCGGCACGCACTCGCGCTTGAACGTCTCGTAGTAGTCGTCGACGACTCGCGCAGCCTCGTCGGTGTCGAGGAAGCCATGAGCGAGCACGCCGATGCCGAGCTGCGCGGCTAAGTGCATCGTCGCGTCGTCCGAGCAGGCGATCCACAGCGGCGGATGCGGTCGCTGCACCGGCTTGGGGACGACGTTGCGCGCCGGCATCGAGAACCACCGCCCCTGATGGCCGGGAAAGGGCTCCATCGCCAACATGTCGGCGACCGCGGCAAGCGCCTCTCGCGACATCGCCTGCCGATCGGCGGGATCGATGCCGAAGCCTTCGAGCTCCATGCGCGACTTGGAGTCGCCGGTGCCGAGCTCGACTCGCCCGTTGGAGACGAGATCGAGCGTGGCGATTCGCTCGGCGACGCGAGCCGGCTCGTTGTAGGCGGGCGGCATCAGGACCACGGAGTGGCCGAGCCGGATCCGCGAGGTGCGCTGGCTGGCAGCGGCGAGGAACACCTCGGGCGCCGACAGGTGCGAGTACTCCTCGAGGAAGTGCTGCTCGGCAGCCCACACGTAGTCGAAGCCGAGGCGCTCGGCCAGCTCGACCTGATCGAGCGCGTGCTGGAAGAGCTGCAGCTCGGCGTCGACGGCCCACGGCCGTGGCAGCTGGTTGATGAAGTGCAGCCCGAATTCCATCCGTCCCCCGTTCGTCGCCGGCCTACCAGCCGGGAACGTCGACTCGTGCTGTCTCGATGATCGCCGTGTTCGTGCGCGCCTTGATCGACGCCTCGTCACCGACGGCACTGCAGACGAACAACGTCCGCCCGTCGTTTCCACCGAGGCAGCACGCCAGCGGCAGCCGATCGTCGCCCACGCGGATCACGTCGGTCACCTCGCCGCCCTCGAGCACGCGCCGCAGTTCGTGCTCGCGAGGCGACGCCGTCCAGATCGCATCCTGCGCGTCGACGCCGATCCCGTCGGCGCTGCCGGGCCGCAGGTCGGCCCAGACCCGCCGGTTGACGAGCGACCCGTCGTCGGTGCGATCGAAGCCGATCAGCCGCTGTGCCGGGAACTCGGCGACGACGTAGCGCGAGCCGTCGTTGGTGATGATCGGTCCGTTCGGCGCGTCCATCTCGTCGGCCACGATCCGCGCCGACCCGTCGGGCTCGATCAGGATGACGTTGCCGTTCGCCGGCTCGGGCAGGGGCCGAGGCACCAGCGCACCGAACGTGCCCATCGCGCCGACGTACGCGCGGCCCTGCCGATCGACGACCATGTCGTTCAGTCCGCCGACGGCCAGCGCGGCGAGATCGGCGTGGACGGCGACTCGACCGGGAGCGTCGAGCCGCATCACCTTCGGCTGGTGCATGACCGCGAAGAGCAGCCGGCCGTCGGGCAGGAAGCCGAGCCCGCACGGCAGCTCCCCGGTGTCGAGCTGCACGACGACCTCGGCCGCACCGCCCTCGGTGACGGTCATCACCCGGCCGTTGAAGATGTCGGCGAACCACAGCCGTCCGTCGTGCCAGCGCGGCGCCTCGGCGAAGCGCAACCCGTCGAGCAATTGCTGCGTCTGCATCACGGCCTCACCATCGGTCGACGAATTTCGAATCGAAGTCGAATCTAGACGCCCGGCAGCGCGTCTTCAAACGATGGTAGAATTTGCCGCTGTCGCCAGCAGCAACGCCGCGACCAGGGGACGAGCGCTCGCCATGACCAAGATCCGCAACCAGCAACAGGTCATCGACGCCGCGGCGAAGGTCTTCGCCGAGAAGGGCTACGACGCTGCCCGGCTGGAGGACATCGCCGCCGAGCTGGGCGTGCTGCAAGGCAGCCTCTACTACCACATCGGCAGCAAGGCCGGTCTGCTGCGGCTGGTCCGCGTGCGGCGGTTCCAGGACATCACCGCCGGCATCGACGAGATCGCCCAGGGTCCGGGAACACCGCGCGACAAGTTGCACCGCGCCACGTTGCGCCACCTGCAGTACCTCGTCGACCACCTCTCCGAGTCGCCCAACTGGTTCCGCCGCCTGCACGACTCGCGCCGGACCACCGACGAGGTGGCCGAGGACGAGGAGCTCACCCGGGGCTACCGCAGCTGCTGGAAGTCGATCCTCCAACAGGGCATCGAGGCCGGCACCTTCCGGCCCGACATCGACCTCGGCATCGCCGTGCTGTCGATCCTCGGCGTCCTCAACTGGACGTCGATCTGGTTCGACGAGGACGGTCGCTGCTCGGTCGACGAGATCGCCGAGGGACAGTTCGAGATGATCTGGCGCGGCGTCGCCAACACGCCGGGCTGAACCTCGTCGCGTCGCGGTCATCTCGGCAGCCCGAGGCCCCGCTCGGCGACGATGTTACGGAGTATCTCGTCGGTGCCGCCGGCGATCCTCGAACCCGGCACACCGAGCACGTACTGCGCCCACGCGTAGCGATCCGCTGCACCGGTGTCGGCGCACAGCGCCGGGCCGAGCGCGGCAGCGACGATGTCGGCGATGCGCCGCTGGTTGGCGACGAGCGCCATCTTGCCGAGCGGACCAGCGGCGTCGCGCAGGGTCGACGGACGGGCCGCCGCGAGCCGCCGCGACGTCCAACGGGCGAGGTGCAGTCCGGTCTGCAGACGAGCCAGCTCCTGACGCGTCACGGCGTCGTCGGTGACGCCGACGGCGCGCGCCAGATCGAGCACGCGACGGAAGCCGACGCCGCCCTTCGAGGCGGCACCACCGCCGCCGATCGACGCTCGTTCGTGCATCAGCGTGGCGACCGCCACCTTCCAGCCGCCGCCCTCCTCACCGAGGAGGTGCGCCTCGTCGACGAGCACATCGTCGAAGAAGACCTCGTTGAACGAGGCGCCACCGGTCATCTGGCGGATCGGTCGCACCGTCACACCGGGAGCGTTCATGTCGACCACGAACGCCGAGAGTCCGTCGTGCCCACGCGCGAGATCGTCGGCGTCGGTGCTGCGACACAGCACCTCGCCGATCGAGCACAGATGGGCGAAGGACGTCCACACCTTCTGACCGGTGATCCGCCACGCCCCGGGCCCCACGCGCCGCGCCCTGGTCGAGACACCGGCAAGGTCCGACCCCGCACCCGGCTCGCTGAACAGCTGGCATCCGACGATCTCGGCTCGCCACAGGCCAGCGAGGTACCGCTGCTTGACCCCCTCGGTGCCGTGGCTCAGCAGGGTCGGGGCGATCATCCCGAGGCTGATGCCGACCAGCTTCTCGCTGGGCGTGACGTAGCGCGCCTTGACCCGCTCGTACGTCTGCCGGTGGGCTCGCGTCAGCCCGCGTCCGCCATACTCCGCGGGGCCGTCGATCCATCCGAAGCCGGCCTCGAACTCCTTGGCCTTCCAGGCCCGGCACTGCGCCAGCTCGGTTCGCTCCGTCACGGGATCGGACTCCTCGAAGATGGCCACGCTCGAGGACGCGTCAGCGCGACCGGTGGGGCGGGGAGCGGCTTCGGCAGCGAGGAACGCCTCGGCGTCACGCTCGAACGTGGCGATGTCCGTCATTCGCGCGACGGTAGCGACGGTCGTCCGGTCGATGCCTCGGCACCATTCCCCTGGCCGGAACGACGTCGTCGGTCAGCGCACCGAACGCGCAGGACCTACTGATGATCGATCGATCCACGTGATGCAATCGGGCACCACGATGTCGTCGAGGACCGCGCCGCCGAGCCGGGCGAGCATCGCTCGTGCGGCCACATGACCGAGCCGCTCGAAGTCGGTGCGGACGCCCGACAGCGGCGTGCGCAGCAGCGCGGCTCCCTCGGCGTCGGTGATCGTGATCAGGGAGAGATCGTCCGGCACGCGCAGCCCGAGCTGCTCGCACGCCATCAGCACCTGCAGCGCGGTCGGGTACGGCGCGAAGACGGCGGTGGGTGCGCCATCGGCTGCAGCGAGCCGGCCGACGCAATCGACCACGCTCTCGAGATCGAAGCCGACGTCGAGGCGTCGCCACTCCATGCCCTCGGCAACGGCGATCGCCCGGTGGTCGCGGATCTCGACGCCCGAGATCATCTCGCCGACGACTCGGTGCCCCAGCGATCGCAGCTGCTGCAGTGCGGCGCGGTACGCGGGCGCGCCATCGGCCGTGATCAACGGCAGGTCGGCGCAGGCGTCGTCGCGGAATGCCACCGCGAGGACAGGAACGTCGGCGCGCCGGTACCAGTCGAGCGACTTCGCCGGTCGCGCGTTCCAGTAGAACAGCCCGTCGACGCGGTGCTCCATGAACCGGCGCAGCATCGTGTCGACGTCAGCGTCGCCGGAGCGAACGGACAGCATCACGCTGTACCCGGCGGCCTCCATGTCCGCGATGGTGCTGCTGACGAGCGACATCAGCTCGAGGCGCGGATGGACGTCGAGGTTCATCACGACACCGATGGTCATGGTGCGCACACCGCGGATGTTGCGAGCCGCACTGTTGGGCACGTACCCGAGCTCCTCGGCGGCAGCCGTCACGCGTGCCAGGTTCTCCGCCGAGACGGGCAGTCCGTTCAGCGCCTTCGACACCGTGGCGGTCGAACAGCCGGCCAGCTCGGCCACCGCATGCAGGGTGGCCACCTTGCTGCGCACGCGGCGAGACGTGCTGGGACGGACGGAGTCGTGGCCATCGGGCACGGGCGCAGTGTAGGCACCGCTCAGCCACCTGAAGCGTTTCACTCTGCTAACTTAAACGTGTAAGGTACGCGATACCGGCCCGCATCGGGGACGGACGCCGACATCGGGAGTGGCCATGGAACAGTGGGAGACGGACTTCATCGACGCGGTTGCCGAAGTCGCCAGGACGCGGATCGCCCCCCGATCCGCGGACGTCGATCTGTCCGGCGTGCTGTCGCAGGAGAACGTCGCCGACCTCAAGGAGGTCGGTGCGACGAGCGTGTTCCTGCCCACGCAGTTCGGCGGCAAGGGACAGAGCATCACCGGCACGGCGCGCATGATGGAGACGATCGCGTATCACGATGGCTCCACGGCGCTCGCGCTGACGATGCACATGCTCGTGTCCGACGCACTGCTCGCCACCCCGCCGTGGGAGCACCGCGACAAGGTGCTCAACGAGGTCGGCCGTGAGGGCGCGCTGCTGAGCATGCCGGGCTCGGTGCCGCTCGCCGAGTACGACACCCGGACCGCCGGATTCGGGTTCACCGAGGACGGCGAGACGCTGCTCGGCAACGGCAAGTCCGGGTTCGCCACGATGAGCGACGCCGCCGACTACCTGATGGTCGGTGGCCATCTCGCCCACGGCACGAACGAGGAGCCGGACATCGTCTTCTGCCTGCCGTCGACCTCCGCGCCCGGCGTGAAGATCATGGGCAACTGGAACGCGATGGGCATGCGTGCTACGGCCAGCCACGACGTCCACTTCACCGACGTGGCCGTGCCGAAGTCCGATGCGCTCGTGATCACGATGGAGGACTTCCGCGCCTACGGCCGCGGCGCCGCGGCAGCCGGCAAGGCCACCGCGCAGGATCGGTGTCGCGGTGTGATGGGCGTGATGGGCGTGTGGCTCGGCCTGGCGCGAGCCGCACTCGACTACACGGTCGAGTACTCCAAGCAGCGCTACGGCAAGCTCGCCCTCCCGACGGCGATCGCCGGTGACGGCGAGGGCATGCGCTCCGACGAGGCATGGGCGCAGATCGAGATCGGCCACATGAGCCACTGGATCGTCACCAGCGCGATCCTGTTCCGCGACCTCACCGACAAGCTCGGCACGTTCGAGACCAACCAGCAGTTCACCAAGCACATGTCGTTGGTCAGCTTCCACATGCGCCGGATGACCGAGGACGTGGCCATGGGGTGCATGCGCGTGTGCGGGGCGCACGGCTTCCTGCGCAACCGACCGCTCGAGCGCATCTTCCGCGACCTGATGGGCTGCAACGTGATGGCCATCCGCACCGAGCAGCTGGCGCAGTCGCTCGGCAAGTCCGCCCTCGGCATGGAGATCACCTTCAGCGGTCCGGTCGGCAGCGGCCGCTGACCGTCGGCGGCAAGCGGGGCGCTCCCCCAGATGGTCGCTCGGTACGCTGGATGGTCTGGACACCAGCTCGACTACCACCTCGATCAGCGCGCCGCTGCGCGCCGACGCGCGACGCAACCGGGAGCGGTTGCTGGCCGCCGCCGAGCAGATCGTCGCACGCGATGGCGCGGGTGCATCGCTCGAGGAGATCGCCCGCGTGGCGGGTGTCGGGTCGGCCACGTTGCACCGCCACTTCAGCTCGCGTCAGGCAATGCTGCAGGAGCTCTTCCACCATCGCATGGACACGCTGTGCCAGCACGCCGACGAGCTCGCCGCGAGCAGCGAGCCCGGGGCGGCACTGATCACGTGGCTGCGAGAGGTCGGCCAGTACGTCGCCAGCACGCGCGGGTTGGCGGCGTCGATGCGCCCGGCGACGGGCGGCGACGACGAGACGACCAACAGCTGCTACTCGATGACGGCGGCGTCCGGCGCGGTGCTGCTCGAGCGGGCACGCGCGGCCGGCGAGGTCCGCGACGACGTCAGCATCGACGACCTGCTGTCGTTGGTCAACGCCATCTCGCTGGCCAGCGAACACGATCCCGACGCGGCCGCCACGGTCGATCGGCTGTTGATGCTCGCCGTCGCCGGCGTGCGCACCTCGACGCACGTTCGGTAGGACGGAACGCGCGGCGCGCCCGCGCCGCGCCGGCCCGGTTGGCTACGCCTCTCCCGGAAGGCGCGGCATGAACGCATCGGCGTCGGCACTCGAACCAGCAACGCCCACGGCAGGCAACCGCCGGCTGATCCTCGCCGCCCTCGTCATCGGCGCGGCGATGGTCAACCTCGACTCGACGATCGTCAACGTCGCGCTGCCGGCCATCGGCACCTCGCTGCACGCCGACGGCGGCATCGAGTGGACGATCACCGTGTACCTCCTGGCGATGGCAGCGGTGCAACCGGCCAGCGGCTGGATCGCCGATCGATTCGGCCGTCGGCACTTCCTGCTGTGGTCGATGGCCGTGTTCACGGTCGCCTCGCTCGGCTGTGCGCTGTCACCGAACATCGGCACGCTGATCGCCTGTCGCGCGCTGCAGGGCCTCGGCGGCGGAGCGATCATCCCGGTGAGCATGTCCATCGTCTTCGGCATCTTCCCGCGATCCGAGCACGGCCGGGCGATCTCGATCTGGGCGATGGCAGCGACGGTGCCGATGGCGTTCGGTCCGACGCTGGGCGGCTGGTTCGTGACGGAGTTCAGCTGGCACTGGCTGTTCATGATCAACGTTCCGATCGGGATCGGCGGCCTGGTGCTGGCGATGAAGGTGATCCCTCCCGCCGAGCCCGTCGACGCAACCCGCCTCGACGCTCCCGGGCTGGCGCTCGGCGTCGTCGGGCTGACGCTGCTCGTCCTCGGGGTGTCGCAGAGCGCTGCGTGGAGCTGGTGGTCGGTGTGGACGGTCGGCAGCCTCACGATCGGCGTCGCCGCGTTGATCGGTTTCATCCGCCGCAGCCTGGTCAGCCCGGCGCCCGTGCTGCAGCTCGCCCTGCTGCGCCCGCCGCTGATGCGACTCGCGGTGGGCCTGCTCTTCCTCCTGCAGATCGTCAACTTCGGTCGGACCGTGTTCATCCCCCTGGAGCTGGCGACGGTGCGCGACTACTCGGCGATGCACATCGGGTTGCTCGTCGCGCCCGGCGCCATCATCACGGCCGCACTGATGCCGCTCAGCGGCAGGCTCGTCGATCGCGTCGGCGTGCGCACGCCGATGATGATCGGCTTCGCGCTGATGCTCGTCGGCTCGGTCACGTTGAGCTGCATCAGCACCACCACGCCCGGCGTCGTGATCGCCCTCGCGCTCTGCCTCCACGGCGGGTACGGGTTCACGTCCACCGCCAACCTGGTGGCAGGCATGAGCGACGTGCCTCGCGAAGCCTTCGCCGCAGCCGCCGCGCTGCGGAGCGTGGCGATCCTCGTGTCGGGTTCGGTGTCGGTGGCCGCGTTCTCGGCGCTGTCGAGCGCGCTCATCGGCACCTCGGCAGACCGCGAGGACGCTCAGCGCGGCTTCAACGCGATCTTCGCCGTGACCGCGTTGACGCTCGTCGTCTGCATCTGGCTGGCACGGCGCCTTCCCCGAGGCCGACGCGTCGGCCCGGAGAAGGCGCCGCTGGCGCTGGCGATCGAGTGAGCTCGGTCAGAGACCGAGCTGCAGCCCTTCCTTCGGATCGACCGTGGTGGTCACCGGCGCCGATCCGGACATCTCGAAGTGCAGCGGTGCGTCGAGCTTCTGCAGGCGAGGCAGAACCTCGGCAGCGAACAGGCGCATCGAGCGCTCGGCCGTCTCGACCGGCATCGTGCCGAAGCGCATGTTGAGCACGACCTCTTCGGCGCTCGTCATCTCCTGGATCAGCTTCAGCTTCTCGAACACCTCGTCGGGGGTGCCGTACGCCTGCGGGCGCGCGCCCTTCTCGAGGATCTGCTCGTCGGTCGGGGCCGGGCCCTTGCCGAAGTTGGCGTACTGCTCGTAGCCCGGGGTCTTGGCGAAGCGCTCGACGTCGTCGAGCTGGTACTGGCGCTTGCTGCTCAGGGCGACCTCCAAGGAGTGCCGGGCCATGACGTCCCACGCCTCCTCCGACGTCTCCAGGCACACGGCGCGGACGTTGACCACCGGCTGCGTCGGGATCTTCCCGTTGGCCACGCGGATCTGGTTGAACGCAGCGACGTCGGCGCCGTACGCGTCCCAGCTCTTCTGATTGGTCATCAGGATGCCGAGGCCGGCGTTGGCGGCGATCGGCAGCGTGTCCGGACTGGTCCAGGCCACCTTCATGTCGTCCATGATCCGCTGCGGGTTGCGGAAGCTCGGCCGGATCGTGGTCTCCGGGATCTGGAAGTGCTCACCCTCGTAGGAGAACCACTCCTGCGACATGGCCAGACGCAGGATGGCCAGTGACTCGTTGAACCGGCCGCGGGCATCGCCCATCGACACGCGGAAGGCATCGAACTCGCGGATCGCTGCGCCACGCCCGATGCCCAGCGTCAGCTTGCGACCCTGCAACAGGTTGTCGAGCACGCTGATCTGATCGGCCACGACGAGCGGGTCGTACCAGGGCAGGACGACGATCATCGTGCCGAAGTCGATGCGGCTGGTCTTGCCGGCGAAGTAGGTCAGGTGCTGCAGCGCACCGGCCGTCATCACGTACGGACCGAAGTGGTGGTCGATCGCCCAGTAGGAGTCGAACCCGAGCGGCTCGACGAGCTCCGCCAGGTGGAGGTCCTCCTCGTAGATCTGCTGATCGGAGATCTGCGGCGGCCCGGGCGCCTTGGCGAGGTAGCGCTCCCAGTCGGTGTAGTTCTGGAAGCTGAGGTGGACACCGATTCTCATGGGGTTCTCCTGTCGGTTTCGTTCGATGCGTGGGGTCCGCTCGCCGAGGTGGCGGCGGCGAAGTTGGCGATGATCGCGAAGCAGGCGCGGATCTCGCCGGCGATCTCGTCGGCCGTGGCACCGCGCTGGCGACGACGGGCGATGGTCATGGCGACGACGGCGCACCGGCCGACCAGCTGAGGCAGCAGGTCGTCGGGTTTCGTACCCAGGCGCCCGGCGGCGAACTCGGCGGCGACGGCGCACCAGTCCTCGACGTGCCGCAGGTTGGTGGCCACCAGTCGTTCGCTCGACTCGATGATGACGGCGCGGGCCTGTTCGTGGGTGGGCCGATCGAGGTCGACGGCGAACGTCGCCGACGCCTCGCACATCGCCGTCATCAGGTCCTCCGCCGCCGGGCGCGCCGCGAGCGCCACGGCGAAGCGCTGGCGAGCGGCGACGTTGTCGGCGAAGAGGACGTCGTCCTTGCTCGGGAAGTAGCGGTGGAAGGTGCGGGCGGAGACGTCGACGCGGTCGGCGATCTGCTCGACGCTGGTCGCCTCCCAACCCTGTTCCAGCGACAGCTCGATCGCTGCCGCGACGAGCGCGTCGTGCAGCTGCTGGCGCTTGCGCTCCCGACGACCGCTCTCGACGGGGGTGGCGAGCTCGTCGGTGGGCATGCCGTCACAGTACACATTCTGTCAGAGTCTGACAAGTGTCTGAGAATGCCAATTCTTGGTCCGGTTCGCCGTTCGGCACGACGGCATCGCCGCGCCGGCCGAGCCCGACGAAGATGCGGGCATGGTCAGCGAGCAGATGAGCCAGATCATCCAGGCATCCGTTGCCGCTCGCGAGCGCTCGGCCGGCCAGGTGGTCGAGCTCGGCGAGCGCCGGCAGCGGATGGACACCGGGGCCGGCCGCCTGCCCGACCCAGCCGGCGTGACGGTGGAGACCGTTGACACCGATGGCGTGCGGTGCGAGTGGACCCGGCCGGCCGTGGTTCGTGATCAGCGGGTGCTGCTGTACTTCCACGGCGGCGGCTACGCGAACGGCAGCCTGACCTCACATCGCAAGCTGGTCGGCCACCTCGCCACCGCGATCGGGATGCGTGCGCTCTCGGTCGGGTACCGGCTGGCGCCGGAGCACCCGTACCCCGCTGCCGTCGACGACGGAGCCCGCGCCCTGGCTTGGCTGACGGCGACCGGTGTCGCGGCCGCCGACGTCGTGGTCGCCGGCGACTCGGCAGGTGGCGGCCTCGCGATGGCGATCTGTCTCGCCGTCCGCGAACGTGCGCTGCCGATGCCCGGCGCGCTCGTGCTCCTGTCGCCGTGGGTCGACATGACCATCGCCGGAACAGATGCCACGGACGACGCGGTCGATGACCCGATGGTGACGCGGGCCAACCTCGAGGAGCTCCGCGACTGGTACCTGGGTGGCGCCGACCCGGCGACGCCGTTGGCCTCACCGGCGCGCGGCGATCTCGCCGGGTTGCCGCCGACGCTGATCCAGGTGGGTCAGCGCGAGCTGCTGGCAGCCGACGCGATGGCGCTGCACCGGCGGCTGCTCGCCGCCGGCGTGGACGCGCGCGGCGACGTGTGGGACGGCATGGTGCACGTGTGGCACTTCTTCGCCGGCCACGCGCCGGAGGCCGACGCGGCCATGACCGCCATTGCCGAGTGGCTGCGCGAGCAGCGCCCCGACACCGTCGTCTGAGCCGCCGTCGTCAGGTCGCCGAGGCGGTGGCCGTTGCCGGGGCGACGTCGACACCGGCGGCGTGCAGGCGCGGCAGCACCTCGCTGGCGAACAGGCGCATCGAGCGCTCGGCGACGTCCGCCGGCATGGCGCCGAACTTGAAGGTGGCGACGATCTCGTTGGCCGTCGTGACCTCCTGGATCTGCATGATCCGATCGAAGACCTGATCGGGCGTGCCCCACGGTTGCGGCTTGCCGGTGCCCGCGGTGATCTGCTCGTCGGTGAGGACGATCTTCGCCGCCTTGGCGTACTGCTCGTAGCCGGGCGTGCTTGCGAACCGCTCCGCGTCGTCGAGCTGGTAGTGCCAGGTCGCGGCGTGCTGGGTGTGCAAGTTGTACGGCTCCATCACCTTCCACGCCTCGTGCTCGTCCTCGAAGCAGGCGACGCGCATCGTCACCGTCGGATGCGTCGGTGCCCATCCGTGCTCGGCGCGGATCTCGTTGAAGGTGACGACCTCGCGGCCGTACTCGCGCCAGCTGCGCTGGTTGGTGATCAGCATCCCGAGGCCGGCGTTGGCCGCCAGGGGCAGGCTCTCCGCGCTCGCCCATGCCGCCTTCATGTTGGCGAGGATCCACTCCGGGTTGCGGAAGCGCGGGCGCACCGTGGTGAGCGGGACCTTGAAGTGCTCGCCGTCGAACTCGAACCACTCCTGGGTCATCGCCAACCGGATGATCTCCAGCGTCTCCTTGTAGCGGATCCGCGCGTCGCCCATCGAGACACGGAACGGTGAGAACTCTCGAATGGCGGCGCCGCGCCCGACGCACAGGTTCAGCTTCCGGCCCTGCAGGACGTTGTCGAGCGCCGAGAGGTTGTGGACGAGCTGCATCGGCTCGTACCAGGGAAGCACGAGCACCATGGTGCCGACGTCGATGCGCTTGGTGCGCCCGGCGATGTGGGCGAGGTGCTGCAGGACGCCGCCGGTCATCGCATACGGCGAGGCGTAGTGGTCCACGCACCAGTACGAGTCGAAGCCAAGCGTCTCGACGAGATCAGCCAGCGCGAGCTCCTCGTCGTAGATCTCGTGATCGGGCTTCTGCTGCGGCGCGCTGCTCTTCTCCTTGTAGCGCGGCCAGTCCTCGAAGTTGTGGTACTGGGTGTAGACGCCGACCTTCATGGTTGACCTCGCTCAGCTCGTCGATGCCGCCGGGACTCGGGACGCTTCGAACTGTAAGCACCCGATTTGGGTCGGGCGCAGGACGCGTTCCGTGGACCGGCACACCGCTCGACAGCGCCTTAGCCTCGCGCGCGGATGTGCCGCGACGAGTCGCCTCCGAGGTGGTTGACAACCAGCCGCTCGGCCCACCGCCAGGTTCCGTCGACGCGCTCGAACTTGTCGTGGTACTCGCCACTGCCGATGACGGCCAAGGGGAAGCCCGGCGCTGCATGCAGGAGGGTGACGTAGGAACGCGCCGTCGCGGTGCCCGCCTCGTCATCGGCGTCGACGATGACGTTGGTCGAGAGGTGCTTGGTGCACGGGCTGCCGTCGTAGAGGATGATGTTCTCGTCGATCCACTGCCGCAGTGCGGCCGAGCCCCGTTCGCGGCCGCCCATGCTTCCGTGCTCGAACTGCTGCGCGTATGCATCGAAGTCGCCGGAGTCGAAGAGCTCGCAGTATCGGTAGACCATCTTCGTGATCGTCTCGACGCTCGTCACGTCGAGATCGTAGGCCGACGCGCGAACCGGGTCCCGGCCGGCGTTCCGCGTGGCGGCACGTCGGCACGTCACGCGATCCCCCTTCAGCCAGTGACGCACCGACGCATGACCCGTCGCGCGGAGGTGATCGTTGAAGGCGAGATGGTACGCGGGGTCGTGGAGCATCGCCTGGCGCTCGTTCAGCCACCACCCGCACGCACCGGCAGGGCCTGAGGCCGATGCTCAGACCGACGCTATGCATCGGCCAGCCCGATCATCTGCCTCGGGCATACGATCCGGCCATGCAGATGCGATTTGCGTTCTCGACCTCGCCACAGCGCACCACCTGGCCGTGGATCCAGGAGGTTTGGAAACGCGCCGACGACCTCACCATGTTCGAGTCGGGCTGGACGTTCGATCACCTCTACCCGCTGTTCGGCGACTCCACCGATGACTGCATGGAGGGGTGGATCACGCTCACCGCGGCGCTGCACGAGACCAAACGGCTGCGCGGCGGTGTGCTCGTCACCGGCATCGTGTACCGGCACCCTGGCGTGCTGGCGAGCATGGCCTCAACGCTCGACATCACCTCCGGCGGTCGACTCGAGCTGGGGATCGGCGCAGGATGGAACGAGGAGGAGTGCGACGCTTTCGGCATCGCGCTGGGCACCTTGCGCGAACGGTTCGATCGCTTCGAGGAGGGTCTCGCCGTGATCACCAGCCTGCTCGCCAACGAGGAGACCACGTTCGACGGCCGCTACTACCGATTGAACGCAGCGATGAACAACCCCAAGCCGGTCCAGTCGCCACTGCCGATCTGCATCGGTGGCACGGGTAGACGACGCACCCTGCCCTTAGCGGCGCGTTACGCACACCACTGGAACTTCAGCGGCACAGATCCGGCCGAGCTCGCCGCGTGCCGCGACCTCCTGCACATCGAATGCGCCAAGATCGGGCGCGATCCGAGCGAGATCACCTGTAGCGCCATCGTCCGCTACGGCGGTGACGACGACGCGCTGCGGTCCTCCGCCGAGGCGATGTCGGTCGCCGGCGCCGACCTCGCCATCGTCTCGGTCCCGAAGGACGCGCCGCCGTCGGTGATCGAACAGATCGCACGGGCGTTGCCCACCCACTGAGATCCGTACATTGGTGCCATGACTGCAGCGCGCATCGGTGACATGACCCTCGAGTTCGAGGAGACGGGCGAGGGCACGCCGTTGCTCCTCGTGATGGGGCTCGCCAGCCAGCTCATCCACTGGCCCGACGAGTTCGTCGAGCTCGTCGCCTCCCGCGGCTTCCGCGTGATCCGCTTCGACAACCGCGACATCGGGCTCTCGACGAAGATGAGCGGGCCGGTCCCCACCACCGGCCGCACGATCGCCAGCCTGATCTCGCCGCGCTTCGCCAAGTCGTCGTACCTCCTGAAGGACATGGCCGACGACGCCGCCGGATTGCTCGACCACCTCGGCATCGATCGGGCGCACGTCGTCGGCGTGTCGATGGGCGGCATGATCGCCCAGTCGCTGGCGATCGGCCATCCGTCCAAGGTCGCCAGCCTGACGTCGATCATGTCGAACACCGGCAGCCGCAAGGCCGGTCGCCCGGCCGTGTCGCTGATCCGCAAGCTGCCCAAGTACCTCAAGTCGACGCCGGACACCGCCGTCGACGACGCCATCGCCATCGCTCGGCTGATCTCCGGACCGCACTTCGACGAAGCCCAGGAGCGAGCCACGATCCTGCGTGCCAACGAGCGGAACTTCGACGCGGAAGGGACCGCTCGCCAGACCGCGGCGATCGCCGCGAGCCCGGATCGCACGAAGGCCCTGCGCAAGGTGACGGCACCGACGTTGGTGATCCACGGCCTCGTCGATCCGCTCGTTCAGCCGTCCGGCGGCATCGCCACGGCGCTCGCCGTGCCGGATTCGCGGTTGCTCATGTTCCCCGACATGGCGCACGACATGCCGCGCAACCGGTGGGAGGAGATCGTCGACGCGATCGTCGCCAACACCCAGCGCGCCGCGGTGGCAGCCACGGCGCGCTGAGCGGTTCAGCGCCCGACGCGCCGCCGACGGTGCGCCAGCTGCGCGATCGCTCCGAGCCCGACGAGGCCGGCGCCGATCATCAGCGTGGTGTCGACGTCGCCGCCGGTTCGGGGCAGGGAGGCGCTCGATCTGACCGTGGCGGGCTTGGCCGCAACAGCGACGAACGACTGCGTGTCGACCCCGCATCCGTGCTGTTCGCTCGCCCATGTGCCATCGGCCGTCCCGGTCAGTCCGTCCACGCCCGATGCAGGTGGCCCGGCCGCGCCTGGGGCGATGGTGATCTGCTCGGCGTAGCTGTGCGCGACCGCGGTGGTGAACCGCTCGCCTGACGACCGGTACTCGCCGTTGCCGCGGTCGACCAGGACCGACACCGTTGCGATCCGGTTGTCGCCGTTGCACTGCCAGGTCGCGCTGGTGGTGGCGAGGGCGTGCTGGTGCAGACCACCGCTGATCGTGACGGTGCGATCGCCCAGCACCGAAGCGGGAGGAAGGTCTTCGACCTGGATCACGTCCGTGCTCGTGCCGGGCGCCGTGAGGTCGGCGACCGCTCGCTGCGTCGACAGGGTGGGACGCCAGATGGTCTGCGCGAGCGAGTTGCAGTCGCGGTGCGACGCGACCTCCGTGCCGCCGACGCTCACCGCCTCGAACGCGACGAACACACCGCGCCCGTCGGTGGGCACCGGCAGCGTCGGCATCGTCACCTGACCGGTCTCTCCCTTCGACGTCACCGTGAAGGTCTGCGTCGCCGTCGAGGTCGACAACGGCGTGCAGGCCATCACCGGGTTGCCGGCAGCGTCGATCTGCGGCGAGCCGTTGACCGTCGTCTGCTCCGCCGTCTGCCAGGCGAGGCTCATCGTCGCCTCGCCGATCGGCAGCCCGCACCACTCGACGACGTCCGTCATGCCGTCACCCGCGCTCGCCAGCTGGCCACCGTTGGAGCTCTGTGCGCGCGTCCCGATCTGGGGCACGTAGATCGTCTGCGCTTCGTCGTCGAGCGAGAGGTGTGTGGTGACCACACGGGATCCGATCCGCAGCGTCTCGCCGGCCACGAGGACCGTGCACGCGTACCCGTCGCCGACGGTGAACTGCACCGTCACGTCCTGCACCGGGGACGTGGCGACGAACGTGGTCGTCGCTGTGATCCCGGTTGGTGTCCCGGTGGCATCTGCGTTGCGCACGTGGAGCTCACCATCCACCGAGTACTGCGTCCCGGGCACGAGTCCCGCGCAGTGGACGGTGTCGGTGACCGGCCCGCCGGATTCGGAAAGCAAGTGGTCGCCATCGGCATCGTCGACCAACGATGTCGAGCACGTCGGCGTCCCGACGACGTTCGTCCACACCAGTTCCACGGCGGCCGCCACCCCCGGTGTCACGACGACGGTCTCACACGTCGATGGCAGACCGAACGTCCACCAAGCCGGCGCTGCCACCTCGCACACGCGGTACGTCCCTGCGGTGACCGTGACCGCGTTCGTTCGTCCGTCGGCAGCGGTCGTCGTCGTGCCGAAGTCGCGGCCGTCGTCACGAGTGACGGTGAACCCGAACCCGGCCGCATCCGGTGGCGTGATGTCCGTCTGGTCGAACACCTTGCGGACGATCAGCAGCTCCGGGCTCGGCGAGTTCACGATCGAGACGACGGTGGGTGCGTCGGGATCGCTCGACATCGGCCAGGGCAGGGCGATGTCGGCGGCGGGTGCCAACCCGTTCGTCGGCGGGACTTCATGAGCGACCAACGGCCCGGTCACCGACGTCGGGTCGACACCGGGGAAGGTGACGACCCCACCGGTGACCGTTCCGGTGGCGACGACAGCGCCGGCACCGTTGTCGTCGATCAGTTGGAATTGAAGGCCCTCGACGCTGAAGGAGGCGTCGCTGGAGGTCTTGTCGACCTCGCCGAACACGAGTGGCGTGTTCTCCACCGCGGTCGCGTTGGAGCGGATCTCGACGAAGGTGGCCGGCTGGATGACGAGGTCCTGACCGCCGGACTGCACGTACACCGCCGCACCGCCCGGGCCGTCGACGATCGTCGACACCGTCCACGTGTCGATGTTGCCGGCGCCGTTCGCGAACGTGATGGGGTAGGTCGCCGATCCGTCGCTGCCCGTGACGCCGAGCGGCGGCCCGCTGGGGAGGACGTTGCCCGACGACGTGGCCGCATCGAACCGGACCGTCAGCCCAGGGATCGGGTTCCCGTTGGCCGACGTGACGATGGTCGTCGCCGTCCCGTTCACGACATCCAGACCCGTGAACGACGCCCACGGCTGCTGCCACGCCGTCGAGATCGCCTGGAGGTCCTGTGCTGCCTGGTTCGCCGAGGAGCTGCTCGTCGCGACGGCGACCGACCCTCCGACCGGCCCATCACCGGCGACGAAGTGCGCGTAGATCCACTCCCCCGCCCACCACTGGTTGAGCGTGTGGCTGACGCCGGCGATCACGAACGGGGTCGAGCCGGGCACACCCGCCTGCAACATCGCCACGGTCGGCTCCAGCAGGAACCGCGCCGTGCCCAGCTCGTCGACGAGCTCGGGATGGATGGGCAGCAGCGCCTGGCCGATCGGATCCCAGTCGAGCATCGACACGGTCGGGTTCCCGCCACCCCACGCCGGTGGATGCCCGGAGCTGTCCTGCACGCACGTGCCCACGATCCACTGCTCGCCCGGCCCGGTGTCCTCGTCGACTGCGTAGGAGCCAGCCCATCGAGCGCCGACTGCGGTCGTCACGTCGATGCCGTAGCCACGACACGAACCGCCCGGCGTCCCACCCGGACAGGGAAACGCGGCGAACGTGACGGTCGGCGACGCGGCGATGAACGCCGCGCTCGTCGCCAGGACGACGACGGCAGCAGCGACGAGCGACAGGACGCGTCGAGGAAACGTCTTCATGATCAGCACAGGGCCCTTCCGGGATGGAACGAGCGCCGTCAGATCCGCCGATCAGTCGACGAGCACTCGCTCAGGATTGGGGGAGCTGCCGACCCGCTGGAGCAGCGAGCCGATCGCATCCGATCTGTGCGCGTCCGCCGCACGCCGTTCTGACGCAGCACCGCCGACGCCGTTACGGGAAACGCAGCGAATTGTTGCTCGATCAGTGCGTAGGGCGGCTCGTCAGGATGCGATCGTCCAACCGCCGACGGAGGTGCGCCATCGCGGGCGTGAACCCGAGCCCGGTCCAGAACGACGTCGACGTGGCGTTGGCCGGCGAGAAGTGCAAGCAGGCTGCCGCGTACCCACGATCGCCGGCCCAGGCCAACGCTGCACGGACAAGGGCAGCGCCCGCGCCGGACCCGCGCTCCTCGGGGAGCACGGCGGTCGCGGCGATGTAGGCGCCCCGGTCCGGGATGTAGAGGGGCGACCCGATGCCAGGTCCGACCGAGATCACGCCGACGTCACCGTCGCCTCGTCGGGCGATCAGGAACGCATGGTCGTCACTCGCCAGCGCAGTGGTGAGCTCGGCGCGCACCGCCTCCCTGGTCGCGTCGCGCACGTACGGCCGGAAGATCGGACTGCCCGCGTGGAACACGGCCTCCTCGTCGACGAGACGTTCGACGATGTCGAGCTCCTCCGGTGCCGCCAACCGAACCGTCACATCGGACTCGTCGGCGGCGGCGATCTCGGGCTGAAGGGCACGCAGCGCCACGACGTTCATGCGGCCGAACCCGAGCGCCGACCAGGCGTGCTCCGTGGACGGATCACCGATCGGGACGTGGACGACGTGGTCGACGATGCCACGCTCCAACGCACGCTCCGCCAATCGGGCAAACAGCGCGGCGTAGACGCGGTGTGCGTCCGCACCCTCCGCAACGGCGTGACCCTGCACGAGATGCAGCGCGGATCGCGCAGGCGAGTACCGAGCCATCGGAGACGCAGGATCGGGCTCCGAGTCGAACGCGGTGAGGAAGCCGAGGAGCTGCCCTCGGTCGATCGCAATTGCTGCGTCGGCAAACGACAGCATGCTGCGGATCACTTCCGAGGCGCGCCGCGGTTCCTCGAAGGCTTCAGGGAGCAGCGGGAACATCTGCCGTTCCCGCGCGTGTCGTGCGGCAAGCAGAGCTCCTGCGCGCTCACAGTCCTCGTCGGTGAGTGCAACGACCTCGATCACACCGCCAGCCTGTCACGGTCGGCGGGCAGACCGCCCAGGATCAGTCGGAGCGGCGGGAGTCACGGATCGCGTCGCGAACGCGGTCGACGACAGCCACCGCCGGCCCGACGATGAGGTTGCCGAGCGCGCTCTGCGGAGCGAACCGGTGCGCGTGCGTCGGAGCGATGCGCTGCGCCGCCTCCAGCATCCGACCCATGTTCTGACGCTGCTCCGCGGTGCGGTGCTCCTTGACCAACGGGAAGATCTCCGCCTGCTCTCTCGTCGCATGGACCTCGACGTCGCGCTGGAAGGTGAGGAACGCGGCCAGGAATTCGTCGCTGGCCGGATCCATGCCCTCGAGCTCCGCCTGCGCTTTCTTTGCCGCCGACTCCTCATCGAGGCAGGTGCGCACGGCGCTCGATGCATCGGCGCCGAGCGTGGACACGAAGGGGTGAACGACCTCTTCCTCCGAGGTCTCGTGCACCGCGAGCAGGCGCACGAGCGCCTCGAACGGATCCCGACGCTCGTCGGCGGGCGCGGCGGCGATCTGGTTCATCAGCTGCTTGGCGTGCTCGTGCTGGCTGATCAGGATCGTCACGACGTCGTGGGTGGTGGTCGTTTCCATGGTCTCGTTCTCCGCGTTGTCAGGTGCTCATGAGGCTGTTCCCCGAGATCGCACGTGGCAGACCGTGACCGATGGCGTGCGCTCCCATTTGCCTGGGCGGCCGCAGATGCGCTCTGCTCTGTCGCGGCTGCCCATCTCGGGCATCGGACCACGAGCACCTGAAGGACGACGACCATGAGCGAGGCCTGGATCATCGACGCCTGCCGCACACCGCGCGGCATCGGCAAGGTCGGCAAGGGTGCCCTTGCCGACATCCACCCGCAGCAGCTCGGCGCCACGGTGCTGGCAGCGATCCGCGACCGCAACGACCTCGACACCTCGACCGTCGACGACGTCATCTTCGGGACCAGCATGCAGGTCGGCACGCAGGGCGGCGACCTCGCTCGCATGGCGCTGCTCGACGCCGGCTTCGACGTGAAGGCATCGGGCGTCACGCTCGACCGCTTCTGCGGCTCCGGCATCACCACCACCAACATGGCCGCCGCGTCGATCATGGCCGGCTTCGAGGACGTCGTCATCGCCGGCGGCTGCGAGATGATGTCGCTGCACCCCGCGCTCGGCGCGGCGCAGGCCGGTGTTCGTGCGCCGTTGATGGACGCAGGCAACCTGCGCTTGCGCGCCCGCCACCCGCAGACGCACCAGGGCGTCGCCGCCGATGCGATCGCGACGATCGAGGGAATCCCGCGCGAGGCGCTGGACCACCTCGCGTACGTGTCGCAGCAGCGCGCTGCGCGGGCGATCGCCGAAGGCCGCTTCGACCGCAGCCTCGTTCCGGTGCACCACGAAGACGGGTCGCTGGCCCTCGACCGCGAGGAGTTCCCGCGGCCGCAGACCACGCTCGAAGGTCTCGCCCAGCTGCAGGCGTCCTTCGGCGCAATGGCCGACTTCCCGCTCGACGACCAGGGCACCACGCTGCGCTCGATGGTCCTCGCCCGCTACCCCGGGCTCGACATCACCCACGTGCACCACGCCGGCAACAGCTCCGGCGTCGTCGACGGCGCAGCGGCGATCCTGTTCGCCTCACCCGAGGCAGCCAAGTCCAACGGATGGACGCCGCGGGCTCGCGTCGTCGCTGCCGTCAACATGGGCGACGACCCGACGCTGATGCTCAACGCGCCGGTGCCGGCAGCGCGCAAGGTGCTCGACCGCGCCGGCCTCACCGTCGACGACATCGACCTGTTCGAGATCAACGAGGCGTTCTCGGTGGTGGCCGAGAAGTTCATCCGCGACCTCGACCTCGACCGCGAGAAGGTCAACGTCAACGGTGGCGCGATGGCGCTCGGCCACCCGATCGCCGCGACGGGCGCGATGCTGATCGGCACGGTGCTCGACGAGCTCGAGCGCACCGGTGGCCGCTACGGCCTCGTCACCATGTGCGCCGCGGGCGGCATGGCGCCGGCCGTCATCATCGAACGCATCTGACCCGCCGGCCTGAGCCTCACAGCCGCAGTGAGCGGACGCGCTCAGCGGACGACCACGACGGGCACCATCGCGTAGTCGAGCACGCCGGTCACGGTGGATCCGCCGAGGACGTTGCTGAGCGCGGTGTGGCCGCGAGAGCTGACGACCAGCACGTCTCCGTCGAGCACCGAGTCCATCAGTGCCGCGACAGGAGCCTGCTGCACGAGTTGGCCGCTGACCTGGCTGCCGCAACGGTCGCGAGCCAGCTCCACGGCGCGGTCCAGGACGCACGCTCCGTCGACCTTGATCAGATCGCGGACGCGCGCTTCGCTGTCGGTGAGACCGTAGGGGTAGTCCCAGGCGTGGACGACCACCAGCTCCACACGGTGCAGGTCGGCCTCGTCCGCCGCCCAGATCACGGCGCGATCGCTTGCGGGAGAACCGTCGACGCCGACGACGATGCGGGTCGGCCGGCCTTGCGTCGCCTCTCCACGGACGATGACCACGGGGCAGACGCTGTGTCGAGCCAACCAGCGAGCGTCGTTTCCGAACAGCAGCCCTTTGAAGCCCTCGTGCTCCGACGCTCCGATCACCAGGAGGTCGTCGGGCGAGATGTGCTCGGTCAGCAAGGCGTGCACCGGCCCACGCGTGATCTCGATGTCGACGCTCAAACCCGCGTGCTCGTCGATCAACCGCTCGCGCATGGCGTCGGCGGAGCGCTTCGTCTCGTCGGCGATCTCGGCCATGGTGTCCTGCGGGATCCACTCACCGCCGTAGCCGACGGGAGGGATCGAGTAGCACGATCGGAGTCGAAGCGGCACGTCGCGCGCCATCGCCTCCGACGCGGCCCAGTGCGCTGCGTGCGTCGACGCAGCCGACCCGTTGAACCCGAGGACGATCTGTGTGGTCATGACTCCACGATGGGCGCGCGCCGCCCCCGTCGCTAGAGGCTTCGGTCCTCGGCGGCCTCGGCTCGGCGATCCGTGGCGACGAGGACCGAGGCAGTCGCGTTGTGCGCCAGCGCTGCAGCCGTCGTCCCGAGCTGCCGCCCGAACCGGTGTCGGCCGCGTGCGCCGATCGCGACAAGGTCCGGCCGGGTGTCGTGCACGAGCTCCACCAGCCGCTTCGTCACGTCGCCACCGAACATCTGGGTATGCGTGTCGGCGCCGGCACCGCGGAGCCGGGCGGTGACCGCAGCGATGGCCGGTTCGAGCTCGGGATGCCCCTCGTGCAGACCGATCACGGTCACCGTGGTCGTGTCGATCCAGGGCAGGTGGCACAGCGCCGTCGCTGCGCAGCGCGCGTCGGCCGAGTCGTCGAAGCACAGCAGCACCGAGCGGGTCCGACGTCCGTGGCGGACCACGACGAGCGGCGACGGTGGATGCGCCATGAGCCATTCCGCCGTGCTGCCGAGGTGGAGCGACTTCGCCAGCCCCGGCCCGCGGGCCCCGATGACGAGCAGATCGGCCGGGCGCATGAGTGCCAGACGCGGATCCTCGAGCGCGAGGAGCTGCACGGACGAAGCGATCCGGCTCTCGTCGAACGGGACGCGGGCGTGCGACGGCTCCCACGGCGACGGCACCGGTGCCTGTTCCCTGGCGCGGAACTCGGGCGGCGGCTCGGCGTGCAGGATGTCGAGGGTCCACCCCGGCCAGGGGTGCGAATTGATCCAGAGCCACGCGAGGTCGGACCCTTCCGTCATGTCGTCACCGAAGAGCAGCGTCTTCGGCGCGGCGACGGGGCTGGAGCTGTTCATGACGTCACGATGACGCCCGAACACCCGAATCGTCAGAGCACAACGTCACCAGTCGCCGCTCGACGAGATGTGTCCGTTGGCCCTACCGACGCGACGTCGATTGGAACATCCTCGAACCATGGTTGGGGACCGATCACCGAAGATGCGAGCGTTGGCCGACGACGAGTGCTGGGAACGCTTGCGCGGCGAGAGGCTTGGCCGGCTGGCCTTCGAGAACGGCCGCTTCCCGATGATCCTTCCCGTCAACCACACGTGCCACGACGGGTTGATCGTCGTGCGGACGGACGGCGGCACGAAGCTGGAGAACGTGCCGATGCACCCAGTGGCGTTCGAGGTCGACGGCGTGACTGCGTCGGCCGGTTGGTCCGTCGTCGCCCTCGGCTCCGCCCGCGAGGTCACCACCGCCCTCGGGCCGCGCTACGAAGGCCTCCGCCAGACCAACGTGCCCATCATGGCGCCCGGACGCAAGCCGTACTGGATCGCGATCGAGGTCGCCGAGATCAGCGGACGCGAGTTCGACATCGAGCCATCTCGACCGTGACGGTTGCGCCGACTCGGATGACGTTCGACCCTGTTGCTCGATGAACCCGCCGGCGCACGCTGGGTCGTGAGCCGCCCTGCGCTTCGCCGGGCGCAACGATCGGAGTCGATCATGACCGACACCACGACAGCCACCCGACCTGTCGACGTCGCGCCGTCGAACCGCTGGGCCGGGCCGGGCGATCGCGGTGGCCGAGCACGGACGCGGACCGTGATGGACGCCAACGAGGCGGCTGCGCGCATCGCCCATCTCGCCTCCGAGGTCATCGCCATCTACCCGATCACGCCGGCCTCACCGATGGGTGAGCACGCCGACGACTGGAGCGCGCAGGGTCGCACGAACCTGTGGGGCTCGGTCCCCGAGGTGGTCGAGATGCAGAGCGAGGCGGGCGCTGCAGGTGCGCTCCATGGCGCGGTGACGCGCGGCGCACTCGGCACCACGTTCACGGCCAGCCAGGGCCTGCTGCTGATGCTGCCGAACATGTTCAAGATCGCCGGGGAACTGACCCCCGCTGTCATCCACGTCGCGGCGAGAACGATCGCGACGCACGCGCTCAGCATCTTCGGCGATCACAGCGACGTGATGGCGGCTCGAACGACCGGTTGGGCGATGCTCTGCGCCAGCAGCGTCCAGGAGGCGGCTGACTTCGCTGCGGTCGCGCACGCGGCGACGTTGGACACGCGCATCCCGTTCCTCCACTTCTTCGACGGCTTCCGGACGAGCCACGAGCTGAACTCCATCGATGTGTTGAGCGCGGACGAGCTGTCCTCGATGATCGACCCCGGTGCCGTGGACGCTCACCGTGCTCGCGGCCTGGATCCCGACCGGCCGGTGCTGCGCGGCAGCGCGCAGAACCCCGACGTCTTCTTCCAGGCCCGTGAAGCCTGCAACCCGTTCCACGCCTGGGTGCCCGGCGCCGTGCAGGAGTCGATGGACCGCCTGAGTGCGATCACCGGTCGCGGCTACCGGCTGGTCGACTACGTCGGTGCCCCCGACGCCGTGGAGGTCGTCGTGCTGATGGGATCGGCGGTCGGCGCGGTGCGCGAGGCCGTCGACGAGCTGCTCCGTCGCGGTCGGCGCGTCGGGGTCGCCGTGGTCCGCCTGTACCGCCCGTTCCCCACCGAGGCGTTGCTCGCCGCGCTCCCACCGACCACGCGCACGGTCGCAGTGCTCGACCGCACCAAAGAGCCCGGAGCGCCGTTCGAACCGCTCCACCTCGACGTGCTCGCGGCCCTCTGGCACAGCGACGCCGACTCGTGGGCCGATGGACGCACGCCGCGCGTGATCGGCGGACGGTACGGGTTGAGCAGCAAGGAACTGACCCCGGCGATGGCGGCGTCGGTCTTCGACGAGGCAGCGGCTGAGCATCCGCGCAACGGGTTCACCGTGGGGATCATCGACGACGTCAGCCACACGAGCCTGTCGACCGACGAGACGTTCGACACCGACCACGCCAAGGTCCGTGCCGTCTTCTACGGGCTCGGCGCCGACGGAACGGTCGGGGCGAACAAGAACACGGCCAAGATCGTCGGCTCCAGCACCGACCTCGATGTGCAGGCGTACTTCGTCTACGACTCCAAGAAGTCGGGGTCGATGACGATCAGCCACCTGCGCTTCGACGAGGAGCCGATCGAGAGCACGTACCTCATCCAGCAGGCGACGTTCATCGGTGTCCACCAGTGGCAGTTCCTCGAGCGGATGGACGTGCTGCGTCTGGCCGCCGAAGGGGCGACCGTGCTGATCAACAGCCCGTACCCCGTGGATCGGATCTGGGACCACCTGCCCGTCGAGGTGCAGCAGACCGTGATCGACCGCAGCTTGCGCCTGCACGCCATCGACGCCGGCGCGGTGGCGACCAAGGCGGGTCTGCCCGGCCGCGTGAACACCGTCATGCAGACGTGCTTCTTCGCCCTCGCCGGCGTGCTGCCCACCGAGGAGGCGATCAGCAAGTTGAAAGACGCCATCGCCGCCACCTACGGCAAGCGCGGCGGCCTCGTCGTCGAGCGCAACATCGGCGCCGTCGACACGTCACTTGCCAACTTGTTCGACGTCCCGATCGGTGCGGCCACGTCGACCACGCATCGTCGCCCGGTGGTGGCCGCGGACGCCGACGACTTCGTGCAACGCGTCACCGCGCGCATCCTCGCCGGCGGCGGCGACCTGTTGCCGGTGAGCGCATTGCCACCCGACGGCACGTTCCCCACCGGCACCGCGCGCGTCGAGAAGCGGACGATTGCCACTCAGATCCCGATCTGGGAGCCGGACCTGTGCATCGACTGCGGCAAGTGCGCCATCGTCTGCCCTCACGCGGCGATTCGCATGAAGGTCTACGAGCCGGACGCCCTCGACCACGTGGGTGCGGGCGTGCTGAAGACGAAGGCGTTCCGCAGCCGCGAGGTTCCAGGGCTGTCGCTGACGATCCAGGTGGCGCCGGACGACTGCACCGGGTGCGGCGTGTGCGTGATCGCGTGCCCGGCTCACGACAAGAGCGAGGTCAAGCGCAAGAGCATCAACATGCGACCGATCGGCGATCACCTCGACGTCGAACGGGCGGCGTGGGACGCGTTCGAACGCCTGCACGAAGCCGACCCCGCGCAATGGGACCCGGCGTCGGTGAAGACAAGCCAGCTGCGCCGGCCGCTGTTCGAGTTCAGCGGCGCCTGCGCCGGCTGCGGAGAGACGCCCTACCTCAAGCTGCTGACGCAGCTGTTCGGCGATCACCTCCTCATTGCCAACGCCACCGGTTGCAGCAGCATCTACGGCGGCAACCTGCCGACGACGCCGTACTGCACCGACGACAACGGTCGCGGGCCGGCGTGGAGCAACAGCCTGTTCGAGGACAACGCCGAGTTCGGCCTCGGCATCCGCCTCGGCTTCGAGGCGCAACGCCGGTCGGCCACTGAGCTGTTGACACGACTGGCCGCCGTGCACCCGCCGCTCGTCGATCCCGCGCTCGCAGCGGCGATCGTCGCCGGCGTCGACGACCTCGGCGACGAGCCGATCCGAGCTCAGCGAGCACGGGTCGAGGAGCTGCGCGGCGCACTGTCCGGCGTGGACGACCACCAGGCGACGCAGTTGCTGGAGCTCATCGGGACACTGGTGCGCAAGACCGTGTGGATCGTCGGTGGCGATGGGTGGGCCTACGACATCGGCGCCGGTGGGCTCGATCACGTGTTGGGCAGCGGCCGCAACGTCAACATCCTCGTGCTCGACACGGAGGTCTACTCGAACACTGGTGGCCAGGCGTCGAAGGCAACACCGCGCGGCGCCGTCGCCAAGTTCGCGGCCAGCGGCAAGGGGGTCGCCAAGAAGGACCTCGGCCTCGAGGCGATGTCCTACGGCGACGTGTACGTCGCACACGTCGCGCTGGGCGCGAGCGACGTCCAGACCGTGAAGTCCTTCCTCGAAGCCGAGGCATGGCCGGGCGTCTCGTTGATCATCGCCTACAGCACCTGCATCGCTCACGGGTTCGACATGAGTCAGTCGATGACGCAGCAGAAGTTGGCCGTGCAGAGCGGACACTGGCCCCTCTACCGGTACCGCCCGGGCGGTGGGGAGGCGACGCAACCGTTCCAGCTCGACAGCGCCGCACCCACCGCCGCCTATCGAGACTTCGCCGCCAGCGAGGCCAGGTTCTCCATGCTCCAGCGCAGTGACCCTGCCCGATCCGCGGAACTGCTCGACCTTGCCCAGGGAGATGTCTCGGCCCGTTGGCGGTACTACGAGCAGCTCGCCGGCGTCGAGCGGGCCGCACCGATCCATGCTGCTGCGGCAGCGCCGTCCGAGGCCGATCCGGCCGGGAGCGACACGCCATGACCAACCGACTCGACACGATCGCCGCCCACCAGGTCGGCGCCGATCTGCACACCACCTACCTCGGCATGCGCTTGACGAGCCCCATCGTGGCCTCCGCCGGTCCGTTGACCGGCGACCCGAGCAGGTGGCGACAGCTGGAGGAGGCGGGAGCCGGCGCCATCGTGCTGCCCTCGCTGTTCGAAGAGGAGATCGAGCGCGATGCGTTCGCGGTGGCCGACCTGGCCGACCTCGGCGCGGGCTCGTCGGCCGAGCACGTCTCCTACCTGCCCGAGCTGGGCCACCTCGAAGTCGGCCCGGCGCGGCACCTCGCGCTGGTCGAGCAGGCGCGCGAACAGCTGTCCATCCCGGTGATCGCCAGCCTGAACGGGGTGACGCCCGGCGGGTGGGTGCGCTACGCCCGCCACCTGGAGAGCGCCGGCGCGAATGCGATCGAGCTGAACGTCTACGACGTGATCACCGACCCCCGGCGCAGCGCTCTCGATGTCGAACGCCGCTACATCGAGGTGGTCGAGGAGGTGCGCGCGGAGGTCTCGGTTCCCCTGGCCGTGAAGCTCGGGCCCTGGTTCACATCGCTCGCCCACTTCGCCAAGGAGCTCGAGGCGGCTGGTGCCGACGGCCTGGTGCTGTTCAACCGGCTCTACCAACCTGACATCGACCTCGACACGTTGGATGTCGTGCCCAGGATGCAGCTGTCGACCTCCGCCGATCTGCTGCTGCCGTTGCATTGGATCGCGATCCTGCGTGAGATCACGCCGTGCTCGCTCGCAGCGTCGTCGGGCGTGCATGACGGAGCCGACGCGATGAAGGTGCTCCTTGCCGGTGCCAACGTGGCGATGACGACGAGCGCATTGCTGCGGCGCGGCCCCGAGTGGATCACCACGATGCTCACCTGGATGCGAGCCTGGATGGACGAACGCGACTACGAGAGCATCGACCAGTTGCGCGGCAGCGTCAGCCAGCACAACGTTCCCGACACCGACGTGTACGAGCGTGCGAACTACTACCAGGTGCTCCACAGCTGGCGATGAGCGGCGGGCTCAGGGGCGGGTCACCCGCCGCTGTTGGAAGCCGCCGTCGACGTTCAGCACCGCGCCGGTGACGAAGCTCGCTTCATCTGACGCCAGGTAGACCATCGCCGCGGCGATGTCGCTCGGTTGTGCCATGCGGCCGAGTGCGATGTTGTCGCGGTAGCGCTCCTCCAGCTCGTCGGGCTGCAGACCCGTGTCGCGAAAGATCCCGGTGGCCGCAGGTCCGGGCAGCATTGCGTTCACGCGGATGCCATCGGGGCCGTAGCCGATCGCCAGCGAGCGCGTGAGGTGCACCATCGCCGCCTTCGCCATGCCGTACGCCGGCGCTCCGGGCGTCGGCTGGACAGCAGCGATCGATCCGGTGTTGACGATCGACCCGCCACCACCGTTTCGCATCAGTGGGATCGCCGCACGGCAACCGTTCCACACGCCGACGACGTTGACGTCGAGGTTGCGGCGCAGGTGCACCGCCGCATCGGGTTCCTCGATCCAGCCACCACCGATGATGCCGGCGTTGTTGACGAGCACGTCGAGCCGTCCGCACCGTTGCGCCGTCTGGTCGAGGACGGTCTGGAACGCGACCTCATCGACGACGTCGAGCATCATCGCCGAGGCGTTCGGACCGAGCGACCCCGCGACCACCTCGACGTTGGGGTCGCGATCCAGCAGCACCACGGTCGCGCCCTCCTCGACGAAGCGGGCTGCGATCGCCGCCCCGAATCCTGAGGCCGCACCGGTGACCGCGGCGATCTTGCCGTCGAGTCGACCGGTCATGCGGGCGAGACGCCGTCAGGAGCCCACGACGTGTAGGCCTCCTCGAGGGGCGTCTCGAAGCTGGCCATCAGCGACGTGATCGCCCGCCAGATGGCGATCACGTACACCAGCTCGACGACCTCGCCGTCGTTGGCAAGCAGCTCTTTGAGCTCGTTCAACGTCGCCTCGGAGACGCGATCGTCGTGGACCAGCTCGTCGACCGCACGCATCGTCGCCTGCTCGGCCGGGCTGAACGCCGCGCTCGAGGTTCCCTCGCGCACGGCGAGGACGTTGTCGGGTCGCTTGCCGGGAAGGTCCACATCCACGGTGGGGCTCATGTGGTGCGACCAGAGGTAGTCGCACTTGGTCACCCAGGCCAGGCGCATGATCGCCAGCTCGCGCAGCTTGTTCGCCTCGGGACGAACCGTCAGCCGGCCCTCCCACAGGATCCGGTCGTTGATCTCGTTCTCGACGCGCGCCGCCTGCGGCGAGTTCATCAGCACTCGGTAGAAGTTGATCCGCGACATCTCCGGCCGCATGCCGACTTCGGCAGCGATGCGCGCCGCCTCGTCGACCGACAGCATCGGGATCAGCCCCTGACTCGACTCGCTCATCGCGCCAGGGTGGCCCAACGGCCGTTAACGCATTCGTTATCGGCCGTCGTCGAGACCGCAGTGAGCGGCGGCCGCAGTGATCGCCTCGAGGTGGCCGTCGAGGCCGCCGAAGCCCATGCCCATCGTGTTGATCGTCAGGTGGGTCGCTCCAGCGGCGCGCCAGCGCTCGACCTGACGTTCGAACGCGTCCGGCTTGTCGGCCTGCCACGTGACGCGACCCTCCATGCCGATCGCGGACGGGTCGCGCCCGGCCGCGGTCGCCGCGTCGGCGATCACCGCGAGCGCGCGATCGAGATCCTCGCCGGGACGCACCTGCGGGAACCAACCGTCGGCGAGTCGACCGATGCGCCGGTACGCAGGGTCCGACGAACCGCCGATCCAGATCGGGATCGGGCGTTGCACGGGCAACGGCGACAGGCCGGCTCCGTCGATGCGGTCGAACTCGCCGTCGAAGCTGACCGACGCCTCCGTCCACAGCCGGCGCAGCAGTGGGATCTGCTCGCTCATGCGCTTGCCGCGCTGATCGAACGGCTGGCCGAGCGCGGTGTACTCGACCGGGTTCCACCCGGCGCCGACGCCGAGGCGGAACCGTCCCTCGCAGAGGATGTCGACTTCAGCGGCTTGCTTGGCCACCAGCGCCGTCTGACGCTGCGGCAGGATGATGATGCCGGTGACGAGCTCGACCTTGGTGAGTGCAGCGAGGTAGCCGAACATCACGAAGGGCTCGTGGAACGTGGTGGCCAGGTCGTACGGGCCACGCCAGTCGGCGTGCACTGCGGGGTCGGCGCCGACGACGTGGTCGTAGGCGAGGATGTGCGTGTAGCCGAGTGCATCGACCGTGGAGGCGTAGGCGCGCAGCGCGCCGGGGTCCGAGCCGAGCTCGGTCTGCGGGTAGACGACGCCGATGCGCATCAGCGGAACCCGACCACCGGATGCGGCGTGTACGGCTCCTCGAGCCGTTTGATCTCGTCGACCGTCAACTCGACGTCGACCGCGGCGACCGCGTCGTCGATGTGCGCGAGCTTCGTCGCTCCGACGATCGGCGAGGAGATGAACCGCTTCGACAGCATCCAGGCCAGCGCAACCTGCGCACGCGGCAGATCGCGCTCCTTCGCGATCTCGGCGACGCGCTCGACGATCACGCCGTCACTGGCGACGTCGTAGAGGTGCTTGCCGAACTCGTCGGTCTCCGAGCGCGCCGTTGACTCGTCCCAGTCGCGGGTCAGGCGACCGCGGGCCAACGGACTCCACGGGATCACGCCGACGCCCTGATCCGCGCACAGGGGCATCATCTCCCGCTCCTCCTCCCGGTTGAGCAGGTTGTAGTGGTTCTGCATGCTGACGAACTTCGTCCAGCCGTGCTGCTCCGCCGTGTGCTGCGCCTTGGAGAACTGCCACGCCCACATCGACGATGCGCCGATGTACCGGGCCTTGCCGGCCTTGACCACGTCGTGGAGCGCCTCCATCGTCTCGGCGATCGGCGTGCGCGGGTCCCAGCGATGGATCTGGTAGAGGTCGACGTAGTCGGTGCCGAGACGACGCAGGCTGGCGTCGATCTCGGTCATGATCGCCTTGCGCGACAGGCCTCCGGCGTTGCGGCCGTCCCGCATCGCGCCGTGCACCTTCGTGGCGATGACGACCTGGTCACGGTTGGCGAAGTCGGCCAACGCGCGGCCGACGATCTCCTCCGACGTGCCGAGCGAGTACACGTTGGCGGTGTCGAAGAAGTTGATGCCCGCGTCGAGCGCGTGGCGGATGAACGGTCGGCTGGTCTCCTCGTCGAGCGTCCATAGGTGGGTGCCTTGCGTCGAGGCGCCGAAGCTCATGCACCCGAGGCACACGCGCGAGACCTCCAAGCCGGTGTTGCCGAGTCGTACGTACTTCATCGCAGCCTCCATCGTCGATCCGCTGCGAACCACCATACGGATCCTCGTGTGAACCGACGGGACCGTGGGTACGAGGACGGCATGCTCACCATCCTCCTCATCATCGTCATCGTGCTGCTGCTCACTGGCGGCGGCTACGGCTGGAGTCGTTCGCGCCGCTAGTCGGGACAGCGCATCAGGTCCGGGGTGCCTGCGTCCGGCGGGCACAGCTTCGGGTTGTACTGCGCGAACTTTCCGTCACGGTTCTCAGAGTCCGGCACGACCCATGCGTGGAGCATCCACAGGTCGCCACCGGCCAGCCAGGTCCCGGCGCATACGTCGGGGCCTGACGTCTCTTCGCGGTCGACCCAGCCGTTGACCACGCACAACCCGCTGTGCTGGTGCCACACGTCGTTCGATCCGGCGAAGCCGATCGGCGCCGTCGGGAACTGGACCCAGTACGAGTAACCGACGAGCTTGGGCGTGCTGCCTCGCTCGTCGACCAACAGCATCGCCGGGTGCGTCGGATCGAACGGCTGGGCGATCTGCGACCACTTCACCCAGTGCGTGCCGATGCCACTGCCCGGCACCGATGCGCGCACGTATCCCTGGGCGATGATCTCCTCGATCGTGTCGAAGTTCTCGACCGAGCGCTGCGCCGCCAGCCACTGATCGGCGAACGCCGCCGCGTCGCCGGTGAACAGCGGGATCTCGATGGACGCACCATGGTGGTTGTGGCCATGTCCGTCGACCGGCTTGCCTGCGCCGCTCTGGCCGAGGACGACGACTGCCGCCTGCTCGTCGGGCCGGATGCGAGTCGGGTCGAGCGGCGTCAACGGAGCGGTCGGGATCGACGTCGTCGGTAGCGGCGTCGAGGGAACGCCGTTCATGCGCTGGCTGCCACCGCATCCGGCCAGCACCAGCACGCCACACACCACCGACCCCACTCGCCGCTTCCACACCATCGGCTCATCTTCGCGCCGCTCGGGCTCCGCTTGTCAGCAGCCGAGCGTGTACGAGGTCATCGACAACGAGCCGCCGAAGTAGCCCTCGTTGACGACGCCGACCGGCGTGCCGGCAGCTGCTGCGAGCCCGGCGAAGTAGAGCATCGGGATGTAGTGATCCGGCGTCGGCACCGCACGGCGGAAGTCCGGGTGCGCGGTCATCGAGTTGACGTCGTCGGGCGACCCGGACGTCAGCGCGTCACGGACCGCGTCGTCGAACCGATGGGCCCACGGCTCACCGGTCTCGCCGGCGCCGAAGTCGATGATCCCGAGGTTGTGCACGACGTTGCCGCTGCCGAGGATCAGCACGTCGCGGTCGCGCAACGGCGCCATCGCCGCGCCGAGCGCGACGTGCTCAGGCAGCGGCATCGCCGCGTTGATCGCCAGCTGCACCACCGGGACGTCGGCGTCCGGGAACATGTGCGCGAGCACCGACCAGGTGCCGTGATCGAGGCCCCAGCTGTCGATGTCGGCGCCGATCCAGATCGGCTTGACCACGTCGGCGATCTCTGCGGCGAGCTCGGGTGCCCCGGGCGCTGGGTACTCGACGTCGAACAGGGCCTGCGGGAAGCCGTAGAAGTCGTGGATCGTGCGCGGCGCAGCCATCGCCGTCACCGCGCTGGCATTGATGAACCAGTGCGCCGAGACGACGACGATCGCCCGCGGCTTCGGAATCGATGCACCGAACTCGCGCCAGGTCTCCGTGTACCGGTTGTGGTCGATCGCGTTCATCGGACTGCCGTGACCGAAGAACGCTGCGGGCATCATCCGGCCGATCATATTGCCGACCCGCGTCCCCGGCATCCGAGTACCGAACGCACACTGACCGCGCGCTCGGTACTCGGGTCGACATCATCCGAGTACGGAACGCGCGATGACCGCGCGTTCGGCACTCAGGTGCCCGCATCCGAGTATCGAGGGACCAGAGTTCGGCGACTACCGTGCCGCGTTCATGAACCTCGAGTCACTGTTCTCCATCTCCGGCAAGGTCGCTCTCGTCACCGGAGGGTCTCGCGGCATCGGCGAGATGATCGCTGCCGGCTTCCTCACCAACGGCGCCAAGGTCTACATCAGTTCGCGCAAGGCCGCTGCGTGCGACGCCACCGCGGCACGCCTCTCGGAGACCTACGGCGGCGAGTGCATCTCGATCCCCGCCAACCTCGCCGAGATCTCCGGCATCGATCACCTCACCGCGCAGCTGCGCGAGCGCGAGGACAAGCTGAACATCCTCGTCAACAACGCCGGCGTGTCGTGGGGTGCACCGCTCGACGACTTCCCCGAGTCCGGCTGGGACAAGGTGTTCGACACCAACGTGAAGGGCGTCTTCTTCGTCACCCAGCGTCTGCTCCCGCTGCTGGAGGCCGGTGCCACCGCCGACGACCCGGCACGCGTGATCAACATCGGTTCCATCGACGGGCTACGCACCCCGGTGTTCGACACCCACTCCTACGGCCCGTCGAAGGCGGCTGTGCACGCGCTGTCGCGCGAGATGGCCGCGAAGCTCGTGAAGCGCAACATCATCGTCAACGCGATCGCGCCGGGCCCGTACCCGACCTGGATGCTCAGCACCGGCGTCGGCGGTGGCGGCGATGTCGAGCACACCGACTGGGACATGGTCGAGTCGCGCAACCCGCGTGGCCGCATCGGCACCCCGGAGGACATCGCCGGGCTGGCGATCTTCCTGTCCTCGCGCGCCGGCGCCTTCGTCGTCGGTCAGGTGATCGCCTCCGACGGCGGCTCCGTCATCAGCTGACGCGGCGGCGGGTGCCGCGTTCGCGGCGCGTCTCCGGTGACGCCGGGGTGCTGAGGATGCCGACGACGACGTCGACGAGGTCGCTGATGAAGAGGCGATCGTCGTTGCGATCGGGCAGGCGCGAACGGCGGGCCAGCTCGCGGCTGGTGTGCAGGATGGCGATGAACCGGCGGTGAAAGCGCACTGCGTCGGGGTCGAGCATCGGCTCGACGATCTTGCGCCAACGATCGAAGCTGGCCGTCTCTCCGAGGTCGGGGATCAGCGGCCGCGGCCGGTCGAGCAGGTCGGCGTAGATCTGCAGGAACGCCTCGCCGCCGTCGGCATCGGCCAGCTTCGACGCGATCGGGCGGACCAGCGCGGAAGCGAGGCGTCGGATGTCGACGTCGGCCTGCGCCTCGATCTCGTCGAGCATCACGTGACGAAGCGCCTCCACCGCCGGCAGGTGCTTGTCCATGATCGCCTGCAGGACGCCGTCGCGGTTCTCGAAGTGGTACTGCAGCGAGATCGAGTTCTTCGACCCCGAGGCGCGGGTGATCTCGCGCAACGACACGGCGTCGATGCCGCGCTCGGCGAACAGCCGCTCGGCTGCAGACAGGATCCGCTCCCGCGTCGAGTTGCCGGCGGCTTCGCTCATCGTGATACAGTTGCCTTACTCACACAGGCAACTGTATCGAACGAAAGCAGCAGGTGCTGACATGGCTGGTGGTGCCCTCAAGACAGCGAGCATGGACGACTTCGACCTTCGGATGTCCGACAGCGTCCGTCCGCTCTACGAAGCGGTCAAGGCGTTCATCTACGACGAGGTCGATCCGATCACCGAGGAGTTCCATCGCCTCGGCGAGAACCGGGCCGAGCGCTGGAGCTGGGCGCCAGGGCAGCTGGAGCTGCTCGAGACCGTCAAGGTGAAGGCCCGTGCGCAGGGGCTGTGGAACTTCTTCCTCCCCAACGCTGACACCGGCGAGGGCCTGAGCAACCTCGACTACGCGTACATCGCCGTCGAGCTCGGCAAGAACCGCCTGGCCTCTGAGGCACTGAACTGCTCGGCGCCGGACACCGGCAACATGGAGGTGCTCGAGCGCGTCGGCACCCCCGAGCAGAAGGAGCAGTGGCTGGAGCCGCTGCTGCGTGGCGAGATCCGCTCCGCCTACGCGATGACCGAGCCGGGCGTGATGAGCTCCGACGCCAAGCAGATCCAGACGGCCGCCGTCCTCGACGGCGACGAGTGGATCATCAACGGCGAGAAGTTCTACATCTCCGGCGCCGGCGATCCGCGCTGCAAGGTGATGATCACGATGGTGCGCACCAGCCCGCACGCCGACACCTACAAGCAGCAGTCGCAGATCCTCGTGCCGATCGACGCTCCCGGCGTGGAGATCGTCGGCCCGATGTACGTGTTCGGCGCCGACGACGCGCCGCACGGCCACATGCATATCCGCTTCAACGACGTTCGCGTGCCGAAGAGCAACATCCTGTGGGGCGAGGGCCGCGGCTTCGAGATCTCCCAGGTTCGCCTCGGACCGGGCCGCATCCACCACTGCATGCGCTCCGTCGGCTCCGCCGAGCGGGCCATCGAGCTGATGGTCGATCGCGGGCTCAGCCGTGAGGGCTTCGGCAAGAAGCTGATCAACCTCGGCAAGAACATGGAAGTCATCTCCCGTGCCCGCATCGAGGTCGAGGCGATGCGCCTCATGGTCCTGCGTGCCGCCAAGGCGATGGACACGCTCGGCAACGCCGAAGCTCGCGTGTGGGTCAGCGCGGTCAAGGCGATGGTGCCGGAGAAGTGCTGCGACATCATCAACGAGGCCATTCAGATGCACGGCGCTGCGGGCATCTCGCAGTGGTTCCCGTTGGCCGAGATGTGGCACAGCCAGCGCACCCTGCGCCTGGCCGACGGGCCCGACGAGGTCCACCACCACGTGGTCGGTCGCGCCGAGGCCAAGAGCCGCGAGAGCGACCGCGCCTCGGGTGTCAGCAGCGAGCACATCTCCCGCGGCGCCACCTTCTCCGGGCCCTGAACACCGCGCTCGGAACCTCGTGTTTGATCGCTGGTCCACCACCACGGTGGACCAGCGATCAAACGCTTCAGCGCGCGGTGACGCGATCGCGCGACGTCAGCTGACGGGGATGGCCAGCAGATCCGGGGCGATCGTCGTGTAGATCAGGTTGGCGCCGGGCTTGTACACGTGCACGCCGTCCCATCGGTAGCCGAGGTCGGTGGCGATCGCCTCGTCATTGCACCACGCCGCAGGACCGGGGACGAACGTGGTGGTCGCCGCGTTGGCCTGGGCCAGTTGCTGGACCAGCGCGGTGAGGTGCTGGCTGCGTTCGTCGTTGCCGCGCTCGGGCAGCGGCGGCGTGCCGGCGCCCTTCGCGTCCACGGGCCGCATGCACGGCACCCCGAGCAACGCCACGCGTGCGCCGGTGGCGCTGATCGCATCGATCGCTGCTTGCAGCGCGCTGGTGAACAGACCGTCGAACTCGGCAGTGCCGAAGACGACGGTACGACCGTCGATCTGCAGGTCCAGGACCTCCCACGCGCCGACCGAGACGAGCGCGATCTGCGCGTCGTTGGCGGCAACCGAACCAGCCCACTTGGCGGCGACGTCGCCGCAGCCGTTGAAGCTGCGCGTGAAACCGGTCGAGCTGACACCCTTGCCAGAGGTGAAGACACCGCAGCCCTCGACGGAGCCGTCGCTGATGGTGAACGTTGCGTCGATGCCCTTCGGCAGGTTGATCGCCAGCGAGTGCGCCGTGCTGTCGCCGACGATCGTCACCCGACGCGGCAGCGCCGCATTGACCGGCGGGCTGGTGGCGATCGGTGCTGTCGCGTCCGTGCCAACGGCGTCGGTGATCACCGGCACGGCCTCCACTGCAGCAGTGGACGTCGTCGTCGCACCGGCATCGAAGACGACGTCGCCACCGCCGCGAGCGCGGTCGAAGCCCGGCGCCGACATCACGTGCACACCGAGCACGGCGACCACGGCGAGCGCGCCCGTGCATGTGAAGACGAGCCGGCGCTTGGCGTCGGTGTTGACCGTGGCACGGTCGAACGCCCGGCCGATCGCGCCCTGACGGGCCGGCGTCTCGATCAGGCGGAAGCTGAGCTCTGCCAGCCCGGCGGCGGCCATCGACGCAGCGAGGAACAGACCGACGTCGCCGTGCGTCGCTCCGGCGGCGACGAACACCGGCCAGTGCCACAGGTACAGGCCGTAGCTGCGTCTGCCGATCTCGACCAGCGGTCGTGCACCGAGAAAGCGACGCAGGTACGCCGCTCCGGGATGCACCGCCATTGCGATGGCGACCGTGCTGGCGATCGACACCAGCGGCAGGGCCAGCGCGAACGTGGTCGTGCCGCGCAGGTGAACGACGAGGAACGTGATCATCAGCACGACCAGCGCTACCGCGCCGACGAGGTCGGGACCGCCGCTGCCGCTCTGGCGAACCCGGTGACGCCACGGTCGCCACACGAACGCCAGGGCACCGCCCAGCAGCAGCCCGCCGGACCGGGTGATGGTGGAGAGATAGACGAGGTTGGTGCGGTCGACCTGGTGGCCGAAGATGCTGATCGGGTTGTCGATGCCGGTGGCGACGATGACCGTCGACAGCAACCACACGGTGAGGAACGCAGCGCCGAGCCACACGGCGACCGTCTTCGCCGGTCGGCGAGCGCGGGTGATGGCCACGAACGCCAACGGCCACAGCAGGTACCACTGCTCCTCCACCGCCAACGACCACAGGTGGCGCAGGAACGGCGGCGACACCGAGCTGTAGTACGGAACGGTGTCGAAGACCTGCTTCCAGTTGGCGACGTAGAAGATCGCCCCAGGGAAGTCGCCGCGCAGTTGATCGGCCTGTTCGGCGGTGCCGGCGATCCACGTCCACAGCGCGACCGCGACGAGCAGCACACCGAGCGCCGGCAGCAGGCGACGGGCACGGCGCTGCCAGAACTGGCGCAGCGAGACGCGGCCGGTCTTGGCCTGCTCCTCGATCAGGAGCGTGGTGATCAGGAAGCCGGAGACGACGAAGAACACCTCGACGCCCAGGAAGCCACCACTCATCCACCCGAACCCGGCGTGGTAGACGATGACCGCCAAGACGGCGATCGCTCGCAACCCGTCGAGCGGTGGCTGGGCGCCCATGCGTCCGGATCCGCGGGGCGCGCTGGGCGCGTGCGGTTGGCGTGTGGAAGGGCGGACGTTCATCGAGCAGGTCGGGCGCACAAGCAGGGGGCGCGCTCCGTCCCCGGAAGTCTGCCCGACGCGACCCACCCCAACCCGTCACCATCCGTTTGTGCACGAACCGGGACCCACGCCCAATTTGTGCACAAGCGCTGTGGGGGCGGGGGCCTACAGGGCGGATTGGCGGAAGGCGGACCAGAGCTCGGCGTAGCGGCCGTCCTGCGCGAGGAGCTCTTCGTGGCTGCCGTCTTCGATGATGCGGCCTTCGTCGATGACGAGGACGCGTTGCGCGGCGCGGGCGGTCTGCAGGCGGTGGGCGATGAGCAGGGTGGTGCGACCGTGGGCGACGAGGCCCATGGCTCGCTGGACCTTCGCTTCGGTGGCGAGGTCGAGGTTGGCAGTGGCTTCGTCGAGCAGGAGGATCGACGGGTTGACGAGGTAGGCGCGGGCGAGGCCGAGCAGCTGTCGTTGGCCGGCCGACATCGAGCGGCCCTCTTCGGAGACGGGGGTGTGGTAGCCGAGCGGCATCGAGGCGATGAACTCGTGCGCGCCGACGGCACGCGCGGCACGTTCGACCTCGAGATCGGTGGCGTCACCGCGGCCGTAGGCGATGTTGGAGCGGATCGTGCCGGAGAACAGGAACGGCTCCTGGGGCACGTAGCCGAGCTGGTGGCGGTACTCGGCGAGGTCGATGTCGCGCAGCGGCATGCCGTCGACGAACACCTGCCCGGCGGTCGGGTCGTAGAAGCGGGCGACGAGCTTGACCAACGTCGACTTGCCGGCGCCGGTGGTGCCGACCAGCGCGACGATCTGCCCGGCGGGGATCTCCAGATCCAAGGCGTGCATGGCGATCAGCCCGGTGCTGCGATAGGCCAGCTCGACACCCTCGAACCGCAGCGCGCCGGCAAGCCGGCCGGGCACGATCGGGTGCTCGGCTTCCGGCGTCGTGGACGGGGTGCGCAGCAGACCGGTGAGCTGATCGACGGCGACGCCGGCTTGCAGCCACTGGTCGAAGACCTGGGAGAGCTGCTGGATCGGAGCGAAGAACTGATCGAGGTAGATCAGGAAGGCGATCAGCACGCCGGCCGAGATGTTCCCGTCGGCCAGCTGCTGCGCGCCGACCCACAGGACCACGGCTTTGGCCAGGGTGCTGACCAGCTGGATGAACGGGAAGTAGCGGGCGATCATCTCGATCGACTGCGTCCGCGCCGCGTTGTAGCGGTCGGCCAAGCCCTTGAAGCGAGCCTCGTTGGTCGCCTGCTGGGCGAACGCCTGACTGACCCGAACACCCGAGAGGCTCTCCTGCATCTCGGCGTAGAGCAGCGCCAACCGCTCACGGGCTGCGAGGTAGTTCCGACCCGACGCGTTGCGGAACCAGATCGTGAAGGCGATCAACGGTGGCAGCAACACCGCCACCGCGAGCGCGAGCGGAGGGCTCAACAGCACCAACGCCACCGCGACACCGGCGCACGACAGCACGCTGACCAGCGCGGTCAGCAGACCCTGCTGGACGAGCTGCGCGAACGCATCCACGTCCGATGTCATCCGGGTCATGATCTTCCCGGCCATCTGCTGGTCGTAGTAGTCCAACGACAGCCGCTGCAGATGGGCGAACGTGCGGATCCGCAACCCGAACAGCATCCGCTCTGCCGTGCGCGACGTCTGGAACGTCATGAAGATCGCGTTGATCCAACTCAGCAGCTGCACCGCGAAGAACACCGCGCAGACGATCGTCAGCGTGCGCGCCGACTGCTCGACCACACCACCATCGATGCCACGGCGGATCAGGTACGGCACCGCCAAGCTCGTCAACGTGTCGATCACCACCAAACCGGCACCCAACAACAACGGCCGCACGAACGGGCGCAGCACCTTGCGGAACGAGAACTCCGGATCGAGCCGCACGAGCTCGTCGACGTCCACGTCGGGCGGTGCCTCCAACGGCGGGAGCGCTTCGGCCGCAGCGACCAACGCCGGCGATTCGGTGGCCAGCTGGGCCAGCACCGATGATGCGCCCGAGAAGCCCTTCGGGCCGCCGCCACCGCCGAGCGTCAGCGATGCCGAGCGGCTGCTCATGCGCGGCGCGCCGTCACGTGACGCGTCCGCCGGCCACGCGTCGGCGTCGATCGTCTCGACCTCGGCGGGCAACGGTTCGTCCGGGTCCATCTCCGGACCGGCCAGCAGCTCGCGCAGCAACGTCGAGGTCGCCATCAGCTCGTCGAGCGGACCTTCGGCGGCGATCCGACCATGCTCGAGCAGGATGACCCGATCGGCCAGTCGCAACGTCGAGTGACGGTGGGCGATGAGCACCGTCGTGCGACCGCGCATCACCTCGTCGAAGGAGTGGTGGATCGCTTCCTCGGTGCGCGCGTCGATGGCCGAGGTGGCGTCGTCGAGCACGAGCACCTTCGGGTTGGCCAGCGCGGCACGAGCCAACGAGATCCGTTGGCGCTGCCCGCCCGACAGCGTGAAGCCGCGCTCGCCGACCACCGTCTCGTAGCCCAGCGGCAGATCGGTGATGAAAACGTGCGCGTGCGCGGCGCGGGCCGCGGCTTCGATGTCCGCATCACTCGCATCCGGGCGGCCGAAGGCGATGTTGTCGCGGATGCTCGTCGAGAACAGGAAGCTGTCCTCGAACACCACACCGACCGTGCGCCGCAACGAGCCGAGCGTGAGGTCGCGCACATCGATGTCGTCGACCGACACCGTGCCCGACGTCGTGTCGTAGAACCGCGCCAGCAGCAACGCCAACGTCGACTTGCCCGAGCCCGAGCCGCCGACGATCGCCACCCGCTCCCCCGGCTCGACCGTCAACGAGATGTCACTCAACACCGGCCGGTCAGCCGCATATCCGAACGAGACGTGATCCATCACCAGACGGCCGATCGGCTCGTTGAGCTCGATCGCGTCCGGCGCATCGGTGACCACCGACTCCATCGCCAGCAGCGCGGTCACCCGCTGTGCGCCGGCGCGGGCCTGCTGGCTGGTGGCCATCACTGCGGAGAGCAGGCGCACCGGGGTGATCAGCTGGACGACGTAGCTGGCGAAGGCGAGGAACACGCCGAGGGTGATGTGGCCGTGGATGCCCAGCCACCCACCGACGGCCAGCACGCCGAGCTGCCCGAACGCGGGGATGGTCTGCAGCGCCGAGCTGAACTTCGCCGTGATCCGTGCCGTGCGCAGACGCGAGCGGTACAGCAGGCTGGCCTCGCTGGTCAGCAGATCGAGCTCCTGCTGCTCCTGCCCGAACGCCTTCACGATGCGCACGCCCGTGACGGCTTCCTCGACCACGCCGGCCACTGCACCCTGGAAGCGCTGATCCATCCAGCTCGCCGGGAACGAGCGCTCGCGGAAGCGCACCGACACCCACCAGAACAACGGGATGCTCGAGGTCAGCACCAGCGCCAGCAACGGCGAGAGGATGAACATCATCACGATCGATCCGGCGAGGAGCGCGAGGCTGCCGACCGACATCGCCAGCTGCAACAGGAACAGCTGGATCAGCGTGATGTCTGCTGTCGCGCGAGACATCACATCGCCGGTGCGCAGCTGGTCGCGGCGGGCCGCATCGAGGTGCTGCATGTGGTGGTGCACCGCGATCTGCAGATCGCGCTGAACGTTGACCGCGACGCGACCACCGATGCGCCGGCGGAGGTAGTTGAGGACGAAGCTGAGCACGCCGACGACGAGCAGGATCGTGATCCACACACCGCGCGAGCGGCGGTCGTGGAGGATCGTGTCGTCGAGGATCACCTTCTGCACGAACGGCACGCCGGCGAGGAACACCTGGCCCAGGATGGCCATGCCGATGGCCACGCCCATCTGCCGCCGGTACGGCGCGAACACCGGACCGAGCGAGCGCAGCCAACCGCGGGTCGGTCGGCGATCATCCGTCGTCGTGCTCATCGCCGTGCCGCCGCGGTTCGTGCGGCCAGCCGATCGGCACGGGCGAGGTCCAGTGCGTCGTTCCACCCATCGAGCGACTCGACCAGTTTCGTGGACGCGGCGCGGTCGTCCAATCGATCGGCCAGCTCGGTCAGCTGACGTCCGAGCTGCTCGGCCACGGCATCGTGCAGACGTCTGCCCGCGTCGGTGAGCGAGTGCTCCACGCGCCGGCGATCATCGGGATCGTCGCGGCGCTCCACGAGGCCACGCTTGACCAGCGCGTCGACGAGTGCCGTGACGCTCGGCGGGGTGACGGCCAACCACTCGGCGAGGACGCCGCCGAGCGCACTGCCGTCGTGCAGCCGGTCGAGCACGCGGAACTGGGCGACCGACAGCGAGTGGTCCGCAGCCGCGCGCTCGACGACTCGAGAGAGCCGGGCGACCGCCCGAACGGCTGCGCCCACTGACGTGGGAGCAGCAACCGGTGGACGAGTCATCGAGGCCACCGTATCGCCAACACTTCATGATCATGAAGTGATTTGCATCGGCTCGGGTGCGCCCGGCGGCGAGCCGAGACGGCGGAGCACTGCGGCGTGCACCCGCGCCTCGTACGGCGTGCGAGCCAGGCCGTACCGCCCGCGGACGTCGTCGGCCAACGCCAGCCGCTCCAGCACCGGCTGCGGATCGCCGCGTTCGAGCAACGACAACGCGGCCAGCTCGTGAGCGCAAGCGATCGGCATCGGCAGCCCGAGTTGCTCGGCGAACCGCAGCGCGGCGGCATGGTGCTCGTCCGCGGCCGCTTCGTCGCCCTCCACCTGGCACAGGTGCCCCAGTCCGGCGTGAATGAAGACCGCGTCGCGATCGAAGCCGACTCGATCGTTCGTCTCGAGTGCCGTGGCGAGGTGGGTGCGCGCCTCGGCCAGCGAGCCGCTGACGAACGATGCAACGCCGTAGATGTAGTGCGCGGTCATCCGCACCGGGAGTCGATGGCGCGTGCTCGTCGCATCGAAGACTTCGTTTGCAAGCTCCATCGCTCGAGCGATCTCACCGTTTCGGCAGGCGAGCCACGCCAATCGCGCGGCCACGGTGATCGCACCAACCGATTGGTCTTCGTCGCGCAGGTCGTAGCACCGCTCCAGAATCGACCGCGCCGCGGCAACCTGCCCCAGATCCTCTGCCACCTGGCTCCGGGCGATGTCGGTGATCACTGCCGTGCGCACGTCGCCGATCGCCCGCAGCCGGAGCGAGCCCTCTCCCAGCAGCCGATCCGCCTCGGGCAGGTCCTCGATCGACCACATCTTCGTCAGACCCTCCAGCCAGTACGACACCGCCTCGAACCACTCGTCGCCCGCCTCGGCAGCACAGCGCCGACCCTCGAGCACGATGTTGGCCGCGGTCTCCGCCTGGTCGCTGCGAAGCGTGAGGTAGAGCGCGGAGAGCAGCAGGGCCTGTCCGATGAGTGCGGGATCACCCGACTCGGTCGCCAGAGCGACGGCCCGGTCGGCGAGGCCCGCCGCGCGCGGGTTCCCCACCCCGATCAGACCCGCCCACGCCAACGCCGGAACGAGCAGCTCGGCGGGCGCGTTCGGGGCACGCTCGACGAGCCGCAGCAGGATGTCGAGCGTGCCCGGCATCGACGTCGAGCTGAACGAGAACCAGCCGATGTCGGAGCCCACCTGCAGCCCGAGCATCGGATCACCTTCTGTGCAGACCCAGTCGCCTGCCGTGACGAGGTTCTGGCGCTCCGCGCGCATCCGTGCCGACCACTGCGCGTGCGCCGGACCGCGGATCCCGACGTGCGCGTCACGCACCAGCGAAGCGGCCCAGCGGGCGTGGCGCTCGCGCAGTGCGGCGGTCTCGCCGGCCTCCGCAGCGCGCGCCGACGCGAAGTCGGCGACGGTTCGCAGCAGGCGGTACCGAGGCGCGCCGGCGCCCGCGTCGACGACGACGAGCGACTTGTCGACGAGGCGGCCGAGCACCTCCTCGGCCTCGTGTGCATCGAGGTCGTCGTCCATGCCGATCGCCCCAGCGGCGTCGAGCGTGAAGCCGGCGGGGAAGACCGACAACCGCCGCAGCATGGTCCGCTCGTCCTCGAACAGCAGGTCGTAGCTCCACTCGACGGTCGACTGCATCGTCTGCTGGCGCGCCACTCGGGCCGGCGTCGGTGCGCCCAGCGAACTCAACCGTTCGTCCAGCCGCGCCGAGAGCTGCTCGGGGGTGAACGCACGCAGCCGGGCGGCGGCCAGCTCGATGCCGAGCGGCAGTCGGTCGACCTGCTCGCAGATCGCCGCGACCACGTCGCTGTTCGCATCGTCGACAGCGAACTCGTCGCGCACGTCCGAACCCCGCGAGCCGAACAGCTGCATCGCCTCGTCGATCGCCAGCGGCGCCAGCTGACGCACGGCCTCACCCTGCACGCCGAGCACGGACCTGCTGGTGGCCAAGATCCGCAGGTTCGGGCACGAGCCGAGGAGGACCTGTGCGGTGCGCGCCGAGTCCCCGACGACGTGCTCGCAGTTGTCGAGGACGATCAGCGCGTGCAGATCGCCGAGCACCGCGGCGAGTCGATCGACCAGCGGCGCGGCGCGATCGCCCGCACCCGCCAGCTCGGAACCGAACGTCACCGCCAGTGCTTGGTCCACGGCCTGAGGGCCGGAGAAGGCGCCGAGCTCGACGATCCACGCTGCATCGCTCCAGGTGCTCTCGCGCTGCAACGCTGTCTCGATCGCCAGTCGGGTCTTGCCGACGCCACCAGGGCCGACGACGGTGACGAGGCGGCGGGTGGCGAGCTGCCGGATGATCGCCGCACGCTCGGCGACGCGACCGACGTACGTGCTCAGCTCGGGTCGGACGTTCGTGAGGAACCTGGTCGGCAGCGCAACGGCAGGTGCGTCGACAGCGAGCGAGGGATCGTGATCGAGCATGCGCTGCTCGAGCAGACGAAGCTCGACCCGCGGCTCGATGCCCATCTCGTCGACGAGCGTGGTGCGCGCCCGCTGGAACGCACGCAACGCGTCTGCCTGCCGACCGGAGCGATAGAGCGCCAGCATCAGCTGCTCCCACATCCGTTCGCGCAGCGGCGACTCGGCGACGAGCCCCTCGAGCTCGGCGACGACGGCATCGTGTCGACCGAGCTGCAGATCTGCGTCGACCCGGTCCTCGATGCAGGCCAGTCGCATCTCGTCGAGGCGCAGGCGATCCGCGGTGGCGAACTCGTCGAACGCGAACTCGGCCAGTGCCGGGCCGCGCCACAGCTCGAGGGCCTCGCGCAACGCCGCAGCCGCACGATCGGGGCGGTGGGCGACGAGGTGCTCGTGGCCGGCGGCAGCCAGACGTTCGAACCGGCGGGCGTCGATGTCCTCGTCGTCGGCGGTGAAGACGTAGCCCTGACCGACGGTGCTCAGCGGCAGGGTCTCCTCGGCCTCGGCGAACACGCGGCGCAACTTCGACACCAACACGTGGAGTGCGTTGGCGGCGGAGGCCGGAGGCTGGTCGCCCCACAGCGCGTCAGCGACCTGATCGATCGTGGTGATCTGGCCGTTGCGCACGACGAACAGCGCCAGCAGGCGCCGCAACTTCTGCCCGCGAACGTCGAGCTGCTCGCCCCGAGCGCTGTTGACCTGCAGCGTCCCGAGCAACCGAAACTGCACCATCTCGACGCTACCACCCACGACTTTCGGGCCACTGAGCTGGGTTGAGCGCCTCGACGAGACGTTGGTCGTCCGGAAAGTCGCGGCAGTGCTCGACGGCGAGACCGCTGGCGCGCTGCAGGTCGTCGGCGACGAACGCGCCAGCGATCTCGACGAGCTGACGATCACGCCGGGCGCGGGATCGGACGATCTCTCGGGCGCGCACGAGGTGGTCCGTCGCCACCTCGGGAGCGCCACGAGTGGAGGCGAGCACGGCTTGCAGCGCCTCGGCGATTGCCCGTTCGTCGCTCATCGTGGCACCGCCGTTCGAAGCCAAAGGGGCGTGGCGTGCATGGCATGGATCCTTTCGAGGTGGTCCGGTGATCCGGATGCGCTCACGATCGGCCAGCCGCCTGAGCTGCCGATGAGTCGACGCTGACATCCGGCTCAGCGCGGCGACAGCCCGTGCTCAGCGGCTCCCGAGATGGTGACGGCACCGGCGCCGCCGGTCACGACGAAACGGAGCAACCGCCATGGACACGATCACCACCGACATCAGCCACCTCGAGCACCGCTCGACCGAACCGGACGTCGACGACGCCGTCCACCGACGGGGGTGGTGGACGCTCAGCGTGCTCTGCCTCACGCTGGTGCTGATCTCCGTCGACAACACGATCCTCAACGTCGCCATCCCGACGTTGGCTCGCGACCTGCACGCCTCCGGCAGTCAGCTGCAGTGGATCGTCGACGCCTACGTCCTCGTCTTCGCCGGTCTGCTGCTCACCGCCGGCTCGATCGGCGACAAGTTCGGACGCCGTGGAGCACTGCTCGCCGGCATGGGGATCTTCGGCGTCGGCTCGATCGCTGCGGCCACGGCCGACTCACCGGGTCAGCTGATCGCCTTCCGGGCGCTGATGGGCATCGGCGGCGCGTTCATCATGCCGGCGACTCTGTCGATCTTGACCAACACCTTCCGCGACTCGAAGGAGCGGGCCAAGGCGATCGCCATCTGGGCCGGTTGCTCCGGCGTCGGCATCGCGCTCGGCCCGGTGAGCGGCGGCTGGCTGCTCGAGCACTTCTCGTGGGGATCGGTCTTCCTCGTCAACATCCCCGTGCTCCTGCTCGCCATCGTCGGCGCGATCCTCGTCGTCCCGACGTCGCGCGATCCTCGCTCTCCGAAGCTCGACGTCGGCGGAGCGATCCTCTCGATGGGCGGGCTGACCGCGCTGCTCTGGTCGATCATCGAGGCGCCCGAGCGTGGCTGGACGAGCTCCAAGACCATCGCCGGGTTCGCCGTGGCAGCATCGCTCCTCGCGCTCTTCGGCTGGTGGGAGTCGCGTCGCGACGAGCCGATGCTCGACCTGCGCCTGCTGCGCAACGCCCGCTTCAGCGCGGCGAGTGGTGCAGTGACGCTGACCTTCTTCGCCCTGTTCGGATCGCTGTTCCTCATCACCCAGTACATGCAGTTCGTGATGGGCTACTCCGCGCTGGAGGCCGGCCTGCGCTACCTCCCGCTGGCCGGGATGATGTTCATCACCGCACCGACGTCGGCCAAGTTGGTCGAGCGGGTGGGCACGAAGGCCGTTGTCGCATCCGGACTGGGCCTGGTCACCCTCGGCCTCGGACTGATGGTGCGGCTCGGCGCGGGAACCGGGTACGGCACCCTCCTGCCGTGCACTCTGATCCTCGCGGCGGGCATGGGCCTGACGATGGCTCCGGCAACGGAGTCGATCATGGGCTCGCTGCCGCCGGAGCACGCCGGCGTCGGCTCGGCGATGAACGACACCACCCGCGAGGTCGGCGGCGCACTCGGAGTCGGCATCCTCGGCAGCGTGCTGTCGTCCGTGTTCGGCTCGCACATGGGCTCGACCCTGGACGCCGTGCAGCTGCCCGACCGGGCCCGGGACGTCGCCGAGCACTCGATCGGCGGCGCACTGGGAGTGGCTCAGCAGATCGGCGGCAGCGCCGGGGCAGCGATCGCTCACGGGGCACGCAGCGCGTTCGTCGACGGCTTGCACACCACCAGCGTGGTCGCCGCCGCGTTCGCACTGACCGGTGCGGCCATCGCCGCTCGCTTCCTCCCGGCTCGTGCAGCCGACGAGGGCGACGCCTCGAACGTTGCAGGCTGACTCAGCAGCCGAAGCCATCGGGCGGCAGCAGCCCGAACGTGTTCTCGTCGGGCCCGACGACTGCCGCAACGGTGGTCGTCGGGCCCGACGCCGTCGTCACGGTCGTCGAGCCCGACGTCGTCGTGTCGGTCGGCTCGAGGACTTGGGCGGGCGCACCGGCGAGCGGAGCTTCGCCCTTGAAGATCGCCAGGATCGCCTTCATGTTCTTGTTGTTCACCGTCGGGATCAGCACCGCGGCGCCGCCCACGGTCTTGTTGGTCCCGGCCACCTGGTAGGTCGGCACCGATGCCGGGTCCACGTTGCGGATCACGCCGAGGAAGCCGAGCATCACGTCGAACGTCAGGTCGTTGCTGCGCACGATGTACTGCTGCAGCGACTCGATGATCGCGCCGGCGACGCTCGGGTTCAGCAGACCCTTGTCCAGGGCGGCGCGCAGGAGGCGGCGCAGGAAGTCCTGCTGGCGGCTGATGCGTCCGAGGTCGGCGCTGAGGTCTTCGCGATCCTTGCCCTTGTCGTCGATGTAGTGCAGGTGCCGCGACCGGACGTACGCCAGCGCCTCGTCGCCACCCATGGTGTGGCAACCGGGCTCGGTGATGTTCAGCTGCGTGTTCTTGTCGTACGTCGGATGGGCGAACGGGATGGTGACACCGCCGACGGCCTCGACCATCTGCTTGAACGCGCAGAAGTCGATCTGGATGGCGTAGTCGACGACGATGCCGAAGTTGTTGTAGATGGTCTTGACGAGGCGTGTCGGGTCACCCTTGACGTACGCCTCGTTGATGCGCGCCTTACCCCGGCCGTCGACGCGCACGAACAGGTCGCGAGGGAACGACAGCACCGCGGCCCGCTGCGTGCTCGGGTCGACGCGGATCACCATCACCGTGTCGCTGCGCTCGTTGCCCGGCCGGTTCGGGTCGACCGCGTTGTAGTACGGCGAGTTCGGGTCGATGCACGCGTTGTTGTCGGCGCCCGTGATGAGGAAGTTCTTCGCCGCCGGGTCGGCCGCGGGGAAGGTCTCCACCGGCGCGGACTCCGCGGGCGTCGTGCCGGCGGTGTCGGTGGGGTCGACCTCGGCGAGGGTGGTGGTCGGTGCCGCCGTGCTGGACGTGGTGTTGACGATCAGGTCGGGCGACGCCAGGAACGATTCGGCGGTGCGCTTGGCCACGAGCAGCGCGCCGGCGCTGACGAAGCAGGCGACGATGACGACCACGCTGACACCGAGCACGACCCGCTGGGCCAGCGAATGACGGCGGCGGTACTGCTTGCGCGGCGCCGGCGATCCACCGTCCGGCACCACCGCGGTCTCCCCCGTGTTGCCCGTCCCGTTGTCGCTGCCCGCGTTCGCCACCGGGCGGCAGGGTAGGCGAAATCCCGGAGGATGAGGTCAGCCAGGCAATGGTCAACGATTGACCTTCTTAGTTTCTCCGTGACTATTCTCTCGCACATGCGCAGAACACCGAAGCTGATCGTCTCCGCCATCGCCCTCTTCGGGTTCATCGGCGCCTCGTGCGGCTCCGACAAGGACGACAGCCTGGCGACGACGCCCGCCACCGCGCCTGTCAGCGGCGCACCCGAGCCCGAGGTGTCCGGCAACATCACGGTGTTCGCTGCAGCGTCGCTGACCGCCGCGTACACCGAGCTCGGCGAGGCGTTCATGACCGAGTACCCCGATGCGAAGGTGACGTTCAGCTTCGACGCGTCGTCGAAGCTCGTTGCCTCGATCATCGACGACGGCGCTCCGGCCGACGTGTTCGCCTCGGCCGACCAGGCCAACATGACCAAGCTCACCGACGCTGGTGAGAACGGCAGTGAGCCCGCCGTGTTCGCCACCAACTCGCTGCAGATCATCGTCGAGCAGGGCAACCCGAAGAACATCGCCACGGTTGCGGACCTCGCCCAGTCGGGCCTGCTCTACGTGACGTGCGCGCCCGAGGTGCCGATCGGCAAGTACGGCGCCCAGGTGCTGAAGCATACCGGCGTGACCGTCACCCCGGTGTCGCTGGAGGAGAACGTCAAGGGCATCGTCACCAAGGTGACTGCCGGCGAGGCGGACGCCGGCATCGTCTACACGACCGACGTGCTGGCCGCCGGCGACGCGGCCGAAGGCATCGACATCCCTGCCGACCTCAACGTCATCGCCACCTATCCTGTCGCCGTGACCAAGGAAGCAGCCAACGCCGAGGGCGCACAAGCGTTCATCGACTTCGTGCTGAGCGAGCAGGGTCAGAAGATCCTCGCCAGCTACGGCTTCTCCAAGCCGTGACCGACGCGGCACCGCCGCGTTCAGCAAGCCGCCGCAGGGGCGGGAAGGATCGCCTTCCCGCCCCTGCGCTGTTGATCGCCCTGGTCGCGATCGCGTTCTTCTCGTTGCCGTTCATCGGTCTGCTGTGGCGAGCGCCGTGGAGCTCGGCGTGGAAGGTGCTCTCGCAGGAGTCGGTGCGCCAGGCGCTGTGGCTGAGCATCGAGTGCTCGCTTTGGGCCACTGGGCTGGCCCTCTTTTTCGGCGTCCCGCTGGCGTGGCTGCTCGCCCGCGTGAAGTTCCCCGGCCGCAGCATCGTGCGCGCCATCTGCACGCTGTCGATGGTGCTGCCCCCGGTGGTCGGTGGCGTCGCCCTGTTCTTCTCCTTCGGTCGACGTGGCTTGTTCGGCCAGTACCTCGATCGCTGGTTCGACTTCCGCCTGCCGTTCACCACTCGTGGCGTGATCGTCGCCCAGACGTTCGTGGCCATGCCGTTCCTCGTGCTCACCGTCGAGGCCGCGCTGCGCCAGTTGGACCGGCGCTACGAGGACGCGGCGCGCACGCTCGGCGGGTCGCGCTGGTACGTGTTCCGTCGGGTGACGCTGCCCACCATCCGCCCTGCGTTGATCGCCGGCGGCGTCCTGGCGTGGGCGCGGGCGCTCGGCGAGTTCGGGGCGACGATCACCTTCGCCGGCAACTTCCCCGGCACCACGCAGACGATGCCGTTGGCCACCTACCTCAGGTTGGAGACGGCCCCGCGCGAGGCGCTGATCCTCAGCCTGGTGCTGATCGCCGTGTCCTTCGCCGTGCTCGTCGGCCTGCGCGATCGATGGCTCGGCGGCGGCACGGGACCGGGAGCCGGATGAGTCTCGCTGCCACCATCACACTGCAGCTCGGCACGCTGGATCTGCAGGCCGAGCTCGCGGTACAGCCGGGTGAGGTGCTGGCCATCCTCGGGCCGAACGGCGCCGGCAAGTCGACCGTCCTGCGCGCGCTGGCCGGGCTGCTGCCGATCGACGGGGGACGCATCGTGCTCGGTGACACGGTCCTTGGCGACACGGTGCTCGACGACCCGGCGACGAACACGTTCGTGCCGGCCGAGCAGCGGCCGATCGGCGTCGTGTTCCAGGACTACCTGTTGTTCGCGCACATGACCGCGCTGGAGAACGTCGCCTTCGGACTGCGCGCTCGCGGTGCCGCCAAGCGCGAGGCGCGTACGACCGCCGGCGAGTGGCTCGAGCGCGTCGGCCTGTCCGATCACGCCGAGCACAAGCCGGGCGCTCTCTCGGGCGGGCAGGCGCAACGTGTCGCGCTCGCCCGCGCGTTGGCCACCGAGCCACAGCTGCTGCTGCTCGACGAGCCGCTCGCCGCGCTCGACGCGGGCACGCGCGGCGGCGTTCGCCGCGACCTCCGTCGCCACCTCGAGTCGTTCGACGGGATGCGCATCCTCGTCACCCACGATCCCGTCGACGCATATGCGCTGGCCGATCGCGTGGCCATCCTCGACGCCGGCCGCATCGTGCAGGTCGGCACGATCAACGAGGTCACCGCACACCCGCGGTCGCGCTACGTCGCCGACCTCGTCGGCACGAACCTCGTCGCCGGCGTGATCGACGATGGCGTCCTCGTCACCGACACGGGCGCGCACGTCGTGATCGCCGACGCCGACGCGGGTCCGTCGTTCGCGGTCATTCGCCCGCAGGCGATCACGTTGTCGACGGAGGCCCCCGCCGGGTCGAGCGCCCGCAACGTGTGGTCGGGCGTGGTCGGCGACATCGATCGTCTCGGCGATCGTGCCCGCGTCGGCATCGACGGCGCGCTGCGTCTGACCGCCGAGATCACCACCGCTGCGCTCGACGCGATGTCGCTCCGCCCCGGCGACCCCGTCACCGCCACCGCCAAGGCCACCGACATCGACGCCTATCCCGCCTGATCCCTCCACCGTTTGTGCACGGATCGGGCCAGGACCGCGTTTCAAGCACAAACGGAATCGACTCGCGTAGCGTGCGAGGCCGATGAGCCGCTCGGACAGCCAACCGCTCCTGCTGGGGGAATGGGCCTGCCTCGGGATCCTGTATGCCGCGCCGGCGCACGGGTTCGCCATCGCGGCGCGGCTCAAGCCGTCGGGCGACGTCGGCCGGGTGTGGTCGCTGTCGCGGCCGCTGACCTACCGCTCGCTCGACCAGCTGACCGCACGCGAGCTCATCCACGCAACGGGCGAGGAGCCGGGCATCGCCGGTGGCAACCGCACGATCCTCGCCGCCACTCGAGCCGGGCGGGCGCAGCTGCGCACGTGGCTGCAGACACCGGTGGCGCACCTGCGCGACGTGCGCAGCGAGCTGCTGCTGAAACTGGTCATCGCCGAGCTGTGCGAGATCGACGTGAGCAAGATGCTCGTCAAGCAGCGCACCCAGATCGAGCGCATCGCCGCCGGCTGGGCCGAGCACGAGCCGAACGACATCGTCGCCCTGTGGCGCATCGAGAGCAGCCAGGCCGCGCTGCGATTCCTCGACCGCCTCGCCCACTGACCCTCATCGCGTTTGATCGCTGACCCATCGCCACGGTGGCTGAACGGCCAAACGCTCGCGGGTCAGCCGGCCATCGACGGAGCGAGGAGGCGCCGACGAAGATCGATCAGCTTCGGCGCCGGTTCGTCGTCGGCCCACGGGTCGGCAGCGAGCGCCCGTTCGTAGGCGTCCCACTCCTGGCGGACACCGGACAGGTCACCGGCCGAGGCGTGCGCCCGCATGCGCAGCGAGATCAGCTCCTCGTGGCCGGGGAGCACCTTCAGACCCTGCCCGGTCGCCCAGAACACCCCGTCGATGTCGTCCAACGCCAGACAGCGCTCGGCCATGCGCGTCGCCGCGCTGGTGACGAGGAGGACCAGGGATGTCGTCGTGCCCTCGGCGTCCGGCCACAGGAACGAGGCGTCGGCGAACGGGGCGGCAGTGACCAGCTCGAGCCCGGGCCGGATGACGCCGACCGCCTCGACATCACCGAGGTGGTTCGACGCCTCGAGGCGCGCCGCCAGCAGCGCCGCGTCGGTGATCGCCAGGCGGTGCAGCGGGAGCTGCTCGGTGAGCGTGCGGGCGATCCACTCCTCGCCGACCGGGAGCTCAGCGACTCGAGCGATCGATCGTCGAGCGTCACTGACCACGTTGGCGAACGTCGCGTCGCGCACGTCGAGGTCCCACAGCGCAGTGCGGGCCGCCATCCGCGTCGGTCGCTCGGGGTGCTGGCTCAGCCAGGCGACGAGCTCCAACGACTTCGACCGGTCGAACGTGACCGTTGTTCCTGAGCGCGTCTCCACCCCGACGTTGCCGAGGACGCGGACGAGCACCTCCCACTCCGGCTCGGCCCACGAGGGCGGCTCGTCGACGACCGCTCCACCGTCACGCGGAGGCGCCGGATCCACGACGACCGTCGAACTTCGATCGATCAGCCCCGACAGGGACGCGAGATCGCCGCTCGGCAGGCCGATGGGGTGGACGGGCAGCGCCAGCGCATCGATCTCGAACGCACCGTCTCGCTCACGGATCGTCCACACCGGGCCGTCGACCGGTCGATCGATCACGACGGCAACACCCCGACCTCCGCCCGCCGCGATGTCGCACGCTCGGGACGCTGCATCGTCGTTCCAGGCGAGGTCCGTGCTGCCGACCAACGCCGGCGACCACTGCTCGCCGCCACCGCGCATGCGCAAGGCGAACGTGGATGCGGTACCGGCGACCGCTGACGACGTCGAGCCGAGCCAGCGCACCGCCTCGTCGAGCGCTGCATGTGCATCTTCGACGACGACTGCCGGTGCGCCTGGGGCCGCACGATGCAGGAGCGACGTCGACACCGTGCCTGCCGCAACCATCTGCGCGCTTTCGGCGAGCGCCGACACGCTGATCGCGGCGACGATCGCCCGCACGATCCCGGCGGCCGCATCGGACGACGCGGCGTCGACGCAGAGCACGCCGACGGCCTCCAGATCGACGAACAGATCGGCGTCGCCCGAGCGACCGATGTGCACCAGCAGCGGGCACGGATCGGGGATCGAGCGCGACACCGCCGCGAGATCGGAGACGGTCACGGATGCCGGGAGGATCCAGTGGTCGGAGGCGAGATCCAGACGCCACATGTCACCGGCCGGCATCGACTTCTGTTCAGTGACGAGCCGGACTGCGCCGTCGTCGCCGACGAGCACAGCGAGCGGCCGATCGCCGGACGCGGCGAGTGCCGGACCGACAGCACGAAGGCCGAGCTCGATGCGCAGCATCCGTTCCAGCGGCCGAGCCGCCCCGATCGAGCGCTCGATCATCGCGTCCACCGGCTCCACTCGGGCGAGCCGCGCGCCGACACCGGCACTGCGCAGCGCGGCTCGGCGACGGCGTCGGGCCAAGGCGAGCACGCCGGCCGCCAGGGTCACGGACGTGGCTGCGAGGAGCGGCGATCCGACGCCGGTGTCCATGCCAACGGCGACATCAGGGATCGGCGTCGTCTGACCGATCGTGACGGGCGCGGGAGGGATCGCCGGCGGCGACACGGCCTCCACCGGCACCACCGAGTCGGACGGCACAGCGGACTCGTCGGGATCCGGTGCTGCAACGGCCGGCAGCGGGCGAGGATCGGCGAACGCCGGCTCGGACGCCCACGACGGCAACGGTTCGGCGGCCAGCGGCACATCAACGACGGGTGGCGCCAACGGCGCGGGCACGGGAGCAACGACATCGGTCGGCGGGAACTGCAGCACCTCGCCGGGGATGATCAACGCCGGATCGCGATGGTGCAGGAGCGGCGCGTTCTGATCCATCATCCGGTGCACGTACTCGAACACCTCGCGGTTGGTCGCTTCGCGGTGCAGCTCCTCGTCGAGGTGATCTTCGGACACGGCCCAGTACGAGTCGCCGGCGCGAACGGTGTGCGTCGACGGCCCGGGCGGCGGGGCGTTCGCGGGGACGTTCAGCTGCCAGCCGGGCTCGATGAGGGCTCCGGTGACGAACCGAGCGCCGTCGTTCATCGTCCGACCGAGGTTCACCTCGACGATGCGTTGCGCGAGCACGCTGACGTCGCCACCACCCGCAACTCGCTCGGCGATCGACCACACCGAGTCGCCGGCACGGACCACCTCCACGGTGTGCCCGGCGGGCGCGAAGGTCTGCGGTACCGACGACACGGTTGCTTCGTGGGAGACGCTGATCGCCGGTGCGGCGGCCAACGCCGGCGCCGCGGCACCGGCGACCGGCAGCACGCCGACCAGCCCGGCCGCGACGAAGCCCGCCACGGCCCGGAACGGCCCGCGCCTCCGGTGTGACGATGGCATGCCGTGGCGAAGTTGGAAGACCACCTCACGAACGATCGTCACCACGAGGACGGCCACGCACAGCCATGCGACGACCACGGCAATGCGGATGAAGAGGTCGACCAGCTGATCGCTGCGGTCGAACCCCTCACCCAGCGAAGCAATCCATCGGCGGACCTCGTCCAGCGACCACTTCCATGGCGCCTGCACGCCACGCAGCGGCTGCGCCGAGCCCAGTCGAGCGCGGCTCACCTCGATCAGCGCGAGGGGCGCGGCGACCGCAGCGGCCAGCACAGCAGCGAGTGACGCGGTCGCAGATCGGAGACGGTGGGAGTGCATGAGAACCTCGCTGGGGTGGGATCAGGTGTCAGGGCCGTCGACGCCGACGACCGATGCGGCGCTGGCGGTGCCGCTCGCGTGCCGAGTTGTGGTCGTGATCGTGACGGTGACCGTGACGCGGTTGGCCTCGATCACGAGACCGGTCACCGAGCCGGTGTCGCCCGATCTCGCCAGCTCGGCCGCAACGGTGATGAGGACCCGTTGCCGAGCGACGGCGGGGTCGATGATGGACTCGCCCTGGCGGACCGCGGTTGCGTCCAGCGCCTGCGCGCCGGCCCGCGCCGCTTCGTAGGCCACAGCGGCGGCGTGATCTCGGTCGTGCAGGGATCGATCCACGGTCCTCGACAGCCAGAGCAACGAGCCGGCCATCATCACGAAGACGATGGTCACGGAGACGACCGCGACCGATCCGCGATCGTCACGCACTGCTCGGCTCGACATCATGGGAGCAGCGCCGATCGGTGGTCGTCGAGGGTCGCCGTCGCGGATGCGCTGATCGTCATCGACGTGCCGACGCCGGGGAGATCGTCGTGACGTGGCGTGCAGTCGACGGCCACGATCACGATGCCCTGACTCCACGCGCTCGTGTCGACGACGACACGCGCGCCGTCGTCACATGCACGGGTGTCGACGAGCATCGCCGCGGCGGTGCGCTGCGCTGCGGCGGTCGCCGCCGCGGGAGTGCGTTCCCGAGCCGCCGACTGGGCCGCGGCTGACGCGGCGTGCCCGATCTGAGCTCGGGCGTCCACGCGCCGGCCCGTCCACAGCACGAGGAACGCGAGCGCGATGGCCACCGGCGCAACGAGCACGAGCCCGAGCACCTCCGCTGCACCGCGATCCTTCGAGACCTGCCGAGTCACAACGGCGTCCACCCAGCCAACCCGACAGCCGCGGTGACGTCGATCGTCGTGCTCGTGCCGCGCAGGATCCCCGGCGCTTGCACGCGGATCGACACCACGACGTCGGTGCCGACGATGCCCACATCGACCTGTTCGGTGCCGAGACCAGCCGCGGCCAACGCTGCTCGCGCCGACACGACGGCGGCGTCAGCGCTGACGTGATCGCGGGCGACGAGCACGGCGGTCTCCGAGGCGATCACCCGAGCCACTGCCCGCGTGTGGTTCCACATCGCCGCCTGGAACGCGCAGAACATCAACGCCACGAGCACCGGTGCGGTGAGGACCACCGACAGCGACGTGCTGCCGACGTCGCGGAGGTCGTCGCGTTGTTCGGTCATGGCGCGACGGGTGGCGTGATCGGCTTGTCGGCTTCGTTGCGGATCTTGCCCCAGAGAATCGCGGCGATGACCGCAACGGCGACCCCCGCGGCGACGAACCACAGGACCTGCTCCAGCGACACCGCGCCGCGATCTCGTTGCGGCGAGCTCGATGCCGGTAGGAGGCGCCGGGTCGTGCCGAGGATGCTGTGCTGGATGGCCAGGACGACGAGGTCGATGGGCATGGTTGGTCCTTTCGCGCGCCCTCACTGGGCGAAGTTGAGAGCGGGGTAGACGACCGCCGCCATGATCAGCAGCGACATGCCGACGAGCGGGGCCGTGATGCGGTCGGTGCGGAGGCGCGCCTCGGTCTCCTGCTCGGCCGCCAGGCTCATGCGGAGGGTGGCGCACTTCGCCGCCAGACTGCGCGCCATTGGAGCGCCGATGGTCGCGCCGAGCGCAGCGGACGCGGCGATCTGCTGCAGCTCGACCAGTTCGAGATCGTCACCGAGCTGTGCCAGCGCGACGACCAGCGATTGGTTGGCCGTCTCGGCAACGACGATCTGCCGCCGGAGCTCGACGAACAGCCGGCCGTCACCGGCAAGGGCTCCCTGCCGCAGCGCCCCTTCGTTGCCGACGTTCGCTGCGAGCAGCATCGTCACCACGTCCAGGTAGGCGGACAGCTGGTGACGGAGGTCGTCGCGAACCTGTGCCGCCCGGTCGCGCATCGTGCGGTGAACGAGCAGCGGGGCAACCGCCGCACCGAGCAGCGGCGCCGCGAGGGGGATCACCGACCCGAGCCGCAGCACGCCCAGCCCCTGCGCCAGCACCAACAGGGCCGCTGGCGCGAACAGCGCGCCGGTGCTGGCGGCGGTGAGCATCGCCCCGTGCACCTCGGGAAGCCGACGGATGAGTCGGAGGTCGGCCAGCACCGTGGCCGGGAAGCGGAGGCGACGGCTGACGGGCTGGGCCCACCGAACCCAGCGCTGCGGATGCACGGACGGTGGCAATGGAGTGCGATCGAGGCGGCGGATTGCGGCGGCCAGTGGCGGGCGTCGTTGCGCGAAGCCGTCGATCACCAGCAACACGCCGAGCGCCCCGCACAACGCTGCAGCGACGAGCCGAGGCACTGCGTTCACGACTCGCCTCGCACGCTGAGGAACCTCGACGGCAACGGGAAGCGAGCGAGCGCGGCGACCCTCCACAGCAGTGCACCGAACGCTGCGATCAGCAGTGCCAGGAACACCTGGCCCTCGACGGCCTCATAAGCACGCAGGTAGCTGGTACGGGCGAAGACGAACACCAACCCGAAGAGCAACGACATGATCGCCGCCAACGCCTGCACCTCGCGGCGGCGGGGCGCTCGCTCTGCCTCGACGATCCGACGGCGATCGGCATGGTGGCGCGCCTGCGTCGCCAACGAGGACAGCACCGCGTCGGTCTGCGCGCCGCGCGTGATCGCGATGAGGAGTCCGATGGCGACCAGGTCGCCGAGCGGGTCGTCGAGATCGTCTGCGAAGCGGCGCAACGTGGTCTCCGCCGAGTGGCCGGCTGACAGCCGGGCATGCAGCGAACGCACTGCAGTGCGGATGATCACCGGGCTGCTGGCCGCAGTCGCGCCGATCGCGCCGACCGGCTGGCTGCCTGCCTGCATCACGTCGCGCACGCTCTCTGTCCACGACGCCAGCGCCTCGACGCGCTCACGCTGGAAGCCGGGCGACCGTGTCGTCGAACCTGCGGTCACTCCAGCCCACACGATGGCGCCGACGATGGCGGCGGGGACCAACCATCCCGTCAGCGCGACCAACGCAACGAACGTGACCACGCCGACCACCGGAGCCAGCCGGGGCCGTCGTGGGGTCACGGCCTCCGGCTGGCCACCGGCGAGCCCGCCGACGACGAGCGCGACGCCGAGAACCGCACCGCACGCACTCACCGCCAGCACCAGCTGGTCGCGGTTCACGCCGACGCCTCGTTCGGGATGAAGAGACCGTCGGGAACGCCTGCCGTGCGCAGCCGCCGAACGTGGCGTCGCGACAGCGGGGCGCGCTGCGAGAAGGCGCCGTGCTCATCGAGCGACCACAGCTCGGTCACGCGAACGCCTCCGTGCTCGCTGCGCCCGTCGACCTCGATGATCGACGTGAGCCGTCGCGAGGGACGGTCGGCCGTCGCGTTCCGGACGAGGTCGATGTGCATGACGAAGTCAACGGTGTCGGCGATCAGCGACCAGACCGCGAACTCGGGCAGCTTCGTGTTCGACTTGGCGACGTAGAAGGCGAGGCGACTGAGCACCGCGTCGACGGAGTGAGCGTGGATCGTCGCCATCGAACCGCGCTTGCACATCGAGGCGACATCGAGCATCTCCAGCGCTTCGTCCTCGACCAGCTCGCCGACGACGACCCGGTCGGGGTTCAACCGACGGGTCAGCTCGACCAACTCGCGCGCGTTGATCGCGCCGCGCCCCTCGGTGTTCGCCTGTCGGGTGAAGAGCGCCGGCGCATCCGGATGACGCGGATCGTCCTCCAACCTCAGTTCGAGCAAGCCCTTCTCGATGGTGACGATCCGTTCACCCGGTGGCACCGCACCGAGCAGCTCCTTGAGCAGCGTCGTCTTGCCGGCGCCCGGCCCGCCCGAGACGAGGATCGTCATGCCCGCGGCGACCAACGCCTCGAGCTGCGGCACCAGCCAATCCGGGAACAGCCCTCGGGCGGCCAAGCCATTGAGACCGACCCGGTCGACGGTGAACCGACGGATCGACAGGCGCGGATGGGTCGAGATGCCGTTGCGGCCAGGGCCGCCGAGCACCATGACGACGCGAGCGCCATCCGGTGCTTGCAGCGTGACCATCGGCGACTGCTCGTCGAGTCGCGACTCGGACAGGCCCATCGACAGTGTGACTCGCTGCTGGAAGGCGGTGAGGTCGTCGGCCGACTCCCACAGCTGACCGAGGTCGACCTTGCGACCGTCGGCGTAGCTGACCCACGTGCACAGGTGGGAGTTGACGTCGATCTCCTCCACCTCGGGATCGGCGAAGTAGGCGTCGAGCGGCCCGGCACCGATCGTGGCCGCGTAGGCCTGCGAGCGAAGTGACTGCTCCGTGACCGGATCGAGCACCCCGAGCCCGTTCTGCAGCCGACGGTGGTTGATCGCCGCGACCTCTTCGGCCAACCACCGACCGAGCATGAGCTCGAGACGTGGTCGATCGTCACGAACGTTGCGTCGTCCTCCACCGCTGCGGTCGTGCTGATCCGACTCGATCGCCTCGGCGAGTCGCGCTGAGAGTCGACCACTGAGCTCGCGGACCGCGTCGCGATCGCTGCTCATTGCACGGGCTCCAGGTCGCCTGCCGCGGTGTAGGTGCCGCGAGACGCCAGTTCCACGCCGATCCGCTGGGCGAGGTCGCGGAAGGTTCGCGCCAACGGCGATCGAGCAAACTGCCCGCGCCCGGCAGGGCGGCCGGCGAGCACGTCAGCGCCCCACGGATCGGCGGCGATCGGAACGACCGGAACCTCGAACAGCGAGGCAACGTCGGTGCCGCGATACGGCCGCTCCCCGATCAGGCCCACCACGATCGCCGGCCCGGACGCGCCAAGCGTGGACACCACGCCGGCGAGCCGTTCGATGCCGAGCGCAGCTGTCGCAGCGGTGGCGCTTCGTTGCCGATGCACCACCACGATCGCGTCGGCGATCGTGGCGAGCGTGATGGCCTGCGTGGCCTCGCCCGCATCCACGATCACCGTGGTGCCATCCGGCGGACGAAGCAGCGAGCCGAGCACCGGAACGAGCGTGGACACCACTGCCCGCGCCTCCGGCGGGTGCGAGGGCAGGACGACCACATCGACGCCTCGGTCGGATCGCTGGAGCACATCGATGAACTGCTCCCATCCCGCATGACCGGCAGCGGCCGCGAGCGACGAGAGGTTGGGTCGGCGCGTCACCTCGAGCCACGCAGCAAGTGCGCCGCCGCGAGCGTCGAGCTCGGTGACGATGCAGCGCGCCGGCCACACCGTGGCGAGCCCGACGGTGGTCGTCGTCGCGCCATCGCCGGCGACCACAACGACGCTCATGCCGGCGCCGATGTCGACGTGGCCGGCGCCGGCTCGTCTGCGGGATCGGCTGCGGGATCGAGCAGGACGATGCGGCCGCCGGCCGCCGAAGCGAGCAGGACGGCATCTGCCTCGGAGAGCTCGATCGACACCGACACGCTGCCCGTCACGGCATCCGGCTGAGCGGGCAGGCCGACGACGCGTCCGTCCACCGAACGGGGTGGGGCGACCACTCCGCCGGTGGACGGGACGCCGGCGGCGGACGCGACATCGAGGTCGGGCAGCACGATGCGGACATGCGATCGCTCGCGCAGCCCGGCGGGCAGCTCGCCCGGCGAGACGAGCACGGCCACGATCGCCGCCCCATCCGCAACGAGTGGACGCGACTGCAGAGCCGGCAGTGTGAGCAGCGACCCTGCGACCAGCCGCACCTTGGCGTAACGGCCGACCATCGCCGGCAGCAGGTCGGCGGCGACCACCTGCAACGTCGGGTCGGACGACACTTCGACGACGCGCAGATCGTCAGCCACGAGCACGTCGCCGGCCGGGACGTCGCGAACGAGTTGGAGCACCGGCACGCGTCGATCGACGGTCGAGAACACGAGCAGGATCGCGCCGACGGAGACGACCGCCAGCAGCACGCCCAGGGCGATGCGCGCTCGCGCCCGGCCCGATGGGCGGAAGGCCAGGGCGCGCGACGGCGACGTCGTCATGACCCCACCGCCACGCTCGTGTCCGCCGACATCAGCTCGCCCCCTGCTTACGTTTGCCGTAATGACGGGCGGGTGCCGCGTTGATGACGCCGCAGGTCGAGATCGTTGATTGCATCACCTACACAGAGCCGTGCCGAACGAGCCCGAGCGGAAAACGACCACGTCAGCAGCTGTCCAGAATGGGGCGATCGCCGGTTCGGGGAAGTTCGTGCCGTCAACCGAGTAGCCGAGCGCCTCTGACCGGCGCTCAGCTACTCGATTGACCTCACCGACACGCCCGTCGCGCAGGACTCGGCGTGGAGGAGCGGGGGTACACTTCGATTCGTGCTGCAGACCGCGCAACCGCCCTCCGTCCTTCCCCAGGCCAACGACGCGTGCTGGTGCGGCAGCGGCCGCAAGTACAAGCGCTGCCACAAGCCCACGGAGGGCAAGGTGACCAAGGGCATCGTCTCCCCGATGCGTACCGTGCCGGCCCACATCGGTCGCCCGCAGTACGCCGACACCGGCATCGTCGACCGCTGGCCCGAGCCGCGGGTGAAGTCGCCGGAGATCATCGCCAAGATGCGCAACGCCGGCGCCATCGCCGCCGAGGTGCTGCGTCTCGCCGGCGAGCAGGTGCGCCCGGGCATCACCACCGAGGAGCTCGACGTGTTCGTGCACGAGCTGTGCATCGAGCGCAACGTCTACCCGAGCCCGCTGAACTACCACGGCTACCTGAAGAGCCTGTGCACCAGCGTCAACGAAGTGATCTGCCACGGCATCCCCGACTCGTCGGTGCTGCGCGACGGCGACATCGTCAACCTCGACGTCACGGTCTTCGCCGATGGCGTGCACGGCGACACCAACGCCACCTTCTTCGTCGGCGATGTCGACCCGGCCAGTCGCGATCTGGTGAAGGTCACCGAAGAGTGCATGTGGAAGGGCATCGAGGCGGTCAAGCCCGGTCGCCCGCTCAGCGACGTCGGTCGGGCCATCGAGAACCACGCCCGCCCGCACCGCTACGGCGTCGTGCGTGCCTTCATCGGCCACAGCATCGGCGAGCTGTTCCACGGCGACATCCAGGTGCTGCACTACTACGACGAGCGCGCCAGCATGATCATGCGCCCCGGCATGACGTTCACCATCGAGCCGATGATCAACGCCGGCTCGTGGCAGCACCGCATGGCCTTCGACGACGACTGGACCGCCATCACCAGTGACGGCAAGCGCAGCGCCCAGTTCGAGCACACCATCCTCGTCACCGACGAGGGCTGCGACGTGCTCACCGCGCCGGGTGCTGTCTCGCCATCTGCGCCCTGGAACCGCTGACCTTCTCACTCGTCCGTTCGTGAGTTTGGGAGCCACCCGTGGCCGTGAGACTCACGGATGGGGCGGAGCAGCCGCCAGGCGATAGACCGGGGTTCATGAAACTTGCTGTCTTCGGGCTCAACGCCGGCGTTGCCTACCACCCCGACGTGACGATGCGCCTTGCGGCGCGCTGCGAGCAGCTGGGTTACGAGAGCTGGTGGGCCGGCGAGCACGTCGTGCTCCCGAGCCCGCGCGTGGCACCGGCGCCGATGAACCCGACGGATCCGATCCTCGACCCGATGGTGCACCTGGCCTTCGTGGCTGCGGCCACCGAGCGGATGCACCTCGGCACGGGGATCATCATCCTCCCCCAGCGCAACCCGCTGGTGCTGGCCAAGCAGATCGCCAGCCTCGACGCGGTCAGCGGCGGTCGCTTCATCTTCGGTGTCGGCGTCGGCTACCTCGAGCCGGAGATGAGCGCGATCGGCGTGCCGCTCAGCGAGCGGGCCAGTCGCACCGACGACCACCTCGCAGCGATGCGCACCCTCTGGTACGGCGAGGCGCCACTCAGCTTCCACGGCGCACACACCAACTTCGACGGCATCGACGCCAACCCGCGCCCGGCCGGCACGATCCCGATCGTCATCGGTGGCAGCACGCCCGGCGCGCACCGCCGCGCGGTCGAGCAGGGCCACGGTTGGTACGGCTTCTTCATGGACCCGGAGACCGCCGGCAAGAACGTGGCCAAGCTGCGCGCCGCACAGGAGCAGCACGCCCGCCCGGACGAGCTCGGTGATCTGGAGATCAGCATCACGCCCACCGGACCGTTGAACGCCGAGCTCGTGAAGGCCTACATCGCCGCCGGCGTCAACCGGCTGATCGTCTACCCACTGCCGCTGCGCGACGAGGCCGACATCACGGCCTTCCTCGAGCAGCACTCGGCCATCGTCCTCGGCTGAACGCCGGCGCTCACTCGGAGCGCAGCGCGTCCGCGAGCGATTGGTGCGTCGACCGGCGCGCACCGATCGAGACGATCACCGCGACGGCGGGCACGATCACCAACCCGACGATCAGCGACCAGGGCAACACGATCCCCGGCCGCACGCCGAGGTCTTCGGTGATGCGCCGCCACAGCGTCGCTCCCGCCAACAGCCCGGCGAACACGCCGAGGACCACGACCACGCCGGCGATCGCCACGCCCTGCCACGCCAGCGCCGCGGCCTGTCGCCGTCGATCGAGTCCCAACGCGCGCAACGTCGCCAGGGTGCGCTGGTTCGAGCGGCCGAGCGAGGCCAGCGTCGCCGCCAGCACGAAGAGCCCCAGTCCCGCGGCCAGGCCGAGGCCGGCCAACGGCACGCCTCGTGCGCGGTGCATGCTGACGATCCGCCCGGGGATGATGTCGGTGTGGATCTCCTCCGTGATGCGATCGGCGAGTGCCTCCGCCGCGGCGGGGTGATCCGAGTCGACGAAGTTGGCCAGCACGAGCCTCGGGGTCGAGTTCCCTCCTCCGGCGGCGATCGCTCCGAGCGCGACGACGCCGATGTCGGCCGGGTCGGACTCGCCGAACACGGGCGACACCGACTCGCCCACCACCGTCAGCGTGACGTCCTTCGGCGAGGCGAACTCCTCGTCGGTGAACTCCGAGCCGCTCAACGACAACACGACCTGATCGCCGAGCCCGGCACCGACGAGGCGCATCAGGCCCGGCCCGAGCGCGATCTCGGTCGGCGCGACCGGCAAGCGGCCGGCCAGCACCTGCGGTGGGGCCGACCCGAGAGGATCGATGGCCAGGACCTCGCACGACACGCCGTTGATCAGCACCTGCCCGTAGCCGACCGCGGTCAGTCGCGACAGCTCTGGGTCGGCGGTGAGCTGGGCCAGCCGATCCGGGTCGAGCGGAAAGTTGGTGTTGCCGATGGCGGCATCCCACTCCCAGCCACGGCGGTCCGGGTGCGAGTACAGCCGATCGCTGCCGGCGGTCATCATCCCCACCGCGATCACCACCGCCAACGCGACGGCGCCGACCCCGGCACCCACCACGGTCGTCGTGCGCCGACGGCTCGCCCCGCCGGCCAGTCGCACCCCGAGCCCGGCCGCCAAGGGCAACTGCTGCGGCCACGAGCTGCTCGTGCGCGACTGCGTCGCCGCGGCGACCAGTGGCCGCGGCCGGCGCGCCATCAGCACCGCGAGGCCGACGATCGCCCCGGCGACGATCAACGCCCCGAGCGGTGCGACCAGCGTGTCCACGTGCGTGCCGCCGTCCAGCTCGAGCTGGCGACCGAGGCCGATCGGGAAGCGGCTCGACAACGCGATCGAGACCGCGACCGCTCCAGCGGCAGCGCCGAGCGCCGACGGACCGACTCGCAGCGCGGCGGTCGCCGCGAGCCGACCGCCGGTGAGACCGAGGGAGGCAGCCGCCTGAGACTCTCGCTCCAACGATCGCTGCTGGATCCGCAGCAGCAGGAGCACCACGGCCAGCGCGGCCGCCGCCATGCCGGCGCCGACGGAGAGCAGCGTGGTCGTCTCGAGATCGACGGGCGTGGCGAACAGCACTGAACGGTCGTCCTGGCTCGCAGCTCCGGCGATCAGGTCCGAGTCGGGGCCGAGGTCGGCCGTCAGGTCGTCGATGAACGGTTGCACCCCGGCAGCACCGGATGCCAGGCGCACGGCGAAGCTGGAGCCGAAGCCGAGGTACTCGTCCTTGTGCTCATCGACGAACCGGCTCGAGATGACCACGTTGGCGAAGTTGCCGACGAACTGCGTCCCGGCGTTGTGCACCTCGTCGGTGACGATCTCGTTCGGCGTGCGGACGACGCCGACGATGCGCATGTCGTAGTGCGGCCCCGCCGGTTCGTAGATGCCGCGCTCGACCTCATCGATCTGTTCTGGAGCGAACATGACGAACGGGGCGACGTCGCCGACCGACAGACCCGTGAGCTCGACGAAGCCATGGTTGACGGCGATCTCGAACGCTTCGTCGTGTGGCTTGCGGCCGTCGAGGACGCGCACGGTCGGATTCTCGACCTCGACGGAGTAGCTCAGGCCGTTGACGAACTCGAGCGACCCGTCGGGATAGACGAACGACATGGCCAGGTAGTACGAGGGGTCGGCACGAACGACGTCCGGCCGGCTGAGCAACGTCTGTTGATCGAGCTGACCCGACGGGGAGTAGACGTCCACGTGGTGCACCGGCGCTGCGTTGCGGAACCGGTCGACGACCGTCGAAGACCGTCGCGCTCCGGCCAGGAAGGCCATCGCCGCGCCAGCAGCGATCGAGACGGCGACGACCAGCACGATCTGGGCAGCCCAGTGCTGGCGCCGCTGCGAACGGGCGAGGAACGCTTCGGCGGTCATCACTGCGCCGAGCATGACGGCCACCGGTCCCACTCGCAAGGGTGGCCACCGCCGACCACAGTGGTGCTACCACGATTTGCTCGGTGCTCGCTGCGCTCGCCTTCCGTGTTCGCTCGCTGCCGCTCGCTCACCCAAACTCGAGAGCTCGTGCTGGTCTCTCGGGCTCGCGACGGAAACCGGCGCGTCGAGACGATGGACGGGTGTGCAAGTGTCGCGATCGATGACCTCGTTGCGGAACCGTCAGGAATGGCAGTTCTTCGGCTCCATGTGGCGAGCGCAACCGGGCCTCAGCGCGGCGTGGTGGGCGGTCATGGCCGTGCGCGCCGTGCTCCCGCCACTGCTGGCGATCGCCATCGGCACCGTGGTCGGCGCGGTGCAGGACGATCGCTCGCTCACCGGCCCACTGGTGTTCATGGGCGTCGCCTTCGTCGTGCTGCAGGTGCTGCCACCGCTGCACCAGGTGATCAGCGCCAACGTCGGCAGCCGCATGGCGGATTGGCTGAACCGCACCTTGATGGTCGCCTGCCTGACGCCTGACGGCATCGGCCACCTGGAGCGACCGGACCTGATCAACGACCTCAACACGGCACGTGACTTCGACCTCGGCATCCAGGGCCCGCCGCTGCACGTCGGCATGGACTTCATCGCCGGGGGTCTTGCTCAGCTGCTGGGCGGGATCGCCGCCGCGCTGGTGCTGTTCGCGTTCGCATGGTGGGCGCCGCCGCTGCTGTTGCTGGCGTGGGGCTGCACGCACTGGCTGCTGCGCGAGAGCGGGGTGTGGAAGGACCGCAACACCGACGAGGTGCAGGTGGCCTCGCGGCACACCGAGTACGCGTACCGCCTGGCGGTCGACCCGCCCGCGGCGAAGGAGGTGCGCCTGTTCGGGCTGGCACCGTGGATCATCGAGCGCTTCATCACCAACAGCCGTCGTCTGTACGAACTGAAGTGGCGGGCCACCAAGCTGCGCGAGAAGTCGGTGGTGTGGTGCGTGCTGATCGTGGCCGGGGCGAACGTCCTGTTCTTCTGGCGCCTCGCCGAAGCCGGAGCGGACGGCAGCATCGACCTGGCGCGCATCGTCGTGTTCGCCCAGACCGCCTTCGCTGTCAGCACCGTTGCCTTCGGCGGGTTCAACTGGGCGCTCGACTTCGCCGCAGCACCAGTCGCCGCGGTGCTCCGTCTCGAGGCGGCGATGGCTCCGGCGGGCGCGCTGAGCCGCGTCGGCACGCAGCCGGCAACCGGCATGCCCGCCGTCGAAGTGCGATTCCGCGACGTGCACTTCGCCTACCCAGCGGCGAGCTCCAGCGGCGAGGAGCGCGTCGGCACGCCGGTGCTCGACGGGTTCGACCTGGTCATCCCCGCCGGTACGTCACTGGCCATCGTCGGCCAGAACGGGGCCGGCAAGACCACGTTGGCCAAGCTGCTCTGCCGCCTGTACGACCCGCAGTCGGGCAGCATCGAGGTGGACGGCGTCGACCTGCGCGACATCGACGTCGACAGCTGGCGCAGCCGCATCACCGCCGTGTTCCAGGACTTCGTGCGCTTCGAGCTTCCGTTGCGCGACAACGTCATGCCTGCCGGTGCCGGTGCCGATGCCGGCGCGAACGACGACACGGTGACGGCCGCGCTCGTCGACGCCGGCGCCGATCAACTGGCGTCGCTCGACACGCCGCTGCACCGCGGCTACCCCGGCGGCACGGATCTCTCCGGCGGGCAGTGGCAGCGCGTCGCGCTCGCCCGCGCGCTGGCCGCCGTGCGCGGCGGTGCCGGGTTGGTGCTGCTCGACGAGCCGACCGCGATGCTCGACGTGCGCGGGGAGTCGGAGATCTTCGAGCGGGTGCTGGCCGCGACTCGGCAATGCACCACCATCCTCGTCTCGCATCGCTTCAGCACGGTGCGCCAGGCGGACCGGATCTGCGTCGTCGAGCACGGGCGTGTGGTGGAGCTGGGCACGCACGACGAGCTCATCGCGCTGGGCGGCCGCTACCGCACGATGTACGAACTGCAGGCCAGCCGCTTCAACGAGGCCGAGGTCTCCGACGACGGCGAGGAGGTGCTGTATGAGCGGCTCTGACAGCGCAGCGCACGACGAGCTGCCGCCGGCGTGGAGCTCGATGGTTCGCATCGTCAAGCTCGGCTACCGCGCCGAGCCGAAGCTGCTCGTCGCCTCGTTCCTGATGACGTTGCTGACCGCGTTGCCCGACGCGCTGGTGGCGCTGTGGCTGAAGCTGCTCGCCGACGGTGCCACGGGTGGTGAGCGGACCAAGTTGATCGTGGCCGCGATCGGACTCGGGTTGTCGGCCACCGGCACGTGGTACCTGAAGCTGATGTTCGACCGGTTGGATCGCCGCTTCCGCGACCGCGTCAGCATCGCCTTCCAGGCCCACGTCGCCACGCTGCAGGCCAACGTGCCGACCATCGACCACCACGAACGGCCGGAGCACCTCGACCGGCTGTCGGTGCTGCGCGACCAGATCTTCGCGCTCGACCACCTGTTCATGGCGCTGTTCTCCACGGTCGGTTGGTTGCTGCGGTTGGCGTTCACGATGGTGCTGCTGGCCAGCATCCACCCGGTGCTCGTGCTCCTCGTCGTGTTCGCGCTGCCAATGGTGCGCGTCGCATCCAGCCGGCCGGCGGTCGAGCGTGCGACGGAGGAGCGGGTCGCTGCACGTGATCGCCTCGCCCACCACCTGTTCAACGTCGCCACCACCGCGGCGCCCGGCAAGGAGGTGCGCGTCGCCGGCATCGGCGAGCGACTGCTCGCCGACCGCACCTCGGCGTGGCGTGAGTGGTACGACCCGGTGGCCGCGGTGCGCTGGCGCACGGCGCTGTGGCACATGGGCGCGTGGGCGGTGTTCGGCGCGGCGTTCGTCGCCTCGGTGGTGTTCGTCGCGTCCGGGCTCGACGCGGGTGTCGGATCGGTGGTCCTCGTGCTGGTTGCCGGCAGCCGCCTGTCCGCGTACGTGGGCGCTGCGGTCGGCGAGCTCGGCTTCCTGCGCGGCATCTGGCTCGACTCGTCGCAGCGCCTGGCCTGGCTGGAGGACTACGCCGCCGCGCTGGATCGACACGCCGACCTGCCGGCGCCGACGGTGCTGCGCGACGGCATCCGCTTCGACCACGTCAGCTTCTCCTACCCTGGCACGACGCGGTTGGTGCTCGACGACGTCGACCTGTTCTTCCCGGCCGGTGCAGTCGTGGCCGTGGTCGGCGAGAACGGCGCCGGCAAGACGACGCTGGTGAAGCTGCTGGCTCGCCTCTACGACGTCGACGCGGGACGGATCATGGCCGACGACGTCGACCTCGCTCGCGTCTCGCACGCCGGCTGGCGGGCGCGCATGTCGGGCGCTTTTCAGGACTTCGCCCGTCTCGAGTTCCGGGCGCAGACCACGGTCGGTCTCGGCGACGAGCCGCGCCGAGAGGACCGCGCCGCGGTCGGCGACGCCGTGGATCGTGCCGGCGCGCACGACATGGTCCAGCACCTCCGCGACGGGTTGGACACCCAGCTCGGCCCGACGTGGGAGGACGGCGTCGACGTGTCGTTCGGCCAGTGGCAGAAGCTGGCGCTCGCTCGCGGCTACATGCGCGAGGAGCCGTTGGTGCTCGTGCTCGACGAGCCGACCGCCGCGTTGGACGCCGAGACCGAGCACGCACTGTTCGAGCGCTACGCGGCGAGCGCTCGCGAAGTCGCAGCCAACGGACGCATCACCGTGCTCGTCTCGCACCGGTTCTCCACGGTTCGCATGGCCGACCTGATCGTGGTGCTCGACGGCAACCGCGTCGCCGAGGTCGGCAGTCACGACGAACTGATGGCGCGCGGCGGCACCTACGCCGACCTCTACGCGATCCAAGCTGCGTCATATCGCTGAGCGTTGACGGAACCCTCGATGGCAGGATCCTGATGTGAGCCGCCGTCGCGATCCTCTGCAACGGCGCATCCTCACACTCGCCGTGCCCGCGCTCGGGACGCTCGCCGTCGAGCCGGTCTACGTGCTCGTCGACACTGCCATCGTCGGTCGCATCGGCACCGACCAGCTGGCCGGGCTGGCGATCGCGGCCACGATCCTGCTGACGGTCGTCTCGCTCCTGACCTTCCTCGAGTACGGCGTGACGCCGGATGTTGCCTACGCCCATGGTGCCGGTCAACCCGAGGTCGCCCGACGGAGCGCTGGTGACGCGCTGACGTTGGCGGTGCTGCTCGGCACGCCGGTCGCCGCGGCGCTGGCATTGGCGGCGCATCCACTGGCGTGGGCGCTCGGCGGGCGTGGCGAGGTGCTCGAGTCGGCCACCACGTACTTGCGCATCAGCACGGTGGGGTTGCCGTTCGTGCTCGTCACCTTGGTCGGTCACGGGGTGATGCGAGGCGTGAACCAGCTGCGGAAGCCGATGCTCATCGTCATCGTCGCCAACATCGCCAACCTGATCATGGAGGTCGTCGCCGTCTACGGACTGAAGCTGGGCATCGCCGGCTCGGCGTGGACGACCGTGATCGTGCAGATCGCTGCCGCGGCGTGGTTCCTGCGCGTGCTGCGGCCGCACGCCGATCGTCACGGCGTGTCGTGGCAGCGGTACCGGCCGATGCTGATCACCGGTGTGCACCTCGCGGTGCGGTCCCTCGCGATGTTCGCGGTGTGGAACACGGCAACCGCTGTCGCGGCCCGCATCGACACGCCGACGCTCGCTGCCCACCAGGTGCTGACCCAGCTGTTCATGTTCCTCGCACTCGCGCTCGATGCACTGGCGATCCCCGCGCAGTCGTTGGTCGCCGGCGCGTTGGGCAGCGACGACATCGACGGCGCGCAGCGCGTCGGGTGGATCAGCAACCGGCTGTCGCTGTGGTGCGGCGCGCTGCTGGCGATCGTGCTCGCCGCGACGAGCCCGTTGATCCCGCACCTGTTCAGTGGCGACGACGCGGTGCGGTCGCGCCTCACGGGAGGTCTGCTCCTGCTGGCGATCATGCAGCTGCCCGGAGCGGTCGCGTTCGCGCTGGACGGAGCGCTGATCGGCGCGCACGACGAACGCTTCCTCGGCCGCCAAGCGGTGCTCAACCTGATCGGCTTCGTGCCCCTCGCGCTGGCGACGCTGATCGAACCCGGCCTCGGGCTGGCCGGTCTGTGGGGCGCCCAGCTGATGTGGATGTTCCTACGCGCCACCGTCAACTGGCGTCGCTGGCAGTCCCGCGCCTGGGCGCCGCCCGCCCTCGAAAAACTGGATGTCTGAGCGCGGCATCTTGCCGCGCTCAGACATCCAACTCTGCGGGAATCGGGATCGAGGCGAGGAGGGCGGGGCTCAGGCGGACCGTGCCGGCGCCGAGACCGGAACCCGCGGCGTGGTAGCGAACCCAGGCGGTGGCCCCGGGTGAGGTGAGCACGCGCATGACGAGGTCGAGTTGCTCCGGTGGCGCGGTCACCGTGATCACCGGGACACCGGGGATCCACAAACCCTCGCGGTCCAGCACGGCCTCGATCACCTTCGTCTGGTTGGCGACGAGGACCTTCGGTACGAGACGGGAGTCCGCCCATCGACGCATCGTCGGAGTCAGCGCGTCCAGGTCGACGCGGGGCGCGGCGAAGCGCTGCTTGGCGAAGCGCACCGGGCGTTCGCCCCACTGGCACGTCTGCGGATCGATCAGCCCGCTGGTGATCAACGGCGGTCCGTCGCCCTCGTCGCCGACCGCACCGACCAACCCGTAGTACTGATCGCGGAAGTCGACGGCGCACGTGGCGATGTCACCGAGCGTGCGCGCGCCGGTGAGCGGCGGCGCCACGTCGGCGATCAGTCGCGACCAAGGGCCAGTCGACGGCACGTCTGCGGCGACGGCCAGCTCCGTGCCGCGACGACGACGCACGGCACGACGGCGGCCACCGACCTCCCACACACCGGCCCACACGCGCACAGCGGCATCGAAGAGCAAGGCATCGCTCCACCACATCCAGCGCAGCGCAGCGACTTGGTCGACGCGTGAGCGAATCGCCGCCGCGTCGCGCGTCGCGAGCAGCGACTGCGGCAGCACCAGACCGATGCGCCCACCGGGCGCTGCCAGCTCCACGGCGAGCGCGAGGAACTCGGCAGCGGTGTCGGCGTACGGTCCACCGCCGAAGCGCGAACGGCCACCGCGCGTCGTCGCTGCTGCGAGCTGGTTGAGGAACGGCGGGTTGCCGACCACGAGGTCGAACTGCGCACCACGCCAGTCGCGCTGCAACGCATCGGCGTGCACCAGGTCGGCGCTCGGCACCGCGACGGAGGCGGCCGCGATCGCGCCGGCGTCGACGTCGACTCCCACCAGCTCGGGCACGCCACCTCGTCGGCGCACTGCGGCCGCGGCCGCGGCCAGGAAGCGCCCGTCTCCGCACGCCGGGTCGAGCACGCGCACAGGTCGGCCTTCGAGCGGGCGCCGCGGCACCACCTGTGCAACCACCGCGTCGACGACGGGGCTCGGGGTGTACCACGCGCCGAGTTGCTTACGTTGGGACACCACGACCTCCCCAGCGTAGGGTCGCCGACGTGACCGACGTGAACGGCCGCTACCTCACCTTCGGGCGGGAAGAGTGGGCCGACCTGAGAGCCGCTACGCCCCTCACGCTGCGGGAGCACGACCTCGACTCGTTGCGGGGCATCAACGAGCGCATCGATCTCGACGAGGTGGCCGCGGTCTACCTGCCGCTCACCCGCCTGCTCAACCTCTACGTCGCGGCCACGCAGAACCTCAGCAAGGTCTCGTCCGCGTTCCTCGGCACGCTCTCGCCGAAGGTGCCGTACGTGATCGGTGTGGCCGGCAGCGTGGCCGTCGGCAAGAGCACGTTCGCCCGCATCCTGCAGGCGTTGCTGGCTCGCTGGCCCGACCACCCCAAGGTGGATCTCGTCACCACCGACGGCTTCCTCTACCCCAACCGCGTGCTCGAAGAGCGCGGCATCATGAACCGCAAGGGCTTTCCCGAGAGCTACGACACCCGGCGGCTGCTGCAGTTCCTGCGCGAGCTGAAGAGCGGCGAGCCGAACGTCGCCGCACCGGTCTACAGCCACGTCGTCTACGACATCGTCGACGGCGATGAGGTGATCGTGTCGCAACCCGACATCGTCATCCTCGAGGGCCTCAACGTGCTGCAGATCGGCAGCAGCGACGCGAGCGAGTTCGTCAGCGACTACTTCGACTTCAGCATCTACATCGACGCCGACGAGGACCACATCCAGGAGTGGTACGTGCGCCGCTTCCTCACGCTGCGCGAGACGGTCTTCCAGAACCCGGACAGCTTCTTCCGTCACTACGCCCACCTCACGACCGAAGAAGCGGTGGAGACGGCGAAGTTCATCTGGCGGGAGATCAACGGTCGAAACCTGCGCGACAACATCGAGCCATCGAAGGCCCGGGCCGGACTCGTGCTGCGCAAGGGCCAGGACCATCGCGTGACGAACGTGTCGCTGCGGCGGCTCTGACGTGCGCAGAGGTGCAAGGATCACGCCCGTGAACCAGGGCGAAACGGGCACGATCGCGAGCGAGGAACCGGCATGAGCTACGTGCTCGGCATCGACCTCGGCACGTCGCGCACTGCCGCGGCCGTGCTTCGAGACGGCCGCTCGGACATCGTCCCGCTCAGCGACCACGCAGCGACGATGCCCTCCATGGTGTTCGTGCGCGACGACACCTCGCTGATCGTCGGTGAGGCAGCACGTCGTCGCGGCCACGACGACCCATCTCGTCTGGCCCGCGAGTTCAAGCGCCGCTTCGGCGACTCGACCCCCCTCGTCCTCGGCCCGTCGTCGCTCACCGCCGAGCAGTTGACGGCCACGCTCCTGCGTCACGTCGTCGACTACGTCAGCGAGCGCGAAGGCGGCCCGCCGTCAGAGGTCGTCGTTGCGCACCCGGCCAACTGGGGCACCTACCGCCGCGATCTGCTGCGCCAGGAGGTCGCCAAGGCTGGCCTGCCACCGGCCCAGCTCGTCACCGAGCCCGACGCCGCGGCGGTGCACTACGCCAGCGGCAACCGCATGGCGGTCGGCGACGTGATCGCCGTCTACGACCTCGGCGGCGGCACGTTCGACGCCGCGGTGCTCCGTCGGACCGAGGCCGGATTCGAGCCGGTCGGCGAACCGAAGGGCATCGAGCGCCTGGGCGGCATCGACTTCGACGAGGCCGTGCTCGGCCACGTCCAACAGGCCGCCGGGCTCGACCAGCTGGAGCTCACCGACGCCGATCTCCCGGCGCTCGTTCGGTTGCGCGACGACTGCCAGGCAGCCAAGGAGACGCTCAGCGACGACCTCGAGGCGATCATCCCGGTGATGGTCGGCGGCATCAACACGAGGGTGAAGATCACCCGAGGCGAGCTCGAGCAGATGATCCGTCCGGCGATCCGCGACTCCGTGCTCTGCCTTCGCACCGCGATCCTGGACAGTGGCGTGCCGACGTCGCAGATCAGCGCCGTGCTCATGGTGGGTGGCTCGTCGCGCATCCCGTTGGCCGCGCAGATGGTGCGCACCGACCTCGAACGCCCGGTGGTGTACACGTCGAACCCGAAGGAGGCCGTCGCCCTCGGTGCCGCACGCATCGGCGGCGGTCCGACACCGACCGCCGTCGTGCCCGCCGCGGTCGTGCCGACCCCGCCTGCGCAGACCGACGTGGCCGAGCTGCCGACGCTGCCGACCCCGCCCCTCGCTGCACCCGTCGCTGCACCCGTCGCTGCACCGGTTGCTCCTGTTGCTGCACCGGTTGCTGCCGCAGCGGCACTCGCCCCGACGGCACCGATCCCGCCCGTCGTACCGCCTCGATCGTTCACGCCGAACGCGCCAGCACCCCCGCCGGCGCGCAAGCGCGGCCTGTTCGTCGGGATCGGCGCGATCGTTGCCATCGCCCTTGGCGCCGGTGCGGCCCTTGCGGTCGGCGACAACGACGACAAGGAGACCGCCACAACCTCGCCGAGCTCGGCCACCGTGCCGACCTCCGACGACTCCACCACCAGCACGACAGCAACGTTGGACACAACCGCGGCGACCACGCCGAACATCGGCACGACACCGCCCTCGTTGGCACCCACCGTGTTCGACAACTTCACGAAGGTGCCCGGCGTGGAGCTCAGCAGCCTGCCCGAGCGCATGATCCCACCGGACACGCAGGCCACCCCGATCCCCGACGGCACCTACGTCGGCGACGCCGCCTTCATCAGCGACGACACGGTCCACGTCTTCCTCTATCAGCACTTCCACGGCAGCGCGTGTGAGGAAGAGGCCGCCTTCGACGGTCAGGAGTGCCTCAACAACATCTACACGCGGGCCACCACCACCTACGAGGTCCCGCTGGCGGCAGACGCGTTCATCTCGATCCAGGACGAGACCTCGTTCGCCGAGAACTTCCGCATCACCCTCGACGAGCTCAAGAACCTCGTTGCCGGCGGCGCCCCGTCCGTGAACGTCGGCGAGGGCTTCCTCTTCCGCTTCGACTTCGCGGTCACGGTGGCCAACGGCGAGGTCGTGAAGATGCAGCAGTTCTTCCGTCCATGATCCGACGGTTCGTCGCAGTGGTCCTTGCCACTGCGCTGGTCCCGGCGCTCGCCGGCTGCAGCGATGACGATGCCGGAAAGAACGCGAAGCTCTACGCACCCGTCGTCATGACACCGGTACCCGACCGGACCGCGACGATCGATCCGTCGTGGGTGGAGTCGAGCGGCGAGACCCTCGGCACGAACGTCGCCGACGGCACCTACTGGGCGGAGGCCGTCGGCGTCGGCGAGTCGACCTCGCCGTTCATCACCTTCGACCTGTCGCAGGCCGTGTTCGGCCCGGCATGCACGGACACGTTTCCCTCCGACCCGTCGGCCTGCGACGACGACTACGCGACCATCGACCAGCCCCACGGTGAGCTGCCGGCGCTCGTGGCGGCCATCGCGTCCGCCTCCGTGGTCGGCGAGGACCAGCGGACCTACGCGGTCACCGGCGCCGAGCTGTACTCGTTGATCAGCGGCGCGCCGCCGGCCAAGGCGGCTCCTGACGACTACGTGTACGCCCCGTTCCCCTTCCTCGTCGAAGTGGAATCCGGCGCGATCACCGTCGTCCGCCAGATCTGGACGCCATAGCGCGATCGAGGTGCGTCGACGTCAGTTCGCGGCGGCTTCGAACTCGGCGAGCCAGATGGGGACGTCGGCCAGGCGGGCGACTTCGGTGACGTGCTCGTCGTGGTCGACGTGCTCGTGCTCCCACAAGAGGTGGTACGGCACGTGAATGCCGTGACCACCGAGGGCCATCACCGGGAGGATGTCGCTGCGAACGCTGTTGCCGACCATGCAGAACCGCTCGGGCTCGACGCCGAATCGAGCGATCAGCTTGGCGTAGGTCGCGGCGTCCTTCTCGAGGACGATCTCGATGTGCTCGAAGTGGTGCGCCAGCCCGCTCGTGCTCACCTTGTGGGTCTGGTGGATCAGATCACCCTTGGTGATCAGCACGATGCGATATCGGCTGCCGACCTCCTGCAGCACCTGGGGCACGTCGGGGAGGAGACGCACGGGCTCCTGCAGCTGATCGCGCACGAGGTCGACCAGCTCGAGCATCACCGAGCTCGGGATCGCGCCGTTGGTGATCGTTGCCGCGGTCTCCACCATCGACAGCCCGAACGACTTCACGCCATAGCCGAACGTCGGCAGGTTCTTGCCTTCGGTGGCCACGAGCGCGGCCTTGGCGTCGATGCCGTCGGGCACGTACGGGGCGACCATCTCGACGAAGCGCTGCTCGCTCTCGTGGAAGCCGTCCTCGCTCTGCCACAGCGTGTCGTCGGCGTCGAAGCCGATCACGTCGAACCGTGTCATCGGTGCAGCGCGTTCAGGTAGTTGTAGACGGTGATCCGGCTGACGCCCATCGCGTCGGCGACGTCCTCGACGGCGCGGCGCAGCGTGAACGCGCCGCGGTCGTCGAGCAGTCGGATGGCGCGCTGCTTGTCCTCGCGCGACAACGACGGCAGCGGCGCACCGAACTCGCGCTCGACGCCTTCGATCAACCGGTCGAGCGCGCCGTGCAACGGGGCCATGCGCACGGCGGCGATGATCGCGCCCTCCCAGCGCAGCGGCAGATCGCCCGGCTCCCGGTCCTCGGCCGCGACCATCGTCGCGCCGAGCGCCTCGACGACCGGCTTCACGGCCAGCACCAACGGGTGGCGGGGCAGCTTGTTCATGCGCCACCGCCGACGGACGGAGCGACGCGCTCGATGTGCATGCTGACGTGCGTGGCTCCGTGCGCGAAGGCCGCATCGATCACGGCCTGGGACACCGCGCCGGCCAGTGCGTCGGGCACCTCGCAGCTCGTTCCGAACGGCCCGAACTCGGCGACGGCACCGAGCGCTTCGGCCGCTGCGACGGCTGACGTGACGTGCTCACCGGGGTTCCCCTCGATGAAGGGTTCGATGGTGAACTCCAGCAGCAGCACGCTTCACGATGGTAGCGAGCACGACCGACCCCTCACCCAAACGCGGTGCTCACCTCCCCATGATGCGCTGCAGTTCGCCGGCTCGGGCGATGCAGTCGGCGCCGGCGGACTCGAACGCCTGCGCCAAGCGGGTCAGCGCTGTGCGGAAGGTGGCGTTCCAGTCCTGCTCGAACCGGTCCCTGGCCGGCCCGGTCCACGACGTGCCGGCGAGCACCGAGCTGACCGTGCTGGTCAGCGACTGGATCGGGTCGATCTGCTGCTTCAGGGTGCGGCCCAGCGAGGCGAGCTGCTCGGGGTTGGCGCCGTACATGGTCATGGTGGTCTCCTCGTGTTCGACTGTTCGTCAGGTCCTACACACAGAACCGTGCGCCGCGGCCTCGAGCGGAAAACAACGACGTCAGACGAAGTGCAGCAACGGCAGCAGGAGGGTGATGCTGTCCGGCAGGAACCGATGCTCGGCGCGCATCGCGGTGAGCTCGGCGGGCGTGACCCACGTCGCCTCGACCACCTCACCGTCGTCGAACGCGAACGGGCCGTCGTGCACGGCGCGGTAGCCGTGACAGATCAAAGCGACGTCGTCGTCCACGTAGCGTCCGCTGCCGAGGTGCTCCAGTTCGGCGGTGATGCCGACCTCCTCGGCCAGCTCCCGGTGGGCCGCGTCGAGGTACGTCTCGCCGGCGGCGACCACCCCGCCGGCGGCGATGTCCCACCACCCGGGCCAGACGTCCTTCCACTCGCTGCGACGGTGGATCAGCAGCCGGCCATCGCTCCCGAACACGGCGATCCCCACGCATCGGTGTTGCAGCCGCTCTGCCCGCATCCGCGATCGCGGCACGGTGTCGACCACCTGGTCGTCGTCGTCGACGATGTCGACCAGCTCGCTCGCCGGATCCGCTGCCATCGCATCATGCCTAGCATTCGCCCATGAGCACCGACACCCTGCGCGACGAGGCCCGAGATCTGCTCGACGGGATGGTCTCGCTGCGGCGAACGCTGCACCAGTGGCCGGAGATCGGCAACGACCTGCCCGTGACGCGCGGCGAGGTCCTCGGCGCGCTCGAGGGGTTGCCGCTCGGCATCACCCTGCACGAGACCACCAGCGGCATCGCCGCGCTGCTCGACGGCGGCAAGCCCGGCCCGACCGTGCTCCTTCGTGGCGACATGGACGCGCTGCCGATGCCCGAGGACACCGGACTCGACTTCTCCTCGAAGGTCGACAACCGCATGCACGCCTGCGGGCACGACACGCACACGGCGATGCTCGTCGGCGCGGCACGACTCCTGAGCGCGCGACAGGCCGACATCCCCGGCCGCGTGCTGTTCATGTTCCAACCCGGCGAGGAGGGCTACGCCGGTGCGAGGTTCATGCTCGACGAAGGTCTGCTCGACCTGCCGGCACGCGCCGACGGCAGCGAGTCGCCGGTGACGGGCGCGTACGCGCTGCACATCACCTCTGTGCTGCCCACCGGATGGATCAGCTCGAAGGCCGGCGCGCTCATGGCGTCGAGCGACACGATGCGCATCCTCGTCACCGGTCGGGGCGGTCACGCCAGCCAACCGCACCGCGCCCTCGATCCGATCCCGGTGGCTTGCGAGATCGTGCAGGCGCTGCAGACGATGATCACCCGCAGCGTCGACGTGTTCGACCCGTCGGTGGTCACCGTCGGCAAGATCTCCGCCGGCACGACGACCAACGTCATCCCGGAGAGCGCACTGATCGAGGGCACCATCCGCGCCGTCAGCGAGCGCACCCGCCGCCTCGTGCACGACGGCATCCGCCGCGTCGCCGAGGGCGTCGCCGCCGCGCACGGTGCCGGTGTCGACGTCGAGGTGGTCGACGGCTACGGCGTCACCTCGAACACGCCCGGCTCGGCCGAGTTCTCGATGGGCGTGGCCGGCGACATCATCGGAGCCGACAAGGTGATCAAGATGCCGAACCCAGTGATGGGCGCCGAGGACTTCAGCTACGTCCTCAACCGCATCCCCGGCACGATGATGTTCCTCGGCGGCACGCACCACGACCGCGACCCGTTCTCCGCCCCGGCCAACCACTCCAACCGCGTCACCTTCGACGAGGAGTCGATGGTCAACGGCACCGCCATCCTCGCCGGGCTGGCCCTCCGCCACCTGGCGAACTAGCTGTCGCCTTGTCCCTGCTCCAGCGCCTCTCACGACTCGTCACACGGCACGACGTCGTCGCGTGCCCGACCTGCGGACTCCAGGTGCGCACCGCACCGACGCACGCTCGAGGCGTGTGGGGCGCGGCCATCGACGGCATCCCGCGGCCGACCGGCGAGGTCGAGGCGCTCTGCCGCGAGCAGAACGGGACCGACCACCACGTCCGGATCCACTGGTGATCGGCAGTGGCCCGTCGCCGCGATGAGGTGAGAGATGTGCGGCCGATGGGCGATCACCTCTCACCGGGTCGAGACGGCGGCGAGGTGAGGTGAGAGGTGTGCGGTGCATGGGCGATCACCGCTCACCGGTCGGGCCGGCGGGGCGAGCTCAGGTGCGGAGGCGCAGCGTGACGAGCTCGAAGGGGTTCAGAGTGAGGGCGATGATGCCGTCGGCGGTGTCGAGGGATTCGGTGGGCGACTCGTAGACGTCGCAGCGCGATGCCTCGGTGATCCGCTGCGGCAGGCGCACGATGGTGCGGGTGCGGTCGCCGCACGCCTCGTGGAGTCGGACGACCAGATCGCCCGAGCCGTCGTCGGCGCGCTTCACGGCGCTCAGCCACACGCCCGGTTGGTCGATGTGCACGACGGGCGGGGCATCTTCGCCATCGCCGTCGTGGACGACCCGCAGCGGCACGTTCAACGCTTCCGCCTCGTGAAGCACGTCGTGGAGGCCGGGTCCGTGCGGCAGCACGGCGATGGTGACGCGATGGCGACCGCGGTCGGCCTCCGGGTCGGGGTAGCGAGCTGCCTTCAGCAACGAGACGCGAACGCCTGGAGCGCGGCCCGACGAGCTGAACAGACGATGGCCGTAGCGGCCGTCGTTGAGCACGGCGACACCGAAGCCGGGCTCGGCGACGTCGACCCAGCGGTGCGCGCACACCTCGAACTTCGCCGCGTCCCACGAGCTGCTGGCGTGCATCGGCCGTCGAACGTGTCCGAACTGGATGTCGCACGCGGCCTCGTCGGCGCGGACGTCGATCGGTACGTGCAGCGACAACCACTGCTCGGCCTCCTGCCAGTCGATGTCCAGCTCGATGTCCATCCGCGCGCTCTCGGCTCGCAACCGGTAGGAGGAGACGACTGCCGATGACCCGAACGCACGTCGCACGCGCAGGGTGGCCACGAGCGGGCCGCGGTCGACGAGCTCGATCTCGACGTCACCGGCCAGCGGCGTGGCCAGTGGCTCGGACCAGTCCTCGAGGTCCCATGCGTCGTACTCCACCGGGTGATCGGGCGCGATCTGCAGGCCGATCACCGAACCGGCGGGCAGCAGCTCGCGGGCGTGGCGAACGTCGACGATCGAGGTGATGTTGCCGTCGAGGTCCCAGTGCACAGCGATGCTGCCGTTGGCCATCGACTGCTCGGTGACCACGACGCGATCGTCGGTGGCAAGCGCCTCGAACGGGCCGAGCCCGCTCCCCGGCGCCGCGGCGACGAACGCGTGTCCACCGTCGACGAGCGCCTGCAACTGCCCGGCGCCCGGTGGCGTCAACGAGGCGACGACGACCTCACGACGCGCGTGCGCCCCGGCGTTGGCCACCGCGCCGGCAGGCGCGCAGAGATGCGACAGCGCTTCCTGGACGAGGTCCTCCAGCGCTGCAGCGGCACCTGCGTGCGCTGCCTCTGCGTCGTCGTGGACCCAGGCGATCGACGAGCCCGGGATGATGTCGTGGAACTGCTGCAGCAGGACCGATCGCCAGATGTCGTCGAGCGCGGCGACGACATCGTCGGGCACCGAGCCACGAGCCGCCCACCACAGCTCGGCCTCGCGCAACAGGCGCTCGCAGCGACGGTTGCCGAGCTTGGTCTGCGCCTGGCTGGTGAGCGTGCCGCGGTGCATCTCGAAGTACAGCTCGCCGCGCCAGACCGGCACCGGCGCGCCGCCGGCGATCTCCTCTTCGACGCGGTCGAAGAACTCGTCGGTCGTGCCGATGCTGACGCGCGGCGTGCCGTCGAGGTCGGCCATCCGCCGCGCCCGCTCGACCATCTCGCGCGTCGGACCACCGCCGCCGTTGCCGTGACCGAACGGCATCAGCGACCAATCGCTCCAGCCATGCTCCTTGAAGTTGTGGTCGGTGAACACCATCTGATCGGCGGTGACCGACGCGTTGTAGGTGTCGACCGGCGGGAAGTGGGTCAGCACCCGTGAGCCGTCGATGCCCTCCCACCAGAACGTGCTGTGCGGGAACACGTTCTGCTTGTTCCAGCTGAGCTTCTGGGTGATGAAGCGGTGCATGCCGCCGGCGGCGAAGATCTGCGGCAGCGAGCCGGGGTAGCCGAACACGTCGGGGATCCACACCTCCTTGCACCGCACGCCGAAGCGCTCCTCGAAGTAGCGCTGGCCGAACACCATCTGGCGCACGATGCTCTCGCCGCTCGGCAGGTTCATGTCGGCCTCGACCCACATGCCGCCGACGGGTTGCCACTGGCCTGATGCGACCTTGGCCGTGATGCGTTCGAAGACCTCCGGGTGCTGACGCTCGACCCAGTCGTACTGCGCTGCCTGCGAGCAGACGAACCGGTAGTCCGGGTAGGCGTCCATCAGCGTCGTCGCCGAGGCGAAGGTGCGCGCGCACTTGCGCTCCGTCTCGCGCAACGGCCACAGCCACGCCGAGTCGATGTGCGCGTGGCCGACACCGATCACGCGGTGCGCACTGGCGCGCGCGGGCTGGGCGAGCGCGGGCGCGAGCAGGGCGCGAGCCGACGCCGCCGTGGCACCGACGCGCTGCAGATCGAGCGCGTCGAAGGCTGACTCCAACTGGCGCAGCAAGCGTTGGCGACGCTGCTCGTTCAGCGGCAGTGACGTCATCAGACCGAACAGCACCTCGATGTCGAGCAGGAGCGCGAACACGGTCTCGTCGCGCACACCGAGCGACGCTTCGCGCAGGCGGTACAGCGGCGCTGCACCGGCGGTGTCGAGGGACCCGAGCTGCGACGGGCGAAACCCGGGGAACGCCGGGTTCGACGCTGCCTCGACCAGCAGGCTGAGCGGCCCCGCAACCTGGTCCGGCAGCGGCACGCCGGTGCGACGCGGGTGCACGCCCTGCAGTGCGCCGCGATCCGTGTAGACGAGGCCTTCGCTCTGGAAGCCGGCCGCGTCCTGGTGGAAGCCGAGGTCGATGACGGCCTCCAGCTGCGGGCCGACCCACTCGGAGGGCACGTCGGCGTCGAGCTGGAACCAGGTCGTGCCCCACGGCCGACTCCACTGCGCGCCGATCGTGAACGGGCGGAACTCCCCCGCCAACAGCGCAGCACGAGCGACCTCAACGGGGACTGGCTCGCCGGGCACGTCCCACGCAGTGACGGCCATCGGGATGCGAGACGAGTACATCGCCGGCATCACCCGCTCGAACAGTTCGCGGCGGATGCGGTTCTCGACGAGCGTCCGGTTGTCGTGCACGACCGGAGACTATGACCGCGCTGTCGGACCGAGTGCCTCAGGCCGCGCGGTGCTGGGCGAACCCGACGGTGGCGTGCGTCAACCCGTCGCGGGTGATCACGTAGCCGTCGTAGCCCTCGTGCTCGGTCACCCACTCGAGGCCGTCGACGCCGAGCACGAACAACGTCGTCGCGTACGCGTCGGCCAGCGACAGGTCGGGCCCGATCACCGTCGCACTGGCCAGGCCGATGGCGGGCAACCCGTCACGTGGGTCGACGATGTGCGCACCGCGTTCATACGTCGCCGAGGTCGCCACGGCGAACGGTCCCTCCACTTCGAGGACGGCGGCGAGCATCATCGCGTCGTCCGGGTGGCGGATGCCGATGCGCCACGGCGCCCCGTCACGGCGTCCGCGCAGGGCCACGTCGCCGCCTGCGTTGATCGCCAGATCGGTGACGCCACCCGCGGTGAGGAGGTTCGCGCAGCGCTCGATCGACCAACCCTTGACGTAGCCACACGGGTCGAACGGCGTGCCGTTCGGCGACGGCAGCGACCACACGTCGAACACGCCGTCGGAGTCAGCAAGCAGCACCTCACACGTCGACAGGACACCGTGGACCTCCTCGGACACCTGATCGAGCGACAGCTCGCCGCGGCCGATGCGCGAGATCTCACTGCCCTCGATGTACGGGCTGAAGGTCGCATCGACGTGGTGCAGCCAGGCGATCGCCTCGTCGAGCAGCTCGGGCGGGCAACCGCCGGGCAGGTCGAAGCTGACCGCCATGCCCATGACGGCTTCGACCCGTGAGGTGGGTCGTTCCGCAGCGCTCACGCAGGAACTATGCCGCAGCGAGGGCGGCGTCGATGGCCGACTGGAGCGACTGCTTGTAGGCGTTGCTCGTGTACGTCGCGCCGGACACCGAGTTGACGGACGCCGACTGCGCCGTCAACGTCTCGGTGACGAGCGTCGGCACCGCACGGTTGTTGATGTTGATGCTCTTGCGATCGTCGCTCGGGGTCTGCAGCGCAGTGACGTCCGTGATCTGGCCCCCGGAGTAGACGATCTGCACCTGCACGGGGCCGAACTTCGTCGAGATCGTCGCGCCGGCGTAGGTGCCATCGGCGACGGTCGACGAAGCAGCGGTCGTGACGGGTGCCGCGGTGGTCGCCGTGGTGCCCGACGACTCGGTTGTGCCCGGCGTCGTGGCCGCTGTCGTGGCCGGGGCTGCTGTCGTGGCGGTGGTGCTCGCTGTCGCGCCGATGCCGGCATCGATCCCCGCCGCGCTCTCGTTCTGGGCGGCATCCGCTCGGGCGAACATGGCCGTGAGGGCGCCGGTCGTCGCAACGCTCAAGGCGAAGGCAGCGACCTTGCTGCCCTTGGCCGGCTTGCGGCGCTTGCCGCTGCGAGTGGCCGCGACCTTGGCCGCCGCATCGGTCGGCGCGACCGGCGTGGCGATCGAACGCTGCTGCAACGCGGCGAGGCGGCGCTGCAGCAACGGATCGATCGAGTTGGGAGGGGGAAAGGGCGACTGCCGTTCTTCGGCCATGCGCTCATCAAACGCCATCCGTGTGTGAACGGTTCGGGAGCGGGGTGAGAGTTCGGTGAGACCGTCAGCCGCGGGCTCGCTGGGCCTTCTGACCGATGCCGATCAGCCGCAGCACGCCGGGGTAGACAGCGACGCCGGCGCACACCGCCAATCCGACGGCGAACCAGGTCAACCCAGCGTCGGAACCTGCCTGCCATGCGTGCAGTCCTGTCATCACGGCGGCGACCAACGACAGCAGGTGGACGCCGTGCCACACCTTGCGCGGGATGCGTCGCTTGATCGGAGCGTACGACGAGATGGTGATGATCGCGATCCCGTAGAACGCGAGCACCCCCCACGTGATCGGTGTCGGGTTGATCGACACCGAGCCCGGCACGAACAACTCGACGAGTCCGATGCCGGCATCGGTATCCATGAAGACGGCGAGCATGTGCACGACGGTGAACGCGAGCGCCAGCCCGCCCAACCAGTTGTGCAGATCGAGCCACCAGTTCGGGCGCAGGCGGTTGCCGGTGGCCCGCGCCGAGAACAGCAGACCCCACAGCAACGCGCCCACGATCAAGAGCGTGGCGACGATGCCAGTGGCCCGCGACAGGTACCACCAGAACGAGCTCATGCCGGGAGTGAACCACGGATCGCAGGGGCTGCGGCCGGATCCTCACCCGATTCCAACCCGCAGTAGGGTCGCCGCGATGAGCAGACCGCTGGACGGCATTCGAGTGCTGGACTTCACCCGCGTGCTCAGCGGCCCGCACGCCGGTCGCATGTTGTGCGACCTCGGCGCCGACGTGATCAAGGTCGAGCCGCCGACGGGCGACACCACCCGGTTCGCCACCCCGAAGGTGAACAGCTTCGCCACCTACTTCATCCAGCAGAACGTCGGCAAGCGCAACGTCAGCATGGACATGACGAAGCCCGCCGCGCTCGAGCTGCTGCTGCAGCTGTCCGAGCACTGCGATGTCGTGCTCGAGAACTTCCGACCGGGCGTGATGGCGCGCATGGGACTTGGCTACGAGGCGATCGCGGCGCGCAACCCGAAGGTGATCTACGCCTCGATCTCCGGATACGGCCAGACAGGTCCGTGGGTGCATCGCCGCGCCTACGCACCCGTCGTCGGCGCCGAGACCGGGTTCACCAAATTGCAGGGCGACGCGCGCGGCGGGTCGTACGCCAACGATCCGCACAGCAACGCCGACGTGTACACGGGGATGGAGTGCGCCGCCGCCGTGCTTGCCGCGCTGTACCAGCGCGAGCGCACCGGCCATGGCGAGTGCATCGACGTGTCGATGGCCGAGACGATGCTGTACGTCAACGAGCACGTGCAGGACCAGCTGTGGGACGGCGAGGTCAAGCCGGACTGGATCCGCAGCTTCGGGCCCGGCGACTACCCGGTGATCGCCGCGGCGAACGGCGAGACCGTGATCATCAGCGGGCATCCCGCCGAACGTGGATCGTTCGCCAGCTACATGGCGGCGATCGGGCAGCCGGAGCGCGCCGAGGAGGCCAGGTTCATCGATGTGCCGGCGCGGTTGACGCACCTCGCCGAGATCATCGACCTGTTGCGCGAGTGGGCGCTGACGATCCCAGATGCCGACACGATCGAGGCCGTGATGGACGGTCATGGCCTGGCGACCGGGCAGCTCCGATCGGTGCGCGACCTCGCCGCCACCGAGTGGGCGGCCGACCGTGGGGCGATCGTCAACGTGAGCGACCGCGGGACCGGCACCGTGCGCGTGCCCAACTCACCGTGGCACTTCCGCAACGCGGAGACCGGGTTGCGCGGCGAGCCGCGCTACCGCGGCGAGGACAACCACGACGTGCTGGCCGAGCTGCTCGACATGAGCGACGAGGCGATCGCCGCGCTCGAACGCGACGGCGTGCTGTCCAGCCGAGGCCCCGCACGGGCATGACCCTTCGCTTCCCGGTGGAGCCGATGAAGGCGGGGCTCGGTGTCCTCCCCCACGACGACGACCAGTGGGCGTACGAGATCAAGTGGGACGGCTATCGGACGTTGGCGTTCGTCGAGGATGGTCGCGTCCGGTTGCAGAGCAGCCACCTCCTCGACGTCACGGCGAAGTACCCGGAGATGGCCGACTTCGCGTCCGGCGTCAACGCCGGATCGGCGATCATCGACGGCGAGCTCGCCGTGCTCGACGGCGACGGACGTCCGCGCTTCGAGCTGATCCAGCGCCACGACACGCAGGTCGTGTTCCACGCCTTCGACGTGCTGCAGATCGAGAGCACCGACATCACCTCGCTGCCGTACGAACAGCGCCGCGCGCTGCTGGGCGACCTCGTCGAACGCGGCTCGAACTGGCTCGTGCCGGCGCATCGCATCGGCGATGGCGCAGCGCTCCTCGAAGCGACCGCGGCGCAGGGCATGGAGGGCGTGATGGCCAAGCGCCTCGGCTCCCTGTACGTGCCGGGCAAGCGGTCGCCGAACTGGCGCAAGGTGAAGAACCGGATCCGCGCCGAGCTCGTCGTCGGCGGGTTCAACACGGGCACTGGCTCGCGCTCGAACACGTTCGGTGCGCTGCTCGTCGGGCGTCGTGCGGGCGACGGCTCGCTCGACTTCGCCGGCGGCGTCGGCACCGGCTTCACACAGGCGGTGCTGGACTCGCTGTACCAGCGGATGAAGCCGTTGGTGACCAAGGAGTGCCCGTTCGCCACGACGCCGCCACGGGAGTACACCCGCGACGCCACCTGGATCCGCCCCGAGCTGATCGCCGAGGTCGAGCTCGCCGAGTTCACCAACGTCGGCTACGTCCGCCACGCCAGCTTCATCCGCCTCCTCGACTGACCCACCGCCCCTCACCGAGAACTGGATGTCTGGGCGCGGCACATTGCCGCGCCCAGACATCCAGTTTCGTCGGTGGGCGGGAGGGTGTGGTGGGGTGAACACTCCGCGTGACAAATCGGCGGCTTACAGGTATGGTTCGGCATGGTGGACACCAAGGCGCGGGCAGTGCGGCCACAGGAACGGGCGACGGCGGAGACGCCTACGACCCCTGTGATCAGGCGGAAGATGCGGGTCGGCGCGGTCGACGACGCCTACGAACGCGAGGCGGACGCGGTCGCCGGTGACGTCGTGGCGAGGCTGAACACGGCCGGCACCGATGTCGGCAACGTCGCGGACGGCCAGGCGGTCAGCGGCGTGCAGCGTCGGGTGCAGCGCAAGGCGGGCGTGCCCGTCAACGACGACGCCGGGCTCGAGGGCGAAGCCGACCAGATGGGCGCGAAGGCGGCATCCGGTGCCAAGGGCGGCGACCTCGACGAGAACACGAGCAAGCGGATCGAGTCGCTGCGCGGCAAGGGCAACGCATTGCCGGGCCCCGTTCGAGCTCAGATGGAAGCGTCGATGAACGCCGACTTCGGTGACGTTCGCGTGCACACCGGCGGCGAGGCCGCCTCGCTCGCGCAGGAGGTCGGCGCGCTGGCCTTCACCCAGGGCAACGACATCTTCTTCGCCAAGGGCCTGCCCGACGTCAGCAACCCGGCCGGGCTGCACCTCCTGAGCCACGAGCTCACCCACGTCGTGCAGCAAGCGGGCGGCAGCAGCGGCGCCGGTCCGGTGCAGCGCTTCTGGGGCAAGGACAAGACCAAGAACCTGGCCACCGCGGCGGCCAACGGCAAGGCCGCCACCGCGACGCCGGACCAGGACGACAAGACCGTCGACAACGTCGACAGCGCGCTGTCGGGAACGATGGGCACGCTCAGCACCGCCAAGGGCGGCAACGACTACCGCAGCGACATCACGAAGGCGACGCAGGGCAAGGACGCCACCGTCACCGGACAGACCGGCGGCGAGACCAACACCGCCAACATCGGGGCCGCGGCCGGCGCGGCCGACTTCCTCGGCATGTTCGTCACCATCGCCAAGAGCGTGAAGACCTTCAAGGATCCGAAGAAGGAAGGCGCCGACAAGGCGGGTGCTGCCCTCGAGCTCGTACAGGGCGCGTCCAGCGGCGCCAGCGGCCTCACCAACGTCGTCGACGGCGCAGCCAAGGCCAAGGGCATGAAGGACGGCGTCGGCGCATCGGACGCGGCCGGCAAGGCGCTCGGCGGGATCACCGACATGTTCGGCACCGTCAAAGAGGTCTTTTACACGATCAAGGGCATCGTCGAGCTCGCCGAGAAGGCCAGCGAGATGAGCGACGAGGAGAAGTTCAAGGCCTCGATGGACATCGTCCGCCACTCGCTGGAGGCAGCGAAGAGCGGCGTGTCGATGGTCAAGGGCTTCCTCGATCTGGCCAACTCCGGCGTCAGCGCAGCCACCGTCAACGTGGTGCCCGGTCTCGGCATCGCCATCGGCTGCGCCGAGCTCGTCGTGCGTGGCTACGACACCGTCGTGTCGACCATCGCCTGGGCAGACATGCGCGACAAGAAGCGCGAGATGAAGGGCGCCGGCAACAAGGGCAAGTCCTGGAAGGCAGAGGCCCTGCGCATCAAGGGCGACGCGTCGGCGTCCGAGGAGGACAAGGAGAAGGCGGAGGAGTACCTCACCGCCAAGAGCCTGCAGTACATCAACGGCAAGCGGATCCGCCGTGCGCTGCTGAAGATCGGCGTGGCGATGACCAAGATCGCCGGCGACGCGACGACGCTCGGCGGCGTCTCCGCACCGGTGGGCATCGGCCTGAAGATCGGTGCGGTCGTCCTCGACGCCGGCGCCGGATTGTTCCGCAACTTCAAGCAGGCAATGCGCGACAAGGTCGCCGCCGACCCGGCGGGCAACGCGAAGCTGGCCAAGATCTTCAGTGCCGACAAGAGCACCACCGCCAAGCTCGGTGAGTACAACCGGATCGTCGATCACGTCTTCGTGATGATCGAGAAGGCGGCGCCGGCAGGGACCACCCCGACCAAGCCCGAGCAAGCCAAGATCGATCGCGTCGGCAAGTACATCAGCGCCATGGGCTTCAGCGTCGAGGCGATGTACCGCGACGCGGCCGACGGGTCGAAGCTGCGACTGGCGATGATCGATGCGTTGAAGAAGCGTGAGTGACGTGCCAACCTCGAGCATGACCGACGACCTGGAACGGGTGAAGTCCATCGCCGAGCTCGGCCTGATGGAGGCACCGCTGCACGAGGCGGGGCGACACGTGTCGCTCGACGAGGACCAGGCGCGGCTCGTCATCGAGCTCGATGACGACGAGGGTCGCGCCCGCCGGCTGACGATCGCGATGGTGCCGTTCGGTGAGCCGGGCGAGAGCGCGCTGCGCATGATCCGCTTCGACGTCACCTTCCCGTTCACCGCCGACGACGACACCAAGGACGACGTCGCGCTGGCCATCCCGGTGATCTCCGCCGAGCTCGCCATCGGAGGCTTCGCCGCCGACGCCGACGGCAGCCTGCACCTGCGCTACACGCTCGCCGCCGACGCGGTCAGCCTCGTCGCCGATGAAGCGCTCGTCGAACTGGTCGAGCTGCTCGACTTCCAGCAGGAGCGCTTCGGCGACTACCTCGAAGGCGTGTGCACCGGCGACGTCGCCGTCGAGGTGCTGCCCCAGGTCATCTCAGCCGCAGAATCCTGAGGACCCGCATCGCGGCGACCCTCAGGACGAGGGCGGGCCGCTCGACGCCGTGTTCGGGGTTCCCGTACCGAAGGCGCCCTTCATCGATTTCGTCAGCGGCGAGCCGTCCTTGTTGGCGAGCACGCAGAGGACGTCGCGGTCGTCCTCGTCGTTCCACGACCCGAGCGTCGGGGTCAGCCAGGTGAACGTCAGCGGCATACCGTCGTCGAAGTTGCTGGCGCCTACGTACGGCTTGAAGGTCGCTGCGCACGCCGTCTGGGCGAACTGGTCCAGCGCTTCGAGGCCCGGGAACACGTCGCCGTCGTCGTACGCGACCACCGCGTAGATCTCGTGCGTGTGCTCCTTGTCGCAGTCGACGACAGGCAGTGCGGTGACCTCGGCGCCGAGGTCGTCGCTGACCTTCAGGCAGGTGCCCGCACCCGACTTGGCCAGGTCGAGGACCTTCGTCTTGCCGTCGTCGTCGCTGCATGCAGCGGCCGTGAGGAGGATGCACGCCGACAGTGCTCCGGTGCGCAGGCGCCGCGACGTCATGCCTCGGACTCTACCGGCCGGCCCCGCCGCGTGGCCGGAGCACCACCGCGTGCGCAGAGCGTGCTGAGGTGCCTGAAGATCGTCAAGAAATGTCGCTCTCTGCGTTCATGAACCGACCGGTTCGCGCCGATGAATTCGTTGCCGCCTCGGGACGGGGACGAGCACGACGGGATTCGAGCAAGCGGAACGGAGGGTGGCGCGATGTTGGAGATGATCGACACGTGCCTGGAGGCGCTGCTGCGCGCCCACGTGCCGTTGTCGGCCACCGACGTCGACGTCTCCTTCGAAGCCCCCGACAAGGACTGGGCGGCGAAGCTCAACCGTCCCACGGTCAACCTGTTCCTGTGGGACGTGAAGCGCAGCGCCGACCGGTCACGCGCGGGCATGGAGACCATCGATCGCAACGGCGTGATGATGAGCCGGATGGCGCTCCCCCGCGTGGAGATGCGCTACCTGATCACCGCGTGGACGTCCGAGCACCGCGACGAACGAGCGCTGCTGAGCGGCCTGCTGCGCACGGTGCTGTCGGTGCCGGAGATCCCGGCGACGTTCGTGCCGCCGGAGCTCGCCGAGCTGACACCGTTGCGCATGCTGCTGGCTCGCAGCGGTGAGAAGAACATCGACGTCTTCAAGTCGCTCGACGGGAAGCTCAAGCCGGCGCTCGACATCACGCTCGTCACCGACATCGACCTCGGCCTGGAGACCCCCCTCGCCGCACCGCCGTCCGCAGTCGGCCTGGGCGTTGCCGACCGAGAGCAACCGTCGCGTCGCGCCGACCTCCGTCGCGTTGCCGGCGAGGTGCGCTTCGAGGGCGCGTCCGGCGCCGTGGTGCGTTCGCCGCGAGCCAGCACGACCGTCAACGCCGCCGGTCGCTTCCTGATCTCTGCTGCGCCGGGCGACGAGGTCGTGCTCGAGCTCGAGCCGCCTCGCACCGCAGTGGTTCCCGACATCGGGGGCGTGGTCTTCGCCGACGTGATCGGGTAGCCCATGCGCTCGACGATCGACACGCAACGGCTGCGGATCCAACCCGGCACCCCGGCGACCATCGAGATCGACGTCGTCAACACGTCGAGCGTCATCGACGGCGTCACTGCGGTCGTGCACGGACTCGATGCCGCGCAGGTGCGGATGGAGCCGCCGGTCGTCACGCTGTTCCCGGAGTCGACGGGCCGCCTCGCGCTCATCGTCGACGTGCCGCCGTCGTTCCCCGCCGGCGACATGATGGTGCTCGTCCGGCTGAACTCGACCGTCAACGACGAGCCGATGTCGGAGCACGACCTGTGGCTGACGGTGGAACCGGTTGAGGCCGCCGAGCTGCGTCTGCGACCGAGCCTCGTCAACGGGGGACGGTCGGCAGAGCTCGACGCCGAGGTCCACAACACCGGCAACGTCACCACCGAGTTCGCTGTCGGCGCCGTCGAGCCCACCCGTGCGCTCAGCTGCCGCACGTCGCCCGCCACCGTCGTCGTGCCGCCCGGCGAGTCGCGCCCCGTGCGAGTCCACGCCGCTGGCCCGCGGCCCTGGTTCAGCCAGACCCTCGCCCGCAGCATCCAGATCACCGCAGCGTCCCCGACGATCACGCTGCAGGAGACGGCCCGGTTCAACCAGAAGCCGCGCATCCCACGCGGGGTGATCACCGCCCTCGTGCTGGCCTCGATCATCGCCCTGTGGGCCTTCATCTTCCTGTTCGTCGTGCAGCTGCTCCGCGCCGGCGGCGACCCGAAGAAGGCGGTGCCCGCCAGCTGGAACGCCGGCGACGCGCAGGAGCTGTCGTTGGCCAACGTTGCCGGCAGCGTCACCGGACGGGTGTCGGCGGGGACCACCGGCGAGGGGATCCCGCGGATCACCGTTGCCGCCTATCGAGTGGCCAGCAACGGCGAGAGCAGCGAGCAGAGCGCGTCGACGGCCACCGGCGACGACGGCACCTACACGTTGACGCCGTTGCTCCCCGGCAGCTACCGACTTCGCTTCAGCGCCGACGGCTTCGATCCGATCTGGTTCCCGGCAGCCGCCGATCAAGCGGACGCCGAAGTGCTCGACGTCGCTCCGAAGACGCCGCTCGCCGGCAAGGACATCGTGCTCAACGGCCAGCCCGGCAAGCTCACCGGCAAGATCGGCGCACCGGCCGGTGGGGGCGGCGGCGGGGGTGGCGGCGGCGGCGCCGCGACGATCACGATCACCCTCGTTCCCTCCTCACCCGACCAGGAGGTGCCGCCCCCGAAGGTCGTCGAGAGCACCGGCGAGTTCAGCGTCGACGGGCTGCCGACGCCCGCCACCTACTCGGTGCGCGTCGAACGGCCCGGCTTCGAGGCGCAGACGTTCACCGTGGAGCTCGGCGGCGGCGCGAACACGGTGCTCGACACCGCGCAGCTGACGGCATCGACAGGCGGCATCCAAGGCGTCGTCGTCGACGGCAACGGCACACCACTCGGCGGCGTCACGGTGACCGTGCGCAGTGGCGCGATCGAACAGATCTCGACGACGCCGACCGCGGGCGCGGTCGGCAGCTTCGACATCAGCGGCCTGCCCACCCCGCGCACGTACGTGCTGACGTTCACCCTCGACGGCTTCTCCTCGGCAACGATCGCACTCGACCTCGGCGGCGGCGAGACGCGCTCCGGGCTGACGGCGAAGCTCGTCGGCGGCGCGGGCACCGTGCGCGGCACGGCGCGCGACGTGAACGGCAACCCGCTCGGCGGCGTGCAAGTGGTCGTCACCCGCGGCGACCTGTCGGCGACCACGACGACGCTGACATCCGGATCGGGCGCCAACGGCATCGGCACCTACACGATCGCCAACCTGCCGACGCCAGGCGTCTACAGCGTGACCTTCACGCTCGACGGCTACGAGACCGAGACGCAGAGCGTCGGCTTCCTCGGCGCCGGCGAGCAGGGTGGCATCGACGTGACGATGCGCACCACCGCCGGCAAGGTCACCGGCACCGTGCGGCTCGGCACCGCCGGCCGGGCCGGCGCGACCGTGGTGCTCAGCGACGGGCTGACGACGCGCACGACGACAACGTCCAGCAACCCGAGCGGCGCCTTCGAGTTCCCGAACGTCGCACCCGGCAGCTACACGCTGCGCGTCAGCGGACCCGGCATCACGACGCGCGTCGTGCTGATGAAGGTCGGCGACGGCCAGCCGGTCGATCGCACCATCATCGTCGCGGCGGCACCGTGAGCACGCTGTTCGCGTCGGCATCACCGGCGTACCTGGAGGTCACCGCTGGGCAGCCGACGCGCATCTCGTTGAGCGTCGGCAACACGTCCTCGATCATCGACGGCTACGTGGTGCGCGTGTACGGCGTCGACGCCGACTGGGTGACCACCGAGCCGGCGCGGATGTCGTTGTTCCCCGGCGCGATCGACGACCTCGACGTCGTGCTGCAACTGCCGGACGGCTTCCCCAGCGGCATGCGTCAGCTCAGCATCCACGTGCAGAGCGAGAACGACCCGTCGCACTTCGAGATCGCATCGGTGACCATCAACGTCGCCAGCCAGCCCGCGCTGTCGTTGACGGTCGACCCGACGAGCATCACCGGGGGCGGCACCGCGCAGTTCGGCATCGTCGTCGTCAACCGCGGCAACTCGATCCTCGACGTCGTGCCCGACGCCGTGGATCCCGAGGACACCGCGACGTTCGAGTTCGATCCGCCGCAGATGCACCTGCTGCCGGGTGAGCAATCGGTGTTCCGTGCTGCGGTGCGCGCGCCACGTCCGTGGGTCGGCCAGCCGACGGTACGCGTGCTGACGTTCCTCACTCGCTCCCCCGAGCAGTCGGAGACGATGGCGACCTTCGTGCAGCGCCCGCGCATCGGCAGGTGGTTGCTCTCGATGCTCGGTCTGATCACCGCGGCCGCGGTGTTCGCCGCCGTGCTGAGCCACACGCTGTCGGGCGTCGTCGACGAGGCCAAGGTCAGCGACGACGTCGTCAACGAAGCGCTGGCCAACGGCAAGGACGGTGGCGAGCAGGTGTCGGTGAACCCGGCAACGATCGGCGGCACCGTCGTCTCGGCTGCCTCGGGCACCCCGGTCGCCGGTGTGCAGGCGCAGCTGTTCCGCGCCGACGATGGGAATGTGCCGGTCGCATCCGCGGCGACCGGTGACGACGGCACCTTTGCCTTCGGCCGGCTCGGTGGTGGCACCTATCGCGTCAAGTTCAGCGGCGCCGGCTTTGCCGACAGCTGGTACTCCACCGGGCGCGTCTTCGCCGAGGCGGCCGACGTCGAGGTGGCCACCGGCAAGTCGGTCGCGCTCGACCCGATGCAGCTCGGTGGTCGGCCCGGATCGGTCAGCGGCAAGGTCGTCAGCAGTGAGGTCGGCGGCGACATCTCCGGCGCGATCGCGACGCTCGTGGTGCCCGGCATCGCCGACCCGACCACGCCGGCCGTCGTGGCCAAGGTCGACGTCTCGGCCGACGGCTCGTTCGCGCTCGTCGACGTTCCGTCGCCGGCCGACTACCAGTTGGTCGTCACCCGACCCGGCAGCGCCACCGCGACGCGAGAGATCGTGCTCGGCCCGGCCCAGCCGATGGACGACATCTCGATCGTGCTCAGCGAGGGCGACGGGATGATCAGCGGTCACGTGCTCGACGGCGCCGGGGCACTCGGCGCCGTGACGATCGAAGCAACGGACGGGACGACGACGATCTCCACGGTCAGCCTCACTGACGGCGACGTCGGCTCGTACGCGCTGCGCAGCCTGGCCACGCCCGGCCGGTACACGTTGACCATCACGCGCGAGGGCTACACGACGGTGTCGCGGACGATCTCGCTCGGCGAGGGCCAATCGCTGACGTCGGACCTCGTCCTCAACGCATCGATCGGCACCATCAGCGGCACGGTGCGAACCGCAGGCGGCGACCCCCTCGGCGGCGTGACCGTCAGCGTCACCGGTGGCGAGACCACCACCCAGACGTCGAGCATCAGCCAGGGCGCCGGTGCCGGCACGTGGAGCGCCGATTCGCTGGCGGTGCCAGGCACCTACACGATCACCTTCTCCAAGCCCGGGTACGTCAGCCAGAGCAGGCTGGTGCCGCTCGACGGGACGACCGCCGGCGGCGCGGTCACCGACATCGACGCCGCGCTGGTGCGCGACACGGCGACGATCACCGGCACCGTCTTCGACGTCAACGGCGTGGCCCGCGGGCAGGCCACCGTCACCTTGAGCGACGGCTCGACGAACCGCACCCTGTTCAGCGCCGACGAACCGGCCGGCGCGTTCGCGTTCACCGGCGTCCCGCCCGGCTCGTACACGCTCACCGTGTCACTGCCCGGCGCGAGCTCCGTCGTGCAGGTGGTCACGGTGACCGCTGGCGCGAGCCGCGACCTCACTGTGCAGCTCGGCCAGCAGGCATCCCTCACCGGGTCGGTCGTCTTCACGCCGAGTCAGGCACCCGCTGCCGGCCTGGTGGTGCGCATGTATGCGCCGGGAGCGTTCCCCGGCTCGGCGGCCTCGGCGCTGGCATCGACCACCGTCGCCGCCGACGGCACGTACTCGTTCATCGGCATCAACGCACCGGCCGACTTCGTCGTCGCCGTCTACGCCACCGGCACATCAGTCGACCCCCTGGACAGCGAGCTCGTCTCCAGCGTCCCCGGCACCGCCGTCACCGTCCCCACGTTCGCGGTGCCGCAGCCGTGAAGCCGTCAATCCTCGTGCTCGCTCCGCTCGCCTTCCGTGCTCGACCTTCGCGAGCTCGGGCGCTCGCCCCGCCTCGCGTCTCGACCGCGATCGACGCGCGCGGCGGGTCCCCACGTCTCAAATCTCTCATGAGCGATTCACGTCCGGCCGATAACGAACTGATGGGGTCGGTGCTGTGAGACGGGAAGCCTCACGTACTGGCGCGCTCACGGTCGACACGGGCACGTCGATGCTCGAAGCTCGCCCCGGCGAGACCCTGTCGTACCGGTTCCGCGTTCGCAACGAAGGCGCCCAGGCAGCGCAGCTGTCGGTGCGCGTGCACGGGCTCGGCGCGACGACGGCGCTGCAGCTGCTCGACGGCGGGCCGGTGGCCGCCGGACAGGCCATCGACGTGGACGTGCCGTTGCAGGTGCCAGAGGACTTCGGCGTCGGGGACCATGCGGTGGCCATCGAGGTCCGTTCTGACCGCAGCGCGGACGCCCCGGTGCTCGCCGACGTCACCGTGTCGGTCGGCAGCCTCGACAAGGTCGTGGTGCGCATCGAGCCGTCGATCATCCGTGGGCGGCGCCGGGCGCGCTTCCAGGTCGAAGCGATCAACCGCAAGCAGCAGGCCACCGAAGTGGATCTGCAGGGCAGCGGCACCGCGCTGCGCGTCCGCATCGATCCGCCGCGTCTCCGCCTGGAGCCGGGACAGACGGTGATCGCACGAGGCACCGTGCAAGGGCCGCCGCACCGCGTCGGCGACGTGCTGCAGCACGTGCTCACCGTGGAGGCTCGGGGTCACTCCGTGCCGTCGTACGCCACCGCCAGCTTCCAGCAGAAGGCACTGCTCCCGCGGCGTCTGCGCGCCGGTGCGATCGTGTTCACGATCCTCGCCATCTGGGCGCTGGTCGCGACGTCGGTGGTGCTGTGGTGGTCGAACCGCGACGACGGCACCAAGCAACCGACGACGGCACAGCAGGTGGACGGCCGGGTGGACACCAACGGTGACGGCATCCCCGATGCTGCTCCGGGCGGCGACGGCTCGCCCGACGGTCAGGGCGGTGGCAGCGGCGGAGGTTCCGGTGGTGGCGGCGGTGGCGGTGGAGGTGGCGGGAAGTCGAACATCGCCGGCGCGCCGACCGCCACGATCGTGCGCGGCACGGTGGCGGCGGGCACGTCGGGGACCAACGACGGCGTGCTCGTCACGTTGACACCGACGAACCCCGGTGCCGAGCCGGCGACGACCGAGTCCGCACCGGCCAGCGGATTGCGTTTGCTGCCAGGCGGGCCTGGTGCGGCGGTGCACGTCGGTCAGCTCTCGGCGCCGACGAACATCCGCAACGCACTCGCCGCACCGCTCGCCGTGTCGGCTTCGGCGTCGCCAGACAGCACCAGCGGCGAACCGGCCAAGTTCTGGCCGGCGCGCTACGCCACCTACGACGGGGCTCGGTTCGCGGCACCGAGCACGCTGTCCGTCCGTGCTCCCACGACGGTGAACTCCAACCCGGAGGGCACGTGGCAGTTCTCCGACGTGCCGCTTCGCCGCAGCTACGAGGTGACGTTCGCCAAGCCGGGGTTCATCACCCGCTCGTTCATCGTCACGCCGACCGACGACGGCAAGCCGGTCGAGCTCGAGGTGAAGCTCGAGCCAGGAGATGGCGCACTCAGTGGCGTGATCACGAGCGCCGGCGGCAACGTCGGCGGTGCCGACATCTCGATCACCGACGGCACCAACACGTTCGCCACGACGTCGTCGACCGATGCGGCAACCCGCGGCCAGTGGGCGGTCGATGCGCTGTCGACGCCGGCGACCTACACGATCACCGTCACGGCCGACGGCTTCAGCACCGAGGTCGTGCAGATCACGCTCGACCCGGCCGAGACGCGCTCCGGCATCGGCATTCGCATGTCGGCAGGTTCGGGCAGCATCCTCGGCACCGTGCGCGCTGCCGGCGCGCCGATCGGCGGCGTCACCCTCACCGCGAGCACCGGCGCCGATGGCCCGGCGGCGACGACGACGAGCCTGACCCAGGGCGCGGTCGGCACCTTCAGCTTCCCGCAGCTTCCGGTCGGCTCGACGTACACGATCACCGCGAGCGCCGCGGGCTACATCACCCAGACGCGCAGCGTCGTCGTGTCCGGCAACATCACCGGCGTCGACTTCGACCTCGTCAGCACCACCGCTTCGATCGTCGGCCGCGTGCTCAGCCAGGACCCGAGCTCGTCGAACCCTCCGGTCCCGCTCGTCAACGCGGCGATCTCGGTGACGGCCGACGCACTGCACGTGCAGACGTCGAGCGCGGCCACGCCGGATGCGGGCGCGTTCGTCGTTCGCGACCTGCCGCCGGGCACGTACGTCGTCGACATCGGCCGCTACGACCACACCTCCGTGTCGCAGCTGGTGACGCTGGCGGCCGGCCAGGTGCTCGACCTCGGCCAGATCGTGCTGCAGTACCAGGCCCGCCAGCAGTTGCAGCCGACGGGCAGCCTCGTCGTGCACTCGGTGGACAGCGACGGCGCCGACCTCAACGGCGCGACCGTGCAGCTGATCGACATCGGCGGCTCGATCCCGACGGTGACCCAGTCGATGCCGGCCGGCGAGAACGACGTCGAGCTGACAGCGATCCCGATCGGCACCTACGACGTCCGCGTGACGAAGAACGACTACCGGCCCACGGTGATCTCACGGTTGTCGATCGGGCTCGGACCACTCGATCGCACGGTGACGATGCTGCAGTTCGGCACCGCGCGCGGCACCGTCATCGACGGCTTGGCGGGCACGCGCAACGCGCCACTGCTCGACGACAAGAACAACCCCGTCTACACCGCTGCGCCGTCTGGCTCGGCGGCGTTCGTCTACATCGACCCGGCGGTGACGGTGCCGTTGAACACGATCGCTCCGCCGCTGACGTGCTACCAGTCGTCGGTCTCCGGGCCGTGCTACCTGCCCGAGACGGCGTATCACGACGCGGGCGGCGCACTGGTCGTCCGCTACACCGACGCCGGTTCGTCGGACAGCCTGCTCCTGCGCGACTCGGACGCCAACAACGTGCCCGACCAGTTGCTGAGCACGGTGAACGAGACGATCGGGCTCAAGCAGTTGAGCAATTACGAGCTGCTGCTCTACCGCGTCGACGGGTCGGCGCTGACGTGCATCAACCCGATCGTCGTCACCGGCAGCACCCCCGACTCCGAGGGACGCATCCTGTGGCAGATCCAGCCGTCGCAGCAGCTGCTGTCGGGCACGTACCGGCTGCGCTTCTCGCCGCTTCCCGGTGACAGCGGCTCGCCGTGCACAGGCCGCGGCCGGCTGCCCGACGGCTACGCACCGATCACCGATGCTGCTGGGAACGTGAGCACGTTCGTCATCGCCAACGACCTCGACCAGAAGGTGGTCGTGCCGCCGATCTCGGTGGCGCCGTACCCGACCGTCAGCGGGCGCGTGCTCGTCCCGCACTTCAACGGAACAGCCGTCACGTTCGCCGACTTCGCCAGCGCACAGGCCAGCGGGCTGACGGTGACCATCGACTGCGGAGGCGGGCGGACCGCGAACGCAACGATCTCGGCGGTCGGCGGTGGGGTCAACTTCGCCTTCACTCGGGCCACGATCGCCACGCTCTTCGCCGGTCTGCCCATCGCGGCCAACGGCAACCTGCCGGCGTGCACGCTGCGGTCGAACTTCAACCCGGCGACCGACTTCGTACCGGCGACGACGACGTTGAACCTGCGCGTCGGCTTCACTGCGCCCTACGGCGACCAGGTGCTGACGTTGGCGATGGTCGACGACCCCGGGACGATCCTTGGCACGACGCGCTGGCGTGACGCGGGCGCGACCGGAGCGGAGCCGACGAGCTACGCAGTCGGCAACGTGGCGATCGCCGCGACCGGCGTGATCGTCGGGTACGCGCCGGCGTCCACGAACGACCCCGACCCGGCACCACCGACGACGTTGGCCGGCAACCCGACACCGATCACGGCGAACGTCAACGGCAGCTCGAACGGCTCGGGCAACTGGGCGTTCGGCGTGCTCGGTCAACGCCAGGTGCTCGGGACGTCGAGCTACATCTTCACCGCCTCGGCGTTCCTGCCGACCACCATCCAGATCACGGCCGACGACAGCGGCTGGTCGGCCAGCGCGACCGACCCGACGCTCGTCGTCGACAGCGGCAGCGCGGCCGACGTGTACCTCGTGCCGCGAGCCGGCTCGTTGACGGGCGCGATCGATCTGACGTCCACGCGCGGCACCGCTGCGATCGGCGAGATCCGGGTCACGGCAACGCCGCCAGGCGGCGCGACGAGCGACCTCACGGTGACGCCCACGTTCGCCAACCAGGCGGTGCTCGTCATCAACCCGGCCACCGCCGGCACGTGGCAGCTCGGCTACACCTCGACGGCCACGAGCAACATCGTCCCGTGGCAGGGGCCAGCCGCGCCACGCGTGCTCGTGCCGCCCAACGGCGGCGCGACCGCCCCGTTCGTGTCGATGCTCGAGCTCGGTCAGGTGGACGTCGCCTTCGCCGACACGAACGGCGATCCGATCGCCGACGATCCGGCGGTCACCATCACCCGCACCGCGGCGAACACCACGTTCCCGTCGGCGTTCACGACACGCACGGTGTCGGCGGACGCGAACGGGGCCGTCGTGCTCGGTCGCCTGCCGGTGGACGCCTCGTCGCCGCTGTCGTCGACCACTCGCTACCAGCTGTCGATCACGGCGCCGGACTACGACGTCACCGGCGCGGTCATCGAGGTCTCCGACGACTCCGGCGTGATCGCCACGTTCAGCGGCGACGGTCCGTTCGACGTCGACGTCGTGTCCGGATCGCGACTCCACGTCAGCATCGTCATCCCCCGCTTCGGCACGATCGCCGGCAACGCCACGGGCCTGCTCACCCGCCCCGGTGCGACGCCGACGAACACCGAGCCGCTCACCATCGCCAACGGGCTCGTCGTGATCGCCACCCGGGTCGGCGGCGCTCATGACGGTGACACGTTCACGGCCGTGGTCGATCCCAACGATGCCACCGGCTTCGTCATCTCGGCACCGGCCGGCACCTACTCGCTCGCCTACACGCACACCGACTACGTGGACGGCACGAAGTCGGTCACCTTCGCCGTGGGTGGCTCGGCGGATGGCGACCTGCAGCTGGAGCTGGCGCGCGGCACCATCGCGCTGAGCGCCATCGAGGGCAACAAGCCGATCGTGCCGATCAGCGGCGTCGACGTGTGGATGTGGCCCGGCGTGCTCAACTGGCCGCTCGACACCGGGACCGCGCTGACGACCGGGTCGACGGATGCGAACGGTGCGCTCACCCTGACCGACGTCTACCCGGGCACCTACACGGTGCTGCTGCGCAAGGTCGACGGGACGAGCGGCGACGACCTGCACTTCCCGGTGATCGGCACGGTCGTCGTGGCGCGCGGTAGTTCGGCCGCCGCTCGAACGGTGACGCGCGTTGCCGTGATGCCGCGAGTGGACGGGTCGATCAACGGCTCGGTCGAGGCGGTCAACCTGGACGGTGACCCGGTCGTGCTGCCCGCAGGCGCCACCGTGACGCGCAGCTACGGCGGGGTCGAGCTGGCACCGGACGGCACGACGGTGAACAGCGTGCTCGACAACCGCGGCGTCGAGGGCAACATCTCGCCATCGGTGCAGACGGTCTACAACCTCGTCGAGGACACACCCGGCGGCGGTGACGTGTTCAGCTTCGGCGGTCTGCCGCGCGGCACGCATCACCTCGCCTTCTCGACCGCCACGGGCTACACGAAGCCGAGCGACATGGACGTCAGCGTCACCGGCGCCACGCCGCTGGCGACGCCGTTCCAGTACGTCGCCGCCAACGTCACCGTCGACGTCACCCTGACCACGTCCGGCAGTGGCACGGCCGTGAGCAACGCCACGCTCGTCACCCTGACGACGCCGAGCGGTGTGGTCCTCAACGGCTCGCAGGTGGGCTCGACGAACGTGTACCGCTTCTCGGCAGTGGCGCCGCGCATCGGCAACTTCACGCTCGCCGTGAAGGCCCCGCTGCGCGCCGACTACTCGAACACCACCATCACCGTCACCCCGACCGGCTCGACGAAGACGGTTTCCGCCGCGCTCACCGCGGTCGCTCGCGTCACCGGCATCGTGCGCACGAAGGACACCGCCGCAGCGTCGTCGCAAGCGGTGCAGAACGTGCCCGTCGGGCTGTTCCTCGGCGGCGTGCAGCAGGGCGCGTCGGTGCAGACCGACAGCAGCGGTCGCTACGACTTCCCGCAGGTGACCGCGACGGGCAACTACGAGGTGCGTGCGTCGCTCGCCGGCTACGTGCCCGACACCGGTTCGGCGAACGTCACCGCGCTCGGCGCGGAGTACACGCGCGACCTCCGGCTCGACGCCTACGCCGGCGCGGTGATCACGCTGAACGGCAACGACAACGCGGTCAGCGTCGGGGTGTCTCCGAACGACGGCACGGTCAGCGTCAGCGGCTCGACGGTCACGATCACCAACCTCGATCCGGGAACGGACTACACGTTCACCGCTTCGGGCACGGGCGCGGCCACGCAGACGTCCACGTACTCGGCGGTGATCGGCGGGGCGTACACGCACACCTTCGTGTGGCGCTCGGTGAGCGGCGACGTCACCAACGCATACGCGGGCGCGACCGTGACCTTGCGAACGGGTTCCGGCTTCACGACGGTCGTCGACTCGCAGATCGTGACGACCGCGTCGCCGGGGTTCCTCTTCGAGGACCTCGCGCCCGGCAGCTACCGGATCACCGTCGTCCGCACCGCCGACAACGTCAACGCCGGCAACTTCAACTTCACGATCAGCTCGACCGGTGTGTTCGCCCCCAGCGACCCACCGTTCGACCGCACCCTCACCGGCACCACGACGACGACCACGACACCGCCGACCACCACCACGACCACACCGCCGACCACGACCACCACCACCCCTCCGGCGACCACCACGACCTCGAGCTCGCCGCCCCCCGCCACCACCTGACCGCGGAGGGTTTCCAGCCCACCCGGCCGCGCCCCAAACCCTCCACCCCTCGGGCGCGGAGGGTTTCCAGCCCACCCGGGCGAGCGCCAAACCCTCCACCCTCGAACGCATCGGACTCTTGTTCGCTTGGGCGCGAAACCGACGAGATTTCGTCAATCCCGCGCCCAAGCGAGAAGAAGTTCGATGCGACGCACGTCTGGGTGCCACGGACGCAGGCTCTGCCTGGTCGACGAAGACAGCTGGCACCCAGAAATGAACCGAGCGCTGAAGTGTTGTGGACACCGTCCGATTGCGGCACGATTCGCTCGTCATGGCTGAGCTGGATGAAGAGGCAGTGGCGACATGCGCACGACACGGCGCGCCATATCTCGAGACCGCACTCGATGCGATGGCGGGGGTCGCGAGGAACGTCGGCTCGGGTCTCCTTCCGCTGAACGGCCTGCGGCATCGACGAGGGACAACGTCCGGATGGTTCATCTGGGCCGGTGAGGAGCTGAGCGACGAGGACGACTTCTTCGAACCTGTGCATCTGCGGCACCTGCTCGATCGGTGCCCCGAGGTGCTGCCGATGCTCGGCCTCGACGAAGGGTGGCGATTCCTTATCGCGCCCGGTCATGAGGACGTTTGGTTCGACGTGTCGTTGCTCGACGAGCAGGTGTGAGGTCGAGCCGCCACGTACGCACTCCACGTCTGGGTGCCACGAGATCACGTTGCAGGAGGCGAACCCGGGGTGCTGGCACCCAGACTCCGGGGCGGCGAGTGCATGGGCGCGAGAACGACGAGATGTCGTCGGTTTCGCGCCCTTGGGGGGGCCGGCGAGCTACAGGGCGACGATCAGGACGACGACGAGCACGACGACGGCGACACCGAGGACCACCCAGGGCCACCAGCGGCGCTTCGGGGGGACGACGACCACCACGGGGGCGGGCGGCGGCGGGGCCGGCTCGGGCTCCGGGAGCGGCTCGATCGGCGGCGGCGGGTCGAGCAGCGAACCGCAGCGGATGCACAGCACACCCGACAGCGGGTTCTGCTCGGCGCACTCCGGGCAGGCGCGGCTGCCGACGGTCATCCGGCCGCCGGTGCCGGGCAGGCGGCGGCGCGAGTCGTCCACCGTGCCGTTGTCGAGCAAGGCCGGGCCGTCGGGGCGCGCCCAGAACAGCGGGTAGTCGCAGTGCGAGCAGAACTCGTCGGCGGAACGCCGCAGCGCCTCGAACTCGGAGACCTGGCTGCACTCGGGGCAGGTGATCGTCGCCATCAGGAAGCACCCGCCGATGAGAGGGCCAGACGCGGCGTGCCGTAGACGACCTGATCGCCGACGACGAGATCGAAGGTCACACCGGCCGGCATCTCGCCGCGCACGATGCGCAGCAGGTCCGGCACCGTGGTCCACCCGGCCGACGGCACGGCGATGTGGACATGCGCGGCGATCGGCGAGCCGTCGGCCTCCGTCGGCAGCTCGCCGTCGACGAAGACGCCGCCGGTGTCGGTGACCGCGGCGTCGCCGCAGATCAGTTCGAGCAGTCGCTCGAGTCCGATGCGCGTGCCGCGCCACAGCAGCCCGGCCGAGTACTCGCGCACGATCCGCCGCTGCAGCTCGTCGGGCAGCGAGGCGTCCACCCAGTCGAGGCCGAGCCAGGCGCCGATCGTGCGCACCATCACGTCGGGCGTGACGGCGACGTCGAACAGGTGCGGCAAGTTGTCCACGCTCTGCAGCACCGTGTCGCCGACGCCCTGGAAGATGCGCACGAAGCGCACGAGGAAGTCGTCGTCGGTCATCCCGACGGGCAGCTGGTTGACGAGCCAGTCGTGGCGGCGGCCGTTCATCGCACCCTCCTGAGTGTCGTGCTCATCGCACGACCACCTTGTGGGCGGCGGAGAGGAACAGCGAGTTCGGCTCGAGCTTGACCAGCTCCTTGCCGAAGCCGATGCGCTCGCCGTTGCGCAGGTCGTACTCGAACAGCAGCACCTCATCCACGCGCTCGACGCCGTCGATCGCTTCCAGCAACTGGTAGATCACCGCGGTCGTGATGTCCGCATCGAACGGCCAACCGGTGCCGTCGGTGCCGCCGAGCAACGGGTTGATGTAGCGGTACAGCGCTTCGTTGGCTCGCTCGCGCACCATCTGCGCCGGCCGGCCGGGACGAGCCGTGACGAGCGCGGCGACCGTGACGCCTTGGTAGAACGGCGTACCGAGCTCGATGGTCGAGCCGAGCACGCGCCGGTCCTCGAGGTACGTGCTCACGCGGTCGATCATCCCCGCCGGGAGAGCGAAGTCGTCGAGCGTGGTCGCCTGCGCGTCCACCTTCACGTCGGGCACCAGCAGCAGCTGGATCGGCCCACCGGCACGAGCCGGCGGCAGGCAACGCACGCGCGCGATGGCGGGGTCGGCCTGCGCGGCAAGGCGTTCGTAGTCGGCCGCCGTCACCGCACGCGATCCGGCGCGCAGCGTCTGGGGTCCGCGCAGCTTGGCATTCGAGACCGACTCAGCGTCGACGCCGCCGATCGCCGGGCCGAGGTTCTCCACCCGGGCCACGTACGGGATCGTCGACCTCAAGCCGGTCAACGTGCCAGGGCCGACGTTGCCCGCCGCGCCACCGCCGAAGCGGTAGCCGGTGATGACGACGCGCGACCCCTCGGCCGGCACCACACCGTGCTGACGGGTGGAGCCATCGGGGTAGCGGATGCTCGGCCCGAAGCGCACGGCGCCGGTGGTCGAATCCCACATCACGTGATGATCGGCCGGCCCACTGTTGACGAAGTCGGCGACCTCCTCGTACGGCTGCTCCTTGCCCTCCGCATCGACGACGAGCACGCGCTCGATCGACGACCGCGGCAGCACAGGCGCGTGCTCCACCTGGAACTGCTGATCCGGTCGGCCGCTGCTCGTGCCGAGGATGGCTCGCGACGCGGTGTCGCTGTGCTCGGCGACGACGGTGCCACCGACGCTGGCCGCGGTGAGCGTGCGGATCTGCGGGGAAGCGCGATACGACGGCTGGCCCTGCTCGGCCGGCAGCAGACGGGCACGGATCCAGAAGGCGCGAACGCCGCTGAGCGTCAACGGTTCGTGCGCGTTCGGAACGAGCATGACGATCGTGCCGTCGCGGTTGAGGCCACCGGTCGAGTCGCGGTACACCGTCGCCGGCACCCATCCCTCGCCCTGCCAGACCTCCCACGCCAGCGGCGGACGATCGGGCACGACGCCGATGCCTTCGACGTTGGCCTTCACCGACAGCTGCAGCACGTTGCCGGCGACGCTCGATTCGAAGCCGAGGTAGAAGGCATCACCCGGCGACAGCGGCGAGCGCGGGAAGCAGACGACGGCGCCGTACTCGATGCGCAGGTCGTCCCACACGTCGATGTACTGGTCCGGCCCACTCGCGGTCAGCGAGCCGATCAGCGTCGGTTGCGTGATCACGAGATCGTCGAGCGTGGCGAACACCCGCGACTCGCCGATGTCGCCGCGCGTCGATACCTGCGTCCCGGCGGGGACCTTGATCGGCTCGGCCACCGGAGCGACGAGCCAGAAGGTGAGATCGGTCTGCGCCGCGGTGGCCGGGAACGGCTCGAAGCCGATCAGGTTGAGCATGTGCGTGTAGAACGCGTCGGGCACCTGGTTGAGCCGGAAGATGGTCATCTCGGTCATCCACGCGAACAGCTCGATCAGCGCCACGCCGGGGTCGGACACGTTGTGGTTCGTCCACTCCGGGCACAGCTGCGGGATCATCCGCTTGGCCTCGTCGACGAGGTCCTGGAAGCGCCGATCGTCGAGGTTGGGAACGGGCAGGCTCATTCGCTCTCCTCCCGCGGGATGACGTAGAACGGGAAGACGAGGTTGCGCAGGTCGTTGGTCGCCCGCACGCGGTAGACGATGTCGATGGTGACCCGGCCGTCGGCGGCGGCATCCGGGCTGACGACGACCTCGTCGACCTCGATGCGTGGCTCCCACTGCCCGAGCGCCTCACGCACCGCGACGGCCATCAGGCCCATCGTGTTGGCGTTGATCGGTTCGAAGAGGAGGTCCCAGATCGCGCAGCCGAACCGCGGCCGCATCAGCCGTTCACTCGGGGCCGTCGCCAGCACCATGCGGATGCTGCTGTCGAGGTCGGCCGAGCCGGAGGTCATCGCGATCGAGCCCGACTGGTCGACGCGCAACGGGAACATGAGGCCCCGTCCGATGAAGTCTGCTGCGTTGCTCATGTGAGTTCGTCCATTGCTCGTCCGCCTTCTGCCTGAGTACCTTGCTTGCCGATCGATCCATGTGTGCCGATCGATCCATGTGTGCCGATCGATGGGGGTGTGCCGATCAATTGATCTTCACCATCGAGCCCTTCACTTCGGTCATCCCGCCGCCGCCGACCGCTGTCTTCGCGTTCCCGGCCATCTCCAGCGAGGCGTCGGCGGCGACCTTCACCGACGTGCCCTTGACGTTGACCGACGACTTGCCGGACAGCTGGAGCTCGGTCGCGGCTTCGATCGTCACCTTCTGCCCCTTGATCACCACGTCCTTGCCCTCGGACAGCAGCACGCTGGCCTGACCGGACTTGACCTCGAGGTTCTTCGAGTTGGCGATCAGCTCGACCTTGTCCTTGCCCAGCACGAGCTTGGTCTGCCCGTCGCTGAGCATGATCTCGAGGTGCGCCTTCGCGTCGTCGCTGTCGTTGAACGCCAGCTTGTGCCCGGTCGGCGTGGTGAAGCCCCAGCGAACCACCTTGCCGTCCTTGAGCCAGTCGGCCGTCGGGTACGGCGGCTTGTCGAGCCCGTTCCACACGCCGCCGATGATGAACGGCCGCCGCGGGTCGCCCTGCTCGAACACGACGAGCACCTCGTCGTTGACCGACGGCATCATCATGAAGCCGCGCGCCGAGCCGGCCGCCGGCGACACGACGCGGGCCCAGTCGCTCTCCAGGTTCTCGCCGAACACGGGGAACTTGACCTTCACGCGACCGAGCCCGTCGGGATCGTTCAGGTTGGAGACGAGGCCGATGGCCACACCCGCACCGCCTCCCCCACCGCCGCCCATCGCGCCGCCGGCGACCGCTCCGCCGCCGACGAGGTCGCCCATCGACGGCGCCTCCATCGAGCCGGCCGTGAACCGTGTGAAGTAGCCGCGGTTGGCGATGATGTGCTCGACCTCGGTGACGTAGTAGTCGCCGCTCGTGCGGGCGCCCATGCCCTTGATCGTGACCATCGCCCCGGGCTTGACCGCCGGGTTCCCGTAGCACTCGCCGCGGGCCAGCACCTCTTCCGACGCAGTCTGCGACATGTACGCGGAGGCGATCTCGTTGGCCTCGGCGACGCTCGTGACCGCGTGTCGTCGCGAGGTTCGCTTCGGCGAGCCGATCGTCTTCGCCTTGCTTCGTCCACCGGTCGCGAGCGTGGAGCTACCGAGGAACGTCGGCGCCGTGCTGCTCTGTCCGACGATCTCCTTCTTGCTCTTCGGATCCCAACCGCGCACCGACACGTCGCTGCTCCAGTCCGAGGCAGAGAACCGGGCCCGGAACGAGAGCAGCGTCTGCTGCCACTCCAGCGTGGCTGCCGATGACGACGCCAACGGCGGCTTGAACACCGTGAGCGTGTTGTCCTCCACCTTCCACTGCGCGCCGGTGCGGCGCGCCGTCTCGGTGAGGAAGGCAGCGTCGTCGCCGGTCTGCAGGAGGTACGGGTTGCTCCCCGTGCCGAGGTACTGCACCTTCGACTGCATGCCGTGCTCGCCGGCGATCTTCTTGACGACATCGCCATAGGTCTGGTCGAGGAACGTGCGGCCCTGGCTGGCGCGGCCGAAGCGGTGCGAGCGGTCGAACGCGACGACGACCAACTCGGTCAGCTTGTTCGGGCCCTGCTCGATGCCGATCGAGACGATCTCACCGGTGAACACAGCGTGCATCTGGCCGGCGAGGTCGGGCAGGTCCACCTTCACCTCGCCACCTACCTGGAACGTGGTCGCGTCGATGAGCTCGAACGTCTCGTCGAAGAAGCGCATCGTCAACTGCCCCGGTGCGTTCAGCGGCAGCTGCACGCGCAGGTCGAGCAGCTCCGACAGGACGGTCGACGCCAGCAGCGAGCCGTTGACCTTGACGTCCGGCCGAGCGACGGTGGCGAAGGCGGGCGCGGTCATCGCGCCTCCGAGCGATCGGGGATGGCGAGCACGGTGCCGGCGGCGATGGCCAGCGGATCGGCGATGCCGTTGGCGTTGGCGATCGCCCGCCACTTCGTCGAGTCGCCGTAGTAGCGCGCTGCGATCCGATCGAGCGTCTCGCCCGGGCCCACCTGGTGGCTGCGCGCCGGCAGCGGCGTGCCCGACGTCGGGTTCTGGCGCACCCAGTTGGCATCGGGTTCGTACTGCTCCAGCGACATCTCGACGTTGGCGCGCAACGGCAGCCCCTCGTTGGAGAAGTAGGTGAAGTTGACCTCGAGGTTGGAGATGATCGCCTTGAACGTGTGGATGTTCGTACCCCAGTGGAACGACACCCACGGCGGGCGGCCGCTGTTGCGCTGCGCGTCGTAGCTCGGCAGCGAGGTGTCCACCTCCATCAGCTTCAGCAGCTTGTTCGTGTAGGCGGTGACGGTGCTGCCGACGCTCGTCGTGTCGAACACGAGGCTCAGCGAGAACGTGCCGCTGTCACCGCCGGCGAATCGCAACGTCGGCGCGGCCTTGCCGGGGACGCGGTTCGACTCCCACCGGTTGGCCATCGCGAACGTGAACTTCGACGGGTTGAACATGCACTCGATGGTCTCGTTCTTCTCCGTCTTCAGGAACGCCTTCTGCAGCTGCACGGGACTGGCCATCAGAACGCTCCTCGGTGTCGGCCGCCGCGGCGAGCCAGGTCGTCGCCGATGCGCTCTTCGATGCGATCGACGATCCACTCCAACAGGTCGGTGACGCCGCTGCTGTCGACGGTTCGACGCAACATCTCCCACTGCTCCTCGCCGACATCGGGCGACTGCGCCGACGACGCGCTCGCCGAACCGGCGAGGCTCGGGCTGACGTCGTCCACCACGGGCTTGGAGACGGCTGCAACGCGGTGCCCGCCGATGAGACGGCGCACGGTGGCCTGGTCGCTGGACGCGGCGCCGGACACGCTGCCCGCGCGAGTCGTCGACCGCGAGGCCGTCGTCGCGGCCGCCTTCGCGGCCACGATCGCGGCATGGTCGGTTCGGTGTGCGGATGCGGCGATGCGGCGGCGGACCACCGCTTCGTCGCGCACGCTCGTCGTCGCCGGCGATGCGTCGGTTCCGCCGTCGTATCGGGCAGCGAGAGCGGCTGCCGAGATCGTGTCACGGGCGCCGAACTGGCGGGGCGACGACGAGGTGTTGCTCGTCCCCCGACCGGAGGGCGTCCGGCGCAGGGTGGTGCTCGACGTTGCCGAAGCCGCTTCGCCGTCGGCCTGCGCGTGTCGGAGCATCGAGTGCGCCATCGCCGGCGGTGCGGCCGTCGCCATCGACGCTGCGGCCGGTTGGCCGCCGCCGGGGTGCGGCAGCACCGGGCTGCGGCGGATCATGTCGGCCACCTGCTCGGCTCGCCGCTCCTCTGCACTCGGACGGTGGTCGTCGAAGAACCGCACCGTCGGCGACGGATGAGCAACGTGGGTCAGCTCGTGGGCCAGCACCGCGGCGTCGGCCGCCGAGCTCGGCTCACGCTGGAGGTGGATGACGTTGCCGGCGGTCGCGGCGATCTTGCCCGCATCGGCCAGCGCCCGACGAGCAACGACGTCGGTGCGCACGGAGACGGCTCGATCGCCGACGATCGCCCGAGCGAGTGGCTGCCACCGCGGCGCGAGCGTGCGTGCCATCGGGGCCGGCGATCCGTCGACGTGCTCGGCGAACCGACGCGCGATCGCGTCCGGCTCCGTGATCCGGCGCTGCACATCTGCCGCGGACGCGGATGGCGCGGCCGCGTCGTTCGACGAGTCAGCCGGCGAGAGCGCCGGCCTCACCGCGAGCGTCGAGGTGCCCGGCTGCACCTGCGGATGGTCGGCCTGGTGGCTGCTCGGCGCCGACGCGGGCGACGGCGGAGCTGAGGTGGAACCGTCGGCTGCGTTGCGCCGAGTGGCGCGCTGCGCGACCGGATCGGCCGAAGCAGATGCCGGCAGCGGCGACGCCGGCGTCGATGTCCGATCCGGCGCATGCTCGATCGGGGCGTCCGCACTCGGCGACTCGGTGACCACCAGCGCGAGCGGGCGAACCGGTCGGGACGAGGACTCGCTGGACGGCGCCTCATCCGCTGTGATTGACGCTGGAACGGCGGCGTCGATCATCGTCGGCAGCACGGCCGACATCGAGCGGGCGGGCCGCGGGGCGCTGCGCCACGCCGGGCCGCTCGGCACAGCGGGTGCCACCGCGCGTCGACGCCGCACCACGCGCTGGGGCTCCCCTGCCTCAGCGTTTGATCGCTGCGCCACCGTGGCGGTGGATCCGGGATCAAACGCTGCGGGCGGAGCGGGCGGCGCAACGGCGTGCTGCACGCGTGGCGAGTCGGCCAGTTCACTCGCACGAGCGTTTGGTCGCTGGGCCACCGTCGCGGTGGATCCGGGATCAAACGCTGCGGGCGATGACGGCGGCTTCGGAGCGTTTGGTCGCTGGGCCACCGTCGCGGTGGATCCGGGATCAAACGCTGCGGGCGATGACGGCGGCTTCGGAGCGTTTGGTCGCTGGGCCACCGTGGCGGTGGATCCGGGATCAAACGCTGCGGGCGGGGCGGGCGGTGACGGCTGGGCGGCGGGTGAGCGGCGGACGACCTGATCGCTGGACGGCGCCGGGACCGGGGCGGTCCGGTCGCGTGGCGCGGTCTGGGTGCCATCGCTGTTCGGCGAGCTGGGCTCGGGTGTCGGGCGTGGCGCCCAGACGTCGACGCGCTCGATCGGTGGGGCGGGGCGAGGGACGTCGGATCCGACGACGGCGGCGGTCCGTCGGGCGACGAGATCGGCCACCGGCGCGTCGGACACGCGCAGCGGCGCGGACGCTGGTCCTGGCGCACCGTCGCGATCGGCAGCGCGCCGGGTCGAGGACTCCGACGACCGCGACGGCGTGCTCGCAGATGCCGGTGCAGACGACGAAGCGCCGCCTGGTCGGGCACGCGCCGAGGATGACGTCGTTGCGTCGCGTCCGCGGGGAGCTCGCTGGACCGAGTCGCGCGGCGGCAGGCGGGACGGATCGATCGTCTCGGGCTGGGCACGACGAACGACGGTGCCGGGCATTCCCACTGCGGCACCGTCGCGTTCGATCGAGCCGAGCGTGGACGAACCGCGACGGGCGAGGGTTCGTGGCAATCCACGATGGATCCGCGGCGCTGCACCGTCCCAGCGAGCGTTGGCTCCAGACCCGGATGGGGAGGCGAACGAGCGCTGCACGTGGGTCGACGCGGCTCCACTTGCAGCGGCAGTCACCGCAGCCGCCGACTCGACGGGCGGGCCGGCGAGCAGCTGGCGCAGACGATCGACCTTGGAGTCGCCGCTCGACTCGATGCGTGGCGCGGCCGGTTGCGCGGGAACGGGAGGTGTCGACGCCTTGGCGCGTTGCACGCGCGCGGGGTCGGCGTCGTCCTGATCGGCCCACGGCCAGTAGTCGATCGGCGGGCGGACGTTGCGACCACCGGGAGCGCGACCCTCGAGCGCCCAACGCGACGTCTGCGACAGGCCCAGCCGCGTCCCGAAGCGACCGACACCCAACGCGAGGTCGCCAGGACGCGAACGCCGAACGATCCCGGCCGCGAGACGCGAGCCAGGACGGTGCCGCTCGGCCAGCCCGCGACCGAACGCGGAGGCCGGCGCCTCGGACACGTCGACGTCAGACATCGCGCGCCCGGAAGCCGTGATGGGCGATCTCCAGCTCTTCGACCGCCATGTCGTCGTTGGCCGCGGCGAAGTTCGGGCCGCGCCACTTCACCGGGAACGCGCCGTCGAAGTCCCACGAGCGCAAGCGCTTGCCGCTCGGGCCGACGAGCGTGATCGCCGCCGTGCTGCGCGTCAGCTTGTTGCCCTGCGCGGCGAACTGCTCGCCCGACGACTTGTTCAGCCAGGTGAGCAACGAGTCGTTCTGCGTCACGCCGCGCTTGAGCACGAGGTTGGGCCAGGACATCCGCCCGGGCAGCTTGTGCGAGTAGCTGTTCTCGCCGCCCTCGGTGATCTCCTCGACCTGCACGTCCACCTCGAGGCCGGTCACCTCCATGAAGCGACCGATCTCCACCCCGTCGACCTCCACGAGGAAGGTCGCCGTGGTGATGCGCTGATCATCGAAGCTGTCGTTGGTCGCCACGGCGCAGCGCCTCCCACGCTCGATCGTTCAGTGATGCCACGCCCTGCACGAGGCGCGCCCGATCGGCGTGCTCGAGGTCGAGCAGGTCATCGAGCCGCCAGTGCAGGTGGTAGGCGAGGTAGACCACCTCGTCCCACAGCGCATCGGTCGGGTAGAGCTTCATCGCTCCCTCACGAACCCGTGCGGGAGCCGACCTCCTCGATGCGGCCCCGCCGTCGCGGTGCAGCGTCGACGAGGTCGCGAAGCGGATCCGGATCATCGTCATGCTCGGCGAACACCGGCGCCGGAGCGACGACGACGGGCTCGTCCGGCAGCACGGCTGCCTGGAGCTCGGCGACATCGGCCGGGTTGCCGAAGTTGATGATCCCGTAGAGGTCCTGCAGGAACGCGAGGTCGGCGGCGAAGAGCCCCTCGACCACGTCGGCCGTCACCTCCGGTGCAGTGCCCAGCTCGGTGACCACCCTGGCGATCACGAGGATCGTCAGGAACGGGTCGTCGGCGCTGGTGACGCGAGGGTCGCGCAGCGGTTCGATCTCGTCGCGCGCCGTTGCCAGGCGCATCGTCCCGTGACGGTGCAGGACACCGTCACGGTCGATGTAGCCCTTCGGCAAGGTGAAGTCGAACTCGGTCTGCAGGCCCACTCGTCATCACGCCCAGTCGAGAGCTTCGTGTTGGATGGTGAGCTCTTCGACCATGACCTCGTCGCTGCCCGCGCTGAGGTCGCTGACGGACAGCTTCGACGGCCAGCACTCCTGCAGGTTGTAGCGAGCAACCGGCTTCTGGGTGCGGCTGTAGATGACGATCGAGCCCGTCTTGTACGGCGTGTCCTCCTTGGAGGCCACCACCTTGTCGAACCACTCGTAGAGCGCCTTGTCGGCGGTGAAGCCGCGCTTCAGCGTGATCTCCGCGTACTTCGGACGGCCGGGACGCTTGGTCTCCACCGCCATGGTGCCTTCCTTGCCGATCTGCTTGAACTTGACCGGCTCGAACTCGATGCTGATCCCGCTGCAAGCAGTGAAGTAGGCGAGCTTGACCCCGTCGATCTCGAGCGAGAAGTACGAGCCCTGGAAGTCGTCGTCGTGTTGGCGTGCCATGGTCGTCTCCTACTTGTCCCGCTTGAGGTGTTCGATCTGCAACGTGACCTCTTCTTGCACGAGGTCGTCGCTGCCGACGTCGAGGTCGCTGGCCGACCACTTGGACGGCCACGCGTTGGTGAACGTCCAGCGACCGATCTCCTTGCCGGCGATGTCGTGCAGCACGACCGCGCCGTCGGTGCGGAACTTGGCGTCGCCGTCGCGGATCTGCTTCATCCAGTTCCAGAAGCCCTTGTCGGGCGTGAGGGTGCGCTTCAGCGAGAGCTCGCCGTAGCTGACGGTGCCGGGACGCTTGCGCGTCATCGTGTCACCCTTCATGTTGGTGTCCGTCTTCTCGACGACCGCGACGTCGATGGCCAGGCCACCCACGTCACTGAAGTTGCCGGTGATCCCGTTGCCGAGCTCGACGGTGAACCACGACCCGAGGTACTCCTGGTCCTCGAGCAACCCTGCTGCTGTGATGGGCATGTGTCAGTCCCTTCTGCGAGACCCCGGCCTCAGGCCGAGGTCTCCTTGATCTGAGCGACGCGGAAGACGACGAACTCCGCCGGCTTCACCGGAGCGATGCCGACCTCGACCACGACCTTGCCCTGGTCGATCGACTCGGGCGGGTTGGTCTCGCTGTCGCACTTCACGTAGAAGGCCTGCTCGGCGGTCGCGCCGAAGAGGGCGCCGTCTCGCCAGAGGCCACGGAGGAACCCACCGACGGTGCGCTTCAGGCCCTCCCAGAGCTTCTGGTCGTTCGGCTCGAAGACGGCGTACTGCGTGCCGTTCATGATCGAGGTCTCGATCATGTTGAACAGGCGACGCACGTTGATGTACGTCCAGTCGGTGTTCGACGAGAGCGTGCGGGCGCCCCACACGCGGATGCCGCGGGTGCCGAACGGGCGGATGCAGTTGATCCCGATCGGGTTGAGCAGACCCTGCTCGGCCTTGGTGATGTTGGTCTCGACGTCGAGCGCACCGCGCACGACCTCGTTGGCCGGTGCCTTCCACACGCCACGCTCGTTGTCGTTGCGGGCCCACAGGCCGGCCAGGTGGCCCGACGGCGGCACGAGCATCTCGGTGTCGCCGTTGGTGGCGGCCGGGTTGGTGACCTTCAGCCACGGGTAGTACAGCGCGGCGTAGGCCGAGTCGTACATGGCCACGTCGCTGCGCCACTCCTTGATCTGCTGCGGGTTCATCCCGGGAGGCGCATCGAGGATGGCCATCCGGTTCGCCTGGCCCTCGCAGTGGTTGATCAGTGCGAGCTGCACCGACTTCCACATGCCGAGGTCGACGGAGCCGTCGTCCTTGGTGGCGGCGGTGATCAGGTCGGGGACCATCACCATCGTCACGTCATCGGCGATGACGAGGCCGTTGATGCCGGTGCGAGCGCTCTCGCTGCCGGTGAACGTCTTGCCGGCCACCGACACGCGAGCCGCCGGGGCGGGCTCGATCGAGTAGCTGCCGGCCTGCAGCGTGGCGAACTCGGCCGCCAGTGCGTCGACGTCGATCTTGGTGGCCACCTTCACGCGGGTGCTCTTCGCATTGACCACGGTGTCGATGGCGTTCTTGCCGCCGCCGAGGGTCAGGCCCTCGAACGTCTCGGCGACCTTGCCGTCTTCGACCACGTCGAGGCGGAACGTCTGCGGACCGTCGTCGTCACCGGCTTCGGGTGCGACGTTCAGGGCGATGCGAGCGTTCGGCTCGATCGTCGTGAACTCGACCGCCGGACCGGCGGTGCGATCGGCCGAGGGCAGCGCGAGCGTGCCGGACTGATCCGAGGGGATCGTGTTCGGGATGCGCACGATGTAGGCGAGGCTGCCACCGTTGTTGAAGTAGCCGTAGACCGAGTGGGGCAGCATGGCCCCCGGCACGAAGCCGCCGTAGAGGGTCTCGAACTGCGTCCAGTTGGTGACCAAACGGGGCTTCACGCCATCCGGATCGGTCGGGTCGTCGGTCGGTGCCTTCGCCGTGAAGCCGACGAACGCGGCGACCGCAGTCGCTCCCGCCGTCAGGGTCGCGGAACTGGAAGCGACCTCCTCCACGTACACACCGGGGGTCAGATAGGTCGTTGCCACCAAGGGCTCCCTTCACCGTCCATCGCTGGACTCGTTCCGCATATCAGGGTTGATCTTCCGGATGCGCCGCATTGCTCAAGAACCACGGCGCACACCGGTGGCGAGGGGAGGTCCCGTCGACCACGCAACTGCTTCGGCAACAAATGGTCAAGACTTGAGCGCGAGTTGCGGCCCCGAACGCCTTTGACGCAGATGCATCAAGCCGGGCTGACCAGCCCATCTCATCCGACCTATGCGACTTGTTCGCGCGTGGCTCCGGGGTTGATGATCGAGATGGAGCCGCCGTAGGCGCACTGGCACTTGGAGGTGTTGGTCAGCGCGGGCATGCCGCCGACGAGCACCGTGGGTGAACCCGGCATCCATGGTGCGGGCAGCACGGGCAGGCACGCGCCCGGGGTGAGCACGCCCAGCGCTGCGGCCGTCTGGGCGGCCGTGATCGGGTTGGCCAGGCTGGTGCACACGCCGAACGGCGGGATGTTGACCATCGGGATGTTGTCAGCGATCGATGCCATCGGCATGTTCTCGGTCATCACGCGCGCCTTGGGGATGACGTTGAGCGTGGACGGCGCCAGGCCCATCGGGCACTGCAGCATCGCTCCGCTCACCACCGGGATCGCCATGACAGTGACATCGACACGAGAACCGTCGGACTTCAGTCCGGCATCCGTCAAGCCGATGTCAATTTCGTGAGCAAGCCGAACCCGCCGAGTGATCCGTTCGGCGACGTGATCGTTCCGTGGGCCGTCGCGGCGCTGGAACGCGCCGTCGCCCGTCGGGACACGACGGCGTCCGCGTCCGCAGCGAAGGCAGCGAACACCGCGTTCGGACGCGCTCGTGCGGCGTTCGCCGACGAGCTCGGCAGCGATCGACCGTTCTCGCTGATCGCCACCCGAGCACGCCTCGCTGCCCCCGAAGCGGAAGTGCTGGCGCTGGCACTGGCGATCGACGCCGACGAACGACTGGCCAAGCTCGTGGTGCACCTCACCGGCGATCGCGAGCGACACCGCCTCGAGGTCGGCCTGCTGACCGAGCTGCTCGATGCGCCGACGTCGATCGTCGGCCCGGGCAGTCGCCTCGTCGGCGCCGCGCTCGTGCGCGTCGATGCCGGGCGCGGCCTGGCCCGCGCCATCATCGACGTTGCGCCGCGCGTGGCGTGGGCACTGGCCGGCGACCGCAGTCCCGATCCCGACCTGCCGATCGACGCCGCCCTGCACACCGATGCGCCCGCTGACAAGCCGTTCGCCGCCCTGCTCGTGACCGGGCGCGATCGCATCCGCCGTCGTGAAGCCGCGATCGCCCGCAGCGGTGGCGCGTGCATCGTCGTCTCGGCGCCGACCACCAATGAGGCGTGGGCCGCGCTGGTCCGCGAGGCGACGCTGGCGCAGGCGATGGCCGCGGTCGAGAGCGACGTGCCGATCAGCGCGACCGGACGGCGCTGGATCGAGCGCGCCGACCACCTTCGTTGGGCGGTGCTGAGCAAGTCGCCACTCGAGATCGACTCGTTGCCCGACCTGGCCTGGCGAGAGGTCGAGGCCGTCGACGCCCCGCCTTCGGACGAGGAGTGGGCGGCTGCGATGGGACCGGCGACCCCGCGATCGCACCGCCTCACCGCCCAGCAGCTCGACGCCGCGACCACTGCGCTCGCCGCACGCGACGGCGACGTCGATGCCGCCGTGCGCCGGCTGGTCAGCCCGAAGCTCGACTCGTTGACCCGCCGCATCCGCCCGAAGCACCAATGGGACGACCTCGTCCTCCCACCCGACCACGCAGGTCGTCTGCGTGATCTGGTCAACCGCTACCAGCTCGCCGACCACGTCTACGACGACTGGGGCTTCCCCCCGGTGCCGTCGCGCGGCTTGGTGGCCCTGTTCTCCGGCCCGTCGGGCACCGGCAAGACGCTGGCCGCGGAGATCGTCGCCGGCGAGCTCGGCCTCGACCTCTACAAGCTCGACCTCTCCTCGGTCGTCAGCAAGTGGGTCGGCGAGACGGAGAAGAACCTCGACGAGCTGTTCGAGGCCGCCGGTGCTGGCAACCTCGTGCTGTTCTTCGACGAGGCCGACGCGCTCTTCAGCAAGCGCAGCGACGTCAGCGATGCGCACGACCGATACGCCAACCTCGAGACGAGCTACCTCCTGCAGCGGCTGGAGACCTACGACGGCGTGGTGATCATGGCCACCAACTACGAGAAGAACATCGACCAGGCGTTCATGCGACGCATCCACGTGCGCGTCGACTTCGCCCTGCCCGACGAGCGCGAGCGACTGGCCATCTGGCAGCGCCACATCCGCGCCGACGCGCCCGTCGCCGACGATGTCGATCTCGGTTGGCTGGCAGCGCGGTTCGAGATCCCCGGCGCGGCGATCCGCAACGCGATCGTCGACGGAGCGTTCCTCACGGCCGCCGCGCAAGGACGGGCCATCGACATGTGCTCGCTCGTTCGCGGCGTGGCGCGCGAGCTGCGCAAGCTCGGCCGGCTCGTGCGTCGCGAGGACTTCGCCGAGTGGTACCCCGCCGTCGCCGCGGACTGAACGTCCGCCCGATCGGCTGACTGACGACACAGCCCGGCTGACTGTTCACTCGACCAGTCGACACGGCCATCGCGCGCTCCCTACGGTGCTCGCCCCGTGACCCCCAGCACCGTTCTCCCCGCTCGCGCCTCCGATCTGGCCGAGCACTCACCGGCAATCGCCGAGTTCCTGCGCACCACCGACGCGCCCACTCCGTTCGTGGTCGTCGACGTCGATCTCGTCGCCCGCCGCTACGACCAGCTCGTCGAAGCCATCCCCGCAGCCCGCGTGTTCTACGCCGTGAAGGCCAACCCCGGTCTGCCGATCCTGCGCCGGCTCGTGCAGCTCGGCTCGCAATTCGACGTCGCCAGCCCGGCCGAGATCGACATGTGCCTCGAGGCCGGCGCTCGTCCGGAGGACATCTCCTACGGCAACACGATCAAGAAGCGCCGTGACATCGAATACGCGGTGTCACGTGGAGTGCGCCGGTTCACCGTCGATTGCGATGCGGAGTTGGCCAAGCTCGCCGACGTCCTGCCCGACGCGTCGGTGTGCATCCGTCTGCGCCACGAATGCGGCGGCGCCGACTGGCCGCTGTCGCGCAAGTTCGGTTGCGAGCCGGCTGATGTGGTGCGTCTCCTGATCGCTGCGAACGCGCACGGGATGGACACCGGCGTGTCGTTCCACGTCGGCTCGCAGCAGCGCGACCTCGGCGCGTGGGACGAAGCGCTGTCGGTGGTTGCTGATGTGTTCCAACGCGCTGCCGCGCAGGGTGCCCGCCCACGCTTCTTGAACCTCGGCGGCGGGTTCCCCGGCACGTACCGCGAGCAAGCCCCGACGATCGCCGCGCACGGTCTCGCCGTCGGCGAGGCGCTGGCGCGCTGGTTCCCCGCCGGCACGGCGATGGAGCTCGACGAGGTGATGGTCGAGCCGGGTCGCTACCTCGTCGCCGATGCCGGCGTGCTGCGCAGCGAAGTCGTGCTGGTGTCGCGCCGGTCCCTCGATGACGACGAGCGCTGGGTGTACCTCGACTGCGGCAAGTTCCACGGGCTCGCCGAGACGATGGACGAGGCGATCCGCTACCGCCTGCGCACCCCGCACGACGGTGGCAACACCGGTCCGGTCGCGCTCGCCGGCCCAACGTGCGACAGCGCCGACGTGCTCTACGAGAAGTCGGCCTACGAACTGCCGCTGGCGCTCGCCGAAGGCGACCTGGTCGACGTGCTGTCGGCCGGTGCGTACACCACCACCTACAGCTCCGTCGGCTTCAACGGGTTCCCACCCCTCGGCGAGCACTTCGTCTGACCCGACCCGCGGTGCTCGATCACCGAATCGGGGCAGCGGGTGTGGGAATCGTCAAGACATCGTTCAGCGTGTGGCGCCCCGTGGCGAGTCGGTCGTAGTGTCGCCGCCGGGGCACGGGACACGAAGGTCCGGTTGACAGCCGGGTTGCACCACGCATGGGGGCTCGAGGGAGATGGTTTCAGCGACGGCGTCATCGCCGCGCACGCACTGGCCTGCCGTCGACGGTTGGCGCGGGTTGGCCGTGGCTGCGGTCGTGCTGTTCCACGCGGGATGGATGCCCCAGGGATTCCTCGGCGTCGACCTGTTCTTCACGATCTCCGGGTACCTCATCACCTCGCTGCTGCTCGCCGAGCTGCGCTCCCACGCCACCGTCCGCCTGCGAGCCTTCTGGTCGCGCCGCTTCCGCCGGCTGCTCCCGGCGCTCATCGTCATGCTCGCCCTCGTCACCACGTGGGCCTGGCACTGGGGAACGATTGCTGAGCGAACCAGCACCCGCACCGACGCTCGCTGGTCACTGGCCTACCTGGCCAACTGGCACCTGATCGCCCAGGCCCGCGACTACTGGCAGTCCTTCCTCAGCGCCTCGCCGTTCAACCACCTGTGGAGCCTGGCGATCGAGGAGCAGTTCTACGTCATCTGGCCGGTCGCCGTGCTGATCGGCTGGAGGCTCCTGCGCCGAAACGAGCGCAGCATCGGTGTGGCGTGTGCGGTGCTGGCCGCGATCAGCGCGCTGCTGATGGTGACCCACGCGAACGAGACCACCCGTGTCTACATGGGCACCGACACTCGAGCGCAAGCACTGCTGATCGGCGCTGCGTTCGCCGCGTTGCCCACACGAGCGTGGGCACGTCGCCACGAGCGCCTCGCCCGCCGGTCGGCCGCAGTCGCCGTCGGTGGGCTGGCGGTGATGTGGGGCGTCGACGCAGTCGGTCCCGCGTTCCTGTTCCGCGGCGGCTTCACGCTGCACGCGATCCTCGCCGGCGTGGTGCTGGTGGCAACCACGTCCTTCGACGATCGCCTCACGCGCTGTGCCTCATCGGCACCGCTACGCTACCTCGGCCGCATCTCCTACAGCCTCTACCTCTGGCACTGGCCCATCTTCGAGCTGCTCACTCCACAGCGGATGCACATCCATGGCGTCGCCCTGAAGGTCGTGTGCATCGTCGTCTCGCTCGCGATCGCGACGATCTCGACGATGGTCTTCGAGGAGCCCATCCGCCATCGCCGCTGGTGGGCCACAACGCGCCGATCTGCCGTCGCCATCACGATGGCGCTCGCCGCCGCGTCGGTGATCGCGATCGCGCTACCGGCCGCGCACACGTCTATCGCACAGTTCGACGTGGCGTCGCTCGACCCGGCGCCGGTGGGAACGGCGGCGCCAGCAGGCACGCCGACCACCCAGCCCGACGGTGCCTCGCCCGCGACGAGCGAACCGGACCCTCTGTCGGACCCGGACGCGCCAGAGGATGCCGACGCGTTGCCGGTGACGATCGACGTCAACCCGACCGCGTCGACCACGCCGTCGGGCGACATCGCCACCTTCCTGCGCGATCGAAACGCGTTCACCACCAGCGCGCTCAGCATCGAGCTCACGGTGGACCGACCGGCCGTCCACCGCATCCTCTGGCTGGGCGACTCCGTCGCCGCCGACACCTACCCGGCCGTCGAAGCGGCATTCGGTGCCGCCGGCATCCCCGTGATCGATGGCAGCGGCAACGGTCTGCGCTTCATCGAATCGCCGGGCGTGTACCCGACCGAGCTCTACCCGCCTCGACTCGATGCGGCAGGCGCCGACGTCGTCGTCGTGCAGCTGTCACTGTGGGACCGGCCCTACGCGTACGACGAGCAGTTGTTGTGGTTGAGCTGGCTGTCGTCGCAGGTGCACCAACGTGGGGCGCGCCTCGTGTTCATCACGCCGCCACCGGTTGCCGCCGAGCTCGACGACCCGGGGCTGGCGACGATGGTCGCCGCCGCGCAGCACCTCGTCGACCTCGACCCGTTCGACACCTTCCTCCTCCACGAGAGCGACGTGTGGGGCCCGACGATGCGCATCGACTTCGACGGCGACGGCGTTCCCGATCGCAAGCCGGACGGTGCGCACATGTGCCCGCAGGGTGCCGCACGCGTCGCGGTGTGGTTGACGGCGACGATGGACGCGCTGTTCGACGGCTACGACGTGCCGTCGTTGGCGCTGTGGGCCGCGGGCGATTGGAGCAGCAACCCGCGCTACGACGTCCCGCCCGGCGCATGTCAGGCGCTCTGACACCGATCTAGGGTGTCGCCACCGAATCAGGGGCACCGGGGGCAGCGTGTCGGCGGAGACAGAAGCACAACTCGCAGAAGCGCTGCGCGAGGCAGTGGAGCTGCACGCGGCCACCGCAGCGGTGCTGCAGCTCATCAGCGAGCACCCGGGCGACCTGCATGCGGTGTTCGACGGCATCGCACAGCAGGCGGCACGACTGTGTGGTGCCGACAACGGCGCGATCCTCCAGCGCGACGGTGATGAGCTCGTGCAGGTGTCCACGAGCGCTCCTGGCAACGCATCGCACATCGGTGATCGGTTCCCCATCAGCAGCACGATCGACTTCTCGCGACCGTTCACGGTCGACGATCTCGACACCACGTTGGGTCGTGCGGTTCCCGTGCCGGTTCGCAGCCTCCTGTCCGTGCCGTTGTTCGTCGACGGGGCCCACTACGGCCAGCTGAACGTCAGCAGAACGGAGGTCCGCCCGTTCGAAGCGCGGCACACGCCGATCATGGAGACCTTCGCCGCCCATGCGGTCGTCGCCGTCAAGACCGCACGGAACCACACCGAGCTCCGGGAAGCGCTCGACCTGCAGACGGCGACCAGTGAGGTGCTGCGACTGATCAGTGCCAACCCTGGCGATCTGCGGGCAGTGTTCCAGGGCATCGTCACCCAGGCCGCGCTGCTGTGCGACGCCCACTCGGGCAGCATCCAACGCATCGTCGGCGACGAGCTGGAGTTCATCGCGCTCAGCACGGAACTGGGCCAGTACCTGATCGGCAGCCGATTGCCGCGGGTCCTCGCGAACGCCGACGGACCGACGTACTTCACCGATCTCCACGCCGAGCTCGACGGCCCGATCCTGTCCCCTGCTCGGAGCCTCCTCACCGTGCCCCTTACCACGGCCGATACCGAGTTCGGACGACTCACCGTCAGCCGCATCGTCGTGCGACCGTTCGAGGAGCGTCACGGCAAGATCCTGCAAGCCTTCGCCGAACAGGCTGCAGTCGCCATCAGCAACGCAGGGCTCTTCAACGACCTCGATGAGGCATTGGAGCTGCAGACCGCTACCAGCGAGGTGCTCGCGCTGATCAGCGCCAACCCGGGCGATCTGGACGCAGTGTTCGCCGGCATCATGGAGCGAGCGAACGCGCTCTGCGCAGCAGACGCGTCCGGTGTCTGGCGACTGGACGGCGACCACCTCACCATCGTCTCCCAGAGCGACCCGCAGTGGAGCCACCTCGTCGGGACCCGCATCGAGCTGTGGCCGGGTGGGGTGCCGACCGACGTGGTCTTCCTCGACGACATCAGCGAGTGGGACGACGTCGTGACCGGCGGCGCGCTGTCGGGATCGGTCATCCTGGTTCCGCTGCTGTCGGACGACTCGACGTACGGAGTGTTGGCGTTGGCCCGCTACACGGTGCGACCGTTCGAGCCACGCCACGCCGCCATCGTGCGGGCTTTTGCCGAGCAGGCGTCCATTGCGCTCGCGAACGCCGGCCTGTTCAGCGCGTTGCGCGAGACCACGGACGACCTGCGTGATCTCAACCAGCACCTCGCCGAGCGGGTGGACGACAAGGTCCGCGAGGTCGAGCGCCTCAACACGCTGCGCCGGTTCGTCTCTCCGCAATTGGCCGAAGCAATCGCGTCCGGCGCCGCCGGCGTGCTGGCCAGTCACCGCCGCGAGATCACCGTGCTCTTCTGCGACCTGCGCGGGTTCACCTCCTTCGCCGAGACCGCCGAGCCAGAAGAGGTGATGGCCGTGCTGCGTGAGTTCCACGACGCGGTCGGCCCGATGATCTTCGAGCACGAGGGCACCATCGCCCAGTTCACCGGCGACGGGATGCTCGTCTTCTTCAACGATCCGGTGCAGCTCGACGACCCGGCGTGGAACGCGGTGCAACTGGCTGTTCGCATGCGCGATCGGACGGGCGAGCTCTCCGAGACGTGGCGCCGTCGCGGGCACGACCTGACGTTGGGCATCGGCGTTGCCATCGGCTTCGCCACGTGCGGGGAGATCGGCTTCGAGGGCCGCACCGAGTACACCGCGATCGGCACGGTGGTGAACCTCGCCGCACGCATCTGCGGCATCGCCTCCGGCGCGCAGATCCTCGTCACCCACCGGGTGCACGCGGCCGTCGAGACACGGGTGTCCGCGACGGCGCTGGGCGACCACGCGTTCAAGGGGCTCACCCGCCCCGTCCCGCTGTTCGAGATCGCTGCGTTGCGTCCGGATTGAGCGCCAGGCGCCCCCAGCGCCCGGCCGTTGTCATCGTTTCGACCATCAATTTTCAGGAATGGGTTTCACCCGCCACCCGATCGGGTACGGACAGTTGTTCACCTGCTCGGCTGGGGTTTTTGGCTTGGCGGCGGACCAGTCCCGGAAGGATGGAATCCGATGCGCATTGCCTTGTTGAACGACTACGACGTCGTCGTGAAGGGGTTGCAGATGATGCTGCAGCCGTTCCCGGAGATCGATGTCGTCGAGCTGGAAGTCGGCAACGTCGAAGTGCACAGCCAGGTCGACGTTGCCCTGTACGACACCTACGGACGGCGAGGTGTGCCATGGGAGGAGCTGAAGTCGCTCGTCGCCCAGTCCAACGCCGAGCACGTTGCCGTGTTCACCTTCGAGTTCTCCGAGGACCTCGTCGCTCGCAGCCTCGAAGTGGGGGTGCACGGCTACTTGTGGAAGGGGATGTCCGCGGCGCAGTTGGTGGAAGGTCTGCGTGCTGTCGAGCGCGGCGACGTCGTCGTCTCGCGCCCGCCGGTGCAGTCGCACCACGCCGCCGACGGCTACCGATGGCCGTTTGCCGACCTCGGCCTGACGATGCGTGAGAGCGAGGTGCTGGCGCTGCTCACCCAGGGCCTCTCCAACCCGTCGATCGCCGAGGGCCTCTTCGTCGGCGTGGAGACGGTTCGCTCACACCTCAAGAACGTCTACGCCAAGCTCGGCGTGCACACCCGTGGCGAAGCCATCGCTCGGGCGCTCCGCGACCCCCAGTTCGACCGGGCTCGCTGACACCGGCCGCGTGCCGCTCAGCAGCGCGGGCCGACCCCAGGCCAGCGTTGCCGAGATCACGCCGGCACCAACGATCGCAAACGCGCCGGACACGCCGGCGAACGCGAGCAACGGCGCGCCGAGCGCCAGCCCAACCGGCCGCAGGCCCTCGCCGAGCGAACCCATCACGCCGAACACCTGACCGCGCATCTCGTCGGGCACCGACAACTGCAGCGCCGTCATCAGGATGGTGTTCGCCACGGCGACGGTGAGGCCGGCGACGACGAACGCAGCAGCGCTGCCGAAGACCGGGAGCGACCCGGCGGCGGCGATGCAGAGACCCAGGACCACCATCGGCGTGGCGAGCGCGCCACGAGCGAGCCTCGGCGCAGCCAGAGCGCCGATGAGCACCCCGGTGCTGACCATGATCTCCAGGGCGCCGAACACCGTCGGCGTCGCGCGGAACCGATCGACGGCAAGGGCGACGATGAGCATCGGCACCGGCGCGACGACCATGTTCAGTGCCGACCCCAGTGCGATCAGGCGGCGCAGCATCGGATCGTTGCGGATCAACGCGATCGCCACGCTCATCGAGCGCGGTGCGGCATCGGCGCTGCCCGTCTCCCGTTCGGTGCGCGGCAGGCGCGTTGCCGCGATGCAGGCGGCCGACCATGCGAAGGTCGCCGCGTTGATGACCATGACCCAACCGAGGTCGAGCGCGGCGATGAGGACGCCGCCGAGCAGCGGTCCGATCAGGCCACCGACGGCGCTGTTGGCCATGTTCAGGCCGTTCGCTGCGGGCAGGTCGGCAGGATCGACGACCATCGGCACCGTCGCCGCGTAGGTGGGGTCGAAGACCGCCGTGGCCAGCCCGGCCAGCGCGACCATCGCGCACACGACCACAGCCGACGGTTGCCCACCGAGCAGCAGGATCGCCAGCACCGACGTGGTGCCCAATCGGGCCAGGTCGGCGCCGAGCATCAGCAGACGACGGTCACGGTGGTCGGCCAGCCATCCGCCCATCGGCGAGGCGACCACCACCGGGATGATCGTCGACAGCGCGACGGCGACGAGCAGCGCATTGCCGCCGTGGTGCTTCGCCCACCACAGCAGGGCGATGCGTTGCATGCCGTCGCCGATGACGGAGACGGACTGGCCGAGCCACAGCCGGCGGAACGTGCGAGAGCGTTGGAGCAACATCGCCGCAGCCTGCGCTCGTCCACATACGAGTGCTAGAAACCTTTTCGTATGAGAAGCGAGCTCGAGATGGCGTGGCCCGATCGGCGCGAGGTGACGGCGCCGGAGGCGATCCGGTTGCTGACGGATCTGAAGGCGTTGCGCTACCTGCTGCCGTTCACCGCCGCGCCGCACACGTTGACAAGCGCGGCCGCCGCACTGGGGCGACCGGTGACCACCGTCGCCTACTGGCTGCCGCGGTTCGTCCAAGCGGGGCTGCTCGAGCACCTCGGCGACGTGGCCCGCGCCGGCAAGCCGATGCCCCGATATCGCGCGATCGCGCGGCAGCTGGCGGTGCCGTTCGCCTCGATCCCGTTCGATCGACGGGTCGCCCTCCTCGACGGCGGACGCATGCGCCTGCTGCGTCGTTTCCTCGACGGGATCGACGAGGCGATGGCCGGCAGCGAAGCGTTCGCTCTCGGCTTCTCAGGGAGAACCGATGGCGGCATGGCGATCACGATGATCGAAGAGCCGGAGCTGATGGACCGTCCGTACACCGACGGCTGGTGGAGCCTGCAGCTGGACGAAGCATCGGCGGTGACGCTGGCGCGTGAGCTGGAGGCGCTGATGGAGAAGTACGGCAATCAGACCGGCCCCGGCACGAAGCGCTACGTCACCCACATCGGCGTCGCGCCCGACCCGCGGTTCCGATGGCGCTCCGCCGACGACGACTTCCCCGGCTGAATAGGGTGCGGACATGAGCGAGTGGATCGAGCTCGGCAACCTCTCGGATCTCACCGACGGGCAGTTGCGGGCGTTCCCTGACATCGGCGAGCTCGGCATCGTCGTCTGCCGAGTCGGCGGCACGTTGCACGCGCTGCAGGACAACTGCTCGCACGCCGACACTCCGCTCAGCGAAGGTCGGCTCCGCGGGACGATGATCGTCTGCCCGATGCATGGCGCGCAGTTCGACGTGCGCGACGGCAGCCACCAAGGACCGCCGGCGTTCGAGGGTGTGCCCTGCTTGCCGATCTCCGAGACCGACGGTGTCGCGCGAGTCGGCCTGACGCGCTAGCCGGTCAGTCGTCGAGCGGATCGGGCGAGCCCGCACGGCCGCTCGCCGGCCAGATGCTGCGCATCGGCGTATCGATCGGTTCGATCCTCGACCAGTCGCAACGCAGCGTTCGCTCGGCGATGCGCCACTCGCCATCGACCTCGGTGAACCGATCGATGTAGCGACCGTTGAAGGTGTGCAGCTGATCGACCGCGGCCCCGGCAACTGCTGCTGCCTCGACGTGGAAGGCGAGGACGTACGTCTCGACGAGCGCGTTGCGATCGTCGTCGGCGAACGTCGCCAGGGTGTTGCTGATGCGGTGCTGCGTCGCGATGAACCTCGCCTCCAGCGAGGGCAGCACGTTGGCGATGAACGACTCGATCGTCAACGGATGCGGCCGGTAGTCGATCAGGATCGCGCCGGGATGGAACGCGCGCGCAACGGCGTCACCGTCCAGACGGTCGATGCCGCGGCAGTACCAGCGCAGCGCGTCGTCGATCTGCTGGTGGGCGTTCGCGCTCATGACTCGGGGTACGCGCCGACGTGGTCGCGAACTCGTTCTTGGAAGTGCCGGGCCCGCACTTCCTGGTAGTTGCCGAGCGTCTGCCCGCGCTTCCGGCTGGCCCGGAACCCGCGGGTCTGCGCGGCCATGTTCGACGTGTCCTGGTCGTAGACCTTGCCGAGCGCGCCGAGACCTTCGGCCAACGTGTAGCTGTCGTCGACGCCGAGGTCGATGACCGCCGGCGGGGGTGGCGCTGCACCACCGATCGGGCGAGGACGCATCATCAGCAGTTCGAAGTAGCTGTGGTCGATCGACGTCGGGTCCGGGAGGAAGCGGTAGACCATCGGCAGCTGCAGCCCCGGGAAGAAGAACATGTTGGGGAAGACGAAGTACTCGATGGAATCGAGCGTCATCGACTCGCTGAGGTGCGAGTAGTCGTGGCCGTACTGCTCGGTCATCTGCTGCTGCACGAGCTTGGCCATCACATCACGAGCGCGTGCGCCGTCGGGCAGTGTGGCCGGCACGGTGCCCCGTCGGCTGGCCGCCCGTGCGAGCAGCTCGGCCTCGGTTCTCGGCGGTGTGCGCAGCGGGCTGTTCAGCCCGGTGGTGTGGATGAATCGCGAGACGTTCGGTTCGAAGACGTCGTACGCGGCAGTCACCTCGTCACCGAGCCTGCCCGAGGCGTGGGTCTCGCGCACGTGGTACGCCTCGAGGAACGCCTCGGTGGCCGCCTTCCAGTTGCACGGCACGCCCTTGCGCACGTGGGTGTCGATGTACCGATCGGCGAGGCCCCAATCGGCCCAGTGCCGAGGGAGCACCCCGAGGTAGTCGAGGAGCGGCTCGGCGTCGGGGTCGAAGTTGACGAACACGAACCCCTCCCACGTGTCGACCGACAGCTCGGGGAGGCGGTGCGACTCGTCGGAGACGTGCGGGAAGTCCCACGCTGCTGGGCGTTCTTTGAACGTGCCGTCGAGCTGCCACTCCCAGCCGTGGAACGGGCAGCGCACCGAGTTGCTGAACCCGCACGAACCCGGTGGCTTGAGCTGGGTGCCGCGGTGCATGCAGGCGTTGTAGAACGCTCTGATCACGCCGTCGCCGCCGCGCACGATGAGCGCCGAGTGCGGGCCGACGTCGTAGACGGAGTAGTCGCCGGCCTCGGCGAGATGATCGACGTGGCACGCCCACTGCCACGTGCGCGACCACATCCGCTCGTACTCGGCGGTGGCGTAGGCCTCGGAGGTGTAGACGGCGTAGGGGATATCCGAGTCGCCGCGGAACACGTACGACTCCTCCAGCAACGCCGGCGGCGGCGGTGTCGGATCAGCCCGCAACTGGTCGTACAACGACGGCCCCACCTCCCGGGCAACCCCAGGCTGCCCAACCTGCTGACCAGTCATTCAGTAATGGTACGACGCCGAATCACCTCGCACGGACCCGAGCCAAGCCCAAGCAGATCGCGCGAGCACTCGAGTTCTGGGGAGCGAGCGTCAGCGAGCGAACACGGCAGGCGAGCGCAGCGAGCACCGCTCAAAAGGGCCAGACGATCGCGCGAGCGCTCGAGTTCGGGGGAGCGAGCGTCAGCGAGCGAACACGGCAGGCGAGCGCAGAGAGCACCGCTCAGAAGGGCCAGCCGATCGAGAGGCCGGTGCTCACGGCTTGGAAGCCGGCCCAGGTCAGCACGACGCCGCCGGCGATCACTGCCGCCACGGGTGCGCGGCGGCGCATCCCGGTGAAGTGAGCAACAGCGCCGATCACTGCAGCGAGCGCGATCTCGACGATGCCGGCGGGTCGCAGCTCGCGATTGCCGACGAACCAGACGAGGTGCGCCCCTTCGGCAGCGAGCGCGCCGGCGACCAGTGCGAGCGACAGCGGACGACGGTCGGCGCGGTTGCGGGCGATCCATCCGGCGTAGCCGAACACGGATCCGCTGACCAACGACACCATCGACCAGAGGGTGGTGCTGTGCCAGCCCTGCTGGACGTGGTCGAGCACCTCGACGGCTCGGTAGTAGCCGACCGATGCGATCACGAGCGCCGCGGCACCACCACCCGCGGCCCAGGCGCGAGTCGGCATCAGTGCCCCGACGGCGAACGCCGCGAGCGCCCATGCCGCCGCCGAGTTGGCGATGACGCTCCACGCTCCTGGCAGGTGGCCCTGCAGCACCTGCGTGCCGACGCCGGTGAGCAGCCCGATCGCCAACACGGCGAGCGCAGCGAGGGCGTTCGTTCGCAGGTTCGAGCGAACGTGACTCGGGCGAGGGAACAGAGCGATCGTCATGTCTCCATCATCTGCCTCGAAGCACCCAGGCACATCGGCCGAAGGGTTGTTCGCCGGCAGGCGGGATCGTCCATTCGGACGAGGGAGCGGTCGCCGATCGGACCGTACGATGGCGCCGTGCACGCAGGCCAGCGCGGCGACCGCTTCACCCTCGGCCTGACGCGCGGACTGCGCGCGCTGTTCCTGCTCGTGCTGATCGGCGCATGGCTGGTGGATGTGTGGCTCGTGCGTCGAGATCCTGGCGTCGCTCAAATCGGAACCGCTGCCGTCGGCGTCACCGCCGCGGCGGTGGCCCTGCGGCCACGGCTGGCCCTGATCGGCACGACGGTGGCGTCCACGCTCTCGTTGGTGCTGACGGTGACGCTCGATCGCGGCAACAGCCTGTTCTTCTTCACCGAGTTCGCCGCGTTGCCGGTGCTGCTGGGCGTCACGCTCGCTGCTCGAGATCGGTTGCGGTGGCCGGTCGGAGCGCTGCTGGTCCTCGCTGCCGCGGCCATCAGCTTGCGTGGCAGCTTCCTGGCAGTCGAGTTGATCCTCCTCGCCTCGATCAGCGTGCTGTGCCTGTGCGCGGCTGCAGCCGTGCGCTACGTCTCGCTGGAGGAGGTGGACCGTCAGCAGAGCATCGACACCGCCCGCCGCGACGAGCGGCTGGACATCGCCCGCGATCTGCACGACGTCGTCGGTCACTACGTCACGGGCATGGTCGTGCTGGCGCAAGCCCACGGGTTCACCGCAGCGGAGGGCAGCGCCCAGCGCGCCGCATTTGCCGAGATCGAACGGGCGGGACAGCAGGCGCTGGACAGCATCCGTCAGCTCGGCGGCGTGCTGCGCGACGACGCCGCGCGGCAAGCACGAACGCACCTCGACGACGTGATCGCGCTGGTCGAACAACTGCGTTCGACGCACCCCCACGTGCAGCTCGACGTCGACCAACGTCTGCGCGCTCAGGCGTTGCCGGCGAGCACGGTGATCACGCTGTTCCGTGTCGTGCAGGAGATGACCACCAACGTTCGCAAGCACGCAACGGTCGACGCCCCGGTGATCGTCCGCATCGGTCGCGACGGCGCAGCACTCGCGGTCAGCTGCACCAACGAGTCGCTTGGCGGCGACGTGACTCGCGCGGCTGGATCGGGGCTCGGGCTCGTGGGAATGCGCGAGCGAGTTGCCGCGATCGGCGGAACGATGACCGGTGGCGCCGTCCCACCGAACGGTTGGTGCGTCGAAGTGAGGCTGCCGATCTCGAACGTCAGTCCCGTCGCGAACGGTGTGGCGCGATGATCCGCGTGCTGCTCGCCGACGACCAGGCGATGGTGCGCGCCGGGTTCCGCATGATCCTCGACAGTCAGCCGGACATCGAGGTGATCGGCGAGGCCGACAACGGGCTCACCGCGATCGAGCAGGCGACTGCGTTGCGACCGGACGTGTCCATCCTCGACATCCGCATGCCCGGACTCGACGGCCTGGCAGCGACACGGCGCCTCGCAGGTCCCGGTGTGCCCCACCCCCTGCGCATCGTCATCGCCACCACGTTCGACACCGACGAGTACGTCGAGGAGGCCTTGCGCAGCGGCGCGGTCGGCTTCATCCTCAAAGACGGCGGCCCGCAGCTGCTCCTGGAAGCGGTCCGCGCCGCGGCCAACGGCGAGGCACTGATCAGCCCGGCGATCACCATTCGCTTCCTCGACCGGCTGGCGGGGCACGCGGCGACGCCGGCGGAGCCGCATCCGCTCAGCGAGCGCGAGCTCGACGTTGCCCGCGCGGTGGCGAAGGGGTGGAGCAACCAGGAGATCTCGTCAGCGCTGTTCATCTCGTTGTCCACCGTGAAGACACACCTCACCGCGATCCAGCAGAAGCTGGCGTTGCGCAACCGCGTCGAGATCGCCATCTGGATCCACGACCACCATCTCCGCGGATAGTCACACCGTCAGGCGGGTGTCCAGCAGGCGAACGTCGGGGACGTCGTCGAAGGCAGCCGGCGCGAGATAGCCCTGGATGTCGCCGACCAGATGCGTGCCGGTCTGGGTGAACACGCACGCGCGGCTCGTCGCATCGAAGCGAACGAACGCCAGGTTGCCGATCGTCTGGCCCGGGCGGTCGACGTTGAGGTTGGACGCGCCACCCGGTGCAGCGCCGCACGGCAGGACCTGCAAGAAACCCTCGTTGACGGCCTGCGTGGCCGTCAACGACACGACCGCGGTGCTGTCGGCGCGACCGGTGATCTGCGTCTGCGTGCTGGCCGGCGCAGGCTGGAAGTCGCGCGTGTCGAGCACACGATCGTCGACGATGTCGTCGAACGCGCCGTCGGCGAGGTACGCCTGCAGGTCGACGACGAGGTGGGTCGCCATCTCGTTGAACAGGCAGGCGTGGCCGCTGCTGTCGAAGTGGACGAACGCCAGGTTGGCAATGATCTCGTTCGGCCGATCTGCGTTCAGGTTGGCGCTCGCGCCGGGCGCGGTGCCGCAATCGAGCACCTGCAGGAAGCCCGCCGACTGGTTCTCGACGACGACCAGCGACACCACCGCCGTCGAGCTCGGCCGGCCCGTGAGCGTCGTGACGGACCGGCTGGGTACGACCGGAGCGTGATCGGGGCGCGAGTCGAACAGGCGCGCATCGGCAACGTCGTCGATCGCGCCCACCGCGAAGTAGCCCTGCAGGTCGACCACGAGATGAGTGGTCGGCTCGGAGAAGATGCACACGTCGCCGGATGCATCGAACCGCACGACCGCCAGCCCCGCGCGGGTCTCGCCGGCGGCGTCGACGTTCATGTTGGAGAACCCACCCGGGTTCGCCGCGCACGGCAGCACCTGCAGGAAGCCGGGTCCGGCGTTGCCGGTCATCACGATCGAGATCACCGCGCTCCGGTTGGCCAGCCCGTGGATGACCGTCTTCGAACCTGCCTGGGCTCGATGATCGAGGCGCAGTTGCGCGATGAGGAAGGCGGTGAAGCGTGCGTCCGCCGCGGCCTTGTGCTCGGCGTAGAGGGCACCGGCGTGGCTGCCGGTGCCGAAGAAGAACATCGTCTCAGCCACCAGCCCTGCACTCACCGCCGCGGCAGCGTTCTGCTGTGCGCAGGTGAACGGCACCAATGAGTCGAGCTCACCGTGGAGGTAGAACGCGGGCGCGTCGCCGGGGCCGATGGAGTCGGGGAGGTAGTTGCAACCGCTCATCGCGATCGCCGCCTGGATGTGGCTGTCCTGCCCGAGGTTCGTGCCGACGGTCCCGGGATCGTCGCTGCGGTAGGCCATGTGCAGCGCGGTGATGGCGCCCGCGGAGTCGCCGATGACGGCCACCCGATCTGGGTCGACGCGCAGAGTGGTTGCGTTGGCCCGAACCCAGCGGACGGCGGCCTGTCCGTCGTGCTGCGCGGCGATGATCGCCTGTTCGCAGCGCGCCCGCTCGATGGCCAGCTCCGTGGGGTCGGGGATCAGCTCGTCCTGCACGTCCTGGCAACGGTTGCCCGGGTCGAGCCGGTAGTCGATCGACGCGGTGACGTAGCCGCGTCGGGCGTACTCGACAGCCATCGCCGTGAGGTTGCCCCGGCCGCCGAACCCGAATCCGCCGCCGTGGATGAAGACGACCATCGGTCGCTCAGCCAGTGGATCCCCGTTCGGTTGGTACCAATCGAGTCGCAACGTCTGTGGTGTGCCGGTCACCAGCGCCGGCGCCGTGGCGAAGGCGACCCCGGTGGTGTTGCTGACCGATCCGAAGATCGGGTCGATGAATCGCTGCCCCGACGCAGACGCCGGCACAGCGTTCGAAACCGAGACGAGCGAGGCGACGACGCACCCGGCGACCGCCGCGGCGATGCGCCGGCGGACGGTGCGCTCAGACATCCGCTGCCGTTCCGAAGTCGCCCGACCGACGGCGCAGCTCGGCCAGCGCGCCGACCACCGCATCGGCTCGATCCGTGGCGAGCCCGATGTCGGCGAAGACACCGGCGTTGAGTGCCGTCGCGGCCGACCGCACGAGGCGTCGACCCTTGGGGGTGATCGCCGCCAAGGTGGTGCGCCCGTCGCTCGGGTGTGGCAGGCGGCGAACCAGTCCGTCGCTCTCCAAGCGGTCGATTGCGTTGGTGACGCTGGCCGGATGCACCTGCAGTCGCTGACCCATCTTGCCCATCGGAAGGCGACCGGCGCGGCTGAAGTTCAGGAGCATCAACGCCTCGAAGCGAGCGAACGACAGCCCGAGCGGGGCGAGCACGTCGTCGACCCGTGCGAGCAGGATCTGGTGCGCGCGCATGATCGAGGTGACGAGGGCCATGCCTTCCGCGGCGTTTGCCCACCCGGCGTCGCGCCAATTCCGGGTGGCCTCGGCGACCGGGTCGAAGGTGAGGGTCGAGCGGCGCGCCACGGCGAGATCATACGAACAAACGAAGCCCTTTCGGAATAGTTGGAGGTCCAACTACCATGCGTTCATGACCGACGCTCCGGCAAGTCTCGAACTCGACAGGATCGGCGTCCTCGGCTGCGGCCTCATGGGGTCTGGCATCGCCGAGGTCTGTGCTCGCAAGGGCCGCCAGGTGGTGGTGGTGGAGGTGGACGCCGCCGCTGTCGAGCGCGGGCGCGATCGCGTGCAGCGCTCGCTCGACGGCGCGCTCGGCCGCGGCAAGCTCACCGAGCAGGAGCACCAGGCGGCCTGGGCCAACCTCGAGTTCACCGACGACTGGACCGCGTTCTCGGACCGAGAGCTGGTGATCGAGGCGGTCAGCGAGGATCCCACGACCAAGGTCGGCGTGTTCGAGCACCTCGACAAGCTCGTCGAGTCGCCGACGGCGATCCTCGCCTCCAACACCTCGTCGATCCCGATCATGAAGCTGGCAACGGCGACGGGACGACCCGAGCAGGTGGTCGGACTGCACTTCTTCAACCCCGTGCCGGTGCTGCCGCTGGTCGAGCTGGTGCCGTCCTTGATGACCAGCCCGGCCACCGCCGATCGAGTGACCGCGTTCGCCGGCGACGTGCTGGGCAAGCACGTGATCCGCTCGCAGGACCGCGCCGGGTTCGTCGTCAACGCCTTGCTGATCCCGTACCTCCTGTCGGCCATCCGCATGCTCGAAAGCGGCTTCGCCACCGCATCCGACATCGACGCCGGCATGGTGCACGGCTGCGCCCACCCGATGGGTCCGCTGGCGCTGGCCGACTTGATCGGCCTGGACACGACGATGGCCGTCGCCGACTCGATGTACGCCGAGTTCAAGGAACCGCTGTACGCCTCGCCGCCGCTGCTCAGCCGAATGGTCGAAGCCGGCCTGCTCGGCCGCAAGACCGGCCGCGGCTTCCACAACTATGCCCGTTAGCCCATCGATGCCCGTGAGCCCATCGATGCCCGTGAGTGCATGAGGTGACTGAGATGACCGAGATCCACGTTCCTGCCAACCCGGTGCGCTTCGTCACCGCGGCCAGCCTCTTCGACGGACACGACGCGTCGATCAACATCATGCGCCGCATCCTGCAGGCGCAGGGCGCCGAGGTGATCCACCTCGGCCACAACCGATCGGTGGACGAGGTGGTGCGCGCCGCCATCCAGGAGGACGTGCAGGGCATCGCCGTCAGCTCGTACCAGGGCGGCCACGTCGAGTACTTCACCTACCTGCTCGACCGCTTGCGCGAGCAGGGCGCCAGTGACATCCGCATCTACGGCGGCGGTGGTGGCGTGATCGTGCCGAGCGAGATCGCCCTGCTCCACGAGCGCGGCGTCGCGCGCATCTTCTCGCCGCAGGACGGTCAGCGCCTCGGCCTGCCGGCGATGATCAACACGATGATCGCGGCGTGCGATCGCCCGCCGCAGGGTGACGGCTCGGTCGACCTCGACGCACTGCTCGGTGGAAGCCCACGCGCGCTCGCTCGTGCGATCACGGTGCTCGAGGCAGGCGTCGCCGACGACGCGCTGATCGCCGAGCTCACCGCCGCGGCTGCGCGTCGGCGCGTGCCCGTGCTCGGCATCACCGGCACCGGCGGCTCGGGCAAGTCCTCGTTGACCGACGAGCTGCTGCGCCGCTTCCGATTGGATCAGGCAGACAAGGTGCGCATCGCGGTCATCGCCATCGACCCGACGCGTCGGCGCGGCGGTGGCGCGCTGCTCGGCGACCGCATCCGCATGAACACGCTCGACAGCGGTCAGGTGTTCTTCCGCTCCCTGGCCACCCGCGCGGCGGGCGGCACGGTGCCCGAATGCCTCGACCACGTCATCCTCGCGGCGAAGGCGTGGGGCGCCGATCTGGTCGTCATCGAGACGCCGGGCATCGGACAGGGCGACGCGGCCATCGTGCCCCACGTCGACGTCCCCGTCTACGTGATGACGCCCGAGTTCGGCGCCTCGTCGCAGCTCGAGAAGATCGACATGCTCGACTTCGCCGAGGCCGTGGTGATCAACAAGTTCGAGCGTCGCGGCGCCGACGACGCGCTGCGCGACGTACGGCGGCAGTGGGCCCGCAACCGCGAGCTGTTCCACGTGGACATCACCGAGCTGCCCGTGTTCGGCACCGTCGCCGCCCGGTTCAACGACAACGGCGTCACCGCGCTGTACCAGCACCTGCGCAGCGTCCTCGGTGAGCACGGGTTGGCGCTCGACGCCGGCCAGCTACCGCATGTGGACGGCAAGACCTCGACGCACATCGGTGTCATCGTGCCGGCAGCACGCCAGCGCTACCTGGCCGAGGTGGCCGAGGCGGTGCGCGGTCACCACGCCGTCACCGCGCAGCAGGCTCGACTCGCCCGTCAACGTCAACAGCTCGGTGCCGCAGCGGCGCTGCTGGAGGCCGACGGCGTCGACGCATCGGACGCCAGACGCCTCGAGGCGACGACCGCAGCGAAGCTCCTGCCCGATGTGGTCGCCCTCCTCGACGCCTGGCCGGCTCGGTTCGCCGAGCTCGCCGGACCGCAGCGGGCGACGCGCGAATCGTTGTCCGGCACGCACGTGCCCAAGCTCTCGCTGCCGAAGTTCGAGGACCACGGCGAGCTCGTCCGCTTCCTGCGCTCGGAGAACCTGCCCGGCCACTTCCCGTTCGCGGCCGGCGTGTTCCCGTTCAAGCGCGAGGGCGAGGACCCGGCGCGCATGTTCGCCGGCGAGGGCGGCCCGGCGCGCACGAACCGGCGCTTCCAGCTGCTCTCCGAGGGGCAACCCGCCACTCGTCTGTCGACCGCGTTCGACTCCGTCACGCTCTACGGGTTCGATCCGGCCGAGCGGCCAGACATCTACGGCAAGGTCGGCAACTCCGGCGTCTCCATCGCCACGCTCGACGACATGAAGGTGCTCTACGGCGGCTTCGACCTGTGCGACCCGAGCACGTCGGTGTCGATGACCATCAACGGCCCGGCGCCGACGCTGCTGGCGATGTTCCTCAACACGGCGATCGATCAGCAGCTCGACGCGTTCGAGGCCGAGCACGGCCGCACACCCACGACCGACGAAGCGCTGGCCGTGCGCGAGCGCACGTTGCGCACCGTGCGCGGCACCGTGCAGGCCGACATCCTCAAGGAGGACCAGGGCCAGAACACCTGCATCTTCTCGACCGAGTTCTCGCTCGGGGTGATGGCCGACATCGCCACCTGGTTCGTCGAGCACGACGTGCGCAACTTCTACTCCGTGTCGATCAGCGGCTACCACATCGCCGAAGCGGGCGCGAACCCGATCAGCCAGCTCGCGTTCACGCTGTCGAACGGGTTCACGTACGTCGAGACGTACCTCGCTCGCGGGATGAACGTGGACGACTTCGCCCCCAACCTGAGCTTCTTCTTCTCCAACGGGATGGACCCGGAGTACACCGTGCTCGGACGCGTCGCCCGACGCATCTGGGCGGTGACGATGCGCGATCGCTACGGGGCCAACGAGCGCAGCCAGAAGCTGAAGTACCACGTGCAGACGAGCGGCCGTTCACTGCACGCGCAGGAGATGGCCTTCAACGACATCCGCACGACGCTGCAGGCCCTGTGCGCGATCTACGACAACGCCAACTCCTTGCACACCAACGCCTACGACGAGGCGGTCACCACGCCGACCGCCGAGTCGGTACGGCGCGCCCTCGCCATCCAGCTCGTGATCAACCGCGAGTGGGGTCTGGCGATGAACGAGAACCCGCTGCAGGGCAGCTTCATCGTCGAGGAGCTGACCGAGCTCGTCGAGGAGATGGTGCTGGCCGAGCTGGAGCGCATCAGTGAGCGCGGCGGCGTGCTCGGGGCGATGGAGACCGGCTACCAGCGCGGTCGAATCCAGGATGAGAGCATGCTCTACGAGCAGCGCAAGCACGACGGCACGCTGCCGATCATCGGCGTCAACACGTTCCGCAACCCGAACGGCGACGAGACCCCCGAGTCGCTCGAGCTGGCCCGCAGCGACGATGCCGAGAAGACGGATCAGATCAACCGGTTGCGAGACTTCCAGTCGCGCCACGCGGCGGAACGTCCCGCCGCGCTGGAGCGTCTGCGCGCTGCAGCCCTGGCCGGCGAGAACGTCTTCGCCGTGCTGATGGATGCCGTCCGCTCGTGCTCGCTCGGCGAGATCACCGACGCCCTGTTCGACGTCGGCGGCCGCTACCGCCGCAACGTCTGAACGCGCCGGCAGCGCGCTGAACCCACGCTCTGGAAGCGAGCACGTGGCGACGCTGCGGTGATCGATTCAGCACCGATCGCGGCGAGTCGGGGCTCGAACGGGCCGCGCCGGTCTTCGAAGCCGAGTAGCAGAGCGCCGCTCAGGGGCGCTCACCTACTCGATTGCGCTGGACTACTCGCTTGCAGGGTCGCGCTTGACGAGGTCGAGGGCGAGGGAGTTCATGCAGTAGCGCTGGCCGGTGGGGTTGGGGCCGTCGGGGAAGACGTGGCCGAGGTGCGAGCCGCAGGCCCGGCAGCGGGCCTCGGTGCGCACCATGCCGTGGCTGACGTCGTCCACCAGCTCGACCGCGTCGGCGGCAGCGGTGTCGTAGAAGCTCGGCCAACCGCTGCCTGACTCGTACTTCGTCGACGCGTCGAACAGCAGGGCGTGGCACGCCGCGCAGTGGTACGTGCCGTCGCTGTGCTCGTCGACGTACTTGCCACTCCACGGTCGTTCGGTGGCCGCATGGCGAAGCACTTCGAATTGGTCGGGTGAGAGCAGCTCGCGCCACTCGGCGTCGGTCTTGTCGATCTCGGGCATGCACCAAACGGTAACGCTGTCCGCTGGACACGAGACGCGTCGGGGGACATGCTGGGACAAGATGAACTTGATCACCCGCGACGGTCGCTGGCAGCGGCGCAGAGACCGGATCGCCGCCTTCCGAGCGATCAGCATCCCCACCGCCATCGTTCGCCGGTTCTTCGCCATCGACGGGATGCGCAAGGCGATGCTGATGGCCTTCAACCTGTTCATCTCCGTCATCCCGCTGGCGATCTTCCTGTTCGCCCTGCTGTCCAAGGTGCGGGGCAACGTGTCGTTGGCGGATGCCTTCATCAAGCAGTTCCGCATCCACGGCGAGACCGAGGGCATCCTGCGCGACGCGTTCCCGCAGAACCGCAACGTGCTCAAGATCGCCTCGGTGGTGGTCGTCGGCTCGTTCGCGATCAGCGGCTTCGACGTCGCATCCGCGTTCCAACGCACCTTCGCCGAAGCCTGGCAGGTGGACCGACTGCACGGCTGGAAGGCCTCCGCCCGCGGCGCGATCTGGTTCCTCCTCGTGCTGGCGATCATGTGGATCGGCCAGATGGCCCAGCGCTACCCGATCCGTCACGGTTGGTGGGCCTACCTCGTCGTCGCTCCGGCGGTGATGATCGCCAACTACTGGTTCTGGATGGCGACGCCGGCACTGCTGCTCGACAAGACGCTGCCACGACGCGACGTGCGCCCCGGCGCCCTCCTCGGCATGGTCGGCAGCACCGCGCTGTGGGCCCTGTCACTAGTGATCCTGCCGTCGTGGTTCAGCTGGTACGGCCGCGGCATGGGCGGCATCGGCATCGCACTCGCTCTGCTCAGTTGGATCTACGTGATCAGCATCGTGTGGGTGGTGATCGTCGTCATCTCCGCCGTGATGTGGGAACGATCGGCGCCGATCGACGACGTCGCCGACATCGAGACCAGTCAGCTCGACGAGGCGCCGATGTCGACGAGGAACTGACCGGCCTCGGCGCGGTACTGCTCGTCGAACTCGACGGCGATCATCATCTCGTCGCCGGTGCGCTCCACTCGGGCGATGTGACCGACCACGTGGCACCAGTGCGCGTCCTGGTGCTCGTCGCCGATCGAGGCGACGACGCGATCACCGGCGAGCAGCCCGATCGACTCGGTGAAGTTGACCAGCATGCCCTTCTCCGACACGTCGATCGCCGTCGCCGCCGGCAGGTGCGGATGACGCGACGTGGAGACGCGCACGAGCGGCTTGACGACTCGCCGGACCGCTTCCCGTCGCTCCACACTCAGACAATTACCGGACGCAGGGCACGTTTGGGTCAGATCGGGGAAAGGATCTTCACGATGACCTCCGTGACCTTCTTCTTCGACCCAGCCTGCCCGTGGACGTGGATCACCTCGCGCTGGGTGGTGGAGGTCGCCCCACAACGCGACCTGGACGTCACGTGGAAGATGTTCAGCCTGCGCCACCGCAACAAGGACAACCCGGGCTACGACTGGATTCGCGACGAGCTCGACGCGCAGCACCCCGGCATGCGCGTGATCGCCGCAGCAGAGGAGCGGTTCGGCAACGACGCCGTCGGGAGGCTGTACACGTCCTTCGGCACCCTCATCCACCACGATCGCGACGACGACCTCACCCGGCTCGCCGACGGCATCGAGATGGCCGGGCAGCCGCCCGAGCTGATCGACGCCGCGAACGACGAGATGTGGGACGAGCCGATCATCCGCTCCACCGACGAGGGCTGGGCGCTGGTCGGCGACGACGCCGGCATCCCCATCGCAGCGATCGACGGCGCCGTCGCGAGCTACTTCGGGCCCGTGCTCAACCCCGCTCCCACCGGTGTCGACGCGCTGAAGCTGTGGGACGCGATGGCTGCGCTGGCGACCATCGACGGCGTCTACGAGATCAAGCGGACGAAGGAGGGCCGACCGCAGTTCGGCGCCCGTCCGCAGATCTGACAGATTTCTTCGCGACCTGTCGAAACCGCCGATCCCCCGTTCGTTGTCAGGGTGAGGCCACCGCCTCCCAACCCCAAGGAGCCAGTCATGAAGCAGTACATGTTGAGCGTGCACATGGTCGAGGGCGCGCCGATGCCGTCCGAGGACGACATGCAGGCGGCGTTCGCCGCGGTCGATGCCTTCAACACCGACCTGATGCAGAGCGGCAAGTGGGTCTTCGGCGGCGGGCTGATGATGCCCGACACGGCGACGGTCGTTCGCGTCGACGACGGCCAGGTGCTCACCACCGACGGCCCGTTCGCCGAGACCAAGGAGCACCTCGGCGGCTTCTGGGTGATCAAGGCCGAGGACCTGGACGAGGCCCTGGCCATCGCCACCAAGGCCTCCGTCGCCTGCGCCAACCCCGTCGAGGTACGTCCCTTCCAGGACGAGCCTGAGTGAAGCCTGACGGCTTCGGGCGAAGCGCAGCACAACTGGAGCCCGGGTGAGCGAGCGCCAGCGAGTGAACTCGGCAGGCCAGCGCAGCGAGCCCGAGATGACGGACGTCGACCGAACTGGAGCCCGGGTGAACGAGCGCAGCGAGTGAACTCGGCAGGCGAGCGCAGCGAGCCCGAGATAATGAACGTCGGCGCCGTCTTTCGCCAGGAGTCGGGTCGAGTGATCGCCACCCTGGTCCGCGTCTTCGGCAGCATCGACATCGCCGAGGACGCGGTCCAGGAGGCGTTCGTGATCGCCACCCAACGATGGCCCGAGGTCGGCGTCCCGCCGAACCCCGGGGCGTGGATCACCACCACGGCACGCAACCGGGCGATCGATCGGCTGCGTCGCGAGTCCTCCCGCCACGACCGCTCCACCCAGGCCGCGCTCCTCCACGCACAGAACGAGACCGACGTGCTCGACCCGATGGCCGACGACCTGTTGCGGCTGATCTTCACCTGTTGCCACCCGGCGTTGGCACCCAACGCCCAGGTGGCGTTGACGTTGCGCCTGATCGGCGGTCTCGAGACCGAGGAGATCGCTCGCGCCTTCCTGGTGCCAGAAGCCACGCTGGCGCAGCGCATCGTGCGGGCGAAGAACAAGATCCGCGACGCAGCGATCCCCTATCGCGTGCCCGACGACGCCGAGCTGCCGGACCGGCTGAAGCCGGTGCTCGCCGTCGTCTACCTGATCTTCAACGAGGGCCATGCGCCGTCGAGCGGCGCCGTGCTCGTGCGCACGGACCTGTGCGCCGAAGCGATCCGTCTCGCACGGTTGCTGAGCATGCTGATGCCCGACGAGCCCGAGGTGCTCGGACTGCTCGCTCTGTTGCTGCTCACCGAGGCACGCCGGTCGACCCGGCTCGACCGCGACGGTGCCGTCGTCCTGCTGCGTGATCAGGACCGCGGCCGGTGGAACACGGAACTGATCGCGGAAGGGCAGCGCATCGTCACCCGTTGCCTCCGCCGCGACCGTCCCGGGCCGTACCAGATCCAGGCCGCGATCAACGCCGTGCACACCGACGCCGCCACCGCTGCAGACACCGACTGGTCGCAGATCGTGCAGCTCTACGACCACCTGCTGCAGCTGCTGCCGACGCCGGTCGTTGCGCTCAACCGCGCCGTCGCCGTTGCCGAGCTCGACGGACCGGCTGCGGCCCTCGACATCGTCGACGCCCTGGCCCTGCACCAGTACCTGCCGTTCCACGCCACACGCGCCGACCTGTTGATGCGTCTCGGTCGCCGCCTCGACGCGGCGAGGGCCTACGAGGCCGCGATCGCTCTGTCCGGCAACGACGTGGAACGGTCGTTCTTCGAAGCACAGATGGTGAAGGCGACCGCGCCACGCTGAGGCGCGTCGGCACCGCGAGTTTTCCGGCATCGGCTGCACTGGCACTACGGTCGAGTCCGTGCCCGACGACGGATTTCGACCGAACGCCGACGACCTGCTGATCAACAACGCGCGCTACGCCGAAGCGTTCGACGACCACGATCTGGCGCTGCGTCCCGCGTTGCAGCTGGCGATCGTGGCGTGCATGGACAGCCGCATGGACATCTTCCAGATGCTCGGGCTGGCCCACGGTGACGCGCACGTCATCCGCAACGCCGGCGGGGTCGTCACCGACGACGTCATCCGCTCACTCGTGCTCTCCCAGCGCCTGCTCGACACCCGCGAGATCATCCTGCTCCACCACACCGATTGCGGTCTGCAGAAGGTGGTCGCCGACGAGCTGCGCCAGGAGCTGGAGGACGAGACCGGCATCCGCCCGTCGTGGGCGCTCGAAGCGTTCAAGGACCCCTACGACGACGTCGCCCAATCGATCCGCCGGCTGCAGCTGAGCCCGTTCATCACCCACAAGGACCACATCCGCGGCTTCGTCTACCGCGTCGAGGACGGGCGCCTGGTCGAGGTCACGCCCTGACGATGCACCGTCGTCTGGCGGTTGCGGCGATCGCCGTCGTCCTGGTCGGCTGCAGCAACGACGATGCCTCGTCGCCCACGACGACGATCGCGCCATCGACGACGGCGACCGTGAACGAGACGACGACCGTGGACCCCACGACGACGTTGGCGCCCACCACCACGGTGACGGGGATCGACTGCGGTGAGCTGACGAACGGCACGCACCACGTGACGATCGCCGGACGCGACCGCACGTTCGAGGTGCGCGTGCCCGAGCAGTTCGGCATCATCGGCCCGGCCGGCGCAGCCCGGATCCCAGCGCCGGCGATCGTGCTCTTCCACGGCTTCATCGGCACCGCGTCGGCGATCGTCGACACGACGGCGCTCGGCGCGCTGGCACCGGAGTCGGGCGTCGTGCTGATCGCCCCACAGGGCATCGGCGACCTGACGACGTGGCACATCGGTGACGACTCGTGGGGCGACGTCGAGCTCAGCGATCACGTCGTGCAGCTGCTGCGCGCATCGCCGTGCGTCGACCCCGACGCGGTGTGGCTGGCGGGGTTCAGTGCCGGCGCGGCGTGGACCGGCGTCTACGGATGCTCGCACACCGATGGCATCGCCGGTCTGTTGATCCACTCCGGACTACCGCCGGCGATCTGCCCGGCCGACAGCACACCGAACATCATGGTGGTCCACGGCACCGCCGATCCGATCGTTCCGTTCGACGGTGGGCCACAGGCGGTCGAGGGCTCGACCGTCGACCTCCAACCGGTGCCCGAGTCCGCTGCTGCGTGGGCAGCGGTCGCCGGGTGCGATCCAACACCTGCCGTGCGCGTCGTCGGTGAGGGTTCGACGATGTCGACGTGGTCCGGTTGCGCCGGCGGCCGCACCGTGTCGTTGCAAGCCGTCGAGGGCCTCGGTCACCAGTGGTCCGGTGGGTTCGACGCCAAGCAGCACCTCAACGCTGGCTGCGTTCTCGTCCACACCTTGACCGGCGACACCGACCCGGTCGCCACCTGCACGCCCTGAACCGAACCAGGCGGGCGTCAGTTCCGCCGGAGCGCCATCACCGCGATGTCGTCCTCGATGTCGCGGTCGTGGCTGAGCCGCTCCAGCAGCACGCTGCAGACCTCGTCGACGGGAGCATCGGCCAGCGACTCGACGGTTCGCTGCAGCAGGGCCAACCCCTCGTCGAGGGTGCGGCCGCGGCGCTCGATCAACCCGTCGGTGTAGAGCACGATCGTGTCGCCCGGCGCGAACGGCGCGTTGGTGGCCACTGGCATCGCATGCGCATCACCGAACCCGAGGAGTGGCCGGCGACCGCCGTCCAGCAGGCGGGCCCGTTCGCCCGGCCGCACCCAGACCGGGGCCAGGTGGCCCGCGCTCGCGTAACGCACGACGGGCTGGCTGTTGAGCAGCAGGTACGTCGTGGTCGCGCACATCGTGTCCTCGGCGGTGCGGGCGAACTGCTCGGCTGCGGCCAGGACACGATCCGGATCCGGGTCGCTGCTGGCCGCACCGGCGATCGCTGCGCGCAGCTGACCCATCGCTGCCGCGGCGTGCAACCCGTGGCCGACCGCGTCGCCGACGATCGCCGCGTAGCGGTCCTCGCCCACGTCGATCACCTGGTACCAGTCGCCGCCGACGGCGCCACCCGGGGTCGGGCGGTACTCGGCCGCCACCGACAACCAGTTCGGCAACGCCGGGATCACCGGCAGGAGGCGCCGCTGCATGATCAACGCGTTGTCGCGCTGCTGCTCGTACAGCATCGTGCGCTCGAGCGCACCGGCGATGCGCGAGCCCAGGCTCTCGAGCGCGGTGATCTCCTCGGCGAGCAGCATGCGATCGACGGCGCACCGGGCGACCAGCGCGCCGAACCGCCGCCGCATGATCGCCAGCGGGAGCACCACCATCGGCGGCGAGACCAGCGGATCGGAACGCATCGATGCGCTCTCGACGTCGGCGGGTGCCGGCTCGCCGGTGCGTGCGTCCGTCAGATGGTCGTCGTCGAGCAGGTACAGGTCGATCTCGCTCAAACCGACGTCCGCCCACGCCGGGGCCTCGACGAGATCGATCACGTCCTGGCGCGTCGCGCTCACCGCCAACCGACCGCTGAGCCGCTGCAACAGGTCCAGCATCTCGCGTGTTCGCGCCTGGCGGGCGAACACCACCGCGTTGTTGACCGCGGTGCCGACGCGATCTGCGAGCTCGTCGATCAGCTCGACGTCCGACTCCTGGAACCGGCGCTGTCCCGTGCGGATGAGCTGGATGGCGCCCAACGTGCCGAGCGCGCCCCGCAGCGGCGCGGTGACGACCGACCGCGGGTCGAAGTCCGCCAGCGTCGCGCCCTCTCCACGGAACGCTTCGGCCGGGACTTCGGCGATGAACTCGGTCTTGCCGGAAGTGAGCACGCCCGCAGCGCCCCAACCGGCGTCGGGGTCGAACGGATGCTCGGCCATCAACTGCTGGGCGGCGCGCATCTTCGCCGGATCGGCGTGGGCGTAGACGATGATCGGCGCCGATCGAGGCCGGTCGGCGGCCACGACCAGCGAGCACCAATCGGCGAGGTCGGGAACCACCGAGCCGGCGACCTGACGCAGCACGTCGTCCATCACGAACTGATCGGCGAGCGCGATGTTCACCCGCCCGAGGTACTCGCTGCGCTGGCGGGCCCGACGCTCCAGGTTCAACAGTCGATCGCGTTCGTCCAACTCGGCCATGCGCTCACCGATGTCGCGCACGAGTCCGAACGCTCCAGCGACGTCGCGTCGGTCGCGGCGGACCTCAACAGTGCACTCCACCCAGTGCACGCTGCCGTCGGGGTGCACGCAGCGATGGTCGAACCTGGCCGGCGCTCCCGACACCAGCAGCTCATCCAGCGTGCGGCGGATCATCTCGCGATCACGTGCGTCGATGCGCGCGAACCATCCGTCGAAGGTGCCATCGAACTCGCCGCGGGCCAGTCCGTAGAGCGATTCCGTCTCGCGATCCCACGTGACCACATCGGTGCTGCGATCCCAGCTCCACGAACCGGTGCGGCCGGCGCGCAACGCCGACGACAACCGCGAGGCTCGAGCCAGTGCGGGTTCCACGGCGCGCAGCTGTCGGTCGCGTGCGGCGCGCAGGGTGGCCAGCCAGATCGCCGTCAACCCGCCGATGCTCACGGTGACGAGCGCAGCAACGAGGCGGGTCGTGAACCAGATGTTGTCGACCCATCCGAGGCCGAGCGCGATCAACAACCCGATGCCGGCGAGCAGCGCTGTGCGCCTCGGGCTGCTCAGCCCGGCCGCGACCAACGGGCCGAGCAGCACGAGGCTGATCACGACGAGGTTCGTGAGTGAGATGTCGACGAGCGCGACGACGACGCAGATCGTCAGCCCGAGCCAGAACCCGAAGGACTCCCGCTCGAGCAGCGAACGCGCCCGCGCTCGCAGCGTCCCGTGCATGGCCGACATGCTACGCACCCCATAGACGGGTGGCCTCCCCCTGCTCGGGGGTCTCCAAGCGCTAGCGGCGCTCGATCACCGACTCGGACGACCGACGAGCAGGCCCATTTGTTTGATCGACACCGGCATCCCGTAGAAGTGGCCCTGCCCGAACCGACAGCCGGCCTCGATGGCCAGGTCGTGCTGCTCTCGTGACTCGATCCCGGTGGCAACGACAGTGACGAAGAGCTCGTCAGCGAGTCGCATCATCGACGACAGCACCCGCTTGCTGCGCAGGCAGTTGACGTCCGTCGCCGCAGCCGCGAGCTTGACGGAGTCGATGCCCTGCTCGAGCGCGAGGTGCGTCGGCATGCTCTGATCCAGGCCGTCGAGCACGACGCCGATTCCTGCGGCGCGCAAGGCGGTCAACTGCGGCTGGATGAGCGCGAGCTCGTCGGCGGTGAGATCGGCCTTGAACTCGACCTGCAGCACGTCGGCGGGAATGCCGGCGATCGCCAGACGTCGGGCGAACCGCTCGGCGTAGTGGCGGTTGCAGAGCTCCGGCACCGAAGCGTTCACCGAAACCGTGACGTCCGGCCGATCGGTGGCGCGCAGCTCGATGGCCAGTGCGATCGCGTCACCGATGATCACGTCGCCGAGCTGATCGATCACGCCGGTCAGCCGCGCCGCCTCGAGGAAGGCTGCGTCGTCGGGCCGCTCGTTGTCGCGGTGGTTCCACCGAGCCATGGCCTCGTAGCCGACGATCGTGCCCGATTCGAGCTCGACGATCGGTTGGAAGTGGGCGGTGACGAGTCCGTTGCGAACGCTGTCGACGAGCGACGCTGCCATGCGCGCAGCACGAGTGAGTCGCCGGCTCGGATCGTCGGAGACCACCGTCCCAGGACCGCGAGTCACCGCGGTTGCCGTCTTGCGGTTGACCCGGTCGAGAACGACCAGGCCGGAGTGGTCATCGGACAGGTCGATGCCGACGGCGCAACCCACGGCGACGCGACCGAGGGGCGTGTCGATGGGCTCGCGGACCGCGTCCATCAGCAACTGGGCCAGGTGCTCCGCCCAACGTTGGAGCTCCGCCTCACCCGCTTGATCGAACGGCGTCACGTGTGCGGCGGGAACGGCGACCACGAACCGGTTTCCGCTGATCCGTTCGACGATCGAGTCGGGCGGACTGAAGGCCAGCAACCGTCCGTGGACCGCGCCGAGGACCTGATCGCCAACGCTTCGGCTGAACCCGTCGTTGATCGCCCGCAGGCCCACCAGCCCGAGCCCGATGCACAACCGGTCGGCCTCCAGGGTTGCCAAGCGTTCGGCGACCTCGCACCACGGGGTCACCCGCGGCACGCCGCGCAGCGGATCGCCACCGGTGACCGTCGAGGGGGTGATCAGCACCGTCGCGCCAGAAGACGCCGGGTCGAACCCGTGCATCGTCACCCACGCGATCACGTTCTGCGCGATGCCGCTGGGGAGGCGCAGCTTCAGGCTGACGCACGAATCTTCGCCGAGCGACTCACCCGACCACATCAGGTCGCGCCCGAGCAGCTGGCTCAAGCTGGCGCCGTCGAGGGCCTTGCCGGGTCGCTCGAGCAATCGTTCTGCGCGCCAGTTCCAGTGCTCCACTCGACCGGCCGCGTCGACGACGAGTGCCGGGACGGGGAGCGACGTCAGCACGTCGGACTGATCGACGGCCGCCGCCGGCCTCGACGAGGCACCGTGGTTGCTGTCGGGGACCGCAGGAAGGTGCCGGAACCTCATGACATGCCGCCTTCCTGAGCATTCGGCTTCGAGCAGCGACGAGCGGTCGAACGCGAGCCGAACGTGATGCGATGCGCACCGAGGCCTCGCGTGAGACGACAATCGACTGGACGTCGGGGCAGCGGCCCCGGTTCGCTGCGGGGCTCATTTCGGTGCTGCTGTTCACGCACCTGATGCCTCTTGCTCGGTTCCATGTCGCCTCCTCGGGCTGTTCGGCGGGATCTGCTCAGAAGCCCTGTGCCACGGAGAAGTGCGCGTCAGCTGGTTGCTGACGCAGATGATCGAAATTGCTCAGGCGGCAGCGACGCTGCGTTCCTTCGCGGCGGCGAAACCACTCTCCACGTCCTCCATCGAACGCGCTGACCGACGACGGGCCATCACTGCGGCGGCGCCGGCGGCCACGACGACGGCCGCGATCACGAACGGTGTCTTGCTGCGCTTGCGCTTGCGGCCGGGGATCGACGGCATCGAGATCGAGGGCATCGAGATCGACGGGAGATGGTCACCAATCTGATCGGCGAGGTGGGCAACCTGGTGTTGCACGGTGCCAGGCAGATGGCGCAGGACGTCGGGGACGTCGATCGACAGGTGCTTGGGCGTGAGGTGCTTGACGGTGTCGGCGAGATCGTTCATCGGGCTCCACGTACCCCGATCGGGCAGCGGCGAGACGCGTCACCAGTCCGACGACCAGTCGGCGCGAGCGAGGTGCTCGCCGCGTCGGCGTTCCCGGCGAAGCGCTCGTCGTTCATCGCGAGTCCGCCGTGTGCGCGTCGCGTCCGTGGCGCCGAGGCGACGACGCCGGTCGTGCGCCATCTGGATGAGGAGGTCGGGGCTGGTGGTCATGGCAGGTCCTTTCGGTTCCGGGGGCCTGCGGCCCCACACGGACATCGTCCGCCGACCCGCTGACGCGCGACTGACGTGGCGATGACAGGGCTCCGATGCGCGAATGCAGCAGCAGCTTTCGCGACGATTCCGGTCCTCCCGTTCGTTGAGAGCTGCGTGATGCCCGAGTCCGACACCGTCGATGAGGATCTTCGTGATCCCGACGCCTTCGCGAGGTTCTACCGAACGCACCTCGCCGCGGTGTACGGCTACCTGTTTCGGCTCGCCGGCGGCGATCGGGCTCTCGCCGAGGACCTCACCCAAGACGCGTGGCTCCAACTCGCGCAGGCGGTTCGCGACGGGCGAGCCGCGTCCGCAGACGTGCGCTGGCTGATCACCGTCGGTCGCAACCGGTTCATCGATCACGCCCGCCGGGAGAGCACGAGCCGCCGCAAGCTGATGCTCGTCGCATCGTCCGAACGCGGGAACCCAACACCCGACGAGCCTCCGAGTCGGGCGGAGGTCCTCGTCGGGCTGCAGCAGCTCGAGCCTCACCATCGCCTCGTGCTGATGATGCGCTACATCGACGGCGAGCCGGTCCCGGCGATCGCCGCTTCGATCGGCCGCTCGCTCAGCGCGACCAACTCGTTGCTGGCCCGAGCGCGGGCCGAGCTGCGAGGAATCAGCGAACGGCGACGCAACGGAGGTGACCGCGATGAGTGAACCCAACCTGCTCGACACCGCGCCGCGAGCCGAGTTCGCCGACGCCTTGGAGGATCAGCTCCGTCGCGTGCTCAGCGGCGAGTCCCCTGCGGAGCAACCCAGCCGCGTTGCGGTCGCCGACCGATCGGCGGTGACCGTCCGCCCCCGCCGCCGTGTGGCCTCGGGACTCGCCGCTGCGGCCGCCGTTGCGGCGATCGCCGTCACCGGCGTGATCATCAGCGGCCGACCCGATCGCAACCAGGGCCCGACCCCGGCGCCGACCACGACGTCGGTCTCCGTTCCCGTCACGAACCCCGACACGTCTCCCATCACGTCGCCGACGACGGACGCGATCACGACGACGTCGGTGCTGCTCCCCCACCAGCCACGCCTCGGAGCGAACGACGCAGGGACGTACGCCATCCGACCGTTCCTCGTCCCGTTCCAGCTCACGACCACCGGCGAGTGGATCCGCAGCATCAACGCACCGAACGGGCTGGCCCTCGGCCGTGGCACGACCGTGAGCTTCGTCGTGTCGACCGGTGCGTTCCCGGGGACGTCGGCCGCCGAGGTCGTCGCCAACCTGTGCCCGGCCGGCACGCTCGAGGCTGCGGCGCCGGCGACCACGACGTTGCTCGGCGCGCCGGCGGATCAGGTCGACGCCGTCGGCATCGCACCATGCAGCGCCTCGTTCGGGACCGAAGCACGGACGATCGACAGCGGCAGCACCATCCGCGTCGTCGTGGCCACGATCGACGACGTCATCGTCGTCGTCATCGCCGGCGGACCAACCGCCGAGTGGAACGAGCTCGGACCGGAGATCGCGGCGATGACCGCATCCATGCAGCGCATCGACACCTGACCTCCCCCGCCCTCCTCCTCCCCGCCCAAACCTCACCCAACGACAGAACGGACGACCCATGTACCCCCTGCTTCCGCGCGCTCGCGCCACGATCCTCACCGCGATGCTCGCCGGCGCCGGGCTGCTCCTCGCGGCGTGCGGCAGCGATGCAGCCTCGACAGCGTCGGCGCCGGCCACCTCGACGTCCGGTCCGACGATCGAGACCGCGGCCGGCACGACACCGGCGACGGCACCCGCGACGGACGCCTCGACGACGACATCGGTGGTCATTCCTCATCAGCCGCCGCACGGGCCGATCGATGCCGGCACCTGGGCCATCCGGCCGTTCCTCGTCCCGTTCGTGATCACCACCTCGGATCAGTGGATCCGCGGCCTGAACGAACCCCAGGTGCTGGGCCTCGGCCGCGGCACGAAGGTGAGCTTCCTCGTGACGGCCGGGGTGTTTCCCGGCACGTCCGCAGCGGAGGTGCTCGGAACCCTCTGCCCGACCGGGACCCTCGCCCTCGCCACGCCGGCGGAGACCACGCTGCTCGGCTCGTCGGCCGACCAGGTCGATGCCGTCGGCATCGCCCCGTGCACCGTGGCGCTCGGCAACGACCAACGAACGATCGACGTCGGTGACACCGTCCGCGCCGTGGTCACCACGATCGACGACGTGCGCATCGTCGTGCTGGCCGGCGGGCCGACCGCCGACTGGGGAGTGCTCGGCCCGGAGATCGAGGCCCTGACCGCGTCGATGCAGCGCTTCGAGACCTGACCGACGTGCAACCACACGACCGCCCACACGACCGGAGCACCACCATGACCACCTTCCCGACGACCGCCGCACGCGGCGCGACCATCCTCGTCGCGCTGTCGCTGCTCGCAGCCTGTGGCAGCGACAGCACCTCCACGACGCCCACCGTCACCGTCGCTGCGTCCTCCCCGGCCACGGAGCCCGCACCGACGGCCGAGCCCACCGATCCACCGACGACCACCGCCGCACCGACGACCACCGTCGAGCAAACGACGACGACGATCAGCGGGCCACCGCTCGTCACCGGCAACGTGCTCGCCCCCGGCACCTACCGGAGCCAGCGTTTCGCTCCGCTCTTCGACTTCACCACGACCGCCGAGTGGGAGATCTTCTCGAACAGCGGCAAGACGCTGACGCTGCAGCGCGATGACGGCCAGGTCGTCGCGTGGACCGTCGGGGTCCTGCCCGGGACGACCCCCGACGAGGTGCTCGCCGACGTGTGCCCAGGCGGCACGATCGACCTCGGCCAGCCCACCTCGACGACCCTCCTCGGACTGCCCGCACGGCAGGTCACCGGCCTCGTCTCGGCCCAGTGCACCATCGACTACAGCGAGAGCAGCGGCCTGCTGATCTTCCCCGGTGAGACAGAGCGGGTCGTGGCCGTGGCCGTCGGCGATCAGATCCTCGTCGTCATCTCCACGTCCGGTGTCAGCGACGTCGCCACTCACACGGCGGAGGTCGACGCGATCCTTGCGTCCATGGCACCAGTGAGCGCCTGAGCCAAGCGGAGGGACGAAGGGGAGACGAACGCCACTGGCGCGACCCTGCGGAAGTGGGTACAACGGTCGCTGAACCCGTCGCCGAGGAGAACGGAGCGGAACCGTGACCAGCACCCACCACGCGGCCCGACACGTCAGCCGAGATCGTGTCGATCGCCGCGAGATCGACGAACGTCGCCCGACCGCCGCCGAATCGTTGCGGCCCGCGCTCGAAGCGCTGCTGGGCGGGGCAGCCCCTGTTCGGTTCGACCTGTGGGACGGCAGCCGAATCGGGCCCGACGACGGCGACGTCACGTTGCGCATCCATTCGGCCGATGCGCTCCGGCGATTGCTGTGGGCGCCGGGCGAGCTCGGCGTCGGCCGCGCCTACGTCGCCGGCGACATCGACATCGACGGCGATGCAGTGACGGGGATCACCGCGCTCCGTGACGTCGCGCCGAGCAACCTGCGGTTCGGCTTCCGCGTCGCGCCAGCGGTCCTGCGTTCTGCCCGTCGGCTCGGCGCGCTCGGTCGACCGTTGCCGCCGCCGAGCTCGGAGATCCGTCAGCGAGGGCGGATCCACAGCAGGTCTCGTGATGCCCGGGCAGTCAGCCACCACTACGACGTCGGCAACGACTTCTACCGTCTCGTGCTCGGCCCGTCGATGACGTACTCATGCGCGCGATTCGTCGACACCGCGAACCTCGCCGATGCCCAGGCGGCCAAGCACGAGCTCGTCTGTCGCAAGCTCGGGCTCCACGACGGACCAGGCAAGCGGCTGCTCGACGTCGGGTGCGGTTGGGGTTCGATGGCCATCCACGCGGCGACGCACCACGGCGCAACGGTCGTCGGGATCACGATCAGCCAGGAGCAGGCCGCCGAGGCGAGGCGCCGCGTCATCGAGGCCGGCTTGAGCGATCGCATCGAGATCCGCCTGCAGGACTACCGCGATCTGCGCGATGAGCAGTTCGATGCGATCTCATCGATCGGGATGTTCGAGCACGTCGGCTCCGAACGCATCGCCGAGTACTTCACCACGCTGCACGGGCTCCTCGGTGACCACGGTCGCGTGTTGAACCACGCCATCTCCTCCGTCGGCGGATCGCGGATCGGCGCTCGCTCGTTCATCGGGCGGTACGTCTTCCCCGATGGCGAGCTGGTCGATGTCGGCGAGGTGGTGCTGGCGATGGAGCGCGCCGGCTTCGAGGTGCGAGACGTCGAGTCGTTGCGCGAGCACTACGCCGCGACCCTGCGAGCGTGGGTCGCCAACCTCGAGGATCGGTGGGAGGACGCGGTGCAGATGGTCGGCCTCGAGCGGGCGCGGGTCTGGCGGATGTACATGGCCGCATCGGCGGTCGGCTTCACCGACGGCGGCATCGGGTTGCACCAGGTGCTCGGCGTGCGACCCGACGCGTCCGGGGGCGCGGCGATGCCCACCACTCGAGCGGCATGGGGCTGAGGATCAGTCGTCGTCGCGGGCGAGGACGTCGGCACTGAACGCCAACGCCATCGCCACCGCGGCCGAACGTTCGATCACCGCTTCGAAGTAGCCGGCTGCAGCGACGCCGGGCAACGGCGGATCGCCGAGCGAACGCAGCAGCGCGCTGACGTCGTTGCTCACCGCGATCGGCTCCAGGTCGGGCATCGGGCCGTTCGTGCGCCAGAAGTCGCTGCCGTTGCGCTTGTTCTGCGGACGGCGTTGCTGCTGTTGCTGCTGGGCGTTTCGGCGGCGCGGTCGTTGCTGGTTCATCGCACGGGCTCCATCGCATCGGTGGTCTCGTCTTCGAGCAGCTCGTCGGGGCGCAGGCCGAGGGCGAGCTGCAGCTGATCGCTGCTGAGGTCGGCGATCGAGCTCGACTTCGGCAGCACCAGGTTGGCGATGTGGCGCTTGCCGTTGACGACCTCCTCGACGCGCTCGTCGACGGTGCCCGGGCACACGAGCCGGTGGGAGATGACCGTGCGACCCTGGCCGATGCGCCACGCGCGGTCGCGCGCTTGGTCCTCCACCGCCGGGTTCCACCAGCGGTCGTAGAGCACGACGTGGTTGGCGGCAACCAGGTTGAGCCCGGTGCCACCGGCCTTCAACGAGAGCACCATCGCGCCCGGCCCGGTGCCGGACTGGAAGTCGGCCACCATCCGGTCGCGAACACCGCGGGCGAGGCTGCCGTCGTAGCAGGTGATCGGCAGACCGGTGACCTCGGTGAGGTGGTCGGCGAGGCGACGGCCCCACGAGGCGAAGTGGGTGAAGATCAGGATCCGCTCGCCTGCGGCGAACACCGAGGCGACGATCTCCTCGAGGCGGGCGAGCTTGCCGGATCGACCGGCCAACGGCAGGCCGTCGTCGCGATACGCGGCCGGGTGGTTGCAGATCTGCTTCAAGGCAGTGATCGCGCTGAGCACCGCACCCTGCTTCTTCTCGCCGCCTGACTCGGTCTCGGCGATGTCGACGATCAGCTGATCGAGCACTGCTTGGTACAGACCGATCTGCTCGGGGGTCATCGTGCAGTGGTCGAGCTCGTCGATCTTGTCGGGCAGCTCGGCCGCCACCTCGGGCTCGCTCTTCGTGCGACGGAACAGCAGGATGCCGTTGAGGGCGCGCATCGCTTCCTCGCCGTCGCCGCTCATGCGCGAGATGAACGTCGGCCGCGACCCGACGAGGCCGGGGTTGGTGAAGTCGAGGATCGCCCACAGATCGCCGAGCCCGTTTTCGATCGGCGTCCCCGTGAGGGCCAGGCGAGAGGTCGCCGGGATCCGGCGCAGCTGCTGCGCGGTGTCGCTGGCCGGGTTCTTGATCGCCTGCGCCTCGTCGAGCACGATCCGGCTCCAGGTGCGCGCGGCGAGGTCCTCGATGTCGCGCACCGCAGTGGCGTACGTCGTGATGACCAGATCCGCAGCCGCGATCTCGGAACGCAGCTCGTCGTCCTCGGCGCGCGACGCGCCGTGGTGGACGACGACGCGCAACCCCGGAGCGAAGCGTGCTGCTTCCGCAGCCCAGTTGCCGACGACGGCGGCCGGAGCGATGACGAGCGTCTTGTCCGACTCGTCTGCCGCGGCGCGGGCGAGGTGGGCCAGCACGGTGGGCGTCTTGCCGAGACCCATGTCCAGCGCGAGGCAGCCACCGAGCTCGGCCGCTTCGAGGAAGCCGATCCAGGCGAGTGCCTCGGCCTGGTAGGTGCGCAGCTCGCCGGCGAAGCCGTCGGGCTTGGCGGTCGGGTCGATGATCGCCTGGCTGGCCTTCTGCAGGATGTCGTTGGCCCAGCTGTTGCCCTCGACGACCACGCCGCCGGACAACCCGGCACCATCCGCGCCGATGCTGTGCCGGAGGATCTCCGCGCCGGTGAGCTTGGTGATCGATTCGCGTTCGGCCAGCGCCTGAGCGGCAGCCTCGAGGTCGGCATGATCGACCGCCACCCAGCCGCCACGTGATTGGACCAACGGGCGGGCCTGCTTGGCCAGCGCCTTGATCTCTGCCGCCGACAGCTCGACGTCGTCGAACAGCACCGACCAGGCCACGTTGCTCAGCTGGTGTGCGCCGACCACCGAGCCCTCGGGCGTCTCGGCGAACAGGCGCAGCGACGGCTTGGCCGACTTGCGCGACAGCTTGGGCACACGCACGTCGAACCCTGCTGCGGACAGCACCGGCCCGGTCTTGGTCATGAACTCCCATGCCTCGTCCTGGCTGAGCACGACCTGTCCGCGGCGTTGCGCGCTGGCCCTGCCGAGCGCGGCGAACAGGCGACTGAGCCGAGCCCACTCCAACGCAACGGCGCGGGCGCCGCCGTCGGCGCGCAGCGCCGCGTCGATCGCCGTGAGCCCGCCGGACGTGCCGCGGATGTGCACGTTGACGAGCCACACACCACCGGGCGTCGGTGCGTCGAGTTGCACGACGAGGCGCGGTCGGCGCGGGTCGGTGACCGTGCGCGACCACTGGTCGAGGCGCTTCGACACGTCCATCGCCAGACCGGGCGCTGCGACGAACGGGCTGCCGTCCATGCGGGCGATGATCGAGTCGCGCAGGTCGGTCGGCGAGTTCGCCGCAGGCGGCGCTGCCGGGGTCTCCATCCGCTCGGTGCTCTCGACGACGATCGCCTCGACGACGGCAGCGAGCATCGAGCTCACCGTCGCCCGACCGTCGCCGCCGCCGAGGGCGACCACAGCGCCGGGCATCGAACGGGCGAGCACGTCGACGTCCGCTGAGTCCGTGAACGCCGGCACCCAACGGACGTGGGCGTCGGCCAGGCGACTGGTGTCCTTCTTGCTGACGCGCAGCGTCGGCAACATCGAGCCGCGGGCCGCCAGGCGCACGCCTTCCAGGGCGACCCTGCCCACCCAGGACACGCTCGCTCCGACCGCCGGGTTGTCGCCGGCGGCATCGCGGCCGACGGCCACCAGCCAGCCGAGCGCGCTGCGCATCGGGATCGCCAGCGCATCGGCGCGGCCACCGCCGGGCAACGGCACGGCACGGTGCACGTCCCACCCGTTGGCCGGCGCGCCCACGGCCTCCAGCCGGCTGGCCAGCTCCTCGTTCGACTCGGCCTCGGTGCCGCGACCGGCTGCCCACACGACGATGCGCCCGTTGGACCACGTCGCCTGGAGCTGCACGACACCGGGCTCGAGATCTTCGACCTGGGTGGCCAGCAGGTCGTCGGGGTCGAACGCCGGAGCAGCGACCACTGCGACGGGACGGAAGTGGGCCTCGATCGAGCGCAGGCCCGCCAGCGTCTCGTTGAAGTCGGCCAGCACCTGGTCGCGCTCGTCGCCCGGCAGGTTGCGGACGGAGGCGATGTCCTCCTCGGTGTCGACCAGCAGCCGATCGAGCACGACCAGGGTCGCGCCCGGGTGCTCATCGAGCAATGCGATCGAGGCGTCGTTGCCGCGGCCGTCGACGATCGCCCAGATCGTCGATTCGAGTTGTCGTGCGTCGGGCATTCACTTCCCCGGTCGGAGTCGCATCGGTGTGAGGGCGGCGGCCGTTTCGGCACACGTCGGCCGCCTCGTGCGTGGATCCCCAACACCCGTTGGGGACCGTCCGCGAACTTCCTGCTGTCCCGTGCCCCATGAACCACACGGTGGCGGCCGGCGTTCGACGAGGTGTCGACGGCGGCTCGATCAGCAGATCGATTCGGGCCTGTGCCGTCAGGCCCGTGGGCAACCTTATCGACCAAACGCGCCGCAGCGTGGTCAATCGCTGCCGATTCGCACCCAGCGAAACGGGGCCAGGTGGAGGCCGCCTTGGCCCCACCCGCAGTGGGTCACCCACCAGCTGCCGTCGACGTCCTGCACCACCTCTGCGGCGTGGGCGTCGATGACCGCGATCTGCGCCTCGGCCCGGTACGACAGCGGATCATCACTCACCAGGACGCGGGTCCGCCGGTAGCAGGCGAGGTCGTACGCGCCGGTGTCGGCGAACGAGCGCTGCAGACCGTCCCAATCCGGCCCGATGAAGAGGTGGAACCGGCCGCTGACGTCGACGACGAACGGCGACTCGGTCGGGCCCGCACCGGTGCCGCGCACGGCGTCCTCGTAGACCACGTGCCGGCCGCTCCAGTTGACGAGGTCGGTCGACTCCGTCGCGGCGACGATGTGCGCGCCACCGTCGGGCTCGCTCGTGGCCGTGTAGTACATGACCCAGCGATCGCCGACCCGCAGCACCATCGGATCGCGGGCTTCGTATCCGTCGACGACCATCGGGTTCTGCGGGTGGCGATGCCACGTCCAGCAGTCGTCGGACGTGGCGAGGTGGATCCGGTAGCTCGACGGCGTCGGCCCGCCTGCGCAGTAGAACATCCACCAGCGCCCGTCGTGCTCGATGACGTGCGGGGCCCACAGGTGCGATTCGTGGTGCGCTGGGTCGGCGCGCATCGCCGGCGCATGCTTGGTCCACGGGCCGTGCAGCGACGGTGCCGTCGCGTGCAGCAGATCGACCTCCTCGAACGGCGCCATCGGTTCGGCGTGCGTGATGCCGATCACGTGCCAGGTGCCGACCGAGTCGCGGAACACCGTGTGGTCGTTGATGTACCAACGAGCGTCCTCTCCGATCGACGGGTCGAAGATCCGCTCGAACGGACCGGTGAGCTCCACGACGTGACGCTACGACAGGACGCTACGACGCGAACGAGACCGTGACGATGCGCTCCTCGTTGCCTCGAACGACGGTGAGCGTGACCGACTCCCCTGCCGCTGCCATCGCGTCGTGGAGCACGTCGATCGAGTCGATCGGCAGCTCGCCGATCGCAGCGAGCAGATCGCCCTCGGCGATGCCGGCTGCAGCAGCCGGACCGTCCGGTTCCACGGCGCGCACGAGCACACCTGCTCGCTCTGGCAGGCCGACCGTGGCGCGCAGCTTGGCGGCGACGTGCGGCGGCGCAAGTGCGACGCCGAGGCGCGGGCGAACGACGGACGTTCCTGCTGACATCGACTCGATCGTCGTGCGCAACTCGGCGTCGATCGGGCGAGCGACGTAGAAGCCGCGGCCGCTGCGGTGGGTGTTCAGCGCGACCACGCGCCCGTGCTGGTCGGCCAGCGGGCCGCCGGACGCACCGCGAGCCAGCGGCGCGGTGTGCTCGACGCCGCCGCGCACGTGGCGACCGCGCGGTCCGGCGAAGGCGACGTCGACCGACGACACCATGCCGAACGAGATGCGGCCTCGATGGCCGCCGCGGCTGAGGGCGAACACGACGTCGCCGGCTGTTGGCGCGGTGTCCGCCCACACCGCGACCGGTGCATCGCCGGTGTCGACATCGAGCACGACGAGATCGCCGTCCTCGTCGGCACCCGCGGCGTGGCCCTGCTCGGAGCGTCCATCGGCGAAGGTGACGAGGGTGGAACGGTCACGAAGGTTGTGCGCGTTGGTGAGCACCTTGCCGTGGGCGATGACGACCCCCGTCCCGCGACCGTCGCGACCAACGGTGACGACGGCTGCGCTCAACGCGTCGGCGACCTGGCGGGCAGTGGTGGCCAGTTCTTCGATCAAGCTCATGCGGGTGCCTCCATCGTGATGCGGTGACCAGCACACTTGCGGATCACTAGTGACTCGCTGATTGCAAGTAACCTACGACCAGTGCGACTGCTTCGCAACCATCGGCCACACTCGTGGCACATGCCCGCCGACCATCCCCCGAACGCTGGGCCCCACCGGCTCGGTGGCCTGACCCGCTCGCTGGGCGCCGTCGGCGACCGGTGGACGCTGCTCGTCGTCGCCGAGCTGCTCGGTGGGCCGCAGCGCTTCGGCGAGCTCGCTGCATCTCTCGGCGGCATCGCTCCGAACGTGCTCACCGCGAGGCTGCGACAGCTGGAGCGCGACGGCCTGATCGACGCCGTCCCCTACAGCGACCGCCCGGTGCGGCTGGCCTACTCGCTGACCGACGCCGGGCGCGAGCTGCAGGACGCGATCGCGATGCTCGCTGCGTGGGGTGCCCGCCAGCACGGCGATGTCGAGGGACCGGCGCACAACGTCTGCGGCACGCCGTTGGAGACCCGGCTGTGGTGCCCGACGTGCGAGCGGCTCGCCGACGCCGACCCCGACGCGGGCGACGTCACCGACGAACCCGTCGAGTGGGTCTGACCGCGTCGGACCGACGGGCGATGTTCAGATCAGCACGTTGACGAAGACCTGCCACGCGAGCGCGCTCTTGGCCACGAGGCTGAGCAGCATGTACACCCGCTCCCCGAAGAGGTAGTCGGCCCACCGGCCGCGCCCGCGGTACTGCAGCAGCTGGTTCACCGCGAAGCAGTTGAAGAACACGAACAGGGACACGAAGATCCCGTAGACGAAGCTCGGGACGTCGCCGTTGGCACGCACGAGGTAGACGGTGATCGCGATCCACGGCGTCGCGCCGGCAACGCATCCGAAGGCAAACGGCGCCCACGAACGCACACGACCCGGCTCGTTCGTCGTCTCCATCAGCCAACCGAACAGGATCATCGAGGCGTTGACGCCGAACAGCGCGATGAGCGCGGCGACGTCGGAGATGCCGACGATGCCGGCGATGAGCACGATCATCACGGATGCCGACAGCGAGTACTCCACCCAACGGAACCGGTTCCGTCGAGCTGCGAGCTCGCGCTCGTAGCGCTGGAAGCCCCACGGGCTGGCGACGATCGCGTGGAACAGCGCCGAGAGGAGCGAGAACGCGGCCACTGTCCAGCCGATGCGGTACGAGAACAGGTGCTCGAGCTCGACCGGACCAGCCGGCTGCCCCGGGGGCCCGTTGCCGAACGCGCCGGTCACGGGCAGCGAACGACCGTTGCTGAGTGCGATCATCAGGATCCCTTGCGCTGCGTGGAGCACAGCGAGGATCGCGTTCGTTCGGCGGAGCGAGCGCATCGTGGCCATTCCACGAATCGTCGTCGACTCGCGGCGCGGCTGCGTGGTCCTGCTCGACACACCGTCCGAAGAACCACCCCCGGGGGTGGTAGCCGGACCCGTTTGCCGGTGCGACAGTGGACACATCGCCGTCACCTCCACCGCCCTGCTGCAGTCGCTCGACATCGCCGTTCGCGTCGAGGCGACGGTCCGCGGGGCGACCGTCACGGTCGCCGGCGAGATCGACATGGCGACGGCGCCGTTCGTCGGCGGGCACATCGGCGCCGCGCTCGCTGCGGGCGCTCGCCATCTCGTGATCGACCTCACCGACGTCTCGTTCATGGACTCGTCCGGGTTGCACATCGTCGACGACGCGATCGCCGCGACGAGCGAACGCGCAGGCTCCGTCACCGTCGTCGGCGCGCCGCCCGCTGTGGCGAGGTTGCTGGCGATCGCCGGCCTCGACGTGCGCTGCACGGTCCGCGCTGCTGCCTGACGTCGTCGTCCGCTCCGAGCTCGCCCGACGCACCTCCGTACCATTGCGTCATGCAACTCGCTCCTCGGTACGACGGCCCGGTGATCCTCTCGATCGATGACGATCCGGCGGTGCAGCTCGGCCCGGTGACGAGGCAGCGGCGGCGCTTCGAGGCGCTGCTGGGCGAGCTGAGCGACGAGCAGTGGAACGCGCCGAGCCGTTGCGACGGATGGAGCACCCGCGACGTCATCAGTCACCTCGTGACGGTCAACGGGTTCTGGCACGCCTCCGTGCAAGCCGGCCTCGGCGGCACGCCGACGCGGTTCCTGGCCGGCTTCGACCCAGCGGCGACGCCGCCGCTGCTCGTGTCGTCCATGGCCGCCGCCTCGACGAACGAGGTGTTCGAACGGTTCGTCGCCAGCAACCGAGCGTTCCTGGAGGGGCTCGCGGCGTTGACCGACGAGCAGTGGTCGGTGCTTGCCGAAGCGCCACCCGGACACGTACCCATTCGGCTGCTGGCGCAGCACGCCCTGTGGGACAGCTGGGCGCACGAGCGCGACGTCGCGATCCCCCTTGGGATCGCGCCGGCTGTCGAGGACGACGAAGTCATCTCCTGCCTGCAGTACGCCGCCGCGATCAGCCCGGTGCTCGGCCTCGCGGTCGGTCGAACGGACACCGGTGTCCTGAGCGTCGCGGCCACCGATCCCGAGACCAGCTTCGTGCTCGAGGTCGGCGAGTGCGTTCGCCTCCGCCCGGGCGCCACGGACGCCAGCACGCCGTGCCTGCGCGGTGGCGCGGTCGAGCTCACCGAGGCGCTGACCCTGCGCATCCCGATGCCTGCCTCGACACCGATCGAGTGGCGCACGATGCTCGGCGGCCTCGAGACCGCGTTCGACGCCGTCTGAGGATCAGGTGCGCAGCCACTCGCGGATTGCGGCGCTGTCGGCGCCGAGGCGCGGCGGGGCGTGGCGATACGTCGGCGAGGCAGCGCCGAAGGTGATCGGGTTGCGGATCACGTTCACCGCTCCGGTCGCGCCGGGGATGCTGACGATCGGATCGAGGCCGAGGCGTTCGGCGAGCTCGACGCCCTCGGCAACGCTGTTGATCGGACCGCACGGAACACCGACGCCGTTGAGCGCGAGGAACAGGTCGTCGGCCGACCAGTGCGAGAGCCGTTCGATCAGGACGGGATGCAACTCGTCGCGGTTCGCCGTGCGCGAGACGTTGCGGGCAAACCGCTCGTCTTCGGCGACCTCGGGAATCCCGAGCACGCCACACAGCGCCGAGAATTGGCGGTCGTTGGCGGCAGCGATGACGACGTCGCGATCCTTCGTCGGCATCGTCTGGTACGGGTAGATGCTCGGGTGCGCGTTGCCCATCCGATGCGGCACCACGCCGGCGAGCGCGTATGCGCCCGTGTGGTTGACGAGCCCCGAGAGCGCCGTGGCCAGCAAGCTGACCTCCACGTGTTGGCCCTCACCTGTCGCCTCGCGTTGGTGCAGCGCGGCAAGCACACCGATCAGTCCGTGCAGCCCGGCCATCACGTCGAAGACGGCGATGCCGGCGCGGTACGCCGGTCCGTCGGGTTCGCCGGTCAGGCTCATCAGCCCTGACACCGCCTGGACGACGAGGTCGTAGCCCGGCAGCGATGCGCCGGCGGCCGTGCCGAAACCGCTGATCGAGAGGTAGACCAATCGCGGGTTGAGCTCCAGGGCGGAGGCAGCATCGAGCCCGAACCGGTTCAGCCCACCCGGCTTGAAGTTCTCGACCGCGATGTCTGCCCGGCGCAGCAGCTCCCGGGCGACCGCCACATCGTCGGGGTCACCGAAGTCGAGCACGATCGACTGCTTGTTGCGGTTGATCGACAGGAAGTACGTCGACGTGCCGTCGTGCTCGGGCGGTTGCCAGGTGCGGGTCTCGTCGCCGGCTGGGCTCTCGACCTTGATCACCGTCGCTCCCAGGTCGGCGAGCAGCATCGTGCAGTACGGCCCGGCCAGCACTCGGGAGAGGTCGGCGACGATCAGGCCCGACAGCGGCCCGACCCCGACACCGATCCCTGGTTCGTTCGACATCGGGGAACCTTGCACGCAGCGGCCCGAGCAGTGCAACCCGAACCCTCGACGTCTGGTCGAGGATGAACGTTGGCGCCACGAGCAGTCCCTGCCGTGTCGGTCGACGACGTCCGTTGGACGTTCATCGGACGCCGATCGGGCTGGATTGCGTCATGGTCGTTCGGCGTCTCGCGCTCATCATCAGCATCGTCCTCTCCCTGGTCCTCGGTGACCTGGCCGTTGCGCCGGCTGCTGCGACCTCGGCAGCCGTCGGGAGCGGACCGACGACCGCGCTGTACACGCCGGTCGTGCCCACCCGTGTTGCCGACACGACCCTGAAGACGGTGGCGACCAAGCGAGTGGTCGTCACCGGGACGGCCGGCGTGCCCAAGACGGGCGTGGCGGCCGTGGCGCTGTCGGTGACGGCGAAGTCGCCGCTCGGTGGGTTCCTGGTCGTCTGGCGGGCGGCGACCCTGCCGCCACTGATCCCGTCGCTGTTGATGGAGCCCGGGGTCGCGGTGACGACGACGGTGCTCGTGCCCGTCGATGCCAGCGGCGACGTCGATGTGTTCAACGCGATCGGCAACGCCGCCGTCACGATCGACGTCGTCGGGTACGTGCCCTCGGCCGGGCAGCTGACCGTGCAGCCGCCATACCGCGTCGTCGAGACCCGCCTCAAGGTCGGGGCCAACGCACTCACTGCCAACCAGACCGTCCTCGTCAAGATCGGCGGCGTCGGCGGCGTCCCGAAGACAGCGCGCGCCGCGGTGATCGATCTCGGCGCGACGTCGTCGGCCGGCACCAACCTGACGATCTGGTCGCGCACTGGCGCCCGTCCGACGATCACGAACCTCGCCGTGCCCAAGGACGAGTCGCGCAGCAACCTCGTCGTCGTGCCGCTCGACAGCGACGGGCGCGTGCAGCTGCACAACGAGAAGGGCACCACGCACGTGAGCGTCGACGTGATCGGCTGGTTCACCGACAAGGACACCGACTTCCAGGCAAGCACCCCGACGCGGCTCGTCGACTCGAAGGCCAACACCGGCATCAACGGGGCGCTCGCGGCGAACACGACCGCCACGCTGAAGGTGGCCGGCGCAGCCGGTGTGCCGGCGACGGGCGCTCGTGCGGTGATCGTCAACATCACGGCCTCCGCAGCGACGAAGGCGACCGCCCTGGCGGTGTGGACCGATGGCCCCCGGCCGACCGCAACTTCGCTGTCGGTGGCCCCGAACGACACCGCATCGAACACGGCCATCGTCACGTTGGATGCGACCGGCTCGATCCGCATCGCCCACACGGCCGGCACCGTGCAGCTCACCGTCGATGTGCTCGGCTGGCTCGGCTCGACGACGCCACCACCTCCGCCGCCGACCACCACGACCACCACCACCACACCGGCCACGACCACCACCACGACCACCATCCCGCCGACGACCACGACGCGGCCCACCACCACGACCTCTGCCCCGACCACCACGACCACCACGCCGGCAACGACGACGACCGCCGCAACCACGACCACCACCTCGCCGGCAACGACGACGACCGCGGCAACCACGACCTCGACGACAGCGCCCACGACCACCACGTCGACGACGACCTCGACCACCGCGCCGACCACGACGACGACAACCACCACGACGACGACCACCCCGCCGACGACGACCTCGACGACGACCTCGACGACGACCACGACCACGACGACGACTACGGCACCGACCACCACCACGACCACCGCACCGACGACCACGACGACGACCGCACCGACGACCACCACCACCGAGCCACCGGCGCCGGTGACCGGCACGTGGAAGTTCGTGCCCGACGCGCTCACGCTGAACGGGCCTGGCGCGCAGGCGATCACCGACCTGCAGATCGTCGACGCCAACGGCGTCGCCCACGACATCGACCCACCCGCCGGCGTCTCGTTCGCCTCGCTCGGTGACACCGCCAGCGTCACCTTCACCTCACTCGGCGGCGGCCGCTACCGAGCCACGGCGACCGGCACGATCGGCACTCTGGTGCTCGTCGCCACCGTCGATGGTCAGTCGTTCCGGCCGACCATCTCGCTGACCAACGCGCTGCTGCAACCGAACGTCACCCTCGTGCCCGACAGCCAGGTCGTGTGGCCGGCCGCGGGCCTCCCGACCGGCTTCGACCCGACCACCCAGCTCTGGCCAGGCCTGTCGGCCGCTGGCGCCGGCCCGTTCACGTGGGCCGAGATCAAGGCTCGGACGAACATCGGCGGGACGAATGCCGACGGCACCAACAGCATCCCCACGGACGCTCGCATGCCCGCTGTGCTCGTCGGCACCGCACCACCCGTCGGCACCCTCGTGCTGGCCGCCGGTGGTTCGGGCCTCTACGGCAAGGTCGTCGCGCCCGCCGGCCTGCCGACCATCCAACGCAACGGCTTCTCGCTCGTCTCCCTGGAGTTCGTCGACCTGTTCGACATCTACCTGTCGATGAGCGTCGACGTCGACCTCGCCCAGCTCGCCTCGCTCGCCGACCCTGCCAGCACGCCGGCGTCGTCGGGGAGCAACCTGCGCAGCTCCGGCAGCGCCCCCGGCAAGGGCAAGGACCCGGTGTTCCTGGCCGATCCGCCGGCGACGCCCCCCGAGCCGCCGGAGGTGAAGAAGAAGTGCGAGTCGTCGGTGACGACCGACTTCTCCGCTGAGCTCGGCGGCAGCTTCAACCCGCCGACGCCGTACGGCCACGCCTCGGTGACACCGATCCAGGTGGCACCGGGCGAGTACGAGGTGGCCTCGATGGTCTTCGAGTTCGGCATGAAAGCCGACGCCAACATCACCCTCGCCGGCACCGCCTCGACCGTCGAAGCGACGTTCACGTGCAAGCTCGGATCGAAGGACCTGCCGGACATCCCCCTGCCCGGTCCGCTGGCGTTCATCTCGATCTACTCCAACCTCGAGCTGACGTGGGACGGCAACGCCTCGGTGAAGACCAACGCGCCGATCGAGTTCGGCGCCCGGTGCACGGCGCGAGCCGACGTCTCCGTGACGTTCACCTACACCCGCGGCGGCAGCATCGTGCCGACCACCAAGCGCGACGTCGACGAGCCGACGTGCACCAGCAACATCGTGCAGCCGGCGACCACCGCGCTGCCGATCTCGGTCAACATCAGCACCGGTCCGGTGCTCACGCTCACCGGCGGCCTGCGCATCGGCAGCGTCGTCGCCGCCAAGCTCGACGCGATCCTCGGCGCGCTCTTCGGTGACAAGCCGGGCATCGGCGAGGTCAAGCTGATCACCGCTCCGCTCGCGGTGAAGCTGTTCATCGTCTGGGAGAACACGAGCAACGTGCTCGTCAACCAGGCTGCCGGCTCGAAGATCAGCATCCAGCCGACCTTCAGCGCCGTCGGCGAGTTCGGTCCGGCGACGTTCATCCTGGACAAGCTCGGCATCCCGTCCGACGGTGCGAAGTACACGTTCGTCGACAAGGAGTTCAACGGTCCGGCGCTCTACCGATCGCCCAACCCCAGCGACACCGCGATCGAGGTCAACGGTCAGATCGCCGCCGGCGGTGGCAGCGGCGCCGGGTACGGCCCCGTGACCGTGCAGGCGGGCGACACCGTCCGCATCATCGCCATCCCGAAGATGGTGCCCGAGGGCGTGCTGCAGGACGACTACGCCCTGGACATGCCGACGGCCGCGCAGGTCTGGTACAAGCCAGGGCTGATCTGGCTCGACAACAGCAGCGACACGTTCTCGACCGAGGTGAGCCAGACCGTCACGAGCGGCAAGCGCCACCCGAAGGTCGTCGCCGACACGACGGTGACCGCCGGGATGTGCGCTGAGTGGGGCGACGACGGGCGTCAGTTCGCGATCGTCACGATCGGCCCGTGGGCCGGGCTCATCGACACGGCCGGACTGGCCACCTCGTTCACCTTGAAGTGCGGCGACCCCAAGCTGGAGTGGAACCCGGAGTCGTTGACCATCCCGTGGACGCGCACCTCGACCACCGAGTTCGTGCAGCTGAACGCCACCGACCTGTCGGGCAAGCACTGGTCGATCACGTCGCTCAACCCGTTGCCGGCGTGGCTGACCTCCGATCTGCGGAGCGGGCAGTTCAGCGCGTTCACCAACACCGACGTCGCGGCGATGACGCTGACGATCGACTGCACGAAGGTCAGCCCACGGCGTGAGGTCGAGTTCGACCTGCAAGCCACGACCACCGATGACTCCCCATCTCCGGCGATCCACAAGCAGATGCACATCACGGCAGACTGCCGCCCGTCCTACATCAAGGCGATCCCGCCGAGGATCGTCAACAGCGGTTCGATCAAGCTGGAGTCCGGCGGCGTCAAGCCGGCGATGTGGCGGATCGACACGCCGTTCCCGACGTGGCTCACGTCCGACATCAAGGACGGCATCTTCGCCGTGCCCGGCGTCGAGACGCAGACGATCAACTTCACCGTGGCACCGCGGGCCCCGAAGTGCGGCAACCAGGCGGCGGTGGAGAAGGAGCTCAAGATCAGCACGGGCAAGCTCAACGGCGACCCGACCTCGGAGGGTCGTGGCGACCCGATCACGATCACCGTGGTCCGACCGTTCGTCGCGGGCAAGCCCAGCTGCACCCCGCAGACGGCGAAGGGCCACAAGGACCCGCACATGGTGTCCTTCGACGGCAACTCGTTCGAGGCCCAGGTGCTCGGTGAGTACGTGTACGTCCGGCCCACTGCCGGCAACAGCGGCCCCGAGCTGCGCGTGCGTCACGAGCGCACCAGCCCCGGCAGCGTCGGCCTCGCTCGGCCGACGAGCATCACGGCCGTCGCGATCGCGGAGAACGGCCGGAAGATCGAGATCTACGCCGGCACGAACGTCCACGTGCTCGTCGACGGCGTGCTGACGACGATCGCGCCGGGTGACACGATCGAGACCGGTGGCCTCAGCATCACCGCGACCGCCGACGCGTTCCAGCTCTCCGCGAGCGGGCTCAACATCGTCGTCGACGTGTGGAGCGGCGGACCCCTGACGTTCCTCGACGTCACCGTCACCGTCGACAGCTCGGCGCCGATCCAGGGCTTCCTCGGCTCACCGAACGGCAACGCCAACGACGACTTCACGGGCTCCGACGGCGTCGTGCAGACCGTGGCCGATGCCCGCCTGCACGGCACGGCGTTCTACGCCTTCAGCAACTCGTGGCGGATCACCGACCCGACGAAGTCGATGTTCACCGAGTCCTACGCCGGCTTCAACGATCCGAACCCGATCTACGACACGGCTGCGCTGGCGCCGTACCGTCAGCAGGTCATCGACCTCCTCGGTGGGGTCACCAACCGCTGCGCCACCGAGGGCGGCGACTCCGGCTACCTCGTCGACGCGCTGGCGCTGGAGCTGGCCAACGGCACACCGCTGCGCGAGCTCGGCAGCATCGCCTGCACGTACCTCGTGCAGGGCCAGGTGACGAGCGGGCCCGACCACACCGGCATCGACGCCGTCAACGTGACGATCACCGGCGTCGGCATGCAGCCGTGCACGGCCACCACCGACCTCAGCGGCTACTACGCCTGCACCGTCGGTGTCGACCTGGCCACGGTCGCATCGGCGACCGGCCCGCTGCAGCTGCACCTCTCGGCGGCGTTCGTCGAGACCCCCACGCAGAACATCGCCTCGATGGACGTCGACGTGGCCGGCAAGGCGCCGCTGGCCGGCACGCTCTCCGTCCCCGCGACGATCGATGTCGATCCGACCTTCTTCCCGTCGCTCGACATCACGGGCACGATGATCGGCCAGAACGGTGTGCCGATGGTCGGTCCGGTCAGCCTGACCGTGAACGAGTACGGCCCCAACGGCTTCTACCTCGGATCGCGCTACCACGCAGTCCTGCCGAGCCTGACCGACGGCAGCTACGAGGTCATCCACGTCACCAACCGCAAGACCGTCCGCGCGACCATCGACGTCAACTTCATCGGCACCGGCGCGTGGGACTGGCGCCACTTCGAGGTCACCGACATCAAGCGTGAGCGTCGGTCCGTCCGCGTCGACATCGACTACCGGCCGCCGACGCTCGACCTCAGTGGCGTGCTCACGAAGAACGGCGTCGGCGACGGCCCGAGCAACGGCTTCTACGTCGACAGCTACAACGCGGCCGGCACGAAGATCGCCCGGCAGCAGGTGTCGCTCAACATCGGATCGACCGGCACCTACTCGACGTCGCTGACGTTGGCCAACGGCGCCGTCCGGGCGGTCGTGGTGCACCAGCACTACAGCGGCATCGGCGGCTTCGACGAGCACACCCAGGAGTACACGGGGCTGGCACCCGATGAGGTGCGCTCGGCAACCTACAGCTACGACTTCCCGAACCAGACGGTGACGGTGAAGGGGAACGTCAGCCTCAACGGCGTGCCGTTCAACGGCTACGTCCAGGTCTCCGTCCAGTCGACGACGACGAGGGGCGACACGCTGGGTGGCGGCACGGTCGCGTACGCCTTCGCCGTCGACGGGGTCTACTCCGTCACGTTCACGGCTGCGTTGATCATCGGAGCGGTGCGACCCTCGGTGTTCATCCCGGACGGCTCGCCGTACGGCATCGCCGGTCCGAAGGTGAACCTTGCGCCGGGCACGACGACCACGGTCGACGTCTCCGGCAACGATGCCGTCACGACGGTGAACCTGCACGGCAACGTGACATGCGCCGGCGTGCCGCAGACCGACTCGTTCTTCCTCGACGCGACGACCTACGACGTCGAGGGCGGCACCGTCATCGGACGTTTCTCGCCGAGGATCTCGCCGGCCGCCAACGGGAGCTACACGACGTCGTTGAAGGTCAACCGCGACGCGACGTTCATCACCATGACCGGCACGAAGTGCGGCAGCCCGATCAGCATCGCCCGGGCGATCACGCCCGGCACGATCAACGACGTTCTGTTGAACGTCGAAACGTCTTCGTTGCGGGTGGTCGGCGTGATCACCGGTTCGCCGGAGCAGTTGACGTTGGACGGCCCGCTCGAGGTGGACGTCATCGAATACGACGCCCAGGGCCACCAGCTCGGCAACCCGTCGGAGTACAACGTCACCGCCACGCCCCACGTCAACGACCTCGACGAGGTCGTCTCGATCACGTACTCCGCCCGCGGGTACCTGGCCTCGACGACGCGGACCGCGGTCGTCCAGCTTCGATCGGGGGGCGGGTTCATCGCCGAGGACTCGTTCGCTGTCGTCGAGGGGCCGAACTCGGTCGTCTACAACTTCGACTTCAACGGCAACGCGCCCGAAGGGACACCCGTGGTGGTCAGTGGGACGATCACGGACAACGGAGTCCCCCATGTCAACGAGACGGTGACCGTGACCGTGAACAGCTACCTCTTCACCGACTGGTCGCAGCCGTTCACCGAGCTCGAGTCGGTCGCTGTGGAGGCGACGACGGACGACGCCGGGCGTTACTCGGTCATCATCCAGGCCAACGAGCTGGCGACGCTGGTGAGGGCCTCGGTGATCCGCGAGACGTCCGATCCCGAGGGCTGGAACCGAGCCAAGGAGATCACACCCGGCACCGCGAGCTCGCTCACGGTGGACATCGAGCTGAGCGAGACGCGGTTCCGGTTCGAGGGAACGATCGCGCTGCAGCAGTGCAGCGCACCGCTGGTGTTCCGTCGTGAGATCTGGGTGTCGGACGACCTCGACCTCGGCACCTCCTACGACTTCGACACGGGGCTCTGGCCGGGAGCGACGAAGGTCTTCGACGAGCTCGTCGTCCCCGATCTCGATGCGCCGTACCACCACGACATCACCGCTCACCTCGATCCGTCGGCACGGTTCATCGGCGTCGTCTACCGAGCGAACAACAGCACCGGCGCCGGTGCGTTCGGGCTCACCCAGGCCGGCTACTACGGCGTCGGAGCGAACGAGACGTGCTGACCGTACGAGGGCCGGCGCGCGTCAGTCGTCGCTGAAGAAGTCGTCGCCGAACGTCCCGAGCTGGCTGAACCACTCCCGACGCAACGGGGCGACCAGCCGCGCCCGGATCGACGCGAGCCGCGAGGACCCGTGGGAACCGGTGGTGGAGGAGGAGGTGTCGTCGCTGTTCAGCATGAGGGTGCTCTGGTGTTCTGGCTGATCGCCGGATCGGCGTGATCCATCCTGGTGCCCCGGACCACGTCCGTCGAAACGCGCTGACAGGAAGTTTGCCGTGACTCCCGTCATGAACCGTGGTGGCCGGCGTCGTCGGCAAGATGCAGCACCGCCGTTGGTCGCCGACCCCACCCGCCTTCGCGGCCGTCCTCGGGGCGTTCGCGCTCGCGTCCGTCGTCGGCGCCGCGCTCCCGGCGCACGCAGCGACGACGATCACCGTCACCAGCACCGCCGACCCGGCCACCCCGGTCGTCGACGGCGACTGCACGCTGCGTGAGGCGGTGCTGGCCGCGAACACCGACACAGCGGTCGACGGTTGCCCAGCGGGCTCCGGGGCCGACACGATCGTCCTGCCGGCCGGGACCTTCACGATGCTCAGCGGCCTTCGGGTCGGTGCGCCGGTGACCTTCGTCGGCACCAACAGCGGTCTCGACGCACGCAACACCGCAACACGTGGTGCGCCGACGAACATCGTGCTCGACCCGCCGGCCGGTGCCGCGACGCCGATCATGCTGTTCGAGATCAACTGCGTGGCGACCGACCCGGCCGGCTGTGCGACACCCGTGGGGTTCGACGGGGTCGACCTGTCCACCGGAGCCAGCGCCGCGTCCGATCTGCTCGGCATCGTCGACTACTCCGCACCGGCCGGCCTCCCCGCGTCCGCGGCGAGTGCCGGCGTCGACGTGCGCAACTCCGTGCTCACCGGCTTCACGCTGGGCATCTACCCAAGTGGTCACGCTGCCACCATCACCGCGAACGTGTTCCGCGACAACAACCGTTCGGGTGCCGCTGCCGGCAATGGCATCTACAACGACTTCGTCTCCGACGGTGCGCTCATCACCGACAACCTGTTCGACGGCAACGCCAACGCCGGCATCACCTATGACGGCACACCGGCGGCCAACGCCAACGTGTCGTCGAACGTGACGATCACCGACAACCAGTTCGTCAACGGCACCGGCAACGGGATCGTGCTGTCGAACGTGCGCGGTGCAGTGGTCACGGGGAACTACGTCGATGAGCCCGGAGTCAACGGGATCACGGTGGCATCGTCGGACCACGTTTCACTCACCGACAACACGTTCGCCGGAGGCCGACGCGGCATCCGCGTCCGCGACGCGTACGACCCGGTGAACCCCCCGAACAGCGCGCTGACGATCACGGGCAACCGCATCGTCGACAACACGGAGGCGGGCCTGTTGATCATCGCCGGCGGTGTCACCGGGCCGCTCACGGCCGACGGCAACTGGTGGGGCGCCAACGGCGGCCCGGGTTCCACCGGTGGGTCCGGGCTCGTCGCCAACGGCATCGTCGGCGGCGCCGCGCCGGTGGCATCGTCGTGGATCACGATCGCCTGCCCGGCACCCGTCACCGTCATCGCCGGTCAGACCGCGCCGCTGTCGCTGGCCACGGGCCAGGGAGGCACCATCCCGTCGCTCGCGTTCGGTCCCGTTTGGTTCCCCGCGTCAGGTGTCGGCGATCCAGTGGTGGCCTTCTCCTCGTCCGACACGGCGATCGCCACCGTGTCGCCGGCCTCCGTGCTCGCACAGGGCAACGCATCGACGAACGTGCAGGGCGTCGCCGCCGGCACCGCGGCGATCGGCGTGGCGCTCGATCAGGAGCTGCTGTCGTGCCCGATCGCCAACGTCGAAGCGCTTCCCCCGGCGTCGACCAGCACGTCGATCGGCGCGACGAGCAGCACGACCACCACCCCGGCGACCACCAGCACGATCCGCCCCGCCGTCCTGCCGGCAACGGGGGCTGGCACGACGATGACCACGGGCGCTGCGACCACGGCCACCGGGCTCGGCCTGTTGCTCGTCTGGTTGGTCCGCCGCCGACCGCTGCCGCGACGCTGACCGACGCTCATCGCCGACGTGGCGTCACGCCACGAGCGTGAAGGTGACGACGATCCGGTGGCTCGTGTCGGTGGGCAGCCAGTTGGTCTTCGAGCAGGCGACCAGCGACACGCTCGGCTCCGGCGCGCTGAGCCCGGCGTTGTAGATCGACGTCGAGCTCGTGCCTGTCAGGTTGCGGTGGTGGTACACGTAGGTGAAGGTCTGTCCGTCGGCACCGGTGAGCGTCATCGTCGCGCCGGGCCCCAGCAGGTGCAGCCAGAAGAAGATCCCGCCGTGGGTGGTGCGGTGGCCGAACAGGACCATGTGGCTCGGTGCGATCCCCGTCAACGCGCCGGTCTGCGGCCACCGACCGACGCGTCCGGAGTCGACGACACGCGAGCCGACCTCGTCGAGCACGGTGACGTCGATGCCCAACGACGGCACGGTGAGCCGGTACGGCAGCGGCGACACCGGCGGCGGCGGAGGTGGCGGCGGCACGACGTTCACCGGCGCGGGCAGGTAGCCGAGCGCCGGCGTTCCGGTGAAGTACCCGGCGACGTCGACGATCACCTGCGCGCCGGACTGCGTGTAGATCGCCACGCCACGATCCGACGTTCGCAAGATCGCGTGGTTGGCCACGGTCTGCGACGCCGCGCTGGCGTTCAGGTTGCTGGTCGCCGGCAGCGGCGTGCGCGCCGGGTACCCGGTGAAGAACCCGGCGGCCCGCGTCTCGGTGGCTGTCAGGTTGACCACGACTGCGGACGCGCCGTTCCGGCCCCAGAAGTCGAACTCCGCCACCCAGCCCGGGTACATCCGCCCGTACGCCGGGTGGCTGCGCGTGTCGAGCGCACGAGTCGGCGCGCTCGGCACGAACAGCCCGTCGGTGGATGCGAGCGCGGTGGCACCAGTGACGTAGCCGGCGATGTCCACGATGAGGTGCGTCGTCAACGAGGTGAACAGATCGATCGAGCGGCCGCCGCCGGCGGTGCCGATCGGAACGATCGCTTGGTTCGCGCACGTCTGCCCGGGGGCGTCGCCGTTCAGGCTGGACGTTGCCGGGCGCGGGGTGTTGGACGCGAACGCGGTGACGAAGCCGGAGCCTGCGGACTCCGTGAGCGTCAGGTTGACGACCACCGCGGCCGCCGTCGCGGGCACGGATGCCGGCAATCCGACCCGCTCGATCGATCCGGCGCTGACGCGCACGCCGCGGCCACGCGTGTCGAGGATGCGCGCTGCCTGGTCGAACCCGACGAATCGGCCTGCGGTGACCGCGACCGCCGTCGGCACGTACGCGCCGAGCACGTCGACGACGATCTGCGCCCAGCTCTGCACGAAGACGTCCACGCAACCGCCGGAGCCGAGGCGCACGGTGACCAGGTTGGCGATGGTCTGTCCGACGCGTTCGACGTTGAGGCTCGAGGCGTCCGGCCGCGGCAGGCCCGTCGGCGAGACCGTGACGAAGCCGGGGCCCGACGCGCCCGTGATCGTGATGTTGAGGACGGCGGCCGTCGCGTTGGCGGCAACGCCGGCGCGCCCGGCGACCTGCACACGGATCGTGTTGGCGTCGAGGTAGGTGAAGCCGCCGACGCCTTGGTCCGGTCGCGTGTCGGCAAGGCGCGTGGGCATCGCCGCGGTGAAGTACGAGGCGCCCGCCGGCGGCGCCGCGCCCGCCGGCGACGACAACGTCAGCCGACCGATCGTGATCACCGCGGCAGCTGCCAGAAGACGGCGCCGGGAGAACGCCACCGGCACCGGTTGCTGCGCCGCGTCGGACATCACGATGAGGCTGGACCCGTCGACCTTCGCCCGGCGCCGACCTCGCCCGGGGGCACGACGAACAAGTCGTTCGGCGCGCAGTCGAGTGCTCGACACAGCGCGGACAGCGTCGCCAGGCGCACCTCGCGCGGCTGACCGGTGAGCAGCGCACCGACGGATGCAGCGGTGAGCTCGTAACCGGCCCGCTCGAGCAGGAGCCGGCGCAGCTCCGCTGCCGACCAGATGCCACGCTCGGCAGCAGCCATGCGCAACCGCCATCCGATCCGGCCCGGGTTCTCCACATCCGTCATCAGCGGAAGAGACGTCATGATCGGCGTTCGATCACGCCGGTCCGGGTGTTTTGACGTGGTCGTCGTGACGCACCCGGCACCGTCGAAGACGCGTCATCGTTGCAACCACCGAGCGTCGAAGACCCATGACCGTCGAGCTCTCCCTGCATGGCCTCGCCGAAGGGGTCGCCCTCGCCAGGCTGGCGGAACTGGGCGTCTCCCCCTCCGACGCCCGCATGGCGCCGTTCGGGCCGACCGGCCGTCGATGGACCGTGATGATCGGCATGCACGTCTTCGCCGTCGACGTCGATCCACCGTGCGTGGAGACCGGATCGGTGCGTGCATCGGTGTGGTTCGACGATGTGCAGATCGTGGACCGCCGCACGATGGCCGACGTCTTGGCGTCCTCCCCGCACCCGCGAAACAACCTCGGCAGCGCCAGAGTGGTGATGGAACGGGTGCAGCAGCGCGAGGTCATCGAGCGGGCGCGCGACACGCGCATCGTCGCCAACTCCACCGGTGTGCTCGGCGGGCTCGTCGCCGTGGCGGTCCTCATCGGCGGCGGGCCGCTCGCGTGGCCGCTGGCAGTCGCCGGCGCGGCAGTGATCGGTGCGGTCGTCATGCGCGTTCGGTCGCGTCGGCTGGTGTTGCGGCTGAGGCGTGCACCACACGACGTCGTCGCTTCCGCCACGCACGCGCTCAGGTGATCTCCTGGCCCGCCCCCTCCGCGGTCGCACGGCTGAGCAGCAGGCGCCACAACGCTGCAGCCGCAGGTGGGTGATCGGACCCTCGCTTCCGACACAGCACGTAGTCGACGGTCAACCCGTCGGCGAGTGGCCGCCAGCACCACCGGTCGTCGGCGAAGACGTCGGACAATCCAGCGCTGAGCACCAGCCCGCCCATTGCCGCAGCCATCTGGAACGCAGCTTGGACGTCGGGGGCGGAGATCGTGCGAACGTGCTCGACGCCACTGAGGTGGTGGTCGCGGTGCGCTGCGCCGTTGCGACCGCCGATCGAGACGATGGTCTCGCCGCCGAGGTCGGTGCGTTGGATGGTCGCCGACGACTCGAGGCGATGACCGACCGGGAGGAACACGACCGTTGGCGCCGACTCGAGCAGCACCATCTCGACGTTGGGAAGATGCGGGCGTGACAACCGGCTGTTGATGGCCAAGCCGATGTCGGCCTCGCCGGTGTCGACCATCCGCGCCGAGCCGTTGCCACGGACGTACACGCTCTCGACGTGCACCGACCCCAACGTCCCCTCGAGCACCGGCAGGGCGTTCACCAGCCAGGTCACCAGCGGCGTCCTGTGCCCGGCGACGCGGATCACGGCCGGGGCACCCGATTGGATCCTGCCCGCTTCGCGCAGCACCGACTCGCGCTGGTCCAGGAACGCCTGCAGGTAGGGCAGCACGCGCTCGCCGGCTCCGGTCAGCCGCGCTCCCGACGCATCGCGCTCGAACATCGTCAACCCGAGACTTCGCTCGAGCTGCTGCACGTGGGCCGACACCGACGGCTGGGAGAGGTACAGACGGGCGGCCGCGCGCCGGAACGAGCCCACCTCCGCAACGGCGACCGCGCACTCGGCTTGGACAGGCGTGACGCTCATCGGGCTCCCATCGCCAGCGCGTCGACGATCGCAGCGTAACGGGGCTGGGTGACGTCCACGAACACTGGAGACGGCCCCCGCGGCGAACGATGACGAGAACGGGATGGACGCCGCGCGGCGCCGTCCACGTCAGCATCGGGCACGCGGCGCGGCGGCTAGGTTCTCCGAGGACTCCGGGGGGACACATGGGCTATGTCGTTGGCATCGACGTTGGCACCACCTTCACCGCGGCTGCCATCGCCAGGAGCGACGGCACCGTCGAACTGCTCAACCTCGGTGGGAGGACCGCGTCGATCCCGTCGGTCGTGCTCCCACGCGAGAACGGCGAGGTGCTCGTCGGTGAAGCAGCCGAGTCGCGCTCCAGCATCGACCCCACCCGCGTCGCGCGGGAGTTCAAACGGCGCCTCGGCGACCCCATTCCGTTGATCCTCGGCGGCGCTCCGTATTCGGCCCAGGCACTGACGACGTTGCTGCTGCGCCACGTTCGCAGCTCCGTCGAGCGGCAGATGGGTGGACCGCCCGAGCTCATCGTCGTCAGCCACCCCGCGTCGTACAGCGAGTTCCGCCGCGATGCGCTGCTCAACTCGGCGATCGAGGCCGGCATCCCCGACGCTCATCTCGTCACCGAGCCGCATGCGGCGGCCAGCCACTACGACGCTCGCGCCACACTCGCCGAAGGTGAGGTGATCGCGCTCTACGACTTCGGCGGCGGCACGTTCGACATCGCCCTGATGCGCCGAACGGCCGGCAACTTCGAGCTGCTCGGCGCGCCGGTCGGTGTGGAGAACCTCGGCGGGAGCGATTTCGACCTCGCCGTGCTGGAGCACGTCAACCAGCAGCTCGATGGCGGGCTGGACGAGCTCGGCACCAGCGACGAGTACACGCTCGCCGCGCTGGCGCGGCTGCGGCGCGACTGCCGCGACGCGAAGGAGCTGCTGTCGACGGACACCGAGGCGTTCGTGACCGTCTTCTTGCCGGGCTCGACCGGTCAGGTGAAGCTGACCCGAGCCGATTTCGAGCGCCTCATCTGGTCGCGCATCGCCGAGACGGTCGTCGCGCTCCGGCGCGCCGTGGACGGCGCCGGCATCCAGCTCGACGACATCAGCCGCATCGTGCTCGTCGGCGGATCGTCACGGATCCCGACGATCCGCACTCGCGTCGCACGCGAGACCGGTCGGCCGATCGCCGAGGACATCGACGCCGAACATGCGGTCGCGCTCGGCGCGGCGCGCGTCGCGGCGATGCAGGCCGGATGGACGGCAGCGCGAACCACGCCCACACCGCCACCGCCGCCCGCACCGCCGCCACCGCCCGCACCACCAGCCGCGCCACCGCCCGCGCCACCCGCCGATCCGCCGACACCGATCGAGCCCGCTCCCCCGGTCGCACCACCCCCGGTCGCACCTCCCCCGGTCGCAATGGCGCCCACACCACCGCCGCCCGCGCCGTCGCGTGGCGACGACCAACTCGATGTTGCAACGGCTCCAACAGGCCCGGTCCTGGTCAACGCGCGTGGCCTCGACCGCTCGCCCACGATCCTGCTCGTCGTTGCGGTCGTGCTCTCGTTCGCCGCCACCGGCGCGTCGATCGGAGGGTCGACGCTCACCGGATGGAGTGGCTCGCCGACCGTCGATCTGTCGGTGTTCGCCTTGCTGGTCCTGCCCCTGCTGGCGCTCGTGCTGCCGCGGAGGTACGACCCCTCGTGGTTCCTGGCCGGAGTCGCGCTCATCGAGGCCCCGCTCTTCCACGGCATCCTCGACAGCTGGCGCAACGGGCGGTTCAACATCGACGACCACGTCGTTGGTCTGCTCTTGCACCTCGCGGCCGGAGCAACGCTCGTCGTCGCCGCGATCGTGCAGCTCCGCAAGCGGGCCAGCCTTCGCGACCAACCGACCGCTCGTCCGTCGACCGTCGGGCTGCTGCTCGGCTTGGCGGCCGGGTTGAGCGTCGTGGCCTATGCGAAGTTCGGGGAGACGTCACTGAACGACACCGTTCTCGGCCGGACCTTTCGCCCGATCTCCGACGAGGCCTCGGTCGTGTTCGCGGTGATCGGTGTGCTCCTCATCGCCGCCACCGCTGCGGCGTGGCGTTCCACCCGGCTGACGTCGCTCGCCGCAGGAATCGCCCTGAGCGCCGGGCTCTACTTCAGCAAGTCGTACGACTTTCTCAGCGTCAACGGTGGAGTGCTCGAACGCGACGGTCGGTACGGCATCGCAGCAACGTTGCTGTGCGTCGTGGCGGGCGTGGTCCTGTTGATGCGGATCCCACGCCTTCTTGGCGGGGCGCGACGACGCAGGCCAGCAGGGAGCTGACTCCCGGAGAGGGAGTCAGCTCGAGGCCGACGGTGTGCCGCGACCGCTGCGACGGCGACGGGTGATGAGCATGACGAACGCCCCGCCGCCGAGTAGCGCAACACCGAACGCCAGCAGTGTGGCGACGTCCGCGCCAGTGAACGGCAGTGGGCCCTTCACCACGACTGGCGGTGGAGTCGTGGTGGTGACGGGCGGTTCGACGGCAACCGCGCCGACGGTGGCTCGGGCGATGTCGTCCTCGCTCGTCCCACCGTTGCCGGGGGTCGAGTCGACGTCGGTCTGGTCGGCGGTCATCACTTCGACGGTGTTGGTCAACGACCCCACGGTGTTCACCGTGGCGTCGTAGCTGAGCGTGATCGTCTGGCCGGCGGTGATGGACGGCACGGTCCAGGTGATCGCCGAGCCGCTGGCGGTGACGGTGCCACCGCCGGTCGAGGTCAGCGACGACCCGATCAGGGTGAGGCCCGCCGGCAAGGTGTCGACGATGCTCACGCCCGTCGCGGTGTGCGGCCCAGCGTTGTTCAACGCGATGGCGTAGTGCACGGTGCTGCCAACGGTGGCGGCAGTGCTCGAGGCCGTCTTGGCCAGCGAGAGGTCGATCAGCTCCGGAACCTCGACGCAGGCGGTGGCCGTGGCCGGATCGCCGAAGGCCTCCACCCGAGTCGGCCGGCCGTCGCGCCCGGTCGGCGTCGCCGCTGCGACGACGGCCCCCACCGCACGGTCGATCGCCGGTGTTGCGGTGGTCGAGTTGAGCAGACCGGTGCCGGTCTCGCCGTTGTCGTTGATGCAGTCGAAGAGGTGCTCGGCGACGATCGCCGTCGTGTCGACCGCCACGGTGACCGTGTACGAGTGCATCGCGCCCGGATCGATGGCGACCTCTGAAGCAACGGTGACGTCCGTGGCGCCATCGAAGTCCGGGTTCACCGTCACGTCGCCGGGAGCGGTGTTGGCCACCGAGACGTCGAGGACGGTGACGCCGGCGCCGAAGGAGAAGGTGTCGGTGAGCGTGTAGGCGCCGTCGCCGTCACCGACGTTGGCGACGGTGATGGTGTAGTCGAGCGTGTAGCGCCCGACGGAGCTGCCGGCGACCAGCGCACCGGCCTCCTTCGTGACACGCAGGTCGGACAGGGGCGCAGGCACGCACGCACTGGCCGGTCCGCTCCCCCACGGGCTGGACAGCTGCGCGGTGTTGAGGAACCCCGTGCCGTCACCGGCAACGTCGGTGCAATCCGCAGCATCGGCGTTGATCGTCGGCGCCACGGTGGCGGTGATGGTCACGGTGTAGCGGTGCGTGGCCAACCCGGCGATGAGCGCGTCGTCGACGACGTTGGTGTCGTCGACGCCGTCCCACGACGCGTTCGGTGCCGGCGTAGCAGCGTCTGCGGCGGTGACGGTTGCGCCCGTGACGGTGATGCCGGCGCCGAACTGCGGCGCGTCGACCAGGTCGTAGTGACCTGTGCCGGCGGTGGTGTTGGTGACGACCACGCCGTAGGTGATCTCATAGGTGCCATCGTCATTGCGGGTCGGGCCGCTGGTGACCGTCTTGGTCACCGTGAGCGACGGCGTCGGCGGCGGGACGCAGGCGTCGACGGTCTCGGTGCCGGCGGGACTGGTGAGCGTGGCGTCGTTGCGCAGCCCCGTACCGGTCTCGTCGGTGTCGAGCGTGCAATCCGCGGAGGTCGTCGACGCGATGTCCTCGGTGTTGGCCGTGACCACCACGGTGTAGGTGTGGATCGCATGGCCGCGGATCGGCTGATCCGTTGCCAAGGTGAGATCGTCGACACCGTTCCACGTCGGGCTGACGACCGGCTCGTCGCCGATCGCCGTGCTGGTGGCCGATGCGGCGGCACCGGCGACCACGATGCCCGTGCCGAAGCGCAGTCGATCGGTGAGGGTGTAGCGCCCCGGGCCGTCACCGCTGTTGGTGACGATCACGTGATAGGTGACGGTGGTCGTGCCGTCTGCGTTGAGCACGGTGCCGGCCACGGTCTTGGCGACCGACAGGTTCGGGTCCGCGACGGGCTGACAGGCCGAGTCGTCGACCGTCGCGCCGTCGTAGTCCAGGGAGGCGCTGTTGAGGTAGCCGGATGCTCCGGGTCCGCCGGTGCACGCACCCTCGCCGGGAGCGACGAGCAACGGGTCGACGATGACGATGACCCGGTACGAGTGGATGCCGCCGGCCGGGATGAAGACCGACGTGGCAACGGTCGTGTCGTCGACGCCGTTCCAGCTGGTGCTGGCCGGAGTCGGACCGCTCACCGTCGTGGCGGTCGCCGAGATGATCGTGATCGCCCCGCCGAACGACAGGGTGTCGGTCAGGTCGTAGGTTCCTGCTCCGCCCGTGTTGGTGGCGGTGATCATGTAGGTGATCGTGTCGCGGCCGTCGGTGCCGTGCACCGGGGTTGCTGCCGACTTGTCGACGTGGATGTCCGGATCGGGTTCCGGCTCGCAGGCGATGGCCGTGATCGTCGTGTTCGAGAACGTCAGTGCCGCCGTGTTCAGGAAGCCGGTGCCGGTCTCGGTGATGTCGAGCTGGCAGTCGGTGGCCTCGATCGACGTGGCGCCGGCGATCGAGCCGGTGACCGTCACCGTGTAGATCTCCTGCGATTGCGCGGCGATCGGATCACCGGACACCACCGCGGTGAGGGTGGTGCCGTTCCAGGCGGCGACGGTTGCGCCAGCCGGATCGGTCATCGACGCAGTGGTGATGGTGATGCCGTCACCGAACATCAGCGTGTCGGAGAGGTCATAGACCCCGGCGCCGTCGCCGGTGTTGGCCACGCGGATCTCGTAGGTGCGGGTGAACGCGCCCGTCGCATCGACCGTGGCCGGCCCGACCACCGTCTTGGTGATCGAGACGATCGCCTTCGGGATCGGCGCGCAGGCCGCGCTGGTGGCGTCGCCGGCGAGCACGTGCACCGTGGCTTCGTTCATGAAGCCCAGGTTCGGCGGCGTGCCGGTGCCGCAGTCGCGCACCGGATCCGGCACGGACGGAGCGACGGTCGTCAGCACGTCGACGTGGTAGCGGTGGAGCTCGCCGGGCGCCAGCGGTCGCGGCGTGGTGACGATGCTGGGCAGTGGATCGGCCGAGAGACCACCGGGCACGGTGTTGGTCACGGTGGCGCTGTCGACGGTGACGCCGGTCGGGAAGTGGGTGGCGTCGTCGAGCGTGTAGGTGCCCCATCCGGCACCGTTGTTGACGACGTCGATGTCGTAGCCGACGAGGATCCGTCCATCCAGCTGCAGCACCGGGGCACCGGACACCGTCTTGGTGACGACGATGCCCGGCAGCGGCGCCGGTTCACACGCGTTGGCGGTCTGGCTCCCGGCGCTCGTCGTGAGCGTGGTGTCGTTGCGGAAGCCGGTGCCGGTCTCGCCGGTGCCCAGTGTGCAATCGGCGGCAGTGGTCGAGGTGAGGCCCCACGTGTTGGCGCGCACGGTGACGTCGTAGGTGTGAGTCGCCCGGCCGGCGATCGCCACCGCGGTGGCCACCCTGGTGTCGCCCACGCCGTCGAAGCCGCCATTGGTGGCGATCGACCCGGGACTGATGTTGGCCACGCCGACGGACACGACCGTGATGCCGCTCCCGAAGCGGAGCTGGTCGTCGAGGTCGTAGCGACCGGGTCCGTCGGCGGTGTTGGTGACGAGGATCCGGTACGTGAGCGAGGACGTGCCGTCGACGTTGTCGATCGGGCCGGCCGTGACGGTCTTGGTGATCGTCAGGCTCGGGTCGGGGACCGATCCGCAGCCGGTGTCGATGGAGGTGCTGCCGTCGGCCGATGCCGACGCCTCGTTGAGGAACCCGGTGCCCTGCTCGCCAACGGTGAGGATGCAGTCGTTGACCGAGGACGTCGACGTCGACGGATCGACGGTGGCCACGACGGTGACCGTGTAGGTGTGGGTGGCCGCGTGGGCGATCGGTGCCGAGGCCACGACGGTCGGGTCGGACAGGCCGTTCCAGGTGGCCAACGGGGTGATGCCCGCCTGGTCCACGGTGATCGACGCCGACACGACCGACAGGTCGCCACCGAAGTGCAGGGCGTCGTCGAGCGCGTAGGTCGTGTCCGCTCCGGCGTTGGTGACCACCACGGTGTAGACCGCGGTGTACTGGCCGGTGGCGCTGTCGAACGTGATCGTCGGGTCGCTCTTGTCGACAGCGACGTTGCCGAGCACGTCGACCGCTGCGTCGTCGGAGTCCACCACGTCCGGCACCCCCGGCAGATCCGCTCCGGAGCCGCTCACGGGGTTGCCGCTGGCGTCGGCGACGTTGACGAAGTCGGTGAAGACTGCGGCGAGGGTGCATGTGCCCGTCCAGATCTCACCGATGTCGAGGCGGCCGTTGCCGTTCGGGTCGGGGTCGAGCGAGATCGGCGAGCACGTGTTGTCGACGAGCTGGATGCTGCCGAGCGCCGTGTCGCCGGTGTTGGTGATGGTGAAGTCGAAGGTGACCGGCGTGCCGTACGCCGCCGTGTGGACTGCGCCGTCGGTGGTGCCCCGGGCGACCTTGACGAGCGAGATCGACGGGTTGACGACGTCGACCGACGCAGTGTCGGTGGTGGTGATGTCATCGGATGGATCCGTGAGGTCGCCGCCCGGAACGTCGGCGCCCGCCGTCGCCGTGTTCAGCAGATCGGTGGTCATCGCCGTCTCGACGTAGAACGTCACGCTCTCGCCGGGCAGGAGCACGGCCGGATCGCCCGACAGCAGGACCACGCCCGCGGTCGACGAGATGCCGAGCAGCGGGTCGGCCAGGCTGACGCCGAACAGCGTCACGGTGCTCGTGTTGGTGATCGTGAAGACGTAGGTGATCGGGGTGCCCGCGATGCCGGTGACGAGCTCGCTGCCCGGCGCGCCGGCACCGCTGTCATGGCCCAGGTAGACCGTCTTCTGCAGCGTGATCCCCGTCGACGTGGTCGCCGGGACGGTGACCCCGTCGGTCGCGGTGACGTCCGGGCCGCGGGGCGGCGTGCCGGTGGCGGTTGCCGAGTTGGTGACGTGCCCGGCATCGAGGTCGGCCTGGCCGATCGTGTACGACGCCGAGCAGGTGACGCCGATGTCCGTCGTCGACTGTCCGATCGCCAGGGCGATCGAACCGTTGGCCACCGGAGCGCAGACGATCGGCGACAGACCGGGCAGGACGTCGGCGACGGTGATCGCGGAGAGCGGCACGTTGCCGGTGTTGGTGATCACGAACGAGTAGTGGATGACGTCGTTGACCGCCGTGTAGGTCACGAGGTCGGCGGTCTTGTCGATCGAGATCGACGGCCGAGCGACGGGGTTGGTCGGCGTGCACGACGAGCACGTGCCACCGCTCGAGGTGACGACGTTCGACACCGTCATGGTCCCCGGCGGGATGGCTCCGACGGTGAGCGTGAACGTTCGCGTCAGCGAGCTGTTGGCCGGCACGGTGATGGTCTGGGTGCACGAGGTGCCGGCCGGGGTCGGGTTGGTGCACGACCAGCCTTCACCGGTTCCGGTGTACGTGGTGTTCGTCGGGACGACGTCCGTCAGGGTCGTCGTCGCCGCGACCCCACCGATGTTGGTGGTGACGATCGTGTAGACGACCACGTCACCGGCGAACACCGGCGTGCTGGTGGTTGCCGGCTGCCCGTTGACGCTGGTGACGACCTTCGTCGTGTCGAGCTTGGCGACGGTGGGGTTGGTCGGGTTGCACGACGAGCAGGTGCCGCCGCTGGAGGCGACGACGTTGCCGACGGTCAGCGTGCCGACCGGCAGCGTGCCCACGGTGAGCGTGAACGTGCGCGTCACCGAGCTGTTTGCCGCGACCGAGATGGTCTGCGTGCACGAGGTGCCCGCGACGGTCGGGTTGGTGCACGACCAACCTTCACCGGAGCCGGTGTAGGTGGTGTTGACCGGGACGACATCGGTGAGCGTCGTCGACGCCGCGGAGCCACCGGTGTTGGTGGTGACGATCGTGTAGACGACCACATCGCCCGCCTTCACCGGCGTGGCCGAGGTTGCTGCCGCACCGTTGACGGTCGTGACGATCTTCGTCGTGTCCAGCACCGGGACGGTCGGGTTCGACGGGTTGCACGACGAGCACGTGCCACCGCTCGAAGCGACGACGTTGCCGACGGTCAGCGTGCCGACCGGCAGGGTGCCCACGGTGAGCGTGAAGGTGTTGGTGATCGAGCTGTTCGCCGGGACCGAGATCGTCTGCGTGCACGAGGTGCCCGCCGCGGTCGGGTTGGTGCACGACCAGCCCTCACCCGAACCCGTGTAGGTGGTGTTCGTGGGCACGACGTCCGTCAGCGTGGTGGTGCCAGAGGAGCCGCCGGTGTTCGTGGTGACGATCGTGTAGACGATCACGTCACCGGCCTTCACCTGCGTCGCCGGCGTCGCTGGCGCACCATTGACCGACGTGACCACCTTCGTCGTGTTGAGCGTGGGGGTCGTCGGGTTCGACGGGTTGCACGACGAGCACGTGCCACCGCTCGACGCAGCGAGGTTGGCAACCGTCTGGGTTCCCGCCGGCAGCGTGGCAACGGTGAGCGTGAACGTGCGCGTGACGGAGCTGTTCGCCGGCACCGAGATCGTCTGCGTGCACGACGTGCCCGCTGCCGCGGGCGCGGTGCACGACCAGCCCTCCCCCGAACCGGTGTAGGTCGTGTTGGTCGGCACGACATCGGTGAGGGTCGTCGTACCGGTCGAGCCGCCGGTGTTGGCGGTGACGATCGTGTAGACGACCACGTCACCGGCCTTCACCTGCGTCGCCGGCGTCGCCGCCGCACCGTTCACCGACGAGACCACCTTCGTCGTGTTCAACGTCGGCGTCGTCGGGTTCGACGGGTTGCACGACGAACACGTCCCGCCACTCGACGCGACCACGTTGCCCACCGTGAGCGTGCCCGCCGGCAGCGTGCCGACCGTGAGCGTGAACGTGCGCGTCACCGAGCTGTTCGCCAGGACCGAGATCGTCTGGGTGCACGACGCGCCGGCGGCGGTCGGGTTGGTGCACGACCAACCCTCGCCCGAACCCGTGTAGGTGGTGTTCGTGGGGACGACGTCCGTCAGCGTGGTCGTGCCGGTCGAGCCACCGGTGTTGGTGGTGACGATCGTGTAGACGATGACGTCACCGGCCTTCACCTGCGTCGCCGGGGTTGCCGGCGCACCGTTCACGCTCGTGACCACCTTGGTGGTGTTCAGCGTCGGGGTCGTCGGGTTCGACGGGTTGCACGACGAGCACGTGCCACCACTCGACGCGACCACGTTGCCCACGGTCTGCGTGCCCGCCGGCAACACCCCGACGGTCAGCGTGAAGGTCGCAGTGATCGAGCCGTTCGCCGGGACTGCGATCGTTTGCGCGCACGAGGTGCCCGCTGGGGCCGGCGCGAGGCACGACCACCCCTCGCCGCTGCCCGTGTAGCTGGTGTTCGTGGGGACGACATCGGTGAGCGTCGTCGAGCCGGCCGAGCCGCCGGTGTTGGTGGTGACGATCGTGTAGACGATGACGTCACCGGCCTTCACCTGCGTCGCCGGGGTTGCCGGCGCACCGTTCACGCTCGTGACCACCTTGGTGGTGTTCAGCGTCGGGGTCGTCGGGTTCGACGGGTTGCACGACGAACACGTGCCTCCACTCGACGCGACCACGTTGCCGACGGTCTGCGTGCCCGCCGGCAGGGTGCCGACCGTGAGCGTGAACGTTCGCGTCACCGAGCTGTTGGCAGCCACGGAGATGTTCTGCGTGCACGACGCACCGGCCGCGGTCGGGTTGGTGCACGACCACCCCTCTCCCGAGCCGGTGTACGTGGTGTTGACCGGGACGACATCGGTGAGGGTCGTCGAGCCAGCGGACCCACCGGTGTTGGTGGTGACGATCGAGTAGACGATCACGTCGCCCGCCTTCACCTGCGTTGCCGGCGTCGCCGCTGCACCATTGACGGTCGTGACGACCTTCGTCGTGTTCAACGTCGGCGTCGTCGGGTTCGACGGGTTGCACGACGAACACGTGCCACCGCTCGACGCGACCACGTTGCCGACCGTCTGCGTGCCCGCCGGCAGCGTGCCGACCGTCAGCGTGAAGGTGTTGGTGGTCGAGCCATTGGCCGGTACCGAGATCGTCTGCGTGCACGACGTGCCCGCAGCCGCGGGCGCGGTGCACGACCAGCCCTCACCGGAACCGGTGTAGGAGGTGTTCGTCGGAACGACGTCGGTGAGGGTGGTGGTCCCGACCGATCCACCGGTGTTGGTGGTGACGATCGTGTACACGATGACGTCGCCGGGCTTCACCTGCGTGGCCGGGGTTGCCGCTGCACCGTTGACTGACGTGACCACCTTCGTCGTGTTCAACGTCGGTGTCGTCGGGTTCGACGGGTTGCACGACGAACACGTCCCACCGCTCGAGGCAACGACGTTGCCGACGGTCTGCGTGCCGGCCGGCAACGCGCCGACCGTGAGCGTGAACGTGCGCGTCACCGAGCCGTTCGCCGGCACCGAGACGAGCTGGGTGCACGACGTACCCGCAGCCGCCGGCGCGGCGCACGACCAGCCCTCACCGGAACCGGTGTAGGAGGTGTTCGTCGGGACGATGTCGGTGAGCGTCGTCGAGCCCACCGAGCCGCCGGTGTTGGCGGTGACGATCGAGTAGACGATGACGTCGCCGGCCTTGACCTGCGTCGTCGGAGTGGCGCCCGCGCCGTTCACCGTCGTGGCCACCTTGGTCGTGTTCAGCGCCGGCACCGTCGGGTTCGACGGGTTGCACGACGAGCAGGTGCCAGCGCTGGACGCAACGAGGTTGCCGACCGTCAGCGTCCCCGCCGGCAAGGTGCCGACCGTGAGCGTGAACGTGCGCGTGAGCGAACTGTTCGCCGGGACGGAGATCGTCTGCGTGCACGACGTACCGGCGGCAGCGGGAGCGGTGCACGACCAACCCTGGCCGGAGCCGGTGTAGGTGGTGTTGACGGGCACCACGTCGGTGAGCGTGGTCGTGCCGGCGGCCCCGCCGGTGTTGGTGGTGACGATCGTGTACACGATCACGTCGCCGGCCTTCACCTGCGTCGTCGCGGTCGCGGCCGCTCCGTTGACCGAGGTGACCACCTTGGTCGTGTTCAGGCCGGGCGCCGTCGGGTTCGACGGGTTGCACGACGAGCAGGTGCCACCGCTGGACGCAACGACGTTGCCCACGGTCTGCGTGCCCGACGGCAGCGTGCCGACCGTGAGGGTGAACGTGCGCGTGACCGAGCTGTTGGCGGCGACGTTGATGTTCTGCGTGCACGATGTACCCGCCGGTGCCGGCGCGGCGCACGACCATCCCTCACCGGACCCGGTGTAGGTCGTGTTCGTCGGGACGACGTCCGTGAGCGTGGTGGTGCCGGCCGAGCCGCCGGTGTTGCTGGTGACGATCGTGTACACGACGACGTCGCCACTGCCGACCACAGTCCCGCTGTTGGCCGCCGCACCGTTGACCGTGGTGACGACCTTGGTGGTGTTCAGCGCAGGGACGGTCGGGTTGTTCGGGTTGCACGAGGTGCACGTGCCGCCGGTGGACGCAACGACGTTGCCGACGGTGAGCGTGCCGGCCGGCAGCGTGCCGACCGTGAGCGTGAACGTCCGCGTCACCGAGCTGTTCGCCGGCACCGAGACGAGCTGGGTGCACGAGGTGCCGGCAGCCGCCGGAGCGGTGCACGACCAGCCCTCACCGGAGCCGGTGTAGGTGGTGTTCGTCGGCACGACGTCCGTCAACGTGGTGGTGCCGACCGAGCCGCCGGTGTTCGTGGTGACGATCGAGTAGACGATCACGTCGCCGGCCTTCACCTGCGTCGCCGCCGTCGCCGCCGCACCGTTCACTGTTGACACGACCTTCGTCGTGTTCAGCACCGGGTTCGTCGGGTTCGACGGGTTGCACGAGGCACACGTGCCGCCGGTGGACGCGACCAGGTTGGCAACGGTCTGCGTGCCGGCCGGCAGCGTGCCGACCGTCAGCGTGAAGGTTCGCGTCACCGAGCTGTTGGCGCCGACGATCACGACCTGGGTGCACGAGGTGCCGGCAGCCGCCGGAGCGGTGCACGACCAGCCCTCACCGGAGCCGGTGTAGGTGGTGTTCGTCGGCACGACGTCCGTCAGCGTGGTGGTGCCGACCGAGCCGCCGGTGTTCGTGGTGACGATCGAGTAGACGACAACGTCGCCGGCCTTCACCTGTGTCGCAGCCGTCGCCGCCGCGCCGTTGACCGTCGACACGACCTTCGTCGTGTTGAGCACCGGCACGGTCGGGTTGTTCGGGTTGCACGACGTGCAGGTGCCACCGCTGGAGGCGACGACGTTGCCCACCGTCAAGGTGCCGACCGGCAGCGTGCCCACGGTGAGCGTGAACGTGCGCGTCACCGAGCTGTTGGCGGCGACGTTGACGTTCTGCGTGCATGACGTACCCGCGGCTGCGGGCGCGGCGCACGACCAACCTTCACCGGAACCGGTGTATGTCGTGTTCGTCGGGACGACATCGGTCAGCGTCGTGGTGCCGGCCGTCCCGCCGGTGTTGGTGGTGACGATCGAGTAGACGATCACGTCGCCGGCCTTCACCTGCGTCGTCGGAGTCGCCGCAGCACCGTTGACCGTGCTGACCACCTTCGTCGTGTTCAACGCGGGGACGGTCGGGTTGGACGGGTTGCACGACGAGCACGAGCCGCCACTCGACGCAACCACGTTGCCCACCGTCTGCGTGCCCGCAGGCAAGGTGCCGACCGTGAGGGTGAAGGTGCGCGTCACCGTCGAGGTACCCGGCACCGAGAACGTCTGCGTGCACGACGTGCCCGCCGCGGCCGGGGCAGTGCACGACCAACCCTCACCGGAACCGGTGTACGTGGTGTTCGCCGGGACGACGTCGGTCAACGTGGTGGAGGCTGCGGCGCCGCCCGTGTTGGCGGTGACGATCGTGTAGACGATCACGTCGCCGGCCTTCACCTGCGTGGCTGCCGTCGCCGGCGCGCCGTTGACCGTGGTGACGACCTTGGTGGTGTCGAGCGCGGCAGCTTTGGTGTTGACGAAGGTGCAGGTGATGTTCTCGCCCGGGTCGAGGTCGATGGCGACCTGCCGCGAGCCGAGCGTGACGACCGAGCCGGTGTCGGTGTCGCCGGCGCACGTCAGGCTCGTCAACGACCAGCCTGCGGCGGCCGCCTCGACCACCGGGTACGAACCGGCGGACAAGCCGGAGAAGAGCTGGCTGTTCGAACGCGTCGCATCGGCATCGTCGTCGAGGACGAAGTTCGACGTTCCGGCGCCCGAGGAGGTGAACGAGAAGTCCTGCGCGTCGTTGGGCACCGCGTCCTTGACGATGGTGATCGAACCGAGCTTGGCGTTGGTGAAGGTGCACGTGATGTTGGCGCCGGCGGCAACCGATGCCGCCGGCAACGTGAGCGCGCCGGCGACGAGGTCGATGGTGGCAGCGAGCACGGTGCTGCTGGCATCCACGCACTGCACGCCGGTGAGCTGCCATCCGGCCGGGATCGCCTCCGTGATCGACGTCGAGGTGTTGGCCGCGTTGAGCGTGAACGGCGACGACGAGCTCGGGTTGGACGTCGCGGTGGAGATGGCGAGCGGACCGGTCGGCAGGCCGTTGGTTCCGGCGCCGAAGCTGAACGAGCCGGTGCCGCCCACCGACTGCTTGGCGATCACCATCGTCGGCTTCTTGGCATTGGTGAACGTGCACGAGATCTGCGCACCGGTGCCGATCGGCGTGACGACGACCTGACGGCTGACGAGGTTGACGGTGGACGATGGCGTCGTCAGCGTCGTCAGCGTCTGGCTCGTGGTCAGGTTCACGCACGTGACGTCGGTGAGGTTGTACGCCGCGTTGGCGGACTCGGTGATCGTCAGCGTCGTGGTCGCTGCGCCTGCCAGGCCGGTGATCGTGGTGTTCGTCGTGGCCGTGCCGGCCGAGGTCGTCAGCGACGGCGACGGGTTGGAGACGGCAACGCCCGAACCGGTCACGGTCTCGGTGAAGGCGAACGTCCCGTCGCCGCCCTGGGTGGTCTTGTTGAGGACGATGCGCGGGTTGCGCACGTTGCTGAACGTGCAGGTGACGTCGGCGCCAGGCGCCAGCGTGACGGTGGACGTGCCGAGCGGCGAACCGATGGCCGCGCCGTTGTTGATCGCACCGATCACGAACGTGCTGCCGACCGGTGCGCCCGCAGCGTTGGTGCACGTCATCGAGACGAGCGCGTACTGGCTGATGTTGGCGCGGGCGATCTCGCTGAAGGAGATGACCGAGCCGGGGGCGACGTTCGTGTACGTCTGGGTGTCCGTGAGCGAACCGCTGACGAGAACGCTCGGGTTGAGCGTGAACGAGCCGGCGCTCGCTGCGTTCGGGGCACCGATGGCCGTCGCCGGCACGCCGGTCTGGGTGAAGTCGAACGAGGTGCCCTGACCGGCGGGAACCGACTTGACGATCCGGAGCGTGGCGACTTTGTCGTTCGTGTACGTGCACAGCCAGTTGGCGCCGGCCTGCATGTTGGCGCCAGGGATGACCGCCGCCGTGCCGGTGCCGGTGATCGCGGCGTTGGCCGTCGGGCCGCTGTCGACGCAGCTGTAGCGCGTCACGTAGCCCGTCGCACTCGCTGCGGTCTCGGTGACGGTGGCCGACGTGCCGACCGTGCCGGTGTTCGTCTGCGCCGAAGCCACCGTCGTGCCCGCCGTTGCGGTGACGACGGAGTCGGTCGCGTTGCTGAGTCCGCCGAGCGTGAAGTTGAACGTGCCGGTGCCGCCGTTGGACACCTTGGCCACGCGCACGACCGGCAGACGGATGTTGGTGAACGAGCACGTCCAGTTCGAGCCGGGCAGCACGTTGGCGCGCGGGATCGTCACCGACGTGCCCGTGCCGTTGATCGGCGCGTTGCCGGTCGTGGCCGCGTTGGCGTCGACGCACGTCGACGAGGTGCTGAACCCGGCCATGCCGCTCGACTCGGTGACGACGACGTCCGAGTAGGACGCGGCGTGCACCGTCGGCGACGTCACCTTCACGCCCGAGGTCGCGGTGGTGATCGAGTCGGTGGTCGGCGTCGCCCCGGTGAGGGTGTAGCCGAACGAGCCCACGGCACCGACCGACGTCTTGGCGATGCGCACGACCGCGGGGATGACCGTGAGCGTCGCCGGCGGCGGCGGGTACAGGCCGTTGGTGGTGACCGTCGAGGCGCCCGCGCCGTTCGTGTAGGTGGCCGCAACCGCTGGCGTGGCGACGACGTCGACCGTGATCGTGCAGAACTGCTGGTCCTTGACGAGGTCGCCGCCGACGACGGAGATGACGGTGGTGTTGGCATCGGCCGTCACGGCGAGGACCGTGCCGGTGGTGTTCACGCACGTCCCGCCGATGTTCGGCGTCGGTGCGACGACGACGCCTGCGGGCAGCGTGTCGATGAAGCTCCAGTCCGGCTTGGGCAGCAGGTCGGACGAGTTGGTGATCGTGAAGGTCAGCGTCGACGGCTGGCCCGGGATGACCGTGCTCGGCGAGAACGACTTGTCGAGCGCGGGCGTGACGTCGAGCAGCTTGAAGTCGTCGATGGCCGAGTCGTCACCACTGCCGTTGCCGGCGGCGGTGTCGTTGAACAGCTGCATCTTCAGCGTCGAGGTGGTCCATCGCACCGGGTTGGGAGCGATCAGCGTGGCGACCTGTCGGTTCGGCGGAATCGGCCCTGGACACGCGGTGCTCGTGCCGAGGTTGCTCGTGGTGACGCCGTCGGTGAGCACAAAGCGCTGGACGGCCGGATTGGAGAAGCAGTTGTCGGAAGCGACGCGGACCGAAGCGACGTAGTAGTGGCCAGGAGTGACGGTGATGTTCGGGGTGGCCAACTGGAGCTGACCCGTCGGCGAGGCGATGCCGTTGTGCGTGTAGGACGAGATCGCGTGGTTGTTGTTGCCGCCCAGCAGCTGTGCGAGCCCGCGGATGCCGTCGTACCCGCTGCTCGGACCCGGGGTGCAGGTGCCGATGCCCGATGGGGGCACCGGAGCGCTGAAGCTGATCCAGATGCCGTTGCAGGCGTTGACGTTCGTCCAGTACCCGCTCGCGCTCATCGACGGGAAGGCCGTCAGCACGCCGGCGGGAACGGTGGTGCCGGCCACTTCGGGCGTCTCGAAGTCCTGCAGGTAGACCGTGACCGGCGCGTTGGGCACCTGGGGCAACGCATTGGCGACCTTGGCGGCGGGGAGCACCACCCCGAGCGCGGTGGTGACGAGGACGGACTCGAGGATGACCAGGAGCGCGACGCTGATGCGACGCAGACGATGCGGGGTTCGGGTCTCGTTCATGGCGATGAGGCCTCATTCGACGTGGATGACGCAACCGCTGGAGTCCGTTCAGCGCCGAGGACTCGGGATTGCGCGGATCCGGCTTGCAACGGCATCCGTGGCGCCGATGAGAGACCCCAGCGCACCAGTGCGATGACGTGGCTACGTGAGAATTGGGCGTTCAGATTTCGTCAAGGGAACGCCCGCCACGAACAGCGAATGCGGATCGAAGACCGTTGACCTGGGGTGATCGTCCCTGCATCGCCATCGGGTCGAGCGCTGTGGGTGCTCTCGCCGCACCAACCGTGGCCGCGGCAGTACACGGCCCGAGACCCGAACCCTCCAGTTGAGGTCGAGGTGAACGATCGCCGGTGACCAACGATCACGCCGGAGAACGGCGTCATCGAGGCCAGCGCGGTGCGTCTGCACTTCGCCGTCCGCCGGCGCATCCCGTCACGTCGGCGGGCCGTTCGCACAGCGACAGACGGACTGCAGATGGGAGCGGACAGGTGGATCTGACGGCTGGGGTCGACCAACGGAGCTCGCGCTCCGATTCTCGCTGGCGGCGGTTCGTCGCCGTCGTGCTGGCGTCTCCGATGCGGGGGCTGGACGCGGATGAGTGGCGCGAGGTCCACAACCGCCGCATCCACGTCTCGGTGCGCGTCGCCTCACTGGCCAACAGCGCCGACATCGTCAACGCGGTCATCATCGCGCTGTTCGCGATCCCGTCGACGATGTCGACCTTTCGTTGGGTGTGGCTGGCTGCGTCGGTCGCGCTGATGGCCAACTCGCCGCGCATGTGGTGGCCGCGATGCTGGCGCCCGGACTTCGTCGCCACCTCGCGAGACGTGAAGGTGCTCTTCGCCGACGTGCTCGCCAACGCCGGGCTGATCGTCGTCGTGCTCCTCTACGCGACACCGTCGACGAACCAGTACCAGGAGCTGATGCTGCTGACGGCATACGCCGGCGTGATGGGATGCGGCGCGATCGTGCTGTCGACGTATCGCAGCCTCTCGCTGATGTGGGTGTGGCTGAACACCGCGACGTTGTCGGTGGCGGTCTCGATCAACGTCGGCGCGGTCGCCGGCGTGTTCATCGTGCTGCTCGTGCTCTACGCGCTCGTCCTGTCGATCGCCATCGCCGTGCTCTCGCTGGCGTTCGTGGTTCGCTGTCGCGCCGAGTTCGCCATGCGCGCGGAGCGGGAGACGGTGCGAACCCTGTTGAAGGACTTCGAGGACGACGCCAGCGAGTGGCTCTGGGAGTGCGACGCCGATGGGGATCTGACTCGCGTGTCCGACACGTTCGCCGGACACGCCGGGCGTCGCATCGACGACATCCAGGGTGTCAACCTCCTCGTCTTCCTCGTCGGCATGATCGACATGACCAGCCCGGACGCTGCGGCGGCGGTGCGCGAGCTCGGCGAGCGGTTCCACCACGGGGCCAGCTTTCGAGATCTCACCGTGCCGGTCATCGTGCACGGCGAGCGCCGCTGGTGGTCGTTGACCGGCCACCACATCGATGGGCCGCACCGGCAGTGGCGCGGCGTCGGCGAGGACGTCACCGCAGCGAAGGTCGCCGCCGGTGAGATCCTCCGGTTGGCCACCACCGACGTCCTGACCGGTCTGATGAACCGCCACCGGTTCGCCGAACTTCTGGAGCAGGCGCTCGAGTCGCCGACGATGCCGATCCACCTCGCCATCGTCGATCTCGACAACTTCAAGGAGATCAACGACACCCTCGGTCACGCCATCGGCGACCAGCTCCTCGTCGAAGTGGCGGCTCGACTGCAGACCCTGACCCGAGACGACGAGATCTGCGCACGTATCGGCGGCGACGAGTTCGCACTCGTTCGGGCGCAGCGAGCGACCAACGTGCCGGACTTCACCGACGTGATCAAGGCATTCGAGGACGCGTTCGCCCCATCCGGCACCGACCTGTCGATCCACGCGAGCGTCGGGCACGCCGTTGCCCCGGCGGATGCCGACGGGCTGAACGAGCTCATCGTCGCCGCCGACCTCGCGCTGTACGCAGCCAAGGGCGAAGGCAAGAACCGGGTCAGTGCGTTCGATCCGATGCTCGCCGTGCAGGCGCGCAGCCGCGCTGCGCTGTTCGACGAGCTGAAGTCGGCGATCGCACGGCACGAGTTCATCGCCTGGTTCCAACCGCAGGTCAACCTTCGCTCCGGTCAGGTGGACGCGATGGAGGCACTGGCCCGATGGAACCACCCGACGCGCGGGCTCGTCGCACCGGGGGCGTTCATCGAGCTCGCCGAGGAGACCGGGCTGATCACACCGATCAGCGACCAGGTGATGGAGCACGCCTTCGCCGTCGCCAGCACGTGGCCGGCGCGCGTGCGGCTGGCCGTCAACATCTCGGCCAGGCAGCTCTCCGACCCGTTGCTCGTGCAACGGGTCGCTGATCGTCTGCTGCGCTACGAGCTCGAGGCCGAACGCATCGACATCGAGGTCACCGAGACGGCGATGGTGCAACGAGATGCCGGCCCGACGCTGCGCAGCCTGCGCCAGCTCGGCGTGGGGATGTCCGTCGACGACTTCGGCACGGGGTACGCGTCGTTCGAGGCGCTGCGCACGCTGCGACCGTCGAAGCTGAAGGTCGACCGCACGTTCGTGTCGGAGCTCGACGGGCCGGATCCCGACGCCGGACGAGCGATCCTGCGCGCGTTCGTCGCGCTCGCCGAGGCACTGCAGATGACGGCCGTGGCCGAGGGCGCCGAGACGCTCGAGCAGCGATCCACGCTGCAGGAGCTCGGCTTCGACCTCAGCCAGGGCTACGTCGACGCCCGCCCAGCGCCGGCGGAAGAGCTCGTGTTCTGACGGTGACACGTCCGATTCCGACAAGACGTCGGACGAGGAGATCCGTACGGTGATGGCATGAGCATCGTTCCTTCCGCCATCGGACTGGTGGCGTCCGACCTTCCCCGCACCTTGGCCTTCTACCGCACCCTCGGTCTCGACATCCCGGCGTCGGCTGACACCGAACCGCACGTGGAGGTCGCGCTCCCGGGAGGTTTCCGGCTGCTGATCGACCCGGTGTCCACCGTGCTCGGCTTCGATCCCGAGTGGACGGCTCCCGCGGCCGGCTCACCGCGTTCCTCGCTCGCGTTCGAGTGCGCCGATCCGGCCGAGGTGAACAGCACGTACATGGCGATGACCTCGGCCGGGTACGACGGGCACCTCGAACCGTGGGACGCCGTCTGGGGGCAGCGCTACGCGACGTTGCGCGACCCGGACGGCAACGGCGTCGACCTGTTCGCCGCGCTCCCGACGAGCTGAGTCGCGGTGCGGCCCGTGAGGGCGCGCACGTCGCGAGCGAAGTGCGCCTGATCGCTGTAGCCCGCCGCGACCGCCGCATCGACGAGCGACATTCGGTCGCGCGCTGCAGCGAGCCCGCGCTGCAACCGCAGCACTCGCGCCAGCACCTTGGGCCCGTAGCCGAACGCGGCCAGCGATCGACGGTGCAGCTGTCGCTCGCTGAAGCCGACCCGATCGGCGACCTCCCTCACTGCACACCCGGCGTCGATGAGCGCGGTCACCTGGCGCATGGTTCGATCGGCTCCGCCGGCACGATCCAGGCGGCAGCCTGCCCACCGCTCGAGCAGCACCGCCGGATCGGCCGCGGCGCGCAGCGACTCGGTGAGCCGTTCGACCTCGTCGCCGACGACGATGTCCGCCAGCGCGGGCCGTTCGTCGCGCAGCGCGTCGGCGGCGACGCCGAGCACCGCCGGCGCCACGCCCGAAGCGAACCGCAGCGCGGTGTACCGAGTCCCGCGCGCTGCACTCGCGACGTGGGCGACGGTGTCGGGGCCGGCGACGGTCAGGACGTCGCCGTCCCAGATGACATCGATGCACCCGTCAGGCAGGATCAACGACGACGAGCCGTCCACGACGCGCGTCCACACCGTTGCGCCGGCGACCGCCGAGCGGCGCTCACGGTAGGCAGACGCATCGGGCACTTCACCATGCTGTCCACCAGTCCGGCGCTCCGCAACCCATGGCGGAGCCAGTCGACGACCTGAGGTCCAGGGACGTCACTCCTCGGTCTGGATCGGCTGCAGGCCGCGTTCCGGGTCGGGGACGTACTGGCTCCGCTGGAACTGCCCCCACGACACCAGGTAGTCGCGCAGCGCCACCGCCGGAGGCGACAGCGGTGTGCCGGCAGCGGTCATCACCACCAGGCGCACACGCGGCGAACCGATGATCGGGCGACGGGCGATCGTCGGATCGTGGACGATGCGCCTGCCGAGCCCGGCGATCCCCAGTTCGGCGCCGGCATCGAGCAACGCCAGCACGACGGACGAGTCGTTGGCAACGGTGACGCGCCGGCGCGCGCGATCAGGCAGCAGCGGCAGCACGAACGGTTCGAGGTTGGCCTGGATCACCAGCGGCTCGTCGCCGATGTCAGCAAGGTCGACCCAGTCTTCGCGTTCGAACAACCGGTGCCCGGGCCGCCCGATCAACGCGGGCTCACCGAGGTCGATCAACACCCCGGTGTCGATGCCCGGGTCGGTCACGTCGCCGACCGGAGCGTCCAGCGCCACGTCGCAACTCCCGTCGATCAATCCGGCAACCATCGCGGCCCGCGGTGCTTCGATCATGCGCGTACGCATCGGATCGAACGACGCGTCCAACGTGCGGAACGCGGGCGGCAGGATGTTGATCAGGCCGGTCCGGTAGCTCAGCACCGTGAGCGACTGCTCGACGTGCTGGTGGATGTGAGCAGTCGCCCTGCGAATGGCGCCCTCCGATGCGGCGAAGGCGCGAAGGTGGGACACCATCTGCTCGCCCGCTGCAGTCAGCCGCGTGCCGGCGGGACCGCGATCGAACAGGCGCAGCCCGAGCTCGCGCTCGAGCTTGCCGATGTGGGCGGAGACCGAGGGCTGAGCCAGGTTGACCTCGATCGCTGCCGCGCGGAACGAGCCGGTTCGCAGCACTGCGTCGAAGCACTCGACCTGCAGAAGATCGACCATCCCGGCTCCTCCCGCCGTCAGGTTGCCACACGAACAGGTGGCGTCAAGACGTCGTGCGGAGGTGCGCCAAGGCGTTCGCTGCGGCGTTGGCACCGCACATCCCATGCGCGCCGGCGCCGGGCGGCGTCGACGCCGAGCACAGATACGTGCCGGGGATGCCGGTGGCGTACGGGTCGGTGGTGAAGCGCGGCCGGAAGAGCAGCTGCTTGAACGACGACGCCCCACCGATGATGTCGCCGCCGATGTAGTTCGGGTTGTACGTCGACATCTCGGTGGTCGAGCGCACGGCAGTGCCGACGATGCGTTCGCGGAAGCCCGGGGCGAACCGTTCGATCTGCGTGATGATCGCCTCGGTCGCGTCGCCGGTGTAGCCGTTCGGCACGTGGGCGTACGCCCACAGCGGGTTGACGTTGCCGACGGAGCGGGTCGGATCGGCCAGGTACTGCTGACCGACGAGCACGAACGGTCGCTCGGGCATCGCGCCGCGGAAGACGGCGAGCTCGGTGGCGATGACCTCCTCCGCGGTCCCTCCGAGGTGGACGGTGCCGGCCCGGGTGGCGGCCTCTGCTGTCCACGGCACGTCGCCCTCGATGGCGAAGTCGACCTTGAACGCGCCTGGTCCGTGGTGGAAGCGGCGATAGGCACGAGCGACGCGCGCAGGCAACCGATCGCCGAGGATGCCAGCAGCGATCGACGGCGACAGGTCGAGCATCAGCACGTCGCTGAGCGGCAGATCGGCGACCGACGTGACGCGCACACCCGTCTCGATCGTGCCGCCGTGCCGTTCGATGTCGTCGGCGAGCGCGGCAGCGATCGTGCCCGAGCCACCCTGGGCAACGACCCAGCCGCTGCCGTGTGCTGCCGCGACGAGCATCATCCCGACCGCGCTGGACATCGGGCGGTCGAGTCGGGTGAAGGCGTGCGCAGCGACGCCGGCCCACAACGCCCGCGCCTCGGCGGACTTCCACGCGTGCGCGACCACGGTGGCGGGCAGTGCTGCGCCGATGCCGAAGCGGGCCAACGTGAGGGGATGGCGCGGGATGCGCAGCACCGGTTGCGAGGCGTCGGCGAACAGCGCTTCGAATCGAGCGCTCGGCCGCCCGAACACTCGGCGCCAGCGATCGCCGTCGTCGCCCATCAGCTCCGCGGTGCGATCGATCGAGTGGCACAGGACGCCGGCCGTCCCGTCGTCGAGCGGATGGACGCAGTCGATGTCGGGCTGCAACCACGTGATCGGTCCGTCCGCGGCGAGGCCGAGCTCGACGAAGATCGGCGACACGGTCGGCATCGGGTGCGACGCCGAGCAGTGATCGTGGATCAGCCCGGGAACGATCATCTCCGAGCTGCGCGTGCCACCGCCGATCGTGTCGCTCATCTCGAGCACGGTGACGTCGAGCCCGGCGCGCGCGAGGCGCGCTGCGGCAGCGAGCCCGTTGGGCCCGCTGCCGACGACGATCGCTGTGCTCACGCCTTGGCGGCGACCGGACGACTGGTCCGGCCCTGCTTGCCGGGCCCCGGGTAGGGCTCGCCGGCGGGCACGTAGCCCTCACGCGTCCAGGTGATGACGTGCGGCAGCAGCCCGTTGGGCAGCCACGGCTGCTCGTGGGCCGCGTCGTCGTTGTGGTACCAGCCCTTCTCGACGACGCCGAGCGCGGCGTCGATCACGCGGTACTGGACTCGCTTGTCGAACATCGGCTGCGACTCGGTGAACACGACGACGAGGTCGCCCGGCTCGTAGTTGCAGCGCTGCTGCACCGCTTCGACGAGACGCTCGTCGTGGCAGTGGGCGTCGCCGAAGTTCCAGCCGGTGAGCGTGTTGCTGATGAACTCGCCCTCGCGCAGGACCCTCGTGTTGATGTCCGGGTTGTGACGCATCTGCAGGGTGATGTGGGCACGCCCCATCGGGTGCATCATCCGGAAGGCGATCGCCTTCTGCATGAAGATCTCCGAGATCTGCCGACCGAACAGCGGCTCGAGCTGATCGATCTGGTTGTCGGCGGCCTTCACGATCCGCTCGTTCAGGCGGTCTTCCTTCTCGCTGTCACGGAAGGACCACGTCGTCGACGCCCAGTTGCCGGCGTACTGCTTCATCCCGATCAGGAACGACACGTACTGCGGCTTCAGCGCACCGAGGATGATCGGGAACAGCGCGAACGCGATCACCCCGACGAGCAGCGCCGGGTTCATGTCGCCGACGCCGTATCCGTCGCCGGCACTGAAGTTGCCGAAGAGGAACGCGGCGCAGAAGATGAAGAACACGTTCCACTCGAGCGGCACCGCGAGCGGGATCGTCGAGATGATGAACAGGTGCAGCATCCAGATGCACACGATGGCGATCCACGTCAGCCACGGCCACGGCGAGAACAGCAGGGTCAACGGCACCACGATCTCGGTGGTGGTGCCGAGGAAGTGAGCGATGACGTGCGTCATCTTCGACGGGCGGAGGTCGTTCGGGTAGTCGCGGACCGTTGCCATGCGCAGCTTGCGGAACGCGTTCCAGGGCGTGTTCTGCACCATGATCGAGACCGTGCACGAGAACCCGTGCTGCAGCTTCGACACACCGGCGCCCATCCAGACGACGACGATGAAGATCTTCGCGGCGATGATCGCGTCGTGGAAGTTCGTGAACAGGCCGAAGCAGAGGATCGTCGGCACGTACTGCTCGGCTCGTGACGACAGGAACACGCACTTGTCACGCAGGCCCATCAGGACGATCAAGCCGGCGTAGGTGAGCAGCGCCCACCGCGGCATGACGCCGGCGGTCTGGCCGGGCAGGCCCTCCATCGTCGTTCCGGAGAGGAACAGCATCATCGCCAGCCAGAACACGATCAGCTTGTAGAGGCCGGTGTCCCACGGCGTGCGCCGGTTGCCCTTCGTGAACGGCACGTGGTTGGGGTACGGCGGGATGCGGATCGTGTCGTTCTGCCACCAGTACAGGGATCCACCGATGAGCGGGTCGAAGTGGAACGCCATCGGACCGCACGTCGCGGCAAGCCCGAGCACCTCCATCAAGATCGTCCAGATCATCAGCTTCTGGTAGAGGATCGGCTCGTCCCACCACCCGGCGATGTTGTTGAACTCGAGGCCCTTCGTGAAGGCGCCGGCAACGATCAGACCGAACAGCGCGTAGAAGAAGATCTTCCACACGTAGAACATCGCCGTCTGGCGAGGCGTGCCGAAGCCGGCCTCCACCCAGTGCAGCTGCAGGATCTTCATGCGCGGCAGGAACGGGATCTTGGCGAACTCGTCGATGTCGACCGGCGGCAGTTCGGCGGTGCGGTACCCCATGTCGGTTTCCTCTTCTTGGGCTGTGGATGGGCGTGTGGGTGGTGGATCTAGAACTTGCGGCCGCGACGGGCACGCATCTGCCATTCGCGACGCTGCTGGTCGCGGTCGAGGATCTCGTCGTCCTCGGACGTGCGGCGACGCGACACCTGCGTGCCGGTGAGCCGACGCAGCTCGCGCTCTCGGACGCGTTGCCGGCTCCACGCCGTGCGCACGTCCTTGCGACGCTTGCGCTCGATGTGGTCCTCCTCGGACTCGGAGGTCCCGGCGAGGTAGGCCTCTTCGATCTCGTCGAGTCGCGTCAGCGCCTCGGCCGAGCTCATCTCCATGCGGATCTGGCCGCGCGACATGAGGTACATGCGGTCGCTGTACTTGAGCGCCTTGCGCGCGTGCTGCTCGACGATCAAGGCACCGATGCCGCGCTCGTCGGCGGCCTTGCGCACGGCACCGAGGAGCCGGTCGACGATCATCGGCGCGAGGCCGAGCGAGAGCTCGTCGGCCAGCAGCAGCCGAGGGTTGCGGCTGAGCCCACGCGACAGCGCGACCATCTGCTGCTCGCCGCCCGAGAGCATGCCACCGCGCACGTTGAGGCGCGGCTCGAGCTCGGGGAACAGCTCCAGTGCCTTCTCCACCGACCCGCCGCCGATGCGTAGGTTGTCGCGCGTCGACATCTTCGTGAAGACCAGGCGCTCTTCGGTGACGAGGCCGATGCCGCTGCGCACGCGCTGGTACATCGGCGTGAACGTCGGCACGTTGTCGAACATGACGATGCCATCGACCGGTGCCAGCTCGCCGGCGATCGTCAGCAGCGTCGTCGACTTGCCGGCTCCGTTGGGGCCGAGGAGGCACACCACTTCGCCGGGTTGCACGGTGAGGTTGACGCCGGACACGACCTCGCGTCCGAAGTACCCAGCCTTGAGGCTGCGCGTCTCCAGCAGGTTGGCCACCCGCGTGATCGCGTACGGGCTCGTCGGGCTGATGGCCATGTCGGGATCGGTCGTCGACGTCATTGCCCGCCTCCTGCAGTCACGGCCGGCGTGCGTTCGATGGGTTCCGCAGTGATGTCCTCGTCGGTCTCGACGCCGAGGTAGGCGGCGATGACCGCCGGATCGTTGCGCACCTCGCCGGGTGTGCCGTTGGCGATCATGCGACCGAAGTCGAGGACGACGACGCGGTCGCAGACGCCCATCACGAAGTTCATGTCGTGCTCGACGACGAGGATGGCCATGCCCCAGTCGTCGGCGAGACGGCGCACGACCCGCGCGAGCTCGACGCTCTCCACCGAGCTGAGCCCGGCGGCGGGCTCGTCGAGCAGCAGCACGCTCGGGTGCATGGCCACCGCGCGAGCGATGGCCAGCAATCGTCGCTTGCCGTACGACAGGTCGCTCACTTCACGGTGGAGGTCCTCGTCGAGCTCGAACTCCTCGATCGCGCGCACCACCTGCGGGCCGAACTTCGGGATCACCGGCCACACCAGATCGCGGAAGTAGGAGCCGAGGTCCTGCGGGTCGGCGGCGACGCTGAGGTTCTCGAACACCGTGGTGTCCTCGAACAGCTCGAGCGACTGGAACGAGCGGACCATGCCGGCCTTCACTCGACCTGCGGGCCCCGCGTTGGAGATGTACTTGTCGCCGATCGACACCGTTCCGGTGGACTTGGTGAAGCCGGTGAGCGCGTCGATCAACGACGTCTTGCCGGCACCGTTCGGCCCGATCAACCCGGTGACCTGACCCGGTTCGAGCGTGAACCCGACGTGGTCGACCGCGGTGACCGCGCCGTACCGCACCGTGAGGCCGTCGACGACGAGCGTCTTCGGCGCGACGCGATGCTCGTGGTCCTCGTCCACGGGTTCGGACACGTCAGCGAGCCGGATGAAGTACGACTCGCCGAACTTCTTCGTGCGCTTGAGGAACCGGAACGACTTGGACCACTCGGCGGCGACACCGTCGGGGTTGTACAGCACCACCAACAGGATGGCGATGCCGCTGATCAGCTGGATGTACTTGCCGACCCCGTCCCAGGTGGACTCCATGACCTCCTGGTTGAACCCAGCGGCCGCCATCATCGCCCCGACGAACGCGCCGAGCAGGTGGCCGACACCACCGACGAGCGACAGGCCGGCGTACGTGATCGACGTGAAGTTGGTGAACGACCCGTAGCTGATCGAGGTGAGGCGGAAGCCCATCAGGATCCCGCCGAGCGCGGCGATCGCCGACGCGAGCGCGAACGCGAACAACTTGGCCGTGACGATGTTGATGCCCAGCGCGGCGGCGGCTCGCTCGTTGGTGCGCACGGCGATCAGCCGCCGGCCACTTCGGCCGCGCCGCACGTTGGCCACGACGACCACGGTGAGCAGCGCCATGCCGAGCACGAAGATGCCGTAACGCGCCGGGTACCGGATGGAGCTGATCTCGAACCCGAACAGGTTGGGCTTGCCGACCGGTGTGCCCTTGATGCCGCCGGTGTAGTTGCCGTTCTTGAACAGCATGAGCTCGATCGCGGTGCCGAGGCCGAGCGTGACGATGGCCAGGTTGATCCCGCGTGTTCGCACCGCGGGGAGCGCGAAGATCAGCCCGAGTGGGACGGCGGCGGCAACGCCGATCACGAGCGCGAGGAGGAACGGCATGCCGAACACGGCGACGAGCCGACCCGCGACCCACGCGCCGAACCCGGCCATCGCGAACTGCGCCAGTGAGAGCTGGCCGGCGTAGCCCGTGACGACCACGATCGACAGCAGCACGATCGACGCGCAGAGCGTGACCGTGAGCGCGTCGATCCACTTGTTGTCCTTGGTGAGCATCAAGAACACGACCGCGCCGGTGAGGAAGAACGTCCAGTCCCACGACATCCGGCCGTTGCCGATGGCCGGCAGCTTGCGCAGGTAGTGGTCGCGCATCGGGATCGATCGGCCGCGGAACACCAACATGACGATGATGATGAGGAACGGCAGCGACTGGTCGGCGCCCTGCTGGTGCCAGAAGCGCCCGACGAGCGTCTGGCCCATGCCGAGGACGTAGCCGGCAGCGGTGGCGATCGGGAACGACTTGAAGTCGGCGACGAGCGCGGCGGCGAGCGCGGCGAGCACCAGGCTGGTCATCGAGGTGACCTGCAGCGTCATCACCGGCACCACGAGGATCCCGGCGATGCAGGCGATCGCCGACCCGAGCGCCCAGTTCAGCGCGGCGACCCGGTTCGGCGAGACGCCGACGGCTGCAGCGGAGCGCTCGCTCTCCGAGACCGCCTCGGTCTGGATGCCGAACTGCGACGACCGGTAGAGCAGCCACAGCAGGAACGCCGAGAGGCACCCGATGCCGAGGAGGATCAGACGGTCGACGGTGATGCTGACGTCGCCCCACAGCGTGATGCGGTTCGTCGGCAGCTCGCTCGGCACCTGACGCGGCTTGGAGCCGTAGCGGATGACGACGCCGGCCTGCACGGTGATCAAGACGCCGAGCGTTGCCAGCAGCTGCACGAGCGTGCTGGCGCGCTTGCGTTGCAACGGGCGCAGCACGACCCAGTGGGTCAGCGCCCCCAACGTCGCCGACAGGAGCACGCCGAAGAACGAGGCCAGCCACCAGTTGAGCCCGTGCTCGTAGCGCAGCTCGTACTGCAGGAAGACTCCCGCGATCGCGGTGGCGCCGAGCGAGAAGTTGAGGACGCCGGTGCCACGGAAGATGACGATGAGACCTTGCGACGCGAACGCGTACAGGGCACCGACCCCGAGTCCCAACAGCGCGAACCTGATGACTTCGTTCATCGTCCCCGTGTGCTCCCCAACTCTCAGATCGCGGATCGGTCCTGCGGCCGCGCTCCCCAGCGCTGAAGAGCGACCTTAACACAGATTCAGGCCAACAAGAATTGGAGCGCCGCGTGTGTCTAAGATGACCGCTCACGGGCGCCGGGGGTGCCCGCAACCAACATGAGGGGGAACACATGGGTGTCTGGAGGAAATCCGCTGCACTGATGGTCGTAGCCGGTTTTGCACTCGCAGCATGCGGGAGCGACAAGAAAGAAGATGGCGGCTCGTCCGCAACGGATGCACCGAGCGGCACCGACGCTGCGCCGGGCCCGACGACGGGCGGCACCGGCGAGGCACCGAGTGGTGAGCCGATCAAGCTGATGACGATCACCACGCTCAACGCCAACGGTCCGACGTACGAGAACATCTCGATCACGGCCAAGATCGCGGCCAAGTTCATCAACGACAACGGCGGCATCAACGGTCGCCCGGTCGAGGTCGAGGTCTGCGACGAGCAGTTCGACGCGGCCGTCGCCGCCACGTGCGCCCGTCAGGCCGTCGAAGACGGTGTCGTGTCGGTCGTTGGTTCGTTCACCTACTTCGCCGAAGCGGTCGTGCCCGTGATCGCCGAGTCGGACATCACGTGGTTTGGCGCCTGCTGCCCGATCTCGCCGTCCGAGCTCACCGACCCGCACTCGTTCAACATCGGCAACCAGCCGATGTACGCAGTCGGTGAAGTGAAGCGAGCGGTCGAGGACGGTTGCGAGAACATCAACGCCGTCATCGCCGAGGGCGCCGATGCCATCTTCCGCACGCCGATGGAGAACGCCATGAAGGCCTACGGCAAGACGTTCGGTGACGTGATCATCACCCCGACCATCGCCCAGGACTACTCGGCTGAAGTCGCCGAGGCCACCAGCAACGCCGACTGCATCGTCGTCGTCATGTCGGAGACGCCGTTCCTCACCTGGAACACCGCGCTGCAGCAGGCGGACACCACCGTCAAGCAGTACGGCAACCAGGGCAACCTGAACGCCATCTCGGCCAAGGGCGCCGAAGAGGTCACCAACGGCAACATCATCTCGGGCATGTACCCCGACATCTCGACGGCACCGTGGGACGACTACCGCGCCGCTCTGGAGTCGAACGACATCGACCAGGAGGCCAACGACTTCAACAGCCTCGGTGGCATGGGCACGTGGGCTGCGTACATGGGCTTCGCCCAGATCGCAGCGACGATCGACGGTGAGATCACGGCGAAGTCGTTCTACGACGCCGCCAGCAAGACCACCAACCTCGATCTGAACGGCATGGTCCCGGTCCTCGACTTCACCAAGGAGTGGACCGACGGCCTGGACGGGTACACCCGCCTGTTCAACCGCAGCGTGGTCTACAGCAAGTTGGAGGACGGCAAGGTCGTGCCGGTCGACAACGAGTTCAGCGACGTGAGCGACATCGCTCTCGGCAAGCCGCAGAGCTGATCTGACAGCTTTCGAGCCCGGCTCCTCGGCCCACTTCGGGTCGACGAGCCGGGCTCGTTCGCGTTCCGGGTCTCGTTCGCCGCCAGCGCGATGAGAGATGAGCGGTCTATGGCCCCCCAATTCTCATCGCGCTCGTCGGGGCCGACCTCGCGATGAGAGATGAGCGGTCAATGGCCGCTCACCTCTCATCGCGCCGCACCGACAGCGCGACGGCCCATCGACAATCGATGAGAATGGGGAACGATGCCGGCCGACGGTGACACCACCGAGATGTTCACCAAGATCGGCGTCCGCCGACGTGTCCCCCTTCTGTCGGCGACGGCGTCGTCTGCGCAATCAGCAACCGATGGTTCGCTGGCGCTGTATGGGACACGAATGTCTGCCTCGTCGGTCAGGACGGACTGACGCTGATCGGGATGGAGTCCACAGCGACGGAAGCGTCCAACTGGGAACCTCCTGACGATCCGATGCGACTCGAGTTCTTCATCACCAATCACATGGGTTGGCGTCTCGGCTTCTTCCCGGCCCATCGGGCCGGTGGCGATCACGCCCTTCGCACTCGGCGTTCGCGCCATCAACGGCAACTTGTTCGACCTGAGATGGAGACCCTTCGAAGGAGAGCCAGACCGCGAAATTCGGTCCTGGCTCAGCCCGCTCGGAGCCATCGCTCGTCGTCTCGGCCGGCGCTGAGCCGACAGAACGATCGGCTCGGGGTCAGTTGACGGCGCGGCCGTCGGTGGTCCAGTAGCGGGCGCGCATGGCCTTCTTGTCGAGCTTGCCGACGGCGGTGATCGGCAGCACGTCGACGTAGTCGATCGACTTCGGTGACTGCTGCGAACCCTTCGCCTGCTTGACCATGTCCTGCAGCGCGTGGGTCAGCTCGTCGGACGGCTCGTTGCCCGGCTGCAGCACGACGACGGCCTTCACGGCCTCGCCCCACTTCGGATCGGGCACGCCGATCACCATCACGGTGTTCACCGCGGCGTGCTGGCTGATGACGTCTTCCACCTCGCGGGGGAACACGTTGAAGCCGCCGGTGATCACCATGTCCTTGGTGCGGTCGACGATGTAGAGGAAGCCCTCCTCGTCGAAGCGCCCGACGTCGCCGGTGTGCAGCCAGTTGCCCGACAGCGCCTCGGCGGTCTCGTCCGGGAGGTCCTTGTAGCCGTCCATGACGAGCGGCCCGCGCACGCAGATCTCGCCGGACTCGCCGGGTGGCGCGGGCTGGTTGTCGGCATCGAGCAGCGCGACGTGCATCCACGGCACTGGCCGGCCGCACGACGCCAGGCGCTCCGGCTTGGACAGGTCGTGGTCGGCCTTCTTCAGGTGGGTGATGACCATCGGCGCCTCGGTCTGACCGAAGAACTGGAAGAAGATCGGGCCCCAGTGCTCGATCGCCTCGGCGAGCTTGGCCGGGCTCACCGGCGACGCCCCGTAGATGATCGTCTCCATCGACGACATGTCGGCGGTGTGGTAGCGGGGATGCGCCTGCATCGCGTAGAGCATCACCGGCACGATCATGCAGCAGGTGATGCGGTGCCGCTCGACGAGGTCGAAGAACGCGTCGGGGCTGAACGCGGACATCACGTAGAAGGCGCCACCCGACAGCAGGACGGGCGCGACCACCGACAGCGCGGCGTGCGACAGCGGCGTCGGCAGCGCGATGCGGATCTCGTCGGGGAACTCCCACTCCGACATCTGGATCCACGTCATCGACTGCCACACGCGGTGGCTCATCAGCACGCCCTTGGGCCGGCCCGTGGTGCCACCGGTGTAGACGACGGTGCACAGGTCGTCGAGGTGGACGTCCGGAGCGACGAGCGGCGCCGGCTCGAACCCATCGGCCAGGGCGAGGTAGTCCTGCCCCGCCTCGCTCGGGCCGAAGCCGAGCAGGATCAGGTCGGGGAGCTCCTGGCGCAGCTCGCCGGCGCGGCCGCCGAAGTCGGCGGCGTCGAAGACGAGGCAGTCGATCTCGGCGTCCTTCAGCGCGTAGAGGTGATCACCGAGCGAACCCATCGGGTGCAGCGGCGTGAGGATGCAGCCGTTGGCCAACGAGGCGAACGCGTTGAGGAGCACCTCGGGCCGGTTCTTCGACAGGATCGCCAGCCGGCTGCCCTGACGGACCCCGATCGACTGCATCGCCTGCACCATCTGGCTGGTGCGGTCGCGCACCTCGCCGTAGGTGAGGACGCGGTCGCCGGTGAAGATGCACGGCTCGCTCTGGCGGGCTTCGAGTGCCTGGATGACGATGTGCGGCAGCAGCGGCTGCTCGTGGAGGACCGATGTCGTGCGGGACGGGGTCATGGAGTGACGGCGAGCCGTCTCAGTCGATGGTCTGGCTGAGCACGAGGACGATCAGCGCGAGCGCCATGAGCACCATGACCACGGCTGCCAGCCCGTCGGCGGCGGCCGAACGCTGCTCGACCTCGGACAGCGGCGGCGGCGTGATGTCCTGGTCCTTGAGTTGATACGTCATCTTCGGAACCCCCCCGGTTCGGAACGATCGCAGGAACCTGATCATACGTTAAGGCGCGGTTCTGCATCCACGCCGCGTCCACTAAATTGCCCCCATCCATCGAACAAGGGGAGAACGATGACCGTCCCGGCCGGCGAACTGCTGTGGGCCCCGCAGCTCGACGGAACCACGGCGGTCGAGCGCTTCGGGGCCGCTCACGGGTACGCGGACTACGACGCGCTCTGGGCGTGGTCGGTGAAGGATCTCGAGGGGTTCTGGGGCGCTGTGTGGGACTGGTTCGAGGTGAGCGGCACGTACGACCGCGTCCTGTCGTCGCACGAGATGCCGGGCGCTCGATGGTTCGAGGGCGCGACGCTGAACTACGCCGAGCACGCGCTGCGCGGCAACGGCGGGATCATCGGCCGGTCGCAGTCTCGCGAGCGGATCGAGCTCTCGGCCGACGAGCTGCGCCGCCAGGTGGCCGCCTGCCGGACCGGGTTGCAGCGTCTCGGTGTCGGCATCGGCGACCGCGTCGTCGCCTACCTGCCGAACATCCCCGAGACGATCGTCGCCTTCCTCGCCACGGCCAGCGTCGGGGCGATCTGGTCGTCGGCGTCTCCCGAGTTCGGACCCCAGGCCGTCATCGACCGGTTCGGTCAGATCGAGCCGAAGGTGCTCTTCACGGTCGAGGGCTACGTCCACGGTGACGAGTCGATCGATCGCACGGTCGAAGCCGCCGCCATCGCCGCCGGACTGCCCACCGTCGAGCACGTCGTCACCGTGCCGTACCTCAACACGGCGGGCAACTGGGCCGAGCTGCTCGCCGAACCGGGCGTGCTCGAGTTCGTCCAGGTGCCGTCCGACCATCCCCTCTGGGTGCTGTACAGCTCGGGCACCACCGGACTGCCGAAGGCGATCGTGCACAGCCACGGCGGCATCCTGCTCGAGCACCTGAAGGTGACGTCGTTCCACCTCGACCTCGGTCCCGACGATCGGTTCCTGTGGTTGACCACCGCCGGGTGGATGATGTGGAACGTCCTGGTCTCGGGACTGCTGACCGGCGCCACCATCGTCACCTTCGACGGGGACTCGAGCGCGGACGAGATGCGGGCCAGCTGGCGAGTCGTCGCCGAGGAGCGGGTGACGTACTTCGGCACGTCGGCCACGTTCCTCATGAACTGCTGCAGGCACGGCGTCTCGCCCGGTTCCGAGCTCGACCTCTCATCGCTCCGTGCGGTCGGCTCGACGGCCGCGCCGCTCCCGGAAGAAGGGTTCCTCTGGGTCTACGAGCACGTCAAGGGCGACGTGATGCTGTCGTCGTCGAGCGGTGGAACCGAGATCTGCTCCGGGTTCGTCGGTGGTAACCCGACCTCGCCGGTGCACTCCGGAGAGATCAGCGTGCGGTACCTCGGCGCTGCGGTGGAGGCGCTCGACGGCGAGCTGGTCGTCACCCAGCCGATGCCGTCGATGCCGGTGGGGTTCTGGGGCGACACGGACGGGTCGCGGTACCGCGACGCCTACTTCGGCGAACGCCCGGGCGTCTGGACCCACGGCGACCTCCTCGAGTTCACGAGGTCCGGCGGCATGGTCATCAGCGGCCGGTCCGACGCCACCTTGAACCGAGGCGGGGTGCGGATCGGCACGGCCGAGATCTACCGCGTCGTCGAAGAGCTGCCGCAGGTGACCGACTCGCTGGTCGTGCACCACGAGGACGACGACCGGTTGGTCCTCTTCCTCTCCGTTCACGGAGGGACCGCGGGCGGCGACATCGTGTCCGAGGCCAAGCAGGCGCTGAAGAACCAGCTCTCACCGCGCCACGTGCCGAACGAGGTGTACGTCGTCCCCGCGATCCCCACCACGCTGTCGGGCAAGAAGCTCGAGGTCCCGGTGAAGAAGATCCTCGCCGGAGCCGACCCGGAGGAGGTTGCCAGCCGCGGGTCACTGCGCGATCCGTCCGCGCTCGACGCGATCAGCGACGTCGCCGCGCTGCGCAACCGCCGTCTTCGGTGGGACGAGGCATCTCGCGCGTTCGCCGGCGACGGCGAGGCGCCGCGACGTGTGTCCGCGCGACGCGAGGAGCTGCTGGAGATCGCCGCCGAGCTGTTCGCCCAGCAGGGCTTCGTCGGGGTCACGGTCACATCGCTCGGCGCCGCGGCCGGCGTCTCGGGCCCGGCGCTCTACCACCACTTCGACAGCAAGGAGGCGATGCTCGGCGAGATGCTCGTCGGCACGATCCACCACCTGTTGGTGGCCGCGACGACGCTGCGCGGCTCACTGCCGCCCGACGAGCTGCTCGCTGAGCTGATCGCGATCCACGTCGACTTCGCCGTCGACCACCGGGCCCTCATCTCGGTCGAGTACCGCGATCTGAACGAGGCCAGGCCCGATGACCAAGACCGTGTCCGTCTGCTCCAGGGCCAGTACGTCGACATCTGGGTCGACGCACTCATCGGCCGCCACCCGAGCATCTCGGTGACGGCCGCTCGCCCGGCGGTGTACGCCGTGCTCGGACTGATCAACTCCACGCCGTTCAGCCCGCGCACCGGGCGGGTGGAGATGGTGCGACTGCTGCGCACCATGGCGGCCGCAGCGATCGATGCCGTCACGTGACGCGTCGCTTTGGTCGACGGCACGATTGCTGCGAGCCTGACCTGATGACCGCGACGCGAGCGTGTTGACCCGATGACTCGATCAGTGGTGCTCGGCTGCGGCGGCTACCTGCCCGCACGCGTGATGTTGAACGACGAGATGGCCGCGTTGGTCGACACGACCGACGAGTGGATCGTTCAACGAACCGGCATTCGGCAACGCCACCTCGCCGCCGAGGGCGAGCTGACCTCGGACCTCGCCGTCAACGCGGCGCGAGCGGCGCTCGCCCACGCGTCGGTCGATGTCGATGCCGTCGATTTGATCATCGTCGCCACCGCCACGCCGGACCAGACGTTCCCGGCGACCGCGACCACCGTGCAGGCCAAGCTCGGCGTCACCCGCGGCACGGCGTTCGACGTGCAGGCGGTGTGCGCCGGCTTCGTGCACGCCCTCGCAGTTGCCGACTCGATGGTGAAGAACGGCCTCGCCTCCACGGCGCTCGTCATCGGCGCCGAGACCTTCTCGCGCCTGCTCGACTGGACCGACCGGACGACGTGCGTCCTGTTCGGCGACGGCGCCGGAGCGGTGGTGATCCAGGCCGCGTCGGATGAAGCCGCCGGATCGCGCGGGATCCTCGGCACCACGCTGCACGCCGATGGACGGCTCAACGACCTCCTCTACGTCGACGGTGGGCCGTCGTCGACGGGCACGACGGGCCTGCTGCGCATGCGCGGTCGCGAGGTCTACCGCCACGCCGTCGTCAAGCTCGCCTCGGTCGTCGAGGAGGTGCTCGAGGCGGTCGACCTGAAGCCGGCGGACATCGACTGGGTGATCCCCCACCAGGCGAACGCGCGGATCATCGAGCACGTCGCCCGCGCCTTCGACGTGCCGAGCGATCACGTCATCCTGACGGTGGACCGTCACGCCAACACGTCCGCCGCGTCCATCCCGCTCGCGCTTGCGGCTGCCGTCGACGACGGCAGGATCCAGCGCGGCGACCTGCTGCTGCTCGAAGCCCTCGGCGGCGGCCTCACGTGGGGCGCCAACGTCCTGCGCTGGTGACCGGCGCAGCACCATCGACATCGAACGGAGCACCATGGACCTCGACGAGAACCCACGCACACGAGAGCTGCGCGAACGGCTCGAGGTGTTCATGGACGAACACGTCTACCCGAACGAGGATCGCTTCTTCCGCGAGTCGATGGAGCTCGGGCCGTGGGCGGTGTGGCCCGTGGTCGAGGAGCTCAAGCCGCTCGCTCGAGCGGCTGGGTTGTGGAACCTCTTCCTGCCGGTCGGCGAGCACGGCGCCGGGTTGACCAACCTGGAGTACGCGCCGCTGTGCGAGGTGATGGGCCGCTCGCATCTCGCGCCCGAGGTGTTCAACTGCTCGGCACCCGACACCGGCAACATGGAGGTGCTGGCGCGCTACGGCACGCCCGAGCAGCAGGCCCGATGGTTGACGCCGCTGCTGGCCGGAGAGATCCGTTCGGCGTTCGCGATGACCGAGCCGGCGGTGGCGTCGAGCGACGCGACCAACATCGAGAGCTCGATCGTGCGCGACGGCGACGAGTACGTCGTCAACGGGCGCAAGTGGTACACGACGAACGCCACCGATCCGCGCTGCGAGATCATCATCTTCATGGGCAAGTCCGACCCGACCAACACCGACCGTCATCGCCAGCAGTCGATGATCCTCGTCGCCAAGGACACCCCAGGTGTCGAGGTGATCCGACCGTTGCCGGTGTTCAATTTCTACGGGATGCCCGACCGCGCATCGGAGGTGCAGTTCACCGACGTGCGAGTCCCGGCGAGCAACATGCTGCTCGGCGAGGGACGCGGTTTCGAGATCGCCCAGGGTCGACTCGGGCCCGGTCGCATCCACCACTGCATGCGGCTGATCGGGCTGGCCGAACGGGCGCTGGAGATGATGTGCCGTCGGACGCAGCACCGCGTCGCGTTCGGTCGTCCGGTGTCGGAGCAGAGCGTGACGTTGGAGCGGATCGCCGAGTCGCGCATCGCCATCGAGCAGACACGGTTGCTGACGTTGAAGACCGCTCACCTGATGGACACCGTCGGCAACAAGGCCGCGCGACGCGAGATCGCGATGATCAAGATCGCCGCACCGAACATGGCCTGCAAGGTGGTCGACTGGGCGATCCAGGCGTTCGGCGGTGCGGGCACCAACAACGACTTCGGCTTGGCCGCGATGTACGCCACGGCCCGACTGCTGCGCCTCGCCGACGGCCCCGACGAGGTGCACCGCAACCAGCTCGGTCAGATGGAACTGCGCCGCCACGCGGACAAGGGCCCGGTGACGCCGCGTGCCGCGTTCAGCCCCGACTGGTCGAGCCCGCCCGACTGATCACGTCATCGAGCTCGATCGAGCTCTGCTGCACATCGAGCACGAACGGGTCGCGTCCGACCAGCTCGACGAACCGATCGGCGCGCGGCCTGGTGACGCGCACGAGCGCGCAGTCGCCGGCGAACACGAGGGCAACCGGATCGATCCGGGCGCGATGCATGATGGCCAGCACGCGGTGGAGCGTGGCGGCTGATCGCTGCAGCCGCACGGCGTAGACGATCGAGTCGGCGTCGTGGTCCACCGACGCGTCAATCGGAGAACCGACCGGAGAGGCGGTTCACCGCCATCTCGTAGATCGCGGGTGGTGCAGTGTCGACCGAGCCCGATCCGTACGGCGGCTCCGGTGCGTACTCGATGATCAGCTGCACCATCTGCGCCACGTCGTCACCCATGACCAGCCCGCTGAGCGTCAGCGCCAGGTCGATCCCGGCCGACACGCCCGCCGCCGTTGCGTACTTGCCGTCGATCACCACACGTTGCTTCGACGGCGTCGCACCGTACGTGGCGAGGTGCTCGAGCGCACCCCAGTGGCTGGTCGCGCGGCGTCCGTTCAGGAGTCCGGCGCCGGCGAGGACCAGGGAGCCGGTGCACACGGACGTGGTCCACTCGCTGGTCCGATCGACGCTGCGCAACCACACGTGCAACGGCCCGTCGTCCATCTGGTCGGCCTGACCGGGGCCGCCACCGATCAGCACGAGGTCGGGCTTCGGCACGTCGGCCAAGCCGGCCTGCACGTCGATCGTCAGGCTGCCGAGGTCGTTGGTGACGGCACCCGGCCGCTCTGCAACGAACACGACCTCCGCGCCCGGGAGGCGGCCGAGGACCTCGTACGGGCCGATGACGTCCATCGATGTGAAGCGCGGATACAGGACGATCGCTACTTGCATGGGTTCCTCCGGATGGTTGGTCGGGGTGATCTCACGGACGGCCTCGCACGGGCCGGCCGGGGAAGGCGTCGAGCACGAGCTCGCCGTCGCTGACGACGCGCGCTCCGTTGACGAGCACGTGCACGAACCCGACCGACGGGCGCACCGAGTGCTGGTACGTGGCCTGGTCGCTGACCCGGTCGGCATCGAAGACGACGACGTCCGCGTCGCAGCCGACCTGGATCCGTCCCTTGCGTCGCATCACCGGTGCGGCCCGCTCCACGATCCGGGCGGGCAGCAGGGTGCACTTGGCGATCGCGTCGTTCAGCGAGAGCACGCCGAACTCGCGCACCCCGACGCGCAACGTGCGCGCGTGCGTCCCGGCGGTTCGAGGGTGCGTGCGCACGAAGTCGGGCGGCGGCCACTGCATGGGGTCGTGCACGTGGCCCGCCTCGACCACGAACGGCACTGCGTCGGAGGCGATGACGGCGTTGGGGAGCGCGATCAGCTCGGCGACTCGCTCCGGCGAGGTGTCCTCGTCGAACATCTTGATGAACGCCAGCCCGGATGGGTCGGCTGCGCGCAGTTCCAGCAACGCCTCCACGGATGCAACCGTCTGGCCGGTCCTCGCTTCGATGACGTCCTGCGGCGTCCCGGTGGCGCCGAGGACGTGGAGCCGATCGGGATGGAAGTAGTCGGAGCCGAGCGACGTCATGCCCGCGCCGTACGGGTAGGTCTCGCTGGTCACCCTGGCGCCCTCGGAGCGAACGGTCTCCATGACGCGCTGCACGCGGTCGAGGTGGCGCGTCGAGGTCGAGCTGACGTGGCAGTAGTGCATGTGCGCGCCGGTCTCACCGGCCACCCGGGTCAGCTCCTCGGCGCCGTCGACGACGACGTCGGGGTCCTGTTCGACGAGCGGCCGTGCGTGCGTGAAGGTCGGGACGTCTGCTTCGGCAGCGAGCTGCGCGATGGTGACCACCTCGGCCGGATCGGTCATCGGCGCGTACCCCAGCAGGATGCCGATGCCGAGCGCGCCGTCTGCCAGTTCGCGCTCCAGCATGGCCATCATCGCGGTGGTCTGCGACGGCGAGGCGGGGACTCGCCAGGCATCCAGGCCGAGGTTGTCGAGCGGCCCGTCGGCGCCACCGTGCAACGGAGCGCCGCCCACCAGGTGCATGCGGATCGACGACCACGACACCGAGTAGCCGAAGTTGATCGGTCGGCCCTCGGCAGCGGCTCGGGCGTACGCGACCGACACGGGCGCGACACCAGCTTCCAGCTCGAGTGCCGTGGTGACGCCGTCGAGTGCCTGCAGCCGCAGCTCGCCGATGGCCTGCCCGTGGCTGTGCAGGTCGATGAAGCCGGGCGCGACCACCAAACCCCGAGCATCGATGCGCGCTCGACCCACCAGCGGCGTCGCCGAGACGGCGGTGATCCGGTCGCCGTCGATGCCGACGTCACGCAGGTCGTCGAGGCCCGTCTCCGGGTCGATGACGCGACCGCCTCCGATCACGAGGTCGTGGACGTGCTCCGTCATCGCCGTCATCGCCGTCATCGCCGTCATCGCCGTCATCGCAGGGGATCGAACGGGCGCAGGGCGTCGGGTGTCCGGCCGGTGGTGATCTGCTCCGCCAGGAGCTTGCCCGTGATCGGGCCCAGCGTGATGCCCCACATCCCGTGCCCACCGGCGACGAACACGCGCGGTCGCCGAGTGCGACCGATCAGCGGGAGACCGTCCGCGGTGCAGGGGCGAGCGCCGACCCACTCGTCACGCCGGTCGTCGAGGTCCACGCCGCGCAGGAGCGGCGCGGCGGCATCTCTGATCGCGGCGATCCTTCGAGCGTCACGCGGCGCATCGACGTGGCGGAGCTCCATCATCCCGGCCAGCCGCAGGCGGCCGCCGACAGGCGTGCACGCGACGCGCTGCGCGGGGAAGTAGATCGGTGCCGCCGGGAGGTGCTCGGCCGCGACCGTGAAGCTGTACCCGCGGCCGGCCTGCACGAGCCGCTTGACGCCTGCCGCACGCGCCAACGAGCCGAGGCGCGCGCCGGTGGCGATCACCACGGCGTCGAAGCGCTCGCCGGCGATGTGCACGTCGCGCTCCCCGCCACCGATCGAGTCGACCGGAGCGTTGGTGCGGACCTTCGCGCCGCGCCGCACCACCGACTCGGCCAGTCCGTGGACGAACGCCGCGGGATCGAGGAAGCGCTGACCATGGATCCGCAGCGCGGCGACCACCTCGTTCGACAGCGCCGGTTCCAGGGCCCTGGCCTCGTCACCCGACAGGAGCTGGACGCCGACGTCGTGGCCGTCGACGGCGACGTGCCGCAGCTCGTCGACCAACGCGTTCCGAGCAGTCGCATCGCGATAGGCGGCGAGCAGCGGCTCCGCTTCCTCGGTGCGCACGCCGAGCTCCGGCGCGTCGATCTCCGCGAACGCCTGCAGCGCTCCGCCGTTCAGCGGCGCGAGCGCAGCCATCGACCGCTGCCACTGAGCGTGCGTGCAGTTGCGGGCGAACTGGGCGAGGAAGCGCAGCAGCTTCGGGTCGGCGGAGGGCGGGACGTACACCGGCGACGACGGTCGCAGCATCGCCCGGAGGCCGAACTTCAGCACCGCCGGCTCCGGCAGCGGCGCCGCCAGGCTCGGCGTCAGCCACCCCGCGTTGCCCCAGCTCGCACCGGAGGCCACCTCGCCCTGGTCGAACACGACCGCGTCCACCCCGTGCTCCTGCAGGAACCACGCCGTCGACAGACCGACCATGCCGGCACCGATCACGGCAACGCGTTCGATCTCGGTGACAGCGCTCATCTGATCGTCAGGTTCGAGCCGCGGCGACGGCGTTGCTGATCAACTCGTTGATCGAGTCGGTGAGACGCGTGAAGGCGCGGGAAGCCGAGGGAACGCGCGGGGCGTAGTCGATCCAGCTGTGCATCTGCTCGTGGTCGAGCTGCACCGTCGTCGGCACACCGGCCGCCGCCAACCGGGCTGCGTAGTCCTCCTCCGACGATCGCAGGATGTCGTGCCCGGCGATGGCGACGATGGCCGGTGGGAGATCGGCCAACGACGTCGCCAGCCCGGGCAAGGCATACGCCGTTCGGGCTGCCGGATCGGCGCCGGCGTACTGCTCCAGGTAGAAGATCAGGTCGGCGTGGTTCACGCCGGGCCCGTCGCGGTACGCGTCGATGCTCGGCCGATCGAGGTCGTCGTCGATGCCCGGGTAGACGAGCACCTGCCCGTCGATGCGCGGTCCGTCCTCGTCGCGCGCTCGCAGCGAGACGCATGCCGCGTGCGTGCCGCCGGCGCTGTCACCGCCGACCAGGAACGGCAGGTCGGGGCGCAGCGTGCTGGCCCACACGACCGCGTCGTACGAGTCGTCGAACGGCACGGGGAACGGGTGCTCGGGCAACATGCGGTAGTCGACCGAGACGACGATCGCATCGGTGTCGCGGCAGATCCGGCGCGTGACGTAGTCGTGCGACTCGATGCCGCCAACCGTCCACGCGCCACCGTGCATGTAGGCGATGACGGCGACCGGATGCTCCGGGCGGTAGAGCCGCACGGGGATCGGGCCGTGGCGACCCGACACGTGTTCGTCGGCGATCTCGTGCACGGCGGGCGGCTCGACGCCGCGGGTGAACACGGCGATCGCGTCGTCCATCGTCTGGCGCAGCTGGGCGGCAGTCTGCTGCGACGCGGGCGGCGGCGGCTCGGTCCCGAGCTCGGCCATCAGGGTGAGGACGTCTGGATCCAAAGGTTGTTCGTGCATGACCTCTCCGGTTCGGATGTGTTGCGTGGTGGACGTGGCACGCGGGCGACGGGGGGCATCGCCCGCGCGCGTGCTGCTGCGCGGTGCGTCAGCGCTTGCGGTAGATGCGACCGCGGCGGAGATGATCGACGGCCACGGCCGAGATCAGGATCGCCCCGATGACGATGTTGTTGTACTGCGGTGGGATCTCGGTGAGCACGAGGGCGTTGTCGATGAGCGACAGCAGGACGGCGCCGACGGCGATGCCCTGGATGCTGCCCAACCCGCCCATCAAGCTGACCCCGCCGATGAGCACCGCGGTGATCGCGGTCAGCGTCGTCGACGTGCCGCCGGCGGTCACCTGACCCGCGCCGACGCGTGCCGAGTAGATCATCCCGGCCAGCCCTGCGGCGCCGGCAGCGATCGCGTACAGCGCCAGGTCGAGCCGGAACACGCGCAGGCCGTTGCCGACCGACGCGGCGCGGTTGCCGCCGAGGGCGCGTACGTTCACGCCGAACCGGGTCCGCTCGAGCAGGAACCAGAACACGATGCCGACGCCGATCGCGATGAGCACGATGTTCGGCACGCCGGACACCTCGCCCTGCCCGATCTTCTGGAAGCTCTTCGGCAGCGGGAGGATGTCGTTGCCGTCGGTGATCAGGTTGTCGATCCCCGACAGGATGTAGAAGGTGCCGAGCGTGGCGATGATCGGCCACACGTGCAGGTACGTGATCACGGCGAAGTTGACGAACCCGACCACGCAGCACAACGCAAGGCCGAACAGCACGGCGAGGGGCCACGGGGTGCCGCCGACCAAGAACTTCGCCGTCGTCAGCGAGCCGAGCGTGAACACGGCACCCGCCGAGAAGTCCAGCCCGCCACCGATGATCAACATCGCCGCACCGCAGCCCATCACGAAGTAGATGACGCTGCTGCGGAAGATCTCGGTGATGTTCGCCTGCGTCAAGAACAGGTCGGACTTGATCGCGGCGATCGCGCCGATGATCACGATGACGAGGATCAGCGTCGTCTCCTGACGCACCAGCACCCGGGTCACCAGGCTCTCTCGACGCGAATCGTCGGCGGTCGCCTGCGGCACGGCCACGGTCACGGCGCTCACGCGACGTCCTCCTCGCGCTCGTGGCCGACGAACGCATCCGGGGCAACGGCGCCGGTGATCATGCCGATGACCTCCTCGCGTCCGCCTTCGGTGACACGTCGCGTCCCCACCGTGCGGCCGAGGCGCAGCACGGTCACCCGGTCGGCGTGGGAGAAGACGAAGTCGAGGTTGTGGCTGACGATGACGACCGCCTTCCCTTGAGCACGGAGCTCGTCGATGATCTCGCCGACGTGTGCGGTCTCCTGCACACCAAGCGCCGCCGTGGGTTCGTCGAGCAGCATGATCGGCTTGTCCATCCGCACGGCCCGTGCGATCGCGACGACCTGGCGCTGTCCACCGGACAGCAACCCGACCGGCGTGCGCACGTTGCCGACGCGGACCTTCAGATCCTTGAGCACCTTGGCGGCCTCTCGTTCCATGCGGCGGCGATCGAGCACGATGCCGTACTTCCGTGGCAGGTTGCCGAGCGCCATGTTGTGAGCGATGTCCAGGCACTCGACCAGCGCGAGGTCCTGGTACACGACGGCGATGCCGTGCTCCTGTGCTTGAGCTGCGGACCTGACGTGGGCGAGGTTCTCGCCGTTGACGAGCACCTCGCCCTCGTCGGCCCGATGGATCCCGGTGATGATCTTGATCGCCGTCGACTTGCCGGCGCCGTTGTCGCCGACGATGGCGTGCACCTCGCCGGCATACGCCGAGAGGTGCACGTCTTCGAGCGCCGACACGGATCCGAAGTACTTCCGGATCCCACGCAGGCGGAGCGCCGGCGCTTCGGTCATTCCCAACCCTGGTCGAGGTAGCCCTGGATCTCGTCCTTGCCGACCACGACGATGCGCACCGGGATGACCGGAGCCGGCTTGCCCTCGAGCACGTCGGCCACACCGTCGAGCACTTCCTTGCCCAAGCCGCACACGTTCTGCAGCAGCATCAGGTTGGCGGTGCCCTCTTCGACTGCCTCGAGGCCGCCGTTGTCGTGACCACCGGCGACGAGGAAGGTCTTGCCCTCACGACCGAGCGACTTGATGGCGGCGACGGCGCCGGGGGTGGTGGTGCCCATGTGGGTGACGATCTCGGTGACGTCGGGGTGCGCGTTGAGCAGCGCGGTCACCTGCGGCAGCGCCTTGGCGGCATCGTCACCGGTGTAGACCTCGCCGGCGATCGTGACGTTGTCGGTCTTGTCGACCGCGGCCTTGACGCCGTCCATCCACGCCTTGCCGAGGCCGACGTCGGCAACGGCGACGAGCCCGAGCACGTGATCGCCCGGCAGTGCGGCGACCGCCTCGACGAGCTGCGTCCCGATCTCCCCGAAGTCCGGGCCGGCGTTGACGTCCGAGCCGCTGTCGGCGGCGCCGGATCCGTAGATCGTGCCGGTGACGATGCCATCCGCCTGTGCCTGCTTGAGCACCTCGGTGAAGCCGTCACTGGTCGGGAAGGTGATGATCGCATCGCGCTTGTTGGCGATCGCCTGCTGCACCTGCTGGATCATCGCGCTGGCGTCCAGGGCCTGGCCGGTCGGACCGCTCTCGGTGTAGTCGAGGCCGCGGGCGGCGGCTTCTTCCTTCATGCAGTCCCCGACCAGCTTCCAGGTCGGGTAGTTGGGCAGTGGGTTGACGAAGTGAACCGACTTGGCGTCTGCAGCGGCTGTCCCAGCAGTCGTGCCGGCAGTTGTTCCACCGTTCGATGCCGACGGTTCGGACTGCTTTGTCGAGTCCGAACCACACGCTGCGGCAACCGCGCCGAGCAGTGCGAGCGCCGCGAGCGAGCGGTATGCGCGCTGGCGGCGGAAGTGTGCTGATGTCATGAAACGAGCTCCCCCTACGTTGATGTACGTGGGAGCCACCTGCCCCCGGTGTCATTATTGTGTGGGTTCGTGTTGGAATGCAAGACCAAATCGACAGAAACTTCGGGTTGGCAATGTTGTATCAGTTGGTTTAGTGTGGGGATCGATGAGTGCTGGTCGCATCCCTGTCTCCCGGGCGAGCCTCGGTCGCATCGCTGAGCTGGGGCTGGCGGTGCCGACGTACGCCGCCGAACAGTTGCAACCGAAGATCGTGCACGTCGGCGTCGGTGCGTTCCACCGGGCCCACATGGCGCTGGCCACCCACGAGCTGGCCGATGCGGGCAGCGACTGGGGCATCCGTGGCCTCGGGCTGATGCCGGCCGACGTGCGCATGGGCGAGGCATTGCGGCCGCAGGACCACCTCTACACGCTCACCGAGAAGGCCAGCGATCGGCGCGACACGAAGGTCATCGGCAGCATCGTCGACTACGTGTTCGCCGCCGGCGACCCAGCCGCCGCGGCCGCAGCGATCGTCGATCCGGGCGTCCGGATCCTGTCGCTGACCATCACCGAGTCCGGCTACCCCGAGCCCGAACCGGGCGAGCGCGTCACCGCCGATCTGTTGGTCGAGTGCCTCGACGCCCGACGCCTCGCGAACGGCACGCCGATCACCGTGCTCAGCTGCGACAACCTGCCGGGCAACGGCGACGTCAGCCGGCGTGCGTTCATGAACGCGGCGACGCGTCGCAGCAACGAGCTCGCTGCATGGGTCGAGGCGAACTGCTCGTTCCCGAACTCGATGGTCGACCGCATCGTTCCGGCCACGGTGGAAGCCGACCGGCAGCACCTGCGCGACACCTACGACATCGAAGATCGCTGGCCGGTCGTCTGCGAGCCGTTCCGCCAGTGGGTGATCGAGGACGACTTCATCGCCGGACGCCCGGATTGGGAGCACGCCGGTGCGCTCATCACCGACGACGTGCACAGCTGGGAGCTCTACAAGCTGCGCTTCCTCAACGCCGGCCACTCGGCCATCGCCTACCTGTCGTCGCTGGCAGGAATCGTCCACGTCGACGAGGCGGTGGCGAACGAGGCGGTCAGCGGCTACCTGCGCCGGCTGCTGTGCTCGGAGGCGCTGCCGTCGCTGCACGAGATCCCCGGGCACCCGCGGGAGGACTACATCGGCGTGGTGTTCGGCCGGCTGGCGAGCACGGGCGTGCGCGACCAGATCCATCGGCTGTGCATGGACGGCACGGCGAAGTTCCCGACGTTCCTGATCCCGACCGTCGAGTGGAACCTGGCCCACGACGGATCGATCGCCGGGTCGGCGCTCGCCCTCGCCGGGTGGGCTCGCTACCTGGCGACCACGCCCGTCGACCAGCAGGCCTTCGATGCCAGCGGCGACGCGGCGCGTGCCGCAGCGGCCGGCTTCCTCGATGATCCGCTCGGGTTCCTCGACTTCGAGCGGACGTTCCCCGCTGCAGTGCGCGACAGCGATCGCTTCCGCTCTGCGTTCGCCGATGCGGCGCGGCAGCTGACCGACGCTGGACCGATTCGTGCGATGCTTGCCGCGTCCTGACAGAACCCCGACGCCCAAGGAGCGGCACATGACGGCGGCGGCCGATGCCAAGAGCGCCCCACGCTTCCCTCACGAGCGCCAGCAGGAGATCTACGTCCTCGCGCTGGAGCAGGGTTCCGTCGACGTCTCCGATCTGGCGCGCCGGTACGAGGTCACCACGGAGACCATCCGCCGCGACCTGTCCGATCTCCAGGCGCAGAACCTGCTCCGCCGCGTGCACGGCGGCGCCGTGCCCTTCGAGCGTCGCGTGCACGAGCCGATGGTGGCGGCACGCGACCTGCTCAACGGCGACCAGAAGTTGCGCATCGCCCAGGAGGCGATCAAGCACGTCCCCGATCACGGCGCGGTGATCATCGACTCCGGCTCGACCGGCCAGCGCCTGGCCGAGGTGTTCCCGGTGGACCGCAACGTGCAGGTCGTGACGAACTCGCTCGTCACCGCGCACACGCTCGTCCGCCGCGGCATCAGCAACCTGATGGTGCTCGGTGGCAGCGTGCGCACGAACACGTTCGCCATGGTGGACGGCGCGGTGGTCGAGGCCCTCAAGCCGATCCGCGCCGACGTGCTGTTCATGAGCTGCGACGGCCTCTCGATGACGCGTGGGTTGACCACGCCGTACCGAGAGGAGTCGATCGTCAAGCGGGCGATGATCGAGAGCGCCGGCTGGCTCGTCGCGCTCGTCGACCACTCGAAGTTCGGCAACGACCAGCTGTTCTCCTACGGGCCGTTCGAGGACATCGACGTGCTCATCACCGACAGCGACGCCACCGACGAGGAGCGGGCCGCGATCGAGGCCAAAGGCGTCGAGGTTGTCCGAGCCTGACGGGGCCGGCCCACCGAGCTACGTCGAGCTCGAAGACGTGGCTCGTGCAGCCTGTCGACGAGCCGCCGAGCTGATCCGCGGTCACATCGGCAGTGCCGTGCAGGTCGGGCTGAAGTCGTCGCCGACGGACGTCGTCACCAAGACCGATCTCGAATCCGAAGCGCTCATCCGCCGTCACCTCGAACTGGCCACTCCGGGCGCCGGTGTGATCGGCGAGGAGGGCGGCAGCAGCGACATGGCCAACCGGCTGCAGTGGATCGTCGACCCGTTGGACGGCACCGTCAACTTCACGTACGCGGTGCCGATCGTCGCCGTCAGCGTGGCGGCCGCATGGAACGGCGCCGTGGTTGCCGGCGCGGTGATCGACGTGATGCGCAACGAGCTGTTCAGCGCCGCGTCCGGCTCCGGCGCACGCGACGATCGTGGCCCGATCGGGCCGTCGGCGTGCACGCATCTCGCCGACGCGTTGATGACGACCGGCTACTCCTACGACGCCGAGCTGCGTCGCGAGCACGGGCGTGTGATCTCCGAGCTGCTCCCGCTGATCCGAGACGTGCGCTGCTTCGGTTCTGCTGCGCTGAACCTGTGCTGGCTGGCGAGCGGACGCGTCGACGCGTACTACGAGCGCGACATCAAGCTCTGGGACTACGCCGCCGGTGCACTGATCGTGCACGAGGCGGGCGGGCGCGTCGAGCGACCGTGCCCGGAGAACAACAACTCGATCGTCGCCGTCGCGCCGGGGGTGTTCGGCGAGCTGCGCCACACGGTGGCACGACTCACCACGTGACGGTGCGCCGCGCCAGCTGGATCAGCTCCTCGGTGGGCATTCCCTCGGCGATGCGTGCGAGTGCGTTGATGCCCAACCAACGCTGCAGCACCGCGTCGTCGAAGCCGAGGGCGGCGCGCATCGACGCGAGGTAGGCGTCGTGCACCGATCGCAGCGTCGTCGCCGTCACGCCGGGGAGGTGGTGACACCCGGTCACCGCGCCGCCTGCACCGAGGAGGATGCACGTGCGCGCCACATCGGCCACCGGGTCGCCGACGCTGGCGTCGAACCAGTCGATGAGGACGGGCCCGTCAACGCCGAGGATCACGTTGCCGGGATGGAGGTCGCCGTGGCACACGACGAGCGCGTCGCTCGGCGCGACGTCGATGAGCATCGCCCCGGCAAGATCGGGCAGGTGGGCATCGACCTGCGCGAGCTTGGCGCTCAGCCGATCCTGTTGGCGGGGCAGCGCCGCCGCCGGCACGAGATGGAACAGGTCGAGGTGGATGCGCGCCAGCTGCTCTCCGATGCCGGCTGCATCGGTGGGCTCACCGACGAGCGCGGCGGACAGCGACGGCCCGTCGATCCGTTCGTAGAGCGTGGCGAGGCGCGACTCGTGGACGATGCTGCCCTGCGCGAGTGGGGCGGGCGCACCGACGCGGCGAACGAGATCCGTGTACACCTGCTCGGCGCGCATCCACTGATCCGGCGTCGCGGCCAGGGGCAGCTTGACCACCGCGTCGGTGCCGTACTCGCACACCGTCGAGCGTGATCCACGGGCCAACAACGAACCGACGCCGGACATCGGGCGATGGTACCGGTTCACCAGAACGGGAGCTCGTGGCGACGTGGCGGGTCCGCGCCGACGCTGGTGCACGTCACGGCCGACACCGACGCGCCGATGGCCGTTGCCTGGCGCAGGAGCTCGATGTCGGCGAGCTCCTCGACCCCGTGGCCGTGGTCGACCCACCACGCCAGCACGCCGGCACCGAACGAGTCGCCGGCACCGACGGTGTCGACCACGTTCACGCTCGGCACCTCGACCACCGCGGTGTCGAGCGCGGTGACCACACGGACGGGTTGCCCGCCGTCAGTCACGAGCACTGCCGTCGCTCCGGCCTCGATCATGCGCCTCGCCGCAGCAACCGGCTCGAGATCACCGAACAGGAACGCGAGATCGTCCGTGCTCGCCTTGACGACGTCGGCGTGACGGACGAACGGGTGGAGGTTGGTGCGGTAGTGCGCGTGGTCGTCGATCGCACGCGGCCGGCAGTTGAGATCGACCATCACCGGCACGCCGTCGGGCAGCGCGGCCAGGGCCCGGAGCAACGTCGTGGCAATCGGTTCGAGCACCAGCGCCAACGAGCCGACGTGCACCGCGGCGGCAGCTTCGATGTCCGGCAGGTCGGACGGGAGCAGGCCCGGCACCGACGTACCGTCGATGTAGAACCGGTACGAGGCGGCGCCGTGTTCGTCGAGCTCGGCTGCGGCGAGCGTGGTCGGTTCCTCGCACGCGCTTGCGGCGCCGAGTGTGACGCCGTCGTCTTCGAGCGCCTTGGCCAAGCCGCGGCCGAAGCGATCGGCCGAGAGTCGCCCGACGAACTGGCACGCACCTTCCAATCGCCCGATGGTGCGCGCTGCGTTGAAGGGACCGCCGCCCATCGCCGCTCGCACCCCGCCATCCGGGTCGATCAGCAGGTCAATGAGTGCTTCTCCGGCGACGACGATCATGCGGTCGGAACGATACGGCAGCCGCTCAGCGTGGCTCCGCAGTCCGACCGTCGGGTTCGAGCGCGTCGGCGCCGGCGTCGGCGTCGCGGAACCGAGCCCTGAGCGCGTTCATCGGTCGTTCGACGACGAACCAGCTCACCGTCCCGGCGACGATGGAGACGACCGCCACGAAGAGGAAGCGCTTCGGTCCGCGTGCCGGCGTCGGCAGACCGAGCTCCAGCTTGTCGTTGCCCTCGAACATGGCGGCCATGACGAAGCGGTGCATCAGGTACACGCCGAAGCTGATCGTGCCGACGAACGCCAGCGGCCGCCACTCGAGCACGCGGCCGATCGGCCCGCGGATCCCGGCCGACGCGCGCTCGACGATCCACACGGCGAGCAGCGGGAACCACAGGCCCGACGCAGCGAACTCGACGGTGTCGCCGTCGTTGGTCCGCTGGGCGATCTTCCACACGATCCACAGCGCGAGCGCGGCGACCGGGAGCCAACGCGAGCGGCGCGCGATCCACTCGTTGCTGCGCGTGCGACGCAGGTGCGCCAGAAGCGCGCCGAGCCCGAGCGAATCGAACGCGGCGGGCGTGACGATCGTGGCACCGAAGGGCCACACACCGGCGCTGAACAACACGACACGGATGATCGGAGCGGCGACGATCATCGCCACGATCACCTTGCCGAGATGGCGACGCGACATCACGAGGACCACGATCGGCCAGACGAGGTAGAACTGCGCCTCGACCGCCAACGTCCAGAGGTGGTCCCTCGTTCCGGTCCACGCGCCCCGATCGGCGAGCCACCAGTTCGAGGCGAAGACGACGTGGAACTCCAACTCGTCGCGGACGCTGATGAAGTCGACCGCCGCGGCGACGAAGAGGACGAGGAAGTAGAGCGGGACGATCCGCAGGACCCGTCGCGCGTAGAACGCCTGCAGCGTGCGGCCGACCCGTGTCCGCGTCCGATCTGCTGCTGCCCCTGCATCGAGCAGGATGCCGGTGATCAGGAACCCGGAGATCACAAAGAACAATTGAGCGCCGAGCACACCGTTCCTCGCCCACACCTGCGGCAGGGTGAACGCAGCGATCACGCCGATCACGGCAATGGCGCGAAGTGCATCGAGCTGCGCGTACCTCCCGCTCGACCCACCCATCGCCGTCACGCTACTCATCGGCGAGCGGTGGCCGTCCGGTGGCGACGGCGCAACGCGGACGCGGCGGCACCGATCGGTCTGCCGAGCTGCGCACCCGATGGCTCCTGCCGCGTCCGCAGCGTCGATGACCGGCGCACCCTGCCCGTCGTCGCCGCGCCAGGATGGAGCGATGCGATCACGAGCCGGCGCGACGTTGGCCGACCGATGAGCCGACGCGAGCCGATTTCGTCGTCGGTGCCGCGCGGTCCACTCGCGGCCGTCGGCACGATCTACGAGACGCCAGATGGACGCCGCTGCGTCGTCACCTTTGCCAACCGAGGGGGCGATGCGCTCAGCCCGGTTCGCAACGAGCGCGGCGACCTGTGGGTCGGCTACCTGCTCGCCGGCGACGAACAGCCGAAGCGATTCGACGACTGGGAGCGCGAGTGGTTGCCTGCCGAGCTGCTCCGCCCGGCGGGCGAGCTCGACCTCCGTTGACCGTCGCTGCTCGACAAGTCTGGTGACGCCATGAAGCACTGATCTGGCGAGCTCGTGCGGGCACCAACCAGCGCACCTGGCTGGGCGAGCGATCAGTGCAGCGAGCTGCCCGACCCACACGAACATCGCGAGTTGAACCAGCCTCACCAGTACCGTCCTGCAAATGAGCGATGCCCTTGAGTCCGTTCCGCTGTTCCAGCGAGTTGTTGTGGGGCAACGGTGGCGGTCGCGGACGAGGGCTGGCACCTTCACTGTGGGCGGCAAGATGCCTCAGGGGTCGTGGCGCGGGGACCTCGATGGCGAGCTGATGTACCTGTCGACGGAGATGATCCACCACCGCTACGACTTCGTCGACGACGGAGCAACGAGCCGTCCGCAGAACCTCTGACGCGCTCGCAGCGGGCCGGGTCGACCAGCCCGCTCCATTCGCCGAGGCGCGCGTGAACGGGCCGAGTCGGTGGACGACCTGGAAGGTGTGCCCGTCGAGGTGGATGTAGCCCATGGCGTCTTCGTCGATGAACCGTCCGAATTCGGCGTCGAGGTGCCATTCGTCGGACGTGACGTCACCGACGAGGAACGTGTCGACCGGTAGATCGCCGCTGTCGAAGTTCACCTGGATCTGCACGTGCGTAATTCCGGGAGTCGCGCGCTGCTCCAAGTTCCAGGAGGAACGTCGCTCGCAGTGTGCTCCCGGTGTCAACCCTCGACGTCGGGGTTCGCTGGTTCGCCGTCGGGGCGTAGTTCACCGGTTCGAAAGGCCCAGACGATCGTCGCAGCACGTGAGTGGACGTCGACTTGCGCGTAGATCTTCTTGAGGTGGGAGCGGACGGTTTCGATGCCGACGTGCAGCGTGTCGGCGATCTGTCGGTTGCTCGAGCCGTGAGCAAGCTCGACGACGACGCGGCTCTGCGCCTCGGTCAGTCCGTAGATCTTGAAGAGCCACGTCCGCTCGGCCTCTGTCACGGCGCCTGCCGCCAGTCGGGGACGTAGCTGTCGAGGATCTGATCCGTCGCGAAGCGAACGATCCTGCCGCCGATGTCGACCATCCAGCCGTGGCCGTCGCTGTCGTCGTCTGCGGCAGCGATGACGGTGATCGTTGCGTTGTCGTTCCACGGTGACCGCCAGACCTGCCCGGGCTCGATGGCCGGCAACCTCCGTTCTGCACGGTTCGCGTTCATCGTGCGCACGACCGGCGGGAGCGCGACGCGAGTAGACCAGGAACGTTCACTGAGGCGGTCCCGTCAGACCGACGAGTCGGCGGATTCGTTGGGTTCGGCGCTCTCGCGGGCGACGTCGACGATGGCCGTCGTCACCTTCTCCGTCGAGTCGATCGACCGCATGATCGCCAGCACGGTTCCGATCAGACTCTCGCCGACGGTGGCTGCGATCTGGTACGTGGCCGGCCCGTGGCGCGGTGTCTGAGCGCGTTCGGCAACATCGTCGTCGATGTACAGCAGCCCGTCGCGTGCCGAGACCTCAACAACCCGACCGTCGAACGTCCCGGTCAACACGAACGCGTCATTGAAGGCAACGGGAACAACCATCTGGCCCATGAGGACCTCTCGATTCCGATGTGGAGTCCCCGCGTGCGAGCGGGTCGAGAGGTTCCCGAAGGTGAGGCGTGCCTGAACGGCGACAGATGACTGTCCGCACTCTCGCACTTCTCACGCGACAGCGCCAACCCGCTGGCTGGCCAGCCGCAGCAGGACAATCGCTACGAAAGTTCCACCCATACGGTCTTGCCGCCAACATGCCCATCCGACCCCCACGTACCCGGCCGGCCAAGATGCACACTCGATCGTCCACGATCACATCGGCTCTCGTTGTTCGGGCACCCGAACAGGTACGTTTCGGCGTTGGCGACCGTGTGAACAGAGGAACCATGGAGGAACCCGGCATGCCTGCACCCACCGTGCGCTTCGGATTCCACCACCAACCGACTGCATCGTCGATGGTGCGTCGAGAGATCGGCGACATCGCCGGGGCAAGCCCTGACGCGGTGCTGATCGCGAGTGAGCTTGTCACGAACGTCTTCCTCCACACCGGCGACGGCGGCACGATTCGGTACTGGAGCAATCTCGATGGGCGACAGCGCATCGAAGTCGAAGACGACGACCCGCGGCCGCCAATCCGCACTGCGACCGTGAGCGAACTCGGTGGAATGGGGATGCTCATCGTCGACAAGGTGTGTCGCCAGTGGGGTGTCGAGCTCGTCAACGCTGGCAAGGTCATCTGGGTCGAGCTCGACGTGCCGAACGGCCCGGCGTCTCGCTCGGCATCTGCTCAGACCTGAACACCGACTCCCGTTGTCCGATTCGTCGACGCCGACGGTGTGGTGCTGCGATTCGCCCGCGACGAGATCACCGACCGCTACATGCCGGAGTGACCCTGGCCGGAGGGTTGGATCGTCGTTCGTTCGATCAGCGCCTCGACGACTCGCTGCTCTGTCGGGTGCTCCTCCTGGGCGCGCATCTCGCGCTGCTGCTCCACCTCGACGCGAGCCGCTTGCCATGCAGACCAGTGGCCGGACACGAGCGCCCACAGCGACAGGGCCGACACGTACTGCACGCTCGAGATCCAGCCGGTCAGCACCGATACGGGGATCATCAACAGCCAGAAGATCGTCAGCCAGCCATTCACCCGGCGCATGAACGCCGGATTGCCTTGCACGGAGGCCCACAACGATTTGATCATGCTCATCGGCGCACGATGTGCCCGGGCGGCTGGCGGCACAAACGGGGTTCGGTCTGCATGGCGGGGTTCATCTGCTGCAGTCCCGCACGATCGGCGGGCGCCCCCAACACCCGCTCACGTCGTTCGCGCCGGGGGCGACGTCGTACTGCCCTTGCGGAACATCTCAGCGATGCGCGCACGGCGATCAGCGAGAATGGTCTGGTTCAACTCGGCACGACAGCCCCGGCAGTGCTCGCTGTCCGGTTCGTTGCCATCATGCGTGTGCTTCAACGAGCGCACCGGCTTGGGTTTCGGGGGGTAGCTCACGTCGTCTGAGATCGTCAGAGAGACCGCTTTCGTTACGTTCGCTCCTCGGTCTGCGATCGAGCCCAACCTCGCGCAGGCAGTTCACCATTTGCGAAAGGTCACACGATCACCGCGGCTCGCGTGCGGGTGCCAAGCGTCCCGGGGCGCCACGCTTTCTCGTCGAGGCCGGATCACTCCAGTGGCCTTGAAGGCGGGCACGTCGCGCCATCCCGCCTGACGATCCCGACTTCGAGCGGCTCGACCGGCGTCGCAAAGACGCCGAATCACTGAACCTGCTGACCTATGCACTCACGGTCAATGCACTCACCCTGCACCTGCACCGGATCCGAACAAGCGAACTTGCCGCCGCCTGAGGTCCGCCGAGCTGCACCTCGAGGTCGAGGCGCGCGACCGGCGGTGGGTGATCGCCGAGCGACGCTGTCACGGCACGACAGAACCGAAACGGCAGGCTCAGCAGCCGCCCGATACCATCGACGCGCCAGGCACCGACTCGCGAAGGCGAGGTTTCTCCCACCTTTTCTTCCGGCCCCGCCCCTCTAGCTCAATGGCAGAGCAGTGGACTTTTAATCCATTGGTTCAGGGTTCGAGTCCCTGGGGGGGCACCGCAACCACCTGGTCTGACGTGGCAGAATCAGGCCCGGTGATCACCGAATGATCACGGGCCATCAAGGCCCGGAATCGCGAAAGGCTCACCACGGTCGGGACCGGTGCTGCCCTGCCGCATTCGACGCGCCGGCAACGGCACGGAGAAAGGCTGCCGCCCGATCTCAACCCATGGCGAGCCGAGCAGTCGCTTTGCGTACCAGACAACGACGTAATCACCGTCGACAAGCGGCTCCGCATCGACGAAGTTCGGCGGGTAGTTGCCGATGCCGATGTACTCGCCATCCAACAGGCGCCCACGAGCCGGCTCGTGTGACGCTGCAGCGGTTCGCGCAGTGCGGCCGCTGGGCAGCACGACCTCTGCACGTAGATCGGCGAGCTCGTGATCGCAGTCGCTGAACAAATCGAACTCGACGAGATCCGGCGCCGACGGGTGCTGGAAGACCTGCGAGCGGAAATGATCGCGGTTGCGGGACCCCTTCACGGCGCGGGCGATGGCCCGCCATCTCGTGAGGATGGCCGACGCAGCGATCCCTCCGACCGTGTAGGCGATCACCGCAGGCGTGCTTGCGCTCGCCTCGTTAGCCAGTCCTGCCGCCGCTCCAGCGCAGCCGAGGGTCACAAGCCACCGTGTGACGGTCGCGGTGCTCGAGTCGTTCACCGCCGCTTCGACATCGCGACGAAACGCGTCGAACCGACTCGTCGGTACCCGACAGTGCCCGCCCATCTATCGCCGCGCCTTCGCCCATCGTTCGATGTCGGCGCGCAGCCACAGGACGCACTTGCCCTTGTCGATGATCGGTGCAGGGAAGTCCGGTCGCCGGCGGTAGACGCTGACGCCTCGGTGGTTCGTCAGGCCGATGATCGGGGCGACCTCCTGGGGGCCGATGAGCTCGTCGGGGTCGACCTTCGGTGCCATGATTCGATGGTAGTTGACAGTGTCAAGTCCTTGACGTAACTTTGACACTGTCAACACGAAGTGACCCCGGCGCTGGTGGAACAGCCCGGGGTCTGGCCAAGTCCCCAAGGAGGACCTGACATGCCCAAGGTACCAACGACCCCGCGCGCAGTCACTGAGCCGGACGGACCATCTGACGATGAACTCCGCCAGCTCGCCGAGGCGGCCGCCGGCGCCGAGGACTTCACGGGAGCTCTCGCCTGCATCGTCTACAGCGGCACCGGCATGTACGGGGTAGAAGCGGGCGGACGCACTCTGTTGAGCGGGTGCTGCGAGGAGCTCGCCGACTTCTACGCAGCGTTCACGCCGGAGGTCGCGCTGAAGCTGCTCGCCGCGCATCGCAGGGAGATCGGGTTGGCCGAGGCGGTGGTGGGTCTGAGGTTGAGGGTTGAGCGTCTCGAGCGCCATGTGGCTGATCGGCCCTCGTCGTGACGGCGTGGCAGGACATGAGGACGCGTGTCGACGCGCTGCTCGATCAGCTCGATGCACTGATCGACGACCTGGTCGCTGTCAGCGAGTACGAGCTGCTCGTCTGGATCGCCGCGCACGTCGACGGAAGGATCGCCGATCTCCCGCCGGCGCCGAAGGATCCGTGGGCGCGTCTGCTGGCGATGCGCGACGGCTTCCCAACCGCAGCCAGCTGTGCGCTGACGCCGGCGGTGTCGTTCCAGTGGGCGGGCTGGGCCGGAGGGACGCAGCACGCGCTTGTCGAGCGGGCCCAGGGCGAGCGCTATCGGATCTCGGTCGACTGGCGATGCGGGAACCGTGCGATGCGACGTGCGGTGCTCGCTCACGAGCTCGCCCACATCGACCTCGGCAACATCACGCACCTGGGCGCGCACTGGGACACCCACGACCGCTACCGCGACGCGAACCGCGCGAACGAGCTCGCCACCGATCTGCGCGCCGGCGAGCTGTTCGACATCGACGTCAGCCTGCTGACGGCGACCAAGCGAGCCGCGGCATGACCCGCGGTCGGAAGCCGTCCCCACGCCTGCCGTTCGAGCCGTTGGAGCGCCTCTACGCGGCGACGCACGGTCGCAACGCGTGCGCGATGGCCCGTCGTGTCGGCATTGACCGACAAGCGGTCTACCGAGGTCGCACGGACGGCCTGAGCGAGGCGTTGGCGGACCGCTGGGCGGTTGCGCTCGGCTGGCATCCGGCCGAGGTCTGGGGCGCCGCCTGGTGGTCGCTGTGATCCGCTGCATGGCGTGCCTGGTGGTGTTCTCCGAGCCGGACGACTACCTCGGCCACCGCGGCTGCTGCCACGCCAGCAGGCGGGCGCAGCAGCCCCGTCAGGTGGCGTTGCCGCCGGCCGACTGGTCGATGGTGCTCGCGGTCCTCGACGGCGCCGACTTCGCCCCGTTGGCCGAGCTGGCGTCGCGCGTCAGGGTGCAGCTCGGCTCGTAGCGTGGACGGTGGGTGCGCTCCTGGATCCCGCCTCCGGTGAGCGCACCCACCTATCCGCCGTACGTCGTTGAGAGCGAGATGCACCACTGGTGCGGCTCGAGGCGCACGCCGGGCGGGACTGGGCGCCGGAAGAGCATGAAGCCCTTCTCTCCCCAGTTGTTCCAGTTCGACTGCTTGTCGAACACGGTGATGAGCTGCCAGCCGGTTTCGCCGGCGGCGCCGAGCACGGCTGCCATGCGTTCGTAGGCGGAGAACAGCCCGATGTTGATCACGCCGAACTGCCAGCGGCAGTGACCCTCGCCGAGGTAGGGCTCCTCATAGGTTTCGCCATTCGCTGAGACGTGGTCGGTCCATCGGCTGCCGTCGTGGTACCGAAGGCGCCCGGGGAGTGACGGGTCGGGCTTCCAGCCCTGCGCAGTGTCGACGTCCTCAGTCTTCGGTGGCTCCAGGGTGGTCATCGGCGAAGCGTAGGACGCGGATCAGTCGGGGAGACGCGTGGTGCGAACGCCGTCGTGGCGGCTGCTGGTCCGTTGGTTGGTGCCGCGACCGGTGACTCGTTCGACATCGCCGCGAGCCGTGGCGCGGCGGCCGACGATGGCGATCGTCGCTCCTCCATCACGCGTCAGCGAGTCGGTCCCGACCGCCGTGTCGGCGAGCGGGACCGTCACCCTGATCGAGAGGCCTTCGACGACGGAGAGCGTCTCGGCCATCCCGACCGCCGCACGTGCGGTCAAGGTGTCGACACCGGTCGCTGCATCGGCCAGCGGTGCGGAGACGCCGACAGCCATGCCGTCGGCGCCGGTGCCGGTATCGGTCGCCGTCGCGGTAGCTGCGACAGCGAGGGCGTCGGTTCCGTTCCCTGTCTCGCCGAGCGGGACGGCGACACCGAGTGCGAGGGAGTCGCTGCCGCTGCCGACGTCGTCGAGCGCCTTCGAGGCCGTGCCTCCACCTGTGTCGACGGTGAGCGCATCGGTGCCCGCTCCCACTTCGGTCAGCGGGACCGACACGACGACGGTCAGGCTGTCGACCGCTGTGGCCGCATCGCCCATCCCGATCGCGGTGGACACGGCGAGTGAGTCGCTGCCAGTGCCGGTGTCGGACACGGGCGCGACGGTGGACACGGCGAGTGTGTCCGTGCCGGAGCCTGCGTCGGGCCCAAGCCCTGCGGCAACCGCCACGGTGAGGGCGTCTGTGCCGGATCCGGTGTCGGAGAGGCTGATCGGGGTCGCTGCCCCCGAGATGACCTGCGTTTCGAGGATCGCGTGGCCGTAGCCGAGGATGCCCGAGAGTGTGGAGACGGTCGGCGCGCCGTCGCGAGTGTCTTCGTGCGAGGTGCCAACCCAGTCGCGCACCAGCATCGAAGTCGTCGCCTGGTCGAAGATCCACAGGCTCGCAGGCCCGGACGTGAGCCATGCAGCGAGCGATGAAGCGAGCGACTCGACCTGAGCGTCCGACAGGATCGTGCTGTAGGTGGCGAGCGCTTGGCACTGGTGCGTGCCGGTCGAGAATGCGCCGGTGTAGAAGTGGCCGCTGGCGCCTATCGCGGTCGCGTTGCCCGCTGCGGCGGTACCGGCAGAGTGCGTCCACACCCCTGTGGAGAACACGTACTTGTGGAACCGCGGCGTCGCCGAGCCAGAGGCCTTCGACATCGCGATCAGTGTCCAGTCGTCGCCAGTCGTGACCGTGAAAGCCGACTCCGTGAAGCCGGCGGCGGTGTCCTCGTAGTAGTAGAGCAGCCCGGACGAGACGGTGATGCCGAATCCGGCGAGGTAGGTACCGCCCGTGTTGGTTGTGCCGAGGAACTCGAGGTCGCCGGCCGTCGAGACTCTGACGATGGCGGCGATCGTCATGTCCGCGAAATTGAAGGCGGTCTGAGCGCCGACGTCGAGGTTGACGTAGTCGCCCGGGGCGAAGTTGATCGGCATCAGTCAGCGACCACGGCGCTGAACTGGAGACCTTCGGCGACGCGATTCGCCTCGGCTGGCGTGCACGCGAAGCGGCTGATCTGCCCATCGTGCTCGAACTCGAGGACGACGTAGGCCCTACCCTGACCGACGCTGTGTCGAACCGAGATCGATGCCGGGATGATGAAGGTCTTCGGGTTCATTGTTCGGGACGAAGCGCGTTCGACGTTGCGGTGAGGAGGGCGTGCACGTGCTCGGCGAGCTCGCGCAGTCCGTCGTCGGACGTGTCCTCCATGTGCTGCATCACGACAGCACTCACGACGACCTTGGCGAGTAGCTGGACGTCAAGCGCCGGATTCGGGCCCAGGACGACCGCGTTGATCGCTGCCAGCAAATCCACCTCGGCGGCTGTGTCGAATAGGGCGGCCTGACGCAGAAGCGACCCGACACGGATGACTGCCTCGTTGTACTGCTCGGGCGTGGGGTCCATCTCAGCCTCCTCTCCTGATTGCATCGGTTTCGCGCACGAGCCTGGTGAGCGTCTGCCGGTCTTTCAGGAACCTGTCCAGTTGCTGCATCAGCGCCTGATCGCCGTAGATGTTGCCTGCGACGTTGAGGTGCAGTTGCACCTGGAGACCGTCGTCACCGACGCCGAGGCGACGCAACTGGTCGCGGTTGGCCACGGTGCCGTCAGTCTTCGGAATGAACAGCTCGGTCGACGGGGACATCAGGCCACCGCGGTCGCCGACGATCAGCGCCTGACCGGCGCGACCACCGCCGCCGCCAGCACGCGGGTAGGCGGTCTTCACGTTGCCGTCCCATCCTCCGGGCCACGGCGCGTAGCTGGCGTCGGCGACGGTCGCCGAGCGCTCGCCCTTCTGCAGGTACGTCGTCGTGATGGTGGTGTTCACGTTGGCCTTGATGCCGTTCAGATCGGCGATGTACCCCTCGAGGAACGTGCGCAGCGGCGAGCCGGGTTCGAGGGTGCTGGTGACGTTCTGCAGCGACTCGACCTGTCGGGCTATGCCTTCGCTGGAGTCGATCGCGGCGCCGTTCAGGGTGGCGTAGTCGGCCGAGGCGTTGAGGATGCTGTCCGCCGCGTTGTCGACAGCAGCCTGCTGAGCTTCGGCGCTCGCCTTCGAATCGGCCAACGTGGCGTTCATCGCCGCGATGTCCTGGCCGGCGTCACGCGCGGCCCGCGCATACCGGTACTTGTTGTCGACCGCCGACCTCTCCGCCTCGTAGGCGGCCTCGAGGGCGTCCGTCTGGCGTTCCAGGGCGGTGCGTTGGGCGTCGGTCGCGTCGGCAGCGCGCTTCGCTGCCGCGGCGCCGTTGTCGACCGCGGTGGTGTTGTCCTTGACCGCGTCGCCATAGACGTCGACGCTCGTTGCCGCGTCCTTGTTGGCCTGCGCGTAGGAGCCGGCCGCCTCGACCGCCGCGAAGAGCACCTGGGTGCGTTCGGCCTCGCTGAGCTTCGATGCCGCGGTCGACGACTTCCACTCCTCGATGGCAGGTCCGCCACCCTCGATGATCTTGAAGAAGTCGTCGGCGGTCATCCCGGCCTTGTGCAGAACGGGTGTCAGATCCTTGACGTCGCCGGTGATCGGCTGGATCCATTCGATGCGCCGGTTCTTCGTCCACAGGTCGACGATCGCCGTCGTCGCGTCCTCGGCCTCGAGGAGCGCGTCGGTGTAGTCCTCGACCTGGTCCTTCTTCCAGGCGTCGATCTTCGCCGCCTTGCCGAGCTCGTCGGTGATGCCCTTGATCACCAACGACACCGCGCCGAGGGCCAGACCTCCTGCGAGCATCTTCTTCAGGCTGACGCCGCCCTCGGCGCCGTACTCGACGAACTGCGAGATCGCCATGTTCAACGGCCCGAACGCGCCCGCCACACCGGGCAGCTCCTGCGCGGCGTTGCCGGCGAAGTTGGCGACCACCGACCGCGACTGATCAGCCTTCGTGCTGGTCTTGTCGAACTCGTCGCCGACGTTGCGCACCATCGGCGCGACGCTGTCCATCTTGCGGACCACGTCGGCCGCGGCCTCGACGTTCTCCTCGACCGCCTTGGCGGAGAGTCCGAGCTGCTTGAAGTCGGCGATGATCGCGTCGACGCCGCCGGCCTTCGCCGCGAGCTCGGGGCCGAGCGCGTTGCCGAGGGCCTCGGCGGCTGCGGCGTTGTCGTGCAGCTCGGCCTCGAGGTGATCGGCGACCGACATCAGCGCGGAGAGCTTTTGCTTGGCGACGTCGTCGAGCTCGTCGCCGAGCTCACCGGCGGCCTTGCTCGTCTTCTTCAGGTCGCTCTCGACCTTGCCCAGGCCGTCGAGCTTGAGGGTCGCCTTGAGGTCAGCCAACGATCTTCCTCCCGATCTCCATGAACCCATCCAGGGCCCGTTGCGGCCAGCGGGCGGCGATCAACGCCTCCGCCTTCGGCCAGGTGTTCTTGCCACGCGTGCGACCATGTCGACCCGTCTTGCGGCCATCCGACGACACCCGCCACGGTCCACCGGACGCGCCGCCTGGGTGGAGCTCGACGGTGTCCGTACCGGTCGCCTTCGCCTCCACGGTGAGAGCGATCGGCTTGCCGCGCCACCAGTTCGACATCGACCGATCGCCGAGCACACCGCGCACCGCCTCATCAGCGTCACGCTCAGCCGCCTTGCCGACACCGACCATCACCGCGCGCATCGGCTCACCAGTCACGGCAGCGCCGAGATCGTCGAACATCGCGCCGAGCCCGAAGTCGTCAGCCATCAGCGTGCCGGCCGGCGCAAGCTGTCGCGCAGCGCCTCCGCATTGCGGATCGCCATGTCACGCAGCTCTGCTCGAGGGCCGTACTTCAGCGCCATCGCGGCGAGGAACTCTCGGTTGCTCTTGCTCACCGAAAGCGTGCGGGTGCCGAGCCCGGCGCCGCGCAGCACCGGCGACACCTCCATCACGTCCGCGCCGGGTGAACCGTCGGGGAGCGGCTGCAGGAACTGGACGTCAACCCCGTCCAGTTGCCCGAGCTGCCGGCCGCCCTTGAACGTCCGGAAGCCGTACGAGTACTCCTGGATCGACGGCGGGTTGGCCAGGTCGAACTCGATCGCCGAATGCCAGTCCTTCGCGGCCGGGATCGAGAGGTTGAACTGGTAGTCGACCACGACCTCGTTGCCGACCTCGTAGATGATGCCCTTGCCGAGCGGGACATGGTTCCAGTCATGCGACGGCAGGAGCACGATGTTCTGTCGGCCGAAGAACCCGGGGAGCGTGACGTCTCCGTCGTGATCGATGACGCCGAGCGTGGCGACCACGATCTGACCGGATCCGCTCGGAGACGAGGACTTCACCCGTCCGACGAAGCGCTTCTGTTGCATGTCGGTCATCGCAGCCCCACCCGCTCGAGTAGACCGCGGGTCGTCTCCCTCTTCTCGCGCTTCTCCTTGACGTCGGCAGCGCGACGCTTCTCGATCGTCTCGACGTACTCGCGCTTGAGCCGATCGTCACTCTCGGCCGCCATGAGCCGGCCGTAGTCGCTCCGAGCACGACGCAGCTGGCGCTGCAGATCGTCCCGGTCCTCGGTGAGCGAGTCGACCAGCACGTCCGCGTCTCGGCGGATCTCAGAGCCCTCGCGGAGCTCCTTCCGTCGCAACGACGCGGCGAACCAGTCGTTCTGGGTCCGGTCATACGCGGTCTTCAGCGCGTCGAGCTTGGCGCCGGCGGCGATCACCTCGTCGCTCCAACCCTCGTCGGCCGGCGGCTGCACGGCGAGCTGCACTTGCTCGGTCAACGTGAGCAGCTGGCCTCGCTCTCGGTTGCAGTGCTCGCAATCAGGATGCGACGGGAACGACATGGGAACCTCCTTGAACGGCGTGCGCAGCGAGCGCACGAACCTCGTGATCGATCAGCGCGCGGACGTTCTCCGGCGGCGCGTCGACGTGGACCAGGACTTGCCAGCGGGCAACGTCGTGCGACGACCAGCAGTCCTCGGCCTCGGTGAACCAGTGCTGCCAGTCGCGACGACCGAGGAACAGGCGGGTGACGACCTCGATCTCATCGACGGTCTCGGCGGCGAACCAGCACACTGCCGGCGGGCGGGCGACGCCGAACTCGACGCAGACATCGGCAAGCACTTCGAGCGCGTCACGGTGCTGCATTGGGTCGACGGCGTAGTCACCCATCAGCGACCACACTCGACGCCCGGCACGGTCACGTGCGGGCGGCGCGTCGAGCCGACGGTTCCGGAACTGCTGCGCCTGCGCAGCGATCGGCCAGTCAGCCTCCACGGCCGCCAGCACCTCGTCGACGCTCATGCCATCCGCCCTTCACGCCGCACGACGCTCGAGCTCCGCCAGCAGGGCACCACGATCGACCACCCAGACCGCGCCGACCTTGTGACCCAGCCCTGCGGCCGCCAGCTGACGCGCACGACGCGCGCTGACACCCAGCGCTGCAGCGGCCTCGTCGATCGAGCAGTGATCTCCATGCGACGAGCGTGCACCGATTTCCGCCAGCAGCGTTTCCGAGTTGCCGAGGTCGGCAATGTCCTCGATCACCGCCGACGGGCGCCTCTGGTACCACGCCTCGCCAGCCAGCTCGATCGCACGCACAGCGGCCAACACATGGCGCCGCTCCACAGGCTGCAGCTCGTCGAAGGCGCCACGCGCAACGGCGCGACCGAGCCAGACCGCCAGGACACGCGCCGGATAGCCAGCGATGATCGCCGGCGGCGGATCCACGAACGGCACACCAGGCTCCACTACCAGTTCCCATCCATCCCGCAGCCCGCAACCAGCACCGACGACGAGTCAGAGAGAGACGGGCCCGACTCAGTCCGGCGACGAGCGGCAACGTGCCCCGCCACACGCCCACCCCCCTGCCCCTGTCGCCCCTCCCGACGGAGCGCGTTGAGGGTGCGAGTGCCGGCGCGCCGGTTGCACGTCGAGGCCTCCGCTGCGTACAGCTCGCCGAGTGCGTTGCACGCCGTGTGCGGATGCGGTCCGGTCTGGTGGAACAGCTCGAGGTCGTCGACGTGTCCGCCGTCCCACGTTGGGAGTCGACCGGTCTGGTGCGGCTCATGCTCGGCAAGGGTGCGACCACAGCGCCAGCACTTGGCGTTCGGGTCACGCTTGGCTGCGGTCGTCACCTGCGCAGCAGCGACTCGATGGATCTGCAGCCGATGCTTCGCGCTCACTGCTGCGCCCGATCCGGCCCAGCAGGGGAGGGGCGGTCACTTGACGGGATGTCACCGACGCCGCCGAAGACCGCCCTCTGAGGGTTTCTCTCCCCTGGTGTTCCTGGGGCGGCGTTGCGGCGGTAGCGCCTCGGGTTGCAGGCCTTGGAGCAGTAGGTCTGGCGGCCGTTGCCGTCGAAGACGCTGGAGCAGGTCGGGCACGTCTTCGGTGTCGTTGGCGCCGGCGTGGTGGTGCGGCCGTTGCGTGCGTGTCGTTCCCGTGCTCGTCGGTTGACGCAGGGTCGGCAGCGGTGGGCGGCTGAGCCTGGGCGGTCGTAGATGGTCCACCAACGCGCCGTTGGTTGGCCGCAGTCGACGCACCGCTCGATCTGGTCGTCGATCGAGTCGTTCATCGGCGCGATCCGAGATCGTTTGTGGTCGCGTTGAACGGTTCGTCAAACACCGGTTTTGGCTGGGTACCCCATCTCGCAGACTGGTGAGTGACGTTGCCGCAAGGCTGGATCGCAGCACGAGCTGCGACGTGATCGACGTCGGAGGTTCCGGTGGATCTACCACCACCAACACTGTGGTTTGTCGTCTGGTCGTGGCTGGCGGACGGGTCTGCTGGCGCGGCGGGGGCGGCGGTTCGTGCGGTCTGGTCGGCGTTCGTTTGGGTTGATCCTGTCGTTGACGGGTTGTCGTCGTGGATGGATGTCGTCTGGCCAGTGGTCGGCCTGGTGCTCGCTGCGCGGCGGGCGCCGGATCGGGCGCGAGCGGTCATTCCGCCGAGGATTCCGTGGTCGAGTGATGGATCGGCGACGGCCCAGGCACGGCACTCGAGCATGACGGCGCAGTGGCCGCACACCTCGAGCGCCGGTCGGTTGGCTTCGCCCTTGGACGGGAAGAAGTCGACCTCGGGATGTTCGCGGCAGAGCGCGTCGCGCCGCCACGGTCGATCGTCGTCGAGCTGTGCGCGGAGGGCCGCGATTCCGTCGAGTTCCGAGGCTCGCTCGGTCGCCCTGCTATCACTATCACCCCCTAAAGAGAGGGGGTGATGGTGATAGCGATTCGGGTTGCTATCACTGACCATCTGATAGCTCCGGTGATAGTGCGATAGCCCCGGTGTCGGTGACCTGGTAGCGGGGCTGATTGCCGGTTCCGACGTTCGATACCAGGCCGAGAGTGACGAGGCGTTTGCGGTGCCGGTAGAAGGTGGGAACTATCACGCCCGAAACGGCCTGCCAGGCGGTCGCAGCGAGGCCTGCGCCGACGTCGGAATCGGCCAGAGCGCGGAGCGTTGCGAGGACGCTGTCGGGCAGCTCGTCGGTGTCGGCGTGGTAGTCCGCGAGGGCGACGCTGTCGCTGATCGGACGCATGACGAGGCGGATCGGATTGGGTTGAGCGTGGTTCTTCTGCTTGGTGCACAGGATGGTGGTGATGCCGTCGGCGGTGCCGATCTCAAGGACGGTGTCGGCTGCTGCTTCGAACGCTGACGATCCGCGGGCGCCGGCGTCTGCGGACTTGCCGGAGTGGTGCACGGCGACAACGCAGGCGCCGGTGGCGCGGCGGATGACGTCGAGTTGTTCGATGGCGAGGCCGGCGTCCTTGGCGCTGTTCTCGTCGCCGCCGACCATGCAGCGAGCGAGGGTGTCGAGGATGATCAGCCCGGCGCCCTGCTCCGCGCAGGCCTGGGCGAACAGGCCGACGCTGCTCGGGCTGAGGAGGTTCACGGGCTCGGGCAGCACGAGCAGCCGGTCGGGTCCCGGCCGCGCCTGGGTCGGGTGTGCACCGAACCATGCCGCGAAGCGTTGGCCGATGCCGGCGACGCCCTCGGCGACGACGTACACCGCGGGGCGGTGGGCGATACTGCGGCCGTGCCACCGCGTGCCGGTGGTGATCGATGCGATCAGGTCGACGGCGACGAAGCTCTTGCCGGATCCGCGGCGACCGTAGGCGAGGACGATGCTGTCGAGGTCGATCAGGTCGCCGACGAGCGGCGCGGGTGGTGGCAGTAGGTCGATGTCGGCGAGTGACAGCATCCGGTCGCGCACGTTGGGGCCGTCGGGGCGGAGTTCCCAGTCGGAGAGGTTGGATCGCGGCATGTCGGCGACGAGCTCGTCGTGGGACTGCTGCAGTCGATCGAGGCACCACGAGCACGGCTCGCCGGTCATCCCGACCCAGGTGGCCGTGCACGTCTCGCAGGCGAGCATCGCGAACCCGTCGGGGTAGCCGTCGACCGGATAGGCGTAGTGGCCGATCACGGGGCGGTCTCGTCGTGGTCGAGCTCGAGCTGCGTCCATGGTGGCGCGGTCGCTGCGCGTTCGTCGAAGTCGATCGCGGTACGGATCGCGTCGAGGTAGGCGCGGGCTTTCGGGCGGCCGTTGAGCGCGTCGACGAGGCGGTCTGCGGCGGAGCGTGGGTCGCGGAGGTCGACGACGACAATCGATCGCTCGCGCTGTTTCATCGGGTCCTCGCTGCGATGAGGTCGATGTCGATGAGGTCTCCGACGAGGTCGTTCAGGTGTTGGGCGACGGGGATGACGCAGCTCGCCCAAGGGCATGGGCTGGTGCACGCGATGACGCACCGCGGGTCGGGTTCGGCGTTTGCCGTCATGAGACGTCCACGGTGCGGAGTTGCCAGCGGCCGGCGGTCTTGCGCCAGCCGTGGACGTGGATGCCGATGCCGGCGTCGCGTACCGCGGCGACGGTTGGTGCGTCGGCGATCTTGCGGACGCGTTCGGCGACGTGTGCGTCGGAGGTGGTCTGCACGAGGAGTACTTCGCCGGCGCGGATGGCGATGATGTCGCCGAACCCGAAGAGGTCGTGGCGGGTGCGGGTGTGCGGGTTCCAGCGTTCGACGACTTCGGCGGTGAAGCCGTCGGCGCGGAGTGCGCGGAGCGAGAGCTGTGTGGGTGAGGTGCTCATCGGCGGCCGCTTGCGTTCTGGCGGTTTGGCGGTACGTTGGCGTTGGTCGTGCCGTCGAGGGTGGCGATCTGTGCGGAGGGCGCCTGCCGGGGCGCCCTTCGTCGTTCTCGGCTCATGCGGCGGTCGGAGTCGTGGGCTCGTCGAGCTGCAGCATCCGGCGGAGCGCAGCGGTCGGCACGAGGATCCGTCGACCGATTCGGATGGTCGGGATGTCGCCCGACGCGGCCGCTGCGTAGACGGCGGATCGGCCCATGTTGAGCGGGCCGCAGACCTCGTCGAGACGCAGGGTCGGCCGCTCCTCGGCAGTCGGGATGTGTGCGGATGGACTGCGGGAAGCGGTCATGGACGACATGATGACCGGAAAATGTGGAACAGGGCGCGATATTCCATACCGGATTGTGGTATGAATTGTTGGCATGGCAGACAGAACGCAGCGCGAACGACTCGCAGGGCCTGGCGGCAGCCTCATCGCGGGCATCGACTTCGACGATCCGGTTACGAAACGGCGATGGCAGATGAACATGCGGTTCGTGTACCGCGAGGGTCGAAGCGATCTCGTCGACCTGCAGCTGAAGGAGTGGGACGGAGGGAGCATCACCGCCGACGCGATTCGGCGGATCCCGTGGGGTGAGGTGATCGACGAAGGCCGATCGATGCTCGCAGACATGCTCCGCGACGTCGCCGACGAGGAAGACGACGAGCTCGCCGCGCACATCCAGGCCGGCGCCGACCTGATCGAGCAGACGACTCGCAAGCGGGGACGACCGAGAGTGTCCGCCGAAGAGCTCTCAGCTGTCGCGCGCACCTACCGAGAAGCGGTGCGCTTCGGCGCTGATCCCGTGCTCGAGGTCGCCAAGGCCCTCGGTGTGACACGGTCGACGGCGTCGAAGCGAGTGATGCGGGCGCGCGAGGTAGGGATGCTCGGACCCGCAGTGCCTGGCAAGGCCGGCGAGGTGCCGTCGTGAGCGCCGCTGGATCGATCAAGGGGTCGCAGAAGGCGGGGTGGCGGTTCGTCGTCGACCTCGGGCCCGACCCCCTCACTGGGAAGCGACGCCAGGCCCTGCGGCGCGGGTTCGCGACGAAGAAGGAGGCGCAGGACGAGCTCGACCGCCTGCGTGAGTCGACGCGCAAGGGCACGTTCGTCTCTCCGTCGAAGTTGACCGCCCGCGAGTACATCGAGAAGACGTGGCTACCTTCGATGGCCGGCCAGGTGCGCCCGACGACGCTGGATTCGTACACGCGCATCGCCAAGAACCACATCATCGGCAAGCTCGGCGGATCGGCGCTGCAGGCGATCGACGAGGCGGCCGTCGCCGCGTTCCTCGGCCAGCTACTGACGGACGGGCTCAAGCCGAAGACGGTCCGCAACGTCGCGGGCGTGCTCTCGAAACTGATGCGCGACGCCGTCCACCTGAAGGTGCTCGCTCGCAACCCAGCCGCGGAGGCCCGGCTGCCGCAGGTCGCTCGGCAGGCTCCTCGAGCGTGGTCGATCGAAGGGCTGACGAAGTTCCTGCGACACGTCGACGACGATCGACAGGCGGCGCTGTGGCGGTTCCTCGCGCTGACCGGCTGCCGACGTGGTGAGGCGCTCGGGCTCCGCTGGGCGGACGTCGACGTCACCGCCGGCGTCGCGACGATCACGAACCAGCGGACGATCGCCGGCGGCAAGATCGTCGAGGGCGCTCCGAAGACTTCGGCTGGCGCTCGCACGATCTCGCTCGACGACGGCACCGTCGAGGCGCTCAAGCGGTGGCGGAAGCAGCAGAATGAGGACCGGCTGCTGATGGGCGCCGGATGGCCGGCGACAGATCTCGTGTTCACGCACGCCGACGGCACGGGGCTGTGGCCGCAGACGGTGACTCGTCAGTTCCACGACATCGCCGAACTGCTCGGGCTGCAGCAGATCGGTGTGCACGGACTCCGCCACACCGCCGCGACGTGGATGATCTCGCAAGGCATCAGCCCGAAGGTCGTCGCCGAGCGCCTCGGCCACGCCAACGTGTCGATCACGCTCTCGCTCTACACCCACGTGCTGCCGGCCCACGACCGCAGCGCCGCCGAGGCGTTGTCGGCTGCGCTCGATTCGGCGGCTGCTGCGGGCGGCCCTCAACGCTGATCGTCCCCCGGGTTGCCGCCGGGCGGCCCTACACTGACGAGCGTGGCGACGTCGCTGACTCCGGAGGTCGAAGCACGAGCGATGCTGGAGACCTGGACAGAGCTGAGCCCCGGCACGCGCGTGCCTGTGGACCCCATCCGTCTGGCGAGTTACCTGGGCATCAACGTCCTCATCGACGACCTGCCGGACAACGTGTCGGGCAGGATCGAGAAGCGTGCTGACCGCGATCCGGTGATCACGCTCAACCGTGCTGACTCCACCAACCGGGCGAGGTTCACGTGCGCCCACGAGCTCGGGCACTACGCCTAGTCAGCTGTACGACCTCCGACACAAGTACGGCAACCAGCTCCTCTTCCTGCTGCTCGTCCAGTTCGGCGTCGCGAATGTCGTCTTCATGATCTACGCGTTCGCTCGCGGGTGGAAGATCCCGGACACCGTGATGACCGCGTATCTCGCTTCGATGGTCGTGCAGCTGATCGGCGTCGTCATGGTGATCACTCGGAACCTGTTCCCGAGCCGCGACTCGCGATCCGAGTGATCACACGTTGATCACGGATTACTCAGCACCGGCGCGGACGAGACGTCATCAGCGTTCGTAGCTGACCAGCGAACGTCCTGCTCAGACGGACTGGCGAGTCTCAGCTATCACGCGCCATCATGCCCTCGGCAGGGTTCGAGTCCCTGGGGGGGCACCCGATCGGCCCGGGTTGGCCCCGTCACGAGTCGCGTCCGGCACGCCGTCCTACGCTGGACGGGTGCGGTTGCTGGAGCGCGAACGCGAAGTCGATGTGCTGCGGGGCGCGCTTCGCCGAGCCACCGAGGGCCACGGTGTCGGCATCGCCGTCGCCGGTGAGAGCGGGGCCGGGAAGACCACCGTCGTCGCCAGTGCCCTGGAGGACGCCGAGCGCGACCTGCGCGTTCTGCGCGGCCACTGCGATCCGTTGCAGACACCCCGCCCGCTCGGCCCGTTCCGCGGGATCGGACTGCGTAGCCTCGACACCCCTCACGGCGACGCGTCGGTCCGATCGTCGGAACTCTTCGATCGAGTCTTCACCGAGATCTCGAGCGAGCCGACCGTGCTCGTCATCGAGGACCTCCACTGGCTCGACGAGGTGTCCGCCGAGCTGCTCCGCTTCCTCGCCCGGCGCATCGAGGCCATCCCGCTCGCGCTCGTGGTGACCTACCGCGACCTCGAGATCGGGCTGCGCCATCCCGTCCGCCCGTTGCTCGGTGACTTCGCGTCACTCGACGGGCTGGAGACGCTTGCCCTCACGCCGCTTTCCGTGGATGCCGTCCGCGAGCTCGTCGCCGGCAGCGGGCTCGATCCTGCTCGCGTGCACACGGTGACGGGCGGCAACCCGTTCTTCGTCACCGCGGTCGCACGCGAACCTGATCTGCCGATGCCCGGTTCCGTGCGCGACGCCGTGTTGGCACGGTTCGCCGAGATCGAGCCGGACGACCTGGAGGTGCTGCAGCTCGTCGCCACGGCGCCGGACGGACTCGACGACGCCGCGCTTCCGCGGCTCGGCGTGGGCCTGCCGACGCTGCGCCGGCTGGACGCAGCGGCACTGCTGACACGCAGCGCGGCCGGGCTGGTGTTCCGCCACGAGCTCGCTCGGCTCGCCGTCCTCAGCACGATCCCGCCGGGAGGCGAGACCGTCCTGCACACGCGCGTCCTCGATGCGCTCGAACAGATCCAGCCGCGGGATCCGGCCGTGCTCACCCACCACGCGGTCAACGCGCGTGACGCGGCTCGGGCCTTGCAGTACGCACGCAGCGCAGCGGAGGAGGCCATCGCCGCATCGTCCAACACGGAAGCAGCGGCGTTCGTCCAGATCGCTCTCTCCAACCTGCCGATCGACGCGGCACCGCCAGAACGGGCCGAGCTGCTCGCTCGACTGTCGCGACTCCTGTACCTCACCGGGCGACTGGCTGCAGCCATCGACGCAGCGCGGGCGAGCATCCCGCTGTGGCGTACGGCGGGCAACCCGGCCGGCATCGCTCAGGCCCATGCGGCCATCGCGGTCCTCGAGTACCAGTCCGGCCGCCGCCGCTACTGCAACGAGCACATCACGCAAGCGTGCGAGATGGCCGATGCATCCGAGGACCCGACGGCGATCGCCCGGGCGTACACGGACTCAGCGATGCTTGCGCTCATCGGCAGCGACCTCGACGGGGCAGCCGCCTCGGCGGTACGCGTCTCCGACGTCGCTGAGGCCGCCGGCCTCGACGAGTTCGTCACCGCCGGTCGAATCCTCGCCGCGGCCGGGCCGTGCCTGCGCGGGGAGGCAGGTGCTCGCGAGCGGGTGATCGAGCACGCCGAGGCGGCGAGACGCGGCGGATGGCACGAGCTCGCCTGGCGTGGCTACGTGCTCCTCTTCGCCGCCGACTTCGAGCAGTGCAACGTTCGTGGCGCACAGCGCGTGATCGACGAGGTGCTGGCCTGGGCCACCGAGCGCGACCTGCCCGTCGCCCGGCATTGGCACCTCGCCTTCCGCGGTCTCGTCCACTTCAACCTCGCCCGGTGGAACGCGGCGCTCGAGGACGCCGAGGCGGTGAAGGACGAGGCGGTGTTCGGCGCGATGTGGCCGGACTTCATGATCGGGCTCGTCGCCTTGCGCCTCGGGCACGACGGCGCCGCGGCGGCGCTCGACGACATGTGGACGAAGACCCGTGGTCTCGACGAGCCGCTTCGCTACCTGCCGGCGCTGTGCGCTCTGGCCGAGGCGATGTGGATGACCGGAACGCCGGACCCCCGGGTCACGGACTTCGCCGTCAGCCGCTATGACGAGCTGACGACGTCGCTCGACACCGGATGGTCCGCCGGCAACCTCGCCCTGTGGTTGCGCCGCGTCGGCATCCACGTCGAGGCGCCCGCCCACGTCGCCGAGCCACATCGGCTGGTCCTCGCCGGACGTCATGCGGAAGCGGCAGCCATCTGGCGGTCGATGGGTGATCCCGTCGCCGAGGCGATGGCGCTGGCCGACTCACCGGAGCCGGAGCATCGTGTGGCCGCGGTCGCCCTGCTCGATGCGATCGGTGCGACAGCAACGGCGGACCGGCTGCGGATCGAGCTCCGTCGACAAGGCCTGACGATGGTCCCGCAGCGGCCGCGCGAGTCCACCCGGGCAAACCCCGGCGGCCTCACCAATCGTCAGCTCGACGTTGCACGGCTCGTCGCGCAGGGCTTCTCCAACCAGGAGATCGCCACCCGGCTGTACATCTCGACGAAGACGGCCGACCACCACGTGTCTGCCATCCTGATGAAGCTGGCCGTGCCCAACCGGCGGGCCGTCGTCCAGCAGGCCGCCGCGCTGGGACTCGACTGAACGGCGAGCAACGACGTGGAGGACCCGATGACGGAAGCACGTGATGACGTGAAGGTGCGACTCGCCGCGGCGCTGCGCATCTTCGCCGAGATGGACTTCGACGAGGGCGCCGCCGGGCACCTCTCCGTGCGCGACCCGCTCGAGCCCGATCACTTCTGGATCAACGCGGTCGGGCGACCGTTCGAGCTGGCGACCGCGTCGAGCCTCGTGCTCGTCGATCAATCGGGCACGGTGCTCCACGGCGAGGGCAAGCCGAGCCGAGCCGGGTTCGAGCTGCACTCGGCGATCTACGCGGCGCGGCCCGACGTCGCCAGTGCCATGCACGCTCACCCGGTGCACGCCAAGGCGTGGTCGACGCTCGGTCGGTTGCTCGATCCGATCACCCAAGAGGCGTGCATCTTCCACGGACGCCATGCGACCTTCGACGAGTTCAACGCCCCGTTCTCCAGCCCGGACGAATCGGCGAAGGTCGCCGCTCTGCTCGGGCCCGAGCACGTCGCGCTGATCCTGCGCAACCACGGGCTGCTCACCGTCGGCACGTCGGTCGGCGCCGCCGCGTATCGCTTCTACATCTTCGATCGCTCGTGCCGCGTTCAGCTCCTGGCCGAGCAGCGGGGCACGCCGATCCGCATCGACGAACGCGTCGCCACAGCGCTCGCAGCCGAGGACGAGCACAGCCACCTCAGCTTCGAGCCGATGTTCGAGTCGATCTGCACGCGCTTCCCGGACGTGCGCCACTGACGACATCCGCTGACGGCCGGCGCGAGACTGCCGCCATGACCGTGACCATGACCGGCGAGCACCTGCTCGTCGAGCGCGACGGGAACTTCGCCACGCTCACCTTGAACCGTCCCGAGAAGCGCAACGCGCTGGCGTTGAACGTGATGATCGAGATCGAGTCGGTGTTGCGCGAGATCGGCGACAGCGACGCGACGGGTGTGATCCTCGCCGCCAACGGGCCCGTGTTCTCCGCGGGGCACAACTTCGGCGACATGGCGGGCGCGTCGCTCGACGACGCGCGACACCTGTTCGACGTGTGCACGTCGATGATGGACACGGTGCAGTCGATCCCCCAGGTCGTCATCGCCCGTGTGCATGCGCTGGCCACGGCCGCCGGCTGCCAGCTGGTCGCCACATGCGACCTCGCCGTCGCGGCCGACAGCGCGGGCTTCGCCATCCCCGGCGGCAAGGGTGGGCTGTTCTGCCACACGCCGCTCGTCGCCGTGGCGCGCAACGTCGGGCGCAAGCGGGCGATGGAGATGGCACTCACCGGCGATGCGATCACGGCCGCGACTGCCGTCGACTGGGGGCTGATCAACCGAGCGGTTCCTGACGACGAGCTCGACTCGGCGGTGCTCGATCTGCTGACGCGCGCGACGCGCGGCAGCATCCTCTCCAAGGCGATGGGCAAGCGCGGCTTCTACGCCCAGGTCGGGCTCGACCAGGGCGCGGCGTACGAGTTCGCCGTCGAGGCGATGGCCAACGCCGCGGTCACCGACGACGCCCAGGAGGGCTTCGCCGCGTTTCTCGCCAAGCGCCACCCCACGTTCACGCAACGAGCGTGATGGATTTCGAGACTGATCGGTTTCGTTGATCGCGGGTGAAGCTGGTCGAATGGGCGCATGACGACTGCTGCCGAGACGCTGCGCTTCGACGCCGGCCACGACCTCACGATGGCGGCCACCGCCGCAGGTGACGTCGACGCACCGGCCGTGCTGCTGTTCCACGGCGGCGGGCAGACGCGGCACGCGTGGGGCGGCGCGGTCGGTGCCCTGGCATCGCGTGGATGGCGGGCCGTGTCGTTCGATCTGCCGGGCCACGGCGACAGCGACTGGGTGGCCGACGGCGTCTACTCGTTGGACATGTTCGCCGGCGCCGTCGCCGGGGTTGCCCGACAGTTCAGCCAGCCGGTGCTCGTCGGCGCATCGCTCGGTGGCATCGCGTCGCTCACTGCGATCGGCGAAGGACTGGTCGACGCCGCCGGACTCGTGCTCGTCGACGTCACGCCGCGCATCGAGCAGGAGGGCATCGATCGCATCCGCGCCTTCATGCAGCAGGGCGTCGACGGCTTCGACTCGTTGGAGGACGTCGCTGCGGCGATCGCCTCCTACACGCCGAACCGCAAGCGCAAGACCGACCTCGAGGGGCTGAAGAAGAACGTGCGCCTGCGCGAGGACGGCAAGTGGGCGTGGCACTGGGATCCGCGGTTCATGAGCCGGGTCGAGGCGCCCGGAGGTGAGCCGACCGCCGGCCGGCTCGCATCACCGGAGCGTCTGGACGAGGCCTCCACCCACATCACCGTGCCGACGCTGCTCGTGCGCGGCGGCAGCAGCGACGTCGTCAGCGAGGAGGGCGCCGCCGACCTGAAGCGGATGATCCCCCACGCTGAGATCGTCGACGTCGCCGGCGCCGGTCACATGGTCGCCGGCGACCGCAACGATCGCTTCAACGACGCCGTCCTCGACTTCCTGGCTCGAACGTTCCCTTGATCTCGGGCTCGCTGCGCTCGCCTGCCGAGTTCGCTCGCACGCTCGCTCACCCGAACTCCAGCATGCCGAAGTCAGCTTGATACCCCCGGGGGGTTGTCAACCATAGGGGTGGGGGGTATGGTGGCCCCGTGACTGGAACGACGGCGCACGCGACACCGGGGTACTCGGCGGACAAGCAGCAGCTCATCGGGCGGCTGCGCCGCATCGAGGGGCAGGTGCGCGGTCTGCAACGTCTCGTCGAGTCCGACACGTACTGCATCGACGTGCTCACCCAGGTGGCTGCGGTCAGCAAGGCGCTGCAGAGCGTCGGCGTGCAGCTGCTCGACGAGCACCTCCAGCACTGCGTCGCCGGAGCCGCCGCCAGCGGCGACGCCGAGCGCACCGAAGCCCTCGTCCACGAAGCAACCCGCGCCGTCGAACGACTGCTGCGCGCCTGAAGGAGATCGACATGACCCCCAGCTCATCCAGCAGCACCCTCACGTTCACCGTTCCCGGCATGTCCTGCGGCCACTGCGAGTCCGCGGTGAAGACCGAAGTCGGCAAGGTGGCCGGCGTCTCGTCGGTCGCCGTCGACCTCGAGACCAAGCTCGTCACCGTGGACGGCTCGGCCCTCGACCGCGCCGCCCTCGTCGCCGCGATCGACGAGGCCGGCTACGACGTCGCGGACGAGTGAGGCCGCGATGAACGCCCGCAGACGACTCGCGGTGTTCGCCGTCGTGCTCGTCGCCGCGTTCGGTGGCGGCTGGGGCATCGGCCAGGCGTGGCCCGGCGACGGCACGCGCACCCCGACCGAGCACGAGATGCCGCACGACACCGTCCCCACTGACATCGTCACGACCACCCACGACATGGCGAACATGCCATGAGCACCGTGACCCCCGAACGCGCGCCCGAGCGAGTCGAGCTCGGCGTCACCGGGATGACCTGCTCGGCGTGTGCCAACCGCATCGAGCGACGTCTCAACAAGCTCGACGGCGTCACCGCCACGGTGAACTACGCCACCGAGAAGGCGGCGGTCCAGTTCGATCCGGACGCTGTCAGCGTCGATCAGCTCATCGCCACCGCCGAAGAGATCGGCTACGGCCTCACCCGTCCCGCCACAGCCCTGCATGGGCGCGAGAACGACGACATGTCGGTGGATTCGCGCCCATCGGACGCGGATGAGGCGCTGCGACGGCTCATCGTTGCGATCGTGCTCGGCGTGCCGGTGCTCGTGCTGTCGATGATCCCCGCGCTGCAGTTCCGCAACTGGCAGTGGTTGGCGTTCACGCTCGCCGCACCGGTGGCCACGTGGGCGGCGCTGCCGTTCCACCGCACGGCGTGGAAGAACCTGCGCCACGGCGAGGCGACGATGGACACGCTCGTCTCCGTCGGCGTGCTCGCGGCGTTCGCGTGGAGCGCGTACGCGCTGTTCTTCACCGCGGCCGGCGACAACGGGATGAAGATGTCGATGTCGCTGATCCCGACGCGCGGCGACACGCACCACCTCTACCTCGAGGTGGCATCGACCACCGTCGCGCTGATCCTCACCGGCCGCTGGTTCGAAGCCCGCGCCAAGCGCCGTGCCGGCGGCGCGTTGCGTGCGCTGCTCGCACTCGGCGCGGACGAGGCGAGCGTGCTGCTGCCCGACGGCAGCGAGGTGCGCCGACCCGCGGCAGAGCTGCAACCCGGCGATCGCTTCGTCGTCCGGCCGGGCGAACGGATCGCGACTGACGGCGTGGTCGAGGACGGCGAGTCGTCGATCGACGCCGCGCTGCTCACCGGCGAGAGCATGCCGGTGGAGGTCGGCCCGGGCGACCACGTCACCGGCGCGACCATCAACAGCGACGGTCGCCTCGTGGTGCGCGCCACGCGCGTCGGCAACGACACGGTGCTGGCCCAGATGGCTCGACTGGTGGAGGAGGCGCAGAGCGGCAAGGCGCCGGTGCAACGGCTGGCCGATCGCGTCTCGGGTGTGTTCGTGCCGGTCGTGATCGCCATCGCGGTCGCCACGCTCGGGTTCTGGTTCGCCCGCACCGGCAGCCTCAGCCAGGCAATGGCGCCCGCTGTGACCGTGCTGATCATCGCCTGCCCGTGTGCACTCGGGTTGGCGACGCCCACCGCGCTGCTCGTCGGCACCGGACGCGGTGCGCAGATGGGCATCCTCATCAAGGGGCCGGAGGTGCTGGAGCTCACCCGGCAGGCCGACACGATCGTGCTCGACAAGACCGGCACGGTGACGCTCGGCCAGATGCGCGTCGTCGCCGTGCACGCGGCGACCGGCACGACGACCCAGACGGTGCTCGCGGCCGCGGCCGCGCTCGAGTCGTCGAGCGAGCACCCGATCGCCAAGGCCATCGTCGACCACGCGGTTGCCGAGGGCATCGCCGTCGCCCACGCCGAGGGCTTCCGCAACTTGCCCGGGCGAGGTGCCACGGCGATCGTCGACGGACAGGTCGTCAGCGTCGGCCGCCCCGACCTCGCACTCAGCGACGAGCTCGCCGAACGCTTCACCGCATCCGAAGCTGCCGGCCAGACAGCGGTCGTCGTCACCGTCGATGGCATCACCATCGGCGTGATCGGCATCGCCGACGCGGTGAAGCCGACGAGCGCGGCGGCCATCACCCGCCTGCGCGCCCTCGGGCTGCGGCCGATCCTGCTCACCGGGGACAACCGCGCCACCGCTCTGACCGTCGCCGCCGAGGTCGGCATCGCGCCCGACGATGTGATCGCCGGCGTGCTGCCCGACGAGAAGGTGGCGACCATCAAGCGGTTGCAGGCCGACGGCAAGGTGGTGGCGATGGTCGGCGACGGCGTCAACGACGCGGCCGCGCTGGCGCAAGCCGACCTCGGCATCGCCATGGGCACCGGCACCGATGTGGCCATCGAGGCCAGCGACCTCACCCTGCTGCGCGCCGACCTCGACGCCGCGGCCGACTCGATCCGCCTCAGCCGGCGCACCCTCGCGGTGATCAAGGGCAACCTCGTCTGGGCGTTCGCCTACAACGTCGCCGCGCTGCCGCTGGCGATGAGCTGGATGCTCTCCCCCGTCGTCGCCAGCGCGGCGATGGCCGGTTCGAGCGTGTTCGTCGTGTCCAACAGCCTGCGCCTGCGCCGCTTCCGCGCCGGCTGACCGGTCACGTCTCGTCGTCGGCGCCGAAGCGCTTGCCGAGCAGCGGCGGTCGCAGCGGAGTCAACGACAGCAGGCGATGACGACCGACGATGACGAGCACCGCGCGACCGGGCTCGAGGTGCCCGTAGACCTCGCACTCGGCACGTTGCGCCACGTCGTCGTCGATGCGGATGGACGGGTCGGTGTCGAAGTCGAACCGCGGTCGCTCCTTGGCCGTCGCGTCGCCCGGATACAACGAGATCCGCAACGACCCGCCGTACGCACGGCCCGCACTGCGTCGGTAGCGAAGGCACATCGTCGCCACCGGCCACTCTGCATCCGGGTCGTTGGCCAGCGCGCGGACATCAGCCTCGAAGCTCACGACACCTGTCTAGCGGCTTCCCACCGAGACTCCTTCGGACGAGGGCGCCGCCGGTGTGATAGTCCGTCGCCATGCCTGCGGCCGAACCGATCAGCGTGCTGTTCGTCTGCCTCGGCAACCACTGCCGCTCGCCATCCGCGCACGCGATCGCGGCGACGATCGCCGAGCAGCGCAGTCTGCGCAACGTGCTCGTCGATTCCGCCGGCACCGCCGACGCCCACTCCGGCGATCATCCACATCCGCTGGCCGTGGCCGAGGGCCGTGCTCGTGGGTACCGGGTCACCCACGTCGGCCGGCGCATCCACCCGGACGACTTCGAACGCTTCGCCTTGATCATCGCCATGGATCGCAGCAACGTCGCCGACCTCGAGCGGATGCGCGGTCACGTGGAGCACCGACGGGGCTTCTACCCCGGCGTCGAGCCGCACCAGGTGCAGCTGCTGCGTCGATGGGACCCGTATGCGATGCCCGGCGACGAGGAGCTGCCCGACCCCTGGGGCAAGGGCGCTGCCGCCTACACCGAGATGTTCGACGTCATCGAGCGCACGATCCCGCCTTTGCTCGACCACCTGGCCACCCTCGTCGACGAGAGCCAGCGCGGCCGCTGACCTCGCGGCCCGGGCTCGTCAGGCGGCGAGGACGGCGCGCAAGCGGTAGAGGGCTTGGTCGCGATGGACGCGCAGGGTGCGAGTGGTGACCCGGCGCTCCTTGGCAACGATCCGCATCGACCGGTTCATCAACCCCACGATGAGCGTCACGTCGTCGCTGTCGAGGCCGCAGCGACGTGCTTCCTGGAGGATCACCGCCGCCTGCAGCGCCGGGTCGGTGAGCGCGTCGAGATCGGGCACGCCGACCTCGTCGACGGCAGCGGCATGGTCGTCGACGGCGCACCCCCAGAACTCGTACATCACGTCGTCGTTGGCGATGTTGGTGTCGACCGGCCGGTGGCCCGCCTCGAAGGCGTGGTACGAGCAGCTGCGCAGCAGCGACACGATGAGGTAGCCGCGGGCGCGATCGAGGTCGAACGAACGGATCGCGGACCACGCCACGCCGACCAGTTCGTCGAGCGCGTCGATCCCTTGCTCGAACGTGTCCGAGTAGCGCCGGGCCAGCGCGCTGAGCCCCGGCAGCAACCGCTGCAGGACGATTCGCGCCGCGAGGTGCTCGTGCCCGGCGAGCTCGACCAGCCGGCGCAGCACCTCGTTCTGCTGATCGGTGTGCCCGCGCACACCGAGCCCGGATGCCGACAGGAAGACGTCGAGATCGGTGAGCACCAGGCCCTCGAACCCGCTCCACGTCCGGGCCACGCGCAACGCGCCCGGGTCGGTGGCCAGCCGGTCCCACTCGAGCTGGAGGCGGGACAGCAGGTAGCGGTGGTGGGGCGAGGTCGCGATGCGGGTCATCGCCGCAACCTCCGCGCCGCGCCTCACCGGCAGGCTCACCCGAAGCCTCACCGTCGTGATGGATGCTGCGCCGATCTCTGCAGTGAGGACTCACTGGTCCACCGGTGAACTGCCCGGTGAGCGTGTTGACCTGGTTGTTTTCCCCTCGGACCGAGCCCGGCACGGTTCTGTGTTGTTGTGACGACGAACTGGCACTGCACCTGGGAGTCCGGGCCCGACACCGGAACCACCGGCACGATCGAAGGCGGTGGCATCGCCCTCGTCGGACGGGCGGCCGACGCCGACCTCCGTTGCGACGACCCGGAGATGTCCGCCCGTCATGCCCTGCTCACCGTCGGGCTCGATGGCGGACTACACGTCATCGCCATCACCGCCGGGGCCGTCCGAGTCGACGACGTGTTCGCCGAGGGCGAGGTGCTCGTCACCGACGGTGCCGCCATCGAGCTCGGCTCGAGCACCCTGCGTTGTCGCCGATCGCCCGACCCGTCGACCCGCCCGGCATCGGCACCCATCGACGTGATCGGCGGCAGGGTGCATCGTCCACCGCGGGCGTTGTCGCCGGCCGAACCTGCCATCGTCGACACGGCAGGCCCCCCGCCGTCGCCGACGCCGCGCCACGGCGGGTTGCTCCCGGCGGTGCTCGGGCTGGCCGGATCGGCGGCGATCGCGGCCGTGATGGACCAGGCGACGTTCCTGGTCTTCGGCGCACTGGGATCATTGGCCGCGATCGCCACGTGGGGCGGACAGCGGTTCGCCGCCGGGCGTGCCGACCGCCGAGCGATGCGTGCGCACGAGGAGGCGACGCGGCGCTCGGTGGTCGCGCTCGACGAAGCGTTCGACCGAGCGCTCGGCCGCCACCTCGCCGCCACCCCGACGACGGCGAGCGCCGACGAGACCATCGGCCGACGATCGGTGCACCTGTGGGAGCGGCGCGGCAACCACGCCGACGCCTGGACCGTCTCTCCCGGTCGCGGCGACTGGGTGTGGCAGTTCGACGACGATGCGCTCGCGGCGCGACGCGCCACTGACGCGCCGGTGCCGATCGACCTCGGCCACGGAGCGGTGCTGGCCGTCCGCGGGCGCCCGGCGCGCACCGCAGCGGTGGCCCGCGCGCTCCTGTTGCAGCTCGTCGCGCAGTGCGGTCCGGCCGACCTTCGCGTCGTGGTCGTCAGCGACGACATCGAAGGCTGGCGATGGGTCGAGAGCCTGCCTCACGCGCAGCTCGACGGCCGGCCGCTGGTCGTCGACTCGGAAGGGGCCGGCGCTGTGCTGACGGATCTCGAACGACATCCCGGTCACGTGGTGGTGATCACCGATCGCTGCGATGCGATCACCACGCGAACGCATCCGTTGCGCCGAGCCCTCGGCAACGCACAGGCCCCCGCGGTGATCGTCCTCCTGCCGGCGGATCGCGCCGTCCCCCACGTGTGCACCGCCGAACTGCACCTCGCCACGACTGCGGCACGATTGGTGGCCGACACGACCGCGGCGTTCGCCGTGCCGATCCGCCCGGCAGGCGTCGGCGTGCGGCGAGCCGAGGCACTCGCCGGGTTGCTGGCCGGCCTGACCGATCCCGACGACCCCGGAGGTGGTGACGGCTTGCCGTCGTCGATCACGTTGACCGCGTTGCTGCCGGACGCGATCCATGGGCCACGCGCGTCGGCCACGGTCGCCGGCAGCTGGCTGGCGGCCGGCGACGATCCGGCACCCCGAGCGCTCCTCGGCACAGCAGCCGACGGGACGATCGAGGTCGACCTCGTGCGCGACGGACCGCACGCCCTGATCGCCGGCACCACCGGTTCGGGCAAGAGCGAACTGCTGCGGTCGCTGATCGTGTCGCTCGCGCTCGGCAGCGGACCGCAGCACCTCACCTTCGTGCTCGTCGACTACAAGGGCGGCGCGACGTTCGACGCGCTGGCGGGCCTGCCGCACGTGGTCGGCACGGTCACCGATCTCGATCATCGGTTGGCGGATCGAGCGCTGCGCAGCCTCGACGCCGAACTGCGCCGGCGCGAGTCGGTGCTGCGCGAGCACGGCGCCGGCGACATCAGCGCCCTGCGCCGTGCTCGACCCGACGTGCCCATGCCCCGCCTCGTCGTGATCGTCGACGAGTTCGCCGCGCTCGCCGCCGAGCAGCCGGACTTCCTGCACGCGTTGATCGGCATCGCGCAGCGCGGCCGCAGCCTGGGGCTGCACCTGATCCTGGCGACGCAACGGCCGCAGGGCATCGTCAGCGACGACATCCGGGCGAACACCAACCTGCGCATCGCGCTGCGCATGCACGATCCCGCGGACGCGTTGGACGTGGTCGGCACGTCGACCGCTGCTGCCCTGCCCCGCCACCGCCCCGGCCGCGCGGTGCTGCGGCTCGGGCCCGACGAGCACGTCACGTTCCAGTCGGCGAGCAGCGCGGCCGACGTCGACGGACTGGTTGCTGCCTGCCGCGGCGCGGTCGAGGAGCTCGGGCTGGAGCGACCTGCTCGCCCGTGGCTCCCGCCGCTGCCGAACGTGCTCGGCGACGACGGCGTCGAGTCGGGCTCGGTCGGCGTCATCGACGATCCCGATCAGCAGCGCACCGTCGCGCTGCGTTGGGAGCGGGCGTCCGGGAACCTGCTCGTTGCGGGCGGCAGCGGCAGTGGCACGACCACAGCGCTCACCGCGGTGGCATGGGCATCCACCGAGAGCGTCCGACCGGCTCACCTGTTCGTCATCGATGCGCGTTCGGATGCGACGGATGGCCCGCTCGACGCGCTCGCCGAGTCGCCGTGGTGCGCCGCCGTCACCGCCGCCGGAGATCGCGAACGTGTCTGGCGCCTACTGCATGCCGTCGACGACGAGCTCGCACGACGACGATCACCTCATGCCGCCGTCGCACCGGCACACGACGTCGTGCTGCTGATCGACGGACTGCGCTCGTTGTGGCAGCAGCTCGACGACCCGAGTGCCGGCGACGCGCTGGACGTGCTGCACCGCGTGATCACCACCGGCGCGGCTGCGGGCATCAACGTCGCTGCGTCGGTCGAACATGCCGGCGGCATCCCCGGCGTGGTGCTCGCCGCCTTCGCCCATCGCTGGGTGCTGCGCCTCGACGACGCCGCCGAGGCGAACCCGCTCGGCGTCCGTCCGGCGTCGGTGCCCACGGCGCGCGTCCCCGGCCGGTTGGTCGTCGCGGCAACGGGCTGCGAAGCGCAGCTCGTCGGGCCGATCACATCGCCGCGTCCAGTCGCCGCCGTGGCGCCGGGGACCCGCGTGCCGAACCGGGTCGAGCCGCTGCCGGCACGACTCGCCGCGACCGGGCTCGAGTCGGCACAACGTCACGGTCGAATCGTGCAGCTGCCCATCGGCATCGCCGTTCGCACCGCGACTGCAGCCGCGTTGACCATCGTGGACGGCGAGCACCTGACGGTCATCGGCCCACCGCGCAGCGGCCGCACCACGGCGCTGCAGACCGTCGTCCTGGCGTGGAGACAGGCGACACCTGCCGGCGAGGTGCTCACCATCGACGCACGCGACCGCGACGCCGCGACGACGCTGGCCGCTTCGATCGACGACCTCGAACGCCGCCCGCTGACAGCTGCGCCGAGGCTGCTGGTCGTGGACGATGCCGACCTCGTCGACGACCTCGACGGACGGCTGGCCGCACTGATCAAGCGTTCTCCGCTCGGGCTGACCGTGGCGATCGCCGCGCGAGCGGACGCGCTCCGTCAGGCATACGGCCATTGGACGGGGCTGGTCCGACGCAGCCGGATCGGCGTCGTCACGGTCGGCGGCGGTGGCACGTCGAACGACCTGGACGGCGACCTGCTGGGCGCCGCGCTCCCCCACCGGTTGCCGATCCCGCATCGACCCGGGCTGGCCTGGATGGTGACCACCGATGGGCCGGCGCTCGTCCAGATCGCCGTCCACGACGACGACACGTGCGCAGCGGACCGCAACGGCGCAGATCGGTGGGAGCGTTCGCTGGCCGTATCGTGAGCGCCGATGTCGCGCATCCTCACCGTCGCCGCCGCGCAGCTCGGGCCCGTCCAGCGCAGCCACACCCGCGAGCAGGTCGTCGAGCGGCTGCTCGTGCTGCTGCGCCAGGCGCACGAGCACGGCGTCGAGCTCGTCGTCTACCCCGAGCTGGCGTTGACGACGTTCTTCCCGCGTTGGTTCGTCGACGACATCAGCGAGGCCGACCACTTCTACGAAGCGTCGATGCCGAACGGGGCGACGCAGCCGCTGTTCGACGAGGCCCGTCGGCTGGGCATCGGCTTCTGCCTCGGGTACGCGCTGCGCGAGACCGCGGCCGACGGAACGGTGCATCGCTGGAACGTGCAGACGTTGGTCGAGCGCGACGGCTCCATCGTCGGCACCTACAAGAAGGTGCACATCCCCGGTCACGAGCACCACGAGCCGGACCGGCCGTTCCAGCACGCCGAGCGCTACTACTTCGAGCCGAGCCCGGACGGGTTCGGCGTGTGGCGGGCGTTCGACGGCATCGTCGGGATGATGATCTGCAACGACCGCCGCTGGCCGGAGACCTATCGGGTGATGGGGCTGCAGGGCGTGGAGCTGATCCTGTGCGGCTACAACACGCCGATCCACTACGTGCCGGACCCGAGCCAGGACATCCTCCAGGGATTCCACAACGCGCTGGTGATGCAGTCCGGCGCGTACCAGAACGGCACGTGGGTGATCGGCGTCGCCAAGGGCGGCGTCGAGGAGGGCGTCGATTCCCTGGCGCAGTCGATGATCGTCGCCCCGAGCGGACAGATCGTCGCTCAAACCCTCAGCAGTGACGACGAGCTGGTGGTGGCGCGCATCGACCTCGACTGGTGCAAGCGGTACACCGGCACCCTGTTCAACTTCGATCGCTACCGCCGGCCGGAGCTGTACGGGCGGATCACCGAGCGGCGCGGCGCCGTGCTGCCGGACTTGGGACCACCCGACAGCTGAGCGAAACTTGACGATCTGGGCGCCTTCCTGCGGTGCGGGGCGACCGAGCCGGCGAATAGCGTGTGCGGATGGGCGACACGGCGGACAGCAGCGGCATCGACAACAACGGAACGACCCCGGCGGCGTTTGCACCGCCGGCGAACCCGATTCCGGCAGGCGCCGTTCCCGGAGCTCCGCCTCCGTGGACGCCGCCTCCGTCGGTGCTGATCGACGTCCAGCAACCGGCCAAGCGGAAGCGGACCGGGTTGTGGGTGGGCATCGCCGCAGTGGTCGCGCTGGTCGCCGGCGGCGGCGCGTTCCTCGCGCTGCGCAAGGACGACGCCGACAAGCGGCCGACGTTCTCGCTCGCAGAGGCCGCGACGAACGCCGACGAGACCACCTCGTACACGTTCCACATGACGAACAGCGCGCTCGGCGCCGAGATCCAGGCCGACGGGGCGATCGACACCGTGTCCAAGGTGATGTCGTTGGAGATCGACACCGGCGGCCAGGGCATCGGCGGGTTCTCGGCGATCATGGACCTCGACAACAAGGTCATGTACATGAGCGCCGAGCCGTTCAAGGAGCTGATCCCCGACCTCGACGCGGCGTTCATCAAGTTCGACCTCGCCGAGCTGGCCGAGGAGACCGGGACCTCGATGTTCGACGAGCTGCCGGTGGACGAGCCGCTGTCGATCGCCCCGCTGCTCGCTGCCGGCGACGTCACCGACCTCGGCATCGACGACGTCAACGGCGAGCCGGTGCACCACTACCGGGTCATCGTCGACAGCGCCGAGCTGATCAAGGTCAACCCACAGATCGAGCAGACGTTCGAGGACGCGGGCAGCGACCTGCCGGACACGATCACCTACGACGTCTACGTCACCGAGGACAACGAGCTGCGCCGCACGCACGTCGAGATGCTGGTGGCCGACCAGCTCGTCGTGACCGACATGATCATCACGCCGACCGAAGCCGACGCCGCCCCGATCGAGGCCCCCAGTGACGACGACGTCGTCGACTTCAAGGACCTCGAGGACCTCGCCGGCTGACACGGTCCCGCCCGGTCGGCCCGACCGACTAGAACGGGTGCGGTGCCGGGCGAGCGTGGAGGATGGGGAGCGAGGGCGGGGATCGCAACCGCGGCGATCCTGCTTGCCACGAGCCTCGCCGGGACGCCGCTGTACGTGTCGGCGTCGGGCTCGGAGGCGATCCAGCAACAGCTGGCGCTGACGTGCGGGTTCGACAGCGGACTCGTGCTCGGACTGCCGCTGATCAGCGACCGCCAGGTGTCGCTGGGGGAGATCGACGCGCTGGTCGCTGACGTCCCGCACCTCGACGCGCCCATCCTCAACATGGTCACCAACACCGTCGCCGACACGGCGCTCGGCAAGCGGCGAATCAACCTGCTCGTTCGCCAGGGCGGCGAGCAACAGGTCACGCCGCACGTCACCCCGCTCGCGCTGAACGAGATCGCCGTGCCCGACATCGCGTTCACCCGCCTCGGGCTGCAGGTCGGCGATCACATGACCGCCACCGACATCAACGGGGCACCGGTGGACATCCTCATCGGCCAGCGGTTCGACAGCCTGCCCTTCCTGCCAGAGCCGTCGTTCTGGTGCGGGTACAAGGAGCTGTTGCGACCGACATCGCAGGGCGACCCGCCGCCGGCGTGGGGATTGGTGACGCCGGAGACGATGCTCAGCTTCGGCGGACGCTTCGGCACGTTCCTCGAGTACCGCGTGCAGGATCGCCCGTTCACGTTGAAGGAGGCCACCGACCTCAACCGCGACTACGAGCGTGTGGCCAAGGAGTACTCGTTGACGTTCGGCTCACAGAACGTGGCCAACCCGAGCGAACTGCCGGTGCTGCTGCAGCGGGCCAACAGCCTGGCCAGCGCGGTGGACAAGTCGATCGCAGGCGTGCGGTTGGCGGGCATCGTCGCGGCGATCGTCGTGCTGCTCGCCTCGGCCGTGATGCTGGCCCAGGAACGCCGGCGCGAGCTGCGGCTGCTCGCCCTGCGCGGCGTGGCGCCGTGGCGCAGTGCGACGCGGTTGCTGCCGGTCGTCGGGATCCCGATCGTCGTCGGCTCACTCGTCGGCTTCTGGATGGCGTTCGCCGGCGTGCGCCTCTTCGGACCGACACCCGAGGTGGAGCGCGCCGCAGTCATCCGGGCCGTGATCTCCGTCGCGGTGGCCACGGTGATCGCCGTCGTCATCGTGGCCGGAGCAACCGCGATCGTCGGCGACCGCTTCGTGGACGCCGGTGCGCGCCGCCGGCGGATGACGTTCGTGCCCTTCGAGCTCATCGTCGTCGCCTTGGCGTTCTGGTCGTACCGGCACCTCGACGACGTCGGCGGGTTGCGCATGTTCGGCACACAGGCGCGCGGCGGCGATCTGCTGGCCCAGGCGTTCCCGTTGTTCGGGGTGATCGCCGTCGTCGCGGTCGCTGCGCGCGTCGTACGTTGGCTGGCGCGGTGGCTGCGGCTCACCGGCCGGCGGCTGCCGCAGTCGATCCGGCTCGGCTGGCGACGAGCCGTCGTGCAACCAGGGTTGACCGCAGCCATGGTCGGCGCGGTCGCGCTCGCGTGCGGTTGCTACACGGTGTCCACGATGCTGTCGGCCAGTTCGCAGCAGCAGCTGGAGGACAAAGCGCAGACGTTCGTCGGCGCAGACGCGTCGTTGACGGTGTTCGAGCACCTCGACCTGCCGCCGTCGCTGGCCGGCACGGCGACGCAGGTGGTGCGCATCGAGGGCCGGGCGAAGATCGACGGCGCGCTGAGCAACGAGCCGTTCGAGATCCTCGGCGTGGACCGGGCCACGTTCGCGCGAGTGGTGCGGATGCGCGCCGACGCAGCGGGCAAGTCGCTCGACGATCTGCTCGCCTCGATCGCACCGACCGAGCTCGGTGATCCGCTGCCGGCGATCCTCGTCAGCACCGCATCACCCGGCGAGACGTTCGAGTTCACCACCGTGCAGGGACGGCCCGTCGCCGTGATCCGACCGGTGTCGACGGCAACGTGGTTCCCGGGTTTCCAGAACGGGCGCAGCTTCGCCATCGTCGACGCCGACGCGTTGGTCAACGCACCGCGGGAGATCGCCATCTCGTTCCGTCGCCAGGTGTGGCTGCGCGATCCACCCGCCGATGCCGTCACCCAGATCACCGACACGGGCGCTCGCGTCGGCGCGATCACCCGCGCCTCCGGTGTGTTCGACGTCGCCAGCTACAGCGCGCAGCGGTGGTCCTACGAGCCGCTGACCGCGCTCGGTGCGTTGTTCGCGGTGGTGGTGGTGACGATGCAGCTGCTCGTACTGGAGGCCCGCCGCGACAGTCGGCGGATGTCGCACGTCGTGCTGTCGCGGATGGGGTTCCGCACGCGCGCGCTCTGGCTGTCGGCGGTGGTCGAAGTCGGTCTGCCGCTCGTGCTCGGAGCGATCATCGGCGTCGCCGCCGGCCGGTTCTCCTCCGGCGCGGCGATGCGCCACCTCGACACGCTGCCGAAGCTCAAGCCACCGACCCGACTCGTCGCACCCATCGGCTCGTTCATCGGTCTCGCCGTCGTGCTGGCGATCACGGTGGTCGTGCTCGCGGCGATGGCGGTCCGCTCCACCCTGCGGGGTCGCACGATGGAGGTGATGCGTGGAACCGCATGAGTCCCGGATCACGCTGTCCGTCGAGATGGACGAGGTGGTGCCGGTGGTCCTGTGCGCCAACGTCGGGCGCCGCTACCGCACCGCGGCGGGCGACGTGGACGCGCTCGACGACGTCAGCGTGGAGATCGTCGCCGGCACGTTCACGGCGGTCGCCGGCCCGAGCGGGTCGGGCAAGTCGACGCTGCTGTCCATCATCGGCTGCGTCGATCGCAGCACGTCGGGCAAGGTGTACCTGGATGCCACCGATCTCGAACGGTTGTCGCGGCGGGCCCGTCGCGAGACGCGGCTGACGAAGGTGAGCACGATCCTCCCGCAACCGAGCGACAACCTGCTCGACCACCTCGATGCGGCAGAGAACGTTCGCTGGACGGCACGGCTGCGCGGACGCGAGGCCGGCGACGTCGGTCCGGTGTTCCAGTTGCTCGGCATCGCCGGCTGCGAGACGAAGCGGGTGCGTCAGCTGAGCGGCGGCGAGCAGCAGCGCCTGGCGCTGGCGTGCGCGTTGGCCGGCGACCCGACGGTGGTGCTGGCCGACGAGCCGACCGCCTCGCTCGACGGCGCGAGCTCGCTGCTCGTCGTCGCAGCCATGCGCGCCGCTGTCCAAGCGGGCGCCACGGTGGTGGTGGCCACCCACGACAGCGCGGTCATCGACGCCGCCGATCGCGTCGTCTGGCTCGACCACGGTCGACTGGTCGGACACAGCGACGCGCTCGCTCACTCCCACGCTCCGGCCACGGCGGACGACGGCACGAGTGACGCGATCGACGCGGGCGACACGTCGCCGTGGGAGCGGCGATGAGCGCGATCGAGGTGGCGGCGCTGTCCAAGCGGTGGACCGCCGACTCCGGGCTGCAGCCGGTGACGTTCTCCGTCGAGCCGGGCGAGCTGGTCGTCGTGCGTGGCCGTTCGGGCAGCGGCAAGTCGACGCTGCTGGCGATCCTCGCCGGATGGTGCGACCCGGATGCGGGCTCGGCGCGCATCGCCGGCACGCAACTGTCGACGTCGCAACGACGTCCGTGGAGCGAGGTCGCCGTCGTGCCGCAGGTGCTTGCGCTGGTGCCGGAGCTGACCATGCGCGAGAACATCGTCGCCAGCTGCCCGGCAGGTTCGCTCGAACGCGTCGCCGAGATCATCGAGGCCCTCGGGCTCGAGGAGATCGCCGACCGGCCACCGCCCGACACGTCGATGGGCCAGCAGCAGCGCGTGGCCGTTGCTCGAGCCGTCGTGGCCCAGCCCACGGTGGTGCTGGCGGACGAGCCGTCGAGCCACCAGGACCCCGCGCACGTGGCCGCCGTGGTCGCCGCGCTGCGCACCGTCGCGCACCGGGGCAGTGCCGTGCTGGTCGCCAGCCACGACGAGACCGTTGCCGAGGCCGCCGATCGCATCGTCGATCTGGGTCTGTGAGCAGGTCTGAGCAGGGACGGACCGCGGCCCGTGTGAACGCACGGTCAACTCACGGTCCGATGGCTTCCCATGGGGCCCGGGCTTTGACAAAATGTAAAGCGTGACCGTCGAGTTCGTCCTCAACGGCACGCCCGTCTCGGTGCGTGCCAGCCATCCGCACCTGTTGGCGGCCCTGCGCGAGGAGCTCGACGTCACCTCGCCCAAGGACGGCTGCTCGCCCACGGGGCAGTGCGGGTGCTGCACGGTGCACATCGACGGCAAGGCCGTGGTGAGCTGCCAGCAGCCGCTGACCAAGATCGCCGGCAAGTCGATCGTCACGCTCGAAGGCGTGCCCGCGCCGGAGCGCGAAGCGTTCGCCAACGCCTTCGCCGCGTGCGGCGGGCTGCAGTGCGGCTTCTGCATCCCGGGCATCGTGATGCGCGCCAAGGCGCAGATCGACAAGAAGGGTGCGGATCTCGAACGCTCCGACATGGCCCGCCACCTCGGCGCTCACCTGTGCCGCTGCACCGGGTACGTGAAGGTGCTCGACGCGATCGATGCGGTGGCCAAGGGCAAGCAGTTCACGCCCTCGTTGGCGGCGACCGTCGGAGGCAGTGGCGCGAAGTACGAGGCCGCGGAGCTGACGCTCGGCGATCGCGGCTACGTCGACGACATGCGTGTGCCGGGCACGTTGCACGCCGCGCTGCACTTCGCCGCGCACACCCGCGCCGACGTCCTGGGCATCGATCCGACTGCCGCTTCCGCTGCGGAGGGCGTCGTCGCCGTGTTCACCGCGGCCGACATCCCAGGCGAGCTGCTCGTCGGGATCATCAAGAAGGACTGGCCGGTGATGATCCCCGTCGGCGGTCGCACCAGCTACGCCGGCGACGTGCTGGCGATCGTGGTTGCCGAGACGCGGCAGCAGGCACGTGACGCAGCCGCGCTCGTCGAGGTGGCCTACGAGGTGCACCAGCCGGTCACCGATCCGGTGGCCGCGGTGCAACCGGGTGCGCCGGTGGCGGTGTGGGGCACGCAGGACAACGTGCTGTCGGTCAGCGAGTACGCGCGTGGCGACGTCGACGGTGGGCTCGCCGCGTCGGCACACACCGTGCACGAGACGTTCCAGACGCAGCGCATCGAGCACGCCTTCCTCGAGCCGGAGAGCACGCTCGCCGTGCCCGGTCTCGTCGACGGAGCGCGACACCTCCAGGTCTACTCCGGCGGGCAGGGCGTGTGGGACGACCGCGACGACATCGCTCGCGTGCTCGCCGTCGGCAACGACGCGGTCACCGTCACGTTGGTGTCCAACGGCGGCGCGTTCGGCGGCAAGGAGGACATGAGTAACCAGGCGCACGCTTCGCTCGCCGCGTGGCTGCTCGATCGTCCGGTGAAGTGCACGCTGTCGCGTGAGGAGAGCTTCCTCATGCACGCCAAGCGCCACCCGATCCAGCTCGAGTACTGGGCCGGCTGCGACTCCGACGGAGTGCTCACCGCGCTGCGCGTGCGCGCCATCGGCGACAGTGGCGCCTACGCCAGCGTGGGCATGAAGGTGCTCGAGCGCGCGGCCGGGCACGCCAGCGGGCCGTACCGGTTGCCGGCCATCGACGTGCATGCGATCGCGGCACGGACCAACAACCCGGTGTGTGGCGCGTTCCGCGGGTTCGGCGCCAACCAGGCGCAGTTCGGCATGGAGGGCGTGCTCGACCGGTTGGCCGAGCAGGTCGGCATCACCGGCTGGGAGATCCGCAAGCGCAACGTCATCCACCCCGGCGAGATCTGGGGGCCGGGTCAGATCATGGACGACGGTTGCGCCGGCGCCGAGGCGTGCCTCGACGCGATCAAGCCGCGCTACGACCTCGCTCGCGAGGAGGGCAAAGCCGTCGGGCTCGGGCTCGGGTTGAAGAACTCGGGTCTGGGCAACGGGTTCCGCGAGGTGTCGCGAGCCGTGGTGCGCTTCCTCCCCAGCGGACGCGTCGAGGTGCGTCACGGCTGGACGGAGATGGGCCAGGGCGTGCACACGGTCGCGCTGCAGGTGGCCGCGCAGGAGCTGGGCATCGACCCCAACCGCATTGACGTCATCGTCGACACGACGCGCCAGCTCGGCTTCGGCCAGACCACCGGTTCGCGCGGCACGTTGATGGCTGCCGGCGCGGTGGGCGACGCGTGCGCGACGGCGTTGGCGGGCGGGTGCGCGGAGGAGATCGACTACGTCGGCGAGCACCTCGTGGACTGGACGCAGCACCTCGGCGACCCGGATCACGCGAACCCGACGATCCACGCCGCGTTCGGGTACGCGACGCAGATGGTGGTGATCGATCGGGCGACGGGCGACATCGAGCGCGTCGTCGCCGTGCACGACGTCGGCAAGGCGGTCAACCCGCTGCTGTGCGAGGGCCAGATCGAAGGCAGCGTGCACATGGGCCTCGGCTACGCGTTGAGCGAGCAGTTCCCCCACGACCCGGCGACGGGCTTCCCCACCAACACGACGTTGCGTTCGCTCGGCATCCTGCGGCCGAAGGACACACCGCCGATCGAGGTGCAGCTGGTGGAAGTGCCGCAGCCGCGTTCGCCGTTCGGCATCAAGGGCGTCGGCGAGATCGGCCTCGTGCCCACGGCGCCGGCGGTCGCCGCTGCACTCCACGAGCTCGACGGCCAGTGGCGCACCGTGCTCCCCATGCGCCCCAAGTCCTCGTCCACCGACGACTGACCCGCGGACGATGCGTTTGGTCGCTGCGCCACCGCCAAGGTGGCTGAGGGTTCAAACGCTGCGGATGTTTGGCACGATGTCGTGATGGCGTCGACGACTCCGGGGCTCGTGTGCGGGCACCACCACCTGTACTCGGCGCTCGCTCGTGGGATGCCTGCGCCGCCGGAGCAGCCGCACGACTTCCGCAGCGTGCTCGAGCAGGTCTGGTGGCGACTCGACACCGCGCTCGATCTGGAGATGCTGCGGTGGAGCGCGATGCTCGGCGCGGTCGAGGCGCTGCAGTGCGGCACGACGGGCATCATCGATCATCACGAGAGCCCGAACGCGATCGAAGGCAGCCTCGACGTGATCGCCGAAGCGTGCGCCGAGGTCGGCGTGAACGTGCTGTGTGCATACGGCGTCACCGATCGCCACGGCCCCGACGGGGCGCGACGCGGGCTGGCGGAGAACGAGCGCTTCCTCGCTGCGGGCGGACGCGGGCTGGTCGGCGTGCACGCCGCGTTCACGTGCGACGACGTGACGTTGGAAGCGGCGGCTGATCTCGCCACGCGACACGGCGTGGGTGTGCACATCCACGTCGCCGAAGGCGTCGACGACGTCACCGCCGGGCAGCGGCTGGCGGCGATGTGCACGGACGACTGGTTGATCGTGCATTGCGTCCACCTCGACCGCGACCTGCCGGGCACCATCGCCCACAACCCGCGCAGCAACATGAACAACGCGGTCGGTTACGCCAACCCGGCGGCGCGCCCGAACCGCGTGGTGCTCGGCACCGACGGCATCGGCGCCGACATGCTCGAGGAGTTCCGCCTCGCCTACGTCGCCCAACGCGCCGTGGACATCACCGCATCACCCGACACCGCGTGGTCGTGGCTGCAGGAGGGCTACCGGTTCATCCCCGAGGCTCGTGACGACACGGTGACGTGGAACTACGACCACGCCGACTCGCCGTGGCACGTCGCCTTCAGCCCGGGCATCCGCGCCCTGCACGTGCAGCGCGGCGACGAGGCACTGCTGGTCGACGGTCGGCCCACCTTCGTCGACATCGACGAGGTCCGCGCCAAGGCCGCAGAACAAGCCCAGCGCCTCTTCGCCCGCCTCTGACTCGCACCGTTTGTGCACGGACCGGGCTCCTGGGCCGCTTCGTGCACGAACGCTCAGGCGGAATCGAGTTGGACGATGAGCTTCTTGGGGGCGACGGTGCGGTACGCGTCCTCGACGATGTCGGCGATCTCGTCCCAGTCGACGGGCACGTCGAGGTAGACGCCGAGCCAACCGCGAACGCCGACGTACGGCGGACGGAAGAACGACTCGGGCCGGGCGGCGACGAGGTCCTGCTGCACACCGGGCGGCGCCGCGCACCAGAATCCGACGCGGTCGTCGTGGTGCTGATCGGCGAACATCACGAACTGCTTGCGCACGAACCACGACGGCTCACCGTGGCTGACCTTCTCGGTCGCCTCGGGCAACGACATGCAGATCTTGCGCAACGCGGCGACGGGATCACGAGCCATGCGCCCAGTCTCGCGAAACGAGGACCGCAACTACGCTCACGCGGATGACCACGCCCGTCGCCCTCTACCTCCAAGACGCCCACGACATCCGCGAGGGCATCGACATCGTTCGGTACGCGGAGCAGCAGGGCTTCGATGCGGTGTGGCAGGCGGACAGCCGGTTGGTGCGCGACGCGGTCGTGCCGATGGCTGCGTTCGCTGCCAGCACCGATCGCATCAAGGTCGGCAGTGGCGTCATCGACATCTGGACGCGCAACCCGGCGCGACTGGCGAGCACGTTCTCGACGCTCGACGACCTCGCCCCCGGTCGGATCATCTGCGGCCTGGGCGCGTGGTGGGATCCGCTGGCGTCGAAGGTCGGCATCAAGCGCGAGCGCCCGCTGACGGTGATGCGCGAGGTCGTCACGGTCGTGCGCGCGCTGCTGGCCAACGAGACGGTCGACTTCGACGGGTTCTTCGCCCACCTCGACGGCGTCGAGCTGGACTACGTGCACCAGGAGCGGCGGCCGAAGGACGTGCCGATCTACATCGGCGCGACGGGCATGCAGATGATGGAACTGACCGGCGAGATCGCCGACGGCGCCGTGCTCAACTACCTCGTGTCGCCCGCCTACAACCGCGACGCGATCGCTGCCCTCGAGCGCGGCGCGGCGAAGGCGGGCAAGACCATCGACGACATCGATCGGCCGCAGCTGGTGGTGTGCAGCGTCGACAACGATCGGGCGAAGGCGCTCGACGGTGCTCGCCTGTTGGTGACCCAGTACCTCGGTCAGCAACCGCACATCATGAAGGCGTCGGGGGTGCCGCAGGAGCTGCTCGACGAGATCGGCAAGGTGCTCACGTGGCCGGCCACGCACGATCAGGTGGTGGCCGCGAGCAAGCTCGTGCCGGACGACATCGTGCAGATGATCACGGCCAGCGGCGAGCCCGACGAGGTGCGCGCCAAGGTCGACGAGTACATCACCAACGGCTGCACCTGCCCGATCCTCTACCCCCTCGGTGACGACGTCCGCCTGATGATCGACACGTTTCAAGGCGGTGCTCGCTGACGCTCGCCTGCCGTGTTCGCTCGCTGCGCTCGCTCACCCGAACTCCAGCCGGAGCGCAGTTCCGGACAAGTCTGTGACGCGACCTGCCTAAGGTGGGTCGGGTGATCGAGCTCGACCGTGTCACCAAGCGGTTCGACGATGGCACCGTCGCGGTGGACGGGTTGTCGTTGAACGTGCCCACCGGCGAGGTGCTCGCCCTGCTCGGTTCGTCGGGCTCGGGCAAGACCACGACGTTGCGGATGATCAACCGGCTGATCGAACCGACCAGCGGGGTCATCAGCATCGACGGTCGCGACGTGCGCCAGATCCCGGTCAACGAGCTGCGCCGCGGCATCGGCTACGTCATCCAGCAGGCCGGTCTGTTCCCCCACCGCACCGTGATCGACAACGTGTGCACCGTGCCGCGCCTCCTCGGCTGGAGCCGCACCAAGGCGCGCGACCGAGCGATGGAATTGCTCGAGCTGGTGGGCCTGCCCGAGTCGATGGCCAAGCGCTACCCCGCGCAGCTGAGCGGCGGACAGCAGCAGCGCGTCGGCGTTGCTCGCGCACTTGCCGCCGACCCGCCGGTGCTCTTGATGGACGAGCCGTTCGGCGCCGTCGACCCCATCGTGCGCGCTCAGCTGCAGAACGAGTTCGTCTCGTTGCAGCGGCGGCTGCAGAAGACCGTCGTGTTCGTCACCCACGACGTCGACGAGGCGATCGCCGTCGGCACCAACATCGCCATCCTGCGCGACGGTGGAGTGCTCGCCCAGCTCGGCACGCCGCGCCAGCTGCTCGCCCGCCCGGCCGACGACTTCGTCGACAGCTTCCTCGGCGCCGATCGCACGGTGCGGCTGCTCAGCGTCACGGGCGCGCGCGACGTGCCGTGCCACCCGCTCGACACGACGGCAAACGGCTACACCCTCGAGCTCAACGACGGCCGACCGGTCGCGTGGCGGCGCGATCACAGCTCCGACACGGCGCGCACCGTCACCGCCGCCGACACGGCCAAGGACGTGCTGGAGCGCGCGTTGGCCGGCTCGGTCGGCGCCGTGGTGCACATCGACGACGACGGCCGCGCCATCGGCATCTCCACGCTCGACGACCTGCGAGCCGAGCAGTGAACGCGCTGCGCGCCGGGCCGACCTGGAACGGACGGCAGTGGGCGGGCAACTGGGACGTCATCTGGCACTACGGCTGGGTGCACATCCAGCTCACCGTGACGTCGCTGGCCATCGGGATGGTGATGGCGCTGCTCCTCGCCTACCTCGCCCACCGCAAGCCGGTCGCCTACCCCGTCATCCTGGCGATCACCAACATCGCCTACGCGATCCCGTCGATCGCGCTGTTCATCGTCCTCGCCTCGACCTTCGGGTTCACCAGCGACCGGCCGGTGGTCCTGGCGATGGCGCTCTACACGTTGGTGATCCTCGTGCGGAACATCGTCGAGGGCCTGCGCACCGTGCCGGCACACGTGGTCACCGCGGCGACGGCGATGGGATATGGCCCGCTGCGCCGCTTCGTCTCGGTGGAGCTGCCGCTGGCCGTGCCGGGCATCGTCGCCGGACTGCGCGTGGCCGTGGTCAGCACGATCTCGTTGGTCAGCGTCGGCAGCCTCGTCGGCCACGGCGGCCTCGGCCGTCTGTTCGAAGACGGTGACGCGCGCGACATCTCGCAGGAGCTGTGGGCGGGGCTGCTGGCGATCATCGTGCTCGCGTTGATCGCCGACATGCTGGTGCTCGTCGCCGGCCGGATGATGACGCCGTGGGTGCGCGCCACGAAGGCGGCACGGACGTGAACGACATCGCCGACGGCTTCCACTGGCTCACCGCCGCCGACCACTGGTGGGGGCCGAGCGGCATCGCCCGCCGCCTCGGCGAGCACCTGTGGTACTCGTTGTTCGCCACCGCGCTGGCGATCGCGATCGCCCTGCCGATCGGGCTGTTCATCGGCCACACCGGCCGTGGGCGCTTCCTCGCGTCCAACGCGGCCAACCTGCTGCGTGCCGTCCCCACGATCGGCGTCGTCTCGCTGATCTTCACGTGGCGTCCGCTGAGCGTGTACCCGACGCTCGTTGCGTTGACCATCCTCGCCATCCCGCCGATCGTGCTCAACACCGCGGCGGGCATCGACTCCGTGGAACCCGAAGCGCGTCTCGCCGCCCGCGCCACGGGGCACAGTGGCTGGCAGGTGCTGACGAAGGTGGAGCTCCCGTGCGCGTTGCCACTCGTGCTAGCCGGCGTGCGCAGTGCGGCCAACCAGGTGCTGGCAACCGCCACGGTCGCCGGCTTCTTCGGGCTCGGCGGGCTCGGCCGGTTCCTGTTCACCGGCCTGGGCACGCAGCACTACGACGTCGTCTACGGCGCCGCGTTCCTCGTCATCGCCCTCGTCCTGCTGGTCGAGATCGCGTTCGCGCTCCTCCAGCGCACCATCGTCTCGCCGGGTCTGCGCACCGGCAAGAGCCGCCGAGTACGCGCAATCCCCAATACCATCGTCCCCCACACTCCGTGAACCGGAAGGGAGCCCCCGTGAAGCTCACCCGTACCCTTGCACTGCCCCTCGTTGCCGCACTCGCTCTCGGTGCCTGCGGCTCCGACGACAAGTCGGAGGCCACCACCCCGCCCGTGCAGAAGATCGTCGTCGGCCAGGCCGACTTCCCCGAGAGCCAGCTGATCGCCCAGATCTACTCCCAGGCACTGGAGAACGCTGGCTTCCGCGTCTCGCTGAAGGATCCGCTGGGCAGCCGCGAGCTGTACTACAAGGCCATCGAGAGCAACGAGATCCAGCTGGTTCCCGAGTACACCAACTCGTTGCTCAGCTACGTGTTGCGCCTCGACAACCCGGATGCGTTGCCGACGTCGAAGACGATCGCCGATCAGGTGACCGAGCTGAAGGGTGCACTGCCCGACACGCTCACCATCGGCACGCCGTCCACCGCTGAGGACAAGGACGTCATCGTCTGCTCGAAGGAGGTGGCGGACAAGAACCTGATCACCAACCTGTCGACGCTCGCCGCCGCCTCGGACAAGATCACCATCGGTGGGCCGCCCGAGTTCGAGACCCGCTCGCCGTTCGGCCTGGTCGGTTTCAAGGACCTCCTCAAGGCCGAGTTCAAGGAGTTCGTGCCGCTGAAGATCGGGCAGATCGCCGACAGCATCAAGAGCGGCGCGATCGACTGCGGCAACATGTTCTCGACGATGTCGGCCATCACCACCAACGGCTTCGTCGCCCTCGAGGACGACCAGACGCTGGTGCCCGCCGAAGCGGTGCTGCCGCTGATGACCACCGCCGCGGCCACGCCCGAGGTGCTCGCCGTGCTCGACGCGGTGGACGCCAAATTGACCACCGACGTGCTCAAGCAGCTGATGGTCCAGATCGAGGTCGACGCCACGTCGCCCGACGTCGTCGCCAAGCAGTTCCTGGCATCGCTGGCCTGACGGACAGCGCAACATCATGATCACGGTCGGCGGGCTCACCAAGCGCTTCGGTGGGCTCGTCGCCGTCGATCACCTGTCCTTCGACGTCAAGCAGGGCACGGTCACCGGCTTCCTCGGGCCGAACGGTTCGGGGAAGAGCACGACGATGCGCTGCATGCTCGGGCTCGACCATCCCGACGCCGGCACGTCGTTGTTCGACGGCAAGCCCTACTCGTCGTACACGCAGCCGCTGCGCGAGGTCGGGTCGTTGCTCGACGCCGGCTACGTGCACCCGGGTCGTTCCGGCCGCAACCACCTGCGCTGGTTGGCCGCGTCGAACCGCCTGTCGAAGGCCCGCGTCGACGAGGTGCTCGAACTGGTCGGGCTCACCGATGCTGCCGGCCGGCGGGTGCGCACCTACTCGCTCGGGATGAAGCAGCGCCTGGGACTGGCCGGCGTGCTGCTCGGTGATCCGCACACGGTGATCCTCGACGAGCCGGCCAACGGGCTCGACCCCGAAGGCATCCGCTGGATCCGCGACGTGCTCACCCACCTCGCCGGTCAGGGACGCTCGGTCCTCGTCAGCAGCCACCTGCTGTCGGAGATGGCGCTGATGGCCAGCGACCTCGTCGTCATCGGCCGCGGCCAGCTGATCGAGCAGTGCACCGTGACCGAGTTCGTGGCCAAGTACGGCGAGCAGTGGGTGCGCGTGCGCAGCCCGCAGCTGGCTGCACTGGTGGACGCCGCGCAGCATGCCGGCGCCGAGGTCGGCGTGCACGACGCCGACCTGGCCGAGCTGCGTGGCGTTTCGTGCGCGCAGGTCGGCGAGATGGCCGCAGCACACGGGGTCGTGCTGCACGAGCTGTCGTTGCAGACCGGCTCGCTGGAGGACGCGTTCCTGCGCGCCACGGCCGAGGCGCAGCAGTACTCGTCGCACTCGATCAGCGCGCCGCCGCCGGTCGATCCGTTCGCCGCCCCGCCACCGCCGCCCACGGGCTCGGCAACGTTCGGCACCGTCGCTGCGACGGACGAGCCATGACGCCGATCATCAACGCCGAGTGGATCAAGCTGCGCACGGTCCGCATGAACTGGGTGCTCGGCATCATCGCCGTGGCCTTCCCGTTGATCGTGTCGGTGCTCACGTGCTCGTTGATCGATGTCGACGACCTCGGCGCTCGCGACATCGTCGACCTCGTGGTCAACTCATCGATCGTGTCGGCGCTGCTGCTCGGTGTCATCGGCGCCGTGTCGATCGCCGGCGAGTTCGGCCACGGCACCATCCGACCGACGTTCGCGGCAACGCCCAAGCGGTGGCGCGTGTTCACCGCGAAGGCCATCGTCATCGCCGTGTTCTCGTTGATCGCCGAGGCGTTGGTGGTGCTGCTCTCGTACTCGATCTCGACGGCGGTGGCGTCCAGCCGCGGCGCGACGATCGACTTCGATGAGGTGCCGCAGGCGCGGCCGGCCACGATCGGGCTGATCATCTTCGCCGCCCTGATCTCGCTGCTCGGCTACGCGATCGGGTTGATCATCCGCAACACGCCCAGCTCGGTGGCCATCCTCATCCTGTGGCCGCTCCTGCTGGAGAACATCATCGGCGGCGTGCTGTTCGCCGCCGGTGTGAAGAACGTGTTCAAGTTCCTGCCGTACAGCGCCGGGTTCGCGTTGGCCGCCACGTCAGACAGCAACTCCGGCGACCCGCAGCAGCTCGGCCGCGTTGCCGGCGGCGTCTACTTCGGGCTGGTGGTGCTGGTGCTGGCCGCGCTCGGCGGCTGGATCGCCAACCGTCGCGACGCCTGACGTGCTCGGCGGTGCTCTCCTAGCCTGAGGGAATGCGCATCACCCTGCCCAGCGGCGCGCCCGCTGAGATCGCCCACCCGGACGGACCGTCCACCCGCGGTCTGGTCATCGCCCCGGACATCTTCGGCTTGCGTCCGCTGTACGACGATCTCGTTGCCCGCCTCGCCCGCGAGTGGGAGATGACGGTGTGCGCGGTGGAGCCGTTCCCCGGCCGCGACCTCGGGCCGGACGTCGAGCCGCGCTTCGCCGCCGTGCCGTCGCTCGACGACGGTCGCCACCTGCGCGACCTGTTGGAAGGTGCCGACGCCGTGTCTGCGAGATCTGGCAACGTCGAGCACGTCGGTCTGCTCGGGTTCTGCCTCGGCGGGATGTACTGCCACAAGGCGTCGCGCAGCGACCGGTTCGAGCGCATCGTCAGCTTCTACGGAATGATCCGCTTGCCCGCGGCGTGGGCCAGTCCGTCGCAGGGCGAGCCGCTCGATCACCTCGCCGCCGGTCATCCCGACCGCGTGCTGGCGATCATCGGCGAGGTGGATCACTACACGCCGCCGGCCGACGTCGACGCGCTCGAGGCCACCGGTGTCACCGTGGTGCGCTACCCCGACGCCGAGCACGGCTTCGCCCACGATGCCAGCCGACCGGCGCACAGAGCTGCCGACGCAGCCGATGCGTTCGCCCGCGCCAGGGCCTGGCTCACCGCCTGAGCAATGGCGCGGCCGCGGGTCAGCGGCTGCGGATCTCGAGGCTGTCGCGCTTGAGGATGGTGTAGTGGCGGTCGTGTTGGTCGATCCAGCCGAGGCGGATGAAGCTGGCGATCGCCTTGTTGACTCGTTCGCGCGAGGCACCGACCATGCCCGCCAGTTCCTCCTGGGTGACCGGCAGGGTGAACTCGTCGGCGCCCTCCGAGAGCTCGAGGAGACGCTTCGCCGTGCGCCCGGTGACGTCGAGGAAGACGCTGTCGGCCAGCGCTTCGTCCATGCCCCGCAGGCGCTGGGCCAGGAGGCGGGTGACGCCCCACAGGATGCTCGGGTCGCTGCGGAACGCGGCGAGGACCGGCTCGAAGGGGATGGCCAGCACGGCGCTCGGCTCCAGCGCACGGGCCATGGCGGAGCGGGTGCCCTCGTCGAGCATCGCCATCTCGCCGAACAGCTCGCCGGGCTCCATCAGCGAGACGACGGTCTCGCGATGGTCGATCGGATTGGCGATGGCGATCGCCAGACGGCCACGCAGCACCACGTAGAGCGCGTCGGCGACGTCGCCCTCGCGGAACAGCACGTCGCCGCGGATGAGGTGCTGCTCGCGGCCCGCAGCAGCGATGGTGCGCAGCACCTCGGGCTGGGCGTCGGCGAAGAATTCGGTCCGGGCGAGGAGGTCTTCGTGAGCCATGTCGAGCGAACGGTACTACCCTCGCCGGGCATGCCGCAGCCCGACCCCGACCGCGCCCTCGCCACGGTGTGGACCATCGTGGTCGCCGGTGGGAAGGGCGAGCGCTTCGGCGGACCGAAGCAGTACGAGGCGCTCGGAGCCGGTCGCGTGCTGGATCGCGCCGTGCGTGCCGCTGCGGCCGCCAGCGCCGGCGTCGTCGTGGTGGTGCCGAGCACCGACACCGAGCGCGAGCGCGCCTCGGCCGGCGGGTGCACTCGCGTCGTGGCCGGCGGCAGCACGCGGACCGAGTCGGTGCGCAACGGGCTGCACGAGGTGCCCGCCGAAGTGGGGGTGGTGTGCGTGCACGACGCCGCGCGTCCGTTCGCCGGGCAGCCGCTGTTCGACGCGGTGATCGCCGCGGTGCGCGGAGGTGCGGATGCGGCAGTGCCGGGCATCCCGGTGACCGACACGATCAAGCGCATCGACGCCGACGGCGTCGTGATCGACACGCCCCCGCGCGACTCGCTGGTCGCTGTGCAGACGCCGCAGGCCTTCCGCGCCGACGTGCTGCGCGACGCGCACGCTCGTGGCGGGCAGGCCACCGACGACGCTTCGCTCGTCGAGGAGATCGGCGGCCGGGTCGTGGTGGTGGCGGGCGATCCGCTGAACCGCAAGATCACCGACGCCGACGACCTCGCCTGGGCTCGCGCGCTCGTTGCTGCGGAGCCCGCATGAGCGTTCCGGTCATTCGAGTCGGGCAAGGGTTCGACATCCATCGCTTCAGCGACGATCCCGCGCGGCGGATGATGCTCGGCGGTGTGCACATCGAGGGTGCGATCGGGCTCGTCGGCCACAGCGACGCCGACGTGATCGCCCACGCCGCGTGTGAGGCGCTGCTCGGCGCGTCCGGCCTCGGCGATCTCGGCCAGCACTTCCCGGACACGGAACCGGAGTGGCGCGATGCGGACTCACTCGCTCTGCTCGCCGCGGTGCGCGACCTGGTGTTGCAGCACGGCTGGACGATCGGCAACGTCGACCTGTCCGTGATCTGCGAGCAGCCCAAGCTGGCACCGCATCGCGACGAGATGCAGCGCCGTCTGTCCGCGGCCGCGGGAGCGCCGGTCACCGTGAAGGGACGACGTGCCGAGGGTCTCGGCGCGCTCGGCCGCGTCGAGGGCATCGCCTGCTTCGCCGTTGCGGTGGTCGTTCGATCGAATGAGGAGCAGTGATGGCACGCGCCAGTTCAGGACGCCAACCGGGTCAGGGCCGCGGCGGTCGAGCCGCATCGGGAGCACGCGGGCAGCGCGCCGCGTCGGGCTCGGCCGGCACGGGCAGCACCGGCGGCGCGCCTCGCCGCGGTGGTGCAAGTGGCGGCGGTACGCGCAGCGGCGGTGGCACGCGGGGTGGAGCGACGGGGGGGACGCGTCAGTTCGCATCGCGTGGTGCCGGACGCACGGGTCGGATCACGCCGACCGGCGAGTCGCCGCGCAAGAAGCCGGAGAAGACGCTCGGCGGCGAGCAGGTCGAGGGTCGTCAGGCGGTGCGCGAGCTGCTGCTGGCCGGCACGCGTCGTGTGCGTGAGGTGTGGGTGGCCACCGACCTCGACGACAACGAGATCGTCAGCGACATCGTCGACATCGCCCGCAGCGTGCGCGTGCCGGTGCAGGAGGTCAACCGCAAGCGGTTGGAGGCGGCGGCACGAAGCGAGGCACCGCAGGGCGTGATCGCCTTCGCCAACCCGCTGCCCGAGGCCGACCTGACCACGATGCTGGAGCGCAAGGCCGGCCGGCCACCGTTCCTCGTCGCCGTCGACGGCGTCACCGACCCGGGCAACCTCGGCGCGCTCCTGCGCTGCTGCGACGGTGCCGGCGTGCAAGGTGTGGTCATCCCCCGCCATCGCGCCGTGCACGTCACGCCGACGACGGCGAAAGCTGCCGCAGGCGCAGTCGAGCACGTGCCCATCGCCGTGGTCGGTGGGCTGCCCGCCGCGTTGGCGCGCATCAAGGACGCCGGCATCTGGGTGGTCGGCCTCGACGACGGCGCCGACCGTGATCTGTTCGAGCTCGGCGACCTCGCCTCGGAGGGCGTGTGCCTCGTGCTCGGTGCCGAAGGTGCCGGCCTGTCGCGGTTGGTGCGCGAGCGCTGCGACCTGATCGTGAGCATCCCGATGCGCGGTCGGCTCAGCTCGTTGAACGTCAGTGCCGCTGCCGCCCTGGCCACCTACGAAGTCGCCCGCCACCGCGCCAAGTAGCGCCGCATCAGGGTGCGGCGGTGCCCGGCAGGCTGATCGGCACGGTCGTGGTGGTGGCAATCGGGTCCGTGGGCGGAGGTTCGCTCGCTCCGGGGCAGACCACCGACGTGACCTGTTGCTTCTCGAAGGTGTAGGTCGACGAGGCACGTGCGCCGAAGCGGCGCACGAACTCGCCGAGGGTCGACACGTCGTCGGTGTCGCACACCACCTTGACCACCGAGGCGCGGCGCACCACCCAACCGTTTGCCAGCAGCACCACGTTGTCGCCGCGCACCGTCACCACCGCGGGCAGCGTCACGGTGCTCTTCGGCGCGCCAGGCACCAGTGAGAACCAGATCACGCCGTCACCGAGGAGGTCGGCGGCGACGACGCACCTGGCCAGCTCGGCCAGCTCGACGCAGCTGATGTCCCCTGGCGTCCCCGGCTTGATGACCATGACCCGCGTCCCGTCGATGATCAGACGCAGCTCGCCGGTGGTCTCGCCGTTCTTCATCGTGAAGCCGTCGTCGGCCTGCACCGCGTAGACCAGCGCAACGAGGTCGATGTTGTGCTCCTCGGTCGTCGGCGTGACCACGGCTCGGATGGCCGACGTGTCGTCGCGCACCAGGACGTACCAGAGCCCGGCGAACAACCCCGCCAGCGCGAGCAGCGTCATCCAGAACCGGATCGAGATGAACTGCCGCACGGCCGAGCAGCGTAGAGGCGTCGACTCCGGCAAGGCCGTCAGGCGGCCCCGCCCACGCCGCTCCAGTGGAGGCTTTCAAGCCCATCCGGGTGAGCCCCAAACCCTCCACACCCGATCAGTGGAGGGTTTCACGCCCACCCGGGCGGACGTCAAACCCTCCACTCCGGATCAGTGGAGGGTTCCAGGTTCACCCGGGCGGACTCCAAGCCCTCCCCACTGCGGAGGGGTCAGGCGAGTTGGTGAACGGCGGTGGCGGCAGCGCGGGTGGCGGCGGCGCCGATGGCGTCGATGACGGCTTCGGTGTGGCCGAGGCCGACGAACAGGGCTTCGTAGGCGCCGGGCGCGAGCGCCACGCCCTCGTCGAGCATCGCGTGGAAGAAGGTGCGGAAGGCGACCTCGTCGGTGGTCTTGGCTTCGGCGAAGTTGGTGGGCAGCGGGCCGTCGCCGAAGTACATCCCGGCGAGCGTGCCGACCACGGGGAACTTCGCCGGCAGACCCGCAGCGTCGCATGCAGCCGTGAGCACGTCGCTCAGCTGCTGCGCTCGCGCGGCGAGGAACTCGTAGGCGTCGGGCGTCAGCAGCTCCAGCGCGGCACGGCCGGCGGCGGTGGCCAACGGGTTGCCGGCCAGCGTGCCGGCGTGGAAGACGGTGCCGAGCGGGGTCAGCGTCTCCATGATGTCCTGGCGTCCACCGACGGCGCCGATGGGCAGGCCACCACCGATCACCTTGCCGAAGGTGGTGATGTCGGGACGCACGCCGTAGCGCTCCTGCGCGCCACCGGCGCCGAGACGGAAGCCGGTGATCACCTCGTCGAACACGAGCAACGCGCCGACGCGATCGCACTCGGCGCGCAGGCCCTCGAGGAAGCCAGGTGCCGGGGCGACGAGGCCCATGTTGGCAGCAACCGGCTCGACGAAGACGGCAGCGACCTGCTCGTCGAGCTGCGGCACGACGTTGTACGGCACGACCAACGTGTTGGCCACTGCGCTGGCCGGCACGCCGGCGGTGCCGGGCAGGCCGAGCGTGGCGACACCGCTGCCACCGGCAGCGAGCAGCGCGTCGGTGGCGCCGTGGAAGTTGCCGTGGAAGATCACGATTCGGTCGCGGCCGGTGAACCCGCGGGCCAGTCGCACCGCGGTGCTCGTCGCCTCCGTGCCGGAGTTCATCAGGCGCACGCGCTCGCAGCTCGGCACCCGCGCCACGATCGCTTCGGCGAGCAGCATCTCGCCGGGTGTCGGTGCGCCGTAGCTCGTGCCACCCGCGGCCGCGGCCGACACTGCGGCGGTGATCGCGGGGTGGGCGTGGCCGAGGATGATCGCCCCGTAGCTCTGCACGAGGTCGAGGTAACGCGTGCCCTCGACGTCGAACACGTACGGGCCCTCGGCGCGCTCGACGATGTACGGCGTGCCGCCGACCGACTTGAAGGCGCGGATGCTGGAGTTGACCCCACCGGGGATCACCCGGCACGACCGCTCGAAGATCTCGGCGTTCGTGGTCACGATGCGACGCGCTCGGCGAACCAGCGGGCGAAGTACGTGAGGATCATGTCGGCACCGGCACGACGGATCGCCGTGAGGTGCTCCAGCGCAACGACGTCGTGATCGATCCACCCGTTCGCCGCCGCGGCCTTGATCATCGCGTACTCACCACTGACGTGGTACGCCGCCAGCGGCACGTCGACGCGCTGACGCACAGCAGCGATCACGTCGAGGTAGGCGAGCGCAGGCTTGACCATCACCATGTCGGCGCCCTGGGCGAGGTCGGCTTCGATCTCGACGAGCGCCTCGCGGGCGTTGCGCCAGTCCTGCTGGTAGCCCTTGCGATCGCCACCACCGACGATCTGCACGTCGACCGCGTCGCGGAACGGTCCGTAGAGGCCGCTGGCGTACTTGGCCGAGTAGGCGAGGATGGCGATGTCGCTGTGGCCGGCACCGTCGAGTGCCGTGCGGATGGCGCCGACCTGGCCGTCCATCATCCCGCTCGGCGCGACGACGCGGGCACCGGCGTTGGCCTGCGCGACGGCGATGCGGGCGTAGATGTCGAGGGTCTGGTCGTTGTCCACCGAGCCGTGTCCGTCGAGGATGCCGCAGTGGCCGTGATCGGTGTACTCGTCGACGCAGAGGTCGGCCATGAGCACCACGTCGTCGCCCAGGTCATCGGAAAGATCGCGCAGAGAAACTTGCACGATTCCCTCAGGATCGAACGCCTGCGAGCCGATGGAATCTTTGATGGTTGGTACCCCGAAGAGGATCACGGCGCGAACGCCCAGCTCAGCGAGCTCGGCAACTTCGCGGCGCACGCTGTCTCGGGTGTGTTGCATCACCCCGGGGAGTGAGGAGATGGGCTGCGGCTCGTCGATGCCCTCTCGCACGAACAACGGGGCGATGAGGTTGCGTGGGTCGAGTTGTGTCTCGGCGACGAGGTCGCGCAGCGCAGCAGTGGTGCGCAACCTGCGTGGACGAGAAACCGGGAAGGTGCCAGCCACGGCTGGGCATCGTAGGGCGTAGGCGGAGGGTTTCACCCGTGGACGAAGAGCGGACCAGTTCACCAGGCACGACGCACGACAGCCTGTCGGTGTCGTCGTTGGAGCAGCAGGCATTCGACGCGCGCATGGCGGGCGACTACGACCGCGCCGCGTTGCTGTTCGCCGAGGCGGCATCGATGTGCGTGGACGAGCAGGAGTCGTTGCACCTCGAGATGCGCCGGGCCTACTGCCTGATCGCGGTCGACAACGCCGACGGCGCGTTGGACATCGCCCAGCGAGTCGCGCAACGTGCTCGCGGCGAGGGTTTCCTGCCGGAGCTGGCCGACGCGCTCGGTGTCATCGTCGATCACCACACGCAGAACGATCGCCTCGCCGACGCGGCACACGTGCTCGCCGAGGCGATGTACGCCCTGGAGCGACTGCCGGACGATCCGGCCGTGTTCCAGGTGATGCACAACTTGGCGGTGACGTACTCGCGCTGCGGGTTCGTGCACGCCGCGCTGGAGCTCTACGACCGGGCGTTGCGTCTGGCCGACAACGAGGCCGACAAGCAGTTCACCTACTCGAACATGGCCGTCGCCTACCACTTCGCCGCGCTCGCAGAGCCCGACGATGCGGCACGCGACGCGCTGCTGCACGATGGCCTCTACGCCGCGACTGCGGCGCTGGATCCGCAGGGCGGCGCCGAGATCATGGCCACCGGGTTGGCGATGGCGCACCGTTCGATGATGCTCGCCGAGATCGGTCACTTCGATGCCGCGCTGCGCGATGCGCAGCGGGCGCGAGTGATCACGAGCGAGCACGGCATGCGCGAGGAGCAAGTCGCGGCGATGTGCGGCGAAGTGGTGTCGCGCTGGGGCCTGTCGAAGGACGCGTCCGTGCTCGACCTCATCGCCGAGACGTACGACCTGGCCGCCGAGGTCCACTTCGAGGACATCCTCCAACCGATCCGCGACGTCGAGGTCGACATCCTGTGGACGTTGGAGAAGTTCGAGTGTGCGCGCACGGCGATGCGCCGCAACACGCGTCAGCTGATGTCGCGCATCCACCAGGAGTCGTCAGCTCGTTGGGAGCACGTGCGCCTCGGTGTCGAGCACAAGCGCGTCGAGGCGATCAGCGAGAGCGACCCGCTCACCGGTCTGCCGAACCGTCGCTACCTCGGCCACTGGTTGCCCGAGGTGTTCGAGGAGCATCCGCCGGTATGCGTCGGTGTGGTCGACCTCGACGGCTTCAAGCAGATCAACGACGACTTCAACTACGAAGCCGGCGATCGCGTGCTGCAGGAAGTGGCGACGCTGCTGGAACGCGTGTGCCGCCGCGGTGACGCCGTCGTGCGCATCGGCGGCGACGAGTTCGTGATGGTGCTGCGCGAAGCCTCGTTGAACGACGCCCGCGTCGTGTTCGAACGCATCCGCCAGCTGATCGCCACGCACACGTGGAGCGGCCTGCCGCGCGACGTGTCGTTGACAGCGTCGGTCGGTGTCGCCGCCGGCAGCGGCTCGTTCGACTCAGCGAGAGTGCTCGCCGCCGCCACCGAAGCGATGCAAGCCGCGAAGCGCACCGGCCGCAACCGCATCACCTTCCACTGACAGTCGCGCTCGGCCCGAGACGACGACCGCGCAGCGGTGGGCGACACGGGGTGATCGCCAGCATCGAGACGCCCATCGCTTTGACGACCACGGCGCGACCCGGGGCGGGCCAGCCGAGCACCTCCGCCTGGATCGGCCCCTCACCCACGATCGAGTCGAGGTCGATCTGCGGGTCGACGCGGACGGCGTACCGATGCCGGTCGGACGGACGGGCGAGGTCGTCGTAGAGCAGCACCGACAGTTCCGAGTCGGCTCGACTCGCGACCAGCGTCGTTGCGCGCGAGCTCGCTCGTCCCCATGACCGGCGAAGCCGCACCTTCATCGTCCGGCTCGGTATGGCGGCTGTCCCGGCACGGAGCTGGCGAACATCGTCCTCGAAGCTCACAGCCTCCAGTCTCCCCTGGCCACTCGATGACCATCGTTCGGGCGACCGCAGTTTCTGCCAACTGGATGTCGGAGACGCGGCGTGGCCGCGCGTCAGACATCCAGTTCGGACAGGCGGACGGGAAGGGCGGAGCGGCCTCGCAGGGTGAAGGTGTTGCGGATCGGGGCGTCACCGGCGGGTTCGATGTGCGGGACGCGCTGCAGCAGCGACGTGATGGCGATCGAGCCCTCGACCCGTGCGAGCGCGGCGCCGAGGCAGTGGTGGATGCCACCACCGAAGGCGATGTGCCGGTTCGCGTTGGGGCGACGGATGTCGAGGCGATCCGGGTCGTCGAACACTGATGGATCGCGGTTGGCAGCGCCGAGCATCGTCACGATCTGATCGCCGGCCGGCACTCGGACGCCACCGACGACCATGTCCTCGATCGCCACTCGCTGCACCAGTTGCAGCGGGCTGTCGAAGCGCAGCAGCTCGTCGACACCGGAGTCGGCGACCTCGGGGTGCTGCGTCCAGTCGGACAGCTGATCGGGATGATCGAGCAGCGCGACCAGACCGTTGCCGATCAGGTTCACGGTCGTCTCGTGGCCGGCGACGAGCAGCAGCGTGACGAGGTCGGCGAGCTCATCGTCAAGCAGGTGATCGTCTCCACCGTGGCGAGCGACGAGGTCGGACAACAGGTCATCGCTCGGCTCAGCACGTCGCGCCTCGAGCAACGAGCCCGTGTAGGCGTTGAGCTCCGCGATCGCCACCGTGATCGCAGCGTTGTCCTCCTCGCTGCGCAACATGCCGGGGTCGACCGACTTGGTGATCGCCGTCGACCACTCGCGGAACCGCCCCTCGTCCTCCTGCGGGATGCCGAGCAGCTCGCAGATGATGGCGATCGGCAGCGGGTAGGCGAGGCGCTCGATGAGGTCGACCTCGGCGTCGCCACTCGCGACGATGTCGTCGAGCAACGCCTCAGCAACCGATTGGATCCTCGTGCGCAACTGCTCGATGCGTCTGGGCGTGAACCCCTGAGCCACCAGCCCGCGCAGACGCGTGTGATCCGGCGGATCCATGAACACGAGCAACGGCCGGGTCTCGAGCATCGTTGCCAGCCGCGGATCGGTCAGCGCCTCGCGCTGCAGCACCGTGCTGCGTCGCTCATCACTGCTCGCCATCGGGTTGCGCAACGTCGCCCAGCAGTCGGCGTGTCCGAAGGCGAGGTGCAATCCATCGGCCGAGATGAGATGGCCGAGCTCTCGCATCCGTCGATACAGCCCGTACGGGTCGGCTCGATGCTGGGGCGCGAACGCCTCCATGAAGAACTCGGTCGCTGCGTCGCCGCCGGCATCGCTCATCACTTGCCTCCAACTCGATACAGATATGTATTCAGTACAGTCGCGTATGCTGACCCGAGTGTCAAGCAGGACGCGCCCCTCACGCGACGAGACCCGCGAGCGACTGTTCGCCGCCGCGGCGAAGGTCTTCGTCCGCGCGGGGATCGCCGGTGCGAGCGTCGAGGACATCTGCCTCGAGGCCGGACTCACCCGCGGCGCGATGTACTCGAACTTCGCCAACAAGGACCAGCTCGTCATGGCGATGATGGACGACCACGTCGAGCGCAGCATGGCCGAGATGGCCCGCCTCCTCGACGTGTCGGCATCCCCGACGGAGTACATCCAGCTGCTCGAATCACCCGAGCGCCGACGCGACAGCCCGCTGGGGCCCGACCCGGTGCTGCACATGGAGTTCACCCTCTACGCCCTGCGCAACCCGGCCAATCGGGCCCGTCTCGCCGAGCACCAACGACGCTGGCGCGAGGTGATCGCCGAAGTGGTGCGGCGCGACAGCGAACGGCTCGGCGTCGAGCCACCGATGCCGGTCGACGACGCCGCAGCGATGATCCTGGCGATGGACAACGGCTACCTGCTCGCCGAACTGATCGAGCCCGGCAGCTACGAACCGGGCACGTTCACCCGCAACCTCCTCGCCCTCCAACACCTCTGGGAAGCCAGCGCGCCAGCAAAACCCAACCCGAAACGCAAGCGCCCCTAACTGGATGTCTGGGCGCGGCACTATGCCGCGCACAGACATCCAAGTCGGATCAGGCGCGGGCGGCCAAGGCGGCGGCGAGGGCGTTGGGTTGGGAGAGGGCGTTGAGGTGGCCGCCGGGGACGACCTCCGGCTCGAGGCCGAGTCGTTCTTGGGCGATGCGTTGCACGAACTCGAGCGGGAAGAAGCGGTCGTCGCGACCGGCGATCACGGTCGTCGGAACCGCGGGCCACGATGCCAACGGGTACGGATCGGCGAACGAATGCTCGCTCTGGTTCCGCCCTCCAGCAGCCATCACCGCGACCAGATCGGCGGGGATGTCGTGGAAGAAGTCGCGATCGACGTCGAAGCCCTCGTAGCCGGCGGCGACACGCGCCGCCTCCATGCCGGTGTTGCCCCACCACTCGCCCGCGGTCTCACCGGGCCGCGGGATCATCGGGTTGACGAGGATCAGGTGCTGCGCACGCACCTTCGAGCACACGAGCGGGGCGAGGAACGCACCCATCGACTGCCCGACGACCACCGGCTCCGAACGCGACCCCAACGCATCGAGTGCGATCGCCGTGAACTCGGCCCAGCCGAGCGACTCGTCGTCGGCGGGCAGGTCGACGGCGATGGCCTCGTGGCCGAACGTTTCGAGCTCAGCCACCACGAGGTGCCAGAACCACGCCTCGCCACCGGCGCCAGGGAGCAACAGGAAGGTCGTCATGCGGTGTTGGACCTCACGACCACCAGCATCTCATCGGCGACGACCCTCCGAGAGTTCGAAGGCCTGCACAGCTAGCTTGTCGCCGTGGCTGTACAGGCTTGGTTCTCCACCGGCGACGTCGATGTCGCGCCCGGCGCGACGACGGTGCTGCACGCCACCATCGTCAACCTCGGCGACATCACCGAGACGTTCGCCCTCGCCCCGGCCGGCATGGCCGCCGGATGGACCACCGTTCGCCCGGCGACCGTCACGCTGTTCGGCGGATCGCAAGAGAACATCGACGTCGTCGTCTCCCCGCCGCTGCTGCCCTCCACCACCGCTGGCCCGACGGCGTTGAGCGTCCGCATCGTCCCGCAAAGCGATCCCGACGACGTCACCAGCGCCGAGACCACGCTCAACATCGGCACGAGCCAGGACCGCCGCCTCTACGTCCTCCAGCCGGCCCTGCGCGGCCGCCGCCGCGCCAACTACGAGCTGATGCTCGAGAACCAGGGCAACACGCAGGCCAGCTGCCGGCTGCGCCTCGTCGACCCGTCGGGTCGCGTCGACGGAGACTTCGACCCCCCGGCCGCCGGCGTCGAGCCCGGTGCCAGCACGCTGATCCGCCTCAAGCTGCGCTCCAACCGCCGCCAGTGGGAGCGCCGTTCGCGCACGCTGGCGTTCACCGTCGAAGCCGACCAGCCCGGTTCGCCGACCGCCGTCGCACCGGCCACCTTCGTGCAGGCCCCGATGGTGCCCGAGCGGTTGCTCGGCCGTGCCGCCGCCGTTGCACTCGGGATCGCTGCGCTGTTCGGCGTGTGGTTCGGACTCGTCAAGCCGGCCATCAAGGACGCAGCCCGCGACGCCGTCGCCGATGAGCGCCCGGCCACCGTCACCACCATCGCCGGCACCGTCATCACGCAAGCACCGGACGACACCTCGCCGGTCGTCGTCGAGACGGTTCCGGTCGTCGCCGAGCCCTCGCTGTACGACAACCGGATGATCGCCAACGCACCGGCAGGGCAAACCCTCACGTCGACGTTCACGGTTCCGGAGGGTCAGGTGCTGCGCATCACCGACCTCATCCTGCAGAACCCGGAGGGCGATCAGGGCACGGCCACGCTCCTGCGCGACGACGCGATCATCGGCAACTGGCGTCTCGACGTGATCTTCGGCGAGCAGCAGACCGCACTGCGCACCCCGATCGAGGTCAAGGGCGGTCAGACCGTCACCTACCAAGTCGTGTGCACCGGCACCGCCCCCGGCGCCGCCACCTGCACCGCTGCCCTCCAGATCCTCGGTACCTTCACCGGCGCTTCCTGAGCCGACGAAGTCTGGGCGCCAGGGCCCGTCGGGGATCAGGCGCGATGAGGGCGAGGTGGCACCCAGACTGCGGAGCGCAGGGGGTCCGTGAGCTTCGAGCGCTGCTGGCGAACCTGAAACTCACGAACGGCCCCCGGAACGGGCCGGTCAGCCGAAGGCGGGTGAGGCGGGGGTGGGACGTGCGGGCGGCGAGACGATGGTGACCGTGGCGCTAGCGGCCGCGGTGACCGACGTCTGGGCGACGACGGTGCGGATGCCGGGACGCTCGTACGGGCTGATCGGGATCGCCCACATGAACCCGCCGAGGGCGTCGGTGGTCAGGGTGGTCGGCGGCGCGGTGCTGTCGGCGAACACGATCGTGACCGTCGCATTCGGGGCGAAGCCCTTGCCCCACACACCGAGGTTCGAACCCGTCGGGGCCAGGGTGGCCACCACGTGGAGCTCGGGGTGGAGGAAACCTTCACCGTTGACGAGCACCGTCGTGTACTGACCGAGCCCGGTCGAAGCAGCGATCGTTGCGGTGCGGTGGCCTTCACCGGTCGGCGTGAAGGCGATGTCGACCGAGCACGTCGCGTCGGACTCCATGTCCACGCCGCACGTGCTGGCCTTGATGCTGAAGTCGTCGGGGTTGGCGCCGGTGATCTCGATCTTGCTGACGGTGGTGTGGATGAAGGCCACGTTCTTGATCTGCACCGTCGTGACCACCGACTCGGAGCCGACCACTGTGTCGGGGAAGTCGACGCCCGCCGGCGAGGGCGCCAGCGTCGGCTCGCCGCCGTAGCCGAGCAGCTGCGCCGAGATGCTGGCCGCACCCACACGGTCCTTGCCCACACCGGCCTCGGAGACGGTCAGCGTGCCCGTGCGCGGCCCGGCAACCGTCGGGGTGAGCATGAGGTTGACGCTGCAGTGACCGCCGGGCGGCACGGCTCCACCCTCGAGGCAGTCGCCGCCGGTGATCGTGAAGTCGGGGTTGTCGGACTCCACGGTGGCCGGCAGGAACGCCGACGGGCCACGGTTGATCACCGACACGTACCACTCCGGCCCGGGGAAGCTCACGGCGACCGTGCCGACGTCGACCACCTGTGCGATCTCGAGCGTGGGCACGAGCTGCACCGCCACCACCTGGCGACCAGGCGCAGCCGAGCCACCGAACGCGGAACCGGCGAGCGTGTCGAAGACGACGACGCGGCCGATGCCGGAGATCTGCGGGTGCGAGTGGCCGACCGGCGCGGCCGTGATCCCGTCCGCCAGCACGGAGACCCGCTTCACGGTCTGCAGCCCGACCTCGGCCACGACGATGTCGCCATCGGTCGGCCCGCCGCTGACGATGCCGCGCGTGGGGAACAGGTTGGTGGCGCGGGTGACGAAGACGACCTCGCCGCCGTCGGCGGTGATCGCCGGCTGCCACGCGCCGCCATCGGCCGGCTGTGACGGAGCGGCAGGCGTGACCGATTGCTTGCTGACGAGGACGGTGGAGCCGTCGGTGCGATCGAAGCGGTACACCTGCGTCATGCACGGCAGGCCCTCGACGCAGGGTGCCACCTTCGGCTCGGCGACCAACGTCGACGAGGCGGAGGTGAAGGCGATGTAGCGACCGTCGGCCGAGACGGCGGCCTCACCGGAGTCGCCGTCGACGACTCCGGCGGCGTTCCCGGACACCTGCGTCACCGCGGTGGACGGGTTGAGGTCGGTGCGATCCCAGGCGAACACGTTGCTGCGACCGAAGGCGCCGGGCGTGACGCCATCGGCCCACGTCGGCTGGTCGTCGGTGGAGGTGGCGTCGCTCGTGTAGGCGAGCACCTTGCCGTCATCGCTCAACGACGGGTCGCGCAGGCCGTGGTAGCGGAAGCTGGTGGCCGGTGCCGTCGATGGCGCGCCCGGCACGGTGACGATGTGGCCCTCATCACCCAGCGGCACCGTCTCGTCGACGAGCGACACGGTCGTGAGCGGGTTGACCGCATCCTCGAGCGGGGTGCCGTCGAACGAGTGCGTGTAGGCGACGACCGAGCCGGTCGCGGAGATGGCGGGCTGCGAGGTCGGGTCGACGTCGTCGCCGGCAGCCGCGTCGAAGCCGCTCCCGGTGCTCGCCGAGACGAGCTCCCAGTCATCGAGGGTGCCCCCGCACGACGGCAGCACGAGGCGGTACACGTCCCAGCGATCACCCTCGTCGTTGTCGCGGAACAGGTCGTACGACATCTGCGTCACCACGACCACGACGCATCCGTCCGCGCTGAGCGCGGGCATCACGCTGTCGCCGAGTTGCACGCCGTCGACGATCGGCGTCAGCTCGACGACCGAGGCGTCGAGCCGGTCGCGCAGGAACACCGTGCTGCTGCGGTTGTCGCTCTTCGCCGGAGCGCCGGCGTAGACCACCCAGCGACCATCGGTCGACAGCGACGGACGCTCGCCGGCCACGGCCTCGACACGCACCGTCGGCAGCTGCGGTGCAGCACCCGGCAGCGGGCGCGACCCAGCTTCGGCCTGAGTGAAACCCAGGGCTCCGGTGATCGCGAGGACTCCGACGATGCGGAACCAACGCCGAGTGGTGCTGCGGCTGGCCATGATTGCTGTGAGGTGCTCCGGATCCGCCGGCCCGTTGACGCCCGCTTGACAGACTACCCAAGCGGAGCGAGATGACGGACGAGTGCCATCACCAGGCCAGCGAGTGAATGATCGGCCGCGACCAGGGAAACCTTGAGGCCCGCAGCCTCCACATCCGCCCCCGTTTGGGGGCCCAGTGCCACCACGATCGGTGGTGTGGTCGTGCCGAGCACGCTCACCCACGCCCGTGCCGCCGATCCGCTCGCGAACAGCACCGCATCGGCGGCCAGCGCAGCCAGCTGCTGACCTGCGGAAAGAGCCGCAGGAACGGCGCGAACCGGCTGGCAGGCGGTGACGCGCCAGCCCGCCGCGGCCAGCCCGTCGACGAGGGTCGGGGCCGCCTCGGCGGATTGCACGACGAGCACCGAGCCCGATCCGTCCGGCGGCGCCGGCGGCATCGCCGCCAGCAAACCGACCGCGCGTTGCGTCTCGGGCACCAGATCGCATCTCGACAGGGCCGCAGCAGTGGCCGTGCCGACCGCCGCGATCCGCGGCGGGATCTCACCCAGCGCGGCCGAATGGAGGCACACCACACGCTCGGCCACGTTCGGTGAGGTGACGACCACCCAGTCGAAGGTGCGCAGGTCCGAGGCCGCGAGCTGGGCCATCCCGGCGGGCACGTCGACCACCTCGATCAACGGCACGATCACCGGTTCGGCGCCCTGCTCGCGCAGCAGCTCGGCCAGCGACTCGGCCTGCTGCACCGGGCGCGTCACGACCACCCGCCGGCCGGCGAGCGGCAGGCTCACGGCGCCTGCAGGTCCTCGTTGATGGACCGCGCCAACGCTGCCGCGGCCGACGTCTGCTGCTCGCCCAGCAGTGCGGCCCGGGTGACGGTGCGGCCCGACGCCGGGTCGGCGAGGAAGCCGGTGAGCGTGGCACCGTCACTGTGTGCGCCGACCGGCAGCGAGCAACCGGTGCCGAGCTCGGCCAGGAAGGCCCGCTCGGCTTCGACGGCGATGCGCGTCGGCCCGTGGTCCACCGCGGCCAGCAGCTCGAGCGTGGCCGCATCGTCGACTCGGCACTCGACGGCCACGCACCCCTGCCCCGGCGCTGGCACGAAGACCTCGACGGGCAGCGCCTCGGCAACGCGATCGGTGAGGCCGAGGATCTCCAGCGCCGCCATCGCCATCACCAGCGACCCGCCCTCGGGCAGCTTCGACAGGCGGGTGTGGATGTTGCCCCGCAGCTCGACGAAGTGGAGGTCCGGGCGCAGCACCGTCAGCTGCGCCTGCCGACGAACCGAACCCGTGGCCACCGTCGCGCCCACCGGCAGGTCGACGAGCGGCAGCCCGATGAGGGCATCGCGCGGATCGCGACGCGCCGTGAACGCGGCGATCGTCAACCCGTCCGCCTGTGCGGAGGGAAGGTCCTTGGCCGAGTGCGCGGCGAGGTCGGCGTGGCCGTGCAGCACGGCGCGCTGGACCTCCTTCACGAACACGCCCTGCCCGCCGATCGTGTGCAGCGGCACGTCGGCCAGCTGATCGCCGAGCGTCTCGACGAACACCAGCTCGACGACGAGTCCCGCGTGTGCCGCCTGCAGCGCGTCGGCGACGACCTGCGCCTGCGCCGTTGCCTGGGCGCTGGACCGCGTGGCCAGCCGCAGGCGCATCAGCCGAGATCGAACAGGTCGCGCACGGCGGCGGCGTTGCGCTCGCCCTGCGGGCTGCCGGCATCGTCCTTCAAGCGCACCGACATCTGATGCAGCAACTTGGCGACGATGCCCTTGGTGACCGCGTCCACGGTGGCCCGCTGCGCGTCGTCGAGCTGACCGAGACGGGCCGAGAAGCGCTCGAGCTCGCTGCGGCGCACCGACTCGCCCTTCTCGTACAGCGAGGCGACGAGCGGAGCGGCCTGGCGAGCGGTGACCTCCAAGCCGAAGCGCTCCACCTCCTCCGACACGATGGCGACCACGCGGTCGGCCTCGGCGGTGCGCAGCTGCACGCCGCGGGCGGCCCAGTCGCGCAGGTCGTCGAGGTTCAGCAACGTCACGCCCGGCACCTCGACGACATCGGTGGCCACGTCGCGAGGCACGGCGATGTCGACGATGAGCAACGGCCGGTCCTGGCCGAGGCGGGCCATCGTCACGGTGTCGAGGTCGATCATGGTGGTGCCGGCGCCGGTGCACGTGAGCAGCACGTCGGCATCGGCCAGCGCGGAGGGAAGCTTGCCGAAGGGAACGACCGAGCCGCCCACTCGCTGCGCCAGCTGGAACGCCCGCTCCTCGGTGCGATTGGTGACCGTGATGTCGGTGGCGCCCGCGCCGACCAGCGCAACGGCGATGCCCTCACCCATGTCGCCGGCACCGACGACGAGCACGCGGCGACCCGCCAACGTGCCGAGGCGCTCCGTTGCCATCTCCACGGCCGCATGACTGACCGACGCCGTGCCGCGCCCGATCGAGGTCTCCGTGCGGGCCCGCTTGCCGGTCTCCACTGCGTGTCGGAACAACAGGTTCAGCGTCGCCTTGGCGCCGCCCTCGGCCTGCGCCAGCTCCCATGCTCCACGGACCTGGCCGAGGATCTCGCTCTCGCCGATGACCGCGGAGTCGAGCCCGGCAGCGACCTCGAAGAGGTGCGAGACCGCGGCGTCGTCGTGCTGGCTGTAGAGGTGCGGGTGCAGCTCGTCGGGATCGAGCCCGCCGAGCTCGCAGAAGAAGTCGCGGATGTCGGCATAGGCGCCGTGGAAGCGCTCGGCAACCGCGTAGACCTCGGTGCGGTTGCAGGTGCACAGCACCACGGCCTCGCGCACGTTCGGGCGGCTGACCAGGCCGGCGATGGCCTTCGGCACACCGTCGGCGGGCAGCGTGACTCGCTCCAGCAACGACAGCGGGCCGGTGTGGTGGTTCACCCCGATCACGACGATGGACATGCAGTCACCACCCTACGCGCTCGCCGTACGAGTGGGGCCAGTCTGGCTGACACCTGGGACCGCATGGATCGCGCCGCCGTTGCGACGCTGCTCGTAGTAGCTCAGGATCTGCAGCTCGACGGCGAGATCGACCTTGCGCACCTCGATCTCACGCGGCACCGACAGCACCACGGGAGCGAAGTTGAGGATGCTCGTCACGCCGGCGCGCACCAGGCGATCGGCCGCATCCTGCGCAGCTGCGCCAGGCGTGGCGACGACGCCGATGTTCACCCGCTTGGCCTGCACGATCTGCGGCAGCTCGTCGATGTGGCGGACGCGCACACCACCGAGGACGGTGCCGACCTTCGCCGCGTCGACGTCGACGATGCCCGCGACCGGGAAGCCACGCTCACCGAAACCGCCGTAGCCGGCGAGGGCCTGACCGAGGTTGCCGGCGCCGACGATGACCACAGGCCAGTCGTGCGTCAGACCGAGCTCGCGGCGGATCTGGTACACGAGGTAGGCGACCTCGTAGCCGACGCCGCGGGTGCCGTAGCTGCCGAGGTACGACAGGTCCTTGCGAACCTTCGCTGCGTTGACGCCGGCCAGCTCGGCAAGGCGGTCGGAGCTGATGCTGTCGACGCCCTCGTCGCCCTGCTCGGCGAGGATGCGGAGGTAGATCGGCAAACGAGCGACGGTGGCATCGGGGATGCGACGGCGTGAACGTTCGGTGGGCATACCGGGTGCCAACAGTAGGCACTCGTGCACACGTTCACAAAGCGCACCTGGGTGAACGCGACAGGACTTCCGTCACGCGGTGAGTTGCCGTAAGTTCGCAAGTCGATGAACGCTGCCCTGGCCGCCGCAGCGACGCTGGTGTCCGCCGCGTTCGCGCTGAGCACATGGGACCGCTGGCTGCGCCGCCGCCGTCGTCACGAGTTGGCCTGGACGGTGTCGCTGTCGCTGTTCGCGCTGGGGGCCGGCGCCCTGTGGTGGGCCGAAGCGCGGGGTTGGAGCCTGGACTCGTTCCGCACCTTCTACCTGGCCGGGGCCATCCTCAACGTGCCGTGGCTGGCGCTCGGCACCGTCTACCTGCTGGCCGGCGAACGAGCGGGCGACCGCACCCGCACGTGGTTGATCGCGCTCAGCGGATTGAGCGCCGGCGTGATGCTCGCCGCCCCGACCCGAGCGGCCGTCAGCGGCGGCGAGCTGCCCACGGGCCACGACGTCTTCGGTGTGTGGCCTCGCGTGCTCGCCGCGGTCGGCTCCGGGGTCGCAGCAGTGGTGATCGTCGCCGGCGCGCTGTGGAGCGCCTACCGGTTGGCCCGAGGTCAGGTGCCGGCGATGCCCGGAGCGCAGCGAACCGTGCTCGTGCCCCGTCGACTGGTCTACGGCAACCTGCTCATCGCCGCCGGCACCATCGTGCTGTCCGCCAGTGGCACGTTGGCCGGACGACTCGGCAAGGACCGCGCCTTCGCCGTCACGCTGCTGATCGGCATCACCATCCTCTTCGCCGGCTTCCTCGTCAGCTCGACGCCGACCCACCGCCGCACGGTCTGACCAGTTCGCTGCGCACGGCGCAGATTCGTGCTCAGACGGTCGGATCGATGGGGTTGGCGAGGGCGTCGACGACGGACACCTCGACGCCGGGCCCGGCGAGGGCGGCGAGCATCGACGGCGGGCCGACCACCTTGCAGCTGCGGCTGCCGCCACCGATCACGATCCGGTCGCGCGCCATCACCCGTGCGTCCACCCACAGCGGCAGCGACGCGGGGATGCCGACCGGCGTGACGCCACCCAGCTGCATGCCGGTGAGCTCCGCGGTCACCTCACCCGGAGCGAACGACGCCTTCTTGGTGCCGAAGCGCTGACGCACGGCGCGGTTGACGTCGAGACGCGTCGTCGCCAGCACGACGCACATCGCGTAGACCGGTGGGTCGCTCTTGCCGATGACGACGATCGCGTTGGCCGACTGATCCGGCGAGTACCCGTACGCCGCGCAGAACTCGGCGGTGTCGGCCAACGCGGGGTCGCAGTCGATCACCTCGACCGGCACGCCGGTTGCGGCGAGCTCGGCAACGGCGGCGCGCACGCGCCGCTCGATCACGTCCACGACCGCGCCGCCCTCAGACCAGTTCGCGGCGCAGCAACTTGCCGCTGACGTTGCGCGGCAGCTGATCGACGATGAGCACCTTCGACGGGCACTTGTAGCGAGCGAGGTGATCGCCGCACCACTCGATCAGCGTGTCCTCGTCGGCCGACTTGCCGGCGGCGAGCACGACGAACGCCTTCACGGCCTCGCCGGTGTGCGGGTGCGGCACGCCGATCACGCCGACGTCGGCAACGGCGGGGTGCATCGCCAGCACGTCTTCCACCTCGGCGGGGTAGACGTTGAACCCGCTGACGATGATGAGGTCCTTCGATCGGTCGACGAGGTACAGGTAGCCGTCGTCGTCGGTGACGGCGATGTCGCCGGTGCGCAACCACCCGTCGGGCGTCAGCGCACGAGCCGTCGCCGCGGGCTCCTCGTAGTAGCCGAGGAACACGTTCGGACCCTTCACCCAGATCTCGCCGGCATCGCCCTCGAGCGCGTCGTCGCCCTGGTCGTCGACCAGCCGGACCTGCATGCCCTCGAGCACCTTGCCGACCGAGCCGATGCGCATCGGCAGGCCGGCCGAGCTGGTGACGACCGGCGACGCCTCGGTGAGGCCGTAGCCCTCGGACAGCTCGATGCCGAACCGCTCCTGCAGGCGGCGCATCGCCTCCTCGGGCATCTTCGCCGCACCGGTGAGCGCCATGCGGACGGATGCGAACGCGTCGGCCGGCGCATCATCGAAGTGGCTGAAGGCCAACCACAGCGGCGGCGCGCCAGGGATCACGGTGACCTTGCGCTCGCGGATCGTGTCGAGCGCGGTGGACGGATCGAAGCGCTGCACCAACACGACGGTTGCCCCGCGAGCGAGGCTCAACCCGAGCACGACGTTGAGGCCGAAGATGTGGAACATCGGCAGCACGCCGTAGACGACATCGCCGGTGGTGATCTCGCCGTTGCCGGCGCGGCCCTGATCGAGGTTGGACTGCAGGTTGCCGTGGCTGAGCATCGCCGCCCGCGGGGACCCGGCCGTTCCACTGGTGAAGATCAGCGCGGCAAGCGCGTCGGGCTCGACCTCGACCACCGGGACCGGCTCGGCATCGAGCAGGGCCTCGAAGGTCGTGGTCGCATCGGCGACGCCGGACTCCATCTCGACGACGTGCTGCACGGTGGGAACCGCGGCACGGTCGACACCGCTCCATGCGGATGCGGCGGTCGGGCCGACGCAGACCACGGTGGCGCCGACCGTGGCGATCTCGCGGGCGATCTCCGGCGACGGGCTGGTCGGGTTCAACGGCACGGTGACCGCACCGAGCCCGAGGCAGGCGAAGTAGAGGTCGACGAAGAAGCGGTTGTTGCCGCAGATGACGGCGACGCGATCGCCCTGCTGCACGCCGAGCGCCGCGAGCCCGCCGCGCAGGTGATCGATCTGATCGCGCAAGGCTCCGTAGGTGGTCTCCCGTCCGCGGCTGATGATGGCCACGCGATCCGGATCGTGTCCATCGATGATGTGCCCCAGGTTCACCGCACGCTCCCTCACGTCAGCTCAACGGTGTGGCGATGTTACCGGTGGGTCATCACAGGCGCAGCAACGCGATGGTGCCGGCGACCAGGATCATGACGAGCAGCAGAGCGAGCGTGAGCGTGGTGGCCGGGCGCATGCGGTTGACCCTACCGGTGCCCGTTCGGGCGATCCCGGGTGACGGACATGGCGACCTGCGTCGTGACGGAGGCGGGCGCGTCGTCATCGCCCAGCGGCGAGATCGTCACGGCCGAGCCGGCACCGATCGACAGCTCCTCGGCGGCCGACCGCTGATCGAGCACGAAGGCCAGCATCCCGGAGCCGTCCACCACCAGTCCGACCGTGCCAGGTCCGAGGTCGGCGAACGTGTCCGCGCGCGTCGCGATGCGGTTGACGGAGCCGGCGACGAGTCGCACGCGATCGCCCCAGTCGGCGATCTCGTCGGGCCCGACGTTGATCTGGCAGTTGCCGAAGCGGTCCACCCACAGCACCTCGGCGACGAGCCCGCCGCCCTCGTCGCGCGGCAACGGGATCGTGCCCGGGAGCAACGCGTCGGCATCGATCGGCTCACCGAGGTCGTAGAGATCGACGCCGTTGCAGAGGTGCGCCGCCGCGGGAGCGAACACGTCGCGCCCGGCGAACGTCGCGCCCGGCGTGGCCAACTGGTACTCGACGTTGGAGAGCACCACTGCGCGCCCGGCGCCGCCGGCCATCGCCACCGCCGGAGCGAGCAAGCCGTTGTCGGGCCCGATCATCACGCCTTCGCCATCAGCCACCTCGACCGCGATGGAACGACGGCTCGTGCCGACACCGGGGTCGACGACGGCGAGCACGATGCCGCTCGGCACGTACGGCACCGCACGTGCGAGGGCGAGACTGCCGGCGCGCACGTCGTAGGGCGCGATGGCGTGGGTGAGATCGATGACCACCGCGTGCGGGGCGATGTCGCGGATCACCGCCTTCACGACACCGACGAACTCGTCAGCCGTGCCGTAGTCCGTGAGGAAGCTGATCGTGTCGTAACGGCGGCCCACCGGCCGGAGGTTAACGAGCAACCGTCCATCTCGGGCTCAAGCGTGAGGACGCGGGCCTCGTCGGAAAAACGACGAGGGCCGATGCCAACCCCCCGATGGCATCAGCCCTCCTCGGCGCAGCCCTTGCGGGGCGCGACACCCGGTTGAAGTTCATCCGGCGGTCATATGACCGAAACGCAGACTACGCACATTCGGGCCGGTGAGAAAAGAGTCACGCCGAAGTATTTTCCGCGAGCGGCACAGATGGGTCGTGCGACCCATCGGATCTGCTATGCGTCAGTGCGTTTGACCGAGCTCGCGACTGCGCGCTGTCGCGGCCATCACGGCCTCGAGGAACGCCGATCGCACGCCGTGCTCTTCGAGCACGCGCAGCCCCGCCGCGGTGGTCCCGCCGGGTGACGTGACCTGCGCACGGAGCACGACGGGGTCGGCATCGCCCTCGGCCAGCAGCGCTGCCGATCCGACGAGCAGCTGGCGCACGAGCGATGCCGCCGTCGGCCGAGGAAGGCCCGCCAGCACGCCGGCTTCGATCAACGATTCGGCGACGAGGAAGAGGTACGCGGGACCGCTGCCGGACAGACCGGTCACAGCGTCCAGCTGAGCCTCGGTCACCCGGGCGACGGTGCCGACCGCGCCGAGGATCGATTCGGCCCAGGCCAGATCCGCCTCACCCGCCGACGCGCCACCGGCGATCGCCGACGCACCCTGCCCTACCAACGCGGGCGTGTTCGGCATCGCTCGCACGACCGCTGCGCCATCGCCGGCGGCAGCCGACAGCGTCCCGATCGACACGCCGGCAGCGATCGACAGGATGCGCGTCGCACCGGCGGCGACCGCGGCAACGACGGCGGCCGGCACGTCGTACGGCTTCACCGCGATCACGGCGCCCGCGGCCGGCACGTTGGTGGCACTGATCGTCACGCCGGGGAACATCGAGCGGAGCGCGTCGGCCCGGGCGTCGAGCACCTCGACGATCGCGAGGTCGTCCGCGGCCCATCCGGCTGCGAGCAGACCGCCAGCGAGCGCGGCGCCCATGTTCCCGCCGCCGATGATCGCCAGGCGATGTGTCGTCATGGCCGTGGAGGCTACGCACGACGGATGGGCGGGAGCATCGACTTCCCCGATGGCCCGCCCATCCGTTCATCAACACAGAACCGTGCCGAGATCGCCCGAGCGGAAAAGATGCAGCTCAGCGGCTCAACACGGCCAACCCTCACCCGAACTTGCTGGCGAAGGCCAGGCGGATGAGGGCGGGGAAGCACTGCTCGACGTAGGCGTAGAGCGAGCCGATGATGCGGTCGAGCTCGTCCTCGGTGAGGGCGACCAGGGTCAGCTCGCCGCGCAGGAACAGTGCGTCCTCGACGCCGATGGCGAAGTGCGCGCCGACGAGTCGCTCGTTGCGACGCAGCGCCATCTCGTAGACGGCCTGCACGTTCTCGTACGGCGCCGGCATCACGTAGGTCTCGTAGCGCAGCGTGCGCTGGCCGAGGGTGAGCCACACGGTCGTGTGCTCCTTCTCCTCGCCGCGCATGCGCACGTACCAGCGCGGCTGGTCGCCGTGCGCGGCGTCGACGTTGCGGTCGATCGCCTCGATCACCGGGTTGGTCGAGGCGAACCCGGCGAGCCACTCGTCGATCTGGCGCTCGTACACCGCGAGGTCGGCGTCGGCGTGCAGATCGCTCATGCGCAGGCGACCAGCTCGTTGACGCACAGGTCGGCGTACAGCCGTCGCAACCGCGCAGCAGCGAATCCCCACGTGTACCGCTGCGCGCGCTGCGCGCCGCGACGACCGAGGGCTGCCCCGTGCTCGGGGTGCTCGATGATCTCGTCGAGGTAGCGGGCGAACAGATCGGGATCGCGGTCGCGCACGAGGAACCCGGTCTCGCCGTGGTCGACGAGCGTCAGCAACCCACCCACCGCACTGGCCACCACCGGCACGCCGCACGCCGACGCTTCGAGCGCGACGAGGCCGAAGCTCTCGCTGCGACTGGGCACGACCACCGCGTCCGCGGCGCGGTAGTAGGTGCTGAGGATGTGATGCGGCTGCGGCTCGATGAAGCGGACCCGATCCGTGACGCCGAGCTCGCTCATCAACACGTTCAGACGCTCGACCTCTTCGTCGCCCTCGGTACCACTGGCCCCGCCGACGATCAGCAGCAGCGCGTCGCTCCGGCTGAGGCGGGCCAGCGCGCGCACGGCGACGTCGGGGCCTTCAACGGTTGGATGCGACCGACGAACAGCAGCACCGGCACGTCCTCGGGCAGGTCGAGCGCCTGGCGGGCACCAGCCTTCACGCCGGGGGCGAAGAACGCGTGCTCGACACCGGGGGCCACGATCTCGATGCGGCCCTGCGGGTTGCCGTAGAGGCGGCGGAACTGGCGCTCCTCCTCCGTGCAGCTGACGCAGATGGCATCGGCGCAGTTGATGATCTCGGCCTCGGCGCGCTCACGCCACTCCGGCTCCATGTCGCCGCCCTCGGCCTTCACCTTGGCGAGCGTGTGGAACGTGGCCACGAACGGGATGTCGAGCTGGTGCTTGACGCGATGGGCGACCAGACCGCTGAGCCAGTAGTTGGCGTGCAGCACGTCGGCCGGCGAATCGGTGCGCAGGTGCTCGACGACGGCGTCGCCGAACTCCTCGATCACCTCCGGCAGCTGCTCCTTGCGCAGGTCGAACGGGCCGGCGGGGACGTGCACGACGCGGTGCCCGGGCTCGATCTGGACGACCTCGGGAAGGTCGGGGTTCGTGGCTCGCGTGTAGGTCGTGCACTCCACGCCGGCCTGCGCCAGTGCGGACACCAGCTCGCGCACGTAGACGTTCATGCCGCCACTGTCACCGGATCCGGGTTGCACCAGCGGTGAGGTGTGAAGGGAGAGCACTGCGACACGTTGCACGGCGGAGAGAAAGCCTATCGACTTGCTCAACATTCCCCGGAGCGGGAGGCCTCACACGCGCGTGCGATCATGGACCGATGCGACGACGGGCCCGGCAGGAGTCGCCGTTCGTGCGGTTGCTGTCGCCGCTGCGCGACTTCCTCGGCACCGAGGCCGCCGGCGGCGTGCTGCTCGCGGTCGGCGCGGCAATCGCGTTGGTGTGGGCGAACTCGCCGTGGAAGGCCGCCTACAACCGGCTGTGGTCCAGCGATCTCGGCATCACCGTTGCGGGGCACACGTTGCAGCTCGACCTGCGCCACTGGGTGAACGACGGGTTGATGACGATCTTCTTCCTCGTCGTCGGGCTCGAGATCAAGCGCGAGCTGACGTCCGGGCACCTCAGTGATCGCCGCGCGGCGATGCTGCCGATCGTCGCTGCGATCGGTGGCATGGCCGTCCCGGCGTTGCTGTTCGTGGCCATCGCGGACAGCGGGTCGCGTCACGGATGGGGCGTGCCGATGGCCACGGACATCGCACTCGCCGTCGGTGTCGTCGCGGTGGTCGGCGACCGCGTGCCGTCATCGATGCGCGCCTTCCTGCTCGGCTTGGCGATCGTCGACGACATCGGTGCGATCGTGATCATCGCCGCGTTCTACAGCGACGACATCGGGTGGGGATGGTTGGCGCTCTCGGCTGCGCTCCTCGCGCTCACTGCGGTGCTGCGACGGATCGGGCTGCGGCCGACGATGGTCTACGTCGTCGTCGGCGTGGCGCTCTGGCTGGCGATGCACGAGGGCGGCATCCACCCGACCCTCGCGGGTGTGGCGATGGGCCTGCTCGCGCCAACGCAGCCGCACCTGTCCGCCGACCTCATCGACATCGAGGAGCTCAACGACCTGAGCACCGTCGATCACGCGTACGCGACGAGCGAGCTGGCGCGCAGCTCGGTGAGCACGGTCGAGTGGTTGGAGCACGTGTTGCACCCGTGGACGGGCTACGTGATCGTGCCGGTCTTCGCGCTGGCCAACGCCGGCATCGAGATCAGCGCCGACGGGCTGCGCGACGCGATGGGCAGCGCGCTGACGTGGGCGGTCCTCGTCGGACTCGTTGCCGGCAAGCCGCTCGGTGTGTTCGTCGCCTCGCGTCTCGCTGTGCGCGCCGGTGTCGCCGACCTGCCACCGGGCGGGACCACGCGCTCCCTGCTCGGCGTCGGCAACGCGGCCGGCATCGGCTTCACCGTCGCGCTCTTCGTCGCCGAGCTGGCGTTCGACGATGCCGACCAGCTGACCAACGCCAAGCTGGCGATCCTCGTCGCCTCGATCGTCAGCGCCGTGCTCGCCTTCGCCGTCTTGCGCAGCAGCCGACCGACCGCAGACGGGCCTACTTCGCCGACGAGCTCGCCACGAAGCTCTCGTACACGTTGAGCAACGCCTGTCGCTGCTCGGCGCTCAACAGTGGATCGGCAGCGATCGCATCACGCACACCGCGCACCTTCGTGTCCGGCGACATGAACCCGGCACGCTCGTAGAGCGACTCGGCACTGATCTGCAGCGCCTTGGCGATCTGCTGGAGGATGTCGGCCGACGGGTTGCGCAACCCGCGTTCGATCTGCGACAGGTACGGGTTGCTGACGCCGGCCAGCTCAGCCAGACGGCGCACGCTCATGCGCGCCACCTCGCGCTGGGCCTTGATGAAGTCGCCGACGTCGGCGAGCCGCTTGTCGAGGTCGTCGCGTGCAGCCATCGTCGTCGCGGGACCGTTCGTCAGTCGTCGGCGAGCAGGCCGTCGACGTCGGCCTCGCCGTCGCGGTAGCGGCGCACGAGCTCGGCGCTCAACGCATCGATGCGACCGAAGAGCTCCTTGCGCTCGTGCGAACGGGCCTGCTCGAACTGCTGCAGCGCCGAGGAGAACTCGGCCAACTTGTCGTCGGCCAACGACGACACGTCGGCGCCGCCGTAGTCGTCGCACAGCGCCTCGAGCTCGGTGGCCAGGATGTGATCGCTGAAGTCGTCGGCCGGGCGCGGCGGGCGCGGCGACCCACCGGTCGCGGTGAGGTGCTCCTTCAGGATGATCGGCAGCTCACCGGTGGGCGGGCCGGACTCGCCAGCGGCACGGTGCCGTTGCACCGCACGCACCAAGTCGATGCGGGCCTGGGCCAGCCGACGCACGTAGGAGATCGCGTCGTCTTCGTGCTGCAGATCACCACGCAACGCGCGCAGCTCGTCCAGCGGCATCGCCACCAGCGCGGGATCAGCGGCCTGGTCGGGCTGACCGGCGGGATCGATCGTTTGGTTCAAGTTGCACCTCCACTGACGGGCGGTAGGACCGCGACCTCATCGGCTTCGCCGACCGAGGTGGAGGCGTCGGCGGCATCGCCGTTGACCCACACTCGACACGACGGTAAGACCTGCGAGAACCCGTCACCGAACGACGCCACTGCCTTGGCCAGCACCTCTTCCACCGTCGTCCCGTCGAAGCTGGCACGCGACGTGCCCGCAGCTTCGCGAGCAGAGGCGAACAAGCGCAGGGTGGCCATCGGCTGCAGCGTAACCCCGGACCCATCGCGCCAGCGGTGCTTCGGTTCGGGCGCGCGGAGGAGGGTGTTCATGAGGGTTCGCGGCGGGTATCGGCACGTTCGCGCCGCGACTTGAGGACTTCTTGAGAAATTTTCTGGAGGTACCCTCCGAAGCCGGTGAGCGCCTACGAACAACTCGACTTCGACAGCGTGGACGTCGGGCACGTCGGCGAGCCCGCTCGACCGGCTCAGCCGCCGTTCACCGTCGATGTCGTGCGCTCGGCGAAGCGACGCAAGTCGGTGGGTGCCCAGCTGCGCGGCGGCGTGCTGACCGTGACCGTGCCGTCGTGGATGAGCAAGGCCGAGGAGCGGCGATGGGCGGCCACGATGACCGATCGCTTCGCCCGGTCGATGAGCACCGAGCGGATCGACCTGCCGCAGCGGGCGAGCGCGCTGGCCCGCCGTCACCGGCTGACGGACGCCAGCGACATCCGTTGGGCGAGCGACATGACCGCCCGCTGGGGATCGTGCACGCCGACCACCGGCGAGATCCGGATCAGCGATCGCTTGGCGGCCTTCCCCGATTGGGTGCTCGACTACGTGATCGTGCACGAGCTGGCGCACATCGAGGTGCCGAGTCACTCACCGGCCTTCTGGGCGCTGGTGCGCCGCTATCCGAAGGCCGAGCGGGCGATCGGCTTCCTGATCGCCAAGTCGGCCGACGGCGTCGACGAGCCGCCGGAACCTACGGCCGGCGACTGACGGTTGGCGAGTGATCGTCAGACGGTGCGACGGCGAGGACGCACGACGCCGATGAGCACGCTGGCACCGAGCACGGCGGCCAGCGCCACCGCGAGGACGGCCAGGACGCCTGCGGGCGGTCCGTCGCTGCTGGACAGCTGGTCCGCGGCCGGCTCGGGCAGGACGCGGTCGGCGGGGCCGGCCGAGACGGAGGCACCCGCCCGCGGCGTCAGTCCGATCGCGACCTCGACCGTGGCACCGTTGCCGTCGAGGGAGATCGCGCCGGTGCGGCCCGTCACCGGATCGGCGGCGTTGTCCCCGCTCCCGGTCACCCGGTAGCCGTTGGGCACGTTCGACACGCCGAGCGAGTAGCTGCCGGCCGTGAGGTCGGGGAAGAGGACCTCGCCGGATGCGCTGGTCACCTGACGCACGGTCGTCAGGCCGTCGGCGCCGTAGAGCGACACGGTGACGCCCCCGATGCCGGTCTCGTTCGGATCGCGCACGCCGTCGCCGTCGCCGTCATCCCACACCTCGTTGCGCACGGTGGACGTCTGCGGACGGGCGATCGGGTCGATGGGGACGACCGCGACCGGTTGGACCTCGCTGCGCTTTCCGCTGACGTCGATCGCTGTCGGACCTGCGGTCGGAGCGCCGGCGTCATCGGCGACGGGCACGTACCCGGTGGGCGGATCGACGGTGAGCCAGCAGGCGTCGCCCTCGAGGTCGAGGAAGTAGCTGCCATCGGGAGCGGTCTCGGTGCTGACGGGCGGGCCGTACTCGTCATCTGCGGTTCCCCATGCGCCGTCGGATCCCGGCGCAACGCTGCACACGCCGACGACGACGGCGCCACCGACGCCCTCGGCCGAGGGTGCGCCGTCGGGGACCGGGATGCTCGACGCATCGGTTCCGGGAGTCGTCGACGGAACGGTGGCCGGGCTGGTCACATCGACGGTGATCGGGGCCATGGTGTCGGGGCTGGTGTCGGGGCTGGTGTCGGGGCTGGTGTCGGGCGGCGCGACCTCGATCACGGCGACCACGACGGTGCCGCGCACGAGGTGGCTGGCGGTGTCGGACGCGGCCGCGGCCGCGGGGATGGCGCTGGCGACGACGCCACCGACGGCGAGCAACGAGGCCAGGCGCAGCACGGGACGAGGGCCCTCGTAGTGGCCTTCGAGTGCGTAGTCGCTGAACTCGTGCACGCCGAGGATCGGCGCCGGCGCAGGCCGTCCGAGCTGGGTGCGAGCAGGCTCGACGATGCTGAACTCGACGAGGGCGGAGGCGATCGTGCTGTCGTGCGCACCGAACTCGACGCCGAGGCGGAACCCGCCGCCGAGGTCGTCGCGGACGTTGCGCACCGTCGCCGGCACGGACATCGACGTGCAGCCCGACGCCGAGCCGATCACCGTGTCGAGGACCATCGTCTCGCCGATCGCGACCGGCACGTCGGACACGACGCCGGCACCGAGGGGTGTGATGTCGACGATGAACGCACCGCGCCCGCCGAGCGACGCCGGGAACGACGAGATGATGCGGCGCGCACGCCGCAGCTGCGACGGACGAGCGAGCAGACGCAGCACGTCGAGCGAGACCGCAAGCATCCACAGCGCGACCAGCAGCAGCCCGATGAGCGACCGCTGCGGCAGGACGCCGAGCGTGTGCGTCCACTGGTCGCTGATGCCGCGCATGGCCACGACGGCGCTGAGCACCACGACCACGCCCGCCGGCGCGGCACCGTGCTGGAACGACGGCGCGTGGAGGACCGGAGCCCGCCGCGGCGCCTCCGGATGACCGAGGCTGCGCCAGGACGGGCCCAGCGCGCGCAACGACCAGCGCGTGCGATCGCCCGGACGCAGGGTGCCGTTGCTCAACATCGCCAGGCCGACCACCGTGAGGACGAACCCGGGTGCCCAGAGCGAGAGGAGCGCGGTCACATCGGGGCGCATGGGCAGCTTGCCCGACAGCAGCGCGCCGACGAGCAAGGCGACGAACAGGCCACGGCGGAACCCCGACAGCGGACGGATCGCGAAGGCAGCGAGCGCGACGCGTTGGCGAACGGACAGCGAGCTCCAACGGAACGCGCCGCCCGGGCCGACGAGCGACTCGCCCGCCGCGCGTGCGCAGCGGACGCGATGGTCGTGAATGGCCTCGCCGTCGTCGATCGAGTGGCGAGCCACGAGCGCGATGCCGCTCGGTGCGGTGATGTGCCAGCCCGCGGCGAGGAGCTGGGTGCTGATCCGCCACGAGGATTCGACCGAGCTGATCGGCGAGGGTTCGAGGTCGAGCTGGGCCAGCGCGCTGCGGCGCATGAGCGCTCCGCTCTCGCTGAGCACTGCCATGCCTCGCCGGCCGAGTGAGGGCAGCAGCGCGTCACGATCGAACGTGTCGTCGTGAACCGCGCCGTGCGTCGGGTCGCTGGACGCACCACCAACCGTGACGCATCGTGCCTGAGTCGCGGCGACGGTCGCATCGCTGAGCTCACCGGCAAGCACGTCGAGCAGGTCGGGCGAAGCGACGTCGCCGGCCTCCAGGACGAGCACGGCCTCGCTCGAGCCGACGACTGCGATCAGCGAGCTGCCGTTGCGATCAGCCTCGTCGGTGGCGACGTAGAGGGTGGAGAACTCGTTCGCCAGCGCGGCGACGTCGGGCCGCGCCAGCAGGTCGACGATGATCAGGTCGCCGATGCCGGCGACGGTGCGTGCGGCGATCAACGAGGCGCGCACGTCGTGGACGGGCTGAGCGTCCACCCGGATGACCACGTCGACACCACCGGTCCATGTGTCTCGGCGCGCCAGTCGCGGGCGGCGCCACAGCGCCCACGTCAGCAGCGCAGCGGCACCCACACCGACCGTCTCGAGCACGAGCAGCGGCACGCCCAGCCACCACGGTGCGCCCGGCAACGAAGCGACGGCGCGCCACACGAGGTAGCCCACGGAGCTGAGGAGCCCCGCGACCGTGACCGCTCGCGCTGCGTTGTGCGCCCACTTGTTCATGCTGTCCGAACCGCCTGCTTCGTCGTGCTCCGGCCGTGCTGAGTGGCGGCCGCTCGATGGGTTCATCGGCACCCGGCGTGTGGAACTTGAACCGCCCTTGCCACTCCGCACCACGCAGCGTCACCGAACCTCACAGCGGACACGCGAGCCGCCAGGGGTGTCTCGATGCCTGCCCGCTAGCCTTGCCGCCTCGTGGGCACCAACAAGCGTGAACGTCAGAAGGCCAACCGCCAGCTCCGGCTGGAGGAGCTCGCCAAGCAGGCTCGCCGCAACCGGTCGCGTCGATACGCGTTCATCGTCGGCGGCATCGTCGTCGGCGTGATCGCCCTGATCGGCGTCATCCAGCTGTTCACCGACGACAGCACCACGACGGCCGACACCACGACCACCGCGGTCACGACCACGGTGCCCGGCCCAACCACCACGGCGGCACCGCTCCCCGACTTCGTGTACGGCACCGGCGACTGCGCCCCGGACGACGGCGCCGATCAGAAGGGCCCGTTCGCTGCGGCGCCCAAGCTCTGCATCGACCCGACCAAGACCTACACGGCCACGTTCATCACCACCGAGGGCACCATCGAGGTCGCGCTGGACGCCGCCGACCTGCCCGGCACGGTGAACAACTTCGTCAACCTGAGCCGGTTCGGCTACTACAACGATTCCAAGATCTTCCGCGCCGATCCGTCGCTCGACATCATCCAGGGTGGCGGGTTGACCAACACCGACAGCCCCGGCTACACGATCCCCGACGAGGCCAACGGGTTCACCTACCAGGAGGGCGACCTGGTGATGGCTCGGACGGGTCAGGCCGACAGCGCCGGCGCCCAGTTCTTCTTCGTCGGTGGGCCCAACGGGGCGAACCTCGACAACCAGGGCACGTACGTCACGTTCGGACACGTCACCAAGGGCATCGAGGTGGTCAAGGCCATCCTCGGCCTCGCCGGCGCCGACGGGCAGACGCCCACGCGCGACGTCACCGTCACGTCGATCACGATCACCGAGTCCGACACGCCCACCGACTCGACCACGACGTCGAGCTCGGGCGTCCCGACGTCGGACTCCGCGCCGGCTGCCACCACCCCCGACACCGTCACCGCCACCAGCTGACGCCACCGCCAGCTGACGACCGGCCGCTGCCGGTTCAGGTCGGGAGATCGCCGTGGATCTCGGGGGTGCCCTCGATGGTCCAGGCGCCGTCGGCGCGCACGAGTGCGGAGCCGGTGGGCAGCGCGACGAGCGTCGTGTTGGCCAGGGCACGCGTGCGGTGGAAGCGCTCTGGCGACCACTTCTCGGATTCCGTGGCCAGCGCCAGCCCGGTGACCATCCCGAGACCGAGCGTCATCGCCCCGCCGCGAGGATCGACCATCGGATCGCACAGGGCAGCGGCGCTGCCGGCGCACGCGGCGATGAGACCACCGTTGGCGAGGACCTCGCCGAAGGCGTCCCACAGCGGCGTGTCCTTCAGCACCGAGCGCAGGTGCAGCGGCTGATCGCCGACGAGGTAGACGGCGCGATGCCTGCGAATGACGCTGGCAGCCGACACCTCCAGGGCCTCACCACGGCGCATCACCATCAACGCCTCGACCTCCACACCGAGCCGCTCGGCCCACGTCATCGACGCGGCCACGAGCCGCTCCGGGTGCTCGAACGCATCGGCCGTCGGCAGCACGACCACGCTGCTCGCTCCCACCGCCGCCAGCAACCGTCCGTCGAGCTCGTCGTTGGCGGTGAAGGGGCCGCCACCCTGCAGTGCGATCGTTCCGGTCATCGTCGCCGAGCGTAGGCGAGCGACCAGCCGCGGGTGAGGCCCGTCAGTCGACGAGCAGTGCGTCCGCCAGCTTGGCCAACGTCTCGGCCGGCACGCCGATGCTGAGCACGTACTCGGCCACGCTGCCGTGCGCATCGGTGAGCTGCGCCAGCAGGCCGCGCATCGCTTCCGGGCGAGCGGCGAAGAAGGCCGACGGCACGTCCTTCATCCGTTCCGACGCCTCCGGGAAGTTCACCTCGGACCACGCGCGCATGCGCGCCATGCCCGCCTCGGTGAGGGCGTAGTCGGCGACGATGTCCTCGTGGGCCACGCCCAGCGAACCGAGGATCAAGGCAGCCAGGATGCCGGTGCGGTCCTTGCCGGCGGCGCAGTGGAACACGGCGGGCATCGCACCGGGCTCGGCCAGGCGGCAGATGGCCTCACCGAAGCGGTCGCGGCCCTGGGCGAGCATGTCGTGGTACGCCCACAGCAGGAACTCGGCGTCGTCGTCGAACACGGGCAGGTCGATCTCGGCCCACATCACGTCGATCACCGAGAGGTGGTGGTAGTCGACCGGGTGCTGCTCGTGCGGGAACCGACCGCGCTCGTCGATCTCGGTGGCGGTGCGCAGGTCGATGACGGTGCGCAGACCGAGCGGCCGGAGCACCTCGAGGTCGGCCGACGTCAGCCGCTGCAGCCCGTCGGCGCGGTACAGCGCACGCCAGCGGGTGGTGCGCCCGTCCTTGGTGGGGTAACCACCGAGGTCGCGGAAGTTGTGCACGGCCTCGAGGGCGACCAGCCGGTCCGGATGATCTGCAGCAGTCGACACGCTCACGAGCTCACCGTACCGAGGCCATCCGACACCGACACAGACCGTCGGTGAACGCACGGTGAACCGCCCTGTGACTTCCGTTTCAGCGAACCAGGAGCTCGGCGATCTGCACGGCGTTGAGTGCCGCGCTGTTCACTCTTCAGGTTCAGCGAACCAGGACCTCGGCGATCTGCACGGCGTTGAGCGCCGCGCTGCTCACTCTTCAGGTTCAGCGAACCAGGAGCTCGGCGATCTGCACGGCGTTGAGTGCCGCGCCCTTGCGCAAATTGTCGTTGCTGACGAACAGGACGAGGCCGCGGCCGCCGTCGACCGAGCTGTCCTGGCGGATGCGACCGACGAACGCGGGGTCCTGCCCGGCGGCGTCGAGCGGCGTGGGTACGTCGTTGACGACCACACCGGGTGCCGACGACAGCAGCTCGATCGCCCGGGCGACGCTGATCGCCCGCTCGAACTCGAGGTTCAGGCTCAGCGAGTGGCCGGTGTACACCGGCACGCGCACGCACGTGCCACTGACCCGCAGGCCGGGGATGCCCAGGATCTTGCGCGTCTCGTTGCGCAGCTTCTGCTCCTCGTCGGTCTCGAACGAGTCGTCGTCGACGTACTTGCCGGCGTAGGGCAGCACGTTGAAGGCGATCGGCTTGACGTACTTCGACGGAGCAGGGAAGGCAACGGCGGCGCCGTCGTGGACCAGCTCGCGGGCACGATCCACCACCTCACGGGCCTGCTTGTCGAGCTCGTCGACACCCGCGGACCCGCTGCCGCTGACGGCCTGGTAGGTGCTGGCCACCATGCGGACGAGACCGGCCTCGTCGTGCAGCGGCTTGAGGACCGGCATGCCGGCCATCGTCGTGCAGTTCGGGTTGGCGATGATGCCCTTTCGAGCGTTGGCGATCTCGCCGGGGTTGACCTCGCTGACGATCAGCGGCACGTCGGGGTCCATGCGCCACGCCGACGAGTTGTCGATCACGGTGACACCGGCGGCGGCGAACTTCGGGGCGAGCTCGCGCGACCCGGTGGCGCCGGCGGAGAACAGGGCGATGTCGAGGCCCGACGGGTCGGCCAGCGCGGCGTCCTCGACGGTGATCTCGTGATCGCCCCACGGCAGGGTGGTGCCCGCCGAACGGGCGGAGGCGAAGTAGCGGATCTCTGACACTGGGAAGTTGCGCTCCGCGAGGATGGAGCGCATCACTGTGCCCACCTGGCCGGTCGCACCGACGACACCGATTCTCATGGCGAGCAGGCTAACGCCGGGGTGCGTTCAGCGACCCGGAAATACCGCTCCACCTGGCCTGCTGTCCGAGCATCAACGTTCCGACAGACGTTCCCAGAGCGCTTCCGCCTCGGCAGATCGAGGACGATCGGCCGCCCGCAACAGCGTCACCGAGACCATCAGCTCGGGCTGCAGCGGGACGACCACGACCCGCTCGTCGGCGAGCACAGCGACGTCGCGGTGCAGCGGGGCCACGCCGACGCCTTCGGCCACCATGCGCAGCGCGATGTCGACGTCCTCCGCAGACGACGTGGCAGGGCGCACCGCCAGACCGGCTGCGATGTCGTCGACCAATCGAGCGCTCAACGCCGATTGCACGACGATCACCGCCTGCCCGACCAGTTCGGCGAACCCGACGTGGTCCCGACCAGCAAGTTCGTGACCAGCCGGGCAGAACAGCACCACCGGGCTGCGCGAGAGCTCGATCTCCTCGATGTGATCGGGCGCCGCATCGCCGGTGGCACGGGCGCCGAAGCCGACGTCGAGGCTGCCGCGAAGGAGCTGCTCGATCACTCGGCTGGTGTCGGCCGCCGCGACCTCGACCACCAGATCCGGCACCTGCTCGCGCACCGCGGCGAGCACTCGGGGCAAGAGGTGGCGGATGCCCAGTCGGTGCCCGCCGACTCGGACCGGTACCGGGTGGTGACCGACGAACGCCGACACGAATCGTTTGATGGCCGTTTCGGATTCGACGAACGCAGCGAGGCTCGGCAGCATCTGAACGCCTTCCGGCGTGAGCTTCGTGGCCGCGCCGCTGCCACGCTCGAACAGCCGCACGCCGAGCAGCTTCTCGAGCCGGCGCACGTGCGCGGACAGCACGGGCTGGCCGATGCCGGTGGCGATCGACGCCTGACGAAACGAACCGGCCTCGGCGACGGCGAGGGCGCACTCGGCCTGAATGGGGGTGATCAACGTTGCTCCGCTCTCCGTCGGAGGAACAGACGCCACCACGCCCATCCGATGACGCCCCGTGTTCGTGCGGCGCGTGGCAAGTGCCCGGGATCAGCGGCGCACCGCTCGCGACAACGTTCTCGGCCCGGATCGAACGAGCTCGGCGAGCGCCCGCTCCACCTCCTGGGCGAGGATGACGCTCGACATCTCGCGAGCCACCGGGCGGAGCGCGCCGATGGCCGTCTCCAGTTCCTTTGCCGACGCGGTCCCGGCGAACCCGGCACCGATTCGCTCGACGATGAGCTTGACCGTGTCGTCGACGGCCTTGGCCAGTCGCCGCCGCAGCAGGTCGCGCATGCGGGCCGTGATGTCCACGTCGATGCCCGCCTGTTGCAAGCGGAGCGCGTGGTGGAGCAGCGTCGGACTGGTGACCGTCCACATGTCGTCCGCCAGCGGCTGCACGTAGCCGGCGGCCTGCAGCTCGCCGATGAGACCTGGGCGGACCTTGCCCGAGCGGCGGATCTGCTCGACGAGCTCCTGCTTGGTCACCGTTCGCGGACGGTCGTCGGACCATGGCGCTGTGAGCGTGGCGTCGACGCCGAGCCACTCGGACACGGTGGCGGTCGGGTGGTCGGAGGCGACCAGTTCGCCGATCGTCTGCAACGTCAGGCCCCGGTCGCGGAGCTCGCCGATCAGCGTCAGTCGCTCGAGGTGCTCGGTCGTGTACACCGCATCGCGACCGTGCTTTCCGGGCCGCGGCAGCAGACGTTCTGCCTGGTAGTAGCGGATCGTGCGCTCGCTGACGCCACTCGCCGCAGCGAGCTCGCCGAGCTGGTAGGTGATCGGAGCATCCACGTCGCCATTCAACCACATCGTCGTGCAACTGTGACAGTGATCACTGTCAGAATATGTTGACAGTGATCACTGTCAGTGTCATGGTGGCGGCATGACGATCCTGCTCCTTCCCCAAGCAGCCCATCGCGCCGAGCAGCTCATCGCTGCGTCCGAGCGCCACACCCACGATCCGTTCCAGGAGATCGACTGGGACGCGCCGATCGACGACTCCGCCTACCACCTGCCGCCCGAGCTGCTCGCCCTGCACGGCACGCCGGCGTGGGAGGCGATGTCCGAGCCGCAGCGGATCGAGTACAGCCGGCACGAAGCGGCGGCGACCTTCGCCGCCGGGATCTGGTTCGAGAACGCGCTGATGCAGGTCGTGCTCCGACACCTCGCCGAGATCGACGTCACGAGCCCGATCCATCGCTACCTGCTCATCGAGGTCGCCGACGAGTGCCGCCACTCCGCGATGTTCGGCGAGTACATCCGCCGCGCCGGCACACCGGCCTACGCGCCGGATCGCCCCGTGGTCGTCGACGAGACGAGCACCGGGAGAGCCTTGTCGTACCTGCTGATCCTGGCCATCGAGGAGCTGCTCGACCACGTCAACCGGGCGACGATGCGGGACGCTCGCGTGCACGAGACATCACGCCAGATCGCCCGCCTGCACGTGCTCGAGGAGTCGCGTCACGTGAGCTTCGCCAAGTCGTACCTCACCGAGGTCTGGCCGACGCTCGATGCGGACGCGCAGGCGATCGTGCGCGACGCGGCGCCGATCCTCGTCGCCGACGTCGTCTCACTGAGCCTCAATCCCGCAGTCTTCGACGAGCTCGGCATCGAGCACGGTGCAGACATCGCCCGTGCCAACCCGGCGTACCGCTCGAACATCGTCGCCGGGCTGACCAAGCTGACGACGTTCCTCACCGAGCTCACCATCGTCGAGGCGCACGACGCACGGTGGACCGAGCTCGGCCTGATCGGCTGAGGCTCCAAGCTCCTGCAGGAGCTCGACGTGAGGGTGGCAACTACGCCGTCGGCGTGACGAGCATCAACGCCGAACGGACGGCCGTGCAGCACAGCTCATCGCGCTGGTTGAAGCCGCGGTGCTCGAAGGCGACGATGCCCTGCCCGGGACGGCTGGTGGACAGCCGGGCCTCGATCACCTCGGTCTCGACGTGCAGGGTGTCACCGTGGAACATCGGCGTCGGGAAGGCGACCGTCTTGAACCCGAGGTTGGCGACGGTCGTGCCGAGCGTCGTCTCGTGCACGCTGATGCCGATCACCATCGCCAACGTGAGCATCGAGTTGACGAGGGGCTTGCCGAACTCGGTCTCGTTCGCCGCGTAGTCGAAGTCGAGGTGCAGCCACGCCGGGTTCATCGTGATCGACGTGAACAGCACGTTGTCGGCCTCGGTGATCGTGCGCCGGATGGCGTGCGGGATGACGAGGCCGGGCGTCAGCTCCTCGAACCACTTGCCGCTGTGGGCTCGCGGGTGCGGTGTGGTCATGTGGACTCCCCGAGGTCGATGAGGTTCTGTGCCTGGGCGACGACCGGGGCGTCGACCATCTGGCCTTCGAAGTCGATCGCAGCCAGCCCGGCCGCCGAGGCGGCGCGGTGCGCGGCGACGAGGCGACGTGCCCGCTCGATCTCCTCCATCGTCGGCGTGAACGCGTCGTGGGCGAGCTGCACCTGGCTCGGGTGGATGCAGAGCTTGCCGCGGTAGCCGAGGTCTCGAGCCTCGCCCGCCTCCGTCGCGAACGCGTCGCCGTTGCGGAAGTCCGTGACGACCTGATCGATCATCGGTAGCCCTGCCAGCCGTCCCGCGAGCACGGCAGCGGAACGAGCGAAGTGGACCTCGGCGTTGCCGATCGTGCGCCGACCGCCCATGTCGGCGATGAAGTCCTCCGCGCCGAAGTACGCGGCCACGACGCGCGGGTGGGCGAGCAGCACGCGGGCGTCGGCGACGCCGAGCGCGGTCTCCAGGCCGGCGAGGATCCCGAGGTCGCCATGGCCGGCGGCGTCGAGTGCGGCGGCGATGCGGTCGAGGTCGTCGATACGTTCGACCTTGGGGATCACGACACCCGCGAGGCCCGGGCTCAGCGCCTCACGGACGTCGTCGTCGAACCACTCGCTCGACACCGAGTTGATCCGTACCAGCACCTGCGCGCCGGTTGCAGCGAGCTGCGATCCGAAGTGGACGGCGTTGACGCGAGCCTCCGCCTTGGCGACCGCTGGCGTGGCGTCCTCGCAGTCGATCACGACGGCGTCGGCACCGCGGTCGGCCAGCTTGGCGAGCACGTCGGGCTTCACGGCGGGAGCGAAGAGCACCGATCGGAGGCGGGTCAGCGGACGCGGCGCGCTCAGGAGCTCACCCCGATCAACCGCTTGGCGACCTCTTCGAGCATGACTTCCGTCGCACCGCCGCCGATCGTCAGGATCCGCGCGTCACGAGCCATGCGCTCGACGGTCGAGCCGCGCATGTAGCCGGAGCCACCGTGGAACTGCACGCAGTCGTACATCACCTCGTTGACCACTTCACAGCCCCACGCTTTCACGCCCGACATGGCACGAACGTTGTCGATCCCTTGATCGCCGAGCCACGCCGCGTGGTACATCGACGTCCGCACCGCATCCACCTTCGCCTGGTTCATCGCCATCCGCTGTCGGATGGCCCCGAGATCGCCCAGCCGGCCACCGAACGCGGCGCGGTTCTGGGTGTAGTCACTCGTCACGTCGATGGCCGCCTGCGCGGCACCGACGCCCATGCCGACGAGCACCATCCGCTCGTTCTGGAAGTTCTTCATCGTCTCGTAGAACCCACGGTGCACGGTGCCGAGGATCGCGGAGTCCGGCACCCACACGTCGTGCAGCACGAGCTCCGCCGTGTCCGAGCACAGCCAACCGTGCTTGTCGAGCTTCGACGCGACCGAGAAGCCGTCGGTGCCGGCCGGCACGAGGAACATCGTGATGCCGTAGCGGTTCTGCGGGTCGGTGCGCGCGGCGACGATCGTCAGCCCGGCGTGGACGCCGTTGGTGATGAACATCTTCGTGCCGTTGATCCGCCAGCCGTCGCCGTCCTTCACCGCGGCCGACCTGATGCCGGCGACGTCCGATCCCGCATCGGGCTCCGTCACGGCGATCGCCAGGATCGTCTCGCCCGCCAGCACGCCCGGCAGCCACTGCTCCAGCTGTTCGGGCGATCCCGAGTTGACGAGGTGCGGGCCGGCCATGTCGGTGTGCACGAGCACGGTCGCGTCGAAGCCTCCGAACGTCGACGAGCCGATCGCCTCGCTGAACGTGGCGGACGCAAGCATGCCCATGCCCAGACCGCCGTGCTCCTGTGGCACGCGCAGCGAGAGCATGCCGAGCTCGCCCATCTTCGCGAGCGTCTCGCGCGGCACCTTGCCGGCGGCCTCCCACGCATCGCCGTGTGGTGCGACCTCCTTGGCCACGAAGGCCGTGGTCTGCTCGTAGATCGCCTGCAGCTCGTCGGTCGTGTAGACGTTGCGATGGATCCGGTCGGTCATGTTGAGCTCTCCTCGAACGTCACGAGCACCTGGTTGGTCTGCACCTGTTCGCCGACGACGACGCGCACCTCGGTGACCGTGCCGCGACCAGCGGCGCGCAGCGAGTGCAGCATCTTCATCGCCTCGATGACGACGACGACGTCGCCGGCGTGCACGTCCTGGCCAACGGTCACCGGGACCTCCGTGACCACCGACGGGAAGGGCGACACGATCGAGCCGGCGCGGGCGTTGCTCTCGTCTGCGGTCGGCGTCCACGCCTCGGTTCGGCCGACGACTCGGAACGTGTGCATGTCGCCACCGACGTTCACCGCGACGGACCTCCCGCGAACGCCACCGACCACAGGCGGGCGCAGCGACCCGCCGCCGGGCACCTCGACGTGCACGACGTGGCCGGTGTGGTGTTCGAGGTGGATCGGTCGGCGCATGCGATGCGGTGTCGTCGAGAAGCTCGGGAGCGACGACCACGGACCTGCGTCGGCAGTGGCGCTCACGTGCTCGCTCCACAGGCGGGCAGCGATCGCCGCCGCCTCGTCGACTTCGGCGTGATCGGGAACCTCGGTCTCGTCGAGGAACCGGGTGGTGACGCGACCAGCGATCACCGGTGCCTGTTCGACGAGCCAGCGATGGAAGCCGGCGTTGGTGACGAGCCCGCCGATGAGCAGTCCGTCGAGCGCCCTGCGCAGGTTGGTGAGCGCCGTCGTCCGATCGGCGCCGAACGCGATCAGCTTGGCGACCATCGCGTCGTAGTGCGGCGACACGACGGAGCCCTCGACGACACCGGCGTCCCAGCGAACGTCGGGCGGCACGACGAGGTGGGTGATCGTTCCCGTCTGCGGCATGAAGTCGGCCGCCGGATCCTCGGCGTAGATCCGCGCCTCGATCGCATGCCCGCGCAACGTCACGTCGTCCTGGACCAACGGCAGCGGCTCGCCATCCGCCGAGCGGATCATCAGCTCGACGAGGTCGAGCCCCGTGACGAGCTCGGTGACCGGGTGCTCGACCTGGAGCCGCGTGTTCATCTCGAGGAAGAAGAAGCCACCGGTGTCGTCGTCGACGATGAACTCGACCGTGCCCGCCGAGTCGTAGCCCATCGAACGGGCCAGCTCGGTTGCCGACGCGCAGAGGCCGGACCGCGTCGCTTCGGGCAGGTTCGGCGCCGGCGCCTCCTCGAGCAGCTTCTGGTACCGGCGCTGCACAGAGCACTCGCGCGTGCCCAGGTGGATCACGTTGCCGTGACGGTCGCCGACGACCTGCACCTCGACGTGGCGCGGCCGCTGGACGTAGCGCTCGACGATCATCGCGCTGTCCCCGAAGGAGCGGGCGGCCTCGGACATCGCCTCGCTCAGCGCGCCGGCGAACGACGCTGCGTCGTGCACGATGCGGATGCCCTTGCCCCCACCACCGGCTGCGGCCTTCACGAGCACCGGGAAGCCGATGCGCTCGGCTGCCGCTGCGAGGTCGGCCGGATCCTGCGAGTCGTCGAAGCCGGGGATGATGGGCACCCCGGCCGCGACCGCAAGACGCCGTCCCTCGATCTTCGACCCCATCCGCTGCACGGCGTCCGCGTGCGGCCCGATCCAGATCAGACCGGCGGCGGTGACCGAGCGCGCGAACGTTGCGTTCTCCGACAGGAACCCGTAGCCCGGATGCACCGCGGAGGAGCCGCTCCGCGCGGCGGCGTCGAGGATGCGCTCGATGGAGAGGTACGACCGGCCGAGGTCGGCGGGACCGATCGCGATCGCGTTCGATGCTTCGCTGACGAACGGCGCATCCCGATCCGGCTCGGCGAACACGGCCACCGTCTCATGACCGAGTCGATGTGCGGTGCGGATGATCCGACGGGCGATCTCCCCGCGGTTGGCGATCAGGATGCGCACGCGGTCACATCCGGTACACGAGGCCGCGGCCAGGCAGCGGCTCGTCCTGTCGCGCGGCGAGCGCGAGGCACAGCCCGAGCGCGTCGCGGGTGTGCACGGGGTCGATCAATCCGTCGTCCCAGAGCCGCGAGGTCGCGTAGTACGGATCGCTCTGCTCCTCGTACTGCCGCCGCACGTCGGCGCGCATCGCGGCGACGTCCGCCTCGGTCGTCTCCGCCGCCTTGAGCCCGCCGAGGCGGATGTCGACGAGCACGGTCTCGGCGGTGTCGGCCGCCATCGTCGCGATCCGCGAGTTCGGCCAGGCGAACAGGAACCGCGGCTGGAAGCCGCGACCGCACATGCCGTAGTTGCCGGCGCCGTACGCGCCGCCGGTGAGCACCGTGTAGCGCGGCACCGTGGCGTTGGCGACGGCCGCCACCATCTTGGCGCCGTTCTTGGCGATGCCGCCTGCCTCGGCGTCGGTGCCGACCATGTACCCCCGACGTGTTCTGCAGGAACACCAAGGGGATGCGGCGCTGCTCGCACAGCTCGATGAAGTGCGTCGCCTTGAGCGCCGACTCGCTGAAGATGATGCCGTCGTTGGCGATGACGCCGACGAGGTGGCCCCAGATGCGAGCGAACCCGGTGACGATCGACGAGCCCCACTCCGGTTTGAACTCGGCGAACCGAGATCCGTCGACGAGGCGGGCGATGATCTCGAGGGCCGAGAACGGGATGCGGTCGTCCGCGCTGACGATCCCGTACAGGTCGTCGGCGGGGAACAGCGGCGGCTCCGGCGCTTGCCAGTCGAGCCAGCCCGCCCGATCGGTGATCGCCCGCTGGTTCGTCGTCTGGCAGATCTCGCGCAGCTTGGCGTAGGCCTCGTGCTCCGATGTGGTCAGGTAGTCGCTGACCCCCGACACCCGCGTGTGCATCTCCGCGCCACCGAGATCCTCCGCCGAGACGATCTCGCCGAGCGCAGCCTTCACGATCGGCGGACCGCCGAGGAAGATCTGGCCGATGCCCTGCACCATGATCACCTCGTCGGACAGCGCCGGCACGTAGGCCCCGCCCGCGGTGCATCCACCCAGCACCACCGACAGCTGCGGCAGGCCGCGCGCCGACAGGCGCGCCTGACGGAAGAACGAGCCGCCGAAGTGGTCCTTGTCGGGGAAGATCTCGTCCTGCAGCGGCAGGAACGCACCGCCGCTGTCGACGAGGTAGATCACGCCGAGGTCGTTCTCGTCGGCGATCTGCTGCGCACGGACGTGCTTCTTGATCGACACGGGCAGCAACGAGCCGCCCTTCACCGTGGCGTCGTTGGCGATGAACACGTACGGCACGCCGTGCACCAGGCCGATGCCCGTCACGATGCCCGCGCCCGGCGCCGAGTCGTCGTACTGACCGAACCCGCTGAGCGTGGAGAGCTCGAGGAACGGCGTGTCGTGATCGGTGACCGCGGCGATGCGATCACGCACCATCAGCTTGCCGCGACCGAGGTGTCGCTCGATGCTGCGCTCCCGGCCGACACCACCCTCGATCGCCCACCGGAGGCGCTCGTTCAACGTCGACACGAGCTCGCCGTACGACGTGGCGTTCCCGAGGAACTCGTGCGACGTCCGATCGACGCGTGACGTGATCGGCTGCATCAGCGAACCCCCGTTGCGCCGACGCCGACGAGTGCCGCGCCGTACCAGAACTGATCGGTGATGACCTCGGCGAACACGTCGAGGCCGCCACGTCGAGCGTCGAACCACTCGATCGACGAGTTCATCGCGCCGAACAGCACGAGGCGCAGGATGCCGATCTCCTCGTCGGACTGGCGGGGCAGGATCGATCGCAGCAGCTCCGTCCACTTCGCCTCGTACGCGTCTCGCTCGGGAACGATCGTCGTTCGCACCGCAGCCGGGGCGGTGCGGAACGTGGTGACGTGCAGCGATGTGAACTCGAAGTGGCCATGCAGCACGCGCAGGTGGGCGACCACGTGGGCAGCGAGCCGCCCGCATCGGTCCGCGTCGTCGGGACCGATTGGAGCGACCTGCTCGACATCGGTGAACGCATCCATCATCAGCCCGATCCCGCGGCGCAGCACCGTGAGGACGAGATCGTCCTTCGACTCGAAGTGGTAGTAGAGCGAGCCGGCCTTCATCTCGACGTCGGCGGCGATCCGCCGCAGCGACGTCTCGGCGAAACCGAGCTCGGCGAACCGGGCCGCAGCGGCGACGAGGATCCGTTCCCGACCTCCGACCGAGGCCGGGTCGGGCTGCGACGGTGTGACCACGTCTGGGACCATACCTAACGGACGTTAGGCAGGCAAGCCTCGATGTCGCAGCGATCGCCGTCCGCGAAGATGGGACCCGTGACGAGCCCGCCCATCGACGACGACTTCGCCAGCGAGGCGGCCCTGCAGGAGTGGTGCGATCGCATCGGCGGTGCCGGGTTCCGCGGCACGGGCACCGACGCGCACGCCGGGATCATCGAGTGGCTCGAGGAGTCGCTACGAGCCATCCCCGGCGTCACGGTCCGATCCGACGAGTACGAGGTCCTGCGCTGGCAGCCGGTGCCGACCGGCGATCTCGCCGCGGCCGGGCGGCTGCGCGCCGACGGAGCAGACATCGCTGTCGCCGGCGCGGTGCCGTACTCGTTGCCCACGACCTCCACGGCACCACTCGTCGTGCTGCCGCCCGGTGAGGCGATCACCGCCGAGAACGCCGCAGGACAGGTGGTGCTCCGCGACTTCCCACACATCCCGGTGCCGTATGAGCTGCTGCTGTCGCTCGGGTTCCACGTCACCGCGGACTGCGACGCGTTGCGCAGCGAGATCTGGGATCGCCCTGGCCTGGCCAACGAGCTCCTGGACGCCGAGCTCCTCGCGGCCGGAGCGGCCGGAGCGGCCGGCCTGATCATCGCCTTCGACCTGCCCCGCGAACAGGTCGCCGGCTACTTCGAGCCGCACCGCGGCACGCACTACGCCGTGCCGGCCGTGTTCGTCGGCGTCGACGAGCGCGACCAGCTCCGAGCGATCGCTGCGCAGGGCGGCACGGTCGAGCTGTCCGTCACCGCCGAGGTCGCGCCGGCACGCACGCGCAACGTCATCGCCACCCTGCCCGGGCAGACGTCCGAGCGGATCATCCTCGTCACCCACACCGACGGCAACACGTGGGTGCAGGAGAACGGCATCGCCGCCCTCCTCGCACTCGCCCAGCGCTTCGCGGCCCTCCCGCTCGAGCAACGTCATCGCACCATCGAGCTGGCGTTCACCAGCGCGCACCTGCACATCTCACGCGAGGGGTCGGCTCGCTACGCGGCGCAATTGGACGAGCAGTACGACGACGGCGACATCGCGTTCGCATTCGCCATCGAGCACCTCGGCGTCCGCGAGCTGGTTCCGGTGCCACGGAGCGAGGGGCCTGGCCGGGAGCTCGTCTTCACCGGTGGCGACGAGCTGGTCCTCTGGGCGGTCGGGCCGAGTGAGGCGATGCGCGCGGCAGTGGTGGACGCGATCGTCGGTCACGATCTGCCACGGGTGCTCGTCGCCCCCGGCTTCGGGGCGCCCGTCGACGGGCAGGTCCCGCGCATCGTCTCCTTCGGCGGGCTCGGCACGCACTTCAACGTGCACCTCATCCCGACCACGTCGATCATCACCGGGCCGTGGTCGCTGTGGGCCCCGGCGTTCGGTGCCGAAGCGATCGACATCGGATTGCTCCGCCGCCAGACCGCCGCGGCCTGCGACATCGTGCGTGCGCTCGACCGGGTTCCCCGTGACGAGATCGCCGGCGGCTACCTCGCCGATCGGGCAGCACGCGCCGCCGGCGCGCCGGTCGGCGTCGAGCACATCCCGCCGGAGGTCGCCCCCGAGGTCACTCGGTGATGTAGGCGTCGCCGCGCCACCGGTACCGCACCGGGCCGGAACCCAGGTCGACGTCGACGTCGAACCGACCCTGACCGTCGTCGACGAACGACGCAAGCAGCGCATGCCATGGGCCGGCTCGGTCCAACGTGTGCATGTCCGTGAAACCCTGCTCGGTGGGAACCAGCACGACGACCTGCTGGGTGCCGTCACCGAGCTGCAGCTGGAAGAACACGTGACCGAGCGCGTCGACGGCCGAGCGACGGACGTGCGCGCTCGGGTCACCGACGGGCAACGACCAGCGCACCTCACCGTCGACGACGTACACCGGGCCGACGGCGCCTCCGACGGGACTGAACAACCAGACGAAGCGGCCGAGCCCGAGCCGGTCGTGCGAGGTGGCGACGAACGCCTCCTTGTCGCACCAGCCGCCGCACAGGGCTTCGACCGTGGCCTCATCGATGCCGTCGGGCAGCAGCGGCTGGCTCGCCGCGACCCCGACGGCGCTCGCGGCTGTGATCGGGGCGACCAGTGGGGCCAGGTCGCGCTGGTGCGGCGACGACGTGCCGCAGCCGGCCATGAAGATGGCCACGCCAGCGGCAACGGCACGGCGGGCAGGCGTCGGCAGCACGCAGACACGACGTCGAACCGCGCTGTCGATGACGCCGCGCCGGGCGGCGCTGGGCGGTCAGGCCTTGCGGGCGACCAGCCACCAGTGACTGGGGTTGATCCCGTCGAACACCGCATCGCTGGCGCCGGGCACGGCGAACGGTCGCCGCTTCGACGAACGGAAGATGCGCACGTCGGTCAGCTGTCCGCTCACCTCGGCCAGCACCGTCCTCGGCTGCAGCCGGTTGGCCTGCCAGCCGACGCGTGTCGCCAGTCGGTTGGTCGCCAGTCGTTGGCCGATGCCCGGCAGGCGCCACAGCGCGCGCATCACCTTGCCGGCCGGCCACAGCGCGACGTCGGCCGGGACCCACGTGCGGTAGTTCAACGCGATGCGCGCACCGGGCTTGGCGATGCGCACCGCCTCGGCCGTCAGGCGCACCGCGTCATCGCCGTGGCAGTGCTGGAAGGTGATGTAGCTGAACACCACGTCGGCGACATCGGAGTCGATCTGCAGGCTGTGCCCGTCGGCGACGCGAACGGTGTGCAACCGCTCGGGCAGACCGAACTGGGCAACGGTCTCACGGCACCGTTCGAGGAACGCGCCATCGAGGTCGCAGGCGATGACGCGGCCGTAGAAGCGAGTGAACGCGCACGTCATCCGGCCGATGCCCGAACCGATCTCGACGAGCGTCGAGGGCCGGCCTTCCTCGGGCTCCAAGCCGAAGGCCTGCACGTACGAGCCGACCTCGTGATCACCGCTGTTGACGAAGTCGGCCAGGTTGAGCTCGTTGCCGGTGCGGTTGTTGAACACCCAGCCGGTCTGGCGCACGACGTCGTCCGCGCTGTGCTCGTTCTCGGACGCGCTGCCGGCGGCCTTCCACGGAACGTGCTGCTTGCGCTGGGTCATCGGCCGACCGGAGTCATCGGTCACTTCCGCTCGGGCAGCGGAGCGGCGTACGCCTGACCCGAGTCGAGACCGAACGCGGTGTGCAGGGCGCGTGCGGCGCGCTCGAGGTCGGCGGCGGCGATGACGACGCTGATGCGGATCGTGCTCGTCGAGATCATCTCGATGTTGACGTCGTTGTCGGCCAGCGTGCGGAACATCGTCGCGGCGATGCCCGGGCTGCTCTTCATGCCCGCCCCGACGAGGCTGACCTTGGCGATGTCCGCGTCGTGATCGACCCCCTTGGCACCGACCTCGTCGGCCACGCGCTGCACGATCGACTCGGCGGTGGACATGTCCGCCTTCGGCATCGTGAAGCTGATGTCGGTGGTGCCGTCGTGACTGGTGTTCTGCACGATCATGTCGACGTTGACGTTGGCCTTGGCCAGCGGCTCGAACAGCGCCGCCGAGATGCCGGGGCGGTCCGGCACGGCGACGATCGTGACCTTGCTCTCGCTCATGTCGGTGACGACACCGGAGATGATCGGCTCTTCCATGGATAGCTCCTCGTCGGTGACCCACGTGCCCGGTTCCCAGGTGAAGCTGGAACGCACGTGGAGCGGAACGTTGTGGTTGCGGGCGAACTCGACGCTGCGCAGGGCCAGCACCTTGCTGCCGGCGCCGGCCATCTCCAGCATCTCGTCGAAGCTGATCCGCTGCAGCTTGCGCGCCTGGGGCACGATGCGCGGGTCGGCGGTGAAGACGCCGGTGACGTCGGTGTAGATCTCGCAAGCGTCGGCGTCGAGGGCCTTGGCCAGCGCGGAGGCGGTGAGGTCACTGGCACCACGGCCCATCGTCGTGATCTCCTTGTCGACGCTGACGCCCTGGAAGCCGGCGACGACGGCCACCTTGCCCTGGGCCAGCGCCTCGCGGACGCGGTCGCCCTTGACCTCGACGATCTTCGCCTTGCGATGGACGTTGTCGGTGATGATCCCGACCTGGCTGCCGGTGAAGCTGATCGCGTCGATGCCCAGGTTCGCCAGCGCCATCGTCATCAGCGCGGCGGTGACCCGCTCGCCGGTCGTGAGCAGCATGTCCATCTCGCGGCCCGGTTGCACCGGCGACACGCTCTCCGCCAGGGCGATGAGGTTGTCGGTGGCCTTGCCCATCGCGCTGACCACGACGACGACGTCGTTGCCGTGGCGCTTCGTGAACGCCACGTTCTCGGCGACGGCGCGAATGCGATCGGGATCGGCGACGGAGGTGCCGCCGTACTTCTGGACGATGAGGGCCACGGGATCGACACGCTACCGGCCCCGGGTGAGGGCCGAGCAGGCGGTTCACCCGTCGAGGCCTCGCTGCCGGACGCCGCGGCGCGGATCGACCACGTAGCGCGGACGGATGAACTCTCCCCACGACAGCAGGTACTCATGCAGGGCTGCGGCGGGCGGAGACAGCGGCGCGCCGCTGACCGTTGCGACGATGACGTCGACCGAAGGTCCACCGACGACGGGACGACGGACGATCCCCGCATCGTGACCGACGCGCAGGCCGACGCTGACGATGGCCAGGTCGGCCGCTCCCGAATCGAACAGGGCGAGCGCCACGGACGTGTTGTTCACGACGGTCATGCGCCTTCGCGCCGGCGCCGGTAACAGCGGAACGAGGTACGGCTCGAACTGCGACGTGATGACGAGCGGCACGTCGCCGAGGTCAGCGAGGTCGATCCAGTCGTCGCGCTCGAACAGGGGGTTGCCAGGACGCCCGATCAGCGCGACGGGACCGACGTCGAACAGCTCGGTGCTCTCCACACCCGCGTCGACGACGCCGCGCACCCGGGCCGACAACCCGAGATCGCACCTGCCACTGATGAGCCCGGCGACGACCTCGTCGTGCGTCGCTTCTGTCAGTCGGCGGCGCACAGGTCCAAACGACTCGGCGAGCAGCCGCATGCAGTTCGGCAGGATGTCGGTGAGGCCGGAGCGAAAGCTGAACACGGTGAGCTCGTGCTCAGCGTGCGTCTGGATGTACTCGGTCGCTCGCCGGATCGCCATCTCGGATGCGGCGAACGCGCGCAGGTGCGGGAGCATCCGCTCGCCCTCGACGGTCAGCGCGGTCCCCGACGGTCCCCGCTCGAACAACCGCAGGCCGAGCTCGCGTTCGAGCTTGCCGATGTGCGCCGAGACCGACGGCTGGCTCAGTTCGACCTTGTGGGCGGCGGCGCGGAACGAGCCGGTGCGCAGCACCGCCTCGAAGCACTCGACGTGCACGAGATCGACCATCGGGCTCACCTCCCGCCGCCACGATGCCACACGAGTGGGTGGGCGCTTGCGCGCGGAAGCAACGGGGGCTCCGAGCGGCGCAGCCAATAGGGTTGCCCGTCGTGCTCGGCCGGGTCCTCGACGATACGTACGCCCATGACGTGCGTGGCAACGTCACGTTGCTGACCGTCGGGCGCTTCGCCGGCAACGCGGCGTACCGCTTCCCCGTCCCGTTCCTGGCGACGATCGCCTCCGGTCTGAACGTCAGCCTCGGCACGCTCGGCGTCGGGCTGGCGATCACCGAGCTGGTGGCCCTCTCCGCGCCGATCGTCGGGCGGATGGTGGAGCGCACCACGCGTCGCGCGTCGATGACCGCGGGGTTGCTGGGCATCGCGGTCGGCGCGCTGCTCGCCGCCGCAGCGACGCACCTGTGGGTGTTCGTCGTCGGCCTCTCGATCCTGTCGGTCGCCAAGGTGACCTACGACATCGCCCTCGGCGGGTGGATCGCCGATCGTGTGCCGTTCGAGGTCCGCAGCCGCGTGATCAGCCTGACGGAGACGTCGTGGTCGCTCGGGCTGCTCGTCGGCGTCAGCGCGCTCGCGCTCGTGGTGGCCGTGTCGTCGTGGAACGTCGCCTACGTCGTCATCGCCGCGGTCGTGCTCGGTGCCGCGGCGGCGCTGCATCGCCGGCTCCCGCACGAGCACCACCCCGGCGCCGTCGCCGCCCACGAGGCACAAGCGACTCGCGACAACCAGTCGCCGTGGAAGTTGATCCTCGTCACCGCCGCGGCGGTCGGCGCGTTGGCCGGCAGCGCGCAGTTCATGTTCGTCACGTACGGCTCGTGGCTCGAGGACGAATTCGACTTCACCCCGGCGAAGTTGGCCGCGGTCACGTTCGGCCTCGGAGCGGTGGAGCTCGTGTCCAGCATCGTCTCGGTCGGCCGCACCGATCGATGGGGCAAGGAGCGATGCGTGGTCATCGGCGCGGCGTTGATGGCTCCCGGTGCAGCGATCGTCGGCATCGGCGCGCACCACCTGCCGATGATGCTCGGCGGGCTGGCGCTGTTCCTGATGGGCTTCGAGCTGGCGATCATCAGCGGCCTGCCGCTCGGTGCACTGCTCACGCCCGGCGCTCCGGCGAAGGGGCTCGGCATGCTGATCGGCGGCGTCACGCTCACCCGCGCTGCGGTGGCCATTCCTGCCACGAGTTGGTACGAGCACCACGGCATGGCCGCCTCGGCCATCGGCTCGGTGGTGCTGGCCGCGATCGCGGCGACGTTGATCACCGCGCGCGGCCGGTTGACGTGACGCAGGCGATCCTGCTCGTGCTGGCCGGCATCGGTGCCGGTCTCACCGGCAGCGTCGCCGGACTGGCATCACTGATCAGCTACCCGGCGCTGCTCGCCGCCGGGTTGCCGGCAGTCACCGCCAACGTCACCAACACCGTGTCGCTCGTGCTCGGCACCGCGGGCACCGTCGTCGGTTCGCAACCGGAGCTGGCCAACCAAGGCCCGCGGGTGCGCCAGCTCTCGATCGCCTGCGCAATCGGCGGCGCGATCGGCGGGGCGGTGCTGCTCCTCACGCCGGATGGAGCGTTCGAGCGGATCGTGCCGGTGCTCATCGCGCTGGCCGGCGTGGCGATCATGTTCAGCCGCCAGCTGGTCGATGCCGCTGCCGCGGACCACGGCACGCACACGCGACGGTCGGTGATCTGGTCGATGGGCCTCATCGGCGTCTACGGCGGGTACTTCGGCGCCGGCGCGGGCACGATGGCGCTGGCGCTGCTGCTGCTGCTGACCCACGACACGTTGCCGCGCAGCAACGCGCTGAAGTCGGTGACGCTCGGCGTCGCCAACGGCGTCGCCGCGCTCGCGTTCGTCATCTTCGGAGATGTCCGCTGGAGCGCCGCGGTCCCACTCGGCGTCGGGCTGTTCATCGGAGGCACGCTCGGACCGAAGATCGTCCGACGCCTGCCGCCCACGCCGTTGCGCATCGGCATCGCCATCGCCGCGCTCGGCCTGGCCGTCAAGCTCGGCGTCGACGCGTACAGCTGACACGTAGCCTTCGACGATGTCGCGGCTGGGGGTGCTCGTCAGCACGGTCGCCCACCGACTTCGCGGGCCGGCGCAGCGGACCCGCGTGCTGGTGATCCACAGCGACGGTTCGCTCCTGCTCGTGCGCAGCTGGTTCGGGCTGCACTCGTGGTCGCTGCCGGGTGGTGCCGCCGAACGCGGCGAGGCGCTGGAGACGGCAGCGGTGCGCGAGCTGCTGGAGGAGACGGGCATCTCCGTCGAGCCGGCCCAGCTGCAGCCCTTGGGCACGGTCGACGAGGTGCCCGGCAACGGCGACACGTTCTCCGGGTTCGCGGTCCGCACCGACGCTGAGCCGACGCGTCGTCGCGGCGTGCGTCGGCTGGAGATCCGCGAGGCGCGCCGGTTCGATCCCGCCGCACTGCCGGCAGATCGCTACGCCACCATCGACACGCTGCTCGACAGGGTGCGATGATCGGGCCATGCAGGTCGATGGGGTGCACCACGTGTCGATCAACGTGTCCGACGTGGACGCGGCGATCTCGTTCTACGTCGACGTGATCGGGCTCACCGTCCGCGGCGATCGCCCTGACTTCCCGTTCGGCGGTGCGTGGCTGGACGTCGGCGGCCAGCAGATCCATCTCATCGAAGCCCCGGTGCCCGACCAGCGCGGCCAGCACCTGGCGCTCCACGTGCCGCACCTCGACGACGCAGTCGCCGAGCTGCGCGGCCGGGGCGTGGAGGTCAGCGATCCGAAGCCGGTCGGCTCCGGCCGCCAGTCGTTCCTCCACGACCCCAGCGGCAACCTCGTCGAGCTGCAGGAGCCCGCGCTCACGCACTCGTGAAGGCGAACACCCCCTGCCCGAGCTCGAACGGCGTGCGGGCATCGAAGCCGCCGGCGCGGCACGAGTAGGTGCCGGAACCGAGGCCGCTGCCGCCCGGGATCGAGCCGCCCGTCGACATCTGCGTCACCAACGTCGTGGCGTAGTCGTTCGAGACGAGCGTGATCGTGCCGCCCTCGGCCGTCAGCGCGCCGTGTGCCACGCCACGGGTGCGAGCGCTGAGCACCAAGCCGTCGCCGAGATCCGTCGACGTCGGCGTGGAGCTGTCGAAGTTCATCGTGAACTGCCCGCTCGACGCGATGGTCAGCACGATGCCGGCACCGCCACCGAGCTCGTCGACGGGTGCGTTCGTCACGGTGTCGTCGATGTATGCGGTGGTGCTGACCCAGGTGCCCACGAGGCACGGGTCGACGAGCGGCTCCTTCTCGTCGCAGTCCAGCGGACTGCCGGTGAACGTGAGCGTCGCGGTCTGCGTGCCGCCGGTGACCGCCACGATCACGTCGCCGTCGATGCGCTCGAACGAACCCGGCGAGCTGCCGTCCGGACAGACGCAGCCACCTGCCCTGGCGCACCAGGTCGTGCCCGACTGCACCACCGCATCGGTCCCGTCGGTGGCCAGGCGTGCGGTGCCGAACACCTCGATGGTGACGAGGTCGGCACCGAAGGAGACGTCGAACAGCGAACCGCTCACCTTGCCGATGTCCCGCGTGGTCACGCCCACACCCACCTGCAACGGCTGCGGCTCGGCCCGATCGATCGTGATCCCAGGCCCCGTGGCGTCCCACGCCGACCCGAGCTCGGTGCGGCGCAGGTGGCTCGACGGCCATGACTCGAGGAACGCACCGCTCGACGCACCCGCGCCCTCGAAGGCCGGCTCGTTGGAGAAGCCGTCGAAGATCGCCGTCGCCCGCGTCCACGGGTCGATGCCGACTTCGTCCATGTGCGCGTAGAAGCCGATGGCGTCGTAGTCGCGCTGGTACAACGACTTGCCGGGGTTCGTCAGGTACGGGGTCCACCACTTCGTGCTCGTCTTCGTCCCACCCGACATGTCCTCGCCGACCCAGGCGGGCAGTCCTTCGAGGATCCACGCCGGCATCTCGTAGGCAGTGACGCCGAGGTACTGGAACTGGAAGCAGTGGAACAGCTCGTGGGCCAGCACCATCCGGCGGTCAGCGCCGCGCATGGCCTCGGCGTCGTCGCTGAGGTGGATGGTGCACGTGGCCATCGACGTGTTGTTGCAGTCACCCGGATCGGCCCACGTGTACGCCAGCCCGAGCCCGGCGTCGCGATGATCGAGCACGATGTAGACCGGGGCGACGAGTTCGATCGCCCCACCGAGTTGTGCCTCGATCTCGGCGATCAGCCCATCCGCCTCGCCGCGGATCTCCTCGGCGCCCGGTGAGTCGGCCGTGGCGACGGTCTGCCCGTAGCAGCCGTGCGTGCTCGCCTGCCGGATGAGCCCCGACGAGGCCGGGACGTCCGGTGAGCTGAGCGCTTCCCCGACGGCGGCCTGCTGCTCGGCCGACAGCTGGTCGTAGTCGCGCAGGACCCAGGCGACTGCGTCGGTGGCGTCGAGGATCGGCTCGTCGGCGTCGGCCTTGCGCAGCTCACTGCCGGGCAGCGGAGCGACGCCGAGCGAGAACGCGTCAAGCGCGAGCTGGGTGGACACCTCGCCGTCGGGGCCGATCTGATCGAGGAGCGCCGCCCACCGGTCCGGTGGTGGAGGGCTGTTGTCCGTGCTCGCGGGCGCGGGCGTGCTCGCGCTGGCCGCAGGTTCGGCGTCGGAGCTCGAGCCGCCGCAGGCGCTGAGGAGGACGGTGCCGGCGAGGATCGTCGAGAGCGCGGCGGCGCGGAGGTCGGTTCGTGTGGTTCGCATGCCCACCGTTGTGCCAGACCACGAGCGTGCGCGCCTGAGTAGTGACCACTCACCCGAAGGTGTCGTCGATCACACCGGTCGCTCAGTCCGGTTGCTCAGTTCGGTTGCTCAGCCGCGGTAGCCGTTGGTGATCGGCAGGCGGCGGTCCTTGCCGAACGCCTTCAGGCTGACGCGCACCCCGGGCGGGCACTGGCGGCGCTTGTACTCGTTGATGTCGACCAATCGAGTGATGCGGCGCACGATCGCTGCGTCGTGGCCGAGGGCGATGATCTCGCTCGCAGTGCGGTCCTCCTCGACGTACAGACGCAGGATCGGGTCGAGCACCTCGTAGGGCGGCAGGCTCTGGTCGTCGCGCTGGTCCGGACGCAGCTCGGCGGACGGCGGCTTGGTCAGCACGCTCTCGTTGATGATCATCCGCCCGGCGCGCTCGTTGACGTGCCGGCACAGGTCGTACACCCGGGTCTTGAGCACGTCCTTGATCACCGCGTAGCCGCCGACCGAATCGCCGTAGATGGTGAAGTAGCCGACGGCCAGCTCGCTCTTGTTGCCGGTGGTGAGCACCATCCAGCCGAACTTGTTCGACATCGCCATCAGCGTCGTGCCGCGGATGCGGCTCTGCAGGTTCTCCTCGGTGAGGTCCTGCGGGCGATCACCGAAGGCCGGTGCCGTCATCTCCAGGTACGCGGCGAACGCCGGCTCGATCGGCACCGTCAGGCACTCGATGCCGAGCGCTTCGGCCAGCGCGTACGCGTCGGTCATCGAGCCGTCGCTGGAGTAGCGACTGGGCATGCTGATCCCGTGCACGTGCTCGGCGCCGAGTGCTTCCACCGCGACGCACGCAACGATCGTCGAGTCGATGCCGCCGGACAGCGCGATGACCACGTCGGTGAACCCGTTCTTGCGGACGTAGTCGCCGGTGCCGAGCACGAGCGCGTCGTACAGCTCGGTGTCGGCCGACAGCGGTTCGGCGAACCGAGCGGGCGCGGGCGCGGCCTGCGTGATCGGCCGGTCGCTGACGAACACGACGGGCAGCTGCCCGTCGGTGCGCCGCCCGCGCGGATCGAGCAACCGCTTGCGGTAGACCGGCTCGACCTCGAGGTCGGTGATCAGGAGCTCCTCGACGAACTGCGCGGCGCGGGCCACGAGCTGCCCGTCGGCGTCGAACACGACCGAGGCGCCGTCGAAGACGAGCTCGTCCTGACCGCAGACCTGGTTGACGTAGACCAGCGCGCACGACGCGTCGGCAGCTCTTGTCGCCAGCATGCGCTCGCGTCCGGCGGCCTTGCCGGCGTGATACGGCGAACCGTTGATGTTGATGTTCACCTCGGCACCGCCCGCCGCCTGCTCGGCCAGCGGACCGGTCGGGCTCCACACGTCCTCGCAGATGCTGATGCCGACCTTCACGCCACCGATCAGGTACAGCTCGAACGGATCGCTCTCGGCGCCGGGCGTGAAGTAGCGGGCTTCGTCGAACACCGCGTAGTTCGGCAGCAGCCGCTTGCGATACGTGCCGAGCACCTCGCCGTTGGCGCACACCGCGGCCGCGTTGTAGATGTCGCGATCGGAGGCGACGTAGCCGACCACCGCCGCACAACGGCCGGTGCGTGCCGCCACCTTGGCCAGACCGGCCAGGTTGTCGGCGACGAAGCCGGGCTTCAGCACGAGGTCTTCCGGCGGGTAGCCGGTGATGGCAAGTTCGGGGAAGGCGACGATGTCGCATCCGGCCCCCTCGGCCTCGTCGTAGGCCGCGCAGATCTTGGCGATGTTGCCGTCGAGGTCGCCGACGGTGGGGTTCAGCTGAGCGAGGGCGATCCGCAGACGAGGCACCTGCTCAGGCTATTGGCAACGCGTCAACCCTGGAAGTAGCCGGCGAAGTCGCTGAGCACCTGGGTGTTCATGAACGAGTAGTACGACGCCGCACCGGTGGTGCCGAGGGGCGTGATCGAGAACGCTGCTCGCGTCTGGCCACTTCCGGTGGCGTTGCCGTTGCTCACGTCGGGCCGGCCCGCTGCGGTGGACGGCCACGACGTGATGAACCCAGCGCCGATCGTCTCCGTGACCGTCAGGTTCTGTGCGATCGCGAGCGCGTTGTCAGGCACGTTCGACGAATTGAACGTGCGCGTGTCACCCGCCTGGAAGCGGGGCGCCAAGCCACCGCCGTCCCGGGTGTTGATCTCGCGGAGCGACGGCAGCGACACGAACAGACCGGTGGTGCTGCTCGACGCGCCGGATCCCGTGAAGTAGCCGACGACATCGACCAGCACGTTCGCCGTCTTGAACAGCTGCAGGTCGATGCTGCCGTCGGCGCCGACCGGCACGACGGCCAGGTTGGCGCGCGTGTCACCGAAGCCGTTGACGTTGACTGTCGACGTGGCCGGCACCGGGTCGCCGTGCTTGTAGGCGACGGCGTACCCACCGTCGGGGACGGCGTCGCCGCTGAGCCCGGTGACGATCACCGCCACGGCGCTCGTACCTGCCGGCACGCCGGCGGCCGAGCTGACGACCGGCACGTTGACGACGCCGAGCGTCGAGGTGCCGGTGCGGGTGTACGTGTTGCCGGGCGCCGATGCGTTGCGGGTGTCGGTGATGCGCAGCGGCGACGTCGCCGTGAAGCGGCCCGAGGAGGTCGCCCCGGACGTGTCGAAGAAGCCGAGGACGTCGACGACCACGTCGGCCGTCACCGACGACATGATGATCGTCTTGCCATCGGCGTCGAGCGGCACGATCGCCGAGTTGGCCACCACCTCGGTCGCGGACGCGTTGAGGTTCGACGACGCGGGCCGAGTGGTGCGCGGCGTCCACGACGACACGAACCCGGGGCCCTGCGTGCTGGCAAAGGTGAGGTTGACGAGCGCGGCGCGAGCGGTGCCCGTCGGCGGGTTGAGATCGACCAGCCGTGTCGTGCCGGCGCGGATCGGGCCTGTGTCGGCACCGGCGTCACGCGTGTCGAAGACGCGATCGGACGTCGCCAACGGCGTGTACTTCATCGCCCCCGGCGAGGGCGCCGCTGCGGTGTTGTAGGTGATCTTGCGAACCTGACCGTTGACGTTGGCGACGTAGTAGAGCGCCCAGCCCGTCGGCTCGAGCACGAAGTTGAGGTCGCTGATCGCCGCCAGTCCGCTTCCGCTCTGGAACGGCTCGACGAAGTTGGCGGTGCCGTTTGCAGCCCGGAACACGATCTTGCCGGGATCACCGTCAGCGAGGAAGTAGCCGCCGTCGTACTCGGCCGGCCACGCACCGTCGGGCACGAACGCCGCGCCGGTGATGTAGTCGCCACCGGTGGACGGGTTGTGCGGGTAGTCGAGGATCGGCTGCACGCACACGTTCGTGCCACTCGGCCGGCAGTACGTGACGGTGCGCGAGTCGGGATCGGTCGTCGGCCCTTGACACACGGGGTTGCTGGCCTGCTTGCAGACGCCCTCGCGTGCCGGCCATCCGTAGTTGGCGCCGATCGCCCCGACGTTGACCTCTTCACGCGTGCCCTGGCCGACGTCGTTGATGTTGAAGCGCGTGCCACCCGTGTTCGTGTCGAAGGCGAAGCGGTACGGGTTGCGCAAGCCCCACGCGAAGATCTCCTTGCACCACGTGATCGGTGTCGACGGGTTGTTGCCGCGCATGCGGCAATCCGTGGCGTTGCCGAAGCCCGACAGCGGGTTCCCCGGTGCGGCGAACCCGGTGTTGCGATCGACGCGGAGGATCTTGCCGTTCAGCAACGAGAGGTCCTGGGCCGCCGTGTTCGCGCCGGCACACGCGGACGTGCCCGTGCGCGGGTTGCAACCGCCGTCGCCGACGCTGACGTACAGGAACCCGTCGTTGCCGATCTCGAGGTCGCCACCGTTGTGGTTGCCCGGCTCCGACGCGATGTTGTCGATCAGGATGACCTCGCTGCCACCGACGATCGTGTCGCCGGCCATCGTGAACCGGCTCACCCGGTTGACGCAGCCGCCGGGCGCGGAGGCGTTCGTGTGCGTGCGATAGATGTACACGAAGCCGTTGACGCTGAACGCAGGATCGGCGGCGAAGCCGATCAGGCCTTGCTCGCTGCTCGTGCACATCCCCCCGAAGGAGATCGCCGAGGCCGGCAGCACGGCGCCGTTCTTGACGATGCGGACCGAACCGCCCTTCTGCAGGACCACGGCGCGCCCGTCGGGCAGGCCGACCACGGTCGTCGGGCTGGAGACGGTGCCGACGAGCGAGTCGGTGAACCCGGACGGCACGGCAGCCGAGGCCACCGAGACGGGCGAGACCGCTGGCACGAGGCCGCCGAGAGCGAGCATCGCTGCAGTGGTGAGGATGAGCCAACGACGCACGACGCGCCTCCCGAATTCGTAGGTTCCCGTACCCGACCGCTCCGGCGACCCTAGCGGCGACCGTTCGCCGGCGACCGTCAGGAGTGCGTCAGGACTGCGTCACGAGATCCTGTGGCTCGGCTCCGGTCAGCACACCGCGTCGCCCGGCAGCACGGCCACCGCGCTCAGCGTGTACAGGACATCCGCGTCCTGGAACACGGTGTTCGACTTCGCTGCGACGAGCACGGACGTCACGGCGTTCTCCGAGCTCTTGGCGCAGGTGCCGGCATCGACCAGCCGCACCTTGGCGTCGGCCGGCCAGGCGACGATCTCCGGCTTCGGGTCCTGCGCGTCGACGTTCGCCTGGTCGGTCACCAGCGCCTGGAACCGGTACTCCGTCGCCTGCAGCACCGACTCGGGTCCGACGTTCTCGGCGCCGGCGATCTTCGGCAGGTCGCTGATCAGCTGCACGAACTGGCTGAGCTTCTCGCGCTGCGGGGTCAGCTCGTCGGTCGGGTTGCCCGACTCGTCGATGGCCATCCCCAACGCGTTGGCACGGTGCTCGAACGCACCGCCCTTGGCGTTCAGGATCAACACGGTGTCGGGCACGTCGGCCACCTGCAGATCGGCGGTGTAGTCGGGCGGCGGCGCCAGCAGACCCGCCTCGCCGGCCAGCTCGAGCACGCGCTGGATCCCCGCTTCCGTGATCGTGCGCGTCGTGATCGCCGGGAGGAGCGCGCCGGGGAACTCCATCGTCGTCGCGCCCGGCGCGAAGACCTTGCCGTCGCCGCTGATCAGCAACGTCGGCACGTTGCTGAAGGCGAAGCCCATCGGCACGAAGCCGCCCTCGTAGCCGAGCCGCAGCACGACGTCGTCGGCGCCGGTGAGGTGGTCGATGCCGGTCACGCCAGGGTTGCTGCCGCCCGGAGCGGTCGTGCCGTCGCTGCCCGAGCTCTGCTTCGAATCGTCGCCGCAGGCGGCGAGGATGGCGGCAAGGGCGGGGGTGGCAACGAGGCCGGAGAGGAACGTCCGTCGGTTCATGGCAGCTTCGACGCCCTCAACTCCGGCCGCGGTTCCCGAGTCCTCACTGCGATGCCCGGCCGCCCCGATCGGGGGCCCGGCTTCACAGAGCGTTCACATTGGGGCAACGGGACGGAAATCGCCTGTTGACAGCCTGGCTCCGCCCCTGACCACCCGAGAAAAAGGACCGCTGTGGCGTACCAAGCTGAATACATCTGGATCGACGGCGCGACGCCGACTCCTCAACTCCGGAACAAGACGAAGATCCTGGCCGACGGCAAGGAGCCGCCGATCTGGGGCTTCGACGGTTCGTCCACCGAACAGGCCACGGGCGAAGCCAGCGACTGCATGCTCAAGCCGGTGTTCCAGTGTCCGGACCCGATCCGCGGTGGCAACAACATCCTGGTGCTCTGCGAGGTCTACCTGGCCGTCGAGGGCAAGCCGCACCCGACCAACACCCGTGCGACCGCCGAGAAGGCAGCCAAGAAGTACGCCAAGCAGGAGATGATCTTCGGCATCGAGCAGGAGTACACGATGCTCAAGCCCGATGGCACCCCGCTCGGCTTCCCGTCCGGCGGCGGCTTCCCCGCCCCGCAGGGCCCGTACTACTGCGGCGTCGGCACCGGCCGCGTCATCGGCCGCGAGATCATCGAGGAGCACACGCAGGCGTGCATCGACGCCGGCCTGATGATCGAGGGCACCAACGCCGAGGTGATGCCCGGTCAGTGGGAGTTCCAGATCGGCGCCGCCGACGCGCTCACCGTCAGCGACCACCTCTACGTCGCCCGCTGGCTGTTGCACCGCATCGCCGAGGACTACGACGTGGTCATCTCGTTCGCCGCCAAGCCGCAGAAGGGTGACTGGAACGGCGCCGGCGCGCACACCAACTTCTCGACGAAGGCGATGCGTGAGGGTTACGCCGCCATCGAGGCCGCCTGCAAGGCGATCGGCAAGAAGGTCGATCTGCACATCAAGGGCTACGGGCACGACATCGAGAGCCGCCTCACCGGCGCCCACGAGACCGCCCCGTACAACAAGTTCAGTTACGGCGTCAGCAACCGCGCCGCCAGCATCCGCATCCCGTGGCAGGTCGCCAAGGACGGCAAGGGCTACGCCGAGGATCGTCGCCCGAACGCCAACTGCGACCCGTACACGGTCACGCGGCTCATCGTGGAGACGGTTTGCGGCGCTGCCGCCGGCTGATTCACACCATCGTTCAGTGTCGAACGGGGGCCGGTCGGCCCCCGTTCGCGCTTTTCGGCGCCGTGGCAACACGGCAAGACTGATCACATCGAGAAGAACCAGAGGTCGTCAGTGCTCGAACAGCAACGTGATTACGTGCTCCGCACGGTGGAGGAGCGCGGCGTCCGATTGATCCGGCTGTGGTTCACCGACATCCTCGGCAACCTCAAGAGCTTCGCCATCAGCCCGGCCGAGCTGGAGAACGCGCTCGAGGACGGGATGACCTTCGACGGCTCGTCGATCGACGGCTTCAGCCGCATCCAGGAGAGCGACGTGCTCGCCATCCCGGATCCGAACACCTTCGAGGTCCTGCCCTGGGGCGACCCGAAGGCCACCGAGGCCCGCGTCTTCTGCGACATCCACAAGCTCGACGGCACGCCGTTCGAGGGCGATCCGCGTCAGGTGCTGCGCCGCAACCTGCAGGCCGCGCACGACCGCGGCTACACGTTCTACGTCGCCCCCGACCTCGAGTTCTTCTACTTCGCCCCGCCGGAGAAAGGCCAGGCGCCGGTGCCGTTGGACGAGGCCGGCTTCTTCGACCTCACCACGACTGACGTGTCGGGCAGCCTGCGCAAGCAGACGATCCGCACGCTCGAGACGATGAGCATCCCCGTCGAGTACAGCTTCCACGAGGACGCACCGAGCCAGCACGAGATCGACCTGCGCCACACCGACGCACTGACGATGGCCGACAGCATCATGACGTTCCGCCTCGTCGTGCGCGAGGTGGCCGCCAGCCACGGCGTGCACGCGACGTTCATGCCCAAGCCGCTCGAGGGCGTGCAGGGCAGCGGGATGCACGTGCACCTGTCGCTGTTCACCGGCGAGGCCAACGCCTTCCACGACGACGACGACCCGTACAACATGTCGCCCGTCGCCAAGAGCTTCATGGCCGGGCTGCTGCACCACGCAGCGGAGATCACCGCGATCACCAACCAGACCGTCAACAGCTACAAGCGGCTGGTGCCCGGGTTCGAGGCGCCGGTGCACATCAGCTGGGCCCGCAACAACCGCAGCGGCCTGATCCGCGTGCCGATCCCCAAGCGCGGCAACCCCAGCGCCACCCGCATCGAGTACCGCTCGCCGGATCCGGCGTGCAACCCGTACCTCGCCTTCAGCGTGCTGCTGGCGGCTGGTCTGCGCGGCGTCAGCGAGGGCTACGAGCTGCCGGTCGAAGCGGACGCCAACCTGTTCGAGATGGACGACGCGCAGCTGCAGAAGCTCGGCATCGACCAGCTGCCGCAGTCGCTCAGCGATTCGCTGAAGGTGATGGAGCGGTCGACGCTGGTGCAAGAGGCACTGGGCGAGCACATCTTCGAGTGGTTCCTCCGCAACAAGCGCAACGAGTGGCGGGCCTACAAGACCCACGTCAGTGCGTTCGAGCACGACCGCTACCTGAAGGCGCTCTGACCGTGGACCTGGTGGTCGTCTACCCGGAGCCACCGCCGCCGGATCTGGCGCGCACGCTCGACCTCGCCGGCTACCGCTGGAAGGCGATCGGCACCGCCGACGACATCAGCCGCAACGAGCCCGCCGCCGGTTGGGCCGGTGCCGTGGTCGCCTGCGACGCCGACCCCGAGGGCGCCTGGGCGTTCTGCCGCGCGTTGCGCAAGCGCGACGTTCCGATCCGTCTGCTGCTGCTGGTCGGTGGCAGCCAGCTGAGCGACCTCGAGCTGCGCGACGACCTGTTCGACGACTTCTGCCTCACCCCGTTCCACCCCGTCGAGGTCGAGGCCCGGCTGCGGCACCTGTTCTACCGCGGCAACGCCGAGGTCCGTTCGGAGATGGTCGAGTACAGCGGCCTGGCCCTGAACCTGGAGACCTACCAGGCCTCGATCGAGGGTCGCCCGCTCGACCTGACGTACATGGAGTACGAGCTGCTCAAGTTCCTCGCCCAGAACCCGGGCAAGGTGTTCACCCGCGAGATGCTGCTCAGCCGGGTGTGGGGCTACGAGTACTACGGCGGCGCCCGCACCGTCGACGTCCACATCCGCCGCCTGCGCGCCAAGCTCGGCGAAGAGCACGCCAACCTCATCCAAACCGTCCGCAGCGTCGGCTACCGCTTCGGCCAATCCCGCTGGTCCAGCTCCGCCTGACCCGCCCCGAGCGCGAACCCGAGTAGCGCAGCGCCCCTGAGCGGCGCTCAGATACTCGACTCGAGCCGGAGGGCGACGCATCGGCGTCGATAGATCTCGACGAGCTCATCCAGCAGATCGTCGATGACCAGCAGATCGAGTGCGGTCACGCGATCGATCTGCCAACCGAGGAGATGTGCCTGTCGATCTCGACGCCGATCCTTGGTGGTTCCGTCGAGCAGGAGGTGGTCCGGATGCACGTCGACCTCGATGCCCCAGCGGATCTCCGGCACGCTGAGGTCGAGCCGAGCGCGAGATCCGTTCGGCAGGTCCAACCACGTCGCCTGCGACGTGACCGGGACGCCGCGAGCGCGCAGGGGCATCGCCAACCGGACCTCTGCGTGCGACTCCAGCGGATCGCCCGGCAGGCGTCCGGCGAGCGTGGTCACGAAGAGCCTCGAACCCGGCCGCGACGTCCGGGCCAGTCGGTGAGCGATGTCGACCAGCGCGTTCAGGTTGCATCGGCCCTCGTGCAGGATCTGCTCCACCACGGACGCGTGATCGAGCGGTTTGAGATCGGCGGCGAGGTCGAACGCGAGTCGCCACGGTGACGCGACGCGAATTCCATCGGTGCGCACGAACACATCCGACGGATCGATCGCCGTCGTCTGACGGAGCACGATCCCAAGGTGGTCGAACTCGATGCCGTGCGGCGCCGCGAAGTACAGGCGCCGATCGTTCGGCATCCGTCGCAGGCCCCAGAGTCGACCTCCACTCGGTCCGGTGATGAAGCCGGACTCGTGGGCGCAGCAGAGAGCGACACATCGGGACTCCAGGGTCACGGGCGACGTCGCGATCCGGTACACCCCCCGGTGCTCCCTGACCAGCAGACCCGAGCCGGCGAGCGTGCGTATCGCTTTGGCCGAGATCTCCGCCTCGCGGAGCTGACTGGTGGTGATGATCCCGTGGTGCCTGCGGACGACGTCCACCGCGGCTGGGCTGAGTGCGGCCATGAGCGCTCCTCGATCGAGCTTGTCGATTCGGGGAAGCCGGTCAGGAAAGCGTACGGGCCGTCGATGTGGAGTAGCTGGGCGCCCCTCACGGGCGCTCAGCTACTCGACTTTGGCGAACAGGAAGGTGGCGGTCGACGGGGCGGGTGGGCGGCTGTACAGTGGCGAGGCCGGGCACCTCAACTCCCCTCGAGGAAGGCAACCCACATGAGCGATTTCGTGCCGACGCCCGCGCACAAGTTCACCTTTGGCCTCTGGACGGTCGGCAATCGTGGCCGCGACCCGTTCGGGCTCGAAGTCCGTGACGCGCTCGACCCGGTGCACACCGTGCACAAGCTGGCCGAGATCGGCGCCTACGGCGTCAACTTCCACGACGACGACCTCGTGCCGTTCGGGTCGTCGAACCAGGAGAAGGAGAAGATCCTCAAGCAGTTCCGCAAGGCGCTGGACGAGACTGGGCTCAAGGTCCCGATGGCCACCACGAACCTCTTCGGGCAACCGGTCTTCAAGGAGGGCGCGTTCGTCGCCAACGACCCGCGCGTCCGTCGCTACGCGGTGAAGAAGACGTTCGAGGCGATCGACATGGGCGTCGAGCTCGGCGCTGAGATCTACGTCATGTGGGGCGGCCGCGAGGGCACCGAGGTCGATGCCGCGAAGGACACCCGCCTCGCCCTCGACCGTCTCGCCGAGGCCGTCAACCTGTGCTGCGCGCACGCCCGCGAGCGCGGCTACGCGCTGAAGTTCGCCATTGAGCCGAAGCCGAACGAGCCCCGCGGCGACATGCTGCTGCCAACGGTCGGGCACGCGCTCGCGTTCATCAACGAGCTCGAGTGGCCGGAGATGGTCGGGCTCAACCCGGAGTTCGCCCACGAGACGATGAGCGGCCTCAACTTCACGCAGGCGATCGCCCAGACGCTGTGGCAGGGCAAGCTCTTCCACATCGACCTCAACGCCCAGCGCCCTGGCAAGTTCGACCAGGACTTCCGCTTCGGCAGCGAAGGCATCCGCGACGCGTTCTACCTCGTGCGTCTGCTCGAGGACGCCGGCTACGACGGCATGCGCCACTTCGACGCGCACGCCTACCGCACCGAGGACGCCGAGGGCGTGTGGGAGTTCGCACGCGGCTGCATGCGCACCTACCTGATCCTCGCCGAGAAGGCCGAGCGGATGAAGACCGACCCGGAGATCCAGGCGGCGATGCGTGTCGCCAAGGCGCACGAGCTGTCGATCCCGACGTCGCCCGACGGGCTCGGTGCTGCGGCACTGGCCAGCATCCGCAACGAGGACGCCGACATCGCCGAGCTGGCTGCGCAGGGCTACGGCCACGAGCGCCTCGACCAGCTCGTCAACGAGTTGCTCCTCGGGGTGCGCTGAGTTCAAGCTGCTGCGATGCCGTTGATCGCCGGCGTCGACTCGTCGACGCAATCCACGAAGGTCGAGATCCGAGACGCCGACACCGGTGAGGTGCGTGGGCGCGGCAGCGCGCCGCACCCACCGGTGCACCCCCCGCGAAGCGAGCAGGATCCGGCCGCGTGGTGGGCCGCCTTCGAGACCGCCTTCGCTGCGGCCGCCACGGCTGCTGGCACGACCACCGTCGACGCGATCAGCATCGCCGGACAGCAGCACGGGATGGTCGCGCTGGACGCCGATCGCACCGTGATCCGCCCGGCGAAGCTGTGGAACGACACCGAGACCGCGCCCGACGCAGGCTGGCTCATCAAGCAGCTCGCCTCGCCCGATCGCGACGGCACCGCGGCGTGGGCCGCCGCCGTCGGCTCGGTCCCCGTGGCCAGCTTCACCAGCACGAAGCTCAGCTGGCTCCACCGCAGCGAGCCCGAGTCGTGGGCCCGACTCGCACATGTGCTGCTCCCCCACGACTGGCTCACGATGAAGCTGACCGGCGAGCTCGTCACCGACCGCGGCGACGCCAGCGGCACCGGCTACTGGAGCCCGAGCGCCGGCGAGTACCGCTGGGACGTCCTCGCGCTCATCGACAAGGACCTCGACTGGCCGGCCGTCGTGCCGCGCGTGCTCGGCCCCACCGAGCAGGCCGGCACGTGGAACGGCGCCGTCGTCGGGCCCGGCACCGGCGACAACATGGCCGGCGCCCTCGGCCTCGGGTTGCGCCCCGGCGACGCGGTGATCTCGATCGGCACGAGCGGCGCGGTCTACACCGTCAGCGATCGCCCGACCGCAGACGCGTCGGGTCTCGTCGCCGGGTTCGCCGACGCCACGGGGCGCTACCTCCCGCTGGCGTGCACGCTCAACGCGGCGAAGGTGATCGACGCGATGACCGCGCTGCTCGGCGTCGACCACGCCACGTTCGACGCGCTCGCCGAGGCGAGTGCGGCCGGCGCCGGCGGCCTCACGTTGATCCCGTACTTCGACGGCGAGCGCACGCCGAACCTGCCGAAGGCGACCGGCGTGCTCGCCGGGTTGCGCAGCGACGTCAGTCGCGAGCAGGTCGCCCGAGCGACGATCGAGGGCGTCGCCTGCCACCTCCTCGACGCTCTCGACGCGGTCCGAGCTCACGCCGACGTCACGGGTCGCGTCGTCCTCGTCGGCGGCGGGGCGCGGTCCGCGAGCCTGCGCCAGACGATCGCCGACCTCTGCGATCGGCCGGTGTTCGTCGTCGATGAACCGGAGGCGGTGGCCACCGGCGCCGCCGTCCAAGCGGCGGCCGTGCTTGCCGGATGCACCCCCTCGGAGATCGCCGATCGGTGGCGACTCGGCACCGGTGAGCTGGTGCAACGCGCTCCCGACGAGGGCACGGGCGACACGGTCCGGGCCCAGTACGCGTCGCTCCGCGACCACGCCTACGCCGTCGACTGACGCCCTCCATCAGGGAACGCCAGCATGAACGGATTGGAAATCCGCGCTTTACAACCGACTTTGTTCGGAGTAAGAACTAAGTCTGCAAGCGATCAACGGTCGCCGAGGGGGATCACACGTGGGGGAATCACGTGGGTGTGCCACTTCTGTGTTCAATGCGGTCGTTGCCGTTTGCGAAGCGTGAAACAACCAACCGCAAGGGAGCACACATGAAGAGGTCCATCCGGATCGCCTCGTACCTCACCGTCGGCAGCCTGGCGCTGCTGAGCGCGTGTGGCAGCGACGAGAAGAGCGACACCACGGCCGCACCGGGCACCTCGCCCGCGGCCACCACCCCGGCAGGCACCACCCCGGCAGGCACCACGCCCGCCGGTGGCGGCGGCAAGGTCGGCGTCATCCTCCCCGACTCGAAGAGCTCGGACCGCTGGGAGACCGCTGACCGCCCGTACCTCGAGGAGGCCTTCAAGGCCGCCGGTCTCGAGTACGACATCCAGAACGCAGAAGGCGACGCGGCCAACATGGCCACCATCGCCGATCAGATGATCACCAACGGCGTGACCGTGCTGATGATCGTCAACCTCGACAGCGAGTCGGGCGCACAGATCGAGCAGAAGGCCGCTGACGCGGGCGTGAAGACGATCGACTACGACCGCCTCACCCTCAACGGTTCGGCGTCCGTCTACATCTCGTTCGACAACGTGCAGGTCGGCACGCTGCAGGGCGAAGGCCTCGTCAAGTGCCTCGCCGACAAGAAGGTCGAGAAGCCGGCCATCGCCGTGCTGAACGGCTCGCCGACGGACAACAACGCCACGCTGTTCAAGCAGGGCTACGACGCGGTGCTGAAGCCGCACTTCGACTCCGGTGAGTACACGCTGGTCGACGACCAGTCCGTGCCGGAGTGGAACAACGAAAAGGGTGGCCAGATCTTCGAGCAGATGCTCACGGCCGCTGGTGGCAAGGTCGACGGCGTGCTCGCCGCCAACGACGGCCTCGGTGGCGCTGCCATCACGGTCCTCAAGGCCAACAACCTGCAGGTGCCCGTCACCGGTCAGGACGCCAGCGTCGATGGTCTGCGCAACATCCTCACCGGCGATCAGTGCATGACCGTCTACAAGGCTGTGAAGACCGAAGCCGAAGCAGCTGCTGCTGCGGCGATCGCTCTGGCCAACGGCGAGGAGCCCGCTGCCACTGGCACGGTCACCGACACCGAGGCCGGCCGCGAGGTCCCCGCCGTGCTCGCCACCCCGGTGGCGATCTACCTCGACAACGTCAAGGACGTCATCGACGACGGCTACCAGACCAAGGAAGCCGTCTGCAAGGACCTCGAAGCAGAGTGCACCGCAGCTGGCATCAGCTGACGAAGACGTCGTGTTGAGTCGTCGGGCCGGCGCCGCTGCTGGCCCGACGACTCCATGACAATCGACCTCGGTCGACAAGGTTTCCCCCCTGATCCGGTGGCGTCGGCTCTGCCCGGTGTCGGCGCCACCGAAACAGTGGGTGCAGCGCGTTCCCTCACTTCCCTTCCTCCCGGAGACACCTGCTGTGACAAGCCCTACTCTTCACAACATGGACATCGACCAGGGGGCTGGTTCGAAGGTTGCGTCGACGGACACCGTCGCACCCATCTTCGAGCTGCATGGTGTGAACAAGAGCTTCGGCGCCGTGCACGTGCTGCACGACGTGGACTTCGCGGTCTACCCGGGGCAGGTGACCGCACTCGTCGGCGACAACGGCGCCGGCAAGAGCACGATGATCAAGTGCATCACCGGCATCTACGGCATCGACTCGGGGACCACCGAGTTCAACGGCGAGCCGGTTGCCATCCACAGCCCGCGCGACGCCGCCGCACTCGGCATCGAGGTCGTGTACCAAGACCTGGCGCTGTGCGACAACCTGGACATCGTCCAGAACATGTTCCTCGGTCGCGAACGTCGACGCTTCGGGATGCTCGACGAACCGACGATGGAGAAGCTGGCTCGAGAGACGCTCGCCAGCCTGTCCGTGCGCACCGTGAAGAGCGTGCGCCAACTGGTCGGCAGCCTGTCCGGTGGCCAGCGCCAGACCGTGGCCATCGCCAAGGCCGTGCTGTGGAACTCGAAGGTCGTCATGCTCGACGAACCGACCGCAGCGCTCGGCGTGGCCCAGACCCGCCAGGTCCTCGATCTCGTCCGGCGCCTCGCCGACCAAGGCCTCGGCGTCGTGCTCATCTCCCACAACATGAACGACGTCCTCGAGGTGGCCGACAACATCTGCGTGCTCTACCTCGGCCGTGTCGCCGCTCAGGTGCACACCAAGGACGTCACCCACTCGCAGATCGTCGAGCTGATCACCCTCGGACGCAGTGGCGACATCGGACTCGCCAAGCGCGAAGCAGAAACGGCGACCGTCTGATGGCGACGAACGACGACATCGAAGTGACGCCGGCAGTCGCGGTCAGCGACTTCGGCAGTGACAGCGGCGCGACCACGCTCCGTCAGGCGGGCGGCGCATACGTCGCCCGACTGCGCAGCGGCGACACCGGCGTCGTGCCGGCGATGGGCGGCCTCGTCGTCCTGTTCCTGATCTTCACGTTCACGAAGGAGAGCTTCCTCACCGACCTCAACTTCGCCAACCTGCTCCAGCAGGCGACGTGGCTCACCGTGCTGGCGATGGCCGTGACGTTCGTGCTGCTGCTCGGCGAGATCGACCTCGCTGCCGGAGCGACGATGGGCGTCACCTCGGCCATCGTCTACCTGCGCGTCAAGAACGGCGTGCCGATCGGCGCCGAGCTGCTCGTTGCGATCATCCTCGGCGCCGCGCTGCTCGTCGGCATCGGCAGCCAGCTGCGCAAGTCCGGACGGCCGTCGAACATCGCGCTCGCCATCGGCGCCGTCATCGGCATCGTCGTCGGCGTGCTGCTCGTCGCGTTCGCTCCCGCGGTGATGATCGCGATCCTGCTGGGGATGATCGTCGGCGTCGCGATGGGCGCCTTCACCGGGTTCCTCGTCGCCAAGGTCGGCATCCCGAGCTTCGTCGTCACCCTGGCGCTGTTCCTCGCATGGCAGGGCCTGCTGCTGAAGATCGCCAAAGAGGGTGGCTCGATCCGCATCGACGACAAGTTCCTGCGGTCGCTGTCGAACTCGCCGATGCGGCCGACCCTCGGTTGGGTCCTGTTCGTCGTCGTCGTCGGTGGCTTCGTGCTGACGTCGCTCGTGACACGCGGTTCGCGCGTCCGCAAGGGCGTGTCGGCACAGGCGCTCAGCGTCATCGCCGCCAAGACCGTCGCACTCGCCGCGGTGTGGGCGTTCGTCACGTTCCGGTTGAACCACAACCGCGCGCTGCCCAACGCGGTGCGCCCGCTGCGCGGCGTGCCGTACGTCGTGCCGCTGGTGCTCGTGCTGGCCGTGCTGCTGACGTTCATGCTCAACCGCACCGCCTGGGGTCGTCACCTCTACGCCGTCGGCGGCAACGCCGAAGCGGCTCGCCGCGCCGGCATCAACGTCGCCCGCTTGCGCCTGTCGGCGTTTGCGGTCGTCGGCTTCCTCGCCTCGATCGCCGGCCTCGTCTACGGCTCGCGCGTCGGCTCGGTCACCCCGCAGACCGGTGCGGGCGATGAGTTGCTGCGCGCCGTCGGTGCTGCAGTGGTGGGCGGCGTCAGCCTCTTCGGCGGACGCGGCAAGGTGGTCTACGCGATCATCGGCGGGCTGGTGATGGCCACCATCGAGAACGGTCTCGGGCTGTACAAGACGATCCTCGGCGCCGACGTGGACGCCGGCTTCAAGTTGATGGTCGCCGGTGCCGTGCTGCTGCTCGCCGGTGGCGTCGACGCTCTCACACGCCGCGGCGCGGCTGCCTCGCGCTGACACCGTGCTACGCGCCGACAGCAGTGCACCCGCTGGGCACGGCGCGGTCCGACGGCACAACCTCGCGCTCGTCCTGCAACTGCTGAGCGAGCACGGCCAGCTGTCTCGCGCGGCGATCGCCAGCACCACCGGCCTCACTCGAGCCACCACGTCCAGCCTCGTTGCCGACCTGATGGAGCGGGGGCTGGTGCGCGAGCTCGGTGTCGCCGCCGACCAACGCATGGGTCGCCCGGCGACGATGCTCGAGGTCGACGGGTCCCACGCGGCGGCCATCGGCATGGAGCTCAACGTCGGCGCGATGACGACGTCGGTGCTCGACCTCGGCGGGCGCGTGCTGTTCGAACGTCGTCGCCCGATGCGCAGCGAGCAGCGACCGTCGAACGAGATCGTGGTCGAGGTGCTGCGCGAGATCGACGAGGTCCGCGCTCACCTCGACGAGGTCGCGATCATCGGCATCGGGCTGGCCATCGCCGGCCTCGTCGACTCACGGACGGGCGTCGTGCACGTGGCCCCGAACCTCGGGTGGCGCAACGAGCCGTTCGGCGAGCTGCTGCGCACGGCGATGCACGATGCCGGTCTCGTGGACGTGCCGATCATCCTCGACAACGAAGCCAACTTCGGTGCCTTCGCCGAGCTGACACAGGGCGGCGCGGTCGGCGTCGACGACTTCATCTACCTGCTCGGCGAGGCCGGTGTGGGTGGCGGCGTGGTCAGCGGCGGGCGGCTGATGCGCGGCGCCACCGGCTACGCCGGTGAGATCGGGCACATGACCCTCGTTCGCGACGGCGACCCGTGCGGCTGCGGTTCACACGGTTGCTGGGAGACGCTCGTCGGGTTGACGCCGATGTTGCGCCGCGCCGTGCCCGACATCGCCGACCGCGTCGCCGACGACGACTCGCTCAACCCGGAAGCGAAGATCGCCTTCATCGTCGAGCGCGCCGAAGCGGGCGACCACACCGCGCTCTGCACCCTGCACGAGGTGGGCGAGTGGCTGGGCATCGGCGTGGGCAACCTCATCGACATGTTCAACCCGAGCCTGGTGATCATCGCCGGCGCGCTGGCCGAAGTCGCTCCGTGGGTGATCCCGCCGGCGCACGAGGTCCTTCGCGATCACACGGTTGCCTCCAACGAAGCCGGGTGCGTCATCGAGACGTCGTCGCTCGGCTTCCGCGCCGCCTCGCTCGGCGCCGCGCTGCAGTGCATCCAACGCGTGCGCGACGATCCGACGTCGGTCCGACGCCGCGCCGTCACCTGAGACCCGTCAGCTGATCAGCGAACGGCGACGGCCGCGTCGGTGACGAGCGAGGCGAACACGAGCCGACCGTTCTTGTTCGGGTGGAGCCCGTCGGAGCCGAGCACGCGTTGCGCCGGGTCGGTCGCGGCCGTCCACCAGTCGGCGATCTCGGCGTGTCCGCGATCGTCCATGCGCTCGCGCAGCACCTCGTTGAACATCGCCGTCTGCTGCGCTTCGCCCGGACGGTAGACGTCGGCCCACACCAACGGGCGGTCTGCGGGCAGCATCGAGGTGATCTCGTCGATCAGTGAGCCGTACGACTCGGCGTCGGGGTACTGGCCGACGTCGTTGGTGCCGAGTGCCACCACCCACACGTCCGGGTCCACCCCATCGGCGATCAGTTGGTAGATCACCTTGATCCCCGCGAGCGGCGAGCCCTTGCCGTCGCCGACGTCGATCCGTCGGCTGTGCTTGCCGTCGATGTGCACGTCGGTGAACCCGGCCGCAGCCAGCGTCTCATTCAGCGCGTCGGTGCTGCCTTCGGTGATCGAGTCGCCGACGACGGCGATCGACGTTCGCTTCTTGGCCACCGGGGTCAGCTGCGGCAACCCACCGCCGACGGCTGGCTCTTGCACGTCCGGTCCGGCAGTCGTGCCCTCGTGGCGCGTCGTGCAGCCGGCCGCGGCCGCGAGCGCGGCAACGAGGAAGGCGCGACGGCTCAAGGGCATCGCCCCAGTGTGGTCGACCGGCCCGCGGAGTTGGCGGCGCGTGGCACGGGTCACGTATCGAGCTGTTGGATCCTTCGTGCGTGCGATGCGTGCAGGCGCAGCTGTTCGTCGAGCCCCGAATGAGTGGCGTGGCCGTCACGGACGACGAAGCGCCCATGCACGACCGTGTGCCACGCGCCGATCGGCCCGCTGCGCAACCACGCTTCGATCGGATCGGCGACTGCGCCCGAGTACGACGGCCCGGTGAGCCGCCAGACCGCCACGTCGCCGACCGCGCCCGGCGACAGCTGCCCGATCTCCCCCAGCCGTCCGAGGCATCCGGCACCGCCGAGCGTCGCCACCTCCAGCACCATGCGCGCCGTTCCCGCAGCCGCACCGTCGCGCAGCTTCGCCAGCAGCATCGCCTGACGCGCTTCCAGCCACAGCGACGCGCTGTCCGCCGACGAGGACCCGTCGACACCCAGCCCGACGTGCACGCCGGCCGCACGCATCGGCACGATCGGGGCGATGCCCGACGACAGGATCAGGTTGCTGCTCGGGCAGTGCGCCACCCCGATGCCCGCGGCACCGAGGCGGAGCACCTCGTCGTCGTTGGGCTTCACGCAGTGCGCCACCCACGTGCGCGACGTGCACCAGCCGGTTCGCTCGAGGTACTCCATCGGCCGGCAACCGAAGCGGGCCAACGAGAACTCGTCGTCCTCGTCGTTCTCGGCGAAGTGCGTGTGCAGCCGTACGTCGAGCCGCTCGGCCAGCTCGGCCGAGCGCACCATCAGGTCCTCGGTGACGCTGAACGGACTGCAGGGCGCGAGCGCGATGCGGACCATCGCGCCATGCCGCCGGTCGTGGTGACGAGCGACGGCCTCTTCGCTCGCGGCGAGGATCTCGTCGTCGTCACCGACCACGTCGTCCGTCGGCAGCCCGCCGTCCTTCTCGCTCAGCGACATCGAACCGCGCGTCGGGTGGAACCGCATGCCCAGCTCGCGCGCCGCGGCGATCTCCGCGCCGAGCAGATCGCCGGCGCCACGCGGGTGGAGGTAGAGGTGATCGGTGCTCGTGGTGCAGCCGCTCAGCGCCAGCTCGGTGAGGCCGACGAACGCGCTGGCGTGCACGGACTCCTCGTCGATCGCCCGCCACAGCGGGTACAGCGACTGCAACCAACCGAACAGCGGCTTGTCCGTCATCGGCGGGTACGCGCGAGTCAGGTTCTGGTACATGTGGTGGTGGGTGTTGATCAACCCCGGCGTGACGAGGCACTCACTCGCATCGACGACCTCGGTGGCCGCTGGAGCGAGGTCGGTCGACGAGCCGACCGCTTCGACGAGACCATCGGTGATCGCCACCCAACCGCCGGCCAGCTCACGACGATCGGCGTCGAGCGTGGCAACGAGGCGCGCGTTGCGGATGAGGAGGTCGGCCATCAGCTGAGCGACTCGATGATCATCGCCACGTCGTCGACGGTGGTCAGCGGGTTGACGATGCACAGCCGCAGCACCGTTTCGCCCGCCCACGCGGTGGGCGTGATGAACGCCGCGCCGGACGCCAGCATCCGGTCGCTCCACGACTGGTACTCGACAGCGGTCCAACCGGTGCGACGGAACAGGAGCACGCTCAGCTCCGGCTCCATGATCAGCTCCAGGTGCGGGGCCGCGGCGATCAGCCCAGCGCCCTCGTGGGCGACGGCGAGCGTGGTCTCCACGGCCTCGCTGTACGCATCGGTGCCGTGCGTCGCCAGGCTGAACCAGAACGGCAGCCCGCGAGCGCGACGCGACAGGTGGTGCGCCAGGTCGCTCGGGTTCCAGTCGCTGTGATCCACCGGGTGATCGCCCTGCAGCACGTCGAGGTACTCGGCGTGCTGCGTGTGCGCCGCCCGAGCGATCGACGGGTCGCGGTAGACCAGCGCGCAGCAGTCGAACGGAGCGAAGAACCACTTGTGCGGATCGACGATGAAGCTGTCCGCGGCCTCGATGCCGGCGTAGCGATCGCGCACGCTCGGTGCCGCCAGCCCGGCGCCGCCGTAGGCACCGTCGACGTGCAGCCACACGCCGAGCTCGTCGCACAACTGGCCGACGCCGTCCATCCGGTCGATGACGCCTGCGTTCGTGGTGCCGCACGTGACGACGATGGCGAAGATCCGAGCGCGGTCCTCGGGGTCGAGCGCGTCGACCGTCGCGCGCAACGCGTCCTGGTGCATGCGACCCTCGTCGTCCGCGGGCACGGCGACGACGTCGGCATCCATCGCCCGTGCCGCTGAAGCGATCGAGCTGTGCGCGCCCTTCGAGGCGATGATCAACCCGCGCACGCGATCGAACCGGCCGGGACGCTTCGCCCGCCAGTGGAACCGTGCCGCGATGAGCGCACTCAGGTTGCCGGCGGTGCCGCCGCTGACGAACACCCCGCCGGCTTCCTCGGGCAGCCCGGCCAGATCGGCGATGTAGCGCAGCGCCTCGTTCTCGGCGAACACCGCGCCGGCGCCCTCGAGCCACGAGCCTCCGTAGATGCTCGAGGCGCCGACGACGAGGTCGAACAGGATTGCCGCCTCCGTCGGCGCGGCGGGCACGAACGACAGGTACCGCGGGTGGTCGACGGAGATGCACGCCGGCCCGAGCACCTCACCGAACACGCGCAGCGCCTCCAGCCCGCCGAGCCCGGACTCGGTGATCGTGCGACCGGCGAGCGCGCGCAGCTCGCCCGACGTGCGCGGACCGTCGAGTGGCGGCGGGTCCATGCGCACCCGGTCGACGGCGTAGGCGACGATGGCCTGCGTGAGCACCTCCGTGGAGGCGTCGTGGCGATGCATCCGAGCAGTCTTGCTCAGCCGGAACGCGCTCAGCCCGATCCCGCTTACACGGTGTCGAGCAGTTCCGAACCCTCGTGGCGGACTTCGCCATCGCGGTTCAGCGCCCAACCGAGCCCTGCGGCGATCGCCACCGACCCGATGCACGTCAGCACAGGGAAGATCAGCAGCACGAGGATGATCGCGATGGCGCCGGGCACGGCCGTCACGCTACTGGCTTGAAGGCCCAGGCCTCAATCTCCACGGAGCCGTTGGCCGGCAGGGCGGCGACACCGATCGTGCTGCGTGCCGGACGGCTGTCGCCGAAGCCGGCGACGTAGGCCTCGTTGAAGGTGGTGAACGTGTCCATGTCGGTGAGGAAGCACAGCGTCTTCGCGACGTCGGCCAACGTGGCGCCCATCGTTGCAAGCTGCGCCGTGAGGTTGGCCACGGCCTGCGTGGTCTGCGCGGCGACGCCGCCATCGACGAGGACGCCGTCCTTGAGGCCCAGCTGACCGCTGACGATGATCCAATCGCCGGCGCGAACGACCGGGGTGTACGGGCCAAGAGGTTTGCTCATGAGCGCATCGTAGGCCAGGCGCCCGGGAAGCCCGCGTGGCGCCACGCCGCGGCAGCGACCGCGGCGAACACCGCGTCGGAGCCGTTGACGGGCGGCGCGTCGCTGTCGACGATCTCGACGTGGATCGCCGGCGTGTCCACCGCGCGCAGGATGCCGAAGCTGCGGACTGTGAGGTCCATCGGCACACCGTCGCCGTCGACCGCCAACGCCTCGCTGCGCACCCAACCGAGCGCCATGTGGGCCGCGCCGATGCAGTAGCTGCGCAGCACCACCTCGTCGAGTGGAGCGCCGCACTCGACGCGAACATGCACCGCTCCCTCCGCATCGAGGCGTGCCTCGGCGATGGCCCCGCTCGGCGCGACGACTCGATCGACCTCGTGCAACGACGACAGCAGAACCGCGACCTCCGCCCACCCCGCGGCGCGGATGTCCGCGGATGTCGGCGGCCCGGGCAGATCGACCTCCTCGACCGTGATGTTCGGTGCGAACGCAGTGATCGCCCCGGCGATGCCCGCGGTTCGCGCGACGCGTACGACGCCCGATCCATCGACGTGGATGCCGGCCGCGATCGGTGGTCGCTTCGGCCCGCGACGCACGACGTCTTCGCGGGCGAACGTGGCGAGCACCGTCCGCCCGTGGAGGTCGGCCAGTCGCCGTGCAGCCGCGGCAACTTCGCTGGGCGCCTTGCCACCGAAGGCCCCGCCGTTGCCGTCAGGCCCGACCGGTTCGCCGCCGGGCACGCACCACGCGGCATCGAGCTCGACGTAGCCGGGCTCGACCCACGTGGTCCGCAGCGTTCGCTCCCACTCACCCGGCGGTGGGTCGATCGGCCACCGCAGCGGTGCCGTCGTGCGCCGCCCCGACACCTTGCGGGCGACGCGGCGAGCCTCGTGCATCGTCTCCGCGACCACCCACTCACCGGCCTCATCGAGGACGGCGATCAACGAGTCCAGCGGCGCGCTGTCCGCGGCGAAGCCACCGCGCCCCAGGGCGACGTCCGGCCCGACCCGTTGCGGGCCGCCCTCGATCGCGGCACGGCGCGCTGCGGCCACGAGATCCCGAGACACCGCAGCAGGCGAACCGACCGCGGCGGCGATGATCGTCTCCCAGCCGGTGCAGCGGCACAGGTGAGCCAGCATCGCCTGGCGCGCGCCGACCTCCGTGCGTTCCTCCGGCTCCATCGCCGCCAGCCGCATGATGATCCCGGGCGTGCACACGCCGCACTGGCTGGCGCCCGCATCGCAGAACCGCCGCGCCCACTCGTCGGCGTCGGGCAGTGCTTCGATCGTGGTCACGGCGCGACCGTTCACCCGGGCCACGGGCGTCACGCACGAGACGCGCGGCTGGCCGTCCACCCAGACCGTGCAGCAACCGCACTGCCCCTGCGGACTGCATCCGTCCTTCGCCGATCGCACGCCGAGTCGGTCGCGCAACGCCTCGAGCAGCGAGCAGCCGTCACTCGCAACGGAGACCGCTGAGCCATTCAACGTGAACGTCGCTACCGTCTCCATGCGATGCAGTATTCCCGCCGCACCCTGCTCGTCGCCACCGGCTCACTCGCCCTCGCCGCCTGCAGCAGCAGCGGATCGAAGGGATCGAACACCCAGCCGACCGCCCCGTTCACGCTCGTTCAACGCTTCCCGACGGAGGTGCTCGTTCCCGGCACCGTCCGCCTGCCGATGTCGATCGCCGTCGGCGGCACCATCGCCAAGGACGGTCCGGCCACGATCAACGGCGCCGTCCTCGACGCGAACGACGCGAAGGTCACCGACGTGTCCGCCGTGATCCGCAACAACGGCATCGAGACCGCGTACTGGGCGTTCCGCCCGGAGATCGCCGAGCCCGGCGTGTACACGCTGCGCGCCGAGGGCGACGACGGCCAGGGTGCAGCGTTCCAGGTGTTCGCTCCCGGCGCCGTGGCGATGCCGTACACCGGGGCAACGCTGCCGCCGTTCGACACACCCACCGCTGTCGACCATCGCGGCGTCGAGCCCTACTGCTCGCTCACCCCGAGCCCGTGCCCGCTGCACGACGTCACGCTCACCGACGCGCTGGCGAGCGGCAAGCCGGTGGTCTACATGGTCGGCACACCGGCGCACTGCCAGACCGGTACGTGCGCACCCGGCCTCGAGTTCCTCGTCACCGCGCACGAGCGCATCGGCGACGCGGCCGTGATCGTGCACGCCGACGTGTACGCCGACGATGCCGGCACCAAGCTGGCGCCCGCGGTGAACGCGTTGGGGCTCAGCTACGAGCCGGTGATCTACCTCGTCGGTGCCGACGGGGTGATCGCCGACCACCTCGATGGCGTGTGGGACGGCGACGAGCTCAACGAAGCCCTCGACGCGTTCCTCGCCTGATTCGAACGGACCTGGTCAGCTGAACGAGCTGCCGCAGCCGCAGGTGCGCGTGGCGTTCGGGTTGGTGATCGAGAAGCCGGCAGCGTTGAGGCCGTCCTTGTAGTCCAGCGTGGCACCCTCGAGGAGCTGCGCGGACTGCGGATCGACGACCACGAACACGGGCTGATCGGCCGCGCCGAACTGCGCCTTCTCGTCGTCGGCGGCGAAGTCGCCGTCGAAGAACATCTCGTAGGAGAAGCCACTGCAGCCACCCGGGCGCACGGCAACGCGCAAGGCCAGGTCGGTGGCGCCTTCTGCTTCCAGCAGTTCCTTGACCTTGTTGGCAGCGGTGTCGGTGAGGGTGATCACGGGGCTTCCTCCTAGATGAGGGCGGTGTGAGGGGTCACACGCACTGTACCGGCATGCAACCGTACAATCGAGGTGTGGCATTCCCGTCCGCACCGCCCACTTCCACGGAAGTGATCGACCTGCTCAGGTCGGTCATCGATCCGGAGCTCGGCGCGGACATCGTGTCGCTGGGGATGGCGCCGGAGGTCAGCATCTCGCCCGATGGCCACGTCACCGTGCAGGTCAAGCTGACGATCGGCGGCTGCCCGCTGCGCGCCCAGATCAAGAAGGACGTCGAGACGCGCATCGCCGTGCACCCGGGCGTCACCGGGGTGTCCATCGATTGGGGCGAGATGACCCCCGACGAGCGCACCGACGTGATGATGAAGGCCCGGTGGAACGCCCGCGAGAACGCACCGGACACCGAGGTGCCCACCTCGACGCGCATCCTGGCGATCGCCAGCGGCAAGGGCGGCGTGGGCAAGAGCTCGGTCACCGTCAACCTGGCCGCGGCCGTGGCCGCGCAGGGTTTCACCGTCGGCGTGCTCGACGCCGACATCTGGGGCTTCTCCGTGCCGCGCCTGCTCGGCATCGACGACCGCCTCGAGGCCCAGCCGGTCGAGGGCAGCGACAAGCCGAAGATCATCCCCAACGAGCTGAAGGTCGGCCGCGGACTGCTGAAGGTGGTCAGCACCGGCTTCCTCGTCGACGAGGACACCGCGCTGATGTGGCGCGGCCTCATGCTGACGAAGGCCGTCGAGCAGTTCCTGCGCGACGTGCACTGGGGCGAGCTGGACTACCTGTTCATCGACATGCCGCCCGGTACCGGCGACGTGCAGATGGGCCTCGCGCGCATGCTGCCGCGCACCGATCTGCTCATCGTCACCACGCCGGCGCTCGCCGCGCAGAAGGTGGCCGCACGCGCAGCCGACATGGCGCGACGCAGCTTCCTGCGCGTGGCCGGCGTGATCGAGAACATGAGCTCGTTCACGTGCGAGCACGGCGAGACGTACGCCCTGTTCGGTGAGGGCGGCGGGCGAGCACTGGCCGACGAGATCGGTGTCGAGCTGCTCGGTCAGATCCCGTTGGAGACCGCAGTCGGTGCCGGCGGTGACGCCGGCCTGCCGGTGGCCATCCACGGCGACGGCGCAGCGGCCGCGGAGTTCCGGGCGATCGCTCGACGGATCATCGACGACGTCGCCCCACCGGTGAACATGGCCGGCTGCTCGGCACGCATGCTCGACATGGTCGCTGCGGCGCTCGACGCGAAGGACGCGTCGGCGGCTCAGTCCAGCGCGTCGTAGTCCGCGTCGCCGGGCATCGACACACCGACGAAGCGACCGTCGGCATCCACCTTCAACTTCGGCAGGATCGTCGGCGGCGTGCCGATCGCCTGGCCGGCGCGCATCGCTTCGGCCGCGGTGCCGGCATCGGCCAGGAACTTCAGGTTGACGATCGTCGGCGGCAGCATCATCAGCTCTCCGGCCAACTGACGCGCAAGCGCATCCTCGGGCCGCACCCAGAAGCTGGCGATGGTCTCGTTGTCGTCGTGATGCGACGACTGACCGGCAGGTGCCTCGGCGATGAAGAACCGCGTGTCGAACCGACGCGTCGTCTCGCCCTGCGGGGTGATCCACCTGCTGACGTAGGCGAGCTGGTCGACGGCCAGCTCCAAGCCGTGGCGCGCACACAGCGCGCGCACGTCGAGCGAGCCGTCGTAGACCTGATCGCGATGGGCCAGCGCGGGATGGCCGTCGTCCACGGTCCGGCCATCGGCGTCGCGTGCGAGGAGCACACCGGCTTCCTCGTAGACCTCTCGGATCGCCGCAAGGCGGTACGCAGCGTCGGAGTCGATGTCGCCGTCGGACGCGTCCGCGGCATCCACCTTGCCGCCGGGGAACACGTACGCCCCGCCGGCGAACGCGGCAGCGATCGTGCGTCGGAGCATGAACACCTCGACGCCCTGGTCGCCGTCGCGGACCAGCATCACGGTGGCTGCGGGCCGGATGGGCAACGGTGCGTCTGACATCGTGGTCGAACGTACTCGGTGGTTGCGGACGGACCCCGTAGTGTGCTCCACGTGCTGGTGTGGATGGATCTCGAGATGACCGGGTTGGAGCCTGCGAAGCATGTGATCGTGGAGATCGCGACGATCATCACCGACGACGAGCTGAACATCGTCGCCGAAGGCCCCGACCTCGTCGTCCACCAGTCGGAAGAGCTGCTCGCGCTGATGGAGCCGATCGTCGTCGAGATGCACACCAAGAGCGGGCTGCTCGACGCGATCCGCGCCTCGACGATGACGCTCGAGGAAGCCGGCGCCCAGACGCTGGCGTTCATCCGCGAGCACGTTCCCGAGGCGCGCAAGGTGCCGCTGTGCGGCAACTCGATCGGCATGGATCGTCGCTTCCTCGACGCCTACCTGCCCGAGATCGAGCACTGGCTGCACTACCGCAGCATCGACGTCAGCAGCGTCAAAGAGCTCGTCCGCCGCTGGTACCCGACGCTGGTCAACGCACACAACGGCAAGAGCGGAACGCACCGGGCACTGGACGACATCCGCGAGAGCATTGCGGAGATGCGGTTCTACCGCGAGCACGTCTTCGTGCCCGAGCTGGCTCCCGTCGTGGTCACGGCCGCGGTCGTTGCTGACGACGCACTAGGAACTGTGACTGCCGACACATCTGCGGATTGATCGCGAAATGCGGTTGACGGCGCAATCACATCCGTGGTTTTCTAGCGATCGACCGCTCGCAACCCCGCGCCCGGCCTCGACGATCAAGAAGGATCGGAACCAATGACTCGCACGATGCTCGCAATGCAGGTGGCCACGCTGGCCGCAGCTGCGCGCGCTTGCGCGGTCGCAGGCTTCGGTCATGGCTACCAGTGGCGTACCGCGGTGGTGCCCAGCATGTCCTTCGCCTCCCAGCCGAAGACCATGAATCTCGACACCATCAAGCGCCACACCCGACGCCTCGGGACGCTACCGACGTAACAGTTACGTCGGAAGCAACCGCTCCGAGGCCGTCGGGATCGCAAGATCCCGGCGGCCTTTCTGCATTTTCCGATCCTTTCCCACATCGTCCGCACGAACCGAACCAGCGGACACGACGAAACGGCACACACATGTACGCCATCGACATCACATTCGAACTCGACGAAGCGCCCGAACCCATCGTCGTCCGCGCCCCCAAGGCGCGGTGCGCCGACGGTCACGGCACCCTCACCCACCTGTTCTTCTCGGACGTCCCGCTGGACATCGCTCGTGCAAAGGCCATCTGCAGCAAGTGCTCGCTGGCGGCCAGCTGCCTCGAGGCCGCGGTCGACCGGGCCGAGCCGTGGGGTGTGTGGGGTGGCGAGCTGATCGAGAACGGCCGCATCGTGGTGCACAAGCGCCCCCGCGGTCGTCCTCCGAAGCACCCCCGCCCCGTGCTGGTCATCGACGAAGTCCCGATCCCTCCGCACCTGGTGGCGTGATCATGACCGTCGACCAACACATCAGACGGATGTCCGAGCGCGGCTCCACGCCGCGCTCGGACATCCAGTTTCGATCTGCCGCCGAATGGGCACACATGCGCAGTCCATTCCCCCGGAACCACGTTCCTCCAGTCCCGCAGTGCAGGGTGACGCTCTGACGAGCCCGGCACTGCAGCCGCCCAGCCCCTGCCATCGGAGCCCCCCGACGATGGCAGGGGCACTGGGCCGCCCGGTTCCCGAGCGGGTCTGGTCGGTAACCTCGACTCCGTGACGGTGCACAAGCCAACGATGTTCGCCGCGCTGGGCCTCGCCGCACTGGTGGTCGCCGGCACCGCGGTCGCGATCAGCGCCAGCAACGACGACGGCGGCGGCCGCAACGGCCGACCCGACGACACGGTCACCCTCGACTCCACCACCGCCAACTCGTTCGACCTCGACCCGACGATCGGCACCAACGCCGTCGTCTCCGGAACTCCCCTGCCCGTCGTCGACGTCCAGACCCTGGGCGGCGATGCGGTCAGCACCGCGGACCTGCTCGGCCAGCCGCTGGTCATCAACATCTGGTTCAGCACCTGCATCCCGTGCAAGGAGGAGCTGCCGGCGTTCGCGCAGGTGCACCAGGAGTACGGCGATCGCGTCCGGTTCGTGGGCCTCGACACGCTGCCGCCCTCGGACTCCGAGGAACAGTTCGCGAGAAGCAAGGGCGTGCAGTACGAGCTGCTCTACGACGCCGACGGCGAGTTCATGATCGAAGCAGGCATCACGGCCTGGCCGCAGACGCTGATCGTCATGCCGGACGGCACGATCGTGTCGCAGCACGGGCAGCTGACCGCCGACGAACTGCGCCAGCTGATCGAGAGCGAGCTGCTGTGATCGCGCTCGACGGTCGGCTGGAGCTGTCCTTCACCCAAGGTCTCGTCGCCGCCATCAACCCGTGCGGTTTCGTGCTCTTGCCGACGTACCTCCTGTACTTCCTCGGGATGGAGAACCTCCGTCCGGGAGCGCAACGGGCCTCGATTCGTCGGGCACTGCTGGTGGGCCTCGCCGTCTCGGCCGGGTTCATGCTCGTCTTCGTCATCATCGGCGCGATCACCAAGTGGGGCACGAGCTGGTTCGCGTCGAAGGCGGAGTGGATCTCACTCGTGATCGGCGTGGCGCTGGTGGTGCTGGGCATCGCGATGCTGTTCGGGTACCGGCTGCCCTTGACGACCCCGAAGCTCGACCTCGGCAAGCGCGACCGATCGGTTCCGTCGATGTTCGTCTTCGGCATCGGCTATGCGATCGCGTCGATCGGCTGCACCATCGGCCCGTTCACGTCGGTGGTCCTCGGCGGCTTCGCCAAGAGCGGATTCGTCAACGGCGTCACGGCGATCGGCTTGTATGGCGCCGGAATGGGCCTGCTCGTCACGGGGCTCACCGTCAGCCTGGCGATGGCCAACACGGCGGTGCTGAAATTCTTGCGCAGCGGCATGGCGTGGTTCGAATACCTCGCTGGAGCATTCGTGCTCCTCACCGGGCTGTACCTCACTTGGTACTGGTACAGCTCGATCGCCGACCGCACCGACAGCAAGGTCATCGACCGAGCTGAGACGTGGCAAACCCGCTTGAGCAGCTTCGTGCAGGAGCACCAGACCGCGATCGTCGTGCTGGCGATCCTGGCGATCACCGCTGCAGTCGCCGGCTCGTTGGCGGTGCGTCGGGTGAAGACGCAACGAGCGTGAGCGCGTTCGCCGAGCTCCTGGCCACCGATGGGGTGCGCGAGGAGTGCGAGCTGCGCGGGCGGGTCGGGTTCATGGCGTACCACGGCGGGTCGTTGGAGGAGATGACCGACGTCATCGCAGCGGCAGCCGCCGAGCGCAGCGGCGCCAGCTACTACGCGGTGCTGCAGCCGCCGAACCTGAACTGGCACATCCCGTCGCACAAGGTGTCGCCCGAGGCGTCGCCGGCGCTGCAGACGTTCCTCGACCACATCGACATCGTCATCACCGTGCACGGGTTCGGCCGCCAGGGCTACTTCACCTCGCTGCTGCTCGGCGGGCAGAACCGCGAGTTCGCCGAGCACGTCGGCGGCCACCTGCGCACGCACCTGCCCGCGTACGACATCCTCACCGACCTCGACCGCATCCCACGCGAGCTGCGCGGCCTGCACGCCACCAACCCGGTGAACCTGCCGACGCTCCAGGGCGTGCAGATCGAGCTGCCACCGCGCGTCCGTGGTTCGAGCCCGATGTGGGCCGACTGGGAGGGGCCGAGCATGACGCCCCACACCGAGTCGTTGGTCAGCGCGCTGGCGGCCGCTGCGTCGAGCTGGTCGCAGCAAAACCGCTGAGCACGTCACAATGATCGCATGACCGACGCGTTCGACGACGGCCCGACGATCCAGACGCCGGACCGCCGGCTGCGCGTGTTCGTCAGTTCGACGTTGGCCGAGCTGGCCGACGAGCGCGTCGCCGTCGCCCGCGCGATCAACGCGCTGCACCTGACGCCCGTGATGTTCGAGCTCGGCGCGCGACCGCATCCCCCGCAGGAGCTCTACCGCGCGTACCTGGCCCAGTCGGACATCTTCATCGGCCTCTACTGGCAGCGCTACGGCTGGGTCGGTCCGGGGATGGACATCTCCGGGCTCGAGGACGAGTTCCAACTGTCGGGTGGGCTGCCGCGCCTGCTCTACCTGAAGACGCCGTCGCCGGACCGCGAGCCGAGGTTGACGTTGATGATCGCCGAGCTCGAAGCGCAGGGCGTCGACGCTTACCGCCGCTTCTCGTCCACGCGCGAGCTCGGTCGTCTGGTGCGCGACGACCTCGCGCTGCTGCTGAGCGAACGGTTCACGATGTCGGCTCGGCCACATCGCCCGCTGCCGGCGCCTGTGGCGACCTCGCCGCGCTCGCTGCCGGTGATGTCGACGTCGCTGATCGGACGCGACGAGGACATCCGAGCGGTCACCGATCTGCTGCTGACACCCGACGTTCGCCTCGTCACGCTCAGCGGGCCGGGCGGGATCGGCAAGACGCGGCTGGCGGTGGCCGTCGGTGATGCGCTCGCCGCGCAGACGTCGCAACGCGTCGTGTTCGTCGCGTTGGCGGCGATCAGCCAACCCGAGCTGGTGCTGCCCCAGGTGGCCGCGATCGCCGGGGCGACGATCGAGGGCAACCGCCTTCCGCTCGACGCGCTGACCGAGCACTTCGCCGCCGTTCCGACGCTGCTGATCCTCGACAACCTCGAACAGGTCGTGGCCGTCGCCGCCGACCTCGATCGGCTGCTGTCGTCGTGCCCGGGGTTGAAGGTGCTGACCACGAGTCGCACCGTGCTGCGGCTCCGCGCCGAGCACGAGTACGCAGTGGCTCCCCTCGCGGTCGGCACGGCTGACATCGCCGCGTCGTCATCCGCCGTGCAGCTGTTCGTCGATCGCGCCAGCGCCGTGCGCCGCGGCTTCGTGCTGACGCAGGACAACGCGGCGGCGATCGTCGAGATCTGTCGTCGTCTCGACGGCTTGCCGCTGGCCATCGAGCTCGCCGCTGCCCGGACGCGGCTGCTCGATCCGGCCGGGCTGCTGGCGCGACTCGAGCGCGTGCTCGACGGGCTCGGCACCGGCCCAGTGGACCTCCCCGAACGTCAGCGAACGCTGCGCGCCACCGTCGAGTGGAGCATCGATCTGCTCGCCGACGCCGAGCGCGAGCTGCTGTTCACGCTGTCGGTGTTCGTCGACGGCTGGACCGTCGCAGCCGCGGCGCGGGTGTCGGCGGCCACCGAGGACGACACGCTCGATCTGCTCGACGCGCTCGCCGGGCACAGCCTCGTCTCGGTGGACGCCGAACAGCCCGTCCCACGGTTCCACATGCTGACCTCAGTGCGGGAGCTCGCGGCCGAACGACTCGCCGCGACGGATCGCGACGTCGACGTCGAAGCGCGTCACGCGCGCTACTTCGCCGAACTGGTGGAGGCCGGCGAGTGGCCGGCCGAACGGCAGAGCGAATGGGTCGATCGGTTGCGCAACGAGGAGCAGAACCTGCGCCGCGCCATCCGCTGGTTCTTCGGCCACGACATCACGCCCCTGCCGACGATGTTCCGCGCCCTGTGGCTGTTCTGGCAGCTGAGCGATCGGATGCCCGAAGGTCGCGCCTGGGTCGACGAGCTGCGCGTGCGACCCGAGCCGCTGGACGATCACGCCCGCGCCGAGGTGCTGTTCACGTGGGCGGTCACCTCGGTCGAGGTCGGCGACGACGTCGCCGCCGGCGCGGCGGTCGCCGAGATCGAACGACTCGGCCCGGTCGACGACCCGTACCTGGTGAGCGCGCTGCAACTGGCCATCGCATGGGCGCGACCCATCGACGACGACTTCGAGGGCGCGCTGACAGCGGCATCGACGGCGCTCGTCGGCTTCAGGCAGCAGAACCAGCCGTTCGTCGCCTTTGCAGCGCTCACCGTCGGCATGGTGCAGATGACGCTCGGCCACGAGGACATCGCCCGCCAGCACCTCCTCGAGGTGAAGGACCTCGGCGACCGATACGGCAACACGTGGCTGACGTCCAGCGCGCGCACGCAGTTGGCCATGCTCGCGGTTCGATCCGGCCAGCTCGACGAGGCGAAGGCGCTCCTGCTCGAAGCCGTCGACGCCATCGAGGGCGGCGCCCACATCAGCACCCTCTCGGTCACCTTCGCATTGGTGGCGTCGGCGGATCTTGCACTCGCCGAGGGCAGCGCGGCGCGAGCGGCAACTGCGCTCGGCGCGGTTGCTGGTCTCCGCGAGCGCGCCGGTCTGCTCGCCTGGCCGGTGACGAGGCGCATCGAGGCCGACCTCGGCGCGCACCTCGCTGCGACGGCGGATCCGGCGGTCGTCGCCGAGTGCCATGCCGCCGGCGTCGAGCTCCACCACCGCGAAGCACTCCGCCTCGTTCGGGACGGTGTCGGCGGTCCGACGCGCTAGGGAGCGAGCCGCTCGACGACCCAGTCGCCGCCGTCGTTCCCGCGGTAGCGCAGCCGATCGTGCAGCCGGCTCGGCCGGCCCTGCCAGAACTCGACGGTGAGCGGCGTCAGACGCCAGCCACCCCAGTAGTTCGGCCGGGGTACATCATCGACGCCCTCGAAGGTCGCCGTGAACTGCTCGACGCGCGCCTCGAGCGCGGCGCGATCGGCGAGCACCTGCGACTGCGGCGATGCCCACGCGCCGATCTGCGACGAGCGTGGCCGCGAGGCGTAGTACGCGTCGCTCTCCGCTGCGTTCAGCCGTTCGACGGTGCCGACGACACGCACCTGGCGGTGCAGTTGCAACCAGGTGAACAGCAGCGAGGCCTTCGGCGACGCATCGAGCTGATGGCTCTTGTCCGACTCGTAGTTGGTGAAGAAGGCGAAGCCGCGCTCGTCCGCGCCTCGCGCCAGCAGGTACCGAGACTGCGGGAACCCGTCGCCGTCGATCGTCGCGAGCACGAACGCGTGCGGCTCCACGCAGCCGGCCGACGACGCCTCGTCGTACCACCGCTGCCACTGCGCGATCGGGTCTGCGTCGACATCGCCGACATCAAGCCCCGCCGTCTCGTACTCCTCCCGCCGCGAGCTCAACTCGGAGCTCACTTGGCGGTGATGCTGGTGGCGCCGCGCATGTACGGGCGCAGGACGTCGGGGATGGTGACGCTGCCGTCGGGCTGGCGGTAGTTCTCGACGATCGCCGCCCACACGCGCGGGACGGCGAGGGCCGAACCATTCAGGGTGTGCGCGATCTGCGTGCCCTTCTGACCGGTTTTGCGGAAGCGGATGTCGGCTCGGCGGCCCTGGTAGTCGCTGAACCAGCTGACCGAGCTGACCTCCAGCCACGTGCCGGCGCCAGGCGCATAGACCTCGATGTCGAAGCTGCGGTGGTGGCTCTGGCCGAGATCGCCGGTGCAGATCTCGATGATCCGATACGGCAGGCCGAGCCCGGCGATGAGCGCCTCGGCGCGACCGCGCAGCTCCTCCAGCAGCGCCGGCGCCTGCTCCGGCGTGGCGACGGCAAGGATCTCGACCTTGTCGAACTCGTGCGAGCGCAGCATGCCGCGCGTGTCGCGTCCGGCTGAGCCGGCCTCGCGTCGGTAGCACGGCGTGTAGGCCATCATCCGCTTCGGCAGCTCGTCGGCGTCCAGCACCTCGCCGGCGTAGATCGAGGTGAGCGGCACCTCAGCGGTGGGGATGCACCACAGATCGTCGCGCTCGATGGCGAACGCGTCGTCGGCGAACTTCGGCAGCTGCCCGGTCGCCGTGAGCGTGGCGGTGGTGACGAGCGTCGGCGGACGGATCTCCTCGAACGCATCGGCGTTGCTGTCCAGCGCGTACTGGCACAGCGCACGAGCGAGCGTGGCCCCGAGCCCGCGCTGCATCGTGAACATCGCCCCGCTGATCTTCGTCGCCCGCTCGTTGTCGAGGATGCCGAGTGCGTTCGCCGTCTCCCAGTGCGGGACCTGCTGGTGCTCCGGGTACTCGTCGAGCAACCCGACCGGCCCGGTGATCACCGGGTTGTCGGCATCGCTGTCGCCATCCGGCACCGCCGGGTGCGGCAGGTTGGGGATGCGCAGCAGCAGGTCGCGCAGCGACCCCTGCACACCGTCGAGCTCGCCGGCGAGAACGCGCTCGTGCTCACCCATGGCCCGGCTGCGCGTCTGCAACTGCTCGGCACCATCGGCGTTGCCGTCGCGACGCAGCTGGCCGACCTGCTTCGACAGCTCGTTGACCTCGCCGCGGATGGCGTCGCGACGGGCGACGATGTTGCGCGACTCGTCGTCCAGCGCGATCGCGCGCTCCAACTGCTCGAGCAACTCGGAGCTGCCGCGCCGGGCCAATGCGGCTCGCACGGAATCGGGCTCGTTGCGCAACAGTCGTACATCGATCACAGACCCGAGAGGCTACCCGTCACCCCCATCGAGACCCGGAGAGGATTGCATGGGCGCCGAGCATCTAGTTGTACCCGGCCGTCAGGTTGGTGACGGGAGCCGGCTGATGGGTGGTTGACCGCCGAGGGCGGTGTGGCGACGTTGAGTGTTGTAGTAGTCGAGCCAAGGTGCAAGAGCGGCTGCGCGTTCGTCGTTGCTGGTGAACACCTGCCGGTATGCCCATTCGGTGGCCAGCGTGCGGTTGAAGCGCTCGACTTTGCCGTTCTGCCATGGGCAGTGCGGGCGAATGAACTTGTGGGTGATGTCGTGTTCGGCGAGCAGCTCGCGGAGCTGTTTGCTGCGCCGGTAGTTCCAGGCGTTGTCGCTGATCAGTCGTTCGATCGTGACGCCGTGCGCGGCGAAGAACTCGATCGCTCGAGCGAAGAACCCGGCGGTCGTTGCGCCGCGTTCGTCTGCGTGGATCTCGCTGAACGCCAGCCGACTGTGATCATCGACGACCGAGTGGACGTAGTCGTAGCCGAGCTTGATCTTCTTGCGTTCCCACGTTGAGCCCATCTCACGGCCGTGAGCGCGCCATCCGCCACCGTCGGGGATCCGGCCGATCTTCTTGACGTCCATGTGGACCAGCTCGCCGGGTCGTTCGCGTTCGTAACGCACAGCTGTTGCTTTCGAGGAACGGATCAGCTGGCCGGTCAGCGGGTCGCAGTCACGCAAGTACGGCACGTTGTGGCGGCGCAGGATCCGACTGACGGTCCTCGGAGGCAGCCCGAGTTCGGGGCCGAGCCAGTCCTGACCTTTGCGATGCTCGCTGCGAGCGGCAACGACCTTGTTCTCGATCTCGTTGCTGGTGCGCGTTGGCGTGCTGTGCGGTCGCGATGAACGATCGGCGAGCCCATCGTCTCCTTCGATGTCGAACCGGGCAACCCAACGGTGAGCGCATTGGCGTGAGACGCCCATGGCTTTGGCGACGTGAGCGACAGCTTGGCCTTCTTCGCGGACTCGGTGCACGAGCAGACGGCGACCATGAACAGTGAGACGGGCGTTACGGTGAGACACCGAAGACCTCCTGGGTTGTGAAGCGGCAAACTCCACAATGCCCGGAGGTCTTCACGCGTCAGCGGATGTCACCAACGTCCCGGCCGGGTACATCTAGTCCCAGCGGAAGAGCTTGGCGGCGAGGGCGGGGGCGACGACGGCCCAGGCGGCCAGCACGATCCAGCTGAGACCGGGGCGTGAGCCGGCGCCGGTGAGGGCCTCGCGCAGGACATCGGCCAGAGCGCCCGACGGCAGCGCATGCGCGACGGCGCGCAGCCCACCGGGCAGCTTGGCGAAGGGGATGACCATGCCGCCGAGCAAGAGCAGCACGAGGTACAGCCCGTTCTGCGCGGCCAGGTTGATCTCGCCGCGCAAGCGCCCGGCCATCGTCAGGCCGATGCCGGCAAAGGCCAACGTGCCGAGCAGCACCGCACCGATCGCGGCGAGCCAGTTCGGCGACGACGGGCTCCACCCCAACGCGTACGACACCGGCACGAGCACGGCGAGCTGCACCAGCTCCACGACGGCCACGCCTGCGATCTTCGCTCCGACCAACCGCGGCCGGCCGAGCGGCGTGACACCCAACCGCTTGAGCACGTGGTAGGTCCGCTCGAACCCGGTGCCGATGCCGAGCGAGACCATCGCCGTGCTCATCACCGCGAGGGCGATGATGCCCGGGGCGAGGAAGTCGACGGGGTCCTTCGTGTCGGTCGGCAGCACGTCCACCACGGAGAAGAAGACGAGCAGGAGCACGGGGATGCCGAGCGTCAGCAGCAGCTGCTCACCGTTGCGGCTGACGAGCTGCAGCTCGTTGCGCACCTGAGCCACGAAGCGGCTCACGTCTGCTTCCGAGCGGAACGCCGACGACCGATCGGCGCGACCGTGGTGACGTCGGACTTCGATGCGGTGAGGCGACGGAACACGTCCTCCAGCCGCTGCGCACCGGCGCGCACCTCGCCCAACGGGTGACCCTGCTCGGCCAACCACGTGGCCAGCAGCGCCATCAACCGAGGGTGCGGCGGGGCATCGATGACGTACTCGTCGACGCCGACCCGACTCGCCACCATGTCCAGCGCGGTCGCCAACGCGCCGAGGTCGAGATGGGCGTCGCTGCGGAAGCGGATCTCGTCGTGACCGGCGCGCAGCTCGGCCAACGTGCCGTCGGCGATCACCGCGCCACCGTCGAAGATCACCGCCCGGTCGGCGAGCTTCTCCGCCTCGTCGAGCTCGTGGGTGGCCAGCACCACGGCGCAGCCGCCGTCGGCCAGCGCGCGCACGATCGCCCGAATCGTGTCGCGGCCGTTGACATCCACGCCGGCTGTCGGCTCGTCGAGGAAGGCGACCTCTGGCTTGGCCGCCAGCGCGAGTGCGAGCGACAGGCGCTGCTTCTCGCCACCCGACAGCCGCCGCCACGTCGCCTTCGACCGCGAGGTCAGCCCCACCGCGTCGACCAGTCCGGCCGCGTCGGCGCCCCTGCCGTACAGCGCGCAGTAGTGACGCACCGTGTCGAGCACTCGTCCGCTCGGGTACACGCCACCTTCCTGCAGCATCACCCCGATGCGCTCGCCCAGTGCGCGCTGCTGCGTCCGCGGATCCATGCCGAGCACCGAGACCGAACCGGAGGTGGCCGAGCGGTAGCCCTCGCACACCTCGATCGTGCTCGTCTTGCCGGCCCCGTTCGGGCCGAGCACCGCGGTCACCTCGCCCGCTGCCGCGGCGAAGCTGACGTCGTTCACGGCGACGAGATCGCCGTAGCGGACCGTCAGCCCAGCCACCTCGACTGCAGCGCTCATGTGCGTCAGTGGGGTTGCTCGGACGGCGCGTCGCTGGCTTCGAAGGCCCGAGTGACGTCGTCGTAGGTGAGCGCCGGTTCGTCCGCCGCGGGCGCCGGCGTGCGCCGGTAGGTGTTCTCGGCGCGCCAGTTCGGCGTGAACTTCTTGAAGAAGTACCAGACCACCACGGCCCAGAGGAACACCGAGCCGCCGATCTTCATGATCGCCCCGGCCACTTGCTGGTCCTCGGTGATGCTCACGTTCCACACCCGCACCGGTTGGCGGTAGTGCTTGTAGACGACGCCCTCGGCGAACGTCAGCCACCCGGCAGGAATGGTCGGCACGACGCTCTGGAGGAACAGGTAGATCGGCTTGGCGGCGTCGCTGATGCGCATCTCGGCGAACGGCCCGACCACCGGCATCCACATCAGCAACGCGGTCAGCACCACCATCAGGTGCACGAGGTAGTGCAGCGGCGCGCTCTCCGTCGCCGTGTTGACGACGCCCGGGATGTGCGTGACGATCACCGCCGCGTTGAACACCAACCCGGCGACCACGGGCTTGGTGAGGAACGAGATCACCCGGTACGTGCGGCCGTTGCCGATGAGGATCCGCAGCAACCACTCGGGCGTCGCCAGGAGCACCAGCGGCGGCATGAAGTAGCTGAGCATCATGTGCTGCAGCATGTGCACCGAGTACAGGTACGTCTCACCGATCTGGTGGATCGGCCACGTGCTCGCAGCGAACAGCAGCACCATCGCCCCGGCGAAGCAGCAGACGTGACGACGGGTGACCACCGGCTGACCCGGCTGCACCGCGTGCGGCCCGATGACGCGCACCATGTACACGTACGCGCCGATCAAGAAGGCGACGAGGACGTAGACCTCCGGGTTGGCCTGGAACCTCCACGGATCGGCGAAGGTCGCGGCCGCGATCATCCGAGATCCGTCATGAGGTCGTCAGGAGCCGGAGAAGAACTTGAACGTGAAGAGCGCCAGCACGTACACGAACACGGCCAGCCCGAGGCCGGAGTAGAAGAGGTAGCCGAACAGCTTGTTGTCCGTCTTCAGGTGCATGAACAGCAACACGACGGTGAAGAACTTGATCACCATCAAGCCGAGCAGCACGGGCAGGAAGGCCGCGCCGAAGTCGACCCAGTAGGTCGACGTCTCGATCGCCGTCATCACGGCGAGCGCCCCGGCGACGCCCATGTAGTAGCCCATCGACTTGTGCTCGTGGACGTGCTCGTCGTGCGCGTCATACCCGTCAGCGGCGTGGTCGACGTGTTCGGTGGCGGTGCTCATGGCTGCGACCTCATGCCGGGATCAGGTAGACGAGGGTGAAGATCAGGATCCAGACGATGTCGACGAAGTGCCAGTAGAGCCCGATGAGCTCGACCACTTCGGCCTTGTCGCCAGGCACCTTGCTGCGCGAGACGATGCCGACGAGCGCCATCAGCATCACGATGCCGACGCTGACGTGAACCCCGTGGAACCCGGTCAGCGTGAAGAAGCTCGAGCTGAACAGGCTGGTCGTGAAGCCCATGCCCTCGTGGTAGAAGGACGTGAACTCGTAGACCTGCGCGCCGACGAACGTGGCGCCGAGCAGCGCGGTGATCGACAGCCACACCTTCGTGCTGCGGTCGTCCTTCTGCTGCGCAGCCGAGACGGCCAGCACCATCGTCAACGAGCTCATCAGCAGCACGAAGCTGGAGACCGACGTCAACGGGATGTCCCACAGCTGGTCGGGGCCGACCTTGCCGTTGTCGCGACCGCGATAGAGCATGTACGTGGAGATCAGGCCACCGAACAGCAGGCACTCGCTGCCGAGGAACAGCCACATCGCCAGCTTGTTGTTGCTCAGCCCGGTGCTGCTGTGCATCACCGGATGTTCGTCGTGGGCGTCGTGCGCCCCGGGTTCGTGCACAGCGGTGTCAGCCAACGGACGCCAGCTCCTTGCTCGGGCCCGCATCGTCGGACGGCGGGTCGAAGTCGGCATCGTCGGCCACCGACGGTTCGAGCGCCCAGCCGAACATGGCGAGGATGAGGATCAGCACGCCGGCAACCGCCATCACCTTGGCGAAGATCACGCCGTAGGCGATGATCGGCAGCGCGAACGCCAGCACGATCGGCCAGTACGACGGCGACGGCATGTGGATGTGCGTATCGGCGTTGGCTTCCTGCTCGGCGAGCAGCTCCTCGGCGGTCTTCACCTTGACGAGGCGCGGCCCCGCGTCGGTGTCGACCTCCTCGTACTTGCGGTGGAAGAACTCGTCGAGTGCGTGCACCGTCGGGATCGCGTCGAAGTTGTGCTCCTTCGGCGGGCTGTGCGTCATCCACTCCAGGCTGCGGGCATCCCACGGATCGAGCGGCGCCTTGGCGCCCTTGCGGGTGGTGACCACGACGTTGACGAGGAACAGGAAGATGCCGATGCCCAGGATGTACGACCCCACCGTGGCAACCGTGTTCCAGAACTCGAGGTTGAAGAAGCCGTCACCGGTGCGGTCGGTGTAGTACACGACCATGCGCCGCGGCTGGCCCTGCAGACCAAGGATGTGCATCGGGCCGAACGTCATGTTCATGCCGATGACCATCAGCCAGAAGTTCCACCGGCCGATCTTCTCGCTGAGGAGCTTCCCGAAGATCTTCGGCCACCAGTAGTAGAAGCCGGCGAAGATGCCGAACACGGCACCGCCGAACAGCACGTAGTGGAAGTGGGCGACGATGTAGTACGTGTCGGTCTGCTGCGTGTCGCTCGGCGACACCGAGTGGGTGACGCCGGACAGACCACCGATGGTGAACTCGACGATGAGGCCGATGGCGAAGAGCATCGCGGTGGTGAAGCGCAACTTGCCGCCCCACATCGTGAGCGTCCAGTTGACGATCTTCACGCCGGTGGGGATGGCGATGAGCATCGTGCTCACCGAGAACACCGCGACGCTGACCGGGCCGAGGCCGCTGGCGAACATGTGGTGGGCCCACACGCCCCAGCCGACGAAGCCGATGGCCGCGCCGCTGAAGACGACGAACTTGTAGCCGAACAACGGCTTGCGGCTGAACACCGGCAGCACTTCGCTGACGATGCCGAAGCTGGGCAAGATCAGGATGTACACCTCTGGGTGTCCGAAGATCCAGAACAGGTGCTGCCAGAGCAATGGGTCGGCACCTGCTTGCACGTTGAAGAACTGAGCGCCGAACTCTCGCTGGAAGGTGAGCAGGAACAGCGCCACGGTGATCACCGGGATGGCGAACACGAGGAGGAACTGCACCACCAGGATCATCCAGGTGAAGATCGGCATCTTCATCAGGCTCATGCCCGGGGCACGCATGTTGAGGATGGTGACGATCAGGTTCAGCGCACCGGTCAGTGAGGCGATGCCGGTGATCTGCAGACCGAGCGACCAGAAGTCCACACCGTGGCTTGGCGAGAACAGGGCGTTGGCGTTCGGCTGGTACATGAACCAGCCGCCGTCAGCAGCGCCGCCGAGGATCCAGGACGTGTTCAGGAAGATGCCGCCGAAGAGGAAGCACCAGAAGCCGAACGCGTTCATGCGTGGGAAGGCGACGTCGCGCGCACCGATCTGCAGTGGCACGAAGTAGTTGGCCCACGCTGCGGCCATCGGCATGACGAAGAGGAACACCATCGTCGTCGCGTGCATGGTGAACATCTCGTTGTAGAGACCGGCGCTGAGGAACGTGTTGTCCGGCTGGGCCAGCTGCGTGCGGATCAGCAGTGCTTCGATGCCGCCGACGAGGAAGAAGAACATCGCCACGACGCCGTACATGATGCCGAGCTTCTTGTGGTCGACCGTGAACAGCCACGACTTCCAACCGGTGGAAGCAACGGGACGGCGGAACGAACCGAGGGCCTGGCTGTTGGTGACGGTGGCCGAGCCGCCAGTGAGGGCGAGGGCCGGGGTCGAGGGGCGTTCGATGATGGCCATCTGTTACATCCGCTCTTTGAGGTAGGAGATGAGCTGATCGATCTGGTCGTCGGTGAGGTTCAGGTTGGGCATGCCGCGGTACAACCCGTTGCTCGCCTCGAGGTTGTTCGGATCGGCGTACATCGGCTTCTTGGCCGGTGCGTTGCGCAACCACTCGCGCAGGTCGACCTCGTTGAAGCACTCGGCGGTGACGCCCTTCAGGTACATCGCCCCGAAGTCGGCCGGCTTGGCTTCGCGCAGGTTCTGCTTGCAGTCCTCGGTGAGGAGGTCCCACGTGGCGCCGGCGAAGGTGGTGCGAGTCATCAGGTTGGTCAGGTTCGGCGCAGCGCCAGACACGAGGTTGTTCTCCGGGGCGGCGAGCACCGGGGTGCCGTCGGCACGAGTGAGGCCGTTCACCTGGTGGCAGCGCGAGCACTGGTTGACGAACTGGCTCTCACCGGCGACGGCGAGCTCGTCGGTGGGCTTCGTGTACGGCGCCAGCTGGTTGGTGACCCAGGCGCTGAAGTCGTCGGGGTACAGCGCGACGGCGTCCATGCGCATGCGGGCGTGACTGAGGCCGCAGAACTCGGTGCACTGCCCGGCGTAGATGCCGGGCGAATCGGCTTCCATGCGCAGTGTGTGCACCCGACCCGGCACAGCGTCGCGCTTGCCGTTGAGCTTCGGGATCCAGTAGCTGTGGATCACGTCGCGGCTGGTGATGTTGAGGATGAACCGCGTGTTCGTCGGCAGCACGAGCTCGCCACTGGTGACGATCGGGTCGGGGATGACGATCTCGTTGCCCGCCATGTCGTGACACGTCTGTGCGGGGTAGTCGTACTCCCACCACCACTGCTGGCCGGTGACGTTGACGACGCAATCCGAGTCGCTCGTCTTGGCCAGCTTGAGCACGGTGCTCACGGTCGGCACGCCGACGGCGACGAGGATCAGCGCCGGCAGGATGGTGAGGGCGATCTCCAATGCCGGCTTGCCGTGCGTCTGCTCGGGCATCTCCTGGCCACGATCGCGGAAGCGAACGACCACGTAGATCACCACGACGAAGACGATCACGAGGACGATGCCGGCGATGAGGAACACCCACCACTGCAGGTCCTGGATCTCCTGGGCGTTCTCGCCGGCGGGCTTCCACGTGTCCTGCGGCGCGTTCTTGGCGCAGCCGGTCAGCAGCGCACCGAGCGCGACGACGGCGGCGGCCAACGGCCAACGGGGGAAACGGCTTGGCATGCGGGGGGCTCCGGACTGGCTCATGGCACGTTGATCAGGATCTCTTGGCCGTCGACACCGGGGACGACGATCTTGTAGTCATCTTCGGTCCCCAGCGAGGACTTTGGGAACTTGAGCGTCATCAACGTCTGACTGCCTTCCTCGAGGAGGCTCGTGCAGGCAACCGGCTCTTCGACGATCTTGGTGCCGTCGGCGTCGACCGTCGTGAACTTGCCGTACTGCACGGTGAACCGGTGCGGCTCGCTGTCGAGGTTGCGGAACAGCACGTTGGTCGGGTTCGAGCGCACGATCGGGAACGGGTACTTGCTCAGATCGACCGGCTTCGAGCGACCCTGCAGGTACACGTTGAGCTTGCCGTCCTCGAGCACGACCGTCGCCGCGACGGACGCCTTCGCGGCCACCGTCTGCGAGGCCCGCTTGTCGATCTCGTGCAGCTCGTGGTCGTCGCTCTCCCCGGCCTGCTCGCAGATCTCCTTGTTGAACTCGCCGGACGTCGTCGGGTACTCGGTGATCTCGCGCTGGCCGTCGATGGCCATCACGGCGCCGGTGCTGACGATGCCGAGCGCAGCCACGGTGCACACGCCGGCGATGATGCTCTTCTTCAGGCCCGGCTTGAGCGCGACGATGAAGCCGACGACGAGGATCGCCGCGCCGACCATCCCGAACGCCACCGGGCCCTGTGCCTTGTCGACCCACAGCATGATCCGTGAGAACGAGTAGATGATCACGCCGAGCCCGAGGGCGGCGATCATCGGGAACTCCAGCGGGTGCAGCACGCGCTTGCGCAGCCCGGCGTTGTAGGCGGGGTCGGCCGAGGCGCGCTCGCTCCACGACTGCACCATCCACTCGACACCGGCGGCGAGCAGCACGACGACGCCCGCCTTGAACACGATCGGCTTGGTCTCCGAACCGACGGCCAGCAGGCCGGCGCCGACAGCGGTGACGAGCGGCCACATGCTGCGACCGACGGGGCGCTGTGCAGCGGCCGAGCGATCGCCGGCGCCCTCCTGCATCGCCGAGACGTTGCCGTCACGGGTGAAGAAGTTGATCCCGGCGAGGAACATGAAGGCGAGCATCGTGCCGAGCAGGCCGATCGTGCCCGTGAGCCCGACTGCGCCGCCGTTGGTGACGCCGAAGACGATCGCGCCGACGAGTGACAGGACGCTGGCGCCGAGGAAGAGTTTGGTTCCGGTGGTGAACACGTTGCTCCAGCCCTACTTCGTCACGTAGACGACGAACCACAGCCCGGCATAGGCAGCGGCGAGGAAGTACCAGTACATGGCATGCGCGGCGACGATCTCGCGATCGGTGGTGCGACCACCGAGGTAGCGGAACGCAGTGACGAGGCTGAACGCGATGCCGATGACGGTGAGGAAGACGAACGTGCCGGTGAGCGCGTAGAACATCGCCCCGAAGGCGCTGCCGGCGACCGGCACCTTCATCTGCGAGTACACGTACGCCTGGCTGTTGACCACGGCCAGACCGAGCAGCGCCGTGAGCCCCAGGGCCACGCCGGTGTGCGGCTTGTCGTTGCGTCGCGCCGAGTAGACGGCCCACTGACCGAACACGCAGATCGGGATGAAGGCGAGCAGCATCACGTTCGTCGGCACTTCGGGGATGGTGACCTTCTTCGGCACCCAGCGACCGTCGACGCCGGAGATGGCGTCGTCGCGGAAGCGGAGCCACAGGGCGAACATGCCGAACATGAGCGCCGAGCCGGCGGCGCAGATCAGCGCGGTGCCGACGAAGACCTGACGGCGCGGCGCCGGAGCAGGAGCGGCGGGCAGGGCGAGCATCAGGCGGTTCCCCCGGGCTTGAGATCGATGAGCGGCTCAGCCGACGCAACGGTGTGCACCTCGGCGAAGTTGTCGGCCGGTGCCGGCGACGAGGTCGCCCACTCCAGCGTCTGACCGTTCCACGGGTCGTCGCCGGCCGCATCGGCAGCGTCGCTCGACGTGAACGTCTTCAACGCCAGGCCGATGAAGGCCAGCACGGTGAGGGCCATCAGCCCGTGGCCGACGCCGGAGAGCACGTTCCACAACTGGTGCGGGCCGCTGTAATCCGGGTAGTCGGCAGCGGTGACGGCGTTGGTGAGCACGCCGCCGGCCTGCTTGGCGAACCCGGCGATGACGTACGGCAGCGCGGCGAGGACGGTGGCGATGAAGCCCAAGCCGGCGAGCGGCAGGGTGGCCTTCATCGGCAGGCTGCGGCCCCACAGCTTCGGGCCCCAGTAGGCGACACCGCCGAGACCGGCGAGCACGCCGCCGTAGACGACGTAGATCCACGACGCCTCTTCGAACACGGTGCCGCCGAGCTGCGCGTCGCCGATGAGGTACACGGCGTTGGCGGCGATGCCGGTGAGGACCATGCCGGCACCGAGGAAGCCGAACACGAACGGAGCGGAGATCGCCGGGCGACCCTTGCTGAGAGCGAGCCCGAGCGCACCGAGCACGACGAGACCACCGAGCAACGGCAGCAGGTTGAAGAAGGCGTACGGCACGATGTCGTTGAGCGCCGTGCCGAACGAGGCGTCGACGATGTCCTTGCGCAGACCGCTGGGGTTCTGCAGCACGCCACCGAGCGCCGCGACGCCGACGAGGCCGACGCCGGAGAAGGCGATGCCGCGCATCGGGAACCGGCGGCGGGTGGCGGTGGCGACCACTTCAGCGGCGAAGCCGAAGACAGGGATGGCGTAGACGATCGTCTGCGGCTGGGTGAAGCCGAAGCCGATCCACTTCATGATCCCGGCGTTGCCCTCGAAGCCGTTGCCGCCGTAGCGGTAGTCGATGTAGGTGTAGATCAGCGTGCCCAGCAGGACGGGCAGGGAGACGAGCAGCCCGAGCGCGCCGACCAGCACCGACCAGGAGAAGAAGGGCACCCGGCGCATGTTCATGCCCGGAGCGCGGGTGGTGAGGATCGTGGTGGCCACCGAGACCGTGGCGGCCAGGAGACCGACGAGCACGAGGATGTGGCCGACCAGGAACAGCGCCACGGCGCGGTGATCGCCGACGTTGGGCCCGCCGTTGCCGAGGATGGCGCCGACGACGATGCCCAGGCCGATCAGCCACGACCAGAAGCCGGCGGCAGCAACCCGGGGGAAGGCCAGTGAGCGAGCGCCGACCTGCAACGGCACGACGGCCACGGCGACACCGAGCAGCAGCGGTACGAGCGCACCGAAGGTGAGCCCGACGCGGTACAGCGAGAACAGCTGCGGCCAGGCGTCGCGATCGAGCAGGACGGTGCCGGTGTTGGCCCGCTCGAACCCGAGCAGTGCGGCGACGGCGCCGATGCCGACGAGCGCGAGCAACGACACCCCGATGAAGAGGCGGCCGATGCGCTTGTGGTCGGTGGTGGTGACCCAGTCGGACACCGTTGCCAGGCGGCCGGCCGCGCGGGAGTCGCCGACGGGCGCGGCTGCTGCGTGGGTGTCGATCGTGGTCATAGGCGGAGTGCTCGTTTCGCTTCGGGCGCGCCCTGGCTGCACCCGATGTTCGGCTGCGACATTACCCATAGCCCCCGGCGAGAGCGGAAATCCTCATGTCCCGTGACGCACCAGGACGTCGATGGTCATCGCCGCGAACAGCAGCGTGACGTAGGTGATGCTGTAGCCGAACACGCGCATCGAACGTTGCGGGGTGGGGTTGCGACCGAGCTCGATCGTCCCGAACAGGAACAGGCAACCCAGCACGATGGCAGCGACCATGTACGTCGCACCGAGGTGCGCGACCGGGCCGAGCAGGATCGTCGCCGCCACCATGACGGCCGTGTAGCCGACCATCTTGCGGACCGTGACCTCCGCGGAGGCAACGGCCGGCAGCATCGGCACGTTGGCCGCGCGATAGTCGTCGGCGTAGCGGATGGCCAGCGCCCAGAAGTGCGGCGGGGTCCACAGGAACATGACGGCGAAGAGCACGATCGGCGCCCACGTGACGTCGTTGCGCACGGCGGCCCAGCCGACGAGTACCGGCACCGCACCGGCGGCGCCACCGATGACGATGTTCTGCGTGCTCGTGCGCTTCAACCACAGCGTGTAGACGAAGACGTAGAACAGCGTTGCGCAGAGCGCCAGCACGGCGGACAACAGGTTGGCACCCCACCAGAGCACGGCGAAGGCCACGGCCTCCAGCGCCAGCGCGAACACCAGCGCCTGGCGCGGCTGGATGAGGCCCGTGACCAGGGGCCGTCCCTGCGTGCGGGGCATCAGCTTGTCGATGTCGCGGTCGACCACCATGTTGATCGCGTTGGCGCCGCCCGCGGCCAGCGTGCCGCCCAGCAGGGTGATCAGGACCAGGCTCGTGGCCGGCCAGCCCTGCTCGGCCAGGACCATCGTCGGCACCGTCGTGATCAGCAGCAGCTCGATGATCCGCGGCTTGGTGAGCGCGATGTAGCCACCGACGACCGTGGTCGGGGTGCGGCGCGACCCGTGGGCCACACCGCCCGGCGCCAACCGAGAGGGAACGATGGGACGAGCGCCAACAGCCAAGGGCCCCATCGTACGGTCGAGCGAGAGCGGGCCGCCAACCCGCGGCCAACCCGCAACGGCCAAGCCAGGGCAGAATGGGTGCCATGCCTCCCGCACCGATGCCCGTCGAGGTCGACGAACCGGACATCGACAGCACGACCAGCCCGGATCGTCCGTGGATCGTGCTCGTGTGGAACGACCCGATCAACCTGATGAGCTACGTCACGTTCGTGTTCCAGAAGCTGTTCGGATACAGCCTGGAGAAGGCCACCGAGCTGATGCTGGACGTGCACCACAAGGGCCGCGCGGTCGTCAGCAGCGGTGCTCGCGAGAAGGCCGAGATCGACGTCTTCCGGCTGCACGAGCACGGCCTGTGGGCCACGATGCAGCAGGACGCGTGATGGCCCGTCGCCGCCGTCCCAAGGCACCGTTCCAGCGCGTGCGCGACGGCGTCGTCGTGCACCTCGAGCCGGAGGAGCGCGAGCTGCTGATGCGTTTGCTCGAGGAGCTGCGCTCGATGCTGCTCGGCTCGTCCGACGAGCCGCTGCTGCGGCGCATGTTCCCGGTGGCGTACCACCTGCCGGCCGACGCCGAGGCGGACGTCGAGTACCAACGCCTGATGCGCGAGGACCTGGTGGCGTCTCGTTTGACGGCGATCGCCACGGTCGGCCAGGCACTGAGCGGCGAGAGCGGACCACTCGACGAGGCGGCGATGATCTCGGTGATGCAGTCGTTGAACTCGTTGCGGCTCGTGCTCGGCACGATGCTCGACGTCAGCGAGGAGACAGATCTGGCCGACATCGCCGACGACGATCCGCTCGTCGGCGAGCACCACCTGTACGGCTACCTGAGCTACCTGCTCGACAGTGCCGTCGGCGTGGTCATGTCGGCGACATGAAGCAGCCGACCGTTCCCGGCCCGGTGCGCGCACCGACGCTCGGACCGATGCGGTAGCGAACCACTTCCGCAACGGACGGGTCGATGGCGAGCGCACCGGCCAGCGCATCCGCGAGCGGCGCGGCGCTCTCGTCGCCAAGGCCGACGCCCACGCGCAAGCGCGCTCCCCAACCCGCGGCATAGGCGGCCATCGCCGCCACTGCGTCGTGCATCGTGTGCACCCGCTGCACGAGCTGCACCGTGCCCTCGCGCAACGTGAGCACCGGGATGCCGTCGCCTGGCACCGCGCCGCCTGGCACCCCACCGCCGGCACGAACGAGGTCGAGCCCGCCGACGACGAACACGGTGCCGACACGTGGCGCTGACGACTCGACGAGCGCAGCGATCTCGTCGACGCTGGCGCCGGTCGAGGCGGCCTCGGCGGCCGCCCACACGCAGCACCCCACGCCGACGCCACCGATGCCGGTGTCGACGACGCGAACCGGCACGTGCACCGAGCGCGCCGCGAGGCGTGCCTGGTTCACGGTCGCCGAGATCGATGTCGCCAGGTGCACGGAGACGATCGACGTGCACCCACGCGCGGCGAGCTCGTCGTAGGCCGCGGCGAACTGACCCGAGCTGGGCTCGCTGGTCTGCACGTCGGGCCGCTTGCCGTGTTGGAAGCGCGAGTAGAAGTCGTCCACGTCGAGGTCGACGCCCTCCAGGTGGTCGTGCCCGTCGATCGACACCGTCAGCGGGACGACCTCGATGCCGAAGCGCTCGACGATCTCCGGCGGCGTGTTGGCGCTGGAGTCGGTGCAGATGCCGATGTGCTGGTTCAGCGAGCGGGACATGGCCGTCCAGGCTCAGCGCCGAACGCCCGTCGATGACGCATCCGAAAAAGCGTATGGGGGCTCATCGACCGAGTCGTCCACCTGGGACGATTGACCGACAGTTGTAACGCGGCGTTCGCGGCGGTCGGGCCACACGGCGAGGCCGATCGCGACCAGGCAGGCAGCCAGTCGCATCGTCGAGCGCAGGACCGCCTGCCCCGGGTCCTCCACGATCCACGTCGGCGGGAGGGCGAAGGCGACTCCGATGCTGGCCCACGGCAGTCGTCGGCCACCGGGGCGGACGTCCCACAGCAAGGTGCCCAGCAGGAGACCGACCGTGTAGTAGTTCCACGTCGCCGGATCGAGCATCAAGCGCACCCCGAGCCCGCCAAGGATCACCGCCGACCAACGCCGACGCTTCACTGCGATCATCACCACGGCCGTCGCCAGGACGAGCTGGAGGATCCGCAGGAGGCTGGTGGGCGCGTGCGCCTGGTCCTCCCAGAACGTGCGCAGCACGCCGTCACGCGCCAACCACACCTGCGGTCGGACGCCGGCCATCGTGCCCGCTGGATCGGCGAGCACGAACGGCGTCCACCCGATGGCCGCCACGCCCACGCTCAGCGCCGGGTGCCGCCAACCGCGCCACCGGCGTTCGCCGGGGATCCACGTCACGGGCACGAGCAGGACGACCCACGGCTTGGTCAGCAGCGCCACACCGATGAGCACCGCCGCCGGCACCCGCCGGCCGCGCTGCACGAGCAGCATCGCCGCGGCCGCGATGGTGATGACGATCGCATCGTCGAGGTGACCCATCACCTTGAGGAACGGCCACCACCACATCAGGATCGACCCGCCGATCATGAAGCAGAACGGGTGGCCGGCCGCGGACGAGAACCGGTCGACGCACCACAGGGTGACCAGCGCGAGCGCGATCACGATCAGGGTGAGCGCGTTCGGCCCCCAGCCATACAGCAGCCGCACGGCGACGAGGTTCACCGGGCCCGATTGGATCCCCGGCCGCTCGGCGAAGATGCGCAGCCACAGCCCGCCGGTCATCTCCTTCGACCAGTCGAAGAAGTGCGGCCAGTCACCGACTTCCGGACGAGCCCGATGGAACGCCAGCAGGAGCACCGACATCGGCACGGAGAGACGTGCGACGGTCCACCATCGGGTGCCGGCTGCAACAGGCATCACCTGAGATCGGCGCGCTGCGCGTCGCACTTGAACGAAGGCCACGGGCCGGAGCCCGTGGCCTTCCTTTCAGAGTGGTCGAGACCGGCGTCGATCCGGTGACCTTCCGCTTTTCAGGCGGACGCTCTGCCGACTGAGCTACTCGACCCTGCTGGCAACAACTCTCACTTGCCCGCTGATCGCTCTTGCGAACGATCTGGCGGTCCCGACGGGACTCGAACCCGCGACCTCCGGCTTGACAGGCCGGCGTGAACTCCAACTTCACCACGGGACCAACTGGAAGACCAGTAGGTCAGCACCCCCAACGGGATTCGAACCCGTGCCGCCACCTTGAAAGGGTGGTGTCCTAGGCCACTAGACGATGGGGGCAAGGAACACGTCTCCGGTTGAGAGCGTCGAAACGATAGCAGGGGCGTCCCAGGATTCCGCCAACGGATACCGGTACGGTTCGGTCGATGCGACTGACGGCCGATCCTTCGCTCGACGCGGACGCCTACTCGTTCCACCACGAGATCCGGGTCCGCTTCGCCGAGACCGACGCGATGGGCATCGTCCACCACAGCCGCTACCTCCCGTACCTGGAGGAGGCTCGCGTGGCCTGGTTGCGCCACCTCGGCCACCCGTACCAGGAGCTGCGCGCCGAGGGCCACGACGCGGCCGTGCTCGAGTGCTGGGTCCAGTACCGCCAGCCGTTGCGCTTCGACGACGAGGTCACCGTCCACGTCGTGCTCCATCGCGTCACCCGGGCCACCTTCGAGATCGCCTACCTGCTCACCGTCGACGGATCGGTGCGAGCCGTGGCGGCCACCGCCCACGGCACCATCACCACCGACGGGCGCCCCACCCGCCTGCCCCCGTGGATGGTCGAGATGGGCCGCCAGTTGCCTCCGCGCTCTGCCTGATCGACGCTCAATCGACATCAAGGCCGCTCGCTGGGATGCCGATGATCCTGCATGCGTTCGATGGCGGGCGAGGCCCGGACGAATGCGGCGCTGCGGGCATCCCAGGTCCTGGCAGTTCCGGTGGCAGTCGGTGTCGTGGCGATGGCCGCGGCCCGCGACGTCACCGGTGACTGGGACTTCTTCACGGGCATCGCTCGGATGCTGCTCGGCAGCGAGGGCCTGTCGGTCTATGCCGCGCACCCCGAGTGCCAGACCGGCCCGCTCAGCCTGCTGCTGACCGCGCTGCTCGCGCCGCACGGCAGGGTCGCGCTCAGCGCGGCGGTCCTGGTGACGGGCCTGGTTGCGCTCCGGTGGGCCACGCGGCTGGCCGTCGGCCGGAACCTGATCACCACGTGGGCGCTCGGTTCGCTCCTGATGGTCTGGTGGCCGTACCTGGCCACGTCCGGCCACCTCGACGACGCGCTCACGCTCGCACTCGCCTCCGCAGCGACGGCGATGACGGTGCAGGGCCGGCGCGGGCCGGCGGCGGTGCTGCTGGGGATCAGCCTGGCGATCAAGCCGTGGAGCGTGTTCCTGCTCCCGCTGACCTGGCAACCCGGCACCGGCGTTCGCGGTTGGCGGCCGCCGGCGTTGAGCGTGTTCATCGGCGCGCTCATGTGGAGCCCGTTCCTCGTCGCCGCCCCGCGCACCTTCGGCGGCCTGCAGCCACAGCTGCGCATCGCGCCGGACTCGCTGTTCCGTCTCCTCGGCATCGACGCATCGAGCACGATCATCCACTCGCTGCGCCTGCCGCAGCTGCTGCTCAGCGCAGCAGTCGTGATGATCGCCGTCCGACAGGGCCGCCATGCCGGCGCGCTCCTCGGCGGCATCGCGGTGCGGATGCTGCTCGACCCCGGCACGTGGAACTACTACACCGCCGGGTTCGTCCTCGGTGCGGTGATGTGGGACTTCCATCGCGCCCGGCGGCTGCCCGTCGCCAGCCTGGTCGCCACGTTCACGCTGCTGCCGAACTGGATGCTCAGCGACCTCCCGGTGGTCCGCGGGCTCTTGCGCTTGGCCGGCTGCCTCGTGGCCATCGCCCTCGTGTGCACGCCCGAGCGGCCGGTCGCGCACGACGCGTCCGCGTCGACGACGGCCGCGAACGATCTCGTCGCTGTGTAACGGGAACGCGACAGTTCTGTCGCGCCCCTCGACAACGGACGCGAACGCGGCCAACATGCGCGCATGCAGGGCAACGGGGTCGCAGTCGATGCAGCCAACGCGGTCGACACGGCACGCGGACGGGTCGTCCGCCGTGCGGATCTGGTCATCGGAGCAGGACTGCCGGCGTTCGTCGGCGCCGCGCTCCTCAGCGATTCAGCGGCGACGTGGTGGTCGCGGTTGATCATCGCACCGGTGGCGTTCGCGCTCGCGTGGATCGCCGCGCGCGACCTGCGCCATCACGCCTGAGGTTGGTCTTGCGACCGGTGGGTGGAGCAGAGCTCACACCCACCGGTCGCTGCACGGCGCCGCGTCGGTGCCCGTTTCACTGCGACGCGGCGCTGGCGATCTCCCGCTGGACCTGAACGGCAGCGTCGGCTGCTGCTGCAGCTTCGGCGTGGTGCAGACGCTTGGTTCGATACATGTCCTCGTCGGCGGCGGCGAGCAGCACGTCGACGGTGGCGCCCACGGCGCCGTAGGCGGAACCGATGCTGGCGCCGACGCTGACGACGACGTCCGCGCCGATGTCGATCGGCAGGCTGATCGCCTTCGCCAGCCGGCGGCGCAGCGCCACCATCCGGTAGTCGTGCGGGGGCGGCAGCACGAACAGTGCGAACTCGTCGCCACCGAGACGGGCGACGGCGTCACCGTCACGGAGCTCGGCCTGGAGCCGGCGTGCGACCTCGGCGAGCACGACGTCGCCGGCGAGGTGGCCGAGACGGTCGTTGATCGGCTTGAAGTCGTCGAGATCGATGTAGAACACGAGCGCCGGGCTCGTCGCCCGCTCGAGGTGACGCTCCAACGCGTCGCGGAAGCCGGTGCGGTTCAAGAGTCCGGTGAGCGGATCGTGGCTCGCCTCGTGGCCGAGCCGGGCGTGCTCGCGGCGCGTCCCGGTGATGTCGCGCAGGCCGACGTGGATCTGGCGATCACGGTCGTCGCCGGTGCTGTGCACGCGAGCTTCCAACCACACCGGATCGTCCGCGCGCGCCGGGTTGTGGATGCGGAACTCGACGGAGTGGCGGCGACTGGAACCGAACGCGGCGTCGATCGCCCGGCGAACCGAGAGGTGGTCGTCGAAGTGCACGGCCTCGAACACGCTGCGGCCGAGCGCGAGCTCGGCAGGGATGCCCAACAGATCGGGCAGCGACGGCGAGACCCAGATCACGTGACCGCGCGGGTCGAGCGTCAGCACGGCGTCAGCGACTGCGTCGGCGACCGAGTGCCACAACGCCTCGGCGTTGCGCAGCTGCTCCTCGGTCTGACGAGCGTGGGTGACGTCGCGCCACACGGCGATGAGCCCGTCCTCCATGCCGATCAGGTGCACCTCGAACACGCCGTCGCGGTTGGCCTCGTGGGCCTCGAGCTCGTAGATCACCGGTGTCGACTGGCCGACGGCAGAGAGCCAGCTGGCCAGCACGGACAGGCGCGACTGCTCGGTCAAGCGCAGCGACAGGAGCTCGCCGATCGCATCGGAGCCGAGCGCCCGACGGCCGGCGCCGTTGAGGTAGGTGCATCGGAGATCGACGACCGACCCGGCACTGTCGCGGACGGCGCTGTACCGACCGACTGGCTCGAGCATCGCCTCCAGTGACCCGAGCAGCTCGCTCTCGCGAGCGGCCAGCTGCGCGGTCCGCGCCTCCAGGGCGCGGCGCGTGCGCTGGGCCGCGGCGCCGGCGACGGCACCCGTGAAGATCAGCACGAGGCTGCCGCGCCAGCCCGTCGAGGGGTAGCGCGGTGCGCCGTCGAGCACGGCCGGAACGGCCAGCACGAATCCGCCGGCGACGACGATCGCCTGCAGCTGGCGCCGCGATCCGTAGAGGCCCACCCAGAGCATCGGCAGCAGCACGAGGGGCCCGTAGCCGCCAACCGTGCCGAACGTGGCATGACGCATCAGACCGGCCGAGAGCAGGTACAGGAACGCAGGCACGCACTCGCTCCAGGCCGGCAGACGCCGCCACGGCACCGCAAGCGTGGCGGCACTGACGACGACCACGAAGCCGACCGCCAACCACCACAACGACCGATCGGTGGTCCCGCCCGTGATCGGCTCGATGGCGACCGCCACCGCCCCGCCGACGGCGAACGGCAACGCCCGCCTGATGGCACCGGCGCTGCTGAGCAGCCGGGGCGCGTCGTCGAGTTCGGTCGTCACAGTCCAGATCGTCGGCACACTTGACGGACGACTTGACGACGATTCCTGCAAATCCACCAGGAAACTTGCACCAACAAATCCAGTGTCCTGCACTGGCGCACATCGCCCAGGTGAGCGAACATCTCGCCCAGCATGAACCAGAAGAACCGGCAGGCAGAGCGCGCGGCAGCGCTGCGTGCGCAGCGGCAGCGGACCGCGATCCAGCAGCGACGTCAGAACGCCCATCGCAACCCGGGTGTGCAAGCGGCACTCGACGCCCGACGCAAGAAGAAGCTGCGCGCCCGCGCCGCGATCGGTGGCGTCGCCGGCGTGGCCGTCGTCGCTGCCGGCATCTTCGTGCTCACCCGCGGCGACGACGACAAGCCCAACGACGCCGGCCCCAAGCACCTGATCGCGGCGACGGTCGTCGACGGTGCCACCGGAGCCCTCGGCATCACCGCGTCGCCGGCTGCCTACGAGGTCGTGTACGACGTGAAGACGTTCACCGACGACGCCGACGACCTGCACACCACGCAGACGTTCACGGCGCTGCGGCCGTTCGACTCGAAGGTCGTCTCGACCGGGGCGGCCACGACGTCGTCGACACCGGACACCACCGACAAGGCCACCACCGACTTCACGTTCACGACGAACAAGACGTTGGTGCAGCAGATCACGACGAGCGCGACGTCGACCTACTCGTCGCCCCCCGACGTCGGCGGTGCCGACTTCCGGTTCGACACCTCGCTCGCCGACCTCGTCGCCGAGGGCACTTACGTGTTGAAGGAGCGCCGCACGCTGCTCGACCGCGAGTGCCAGGTGTACCGCACCGGCAAGGCGCCCGACGAGCGGACCACGGCCGTTCCGACCGAGACCGACTTCGCCGACGTGTGCATCGACGCCAGCGGGCTCCTGCTCGAACAGGTCGTGGTCTCCGGAGGCGCGGTCGTCGCTCGCAAGACCGCCTTGTCCGTCGACACCGCCGTGAAGCTCGACGACGCAGCGTTCACGATCACCGGTGACCCCGTTGCACTCGACGCGGGCGGGCTCGAGGTCGAGGACATCGACGAGGAGACGGCGCCGGTCGAGGCCTACTACGCGCTGGCCGAGGTGCCCGAGGGCTACACGCTCGCCGGTCGCTACCAGGTGACCCAGAGCGACCCGAACGCCGGTTCGCAGCCGACGCCGACGACCGATCCGCTCACCGGCGACACGGTCGAGCCGGCCAGCCCGCCGGTGGTCGACTACGCCGACGTGTACGTCAACGGCAACAAGGTGATCGTCGTCCGCCAGGGCCCCGTGTCGGTCGAGCCGGGCGGCACGACGTTCACCGACGTCGGCGACACGGCGACGATGAGCGGCATCTCCTCGAACGTCTCGCTCAACGGCAACATCGTCGTCGGACACCCAACGGCAGCCACCGAGTGGTACGTCTCGGTGTCGGGCACGGAATCCGTCGCCGACCTCACGGACCTGCTCAACGGTGTGACGCTCCCCGACTGAGCACTCGTCGCGCAGTTGCAACGTCCTAGAAACCGGAGAACCGTTGCCGACGGTCTACCGTACTTGGACTCGCCAGACCCTACGGACGGAGAACAGCGATGAAGCGTGCCACGTTGGCCATAGCAGCAACCCTCTTGCTCGGGACCACGATCGTCGCCTGTGGCGACGACGGTGGCGGCGGCGCGGCCGCTTCGTTCGGCGATCAGATCGACGACGTGTGCCGCGATCTGGACCGCGCGCTGAAGAAGCTGCCGCAGGCCCAGAACGTCGCCGACGTCAAGGGTCTCGCCAGCGACGCCTCGACGAGCTACGAGGACGCGGTCGCCGAGATGCAGAAGATCAAGCTGCCGAGCGACAAGGGTGACGCTCGGGACGCGAAGGATCTCATCGCCGGCTTCGAGGACCAGATCGACCTGCTCGATCAGATGTCGAAGGCGGCCGGCAACGACGACGTCGACACGCTGACCACCAAGCTCAAGGCGTTCACGGACATCGCCGATGCGAACGCAGACCTGGCCGACAACCTCGACGCCAAGCGCTGCGCCATCGACACGTCGTTCACCGACTTCGCCGACGCGCCGGTGGACACCGTCGACACCACGCCGGTCGACACCACGCCGGTCGACACGACGCCCGTCACCGCACCGCCGGAGACGCAGCCGCCGTCCACCGCTCCCCCGGAGACGCAGCCGAACCTGGAGACCAACAAGGTCAGCCTCGACGCAGCGTCGTTCCTCGTGCCGGCCGGCAACTTCAGCTTCCAGGACGCACCGGCGGACACGCTGAGCAGCTGGAACACGCTGCTCGACCTGAGCTCGCTGATCAAGCCGCAGCCGGGCACCATCGGTGGCGTCGACGTCTTCGACGGCACCGGGGCCAACATCGGCCGCGTCTTCTTCATGGTCGCCGACACCACGCTCACCCCGGGCTCGATCGAGGACCTCATCCCGATCGTCTCGTCCGGTGCGCTCAACGTGCCGGCCACCATCGGCGGCGTGCCTGGCCTGAAGTACGAGTCCAACGGGCTGTTCTTCTTCCTCGCCAGCCGCGACGACGTGATCGTGTGGGTGCTCTCGGGCGCCGACGCCAACCTCGACCCGACGCTGTCGGACTTCTTCGCCTCGCTGGGCGCCTGACGCTGCCGCTGCAACTGCGATTCGTCACGTCGGCCAAGCGCCACGGCGACCTTCCACCGTCACCGGCGGAGGTCGCCTTCGTGGGGCGCTCCAACGTCGGCAAGTCGTCGCTCCTCAACGCGTTGGCCAACCACCGCCAGTTGGCGAAGGTGTCCAAGACGCCGGGGCGCACGCAGTTGCTCAACCAGTTCGCGATGCCCAACGGCGCCACGATCGTCGATCTCCCCGGGTACGGCTACGCCGCCGTACCCGGGCGGGAGAAGCGGGGCTGGCAGCGGATGATCGAGGACTACCTGCTCGAGCGCGAGGAGCTGGCCGTGGTGTTCGTGCTCGTCGACGGCGAGATCGGACCGACCAAGCTCGACGTGCAGATGCTCGACTGGTTGCGCGAGAGCGAGGTCCCGCACTCGCTCGTGGCGACCAAGCTCGACAAGGTCCGACCGTCGAAGCTGGCCGGCCGCAAGCAGCAGGTGGCCAAGGGCTGCTTGCTCGACGAGGGCGACGTGATGTGGGTGAGCGCGTCGAAGGGGACGGGCATCGACCGCCTGCAGACGCACATCACCGAACTGTTGCGGGTGTGAAGCGGCTCAGCGTCTGAAGGCGGAACGCACCCGGGCGACGGTGTCACGCGGGTCGGCGATCGACATGCCACGGCGGAGGATGGACGCCTTGCGCTTGGTGTAGGGCGGGTACATCAGGGCGGGATCGAGCTTGGTCGAGCGGGTGTGCACGCCACGGCGGTGGCTGAACGTGTCGAAGCCGAACTTGCCGTGGTACGCCCCGGTGCCGCTCTCGCCGACCCCGCCGAACGGCAGGTTCGGGTTGCTGATGTGCAGCAACGTGCCGTTGATGCACGCACCGCCGCTGGTGGCACCGGCGATGACCCGATCGTTGTCCTCGTCGCGCTCGCTGAAGCTGTAGAGCGCGAGCGGCTTCTCGTCGGCGTTGACGAAGGCGATCGCCTCGTCGAGCGAGTCGACGGCGATCACCGGGAGGATCGGGCCGAAGATCTCCTCGCCCATGACCGGATCGTCGCGGGTGATCCCGGTGAGCACGGTCGGTTCGATGTAGCGGGTGTCGGCGTCGCTGCCGCCGCCATGGGCCACCGTGCCGTTGTGCAGCAGCTTCTCCAGGCGGTGGAAGTGGGGGTCGTTGACGATTCGTGCGTAGTCCGCGCTGGCCTGGACGTCGGAGCCGTAGAACTCGGCGATCGAGCGGCCGAGCGCAGCGACGAGTCCGTCGTGCGCGTCGCGCTCGACGAGCACGTAGTCGGGGGCGATGCAGGTCTGACCGGCGTTCACGAACTTGCCCCATGCGATCCGTCGCGCAGCGACGTCGAGGTTGGCGTTGCGACTGACGATGGCCGGGCTCTTGCCACCGAGCTCGAGGGTGAGCGGCGTCAGGTGCTCCGCCGCAGCACGAGCGACGATGCGGGCGACTCGGCTGTTGCCGGTGTAGAGGATGTGGTCGAAGCGCTGCGCAAGCAGCTCGGTCGTCTCGGCGACGCCGCCCTGGACGAGTGCCACCGCGGGATCACCGAGCTCGGCGATGAGCGCGGCGAGGGCCTCGTCGGTGTGCGGGGCGAGCTCGCTGGGCTTGCCCACCACTGCGTTGCCGGCGGCGATGGCGGCCACCATCGGCAGCAGGAGCAGCTGCACCGGGTAGTTCCACGGGGCGATCACGCAGACCACGCCGAGCGGCTCGGACACGATGGCCGACGAACCGGGCTTGAACGCCAGCGGCGTGCCGACGCGCTCGGGCTTCATCCACAGCGGCAGGTGCGCCAGCGTGTGGTCGATGTCGCTGATCGTGAAGCCGATCTCGGTGACCCACGCCTCGGTGCGCGGCTTGCCGAAGTCGGCGGCCAGCGCGTCCAGCAGCCGGTCCTCGTGGTCCTTCACCAGGTCGCGCAGGCGCCGCAGCGTTGCCACCCGCCAGGCCAGCGGACGGGTGGCCCCGTCGACGTAGCTCTGTCGCGCCGCGGCGACGACGGGTGCGATGCGATCCAACGGAGTCTGCGTCATCCCCTCACGCTATGACGATCTGGTGCACGATCATGCGCGTCGACGGCTCGAACCCGAGCTTGCGGTACAGCTGGGCCGCGCCCGTCGGGTTCTCGCTGTCGACACCGATCGACGCGTGCGTCATCCCGGCTTCGGCGTAGGCGTGCAGCGCCGTGGCGATGAGTGCCGAGCCGAGGCCCTTGCCACGCCACTCGCGCAACGTGCCGAGCGTGGCCACCCACGCGTCGCGCCGGCCGGTGATCGGGTCGTCGGCCTCGTACCGGTGGGAGATCAACATCGACACGACCGCGTCGTCGTCGTCCAGGGCGACGAAGCTCAGGTGCGGCGCCGAGCCGTAGCCGCGCAGGCTCTGCTGCCAGTGATCGGGTGTGGTCGGCGTCGATCCCCAGTGGTCGGCGAAGGCGGTGTTCTTGGCGACGCGCACGTCCTCGTCGCGGTCGTCCGGCAGCGGCACGATGCGGATGCCTTCGATCACCGGCACGTCGGGCAGCGCGTCGAGCGGACGGAGCAGCTCGTCCATGTACCGAACCGGTTCGAAGCCGAGCGAGGCGAACAGGTCGTGTGCCGAACCGATGAAGTCGTAGGCGTCGACGCGCACGAACTTCGGCAGCTCGTTGGTGGACGCGAGCAGCAGTTCGGTGACTCGGTCGCGACCCCACGCGAGCAGTGACGATCCCACGCCGCGGCCGCGCGCGGGCGGATCGACCGTGCCGAAGACGTAGCCGCGTTCCTCGCGGACGTCCGAGGGCAGGTGGAGCACGTACGCGTACCCGGCGAGCTCGCCGTCGAGGAACGCGATGCGCACGTCGTCGTCGATGGACAGGTGCGAGAACTCCTCCTCGAGCTCCTGCAGCTCCAGCTGTCGCGGGATCGCGTCGTGCTGCTCGGCTCGGTTGACCAGCGCGCACAGCGCTGCCAGTTCGTCGGCGCGCGGTGCGCGCAGTTCGATCGTCCCCATGGGTCGCACCGTACGCTCCGAGACCTATGGCAACGCCGCAGATTTCCGAGCCGCCGCTCGCACAACTGTCCGAGCTCGGCTTCTACGGGTTGGCCGGCGCGCCGAAGTCACCGGCCGACCTGCTCACCGAGTGCCGCGACGGCGAGGCGCTCGGTCTCGGCACCGTGTTCCTCAGCGAGCGGTTCAACATCAAGGAGATCGTCACGCTCTCCGGCGCGGCCGGTGCGGTGACGTCGACACTCGGCATCGCGACCGGCGTGACCAACCACAACACCCGCCATCCGATCGTCACCGCCAGCTACGCGACGACGATGCATCGGCTGACCGGCGGCCGCTTCGCGCTGGGCCTCGGTCGTGGCATGGACCGCATGTTCGACGCGTTCGGGTTGCCGCGCATCACCACCGCGCAGATGGAGGACTTCGCCGGCCTGATGCGCCGGCTGTGGCGCGGCGAGGTGGTGGTCGGCCACGACGGTCCGGCGGGCAAGTGGCCCGTGCTCGCGCTCGACCCCGA
>CBDDIP010000002.1:0-3007500 GCA_965229005.1 Ilumatobacteraceae bacterium
TGTACCCACCGGACAGGTCGGCGATGAAGTTCGCCGTGACCGCAGGATGGTGCGACTTCTTGCCGAGGTAGTAGCCGGCGATCGCCAGGCGGTCGTTGTGCGGCGGCAGGTCGAAGTGGATCAGGCGGTCGAAGCGACCAGGGCGCAGCAGCGCCGGATCGAGGTCGGCGGCGCGGTTGGTGGCCGCGATCACGAGGATGTTGGCCGGCACCGAGGCCGGACGGCGGATGGCGCGCGCGGCCGGGAGCAGCGAGTTGATCGCCGCGACGAGCTTCCCCTTGAACACATCGCTGGGCGCCGGCGTGTCGAAGCTCTGCATCTGCACGAGCAGCTCGTTGACGACCCCGACCGTGCCCTCGCGAGAGCCTCCGCCACCCATGCCGGCGCGTGCGCCACCGATCGCGTCGAACTCCTCGATGAACCCGATCGCGCCACCGTCCTTGCGAGCCTGCTTGCGCAGGTGACGGAAGAAGGTGCGGATCTTGCGGTTCGTGCCGCCGAAGTACATCGACTGGAACGAGCTGGCCGAGACGAACAGGAACGGCACGCCGGCCTCGGCGGCCATCGCCTTGGCGAGGTACGTCTTACCGGTGCCAGGCGGGCCTTCGAAGAGGAGGCCGCGGCGCGCCGAGCCACCCATCTCCTCGGCGAAGAGCCGGTGGTTGAGGAACAGGTTGAGCGAGTCGATCGCCTCGCGGCGGGTCTGGTCGGCACCGACGACATCGGCGAGGCGGATGTCCGTGTCGCTCGGCCGCACCAGCGAGTGCGGCGACCGACCGGACGCCAGCATCGGCAACGTGACGATGCTGGCGAGGAGGGCCATGAGGCCGACCGACATCCAGATCTCCGGGTTGTTGGAGATGATCTCCGGCATGCCCGGCCGCAGCGGCGTGCCAAAGAGCTCGCGGTACCAGAAGAAGGCCAGGGGAACGCCGACCAGCACGAGCACACGACGAAGGCGACGTTGGCGCTGCCGCTCGCGATGTGCGCTGGCATCGACGTGGCGCCCCCCGCACCACGCTTGCTTGCTGCAGATCGACGATGTCCATGATTGCTCCCTGCTCGGACGTTCCCCGGCGACTTGCGTCGCCGTTGGCCGTTGCGGGCACGCTACCACCGATCTCACGCAGGGTGAGAGCTGATCACTCTCCGCGTTCGACCCCGAACCCCTGGTGAGACGGGTTGACGGTGCCTTGACGACTGCTCCGTAGCATGCGCTGCGATGCCGACCACACCCCGCGGGCACGAGGTCACGGAGACCGCAATGAGCTGGGTGGCGACGCGCTCCGGCGGCCCGGGCGGGCAGCACGCGAACACCTCGGACACGGCGGTCACGGTGACCATCGACGTCGCTGCGCTCGGGTGGTCCGAGGTGCTGACCGAGCGAGTGCGGTCGCGTGCCGGCGAGACGATCATCGCGTCGTCGTCGCAGTCGCGATCGCAGTTCCGCAACCGCCAACTGGCGACCGCGACCGCACTCGAACGGCTCGACGTCGCGGCCGCGCCACCACCGCCGAAGCGGCGCGCCACACGTCCCAGTCGAGGGGCCACCGAAGAACGACTGCAGGAGAAGCGAGTGACCTCGCAGCGCAAGGCCGAGCGTCGGCGCCCTGGGCGTGACGACGGCTGAGCACAGCCATCGATGGGGGTACGTTGCGGAGATGGACTCGTGGCAGCAGTTGCAGCGGGGCGTGGAGCTGCCGTTCCGCGCCGATCTCACCATCCCGGCGCTCACCGAGGTGCGCCTGCCGACGCCTGAAGCGGCGGAGATCGCCGACGTCGAGGCCGCAGCGCGCGCTTCGGTGATCGCCACGCTCGCTGGCGACGTCACGCCCGGCATGACGGTGGCCGTCGGCGGCGGCAGCCGCGGGCTGACCGATCGCGTCGGGCTGCTCCGTGGCACGATCGCCGGGTTGCGCCACCTCGGCGCCGAGCCGTTCGTGGTGCCGGCGATGGGCAGCCACGGTGGGGCGACGGCCGACGGCCAGAAGCACATGCTCGAGCACCTCGGGATGAACGAGGAGGCGATCGACTGCGAGATCCGCGCCACGATGGAGACCGTCGAGGTCGCTCGCACCGCCAGCGGGATGCCGCTGTACCTCGACCGGCACGCCGCCGGCGCCGATCGCATCCTGCCGGTGAACAGGGTGAAGCCGCACACGTGCTTCAAGGGGCCGATCGAGAGCGGCTGCTCGAAGATGGCCGTGGTCGGCTTCGGCAAGCAGCCGGGAGCGGCGCAGATCCACGCCTGCGGACCCATCGAGATGCGCAACCGAATCCTCGACGGCATCGCCGCGTTGCGCGACACCGGACGGTTGCTCGGTGGAGTCGCCTCGATCGAGTCGACGGGGGGCGAGGTCGTCAAGGTGCAGGCGCTGACCGGCGAGCAGGTCGGCGGCGACGCTGAGCGCGAGCTGACCAACTTCGCCAAGTCGCTGGTGCCGTCGCTGCCGTTCGCCGAGATCGACGTACTGATCATCGAGATGGGCGGCAAGGACATCAGCGGCACGACGATGGATCCGAACGTCACCGGTCGCTTCTGGGTGCACGGCCTGCCCGAGGTGGAGTCGCCGCGAGTCGCCACCATCGTCCTGCTCGACATCACCGAGGTCTCCGAGGGCAACGTGCTCGGCATCGGTCTGGCCGACTTCATCCCCGCCTCGCTGGCCAACACGATCGACTGGCAGAAGACCTACATCAACTGCTTCACCGCCGGGATCGCCGGGGCGCGGCGGGCGCGGATGCCGATGGTGCTGCCCGACGAGGAGGCGTGCATCAAGGCCGCGCTCAGCATGTGCGGTCGGAACTTCGACGATCCGCGCAAGGTGGTGCGCATCCGCAGCACCCTGCACCTCACCCGTTGCTGGGTCAGCGAGCCGCTGCTGGCCGAGCTGCCGCCCGGCGCCTCAGCCCCCTGAGCTCGCCGCCTCGGCGGCGTCGAGGTCGGCGCGGGTGACCAGCGAGACCATCGTCAGCCCTTCGGCGCGCAGTGCGGAGCCGGCATCGGGGCTGCGGTCGATGACGCAGACGACGTGCTGGATCTCGGCGCCCAGCGCGCGCAGGTCGTTGGTCGAGATCACCACTTGCCCACCGGTGGTGATGACGTCCTCGATGACGGTGACGCGCTTGCCCGCGATCGGAGCACCCTCGGCCAGCTGGGCCGTGCCGTAGGTCTTGGCCTCCTTGCGCACGAACGCGGCGGGGATGCCGGTGCGCAGGGAGAGCGCGGTCGCGATCGGTACGCCGCCGAGCTCGAGCCCCGCGAGCACCTCGGTGCCGTCGGGGATCAACGGCACGAGCGCCTCGGCGATGTCGGCGAGCAGCACCGGGTCGGCCTCGAAGCGGTACTTGTCGAAGTACTCGGTGGCGGTCTGGCCGGAGCGGAGCGTGAACGTTCCGGTGAGCCGGGCGATGGCGTTGATGCGCGCGGCAAGATCGGCCTGAAGGTTCGTCATGCGGCCACGGTACGCGACCTTCGTCAAGCATTGGTACAGCTCCGTTGAGCGCATCGCTCAGCGATCCGATATCAGAGCGATGCCTGCCGACCGTCACCCGCGACTGATCGAGCAGCTGCGCTCGCTCGGCATCGATGGCCGTCCGCTGCACGACGAGCAGTGGCAGCGGTTCATCGACCGTGTCGATGCGGCATACGGCGACGCCGATCGCGAAGCCTCGCTGCTGATGCGCCAGGCCGAGTGGCAGTCCAGCCACGACCCGCTGACCGGTTTGCCAGGGCGGCACGCGCTGGCCGAGCGCCTCGACCTCGCGCTGGACAGCGGGCGGACGCGCGGGCCGTGGCCCAGCCTGCTGTACATCGACTTCGACCGCTTCCGTCAGGTGAACGCCGCGTACGGACACCGTCTCGGCGACTCGCTGCTCCAGGCGGCGGCGGCGCGGATCCAGCGCGTCGTCGGATCGTCGGACACCGTGGCGCGTGTCAGCGGCGACGAGTTCGCCGTGCTCTGCATCGGCGGCGCAGTCGCGGCGACGGCGATCGCGGCGCGACTCCTGCTTGAGTTCGCCGAGCCGTTCTCGCTCGTCGACGAGCCGGTGTACCTCGCGTTGTCGATCGGCGTCGCCCACGCGATGCCCGGGCGTGATCGCGCCAACATCCTGTTGCACGACGCCGAGATCGCCGTCGTCGAAGCGAAGCGCAAGGGTCGCGACCGCGTCGTCACGTGCGACGAGCTGCTGCGCGTGGAAGCCGCCGAGCAGGCGCTGATGGAACGCGGGCTGCGCGAGGCGATCGGGCAGGGCGAGCTGACCGTCGTCTACCAACCGATCCGGCGCATCGAGACGGGCGAACTGACCGGCTTCGAGGCCTTGGCGCGCTGGGCCCACCCGACGTTGGGAGCTGTGCCGCCGGATCGCTTCATCCCGCTCGCCGAACGCTCGGGATTGATCAGCCTGCTCGGCGCCCGCGTCGTCGACCTGGCCGTGCGCGACGCGGCGTCGTGGCTGCGCGAGTCCGGCCACTCGCTCGGCGTGCACGTCAACCTGTCGAGCAGCGAGCTGGTGTCTCCCACTCACCTCGGCCGCGTCGCCGACATCCTCGCTCGTCACGATCTCGACCCGGCGTTGATGACGTTGGAGATCACCGACCGCGTGCTGCTCGAGGACCCGCGCCGCGTCGACGAGCAGCTGAACGCGATCAAGCAGCTCGGCGTGTCGCTGGCGATCGACGACTTCGGCTCCGGGCTGTCCACGTTGACGCTGCTGCGCCGCTACCCCTTGCGCCTGGTGAAGATCGACCGCGAGTTCGTCACCGGCGTCGACAGCTCCCCCGCGATGCAACGCGTCGTGCGGTGCATCGTCGAGCTCGCCCACGCGCTCGGCTACGCCGTGCTGGCCGAGGGCGTGGAGACCCAGGCCGAACTGGAGGCGATGCGCACGATGGGATGCGAGTACGCGCAGGGCTACCTGTTCGGCGCGCCGCTCCCGCCCGCCGAAGCGCTGCTGGCCGCGACGAGCGACCGCTTCAGCCGGCAGTTCGGGAGCTAGGCAGTTCCGGGGTTGGTCCGGCGCAACAACGCCTCTTGGGCGATGGTGGCCACGTGCGTGCCGTCCTCACCGAAGAGGTGGCCGATGACGAGCCCACGCCCACCGACGAAGGCGTGACAGCTGACGTCGTGCAGGTGCCACCGGTCGGCGCGCACAGGTCGGTGGAACCAGATCGTGTGATCGAGGCTGGCACCGAACACCGGTTCGTCGTGCGCGCCGCGGAGGTCGGGGTGGACGAGGCGCACGGCATCCGTCGGCAGGTCGTCGGAGAGATAGGACAGCCAGCACCTGTGCAGCAGCTGGTCCTCGCCGAGGTCGGCCTCGACTCGCATCCAGGCGGCCACGCGGCCGGCACCTGCTCCGACTGCCACGGGCAGGCGATCGGCGGGCACGAAGCGCCGGGCGAACGACGGCGTCCACGAGCTGTCGGCGAGCTCGTCCGGGCGCGGCAGATCGACGGGCATCGCGATCGCGCTGACATCGGGCGCGGCCTCGGGCCGCTGGAACGACGCCTCCAGGTTGAGGATCGCGCCGATCGCCTGGCGGGCGACGACGCGCCGAGTGGCGAAGGATCGCCCGTTGCGGATCCGATCCACCTCGTAGCGAACAGGCTCCCGGTGATCGCCGCGACGGATGAAGTAGGCGCGCAACGAGTGCACCGACAGCTCGGGCTCCACCGTTGCCGCCGCGGCGCGAAGCGCCTGCCCCACGATCTGACCGCCGTACAGACCGCCCCACGGGTACTGCGGTCCGCTGCCGACGAACGTGTCGGGACCGTGCGGCTCGAGGTCGAACAAGCGGGCCAGGTCCATGGGCGTGACACTGTATTCACCACTCCCTGAAGTTTCTGTGTGGAATCGTTCCTTTTTCAACAGAACGAAATTATGATCTCGGCTCATGGCTAAGCGAGGGCCCAAAGGGCCGATGACCGATGATCACAAAGCAAAACTCGCGGCGGGCCGGGTCGAAGGAAAGGCAGTTCGGGATTACCTCGAAGCACTGCGCTCCAACAAACCGAAGCGAGGCCGGAAGCGCACACGCGAGTCCATTGCCGAACGCCTGAGCGCGATCGACGTGGCACTGGCCGATGCCGATCCGATCGAGGAGCTGCGTTTGCTCCAGGATCGACGCGATCTGCAGTCTGAGCTGGCCTCGTTCGGCACCGCGGTCGACATGACCGCGCTCGAGCAGGCGTTCGTCGACGTGGCCAAGTCCTACAGCACCAGCAAGGGCATCAGCTACGCCACGTGGCGCGAAGTCGGCATCGATGCGTCGGTGCTCAAGCGCGCCGGCATCAGCCGCGCCGGCTGACAACCGCCTCATCACGACGCTTCCGACGATCAACAAGTTCGCTGTGCAGACGTCGTGAAGTCACCCTTTCCGTCCTCGGCTCGTCGACTCTTCTCGGCCTGACGCACCAGCGATTGACGTCGGTCCGCGACGGAGGACCGCGCGCATGCGGGCCACGAGCTCGGCGATGCCGAAGGGCTTGGTGACGTAGTCGTCAGCTCCCGCGTCGAGCATCCGCACCTTCGACGGCTCGTCGTTGCGCACGGTGAGCACGATCACGGGAACATCGGTCCACCGGCGCAGCGCGTGGAGGACGAGCTCGCCGTCGAAGCCCGGCAGGCCGAGATCCAGGAGCACGATGTCCGGTCGATGGTCCGCGCTCACGGAGATCCCCGCCTCACCGGTGGCGGCCTCGACGACCTCGAATCCACGCGCGCCGAGGTTCAGGCTGAGCGCCCGCCGGATCTGCGGTTCATCGTCCACCACGAGGACCCGTGTCGCCGTCATCAGCCAGCCGGTCGATCGGCAAGCGGCAGGGCGATCGTGACGGTGAGACCTCCACCGGGCGTGTCGTCGAGCGTCAGCGTTCCGTCCATCGCGTCGACGAACCCCTGTGCGATCGACAAGCCGAGGCCCACGCCGTCCGACGAGTGCTGATCGCCGAGCCGCTGGAACGGTTGGACCACCTTCGCCCGGTCGACCGCGCGGACGCCAGGACCTCGATCGGCGATGCGAAGGTGCACCTCGTTGTTGACCACTGCGATCTCGACCGTCACCGGCATGCCATCGGGGCTGTGGCGAACAGCGTTGTTGATGATGTTGTCGAGGCTCCGTTCCAGCAGCGTCGGATCGACCAGGGCCTTCACGTCGTCAGCGGGAGCCCGCACGACGATGGCGCCGATGGGCGCGTTGACCGACTGCACCGCGGACGCCACGATCGCCCCGACATCGCTGGGGCGGAGGTCGACGGCCAGCGCGCCGGACTGCAGCCTGCTCGCCTCGAGCAGGTTCCCGACGAGGCCGTTCAGGCGGTCCGTCTCCTCCTCGATCGTTGCGTGCGCCTCTTCCACCTGTGCGTCCTTCCAGACGACGGAGCGATCGCGCAGCCCGGAGATCATCGCCTTGATCGACGCGAGCGGGGTTCGCAGATCGTGCGACACCGCGCGCAGGAGCGCCGTTCGCACCACGTCGATCTCGCTCAGGACGTCGGCCTCTGCTGCCTCGGTGGCCAGGCGGCGCTTCTCCAGTGCGACGGACAGCTGATCGGCGAGCACCGCGAGCAGACGGCGGTCGTCGGCGCGCAGGGCACCGCCGAAGACCTCGAGCGCCGATGCCCCGTCACCACCCGAAGCGTCAGACAGCGGAACGGTGATGCTCGGCTCGCCGGAGGTGTCGCCCGCCTGCACGCCGTGCGTGCCCGACGACCCATCGCGGACGCGCACACCATCGAGCGCGAAGGTGGACCGCACGTTGTCCAACAGCGCCGGTAGCGGATCGGGATCGGCGGCCAGACTGGTCGCCGACCGTGCCAGTGCCTCCGCTTCGAGCCGAGCCTGCACGGCCTCCGACGATCGTCGGGATGCGGCGATCACCAGCGAGCCGACCATCACGGCGACGCCGACGAACACGGCGAGCGCGATCGCGTTCTCCAGTTCGGCAATCGTCAGGGTGTTGTACGGCGGGACGAAGAACCAGTTCACGAGCAGCGAGGCAACCACCGCGGCGACGCCCCCCACGACGGTGCCTCCGATCGCTGCGACGGCGAGCACCACCACAAGTGCCAACAGCAGCTCGGTCGACAGCGCGATGTGATCGCGCAGCGGCAACGTGGCGACGACGAGCAAGGGCACGCCGACCAGCGCCATCAGCCAGGCGACGATGGTGCGCCGGGCATCGACCGGGCCGAGGCCGGCCCCACGCTGGCGCCCGCTCCGCGTCACATCGTCGGTCTCGTCCTCGTTGTGGATGACGTGCACGTCGATGGTGCCGGCCAGCCGCGTGACTCGCGCGACGAAGGAGCCGCGCAGGATCTCCTGCCGCCGCGTTCGACGGGTCGCGCCGAGCACGAGCTGCGTCGCCTTCTCCCTGCGGGCGAACCCGACCAAGGTCTCGGCCGCATCGTGGCCGACCACGTCGTGCGCGGTGCCACCGAGCTCGCCGATCAGTTTGCGCTGCTCGGCGAGCGCCGCAGGATCGGTGCGGGTGAGCCCGTCGTCCAATGCCACGTGCACGCCGATCAAGTCCCCTCCGATGCGCCCGGCCATCCGACTCGCCCTGCGGATCAGCGCCTCGCCACCTGGCCGGCCGGTGATGCCGACGACGATGCGTTCGCGGGTCTCCCACGGTTCCGAGATGCCGTGTGCCTCGAGGTAGCTGTGGAGCGACTCCTCGACGCGGTCGGCGACCCACAGCAGCGCGAGCTCACGCAACGCGCCGAGGTTGCCGGCGCGGAAGTAGTTGGCCATCGCCGCATCGATCCGCTCGGCCGGGTAGATGTTCCCGTGTGCGAGTCGACGGCGAATCGCTTCGGGCGTCATGTCGACGAGCTCGAGCTGGTCGGCGCGACGCACGATGTCGTCCGGCACGGTCTCGCGCTGGACGATCCCGGTGATCCGATAGATGACGTCGTTGAGCGACTCGAGGTGTTGGATGTTCAACGTCGAGATGACGTCGATGCCTGCGTCGAGGAGCTGCTCGACGTCCTGCCATCGCTTCTCGTTCTTCGAACCAGGCGCGTTCGTGTGCGCGAACTCGTCGACGAGAACGACCTGCGGCTGGCGGCGCAGGATCGCGTCGACATCCATCTCCTTCAAGATCGCGCCGCGGTACTCGACGTCGCGCAGTGGCACGACCTCGAGCCCACCGACCTGGGCGGCCGTCTGCACTCGTCCGTGGGTCTCGACGACACCGATGACGACATCAGTGCCGCGCTCGACCCGGCGCACCGCCTCGCCGAGCATGCGATACGTCTTGCCGACGCCAGGTGAGGCGCCGAGGAAGAGACGCAAGGAACCGCGACCCATCCTCGTCACCTCGCCGTGGCCGTCGGTCGGCGCATCACGAACCGAGATCGTCGAGGGCGAGGTTCAGGCGCAGGACGTTGACACCTGGCTCGCCCAACACCCAGAGGTCGCGATCGTCGGTGTACGCGTCGACCAGCTTCAGCACGACCGCGACGTCCAGACCGCGCACCTCGGCGACTCGAGGCGCCTGCAGGCGGGCGTTGGCGATCGAGATGTGGGGATCGAGACCGGACGCCGATGCGGTGACGGCGTCGACCGGCACCTGCGCGTCAGCGGCGAGCCCGTTGGCTTCGCGGTAAGCGATCGCCCGTTCGTCGACGGCAGCCAGCAGGTCGGGGCTCGTCGGGCCGAGGTTGGAACCCGAGCTGGCCGAGCCGTCATATCCGGCACCCGCAGCTGATGGCCGCGACGCGAAGTACTTCGGATCGGTGAACGTCTGGCCGATGAGCTCGCTGCCGACCACGACACCGTCGCGCTCGATCAGCGAGCCATCGGCCTGATGGCCGAATGCCACCTGTCCGATCAGGGTGCTGAGCAGGGGGTACGCAACACCGCAGATCAGGGTGAACATCGCGACGGTGAGCACCGCGGGACGAAGCTGGCGAATGAGGGCACGCATCACTTGACTCCTAGGGCAGACACGATGAGATCGATGAGTTTGATGCCCACGAACGGGATGATGATCCCGCCCAGGCCGTAGACGAGCAGGTTGCGACGCAGGACCGCGGACGCTGCCTCCGCTCGGAACTTGACGCCGCGCAGCGCGAGCGGGACGAGGGCGACGATGATCAGCGCGTTGAAGATGACGGCCGAGAGGATCGCCGAGCTCTGGCTCTCGAGCTTCATCACGTTCAACTTGTCGAGCACCGGCAGCACACCGGAGAACATGGCCGGGATGATGGCGAAGTACTTGGCGACGTCGTTGGCGATGGAGAACGTGGTCAACGACCCGCGGGTGATCAGCAGCTGCTTGCCGACCTCGACGATCTCGATGAGCTTCGTCGGGTTGCTGTCGAGGTCGACCATGTTGCCCGCCTCTTTGGCGGCCTGCGTTCCCGTGTTCATCGCCACGCCGACGTCGGCCTGCGCCAGCGCCGGTGCGTCGTTGGTGCCGTCACCGGTCATCGCCACGAGGTTGCCGCCGGCCTGCTCGCGCTTGATCAGCGCCATCTTGTCCTCGGGGGTGGCCTCGGCGAGGAAGTCGTCGACGCCCGCCTCCTCGGCGATCGCCGCTGCGGTCAGCGGGTTGTCGCCGGTGATCATCACGGTGCGGATGCCCATCAGGCGCATGTGCTCGAAGCGCTCGCGCATGCCGGGCTTCACGGTGTCCTTCAGGCGGATCACACCGAGGACCCGCCACGTCGACGAACCGACCGCGAGGTCGATGACCACGAGCGGCGTGGCGCCGGCGCGGGAGACCTCCTCGACGATGGGTCCGAGCTCGAGTGGCACCTGGCCAGCCTCCGCCTGGACGAACCGGCGGACCGAGTCTGCGGCACCCTTGCGCACCTGCCGGCCCGACGTCAGGTCCATGCCCGACATGCGCGTCTGGGCGGTGAAGGGCACCATCACAGCGCCCGGGTCGTCGATCACTTGCAGCCCGAAGCTGCCCTTGGCCAGATCGACGATCGACCTGCCCTCCGGCGTCTCGTCGGCCAGCGAGGAAGCGAGGGCCGCCTCGGCGAGCTCCTCGGGTGCCACGCCGCTGACGGGAATGAACTCGGACGCCTGGCGCGATCCGAACGTGATCGTCCCGGTCTTGTCGAGCAGCAACGTGGTGACGTCGCCGGCAGCTTCGACTGCTCGTCCGGACATGGCAAGCACGTTGCGCTGCACCAGGCGGTCCATCCCCGCGATGCCGATCGCCGACAGCAGGCCGCCGATGGTGGTCGGGATCAGGCACACCAGCAACGCAACGAGCACGATGATGCTCTGCGGAGCGCCCGAGTACATGGCGAACGGCTGGAGGGTGGTGACGGCCAGGAGGAAGACGATCGTCAATCCGGCCAACAGGATCGACAGGGCGATCTCGTTGGGGGTCTTCTGCCGGTTGGCGCCTTCGACGAGTGCGATCATCCGGTCGAGGAAGGTCTCGCCGGGGCGAGCCGTGATGCGGACGACGATCTCGTCGCTGAGCACGCGCGTCCCGCCAGTGACCGCCGAGCGGTCGCCACCGGACTCGCGGATGACCGGCGCCGACTCGCCCGTGATCGCCGACTCGTCGACGGTGGCGATGCCCTCGACGATCTCGCCGTCACCGGGGATCACGTCCCCGGCGGTGACCACGCAGAGGTCGCCGAGCTCGAGCGCCGACGACGACTTCTCGCTGATCGTTCCGTCGGCACCTCGGACCCGAGCGGTGGTGTCGGCCCTCGTCTTGCGCAGAGCATCGGCCTGTGCCTTGCCGCGTCCTTCCGCCATCGCTTCAGCGAAGTTGGCGAACAGAACGGTGAACCACAGCCAGGCGGTGACGAGTCCGGCGAACAGGTTCTGCTGCGTGGTGCTGTCGCCGAAGTCGCGGATGAACAGCAGCGTCGTCAGCAACGAGCCGACCTCGACGATGAACATCACGGGGTTGCGGGCCATCGTGCGCGGGTTGAGCTTCTTGAACGCGTCGCGCAGCGCGGTCCCGACGATGGCGGGGTCGAAGATCGACGAGGATGCCGAGGCCTTCGTCCGCACCTTCGGCGGACGCTCGCCGGTCGGGTTTCCGTCCTGCGCAGGGGTCATGGTTGCGGTCATGGTGTGGCGGTCCTCACAGTGAGAGGTGTTCGAGGATGGGGCCCAGGGCGAGGGCGGGGAAGAAGGTCAGGCCGGCGACGATGGCGATCACACCGGTGACCAGCAGGCCGAAGAGCGGGGTGTGCGTGGGCATCGTCCCGCTGGTTGCCGGAACCTTCGGTTTGCCGGCCAGCGACCCGCCGATGGCCAGTGCCGGGATGATGGTGAAGAACCGGCCCATGAGCATCGAGATGCCCATCGTGCTCGTGTACCACTGGGTGCCGGTGCCCTGGTAGGCGAAGGCCGATCCGTTGTTGTTGCCGGTCGAAGCGAAGTTGTAGAGCACTTCGGACAGGCCGTGCGCGCCGCCTTGGAACGTGTTCGCGCTCTTCAGCAGCACCGAGGCCGCGGCGAACGTGAGCACGGCGAACGGCATCGCCAGGATGTAGAGGGTGACCAGCTTCATCTCCGAAGCCTGGATCTTCTTGCCCAGGTACTCCGGCGTGCGCCCGACCATCAGGCCGGCGATGAAGACCGCGAGCAGGGCGTTGATGAGGATGCCCATCAGGCCGACACCGACGCCGCCTGGCGAGATCTCGCCGAGCTTCATCGACGTCATCGGTGCGGCACCGCCGAGCGGCGTGAACGAGTCGTGCATGCAGTTCACCGCGCCGGTCGACGTGCCGGTCGTCGACCCGGCGAAGAGGCCGCAGCCGGCTGCGCCGAAGCGAACCTCCTTGCCCTCCATGTTGCCGCCCGACTGCGTCGTCGAGATCGACTGGTTGACACCGAGCGTGGTCAACAGCGGGTTGCCGTTCTGCTCGGCGAACATGGTGAAGCCGGTGAACAGCACGAGGAAGCCGGCCATCACCGCCACCAGCACGCGCGACTGGCGCTTGTCGTTGACGAGCCTGCCGAAGGTGACCATCAACGAGAACGGGATCAGGAGGAGGAGGTAGATCTCGAACAGGCTGGTGAAGCCGGTCGGGTTCTCGAACGGGTGCGACGAGTTGGCGTTGTAGGGCCCACCACCGTTCGTGCCGAGCTCCTTGATCGCCTCCTGCGATGCGAACGGCCCGCCCGGGATGTGCTGCTCGACGACCGGCGCATCGGCGGTCGCCGTGCTCTGGTCGACGGTGGCGACCACCTTGTCGCCGCGCAGCGTCTGGATCGCGCCTTGCGAGATCAGCACGACGGTCACGACGAGCGCCAGCGGTACGAGGATCCGCACGATCGTGCGAGTGATGTCGACCCAGAAGTTGCCCAGGTTGCGGGTGCGGCGCCGGACGATGCCACGGATCAGGGCCACGGCGACCGCCATGCCGGCAGCAGCGGAGACGAAGTTCTGAACGGTGAACCCGATCATCTGCGTGAAGTGGCTCATCACCTGCTCGCCGGAGAACCACTGCCAGTTCGTGTTCGTGACGAAGCTCACGGCCGAGTTGAACGCACCCATCGGACTCACCGACGACCGGTCGGTCGGGTTGAGTGGCAGGCTGCCCTGCAATCGTTGGATCGCATAGAGCGCCAGGAACGACATGATGCTGAAGGCGACGAGGCTCAGCGCATAGACGTTCCAGCGTTGCTCGCGCTTCGCGTCGATCCGACAGACTCGGTAGATCAGCCGCTCGATCGGTCCGAACACGCGATCACCCGGTGCGGATCCGTCCTTGCGGGCCCCGTACACGTTGGCCATGTACCTGCCGAAGATCGGAACGGTGATGACGAGCGCGGCGACGAGGATCAGCGCCTGGACGATGGATTGCCAGCTCATCAGAAACGCTCCGGAGAGACCAGCACGAAGATGAGGTAGAGCACACCGAGCCCGGCCAGGATCAGCCCGACCCAGTTGTCGTAGTCAGCGACCGCGATCACGCCGCCACCTCCACATCGTCGTCGGCGTCGTCGGCGAGGCCGGACGAGTCGGATGTGGCGAACACGTCCGGACCGATGATGTGATCGCACCAGCGCACGTACAACGCGCACAACGCGAAGAACGCCAACGCGATGCCGATGAACACGATGTCAGCCATTGTTGAGCTTGCCTTTCGGTGAGGAACTGCGGCCCGTCTCGTGGCCGGTGTAGGTGAGCGCGATGGTCAGGTGATCGGCGAGCGCCAGTGCGACGCGCCGTTCGACCCACAACGAGGTGATGCCGTGCTGCGGTCGCAGGATCAGGTGACCGAGCAGGTCGGCGCCCGCGACGATCGGCATCGCCGCGCCGTGAGCAGGGAGCACGAAGCCGTCTTCCGCGGACGTCGCGGTCGAGCGAACCATCGAGACGAGCGGGAGCTTGGTGTCCTGCGACGGATCGAACCACACGTCGGCAAGTGCCAATTGATCGAGGATGAGCGATGTCACGCCGGGCCAGACGTCGCCGACCGGGTGCGGCTCATGGAGCATCTCGGTGATGCGGCGCGGAGCGTCTTGTGCAGTGGCCAGTCTGAAGGCGATCGTCTCGCGCCGGCGGCGCCATGCGCTGATGTCGCTGACCACCAAACCGAGGCCGGCGAGCAAGGCGACGACGACGACATCGCTCGACTGGTGGATCCGCAACGAGTGGTACGGCTGGCTGTGGAAGTAGTTGAACGAGAGCGCAGCGGCGATCGCCGTCGCAATGCCCGCTCCTCGGCTGATCAACGCGGCGAGCACGACGACGATGGCGAGCGAGATGCCGACGCCGGACGCGCCGACTTGATCCCGAACGGACGAGGTTGCAGCGCCGACGAGCAGAGCGATCGCCGGGCCGCTGAAGATTGCGGTTCGTCGAACCGTGTTGGTGGCCATGCCTCGGTTGTAGGCGCGATCACCGCTCGTGGAGGTCTCGTTAGCGGGACCTTCACGGCCGATCGCTGCAACTTCACGCCCTCTTAGCGGCGGGAGACCGTGGCGAGGGTCTGCCGGTTGTCCAGCGACGTCGTCGTCATGATCCATCACGTCACCGAACGATTCGCGGTGGGGACGCCGGAGGTGCGGTCGTCGGGTTGTGCATGCATGAGGCCAACGTGGCCCGAACGGGGGCGCGCCAACAGAGCACTTCGACCTCTTGCGGCGTCGAGGGATCCCGGACGCCGACTGCGAGACTGATCGCAATGGGTCGTGGCAGCTTGCGCATCTACCTCGGTGCCGCGCCTGGCGTGGGCAAGACGTACCGCATGCTCGGCGAGGCGGCTCGGCGACACGACCGGGGCACCGACGTCGTCATCGGCATCGTCGAGACGCACGGCCGGGCCCAGACGATCGCTCAGCTGTCCGACCTCGAGCAGGTGCCGCGACGCGAGCACCAGTACCGCGGCACGACGCTGCTGGAGATGGACACCGACGCGGTGCTGACGCGGCGTCCGCAGGTGCTGCTGGTCGACGAGCTGGCGCACACCAACGCGCCGGGGTCCCCGCGGCAGAAGCGATGGCAGGACGTCGAGGTGCTGCTCGACGCCGGCATCGACGTCATCGCCACGCTCAACATCCAGCACCTCGAGTCGTTGAACGACGTCATCGGCCGGATCACCGGCACCGTGCAGCGCGAGACGGTGCCAGACCAGTTCGTTCGATGCGCCGATCAGATCGAGCTCGTCGACATGGCGCCCGAGGCGCTGCGCCGGCGGATGGCCCACGGCAACATCTACCCGCCCGAGCGCATCGACGCGGCGCTGTCGAACTACTTCCGACCGGGCAACCTCGGCGCGCTGCGCGAGCTGGCGCTGCTGTGGGTGGCCGACCGTGTCGAGGAATCGCTGAGCACCTACCTCAGCGACCACGGGATCACGGACGCGTGGGAGACGCGCGAGCGCGTCGTCGTCGGCATCACCGGCGCACCGGGCGGGGACGCATTGATCCGTCGCGCGGCGCGCATCGCCGGACGGCTCGGCGGTGAGCTGATCGGTGCGCACGTCACGAGCGACGACGGGTTGCACGTCGACGACGAGACGGTGCTCGCACAGCAACGCCAGTTGATCACGGAGCTCGGCGGCACCGCGCGGGAGGTGGTCGGCGCCGATCGCGCTGCCGCGCTGGTCACCTTTGCTCGGACCGAACGGGCGACGCAGCTCGTGCTCGGGGCCACGCGGCGCTCGCGGTGGTACGAGCTGACGCACGGCTCGTTCATCGCCACCGTGACGCGCCTGGCCGCCGACGCCGGTTCGGGGGGCATCGACGTGCACGTCATCGCAACGGATGCGCCCACGGAGACGTCGCCGCTGCGCGGGCGCGACCGCCCACCGGTGCCGATCGCCGCCTCGCGCATCTCCGCTGCGTGGGCGCTGGCGTTGATCGGGCTGCCGTTGCTGACCGTCGCCGGCACCGCGCTGCGGGAGCACGTCGAGCTGCCGACGACGCTGCTCGTCTTCCTCACGTGGGTGCTGCTGATCGCCGCCGTCGGTGGGCGGCTCGTGGCTGCAATCGCCGCCGTCGAGGCCTCGCTGCTCGTCAACTGGTACTTCGTCGAACCCCGCCACACGTTCACGATCGCCCAGCCGGAGAACGTCACCGCGCTCATCGTGTTCGTCGTGGTCGCGTTCGCCGTCGGCTCGTTGGTGGACACCGCCTCGCGTCGTTCGCTGGAGGCTCGAGTCGCCCGCTTCGAGGCGGAGGCGCTCACGCGCTCGGCAGCCAGCCTGAGCACCGACGCCGAGCCGATGCCGGCGCTGGTGGACGAGGTCCGCTCGATCTTCGGTCTGGCTTCGGTGCGGCTGGTGCGAACGCTCGGGACGAGCTCGGAAGCGTTGGCCGAGTCGTTCGCACCAGGGGCGGCGACGGCTGGACATGAGCTCGTCGTGCCGTTCGGCGTGGTCGCCGGTGACGAGGTAGCACGGTACGAGCTCGAGGTCCGTGGCCGCGCGCTCTCCGACGACGACCAACGGCTGTTGCGCGTGCTCGCCGATCAGCTCGCCGTGGCCGTCGGCGCGCAGCAGCTGGCGCGGGACGCAGCCGAGGCGTCGGCACTGGCCGAGGTGGATGCGGTGCGGACTGGCATGCTGCGTGCGGTGTCGCACGACCTCCGAACCCCACTTGCGTCGATCAAGGCGATGGTCTCCGGGTTGCGCGACGACACGGTGGCGTGGACTCCCGATCAGACCGCGGAGGCACTGGCCACCATCGACGAAGAGACCGATCGGCTCAACCGCTTGGTCGGCAACCTCCTCGATGCCAGCCGGCTGCAGATCGGCGCGCTCGCCGTGCGCCTCGAACCGACCGCGATCGGCGACGTCGTGTCCTCGGTGCTGCACGTGCTGGCGCCCGGCTCGAGCGACGTCGCCGTGGACATCGATCCGGCGTTGCCGCTGGCGTCGTGCGACCCCGTGCTGCTCGAACGCAGCGTGGCCAACGTCGTGTCCAACGCGCTTCACCATGCGGGCGCCGACGTGCGGATCAACGCCTCGGTCGTCGGATCGAGCATCCACCTGGCGATCATCGACCGCGGCCCGGGCATCCCCGAGAGCGCGCGCGTGCAGGTGTTGGCGCCGTTCCAACGGCTCGGCGATCAGCAGACCGTGGACGGCGTCGGGCTCGGGCTGTCCATCGCCCAAGGCTTCGTCGAGGCGATGGGAGGCACGCTCACCCTGGACGACACGCCCGGCGGCGGCCTCACGGTCGTCATCACGTTGGGGCTCGCCGACGGGGTGGACGGGGTGGCCGGTCAGGTGGCGCCGTGATCCGCATCCTCGTCGTCGACGACGAGCCGCAGATCCGCCGTGCGTTGAGCCTCAACCTCGGTGCCCGCGGCTACGAGGTGTTCGAGGCCGACACCGGCGAGCACGCGCTCCAGGCCGTCGCCAACGAGCACCCGGATCTCGTGCTGCTCGACCTCGGTCTGCCGGGGATGGACGGGATCATGGTGATCGAGGCGCTCCGCCCGTGGACGAACGTGCCGATCATCGTGCTGACGGTGCGCGACGACGAGCGCTCGAAGGTGGAGGCACTCGATGCGGGCGCCGACGACTACATCACCAAACCGTTCGGCATGGCCGAGCTGATGGCCCGCCTGCGCGCCGCCTTGCGCCGCGGCGGCGAGACCGCAACGGTGCCCGACCCCGTGGTGGACACCGACAGCTTCAGCATCGACCTCGCCGCGCATCGCGTCTTCGCCGGCCCGCGTGACGAGCGCGAGGAGGTGCGGTTGACGCCGATCGAGTGGTCGATCGTGGAGCACCTCGTACGTCACGCCGAGCGACTCGTCACGCAACGCCAGCTCGTCACCGCCGTCTGGGACGCCACCTACGACCCCGACCCGAACCTGCTGCGCGTCCACATGGCCCACATCCGCCGCAAGCTCGAGCTCGACGCCAGCCGGCCCCAGCACTTCCTCACCGACAGCGGCATGGGCTACCGCTTCATGCCGTGATCAAGCCGCCGAGGTTGCAGGCGGGCGACACGGTTGCCGTGCTGTCGACGTCGTGGGGTGGGCCGCACGTGTTCCCGCACGTCTTCGACGCCGGTGTCGACGCGTTGACGTCGCGCTTCGGGCTGCGTGTTCGTGAGGGACGCACCACCCGATGGGCACCTGACGCGCTGCGCAACGACCCGCGAGCGCGTGCCGCGGATCTGAACGAGGCGTTCGCCGATCCGTCGGTGGCGGCGATCTTCTGCAGCATCGGCGGCGAGGACTCGGCGCGCATCCTCCCGTTCCTCGACGCCGACGCGGTGGTCGCCCACCCGAAGATCCTGATGGGCTACTCCGATTCGGCGACCCAGCTGACGTGGGCCAACCAGCTCGGCCTGGTGACGTTCAACGGGCCGTCGGTGATGGCCGGCTTCGCCCAGCTGCGCAACTTCCCCGCCGCCAGCGAGCACGTGCGTGCACTGCTGTTCGATCCGACGGACACGTACCAGTACCGCCCGTACCGCGAGTGGGTCGACACGTACGAGGAGTGGCGCGTCGAGGACAACGCGACGCGCGTCGGACCGCGACGCGCGCACGACGGTTGGCACTGGCTGCAGACGAGCGGCACGAGGAGCGGCGCGCTGTTCGGCGGGTGCATCGAGGTGCTCGAGTTCCTGAAGGGCAGTCGTTGGTGGCCGGCAGAGGAGTTCTGGGACGGACGGATCCTGTTCCTGGAGATGTCCGAGGAACGGCCGACGGTCGAACAGGTCCGCGCCTGGCTGTTCAACTACGGGGTGCAGGGCGTCTTCGATCGCCTCAGCGGCCTGATCTTCGGACGTGCTCGTGGCTACACCGATGACGAGAAGCGGGCGCTCGACGAGATGATCCTCGACGTGATCGCCGGCCAGTTCCGCGCCCGTCACCTCAACGTCGTGACCAACATGGACTTCGGCCACACCGACCCGCAGTGGATCCTCCCGCTCGGCATCCGCGCCGAGCTCAACCCGAGCGCCGGCACGTTCCAACTGCTCGAACCTGCGGTCCGGTAGCGCCGCCGCCTCAGGGTTCTCTGTCACACCCCGATGGTTGAGTTGTCGTATGGACTCGGCGGAGTTGCTCGATCTCGATGTGGCTGCGATCCGCGCGGCTGGTCATCAGGACGTCCTCGGTCGTCTCGAGGCGCACTCGCGGATGATCGCCGCGCAGATGGCTGCGGTGATCGCCGACTGCGAGCAGACCGGTGCGTTCAAGGCCGACGGGTTCCGCTCGATCAACCGGTGGGTCGCCGCAGTCACCAACTGCTCCGAACCCGAGACCCGCCGCAAGGTCCGCCACGCCAAGCTCGTCTCGAACCTCCCGCACGCAGCCAAGGTGTGGGCCGCCGCCGAGATCGGAACCTGCCAGATCGACGAGATCGCTCGACTCCTCGTGCACCCTCGTGCCGGCGCACACGTCGCCGACTCCGAGCACCTGCTCGCCGACCAGGCCGCAGTGCTCCGCCACACCGAGTTCCTCACCGCCACCCAACGCTGGCAGTCCTACGCCGACCCCGACGGCCACCTCCTCGATCACGAGCACTCCCACGACAAGCGCCGCGTCGACATCCGCGAGGACCCCACCGGGATCCGCTTCGACATCAGCGGCGACACCATCACCGCGACCGAGATGCGTCATGTCGTGGACTTCTTCACACGCGCCGAGCGAGCGGCCGACTGGGACCGGGTCGTCGCCGAGCACGGCGACCAAGCACGCCCAGGGCTGATGCCGCGCACCCTGCGCCAGTGCCGCTATGACGCGCTGCTCCGCATCATCCACCTCGCCGCAGGTGTCGGCGCCAACGGAACACCGATCACCGAGCCGTTGGTCAACCTGGTCATCGACGAGCAGACCTTCAACGACGCCGTCCGCCGCATGGCCGGCACCGAACCCGACACCGCCGACCCGACCAGCAGCACGACACGTCGCTGCCAGACCATCGACGGGTTGCCGATCGACCCACGACAAGCCGTCGTCGCTGCCATCGAAGGACGCGTCCGCACGGTGATCATCGATTCCACCGGCCGCGTCCTGCACCTCGGTCGCACCCGACGCCTGTTCAACAAAGCCACCCGCGAAGCCGTCCTGCTCGCCCAACCACGCTGCGGCTGGCTCACCTGCCTCGTACGCGCCAGGTTCGCCGAGCTCGACCACCGCCACGACTTCACCCACGGCGGCCTCACCGACATCGAGAACGCCGACCCCCACTGCGGACACCACCATCGATGGAAGCACCGCCACGGCTACACGGTCACCCGGGACGAGCACGGCAGCCTGCACCTCTGGCGCCCCGACGGCACCGAAGTCGCACCACTCCAACTCCCCCACTGACACGGGCGCGCCCGCGAATCAGCGGGCGCGGCGGAGTGCCTCGGCGGCGAAGTCGGCCCAGGTGGTCACCCAGCGACCCCACAGGGCGGGCGGGTAGTCGTGGCCCATGCCGTCGATCTCGACGTACCGGGCGCCGGGAACGAGCTCGGCGGTGCGCCGGCCGCCACTCGGATCGATCAGGGTGTCGCGGCTGCCGTGCATCACCAGGAACGGGAGATCGACGCGGCGCAACTCCTCGGCGCGAGACCCGTCGCGCCCCACGGCCCAGAACTGACGTGCCACGCCCGCAGGGCAGAAGCAGCGGTCGTAGGCCGCTTCGGCCCTCGCTCGCACGTCTGCCCCATCGATGATGGACGGGTCGGAGCCGAAGATGGCACTGCTCGCGATCTGGCCCTCGATGAAGCCCTCGCGTGATCCCGGCGGGGCAGCCGTCAGCGCCGCCATCGCCTCGGGAGAGCTGCGCCCGTACTCGGGCTCACCAGTGGTGGACATCACCGACGTGGCCGACAGCAGCCGGTCGGCGTGGTGGATCGCGAGGCGCTGCACGATCATCCCGCCCATCGACAGCCCCATCACGTGGGCCGCGCCGACGCCAACCGCGTCGAGCACGGCCACCGCATCGGCGGCCATGTCGCGCAACGAGTACTCGAGGCCATCGAGCTTGGTCGACAGGCCGACGTCGCGGTTGTCGAAGCGGATCACGTGGTAGCCGCGGTCGACGAAGCGCTGGCACCACGGCTCAGCGAAATTGATGCACTGCGAACTGAGCCCGTTGATGAGCAGCAGCGTCGGGTGATCAGGATCGCCGAAGGTCTCGTAGTAGAGATCCACCTGTCCGTTGTGAGCAAACGCCACGTCAAGTCCCTTCTCGGTCACAGCCCGTCGAGGGCGTCGAACACGGGGGCGATGCGACTGAGGCTGCGACGGAGGTCGAACGCGTCGTCAAGCACCGAAGGTGCAACGGTGACGCGCGGGTCGGCGTCGAGCAGGGCCCGGAACGACACACGCTCGGCCCAGGCTCGAGCAGCGTTCTCCTGGACGATGCGGTAGGCGTCGTCGCGGGTCAGACCGGCCTGCACCAGGGCGAGCAGCACCGGCTGGCTGAAGACGAGACCGAAGCTGGCGTCGAGGTTGATCTGCATGCGGTCGGGGAAGACCTGCAGACCGGACAGCAGGCGCTGCATCCGGCGCAGCACGTAGTACGCCAGCAGCGACGAGTCCGGCAGCACGATGCGCTCGACCGAGCTGTGCGAGATGTCCCGCTCGTGCCACAGCGCCACGTCCTGCATGCCCGCCTGCAGGTTGCCGCGCAGCACGCGCGACAGTCCGCTGATCGTCTCGGCGCTGATCGGGTTGCGCTTGTGCGGCATCGCGCTGGAGCCCTTCTGCCCCGGCTTGAAGCCCTCCTGCACCTCGCTCACCTCGGTGCGCTGGAGGTGGCGCAGCTCGACGGCGATCATCTCCATCGTCGAGCCGACGCTGGCGCACGCCCACAGGTACTCGGCGTGGCGATCGCGTGGGATCACCTGCGTCGCGGGAACGGGCGTCAGGCCGACGCGATCGCCGACGAAGCGCTCGACCTCCGGGTCGATGTTGCTGTACGTGCCGACCGCGCCACTGAGCTTGCACACCGACACGGCAGCTTTCGCCGCGCGCAGCCGATCACGATCGCGGCCGACCTGCAGCGCCCACAGCGCAACCTTGGCGCCGAACGTGGTCGGCTCGGCGTGGATGCCGTGGGTGCGCCCGATCATCACGGTGTCGCGGTGCTGACGGGACAGCGCGACGAGCGTGTCGATCAGATCGTCGGCAGCTGCGATCAGCAGCTGTGCCGCGTCGCGCAGCATCCAGCACCACGCCGTGTCGACGACGTCGCTGGATGTGAGTCCGTAGTGGATCCACGCGCCGGCCGGTGCCCCGATGGCAGCCTGCACCACGTCGACGAACGCGGCCACGTCGTGATCGGTGACCCGCTCGCGATCGGACACCGCACCGACGAACGCGTCGTCGGTGACGGGGGCGCGATCGCGGCACGCCTGCGCGTCGGCCAGCGGGACGATGCCGAGGTTGGCGTGCGCCTCGGTGGCCAGCAACTCGATCTCGAGGTAGCGGCCGAAGCGCGCCGCGTCGGTGAAGACCGCTTCCATCTCGGGCATCGAGTAGCGGGGGATCATCGGGTCACTGCCACGTCACGTACGAGTCGCGCTCGGCGCCGGTGCCGACGATGACGACGGGGATGCCGACCTCGCGCTCGACCAGCTCGATGAACGACACCGCCTCGGCCGGCAAGGCCGACCGCTCGGTGACCGCACTGATGTCGCACAGCCAACCCGGCAGGTGCGCGTACACCGGGCGTCCGTCGGCGTCGTACTCGGTGCACACCAGGATCTCGTCGAACGTGTCGAGCACGTCGAGCTTCGTCAGCGCGATCTCGGTGAGCGAGTTCAACCGCACCGCCTTGCGCAGCATCACGCAGTCCAACCAGCCGCACCGGCGGCGGCGCCCGGTGACCGTGCCGAACTCCTTGCCGATCTCGACCAGCTTGTCGCCGAGCTCGTCGAGCAGCTCGGTGGGGAACGGACCGGAACCGACGCGGGTGGTGTACGCCTTCGTGATCCCGACGATGCGCGAGAGGTAGCGCGGCCCGATGCCGGTGCCGACGCACGCGCCGCCGGCGGTCGGGTTCGACGAGGTGACGAACGGATAGGTGCCGTGGTCGAGGTCGAGGAACGTCGCCTGCGCGCCTTCGAGCAGCAGCGCATCGTCGCGGTCCAGCGCCTCGTGCAACAGGTCGACCGTGTCGACGACGTAGGGCGCCAGACGCTTGCCGAGCGCCTCGAACTGGGCGACCACCGCGTCGACGTCGAGCGGCTCACCGCCGAGTGCGGCGATCTCGGCGTTGTGCGCAACGGCGCGGTCCTTCACCGTTGCAGCGAACGCCGCCGGGTCGAGCACCTCGCCGGCACGGATCCCCTCGCGACGCGCCTTGTCGGCGTAGGCCGGGCCGATGCCCTTCAGGGTCGTGCCGATGCGGGCGTCGCCACGAACGTTCTCGTACAGCGCGTCCAGCGTCTGGTGCCACGGAAAGATGAGGTGCGCCTGGCTGCTGACCCGCAGCTTGGCGCAGGAGATGTTGCGACTCTCGAGCGTGTCCATCTCCTTGAACAGCGTCGGCAGGTCGACGACCACGCCGTTGCCGATCACCGGGATGATGTGCGGGTAGAGCACACCACTCGGGATCAGTTGCAGCGCGTAGCGCTCGTCACCCACCACGACGGTGTGGCCGGCGTTGTGGCCGCCCTGGTAGCGAACGACGTGGGTGTGATCGGCTGCCAGCAGGTCGATGACCTTGGCCTTGCCCTCGTCACCCCACTGGGCTCCGACGACGACGGTGACAGGCATGGCACGCTCCGGGCGCATGGGCCACTTCCGTGGCGGGATGGAACGTGTCGAGAGCCTATAGCGTCCGGGCGATGGGTGCCCAGGAGCCGGTGATGCGGCGGATGACGTGGTCGCAGATGGACGAGCCGGAACGGGCTGCGCTGTGCAGTCGCGGGCTCGAGGCGATCTTCGATCAGCAGCTCAAGGACGACATCGGCAAGATCATCGACGACGTGCGAGCCAACGGCGACGACGCCGTCTGCCGGGCCCTGTCCCGCTTCGACGGCGTGGAGCTGCGCCCCGATCAGCTCCGGGCGACGACGCAGGAGATCGAGACGGCGCAGGTCGCACCCGAGGTCGACGAGGCGATCGACGACGCCATCGCCCACCTGCGGGCGTTCAACGAGCAGCTGCTGGCCCGCACCGGCGACTGGAGCTTCGAGAGCGAGCCCGGGCTCACCGTCGGCGAGAAGATCACCCCGATCAGCTCCGCCGGCCTGTTCGTCCCGAGCGGCAAGGCCAGCTACCCGAGCGTCGCCTACCAGCTGGCCGTCCCGGCGACGGTGGCCGGCGTGCCCGAGCTGGCGCTCGTCGTGCCACCGGAACCTGGCGCAGCCGGCGCCATCGATCCCGCCGTGCTCGTCGTGTGCCGCAAGCTCGGTGTCGACGCCGTGTTCCGCGTCAACGGGCCGGCCGGCATCGCCGCGCTGGGGTTCGGCACCGAGTCGATCCCGAAGGTCCGCAAGATCGTCGGCCCCGGCAGCCCGCCCGTCGCCTGCGCGCAGGTGGAGATGCAGCGCTACGGCGTCGCCACGATGATGATCCTCGGCCCGACCGAGAGCCTGGTGATCGCCGACGACAGCGCCGACCCGCGGTTCGTCGCCGCCGATCTGTTGAACGAAGCCGAGCACGGCACCGACTCGGCGGTGTTGCTCGTGACGCCGTCGTCCGCGCTCGCCGACGCGGTCGACGCAGCGCTCGACGCGCAGTTGGCGGAACTGCCCGCTGCCCGCGCCGAAGCGGCGCGCGCCTCGCTCGGCAGCAACGGCGGCTGCGTGTTCGTCGGTTCGCTCGCCGAGGCGGCCGAGGTGGCCAACCGCTGGGCACCCGAGCACCTGCAGGTCGCCGTGTCGCCGTCGTGCGAGGACGAGCTCGTCGAGCTGCTCGTCAACGCCGGTGAGATCCTCGTCGGTCAGAGCACGCTGTTCTCGGCCGGCAACTTCGTCATCGGCTGCCCGGCCAGCCTGCCCACCGGCGGGTTCGCCCACGTCTCCAGCGGGATCACCGCGGACGCGTTCCTCAAGCGCACTGCCGTGGCTCGATCCGATGCTGCCGCGCTGGCGCGGATGACGCCGACGATCCTGGCGATGAGCGCGCACGAAGGCTTCCCTGCGCACGCCAACGCGGCGCGCATCCGTCAGACCTGAGCGAGCACCCAGAGCAACGCGGTCAGCGAGAGCCCGTCACCGACGTGCCCGTCGCGGATGTCAGCGCGCACCTGCTCCCAGCTCCGCCACTCGACTCGCTCCGCTTCGTCGGGGTCGGTCGGCTCGCCGACGTACGTCGCCGATTCGGCGATGAACAGGTTGAACGTCGTGTCCGCCAGACCGTTCTGCGGGTGGTACTTCGCCATGAACCGCAACGGACCGGGATCCCACCCGGACTCCTCCACCGCCTCACGATGCGCGGCGACGATCGGCGTCTCGCCGGGGTCGACCCGCCCCGCCGGGATCTCCCATCCCCACGTGTCGGTGATGAAGCGATGCCGCCACAGCAGCAGCACGCCACGTTCGACGTCGGTGATCACCGCGCCGGCAGCCTCGGATGGCGAGTGGACCACGTGGTGCTCGAAGCGCTTGCCGCTGGGCAGCTCGACGTCGACCAGCGCGAGACCGACCCATTCGCTCTCGTAGATCGATCGTTCACCGTGCACGCGCCATCGCATGCGCGTGCACGGTACGCGGTCAGCTGGTGAAGTAGCCGTTCAGGTCGGCGATGAACTGCGTCCCCTTCGAGGCGACGAGGCACACCTTGCCACCGGTGCCGACCTTGACGATCACACCGTTGGGCACCGTCGAACCGAGCACGAAGTTGAGGCTCGACGCGGTCGGCTGCGGCGAGCCGCAGGGGAAGACCGTGACGAACCCGGCACCCTGGGTCTCGGTGACGGTGATGTTGAGCACCGCCGCCGTCGCACCGCCGGGCACGCCGACGCGGCCCGCCACCTGCAGCTGCACCACGGTGCCCGCTGCCGGCGCACCACCACCCTGGCCGAGCCCGTCGACCGTCGCCTGCCCCTGACGAGTGTCGAGGAAGCGCTGCGGGGTGATGCCGGAGAAGCCGGCACCGACGCCGAAGTAGCCGTTCACATCGGCGAGCAGCTGCACGCCGTTCGAAGCGACGAAGCAGACCTTGCCGCCCGTGCCGACCTTGGCGATCACGTTGTTGGCGATGGTCCCGCCCGCCACGAAGTTGAGGTTCGAGGCGGTCGGCGGCGTCGCCCCGCACGGGAACACGGTGACGAACCCGGCGCCCTGCGATTCGGTGACCGTGACGTTGAGCACCACGGCGGTCGCGTTGACGGGAACGCCGCCACGGTTGGTCACCTGCATCTCCTTCACCACGCCTGGAGCAACCGGGCCGCCGCCAACGGCAAGCCCGTCAACGGTCGCACCGTTGGTCCGCGTGTCGAGCACACGGGCCGGCACGAGGGGCTCGTAGGGCGACGCATCCGTGAAGTACCCGCCGACATCGGCGAGGACCTGCGTGGCGTTGGAGACGAACACGCACACCTTGCCGTTCGTACCGATCTTGCTGATGACGCCATTGGGCACCGTCGAGGCCGCAGCGAAGTTCAGGCTCGACGTCGCCGGACGGTTGGTGCCGCACGGCCACACCGTGACGAACCCTGCGCCGACCGGTTCGGTGACGGTCACGTTGAGCACCACGGCGGTCGCGTTGGCGGGGACACCGGCTCGATTGGTGACCGGGATCTCGATCGTTGCGCCGACGTTCTGCAGCCCGGCCCGCTGGGCGATGCCGTCGACGGTCGCACCATTCGGTCGGGTGTCGAGCACGCGGCCCGGCACCACCGCGTTGATCGCGCCGGCACCTGCGCCACTCTGCAGCTGCACCGCACCACCCGGGTACAGCGCGGTGTAGCTGACATCGGTCGACTGGCTGGTGACCGACGCGAACGTGCCCGACACCGGACCGGTGATGACGTCGCGGGTGGTGCCCACAGCAGGCGGCGCGCCGTCGGTGATCACGTCGATGGTGCCGTTGAGCGGCGAGGTCTGGGCGACGATCAACTTGGTCAGGGCGCTGGACGACGAGTGCGGCCGCAGCGTCGATGAGGCGTTGAACGTCGCCGTCGTGCGGATGTTGCACGACTTCTTCAGCTCGACCGTGCCACCGCTGTTGTTCAGCCTGTTGAGGTCGCAGCGATCACCGTTGACGAGCGTGCCCGTGTTCGTCAACGTGTCGGTCCGTTGCTCGTAGAACCCACCCGCAGCGACCGTGATGGTGCCTTGGTTGGTGGTCGGCCCGATCATCGACCAGTAGTCGTTGACGACGATCGTGCCGGAGGCGCTGTTGGTGACCTGGCCGCCGTTGGTGAAGAAGTTGCTGGCGTAGGCCACGCTGCCACCGGTCGCGGCGACACCGGGGTTGCCGAAGGTCAGCGACCCGTTGTTCGTGAAGGACGACCCGCCGGGGAGGGTGTAGTCCATCTCGCACGCACCGGCCAGCGGCGGCAGGAAGTGGACCGCGCCGTTGTTGACGAGACTCCCCGTCCAGTTGATCGCTCCACTGGACGTGCTGCAGGCGATGTCCAGCGATTGCGTGGCGGCGATCGTGCCGGTCGTCGATCCGCCGGTGGCCAGCACCGAGAGCGCTCCGGTGCCTCCGAACGTGACGGCGCCGCTCGTCATCTTGATCTGACCACCGATCACCGCTCCGTTGCTCCCGCCGACGCCGTACGCGGACGCCGGGCTGTCGAGCAGCAGCTGCCCGCCACCGGTGAGGTTGATCGTGCCGGTGTTGAGGAACGGGCGGCGCAGCAGGATCTTCGAGCCGGAGCTGACCTGGATGAGGCTGCCGCCGATCACGTTCTGGAACGCAGGCGCTCCGTTCTGGTCGGCGTTCATGTCGAACGTCGAGCCGTTGAGCACCTGGATCACGCCACCGTTGAACAGGTTGCTGCCACCGAAGACCGCCGATGCCAGCGACACGGTGTTGCCCCCGTTGATCCGGATCGTGCCCTCGACGCGGAGCGTCGTGATGAAGCCGTCCTGCGCTCCGAGCAGGTACGTCGATGCGCTCGACACCTGGGCAACGATCCCGCCGGGCACGCACACGGCCTCACCGGAAGTCGGGAGGTGGTTGCGCGACCAGTTGACCGGGTTGCTCCACAGACCGTCGTTGACCGAGAACACGTTCTGGTCGATCTCGGGAAGGCCGCAGTAGTCGGCCGCGGCAGCCGGCGCGACTCCCGCGCCAACGGTGAAGCCAACGGCGGCAAGGGTGGCGGCGGCAAGGGTCAGCAGCCGGTTCGGTGTGCTCGTCATGGCCGGAACGTACGAACGAGGCGTCCAACGAACGTCCAATCGCCCATTCAGTGGGCCGATCGGACCAACTTGGCAGCCCGCGAGACCGATCCGACCGCTGCGTCCTAGCCTCGCTGGTTGTGGCGACCGTACGGGCGGGGCACACCTGGATCGACAGAGAGCACCTGTTGCCGCGCACCGATCACGCGCGGGTCATCCTGCTCGACGCCCCCGGCGGGTGGGGCAAGACCACACTGGCCGAGCAGGCGATCGCCCGGTTCGCGTCGGCCGCCGCCCGCGTGCGGCTCGAGGACGACACCGCGGCTGACGCACTCGTCGCCGCGCTGCGACGCGGGTTGCGACGAGCAGGTGTCAGCGACCTCGCCGATCTGGCCGCCAGTGACGTCCCCGACGGCGTCGCTGACGCCATGCTGAGCGCATTGGCGCAGCGCGCCGAGCCGGTCGTCGTGTTCGTCGACGAGGGCCAGTTCCTCGACGACGACGCGTCGCGTTGGCTGCGGGCGTTCGCCGACGACCTGCCATCGCCACACCGGCTGATCGTGGCCGGACGAGCACTGGCCCCGCGGCTGGTGCGTCGCCCGCGCCGCGACGTGGTGCACATCACGATCGACGATCTGCGCTTCGACCTGAGCGAGGCCGCAGCGGTGCTCGGCGTCAGCACCGACGCAGCGGCCCCCACGCGTGTCGGCACCGATGGATGGCCGGCAGCGGTCGGACTGGCCTCGTTGACGCGGACCAGCTTGAGCGACAACGACTGGGGCAGCGGCGCCGCACTGGACAGCCTGCTCGACCGGTTGATCGACGACGTGCTCGGCGCCGACCGGCAACTCGTTGCGCCGCTCGCCTGGCTGCCGCTGCTCTCCGTCGAGGCCGCCTCGGCGATCACCGACGGGTCCGCCTTCCAGCGCCTGCGCACCAGTGGCCTGCCCGTGCGCTTCGACGCCGCGTGGTTCCGACTCGCCGATCCGGTTCGCGAAGCGCTGCGCACGCGCAACCCGCCGGACGAGGCCGCGTGCGCCACCGTCGCCCGGCTCTACGACCTGCCGACCGCCGCCTCGTTCCTCGTCGCCTGCGACCACCTCGATGCGCTCGCCGACGAGCTCGCGAGACGTCACTGGACCGAACTGCAGGTGCTCGGTACGAGCGAGCTCGAGACGTACGTGCGCCTCATCGGTGAGACACGGCTCCGCGGACAGCCGGCGATCCTCCTCAACGCGGCACGAGCGACCGAGCTGCGCGACATGACCAGTCGACACGCATGGATCGCGCTCGGGTCGTCGATGGCCGAGGCGGGCAGCCGAGTCGACCACGAGCTGCGGGCCGAGGGACTTCGCGATGCGGTGCGCACGGCCGATCGCGACCACGTCATCACCGACGGAGTGGCGTTGCTCGACGCGCTCGACGACACCGAGCTGACGGCACGAGGCCGCACGCTGCTCGCACTCGGCATCGCCCACGCCTTCCACTCACGGCCCGACGACCTTGCCCGCGCGGACCCCGCGTTCGACGAGGCGGCCAGCCTGTTCCGCGTGCTCGGCGAGCAGCGGTGGGAAGCCGACGCGATGAACCGCTTGGCCGTGATGGTGAGCTACCACGGCGGGCGCATCTCACTCGCTGCGGACCAGCAGGCGGCCAGCCTCGCGCTGCTGCCGGCGGGCTCCGCCGAGTGGGCGGTGGGCATGACGTACTACGCCGAGATGCTCGACTACCTGGGCCGCTCGGTCGAGAGCGAGGCGGCGGCACGTGAGGCATGGGAGGTCGGGCAACGTCTGGGCGACTCACGCGTCAGCGCGTACGGCGCATGGACCGGTGCCGTGGTCGCCGCGCACCGCCACGATCGCGAGGCGGTCGATCGTTGGCTGGCCGAAACCGAAGGCAACGCCGGGCCATGGCTGGAAGAGGTCACGGGCCAGGAGTTCCTCGCCTTCGCCGCGGACATCCTCTGCGGTCTCGGCGAAGAGGAGCGGTCACGCGTCTACCGCGACCGCGTCGCGGCCCGCGTCGGCAACGCGGGCACCCGCGAACTGCTCGACGTGCTCGACGGACGGCTGGAGGCGATGTTCGGCGACGCCACTCGTGGCGTGGAGCTGTTCGATCGTTTGGACGGCGAGCCGTACGCCACGATCCGCACGAAGTGGGTGCGCCACCTCTTCCGCGCGGTCGCGGCGAAGCGGTTGGGCGACCGGCCCACCGCCACCCGACACGTGCAGCTGTGCCTCGATCTGGTCGAGCAGATGGGTGTGCCCGATCTCCCGCAGCGTCACGAGCCGCTGCTGGTGCAGATGCTCGCCGACGTGTGGCCCGGCGGTCCCGCCGCATCGGGAACCGGCCGCACCCGCGTCGTGCTGCTCGGCGGGTTCAACGTGCTCAACGGCGCGGAGATCGTCACGCCCGCACCGGGCAATTCGGCGACGCTGGTGAAGGTGCTGGCGATGCGCAAGGTGCTGACCACCGAGCAGGTGATCGATCTGCTGTGGCCCGACGCCGATGTCGCCACCGGGCGGTCGCGAGTGCGCAACCTGCTCAACCGGGTGCGCACGCAGACCGGCACGCTGATCGTCCGGCGCGGCGAGTCGATTGAGCTGGCCGACGACGTGGACATCGACGTCGACCAGTTCGAGTCCGGCGTCGCGACCGCGATGGCCGCTGACGCCACCGACCGCGCCGGCCTCGCCCGACTGGCGCTCAACGCGTACACCGGCGAGCTGCTGCCGGCCGACGCCTACGACGACTGGGCCGCCGGCCCACGAGAACGGCTGCGTCGCCGCTACCTGTCGCTGATCGACATCGTCGCCGCCGATGCGTTGGAACGCGGCGATCTCGACGAGGGCGTGCGTCTGCTGGACATGGGCATCGAGGCCGAACCGCTCGAGGAGAAGCGCTACACGATGGCCGCGACCGCGCTGATCGACCAGGGGCGCCGGGCAGCGGCACGCGACGTCGTGCAGCGGGGCTACGCCGCCCTCGACGCCCTCGGCATGCCCCCTGGCCAGGACCTGGCCCGCGTCGGACGATCGTTGGACGTCGACTGACGATGCTGAACGGGTGCCCGACTTCGTCACCCGAACCGGCCGCAGCACCGTCACGGTGATGCTGCGGTTGATCTCGCGCGCCGCGGAGGACGGCGAGATCGTCGGGCACGCCGAGGTGATCGATACCGGCGAGGTGGTCAACCTCCACGACGTCGACGAACTGGTCGAGCTGGTCAGGCGCCTCGCCGAGGGAGAGGAGCGGTAGCCGGCACGTCGAGCTTGCGCAGCACGCGCACGAGTGCCTTGCAGTCGGCTGGGGAGAGCCGGCACAACGCTTCCGGCGCGGCCGACATCGTGCGCATCAGCCCGTCGGCAACGCGACGGCCCCTCGTCGTCAGGGCCACCTCGCGCACGCGCCGGTCGGTCGTCGACGCACGCCGCTCGGCCAGACCGAGCTCCTCGAACCGATCGACCACCGCGGTGACGTAGGACGCGTCGCACCGCAACTGCGACGCCATGTCACGCATCCGCGCCGGCCCGTGCACCAGCAGCATGAGCGCCTGACCGTGCGGAGGCGTCAGGCCGACGTCGGCCATCGCCGCGAAGAACAAGTCGCGCCTGGCGAAGAAGAGCGAGCTGAGGATTCCCCACGCCTCGTCCAGCTCGGCGCCCGGCTGTCGGTCCATGACTTCATCCTACCGAGTTCCATGAGTTCGATCAAAGGTTGACAATGGTCAAGCATATTCGTATGGTCGCGCTCATGATCGAAGCCGTGCACATGCGCAAGCACTTCGGGAAGGCCAGCAACCCGGTCATCGCCGTGGAGGACATCAGCCTCTCGGTGCCGAAGGGGACGGTGCTCGGGCTCCTCGGCGTGAACGGTGCCGGCAAGACGACGATGGTGCGGATGCTCACCACCGTGCTGCACCCCGACGGCGGCACCGGCTCCGTCAACGGGCACGACGTGGTCCGCGAGCAGCAGGCGGTGCGGCGCAGCATCGGCCTCGCCGGACAGTTCGCCGCCGTCGACGAGAACCTCACCGGCCGAGAGAACCTCACGCTCGTCGGCCAGCTGAACCACCTGTCGAAGGGCGTTGCGAGCACGAGAGCACGCGAGCTGCTGGACCAGTTCCGCCTGACGGACGCTGCCGACCGTCCGTCGCGCACCTACTCCGGAGGCATGCGCCGTCGCCTCGACCTGGCCGCCGCCCTGGTGGCTCACCCACCGGTGCTCTTCCTCGACGAGCCGACCACCGGGCTCGATCCGGCCAGCCGCCTCGACCTGTGGGACGTCATCGAGACCCTCGTCGGCGATGGCACCACCGTGCTGCTGACGACGCAGTACCTGGAGGAGGCCGACCGGCTGGCCGACAACATCGTCGTCATCGACAAGGGCATCATCGTCGCCGAAGGCACCGCCACGCAGCTGAAGGCACGCCTGGGCGACACGGTCATCGAGCTCGAGTTCCACGACGCCGAGCGGGCGGCAGTCGCCGCGACCGCATTGCACGCCGAGATCGCTGCCAACACCATCGTGCGCGTGGTGATGACGAACGGGTCGGAGACGTTGCGCACCGCGCTGAACACGCTCGCCGACGTCGGCCTCGTGGCCGACGGCGTGACCTTGCGAGAACCGACCCTCGACGACGTCTTCCTCACCCTGACCGGAGCCGCATGAACGCCACCTGGGCCGTCAAGGACACCGCCGCGCTGACCAAGCGCAACCTGATCACCATCGTCCGCCTGCCGCAGCTGCTCGTGTTCGCGTTGGTGCAGCCGATCATCTTCGTGGTCATGTTTCGCTACGTCTTCGGCGGCGCCATCCAGGTGCCGGGCGTGCGCTACGTCGACTACCTGATGCCGGGGATCTTCGCCCAGACCGTGGCCTTCGGGGCGATCAGCACCGCCGTCGGACTGGCCGAGGACAAGGGCAAGGGCCTGCTGGAACGGCTGCGCTCGCTGCCGATGGCACGCAGCGCCGTGCTCGGGGGTCGCACGTTGGCGGACACCGTGCGCAACACGTTCGTGGTCGTCCTCATCTCGGGCATCGGCTTCCTGGTCGGGTTCCGCATCCACAACGGCGTGCCCAAGTTCGTCGTCGGTCTGCTCGTGCTGATCCTCTTCGGCTTCGCCCTGTCGTGGGTGTTCGCGTCGATCGGCCTGTCGGTGTCCAACGGCGAGGCAGCGCAAGCAGCCGCGTTCCCGATCCTCGCTCCCCTCGTGTTCGCCTCGAACGCGTTCGTCTCGCCGACGACGATGCCGAGCTGGCTGCAGTGGTGGGCCGAGCACCAACCCGTCTCGGCCACCGTCGACGCCGTGCGCGCCAGCGTGCTCGATGGCCAGCTCGGCGCCGACTTCGGCAGCAAGGTGCTGACGTCCGTGCTGTGGAGCGTCGGCATCATCGCCGTCCTCGCCCCGCTCGCCGTGCGCCGCTACAAGTCCGTGTGAGCGGCCGCGTAGCGTCCACCGCGTGACCCAACCGTTCTTCGTCATCGAGCCCGACGAGACGTTCGTCGGCACCGACCGAGCTCGCGGCCCGTGGGACGCAGCGGCCTGCCACGGCGGGCCGCCCACCGCCCTGCTGGCTCGTGCGAGTGAGCTCGCCGCGCCGACGCAACGCTTGGCGCGGCTGACCGTCGACCTGATGCGTCCGGTGCCGCTGGCCGGGTTCACGATCGACACCGAGATCGTGCGCGCCGGGCGGATCACCACCAACATCTCGCTCGAGCTGCGCGACCGAGCCGGTCGGCTCTGTGCGCGCGCCACCGCGCTCCACGTCGGCGAACGGCCGACGATCGATCACGTGATGGGTGACGACTTCGACACGCCATCGTTCGCCCACAGCGTGCCGGGCCCGTTTCCGATCAGTCGGATCTCGCACGGGCTACCGGGGTTTCGCGACGCGGTCGAGCTGCGCTACCCACCGACGGCGGCGCTGGGCCCAGGCCCGACCACGGTGTGGATGCGATCGGCGCCGTTGCTCGAGGGCGAGACGATGTCGGCGTTCCAACGCGTCTGCCCGCTGGCGGATTGCGGCAACGCGTTCTCGCGGCACATGGAGTCGACCGAGGTCACGTTCATCAACGCCGACCTCTCCATCTCGCTGCACCGCGACCCGGTCGGCGAGTGGATCGGCATGGCGGCCACGTCGGTGTGGCAGCCCGGCGGGATCGGCCTGTCCGACTCGCTGCTCTTCGACGAGTACGGCGTGATCGGCCGCACGAACCAGACGATGGTGCTGGTCGCTCAGCCGGCGCCGGGCATGCCGTAGGCGCGCGTCGGCGTCAACCTGATCACCAGTCGCTTGTCGCGCACCATCGCCCGGCGGTAGTCGTCCCAGTCGGGGTGCTCGCCGAGCACGTCGCGGTACAGCACGATCAGCTCCTCGACGGTGGCGTCGTGCTCGTCGGCCGACACGGGCGAGAGCTCGACGTCGCCCTCGACGACCACGTAACCGCCGAAGTCGTCGCGCCCCACCCACATGGCCGCACGCGGATCGCGGCGAAGGTTGGGCGCCTTCGCCCGGTCGTCCGCCGTGGAGATGCGGATGACCCCGTCGCCACCGAGCTGGTAGGTGATGTTCGACAGTTGGGGCAGCCCGCTGCGCTTCAGCGTCGCTAGGACCCCGTTGTGTCGACCACCGATGAACGTGAGCGCCTCATCCAGTTCCATGGGACTCGACGCTAGGCGGGTGCTCGACCTCGCGCAGCAGGAGGAGGTCGTAGCTCGCTTTGAGGCCACCGCCGATCAGCAGCGGCCAGCCGAACGTGGAGTGGTCGAGCATCCACCCGGCAGCGAACGGTGGCAGCGCGGAGGCCAGGCTGCGCGGCACGTTCACGACGCTGGCCGCAGCGGCGCGTTCGGCCGGGGTGACGACGCTCATCACGTAGGCGTCGCGCACCGGCACGTCCATGCTCGACAGGCAGCTGCGGGCCAGCAGGCAGGCCACGGCCAGGTTGCCGTTGGGCATCAGCGCCGCGGCCATCAGGAAGATCTGCCCGGGAAGGTGGGTCAGCGCCATCGTCTTGATCGGGCCGAGGCGGCGCTGGATGCGCACGGCGACGAAGCCCGAGCCGGCGGTGAGCATGCCCATCAACGCAAACACCACGCCTGCGTGACCGAGCGTGAAGTCGAAGCGCCGGAACAGCCACAGCGCCAGCAGCGACTGCACGACGAAGCCACCGCCGAAGGCGTCGATGCTGAACAGCACGGAGAGCCGGTAGACCACCCGCCGCGACGGGCCGAGCGGCGCCGGCGCGTGCAGGTTCGATGGTTCGGCAGCCGGGGAGAGCATGCCGTAGGCGACCAGGGTGACGACGCCGGCAGCGGCGTAGACGACGAACACGGTCTCGGGCGGCAGATCGATCAGGTGGGGCAAGCCGGCGGACAACGAGCCGAGCGCACCGCAGAAGAACCCGGCGAAGGAGTAGCGGGCGAACTGGTGCGAACGCCGTTCGACGGTCGCCGTCAACGGCAGCACCGATTGCTCCAGCGGGCGGAAGACGCTGACGTCGCCGCCGCTGGGGTTCATCGTGCCGACGATGCCGACGATCAGCAGGACGGCGAACACCGACGTGGTCGCGAACACGAGCCCGGTGCCGATCATCGCCAGCGAGCCGGCGCGCAGCAGCCCGCGTCGGCCGAACCGGTTGCCGCCGAGCCCGGTCAGCATCGTCAGCGCGGCCGACCCGAGCAGCATCCCGGTGACGATCACGCCGATGCGCACCCCGCTGTAGCCCAGCTCGTCGCCGAGGAAGGCCGACAGCGAGACACCGACCATTCCATCTGCGAACCCGCGGACGGCACGGGTGGAGATCAGCAGCGAGCCGTCAGATCTCGACACGCGCGCCGATCTCGATGACGCGGTCCGTCGGCAGCTGGAACCACGAGCCGACGTCCGTGGCGTTGCGGCCCATCACGCCGAACAGCACCTCGCGCCACCGCGCCATGCCGCCCCGGTCCGACGAGCGGACGCTCTCCCTGCCGAGGAAGTAGTACGTCTGCTCGGGCTCGATGTTGAGGTGAACGCGCAGGTCCTCGGCGACGGGGGTCCGCTCCATGAACCCGTAGCGCAGCGTCACCTCGTGCAGACCAGCGGCGCGCTGCTCGTGGGTCACGCGCTGCGCCGGCAGCACGGTCGGCGTGTCGGCGGTGATGATCGCCACGACGTACACGTGCTCGGCCAACGACCCGTTGGCGCGCAGGTTGACGAGCAGGCTCGGCGGCACGAGGCCGGGTGTGGAGAAGAAGAACACCTGAGTCCCAGGCACGCGCCGCACCGTGGAGGCTGCCTTCGTCAACCCGTCGGCGAACGTGACCACCATCGTCGGCTTCGACCGGATGGCGCGGTTGACGAGTGCCCGGCCGGTCTTCCACGTCGTCAACTGCGTGAAGACCACCACGGCGATGACGATGGGGAACCAGCCGCCTTCGGGGATCTTGAACGCGTTGGCAGCGAGGAACGATCCCTCCACGCCGAGCAGCACCGTGCAGAACCCGGCCACGGCGACGATCGGCCAGTGCCAGTGCTTGCGGGCGTACGCGGCGAAGAGGATCGTGGTGATGAACATCGTGCCGGTGACCGACAACCCGAACGCGGCGGCCAGCGCTGCGGACGAACGGAACGCGAGCACCAGTCCGACGCAGGCGATCATCAGCGCCCAGTTGATGAGCGGGATGTAGATCTGCCCGCGCGACTCCGACGAGGTGTTCACCGTCCGCGTCCGCGGCGCGTAGCCGAGCTGGATCGCCTGCAGGGTCAGCGAGAACACACCGGAGATCAACGCCTGCGAGGCGATCACCGTCGCGGCCGTCGCCAGGACGATCAGTGCGATGCGCAACGAGTCCGGCGCGAGCCGGAAGAACGGGCTGTCGATCGCCGTCGGCTCGCGCAGCAGCAGCGCGCCGATGCCGAGGTAGGTCAGCAGCAGCGAGGGAAACACCGCGGCGAACCAGCCGGCGGTGATCGGTCGCCGACCGAAGTGGCCCATGTCCGCGTACAGCGCCTCGCCGCCGGTGACGACGAGGAACAGCGAACCCATCGAGAGGAACGCCTTGCCCCCGTTGGTCTGGAAGTAGCGCACGGCGTGGACCGGGTTCAGCGCCTGCAGCACCTCGGGCGTGTGCACCAAGCTGACCGTGCCGAGCACCGCCATCGTCAGGAACCACAGCACCATCACCGGCCCGAACACCGCGCCGACCGTGCCGGTGCCGAATCGTTGGATGGCGAACAGCCCGATGAGGATCACCACCGACAGCGGCACCACCCACGCGTCGAAGCCGGGGTCGATCAGCTTGGTGCCCTCGACCGCGCTCATCACGCTGATCGCCGGGGTGATCATCCCGTCCCCGAACAGCAGCGCCGTGCCGAACAGGCCGAGCAGCACCAGCACCCGCGACCGTCGCGTCGGCGTTCCCGCGTCACGATCGCCGGCGTCGCCACCGGTCATCAGCGCGGTGAGCGCGAGGATGCCGCCTTCGCCGTGGTTGTCGGCGCGCATCACCATCAGCACGTACTTCACGGCGATGATCAGCACGAGGGTCCAGACGATGATCGACGTGGCGCCGAGCACGTTCACCCGATCGACGGCGAGCCGGTGGTGCTCGTTCTCGAACGCCTCACGGATGCTGTACAGCGGGCTCGTGCCGAGATCGCCGTAGACCACACCGAGCGCGCCGACCGCCAGCATCACAGCGCCACCGTTCGCCGAAGGATGCTGGATGTGCTTGCCCGATGTGGTGCCCGCGTTGCTCATGTGCAGCGCAGAGTCTGGCGCGTTACGCGGCGTTGACGGTGAGTCGCCCGTCGATCACGTCGACCACGACGCGATCGCCTTCGCCGACCTTGCCGTCGAGGATCAGCACCGCGGCGGCGTCGCTGATCTCGCGCTGGATGACGCGCTTCAGCGGGCGAGCGCCGAAGGACGGGTCGTAGCCCTCGTGGGCCAGCAGCGACATCGCCTCGGCCGTGACCTCGAGCGTGATGCGGCGCTCGGCCATCCGTGCCCGCAGCCGGGCGAGCTGGATGGTGACGATGTGGCGCAGGTCGTCCTCGCTGAGCGAGCGGAAGCGGATGATGTCGTCGACGCGGTTGATGAACTCCGGCTTGAAGAACGTCGACGGATCGCCCGGCAGGTTCGAGGTCATGATCAGCACGACGTTGGTGAAGTCCACGGTGCGACCCTGGCCGTCGGTGAGGCGGCCGTCGTCGAGCACCTGCAGCAGCACGTTGAACACGTCGGGGTGGGCCTTCTCGATCTCGTCGAGGAGGATGACGCTGTACGGCCGGCGACGCACTGCCTCGGTGAGCTGCCCGCCCTCGTCGTAGCCGACGTAGCCGGGAGGCGCACCGATGAGACGGGTGACGGAGAACTTCTCCATGTACTCGCCCATGTCGATGCGGACCATCGACTTCTCGTCGTCGAACAGGTACTCGGCAACGGCCCGGGCCAGCTCGGTCTTGCCGACGCCCGTCGGCCCGAGGAACATGAACGAGCCGATCGGCCGGTTGGGGTCGCTGAGCCCGGCGCGCGAACGACGGATGGCGTTGGCCACCGCGGTGACGGCGTCCTCCTGGCCGATGACCCGCTGGTGCAGCGCCTCCTCGAGGTGGACGAGCTTGGACATCTCGCCCTCCATCAGCCGCGTCACCGGCACGCCGGTCCACTTGCTGACGACCTCGGCGATGTCCTCGGCGTCGACCTCTTCCTTCAGCATCCGGTTGCCGGTCTGCAGGTCGTCGAGGTGGGCGGTGGCCTCGGCGATGCGCCGCTCCAGCTCGGGCACGCGCCCGTAGCGGATCTCGGCGGCGATGGCGAGGTCGGTCTCACGCTCCAGCTGCTGGCTGAGCTGACCGAGCTCCTCCTTCAACGACCGGATGGCGTCGATGGCCTGCTTCTCGCCCTCCCAGTGCTGCTTCATCCCGGCGACCTGCACGTTGAGCGTGGCCAGCTCGTCCTCGAGCACGTCGAGGCGCTCCTTGGATGCGTTGTCGGTCTCCTTCGACAGCGCCACCTGCTCGATCTCCAGCTGCAGGATGCGGCGCTGGACGATGTCGATCTCGGTGGGCAGCGAGTCGATCTCGATGCGCAGCTTGCTGGCCGCCTCGTCCATCAGGTCGATGGCCTTGTCGGGCAGGAAGCGGTTGGTGAGGTAGCGGTTGCTGAGCACGGCAGCGCTGACGAGCGCCGAGTCCTGGATGCGCACGCCGTGGTGCACCTCGTAGCGCTCCTTCAGGCCGCGCAGGATGCCGATCGTGTCCTCGACGGTCGGCTCGCCGACGTAGACCTGCTGGAAGCGTCGCTCCAGCGCGGGATCCTTCTCGACGTACTTGCGGTACTCGTCGAGCGTGGTCGCGCCGATCATGCGCAGCTCGCCGCGCGCCAACATGGGCTTGATCATGTTGCCGGCGTCCATCGCGCCCTCGGCGCCACCGGCACCGACGATCGTGTGGATCTCGTCGACGAACGTGATCACCTCGCCCGCTGCGTCGGTGATCTCCTTGAGCACGGCCTTCAACCGCTCCTCGAACTCGCCGCGGTACTTCGCCCCGGCCAGCATCGAGCCGATGTCGAGCGAGATCAGCCGCTTGTTCTTCAGGCCCTCGGGCACGTCGCCGTCGGCGATGCGGCGGGCGAGACCCTCGACGATGGCGGTCTTGCCGACACCGGGCTCGCCGATCAGCACCGGGTTGTTCTTCGTGCGGCGGCTGAGCACCTGGATGACCCGGCGGATCTCGTCGTCGCGGCCGATGACCGGGTCGATCTTGCCGTCGCGGGCGCGTTGGGTGAGGTCCTGCCCGTACTTCTCCAGCGCGGCGAAGTTCTCCTCCGGCGTCTGGCTCGTGACGCGGTGGCTACCACGCACCTCCTTGAGGGCCTGCAGCACCTCCTCGCTGCCGATGCCGAGGCGATCGTTCATGGCCAGCAGCAGGTGCTCCACCGACAGGTAGTCGTCGCGCAGATCCTTCTGGTACTTCTCGGCGTTGGACACGACGTTGGTCAGCTCGCGGCTCAGCCGCGGCTCGCTGCCGCCGAAGGCCTTGGGCTGACGGGCGACGGCCTCGTCGGCCTTGTTGCGCACCATCAACGGCGCCAGACCGAGCTTGGCCAGCACGGCGGGGACGATCGTGTCCTCCTGACGGGCCATCGCCGCCATCAGGTGATCGGGGGTCAGCTCCGGGTTGCTGAGCGCCTTGGCCTGGTCGATCGCAGCAGCCATCGCCTCGTTCGTCTTCAGCGTCCACTTCTTCGGATCGAAGGCCATGTCCCACTCCGTTCGGCGCACTTCGGCGCACTTCGTACAGAAATCCTGAGTCGAAGTGTATCAACTTCGGGATTCGGCACACCCAGAACTCGACTGGGTCGATCGGACCATTGATGACGATTCCCGTCAAGGCTTCGTCATCTTCCGTCAAGTCTTGAGCGCTTGGGCCGATCATTCCCAATGCACGCACCGAAACCTGCCGCCGCAGAGTGTTACGGTTCCATGACGACGGGTCGGGCGTTTCAGAAACCAGAGCGGGCGCGATGGGAGCAGAGAACGTGACGCAGACTCGACCGTTGCCGGTGCATCCGGCAGCAGCAACGAACCGCAACCAGCCGAGAACGCTGGGCCGCAAGATCCGGGCCTTCGGGTTCGTCGCCCTGATCGGCGTGTTCGGCTCCAGCTCGCTGCGGGCGTGCAACCCGACGCCGGCACCGGCCAAGCCGGCCCCGGCCACGATCGGGGCGCCGCTGCCGATCGCCGATGAGTTGCTGACCCTCGTCAACCAGCAGCGCGCAGCCAACGGTCTCGCGCCGCTGCGGCTCAACGGGCTCCTCAACTGGGCTGCGGAAGGCCACTCGAAGGAGCAGGCGCAGCGCAAGACGATGACCCACACGGGCGCCAACGGGTCCAACCCCGGCAAGCGCATCGCCTTCACCGGGTACAAGGCCCGCACGTGGGGCGAGAACGTGGCCGTCGGCTACACGACCTCCGCCGCCGTGATGGAGGGGTGGATGAACAGCCCCGGTCACCGAGCCAACATCCTCAACGGGAGCTTCACCGAGATCGGCCTGTCGGCAGTGCCCGACAGCAACGGCCGCATCTACTGGACGATGGATCTCGCTGCCCAGTAGTTCCCGGCCGCGCAACACGGCCGAAACACAGCGCTGCCTACGATCGCCGGCGTGCAGCTGTCGCCTCATGAACAGGAGCGCTTGCTCGTGCACGTCGCCGCCGACGTGGCCGAGAAGCGCCGAGCCCGCGGGCTGAAGCTCAACTACCCGGAGAGCATCGCCATCCTCACCTCGTGGGTCTACGAGGCGGCGCGCGACGGGCGCACCGTGGTCGATCTGATGGAGTCCGGTCGGCACGTGCTCACGCGCGCCGACGTGATGGACGGCATCGCCGAGATGGTCGACGAGGTGCAGGTCGAAGCGACGTTCCCCGACGGCACCAAGCTCGTCACGTTGCACGAGCCGATCCGATGATCCCCGGCGAGATCAGCGGACCGGACGGGACGATCATCGTCAACGCCGGCCTGCCGACGATCACCGTCCACGTCGCCAACACCGGCGATCGTCCCGTGCAGGTCGGCTCGCACTACCACTTCGCCGAGGCCAACCCGGCGCTGCAGTTCGATCGGGATGCGGCACGCGGGCATCGTCTCGACATCGCCGCCGGCACGTCGGTGCGCTTCGAGCCGGGCGTCGAGCGCGACGTCGTGCTGGTGCCGATCGGCGGGGGCCGCATCATCGCCGGCCTGCGCGGCGAGGTCGCTGGAGCTCTTGATGGCTGAGCTGACCCGCGCCCAGTACCGACGCCTCTACGGCCCGACCACCGGCGACCGCGTGCGGCTGGCCGACACCGACCTCGTCATCGAGGTCGAGCGTGACGACTGCGTCGGCGGCAACGAGGCTGTGTTCGGCGGCGGCAAGGTGATCCGCGAGTCGATGGGCCAGGGCGGGCGCACCCGTGCGAGCGGCACGCCCGACCTCGTCATCACCGGCGCGCTGATCCTCGATCACTGGGGCGTCGTCAAGGCCGACATCGGTGTGCGCGACGGGCGCATCGTCGGCATCGGCAAGGCGGGCAACCCGGACACGATGGACGGCGTCCACCCCGCACTCGTCATCGGGCCGTCGACCGAGATCCTGAGCGGCAACGGCAAGATCATCACCGCCGGGGCGATCGACTGCCACGTGCACCTGATCTGCCCGCAGATCGTCGACGAGGCGCTCGCCTCCGGCATCACGACGATCCTCGGCGGCGGCACCGGGCCCGCCGATGGCACGAAGGCCACGACCGTCACCGCCGGCTCGTGGAACCTGGCGTTGATGCACCAGGCGATGGACGCCTACCCCGTGAATGTGGTACTCCTCGGCAAGGGCAACACCGTGTCACGCGACGGTTTGTGGGAGCAGGTGCTCGGCGGCGCCGGCGGGTTCAAGCTGCACGAGGACTGGGGCACGACGCCCGCCGCGATCGACGCCTGCCTGCGCGTGGCCGACGAGAGCGGCGTGCAGGTGGCCATCCACACCGACACGTTGAACGAGGCCGGCTACGTGGAATCCACGCTCGCGGCGATCGCAGGTCGGTCGATCCACACGTACCACACGGAGGGCGCGGGAGGCGGCCACGCGCCGGACATCATCACGGTGGCTGCGCTGGCCAACGTGCTGCCGTCGTCGACGAACCCGACGCGGCCGCACACGGTGAACACGCTCGCCGAGCACCTCGACATGCTCATGGTGTGCCACCACCTCAACCCGTCGGTGCCGGAGGACCTGGCCTTCGCCGAGAGCCGCATCCGGCCGAGCACGATCGCCGCCGAGGACGTGCTGCACGACATGGGGGCGATCTCGATCATCGGCAGCGACGCGCAGGCAATGGGCCGCGTCGGTGAGGTGATCATGCGCACGTGGCAGACCGCGCACGTGATGAAGCGCCGGCGCGGCGCGCTGGACGGCGACGGTGAGGCCGACAACCACCGCGCCCGTCGCTACGTGGCCAAGTACACGATCTGCCCGGCGGTGGCCCACGGCCTCGACCACGAGATCGGCTCGGTGGAGGTGGGCAAGCTGGCCGATCTGGTGCTGTGGGACCCGCGGTTCTTCGGTGTGCGACCGCACGTCGTGATCAAGGGCGGGTTCATCGCCTGGGGCGCGATGGGCGATGCGAACGCATCCATCCCGACGCCGCAGCCCGTGTTCCCGCGACCGATGTTCGGCGCCTCGCCGCGGGTCGCGGCGGCGACCAGCCTGACGTTCGTCGCGCAGGCCGCGCTCGACGACGGGTTGGCCGAACGGCTCGGTCTGGCGCGACGGTTGGTCGCTGTTGCCGACACGCGCTCGCGCGGCAAGGCCGACCTGCCGGAGAACGACGCACGCCCGTCGATCACCGTGCACCCGGACACGTTTGCCGTGCGCATCGACGGCGAGCTGATCGAAGAGCAGCCCGTCAGCGAGCTGCCGATGGCCCAGCGCTACATGCTCTTCTGATGGCGAACGCGGCAATGCTCCTGCTGGCCGACAGTCGCTTCCCGACGGGCGCGCACGCGCACTCGGCCGGGGTGGAGGCCTCCCACGCGCGCGGCGACGTGCGCACGATCGAGGACCTCGCCGCGTTCATCGAGGGCCGGCTGTTGACGATCGCTCCGACCGAGTCGGCGTTCGTCGCCGCCGCGTGCGCAGGCGCCGCGCCGTGGACCGAGCTCGACGCCGAACTGGCAGCGCGCACGCCGTCGCCGCGCCTGCGGATGATCAGCCGATCGCTCGGGCGTCAGTTGCTGCGGCCTGCCGAGCGGGCCTGGCCCTCCGCCGCGTACGCCGCGCTGCGGTCGGTGCACCCCGACGGCCCGATGCAACCGCTCGTGCTCGGGGCCACCGCCGCTGCCGCCGGGCTCGACCCGGAGGAGGCGGCGCTGTGCTCGCTCCACCACCTGCTCGGGGCGATCACCACCGCGGCCGTGCGGCTGATCGGGCTCGACCCGTTCTCCGTCCAGGCGTTGGCCGCATCGCTCGCACCACGACTCGATGCGCTCGCCACCGACGCCGCCCTCGCAGCGCGGTCGCCGGTGTCGGAACTGCCGTCGACCACCAGCCTGCTCGCCGACGCGCTCGCCGAGCATCACGCCACTTGGGAGGTGAGGCTCTTTGCCTCCTGATCACAACCCCGGCCAACCGCACCATCCCGCGGACGGTCACACGCACGGCTTCCACGACGGGCAGCCCGACGACGCGATGTGGGCGTTCGGCGGTGCGGGCACTCGCCCGTTGCGCATCGGCATCGGCGGGCCGGTCGGCAGCGGCAAGACCGCGCTCGTCGCCGCGCTGTGCCGCATCCTGCGCGACGAGGTGAGCACCGTCGTCATCACCAACGACATCTTCACCACCGAGGACGCCGAGGCGCTGCGACGGATGGGCGTGCTCGACGACGACCGGATCATGCCGGTGGAGACCGGCGCCTGCCCGCACACTGCGATCCGTGATGACATCTCGGCCAACCTCGACGCGGTCGAGGCGTTGGAGGCGCGCCACGCACCCGTTGCACTGACGTTGCTGGAGAGCGGCGGCGACAACCTGACCGCGATCTTCAGCCGGGCGTTGGTCGACCGGCAGATCTTCGTCATCGACGTGGCCGGTGGCGACAAGGTGCCGCGCAAGGGCGGGCCGGGTGTGACGACGGCTGACCTGCTGGTGATCAACAAGACCGACCTGGCCCCAATGGTCGGCGCCTCGCTCGAGGTGATGGACCGCGACGCCAAGGCGCGTCGAGGCGACCTGCCCATCGAGTTCACCTCCCTCGTCGGCCCCGAGGGCGCCACCGCCGTCGCCGACTGGGTCCGAGCCCAGCTCGCCGCCTGGTCGACCACCCCCGCCCACCGATGACCCGAGTACTGAACGCGCGCCTGGCGCACGCTCGGTACTCGGACCGGTCCGACCTGAGTATCCAACGCGCGGCTGGCGCGCGTTCAGTACTCGGTTGCGGCCGGTGAAGGCTCGGACGGAGGTCGTCGTCGGGCTCGACTCGCGGGGGTGCTCGACGGCGCACCGGCTGCACTGCGAGGCGCCGCTGCTGGTGCGCGTGGGCGACCGGGTCGACGATCACCTCGAGCTGCTGCTGGTCGGCGGGGCAGCGGGGCCGCTCGGCGGCGACGAGCTGACGTTCGACCTGACGGTGGAGGACGGGGCCCGGGTGCGCATCCGCAGCGTTGCCGCGCAGATGGTGCAGCCCGGCGCGCACGGCGCACGTTCGACGCTCGACGTCAAAGTCGCGGTCGGACGCGGCGCGAGCCTGGACTGGTGCCCGCAGCCGACGGTGAGCGTCGCCGGGAGCGACCACGTGACGACCACCCGCCTGCACGTCGCCGCCGACGCCGAAGTGCGCTGGGCCGAGCACGTCGCGCTCGGCAGGCACGACGAGGAGCCGGGCCGGTTGACCCTGCGCCAGCGCGTCGAGATCGACGGCGTCGTCGCGCTCGACCACACCACGCCGTTCGGCCCGGGCCCGCTGCGCGGACCGGGAGGCCACGGCCTCGCTCGAAGGATCGAGTCGACCGTGCTCATCGGCGCCTGCGCCGCGTCGGCGGCAAGTGCCGACGTCGCAGACGATCGCGTCAGCGCCGTGCTGCCGATCGCCGATCGGGTGGCGCTGCTGGTTGGTCTGACCGTCTGACCAGTTTCAAGCTGCCGACCCGATGTGGAAACACCGGGGAAACATCGCATCCGTACGGTCCAGCGCATGCCGCTGGACCTCACCGCGTCCGATCTCACGAGCCGTCTGCTGACGACCGGGACTCGCCACCACCTGCCCGCCAACCCCGACACCGTCTACTGGGGCTACATCGATCAGGACCAGCCGCCGGTGCTGACGGTGGCCGACGGCGACATCATCGAGGTCGAGGCGATCACCCATCACGCCGGCGACGCGCCCGACCTGTTGATGGACGAGGGCGTGCGGGCCATCTGGTCGTCGATCGCCGAGGCCGATCGCGGACCGGGCGTCCACATCCTCACCGGCCCGATCGCCGTCGAGGGCGCCGAGCCCGGCGACACGTTGCTCGTGCGCATCCTCGGCATGGCGCCACGGCTGCCGTACGGCTCGAACTGCGCGGCGAACTGGGGGCTGCTGTACGACACGTTCGGCAAGGAGCGGATCACGATCTACGAGCTCGACAACGGCTTCGACACCGGCACCTTCAGCAACTCGGCGCATCCGATGTTCGGCTTCGACTTCTCCGCACGCGCGCTCTACGACATCCCCGGCGTGATCAGCGCGCCCGACGCTGCGGCGCGTCAGCCGTTCAGCCGAGCTGTACAGGTGCCGGTGCGACCGCACTTCGGTGTGATGGGCGTGGCGCCCGCCGAGAGCGGAAAGCAGTCATCGATCCCACCCGGTGTGTGGGGCGGCAACGTCGACAACTGGCGCATCGGGCCGGGCGCGACCGTCGCTTATCCGGTGTTCGTCCCCGGCGCGAACCTCTACGTCGGTGATCCGCACTTCGCCCAGGGCGACGGCGAGATCTGCGGAACAGCGATCGAGGCATCACTGAACGCGACCATCCAGGTGTCCGTGCTCAAGGGCCTCGGCAACGCGTCACCGATGTTGGAGACCGCGTCGCAGTGGTTCACCCACGGCTTCGGCGCCGACCTCGACGCAGCGATGCGCATGGCCGCCGAGCAGATGCTGTGGTTCCTGCAGACCCACTTCGGCCTGTCCGCCGACGACAGCTACTCATTGGCCTCCGTGGCGATGGACCTCGGCGTCACCCAAGTCGTCGACGGCACCCTCGGCTGCCACGCAGCCATCACCCGCAGCATCTTCACCTGACGTGCCACTGCGGGGGATCAGTCGAACCTCGCAGAGCTGCGCTCCCACACGCCGCTCATGGCCAACAGAAATCCCTCCCAGGAGGTCGCGTTCGCCAGCTTCTCGAGATGCGCCCGCGCCTCGACGCTGGCTTCGAGGTCGAGCAGCTCCACTGGCACGTCGCCCAACCCGATCGCTACGCGCCACTCCACCCAATCCTCCATCAGGCAGATGATCAGACCGATGGTGGGGCCGGCCGGCGGGGCCACGGACGACAGGACCGCCTTCCGAGGTGAGTACCACAGGTGCTTCAGGTACGGCGGTGCACCTGACTGCACCGAGAGCGGCTGTCCGTCGTAGCTGTCGAACTCGAGATGATCTCGAATGGCGTCGAGGTCGACGATCCATCCGACCGTTTCGAACAGGACCGTGGGTGCACGTCCATGAGAGGTCAGCGAACTGGCGAAACCCGTGTGGAGGGCGCCGAATCGGATCTCCAGAGCGTCCCCGAGGTTCGCGGCCAGCTCGACTCCGAGGAGCCGATACGCCTCCAGGAAGGAGCGACCGAACAGCGATGCGTTCGTTTCCCCGAGCGTGAAGACGACGCGTTCGACTTCGCCCTCGATGATGAGATCATCGTTCTCAGTCCCTCGCCCACCCGGCACGTGACGGAGCCTAGGAAAGCGGGTGAGCGGGAGCTGACATGATGCGCGCATGCGCGCGCTCGGTTCTGCGGGTCTCGGGTTCCTGCTCGCGGTGCTCTGGTTCGACCTGATGCATGACGTGCTCGTGCGCGGGCACTCGCGAAACGGCGTGCTGCCGGACGGCGCGCTCGACACGATCGCCCGCTACTACGCGCGAGTCACCACCGCTGCTCGTCCGATGAACCGCCTGATCTCGCTGACGATGCTCGTCACGCTCGGCGCTCTCGTCGCCGAGCTGGTGCGGGAGGATCTGCCGCGCTGGCGCGCTGGTCTGGCGCTGGCGTTCACGGCGATCGGCATCGGGTTGGCCGGCGCACGCGTCGTCCGCAACGCCGTGCGCCTCGGCACGCGCCGCGACGACTCGGCCACGCAGTCGGCCCTGGCGCGCCGGGTCTACCGCGACCACGTGATCTGCGCGGTCGCCATCCTCGCCGCGCTGATCACCCAGCTCAGTCCGGCGTGACGGTGATCTCGACGCGGTCGGGGTAGAAGGCCAGGTGGCCCTTGATCTCGGCGACGGCGTCGTAGGCGGCTTCGTAGGTCCACACGGCGTTGGTGCCGCGCTCACCGAGCGCGGGGATGCTGAAGTACGAGGCGTCACCCTTGAACGGGCAGTACGTCTCGTGGCTGCTCGCTTCGAGCTGCGTCATGTCCACGTCCTCGCGCGGGATGTACTGCACGACGGCGTAGCTGGCCTCCTGGAGCGCCAGCGCCTGTCGCGAGTCGGCGATCGTCACTCCGTTGGCGGTGACCACGACGCGGGCGCCGGTCGGCACGATCGTGATGGGGTGGTCCGGACTCGGGAGCTTCATCTGCTTGCTCGTCATGCGGGCTGCAACGCCCCGCACACCCGTCGACTTCCCGATCACGAACGCACTAGCTTCCGACCATGAACGCACCGCACCTGCCCGGCCGTCTCGGGAACCCCGACATGGCGTTGAAGGACGACCCGCGCGCCGACCCGCGCATGATCGCGGCGATGGCGCCCATCGGCCTGGCCGAGATGGCGCCGGCGTCACCGATCACCGCGGCGACCGGGATCGAGGAGCTGCTCGAGTTCGTCTCCATCTCCGAAGCCGGGTTCGACATGGCCTTCTCGATGATCGGCGCCGAGGCCCCGCCGGTTCAGGGCGTGGAACGGTCGATCGAGATCATCCGCGGCATCGACGGCAACGACATCACCCTCTACATCCACCGGCCCGCCGATGCGACGGGCACCTTGCCCGGCCTGCTGCACATCCACGGCGGCGGCATGGTGCTGCTCGAAGCGGCGATGCCCGGCTACCACCAGTGGCGCGACACGTTGGCGGCCACCGGGATGGTGGTCGTCGGCGTCGAGTTCCGCAACGGTGGCGGCAAGCACGGGCCGTTCCCGTTCCCGGCGGGTCTGCACGACTGCACGTCGGCGCTGCAGTGGATCAGCGACAACAAGGTGAAGCTCGGCATCGGCAAGCTCGTCGTGTCCGGCGAGTCCGGCGGCGGCAACCTCACGTTGGCGACGACGCTCCAGGCGAAGCAGGACGGCCGCATCGCCCAGATCGACGGTGTGTACGCGCAGTGCCCGTACATCTCGGGCGCGTACGCCGACCCGCCCGTCGAGCTGACGTCGCTGTACGAGAACGACGGCTACTTCCTGGCGTGCGACAACATGGGTGCGCTGGCCAAGGTCTACGACCCCGAGGGCGACAACGCGACCAACCCGCTCGCCTGGCCCTACCACGCCGGCGAGGCCGACCTGCGGGGTCTGCCGCCGCACGTGATCTCCGTCAACCAGCTCGATCCGCTGCGCGACGAGGGCCTGGCCTACTACCGCAAGCTGCTCGGCGCCGGGGTGTCTGCGGTCAGCCGCACGGTCAACGGCACCTGCCATGCCGGCGACTGCCTCTTCCAGGTGGCCATGCCCGACGTCTACGCCGCGACCATCCGCGACATCAAGGGCTTCGCCGACTCCCTCTGAACGCGATGGCTGCGACGGCGGTCATCACCAGGCTCATGCCGACGATCTGGATCGCGGTCACCGACTCGCCGAGGAACAGGGCCGCCCACAGGACGCCGAGTGCGGGCTGGGCCAGCTGCAGCATGCCCAGCACCCCGACGGGCACGTGCGGCTGCGACCACGTGATCAGACCGTGGGCGACGACGCCGGCGGTCACTGCGAGCACGACGACGAGCACCCACGCCCGCGCCTCGAGGTCCACCAGACCACTCGGCCCGTCGGCGCTGAGCGCGATCGGCAGCGTGGTGAGGCATGCGACGGTCGACATCACCGCCATGAAGTGCGGTGTGCTGATGCGGGAGCGCGCCGACTTCGACGTGAACAGGTAGAGCACCCAGGCGAGCATCGCTGCGACCACGAGCAGATCTCCGGCGATCGACGTGCCACCAGCGGGCGCCTGGCTCAGGATCAACGCGACGCCGCCGAGCGCGACCACGCCCCACCGGATGGCGGCGCGCGGCACGTGCTCCTTCAGGATCACCGCCCCGAGGGGCAGCAGCACGAGCGGCGCCAACGCGCTGATGAACTCGGCGTGAGCGATCGGGGTGCGGGCGACGCCGGAGAAGAAGCACGACAGGTTGACGCCGAAGGCGACGCCTGGAAGGGCCGCAGCGCGCCACGCCGATCGATCGAGCCCGCCGCGCGCGGCCACGAACAGGTGCCACAGCGAGGCGCCGATGAGGAAGCGCCAGAACGCCACCACAGCGCCGGGCGCACCGGTGGACTTGGCGATGGTCGAAGCGAGCGAGAGCCCGACGAACGCGAGGACGACTGCGATGACGCCACGGCCGGTGTTCGTCGGCAGGCTCCGGGTTCGATCTCTCAACATTGAGATAGCATCCCGCGCAATTATCTTGATGTCAAGATGTTGTTAGTCTGCGCCCATGGCCACGACCGATCACGTCGACCACATCGTCGAGCAATGGGGCAACGAGCGGCCCGATCTCGACGTCAGCCCGATCCGCATCGTCGGACGGATCAGCCGATTGAGCCGATCGATCGATCAACGACTGAAGTCGGTGTTCGACGAGCACGGCCTGGAGGCGTGGGAGTACGACCTGCTGGCCTCGCTGCGCCGCAACGGAGCGCCGTACGAGATGAGCGCCGGCCAGCTGCTGTCGTCGTTGATGATCACGTCCGGGGCGGTGACCAACCGCATCGACCGGATGGAGTCACGCGGTCTCGTCGAGCGCACAAAGGTGCCCGAGGACAAGCGAATCGTGCGCGTGCGGTTGACGAAAGCGGGCATGCGACTGATCGACGCAACGATCGAACCCCACCTCGACAACGAGCGGGCGATCCTGCAGCACCTGTCAGCGAACGAGCAGCGGCAACTCGAACGCCTGCTGCGAAAGGTTCAGGAGGCCTTGGTGTAGCCGTGCTTGACGGTGCGGGCGAGCACGCCGAGCGTTGCCCGCAGCGCGCTCTCGGGGATGATCGGGAAGATGTTGCGCTCGCGCCACACCGGATCGATCGACGCCCAGTCGTAGTACGACGTGACGAGCGTGCCGCCCTCGACCGGCTCGAGCGTGTAGCCGTAGATGTGACCGATCGGCGGGTTGATCTGTCCGAAGATCTTCCAGGCGATCTCACGGTCCTGCTCGAAGGTGGAGATGTGCACGGTGACGTCGTACTTGCCGAGCGGGAAGTCGTTCAGCGCCTCACGATCCATGTGCACGACGAACTCGTCGCCCACCGCCGTGGCCGGGCTGCCGGTGGCGTCCATCAACATGCCCGAGCTGTCGATCGCCACGTGGCCCTGCGGGTCGGCGAGGACCTTGAAGATCGACGCCGCGTCGGCCTCGATGGTGCGCTGCACTTCCATGCGTTCCGTCATCGGCGCATCCTGCCACGACGTGCGGACGCACCGTTCACCGGGCGCTGCGGATGATCCTCCGCTCGACGTCGTCGAGGTGCGCTCGTGCGGCAGCACCAGCTGCGGCCACGTCGCCGGCCACCACGGCTGCGGCGATCGAGGCGTGCATCGCAGCGCTCTCGGCCAGGATCCGCAGCGCGTCCGGGCCGTCTTCGGCGTCACGCAGCACCGAGTCGAACGGGGGCGTGCTGAACACCGCGTCGAGCACCTTCGTGTGCAGCTCGGCGAGCAGTGCGTTGCCGGCGGCGGCAGCGATCACACCATGGAAGGCGCGGTCGAGCGGTCGGAGCTGCTCGACGTCGGTGGCGCGAGCGATCGACGCAGCGAGCTCGGCGATCGCGTTGCGCTGACGCTTCGTCGCACGCGCCGCGGCGAGCTGCGTGAGCTCGACCTCGATCAACCGGCGGGTGTCGAAGATCTCGCGGATCCGAGCGGCGCGATCATCGGACTCGATGCGCACCGACGGCAGGTGCTCGACGACGAACACCCGCTTGCCGCGCCGCTCGACGAGGCCGAGTGTGACGAGGTCGCGCAGCGCCTCGCGCACCGATTGCCGCGAGACGTTGAACTGCGCGCACAACGACTCCTCGTTGGCGAGCGCGTCGCCCGGCTGCAGGATGCCGCCGCGGATCGACCCCTCCAGCTGCTGGCGGACTTCGTCGGCGACCGACCGGCGCACCACCGGCGAGAACGAGCTCACGTCAGCCGCGCCTCGGCGGCCGACCGAAGACCTCGCGCACCATCGGCTCGAAGTGCTCGAGCGGCAACGTCGGGTAGTCCGGGTCGAAGGCTCGCTGGTCCCACTGGTCGGCGAAGCGCTCTGCGGACTCGTAGAACTGGTGGTCCTTGTACTTCAGGCGGATCATCGGGTCGAGGCCCATGCGGGCGTAGTAGTGCATGCCCTCGAAGTCCTGGTGCACCTTGACCACCCAGTACGCCTCCTCGCTGACCCACGGGCGGATCATCTCGGCGGCGATCGCCGGGTGGTTGGCGTTGGAGATCATCTTGCCCATGTCGTGGCACAGCGAGGCGACGACCATGTCGAGGTCGGCACCGGCCTGTTCCGCCATGGTCGCGGTCTGCAGCCCGTGCACGAGCTGAGTGACCTGGAAGCCCTGCACGAGCTCGTCGGTGCTGCGCAGCACGGCCAGGATGCGGTCGGCGGTCATCGTGTAGTCCTCGTCGAGGTGGTCCTCGACGTGGGTCATGTACTCGCTGCTGAACTCCGACATGGCGCCGCCGATGGGGCCGTCGAAGCCGGTGTCCAGTGCGGGGAACAGACGGGGGGTGTGGATGTCGAGGTCAGTCATGATGGGTCCTTTGCAGCTTCAACGGTCGCCGACGAATCGGTCGGGGAGGCCGGCTCGCGAGCCGGCAACGCGCACGCCAGGGGCGCGGTAGGGGCGCTCGGCAACGGCGATCTCGTCGAGCGAGATGCCGAGGCCGGGCGCATCGGGGACGGGCAGCTCGCCGTCGACGATGGCGTCGATGCCGAGCGACTCGGTGGCGGCGAACGCCTGCCACGACGGAGCCATCGTGAACGGGTACTCGATGGCCCGGATCACTGACGTCGACGCGGCGACGTGGAGGTTGGCCGCGAGCGAGATCGGGCCGGCACACACGTGGGGCACCACGCGAGCACCGAAGTACGCGGCGGTCGCCGTCATCCGCCGCGCCTCAGTGATGCCACCGCACGTCGATGCATCGGGTTGCAGCACGGTGGCCTGCTTGCGCGTCAGCACCTCCAGCGCGTCGAGGTTGCCGTAGAGGTGCTCCCCGTAGGCGATGGCCACCGGCGACTGGGCGACCAATTGCTCGATGCCGGCCCGCTCGTTCTGCGGCAGCGGTTCCTCGAACCACATCACCCCGAGGTCGGCCAGGCGCTTGGCCACCTCGACCGCGGTCGGCACGGTGAAGATCTCGCTGCCGTCGACCATCAGCTCGACGTGATCGGGGATCGCGGCGCGCAGCTCGGTGAGCGTCGCCAGATCGGGACGCCACTCGGGGCCGACGCGCACCTTCACCATGCGCACGCCCCGATCGAGCAGCGGCCGCAGCAGGCCGAGGTGGAACGAGGCCGGGCCTTCCTCGAGGAACACGCTCGACGCGTAGACCGGCACGCTGTCGCGCACGCGACCGATGAGCGAGCTGACCGAGCGACCGGCTTCCTGGCCGGCGACGTCCCACAGGGCGATCTCGATCGCGCTGCGCGCCTGCGGCGCCACGGCGGCGTCGCCGAGGCGACGGCGGGTGAACAAGCGCATGCGCTCGGACAGCCGATCGACCGCGTCGAGCTCCTGGCCGACGACCAGCGGCGCCAGGGCCTCGTCGATCACCAGCGCGAGCACGCTGGCGAACGAGCAGCCGTAGCTGTCGCAGGCCTCGCCGTAGCCGACGAGCCCGGTGTCGGTGGTGACGCGCACGAAGCAGTACGACAACGGGTCGCGCTCGAACGGGAAAGTCGCGGTGAGCGCCTTGACCTCGGTGATGATCATGAGCTCACCGGCCAGCGCTGGGGGATGGACAGACCGGCGCGGCCCAGCACCTCGTGCTGATGCTTCGTCGCCTGTTCGGCCAGCTCGACCGCGTCGACGGTGGTGCACTCGCCGTTGCGCACGACGACCTTGCCGTCGACGAGCACGTCGCGCACGGTGCGTCCCTGCGCCGCCCAGATCAGTTGCTGCACCGGGTTCCCGCGTGGCCGCCACTGAGCGGCCGTGCCGTCGTGGACGACGATGTCGGCGGCCTTGCCGACGCTGAGCGAGCCGATTCGATCGGACATGCCCGCCGCAGCAGCGCCACCGATCGTCGCCATCTCCAGACCGTCGTAGGCACTGCACCACGTCGGGTCGATTGCGGCGTCCTTGGCGATGCCGACGGCGAGGCGTGCAGCGTCGAGGATGTCGACGCCATCGTTGGCGTTCGGCGCATCGCAACCGAGTCCGACGTGAACGCCGGCGCGGTGCATCGCCATGTGCTTGCTCATCTTGCCCATGCCCTGGCCGTGGTGCAGGTACGCCCACGGGCACGACGCGATGCCGGTGCCGGTGGTGCGCACCAGCTCGGCCTCCTCGTCGTCCAGCCAGATGGCGTGGGCCAGCAGCAGGTGCGAGCCGAGCACGCCGAGGTCGTTCAGGTGCACCAGCGGCCGCACCCCGGCGCGCTTCAGGTACGCCTCGGGGTCGTTGCTGGTGGGCGACATGTGCATCGTCATGTGCGCGCCCCGGGACTTCGCCAGCTCGGCGGCGCCGGCGAGCAGCTCGTCGGAGGCGAGGTCGTGACCGACCAGCGTCACCCATCCGGTGACGCGATCGCCGGCGGGCAGGAGGTCGAGCGTCGCCGCTTGCCGCGCCAACGTCTCGGCCGTCGGTGCCGTGAACGGGCCGTACTCGATGTCCCAGCCCCACACACCCAGCCCGGCACGGATGCCGACGCGCTGTGCCGCATCCGCCGTCGGCTGCAGATGGCCGATCGTGCCCGCCTCGATCACCGTGGTGACGCCGTTCAGCAGGCTGTCGACGAACGTGAGCGTGGCGGCGAGGCCGTCGTCCTCGGGGAGGTGGGCATCGTTGATCGGGACGGCCCAGGTGAAGATGGACTCACCGGGCGGCAGGTCGTCGGGCACGCAGCTGCGTGTCATCGGATCGCCCGTCGTGTGCTGGTGGGTGTTGACGAAGCCAGGCGTGACGACGCAGCCGGACGCGTCGAGCTCGTCGGCGCCGGGGTACGCGGCGCGCAGCTCGCGGGTCGTACCGACGGCGACGATCGTGCCGCCCTCGATGGCGATCGCCCCGCCGAGGATGATCCGCCGCTCGTCGTCGATCGTCAGCAGGTCGCCGCCCGTGATCAGCAACGTCATCAGAACCTCGCCCGCGCCGTCACCCGAGCACCTGCTCGACCGAGAATTCGATGTTGTTGCCGTCGGGGTCGGTGACGATGCAGATGTAGCCGACGACGACGTTGCGGTACATCGGGCCGAGCAGCAGGCAGCCGTCCTCCTTGGCCATCGCCGCGATGCGGTCGACGTCCTCGCGGCTGTCGCACGACAGGCCGAGGTGGCTGATCGAGCGGAGGAACCCGTACTCCTCCTTGATGTCGCCGGTGATCTTGGTCGGCAGCTTGCCGCAGATGAGCACGATGACGAAGCGAGCGGCGGGTGGCTCGTCGGCGTCGATCTCGCCGACATCGCCGGTCGGGTGGTCGCCGGGGTTGGCCAGCCACGCGGTGCGCAGGTTGGTCTCCGGATCGACGCGCTCGTGGATGATGTCGAGCGTCGTGTACTTCCGGTAGAAGTCCAGCGTGGCGTCGATGTCCTGCACGGGCAGGGCGATGTGGGTGAGCAGTGATGTCGGCGTCATGAACCCTCCGTTGGTCAGACCATCGGAACATTAGACACAACTCGCCCATCTGTCGAGGCACTCGCTCATCCGAACTCCAGCGCTCGATGCACACGCGTGAACCCTGTGTTTCGGCTCTTCCCAAGGAGCGACCGATTCGCTATGGTCTGACCATCAGTCCAACAGCGGGATGAGCGGGTGCAGCGCTGCGCCGCCTTCCCAGGGGAGCTCCATGCCGATCAGCAACATGAACCATGCGGTGTTGTACGTGCGCAACGCCCAGCGTACGAAGCAGTTCTACGAGGACGTCCTCGGGTTCTCGACCATCATCGAGCACCCGGACGGCGCGTTCGTCTTCATGCGGGCCCCCGCCTCGCAGAACCACCACGACATCGCGTTCTTCTCGATCGGCGAGCAGGCCGGGCCCAGCGAGGCCGGCCGTCGCACCGTGGGGATGTACCACCTCGCATGGGAAGTGCCGACGCTCGAGGAGCTCGACGCGATGCGCGAGAAGCTCGGTTCGGTCGGCGCCCTGCGCGGGGCCAGCAACCACGGCGCCAACAAGAGCCTGTACGCGTTCGACCCGGACGGCCTCGAGTTCGAGGTGATGTGGCTGGTCCCGTCGGAGCACTGGGGCGACGCCGAGCACGAGGCCATCGTCGAGCCGCTCGACCTCCCGGCCGAGCGTCGCGAGTTCGCGAAGGTCGGCCTGCGATGAGCAACAACACGTTCGACCCCGTCTCCCGCCGCACCGTGTCCGCGGAGATCCGCCAGCGCCTGGCCGACGCCATCCACACCGGCCAGCTCGCCCCCGGAACGCCGCTGCCCGCCGAGCGCGTCCTCTGCCAGGAGTTCGGCGTCGCCCGCACCTCCGTGCGCGAAGCCATCCAGGGCCTGGTCATCGCCGGCTACCTGGAGCGCCGCGGCAACCGCTCGGTCGTCGCCGAGCGCCTGCCCGACGTCAACTTCACCGGTGACGACCGCAAGGCGCTCGTCACCCAGCTGTTCGAGGTGCGCCAGGTGATCGAGCCGGCCATCGTCGAGATGGCCACCCGCCGGGCCACCGACGACGAGCGCGCCGAGATCGCCCGCATCGCCGCTCGCACCACCCGCGACCTGGTCGAGTTCCGCGAGATCGACCGCCAGTTCCACGCCGCGCTGGCTCGCGCCTGCGGCAACCCGATGCTCAACGAGGTCCACGCCAAGGCGCTGTCCTCGCTGTTCGGCTCGGGCGAGTTCGCCTCGCTGCTCTACGCGGAGGTCAACCGCGCCGAGGTGAGCGGGATCATCGACTCGTCCACGGAAGCGCACCAGGCGATCGCCGACGCGGTCGTGAAGGGCTACACCCGCAAAGCAGTCGCCGCCGTCGTGGCGCACCTCGACGACGTCGAGCGTCGCATGGTGGAGCGTCTGCTGTGAGCCAAGACATCGCTGAGTCCAACTACTGCTACTTCTTCGATGACGCCGAGTTCCTGGAGACCGATCGTCCCGGGTTCCGCAAAAGAGTCATCGTCGGTGAGCACCTCGAGCTGTGGTTCTGGCGCATCGCCGGCGGCGCCACCGGCAGCTTCCTGCACAACCACGTCGTCAACGAGCAGATCGGGATCATCATGCGCGGCGCGCTGAACTTCCGCATCGGCAGCCAGGACGACGAGACGCGCCGCGTGCTCAACGCCGGCGACGTGTACCTCGCCCCCGTCAGCATCTGGCACGGCGACAGCATCTTCATCGGTGACGACGAGTACGACGAGTGCTGGATCCTCGACGTCTTCTCCCCGCCGCGCACCGGCCCCTTCGGAACGGAGACCGCGAAATGACCGCCGATTGGCGCCTGGCCGTCGACATCGGCGGCACCTTCACCGACCTCGTGCTGCTGGACGCTGCGTCCGGCACCGTGGTCGTCGAGAAGACCCTGACCACGCCGAAGGCACCGCTCGACGGCGTGCGCACCGGCGTGCGGATGCTGCTCGCCAAGGCAGGCGTTCGGCCCGCCGACATCACCGCACCGATCGTGCACGCGACGACGCTCATCACCAACGCGTTGATCGAGGGCAAGATCGGCCGGGCGGGCATCGTCACCACCACGGGCTTCGGCGACACGCTGGAGATCCGCGACGAGCACCGCTACGACATGTACGACCTGCAGATCGAGTTCCCGGCCCCGCCGGTGCCGCGTCAGCTGGTCTTCGAGCTCACCGAGCGCACCAACGCGCTCGGCGATGTGGTCGCCTCGCCGTCGGTCGAGGCGCTCGACGCCGTCGCCGAGCAGCTGCGCGCCGCCAAGGTGGAGAGCGTCGGCATCTGCTTGATCAACTCCTACGCCAACCCGGCCAACGAGCGGGCAGTGGCCGACCACCTGCGCCGGGCCCTCGGCGTGCCGGTGTGCATCAGCAGTGAGATCTCGCCGCAGATCCGCGAGTACCCGCGCATGATCACCACCGCGTGCAACGCGGCGACGATGCCCGTGATCGGGCCGTACCTCGACGAGCTGCAAAAGTGGCTGGCGTCCGAGGGCTTCGGCGGTTCCGTGCTGATGATGCTCTCCAACGGCGGCGTCGTGTCCGCCGAGGATGCTGCGCAGACCCCGATCCGTCTCGTCGAGTCCGGCCCGGCGGCCGGCGCGCTGGCCGGCAGCTGGTTCGCCGAGCGCCTCGGCGAAGATCGCCTGCTGTGCTTCGACATGGGCGGCACCACCGCCAAGTCGTGTCTCATCAGCCACGGCGAGCCCGAGCTGACCAACACGTTCGAGGTCGCTCGCATCTACCGCTTCAAGAAGGGCTCCGGGTTCCCGGTGTCGGTGCCCAGCGTCGACCTCGTCGAGATCGGTGCCGGCGGCGGCAGCCTCGCTCGCCTCGACGACCTCGGTCTGCTGAAGGTCGGCCCCGAGTCGGCCGGCGCCGATCCCGGCCCGGCCTGCTACGGGCGTGGCGGGACGAAGCCGGCGGTCACCGACGCCGACCTCGTGCTCGGCCTGCTCGACGCCGAGTACTTCCTCGGTGGCGAGATGCCGCTCGACCTCGCCGCCAACGACGCCGCGCTGCGTTCGGTGGCCGACCAGCTCGGCCTGCCCGTCAGCGACACCGCCGCCGGCGTGCACGAACTGGTCAACCAGAACATGGCTGCCGCGTCGCGCATGCACGCGGTGGAGCAGGGCGAAGACCTGCGCGGCATCACGGTGCTGGCCTTCGGCGGCGCCGGCCCGATCCACGCCTGTGGTGTGGCCGAGCTGCTGGAGAGCAGCCGGGTCGTGTTCCCCACGAACGCCAGCGTGCTCTCCGCGTTCGGCACGCTCGTCACCCCGGTGCGCATCGACCTCGCCCGCAGCAAGGTCCGCCCGCTGGCATCGATGGACCCCGCCGAGCGCGACGGCCTGCTCGACGAGCTGCGCGCCGAGGGCACCCGCGTGCTCAGCGCCGCCGGCGTGCATCCCGACGACATCCACTTCCGCTACGGGCTCGACGCCCGCTACCTCGGCCAGGGCAACGAGATCACGCTGTGGCTCGGCGAGGGCCCGGCATGGCCGGCCAGCGACGCCGACGTGGTGGCCAAGTTCGAGGCCGACTACCGCCGCATCTACGGCCTGACGATCCCCGACGTGGGCATCGAGGCCGTCACCTGGCGGCTGTCGGCGTTCGCCTCGACCAACACCGTGGAACCGTCCGCGACCGTGGGCACCAGCCACGGCGAGGCGCACAAGCATCGTGCGGTTCGCTTCAGCCGCGGTACCGGCGCGGTGGACACGCCGGTGTACCGGCGCATCGACCTCGGCGTCGGGCAGATCGTGCCCGGCCCCGCCATCATCGAAGAGCGCGAGACGACGGCCGTCATCCGGCCCGGCTGGACGGTCACCGTCGCTGCCGACGGCTCGCTGATCGCAGACTGGAAGGCTTCCTGATGAGTGACCGCTTCGACCCCATCGAGCTCGAGGTGCTCTGGCAGAGCCTCATCGCCACGGTGAACGAGCAGGCCCGCGCCCTCCAGCGCGCCGCCTTCTCGCCGATCGTGCGCGAGGCCGGCGACCTGGCCAACGCGGTGTTCGACCGTCGCGGCCGGATGGTGGCCCAGGCCGTCACCGGCACGCCCGGCCACATCAATTCGTTGGCCCGTGCGGCCGGCGCGATCCTCGAGGAGTACCCGACCGACTCGCTGGTCGAGGGCGACGTGCTGATCACCAACGATCCGTACAAGACCGCCGGCCAGCTGCTGGACGTCACCGTGCTCTACCCCGTGTTCTACGGGCCGGAGGGCAGCCGCAAGGTGATCGCCTTCTTCGGCTCCACCATCCACCACACCGACGTCGGTGGGTACGGCATCGGCGCCGGTGGGCGCGACGTGTTCGAGGAGGGTCTGTGGATCCCGATCGTGCGGTTGATGATCGCCGGCGAGCGCAACCACGACGTGTGGAAGTTCATCCTCTCCAACGTGCGCCAGCCCGATCACATGGCGGGCGATCTGCACGCACAGATGGCGTCCGGAGAGGTCGGTGCGCAACGGCTGAAGTCGCTGTGTGACCGTCACAAGCTGATCGACATCGAGGACCTCGCCGACGAGATCATCGAGCGTTCCGAGGCGGCCACACGGGCCAGCATCAAGGAGCTGCCCGCCGGCACGTACAAGGCCGAGGCCGAGCTCGACCTCACCGACGGCTCGCGCATCACGATCGCCTGCGCGATCACGGTCGACACCGACAAGGGCGAGATCCTCGTCGACTACGCCGGCTCGTCGGGCGCCAGCCCGTTCGGCATCAACGTCGTCAAGAACTACACGCACGCCTACACGACGTTCACCATCCGCGCCGTGCTCAACCCGGACCTGCCGAACAACCACGGCAGCCTCGAGCCGATCAAGGTGGAAGCGCCGGTCGGATCGATCGTCAACGCGGTCTCGCCGATGCCCGGCACAGCGCGTCACGTGGTCGGCATGTTCCTGCCCAACGCGCTGCTGAAGGCGCTGGCGCAGATCAAGCCGCAGCAATCGATGGCCGAGGGCAGCGGCGCGGTGTGGACCATGCAGGTCAGCGGCAACCACCCCGACGGCAGCCCGTTCATCACGGCGATGTTCACCTACGCCGGTGGCGTCGGCGCCCGCTTCGAGAAGGACGGCCTGTCGGCCTGTTCGTTCCCCACCGGTGTGTCGGCCGTGCCGATCGAGGTCGTCGAGGCGTCGGCCCCGATCCACTTCCTGCGCAAGGAGCTCCGAGCCGGCAGCGGCGGTCGCGGGCACACCACGGGCGGCCTCGGCCAGACCGTGGAGTTCACCGTGGACACCGAGCGGGCGTGGCAGCTGAACGCCGTCACCTCGCGCATGGCCGTGCCGCCCGAGGGCATCTTCGGCGGCGAGGCCGGTGGCAGCGGTGCGTTCACCGTCAACGGCGAGCAGGTCACCACGCAGGCTCGCGTCACCCTGAAGCCGGGCGACACCGTGCGCCTCGACCTCCCGGGCGGCGGCGGCTACGGCGCGGCGGATCCGACGGAGCTCATCGAGGCCTGACGATGACGTCGACCTCCTCGCTGCGACACGAGCCGGTCACCGGACCGGCCGTGTGGACCGGTGAGGAGATCGGCGCGCGCCCCGAATCGTGGCGCGTCACGATGACCGCCGAGCACGTGGCCGAGCTGCTCGCCGGCGGCGAGCTCACCACGCTCGCGCCGGTGCTGCGCGGCATGGTCGACGAGCTGGTCGACGGGCGCGGCTTCGTGCTGATCCGTGGCGTGCCGGTCGATGGGCTCGACGAGGCGGAGCTCGAACGGATCTACTGGACGATCGGTCTGCACCTCGGCACACCGATCCCGCAGAACGACGCCGGGGATCTCCTCGTGCACGTTCGCGACGAGGGCCTCGACTTCGCCAACCCGGAGGTGCGGGCGTACCAGACGTCGGCGCGGCTCGACTACCACAGCGACTCCAGCGACGTGGTCGGTCTGCTCTGCGTCCGACCCGCTCGCGAAGGCGGCGTGTCCACCATCGTCAGCTCGGCTGCGGTGTTCAACGCCGCGCTGCAGCGCCGCCCGGATCTGGCCGACGAGCTGCTCGGTACGTGGTGGTGGGATCGACGCAAGAAGGACCTGTCAGCGTCGTTCTTCCAACGGCGCATCTTCGCCGCCGACCACGGCGCGCTCGTCAGCTACTACGGCCGTGCACACATCGAATCGGCCACCCGCGGCGCCGAGGTCCCCGAGCTGACCTCGCGACAGGTCGAGGTGCTCGACCTGCTCGACGAGCTGGCCAACGATCCGGCGTTCGTGCTCAACATGAGCTTCCAGCCCGGCGACATCCAGTTCCTCAACAACTACAAGGTCTGGCACGCGCGCACGCACTACATCGACCACGACGATCCGGCCCGCAAGCGCGACCTGATCCGCCTGTGGCTGCGCGTCGCCGTCGACCTGAACCTGCCTCACGACTTCGCCGTCGGCGGGATCACGGCACGAACGGTGAACGCGCCGTGACACCGACCGCCTTCGCCAGCACGTGGGACCGCTCGGTCGCTGCTCGCGGCGCCCACCCGTTCCTGCGCTTCGAGGCACCCGACGGCTCGGTCGCGGCGTGGACGTACGACGAGTTCGACGCGGTCGTGTGCCGCGCCGCGGGCGTGCTGGACGCGCACGGCGTTCGTGCCGGCAGCAGCGTGCACCTCGCGCTCACGAACTGCCCGGCCTTCGTCGCCGTGTGGTTGGCCACCAACCGCCTCGGCGCATGGATCGTGCCGTCGGATCCGATGGGCTCGGCCACCGAGCTGCACGGGCACATCGAACGCACCGCTCCGATCATCGGCTTCTGCGCGACGACGCGCGCCGACGTGTACCGCGACGCCGCGGCCGGCTCGGCGCTGACCATCGTCGAGATCGACGAAGCCAGCAGCGACCGCTTGGTGATCGACGGCCCCGAGCACCACGGCCGCAACGCCGTCGACCCGCTCGCACGTGCCGCGGTGATGTTCACCTCCGGCACCACCGGCCGGCCGAAGGGCGTCGAGATCACCCAGGCGAACTACGCGTTCACCGGGGCGACGATGGCCGCGGCCGCCGGGCTCGAGGCGGAGCACCGTCAACTCGTCGTGCTGCCGCTGTTCCACGCCAACGCGCAGTTCTACAGCTTCGCCAGTGCGATCTGGGCGGGCGCGTCGGTGGCCCTGATGCACACGTTCTCGGCCAGCGGGTTCCTGCGTCAGGTGGTCGCCCACGGCGCCACGCACGCGAGCTTGTTCGCCGCGCCGATGCGCATGATCCTCGCCCGCAGCGAACCGCCGGCGCGGCCCATCGGCCTGCAGCACTGCTGGTACGCGATGAACATCTCGCCCGACCAGCACGCCACGTTCACCGAGTGGCTCGGCTGTGCACCGCGCCAGCTCTACGGGATGACCGAGACGGTGCCCGCCGTGCTCAGCGAACCCGCCGGCGACACCGTCCCCGGCACGATGGGCTTTGCCACGGGCGGGTGCCTGGTCGAGGTGGACGCCGCGACCGGCAACGTCGGCGAGATCCTCGTCGGCGGCGTGCGCGGTGAGACGCTGTTCGCCGGTTACCTCGACGATCCCGACACCACGGCCGCCAGCTTCCGCACGAGCGCCGACGGCAGCGAGTGGTTCCTCACCGGCGACCGCGCCATCCGCGATGCGGCCGGCCGGTTCTCCTTCGACGGCCGGCGCAGCGACGTGCTCAAGGTGGCCGGCGAGAACGTCTCGACCGTGGAGGTGGAGCAGGTGCTCAGCTCGCACCCCGGCGTGCTCGAAGCTGCCGTGGTCGGTCAGCCCGACGACATCCGCGACGAGGTGCCCGTGGCCTTCGTCGTCGCCAACGACCCCGATGCTGCGCCGTCGCTCGACGAGCTGCACGAGTGGTGCGCGCTGCATTTGACCAAGTCGAAACGCCCACGTGACATCGCGTTGGTAGACCAACTGCCGCGCACCAGTGTCGGCAAGATCCGCAAGTTCCTGCTCCGTGACGCCGCGAGCGCCGCCTCTGGAGGCCCCTCATCATGACCATCCTCAACGACGATCTGCTCACCTCGTTCGATGCCTCGATCACCGACGTCGACACTGCGGTCACCCTGCCGCCGGACATCTACACGTCCGAGGAATTCCTCGACTTCGAGCGCCGCTCGGTGTTCGCCCACGAGTGGCTGTGCGTCGGCCTCTCCAACCGCATCCCCAACGTCGGCGACTACTTCACCACCACCGCCAACGGCGAGCAGATCATCGTCTCGCGCGCCAAGGACGGCTCGGTCCGCGCGTTCTCCAGCATCTGCCAGCACCGCGGCATGCAGGTCGCCGACGACTCGGGCAACTGCACCAAGTTCACCTGCCCGTACCACCTGTGGAGCTACGACCTCACCGGCCGCCTGCTCGGCGCGCCGGCGATGGAGCGCACCAAGGACTTCGACAAGAAGGACTTCCCGCTGCCCGCGCTGAAGGTGGAGATCTGGAAGGGCTTCGTCTTCGTCCACTTCGACGCCGACGCCGACGCGCTGGCGCCGACGCTGGCCGCCTACGAGCCGTACGTCGAGCACTACGACCTCGAGAACGCCGTCTGCCCGGGCACCTTCACGCTCCACGACCTGCCGTGGAACTGGAAGGTGATGTTCGAGAACTTCAACGACGGCTACCACGCCAACAAGCTGCACCACACGATCCAGGACTTCTGCCCGAGCGAGCTCGCCGCGTTCCCCGTCGAGTGGGAGCCGAAGTCCAACGTCATCTTCCGCACCAACGGCTACACGCACATCGACGGCGGGTTCAACGCCACGACGAAGGCGTTGCTGCCGATCTTCCCGAAGCTCACCGAGGAGGAGCGCTGGCGCAGCACGTTCGCGCTGATGCCGCCGACGCTGTGCTTCGGCACCGCGCCGGATCAGGCGTTCTTCTTCATCGTCCGCCCGAAGACGGCCGACACCATCGACCTCGAGATCGGCTACCTGCTCGACCCGAGCGCGCTCGAGCACCCGATGTTCGACCACCTCTACGAGATGAGCGACGCGGGCGTGCAGGTGTTCGTGCGCCAGGACCAGGACGCGACCACCAAGGTGCAGCGCGGCATGCACAGCCGCTTCGCCGCGCGCGGCCGCTACAGCTGGCAGGAAGCCAGCCACGTCCAGTTCAACCGTTGGCTGATCCAGCGCTACCGCGACCACTGGCCGACCGCCACGCCCGACGGGGCCGACGCATGAGCGACGCCCAGGTCTCCGTGACCGCTCCCCCGGTGTCGGCGATCGCCGACGTCCTCGCGCTCTGGGGCCGCGACGGCTGGCTGACGCCACCGCTGCGTCCGGTCGTGCCGTCGACGCGTTCGATCCTGTCCGGCGTGCGCATCGTCGAGGTGCGCGCCACTCCCGGCGGCGCCGGCATCGGCCCGATCTACGACCTGCTCAGCTCGCCGCTCGCCGGACATGTGGTGCTCATCGCCGGGGCCCAACCGGTGCCCGGTGCGATGTGGGGCGAGATCCTCAGCACCGCCGCCGCGCAGTACGGCGCCGCCGGTGTGCTCGTCGACGGCGCAGTCCGTGACCGGCCGGCGATGTCTGCGATCGGTCTGCCCATCTACGCGGCGAGCGAAGCGGTGGTCGGGCCGGCCGGCCAGGTGGAGGTGATCGGCACGGATCGTGCCGTGATCGTCGGTGGCGCCACGGTGTCGCCCGACGACCTCGTGGTCATCGACGAGACGGGCTGCGTGCGCGTGTGCGCCGCCGAGCTCGATGAGGTCATGGAGGCGGCCGAGCGCTATGCGGCCGCAGAGGAACTCGTGGTGCAGGCACTCGACGCGGGCACACCGCTGACCGAGGCCTACCGCCACAAGCAGACCGTCGTTGCCGAGCTGAGGAGGTGACCAAGGGCCCACGGGAGCGCGCCCACGATCACGGCGAAACGATTTTGACGAACCACTGCATTGCAGCCAAGAACACGAGACTCGCTCTCGGGGGAGACACATGAAAGCAACCCGTACCGCCCTGGCAGCCATCGCTGCCCTGAGCATCCTCGCCGCAGCCTGCGGCTCCGACGACAAGGACTCCGACGGCACCACGCCGGCGGCGACCACACCTGCCACCGACGCCGGCACCACGCCGCCGACGGATGCGGGCACGACCCCGGGCACCACCCCGGAGACCACCCCCGGCACCACCGGCGAGGCCCTCAGCCTCGACACCAACGGTGACGGCAAGGTCGTCTTCGGCGTTGCCACGCCAGGTCCCCGCAACGACGGCGCCTACTACCAGGCGCTGGTCGACGGCGTCACGAAGTTCTCGACCGACAACGGCTACGAAGAGCCGATCGTCGTCGACAACATCAAGCCGGAAGAGGCCGCGACTCAGCTCGACAGCCTCGCCCGTCAGGACGTCGACGTGATCACCGTCGGCGCCGGCGAGATCGCCGACCCGCTGCCGGACCTCACCGAGAAGTACGGCGACATCATCTGGTACTGCAACTGCGGTGGTGGCTTCGAGCCGCTGCCCAACCTCATCCAGTCCGGTGACGACGGTTCCGAGATCGCCTACTCCGCAGGCGTCGCCACCGGTCTGCTCATGCAGGCCAAGGGCGTCACCAAGGCCGCGATGATCGGCAACAACAGCTTCAACTTCGAGAAGGAGAGCTTCGGCTCCTTCCGTCTCGGACTCGACGACGTCGACAAGTCCTTCGAGTGGACCTACGTGGCCAGCGGCTCGTTCAACGACGTCGCTGCCGCCACCGAGGCCTTCAACAACTTGAAGGACCAGGGCGTCGGCGCCATCTACCCGTACCTGGGTGGCGCACACGAGGCCGTCGTCAAGCTGTCCAACGAGAACGACATCATCACGATGAGTGCCGGATCGGCCAACGCCTGCGAGCGCACCGACATCCACTACGACATCGCGGTGAAGTTCGACTCGGGCCTGTACCTCGGGACGATCCTCAAGGAGATCTCCGAAGGCAAGCTGCAGCGCGGTGAGACCCGTACGTTCCACGTCGGTGTCGACCCCGAGGTGGGCGCAGTGATCTGCGATCCCACCCCGGAGCAGACCGCGGCGATGGAAGCCGCCTACGCCAAGATCGCCTCGGGCGAGCTGAACGACGCCTTCGGCGCCGTCAAGGCCGAGGCATACGCTTGAGCAAGGTTGATGTGGGGGTGGCGGCTTCGGCCGCCACCCCTGCGGTTTCCCTCCGCAACATCACGAAGCGGTACGGCCGCGTCGTCGCCTGCAACGAGGTCGATCTCGACCTCCATCACGGGCGCATCCACGGCGTGCTCGGCGAGAACGGCGCCGGCAAGTCGACGCTGATGAAGATCCTCATCGGGCTGATCCAGCCGGACGATGGGGCCATCTCGATCCGCGGTGAGATCACCACGATCTCCGATCCGCTGGCCGCTGCCGATCACGGCATCGCCATGGTCCACCAGCACTACAGCCTCGTCGAGCCGCTCACCGTCTGGGAGAACGTCGTGCTCGGCGAACGAGTCTCGCTCGATCGCAAGCAGGCCTGCGCACGCGTCGCTGCGATCAGCGAGCGCTACGGCCTGGGCATCGACCCGATGGCCACCGTCTCACGTCTCACCGCCGGCGAGCGCCAGCGCGTCGAGATCATCAAGTGCCTGCGGCGCGAGCCGCGCATCATCGTCTTCGACGAACCGACCAGCGTGCTGACACCGGCGGAGAGCGAACAGCTCTTCTCCGTGCTGCGCACCGTGGTCGCCGACGAGGGGCGCGCCGTCGCCCTCGTGTCGCACAAGCTCGACGAGATCCTCCACGCCACCGATGAGGTCACCATCATGCGTGGGGGCCGCGTCATCGATCGCCTGCCCACCGCTGACGCCACCGCCGCGTCGCTGGCGCAGAGCATGGTCGGACGCCCGGTGTCGCTGCGCTCCGAAGCTGCAGCACTCGGGCTGATCGGGGCCGCCGCCGAGATCGCCGAAGAAAGCGACGAGGCCGAGGAAGCCGCATTGCTGCAGGCTCCCGTCGTCCTCGAGGTGCAGGACGCGACGCTCACCGATCGCGACGGACACGTGCTGCTCGATCATCTCTCGATCACCGTCCACGCCGGTGAGATCGTCGGACTCGCCGGTGTCGAGGGCAACGGGCAGCGGCCGTTGGCCGACGTGCTGTCCAGCCTGATCTCCCTCGACAGCGGCGCCGTCCTCGTCGACGGCAGACACGTCGCCTACGACAAGCCGGGGGCGCTTGGCGCGGCCGGCGTCGGCGTGATCCCCGAGGACCGTCACGACTCCGGATGCGTCCTCGACCTCAGCGTTGCCGAGAACCTCGTCCTCGCCGACCTCGACGGCGTCAGCAAGAACGGCATCCTCGATCGCAAGCTGATCGAGGCGCGCGCTGCCGAGCTGATGAAGGCCTTCGAGATCCAGGCGTCGTCGCCGCACGCGCCGATGCGCTCGCTGTCCGGCGGCAACCAGCAACGCGTCGTGCTCGCCCGGGAGCTGTCGGCCAAGCCGCGCGTGCTGATCGCAGCGCAGCCGACTCGCGGCCTCGACGTCGGCGCCATCGAGTACATGAGCTCACGTCTGCGGGACGCCGCCGCTGATGGCGTGGGCGTGCTGCTGATCTCCACCGAGCTCGAGGAGGTGCTGACGTTGTCACATCGCATCTGCGTCATCCATGAAGGACGCATCGTCGGCGAGATGGCCACGGCGGAGACCGACATCGAGCGTCTCGGCCTGCTGATGGGAGGAGTGACCGCATGAGCACCGCCGCGCTCGAAGCGAGCCAGGTGAACGAGCAACGATCGAGTGCGCCCGCCGGGCCATCGATGCTGCGCCGCACGCTGCCGACCGTCCTCGCCTATGCGCTCTCGATCGCCATCGCACTCGCCCTGTGCGCGGTGCTCGTCAGCAGCACCGGTGGGTCGGCGTCGAAGGTGCTCACCGCACTGCTCGACGGCAGCCTGCGCTCACCGGGGGCTTGGGGGATCACGATCAGCACCGCTGCCCCGCTGCTCATCGTCGCCGCCGGCACCATCGCCGCCGGCAAGGCAGGCATCGGCAGCATCGGCCAGGAGGGCCAGGTGCTGATCGGCGCCGCCGGGTTCGCCTTCGTCGCCTCGCGCATCGACGCACCGGGCTGGGTGACGATCCTCGTCTCGCTCGGCGTGGGCGTCGTGCTCGGCGGGCTGTGGGCGCTGATCGCTGCGGTGATGAAGTACGCCCGCAAGGTGCCCGAGGTGATCTCGACGCTCCTGTTGGTGTTCATCGCTGCGCAGCTCACCGACTTCGGCCTGACGAAGCGGTGGCTCCTGGCATCGCACTCGAAGGACTCGCGAGTGAACAACGGCGAGCCGATCAAGCGCGCCGCTCGCCTGCCGGGCATCGACATCTTCGGCAACACCGTCTCGTGGGCCGCGGTGATCGCACTCGTGGTCACCATCGGCGTGGGCGTCGTGTTGGCCCGCACCACCGTCGGGTTCAAGCTGCGCATGCTCGGCCTCAACGCTCGAACCGCACGGCGTGCCGGCGTGTCTGCCGCCGTCGTCGGCGGTGGCGCACTGGTCTTCTCCGGGGCGGCCGCCGGCCTGGCCGGTGGCGTGTGGCTCTCCGGTGGCGTCGTCGGTGACCGCTTCACCACCGGCATGTCGTCCAACCTCGGCTGGCAGGGCCTGCTCGTGGCGCTGCTCGCCCGGCAGCGAGCCGCGCTGGCCATCCCGATGGCGTTCGTCTTCGCCGCATTGCGGACCGGTTCGCAGTTCCTCTCCGCGACCGGCGTCGACCGGCGCATCGCCGACGTCGTGCAGGCGATGCTCGTGCTCGCGCTGCTCGTGGTCCCGGCGTTCCAGGAGATCCAACGACGGCGGGGCGAACAGCGCCGTGCGACCGCCGCAGCACGCGGGACGGTGACGGCATGATCGCCTTCGGACAGGCCATCTGGGACCTCTTCAGCTCGGAGTCGACCTACGCGTCGACGATGCGCTTCAGCACGCTGCTGGCCTTCGCCGCGATCGGCGAGTGGATCGCGGAGCGCGCCGGCACGATCAACATCTCCGTCGAGGGCATGATCCTCAACGGGGCCTTCATGGCCGCACTCGGCTCGCACCTCACCGGCAACATCTGGTTGGCGATCCTGTTCGGCATCGCCGGCGGTCTGATCGTGGCGATCGTGCAGGGCGTGATGGCCCACCGCCTCGGCACCAACCAATTCGTCGTCGGTCTGACCCTGAACGTGCTGACGATCGGTCTGACCACGTTCCTCGACGCGCAGATCGAGCCGGTCGTGCAGTCGGGCGGTGTGAAGGCCTGGCGGATCCCGCTGCTGTCCGACATCCCGCTCGTCGGTCGAGCGCTGTTCAACCAGGCACCGCTGCAGTACGCGCTGTACCCGTTGATCCCGCTGGCGTGGTGGCTGGTCTACCGGACTCGATGGGGCCTCGAACTGCGCTGTGCCGGCGAGAACCCGCAGGCGGGCGACGTCAGCGGCATCGACGTCAACAAGCGTCGACGCCAGGGCGTGTACGTCGCCGGCCTGTTCGCCGGCCTGGCCGGCACCTACCTCACGCTCGGCCAGACCGGCAGCTTCACCGCCAACTCGTTGAACGGTCGCGGCTTCATCGCGCTCGCCGCGGTGATCTTCGGCGGTTGGACGCTGAAGGGCACGATCGCCGGCGCGTTCGTCTTCGGCTTCTTCCAGGCGCTCGGCTCCGTGTTCCAGGCGCTCGGCTACAAGGCCAACCCGCAGCTGCTGGTCGCCCTGCCGTACGTGATGGCACTGGCGACGATGCTCGTCTTCGCCGCCCGCAGTCGCCAGCCCTCCGCGCTGGCCAGACCGTTCGTTCGCGGACTGACCTGACCCCGATGCCCTCTGCCGCCGACTACGAGCTGGCGGCGATGCTGCCGCGCGTCGTCGCTGCCGCAGGCGCGCTCCCCACCACGTCGGCCCCGGCGTCGTTGCAGCTCGGTGCACACGAGCTGATCGACGCGTACCGCGCCGGAACGTCCACACCGGGCGAGGTGGTCGACGCCTGTCTCGCGGCGATCCACGACGATCGGCTCGGCGCGTTCTGGGCGGTCGACGACGTTCGCGCGCTTGCCGCGGCCGAACGGTCGGCAGCACGATGGGCCGCAGGTCGGCCGCGCCTGCTGGAGGGCGTGCCGGTCGTGGTGAAGGACCTCCTCGACACCGCCGGGCTGACCACGACCGGCGGGTCGCGGTGGCTGGCGGATCGCGTGCCGACGGTCGACGCCGCGGTCGTCGCCGCGGTGCGCGCGGCGGGAGGCATCGTCGTGGCCAAGACGTCGACCTCGGAGCTCGGTTGCGGCAACGAGCAGTTCGCGTTCGGCAACACGCTCAACCCGTGGGATCACACTCGAATCACCGGCGGATCCTCCGCAGGCTCGGCCGCGGCGCTCGCGGCACGCGTTGCGCCGCTCGCGCTCGGCACCGACACCGGCGGTTCGATCCGCATCCCGGCCACCTACTGCGGCGTCGTCGGACTCAAGCCGACGCTCGGTCGCCTGTCGTGCGACGGCATCGTCGGACTCGCTCCCCACGCTGGACTGCCCCGGCCCGATGGCCCGCAGCGCAGTCGACGCAGCGCTGCTGTTCGAAGCGCTCGACGGCGAGCCGACCACGCCGCTCGCCGATCTGCGGGGGCGTGCGACTGGCCGTGCCACGGCGGTTCTTCCACGACATCATCGAGCCAGACGTCGCAGCACGGTTCGCCGACGCGCTCGACGTGCTCCGTTCGCTCGGTGCCGACCTCGTCGAGGTGGACATCGAGCACGTCGAGCACGGCGCCGCGCTCAGCTGGCTGATCACCATGTACGAGGCAGCACAGACCTACCCCGATGCACCGCGCGACGTGCTGACGCCGACGTTTCGCGGGCGGTTGGAGGTCGGCGAGATGGTCACGCCGGACGACTACCACGCTGCCCTGCACGCCCGGCGCGCGCTGGCCGCGTCGGTGACCGCATCGTTGACCGGCTTCGACGCCGCTGTCGTGCCGGCCGCGCTGGCCACCGCTCCCCCGTTCGACGACGTCGACCGTCCCGTCGCCGGTGTGCCGAGCAACTGGCCCGACGTGTCGGCGCGGACGTTCGCGCTGTGGAACGTCACCGGTCTGCCGTCGCTGGCGGTTCCCATCGGTCGCGGCGACGACGGCCTGCCCGTCGGCATGCAGCTCGCCGGACGTCCGTGGACCGACACTCGCCTGCTCGCGCTCGCCACCGCGTTCGAGACGCGCGTGAACAGCCTGTGAACCGGTGGTCTGACCATCAGACCAACAGTCCGCACGGGCTAGTGTGAGCGCATCGGCCGTCGGAGAGAGCTCCGTCCGCCCTGGCAATCGAGAGGACCCTCGATGAAGCACGTGTACGAGTTCGCCGGACGCGACCCGGGCACCAACCAGGGGCTGCTGTCCCAGTTGGTCGTGCCCCGCCCGATCGCCATGGTCAGCACGCGAGACGCTGACGGTCGCGGCAACCTGTCGCCGTTCAGCTACTACCTGCCGATCACCGGCGAACCGCCGCTGGTCGGTGTCACCTTCGGCATGCGCGCCATCGACGGCGGCACGAAGCACAGCTACGACAACCTGATGGCCAGTGGCGACTTCGTCATCAACGTGTGCGGCGAGATCTTCGCCGACCACATCGAGAGCATCGCCAAGGAGTACCCCGCCGGGGTCGACGAGGCGGAGCTGCACGGCTTCACCCTCGTCCCGTCGGTGAAGGTGAGCTCGCCCGCCGTTGCCGAAGCCCCGGCGCACCTGGAGTGCGTTGTTCACCAGTGCATCCCGCTCGGCAGCGACAACGCCAAGGTGGTGCTCGTCGTGGCCGAGGTGGTCTGCGCGGTGATCGACGGTGAGGTGCTCGAGTCGCCCGATCTCGACCACCCACGCATCGACCTCACCCGTCTCGCGCCGATCGGCCGCAGTGGTGCCCGCACGTTCATCAAGGCGCTGCCGGACGCGGTGTACTACCAGGAGCGCTACCCGTACGAGGCGGAAGCCAACGGCTCGAACGCATGAAGGCGCTGCTGTACCACCAGCCGGGTGGCGCCGACGTGCTGCGCTACGAGGACGTCGACGATCCCACGCCGGGCCCGGCCGACGTCATCGTGCGCGTCGCGGCCACGGCGCTGAACCACCTCGACGTGGTGCAGCGCAACGGCTGGTACCAACTGCCGGGGTTCACCCTGCCGCACATCGCGGGCATGGACCTGGCCGGCACCGTCGTCGCCATCGGCGACGAGGTCACCAACGTCAGCGTCGATGATCGCGTCGTCGTCGACCCCTCGTTGGCCGGCGCGCCGGAGCGATCGAAGCTCGCCGGGATGGGCGACTTCTACGGCAACCTCGGCGTCATCGGTGGCACGGTTCCGGGCGGCTACGCCGAGCTGTGCCTCGTGCCGAGCACGCACGTGCAGCCGGTCCCCGGCGACATGCATTGGCACCAGGCCGCCGCGTTCCCGACAATCTGGCTCACCGCCCATCACGCGCTGTTCGACACTGGCCGCCTGCAGCTCGGCGAGACCCTGCTCGTCCACGCCGCCGGCAGTGGCGTGAGCACGGCCGCGATCCAGATGGCCAAGCGGGCCGGCGCCACGGTGCTGGCCACCGCGGGCAGCGCCGAGAAGTGTGCCAAGGCACTCGAGCTCGGCGCCGACTTCGCCGCCAACAACCGCGAGGTCGACGTCGCCGCGTGGGCCCGCGACGTCACCGACGGCGTTGGCGTGGACGTGGTCTTCGATCACGTCGGGCCGGCGCTGTGGGACGCGTCGTTCAAGGCGCTGAAGCCGCGCGGGCGGTTGGTCAACTGCGGCAACACGACCGGCGACCAGGCGACGATCTCCTCGCTCGGCTACCTGTTCCACATGGGCATCCAGATCCTCGGCAGCGACGCCTACCGGCCGCACGAATTCGCCGAAGCGTGGTCGCTCTACTGCACCGGCGGGTTCCACACGCCGATCGACAGCGTCTACCCGTTGGCCGACGGTGGCGAGGCGCAGGACAAGATGCTGCGCAGCGACTTCTTCGGCAAGATCCTGCTGGAGCCCTGACGGGCGTGGGCGCCGACTCGCCGTACCCGGAGCTGAAGAAGACGCACACGCTGGCGCGCCGCGGCCGCCCGTGGCGCGACTTCAAGCCACCGCCCTCCGGGCCGGTGTGGCAGATCATCCAGGGCCTCGGGTCGTACTGGACGCTGGTGGCAGCGATCGAACTCGGCGTGTTCGACGCCATCGAGCGCACCGGGCCGACGAAGGTCGCCCCGCTGGCGACCGCGCTCGACGTGTCATCGGATCACCTGCGCCACGTGCTCGACGCGCTGGTGACGTTCGGCTTCCTCGATCAGGTGCACGACGTCTACGAGCTGACCGAGACCGCCGAGCGGTACCTGTGCACCAACGGTGCGGCGTCGATGGCCGCGCTCGTCCGGGTGGCGCCCGGCCCGCACGAGAACTGGGCTCGGCTCGCGGATGCGGTGCGCACCGGCCACGTGTCCACACCGATCGACGACGACCCGGCTGCGTTCTACGGACCGCTCGTCACGGCCACGTTCGCCACCCAGCTGCGCGCCGCGTCCCGCCTCGGGCTGCGGCTCGGCTGGGCCCGCCGAGCCGGGTTGCGCGTGCTGGACCTCGGCGCCGGACGCGCGCCGTGGGCGATCGCCGTGCTCGAGCAGTCGGCAGGTTCGACCGCGGTCGTCAACGACCTGCCGGGCGTCGCTGCGTTGGCGGCCGAGACGGTGGCCGAGCGAGGGCTCACCGAGCGCGTCGAGGTGCACGAGGGCGACTTCCACGAGATCGACATCGAGCCGGGCGCGTTCGACATCGTCGTGCTCGGCCACGTCTGCCGCACCGAGGGCGACGAACGATCTCGCTCGTTGGTGAGCCGCGCTCGAGCGGCGCTGAAGCCCGGCGGGCAGCTGTTGATCGCCGACTACTTCGCCGACGACGCGCGCAAGCAGAACCCGTTCGGCGTGCAGATGGGCCTGACGATGATGGCCAACACCGCGCACGGCGGGCTGCTGACCAACGCCCAGGTCGTCGGCTGGCTGCGCGACGCCGGCTTCACCTCGATCCGCCTGCTGGAGCCGATCGGCTTCAACTTCGTCTACGTCGCCGACAGGAGCAGAGATGCCTGAGATGCCCGAACCGTTCGCACCGGAACCCATCGACCTGCTCGTCCGAGGTTGGTACGTGGTGACGATGAACGAGGCGCGCGACATCATCCGCGACGGCGCCGTCGCGGTGAACGGCAGCACCATCATCGCCGTCGGCAAGGCCGACGACCTGTTCGCTCGCTACGCCCCGGCTCGCGTGATCGGCGGCGACCGCTTCGTCGTCACGCCGGGCATGGTGAACACGCACATCCACATCACCGGCGAGCCGCTGACGCGTGGCTACGTCCCCGACGACACGCCGTTCGTCGAGAACGTGTTCGAGTGGCTGTGCCCGCTGTACTCGATGTACGACGCCGAGGAGGAGCGCACGTCCGCGCAGCTCTCCGCGGTGGAGATGCTGCGCAGCGGGACGACGTCGTTCCTCGAGGCGGGCACCATCCGCTTCCTCGACGAGGTCATCGACGGGCTGGTCGAAGCCGGGATCCGCGGACGCGTCGGCCGGTGGGTGTGGGACATCCCGCCGGAGCCGTCGGTGTACCGACAGAGCACCGATCAGGCGATCGCCCACTTGCAGCACCAGCTCGACCATCACAAGTCGCACGCCGACGGACGGGTCGGCGCGTGGAGCATCGTCGTCGGGCACACGACGTGCAGCGACCCGCTGTGGCGGGCGGCCAAGGAGCTGGCCGACGAACACGACGTCGGCCTGTCGTTCCACATGTCGCCGGCGCAGCTCGACCCCGACGGGTTCATCGCCGAGTTCGGGCAGCGTCCGATGGTTCACCTCGACGAGCTCGGCGTGCTCGGCAGCTCCACCGCGATGACGCACTGCGTGCACGTCGACGACCACGAGATCGGGATCATGGCCAAGCGCGGCGTCAACGTCGCCCACTGCCCGACCACCGCGCTGAAGGTCAGCTACGGCATCACCCAGATCGGCAAGTTCCCGGAGATGGTGCAGCGCGGCATCAACGTCTCGATCGGCATCGACGGCAACAACGCCTCCAACTACGCCGACATGATGCGCGCCACCTACCTCGTCGCCGGGTTGTTCAAGGACGCCCGCATGGACCCGCAGATGTTCCCGGCCGAGAAGGCGTACGAGATGGCCACGCTCGGCGGGGCGCGCACGATGCAGCTCGAGGACCAGATCGGTTCGCTGGAGCCCGGCAAGAAGGCCGATCTCGTGCTCCACGACACCGATCGCCCCGAGTGGCGCCCGCTGCTGAACGTGATCAACCAGCTCGTGTGGAGCGCCGACGGTCGTGGCGTGCACACCGTCCTGGTCGACGGCCAGGTCGTCGTCGAGGACTACCACTGCACCCGCATCGACGAAGACCGCCTCTGGGCCGACGCCCAACGCATGGGCGAGTCCATCACCGCCCGAAGCGGCCTCCCCGACAAGGCCAAGTTCCCCACCTGGTAGCCGGGCGCAAAATCCCAACGCGGGCCGACACCTCGAGTTCGGGTGAGTGAGCGCAGCGAACGAACACGGCAGGCGAGCGCAGCGAGCACCGAGATGAACGTCACAGGGCGAGAGTGGGTTGCGACGTGCAACGATGTCCGGCAATGCCGGACACCCTGGTTGCCGTTCACGACGTGAGCAAGGTGTTCCGCGGGCGCAAGCGCTCCGTGGAGGCCCTGCGCGGGGTCGACCTCGACATCGACCGCGGCGAGTTCGTCAGCCTGCTCGGGCCGAGCGGGTGCGGCAAGAGCACGCTGCTGCGGATCATCGGTGGCCTGCACGATGCCGACGCTGGCACGGTGGTCGTCAACGACGGCAGCCCGCGTCAGGCCCGGGCGAACAAGCAGTACGGGTTGGTGCCGCAGTCGCCGGCGCTGGTGCCGTGGAAGAACGTCGGCGACAACGTCCGCTTCCTGTCTCGGCTGCATCGCGGCGGCGGCCACGCGCCGCTCGACGACACGGCGATCTCGGACCTGCTGCGCACCGTCGGCCTCGACGGGTTCGAGCAGGCCTACCCGCACGAGCTGTCGGGAGGGATGCAGCAACGCGTCTCGCTGGTGCGCGCCTTCGCCCTCGGAGCGCCGATCCTGCTGATGGACGAGCCGTTCGCCGCGCTCGACGAGATCACCCGCGCGGACATGCGCTACCTCCTGCTCGACCTCTGGCAGCGCACCGGCACCACGGTCGTGTTCGTCACCCACTCGGTCAGCGAGGCGGCGATCCTCAGCGACCGCGTGGTGGTGATGGCGCCGCGCCCTGGCCGCATCGCCGCCGAGCACATCGTCGATCTGCCTCGCCCGCGCACGCCCGAGATGGAGGACGACCCGCGCTTCCACGAGGTCGTCCGACAGCTCCGTGCCGACCTCCGCGAACAGCACGCCGGATGAACGGCGTCTCGCTCCAGGTCGACCCGACCGTCAACGACCGCGCCGCGGCCTCGTCGGCGCCGGCACGATCGAACGGCCGTCGTCTGCTGCTCGCGCTCGCACCGCTGATCGGCGTGGTCGTCTTCCTCGGTCTGTGGCAGCTGCTGGTCGTCGCCTTCGACGTGCGCCCGTTCGTGCTGCCCAAGCCGTCGCGCATCCTGTCGCACATCAACAGCGACAAGACCTACTACTGGGAGAACGCGCGCACGACGATGTGGGAGGCGTTCCTCGGCTTCGTCGTCGCCCTCGTCGCTGCGCTCGTCGTTGCGGCGGTGATGGCCCACTCGCGTTTCGCCGACCGGGCGATCTCGCCACTGCTGATCTTGATCCAGGTGACGCCGATCGTGGCGTACGCGCCGGCGATCGTGCTGTGGGTCGGGTTCGACCTCAAGCCGATCGTGATCATCACCTCGATCGCCTGCTTCGTGCCCTTCGTCGTCAACGCCGTCACGGGGTTCCGCTCCGTCGACCCGAACCTGATCGAACTGGCGCGTTCCGTGAACGCCAGCCGCATCGAGGTCTTCACCCGCCTCCGCTTCCCATCCGCGCTGCCCAGCCTGTTCTCGGCGGCGCGCATCGCCGTCGGGCTAGCGCTGATCGGCGCCGTGCTCGGCGAGTGGTTCGGCGGCGTCAACCACGGCCTCGGCTACTCGGTGCGTTCCGCGCAGCAGCAGGGCAACCGGCTGTCCGATCAGCTGTGGGGCTCGATCTACGTCCTCGCCCTGATCGGCGGCGTCGCCATCATCGCCATCGGACTCATCGAACGCGTCGTCCTGCACTGGCACGCCAGCCAGCGCGACTAGTCACCCCCAACCCCCCCCCCACCCCCAAAACCAGGAGCACCCATGATCAGCGTGAACAAGCGGTTCGCCACCGTTGCTGTCGTTTCCCTCGCGTTGCTCGCCGCTGCCTGCAGCAGTGACGACGCCAAACCCTCGAGCTCCTCCAACCCTGATGGCGGCAGCGGTTCGGTGGGCGAGGTCACCACGGAGGGCATCTCCGCCGATCGCTGCGAGGCCAACAAGGCCGCCGGCAAGATCACCTACCTCAGCAGCTTCTCCTTCTCCGCTTCGGCGTCGATCCTCGACGTCGTCGTGGCCAAGGAGAAGGGCTACTTCGAGAAGATGTGCCTCGACGTCGAGCTGCGCCCCGGGTTCTCGACGACCAACTACCCGCTCGTCGCCAAGAACGAGGCGCAGTTCTCCAGTGCCGGCAACTACACGGAGATCCTCAACTTCACGACCGAGGGCGCCGAGTTCGTCGCCACCGTCGACTACGGCAAAGCGCCCATCGAAGCGCTCGTCACGAAGGAGAGCGGCGCGACCGAGCTGTCGCAGCTGAAGGGTGGAACGATCGGCATCAAAGGCGACCTGCCGCCGTCGATCGTCGCCATGCTGGCGAAGAATGGTCTCGTTCGCGGCAAGGACTACGAGGAGCTGTCGCTCGAAGGGTTCGATCCTGTCGTGCAGCTGGAGCAGCCGATCGACGCACTGCCGGTCTACAAGTCCAACGAGCCCGGCCAGCTCGACGCCGCGGGCGTCAAGTACCACCTCTTCGACCCGGTCACCTTCGACGTGCCCGGTTCGTTCGGGTTGATCTACACCTCGAAGCAGTTCCTCGCGGACCACCCGACCGCGGTCGAGGACTTCACCCGCGCAGCGCTGCACGGCATGGAGGACGCGATCGCCGATCCGGCCGCAGCAGTCGACATCGCCGTTGCCCAGATCGAGTCGGCCGGCAACGACTTCTTCCTGACCAAGGAAGGCGAGCTGTACCGCTGGACGCAGGAATCCAAGGTCGTCGTCGCCTCGACGCCGAGCGGAGAACCGGTGGGCCTGATCGATCCGGCGTTGCTCGACAACGAGGTGAAGGAGTACACGGAGGCCGGGGTGTGGCCGAAGGGTGCGCCGACCGACGGCAAGTACTACGACGCCGCCATCGCCAAAGGCCTCTACGACGCCGACGGAAGAGTGATCTGGCCCGCGAGCTGAGCTGATGCGTGCGTTCGTCCAACGTGGGTTCGGAGCCGGCGGCGATGTCGTCGGCTTCGAATCCGTGCCCGACCCGGAACCCGGTCCGGGTGAGGTGGTCGTGCGCGTGCACGCGTGCGCGCTCAACCGGCTCGACCTCTTGCAACGAGACGCAGCGTTGGTGCGCGGCTTCTCGCTGCCGCACATCGCCGGGATGGACGTGACCGGCGAGGTGGTCGCTCGGCACGCCGACCTGATCGGCGGACCGGCGATCGGCGATCGCGTCATCATCGATCCTGTCAGCACGTGCGGCACGTGCGACCGATGCACCAACGGGCTCGCCCCGTACTGCGAGCAGCTGCGCACCATCGGCTCGACGCGGCCGGGCGGCTTCGCCGAGCTCGTTGCCGCACCCGCCTTCACGGTGCACCCGCTGCCCGACGGACTGACGTTCGTCGAGGCGGCAACCCTGCCCGTTGCGGCGATGACGGCGTTCCATGCGTTGCAGGCCGGCGGCCACGTGCCCGGCGAGACGGTGCTCGTCAACGGCGCTGCATCCGGCGTGTCGTGCGCCGCGCTGGCGTTGCTCCGCGCCGACGGCAGCACGGTGATCACCACCACCGGCGGTGCGGCGAAGGTCGAACGCGCCCGCGCCGCCGGGTACCACCACGTCATCGACTACCTGCAGGCAGATGGGGGCGGCACGATCTCCCCGCTCGTGCTGGAGCTGACCGGCGGCCGCGGCGTCGACCTCGTCATCGACCACGTCGGGCCGGCGCTCTTCGCGCCGTCGATCCGCTCGATGGCGATCGGCGGGCGGATGGTGTTCTGCGGCACGACCACCGGGACCGAGGCAACGATCTCGCTGACCGACGTCTACCACTGGGGCCGCACCTTGATCGGCGCCGGCGGCTACCAGCCGACCGACTTCCCCAAGATGCTCGCGGCGATGGCCGCCACCGGCTCGCCGCCGGTGATCGACAGCACGTGGCCGTTCGACGAGCTGCCCGCCGCGCTCGACCACATGGCCCGCGGCGAGTTCTTCGGCAAGATCATCGTGACGATGGACGCCGCCCATTGAACCCGGAGTGGAGGCTTGGACGCTCACCCGGGCGGACCCGAAACCCTCCACCACCCGCAGTGGAGGCTTTGACGCTCACCCGGGCGAGCCCGAAACCCTCCACCCACCCGCAGTGGAGGGTTTGACGCTCACCCGGGTGGACCTGAAACCATCCGCCCAGCCCGACCGGAGGGTTTGACGCTCACCCGGGTGGACTTGAAACCCTCCACTCGCGGGCCGGAAGCCGGCGCAGCGACGGGTCAGCCGTTGTCGTAGGGGTTGACGGTCAGGCCGGGTTCGACGATGGCGTCGATCGCGGCGAGCACGTCCGCAGACAGCACGACGTGCTGAGCGTCGAGGAGGTCGCGCAGCTGTGCCGGCGTGCGCGGGCCGAGCAGCAGCGAGGTGACCGCCGGGTTGGCGAGGATGAAACCCATCGCCAGCTCGGTGATCGTCAGCCCGGCACCGTCGGCCACGCCGATCAAGCGCGCCACGAGGTCGCGCTTGCGGGCGCGCATCGCCTCGTCCTTGTGGTCGAAGTGCTCACCCTGCTTGGCCGCGCGCCCGGCCGGGTCGAGTGCTTCGTCCTGGTACTTGCCCGTGAGCCAGCCACCGTTCAGCGGCGCCCACACGAGCACACCGATGTCGTTGGCTGCGCAGAACGGCAGCACCTCGTTCTCGATCGCGCGGGTGAGGATCGAGTACGGCGGCTGCTCGGCCGTCGACAACGCGTTGCCCGGCAGCAGACCGGCGGCGTGCGCCTCGGCCAACTGTGCCGGAGTGAACGTGCTCGTCCCGATGGCCCGCACCTTGCCGGCGTCGATCAGCTCCTGCAGCGCGCCGAGCGTGTCGGCGATCGGCGTCGAGGGGTCGGGCCGGTGCATCTGGTACAGGTCGATAACGTCCACGCCGAGGCGGCGCAGGCTGTCGTCGCACGCCTGACGCACCCACCGCGGCGACAGGCCGCGATGTGCGGGATCTTCGTCCATCGGGTTGCCGAGCTTGGTCGCCAGCACGATTCCCTCGCGACGCCCGGCGAGCGCCGCGCCGAGGATCTCCTCGCTGACGCCGAAGTCGTACATGTCCGCCGTGTCGAACAGCGTGATGCCGTGATCGAGCGCGATGTCGACCATCTCGACGCACTGGTCGCGATCGGGGTTGCCCCACGCGCCGAACATCATCGTGCCCAGCGCGAGCCGGCTGACCTCGATGCCGCTGCTGCCGAGCGTTGCGGTGCCGGCGCTCATTCGAGACCTGCTTGCTGCTTGAAGATCATGCTGTCCCAGTAGTCGGTTCGGTGGGCGACGAGATCGCCCTCGATGCGGAAGCGCATCACGCCGCGGACCGCGACGTCGCGGTCGTTGACATGCGTGTGCAACGTGTAGGCGGCGAACACCCGGTCGCCCTCGGCGACGATCTCCTCGACGTCGTAGCGCAGCTGCGGCATGTTCTTCAGGAAGTTGGGCACGCGCCGGGCGTACTCCTCCTTGCCCTCGCAGCCGCTGCCCATCGCCGAGGTGTGCTCGTTGACGAAGTCGTCGGTGACCATCGACGTCACCGCGTCGGGGTCGCCGGTACCGAATGCGGCGAGGTACTTCGCCGCAACCTCTCCCGGCCTCACGAGCCCGCGCTGCCCCAGACCTCTTGGGCCTTCTCGTACACGCCCTGGTCGAAGGAGAACTCGATCATGTTCCCGTCGGGGTCGGTGAGCGCGCAGATGTAGCCGATCGGATCGGGCATCCACTGCGGTTCCCAGTTGAGGCAACCGTCGGCCTTGCCGATCGCAGCGATCTCGTCGACGGCTTCCTTCGACGGCATCTCCAGGCCGATGTGCGCGAACGGCGCCATGATCGGCATCTGCGCGCCCTTCTCCTGATCGCGGAAGAAGCTGACGAGCACGAGGATGAACGGCTTGTCGCCCTGATCCGGATGACCGAGCCAGGCGCCATAGCCCATCTCGTCCTCGCGCCGATCGAGCAGGCGCAGCGGTGTGTACTTCTCGTACCACGCGATGGTCTTGTCGATGTCGACGCACGGCAGGGCGATGTGCGTCCAGCGGACGCCCTTCGGCCGCAGCCGGTCGTCCTTGGCGACGTGATCGGCGCCGGGCGCCGTGTTCGCGTACAGCGCAGGTGACGGGTCACTCATTGGTCCAGCCCTCCGGGATCTGCGGGTCGTCGCCGCCCTTGGTCCACAAGATCACTTCGGTGCCCCACGGATCGCGGAAGGCGCCGTTGAAGCCGTTGAACTCGGCCCAGTAGTGGTGGCGCCAGAGCTCGGTGGCCCCGTTGGCGATCGCCCGATCCAGGATCGCGTCCTCGTTGTCGTCGTCGCTGACGAGGATCCACACCCGAAGTCCACGACCGTCGCGGTTGACGTGGCGGGGTTCCACGCCGGCGGGATCCGGATGCGGACGGGCGTTGCCGGCGTCGTAGATGCCGAGGTGGAGGTTGCCCACCGGCGAGTCCGAGCCGTCGTCCAACGGGAAGTACCCGCCCGGCACGGCACGGTGGAAGACACCGGTCGGACGGCCCTCGAGGGTCCAGCCGAAGACCTTGGCGTAGAAGTCGGAGGCGGCAACGGTGTCGTCGGACGGGAAGTCGACGAAGATCAGCGTGTTGGGTTGAGCCATGCCGCGATGCTAGCAAACATGGACTGATGGTCTGACCAAAAGTCGGCTAGTGTTCACCCATGCGTTGGGCCCTGACCGGCACCCCGACCCTGCATGAAGTGGTCCCGCCGAGCCGCCGCCTCCGCGCGAAGCGCGTCGATGTCCACGGTGACGCAGCGACGATCACGGATCACCTCGCGGCCACCGACGATGACGTCGTTGACGCTGCGTCCGTCACTGGCCCACATCAGCTGCAGCACCGGCTCCGGGCTGAGCGGCAGGAACTGTGCGCCACGTCGTTCGTGCACGACGACGTCCGCGTGCTTGCCCGGCTCGAGCGAGCCGATGACGTCACCCTTGCCGACCGCTTCGGCGCCGCGGATGGTGGCCAACGCCAGCGCGTCGTGCGCGGTCAACGAGTAGGCGTCGATCGCGCGATCGCGGAAGATGCCGACGAACGTGGTCGCAGCGCGCAGGATGTCCACCGCGTCGCCCGCGTTCTCCGAGTCGCAGCCCATCGCCACGCGTCCGCCGCGCAGGTAGACCTCGTCGTGCCGTCCGGCGACGATGAAGCCCTGCGCGAGACGAAGGTACGCCCATGGGCACGAGGCGATCGCCGTGCGCGTGGCCAGCACGCGCTCGACCTCGTCGTCGTCGAGGTGCACCGCGTGGGCGAGCACGACGTGGTCGCCGAGCACCCCGAGATCACCGAGGTGCACCAGCGGACGCTTGCCGGTGCGGGCCAGGTAGCTCGTCGAGTCGCCGCTCGACGGCGAGATGTGGAACGTCAGCCCGAGACCGAGCTCGCGAGCCAGATCGCTGGCGCCGACGACCAGCTCGTCGCTCATCAGGTCGTGACCGACGAGCGAGATGCCCGGCTCGACGAGACCGCCCGGCGCGAGGTGCGCGGCGAACTGGCGTTGGCGGTCGAGCACCTCATCAGCCGGTGCGGCGAACGGTGCGTCGTCGACGTCCCAGCCCCACTGGCCGACGCGGCTGCGCAGACCGATGCGCTCCAGTGCCGTCGCGACACGATCGGGGTGGGCAACGGTGCCGGCCTCGAGGGTGAACGTGATGCCGTTGCTCAGCGCCTCCAGCGCGGCCAGCGTCGTCGACAGCTCGTCGTCGTCACCGGTGTGGCCGCCGTGGATCGGCACCGCCCAGCCGAAGATCGCTTCCTGCGAATCGATCGCGTCGGGGATGCAGCTGTGCACGAGCCGATCGCCCGTCACGTGCTGGTGTCCGTTGATGTAGCCGGGCGTCACCAACGAGTCGGCGGTCCCGATCACCGTCGCGTTTGGATGCGCGGCGCGCAACGCATCGAAGTCACCCACCTCCACAATGGTCGAGCCATCGATCGCCACCGCACCGTTGCGCACCACCGTGCGCTCGGCGTCCATCGTCACCACATCCCCGCCGCGGATCAGCATCTGCACGTTCCCGGTCATCGCGTCAGGTTGTCACAACATGTCTGAGATCAACACGTCCGCTCCCGCCACATCGGTCCTGTGCTCCAACGAAGCCCTGCGCGACTCGTGGTTCGTCGTCGCTCGCGCCATCGACGTCGGCGGCGCGCCGGTCGGGGCGCAGCTGCTCGGCACGAAGATCGTCGTGTGGCGCTCGCCGAGCGGTGCCGTGGTCGCTGCGCCGGACCGGTGCCCGCACCGCGAAGCGCCGCTGTCGCTCGGCGTGCTCGAAGAGGGCTGCCTCGTCTGTCCGTACCACGGCTGGACGTTCGGCGATGACGGCAAGTGCGTGCGCGTGCCGTCGAGCGCGGAAGGCGTTCCTGCCCCGCCACGTGCCCACCTGCGCACGTTCTCCTGCGAGGAGCGCTACGGCTTGGTGTGGGTGTGCCTCGGCGAAGCGCGCGGCCCGATCCCCGACATCGCGCAGGAGCCCGACGAGACGTTCCGCCGGATCAACACGCCGGTCGAGACGTGGAACACCTCAGCGACGCGCATGAGCGACAACTTCTGCGACATCACCCACTTCCCGTACGTGCACGTCGGCACGTTCGGCCGGGCGCAGGAGACGATCGTGCCGAAGGTCGAGCTGCGACCGCTCGACCACCACTGGTACGGCTACAGCTACACGGTCAACGCCAACAACACGAGCGACCTCGGCAACCTGGCGAGCGGGCAGACCGGCGAGGTGGTCAGCCGCTCGATGAGCACCGGCTTCAACCTCCCGTTCAACGTGAAGAGCACGATCCGCTACGAGAACGGGCTGGAGCACATCATCCTCATGCTGTCGACGCCGGTCGACGACGTGACGAGCTACTTCACGTTCGTCATCTGGCGCAACGACGACTTCTCCGTGTCGGCCGAAGAGGTCATCCGCTTCGATCTCGCCATCGGCGCCGAGGACAAGAAGATGCTCGAGCGCCTCGACGGCGTGATGCCCCTCGACCAGACCACGCTCGTCAGCGTGCAGGCCGACAAGTGCTCGGTCGAGTGGCGCCGCCGGCTGATCGAGTACATGAACACCCCAGCGCCCGCCGCGCTCACCGACCGCGAGGCGGTCGCGGGACAGTAGGTCCCGGTCCGCTACGTTCACCCTGACGGGTCCCCCCGACCCGGTGACTTCGAAGTCGGACAGGGAGAACGTCATGAGCACCATCCTGCGCGTCGATTCAGGCGCTGAACACCCCGGCTCGGTGAGCCGCCGCCTCGCCGACGAGCTGATCACTCGCATCGCCGGCCCCGACGACGTCGTGGTGCGCCGTCACGCCATCGAGGGTCTCCCGATCGTCACCGGCGCATGGGTCGCGGCTGCGTTCGCCGACGGCGATCGCGCTGCGCTGGCGATCTCCGACGCGCTCGTCGACGAACTGCTCGAGGCAGACGAGATCGTGCTCGTCGCCCCCGTGTACAACTTCGGCATCCCGGCGGCGATGAAGGCGTGGATCGACCAGGTCGTGCGCGCCGGACGCACGTTCCGCTTCACCGAAGCCGGCCCCGAGGGACTGGTCAAGGCGACTCGCGCATGGATCGTCACCGCATCCGGCGGCACGCCGATCGGCAGCGAGATCGACTTCAACACCACCTACCTGCGCGCCATCCTCGGCTTCATCGGCGTGTCGGATGTTCGTGTCATCGCCGCCGAGCAGCTGGCCACTCGCGGCGAGGCCGCGGTCACCGACGCGTTCGCACAGCTCGAGGCTGCAACGGCGTAGCTCCCACTGCGGGCGCGCACCCCCTTCGTACACTCGATGGGATGAACCGCCGCGCAGCGCCGTCCCCCGAGCCGCTGCCCGGCCTGCAACTGAGCTGGCACGAGGGCGAGGTGGTCGCCTGGCAACCAGGTCGCAGCGTGTACGGCGGCAACCTCAACGACACCGTCGCGCGGACCTTCCGCCGGTCGATGTCGCCCGAGGCAGCCAACATGCGCGTCGTGCGCTTGCACCTGCCGGACGGCCAGCAGTCGGTGATGTGCCAGCGCCTCGACGCCCGCAGCACGGCGTCGTTGGCCGAGCTGGACACGTTCAGCGGCCCAGCCGGCAGCACGTTCAGCCCCTCCGTCACCTGGTTCGGAGCGATGTTCGCCTTCGCCGACCAGCTCGTGCGCGCCGGGCGGGTGACCCCCACGCTGCGCCAGACGGGCGCCAACTCGTGGCTCGCGACCTGGAGTCCACTGCCCATCGACGTCATCGGCGTGCTCGATTCGCTGCTGGCCACGATGCCGCCGGCCGTCACCGCGCCGAACCCCGCACAGCGCGAGCTCGTGCCCGGCGACGTCGTTGCGGCATTCGCCGATCACATCGCCCGCAGCCGCCTCGCCAGCCGAGGGTGGGCGGCCGACGTCGCCGACACGCGACGCACCACGTCGCGTGCGGTTCGGCTCGTCGGGCGCGCGCTGATCGCCCCCTCGGGCGCGTTCCGCGCCGATTCCGAGCTCGACGAGGCGCTCACTCGTCTGGCCACGACGATGAGCGACGTGCGCAAGCGCGCCGGCGGCGAACCCGTGCTGCGCGCTCGGGTGCGGCTCGGGCTGCCGGGCTCGCGTGACGTCGACGACGATGCGGATCCCGACGAGTCCGTGTGGCCGCTGAACCTGGAGCTCGTCGACGTCGACGATCGCAGCCGCTGGTGCTCGGTCACCGACGTGTTCTCGCGCAGTGAGGCAGCGGTGCTGCTGGCGCGCGATCCGCTGTTCGTGCCGCGCCTGCAGGACACCTTCACGATCGCTCAGCACGAGCTGCACGAGCTGGCGCCGTTCCTCGGCGAGTGGCTCGATGCCTGCGAGGGCCACGTCGACCTCGATGCCGCGGCGCAGCTGCTGGAGCGCGTCGACGAGCTCGACGCGGTCGGCATCGAGGTCGTCGTGCCGGAAGGCCTGGCGCGCAGGAAGCCGACGTCGCGCGGTGTCGCCCAACCAACCGACGACCGACCCGGCAAGTTCAGCGCGCAGGCGATCATCCAGTGGGATGCCGTGATCGACGACGTGCCCGTCGACGAGGTGGTGCTTCAGCGCGCCGCCGAGGCGGGGTCGGCACTGATCGAGGTCGGCGGACGTTGGGTGCACCTCGATCGCCGCGATGCGCGTCGCGCGCTGGCCAACCTGGCCGAGCACCGCGCCGACCACGGCGAGCTCGGCACGCTGCAGCTGCTGCGCCTCGCCGCGCAGCTCGAGGCCGAAGCAGTCGCCGCCGCGGCGCTGGAGGGTGGCACCGACAACGCGGTGGCGGCGCTCGTCGCCGCTGCCGACGGTGCCCGCCTCGACGCCGACGGCTGGTTGGGTGAGCTCCTGCAGGGGTTGCCCGACACGACGCTCACCGAGGCCGATCCGCCGCCCGGGTTCACGGCCACGTTGCGCCCGTACCAACGACGCGGGCTCGGCTGGTTGCAGTTCCTGCATCGCACCGGGTTCGGCGGCTGCCTGGCCGACGACATGGGTCTCGGCAAGACGCCGACCACGCTCGCCCACCTCGCCGGGCTGCCGGGCCCGCACCTCGTCATCTGCCCGCTCTCGGTGGTGCACAACTGGGAGGCCGAAGCCGCACGCTTCGTCCCGCTCGTCCGCGTCGTCGTCCACCACGGCGGCGGACGCCACGGCGCCGAGTCGTTCGCCGCGATGGCTGCCGCCAACGACATCGTCATCAGCACCTACCAGGTGGTCACCCGCGACATCGACCACGTCGCCGAGGTGCGCTGGAGCACCGTGGTGCTCGACGAGGCGCAGGCGATCAAGAACCCCGACACCCGCTCGGCCAAGGCGATGCGCAAGCTGCAGGCCGGGCAGCGGCTGGCGCTCACCGGCACGCCGGTGGAGAACCGGCTCAGCGAGCTGTGGTCGATCATGTCGTTCGCCGTGCCCGGGCTGCTCGGCACGCTGCCGCAGTTCCGCTCGCAGTTCTCGTCGGCCATCGAGCGCAACCACGACGAGGCTGCGGCCGTCGCGTTGCGCCGGTTGACCAGTCCGTTCCTGCTGCGCCGCACGAAGGCCGATCGTTCGCTGGTGCCGGACCTGCCCGACAAGGTCGAGCAGGTTGCCTGGGCGACGCTCACCAAGGAGCAGGCCAGCATGTATCAGGCCGTGGTGGAGCAGATGCTCGTCGACGCGCAGCAGGAGAGCGGCATGCGCCGCCGCGGCCTGGTGCTGGCCGCGATCACGCGGCTCAAGCAGATCTGCAACCACCCAGCTCATGCACTCGGCGACGGCTCGCGCATCGCCGGACGGTCGGGGAAGCTGGCCCGCTTCGACGAGCTCGTCGCCGACCTGCTCGATGCCGGCGAGCAGGCGCTGGTGTTCACCCAGTTCCGTGAGATGGGCCTGCTGCTGCAACGTCACCTGCACGACGTCCGGGGTCTCGAGGTGCCGTTCCTCCACGGCGGCGTCTCCAAGCTCGGCCGGCAGAAGATGGTCACCAGCTTCCAGTCCGGCGGCGATGCTGCGTCACCGCTGCTGCTCGTGTCGTTGAAGGCCGGCGGCACCGGGCTCAACCTCACGGCCGCATCGCGCGTCGTGCACTACGACCGGTGGTGGAACCCGGCCGTGGAGGATCAGGCCACCGACCGCGCCTGGCGCATCGGCCAGCAGCGCTCCGTGTTCGTGCACAAGCTCGTGTGCCAGGGCACGATCGAGGAGAAGGTCGACCAGCTGATCAACGACAAGCGCGCGCTGGCCGACGCGGTCGTCGGCACCACCGGCGAGGCGTGGCTCAGCGAGCTGAGCACCGACGAGCTCCGCGACCTGGTCGTGCTCGACCGGAGTGCGCTGTCATGAACCGAACACGGGCATGAGCATCGTCATCATCCCCTCGACCGGTCCGCAGACCGAAGCCGATCCGGTGGGCAAGCTGGCCGGCACGTTGCTGTCGGTGTCGGTCGCCGGCCTCGCCGACCCGAGCCGCTTCCGTCGCGGCAAGACGTACGTGCTGGAGCACGCGGTCACGCGGTTGGAGATCTCGCCGGGCATCCTGCGCGCCTCGGTCACCGGTAGCCGGGCGCAGCCGTACCAGGCGACGATCGCCGTCGACCTCGTCGCTCCCCCGCCCGACCTCGGCGCGCGCTTGGAACGTCATCAGGTGAGCCGGCTCACGCCGCAAGCTCACGAGCTGATCGCCTCGTGCACGTGCCCGGACTTCGACGACCCGTGCAAGCACGCCGTTGCCGCCGTGCTCCAACTCGCCCGCGAGCTGGCCGAGCGGCCGGAGCTGCTGCTCGAGTGGCGTGGCGCCACGCGTGACGCGCCGGCGCGCGCCCAAGTCGGGTCGCGTGCGTCCGGCGAGCGCCACCTGCGCATCGTCCCGCCGCCGCAGCCGTCGCCGTTCAGCACGCCCGAGTGGCGCGAGTTCGAAGGCGTCGACCTGCCCACTCCTGTGGTGGCCATGTCCCCCGATCTCCTTCCGCCCGTCGAGCCCGGCCCCGGCGTGATCGACAAGTTCGACGTCGGCGCCATGGTCCGCTCCGCCCTCCACATCCTCCGCGCGCCGCGCTGACAGGTCCGGCTGAACGAAACTGAATGCTGGCGTGTCACACGATGAGCACGCGTTCGGCGTGTTGTCGGTGTGAGGGGAAGGGGCACGAGCCATCGGTGCGGGGACGTTCGACGAGTTCTACCGAGCGCACTACCGGTCCCTGACCGCGCTCGCCTACGTGCTGTCCGGGAGCCGAGCCGCTGCCGAGGACCTCGTCCAGGAGTCGCTGCTCGCCGCGCATCAACGTTGGGATCGAATCGGCGGCTACGACGATCCCGCAGCGTGGGCGCGCAAGGTGATCGCCAACCGTGCCTGCTCGATGGGCCGTCGCCGCAGCGTCGAGCAGCGCTACCTCGATCGTCGAGGCACGGACGCCGAACGGTCGCTGCTCCCGGAGCTGCCGAGCGAGTCGGCGCACCTGTGGGCGGAAGTGCGCCGCCTTCCCAAGCGGCAGGCGCAGGTGGTCGCGCTCACCGCGATGCTTTCGCTCTCGTTGGCCGAGGTCGCCTCGATGCTCGGCATCTCCAAGGAGTCGGCGAACACGCACATGCGCCGAGCGCGAGCAACACTCGCCGAGCGTTTGGCGGTGCCGACTGATGGATGAGCTCGACCGCCGCATCGCCGACGCCGCATCGCGCGCCCATGCCTCGGTCGGCGACGTCGCAGCGCCGGACCTGCATGCACTGCGCCCCATCGCGTTGCGCCCCGTAGCGCGAAACCGGCGAACGATGGTCGCTGTTGCGGCCGGGCTGACGGTGATCGCAGGCATTGCGGTGACGGTTGTGCTTCGGCGCGACGTCCCCGACGCGCCGACCGCCAGCGAGCCGGTCACCGCCGCGACGACCGATGGGCCGATCACGACGTCCGCGACCGACCCGACCACCAGCACCAGCACCAGCACCAGCACCAGCACCACGGTCACCGAACTGCCGGTGATGCCGTGCACCGCCAGTTCGCTCACGGTCCGTGCCGCGCGGCGCGAGGGAGCGATGAGCAACGCTCTGGTCGAGATCCTGCTCGAGAACGTCGGGACAGAGGCGTGCTCGCTGTCCGGATATCCGTCGTTGTCCGGGCTGACGTCCTTCGATCCGGCGTCAGCAGTTCCGATCGACGCGCCACACGGCTCCTACTTCGGAGAACCGACGACGAGATCGCCGGCACTCCCCGGCGAGCGGTACAGCGTCTTCCTCGGCGGGTCCAACGATTGCCCAGGAAGCGGGGTCACCCCTGCGCAGCCGTGGGCCGCGTTGCAGTTGACCTTGCCGGACGGCTCGACGATCGCCTTCACGACGGACATGAACGACTGCGCGGTCTACGGCATCAGCAGCTTCGGCCACCCAATCATCTTCTCCAACGAGCCCGTACGTGTCGAGGACCCAATGGCGGCCACCGGTGTCGCCATCGGCGACCCGATCGCGGATGCGAACCAGATCCCCCCGCACCCGCCGGCGGGTTTCGACGTCATCCCGGTGTGGTTGCCGATCGACGATGCCAACGGCTTCGTGAACGGCTACGTGCTGTCGTCGGTCGAGCACTGGCAACCGCTGCTGGACGGCGACGCTCCGCCGTCGCATCTGATCTACGACGAGGATCGCAAACCGATCGGCTCGTTCACGACTGATGGCACGCCGATCATCGATCGCGACTTCCCGCCGTACCGCGCGACCGACACGTTCACCGCCGAGAGCGACTACCCAGGCTCAGCTTCTCTGTACCTCGCCAGCAACGCACGGGTCATCGTCGACGGCGGAGTCGCGCGGACGATCTGGGCCGGTCGCAACGGGCTCGGCGCCGATGGCGAGGCGCCAGCTCGTGGCGAATTCAGGGTGGAGGTCGGGCAGGCGATCCTCAACGACGAGAGCGCTCCGGCTTTGCAGTTCTTCAGCGTCGAGGTGCCGGTCTGCCACAGCGCGGTCGAGCTGGTCGATGGGCCGCATCCGCCGTTGACGGCGATCCCGTTCGTGTGCGTCGCCACCGGGCAGACCGGCACGCTCGACGTGCTCGCCCGGACAACGAAACTGGATGTCTGACAGCTCGACATTCGAGCTGTCAGACATCCAGTTTGCGGTCAGCGGGGGGTGAAGGGGTTGCGCTGGTGGCCGAAGACGGCGACTTCTTGGCGCAGGGGGACGAGGTCGCGGCGGGGTGAGCGGCGCTCGGCTTCGGCGATGGCGGAGGCGGCGATGGTGCGCAGCTCGTCGTTCTCGGCGCGCAGGTGCTGCACCTCGGCTTCGAGGGCCATCACCCGGCGGATGCCCTCCAGGTTCATGCCCTCGGCGGCGAGCTCGCTGATGCGGCGCAGGCGATCGATGTCGATGTCGCTGTAGCGGCGGTTGCCGCCCTGCGTGCGAGCGGGGGCGACGAGCCCGCGGCGCTCGTAGATGCGCAGGGTCTGGGGGTGCATGCCGGCCAGCTCGGCTGCCACCGAGATGACGTAGACGGCGTGGTCTCGTGATCGCATGATCAGCTTCCTCCTGCGGCGTTCGGCAGGTGAGCCCTGGGGGACACGGTAGTTGCTGCGGCGAGCGCCTCGATCGCTGCCCGCTGCTCGTCGGTGAGCTCCTTGGGCACGTCGATGTCGACGGTGACGATCAGGTCGCCGGTGTGCTTCGGGGTGACGATGCCCTTGCCGCGGACCCGGTGACGCGACCCGGTGGCGGTGCCCGGCTTCAAGCGCAGCGTCACGGACGGACCGTCGAGCGTGGGCACGTCGATCTCCCCGCCCAGCGCGGCCTCGGCGAACGACACCGGCACGCGCACGGTGAGGTTGCCACCGTCGCGACCGAACAAACGGTGCGGCGCGACGTGGCACTCGACGATCAGGTCGCCGGTGGGCCCACCGTTGCGGCCCGGCGCGCCGCGGCCCTTCAATCGGATCTTCTGCCCGTCGGCGACACCGGCGGGGATGCGCGCCTGCACTTCACGAGCACGACGTTCGACGCCGCTGCCACGACACGTCGGACACGGGTCGGGGATGACCACACCACGACCGCCGCAGTTGCGACAGGGAGTGGAGAACGAGAACATGCCTTGGTTGTCGTCGATGACGCCACGACCGCCGCAGACCGAGCAGTTCGTCGGCTGCGTGCCGGGCCGAGCACCGCTGCCGTTGCACGTGCTGCACTGCGCGTCGCTGGTGAGGTAGAGCGTCGTGGTCAGCCCGCGCGCCGCGTCGGCGAAGTCGAGGTTGAGCGTCGCTTCGACGTCCGCGCCACGCATCGGCCCGGCCGACGCAGACGCGCCACCACCGCGACGACCGCGCCCGAACATCTGCCCGAGCAGGTCGCCAAGACCGTCGGCACCGACGTTGAAGTTGTAGCCACCGGGCCCTTGCCCGGGCCCGCCCTGCGGGAAGCCACCGGCAGGACCGAGACGACGGACCTCGTCGTACTCCTTGCGCTTGGCCTCGTCGCCGAGCACGTCGTACGCCCCGCTGACCTCCTTGAAGCGCTCCTCCGCCGCCGCATCGCCAGGATGCGTGTCGGGGTGGCTGTCGCGCGCCAGCTTGCGGTACGCCTTGGTGATCTCCTTCGGAGCAGCGTCCTCAGCCACCCCCAAGACCTTGTAGTAGTCCCTCTCGTACCACTCCCGTTGAGCAGCCAATTCCGTCACCTCCTCCGAGTTCTCATCTTTTCCTCCCCCCACACACCTGCACGAGGAGTCGTTGTTCAGTTGTCCGAGAGCAAGGCCAATGTGGTCGGATGTCGTGGTGAGCGAGTAGTGGGTGAGCCCCCAGGGCGAACCCCGTGCGAGCCACGACATGCGACCGGCCTGGCCGCAGCGCCCCTAGCCGCGCACCTTCACCATCGCCGGCCGCAAGACCTTGCCCTTCCACAGATAGCCAGATCGCAAGACCTCACTGACAATGGGCTCGCCATCGCCTGGCTCATGAAGCACTGCATCAGCAACCGTCGGATCGAACGGCTGCTCATGCAGGTTCAACGCCTCCAACCCGTGCTTGCGCAGCTCGCCGAGCAGCAGGTTGAACAGCGGCTCGACCTCCGCCGGGTGCTGCAGGAACGCAGCCTCGGCGGCGTCGAGCACCGGCAGCATCGCTTCGACGAGCTTGCCGGTTGCCCGGTCGACCTCGTCGGCGTGCTGGGCGGCGACGCGCTTGCGGTAGTTCTCGAAGTCGGCCTGCAAGCGCAGCGCGATGTCCTTGAAGGAGTCGCGCTCCTGCAGCAGTGCGGCGACGTCGTGCTCGACGAGCTCGGCTGCCTCCGCGTCGGCGTCGGGTCGTTCGATCGGGCCGGAGAGGTCTTCCACCTCGCTGGCCCGCTCGAATTCGAAGTCGGCCATGTCGTCGCTCACGACTCGTCGACGATCTCGGCGTCGATGATCTCGTCGTCGGCCGAACCCGGCTGATCGTTCTGCCCGCTGGCCGACGTGCCGGCCGCGTTGGTGTCGCGGGCGGCCGCTTCGTACAGCTGCTGGCCGGCGGCCTGCAGCGCCTGCGACAGCCGCTCGGTGGCTTCCTTGATCGAACCGGTATCGGTGCCGGTGATGGCCGTCTTCAGCTCACCGAGCGGACCTTCGACGAGCGATTTGTCGCCGAGCTGCTCGCCCTGATCGCGCAGGAGCTTCTCCGCTTGGTAGACGAGCGAGTCGGCGTTGTTGCGGATCTCGGCCTCGTCGCGGCGCTGACGGTCTTCCTCGGCGTGGGCCTCGGCGTCCTTGACCATCTGGGCGATGTCGTCCTTGTTGAGCGTGCTCTGACCGGTGATGGTCATCGACTGCTCCTTGCTGGTGGCCCGATCCTTGGCGGACACGTGGACGATGCCGTTGGCGTCGATGTCGAAGGTGACCTCGATCTGCGGCACGCCGCGCGGGGCCGGCGGCAGGTCGACGAGCTGGAACTTGCCCAGCGTCTTGTTGTAGTTGGCCATCTCCCGCTCGCCCTGCAGCACGTGGATCTCCACGCTCGGCTGCATGTCGTCGGCCGTGGTGAAGACCTCGGTGCGCTTGGTGGGGATCGTGGTGTTGCGCTCGATGAGCTTGGTCATCACGCCGCCCTTGGTCTCGATGCCGAGGCTCAGCGGAGTGACGTCGAGCAGGAGGATGTCCTTCACGTCGCCGCGCAGCACGCCGGCCTGGATGGCGGCGCCGACGGCGACCACCTCGTCGGGGTTGACGCTCTTGTTCGGCTCCTTGCCGGTGAGGCTGGTGACGAGGTCGGTGACGGCGGGCATGCGGGTGGACCCACCGACGAGGATGACGTGGTTGAGCTCGCCCTTGCTGATGCCGGCATCCTTCAACGCCTGCTCGAACGGGATGCGGCAGCGCTCGATGAGGTCGGCCGTCATCTCCTGGAACTTGGAGCGCGACAGCGACTCGTCGAGGTGCAACGGACCGTCGGCGGTGGCCGTGATGAACGGCAGGTTGATCTGCGTCTGCTGCACCTGGCTGAGCTCGATCTTGGCCTTCTCGGCTGCTTCCTTCAGGCGCTGCGCGGCCATGCGGTCGTTGGCCAGGTCGACGCCGTGGGCGGCCTTGAACTGCTGGACGAGCCAGTCGATGACCCGCTGGTCCCAGTCGTCGCCACCGAGGTGGGTGTCGCCGTGGGTGCTCTTGACCTCGAACACGCCGTCGCCGATCTCCAGCACGGACACGTCGAAGGTGCCGCCGCCGAGGTCGAACACGAGGACCTTCTCGTCCTCGCCGCCCTTGTCGAGGCCGTAGGCCAGGGCCGCAGCGGTGGGCTCGTTGATGATGCGCAGCACCTCGAGGCCGGCGATCGTGCCGGCTTCCTTGGTGGCGGTGCGCTGTGCGTCGTCGAAGTAGGCGGGCACGGTGATCACGGCCTGGGTGACGGTGTCGCCCAGGTAGGCCTCGGCGTCGCGCTTGAGCTTCATCAGCGTGCGGGCGCTGATCTCCTGCGGCGAGTACTTCTTGCCGTCGATGTCGTCGCTCTTCCAGCCCTCGCCCATGTGGCGCTTGATGCTGCGGAAGGTGCGATCGGGGTTGGTGATGGCCTGGCGCTTGGCGACCTCACCGACGAGGACCTCACCGGCCTTGGAGAAGGCGACGACGGACGGGGTGGTGCGGCCACCTTCCGAGTTCGGGATGACGACGGGGTCGCCGGCCTCGAGCACGGCGACGACGGAGTTGGTGGTACCGAGGTCGATACCGACTGCCTTGGCCATGGTGACTGCTCCTGTGTGATGGGGATCGGGGGTTCTCCGGGGGAAGAACCTGAGTGACGTTGGCTCAAGTCTAGGAAACTTCGTCCAGGTCAACAACTCGGCGGCAGAAATCTTGAGTCATCATCACTCAGGATCGACCACGAGGTCGGCACGGCACATCCCTGACCACGATCGGGCGCGTTCAGGGTCATGCCCGATGGTGCGCTCGCAGGCCGGTCCGTACGTTCGACCACGTGAGCACCGTGATCGACCTGCACGCCCGACCCGTGGCCGAGCCGGTCGTCGCGGCCGCTCGACCGCCGGACGGGCTGCCATGGCCGGGGATCGCTGCCGGCGTCGTCCTGTCGGTGCTCCTGCGCTTGCGCATGTACTGGACGCCGATCACGTCCGACGAGGGTGGGTTCCTGGCGATCGCCCGCGCCTGGGCGCACGGCAAGGTGCTCCAGCGCGACGTCTGGGTCGATCGTCCGCAAGGCCTGCTGACGATCTACCGCTTCTGGGACTGGCTCTCGGGCGGCAGCGTGGCCTCGCTGCGCATCATGGCGATGTTGTTCGGCGCGGTGCTGGTCGTCGTGGTCGGCGCGGTCGCAACGCAGTTGGCGGGACGCAGCGCCGGGGCGATCGCCTCGATCCTCGTCGCGGGCCTCAGCGCCAGTCCCGTCATCGAGGGCCACCTGGCCAACGGCGAGCTGCTCAGCGGCGCGATCGCCGTCGCCGGATTGGCGATCGGGTTGCGTGCTCTCGACGCCGACCGGACGTGGCACCTCGTCGCCGCCGGCGCCCTCGCCGGCGTTGCCATCTCCATCAAGCAGAGCGCGTTCGACGGGCTCCTGACGTTGCTCGTGTGGGTCGTGCTCACGCAGCGCCCGTGGCGACGGTGCCGCAGCGCGGTCGCAGCGCTCCTGGGCGGTGCGGGCACGGTGCTCGCTGCGCTGGCCCTGCACGGCGCGGCGACGTCCGGGTTCCGAGCGTGGTGGTACGCGATGGTGGCTCAGCGGTTCGACGAGCGCAGCGCCGTCAACGGGGCGAAGTGGGCCAGGCTGCTCGCCACCTTCACCACCGCCCGCGCCGTGCTGCTGCCCCTGCTCCTCGTGTGTGCGATCGCCTGGGTCGCCCGGCGCGAACGCCGCCATGAGCGCGGCACCCCGACGATCGTCGGCCTGTGGGCGCTCGCTGCGTGCACCTCGTTCATCGCCGGCGGCAACTTCTTCCTGCACTACTGGGTCGCCCTGTGCCCGGTGCTGTCGGTGGCGACGGCCATCGTGCTCAGCCGATGGCTGCGCCCGAGGACGGCGATGCTGGCCGCGATCGTGCTGCTGCTGCCGGGCATCCAGGACGCGGTCACGATCTTCCGCCTCGACCGCGGCCACATCGCCGCCGTCGCGAGCGACGATCTTCGGCCGGCGATCGACGAGCAGATGGCCCGGTGGTTCCGTGCCGCTCGGCTGCCCGGCGACGAGCTGTACGTGCTGTGCTCGAGTCCCGGCTTCTACGCCGATGCCGGCCTCGACCCGCCGACGCCGTACATCTGGCGCGATCACGTCCTCCAGGTGCCCGGCGCGCGAGAGCAGATCGTGGCCATGCTCCGTGCCGACGATCGCCCGCGGTTCGTCGCCGAGTACCAATCGGCCGGCGACTGCGATCCGGCTGGTGGCATCGCCGCGGCGCTCGCGGCCGGGTACGTGCGGCGAACGACCGTTGACGGCGTCCCGGTGCTCGAACGCGCGGTGAGCGGTTGAATGGGGTCGTGCAGCTCACCGACCTCCGCATCTTCACCGAGCCCCAGCAGGGCGCCACCTACGACACGCTCCTGGCTGTCGCCAAGCGGGCCGAGGCGCTCGGCTTCGGCGCCTTCTTCCGCAGCGACCACTACCTGGTCATGGGCGATCACGCCGACGGCCTCCCGGGCCCGACGGACGCGTGGATCACGCTGGCCGGCCTGGCTCGCGACACCGACACGATCCGCCTCGGCACGCTCGTCTCCCCGGTGACGTTCCGTGGGCCCGGGCTGCTGGCGATCTCGGTGGCGCAGGTGGACCAGATGAGCGGCGGCCGCGTCGAGCTCGGCCTCGGTGCCGGCTGGTTCGAACGTGAGCACCAGGCGTACGGCTTCGACTTCCCCACCACGGGCGGCCGCTTCGACAGCCTCACCGATCAGCTGGCGATCATCGACGGGTTGTGGACCACGCCGATCGGCGAGACGTTCTCCTACGAAGGTCGCGCCCATGCGGTCACCGACTCGCCCGGTCTGCCCAAGCCGGTGCAGACCCCGCTGCCGATCGTGATGGGTGGCGGCGGCAAGACCAAGACGCCGGCGCTCGCCGCTCGCTACGCCGCCGAGTTCAACACCCCGTTCGTGCCGCTGAGCTTTTTCTCCGAGCAGTGCGATCGTGTTCGCGCCGCCTGCGAGGCGATCGAGCGCACGCGGCCGATGGTCTACTCGGCAGCGCTGATCGTGTGCTGCGGCAAGGACGAGGCCGAGGTCGCCCGCCGCGCCAAGGCGCTCGGACGCGAGCCCGACGAGCTGCGCAAGAACGGTGCCGCGGGCACGCCCGAAGAAGTTGCCGCGACGATCCGCAGCTTCGCCGAGGCCGGCGCCGAGCGCATGTACCTCCAGGTCCTCGACCTCGACGACCTCGACCACCTCGACCTGATCGCCGCCGAGGTCGCCCCGCTGCTGAGCTGAAGCCGAGCGGAGGGTCTCAGGCCCACCCGGGCGCGCTCGAAACCCTCCACATCGGTCGTGTGGAGGGTTCCAGGCCCACCCGGGCGCGCTCAGAACCCTCCGCTCGACCAGCTACGCATCGCCCGATTCGGCCGCTCCCGCGTAGCGTGCGGGCATGAGCGACTCGCATCCGGATCTGCACCTCGAGGCGGATCCCAGTGATGTCGGGCTCGATGCGGAGCGGCTGGCGCGCATCGACCGGCACTTCCAGCGCTACATCGACGACGGCCGTCTGCCCGGCTGGCTGATCACCGTCGCTCGTCACGGCAAGCTCGCCCACGTCTCGGCATCCGGGCATCGCGACATCGCCACGCAGACGCCGGTCACCACCGACACGATCTGGCGGCTGTTCTCGATGACCAAGCCGATCACCGCAGTCACCGCGCTGACGCTGTGGGAGGAGGGCGCCTTCGAGCTGAAGGACCCGGTGTCGAAGTACATCCCAGCGTTCGCCGACACGAAGGTCTGGCGCGGCGGCAGCATCAACTCGCCGATGCTCGATCCGATCACTGAGCCGATGCAGCTGTGGCAGCTGTTCGCCCACACCGCCGGGCTGACCTACGGGTTCATGTACAACCACCCGGTCGACGCGCTGTACCGCGCCGCGGGCTTCGAGTGGGGCACACCAGACGACGATCTCGAGGGCCTGTGCAACCGGTGGGCGGCGTTGCCGCTGCTGTTCCAGCCGGGGACGGAGTGGAACTACTCGGTCGGGCTGGACGTGCTCGGACGAGTGATCGAGGTCATCACCGGCAAGCCGCTCGACGAGGTGTTCCGCGAGCGAGTGCTCGATCCACTCGGCATGGTCGACACCGGTTGGAACGTGCCCGAGTCGGACCTGAGCCGGTTGGCCAACCTCTACGGCGCCCACCCCTCGACGCGCCAGGCGATCCCGCTGGAGGCCGCGGCCCAAGGCGCGAAGCACGCGCCGAAGGCGTTCCAGGGCGGGGGCGGGCTCGTCGGCACGGCGCACGACTACCACCGCTTCACGACGATGCTCCTGCGCCGCGGCGAGCTCGACGGCGTTCGCATCCTCGCCCCGCGCACGGTCGACTACATGGCCAGCAACCACTTGCCGGGCGGCGCCGACCTCACCGCAGTCGGCCGCCCGCTGTTCAGCGAGACGGCATTCGACGGCGTCGGCTTCGGTCTCGGCGTCAGCGTGACGCTCGACCCGGTGAAGGCACGCGTGCCGGGCAGCGTCGGCGAGTTCGCCTGGGGCGGCGCGGCGAGCACGGCCTTCTGGGTCGACCCGAAGGAAGACCTCACGGTGCAGTTCTTCACGCAGTTGCTGCCGAGCAGCACCCACCCGATCCGCACCGAGCTGAAGACGCTCGTGTACCAATCCATCATCGACTGACGAACCAAGAACACGGAGGCCGACACCATGGCCGAGCTCGACCTGATCATCCGCGGCGGCAACATCGTCGACGGCACTGCCGCACCCGCGTACACCGGTGACGTCGGCATCAAGGATGGCGTCATCGTCGCCGTCGGTCCGAACGTCGAGGGCAGCGCGGCGCGCACCATCGACGCCGACGGCCTCACCGTCACGCCGGGCTTCGTCGACATCCACACCCACTTCGACGGGCAGGCGACGTGGGATCCGCTGCTGGCCCCGTCGAGCATCCACGGAGTGACGTCGTTGGTGATGGGCAACTGCGGCGTCGGCTTCGCGCCGGCGCGGCCGACACCCGAGCAGCACGACTGGTTGATCGGTCTGCTCGAGGGCGTGGAGGACATCCCCGGCACCGCGCTGGCGGAGGGGTTGTCGTGGGACTGGGAGCACTTCACCGACTACCTCGACGCGCTCGGCCGGCGGCGGTTCGCCGTCGACGTCGCCACACAGGTGGCCCACGCGCCGCTGCGCGTGTACGTGATGGGCGAGCGCGGTGCGAACCCGGACGAGACCCCGACGGCCGACGAGCTGACCGCGATGGCAGCGCACGTCCGCGCCGGCATCGAGGCCGGAGCGCTGGGCTTCACCACCAGCCGCACCTACATCCACCGCACGCGCGACGGCGCACCGCTCGGCACGCGCTTCTCGCCGCTCGACGAGCTGATGGCGCTGACCCAACCGTTGGCCGACCTCGGCACCGGCGTCATCCAGATGATCAGCGACGCCTACCAATCGCCCGACACCGAGTACGTGCACGCCGAGATGGCGCTGATGCAGGCGCTGGCCGAGCACACCGGCCGCCCGCTGAGCATGACGGTGCAGCAACCCGAACCACTGCCGGACCGCTGGCGGGAGATCACCGACTGGGTCAACGGCTGCGTCGCTCGCGGCCAGACGATGCGCACCCAGATCGCGCCACGCCCGATCGGCGTGCTCCAAGGCCTCACTGCGACGATCAACCCGCTGATCCTGTGCCCGAGCTTCCAGCAGGTCGCCAAGCTGCCGCTCCCGGAGCTCGTCACTGCGCTGCGCGATCCCGATCGCCGCGCGGCGATCATCGCCGAGCACCAGAAGATCACCGTCGAGGGCATGCTCGCCGAGCTCACCGGCGGGTTCCACAAGCTGTTCCCGATGGACGATCCGGTGGACTACGAGCCGCCGGCTTCGCGCTCGGTGGCCGGCATCGCCGCCGCCACCGGTCGCCTGCCGATCGAGGTCGCCCTCGACTTCCTCGTCGAGCGCGACGGCAACCAGCTGCTGTACATGCCGCTGTTCAACTACGCCGACGGCAACCTCGACGCGGTGCGCGAGATGCTGCAGGCGCCGAACGCACTGATCGGGCTCAGCGACGCAGGCGCGCACTGCGGAGCGATCAGCGACGGCAGCTTCACCACCACCGCGCTGGCGCTGTGGACCCGCGACCGCGTCGCCGGGCCGACGTTGCCGATCGAGCTGATGGTGCACCACATCACGCAGCGCACCGCGCAGCACGTCGGCTGGTTCGATCGTGGTGTGCTGGCGCCCGGCAAGTTGGCCGACGTCAACGTGATCGACATGGGCGCGCTGGCCGCGCACCCGCCGACGATCGTGCGCGACCTACCGGCCGGCGGGCGTCGGTTGATGCAGACCGCCACCGGCTACCGGCACACCTTCAAGCACGGCGTCGAGACCTTCGCCGACGGGGCTCACAGCGGTCAGCTCCCCGGAGCCCTCGTCCGCGGGCCTCGCCTCTGACCGAACGGGTCGCAGACGTCGCTCGGCACGCGCCGAACCGAGCAGGATCCGCACGAGCACGGCGGAGAGCGCGGTGACCGCAAGGCTCAGCGCGACGACTTGGTAGACGCGGTTGGACACGTCAGTGCCCGCCAGTCCGGCGTGCACGAAGCCGAGCCACACCGCCACGTAGCTGGTGAGGTGGACGAGGTGCCACGTCCGCCGCGGCAGGCGGCGCATCACGAGCGAGGTCAGCTGAACACCGATCAGCAGGTACATGGCGATCACGCCGATCGTCACCGCACCGGGCTTCCACGCCGAGCCCATCGGCACGAGCACCTCCACCCAACCGAAGTGGACGTAGCTGTCGGCGACGAGGCCACCGACGTGCACGCCGATGCCGATCATCGTCAGCGCGCTGAACCAGCGATGCATCGCCAGCATCCACGCCGGACGATCGTGCGGCTTCAGGGCACGGGTGGCCATCAGCACACCGAGCACCATCGACGCGACGAGGACGAGCCCGGTGACGATGCCACCGGCACGGGACAGGTACCACCAGAACTGCTGGTTCACGACGCGTCCGAATGGACGGCCAGCGCGTTCCACGACTGGTTGGCGATCGTGCGGCCGTCGGCCAGCACCACCATCGCGGCGAGACCGATCGCGTCGAAGCGCGGCAGCTCTCGCTTCGCGCCGTGCACGAGCACCGACTTGGTGTGAACTTCGGCCCACATCGCCGACGACGCGGCAACGGTGACCTGCACCACCTCGGACACGCCATCACCGGACTGGCCGTCGCCCGATCGTGAGGTGTCGACCGGCATCAGCGTCGCCGGGTCGAGCACGTGGTGCACGTTCATGCCATCGGCCGTGGTCCACCGGCGCCGTGTGGTGCCCGATGTGGCGACGCCACCCTCGGCGATGGCGACGCGCGCGCACTCGGCGTCACCGCCATCGGCGTCGTCGGCGTACGGCGATCCGACCGCGATCTGCCAGCCGAGCTCGCCCTGCGGAGGGTGTCCGGCGACGCGCAGGTCGCCACCGATGTTGACGAGCACACCGTCGGCGCCGGCCTCGATCAGCTCTGACGCGACGCGATCCGCGGCCAGCCCCTTGCCGATGCCGCCGGCATCGAGCACGGTGCCGTACGGCGCCACGATGGTGGAGTTGGCCAGGTCGACGGCGATCTCGTAGGGGCGGCCGCGGGGTGCGGCCATCGGCGGCAGGGAGGTGACCCGAGCCGGGTCGTCCCAACTGGTGGCATGCCCGAGGCCGATCAGTGGCGCCAGCAACGTGGGGTCGAAGGCGCGCTCCGTGACGACCCAGGCGTGCACCATCGCCGTCACCAGCTCGATCGTCGCCGGGTCGACGGGCACCGCGATCCCGCAGGCGCGGTTGATGCGGCTGATGTCGCTCTCCGGGCGGAACCTGCTCCACCTCGACTCGAGGTGCTCGAGCAGCCGGCGGGCCAGCGCGACGTGTGCGGTGGTCCCACCGACCACCACCAGGCCGCCCTGACAACCCATTGCGCGAAACCGATCGACCACCAGCGACGGGTGGTCCTCCCCGTTGATCCTCACCAAAGTCCCGTTTCCGTGCGTCGTGCTCATGTCAGTGCGACTGCGAGGTCGTGGCGTCGGGCGTTCCCGTGGAACCACTGGCCGGCTTGGCCGCCGGCGTTGCAGGTGCCGGCGGCGGGATCACGATCTCGATGACGGGGATCGGGGCGGGGGGAGTGGACCCGATTCCTGTCGGTGCATCAGTTTGCCCGGCGGCGGGTGCGCTCGCCGGGATGGTCTGCGGGACCGTGGCCGGCGCAGGCGGCACGGTGGGGGCCGGCGTGTCGCTCGTGTTCGTGCGGGCCTGCCAGCCCATTGCCGCGGTCAGGCCGAGCAGCAGCGTGCCGCTGGCGCCGGCCGCCACGACCTTGGACACCTGAGCCGGCCGCCGCGAACGTGACCGCAGGGACGCGATGCGGTCCAGCCCGGGGTCGGCCGGCTCATGGTCTGCCATGTCAGTCGTCGTCCCCGCCGTGGCCGGAGTCATCGCTGCCACCGCTGTGACCACTGCCCGAGCCGCTGCTGCCGGAGCCGCTGTTGTCGTCGTCGCCACCACCGGGGCCACTGTTGCCGCCGTGATCATCGACGGTGTTGCTGGTGACCGTGGAGTTGCCCGTGCTCGTCGAGGTGACGTCGTCGTCGCCGTCGACCTCCACGGAGGTGCTGATGATCCCGAACAGCAGGCTGGCCTTGAACTCGACCTCGGAGCTGCCGTTGCTGAGCTTGATCTCGACGTTCAACGCGCCGTTGCGCTCCGCCTTCGTGACCGTCCACCCGTCGGCGGGGGTGACCGACACGATGCTCAGCACGTCGCCGGCGGTGTCGAGCACGACGGTGCCGGCGTTGCCGATCTGGTAGGCCGCCTGCGTCCCGGTGACCGGGGTCGAACCGGGGATGGTGGTCCCCGTCGGCAGGCTCGTGCTCGTGTCGATGCTGTTCGGCGTGGTGCTGGACGTCGAGATCGTCGTGCCGGTGCCGTCGTCGTCGAACGTGCTGGCCGTGGCGGCCGAGCTGGACGAGGGGCTACTGCTGAGGACCTGCGTGTTCACCAAGGCCGCGGCGGAACCCGCGACCAGCACTCCGGAGAGTGACAACAGGCTTGCGATTCGTGCTTTCATCGTTCAGTCCTCCTGGAACCGGTGTCGATCGCCGGCTCGAACCGGACGACGTTGAACGACGATCACGGTACGAATGTGTCGTCCAACAGGTTCCCGCACTTCATCCAAGAAACATCAAAGATGTGATGGAAGTTCGGTGTGGAGGGGAGAATGCCTGCATGCGCCTGCTGCTCGTGGAGGACGACCGCTCCATTGCCGAGTCGTTGCTCGAAGGGCTGATCGCCGCGGGGCACGAGGTGGAGCACTGCACCACGGGCGTCGCGGCACTCGCCGCACCGCTGCCCGACGTGGTCCTGCTGGACATCGGCCTGCCGGACATGGACGGTCGCGACGTGCTGCGGACGTTGCGCGAGCGCACTGACGTGCCGGTGATCATGCTCACCGCGCGCAGCGAGGAGTTCGACCGCGTCCTCGGCCTCGAGCTCGGCGCCGACGATTACGTCACCAAACCGTTCAGCCTGCGCGAGTTGCTCGCTCGGATCCGCGCCGTCTCCCGCCGCCGCGGTGGCGACGGGCCGGAAACGGATGCCCAGCAGGTGGTCGGACGGCTCTCGATCGACCGGCGCACGCGTCGAGTGCGGCTCGACGGCAGCGAGCTGCAGTTGACCGCCAAGGAGTTCGACCTGCTCGCCTTCCTCGCCTCGGATCCGGGCGCGGTGCGCACGCGCACCGACATCCTCGAGAGCGTGTGGGACGAGCACTGGTACGGCCCGACCAAGACCGTCGATGCGCACGTTGCGTCGCTGCGCAAGAAGCTCGGCGATCACCGTTGGATCGACGCCGTGCGCGGGGTCGGCTTCCGCTTCGAGACACCCGCACCGCAATGAGATGGCGGCTGCTGGCCATCTTCCTCGGCGTGATCGTCATGGTGCTGCTGGCCCAGGACGTGCCGCTGGCGTCGCACCTCCGCCAGGTGGAGAAGGACCGCCTCCTGGCCGGCCTGGAGCGCGACGCGTTCATCCTCGGCGGTTCGTCGGAGAACCAGCTGTCGGGTGAAGGCGACGACCTGCCGACCCTGCAGTCCACCGTCGACCTCTACCGCACCCGCAACGGCGCGCAGGTGGTGGTCACCGATGCGCGTGGGATCGCCGTCGTGGTGAGCGACGACGAAGCGCGGCGTGGTGACGACTTCGCCACCCGCCCGGAGATCGCCACGGCGCTGACCGGTGTGCCCGCAGCGGGAACGCGCTCGTCGGAGACCCTGGGCGAGCGCATCGTCTACGTCGCCGTGCCGGTGCTGTCGGGCGCGGACATCGTCGGCACGGTGCGGATCACCTATCCAGCAGACACGATCGACGACCGGGCGAACGAGAAGGTGCGCGGTCTCGTGCTCGTCGGCGTGATCTCGTTGAGCGCCGCCGGCATCGCCGCGCTGTTCATGGCAGGAACGGTGGTGCGCCCGCTGCGCCGGCTGCAACGTGCCACCGAGCGCGTCGCCCGCGGCGAGTTCACCAGCCGCGCCGAGACCGACGAAGGCCCGCCGGAGGTGCGCGCGCTGGCCACCTCGTTCAACTCGATGACCGAACGCATCGCCACCCTTGTCGAGCGGCAGCGTTCGTTCGCGGGCGAGGCGTCGCACCAGCTGCGCACGCCACTGACGGCGCTGCGGCTGCAGCTCGAACGCGCCGGCGACCTCGTCGACACGCAACCCGAGGTGGCCCGCGACCGCATCGAGGCCGCCACCGCCGAGACGGAGCGGCTGCAGCGGTTGATCGAAGGGCTCCTGCTGCTCGCCCGTGCCGAGTCCAACGACGTCGTGCTCGTCGATGTGGACGTGGCAGCCGTTGCACGGGAACGCGTGAGCATCTGGCAGCCGCTGGCCGCGGAACGCGGGATCGCCGTCACCATCGAAGCGCCGCCGAGCGCGCCGGCCCGGTCGGTTGCGGGCGCGGTCGAGCAGATCGTCGACAACTACATCGACAACGCGCTGAACGTGTCGCCGGACGACTCGGCCATCGACGTCGTCGTCAACCGCAGTGGCGGGCTGGTCGAGGTCCACGTGTCCGATCGCGGGCCGGGCATGGACGCCGACCACCTCGCTCGCGCCTTCGACCGCTTCTGGCGCTCACCCACCGCCGAGCACGAGGGCTCCGGCCTCGGCCTGGCCATCGTCCATCAACTTGCCTCCGCCAGCGGCGGCTCCGTCGCCGTCGCCAACCGCCCCGGCGGGGGCCTCACCGCCACCCTCCGCCTGTTGCACTAACCCCACGGCCGCGAAACCGACGAGATGTCCGGGGGCGGAAAGGGCGACGGCATCCGGCCCTCGAGCACGGCGACGCGGCGCAGGTGCCGACGCCACCAGATCATGAGCGGCAGGTTCACGGCGCCGAGCACCGCTCCAGCGACCGCCCACCGCCACAGCGGGCTGCCCGAACCGATCACCTCCTTGGCGATCGTCAGGTTCACGATGAACAACGCGAACCGGAGGGCGACGTCGTGCCATCGCAATGGCGGGTCCTCACCCCACCACCGCCGAATCGTCGCCTGCAGCCGCCTCACCGCCGCGACGGTAGTCCCGCCCTACAGGGTGATCGACAGGTCGATCCGGCCGGCGCGTTGGTGGGTGACGGACACGCTCACGGTCGTCCCGGTTGGCGCCTGGACGATCCAGGTGGCGAGGAGGCGATCCGGGGTGCCGTCGTTCTGGCGGGTGAACCGGGTGGTCAGTCGACCGCTCAGCTGGCCGAGCTCCTGGCGTGCTGGGCCGACGGTGGTGGCGCCCGACAGCTCGGCGACGATCGGCAGCACGAGGTGCTCCTTGCGCGCCAGGTCCGTCACGAACGTGGGCAGCCATCCCGTGTTGGCGACGCCGACCTCGACGCGCCACGCGCCGTCACCGATGGCGACGGCAGCCGAGTGCAGCACCTCGAGACACGGCGAGGCGAGCGCGTGGTGGAGGGCGAAGTCGGCGTGGCCGGCAACCTCGGCGGGCAGCAGGGACCGGGGTGGGTTGGTCCACGTTGTGAAGTCGTCCCAGCCGCCCAGCTCGACGGTGCCGAGCTGCGGGTGCTCGAACTCGAACCAGTCGACGAACAGGTCGTGGCCGTGCTCGTCGGCCCAGCGCAGCACGGCCAGCTCCTCTGCCGGCGAGGGGCCGGTGTACCAGAAGTGGGTGCCCTGCTTGGTGCCGGTGGCGGCGTGCACGACGTCCCAGAACTCGGTGGTCCAGCTGTAGATGCCGAGGTGCTCGTAGGCCCAGTCGTCGGCAGCGCCGCTCATCGTGTCCGTGCGGTCCCACGTGAAGTCGTCGAACACGCCGTGCACCGTGTACCCGGTCAGCTCGGTGCCGCGGCGCCCGAGCTCGGTCCACGCCCACACGTCCAGCGGCGCCAACGCCGAGTCGGGCTTCGTGCTCGACGGGCGCAGCAGCACGCCACCACTGGTGTGGAACGCGTTGTAGCCGCACACGTTGGAGCGGGCGCGCACGGCGCGGACGAGGGCGTCGATCTCCGGTTCGCTCAGCGGGTGATCGCCGCTGCCCAGCACCCCGGTGCCCCAGCCGGCGGGGAAGTTGCGGTTCATGTCCAGCCCCTGCGGGGGACGCGGCGTCGGGATGGTGAAGCCGTCGTGATCGACGAGGAAGCCCTCCCCCAGCAGGCGGTACCGCGGCGCATCGCCGACGACACCATCGGGCGGAACGGGCACGAGCAGCCGAACGTCCTCGGATGACGGCATCCATGCGCCGTTGGGGTCCGGGATCCGCATGTGCAGCACACGGCCGTCACCGTTCACGTCGCGCTTGTGCAGCCCTGCCGACTCGTGCGCATCGCCCCACGGCCAGGCGCGCGTGCTGCTGCGGCGGAACACCGGTGAGTCGGCCAGTGCCCACTCGACACCATCGGGGTTGACGCGCGGCACGACGTAGAACGTGCGCGTCTGCAGCGCGCGGGTCACGACGTCGTCGCTGCCGAAGCCGGCGACGAGGCGCTGGATGAGGTTCAGCGCGGCGACGCCGGCAGTGACCTCGACCGAGTGGATGTTGGCGTCCACCCAGTGCGCCGGCTTCGTGTCGTGCGCGCCGGTCGACGCGTCGGTGATCGTCGCCAGCCACAGGTCGCGGCCCTCGTTCGAGCGCCCGTACGACTCGACGGTCATCAGCCCCGGATGGGCGGCTGCCGTGTCGTGCAACCACGAGGTCAGCTCGTCGTAGCGGAGGAAGCGATCGAAGTCGTACGTCGTCATCGACCCGACGCTAGATCCTCAGATCACGTGACCGAGCTCGGCGCGTCCCTTGACGCCCAGCTTGAGGTACACGTTCTGCAAGTGGTTGTCGACGGTGCGCACCGACAGGAAGAGGCGCTCGGCGATGTCCTTGCTGGTCAACCCTTCGGCCGCGAGCACGGCGATCTCCCGCTCGCGGTTCGTGAGCAACGACGTGCTGCTCTCCACCGAACCGATGCCCGGAGTCTGGGCGCCCTGGCATTGGGCGATCAGCTCCATCGCCCTGGCCGACGTGCTCGCCGCGTCGCGGGACATGCCATCACGACGCTGCAGCCGCGCCAGCTCGACTGCCGCTTCGGCCGCAAGCAGCCGCATCCCGACCGCGGCCAGGTCGGCGCCGACGTCGGCGAGCATCTGCAACGAACGGCCGCTCATCGCTCTCGCGAACCGTGCCACGATCGGCGTCAGCGGGCCCTGCACGTGCGGTTCGATCTCGTCGACGAGATCGCGGATCGCGTCGGCATCACCGAGACGTGCGCACTCGATCACCACTTCCAGCGCGGGCCACCACTCGTCACGCTGCATCGCTCCTTCGGCGGCCTCGCGCAGCACCGACCGCGCTTCGCCGATGCGGCCGAGCGCGGCCAGCGCCCACGCGCTGCCGATGGCGATGTCGCTCAGCATGTAATTGATGTCCGGCTCGAGCGCTTCGAGCTCGGCCAGGATCGCCGCGCTCTCGGTGCGCTTGCCCTGCTGGCCGAGCGCGCATGCGAGGCCGGACATGGCGATGCGACGGCTCGGCCGGAAGCCGATCTCCTCGGCAGCGGCGCGGGCGTCGGCGAACCACAGCTGAGCGTCGAGCAGCCGGCCGGTGCGCAGCGCGCTGCGCCCGAGCACCGAGGCGTGGAACGAGCGCATGAACGGCACGCGCTCGCTCATCGAGTCGGCGTGGGCCTGGATGACCATCGCGTCGACCTCGGCGTACCGACCGAGACCGAGCATGCCGTTGGCGCCGGTGGCGATGTGCGTGTTGGGATCGAGGAACGCCTTCGGATCGTCCTGCGCCATCTGCGTCGCGTGCGCGGCCATCGACACGGCGACACCGTCCTCCAACCGCCCGTTGAGGATCAGCGCCGTCGACAACGGCGTGGCCGTGAGGATGCGCAGCAAGCCACCCGGCTGGTCCAGCGGGATCTTGTCGAGCACGCGCAGCGGGCGACCGTCGTACGCGTGCACGTTGGCTTCGACCACGTCGAGGATGTGACTGGTGCCGATCTGGGCGAAGAACGGGCGCTCCGCTTCGACGACTGCCAGCGCGCGGGCCGTGTCGTTGACGCCCCACAGGAGGTTGTTCACGCGCGGTGCGACGAGCAGGAGATGCGAGGCCGGCGTGGCGTCCTCGGGCTCGGGCTCGGCGGCGATCGCCTCGGCCTCGTCGAAGGAACCGCTGAGGAACAGGGCCTCCGTGAGGAGGTGCTGCGACGCCGCCGTGTGGCGCACGTCGTGCGCGGCGCGGGCCAGCCGGATCGTGCTCGGCAGGTCGAGCGCGGAGCGTGCCAGTCGAGCGCCGGACATCAGCACATCGGGCTCACCTACCTGACCGATGTCCAGCCGCCACAGCGCCAGTCGCAGGGCATCGTCCGGACGCGGGTTGGGGCGATCGCCGATGATCTCGATCGCCCGCTGGATCTGGCGTCGACGACGCAGCACCACCATCGTCGAGCGCAGCACCTCACCGTGCAACGGATGCGCCAGGCGGACGGTCGGCTCCGTCCCGCTGTCGTCGACGGTGACGACGCCGTACTGCTCCAGCGCAGTGGTGTGGTCGAGCAGTCCGGCGCGCTCGATGTCGCCGACCAGCAGCGGCTCGGCGACGGCGATCAAGGCGAGTGTGTCGGCCAGCGCCGGCTCGAGGCCACGCAAGCGATCGCTGACCAGCTCGACGAGTCGAGGCGACTGAGACGGATCGACGTCGATGCGCAGCGCGCCCGACGGCAGCTGGATGATCCCACTGTCCTCGACGGACAGCAGCAGCTCGCGCAGGTACAGCGCGTTGCCCCGCGTCGCGTCCCACAGCTGCGCCGCGGAGAGCGGGTCGATCGGCGCGCCGAGCACCTCGCTGGCGACCGTGGCCACCTCGCCGACGTCGAGCTCGTGGATGTCCACGCGACGGATGGCGAAGCTGCGCATCAGCCCGTCCGCCGAGGCGGTCAGTGGCATGCCGGTGCGCGCCGTGCCGATCATGAAGACGAGCCCGGCCGCGTGCAGCTGCATGCCGACGGTGAGGCTGGCCTCGTCGATGAACGGCATGTCGTCGATCATCATCACGAGTCGTTTGTCGTGGCCGTCGAGCAGCTCGCGCAACGCGCCGAACACCTTCACCGCGCCGGCCAGACTGGCCTCGGCCATCAGCTCATCGGGAACCAGGTGGCCGATCGCGGCGAACGGGATGGTCTGGCTCCCGGGCGTGGCCACGGTGCGTGCCGTGCGGTGTCCCGCAGCACGCAGCCGCACCAGCAGCTCGTCGGCGAGGCGCGTCTTGCCCACCCCGGCAGGCCCGTTGAGCAGGACACCACCGCTCTGCGGGTCCTCCACCATGGCCGTGATCGCGTGGAGGGTGCCTTCGCGTCCCACGAATGGCCAAGCGCTCCCGTACCTCACAGCACGTGATCATGCCAGGGCGCGTGCGATAGAACTGCCCCGTGACCGGCAGCCTCGTGATCCTGCGCCACGGTGAGAGCACCTGGAACCAACAGAACCTCTTCACGGGTTGGCACGACGTGCCGCTCTCCGACAAGGGCCGCGCGGAGGCCAGCGCGGCCGGCGTCACCCTTGCCGAGGCGGGCGCTCGCTTCGACGTCGCGCACACCTCGGTGCTCACTCGCGCCGTGCACACGTGCAACCTCGCGCTGGAGTCGCTGGGGCAGATGTGGCTGCCGGTGCAACGTCACTGGCGGTTGAACGAACGCCACTACGGGGCTCTGCAGGGGTTGGACAAGAAGGCGACCACCGAGCAGCACGGCGCCGAGCAGGCCCACCTGTGGCGACGCAGCTACGACGTGCCGCCGCCGCCCGTCGGCACCGACAGCCCGGAGCATCCGGTGAACGATCCGCGCTACCGCTTTCTACCGCCGGACGTTTTGCCCGCGGCGGAGTGCCTGAAGGACGTCGTCGCCCGCGTGCTGCCCTACTGGCACGACGTGGTCGCGCCGCAGCTGCTGGCCGGACAGGAGGTACTGATCACCGCGCACGGCAACTCGCTGCGCGCGCTGGCGATGCACCTCGAGCACATCTCGGAAGCGGACATCGCCGAGCTGAACATCCCCACCGGCGCGCCCCGCCGGTACACCTTCAACGCCGACCTGTCCGTGGCCTCAGCCGAATATCTCGGCGATCAGGACGCCATCGCCGCTGCCGCAGCTGCCGTGGCGAACCAGTCGCGCTGAAGGTTTGCGTCAGGAGACGATGACGAAGTCCGCTCCGAGCACTGCGATGCAGCCGGCGCTGATCGCACCCGGAGCGAGGTCGCCCTGCGTGAGTGAGACGATCTCGTCGAAGTCCGTTCGATCCGGGAACACACCCGTGAGCAGGCCGATCAGGAGGGCCAGCTTCGTGACGTCGCTCTCTCGCTGATTGCCCTGGCAAGCGATCGCCGTCTGTGGGACGACTGCATCAGTTGACCCAACCGGGGTGCTGACGTAACCGTGCGACTCTGCTTTCGTCACCGCGAGCGACGCAACGCCAACCTGTCCTGACGCATTGACGAACAGCAGGCCACCGGTCACCGTCCCGAGCTCGGTCGCGTCGTAGATCACTGCGTCGGTGATGTTCGCGGTGCCGAGGTTCACCCCGCTCAGATCCGCACCGATCAGGGTCGCGCCGGTGAAGTCCGCGTCACGGAGCGTTGCATTGCCGAGCTTCGCGCCGGAGAGGTCTGCGTCCCTGAAGCTGCAAGTGACGCAATCGAAGTCGCTCATGTCGGCACCCGAGAGCTTGGTGCGATCGAGGTTCGCATTCTGGAGGAAGACATCGGGGAGGACTCTGCTGCGAAGGTCGAGACCGCTGAGATCGCACGGCGGTTGAGGCTCTTCCGCACGCGGTCGAACGAGACCGGCAACGTCCACCGTTTGGCTGCAATCAGGATCGCTCAGACCGGAGCGAGGTGTGTCGTCGGAGCGGAAGACGAGGAAGCCTGCAATGGCGAGAGCGAGCACGACGAGCGCTCCGGTGAGGACGCGTCGGCGCTGCGGTGTCCCAGCGACGCGGGCCGAGGGGTCGGCCTCCGCTGCCGGCTCGGCGATGGCGACGTTCCGAACGACGTCGTTTGACAGCTCCAGGTCGACGCTCGTTGGTACGGGTGCGGTCGACGTTCGTTCCGGGCCCTTCGGCGGAGGCGCCATCGTCGGTGTCGGCACGGGAGGCGGCGCCATGATCGGCGGCGCCAACGGGCGCGGCGCCGGCGCCGGCATCGTGGCGGCGTGCTGTGCGGCACCGAAGGCGACCGCCATCTCGGGATCGACGTCGGCCGTGATCGTGACGTCGAACTCGGCATGGAGCACGACGCGGACGAGCGGTATCCGCGACGAACCACCTACGAGGAGGACACCGTGGAGCTCACTCGGCTGCAGATCTGCGGATGCGATGGCCGCCTTCAGCACCCCGACGCTCTCGCGGATCCGCGGCCGCAGCACGCTTTCCAGCTCGCGGCGAGTGAGGGTGACGTTGCCCACCACGCCGGGCACGATCACCGGGATCGTGGTCTCGGTGTCCGACGACAGCATCTCCTTGGCGTGACGGCTGTCAGCGCGCAGGCGTGCCAGACCGGCTCGTGCCGACGCGTCATCCGGGACCGAACCGAGCTGCTCCCCCAGTCGCGAGTCGACGTGATCCAGCACCGCAGCGTCGAAGTCGATGCCCCCGAGCCGTTCGAGTCCCTTCGCCTCGCCGATCATCTCGAAGCTGTCGCCCGTTCGTCGCAGCACCGCCGCGTCGAACGTGCCACCGCCGAGGTCGTACACCGCGATTGCAGCGCCCTCGGGAACGCGACCCAGCGACGCGTAGTGCAACGCCGCCGCGTGCGGCTCCGGCAGGAACGCGACGTTGGCGATCCCCGCTCGCGAGACCGCGTCGCGCAACAGGTCGAGTCGGTAGTTCGTGTAGGTCGCCGGGTGAGTGACCACCACGGCGTCGGGTGCAGCACCCATGCGCTCCGTCACGACGCGCAGCACGTGCTGGAACACGAAGCCCATCAGCACCTCGGCCGAGTAGGCGACCCCGCCGAGGACCAGCGGGGTGGTGTCCCCAACCGACGCTTGAACTCGCGAGCGACGCGACCTGGCTCGACCACACCGCGCGACTCGGCGACCTCTCCGACGAGGACCTCACCATCCTCGCGACCGAACACGACGGTCGGGAGCACGGCGGTGCGCGTGCCGAGGCTCACCGCCTCGACTCGCCCCTCGAAGGACACCGCCGCGCTGGTGAACGTCGTGCCGAGATCGACACCCAGTCCGTATCCCATCTCGCTCGGAGTGTACGACAGCGCCGTTGCGGCGTCAGCCGGGCAGCGCGAAGTCGCGCCCGAGCAGGACGACGCACGACACCAGGGGATCGATCTCGACTTCCACTCGATCGGCAACCGTCGAGAAGTCGACCTCGTCCGCAGCCACTCCGCCGAGGAACGCCACGTACAGGGCGACCTTGCGCGTATCGCTCGTCGCCCGGTCGCCACGACAACCGACGACCGTGGTGGCGAGGTCTCCCTCTGTCCCATTGCCCCCCGCCTCGCCGATCACGAAGCCGAGCGACCGCTGTGCCGCGTTGGTGCTGACGCTGCCGGCGAGCCCGTTGATGCCCGCCGAGTTCACGAAGACGAGCTGTCCATCGGCGGGGCCGAGCTTCGTCTCCGCGTTGACAAGCGCTCCCTCGACGCGAGTCGAGGCGAGGTCTGCCGTCGCCAGGTCGGCGCCAGAGAGGTCGGCACCACCGAGATCCGCGTTGCTGAGGTCGACATCGGTGAAGTCGCAGCCGATGCACGTGCTGCTGGCCAGGTTGGCGCCGGACAGGTCGGCACCGGTGAAGTCGGCGAACGAGAGGTCGACGTTGCCGAGATCTTCACCCGCCAGGTTGACGCCAACGAGATCGCATCCCTCTTCTGCGAATGCCGGACGGTCCGGACGGCGAATGCCGTTTGCCAGTCCGAGTGCCGTCACGCGCTGGCAGTCATCGCCCTCCGCGACCTCCGTATCGTTCGTCGCGGTATCGGTCGGCGTGCTCGTCGTCGCTCCGCCTGACGGGTCGTCGTCGCCGCTGGTCAAGAGCACAGCGGCGACGATGAGGACCGTCGCGGCCACGATGCCGACGGCGGCGATCATGATCGGGTTTCGGCGCCGCGGTGCGGGCGCCGTGGGCCGAGGGGCTGTGGGCGGGCTGGGCGCCGTGGGCCGAGGGGGTGTGAGCGGTGCAGGAGGCGGGAGCGGCGGGAGGACAGGCGCGGGGATCGCTGCAGCGCGACGGGCGGCGCCGAAGGCGACGGCCATCTCGGGGTCGACGTCGGCGGTGACCGGAACGTCGAACTCGGAGCTGAGCATGACACGCACGAGCGGGATGCGCGACGAGCCGCCGACCAGGAGGATGCCGTGGAGCTCACTCGGCTGCAGTCCGGCGGACGCCACCGCCGTGCGCAACACGGCGACGCTCTCGCGGATCCGCGGCCGCAGCACGCTCTCCAGCTCACTCCGCGTCAGGCCGACGTTGCCGACGACTCCCGGACGAGGACGGAGATCGTCGTCTCGGTGTCGGCCGAGAGGATCTCCTTGGCGTGGCGGCTATCGGTGCGAAAGCGCGCCAGGCCCGCTCGCGCCGCGGCGTCGTCGGGCACGGCGCCGAGTTGGTCACCGAGACGCGAGTCGACGTGGTCCATCACGGCCGCGTCGAAGTCGATGCCTCCGAGACGCTCGAGGCCCTTCGCTTCACCGAGCATCTCGAATCCGTCACCCGAGCGGCGCAGCACCGCTGCGTCGAACGTGCCACCGCCCAGGTCGTACACGGCGATCGCCGCGCCCTCGGGCACACGGCCGAGCGACGCGTAGTGCAGCGCTGCCGCTCGCGGTTCCGCATGAACTCGACGTTGGTGATCCCGGCCCGCGCCACCGCGTCGCGCAGCAGGTCGAGTCGGTAGTTCGTGTACGTCGCCGGGTGCGTCACCACCACCGCGTCCGGCGCTGCACCCATTCGTTCCGTCACGACGCGCAGCACGTGTTCGAAGACGTGCCCCATCAGCACTTCGGCCGAGTAGGCGACGCCGCCGAGGATCAGCGGCGTCGTGTCACCGAGCCGGCGCTTGAACTCGCGAGCGACACGACCGGGGTCGAGCACACCTCGCGACTCAGCGCTGTCACCGACGAGCACATCGCCGTCCTCGCGTGCGAACACGACCGTCGGCAGCACCGCAGTGCGCGTCCCGAGGTTCACCGCCTCGACCCGTCCGTCGACGGACACCGCCGCGCTGGTGAACGTCGTGCCCAAGTCGACGCCGAGTCCGTAGCCCATCTGGCGGCGAGTGTAGCTACGACGCATTTCACGACCTCACGAGCGGTCTATGCTCCCCCGCCATGGCCAGCAAGTCGTCGTACCTCGAACACCTCGCGAAGGTGTCGCTGTTCTCCAGTTGCTCACAGAAGGACCTGGCGAAGATCGCCAAGGCCGGTGACGAGGTCACGATGCCGGCAGGCTCGTTGATCGTCGATCAGGGCCAGACGGGTCGTGAGGCGTTCGTCGTGCTCGAGGGCACGGTGACCGTGAAGCGCAACGGCAAGAAGGTCGCGTCGCTCGGACCGGGCACCGTCGTCGGCGAGCTCTCGCTGCTCGATCACGGCCCGCGCACCGCGACGGTGATCACCGAGACGGACTGCACCCTGCTGCTGCTGAGCCAGCGCAACTTCCTCGGCGTCGTCGACGACGTGCCGGCACTGGCGCACAAGCTGCTCGCCAGCCTCGCCGGTCGCATCCGCGACCTCGATCGCCAGTACTACGGCTGATCGGGTGAACCGGTCCGACGGTTAGGGACCGGATTCGCCAGGTGAACTAGCGTCAGGCGTGCCATGAGCACGCATGATTCTCCCGCGCCGGTCGACAAGGGCCCCAAGCGCATCAAGCCGCACCAACTCGTCATCGGCATCGGCATCTTCATGGGGGTCTTCACCCTCGTGTCGGGGGTGCTGCCGCAGATCACGAAGTGGCACGGCGAGAAGGCCCCCGCCCGCGAGGTGTTCGAAGGCATCCCCGGCCCGCTCCAGGTGGCCTTCTACACGGTCATCCCGGTGATGCTCATCTGGGGTGCGTTCGCCTTCGCGGATCGAGTTCGCAACTGGGAGCGCGGCGCACCGGATCGTCGCCGCACCAACGCCAAGAACGTGAAGCGTCGCCTCGCCGACTTCCGCGCCGGGGTGTACATGCGCACCCTGCTGCGCGACTCGGCCGCCGGCCTGATGCACTCGATGATCTACTTCGGGTTCCTCGCGCTGCTCGGTGTGACCACCGTGCTCGAGGTGGACCACCAGCTGCCCACCGGCGCCAAGTTCCTGCACGGCAAGGTGTACCTGGCGTACTCGTTCTTCGGTGATCTCGCCGGCGCCGTGTTCATGGTCGGCATCATCTGGGCGATCGTGCGCCGCTACGTGCAGCGCCCGTATCGCATCCGCATCAAGAGCAAGCCGGAGCACGCGCTGATCCTGGGCACGTTCTTCGTCATCGGCGCCACGGGCTTCTTCGCCGAGGCGTTCCGCATCGCCATCTACGGCAAGCCGAGCTACGAGAAGTGGAGCTTCATCGGCTACCCGCTCAGCACGCCGTTCCAGAACCTGTCGTTCGAGACGCTCGATCGCTGGCACCAGATCATGTGGTCTGCGCACGTCGTCGCCTTCGTCGTGTTCCTCGCGCTGCTGCCGATCACGATGCTGCGCCACATGTTCACCTCGCCGCTGAACATGTACCTGAAGGACCGCGATCGCCCGAAGGGCGCGATGCGGGCGATGCCCAACCTCACCGAGACGTCGCTGGAGTCGTTCGGCGCATCGGTCGTCGAGGACTTCACGTGGAAGCAGCTGCTCGACACCGACGCCTGCACGATGTGCGGCCGCTGCACGTCGGTGTGCCCGGCGCACGCCACGGGCAAGCCGCTCGACCCTCGCGAGATCGTGCTGAAGACCGGCGAGGTGATGGCCGCGTCGTCGCCGCACGGTCACGTGTCGCCGCCGCTGTCGATCGATGGCGAGATCACCATCTCGGCCAACTCGCTGTTCGAGCGGATCACCGCGGAGGAGATCTGGAGCTGCACGAGCTGCAAGGCGTGCGACGAGATCTGCCCGGTGAACATCGAGATCCTCGACAAGATCCTCGACATGCGCCGCTACCTCTCGCTGATGGAGAGCAACTTCCCGGCCGAGCTCGGCTCCGCCTACCGCGGCATGGAGAACCAGGGCAACCCGTGGGGCATGAACCAGGGCGAGCGCGCCGACTGGGCCAAGGGCCTCGACGTCGACATCGTCGATCCGGGTGACCCATTCACCGCCGAGTACCTCTACTGGGTCGGTTGCGCGGGCAGCTTCGACGACAAGAACAAGAAGGTCACCCAGGCGATGGCCAAGCTGCTGCGCCGGGCGGGCATCGACGTGGCCATCCTCGGCCCGAGCGAGATGTGCACCGGCGACTCGGCTCGCCGCTCCGGCAACGAGTACCTCTTCCAGATGTTGGCGATGCCGAACATCGAGATGCTCAACGGGATGGGCGTGAAGAAGATCATCGCCCAGTGCCCGCACTGCTTCAACACGTTGAAGAACGAGTACCCGCAGCTCGGTGGCAACTACGAGGTGATCCACCACACGCAGCTGCTGGAGCACCTGATCGACAACGGCAAGCTCGACGTGAGCCAGGCCACGCTCGAGGAGCGGATCACGTACCACGACTCGTGCTACCTCGGTCGGCACAACGACGTGTACCTCGCGCCGCGCAAGGTGGTCGGCAGCATCAAGGGCATCGAGGTCGTCGAGATGCAGCGCAACGGCACCAAGGGCATGTGCTGCGGCGCCGGCGGGGCTCGCATGTGGATGGAGGAGTCCATCGGCGTGAAGGTCAACGACGAGCGGGCGAAGGAGGCGATCAGCACCGGCGCGTCGCGCGTCGCCACCGCCTGCCCCTTCTGCTACATCATGCTCGACGACGGCGTGAAGGCTGCCGGCATGGACGAGACCGAGGTGAAGGTGGCCGACATCGCCATCCACCTCCTCGACGCGATCGAGGCCGGCGAGCGCAAGCTGTCGAACCCCGATGCACCGCTGAACATCCCCGTCGCCGGCGAGTAGTCAGTCGTCCAGAGCCCGGACCATGCGCTTGTCCGGGATCCACCAGATGATCGACACGCAGGCGTAGAGCGCGTACGAGATCGCGGGGTGGATGTAGGCGCATCCCACACCGACCAGGTACAGCACCACCGACAGCTTGCCCTTGGTGTCGTTGCCGACCGACTCGGCGATCCCCGTGCCCGGGTTGGCGCGGATGATGCTGTGCAGCAGCACGTAGTAGGCCATGCCGGCCAACGTGCCGACCATGCCGTAGAACGCTGCCGGGCCGGGGTCGCCGGGATGCGTGCCGACCCACTCGGTGGCGGCCGGGATCAGTGACAGGCAGAACAGCAGGAACATGTTCGACCACATCACCGCGTTGCTCATCCGCTTGCACGCGCGGAAGGTGTGGTGGTGGTTGTTCCAGTAGATGGCGATGAAGGCGAAGCTGAGCGCGTAGGCCAGGAACGTGCCGAGGCGATCGCGCAGATCGCGCAGCGCGCCGCCCTCGGGTGCGGCGATCTCGAAGGCCATGATCGTCAGGATGATGGCGAGCACGCCATCGCTGAACGCCTCGAGCCGAGAGGTGCTGCCGAAGATGCCGTGGCGCTCGCTGCTCTCGGGGCTGGCGTCGCTCACGGGCGCAGCTTGCCCTCGATGTCGAGCACGTGGTGCAGGCGGTGCGGCTCGGGGACCGGCCACTGGCGCATCGGGTCGATGAGGTAGGCGCTCATGCCAGCGGCGATCGGGCCGACGTAGTCCGGCTCGTACGTGTCGCCGACGAAGGCAACGCGGTCCGGCGCGCAGTCGCACTTCGTCAGCGCCTGCTCGTAGATCGACGGGTGCGGCTTGCGGTGACCGTGATCGACCGAGAGGAGCACGAAGTCGAACGCAGAAGCCATGTCGAGCTCGTCGAGCAACGATGGCACCATCGCCGGGTCGTACGTGTTGGACACGACACCCAGCCGATGCGTCTCGTGCAGTCGGGTGAGCATGTCGGCCGCATCGGGTACGGCGTGCACGCCGATGCGCCAGTCGACGAGGAACACGTCGACGAGTTGTTGCAGTTGCAACGAGTCGAGCTGCAGCCCGACGCTGGACGCGTACGCGGCAGCGATGTCGAGCATCGAGTGCTCCTCGTGCGAGGCGGCTGATCGATGCTCGAGCGTGGTGGACGCGACGTCCCACTGCTCGACGAACTCATCGTGCGTCGAGGTGGAGCCCCATCCGGCGATGAGGTCGTGGGTGCGCGGGTAGGCGACAGCGGTGCGATCGGGCTCGTAGGTGACGAGCGTGCCGAAGAAGTCGAAGAGGACGACGTCGACCGGGCTCGTCAGCATCGACATGCGTCAGTCGCGGAAGTTCTCGAAGTAGCGGCTGGGCGTCGGGCCGCGCTGGCCCTGGTACTTCGAGCCGCGAGCGCCCTTGCCGTACGGGTTGTCCGCCGGCGAGGTCATCATCATGAAGCTCACCTGGCCGACCTTCATGCCCGGGTACAGCGTGATCGGCAGCGTGGCGATGTTGGTCAGCTCGAGCGTGATGTGCCCATCGAACCCCGGGTCGATGAACCCCGCCGTCGAGTGGATGATCAGCCCGAGCCTGCCGAGCGACGAGTTGTGGGTCGGGATGTACGACCGCGTCGCCAGGTACATGCCGGTCGACGAGTCGACCTCGATGCACCGCACCGGGACACTCGGGATCGCACGAACAGATCGAATCGAACGAGCAAGCATCGTCCGCCTCGTGTACTTCTGCCTTGCCGCCTTGCGCGTGAGCCGGAACACCGGACGATCCGGCGTGAACGCGATTCGGTAACGCGGGCCGTAGTCCACACCGTTCAGCATCGCTCGGTCCTTGCGGAGCGTGCAGGTCATCCCCAAGCTCGAGACCAGCTCCTGCACAGCAACAGCGAGCACTTCCTTCGTGGAGCAGAACTCCGCTCGTCCGATGACATCGCAGTACCCGTCTGAGTCCATCAGACCCTGCAGCAGTGACAATCGCTGCTCGGGTGACGACTCGATGTACTGGCGAGGGACGTGCTTGTTGTTGAACATGCCCATCAGGCGAAGTACAGAGTTCAGCGACCCGTCGGCTTCGAACCGGCCAGTCGCCGCGTTGCGGGTCCGATGCGTGCCTCCGATCCGGTATGCCAGCGGCGACGTGGCCTTCCAGACGTCATAGCCAGCGGCACGGATGTGATCGAGGATCTCGAGATCGATCGTGGTGATCTCAGCCTTCGTCGACGTTCCATCGCCGAGCCAGAGTCCGAACACGTACGGATCGACAGGCAACTCGCGCGCTGGATACTGCACCAACGAAGCGAGGTGAACGTGATGGTTGTACTCGCGTCCATACATCACCGAATCGGCCAGCTGCTGCGTTGTCCGGATCGAGCCCTCTCGCTTGACTCGTCGATCAGGTTTGTCGGTCGTGACCCACTGGTGGCCAGCGTCTGCGATGAGCACGGTGCCGTCCGAGAAGGTCAGCTCGTAGCACGGGCGGTCGAACATGACCTCCGTGACGTCTTTGATGCGGACCGCGAACCCCGTGTCCGAGAAGACGTAGTCGCCGACGCGAAGATCCGCCATCGTGCGCATCCCGTCTGGCGTGGGGATCTCGGTGCCGAGCGCGAGTGCCTTGCCATCGATTCTGGCGACCATGTCGTCGGCGACGGCGACGCGCTCGAGGGTGCTGCCGAGGACGAACTCGCCGGGGTGCAGCATGAACACACCATCGGCCGGGATCTCGACCAGCTCGGTGAGCGCCGTCATGTCGTCCTTGACGTCGATGACACGAGCTGTGTGGTTGCGAAACACCCGGAACAGGTTCGAGATCTTGACGTCGATCGACGACGGCTGGATGCACGCCTCGTCGAAGGGTTCGATGATGATGCGGCCGGCGGCAAGCTGCTCGCGCAGGGTTCGGTCGGAGAGGATCACTCGCTGGACGGTAGCCGCTGCACGATCTCCACGACCTCGCCCGTGTCGAGGAACAGGTTGCCGTCGGTGGTGTCGACGCGAGTCATCCGCCCGCGCAACCCCATGGGCAGGACTTGAGTGACGAAAGGGCCCGGCTGACCATCCTTGGCCAGCTGCATCCCCGGCTGCAGCTGCTCGACGAGGACGCGCCCAAGGGCGTTCCTCCGCTCGGGAGCCGCAGGTACCGGTGGCGGCGCAGGCAGGTGCTTGCGATTGCGTCGCATGGTGGCCTGTACCCGGTCTGGCCGCCCAGGAACCGTCGCCGCTAAGCTCGTCGACCGTCTGCGGGTGTAGTTCAGAGGCAGAACATCAGCTTCCCAAGCTGAGAACGCGGGTTCGATTCCCGTCACCCGCTCGATTCCTAGGTCTGACCAGGCTCTTTGATGGCTCAGCTCCGATTGAACCAGGCGACAGCAACCAACTGATTCTCAGCCTCTTGGAGCTTTCGCCATGCAATTGGACCTCGTCCTTCCCGCCTTTCGTCAGCACTGGCGTGCCGCTGGCTACAGCCAGACGACCGCGTACCAGTACGAGTGGACCTGGCGCTCGCTCCAGGCGAAGGGCATCCCGCTACCGCCGGATCTCGATCTCGACACGGCTCGGTCCTACGTGGCCAAGCGCCTCGCCGATGGTGAGGTGAAGCCGTCGACCGTCGTCTTCGAGGTGAAGGCGATCCGCTGCTTGGCGAAGTTCGTCGCCGAGTTCCTCGACGAGCCGAACAAGCTCGCTGCGCTCAAGATCCCCAGGGCCGACGAGCCCGGACCGCAGCCGACCGCCGACGCCGACGACCTCGCTCGGCTGCTCGCATCGTGCGCACAGCTCAAGGGCTTCGAGGGCGTGCGAGATCGTGCGCTCATCCTGTTCTTCAGCGTGACCGGCGCTCGGCGCAGCGAGGTCTGCCGGATGAAGACGAGCGACCTCGATCTCGACGCTGGAACTGCGAGCTTGCGAACGACGAAGGCACGCGTGCCGCGGGTGGTCGACGTGTCGCCGATCATCGCCGAGCTGACGCGCTACCTCGCATGGCGCGAGCGTCACCATGGTCGAGCCGACGCGCACCTCTGGCTCTCCCAGACCGGCAAGGGCCTGACCGATCAGGGCATGGGCTACGTGCTCAAGCGCAGGCGCATCGCGGCGGGGCTGCCGAAGGGTCTCTCGACGCATGCGTTCCGCAGGGGCTTGGCGATCCAGTGGTTGGAGCGCGGCGGCAGCGAGGTCGGACTCATGGCCGTTTGCGGGTGGCAGAGCACCGAGATGGTCGCCAGGTACACGCGCACCCGTTCGGCCGAGCTGGGACTCGCCGAGCAGCGCCGTCTCTTCGGCACGCCCGAGCCAGCACGACGGGGCCGTCCGAGGGCCGCGACGAGCTGAGTATGAGAGCAACCAGGTTGGCGGAAATCCAAGGCGATTGCCGTACTCGCAAGCTGCATGCAGGCGCGCCTTTTAGCATGCGAGTGTTGACCTGTACTCGGAAACGTGCACTTACCTGCCGCGATGTGCAGAAGACTGCACAGGTCGTCACGCTCTTGTGTCTTCTTTTACATCCCGCATGCCGCTACAGTGGTGTCATTCGAAGGAGCGGCTCGGACCTCTACGGCCCGTGACGTTAGAAGGCCCCCACCCGGCAAGGTGGGGGCCTTCTGCTTTGGTGCCCCCGGAGGGACTCGAACCCACGATCCGACTCATTCGAAGGAGCGGCCCAGATTCCTCTGGCGAGGGCACTTGCAGCTTACACCACGACCCCCCTCCAGTGTCACTACGGCGAAACACCGCAGCTAGCACAGGGTGGCGCAAACTACAAGCACCGGTGCGATGGGGCGCGTTTGGATGCCGTTCGAGCACGTTCAGACCTGTTTCGTGAAACCACAGTGAAGTTGGTCACACCCCCGGCATGGCGGGCATCCAACCACGAGATCAGGCGACGTAGGTCGTGTCGAACATCGTCACGAAGTGCAAGTTGATCACCATCGCCACGCTTCGTCGAAGCGCTTCGAGTCCATCGGCGATGTGTTGCAGGCGAAGCCACCGGGACTTCTCTTCCCAGATCGACACGACCAGCGACAGATGCGGCTCGAAGGGCTTCGGCACCTCTTGGTCGTCGAACCAGAAGCGAGCTACGACACTGCCCGCTTCCAGCGGGCCAACAAGGAAGCGGTACTTCGGACCCTGCGCACCCTCGCCGAGGCCCCAATAGGCAGGCATGTCCCCGTCCAGCGAAGTGATGAGCGTCAGCAAGAGCCGATGCTTGTCGATATTGCAGAGGTCGTTCAGGATGCTGATCGCGGTGTCGGCAGGGTCGTGGCCGTACTTCGTCTGCGTGAACGGCTGCACCTGGACAAGGCCCTTCAGGATGTCTGGATTGGTGATCCCCGGCTGAATCGTGACGTTCCGCGGATTGCCCTTGTCGTTCAGCGGCGTCGTGTAGATCGGAAATTGCGTGCCTTCGTTGGGCGTGCCACCGTCGAGCAGCACGAGCTGCCACGCGAGGTGATCGAGAGCACTTCGGCAGCAATAGAGGATGTCGCCGACGATCGCCTGAATGCGCGGGTCCGGCGTGATCGAGCGCGTCATCCGGAAGACCAGCTTCCGAGGGTCGCCATCTTCCTCGCACACGATCGAGCGCGCCGACTCCTCGATGATCAGATCGACGAGACGACGAAGCTCGGCGATGTGCTCGGACGCGCGGGCGAGCTTCACGCGCACCCCGTCGAGCGATCCGGCCATCGCGGTAGATTAGGAACCAGACGCAACTGCGCTCCGAAGAAATTTCGTCGGATCGGCAAGCCCGACCCTGTCTGGGTCGGCACGAGGCCAAGTCAAAGGGTAGAGACCACTCCGGGTCTCCCCGATGAAGGAGCCTCCACCATGCAGCCGCACGACACCCGTCGCCTTCGTGGCGATGGTCGCTACTACACCTACGACCCCGATCATCCGCTCGCCGACTCGGACGGCTGGGTGAGGGTCTCACGTGCCACCGCCTGGAAGGCCTGGAAGGGTCAGCCGCGCTGGTGCCATTGGTGCAGCCGTGGGCCGCTGCTGTGGATCAGCAGCGACCTCAGCACCCGCCTGTGCGTCGATCACCTCGACGGCGACCGTGCCAACGATCGAGCGTCGAACCTCCTGCCGAGCTGCACGGCGTGCAACCTGTTCCGGTCGAAGCCTGGCTCGCTCTACAAGCTCTGCGAGCGGGCGCAGGAGATGGTCGACACGGCTCCTGATCCGGCGCTCCTGTACCTCGCTGTCTTGGCGCTCGATCGCTCGCGCACGCTGCTCGCCAAGGCTCACGTAGCCGCCTGACTCCAGCGATATGGCAAAGGGCCGGGACCGTCCTTTCGGATAGTCCCGGCCCTAGACCTTCGCCTCCACAGCGCAAGGACATCTTACAGAATGGATCAATGTTCGTCGACATTGCTCGACAGATCTCCTACCTCTCTTGTTTCTATACACGACGATCAATGGACAGAGCCCAGGTGCCCGCGAGAGGCATCGAGCCGAGTCCAGTGGGTCCACATGTCGACAGGTGAGATCCGGGGAGACCGATGCGGAGCCATCAAGTGCCGCGCCTGCGGACCGAGGGCGGCAGCGCTCCACGAGAAGGCCGTTGCCCACGGAGGGACCACGGGCTCACCGTCATCGTGGATCACTCTCACCTGGTGCCCGCGCCAGTGGGACCGAGCCCGTCAGAAGCTGGCCGATCTGCCGCGTTGCTACAAGCGCCAGACCGGGCAGGCATTGGCTCCCATGGCCTACGTGATCGAGAACACCGGTCGAGACCATCACGTGCATGCACTGGTGAAGGGCACGGTCGACGAGACGGCGCTCGGCAAGACGTGGGGTGCTCGTGTCGATGTCGATCAGCTCTACAACCCCGCGGGAGCGGCTCACTACATCTTCAAGGCCACCCGCACCCCAGACACCCTCCAGGCCCACCTGGCGATCAACGGCGGACGTGTGGTCCACACGTCGCGCACGTACTACGGCAACTGGACCCAGAAGCAGACCATGAGCTTCGTTGCTCCACATTCACAAGACTGGAAACTGATCCCCAAATGATACTAACTGGTTATCTTAGAGTGACGAGTTTGAAGCCTATTGGCATGCTCGATCTGAGCCCATTAGACTCTGATGGCGTGTGCTCCTCCGATACTGCTCCCGCGGAACGAGGAGGAGCACACGCAGAATCATTGATCAATGATCAGGGAAGTCGACGTAAGACACCAGCTCGTCACTGCGAAACCTGCGGCAAGGTGCTCGGCAACGCGTCGAAGACGGAGACGTGCCAGGCGTGCAAGTCGTCGAGGAAGTGCTCCAACTGCTCAACGACGCTGAGCATCAGCGCGAAGGGCACGCTCTGCTTGAGGTGCTCCGCTGCTGCAAAGGCGGAGGCCTACCGAGCAGCACACCCCTGCCCTCGCTGCGGGGCTGGGCTCGGGCCGAACAACCGCTCGGGCATCTGCGGCGAGTGCGCGGCAGCAGACAAGCTCGAAGCGCGCCAGATCGACAAGGCGCTCAGTGCAGACCAGCGGACCGAGGCAATGCAGCTTCGGGCTGCGGCGCGCCAGGAAGCTCGACGGCTGCGGGAGGAAGTTCGTGCAGCGCGGATGACTGAGCAGCGCGAGCAGGCCCGACGCAACGGACCCGTTAACCGGCGGCATGGACCGCCCTGCCCGCCCGATGTGCGTGAGCGTCTTCGTGCGGAACGCCAGAGCCGACGCGTCGAGCTGGTGCTCCCGTGCAGCGGCTGCGCCATCGGGCGGACCACCCGACACAACACGTCGGGCTTGTGCGCGTCGTGTCGACCGCGAGTGCTCAACTTCGTCCCGTGCATCACCGAAGGCTGCGAGAGCATGGTGCACCGCCGACGAGTCTCGGGTCTGTGCCTGACGTGCCACCGTCAACGGCGCAGGGTCGAAGCTGTACGTCGGCAGCGCACCTGCTCGACCTGTCCGGCGACGATCTCGGCCAACAACGCATCAGGGCTGTGCTCCAAGTGCATCACTGAGGCGGCTCGGCAGTCCAAGCGGATGCGCGTCCGCCTCGATGGGCACGTTCCACCGTTCAAGCGCATCGGCTCGTGCTCGCACGGCACGGGTCCGAGCTGCTGGGTCTGCGCTGTCGACGAAGCACGACTTCGTGATGAGGCGGACGCCAAGCTCCTCGCCGAGTACCCGCTCGACGAACCAGCCGATGGCAGCTACTCCCGGATGAAGCGGAGGTGGATGGCCGTGATGGAGCACGGCACCACGGTGCCGTGCTCGTGCGGCGCACCGATCGATCGAGATGGGCCATGGGTGCTCGGCGTCAGCGGAGGTGCTCGGCACTGGTACTGCGAGATCGCCATGCGGCTGGCCGAGGAGGTCGAAGCCGCGTGAAGAAGCGGTGCCTCGGTTGCCTCGTGCTGTACGACGGCATTGGGCGTTCAGGACGATGCCCGGCGTGCCTGCAAGCGCAGCGGCGCAAGTACGACAGCTCACCCGAGCGCCGAGCAGCCAAGCGTGCTCGCTACGACGCCGACTACCGCCGTCAGCGTGAGCAGTGGGCGTTCAGGGTGGCCGTCTTCGGCTTTCGATGCGCACGAGGCGGCGAGGAGCACCCAGCGGGCGCTGAGTTCGATCTCGACCACATCGACGGCGCACTCCGCCCGAGCTGCGCGTTTCACAACCGCGGTCGCACTGATCCTGTCCCGCAGTAGCCGACTCCTCGGTAAGGGGTGAGGAGGGTCATCGATGCAGCCGCCGTGCTCATGGTGCAGAGCAGAGCTGAAGCCGATCAACGGTGCGTTGCAGTGCGAGCACTGCGATCGCGGCTGCGTCGGCGTTCGCAGTTGCTGGACGTGCGCAGCGATGGCCCGAGACGAAACCGAGCGAGGGAGACGAGACCGATGAGCGAAGACCAGAACGCCTACGCGGCGATCAAGCAGGCGATCGCCAAGCAGCGAGCGAAGACCGATGCGGACGACAAGAAGGCGGCGAAGTCCAAGGGCAAGACGGCACAGGCCAAATCGGAGGCAGACGGGCACCCGGTGATCGCATCATGACGACGATCATCACCGCCGACCAGGTGCAGGAGATGAGCGAGGAGCGCAAGAGCGCTGTACTCGCATGGCTCGTGATGCGTGGCTACGACATCAACAGCGTGACCGCCTTCGAGATCGACTTCCCGTACGTGATCGTCCACGTACTCGACAACGACAAGGAGACGATCCGCACGAGCTTCCCGTTCGGCATGGCAGGCGTCGACCTCACGGACAATCAGCGTCGGCTCATCGAGGGATGGGAGAAGACCAGCGCATGACGGCGCTCCTTTCTTCGCGTCCGGCCACCCAGGAGCACCCAGCCGCATGGCTTCCTCTGTCTCTGACGGAGGGCTAACGGTCGATGGCGACGGTCGGCAACCAGCACGCGGCGAAGCACGTCACCAAGGGATGGAACGACCGTCCCTGGGCGAAGTGGCGCGTCAAGGCGCTCGATGCTCGCTGCATCAAGTTCCTCGAATCGCAGTGCATCCCGACGAAGGGCTACGGCCGCGGCAAGCCGATGAAGCTCGCCAAGTTCCAGAAGGAATGGATTGGTCAGGTGCTCGGCGGCGACGACTACGACAGCAGCGTCATGACGCTCCCACGAGGCCAGGGCAAGAGCACCTTCGCAGGCGGCATCGGCTCGTGGGCGCTATTCGACGACGTGGCAGCGGAAGCGTTCGGCGGAGCGCCGCAGATCCCCGTGTGCGCGGTCGGTCTCAAGCAGGCCGTGCGCGGCGTCTACGGCGCAGCGCTCATGTTCGTGAAGGGCAACCCCGAGCTTCGAGGCCGATGCCTGATCTTCAGCGGCAGCGGTGAACAGCGCATCGTCGTGCCCGACAACGCAGACGGCGAGATGTTCCCGATCGCAGCCGACGAGGACACGCTCCAGGGTCTCGATCCATCGCTCGCGCTCATCGACGAGATCGGCTTCGTGCAGCTCGTCGCATGGGACTCGATGCTCCTCGCAGCGGGCAAGCGTGAGCGCTCGCTGACGTTGGGTGTAGGCACCCGTCGACCGGACAACGAACCGAACGCGCTCGACCACCTCGTCGAGATGGTGGACCTGCATGGGTCGATTGAGCGCTTCCTCCTCGTCGACTACCACGCCGATGCCGATTGCGATCTCGACGACCGTGCGCAGTGGCGCAAGGCGAACCCTGCGCTCGTCGCTGGCTTCCTTCGAGAGAGCGCCATCGCTCAGGCTCGCAAGCTGTCGCCCGAGTCCGGCTTCCGCACGTTCCGTCTCAACCAGAAGAGCGCGTCGCTGGCGGGCTGGCTTGGCGTCGATGGTCCGACGCGGTGGCAGTCGATGCGCTCGCCGTTCACGTTCGGCGCTCAGCCGATCTGGGTGGGCGTGGACGTGTCGCACAAGCACGACTCAACTGCGGTCGCCTGGTGTGGCCTTCGGCCCGATGGTCGGCTCCATGTTGCCTCTCGTATCTGGACGCCGAGCGAGGGCAACGCGATCCCGTTCAACGAAGTCGAGCAGCACATCCGACAGCTCTCGATCGACCATCAGGTCCAGGCCGTCGCCTACGACCCTCGCTACTTCGCAGCGACGGCGCAGAAGCTGGAGAGCGAGCACGTCCCGATGGAGGAAGTGCCGCAGTCGCACAGCCGCATGGTGCCGCTGATTGGCGAGACGTTCCGCAAGATCCAGGGCACCGAGCTGACGCACGATGCAGGCCCCGAGTTCACGAGCCACGTTCTCAACGCCGTGCCGTTCTACGGCGAGACGACGGGCTTCAGCCTCTCGAAGAAGAAGTCGACGATGCACATCGACGCGTGCATCGCCATGTGCCTGGCGGTCGGCTCCTCCCAGCTCGCTCCTCCGCCTGCCGCACCTCTCGATCTCGACAAGCTCAAGGAAGCGATGGCCGCTGCATGACGTTCCCCGCCCCCTCCCTCTCCACCCGTGCTCGACCGTCGCTGCCGCGACCCGTGGGCGCACAGAGCACCGGCAGCGACAACGCTGCGTTGCACAACCTGATCTACGGCAACCTCACGCCGAGCGTGCGTCTCCCCGTCAACGAGGAGACCGCCTACGGGCTCGTGGGCGTCAACGCTGCCGTGACCAAGATCGCCAACGCCGTGGGTCAGATGATGAGCGCGGCGGACGTGTACGGACCCGATGGACGAACCCCCCTCGCCACGGTTCCGAACATCGTCGCTGACCCCGGCGTTGGTCTCTTCATGGACCCCTTCGTCTACTGGAAGGAGGTCGTCAGCCACGGACTCATGCGCGGCAACTGGATCGGCGTGAAGGCCGATCCCGACCCGGTGACGCTCTATCCGCGCCAGCTCATCCCGTTGCCGATCGACGCCGTGCATGCCGCCTACGACGAGGACGGCTACGCGTTCTACGAGTTCGAGGGTGAGCACTACCGGCCGGATGAAGTCGTGCACGTTCGCCTTGGCCTGACGATCCCCGGTCGCATCATGGCCATCGGCGTCGTCGAGGCCCACCGTCGCGGGCTGAGCGGCATGCTCGATCAACAGCGCATGGAGGCATCGATCTGGCGTGAGGGCGCAGTGCCGTCCGGCATTGTTCAGCTCGACACGCCGTACCCGACCAAGGAGGAGACCGGCGCAGTCAAAGAGGGCTGGGTCTCGGTCCTGGAGAATCGGCGCACCGTTGCCGTCACGGGCACGGCGATGACGTACACGCCGTTGACGTGGAGCGCTGACGATGCGCAGTTCCTGGAGTCGCAGCAGTTCAGCATCGCGAAGAGCGCCTTGATGTTCGGACTTCGCCCCGAAGATCTCGGCTCCTCGTTCGGCGCGAGCAAGTCGATGACGTACGGCAACCGAACCGACGACGCGCTTCAGCGCATCGTCGATTCCTACGTCCCGGTAATGCTGCCGATCGAGCAGGCATGGAGTCGCCTCGTGCCCGGTCGGGCGTTCGTCCGCGGCAACGTCGAGGCCCTCCTCCGCTCGACCACAAGCGAGCGCTACGACCTCCACGAGAAGGCGCAGGCGATCGGGCTGGAGACGGTCGACGAGACGCGAGACATCGAGGGCAAGCCGCCGTTGCTGAAGAGCGAAGAGCCCAAGCCGACGACCGAGCAGCAGGCCGAGACCACCGACCCGACGACCGAGGAGGCCGCCGCCGCATGAGCACGCTCTACATCCGCTCCGCTGATCTCGACGTGACTGGAGACGGTCGCAACCTCGAAGGGGTCGCCTTCCGCTGGGAGACGCCGAGCCTCGTCTCCGACGACGGCGGACGCACGAAGTACCTGGAGGAGTTCGACCGCTCCTCGACGAACCGCACGCTCGGCGCACGGCGACAGCTCTTCGTCGAGCACCAGCACCTCGATGGCAGCGTCGGCGATGTGCGCTTCGAGCGCAGCCTCGAAGGTCTCGTCTTCCGTGCCCGAGTCAGCGATTCAGAGTGGGCAGGAGAGACGCTGGAGCGCGTCAACAACGGCGAGCTGCGGGCTGTCTCGGTCGGCTTCTACGGCATGCGCTCCGTCAATCGCATGGACGGCGCGGGCCGACGCGTGACGCGCCGGACGGAGATCGGCATCCGAGAGTTGTCGCTCGCCCGCACCGGACAGCACGAGGGTGCTGGCGTGCTCGCAGTGCGCAGCGAGGCGCTGTCGCTGTCCGCCTTCGACGACCGCCGTCGTCGGCTCGCTCTGGGGGTCCGTCGATGAGCACCACGACTGCGACTCTCGATCTGCGCGACATCATCCGGGGAGACGACTGGTCATCGGTAGGAAGGATCACCAACACCGGCACCGCTGCCGCTGAGTTGGTCTGGACTTGGACGGCATCGCTGAAGGACGACCTCGACGAGGACGCTCTCCTCGATCTGTCCGTCGCCTTCGAGTATCCAACGATCCAGCTCTCGCTGACGGCAGCGCAGACGGCAACCCTCAGCTCGAAGATGTATCGCATCCCGCTCGTGCTTTGGTTGCCCGGTGTGACGCCGCGTCGATACACGTACGTGATCTTCCGCGTGAGGGCGCTGTGATCGACTTCGACCTCCAGGTTCGTCAGCCGAGCGATGTGCTGGATTTCGAGGCACGGGCCGTGAGCCCAGGCGATCAGGACGACAGCTTTCATCTGTTGACCTACATCGGCGATCCGCACTGGAGCTGGCACATCGACGTTGACGATCGGATCATCGTTCCGTAACATGGGTAGCGCGTCGCAATAGCGATGCCCGTCCCGGCCCGCTCGGAGCGGCGAACAACCACACGAGGCACTGCCCGTCCCGGAGTTCGCCAGCCACCACCGGAGAGCCACACGAGTGAATCCAAACCTTGTGAGGTACCACCGTGGGAACGCCCATGCTGGAGGCGCTGCTCCAGCGCTCCGCCGAAGTGACCGACGCGATCGAGACCCTGGAGGCGAAGATCGTCGCCGAAGGTCGCTCCGACGCGATGACCCCCGAAGAGCAGCACGACTTGGATGCGCTCTACGCCCGAGCCGAGCAGATGAAGCCCGAGCTGCTGAAGGCCAGCGAGCGCGCCGATCTGGTCAACGCTGGCACCACCGTGACGGCGAAGTACGCCCGCACCAGTCTCGCCACACGCTCCACTCCAACCCGCCCCACCGCAGAACAGCCCGGCGCAGAGCCGACGACGGCTGGCGAGTGGATGGCGCTGCGTGTCCGTGCCATCGCCTCACGCTCGATGGAGAACGAGGTGTTGCCGCCCGATCCTGAGGCGGTCGAGCTGTTCAAGCGTGCGCTCGACACGATGACCACGGCAGAGACGGGCGGCGCTCTGCCGGTGCCGATCCTCGGCCCGGTGATCAAGTTCCACGACAGCTCGCGCCCCGTGTGGAACAGCTTCACGTCGCGGCCGATGCCGACTAGCGGCAAGACGTTCACTCGTCCCCGCGTCACGCAGCGTGTCACCGTTGGCGCTCAGTCGTCGGAGTTGGCGGAGATCTCCAGCCAGAACATGGCGTTGACCGGCGACACCGTGACGAAGGCGACGTACGCGGGCGGTCTTCGCATCTCGGAGCAGGATCTCGACTGGACCGATCCGGCGATGCTTCAGCTCGTCATCGAGGACTTCGTCGAGGTCTACGCCGAGGCAACCGAAGCCGTCGCTTGCGCCAAGATCGTCGCGCTGGCGACGACCACCGCCGACTGGGTGGCCACCAACATCGGGACGATCATCGGCTCGATCACGGCGGGCATCACCTCGGTCTACGGCACGGCAAAGAAGATGCCCGACACCGTGTGGCTGAGCCTCGACGAGTACCTGTCGCTGGCGGGCACCACGAACAGCACGACCAACGTGTCGGCGTTGGCGCTCGTTCGGCAAACCCTCGCTGAGGCCGAGACCCCGATGAAGTTCGTAGTGGGTCCGCAGCTCGCCGCTGACACCCGCATCGTCGGCGTCAGCTCACTCGTCGAGAGCTACGAGCATGTCAAGGGCCTGCTCTCGGCTCCCGTCGTGTCGAACCTGGGCGTCGACATTGCCTACCGCGGCTACGCGGCGACGTACGGCCGCGCCGAGGGCTTCTGCAAGCTCGTCGTTCCCTGAGCCCTGATGGCCCTGCTCGATGATCTCCGGTCGTGGCTGAAGTTCGCCGACGACGAGACCGACGCCGATGCGCTGCTGACCCAGTGCCTCGACGCAACGGTCGCTCACGTCGAGTCCGTGTGCGCGCTTCCGAGCACGTATACGGCCGACGTGACGACGGCGATCGTCATGCAGGCGGCTGCTCTGTTCAAGCGTCGGGAGACGCCTGAGGGCATCGCAGCGTTCAGCGACTTCGGAGCATCGAGGGTGACGAAGCTCGACCCTGATGTCGAGCGGCTGCTCGCTCCCTACCGAAAGTTCAGCTTCTCCTGATGGACCTGAACGCGTCGAACGACGCGCTCGCAGCGGCGCTGAAGGGCAAGGGCCTGACGCCCTACGCACAGATCGGCATGGCGGAGACCCTGCCGTGCGCTGTTGTCATGTTCCCGTCGAACATCAACTACTTCGAGACCGGCACACGGGCTCGCATCACTCAGTCCATCACCATCGCAGTGAGCCTCGCAAAGGGCTACGAGAAGGGCGCTCGGGAGCTGGCGAAGTTCGTCAGCAACCACGGAGCCAGTGACGACCTCATCAAGGCGCTGCACAGCATCCCCGGCACTCTCGTGCGCTCGACGACCGAGCCCCGCGAGATCGCAGTCGGAGCGGGCACCGCGCTCGCAATCGACCTCAACGTCGAGCTTTCCCGTACCTGACCCAGGAGGTCAACACCATGAGTTCCACCCCGCAGCTCAAGGGTGACGTGCAGTTCACCACCGTGACCGCTGGCGTCATCGACGACGACGACTACGTCTCGTTCAAGAACGAGATCGCCAAGGCCGTCTTCAAGCGAGTCTTCGACACCGTGACCCGTCCGGCAACCTTCGGCACCGGCACGAAGACGACCAGCGCAGGCGCTGGCGACTTCACCTTCGAGTTCGACTTCCTCCACGACGAGGCCGACTCCGTGGGCCTGCACGACTTCCTCTGGGACAACGCAGGCAAGGACGTGGCCGTCCGCGCTGCGTACCGCGAGGGTGCCGTCTCGGCGACGAACCCATCGTTCGAGGGCATCATCTCCGTGGTCGGTCTCGACACGGGCGGCACGGTCGGCGAGTGGAAGGCGCAGTCGCAGACCTACCCCGCACGCAACGTCGTCAAGGGCGTTGCCGCCTGGACCTGATGACCTGATGGCCACGTCCGCCGCCGACATGTCGGCTCGCATCCTCAAGGCTGCCAAGGCCATCGAGAGTGCGCAGCGCGACGCCGTGACGGCGGCAGGGGTGGTCATGAAGTCGTACCTGCTCGACGCAGCGGAGCAGCACGCGGGAACCGACCGACGCATGCGGAACGTCGGCACCAAGGGGGCGGCGCTCGGCGCTGGATTCGACGTGAAGGGCACCACGAAGCCTGTCGCGTTGATGAAGGCCCGAGGCCCTTGGGCGCTCCGAGAGAAGGACGTACCGGCGCACTCGATCGGCCCGCGACGGCGAGGCGGCAAGTTGGCCGTCTCGATCGGCGAGGACGCCTACGCCCGTGTGCATCACCCCGGCACGAAGGGCGTCAGCCGCTGGGCTCCAGCGAGGGAACGAGGGCACCCGGCCACCGTGGCCGTGCTCAAGAAGAAGAACATCGACGCCATCGGAAAGGTCTTCGGATGAACCTCACCTACAAGGGCCACACCTACCTGAACAGCGAGTTCACGACCGCTCAGGCGATCGCTGTGGCCAAGCTCGTGGGCGTGCCGTCCTGGGATGGCATCGACTTCGACAGCGGGCCTGAGGCGCTGTCTGCGTGGCTCGTCGTGCTCGACGCTGGCCGCACCGGTCGGACGCTCGAAGCCGTCGCCGAGGAGGTCTACGCGCTCCCGCTCGGCGAGCTGATCAAGTGCCTGACCCCGGCGACGAAGACCGCTCCGACCCCGAAGCCGAAGGCCACCAAGCGCACGACGCCGAAGAGGCGGTAACCCATGCTCGGAGGTCTGGGCGACCGCCTCAACTTCCTCATCACGGCTGATCCCGACAACGCCATCAAGGCGTTCCAGAAGACCTCTCGTTCAGCGGACAAGGACCTCGGCAACGCAGAGTCACGCGTCGACAAGCTCGGCAACCGACTGACCGCGTTCGGCACTGGCGCGCTCGCAGCAGCGGGCATCGCTGGCGCTGGCCTGTTCAAGCTCGGAGGCAACTTCCAAGACCTCGCCATCAAGGCGGGCAAGTTCTCCGACGCGACCGGCATCAGTGTGCAGGATGCCTCGCGCTGGATCGAGGTCAGCGACGACATGGGCATCAGCGCCGAGACCGTGCAAACGGCAATCGGCAAGCTGCTCAAGGCCGTCGACCCGAAGGTGTTCAAAGACCTCGGCGTGCAGATCGCCTACACCAAGGATGGGCTCGTCGACTCGCAGGGCACGTTCCTGAACGCCGTCGATGCCATCAACAACACCGCCGACGCAAGCAAGCGTGCTCAGCTCGCCAGCGACCTCTTCGGCCGCGGCTGGCAAGGCATGAGTGAGCTGATTCGCACGGGCTCGCCCGAGCTGAAGAAGGCGCTCGCCAGCGTCAGCGATCAGAAGGTCATCGATCCCGATGAGCTGGCTCGTGCGAAGGACTACCGCGCCGACCTCGATGCGCTGAAGGACGCAGCCGACGATCTCGGGCTGGCGATCGGCAAGGGCGTGACGCCGATCATCGGCGGGCTTTCCAAGGTCGTCGCTACGGGCGTCGAGTGGATCGCCAAGCTCGATGAGGTTTCGTCAGGCGCGGCGGGCGGGATGCTCGCTGGAGGCACAGCAGCGCTCGGCATGGCGGGCGCTGTGTCGACCGTCGTCGGGCAGGCGATCAAGATGAAGGCCCGCTTCACCGACGCCGAAGGCGGGCTGACGAAGATGGGCAAGGTCGGCGTCGGCGTCATGGGCGCTGTCGGTCTGGCCACCATCGCCGCATCGGCACACGCCGCGGAGATGGCCAAGCACACGGCGAAGATGAACGAGGCGTTCGCCGAGATGTCTCGCGTCGCCGACGATGAGGTGATCGCCCAGTTCGCTCGCGCCGTGACGAGCGGAGTGCTCGCAGGCAAAGACCTGAACGGCGTCATGAAGGAGCTGGCGACCAACAACCTCGAAGGTGCCAAGCGGCTGCGCGACACCTATCAGGCCCAGGTCGACGCGAACGGCGCTACCGGTGAGCAACGCAAACAGCTCGACGCGCTGAACGAGGCCATCACCAAGGAGGACGCGGCACGGGCACAAGCCAGCAAGACCACCGCTGACTACGCCGAGAGCACCGACGTGGCCACGGCTGCACAGATCGCAGCGAGGACGGCAACCGAGGCGCTGGCCGACTCGCAGGCCCGCTCGAAGAAGCTCGCCGAACAGCAGGAGCGAGCCTGGGACAACCTCTTCGACACGCTCAGCCACAGCAACGACCTCATCGATCTCGCTGACGGCTTCGACGACATGAAGGTCAAGGCCCAGGAGGCATGGGACGCAGCCGCCTCGGGCGCTGCCGACGCCACACAGAAGGGCCGCGACTACGAGCGGTCGGTCAACGACCAGAAAGCAGCCGTCGCCACGTACGCGCAAGAAGTGCTGAAGCTCCCGGTCTCCCGCACCACGCAGTTCCTGGCGCTCCTCGACAAGGGCGCTTTCGACGAGGTGCAGCGACAGCTCAACATCCTCACAGCGAACCGCACGATGGAACTGTCCATCATCGCCAAAGGCGGCAGCGGCTTCACCGACTACAACGGCAAGAAGGCCAGCGGCGGCTACGGCAGCGGGCGCACACTCGTCGGCGAGAACGGACCCGAGGTCGTCGACCTTCCGGACGGCAGCTACGTCAACCCGGCAGGGGAGAGCCGCAACATGCTCGGCGGTACGACCTACGTCGACCGCTCGACGCATAACTACAACCTGCCGCCATCGGTCGACGTGCGATCGCTCCAGCGGGCTCAGCGTGAGCAGGAGCGCCGCGGGGTGGGCCGATGACGACATTCTCCGAGCTGATCGAGATCGAGCCCGCACCGAGCGACGGTCACCCAATGGGCTGGCTTGCTGACCCTGATGGTCGCTTCGTCGTGCAGATCGCCACGGCGGGCGCTGGCTCCGTGCTCGGCGACCCGCTGCCGCTGATCCTCAGCTCGCTCCAGTGGCAAGACGTAACCGATGACGTGCGCGGGCTCAAGATCGAGCGAGGCGGCGACGCTGGACAACGCGCCGACACGGGCAGGCTCGACCTCCAGCTCGCCAACCAAGACCGTCAGTACAGCCCGCTCGTGTCGACGTACTACGGCCCAGGTTCGCTCGTGCGCGTCTGGGCGCGTGGCAGCCAGTTCGTCGGCATCACCAAGGCGTGGAACGAAGAGACGGACGGGCTCCGTCAAGACCGCTGGGTCGACATCACCGCGTGGGAGCCGATCTTCTTGCTGAAGGCGATCAACAACCCGGCGCTCAGCCCGATCGGCGCGGGGGAGACGTTCGCCTTCCGCGTCAACCGGATCTTCACCGCAGCGAACCTTCAGACCCCATGGGTCTACGGCGGCACCGCGACCGCCACCTTCCAAGCGACGACCCTCGCCCAGGACCTGCTGACCGAGCTGGACCTCGTGGTCGACTCCGTGGACGGGCACGTCTACCCGACCAAGGGCGGCGAGATCATGGCCGTCGCACCACGCGAGTACGGCTTCAAGCTGTGGACTCTCGACGGCGACGACACCGATGGCGTGCCGTGTGACGCTGACAGCCTCGTCACCGCCAACGATGAGGATCAGCTCCTCTCGGCGGTCTCGCTGGCTCGTGCGGGCGGTTCCGCCTACACGTACACCAACTCCGGGATCAGCGGTCGCTACCAGAGCCGCACGACGAAGCGCACCGACCTGATCACGCAGTCCGACGCCGACCTCGACGACGTGGCCGCAGGCATGCTCGCCCGAGGCCGACAGACCTACCGACCCGTGTCCATCGACCTCACCGCACACGGCGGCAACCCCGACTGCGATCAGGTCTTCGAGTGCCTCGTCGCCATCGAGCTGAACGACCTCATCGACGTGGCAGGCGATGGCGTGCTGTTCACCGACTACCGAATCTGCCGCGTCGAGCACGCCATAGAGCTGCTCAACCCGAGCGCCGGAATCGTCTGGCGCTCGACCCTCCACTTCGACGTGACCGAAGAGTCCGACTTCACCCCCTTGGAGCCCTGATGCCTACCTCGTTCCCCTTCAACCTCGGTCTCATCGATGGGCAAGCCTTCGGCGAGGATCAGCTCGATCTGGTCGAAGCAGCGATCACCGACGTGCACACCGCGCAGGCGACCGACGCCAGCAACATCAGCGCGCTGTCGGCGACCGTGGGCGGACACACGACGAGCATCGGCACCAACGCGACGAACATCTCGACGCAGCAGGGCCGCATCGACGGGCTCCTCGGCAGCGGCAACAGCATCTTCCGCTCCGTGATCCTCGGGCGCGTCGGCATCAAGAACATCCTGACGAGCACGCCAACCTCGCTCGACGGCTTCACCGCCGAGACCCGAGACGACGGAGCGTTCCACTCGACCGTCACCAACAACGACCGCATCACAGTCCCAGCAGGGCTCGGCGGTCTCTACCTCATCAGCTACCAGATCCGCTACGCCGCGGGCACGAGCGGCTTCCGCATGGCCTGGGTCGACCTCAACGGCTCAGGCCTTAGCGATCAACGCCTCGCCGAACAAGCGCAGACCTCAGCCACCGCTGGCACACTCAGCGGCTTCACCATCTTTCCCCTGGCAGCAGGCGACTACATCCGAGTCATCCTCTATTGCACCGGAGCCGCCATCAACTTCGGCGACGGCACCCTCGCCGATCGGTTCAGCGCCGTTCGGCTCTGTGCCTGACGTTCGTCGTCAGACGACGACATCCTCGTTTGTATGCGTCTCCGCTTGAACCACGCTGAGGAAGTCGGCGAGCACCGTCGACATCGCCTGTAGCCCCTCGTTGTAGGCCGCTCCCGCGATGATCGCCTGATGCTGGATGAGAACCGTTCGTGCGGCGATGCTGCCGTGCGTGAACACTGCGTAGGCGGCTCGTTGAACATCGGCTGCGTTCTTCGCCGAGCGCTCGACGGCACGAGTCGCCAGCGCTCCGAGCAGTGCGTCATACGCGGCCGTGCGAGCGCGCTGCGGGGCCGCAGCCGCTTCAGCTTCCCGCAAGTTCTTTTCGTCGTCGTAGCGCTTGCGTTCGAGCTTGTACGACATCACCGTCGGCACGAGGCTTCCGAGCACGCCGATGCCCGCACCGATGAGACCCGCCAATGCAGCATCCATGACGGCATCTTCGCGCGGCGTAGCGTTGCGGCTGGGCGGCGCTCCCTCTTTCCGCCGAGAGGTGAGCGTTTGCCCACTATTGGCCGCTGCTGAGGCGGTTGTAGCGCGTGACGATCTCGCCTTCGAGACGCTCCCTGAGCTTCGTCTGCTCCGATTCTGCGAACCGCGAGGCGACGTTGGGCAGGTGGTCGAGCATGGCGACGAGTTCGGGGAAGGTGAGGTTGCTGACGAAGGTGCTCATGCAGGCAAGCGTCGCGCCGAGTTTCGCCAGAGTAAATGCGGACTAATTCTCAGCCACGATCTCCGCTCGGCTGACGTGCGTCGACGCGCCGCAGGTAGCGGGTTACACCTGGTAGCACTATCTGGCTATCCTGCTAGAGCTAGTCGCTTGGCCTTCCCAAGCTGAGAACGCGGGTTCGATTCCCGTCACCCGCTCCAGTCTCGTCTCGTCCAGTCCAATCCGTTTCAGTCGCGGTTCGAGTGGGAGACGAAGAACGCCCACGCTGTCGCGGTGGCGTCGAAGCTGGTCGTGGTCGGGCCGAGAAAGTCCGCATCCGCAGTCGGCGCGGCGCCGGGCCACGTGTGTCCGCCGCCGTCGACGAGGATCAATTGGTGGTCCGCTCCGAGATCGCAGCCCTGGTACGTCACCTCGATGACGTCGTCGGCGAGTTCGTGCCGGGTCGGCGGTTCGTCACAGCCGGCGTCGTCAGCTGACGTATCAACCTCCTGCTCGATCGACGACGAGAGCAGATCGCGCACCGACTCGGGTGTCGCGTCGTCGACGATGATCGACGTGCCATTCGGTCCCAGCGGGACGATCGGGTCGGCCGTTCCGTGCACCACGAGCGTGGGCACGTGTCGCTCGCACGGCTCGGGTGCGTGGAACCCGGCGACTGCGACGATGGCGGCGACGCGCGATCCCGGTCGACACGCCAGCTCGGCAGCGAGGAACCCGCCGTTTGAATACCCGGCCACGAAGATGCGGTTGGGATCCACGCAGTGCTCGTCCACCAGCACGTCGATCAGCTGGTTGATTGCAGCCACGTCGTCCCGGTCGGGCTCGTCGAGCGCCGCGATCTCCCAACCCGTGACCCCGAGCGGACCCACCGGTCCTGACGGTTCAGCGACCACGAAACCCTCGCTCTCGGCGAGCTGGCGGAATCCAGTGAGGGCGGCCTGGGCCGGGCCATTCGAATCGAGACCGTGCAAGTCGATCACCCCCGCCGCTCGGGTGCCGTCACGTCCTTCGGGTTGGTAGACCTCCGTCGGATACACACGACCGGCCGCCTCGACCGCAGACGTCGTGACTCCGGGAATCGGAGCGACCTCGCAGACGTCGGGTCCCGCCTGCGGCGTACTCCTCACAACGGCCTGTGTCGTGCTCGTCGCGACCGCAGTCGTCCTGCTGATCGGCATGGTGCCAGTTTCAGGCGTGCCGCTCTGATCGCTGGCGCAGCCGGCCATGCACAGCGCAACCACAACCACAACCAGCACCGCTCTCTGGACTCTCGCTCGATGACGCATCGTTCGACCCCTTTCGCTCCGAGCACGATCCCTCGCAGAGCCCTGGAGCGAAAGAGCTCGGTGTCCAGACTTCGGGCGCCTGCCCGGGATCAGGTCAGGACAGATTCGGGACAACGGACACGTGACGCCGAGACCGGCCGACGCGAGAATCGAGGCACACCAGCGGTGGAGGGCACGTATGCGGATCCTGAGAACTCGAACCGGACGATTGCGACTTGCGGCGATCATCTCGATCGTCGTGGCGACGGCCAGCATCGTGCTGTACGACCTCCCGACCCTCGCGGACGGGGCGTCAGGGAGCGACGAACCATTCGCGCTGGTCCTCGGGAGCTTCGCCACCGATGTCGTCGCACTGATCGCCGTCTACGGCGTCCTCCGCCGGCAACGCTGGGGCGTCATCGTCCTCATCGTCGTGCAGGCCTTCTGGGCGTTGCAGGCAGGAGCAGCATTGGCTGACGGCCAGGCCGTTCTCGGCGCCACGATGCTGTGCGTGACGCTGTTCTGCCTCTGGTGTTGTCTGGCACGCGAGGACATTTCCTCATCGACCTGGACCATGCCGCAGGCGCACAGCGGAAGGTCGAGCACCACGGGTTGACGATGCACGTTCGGCACTCGCAGACCGGCTCGGCGGGCCTGCACTGGGCGCTCACGTCACTGGTCGTCGCCGTGGCGACGGGTGCGGTCGGCGTGACTGTGCTCTGGCTCCAGGACAGGGCCGGGCTCGTCGACGGCTCACCGTCGATCCGGTCGGCGGCCGTCGCCCTCGCGTCCGGCGCCATCGTCGCCTCGGCGACCTGGCGACGGATCGACGCGTCGGTGGTGGATCTGGTGTACGGCGTCGACGACCGGCAGATCGCTGCGATCGCATCGATCGAGCATGGCCACGCTGTCGAACTCGGAGCAGTGCAGTACCTCACCGAGTTGGCGACGACTGCGAAGGCACTGCTGCGTGTCCCATCGGTCACGTTCGACATCCGACCCCTCGCCGACGGGCACGACACGGACCACGCCGCGGGCATCGAGGCGTCCACATGGTCGGCGCATCTGACCGCCACGGTCGGGTCGGCTGTTCGGGGCCAGTGCCTCACCCGGCCGGTGCGAGTCGGAGCCCACGAGCTCGGGGTGATCGCCGTCGGCAGTCGATCGCGGGGCCGCGGGTTCTCGGCCGATGACGTCGCTGCCGTCGACGCCATCGCACGGCATGCAGCGCTCGCGATCTCGAACGCTCGTCATGCCGACGCGCTCCACGCGTCTCGGGAACGGGCAGTCGCCGGCATCGAGGAAGAACGTCGACGACTCCGGCGTGATCTCCATGACGAGCTCGGCCCCAATCTCGCCGCCATGAAGCTGCGCCTCAGCGCCCTGCGGCGCAGCGGTGGGCTCACCACCGGCGGCCTGAACCTCGTGGACGAGCTCTCCTCCACGGTCGACACGACGACCGCAGGACTCCGTCGGCTGGTCGACGATCTGCGACCGCCCCTGCTCGACGATCTCGGCCTCGGCAACGCGCTCCGGTACCTCGGATTCGTGCCACCAGAGCTCATGCTGGCGGTCGACTCGGCCGACGGCCTGGAGGACCTCCCCGCAGCAGTCCAGGTCGCGTTGTACCGCATCGGGTCCGAGGCAATTCGCAACGTCGTGCAGCATGCCGACGCGACCAGCTGCGATGTACGACTGCGACGCGACGACCTGGCCGTCACGTTGACCGTCGTCGACGACGGGCGCGGTATCGAGGACGGCTGCATCGCAGGAGTCGGCCTCGCGTCGATGCAGCAGCGCGCCGACGAGCTCGGTGGTCTCGTCACCGTGTCGCGAGGCGTCGATGGTCGGGGGTGTTGCGTGGCCGCAGCGATCCCGCTCCGCGGCAGCGCGCCACCATCGAGCACGACGCGAGCGGAGGCACCTGGATGACCGCCTCCCTCCGGGTGCTCATTGCCGACGACCACCAACTGTTTCGTCGAGGCCTCGCTGCTCTGCTCGCCACCGTCGAGGGCATCGAAGTGGTGGGCACTGCCGGAGACCGTGAGTCCACCGTCCAAGCGGTCGCTCGCGAGCAGCCCGACGTCGCGTTGATCGACCTTCACATGCCCGGCGGTGGAGGCATCGCCGCAATCCAGGACATCGTGGAACGTCACCCCAATGTCGCAACTCTGGTGTTGACGATGTTCGACGACGACGATTCGCTGTTCGGCGCGATGCGCGCCGGGGCCCGCGGCTACGTCCTCAAGGACGCCGATGACGACGAGCTGATCCGCGCGCTCATCACGGTCGGCAACGGCGGGGTCACCTACGGAGCCGCCGTCGCTCCTCGAATCGCGGCGGCCCTTGCTGCCACGCCGCGTCGGGTCAAATCGAGCGAAGCGTTCCCGACCCTGACGCCGAGCGAGCTCCGAGTTCTCGAGCAGCTCGCCGAGGGCCACAGCAACGCGACGATCGCGACCATCCTCGGCTACAGCCCGAAGACGGTTCGCAACTACGTCAGCATCATCCTGGCAAAGCTCTGTGTCGAAGACCGCGCCCAAGCGATCGTCGCCGGCCGCAAGGCCGGTGCCCACCGCCGGTCGTAGATCCGCCCGGGCAGCGCGGCCAGAAGCGGACGTACGATTGCCGAGTGGCACACCACTCGACCGATCGAGCCGGTGCCGACGTGGCTGGCGTCGCTGCGTATCACTGGATCTTCATCGCGAGCGGAACAGATCTCAGCGCTCGCACGGCCGAGCAGTGGCTTCGATCCGTGTGGGAGGACGCACCCACCGCTCTCCGGCTAGCCCTGCGGTTCGGGTGGCGGTTCGGTCTCGGCCTCCGTCTGGGACCGGCTGGTTCCGCGCACGTCCTGGGATGGCACATCGACGAGAAAACGGACAGCACGGTGGTCGTCTCGGCCAGATCGCGGATCCTGTCGGCGACGAACACGCTCACCGCCGAGAGCAACTCGATCAGCTGGCAGACCGATGTCCGATATCTGAACTGCCTCGGCCGAATGGTCTGGCTCCCCGCAGCGTGGGTCCATCAGCGAATCGTGCCGTGGTCCGTCCGGCGCACGATCCGCTCGCACGCATGACCCGATGCCGACGTTTGAGACGTACGACGTCCTTCGGAGGAGAGCACGTGGAGGCTCACGCCTGCCGGCAACTCGATCTTGACCGCCGCAGCCCGCGCGTGCGATGAAGAGCGCGCCCATGAGTGTGTGTGCTGATTCCGATCGTCCCCGGCGTGGTTACTTCAAAGAGTGAAGGTCGAGCGTCGCCCGAGCATCAGTTGTTCGGCCGGCGACTGATCGGGGGCAGTGAGCGACCGCCGTCGGCGCGGGCCACCCAGGTGGCCACCGCGGCCCGCGACGGCAGGTTCAGCTTCGTCAGGATGTGGCTCACGTGGGACTCGATGGTCCGCTCGGACACGTACAAGCGACGGGCGATCTGCGCGTTCGTGTCACCGGAGCCGATGGCATGCGCCACCTCTCGTTCCCGCGGCGTCAGCACGCCGCCCCGTTCTTCCAGCGCGTGACGGGCCGAGCGGGCATCGGCGATGAAGTCTGGTGACCCGATCGCAGCCGCTTGGGTCTCGGCTGCGTCGAGGTGACGCGCCGCGCTGTCGTCACCGACGAGGGCTGCGAGTCGACCGAGGACGAGCGACACCGGCCCGCTCGACGGGGTCTGGACGGGTCCCACCACGTGCAGACCCTCGTAGGGAGACAGCATCCGAAAGATCACGGCGGCTGAGGCTCGGTCACCGAGCGCGAGGGCCAGGCTGGCGTGTCCCTCGTTGACCACCGCCCACTCGGGCGCTCGCTCGGGGACCCCTTCGAGGCGCGGCGCCAGCGAACGCCAGATGTCGGCGGCCTCGTCCATCATCCCGCGAGCGACCAGCAACTGGGCTCGCCATCCGCGAGCTTCCATCGGGGCGTGACGCAACACCTCGCGGACCGCCTCTTCAACCGGCACCAGGCGCTCACCTGTTCTGAGAGCGACCCGCGTCTGGAGGACCAGATGCACGAACGGAGCCTCAGGAATGGATCGCTCCTCACCGAAAGCCGCCGCACGATCCGAGTGGGCCAACGCCTCACCGTGCTGTCCGTCGAGGTGCGAGAGCGCCGCCCAGGTGGCGAGGCGCCACCACTGCCACCAGCCGTTGTCCATCCGGTCGATCAGACCGCACAGGTCCAGCAGTTCGGCATCGAGATCGGCCCGGCGGCCGAGTTGGCTGAGGCCGTCGAGGCGCCACGCCCGGCCGGTCGCCAGCAGTTCGTCATCACCGGTCGTCTCACCCAGCTCGATCATCTGGTCGGCGAGGTGCAGGCGCGCCTCGACGTGGCGGAGGTGCACGAGCTCCTCATGACGGGCCCGCAAGAGGCCGGCTGCGGCTGCTGGATCGTCGGACGGAAGTCCGGTGTCGACGAGCTCGATGCCATCACCGGACCACGGGTTCGCCATCGTGGCGATGACCGACCGCAGGGCGACGACCGTGTCCGCGGGCCCGCCGTCGCCGATCAACCGGAGCGCCCGCTCCGCCAACGCGCGCTGGCGCGCACGCAGCGACCACGACCCGATCCGAACTGCGGGCAGCAGCAGCGCGGCCGCCGCCACCATCTCCTTGTCACCCTCCGCAATCGCAGCACGTGACACCGCCTCACAGTGCGCCAACGCTGCCTCGACATCGCCCGAGCGCGAGAGATCTTCTGCTTGCCGCAACGTCGGAGTTCGCACTGTTCCCATCTGACCAATACTCGCGAATCCGTACTTCCACGGAGGCGCTCGTCGAGAAGGTCATCGTACCTTTCGTCGATGACCGCCTCCGTTCTGCCAACTCGACCTTCGACGTCTCGCCGCATCGGCGCTGCCTGCCTGCTCGCCGCACTCGTCGGGGTGGCATACGTCGCCGTGATGCTGGTGATGGATCCCTCGGTCGGCGACGACCGATACTCCTACCCTCAGTCGCCCACTGGCTTCCGCTTCGGGCAGGTCCTGTTGGCCGTGCAACACGTTCCGCTCGTCCTCGCCCTCGTCGCGCTGGCGAGGCTCGTTCCGACCGAACGCGCTCGACGCAGCGTGATGGTCGGCGCGGCCGGGATGGGCCTCCTCGCGATCGTGGAACTGATCAACATCGCGGCCGCTGATGAGCCCAGTGACAGCTCGACCGCAACGCTCATCTCGACGCTCTACGCCCTTCCCACGTTCGTGATCGGGGCGGCGCTGGTGGTTGCGGGGCTCGCAGTGATCCGTGGAGGTTGGAACGTCCCGGTCTGGATCCGGTGGTTGCCGCTCGCGCTCGGCGTGTACATGTTCGTACCGCTGACCCCGGCACTCGCCCTGTCAGCAGATGCCGGTCGATTGGCGCTGGGCGGGTGGATGTTGCTGTACGCAGCCCTGGGGATCGCCTTGCTCACCGAGGCCGACTGACGCGAGCTGCGATCTGCTGGCGCTCATCTGTCGTCGACGAGGCCGGCTCTGCGGGCAGCGACGATGGCCGCGGCACGATCCGCGAACTGGAGCTTCGCCAGGATGTTGGAGACGTGGTTCGCCACCGTCTTCGTGGCGAGGTTGAGCGTGCGGGCGATCGCATCGTTGCGGTGACCGTCGGCGATCAGGCGCAGCACGTCGAGCTCTCGATCGGTCAACTGCGGGAACGGCTGACGTTGCGCCACCGGCGCGGCGAACGAGGCCAGCACCCGCTCGGCCGCACCCGACCCGAGGATCACCTGACCGGCAGCGACGGCATGGATCGCGCGCACCACCTCGTCCTGATCGGCGCCTTTGAGCAGGTAGCCGCGGGCACCGGCGCGCAGCGAGGAGAACACCATGTCGTCCTCCTCGTACATCGTCAGCACGAGCACGGCGACGCTCGGGCAGGCCGCGGCGATCGCACGGGTGGCGTCGATCCCGTTGCCATCGGGCATCTGCAGGTCCATCAGCACCACATCGGGAACCATCGCGATCGCCTGCTCGACGGCCTCGGTGCCGCCGCCCGCCTCGCCGACGACCTCGAGCCCGGCGACGGTGCCGAGCAGGGCGCGCAGCCCCGAGCGCACGACGGCGTGGTCGTCCACGATGAGCACCCGCACCGCATCGCTCATGCGAGCACCGGCAGTCGTGCTGACACCCGTCCGCCGCCGCCGACGTTCGGGCCGACCAACAGCTCGCCGCCGATCTCGGTGGCTCGATCTGACATCGATGTGATCCCGACACCGGCGACCCATGGGCCGGACTGCGACCCGTCGTCCACCACATCGATCTCGAGGTCATCAGCTCGCTGCAGTCGAACGCGCACCGACGTCGCGTGCGCATGACGGGCGGCGTTCGTCATCGCCTCGAGCACGATGCGGAAGGCCGCCACCTCGACGGCCGCGGGCAGGCTGCTCAGATCACCCTCGTGCTCGACGGTGATGGCCAGTCCGTTGAACCGTTCGGCCTGCTGCGCGATCGAGCCGACCAGTCCGAGCTCATCGAGCACGGGTGGGCGCAGCGCGTCGACCAATCGCCTGATCTCGTCGAGCGCTCGGGTCAGCTCGGCACGCGTCTGCACGAGCGCGTCGACCGCCACCTGCGGATCCGACGTGATCGTGTTCCGGGCGACATCGGTCATCAACGCCACGCCGGTCAACACCGGGCCGAGGCCGTCATGCAGGTCACGGCGCAGCCGTCGACGCTCCTCTTCGCGCACGCGCACGAGACGATCGCGGCTCTCCCGCAGCAGCCCGGCCGAACGGGCCCCGTCCACGAGCGAGGCGAGGTGGGGCGCCACCGCGGTCAGCGCGGCGCGATCGCGTTCACCCAACCGATCCTCACCTCGGCGCGGCTGCAGCAACAGGTGACCGATCGAGCGGCCGAGGTGCTGCAGATCGATCGACTCGAGCTCGACCTCCGTCTCCCTGGTGCCGCACTCGGCGATCAGCCCGTCGACGTTGGGCACGTCGACCGCGATCCATGGCAGCCGCAACCCGGCCGCGACGTCGGCAACCACGGCAGCGACCATCTCATCAGGCGTGGTTCTCGCGACGACCCGGCGGGCAACGGCCTCGACCACGCGATCCGGTCGATCTCGATCGCCGTAGATGAAGCGGACGACAGCCCGCCCGAGGCGCTCGCGCAGCGGCAGCGCGATGAGGGCGACGGCAACCGCGGCCACCGGACCGAACGATGCGCTGAACAACCCATCGCCCACCGCGACGATGGCTGCGTACGTGATCAGGAGCAGGCCGATCAGCAGCGAGGCGACCAGCGCCCGCTCGAAGAGCGTGTCGATGCCGAACAGGCGATCGCGCAGGATCACCCACACGAGCGCGGCGATTTGCAGCACCGTCACCCACTGGCCGACACCGATCGCCAGACCCGGGTTGGCGATGAGCAACGTCACCCACAGCCCGCCGAACACGAGCACGAAGATCGTCCGCATCGAGCGGCGCGCGTCGCCTATCGACTCACGCCAGCGCATCGCCAACAGGATCAACGTCGGCACGAGCGTCGGGACGAGGAGCGCGAAGGGCAATGCCTCCGGCAGATCGAGGCCGGAGCCGAACGGGAACTCGGCCCCGACCAACGGGTTGTCGGAGAGGTCGAGGCGCGTGACCATCCCGGCCGCGACCCCGCACAGCGCCAGCGTCATCGTGCCCCAGACGGCAACCCGACGCCCGCGGCTGCGCGGCAGGCGACCGTCGGGCGCTGTCAGCAGCATCCAGGTCTGCGCCGGCACCTCGAGCGGCAGCACCCAGGAGAGAAGCCACACCGACAGGTTCCCGAAGGGCAGGTCGCGGCCGACGACGAACACCTGCTGCGCCCATCCCTGCGCAAGCAGGCCGACGGCATGGCCGAGCGCAGCTACGGCGCACCACACCGACCATCCAGTCTCCGGGCGACGCACCAGTGCCAACGCGGCGACGATGAAGATGCACGCGCTGAGCGCCTGGCTCCACCAGAACGTGGACGACGGTTCGGGCACGATCGTCGCGGACGTGACCTCGCGGTTGAGCACCGCCAGCCACAACCCCGCGACGACCGCAAGGCCGGCGATCGCGCAGCCCACGAACGTCACGCCGCGCAGCACGCGGACGCGCCGCACGGAGGCTCCCCGACGATCGGCGACGAGTGGAGCGACAGAGGTCTGCGTCGCGCTCACCATCGACACTCTGTCACGCCACTCCGACTCACTCGGACGCGTCGCCGGCGCACGCATCGAGCCCCAGGGCCGCGGCGCGCTGATCGGCGTCGGCGAACGGGTCCGAGTCGTCGAGCCAGAAGCCGGCGCCTTGTTCCTTCACGGTGCTCTCGGCGGTGCGCACGGCGGCGAGCATCGCATCGACGTCGTCCGAGATCGAATCCGGCGGCTGCAGAGCGGCGAGGTCGTCGATCTCCTTGTGCAGCACCGTGAGCAGTCCGTCAGTGGCGGTCTGGCGCTCGGCCTCGGTGGCGGAGTCGAGCTTCGGGAAGATGGCCTCGAAGATCGGCCGCAGCTCACCCTCGGCCGCGGTGCACACGGCGTTTGCCTTGTCGCGGTACTGGGCCTCGGTGAGCTGGCTCTTCTTCGCGTCGGAGCCACAGGCAGCGCCGGTGGCCACGAGGAGGATGCAGGCCGGAGCGAGCCGGCGGAGGGAGTGGTGCTTCGTCATGCGATCACCATGCACGCGGAGCGTTCCCGGGTGGAAGGGGGCGGGTTCCCGACGGTCTCGGGAGATCTGTGCCGCTCGCTGCAGGCTCAGGCGGTTGCGACGGCGACGGGATGGTCGTCGTGCCACCGAAGCGCGCCGGGCGACGGCCAGAGCGGACCGATGATCACGCGGGACGGGTCGGAGGTGATGGACGTCAGCCACTGCCACGCGGCATCGGGTTCGAAGTGCTGCGCCGGGCACGGGCCCGTGGCCAGGTGCAGCGGCGTGACGGCGAGGTGGCCGACGAACGTCGCCGCGTCACCGACGTGGAAGGCGCAGTGACCGACGTTGTGCATGCCGGTCCATTCGGCGGTCACGCCAGGTGCCAGTCGCTCGCCGTCGCTGAACGTGTCCACCAGCCCGCCGTCGATGAGGGCTCGGAACGCGGTCGCGAGCTCACCATCGGGTGGAGGCTCGTCGAACGACTGCAGCGCACGTTCGCTCATCAGCAGGCGGGCGTACGGGAAGAACGGCCGCCATCCATCGTCGTCACGCACTGCGCTCAGACCGACGGACTCGATGTGCGACAGGAGCACGGTGTCGATCGACTCGATCGGGATGCCCGCCGCCGAGAACGCTGCGGCGTACGCCGCCTGGTGAGCACCGGTGCTGTCCGGGTCGTGGAGGATCTCGTCGATGTTGCCGCTCGGGTCGACGGCGATGTGTCGACCGGCCGTGCTGATCACCCACACGCAACTCGCCGCGCGGACCTGGCCGTCCTCGGCCCACGTCGGCGATCCCCACGGCACCGCACGAACCTCGTCGGGGGTGAGGCCCACCGCATCCGGATCGATCGCCGCATCGACGTAGAGCACGCGTGTGAGGCGAACGCCGCCGAGCTCGATCACTGTCGTCATGCGCGTCACCTCACCACAAGATCAGTGGCGACGCCAGCGAATAGGGCGAGTCAGCGAGTGACGGGGAGCTTGCGGGCGAGGGTCGGGATGATGATCGCCGCGGCGAGCAGATGGGTCGCCACGAGCACGACCTTGGTGGCCGCGTCGTCAGGCGAAGCGATCGCTGGGATGAGCGACAGTCCGGTGGCGATGGTGGTGACGACGAGGAACCGCCTGCGGTGGCGAAGGAGTCGGGCCAGGACGACGCCGAGCGCGGCAGCGACGAGCGTCCACCACGCGAACGCGGCGATCGGAACCGCTTCACCCTTGATCTCCAGGCTGACATCGGCAGCGCTCGCGATCCCCGCCACGACGGTCGTGCCGACAGCGGCGATCGCTCCCGCGAGCGCACCGCGTCGAGCGAGCCAGCCGGTGCGGTGGTCCGTCGGCGCGACCGGTGCGTCCCGAGTGACGTGTTGGTCAGTGCTCATCGAGCGATCGCCCCGGTCAGGTGCGTGGCGAGGTTGTCGAGCATCTCGCCCCAGCCGTTGACCATCTCGGCGAAGAACTCGTGCTCCCAATCCGCGCCGCTGCCGTACGAGCTCGACACGACGCGGATCACGGTGCTGCCGCCCGACGCAGCCTCGATGAGGAACTCGGTCGCCAGCGGCGTGATCGACGGCAGGTCGTCGTACACCTGCGACAGCGGTACACCGATCGTGGCGAACCACGTCGCCATGTCGGGCGCGATGTCCTCGATGTTCGCCGCGAGCGGCCACGGCTCGTCGTAGGCGAATCGCTGGTTCGGCGCGTAGGCGGTGACGACACCGGTCAACCGGGAGTCGCCGAGATCGAACGACACCTCACCACCGATCCGCGGGTCGAGGCGGGTCGGCACCATCCACGCCGAGATCCCCTCGGCAGTGGCGATGGCGTCCCACACCTGTTCCGGTGTCGCAGCCACCTCGTAGGTGCGCTCCATCCGGTGCTCGACGCGGTTGGGTTCGTTGGACGTGGTCATGCGTGCTCCTCGGGTCGGGGGTAGGACGAGATGGTGAGACGATGCGGACGCCCGTCGTCGTGGTGGTAGCGAGCGACGAGTGCGGCGATCGCGGATTGCAGATCGGCAGCGAACGCGGTGCGATCGTCGGCCGACTGGAAACCGATCACCGTGTCGACGGTGAGGGTCGGCAGACGTGTGCCGGTCGCTGCCACGCTGCCGGCGATCGCACCGACCTCGGAGACGGCCCGCGCGTTCACGGTGATCAGGTAGTCGGCGGAGAGCCGATCGGCCACGGTGTTCGGATCGATGGCAGCGCCGTGCACCACGTGCGGTGACACCACGAGGTGGCGCGCTGACCGCTGCACCACCCGTTCGGTGATGCCACCCCACGAGCGCTCCTCGGCCAGTTCGACCAGCCCGTGGGCCTCCAGCGCCTTCAGGTGGTAGTTGACCTTCTGACGGGTCAGCCCGACCGCCGCGGCCACGGTCGTCGCCGACCCCGGCTCGGTCAGCGCGTCCAGGATCGAGGCCCGGATCGGATCCAGCGCCACCTCCACGGCGGCTGCATCGGCCAGCACTCGAACGTCGTCCATGGACCACACGGTACGCCTTGACAATAAATCTTGTCAAGGCGCTATCGAACGACGCGGTACTCCACGAGCAGCTTGCCGGTCGGCGACGTCGCGCTCCGGATCGTCTCCAGGCGCTGAGTGGGCAGGGCGTCGAGCAAGCGACGGCCGCTGCCGGCGATCGCCGGGATGACCACCAACTTGAGCTCGTCGACGAGCCCGGCCGCCAGCAGCGTCTGCGCGACCGAGATGCTGGCGTGCACGGCGATGTCGCCGCCGGGCTGCTCGCGCAGCTCACGCACGAACTCGATCAGGTTGCCGTCGATGATGCTCGCGTTCGTCCACTGGTGATCGAGCGGGGTCGAGGTGGCGACGAACTTGGCGACCGAGTTGATGAAGGTCGCGTACGGCTCGATGGTGCTCGTCGGCCAGAACTCAACCCACTCGTCGTAGCTGCGTCGTCCGAGGATGACGGCGTCCTGCGCGCCGAGCGCCTCGGCCATGAACGCGTCCATCACGTCGTCGTCCCATTCGGTGAGGAACGTGTCGGGGCCCTCGACGACACCGTCGAGGGAAACGAAGTACGACACGACGACCTTGCGCATGATCACGACCTCCGGGTGTTGGTTGGTGGGTAGACGTGCTGGACCTCGGCCACTCATCGGCGAGTGACGGCGAGCAGACGATCGACGCGGTCGGCCGCATCCTCCACCGCTCGCCAGTCCTCCGTGAACGCCAGGTACTGGAGGCTGCCGAGTGCGATGTGCAGCTCGTACAACGGAACCAGCCGCTCGATGTCGTCGTCAGGGAAGTGCGCACGTGCGAGACGAAGCACGTGCTGACGATCGATGGCAGGGAACCACGGGATGCAGAACGTCATCCACGCCACGTCGTAGAGCGGATCGCCGGCCAGCGCGTTCCCCCAGTCGAAGACGGCGGTGATCTCGTCGGTGGGACCGACGAGGTGGTTGAGCAGCAGATCGGCGTGTGCGAGACCGCGCACGTCTGGGAGGTCCGACGCTCCCGCCTGCAGTGCATCGCAACCGAGTCGGAACGATTCCGTCGCGTGTGCGTGTGACGAGATCTTGCGCCGCCAGCCGACCAGTCGAAGCTCGTCGCGGTCCGCTAACCCGCACAGGAACTCCGACCACGTGGCGCCAGGGGCGTCACCGTTCGACGCCTGCCAGATCCCGAAACCGCTACCGGGAAGGGTCACCCGGCGCATCGACGCGAGCACGTCGAAGAGACGCTCGGTCACATCACGAACTCGCGACATGTCGAGGTCGGCCAGCTTCGTGCCGTGATGTCGCTGCGAGACGATGTAGTGGCGGTCGAACGCCTCACCGATAGCGAGCACCTCCGGCACCGGCAGCCCGGGTTCGTGCCACGTCGCGGCGATCTGCTCCTTGGCGAAGTCCTCACGATGATCCCCGACCCGCAGCACCAGCTCGCGCCCGTCGGCTACGAAGGAGTGCGCGCTCGACCAGGCACCACCTTGCAGCTCGGACACGTCGCTCACCGGCCCGAAGCGCTCGGCGAGGAACAGGCCGATCTCGGCAAGGGTCGGGCTCATCGACACCATCCTGCACGAACAGCCCAGCAAAGCAGCCGGGTCAGCTCCCCGTCACGACACGCAGATGCAGAACGGGTGACCGGCGGGATCGAGGAAGACGCGGAAGGTCTTGCCCGGTTGGTGCTCTGCTCGGGTGGCGCCGAGCTCGAGGACCGCCTGCTCGCCGATGTCGAGATCGTCGACCATCACATCGATGTGCACCTGTTGCGGGACGTCCTGGCCCGGCCACTGCGGCGGCCGGTACTCGGCCACGCGTTGGAAGCAGATGCACTGGTCACCGGCGGCGTTGCGGACCTCGCCCCACCCCTCGTCCGAGCTCTTCCGCCAGTCGAGCAGGGTGCCGTAGAACTCGGCGAGGCGGCCGGGGTCGTCGCAGTCGAGGACGAACGAGGGGAAGCGTGCGATTGCCATGGGATGGACCGTACGCAAGGTTGCGGACAGGATCGGACCGGGTGATGCGTTGATCAACCGGGTGGCTGGGCCGCCATCGCCATCGCGTCGGCGGCCGTCGCTCCGGGGAGGACCTCGGGGAAGCACCACGTCGCACCGGCAGCCTCCAGTGCCGCTGGATCGGGGTGCGTGCCGCCGACGAGCGCGACGTCGATCGATCGAGCAGTCAGATCGCCGGCGCGCAGTGCGGTGGTGATGTGCTCGGCCGTCCAGACCTCGGCGTCGACGAGTGCGAGCCCCTCCAACCCGTGTCGGCGCACCCGCCGCGGACCGGCGGTGAACGCAGCACGACCGGCGATCCACATCGGGACGCGAGGCTGTTGCACGCCGGCTGCCGTCGTCACCCTGCCGCCTGCTTCCGCGACGGACCCGCCGGCGAGCATCTGCTGGAGCAGACCGATCCCCGCATCGAGCGCCGCGGCGCGAGCGCGGTCGTCGACGGCCGGCTCGTCGAACAACGAGTACTCGCCGTAGCTGTCGACGCCGAGTCCGAGGCCGAGCACCATGCGACCTCCGGAGAGGCGATCGAGCGACGTCGTCGCCTGCGCGACGAGCTGCGGCCGACGTCTCGGGAGGGCTGTCACCATCGTGCCGATCAGCACGCGATCGGTCGCGGCGGCGATCGCGGCAAGGGTCACGAACGGGTCGGCGAACGGGACCAGGGTTCGGTTCCAGAGGTGGTCCCAGACGAACACTCCGTCCCAACCGGCGGCCTCGGCAGCGACCGACACCTCGGCGATCAGCATCGGGTCGGCGAGGTCTCCGGACAACGAGATCGACAGGCCCCAACGCACGCGGTGACGGTACCAACCGTTGCTTCGCTTCTCCAGTGACCAACGGCTCTACCCGCTCGTCTGCCTCGTGCTTACCGTGGATCGAGATGAGCCCCGCAGCCCAGGCGAGCGTTCGCCCACGCGCCCAGACGTTGAACGACGTGCGGGCGGTGATCCCCGACGCGTGTTACGAGCGATCGTTCGCTCGGGCGACGTCAGCACTGGCCCTCGGGGCAGTGCTGTACCTGGCGCCGGTGATCGGGCTGGCGCTCACCGACCGGTGGTGGGTGCTGGCGTTGCTGTGGCCGCTGGCCGGGCTCGGCGTCGCCGGATTGTTCGTGCTCGGGCACGACGCGTCGCACGGCGCGCTCGTGGCGTCGCGACGCGCCAACCGCGTGATCGCCCAGGTGTGCATGGCCCCGAGCGCACACGTCGAGGCGGCGTGGGACCTCGGCCACAATCGCATCCACCACGGCTACACGACTCGACAGGGGTTCGACTTCGTGTGGCAGCCGACGACGGTCGACGAGTACCGCGCCCTGACGCGACGTGGCCGGCTGCGGCACCGTTTGGAGTGGTCGTGCGTCGGCTCCGGTGCGTACTTCCTGCGTGTCGTCTGGTGGCAGAAGATGTGGCGGTTCAACGCTCCGGGCAAGCGCCACGACGCGATCGTGCGAGACAAGATCACGCTCGGATCCACGCTCCTGGCCGCGCTCGGCACGGCCGCTGCGGTGGGCGCAGTCGACGGCGGGTGGGCGAACGCACTGTGGCTGCCGACGAAGCTGTTCGTCGTCCCCTTCCTGCTGTTCACACAGATCATCGGATGGACCGTGTACCTGCACCACGTCTCGCCCGACATCCGGTGGTGGATGCGTCGCGACTGGACCCAGTTCAAGGGGCAGATGGAGTCGACCACCATCGTGCGCTTGCCTCGCGCGGTGAACCGGCTGTGGTTCCACAACATCTTCGTGCACGTGCCCCACCACGTCGATGCACGCGTTCCGTTCCACCAGCTGCCTCGTGCGGCTGCCTGCATCGTCGCCGCCTATCCCGACACGGTGGCGATGTCACGTTGGTCGGCGCGCGGGTACGTGCGCACGACGCGCACGTGCAAGCTCTACGACTTCGAGGCCGGGCAATGGCTGCCGTACTCCGCGGCGCGTCGCTGACCGGGTTGGCATCAGCGATACCTTCGCGTGATGACGACAAGTGATGCAGCACCGTCCGGAGCACCCGATGTGTACGTGGTGCTCGACGCGGTGGACGTCGATGTCATTGCCGCGTTCTGGGCCGCGGCGCTGCGCTATCGCCACGTCGATCGCCTCGAGCAGTACGCGGTGCTCGTGCCGATGGAGGGCGCTGCTGGCTCGGTGTTCCTCGTGCAGGGAGTGCCCGAGGGCAAGCAGGTGAAGAACCGCATGCACCTCGACCTGCACGTCGACGACCCGGCGGCGGAGGCCGCACGGCTGGTCGAGCTCGGCGCGACGCGGCTCGGTGAGGGGACGCTCGGCGACATCAGGTGGATCACGATGGCCGACCCGGAGGGCAACGAGTTCGACATCGGCCAGCGCTGACGCTGCTTGGGTTCGCGGTGGTCGGGATTCTTTGTGGTTGTTGAGCTGGGGAGACGTGATCGATCTCGATGGGCGTCGATGACCGTCCTTCGGGTGTGTCACACCGTGGTGGTTGGCTTGGGGCATGGAGTTGCTCGATGCGCTGGGCGCGATCGAGACGGGGATCGCACGGTTGGAGGGCCTCGATCTGCGCGCCCTCGACGCCAACGCGCTGCGGCCGGGGTGCTTGAAGTCGAAGCGCCTGATCGACCGGTTCCGGGCGGTGCAAGCACGGATGCTGGCGGAGGCCGACGCGTGTGGGGCGGCGATCGGGTCCGGGGCGCGTGACACCGCCGCCTGGTTGGCCGGCGAGACGAACACGTCGCTGGGTGACGCCAGATCACAGCTGCAGTTGGGCGACACCCTGACCGCCAACCCCGACCTCGCCGACGCGATCGCCAACGAAGAAGTGTCCGTCGGCGCAGTCGAGGCGATCCAACCAGTGCTCCGCGACCCCGACCTGCCGTCGAAGCAGACGGCTGCGGCGTTGTTGGATGATCTGAAGGGCGTCGGACCGCGTGAAGCACGTCGGTTGGCTGAGGCGCACGCTGCCGCGCATCGCACCGCCGAGGACGCCGAACGTCGGCGAGCACGGTTGTACGAGCGGCGCTCGTTGACGTGGCGCGACAGCGGTGACGGGATGGTCGAGGGGCGACTGGTGTTGACACCGTTGGATGCGCGGGCGGTCCGCAACGCGATCACGCACATCATCGGGAAGCCATCGAAGACGGATGAACGGACCAGCGAACAACGCGCTGCGGATGCGTTGGTGGCGTTGTGTGACGCCTACGCGAAGGGCACGGTGACGGGTGGGTTGGAGAAGCCGACCGTGGTGATCGTACATCGCAAGGACACCGGCGCGACCGCGACGACGTTCGACGAGCAGATGACCGCAATGGAGTTCATCCAGATGTGCTGCGACGCCACCATCCACGACGCGTTGCAGGACGCCGAAGGAGAGATCCTCAACCTCGGACGTGCTGTCCGGACCGCGACGCGCGCCCAACGGCTGGCATTGGCCGTCCGAGATCTGCGATGTCGATGGCCCGGCTGCGAGATGCCACCCGGCTGGTGCGACGCACACCACATCATCGAATGGGACCCAGGCGGACTCACCGACCTCATCAACCTGGTGCTCTTCTGCAAACACCACCACACCACCACGCACCTCCCCGGCTACTCGATCACCGGCAACGCCAAACGACTCATCATCACGTTGCCGGACGGGCGGGTGCTCATCTCGCGGCCACCACTCGCCAGCAGTGGCACGAACGCGGACACGCTGTTCGGACTGGAGGCCAGCTGATACCAAGCGATCAACGGACAGCAACAGCCGAAGCAGCAGCGGTCAGGTGTCTGCGTCGCCTCGGGTCAGGCCGAGGGTGAGGATCAGGTCCTGATGGAGCTCCATCCACACGTCGTGGTACGACTCCGACAGCGGGCGCGTCAGCGCGGTCTGGTCGCCACTGGCGAAGCGCTCACATGCTCGTCGCAGGCGCGGCGAGTACCAGGAGACGCGGACGAAGGCAGGCGCGTGGGCGTCGAGCACGGACGCGACTTCCTCGTGGGTCTGCTGCACGCCCTCGACCACCGCCGAGTCATGGGCGGCGTCGGTGTGGTCGTTCATCTCACCGTTGCGCATCTGCCACGACGTGCACAGCTGCTTGAGGCGCAGGTTCAACGGCATGAAGGCCTCGTGCAGCACGTGCAACGCGCCGTGATCGGCTGCGGCGCGATGACCGGTCAGCAGCTCCTCGTGGTGCGCGGTGCCGGTGGGAGTGAGGCGCCAACCCGACACGGCGCCCTCGCGGTAGCGGACCAGCTCGCGCGCATGGAGCGCGTCGAGGGCCGCGGCGATCTCGTCGTGGTCGCGGGTCTGCATGTCGGCGATCGCCGGCGCGGTCGCGAAGCCTTTGACGCGCAGGGCGTGCAGGACGTCGAAGTGGTCAGCGGTGCGTTCAGTCATGAGTGCTCGCTCCTTTCAGCAGTGTTGATGCAGGGGTGTCGATCCAGCAACGGCGTCAGCGGCTCAGGCGGACGACGTCGAGGTTGCCGTCGGACCACGTGACCACCAGGCGGCGGAACTCGATGCGCCAGCCGTCGGGCGTGCGCACCAGCTCGTCCTCGTAGCGGCCGGCGATCACGTAGAGGTGCCCGCCACCCACGGCTGCCTCGCGCACGTGCTGCGAGTGCAGGTAGCAGCGGCAGGTCGCCCGGTCGCCGTCAACCGTGATCATGTGATTGGTGACGGTGTGCTGGGTGGCGTCGAGCGGCTCGATCGCGCGTGAGATCCGCGCCCGGATCGCGTCGCGGCCCTCGAGCAACGGCGAGCGCAGCTCGGCGGTCGCGTCGGGCAGGAACACGGTGTCCAGGCCGGCCCAGTCGCGCGAGTCCAGCGACCAGCAGTAGCGATGAGTCAGATCGATGATGTCGTCGCGGTCGCTCATGTCCCCAACATCCCTCCGTCGATGGCCAGCGCATGGCCGGTGGTGAACGACGACGCATCGGAGCACAGCCACAGCGCCGCCTGGGCGATCTCGTCGGGCGTGCCGAAGCGGCCGAAGCGCGAGAGCCGCTTGGCGACCTCGTCGGGGTCGCGACCTCGTCGCTCCATCGCACCGCGCAGCATCGGCGTGTCGATCGTCCCCGGGCAGATGGCGTTCACGCGGATCCCCTTCGCTGCGTAGTCCATCGCCGCGCTGCGGGTGAGCCCGAGCACGGCGTGCTTGCTGGCGGTGTACGCCGGCTGGTTGGGCTGCGGACGCACCGAGTTCGTCGAGGCGATGTTGACGATGCTCCCGCGAGCCGGCCCGTCGTTGGACGCCATCGCTCGCAGCTCGGCCCTCATGCAGCGGAACAGCGACTTCACGTTGACGTCCATGATCCGGTCGAAGTCGTCGTCGTCGCACTCGGCCAACGGCACCGTCTCGAACTCGATGCCGGCTGCGTTCACGGCCCCGTCCAGGCGACCGAACCGCGAAACCGCGGTGTCCACGAGACTCGAGACGACCGCCGCGTCGGTGATGTCGCCGGCCACGACGGCGACGCGGTCGGCGCCCGATGGCAACGCCGCGACCAGTGCATCGAGCGACTCGACCGACCGGTCGCTGATCACCAACGAAGCGCCCTCGGACACGAAGAGGGCGACGATCGACACGCCCATCCCACCCGTCGCTCCGGTGACCACCACCACCCGGCCGTCCAGCGCGCTCATCGCCCGGCTCCGACACGAGCACCTGCGGCCGCAGCGGCGTGCAACCCGCTGAGGTAGCCGAACACCATCCCCGGCGCCAGCGTGCCGCCAGCGCCGCCGTAGGTCATCCCCATGGCCGAGGCCATCACGTTGCCGGCCGCATACAGCCCCTCGATCGGCGCGCCGTCGAGGTCGATCACCTGTCCGTCAACGGTCGTCTTCGGCCCGCCTTTCGTTCCGAGCGCACCGCTGTGCACCTCCACCGCCCAGTACGGCGCGGTGTCGATCGGGCCGAGCGTGGCGGCGGTGCCGGGCTGCCCCGGATCACCCCACCACGTGTCGTGCTTGCTGGTGCCACGACCGAAGTCCGGGTCGTGCCCGTCGGCGGCCTGCGCGTTCCACCGTTCGACGGTGTCGATCATCGTCGCCGCATCGATGCCCAGCACGCCGGCCAGCTCCTCCACGGAATCGGCGCGGGTCAACCACGCCGGCGGGTCGCCCTCGCCGCGGAACCCGACCAGCCCGTAGCGGGCCAGATAGGTCTGGTCGAAGACCATCCAGCACGGCACGTTCGTGTACTCGAACGAGGTCGCGTCGAGCTGGTGGAACGCAGCGCCGAAAGAGTTGTAGTTGGCGGCCTCGTTGGCGAAGCGTCGCCCCGCGCCGTTGACCATGATCGTGCGCGGACGCGTGCGCTCGCGGTTGACCATCCAGGCGAACGTCGTGCCGTCGTCACGTCCTGGGTCGGGCACGTCGATCACCGGCACCCACCACGCCTCGCGCATGTTGCCGATCGAGGCGCCGGCGCGCATCGCCATCTTCAAGCCGTCGCCGGTGTTGGTCGGCACCGAGACGCTACGCACCAGCGGCCCGCGGATGAAGCTGCGGACGAAGTCGTCGTTCCACTCGAACCCGCCGGTGGCCAGGATCACGCCACCGGCGGCGCGGATCTCCTCGCCATCCGCCGTGCGCACGCCGACGACACGACCGTCGTCCATCACCAACCCGGTGACGTGCACACCCGTGCGGGGCTCGATGCCGCGGTCGAGGCAGCCCTTCAGCAGTCGGCCGATCAGTGCCTGCCCGCAGCCGCGCTCGTCGTGCTCGGCTCGGCGGGCCAGCTCCACCGGATCCGGCGCGTCGCCGCGACCGAGCGTGGTCTCGTTCATCACGATGTTCACCGCGGCTTGCCGGCCGACGGTGACCCGAGGCGACCACGAGCCCAAGTCGTCGAAGGAGAACAGCGGGCACTCCAGCGAGCGGCCACCCGCGGTCTTCCCACCCGGGTGCTCGGGGTGGTAGTCGGGGAAGCCCTCGACGATCTCGAAGCGCACCGGCGTGTCCGCCTCCAGCCAGCTCACCATCGGCGGGCCGCCGTCGACGAAGGCCGCTGCCAGCGCCGGATCGATCATCCCGTGCGAGAGCGAGGCGAGGTAGGTCAGCACCTCGTCGCGGCTGTCGTCGATGCCGGCCTCGGCCATGTGCGGGTTGCACGGGATCCAGACCATCCCGCCGGACCAGGCCGACGTGCCACCGACCTGCTCGCCCTTCTCCAGCACGAGCACCGAGGCGCCGCGATCGTGGGCGGAGAGCGCGGCGGTCAGCCCACTGGCGCCCGTGCCGAGCACGATGACGTCCGGTCGATCGGGAACGCTCATGTGTATCTCCTGGCTCCGTCGGCGATGCGCCGCACGTGTTGCTCCGGATCCGCCCACCCGGCGGCGCTGCACACCTCGACCGACACGGGCGTCGTGCAACCCGTCCCGCGCACCGCCGCCATGAAGCCGACGAGGTCGAACTCGCCGTCGCCCGGAGCGACCCGGTTGGCGAGGCAGTCGGTGTAGTAGTCGGCGTCGGCGGGCACCTTGGTGCCGTCGTTCAACTGGATCCCGGTGATCAGGTCACCGGGCAGCGCGGCGATGGCGGCGAGGTCGTCCGCACCACGCTCGTGGTGCCACACGTCGACGCACAGGCCGCCGTTGGATCGCCCCGCCCCTTCCACGATCCGCCGCGCCTGGTGCACGTCCTCGATGTCGCTCATGGACGGCAGGAACTCGAGGCCGACGACCAGTCCGTGATCGGCGGCGCGATCGCAGAGACCACCGAACGCGCGCGACGCAGCATCGAGGTCGTCACCCGACGGCCCGATCACCTGCAGGTAGCGGCAACCGAACTCGTCGGCCATGCGGAAGGCGACCGCCTCGCGCTCGGCGGCGTCGGCACCGCCGGGCCCGTCGGCGCCGAGGCCGCTGATCACCTCGATCTCACGCAACAGCAGGTCGTGCTCGGCGAGCTGCTCGCGCAGGCGGCCCGGTGCCTCACCGTCTCGTTCGAGCGCGGCGTAGTGCCCGACGTACAACCCGATGCCGTCGAACCCGGCCGCCGCAGCCAGCCGCACGCGGTCCGCGATGGGATGGTGACGAGCCAAGCTGAAGTGGCTGAGCACGAGCTCGGTCACCACGTCACGGATGCCAGTTCACGGATGATGAAATTCGCCGGCTTCGGCGAACAGTCGCACGAACTCGGCGTCGTCGGCGTTGACGAGGTCCTCGACCCATGTGTGGAACCGCTGGCACGGGCCCTCGTTGCGGCCGAAGACGAACTCCGGCTTGGCGCCGGTCTTCACCGCACGCTGGATGCGGTTGCCGGTGTAGTAGTCCTCGTCGCGCACGACGTGCAGGAGGAAGTCCATCTGCTTGTCGATCAGCGTCATCGCCTCGTCGTCCGGCTCGAACGTCGCCAGGAAGTTCTGGACCGTCACGGAGGTCTCCGGCGTGTCGCCGGGGAACAGCTGCGACACCATGAACAAACGTCCGCCGGCGTCGAAGCCGGCCACCGAGATGTGCGGGAAGATCGTCCACACGCCACCGGTGAGCTTGCTCAGCGGCCACTCGTCCTCGGGGATCCCGTCGAGGGCGAGGATGCGGTCGTCGGGCTGCACGTTGCGCTGGTGCGGCCCCCACGCGTCGTTGATCGTCTTGTTGTTGTAGTCCGACCCGAACGTGTTCTTGTGCAGGATCGGCAGGTGGTAGAAGTCGAGGTAGCCGTCGTAGGCCAGCTTCCAGTTCGGCCCGCCCACCGCCTGGCGCCCGATCAGCCGGCAATCGGCGAAGCCGAGGTGCTCGAGCATCTCGCCGTACCCGCACAGGTGGCGGTCGATGTCGAAGTCCATGCCCGGCGTGATCCCGCCGAACACCAGACCGGCGCGCTCGGCGACGGGCAGCGGGGTCAGCCCGTGGCACGCCATGTCGATCTCACCGAACGCGGCGCGATCGAGGATGCCGACGAGCGATCCACGACCGTCGTAGCTCCACGCGTGGTACGGGCACGTGAACCGACGCGCCGTGCCACTGCCCTCGTCGACGACGATCGCGCCGCGGTGGCTGCACATGTTGACGAACGAGCGCAGCACGCCGTCGTCGCCGCGGATGAGCAGCACCGGCACGCCCATGACGTCCATCGCGCGGTACGAGTTGGGCTCCTTCAGCTCGCAGCTGAACCCGAGCATCAACGGCACCCTGCGAAAGATGCGATCCATCTCCAGCTGCCAGCGATCGACGTCGTAGTAGTTGCTCGACGGCACGCGCTTGATGTCCGCCTCGGTGGGCACGGTGCCCGCCTTCGTGTGGGCCATCGTCCGGCGGGCTTCCCGCACCAGTTCGTCTCGACTCATCGATCCCCCGATCAGATGCTGTGTTGCTCAGATGCTGTGTTGCTCAGATGCTGTGTCTCTAGATGCTGTGTTGCTAGATGCCTTGTTGCGGCACGGACTCGACCATGCGGTGGTTGGCGATGACCGGGCCGCTCACCCATCCACACAGCTGCGGATCGCACTCACGGAGCTCGCCCTCCAACCAGCGGCCATCGCGAGCGAATCGACCCCACTGCTCGCCCGTGGTGACCAACACGTTGCCAGAGCCGTCCTGCTCGTACAACGCCTGCGTGAACGGATGGCGGATCCCGAGCATCAGTCGCGCTCCATGTACTCGTCGAGCTTCTTGTGCAGCCAGCGCACCTTGGACTCCTGGTAGTTCGACAGGGTCACTCCCCGCTTGCGCGTGCTCTCCAGGCCGAGCTGCACCTTGGGCATGTTGAACAGGTCCTGATCGAACACCTTGGCCAGCATCCCGAGCTCGGGTGCGTCGGCGAATGACTCGAACTCGTCCAGCCAGTGGATCGGCGCCGGCGGCGGCCGCTCGCCGTCGAACGGGGCCAGGAAGATGCACTCCATGATCGAGCTGCGGTGGTCGTCGCCGTTCGGACGGAAGCGGTAGACGATGCGGTTGAACGCGCCCCACGGATGGAAGTTCGGGAACACCGTGTAGTCGATGCTGTCCATCATCTCTGCGTCCGACATGCGGTCGACCCAATCGCCGACGACCGGACGCCAGCGCGTACGACTGGCCTCGGCAGCGATGGTGCGCATCGACTGGTCTTCCTCGATCGTGATCGGCGACGTCTGATCGACGCGCACGTCCATCATCGCCCGCAACATCTCGTTCTGGGTCGGCGTCCAGTCGAGCAACGGGCTCACCGTGCCGCCTGGCGTGATCACCCGGGCGAAGTTCTCCCACACGTCGACCTGGCTGTTGGTGTCGCCGAGGTACGGCATGATCTGCGGGTGCGTCGCGTTCACGTGGAACGCCTCGCAGAACGCCTCCTGCGTGATCTTCCAGTTGGCCGGGATCACCTTGGCGACGTGCGCCTGCTTGTAGCGGTTGGCGAGATCCCACTCGGCGAACTGATCGACGATCTCCCCGAGGTAGTCGAGCAGCGGCTCGGCATCCGGGTCGGGGTTGATGAACACGAACCCGGCCCACTCGCCCACCTTGCACTGGGGCAGCTTGAACTCGTCGGCCTCGACGTGCTCGAAGTCCCACTTGGCCGGCACGTCGAGCAGGTCGCCCTCGATCGTCCAGGCGAAGCCGTGGAACGGGCAGCGGATCTCCGAGCAGCGCCCGTCGTAGTCCTTCAGCTGACGCCCGCGGTGCAAGCACGCGTTGGGATAGGCCTGGATTTTGTCGGGCGCGGTGCGGATGACGATGTACGACGCGCGAGCGATCGTGTACACGTGGTGGTCGCCGACCTCGGGGATCTCCTCGGCGCGGCACACGTACTGCCACACCCGTCCCCACAGCTGGGTGACCTCTCGCTCGTGCCACTCGCGAGTGATGTAGCGATCGATGGACACGTCGCCGCTGCCGAGGTACTTCGGTGCCTCGAGGCGCAGCACCACCGGGACGTCGTGCGTATCGGTGTCGAGCAGCTGCTGGTAGCTGATCCCAGGTGACCGCGCTGCACCCGTGGCTCGCTCGCTGGTCATCGTTCCTCCGTGTCGGTTGCGACTGTCTCGCTCATGGCAATACTTACCGTCCGATCAATTATACCGGTGTCATTCCGCACGAGCGGAGGCCGGATGGTCGCTCCAACGATCCATTGCGCTGCCGCCGCGCAGGATGTGGTCCATCGTCGCGTGGTACTCGGTCGGCTTGCACTCGTGCGTGCCGAACACGTTGCGCGTGTAGCCCTGCGAGTGCCGCGTCGCGCTCAGCTCGTTGAACACGAAGATGTCTTCCTCGACGATCCCCTGGAGCGCCTGCCAGTGGGCCAAGGTCGCTTCGAGGTAGGCCGGGTACGCCGTGTCGTCGTCGCCGTCCGGCGCGTAGATCAGCTCCCACAGCACGAACTTGGTGACGTCCACCGATTGCGGGATCGGCTGGAACACCTGGATGTGCCGGGGATTGTTGTTGAACACGGTGTTCGGGAAGATCACGTAGTGGCAGATCGTGAACTGGTGATGATCGCCGGTCTCGGCCAGCCGCTGCATGTGGTCGGCGCGCGGCACGAACATCATCGAGTTCGGTCCGGTCAGGTGGAACGCCGTCTCGCGGGCGGCGACGGTGAACTCCTTGTCGACGTGGTGCAGCTCGGTGGCGTGGTACACCTCGTTGAAGCCGTCGACGATCGCCTTGTAGTTGGCAGGGATCTCGTACTCGAGCTTGGCGTGGACGATCATGTCCTCCATGCGGAAGCGACCGAGATCGGTGACGATGTCCGGCCCGAGCCAGTCGAGCAGATCGGGTGCGGCGTCCGGTCCGGCGAGGTTGATCCACACCCATCCGGCCCACTCCTGCACGGCGACCGCCGGCGAACGCAGACCCTCCAGGTGCGCAGGCTCGAATCGATCGCGCTCCGGCACCCCGACCACCTCGCCGGTGGTGTCGTAGACCCAGCCGTGCCACGGGCAGGTGAACCGTCGGTCGCAACCGGACGACTCACCACGCGTCAGGCGCGCCCCGCGGTGCTGGCACACGTTGTGGAACGCGGCGACGCCACCGTCGGGTTGGCGCGAGATGACCACCGTCTCGCCGTGGCCTTCGTAGAGCACCCAGTCGCCGACGCCGGCGATCTCCGCCGACCGCGCCCCGATCATCCACGAGGCGCGCAGCACGAGCTCGCGCTCCATCTCGAAGCGCGTCGGATCGCGGTACACCTCAGCGCTCACGGTCGAGCCGGCCACGTCGGGATGCCCGACGCCGCCGCCGAACCTCGGCATCACGTCACCGCGTGTCGGTCGGTACACCATGTTCCTCGTCTCCTTCCTCGTCGTCGCTCGGCCGCCCTAGAGGCGCCCGCCGGCCCACCACTGCTCGAACCTCGGTCGTGCCGCGGACGTGACGAGCTCCACCAACATCGCCGAGCCGGGCGGCTGCACGTAGGTGTAGGCGCCGAAGCCGTCGTCCGGCGACGTCTGCGCCAATCGCAACGCCCACCCGGCAGCCAACAACGCCTCGGTCTCACCGCGCACGTCGTCGGACCACAGCCCGACGTGGTGCACACCGGGGCGCTCACGTCCGTCCCACTGGCTGCCCGCAGCGCCCTCGAGCAGCTCGACTCGCTGCGGTCCTTCGCACGAGTACGTCATCCGCAACGAGTGGTGCTGCTGGCCGTGCTCGGGGCTCCACGCCGGTTGGGCGTCCACCGAGTGCGGCGTCGCCCACGTCAACCCGAGTGCCGGGCCGAGCTCGGCCATCGCCGCGTCGAGATCAGGCACTCGGATGCCCGTGTGGTAGATCCGCTGGTAGTCGATCATCGTCGTGCCTGCTCGCTGTTCCGTGACTTCTGCCTGTTCGGTCCACGCCGTGTGCCCCCGAGGGCCCGGGTTACGGGCCCGCGCCCCCGGGGGGATCACGGCGTGTTCACGTCAACCGGTCAGACGCCCCAGAGCGTCTTGAACTGATCGGCCATGCCATCGGGGCCCGGCCAACCGTCGGTCGGGATGAGGGCTTCGGCCGTGGCCTTGTCGCTGACGATGAACGTCGGCAGCACGGCGTTGGCGCGCTCTTCGGTGTTGTCCATGCCGAGCGCACGGCGAGCCATCGCGTCGACCATCAACCAACCGGCGTATTCCTTCGGGTTCGCTGTCCATGCCGCGTGGCGGCCGGCAGCGATCTCGGTGAGACCGATCGAAGCGTTGAAGTCGACACCCGTCAGCTTCACACCGTCCAGCAGGCCGGCGCTCTCCAACGTGTCGGCCACACCGGCCGGGATGTCGGAGAAGGTGAAGTGGATGTAGTTGATGTCCGGGTTGGCCTGCAGCTTCGAGGCCACGGCTCCGGGCACTTCACCGGCGACGAGCTGATCGATGGTCACGTCCAGCGACTCGTAGGTGCAATCCGGGCAGTTCTTGTCGTACACCTTCGACGCACCCTCGACCTCGGAGACGAGCACCGGGAAGTCGGGGATGTTGACGTAGAGGGTGTTGGCCTTGCCGCCCGAGTCGTTGATGATCCAGTTGGCCAGCAGGCCACCGGAGGAGTCGACGGCCGTCTCGTCACCGCACTGCATGAAGATGTCGTTCGCCTCACCCTCGGGATCGTCGGTCGAGTAGCAGCTGAAGAAGCCGATGCCTGCTTCCTTCGCCGCGTCGAGCTGCGTCTGCACCAGCGCGGCGGGCGTGCCGGTGAGGGCGATGTAGTCGACGCCCGCGTCGATCGCCTGCTGGAAGCCGGCGGACGGGTCGAAGCTCTTCACGCTGATCACCTGCAGGTCCCAACCGAGTGCCTCGGTCGCGGCCTCGAAGCCCGGCGTGATCTGCACGCAGGACGGCAGCTCGCACTCCAGCCAGGCAACGGTCTTCTTCTCCGGCACGCCGGTGAGCGGGATGGTCGGCCCGATCTTGGTCGGCGGCTTCGAGCCGGCCTCCACTGCAGCCTTCGCCGCATCCAGACCGGATGCCGGCGGATCGGTGGCGGTTGCGGCGGTGTCCGGCGGCGTGGTGTCGCCACCTGCCGGCGTCGTTCCCACCGGCTCCGTGACGGCCGGGGTGGTGGCGCCAACGGTGGTGCCTCCGCCCTTCTCGTCGTCGGAGCCGCATGCCGCGGCAACGAGCACCAGCGGCAGCACGAGCGCGGCCGTTCTGACGAACTTCTTCATGAATGTCTCCCCCATGGTCGTGCGATCCATCCCCCATCGGATGGCCCCTTACTTATCCATCAGTTAATATACATGCACGACGCCTCCCTGTACATGGGGTTCACGTCGGAGTACATCAAGCATGGGGATGCACGTTGGGGCGTGCACGGGGCGACACGAGGGGGAGAGGCATGCAGCCGTTGCTCACGATCGAGCATCTGTCGAAGGAGTTCCCGGGTCAGGTGGCGCTCGACGACGTGCACCTCGTCATCGGTCAAGGCACGACGCACGCACTGGTCGGGCAGAACGGTTCCGGCAAGTCGACGCTGATCAAGATCCTCGCCGGCTACCACCAGCCGACGGGTTCACCGAAGGCGACGATGCACCTCGCCGACGGCGATCGGCCGTTGCGGCTGGGCGACACCGACGACGCCGAACGGGCCGGGATCCGCTTCGTGCACCAGGACCTCGGGCTGGTCGATTCGCTGAGCACGGTCGAGAACCTGGCGCTCGGCGGCGGCGGGTTCGGCACGCGCTTCGGTCGCATCAACTGGCGCCACAACACCAAGCGCGCGGCGACCGAACTGGCCGAGCTCGGCTTCGACGACTTCGCCGTGACGGCGCCGGTCGGCTCGCTGGCCCCGTCGCAGAAGACCGCCGTCGCGGTCGCCCGTGCACTGCGCGGTTGGCAGCAGGGCGCCAGCCTGCTGGTGCTCGACGAGCCGACGGCGTCGCTGCCGGGCGCCGACGTCGAGCGCCTGTTCGCCGCGATCCGCAGGTTGAAGGAGCGCGGCGTGTCGATCCTCTACGTGTCGCACCACCTCGCCGAGGTGTTCCAGATCGCCGACGAGGTGACGGTCCTGCGCGACGGTCGCAACGTCGCCAGCGCGCCGATCGGCGAGCTCGACCACGATCGCCTGATCGAGCTGATGATCGGCCATCGCATCGAACGTGGCCGCAGCAGCGTCGGCGACGGGACCGCACCGGTGCGACTGAAGGTCACGGCGATCTCGGGGATGAACGTGGTCGACGTCGACCTCCACGTTCGCGGCGGCGAGGTGGTCGGCATCGCCGGCATCACCGGCTCGGGCCGCGAGCACGTCGTGCCCTTGATCACCGGGCAGATCCCCAGTGCGGCCGGCACGGTGGACGTCAACGGCGTCGACACACCGTCCTACCAACCACGCGCGTCGATCCGCGCCGGGATGGCCTGCCTGGCTGCCGACCGCGGACGGCAGGGGGTCGTCGGCATGCTGTCGGTGATCTCCAACACGACGCTCGGCAACCTGCAGCGCCACCTGCGCGGACCACGCATCGACCATCGCGGCGAGCGCCGAGAGGCGCAGGAGTGGATCGACAAGCTCGGCATCAAGACCGCAGGCGGGGCGGCACCGATCGCCACCCTCAGCGGCGGCAACCAGCAGAAGGTGCTGTTCGCTCGCGGCCTTCGTCTGGAACCCACGGTGATCGCCCTGGACGAACCCACCCGCGGGATCGACGTCGGCGCGAAGGAGGAGATCCACCTCCTCATCGACCAGGCCGCGGCGTCCGGTGCGGCGGTGGTCGTTGCCTCCACCGACAGCGACGAGCTGGTGCGGCTGGCACATCGAGTGGTGATCATGCGCGACGGCCGCATCGCCGCCCAGCTGATCGGCGACCAGATCAGCGCCGAGAACATCGAACGATCGCAGTTGTTCACCGCGGCACCCGCCGCTCTCGCACAGGACGTGAGGTCATGACCACCACCGCCGACAACCCCGAGACCGCAACGAGCACACCGGCACCGACCGCGGCCTCGCCGGCGCAGAAGCCGAAGGTGAGCCTGATGACGCGGCTCGGCTTCGACCGCTTCAGCGCGCTCTACCTGTGGGCGGGGTTCATGATCTTCTTCGGGCTCACTCGCGAGCAGTTCCTGACGCGCACGAGCATCGAGCTCGTGCTCACCGACCGCACGCTGATCGTCGCCATCCTGGCGCTGGCCTTCCTCGTGCCGCTGACCGCGCAGACCTTCGACCTGTCGATCGGCTCGCACATGTCGCTGTCGCTCGTCATCGTCAGCTGGTTCGCCAAGGAGACCGAGGTCAATCAGGTGGTGGCGATGTTCATCGCCCTCGGCGCCTGTGCCGTGGTCGGGTTCATCAGCGGCTTCATCGTCGTGCGCCTCGGGGTCAACTCGTTCATCGCCACTCTGGGCATGAGCCAGGTGGTGAGCGCCGTGATCCTCTACATCTCCGCCAACCGCCAGATCAGTGGTGTGCTGTCGAAGGGCTACCGCTCGATCGGCAAGACGGACCTGTTCGGCCTGCCGCTGTACTTCTACTACGTCATCGTGCTGGCGGCGATCCTGTGGTTCGTGCTCGAGCACACGCCGGTCGGTCGCTACCTGTTCGCCACCGGCGGCAACCGTGAGGCGGCCCGCCTCTCCGGCGTGCGCACCGACCGGTTGACGTGGGGCTCGCTGGTCGCCTCGGCGATGATCGCCGGGTTCGCCGGGATCGTGTTCTCGTGGCGCACACCGATCTTCTCGCAGAGCACCGGGCCGGGGTTCCTCTTCCCCGCCGTTGCTGCCGTGTTCTTCGGCGCCTCACAGCTCAAGGGCCGACCGAACGTGTGGGGCACGATGATCGCCGTGTACGCCCTGGCCTTCGGCGTGAAGGGCCTGCAGCTCTACTTCGACGCCGGCACGTACTGGATCGAGCCGATGTTCGAAGGTGTCAGCCTGCTCGTCGCCGTCGCCTTCGCCAGCCGCATGCTCGTCATCAAGGTCCCCAAGCGCAAGAAGACCACCGCCGGCTGACTCGTTCATCTCGGTGCTCGCGAGCTCGCCTGCCGTGTTCGCTCGCGAGCTCGCTCACCCGAACTCCAGTGCTCGCTCAGACCTTGGTTGCGCTCGGGCCTGCGGGCGAGCGGGCGAACATGGCTTCGGAGTCGAAGCCGATTCGGGTGTCGGTGACGATCTCGATCACGACGCGCCCCGGGCTGTCGAGGTGGGCCACGAACGCGTCCTGCTTGACGACGTCGCCGGGGCGCACCTTCTCCGCGAGGGCCCGGTACATCCATGCCTTCACGTCGGCGTCGTCGCGCACCACGGCCGTGCCCTTGTAGGTGATCGCCTGGCTGATGCCGATGTCGGTGCCGCGGCTGGAGACGGCGATGGCCACGCGAGGGCGTGCTTCGATCGCCGGGACGCGCTTGCGACGGCGGGTGCATGTCAGCCAGAAGCGACCGTCGTGGTGGACGAAGTTCATGATCACGCCGACCGGATCGCCGCCACTGGTGCTCCACATGAAGCAGCACTCGGTCTGCGTGGCCAGCAGCGCTCGCTCTCGTTCGTCCGCGAGCGCGAACACGGACACGTCCTCGTAGTTGTCGACGTACTCGGCCATCGGACACCCCCTGGATCGCAGCCTGCGAATAATCTACTGTTCGATAAGTAATGGTCGCGCCGACGCGGCCGCCGCTTGCTTCGGGGGGAGCACGATGGACACTTGGATCACCGACACGCAGATCAGCCCGCGGTTCCAGTACTACACGCGGGCCAACGCCGATGAGGTCGGACCCGACCCGTTCAGCCCGCTGGGCTGGAGCCTCGGCTGGATCAAGGGATGCATCCCGGGCGTCGCCGCTGGCTTCGTCGAGTTCGGCGTGCTCGCCGACGAGGAGTTCGCGCTCACACCGCGGGAGGTGTTCGGCAACTGGGGCGGCTACTTCTTCAACCAGCTCTCCCTGCCGCGCATGATGGGTTGCCGCATGCCCGGCGCCACACCGGCGGCGATCGACATCGCCTACTTCGGCGACCACCCTGGCGTGCCGCCGTACGTGGCTCACCCCGAGGACGACAACGAGGCCCAGTCGGCGGCACTGGCCACGACCATGGGCTGGGTGATGAGCACGAACGACTTCCCGGCAATGGCCGACGGCGCGGCGTTGGCGCGGCGCACCGTGGCCGAGCGACCGGCGCTGGCCGACCTCAGCGATGCCGAGCTGGTGGCCCGCGGCCGTTCGATGGCGCCGCTCATCGACGAGATCTGGATCGCCTACACCCAGGTCTGCCTCGGGGCCTCGCTCGGCCCCGGCGCGGTGCAGGCGATCTGCGCAGCGATCGGCCGGTCCGACGACGCGATGACGGTCCTCGCCGCGGTCGGCGACATCGAGTCAGCTGAAGCGTCGTTCGCGATGTGGGACCTCGGCCGCATGATCCGCCGCTCCGACGAGCTGATGCGGCTGTTCGACGGACAGCTCGACGACCTGCTCGATCGCGCCGCCGCAGCGGACACCGACGACACCCGGAAGTTGCTCGCGGCATGGGACGCGTTGATCGCCGAGCACGGTCATCGCGGCCCGAACGAGTGGGACATGCGCGCCCACTCCTGGACCACCAAGCCGACGCTGGCGCTCTCGATGCTGGAACGACTGCGCTTCCAGAGCGACGATCGGTCGCCGCACGCGGCCAAGGCGGCAGCGGCCGAGCGGCGCGAGAAGGTCACTGCCGAACTGCTGGCTGCGGTGGCGGCCGACCCGGAGGCCAGCGGCACGTTGCAGGCCGGATTGCACTCGGCGGCGACGTTCTACGCGCTGCGCGAACGCGGCAAGGGCGCCTGCATTCGCGTCATCCACGAGGGCAAGCTGGCCTTCTTGGAGCTCGGCAAGCGACTGGTCGAGCGCGGCCTCATCGACGACCCGCAGCAGGTGTTCATGGTGATGGACGACGAGCTGGAGACGTTGCTCGCCGACGCGCCGTCGTTGTCCGCGACGCTCCGAGAGCGCGACGTGATGTTCCAACAGCTGCACCAGCTCGAGCCGCCGTACATCGTCGGCCCGGACCGTCCGGTTCCACCGATCTCCGAGTGGTTGCCGCGCAACGGCACCGGCGGCGTCGAGGCGGTTCACGTCGGGCAGGTGCTGCAGGGCGCGCCGGGCGCGCAGGGCGTCGTCACCGGCCGGGCGCGAGTGATCCTCGATCCGGCGAACGCCGGCGACCTCGAACCCGACGACATCATGATCGCTCCGACCACCGATCCGTCGTGGACACCGCTGTTCCTGTCGGTCGCCGGCGTGATCGTCAACGTCGGCGCCGTCGCCAGTCACGCCGCCATCGTCTGTCGCGAGCTCGGCGTTCCGTGCGCGGTGTCGGTCGTCGACGCGACGAAGCGGATCCCCGATGGGGCGACCGTCACCGTCGACGGCTCTTCGGGCGCCGTCACCATCGTCTCTCTGTGACCGATCCGGTGGCCGGACGGATCGAGGCCGTCGTCTTCGACTTCGGAGGCGTGCTGATCACGCCGATCACGGAAAAGATCGAGCTGCTCGCGACGCGCCACGGGGTGACCGTCGCCGAACTGCTGCAGGTGCTGCTCGGGCCACACGAGTCGGGCGATCACCCGTGGCACCGCGCCGAGCGCGGCGAGCTCGCCCTCGCCGACGTTCAGAGCCTGCTCGAACCGTGGGCGACGGCGCGGGGCGTGACGCTCGACGGCGACGAGATCGATGCGTTGCTGCTGCCGAGCTACCGGCGCATCGAGGAGATGGTCGACTGCATCGTCGGACTGCGTGCGGCGGGCATCCGCACCGCACTGCTGACGAACACGTTCGCCGAGTTCCGTCCGACGCTGGAGACGACCATCGACTTCACCCTGTTCGACGTCGTCATCGAGTCCTACGCGGTTGCGGCGCGCAAGCCGGAGCCGAGCATCTACGAGACGACGGCGGCTGCGCTCGGCATCGCCCACGATCGCATTGCCTACCTCGACGACTTCGTGCAGAACCTCGCGCCGGCGACGGCGCTCGGCTGGACGGTCATCCACGTCGTCGATCCGCTCGACGCGATCGCCGAGCTCGACGGTCTCCTCGCCTGAACCGTTGCTGCAGGCGGGGCTCAGCGCACGCGCTTGGGGTACGGCTGCGGCCGTCGACCGTGCTCGTCCACGACGTCGAGCTCGATCGCCGCGTCCTCGATCCACTGGATCGTGCCCGACCGCTCCATCAGGTCGGGTGACTGCGCGATGGCGACGATCGTTCGCCCGACACCGAGCGTGGTCTGCGCCTCGCTGATGTCGGTGCCGCGTTTGCCGCTCCACTCCTGGATGAACTCGGTCGCCACTGTGCCGGGGTAGACCGCGACGCAGGCGATGCCGTGCGGACGCAGCTCGACGGCCATGTCGGCGCTGAGCCGGTCGAGCCCTGCCTTGCCGGCGCCGTACGACGAGCTGAAGTGGTAGCTCTGGCCGCCCGGCGAGGAGACGTTGATGATCGCGGCTCCGGCGCCGGAGGACAGCAGCAGCGGAGCGGCGTACCAGGAGGCGACGTAGTGGGCGCGCAGCCCGATGCCGACCTGGTCGTCCCAGATCGAGATCGGATGATCCCAGAACCCACCGCCCCACGCCGGCGGGTCGGGGATCTTGTAGACGTTGTTGACGAGCAGATCGATGCGACCGGAGCGCTCGGTGACTTCGGCGAACAGAGCGGCGATCTCATCGTCCACACCGTGGTCGACACGCACCGGGATGCCCGTGCCGCCGGCGTCGTCGACCATCTTGGCCGTCGTGTCGATGCTCAGCGGTCCGTCGCCGGTGGTGCGCCCGGTGACGTAGACGGTGGCGCCCTGCTCGCCGAGCGCCACCGCGGTGCCGCGGCCGATGCCACGGCTGGCGCCCGTGACGACAGCGATGCGACCGCTCATCGAGCCGGTCATGGCGCGCTCCGATCGGACGAAGCAGCGACGAAGTCGACGTCGAGCGACGTCAGGCCGCGGAGCATGAAGCTCGGGAAGTAGTGGAACTCGTTCGAGGGTGGCAGCGAGATCGACTCGATCCGCCGGCTCAGCTCCTGCAGCGCGACCTGCCCTTCCAGTCGGGAGAGGTTGGCCCCGAGGCAGAAGTGGATGCCCTTGCCGAAGGCCAGGCTCTGACGCAGCTGCGCACGGTCCGGGTCGAACGTGTCGGGGTCCTCGAAGATCGCTTCGTCACGGTTGGCCGAGGAGAAGACGATGACGATCCGCGATCCGGCTGGGATCTTGGTGCCGCCGAGCTCGACGTCGCGGGTGACGATGCGCCACATCCCCTGCGTCGGCGTGGACAGGCGCAGCGTCTCTTCGACGACGGCGTCGATGCGCGACGGATCGTCGCGAACGCGCTGCCACTGGTCGGGGTGCTCCGCCAGCAGGCGCATCATCTCGGTGAGCATCTTCGTCGTGGTCTCGTTGCCGGCGACCAGGAGCTGCTGCACGATGCTCAGCATCTCGGGCATGTCCAACGGTCGCTTGTCCACCACGTCCGGATCGTCGTCGGCCACGCGAGCGTTCAGCAGGTGCGTCAGCAGATCGTCACGAGGCTCGGTGCGGCGACGCTCGAGCTGCTCGGCGAAGTAGTGCTGGAACTCGTTCACGCCACGCTCGGCCTCGACACGAGCGTCGATCGAGATCGTCGTGCCGATCCCGGCGATCGAGTCATCGGACCACCGCTTGAAGTCGGCCAACCGATCGTCGGGCACGTTCAACGCGTGGGCGATCACCTCCACCGGCAGCGGCACACCGAAGTCGCGCACGAACTCGATCGAGCCCCGGTCGATCCACGAGTCGATCAGCCTCACCGTGATCCGCCGGATCACCGGCTCCATCGCCGCGATCGCAGCCGGGTGGAACGCCTTCGAGACCAGCAGCCGGTAGCGGGTGTGCTCGGGCTGGTCGGCCGTCAGCATCGTCGCCTTGCGCGGGTAGCCCTCGGCCATCACCGCTGCCATGCGCTCGCGATCGGCTGCCGGCAGCGGCATGCCGGCGCCGCCGAACATCGACGAGTAGGTCTGCGGGTCGCGCAGCACCTCCATCACGAGGTCGTGGCGGGTGACGAGGTGGACGCCGAAGCCCTCGACGAAGTGAACGGGCGAAGCGGCGCGCATCGTCGCGTAGTGCGGGAACGGGCACTGCAACGTCGTCGGGTCGAACGGGTTGAAGCCGTCGAGCGAAGCAGGCACTGCAGCAGGGGTGTCGGTCATGTCGCTCACAACTCTGACAGCACGGCTTTCAGCTTGGGCAGCTCCATCGCCCGGGCCATGATCTCGTCCATCCCACCGATCACGCCGGTGAGGTTGGCGAGCACGACGTGCTCCAGCCCGTTGCGGGCGTACGCCTCGAACTGCCCGGCCAGCTCGTCGGCGTTGCCGATGAACAGCACCTGTTGCACCATCTCGAACGGGATCGTCGGTGCCAGGTCGCGCAGGTCGTCGGGGCTGAGGTCGTGGATGATCACGTCGATGAAGCCCTTCGAGTCGTTGCCCAGCGGGTGGGTCAGTCCGTTGGCCTCCCACATCGAGCCCATGGCGAACAGGCCGAACAGCTTGCCCAGCGGCTCGGCCTCGAACATCGCCGCGGCCCGGTCGATGCTCTCGGCGAAGATGATGAACGGCAGCAGCGAGGCCTCGGGCGTCGGCCGTCCCGCCGCGGCGGCGTGCTTGGCGACGGTGGCGAGGTTGGCGCCGTACTCGTCCGGTGTCATCCACCACGCCGGGATCCACCCGTCGCCGTACTGACCGGTGAGGCGCAACATGCGCGGCCCGTGCCCGGCCACCCACACCTTCGGCCCGCCACGACCCTCGGCCGTCAGCGGGAGGCCCATCCTGCCGATGCCGGTCGGCATGCGGCCGGTGTCGAGCAGGCTGCGCAGCTCGACCAGCACCTCCTCCAGCACTCCCACCGGGCGATCGAACGGGTAGCCGAACGGGAGCAGGCTCTCCGCCTCGCCCGAGCCGATGCCGAGGATGAACCCGCCGGCGAGCATGTCGTTCAGGGTCAGTGCGGTGCGGGCCAGATCGGCAGCCCCACGTCGTGTCGCGTCCGTGACCGAGATGCCGTAGGCCCGATCGGTCATCGTGCTGATCCGCGCCCCGTAGCAGAAGGGGTCGTAGAACGCGTCGGGGTCGGCGGCCAGTGCAGACAGCGGCGTCTCAGCCCACAGCCCGGGGTGGAACACACCGAGGATGTGGTCGGGCGCCCAGTAGGAGTCGAAGCCGACGTCCTCGTACATCGGCAGCAGCTGCTCGGTGCTGCCGAACGGGAACTGGGCGGGCAGGTTCATGCCGACTTTCATGCGAGTCGTCCTCTCGGGTTCGTTCGTGTGCACGTGTGTGCGTTCATGTTCCGGCCAGTCGTTCGACGATCGGGGCGACGGCGTCCATCACCCGCGCGGCGAACGTGACGTAGCTGATGCCGTAGCGCTCGCGCCGTTCGATCAACCGGTCGCAGATGGCGTCGACGGTGCCGACCAGCGCGTGCGGGTGGTCGGCGAACTCTGCGGCCTCGAGACCGAAGCCGGCAGCCATCTTCTCGAGCACGGCGCCGTCGGCTCCCGGCTCGGTGACGACGGTGAAGTAGGCGGCGATCTCGAGCTCGACGTCGGCGAAGCGCGCCCCGGCCCCGTCGGCGACCCACTGCACCTTCTGCTCGGTCAACGATGCGGTCGACGATCCAACGCCGGCCGCGCCGAGCTTGCCCGACGAGTTGTCGAAGTTGAGGCTGACGATGTCGGCCTCGCGACCGGCGATCCCGAGGATCCGCGGCGCGCCGCCACCGATCATCAACGATGGCATCGGACGCTGCACCGGCTTGGGTACGGCCTCGAAGCCAACGGCGTGCACGTGCGTGCCGCGCTGGTCGAGCTCGCCGTCGGCGAAGCTGGCCCGCAGCAGGGCGATGGTCTCCTCCAACCGATCGATGCGCACGGACGCCTTGTCGAAGGCCACGCCCATCGCCTCGTACTCGTTGGCCAGCCACCCTGCACCGAGCCCCATCTCCAGCCGCCCGCCGGAGAAGAAGTCGAGCGTGGCCAGCTCCTTGGCCAGCATCACCGGGTTGCGGTAGTCCACGCACAGGACGCGCGCGCCGATGCGGATCCGCTCGGTGGCTTCGGCGGCGACGGCCATTGCCGGCACGGCAGCCAGGTTCTGCACCGGGTGGTTGGTGGCAGCCAACGCCGGGCCTGGCCCGATGACGTGATCGGCGACGCTGAACGTGGAGAACTCGAGCTCCTCCGCGTGTCGCGCCAGCCCGCGCCACTCGGCAGCCGTCTCGGCCGCGTAGGCCTGCACGCCGAACCGGAACGGACGACTCATTCGCTCGCCAGCTTCAACACGGTGACGGTGCCGGTGTCGCCGTTGACCTCGACCATCGCCCCGTTGGGGATGCGCACCGTCGCGTCGGTGGCCGACACGACGCACGGCAGGCCGAGCTCGCGGCAGACGATGATCGAGTGGCTGATCTGCCCGCCGACGTTGACCACCACGGCGCCGGCGGCCATGAACAGCGGCGTCCACGCCGGATCGGTGAGGGGAGCCACCATCACGTCGCCGGGCTGCAGGTCGCCCGGTTCGGCCGGATCGGTGATGACGGTCGCCCGTCCGACGTAGGTGCCGGCGCAACCGGGCACGCCCTGGATCACGTCGCCCTCACTCGCGGCAACGGCACCGCTGGAGCCTCGACGCGGGTACTCGGCCAGCGGCGGCACCTTGCCGTCGCGGATGAAGTACGGCGGCTCGAGGTCGAACAGGGCCACCCATGCCGCGTGCCGATCGGCCAGCGTCGAGCGGAACGAGCCGGGATCGGCGACGAACGCGTCCAGCTCCGAGTCGAGCAGCATGAACACATGTGCCGCGTCGGCGAGATCGCCCGCGGCCGCGTGCCGCCGTCCGAGCTCGCGGAACGCCATGCGCCCCTCGTGCACGACGCGGATGACGTTGGTCTTCGTGCGTTCGCGGAACGCCAGCTGGCTCGAGGCGGCGAGCCCGGCCTCGAACTGGCCGGCGAGCTCCTCGCCCAGCGGCGCGACCAGTGCACGCACGTCGGCAGTCACTTGCTCGCGCTCGGCGGCGCGTGCCGCGTTGCGGCGGCTCGGGGACTCGTCATCGCTCTGCAACCGCACCCTGCCGATCGCCGCCAGCGCGATCTCCGGTCGCGTCTCCCAGGTGTCGGCGGTCATCTCCCACTCGTTCGGACCGCGCGACCCGAAGTCGAACAGGAACTCGTCGAAGTCGCGAAGGAATTCGGTGGCGTCCGGTGAGCCGCTCGACGCGAGCCGCTGCAGCAACCCGTCGACACCGGCGTCGAACGCCGCGGTGAGCTCCGGCGAGCGACGCACCGTGCGCGACAGGTCCCACATCGCGTAGCTCGGCTCGGCCGAGTCGACGTCGCCGATCCCGGCGACGAGTTTCATCGGCACGGTCGGGTCGCCGATCGCCTGGCCCACGGCGAACAGCACACCCGGGGCGATCCCCGAGCTCGACGACGACACGGTGTGACTGTCGAACAGCTTGCGCAGCATCGGCTGCGTGGTTCGTGCGTGGGCGATCAGCTCGGCGTCGCTGGCCGCCGCCAGGTCCGGGCGGTTGCGACGCAGCTCGATGGTCGCCGCCTTCTCGTCGTCGATCTCCGGCCATGACGTGGTCGTCATCACCCAGCCGAGGTGCTCGAGGATCTTCGGGACGAGCTCCGGCCGGTCGTCCAGCGGGTGGGCGGTGTACTTCGGCACGTCGGGGTGGTCACCGAAGAAGGCCAGGTCGAGCTGCTCGACGGTGACCGCAGGACTGCGCACGCCCTGCATGCGCACGTTGGAGAGGTTGATGTAGAAGTAGCCGCCGAAGAAGCCGCACGCCTCCGGGCGCACCGGGTCGAACTCGTCGGCGGTGTAGCTGCCCACGCGCACGTAGCCGTCGGCCCAACCAAGGCACAGCCCGCCGTCCCACGAGAACGTCTGCCCGAGCGGACTGGCGGGCGACGGCAGCACCTCGCCGGCGTTCGATCGTGTGTAGTGCGGCCAACGCGCGCTCGGTGTCCAGTCCGTCATCCAGCCAGACGTGCCCATTCGGTCCCCCAGTTCCCGGTCGCGGAACGCCCCCGTCCCTCGACCTGCAGATAACTAATCAATCGGTAAGTAAAGCACAGCGTGGCTCGTCGGTCGAGCCGTCAACGCGACCAGTACGGGGCCCGCAGCGCCCGCTTGTTGATCTTCCCCATCGTCGTGCGACCGAGGTCGTCGACCAGCTCCACCGAACGCGGGCACTTGTAGTGGCTGAGCCGTTCGCGGCACCAGGCGACGAGCGCCTGCGGGTCCGGGGGCGCTGCCGGGTCGCGCGGGATGACGAGCGCTTTCAGCTCCTCGCCCATCTCCGGATGGGGCACACCGATGCATGCCACGTCGACCACGTCCGGGTGCTCGATCAGCACCTGCTCGGCCTCGGCCGGGTAGATGTTGACCCCGCCAGCGACGACCATGTCGCTGAACCGATCGGTGATGAACACGTAGCCGTCGGCATCCACGTAGCCGACCTCGCCGAGCGTGAACACGCCGGGAGCGATGTGCGCCGCAGCGGTCTTCTCCGGGTCGTTCGGGTAGACGATCCCGCGGCCGGTGGTGTCGCGGAAGTAGAGGCGCCCTTCCACCATCGCCGGCACCTCAGCACCGTCCTCGTCGAACACGAGCGCCTCGAACGGCGGCACGGCGCGGCCGACCGAGCCGGGGTGCTCGAGCCACTCGGCGCTGGAGATCGAGCACGTCGTGCCGACCTCGGTGGCGCCGTAGGCGTCGGTGAACACCGGGCCCCACCACTCGATCATCGCCCGCTTCACCTCGACCGGGCACGCCGCGCCGGTGTGCGCGACGAGCTGCATCGACGACACGTCGTAGCGAGCCTTCACCTCGTCGGGCAGGGCGAGGAGGCGGACGAAGTGCGTCGGCACCATCACCGTGCTCTCGGTGCGGTGCTCCTCGATGGCCTGCAGCGTGGCCTCGGCGTCGAAGCGATCGAGGATCACCGACGGGATCCCGGCCACCAGCAGGCGCATCCCGGACAGCGGACCGGTGTGGTACATCGGCCCGACGACGAGGTGCGTGCCGAAGGCGGCGAAGCGGTTGGTCTGCAGGGCGGCGAGGTGCTCGACCATCGTCGGCCCGCCGGCGAACATCGACGGCGGCAGCTCGGTGCCCTTCGGCAACCCGGTGGTGCCCGAGGTGTAGAGCAGGTTCGGGCGTGGCTCGGTGGTCAACGGCGGCTCACCGGTCGGCGCCTGCGCCAGCCACGCATCCCAGTCGACGACGCCCTCACGCCCGACCCCATCACGACCGTCGCACCCCCAGCCGACGACCAGCGGGGCACGTCCACCGTCACCGGTGATGGTGGCGACCGCGGCCAGTGCACGATCGACGGTTGCCGGGCCGACGAACACGATGGCGCTGGCCGAGTCGCGCAGGATGTACGCGGCCTCGTCGGCGGTGAGGTGGAAGTTCACCGGCACGGTCGACGCGCCGCCGAGCAGACCGCCGAGGTGAGCCAGGGCAGTCTCGTTCGCGTTCTCGGCGAAGACGGCGATGCGGTGCGCCGGTCCGAGGTCGGAGCGCAGCACCTCGTTGGCAACACGGTCGAGCACGTCGCCGACCTGCGCCCACGTCAGCGCAGCGGAACGATCGCGCAGGGCGATCTCGTTCGGACGGGCCGCGGCGAGCGCGGTGGCGAAGGCAGGCATCAGACGTCCGCTCGGCCAGCGAGACCGGCGGCGGTGTTGGTGAACTCGGCGGACAGGTCGGGCGGGCCGGTGTAGTGGATGCGCAGGACCCGGTTGGTGAACCGCCAGCCGTCGGCGGTGCGCACGTACGCATCGTCGTAGTTGGCCAGCAGGATGCCCGCATCTCCATCGGCCCGGCGGTACCGCTCGTTGATGTACCAACGCCCGGCCGCGACATCGGGGCTGCCCGTGTGCCAGGCGTCGCCGTTGACCACGTTCTGGACGACGGCCTCCATGCCGCCCATCGCCCGCTGCCACAGCTCGACGATCGCCGTCCGGCCCTGCACGTGGCGGCCCCGGCCGAGGTCCCACTCGGCGTCGTCCGCCCAGCAGCTGCCCCACTGCTCGGCGTCGCGGTGCACGACCGCGTCGGCGTAGCGATGCACCAGGCGCTGGATGGCGATCAGGTCGTCGACGGAGACCGGGCTCGTGCTCACCGATGTACTCTCGCACCAAACTAACCAACTGTTCAATAAGTAGGATCGGAGGCCGATGGACGCCGCGCTCATCGACCGGCTGCGCGACGAGATGCGCGCCGAATTCGCTCGCACCGCCCCGCCGCCAGGGTTCCCGGCGTTCCACGACATCCCCGTCGGGCGCCACACCAGCCGCGAGTTCTGGGATCTCGAGCAGGAGCACCTCTGGCCGCACGTGTGGGTGCTCGCCGGACGCGTCGAGGACATCGCCAACGTCGGCGACTTCGTGCTGTTCGACGACCTGCGCGTGCCCGTCATCCTGATCCGCGGCAAAGACGGCGAGGTTCGCGCCTTCTACAACACGTGCCAGCACCGCGGCGCGCCGGTCGTGCGCGACACGGCCGGCACCGCGCGCACGCTGCGCTGCCAGTACCACTCCTGGACCTACGACATCACGTCCGGCGCGTTGATCAACGTCCCGGACGAACGCGACTTCGTCGGCCTCGACCGCGCCGAGCGCTGCCTGCCGATGCTGCGCTGCGAGGTGTGGGACGGATGGATCTTCGTCAACCAGGACCACGACGCGCCGGCACTGTCCGCGTGGTTGGGCCGGATCCCCGAGCAGTTCGCCCAGTTCCAGGGACCGTCGCTGCACACCGTCGCTCGACGCAGCAAGGTCGTCTCGTGCAACTGGAAGGTGACTGCCGAGGCGTTCCTCGAGGTGTACCACTTCCGCCACATCCACAGCCGCAACGGCGAGACGCAGTTGGACAACCGCGGGGCGACGATGGGTCTGCTGCCCAACGGTCATTCGCGCATGGTCACCCCGTTCTCGACGAGCGCGTGCGCCAACCTCGGGATGGCCGCATGGGACGACTGGCAGCACTTCGAGTCGCCCGGCTTCATCGACATCCCGACCGTCGCCGACGTGGTCCGCAGCACGAGCACCGCCTACTCGATCTTTCCGAACCTGATCACCCCGGTCGCCGCCTACGGGTTCCCGTTCATCACGTTCTGGCCGATCGACCACCGCACCACGCGGATCGCCTGGACGCACTACGCGCCCGGGCCGTTCACAGCAGACACGGCGCGCGAGCCGCTCGGACCGGTGTGGCAGAAGCGCATGGACACCTTCGACCAGATCATGGCCGAGGACTTCGCCAACCTCGAGCCGATGCAGCGATCGATGGAGTCTCCGGCGATGCGCGGCATGCCCATCAACTACCAGGAGCGCCGCATCTGGCACTTCCACGAGCAGCTCGATCGGATGATCGGCGCGAACCGGATCCCGCCGGAGCTGCGCATCGCTCCCCTCCTCGATCGCTACGTCGAGCGCGGCTGATGCCGAACTCCGTGCTCGGTTCGCCGGTGCAGATCGCCTACGCGGTCGATGATGTGCACGCCGCTGCGGCCCGGTTCGCCGCCACCACCGGTGCCGGGCCGTTCATCGTCGTCGAGCACATCGCGCTGGCCGACGTGCGCCGCGCCGACGGCATCGAGACGTTCGACCACTCCTCCGCCTACGGGCAGTGGGGCGAGGTGATGGTCGAGCTGGTGCAGGAGCACGGCGCACCGTTGCGCTCGCGGGGAGGGCTGCACCACCTGGCGTTCATGGTGCCCGACCTCACCGCGGCACGCGTCGAGTGCGCCGAGCGGGGCTGGCCGGAGGTGCTGTGGGCCACGACGGCGAGCGGGCAGGAGTTCGTGTTCCACGACGCGCTCGACGAGCTCGGACACCTCGTCGAGCTGTACGAGCCGTCACCGCGGCTGCTCGCGTTCTACGCGCGGGTTCGCGCCATGGCGACCGACTGATCCCCTAGCGACTGAGGATCGTCACGCCGGAGATGCCGGGGGCGCCGTACACGTGCGTGTACGCGGTCCGCGGCTCGCCCGGCACCTGGCGCTCGCCGGCGTCGCCGCGCAGCTGCAACACGTTCTCGTAGACCTGGCGCAGTCCGGACGCGCCGATCGGCTCGCCGTTGGCCAGGCAGCCGCCGTCGGTGTTGACCGGGAAGCGGCCGTTGATCTCGGTGTCGCCGTTGGCCAGCATCGCCTCCTGCTCGCCGTGCTCGCAGAACCCGTTCTCGGCCATGTGCATGATCTCCGCGCCGGACTCGGTGTCCTGCAGTTGGGCGAGATCGATGTCCTCGGGACCCATCCCGGCCATCTCGAACGCGGCCTTCGACGCATCGACCGTCGGGCCGGCGTTGTGCTCGAGCGCGATCGACGGAGCAAGCACCTCGAAGCTGCCGAAGCGGCGCGAGCGAACCACGGCGGCGTTGAGGAAGATCGGCCGATCGGTGTACTTGTGGGCATCACTGGCCTTGGCCAGGATCAGCGCCACACCGCCTTCGCCGGGCGAGCAGAACATGTACTGCGTCAGCGGGTAGGACAGCATCGCCGAGGCCAGCACCTCCTCCTCGGAGATCGGCTTGCGCCGCCAGGCCATCGGGTTGATCGCCCCGTTGCGGAACGCCTTCGCGCTGACCTTCGCCAACGAGTCCTGGCTGATGCCGTACTCGTGCATGTAGCGGTTGATCTTCATCCCGAAGAACTGCGTCGTCAGTGCCAGGCCGGACTGGCCGTACCAGTTGCCGATGCCCGACGACTTCGTGTCGACGCGGAACGCGCCGCGCTCGTGCTTGTCGAAGCCGATGGCGATGCCCAGCTCGAAGACACCGGAGCGGATGGTGTTGTAGGCGCTGAACAGCGCCGAGCCACCGGTGGCACAGCCGTTGGCGACGTTGATGAACTGCAGACCCGTCAGGCCGAGGCGCGACACCATCGTGTCGGCCGCGCCGGCGGAGTGCGATCCGCCGAAGGCGAACTGCATCGCCTCCCACCCGAGGCCGGCATCGGCCAGCGCGCGCCGCACGGCGATGACGCCCTGGTCCATGCCCGAGACGCCGTCGTGCCGGCCGAACTCGTGCATGCCGATGCCGACGATGGCCACCTGGTCGCTCATCGCGTTCCCTCCATGTTCGTGCTCGCCGTGTTCGTGCTCGCAGTGTCGTTCGTGCTTGCCGGGCGGAAGGCGAAGGTCACCCGTTCGGTGCCGTCGTCGTCCACCGTGAGCGGCACGATCACCAGCTCCATCTCCATCCCGATCGCCAGCTTGGCCGGATCGGCCTCGGTCAGGCGGGCTTCCACCTTCACCTCGCCGGGCAGCTCGACGTACCCGACGCCGAACGGTTCGAAGCGCTCGTCGGTGTGGCCGAGGTACGGCGGCGCCTTGGGCGGGAAGCCCTGCACGGTCCAGGTCCACAGCGTGCCGCGGCGACCGAGCTCGACGGTCTCGGTGTGGTCACCCGTGCAGCGCGGGCAGCCCGACTGCGTGGGGAACATGTGGTTGCCGCAGTCGGTGCACCGGCTGCCGAGCAGCTGCGGCCGTTCGGCCGGCCACGTGAAGATGCCTTCGGCGATCGGTACCTGTGTCGGCATGTTGCCCCCTCCACGTCGTGCGACCGACGTAACTTACCAGTTGATCAATAATGTCGCCAGCCCGGTTCACCAGCCGAATTCACCAGCCCGGGTCCACGAGCACCTTGGTCTCGGTGGACTGCCCGCTGGCGAGGTCGGCGAGGGCGGCGGCGAGCCCGGCAAGGCCGACGGTGGAGCTGTGCAACGGCTCGACGGCGACGCGGCCGTCGGCGATCATCGCCATCGTCATCTCGAACTCCTCGTGGAAGTACGCCAGCGACGAGGTGACGGCGATCTCCTTGACCAGCCACGTCGTCGGGTTGATCGTCGCCTCACCGTGCGGCAGTCCGATCAGACACATCGCCCCGCCCCGCCGGGCGAGGTCGACCGCCGACTGGATCGCCGGGGCCCGGCCGACGCACTCGTAGACGATGTCGGCGCCGAGACCGTGCGTGTGCTCGAGCACGAGCTGCGTGGCGTCCGCTCCCGGTTCGACGACGTCGTGCGCGCCGAGCGAGGCGGCGAGCTGGCGGCGCTGCTCGCTCGGCTCGATGACGATGACGCGGGCCGCACCGGCAGCGCGCACCCACTGGAGCGTGGCCAGGCCGATCGGGCCGGCGCCCTGCACGACAGCGGTGTCGCCGAGACGGATGCGGCTGGTGCGCACGGCGTGGAAGGCCACGGTCGTGGGCTCCACCTGCGCGGCCTGCACATCGGACAGCGACGGATGGGCGTGCACGATGCGAGACGCGGCGACACCGATCCGAGGGGCGAACCCACCGTGCGCGGGTGCCTGCGCGTCGCGACCGAGGGCGGACAGGAAGGCGACCTCACAGCGATCGGCTTGGCCGGCTCGGCACGCGGCACACGCGCCACACGCGGGAGCCACGGCGACGACGACCCGGTCGCCTTCGGTGAACGACCGAACCGCGCCGCCGATGGCGGACACCGTGCCCGCCCACTCGTGCCCGCAGATCGCCGGGTTGTAGGGACGACCGGACTGGAACGCGTGCACGTCGGTGCCGCAGATGCCGCACAGCGAGATGTCGACCACGACGCCGTCGTCGAACGGCGTCGGCTCCGGCACCTCGCGCAGCTCCAGGGTGTCCTTGCCCGTGATCAGTCCGGCGATCATCACGTCACTCTGCCAGCGCGCGGGTACGTTGCCCGACCATGAGCCTCATCGCCGTCGAAGCCGCCATCACCGTCGCCGACCCCGCCGGGCGCGATGCGCTCGTCGCCGCGTCGGCGCCCGTGCAGGCCGCCACCCGCAACGACGAACCGGGCTGCCTCGTCTACTGCTTCGCCGCCGATCCCGTGCGCGCCGACCTCATCCAGGTCTACGAGCTGTGGGCCGACGAAGCGTCGCTGGCGGCCCACTTCGACCACCCCAACTACGCGGCGATGCGCGAGATGCTCAACGCTGCCGGGTTGGCCTCGGCGGTCAGCCGCAAGCACCGCATCGACGCCACGGCGCCGGTGTACAACGCAGATCGGCGCGCCACCGTCGGCTTCGACGACTGACGGGCGAGTCCCGGACGGACTCATCGCAGCGCCGCTTCCCGCGCCCAGCGGTAGTCCGCCTTGCCGGACGGGCTGCGGTAGACGCTGTCCACGAAGACCACTCGTCGCGGCGCCTTGTACGACGCGAGCTGCGCCCGAACGTGGTCGGCGATCGCGGACTCGTCGACGTCCGCGCCGCGAGCGCGTGAGGCGACGAGCACGACCTGCTCGCCGAGCCGATCGTCGGGCAGGCCGACCACGACGCAGTCCTCGATCCCCGGATGGCTGCGAGCGGCGACCTCGACCTCCTCGGGGAAGACCTTCTCGCCACCGGTGTTGATGCACACCGAACCGCGACCGAGCAGGTGCACGGTGCCGTCGGCGTCGATCAGCGCCTGGTCGCCGGGGATCGACCAACGGACGCCGTCGATCAAGCGGAACGTCGCGGCCGTCTTCTCCGGGTCGCCGTGGTACCCGCTGGGCATGGGGCCGCTGCAGCCGAGTACGCCGCTGCGGCCGCAGCCGGGTTCGAGTCGTTCGAACGTGATCGGATCGAACACCGCCGTCGCCGGCGTGGCGACGAAGTGGGCGGTCTCCAGCGGCTCCTGACCCGGCGCGGTGACCGACAGCGCGTAGGGCCCACCCTCGGACGCACCGATCATGTCGAGCACCATCGCCTGCGGCGCTCGAGCCATCAGCTCGCGCTTGGCATCGACGGAGAGCGTCGCCCCGGTCGACACGATGCGCACCAGGCTGGACAGGTCGTACGGCGTGCCCGCGGCCTCGGACCGATGGAGCTCGGCGATGACCGGACGGGCGAAGGCGTCGCCGACGATGGACAACTGCGTCACCCGCTCGCGCTCCACCAGCCGCAGCAGCTCGGCCGGATCGAAGCGGTGCTCGGCCAGCAGCACCACGGTGCCGCCGAGCACGAAGGTGCTCATCGCCAGGAACAGCGCGGTGCCGTGCATCAGCGGCGGCGCCGTCATGTTCACCGGGCTGGCACCGGAGGCACGCAGCTCGGCGGCGACGCGGCCGACCTCGACCGCCGTGGTCGGCACCGGCAGACCCATCGACGCGTACCCGCTGAACGCCAGCGCACCGAAGAGGTCCTCGTGGCGCCACACGACGCCCTTCGGCAGGCCGGTGGTGCCACCGGTGTAGAGCAGCAGACGATCGTCGCCGCTGCGCTCGATCGGTGCGGCGGGTGGGTGATCGGCAACGAGCGACTCGTACGCCACCGCGCCGTCGAGCAGTGATGCGCCACTGCCGTCGTCCACCTGCACCAGCAGGCGCAGTTCGCGCAGCACCGGGCGGGCGGATTCGACGACCTCGGCGAACGAGCCGTGGAACACGAGCACGGCGGCACCCGAGTCGCCCACGACGTGGGCCACCTCGGGCGCTCGATACCGGTAGTTGACGTTGACCGTGCTCGACCGCACCTTGAAGGCGGCGAACGCCGACTCCAGGTACTCCGGGCAGTTGTACATCAGCTGGGCGACCGCGTCGCCGGCGCCGACGCCGTGTGCGGTGAACGCCCCGGCCAGGCGCGCCGCCCGGTCGTCGAGCTGGCCCCACCGGATCTCGGTGTCGCCGAGGACGACGGCGACCCGATCCGGCGCTCCGGCAGCGATGGCCTCCCACAGCGTCGCCCAGTTCACGGTGTTCCCCAGTTCATTGCGTGCCCCCCGGCGATGTGCTAATCAACCAGTTGATTATTTAACGAGCTTACGTGGAACCTGGGGGTCACGAATGCACGACACGACGGTGATGCCGGAACGCCTCGCCGCGTTCCTCACTGCGCAAGATGCGGGACGCGATGGGGCCCGGAGCGCCACGGTGGCGACCTACGAGGCGATGGTCGGCGGCTACAGCCGGTTGATGGCGCGCGCCGAGGTCACGTGGTCGGACGGCACTCGCGAGGTGCTCGTGCTGCGCGGCGACCCACCCGCCGGCAAGGCGATGATGGAGACCGACCGCGACGCCGAGTACGCCCTGCTGCGCGCGCTGGAAGCGACCGATGCGATCGCCATGCCGGCCGCCCGCCACTACGACTCCACCGGTGAGCACCTCGGCACGAAGTGCATCGTCCTCGACTTCGTCGCCGGCCGCCCGCTGCAGAGCATCCTCCACGACACGCCGCCTGAAGCACACGCCGCACATGCGGACGCACTGGTCGACACGATGGCTCGCGTGCACTCCATCGACGCCGCATCGCTCGGCGCAGCGCTGCCGCAACCGGCGAGCTGGGACGAGTACATGGGTGGGCTCATCGATCGCTTCCGCCAGGCGGACCGCGAGCACGTCGAGTCGGTGCCGTTCCTGCGCTTCGTCGCCGCCTGGCTGGACGCCAATCGCCCACCGCCGCTGCCGCTCGGCGTGGTGCACAGCGACTTCCAGCCCGCCAACATCATGGTCGGCGACGACGGCGCGCACTCGCTGATCGACTGGGAGCTCACGCACGTCGGCGACCCGCGCGAGGACCTCGGCTACTACAACGTCTACGCGTCGGCGCTCGGCCCGAACCTGCTGATGGCCGACCCGGAGCGGTTCCTGGCCCGATACCGAGAGCGCACGGGGTTCAGCGAGGAGGCCGTGAACATGCAGACACTCGCCTACTTCTCCTCGCTCGCCGCGATCACCGTCTACGCCCAGATCCTGCGCGGCGCAGCGCTGATGGCCGAGGGCAACAACGGCGGACTGATGACCACGTACACGCTCAACGCGCTCACCGTCGGCCACAGCAACTTCATGGCCGGCTGCGTGCTCGCCCCGGCCGATGCGGCCGTCCACGAGCAGGTGGCCGTCTGATGCTGTCGCGACCCACCACCGACCAGATCATCCTCGACTGCCGCGCCGAACTGCTGTCCACGATCGACGCGGCGATCACCGAGCCGGCGGCGAAGATCGCCATCCAGATGATGGAGAACGTGCTGCGCAACTGCGCCGAGCGCGCCGCGCACGAGATCGCCTGGATGCACGAGGAGATCGCCGAGATGATCGCCACGGCGGAGCAGGTCCAGGGCGCCGTGCCCTCCGACGCCGTGCACGCGGCGCTCGAGGCGTACCGCGCCGGACGCACCGGCGGCCTGCACCTCGACGAGGTGGTCGCCGACTACGACCTCGCCGGCGAGTGCCTCTCGACCGCACTCGACGCAGCGATGGCGTCGGGCACGCGCGAGCTCCAGGAGATCGGCCGCGCGGCGCTCGAACGGCGGCTGGCCCACGAACAGGCGATCATGGGCGAGTGGGCGTTCGTCGGTCGCGGATGACATGACCGGCGTGGTGGCAGGGACGGTCGACGCACTGGTCGTCACGGGCGGGCATCCGTTCGAACCCGAGCCGTTCTTCGCCGTGTTCGATTCGCTCGACGGTGTCGAGTGGACCGGCGCCGGGACGCCCGCCACAGGACACGACGTGGTCGTGTTCTACGACATGCCCGGCCTGCAATTCACCCGATCCGATCCCCCGGTCGTGCTCGGCCAGCCGACGACGGCGCAGCGCGACGTCATCCACCGGCTCACCGACGACGGCGTCGGGCTCGTGTTCCTGCACCACGCCGTCGCGGGGTGGCCGGCGTGGCACGAGTACGCGGAACTGGTCGGCGGACGCTTCCACTACGTGCCCGGCGAGCTCGACGGCGTCGCCTACCCCGACTCCGGCTACCGCTTCGACGTCACCCACACCGTGGAGGTGCTCGCCCCGGAGCACCCGGTGTGCGCCGGGTTGGGCAGCTCGTTCACGTTGACCGACGAGCTGTACTGCTTCCCGGTGCTCGAGCATGCCGTCACGCCGTTGCTGCGCACGACGTTCGACACCGGCGATGTCGCTGCGTTCTCCTCGGCCGAACTGGCCATCCGCGGGCGGCGCAACGCCAACGAGGGCTGGACCCATCCGCCCGGGAGCAGCCTGGTCGGTTGGGCCAAGGAGCACGGGCGATCACGGGTCGTCTACCTGCAGTTCGGCGACGGACCGGTGACGTACGCCGACCCGAACTTCCGTCGCGTCGTCGCCAACGCGATCGCCTGGACCGCCCGCCGCACCTGACCCGCCGGCGAACCGTCAGGTCTTCCGGCTGGCCATCCACTCGTTGGTGGCGCGGCCCATCTTGGCGCCGTCGTAGCCGATGCGCTGGACCGGCTTGACCTCGAGCACGACGCGCCGCGGCGAGTCGAGGAACTCGGCAAATGCGGCGCAGCGCTCCGGGTCGAAGCCGTAGAGGGCCTGCGAGAACTCGGGGTAGAACCAGTCCTTCACCTCGCGGTCGTCGTGCAGCACGCACTCGCCCTTCCACGTCACGGTCTTGTTGCGCGGCAGCGGCGAACCGGTGGACGTGACGACCACGCACACGCGCGGGTCGCGGCGCACCGCACTGATCCGGGCGCGCTGGTTGGACGCGGTGAGCCAGAAGCTGCCCCGTCGCCAGATGAACGACATGATCACCCCGACCGGCCAGCCCTCCTTGTTGGACCAGATGAACGTGCACTCGTTGTGCGCCAGGAGCAACTGCTCCTCGACGTCGGCATCGAGGCCGTACACGGTGACGTCTTCATAATTCTCAGCGTCGCTCATCGATGCACCTCAACTCGCTCGGGGCCGGAACTGGCCGGTGTTGGCGGTGATCCCGCCGTCGACGGGGATCGCCGCGCCGGTGACGAAGCTGGCCGCGGGCGAGACGAGGAAGGCGATGACCGCGGCGATCTCCTCGGCGCGTCCCCAGCGCTGCATCGGCACCGACCGGCGCAGCGACTCGTGCACCTCCGGCGCGGACTTGATGCCCGCCGTCATCCCGGTCTCGGTCGGCCCGGGGCAGACGGCGTTGACCGTGATGCCGTCGGCGGCCAGGTCCAACGCCGCTGCGCGGACCAGGTTGACGGCCGCGCCCTTCGACGCGTTGTAGGCCCACATGCCCGGGTCGCCGGCCAGTCCGGAGGTGGAGGCGGTCACGACGATCCGACCGGCACCGGCATCGCGCATGGCTGGCACCGCAGCCCGGATGCCGAGCACGAGGGCGCGGACGTTGACCTCCATCGCCCGGTCGAAGCGCTCGATCGGCATGTCCAGCAGATCCCCACCGGCCGAGACGCCGGCGTTGAGGACGCTGGCGTCGAGTCGCCCGAAGGCGGACAACGCGACCTGCACCGCTCGCTCGTTGCACTCGACCGAGGTGACGTCACCGGCAACGATCGCGATCCGTTCGTCGCCGGCTGCCCATGCCAACGCGCCGGCGTCGAGGTCGACGGCAACGACAGCGGTGCCCGCGGCGATCAACGCCTCGACCGTGGCCCGGCCGATGCCCGACGCCGAACCGGTGACGATGGCGACGCGCCCGCCGCTCATCGGTTCGTCCAGCGGATGGGCAGCGTGGTCAACCCGCGCAGGATGAACGGCTGGTTGACGGCGACCTCGCCCGTCCGTTCCACCGTGGCGAAGCGGTCGAGCATCAGGCGCAGCGCCAGCTGTGCCTCCCGGCGGGCGAGCGCGGCGCCGATGCAGTGGTGGATGCCCCACCCGAAGGCGACGTGCGGACGGCTGCCGGGACCCATGCGATCGAGGTCGATCTCGTCGGGTCGCTCCCACACCGCCGGATCGCGGTTCGCCGCGGCGAACAGGGCCTGCACCTTCGTGCGTTCCGGGACCACCACGCCGCCGATCGAGCACTCCTGCGCGTTGGTGCGGAACAGACCCTGCACCGGTGAGTCGTAGCGCAGGAACTCCTCCACTGCCTGCGGCACGAGCGCGGGCTCGGCGCGGAGCCGCTCGGCCAGGTGCGGTTGCTCGATCAGCCGGAAGAGCATCAGCCCGATCAGGCTTGCGGTGGTCTCGTGGCCGGCCACCAGGAGCTGCTGGCACAGCCGACGCACCTCGGTGCGGGTGAGCGTGCCGTCGCGCTCGGCGCGGGTGAGGACGGTGATCATGTCGTCAGGCGGCTCGGCACCGTCGTCGATCAGCGCCGATCGGCGGTCGACCTGTTCGTCGACGATGGCGAAGATGCCACGGTTGGCCGCCTCGACGAGCGCGAGGTCGCCGCCGCCGAGGCCGTTGACGATGTCGCTCGACCACCGCTCGAACTCGTCGCGCCGATCGTCGGGCACGCCGAGCAGCTCGGCGATGACGATGGCCGGGAACGGCATGGCGAACAGGCGCACGAAGTCGCCTTCGCCGCCCGCCGAGCCCGCGGCCCCGAACGCGTCGTCCCACAGCTCGGCGCCGATGCGATCCACCCGGGTGCCCAGCGACTCGATGGCGGTCGGGCGGAACCCGTCCTGCAGCACCTTGCGCTGCCGGCGATGCACGTCGCCGTCGGCCGAGCCGAGCGCGCCGCCCGGCATGTAGAACACACCCGACCCGTCGCGGCTGTTCCACAGCTCCGGGTTGGTGACCATCGCCATCACGTCGGCGTGCCGGCTGACGACGTAGAACGGTGGATCGTGGTCGGCTTCGAGGTGCACCGGGCACTGCGTCAGCAGGTGGTGATGACCGACGGACGGCTCGAGGTCGTTGGCATGCGCGAGGTGCGAGTAGCGAGCAACCACGGTTCCCTCCATCATCCCCGGGGTTACCTACCGTTCAGTAAGTAACGGACGCGACCGTAGCTCAGTCCCGCGATCCGGTCAGTCAGTGAGATGGATGAGCTTGCTCTCCAACAGCGCCTTGATCCCGTCGACCGCGTTCCGGTGCTGCTGCGGATCGCCGGACACCGCGTCGGTCAACCCGATCAGCAGCGTGAGCACGAGTGCGCTGACCTTGTCACGGTCGCCTGGCTCGATCTCACCGGTCGCCAACCCCGTGTCGACGATGCGGTCGAAGAACTGCTGGCGAGCCACCTGTCCACCCTCGAGCGCCTCGCGCAGCTCCTCGTGACGGCGCATGTCCACGCGCAGCGCTCCGAGGAACTGAGCGAGCGTGGGGTCTTCGTCGTTCATCACGTGGGCTTCGTCGAGCACCGCTTCGAGCTTGCCGCGGAAGGTGGTCGGCACCGTCGTCGCCTCGGCGAAGCGGGCGTAGACCTGCGCCTGCACGTCGGCGTGCACCGCCATGTACAGGTCGAGCTTGGAACCGAAGTAGTGGTAGATCGCGCCGGCCGTGATGCCCGCGTCGGCGCCGAGGCTGCGGTTGGTGGCCGCGCCGTAGCCGCGCTGGGCGAACGCCAGGCGGGCGATGTCCAGGATCCGTTGTCGGGTGTCGGCGGAGTCCGTGTCCGGCGGCCTGCCGAGGCGTGGCTTCACGGCCTTGGGCTTGGTCACGCCGCCAAGTATGGCAAAAGGGCTCGCGATGATTCGATTATTGATCAGTTGGTGAATTACTGTCCGCAGCCGTGACGCTCGACCGTTTCATCGACGACGCCCGCGAGTGGTTGGATGCGCATGCACCGCGCCGGGACGGCATTGCAGAAGCACCGGACGCGGAGCACGACTTCAGCGTGTCCGTGTTCCACTCGCTGTCGTTCGAGGACGAGCGAGCGCTGCTCCAGCGCATCCAGGCGTGGACGATGGCCAAGGCCGAGCACGGCTACCACGCGATCACCGCCGAGCCGCGCTACGGCGGCCTCGGGCTGGATCGCAGCTACGCGCGGGCGTGGTCGAAGTTGGAGGGCGAGTACGTCACGCCCACCACGCACGAGACGCACAGCGTCACCACCCGCCTCATCGCACCGACCGTCCAGCTGTTCGGCACACCCGAGCAACAGGAGACGCTGGTGCCCCGCTTCCTCGCGGCGGAGGAGCTGTGCTGCCAGCTGTTCTCGGAGCCCGGGGCCGGCTCCGACCTGGCGTCACTGGCGTGCCGCGCCGTCCGCGACGGCGACACCTGGGTGATCAACGGGCAGAAGGTGTGGAGCTCCGGCGCGCAGTTCTCGGCGTGGGGTGAGCTGATCGCTCGCCACGACCCCGACGTGGCCAAGCACCGCGGCATGACCGCGTTCGTGATCCCGATGGACCTGCCCGGCATCGAGATCCGACCGATCAAGCAGATGAGCGGTGGCTCCTCGTTCAACGAGGTGTTCTTCACCGACGTGCGCGTGCCCGACACGATGCGTCTCGGCCCCGTCGGCGAGGGCTGGAAGGTCGCCCTGACCACGCTCGGCTTCGAACGCGACCACTCCGACTCGGGCGGGAGCACGTCGCGCGTCGGTGGTTCGTGGCGTCACGTGCTGGCCACGGCGCAGGCGATGGGCGTCACGAACGACGCCTGCACTCGCCAGGACCTGATGCGCGTCTACACGCACCACCGCGTCGAGGGCTTCCTCGGCCGACGGGTGGCCGACCTCCGCCGCGCCGGTGCAGCACCCGGACCCGAGGGTTCGCTGGGCAAGCTGCTGTGGACCGAGGGCATGAACCTGACCACCGACGTGATCTCACGGATCCTCGGCGCCAAGCTCATCGCCGATGGCGGCGAGCACGCCACGTACGCATGGGGCGAGCACGTGCTCGGTGCTCCGGGCTACCGCATCGCCGGCGGGTCGGACGAGACCCAACGCAACATCATCGGCGAGCGAGTGCTGGGGCTTCCCGGCGAGCCGCGAGTGGACAAGGACGTCGCCTGGCGAGACATCCCGAGATGACCATCTTGGGCTAGCTGTTTCCCCGCGCCTCGATCTGCGCGAGAATACTTACCAGTCGATCAATAACCAGTCGAACAACCAGGGGGCACGACATGGATCTCGGACTGACCGGGAAGCGGGCGCTGATCACGGGCGCCACCAAGGGGATCGGGCGAGCGATCGCCGAGACGTTGCTGGCGGAGGGGGCATCCGTTGCCATCTGTGCCCGCACGGCCGACGACGTCGACACCGCCGTCGGCGAGCTGTCGGCGCTCGGCACCGTCGTCGGCGGCGCCGTCGACGTCAGCGATGCCGACAGCCTGCGCTCGTGGGTGACATCGTCGGGCGACCAGCTCGGCGGCATCGACATCTACGTGCACAACACGTCGGGCAAGCCGGCCAAGACGCTCGAAGCGTGGGGCAAGAACTTCCAGATCGACCTGATGGCGCTCGTCCAGGGCGTGGACGCAGCGACGCCTGCCCTCGCCGACGGCGGCGGATCGATCATCAGCATCGGCACCACCGCGAGCGCGGAGCACTTCGCCAGCGGCTCCAACAGCTACAGCGCGTTCAAGGCCGCGGTCACCAACTGGACGCTCGGCCAGGCGCAGACGCTCGGCGCCAAGGGCATCCGCTGCAACGTCGTCTCCCCCGGCCCGATCTTCATCGAGGGCGGCGACTGGGACCGGATCAAGACGCACATGGCGCCGTTCTACGAGGCGACCGAGAAGGTGCACCCCGGCGGTCAGCTCGGCGTGGCACAGAACGTCGCCGACGCCGTTGCCTTCCTCGTCAGCTCGCGCGCCGCCCACATCAACGGCGTCAACCTCACCGTCGACGGCGGGTTCCTCAAGCGCGTCAACTTCTGACATGCCCGAGGTCGCCGACGAACACGGCACGCGCGTCGACGTCACCTTGGTGGCGGGCGGCAAGTACCACGACATCGACTTCGCCAGACGCGAGCTGCTCGGCCTGCTGGCCGAGCACGAGGAGCTGCGCGTCCGCGTCCAGCCCGACTACGAGGACACCAGCGGCATCGAGCGGTCGTCGATCCTCGTCAGCTACACGTGCGACGTCCGGCCGTCGGAGGCAGCGCAGCGGGCGATCCGCGCCTGGGTCGAGGGCGGTGGCCGATGGGTCGCACTCCATGGCACGAACTCGGCACTGGATCTGGGCGGTCCGAACGGGGTCGACGCGCCGCGGGTGTTCCCGCTGTGGGCCGACACGCTCGGGAGCCAGTTCATCGCCCACCCGCCGATCCAGCCGTACCGCGTCGAGGTCACCGACGCGGCGCACTGGTTGGTGGCCGGCGTCGAGCCGTTCGAGACCGACGACGAGCTGTACCTCAGCGAGTACGGCGACCGGGCCGCGCTGCACCCACTGCTGCACACCACGTGGCAGGGCGACGCGCGCGGCTTCGTGGAGCACGACTGGACCACGGCCGACGCGCAGCACCTGGTGATGTACGTGCGCGAGCTCGGCGCGGGCGCCGTGCTCTACAACACGCTCGGCCACTGCCGCGGCCACTACGACATGGCGCCTGTCGCCGCGTACTACCCACGTGTCGAGCGCTGCTCGTGGGACAAGCCCGTCTACTACGAGCTGCTCCGGCGTTCGCTGCGCTGGGCGCGCGGCGCGACGGCCTGACGCCAGCCGGACCCAGAACCGATCAGACCGAGAAGAGAGCCAATGGAACTGTCAACGACCGTGCAGATGGACCTCCATCGACGGATGGTGCGCATCCGCTTGTTCGAGGAGGCCGCCGGCAAGCTGGCCGAGAGCGCTCGACTGCCGGGCTTCCTGCACCTCTACGTCGGCGAGGAAGCCGTTGCCTCCGGGGTGTGCGCAGCGCTGAACGACGACGACCACATCACGTCCACGCACCGCGGCCACGGGCACCTCGTCGCCAAGGGTGGTGACTTCGATCGGATGATGGCCGAGCTGATGGGCAAGTCGACCGGCTACTGCAAGGGCAAGGGCGGGTCGATGCACATCAACGACCTGTCGCTCGGCATGCTCGGTGCGAACGGCATCGTCGGCGCCGGCTCACCGATCGCGGTCGGCGCGGCGTTCGCCAACAAGTACCGCAAGCGCGGGCAGGTGGCGGTGGCCTTCTTCGGTGACGGCGCGACGAACATCGGCGCGTTCCACGAGGCCGCCAACATGGCCTGCGCGCTGCAGCTGCCGATCGTGTTCGCCTGTGAGAACAACGAGTACGGCGAGTTCACGCCACGCAGCAGCACGATGGCGATCACCGACATCGTCGACCGTGCCGTCGGCTACGGCATGCCCGGCGTGATCGTCGACGGGATGGACGTCGTCGCCGTGCACGAGGCAGCGACCGAAGCCGTCGCCAGGGCTCGCCGCGGTGACGGGCCGTCGCTGATCGAGGCAAAGACCTACCGCTTCTACAACCACCACGGGATCCAGAACCTGGGGCTGAAGTATCGCAGCGACGACGAGGTCGAACGGTGGAAGCAACGCGATCCGATCTTCACCTTCGAGGAACGGCTGATCGAGGCGGGCACCGCCAGCGCGGCCGAGATCGAAGCCGTGTGGGCTGGGCTGCGCGACGACATCGAGGCGGCCATCGCCTTCGCCGACGCCAGTCCCCTGCCCGAAGCCGACCAGCTGCTGGTCGGCGTGTACACCGGAGGTGCGGCATGAGCGACCGGAAGCTCACCGAGGCCACCTCTGTTCGCAAGCTCACATACGGCGCCGCGTTCAACGAGGCGGTGCGCCAGGCGATGGAGGCCGACCCGGACGTGTTCTGCGCCGGCGAGGACATCGGGGCGTTCGGCGGTGTGTTCCACACCTACGCCGGGCTGCAGGCGACGTTCGGCGCCGATCGCGTCGTCGACACGCCGATCAGCGAGCAGGCGATCATCGGCCTCGGCGTCGGTGCCGCGGTGACCGGTCTGCGCCCGATCGTCGACCTGATGTTCATGGACTTCATCTGCGTGGCGATGGACCAGATCGTGAACCAGGCAGCGAAGCTGAAGTACATGTTCGGCGGCGAGGCGACGCTGCCGCTGACCATCACCACGGCCGGCGGCGCCGGGCTCAGTGCCGCCGCGCAGCACAGCCAGTCGCTGGAGGCGCTGCTGTGTCACATCCCCGGGTTGAAGGTCGTCTACCCGTCGAACCCGTACGACATGAAGGGCCTGATGACGGCCTGCATCCGCGAGGACAACCCGACCATCATGGTCAAGCACAAGCGGCTGCTGGGGATGAGCGCGATGGTGCCGGAGGAGGCCTACGCCATCCCGCTCGGGACCGCACACATCGCACGCGCCGGCAAGGACGTCACCGTCGTGGCCTACGGCAGGATGCTCAACGAGTCGCTGGTCGCCGCCGAGCAACTGGCCGGTGAGGGCATCGACTGCGAAGTCATCGACCCGCGCACGCTGCAGCCGCTGGACACGCCGACGATCGTCGCCTCCGTGAAGCGCACGAACCGGGCGATCGTCGTGCACGAGGCCGTGCGCTTCGGCGGCCTCGGCGCGGAGATCGCCGCCCAGATCCAGGAGGAGGCCTTCGACTTCCTCGACGGACCCGTGGCGCGCGTCGGTGCACCGTTCTCGCCGGTGCCGTTCAGCCCCGCGCTCGAGCAGCACTACGTGCCGGACGCGGCCAGCATCGCCGCCGGGATCCGGGCCGTGATGGCTCGGCCGCTGGTGGGGAGCTGACCCGTCGCGGGTCGAGCCGTGAGCACCGTCGGCGTCATCGTCAACCCAGCCGCCGGCAAGGACATCCGCCGACTGGTGACGGCGGCCAGCCACACCTCCGACAGCGTCAAGATCGGCATCGTTCGCCGCGTCGTCATCGCCGCGGTGGAGGCGGGCGCGCAGCGCGTGCTGCTGAGCGGCGACCCGCACAACCTGTCGCAGCGGGCCATCGACGGCCTCGGGCTGCCCGCCGAGGTGCTCGACGTGCCGGTCAGCGGTTCGCGCTACGACACGATCGCGGTCGCCGCGCGGATGTGGAAGGAGCTCGCCGGCGCCGTGGTCACGCTCGGGGGTGACGGCACGTGCCGCGACGTCGCGCTCGGCTGGCCGGACGTCCCGATGATCGCCGTGTCCACCGGCACCAACAACGCGTTCCCGTCGGCGATCGACGCAACGGCGGCCGGCACCGCCGCAGGCCTCGTGTCCGCAGGCCTCGTCGACGGCGCGTCGCTCATGCGACGCAGCAAACGGGTGTCGGTGCACGTGGACGACGGCGACTCGGCGCGCGACGACGTGGCGCTCGTCGACCTGGCACTGATCGACACGACGTTCGTCGGATCGCGCGCCGTGCTCGACCCGCTTGCCGTGCGCGCCGTCCTCGCCGCGTTCGCATCACCGAGCAGCACCGGCCTGTCGGGCATCGCCGGACGGGCGCATCCCGTGGGCCGCTTCGACGACGGCGGCGTGCTCGTGCGCCTCGGGCCGGGCGGGCGACGCGTCCGCGTGCCCGTCGCCCCGGGATCGTTCACGTCGGTCGACATCGCGGACGTCGCGCCGCTTGCCTTCGGCGAGGTCGTGCACCTCCACGGCCCGGGCGTGCTGGCGTTCGACGGCGAGCGCGACCTGCGGATCGGCGCCGATGCCATCGTCACCGTCTCCGTCGAGCCCACCGGGCCACTGCTGATCGACGTCGAACGGACGCTTGCCGTCGCCGCCGCCGAACGACGTTTCGACCTGCCACCCACGTCCCCAGGAGGACCGCCATGGCCACCGAATTCCTGATGCCCAAGCTGGGCCTGACGATGGAGGAGGGCACCATCCGCGAGTGGCTGGTGCCCGACGGCGCTGTGATCGAGCCCGGCACACCGGTGATGTCGATCGAGACCGACAAGGTCGAGAGCGACGTCGAGGCCGCGGTCGGTGGACGACTGCACCAGATCGGCTCGGTGGGCGACACGTTCCCGTGCGGCGCGGTGATCGGGCTGTGGTTGGCCGAGGGCGAGGCTGCGCCCGTGAGTGCATCGCCGGCCGCTGCAGCGTCCGCTCCGGCGTCCGTCGCTCCTGCGTCTGTCGTCGGCGCCCCGAGCGTTCCGAGCGCTGCTGCACCTGCACCGCGAGCCGACGGTCGTCTGTTCGTCACGCCGAACGCGCGACGCGTCGCCGCAGCCGCCGGCATCGACGTGGCCACGCTGCGCGGCACCGGACCGGGCGGGCGGATCGTCTCCGAGGACGTCGAAGCAGCAGCGCTGCGCCCGCGTCCTGTCGCCGCGCCCGCGACAGCCGCGTGGTCGCCGGCTGCGGGAGGTGCCCACGTACCGGCCAGCGTTGCCGGACGCCAGCTGGCCGACCTGCTCGGTGTCGACCTCGCCGTCGTGCCGCCCGATCCGGCCGAGGGCTACGTCACACGCGACGCCGTGGCTCGCTGGGTGCGCACCCAGCTGCAACCGGCGCAGCCCGCGGCCGCGTTGCCGGCGGCTTCGCAGACGCCGACGTCGATCACCCGGATCTCCGGCATGCGCGGCACGATCGCCAAACGGATGCACGCCTCGTTGCAGGAGATGGCCCAGCTGACGCTGACGATGGATGCCGAGATGGACGCGGTCGTCGCCGACCGTCAGCGTCGCAAGGACGCGGGCGCGGCTCCCGGGTTCACCGACTACGTCGTGGCCGCCGCAGGCCGCGCGCTCCGCCGGCATCCAGGCGTGAACGCACAGGTGACCGCCGATGGCATCGCGGTGCTGCCCGACGTGCACGTCGGGCTCGCCGTCGCGCTGGACGGCGGACTCGTCGTCCCGGTGGTGCGTCACGCAGATCGGACGCCACTCGACGCGATCGCCACCGAGACGACCCGGCTGGCCACCGCGGCGCGCGGCGGCAAGCTGACGCTCGACGACCTCGACGGCGGCACCTTCTCGGTGAGCGCGCTCGGGATGTTCGGCGTCGACGCCTTCACACCGGTGATCAACCCGCCGAACGTCGCCATCCTCGGTGTCGGCCGACTGCGCCAGGACGTCGTCCTCGTCGACGGCGCCGTCGCGTCGCGCACGCGGTTGACGCTGAGCCTGACGTGGGACCACCGCGTGCTCGACGGCGCTCCCGCGGCAGCGTTCTGCCAGACGATCGTCGAGCTGCTCGGCGACCCCGCGCAGCTCGACTGAAGGGCAGCTCGACGGAACGGCAGTTCGCTAGTAGGGCATCGTCCCACCGTCGACGGGGAACAGGCAGCCGGTCATGTTGCGCGCCGCGTCCGATGCCAGCAGCACCGCGACTGCGGCGACCTCCTCGACCCGGTTGGGGCGCTTGATCGCCGACTCCTGGGTGAACAGCGAGATCAGCGCGTCGTAGTCCTCGAGCCCCATGGCGACTGCGGAGTCCGGGCCGGTGGCGCGCACGATGTCGGTCTCGATGATGCCCGGCAGGATCGCGTTGACCGTGATGCCCAGCGTGCCCACCTCGTGGGCGGCGGCCTTCACCAGTCCGTTGACGGCGTGCTTCGTCGTGACGTAGCCGGGGATGCCCGGCTTGCCGAGCTTGCCCTCCACCGACGAGGTGACGATCACCCGGCCGGACTGGCGCGGGATCATGTGCTGCAGCGCCCGACGCATCCCCCAGAACACGTGGTTCAGGTTCCAGTCGATCTCCAGCAGCCACTCCTCGTCGGTCATCTGCGCGACCGGCGCGGTCATCAGCACGCCACCCGAGTTGAGGCAGCAGATGTCGAGCTGCCCGTAGTGCCCGACGGTGAAGTCGATCAGCCCCTCGACGGCGGCCTGCTTCGACGCATCACCGGCGTAGAAGGCGGCTCGATCGCCCGCACCCATCTCGTCCAGGCACTGCTGCCCCTTCGCCTCGTCGCGGCCGTTGACCACCACGGACGCGCCTTCGGCGAGGAAGGCCTCGGCCATCGCTCGCCCGATGCTGCGCGTGCCGCCGGTGATGCAGGCGACCTTGCCCTCCAGCTTGTTTCCCATGTCGTTCCCCTGTGCGTTCGTCGTTGCGTGTGTTGCGTGCGATCAGGACGGCCCGATCAGTACGGAGACGTGCCGCCGTCGATCGAGATCATCGAGCCGGTGATGCCGGCGCCTGCGTCGGATGCCAGGAGCACGGCGACCGCGGCCACGTCCTCTGCGTCGTTGAGCCGCTTCACCGCCGACTCGCTGGCGAACATCTCCAGCAGCCCTTCGTAGGTGGTGCCCATGGCCTCGGCGGCAACCGGACCCTGGAGCATCATCACGTCGGTCTCGATGGCACCGGGGCAGACGGCGTTCACGGTGATGCCCATCGTGCCGACCTCCTTGGCCGCGGACTTCGTCAGCCCGTTGATGGCGTGCTTGGCGGCGACGTAGCTGGAGATGGCCGGCTTGCCCATCTTCCCCTCGACCGAGCTCATCGTGATGATCCGGCCCCACTCTCGCGGGATCATGTGGTTCAGCGCGGCGCGCATCGTCCAGAACGTGTGCCAGAAGTTCCAGACCATGGCGTCGTTCATCGCCTCGTCGGTCATCTGCGCGACCGGCGCGTAGTCGCTGCCGCCGCCGGCGTTCGGCACGAGGATGTCGATCGCGCCGTAGCGCTCGACGGTGCCCTCGACGATCGCCTCGCAGTCGGCGCGCAGCTTCACGTCGCCACCGATGAAGTGCACCCGATCACCGGCTTCGAGTCCGTCGATCGACGCCTGCGCCTTGGCGGCGTCGCGGCCGTTGATGACCACCTGTGCACCTTCGTCGAGGAACGCCTTGGCGATCGCCAAGCCGATGCCGCGCGTGCCGCCGGTGATGCACGCGACGCGTCCGTCCAGTACCCCCATTGCCTTCCCCCTCGGTCCACGCGCCGATGCGGTCGGCGCAACCCGGGCGTAACTTACTCGCTGATCAGTAAGTCGTGCGAGGAAAAGTTGGAGAGCGCCGGTTCAGCCGGCGCGACGACGGCGGTTGGCCTTCGGCGGCCCGACCAGATCGCCGGCGATGATCGTCTTCACGGCTTCGATGGCTCGCAGGTGGATGCCCTGGTCATCGCTGAGGGCGTCGGTCATGCCGGTGATCATGGCGATGATGAACACGCTGACGTGATCCCGGTGAGCGGGCTTGATCTCGCCGGTGCGCACGCCGACCTCGACGATCTTGTCGAAGAAGTCCTGGCGGAACGAGATGCGCTCGCTCAACGCCTCGGTGAGGTCGGGGCGACGCTTCATGTCGGTGCGCGCCGATGCGAGGAACTGGGCGAGCGTCGGGTCTTCCTCGTTCAGCTCGTGCGTCGCGTAGAACACGGCCAGCAGCTGCTCGGCGAACGTGCCGTCCGGGTCGAGCACCTCTTCGAAACGCGTGTACACCTGCTCGCGGGCGTCCTCGTGCACCGACAGGTAGAGGTCGCGCTTGGACGGGAAGTGGTAGTAGAGCGCCGCCGTCGTCATCAGGGCGATGTCGGCGATCTCCTTGTTGGTCGCCGCGTCGTAGCCGCGCTCGGCAAACACACCACGAGCGATGTCCAGCAGGCGTCGGCGCGTGTCGTGGGCCTTCACACGCGGCGGCCGCCCGAGCTTGCGAACCGGCGGCTTGGCGCGCGACCGAGTGGTAGGAGAACCAGAGGCAGCCATCTCCACCAGTATGGCGTCGGCGCCGTTACCCCGGTGCCATCGGTTCAACCGGCAGCGGCCCAGTGCGGCCGGTGCCGAGACTCCGTCCGGCAGTCGGCGTACGGTTCGGCATGCCCCGCTCGGCACTGGTCTTCGTCATCCCGGAAGCGGAACCGGTGGTCGCTCCACTGCGAGCGCAGCACGACCGGATGGCGGCACTCGGCGTGCCGGCGCACGTGACGGTGCTGCACCCGTTCCGCTTCGTGCTCGACGACGAGGGCTCGGCGACGATCGCTCGCGTGTGTGCCGCGGCATCCCCGTTCGACGCGTCCTTCGCCGAGACGCGGCGCTTCCCTGGGGACGTGGTGTGGCTCCATCCGGAACCGACGGAGCCGTTCCGGGCGATGATGCGCGCCATCGCCAGGGAGTTCCCCGACTGCCCGCCGTACGGCGGCGCCTTCGCCGAGCCGGTGCCGCACCTGACCGTCGGCCAGGGCTGCTCGTTGCCGGAGCTGGCCGCGATCGAGGACGCGCTGGTGCCCTTGCTGCCGGTGGTGGCGCGGGTGACGCACCTGACCCGGCTGCTGGAGGATGACGTCGGCCACTGGTCGGTCGATCGCTCGTGGGCGTTGGGAGCGCCCGGTGGAGCTACTGGTTGAGCGCCTCGCCGATGCCGATGTCGGCCCGGTCCGCGGCCGCACGTCCGGCGTACCAGCCGGCGGCGTTGAAGCTGCGAGCCCGCGACTTGGTGACGTTGGGGAACGCGGTCTCGTAGGCCTCGTCCACCGCCGCGGCGCGATCGACGAGCACGGGCAAGAGCGCCGATCCGTACTGCTCCTGCGCCTCGTGAGCGGCGTAGCGCTTGGTCTCCTCCAACCGTTCGGCGATGCGGTTGGCGAACGACACGAGGAACGCGCGCCGGAACGAGGGCGTGCTGGCGCGACGGTCGATGGCCGCCGCTGAGGCATGCGTGGCCTGCACGAGCAGCGACGTGAACAACATGTCGGTGAGCCGCAGGTCGACCGGGAAGCCCATCACGGTGACGATCCCGGTCTCGTCGGACCACACCGCCCTGGCGCCGTTGACCTCGGCGATCATCGACAGGAAGGTCGCCTTCTCGTGCGCGTACGGCCGGTCGACGTGCACCCGCAGCGACTCGACGCCGGCGACCCGATCCGAGTGGCTCGCTGATGCGGCGAGCATCGCCGCGTCGATGGAGTGACGAGTCATCAGCTCCTGCGCCTTGGCCGTGAACGACTCTGCCTCGGCGTCGAACGTGCTCGCCTCCGCCTTGGCCAGCAGCGCGCGGATGACCTTCAACGCGCGGGCGTCGACGTCCTCGACGGACCGTGAGGCCGCGACGCCCTTGTTGGTGGCGCCCCATTCGGACGGGCGGGGCAGCAGCAACGGCAGCGACGGCGCCATGGCGATCCAGGCCAGCAGCTTGAGCGCCAGCTCGATGGACTCCTCCGGGTGCAGCCGCTCCGCTCGGGCCCACCGGGCAACGAGATCGGCATGCCCGCCGATGATGACGCCGGAGCCGTCATGGACGCCCAGCTCCTCCAGCTGGTCCACCCACCGCGCCGGCGCCCGATCGAGTGCGTCGGTGCGGCGGGCCTCGGCCGCGAGCACCTGCACGACCAGTCGACCGACCTTCACGTTCCACTGCCGTTTGGCCGCATGGGCGACGTCGGCCGGTTGCCAGCCGCGCTCGAGAAGGTAGGTGATGTCGCGACGCAGCAGCTCGTCGAGCTTAGCGATGACCTTGCCGCCGCCAGGCATCGTCTGCTCGATCTGCGCCAGCGAGTCGACCGCGATGGGGAACGCCGCAGGGTCGGCGCGAGCGCCGTAGGCGAACGAGGCGGAGGTGATGACCAGGCGACGCAGTTCGTCGTCCATCTCGGTGGCCGTCATCGGGCCACCGGCTGATCTGAAGTCGGCGCCGTCGGGGCGGCGCGATGCGTTCTGTTGTTGCTTGCGATGCTTGTCGGCCCGTCGTTGCTTGTTGTTTCGGCCCATGGCGGCAGTGTGGCAGGAGGGTGCGCGCACGTTGGACAGCAGCGATCCGGCGGTAGGAAGGTCGTCATGACCAACGCCTCCCGCCGGCCGATCCGCATCGGTGTCCAGATCCAGCCGCAGCACGCCGAGTACCGCCAGATCCGGGCCGCGGTTGCCGCTGCCGAAGCGGCCGGCGTCGACGTCGTGTTCAACTGGGACCACTTCTTCCCGCTCTACGGCGAGCCCGACGGCCTGCACTTCGAGTGCTGGACGATGCTGGCCGCGTGGGCCGAGGCAACCGAGCGGGTGGAGATCGGCGCGCTCGTCACCTGCAACAGCTACCGCAACCCGGAGCTGCTGGCCGACATGGCCCGCACCATCGACCACATCAGCGAGGGCCGGCTGATCCTCGGCATCGGCTCGGGCTGGTTCGAGCGCGACTACGACGAGTACGGCTACCCGTTCGGGACCGCCGGCGGCCGCCTCGATGCGCTCGCCGAGTCGCTGCCGCGCATCAAGGCCCGCTGGGCCAAGCTCAACCCGGCGCCGACGCGCGACATCCCGGTGCTCATCGGCGGCGGCGGCGAGCGCAAGACGCTGCGCATCGTCGCCGAGCACGGGCACATCTGGCACGGCTTCGGCGACCTGGAGACGGTCACCCGCAAGAGCGGCATCCTCGACGACTGGTGCGCAAAGGTCGGTCGCCAGCCGGAGGAGATCGAGCGCAGCACCGCCGTCCAGGAGTCCCCCGACCAGGTGGGTGAGGCACTCCTCGCCGCCGGGGTCACCCTGTTCACGGTCGGCATCGGCGGCCCGGACTACGACCTCGGCCTCGTCAAGGAATGGGTTGCCTGGCGCGAGGCGTTGGCCTGACCCGTGGCGAGCGAAGCGATGCATCCCGAGACGCACGGCATCGAGCCGTCGATGTACGAGAAGCGGTGGTGGACGCTCGGCGTCCTGTGCCTCAGCCTGTCGATCATCATGGTCTCCAACGGCAGCCTGAACGTCGCGCTGCCGTCGTTGGCCAAGGACCTGCACGCGTCCAGCAGCGAGCTGCAGTGGATCGTCGACGCCTACTCGTTGGTCTTCGCCGGGATGCTCTTCGCTGCCGGCACGTTGGGTGATCGCTTCGGTCGCAAGGGCGCGCTGCAAGGTGGGCTGCTGCTGTTCCTCGTGGCCGCCGCTGCCGGCGTGATCTCCAACTCGGCGACGCAGGTGATCGCCGCCCGTGGCGTGATGGGCATCGCCGCGGCGTTCGTCATGCCGTCGACGCTGTCGATCCTCACCAACATCTTCCCGGCGCACGAGCGGGCGAAGGCGATCTCGATGTGGGCCGGCATCTCCGCCGGCGGTGCGGCGCTCGGCCCGCCGATCTCGGGCTTCCTGCTGGAGCACTTCTGGTGGGGATCGGTGTTCCTCGTCAACGTGCCACTGGTGCTGGCCGCCCTCATCCTCGGTCGCAAGCTGGTGCCGAAGTCGAAGAACCCGGACGAGCACCGCCTCGACGTGCCCGGTGCGGTCCTGTCCATCTTCGGGGTCGGCGCGCTGGTCTACGCGATCATCGAGGCGCCGCGCTACGGCTGGCTCTCGTCGCACACGCTCGTCGCGTTCGCTGCGGCCGTGCTCGGCGTCGGGGCGTTCATCGTGCGCGAGCGTCAGGCCGCGCAGCCGATGCTCGACCTCGGGCTGTTCGGCGACCGACGCTTCTCGGTTGCCTCGGCGGGCATCACGGTGGCGTTCTTCACGATGTTCGGGATCTCGTTCGTGCTGACCCAGTACATGCAGCTCGTGCTGGGCAAGACGGCGCTGCAGGCCGGCCTGTTCTTCCTGCCGTTCCCGCTCGTGATGATGGTGATGGCGCCCCGGGCGCCGAAGCTCGTCGGCAGGTTCGGCGTCGCCCGTGTCGCCTCGGCCGGTCTCACGCTCGTGGCCATCGGGTTGGCGCTGATGACCACCCTGGGCGTGGACACGCCGGTGTGGCACGTCTACCTCGGCCTGCTCCCGATGGCCACCGGCATGTCCATCACGGCGAGCCCGCTGACGTCGCTGATCATGTCCGCCGTGCCACGGCATCGAGCCGGCATGGGGTCGGCGATGAACGACACCACGCGCGAGCTCGGTGGCGCGCTGGGCGTCGCCGTCCTCGGCTCGCTGCTGGCCACCACGTACAGCAGCTCCATCGGCGACGCCCTTCGCGGGCTGTCGCCCGATGCAGCGTCGCAAGCCCGATCCGGGCTCGCCGGAGCGTTGGAGTCGGCCCGCGAGCTCGGCGGCGACACCGGCAGCGCGCTGACGCGTGCCGCGCGTGGCGCCTTCGTCGACGGCTTCGGCGTGGCCGGCTGGGTCGGTTCCGCCGTCGTGCTGACCAGTGCGGTCGCGGCGTGGTTCCTGCTGCCACGGCACGCCGCGGCGCACAGCGACGAGGCGGCAGCGAGGCCCGTCGACGTGCCGGCATCGGTCGTCGAAGCAGCGGGCCTCGGCGGCGACTGAGCACACACCGCCTTGCCACGCGCAGATGCGCGTGCAACGGTGGTTCCCATGGCAGGCGGAACGATCGAAGCGGGAACAGACGAACCCGGCGAGCGCGAGCGGCGTTGGTGGCACCTCGACCTCCTCCAACCGTGCACGCCCACCCTCCCGTGGCTCGGCCTCCCGACTCGCCAGGTGGAGCGCGGCGACGACGAGATGCTGGCGGTGCTGATGCTCGACGCGTACGCCGGCACGATCGACTCGGAGGGTGAATCGATCGTCGAGGCGCGTGAGGAGATCGCCGGCTGGTTCGCCAAGGAGGATGAGGACGCGCTGGTGATGTCCGGCTCGCTCATCGCGGTCGACGGTGACCGCGCGGTCAGCGCCGTGCTGCTGCACCGGTGGGAGGACGACGAAGTGCTCGTCGGCTACGTGATCACCGCCGCCGACCGCAAGGGCACCGGATTGGCCAACCTGTTGCTCGGCCTGTCGCTCGACGTGCTGAAGGCCGCCGGCGTGGCCAAGGTCCGTGCCGCGATCACCGTCGGCAACACGCCCTCCGAGCGCCTGTTCGCCACCGCCGGCTTCCACCGCGGCGACGCCATCACCGACTGACCCGCACGCCTCCGTCGCCGCGCGATGAGGTGTGAGCGGTCCATGGCCGCCTGTTTCTCATCCCGTGATCCGGTGGCGGATGGGCGTTGCGACGGGGGATCTGGCGGGCGGGCACCTAGGTTGGACGGATGGCAACTGCAGAACCGATCGTGCGCGTGATGCGCCCCGATGAGTTCGAGGAGATGTCCAACGTCTCGATGGCGGCGTTCAACGACCCGAGCATCGGCGAGCTGCTCGACGCGCTCCACGCCTCGTGGGCGTGGACCGACGAACTGTGCTTCGTGGCCGAGCTGGACGGCGAGATCGTCGGGCAAGTGCTCTACACCCACGCGATCGTCGACGCACCGCGACGGCTGGTGGACGTGCTCGTGCTCAGCCCGGTCGGCGTGCGCCCGGACGTGCAGCGCACCGGCGTCGGGGCGAAGATGATCACGCAGTCGCTGGCCACGCTCGGCGAGCGCAACGAGCCGCTGGTGTTCCTCGAGGGCAGCCCGCTGTACTACCCCCGCTTCGGCTTCCGCCCCGCCGGCGAGTTGGGCTTCATCGCCCCGTCGGAACGCATCCCGGCGCCGGCGTTCCAAGTGACGATGCTGCCGAAGTACGAGTCGTGGATGACCGGCACGCTGGTCTACCCGGACGCGTTCTGGCGAGCCGACGCGGTCGGCCTGCGCAAGCCCGACCCCAGCTGACCGCCCGCTGAGCGATCAGCCGACGGCGGTGCCGAACAGCTTGCCGATGGCGTAGGTGACCGCCGCAGCGGCGATCACGATCAGCAGCTGACGCGCCGCGCCGAGCCACACGGGACGTCCCGACGAGCGACTGACCCATCCGCCGACGACCACGCTGGCGACCGCAGTCCCGGCCACCGAGATACCGATGGCCAGGCCGTGCGAAGCGAAGAACCAGGGCAGCAGCGGGACGAGCGCACCGAGGCTGAACCAGCACAGCGAGCTGAGCGCAGCCGTCACCGGCGAGCCCAGCTCACCCGGATCGATACCGAAGATGGTGCGCGCGGTGAAGTCGAAGAAGCGCTCCTCATCGAGGGGCAGCTCCGTGGCGGCGCGCTGAGCGGTGTCGGTGGCGAAGCCGGCGTCGACGAGCTTGTCGGTGAGCTGGCCGAGCACGAGGCGCGGATTGCGCCGCACCAGCGACTTCAGCTCGGCGAGGATGCCGCCGAACAGCTCCACCTGGCTGCGCACGCTGACCCACTCACCAGCAGCCATCGAGAACGCGCCGGCCACCAGGCTGGCCAGCCCGGCGATGCGCACCGCGCCGGCCGAGCTCTCCGCACCGGCAACGGCGAGGATCAGGCAGATGTTGGTGACGAGACCGTCGTTGACGCCGAGGACCGCAGCGCGAGCGCCACCGCGGGCCACCGATTGCACGCGGCTCTGCAACTCGGCGGCGTCGGCGGACGCGTTGCTGACCTTCGCGTCGATGCGATCGGCGTAGGGCTTGCGCATGCGGGCGCCGAGGCCGGTGGCCGGCACCGTCAGGTCGTCGGTGGTCATCCGAGCATGCCCTCCTGGAGGGCGGCGAGATCGACGAGCACGGACTCACCGTGGCCGGCGACGTCGGCGACGTCGTAGGTTCGGCGGATGACGCCCTCGGGGTCGACGAGGAAGCTGTAGCGGCGGGCGAACACGGCGTACCGGTCGGCATCGGGCCGCACGACTTCGTACGCCTTGCCGACCTCGCGCTCGATGTCGCTCAGCAGTCGGAAGCCGAACTCCTGCGACTCGGCCCACGCGAGGTTCTCCTCCGGCGTGTCGAACGAGATGCCGAGGATCACCGCGTTCGCATGGTCGAAGCGCGGCGAGCAGTCGCGCAGGCCCTGACCCTCGATCGTGCAGCCCGGCGTGAACGCCTTCGGGTACCACCACAAGAGCACCCACTGGCCGCGCAGGTCGGCGAGGTGCACGAGGTTGCCGTGCTGGTCGGGAAGGGTGAAGTCGGGAGCTGCAGTTCCGGCGGGGAGCATCGCCGCCATTCTCGCACCGCGCTTGTGTTCGTCCCTACGGCTTGAGGTACCCGCGCAGCGCCTTCGTCGCGACCGCGACGGTGGCGTCGCGGAGCTCGTCGTCATCGGTCGGTGCGGTCGGCGCCAGCCATGCGAACACGACCACCTCCGTCTGCATCTTCACGACCAACGAGCCGTTGGCCCACACCGCACCGTCGCGCAGATCGATCAGCTGGGCGCCGTCGCTGGCGGCACTCTGGGCGTACACGTCGGCCGGCGGGATGTCGGCCACTGTGGTGACGACGACGATCACGAACACCGGCGTGTCGTCCCCGTCGCTGAAGGTGCAGACCAGCCGGCCGAACTCCTCCTGCTCGTTGCCGAACAGCGGCCCGATCTTGACGATCGTCGACAGGTCCGAGTTGAAGATCATCGGGCACGCCCGTGGCGCAGAGCGGCCGGGCTTCACGTAGAGCTCCAACGACGCAAGTGCCCATGCCTTGGCGGCGTCGCGGGCGGCATCGTCCGCAGGATCGGCCGGTGGCTCGAGTCGGGTGAAGACGCTCACCTCGCCGAACGCACGGACGTACAGCGCGCCGCCTGCCCACACCGCTCCGTCGCCGACGCCGTCGACGAGCTGTGCCCCGTCGACCGCCACCTGTTCGGCGAACACGGCCTCAGGGCCCGCCTCGGCGGTGACGATCGAGATCGTCGCCACGGTGATCCCGGCGGCGTCGCGGAACTTGCAGCCGAGGACACCACCGCTGTCGACCTGCAGGGTCGAGGCCGCGGCGACACCGAGCGCGCTGTTCACCGCCTCGGGCGAGGACATCACGCACGCCCGCGGCTTGTCGGGCACGTCGACCTCGCCGGGCTGCGGCGGACCGATGTGGGTGCCGTCGTTCACCGTGGTGGTCGGGCCGACCTGATCGGTCCGCGCCGGTGGAATCGTGCCGAGCTCGGGGAACGTGGCGCGCACGGTCGGGTCCGATGATCCACCCCCGTCAGAGCTGCACGACGCAAGGAGCATCACTGCCCCCAGTGCGACGCCAGCGAGCCTCCCCGCACGCATGCGACAACGATAGACCTCCTCGAACCGGCGCTCGTCGCGGTGGCAGACTGCGCCATGGCCGAACCGAGCACTGCCGTGCGCCGCTTGTTGCAGTCGATGCCGAAAGCCGAGCTGCACCTGCACCTCGACGGGTGCCTGCGCCCGGTGACCGCGCTGGAGCTCGCTGCGCAGCACGACATCGATGCGCCGCGCACGTACTTCGGCATCTTCGATGCGATGGTTGCCGCCGAGCACCCCGGTTCGCAGGCCGAGCTGCTGCAGTCGTTCGCACTGCCGATCTCGCTGATGCAGACCGCGGAAGCGCTGCACCGCATCGCCGCCGAGCTGGTGGAGGACAAGGCCGCCGACCGCGTTCGCTACATGGAGATCAAGTGGGCGCCGGCCGTCCACCTGGAGGCGGGTCTCACGTTGGACGAGGTGATCTGGGCCGTCGCCACCGGAGCGCGCGAGGCCGGCGATCGGCTCGGCGTGGTGGTCACGTTGACCGCGGTGGCGATGCGATCGCACGACGTGGCGACCAACGTCGCCGTCGCCGAGGCGGCGGTGCGCAACTGCACGCTCGGCGTCACTGGCTTCGACTTCGCCGGGTTCGAGGAGGAGTTCCCCGACTCGCTCGCCCACGCCGAAGCGTTCGACATCGCTCGCGCCGGCGGGCTCGGCATCACCATCCACACCGGCGAGCTGCTCGACGGCGGCGTGGGTGTGCGCGACGCGCTCGCACTGCGGCCGCAGCGGATCGCCCACGGTTGTTCGGTGATCGCCGATCCGGCACTGGTCGACGAGCTGATCGCGCTCGACATCACGCTCGACGTGTGTCCGACGAGCAACGTGCAGGCCGCGACGGTCGCGACGTTCGCCGATCACCCGCTGCCGATCCTGCTGCGTCGCGGGTTGGGCATGACGATCAACACCGATGACACGACGATCAGTGACATCACGCTGTCGGAGGAGTGGACGTCGTGCTTCGCCGAGCTCGGCATCACCCTGCCGGAGCTGTGGAAGTGCAACCTGCACGCCATCGACGTCGCCTTCGTCGACGACCACACGAAGGCCCGTCTGCGCACCGAGTTCGAGGCGTGGGGAGCGTCCATCCCCGAGCTGCACGCCTGACTCGATCGAACCGGCCAGCGCCAGATCCGCACGTCGGCTTCTGGCGCTTGTCAGTTCCTCAGACGAGCTTGCCGTCGCGGGCGACGATGCGGCCTTCGTGGATGACGAAGGTTCGCGGCGGATGGTCCATCACCGAGGCGGCCACCGTGTCGGCGGCGACGACCACCAGCTCGGCTGGTGCGCCGATCGCCAGCCCGAAGCGTGCGTCGTCGAGCACACCGACCGACGGCCACGGCCCACCCTCGACCACGGATCGGCCACCTCGCGATGCGAGGTCGACGCAGCCCTCGATCGCCTCGTCGTAGCGCAGACCGGCACGGAAGCTCAGTTGCCACGAACGTTCGAGCACGTCGCCGTTGCCGTACGGCGACCAGTAGTCACGGATGCCGTCCTGGCCGAGGCCGACGCGCACGCCGGCGGCGCGCAACGCGTCGATCGGCAGCGGCTCGCGGTTCCCGGGAGCGACGGTGGTGAGGGCGATGTCGTTGGCGGCGAGCAGCTCGATCAACGCGCCCTGCCTCGCAGCGTCGACCGAGGACATGACGAAGGCGTGGCTGATCGTCACCCGACCCTGCATGCCGAGGGCCGCGACGCGCTCGGCGATCAGCTCGACGGTGAACGCGCCGAGGTCGCCCGACTCGTGCAGGTGGATGTCGACGCCGGCCTGGTGACGCTCGGCCAGCCCGAAGACGATGTCGAGGTGCTCCACTGGATCGCGGTCGAACCCGCACGGGTCGATGCCACCGACGAGGTCCGCGCCGGAGCGCAGCGCAGCGTCCATCAGGTCGGCGGTGCCGCGGTCGCGCACGATGCCCGACTGCGGGAACGCGACGATCTCCACTCGGCACCTCGCGGCATGCGCCTCGCGTGCCGCGACCACACCCTCCAGCCGTTCGAGCCCGGCATCGGTGTCGATCTGCGCATGGCTGCGCACCGTCGTCGCGCCCGACGCAATGGTCGCGCCCAGCGTGCGCGTTGCGCGCGTGGCCACGTCATCGCCCGCGCTGCGCCAGTTGACGCGGTCGTTCTCGACCAATCCCGCCAGACCGGGCGCGGCGGTGTGGGGGCGGAACGGAAGGCCAAGGCGCGTCGAGTCGAGGTGGGCGTGCACGTCGGCGAGCGCAGGGAGGAGCACGCCACCGCGCCCGTCGGCGGCAGCCGGATCCAGGGCGACGTGCGGCGCGATCGCAGCGATGCGACCATCCCGAATGGTGACGTCCATCAAGGCGCCGCCGGGTTCACGTGGCCACAGCCGAACGCGTTGCAGGACGAGATCGTTCATCGGGCCAGTCTCGTTCACGGAACCGCGGATTGGCCGCCGTAGACGAGCGTCAGCGCCATCAGTCCCACGGCGCACGCAGCGACCGTGTAGCCCCAGAGCTCGAGGCGCCGGCGCGGCCACCACGCCGCCAGCGCGACGATCAGCGGGAAGGCCGTCATCAGGAAGCGCGGCCGAGCGGTGACCGTCTCCGGGAGGATCATCAGGACCACCACCGCCCAGGTGTACGCCCACGCCGCGATCGGCATTCGCTCACGCCGGGCGACGACGATCAACACGACGGTGGCCGCGACCGTGAGCGTGCAGAACAGGTCGGTCGGCGAGTGCAGCGGACGGGTGAAGGTGCGGCCGATCCGCTCGAGCGTGGACCAGCCGTAGCTGTATCCCTCGTGCCACGCCTCGCGCTGCGCACGGAACCACACGCCGGACTCACCGGTCTGGTGACCGAGGAACAGCTGGAAGCCGATGAACCCGAGTGGTGCGAGCAAAGGTGCCACCAACGCACGCCACTCGCGGTCGCGACGGATGGCGACGACGGCCACCACCGCGCAGGCCACGGCGAGCGCCAACCCGTTCGGTCGGGTCAGCCCGCCGAGGAGCGCGGCGAGACCCGCCAGCTCCCACTGCTTGCGACCCAGCCAGTACAGGCAGGCGCAGGCCAGCACGATCAGCAGCGCCTCGCTGTAGGCGAACGACAGCACGAAGCTGCCCGGGAAGATCGCGGTGAGGATCATCGCCCGACGAGCGACGTCGTCGTCGAACCACTCGCGCGCCAGCCAGCCGATGCCGAGCACCACCAGGAACCCGAGCAGGAAGTTGGTGAAGACCGCAGCGCCGACATCGCCACCCGGCAGCACCGCGTCCACGACCCGCACGAGCGACGGGTAGAGCGGGAAGAAGGCGACGCGCGCCGCGTGCGTCGCCTCGTCACCGCCGAACGGCAGGTTCGCCGGTACGACTCGCGGGTAGCCGTGGCGAACGACCTCGAGGTACCACGCGCCATCCCACGAGGCCAGCGCATCGAGCATCCCCTTGAACGCCGATGCCGGCCGCGCCTCGCGACCGGCGACCGCCGCTGCGTTGGTCGACGTGACGATGCCGACGCCGAGCAGCACCACCAGTCGAGACGCGAGGTAGGCGATCAGTCCGTCACGACGGGCCCGCGACCACGACACCGAACCGTCGGCGGCGCGCTCGGACGCGCTGGCCGACTCGATGTCGGGCGAGCTGTCTGACCGGCGCTGCACCGCAGCGAAGGTACACCCCGTCGCACGACGGGCCCGGGGTACTGTCCAGCGGTGCGCACCTGGTGGAGTCGGACGCTCGGCGCGAAGCCCCGAACGGTCGTGCTGGCCTCGCTGGCGCTGATGCTCGTGTTCGTCGGTGGGCGGCTGATGATCGCCGCGCGTGGCGACGTGTCGCGCTTCGTCGTCGCCGGCTCCACGTTCACCGACCCGCAGTCGCCGCCGCCGCTGCACGTCTTCCCGACGTCGGGCTACGACGGTCAGTTCTACTGGCGGCTCGCCGTCGACCCGACGAACCTCGAGACGGCGACCGCGCACGGCGTGCAGCTCGATCAGCCGTACCGCACGAGCAGGATCGGCTACCCGGCGCTGGCCTGGCTGGTGAGCGGCGGCCAGGAGTCGAACGTCGAGTGGGCGCTCGTCGTCGTCAACCTGCTCGCCGTCGCGCTGGCAGCCTGGTGCGCCAGCCGCCTGGCCACGCTCGCCGGCCTCCGAGCGGTGCACGGGCTGCTCGTGATCGCCGCCTCCGGCTTGCTGATGACGGTCGCTCGGGACCTCACCGAGGTGGTGCTCGTCGCTGCGCTGCTCGGCGGCGTGCTGGCGCTACGAACCGGCCGGCCGGCGTTGGCAGCGGTGGCGTGGTCGCTCGCGGTGCTCTCGCACGAACAGTCGCTGTACATCGTCGCCGGGTACGGCATCGCTGTGGTCGTCGGCGCCGTTCGGACGCGCAAGCTGCGACCCGTCGTGCTGCTGCCGGCGATCCTCCCCGTGGCCACGTTCGTCGGCTGGCAGCTGATCGCCCGATCCCAAGTCGGCGAGCTGCCGATCACCAGCTCACGGGATGGCAGTCTCGGCGTCCCGTTCGTCGACCTCGCCCAGGCGATCGGACATTGGCTCACCGGCGGCCTCGACCGGCAGGAGCTGCTCGTCGTCCCGCAACTGGTGCTGACCATCGCGTTGGTGGTCGTCGCGTTTCGCCGACGTGCGTTGTTGGCCGAGCGAGACCGTTGGTTGCCCTACGCCTTGGCCGTCGCCGCGCTCGTTTCCGTGTCGTTGTCGAGCAACGTGTGGGACGGACCCGCTGAACTGCGTCAGATCGTGCTCGTGCCGGTGTTCGCCGGGCTGATCATCGTCGCCTCGGGTCGCCCACCGAGCCCGCGACTCGCCTCATCGGTCGCCGTCGTCTGGCTCCTCACCGCCGGCCTCCGCATGGTCGCCATCTAGAACTGGATGTCGTCGCCGAAGACGCGGACTGCCGTCACCACGGCTCAGACGGGGCGGTCGCCGACGACGGTGATGCGCTCCATCACGCGGCGTGCGGGGAAGTAGTCCGACGAGGCGTAGTGCTGCGTCGAACGGTTGTCCCAGAAGGCCACGTCGCCGGGCTGCCAGCGATGGCGGCACTGGTACTCCGGCACGGCGGCCTGCATGTACAGGTAGGTCAGCAGCTTGCGGCTGTCCTCGATGCTCATGCCGACGATGTGCTGCGTGAAGGCCTGGTTGACGTAGAGCGTCTTGCGGCCGGTCTCCGGGTGGGTGCGCACGATCGGGTGCTCCACCGCGGGGAAGTCGTTGCGCAACGAGTCGCGCACCTCGTCGGTCATGCCGCGACCGAATGTGTTGATCCAGTCGTGCACGGCGACCATGCCGTCGAGCTGAGCCTTGAGCTCGTCGCTGAGCCCGTCGTAGGCCGCGCCCATGTCGGCCCACAGCGTGTCGCCACCGAACTCCGGCACCTCGACGGCGCGCAGCACGGAGCCGAGCGACGGGTTGACGCGCCACGTGACGTCGCTGTGCCAGACGTTCTCGAAGCCCGGCGTCTTCGGGCCCTTCTCCAGCCGCACCACTTCGGGCGAGTCGGGCTGGTCGACCTTCAGGCGGATGAACGGGTGGTCCTCCAGCGCGCCCCAGTTGGCGGCGAAGCGGGCGTGCTGCGCGCTGGTGACGTCCTGCTCGCGGAAGAAGATCACCTTCCACTCGAGCAGCGCCTGGTTCAGCTGAGCGAAGAGCTCGGCGTCGACGTCGTCGGCCATCGACACGCCGCGCACGATCGCACCGATCGTCGGCGACATCGGCTCGAGGGTGAAGCGCGTGTAGGGCTGATCGACCCACGTGCTGCGCGTGCGACGCAACGTGCGCGGGCCGGCGCGGAAGACCGGCGGAGTGGTGACGGCAGCTTCGGTGCCCGGTGTGGTGATCGTCATGATGCGGCTCCGGTGAGTTCGGACGGGTGCGGTGTGATGGTGGATGCGTGCGGCGCGCGCAGCAGCGCGACCGCGGTGGTGACGAGATCGGTGGTGAGCGCGGCCTGGCCGAGGCGCGGATCGCCGCGGTGGCGGGCCCACTCCCATCCGGCGACGGTGCCGACGACGAGGGTCAGCAATTGGTCGGCGCGGCTGCGGCGGATGTCGGCGGGCATGTCGTCGAGCTGCAGCACGATGCGGCGCACGACGGCGAGGTAGCTGTTCACCTCGGGCACGTCGGCGAGCACCGTCCAGGCCATCGTGTCCCAGCGGGTGCGGGCGAGGAACCGGGCGTACCAACCGTCGGTCTCGGCGACGACCTCGATCAGCGGGGCCACGGCGGCCTCGACGAGGGAGCGAAGATCGTTGGCCATCCCCGCTTCGTTGAGCTGGCCGAGCCGCTGCTGCCGTCGACGATCGACCTCGCCCATCCGGGCGTGGTACACCGCGGCGATCAGGCCCTGTCGATCGCCGAAGTGGTACTGCGCGGCCGAGTGGTTGCGCTGGTTGGCCGCCGCGCTGACGTCGCGCAACGAGACGGCCTCGATGCCCCGCTCGGCGAAGAGCCGTTCCGCCTGCTCGACGAGGAGCTGGCGCGCGTTGTCCCCCGACCTGGCCATCGCGCCAGTTAAGTCAACTGACTGAGAATTGTCAATGGTCCGCCGATGGTTGACCAGCCGCACGACATGCAACGAACATGGGTCGCGACCGGCCACCGACATCGCCGGGAGAGCTGGACCCGATGATCGCTCCGATTCAGGCAGAGTGCGTGTTGACGGTGGCACGAACCGGCTCGTTCCGACGCGCGGCGTCCGAGCTCGAGCTCTCGCAGCCAACCGTGTCCGGACACGTCGCCAAGCTCGAACGCATCTGCAAGGTGCGGATCTTCGAGCGCAACGGCTCCGGCACGAAGTTGACATCGGACGGGGAGCAACTGGTGCCGCACCTGCGCGCGTTCCTCACGTCGCAGGAGATCGTCATCCGCGAGTCGCAACGGATCGCCCACACCGACATGGCACAGCACGTCACCATCGCCGCCTTCCGGTTGGCGGTGATCGCCATGCTCCCGCCGGTGTTGCGGATCATGCGCGGCGCCGTGCCGCGAGCTCGAGTCGACGTCCTGCAGGTCGATGAGGCCGAGTCCGTTCGGCTCGTCCGTGACGGCGAGGCAGACCTCGGGCTGTCGTTCCGGCAGACCAGTTCATCGCTCGACGAACCCGACCTGATCGAACGCGTCGTCCTCGAAACGCACATCGTCGCTTACGCGCACGAGCACCATCGCTTCGCCGAGATGGACTCCATCCCGACCTCGGAGTTCGAGGGCGAGGCGCTGATCCTGTTCCCGTCGCCGCTCACCATGCGGCGGGTCGACGAGGAGCTCGCTGGCGTCCCGAACATCACGGTGATCCGGGCGCCCGACGAGCAGGCAGCAGTGGCGATGGCGGCCGAGGGCGTCGGAATCGCGTTCGGCTTCCCCGCCCTGGCGGCGATCTCGGCACCCGGGATCATCGCTCGACCATTGGCCGCACCCGAGCTCTTCTCGGCCACGGTGCTGCGTCACCGGCAACGACCGCTCGACCCGGCGGCCTCGATCGCCTGGGAGCTGCTGACCAACTCGGCATGACCCAGCGCCGACGGAGCCGGCTCTCGTTTGAGGCGACCTGTGGAATGCGCGACGTACCTCCACGGTTCGGATTACTTGCGTGCGCAACTGTCGCACATGAGCACTGGAGAGATCGAAGATGGAACGCAAGCTGGAGCTGGGTCTGGACACGTTCGGCGACGTCACCGTCGACACCTCGGGGGCGCGGTTCTCGCAGGCCGAGGTGATCCGCAACGTGGTCGAGGAGGCCGTGCTGGCCGATGAGCTCGGCGTCGACTTCATCGGTGTCGGCGAGCACCACCGCGAGGACTTCGCCGTGTCGTCGCCGGAGACCGTGTTGGCGGCGATCGCCGGTCGCACGTCGCGGATCCGGCTCGGCTCCGCGGTGACGGTGCTCAGCTCCGACGATCCCGTGCGCGTGTTCCAGCGCTTCGCCACGCTCGACGCCGTCTCCGGCGGGCGCGCCGAGGTGATCCTCGGGCGCGGTTCGTTCACCGAATCGTTCCCGCTGTTCGGCTACCCGCTCGACCAGTACGAGGACCTGTTCGAGGAGAAGCTCGATCTGTTCGCCCAGCTGCTCACCGAGCAGCCCGTGACGTGGCAGGGCTCGTTGCGATCGGGCCTGCAGCACCAGAACGTGTATCCGCGCACGGCGGGTGGGCTGACGACGTGGGTGGGTGTCGGTGGCAGCCCGCAGTCGGTGGTGCGAGCGGCTCGCTACGGCCTGCCGCTGATGATCGCCATCATCGGTGGCGAGAGCGAGCGGTTCGCCCCGTTCGTCGATCTGTACAAGCGAGCGCTCGAGCAGTTCGAGCAGCCGCGGCAACCCATCGGCGTGCACTCGCCCGGGCACATCGCCGCGACCGACGAGCTCGCCAAGGAGCAGCTGTGGCCGCACTGGGAGCAGATGCGCAACCGCATCGGCCGCGAGCGCGGCTGGGGCCCGACCTCACGGGCGGAGTTCGAGCAGGCCGCCGGGCCCGCGGGCGCGCTGTACGTCGGTTCGCCGACGACGGTCGCGACGAAGATCGCAGCGACCGCCAGCGCTCTGGACTTGTCCCGCTTCGACATGAAGTACTCCGCCGGGACGCTTCCCCACGAGCAGATGATGCAGAGCATCGAGCTCTACGGCAACGAGGTCATCCCTGCAGTTCGCGAGCTGCTCGCGGTCGAGGTCACGGTCTGAACCACGACGGCGGAACCGATGGCGGGCCGGTCACCGTCGAACGGACATGATTCGAAGGGCGTGGACGGCAGCGGTGATGTTTGCCGCTCTCGCGATCGGAGCATGCTCCGACGGCTCCGGTCGCTCTGACCCGACGACATCGACGACGGCCTCGCCGTCCAGCGCGGCCACCACGTCGACGAGCGTGGTCGACCCCGGCCGCCTGCGAGCGCTCATCGGTCAGCTGGCGCGATTCGAGGTGGATCCGCAGCTGCAGCGCTGGGGATGCAGGGATCTCGTGGTGTCGAACGGCGACGTCGCGGTGCGCGCCGCCGTGCAGCGGGACGACGTCTTCCAGGAAGGCGTCGCATTGACGCCCGACGAGGTCACGCTCACCGTCGAGTTCGGTGCCGACTTGCCAGGCCTCGCCTGCACCGACCTGGGCAGCGAGGTCATCGAGGCGACGATCACCGACCGGTGGCCTGCGACGGCCGGCTCGGCGACGTGGGACGTGGTGCCGACGCCGAGCTGCACGGACGCTCGGCTCCGGCTCGACGGTGTGGTCGCCACGGCACCCGATGGCACGCCAGTCGCATTGGGCGATCTTGTGATCGAGAACCCGAACTGGTTCAGCGAGCCGCCGTCCGAGTGCCGCTTCGCCGGTGTTCCCGAGGTCTGCGCAGATGGTTCGGTGGACACGCAGCTCACCGGCGTCGGCTTCTTCTCGCCTCGCGCCTGGACGCACGACGGCTGCCTCGTGCGTGCGGACGTCATCTTCGACACCTATGGCGCAGCGGAGTGCGGCACGGCCGACGTGCGAAAGATCACGATCGGTGACGCCGGGGAGGTGCCGGACCGCGAGTACCAGGGCGGCACCACATACGCGCCCGCCGGTGAGGTGACGATGCCGGGCGACGCCGTCGACACCGGCTACCGGTCGGGCGCGGCGGCGATGTGGGCGGTGCCGGGAGATCCTTCGTCGATCTACCTCGTCGTCGACGCGCGGGTCGAACGCTGGACGGCGATCGCACCGGTGCCGTGCACCTGAGCAGCTCCCGTCAGAAGAGGAAGCCGGAGATGTCCATCAGGAAGTGCGTCGTGGCCACGGAGGAACGCACGCGGATCTGACCCGACGCGCTGAGCGCAGAGGTGAACGCGTTCGCGCTCGTCTGGTTCGGCACGTAGTTGATGTTGCTCGTGTTGGCGAACGCGTTCGGGAACACCGACAGGTTGCCGCCGTTGTTCGGGTCGACCGCCGTCACGTTGCCGATGATCCCCGTCGCTCCAATCGGTACGCCGACCCCAGCCGCCAACGTCCCCGTGACCTGGAAGGTGACATCCGTGTTGGGCGCCAGCCGAAGGCCGCCGTTCTGGAGCGGAGCGCCGTTGCCCCGGGTGTCGACCAGTCGGATCGGGTTGGTGAACAGGTTGATCGACCCGCCCGATGCGGCGAAGTTCGGATGCTGGGCGACGACCTTGCGCCACGTGCCGGGGTTGCCGCTGCCGACGCAGACGAACAGATCGCCGTTCGAGTCGCGAGCCTGCTCGCCGATCAGCGCAACACCCGTCGGCGCACCGATCGTGCCGCGCGGTGCTTGGCGCAGACGACCGCTCCCGGCGATGTCGACGGCGAGCCCGGTGGTCGTGGTAGCGCGCAGCGCCGTCCCGCCGGCCGACGACTCGGCGAGCACGCCGGTTGCCGTGCCGTCGAGCGCGGCCAGACCGTGGACGCCGATCGCGTTGGTCGTCTCGGCGTATCCCTGCACACCCCGGCCGTTTGCACCGGCAGTGCCGAAGACGCCGACCGGCTGCGACGGGAAGATCCCCGAAGTGAAGTTGGCGGCGCCGTAGACGCCGATGTTGCGGTCGTCGGGCGACACGGCGCCCGGCGCGCCGACGCCCATCACGCCGACCCGATGGCAGTTCGTCACCGGGTCCGCACCCGCCGAGCGGCCGAGGAGCGCAACGCGAAATCGAGTGTTCACGCCCGGTCCGTCCGAGGAGATGTTGCTGGCCGACACCATGATCGGCATGAGCGTGTTCGACGATGGGCAGAAGATCTGCGTCGGGCTGTTCGTGTTCGACGGCGCGCTGCCGCTGAAGTCGCCGAGCGTTCCCGTGCCCACCAGCCATGGATCGGTGTTGGCGGCCGCGGCCGGATTCGCACCCGCGGCGACCGCCACGACCGCGCCGGCAGCAGCGCCGGCCGCCAGTCGAAAGAACCTCCGACGATCCGGCTCACCGTCGTCCTGCGTCGCGGACTCGAGCGCCGACTCCAAGCGGTTCAGGTCTCCACGCAACCGCGCGATCTCGGCGCGCAGCTCCTCCACGTCGCTCATCGTTCCGTCCCGTCCCGACAGCACACCGCGCGCCGCCGTTGCGAAACGGTATGTCGATGACGATTGCCACTCGCGGATGGCGCTATCTGAACTTCACGACTCTGCTGCCCACGTCATCGGATTGATGGTCTCGATGTCGAGGAGTTGCTCGGACGTACCGATGACGAGGTTGCCGTCCGGCGCGATGGAGATCGGACCGATCAGATCGCTCCACGTGCGGCCCTCGGACGTGCCGGTGTCCCAGATCGTCCGGTAGGCATCAGCCGCACTCGTCGCCTCGGAAGGTGTGGCGAACTCTGCGACCAGCGTCGTGGTCGACAGACCGAGGCCCACGGCACCGCGCAACAGACCACGTGGCGCAAGCGCTCCACCCGATTCGTCCCACAACTCGTCCATCTTGCGTTGGCTCGCTCGCGAGTGCGCTCGCCGTAAGTCGAACTCAGCGGTACTGCCACCAACGAACGCCCATGCGTACGGAGCACCGACGACTTGCTCCAGCAAGGCAACCGTGGCGTCGGCGCCGACTGGTTCCGTGTCGCGTGCGGCGACGATCGACCCGACGACGTCCGCCGCCTCAGGGCTCGTTGCGTCCGCCCTCTCGATGAGCACCAGGAAGTCGTCGACGAAGGCGACCGAGTCGAAGCCGAACCACAGCTGCGGGAGGCCTGAACCAGTTTTCGGCACCGGGAACACCTCGATGCCGTCGACGACATGCGCAGTCGAGCCGGCTGCCACGAGGGCAGGGCGCAACGTCGCGGCGTCCACCCCGCCGTCGATGACGATCACATTGCCCGCCTCCAACGTTGCCGAGACGGACGCCACGGATTCGCTGGCCGTGACGCCGAACTCGACCAAGCCATCGTCAGCTTGGGCGTACGCCGGAGCCGTCCGATCGATGTAGTCCAGGCGGGACCAATCCTCACCGACCACGGCGATCACCGCGGCGAGACCGCGGGGGAGATGGTCGGCCACGAGACCGTTGTCCAGCCCCGGAGCGACGCCGGTCGGGCTCGTCGGTACGTCCACGTCACTCGTCTCGACGGAAGCCGTCGGCGCGACCGTGGGCGAGGGCGCGATGGTCACCTCGGCGCTCGTCGTGGCGTCGACGGAGCTGCTCGGGCTCGTCGCACCGGAGCCATCGCTCGCGCAGCCCGACGCCAACAAGCTGATCGCGAACGCGACGGTGATCCCTGCTCGTCTCACGAAGACTCCTGCCTCTCGCCGTTCATGCCGTTCGACCAATGTGGGCCTCGTCACGTGCAGAATACGCAGCGCAATGCTCAGCGGAACGGGAGGGATTCGAACCCCCGGGCCTTGTGGGCCTCACGCTTTCAAGGCGCGTGCATTTGTCCGCTCTGCCACCGTTCCGCCGGACAGGCTACTGAGGTCCGTCGGTTCCGTCTGAGCGCACATCGTGAGATGTCGCCGCCGATTGGTGCTCAAACTGGGCAGGGGGGTCGAGCGGGACCGGGTCGCCGTGATCGCGGGTCACGATCACCGCGCCGTGCTCGGCGGGAGCCATCAGCGAGCGGCCGAGCCAGAGCGGCACCACCTGACCGGCGGCGAACACGAGACCGAGCAGGACCACCAGCAACTTGCTCCAGCGCTCGCTGTCCTGCAGATCCGACCGCGAGCGCTTCGCCAGCGAGGCGGCCTCGGCAGCGGTCGACTCGTACTCGTCGAGCAGTCGATCCACGTCGCTGACCTGCGTGCGCAGATCGGCCAGGGCGATCTTGAGATCGTCGATCCCCGCCTGCACGTCGACGAGCGAGGCGCTCACGTCATCGAGATCAGCCGACATCGTCCGCAGGTCGGCGGGCAGCCCGTCGAGGGCGACGACCAGTTCGTGGATCGACTCGTCGAACGGCACGGCCGGGTCGTAGTTCGGCCCGAAGGGCGCGCGCGACAGCGTCTTGAGCGTGTCGTCGATCGTGCCGGCCACGTCCTCGATCGTCGGCAGCACGTTGTTGATCGCGTCGATGCTGTCCGGCAGGCTGCCCGACAGGAACGCCTGCACGTCGGTGGTCGACTTCGAGGACACGGCGAGCGCGTCACTGACCGCTTGCACCGTCTCGACGATGGAGCCGATGCCGTCGTCGGCGGTGACCACGAGCGCTCTCGTCACGGCGATCGAGTCATCAACCGACGTCAGTGCCTTGGTGGTCAGCTCGAGGCTGTCGTCGACCGAACGACCCACCTGGCCGACGAGCTGGTAGCCGACGATCGTGCCGACGATGCTGACCAACAGGCCGACACAGCCGGTGATCACCATCAGTCGGCCGATCCCACGACGGGTGAGTCGGATCCGTGTGAAGGCGGTCGCGGTCATGCCTCGGCCATCCCCATCCGTCGGCGCAACCCGAACGCAGCGACGATCGCCAGAACGACGCCGAACCCGGCGATGGCCACCATCGTCTGCGGGTCGGGATCGGCGCCGCGCAACATCACGTCACGCAGCATGGACATCCCGTAGCTCACTGGCAAGAGGTGCGAGATCACCCAACCGACACCTTCGATCTGGCCCAGCGAGAGGAAGAACCCGCTGAAGAACAGGCTCGCCAGCAGCATCAGCATCGTGTACTGCACCGCTTGGGCGTCGGTCTTCGAGGCGAGGGAGATCACGAACCCGATCCCGATCGAGGCGAACAGGGTGAGCGCCAGCACGATGGCGATGGCCGCGATCGAGCCGGCCATCGGCACGTCGAGCACCCCGACCAGCAGCCCCTGCAGGATGGCGGAGATCAGCCCGCCGAGGAGCAGGTAGGCGATGTACTTGCCGATGAGCGCAGGGCCGGCCGTGACCGGCGCGACGCGGAACACGTCGTTGATGCCCAGGGACCGCTCACGCACGAAGGTCAACGCGCCGAAGGCGATGCCGAACTGCTGCACCACCAGGATGGCCGCCGCGGGGGCGTACCAGTCGGCGACGTTGTCGACGCCTTTGACGGCCAGGTCCACGTCGGCGACGAACGGTTGCACCAGGACCGCGGGATCGACTTCGGCGAGACGGTCGAGCCCGGTTCGGATCGTCGCCAACGTGTCGCGCATCGACGCGACCGCGTCGGCCGACGGTGCGGACGCGTCACCGGGGCGGAGAGCGCTCACCTGATCCGAGAGGTCGTCGACCGCGGCGCGCAGATCGGTGGAGGCCTGATCGGCACCGCCTTCACCGAACCCGCTCGACAACGAGTCAGCGGCACGCACGATCACCAGCAGATCGCTCGTCGACTGGTCCAGCTCCTTCCACGACGCATCCGCCTGCGTCTGATCGCCTCGATCCAACGCGGAGGCCACGGACGTCAACGCACCATCCGCGGTGTCCAGCACCGTCGCCGCGGTCTGGCTCTCGTCCTGTCCGCGGCGGATCACCGAGGCGAGGACCTCGGCGTTGATGCTGTCGACGGCGAGTCGAGCCGCGTACGAGATCGTCGTGCGCTCGATCGGGTCGAGCCGCGTGTGCACCACGACGATCTGCGCCTGCTCGCCGTCGAGCACGTTGGCCATCGGGTCCTGGGGGAACGAGACCATCACGTCGATGTGGCCGTCGATCAGCTCTCGGCGAGCCTCGAGCTCGCTCGTGCTGACACCGACCACATCGACGTAGCCGCCGAGCGCGTCGAGGTTCTCCTCGACCGCTTTGAGCACCGAGCTGTTCTCCGGCGCCACGAGCATCGTTCGCAACGGCTTCGGGCTGTCGCTGTAGCCGATGCCGAACGCGGCCATGACGAGGAACGGTCCGAGGACCAGCGTGATGAGGAGGCGTGGTTGGTGCAGGACGTCGACGATCTCCTTGCGGGCGAACGAGACGGCCTGGCGGGCGCGGAGGAACACGGCGTCACGCTGCCAATTCCGACGGGGCATCGGCGTGTGCCGCCCGGTCGCGCTCGATGATCGACACGAACATGTCGTCGTACGACGCGTCGTACGGTGCGACGGTCGAGTCGATGCCGATCGACGTCAGCATCGCGTTCAGGTGGTCGCGGTCACGCTCGGCATCCTCGAGGACCACCAGCAGACCGTCGTCCACCCATCGCGCCGACGAGACGAACGGCGCGTCGCGGAGTCGAGCGACGTCGGCACCGGCGAGCCGGCCGTCGAACGCCACCAGCATCGGGTCGCCATCGAAGGCGAACCGCGACATGTCGGCCGGGGCCACCATCGTCAGCAACCGACCGGACGACATGATCGCGACGAGGTCGCAGTTGGCCGCCTCGCCGACGTATTGGGTGGGCACCAACAGCGTCTTGCCCTGATCGCGCAGCTCGCGGAACTTCTCCCAGAACCGAGCGCGCAGGATGGGGTCCACCCCGGCGGTCGGCTCGTCCATGACGAGCAGCTCGGGGTCGTGCACCATCGTCGCGGCCAGCGTGAGCCGGCGTTGCATGCCGCCGGAGCAGTGCGCCAGCAGCTTGTTGCGGTGCGCGCTGAGGTCGACGAAGTCGAGCAGCTCCTTCAACCGCTTGCGCTGCCCACGCAGCGGCATCCCGTACACGGATGCCGCGAACGTCAGGTTGCCCCACAGCGTCAGGTTCGGGAACAGCACGGGGAGCTGCGGCATGTACCCGAACCTGCGGCGCATGGTGCTCGTCAGCTTCGTCGGCTCGACGCCGAACACCTCCAGCTCGCCCGACGTCGGGCGGCTGATGCCGGTGATCAGTCGCATGAGCGTGGTCTTGCCGCAGCCGCTCGGGCCGACGATGCCCAGCACGACGCCCGCCGGTACGACGAGGTCGACGTCATCGACGGCAACGTGGTCGCCGAACTCCTTGCGCAGGGCGCGCGCGGTCACGAGGGCACCTCCGGGTGCCACGGGTCGGATGTCGTTCACGAAGCGGGCAGCAGGACGCGGTCGATGTGCAGCAGTGAGATCTCTTGCCCGTCCTTGCCGGAGATGGCGTCCTGATCCGTCGCCGTCACGATCGACCCGTCGATCGTCACGTCGTCGCCATCGACCACGACCGCGAGCGTGTCGCCGCCGATCGTCTTCACCTCGGACATCCCGCGCAGGTCGTCGATGCTGTACGCGCCGTCCAGGACGTGACGACGGATGACGTCGCGCATCGCGTCCACGTCGGTGAGCAGATCCTTGTAGACGTCGCCGTCGATCTCGTCGAAGGCGTCGTTGCTCGGCGCCAGGATCGTCACCGCGCGACCCTCGATCTCATCGGACAGGCCGGTGAGATCGAACGCTTCGGCCATCAGGCTGAAGTCGCCGTCGCGCAGCGCGGCCTCGGCGTCGTTGGCGCGATCTTCCACGTCGCTAATCGCCGTCTCGGCCTCCGACGTGAGCGTCGTCGAGATCGATTCGACCTCCGACGAGACGGTCGAGCTGAGCGTCGCGTTGCTGGTGTCGGTGTCGCTGCCACAGGCCGACAGCGTGATGAGAAGCAGCGCCGATCCGGCGGCTGCGAGGAGCTTCTGGTTGGTCATGGGCGACGTCGTACCCACCCGATCGAGCGACGAGACGCGCGTTACCGGATGCCGTCGCGCAACGACTGGACCCAGTCGTCGGCGTCGCGCCACCTTGCGTCCGCGTGCTCGCGCGCCGTGTGTGCGTGCTCGCCTGCAGCCGGGTAGGAACCGAGGAATTTCACGGCTCCCTGCTTCGCGTGAAGGGAGCGAACGGCGTCGGCGACGACCTCGTCGGCGATGTGGCCGTTGGCGTAGAGGATGAAGCAGTAATCGCCCAGCCCGCCCGCCTTGGTCGGCCGCGACAGCAGGTTCGACAGGTTGATCCGCCGAGCTGCGAACTCCTGCAGGATCGAGATCAATGAGCCCGGCTCGTCGGCGCGCTGGTACACGACGAGGCCGGTGATGTCGTGACCGGTCGGCGCCGGCACGCCCTCGCGGGCGACGAGCACGAAGCGGGTCTGGTTGCCCGGGTGGTCGGCGATGTCGGCAGCGAGGATGTCCAGGCCGTACAGCTCGGCGGCGATGCGTGGCGCTACGGCGGCGAGTGCGGTCGAGCTGTCCTCCGACACGATCCGCGCTGCCTCGGCCGTGGAGTTGGCGGCACGCAGCTCCGCGGCCGGCGCCGCGGTGCGCAGATAGGCGTGACACTGCGCGGTGGCGACAGGGATCGAGAGCACCGCCTTCAGATCGGCGATCGTCGTGCCGGGTCGGGCAAGCAGGCAGTGCTCGATGTTCAGCACCACCTCGCGCTGGATCAGCAGCGTGTGGTTGAACACCAACTCGTCCTGCGTCAGGTTGACCATGCCCTCGATCGAGTTCTCGATGGCGACGAACCCGAGATCGACCTCGCCGGACTCCACCGCATCGAGCACGTCGGGCATCGTGCGATAGAGCACGCGCTCGGCGACGGCCAGATCCGGCTGCGACATCACCGCCTGCTCGGTGAACGTGCCGAGCGGCCCCAAGAAGCCGACACGACTCCCGACGCGGATGCTGGACGGCTCGGCACTCATGGGTGATCAGGCTACGCGGCAGGTCGGCGAAGGCTCTGGACCGTTTCCCGTTTGGGGCGGTTCCCGACGAGGCCGGGCAGAATGGTGCCCGTGGACGAGGGGGAGCTGCGACAGCTGATCGACGACCTGCGTGCCGGGCGCATCGAGCCCGACGCCGCAGTCGCTGCGCTGCGACGCCTGCCGTTCGCCGACGTCGGTGACGCGCTGGTCGACCACCACCGGGCCCTGCGCCAGGGCATGCCCGAGGCGATCTACGGACGAGGCAAGACCCCAGAGCAGTGCGTGCGCATCGTCGACGAGCTGCTCGCCCACGGCACCGGGCCGGTGCTGCTCACCCGGGCCACCGACGAGCAGGCCAAGGCCGTCCTGGCCATCCACCCCAACGCGGTGCAGCAGGCCGGCACCATCGCCTGGCGTCTCCCCGAACCACACCGAGAGCAGACCGTGCTCGTCGTCAGTGCCGGCACCAGCGACGTGCCCGTCGTCGACGAGTGCGTGCTCACCCTGCGCTCGCTCGGCTTCGCACCGCAGCGGTTGGTCGACGTCGGCGTCGCCGGCATCCATCGCCTGCTCGCCCACCTCGACGAGATCACCGCCGCCGACGCGATCGTCGTCGCCGCCGGGATGGAGGGCGCGCTGGCCAGTGTGATCGGTGGGCTGACCGCGAAGCCGGTGATCGCCGTGCCGACCAGCACGGGCTACGGCGCCGGACTCGAAGGCGTCACCGCGCTGCTGGCCATGCACGCGTCGTGCGCCAGCGGGGTCAGCGTCGTCGGCATCGACAACGGCTTCGGCGCCGCCTGCGCGATCGCCCGGATGCTCCGATGACGACAGCCCAGACCCGGACGGCATGGTTCCACTGCTTCGCCGGGACGGCGGGCGACATGACGATGGCGGCGCTGGTGCACGCCGGCGCCGACCCCGGCGAGGTCGCGGCGATCGTCAGCGGGCTCGGCCTCGACGGCTGGGCGCTGCACTTCGAGCCCGTGCTGCGCTGTGGCATTGCCGCCACCCAGGCCCACGTCGCCGTGCTCGACGACCACGACCACGACCACGACCACGACCACGGGCATGGCCACACGCACGATCATGACCATGGCCACGATCACCACCACCACGACGGCGAGCGGGACCACGCACACGGCCACCGCTACTACGCCGACATCCGCGATCTGATCGCCGCCGCCGATCTGCCGCCCCGCGTGAGCGATCGCGCCCAGCGCACCTTCCGACTGCTCGCCGAGGTCGAGGGGGCGATGCACCGCATGGACCCCGACACGGTCGAGTTCCACGAGGTCGGCTCCGTCGACGCGATCGTCGACATCGTCGGCGCGTGCGCGGCACTCGAGGTGCTCGGCATCGATCGCATCGTCTGCAGCCCGATCACCCATGGGATGGGCACGGTGCGTGCCGAGCACGGGCAGCTCCCCAACCCGGCTCCGGCCGTGATGGAGCTGCTCGCCCGACGTGGTGCTCCGAGCCGAGGCATCGAGGACCATCACGAGCTCGCCACCCCCACCGGCGTGGCGTTGATGTGCGCGCTGGCCGAAGAGTTCGGCCCACTCCCGAACCTCGCTCGCGTCGAATCGGTCGGCTACGGCGCCGGCAGCCTCGACATCGTCGGACGACCGAACGTCGTACAGGTGGTCATCGGCACCGAGGTCGAAGCGACGCGCACACCTGCGCCGGGCCAGCCCGTCCAGCTGTTCGAGACCAACGTCGACGACGCCACTGGCGAGGTGATCGCCCATACCATCACGGCGCTCCTCGCTGCCGGCGCGCACGACGCGTGGGCAACACCGATCGTGATGAAGAAGGGCCGTCCGGCGCACACCGTGCACGCGCTGTGCGATCCAGCGATCGCTGCTGCCGTCAGTGCCGTCCTCGTGCGCGAGACCGGCTCGCTCGGCCTCCGCGGCACGGTGCTGCAGCGCTGGCCGCAAGCCCGCGAGGAGCGCACGGTCACCATCGATGGCCACGCCATCCGCATCAAGATCGCCGACGGGCGGGTGAAGGTCGAGCACGACGACGCCGCAGCCGCGGCGCGAGCACTCGATCGGCCGTTGCGCGACGTCCTCGCCGCAGCCGCGGAGCTCGGGTCTCGGGACAACGCCTGACGCTTTCCGTCAGCCGATTGCCCGAGACCGGGCGATGGCAGGGATGTCCCGAGAGACCGGCCGCGAAACCCGTCAGCCCAGGGCGGCGGCGACGATCTGGTTGAGATCCGCGATGGGGTACTCGCCGGAGCCGCGGAACTTGACCAGCCCATCGCTGCCGACGATCGCGAACGCCGGGAACGAGCCGACGCCGAAGGCGGCGAGCGCAGTGCTGTCGGCGCTGTCGGCCAGGACGGGCCACGTCCACGCCTTCTCCTCGATCCACTTCGACGGCGGGTAGTTCGGCGCCGACGCGTCGACACCGGTGGTCACGCCGATGATCCGCAGGTCCGCGGGGATCGCCCCACTGGCCTTCCACTCGTTGAGCACCGGGATCTCGCGGTTGCAGTGCGGGCACCAGTGGGCGAGGAAGACGACCATGTACGCGCCGTCGTCGGGGTTGATCGAGATCGGCGAGCCGTCGAAGGTGAACCCGTTCAGCACCGGCGCCTTCATGCCGAGTGCGGTGTCGGCGCCGCTGTTGCCGAGCACGGGGAGCACGTCGCCGACGACGGTCACGGGCTGCACCTCGGCCGGCGACGCACTGCCGCCGCCCGGCGCGAGCGTGCCCTCGGTGGCCTTCTTGTCGTCGCCGGAGACGGTGATCACGACGATCGCGGCGATGATCGCCACGGCCAAGCCGAGCGCGACGAACAGCCACATCCGGTTCTGGGCCGGGCGAGGCGGGGGTGGCACCGGGTTACGGGGCTGCTGTGTGTTCTTGCCCATCGGGCAGGTGCTCCTGTTCGGACGAGGCTCGGGGGATGAGCAGGACGGTGAGGATCGCGGCGAAGCCGCAGAGCGCCATGAACGACAACGAGACGAAGCCGAACTGACGCGGGAACGGCAGCGCGGTGCACGGCACCGTCGCGCTGCACGAGGTGGCTTCCCACTGCGGGTTCCACTCGATCAGGTAGTGGTACGTGGAGATGACGATGCCGATCGACGCCAGCGGCACGACGTACCAGCGCACATCGCGGTCGCGACGCAACGCACCGACCAGCAGCACGACGGCGCACGAGTACATGGCGATGCGCTGGTACCAGCACAGCCGGCACGGCTCGAACCCGGCCGACTCGCTGAACCACAGGCTGCCGGCCGTCGCGGTCGCAGCGACGATGAACGCCAACCACAGTGCGCTGTCGCGGATGGTGAGGTGCAGCGATCGCACGGATGTGCCGGGCACGAGCGCGCTCACCAGCAGCAGCACGGCCCCGCCGCCGGCCACCAGGGCGAGGATCGCGGTGAACCGCTCCATCTGGACGACCGACACGGCGTCATTCTGCCGGGGGAAACCGCGGAACCGGTGGCAGGATGACGCACTGTGATCGCACCCTTCGTCGACGCCAACGAAGTGTCGAAGCTGCAGCACAGCGGCAAGCACGTCCTGCTCGTCGACGTTCGCTGGTACCTCGACGGTCGCGACGCCAAGGCGGCGTTCATCGCCGGCCACATCCCCAGCGCGGTGTGGGCCGATCTCGATCACGACCTGGCCGCGCACGGCGCGCCGGCCACCGAGGGCCGCCACCCACTCCCCACACCGGAGCACTTCGCCGCGGCGATGGAGCGGCTGGGCATCGGCGACAGCACCATCGTGATCGCCTACGACGACACCGGCGGCGTCACCGCCGGCCGGCTCGTCGTGATGCTGCGCATGCTCGGCCGCGAGGCCGCTGTGCTCGATGGCGGGCTCGCCGGATGGCGTGGCGGGCTGGGGGTCGGTGGCGTGACGCCCCATCCCAAGTCGCCCGGTTCGTTCACCGTCACCCCGTGGCCGGTGGATCGACTGGCCACCGCAGACGAAGCCGCCGAAGCCGCATCGCGCGGTGCCGCCATCGACGCCCGCTCGTACGAGCGGTTCACCGGCGAGGTGACCCTGGTCGACAAGCGCCCCGGCCACATCCCCGGGTCACGCAGCGCGCCCGCGCTCGACGTGCTGGACGCCGACGGCCGCGTACGCAGCGCCGAGGATCTCCGCGCCCACTACGAATCGATCGGCGTCGCCGACGCCGAGGGACTCGTCGCCTCGTGCGGGTCGGGCGTCAGCGCGTGCCTGAACGTGCTCGGCATGGAGCGCGCCGGCCTCGCCGCGCCGCGCCTGTACGTGGGGAGTTGGAGCGGGTGGTCCGCGGACGAGGCCCGCCCGGCGGAGCTCGGCGCACGTGACTGACGTCGTCGTCACCACGAAGGCACCTGGAGCGCCGAACGCGCTCGCCGGGTTGAAGGCACTGCGGCGCAAGCGCCAGCGCAACCGTCTCGCCGACATGGAGTGGTTCGACGCCGCCTACAAGGTGTACATCGTGGCGATCTTCGGCGGCGGTGGTGTGCTCTGGATCAGCAGCGGCATCGGCGACCAACCGGTCAGCGCCAGCGCGGCAGCCGATATCGCTCGCAACGGCCCGGCGGTCCTCGGCCTGCTCGCGGTGTTCGCGGTGATGACCGGCCTGCGCAGTGGCGCTCAGGGCGGCCCACTGGCGCTCGAGGGCGCCGACGTCGTGCACGTGATGCTCGCCCCGGTCGACCGGTTGCGTGCGCTGATGAAGCCGACCTGGCAGCGGGTGCGCAGCGCCAGCGCCAGCGCATCGGTCACCGGTGCGATCGCCGGCCAACTCGCTGGGCGCCGTCTCCCCGGCAGCGCCGCTGCATGGGCCGGTGGCGGTGCGCTGTTCGGCCTCACCGTCGCACTGCTCTGGGTTGGTGCGGCGCTCGTTGCTCACGCCGTGCGGCTGCGGCTCTGGATCGCCACCCTCACCGGTCTCGGCCTGCTCGGTTGGCAGGCCGCGTCGGTGGCCCGGCACCTGCACGGCCCGGCCAACACCGTTGGGAGCCTGGCGCTGTGGGGTTGGCGTCAGCACCCCGTCGACCTCATCGGCCTGGGCCTCGGGCTCGGGCTCACCATCGCCGGCGCGGCGATGCTGCGCCGCACCTCGCTCGACGCCCTCGCTCGACGCAGCAGCCTCGTCGCCCAGCTGCGCTTCGCGGTGACGATGCAGGACCTCCGCACCGTCATCCTCCTGCGCCGCCAGCTGAACCAGGAGCGCACCCGCAACCGTCCCTGGTTCCGGGTCCCGCGCCGCGGCAAGCACATCGTCTGGCGGCGCGGCTGGCACAGCATCGCCCGACTGCCCGCGACGCGCGTCGTGCGAATGACCGCCATCGCCGCAGTCGCCGGGATCATGGCCGGCGTCGTCGCTCGCGGCACCACGTCGGCCCTCCTCCTGCTCGGCCTCGCACTCTTCCTGCTCGGCCTCGAGGTGCTCGAGCCGCTGTCGCAGGAGGTCGATCAACCCGACCGCGCCGACAGCCTGCCCGTGGTGCGCGCCGAGCTGATGATGCTCCACCTCGCTGCACCGGCCGCGGCGCTGCTGCCCTTCGCCGTGGTCGCCGGCATTGCCGGGGCACTCACGATCGGCACCTCGAGTGCAATCGCACCGGTGGCCATCATGACCCTGCCCGTCGTGCTCGCCGGTGCCTGCGGCGCGGTGGTCAGCATCGTGCGCGACATGCCCGATCCGTTCTCGGCGCAGAACCAGCAGGCCTTCATCCCGCCGGAGATGGCCGGGTTCACCACCGTGCTGCGCACGCTCCTGCCGATCGTGGTCAGCACCCTCGGCGTCTGCACCGTGCTCATCGCACGCGCCGCCTACCGCAACGGCGACTCGCTGGCCGGTGGCGCTGCCCGCGGCGCGATCGGTTCGATCCTCGTCGTCAGTGCCACGGCCGCATGGGTGCGCATGCGCGATCAGATCAAGGCCAAGTTCCGCAACATGATGAACGAGAGCCGCGAGTACACCAGCCAGAAGAGGACGTTCTAGACCCATGCCTTCGTCAACGTCTCGCCACGCACACCTCGCGTTGCACATCGACGGGCTCACCAAGGAGTACGGCGACCGCCCCGCGCTGGAACCGTTCAGCCTCGACGTCGAAGCCGGCCAGCACGTGGCGCTCGTCGGCCACAACGGCAGCGGCAAGACCACGTTGCTGAAGATGGTGGCGGGGTTGCTCGATCCGACGGCCGGCTCGGCGCAGATCTTCGGCTACCCGTCGGGCAGCACCGACGCGCGTCGCATGCTCAGCTGGCTGAGCGACACCCCGACCTTCTACGACGACCTGTCGCTGTGGGAGCACCTCGAGTACATCGCCCGCATGCACGAGTCGACGACGTGGGAGGCGCGCGGCGAGGAGCTGCTGGAGCTGCTCGGCATCGCTCATCGCCGCGACGACATCCCCACGACGTTCAGCCGCGGCCTGCGTCAGAAGGCGGCGATCGCCATCGCCATCATCCGCCCGTTCCGGGTGCTGTTGGTGGACGAACCGTTCGTCGGACTCGACGCCACCGGCAAGGAAGCGCTGCTGCAGATCTTCACCGAAGCGAGCACCAGCGGCGCCACGTTGGTGGTCGCCACGCACGAGCTCAGCTTCGTCAACCGGGTCGATCGGTTGATCGCGCTGCGCGACGGCGCGAGCACGTTCGACGGAACTCCGGCAGAAGCAGACGTCCACGCTCTCGTCCTGCCTGCTTGAGCGCTACCATCGGCGTCCATGCCCCAGGAGTTCGCCACCGTCAGCACCTCGTCCTACGAACCAGCCGCCCTGGCCGCCAAGCTCACCGAGAAGTCGGCTGAAGGCTGGTCCGTGGTCGGCATCGTGCCAACCGGTGGCGACGTCACCGCCTACCTGAGCCGGGAGTCCACGGGTGCCAGCGCACCTGCGGCCGCAGCTGCTCCGGTGGTCGAGGCCGCTCCGGCTCAGGCCCCCGCGCCCGCACCGGTCGTGGCCGAGCCCGCCGGTTGGGGTGCTGCACCCGCGCCGGCGCCCGAGCCCGCACCGGTCTACGCCCCCGCGCCGGCAGCACCGGCGCCCGCCGCTCCGGCCGTGCCCGCCGACTGGTACGCCGACCCGGCCGGTCGCTTCGACCTGCGCTACTGGGACGGCAGCACCTGGACCGAGCACGTGTCACGCGCCGGCCAGCGGTTCACCGACCCGCCCGTCGCCTGACCCGCACCGCCCTGATCGGGCACATCGCCACCGGTAGCCTCGGGCGCTGATGCGCGCCACGTCGATCGGTCATGCCGGGATCCTGATCGACACCGTCGACGGGTCGATCCTCTGCGACCCGTGGTTCCACCCGGCGTTCTTCGGTTCGTGGTTCGTCTTCCCCCGCAACGACCAGCTGCCCGCCGAGCTGCGCGAACGCATCGAGCACCCGGACTACCTGTTCATCTCCCACCTGCACGGCGACCACTACGACGAGCCGTGGCTGCGCGAGCACGTCAGCCGCGACACGACGGTGCTCGTCCCCGGCTACCCGACGCGCGAACTGGAGCGCAAGCTGCGCGGCCTCGGCTTCGGCAACATCGTCCGCACCGTCGACGGTGAGGAGCTGGCGCTCGGCCCGTCGCTGCGGGTCGCCATCCACGTCGAGACGAGCATCACCGACGGGCCCGGAGGCGACTCGGCGCTCGTCGTCAGCGACGGCACCGGCCGCCTCGTCAACCAGAACGACTGCCGCACCACCGACATGGACGCGCTGCGCGCCCACGGGCCGGTCGACCTGCACTGGCTGCAGTACAGCGGCGCCATCTGGTACCCGATGGTCTACGACGAGCCGCCGGCGCGGATGCGCGAACTGGTCGACGCGAAGGTGCTCAGCCAGTTCACCCGAGCGATGCGCTACGTGGAGTCGGTGGACGCCGCGGCCGTGGTGCCGAGCGCCGGACCGCCGTGCTTCCTCGACCCGGAGCTGTTCCACCTCAACATGATCACCGGCGACGAGCTGAGCATCTTCCCCGACCAGCGCAGCTTCCTCGCTCAGCTGGCCGATGCCGGGCGGACCGGCGTGATGGCCATCCCCGGCACCGCCATCGACATCGTCGACGGCACCGTCAGGGTCACCCACCCGATCGCCGATGTCGACGTCCAGGCGATCTTCGACGACAAGGCCGAGTACCTGCGCGGCTACCAGGCGGACTGGACGCCGTGGCTCGACGAGCAGCACCACCACTGGCACGCGCCCACCGACGATCTGCTGGCCACGGTGCGGTCGTGGTGGGAGCCGCTGCTGGCAATGGCGCCGACGTTGCGCGACTCGGTCGGCGACGTGTGCGTGCTGCACGCCGGCGATCTGGCCATCGCCATCGACTTCCCGACGGGCGAGGTGCGCGAGTGGCAGGGCGAGCCGCACGCGTTCCGCTTCGAGATCCAGCGCGAGCTCGTCGAAACGGTCGTGGCCGATCGCGCCGTCGACTGGAGCAACGCGCTGTTCCTCTCCTGCCGCTTCCACGCCTGGCGGGCCGGCGCGTTCAACGAGTACCTCTACAACTTCTTCAAGTCGCTCTCGGTGGAGCGCATGCGGCGCGCCGAGGCCGAAGCCGTGCGCAAGCTGCACCCGGATCAGGACGGCATCGCCGGCGAGGAGATCCGCATCGGCGACTACATCTGCCAGCGCACGTGCCCGCACCGCCAAGCGGACCTTGCCGCGTTCGGCGAGATCGACGGGCCGCACCTCGTCTGCACCCTGCACGGCTGGCGCTTCGACCTGGAGACCGGCGAGTGCATCACCGCCGACGATCGCAAGCTGATCATCCGTCGCGCCGACGCCGAATGACCAGGTAGCGGCACGAACACCATCGGATCGCGGCAAGACAACGACCGAGCGTGAGGTTGTTCGAACGCCGTCATGGATCGTCATGAGCTGCATCCATTCAGCGTGCGACTCCGAGTCCGACGAGCCCCGACGGTGACCTCCGCATCGTGGCAAGCCACCCTCACCGCGTGGCTGGTCGAGGTGCGCACCGACGTCGGCAGGCGCCTCGATCCGCACATCGATGCGGCCGCCGCCGACATCGTCGAGACCCTGTTCACCCGGCCCGAGGCCTTGCCGGCCGCCATGCAGCGAACGGGTCAGCAGCTCGGCGACGAGGGCTGGCCGCTGCAACGCATCCATCGGTGGCTGCACCACCTGACGCTGATCGTCGGCCGCAGGCACCGGGCACTGCTGCGATCGCACGCCTCCACCGCCTCGCTCGCCGAAGGCTGGGCCGCGGGCATGGTCCGCGGTGCCGGCGAGGACGTCATCACCGATGCCGTCACCGGCCTGTCCACCCCGTATGCGTTGCGCATCCGTCTGCACGAGCTGTTCCAACAGGCGCGTGGCACCGGTCTGGCGCCGAGCGACACCCACTCGTTCGTCGTCATCGACGCACCGGCCGGCAACTCCAACCCGTTCCACAACGACATCGTGATGACCAGCGTTGCGGGCATCGTCGACGACGTGTTCCGCCGCGGCGAGGTGGTGGCCCGCAGCGGCGGCCGCATCGTCGTGCTCACCGAGCGCTCACCGAGCACCGAGGCCCGAGCCACGGTGGTCCACGATCGCCTGCGGCTGTCGTCGGTCGTGGAGGTCACCCAGACCATGGTGTGGGTGGACACGCTGCCGCCGACGGTCGACCACATCGACACGTTGCTGCGCGAGCTCGTCGGCTGACGAGCCCGCGCAGCCCGACGGGCGCCGTCAAGGTCATCCCTGCAGCTGGCGGAGCACCCACGAGAACTCGTACGTGCCGGCGGCGATGCGGTGGTCGGGCAGCACGTCGGGCCCGCAGCTGGCGGTGCCGAGGCCGCGATGCGCAACGTCGGCATGCACGACCAGCCCGGGGCGGGCCACGAGCTGCTCGGCGTTCGAGGTCGCGAACAGGTCGGCGGCGGTGAAGTGCGTCGCCGAGCAGTGCAACACGGCCGGCGCTTCTGCCTCGACGCGAACGGCGACCCCGGTTCGCGGGTCGACGCACTCGAACCAGCGGCAATCGGTGCGCAGCCCGAACTCCTGCGGCACGAGGTACGGCGGCTCGTCGGGCTCGCGTTCCCACACCGCCAGTGCGGCACCGCTGTTGCGGTCGGGGTAGTTCTCGAAGGGGCCGCGCCCGAACCAACGGACGAGGCGAAACCGTCGCGGCAGGGCGAACGTGACACCGATGCGGGGGAGGTCGGCCATCGCCTCGGGCACCACCACGCGGTGACGGTGGTGGACGGCACCGTCGGCCAGGACGATGCGTTCGTGATGGTGCTCGAGCACGTCGTCCGCGGGCAGCCGATCGAGGCCGGCGTCGAGCCAGCGCCGCAGCGCCTTGCCGCCGCCGTGCGGGAGATCGGGCATCAGCTTGAAGCCGTCGTTGTCGGTGGCGGCGCGCCAGATGCACAGCTCGACCGGCGAGGTGAGGATGCGCTCCACGGGCGCGATCGGCGCATCGGGTGTCGGCACGAGCCGCGGCGCACGGCCCCGACGGGCAGCGCGCAGGGTCACCTGGTCCCAGGCAACGAGGTGGCCTGCCGGCGCCCACGGCGTGTCGGCGCGCGACTCGAAGCGCACCGACAGGTGGACTTCGCCATCACCGCTGGGCACCGCGGCGGCCAGGTTGCTGGGCAGGTCGACGAGCGCCGACGAGTGCGGAGCGATCGCCGGGAGGCGCAGCACACCACTGCTGACGAGCTCGCCATCGACGCGCAGGCCCCAGCCGGCGCGCAGACCCTCGAGCCCGGTGAACGACTGGCGGTTGGTGACGCGGAGGCGAGTCGCACGTCCTCGAAGGGCGGCGAGCTCGACGGTGACCGGCCGGTAGACCCACGCCACCTCGCGCATCGCCGGATGCGGCTCGCCCCAGCTGCCGACCAGGCCGTCGGCGACGAAGTTGCCGTCGTTGGGCTGGTCGCCGAACTGCCCACCGAACGCGAGGCGCGTCGACCCGTCGGGCAGGTGCTGGACGAGGCCGTGATCCATCCACTCCCAGATGAAGCCGCCCTGCAGGCCGGGGGTGGTGGTGATCACCTTCCAGTAGTCGGCCAGCGAACCGTTGGAGTTGCCCATCGCGTGGCTGTACTCGCACATGATCAGCGGACGCTGACCGCGGCCCTCGGCGCCGTAGCGCTGGATGGCCTCGATGGTCGGGTACATCGGGCAGACGACGTCGGTGGCCGCCAGCCCGCCCTTCGTCCATCCAGCGTGGAGCACGGCGCCCTCGTAGTGCAGCGGCCGTGACGAGTCGAGGAAGCGGATGGCGCCGGCCAGCGCGTCGTGGTGCGCGCCGTAGCCGCTCTCGTTGCCGAGGCTCCACAGGATGATCGACGGGTGGTTGCGATCTCGCGCCACCATGCGCGTGCCGCGGGCCAGCCACGTCGCTTCGTAGCGCGGGTCGTTGCACAGGCTGGTGTTGTAGGCGTGGCTCTCGATGTTCGCTTCGTCGATCACGTACATTCCGAGCTCGTCGCACAGGTCGAGGAAGCGCGGGTCGTTCGGGTAGTGCGACGTGCGCACGGCCGTGATGTTGTGCCGGCGCATCGACAGCAGATCGGCGCGCATGTCGTCGACGGTGACCGCACCGCCGCGGGTGGGGTGGTGATCGTGACGGTTGACGCCGAAGATCCACACCGGCTGCCCGTTCACCAGCAGCTGACGATCCCGAACCTCCACGTGGCGGAAACCGACCTGCACGTCGCGCCCGTCGACCACCGCCCCGTCACGCAGCAGGCGCACCTCGACGCGGTAGCGGTTCGGGTGCTCCGCCGACCACGCCAGCACCTTCGGCACCTCGAAGGTGAGCGCGACGCGGTGACCGGTGAACACGTAGGGGTGGGCGAAGGCGTGGGGCACGACACCGCGCTGCACGCGCCCGATGCGCTTGCCGTTGGGCGCGAACAGGCTTGCTTCGACGACGCAACCCGGCTCGGGTGCAGCTGCGAATCCGAAGTGCGCGTCGACGGTGAGCGAACCGGCACCGGCGTCGACGTCCAGCGAAGCTGCACAGCGAACGTCGGCCAGACGAACGTGCGGACGCGACTCGAGGTGCACGTCGCGGTGCAGCCCGGCCATCCACCACTGGTCCTGGTCCTCGACGTAGCTCTGCGCGCTGAAGCGCACGACGACGATGGCGATCTCGTTCTCGCCGGAACGAACGTGTGCGGTGATGTCGTACTCGCTCGGCAGGCGGCTGTCGGTGCCGTAGCCGGCGAAGGCACCGTTCACCCACACCGCGTGCACGCTCTCTGCCCCACCGACGTGCAGCACGGTCTGGCGACGGAGCCACGCGCCGGGCACGGTGAAGGTGCGACGGTAGACACCGGTGGGGTTGCGGTCGGGCAGCGCAGGCGGCGGGCCGTCGAAGGGCATCTGCACGTTCGTGTAGTGCGGCACGTCGCCGACGTCCTGCATCGTCCAGTTGCCCGGCACGGCCACCTCGGCCCACCGCGTCGTTGCGCCTCGCAGCGCAGCGGCGGGCACCGCGTCGGGGTGGTCGAACAGCCGGAACCGCCAGCGACCGTTCAACGAGCGGCGATCAGCGGGACGGATCGGGGCGGTGTCGCTGCTGCCGAGCGTCAGCCGGTGGAGTGCCAGCAGCCCGGGGTCGGCCCACGGCCGCAACTCCCCGATGTGCGGCAGCACGTCAGCTGTGCACCCACACGGTCATGCCCTTCGGCACCAGACCGGACGCCCACACGAAGTCCATGGCCGGCACGCTGAGGCGGACGCAGCCGTGCGACGCCGGGTAGTTGGGGATGCTGTTCGACCCGTGCAGGGCGATGCCACCGTTGAAGTACTTCGGACGGTAGATCTCGCCGAGGTCGCCCTCCCACCAGCCCTCCGGACGCTCGCGGTTCACCTTGAACAGCCCGTCGGGTGTGATCGCCGTGCCCTTGATGATCTCACCGGGCGTGTTCTTGTCTTCCTCTTCATACGGCTTGCCGTTGGCGGTGGACGTGTTGAACGCCCACTGCGTCTTGCCGTCGACGACGATGAACACGAGCTGCCGAGCCTTGTCGACCTCGACGAGCGTGCCGCTGTCGGTGAGGCCGTGGGCCTTCTCCGGGAAGTTGGTGAGGTACGCCGCGGTGGCCGCGTCGACTTCGGCGGTGGCGGGCAGGCCGATGTACTTCTGGAAGGCCATCACCGCCTGCTTGGTGGTGAGGCCGTACTTGCCATCGGCGGCCGACAACCAAAAGCCGAGCTGCGACAGGCGCATCTGGATCAGCTTCGTGGCCTCACCGCTGCTCTGGCCGACGGCCTCGAGCGGCGTGGGGAAGGCGCCGACCACTTCGACGTTGGACGGCAGCGTGGTGGTGGGCGCTGCCGTCGTGGTGGGCGCCTCGGTGGTGGTGGTCGGTTGCTCGGTGGTGGTGGGCGCCTCGGTCGTCGGTGCCACGGTGGTGACCGAGGGCGTCGGCGTCGGGAGGCCGGAGAGCGTGATCGGCGCGGCGCTGGCGGCGGAGGCCTCGTTGCCGCCCTGCGAGCACGACGACAGCGCCAAGAGCGCGACCGGCAAGCACCATGTACCGATCGAGACTGCCCGGTGCCGTTGCATTGCGATCCTTCGCCTGACCCTTTCCACCTGCCGGTGACCCTGTCTGGGTGACCTGCCGAGGTGCGCCGCTGCTGACACGAAACGAACCCTGCCAACCGCGATCCTACTGACCCCGCCGATCAGAAGCTGGGCAACTCGAACCAGATCGTGAGCGCGTATTTCACACCGGTGATCAACGGCAGCGTCTCGTGCGCATGCGTCACCATCGACGGCCACACGACCAGTTCGCCGATGGCGAGATCGGCGTTCGTGAAGCCCTGTCGCGGGAACGCGAGCTCGGCGCCGGTGTAGCCCTCGTTCAACTTCACCGATCCGGAGACCTGCGCCACGTCGTGGTGGATGCGGAGATGCTCCTGCTCACCGGGCGCGTAGCGGATGACGAACGCGTCGCGCAGACCGTGGTAGTCGATGTATGGCCAGTGCTCCTGCAGCTGCGGCCAGATGCGCATGCCGATGTCCTGCTCGACGGTCTCGAAGAGCTTCGGACTGATCACCGCCAGCGACACCTCGTGACCGGGAACGGGGTCGCCGGGCTGCGGCTCGAAGACGCCGATGGCCTCCGCGGCGCGCACGACGGTGTCGCAGAACGCCGGCGTCCAGAACGGCATGACCACGATCTCCGGCGCGACCTCGCGCAACGGCGAGTCGCTCGGGTCCGTCGCGTCGACGTAGCCGAAGATGCGCTGCAGGTCGCCTGGATCACGCTCGGTCATGGGCGGCAACGCTACCGATGGAGCAGGTCCGCAGCGCTGAGGCGCCACGGTGCACGCGGGATGCGGTCGAAGTCGAACCGCTCGACGAGCTGCGCGGCGCTCAGCGGCTCGCCGGGTTCGGCGAGGCCGAGGCTGACTGCCAGCCAGGACCGAACGGCTGCCGCGTTCACGCCGCGCGCCGCGAGATCGTCGAGCGTGACGGCACCGTGTCGCTTGGCCAGCCGCGAGCCGTCCGGCGCGAGCACCATCGGCACGTGCGCGTAGCGCGGGCGCTGGATGCCGAGCAGCTGCTGGATCATCACCTGCGCGGGGGTGACCGCCAACAGGTCGTCGCCGCGCACCACTTCGGTGATGCCCTGGTGCCCATCGTCGACGACGACCGCGAGGTTGTAGGCGGGCACACCGTCGTTGCGTTGCAGGACCACGTCGCTCGCAGCGCCCGTGAACGTTCCGGCGATCGCGTCGTCGAACGAGATGCGTGCCTCGTCCGCGCGCAAGCGGAGCGCCGGAGCTCGTCCAGCAGCACGACGATCGGCGCGCGCCGCGGCGGTCAGCTCCCGGCACATGCCGGGGTAGTGATCCGAAGCGTCAGCGCCGTGTGGGGCGCTGATCGCATCACGGATCTCGCGCCTGGTGCAGAAGCACTCGTACACACGGCCCATGTCGCGCAGCTCGTCGATCGCGTCGCGATGGCGGTCGTGATGCTCCGACTGTCGCTCGACCTCGCCGTCCCACTCGATCCCGATCGCGGACAGCGCAGCGAGCTGCGAGCGCTCGTTCTCGGGTGACGACGTCACTCGATCGAGGTCCTCCATGCGCACCACGAACCCGCCACGCTGCGAGCGCGCGCTGAGCCACGCGACGAGTGCGGTCCGCAGGTTGCCGAGGTGGAGGTCGCCGGTCGGCGAGGGAGCGAACCGGCCACGCATCTGCGCATTCTGCCGCACTCAGTGAGACCACCACTGGTGATCTCACGCTGCGTCGACATCCGGCCTGATCTGCAAGGAGACACGCGGAGGGTTGGGTTGATCACGCAACGTGACCGGCATAGTCTGACGCAGACCGTGCGGAACTGATCACGCCCTGTGATCTGAGCCGTTCGTTCGGGGTAGGGCAGACAGCGTGGCGGAAGCAATCGTGGGACAACCCGATCCGATCGGGGATGCGCAGCGGACACCGTTCTCGCGCGCCCGCGCACTGGATGGCGTGGTGGCCAACCTCGCACCGTCGAGCTGGTTCCTCGTCCCGTTCGCCCTCGTCGTCGGCGCGTTGTTGCGCAACGAAGTCGATCAGACCCGCGTCGGCTGGTGGGTGCTCACCTCGGTCGTCGCGACTGCGTTCGTGCTCGTCGCCGTCCGCGCCCATCGGCGCACCACCGCCGCCGAGGCGGAGGAGGCCGACCGCACGGCGCCGCCGATGTGGGTGGTGCTGCTCGTCGGTGCCGCGCACGCCGCGATCGGCGTGCTGTTCGGCTTGTGCCCGTGGCTCGGCGCCGACCGTGGCGTCGACGTCCTGATGCTGCTGGTGCTGTTCCCGGCGTGCATGGCGTGCATGGCCGCGATCGTCACCGCCGGCCGCCTCGACATGTACCTCGCCGTGGCCGTGCCGCTCTCGGCGTTGTCCGCCGCCGGCCTCTACGCCACCGGCGAGGCCCGGTTCCGCGCACTGGCCGTCGTTGCCGTGTTCTTCGCCACCTCACTGATCGCGTTGCACCGCGTGCTCAGCCGCGCCGTCTACCGCACCATCCACCTGCAGGAGCGCAGCGATGCGCTCGTGCAGCAGCTGGCCACCGACCGTCAGCAGCTGACGGCCCTCAACCAGCAGTTGGCGGCGAGCATCCACCAGCTGACCCACCAGGCGACCCACGACCCGTTGACCGGGCTGCGCAACCGTCGTGGCGCGTTCGACGAGATCGAACGGCTCGTCGCCGCTGCCAGCGAACGGCGGCCGGTGGCGTTGTTGTTCTGCGACCTCGACCACTTCAAGTCGATCAACGACGCGCTCGGCCACCGCGGCGGCGACCAGTTCATCAGCGTCATCGCCGACCGCATCGCGCGCGGCACCGAGGCGGGCTCCGTGTCCGGTCGCATCGGCGGCGACGAGTTCGTCATCGCCCTGCCCGGTCTCGATCTCGCCGCGGCGAGCGCCGTGGCCAGTCGTCTCGTGGGCGTGCTCGGACAACCAGTGCACGCCGAGGCGCGAGAGATGCCGTCGTCGGTCAGCATCGGCGTTGCTGCCGCGCCGGTGCACGGGTCCACCGCCGCCGAGCTGATGCGCCACGCCAACGCCGCGTTGTACCGCGCCAAGAAGAACGGCCGCAACCGGATGGAGATGTTCGACGGCTCGATGCAGCGCGAGCTCGTCGACCGCCTCGAGGCGGAGCAGGCGCTGCGTCGAGCGATCGACGACGGCGAGATCATGCCGTACTTCCAACCGGAGATCGACGCCAGCTCCGGCCACATCGTCGGTGCCGAGCTGTTGGCCCGATGGGTGCGTCGCAACGGCAAGGTGGTGCCGGCGCAGGACTTCATCGCCCTCGCCGCCCGCGCCGGGCTGCTCGAGCGGATCACCGACCGCGTGCTCAGCGGCGCACGGCCGCAGATCCGCCGCCTGGCCATGCTCGGGCTGCCCGACGGGTTCCGCTTCCGCGTCAACGTCGCGCCCGAGGCGACGGAGCGCTCGTGGCGCGACAACCCGATCGACCAACTGGTGCAGGGCCTCGACCCGTCGTTGCTCACCGTCGACGTGCGCGAGGCCGCGGTCATCGCCGACCTGCCGGCGGCCGCCGCCAACCTCGCCGCGTTCCGCGCCCGCGGCGGACGCGTCTGCCTCGACGACTTCGCCCGCGGCGTGTCGTCGCTGAGCCTCTTGCGCCGGCTGCCGCTCGACGAGGTCCGCATCGACCGCGTCTCGATCGACACGATCATCACCCACCCGCACGACCGGGCGATCGTCCGCTCGATCATCGCCGTGGTGCGCGAGATCGGCTTCGCCGTCACGGCCGATGGCGTGGAGACCGGTGCCCAAGCCGACGCACTGATCGCGCTCGGTTGTGTGCGCCAGCAGGGTCACCTCTACGCACCCGCGCTCCCGGCGGACGAGTTCGAGAGCTTCCTGTTGCAGCGTCTCGCCGAGCGCTACGCGCAGGGCAACGTCGTCGCTCGCTCGTGGGAGACGACCGAGCTGACGTAGGAGCGCGCTACTACGATCGGCCGCGAACCAGCCGGGCCGTGTCGGACGTACCAGCGAGTCCACCGCGCCGACCACGGCAGCGGAACACGATGAGGAGAAGGGAAGCGGATGTCCTGTTCGACGTGCGGAGCTGCGACGCAGCCGGGGCAGAAGTTCTGCGCCGAATGCGGATCGCCGACGAGCACCGTCACGTTCGCCGCGCCGTCGAACCCGCCCCCGCCTCCCCCGTTGACGACCTCCCCGGCGACACCACCATCGTCGCCGGCAACGGCGAGGATCACCACGCCGCTGAACGTCGTCGAGCAGACGGTGCCCACGTATCAGCCGACGCCCAACGCGTGGGACCCCGGCCTGGGCGGCGCGTGGCAGGTTCACCACACCGGAGACGAAGAGCTCGTGCCGGTCTCCGGCCACACCGGTGAGCTCCCGGTCATCGACCCTGCAGTCGCTCCCACGTCGAGCGCCGCGGCGGTCGTGGTCCTCGCCGTGCTCACCGCTGCGGCGGCCGTCGCCGGCTCGACGTTGAAGCTCTTCAGCGTCGACACCGACAGCACCGCCGCCACCTTCGAGCTCGCCGACCTCTTGGCCAACGTGCGCGCTGCACTGATCGTCGGAGCGATCGTCCTCGTCATCGGCGCCGTGCTCGCCGCCGGCAGCCGGCGCGAGGGCGTCGGGCTCGCCGGGGGTGCCGCGCTCGGCCTCGCCTCCGTCGCGATCATCGTCGTCGGCGTCGTGCTCACGTTCCTGCAGACGTTCCGCGACGGCGGACTGGGCACCGGCACCTTCACCAACGAGGCCGGGTTCTACGTCCTCGTCGGCGCCGGCGTGCTCGGCATCATCACCTTCCTCGTGTCACTGGGCGGGTCGGGCTTCGACGGCAACGTCGCCGTCAACCCGTTGATCGTCGCGTTCGGCACCGTCGCCAGCCTGGCCGTCGCGCTCGGTCCGCTGCTGCCGCTGAACGACGCCACGTTCGGCGACAACTTCTCCACGGACGCCACGAACGCAGTCGCGGTGTGGACCAGGATCGCATCGCTCGTCGTGCTCGCCGCCGGCGGACTCATCGGCTTCCTCAACCGGCGCCGTTGGGGTCTGGCACTCGCCCTCGGCACGGTCGCTGCGGCAACGGCGCTGTGGCTCGGCTCGGTTCGCAACGACGGCAGCAGCGACTTCCCGGCCAACATCGGCATCGGCCTCACCAACCCCGGGTCGTTGGACGGCAAGCCGCACGTCGTCACGACGCTCGGTCTGATCGGCGTGCTGCTGGCCGCGCTCACCGGCTTCGCCGACGATGCGCGCCGTCGGGGCGCCATCGCTATGGTGCCGACATGATCCGGGGTCTGGCATGAGCGCTTGTCCGAGCTGCGGATCGGCCAACCATCCGGGCGCCCAGTTCTGCGCCGTCTGCGGCACCGGGCTCACCGGCGACCCGGGACCGCTCGTGCAGACCGTGCCGGCACCGACGCAGAAGCCCGTACCGTGGCTTGCGTACGCGGCCGGGTTCGTCGCCCTCGCCGTCGGCTCGTTCTTCGTCACTCGATTGGTCACGAAGGACGACAGCACCGGCACCGCGTCGTCGCCGTCTGCCACGGTCGAGGCGACCGACGTCCCGGCCACCGAGCCGGGTGGCAGCACTGCGGTCGCACCGCCGACCGACGCGGCCAGCACCACGATCCCCGACACGGTGCCGGTGACCACGCCGGTCACCACGCCCGAGACGGTGCCGGTCACCAACCCGCCGGATCCGCTCGCTCAGCTCGCTGCCACCCGCGACGCCGATCGCGCAGCGGTCGAGTCGTTCGTCGGGTTCTGGGTGCCGCAGCTCTCCGCCAAGCGCGAGGGCATCGAGGACGACGGGATCATCTACACGAACGCCGACATCGTCAACAACCACAACAACCTCGTCAACGAGTTCGGCACGCTGCTGCTGTTCAGCGGCGACTACAACTACAAGACGACCGATCTCTGGGTCGACATCGTGCCGATCGCCTTCACCACACCTGACGAGGCGTTGGTGTTCTGCACCGATCGCGGCATCGATCGCGACAACTGTTTCGCCAAGTTCATCACCCACGATCCGAACGTCTCGCCGACGACGAAGCTCCAGCCTTGAGACGCCAACGCCAGGCCATCGCCTTGGCGGTCGCGCTCGGGCTGGCCGCTTGCACCACGACGCAGAACGGGGGCAACCCGGGCACCCCGCCGACGAAACCGCCGACGAGCGGCTCTGCTCCGGCCACGGCCGGGGACACGACCAGCACGTCCGGTGCACCGGTCACTGCGGTGCCGGTCACTCCGCCGGCAGCCACCGAACCGCCGACGACCGAGACGCCGACCACGCCAGCGCCGACGCCCCTCGAGTGCGTGAACGCCCTGCCGATGGAGGTGCGCGCCGGGCAGGTGGTGTGGCCGGCGCTGTACGGCGACGAGCTCACACGTCGGTCCGGCGACTTCGCCGAGTGGGGTGTCGGCGGCGCCGTTCTGATGACGTTCCCCGACGGCGCCAAGCCGAAGGACCTGATCGCGTTGAAGCAGGCCGGCGCCTTGCCGATGCTGATCGCCACCGACGAGGAGGGCGGCAACGTGCAGCGGCTGAAGCAGTACGGGCTGCTTCCGTCCGCACAGAAGGCTGCGTCGAAGCTCACACCCGCCGAGGCGCAGGCCGCGATCGCCGAACACGGCCGAGCGATCAAGGCGATCGGCATCGACATCGTGTTCGCTCCGGTCGTCGACGTGCAGCCGCCGGGTGGCGGTGGGCCGATCGGCAACCGCTCGTTCGGGAGCGATCCCGACACGGTCACCGCGTACGCCAAGGCCTACGTGGCCGGGTGGCGATCGGCCGGGATCATGCCGGTGCTCAAGCACTTCCCAGGGCACGGCGCCGCATCTGCCGACACGCATCAGCTGGCCGCGTCGACCGCACCACTCGCCGACCTGATCAAGCGAGACCTGCTGCCGTACGCGGCACTCAGCGGCAGCGGTGCGGGGGTGATGGTCGGCCACCTCACCGTGCCCGGCCTGACCGACCGCGAGGGCGTGCCCGCGTCGCTCAGCCACGACGCGATCACCGGACTGTTGCGCGAGCAGTACGGCTACCAGGACGCGCTGGTGTTCACCGATGCGCTCGGCATGAAGGCGATCAGCAACGACTTCGGCATCCTCGAGGCCTCGACGCGGGCCCTCGCCGCTGGCGCCGACGTGGTCATCTTCACCCTCACCGACGATGCACCGCTGATCATCGACGCAATCGTCGATGCCGTCGGCACCGGCAAGCTCGACGAAGCTCGACTCGACGAAGCGGTGCTGCACGTGTTCACGGCCAAGGGCATCGACCCGTGCTCACGCAGCGCGGCGGGTTGACGAAAGCAGACGAACACCTTTCCGGAATCGTGACCCTCGGCCCGTCAGCCGACGTCCCCGCTGCGCTTCTCGATGGCAACTGACTGCATCCCCACCACGGGGAGCCATCGACAAAGGAGCCGATCATGGGTGGAATCCGGATCACATCGAAGCACACGTTCTCGGGCCGAGTCGGCCGAGCGCTGGGCACGGCGAGCGTGGGGCTGGCGATGTTCGCCGTCGCCCCGACGTCCGTCTTCGCCGACGACCCGCCGGTCATCGACATCAACCTGCCGGTCGTCGTCTGCGGCGCGCAGGTGATGGCCGCCGGCGCCGGCGCCGGCGATTGTCCGACCACGCCGGCCCCCACCGGCCTGCCCGTCACGGTCGACCCGACCGGGCTCAGCGGCGATGCGCCGACGCTGCTCAACGCCAATCTGCCGGTCGTCGTGTGCGGCAACGCACTGCCGCTCGTCGGCGTGGCTGCGGCACAGTGCCCGAACACGCTGGCGCCCGCGCCGGCCTCGACCGGCGCGATCAACGCCGCCGTGCCGGTGACCGTCTGCGGCAACTCGGTCGCCGTCGGCACGCTTGCCTCTGGCGGTTGCCCGGCAACGAGCACTGCGGCCGCTGCGGGCTCGAGCCCGATCAACCCGTCGCTCGCCCTCGGCGTCTGCGGCAACGGCGTCGCCGTGCTCGATCCCGGCCTGGCCGGCTGCACGACGAACGGCTCCGGCAACGCCGTCGGCCTGCCCGGTGGACTCGGTACCACGCTGCCGGTCGAAGCGGTGATCAACGGCGTCAGCGACGCCATCGGTGACGGCGACGCCATCGACCTCGGTCAGGTCGCGGCCGACACGGGCCTGGACGCGATCGTCGACCCGTCGGTCAACGTCGACCTCTGCGGCAACGCTGCCGCCGTGGCCAGCAGCGCCTCGGCCGGTTGCGAGGTGTCCGACGTGTCGGGCGATCCCGGTTCCCCCCGGTCCGGTTCCGGTGGCGGTTCCACCCAGTCACCGCAGTCGGGCCTGTCGCTCCCGCTCACCGGCGCCTCCGTGGCACTGGTGCTCGGGCTCGGTGCCGCATTCGTGCTCAGCGGCGCCGCCGGCCGCTTCGTCAGCATGCCTCGGGGGCTGCTGGCGAAGCGGTCGGGGCGATAGTCGCTCACACCTGGTCGCTGCTCGATGCCCGAATCGGGGTACCGAGCAGCGACCACTGCATGTGAACCTCGTCAAGACTGGATCAACGCCATGGACACCATGACCAAGTCGTCGTACCGTTCCCCCATCGTCCAACGGCTGGGGGCGACGATGACGGCTACACCGATGCAGGTGCTGGACAATTTGTCCGACGACGAACTGGCGGCGATCGTGCGCGGCGGCGATGCCGAGGCCTTCGATGTGCTGTACCACCGCCACGCACCGCTCGCCAAGCGCATCGCTTGCCGCCGGCTCCGATCCGTCGACGCCGCTGACGATGTCGTCAGCGAGGTCTTCGCCGGGATGCTGCAGGCGCTGCGCGGCGGGCGCGGCCCGGTGACCGGGTTCGTGCCCTACCTGTGCACCAGCGTGCGCAACCAGTGCATCGCCCACGGCAAGCGGGGTGCCCGTGTGCAGCCCGTTGCGTGGGAGGAAGGCAGCGCCTACGAGCAGCAGGCGCCCGCCGACGTCGATCGTTCCGACGAGGCCGGCGTCGTCGCCCGCGCCTTCTCGCACCTGCAGCCGCGCTGGCAGCAGGCGCTGTGGATGTCGGCAGTCGAGCAGCGCACTCCCGCCGAGGTGGCCGACCGCTTCGCCCTCAACGAGGACGCCGCGAGCGCCCTCGTGTACCGGGCACGCAAGGCGTTCGCCGTTGCCTACCTCGACGAGCACACCGCAATGGCCACCCGCGACTCGTGTCGCCACGTCGCGTCCTCGCTGGCGCGTTACGTCCGTGGCCAAGCCGGGGCCAGTGACGTGTTCAGGGTGGAATCGCACCTCGAGGACTGCGAGGCATGTCGCCGCGCCGTCGCCGAGCTGCGCGACCTGAACTCGTCGCTGCGCACCCTCCCCGGCCCGGCAGCCATCGCTGCCGCTGGCATCTCGTGGCTGTTCAAGGCAGCGGCGGCGACGATGCTGGTGCTCTCGGCCGGCAGCCTCACCGCCGACACGCCGTTGGCCGCGCGCCAGGCGATGGCGGCTCGGGCATCGACGAACGTCGTCGAGGCACCGAACGGCGTCGACCCGCGCACCGGCCAGCCGATCGGCGATCGGCCCGACGGCACCGGGATGGGCGGAACTGACGCGTCGATCATCGGATCGTCGACCGCGGTCGATGGCGTGTTGAACGGCGCGGTCCCCTCCGGGCTCGAACTGCCCGGCCTGCCCGGCATCGGCGCCATCCCCGGCGGCCTGCTGCTCGACGGCACGCCGTTGGACGGCGTCACCCCGCCCACGGTCACCGTGTCCGATGACGGCGTCAACGCCAACGTGCCCCTGCCCGGCGGACTCGGCGGCGGCGGGATCAACGTCAACGTCTCCGGCGCCGGTGGTGTCCCCGGCGTCGACGCCACGGTGGACGTCGGCGGCGTCAACGTGGGCCTCACCGTCGACCTGGACGACGGCAGCGCGGTGGCCGTGACGTTGCCCACGACGATCTCGGTGCCGGTGCTCCCGCTCCCGCCGATCACGCTGCCGCCGGTCAGCATCCCCGCCGTGTCGATCCCGCCGATCACACTGCCGAACATCACGCTGCCCGGCCTGCCCGTGCTGCCGCACCTCCTCGGTCACTGACCCACTCACCCCTGCTGAGTGGAGGGTTTCGAGCACACCCGGGCGGACGCCACACCCTCCACACCTCCCGAGTGGAGGCTTTCAAGCACACCCGGGCGGACCCCAAACCCTCCGCACCTCCCGAGTGGAGGCTTTCAAGCACACCCGTGCGGACCCCAAACCCTCCACTGGGAGGTGCTGCGTGACGCACTTCACGGCGAAAGGTGGAGATCAATAGTTCGATGAACTAACGATTACGGCAGACTGGGTCACGTGACGACATCGCTGCATGCAGAGACAGAAGCTCCTGACTCCGCAGATGTCATCGAACTGGCCATCAACCTGCGGTTCTCGATCGCTCGACTGGCCCGGCTGCTTCGGCAGCAGGCTGCCGACGGGCTCGGCTCGACGCTCGTCTACACGCTGGCGACGATCGACCGCGAGGGGCCGATGACGCTCGGCGACGTGGCGACGGCCGAGCAGGTGTCGCCGCCGACGATCACTGCCGCGGTGGGCAAGCTCGAGGCGCTCGGCTTCGTGGCCAGGGTGCGCGACGAGCGTGATGGCCGCGTGTGGCGCGTCGAGACCACGGAGGCCGGCCGCGACCACCTCGCCACCACACGGACGCGGCGCACCGCGTGGTTGGTCGAGCGGCTCCAGCAGCTCAGCCCGACCGACGTCGCCCATCTCGAGGCGGCCATCGACGCGCTCGGACAGCTCGGGGCGATCGGCGCGCCGAGCTCGCCCGCGCTCGACTCCGGGGCACCTCGATGAGCCCGCGCACCCGACAGGCGACGAGCGACACGCTGCGCTCGTTCAAGTTCCACAACTTCCGTCTGTTCTTCGGCGGCCAGCTGATCTCGCAGGTCGGCAACTGGTTGACGTTGATCGCCCAGAGCCTGTTCGTGCTGAAACTGACGACGGATGCCAACCACCCGCACGGCAACGGCGTGGCGCTCGGCTTCCTCACCGCGTTCCAGTTCTTGCCGGTGCTGGTGCTCGGCCCGTGGGCGGGGTTGGTGGCCGATCGCAGCGACAAGCGAAAGCTGCTGCTGATCGTTCAGGCGATCGCCATGCTGCAGTCGTTCGCGTTGGCCGCGTTGGCGCTCGGCAACCCACCGCTCGTCGCGGTGTACGGCGTGGCGATGATCGGCGGCGTCATCACCGCGTTCGACAACCCGGCTCGCCGCGCCTTCGTCGTCGAGATGGTGCCCGAGGACCACGTGCAGAACGCGGTCTCGCTGAACAGCGCGCTGATGACCGGGTCCCGGGTGATCGGACCGGCGATGGCCGGGCTGCTGGTCATCACGGTCGGCTACTCGTGGTGCTTCGCCATCGACGGCGTGTCCTACCTCGCCGTGCTGTGGGGGCTGTGGCGGATGGTCCCCGCCGACCTGCGCCCGTCGATCCCCACCGCCCGCACCAAGGGTCAGGTGATGTCCGGGCTGCGCTACGTACGGGCCACGCACGACCTGTGGGTGCCGCTGGTGATGATGGCGGTCGTGGGCACGCTGGCGTTCAACTTCGGTGTCGTCATGCCGCTGTTCGTCAGCGACGACTTCGATCGCTCGACCACCACCTACACGGTTCTCATGTCGATCCTCAGCATCGGCTCACTGGTCGGCGCGCTCTACACGGCTCGCCGCACCACGGTGACCGTGCACAACGTGGCGGTCGGCGCAGCTGCGTTCGGTGCGTCGATGCTCGCCCTTGCCGCGGTGCCGATGTTCTACGGGATCTTCCCGGTCGCCATCGCCGTCGGCTTCGCCAGCATGGTGTTCATGACCGCCTCGACGGCGATCGTGCAGGTTCGCAGCGACCCGTCGATGCGCGGCCGCGTGCTGGCGCTGCAGGCGATGGTCTTCCTCGGTTCGACTCCGGTGGGCGGGCCGCTGCTGGGCGCGATCTGCGAGTTCATCGACCCCCGTGCCGGCCTCGCCGTCGGTGGCGTCGCCTGCCTCGGCGCGGCGGCGTGGGGTCACCAGCGCGATCGGGCGGTCAACGGTCGCGCGCTGCCCGCCGACGCGGCAAGACTTCAGGGAAGCGCTGCAGTCGGAGGTTCCTGATGCCCGTCACCGTCGGTTTCAACCACGTCGCCACCTTGACCACGGACCTGGACCGGTTGGCGAAGTTCTACATCGATGCGTTCGACGCGGTGATCTCGTTCGAGATGGCCGCCGAGGGCAGCCATCCGCGGATGTCGATCCTCGACCTCGGCGGTGGCGCGGCGCTCAACGTCTTCGAGACGCCGCCCGAGGCGATCATCGGCGAGCAGCGCACGCAGGGCAGCCGCGGTGCCATCGACCACTTCGCCCTCGCCGTCGACACGAAGGAGACGCTGGAGTCGGTGCGCGAGCGGATCGTCGCGGCCGGCGGCGACGTCGGCGACATCCAGCAGCTCGGATCGGAGTGGTCGCTGTTCTTCCGCGACATCGACGGCATGGAGCTCGAGGTCTGCGCACCCGCCGCCTGAGTCGGGAACCCGGCGATGCGTCGGTGACGTCGAAGCTGGCATGGCTCGACGGACGACAGTGGCACTGGTGATGGTCTCGATGGCGGTGCTCGCGGCGTGCGGGGACGACGACGCGTCGAGCGCCGGCACCGCGCCCCCGGCACACACCGACGTCTCCGTCGAGGGCAGGACGTTCCTCTCCACCGCGGTGACCGGCAAGACGATCGTCGACGGCACGCGGATCCGCCTCGGCTTCGATGGCGGTCGCGTGAGCGCGCAGGCGGGCTGCAACTCGATGAGCGGGCAGTACACGTTGGCCAGCGGCGTGCTCCAGATCGCCGGCGGGTTGGCGCAGACCGAGATGGGTTGCGAGCAGCCGCTGATGGATCAGGACGCGTGGGTTGGCTCGTTGCTGACCTCGTCGCCGACGGTGTCGTTCGATGGCGACAGCATCACGATCACGGGAACATCGGGCACGAGTGACGCCGTCACCCTCACCCTGCAGGACCGCGAGGTCGCCGACCCGGACCGGCCGCTCGAGGGCACGACGTGGTCGATCAACGGGATCATCGAAGGAGACTCGACGTCGAGCACGATCGAGGGCGCCACCGTCGTGTTCGCCGACGGCAAGGTGCAGGTCGTCACGGGCTGCAACCAGATCAGCGGCGCTGCGGTGATCGGCGAGGGCACCATCGAGGCCGGCCCGCTGGGTTCGACGAAGATGGGTTGCCCGCCTGACGTCGCACAACTGGAGTCCGCCGTCGCCGCCACGTTCGACGGCACGATCGAGTTCACGATCGAAGCGGGCAGCCTCACCCTCACCGGTCCGAACGGCACCGGCCTGATGCTCACCGCGCCCTGACGCGGGCCGTCACGACCCGCCGCAGAAGCCTCGCTGCGCACTCGCCAGCTTCGGACGGAACGTGGCGATGCGACGACCGTCGAGGGTCTCGAGCAGCACTTCGTCCGCTCCCACCATGTGCAGCACCGCATCGACCTCAGTCGACTGGCATCGATGACGTCGAGGTCTCGATGCGGAACCCAGTCCGGGAAGGGTTCATTGACGTCCCACGAGACCGCCTCGAACTGGCGACCGTTGATCGACTGCTGCGTCGGCCCGCATCCGGTGGCCACAGCGGCGAAGCGGCGCTCGCCCAGTTCGAGCTGACCGTCGAAGATCGGCAGCTCCAGCTCCGGCGCGGGCACTGCTGACAGCCGCGGCAGTCGACCGGTCGACATGTCGATGACGAGGACCACATCGGGCGGACCCCACCCGCCAGTGGCGCCGAAGACGATCAGCTCGTCTCCCCGCTGCAGTGCGGCGACGACGAAGCCGGGCGCGCCGAGGTCGACGACGTACCAGTGCTCGCCGTCGTCGGACCCAGCGAGCACCTTGCTGTACTGCGAGCACGTCGACGGATCGGCGAAGCAGAAGGCCGGTTCGCCCCGCATCTCACCGGCCACAACGGCGACCAGCGACTCCCCGACCCGCATCGGCACATCGAGGACGTCCACCGACAGGTCCGTGTCCCACTCGACCTCAGCTGGCACCTCGCCACCACGCTGAAACGCCAACACGTCGCCGCCGCAGTACATCGACACGGTGACGTCGCCGATCGAGACGGCGCCGGCGCTGCACGCTGCCGGTCCCTCGTCGGTCGTCTCCACCCATGCTCCGGCGCGTTTGGTCCACTCGGCCGGGGCGTAGTTGACCCCAGGCCGCGATCCGTACACGCCGCTGGCGACCAACGTTCCGTCGACAAGCGTCAAGGAGGACACGCGAGCCAGGTCGCTCGTCCCGATCAACGGCGCCACCGGTTCACCGGACAGCATGTTCGTGGCGACGTCCAACGTCCACACGAACGGTTGCTCGTGCAGAGGAAAGTCCCCACGATGGCCTCCGATGGCGATGCGTCCGTCGGGCAGCGGGACACCGATGCTGAAAGCACCGATCTCCTCGTCTGCAACGACCGACCACGTGGTGCCCCGGTCCGCCGTGCTCAGCGCGATGCCCATCGAGCCCTCGACCATCGGCCCAACGGTGTCACCGACCTGGCCGGCGGCGAGGAACGTGACGACACCTTTGGCAACGACGACATCGGCGATCCAAACAGCGAAGACCTGCTCGGTGCCAACGACCCCCGGCAACATCATCGAGTCCCACGCGCGTCCATCGTCGCTGTGCCAGACGAGCGGCACCGAACGACCGCTCACCGAGTCGGGCTGCTGGTCGCCGAGGGCCCACAGCCCTCCGGTTTCGTCCGCGAGGAACCGCAGTGTCGACGACGATGTCGGCAGGTCCATCGACAGGGGCGTGATCGCGGCGATCGGCATCGTGTTCGAGGTGTCGGCGGTCCGATCGCTGCTGCAGCCCGCGAGGCCACCGAGCGCAACGAAGAACGCCGTGATCAGCCGATGGCGCATGTGTGTCCGACCTCCTCAGCCCCGACCCGGTTCGGCGAGGATCTGGTCGAGGCGTTGCCACGCACGCTCCTCGTAGGCCGCGTCGCCGTCGTGCACCGCGTTGGCGATCGTGTTCGTCAGCTCGAGCATGTCGACGAGGCGGAGGCGCTGCTCCCACATCGGCGGCCACTCGCCATCGCTGACGTACCCGTCGGCGAACGCGGTCGCTGAGCCTTCGTGCGCAGGGAACGCTTGCCACCGCAGCTTGACCAGATCGACGGCAGGGTCCCACGCCTCGGCCGCGTCGAAGTCGATCAAGCCGGTGAACGACCCATCCCGAGCGGCGAGCACGTTGCCGAGGTTGAGGTCGCGATGGCACAGGCTCGGGGTGACCACCGCGTCGACGGCGCCGGCCAGCTCGAAGACCTCGTCGGTGATCGACAGCAGCGTTGCCTCGTCGAACACGGCGGCAGTGGAGCACCGCGCGACGACTGCCGGCACGCGGTGCTCCACGTATCGACGCCAGCTGGTGAACGTGGGAGCCGAGCCGTCCAGGCGCGAGGTGAACGCTGGCACCGGCAGGGCATGCAGCCTCCGCAGGGCAACGCCGAGCCCGGTGAAGAAGGACGCAACGACGCCGGGGTCGCCGTCGGCGAGCACGTTCGTCGCGTCGTCGCCGCCGACCCACGTGAGGACGCGCATGATCCGGTCGCCCGACCCGTGCTGATCGACGTGCAGCACCCGCGGTGCCGCAACGCCGGCGGCGTTGGCGAGCTCGTACGCCTTCGCGGTCGCGGCCCACTTGGCGGCCGACGCGCGTGGCCCGAACTTCACGCACAGCTCCTCGCCGTCGGCGGTGCGCACCTTCCAGTTCTCGTTGCCGAGGCCGCGCCGGATGGGCTCGGCGGACTGGATCGGACGATGCAGCGCGTTGGCCACGATCGACCGGACGTCGTCGGCGCGATCCGTCCCGCCCGATCCTTCGCCCATCCGCCAGAACGTAGTGGAGCGATGTGTCACCCGGAATGGGGCGTCAGGGGGTGAGGATCCGCTTCCAACCGTCGAGGACCTGGCGGTAGGACGGACGCGTCGTCTCCCTGTGCACGTCGTCGGTCGTGATGTCGCGGCTGTCCTTCATCACGGCTCGCAGCGGGTGATCGACCGGGCGACCGGCGAGGCACCACGCCAGCGAGTGGCGGGACACGGCGATCATGTCGATCGGCTCCTTGTAGAACCGCGCCGCCTCGTACGCCGCGTCGACCATCGAGCCCCAGTCACCGAGGACGGCACCGGTCTTGAACCTTCCGAACCCCGCGGCGCGGACCATGTCGCGTTCAGCCCGCCAGTCGGGCTCCGGCGTGCCGACCTGCTTGGCGGCCTGGTTGAGGCCACGGATGGAGACGAAGCCGTCCCCGGCGCGAGCGGCCTGAGCGTCCGCCGCGGCCACGGCGCACTGCGCCCGTCGGTCGGCAAGCGCGATCTGTTCCGCCGTCAGCCCGTCCATCGGACCGACGCTAACCGCTGGTGCTGACCAGGTCGTTGAACTCCGTGTGCCGCCCGATGAAGTCGGCGACGAACCAGCAGTGGGCGACGACGTGCAGTCCCTGGCGGCGGATGTCGTCGAGTGCGCCGCGCACAAGGACGTCGCCGAGGCCCTGGCCGCGATGTGCGACGTCGATCTCCGAGTGCGGGATGACGATGGCGTCGCCGACGCGGTGGTAGTCGGCGATGCCGAGGACCTTCCCGTCGACCACGAGCTCGTAGCGGCTCTGTTCAGCGTTGTCGCGAACCATGCCCCCATTGTTCCCGTTCCGAGCGTCGATGCACCACGTGGCATTATTGACCCATCGATAAGTATTGAGGACTTTGGGGGACCGGATGGACGATCTTCAGGGCAAGGTGGCCGTGGTCACCGGAGCGGCGGGCGGCATCGGTCGAGCGACCGCGCTGCGGCTGGCCGACGAGGGGATGCGACTGGCGATCGCCGACATCGACGCGGTCGCATTGCAGGCGGTGGCCGACGAGCTGGCAGCGGCAGGCCACGAGGCGATCGCGGTGCCCACCGACGTCGGGTCGTTGGCGGCGATCGAAGCCCTGCGCGACGCGACGCTCGACGCGTTCGGCGCCGTGCACGTCGTGCACAACAACGCGGGCGTGGTCGCCGCCGGTCTGGTGGAGGAGATCACGCTGGACCTGTGGCAGTGGGTGATCGACGTCGACCTGTGGAGCGTCATCCACGGCTCGCGAGTGTTCCTTCCGCTGCTGAAGGCGCAGGGCGACGGCCACATCGTCAACACCGCCTCGACCGCCGGCCTCCAGTCGAACGCCGGCATCGGTCCGTACAACGTTGCCAAGTTCGGCGTCGTCGCGCTGTCCGAGACGCTGTGGCTGGAGCTGCAGGGCACCGGCGTGGGGGTCAGCGTGCTGTGCCCCGGAGCCGTGAACACCGGGATCGTGCGGGCCGAGCGCAACCTGCCGGCGGGCGTGGCAGCTGCCACCGGCCGCGTCGCCGACGGATTTCGCAGTCGCGCCGGCTCGACGTTGGCCGACAACGGCCTCGATCCTGCGGACGTCGCCGAGATGGTGCTCGACGGGATCCGCACCGACCGCTTCTGGATCCTCACGCATCCCGAGTGGCACGAGTTGATGGACCGTCGCGTCGCAGCACTGCACGACGGACGTCTCCCCCACGCCACCGCCGCCGAGGGCTGATCACCGGCGGTCGATCAGAGCCGTCACTCGCGCCGACGACCGTGACGCCGGCGATGGTGTCGCCGGTGATGCCCATGCGTCGTGCGCACGGCAACGTCGAGCACGAAGGGCAGGTGGTCGCTGCCGCACGCCTCGAGGTCGCGGATCTCGGTGGCGTGCATGTCCTTGTTGACGAGCGCGTGGTCGAGTCGGACCACCGCACCAACGGCGCTGAGCGGGCCCGTCGCCTGCAGCTTGAACGACGGCTTCAGTCCCTTGCCGAGCGAGTCGATCGCGTCGCTGAAGCCGAGCTTCAGAATCTGCTCGAACTCGGGGCGGAAGCGGGTCGTGTTGAGGTCGCCGACGATGATCACCGGCCCGGTGAGCGTCGGCACGAACTCCTCGAGCACCGCGATCTGCTCCTTCCACGCGACGTGACCACCGGGGTCGACCGTGGCCATCGGGTTCAGGGCGACGACCAACGTGCTCGTGCCGTCGACGTCCACGTCGGCGATCGCCAGGCGCAGCAGCCCGATGTGGCGGAACTCCGAGCGCGGGCCGAGCGGCTGCTTGGCGACGATGGCGACCGCGTAGTCGCTCTCGTCGTCGGGGTCGACGATCCGGTGCGGGTAGGCAGCGTCACCACCGCACTCGTCGAACACGCGCATGAACTTGCCGGTGCTCTCGACCAGCACGAGCACGTCGGCGGAGGTGTCGATCACCTGCCGGGCTGCCGCATCCGGGGTCTCGTTGTCGACGAACACGTTGGCCGCGGCGATCTGCAGACGCGGCGCATGACGCACCCAATGAGGCGTACGCGCCTGGATGAGGCGAGGCACGACGAGCACGACGTGGTACACGCACAGGCCCCCGGCGGCGACGGCCAGCAGCCAGTGCTCGGAGACCACAGCGGCAATCGCGACCACCCAGGCGATGACGAGCAACAGCGGCAGCGCGTCGTAGGCCAACGCCAGCGCCGAGCCTTCTTCGACGCCGACCGAGATCTGCAGCAGGCGGGTGACGACGACAGCGCTGAGCGCGGCGCACAGCAGCCAACCCGTGATGGGCAGCGCAGGCACGTGGTCGGGGCCGAAGCGGTCGGCCGATCCGTCGACGAACTGAGCGACGATGGGCAGCGCGACGATCAGCGCGGCGCTCGCAAGGGCGGCCACGTAGCCGGGGATCGATCGGCGCGCCCTGACGGACGAGGGCGAGTCAGACACGGCAGCTCTCCTACCCCGAGCGGGTGCAGCGGAAACATCCGGTCCGGATGGCGTTCGACCCCGGCGGGTAGACATGGACCCACGGATGGGTAGAGAGTTCCCCGTGAACGAATTCAGTCGACGCCACATCCGCTACGCGTGGGCGGTGCACTCGCTCACCGCAACGGGCGTGATCGTCGGCTACGTCGGCCTCAACTCGGTGGTCGAGGGACACGCTCGCGCCGCGGTGCTGTGGCTCGTCGCAGCGCTCCTCCTCGACGGCATCGACGGGCCCATCGCTCGCAAGCTCGACGTGAAGAACGCCATCCCGACGATCGACGGCAACTCGCTCGACCTGATCATCGACTACTTCACGTGCACGATCGTCCCGGTTGCGTTCCTGTACCGCTTCGACGTGCTGCCAGAGAAGACGTCCGGGCCGATCGGTTTCGCCATCCTCTTCGTCGGCGCGCTGTGGATGTCGCGCACGAACCAGGAGACCGAGGACGGCTGGTTCAACGGCTTCCCCGCCGAGTTCAACCTGATCATCCCGTCGCTGTACTTCATCGACGCCAACAAGTGGATCAACGTCGTCGTCTGCCTGATCTTCTGCGTGCTGTGCCTGACACCCAAGGTGCAGTTCGCCCACCCGGTGTCGGTGCGCGAGCACCGGGCGATCTCGATCACCTTCATGGTGGCCTGGCTCGGTTCGATGACGTGGCTGGCGATCGCCCAGCGCGACGTGCCGATCGTGCGGATCGTGTTGATCGTCGCGCCGCTGTGGACGATCGCTCAGGTGATCATGCGGGCGATGGCGCGTGGTTCAGCCGACGCCGATCGGGGTATCGGTGGCCCCACGAGGTCACCCGTCCGAGGTTGACCGGTTCTCTGGAGAGACCCATGCCGAACCTTGCCGTCGTTGCACACACCGAGAAGCTGACGAAGTCGGCGTCACGTCAGTTGAAGGCGGCGCTCGCCGACCACGGCGTGGCCGCGACGTGGTACGAGATCGAGAAGGGCTCGGCGGCCACGGCTGCGGCCAAGAAGGCGGTCAAGCACGGCGCGGACGTCGTGCTGGCATGCGGCGGAGACGGCACGGTTCGCGCCGCGTCGCAGGCGCTGGTCGGCACCGACGTGGCGCTGGCCGTGATGCCAGCCGGCACCGCCAACCTGTTCGCCTCCGCGCTGGACCTACCGTCGAAGCCCGCCGACATCGTCGACCTGATCCTGTCGAGCTCGCTGCGCACGCTCGACACCGGTGTCTGCAACGACATGACGTTCAACGTGATGGCGGGTGCCGGGTTCGACGCGGCGATGATCGACAGCGCCGAGGACGACAAGGAGAAGCTCGGCACGCTGGCCTACCTGCGCGCCGGCGCCAAGCAGGCTCGGGGTCGCAAGCCGTTCGCGGTCGAGGTGAACATCGACGGGGCGTGCGCGTTCGAGGGTTCGGCAACGTGCGTCCTCGTCGGCAACATCGGCACGCTGAAGGGTGGCGTCGAAGCCTTCCCCGATGCGTCGCCGACCGACGGCAAGTTGGACATCGGCGTGATCACCGCGTCGGGTGCTCGCGAGTGGGTGGGCCTCATGGTCACCGCTGTGCGCCACAAGCAGCGTCTGTCGGGCCACGCCCACCTGTCGTCGGGCACCGAGGTGTCGATGCGCTTCGACACCAAGCACCGCTTCGAGCTCGACGGTGGCGTGAAGGGCCGCACCAAGCGGCTCGACTTCACGATCAAGCCGTCATCGCTCGTCGTGTGCTCGCCGCCTGCGGCGAGCTAACGAGCCGCCGAGGGTTGCTTGGCCGACTTCGCCGACGGCGTGTTCGCCACGTCGTCGGCGGACGGGTCGCCCATCCGCTGACGACGCCCACCGAAGATCACGGCGACGAGCAGGAACCAGCCCCAGCCGATGCCGAGGCCGGCAACGACGTCGGTCACCCAGTGGACGCCCAACAGCGCTCGACTGGTCGCCACCGAGAGCGCGATCAACGCAGCGCCGCCGGCCAGCGCAGCGCGCACGGCGCGGCGCTGGTTGCGCCCGAGGATCAGTGCGATGGCCGACCAGATGGCAGCTGCGTTGACGGTGTGCCCGGACGGGAACGAGTAGCCGTTGGCGGTGACGAGGTGCAGCACGTCGGGGCGAGCTCGGTGGACGACGAGCTTCAATACGTTGTGCAGCACGAGCTCACCGACGGCAACCGCTGCGGCAAAGGCGAAGACCTCGGGGTTGCGGCGACGGACGTAGTCGATGATCGCCACCACGGTCAGCGCGGCGATCGCCCACTTCGACGCACCGAAGTTGGTGATGAACTTGATCACGTCCACCGACTCCGACGAGGCGTGATCGGAACCCCATGCGGCGACGGACTTGTCGATGCGCTTGGCCCACGAGCTGTGGTTGATCAGCTGGAGCACGACGCCGATCAGCAGCGCGGCGAGGAACACGATGACGAAGCCGGCGGTGAGCATCCAGCCGCCGGCCTTGGTGCGGTCGGTGCGCTGGGCAAGGAACCCGCGGACCTTCGGGTGGTGACGGATCGAGCGCTTGACGGCGATCTCAGCGCCCGACGGATCGATCGGGTCGAGCGCCGTGTTGTCCGAGGCGGCGACGACGAACGAGACAAGGGCTGCGGCGACGCCAGTGCCGACGATGACGAAGATCAGCTCCATGGCAGTTCAGCCTTCCCGGTCTCGACGCCGTGCTGGTACGCGTTGCGTTCGGCGGCTCGCTCGAGGATCCACAGCGTGATCATCACCGTTGCCGCACCGAGGAGCACACCGAAGAACACGTCGGTGAGGTGGTGCATCCCGCGATACATGCGCGCCACGCCGACGGCCACCGGAATGGCGACGGTCAGCACCACGGTGATCGCTCGGATCCAGACCTTGCGCGTGTGCCAGAAGATGACGATGGCGATCGCCGCGTAGCACGCCGCAGCCGCAGTGTGGCCGGACGGGAAGCTGGAGCCGACCGGTGAGCTGTCGAGGTGCGAGACCGACGGTCGCGGACGGTCGACGAGCCACGTGACGCTGATGAAGACCATCGCTTCGAGGGTCAGCGACACGGCGAGGAGCAGCGGCTCCAGCCACCGCTTCAGCACCGCCAGCAGGATGATCGCCAGCACGGCCGTGACCGCGATCTTGGTCACCGTTTCGCCCATCCACGATCCCCAGAGCGACCAGCGGTTGCCGGTGGGCGTGCGTTGGTCCACGAACCAGTTCTCGACCTCGTCGTCCATGCGACCGATCGACGAGGTGAACCAGTGATCGATCGACCATCCGATGGCGAACCACACGGCGGTCAGGCCGGCGTACGCACCGGCCAGCTGCGCGAAGGCTCGGCGATCGAGCAGCCACGTCGCGCGAATCGGGCCGTGAGCACGGGGTTCAGTCGTTGCACCGCGTGGCGGCGCGATCGAGATCTGCGAGTCCATGGCAGGCGAACTACCCGGTTGGGCGATGGCTTCAAACGCACACGATTGGGTACAGCACTCGACATGACATCGATGTCCACGGCGTCGCCGACGAACAACCCGACGGGCCGTCTGGTGGCCGAGCACCCGCGCATCGTGCGCATCGCCAAGTTCGGCTGGTTCGCCAAGGGCGTCGTCTACGCCGTCGCCGGTTTCCTCGCCTTCGCGATCGTCGCCAACGAGGACGGCTTCAAGTCCACCGGTGCGCCATCGGGTTCCGGCTCGGATCAAGAGGCCAGCCCCACGGGAGCTCTGAAGACCATCGCGCACACCACGCTCGGGCCGCTCCTGCTGTGGGTGCTCGCCATCGGCATGGTGATGTACACCGCCTGGCGCTTCGTCTCGGCGGCACTGCCGGGCGGGTCGGACGACGCCGAGTCGAAGCTGAAGCGTGCCGGGTTCGTCGTCAGCGGGATCATCTACCTGACGTTCGCCTGGACCGCGATCAAGTTGGCGACGAGCAGCAAGGAGCAGGTGGACGGGAACTCGACGGTGACCGACCTGACCAAGACGATCATGGATCACACCGCCGGACGGCTGCTGATCGGCCTCGTCGGGCTGATCGTCATCGCCGCCGGTGCGTACCGGGTGCGCAAGGGCGCCACCGACGACGTCACCGACGAGCTGTCCCTCGGCGGCATGTCGCACGAGCGGATCAAGGTGATCCACGTGCTCGGCCGCGTCGGCGAGATCGGCCGCGGCGTGGGCATCGGGCTGGTCGGCCTGTTCCTGGTGATCGCCGCGTTCGACTACCAGTCGAGCGAGGCCACCGGCCTCGACGGCGCGCTGCGCCGACTGGCAACGAACAGCTGGGGCCTCGTCGTGGTCGCCCTCGTCGGCGCCGGCTTCCTCGCCTACGGCCTGTTCTGCCTCGCCACCTTCACCCACCGCCGCCTCGAAACCCCGTAGCCGACCGCGTGTGTCGGCTTCCAGTGGACGATGCTCCTCCCACGTTGAAGGCCGTCGACACGAACGCTCAATCGCGCGGCGACGTGCGGCGACGTGGGGCTGCATCCTCGGATTGGAGGCCGGGCCGCAGCAGTATTTGCCGATGTCTGGCAAGACCACGCCCCACGTACGGCGAACGAGCGGCTTGGTCGCGACCAGCCCACGCTGCAAGCCACTCTTCGACATGTACAACCGCACGGTCGCGAAGGGTGCGAAGAGCTGGGACCAGGTCGAGCAAGACTTTCTCGAAGCAATGGCCAGCTTCGATGCGCTCGTCGCGTCGACAGCCGGGCGTCAGGACATGCTCGATGTAGAAAAATCGGCGCTCTCCGGTGACCTCCAGAATGGCAAGGGTGACTTCTTCAACGATCTGCTCGCGCTCCTACTAGAGAACTGCTCCGGGATTGAGACCTTCTACTCTCGAAACAGGGTCCCGGGGCTGATCGTGCGGACGCACAACCTCGACGGCGTCTACCCAGGGTCCGGACCGATCAGCTTTCTGCTGGAGGCCAAGATGATGGGTACGCCGAAGCACGTCAACAGCCCGACACAACGCGAGGAGGGACGCGCCGGCTCCGCCGACATCGACAAGCGAGTTAAGGAACTGGCATTCAAGTCCATCGACCTCAAGGGCGAACAGAGTCGGCTGCGAACGGCACAAGGCGGTGCGCCGTCCTCCGGTGGCCCGGGCGGAGGCGACCTCACGACGTGGCTTCGCGGGACCGCTCCACGGATCTACTTCTTCCTCGCTACGCGCGTCGTCAGTGACAGTGACTTCAAGCGGACGTTGGAGTGGGCCGGCATCGCAGAGCAGGTCGTGGACGCGGTCGGTCTCTACTGCTTCGAAGCAGTCCCGGGCGAATCCGGCCGCTATCGACGTCGCGGCGGGATCCCAGCAAATCTGGAACTGGAACGCACGCTCTATCGCGCCTGCAGAGATCTGAGCGCTGCCAATTCGCCGCTCTCACAGGTACCGACTGACTAGTCGATGTCGTATAGCCGACGAGCGATCGCGCTGGCTGACGTCCGGTCACGATTCGCAAAGGCTCGTTTCAGGTGCGCCGCATCCCTTTTTCCGACACTGCTCAGTTGCGGCACGCGAATGCGTCGGAGGTATTGGGCTTGGAAGCGGTAGCACCCGCCTCGCATCTTGACGCAGTAGGTGGAGACGAAGAGCTCCGCGATGTCGGAGAGGAGCAGGCCCCCCAGCACCTCGAGGTCCCACCTCTCCGAGGTGACGAAGTACAGGCCGTGATGCGGGTACGCAGTCCCACGATCGAGGACCGGCTGGAGATACGCCTTCAGGTCTGGGATCACGAGCTTGTCGCGCTCGAGCAAGCCCGGCTCGACGCGATCGATCGTGCGATACCAACGGCTCTTGTTCTGCTGCGCCACATGCCGAGCGCGGACCTCAGAGCCATGCGACTGCAGGTACGTCCGTAGACGGGGGAACTCAGCAAGATCGACCAATTGCCCGTCATCCCATGGGTTAACCAAGTGCGTGCCAGACCACTCGACCTGCCCACTCACAGTGTCGTGAGTCATCAACAGCGGAAGCAAGCGATCGGGCTCCACCAGATCCCGGTTGCGCGTCAGAAACACCGAGTCGTTGCCGGTCGCGACGCCGATGCCGACACGCGTTCCTGTCGTCGGGTCCTCCAGCGGTGGGAACCTGCGTTCCAGGTCAAGCACGACTGCAACGTTTTTCGGATCACCCGACGGCCACGAACTCGCCGAGTCGGGCCAGGTCGATAGTCGAGCAGCCTGCACAGCGCCGTTCGACAGGGAGCCGCGGCGTGAACCTCTCCAACGGCGGAAGGACACACCGTCTCGTTCGCTGAATGCGCGACTTGTCTCGGCGATGACTGCTTCGCCTTGCGGCCGACGACGAAGGATTGTGACGGCCGGGTAGGCAGACACCCGCTCCTCGAACGCGTCGACATCGTGCATCGAGATCACGGTGTCGACCGCGAAGGATGCGGCGATGAACTGACGGAGGTCCTTGCCGTACTGGTTGTGCATCCAACGGTCCGCGACGATGAAGCCGAGTACGCCACCAGAGCGCAGCAACCGCAGCCCAACCTCGATGAACCCGACGAAGATGTCGGCGCGGCCGCGCATCGTGGGACAGGCTCGCCGATATGCCGCACTTCGCTGCGGCGAAACCTGTTCGAGCCGGACGTAGGGCGGATTGCCGAGGACGAAATCGGCGCTTCCAAGGTCGTGCTTACACAGGAGGAAGTCCTCGGATCGCACGCTCTCACGCGCCACATCCAAGGCAACGCTCTCAGCCAACCCCGCATCCGTCAGCGCTTTGCACACCGCCTTCTGGGCAAGCTCCGCATTGCTGGAGAGAAGGTCGAAGGCCCGAAGCGCGGAACGAACATCAGTGAGTGGTCGGTGATGGCGCGAGCACGACTCGATGAGCCGCTCGACCATCGGCACCAAGAACGCGCCAGCACCACAGGATGGCTCGACTGCGACCATCCCGCCGAGGTCCTTGTCCGCCGTATAGCCGGAGAGATCGAGGATCAGCTCGACGATCCAGCGGCGGGTGAAGACCTCGCCGTGTTCGTCAGCTTCGTCGATCTGATGCACGTCCGTGTCCATCCCGAGCCCATGTCCAAGGCTCATTTGCTCTGCTGAATGCCGGCGACGACCAGTCACAGCACACCCCCAAACTAGTTGCTGGTGGAAGTGGGTCCGAGGGACCGAGGGCCGATTTGGTCGCCGAGGTCATCATCGCAAAGGGGTGTGCCATACGAAGACGGCAACCCTGCTCGGCACCGCGACTTCAGGCTCCTGTCGACGTTTCTCCACGTCCTACGTGGAAAGTCGCCGACACGAACCGCCGACCTCGAGGGTCAGGTCGCCGGAGGCATGATCACACCGGAGACCTGGGTCGGGACGAGCTCGAACACTGCCCTCCCGGGGCCGACGATCATCTGCTCGACCTCAGCGCGCGACCACGGGTAGTCCGGATGTTCGCACCGGTCGAGGATCAGTTCACGCAGGTTCGCCGGGTTGTCGCGGTGGATCGTCACCGAACCCTCGACGACGACGAACGACCAGGGCGCTTGCGGATCGAGCACCGTCAGCGCCAATCTTGGATCGCGAAGAAGCATTCGACCCTTGGCTCGGTCCACGGTGGTCGTGAAGTACAGGTGGTCGTCAGTCCGGGCGTACGACACCATCGACGATGACGGCGACCCGTCGCGGCGCACCGTGGTCGCAATGGCGATGACGTTCCGCGACACGAACTCGTCCTGTTCGATCGAACCCAGCATCCGTCGACCTCCTCGTCCGTTCGGGTTCACATCTTTGCTGGGCGCCGGCGAACGGTGGCGATCACGAGGAGACCGCCGAGGAGGACGAGCAGCAGACCAGCAACGGAGCCGACCGCCGTCGTCGTCGAGCCGGTGGTGGGGAGCAGGCCGATCGGCACCGTCCGCCCCGCGATGGTCGTGGTGATTGCGGTGGTCGTGGTCGTGTTGAACGTCGTGGTCGGTGCGGCGGCTGCGACGGCGACCGTCGCGCTGTCGCCGATCGTCGTGCGACTGGACTCCTGGAAGGTGGCGAAGATCTGGCAGGTGATGCCGAGCGCCCCGGCGCTCTGGTTCCAGCCGATGTGCTCGGTGGACGGAGGGGTGCCGGCGGCGGTCACCGTCGTCGGACCGGCGTTCGTCACGGTGACGCACAGGTCGACGGTCAACACGGTCGACGCATCGGTGCCGTGGACGGTCACCTGTTCGCCGGCGAGCGACGCATCGGTCTCGCCATCACACAGAGCGACAGCTGCGGCCGGACTGCTCGTCACAGTGATCGGCGTCGAGAACATGTTCGTCGTCAGGGTGAAGGAGACGACGTCGCCCACGGTCGCTCCGGCGGACGGCGAGGTGAGCGTGACCGTCAGCGACGGCGTCCCAGGGATCAACGCCAGCAGGCGAGCCTGTTCGCTGGCATCCATGTTCGCCGCGCACGTCGAAGCGAAGTCCGACGAGTCGCCGACCGCCGGCGGTTCGGAGATGCACCAGATCAACGTCTGCAGCGCGCTGCGCGTGCCGGTGGTGCTCGCCGCATCCTGGTTGGCGACGGTGACCCCGCCGAACGACTGGTCGCCAACGCCGGCGTAGGCATGGCCGTGCTGGATGAGGTAGGCGATGATCGCCTCCTGGTCGGCACCGAGCTTGGGGTTCGGCCCGTCGAGGGGCGCGATCGGCGCGACGACCACGCCTTCCTGCGACGCCTCGCCGGCTGCAGTCGTCCCGCCGCAGACGTGCGCGGTGATGTCGGTGCAGAACATCCACTCCGAGACCGGTCCACCAACCGAATCCACGTAGCGGGTGCCGCACACCGCCGGGTACGCGCCCGGGTCCTGCGAGCCGTAGGCGTCGTAGAGCGCGATCACGCCACCGGCGTTGTAGGTGTCGAGACGTGCACCGAAGATCAGCGTCGTGTCCGGGTTCGGCGCGCCCGCATCGGTCGGATCGATGTCCGTCTCGCCGGCACACAGCGGCGCGTTGAACGGTGCCACGGCCGGCACCGGCGGCACGTCCGCCTCGGCGCGCAACGGTGGGCTCGTCAGCATCGCGACCGCTGTCACCGACGCTGCCGCGCTCCATCGCTTCCAACCGCGGTTCCTCTGCACGATCGACCTCCTCCGCCGAGCCGGCGCCCAGTTCGGCGCGGCTTCGCAGGAGTGATGCGATGCGGCACGGCCGATGACGGCGGCAACGGCCGAACAACGTCAAGAGTTCCTCTGCTGATCGTGTTCCGTAAGATCGGGCCATGCCGTCTCCGAAGCGCGAGAACCTCGACGACTACTACGCCCAACTGCCCAAGCAGGCCGTGGCCCACATGACCAAGCTGCGCGAGCTGTGTCAGAAGGGCCTGCCGAAGGCAGAGGAGGCGCTGCACTGGAACAACCCGGCGTTCGTGCAGGACGGCACGCGGTTGCTGATGCTGCAGTCGTACAAGGCGCACTGCTCGCTGCGCTTCCCGACCCGACAGTTCGCCTCGCAGATCGCCGCGGTGGAAGCCGCCGGTTACGAAGCGGGCGAGGGCTTCATCAAGCTCTCCTACGACCGCGAGCTCCCGGTGCCGCTGCTGAAGCGGCTCATCAAGGCCCGCCTCGACGAGTTCAAGGCGACCGGCGCCGGCTGGTAGCTCTACAGCCGATCTCGCATCGCCACCTCGAGCGCTGAGATGAGCGTGAACCCTGGATGAACCGGCAAGCTCGCATCGCCCTGACCCGGTCGGGCGTAGTCGTGCCGGTGATATGCGCTCCAGTAGCTCCAGACTCGCTGGCGTGTGAGCTCGATGAAGGCGAAGTTGTCGCGGGCGAATCGTCCGTACAGCCAGCGTTGCTTCGACGCGCGACGGCCGAGGTCGGCGAGCCCGGCATCGATGTCCTCGATGATCTCGACCACGTACTCGCCGATCAGCGCGACGACGTACGGGACCACCCACATCTCGTCAGCGACCAACAGCGGCCGCAGGTGACGCTGACGAACGTGACCGTCGTGGTGCCTGGTGTACAAGCAGTGCATCATCAGCTGCTGGGATTCGGACAAGACGGCCAGCGACGCTGCGTCCGGTTCCCCGTTGTAGATCCGGGTCGGGAGACGAAGCCAATCGCCTTCGACCCGTACATCGAAGCCGCGTGACGACGCGAGGACCGAACCTGGCATGAGCATCTGCACGGTCTCGAAGTCGTCACGCTGCACAGGTCGAAAGGGCAGCGCATCCGCCGGCGCGCCGGCGAGACGCACCGTCCTGCGATCGCGGATCTTCTCTCTCGGCCACGTCAGCCACGGCATCGCCTCCCACTCGGCTCGCTCGAGCCGGGTCACGTTTCGATGTCCGATCCGCTTGAGGGCGCGACGCCGGTCGGTCCATTGCTCGTCGAACTGAACGCGCCGTCGCCACTCCTCGACGAGGAGGTCGATGGCATCGGTGACGTTCTCAGAGGTCCACCGACCGCGCCTGACCCCGACACTGGATGCCAGGTGGTCCACGGTCGCATGGAACCCGAGCGGACAGAACAGCTCGACGCATTGCATCAGCGAACGGAACCGAAGGCCCGTCGGCAGCGTCGTGTCAGTCGCCTTGCGTACAACCGTCATCAAGGTCATCCCGTTCGACCTCTCGACGGCGGCACGCGCCAATCGTGTCAGCTTCCGGAGCCTCCGCTGATGGAGTTTGCGATCAGACCGCCATGGCGGCGCGGACTTCGTCGAGCGAGTGCTCGCCGCCTTCGCCGGTGCCGGTGATGCGGCCCGATTCGAGCACGTAGTACATGTCGGTCGAACGCAGCGCGAAGCCGACGTGCTGCTCGACCAGCAGCACGGTGAGATCGCCGCGACGAGTGAGCTCGACGATGACCTGTTCGATCTCGGCGACGACGTTGGGCTGAATGCCCTCGGTCGGCTCGTCGAGGATCAGCAGCCGCGGCTTGGCGAGCAGGGTTCGCGCGATGGAGAGCTGCTGGCGTTGACCGCCCGACAGCAGGCCAGCGCGCCGACTCAACAGACTGGTGAGCGCGGGGAACGTGTCGAGCACTTCGTCGATGTCGGACTTGACCGTCGACACGAGCTGGAGGTTCTCCAGCGTCGTCATCTGCGGGAAGCACAGCTGGCCCTGCGGGACGTAGCCGAGACCGTTGCGGACCCTTCGGTTGGGGCGCGACCTGGTGACGTCGACGCCGTCGAGCAGCACCCGGCCGGACTTCACCGGGATCAGGCCGACAGCGACGCGCAGCAGCGTCGTCTTGCCGGCACCGTTGTGGCCCATGACGGCCGCCGCCCCGCCCTTGGGGATCGACAGGTTGACGTCGAACAGAACCATCGAGCGGCCGTAGCCCGCCGTCACGCCGACCATCTCGAGCATCGGCTCAGCCATGCGCAGCCACCTCCGTCACGGTTCCCAGGTAGACCTCTTGCACCTTCCGGTCGGCCTGGATCTCGGCCACCGTTCCCTCGGCGAGCACCGCGCCGGAGTGCATCACCGTCACGAAGTCGGCGTAGCGGCGCATGAACTCCATGTCGTGCTCGATGACGACGATCGTGCGATCGCCGACGATGCGCTGGAGGAGGTCGCCGGTCTCCTCGCGCTCACCGGCGCTCATGCCTGCCACCGTCTCGTCGAGGAACATCACCTTGGCGTCCTGCACCAGCAGCATGCCGACCTCGAGCCACTGCTTCTGCCCGTGGGCGAGGATCCCCGCCGGTCGGTTCGCCAGCGCGGTCAGACCGATGGTCTCCAGCGCTTGCTCGACGCGCTCGGGCACCTTGCCGCGAGCGAGCAGCAACCGCCCCGCCCGGCGATGCACGCCCGCGGCGATGTCCAGGTTCTGCAGCACGGTCAGCTTCTCGAACACCGACGCGGTCTGGAACGTACGACCGACGCCGAGGCGAACGATCCGGTGCGACTTCATCGTCAGCAGGTTGCGCTCACGGAACATCGCCTCACCGGTGCTGTGCACCAGCCCGGTCAGTGCGTCGACCAACGTCGTCTTCCCGGCGCCGTTCGGGCCGATGAGGAAGTGCAGCCGTCCTTGCAGGAAGGTGAGGTCGACGCCACTGATCGCCTTGAAGCCGTCGAAGTCGACCGTCAGGTTGCGGATCTCCAGGTAGTCCTCGCCGAGGAACGAAGCGGTCATGCCAGCGCCTCCGACGTCGCCTGGTCGGAGGTGAGCTCGACGTTCGGCGCCGAGCCCAACTCGCGAGTTCGGAGAAACGGTGCGATCTGCGCCCAGACCCACTTGATCGCGTTCCACAGCGACACCACACCGTTGGGGAGGAGCAGGACGACGATGATGAACAGCGCGCCCTGGAAGTACGTCCACTGCGTCGGGAACTTCTCCGACAGCGTCGACCGGCCGTACCCGACGGCGATCGCACCGAGCACCGGCCCGAGCAACGTCGAGCGACCACCGAGGGCGACGCCGGCGATGAGAAGGATCGAGGCAGCCGCGTCCACGTTGGTCGGCGAGATGATCCCGGCGATCGGCACGAAGAGCGCGCCGCCGACGCTGGCCATGATGGCAGCCACGACGTAGGCGACGAGCTTGATGTTGGCCGGGTCGTAGCCGAGGAAGCGCACGCGCTCCTCCGCGTCGCGAGTCGCAACGAGCAGTTCGCCGTAGCGGCTGCGGTACAGCTGCCACAGGATGACGAGGAACACGATCACCGCACCGGCGGCGATCTTGTAGAGGTTCTTCTTCACGTCGGGGTCGTAGAGGTTGTGGCCGAAGAACGTGGTGAACGTGTTCAGACCGTTGAAGCCACCGGTCTGCTTGATCGTCGCGATCAGCAACGTGGCGAACGCGACCGCGAGGGCCTGGGTGAGGATGGCGAGGTACGCGCCCTTCACCCGCCGCTTGAGGATCGCGTAGCCGAGGATGAACGCCACGACCGCTGGCAGGGCGACGATGGCGAAGATGGTGAACGGCCCACTGCGGAACGGCTCCCACCACGACGGCATCGTGCCGTCGCCGTAGAGCGTCATGAAGTCGGGCACGTTGCCGGGCCCGGCCGCCTCGAGCTTCATGTGCATGGCCATCGCGTAGCCACCGAGGCCGAAGAACACGCCCTGGCCCATGACGAGCATGCCGCCACGACCCCAGGCGAGACCGATGCCCATCGAGGCGAGCGCGAGCGCGCAGTAGCGGCCGAGGTTGCCGAGCCGGAACGGCGTCATCGTGCCGGGCGCCCACACCAGCAGCACGTAGGCCAGCAGGGCGATGGCGAGCAGCGGGACGACGGTCGAGCGAAGGCGAGCCATGCTCATGCGAGCGACCTCGTCCGGACGGTGAACAGGCCCTGCGGTCGCATCGTGAGGAAGACGACCACGACGGCGAAGGTGATGACCTGCGCCCACGACCCGCTGGTCCAGTCGGTGAGGAAGGCGGTGACGACGCCGACGGCCCATGCGGCGATCAACGTGCCCTTGAGCTGTCCGACGCCTCCGATGACGACGACGAGGAAGGCCGGGATGATGTACGACGCACCGAGCTGCGGGTTGGTGCCGGAGATCAAGGCGATGGCGACACCGCCGACACCGGCCAGGCCGGAGCCAAGGAAGAACGTGATGCGGTCGACGGAGCGGGTCGAGACACCGACCGTCTCGGCGAGCTCACGGTTCTGCACCGTCGCCCGGATCCGCCGACCGAAGGAGGTGTACCGCAGCACCGCGCTCAGCCCGGCGAGCGCACCGACCGCCAGCACGATCGTGAACAGCTGGCGGTGCGGCCACTCGTAGCCGAACACCGAGATGCGGCCGCTCAGCCAACTCGGCAACGTGACCGGGTCCCCCTGTGCGCCGAAGATGTCCTGGGCGAGCTGCTGGAGCACCAGTGAGACGCCGACCGTGACGAGCAGCGTGTCGAGCGGGCGCCGGTACATCCACTGGATGATCGAGACCTCGAGGAGCAGGCCCAGGAGGCCGGCAACCACGAAGGCCACGGGCAGGGCGACCACGATCGAGATGCCGGCGCTGCTGACCACCTGCTGGGTGACGTACGCCGAGTAGGCGCCGACCATCAGGAACTCACCGTTGGCCATGTTGATCACGCCCATCTGACCGAACGTGAGCGTCAGCCCGAGCGCGGCCAGCAGCAGGATCGCACCGGTCGCCGTGCCCGTCAGGAGCGGTGTGGTGAAGACGTCCATCGTTCTGCTTTCAGATCGCCGTGCGGGGGTGCCGCGCTGGAGCGCGGCACCCCCGACACGAGACGGTTGGGAGCTCGAGCGTCAGCCTGCGCTCGGGTCGAACCACGGGTAACCGGTGAGGAACGGATCGGGCTCGATCGGACCGTCCGACGTGAAGACGATGTCGAACTGGTTGTCCGCGTTGATCTGACCGATCAAGGCGGTCTTGGCGATGTGGTGGTTCTCACCGTTCACCGTGACCGTCCCTTCGGGCGAATCGAACGTGACGCCGCCGGAAGCGGCGTTCACCGCATCGACGCAGAACGACTGCGCCTTCTCGACCATCGCCTTGTACAGGTACATCGACGTGTACGCCGCTTCCATCGGGTCCGACGTCGGACGGTCAGCGCCGTACTTCGTCTGGAAGGCCGAGATGAACGTGGCGTTGGTCGGGCTGTCGACGCTCTCGAAGTAGTTCCAAGCGGCGAACTGACCGGTCAGGTCGACGCCCATCGACGGAGCCTCTTCCTCGGCGATCGACACGGAGATGATCGGCGAGTTCGTCGGTCCGAGGCCAGCCTCGTCGTAGGCCTTGATGAAGCCGACGTTCGACGAACCGTTGATCGTGTTGAACACGAAGTCCGGCTTGGCCGCGGCGATCTTGGCGACCTGCGTGGTCCAGTCGTCGCTGTCGAGCGGCACGTACTCCTCACCGACGATCTCGATGCCGAGCTCCTTGGCGTACTGCTTGATGATCTTGTTCGCAGTGCGCGGGAACACGTAATCGGATCCGGCCAGGAACAGCGTCTTCACGCCCTTGGACTTGAGGAAGTCCATGGCCGGGATGATCTGCTGGTTGGTCGTCGCGCCCGTGTAGTAGATGTTCTTCGAGGCTTCGAGGCCCTCGTACTGCACTGGGTAGAACAGCAGGCCGTTGTTGCCTTCGACCACCGGCAGCATCGCCTTGCGGGACGCCGAGGTCCAGCCACCGAACACGGCGCTGACCTTGTCCTCGGTGAGCAGCTTGTTGATCTTCTCGGCGAAGATCGTCGGCTCGCTCTGGCCGTCCTCTTCGATCACGTCGATCTGCTTGTCCAGGATCCCTCCCCCGGCGTTGATCTCGTCGACGGCCATCAACAGTGAGTCACGCACCGTCTGTTCGCTGATGGCCATCACACCCGATGTCGAGTTGAGGAGGCCGAGCTCGACCGTGTCACCCTCGACGCAGATGTCGCCCGAGGGCGTCGTGCCGCCGGCGGGCGTGGTGCCCTCGGGGGTCGTGCCACCTGCTGGCGTTGTCGCTGCCGGCGTGGTGCCGTCACTCGTCTTCTCGTCCGAACCACACCCTGCCGCGATCAACGCGAACGCAGCCACGGCTGCCGAGATGATCAACGGCGGGCGCCGTCTTGTTGTCCTGAGCATGTACGTCTCCCCGTTCAGTCACGCGGGGGTTGCGTGACGAGCGGCAAGTTAAAGACGACGCATGACGGGACGTTGTGCCCTGTGTTTCCGCAGGGTGACGGTCTCATGCGTTCGCGACTCAGGTCGCGATGCGGTGCTCGGGTCGCTCGATGAAGGTCGGCGGACTCGCTACGTGATGGTGGTCGTCGTCTCGTCGACGGTCGTGGTGGTCTCCAGGAAGCGCACGGGAGCGCAGACGCCGTTGAGCCAGCCGTAGCCCTCAACGCGCTCGGAGCTGCCGCCGACGTCCACCTGGTGGGGGCCAGCTGAGCTCGGTGGTGGTCGTCGCCTCGGTGGTGGTCGTCGCCTCGGCGATCGTGGTCGTCGTGGCCGGGCCCGGACCCGACGACAGGACCGTGGTGGTGGTCTCGACAACGACGGTGGTCGTCGGTTCGACGGTGGGTGTCGACCCGGGCGGGAGCTGGTCGGCACAGTCAGTGGCCGCCGAGGCAAGCGCACTGGCCAGCGCCACTGCCGCGGCGACCACCAGCACGATCACGCCGAACACGGCCGTGCGCCGTCGGGTGCGCACGACGAGCAGCACACCGATCGCGACCACGATCACTGCGACGACGACGATCGGGTGGTTCGACGAACCCGTGACGGGAAGTTGCGGACAGGTCATCGCTTCCTCGGGCGTATCGCTGCCGCCACGGCGTCCGCGCATCAACACCTCCCAGACGCACGCACACGTCCCCCATGACGCCGACCCGCCGGATGTGAGCGACGCGGTCCATTCGAGGTCGCAACGAGCCACCCGGAGGAGTTGCCGCTCAGAGACGCGACAAGACCCCCGCTGAGCTGGGGTCTTCCGGTGGGCGAGGGGGACTTGAACTCTCGTTGAAGGGGAGTTGGCGGGTGTTGCTGCGTCCGTCTCGTGCCGTCTGATCTGCGGTTTCGCGATTCACAATGCTGAAGCGTGCTGGACGAAAGTGGCCGATTAACACCCGTTCGGCAGAAGATCCGGTAGAAGATCGGCGGGCTCGGGTTGAGTCAGCCGCGTCTTGCGGCACTAATCCGCTGCAGGATTCTCGGCCTCCGGGCTGTCACGCACGACGGTGATCACGGGAGCGTTCGCGAGTTGCGCAAGTCGCAGCTCTGTGGCGTTGATCCGCCACCTAAGGAATTCGGATGGATCACGCACAAGAGCTCCCAGCATCTCTCGACTAGGCAGAAGCTGCGATTCCAGGACCTCGCTGGCAGCGTCCCCGTCAAGGATCTGCTGGAGGACCGACTGGCTCTTCGCCTTCCGAGCAGTTTCACGTGACACCCGGACCTGACCGAACACGCGAAGATGGAAGCTCTGACCCTGAGCTCGTGGCAGAACGGAGACGACCACGCTGTCCGCTCGTTCGCGGTCGAGCGTCATTCCGGTGACCGGGTCGCACGCCTTAAGCCGACCGAGCAAGGCGTGGAATGCTCGCCAGAGCGCCGGCGTCCGCTGACGTGTTGCGCCCAACAGGTGGTCCTCCGCCAGAGCGATCGCTTCACCCTCGAAGTCCTGATCCCGTCGCCGCCGAAGCTCGCGAAGATCGGCCACGACCTGCGTACTCGAGCCGACGTCATAAGTCGAACCAAAGGACGACCGCCAAAACCACGGTTCGATGACCTGCCGCATGTCCGAACTGCCTGCTCCCCACTTCAATCCGCCGATTGTGAGGAGTTGCGCCCGATACGGGAGGTACTCGGGATCTACGACTCCGAGCTCACGGACCTGGTGGAGGGCAGCCTCAAGCGCATCGACCGCGTCCTGCCACCCGTCCTGCACTCGGGCGGGCGGGATCTTGAGCAAAGCTGGTTGCCTAACATCTTCGCGGTCATGGAGCGAAATCAGCTGCAGTGCAGGGAGGCCATCGTCCTTCTGGAATTCCTCAATTGCCGCAGAGTCGCGTACCGCCTCGGCCCACTTGTCTCGCAGATTCCAGTCCTTTGAATATGAGCGGGCAACAAGAAGGTCGAACGTGTTAAGCCGCCTGCCGGAACGGTTGATCCGTTCAAAGATGCGTGCTACAGCCTCGCTGGGAAAGTCGTTTTCCAGAATCACTGCGGGGAAGTCATAGTGGTTCACAGTCCCTAGCAGCTGCCGATATAGACGGCTAAGACTAGTTGCCACTCCATCACCGACCCCCTCTCCGACCGAAGCCGCCACGCGATCGCGCCACTCAAAGAAGTCAGCGGCCGAGTTCAGATTGAACAAGGGAACGACCCGACGGCGTGCCTGCTCAAGGTATCCCCAGTCGCGCTCCCAGATATCCCGAGGAATCACCTTGATTCGTTCCTCGAGTTCTTCGGCCGACGGACGTGGCTCGTGCAACATCGAGTCGCCGTACTCGAGCGCGAACACGCGAGGCCCGTGACCCCGGAGCGCAAGAAAGCAGGCCGTGAGCCGCTGCTGGCCGTCGAGCACGACGTACTCGGCCGGTGGGACGGCATGTGGAGCGAACTCGAACTCGCGAGTGTTGAAGAACTCAGGCTCCCCCCGCATGAGCAACAGACTGCCGGCAGGCCAGCCACGAAGCAGCGTGGCGAGAAGACTCACAACTTCGCTGCTGTTCCAATCAAAATCGCGCTGGAAGTCAGGTAAAACCACCTCGCCCGCTGCGATTCCCTCGAGCAGTGCGGCCAGCGACACGGGGCGTGTAGTGATGTCGTTCTTGCTAGTCATTTCTTGACTCCACTGAAGACCTCGTTCTCGGACTTGAGCGGGTCGACACTGACGGCGAGCCACTCTGATGGAAAATCGTTCATTTGATCCTTGAATACCAGTGTGGCGAGGCCGTCGCCACCACCATGATTGATTGGCTTCGAGAGGAACACCGCACATAGACAATTCGAAATGAACGCATCGTACGATGGCACCTGAGTTGCATAGACGATGCGTAGAGTGCTTCCGCGGGTCAAGGTTGGAAGACTCGTCATCCACTGGCTCTGCGCAGAGGTCACAAAGGATCTAATGGCTTCGGCGAGATCGGCTGGATCGACTCCCAACGAGGCCCCGCATCCCGCAATCATGTCTGCATCTGAAGGGTCGGGCAGGGCGACAGTCATCTCGATCTTTCGCTTCTGCGCCGTCCTCAGGAGAGCAGGGAGGTACTCATTCAACCAGCCTCCTGGTGATCTGGCGAGTACCGTAATGGAGTCCATTGTCTCCATTTCGGCATGGAACTGAACAGTCGTCGAAGGCCCAAGGGTTGAGAGGCCCGACTTGACGACGGCAGCGTCCAGCCGCAGAAATCTCAGAAGATCGCTACCGAACTTCTTGCGCAGAAAGAACTCGACTAGGAGCGCCACGACCCCAACTGCAAGAATCGTCGTGAGGATGCTGACGAGAACAGTCGACAGTAACGGCGACAGCTGGGCACCTTCGGTAACGCACCGCAGCTCGCTCGATGTCCCCCCGTTGCTAGGAGTGCACTCCAACGCCCCCTCACCCGAGAGCCTGTGGACCACGTAGAGTAGGACACCGGCTGCAACCACAGTGATCGCTCCGACAACGTAGGTTCGCTTTCGGAAGCCGTCGAAGGGAACAAGATCCGAGTCGCTCATGATCGGACACTAGGTCACTCGTCAGGCCGTTTGCCCTGATGCGTGGACCACGAACTGCGGCTTCGGACGTTGGCCCTGGCGCTGCACATGAGTCGGCTCGGAAGACTCGCCGGACCCCTTTTGGACCGTTGAGTGATCGAAGAGAGCACGAGCTGCGCGTAGCCGCTGACGACCGCTGTCACACCCTGCTGCGAAGATGCGACCATCGGCCCTCATCGGTCGAAGGTCGGAGGTCCCTCACAGCCTCCCGAGGCTCAACGAAGTAGCTTGAACCCGTGGGAGTCGACGTCATGCCCGTTGCCCGACAACTGTCAATCATGCCCACCTCTGTCCTGAGCGACTGGGCTTCTGAACCCGGTGCGGACTTCGGTGAGGTCTTCACCAAACGATGGGTCGTCGACTTCATCCTCGACCTGATCGGCTACACACCAGACAAGGATCTGTTCACCCGCACGATCGTCGAGCCATCCTGTGGAACAGGAGCGTTTCTTGTTCCGATTGTCGAACGACTCTTGGCGTCCTGTGAGATCCACGGCCGCGACATCACACTGGCCCACTCAGCGGTCCGAGCCTTCGACTTGCTCGATGCGAATGCTGCGCTATCGATCAAGTCAGCGACGGCGTACCTGGCCGAGGGTGGAGTAGAACAGGACGATGCCGAGCGACCTCGATGTCGGAGTCGGGTCCGTCGTCACCCCGGGCGACCGAGCCGTAGAGGGGTCCGGCCCGTTCGTCGAGCTCGCTCCGCACGTGCTCGTCGCCAACGAGGGCGCTGATGTATTCGATCGTCGAGAGGTCGCTGAAACCACTTGGAAAGATCAGCTTGGTGCGGTGGTTCGTCAGCACGTTGTCGGCGTCCTTGCCGTAGGCCTGGTCGAGCTGGGCCTTCGACTGCCAGACGGTCACCAGCTGGATGCCAGCGCCGGTGATCGTGGCCGCCCATTGCGGGAGCTTCGGCAGCGGCGTGTTGGCGGCCTCGTCGAGCACGACCAGCAGGCGAGGATCGATTGGTGTGCCTTGTCGGTTGTTGCGATCGAAGGCTTGGGCGATGAGGTCATGGAGCAGGGCGGCGAAGACCAGGCAGACTCGGCTCTCATCGCCGAGCGGCGCGCAGAGATACAGCGTGTTCGAGCCGGCGCACAGCCAGTCGAGGGTGATCTCGCAGCCTTCGGCGCTCGCGGCCAGGCCGGGGTCGGTCCATGGCCACCCGGCGTTGCCGAGTGCGCCGCTACGGCCTGGAGCGCCTCACCCTCCACGGCCTGCGCCACACCTGGGCGACGCTCGCCCTCGAGGCGGGAATTCATCCCCGAGTTGTGCAGGAGCGCCTCGGCCACTCATTCATTGCCATCACCCTCGGCATGTACAGCCACGTCGGCCCAACGTTGCATGACGAGGCAGCCGAGTCCGTGGCTGCCCTGTTGTTGCTGGACTTCACTCGTAGATATCAGTCAGCGAAATGAGCTGCCTCCGAGCGCCGCGGCCAAAGCGCGGCCGATCCACTGCTCGGCGGGAGATCGTCCTTCGCGCGCCGCCACCACCTCCCACTCGGAGAACGGCGCCGTGGTAATGAAGAGTCGTACTCTGCAGGAGAGCGCTACAAGCCGATCCCGTTGCGCTCGAAGAACCGGCGAGAGCGTGAGCGCATCGACTCCGACTCCGTCCTGGTCAATCAAAATCGTGCCTCCCAGGTCGAGCGGGCGATCGGGCACGTCGAGCATCAGCTCGCCCGGACTCAACAAAATGCTTGGCAGCTTCTCGGCCAGGCCTTCTCGAAGCTTCACCTCGAACTCTTCGCGATCCGCAGGCGAAAGTCGACGTATTGCGTCGTAGTGGTCGCCGGATGCATACACGAGGTTGGGCCGCGTTCCGCTGATCGAATCGAAGAGAAGCGAGAGGTGCCGACTGTCACCGACAAGTTGCTGGCTAAGGGAGTCAATCCTTTGAAGCACGGCGAAGTCGGTCTCGCCTCGTGACGAGAGCATGAGGTCCCTGAGTGCGTCCACTCCACCGGGCGCGTTGTTGATCGATCGGATAGACGCCAAGAAGAGCGACATCATTGCTCGGTTGTCATCGCACCAGTACAGCTCTTCGAATGCGCGCGCTCGGGCCGTCGCCATCGATTCCAGCAGCGGAAGCGCCTCCGGTCGAAAGGCTAGGTGCCAGCCCTCCCCTAGCGAGGTGCCGTTTGCCTCGCGCTTCTCCCACCTCACCACCGTCGCGGACGCGAGCAGAGCGCCAGGCGAGATGCCTGATGCGAAACCGAGCCCGGACCTGTTCGAGTCCATGACCAGATACGACATCTTGTCGAGATCTGCACCGGAGTTGACAAGCGAGCTGATGATCTGGTCAGCGTCCTTCTGCGGTCCGCTTTGGTCCTGCCAGCCGCCCTCGACAAGCCGCAGCAGTCGATCGGGGTCCTTGAGCGACGTGCTCGCCATGACAACGTCCTGCAAGCACGGTGATGCTGGCGGTTCGGCCCGAAGCGAAGTGGTGAATAGGTCAATCTTCCTCAGGAAGGGCAACCCAGATTCCTGATAGAGGTGCGTCAGCGGTAGATGGTTGATGTCGTGTAGCAGCGCGGCAAGCAGCAGTGCCTCGATATCTGCCTCGTCGAACAGATACCTGCACGCAGGAACGTCGAGGAGGCGGCGGGCTGCCGACTGTGCGAGCCTCAGGACATCAAGGGAGTGCTCAAACCTTGAATGCGTGGCACCACAGAACCTGGATGGGAGCAGGCTTAGTTGGTTCAGCCGGTTGAGCCTCGTCATTTCCGGGTGCTCAACGATCGGAAGCAAACTGGGCGGCACAAACACGGCACGACCATTCGAGAGAGGGACCTCGCGCCCTCCTGACATCGAGCCTGGACGGATTGCCAAGAAGAACCGAGTCGCATCGATTCGTCGAACGAGGCCCCTCAGCTCCCCAGCGCGGAGCCGAATCACTCGGTCCCAATCCGTGAGCTCGTCGAGAAGCATCCGGAGGTAGGCGCTCTCGGCCGGAGTCAGCGACGCGACCACCGTGTGAAACGCTTCCTTCAGGAGAAGGCCGAACTGGTAGAAGTCGATCCAAGGAAAGAACCTCGCCCTGAACTCGGCACGGGATACCCCTTGCGTCTGCGAGTGCTGCACGAAGTCCGCAATTCCCGAACTGCCCTTTCGGAACGGCAGGAGATCCCAATCGATGCCACCGACTATCGAGTCCCCGTGCTCAAGGGCACCAGAGGAGAGATCCTGTGACAGCGCAAAGTCCACCAGTGCGGGATAGCCGTCAGGACGAACCCTCACGTTTGCCGACTTCACGTCGAGGTGCATGTACTCGTGCTCGACGTGAAGATGGTCGAGGGCCTCAGCGAGACAGCGCATCGCTCTAAGAGCTGTCCGACGGTCCTGGCCGGCGAGTCCTTCGATGAAAGACGACCCGGGCACAAATGCCGCAATCAAGTAGGGCAGGCTTGCCGACGGCCCTGAGAACGCCTCTGCTGTCTTCGCTCGAAGCCGGCCAAGCTGATCCGAGGACAGAGTCTGCACACCAAAGTCGTGCACCTTCACGATAAAGGGGTGATCGATGACACTCAAGAACTTGTACTCGCGTTGCTGATAGGGCTGCTTGTGCGCGTTCTCGATGATTTGATTGGTGAGGTCTCCCCTGCCCTCCTGCCCGATTTGCGCTTGTCGCAATTCGTAGTACGGGATGAAGATCTTGAACACTCGGTTCCGACCGTGTTTCGGGTTCTCAAGCCGGTAAACCTCGCCCGAGTTGCCGCTGCCGAGAAGTTCCGCAACCTGGTACACGCTCTCGGCGACGAACTCTCCCGGCTCGAGGATCCCTCCGGCGAAGGAATGGTCAGCTGTCTCCGTCATTGCACTCCTCGAGTGGAAGTTCAAGGCTGAGGGGGCGACCATCGGGGTCGATGCCGTGCACCGCCAGCAAAGCGCGCAATCGGTCGACCTCAATTGCCAACGGATGTCGGACGGAGGTCTCAACGCCGAGGTGGTCGCGGACGAGTTTTGTGAAGAGCTTCCCGTGATGCGTGGCCTTGCCGAGGTAGCGCCTCTCGATGGCCGTCTTCGAGAGGCCGCCGCGCCACTCGGCCAGCATCTTCTTGAGCGTCGGTTCGTCGATTCCGTACCGCTCAAGGTCCACGATCGAACGTTAGCGGACCGGCGAAAGTTGCAGGCCAGGACTTCTGGTTCAGTCGTGCTTCGGGGCGTCTGTTGGCCCCGGACGACGAAGGACGACTACCTCCTCGAAGTCGACCCGTCGCGCGGATGACCTACCCATCCGGAGACCCCTCGACGCCACCTTCGAGCGTGAGGTCACGGCCAGCCCTAGCGATTCCAGGCAACCGACATGCCAGTCGGTGACGAACTGACGAGTACCGCGCCGAACATGGTCCTTGCAGTTGAGAACGAAGACACCGTTGGACTTCAGTACCCTGCAGGCCTCCGTCCAAGCATTTTGATGAAACTCCTGGTATGCAGTGCCCCACTGAAGGGCTCCTGAATTTGAGGTTGACAGCGGTCGACCGAGGTCGTGTTGATAGCTGCGTCGCTTCGATCCATCGCGCGCGACGTGATGATCGGCGAAGCGGTTCCCGTATGTCGGGCTGGTAACGATTGCGTCGAATGACCGGTCCCGAAATGGCAGGTGGAGAGCGTCTCCAGCGATCGTGGCAACCGGCTGCGGCGACACCCCTGGGAGCGCGTTCCGGTACCTCTCGTGCAGTGCAAGTTCGTGCGAGAGAACGGTCCACTCCCACTCGAGTTCCACACACACCGTGGGGACGGCGATTAGGTGAGTACGACCCGTGCCGCCGAACGGGTCGAGCACTAGTTCATCACCCTTTAGCTGTCGTGAGATCTCGCCAAGAATGCCGGCGCTCATCGGGGCTGGATGCGTCGTGGTTTCGATTGAGCGACGCGCCACGGAGCGACGATAGCGAGGGCCTGGCGGACGTTGGTGAATCCACCCGCGCCGACCGGGCGACGCTGGCATAGCAGCGACACCAAGCAGGCTGGCCCCCACCACAAGCTCGAAGTGTCAAGCAGCTACCGGAGTCACTGTCGCCCAGCTACCGGAGTCGCGTCCCGGAACTGTCGCCCACCTTCCGGAGCCACAACGTCAAGCATGAACCGGAACTGCACACCGAACTTCACGGCCAACATCGCGCCTCCGGTAGAAGTCCGGTAGAAGTGGGGGTTCTCAGACGCGAAAAGACCCCAGCTGGGCTGGGGTCTTCCAGTGGGCGAGGGGGGACTTGAACCCCCACGTTCTTACGAACACTGGCACCTGAAGCCAGCGCGTCTGCCATTCCGCCACTCGCCCGAGTGGAACCAGCACGCTAGCCGCGTCGCCCTGCCAGCCCAACCCGGTAAGCCCGCACTCGGCCATTCGTGAGACTCCACGCCACGGGTGGCACTGGGACTCACCGATGCTGGGGGTTCGTGAGGTTGGGAGCCACGGGTGGCACTGAGGCTCACGAACGAACGAACGACGGGCGGGCGCGCAGCGAGACCCGCGCACTACCTGGTGTGACCCCACCACTACCCTGGAGCGCTGTCATGGGCTTGCAATCGTTCGAACGAGGTCTAGAGCGTATGGTCGATGGTGTGTTCTCCCGTGGGTCTCGTTCCAGCATCCGCCCTGTCGAGCTGGGGCGCCGGCTCATCCGCGAGATGGACGACCATCGCAGCGTGGACGTGAAGGGGCGACGCATCGTCCCCAACCACTACGTCATCAACCTCAGCGGGCGCGACCACGCCGGATTCGCCGACATCGACCAGGCGCTGATCACCGAGCTGAGCGAGGCCGCACGCGAGTACGCGCGCACCGAGGGCTACCACTTCATGGGTCCCGTCGCCGTCGAGCTGGCCATCGACAACAACCTCAAGCCCGGCCGCTTCAGCGTCGGCTCGCGCATGCTCGAGAGCGGTGGCGGCGTCGGCGCCGGATCGCTCGTGCTGCCGTCGGGCGAGCGCGTCTCCATCGGCGACCGCGCCGTCTCCATCGGTCGCCTGCCGGAGTGCACCATCGCCCTCTCCGACCCGAACGTCAGCCGTCGCCACAGCGAGATCCGTCCCGTCGGCAGCGGCTACGTCGTCGCCGACCTCGGCAGCACCAACGGCACCAAGGTCAACGGCGTGCGCATCGAAGGCGAGCGTCTGCTGAACGACGGCGACATCGTGAGCGTGGGCAGCACCCACCTGCGCTTCGAGGCGTCGTGAGCGATCAGCTCCTCAACATCCTCAAGTACGCGCTCCTCGCGCTCCTCTACCTGTTCTTCGCCCGAGTGCTGTGGGCCGTGTGGAGCGAGGTGCGCGGCCCGCGTCCCGGCCACGGTCCGGCGATGGCCAACACCCGCGACGCGACCACGCACTCGATCGCACCGGCCGACCCGACGGTCGCCGCTCCGTACCCGCAGCCGGTCGTGAAGGGGCAGCCGCTCCCCCGCCGGCCGGTGCGCGGCAAGCGCGGCGAGGTCGGCCGCGTCGTCATCAGCGAACCGCGAGCGCGCAAGGGCGCCGCCTACGGCTTGGCCGAGGAGATCACCGTCGGCCGCGCGGACACGTGCACCATCGGGATGCCCGACGACACGTTCGTGTCGCAGCTGCACGCCCGGTTGTTCCGCCGCGACGGCGGCGTGTTCATCGAAGACCTCGGCTCCACGAACGGCACGTTCCTCAACGGCAGGCGGATCACCGCACCCGAGCAAGTCGCCAAGGGCGACCGGGTGCAGATCGGCAACACGGTGTTCGAGGCCGAGTGATGCAGACATCTGAACAACCGGCGCTGCGCTGGGGCACCTCCACCGACACCGGGCGCGTCCGCACCGAGAACGAGGACAACTTCGTCGCCGAGTCGGCCGTGTTCGGCGTGGCCGACGGCATGGGCGGCCACCTCGCCGGTGAGGTCGCCAGCGAGATCGCCTCCACCATCCTGCGCGACCGCCTGATCGGTGGCGCGTCGCACGCCGACGTCGTCGTGGCCGCAGTCGTCGAGGCCAACGCGGCCATCTTCTCCTCGGCGCACTCGCACGCCGAGCAGCGCGGCATGGGCACCACGCTCACCGCGCTCGTCATCCTGCGCAACGACGAGCATCCGCACCGCCTCGCCGTCGTCAACGTCGGCGACTCGCGCATCTATCGGCTGCGCAACGGCCGACTGCGCCGAACCACCACCGACCACTCGTACGTACAAGAGCTCGTGGCCACCGGGCACATCAGCGAGCAGGAAGCACGCACGCACCCGCGCCGCAACATCGTCACCCGTGCACTGGGCATCGAGCCCAACGTGCGCGTCGACACGTGGGTGCTGCCGATGGTCCGCGGTGATCGCTTCGTGCTCTGCAGCGACGGGCTCGTCGACGAGGTGGACGACGACGAGATCGCCGAGATCGTCAACAGCTCCGACGACCCACAGGTCGTCGCCGACGCGCTGGTCGCCTCGGCCAACGAGCACGGCGGGCGCGACAACGTCACCGTCGTCGTCGTCGACCTGATGGAGGGCGAAGACCCGCCCGCACCGGAGGACGACCTCGACCTCGAGCCCGGCTGGGCCGACGATGACGACGACGAGACCGGCGGCAACACCCGACTGATCGAAGCCGACCGTTGGCCGAGCGGCGACAGCGACCACACCACGGCGATGAAGTCGCAGGAGATGCAGACCCAGCAGGTGCCGGCGATCGCTGCTGACGAGGTCGCCCACTCGAGTGCCAAGAAGCGCCGGCTGACGCCTGGACTGTTCCTCTTCTTCCTCGCGCTCGCCGCCATCGCCACGGTCACCGTGGTGCTCGTGCTCGTCGCCGCCAACAAGGACGACGAGACGCCGGCGACCACGACGACCGTCGAGAGCACGACCACCTCGAGCAGCAGCACGACGTCGACGACCAGCACGACGATCGCATCGACGACCACCGGGCCCGAGTCGAGCATCGCGGTGCCGTGAGCACCTCCCCCATCGCTGCCGCGCGGCGCAGCACCGAGCTCGGCCTGATCGTCATGGCCGTCCTCATCACCGGCGCCGCCTACACGCTCGCGTCGCTCGGCCAGAACAGCCGCATCCCGGCGGTCATCGTGCCGTTCCTCCTCGTCGTGCTCGGACTGCTCGTCGCTGCCCACCTCGCCAACCGCTGGCTCGCCAGCGGCGCCGACGGCACGTTGCTGCCGCTCGTCGCCATCCTCCACGGCCTCGGCTACGTGATGATCGCCCGCCTCAGCGAACGGCTCGCCGGGCTGCAGACCACGTGGACGTTCATCGCCATCGCCGCATACGTGCTGACCCTGCTGTTCGTGCAGCGAGCCGGCGACCTGGCCCGCTACAAGTGGAGCTTCCTCGCCATCGGCACCGGACTGCTGATGCTGCCGCTCGTGCCGGGCATCGGCACCAGCGTCGGCGGGGCCAAGATCTGGGTCAGCATCGGGCCGGTCAACTTCCAGCCCGGCGAGTTCGCCAAGATCGCGCTGGCCCTGTTCTTCGCCGGCTACCTGGCCGAGAAGCGCGAGCTGATCGCCGCCAGCACCTGGCACATCGGCCCGCTGCGCCTGCCGGAGCTGCGCCACCTCGCACCGATCGCACTCGCCTGGGGCTTCGCCGTCGTCGTGATGGTCGCCGAGAAGGACCTCGGTTCGTCGCTGCTGTTCTTCACCCTCTTCGTCGTGATGATGTGGGTGGCCACCGAACGCGCCACCTACCTCGTGATGGGCCTGGTGCTGTTCGCCGGCGCGGCCTACGTCGCGTGGCGGCTGTTCGACCACGTGCAGACCCGCGTCGCCATCTGGCAGGACCCGTGGGCGCAGTACGAGGGCAAGGGCTACCAGATCGCCCAGTCGATGTTCGCCTTCGCCAACGGCGGCACGGGCGGCACCGGCCTGGGGCTCGGCAGCCCGAACAAGATCCCGGCGGTCAAGACCGACTTCATCTTCGCCGCCATCGGTGAGGAGATGGGTCTGCTCGGCGCCACCGCCGTGCTGGTCGCCTTCCTGCTGATCATCGGCGGCGGGTTGCGCATCGCCACTCGCACCGAGCGTTCCTTCGACAAGTTGCTGGCCACCGGACTCACCGCGATCCTCGGGATGCAGGCGTTCATCATCATCGGCGGCGTCATCCGCGTCGTCCCGCTGACGGGCATCACGCTGCCGTTCGTCTCCTACGGCGGCTCGAGCCTCGTCGCCAACTACGTGCTGCTGGCGCTGCTGATCCGCGTCGGCGACACCACCGCGCGACGCACCGGCGACGTGCCCGACCTGCCCACGCTCAGCGAACGTCTCCAGGCGCGCAGCCTGGGGCGCGCCCAACGCCGGGCGGCCAAGCGATGAACTCACGGATCCGCAAGCTGGCCGCCGGCCTGCTGGTGCTCTACCTCATCCTGTTCGTGCAGCTGAACGTGCTCCAGGTGGGGCGCAAGCAAGAGCTGGACGCCAACCCGCTGAACAACCGGCAGACGATCCGCGAGTTCAACCGACCCCGCGGCCCAATCGTCACCGCCGACGGCGTGATCATCGCCCAGAGCGTGCCCACCGGGCCCGGCGACGAGTTCAAGTACCAACGCCAGTACCCGACCGACGACCTCTTCTCGAACATCTCCGGCTACTACAACCTGGGCAGCAGCACGCAGCTCGAGCGCAGCCAGAACGACGTGCTCCTCGGCGACACCGACGAGCAGAAGCTGCGCGCCCTCGGCAGCCTGTTCGAGGGCGGCGACAACACGGGCACGATCGTGCTGACGATGCGCAGCGACGTCCAGCGCGTCGCCGCCGAGGCACTCGGCGATCGCGAGGGCTCCGTCGTCGTGATGGACCCGCACACCGGCGCCGTGATCGCGATGGTCAGCAACCCGCGCTACAACGCCAACCAGATGGCCGACCACAACTCGGACAACGTGCAGAACGTCTACAACTTCTTGAACAACTTCCCCGGCAAGCCGCTGCTGGCGAACGCCTACCAAGAGCGCTACATGCCGGGCTCCAGCTTCAAGGTGATCACCACCACCATCGCCCTGCAGAACGGGGTCACCTCGCTGGATCGCAGCTTCCCGAACGAGACCGAGTTCATCCCGCCGCAGACCACCGACCCGATCCAGAACTACGCGGGCGAGCGGTGTGGCGGCACGATGGCGCAGGTCTTCTACCGCAGCTGCAACATCCCCTTCGCCCAGATGGCACTCGAGCTCGGCCAGGACCGGTGGCTGGCCGGCACGCAGGCGTTCGGCGTCGGCGAGAAGGTCCCGATCGACCTGCCCGGCGCTGCGTCGAGCAGCGTTGGCCACGACGCCGATTTCTTCAAGGACAACCAGCCGCTGCTGGCCATCGGCGGCTTCGGACAGGGCAGCGACACGATGGTGCCGTTGCACATGGCGATGGTCGCCAGCAGCGTCGCCAACGGCGGGGCGATGGTCAAGCCGCACGTCATCGACGCCACGCTCGATCACGACGGCAAGGTGCTCGACCGCACCACCACGTCCGTGTGGAAGACGCCGATGGACGGCCCGACCGCGCAGACGCTGACGACGCTGATGATCGGCGTGGTCAACCAGGGCACCGGCCGGCAGATGCAGCTGAACCCGGGGCCGGACGGCCAGCCGATCCAGGCCGCGGCGAAGACCGGCACCGCGCAGCTCAACGGCGCCGGCCAGCCGGAGAAGTCGAATGCGTGGATCATCGGCTTCGCACCGGCGGTGAACCCGCAGTACGCGATCGCCGTCGTGCTGAAGGGCGGCCCGAACGATGCGATCAGCGCGGGCACCGGCGGTCGCCTCGCCGGTCCCATCGCCAAGACCGTCCTCGACTACCTCTTCGCCAACCCGACAGCTCCCCCCTCATGATGGGCTCGCTGCGCTCACCTTCGTGCTCGCCGCCTACGGCGTCTCACCCAACCTCCAGTCGGAGCGCGCCCGCCAGGATTGCCGTGAACCCGGTTCATCGGTGCAGGTCGGTAACCTCGTGTACCGGTTTCGCCCGTGACGCGCGAGACGGAAGGCAGCAGTGAGCAACAACACCGAGCGGACGGTTCTCAACGACCGCTACGAGATCCAACAGCGCATCGGACGCGGCGGCATGGCCGACGTGTTCCTGGCGCGCGACCTCCTGCTCGACCGCCCGGTCGCGATCAAGGTCCTCTTCCCCGAGTTCGCCACCGATCCCAACTTCGTCGAGCGCTTCCGCCGCGAGGCGCAGGCCGCGGCCAACCTCAACCACCCGAACATCGTCGGCGTGTACGACTGGGGCAAGTACGCCAACACCTACTTCATGGCGATGGAGTACGTGCAGGGCCGAACCCTCGCCGACATCCTGCGCGCCAACGGGCACATCAACTCGATCCAGGCCGCGGAGATCGCCAGCGAGGTGTCGGCCGCGCTCGGCTTCGCCCACCGCAACAGCGTCGTGCACCGCGACATCAAGCCGGCCAACATCCTCATCGGCTCCAACGGCCAGGTGAAGGTGGCCGACTTCGGCATCGCCCGGGCGATGAACGCGCCCACCGAGAGCAACCTCACCCAGGTCGGTGCGGTGATGGGCACCGCCACCTACTTCTCGCCCGAGCAGGCCCAGGGCGCACAGCCCGACCCGCGCTCCGACCTGTACTCGCTGGGCATCGTGCTCTACGAGATGGTCGCCGGACGGCCGCCGTTCAGCGGCGACAACCCGGTCAGCATCGCCTACAAGCAGGTGCACGACAGCCCCCAGCCGCTGAACCAGATCGTCGCCGACGTGCCCCGCCCGTTCGAGGCGATCGTCGCCAAGCTGCTGGCCAAGCAGCCCGACGTCCGCTACCCGAACGCCGAGGCGCTGCGCGAAGACCTGCGCCGTTTCCGCAACAACGAGCCGGTGCAAGCGCTGGCCGGTGCCCGGCCCCCGACGCCGCCGGCCGCGCACGCCACGGCCAGCCTGCCGCGCACCGCGGCCGTCCCCGCCGGGGCCACCACGGCGATGCCGCGCACCGCGGCCGTGCCGGTCGGAGCGACAGCTGCGATGCCGCGCACACAGGCGATGCAGCAGCAGGGCCAGCCGCCGCAGGAGTACGGCAGCAACCGCACCGGCTGGTACGCGGTGGCCGGGTTCCTTGCCCTGATCGCCCTCGTCATCGGCGGCGTGCTGCTGTTCAAGCAGCTGTCCAAGGACGACGAGCAGCCGACCACGTTCGCCATGCCCGAACTGACCAACGCGCTGATCGACGACGCGATCAAGCAGCTCGACGACCTCGGCTTGGTTGCCGTGCTCAACGAGGAGCCCGAGGCAGCCGTCGCCGACGGCACCGTCTCGCACACCGATCCGATCGCCGGCGTCATCGTCACCAAGGGCGACACCGTCCAGGTCTTCTACCGGCCGAGCCTGGTGCCGTTCGCCATCGAGGACGTCGCTGGCAAGACCGTCGAGGAAGCCACGCCGATCCTCACGGCGCTCGGCCTGGTGATCAACCCGACGATCGTCACCGAGAACAACCCGGACTTCGAGGCAGGCAAGGTCATCCGCACCGACCCGCCGGCGGGCACGCAGGCCAAGCAGGGCGACCCGATCACGCTCGTCGTGTCGGGTGGCCCCGACCAGGTGGCCGTGCCCGCAGTCGCCGGGCTCAGCCAGGCCGACGCGCAGGCGACGTTGGAGAGCGACGAGTTCGGATTCGTCGTCACCATCGAGGAAGAGGCCAGCGACTCGGTCGATGCCGGTACGGCCATCCGCACCGATCCGGCGCAGAGCCAGCTGCTGGCCAAGGGCTCGGCGATCAAGCTGATCGTGTCCAGCGGGCCCGAGCTGAAGAAGGTGCCGGCAATGGTCGGCACGCTCGAGGCGCAGGCCCGCAACTCGCTGTCCAGCGCCGGCCTGCCCGCACCCGAGGTCAGCTTCCAACCCGTCGCCATCGGCTCGCCCGACGACGGCCGGGTCATCTCGCAGAGCGTCGACGCCGGGCAGGAAGTCGCCCCGGACACGGTGATCAAGCTGAAGATCGGCAAAGCCGTCGTGCCCGTGACGACCACGTCGAGCACCACCACCACGACGACCACGACAACGACGACGACCGCCCCACCACCGCCGACGACCTGACGCGCTTACGCTCGCGGGCCGTGCCCTTCGAACCGATCCACACCGAGCGGTTGATCCTGCGGCGACAGCAGCTCAGCGACGCCGACGCAGCGTACGAACGTCGGAGCCTGCCCGAAGTGGCCAGGTATCAGGACTGGGAGATGCCGTACACGCGCGAGCGCGCGGAAGAGTCGACGGCCAGAGCTGCGGCCATGGACGGGCCGGTCGACGGCCAGGGCTGGGCCGTCACCGTGGTCAGTGCCGCCGCACCCGAACAGATCCTCGGTGACCTGTACATCGAGCTGCGATGGGGCGGTCGCAGCGGGATGTTCGGCTACACGTTCCACCCGGACCACTGGGGTCGGGGGTACGCGACGGAAGCGGCACAGGCGGTCGTTCGCTACCTGTTCACCGACATCGGCGTCGGCCGAGTCGAGTCGTCGCTGCATCCCGACAACCATCCGTCGGCCCGAGTCCTGGAAGCGTGCGGGATGCTCTTCGAGGGTCTGACCCGCGAGTCGTTCTGGGTCGGCGACGAGCTCTCGGACGACATGTTGTACGGGATGACGCGCGCCGACTGGGACGAGTGGCGCAACCGGCCACGACACCGCCCCGAACGCGTGGAGCTGGTGCCGGTCACCGCCGACAACAGCAGGGTCGTCGGCGCGTTGGCAACGCACCGGTCGCAGCAACGGTTCGTCTCCCCGATGCTGGGCAACTTCCGAGATGCATTGCTGCCACCGTCGCTGAACGATGTCCCGCTCGTGCCGTGGTACCGGGCCATCGACGCCGACGGGGAGATCGCCGGCTTCATCATGGCGGCGGAGATGACGGCCGCTCACCCGAACCCCTACCTGTGGCGGTTCCTGATCGATCGGATGCAGCAGCGGCGAGGCATTGGCGGGGCCGCACTCGACCAGTTCGAGCAGCGCTGCCGGGACCAAGGCGCAACCGCCATCGAGGTGTCGTGGACCGAAGGACCAGGTTCACCGTCCCCGATGTACCGGGCTCGCGGGTACGAGCCGTTCGGTCGAACCCACGACGGCGAGACCCACGCGATCAAGGTGCTCACCTGACTGACCGGCTGCCGGACGTCCAGCGCCGGACCTTGTCGTCAGAGCACTAGCGAGCGAGCTCGGGCGCAGCCCGAAGCAAGAAGTTGGCCAGCAGCTGGTGGCCGGCACCGGTGAGGATGCTCTCCGGGTGGAACTGCACGCCCTCCACCGGATGGGTGCGGTGGCGTACGCCCATCACCACCCCGTCAGCGGTGGACGCCGTGACCTCGAGCTCGGCCGGCATCGTCGCCGGATCGATCACCAGGCTGTGGTAGCGGGTGGCCGTCAGTGGCGAGTCGACGCCCTCGAACACCCCGACACCGCGATGCTCGATGGGCGATGTCTTGCCGTGCATCAACGAGGGCGCACGCACCACCGATGCGCCGTAGACGTGACCGATCGCCTGGTGGCCGAGGCACACGCCGAGCAACGGCACGCCGGCCGCGGCGAACGCCGGGATGGCCTCGCAGATGATCCCGGCATCCTCCGGCCTCCCGGGCCCCGGCGACAACAGCACCATGTCGCATCCGAGCGCCAACGCCTCCGGCACGGTGAGCTCGTCGTTGCGCACCACGATCGGGTCGGCACCGAGCTCGCCGAGGTACTGCACCAGGTTGTAGACGAAGCTGTCGTAGCTGTCGATCACGAGCACGCGGGGCACGCCACCAGCCTGACTGCTCGCGTCTGCCCGTGTCGAACTGATTCACGGCAGGCGCCTGGCTACACTTCCGGCCCGATGGCTCCCCCGAAGCGCAAGACAACCGGCGGTCGCGTCACACCGAAGGGCACCCGGCCCGGGCAGATCGTCTCTGCCCCCGCTGCGAACCCGAACGTGAACGCTTCGTCGAGGTACACACCTCCCACGCCGAAGAGCTACGAGGAGAGCCCGCGTTGGGTGCCGATCCTCATGGCCGTGCTCATCGGGCTCGGCGTGCTGACCATCATCCTGCGCTACATCGTGTGGGACTCGAACACCGCCGTGCTGGTCGGCCTGGTCTTCCTGCTCTCGGGCCTGTTCGTCGCCACCAAGTGGAAGTGAAGCTCGCTACGGCCAGCCGTAGGCGTGTTACAGCACTCTGAGTGCTTGAACCACAGCGATGTAACTCGCACACACCTTTATCCACAGGCTGGGGACATCACTCGAAGACGGGAGCGACCACGTCCATGTCCTCCAGGCAGTGCCTGGGAGGGGGCGGATCCTCGTCGGGAGCCAGGGTCAACTTGATCTCCAGCCCGCAGACGTTGCAGCGATACCTCACGTTCACCTTGCGCAGCTCGCCGGCAGGTGGCGGTGCGGGCATCGGTGTCGTGAAGCTCCGAAGCATGCCGATACCGGTTTTCCACAGGACGAACCCGAGCATGACCCCACCGAGCACCCAGATGATGGTGGCGAACGCCGGCATGGCCCCATCGTACCGTCCGGTTGTGGACGGTGAGCAGGTCGGACGCGCCGCAGCGCGGCCCGAAGGACCGCGCTGCGTGTCGAACTTCTGGGTTCTTGAGACTCGCGGTTTCGCTAGCCCAACCGCTCGATGATGGTTGCGTTGGCCATGCCGCCGCCTTCGCACATCGTTTGCAGGCCGTAGCGGCCACCGCTGCGCTCGAGCTCGTTGAGCAGGGTGGTCATCAGACGAGCACCGGAGCAGCCGAGCGGGTGCCCGAGGGCGATCGCCCCGCCGTTCACGTTGACCTTGCTCATGTCCGGGTGGATCTCCTTCTCCCACGCCAGGACCACCGAGGCGAACGCCTCGTTGATCTCGACGAGGTCGATGTCCTCGATGGTCAGACCGGAACGGGCGAAGACCCGCTCGGTCGCCGGGATCGGTGCGGTGAGCATCATCCGCGGGTCGTCGCCGGCGAGGGCGAAGTTGACGAAGCGGGCCCGCGGGGTGAGGCCGAGCGCCTTGGCCTTCTCCTCGCTCATGATCAGGATCGCCGACGAGCCGTCGGTGATCTGCGAGGAGTTGCCGGCCGTGACGCGGCCACCATCTTCCTCGGTGCGGAACGCCGGCTTGAGCTTGCCGAGCGACTCACGGGTGGTCTCGCGCAGGCCCTCGTCGACGTTCATCATCGCCCCGTCGGCGCCGAGCACCGGCAGGATCTCCCGGCTGAAGCGGCCCTCGGCGGTGGCCCGGGCGGCGTACTCCTGCGAGCGGACGCCGAAGGCGTCGAGGTCGTCGCGGGTGAGGCCCCACTTGTCGGCGATCAGCTCGGCAGAGATGCCCTGCGGCACCAGGCCACCGGCGGGGGCGTAGCGAGCGCCGATCTTCGGGCCGAACGGGAAGCCGTACTTGCCGTCGACCATCGACGCGCCCATCGGCACGCGGGTCATCACCTCGACGCCCGCGGCGACGACGATGTCGTAGGCACCGGCGATCACACCTTGGGCAGCGAAGTGGGCGGCCTGCTGGCTGCTCCCGCACTGGCGATCGATGGTGGTGCCGGGCACGCCGTCGGGCCAGCCAGCCGCGAGCACCGCGTTGCGGGCGATGTTGGCGGCCTGCTCGCCGACCTGCATGACGCAGCCCATGACGACGTCGTCGACCGTGCCGGGGTCGATGCCGGTGCGCTCGATCAGAGCGTTGAGGGTCTCGGCGGCGAGGTCGACCGGGTGCCAGTCCTTGAGCTTCCCGTTGCGCTTGCCGAGTGGGGTGCGAATGGCGTCGACGATGACGGCGGTGGTCATGGCGAACCTGCTTTCAGATGTGCGGAGAATGACGCGAGCGTGGCGGAAGTTTGCTGGCTGCAAGGACCACAACCCAAACCGGAGCTCGTCGCTTCCCGGTCGCGGCTCGTGAATGACTAGGCTCCCGCCGTTCAGCAACAACTCGGGGAGACGACCGTGCGGCGGATCGCAGCATTGACCTGTGCAGTGGCACTTTTCGCAGCATGTGGCGGCGACGACAAGAAGTCGAGCAGCACGCAAGCCCCAAACGGCACGGACGCGACGGACTCCTCGACTGAGGGCACGGCGGTCGACACCACCGACGCAGCGACCACCACGACGATCCTCGTCACGACGACGACGACCGCCCCCGAGATGCCCGACGTCGTCGACGACACACTGTCGGACGCGAAAGATGAGCTTGCTGCACTCGGCGTCGACGACGTGCGCGTCAGTGAAGTCGAGCACATCAGCAAGCCGGGCACGGTGCTCGATCAAGTCCCGAGCGCCGGCAACGACATCAACGGCCCCGTCGATCTCACGGTCAGCAAAGCGCTCGCACCGATGCCCGACTGGACGACCAAGTTGATCGCGGAAGCACGCAAGTACTTCGACGAGCGTGGCGTCAAGATCACGATCGAGGATGCACTGGACGACACCGTCGTCGAAGGCACCATCATTGCCTCGACCCCGTCGGCTGGGCAGACGATCAGCTCGGAGGTCCGCCTCAGGGTCGCCAAGACCCCGGTGACCAAGTTCTTGGCCGAGACCGAGGTCGTCGAACAGTCGACTTCCTGCGGATCAGAGGTGCGTGCCGGTGACGTCGGCGTGAACGGGGCCACCCAGCTCCGCAGCATCTACTCCAGCGGTAACAGCTTCAATCAGAACAGCCCGTGCTCGTACGACTACAACCTCGGTCGTGACTGGGTTCGGCTGAAGGGTGGCATCGGTATCGCCGACACGTCGAATTCGGATCTCCAGTGCCGTTTCGAAGTGTTCGTCGATGGCAACTCGGTGTTCAACCAGACGATTCCATTCGGCCAGCTCCTCCCACTCGATCTCGACATGACCAACGTGTTGCGCCTGCATCTCGTCGTCACACCCACCACCTCGCGCACGGCTGGCCAGTGCGTGTGGGCCGGCATCCGACTCATCGGCGACGGAACGACGAACTAGGCGGAAAGCCCCGCGATCTGAGTCTCCGTGAGCAACCTCGCCGCCGTGTCGCGAGTGCCGGGCTGGGACACGGCGACAACTGCTCCATCCGTGAGTGAAACGATGCCGATGAACGACCCGAGCGGATCGCTCACCGTGGCGAGGACCGCCTCGAAATTGGAGATGCGCTGCGGCGCACGCTCCTCAGCGTCCGTCGCGGTCAGCCGGCGAACCGCCGAGCCGTCGAGCGGGATCACCGCAAGTTCTGCTGCACCAGCGAAGCGGGCTTCGGCGACGAGCGCTGAGCTGTCGCCCAGCCAGGTGCTTCGGCCCGCCTGAAGCGTCGAGCCTGCGGCGCGCCGAGTGGCCCCGGTGCTCAACTCGATGATGAAGATCTGCTCCAAACCTCCTTCACGGTCGGAGGAGAAGCTGAGTTGGGTGCCGTCGGGGCTGAAAGCCGGGGCCCCGTCGGTGCCGGCCGCGGCGACGATGGTGGACACCGTGCCCGCGAAGAGGGAGTAGGCCATCACGTCGATGCTGCTGCCGGAGGCACCCGCGAACGCGACCACCGTTCCGTCCGGCTTCCATGTCGGATCGGTCGCGTCGCCGTCGAAGACCTGAACCGGAACGTCCCCACCGCGGAAGCCGCCGACGAACAGACGAGGCGATCCACCGACTCGCAGGATCGCGGCGACCTGACTGCCGTCGGGCGAGATCTCGGCGTCGATCACGTCGCCGCCGAGATCGACGAAGTCCCCGGCGTCGCCGACCTGCACGAACATCGCCCCGGTGACATCGCCGCGGATGGACGTGAACCCGGCGAGCTCCGGCACGGGCGTGATCGGTGTGGTCGGCTCGCTGGTCGTGTCAGGGGTCGTGCCCGAGTCCGGGGTCGACGGGCTGCTCTCGGCCGTCGTCGGGTCGGTGGCGGACGACGAGTCGGGCCCGGTGCTGGCTGTCGTGCTGTCGGTCGCATCGTCGGAGCCATGCGTCGCCACGAACACCGCTGCCCCACCGGCCACGACCACGCCGGCGATGCTGCCGAGCAGAACACGTCGCGACACGCCGCGGCGGGGCGGCTCCGGCGGAGCGCTGGGGAACCGCGCGGGCTGGGGAGGCGCCGGAGGGTCGGGCGGAGCGGCCGGCTTGGGCATCGCACTGAGCGCCGCACCGCGGGCGATCGCCACGTCCGGGTCGATGCCTGCGACGACCTGTCGCTGGGTGCGCTCCTCGATCAGTCGGCGCACGATCGGCAGCCGGGTCGATCCGCCGGCCAGCACGATGGCCGACAGGTCCTCGAAGGTGTGACCACTCGATCGAACCGCGCGATCGACGAGATCGATCGTCTCCTTCACTCGAGCGGTGATCGCCGAGTCCAGCTCGCGCTGCGTCACGGTCACCGACGTCGGCAACCCGCTGATGCCGACGTCGACGATCGCGTCGCTGTCGTGGGCGAGGTGCTCCTTCGCCGAGCGCACGTGTTGCTGCAACCGCAGCAGCGCGCGGCTCGTCTCGGGATCCGAGCCGTCGAGTCCGTCGAGCGGATGACCGATCCGTCCATCGACGAGCGCCAGCAGTTCGGCGTCGAAGTCGAGACCGCCGAGGCGTTCGATGCCGAGTGCCTCACCGACCACCTCGAAGCCATCGGTCGTGCGGCGCACGATGGCGGTGTCGAACGTGCCACCGCCGAGGTCGTAGATGGCCAGCAGCGCGCCGGCCGGCAGTGGATGGCGAGCGACGTACTCCCACGCCGCAGCGACGGGCTCGGTGAGCAGCGTCACCGGGAGCGCCTGCGTCGCCGCAACCTTGCGGACCAGCGCCTGGCCGTACCCCTGGTAGGAAGCCGGGTGGGTGAGCACCAGCCGGTCGACCTTCGCCTGCATCCGCTCCTCTGCCACTCGCACCACGGCACCGAGGATCTCGCCGAGCAGGACCTCCGGCGGGTAGGAGCGTCCTCCGAGCACGAGCGGCACGCCGTCCAGCAGCCGTCGCTTCACCGCGCTCGCGTAGCGATCCGGTTCGGACGAACGGCGGGCGTTGGCTGCGTCGCCGACGAGGATGACACCGTCGTCGCGAACGAAGAGCGTGGACGGCATCACCGTCGAACCATTGGCGCCGAGCGCAATCGTCTCGACATTGCCGTTGCGCACCGCGGCGGCCGCCGTGTACGTGGTGCCGATGTCGACCCCGAGGATCAGTTCCAACTCGTCCGCCCGTCGCCCATCCCGGCGCAGAACTTACCGGTCGGGCTCGGCCTGCGCTTCAGTCCGGGGCCGTCTTGCCGAGCACACGCTGGAGCGCGGAGATGTCGGTGTCGGTGAGGCGTTGGGCGAACTGCTGCTGCACGAGGCGCCGGTAGGTGACGTTGGCGTCGCGCCAGACGAGTCGCCCCTCGCGGCTGAGCGTGACGGTGACGGCGCGACGATCGTCGGCGGTCGGCGTCGCCGCCCGCGTCACCAACCCGTCGTCCTCCATGCGATCGAGCCGGCGCGAGAAGCTGGACGGGACCTCGCCCAGCTCGGCGCACAGCTGACCGACGCGCAGCGACCCACCCGCGGCGCGCAACGAGCTGAGCACCTCGAAGTGAGCCAGCGACAGATCGTGCAACTCCACCAGCTCGGCGTCGATCCGCCGCCGGATGGCCTCACCCGTGGACGCGAACGACCGCCACAACGCCACCCGTTCCGCATCGAGGCGGGGCAACGGTCAGGCCGTGGCCTTGAGCGCCGCACCGAACGCGGCGAGCGCGAGATCGATCTCCTGCTCGTTGACCACCAGCGGCGGCATCCAGCGCAGGCACGTGCCGTAGGTGCCGGCGTTCATCAGGATCATCCGACCCTCGTCGAGGCAGTGCGCCTGCACCGCGGCGACACGCGCCGCGTTGCTGAACTCGGTGCCGACCATCAGACCGGGGCCGCGCACCTGCACGAGGTCGGTGTGCTCGCGCTGCAGCTCGGTGAACCCGGCGCGCAACTGATCGCCGCGGGCGTTGACGTTCTCCAAGAATGCGGGGTCCTGCATCAGCTCGATGGTCGCCAGTGCCGCCGCGCAACCCATGGCGTTGCCGCCGTAGGTGCCGCCGTGACTGCCCTTCGGCCACTTGTCGTCCAGCTCGCGCCGAGTGCCGAGCGCAGCGAACGGGAAGCCGGAGGCGATGCCCTTGGCCATGCAGATGATGTCCGGCTCGATGTCGTAGTGCTCGACCGCAAACAGCTTGCCGGTGCGCCCGAAGCCGCTCTGCACCTCGTCGGCGACGAACAGGATCCCGTGCTGACGGCACCGTTCGACGATGCCGTGGATGAACGCCGGCGGCGCGGCGATGTAGCCGCCCTCACCGAGGACGGGCTCGAGGATCGCCGCGGCGGTCTCCTCGGGTGCGGTGAGCGACTTCAACAGGTGATCGAAACCGGCCAGCGCGCGAGCGACCTCGGCGTCCTGATCCTCCACCAACGGATCGGGGTACGGGGCGACGAACACGCCGGCCGGCAGCGGCGAGTGACCGGCGCGGTACCCGGTCTTCGACGTCGTCATCGCCATCGTCATGTGCGTTCGCCCGTGGAAGCTGCCGGCGAACACGATGATGTTCGGGCGCTTCGTCGCCTGCTTGGCCAGCTTCACCGCGGCCTCGGTGATCTCGGCGCCGGAGTTGGCGTAGAAGAACGTGTCGATGCCGCCGGGCGTGATCTCGGCGAGCTTGGCCGCCAACGGCTCGAGCAGGTCGTGGCGGAACACGTTGACCTGAGCGTGGATGAACCGCTGGGCCTGGTCGGCAATGGCCTTGGCCACGTGCGGGTGGGCGTGGCCGGTGGAGTTCACGGCGATGCCGGCGGCGAAGTCGAGGTACTCCTCGCCGTCGACCGTGGTGACCCAGCATCCGTGGCCGCTGGCCACCTGCAAGGGCGTGACCGAGAACCAGACTCCTGACAGGTGCGACGTCGTCGACATGCGCCAATGGTAGGCGCCCGCCAAATGAGCACGGCGCAGGCGCGAGACTGGCGGCCGAGGGGAACTCATGGGGGACGTGATGAACGCAACGTTGGAGATCGAACGCATCGCCGGGTCGCTCGGCGCGTACGTGCGCGGGCTCGACCTTCGCTCGCCGCTGTCCCCGGCCGAGATGGACGCGTTGCGACAGGCGCTGCGCGACCACCTCGTCGTGTTCCTGCCAGAGCAGCACATCGGGCTCGACGAGCTGGAGCGCTTCACCGACGAGATGGGTGGACGCGACATCACCCCGTACGTCACGCCGGTGGACGGACGGCCGTACGTGATCCGCGTCATCAAGGAGCCGGGCGACGAGCTCAACTTCGCCAACGCCTGGCACACCGACCTGTCGTACCTGCCGGCGCCGCCGGCGTTCACGATCCTGCACGCGTGGGAGGTCCCGCCCTACGGCGGCGACACCATCTGGGCCAACCAGTACCTGGCCTACGAGACGTTGCCGGCCGACCTGCGCGAGCAGCTGCTGACGCTGCGCGGCGTGCACAGCGCAGGGCCGGCGTACGGCACCGGCGGGTTCTTGGAGTCGGTGCAGAGCAAGACGTCCATGGCGATCGAGCCATCGGCCGCGGCCCACGGCGTGCACGTGCACCCGATGGTGATCCGCCACCCCGAGACGGGGCGCGCCGCGCTGTACGCCAACCCGGTGTACACGGTGGGCATCGAGGGCTGGACGCAGGAGGCCGCGGCGCCACTGATCGCCCGGCTGGCCAAGCACGCGGTGCACGAGAACTTCACCTGCCGCCTGCGGTGGGAGCCGCACATGATGGCCATCTGGGACAACCGCTGCACGCAGCACCTGGCCGTCAACGACTACGCCGGACACCGCCGCGAGATGTTCCGCACGAGCGTCAGCGGATCCACTCCCGTGGCAGCGGGGGCCTGACCACGTACAGTCGACTCATGCGTTCGGAGTGGTCGCGACGTCGCGGCGTCGTCCTGGCGGCGAGCTTGATGCTTGCGCTCGCGGCGTGCACGTCGGACGACGGGCCGCCGAAGGTCAGCCCGGAGGGTGCCTACACCGCGGTCGTCCAGTGGGTCGTGAGCGACGAGTTGCCGGCCCAGATCGACGACACGCCACCGATCATCTACATCGCCACCGATGACGGGTCGGCGATCGCTGCCGGGACCCAGGCGACCGTGGCCCGCGACACGGTCGACGACGCCACCGTTCGTTTCGCCGACGATCGAGACGACGCGCTGGACCTGGACACGGAACTGCAGTCCGTGCGCGACAACGGCCTGCTGATCACCCTCACGCCCATCGACGCCGACGATCACTTCAGCGTCGAGCACCTCGAGCTGACGCTCTACTCCGACGCCGAGCACACCACCTCGTGGGAGCTGACGCTCAGCGCGACGTCGTCGGGTGTCACGGTGACGGAGGCGACGGAACAGCCGCAGGGCTGATCAGCTCGCGGGCGATGGCGATCGCCTCGATGGCCATTGCCTCATCCACCGTTTCGGTCGGGTCGAGCGCGACACGCCGCAGACGGTCGAGCTCCACCCGTTGCGGATGCGTGGCGATCTCGCTGTTGGCGAGCTGGGCGAGGTCGACCGCGGCCGACGCATCGATGATCGCCGCCCGAGCGCTGCCGCCGTCGCGCAGGTCGTCCGCCGCGGCAAGGCGATTGACCGCCGGCTGCAACGTGGCCAACCCGGACTCCTGCTCGAGCCGACGCGCCGCCTCGAACGCGCGCACGAACACCACGAGGGCCGGCAGGTAGATCACGCTGAGCACGGCCATGCTCGCCTCCGCGGGCAGCACCATCGGGGTGGCGATCATGGCCCCGGCCACGTACGCCAGGGAGAAGCGCGTCTCGTAGCGAGCACCGGCCCGACCGCGCGATGCGGCCGGCGCGCGGGACTGCAGCAGGCTGTCGAACGAGTGGCGACCGAGCGTGGTGGACAGGCCGATCAGCCCGCCCACGGTGAGCAGCAGCGGACGGGACACGCCCAGCACGCCGACGATCGCCAACGACGCGGGCGCGGCGATCGCCAGGCCGAGCAGCGTCTGCTCACGGAAGTGCCGTCGCAGCAACGGCGTGACGACGTTGCCGACGAACGCTCCGGCGCCGTAGATGCCGATGGCTGCGCCGTAGACCCACGGCGGCTCGCTGGCGCGGCGCAGGGTGAACGCCATCGTGAAGACGAAGAAGCCGACTGCGCCGCGGATGGCCATGAACCCGATCGAACCGACGAGCACCGTCGGCAGGTGCATCTCGGCGTACTCGACCGTGTGGTGCACCGGTTCCTCGGGCGGCCGGGTGTGCAGTCCCAGGATGACGACGGCAGCGATGACGAACAGCCCGGCGCCGATGACCAGCACCCAGCTCGCCCCCGCCCACGCCAGCACGCCCGCCGCAGACGCGCCACCGATCCCTCCGGCGACCGTGCTCATCCGCGCCAGCGTGGCGTTGGTCGAGACCAGCCGATCGGGATCGTCGGTGACGAGCGGGACCAGCGCCTGCTTGACCACGCCGCTGGCCTTGCTGCTGATCAGCAGCCCGATGGCGAACGCGTAGAACGACAGCTGGAACAGCGAGTTGGCGAGAAGCACGCAGAAGACGGCCCGCAGCAAGTAGCACGCGGCGGCGAACCACTGCGGACGTCCGCGGAAGCGGTCGACCGCCGGACCGACGAGCGGCGCGAGCACCGCCAGCGGCGCCATCGTCACGAGCAGGTAGAGCAGCACCTGCTGGCGCGAAGCCTCCGGGCTGAGGCTGAAGAACAGCGAGCCGGCCAACGAGACGGTGACGTACGAGTCCGCTGCCGCCGCCACCCCATGGGCGATCGACAGGCGCGCCGCGGCCGGCTGCCCGAGGGCCAGTTCGCGGAACCGTGCACGCACCCGACGATTGTGGCCCAATCCGGACGACAACGCCGCGACAGGCGTCGCTCCCCCACGCGGGTGCACCATGTCGAACTGGTCCATCTGGACCAAGAAAACGCTCAAGATCGCGTCAACTCCGGGCGATAAATGTTTTCGGTACAGGAATTCCTGTGCTGCGGATGTGTCATCAGATCGAACGGGCGACCCCGATGGGCGCCGGCGACGGGCACGGCCGGTGAAAGCGAACGGGTTGCACTGGTCACGACTCCCCTTCGGGGGAGCACGGATCAGCAAGCGCCCGTGCGGTGGATCCGGTACGAGCCGGAGTCGGCAAGCACCGGGCGAGCCCGCGAGACGAGATGGCACTCCCGGAGCACACGAGTCTCGAATCGCGACACGGCACGACGCCACGAAGGGCAGTTCCATGAAGACCACGTTCGACCGGCGGCGCTTCCTGCTGCTGGGCGCGGGCGGAGCGGCAGCGGCGATCGCCGGCGGCGGCTCGGCCGGTGCGGCGGACCCGGAGTTCGCCACGGTGTGGCGTCTGTCGGCCGACTGGGGCTACCCGGTTCCACCGAAGAGCCGAACCCGGTGCCTGTGCAGCGCGTGCCGCGCCCATGCCGCCAACAAGATCTACTTGAGCCGCGACGAGGCGATCGCCGGACGGATCCATCCGTGCTGCGTCTGCCAGCCCTACAGCATCCAACTGCTGACCACCGACGTCGCGGTGCTGGCCGCGTTGACGACCGCTGGATCAGCCGACCTGCGCAGGGGTCCGGTCCGCACCGCCTTCGAGGGCGCGGTCGCCCGCGCCCAAGAACCCCCGCCTCCGCCCCCTCCGCCGATCGAGGCGGAAGCACCGACGACCACCGCGCCCACGACCACGGGGCCCACGACCACGGGGCCGACGACCACGGGGCCCACGATCATCGCGTCACCGCCGATGCGCCCCGACGACGTCGATGCATCGTCGTCCAACGGCCGGGGCGAGCTCCCCGCTCACGCCGACGTCTTGGCGGCTTCCCTGCCCTCGACGGGCAGCGACGCCGCGATCGTCGGCGCGATCGCGACCGCGGCGATGTTCGCCGGGGCCGCAGCGATCGGCCTCGCCCGTCGACCCGCATCGAGCGGATCGACGGACGAGTCGAACTGAGCTGCGCTCAGGCGAAGGCGGCGGCCAGCACGTCGGCGTAGGTGTCGGCGAGGTGGAACGTCATCTCGGCACGCACCTGCTCGGGCACGTCCTCGAGGTCCGGTCCGTTGCGCTTGGGCAGCACCACTTCGGTGAGCCCGGCGCGGTGGGCGGCGAGCACCTTCTGCTTGACGCCGCCGATCGGCAGCACCTTGCCCTGCAGGGTGATCTCGCCGGTCATGCCGACGGTGGACTTGACCACCTTGCCGGTGAGCAGCGACACCAGTGCCGTCGTCATCGTCACCCCGGCCGACGGGCCATCCTTGGGCACCGCACCGGCAGGCACGTGCACGTGCACCTTCTTGTTCAGCATCGCCGGGTCGATGCCCAGCTCGGCTGCGTGCGAGCGCACGTAGCTGAGCGCGATGTGCGCGCTCTCCTTCATCACGTCACCGAGCTGGCCGGTGAGCGCGAGGGTCGGCTCACCGTCGACGCCAGCCAAGGGGAACGCCGTGGTCTCGATGAAGAGCACGTCGCCGCCGGCACCGGTGACCGCCAGGCCGGTGGCCACACCGGGCACGTTGGTGCGCTCGGGCACCTCGTCATCCACCTTCTGGCGGCCGAGCCAGGTGCGCACGTCCGGCACGTCGACCACGACCGGCAGGTCGCGCTTGGTTGTAGCGACCGCAGCAGCGACCTTGCGGCCGAGCTTGCCGAGCTCACGCTCGAGTGAGCGCACGCCGGCTTCGCGGGTGTAGCCGCTGATCGTGGCGCGCAGCGCCTGCTCGGTGACCGTCACCTCGGTGTCGGTCAGGCCGGCGCGGCGCAGCTGGCGAGGCAGCAGGTAGCGCTGGGCGATGAACACCTTCTCGTCGTCGGTGTAGCCGTCGAGGCGAACCATCTCCATGCGATCCAGCAACGGGCCGGGGATCGTGTCGGCGACGTTGGCCGTGGCGATGAAGACCACGTCGGAGAGGTCGAGCTCGACCTCCAGGTAGTGATCGCGGAAGGTGTGGTTCTGCGCCGGATCGAGCACCTCGAGCAGTGCCGCGGTGGGGTCGCCGCTCCAGCCGCCGGGGCTGAGCTTGTCGACCTCGTCGAGCAGCACGACGGGGTTCATGCTCCCGCCTTCGATGATGGCCCGCACGATGCGGCCGGGCTGGCTGCCGACGTAGGTGCGCCGGTGGCCGCGGATCTCGGCCTCGTCGCGCACGCCGCCGAGCGAGACGCGCACGAAGTTGCGGCCCATCGCTCGAGCGATCGACTCGCCGAGGCTGGTCTTGCCGACGCCGGGAGGCCCGACGAGGGTGAGGACCGCACCTGCGCCGCGAGCGCCCGGCTCGTCGACGATCTCGCGTTCGGCGCGCAGCTTGCGAACGGCGAGGAACTCGACGATGCGGTCCTTCACGTCGGTGAGGCCGTAGTGGTCGGCGTCGAGCACCTCACGCGCCGCGGTGAGGTCGAGGCGGTCCTCGGTGCGCTCGCTCCACGGCAGCTCGAAGATGCGATCGAGCCACGTGCGGATCCAGGCGTGCTCGGGCGACTGCTGGCTGGTGCGCTCCAGGCGGTCGATCTCCTTGGCGACGAAGTTGCTGACCTTCTCGGACAGCTGCGCGGCCTCGAGCTTGGTGCGGTACTCGCCGACGACGTCGTCGTCGCCCTCGCCGAGCTCCTTGCGGATCGCAGCCAGCTGCTGACGCAACAGGTACTCGCGCTGCTGCTTGTCCACGCCTTCGGTGACGTCGTGGCGGATCTGCGCGGTGACCTGCAGCTCGGCCAGGTGATCCTTGGCCCAGTGGCTGACGATCTCGACGCGCTCGGCGACGTCGACGGTGGCGAGCACGATCGCCATGTGATCCTGCTCCTCGTCGCTCCACGCGGTGACCGCGTCGGCCAGCGCGCCGGGCTCGGCGACGGTGCGCAGGATCTCGGGCAGGCGGCGGCTGCCGCGCAGCTTGGCGATCTCTTCGAGCACGACGCGCAGCTCACGGGTGGCAGCCTCGGTGCGAGGCGTCGGCCGCGGGTCGGTGAGCAGCTCGACCTCGACGTGGTCGGCGCCGCGCTCGCTGGCGTGGACGGCGACGATGCGCGCCCGGCTCTCGGCCTGGACGATGGCGGCCGGGTCGCCGTTGGGCAGCGAGCCGGTGTTGGGGATGCGGGCGATCACGCCGATCGTCGGCGTGCCCGTCTCGGTATCGGGGTGGCGCAGCACGAGGCGCCCGTCGCCGGACTGGGCCGCCTGCACGGCGGCTTGCGCGCCGGCCGACGCGAGGGTGACGGTGAAGACCGTGCCCGGCAGGACGACGGCGGGGACATCGAGGACCGGAAGGGTGACCAGGCGAGTCGTCGCGCTGGTCGCTTCGTCATTGCCGAGTAGATCAGTCATGAATCGGAGGGTAGCGAGAGAAAACTTGCGTCGCTACGGCTCAGCTTTTCTGCAGTGTGCTGCATGCCACGCCGTCACAGGGAATAGATCGGGCGGAGGGTTTCACGCCCGCCAAACCCTCCACCCAGGTTCTGCGGAGGGTTTCACGCCCACCCGAGCGCGCACCAAACCCTCCACCCCGGTTCTGCGGAGGGTTTCACGCCCACCCGGGCGCGCACCAAACCCTCCACCCCGTTTCGTCACGTGACGATTCGCTACGTGTCGATGCCCGCGACGGCGAGGGCGTCGGACCAGCTGACCCGCTCGGCCAGCAAGCGGCGGAAGGGCATCACGCGCTTGGGCATGCTCACGCCGAGCACGCCCCGCAGGCGACCGCCGTAGCCGTAGAGCGCAGCGAACGGCCCATCGAGCGAGCCCTCGAACACGACCACCTCGTCATCGCCGTGGGCGCGGCCGACGAACTGGATGCGGCTGTCGAACTGGTCGCTCCAGAAGAAGGGCACCGGGGCGTAGGGCACCGGCTCATCCCCTGCGGCCGCCCGCAGGAGGTTGCTCGCTGCGGCGGCACCCTGCTCGGCGGCGTTGGTCCAGTGCTCGACGCGCATCTCCTCGCCGTCGTCGCCGAACAGCGGGTTCACCCACCGGGCCAGGTCGCCGGCTGCGTAGACACCGGGGAACCCGGCGTTGAGCGTCGAATCGCAGACCACGCCGTCGCGCAGCTCGAGGCCACTGTCGGCCAGCCACCCGGTGACGGGCACGACACCGATGCCGACCAGCACGACGTCGGCGGGAACCAGCGTTCCGTCGCCGAGGCGAACGCCCTCGACCGCGCTCGCACCCTCGATGCCGGCGACCTGCACGCCGCAGCGCACGTCGACGCCGTGGCGGGCGTGCACCGACGCGACGGCAGCCCCCATCTCGGCGCCGAGCCCACGGATCAGTGGGGCCGGAGCACCCTCGAGCACCACGACCTCGCAACCTCGCGTGCGCGCCGTCGCCGCTGCCTCGAGGCCGATGAACCCGGCGCCGATCACCACGACGCGAGCACCGTCGACCAGGCGGGCGCGCAGCGCGAGCGCGTCGTCCAACGTGCGCAGCTCGTGCACGCCGTCGATCTCCGGTTGGCCGGGGAGCCGTCGCGTCGACGTTCCGGTCGCCAGCACGACGCCGTCTCCGGAGAGCTCGGTGCCGTCGGCCAGCGTGACGGTGCGCGTCGCCGCATCGAACGCGGTGGCCGCAACACCGAGGCGCAGGTCGAGCTCCAACCCGTCGAAGCTGTCGGGCTTGCGCAGATGGATGCGGTCCGGTTCCCACTCTCCGGCGAGCAGCTTCTTGCTGAGTGGCGGCCGGTCGTACGGCATGTGCGTCTCAGCACCGACGAGCGTGATCCGGCCGTTGAAGCCATCCGTGCGCAGCGTCTCGCACGCGCGCAGCCCGGCCAGCGACCCACCGACGACGATGACGTGTTCGAGCGCGGCCATCAGACGACCGCGTCGATCGAGGCCCGAAGGGTGACGACGAGCTGGTCGATCTCGTCCTCGCTGATCACGAACGGCGGGGCGATCATCACCGCGTGCGGCACCGGGCCGGATCCCGCCGGGTAGACCCACAGGTCGCGCTGCATCGCCGCGCCGACCACGGCGTCGTGGCTGATGTTCAGCTCGAGCCCGTAGAACAGGCCGCGACCGCGCACCTCGACGACCGCGGGGTGGTCGTCGAACTCCTGGTGCAGCCGCTCGCCGAGCACGGCGCCGACCTTCGCGCAGCGCTCGACCAGACCTTCTCGTTCGAGGATGTCGAGCACGGCCACCGCGCCGGCGCACGCCGCGTCGTTGCCGGTGAAGGTGAAGAACATGAACCCGGCGCCGCGCAGCAGCTCGGCCACGTCGGCTCGCGTGGCAACCGCACCGATCGGTACGTAACCACCGCCGAGGCCCTTGCCGCCGACGATCACGTCGGGCTCGAACGGGAAGTGCTGGTGGCCCCAGTTCAAACCGGTGCGCCCGTAGCCGCACATCACCTCGTCGCTGATGATCAGGATGTCGCGCTCGCGACACAGCTCGGTGACCGTCCGCCAATAGTCGTCGCTCGCGGTGAGGCAACCGCCGGCCGCGCCGGTGATCGGCTCGGCGATGAACCCGGCGATCGTGTCGCCCTCACGTTCGAGCGTCGCGGCCAGGTCGGCCGGGTCGTTCCACGAGACGTGGGGGAAGTCGAGCAGCATCGGCTCGTACCCGTGCTGGCGACCGGAGTGGCTGCCGGCGGCCAGCGTGGCCAGCGTCATGCCGTGGTAGCTGGGATGGCGGCCGACCACCTTCCATCGCTGCGGACGACCCTTGGCCACCTGGTAGGCGCGGGCGAGGCGAATGGCCGAGTCGGTGCTCTCGCTGCCGCCGCTGGTGAGGAACAGCTGGGTGAACCCGTCCGGCAGCCACGACTCGACCATCCGGTCGACGAGCGCGAGTCGATGGGTGGAGGGCCACAGCGGGATCGAGTAGGCGCCGTCGCGGAGTGCCTCACCCACCGCGTCGGCCACTTCGTTGCGTCCCCACCCGATGTTGCCGACGATCGCCCCGCCCGCGCCGTCGAGGATCCTGCGCCCGTCTGCCGTGTGCAGGAACACACCAGACCCACCGGTGATCGTCGGATGGTCGCCCAGATGGGGCACGAACGAGTACCGCGAATCACGAGCCATGCGCTCAGTGTGTCAGCTGGGCGACCTCAGTCGATGGGGTCGCCGTCGGCGAGGTGGTGGCGGAACATCACCGACAGGCGCGGACCGGCGACGTGCGCCACCTTCGGCACGCCGTGCTGCCACTGGTGCTGGCACGCCCCGCCCATCACGAGCAGATCGCCCTGCCCGAGCATCCAGCTCATTGAGCTGCCACCACCGACGGGACGCATCTGGAACGGACGCGGTGCACCGAGGCTGACGATGACGACCACCGGGTTCTCCTGCTCGAAGCGCTCGCGGTCGCCATGCCAGGCCACTGAGTCGCGGCCGTCGCGGTAGAGGTTGCAGCCGATGGTGTCGAACGGCCGGTCGTAGTGCCGGCTCAGCGCCTGGGCCGCCGCGGCGAACACGGGCACGCCATCGGCGAGCTCCGTTGCCGCGTCACCCGCGGCCCAGGCTGTGAGCCGCGGCTCGGGGAGGCGGCGGTCATACATCGTCACCTCGCGCTGCCGCCATGGCAGTCGGGCGACGAGATCGGCGAAGAGGACGTCGGCACCGGTGAGCCAGCCCGGTTGGTGGTCGACCCAGCTGTCGGCGTCGAGCCAGGTCCGCATCAGCCCACCGAAGGAGGCATCGACGGCCGGCTCCTCAAAGGCGAACAAGCACTGCTGCCAGATGAGCGCAGCGGTGTCGTCGGGATCGATCGTGTGGGTGTCAACAAGTGCCATCACTTCAGCCTCGCGCGTCGAACACCTGTTCGCAAGCGCGTCTCGGGATGTTCACTGCCAAACCCACACTCGGGCAATCGGCCGACGGTTTCCGTCAGCCGCAGTCCCCAGACCTGGTGGACTGGGCGAATGGAGCCCACGCCGGTCGATGATGCGAGCGACCCGCGACTCGACGACTACCGGGCGCTGCCCGGGCGCAGCGACCGCACCGGACCCGTGATCGTCGAGGGTGCGACCACCATCGAGCGCCTGCTGACCTCGCCGTTGACGCTGCGATCGGTGCTCGTCACACGCAAGTCGTTGGAACGACTCGCGCCGCACCTCACCGGCGTGACTGCGCCGATCTACGTGCTCGACCAGGAGCAGATGAACGACGTCGTCGGCTTCAACATCCACCGCGGCGCAGTGGCGTCGGCGGAGCGACTGCCGAACCCGAGCCTGGCCGAGATCGCCGCGACGGCCCGCCGCCTGGTCGTGCTCGAGGGCTGCAACGACAACGAGAACCTTGGCGCCATCGCCCGATCCGCTCGCGGCCTCGGCATCGATGCGCTCGTGCTCGACCCGACGTGCGCTGACCCGTTCGCCCGACGCGCCGTGCGCGTCTCGATGGGCGAGATCCTCCACCTCCCCGTCGTCCGCTGCGACTCATGGCCGGGCGCGCTCGACGCCCTGCATGCCGCCGGCTTCGAGTCCTGGGCCCTCACGCCCTCGGTGATCGACGACGTCCGCGAACTCGTCGTGCCCGACCGTCTTGCGCTCATCGCCGGCACCGAAGGCCCTGGACTGTCGGCAACGGCGCTCGACACGTCGACGCGACGGGTCGGCATCACGATGCGCAACGGGGTCGACTCACTCAACGTCGGCCACGCGCTGGCGATCGCGATGGCCGTGACGACGCGTTGATCTCGCGCGTCGGGAACACACGCCGCCGAGCCGGCGTTGCGGGCACACGTGCGTCAATCCGTTCGAGTCCTCCTCCTGTCAGCGCTGCCGATCGTGCGGTCCCTGCCGCGCCCGGAGCAGGGTGGCTGTGAACGCACCGACACCCGGCCTCCACGTCGCGTCGGCTCATGACAACGCAACCGCCTCCGGTCCTGCAGCTCCGCCTCGTCGTCGAGGCTGAGGACTTCGACGAGGCGCTCGCCTTCTACCGCGACGTGCTCGGCCTGCGCGAGCAGGCTGCGTTCGAAGGCGAGGGCGATGCCCGCGTGGTGATCCTCGACGCCGGGCGGGCCACGCTCGAACTGGCCAACCCGGCGCAGAAGCGGATGATCGACGACGTCGAGGTCGGACGACAGGTCGCGCCGAAGATCCGCGTCGCGTTCGAGGTGGTCGACTCGACAGCGACGACCAACGCGATGGTCGAAGCGGGCGCGACGCTCGTCGCGCCGCCGACCGTCACTCCGTGGCGATCACTGAACGCCCGCCTCGACGGCCCGGCCGGTCTGCACATCGGCCTCTTCCAAGAGCTCGAATCACTCGACGAACGGGCGCAGCGCGACGGCTTCGGCACCGCCGACACCCGCGACTGATCGACGCTGACGAACGACGACCACCCCGATCGCGACCGTTCCGGCAGCGAACAGGAACGGGTCGTACAGGTCCCAGCGGTCTCGCCACTCGTCGACGCTGCTGTTCAGGTACGAGTAGCCGTACCGGCACAACACGCGCGGCGGCCACCACTGGCGGTCGATCTGCTCGATGGTGTCGTTGTCGAAGTCGAGGCTGCGGAGCCTGCACGAGGTCCCCTCGAGCATCTCCCGACGCTCCGTATGAGCGTGACGTGCCGACATCACCGTCACCACGAGGCACAAGACCAACGCGAGCCACGACCACCGTCGCGTCATCGCCGCCGACATCGCCACGATGCCCAGCGCGAGCGCGAGGCCGACCAGCCAGCCCACTTCGGCGACGAAGGCGCACAACGACACGAGAACGGCGAACACTGGCGAGATCGAGATGACAACCCGCCGCCAGCGCCCCTGCGATCGCCGGTCCGTCACGATGCCACTCCTCCGTTCGACGGCGGGCCAACGACGGCGAGCGCCCAGTCGCGATCTGCGATCGGCAGCATCCACTCGGCCACCACACGCAGTCTCGCGGACGACGCAAGCGGCTGCGAGTGCCGAGCGATCGACAACCGGCTGGATCCTCGACCACGTCCGCCATGGTGAACACCCGGAGAGATCGAACCGCTGACGTCGACCTCGCAATGGGTGCGTTCTGCCAACTGAGTCGACACCCGCGACTGATCAGCGCGGTTGCTGCGGCCGCGGCTTCGTGGGGCGAACGGTTTGTCCTATGCGCGCCGACGGCGAACGACCCACGTGATGACACCAGCGATGCAGCACGCGATGAGCAACGAGACGATGAAGTCGGTGCGGAAGCCGTGGAGCTCACGGTTCAAGCGATCCCCCTCGGAGCCGCTCGTCTTCCCGCCGGCCCCGAAGCAACCTAGGAGCAGCAGGACCGCACCAGTGAGCGCGGCGCATGCCGCGACAACCGTCGAGCTGCCCTGCGCCCGCCGCCGTGGCGCCAGGACGACGCTGACCGCGATCAGGATCGACGACGTGGCGACCAGTCCGATTGCCAGCACGAGCGCGTCGCGGCGATCGTTCACGACGGCTCGAACGATCCATCCGCTGAGCACCCCGAACGCAGCCAGTACAGCGAAGCCGACCACCGCGATGGCGATGATGAACGGCCAATTCCCCTTCCGCTGCCGCGACCGCGACCGCGACCCTCGTTGCGCCACGGCGAAGACGATAGGAGCCGAAGAAGTGCCGAAGAACCGATCCGTCGGATCAGTGCGCCGACGCACCTCGAAGCACGTCCACCGCTTGCTTCAGCAGATCGATCAACTCTGCGCGATCGAGGCTGGCCTCGTGCACGGCGCCGAGTTCTGACTTCGGCTCGTGCGTCGAACGCCAGAACTGTGACGTGATCACCATCTGGCCGTCGAGCTCGAAGAGGAACGTGATGACGTTGTCCGTCGTTGGTCCCCAGTGCATGAACCAGAACCGTTCGGCGCCGCCGCTGTCGTCTCCACGACACCAGCGGTGAGCGTCGAGAGCGTTGGTGGCGTCGGTCGACGGACTCCAGTCGTGGTCGGACTCCAACAGCTCGGCATCCCGCTCGATGCTGACGCAGAACTGCGGGACGAACGCTGCGTTGTCGTCCACGGTGAGTCGTCGACCGGCGAGCCAGATGTCGACGGTGCGAAGCCCGCCGTCCTCGGCGCCGATCTCGAACGCCAACCGGCTGGGATCTCCGACGAGGTCCGCCATGGTGGAGACGAGGGGAATCGAACCCCTGACATCTACCTTGCAAAGGTAGCGCTCTGCCAACTGAGCTACGTCCCCTCGCCATCTCGCGATGGGGCGGCGCCAGGATAGCGGCAGCTCGACAGCGGCTGCACGGGTTCGATTTCCTAACGTGCCCGCCATGACGTCACCCCAGCGCCTCGGCGGCCGCTTGCAGTTCGGCACATTCCTCGCCCCGCACCACCCACTCGGCGAGAGCCCGACGCTGCAGTTCCAGCGCGACCTCGACTTCGTCGCCCACCTCGATCGGCTCGGGTTCGACGAGTTCTGGTGCGGTGAGCACCACTCCAGCGGCTGGGAGACGATCGCCTCGCCGGAGATGTTCCTGGCCGCCGCGGGGCAGGTCAGCCACACGATCCGCCTCGGCACGGGCGTGATCTCGCTGCCGTACCACCACCCGTTCAACGTCGCCCAACGCATGGTCCAGCTCGATCACATGACGCGCGGCCGTGCCATGTTCGGCAGCGGCCCGGGCGCGCTGCCGAGCGATGCCCGCACGTTGGGCATCGACCCGATGGTGCAGCGCGATCGCCAGGACGAGGCGATCGGCGTGATCATGCGCCTGCTGCGCGGCGAGGACCGCTTCAGCCACGAGAGCGAGTGGTTCACGCTCAACGACGCCGCGCTGCAGACCCTGCCGCTGCAGGAGAACATGCCGATGACGGTCGCCTCCAGCATCTCGCCGTCGGGCATGCAGCTGGCCGGCAAGTACGGCATCGGGGCGCTGTCGATCGCCTCGACGTCGAGCGAGGGCATCGCCGCCCTGCCGACGCAGTGGAGCTTCGCCGAAGAGGCCGCTGCCAAGCACGGACAGACCGTCGACCGCAGCAACTGGCGGGTGATGATGAGCTGGCACCTCGCCGAGACCAAGGAGCAGGCGCGCGCCGAGGCCGTGCACGGTCTGCACCGCTGGCACAACGAGTACAACGTGCACGTGCTCGGTCGCCCCGGCGCCGCACGCGTCGAAGATCCGTGGGAGCTGCTCGACCAGGTCACTGCAACCGGTGCATCCGGTGGTGGCGCAGCGGTGGTCGGCACCCCCGACGATCTCATCGCAGCCATCCGCAACATGCAGGAGATCACCGGCGGCTTCGGCGTCGTGCTCGGCTTCGCCAACGACTGGGCCAACCGCGAGGCGATGTTCCGCTCGTGGGAGCTGATGGCTCGCTACGTGATCCCAGCGGTCAACGGCACGTTCCGGCCGCTGCAGGCGTCGGCCGACTACCTCACCGCCAACAAGGCCGAGCTGATGGCCGGCGCGTCGAAGGCCGTGATGAGCAAGATCATGGGCCACGAGGGCGCCGCCAAGGCGATGGCCACGACGATGCAACAGATGGCTGCGGCGCGCGAGAAGCAGGAGAACGACACGACGTTCCGCCCCGGCGCCGGCTTCCCCGGCCAATCCTGACGGGCGGCGCCGTCAGGCGTCGGCCACCATCGGGCCCCAGTTGTCGGCGACGACCTGCTTGGCAACCTCGAGCTGGGCAGGCGACAGGACCACCATCTCCGACACGCTGTCGTCGGGTGGCATGAACTGCTTCGATGCCTCAGGCACCTTCCCCGCATCGAGCAACTGCCGGTATCGAGCCGGAACGGCGCCTCCGCCGATGTAACCGAGAGCGCCCTCGTCGCTGAGGAGGTGCTCGGTCCACAACCGGCCACACGCCTGGTGCGGGGAGCCGTTGATGACGCCCTGCGCGTACCCGGAACCGTAGGAGCTGTCGGCCGGGAACGCCGTGACGGACGTCAGCCCGTCGCTGGCGAGCAAGCCCTGCAGACTCGGCGCATTGAAGCTCCAGTCGAGCGAGATCGGCGTCGCGCCCGACGTGACGGATTCCGTGGTGACCTCCGCATCCGAGAGGTTGCCGCTGGCCTTCAGGTCGGCGAAGAACTGGATGCCGGGCAGGACGTTGTCGGCAGTCCCGCCGTTGGCCAGCGCAGCCGCGACGACCGCACCGAAGCCGGCGCCGTAGACGCGAGGATCGTTCACTGCGAGCAGTCCCTGGTACTCGGGCTTCGTCAGATCACTGAAGGACAACGGTGCGTTCGGCACGATGGTGGTGTTGGTGGTGATCGTCATCACGCCGTAGTACGCCATGTACCAGTTGTTGTCGGCGTCCTTCAGCCCAGCCGGGATGTCGGCGTCGACCGAGGCGACGTACGGCTCGAACAGACCCTGATCCACCATCGATTGTGCGACTGCGGGGCTGACGTCGACGCTGTCCGGCTGATCCGCCTGGCCGGCGAGTGCCTTCACGGCTTCCTCTTCGTCACGTGACGAGGCGTCCGGGTTGGCGACCGGTGTTGCCACGCCCGGGTACTTCTCGTTGAACGACTGGATGATCCCCTTGTAATTGGCCCACTCGTCGGGCAGGGCGATCAGGTTGACCTGTGCTTCCGCGGTGCAATCGGCCACCAAGGCTGCGAGGGGACCGCCATCGACGACGGGAACGCTCACCACTGGCACGATCGGGTCGGTCGATTCGGGATCGGTGGATCGCGGACTGGACGACACCGTGTCCCCGGGCGTCGTGCCGGTGCTGTCCTTCGGGTCGTCGCCACGTGTGACAGCGATCGCGATGCCGACGGTCAGGCCGACGACCGCAAGCGCGCCGGCGAGCACCGCCGTGCGACGACGCTTCGGGGACGCAGTTGCCGAGGAGCCCACGACCACTGACGGCGGCGGACTCGAAGGTGCGGCCATCGCCGGTCTCGGCGGCACGCTCGGTTCCGTCCGCGGTGGCGCGACCGGTGGCGGTGCGACGAAGGCGGGCGGTTCTGCGGGCGGGGCCGGGGCGACAGGTGGCGGCGCCGAGAGCTGAACAGGCGGTGGAGCCACCGTCGTCGGGGTGGCGGTCGACCGCGGCGGTTCCCATGCCGCTGCGCCGCTGGCGACGGCGAACTTCGGGTGAGCGTCGTTGGCCACCGGACGACCGGTGCGTTCGGCGACCATCTCGGCCACCAACGGCATGCGCGAGCTGCCGCCGACGAGCAGGATGCGACTGACATCGGCCATCTCCAGGTCGGCGCTGCGCACGGCCCGCTCGAGCACATCGACGGTTTCCTTGATGCGCGGCCGCACCATCGACTCGAGCTCGCCGCGCGTGATCCGCACCTGTGTGTGCACGCCGGGTAGCCACACGCTGATCGCCGCGTCGGTGTCCCCCGACAGCGTCTCCTTGGCCGTGCGGCAGTCGTCGCGCAATCGCACCAGGCCTTCGCGCACCGCCGGATCGTTCGGGTCTGCGGCGCTCGGCAGTCCATCGAGCTCGTCGTCGACGTGGGCGAGGATCGCCGCGTCGACGTCGATCCCTCCGAAGCGGTCGATGCCTTCGGGCCGCCCGATGATCGCAAACCCGTCGGCGGACCGACGCACGAGTGCAGCGTCGAACGTGCCGCCGCCGAAGTCGTACACCGCCACCACCTCGCCGACCTCCACCCGATGGCGACCGGCGTAGTTCAACGCTGCGGCTTCCGGTTCGGAGAGGAACACGGTGCGAGCAGGATCGACGTCGGCCACGCGCACGACGGCGCCCATCATGTCCAGCTTGAACGGACCGTACGTGGCCGGATGCGTGAGCACGAGGCGATCGGGCTGCTCACCCTCGCGCTCGGTGACGATCTGCAGGACAGCGCGCAGCACGTGGCCCATCAGCGTCTCCGGCGCGAACGGCGTACCGGCCAGCACGATCGGCGCCGGATCGCCGAGACGGCGCTTGAACTCACGGGCCAGTCGCGTCGCCTCGAGCGTGCCGCGTCGCGCGGCGGCTTCGCCGACGAGGATCTCGCCGTCGTCGCGCAGGAACGCGAGCGTCGGCATCGTCGGTGTCGTCGCACCGAGCGTGACCACCTCGACACGTCCATCCCGACTGACCGCGGCCGCCGTGTAGGTCGTGCCGAGATCCACCCCCAGTTGGTACGTCACGACCCCTCCATCGAACGCAACCATCGTCGCACAGGCGACCGACCGCGCCGGCTACTGCGCGACAGCGACAGCGACGGGTTCGCACACGGCGCGGGCGCCGTTGACGGTGACCGTGACGCGGTCGCCGGGGCTGTACGTGGTGGCGCCGGTGCCGGAGGTGTGGGCCGAGACGAGCTTGTCGATGACGTCAAGGCGCACCGTGACGATCGTCGCCGCACCTTGGAACGTGACGGCGGTGACCGAACCCGGCAAGCCCTGATCGACGACGTCGCCGATCGACACCTCTTCGGGACGCACCAGCAGCAGCACGTCGCTGCCCTCGCGCTGGCCGGCGGCAGCCGGCGTCGTGACCACGTAGCCGCCCTGCACCTCCACCGCGTCACTGCCGCGAACCACGCCGGGCAGCTCGTTCATCGTGCCGACGAAACGAGCGACGAAGGCCGTCGTCGGGTGGCGGTAGACGTCGACCGGCGTGCCGAGCTGCTCGAGGCGACCGTTGGACATGACGCCGATGCGATCGCTGATCGCCAGCGCCTCCTCCTGGTCGTGGGTGACGAACAGGGTGGTGATGCCGAGCTCGGTCTGGATGCGGCGGATCTCGTCGCGCAGCGTCGTGCGCACCTTCGCGTCGAGCGCGCTCAACGGCTCGTCGAGCAGCAGCACCTGCGGCTGCACCGCCAACGCGCGGGCCAACGCGACGCGCTGCTGCTGACCGCCCGACAGCTGGTGCGGGTAGCGATCACCGAAGCTGCCGAGCTGCACGAGTTCGAGCATCTCGCCGACGCGCCGACGACGCTCGGTCTTGTCGATGCCGCGCGTGCGCAACCCGAAGTCGACGTTCAACGCGACGGTGAGGTTGGGGAACAGGCTGTAGCTCTGGAAGACCATGCCCATGTTGCGCTTGTGCGCCGGCGTGCGGGTGATGTCCGCGCCGGCAACCGTGACCGCGCCCGAGTCGGCGAACTCGAAGCCGGCGGCGATCCGCAGCGCGGTCGTCTTGCCGCACCCCGACGGGCCGAGCAGGCTGATCAGCTCGCCCTCGCGCACGTCGAGGTCGAAGCTCTCCAACGCGGTGTTGGACCCGAACGTCTTGCGAACGGCGATGTAGTTGAGCGCACTCATGCGGGACCGGTGGCTTTCGTGTGGAGCGGGAGCATCTAGAAGACCGAGGCGGCCTTGGCCGCGCCGCGCTTGCGGGTGAGCACGGTGAGCAGACCGAGCAGGGCCGTGGTGGCGACGAGCGCGAGCAGGGCGAGACCGATGCCGCCCTGGCCGTGGCTCTGGTAGTAGGACGCCATGAACGTCGGGAACGTGCGCTTCAGCAAGAGGCTGGCGATCGTGAATTCACCGAGCACCACCGTCGCGGTGAGGAACGACGACGAGATGATCGCCGTGCGCAGGTTGGGGATCAACGTGCGCCACAACGTGGTGCCCCAACCGGCACCGAGGCTGCGCGACGCGTCGACCAACGTCTTGACGTCGAGTGCGCGCACACCGGCATCGAGCGCACGGAACGTGAACGGCAGGGCGAGGATCGCGTAGAACGGCACCAGCGAGTACTCGGAGTTGAGGAACCACAGCGCGTGCGGCTGGATGACGCGGATGCCGGCGACCAGCGCGATCGGCGGGATGACGTACGGCAGCACCGTGAGGAACTCGATGAAGCTGCGCGCCTTCGGCAGGCGTAGATGCACCCACAGCGTCGTCGGGAGGAGCAGCAGCAGCGTGAACAGCACGGTGCCGAGCGCCAGCTTCACGCTCAGCCACAGCGTCGAGGTGAACAGCGGATCGTCGAACGCCTCCGTGACCGCCTTGGCCGTCCAGCTGTCGAACAGGTTGTGCCAGCCGAGCTTGATCACCGGCACGTTCTGCAGCGCGAAGCGGGCCATCGCCAGCAAGGGCAGGAAGAAGTAGAGCGCCGCGGCGACGAGCACGAGGACGGGCCCGAGCTTGCCCAGCTTTCGACTCGGTCGACCGGCCGGGCCCGGCGGGATCGGCACGGGCTGCGTCGGCGGACCGATCTCCGGTTCGTACGTCGGAAGCGTCGCCACTTCGGGCAACGGATGCTGGGCCAACGGGTCGGGGGTCAGCTCGTCCATCGCTCGGCCCTCTTGCGCAGCATCCAGTACAGACCCATGAAGACGATCATGATGATGACCATCCAGGCCGCCAGCGAGAAGCCCAGCTGATCCTGGCCGGCGTTGACGTCACCCGTCAGGTAGAAGCGGATGCGCAACGTGACGAGCGACGACTTCTGGGTCATCGCCGCCGCCGTCGCGTACGCGCTGAACGAGTTGGCGAACAGCAGCAGGAAGCCGCCGAGCAGCGACGGTGCGAGCACCGGCAGGCCGACGCGGCGCCAGTACGTGAACGAGGTGCCGCCGAGGTTGGCCGCGGCCTCGCGCCAGGCGACCTTCAGGCCGTCGATGGCGGGCAACGTGATCAGCACCATCAGCGGCACGTTGAAGTACGAGTAGACCGTGACGAAGCCCCAGATGTTGTCGAGCGTGAAGTCGTGGTCGTAGAGGTTGAAGCCGAAGATGCCCTCGATGATCTTCGTGCCGAGGCCCTGGCGGCCGAGCAGCACGATGAACGCGAACGCCAGCGGCACGCCGCCGAGGTTGGCGGCCACGCCGCTGAACGCGGTGACGAGGGTGCGGATGAACTTCGGTCTGCGGATGGTGGTGGCCGCGTAGGCCAGCAGCGTGCCGAGCACGACGCCCACCGCTGCCGCCAGCGCCGACAGCTTCACCGAGAACTTGAACGCGTCGAGGTTCTGATCCTTGAACGCGTTGGTGAACGCTGTGAACCCGAAGTTGCCGTCCTTGTCGACGAACGACTTCGAGAACACGCTGATCGCCGGGATCAGCAGGAAGATCGTCAGGAAGGCGAGGAACGGGACGAGCCCGACCCACGCGTAGTTGCGACGTGCCTTGGGGGCCGCGCTGGTCGCGCGGCCCCCGTCGGCAGTGAGTGTTGCGGTCACGTCGGCGCCATCAGGCGTCGGCGACCATCGGGCCCCAGTTCTTGGCCAGCACGTCAGCGGCTGCCGCGATCTGGGCGGGCGTGAGGAACTTGATCTGTGCGATCAGGTCGTCGGGGGGCAGGTTGGTCTTCGACTCGGCGGTCACCTTGCCGGCGTCGAGCAGCGCCTGGTAACGAGCGGGCATGGCCCCACCCTCCAGGTAGCCGAGCGCACCGTCATCGCTGAGGATGTGCTCCAGCCACAGCTTCGAGCAGGCCTGGTGCGGGGAGCCCTTGACGACGCCCTGCGAGTAGAAGCCGCCGTACACGCCGTCGGACGGGAAGTTGGTCTCGGCCGTCTGGCCACCGTCGGTCAGCTGCTTGGCCAGCCCCGGCAGGTTGTAGCTCCAGTCGATGGCGATCGGCGTCTCACCGGACAGCAACGTGGCTGCCGTGACGTCGGAGGCACCGAGGTTGCCACTGGCCTTGAGGTCGGCGAAGAACTGGATGCCGGGCATGATGTCGTCGGCGCTGCCGCCGTTGGCCAGCGAGGCCGCCATCACGCCGGCGAGGCCGGAACCGGACTCACGCGGGTCGCCGTTCAGCGCGACGAGGCCCTTGTACTCCGGCTTCTTCAGGTCGGCGAAGGTCTTCGGTGCGTTCGGCACGATGGTCGTGTTGGTGGTCAGACCGATGACGCCGTAGTACGCGGCGTACCAGTTGTGGCCCGGATCCTTGAGGCCGGCCGGCACTTCGGCGTCCACCGTCGCGGTGTACGGCTCGAAGAGGCCGCCATCGACCATCGACTGCGCGATCGCCGGGCTGACGTCGACGCTGTCGGGCTGGTCGTCCTGGCCCTTGAGGGTCTTGACCGCGTCCTCTTCGTCCTTCGACGAACCGGTCGGGTTGGCAACCGGGTTCTTCACACCCGGGTACTTGTCGCGGAAGCTCTGCAGGATGCCCTTGTAGTTGGCCCAGTCGTCCGGCAGGGCGATCAGGTTGACCTGCCCTTCGGCGGTGCAGTCCTTGACCAGGTCGCCACTGCCGCCAGCCGGCGTGGTGCCCGATGAGCTCTCCTTCTTGTCGCTGCCGCACGCGGACAGCGCCAGCATGCCGACCGCGAGTGACGCCAGCAGCTTCTTGCTGGCCGTGCTCCTCTGAATCATGTTCTCCCCTTGGTGGTTGGTGCCACCAGCAAACCCCCCGCAGGTTTCGCCAGTGTGCGACCGAACTGTACGTCAGGTGAACAGAGGGTGACGGCAAACCGTCGAAACGCCGTACGACGGGTCGGCGCGGCCTCGAACGACGTGTCAGTCGTCCTTGAGGGCCACCGCGTTGGGGGTCACGTTCATCTTCGGTTCATACTCGGCAACGACGACGTCGCGGCCTTCGCCGAGGAACTTCGCCCGCAGCTCGGTGCGACACGACGTGCACGGCCCGTAGAACTGCTCGTCGACCGCGCTGGCGCAACGCGGGCAGGTGAAGCTGAGCGTCTCCACTCAGACGCTCGCCCAGAACTCGGTGAGCATCGCTGCGCCCGCGGCGGGATCGCCGAGCATCCACCAGTGGCCCTGGCCGGTGAGCTCGTGGGTGCTTGCGCCGAGCTGCGCTGCCATCTCGCGGGCGTAGTCGTGCGAACGCACGAACGGATCGTTGGGCGCGATGATCGCCAGACCCGGTGTGCGCGCCGCAGGCCCGAGCAGCTTGCCGGCCTCGGCCATCGCCGGCTGCGCCGCGCTGCGGTACAGCGACAGGATGCAGCGACCCATCTCCTCGTCGCCGGCCTCGACCAGCTTCGCGCCCGTGGCCCGCGGGATGCCGAGCATCTCGAGCAGGGCGATGCGGTCCTCGGCCGGCGCGTTGGCGTTGTTGACGAAGTACTCCTCACCGGCATCGGGCGTCTGCCAGATCTGGGCGATGTCGTGCCACACGTAGTCGGGGTGGAACAGGCCGAGCACGTCGGACGCCCACGTGCGGGCCAGGTCGGGTCGCTCGCTCATCACCTGCATCACGAAGCCACCGCCCCAGTCGTGACCGACCAGGTCGACCGGGCCCTGCTCGTTGAGGGCCTCGAGCTCGGCGGTCAACCACGCCGCGTAGTCGTCCTTGGTGGCACCGAAGTCGGGAGGGCTCGGCCGGCCCAAGCCGGGGAGGTGCAGGCACACGACGTCGTCGCGTTGCAGCTCGGCGAGCAGTGGGTCCCAGATGACGGGCGTCTCGGGGACCCCGTGGACGAAGACAGCAGTCATGGCAGCGAGTCTCGCACCCGTGAGCGAGCCGGATCGTCAGTCGGCGTTCAGCCGGCGTTCAGCCGACGGCGGCGGCGTTCTTCAGCAGCTGACCGGCGAACGCGCCGGTGTGCACGCCGTGGTCCATGAACACCTCGCCGTTGACGAGCGTGTAGTCGTAGCCCGCCGAGCCCTGCACGTACCGTCCGGCACCGTGCGGGAAGTCGTACACGTACGACGGCGGCGGCAGGTGCAACGCATCGAAGTCGATGACGTTCACGTCGGCGAAGCCGCCGGCCACGAGGCGCCCGCGATCGGTGATGCCGAACAGATCGGCGGTGTCGCTGGTCAATCGGCGCACCGCCTGCTCGATCGTCCAACGCTGGCGCTCGCGGATCCAGTAGGTGAGGAAGAACGTCGGCTGGCTGGCGTCGAGGATCTGGCCGACGTGCGCGCCGGCATCGGCCAGGCCGAGCGTCACCAGCGGATCGTCGAGCATCTCCTCCACCGCGGACAGCTGCTGGTTGAGGAACGGGTAGCTCATCACCACCGTGCCATCGGTCTCCAGCAGCAGCTCGATGTACGCCGCAGCCGCGCTGATCCCGCGACGCTCGGCCTCGGCGGCCAGCGAGTTCTCCGGGTCGAGGTCGTAGCGCGCATCGATCGCGCCGGACTTCGTGCTCTGCCCGACGATGAACAGCTGGGCGAGATCGAGGCCCGGCTCGATCGCGTCGGCCTCGGCGATCAGCTTGGAACGGAACGCCGCGTCGCGGATGGCGACCATCTTCTTGCCGTTGACGTAGCCGCGCAGCGTCTTCCACGACGGGGCGCGATCGAAGACCGTCCGCGTGTCGAGGCTGAACAGGATGCCGACGCTGCGCGCCGTCGTCTGCGGCCGCACCGTGGCGCCGAGGAGGTTCTCCTCCTTGGCGAACTCGATGACGCGCGCGTACAGATCAGGGCGGCTGTCGTGCTGGGTCAGCCCGAAGCTCACCGGGCGACCGCTGCGGCGGCTGACCTCACCCATCCACGCCAGCTCGGCGCGCGTCTTGGGCACGTCGACGTCGTCGCGCTCGCCCTCGCCGATCCGACTGGCGCTCTCGAACACGCCGGCGCCGTGGCGGCCGAGCACGTCGGCGAACGCGTAGAGCTCGTCGGGCTGGGCGTAGGTGCCGGGCACCGGCCGCCCGTCGGGCACCTTGTGCAGGTACGTGCGGCTGGTGGAGAACCCCAGCGCTCCGCCGCGCATCGCCTCGTCGAGCAGCTCGACCATCGTCGCCATGTCGTCCGCGGTCGGCTCGGCCTGATCCAGCGCCCGATCGCCCATGGCGTACTGGCGCAGCGCGCAGTGGCCGACCATGCCGCCGACGTTGATGCCCTTCGGCATCCGCCCGACGCTGCTGAGGTACTCGCCGTAGGTCACCCAGTCCCAGGGCAGACCGCTCATGATCGCGTCGCGAGGGATGTCCTCGACGCTCTCCATCAGCTCGGCCAGGTACGTGCGGTCCTCGGGCTTGCACGGCGCGAAGGTCACCCCACAGTTGCCCATGACCACGCTCGTCACGCCGTGGTAGCAGCTGCTCGAACCCACCGGGTCCCACGCCAGCTGCGCGTCGAGGTGGGTGTGGATGTCGACGAAGCCCGGCGTCACCAGCCGGCCCGTCGCGTCGATCTCCCGCGCACCGGTCCCGGCGATGTGCTCGCTGACCTCGACGATGCGATCGCCGATGATGCCCACATCGCCGATGAACCCGGGCGCGCCCGTCCCATCGATCACCGTGCCGCCGCGGATGACCACATCGAAGTCGCCCATCTCGCTTGCCCCTTCGTGCCTGCCCTGATCCCGTCCGAGAACCAGGAGTGGCGAACCTAGTGGCGCGCGTCACACATTTACGAAGTCAAACGTGTGACGATTTCGCGCCCCCCGCGCGGAACCTGCCCAGAACCTGAGGGACTCGTGACGCTCTGCTCGCGTAGCGTCGGGCCCATGAGCAGCACGACGACGGTCGACACGACGACCGTGCACGGCACCTGCCACCACGACTGCCCGGACAGCTGCGGCTGGCAGGTCACGGTCGAGCCGGGCGAACACGGGCCCGTCGCGGTGCAGTTGCGCGGCAACCCCGACCACCCGTACTCCAAGGGCGAGCTGTGCCCGAAGGTCAACCGCTTCCTCGATCGAGTGCACAGCCCGGACCGCGTGCTGACCCCGCTGCGACGCATCGGCGCAAAGGGCGAGGGCCGCTTCGAACCGATCTCGTGGGACGACGCGCTCGGCGAGATCGCCACTCGCCTGCACGCCATCATCGACGAGCACGGCGCCGAGGCGATCATGCCGTACAGCGATGCCGGCAACCAGAGCGTCCTGTCGATCTACTACCCCAACCGCTTCTGGAACCGGCTCGGTGGCACGCGCCTCGTGCGCAACATCTGCGGCGCCACCGTCGGCGCCGGCGTGACGATGACCAACGGCACGGCCCGGGCGCTCGACCCGCAAGAGCTGCGCCACTCGAAGCTGATCATCCTGTGGGGCACCAACACCAAGCTGACCAACCGTCACCTGTGGCCGACGTTGCAGGCGGCGCGTGCCGACGGCGCGCAGATCGTCGTCATCGACCCGATCCGCACGCTCACCGCCGACGACGCCGACTGGTTCATCCAGCCCAAGCCCGGCACCGACATCGCACTCATGCTGGCGATGATGCACGTGCTGATCCGCGACGGGCTGGTCGATCACGAGTGGGTCGCCGCCCACACGGTCGGGTTCGACGAGCTCAGCGCGCACGTGACCGAGTGGACACCCGAACGGGCCGCTGCGGTGTGCGGCCTCGACGTGGCCGACGTCGAGCGGCTGGCCACCCTGTACGGCACCATCCGTCCGGCCGCCATCCGCACGCTGATCGGCGCCGAGCACCACGAGAACGGGGCGATGTTCTTCCGCACGCTGGCCTGCCTCCCCGCCTTGATCGGGGCGTGGCAGCACCGAGGTGGTGGCTACGCCCGATCGGTCGGCGTGTGGAGCGCGCCGTTCGTCGCCGAGCGCGCGCTCAGCCGACCGGAGCTGCTCGATGGTCGCCACCCGCGCTGGCTGAACATGAGCCGGCTCGGTGAGATCCTCACCGACAGCGCGCCCGAGCCACTGGCTCCGCCGATCAAGGCGATGATCGTGTGGAACTGCAACCCGCTCGTCATCACACCGAACGCCGAGCTGATCCGCCAAGGCGCGGCTCGCGACGACCTGTTCACCGTCGTCCACGATCAGTTCCTCACCGACACGGCGCGCTACGCCGACATCGTCCTGCCGGCCACCACCCAGATCGAAGCCACCGACGTGGTCACCTCGTGGGGGCACCTCTGGTTGGGCTGGAACGAGGCGGCCATCGCCCCGGTCGGCGAGAGCGTCAGCAACAGCGAGCTGCACCGCCGGCTCGCCGCTGCGATGGGCTTCACCGAACCGGAGCTGTTCGACGACGACCTCACCGCGCTGCGCGACGGCATGCCGGACGTCGACCTCGACGAGCTGCGTCGCGTCGGCTGGTTGCGCGTGCCGTACCCGGAGGACGGCCGGCCGTTCGCCGCCGGCGAGTTCCCCACCGCCAGCGGCAAGGTCGAGCTGCTCAGCCAGGCACTGGTGACGATGGGCCAACCGGCACTGCCGACGTTCGTCGCGCCACGCGAGTCACCAGCGGGCAACCCAGAGCTCGCCGCCCGCTTCCCACTGATGTTGCTGACCCCCAAGCAGCACACCCGGTTCCTCAACTCCGGCTACTCGCAGCTGCCCAAGCACGGTCCGCTCGAAGGCGGGCCGTTCGTCGAGCTCAGCGCCGACGACGCGGCAGCGCGTGGTCTCGTCGACGGCCAGCACGCGACGGTCTTCAACGATCGGGCCCGCGTGCACGTCCCGGTACGGATCAGCACCCGCGTGCGCCCCGGAGTCGTGGCCATCCCGTTCGGCTGGTGGAGCGCGCAGCACGCCGACGGCATGGTGGCCAACTCGCTGACCAACGACACCCTCACCGACTGGGGCGGCGGCGTGGCCTACAGCGACACGCTGGTCGAGGTGGCCGCCGACGGCTGAGCGCCACCCATCGGCACGGGTTCCCCGCGCATGCGCCAGCTCGATCCGACCAGGGCGTGCGAGGCGAGCACCATCGCCACCATGCACACCGCGCAGGCCGTGTAGGCGGTGAAGCGACCGAACTCCTCGTACAGGAAGCCGGCGACGGCGGCCGTGGTGCCGGCAGTGAGCGTCTCGGCCGCGCCGAGGAGGCCCTGACCCGAAGCCTGGCGGTGTGCGGGCGTGACCATCCCGACGGCAACGCCCGTCGACGACACGGTGAAGCCGTCGGTGATCGCATGCAGCAGCCCGATGCCGAGCATCGCCAGGCCCGTCGGCATCAGGCCGTAGCAGAACACGTACACGGCTCCCAGCAGCAGCCCGATCGCCCCGAGCACGAACGGGCCGACGCGCTGGGCCAGACGGCCGCCCGTCGAACCGAGGACCACCAGCGGCAGGGCGAACAGGGTGATGCCGATGTTGGCCATCCAGTCGGCGGCCTCGAGGTCGTCGAGCACCACCGACCACAGCGCGTCGAAGGTGCCGATCATCATGAAGACGGCCGAGCCCATCAGCAGCGCCGCGGCGAACGGGCGATGGCGCAAGAGGTCGAAGGCGAACCGCGACGCCGGCGCCGTCTCGCTCTCGACGACCTTCACCCTGGCCACCACCGGCAGGCAGCAGACGATCAGGACGGCGATCACCAGGAAGGGAGCCGCCAGTCCGAAGGTGCCGACCAGCAGCGCCGAGAGCGCCGGACCGGCGGCGAACCCGGCCACGTCGGCCGAGAGCATCATCCCGAGGTTGCCGCCGAGGTTGGTGGGATCGGAGAGGATGACGATGCGCCGGATGGCCGGATAGGCCATGCCGACCCCGAGACCCATGATGAACCGCGAGGCCAGCAGCGGCGCCGTCGTCTGGCTGGTGGCCATGCCGATCAGCCCCACCACGTTGAACAACAGCCCTGCGTAGACCAGTCGGCGGGCGTAGCCGCGGTCTGCGAACGGGGCGACGAGCGTCTGGGTGAGGAACGAGGCGAAGAAGCCCGTGGCCACGATCAGGCCCAGCCAGCTGCCGCTGATCCCGTACTCGTCGCGGAAGTCGTCGAGCACCGTGAACATCACGCCGTAGCCCGATGCCATCAGCGCGGTCAGCAACCCGAAGGTGAGCACCCGACGCCGCATGGCGCGCGAGGTCGAAGTGTGGACGACGCGCATGACGAGCACGCTACCGACCGGCGTCGAGGGGATCGGCAGCGATTGAACAGCACGCGCATCGCCCCTGCTATCGGCCCGGATTGCGGGGACCGGCGGGGGTAGCCTTGGCCCATGGCAAGCGACCTCGTCTACGCGTTCAGGGTGATGCGCTTGCCCCTGCTCGATGCCGGTGGCAGCGCCATCGGTCGACTCGAGGACATCGTCGTCATCCCCGCCGGTCGCGGCGGCGAGGCGCGCGTGCTCGGGTTCGTCGCGACCAGCCAGCGTCGGCGGATCTTCGTCAACGCGGCGCGCATCGCCACGCTCGACAACGACGGTGCCCGCCTGCGCAGCTGGGACGTCGACCTCAACCCGTTCAAGCCGCGCACCGGCGAGGTGCTCATCGGGCGCGACATCATCGACAAGAAGATCGGCGACGAGACGGTCAGCGACGTCGCCCTGCGGGCCATGGGCGACAGCCGCCACACCTGGTGGGAGCCCGCCAAGGTGCGCCTCGCCCGTCGCAGCGCCCTGCGCCGTCGTCCCAGCTACCGCCTGGTCGACTTCGCCGACCTGCCCAACCTGTTCTCCGCCGTCGCCGGTGCAGAGGTCGCCGCCGAGGTGGCCCGCCTGCGCGACATGCACCCCAGCGACGTCGCCGGCGTCCTGCGCGCCCTGCCGATGAACCAGCGCAAGCAGCTCGCCGAGGCGATGGACGACGAGCGCCTCGCCGACCTGCTGGAGGAGCTGCCCGAAGCCGAGCAGCTGCGCATCATCGAGGGCCTCGACATGGAGCGCCTGATCAACGTGCTCGACGAGATGGAGGTCGACGACCTCGCCGACCTGCTCGCCGAGATGCCGGGTGAGCAGCGCAGCCGGGTGCTCGCCGCGATGGACGAGGAGGACGCCGACGTCATGCGCCGTCTCCTGGCCTACGACGAGGGCACCGCCGGCGCGCTGATGACGCCGGACATCATCATCCTCGGCCCGACGGCCACCGTCGCCCAGGCGCTGGCCGAGATCCGCGACCCGGAGTGGCTGGTCTCGATCGCCGCCCAGGTGTTCGTGGTCCAGCCGCCGTACAAGCCGCCGACCGGTGCGTACCTCGGCGTCGTCCACTTCCAGCGCCTCCTGCGTGAGCCGCCGAGCATGGAGCTCGGTCGCTGCCTGGAGGAGGAGCCGACGATCACCCCCGACCTGTCCGAGCGCGAGGTCGCCGAACGCCTGGCCAGCTACAACATGCTCAGCGTCGGCGTGTGCGACGAGGACGGATCGCTGCTCGGCGCCATCACCGTCGACGACGTGCTCGACCGCACCCTGCCCACCGGTTGGCGCCAGCGCCGCCGGGTCTCCCCCGCACAACGCCTTGCGGTCGCCGGAGGTGGCACGAGTCGAGGGGGCCCGAAATGAAGCGGCGTGAAGACCTCACCACCCCCCGCCAGTCCCGCCGCTTCGACGTCCACTACGACTCGGAGGCGTTCGGCCGCTTCAGCGAGTCGATCGCCCGCACGCTCGGCACCGCTCGGTTCCTCGTGTGGCAGACGGCGATCGTCATCACGTGGATCATCCTCAACGTGGTGAGCGTCGCGCTGCGTTGGGACAAGTACCCGTTCATCCTGCTCAACCTGGCGTTCTCCACCCAGGCCGCCTACGCCGCGCCCTTGATCCTGCTGGCCCAGAACCGCCAGGAGAAGCGCGACCGCATCCAGACCGACAACGACCGGCGCGTCGCCGAACGGACCCAGGCCGACACCGAGTTCCTCGCCCGCGAGATCTCCAGCGTGCGCCTCTCGCTCGGCGACGTGGCCACGTCGACCGAGCTCGAGGATCAGCTGGAGCGCGTCACCAGGGCCATCGAGCGGATGGCCGACCGGCTCGAGGAGCTGGAACGGCGCGCCGACAAGGACCAGTCGGACAGCTGATCAGCCGGCGCCGGCGACGAACTGCACGAGCTTCGTCGTCGCCACGGAGTACTCCTCCGGGTTGACCCACGTCGACAGGTGGTCAGCGTCGATCTCGATGACCTCGGCGCCGAGCGCCTTGGCCAGCGCGCGTTGCTTGCGCGGCTTGACCAACCGGTCGGCGGTCGTGATCAGGGACGCGGCCGGCTTGCCCAGCGCGCCGGCCCACGGTCGAGCGTCGAAGTGGCTCAGCGACTGACCGGCCTGGACGATGCTGAACGCGTCGTTGCGGTGCATCTCCCCCGACAGCCACGGCGCGTAACGCGAGATCGGGTGGCCCTCGCCGAGCAGCTTGCGGATGCCGAAGCGCAGCCACCGCGGGTACGCCCACGAACGCAGCAGCGGACCGATGACGCGGACCGTCTTCCAGCGCACTCGTTCGAGGATGGTGGCGTTCCACTCGAGCGCCGTCGCCTGGACGATGAGACCGCGCACCAGGCGAGGGTGGTCGCGGGCGATCAGCAGGCTGAGCGGCCCGCCCATCGAGTAGCCGATCGTGATCACCGGACCGACCCCGAGATCGGCCACGAGCGCCGCCGCATCCTCGGCGACGTCCTCGAGGCGGAACGGTTCCGACGAGCGCAGACCGCGCCCGTGGCCGCGGTGGTCGATGGCGACGAACGAGCACACCTCGGCCAACGCCTCGTAGGCGGTGAAGAACTGCAGGTCGGCGCTCGCCGTCCAGCCGTGGAGCAGCAGCACGGTCGGCGCCGACGGATCCGGGTGCTGGTGGTGGCGATAGAACAGCTCGCCGCGACCGGGGACCACACGGGTGAACCCCGGCGGCAGCCACGGCAGCACGGGTTCGGACGTCATGGTTCGAGGGTACCGGCGGACCTACCAGGCCAGCGGCCGGGCGACGCCGGTGAACTCCTGGAGGGTGATGCCGAGCGCGACCGCGTCCGCCAGCAATGCCACTGGGTCGACAGCTGCCGAGGTGGTCAGGTGCACGCCCGCCGGCACGTCGGAGCTCAACAGGCGATGCAGCCCGGCGGCGGCGACCGCACCGGCCACCTCACCGGTTCGACCTGCGACGCCGGCAATCACGCTGACTCGTTCGCCATCGGCGTTGGCGCCGCGCACCTCGACGCGCACGGCGCCGAGGTCGCCATCCGCGTGCGGCGGGGTGAGCATCGGCAGCCGAGCGGTGAGCCGGTCGCGTCGCGTCGCCGACACCCGGGCACTGATCCGCATCGCCGTCGGAAAGCTGCGTTGCAGCACCAGCGGATCGGCCAGCGCAGCGCGGTAGCAGTCGTGCGCACCGATCGGTTCCGGGAACCAGGACAGCTCACGCCCGCTGCCGCCCGGCCGCTCGATCCACTCGCCGTCGTGCCACCCGTCGGCCCGCGACCCGAGGGCGCGGTGGTGCTGGCGAGCGCAGGCCGGGCCGGCGGTGCCGTGCACGGCGACGTGCACCTCTTCGACCTCGACCACGTGGACGGACAGCGACACCGCCAGCAGTGCCGACAGCCCCGGCGACATCCCAGCACCCACCAGGAGCGCACCGTTGTTGGCGCGTGCGATGCGGTCGAGGCCGAGCAGCTCACGCACATCGTCGACGTCGTCGCTGATCGACACCACGCGTCGCCCGGCACGCAGCAGGTCGCCGACCAGGTCGGCGTGCCCGGCCGGATGGCAGAGCACGACGCCGTCCGCGGCGCGCAGCTCACGCTCATCTGCCAGGACGATCCCCTGCACTCGCTTCGCCAGCGACGAAGCGACACCACCGTCCTCGTCCAGCACGGCGACGCGCACGCCCGCATCGTGCAACCGCAGCGCCACCTGGGTGCCGGTGACGCCGGCGCCGACGACCGCGACGATCGGCGAGCTCTCGCCTGCCGACGGCATCGTCACGCTTTCGGTGCGTTCGGTGACGCTGGAGCCACTTCCTTCCAGCCGCCCTCCTGCGGGGGCACGCCGCCGCGACCCCGGATCCGCAGCGCCCCGGCGATGGCACCGGCCAACGACAGGGCGACGAGTGCTCGACGCAGCGTCTTCATCGTGGGGCTAGCAAGAATCGAACTTGCGACCTCATCCTTATCAGGGATGCGCTCTAACCGACTGAGCTATAGCCCCCTACTGGGCGGAGCTGGAGGTTATCGGGCGAGCCCGCCCGTCCTCAACCGGCTTGCGGATCAACTGGCCGGATCAGCTGGTCGGGCCGTCGGGCTGCGACTCGTGCGGCAGCACCGCGACCGACGTCCAACGCGAGCTGCGCTCCTGCCGAGCGACCACCTCTTCTTCGAGCACGCTGACCCGAATACCGCCGACGAGATCGGTGATCAGGTTGAACAACGTGGCCAGGAGCACGGCAAACCCGGTGAGCGCGACCACGACGAACAGCCCGGCGATCCACAGCTCGTGGAAGATCTCCCCGCCTTTGAGCTCGAACTTCTCCCAGCCGAAGCCCTCGAAGAACTTCTGCACGTTGTCGACGGTGCCGGTCGACTGCGCCACCTGCCACAGCAGCACTCCCGCCGTGAGGCACACGACGTAGAGGAAGACGTTGAAGATCAGCGCGACCTTGAACACGCTCCAGGTGTCCACATGACGGATCACCCGGGTGACGCGTCGGACGCGCGGGCGCGACCGACGGCGGACCGTCAGCGGCGGTCGCAGTGGCCGGATCGGCAACGGCAACGGACCACTGCCGTCGAGCTGGGCGTCGAACAGCTCGACACTCGGCGCGGCGTCGGTGATCGGCACGGCGATCGTTCGTGGCGGTTGGAGCGCCTCAATGGTCGCAGGCTCGAGCGCGGGCTCGACGATGGATGGCTCGGCCCAGTCGATGTCCGGGTCGGGCAGCAACGGCGGAGGAGGGAGTTGGCGCCCGTTCGCCGGCAGCACCGCACTCGCGGCGTGGCCGTTGCCGTTGCTCGATCCACGGCCGTTGCCGTTGCCGTTCGCATGCTCGTCGACGACGTACGGCGCGGAGCGTTCGGCGTCGGGCATGGCCGGCACGATCGTCGGCAGCTCCACAGGGCCGTCATCGCGCTCGACGACATCCGGCGCGAGCAACATCGGCGTGGCGGCCCCGCGGGCCCCGTTCTGGCGTGACGCGGCACGCTTCACCGGCTGGCTCGGGCGACCTGTGCTCGTCGTGATCGCGTCGCTGGTGTCCACGGCGCCGGCGCGGCTTGCCGTCCGCGGCGCGGCGCCGGTGCTGTTGGCTCGACGAGCCGCGCCCGTACCGTTCGAGCCACTGGTGCTCTTGGCCCGGCTTGCCCCGTTGCTGGTGCCGTTGCCGTTGCCGTTGCCCTCGGCCGGGCCGTCAGCGGAGGCCGGTCGCTTCGGACGCGGCGCCGCCCGCTTCGCGGGTTTCTTGGCGCCGTTGTCCACAGCGGAAGTGTAGAGAACGACGTTCTTGATTGTGGGTCGCTCCGCGCGCACGGTCAACCAGCCCCTGCTCACGGGCTTGCCGAGGCAGCCGCGCGGGCCGTCTCGGCGGCGTACTTCACGACGACGACGATCGTGCTGCCGTCGTCGATGTAGTCGACGAGCTCGGCACCGTTGCGGGCGGCCATCGCCGCTGCCGCCGATCGTCCGGCCCCGGAGCCGCCATCCGCCACCGAGACAGCGGCGGCCAATGCGGCCGCGTCTGCCGCTGCCTGAGCGTGCTGGTCGGCCACCACCCGCGAGGCGAGGTGGGCCGCACCGACCAGCACGAGCACGGCAACCACCACCACCATCAGCGCGGCGAGCACCGCCTGACCGTCGTCGTCGACCTGTCTGCTGCCCACTGCCGGATCGCGCACTGGCCACCTGCTTTCGCATGATGCGGAGACATGTGGCCGTGCGAGACGGCGAGTGCGGGGCCGTGGCCCGAGGGACCTGCCTCGACTACTCCTCGTCGCTGGACAGGATGGGCGCCACCGAGGCAACGGTCTGGCCGTCGTCCAGGCTCATCACGCGCACACCCGTGGCATCGCGACCCTGCGAGGAGATCTCGCGCACACCCATGCGGATGGTGACGCCACCACTGGACACGGCGACGATGTCGTCGTCGAGCCCGACCATGAATGCCGCAACGACCTGACCCTTCTTCGAGGTCAAGCGAATGCCGATGACGCCCTGCCCGCCGCGGCCCTGCACGTTGAACCGGTCGAGCTGGGTGCGCTTGCCGTAGCCGGACTCGGTGACCATCAGGATCGCCGTGTCGTCGCGGGCGACGTCGACGCTGACCACCTCGTCACCACCCGGCTTGAGCTTCATGCCGCGCACGCCCGACGCCGAGCGGCCCATGGCCCGCACCTCGTCCTCGTTGAAGCGGATGGTGAGGCCCTTGCGGCTGACCATGAAGATGTCGTCGGAACCGGTGGTCTCGATCACCTTGACCAACTCGTCCTTCTCGCGCAGGTTGATGGCGATCAACCCGTCACGGCGACCGGAGTCGTACTCGTTGAACGCCGTCTTCTTGACCACGCCCTGACGGGTGGCGAAGAACAGGAAGCGCTGAGCGGCGAAGTCGCGGGTGTCGATGATCGCCTGGATGGTCTCGCCGGCCTGCAACGGCAGCAGGTTGACGATCGGCATGCCCTTGGCCTGGCGCTCGCGCTCGGGGATGTCCATCGCCCGCAAGCGGTAGACCTTGCCGCGGTTGCTGAAGAACAGCAGGAACGCGTGCGCTGTGGTGAAGATGACGTGGCGGACGATGTCGTCGGTCTTCAGCTTGGCGCCGCTGACCCCGCGGCCACCGCGGCCCTGTGTCTTGAACGACACGGCCGGCACGGCCTTCACGTACTGCGCCTCGGTCATCACGATGACCAGTTCCTTGTCGTCGACCAGGTCCTCCAGGCTCATCTCGCCGGAGTCGAAGGCGATCGCGCACTTGCGTGGCGTGGCGAACTCTTCCTTGATCGCGCTCATCTCGTCCTTGATGACGCTACGCAGCTTCTCCGGCGAGTCGAGGATGCTCTGCAGCTCCTTGATCCGCTCGGCCACGTCGGCCATCTCCTGCTCGAGGTCGATCCGGCTGAGCCGCGTGAGCTGGCGCAGCTGCATGTCGAGGATGTCGATGGCTTGGATCTCGCTGAACTCGAACGGCGCGGCCATCAGGCCGGCCTTCGCTGCCGGCGCGTCTTCGCTGGCCCGGATGAGGGCGATGATCGCGTCGATGACGTTGAGGGCCTTGAGCCGGCCTTCGAGGATGTGCGCCCGGCGCTGGGCCTTGTCGAGGCGGAACTCGGTGCGCCGGGTGATCACGTCGACCTGGTGACGGATGTAGCCCTGCAGCGCCGTGGTGAGGTTCAGCGTGCGCGGCACGCCGTCGACCAGGGCGACCATGTTGACGCCGAAGCTCGTTTGCAGCTGGGTCAGCTTGAACAGGTTGTTGAGCACCACGTTGGCGTTGGCGTCGCGCTTCAGGCTGACCACGAGGTGGGTCTTGCCGCCGGCCGAGCCGTCGTTGACGTCGGAGATGCCCTCCAGGTCGCCGGCATCGACCAGCTCCTGGATCCGCCCGGCGATCGCCGAGCAGCTCGTCTGGTAGGGCAGCTCGGTGACCACGATCTGCCAGCCACCGCGGCGGGTCTCCTCGATGGTCGCCGTGGCCCGCATCTTGATGCTGCCGCGACCAGTGCGGTAGGCGTCCATGATCCCGGCGCGCCCGAGGATGCTGCCACCCGTCGGGAAGTCGGGGCCTTTGACGAAGCTCATCAGCTCGTCGGGGGTGGCCTCCGGGTTGTCGATCAGGTGGATCGTGGCGTCGATCACCTCGCCGAGGTTGTGCGGCGGGATGTTCGTGGCCATGCCCACGGCGATGCCCTGGCTGCCGTTGACCAGCAGGTTCGGGAACCGCGACGGCAGGACCTTGGGCTCCTCGCGACTGCCGTCGTAGGTCGGCTGCATGTCGACGGTCTCTTCGTCGATGTCCGCCAGCAGCTGCATCGCCAGCGGATGCAGGCGGCACTCGGTGTTGTGATTGACGAAACCACCAGCGAGGAACGAGTGGTCGTCGCTGTCGACTCGCAGCGAGTACACGGCCGCAGGGGCCTCATCCGCGACGGCAGTGATCTCCTCGAATCGATAGCCCGAATCCATGATCGGCAACACGGTCTGCAGGATCTCGTCGTCCTTGATCCGATCGATGATCCGAAGCCGTTCGGACTCCCATCGCTCGACACGATCGAAGTTGTGTTGCGTCAACCACTTGCGGCCCGACCCTCGGGTGTCGAAGGCGACTTCTGATCGAACGAAGTCGGCGACGTACGGGACGTGATCGGAGCTGAGCCGGTGCGGCCGCACAGGCGCATGCGACACGAGCGCGTTCAACTTCGCCTGCTTGGCAGCAAGGAACCCGATCCGCTCTGCGAACGCCCGGACGTTGCGCAGCCCGGAGATGATCAGCCGTGTCTCGACGCTGCCGCTTGCTCGGGTGTACTGCTTGCGAGTCGCGATGACGCCGAACTCGGCGAGCATCTCCTGGAGCTCGCGCCCGAGGCGATCGCTGTAGGTCGTGTAGTGAATGGTGAAACCATCCGGGGCAACGCGCGGACCGCCATCTCCCTCGAAACATGCCATGAGGAACGCTCGCTTGACGCCCCATCCGCCACGCCACACGACGTCCGGGATGAACTTGTCGACCGACCGGTGTCCGATCAGGCTTGCCAAGGGCCCGGCGAAGAACGATTCCATGTTCTGGATGTCCAGCTCGTGGATCGGCTTGCGGTCCTGACGGGTATGTCGAGTGGACACGTATCGAGGCCCACCGACGAGGGCGTCGTATGCGAAGACGACATCGTCGAAGAAGCCACGATCGGTGTTGTTGAATCCGGCCCGGGACTCTGAAGCCCAGCCCTCGCTCACCCACGCACCACAGAGCACGCCGAGCATCGACTCTCGCGCGGTCGGCACCACGTTCATCCATGCGTTCCTGGCGATGCACACGACGGTGCCCGGCGTGATCTCGTCGAGCTGCAGCCACTGGAACATCGGAACGCCGAGCACCGGCACGAGGCAGAGCACAAGGTGGTTGTGGCTGCCTCGCAGACTGAATCCAGAACTGGTCGTGATCCGCTTCGTTGGATGCACACCACTGTTGAAGGCCTTGCTCGCATGCACCGGCTTGCCGTCACGGTCGAGGACGTCGAAGTCCACGTCCCGGTCGCTGTCGTTCGGGCTGTCGACCAGCTGGGCGATTGCGACGCTCGAACCATCCGCCATTCGAACGCGAGTGTCACCAGTGACGCAGTAGCGCGAGGCGGCCGGGCCAAAGTCCGGTGAGCCGTAGTTGCCGTGGAAGTCGATGAGCGGGTGGCGCAGCGAGAACGGCTGGGCCATGCGCACGAGCGCGTCGTAGATCGCGCCGTCGCCGTGCGGGTGGTACTTGGCCATCGTGTCGCCGCTGACGCGAGCGCTCTTCACGAACGGTCGGTCGGGGCGGAAGCCCTGCTCCTCCATGTCCCAGATGATCCGGCGGTGCACCGGCTTGAGGCCGTCGCGCACGTCGGGGAGGGCGCGCGACATGATGACCGACATCGCGTAGTCGAGGAAGCTGCTCTCCATCTCGTCCTGGAGTGCAACGGGTTGCACCGCCAGGCTGGGATCGCGGTCCGCGCCGTTGCCGCTGCTCGCGCCTGGCTGGGGGATGTTGTTGTCCGGGCCGTTGTTGTCGCGGCCGTTGTCGATGTTGTCGTTGTTGGTGGTGTCGTCGTCGCTCATCAGAAGTCCAGGTTCCTCACGTCGCGGGCGTTGGTGACGATGAACTGCTTGCGCAGGTCCACGTCGTCACCCATGAGCACGCTCATGATCTCGTCGGCCAGGGCAGCGTCTTCGACGTTGACCCGCAGCAGGGTGCGCGATGCCGCATCCATGGTGGTCGGCTTGAGCTCTTCCCAGTCCATCTCGCCGAGGCCCTTCAACCGCTGGAATTCCTTCTTGTGGTTGGGGTGCGACTCCAGGAAGGCGGCCTTGGCCGCATCGTCTTTCAGGTAGACCTTCTCCTTGCCGACCACCGTCGAGAACAGCGGCGGCTGGGCGATGTACACGTAGCCGGCCTCGACCAGCGGGCGCATCTGGCGGAAGAAGAACGTCAGCAGCAAGGTGCGGATGTGGCTGCCGTCGACGTCGGCGTCGGCCAGCAGGATCACCTTGTGGTAGCGGGCCTTGGCCGCGTCGAACTCGTCGCCGACACCGCCACCGATGGCCGTGATCAGGGCCTGGACCTCGTTGTTCTTCAACATCTTGTCCAGGCGAGCACGCTCGACGTTGAGGATCTTGCCGCGGATCGGCAGCAACGCCTGGGTGCGCGGGTCGCGGGCGTTCAACGCCGAGCCACCGGCGGAGTCGCCCTCGACGATGAACAGTTCGCTCTCGTCGGGGTTGCCGCTGCTGCAGTCCTTCAGCTTGTCGGGCATGCCCGCACCGCTGAGGGCCGTCTTGCGGCGGATGGCGTTGCGGGCGTTCTTCGCCGCCACGCGAGCCTGCGCCGCGGCTTGGGCCTTCTTCACGACCTTGTTGGCCTCGGTCGGGTTCTCCTCGAGCCACTCGACGAGCCGCTCGTTGGTCGCCTTCTGCACGAAGCTGCGCATCGGCACGTTGCCGAGCTTGGCCTTCGTCTGGCCCTCGAACTGCGGCTCACGGAGCTTCACCGAGATGATCGCCGTGATGCCCTCTCGGATGTCCTCGCCGAGGAGGTTCTCGTCTTTCTCCTTGAGCAGGTTCTTGGCCCGGGCGTACTTGTTCACCGAGCTGGTGAGCGCGGTCTTGAAGCCCTCGATGTGCATGCCACCCTCGACGGTGGAGATGCCGTTGGCGTAGCCGTGGATCCCCTCGTGGTAGCCGGTGTTCCACTGCACGGCGATGTCCAGCGTCTGGCCGCCTTCGTCGTCCTCGTCCTCGTAGTGGGCGATCTTGCTGAACAGGGCCTCCTTCGAGGCGTTCAGGTGGCGGACGAAGTCGGTGATGCCGTTCTTGTACTGGAACGTGATGTCCTGCTGCTTCTCCTCGCGCTCGTCGCGGAAGATGATCTCCAGGTTGCGGTTCAGGAACGCGTACGTCTGCAGCCGCTCGAGCACCGTGCGGGCGACGAACTCGGTGCCTTCGGCCACGAACACGGTGGGGTCCGGCCAGAACGAGACGGTGGAACCGGTCTTGCGGCCGCGCGCCGGCGTGGGACCGGCGACGGCGATCTTGCCCTGCGGCTTGCCGCCCTTGGCGTACTCCTGCTGGTACCGGTTGCCGTCGCGGTCGATCTCGATCAGCAACCGCTCGCTCAGCGCGTTGACGACGCTGACGCCGACGCCGTGCAGACCGCCGGAGACCTTGTAGCCCTCGCCACCGAACTTGCCACCCGCGTGGAGGACGGTGAGCACGACCTCCGCCGCGCTCTTGCCCTTGTGCGGACCCGACGGGTACGGATCCACCGGGATGCCTCGACCGTTGTCCTCGACACGGCACCCGCCATCACTCAACAAGGTGACCACGATGCGGTCGCAGAAGCCGGCCATCGCCTCGTCGACGGCGTTGTCGACGACCTCCCAGATGAGGTGGTGGAGGCCCTGCAAACCGGTCGAACCGATGTACATGCCGGGGCGTTTGCGGACCGGATCGAGGCCCTCGAGGACCTGGATGTCTTTGGCGCCGTAGCTGGCGCTCGGCTGGTTGGTGTCTGTCGACACGTGCACCTCGTTGCTCAGCAGGAAAAGCGGGGTTGACCTGCAGTTTTAGGAAGCGACACGACCGTCGGGCCTGCGCCCACCGACGGTCCTCGCGAGTGGTCCCAGTCTACCCGCCAGGGGGCCCCGAACTGCGGAGGGTCGAGCCGTCGCGCCACCGCGAAACGCCCCGTTCGTGAGCCTCGTCCACCGCAGCGGTGGCTGAACCTCACGGATGCCCGGATCCGTGAGGTTCAACGACCTTCGCGGTGGTCGGAGCTCACGAACGAACGCCGATCCCAAGGCCCGCTCAACGGCGGCGGACTCGCACCTCGATCGCGGTGATCTCGGCGCCGGCGACTTCCAGCAGGCGCTCACGCATCGTGCGCTCGAGGAAGCGGAGCTGGGTGGCCCACGCCGGATCGTCGACCTCGACGACGAGGTTGGTGCCCTGCAGCTTCACCGGCTGGACGTGCGCTGCGACGGCAGCACCGACGGCCTGCTCCCAGAGGCCGAACACGTCACCCATCACCGCAGCAGTCGCTTGCGGTCCACTCGGCGCATCGGGCGGACGTAGCGAACGCAGCACGGCGCTGAGGCTGTCGCTCAACGGCACCGGCTCACGGCTCACGCGACGACCGTACCTGCCTGGATGCGCAGCACGGCATCGGGGTGGGCGGCCTCCGGCAACGGACCAGCGGTGGTGATCACGACCTGGCCGACCGGCAGGTGGTGCAGCAACGCAGCGGCGCGGATCGGGTCGAGCTCGCTGAGCACGTCGTCGAGCACCAGCACCGGCGCGCTGCCCTCCTTGTCGGCGACCATCCGGTGCGCGCCGAGGCGCAGCGCCAAGGCCAGCGTGCGCTGCTCGCCCTGCGATGCGTGGGTGCGCGCCGGCATGCCGCTGATGCTCAGCTCCAGCTCGTCGCGATGCGGGCCGACGGTCGACACGCCTCGGCGCAGGTCATCGGCACGAGATGCTGCCAGCGCCGCGCCCAAGCCGGTCTGGCGCCACGCCGGCTCGTAACGCAGCTCGACAGCGGTCGGCCGATCGGCGAGCTGTTCATAGGCCTCGCCGACCATCGGTGTCAGCCGGGCGACGAGCACCGCGCGAGCGTGTCCGAAGCGGTCGCCGAGGTCTGCCATCTTGGCGTCCCACACGTCGAGGGTCAGCTCACGATCGGCGTCGAGTCGCCCGCCGGCCTGCTTGAGCCCATTTTTCAACAGGGTGTTTCGCTGTTTGAGCACGCGATCCAGCTCGAGCCGCATCGCGTCGTACTTCAACGCCAGCGACACCAGTGTGTCGTCGAGGAAGCCGCGCCGCGCCGACGGCGAGCCCTTGATCATCTCCAGGTCGTCAGGTGAGAACACCGTCACCCGCATCACACCGAGCAGCTCGCGCGACCGACCCAGCCGCTGCCGGTTGACCTGCACCCGGTTGCGACCGGTGCGCGACAGTTCGAGCTCCACCTGCAGCTCACGACCGTCGTCGTGGACCACGATCGCCCGCACGATCGCTGCGTCGGCGCCGGTGCGGATCAACGCTTCGGTGGGCGCTCCACGAAAGCTGCTCAGCGACGACAGGTAGGCCAGGGACTCGGCCAGGTTGGTCTTGCCCTGGCCGTTGAGGCCGACCACGGCGGTGACCCCGGGCTGCAGCTCGAACGTCGCACTCTCGTAGTTGCGGAAGTCGACGAGCTCCAGCGACCGGACGATCACGGCACGCGGACGGGCATCAACAAGTACAGGTAGTCGTCGTGGCCGACGCCACGGACCACGGCCGGCTTCAGCGCGTCGAGGGTGGACAGCGTGATCGAGTCGCCGACGCAGGCCTCGACGCCGGCAGCCAGGTAGTCCGGGTTGAAGGCAACGGTGAGCTCGGTGCCCTCGTACGTGGCATCCAGCTCCTCCGACGCGTTGCCGACGTCCTGCGTGATCGCGGTGAGCCGCAGCGTGTCGCCGCCGAGCTGCAGGCGCACCGGGGTGGCATCGCGGGCCAGGATCTTGACGCGCCGGATGGCCTCGAGCAGCGGCTCGCGCTCGACGGTCAACGTGTTCGGGTGACTGGCCGGGATGAGCTGGCGGTAGTTGGGGAATTCACCCTCGATCAGGCGTGTGCTGAGGCGCGTCCCGCCGACTTCGAACGTGGCGTCGCGGTCGCCGAGGCGCATCGTCAGCTCGTCGCCGCCACCCACCAGACGGGCGAGCTCGTTGAGCGCGCGCCCGGGGACGAGCACCTTCTGATCGTGCCCGAGCACCTGCTGACCAGGCAGATCGCGCACCGCGAGGCGGTAGGAGTCGGTGGCCACCATGCGCAGACCCTCGGCCTCGGCGGCCAGGAGCACACCGGTGAGGATCGGCCGAGCCTCGTCCGTGCTGGCGGCGCGAACCACCTGGCGAAGGGCCTCGCCGAAGGCGGCGGCCGGCAGCGTGACCGACGACGTCGTGGGAACGGCCAGCTTCGGGTAGTCGTCGAGCGACAGCGGACGCACGCTGAACTGGGAACGACCGCCGCTGATGCTGACGTCGTCGTCGTCGACCGAGACCTCGACCTTGCCGGCGCCCAGCGAACGAACGATGTCGCTGGCCAGCCGAGCCGGCAGCACGACGCCGCCGTCACGGTCGCCGCCCACGGTGACGGACAGCTGGATCGTCAGATCGAGATCGGTACCGGTGACCGTCAACTGATCGCCGGACAGCTCGAGCCGCAGACCGGACAGCACCGGGAGCGCGCCCGTACGACCGGTGGCGGCGCGCCCCGCGGTGGCGAGTGCTTCGGCCAGTGCTTCTCGTTCGCAACGGAACTTCACAGGGCTGCCTTTCTCAACATGCAGTTTTGAATTGAACTAATAGAGGTAATAAGGGCTGTGGACTGTGCACAACTCGTCGATCGGCCAGCGTAGGTGCCCGATCCGCGTGCACACCGGTTTCCCCGGCCGTGCACAGGCAGGAAATGACGCGCGTGTGCTTCGGTGGATGACGGAGTGGTTGTCCCCGTGTCGCGCCCAAGCGTCCACACGCCGTCCACATGGGCGCGCGCGCCCCTGATCGGGTGGATGCGGTTCATGCTTTCTTGAGCCGCTGGACGAGATCGGTGACCTGGTCGTAGATCTGCTTGCGTTCCTTCATCAGCCGCTGGATCTTGTCGACGGCGTGGATCACCGTGGTGTGGTCGCGCCCACCGAACAGGCGGGCGATGGCCGGGTACGACAGATCCGTGAGCTCGCGGAACACGTACATCGCCGTCTGGCGGGCCGTGACCAGTGGGCGCTGCCGGCTCTTGCCGCGCAGCGCGTCGACGCTGTAACCGAGGATGACGGCGATCTCGCTGAGCAGCTCGTCGTCGGTGCGCGGCTTGACGAAGGTGTCGGTGAGCAGGTCGCTGAGCAGTGCCTCGGCCATGTGCGTGCTGATCGGCACGTGGTTCAAGCTGGCGTAGGCAGTGACGCGGATCAGGGCCCCTTCCAGCTCACGGATGTTGGTGGTGATCCGCGAGGCGATGAACTCGAGCGTCTCCGACGGCACCGGGCTGTTGTCGCGCTCGGCCTTGTTGCGCAAGATGGCCAGGCGGGTCTCCAGGTCGGGCGGCTGGATGTCGGTGATCAGGCCCCACTTGAACCGGCCGCGCAGCCGCTCTTCCAGGGTCGGGATCGCGTCGGGCATCCGGTCGGAGGAGATGACGATCTGCTTGTTGGCGCCGTGCAACGAGTTGAACGTGTGGAAGAACTCCTCCTGGAGCCCTTCCTTGCCTTCCATGAACTGGATGTCGTCGATCAGCAGCACGTCGATGTCGCGGTAGCGGCGCTTGAAGTTGGCGATGGTGTTGGTGCGGATGCCGTCGACGTACTCGTTGAGGAAGGTCTCGGTGCTGACGTAGCGCACCGTGTCGTGCTGGTAGTGGTGGTGCACGTAGTGGCCGATGGCGTGCAGCAGGTGGGTCTTGCCCAAGCCGGCGGCGCCGTAGATGAACAGCGGGTTGTAGGAACGTCCCGGCGTCTCGGCCACCCGGAGCGCGGCAGCAAGCGCGAACTGGTTGCTGGCGCCCTTCACGAACGTCTCGAACGTGTACCGCGGGTTCATGCCGGCGGCTTCGCTCGGCCCGTTGACGTTCAGCGGCTCGCTGCTGACCTGCTTGTCTCGCGGCGCCTCGTTCCCGTAGTCGTCGACGAAACCCTCGTTGAGCTGCACCTCGACCACGAACTGGCGGTTGCTGGCGCCGATCTCCTCCAGCGCGTCACGCACCAGCGGGAGGTAGCGCGACAGGATCTTGTCGCGCACCGGGCCGTTCGGGGCGCTCACGCGGACGATGGATGGATCGCTGTCGAGCGCCACCACATCTTGGAACGTCGAGAACCAGACCGCCTCGGACACCTGTGCCCTGAGGAGCTGGGCAACGGCTGTCCACAACTGATCGTGGTCGCTCACCTGCCACTCCTCTCTGAGTCCGTTCGTCCGTCCACATGTTTGTCCACACCATGTGGATAGTGCAAGACGGCGGAGCCTGGCAGGCTAGCAGACGGGTTCCAGGCGGCGATCCGGCGCGATCGGAGCCCGCGGACGCCCTGGTTGTCAGTCGCCGGGGGGAAGCTCTAGCCTTGTCCGGTCTGGCGTGTGCCGGTCGCGCCGTTTCGTGCGCCCACACACCCTGTCGCCTTTTCAGTTTGTCGTCCCCGTGTTGTCGTCCCATTGATGGAGGGCTGCGTGAAGCGCACCTACCAACCGAACACCCGTCGCCGTGCCAAGAAGCACGGCTTTCGCGCCCGCATGAGCACTCGCGCCGGCCGGGCCGTGCTGAAGGCACGCCGGACCAAGGGCCGCGCCCGACTGTCGGCTTGATCTGGCGCATCCGGGAACGCAGCGCTTTCTCACGCCTCTCGCGTGAGGGTCGCCGCACCCGGGCTGGAGTCGTCTGGTGCACGTACGTTCTCGATCCACTCGCCACGCCGCCGCGCGTCGCGTACGCACTCGGCCGTGCTGTGGGCACGGCGGTCGTTCGCAACCGCCTGCGTCGTCAGCTCCGGGTGTTGATCCGAGCGCAGACCAACGATGGACAGCAGCTCCCGGCGGGGTGGTACCTGTTCGGCGTGCGTCCGGGCACCGCGTCACCGTCGTTCGACGAACTGACGTTCGACCTGCAGCGGGTTCTCGACCGCATTCGCGGCTGATCCGTCTGGTCACCTTCTACCAGCGTGCAGTGGACGGGCGCCCGTCTCCCTGCCGGTTCACCCCGTCCTGCTCGGCGTACGCGATCGAGGCGCTGCACACCCACGGCACCTGGCGCGGTGCGTGGCTGACGGTTCGTCGCCTTCTGCGCTGTCGCCCCTTCGGTCCCTCCGGCTTCGATCCCGTGCCGGAGCGACGCTCCCCTGCTCTTCGACAAAAGAGGTACGCCGCATGATCGCCGGCCTGTTCGAGTTCACCGCCAAGCCCCTCGAGTGGTTCTACGCGCTCACCGAGAACTACATCCTCGCCATCTCGATGATGGCCCTCGTGGTCATGTTGATCACCGCTCCCCTCGTGCTCAAGAGCACCAAGGGCATGCTCGAGATGCAGCGCCTCCAGCCGGAGATGCGCCGCCTGCAGAACGAACATCGCGGCGATCGCCAGAAGCTCAACGAAGAGATGATGAAGCTGTACCAGCAGCACAAGGTCAACCCGCTGGCCTCCTGCTTCCCGCTGCTGCTGCAGTTCCCGGTGTTCATCATCATGTTCCGCGTCCTGCACGGATTGACGGACAAGGACGACGGCAAGATCGGCTTCCAGCCCAAGTACGTGGCCGCGTCGTCGAAGCTGGCCAAGTCGCTCATCGGTCAGAACGAGATGCTGTCGTGGGGCCTCGACCTGGCCAAGCGTCCGTGGCAGGTCATGAGCGACTCGTTCGGCAAGGGCCTGATCTACGCACTGCTGGTCGTGGCGCTCGGTGTCCTCTACTTCGTGCAGCAGAAGATGGTCGCCGCCCGCGCCACCGTCGCCCCGACGATGTCGGCCACCCAGCAGAAGCTGATGCAGTACCTGCCGGTGGTGTTCGCCGTGTTCCTCGTCTTCTATCTCACCGGCCTGGTCATCTACTACATGGCCCAAGCGATCTTCCGCATCGGCCTGCAGGTGTACATCACCCGCAAGTTCTACAAGGGCGATGAGTCGCTCGGCCGCCAGGCGCAAGCCGCCGGCGAGCGTGCTCGTGAGTACGCCAAGGCCAACCCCAGCGCGGGTGGCGGCGGGATCTTCTCGCAGGCCAAGCGCGATCTCGGCGGGCCGAAGGGCCAGCCGGCCGGCAAGCCGGGATCGAAGCCGGTGCCCGGCGCGATCTCCAGCAAGCGGGTCACCACACCGAAGAACCGTCCGACGCCCACGGGGAAGGCCGGTCGCCCGGCTCCCACGGGCAAGGCTGCTCGCCCCGGCGCGCGGCCTCAACCGAAGAAGAAGTAGGTCTGACCGATATGGAATGGGTGGAAACCACCGCGCGCACGCTCGAGGACGCAAAGGAGCTGGCACTCGACCAGCTCGGCGTCGACGAGACCGATGCCGAGTTCGAAGTGCTCGAAGAGCCGAAGGCCGGGTTGTTCGGCCGCATGCGTGGCGAGGCGCGGGTGCGAGCTCGTGTTCGTCCGACGCAGGCCCGTCAGAAGGTCGATCGGCGCGACAAGCGTCGTGCCAAGAGCGCCGATGGCGCGCCCGCCGCGGCATCCGCGACCAACGGTGACACCGTCGAGCCGGCCGAGCGTGCTCCGAGCCGCTCCCGCGGCGGCGGCCGTGGCCGGCCGCGCACCACCGACGGCGATGCAGCCGTCGCCACCGCGATCGCCGAAGCCACCGAAGGTGCTGACGTTGCGGCGCCGCGTGAGGCGCGTCCGCCGCGTCAGCGCAACCCCAAGCCGCGGGCTCCCCGCGACGATGCCGACGGCACGACATCACCCAAGAGCACATCGACCAGGAACACGGAGCATGACGTGAGCGCACAAGAGGTTGGCGCCGAGGCGCAACGGTTCATCGACGAGTTGGTTCGCACCTTCGGGCTCCAGGGCACGACGTCCCTGGTCGAAGACGGCGACGACCTCGAAGTTCGGGTCGAGGGCGACAACCTCGGGCTCCTCGTCGGTCCCCGCGGCACGACGCTGCAGGCCGTCCAGGATCTCGCCCGCGTCGCGTCGCAGCGTCGCCTCGGCGATCACGACACGCGCCTGCGGATCGACATCGGCGGCTATCGCCAGCGTCGCAAGGAGGCCCTCGGCCGCTTCGCATTGCAGCAGGCCGATGAGGTCAAGGCCTCGGGTGTCGCTCGCGTGCTGGAGCCGATGTCGTCGGCCGACCGCAAGGTGATCCACGACGCGCTCGGCGAGATCGAGGGCATCAGCACCCGGTCCGAAGGCGACGATCCCTACCGGCGCGTGGTCATCGCGCCGGCGAATGGCTGACGAGAACCCACTCGTCGACGAGGACCGCGAGCTGATCGCGGTCCTCCACACCATCCGCGAGCGCGGCTCGATCGGTGAGCATTCACTCGTCGACGCCATTGCGCACGCGGACCGTTTCGTGGCCCGCATCCCGGAGCCATGCTCGACCGAACCCGGTGCCGCACCTCCTGTGCTCGTCGACCTGGGATCTGGCGGCGGGTTGCCGGGACTGGTGATCGCCGTCCGTCGGCCGGACCTGCGGATCGTCCTGATCGAGCGGCGTGCCACGCGTGCCGATCAGCTGCGTCGTGCCGTCTCGTCGCTCGGCGTGTCGACACATGTGGAAGTCATCGCCAGTGACGTCGAGCTCGTCCATCGCGCTCGGGGCCGGTTCGCCGACATCGCCACGGCGCGCAGCTTCGCCGCCGCCGAGCTCACCGCCCGCTGGGGCAGCCGGCTCCTCGTCGACGGCGGGTGCCTGCTGGTGAGTGAGCCGCCGCGGACCGATGACGCCCGTTGGCCGGTGGACCTGCTCGAACGAGAGCGACTCGTTGACGACGGCCTCGTGGACGGCGTCCGCGCCTTCCGCCGCCGCTGACTCCCCCGTAGCACTGCTTGGACGCGAGACCGACGATCAGTCGTCGGTTTCGCGCCCAAGGTTCCACGTGGAACCTTGGGCGTCTCGGACGAGCGCCGCCAGTCGAGCTGGTTGCTCGAGCGGCACGTAGTGTCCGCACGCCTCGACGATGTGGAAGCTGCCCTGGCGAAGACTGGCCGCCATCGCTTCACCGTGCCGTGCGACGACGTCGTGCTCACCGCTGATCACGACGATACGCGCGTCGAGCGACTCGATGAACGACGTTCGATCTGGGCGGCCATGGAAGACCTTGACCCCGTTGATGACCGCATCGACATCCTGCGACATCGCGATGGATCTGGCCTCGGCCAGCACGGCTTCGTTCATGGCCGGCGCGAACAAGGGCTCCCAGTAGGTGGTCCAGGCGCGCTCGAGTCCGTGATCGACGAGGATGCGAACGGCCTCGTCACACAGGTCCGGCTCGGGCCGGTGCCCTGCCTTCGCTCCCACCAGCACCAGCAGCTCTACTCGATCGGGCGCGAGGACAGCGACCTCGATGGCGCAGGATCCGCCGATCGAGTTGCCGATCATCGTGAGCGGACCGGGCCCCGCAAGGTCGAGCACCCCTTCGGCCCAGGCGTGGATCGAGGTTCCCATCCCATACAGGTCGGGCGCGATCATCCGTTCGTCTGACTCCGAGTCGGCGAAGCAGCGGGTCCAGATCGTCCCGTCCAGCGGCAACGGATGGAGGAGGACGACCGTCATCTCGGAAACCGTAGAGGGTGGGCGCCGGGGAGTGTTTCACGTGGAACGCCTTGGGCGCGGCCCTCGCGTCGCACGGTGGTCGCGGCTCCTCGCTGTCCGTGATCAAACGGTGTGTCGCGAGTTCAGTGCCCGAGGAGGACAGGTACACGGCGATGATTGGGGCGGAGTGGTGACGTCCCAGTCGCGTGCTTGGCATCCTCGGCTGCCGTGGATGTTTCACGTGGAACGCCTTGGGGCGCGGCTCTCGCGTCGTTCCGTGGTCGCCACCGATCCACTCTGCGGCTTGGGCGCATGATCCATGAGATCTCGTCAGTTCCGCGTACGAGGACGTGTTCAGTCGTTCCTTGGGCGCGGCAATGACGACTTCTCGTCGGTCTCGCGCCCAAGGGACGAGACCGCAATGAGACCGGGTGCAGGTGCGGGATCCGTGGGATCGGGGCTCGACGTGTTTGGGCGCGAGATGCACGACGGCGTCGTCGGCTTGGCGCCCATGGATGTTTCACGTGGAACGCTGTCGGCGCGGCATTCGCGCCGCAGCGTGACGGGGCTTGGCGGCCGTGCCCACAGGCGCTGGAGAGCTGGGGGGATCCGTGGAGTTTCACGACCAAGCGATGAGCCGGGGGAGAGGATCCCCGGGTGATCTGTGGTTGCTGCGATAGCCTCTCGATGCGTTCGCCGGTCGCCCGTGGCCGTGCGTGAACTGGGACGAACCCCTCAAGGAGATGTGCCCTCGATGACCTCGACCGAGCCGGAGCCGGAGCCCGGGCGTCCGCTTCCCCGTGTGATCGCCGTCGCCAACCAGAAGGGTGGCGTCGGTAAGACGACCTCGACCATCAACGTCGGTGCTTGTCTCGCTGAGCTGGGCTTCCGCACCCTGATCATCGACCTCGACCCCCAGGGCAACGCGTCCACGGGTCTCGGCATCGACAACCGTGGGCTCGAGACCTCGATGTACCACGTGATCATGCATGAGGTTCCGCTGGAGAACTGCATCGAACCATCGGAGGTCAAGAACCTGTTCGTCGCGCCGGCGAGCTTGGACCTGGCCGGCGCCGAGATCGAGCTGGTCCCCGCGTTCAGTCGTGAGAACCGGCTCCGTCGAGCGATCGAGGCGGTGCTCGATGACTACGACTTCGTGCTCATCGACTGCCCGCCGTCACTCGGGTTGCTGACCGTCAACGGCCTCAATGCGGCGAGCGAAGTGCTCGTCCCGATCCAATGCGAGTACTACGCGCTGGAAGGTCTCGGTCAACTGCTGCGCAACGTCGATCTGGTCAAGCGCAACCTCAACCCGACGCTCGAAGTGAGCACGATCGTGTGCGTCATGTACGACGCACGCACCAAGCTCTCCGACCAAGTGGTCAAGGAGGTGCGCGAGCACTTCGGCGACAAGGTCTGCCGCGCGGTCGTGCCGAGGTCGGTCCGCCTCTCGGAGGCGCCGTCGTTCGGTCAGCCGATCATCACCTTCGATCCCGGTTCTCGCGGTGCAACTGCGTACCGGAGTGTGGCAAAGGAGGTCAGTCGTGGCTCGACTCGGAGGACTGGGTAAGGGGCTCGGCGCGCTGATCCCGGCCGACTCGTCCGGCGCGACGACTGCCACCGACGGCACGCGACTCGCCGATCTGCCGGTCGGTTCGATCGTCGAGAACCCGAACCAACCTCGCCGTCACTTCGAGGAGGAGTCGCTCGCCGAACTGGCAGCGTCCATCCGCGAGATCGGCGTGTTGCAACCCGTGCTCGTCCGTCCGCTCGAGGACGGCACGTTCGAGCTCGTCGCCGGCGAGCGCCGACTGCGCGCTGCGCGCCGCGCAGGACTGGCGGTCATCCCGGCCGTGGTGCGCGCCACCGACGATCTCGGTTCCGTCGAGCGGGCGTTGGTCGAGAACCTCCATCGGCAGGATCTCACCCCGTTGGAGGAGGCCGCCGCCTACCAACAATTGATCGAGGACTTCCAGCTGACGCACGATCAAGTCGCCTCGCGCGTCGGCAAGAGCCGCTCAGCGGTCAGCAACACACTTCGCCTGATGTCGTTGCCGCCGGCGATCCTCGCCCTGTTGGCCGACGGCCGACTCAGCGCAGGCCACGCACGAGCCCTGCTCGGTACGCCCGACCGCGCCTTCCAAGAGCAGTTGGCTCGCCGGAGCGCCGCCGAGAGTTGGTCGGTGCGAATGGTCGAAGACGCCGTGCGCGACCGATCTGTCGGCGGCGGCGAGGGCATCGCCGATCCATCGACGGCTGCTTCGCCGGGCGCCTCACGTCGCTCCGGTGACGGTGCGGGCATCAGCCCAGTGACTCGGCTGCGTCCACCGGGACTGCTCGAGCTGGAGGAGCTGCTCGCCGAGCACTTGTCCACACGTGTGGCTGTGAGCATGAGCTCGAAGCGCGGCAAGGTCGTGGTGGACTTTGCCGACCTTGAGGATCTCGAGCGCCTGTATCACCTGATGACCGGCCAGGAAACGCACGATACGTGAGATTCGGGCCCTACATCTCGCTCAGCGTGAGATATCAAGGCCAACCAGCGGATGAGGGTTGCACACACCAGGTGGAAAACCCTGTGGACAAACTCTCAGGCTGGACGGGAGACCCAGGCAGCCAAAGCGCTCAACATCGCTCCACACAGCGCCGTTGCAGCGTCCGTGACCGGCCGAACGGGCCCGACGAGGCACAAGACGGCCGGCATCCGCGTCTCTCGCAGCACCGGCAGGCGCATGCCGCTCGTGGTGGGGGTCACGCTCGTCGGCAGGGTGAGCGTTTCGGTCCAACTGGTGACGATCGCCTCGGCGAGGGCCCGGCCACCGGCTGACTCGAAGGTCGGCACGCGGTAGAAGTGGGCGACGGCAGCCGGCTCGGCGCTGCTCTCGAAGCCGAGGTAGACGTCGGCTTCGAAGTGGTTGGCGGCGTGCGCCTGGGCGATCACGTCGGGTTCGTCGAGCGTCATCACCGTCGCTCCGTGCTGACGCAGCTCGCGAGCCAACGTCCGACTGATCGCGCTGAGCCCGCCGAATTGACCGATCACCACACGGCTGGCCGCCAACGATCCGGGTCCGCCGCGCTGGCGTTCCCGGTCGCGCAGGGTGCTGATGCCCGGCCCGTCACCGGTCTGCCCGCTGACGCGCAGGATGGCGCGCACCGTGTCCGGGCCACACACCCCGTCGGACGTCACGCCGCAGTTGGACTGGAAGTCCTCCAGGGCTCGCACCGTTCGCGGGCCGAGGATGCCGTCGACGCGTCCGCTGTCGAACCCGAGGCGCGCCAAACGGGACTGGAGCTCGGCAACGTCGTCGCCGCGCAGGTTGGGCGCGGTGAGGAACAGCAGCCGGTCACCGAAGTGCCATGACGCCTCGACCAACGCAGTCCAGGTGTGCTCGTCGCACACGCCGTCGACTCGCAGTCCCCGTGCGTGCTGGAAGGTCCGCAATGCGGCACCGGTGGCGGCGCAGAACGAACCCGCCTCGGCGCCGGCAGGTGGGAACCCGGCGGCACCGAGGCGGCGTTGCAGATCGCGAACGGCCTCTCCGCGTTGACCGGGGGTCAGCGGGAAGTAGGAAGAAATTCGTTGAGCTCCTGGAGGAGTTGACCCTTGCCCTTGGCCCCGACGAGGCGCTTCTGCACCTCACCGGCGTTGAACACCAGGAGTGTGGGGATGCTCATGACGTTGAAGCGCATGGCGATGTCCGGGTTCTCGTCGACGTTGAGCTTGGCGACGGTGAGGTTGCCGGCCTGCTCGGTGGCGATCTCACCCAGGATGGGAGCGATCATCTTGCACGGGCCGCACCACTCGGCCCAGAAGTCGACGATGATCGGCTTGTCGGACCCAGCGACGGTCTCGTCGAACGTTGCAGTGGTGAGGGTGACGATGCCATCGGCCATGGCGGGGGTCCTTTCGGTCGGAAGCGTGATGCTACCGGTGTCGAACCGTGGGGTCCGGTCAATGATTCCCAGCGCGGGCGTGCCGCCAGACACGCCGAAGCGCGGCGCGTCAGGCGTGTTGCGCTTCGAGCCAGCGTTCGCAGTCGATGGCGGCCATGCATCCGGAGCCTGCGGCGGTGATCGCCTGCCGGTAGGTGTGGTCCTGCACGTCACCGCAGGCGAACACGCCGGGGATGTTGGTGTACGTGCTGCCCGGCTGGGTGATCAGGTAGCCGTTGTCCTCCATGTCGAGGACGCCCTTGAACAGGTCGGTGTTCGGCCGGTGACCGATGGCGACGAACAGTCCGGTGACCGGCAGGGTGCGCACCTCGCCGGTGAGCACGTTGCGCACCACGGCACCCTCGAGCTTCTCCGTGCCGACGAGGTCGTCGACGACGGTGTTCCACACGAGCTCGATCTTCTCGTTGCTCGCGGCGCGGTCCTGCATGATCTTCGAGGCGCGCAGCTCGTCGCGGCGCACCAGCATGCTGACCTTCGAGGCGAACTTGGTCAGGAACGTGGCCTCCTCGACCGCGCTGTCACCGCCACCGACGACGGCGATCTCTTGGCCGCGGAAGAAGAACCCGTCGCAGGTCGCGCAGGTCGACAGGCCGTGGCCGAGCAGGTGCTGCTCGGCCGGCAGGTTGAGCATCAGGCTCTGTGCGCCGGTGGAGACGATGATCGAGTCGGCGGTGAACTCCTGCTCGCGCACCCACACACGGAAGGGACGCTCGGAGAAGTCGACACGGGTGACCTTCTCGGTGAGGAAGGTGGCGCCGAAGCGTTGGGCCTGCTCGCGAAAGCGCAGCATCAGCTCCGGACCCATGATGCCTTCTGGGAACCCCGGGAAGTTCTCCACCTCGGTGGTCAACATCAACTGACCGCCGGGTTGATCGCTGGTGCTGCTCGGCTCGCCCTCGATGACCAGCGGAGCCAGGTTGGCGCGGGCGGTGTAGATCGCCGAGGTGAGGCCTGCCGGACCGGACCCGACGACGATGACGTGGTGGTGGCTCATTCCCCGCCACCGGCGAAGCGCTTGCGCATCAAGAACGCGCCACCGAGCACGAGGATCCCGCCGAGCGCCATGTAGCTGACCCACACCGCGGTGTCGGGATCCAGCGGGAAGGCAAGGAAGTGCTGGACCAACTTGGTGACCAGGATGATGCCGACGATCAGCAGGGCGATGGCGGTGATGCCGATGATGATCCCGAACACCAGCGCGCGGACGGCGGTGGCGGCCTTGGCGGTGACGTTGTCGCGAACCTTGCCGACGTACCGGTCGATGGTGTCGGCAAGATCGGGTGCCCAGTTGGGGTCGGTGAACGGGTTGCCTGGCATGCGGCCGAGCCTACTGCTGGACGTGCACGGCGAGTGCTGGTCCGGCGCCCACGTGGAACGTCAGCGGTCGATCTCCACCAGGATGTTGCACGTCTCGATGTCCACCGCGCGGATGACGCTGTCGGTGACCACGACGATCGCCGGTCGGTCGATGTAGACGATCGGTCCGCCGACGATCGAACCACCGGCGAGGTCGCAGGCGATCGCGGTGGTCTCGATCTGCGGCGTGGTCCCGGAGAAGGCGGTGGCGGCGGTGGTGCCCGGGGTGGTGCCGGCCGTAGTGCCGTCGGCGGCCGGCGTGGTGGCCGACGGAGCGTTGTTCTCGGACGCGAGCGCGTACTGACGGAGCTCGTCGGGAGTGGTGAACCGTGGGTCGCCGGCGCCGGTGATCCCACCGATCGTCGGGCGCGGTGCGCTGTCGGCGACGGACGGCGCTTCGCCGCCGGCACGGGTGTCGGAGTCCTGGGGGAGCTTGGAGGCGTCGATCGCCTCGGTCGACGACGACTTCATGTCGGAGCCGGTGTTGCTGTTGGCCAACGAGAAGCCGATGACGCCGACGACCGCCGCCGCGGCTGCGCCGCCGAGCCAGCGGTACGCGCGCCGCTGCTTGGCGCGCACCAGCGCCAGCTGATCGACGGGCGCGGCGGCGACGACCACCGGCTTCGACCGGCGGGCGGGTCGTTCCGGGTCGGCGAGCAGGCGGTCGAACTCGGCGAGCGCGGCAGCGATCGCCAGTTCGCGGGACTCCTCCGTGGGCGACGGCACGTCGGCGAGCTCGGCGCGAATGGCGGTGAGCGCATCGACGATCGATCTCGGCGCGCGGGCCGACCCCTCCAGGATCCCGTCGAGCTCGGCGCTGGCCAGCTCGACGTCGGGGGAGAGGTCGTCGCTCATGGTGCTCCGGTTGGACGTTGCGGGCCCTCGTGCTGGTTCCCGCCCTGCGGGTAGCTCTCGGCATCGAGGCGTCCGAGTGCACCGGCGAGTGCCCCGCGACCTCGGGCGATGCGGCTCTTCACGGTGCCCACCGGGATGTCCAGGATGCTGGCGATCTCCGCGTAGTCGAGGTCGCCGACGTCGCGCAGGACGACCGGGAGGCGGAACTCGGTCGGCAATGCGGCCACCGCTGTGTCGAGCGCCATGCGGTCGCCGATGGCGTCGAGGCGCAGCCCTGCGTCCGGGTCGACGATGTCGCGCGTCACGCCGTCGTCGTTGGTCGGCATGTCGGGGACCGGTCGGCGGCGTCGGCGACGCAGCTCATCGAGGCTGGCGTTGGTCGCCACGCGGTAGATCCACGTGCCGATCGACGAACGGCCGTCGAACTTCGACAACCCGCGCACGACGGCGATCATCGCCTCCTGCGCCGCGTCGGCGGCGTCGGCGTCGTTCCCCGTGATCCGCCGGCACACCGCATGGACGCGGTCGTAGTGACGGCGAAGCAGTTGATCGAGCGCCCCGCGGTCTCCCCCTTGGGCCGCGGTCACCAACGAGAGATCGTCGAGCGGTGCAGCGATCCGGCGAGGCTACTGGGGCGCCGCCACGCGCTCCCGGCACTTCACGGTCAGCCGGCCGGCGTGAACGTCATCTCGTCGATGCGGCCGCGGTACGGGTTGTTGGCGCAGCCGGCGTCCTTGCCGAGCTCGTTGAACATCACCAGCACGTAGCGCGTCGGGGTGTCGAGGTCGACCTGGATCGTCTCGGCGGACTCACCATTGGCCTTGCGCACCGCCGGGCCCCAGTCGCTGATCTCGCTGGGGATCGAGTTCGTCGCGGTGAGCACCTGCACCTGGTACGGGGCGCTGCCGACCTCGACGGAGAACGTGCCGGTGGTGGCGACGCCGAGATCGGCGACGAGTCCGACACCTCCCTTGCCGCCGAGGAACTTCGACGAGTAGCAGACGGTGGTCCACGCGGTGGAGGCCTTGCCGTCGTGGGCGAGCGAGGCTTGGTCGTCGTTCTCGGTGCCGTCGTCGCCGTCGGGGTCGTAGGTGGTGACCGCCTGGATCGAGGCCACCGGCACCGGCGGGGTGGTCGCCTGCGCCTCGGGTACGACCGACGTCGGCGGGGTGAACGCGCCACCGTCGCCGTCGCCACCGATGGTGATCCACAGGATGGCCCCGACGATGAGCGCGGCGAGCAGCAGTCCACCGACCACCACGAGCGACGGTCCGTTGCGGTGCTCGAAGCGACGGTTCGGCCGCGGCTTGGGACGACGATCCGAGGTCGGCGTGCGATCGATCATCACCGGTTGGCCGGCCGGACGGCCGGGACGTTGCTGGCCGCCGGAACCCGCGGCCGGACGCGGTCCGGCGGGACGCGTGGGCGATTGGCGAGTGGGGGTCGTGCGCACCGCCGGCGCCGACGGGCTGGGCTGGGTGGGCGTCGCCGAGTTGCCCGACGGCGGGGTGAACCCGCCGGTGTCGTTGCCCAGGTCGGTGGCGCGCGATGCCACCTTGGTGAGCTCGGCGCGGACCTCGGCGCCCGTGGCGTAGCGCTGCTCGGGGCGGCGCGCCAACAGGCGGTGGATCAACTGGGCGAGTCCGTACGGCAGCGTCGGGCGCAGACGGGTGAGATCGGTGGGCTCGCGATTCAGTCGGGCGAGCGCGGTGTCGGCGTCGGTCTCGCCGAGGAACGGCACGCGACCGGCAAGGCACTCGTAGAGCACGAGGCCCAACGAGTACAGGTCGGCACGACCGTCCAACTTCTTGCCGCGCACCTGCTCGGGAGACAGGTACTTCGCGGTGCCCATCATCACGTTCGGACTGGTGAGGTCCTCGTCGGGCGAGCCGAGGCCCTTGGCGATGCCGAAGTCGGTGAGCAGCACGCGCCCGTCGGGCGTGATGAGGATGTTGCCCGGCTTCACGTCGCGGTGCACGAGGTCGGCCTTGTGCGCTGCGTCGAGCGCCGACGCGACGCACGCACCGATGTGCATCGTGAGATCGGGGCTCAGCCGCTTCTGCTCGTCGAGCAGCTGGCGCAGGCTCTTGCCGTTGACGAGTTGCATCACCACGGCCTGCCGACGTTCGCCGCCGATCGTGTCATCTACTGCGTCGTAGACCGCGACGATGTTGGGGTGGCTCAGTCCGGCGACGGCGATGGCCTCACGGCGGAACCGTTCGGCGACGATCGGATCGGCAGCCAGCGACGGCTTCAGCAGCTTCACCGCGACCTGTCGCGACAGCGACGTGTCGGTGCCGAGCCACACCTCGGCCATGCCTCCTTGCGCGAGCCGTCGCTCCAGCCGATAGCGCTGGGCGAGCATGGCCGGAGGAAGCGGTGTGGGGCTGGTGGTGCCCGGGAGCGTTGCAGACATGGGATCCGCGGGGAACGCTAGTTGCCCACCCGGTTCCCACGCCGTCAATACGAGCTACACGGTGAAAGCGACACCGATGGTGCCGCGGCCTGTGTGGCTGCCGACGACGGGACCGATGTCGCCGATGACGATGTCGCCGCTGTAGTGCTGACGGACGAGCGCGACGAACGCGTCGACGTCGCTGCAGTCGGCCTGCATCACGGCGAGCGTCTGGATCGGACCGGCAGCGGCCATCTTCTCGACGACGAACGCCATCGCCTTGCTGCGCGTGCGCTGCTTGCCGCCCTCTTCCACCTTGCCGTCGCGCACCTCGATGATCGGCTTGATGGACAGCACGGAGGCGAGCATCGCCTTGGCGCCGCCGATGCGGCCGCCCTTCTTCAGGTTCTCGAGCGTGTCGAGTGCACCCCACACGTGCGTGCGAGCGGCGAGGTCGGTGGCGTGCGCCTCGACCGAATCGAGCGACGCACCGGTGCGGGCGAACCGTGCCGTGTCGAGCACGATCACGCCCTCGCCGAGCGTGGCCGAGCGACTGTCGACGACGCGCACGTCGATGGTGTCGGCGACGTTGCGAGCGGCGAGCTCGGCCGACTGCATGGTGGCCGAGAGGCCGGCGCTGAGCGAGACGACGACGATGCCGGTGGCACCCTCGGCCGCCAGGCGGCGATAGGTGGCCTCGAACTGGCCGGGCGCCGGCGCGGCGGTCTCCGGCAGCGCGCTGGACTGCGAGCACTTCGCCCAGAACTCCGACGGCGTCAGGTCGGCACGGTCGACGTACTCGTGCCCATCGATGCGGATCGTCAACGGGACGATCTCGATGCCGAGCTCGTCGGCCGCCGCTTGCGGCAGATCGCACGCCGAGTCGGTGACGATGCGGACGGTCGTTTCTCGCGGCGTGTCGCTCACGAGGGGGGCAGGGTACTCGTTGCCGCGTCGGGCGACAGTTCGCCGCCGTTCGCGCCCTGATCGCCCGGCATGGCGTTGCCGAACGACACCGGGTGCCGGCCGATCACTGCCGCCGCGTCGCGCTTGCGTCGCACGGCGCGCCAGTGCCGGAACCACCACGCGGCGAGCATCAGGATCGCCGCGCCGGTGACCAGGTTGCCGAGGCCGCTCAGTGCGTTGAGGCTGGCCGTCAACGCAACGGTCGGTCCGAGCCGGGCGTGCTCGATGTCGCCCTGTGGCGTGAGCACGTTGAGCGAGACGCCGAAGTCGCCGTTGGTGCGGGCCTCGACGCGCACGAGCACCTCTTGCACGCTGTGCGGTGGCAGCGTCTCGATCTGATCCGGGTCGGGGAAGCTGAGCTTCGGCGAGTCGAGGACGACGCGGATCTTCAACGGCGTGTCGCTGTCGTTGCGGAAGTTGAGGCGGATCGTGCTGCTGCGACCGGTGAGGCTGAACGAGAACGGCGTCGGCATGCCGACCGCACTTCGGATCGCTTCGTACTCGGATCGCAACCGCCCGGTGATGCTGGCGACCGTGCTGTCGTCGAGCGCGGTGGTCGGCAGGATGGCGATGAACGCTGCCCAGTTCGATGGCCGTTGGTCGCCGTCGGGCAGCATGCTGCCGGTGCTGGTTGCCTCGGTGGCCAGGTCGGTCTGGGTCTGCACTCGCCCGGTCAGCGCGCTGCTGTCGACCGTGTTCGGCAGCCGCACGACGACGTCGTCACCGAGCACCTGCTGGCGCGTCGTACGCGTGGCCACCTGATCGAGATCGGCAGACTGCAGACCCGGCGTGTCGGCGATCAGTTCGGTGATCACCGCGAGGGTGGCCGGGTCGGGCACACCGAGGTCGTTGGTGCCGAGCACGATGCTGTGCCGCGCCGCGAGATCGTCGTCGAGGAGCGCTCGCTGTCGCGCGGCGAGGAGGTCGGCGACCACCTGGATCGCGATCAGCGTCGGGTCCTTGGCGGAGCGCTCCAACGTGTCGGCGATCCGTCGATCGACGATCGCGCCCTCCAGCTGGGCATCGTCGTCGAGCGCGATCCCGACGAGCTGTGTCGTGTCGGCGAACCCGCCGAGGCTGCCGTCGAGCGACCGGTAGACGTCGGGTGTCAGCACGAGCAGGCGCGTGCCGAGGTCGCGCAGCAAGGTCGCTCCGGGCGTCGTCACCGTGTGGTCGACGAACTGTGCCGTCCGCACGGTCGGCGCGGGCATGTCGGCGGCGACGATGTCCTCGCCGTCGCGCAGCCACTGCGTGTACAGCGCGCTCTGCCCAGCGGACGCGGCCACCGAGGGGTCGAGCGGGAGGCTGGTGCCCGAGATGATCTCGTTGCCGTCCAGCGCGTCGAGCAGTCGGGTGGCCAGGGCGGGGTCGCGCTCTCGCAGCGCGCCGATGACCTTCGGTTCGATGCGCACGGCGACCGGGATCGCGCTGGCCTCGAGCCCGTCGGCCAACGCGGCCAGCTCGTCGAGGTCGCCCTGATCGAGGACGACCTCGCCACTGTCGTCGAGGTGCAGCGGGCGCGTCGTGCCCATCACCAGCGCGACCGACATCGGGTCGTCGACCTCGCCGCTCGTCGGCAGTCGGTTGACGAAGCTGGTGAGCTCGGCCACCGTGTCGCCCTCGAAGCGCAGCTCGATGGTGAGCGGGTACACCCCGGCGCGCGAGAGCAGCATCGCCGGTGGTGTCAGCGTGTTGGTCTCCACCGGAATGGTCAGCGTCACCTGGTTCGGTTGGGGACGAACGAGATCGACGACGGGAGCGACGACGAAGTCGACCGTGTTCGGGAAGTCCGGCTCGGACTGCAACGCGGCCTGCACCGCGTCGCGATCGCTGACGGGTCGGTAGGCGGTGACGACGAGATCGGACGCGTCGAGCGTGGCTGCGTCGAGCGATGCGGGCACGGCCACGGTCAGCGTGATCTCGCCGGCGGACCTTACGGTGAAGTCCTGCTCGATCAGTGTCAGCCGCAGCGTCGCCGCGCCTCGGGCCGACACCGGCGGTGTGGCAGCGATCGTCGGCAGGGCGACGATCGCGAGCGCGATCAGCGCTGGCAACCGGCGACGGATCACGCCGCGCGCTCGAGCACGTGGAGGTGGTCCGGCATGAGCGTGAACCCGGTTCGCTCGTAGAGCGCCAGCGCGGCGACGTTGTCCGTGTGGGTGTTGACGAGCACGCGCTGCACGCGCCAGCGGGCCATCCATCGCAACGAGTCGACGGTGAGCGCCAGCCCGAGGTGGTGGCCGTGCTCCGACGGGTGGACGGCCAGTCGTTGCAGGAAACCGGTCCGTGCATCGCGGCCGGACACCGCGTACCCGGCGAGCACCTTGCTCTGACCGGCGAACGCGCCGCGGGCGCGGTGGCGCGCGGTGGCGTTGCAGATGTCGGTGACACCGACGTCGTCGGTTCCCCACGTCGGTCCGAACGCGGCGAGGTCGACGGCGGCAGCGTCCGCGTGCGCGGCGGCGAGGAGTCGGTGCGTCGCCGGCATGTCGGCGGGCCCCCGCACCGAACCGGGATCGGTGTGCTCGAGCAGTGCCAGCTCCTGCGCGGTGGTGAAGCCGTAGCGGTGCAACTCGCCGGCGACGAGCGTGCTGACGGCGCCGGTGCGGATGGTGTCGAAGCCGGCGTCGGCCAGTTGATCGAGCCAGCGCTGCAGGACAGCCGCCGACGGCAGCTGCGCCTGGCTGTAGAACATGACGTGAGCCGTCGTCGGTTGGTGAGGCCACGGTCGAACGCGGCACACCGAGCCGCCACCGCGGAGCACCAGCGGTGCGTCAGTCCGGGAGCGGAGCACAGGCCTCACCAGCCCTGACGGTAGCGTCGGGCCGTCCCGCTAGCGTCGTCACGGTGACCGTGTTGTTCGCCACCCACGCCGCGTACCTGGAGCACCTGGCCGGTCCCCGGCACCCCGAACGGCCGGAGCGGTTGGAAGCGGTGCTGCGTGGCGCACGCAACGGAGGTGTCGCCGATGCGCTGCTGCCACTGGAGCCGGTGGCCGCATCACGCCTCGATCTGGAGCGCGTGCACCCGGTCTGGTACCTCGATCGCATCGAGGGGATCTGCGCCGCTGGCGGCGGACGGCTGGACCCCGACACCTACGCCAGCCCCGGCACCTGGCGCGCCGCGTCGTTGGCCGCCGGCGCCGGGCTGACGGCCATCGCAGCGCTGCAGCGCGGTGAGGCCGACGTTGCGTTCTGTGCGGTTCGTCCGCCCGGCCACCACGCGACGCGCGTCGAGTCGATGGGCTTCTGCATCATCTCCAACGTCGCCGTCGCGGCTGCGGCGCTGGCCGATCAGGGCGAGCGGGTGATGATCTTCGACTTCGACGCCCACCACGGCAACGGCACCCAAGCGGTGTTCTACGAGGACCCGCGGGTCCTGTTCGTCAGCATGCACCAGTGGCCGCTGTACCCGGGCACGGGTCGACACGACGAGACGGGCGTGGGCGCGGCCGACGGGACGACGGTGAACATCCCGCTGCCGCCGGACACGACCGGCGACGTCTACCTGCGTGCCTTCGACGAGGTGATCGCGCCGATCGCCGATCGGTTCGCCCCGACGTGGGTGATCATCTCCGCCGGCTTCGACGCGCATCGCGCCGACCCGATCACCGACCTCGGACTTGCCGCCGGCGACTACCCGGCGTTGGTGGAGCGCGCGTTCGCGTTGGTGCCGGCGGGTCATCGCCTGGTGATGTTGGAGGGCGGCTACGACCTCGACGCGCTGGCCGATTGCTCGGCCGGCGTGCTGCGCACGTTGGTCGGTCTGCCGGCCTCGGTTCCGTCGTCCGAGTCGGCCACGTCCGGTGGGCCCGGCGGCGAAGCCGTCGACGCCCTCACCGCGTTCTGGCGCGAGCGCGGCTGGTCGTGACGCCCGAGCGGTTCCAGCCGGTCTTCGACGAGCTTCGCCCACTGACGGACCGCTTCGCCGCGGCCGGACATCGGCTGTTCCTCGTCGGCGGCACCGTTCGCGACCTGTTGATGGGCGTCGATCGCGACATGCTCGACGACTACGACGCGACCACCGACGCGCACCCGCCGCAGATCAAGGCCTGCCTGGAGGGGTGGGCGGATGCGATCTGGACGCAGGGCGAGCGCTTCGGCACGATCGGCGCCAAGAAGGACGGTCGGATCTACGAGATCACCACCCACCGCGCCGAGGCCTACCACGCCGACTCGCGCAAGCCCGACGTCGAGTTCTCCGACCGGATCGAGGCCGACCTGTCGCGCCGCGACTTCACGGTGAACGCGATGGCGCTGGAGCTCACGTCGCCGTCACCGACGTTGGTCGATCCGTTCGACGGCGCGGTCGATCTGGCCACGCGTGTGCTGCGCACGCCGCTGTCGCCGGAGGAGAGCTTCGGCGACGACCCGTTGCGGATGCTGCGCGCGGCTCGCTTCATCGCCCGCTTCAACTTCCAGCCCACCGACGAGCTCGTCGCCGCGGTTCGCGCGATGCACGGGCGGCTGGAGATCGTCTCCGCCGAACGGATCCGCGACGAGCTCGACCGGTTGATCACCGTCGACCACCCGAGCACCGGGCTGTGGTTCGCCATCGACACCGGCCTCGCCGACGAGTTCCTGCCGGAGCTGCCGTCGATGCGCCTCGAGCAGGACCCCATCCACCGCCACAAGGACGTGCTCACCCACACCCTGGCGGTGGTCGAGAACGTGCGGCCGCTGCTCGACGCCCAGGGCGATCCGACGTTCGACTTCCGCCTCACCCGGCTGGCCGCGCTGTTCCACGACGTCGGCAAGCCGCGCACGCGCGGCTACCAGAAGGGCAAGGGCGTCACCTTCCACCACCACGACGCGGTGGGGGCGCGGATGACCCGCAAGCGGATGGAAGCCCTCCGCTACAGCACCCACGACACCGAGGCCGTCACCGAGCTCGTGGCCCTGCACCTGCGGTTCCACACCTACCAGATGGGCTGGACGGACTCCGCGGTGCGCCGTTACGTCCGCGATGCCGGTCCGCTGCTGGCGGAATTGAACGTGCTCACCCGGTGTGATTGCACCACCCGCAACGAACGCAAGGCGGCCACGCTGTCCAAGCGGATGGACGATCTCGAGGTGCGCATCGCCGAGCTCGAGGCTCACGAGGAGCTTGCCTCCATCCGTCCTGAGCTGGACGGCAACGCGGTGATGACGCTGCTCGGCGTCGGCCCGGGACCGGCGGTCGGCAAGGCTCTGGCGTTCTTGCTCGACGTGCGCCTCGACGAGGGCTTGCTCGGCGAGGAGAACATTCGCGAAAAGCTCATGGAGTGGTGGAAAGATCACGGTCCGCGCTGATACTTGCTGTGCAGGTACGACGGGATTCGCGAGCACGACGGGTGCCGCCATGACACATCGCGCGGTGGGAGGCAGGTGGACGCACAGGTGACGACACGACCGAGCGTTCGCTCAGGGCTCCGCCGCGGCGCGTTCGTGTTCGCGTGCGTGATGGCGCTCGCCCTCGTCGACCTCGTGCAGCACGGCACCGACGTGGAGCACTGGGGTCTGTGGAGCGACCTCTCGCTGATGACCGGCGCGGCGATGGCGTCGTGGTTGCTGGCCAAGCGCTATCGCGAGGAGCGCAAGCTGCTGTGGCTGATGCTCTCGTTCGGCACCGCCGGGTGGGCGCTCGGGCAGCTGGCCTGGACGGTGCAGGTCCACGCCTTCGGCAACGACACGTGGCCGTCGTGGTCCGGCATCGGCTTCCTGCTGTGGCCGCTGATGTCGATCAGCGCGGTCTTCGTGCACACCCGCTCGTTCGAGCGCAGCACGAAGATGGTCTTCTTCGTCGAGTCGGCGCTGTTGGCCGTGGCCGTGTGGTTCACCGTGTGGGAGCTGGTCGTGCGACCGGCCACCGCGTCGTGGTCGCGGTCGGCGGTGGTGCACCTGCTCAGCTTGACGTTCCCGTTGGCCGACATCCTGATGGCGTCCGTGATGCTGCTGATGCTGCTGGTCGATGTGTCGCAGACCCGCATCGCCTTCTTCCTGTGCGCGGTGTCGTTGGCGGTCGGCGACATCGTCTTCTGCGCAGTGGCGCCGCGTTCGACCGCGTCCTACCTCGTCGCCTACCCCTTCCTCGCGATGGCCTTCGTCGTGGCCAGCGCTGCCTCGGGGTTGCAGGGTGGCGGCGCGGTGCGGCCGAGCCGTCGGCGCAAGCTCAACCTGTTCGTGGTCAACATCCCGGTGTTGGTGGCGATCGGCGTGGCCATGTTCCGCTACATCATCCAGAGCCACAAGGCGTCGGTGGTCTCGGCGGTCATCGTCGGCATCACCGGTCTGTTGATCTGCGCCAACCAGCTGGCCTCGTGGTACCGAGCGTCCGACCTCGCCGGCTCGCTGGAGCACAACGTCGATCGACTCACCGTCGTCGAGGGCGAGCTGCGCGCGTTGCTCGACGACCTGCCGGCCGCGGTGGTCGTGCTCGACCGCGCCGGCCGCATCCGCGACGCCAACGCGCGTGCGCTCGACATCACCGGCCGCACCAAGGACCAGTTGCTCGGGCGGACGTTCGTGTCGGTGGTGCCCGAGGAGTACCGCCAGATGCTGGCCGACTCCTACGTCGAGCTGTTCCAGGGCGGCCGGATGATCAACCCGGTGTTCGCCATCCGCCACCCGAACGGCAACGAGGTGATCCTCGAGGCGGACGTGCACGGCCCGGTGCGCGACCCCAACCGCGTCGTGCTCGCGCTGCGCGACGTCACCTTCCGCAACCAGGAGGCGGTGAAGCTCGAGCGCGCTCGTGAGCGGTTCCGCATGGCCTTCCACGGCGCGCCGACCGGCATGGCCCTGGCGACATCGGACTCCGCGGTCCTGCTCGACGTCAACCAGTCGCTGGCCGACATGCTCGGCTACACGATCGACGAGCTGAAGGGCTTGACCGTCGAGGAGATCACCCATCCGGACGACTGGATGCGCAGCGACGGCTTCACGACGAAGTCGGTCGACGGCGTCGACGCCTTCCGGTTGGAGAAGCGGTACGTGCGCCGCGACGGTGGCGTGGTGTGGGCGCGCACCTGGGTGTCGCTGCTGGACGACGGTGAGGGCGGGTCGATCGCCATCGCTCACGTCGAAGACGTCACGGAGCAGCGCCACAGCAAGGAGCGGCTGGAGTGGGCGGCCACCCACGACGAGCTCACCCGGTTGCCGAACCGCTTCCGCTTCCTCGAGCAGCTCGGCTCGCACCTGGAGACCAGCGTGCCCGGCGCGGTCGCCGTGCTGTTCATCGACATCGACAACTTCAAGGTGATCAACGACAGCCTCGGCCACGGTGTCGGCGACCAGTTGCTTCGCGGCATGAGCGAGCGGCTGCGCGCCGTCGTGCGCGACCGCGATCTGCTCGGCCGCTTCGGCGGCGACGAGTTCATCGTCATGCTGCGCGACATCGGCATGGCGCTGAGCCCGGTGGAGATCGCCGAGCGTCTGCGCGCCGAGATCGCGTTGCCGTTGGTGGTCGACGGCGCCGAGCTGTTCGTCACGGCCAGCATCGGCATCGCCGTTGCCGACCGACCTGGCGTCACCACGACCGAGCTGCTGCGTGACGCCGACGCGGCGATGTACCGAGCCAAGGCTCGCGGGCGTGATTGCGTCGAGGTGTTCTCACCCGGCTCGCACGACGCCAGCGTGCTCACCCTGCGCACCACCAACGAACTACGCCGCGGCCTCGAGCGTGGCGAGATCATGCCGTACTACCAACCGATCGTGAACCTCGTCGACGGTCACCTCGTCGGCTTCGAGGTGCTCGCCCGGTGGCGCCATCCGGATCGTGGCCTGCTCGGTCCCGAGCAGTTCCTGCCGATGGCCGAGGAGACCGGGTTGATCGGTGAGGTCGGTGCCACCGTGCTTCGCTCGTCGCTCTCGCAGCTCGGCCTCTGGCGCGAGTCGATGCCGCACTTCGAGCAGCTGTCGATGTCGGTGAACGTCAGCGTGCGCCAGCTGATGAGCAAGCACCTCCACGAGACCGTCGCCGACGCGCTTGCCGAGACCGGCGTGCCGGCGAACGCGTTGTGGTTGGAGATCACCGAGACGGCCCTCATGAGCGACGTCAAGCAGGCCACCGTGGCGTTGCGCGAGCTGCGCAACCTCGGCCTGCACCTGGCCGTCGACGACTTCGGCACCGGCTACTCGTCGTTGACCTACCTGAAGCGCTTCCCGGTGGAGTCGATCAAGGTCGATCGGTCGTTCGTCAGCGGGCTGGGCATCGACCAGGAGGACACGACGATCGTCGAGGCCGTGGTCAAGCTCGGCCACTCACTCGGCCTGCAGGTGGTGGCCGAAGGTGTGGAGACCCCGCTGCAGCTGTCGCGCCTGCGCGAGATCGGCTGCGATCGCGGTCAGGGCTACCTGTTCGGCCGCCCCCGTCCCGCCGACCTGATCGCCACCGAGTACGCCCTCACCTCGTCGCCCTGAATCGCAGACTCGGGACATCCGCCGACGCATTCCGTCACTCGGTGCCCCCGGAGTGGGCGTTCCGCGAGCTACACGCCTTGCTTGCGCGCTCGCAGGAGGAGGACGCTGGGGACGAGGGGGTCGCGCTGGCGACGGTCGGGCAGCTCGTGGATCACGTCGAGGCGGAAGTTCGACCGCTCGAAGGCCATGTACAGCTCGGCGATGCCGCCGCGCTGGCCGTACGGACGGCGCACGTTCGGGTCGCCCGGGTCGAACATCGCCGCCACCGGGTGGGTCATCGAGACGACGAACGAGGCGCCCGGCTTGAGCACGCGGTGCACCTGGCGCAGCAGCCGGGGCAGGTCGTCGGTGGGGCTCATCGTCTGCGCGGCCAGCACGAGGTCGACGGACGCGCTGGTGACGAAGCCGAGATCGGCAAGTTCGCCGAGGTGGCACTCGACTCGCGTCTCGTTGCGCTGGGCGTCGTCGCGCATGGCGGCGATGCGCTCGGCCGACGGATCGACGACGATGGCCTTCGCGCCGGCGAGGGCGAAGGCGACCGCGTTGGGGTTGGGCGCGATGCCCAGCTCGATGACGCGCTTGCCATTGACGTCGCCGCACAGGCGCAGTTCGTTGTCGTCGGCGACGTTGGCGCCGAACCAGATGCTCATGGCGTCCAAGTGTGGCCGCAGCGGCGCTCGCGGTGGCGGACCGTCTGTAGCCTTGCCGCACATGTCGTTCGGTGTCGGCTCGCTGCGTGGTGGCTCCGGCGGTGCGGTGGTGGACCACCGTCTCGCTCGCCAGCACTTGATCAACGAGTACCGCCGCGGCCGGCTCCGTCAGGACCAGGTGTGCGATGCCCATCCCGAGCTCATCCGTGCTGCTCGCAACGTCGGCTCGCCGGCCTCGAACAAGTGCCCGATCTGCCAGGAACCACACCTGCACCTCGTCACCTACGTGTTCGGACCGCGGTTGCCATCGCACGGCCGTTGCGTCAGCACGGCCAAGGACCTGGCCAAGCTCGACGGTCGCACCGACGAGCTGACCGCCTACGTGGTCGAGGCCTGCACGTCGTGCAAGTGGCACCACCTGCTGCGCGTGCTGCCGGTGGGTGGGCGCAAGCCCAAGGCGCGCGCCACCTCCTGACCCGGGCCGAGACGGTCAGTCCTCGACGGGTTCGTGCGGGTAGCTGGCCAGGCAGGCGAAGCACCACTGCTCGATCTCGTCGAGCACGGTCTCGCGGGTCTCGGTGATGTCGGGGAAGATCGGGTCGGGCGGGGTGACGTAGACGCGCCGCACGCGCCAGACCGTCTCCTCGTCGCTGCCGCAGCTCTCGCAGGTCTGGGTGTTCATCGGACCAGCACCATCAGAACGGGCTGAAGCCCAGGCGGTTGCGCAGTGACGTGGCCTCGCCGGCGTGGGTGTGACCGTGGCCGATGACGGGCCACTGGACCAACCACCACACGGCCTTGTCGCTCCACATCGAGTGCAGCCAGTCGAGCTCGTCGGCAGGTAGATCGGCCAGTTGGCTCAGGCGACGGCTGGTGTCGGGCACGGTGTCGAGGGCCAGCGACCCGACTCGCTCGACCCACTCCGCCGTGCCGGCGAACACCGCGGTGACGTAGTTCAGCAGCGGGTCGGGGGCGAGGCGTCCGGACACGGCGGGGTCGTCACGCTCGGGCAGGCCGGCCCAGGCCCGTGCGTCGTCGAGCCCCAGCGATTGGCGATGTGCGGCGAACAACGGCGGCTTGTTTCGGATGGCCGTGTTGACGGCCAGGTCCTGGTGACGGGCGAGGTGCAGCAGCAGGTGGTTGATGGTGGAGCCGCCGCCGTCGACCGGGGTGCTCCAGTGCTCGGCCGGCACCCGGTTGACCACGCCCTCGAAGAGCTTGCCGCGCAGGCTGGCCAGGTCGGCGTTCATCCAGCTGTGCAGATCCACAGCGCGAACGTAGCTTTCGGGCACCGTGCTTGCAGGCTCGTCGATCCGGACTGCTCGAACTCTGGCATCGCCGGTCACGAGGTGAGCACGACCCGGCTGCCTTGTCACACCTCTCTGTCATGCTCCTCGCATGGTCTTGCCAGCGCCCCTGTACACTCGCCCGGTCATATTGGCCCTGCCCCAGCACGGGGCCCCGGGGATGCCCCGGGTCCGAAGGGAGGTAGTACACGCATGACGCGTGCGTACGAACTGATGGTCATCCTCGATGGTGACCTCGAAGACACGGCTGCACAGGCCTGGGTGAAGTCGCTCAGCGACAGCATCACCAAGGCCGGCGGATCGATCCACGGCAAGCCGGATTGGTGGGGACGTCGCCAGTACGCCTACCCGATCAACAAGAAGGAATACGGCTACTACGTCGTGTTCAACCTGCTGGCCTCCGGTGGCGCGCTCGACGAGTTCGAGCGGACGCTGCGCATCGCGGACGACATCGTTCGCCACAAGCTCATCCGCTTGCCCGATGCCGAGGCTGCTCGCCGCGGTCTGGCCGGCGCGGCAGCCTGACCGGCTGCCCTTCTCCACCAGGAGGCACACCATGGCCGACAACTCCGTCACCCTCGTAGGCAACCTCACCCGCGATCCCGAACTGCGCTTCACGCAGGGCGGCCGCGGGGTGGCCAGCTTCGGTCTCGCCGTCAGCCGCCGTTACCAGGTCAACGGCGAATGGCAGGAGCAGACCTCGTTCTTCAACGTGGTCGCCTGGGGCTCGCTCGGTGAGAACGCTGCGGCGTCGCTCAACAAGGGCACCCGCATCGTCGTCACCGGCCGGCTCGAGCAGCGCAGCTACGAAACCCAGCAGGGTGAGAAGCGCAGCGTGGTCGAGGTCAACGCCGATGAGATCGGCCCGTCCCTGCGTTGGGCCCGCGCCGAGATCGAGCGTGTCGCTCGTACCGATGGCGGTGGCGACAACACCGGCGGCGGTGGCAGCTCCAGTGGTGGTAGCGGCGGCGGCAGCGCTCCGCGCAACCCCGATCCCGTGTACGGCGACGAAGAGCCGTTCTGATCCAGTCGATCCGTTCGATCCAATTTTGATGTTCCGAGAAGGACCCCAGCGATGACCAGCAAGAAGAACCGGGCCAGGGCGCCCAAAGAGACCAACCCGAAGAAGTTCAAGAAGAAGACGAGCATCCTTGTCACCGACAAGGTCGAGTACGTCGACTACAAGGACGTCAACCTCCTCACCCGCTTCGTGAGCGACCGCTCCAAGATCCGCAACCGTCGGGTCACGGGCAACAGCGTCCAGCAGCAGCGTGACATCGCCAACGCGGTGAAGAACGCTCGCGAGATGGCCCTGATCCCGTACGCCAAGCGCGTCTCGCAGGCTCGCACCGGCCGTCCGCCGCGCGACGGCGACGGTGGCGGCCGTGGCCGCGACCGCGAGGCAAACGTCGAGGCCGTCGACCAGGTCGTCGATCAGGTCGAGACCGATGGTGCCGACGACGCCGTGGAAGTGGAGGCCTGACCGTGAAGATCATCCTCCGTGCCGACCTCAAGGGTCTCGGCAAGCGCGGCGACATCGTCGAGGTCAGTGACGGCCACGCCCGCAACTACCTGCTCCCGCAGGACAAGGCGATGAAGGCGTCCGATGGCGCCGTGTCGCAGGCCAAGGCCATGCGTCGCTCCCGCGACCTGCGCGATGCGCACGACCGTGAGAGCGCCCAGACCGTTGCCTCGGCGCTCGTCGCCAAGGTGATCTCGATCACGGCCAAGGCCGGCTCGGGCGATCGCCTGTTCGGCTCGGTCACCACGTCCGACGTCGCCGCCGCGATCGAGGCCCAGACGGGCATCGTGCTCGACCGCAAGAAGCTCCACATGGAGCCCGTCAAGTCGCTCGGCCAGCACTCGCTGACGGCCAAGTTGCACAACGACGTCGAGTTCCCGATCACCATCGAGGTCGTCGCCAAGTAGGCGTCCCTCCCCGGTCGTCCACTTGACGGTCCGGTTACAACGCACTTTTCGCACAGCGTTGTCCACAGGCCACTTCGGCCTTGTTTCGACGCGGGTTCGCCAACCGTCGATCGCGCCTCGTCCCTGGGCGGGGGGAAGTTCTCCACAGGCGCGCCCACAGGCAAGTCACAGGTTGACCCCCCTTACGCTCCACAGGGCGTGTCCGCGAAGGTAGGAGCTTCATGGCCGCTGACCCCCGAGACCGCCCCCCGCAACGACGGGCCGACGGTCGGGTCCCTCCCCACAACTTGAGTGCCGAGGAGAGCTTGCTCGGCGCGCTGCTGCTGTCTCGCGACGTGGTCGGCCAGGTCGCCGAGCTCGGCGTGCAGGTCGAGCACTTCTACAAGCCGGCTCACCAGCACGTGTACGCGGCCATCCGCGGCCTGATGAGCACCGGTCAGCCGATCGACGCGGTCACCGTTGCCGACGAGCTGCGTCGCAACGGCCTGCTCGAGGAGATCGGTGGCGCGGCGCTGCTGATCGAGCTGCAGAACGCCACCCCGGCGATCTCCAACGCCGGCCGCTACGCCAAGATCGTCCAGGACACCGCCGTCCTGCGGCGGCTGATCGGCGTGGCCAGCGAGATCGCCGAGATCGCCTACCTGGAGCCCGACGACGTCACCAAGGCCCTCGACGAGGCCGAGACCAAGGTCTTCGAGGTCGCCGAGGACCGCATCGTCGATTCGACCAAGCCGTTGTCCGAGCTGCTGCCGATCGCCATGGACAAGCTGGCCGAGACCTTCGAACGCGGCGACATCATCACCGGCATCCCCACCGGGCTCTACGACCTCGACGAGATCCTCTCCGGGTTGCAGCCGTCGACGCTGAACATCGTCGGCGCCCGCCCGGCCATGGGCAAGAGCGCCCTCGGCCTCGGCATCGCGACGCACATCGCCCAGCAGGGCAAGCCGACGCTCGTGTTCTCGTTGGAGATGGGCCACGCCGAGCTCACCCAACGCATCCTGTCCAGTGAGGCCCGCGTCGATTCGCAGAAGCTGCGCACCGGTCGGCTGGTGGAGAGCGACTGGACGAAGATCGGCCGGGCGATCAACCGCCTCGAGGTGCCGCTGCTGCTGGACGACAACCCTCGCGTCACCGTCATGGAGATCCGGGCCAAGGCCCGACGGATGAAGGCCCGCTACGGGTCGCTCGGGTTGATCCTGATCGACTACCTGCAGCTGATGAGCGGCGGCGCCAACTCGGAGAACCGCCAGCTCGAGGTCAGCGAGATCAGCCGTGGTCTGAAGATCCTGGCCCGTGAGCTGGAGGTGCCGATCATCGCCCTCAGCCAGCTGAGCCGAAACCTGGAGAGCCGAGGCGACAAGCGCCCGATGCTGGCCGACCTTCGTGAATCGGGTTCGTTGGAGCAGGACGCCGACGTCGTCATGTTCCTGTACCGCGACGAGGTCTACAACCGCGACTCGGCGGATCGTGCCTCCGCCGAGCTGATCATCGCCAAGCACCGCGCCGGCCCCACCGGCACGGTGAAGCTCGTCTTCCACGGCTCCTACACCAGGTTCGAATCCGCCGCTCGCGGCGTCTGACCGCCGTTGAGACCTGCCCGCTCAGGCGGGGGTGACGACCAGCGGTTTGTGCACGGTGATCGTGGGCGCGCCGTCCTCGAAGGCGGGGGCCGGATCGGCGAGGACCTGGAGGCCGTGCTCGTGGTCGTGCTGGGTGAACGGCTCGGTCGTGCAGCAGAACTCGACCATGTTCCCGTCGGGGTCGTTGATGTAGATGCTGCTGCAGAACCCGTGGTCGATCTCGACGACGGTCTGGCCGTGGGTGCGCCAGTGGTCGCGACGCTCGTGCAGTGCGTCCATCGTCGGCGCGTCGAAGGCGAAGTGGTTCACCCAGGCCGGCAGGCCCGCGGCCTTGTTCAGGTTGGGCTCGTAGCCCTCGCCGATCACGCTGTCGTGCAGCTCCCAGAAGGCGATCAGGCCGGCATCGCCGGACTGCGTCTCGCCGGGCAGTGACGTGTCGTAGAAGAAGTGCTTGCTCCATCCACCGTGCTCACCGGGGGTCGGCCCGGCGACGACCTTGGCCAACTTGAAGCCCATCACCTCGGTGTAGAAGTGGTGGGTGGCGGCGGTGTCGCGAACGGCGAGTGCAACGTGGTGGAAGCCCATCGCCGAATTGTCGCGCATCGCCTCGTCGCGCACCGGACGCAGCTGCCCGGCACCCGCGGGCCGTCGGTAGCGTCTCGGACGTGTTCCTCGGCGACAAGCTCATCGTCTGGTTGATGCTCGCCCTCGGCGGGGCGTTGTTCGCCGGCAACGTGCTGGCGTTGATCCGTCCGCCGGCCAAGCGCGACGAGACCGACCTGGCCGAGGCGCCGCGGAGCCGCAGCATGTTGATGGCCGCGATCGGCCTGATCGTGGCGATCGCCGCCGTCGGAGGCCTGCTCAAGGGCTGATCACGCTCTGGGCGAAGCCGATCACCTGTCCAGGCGATCCGCCGTCATCACCGGCGTACGAGTGGCGTCAGTCACGTTGCATGTCCGCACTCCTCGCGATCTTGCTCACCGGCTCCTGCGCCGTGACCGCCATGCGAGCGCACCAACGCGCCGCCCGCCCCACACCGCAACGTCGATCGATGCACCCACGGTGATGAGCCCGATCGTCTTCCTCGTCCTGCTCAGCGTGCTCGTCATCGCGCACCTCGGCCGTCGAAGCCTGCGTGAGATCTCCACCGAGCCGCTGATCCACCGGGTGCGGTTCGAGGTCACGTCGGCCGACGAGGTCGAAGTCGGCGATGTCGTCAGCGGTCTCGGCACCGTCACGGCCACGTCGCACACCGGCTACGAGGAAGCGTTCGTCCTCCTCGTCGCGGGGGCCGATCAGTCGGTCTTCGCCGTGGACGACGCCGTGCTGGTGCAAGCGCACGACGACGCGGACGCATCGCAGATCCGCCGCGCCTCGTAGACCGCCCATCGGCGTCATGCCCGGCGCCGTCGACCGTCATGCAGCGGGTCGTCGTGCCCGGCGACCGCCGGCCACCCACCGTCCATCAGGAGCTCCCATCGTGTCGCTGTCACATCGGTTCGTCACGGAGGCGGCGTTGCTGCGCGCCGCGGCCGCCGGCGATGGAGACGCGTTCGACCGGTTGCGTCAGCGAACGTGGAAGCACGCCTCCGTCATCCTGAGCGAGCTCGGCTTGCCGCCGGGTGCTCGCGACTCGCTGCTGGCCGAGGCCTACGAGCAGGTGCACTCGGCCTTGCTGGCCGGCCGCGGACCGACCGTCGAACTGACCCACGACGTGGTCTCGCGCACGCTGCGTCGGGCCTGAGACGAGGGCGATCAGCAGGGACGAAGGATCTCGTCGCGTTCTGCGTCATCGGACAGCCTCTGGCCCGTCTCGTCCCCACCTGGGTGACGTGTTCCCGTCTCACATCACCCGGTCTGCTGGGGCGATTGGGCCGATCCCGTCCGGCCCGATCCCCCAGCAGCTTGGTCGTGGTGGCGGTGGGCGGCGGCGGCCGCCTTCCGCCACCCGAGTCCGGGCACCTTGCCGCCCGGCGGCCAGTTGCCGCCGCGGCTGTACGCCCACCACTCGAAGGGGTTGCAGTAGTACGAGCACGTCTCGACGGCCTTGCCGAGTGAGATCGGCCCGGGTTCGCTGCCACGGCGTCGCAGCCACACCACGACACCCCAGAGTGCGCCGGTGATCGACCAGCCGACGTAGGCCACGGGGTAGAGGGGACCGAAGGTGCGCGCCTGCCAGATGTGCACGTCCTCGTGGTCGGTGATCAGACGGCGCCGGCTGGGCCGCTCCACGTTGCCGGCGGCAGAGATGACGTTGCCGATCGTCAGCGCGTAGCCCCGCTTCAGTCGCAGTCCGCCGCGGTACACGTGCCGGTTCTGGCGGTGGCTGAGCTCGTCGATGTAGCCGCCCGACCCACTGGCCGCAGCGACGCCGTGGGCGATCAGGCCGCCGATGCTGGGCACGAGCGCCCACGTGTGGTCGAGCACGAACGACGCCCAGCCGCGCACCTCGCCCCACTGGTAGGTGCCGCGCCATCCGGCCAGTGCGCCGCTGATCGCCGCAGCGCCGCCGGTGAACACCGCGACATCGGCGTCGATCAACCATCCGGTGACCGCGCCCAGCGCTGCCGCCCCGACGGTGACGACGGCCAGCTCGCTCGCACGAGCGCCTGGTCCTCCAGCGCCGCGGTGGACGATGGGCGCGTCGACGGTCACGCTGCGACGCTAGTTGCGCAACCTCTCGAGAATTCCTCGGATGTGGCGTCATCGTTTCGGCCCGGCGGCATTTCAACATCGGCGACGTCTGCGCCTATCCCGTCGGCGCTGGACGAAGCCCATCACGTGAGGGTCGGGGGTTGCGAGACCCCCGGCCCTCCCGGAGGGCCCCGGCCCGGCTACCGAGCGGCGGTCAGCAGCTGGTGCAGCTCGCCGTCCACCTCGGCAGCTGCGCAACGCGCCAACGCGTCGCGCAGCACCGAAAGGGCACGACCGTGATCGATCGTTCCGCTCGGGCGCTCGGCCCAGACCAGGCAGCAGCCGAGGTCCTCGTCGTGGTGCAGGTCGAGGCGCACCGCGTCGTGATGCGCGGCTGCCGGATGTTCGGCGTGGCGATCGAGCCCGCCGCCATGCGACGAGTGCGCCAGCGGCGCCAACGCCGCCTGGGCCTCGTTGCAGCCGAGGGTGGTGGCGAAGGCGAGACATGTCTGCTCGGCGAGGCGCACGTCGAGGATCCCGCCTGGATGGATGGTTCCACCCTGGAGCACCCCGACGTCGATGACCGGGTCGTCCCCTTCGGGAAGTCCGAGGAAGCAGATTCGCCCGCCGGTGCGCATGTGGCTCCACGCCTGGGCGACCGCGGTGCGGAACTGGCACGGGGCCAGGTGGTGCCGAGCGCCAGTGACTGGTGTTCGGCCGACCGAGACGAGGGTGCGGTCGGCGTCCGCCAGCACCACCGAGACCATCGGGAGCGTGTGGCACAGCAGCGCCGCCCGACGCAGCGCACCGAGGCCGTGTGGTGTCATGCCGGAATGTTAGGTAGACCTAACAGTCACAGTCAAGGCAAAGGTGCAGATGGGCGAGCTGTAACGCAAACGGGGGGCGAGACGATCTGACGTCGTGGACATCGAGGTGTGGGCAGTGGTGATCGGCGCGATCGTGCTGGCCGGGCTCTTGGCCGTGGCGCGCGCCGGGCTCAAGGACTCGCCGGATCGCTAGCGCCAGGCGGGCGGGCGCTCGAGGTGGTCGCTGACCCGGCAGTCGTCGTGGAAGACGAGGAAGCGGTCGAAGCCGCGCAGGAACCACCGGTCGTGGGTGACGGAGATGACCGTGCCCTGGAACTCGGCCAGGCCCGCCTCGAGCGCCTCGGCGGAGACCAGGTCGAGGTTGTCGGTCGGCTCGTCGAGCAGCAGCATCGTCGCCCCGCTGAGCTCCAGCAGCAGGATCTGGAAGCGTGCCTGCTGGCCGCCGGACATCGTCTCGAACGGCTGGTCGGCGCAGCTCTGCAGCTCGTAGCGGCGCAGCATGGCCATGCCCGGGCCGCGCACCACGTCGTGGCGGTGGAGGATCTCGAGCAGGGTGCGCCCCGTCCAGTCCGGGTGCTGGTGGGTCTGGTTGAAGTGCCCGACCACCACGCCGGCACCGAGTCGCACGTTGCCGTCGTGGGCGACGCCCTGGTCGCCGGCCAGCAAGCGGAGGAAGTGGCTCTTGCCGGCGCCGTTGCCGCCCAGCACGGCGACGCGCTCGCCGTACCAGATCTCGGCGTCGAGCGCGTCGGTCAGCCCGTGCAGCGCGAGCTGCTCGATCATCAGCGCCCGCTTGCCGGTTCGGGCGCCGCGCAGGCGCATGTCGATGCGCTGGTCGCGCACGATCTCCGGTTTGTCATTGGACTCGTGGAACTGACGGAGCCGGCTCTCGGCGGCCTTCAGCCGCGGTGCGAACGTGTCGCTGATCTTGGCCCGTCGACGCATCTCGTCGACCAGCTCCTCCAGCTTCTTGCGCTCCTCCTCGTACACGGCCAGGTGGTGCTCGCGCCGCTCGAGGTGGGCTTGGCGGGCGTCGTGGTAGGTGGCGAACCCGGCGCCATGGGTCCAGGCGCCCTCGGCCTCGACCGTGACGATCTTCGTTGCGGCCGCGGCGAGCAGCTCGCGATCGTGGCTGACGAGCAGCACGGTCTTGCGCGTCGCCTGCAGCTCGGCCTCCAGCCAACGCTTGCCTGGCACGTCGAGGAAGTTGTCGGGCTCGTCGAGGAGGAGCACATCGAAGTCGCTGCGCAGCAACGCCTCGAGCGCCAGGCGCTTCTGCTCCCCGCCGCTGAAGGTGCGCAGCGGGCGGTGCTCGATCTCGGGGAAGGTCAGGCCGACGGACTTCGTCGCGCAGGCGTCCCAGAAGACCTCGGCGTCGTAGCCGCCGGCGTCGCCCCACTCGGCCAGTGCGGTGGCGTAGCGCATCGGTTCGTCGGCGGCCTTCGCCTCGGCGACGGCGAGGCGCCCGGCCGCGGCCTGCAGGCGCGCCGACGACACCGACACCATCAGGTGGCGGACCGTCTCCTCGCTGTCGCCGACGAGCTGGCGCATCACGCCGAGCCGACCGTCGATGCTGATCGTCCCGGCGGTGGGAGTGAGGTCGCCGGCGATGAGGCGCATCAGCGTGCTCTTGCCGACGCCGTTGGCGCCGACGAGGGCGATGCGCTCGCCGTTGCCGACCGAGAAGCTCACGTCGCGCAGCAGCTCGGCGCCGCCGGGCCGTCGCCAGCCCACATGACTCACCTGGATCGAGCCCATACCGGTTGGTCACGGTAGGCGGCGGGCTGAGCGACCCGTGACGGGTTTTGGCCGGTGGTCGCTGTGGACCGCTGCGATAACCTCTCGTTCGCCCATTCACGTGGGCACGGAGAGGTGCCGGAGTCTGGTCGATCGGACCGCACTGCTAATGCGGGGACCACCTCAAAGTGGTCCGTGGGTTCAAATCCCACCCTCTCCGCCACGTTCAACAGCCCCGGGCGCGATGCCCGGGGCTGTTGTCGTTGGAGAGGCGTCGACCCGACCCCCCGCATACCGAGCGCATAGCACGCGCGTCGGCTCACCACCCCGCGTCCACAATGTTGCGTTTCCATGACGGTCGGTGTAGACAATCTGTCATCTTTCACGGTCCGTTGGGCCCGGACCGGTGATGCGTGTTCTTGCGTGCATCGCGGTGTGGGCGCCGCCGGGTCGACGAGGAGCGAGATGTACGACGAACCGAACGACGAGCACGACTTCTGGGGTGGTCAGACCTGGACCACCCGGCGTACTCCGACTGAGCACCACGACGAGCCGACCCGGCAGTTGCGCCGCGTCGACCCGCGCGAACGGCGCGCCGAGGTCCCGGTCGCCCAGCGCCCGGCGCTGCTGTCTCGCTCGAACGCCGAGGGCACCGGGCGCTTTCGCTTGCCCGACCGGTTGTTCGGCCGCAACCTGCGCACCGTCGACGGTCGCATCGATCCGTTCCTCGCTCGTCTCGGGATGATCGTCCTCGCCGTCGTGCTGCTGGTTCCCGTGGCCGTGTCACTGCGCCCCGAGCACAAGTCCATCCTCCGCTCCGCGCCCACCGGTGGCGCGACCGCCATCCCCGATGCGCCGTTGTTCGACGACGCCGAACCGGCGACCGACCCCGCCGTCACCGCCGCCGCAGTGATCGTTGCCGACACGGTTGCCGCGTCGTCCGAGCCGGCGGCCACTGTGCCGGCCGCCACGGATGCTCCGACCACCGCTGCTGCCGCCGTGCCGGCCGAGCAGCGGACCGAGGCCGCCCCGACGGCGACCACGGTGAAGAAGTCGACGCCGGTCACCCAGCCGCCGGTCGAGAAGGTGGCCACCACCAACTCGTGCGCGACGAAGTACACGATCGTTGCCGGCGACTCGTGGATCGGCATCGCCCGTCGCGCCGGTGTCACCACGAAGGCGTTGCTGGCCGCCAACAACGCCAAGGCAACGACGGCGATCTACCCCGGCCGCACGGTGTGCCTGCCTGCCGGCGCCACGCAGCCGCCGGTGACGACGAAGCCCGTCACCACGACGACGGCCAAGCCGGCAACGACGACGACGGCCAAGCCGAAGACCACACCGACCACCGCCAAGCCGGTGACCACGACGACGGCCAAGCCGGCGACGACCACGACGAAGGCCCCGGTCGTGGTGCCCACCCGGACGTACTCGCGTGCCGAGGTCGAGGCGATCATCCGTGAGGTCTGGCCCGACGAGCTCGAGGACAAGGCGGTGGCGATCGCCAAGCGCGAGAGCAACCTGATCCCGACGGCGCGCAACTCGTGCTGCCTCGGCCTGTTCCAGATCTACTACAGCGTCCACAAGACCTGGCTGGCGGCGATGGGCATCACCAGCTCGTCGCAGCTGTTCGATCCCCGGGCCAACGCCTACGCCGCCCTCGTGCTCTACAACCGAGCCGGCGGCTGGGGCCCCTGGGGCGGCTGACCACCGCAGCCTGGCTCGCCCGGCCCCATCCGTGAGTTTGCGTGCCGCCCCTGACTCCCAAACTCACGAAGGTCGACGCTCCGTGAGTCTCCGGGCCACCCGTGGCCGCCAACCTCACGAACCCTCGGTGCGTCCGTGAGTTTCCGGATGGGCTGACGCCCCCGAGCCTCACGATCACACCCATCCGTGAGCCGCCGGTGCGCCTGCGCGCCCCCAGCCTCACGAAGGGTCGGGCGCAATCGGGTTTCCGTCGAGAGGCATGGCCCCTACACTTCGGGACCGCACTGCGCTCGTAGCTCAATGGATAGAGCATCTGACTACGGATCAGAAGGTTAGGGGTTCGAGTCCCTTCGAGCGCGCTGAACAGTGAGCGGTCCTCCGGGGCCGCTCATCTGCGTTTTCGGGCAGGTGCCGAGGCACGATCGCCGAGAAGCGAGGACTGACTGAACAGACGATGCCGAGCGACTTCGCTCGATTCGATGTCTGAGACATCTTCCTGTCTGGCCCACTGTGAGGCCTCGATCAGCGTTAGTAAGCGAGCTCCGAGTCCACGATGCCCTGAACGGGCAGGCCGTCGATGTGGGCTGCCACGTTCGATCGCAGCAGAGCAGCAAACGACCGCTCCATCATTCCTGGTGTGTTCGCCGTGTGCGGAGTCACGATCGCGCTGTCGAGAGTCCACAGCGGGTGGCCGGGTGGCAGCGGCTCCGGATCGGTGACGTCCAGCGCTGCGCCGCCGATCCGACCGAGCCGGAGCACCTCGGTCAAGGCTTCGGTGTCTACGTGCTGGCCTCTTGCGACGTTCACGAGCCACGCGTCGGGTCCCATCAGCTCGAGTTCGGTGCGCCCGATGACGCAGACGGTGTCGTCCGTCAACGGCAGCGCCAGTACCACGACGTCGGAGTCGGTGAGCACGGGGTGGAGTTCGGAAGTCCCTGCGACACGGTGGACGCCAGGCATGGCGACCGGGCTTCGGCGCACAACCGTGTTGCGTGTCTCGAATGGCGCCAACATCCGGATCAGTGAGCTCGCGATGCCTCCTCCGCCGACGATGGTGACCCGTGATCCGTGCAGGTTGCGACCGTCGGCGCGACTCCATTCGGACTGCCGGGCGAAGTGAGCCACCCGACGAAATGCGCACAATATGAGGGCCAGCGCGTGTTCCCCGACTGCGTCGCCGTAGATGCCCTTGGCACAGCTCCAGACATGGTTGGATCGAAGCAGCGTTCGGAAATTCTCGACTCCGGCCGTGGCCAGCTGGACCCAACGGAGCTCCGGTGCTCGTCGGAGGTAATCGTCCAGCCCGGCCGGTGAGCCGCTAAACCAGATGAGTCCCGTAGCGTCCTCCGGCTCGACGAGTACTCCGCCGCCGTCGGCCACGGCGCGGCGAACCCACTGCGGCGCACTGGCCGGACCGACAGTCACCAACGACGATCTCGCTCTCAACTCTGTAGCCATACGGCTACATTAGTTCGGGATGGCTGACTCGGTTCAATGTGGGGCGAATGAGGTCGTAGAGCTCGGAACGCGTCAGGTGGTCGAGGCCGAGGCCGCGAGTGAGGTACGGCTCGAACAGGCGCCATCCGAGAAGCGCGCCGATCAAGGTGCCGACCAGCGCACGAGTGGCCAGCGCCTCGTCAGCACTGCTCGCGCCGAACTCCGCCGATGCGAGCTCGGCCACGCGGCGAAGCGTCAGCGATTCCGCCGGGATCACGTCATCCGACTCACCCTGCAGGATTCCCCACGCAAGGACTCGTGCCAGGGTTCCAGAGCCTTCGAGGAGGATGTGATCCATCGCCTCGGTCAGCGTCGTTGATGACTTGACGACCTGATAGGTCACGTCATAGGCGTGCGCCATCGCCGCCTTGACCACCTCCGACTTGGTGCCGAAGTGCCGGTAAACGAGGCCGTAGTTCACATGGGCACGTTCGGCGACCTTGCGTAGTGAGACCTCGCTCGGTCCCCCCACCGCACACAACTCCACCGTGGCCTGGATGATCGCTTCGATTACCTCGTCGCGGCCCGTCGGCTTCGGTCGCTGCTTGTCAGCCGGCGATCCGGAGCGACTCAGATTAGGCGGTGTGGCCCGCGCCCGGGATGGGGCGGCCCGTTTGCGAGCGCGATCGGGTGCGGTCGCCGGGCTGGTCGGTTTGGTCGGTTTCGTCATGTTGATCGTGTGAGCTCCGTCTGGACGGGGGCGCCACGGAGCGAACGAGCGCCGACATCGATCACCGATCCCGAGCGACGGGAGCGTAACCGCGGGACGCTGCCCCTCACGGCTCCGCTCCACGAGCATCTCTCATCTCGCGTGCCAGTCCACGGCGAAGCGCGTCGAGATCGGAGACGGCGGTGACCATGGCGAAGCCCTGATCGAAGAACGAGCGTGCCTGATGTCCGCTGGATGCGTGGATGCCGGCGACGACTCCGTGTCGATTGCACGACTCGAGGATGACGTTGATCGCAGCGTCCAGCTCGGCGGTTCGGTCCCACGGCTTCATGCCGAGCGAGATCGAGAGATCTGCCGGTCCGATGTACACAGCGTCGACACCCGGGACCGCACAGATCTCATCGATGTGCTCGAGGCCGGCCGCTGTCTCGACCATGACGATGCAGATGGTGTTTTCGTTCACCGTTCGAGGGTCGACCCCTACGCGACGGCTCGCTCGCACCGGTCCGAAACTCCTCGATCCGCTTGGCGGGTACTTCGTCGCTGCGACGACCGCCCGAGCGTCATCGGCATCGTCGATCAGCGGAGCGATGACCCCTTCGGCGCCGGCGTCCAACGCGAGCCCGGGCCAGCCGGCCTCGAGAGATGGGACTCGAACGAGCTTTGTCGGAGCGGTGCTCGCCAGCGCCCCGAGGATCGCCACCATGCCCGGGTAGCCGGCCAGCCCGTGTTGGCAATCAACGACCACGTAGTCGAGCGGCTGCGTCGCGACGGCACTCGCGGCAATCGGTGAATCAAGCATGACCCAGCCACCGAGTGCGCCCTCATTGGCCCAACAGGTTCGTAGGTCGGGTGGATCGACCGTGCTCACCTGCTGATTCTGGTACATCGGTCATCCCTTTCGCGCGGGCGTGCAATTCGATCGTAGTCGTCCGCCTCCTCCAAGCCTTTGCAGTACTGTAGCCATAAGGCTACACTGTTGGTTCAACAGGCGAGCAGAGAGCGAGTGTGGACGGTGCCCATGGATCAACGGATGTCGATCAGTGACCTGTCGGCGGCTCAAGGTCGGCTGACCGGTCGTGTGGCCGTGGTCGTGGGCGGCGGTGCCACCGGAGATGATCCAAACACGCCAGGCACCGGAGAAGCGACTTGCAAGGTCTTCGCCGCCGCCGGTGCCACGGTCTGCGTCGTTGGACGCACCGAGACCAACACATCCAAGACGGTCGAATCGATTGTCGCACGAGGTGGTTCAGCGGTGGGCTTCATCGGCGATGCGTCCGAGACGGCAACGTGCGACCGCATCATCGCCGAGGTCGCTGCCATGTTCGGGCGGCTCGACGTTCTGGTCAACAACTTGGGTTTCTACGACGGCGCTTCGATCGCGGAGACAAGCGACGACGTGTGGGATCGGTCCATCGCGGTCAACCTGCGCGCCCCAATCGCGATGACCCGCGCCGCCGTTCCTCACCTCGCAGGATCACCGAACGCGTCCGTCATCAACGTCAGTGCCGTGTCCGGCATGCTCGCGTCAGAGTCGGCTCCATATGGAACGACCAAGGCCGCGGTCATCGCGCTCACGCGTGACATGGCGTCGGGCTTGGGTCGCCACGGGATCCGGGCAAACTGCCTCGTCCCTGGGCATCTCCACACGCCGAGCGGAGTTCGTAGCCGAAACGATCGGCGTGAGCTGCGTCGGCGACTGTCGATGACAGGCGTGGAGGGGACGGGATGGGATGTCGCGTGGGCCGCGCTCTTTCTTGCGTCGGATCAGGCGGGCTTCATCACGTCGGCAGTGCTGCCGATCGACGGCGGGGTGACCCAACAGCTGCAGCAGGCCGCGATCATCCGCCTCGGACTTGGCTGACCGATCGATCCATCGCGGGAGTTCAGGACCAACGAGCAAGGGGGAGGGGCTATGGAATCGACAACGCCGGTTCAGCTGCGGAGTGCTGCGTGGTTCGCGCCAGATGATCTCCACGGCTTCGCGTCTCGGGCTCGCGCGCTTCAGATGGGCTATACACGGGCCGACTTCACTGACAAACCGGTGATCGGAATCCTCAGTACGTGGAGCGATCTGAATCCGTGCCACGCGCACTTCAAAGATCGAGCAGAAGCAATCAAGCGAGGCGTGTGGCAGGCCGGGGGGTTCCCTGTGGTCATCCCCGTTCAATCCGTGTCCGAAACCTACGTACGCCCCTCGTCGATGATGTACCGAAACTTCCTCGCGATGGAGGCCGAGGAGGTCCTTCGCTCGTACCCCATCGACGGTGCCGTGCTGATGGGCGGCTGCGACAAGACAACTCCTGGCTTGTTGATGGGCGCGATCAGCGTGGATCTCCCGACGATCTTCATGCCGGCGGGTCCGATGTTGCGCGGCAACTGGCGCGGCGAGAAGCTCGGCTCTGGGATCGACATCTTCAAGCACTGGGCGGATCGGCGCGCCGGCAACCTCGATGACTGCTCCTGGGGCGAGCTAGAGGAGGGCATCGCGCGTTCGTACGGTCACTGCATGGTCATGGGCACGGCCTCCACGATGACGTCGGTCGCTGAAGCGCTCGGCCTTGCTCTTCCCGGGTCGGCGTCGATTCCCGCGGCAGACGCGAATCACCCGCGCATGGCTGAGAACTCCGGACGGCGGATCGTGGAGATGGTTCGAGAAGGCCTCAAGATCTCCGACATCCTCGACGAGCGTTCCTTCGAGAACGCAATTCGGATCGTCCATGCTCTTTCGGGATCGACGAACGCGGTCATTCATCTGATCGCGCTCGCACGGCGTGCCGGCGTGCCACTCACGCTGGACAGCTTCGATGAGATCGCTCACGCCACGCCGGTGCTTGCGAACATCAAGCCTGCCGGCGACACCTATCTCATGGAGGACTTCTTCTACGCCGGCGGCCTACGTGCCTTGATGGTGCAGCTCGGGTCGTTGCTGCGATTGGACAGCCGAACTGTGACCGGGCGGTCGCTCGGCGACAACATCGTCGGCGCCAGCACCTACGACAGCGACGTGATTCGCGACTTGGACCATCCGATCTCGGAGGCCGGCGGGATCGCAGTGTTGCGTGGCAACTTGGCGCCAGATGGCGCGATCATCAAGCCGACGGCCGCCGAAGCACGTCTTCTGAAGCACACCGGCCGCGCCGTCGTGTTCGAGGGCTACGACGACATGCGTCAACGTATCGATGACGAGGACCTTGATGTCGACGAAACCAGCGTTCTCGTGCTGAGGAACGCAGGTCCGCTCGGCGGTCCGGGGATGCCGGAGTGGGGTCAGTTGCCGATTCCCGTCAAGCTGCTGCGACAGGGAGTTCGCGACATGGTCCGTGTCTCGGACGCACGAATGAGCGGCACCTCATATGGCGCGTGCGTCCTCCACGTTGCGCCGGAGGCCTATGTCGGTGGGCCATTGGCGTTGGTGAAGGATGGCGATCTCATCACGCTCGACGTCGGGCAGCGCCGCTTGGCGTTGCACGTCGACGAGGCGGAGATGGCGCGACGTTGGGCCGAGTGGCGACCCCCCGCCCCTCGGTTCACGCGCGGCTATGGATCGTTGTTCGTGCAGCACGTCTCGCAAGCCAACGATGGCTGTGACTTCGACTTCCTCGCTCCTTGACAGCGAGTTAGAACAGCTCGTCCAGCGGAACGTCTTTTGCTCCGCGCAGGACGTCCTTCATCAGCTTTCCGGAGGCGTTTCTCGGCAGCGTGCGTTCCGTCCTTGTCACGTACGCGGGGACTTTGAAGTCGGCGAGCGAAACGGCCACCCAGTCGCGCAGCTCGTCGACGGAGGTCGAGCTACCTGGCGTGAGCTGGACGACCGCGAGCACTTCCTCACCGAGCGTCGGATGGGGGACACCAACGGCGGCCGCATCGAGCACGGTCTCGTGCTCCATCAATCGATTCTCGATCTCGACGCTGTAGATGTTCTCTCCGCCACGGATGATGACGTCCTTGAACCGATCAACGACGTAGAGGTATCCCTCCTCGTCGAGCACGCCAACGTCCCCGGTCTTGAGCCAACGATCCGGTGTCAGGGCGCCTGCCGTGGCTTCGGCGTCCCCCCAGTAGCCGGCCATGATCGTCGAGCCTCGAAGCCAGATCTCTCCCGACTGGCCAGCAGGCTGTGCCACCCCGGCTTCGTCCGCAATCCGGATCTCGACGACCGGAACGGGCAGCCCAACCGAGGTCGGCCGGCTCGTCAGCGCTGCCCCCTCGATCGCCGCTGCGACGGATGAGGACTCGGTCAACCCATAGGCGTTGCGAATGGCGCCCCTCGCGCTCGGGAACGTCTCCTCCACTCGTCGCTGCACCTCGACTGCGCTGGGCGAGCCTCCGTAGGCGACAGCGACCAACGATGAGGTGTCGAAGTTGTGGCGATCCGGACAGTCAGCGACGCGCAATGCAAGCGTCGGCACCGTCGGCCACGTGGTCACGCGCTCACGCTCGATCAGGCGAAGGATCTGGTGGGCGTCTGCGCGACCGACCGGCAAGACGACCTTCGCTGACGACGCCATGCCGACGACGATGCCACTATGGCAGCCGGAGACGTGGAACATCGGAGAGGTCAGCAGCATCGCTTGGGCAGGAGACGCGCCAACGCCGAGGTACGCCGTTCTCAAGGCGGCGTTGAACTGTGCGTTCTGCAGGTTGGCGAGCATCGAGCGATGTGTCGACACGGCGCCCTTCGAGCGGCCCGTCGTGCCGCTCGTGTAGAGAATCATCGCCGGATCATCTTCGGCGATCGGCGGCGCTGAAATCGGGTTGCCGCTCCACGTCGAGAGTTCTCTGAAATCGAGCGCAGTGGCTGGCTTCGTCGTGCCGTGGTCGATGGCGTAGACGCTGAGTCGCGAGCCGAGGTCAGTGAGATCATCGGCGATTCTGGTGAGCCGCGGCGAATCGGCGATGAGCACCGACGCTCCGGAGTGAGCCAAGGCAAAGAGGATCTCATCGCGTTTCCACCACGCGTTCAATCCAACGGCCACCGCGCCGAGGCGCACCGCAGCCCAGAAGGCGATCATCCATTCGGGCCGGTTCGCAGCGAGGATCGCCACTCGGTCGCCCGCACGGACACTCTCGCGTTCGGCGAGCGCGGCTGCGACTCGGTCGACGGTCGAGAGAAAGGCGGACATCGTCCACTGCTCGCTTCCCTGGACCACGTGAACCGTCTCAGCATCGCTCCACGCCCGGTCGAGGAGTTGTCCAAGCGATCTTGGTCGATGGACATAGACCAAGGTCGGGACGCCGAGGACGTCCTCGAGGCCAACCTCGAACGGTGAGCCGTGAGCCATGAGCCGCGCACGCTCGTCATGCCATGGTGCCGAAGTCATCGTGCGAGAATGTAGCCAGATGGCTGCAGCCTTGTCTAGGCTGCCGTGAGGCGTTCGAAAGGAAGAGCGAACATGCTGGACGACGCGACGAGAGACGAGATCGCACAGCGGATACTCGATGCACAACTGCGACGAGTGTTCTTGCCTCCGGTCACCGAGTCCCACCCTGACTGCGACGTCCGCGACGCATACCTGATCGCCCAACGCGTGACCGAGGCGCGGGTCAGAGCCGGGGGGATCGTGAAGGGCCACAAGATCGGGCTGACTTCGGCGGTGATCCGCGAGATCAGCGGTTCGAACGAGCCGGATTACGGCACGCTGTTCGACGACATGTTCCTGCCGGAAGGGTCGACGATCTCGAAGGCAGCCTTCAATCGGGGCGTGGCGGTTGAGATCGAGTTGGCGTTCGTGATCGGCACCGAGCTCCGAGGCCCGGGTGTCACCGTCGTCGACGTGATTCGAGCAACCGAGTGGGTGTTGCCTGCCATCGAGATCGTGGACAGTCGCTACCTCCGGCCCGGGCCGGGTCCTCTTGTCATCGACAGCGTGGCCGACGGCGCGTGGTGCGGTGGGATCGTGCTCGGCGGCAATCCCCGAAAGCTTTCCCAAATTGACGTTCGCGGCGTGACCGGGACCCTCCGCATCAACGACGAGGTTCGGTCTCACGGCGTGTCGTCGGCCGTGATGGGCAACCCGCTCTCGTCGGTTGCCTGGCTCGCCAACAAGCTCTCAGAGTTCGAAGTCGGCATCGAGGCGGGACACGTCGTGATGTCGGGATCCTTCATCGCCATCGCGCGACTTCGTGCCGGTGACCGAGTTCGAGCGACGTTCGACCACTTCGGTGACATTGAGTTCGAAGTGGGGACGTGAAGTGACATCACGACGCGCGAGTGTGCAGCCGAATGGCTACATTTGCCACTCATCCACCAGGGTCGTCCGTGTGCGGCCCGCGAGCTGCTCGGAGAGATCGTGAACGGCGCAGAAGCACTCATTCAGACGCTTTCCGATCATGAGGTCAACATCTGTTTTGCCAACCCGGGCACCTCGGAGATGCCGCTGCTCGCGGCGGTCGACAAGGTGGGGGGAGTCCATCCGGTGCTCTGTCTGTTCGAAGGAGTCGCAACGGGTGCCGCGGACGGATACGGCCGCATGGCGGAGCGGCCGGCGGCAACGCTGCTGCATCTCGGCCCGGGGCTCGGCAACGGGTTGGCGAACTTGCACAACGCCCGGCGAGCCCGAACGCCCATTCTGAACATCGTCGGCGACCATGCTTCGTACCACAAGCAGTACGACTCGCCGCTCGAGTCAGATATCGACTCGATGGCCGCGACGGTCTCAAGCTGGGTGGGACGGGTGTCTGGACCTGACAGCATGGGATCAGCAACGACCAACGCGATCTCGGCCGCCTGTACTCGTCCGTTGGGCGTCGCGACGCTCATCGTTCCCGCCGATGCATGTTGGTCCGACGGAGGTGTCGCGGTAGCGCCGACGACCGGACGTCTCCCTCCGGTAGTCGATGAGGACTCGATCCGCTCGGTCGTCAAAGCACTCCGATCGGGCGAGCCGACAGCCATGCTCCTCAGTGGGCGTGCCACTCGATCCGACACGCTGGTCACCGCCAGCCGGATCTCTGCAGCGACTGGTGCGAAGCTCTTCACAGCCACGTCGACTCCGCGGCTCGAACGCGGCGCCGGCGTCCCACGCGTCGAGCGTTTGCTCTATCGGGCCGAGAGCGCCGCAGCGCAGTTGTCGTCCTTTCGACATCTGATTCTCGTCGACGCACCGAGACCCGTTGCCTTCTTTGCGTATCCTGGCTTGCCAAGTGACCTCGTTGCTGGCGGGTGCGACGTGATCGAGTTGTGTTCACCGGCCGACGACGCCGCCGTTGCGCTTGGCGCTGTCGCCGACGTCGTGGCGCAGGGCGCCCGGGCGACGCTGGCATCGTACGAACGGCCGGCGCTTCCGACCGGAAGTCTGACGCCGGACGCCGTGGCCGCAGCTCTCGGTGCCTTGATGCCGGAAGGAGCTGTCGTCATCGACGAGTCCAACACCGCTGGGCTCCCTGCCGTGTCCGCGACGGCTGGCGCCCCGCCTCACGACTGGCTCAGGTTGACAGGGGGTTCGATTGGCATCGGTCTTCCGCTCGCACTCGGCGCAGCGATGGCTGCTCCCACCCGCAAGACAATCGCCCTCCAGGCTGATGGCAGTGCGCTCTACACGATCCAGGCGCTCTGGACGATGGCGCGAGAGGGGGCAAACGTTGTCACAGTGCTCCTCAACAACCGGTCGTATGCGATCCTGCGTGCCGAGTTGGAGCGGACGGGAGCGACCGCCGGAGCGAGCGCATGCGACATGCTCGACTTGAGCAGACCCGACATCGACTTTGTCCGCTTAGCGGGCGGCTTTGGCGTCGACGCGGCGACCGCAACGACGGCTGAGGAGCTCGTCATGGCGCTTCGTCACGGCCTCGCTCACGACGGGCCCTACCTCGTCGACGCGATTCTCTGACACGTTCGGATCTCGTTCATGCAGCACACACCGTCCGCCACCGAGCTCCTGGATGCTGTTGCGTCGCTTCTCCAAGACCGTGTCGTGCCTTCAGTCGATGCCGAGCTGGCGCACCAAGTCCGTGTCGCGGCACACCTCGCACAGCTCGTCAGGCGCGAACTCGGGGTGGCCGAGCGCAACGACGAGATCGAGCGAGAGCGACTCCGGAGCATCGCCGACGTCGATGAGCACGTCGAGCTCCGGGACCTTCGTAGTGCCCTTGCCCGGCGACTCGAGGACCGGTCGGTGACCATCGATGTGGACGAGCTCGAACGGATTCGAGGGATCCTGGTTGCGACCGTTCGCGCCGACCTGGCGATCAGCAAGCCGGGGCACAGCGCTTGGACCGAGGGATGAAAGGACTCCTGGCCGAACGCATCGGACGATGGCTCACTGTCGAATGGAACTCTCCAGTGCAAGTGACCAGCGTGTCCGAAAGCACCGCGGGCGCGCGCCGTAAGAACATCTTCCTGGACGTCCTTCACGAGGGCGTGTCGCAGCGACTGGTCGCGACGATCGTCCCCCCGGAGCTTCGGGCACCCCTCTCCGTCGCGGTCGAGGCTACCGTCCGAGCGCTCGCGCGACAGGCGGGCGTGCCCGTGCCAACTGTCCGTGGAGTGTGCACGGATGTCGACTTCGTCGGAGCGCCCTTCCTCATCAGCGATCGAGTGGACGGCGAGACAGTTCCTCGGCGAGTTCATCGGCTCGTCGACGACTTCGGGAATTCGAGGAAGGTGGTCGAGCAGCTCGGCGAGGCTCTTGGCCACTTGCACGCGATCGACATTCGCCAGGCTGCCGCGGCCTTGGATGCGGCCACGGAGACGACCCCCATCGCGACTGCGGTGGCAACCTGCCGACGGAGGCTTGCCACGATGAGCAGGCCGGAGCCTGCGCTGTCCTACGTGATGCGGTGGCTCGACGATCGACAACCGCCAGAGCCACCCGTGAGCGCGCTGATTCACACGGACGCGCGAGTCGGCAATCTGATCGTCGACTCACGTGGGCTGCGCGCGATCTTGGATTGGGAGGGTGCTCGCTTCGGCGATCCAATGGAAGATCTGGCCTGGCCGTGCACGCGGATGTGGCGATTCGGACGTGACTCAGCGACGGTCGGCGGGCTCGGTGACCTCTCGGTCCTCCAACACAGCTATGGCGCAACTGGAGGGCAGTGGGACGATGAACGGTTCGCATGGTGGCGCGTCTGCGGAGGATTGCAGTGGGCCTTGGAGCTCGACTCGCAAACGCAGTCTCACCTCAGTGGGACCGCGAGCAACGTCGTCATGGCTGCCAGCGGAAGGCGGGTGGCGGAAGTCGCCTTTGATCTCCTTCATCTCACGCGGGCGGATCGCATTCTTCGACTATGAATGGTGCAGCCGGTTGGCTACACTGCTCACACAGGGCTCCGCAGGGGAGAACCCGAGCGCACAGGAGGGGACTCGTGCCGATCACCACCGCCATTGGGCCGGAGCAGCTACGCATTCGAGAGGATCCGGTCTACCGCAAGATCGAGAAGCCGGTGCGCCATTGGGGCACGTCGGCACCAGCGGGTGGCGTGAACCTGGGTGCGTATTACGTGACGGTGTCGACTGGTGATGCGCAGCCGCGTCATCACCATGTCTTCGAGCAGATCCGGTACATCAAATCCGGCTCAATGACGTATGGCCACAATCGCACGGCCATCGCCGGTGACTGCGTCTACTTCCCAGAGACGGTCCCGTATGGCCCCGTGAACTATGAGGAAGGTGAGTTCCTCCTGATCCAGTGGCCTGGCCCGAGCGAGGGGGGCCTGTTCTTCGCTGTCGACGAGGTGGATGCGGCGGCCGCGGAGATGAAGAAGACGATGGGCTCGTTCGAACTCGAGAAGGGCGGCCTCTTCAGACACAACGACGGCAGAGTTCAGGACGGGTACGAAGCAGTGGCTGAATATCTCTCAGGGGAGCCGCTTCGATATGCAGCTCCGCGCTACCTCGACCAGGTGCTCATGCGAACCAGCGCCTTCACTGCCATGCCAGTCGATGAAGCGGACGGCGTTCGGATCAAGCACCTCGGATACTTCAACGAGGTCGGGCCGAACGTCAAGGTTCTGCAGCTCGACGCCGGTGCGACGCTCCCGGCGCAGCAGGCTCGCAGCCAGCAGGTGTGGTCGGTCCTCGAGGGTGAGGTGGAATACGGCGGCCGGGTGTATGGCGAGCGCTCGCTCCTCCATGTCGAGCCCGGCGCTGATCGCGCCAGCGTCGTTGCCCCTGTCCCGGCCGAGGTGCTCGTCGTTCACCTTGGCCGTCCGCGGGCAGAGCCCATCCCGTTCTGGGAACTCTGACCCGGGTCGCCGACGGCGCGATTTGACGACGTTCTATGAGCGAGCAAACACAAGACGGGTTGGCGCGCGCTCCACTCGGGCTAACGCTTCCGACCGGTACGGCCGGCCTCTCTGCCCAGCCTCGGTTGCTCGCAGCTGCGAGGGACGCCGGATTCACCGACCTGTGGAGTGGTGAGGTGAACGGTGTCGATGCCTTCTCGCCGCTCGTCGCGGCGGCGGCAACCGTTCCCGCTTTCCGGCTTGGTACCGCGATCGTCTCGGCCTACACGCGCAGCCCCGCTGTCATCGCGATGAGTGCAGCGGCGCTCAGCGAGATGTCCGGCGAGCGAGTGGCGATCGGCATCGGCGCCTCGTCGAACGTCATCGTCGAGAACTGGAACGGGATCCCGTATGAGCGACCGGTGCAGCGAGTGCGAGACGTAGTGACCTTCCTGCGACGTGCTTTCAATGGTGATCGGGTGACGATGCGTGCAGAGAGTTTCGACATCGACGGGTTCCGGTTGGGAGTCCACATCATGCGCCCGCCGCGGATCCTTGTCGCAGCGCTGCGACCGGCCATGCTGCGGCTCGCCGGGACCGCAGCAGATGGCGCCATTCTGAACTGGCTCTCGCCCTCGGATGTTCGTAAGGTCGTTCCCTACGTGACGGAGAGCTGCACCGACGCACCAGAGATCGTCGCTCGGCTCTTTGTGATGGTCGAACCCGACCGAGAGCAGGCACTCCTGCATGCGAAGCGAATGATCGCGGCGTACTTGACCGTTCCGGCGTACGTGTTTCAGCAGCGCTTCCTCGGACGTGGCGCGCGCCTCGAAGAGCTCTGGCGACGTTGGACTGCTGGAGACCGCGCGGGGGCGATCCGCTCCATACCGGATTCTGTCGTCGACGATCTGTTCGTGCTCGGAACGCCGGAAGCTTGCCGACATCGGATTGCCGAGTACGTCGCAGCAGGTGTCACCACCCCCGTCGTACATTTCGTCGGAATCGGAGACGGTGATCCGTCAACACTGCTTCGCTCCATCGGACCGGTTCGCTCACTGGCGGAAACTGCAGCCAATCGGCTACTATCGGGTTGCCAGCGAGTACCAGGGGAGGTCTTGTGAGCACAGATGTCCAGCGGCCGGACCCGGCGAGCAGTCTCCGATCGTCTGCGGCCGGTACGTCTGCGGTGCCGGCGAGTGCGATCGAACTGAGAGACGTCTGTCGGATCTTTGACGGGCCGCACGGGCCGTTCGTTGCAGTCGACGGCATCGATTTTGCGATCGCATCGGGGGAGTTCGTTTCGATCGTCGGACCATCCGGTTGCGGCAAGTCGACCTTGCTCGCGCTGATCGCCGGTCTTGCCAGGCCCGAGTCAGGAACCGTCAGGGTGCTCGGACACGAGGTCAAGTCCGTGCAGCGGTCCGTAGGGTTCATCTTTCAGAAAGACGCCTTGCTTCCGTGGCGCACTGCGCTGCAGAACGTCACCCTGGGTCTTCGGTATCGGGGGATGTCGCGCAAAGAGGCGAACGAACGGGGCGCGGCGTGGTTGGCTCGGGTCGGCTTGGCCAAGTTTTCGGACAGCTACCCGCACCAGCTCTCCGGAGGGATGCGCAAGCGCGTCGCAATCGCGGCGACGCTCGCATTCGAGCCAGGGATCCTGTTGATGGACGAGCCGTTCTCAGCTCTTGACGTTCAAACCCGGACGCTGATGGAGAACGATCTTCTGACGCTCTGGGACGAGTCAGGACAGACCGTGCTCTTCATCACCCACGACCTGGAAGAGGCAATTGGGCTGGCCGATCGAGTGCTGGTGATGGGCGCCTCGCCCGGAACAATCATCGCCGAGCACCGCGTGAACCTGTCGCGTCCACGTGACCTGCTGGACATCCGTACGGATCCCGTATTCGTTGCGACCTACGAGCAGCTCTGGGATCAGCTTCGCGCCGAGGTCCTCAAGGCGAACGATGTCTAGCGTCGTCCACCTGCGGTCGCTCCATCGATCAGACCTGCAGGAAGCGCTCACGCGACACACGCGTGCGCGGCGGTCGGAACGGCGGCGAGTCATGGCCATCGTCTGGGTCGCACGGCTCGCGATCCTCGGGGCCGTGCTGGGTGGATGGCAGGCGTACGGGTCGAGCAGCGCCTACCGCAGGTTCGTCATCAGCACACCGGTCGACACATTCAAGATCCTTCGCCAGGACCTGACCGAAGCCAAGTGGTGGAGTGACGTGTGGCTGACGGTGCAGGAGGCGGGTCTGGGCTATTTGTTGGGGATCGCTGCTGCGCTCCTCTTGGTCGGTTTGGTCACCCCGGTGCCGGCGGTCTACCGATTCCTTTCGCCCTTTCTCGCCGCGATCAACGCGCTGCCCAAGATCGTGCTGGCGCCGTTGTTCATTCTGTGGTTCGGGTTGACGATGGAGGGGAAGGTCTACTTCGTCAGCGCTGCGATCTTCTTCGTCGTGTTCTACGGAGTGCACACCGGGCTACGGTCGATCGACCTCGACCTTGTCAACAATGCTCGAATGCTCGGTGGTTCTCGTGTGCAGGTTGTCCGCACCGTGTACGCCCCCGCCGTGGCGACGTGGCTGCTGAACAGCCTCAGAGTGTCGGCGGCGCTCAGCCTTCTCGCTGCCGTTGTCGCTGAGTACCTCGGGTCGCAGGCCGGCATCGGCTTCCGCATTGCCAAGGCGAGGTCCGTGCTCCGAGTGGACATGGTGCTCGCCGGGATCATCTTCGTTGCGACGATGGCGCTCGTCCTCGACCGCGTGCTCGTGCGCATACAACGACACTTCGATCGCTGGAGGGTGTTCTGATGCGACATGCGTTGCGCGTCGCGGCACAGGTAGCAGCGGCCGTTCTGCTCGTCCTTCTGTGGCAGCGTGGGCGTTCGAGCGGACGCCTCGGTCCCGACTTCGGGGAGCCCCTTGAGATGTACCGCACGCTGAAGGGGTGGGTGCAGGATGGCACCCTGTCCGAGGCCGCGTCATCGACGTTGCGAATCCTGATCACGGGTTGGACGTTGGGCACCATCATCGGTGCCGTCGTCGGCCTGATGATCGGTGTCTCACCCGTCGCACGCCAGATCTGTGAGCCCTTCTTGATGTTCATCTACGGGATGCCGCGGCTGATCCTTCAACCCTTCTTCGTGATCTGGCTGGGCTTTGGCTCCCCACCGAAGGTCTTTCTCGTCGTGATGACGATCTGGATCATCACCACGGTCAATGTCGCTCAAGGCTGCCGCCAGATCCCGCCCGAGCTGCTCTCGAACGCGAGACTCCTCGGTGCCGATCGCCTTCGCCTTGCGCGCGACGTCTACGCACCATCGCTCGCCCTGTGGGTCATCTCCTCATCGCGAATCACGTTCGGGTTGGCCTTCCAGGCGGCGATCGTTGCCGAATTCGTCGGTTCCAACGAGGGACTGGGCCACCTCATCACGCTCGGCCAAGTCGGGTTCAAGATCAACGAGATCTTCGCCACGTTGGTCGTCGTCATGCTGATCTCCATGGCAGGCAACGCCCTTCTGACGGTGGCAGAACGACGAGCGACACGATGGATGCCGACGCGTCAGTGACATCCGACGGCGAGCCCGCTCGCCGCTCATCAGCCAGAAGGAAGGACGCCGTGTTCGACGAACGCGCTCTCCACAACGTCTGCCGCCTGTGCGGAGCCGGCTGCGGCATCGTTGTCGATGTCGACGACAACGTGATCACAAAGGTTCGTGGCGATCGGAGTCATCCCGTGACCGAGGGGTACGTGTGCACCAAAGGCCGCTCACTGCCCACCACTCACCACGATCCCCGCCGGCTACTGGATGCGGCGATCGGCCGTATGAACCGACGGGCCCGTGCGTCACTCGACCACGTCGTCAGCGATCTGGGCACACAACTCCGAAGGATCCGCGATCGCCATGGCCCCGACTCGATCGGGCTCTTCTTGGGCACCAAGGTGTTCAATGAATCCGACGCCTTCGGTTCAACGTTTCGTCTCGCGTCGGCGTTGAAGTCGCGCAGCCTGTACAGCATCGACAGCATCGACGTCGTCGCGAAGGTCGTGGCTGGCCTCAAGCTCACCGGTCTGCGCCATTCGCTGTACCCGCCGCGGTTCGATTACCGGAACGCGCGTCTGGTCCTCATGTTCGGGCTCAATCCCATCGTGTCCCATACCCAGGGAAACTCCGATGCCCTGAGTCGGATTCGCGGCTTGACGACTCGCGGCGAAGTGTGGGTCGTGGACCCCCGGCGCACAGAAACCTCCCTTGCGGCGACACGCCACCTTCAAATTCGGGCGGGGACTGACCTCCACCTGTTGGGCTACCTCGTCCGCGAGCTGCTGGAGCACGGCGCCGACTTCGACTACATCATGAACCATGTCGACGGAGCGGATGATCTTCGCCGCGTCCTCGAGCCATTCGACGCCGTGACCACCGCTCGCCGTACCGGCTTGCACCACGACGACCTCACCGACCTGCTCGCAACGATCCGCAAGGCTGGCCGACTCGTCGTCTGCACGGGCACCGGCACACGCATGGGGCCGAGCGCCACGGCGACCGAGTGGCTTGGTTACGTCCTTGCCATCATCACGGGCTCATTCGACCGTGAGGGTGGCCACCTCGTCATGAACCGCGGTCTGTTCCATGCGCCCGACTGGGCGACCGCTCACGCCCCGGGGCCGGTGTCACGTCCCGAGCTGTCGGCGTGGGCGGGCCAGTATCCCTGTACTGCCCTGGCTGACGAGGCACTGTCCGGAAACCTGCGCGCACTCGTGGTCTTCGGCGGAAACCCGATGCTCGCGATTCCTGACGAACCGCGTGTGCGAGCCGCTCTGTCGTCGCTCGAAGTACTCGCCGTGCATGATGTGGTCCCCACGGCGACCACGGAGCTCGCGACTCATCTGTTCCCCGCTACAGGGCAGTTCGAACAAACAGCAGTGGTTCGAGGTTTGACTCGGTCTGGGCTTCGCCACGCCCAATTCGTTCCGGCGCTGTTCAATCCGGAGGGGGATCGCCGGCCCGCATCGTGGCTGGTGCGCCAACTCGGCCGCGAGCTCGAACTCGAACCACTGATCGACATGGGTGACGACCAAGTGCACGCGGCACCCGCATCACGACTCGAGGCATCCTCGACGCTCTGCGAGACCGAAGCCGGCGTCGAGGTGGGATCCTTCACCGACGATCTGCCCGCTGAACGGTGGGATCTGACGGATGAGGATGTGCTCGAGTCCATCGCCACGGTGGAAGATCCGGCGCCGCTCGTTCTGATCGGCCGGCGACAGACGCTGCACGTCAATTGGTACATGACCGACCTCGCCGGTCCCTCGGGCCGGACCGACGACGCAGCAGCTTGGATGCATCCGCTCGATGCCTCCGCACGTGGACTTCGTGACGGCGACGTCCTTGAGCTCCAGACAGCGCAGGGTTCCCTCCGAACGAGCCTGCGCGTCACTGATGCCATCGCTGCGGGCGCCGTCTCGGTTCCGCACGGTCACACTTCCTGCAACGTCAACTCGATTCTGTCTGCTCACAAGTCCGTGGACGCGATCAGCGGCATGCCCTTACTGAGCGGCGTTGCAGTCGAAGCTCGACGTAGCCTAACGGCTGCAGATAGTTAGGAGACTTCGCCAGAACAGGTGCTTGAACTGGTGAAAGACGTCCAGGCAACGCTCTGGACATTCTGTAGCCAATAGGCTACAGTCAACTGGTAGGGGCATGGGGGAACACGCAGCGGCAAAGTGCCGTGTGCGGCAGCCACGCCGCAGTCACAAGGTTGCGACGAGGCGCCGTCCTCGGTCTCGAGAGAGGAACAGTCATGACATCACACCGACCGCTGCGCGTTCGCGCCGTCGTCCTGCTCGCCACGTTCGCGCTTGTGGGCGCGGCTTGTGGCAGTGACGACTCGAACGATGACGCCACGACGACACCCGTCTCCGCTGCGAGCACGACAGAGCCGGTCAACGCGACCGATCCACCTTCAACGTCGCCGACAACGCCGACGTCACCGACGACGGAGGCCACCGAAGCGCCGGTGTACCCCGATGGAATCACCACGCCGGACACGCTCAACATCTCGATCTCGGGCGGGATTCAGGCGACTCACGTGGCGATGTTCGCAGCAATTGAAGGAAGGCTCGCCGACGCGGCCGACCACTACGGCGTCAAGATCGAGCCGTTCCTCGCTGCGAGTGGTGCCGATGCGATCGCAGCTCTGTCGGGAGGCAGCGCGCAGATCTGCGTGTGCGGAACGGTTCGAGCAATCGCTGCGATCGGCAGTGGGCAGGATCTGCAGGCGATCTTCAATCCGTTCGTCGGCAATGGCACGGTCCTCGTCGGTGCGAAGAAGTACGAAACGAGCATCGGCAGCGACATTGCGGGATACGCCGACAAGACATGGGCGTTTGCGTCAGAGGGTGGGACCAACGCGATCGCCGCACAGTCCGTCGCGGAAAGCAACGGACTGGATTGGGACAACATCAACTACGTCACGTACGGAGACGTGGCCGCCGGGATCCCAACCCTTGAGAGCGGTCGCGCCGACCTGATGGCGTTCGACCCCGTCAGTGCGGCGAACGCGGTTCGGCTCGGCATCGGATACATCGTCGCCAACCTTCTTGACCCAGAGAACCCGTTGCTCGACACGTCCTCGATCGTCTCGACGAGCGTGTGGGCACGGACCGACTTCGTGGACGAACATCCCGAGTTCACGCAGGTGATCGTCACGGCGCTCGTTCAGACCCTGCTCGAGCTGCAGGCAGAATCCGGGTCCAGCGGCGACATCCTGTCCGCGCTGCCAGCTGACTTCCAGGAGGCGTTCGACGACCCCGCGATCTGGGATGCCCAATGGGCGATCGTGGAACCGGCAATCAATGGAACGGACGGACACTTCACGGACGACAATGTCACCTCAGCGTTGGACGAGGCGGTGCGGGCCGGAGCGATTCCGGCGGCGGACGACAGCTTGCGCGCTCGATTCCGAAACGAGTTCGTCGATCAGGCATACGAGCAGATCGGATGACGATCAAGCCTCTCGATGGCCAGGTCGCTCTGGTCACGGGATGCGCCCGCCGCCGCGGGCTCGGCGCAGCAATCGCGCTTGAGCTCGCAGCGGCGGGCGCTGATGTTGCTGTTGTGGACATCAGTCGAACTGGCACGATGAACGCGGGTGAGACTCGAGCGGCCGGAGACGACGAAGGCCTCGATGAACTGGTGGCCGGAATCGAGGCGCTCGATCAGCGAGGCTGGGCCGGCGTCGGTGATGTGGGCAACGCGACCGATGTCTCCGCCATGGTCGAAGGGGCCGTGACAGCGCTTGGGCAAATCGACATTCTGGTCAACAACGCCGCAGCGCCCCACGGGGCGGACCGGGCGTTGGCCTGGGAAGTGCCAGAGGATGCGTTCGACGCAGTGATGCGCACGAACGCAAAGGGACCGTTTCTCCTGAGCGGCGCGCTGGTCCGGCATCTGGACGATCGACGAGCTGCCTCTGGACGAATCATCAACATCGCGTCCGCTGCGGGACTGCGAGGCTTGCCACGACGCGCTGCATACTGCGCATCGAAGTTCGCGTTGATTGGGTTGACCCAAGTGATGGCCATCGAGTTGGCTGGCCGGGGAGTGACGGTCAACGCGATCTGCCCAGGAATGATGGAGACTGCCCGCCATCACGCGAGGCTCGAGCGCGTTCTGGCCAGTGCCCCGGATGCCGCCTCGGCGATGCCCGACCTTCCTCCGGTCAGCAGGGTCGGAGTTCCGGCGGACGTCGCCCGCGCCGTAACGTTTCTCGCCGACCCGGCTGCCGGCTACATCACTGGACAGGCCATTGTGGTCGATGGCGGATTCCTCATCGGTCAGTAGCCGGAAGTCAACTGCGCCGCTTCCGGGTGTCGGGTTCAGGACCGTCGGCGATTGGGGGCAAGCATCTCTCGCAACGGGTCAGAGCGACGACTGGGCTCGCGAGGTCTCCGCAGTCGCACGTTGGTCAGTCGAGGGTTCGAGTCCCTTCGAGCGCGCTGAACAGTGAGCGGTCCTCCGGGGCCGCTCATCTGCGTTTTGGCGGCCCTCGCAGGCCGCGGAGCCGGTTGACGATCGTTCCTGACGGGTAGGGGCGGTTGATGAACGACACCGCGTTGCCCGAAGCGATGACGGTGCCGGCCGCGGCGGTGCCGCGGGTCGTCCGAACGCAGCACAACCGCGGACGTCGAGCCGACTCGCCGACGCAGATCCCGGCACGAGGATGGCGAGACGTGCTGGCGCGCACGCGGATCGAGGTCAAGGGCGACCACATCCCGCTGCTCTCGGCGGGCATCGCCTTCTACGCGTTGCTGGCGTTGGTGCCAGCGCTCGTTGCCGTGATCTCGGTCTACGGCCTGGTCGCCGACGCCGGTGAGGTCCGCAACCAGATCCTCCACGTCCTGTCGGCGGCTCCTCGAGAGGTGCGCGAGCTCCTGTCCACGCAGCTCGAGTCGATCGTGGGTTCGTCCGGCGCGGGAACCGTAGTCGCCGCAATCATCGGGACGCTCACCGCCATCTGGTCGGCGTCATCCGGCCTGGACCACCTCATCGATGCGCTGAACGTCGCTTACGACGAGCACGACGATCGCGGGTTCGTCCGCCGCAAACTGCTGGCGCTCTCGTTCACCCTCGGCGCGGTCGTGTTCATGGTGATCGCATTCGTCACGATCGCGTTGCTTCCGGCGCTCATCGCGCAGACAGGCATCGGAACGGCGGGGCGGGTGATCGTCGGCGTGCTGCGCTGGGTGGTCCTGCTCGGCGGCATGCAGGTCGGGCTGGCGGTGCTGTACCGCTACGGCCCGGACCGTGACGCTCCGAAGTGGCGGTGGGTGTCGGCCGGCGCGGTGGTCGCCTCGCTGCTGTGGATCGTCGCCTCGATCGCCTTCTCGGTGTACACCGCGAACTTCGCCAAGTACAACGAGACGTATGGATCGCTCGGCGCGGTGGTCATCCTGATGCTCTGGCTGTTCCTCACCGCCCTGGCGGTCCTCGTCGGCGCCGAGATCAACGCCGAGACGGAACGGCAGACCGAGCGGGACACCACCGAGGGCCGGCCGAAGCGGATGGGGGAACGCAACGCCCACGCGGCGGACACCTTGGGTGCAGCGGACGGCGACGTCGACGAGCCGTCGCCTGCGCTCGGCACGGCTTCGCTCGTGTTCCAGCAGCACGCCGAGCTTCCGTTCCGGTTCGCCGGAATCGTTGGGTTCGCGGCGCGCCTCTTCGGTGTGCGAGCCGACCGCGCGCATGCGGTCATCTCGGAGGGCCGGCTCAGCGTCCGCTACGGCCGCTGGATCCTGAGCACGCCGCTGACCAACGTGGCCGTCGTCGACGTCACCGGTCCGTACCGAGCGTGGAGGGTTGCAGGTCCGCCGCACCTCTCGTTCAGCGACTCCGGGTTGACGTTCGCGACGAATCGGGATCGCGGCGTGTGCGTCTCCTTCCACGAACCCGTGCCCGGCCTGCTGCCGTTCGGACTGCTCCGCCACCCCGGCCTCACGTTCACGGTTGCCGAGCCGGACCGATGTGCTGAACAGCTGCGCACCGAAGTCGCGGCCGCCGCAGCCCCACGCAGCGACGCTCGCCGGTACGCCGACAATGCCGCTCATCGCATCCACACGATCTGATGCACGTGCGTCAGATCGGTGTCGCGACGGTTCGACCGAGCGGAAGATGGGAACGGGTCGATCGTGACGTCCACGATCGAGATCGGCAGGAAGCGCGCAGCATGAACGTCCCGCCCGTCCCGCCGCTGCCGCACACGCACGATGACTACCCCGACCGTCCCTGCCCCGCCTGTGCGGCGGAGGAGCACCGCCGACACGCATCGCCCGCGCAACGCGATCAAGCGATCGTCGAGTCGTCGGACTGAGGTCTGCGACATCACCGCCAGGAACGAAGTCGATGCCCACGTCGAACGAACGAGCCGATTCGAAGGTCGCCAAGGAGCGGCTGCGCACCTACCGGCGCAAGCGCGACTTCACCGCCACGTCGGAGCCGTCGGGCGACGTGGCCACCGTGCCACCATCGCCCGACGGTGCGCCGCGGTTCGTCGTGCAGCGGCATCGCGCCAGCCGACTGCACTACGACTTCCGACTCGAAGCGGCAGGCGTGCTCCTGAGCTGGGCCGTGCCGAAGGGCCCGACCCTCGACGCCGACGTTCGGCGGATGGCTGTGCACGTCGAGGACCACCCGCTCGACTACTTCGACTTCGAGGGCCGCATCCCCGCCGGTGAGTACGGCGGCGGCGACGTGATCGTGTGGGACTGGGGGACGTGGTCGATCAGCGATGACGCCGACCCGATCGCCGCCGTCGCCGCCGGCGACCTCCACTTCGACATCCACGGTGAGAAGTTGCACGGGCACTTCGCGCTCGTGCGCCGCGGGCCCACCGGATCGAAGGAGCAGTGGCTGCTGATCCACAAGCACGACGACGCCGCGGTTCCCGGTTGGGACGCCGACGATCACCCGCGATCCGTGAAGACCGGCCGCACCAACGACGAGGTGGCCGCGCCGCCAACACTCGACTGACGACGCGTCAATCCACTTCCGGATCGGGGTACGGAAGCTCCATGGATGACGACGCCCCCAAGCCCCTGACCGATCTGCTCGAGCCGGGCTCGACGCTCATGGTCGGAACGAAGCCGGCCGACGACTGGGAGTTCCGCCCGTTGACCGTCGCCCGAGTGGACGGGTCCAGGATCGAGATCCTGCTGGACACCGACGAGGACTGGGTTCGCGCCTTCAACGACGGGGACCGCGTCTCGACGACGATGAGCGACAACCGCACGAACACCTGGGTGGCGCTCACCGGGACAGCGACGACGACCTCCGACCCGGCGGTGATCGACGAGCTCTGGAACCCGTTCGCCGCGGCGTACTTCGACCAGGGTCGCGAGACGCCCGGCATCGCCGTGATGCGGATCGATGCCGAGGAGGGTCGGTACTGGAGCACGCCATCCGGCCGCATCGGTGCGCTCGTCTCGATGGTGAAGGCGAAGCTGGGCAACGCCGAGCAAAGCGGTGAGCACGGCGACATCGCGGTGTCCTGATCGCCCGCGTCGTCATCACTCGTCTGGACCCGATCGGGTGCCTGTCGGGTGATCTGAACTGCATCCGGTTTGGGCAGCGTCGACGGTGGGCAGGTCCATCACGAACTTGCTCCGGTCGATGGAGTTCGAACAGGAGACGAGTGGTGACCGAACGCAGACAACCAGCATTCGCCGTCGGGATGCCGGCGTGCAACGAGGAGCTGCTCATCGAGCGGGCGATCGCGGCCTTGCTCGTATCGGCCGATGAGCTCGACGATCCGGCCAGCCTCCGTCTCGTCGTCGCCTGCGACACGTGCACGGACGACACCGTTCGCATCGCCGACGCGATGGCAGCAGTGGATCCGAGGGTCGAGGTGATCGAGGGGTCGTGGCGCAACGCCGGCGCGGCGCGTGCCGCGGCGATCGACAGCGCGCTGCATGCGACCTGTGCGCTCGCCCCGCAGACCGACGTCTGGGTCGCCACGACCGACGCCGACACGTTGGTGCCGGTCGACTGGCTGACGACGCACGCGCAGAGCTGGGAGCGCGGCGACCACGCCGTCGCCGGCGTCGTCGATCTCCTCGACGCCGACCCGACCGTCCAGGGCGAGTTCGACCGTCACTACGCCGTCGGCCACGACGCTCACGGCCACGTGCACGGCGCCAACCTCGGTGTGCGGGCAGACGCGTACACGATCGTCGGCGGCTTCCCGGAGATCGAGCTCGCCGAGGACCACGCGCTCTGGCGCAGGCTGCGCGACGCGGGGTTCACGTGCCGATCCTCGGTCGCGCTGCGCGTCGCCACGAGCGCCCGGTTGTCCAGCCGGGCACCCGGCGGTTTCGCCGACATGCTCAGCGCCATGATGGCGCCCGCCCTGCTCGACGTCGTCGGCGAGTCGGCGTGAGCACTCGCCGCACCGATGCGCGTGTCGATCCGATGAGCTTCGATGCTGCGTACGCAGCAGCGGACGACCCCTGGTCGTTCACGTCGTCGGCGTACGAGATGGACAAGTACGCGCTGACGATCTCGTCGTTGGCTCGCGAGCGGTACGCGCGCTGCTTCGAACCGGCGTGCTCGATCGGCGCCCTGACCCGACGTCTCGCGGAACGCGCTGACGAGGTCGTGGCCTGCGACGGGTCGCCGATCGCCGTCGACCGCGCCAGGGCGCGGCTGGCCGACGCACCCCACGTGGAGCTCGTCGCCGCCGCGATCCCGGAGTGGTGGCCGACGGGAACGTTCGATCTCATCGTGCTCTCCGAGCTGGGCTACTACTGGGACAGCGCCGGATGGTCGGACATCGTCGGACGGTGCGCGCAGTCGCTGAGTGCCGACGGCGAGGTCATCGCGGTCCACTGGCTCGGTTCGTCCGCGGACCACGTTCAGAACGGCAGAACGGTGCACCAGGAGCTGCTGGCCGTGTTCGGTCCGTCGGACCTTCACATCGAGCGTGCCGGTCCCCCCGGCGGCCCGCAGGCCGACGGGTTCGTGCTCGCCCGATGGACGTTCGGCGCGTGAGGGCGGAGGACAGCGAGCTGCTGGCGCTCACCGATCCGGACGACGCCGCATTCGGCGCGCTCCCGCTTCCGGGATCGGGCGCCACCGCTGACAGGTTCCTTGCGCTGTGGTCCTTCGGTGCACGTGCCCCGTCGTTCGGCCGAGTCGCCGAGGCCCATCACGATGCGATGGCCATCCTCGCCGAGGCCGGCCGCTCCGATGCGTCCGCGGGGCTGAACGGCGTGTGGGCGGCAGGCGGCCCGGATCCCTTGCGACTCGAGCGTGGATGCGCCGGTCGCTGGCACCTGCGCGGCAGCAAGCACTGGTGCAGCGCGGCGACGTTCGCGACGTCCGCTCTCGTGACGGCGGCGTCCCCGCTCGGTGGAACCCTCGTGCGCGTCGATCTCGGCCGAGCAGGCGTGCAGGTCGGTGCACCGTCGTGGCAGTCGCCGGCGATGGCTGCCGTCGACACCCGATCCGTGCACTTCGATCTCGACGTCGACGACACCGACCTCGTCGGCGTCGACGACTGGTACCTGCGTCGCCCCGGCTTCTGGCATGGTGCCGTCGGCGTCGCCGCCTCGTGGGCAGGCTGCGTCGACGGGGTGGTCGGCCGGCTCGCATCGATGTGGCGTGACGACCCGCACGCGATGGCTCACCTCGGCGCGATCGACGCGACGCTCTGGAGCCTGCGCTCGGTGATCCGAGCAGCTGCCGACGAGATCGACGACGAGCCCATTGGCACCGCCGAGTCCAGGCAGCGACGCGCGCTACGCGTGCGACACGTCGTCGACGAGGCGATCACCGACATCCAGACGCGCATCGGGCGAGCGTTGGGTCCCGGCCCCCTGGCCCACACCGAGTCGCTGCACCGCCACCTCGCCGAGACGGATCTCTATCGGAGGCAATCACACGCAGAACGCGACCTCGAGGTGCTCGGTCGACTCTCGAACGGCGTCTGCATGCGGCTCGTCTGAACGTCAACCGCCGTGGGGTACGCCACGACCAGCGATCAGACCTGACCGAGGCGCGTGCCCGGAGCGTGTTCGGGGAGCTCGCCCGAACGGTGTGCCCACACGATCGCTTCGGTTCGTGTGCGCGTGCCGAGGGCGCGGTTGATCGCCTTCAGGTGTGTTTTGACGGTCTCGGTGCTGCAGAACAGCCGGTCGCCGATCTCGGTGTTGGTCCTGCCGTTGCAGAGCTCGACGAGCACGCGGCTCTCGCTGCGTGACAGGTACGTCTGAAACGGCCAGGGCTCGGCGACGACGGGGCGTTCGTCCATTGGTCCACTCTCCAGGGTCCGGGGAAAATGAATCGGGTTCGCTTCGAAGTCCGCACGACTGCGCTCGTGGGCGACAGCAAATTATCGAACGCGGGCGACCGCGCAAAAGCCTGCGGTCAGAGCAGGCGCAGCTCGCGGGCCGCTTGCACGGCGGCGTGGCGGCTGGTGACGGCGAGCTTGCGGTAGATCGCCGCGCATTGCGTCTTCACGGTGTTCGGTGACACGAACAGCTCACGGGCGATTTCGGGCAGCGAGAGCGTGGACGGCAGGTAGCGAAGCACGGCCATCTCTCGGTCCGACAGCTGCTCCACCAACCCGGTCGCCCGCACCGGCTGTGACCGGCTCACCCGGTGCCGCGCCGCGACCCTGTCCAGCAGTGGCCGGTTGATGCCGGGGTCGGGGCAGCGCTCGATCATCCGGCTCGCCTCGTCGAGCAGCCCGCGCCCGCGTTCTTCACCGGCCTGCAGCAGCACGTCGCCGGCCAACGTCAGCACGAACACCGACCCGAGCATCGTGGTCGCCCGCCGCGCGAGGACCACCGCATGCTCGGCGTCGGCGACACTGCTCTCGCCGGGCGGGCACGTTGCGGCGCGGATCGCAACCGCTGGCGCGATGCCGTGGTACTCGCCGAGCCCGGACGTCGTGGCGAACGCCAGCGCTCGCAGGGCAGCCGCGCGCGCGTCCGAAGGGGCCCCATCCAGCTCGGCGACCGCGGCAGCGACGAGTGCCATCGCGTGTGCCGTCACCCGCTGCTCGGCGGTCGTGCGCACGAAGGCGATGGCCAGCGTCGAACGCGCCTCCGCCGCCAGACCCGCCCATGCGAACGCCGCACCCGCGGCGGTGGTCAGCTCGCTCGGTCGCGCCTCGACGTCGCCCGCTTCGATCACCTCGCGCGCCCCGGCCAGCGCGGCGCCCACGTCGCCCCTTCCGAGCGCGAGGTTGATCCGCAACGGCATGGTTCGCATCGGGTCGATGTCGGTCGGCAACGTGGCCGTCGCCCGATCCAGCAATCGCTGCGCCTCGTCGTACTGACCGGTCAGGTAGTGGTCCCACCCGGACAGCGCCGCGCAGATCGCGTCCAGCTCGCCGCCGGCGGACAGGCGCCCGAGGATGTTGCGCAACGTGCGCAGCTGCCCGCTGCCCAGCAGATCCGGGCCGACCAACCGCATCAGGAGCATCGCCCGCTCGCGATCGCCAGCGGCCAACAGGTGGTCGACAGCGGCAGCGGGGTATCCGGATGACTCGAACCACGCCGCAGCTCGCCGGTGGAGCTCCGGCAACCGATCGGGGATCGATCGCCGCGCCTCCTGCAGGAGCAAGTCGCGGAACAGGTGGTGGTACCGGAACCACTCGCCCGAGGCGTCGAGCCGGATCACGAGCTGGTTGCGCGCCGCCAGCCCGTCGAGCCACCGGGCGCCGTCGGTCGAACCGGTCACCGCATCCAGCAACGCACCCGACAGACGGTGCAGCACCGCGGCCTCGACCATCCGCCGCCGTTCGTCGTCGTCGAGCACGGCGAGCAGCTCGTCGGTGAGGTAGCCGGCCACGAGTTGGTCGTCGCCGCGAAACGTCTCCACGAAGCGACCGGCGTCGTCGGTGCGCTCCAGCGACAACCCCGCCAGCACCAGCCCGGCGGCCCATCCCTCGGTGCGCTCGCACAGGTCGTCGAGCCGCGGACCGTCCAACCCGTCGGCCGCAGTGCCGAGCAGCGCGGCTGCTTCCGAGGCGTCGAACCGCAGGTCGGCGGCGCGTATCTCGCGCACCCGCCCGCGCACGCGCATGCGCCCCAGCCGGAACGGCGGGTCGGCGCGCGTGATCAGCACCATCGTCAGCTGCGGTGGGCACAGCTCGACGAGCCGCTCGACGCTTCGGTGCACCTGCGCGTCGTCGATCAGGTGGTAGTCGTCGAGCACGACGATCAGACGCTGCGCCAACGCCGCCAGCTCGTTGACGAGCGCCGGCACGACCACTTGCCCGGCGCCGAGTGAACCGGCGACCAACGGCTCGACGTTCGCCGCGACCGCCGGGTTCGTCCGGCCGATCGCGGCAACGACCGACACCCAGAAGCGAGCCGGGTCGGCGTCGGACTCCTCGAGCTGCAGCCACGCCACACCGCCAGCGAGACCGGCGGCCGCCCACCCCGCGACGAGCGTCGACTTGCCGGAACCGGCCGGCGCACTGACGAGCACGAGCGGCACGTCGGCGGCGTTCGCCTCGTCGAGCACCGCACCGAGGCGGGCCCGCTCCACCAGCCGGGTCGGCGACACCGGGGGCCGGATCTTCGTGGCTGCCAGGTTGCTGCTCGCGCCGTCGGCCACGGGGGGAACCTACCGGCGTTCACCCGGGTGAATCGGCCGACGGGGTGAAGCGCGTTCACCCGGTGCGGTGGGACCGTACGGACATGCAAGACGTACTCACCCACGAGATCGTGCTGCGGGGCCGAGTCGGCCGCCGATTGCTCGGTCCGTTCCTCGATGACTTCACCGTCGACTTCACGGTCGACACGGCGGTCGATGCAGGCGAACCCGGGGTCACCCGGCTCGTCGGCACCGTCCGCGACCCGTCGCACCTGCACGGTCTCGTGGCGTACCTGGCATCGATCAACGCCCAGTTGATCTCCATCACCCCGGTCGTCACGACCGGCGACACGAGGAGCACCTCATGATCACGGTTTCCCACCTGACGAAGTCGTACGGCCGGCGCACGGTCGTCGACGACCTGTCGTTCGAGCTCGCCGCCGGACGCATCACCGGTTTCGTCGGCCCGAACGGCGCCGGCAAGTCGACCACGATGCGGATGATGGTCGGCCTCGCCCGGCCCGACGCCGGCACCGTCACCTATGACGGAGCGACCTACACCGACCTGCGCGATCCGGCCCGCACCGTTGGGGTGGTCCTCGATGCACGTGCGATGCACCCCGGCCGTTCGGCTCGCAACCACCTTCGGGCGATGGCCGCGATCAGCTCGCTGTCCGAGGCCCGCGTCGACGAGGTGCTGCACCACGTCGGTCTGGATGCGGCGGCCGACCAACGCGTCGGCGGCTTCTCGCTCGGCATGCGTCAGCGCCTGGCCATCGCCGGCGCGCTGCTCGGCGAGCCGGAGGTGCTGCTGCTCGACGAGCCGTCCAACGGGCTCGACCCCGACGGCATCCGCTGGTTGCGCACGATGCTCACCGGCTTCGCCGCCGACGGCGGGACGGTGTTCGTCTCCAGCCACTTCATCGCCGAGCTGTCCACCTTCGCCCACGACCTCGTCGTCGTCGGCAACGGCCGACTGATCACCGCCGAGCCGCTGGCCGAGACCCTCGACCGCGACCGCTCGCTCAGCCTCGAGGACATCCTCCTCGACCTCACCCACGACGCCGCGACCTACGCGGCCGCCTGACCCCGAACAACGAACCCAAAGGACCTGTCATGACCACCACCACGCTCACCCGTTCCACCTCGATCTCGACCACGAGCCCGATCATCCGCGACCTCCGGGCCGCCGTCCGCAGCGAGTGGATCAAGCTCCGCTCGGTCCGCTCCACTGCCCTGTTCATCGGCCTGGCCGCCGTTGCCGGCGTCGGTCTGTCGTTCGTCCTCGGCCGGTTCGTCAAGACGGATCCCTATGACCACCTGCCGTTCACGATCGGCAACACGTTCATCGTGTCCAGCTGGTTGACGACGCTGTTCGCCGTCGTCGCCGGCACGCTGCTGCACACCTCCGAGGTACAGCACGGCACCCTTGCCGGCGCACTCACGGCTCGACCGTCGAAGCCGATCTTCGTCGCCGCGAAGGCGTTCACCGCCGCTGCGCTCGGGCTCGCCATGGGCGTCATCGGCATCGTCGGCGGATTCATCGGTGGCATCGCCAGCGGCATGGACACCGGCGATCTGTCCGGCGCGTCGTCCGCTGTGGCGTGGGCGCTCGTGCTGACCACGCTCGCCGCGGTCCTCGGACTCGGCGTCGGGCTGCTCGTCCGTCACAGCGCCGGCGCGGTGACCACCGTGCTCGTCTGGGCGCTCGCCGTCGAGACCCTCGTGCGCGGCATCATCCCCGCCAACGTCTCCCGCCTGCTGCCGTTCACCGCCGCCCACGGCATCCTCGGCACACGGTCGGCCGCCGACACCCCCGAGACCCTCGCTGCGGCGCTGTCCAGCCTCGGCAACGCCGCCGTCATCGGCGGCTGGGCGATGGTCACCGTGGCGATCGGCACCGCCTTGCTGATCCGTCAGGACTCCTGAGGTCGCTGTGTACGGATCAGGCGCGAGGCACCAGGCGGACCGGGAGCTCGTCGATGCCGATGACGAAGTTGCCCCGTCGTTGATGCGGTGTGACGTCGGGGTCGACGAGCTCGATCGTCTCGAAGCGAGCCAGCAGCTCTTCGAACAGGATGCGCAGCTCCAGTCGGGCGAGCGGTGCGCCGAGGCAGTGATGGCGCCCGTAGGCGCCGAAGGCGACGTGCGGGTTCGGGTCGCGTCGAACGTCGAAGCGCTGCGGCTCGTCGAACACCGCCTCGTCGAGGTTGGCCGACGGGTAGAGCAGCAGCATCCGGTCGCCCTCGTGGATCCGCTGGCCGCACAGCTCCACGTCGCGGGTCGCCGTGCGGTTCATGTTCTTCACCGGCGTCGCCCAGCGGAGCATCTCCTCCACGGCGGTCGGGATCAACGACGGATCGGCACGCAGCAGCGCCAGCTGGTCGGGGTGGCGCAACAGGGCGTCCGTCCCGGCGGAGATCACGTGCCGGGTGGTCTCGTCGCCGCCCACCAGCACGAGCATCGCCTCGAACATCACGTCCGTGTCGTTCAACCGCTTGCCGTCACGCTCGGCGTCGCACATCAGGCTGATCAGATCGGTGTTGCCCTTGCCCCGGACCGTCGCGGCGTGGGCGAGGATGTACTCGTTCCACTCGGTGATCGCCTGGATGATCTGGTCCAGCAGCTCGACGTCGCCGGCGGCGAACAGGTCGGACCAGTGCAACAGCTGCGCATGGTCCGACTCGGGCAGGCCCATCATCGTGCCGATCATGAACATCGGTAGTGGCGTGGCGATGTCGCGGACGAGGTCGCACTCGCCTCGGTCGGCAACCGCGTCGAGCAGCTCCCCGACCTTCTGGCGGAGGTACGGCTCGTGGTCCTTCACCCGCTGCACCGTGAACCCGGCCTTGACGATGCCTCGCCGGAACGAGTGCTCCGGTGCGTCCATGTTGATCATGCTCGGCACGGAGCTCTCGGGACGCGAGCCCTGGCCGGAGCAGAACGTCTGCCAGTCCTTGGCGGCGATGCGGACCGCGTCGTGTGACGCCAGCCCCCAGATGCCGGTTGCGTCGTCCCAGTACACGGGAGCGTTGGCGCGCATCCACGCGAAGCGCTCGGCGGGTTCGACGTAGAAGTCGGGCGACAGCAGGCGGATGTCGTCGCGCGTGGGGTGACCGGCGGCGCCGCGGCCGGCGCGGTCCAGCGGCACGCCGAAGTTGGGGACGTCGCTCACCCCTGACCGCCCATCAGCTCTGCTTGCCCATCAGCGCATCGAGATGACCGCGGAACAACGTGCCGATCAACGGATCGAGGTTCGGCCCGCGGCGCAGGCTGTGGCCGCCGTCGACACCGAACGTCTGCCCGGTGATCCACGCCGCGTCGTCACCGGCGAGGAAGCGCACCGCCGCGGCGATCTCGTCCACCGTGCCGGTGCGACCGAGCGGCATCTGGGCGAGGTAGTCGGCGAGCGTCGTCGGGTCGCTGCCCAACGCGTCGGAGGCGTCGGTCGGCACGAGGCCCGGCCGGATGGCGTTCACCCGCACGCCGAACTCGCCGAGCTCGTCGGCCGCGTTGCGGACCAGCATGTCGACGGCTGCCTTGCTGACGGAGTACGCGGCGATCTGGCGATGGGTGTGCGATGCCGCGATCGATGAGATGGCCACGATCGAGCCACCACCACTGCGAGCGATGAGCGGCGCCGTGTGCTTGATGGTCAGGAACGAGCCGATGACGTTGATGTCCAACTGCGTGCGCCAGCCGGCGACGTCGCCCATCACGATCGGTCCGGCGGTGAACCCGCCGCCGGCGTTGACCACGGCGATGTGCAACGAGCCGAGCGGTTCGGCGGCAACCTGCGCCGCATGTGCGACCTGCTGCTCGTCCTGAACGTCGCAGACCACGTACCGGGCGTCGTTCCCGATCTCGGTGACTGCGGCGGCGAGCACGTCCTCGCGACGTCCGCAGATCGTGACGAGTGCACCGTCGGCGGCGAGACGACGCGCGCAGCCCAGCCCGATCCCGGTGCCGCCGCCCGTCACCAATGCGGCTCTGCCTGCCAAGTCGAGTGCCATCAGGCTTCCGCCTCCTCTGGATCAACGATGTGGATCACGAGCGTGCCCGATGGCAGTGCCCTGATCAGTCGAACGTCCGCAGTCTTCCAGTTCACCTGCGTCGATCCGCCAGCCGGGTCGCAACCTGGCTCACCTCAGGAAACGCGCACCGGGCGCCCGCCGCCACGTCGGCGTGCGGGCGCCCGGTTCGAGCGTGGGTCGTCCGGTGGTCAGGTGGACGCGGCTTCGATCGCCTCCGGCGCCGACTGACGCCCGTGACCCACTTCGACCTTGCGTGGCTTCGCCTGCTCGGCAACCGGGATGCGAACGGTGAGCACACCGTCGTGCAGGTCGGCCTCGAGGTGCTCCAGGTCGAGCCCGTCACCGAGCTGGATCTGACGTCGGAAGGTGCCGCGGTAGCGCTCGGCGAAGTAGGGCTGATCGGCCTCCTGGCGCTGCCAGTTGCGCTCGGCGGCGATCGTGAGGACGTTGCGCTCGACGGTGATGTCGAGACTCTCCGCCTTCACGCCGGGCAGGTCGATGTGCACCCACACGTCGCTGCCGCGCCGGAAGGCATCCATCGGCATCACGCCGCCGGTGCCCGGTTGCCGGCCCGCCAGCCGGCTGAAGATCGTGTCGAGGTCGCGGAACGGGTCGGTCTGGATCAACATGTCAACACTCCTTCGTCGTGGTGGGGGGACCACGTCGATCCCCTGGGTCAGTCAACATAATATGCGCGGTTATGTTGACGATCAAGCGGTTTTTATGTTGACCTCGTCACCAGCGGATGGCATCATCCGACGCATGGCATCGAAGGCGGCCCGTCGAGATCCGGAGGCAGCTCGAAGCTCGGTCGTCGAGCGTTGGCTCACGACGCAGACGTCCTCGAACACGCGCGCTGCCTACAGCTCCGATCTGAACACCTTCGCAACGTGGTGTGCCCGCCAGGGCGAGATCCCGCTCGTCGCCGACGCGGCGACGTTGATCGCGTTCCAGGCCGCCCGCGAAGCATCCGGCGACAGCGCGTCGACGATCCGACGGCGATGGTCTGCGTTGTCCTCGTTCTACGACTTCGCCGTCGAACAGCGCCTGCGACCGGCCAATCCGACGGTCGGGGTCCGACGACCGAAGGTCCAGTCGGGCGATCCCAGTCCGACGGTCCGGCTGTCCGACGCTGCCGTCGCCAGTTGTCGGACGATCGCCGCAGCGCTCGACCCCCGCCTGGACGCGCTCGTCGCACTGCTCGTGCTGGATGGGCTCAAGGTCTCCGAGGCACTCGCCCTCGACGTGGACGACATCACGGGCCGGCCACCGACGACCAGCCTCACGGTGCGACGAGGAGGCACGTCGAAGCGGATCGTGCTCGACAGCGAGACCGCGGCAGCGCTGCGTCGATGCGTTGGCAAGCGGCGTGGCGGGCCGGTGTTCGTCAGCGAGCAGTCGACAGGATCGAAACCATCGCGTCGACTCACACGATTCGGCGCGGACCATCTCATCCGCCAGCTCAACACGCGCTCGACGAGCGAGCGGGTCACTGCGAACGCGCTGCGACGATTCCACATCAACTCGAGTGAGGCGGACGGCACGGACCTGGAGGACATCCGGGATCGGGCCGGCCTGGCCGATGTTCGAAGCGTTCGGCGGTACGTCAACTCGACGACGAACGAGGAGGAGACATCATGACGGCGCTCATCGCGGCGATCCCGCACATCACCGACTCGCCGGTGCAGCGAACGAGACGAGACCTGTTCCGGATGTTGGTCGGAGCCGACGGCGCGTGGCGTCCTCGACTGCCGCGCCGGCGTGGCGCCCACTGACACCAGGGTCATGACGACCATGTCCAGCGCGCACGATCAGGGCGACATGCGTGCTTCGCTGATCTTCGTCGCCCGTGCAGAGCGACGCGCAGCACGACGAGCGTTGGACGTGCTCGGGTACGCCGTCGCGGCTCCACTCCCACGCAGGCACAGGACGTGGATGCACCGCGTCTCGGTCGCCATCGACTCGCTCCAAGCTGCGCTGCAGATCCGACTTCCCGGCGAGGGCGCTCCGCTCGGTCCGCTCGACGAGCTTGCGCTCGTCCATCCCGCCCACCTCGAGCGCGTCGCGCAGCTCCAGCAGGAGCTGCTCGATCTCACGATCGCTGTCGCGTCGCTGAAGGAGCTCGTCGAACTGGACACGATCGTCGCCATCGATCCCACCGACATCAGGGTTCGGCTCGACGTGCTGACGCAGCAGTTCCGGGAGCATCAGGCGAGCGAGGCGGCTCTGATCAGCGAAGTGGTCGGGGTCGCGATCGACGAGACCTGAGTGCGCTTCGCACGCAACGGTCGACGGCCGAACAGGACGGTGCCGCACCGGTCACCCGGTGCGGCACCGTCGTCTGTCGGTCAGGTGCCGGTCAGACGTTGATCGGCAGCAGCACGCGATCGATGGCGTGGGCGATGCCGTTCGAGGCCCGCAGGTTCGGCAGGATGACCTGCGGGTTGCGCAGGTCCGGGTCGTTGTCGATGAGGCTGACGGTCTTGAACCAACGTCCCTGGACGTCGACGGTCAGGGTGGCACCGTTCAGGGTGGTCAGCACCGCGCCGTCGGACTTGAGCGCCGTCTTGTAGTCAACGACCGTCCCGAGGATGTGGTACGTCAGCACCGCCTTCACGGTGTCCAGCCCGAGGCCGGCGACCGCGGCGAAGACGTCGGCTTCCTTCTTGGGTGCGGTGCCGGTGAGGGACTTCACCAGTGAGCGGAAGGCAGCGTCGGTGGGCAGGAACACGGTCAGGTTGCTGGCCGGATCGTTCGCCGCAGCGACGAGGTCGGGGTACAGCTTCAGCGCTTCGGTGACGATGTCGAAGTCGTAGGCGAAGCGGTCGAACCCGGCGGCATCGTCGTACTTGGCGTCGGCCAGCAGCAGACCGACGAGCGTCGGCCTCTGGTGCGTGGATGGCGCGGCTTGCGCGATGCCGGGTGCGGCGACGGCTGCGACAACGGTGGCGCACAGCCCGGCGAGCATCGCGCGCTTGGTCCGTGAGTGCTTCATGGGTCCTCCTCGAGTCGACGAGCGCCGATCGCCCGTCGAACCAGTACTTGGCATCGCGCCGTCCTCGCGGATGCACTTCGCTCGGGATCGGGTGGAAATTGCACGCCGCGATGCATCCAGGAAGGGCATCGGCTGCCAACTACCAATTGCCATGGCCGAGTCCGTTCGTCTCGCTCCTTCGCACACGCCGATGCTCACCGATGCCGCAGATCTCGACGGAGCCTTCCGTGACGGTGCACACGACGTGTTGCGTCGCGCCTACGACCGTCATGGCCCGTTGATCTACACGTTCTGCCGGCGGGCGGTCGGCGCCGAACTGGCGAACGACGTCACCCAGGAGGTGTTCATCACCGCCTGGCGCCAGCGGCACCGGTTCGATCCCGAGCGGGGCGTGCTGGCCGGATGGTTGGTCGGCATCGCCCGCAACAAGGTGCTCGAGGCGCTCCGACGACGTCAGCTGCACCTCATCGACGACGCGGGATCGGCGGCACCGGACGTCGTGTCGCCGGACTCGGTGGGAGCGCTCGCCGATCGTTTGGTCCTCGCGGACGCGCTCGGTCAGCTGCCGCTTCGCGCCCAGCGCCTGATCGAGATGTCGTTTCGTGAGGAACTGACCCACGCAGAGATCGCCGATCGCACCGGGCTGCCGCTGGGAACGGTCAAGAGCGACATCCGCCGGGGCCTGGCACGCTTGCAACGACTGGTGGACCGATCCGATGACTGACGCCGACTACAGCGACGAGGAGCTCGACCTGCTCGCCTCGCTGCGCGCCCTGCAGCCCGAGGACGCTCGGCTCCACGCGCCGCCCGAGGCAGTGTGGGCCGGGATCGAGCGTGGCGTCGAGGACGGCCCCGCAGCCGCGTCCGCCGGCGAACCTCGGCGTCGTCGCCACCTGTGGGTGGGTGTGGCCGCCGCTGCGGCGCTGATCGTCGGCATCGGCTCGGCGATCGTGATCGGCGGCCGCGATGCAACGACGGTCATCGCCCGAGCCGATCTCAGCAGCGACGGGCTCGCTGGTGCGCCGGCCGGATTGCGTGGTGACGCCGAGGTGGTCGAGTCGGGGAGCGTCGAGGCGATTCACGTCGATGTCGGCGACCTGCGCCCCGCGTCGGGGGAGTACCTCGAGGTGTGGTTGATCAAGCCGGACGTCTCCGGCATGGTGTCGCTCGGCACCGTTCGCGCCGACGGCGCCTACGAGTTGCCGCAGGGCCTGCGTCTCGCCGACTACCCGATCGTCGACGTGTCGACGGAGCCCTACGACGGCAACCCGTCGCACTCCGGTCTGTCCTTGCTCCGCGGCGTGCTCGACACCGGGCAGACCAACGTCAGCGAGCCCGCCTGAGACGACGACGGTCTGCGGTTCGAGCGTGCAGGAGTGTCCAAGCACGGCGCTGCAGCGATACGTTCGCCTGGCGTCGGAGGTCGTTGTGGATCGGTTCCAGTACTTGATCGTGATGGCGTTGTGCGTGCTGGTCACGTTGCCGTTGGAGTGGGTGTTCGACGCACGCGTCTGGCGCCAGCCGCGCCGGCTGGCGCTCGCCGTCGTGCCTGCGCTGCTGGTGTTCGTCGCCTGGGACATCGCCGCGAGCACGCACGGCACGTGGTCGTTCGAACGCCGCTACACGATCGGGGTCACCCTTCCGGGCGGGATGGCGATCGAGGAGCTCGTCTTCTTCGTCGTCGTGCCGCTCTGCACGCTCATCACGCTCGAATCGGTGCGCAACGTCCTTGCTGGTCGCACGCCTGCCCAACGCTGGTGGAGGGACCGCTGATGCCGATCTACCCGCTGCTGGCAGTCGTGGCGATGGTCGCCGTCATCGCACTCGAGCTCGCGGTCCTGCGCACGGGCGTGTTCCGCAGCGTGGCCTTCTGGCTGGCGATGGCGATCTCGTTGGCGTTCATGATCCCGGTCGACGGTTGGCTGACGAAGCTCAGCGCACCGATCGTGATCTATCGCTCCGCCGACGTCAGCGGCATCCGCCCGATCTGGGACATCCTCGTCGAGGAGTACGCCTACGCGTTCGCGCTGCTCACGTTGGTGATCGTGACCTGGGAGCGACTGGGCCGCACGACAGCGGGCGAAGGGGACGCCGCATGATGACCTCGCTCATCATCGTGCTCGTCGCGTTCCTCTCGATGGAGGGCGTCAGCTACGCCGCCCACCGGTGGTTGATGCACGGCCCCGGGATGGGGTGGCACGCCAGCCACCACGGCCCGGCGGGTGAGGGCTGGGAGCGCAACGATCGCTTCCCGCTCTGCTTCTCCGTGATCGGGTTCGCCGCGTTCGCGCTGGGCACGATGGGTCCGGCCATCGGCTGGCTCGTGCCCGTCGGCATCGGCATGGTCCTCTACGGCGCGGCCTACCTGTTCGTGCACGAGGTCTACATCCACGAGCGGCTGCCGTTCCGCGTGCCACCGATCGCCGCGCTCGAGCACCTGCGCGAAGCCCATCGGTTGCACCACCTGTTCGGCGGTGAGCCCTACGGGATGTTGTTGCCCATCGTGCCGCGATCGGTCCGCGAGCGGGCCGAGGCACGAGTGAGCACACGTTCGATCCGGCCGCGGTTGTAGCGCTGGATGACGATGAACGGCGCGTTCACGGCCACGCCGTAGAGCGTCATCACCACGGCGATCGGCCACGGGTTCCACAACGCGAACAGCGGCCCGGCGACGGCGCACCACCAGTGGCCGATCTCCGCCCGTCGGGTCTCCGCGGCCAGTCGCACCAGACCGCCGTCCATCCGCGTCGGGATGGACCGCTTGGACATCCCGCCGGGGAACACGTCGCCGGCTTCCGGGACTCGATCCTTCCAGCGATGCACGCCGATGCGGCGGTAGATCTCGCCGCCGCGCTCCCACGCGCGCAATCTCAGCAGCCGGCCGCTGCGATGCAGACGACCCAACGACAGACGGTGTGCGGCGAAACCGGTGAGCGCGTGGACCGTGCCCCACGCTGCAACGTCGACGATGAGCAGTGCGACCTTCGGCAGATCGACGAGCGGCAGCATCACGACGTGCTCCGTCGAGTCGCCACGTCGCGCCCACGCCACGTCACCGGCCGGCCGAGCAGCCGGAGCCACATCGACCGCGCGAACACGAGGACGAAGAACGCCAACGGCACGACGTGCACCGCGCTCGTCCACCATCGGAACCGCCCGACCTGCCGCAGCGCCCACCACAGACCGAGGGCGACGAACGCGTAGCAGGCGGCCGCCAGAACGGGCGCTGCGCCGCCGCCGATCCAGGTGGCCACGCCGTGGACGAAGCGGATGTCGATGGCGACGACCGCCGCCACCCACACCGCCGTGGCGACCGTCGACCAACGCGCTGCCGCCAACGCACCGGCGGCGATGTTCTTGGTCCACCCTTCGATGACCGCACGGCCAGTGCGGTACATGCGGAACGACAGGTCGTCGCCGCCGAGCAGGACCGTCACCGGCAGTCCGTGGGCGCGGTAGCGCTGGGCCAGCTCGACGTCCTCGATCACCGAGGCGCGCACCGACGCCCAACCCCCGACGCTGGCGAGATCCTCGGCGGAGGTGACGAGGCACGGGCCGAACGCAGCGGCCCGGTCCACTCCGAACACACCGAACATCCCGGACCCGGTGACGGCAGTGAGGTTGAAGATCGCCGACAGCTCCTCCACAGCGCGCTGCGGATGATGGCTCGGCTGCACGGACACGAGCCCACGGCGCCGTGTCCACTCGCCTGCCAATCGCGCCAGCGCTTCCGGCGCCACGCACGTGTCCGCGTCGAGGTGCACCAGCAGGTCGCTCGCAGCTCGTTGCGCGCCGGCTGCGCATGCCCACGGCTTGCCGTTCCAACCGACGGGCGGCGACGCGGGTGTCACCACGATCGCCCCGTGCGCGACCGCGATCGCTGCGGTGTCGTCGGTCGACCCGTCGTCGATCACGAGCAGCTCGACCGGTCGGATCGTGCTCGCATCGATCGACGACAGCAACGTCGGCAGCGTGTCTGCTTCGTTGCGGGCCGGCACGACGACCGAGATCGACGGGATCGGTCCGGGTGTCGCATCCAGCCATCGACGGCGGCCGAACGTGGCGAGCAACGCCAACGCAGCCACCGCGACGAGGACCGGCCCCGTCACCATCCCAGCGAACTGGCGAGAGCGAGGCCCGCCTTGCGCACGGTCGGCACACGAGCCCGCGTGGCGAACACGTCGTACGACGCCTGCTCGATGCGGTCGAGGATCTGCGAGTACAGCTGCCGTGCGGTGCGAACGCAGCGCGCCGTCGATGGTGGGAGCATGGCGATGCCGAGGTCGGCGCTGGCGTAGAGGTCGCGGCAGCGAGCGATCTCGAAGCGCATCAGTTCGACCCACGGCTCGTCGGCGACACGGCGGTGCGGGTCGGCACCGAAGCGGCGCAGGTCCGCGATCGGGATGTAGACGCGCCCGCGGTCGAGGTCCTCGGCGACGTCGCGCAGGAAGTTGGTCAGCTGGAACGCGGTGCCGAGGTCGCGCGCGTGATGCAGCGCATCCGGCGACATCGGCTCGAGGATCGGCAGCATCATCTCGCCGATCACCGCGGCCGACCCGTCGGTGTACTCGAGCAGATCGGCCCACGTGTCGTAGTGGTCGATCGTGAGGTCCATCGTCATCGATCGGAGGAAGCGTTGGAACACGTCCTCGTCGAGGCCGAAGGCGCGCACGGTGTGGACGACGGCCTTGAGCACCGGGTCGTCCGAGTGGCCCTGTTCGACGTCGGCGACGAAGCGGTCACCGAAGTCCGCCAGGGCCGCAGCTCGTTGATCCGTCGATGCCCCGTCGAACGCGTCGACGATGTCGTCGGCCAAGCGGCAGAACGCGTAGAGCGCCCACACGTGATGGCGTTTGATCCGCGGTAGCGCGTACGTGGACCAGTAGTAGGTGGTGCCGTACCGCTTGTTCAGCTCGCGGCAGCGCTCGTAGGACTCGTCGAGGGTGATCACGGTCGAGCACCGGTGAGCTGGCGCACGCGCTCCGCGGCGAGCCGTCCCGACAGCAGCACCATCGGTACCCCGACGCCGGGCACGGTGCCCGATCCGGCGAACACCAGACCGGGCAGTCGTGGGTCGGTGTTCCTCGGCCGGAACGGGCCGGTCTGGAAGAACCGGTGGGAGAGTGCGAATGGCGTGCCGCGTTCCATCCCCTGCGCTTCCCAATCAGCGGGGTCGACGAACATCTCGGCCTCGACATCCAACGGATACCCGAGCCGATCGAGGTGGGCGCGCAGGCGATCACGCGCGATCGGGGCCTCGGTTCGCCAGTCGATGTCAGCGTCGAGGTTGGGCACGGGTTCCAGCGCGAACAGCACGTGACCTCCCGCCGGCGCCATCGACGGTTCGTCGATCGTCGGGACCGTGACGAGGATCGACGGGTCGGGCATCCGCGTGCCGCCGTCGAGGAGGGCGGCGAACGATTCGCTCCACTCACGCCCGAAGTGGATGTTGTGATGCGCAGTGCCCGCCGGCAGATCGCCGCGAACCCCGAGGTGCCACACGATCGCGCTCGGCGAGTAGTGGCGTCGCTGGCGCGGCCGCTTCGGTTGCGGCACGCCGTGCAGCAACCGGCGGTAGGCGACGGGCAGGTCGACGGTGCACACGATCGCGTCGGCCTCGAGGCGATCGCCCGACTCCAACAGGACGGCCGGCCGCGCCGGCACCCGGCCCTCGTGGTCGCCGTCGCACTCGATGCGCCGGACCGGGGAGCTGTACCGGAAGTCCACGCCGGCGTTCGTCGCCGCGGCGGCGAGTGCCACGGGCAGCGCGTGCATCCCGCCGACCGGCACGAACACACCGTTCACCGAGTCCATGTACGTGATCACCGCGTAGACCGCGAGCGCCTGCTGGGGCGCCAGGCCCGCGTACATGGCCTGGAACGAGAACAGCCGCACCAGCCGCTCGTCGTCGAAGAAGCGCCGAACCGCCGGCTCCAGCTTGCGGAACGCCCCGGCGCGCACCAGCTGCAGTCCGGGCCGCAGCGGGCGCACGAGGTCGAGCGGCCCGTCGAAGTTGCGGTCGATGAAGTTCGGCATCTCCAGCCGGTACAGCTCGGTGAGCCAGTCGCAGAAGCGGTGGAACGCGGCACCCGCCGGTGCGCCGCAGACCGAGGCGATCTCGGCGGCCATCTGCTCGCGTCCGTGGCGCACGTGGATCTGCGACCCATCGGCGAACACGGCGCGATACATCGGATCGATCGGCAGCAGATCGAGGTGCGTCGCCATCGTCGTGCCGACCGCGTGGAAGCACTGCTCGATCAGCTCCGGCATGGTCAGCACCGTCGGCCCGGTGTCGAAGCGGTAGCCGCCGACAGACGCGCTCCCGGCGCGGCCTCCCGGCAGGTCGCCCGCTTCGACGACGACGACGTCGTGCCCATCACCGCGCAGGTGGCATGCCGCCGACAACCCGGCCAGGCCGGCGCCGACCACGACGACCTCCATCAGCGCAACCCCATCAACCGGCGCGAGCCGTCAGCGCCGTGGCCAGCGCGACCAGGTTGTCCGAGGCCGTGCCGGTGTCGTGATCGAGCGCCATCCGAGCCTCGTCGAGCTTGCTCTCGATCAGTCGTTCGATGCTGGCGAGAGCGCCTGACGATGCGATGATCCCCCGGCACTCTTCGGCGGCAGCGTCGTCGAGGTCGGGGTTGCCGAGGGCGCCCGCGAGGAAGCGTTGCTCGGCGGCCGAGCACATCTCGAACGCACGGAGCAGCAGCAGCGTTGCCTTCCCGTCGCGAAGGTCGTCGTCGGCGCCCTTGCCCGTGGTCGCCGGATCGCCGAAGACGCCGAGCACGTCGTCGCGCATCTGGAACGCCACGCCGACGGCGTCGCCGTAGCGGCGCAGCACGTCGAGCACGGATTCCGGCGCGCCCGCCAGCGCAGCACCGAGCTGGAGTGGCCGGGTGACCGTGTAGCGACCGGACTTGAGCAGGGCGACTCGTACCGCCTGCTGGGTCGTCGGTCGCAAGCCGGCGAGGCGCAGATCCAGGTACTGGCCGGCGATCACCTCGACGCGCAGGCCGTCGTAGATCGTGCGCACGCGCCGTCGCACGCTGTCGTCGATCGCGAGCGACTCGAGCACGGCGCCGGCCCAGACGAACGCGAGGTCGCCGGCGACGATCGCCGCCGACGTGCCGAACGACTCGTCGCTGCTGTGGTGCCGGTCGGCGAAGGCACGGTGCACCGTGCGCACGCCGCGGCGCACGTCGCTGCGGTCCATCACGTCGTCGTGGATGAGCGCGAACGTGTGGAGCAGCTCCAGCGCAACGGCTGCGCCAACGACGCTGTCGTCATCACCTCCGCCGGCGAGCTGGTGCCCCCAGTGGACGAACGCCGGTCGAAGACGTTTGCCGCCGGCTGCGATCAACGTCCGGATCTCCTCGCCGATCTCGGTCGCCAACGGGTCGAGTGCCTCGAGCTCCGCGCAGCGAGCCTCGACGACTCGGGCGAGCTCGCGTTCCAGCGGCTCACCGATCGGCATGAAGAGGTCGGTGGCCGGCACACTCGTGCGCACCCGCGGCGACAGTGCACCGACGCCCGCGGCGAGCACGTCCGCAGGGCTGCGGCCGTCGCCGTCGAGCTCGGCGACCTGGGTGACGAACCACGGGCTCAAGGTGCCCGGACGGGTGCGGGCCCGCTCGACCACGTCGTGCCACGCCATCCAGGCGATGTCGTCCACCTCGTCGGGGTTGGGGCGCAGATCACCGCTGACGGAGACGACGACCACGGGACACAGCTCGTGCTCGACCGTGCCGTCGTCCATCGTCGCCCGGTAGGCGAAGTCGGGCAGGGCGATCGCCATGTTGGTGGGCACCAGCCCCAGCTCGTCGGAGAGGTGCCGGGTGACGGCCTGGCGCAGCGACTCTCCCGGCTGCGGATGACCGCAGCACGCGTTCGTCCACACGCACGGCCACGTTCGTTTCGACGCCGCCCTCCGGCTCAGCAGCACGTTGCCCTCGGCGTCGACGACGTGGCACGAGAACGCGAGGTGGAACGGCGTCGAGCCGTGGTGGACCGTCGACCGCGGCGCCACGCCCAGCGCCCGCCCGGATGGGTCGAGCAGGACGATCAGCCGTTCGTCGTCGAGTCGTTCGACTGCGGGCGACATCGGGACATCGAGCTTCATCGTCGGAAAACAACCTCCAACCGACGAACCTGGCAGACGATCGTCGGTGAATCCACTCCTGCCGCACATCTCCGACGTGACGTGCGTCCCGTCGGCGTCACGGGAACTCGTCCGTCCGCCGGATGAGCTCAACGAGACCGGATCGGTGAGTCGACGTACGGTGGCCGGGCGATGGATGCCCGATGATCACCGTGTGGGTGTTGGGCGATCAGCTCAACGAGATGCTGTCGGCGATGGCCACGGCTCATCCGTCGACGCACCGCGTGCTCCTCGTCGAGAGCGAGGCGAAGCTGTCGTCGCAGCGGTGGCACCTGCAGCGCGCCCACTTCGTGATCGCCTCGATGCGACGCTTTGCCTCGGAGCTTCGCGCCCGAGGCTTCGACGTCGACGAGCGCCGATCGGCGTCGCTTGCGACGGGACTCGCCGAGCACCATCGCGACTTCGGGCCGGAACGAGTGATCGCCACCGAGCCGGCCGGCCGCGACGGGTTGGCGCTCCTCCGTCGCCTCGGCGTCGAACTCGTGCCGACCAACCAGTTCCTCTGCCACCCCGACGAGTTCGCGACGTGGGCGAACGACCGGACGTCGTTCACGATGGAGCACTTCTACCGATGGCAACGGCGTCGGCTCGGTGTCTTGATGGACGGCGACGAGCCGGCCGGCGGCCGGTGGAACTTCGACGCCGAGAACCGCCAGCCGCCGCCGAAGGACGCGGCGGATCGGTGGCCGACGCCCTTGCGCGATGACCTCGACGACCTCGATCGTGCGGTGATCGAACAGCTCCGATCGAACTCGTGGGGAGCGGATCCCGACGGCACGTGGGCGACGACTCGGCAGGGTGCGCTCGCCCGTCTCGACCACTTCGTCGATCGAGTCCTGCCGAACTTCGGCCCGCACGAGGACGCCATGACCACCGACAGCTGGCACCTCGCTCACAGCCTCGTGTCGCCGTACCTCAACATCGGACTGCTCCTGCCGGGCGAGGTGTGCGATGCCGCTGAGGATGCGTACCGATCCGGCAGGGTGCCCATCGCCAGTGCAGAGGGCTTCATCCGCCAGGTCATCGGCTGGCGCGAGTACGTGTGGGGTCTGTACTGGTTGTGGGGCCCGGAGTACGCGACCAGCAACGCGCTCCAGGCTCACCGACCGTTGCCGCCCGTGTTCACCGGCACGGCGACGACCGAGATGCGCTGCGTCTCGCACACGCTGACGTCGTTGCACGACCACGGTTGGGTCCACCACATCCAGCGACTGATGATCCTCGGCAACCTCGCGTTGCTGGCCGGCGTCGATCCCCAGGCGATGACGCGATGGATGTGGGCGGGCTTCGTCGACGGCGCCGAGTGGGTGATGGTGCCCAACGTGGTCGGGATGGCGCTCCACGCCGATGGCGGGAAGATGGCGACGAAGCCCTACGCGGCAGGTGGTGCGTACATCGATCGGATGAGCGACTACTGCCGCGGCTGCAGGTTCGACCGCAAGCAGCGAACCGGTGCAGATGCGTGCCCGTTCACGACGCTCTACTGGGACTTCGTCGCCCGTCACGCCGAGCGGTTCGAGCGCAACCCGCGCATGGCCCAGCAGGTGCGTGCCGCCCGCCGTCTGAGCGATCTGCCGGAGGTCCGCCGGCGAGCGATCGTCGTGATCGACCAGTTGGAATCGGGTCAGCTGTAACGATTGCGCCGCCTGATGAACCGGCTCGATCGCGTGTGTCGAAATCGATGCGTCGGTCATGCGAAGGTGTTCATTCCCGACGTTCCACCAGAAGCGAGCAACGATGACGATCTTCGAGGACCTGCGAGCCAGCCACGAGATCCAGCGCGGGCTGGCTCGCACGATGACTCATGCGAGGGCGTCGGCCGACAAGCGTCGCGCTGCGTTCCTCGCGCTGGCGAACGAGCTCGACGCCCACGCCACGGCGGAGGAGCGTCACCTGTACGTGCCGTTGCTCCTCGATGACGCAGGGCTCAAGGTCAGCCGCCACGCGCTGGCCGATCACCACAAGGCAGAGAAGTTCGTCGAAGAGCTGCGCGGCGTCGATCCGACGACCGATCGGTTCTCCGAGCTGGCCAAGGACCTCGCCACCGAGGTGCGCGATCACCTCGACGAGGAGGAGCACGGCACCTTTCAGCTCGCCGGCAAGCTCCTGTCGAAGACCCGCCAGAAAGAGCTCGCCACGGGCTACCGAGCCGAGTACCTCAGACGAGGCGGCGCCGCGGCGTTGTGACGCTCAGACCGCTTGCGTGATCGATCTGGTGGCCCGGGCGTCTCAGCGGGTCCGCGGCGACGGGTGATGGTCGCGGCTGTTGGCGTTCAGGAGCGGCTGGAGCACCGACTCCTTCGGTCAGGAGGCATGGCGTCGACAAGGCACTTGTGACTTTACCGACTGGTCGGTAAAGTCGCGCAGGTGACGCTCCTCGCCACCGGGATCCAGAAGCGCTACGCCGGCCACCTCGTGCTCGACGTCGACCACTTCGAGGTCGCGCCGGGCGAAGTCGTCGCACTGCTGGGCGAGAACGGTGCCGGCAAATCGACGCTGGCCAAGTGCCTGGCCGGCGCGGTGCGGGCCGATGTCGCCACCATCAGCGTCGATGGGCGGATGGTGGAGCTCACGTCGCCACGTGCCGCGTCTCAGGCCGGCATCGCCTTCGTACCGCAGGAGCTCGCCGAGGTGCCCGAGCTCACCGCAGCGGAGAACATCGTGCTCGGGCGATGGCCGACCCGGTTCGGTGCGGTGGACCGGCGTCGGATGCGTGAGCTGGCTGGAGCACAGCTCCGCTCGTTCGGCGTCGAGCTCGATCTCGACCAGCGGATGAGCGCGCTCCGCATCGGTGATCGGCAGGTCGTCGAGATCTGCCGGGTGTTCGGTCGTCGGTCGTCGTACGTGCTCCTCGACGAGCCGACCGCTGCACTCGATCGAACCGAGGCCGACCGCCTGTTCGCCATCGTGCGCAGCCTCGCCGGCCAAGGAGTCGGTGTCGTGTTCGTCTCACATCGCCTCGACGAGATCGCACGATTCAGCGACCGCGTCGACGTGATGCGCAACGGCCGGCGCGTTGCGTCGCTCCCGACGGGGCAGACGTCGCGTGACGAGCTCATCGAGCTGATGCTCGGGGGTGAAGCGCCCCGCGAGACGCGTCGTGCGACGTCCTCGCCGCCGACAGCAGCGCTGAGCGTGTGCGACTGGCGCAGTGACGGCCCGGTTCGGCTCCAAGGAGTCGACATCGCCGTTGGCTTCGGCGAGATCCTCGGTGTCTTCGGCGTTCGGGGCAGCGGAGCCGACGTGCTCGCCGAGGGGCTCGCCGGTCAGCGTCATGACATCCGCGGGACGATGGAGGTCAACGGCCGGCAGTTGGCCTGCTTCGGCAGCCCTCGGCAAGCTCGTCGCCACGGCCTGGCCAGCGTCCCCGCCGATCGCAAGCGCAGCGGGCTCGTGCTGGGCATGTCGATCGCGTCGAACATCACCCTCGGCACTCCCGCCGACGTATCGCGGCTCGGCGTCCTGTCCCGTCGGCGCGAGCGACGAGTCGCACGAGCTGCGATCGAGGACCACGACGTGCGTTGCTCGAGCGCTCGTCAGCCGGTCGGCGAGCTCAGTGGGGGCAACCAGCAGAAGGTGCTGCTTGCCTCGCGCCTCATCACCCGGCCTTCGGTGCTCATCGTTCACGAGCCGACTCGCGGCGTCGACGTCGGCGCACGAGCCCACCTGCACGGGCTGATCCGCGAACGCTCGGAAAGCGGTACGGCCGTGATGCTCATCTCGACCGATGTCGAGGAGGTCGTCAACGTCTCCGACCGCGTGATCGTGATTCGCGACGGACTCGTCGTCGGCGAGTTGACGGGTGACGAGCTCACGCAGACGGCCGTGATCGCGCTGGCGACGAAGGCGGACCCGAGATGAACGCAATGGCGGCCCTGACCGAACGTCGGCGAGAGCTCGCAATGCGAAGCGTCGCCGCTGTGCTCGGCGTCGGCGGCTTCCTCGTTGCGCTTGCGGTGTGGTTCTCGGCCACGGCTGAACACTTCTTCAGCACCTCGAACCTGGTGATCATCCTGTCAAGCGTCGCCGTGATCGGCGTGGTCGCCATCGGGCAGACCTTCGCGATCGTGGCCGGTGGCTTCGACCTGTCGGTTGCGGGCTCGCTCCCGCTTGGCGCGGTGGTGTTCGCCAAGTCCCTGAACGCGGGGCATCCGATCGTTCTCGCTTCGGTGCTCGCCATGTTGGCCGGCGCCGGCGTGGGCGTGGTCAACGGCATCCTCGTCACGCTCGCCCGGATCGACCCGCTGATCGCCACGCTCGGCACGGTCAGCATCACCGTTGGCTTCACGCGCACGATCGCCGACGGCGTGAACGTGCCGTTCGGCGACCTCGACGACGGCTTCCTCGCAGCGTCCTCGATCGGCGACATCCCCAACTCGGTGTGGATCTTCGGCACGATCGCAGTGCTTGCCACGTTCGTGCTGCGAGCCACCGTCTACGGCCGGCAGGTTTACGCGCTCGGCGGCAACGCGGAGGCGACCTGGTTGGCCGGCGTCCGCGTGCGGGCCGTCACCGCATCCGTGTACGTGCTGACCGGGGCGCTGTCGGCGTTCGCCGGGGTGATCGTCGCCAGCCAGTTGCTGTCGGGATCGCCAAACGCCGGGGGAGATGCGGCGCTCACGTCGATCGCCGCAGTCATCCTCGGTGGCGGGTTGCTCGGCGGCGGTGTCGGCTCCGTGCCGGGCACCGTGATCGGCGTGCTCGTGCTCGGAACGCTGCGGAACGGCCTCGCGCTCTCGCAGGTGCCGGCCTTCTACCAGGACATCGCCACCGGCGCAGTGCTCCTCGCGGCGGTCGGCTTCAGCCGCCTGCGCCGCTTCATCGTTCAGCGACCCGTCACAGCACGGGTCTCGCTGGCGAGCAATGAACCACACGACGAACAAGGGGGAACGGGATGAAGCGACGTCGATGCACCGTGATGGTGTCCATCGCCGGCCTGGTCATGTTGACGGGCTGCGGAAGTGACAAGGAGTCCGGTGGCGAAGCGACGACACCTGCGACGGGAGAGGCACCGGCGACGGTCCCGTCGACCGAGCCGTTGAAGGTCTCATTCGCCAACGCCACGAACGCCGTACCGATCTTCCAGCAGGTCGGTGCCGGCGTAGAGCGCGCCGCCGATCAAGCCGGGATCGAGCTCAAGTCCTACGACAACAACCTCGACGGAGCGACGGCGCTGGACAACGCCCGGCTGATGGTTCAGGACAAGCCCGATCTCATCATCGAGTACAACCTCGTGCAGGACTCGGGCAACGCGATCGGCAAGGTGTTCACCGATGCCGGCATCCCGTGCGTGGCGATCAACGCGCCGACACCCGGTTGTGCATACGCCAACCTGTCGAACAAAGAGATCGGGATCGACACCGCAGTCATCGTCGCCGCCGAGGCGAAGGCCAAGGGCTGGACCGCCGCTGACACCACCGTGGTGCTCCTGCAGCTGGCCAGCGCGGGACCGGAGATCAACGATTGCGTCGCCTACTTCTACACGACCATTGCGCCGGAGCTGGGCATGGAAGCCGTCGATCGTGACGACATCGACGCACAGACCACGGGGGTCGGCGACGACATGATCCAGATCGAGGGTGGCGGAGCGTTGGAGACGGCGTACACCGCCACGAAGGACGCACTGCAGACCGTTCCAGCGGGCCAGCACCTGATCGTCTATGGCGTGAACGACGACTCGGCGTTGGGTGCGTGGCGTGCCATCAGCGAGGCCGGGCGCGAGGACGACACCCTTGTTGCAGGCCTCGGCGCCACCGCCGCAGGGCTCGAGCAGCTGCGCACGAACCCGTCATGGGTCGCCCAGGGCGACGTCTTCCTCGACTTCTGGGGCCAGTACGGGTTGGCAGTCGGGATCGCCGTGCGCGATGGGGCGACCGCGCCCGCGGTGACGCCGTTTCCGCAGACCGTCTTCACGAAGGACAACGTGGCCGACTACTACGACGAGGGCAACAGCCTGGCCAAGGCGCTGCCACCGCTGGTGGCCGACAACGAGTACCTGAGCGATGCGCTCCAGGTGTTCGGGGTGCCGTTCAAGTCCTGAGCGATCGACCTCGCGGACCCCTTGGGTGGCGCCCGACCGGCGCCGCTCAAGGGGTCTTGTCGCGTCCGGGCGCAGCCCAACCGTTGTTGAGGATGTCGAACATCAGGTAGGCGATCTGCCGCGGGGTCATCGGCCCGTCCGGGCGGAACCACTGGTACGCCCAGTTGCACACGCCGAACATCGCGAGAGTGGCGAAGGTCGGGTCGACGGCGCGTAGCTCGCCACTGTCGATGCCGGCGCTGATGAGCGACTTGACCATCTCGAAGTAGCGGTCGCGCGATGCGCCGATGTCGGTCTGCGCGTCGATGGGGAGCTCGCGGTAGTGCTCGAAGAACGTGCGCACGTGCCCGGGGCGGCTCTCCATCAGCTCGAAGATGTCCGCCATCGTCTCGAGGATCCGCTGGCTGTTGCTCATCGGCACGTCGCGTCGTGAGTCCTGGCGGGCGATCAACCAGTTCGAGAACTCCTGATGGATCCAGTAGAGGATCTCGTCTTTGCCCTTGACGTAGTGGTAAAGCGTCGGCTTGCTGATGCCGACCGCCTCGGCGATGTCGTTGACGCTGGTCGCGTGGTAGCCGTGGCGATCGAACAGCTCCGCGCTGCGAGAGACGATGTCGGCACGCCGATCGGGGGCCTCGCCGTCACGTGCTGGTTTCACATCGATCTCCACTCGTCGAGCTGGGTCCGCGGCCAGGACGTCGCCGACCGCCCCTGGGCGAGCCTAGGCCAAGGACCCGCCGAAACGAGGCGACCCACGGTGTTGATTGACGACGAGACATCATCCGACTAGGGTACCTTACCGACCGGTCGGTAAAGCACCACCGTGGGTTGTGTCGAAGGGACTGCTGATGGACACGAACGGCATGCTCGAGGAAGCGGCGTCGCTGGCGTCGCTCCTGCGACGCGTCGAGCGGCTCGAGGACATCGAGGCGATCAAGCGCCTCAAGGCCGAGTACGCGGTGATCTGCGACGAGGGATACGACCCCGACCGGCTCGCGGCGCTGTTCGTCGAAGATGGCACCTGGACCGGCGGGGCGTTCGGCACGTTTCACGGCCGCGACGAGATCCGCTCGTTCTTCGCCGGAGTCTCCAGCACGTTCGTGTGGGCATTGCACTACGTGATCTGCCCGAACGTCGAGCTCGGCGGCGACGGCACCACGGCCCACGGCACTTGGTACATCTGGGAGCCAGTGACCATGACCCGCTCCGACGATCCGTCGACAGCGGACGCCGTCATCCTCATGGCCCAGTACTCGGACGACTTCGTCAAGCGAGACGGCCGCTGGTGGTTCCAAACCCTGCGGGCGAACATCCACCACGTTTCCGACCTCGACAAGGGCTGGGTCGTGCAGCCGATGCGCCCGTGAGCCTCGTCTGCCACCTTCGCCGCCCGCCGATCCGCCATCGCCACCAACCATCAGGGGAGAACAACCACATGCGTCACCACCTTCTCGCGCTCGTCGTGCCATTGGCGCTCGGGCTCGCAGCTTGCGGATCGGACTCGGACGCCTCGTCCGACACGAAAGCAGGAACCACACCGGCGGGCACGACACCATTGGAGACGACGCCGTCGCCCGGAACCGATCCTGCAGGGACGACACCGGCGTCGGATCCGATCGTCATCGGGGTCGCCTCCAGTCTCACCGGAGGCCTGTCGTTCTACGACGCAGAGATCCTCAACGGGATGAAGCTGGCGGTGGACGAGGTCAACGCCGCCGGTGGCGTCGGCGGCCGGCAGCTGACCATCGTCACTGCGGACAACCAGACCGACCTGAGCCTCGTCGAGCAGACGGCTCAGGAGGTCATCGATCAGGGTGCTGTGGTGGTCGTACCGACGTGTGACTACGACATGGGCGGGCCCGCTGCGCGCCTCGCCGACAGCAAGGGCTTGCTCGTGGTCGGCTGCGCCGGCGGCGTCGGCTTCGGCCGCGCCGGCATCGGGCCGAACACGTTCAACACCTTCGCCGGTGGCCCGACCGAGGGGGCGACCATGGCCCAGTTCGTCAAGGACCAGGGCTGGAAGAAGCCGTACCTGCTGGAGGACACGAGCATCGAGTACTCGAAGGGCTTCTGCAAGAACTTCGAGTCGGCGTGGACGGATCTCGGCGGTGAGATCGCCGGCAAGGACACCTTCCAGAACGGCGATCCGTCGATCGCCACGCAGGTGACGACGCTCGGGGCATCGGACGCCGACGTCGTGGTGGCCTGCACGTACGTGCCCGGCGGCGTCAGTGCCCTGAAGCAGTTGCGCAGCGGCGGCATCACCCAGCCGATCGTTGCCGGCGTCGGGATGGAGGGCACGTTCTGGATCGCCGACTCCGTGCCGGATCTGAGCGACTTCTACAACGTCGCCACCGGCTCGATCGTCGGCGACGATCCCCGTCCCGCGGTGAACGACTTCATCACGGCCTACCAGGCGGCCTACGACAGCGCACCCCTGACGTCGTTCTCGCTGATGGGGTATCAGAACGTGCAGACGATCGTCTACGCGCTCGAGCACGCCAACGGCAGCACGGACGGTGCCGATCTGGCGAAGGCGCTGGAGTCGATCGACGCAACGGACCTCATCCTCGGACCGTCGACCTACACGGCGGAGTGCCACGTGCCGCTCGGCCGACCGATGGTGGTCATGCAGGTCCAGGACGGCGTGGCCTCGTCTGCCGGACTCGTCACCCCGAGCGCCGTCCCCGAGTCCGAATGCTGACGACGCACCGGCGCACCTCGACGTCCGATCCTGGTCTGTTTGCGACCGGCATCGGCGTCGAGTTCGCCGGCGTGTCGGCCCTGGCCGATGTGTCGCTGCAGGTCCGACGGGGCGAGATCGTCGGGCTGATCGGGCCGAACGGCGCCGGGAAGACGACCATGATCAACGTGCTGTCCGGCTACCAACGTGCCAGCAGCGGGCGCATCTCGTTGGACGGTCGCGACGTCACTCGGTGGCCTGCTCATCGGCTCGTGGGCCTCGGCCTGGCGCGCACCTTCCAGGCCGTTCGTCCCTTCCCTGACCTGACCACGTTCGACAACGTGCTCACCGGTGCGCTCGCAGCGACGAGTCGCATCGGTGAAGCGCGGCAGCGGACCGTGGCGATGCTCGATCGGATGGGTCTCGCTGCGTGGCGCGACCACGCAGCGAGATCGCTGCCGTACGGCATGCTCCGGCTGCTCGGTCTCGCCAGAGCGTTGGTCACGGAGCCGGCGTACCTCTTGGTCGACGAGCCGGCAGCCGGGATGCACGAGGCGGAGAGCATGCAGCTCGCCGGCGCGCTGGTGGCGATCCGCGACGACCTCGGTTGTGGTCTCATCGTCGTCGAGCACGACATGACCCTGGTGATGGGGATCTGCGAACGCATCCACGTGCTCGACTCTGGACGAACGATCGCCGAGGGCGCGCCCGACGTCGTGCGTTCTCACCCGGAAGTGCTGCGCGCCTACCTGGGCAGCGCAGCAGCCCCCGGCGACGAGGGCATCCGTGCTGCGCGTTCGTGATCTGGTGGTGCGGTACGGGCCGATCGAGGCGGTGCACGGCATCGACCTGCACGTCGACACCGGTGAGGTCGTGGCGCTGGTCGGGCCGAATGGCGCCGGCAAGACGAGCACGGTGCACGCGATTGCATCGGTCGTGCGTGCCGAGCGTGGCTCGATCGAGCTCGACGGCATCGACATCGCCCGGTCGACACCGGAGCGCGTCGTGCGAGCGGGCGTCGCCACCGTGCCAGAGGGCCGGCGCATCTTCGGCTCGTTGACCGTGCGCGAGAACCTCCACGTCGCGTTGGCGGCTCGACGTGATCGGCGGTCCGGGCTGCAGGTGATCGAGGGACTGCTCGATCGGTTGCCGATCCTTCGTTCGTTCGCCGATCGCGCCGCCGGGTTGCTGTCCGGCGGGCAGCAGCAGCAGTTGGCGATCGCCCGCGCACTGGTCACCCAGCCGAAGGTGCTGATGCTCGATGAGCCGTCCCTCGGGCTTGCACCGCAGCTCGTCGACACGGTGTTCGAGCTGGTCACCGAGCTGCGCGACGAGGGAACGACCGTGCTGCTCGTCGAGCAGAACGCGGCGCGGGCGATCGGATTGGCGGACCGCTCGTACATCATGCGCAACGGTTCGGTCGTCCGGTACGGAACCCGCGACGAGCTGCTTCGCGAGGACATCGCCGACCTCTTCCTCGGCGGGACCGAGCCGGTGGCGTCGTGACGCAGTTCCTGCAGCACGTCAGCGATGCGTCGACGACCGGCGCGCTCTATGCCTTGTACGCGCTCGGCCTCGGGATGGTCTTCGGCATCATGCGACTCGTCAACATCGCGTACGGCGAGCTCGTGATGGCCGGCGGGTACGCCCTCGTCCTCACTCCGGGTCTGCCGTTGGCCGCAAGGTTGGCCATCACGATCGTGACGGTGGTCGTGCTCGCCCTGGCGATGGAGCGCATCGTGTTCCGGCGGGTGCGCGGGACGACGCCGACGACGCTGCTCGTCGTCTCGTTCGCGGTCAGCTTCGGGCTGCAGAGCGTGGCGCAACTTGCGTTCGACGCCCGTCCGCGCGGCACCGTGGTGTCCACCGAATTCGCGCACGCATGGACGTTGGGCGGGGTGCGCGTCTCCGTGCTCAGCGTCGTCACCGTCGGGGTGACATTCGCCCTGCTCGGCTCCCTCGGTGCCTTCCTGAAGTTCAGCAGCGTCGGCGTCTGGATGCGGGCTTCGTCGGAGGACCTCGTCGCCGCGCGGATGCTCGGCGTTCGGGCGAACCTCGTGGTCGCCAGCGCGTTCGCCATCTCCGGGGTGTTGGCCGCGGCCTCGGCGTTCCTGCTGGTCGGGCAGACGGGACAGGTGACACCGACCGTCGGTGTCAGCGCGATGCTCTTCGGCTTGGTCGGTGCTGTCATCGGGGGCCTTGGCAGCCTGCCCGGTGCTGTGCTCGGCGGTTTCCTGCTCGGAGCGCTGAGCGTGGCGCTGCAGGTGCTGCTTCCGTTGCCGCTGCGCCCGTTCCGCGACGCCTTCGTGTTCGCCGGCGTGTTCGTCCTGCTCGCGGCCCGACCGTCCGGACTCGTCGTTGCTCGTGGCATGCGGACGCGCGTGTGAGCCGGACGACAGCGATCCGACGAATGCGGGAGGCGAGTCGGTGGGTGGCGCCTGCACCGCAGCTCCTTGCGCTCATCGGCATCGGTGCCCTTGCCGCCACGTCGCTGCTCGGGAGCTCGTTCGACCCGACGATCCGCCTCAGCCTGATCTACCTGCTGGCCGCGGTGGGTCTGTACGTGTTCGCCGGCCTCTCCGGGATCCTGGCCTTCGGTCAGGTTGCGTTCATGTCGATCGGTGCCTACGTCACGGCGATCTGCACCATGCCGCCGTCGCTGAAGCGCTTCCAGATGGCGGACGCGCCCCAGGCGCTCATCGACGTTCACCTCTCGACGGTTCCGGCGCTTCTGCTCGCCGGCGCGGTCGCCGCGATCTGCGCGATCACCGTTGGCATCCCGCTGTTGCGGATGAGCGGGCTGTCGGCCGGTCTGGCCAGCTTCGCCGTGCTCGTCATGGTGTCGGTCGTCGCCGCCAACTGGAACGCGGTGACCCGTGGGACGGCCGGGATGACGGGTGTCCCGAGGGTGACCACCGCCTCGTCCGCCTTCGTCTGGGTGGCCGTCGCCATCGTCGCTGCGACACTGTTCGGCCGGTCTCGGCGAGGCATTCGATTGCGGGCGAGCCGTGAGGACGACATCGCCGCGCGCGCCAGTGGCATCGGCGTCGTGTCTGAGCGCTGCATCGCGTTCGTGCTGTCGGCCGTGCTCATGGCGATCGCCGGCGGGCTCTTCGCACAGCAGGTGGGCAGCTTTCAGCCATCGTCGCTGTACCTGGATGTGACCTTCCTGCTGATCGCGATGGTCATCGTCGGCGGGTTCACCAGCCTGTCCGGTGCGGTCGTCGGCAGCCTCCTGTTGACGGTCGTGTCCGAGGTGCTGCGTCAGCTCGAGCGTGGCCCGGCGTGGTTCGGTGTCGACCTGCCAGCCATCGAGGGCCTCCGTGACGTCGGCCTCGCCGTGGTCATGCTCGCCGTGCTGTTGTTGCGTCCAGCCGGGCTCGTCGGAGCCCGGGAGATCGGGTGGACGGCTCCGTCGGCCGCTGCTAGAGTCTCTCTCGACCGACTGGTCGGTAAACCTCTCATCAAAGGAGACGAAGATGCCGGCACGCCCGCCCCGCGCTGAGGATCTGCAGCGCATCGCCGCTGCGAACGGGTTCCAACTCGGCCCTGCTGAGCTGGAGGAACAGCTCGCGCTGATCACCGGAGCGATGGCGGTGTACGCCCGCCTGGACGAACTGCCTGATGTCAGCCTGCCGGTCAAGTATGCCCGTTCGCCGGAGGGTCATCGACCGGTCGGAGCGGAGAACGAGGTCAACGGTTGGGTGTGGAAGGGCATGGTTCGCGGTGCCGACAGCGGCCCGCTCGCACGCCGGACGGTGGCCATCAAGGACTGCGTGATGGTCGCCGGATGGCCGATGCTCAACGGCTCGGCCGTGATGGAGGGCTACGTGCCCCGCGAGGACGCCACGGTCGTCACCCGACTGCTCGACGCCGGCGCCGACATCGTCGGCAAGTCAGCCGTCCCTGCGTTCTGCTTCGACGGCTGCGTGATGACCGCCTACCCGGGTCCGCAGCCGGTCAACCCGCACGACCACAGTCGCGCCCCGGGCGGTTCGTCGTCGGGCAGTGCAGCGCTCGTGGCCAACGGCGAAGTCGAGCTGGCCGTCGGTGGCGACCAGGGTGGTTCGATCCGAGTGCCCTCGTCCTGGTGCGGCACCGTCGGAATGAAGCCGACGTTCGGCCTCGTCCCGTACACCGGTGCGTTCCCGATCGAGAACACGCTCGACTACCTCGGGCCGATCACTCGCGACGTCGTCGACAACGCGCGCATGCTCGAGGTGATGGCCGGCCCCGACGGGCTCGATCCGCGCCAGAGCGGTGTGGTCGCACAGCGGTACACCGATGCGCTGGAACAAGACCTCACTGGGCTGCGCGTCGGTGTGCTTGCCGAAGGGTTCGGCTGGGATGGCACCGAAGCCGAAGTCGAATCGACCGTCCGTGACGCAGCGAAGGCGATCGAGAAGATGGGGGCGACCGTGACCGAGGTGTCTGTGCCCTGGCACCTCGACGCGCAGGTCATCTGGGCGGGCATGGCCGCCGAGGGCGCCGCCTTCACGATGGTCACGGCCAACGGGATGGGATCGGGTTGGCGTGGGCACTACTCCGTCGACCTCGTCGACTTTTACCACCGCGCCCGCATGACTCGTGCCCACGACTTCGCGGACACCGTGAAGAACACGCTGCTGCAGGGCGCGTACATCTCGGAGCGCTACGGGCGCCGTTACTACGCCAAGGCGCAGAACCTGGCTCGCGTGCTGCAGTCGAAGTACGACGAGGCGCTGGCCGAGGTGGACGTGCTGATCATGCCCACCACGATCTACACCGCGCCGGAGCCGCTGTCGCCTGACGCGCCGATGGCCGATCGCTTCGTGAAGATGCTCAACATGCTGCACAACACGTGCGGCTTCGACGTCTCCGGGCACCCGGCGATGTCCGTGCCGTGCGGCGTGTCCAACGGCCTGCCGGTTGGGTTGCAGCTCGTCGGCCGCCACGGCGAGGAATCGGTCCTGTACCGCTTGGCCCACCACTACGAGCAGCATCGCTGAGCCCTCGGCCAGCGCCGACCCCGACAACCAACATCACAGGAGCATCACGAGTGCACGAAGTACACATCGCCGGCGTCGGCATGACACGGTTCGCCAAGCAGCCCGATTCGACCCTCAAGTCGTTGTCGGCGCTCGCCGTTGGTGACGCGCTCGCCGACGCAGGTCTGACCGCCGGGGAGATCGGTGCCGCGTTCGTGGCCAACGCGGTCGGCGGGACGCTGACAGAGCAGGAGATGATCGTCGGTCAGACCTGCCTGCGCCCGCTCGGCATCGACCGCATTCCGGTGATCAACGTCGAGAACGCGTGCGCCTCAGCAGCAACGGCGATGCACCTCGCGTGGCAGTCCGTTGCCTCCGGCTCGGTCGACGTCGCGCTGGCTCTGGGCGTGGAGAAGATGAGCCACACCGACAAGGCGCTGTCGCTCGGAGTGATCGCACGCGCTGCCGACATGGACGTCGTTCGATCTGAAGCGGAAGCGCTCGGGCCTGATGCCGCGTCGCGGTCGTACTTCATGGACCTCTACGCAGGTCTTTCGCGCGACTACATGGAGCGCACCGGCGCCACGCTCGAGGACTTCGCTCGGGTTGTGGTCAAGGCACAACACAACGGCTCGCTCAACCCACGCGCACAGTACGGCTCGGACATGACGATCGAGGACGTCCTCGCTGGGCGTGAGGTGGTGTGGCCCTTGTCGGTGATGATGTGCTCGCCGATCTCGGACGGCGCCGCTGCGGCCATCGTCGTCTCCGCGGGCGTCGCCGAGCGGCTGGCGCGGACGTCCGTGCGCGTGCGTGGATCGGCCATCGCCTCTGGGGTCGCTCCGGGGTCGTCGGGCGAGACCGCCACATCGATCGCCGCGCAGCGGGCCTACGAGATGGCCGCCATCGGGCCGCTCGACGCCGACCTCGTGGAGGTCCACGACGCCGCCGCGCCCGCCGAGCTCATGTTGTGCGAACAGCTCGGCCTCGCAGCTCGCGGCGACGGACCTCGGCTCGTGCGCGACGGGACGTCGATGCTCGGCGGCCGCCGTCCGGTGAACGCCAGTGGCGGGCTGCTCGCCAAGGGACACCCGATCGGAGCGACGGGGCTCGCCCAGGTGTTCGAGGCGGTCACCCAGCTGCGCGGGGAAGCTGGCGAGCGTCAGGTGGAAGGAGCACGGGTCGCGCTGCTGCAGAACGGTGGCGGCTGGGTTGACGGCGACAACGCGGCGATCGGTGTGCATGTCCTCGTCGCCTGAGCCGACGCCCCGAGGCGGCGCGTCCGACGAACGTCGCGCCGCGTTGCGCGATCGGTTCCTCGCGCAACCGGTCAGCTGGCTGCACGAGTGGGAAGCCGTGCTCGACGCCGAGCCGGAGCTGTTCGCCGTCTACCTCGACCTCGCCGACGCGACGACGGACGCGCTGGGCGCGGTGACGCGCGAGCTGATCCTCGTGGCGATCAACGCCTCGCCGACCCACCTCAGCGAAGCCGGAGTTCGCCTTCACGTCGCTGCTGCGCTGGATGCCGGAGCGACGGCAGCGGAAATCGTCGAGGTGCTCGCACTCGTGGCGATCCTCGGGATGCACGCCGGCACGGTGGGCGTGCCGGTCGTCGTCGACGCGCTCGGCGACCACGGACGCGACCTGCTCGCCGAGCCGCTGGCGACTGCCGGCGACGACGTGGTCGATGCGTACTCCCTGACGAGCACGTACTGGCAGCAGTTCGAACGGGACATCCCGGTGTTCCTGCCGGCGATGTTGCGCCTCGATCCGCGGTGGATGGCCGCCTTCCTCGGTGTCAGCGGTGCGCCGTGGCGGATCGGTGTGCTCTCGTCGAAGGTCAAGGAGCTGGTGTACCTCGCCGCCGACATCTCGACGACGCACCTCCACGTGCCGGGCGCACGACTGCACGCTCGCAACGCGATCGCCTTTGGTGCGACCGAAGCCGAGGTGGTCGAGGTGATCGAGCTGGCGTCCACGGTCGGCGTGCAGTCGCTGGCGCTCGGTCTGCCGATCCTTCGCGACGTGCTCGAAGCACGAGCGCTCGTCGCGGAGGAGGGTCCATGAGCACTGCTGACACGCGTGCGACGTCCCTGGACCTCGACTTGGCGCTGTCGATCCATGCGGTGATGGCGCGCATCCGCGCCTTCGAGCTGCGCGTCTCCGAGATCTTCGCCACCGGCGAGCTGCCCGGCTTCGTCCACCTCTCGATCGGACAGGAAGCCGTCGCCGCTGGGGTCGGCGCAGCGTTGCGACCGGACGACCACCTCGCCACGAACCACCGCGGGCACGGGCACATCATCGCCAAGGGCGCCGCGCTCGGCCCGATGATGGCCGAGCTGATGGGTCGCGTCGATGGCTACTGCAGGGGCAAGGGTGGCTCGATGCACATCTTCAGCGCGCGCCACGGCGTGCTGGGCGCCAATGGCATCCTCGGCGCCGGGCTGCCAATCGCCACCGGTGCGGCTCTCTCGGCGCAGATGCGCGGCACCGATCAGGTCACGGTCGCCTTCTTCGGTGAAGGCGCGTCGGCGCAGGGCGCCGTACACGAAGCGATGAACCTCGCGGCGGTGTGGCAGCTGCCGGTCGTCTTCATCGCCGAGGTCAACGGGTTCGCTGAACTGACGCCGTTCGGCGTCCACTGCCCGGTCTCATCGCTCACCGAGCGGGCCTCCGGGTACGCCATGCCCGGCGTCGAGGTCGACGGTGGCGATGCGCTGCAGGTGCATGCCGCTACCGCAGCTGCCGTCGAGCGGGCGCGTGCGGGGGGCGGCCCGAGCCTCGTGCAAGCGACCACCGATCGGTGGCACGGTCACTACGAGGGCGACCCGCAGCGCTACCGAGATCCGTCGCACTTGGCAGATGCGAGAGCTCGTGACGCGCTCCTGCGGCTCGCTGCGGTGATCGTCGATGCTGCGCCCGCGTTGCGCACCGAGATCGAGCTCGTCGTTGCCGCGGCTGAGGTCGAGGTGGACAACGCTGTCGCCTTCGGCCGCGCGAGCGCGCTGCCGCTCGGCACCGATGCGCTCCTGGACGTGTACTCGTGAGCGCGGTGCACCCCGACGACCAGCGTTCGACGCTCGGTGATGTGCTCGCAGCGCGAGTCCAGCGTCATCCGGACCGGACGTTCGTTCGCTTTGGTGACGACCGACGAACCTACCGCGACATCGATGACGCGGCAGGCGCTCTGGCGTCCGGCCTGGCGGCCCTCGGCGTCGGACGAGGAGATCGTGTCGCGATCGTGCTACCCAACTCGGCGGAGTTCGTGGTTGCCGTCTTCGGGATCACGCGGCTCGGGGCGATCGAGGTGCCGATCAACACAGCATTGAAGGGACATCTGCTGGCGTATCAGTTGGCCGACGCCGCGGTGCGCGTGCTCATCACGTCGGACGAGATGTTCGACCGCTGCGCCGCAGTGTTCGACCAGGTGCCGTCGCTGATGCACGCACTGGTCGTCGGCGAGTCCGCCGGCGGCAGCGTCGGCGCGGTGGCGGTGCACTCGTTCGCCGCGGTCACTGATGGCGCGACACCGTTCGAGCAGCCCTCACCGCCGGTGCGCCACTCCGACATCGCCGCGATCATGTACACGTCCGGCACGACGGGGGCGAGCAAGGGCGTCGAAGTGACGCACGGCCACTGCCTCAGCTTCGCCGCCGACTGGCTGACAGCGACTGCCTACCGCACCGAGGACGTGCTGTTCAGCCCGCTCCCGTTGTTCCACGCGCTGGCGCACACGCTCGGCATGGTGCCGGTGCTGCTCGTCGGGTCGCAGATGGCGATCACGCCGCGGTTCAGCGCCAGCACCTACTGGGACGAGTGCCGACGGTTCGGAGCAACCGTCGGCCACGGCATCTTCGGCATGGTGCCGATCCTGCTGAACCAGCCGCCGCGCGAGGACGACCGTGACCACAGCGTCCGCTGCTTCTACATCGGCCCGTCGTCGTTGTCGGACGCGTTCGAGGACCGCTTCGGGGCGGTGATCGTCGAGGTGTTCGGGATGACCGAGACCGGCGTCGTCACCTGTACGCCGTACGGCGAGCGCCGTCCCGGTTCGTGCGGCCGACCGAATGCGTCGAGCTTCGAGGTGCGGATCGTCGATGACGACGACCAGGACGTCGACATCGACGCGATCGGCGAGATCGTGCTCCGTCCGACACGGCCGTTCACGATGATGTCCGGATACCACGGCAAGCCGGAGGCGACAGTCGAGGCGTGGCGCAACCTGTGGTTCCACACTGGCGACTTCGGGCGCATGGACGCCGACGGCTACGTCTTCTTCGTCGACCGCAAGAAGGACTCGATCCGCCGCCGTGGCGAGAACGTCAGCTCGTTCGAAGTCGAGCGGGCGATCAACACCCACCCGTCGGTGCTCGAGTCAGCGGTCATCGCCGTACCGAGCCCGCTCGGCGAGGACGAGATCGCCGCGGTGATCGTTCCGCATCCCGGCCACACGATCGACTTCGTCGCGCTGGTGTCCTTCCTCGACGACGCGCTGCCGTACTTCATGGTGCCGCGCTACTTCCGCACGCGCGCGTCGCTGCCGAAGACGCCGAACGAGAAGGTGCAGAAGTTCGAGCTGCGCGGCGAGGGCCGGCTCGGGATCACCGACGACTGCTGGGATCGTGAGGCGGCCGGCGTCCGCCTCACCCGCTAGGTGGGGCGATGACGACGATGAAGTACTTCGAGGCGATCCGCGACGCGCTCGCCCACGAGATCGAGCGAGACCCGCGCGTCTTCTACATGGGCGAGGACGTCGGGGCGCCCGGCGGCATCTACGCGCAGACTCGCGGCCTTGCCGAGCGCTTCGGAGCGCATCGGGTGCGCGACACGCCAGCCGGTGAGGTCGGCTTCCTCGGCGCAGCGATCGGCTCGGCGATGACGGGCATGCGTCCCGTGGTCGAGATCTCCTTCGCCGACTTCTTCCCGGTGTGCATGGACCAACTGGTCAACCAGGCGGCGAAGGCGCGGTACATGTCGGGCGGGCAGGTGTCGGTGCCACTGACCGTCGTCTCCTTCGGCGGCGGTGGCCTCGGTGCCGGGCCACAGCACTCCGGTACTTACGAGGCGTGGCTGGGCAGCGTGCCGGGCCTGAAGGTGGTTTGCCCGGCGACGCCGTCCGACGTGCGCGGCCTGCTCCCGACGGCGATCCGCGACGACGACCCCGTCGTCGTGCTCCTGCACAAGGGGCTTCTGGGGATGAAGGAGGAGGTCGACGCGTCTGCGATCGTTCCGCTCGGCCTGGCCGCGACCCGCCGTCGTGGCGATGACGTCACGGTGGTGACGTGGGCGGGTGGCGTGCGGACTGCCATCGGGGCCGCCGAGGCGATGGCCGACCGTGCCTCGGTCGAGGTCATCGATCTGCGCTCGATTCAACCGTTGGACATCGACACCGTGCTGGCGAGCGTGCGGCGCACGCACCGTCTCGTCGTCTTCCAGGAGACCGTCGGGTTTGCCGGCATCGGGGCGGAGGTGGCCAGCCAGGTGATGTACGAGGCGTTCGACCATCTCGACGCGCCCATCGAGCGCGTCGCCGCGCCCTTCATCCCGGTGCCGTTCGCCAAGCCGATGGAAGACTTCCAGTTGCCGAACGCAGCGGATCTCGTCAAGGCGTTGGAGCGGTGCCTGCGATGAGCGAGGACGTGCTCATCGAACGCGACGGTGCGATCGGCACGATCGTGATCAACCGCGTGCACAAGCACAACTCGTTCACGTTGGCGATGTTGACCGACATGCTCGCTCAGCTGACCACGTGGCGCGACGACGATGGGATCCGGGTCATCGTGCTACGCGCCAACGGTGACCGATCGTTCTCAACCGGCGCAGACCTCGCCGAGATGGTTGCTTCCGATGCGGCTGCGGTGATGCATTCGAACCGCCTGTGGATCGATCTCTTCGAGCTCGTCGAGACGGTGCCCAAGCCGGTCATCGCGTCGGTGCACGGATTCTGCATCGCGGGTGGCACGGAGCTGACGCTGTCGTGCGATCTCATCGTCGCCGCCGACACGGCTCGCTTCGGCCTCACCGAGATCAACGTCGGGGTGGTGCCGGGCGCAGGTGCTTGCGTACGCCTGCCGCGGTGGGTGTCGCCGGCGATCGCCAAGGAGATCCTGATGCTCGGGGCGATGATGTCGGCCGACGAGGCCCGTCGCATCGGACTCGTCAACCGCGTGGTTCCCGCCGCCGAGCTGAACGCAGCGACGTTCGCGCTGGCGGAGGACCTTGCCGGTCGGGCACCGCATGCGTTGGCGCTCGCCAAGTTCGCCGTCAACGACGTCGCCGAGATGCCGTTGCGCGCCGGCATCGAGATCGTGCTCGAGCGGTTCGCTCAACTCTTCGGCACGGCCGACCAGGTCGAGGGCATGTCCGCGTTCCTCGACAAGCGCACCCCCCACTTCACCGGTCGATGACCGGGAGCAAGGAGCTGAACCAGTGATCGCCGAGATCGACTTGACCATCGACCAGTCCGAGTTCGTGCAGCACGCGCGCACGTTCGGCGAGCGCTACGTGCTGCCGCGCGCGCCGGAGTTCTTCGAGTCCGGCGAGTTCCCGATGGACGTCCTCGATCAGATGATCGAAGCCGGGTTCATGGGCATCCTCGCGCCCGCGGAGTGGGGCGGTTCTGCGGTGGACACCGTGACGTACTCGTCGATGCTCGAGGCGATGGCGCACGCCGACATGACGATCGCGTTGACGTGGCAGGTGCACGTGCTCGTCACCGACATCTACACCCACTTCGCCTCGCCGGCGCAGCAGGAGGAGTGGATGCCACGGCTCGTCAGCGGCGAGATCCTCGGTTCGGTGGCGATGACGGAACCGAACGCCGGCTCCGATCTTCGTTCGCTGCGAACTCGCGCCGTGCCGGACGGCAGCGACTGGGTCGTCAACGGCTCGAAGATGTTCATCACCAACTCCGGCACCGAACGAAGTGACGCGATGATCGTGCTGGCGCAGAGCGGCGACGCCGACGATGGCCGAGCAGAGCTGTCGACGTTCATCGTCCCGCGATCGACTCCGGGCCTCGTCGTCGGCAAGAAGATCCGCAAGCTCGGCTGGCGTGCGATGGACACTCGCGAGGTCTTCTTCGAGGATTGCCGCATTCCCGGTGAGAACCTGCTCGGCACGCGAGGCAAGGGCCTGCGCCAGGTGCTCACGGGGATGGATCTCGGCCGCATCGCATTCGGTTCGACGTCGGTCGGCCTCGCCCAGGCGTGCTTCGACCACGCCCTGGCATACGCGAAGGAGCGTCAGCAGTTCGGCCAACCGATCAGCCGCTTCCAGGCCATCCAGTTCCGGCTCGCCGACATGGCGACGCGCATCGAAGCGGCTCGCGCGCTGTGCCATGACGCAGCCCGACGGCGCGACCTCCGTCTGGCGGGGGGAGAGACCGCCGCATCGATGGCCAAGCTGTTCGGCAGCCACGTCGCGGTCACCGTGTCCGATGACGCCTACCACATCTTCGGTGGGTACGGCGTGTGCCTCGAATACCCCATCGCCCGCTACTACGCCGACGCGAAGATGATGGAGATCGGCGAGGGCACGAGCGAGATGCAACTGCAGCACATCGCCCGATCGTTCGGATGCTGATGACCGACGTCATCGTGCCGAAGCTCGGTTTGACCATCACCGAGGTCGAAGTGATCGCGTGGTTGCGGGACACGGGAGCCCACGTGATCACCGGGGAGGCGATCGTGCTCCTCAATGCCGACAAGACGGAAGTCGAGGTGGAAGCGACGACCGACGGCGTTCTCGAAGTGCTGATCGCCCCCGGCGAGACGGTCGCAGTGGGTGCCACGCTGGCCCGCATCCGTGGCACGTCCGGTCCTCGCGGCGCGGTGCCGGCTGTCGCGCCGCCGGTCGTCGCTGCCGTCGTCGTCGCTGGTTCGCCCCCCGAACCGGCGGCGACGGAAGCGCCGGGGGTGCCGGCCGTCGCTGAACGGCGCGCCTCGTCGCCAGCCGCTCGGGCGTTGGCTTCCCGTCGCGGCGTGTCGTTGGAGGATGTGGTGGGCAGCGGACCCAACGGTCGCATCGTCGAACGCGACGTCCCCGAGCAGCGGAGGACCGTGATGGCGGTCGCCGCCGCGCAGCTCGAACGTGCGACGGAAGTCCGGGTGCACACCGTCGTGGACGCTCGCTCGATGCTCGCCGAGCTCGACCGGGCGCGGGCGCTCGGCATCCCTTCATCACCGGCGCACCTTGTGGCGTTGGCACTGACCCGTCTGTCGGAGGCGTCTGTCGGGTGGGCCGCGTTGCAGGAGGTGGGCAGCGTTGTTCGACCGTTCGGCGGCGACGGCGCGACCGCGTTCGCCATCGCGTCGGCGGAGCCGTCCGACGCGCTCGTCGACGCGCTCGTCGTCGATGCATCTGCTCGTCGCTCGAGTGGCTCGCTCCCCAGCGGGACGAGCGGCGCATCGATGGTGGTCACCGTCGGGCATCCTCAGGATCAGGTCGTCGCGGTCGCCGGTGGCGTCGCGGTGCGCGCGCAGCTCACCCTCGCCGTGGCCGCGTCCGCCGATCGGTGGTCGGCAGACGCTGTGTTCGAGGTCGTCGATCGGTTGACGTCGTCGCTCGAGACGGACGTGCAGTGGTGACCGTGCGCATGGGCCCGATGTTGCCGACGTTCGATCCGATGGGCATCGGGATGGCAGACGTCGTCGACTCGTGCCGCCGCGCCGAGGCGTTGGGCTTCGACTCGGTGTGGACCGGCGACCACCTCGCGTTCAACTCGCCGATCCTCGACGCGACGCACGTGCTTGCGGCGGCCGCGGCGGTGACCGAGCGGGTACGGATCGGCACCAGCGTGCTCCTGCTCGCGATGCGCAACCCGGCATGGGTAGCCAAGCAGATCGCCACGTTGCAGCACCTGGCAGGTGGACGGCTGGTGCTCGGCGTCGGCGTCGGTGGTGAGAACCGAGCCGAGTGGGCCGCCGCGGGTGTGGACCCGAGCGAACGTGGCGCACGCACGGACGAGATGCTGTCGGCGTTGCCGGACCTGCTTGCGGGGCGGCCGTGTCACGTGCTCGGGCTCAACGTCCCGGCGCTCCTCCCCGTCGCGGATCCGCCAGAGATCTGGGTCGGCGGTCGCAGCGATGCAGCACTGCGCAGGACCGTGCGTCACGCCTCGCGCTGGGTCGGAGCGTTCGTCGATGCGCGCAAGGTCGCCGAGATCGGGGAGCGCATCGCCGCAATCGCAGGGGAGGAGCGCAGCACCGTGCCCGGGCTGGCGGCCACGGTGTTCGTGCACGTAACGGATCGTCGTGCGCTCGGCGAAGCCGAGTCCGCCCAGTACCTGATGTCGCAATACGGCATCCCTTGGGACCGGATCCAGCGCTACTGCGTGGTGGGCAACGTTGCGTCAGTTGCGGAGGCGCTCGCGGACATCGTCGATGCCGGCGCCGAAGAGCTCGTGCTGATGTCGACATCATCTCGCGTCGACGAGCAGTTCGAACTGCTCGCCGGGGTGCGGAGCGTGATGGTCGGCTCGTCAACCTGAGCCGGCGGAGCCCGTCGATCGAGAACGGCCGTTAGACCGGTTCGAGCGATTGGCGCACGGCCGCAGCCGCCGAGGGTGCGAGCACGCCGGCGGCAACGGCTCGTGCTGCCGTTGCCGCGGCGAGCACGCGATACGCGTGCGAGGTGTCGCCGGTGAGCTGAGCCTGTTCACCTGTGACGCGTCGCGTGGCAGCGGCCAATGCGGCGACGTGTGCCGCAAGGGTCTCGGCGTCGCCGCGAGCCACCGGGCCGCTGAGTGCTCGGTCACCCAGGCGCAGCGTGTTCCCGAGCGCCGCGTCCACCAACGGACGCAGCAGGCGCTCCGGGCTGCCGACGCCGGCCGCTCGCAACAGATCGAGTGACTGCGCCACGAGGGTCACGAGGTGGTTCGCACCATGGACGAGGGCGGCGTGGTAGAGCGGGCGTTCCTCGTCGGCGACGATCACCGGCGTGGCACCGAGGCGTTCGACCAACGACGCCGCGAGCACGATCGCCTCATCCGGCGCGCTGATCGCGAAGCAGCAGCCGGAGATGCGTGCGAGATCTGCGTCTTCACCGACGAACGTCATCGCCGGATGGAGCGCGAGGGGAACGGCTCCGAACTGAACGATCCGTTCGAGCACGCGCCATCCGAAGCGGCCGGACGTGTGCGCGACGACCTGCCCTGGCCGCACGAGGCCACGCTCGGTCAGCTCGGTGACCAACGAAGCGAGCGCATCGTCGGACACCGTCAGCAGGACGAGATCGGCGACCTCGACGAGCTGGTCGAGCTGGAGGATCGGCACCCCAGGCAGACGTCGCTCGGCCGACGCTCGGCTCGTCGCAGATCTGGCGACCACGCCGACGAGCGGGTGTCCGGCGTCGCGCAGGCCGGCGCCCAGTGCGGTCCCGACGCGGCCGGGCCCGACCACACCGACGCTGAGCGACGCATGATCAGGAAGCGGAGAGGTCGTCTGTGCAGCGTCCGGTGGCGGCTCGAGGTGCTCCATCCCCGTTTGCTACCACCGGAGACGCGGATGTGGCGGCCGGGATCACCCGGCCGCCACCTCACGACGCAATCAGACCGCTTCGATGCGATCGGTCCGGGTGACCATCCTCGGCATGAGGAGGCTGACCAGCACGACGATGACGCCGAGCACGACCATCAACCACGCATGGCCGGACTCGAGAGCGAGCGTCTTGCGGAACGAGCTCGTCTGCACCGCACCGATGAACCCACCGATGCCGAGGACGAGGCCGAAGAAGACGGACCCGCCGCGTGAGGCCGTCGCTGCGCACAGCAGCAGCATCAGGCCGAGCGCAGCTTCGATGATGCCCAGCGTCGCCGTGTGCGTGAGGCCGAGGACCTCGACGATCGGCTGATCCATCGGCCCGTCGACGCCGGCGCGGATGACCGCGATCAGCCCGATCAGGACGAGGACGATGCCGACGATGCCGACGATGACCGCATCGAACGCGTAGCGGCGTCCGGTGCTGACAGCGACGCGCTCGTGCATCACGGGAGCGACGGCGGCCGGTTGCGCCACGACGACGCGCTCGACGACCTGCTCGACGGGAGCAACCGTGGTCGGCTGCACGACGGTGCGGCCGTCCCGATCGACGTACGCGTCGGTGGCGGAGGTGGTGACGTACCTGTCAGGTTCGTTCGTCATCGGATCAGACCAGGTGCCGATTCCCGCGACCGTTGACGGCGCGGTAGACGAGCAGCGCGAGCACCGCACCGACGATCGAGCCGATGATGCCTGATGCCTGCAGGGCGCCGTCGTTGGCGTCGTGATGCGTCAGCACGTAGCCGATGAAACCGCCGACGAACGACCCGACGATGCCGAGGACGATGGTGGCACCGACCGTCATGCTGTCCTTGCCTGGCACGAGTGCCCGGGCGATGAACCCGGCGATGAGTCCGATCACCAGCAGGTAGATGATGAATCCGAGCATTTTGGTTTGTCTCCTGTTTCGAACGAGCAACGATCGCTGCTCTGTTGATGGAGAACCGGTACCCGGCCAACCGGCGACACAAACCATGGAGCACAGAAAAGGGTCGGATTCACAATGTATGGTCTCGACTGACGTCCGTACCGAATTGGTCGCTGACATGCCAAAAGACGACATCCGATTGGATCATCAGACGTCGTGGCAGGTGGATCGATTGATATCGACTCAGGGCGTCGGCTTGCCGCTTCCATTCCCGTTGCTCGGGCCGTTGCCGTTGTTGCCGTTGTTGCCGTTGTTGCTGTTGTTGCCACCGTTGCCGTTGCCGTTCCCATTGACGCTGCCGTTGCCGTCGACTGTGGTGGCGGTCGTGGGCGATACGGGGGTCGTCGTCTCGTCGGCGCAGAACTGCTCGACGGTCATGCCCGCCGCGGTTGCCGCCTCCTGCAAGCGGCGCATCGATGTGGCGTGCTCGTTCGCCGGGATGCCGGCTCCGTGGTTCGCCCACGCACGGCACAAGCCCGCTTTGGCCGGTCCGGTGACGTCGGGGCCGGGAGCGCGATCGGCGGTCGTCGCCGGGGCGACGCCGAGCAACTCGGTCGTCGAGGGAGCGGTGGAAGCACTGGTCGTCGTGGTCGACGTCGACGTCACGGCCGACGACGAGGTCGTCGTCGACTCGTCTGCGCCGTCGCCGGGATCGCCGTCGCTGGGGGACGTGGACTGGCCAGGGTCGACGAGATGGGGCCCGAAGTGATCGGCGAAGCGTGCCGTTGCCGACTGGGCTGCGTCGGGCAGGTTGCCGGTTGCTGCGGCGGCTGACGTGCCGCCAAGGAGCACGGCGATCCCGATCGCGACGCGAACGGCACGCTTGGAGCGCACTCGCCGTTCCCGCTGTCCCGGGGCGATCGAGCCGACTGCACCGTCGCGGGCGACGCGCATCATGGCGCTGACGATCTCGTCGTGGCGGGCGAGCTCCGTGCCCGTTGCCGCCGACCGGAGCGCGGCGAGGAGGAGACCCGTGTCCCCGTCCTGGAGCTCCTCCCGGTCGTCGTTCACACGTGGAGATCGTCTCGGCATCCGCTGGCGTTACAGATGTTCCTCGACCACGACCTGGCGAAGCCGTTCCAGCGCGCGGTGGTGGGTCACGCGCACCCAGCCCTCGCTGCGGCCCATGACCGTCGCGACCTCCGCCACGCTGAGGTCGCCGAGGGTGCGCAGCAGCACCACCTCGGACTGATCATGGGGCAGCGTGCGAGCGATGAGGTCAGCGGCGCGCTGCGCGGAGAGCTTGTCCAACCCGACGTCCTCGCTCGACGGGCCGTTGCGCTGCTCCGGCACGTCGGCGACCGGCTGGGTGCGGCGCCGGGCTCCCGTTCGACGATGATCAGCAAGCCGGTGGTGAGCAATCGTGAACACCCACGCTGCGAACGCACTCGGTGTTCCCTCGAACCGGCGGATCTGCGCTGCCACCGCAAGCCACGTCTCGCCGGCCAGGTCGTCGGCGCGAGCAGGCTCTCGCGCTCTGAGGTAGCGGATCAGCCGCGGCTGGAACGCGGTGAACACCGCGCTGAAGCCGCGCTCGCTCCCTTCGCGCGCTTCGGCCAACGCCGCGGCGAAGGCGTCGTCGTCCGCCCACCGCTTCCCGTCGGTCATGCCCGCATGATGGCAGCCGCGTCGATCCCTTGATCGGGTGTTGCGGGTCGGCGCCGACTCGAGGCGATCGGCCGTTCACGTCACGCGGGGTTCGGGCCCTCGACGTCCTCGGCGTCGACGCGCTTGCCGCCGGCGTCGACCGCGGCCTGCTCCAACGACTCGTCGATCAGCTCCTCGATCTGCTCGGCGCTCTCGGGCGAGCGCGCGTCGATCGTGGCCGCTTCGACGTCGATGGGATCGGGGTGCTGCTCGTCAGTCATGAACGAGATGTACCCGCGATCGCACGGGTCAGTCCTTCGCGGGCTCGCCGTGTGATTCGTTCGGTTGGTCGGCTCGCCAGTACGGCTTGCCGAGGATGGCGCCGCGATCGAGGCCGCGTGCGATGAGCACGTCGTTGACCTCGCGCACCAGCGAGCGCTCACCGTTGACGTAGGCGACCGTGCCGACGGGCAACGCCGTTGCACGCACCGCGTCGAGGACCGCTGCGGCATCGCCTCCGACGATCACCGTCGACGAGGCATCCTCGGGCAGCGACTCGGCCATCGCTTCGCAGACCGTCATCGCCGATTCGTCGCCCACGAACAGGTGATGCGCGGCGTCCGCGCGCACGAGGATCACGCCACGCGGGCCGATGCCGTCGATGTGGTCACCAGGGCTGACCGCCGCCGCCCAGCGAGCGAACGGACCGTCACCGTGGAGCACGACGTCGATGTCCAGCGTGCCGAGATCCGCGTCGCTGCGCCGGATCGTGTAGCGACGACGCGCTCCCGGTTCGGAACCCGGGACGGTGAACATCACGTCCTGGCCGGGCTGCCACTCGAAGCCGAGAAGATCGGTGGAACGGAAGGTGATGGTGCGCATGCGCGGCGATGCGTCGGCGATCGCGGCGACCTCCAGATCGAGCAGGAAGCAGTCGGACAGACGACCACCGAACACGTCATCAGGCACGCGCCGCCTGGTGGCGGCGGGGCTGGCGAGTGAACGTGCGAGATCTTCGGACATGCCTGAACGATATGTCGAGATGCGTTTCATCGGCCGGTGGGCGATCGTCGACCTTGGTGCGGGCGAACGCGCTCGTACGATCACTCGCCATGGTGAAGCCGGAGTTGCTGCTGGCCGTCTCGTTGCTCGTCGCCGCCTGCGGTTCCGACACATCGTCGACGCCCTCGACGTCCTCGACGTCCTCGACCTCCACGACTCCGGTGGCCGTCGGCCCGTGCGGCAGCGTCAGCACCGCGCCCGGCGAGTATCAGCACGTCATCTGGATCTGGATGGAGAACAAGGACTCGCCCCGCGTCCTCGGGTCCGGGCAGGCGCCCTTTCTCGACGGCCTCGCCGCGACGTGCGGGTCTGCAGCCAACTTCGTCGACGGTGGGGTCCACCCGTCGTTGCCGAACTACATCAAGGCAACGTCCGGGGATCCGCAGGGAATCACCGATGACGCCTTCCCGGCCGACCACCCGTTGGAGGTCGACAACATCTTCCGCCAGGTGCGCACCGCCGGTGGCACCGCGAAGACATATGCCGAGGCGATGGTGGAACCGTGCGAGCTCGCATCGCGTGACACGTATGCGGTGAAGCACAACCCGGCGGCGTACTACGTCGGCGCCGACGATCGAGCGGCGTGTCTGCGCGACAACGTGCCGTTCGACGACTTCGCTGCGGACCTCGCCGGTGAGCTGCCATCGTTCTCGCTGATCGTGCCCGACCTGTGCAGCGACATGCACGACTGTCCGGTCGCCACCGGCGACGCCTGGCTCCAACCGTTGGTCGAGTCGATCACGTCATCGAACGCCTACCGAGCCGGTGACGTCGCGCTGTTCATCGTCTTCGACGAGAGCGAAGGCCTCGGCACGATGCCGTTTCTCGCCGTCGCTCCAGCGATCGTGCCCGGAACGAGCGTCACCACCGAGCTCGACCACTACTCGCTGCTCGCGTTCACCGAGGACGCGCTCGGCGTCCCGACCCACCTCGGCCACGCCGCGGCCGCCCCCGATCTCCGCGCCCCGTTCAACCTGTAGCGACGAGTCAGATCGCGTTGGTGGCGATCAGGACGACGGTGACCGCGGCGATGCCCAAGCGGTACCAGCCGAAGATGCGCAGCGGGTGCCGGCGCAGGTACGAGACGAGCCAGCGAACGGCGAGGATCGCAGTGGCGAAGGCGACGAGCCCGCCGAGGATCGGCGTGCGCCATCCGTAGTCGTGGACGAGCGTGCTGCCGTCCTTGGTCAGATCGAGTGCGGTGGCCGCCGACAACGTCGCCAGCCCGAGCAGGAAGCTGAACTCCAGCGCAGCACCCATCGTGCAGCCGAGCGCGAGTGCGGCGACGATGGTCACCAGGCTGCGGCTGACGCCCGGCCACAGCGCGAGCGATTGGGCGACCCCGATGATGGCCGCACTGCGGATGGTGATCGACGTGATCGTGCCGCTGCCCTGCCTCGGCTTCCACCACAGCAGGAACGCACCGCCGGCGGCCCATGCGGCGACGACCGGCCACGGTCCGAAGAGGTGGTCCTTGATCGTGTGGTCGAGTGCCACGCCGACGACGGCGGCGGGGATGAAGGCGACGACGAGGCGGATCAGCAGCGCGCGACCTTCGTCGTCGCGCCCGACGAGTCCGGACACGAGCTGGCCGAGCCGCTGCCGGTAGAGCGCGATGACGGCGAGGATCGCGCCGAGCTGGATGGCGATCGCATAGGTGTCGGCGGCGGTCTTGCCGGCGCCCGTGCCGAGGTCGACGAGACGCTGGGTCACCAGCAGGTGACCGGTGGACGACACGGGCAGGAACTCGGTGATGCCCTCGACCGCGCCGAGCAGGATCGCCTTCGGTGTCGTCAGCGGTCCGGAGGTCGAGCCGAGTGACAGGGCGACGATCGCCGCGACGAGGACGACGACGCCGGCAATGGCCAGTCGCCGCGACCTGGTGGCGGTCGGTGGCGCCGACGCGGTGTGGGGGGTGGTCATGAGCGCCGTTTCCGGGGGGTGGTGGAGGGTGGTCGGTTCGCGCCGGCGCGCAGCAGCCTAGGGCGCACCCGTTCGTCGCGTCCGTGCGGGCCCGACCCCGCTGAGTTCGGCGGAACCCTGGCAAACTGACGGCATGACCGACGTCGATCAGTGCGATCTCGTGCTCGTCGACGCCGAGCGTGTCGCCGACGCGAAGTCGAAGATCCCGTCGCCGATCGAGACCGACCGGCTGGCCGAGTGGTTCCGGGTGATGGGTGACGCGACGCGCACTCGCATCCTCTACTCGCTCCTCGCCGCTGGTGAGCTGTGCGTCTGCGACCTCGCCGCCACCATCGACACCGCCGAGACCACCGTCTCGCATGCGTTGCGGTGGCTGCGCAACGCCAACATCGTTCGCGCCCGACGGTCCGGGCGGATGATGTTCTACAGCCTCGACGACGATCACGTTCAGCAGCTGTTGGAGCTCGGTCGGGCGCACCTGCGCCACCGCTCGACCAGCTGATCAGCACTCAACCTGCCCGAACCCTGGACATCTGAACAGATGTTCAGATATCGTGGTATCCGTGACGGCTGATGAACCTGGGAGGGCCGAGGGCAGCGTCACCTACCGCGTCGAAGAGCTGGACTGCGCCACCGAGGAGCACGACCTCCGCGCCGCCCTGACGCCACTGCCTGGCGTGCGCTCCCTGGAGTTCGACCTCGTCGCACGCCGAGTGCGCGTCGGCCATGACCTGGCATCGCCTGCGGCCATCGAAACGGCGATCCGCGACCTGGGGATGCGGCCGAGCGTCGTGACCGAGGACGATGGGGCGCCGGCGCGCAGCCTGTCGCGGCGTGCGCTCGCCACCATCGTTGCCGCCGGGGCACTGGCCGTCGGCTCGGAGGTGGCGGTCATCGCCGGCGCCAAGGAGCAGTCGGTGCTCGTCGGCGTGATGGCAGCCGCGGCCATCGCCCTCGGCGGCCGCGACACGTTGCGCAAAGGGCTGCAGGCGCTGCGCTCGTTGCGGATGACGATGAGCCTGCTGATGAGCGTGGCCGTCGTCGGCGCGATCGTCATCGGGCAGTGGCCGGAGGCAGCCGTGGTGATCTGGCTGTTCGGCGTCGCCGAGCTGATCGAGGCGCTCAGCCTGGAGCGCGCTCGCAACGCCATCCGTTCGCTCGTGGCGCTCGCTCCGGAGAACGCGAGCGTGCGCGTCGACGGCGCGTGGGCGCTCATGCCCACGGCCGAGGTAGCGCTCGGCGCCGTAATCCTGGTGAAGCCGGGCGAGCGGATCGCCCTCGACGGCCGGGTCGCCTCGGGTTCGAGCTCGGTCGACCAGGCGCCCATCACCGGCGAGTCGATCCCCGTCGCCAAGGCGGTCGGCGACGCAGTGTTCGCCGGCACGATCAACGAGCGCGGCACCCTCGAGGTCGCCGTCACATCGGCGAAGGGCGAGGGAACGCTCGATCGGATCGCCCGCTCCATCCAAGAGGCGCAGGCCGACAAGGCGCCGGCGCAACGGTTCGTCGACCGCTTCGCCTCGATCTACACGCCGCTCGTGTTCGTGATGGCGATCGCCATTGCGGTCATCCCACCGCTCACCGGTCACGGAAGCCTGCGCGACTGGTTCTACCGCGCCCTCGTGATGCTGGTGCTCGCCTGCCCGTGCGCGCTCGTCATCTCGACGCCGGTGACCGTCGTGTCCGGGCTCGGCGGCGCGGCCCGCCGGGGCATCCTCATCAAGGGCGGCGTGCACCTCGAGCAGGCGCGCAAGCTGCGCACCATCGCGCTCGACAAGACGGGGACGCTCACCCACGGCAAGCCGGTGCTCACCGACCTGATCAACCTCGGCGAGCTCACCGACGACGACGTGCTCCGCATCGCCGCCTCCATCGAGACGTTGTCCGAGCATCCAGTCGCGCACGCCGTCGTCACCGCGTACACCGGCGTGTTGCACGAGGCGACCGAGTTCGAGGCGATCACCGGGCGAGGCGTGCGAGCGATCGTCGATGGCGTGCGCTACGAGCTCGGCAACCATCGCCTGGTCGAGGAGGAAGGGCGCTGCGGGCCCGACCTGGAGCTGACGCTGGAACGGCTCGAGAACGACGCCAAGACCGCGATCGTGCTGATGAACGCGGGCGGGCCGCTGGCCGTTCTGGCCGTGGCCGACACGTTGCGAGCCACGAGCCGCCAGGCCGTTGATGATCTCAAGGCGCTCGGCATCACGACGATCATGCTCACCGGCGACAACCAGCGCACCGCCGACGCGATCGCGTTGCAGGCGGGCATCGACGACGCGCGTGGCGACCTGTTGCCGGACGACAAGCTGCGAATCGTCGCCGAGCTCGTTGCCTCGAGTGGGCCGGTGGGCATGGTCGGTGACGGCGTCAACGACGCCCCGGCGCTGGCGAAGGCCGACCTCGGCATCGCCATGGGCGCCGCCGGCACCGACACGGCGATCGAGACCGCGGACATCGCTTTGATGGACGACGACCCGCGCAAGCTGGCCGAGACCATCCGCATCTCCGCCCACACGGCGCACGTGCTGTGGCAGAACATCACCGTCGCCCTCGGAGTGAAGGTCGTCTTCGTCGCCCTCACGCTGGCCGGCACGGCGTCGCTGTGGGTCGCCGTGCTCGCCGACATGGGCGCCAGCCTGGTGGTCATCGCCAACGGCCTGCGCCTGCTGCGCCGCCCGGCTCACGGCACGCGGGCCCGTTCCTCGAACAGCACTTGACCTTCAAGCCGAGATCAAGGTTTACGGTGTCCGGTGTGGCCACTGCGCTGAAGATCAAGGACGTCGCCGCAGCCACCGGGTTCACCACCGCGACGTTGCGCTACTACGAGCAGATCGGGTTGCTGCCCACGTCCGCACGAACCCCCGCCGGGTACCGGACCTACGACCAGCGCACGCTCGAACGCCTGGCGTTCATCGCCCGCGCCAAGCAGCTCGGCTGCACGCTCGAGGAGATCGCCGGGCTGACGACGGCGTGGGATGGCGGGCAGTGTGGCCCGATCCAAGATCAGCTGAGCGAGCTGGTCGCCGGCAAGGTGGCCGCCGCGCAGGTGCAGATCACCGAACTGATGACCTTCACCGGCGAGCTGCAGGCTGCGGCCGCCGCCCTGGAACGGCATCGTCCCGACGGAGCGTGTGACGACCAGTGCGGGTGCGTCAGCGACACGGGCGATGCCGTCACGACCCAGGCGGTTTCGCTGTCGACGAAGCCGGAGATCGCCTGCACGCTGTCCGCCGGCGCGATGCGAGGCCGCTTGGATGACTGGCAGGCGCTGCTCGCACACGTGATCCGCCGCGATCCGATCGACGACGGCGTGCGCGCGGTGTTCGGCCCAGCGGTGCCCGTCGACGAGTTGATGCGACTGGTCGCGGCCGAGCAGGACTGCTGCCAGTTCTTCCAGTTTGCGATCACGGTCGACACTCGTGGTGTCGCGCTGGAGGTGCGAGCGCCGTCGGATGCGATGCCGATCGTGACGTCGATGTTCGGGGTTCCGTCGTGAGCACCAAGGGCGTCACCGGCGACACGAAGGCGATCGTCGGGGTCGGCGTCGCGGCCTGCGCAGTCTGCTGCGCCGGGCCGATCCTCGGCTTCCTCGCCGCGATCGGCCTCGGCACTGCACTCGGCGCCGCGCTGTGGGGCGTCGGCGCAGTGCTCGTCGGCGCGCTCGTCGCCATCGTGGTGATCGCCCGCCGTCGTCGACGTGCGGTGACCTGCGTGACGGCCGAACCGGAGGCGATCGGCGTCGCGCTCAGCAGCGCTGGCACGCGCCGCTGACGGCGCGGGGCTCGGTCAGCTGCCGGTGGCGGCGACGAGCAGGTCGTCGAGGCGTTGTTCGTCGAGTGCTCCGTTCATCGTGTGCACGGTGCCATCGGGGTCGACCACGACGAAGGCGGGTTGGCTGACGATCTTGAAGCGGACGAAGACGTCGCCCGAGTCGTCGCTGATCGTCGGGAACGTCAGGCCGTACTTGTCGATGAAATCTTGAAACGCGTCGTCGTCGCCGATCCAGGCGACGCCGACGAACGCGGCCTTGCCGCTCCAGTGTTGTCGTGCCGCTTCGACCGAAGGGGCTTCACGGTTGCACGTCAGTCAAGTCGGCGCCCAGAACCAGAACACCACCGGCCGCTCGCCCATCGCCGCCCCGTCGAACGTTCCGCCGCCGACCAACGGCGCGGTGAATCGCAACGCCGCAGGCGCCTGCGCGGACCCGGCCGTCGACCCAGGTGGCGACGTCGCCGTACCCGACTGGTCGTCCGCTCCGCATCCGGCGAGCGTCGCGACGACGGCGACGATGATCGCGAGAACGGAAGCGCGGCGGAGCACGTCGCCAAGCTACGCCAACGTGTCCGAGCTGCGCGGTCGACGTGGAGGGTTTCGAGCACGGACGGGTGAGCGTCGAACCCTCCGCACGGCGCGGTGCCGTACGATCGGTCGATGTCCGTTCCGCCGCCGCCGCCCGGATCACCCCCGCCGCCTCCTCCGCCGCCGCCGGGTTCGCCGGGATCGCCGTTCCAGCCCGGTGCGCCGGTGTGGGGCAGCACTCCCATCGGGAGTCCGATGGCCCCTGCGCCGCGGAAGCGGATGCGCAAGAGCTGGATCATCTGGGGCATCGTCTGGGCCGCGCTCGGTCTGCTGATCACGATCGGCGGTGCGGTGGCCGAGGTGGTCAGCCGCACGTCGGCGACTACCGACCCGACCGCGGAGGCCCGCACGCCCGGCACGGCCACGTTCGATGCCGGCGACGAGACCTACGAGATCTTCATCGTGCACAGTCGTCGCGACCAGGACTCGCGGACGGCCGAGGCGGTGGTCTGCGACGTCGAGCTGGCGAACGGACGGAACATCACGATCGATGGGTCGAAGCAGAACGTGTCGAGCGAGGTCAACAACACGGAGAAGGTGGGCAGCTTCGACGCCGTCTCCGGCGAGACGTCGGTGACGTGTGAAGCCGACGGCATCGACATCCGCTTCGTCATCGACAGCGAGAGCCTCCTCGACCGCATCGGCATCTGGATCATCCTCGGTGGCGTGCTGCTGATCCTCGTCGGTGCCGCGTTGATCCTCGGCGGCGTCTTCCTGAAGAAGGCACCGAAGCAGCCCGCGTTCGGCTGAGCGCGTCAGGCGCAGACGATCGTCACGGTCCGCTGCGGCGGGTCCTCGGACGGTTCGACGGTGAGCGTCGGCCACGTGCATCGATCGGTCACCTCGACGGGATCGTCGGCGCTGGGGCCGACGATCCACGTGCCGGGCGAGAGCGACAACGAGAACGCGCCGTCCGAGTTGGCGAGCGTCCAGCCATGGGATGACGAGTCCGGGCTGCGGAACTCGATCTTGGTGATCCCCGTGAACGGTGCGCCGGCCGCGTCGGTCACGAACCCGGCGAACGTCGTCGCCGGCGGGCCGATGTCGAAGGTGTCCCGCTGCTCCCAGATCTCACCGGCGTCGTCGGTCAGCTGCAGGACGTAGTTGACCTCCAGTGCGTTGGGCGGCAGGAGGCACTCGAACGCACTGACCATCGGCAGGCCGTCGGGGTGCTTGGCGACCGAGTCGCACACGGCGTCGCCGTCGCGGAACACGGTGAGCCGCACGAACTGCGATCCCGTCGCCAGCGTGACGTGGCGCTTCACCTCCACCCCGTTGTCGCCCGTCGACCCTGCCACGCTCAGCGTGAACCCGGAGAGGTGCGGATCGGTTTCGGTGCAGGCGCTACCGGTCCCGCCGGTGCTGGGCTCGGTGAGCACGAAGCAGGTCTTGCCGATCGCCTCGCGAACGACGCTCATGCCGGTGTCTCGGACAGGGAACGTGCCGACGAACGCGCTGAGGTCGATGGCGGCGAGGTCGTCCGGATCGAAGATGTGATCTGCGGGTCGTCGTGTGGTCGGTCCGGTCAGGGGTGGTGTCGGGGGCACGTCTGTCGGGTCGGTCGGCGTGGGCGCCGGCGTCGTCGGTGCCACCGTCGACTGCTCACCGATCGGTGCGGTCGTTCGTGGCTCCTCGTCGGTCGTCGCGATCCGCCACGCGGCGATGCCGGCGAACGTTGCGACACAGGCGGCGGCCGCCGTGATCGGCACCCAGCGGCGCGGTCGCCGGTCTGCGGGACGCACGATCTCCAGCACCGGGGGTTCGTCGCTCACTCGATCGGCGATCGCCTCGAGCGCGGTGCGCAACGCGGCGATCATCTGGTCGTCGGTGTCGGTGGTGGGTGTCATCGGGGGACCTCCTGTCGAAGGCGGGCGAGTGCACGCTGCGCGTGCGAACGAACGGTGGCGGGTCGACAACCGAGGTGCGCAGCGATCGCCTGCTCGTCCCAGTCGGCCCAGTAGCGCAGGACGAGCACGGTGCGCTGCGCCTCCGGCAGCGCGGCAAGCACGTCGAACAGGTGCTGGTGTTCGGCCGCGATCGGGTTCGTCGCCGCGCGCACCTCGCGTCGGCGCCGACGCCCGCTGGCCCGATGCCACTCGCGCGTGAGGTTGACGATCGTGGTGTGTAGGTAGGCGCGTGGGTCGTCGAGCAGGTGGAAACGTGGCGCGAGGCGAACGAACGCCTCCTGGGCGAGCTCCTCGCCGGTGCCGGCGTCGGCTGTCAGCGCGGCGGCCAAGCGGGCCGCGTCACGCCACGCGGTCCGGTAGAACGCGGTGAAGGGGTCGGTCACTGCCTCCTCGTCGCTGCGCGTCGCCTCCATCACTGAACAGATGCCGCCGGACCCGAGATCCGTTGCACCTCAGCTTGTCGTCGTGATCAGCGCGCCCGCCACCCACGACGGGGTCGGTGCGCTCAACGCCTCCGAGTAGTCGACCAGCGCGAGGTCGTGCATCGTCCACTCGAAGCCGCCGCCGATGAGCGCAGCAAGCGCCGGGCCAGTGTCACGAAAGTCGGAGCGTTGCTGCGCGGCGAGCTGCTGGAACTCGTCGAAGCGCTCCTCGCTGAGCAGTGCGAGCTGGGCGTCGACGGCCGCGGCTGCCGCTGCGAGGGTGGCGGCGTCGTGCTCGTCGAGGCAGTCCTCCGCGTCGACGCCGTAGGCGTAGCCGTGGTGGATCGGGTCGGTGGTCACCAGGAGCGCGACCCCGTCGTCGACCAGCGCCGCCAGCTCGTCCAGGCCGGGCAACGTCGCCGGCTCGGCGCCGACGAGGAACGGGTAGCGACGGATGACCTCGATCTCGCGGCCGGCCCGCGCTGCGGCGAGCGCGAGCATCACGGCGAAGCCGTCGAGCGAGAACTCCTCGGACGCGATGCCGGCCTCGTCGTGCACCCCGCGCAGCGCGTGGATGGCTGTGGTGTCTCCGGTTCGGGCTGCGGCGACATGTTCCGCGTCAGCACGGCGGGCGCCGTGCAGCACGCCGAGTGCGAGCACTCGATCCGCGCCGGATGCGACGATCGTCGCAACGGCCGCGGCGATCTGATTACCGGTCACCTCCAGGCGGGTGTGCGGGATGATCAGCGCGTCGCCCGCAGCGAGCGGCAGCGGCGTCGCGGCATCGAGCAGCCGTTGGAGGTGCGCCTCGCCGAGCCGAGCTCGCTCGGCTGCGTAGTACTGCTTCCACTCGTACGCCGAGTCCATCATGCGGAGCTTGCCAGAGCCGGTCAGTCCTCGAACGCGGCGAGGTCGTCGATGGAAGCACCGGCAAGGAACTGTGCCTCGCCCACGGTGCCGCCTTCGTCGTCGTCCTGATCGAGGATGAGTCGCCAGCCGCCGGACGTACGTCGGGCGATGGTGTTGAACCTGCCGTAGAACACACGCGCCGTGCCGTCGCCGGCGATGATGCTCAGCTCGTAGATCCCGCGCTCGAAGGCGAGGTCCTCCGACGTGATCCGCTGGTCGAAGCGGAAGTCGATCGCCAGCGCATCGCCGAGCTCACCCGACTTGGCGAACGCGGCAGCCGTCTGAGCGACGTGCTCGTCTCGCGTGCCGATCCACTGCGATGGCACCTGCACGCGGACCATGTCCGGGTGGTGGAACGCGGCAAACGCGTCGGCGTCACGTGTCGCGTATGCGGCCCGGAACGGCAGCCAGATGTCGCGATTGACGTCGGCCAACACGCTCATCGTGCGGTGACCCTCACCGGCAGGGTGGCGAAGCCGCGGATGGCTGGCGAGTCGGTGCGCTCGGCGCCGGGCAGCACCTCGATCGAGGCGATGCGCTCGGCGAGCGTGCGGAAGATCGACGCGCCCTCCAGGCGCGCCAGCGGGGCGCCGAGGCACAGGTGGATGCCGGATCCGAAGGCCAGCTGCGCGGACGTGTCGCGCGTGATGTCGAACCGATCGGCGTCGGGGAAGACGTGGTCGTCGCGGTTGGCCGAGCCGTAGAGCACGACGATCGACCGGCTCGATTCGTCGCTCTCGGCGGTGCGCCGCAGGAAGAAGCGCACCGGTGAGTCGTAGCGCAGGATCTCCTCGACCGCGTTCGGCGCTCGACCCGCAGGATCGTCGTGCAGCAACGCGAGCTGATCCGGGCTCGCCGCGAGTGCAGCGATGCCGTTGCCGATGAGGTGAACGGTCGTGTCGAGCCCGGCGATGATGATCGACGCGAGGGCGATGAACGGCTCGTCGTCCTGGAGGCCGCCGTTGTCGCCGCCAGCGAGGATCGCCTCCGCGAAGCCGCCGGGCTGCACGCTCGCCAAGCCGTCACCGAACGCCCAGTTGAGGAAGCCGCCGAACCCCGCTGCCGCCTCCTCCGACGGGTCGGGCGCGCCGAGCCGGAACGAGGCGTCGGCCCACATCGCCGCCTCGTCGGGCAGGTGCAAGCCGAGCCACGTGCTCATCACGCGCAGCGGTGTCGGGCGTGCGAGCATCGACATCACGTCGCCGCCTCCCGCCGCCACCAGGCCATCGATCAGCTCAGCGGTGATCTCGTCGACGAAGCCGGCGATGTCGGCCATCGCCCGCGGCGTGGCCCATCGCTGTACGGCCCGGCGGACGCGGGTGTGGGCCGGCGGGTCGTTCTCGATGAACGTCGCCCGCATCCCTGCGTCGGCCACGGACACCCACTGCACACCGAGTCCGGAGAGGTACGTGTCGTGGTCGCGCAGCACCGTTCGGCACACGTCGTGACGAGCGGCGACGAAGACGCCGCGCGAGGGCACCTCGACGAAGTCGTCGGGCTGCTCGCGCAGCTGCGCGTAGAACGGGTACGGCTCGTCGAGGTGAGCGCGGGTGAACGGATCGGCGTCGATCGTCATCGGCGCATGGTCGCACACGACGAGCGACCCTCCGTCACGTCAGAAGAAGCTGCCGCAGAACGGTGCCGGCGTCGAGGCGAACAGCGTGTCGGCTGCCGCAACAGTTGCGGTCGTTGCGCCGCCGAGCCGACCCGCCCCGGCGAGCGCGGCCCAGGACGTGCCGCCCAGGTACGCGGCCGAGATCGTGGCGATGTCCACGCTGATGTCCGGCTCGTCGGTGCATCGGCTGGCGCCAGTGGCGTCGATGCGCCACCGTCCGGTGTTGTCGGCGAACAGCGGATCGGCGACCTCGACGACGAGGGTGGCGACGGCCGGACGGTAGGTGCGGGCGCGGAGGGCAGCGTCGACGTCGAGGATGCGCAACCACTGCTCGTCCCACACGCTGCGCACCTGATACGCCCGCGCGTCGCGGATGGCGAAGCGCACTGGGTCGTCGATCGGGCGCATGTCGGCGCGCCACTGGTGCACGAGGTCGATGCCCAGCAGGTACGCCCAGAGCGCCCGCTCCACCGATGCGTCGGCGCCGAACAGGTCGTGCACCTCGCCGAATCCGCGCTGGTCCTCCTCGTTGCCGACCGCGGTCTTCCACTCGGTGTCGTAGTGCACGTACCCGTCGAGCTCGCCGGACGCGCTCACGTGCACAGCGACGAAGCTGGCCTTCTTGGCCTCGATCGCCGGCTTCACGTACCGCGAGGTGAAGAACGCCGGGCGAGCCACGGAGCCGACGCGCCAACGACCGCAGCGCTCGTAGATGTCGGTCACCGTCTCGAGCACCTCAGTGCGGTCGAGGATGCGGATCGACCCGGACGCCGGTGCGCGCACCGGACCTGCCTCGCGCGACATGACCACGGCGGACGCGACCTCGCCGGCGACGGCGAACCCATAGCGCTCGTAGATCACGGCCTCGCTGGCGCGCAGGCTGGCGAGGACGTTGCCGTTGGCGCGCGCGTCGACGAGGAGCTGACGCATCATCCGCGTCAGCGCACCCTGGCGCGTGTGCGTGGGCAGCACGCCGACGCGGGTGACACCGATGGTCTTCAGCCGCTCACCGCCCGGCACGGTCGTGTCGAGGCGGAACCCGGACGCGTGACCGACGCAGCGATCGCCCTCCCACGCGCTGACGCTGTCGGACTGCTCCCAGGTGCTCAGCCGATCGGCCCAGTCCTCGTCGCTCAGCGGCGGCGACATGAGCGCCAGGGCGAACACGTCCGAAGCGGTGCGCCATTCGTCAGGTTGGGTGCTGCGTACGTCGAGCATCCAACGAGCTTCGCACCTCGCCGGTTGCGTCCCATCCCGCTTTCGAACCCGAGTACTGAACGCGCGCCCACCGCGCGCTCGATACTCGGAGCCGACATGGACGCAGCGAATGCCTCCGCGGTCGGCAACCACTCGGGATGGGTCAGGATTGCGCCATGACGAGGCCTCCGGAGCGAGCTTCGGTGGTCGTTCTCGTTCTTGGAACTTCTACGAGGACCTCCCGTCGCCGACGGAGTCGCACGTCGTGGGTCCCGGCGGGCACAGCTCGTGGGACCTTTTCTGCAACATGAAGTACCCGAGCGGATGCGTCGAGTGGGACCTCGTCGCTCCGGCTGAATCCTGCCGATCGCTCGTCATCGAGCGCTCCGTCACCACCAACCAGCCGGATCAACTGACGGTCGATGTCGCACAACCGGCGCTGGTTCGGACCGCCGAGCTGTTGCACCAGGACGTCGAACGTCGGCTCGCTGAGATCCCATGCTCCATGTACTCCGGCAAGCCGTCGGGCAAGCACCTGCCCGGCCAAGCCGGAGTCGTAGCTCGCACGAGTCGGACTGCGTGGCAAGCTCGTCCGAGAGTGGAGTAACGGGGCGCCCCTGAGGGGCGCTCAGCTACTCGCTTCGAGGGGACGGCTGATGTGGAGCGCGCTCATGGGGGAGCGGGTGAAGCCGATCAACGTGCGTCGTCGAGCCAGTCGATCAGGGCGGCGGCGATGTCTTCGCCGCGATCGTCCTGGACGAAGTGGCCTCCCGGCTCGAACGTTCGGTGCGGCTGACCTCGAGCACCGGGAATCCGGTCGATGAACGTCGAGGCGAGATGTCCGAGGACCGGGTCGTTCGGGCACCACAACGTCAGGAGCGGCTGATCCCACTGCTCGAGCACTCGCCACGCCGCCTCGTTCTCGGTGACGGCACCATGTTGCGGCGTGATCGGGACCAGCGTGGGGAACGCGATGGCGCCCGCCATGTACGTGCGATCCGGGAAGGGCGCGGCGTAGCCGCGGATCTCCTCGTCGGTCAGCTGTCGAGCCTGCACTGCCCGACCGAACAACGCGCCGACATCATCGAAACCCGGGCTCTGCGAGAACGCGAGCCACGCATCGAAGCCGGCGCCGGGCGACTCACCGGTCGGCAGTGTCGTGTTCCCGATCGCGACTCTGGCGAACTGCCCCGGTCGCTCCGCGACCACCCGGAGACCGAGCAGCCCACCCCAGTCCTGGGCGAACAGCGATGAGCCCGCGGGGAGATCGATCGAGTCCAGGAACGAGTGCAGCCATCGAACGTGTCCGTTGTAGGTGTACGTGCCCTGATCAGTCGGCTTGTCCGATCGACCGAACCCGATCAGATCCGGTGCGACACAACGGAATCCGGCAGCGACCAGTGGCGGGATCATCCGCCGGTACAGGTAGCTCCACGCTGGCTCACCGTGCAGCAACAGCACGACCGGCCCGTCACGAGGGCCCTCATCGACGTACACCATCCGGAGACCCTCGACGACCACGTCGTGCGGTTCGTACGGGAACTCGACCAGTCCGGCGAACCGGTCCTCGGGTGTCCGCACGAACTCCACGCCACTGCTCGTTGTCAACAGCTCGACCACGGTGCCCTCGTTCTCCACGCCAACGCGGAGCGTTGTGCCGTCGGCGTCAACGTAGCTGCACGGCAACCGCTCGATCCGAGTACTGAACGCGCGCTGACCGCGCGTTGCGTACTCGGTCCCGATCCGTTCGAGTATCGAACGCGCGCCCAGCGCGCATTCGGTACTCCGAACCCGACCATCGAGGAGACGACCCGCTCGCCTCGTCGGCGATCTCCAACGCGCCGGTCGACACGGTGCGTTGCTCGGCGGTCATCGCGGTCGACGATCGAGGCTGTGCTCGAGCGCGTTGCGGGTCACGCGCGCGACCATCGGGTCGCCGAGGCCGAACACCCAGTCGGTGCTGCCGATGGTGACGACCTCACCGCCACTCGCACCGAACGGCCGGCACACCACGATCACCGCGTTGCCGTGACGGAAGCGGGCGATCGAGTCGGCGTCGACGCGACCGGCCAAGCGCGAGGCGACGAAGTCGAGGTCGCCCTGATCGTCGAGCGCGGCGATCGACGCCGGGTACTCGCCCATGCGCAGGTTGGACGACGGGGTGAAGGCGACCACCTCGACGTCGGCCGGCGTGCCGTCTCCGCCGGCAGCCACCGGCAGCTGATGGTCGTCGAAGGTGATCCGGCAGCCGACCGTCTCGTAGCCGACCACACCATCGTCGGCGCCGAGCAGGTCGCCGTATCGCAACCCGGTGCCCTCGAACAGCAAGTGGTCGTCGCGGTAGACGGTGAACGCACCCGAGCCGCGCGGCGTCGCCTGACCGAAGCGGGCGTACAACCCCCATGCCGAACCGGCACCGAGGAACGCAGTCTCCGGGCGGCCGACCACCGGGTCGCTCCACATCCCGGTCATCAGGTGCGTCGTCGACGGATCGGCCATCACCGGATCGGTCTCGTGCGCCGAGTACTTGTGGCAGACCATCGTGTCGCCATCGTCCTCCAGGCGCACCTGCCAGAAGATCGTGTTGCCGCTCATGCTGAGGTGGTTGCCGCCGCCGCGCACGAACGCCTCGATCGCGTCGCGCTGCCGTGACGACCAGTACTCGTCGTGTCCGGCGGAGACGACGACGTCGTAGCCGTCGAGCACGCCGGGGTGGTCCTCGAGATCACTGGAGATCGCGTAGTCGAACGCATTCCCGGCACGCTCGGCCCACTCGACGAAGCGGCGTTCGTAGGTGAACCATCCGGTGGAGCCCATGAACCCGGGGTAGCCGAGGCGGAAGCGGTACTCCTGGTAGGCGTTGCCGTCGACGTCCGGCTCCTCACCGCGGTACGTCGGCCGCGACTTTCGATCGTCGCGCTCGGCCTCGGGGCGCTGGATCAGGCCACGCCCGAACGGCCGGCGGAACGACACCTGCTTGCCACCCGTGTACAGGCTGCGGCCGCCCCACGAGTTGTAGGCGTTGTACGTGTTCGTCGCGACCACCAGCAGCGCTCGGGCACGAGACGCGCCAGCACGCACGACGAAGCAGGCGTGGCCAACCGCTCGATCATCCGGCGCGTCGTGGGCGCGCAGGGTGACGTGGAAGAACCCGCTGCGCCACGCCTCGGGCACGATCAACGTGATCGATGGCGCCCAGCCGCAACCGTTCGCGTCGGCGTCATCCGGCGTCGGCTGCTCCGCGCCCGGCAGGTCGCTGGCACTCCACACGAGCTCGCGTTCGGCGCCCCATCGATGGATCTCGACGTCGTAGCTCGCCGCCCTGCACGAGACGTGCAGCGTCACCTCGTCGCCCGGCGCGTAGCTCAACCGCCCGGCGTACGCCTCGACCGCGTCGTAGTGAGTGATGTCGTCGGCCACGGTCGAACCGTAACCACCTCGACGCCGCGGTCAGGGCCGACGGGTGCGCGTCCCCGGCTGGCGCGGGCGGTCGCTGAACTGGCGGCCCTCGAAGTAGCCGGGGTTGGTGTCCGGCCGTCCGCGGCGACTCGTCCATCGCCACGTCAACGAGATCCGTGGGTTCGGCGTGTCCGCCTTCGGCACGCCGTGCAGCCACTCGCGCTGCGCCGCCCCTCCCATCACCAAGAGGTCGCCCTCGCCGGGCGTCAGCACGATGTCGCCGGGGTCGCTGCCGGCGGGGATGCGTTCGACCACCTCCGACAGCGGGCGTCGCTCGCGGAACACGAACGGTCGCCGCTGCCCGAGCACGACGATCGCGATCAGCGTGTCGTCCAGCCAGCGCATCTCGCGGTCGCTGTGCAGCCCCTGGAAGTCCTCGCCATCGCGATAGAGCAGTGCCGCCACGCCGGTGAACGGCTGGCGATACGTCGCCTGCAGGTGCAGGTCGGTCTGGCGCAGCAACGGTTGGAAGTCGGGCCGGAGCCCGGCGCCGAGCCGCTTCTCCGGTACGTAGGTGTCGTAGCGCAGCACCTCGTTCTGCACCCACGGCGCCGTGTCGTTGATCTGGGTGAACGCCGCATCGGCGTCGCGGACGAACCCTTCGACCAGGTCCACCCACGACCGCTCGCCGAGCGCGATCCGCCGAGTCGTCGCCCGCCGATCGATCGCCAAGTCGAGAGGATCCACGCAGCAAGTCAACAACAGTTTCGGGCTCTGGCCAGGTGCGCGGATGATCATCGGCACCGGCAGCGTTGTCGCCCGACCTGAGTCGATCGACGAGGTCGAGCGGATCAGCGTCGAGCACGTGCAGCGGTCGCGCCTCGAACCCGGGTGCCTGCTGCACTCGGTTCACCGCGACGTGGAGAACGCCAACCGCTTCGTGTTCATCGAGCACTGGGCCGATGTCGAAGCGCTGCGAGCGCACTTCCAGGTGCCCGAGTCGCGGGCGTTCGCCAAGGCGCTCGGTCAGCTCGGCGACGGCCGCCCCTCGATCGAGATCTTCGAGGCGACCGTCGCGTCGATGTAGGCGTCAGCACCTGCCGTCGACGATGCGAATGCGCGCGTCGTCGATGATCAAGCACGAGCTGGCGTGCCGCACGCGGATCTCGACTCGCCCGTCATCGTCGAGACCGTCGTGGTCGTCGTCGCTCAGGCCGTTGTAGCTGGGCGTGAAGCTGCTGTCGTGATCCTCCGCCGCGGCGTCGTGGTCGACGACGTCGCGCAGCGCATCGGCCAGCAGGACGTACGTCCGCAGCGGTCTGCCGTCGGCGTGATCGACGACGTGGTCGCGCACTCGTCCGGCGAGCTCCTTGGTGGCTTCCTCCGACACGTGCCGGGCGACGTAGCCGCACGAGGCGAGCGAGATCGCCAGACCGGTGGCGATGAGCACCAGCGACGGGCGACCGCGCCGCGTCTCGAGCGGGCGACGGATGGTGGGGATGGGGCGGTTGGGCTGGGTGATGTTCATGTGCGCATCGTGCGGACGGGCGCTGACAGCGCCCTGACGGCCCGCTGTCGAGCGACGACTACCGTCGATGCCGATGGAGGCCAGGATCCTCGGTCCCCTCGCGCTCATCGACGGCGAGGACGAGGTGTCGATCAACGGGAGCAAGGTGCGCGCGCTGCTCGCGCTGCTGCTGGTGCGCGCCAACGAAGTCGTGTCGGCGGAACGACTGGCCGACGACCTGTGGGGCGACGCGATCCCCGCCGGCTACGTCAACGGGTTGCAGTCGCTCGTGTCGAGGCTGCGACGCGCGCTTGGCGCCGACGGCCGGATGCTCGCCACCACCGCCAACGGGTATCGCATCGACATCGATCCGGCGCTCATCGACGCCAACCGGTTCGTCGATGCCGTGAGGCGAGGTCGCGACTCGCTGGCACAGGGTCGCCACGCCGAGGCGGCCGACGACCTGCGCGACGCGCTGGCGCTGTGGCGCGGTCCGGCGCTCGCCGAGTTCGACGATGACGGGCTGCTGCGGCGCGAGGCGGTGCGTCTCGACGAGCTGCGCCTCGGCGCGATCGAGGACCGCATCGACGCCGACCTCCACCTCGGGCGACACCTCGACGTGATCGCCGAGCTCGGCGTGCTGACCGCGACCAACCCCCTTCGCGAGCGGCTGCACGGGTTGCTGATGCTGGCGCTCTACCGCGCCGGTCGGCAGGCCGAGGCGTTGCGTGCGTTCCAGACGGCTCGCGAGGTGCTGGCCGACGAGCTCGGCCTCGATCCCGGCGTCGAGCTGAAGCAGCTGGAGTCGGCGATCCTGGCCCAGGATCCCACGCTCGATCTGGCAGTGCCACCCAGGCGCGACCAGCCCCCGGTGCGGACCAACCTGTGGCGTGAGCTGAGCACCTTCGTCGGTCGAGCAGATGACGTGGCAGCGCTCACGGAGCTGTCGGCCACCACTCGCCTGACGACCGTCGTCGGGCCCGGTGGCGCTGGCAAGACACGGCTCGCTGTCGAGGCAGCGATGGCGCGCGTCGGTCGCGAGGACGTCTGGTTCGTCGACCTCGCGCCGCTGCAGTCGGGCGATGCCGTGGCGGAGACGGTGGCGGCGGTGATCGGCGTGTCCGAGCCGTCGGCGGCGATGGGGGCGGTCAGCCCGATGGCGGGCCGTCCGATGCACGAGCGCATCGCTGATCACGTCGGGGCTCACAGCGTGCTGATCCTCCTCGACAACTGCGAACACGTCATCCGCGATGCTGCCCGCGTGTCGGAGCAGCTGCTCGTCGTCTGTCCAGGGCTGCGCATCCTGGCGACGAGCCGCGAAGCGCTCGGCGTGCGCGGCGAGGTGATCTGGCCGGTGCCGCCGATGTCCACCGAGGACGCCGTGGAGCTGTTCACGAACCGAGCTGCGTCGATGTTCGGCATGACGTTCGGTGACGACCTCGCGGCCGATGTGGTCGAGGTCTGCGAGCGGCTCGACGGACTGCCGTTGGCCATCGAGCTCGCCGTCGGCAGGGTGCGTGCGATCCCCGTCCGTCAGCTGGCATCGCGCCTCGACGATCGGTTCCGATTGCTGACCGGTGGGTCGCGGACGGCACTGCCTCGCCAGCAAACGTTGCGCGCAGTCGTCGAGTGGAGCTTCGAGCTGCTCTTCGACGACGAGCAGCGCGTGTTCGCGCGGATGTCGGCGTTCGCCGGCGGATGCACGCTCGAGGCCGCCGAGGCGGTCTGCAGCGACGATCAGATCGCAACCGAGGACGTGGCCGATCTGCTCGCGCACCTCGTCGACAAGTCGTTGGTCGTGGTCGAACGCGGTGACGAGCGCAGCGACGGTGCGGTCCGCTACCGGATGCTCCAGACGCTCGAGCTGTACGGGCGCGAGCGCCTCGCCGCATCGGGCGAGGCGGATCGCGTCCGCGCCCGACACGCCGACCACTTCGGCGACGTGTGCCGGCGCGGCTTCGACGCCTTTCGCGGTCGCGAAGACCAGACGTCGTGGCTCGAGGAGGTGCACCGCGACGACGCCAACATCCGCATGGCCCTGCAGTGGCTGATCGACCGGGACGACACGACACGCGCCCAGACCGCCCTGGCCGGCCTCGGCTGGCGGTGGTGGTTCGCCGGCCGCAGCGAGGAGGGCTGGCGGTTGCTGGAGCGGGTGTACCGGCTGGAGGACGGCTCCTCGGCGATCGCCCGTGGCGCCGTCGGCATGTGGACGGCCTACGCAGGCGCCGTCGCCGGCGTGGGCATGCCGCTCGCCGCAGCGATCGGCGAGGAGGCGGTGGTGCTGCTCTCCGATGCGGAGGGCGACGTCCTCGATCGCATCTCCGGCGCGGAGCTCCTCGGGTGGGCGTCGGCGTTGCTCGGCGACATCTACGCGATGTCCGGCAACCGGCCGATGGCGATCCGCCACACCGAGCGCGCCATCGAACTGTTCGAGCGCAACGACGACAGCTGGAGCCAGGGCATGGCGCTCGATCTGCGCGGTCAGATCGCCGAGATGCAGGGCGACGTCCAACTCGCCTTCGACCTCGTGACCGAATCGCTGCCGTTGCTCGAGGCGAGCCGCGTCGACTGGGCGCTCGTGGTGATGAACGGCGACGCCGGGATGCTCGCCAGCCGGCTGACCCGCTACGACGATGCGTTCCGCCTCACCGATGCAGCGCGCCACGTTGCGCACCGGATGTCGCTCGGCGGGATGGAAGCCCTGCTGCTCTCCCGGCTTGCAGGGTTGACGTTGCGGACCGAGACGATCTCCGCCGAGGTCCTGGCTCGGGCGGAGGGCTTCATCGACGAAGCGATCGCCGTCGCCGAAGGCGGTGGGTTCCGGCTGATGGACGGCTTCGGCCACGCGGGCCGGGCCATCGTGCGCCGCTTGCAGTCGCGGTTCGACGAGGCGGTCGATTCGGCGACGCACGCGGCAAGTCGCTTCGAGGCGACCGGGTTGCGGCTGCACCTCTCGCAGGCCATCTCCACCCTCGGCTTCGTGGCCCTGCACCGCGACGAGATCGAGGCGGCCCGTGCCCACTTCAGGCGAGCGCTGCAGATCGCTCGCGAGAGTGGCGGTCCGCGCAGTTCGGCGATCGCGCTCGAGGGTCTGGCCGGCGTGGCGTTGCGCGACGGCGACCCTGGCCGCGCCGCGTTCCTCCTCGGCGCTGCTCGACGTCGCCTCGAGTCCGACGGTGGTGGGCCGACCGGACCGGCCTCCGACGCGGTGGCCATCCGCGAACGCGCCGTCGCCGAGCTCGGTGCGGAGCAATTCGAGCGACGCGACGCCGACGGCTTCGACGCCGACCTCGACACGCTGCCCGAGTTGGATGCCTGAGCGCGGCAATGTGCCGCGCCCAGACATCCGGTTCCGGGGAAACCCGTACTGTGCACGGATGAGCGAGCACGTCGTCACGCACACCGACCCGAGCGACATCACGCCGTCGTTGATGGCCCCGGTGAAGCCGCATGTGATCGTGCTCTTCGGTGCCACCGGCGACCTCGCCCGGCGCAAGCTGCTGCCTGGTCTCCTGCACCTCTCACTGGCCGGGCTGGTCAGCGAGTGCCGGATCGTCGGCACCTCGCTCGACGACTTCGACGACGAGGCCTTCCGAGTCTTCGCCCGCTCGGCCTGCGACCAGTTCTCCAGTCGCACGATCACCGACGAGGCATGGGCCACGTTTGCAGCCCACCTGCACTACGTGCCGCAGCACGCCGGGCCCGTCGGCCTCGCCGCGGCGGTGAACGAAGCGGAACGGGCGCTCAGTGGCGAGACCAGGCGACTGCACTACCTCAGCGTGCCGCCGGCCGCAGCCCGCACCGTCGTCAGCACGCTGGCCGAAGCGGGTCTCATCGAGCGTTCGCGCATCATCATGGAGAAGCCGTTCGGTACCGACCTCGCCTCGGCGCGCACGCTGAACGCATCGCTGCACGAGACGTTCAGCGAGGACCAGATCTACCGCATCGACCACTTCCTCGGGAAGGAGGCCGCGCAGAACATCCTGGCCTTCCGCTTCGCCAACGGCCTGTTCGAGCCGATCTGGAACCGCGACCACATCGACCACGTGCAGATCGACGTGCCCGAATCCTTGGCGCTCGACGATCGCATCGGTTTCTACGAATCGACCGGTGCGTACAAGGACATGGTGGTCACCCACCTGTTCCAGGTGCTGGCGTTCATGGCGATGGAGCCGCCCACCGCGTTGGAGCCGAGGGCGATCAGCGAGGAGAAGAACAAGGTCTTCCGCTCGATGCGCCCGATCGAACCGAGCCACGTCGTGCGCGGCCAGTACATCGGCTACCGCGACGAGCCCGGTGTCGCCCCGGACTCGGAGACCGACACGTTCATCGCCCTGCGCTGCGAGATCGACAACTGGCGCTGGGCCGGCGTCCCCTTCTTCCTGCGCACCGGCAAGCGCATGGCCGAAGGCGCGCGCATCATCTCGATCGCCTTTCGCGAGCCACCGAAGAGCATGTTCCCCGCCGGTTCCGGCATCGGCGCCCACGGCCCCGACCACCTCACGTTCGACCTCGCCGACGCGTCGAAGCTGTCGCTCTCCTTCTACGGCAAGCGGCCGGGACCGGGGATGAAGCTGGACAAGCTCAGCCTGCAGTTCGCCCTCCACGAGACCGGGCGCGAGCACGACGTGCTGGAGGCCTACGAACGCCTGATCCACGACGCGATGAGCGGCGACCACACGCTGTTCACCACGGCGGAGGGCATCGAGCGGCTCTGGGAGCTGTCGGCGCCGCTGCTCCAGGCGCCGCCGCCGGTGCGTGCCTACAGCCCGGGCTCGTGGGGCCCGAACGCGATCCACCAGCTGATCGCCCCGCACGCGTGGCGGCTGCCGTTCGAGCGCGCCTGGCGCACGCGTCCCTCCACCTGAAGCCGGTGCGCGACGCGCCAGTAGCGTCCGCCGGATGAGCAGCAACGTGGAGCACGTCGATGTCGTGGTGGTCGGTGCCGGGATCTCCGGCATCGGTGCCGGGTACCACCTTCAGGACCAGTGCCCGAACCTCAGCTACGTGATCCTCGACGGCCGCGACGACATCGGCGGCACGTGGGACCTCTTCCGCTACCCCGGCGTGCGCTCGGACAGCGACATGCACACGCTCGGCTACCGCTTCAAGCCGTGGACCGCGGCGAAGTCGATCGCCGACGGCCCGTCGATCCTGGCCTACCTGCGCGAGACCATCAAGCAGTTCGGCATCGATCAGCACATCCGCTTCCGGCACCTGGTGCAGCGGGCCGACTGGAGCAGCGCGGATGCGACGTGGACGCTGGAGATCGCCCGCCCGGACACGGCCGACACCGTGACGATGACGTGCAACTTCCTGTTCATGTGCTCCGGCTACTACAGCTACAAGGGCGGCTACACCCCCGAGTTCGCCGGGCGCGAGCGCTTCACCGGCACGATCGTGCACCCCCAGGCGTGGCCCGAGGACCTCGACTACACCGGCAAGCGGGTCGTCGTCATCGGCTCCGGCGCGACCGCGATGACGCTGGTGCCGGCGATGACCGATCGCGCCGCGCACGTCACGATGCTGCAGCGCTCACCGACCTTCGTCGTGTCGCGGCCCGATCAGGACGCGATCGCCAACGGCTTGCGCAAAGCCCTGCCCGACGCGTTGGCGTACCGGGTGACGCGGTGGAAGAACGTCAAGTTGCAGCAGTTCTTCTACAAGCGCACGCGCACGCAGCCGGCCAAGGTGAAGGCGCAGATGATCGGTCTGGTGCGCAAGCAGATCGGCGACGTCGTGGACGTCGACAAGCACTTCACCCCGAGCTACAACCCGTGGGACCAACGGCTGTGCCTGGTGCCGAACGCCGACCTGTTCACCGCGCTGCGCAGCGGCAAGGCGTCCGTCGTCACCGACGAGATCGACGAGTTCACCGAGACCGGCATCCGCCTCAAGTCGGGTGAGGAGCTCGCCGCCGACATCATCGTCACCGCCACCGGGCTCAACCTCGTCACGCTCGGCGAGATGGACTTCGCCGTCGACGGGGAGCCGGTCGACTTCTCCACGACGTGGACCTACAAGGGCCTGGCCTACTCCGACGTGCCCAACTTGGTGTCGTCGTTCGGCTACATCAACGCCTCGTGGACGCTGCGCGCCGACCTGACGTGCGAGTACGTCTGCCGTCTGCTCAACCACATGAAGGCCACCGGCACCGTGCAGTGCACACCGCGCCTGCGCGCCAGCGATGCCGGGATGCCCGAGCGGCCGTGGATCGACGACTTCACCTCCGGCTACATGCAGCGCGTGATGCACAAGTTCCCGCGCCAGGGCGATCGTGAGCCGTGGATCAACCCGCAGAACTACGGCGTCGACAAGCAGATGTTCCGCAAGGGCGCCATCGAAGACGGCGCCATGCAGTTCACCAAGGCTCGCGCCCCCGTCTCCTGAAACTGGATGTCGCTCAGCTCGACATTCGAGCTGTCAGACATCCAGTTCCGCGACCGTCAGGTGAGCTGGCCGCTGCGCAACGCCCACACGATCGCTTCGGCGCGGGTGTGCACGTCGAGGGTCGCGTAGATCGACTTCAGGTGCGAGCGCACCGTCTCGATGCCGAGCACGAGCGAGTCGGCGATCTGCTGGTTGGACTTGCCCGAGGCGAGCAGGACGAGGATGGTGCTCTGCCGCGCGGTGAGTCCGTCGGAAGCAAAGGGCCAGGTGGACGCGCCGTCGGTCATGGGCAAGGTGTCTACCCCTGTCGATGCCATCATCACCGAGATTTCACCCGCGTGAGGGACTCGTTGCGCGTTGCGAACCGAACGCGGGCGAAGCGACCGAGACGCCAGATCGCCACTCCGATGCGGCCGGTACGCCGGCGGATGCGAGCGATCCGCAACTGGTGCAGAGCGCGAGCCGCCTCGGTGTGCGACCACAGCAGTGGCGTGTTGCCGAGTCCCGCGTCGCGCTCCACGTCCCACTCCTCTGGCAGCAATCGGGGCAAGCGTCGGCACATCTCGTCGGTGCGACGCTCGGCCTCGTCGATGTCGCCGATGATGGCGAGCGCGCTGACGGCCCACCACGACGCAGGCAGGAACGCGCCCTCTCGACCGTGGAAGCCGTCGTCGGCATCGTCGTAGCGACGGAGGAAGGCGCCGGTCTCGAGCGCGGACACGGTGGTGCGAACGATGCGGCGCAACCGCGGGTCGTGCGGCTCGAAGAAGCCGTTGATCGCCACGAGCAGGCTGGCCGCGTCGGGCACGACGTCGGTCTCGTCGAACGACTGGCGCATCATCCCGGTCTCCGGGTCGAAGGCCGACTCGACGCGCGCTCGCGCCTGATCTCGTGCAGCTGCCCACTCGGTGCGGCGCAGCCACGGCCGTCGGCGCCGACTCAGCCGGATCGCCTGGTCGAGTCCGACCCAGCGAGCGAGCTCCTCGCTGACGAGGAACCGCGGCGTGCGCAGCTCCCACACGCCACTGCTCGGACCGCTGGGAGCGCTCGCGAGCATCGCCGCCAGTTGCTCGACCGTGGAGACGGCGCGCTTGGTCAGCCGACCACCGCTCTCCATCAGCACCCACACCGCCTCGATCACGCACGTCACCGCGTCGAGCTGCACCTGTCCGGCCGCCGCGTTGCCGACGCGGATCGGTTGTGCTCCGGCCCATCCGGCGACGTCGGGGACGATGCGCTCCAACGGAACGGGGCCGCCGCTCGTGGTGGACACCGGATCGAGGTGGCCGCCCGTCCGCTCCAGCATCCGAGCGACGAATTCGAGGTAGTCGGCGGCGACCTCCACGTGGCCGAGCAGCGCGGCGACGGCGATCGCGTTGGCGGAGTCGCGCAGCCACGTGTACCGGTAGTCGAACTGGCGATCACCGCCAATGGCCTCGGGCACGCTCGTCGTCGGCGACGCAACGGGGGCCCCAGCGTCGCGATCGGTCAGAGCATGGAGCACGCGCAGCGCGTCCATCGCCCGTTCCGGGTGGTGTCGCGGCAACCGCACCCGTTGCTTCTGGGCGTGGTCCGCCCGGTCGGCTTCGATCAGCATCCGCTCGAGGTCCGCATGCTCGACGAAGCTCGCCGCGTGAGCGTGGATGATGCCGATCCCCGACCAGCGATCCCCGGCGACGACGGTGCTGAGGATGGAGCGCCCGGCCAACCGGTGCTCCTTGCCACCCACGATGCGCAACGACGCGCTGGACGCGGACGTCGCGTCCCACACCTCGTCCGGCGCGTCGAAGCCACCGGCAGAGAGCTCGTGCGTCAGCGTGGCGGGGCCGTCGCCATCCTCGCAGCGGACGAGCCGCACGAGGATGCTCGAGCCACGAGAGCGGACCAGGCCGTCCCACGTCTGCACACGTCGTCCATCGATGCGGACCTCGCTGCGGGCAGTCGGTCCGGCAGGCGTCTCGTCCCACTCGGCGGTCTCGGCGGCGCGCCATCGCGCTGTTCCGCCATCCGCGTCGAGCAGCGACCACAGCATCGGCGGTGCTTCGAACCGCTCCGGGCACCACCAGTCGATGTCGCCGTTGGGACGCACGAGCGCCGCCCCGTGCCCGCAGCCCAGCAGGCGATGCGTGCCGAGCGCCGGTTGCCAGTCGGTGGCCGGTGGGAGGTCGTCGGTCCACGTCACCGTGATCTCGTACCCACGACCAGCCGATGAGCACACGCGGTGAGGTTGACTCGGCCCCCGAGTGGGTACTCCACCGACATGGTCAAGACTGTGATTTTCTTCGGTGGCATCGCCTGCGGGTTCGCCGCCTCCACGATGATGACGGAGGAGCAACGTCGCCGGGTCACCGGCCGTGCGCGCTCCCTCGCCAGCTCCGACGTCGTGCAGCGCGTCACCGGCGCGGCGCACACCGCTGCTGATGCCGTGGTCGACACCGCCCTGACGAAGGTCGAGGAGACGGCGGATCACGTCGCCAAGGCCGTCGGCGGATGAGCGCCGGGCCTGACGTCGACCTGAGCGGCAGCGAGGGCACCACCGTCACGGAGGTGCTGGCCGCGTACGCCGAGGGTGGGTTCGACTCGTCCTTCGAGATCACGGACGACTCGCAGCTGCGATGCCTGACCTGTCAGGCGGTCGTGGCACCCGACACGGTGGCGATGAGCTCGTTGCGCCGCATGGAGGGCGAGTCCGACCCCGACGACATGCTTGCCATCGTCGCCATCACCTGCCCGGCGTGCGGCGCACGCGGTACGTCGCTGCTCGCCTTCGGTCCGAACGCGACGGCGCAGGATCACGACGTGCTGCGCGGCCTGCGCGACGAGCGCGGGGACGGCCACGCTCCCGGCAACTCCGCCCACGGCGAGACGACTGGCGACGACAGCACCTGAGCACAGGGCGCAAGCCCTGCATAGAAAGGGTCCGCGATGACCACCTTGACGGAATATGCACACCGGATCTTCCCCAACCACCGCATCCGTGAGCTCGACGGCGATGCGCCGCTGCACCACCGCACCGTGGTCGCCCAGGTGATCGGTGGTGACGCAGACATGGATCCGATGGTCGCCGCGCTGCGGGCCGACCATCCGGGCGAACAGGTCCTCGAGCTGCACGTCGAGCCGACCGCGCCGAGCGTCGTCAACACGGGCGGCGAGGATCCCGAAGCGGTCGTCGACCTCCCGCGTCGTCGCCCGATCGCATCTGCGCTGGCCGTCGGTGTCGTGGTCGGTGTGGCCGTCGGCCTCATCGTCGGCTTCGCTTCGTCAACGGCGGCCGGCGTCATCGTCGGTCTGTTCGTCGGCGTGATCGGCGCCTGGGTCGGCGCCATGGTCGGCGGCGGTGGACGCTTCGCCGGTCAGCGGGCGTGGAACACGCCGCAGGCACCGGACCAGACGATCGTGCTCGTTGCCGCGCTGCTCGACGACGAGCCGAGCGCCGTTGCGGCAGCGGACACGATGAGTCGCTTTCGCGCCGAGGATGTGCGCATCGTCGACGAGACCGGCGGATGGCACCTGCCCAACTCGTACGAGCCGACGGACACCTGACGGCGCCCGACGCCGATCCGCGAGCTCGCTACGCGGGTTCGCCGAGGTAGCGGGCCAGGCGCTGCAGCGATCGCTCGTTGCGCAGCCTCGTCATCGGGCTGATGAAGGGCGCCAGCACGCGGTGCCACCCGAGCGCCGACTCCTCCAGGGTGACCATGCAGCCCGGACGTTCGCGGCTGACGACGAAGCGCACGTCGGCCTTGATGAACGGTCGGGCGCGCACGACCAGCTCGAGCGATTGCCCGGGCACGGCTGCGGTCGCCGTCGTCGTGTCCTTCGTCCGCACGGGCCCGGCCCCGACCTCGTGTCCGAACGAGGTACCGGGCTCCGGCCAGCCCGGTTCGATCCACCGGATGCGGCGCGCGCCGCTCAGCCATGCCGGGTACGTGCGCGGATCGGCGATCACGGCGTACACGTCGCCGGCGTTGCGGCGGAACCGCCGTGTGGTCGTGCTCATGCCGCGACCGTCCCGGCTGCCCGCCGTCCGGCGGCGACGCCGACGTAGGTCGAGGCGACGATCTGATGCAGCCCGTCCTGGTCGAGCGCGTCGTCGATGACTGCCCTCCCCAGTGCTCCGGCCGGCTCGATGAGGATCGTGTCGCCCTGCGCACGACGGAGCTCGTGCCGGATTCGGCCCCGAGCGAACCAGGAGCTCATCCGCCCCAGCGACGTCGCCGCGCCGGTGCCGCTCATCGGTGAGATGACCAGCGTGGTGGTCGGCGCGTTGCCGCGGCGGACCGCATCGACGACGAGGTCGGCGTTCGTCGGTGAGACGACGCCGCCGTCGACGAGCCGACGATTCCCCGCTCGTACCGAGTGGATCACCGCGGGGATCGCGCACGACGCTGCGACAGCGTCGATCAGCGGCACGTCGTCGGCAGCGGTCAACGCGACCCGCTCGCCGCTACGTGCGTCCGTGGCACAGATCGTCAGGCGCCGATCGGCAGGCCACGGGACCGCGGCGAAGGCGGTCAGGTGCGGCGTGAGGTCGAACGACCCGTCGCGCAGCGAGTGCAGCATCAAGGCGCGGTACCGACGTTCGGCGGCCAGCCGGCCCGAGCGCAAGAGCCCGAGCGGACCGAGCGGGCGGAGCAGTTCGCGCATCGACGGCATTGGCGGCATCGGTGGTGCCTCGCCGGCCAACGCTGCGTTGCAGGCCTGAGCGACGGGCGACAGCCACTCGTGGGCGCGAGTGACCACCGCGGCGAGGTCGTGCGGATCGAGGCCAATGGCGGCGAGTGCGCACCCGATCGAGCCGGCGGACGTGCCGACCATCTCCACCGCGTTGGCCAGGTCGACGCCGACGTCGGTGCACAGGGAGAGCAGCGCGCCCGCCTCGAATGCCGCGCCGGTCGCTCCACCCGCGCCGAGCACCAGGTTGAAGGCGGACCAGTCGAGGGCAGCGAGCGCGGAGGCGTCTGCGTCGATGGCTCGACCGTTGACGATCCGTCGGACGCGCACGCCATCGACGACGAAGGGAGGTACTCGAACGGGTGTGGACACGGGTGCAACGTTCCCCGTTTTCGGGGGCGTCAATCGTGCTGTTCGTGTCGTGAGCCGTCGGTCACGCCGAGCGGCGCTTGGCTGCCGATCGCTTCGACTTCGCGGCGTCCACGCTCGCCTGCAACGCCGCCATCAGGTCGACGACCTTCGCCGCCGGCTCGTCGAGGTCAGCCACCACTTCCTTGCCACGATCCTTGGCCCGGATCCGCTTGCGAAGGGCGTCGGTGTACGTGTCGCGATACTGCTCGGGATCCCACGGCGCGGTCAGCCCGTCGATGAGCTGCACTGCCATCTTCATCGCCTTGGCCTCGGGTTTGCTGCGTCGCGTCGGTACGCCCTCGGCGGCCTTCGTCTTGGCGAGGACCTCGTCGGCGAAGCGCATCGTCGACATCGCCAGTGCACCGTCGAGCGGACGAACGGCGGCGAGGTACTGCTTCTCGCGCATCACCACGGTGCCCACGCCGACCCGCTCGCGGTCCTCCATCGCCGCGAGCAGCAGCTGGTAGGCGCGGCCCGCTGCCTCGCCGTCGGGCGCGAGCCAGTAGGTCCGTTCGTAGTAGATCGGATCGATCTCGGCCAGGGCGACGAAGTCGGTGATGTCGATCGAGCGCGTCGAGGTCGGTTGCAGTGCGTTCATCTCCTTGCGGGAGAACGTCACGTAGTGGCCCTTCTTGATCTCGTAACCCAGCACGATCTGGTCGGTGTCGACCTCTTTGCCCGATTGCTCCGACACCTTCCGGTAGCGGATGCGCGAGCCGGTGCGCTTGTCGAGCTGGTGGAAGTGGACGTCGTGGTCTCGCACGGCGGTGTACGCGCGCACGGGGACGTTCACGAGGCCGAAGCTGATGCTGCCCTTCCAGAGTGGTCGCGCCATGCACGACCGGTACCCGTTCGGGGTGTCGTGCAGACCGAAGGGTTGAGGGAGAACTGCGCCGGGAACCGTTCGCCGCATGTCGATCTCGCCGAGACCGCCCGCCGGCCTGCACTACGCGACCGATGCCGAGCCGGGTGTTCGCCGGCGCGGCCGACGCCGCTTCACCTACGTGGACGAGCGGACGGGTCGACGCCCGTCGACGGCGACGTTGCAGCGAATCGACGCGCTGGTCATCCCGCCCGCGTGGACCGACGTGTGGATCGCCACCGACGCGCAGGCACACCTGCAGGCGACGGGTCGAGATGCGCGAGGACGCAAGCAGTACCGCTACCACGAGGCGTTCACCGCAGACTCGGCGGAGCAGAAGTTCGGCGAGCTCGGTGCCTTCGGAGCGTCCCTCGGCGGGCTCCGTCGTCGAGTGTCGAAGGATCTGCGCGCCGGCGACCTCGGACACGATCAGGTCGTCGCCGTCGTCGTCCGGCTGATGGACCTCACCAGCCTGCGCGTCGGCAACGAGACCTACGCCCGCGACAACCGGTCGTACGGACTGACGACGTTGCGGACTCGGCACGCGCACGTGCGCGGATCGGCCGTGCGGCTGAGCTTCACCGGCAAGTCGGCACACGACTTCGATGTCACCGTCGAGAACGCCGCCCTCGCGCGCATCGTGCGCCACTGTCAGCACCTGCCGGGTCAGCACCTGTTCCAGTACACGACGATCGACGGCGAGCGGCGAACGGTGGGATCTCGTGACGTCAACGAGTACCTGTCCGCGCATGGTCATCCAGGGGCGACGGCCAAGACCTTCCGCACGTGGAACGCGACGGTTGCCGCTGCATCCCGCCTTGCCGCCGTCGACGACGCCGAAGGGCCGACCGCACGGCTGCTGAACTCGGTGGTCGACTCGGTTGCCGACGACCTGGGCAACACACGCGCCGTGTGCCGGAACAGCTACATCCACCCGGTGGTGGTCGAGCGGTTCCTCGAGGGCACGCTGACCGCAACGTGGAACCGTGCCATCGGCGGCAGGCCGTCCGGATTGACCTCGGACGAGCGCAGGACGTTGCGACTGGTGAGGGCACCGCGGCGCCGCTGAGCGCTCGCATCGGCGAAGGATTCACCCGTTTGGTGCAGACCCGTGCGGGGTACGTTCTGCGCCATGTCGACGGGTGGAGGTGCAGCAGCAGGCGAACGCGCTCTCGGCGCGTCCGCACGCCGGCACGTGATGCCGGTGATGATCCTCGGGCTCGGGTTGGCGGTCTTCGCCGGGCTTTCGGTGGCGTGTCGTGTGATCCACGACGAAGCCGAGCAGCGGTTGCTCCAAGAGCACACCGACGAAGCGTCCGCGGTGCTCGCGGTCAGCGTCAGCCAGGTCCGCGCGCCGCTCGACGGTGCGGCGACGCTGGCTCGGGTGACGAACGGCGACGTCGCGTCGTTCGACGCAGCGATGACCCCCTTCGTCGGCGACGGCAAGTCGTTCACATCGGCAGCGCTGTTCCGCGTCGGCGATGCCGACCCGGTCGCCGTCGTCGGGCTCCCGATCGGCCTCGATCAGGAGCTGGGCGTGTCCGCCGAGCAGCCGTTCGTTGTCGTCGACCTGCTCGCCACACGGCGCCTCGGCTACGCCGTCGGCGATGCGGGCGCCGGTGCGAAGCCCGAGTTCATCGTCTACGGCGAACGCACGCTGAGCGCCGATCCGAACGTGCGCCGACGTACCGACGAGCCGTTCTCGCAGCTGGACTACGCGATCTACCTCGGCAACGACGAGCAGGCCGATCATCTCCTCGGAGCCAGCGTGCGCGATCTCCCGATCGACGGCCGGCGCGCGTCGGCGGTGTCGAAGTTCGGCAACTCCGAGCTGCTGCTGGTGATGACGCCGACCGAGCAGCTCTCCGGCGCGCTGTTCGCCAACCTGTGGTGGATCGTCGCTGCACTCGGTGCGGCGGTGTCCATCGGGTTCGCCCTGCTCGCCCGCCGGTTGCTGGCCCGCCGCGACGAGGCGATCACGCTCGCCCTCGACAACGCCCGCCTGTTCGACGAGCAGCGGCACATCGCCGAGACGCTCCAGCTCGGGCTGCTCCCCGCCGAGCTGCAGTCGCCACCGGGCGCGTCGCTCGCCGCTCGCTACTGGCCGGCCGGGACCGCGGCGCTGATCGGTGGCGACTTCTACGACGCGTTCCAGGTGGACGATCAGCGGTACGCGCTGTTGATCGGCGACGTGTGCGGCAAGGGCATCGAGTCTGCGGGCCTCACCGGATTGGCACGCCACACCGCACGGGCAACCGCTCGCGACGCGACCACTGCGGCCGAAGTCCTGCGTTCCGTCCACGTGGCGATGATGGACCATCGCCCGAGCACGTACTGCACGATGTGCTTCCTGTTCCTCGGCGAACTCGACCACGGCGGCCTGCAGGTGACCATGTCGCTCGGCGGCCACCCGCAACCGTTGGTCCGCCGCGCCGACGGCACGGTGCACGAGATCGGCACGCCCGGTTCGCTGCTCGGCTTCTTCGAGCCGGAGCTGACCGACACGACGTTCGTCCTCGGCCCCGGGGACGTGTTGGTGCTCTACACCGACGGCCTCACCGATGCCCCCGGCGAGCAGGCCGTTCCTCTCGGCGAGGTCGTCGATCTCCTTGCGGGCTGCGAGACGTCATCGGTCGACGAGATCGCCGACTCGGTGCGAACGCTCAAGCGGCGTCGACGCCCCAGAGGCAGCGCCGACGACACGGTGGTGCTGGTCATGCGCGTGAGTGCGGGTGCCACGCTCGTCGCCGTCGCCCAGCCGGCCGACGTCGTCATGGCCAACTGACCGCGCCGGTGACCGTGTCGCAGCACTGACACGAACGGGGCACACCGTTTGGGTGTCCACTCGTGTCGGGTACGGACGGTCACATGATCACCACACCTCGCAGCCGACCCCCGTCGGTGGTGGTCGAGGTCGTTCGTCCGGTGGTCGACGGCGGCACCTTTCCGGCGAAGGTGACGACCGGCGAGGACGTGGTCGTCGCGGCTGACGTGTTCGCCGCAGGGCACGTCGTGGTCGATGCAGCGCTGCGCTGGCGCGCGGTGTCGCCTGCCGGCGGACGCGGTCCCTGGTCGGAAGTGCCGATGACGACCGAGGCCAACGATCGCTTCACCGCGTCGTTCCGCCCGGACCGGCTCGGACGGTGGGAGATCGACGTGCAGGGCTGGGTGGATCACGCAGAGACCTGGCGCCGGGGCACTGCCCTCAAGGTCGCCGCCGGCGTCGATGTCTCGCTCGAGCTGCGTGACGGGCGGCGGATCATCGCCGACCTGATCGAGACCGCGCTGCCCGCCGATGCTGCTGCGCTGCGCGAGCTGCTCGACGCGTTGGAACGCGGCGACACGGAACTTCTCGACCACCCGTCGTGGACGGGCATCCTGTGGCGCGCAGGTCGCCGCGACCCGGTGGCGCGCAGCGGGCCGTTCAGGCTCGACGTGGACCCCCTGATCGGACGCTTCAGCTCGTGGTACGAGTTCTTCCCGCGCTCGGCCGTGCTGCCCAATGGCGGCCAGCAGACGCTGCTCGACGCAGTTGATCGCCTGGACCGCGTCGCGGCGATGGGCTTCGACGTCGTCTACATCCCACCGATCCACCCGATCGGGACGACGAAGCGCAAGGGTCGCAACAACTCGACCGTCGCCACAACGGACGACGTCGGCAGCCCGTGGGCGATCGGCGCCGCGGCCGGTGGGCACGACGCCGTCGACCCCGCGCTCGGCACCGTGGACGACGTGGTCGCGCTGGCCAAGGAGTGCCATCAGCGTGGGCTGCACCTCGCGCTCGACGTGGCGTTCCAGTGCTCGCCGGACCACCCCTGGGTGACCGAGCACCCGACCTGGTTCGCCCACCGCGCCGACGGCTCGATCCAGTTCGCCGAGAACCCGCCGAAGCAGTACCAGGACATCTACCCGCTCGACTTCGAGTCCGACGACTGGGCGGAGCTGTGGTCGGCGCTCGTCGACGTGTTCCGCTTCTGGATCGATTGCGGCGTCACCGTGTTCCGCGTCGACAACCCGCACACCAAGGCCTTGCCGTTCTGGGAGTGGGCGCTGCGGGCGCTGCACACCGAGCACCCGGAGACGGTGTTCCTGGCAGAGGCGTTCACTCGCCCGCGGGTGATGGAGCGTCTGGCGAAGATCGGGTTCAACCAGTCGTACACGTACTTCGCGTGGCGACAGTCGTCGTGGGAGCTGCGTGAGTACTTCTCCGACCTTGCCACTCGCACCGTCGACTACTTCCGCCCCAACGCCTGGCCGAACACCCCCGACATCCTCACCGAGCAGCTGCAGGAAGGCGGTCGTGCCGGCTTCGCCAGCCGCGCCGTGCTCGCCGCCACGCTGTCGCCGAGCTGGGGCGTCTACGGCCCAGCCTTCGAGCTCCAGGAAGCAGCCGCGGCGAAGCCAGGGTCAGAAGAGTATGGGGACTCGGAGAAGTACCAGCTGCGCGAGTGGGACCTCGATCGTCCGGACAGCCTCGAGCCGCTGCTGACGCGACTCAACGAGATCCGCGCCGGGCAGCCGGCGTTGCAGCACCTGCGCACGACGTGGTTCCATCAGACCGACAACGACGCGCTGCTGTGCTTCTCCAAGACCGACCCGGCCGGCGATGGCAACCCGGTGGTCGTCGTCGCCAACCTCGACCACCACCAGCGTCAGACCGGCTTCGTCGATCTCGATCTCGCCCAGCTCGGCCTGCCCTACGGCGCCAGCTACGACGTGGTCGACCTCCTCGGCGGGGCGACCTACCGCTGGCACGCCAACCGCAACTACGTCGACCTCGCCCCCTGGTCGGCCAACGCACACGTCTTCGAGGTCCGCTCGACACACGCATCGGAGAGTGCAGCATGACTGCCGACTGGTTCCGCGACGCAGTGATCTACGAGCTGCACGTCCGTTCGTTCGCCGACTCGAACGGCGATGGCACGGGAGACTTCGACGGGCTGACGTCGAAGCTCGACTACCTCGCCGATCTCGGCGTGACCGCGCTGTGGCTGCTGCCGTTCTACCCGTCACCGCTGCGCGACGACGGCTACGACATCGCCGACTACGAGGTGATCAACCCCGACTACGGCACGATGCGATCGTTCAAGCGGTTCCTCGCCGCCGCGCACGCGCGCGGGTTGAAGGTGATCACCGAGCTGGTGATCAACCACACCTCCGATCAGCACGCCTGGTTCCAGCGGGCGCGCACCTCGCCGCCCGGATCGCGCTGGCGCGACTTCTACGTGTGGAGCGACGACCCCGGGCGCTACGGCGACGCGCGGATCATCTTCCAGGACTTCGAGACCAGCAACTGGACGTGGGATCCCGTCGCCGGCCAGTACTTCTGGCACCGCTTCTACTCGCACCAACCGGACCTCAACTTCGACAACCCGGAGGTCGAGGGCGCCGTGCTGGAGGTGCTCGACCAGTGGCTCGACCTCGGCGTCGACGGCCTGCGCCTCGACGCCGTGCCGTACCTGTACGAGCGCGACGGCACGAACTGCGAGAACCTCACCGAGACGCACGACTTCCTCAAGCGGCTGCGCAAGCACATGGACTCGCGGTACGACGACCGGATGCTGCTCGCCGAGGCCAACCAGTGGCCGGAGGACGCCGCCGCCTACTTCGGTGACGGCGACGAGTGCCACATGAACTTCAACTTCCCGCTGATGCCGCGCATGTTCATGGCGGTGCAGATGGAGAACCGCATCCCGATCACCGACATCCTCGAGCAGACACCGAACCCGCCGGCGGGCGCGCAGTGGGCCACGTTCCTGCGCAACCACGACGAGCTGACGTTGGAGATGGTCACCGACGAGGAGCGCGACCTCATGCTGCGCGCCTACGCACGTGACTCGCAGATGCGGATCAACCTCGGCATCCGCCGACGGCTGGCACCGCTGCTGGGCAACGATCGGCGCAAGATCGAGCTGCTCAACGCGCTGCTGTTCTCGATGCCGGGCACGCCGACGATCTACTACGGCGACGAGATCGGCATGGGCGACAACGTCTACCTCGGCGACCGTGACGGCGTGCGCACACCGATGCAGTGGTCTGCCGACCGCAACGCCGGCTTCTCCACCTGCAACCCGCACCGTCTGTACCTGCCGCTCGTCACCGAGCTCGGCTACCACTACGAGAGCGTCAACGTGGAGGCCCAGCAGCACACTGGCAACTCGCTGCTGTCGTGGATGCGCCAGCTGATCACGCTGCGCCGCCGCCACCCGGTGCTCGGCCGTGGCGACATCCAGATGCTGGAGCCGGAGAACCCGCACGTGCTGGCGTTCGTCCGCTCACCGGGCGGCGACGAGACGATCGCCGGCGAGCGCTCGTTCCTGTGCGTCGCCAACCTGTCTCGCCTTGCCCAGCACGTCGAGCTCGACCTGCGCGCACACATGGGCGAGACGCCCGTCGAGGTGTTCGGCCACACCCGCTTCGGCACCGTCGGCGAGACGTCCTACCCGCTGACCCTCGCGCCGTACGGCTTCTTCTGGTTCGTGCTCGAGCCGGTGGCCAGCAGCTCCGACGCGGCAACCCCGCACCTCGCCGGGCCGTGGGAGGACGTCATCCGTCGTCGACCGGCGTTGGCTCGTGCGCTCACCACGTGGCTGCCCGACCGGCGCTGGTTCTCGGCGAAGGACCGCGCCCTGCGCGAGATCTCGATCGACGACGTCGTGCCGCTGCGCGACAGCTCGCCGGAGGTCGCGCTGGTGGTCGCCCGTGCGTCGTTCAACGAAGGCGACGACCACCGCTACGCGGTGCCGGTGCTGCACGCCACCGGCGCGCTGGCGACCACGGCCGAGAGCCTCCACCCGGCGTCGGTGATCGCCCGGCTCGACGACGGTGTGCTCGTCGACGCGATGGTCCTGCCCGACGGCGTCCGCGCCCTGGCCGATGCAGCGCTCTCGCGTCGCAGCCACCGCGGTCGCACCGGAGGGATCAGCGGTGCCCCGCGACGCGCCGGGCTGTCCCGCCAGCTCGGGCCGAGTGCGGACGTCAACGTGCTGTCGACAGAGCAGTCCAACTCGTCGGCCATCCTCGACGGCCAGTTGATCGCCAAGCTCGTGCGACGGCTGGAGGCCGCGCAGAACCCGGACGTCGTGGTGCCCGAGCACCTCGGTCGAGCCGGCTTCGTGCACGCCCCGGCGCTCGCCGCGACGCTCGAGCTGGAGCTGGCCGGCGAGCACGAGCGGGCGAGCGTGATGATCGTCCACGACGCCGTGTCGAACGAGGGCGACCTCTGGGCGTGGATGCTCGATCAGCTGTCGCGCGACATCGACTGCCGCATGGAGCAGGGCGAGGACGAGTGCGGTGCACTGGATTCCTCGACCCGCGCGCTGGTCGGGCTGCTCGGCCGACGAACCGCACAGATGCACCTCGCCCTGGCGCGACCGAGCTCGACGCGGCAGGTGTCCGAGAACGGTCAGTTCGCCCCGCAGGCCTTCACGTTGCTGCACCAGCGGTCGCTGCTGCAGAGCCTCGGCAGCAGCCTGCGCAGCGCGCAGCGCGCGCTCCGACGAAGCCACGTCATCGAGGAGATGCCGCTGCACGACGTCGAGGCGACGGCCGCTGCGGTGCTGACGCAACACCCGCGCGACGTGCTCGAGCGGTTCCGTGCACTGCGCACCGGCAAGCTCGACGCCAGCCGCATCCGCGTGCACGGCGACCTGCACCTCGGGCAGGTGCTGTGGACCGGTCGCGACATCGTCTTCATCGACTTCGAGGGTGAGCCGGCGCGGCCGATGGGCGAGCGCTCGATCAAGCGCTCCCCGTTGGTCGACGTCGCCGGGCTGATCCGCTCGCTCGACTACGCCGGCCGCGTCGCCGTGCTCACCGCGGTGCAACGCGGCATGGTCTCCGACGCCGGTGTCGAGGGGCTGGAGCAGTGGCGTCGGGAGTGGACGACGCGCATGCAGCGCGAGCTCGTCGATGCCTACGTCGCCGAACTCGGCGAGACCGATCTCGTGCCAGCCGACCCGGCGGACTTCCAGTTGCTGCTCGATCTGTGCGTGCTGGACAAGGTGCTGTACGAGCTGCGCTACGAGCTGGCCAACCGTCCGGCCTGGGTGGCCTGGCCGTTGGCCGCCACCGCCGAACTGCTCGGCCCGGTGCCGGCGTGACGGCGACCGACGCGCACGCCCACCCGCACCCGCTTCCGGGCGAGCTCGACCTGCACCTGTTCAACGAGGGCACCCACCGGCGCCTCCACGAGGTGCTCGGCGTGCAGCCCGCGGCCGGCGGTGCGACGTTCTCGGCGTGGGCGCCGAACGCCCGCGGCGTCGGCATCGTCGGCTCGTTCGACGGCTGGTCGGTCGAGCACTCGATGCAGCCGTGCGGGTCGTCCGGCGTGTGGTCGTGCTGGGTCGACGGTGCGGCCACCGGCGACTCCTACCGGTTGCGCATCCACACCCACGACGGGCGTGTGCTGGACAAGTCCGACCCGTTCGCCGCGGCGTCGTGCCTGTCGCCGTCGATCGACTCGCGCATCGCCGACCTGTCGTACGAGTGGGGCGACGATGCGTGGATGGCGCGACGCGGCGCCACGGTTGCGCTCGACGCGCCCATCTCGATCTACGAGGTCCATCTCGGCTCGTGGGGACGTTCCATCGGTGCCGACGGTCGCTTCCCGCGCTACGACGAGCTGGCCGATCCGCTGGCCGACCACGCGCTGGCCCACGGGTTCACGCACGTCGAACTGCTGCCGATCATGGAGCACCCGTTCTACGGATCGTGGGGCTACCAGACCACCGGCTACTTCGCCCCGACGGCGCGGCACGGCTCCCCGACCGATCTGATGCGGATGATCGACCGGCTGCACCAGCGCGGTGTCGGCGTGATCCTCGACTGGGTGCCGTCGCACTTCCCGATGGACGCTCACGGGCTGGCCGAGTTCGATGGCACCCATCTGTTCGAGCACGCCGACCCACGTCAGGGCTTCCACCCCGACTGGAGCTCGGCGATCTTCAACTACGGGCGCAACGAGGTCCGTTCGTTCCTGATCTCCAGCGCACTGTGCTGGCTCGGTCGCTACCACGCCGACGGCCTGCGCGTGGACGCCGTTGCCTCGATGCTCTACCTCGACTACTCGCGTCAGCCGGGGGAGTGGATCCCCAACCAGTTCGGTGGTCGTGAGAACCTCGACGCGATCGTCTTCCTGCGCGAGCTCAACGAGGCCGTGTACGCCGAGCACCCGGACGTGGCCACCTTCGCCGAGGAGTCCACCGCGTGGCCGATGGTCAGCCGGCCGACCTACGTCGGCGGGCTCGGCTTCGGCTTCAAGTGGGACATGGGCTGGATGCACGACACGCTGCAGTACCTGGAGCGTGATTCGATCCATCGCCGGTGGCATCACGGCGAGATCACGTTCCGATCGGTGTACGCCGCGTCGGAGCACTTCGTGCTGCCGCTCAGCCACGACGAGGTCGTGCACGGCAAGGGCTCGCTGCTCGGCAAGATGCCCGGCGACGACTGGCAGCGCTTCGCCAACCTGCGCCTGCTCTACGCGATGCAGTGGGCGCAGCCGGGCAAGAAGCTGATCTTCATGGGCGGCGAGCTGGCCGCGTGGCGGGAGTGGAACCACGAGTCGACGCTCGACTGGAGCCTGCACGACGCGCCGATGCACGAGGGCGTGCGCCGCTGCGTCGCCGCGCTCAACGCGCTGTACGCGAACGAGCCGGCGATGCACACCGGTGACAGCGACGCCTACGGGATGCAGTGGATCGACGGCGCCGACAGCGAGCAGAGCGTGTACTCGTTCCTGCGCCTCGATCCGAACGGGTCCGGGCGACCGGTGCTGGTGGTCATCAACGCCACCCCGGCGGTGCGGTACAACCACCGCCTCGGCGTGCCGGTGCGGGGCCGCTGGGAGGAGCTGATGAACACCGACGCCGAGCAGTTCGGCGGCAGCAACATCGGCAACGGCGGCCACGCCGACACGGTCCCCGTCGACTCCCACGGCCACCACCAGTCCCTCGTCCTCACCCTTCCGCCCCTCGGAGCGCTCTTCCTGTCGCCCACCTGACAACCAACGCGTCGAACTTCTGCTCGCATGGACGCGAAACCGACGACATCACGTCCATCGTGCGCCCTTGCGGACACTTCGATGACGGCGTTCTTGGTCGAGGTGTCGATGACGCCGATGATGACGTCGAGGTCCATGTAGCCGAACATTCGCGAGTCTCGGGATCCGTCCGGGTTGTCGCCGGCGACGAACATGCTGCCGTCGGGAACGATGCAGTCGGCGGCGGCGCAGGCTTCGAAGTCAGGGTTGATGAAGTCCAACAGGAACACGCGAGCGAACCCGACCTCTGCGCCGTTGATGTAGACCTCATTGATGTCGGTCACCCGCAGCCGGTCGCCGGGTAGGGCGACGATCCGCCCGATGTTGTTCGGGTACTTGTCGAGGTTCCGCTCTGTTGTTGGTCGCTGGTACAGCACCACGGTTCGGTGCTCGATGGTTCGGCCGGTGCAGGCCTGCACCTGATCGCCCTGAACGAAGGTTGGTCGCATCGACGACGATTGCACGGTGTACGTCTCGCACGCCCCCTGCGGGCCGTCCGACGAGCAGGCACCGGGGACGACGGACAGCAGCAACGCCACGAGTCCCGCGCGCTTCATCATGGTGCGCGCAGCGTACGAGGTCGCCGGGTGGTGCAGGAAGCGTCCCTCGCGCACGGTTGGTGATTGAAGCCGCCTTGATCGGGGTACGTCCTCGCACCATGGTTTCCGACGGCTCGTGGCCCGATCGACCGCACGAGCGCCAGCTCGTCGCCACCTATCGCTTGCAGCTGACCCCTGAATTCACCCTCGACGATGCTGCGGCGGTCGTGCCGTACCTCGCCCGTCTCGGCATCAGCCACGTGTACACGTCGTCGTACCTGCAGTCTCGACCTGGGTCGACGCACGGCTACGACATCGTCGATCACCACGAGGTCAACGCCGAACTCGGGGGCGAGCCGGCGCTGCGCCGCTTCGTCGATGCACTGACCGCCCACGGCCTCGGACACGTGCTCGACGTCGTGCCCAACCACATGGCCATCGACGACGCCCGCAACCGGCTGTGGTGGACGATGCTGCGCGACGGCGAGCACAGCGAAGCGGCCGCCTTCTTCGACATCGACTGGCACCGACCCGACCCGATCGGCCACGGCCGCGTCGTGCTGCCGGTGCTCGGCAACCCCTACGGCGACGAGCTGGCCGCCGGCACGCTGACCGTCGAGCCGTTGGGCGACGAGATCCAGGTCCGCTACCACGACCACCGCTTTCCCGTGACCGACGGTTCGGCGACGCCACCGGTGCTCGCCGCGGCGATCGCCGGCGACATCGACGCGATCCATGAGCTCCTCGAGGCGCAGCACTACCGCCTGGCGTCGTGGCGGATCGGACGCGACGAGCTCGACTACCGCCGCTTCTTCGACATCGACACGCTGGCCGCGCTGCGCGTCGAGCGGCCTGAGGTCTTCGCCCACGTGCACGAGCGGATCCTCGAGTGGGTGCGCGCCGGGTGGATCGGCGGGCTGCGCATCGACCACATCGACGGGCTCGCCGATCCGGCGGCGTACCTGGCACAGCTGGCCGCCGAAGCGCCCGACGCGTGGATCGTGGTCGAGAAGATCCTCGAAGGTGGCGAGGCGCTGCCGGCGTCGTGGCCGGTCGACGGCACGACGGGCTACGACGCGATGCGCCAGCTGAGCGCGCTCCACGTCGACCCGGCGGGGATGGCCGCGCTGCGAGCCCTGTACGCCGAGGTCACCGGCGACGTGTCGTCGTTCGAGGACACCGTGGCCGAGTGCAAGGCGCTGGTTGTGCGCGACGTGCTGGCGGCCGACGTCACTCGCCTGTGCGAAGCGTTCGCCGTCGTGTTCGAGGCCGATCTGTCGATGCGCGACATCAGCCGTCGCGATCAACGCACGGCGATCGAAGCCGTGCTCGTGGCGATGCCCGTGTACCGCACGTACGCGGTGCCGGGCGGCGAGCTGTCCGACGCGGATCGTGCCGTGCTCGACCATGCGGTCGAGCTGGCGCAGCACGACATCTCGGTCGCCCAGCTCGACGAGCGCGTCGTGCCGTTCGTGGTCGACGTGCTGCGCGGCGCGGTGGCCTCCGATGACGGCGCCGTGGCGGACGTGATCCGTCGCTTCCAACAGGTCAGCGGCCCGGCGATGGCCAAGGGCGTCGAGGACACGGCGATGTACCGCTGGCACCCGCTGGTCGCGTTGAACGAGGTCGGCGGCCAGCCGCAGCAGCCGAGCACGACGGCGGTCGAGCACGTTGCCTGGTTGGCCGACGCCGCAGCGCACCGTCCGCGGTCGATGGTGGCCACGTCGACGCACGACACCAAGCGCTCCGAGGACGTGCGCATCCGCCAGGCGCTGCTGTCGCAGGACGCTGCGCGCTGGGCGGCGACCGTGCGCGAGTGGCACGACCGGCACGTGCCGCACTGGAACGGATCGACGGATCCGGCCATCGCCCACCTCGTCTTCCAGACGATGGTCGGCGCCCACCCGATCACCCGCAAGCGCCTGGAGGCCTTCGTCGTCAAGGCCATGCGCGAGGCCAAGGTGCACACGTCGTGGGTGGCCCAGGACGAGGAGTACGAGTCGGCCGTGCTGCGCTTCGTGCGCGACCTCTACGACGACGAGCGGTTCATCGAGCAGCTCGACAGCTACGCCGCCGGGCTGGACCAGGCGGGCAGAGCTGCCTCGCTCGTGCAGCTCGTCCTGAAGGTGCTGCACCCCGGTGTGCCCGACTTCTACCAGGGCACGGAGCTGTGGACCGACGACCTCGTCGACCCGGACAACCGCCGGCCGGTGGACTTCGCCGCGCGCGACTCGATGCTCCCCGAGGACCGGGACGCCTCCGCCGACTGGCTCGGCGACGTCGACGGCCGATCGAAGCTGTGGCTCACCTGTCGCCTGCTCACGCTGCGGCGCTCGTTGGGTTCGCTGTTGACCGAACCTGCCACCGTCTCGGCCCTGCCGACGTCGGGCGCCGACGACGTGCTGGCGTACGCAATCGGCGACCGTCTCGTCGTCGTGGCCGCGCTGCGTGCGATGGCGTGGTGCCGTGACGGTTGGGGTGACGCGGTCCTCACCATCCCGGCGGGAACGTTCGTCGACGCCATCGGCGATCCCGTTGCAGTCACTGGTCGGGTGCGGTTGGCCGAGCACGCCGCCGACCGGCCGTTCGTGGTGCTCGTTCGCGACGACGGAGCCGGGCGATGACCCGAGCCACCACCCGCGTGTGGGCACCTCGCGCACAACGTGTCGACCTGCAGATCGAGCTGGCCGACGACGATGCGTTGATCGGCTTGCGTCGCGACGAGACCGGGTGGTGGCACGGCCCGACCTTGGACCTCGACGCGCGCTACCGCTTCGTCGTCGACGGCACTGCCGTGCCCGACCCCCGCGCCGCTCGTCTGCCCGATGGCGTGCACGGCTGGTCGCAGATGATCGACCTGGCCGACTTCTCGTGGACCGACGCGGGGTGGCACGGCTTCGACCTCGGCGAGGCCGTGATCATGGAGATCCACGTCGGGACGTTCACCGACGACGGCACCTATGACGCCGCGATCGGGCGGCTCGCCCACCTCGTCGGGCTCGGCGTCAACACGGTCGAGCTGATGCCCGTGGCGTCGTTCCCCGGCGCGCACGGCTGGGGCTACGACGGCGTCGGGTTGTTCGCCGTGCACGAGCCGTCGGGGGGCCCGCGCGCCCTGCAGCGCTTCGTCGATGCCTGCCACGGGCGAGGGCTGGCCGTGGTGATCGACGTCGTGTACAACCACCTCGGCCCGTCCGGCAACCACCTCCCGAAGCTCGGCCCGTACTTCACCGATCACCACGTCACGCCGTGGGGTCAGGCCGTGAACTACGACACCGAGGGATCGGACGAGGTGCGCCGCTTCGTCGTCGACAACGCGGTCCAGTGGGTTCGCGACTTCCACGCCGACGGCCTGCGGCTCGACGCCGTCCACGAGGTGCACGACGAGACCACGCCGCACATCCTTCGCGAGATCGCCGAGGCGGTCCACGCGGTCGGCGTGGCGGAGAACCGAACCACGTGGGTGATCGCCGAGACCATGTCCACCGACTCGACGATCGTGCGGCCAGTCGCCGACGGCGGCTTCGGTCTCGACGCGGTGTGGAACGACGACTTCCACCACGCCCTGCACGTTGCCCTGACCGACGAGCGTCAGGGCTACTACGAGCCGTACGAGGGACTGGCCGACCTGGCCAGGTGCCTCAACGAGGTGGTGTGCACCGAACTGCGTCCGCTGCCGGAGGGCACCCCACCGCGCCCGATCGGCGACCTCGATCGTGGCCATTTCGTCGTCTGCGCGCAGAACCACGATCAGATCGGCAACCGTGCCGTCGGCGATCGCCTCGTCCACCTCGTCGGGGTGCGCCGAGCGCAGATCGCGGCCGCGCTCGTGCTGACCTCGCCGTTCGTGCCGCTGCTGTTCCAGGGCGAGGACTGGGGTGCCAGCACGCCGTTCCAGTACTTCACCGACCACGACGATCCGGAACTGGCCGCCGCCGTGCGCGACGGCCGACGCAACGAGTTCGGTGCCTTCGGATGGGATCCCGACGCCGTGCCCGACCCGCAAGACGTCGCCACGCGCGGTCGTTCGGTGCTGCGCTGGGACGAGCGCGACGACGAGCCCCACGACGGCCTCGAGCGCTGGCACCGTGCGCTGCTCGGTCTGCGCGCCGCCCACGTGGCCTTGCGCGACCACGCCACCACCGCCACCTCGGCGCGCGCCGATGCGGCGCGCGGATGGTTGCGCGTGCAGCGCGGCGACGTGATCGTCGTCGTCAACCTCGGCGGCCGTCAGCGCATCGACCTCGAGCTGGACGACGAGGGGCCGGGCACGACGTCCGTGCTGCTGAGCAACGACCCGACCGCAGTGCTCGACCACGGCGATCACACCACGACGATCGAGCTCGACGACGACAGCGTCGTCCTGCTGACGACATCACCGAAGAGGAGCAATTGATGAGGATCTGGCCAGGGCAGTCGACTCCACTGGGAGCAACGTTCGACGGCGTCGGCACGAACATCGCCGTCTTCTCGGACGTGGCCGAGTCCATCGAGGTGTGCGTGTTCGACGACGACGGCAACGAGGAGCGCGCCCAGCTGCCCGAGCGGTCCGGTTCGATCTTCCACGGCTACCTCCCCGACGTCGGCGCGGGTGCGCGCTACGGCATTCGCGTGCACGGCCCGTACGACCCGGCGAGCGGGGCACGGTGCGATCCGAGCAAGCTGCTGCTCGATCCGTACGCATGCGCGATCGACGGGCCGGTGCAGTGGGACCCGTCGGTGTTCGCCTACGACTTCGACGACCCGGATCAGCGCAACGAGGCAGACAGCGGCGCGTTCGCACCGAAGGGCGTCGTCGTCAGCCCGTACTTCGACTGGGAGAGCGACCGCCTGCTGCGCACGCCGTGGAGCGACACGGTGATCTACGAGGTCCACGTGAAGGGCGCCACTGAGCTGCACCCCGGCATCGAGGAGTCGATGCGCGGCACCTACGCCGGCCTCTCCCATCCGGCCTTCATCGACCACCTGACCAACCTCGGCGTCACCGCGGTCGAGCTGCTGCCGGTGCACCAGTTCGTGCACGAGCAGCACCTGCTGGATCGCGGGCTGCGCAACTACTGGGGCTACCACACCATCGGCTACTTCGCCCCGCACGACGAGTACTCCAGCCGCGGCAGCGGCGGCGCGCAGGTCACCGAGTTCAAGCAGATGGTCAAGACGCTGCACCAGGCAGGCATCGAGGTGATCCTCGACGTCGTCTACAACCACACTGCGGAGGGCAACCACCTCGGTCCGACGCTGTCGTTCCGTGGCCTCGACAACGCCGGCTACTACCGGCTGATGGCCGACGAGCCGCAGTTCTACATGGACTACACGGGCACCGGGAACACACTCAACATGCGCCAGCCGCACGTGCTGCAGATGGTGATGGACAGCCTGCGGTACTGGGTGACGGAGATGCACGTCGATGGGTTCCGCTTCGACCTCGCGTCGGCGCTCGCCCGCAGCCTCCACGAGGTCGACCGCCTGTCCGCGTTCTTCGACCTCGTGCAGCAGGACCCGGTGATCAACACGGTGAAGCTGATCGCCGAGCCGTGGGACATCGGCGACGGCGGCTACCAGGTCGGCAACTTCCCGGCGCAGTGGGCGGAGTGGAACGGTCGCTATCGCGACTGCGTCCGAGACCACTGGGCCGGCTCGCCGCACGGCCTCGGCGAGCTCGCCTACCGGCTCACCGGGTCCAGTGATCTGTACGAGGCGGCCGGTCGCCGCCCGCACGCCAGCGTCAACTTCATCACCGCCCACGACGGCTTCACGTTGCGCGACCTCGTCTCCTACAACGAGCGCCACAACGAGGCCAACGGCGAGGACAACAACGACGGTGAGTCGCACAACCGCGGCTGGAACTGTGGCGCCGAAGGCCCGACGGACGACGACGGTGTCAACGTGCTGCGCTCCCGCCAGCAGCGCAACCTGCTGACGACGATGCTGCTCTCGCAGGGCGTGCCGATGATCCTCGGCGGCGACGAGATCGGTCGCACGCAGGGCGGCAACAACAACGGGTACTGCCAGGACAACGAGATCAGCTGGTACCACTGGGACGAGGTCGACGAGGACCTGTTGGCGTTCGTCGGGCACCTCATCCACCTCCGTCGCGCGCACAAGGTGTTCCGCCGTCGCCAGTTCTTCCAGGGTCGCCCGTTGCGCGGCGACGACATCGGCGACGTGGCGTGGCTGCAGCCCGATGGCACGACCATGTCGGACGACGAGTGGAACGACAGCGCCGTGAAGGCGATGACCGTGTTCCTCAGCGGCGTCGACATCGAGACCGACGCACGCGGCGAACTGGTCCAGGACGATTCGTTCCTCGTGATGGTCAACGGCGCTGCCGAGCCCGTCGACTTCACCGTGCCCAAGCACCTTCCGGATCTGTCGTGGCACGTCGTGGTCGACACCGCTGCGTCGGCGGTCGGCGACGACGATCGCCAGTTCGTCGGCGGCGATCCGATCTCGCTCGTCGACCGATCGGTGCTCGTGCTGCGCAGCTCGCCTGCCACCTGAGGGTGATCCTGGTCACGACGCGTGTGCACCCGTGGAACCGGTGGGTATGCGAACGGTGTGGAACGACGTGGCGCAACACGACTGGATGTGGCACCGATCATCCGCATCGCAGCGCACCACGAGCGGCGTCTTCCACCTGCAGCGGCGATCAACGTGTCCGACCGCGGGATGCTCGTCAGCTTCGACGAGCCCGTCGGGCTGATGCTCGGTGAGACGGTGGTTGCATCGCTCGCCGATCGCATCGACGCACACGAGTCCGATGATCCCGATGCAGCCGCGGCGTGGACGCACGTCGTCGGTCGCGTCACGCGCACAGCCCGGGGCGAGGACTTCCGCACGTACATCGCCGTGGAGTTCGACGAGCGCTACCGATCGGCCGCGGCGAGCCTGTTGACCGTGCTCACGCCCGACGACGACGTGCGTTCAGCGGGCGACGGGGATCTCGGCCCAGACGATCTTGCCCTGTGACGTCGGCTTGATGCCCCAGCGGGTGCTGAGCTCGGCGACGATCGGGATGCCGCGGCCACCCTGCTCGCTCGGCGCCGCGACGCTCACGGCACCACCGGCGAAGTCCTCGACCTCCAGGCGCTGGACGTCGCCGGCCAGCCAGACCCGCATCACCCCGCCGCTGCGCGTGTGGCGCACGACGTTGGTGACGAGCTCACTGGCGATGAGCAGTGCGTCGGCGCTGACGATCGAGCGCACCCGCTCGCGGCACGTGCGCGGTGCAGTTGCCATGTTCTCGAACTGAACCGTGAGGTCCGGCGCCGGCTGCTTGCGGGCCATCACGGCTCGCCACCCGGTGCTGACTCGAACGGACACATGTCGACCACGCCGGTGATCTGGAAGACGCGCATCGGTTCGGGTTGCACGTTGCGGAGCGTGACGCCGCCGCCCGTGGTGCGTCGGCGATGGATGGTGGTGGCGATGACGTTGACGCCGGATGAGTCCATGAACGGCACGCCGGACATGTCGATCGTCAGGTTCACCGTGGCGATCTCGTCGACCGCAGCGCGCACCTGTGGAGCTGTCGACATGTCGAGGTCGCCCGACAGCACGAGAAACGTGCGGTCGTCCTCCGCGTAGCTTGCCAAGCCGAAGTCGGCTGACATCCACATCCACCCTTCATCGCACCGTCGTCCGAACGCTGCAACCCTACGCCGGACGGGTGAGCGAGCCGAGCCACGTGCCCGGCTCGCTCTCCGGGTCAGCTCTCGGGTTGCAGGCGGTCCCAGAGGCGGACGGTGCGAGCCACCTCGACCAGTCGCTTCGCCGCGCCGCGCTTGGCGAGATCGATGTAGCCGTCGTCCAGCTTCGCCGTGAGGTTCGCTGCGTCGAGGAGCGGCTGCGCGTCGCCGACGAAGCCGACGTACTTGCCGTGGTTGTGCGCGTCGGTGACGAAGTCGAGCGCAGCGGGCAATGCCGCGAGCTGCGCGGCACCATCGGCGGACGTGATGACGGCGACGACGTCGTAGAGCACCGACGGACCACCGCCCACCTTCTGCTGCGCCGGCAGGGTGCTGCCGTCGTCGAGCACCGCGCCGGCGATGCGCGGCGCGACGACCTGCACGACCATCCCCTCGGCAAGCGCCGCCCGTTGCACCGCAGTGACGGTGGCGGCGTTGGCGCCGTCCGTCACGAGGATGCCGAGCTTCCGCCCGGCGAAGTCCGCCGGGCCGTTGCGCACGATGCTCAACGCATCGGACGGCGGCAGCGACTCGTTGGTGGGCGCGGCGGCCGGCGTCGGTGCCGGAAGCCGGGTGATCCCGAGCCCGTCGGCCACTCGTGTGGCGAGATCGGGATGAACGTTGCGCAGGTTGGCCACCATTCGCTCGCGGATGTCGGGGCGCTCGACCTTGCTCAGCTCGAACACGAACGAGTCGACGATGTGGCCCTGCTCGACCGGCTCCTGGCTGATGAAGAACTGCCGGGCCTGGCTGTAGTGATCGGCGAAGCTCGAGGCGCGGATCCGGCGCTTTGCACCGGTCTCCTCGGCGGGGAACGAGGTGAAGCCCTTCGGGTCTTCGCGCGGCCCTGCGTCGGCGCCGGGCCACGAGTTGGGCTCGTAGTTCACCCGTCCGACGCGGTGCTGCACGGCCATGTGACCGTCCTGCTGGAAGTTGCCGAACGGGCACTTCGGCGCGTTGATCGGGATGTGCGTGAAGTTCGGGCCGCCGAGGCGCTTGATCTGCGTGTCGAGGTACGAGAAGTTGCGGCCCTGCAGCAGCGGGTCGTTGGTGAAGTCGATGCCGGGGACGATGTTCTGCGTGCAGAACGCGACCTGCTCGGTCTCCGCGAAGAAGTTGTCGACGACGCGGTCGAGCACCAGCCGGCCGATGCGCTGCACCGGCACGAGCTCCTCGGGGATCAACTTGGTCGCGTCGAGGATGTCGAAGTCGAACGAATCGGCGAAGGCGTCGTCGAAGACCTGGATGCCGAGCTCCCACTCCGGGAAGTCGCCGGCGGAGATCGCGTCCCACAGGTCGCGACGGTGGAAGTCGGGATCGGCGCCGTTGATCTTCACGGCCTCGTCCCACAGCACCGACTGCAGGCCCTGCTTGGGCTTCCAGTGGAACTTGACGAAGCGCGACACGCCCTTGGCGTTGACGAAGCGGAACGTGTGGACGCCGAAGCCCTCCATGAACCGGAACGAGCGCGGAATGGCCCGGTCGCTCATCGCCCACATCAGCATGTGCGTCGACTCGGGCATCAGCGAGACGAAGTCCCAGAAGTTGTCATGTGCCGAGGCGGCCTGCGGGAAGCCGCGGTCGGGCTCCGGCTTCACCGAGTGGACGAGGTCGGGGAACTTCATCGGGTCCTGGATGAAGAAGATCGGGATGTTGTTGCCGACGATGTCCCAGTTGCCCTGCTTCGTGTACAGCTTGACGGCGAAGCCGCGCACGTCGCGGGCGAGGTCGGCGGATCCTTCGCTGCCGGCAACGGTGGAGAAGCGGACGAAGGCGGGTGTGCGCTCGCCGGGACGCTGCAGCACGTCGGCCGAGGTGAGCTTCTGCTGCGACGCGTAGTTCTCGAAGTAGCCGTGCGCCGCGTAGCCGCGGGCGTGCACGACGCGCTCGGGGATGCGCTCGTGATCGAAGTGGAAGATCTTCTCGCGGAAGTGGAAGTCCTCCAGTGCCAGCGGGCCGCGCTCGCCGATGCGCAGCGAGTTCTGGTCGTCACTGACCGGCACGCCCTGCTGCGTGGTCAGCACGCCGCCGGCGCCGGCGGTCTGGTGCAGCTCGTCGCCGTTGCCGCGCTTGCCGGCGCTCGTGGGCTTGGCCTTGGGCTGCGGGAGGTTGGTGGGGTTGGCCTGTCGCTTGGTCGCCATGGGTCAGCCGTCGATCTCGTGGAGCTCTTCGTCGGCTGCCACCGGTGCGCCGTCGGTGATCGGGGTCTCCTCGGTGATCGCGGCGCGTTCCCACACCTCGGGCTCCTCCTGCTCAGTCCGTTCCGCGAACGACTCGTCGGTGACGTCGGCATCGGCGAATTGGATGCCGTGCGGTCGATCGGGTGCGGCCTCGATGCCTGCTTCGTCGCTCGTCACCGGATCCGTGCCGGTGACCTCTTCGTCAATGCCTTCTGCGCCTGCTTGGGTGTCGTCATCGCTCATGCGGGGGACGTTCCCATCGCCGCCCGATCTCAACCCGTCGGTGCAGGCTCGACGCGATCTTCCACCCGATCGAGCGATCCGCCGCGCACTTCGGTGAGCACGACCTTGGCGACGCCGAGCGCAGGACCGGCGAGCACGGCCCCGACGAAGCCGGCCAGCACCCCGCCCACGAGCGCACCGATCATCGTCACCAGGGGCGGCAGGTTGACGGCACGACTGCCGACGACGGGTTGGATGACGTGGTTCTCGAACGTCTGGTACGTGATGAACGCACCGAGCGCGATCAGGCCGGTCACCGGCGACTGCCCGAACGCCAGCACCACGAGTGGCATCCCTCCGGCGAACCCGCCGATCTGCGGGATCACGTTCCATGCCGCAGCCCAGAGACCGAGCAGCGGCGCCAGCGGCACACCGAGAGCGAGCGCCAGCAACATCACGACCGTGCCGTTGAGGGTGGCGACGAACGCCGAGGCAGCAGCCACGTTGGAGATCGCACGGTACGCAGCGCGGCCCAGCCGGTCGGCGGTGCGTCGTCGTTCGACAGGAACACGATGGTGCGCAGCGGCGACGAGGCGCGGCCCGTCGAGCAACGCAGCGAGCAGCGTGGCGATCAGCCACAGCGCGCCGACCGCTCCACTGCCCGCGGCGCTGACGACGCGGTCGACGGCGTTCGAGTCACCGATGCGGTCGGGCAGGTCCTCGATCCACTGCTCCACCTTGTCGGAGGCGTCGTTGTTGCGCAGCCAGCTCCCGGCGAACGGGAGTGATTCCAGGCTCTCGACGGTCTTCGGCGCGTCCTCGACGACCGAACCGGCGGTGTCGGTGACGGACGGTCCGCTGAGCGCGATGACACCGCCCGCGGCGGCCAGCATGGTGACCAGGACGAGGGTCACGGCGAGGACGCGCGGCAGGTGCAGCCGTCGTTCGACCGCAGCTGCGGGGCGATCGATGCCGAATGCGATGAAGGTGCCGATGACGAGCCAGATCAGCACGGCGGCGGCTCCCGTGCCGGCGCGGAACAGCGCCCACGTCGCGACCACGAGCGCCCAGGCAGCGATCGCCGTGCGCGTGGAGAGCTCGGCGCGCAGCACGCCGCCGGCGCGGCGGGCCACGACGCGCTCGACATCGTCGCGCTCTGCCTCGGCGTCGTCGTCGACCAGCGCGAGGGTCACCGCAGTCGCGCCGCTCGCCGCAGGCGTCAGCATCGCGGCGGCCATCGCGACCAGGAGCAGACCGACCAGCGCGCCGGGCACGCCGAGCAACGAGTTGCCGACGGCCAACCCGATGAGCGCGAGCAGAGGTCCGACGTGCAGCGACCGGTGCACCCACAGGTGCCGAGCGACGCGATCGGCCACGACGGCGACGACGCCGATGGCGATCGTCAGCTGCCACGGGTTGTCGGTGGCGAAGGCCAGCGCGACCACGGGCGTCCAGGCGATGACGCCGCCGACGACGGGCACCGTGATCGCCACCGCCACCCAGGCGCCGACGGTGATCGCACCGGGGACGCCGAGGACGTGGACGAGCAGGCCGGCGAACGCACCGTGCAGCAGGCTGACGACCAACGTGCGGCGCACGAACGAGCCACCTCGGCCGATCGCCGCGTGAACGCCACGGTGCAGTGCCTCGCGACGCGACGCGCGACGCACGGTGCCGATGACGTTGGCGATCAGGTGCCGTCCACCGGAGATCATGAAGGCGGCGAGCACGGCGACGATGATCACGCGCGCGACCTCGCCGGCAGCGCCGATCGGATCATCGACGCCGAGCACCCATCGCGAGGCGGCGCCGTCGAACGTGCGGCTCACCCGCTCGCCGAGATCGAGCGACGTGGCGATGCGATCGCCCGTGCCGCCGTTGGGCAGCTGCTCGATCGACGACTGCAGCGCTCGGGACAGAGCGCTCGACTGCCGGTCGAGGTCCCACGTGACCAGCGCGACGATCGCGATGACTGTGGCGACGCCGAGCAGGGTGACGAGTCCGATCGCCGCGCCGCGTGGCATCACGCGCTGGAGCGCAGCTACCAACGGCCAGGCCAGAACGGCCACGGCAAACGCGATGGCGACGAGCGCGATCGCGTCGCCACCGCGTTCGATCATCACGATGCCGGCGACGATCGCCAGCACGAGCGCGACGAGCCGCGCCAGTCCGCTGGCGGGGACGAGCACGGCGTAGGTCGGGAGGGTGTCGTCGGCAGGCCGGTTCACCCGCCGTGCGTACCCACTCGGGGGGCGAGCCATGCGCGCCACCCGAGTCGGCAGGCGCGTCTCGTCCTGCCGCGATCGGGGTACCACATCGCCATGCTTCCCATCCTCGCCGCCGGCGTCTACATCGGTGGAGGGTTCCTCCTCCTCGTCCTCCTCATCGTCGTGATCGTGCTGATCCTGCGATGACGCGGCGTTCGGTGCTCGGCCTCACCGCGGCGTTGCTGATCCCGATGGCGACCCTTGCCGCGTGCGGCAGCGACAGCGACGGACCGAACCCGACCACGCCCGCCGGTTCCGCCGTTCCGACCAGCCTGACGCCCACGCAGGGCTCCGCCGTCGATGACAACAACGGCAACGGTGACGGCAACGGCGGTGGTGGCGACGGCGGTGGCGGAGCCCCCGTCGGCTCCGGCGGCGGCTGACTCACGCGCACGAGTTGGATGTCTGACGCGCGGCTGTGCCGCGCGTCAGACATCCAGTTCGGCGTCCCGCGGGTAGAGGACTCGGATCAGACCGAAGGCGATGAGACTTCCGACGATCTGCATCACGATGAACATCGGAGCGGACGAAGGTCGGATGCCGGCGAACGAATCGGACAGCATCCGAGCGACGGTGACGGCCGGGTTGGCGAAGCTCGTCGAGGACGTGAACCAGTACGCGCCGCCGATCCATGCGCCCACCGCGAACGGAACGACGTTGCTGCGGCCCGCATGCAGGCACCCGTGGATGACGAGCAGCAGGCCGACGGTGGCCACGACCTCCGAGAGCCAGTGGGCGCCCGACGACCGATCGTGCGTCGACAGGTTGATCGGGTCGAGCTGGAACATCACGTTGGCTATGACAGTGCCGACGCACGCGCCGAACGTCTGCGTCACCGCATACAGCGCCGCGTCGCGCGTCGAGATCGCGCCGCGGAGGCGGTCGACGAGCGTCACGACCGGGTTGAAGTGAGCACCGGAGACTGCTCCGAACATGAGGATCAGTCCGACGAGTGCGCCGGCGGTGGCGATCGAGTTCTCGAGGAGCTGCAGACCGACGTCGCTCGACAGCCGCTGCGCCATGATGCCCGACCCGACGACGGCGATGATGAGAAAGGCACTTCCGACGGCCTCGGCCAGCAACCGTCGGCCGATGGGGATGGGTGCGGTCATGCCGACGCACCCGCTTCGAGCGCGCCGGCGATCCGCTGGTCCAACGAATCGCGGGCGCGATCGAACGCGGCGGCGGTTGCAACGGCGACCGGATCGTCGATCGACCAGTGCAGGTGGTCGGTCGCGTCGCCGAGCTCCTCGTGAGCCTGATCGCACACGGTGACCACCAGCGCAGGCCAGCTGCGGATCTCGTCGAGGTGGCGCGGCACCTCGTGGGCGATGTCCATCCCGGCGCGTCGGGCGGCGGCGACCGCACCGGGGTGAACGCGGTGGGCCGGGTGCGTACCGGCGGACATCGCCCGCTTGCCGGTCGCTCGTTGCCAGAGTGCAGCGGCCATCTGAGAGCGCGCTGAGTTCTGTGAGCAGATGAAGAGCGCCGGCCCGCGCTGGAGCGTCCGACCGGGCAGGAGGTGCCGCATCGCGTCGTGCTCCAACCGGACGTAGCGGCGACGCGCGTCGCCCGACGAACGATGGCGGCTGATCAAGCCCACGCGCTCGAGCACGTCGAGGTGGTGGGCGAGGAGGTTGGACGGGACGTGTGCTGCACGCACCAGATCGCCGGGCGATCGGTCCGAGATGGCCAGGGCGTCGACGATGGCGAGGCGGGTCGGATCACCCAGTGCGGCGAACCGTTCGGCCCGGATCGCGAGGTCTGGTTCGCTCATCCGCTGCACTCTAGTTGTCTCAACCGTTGTTGAGTGAAATGATGTGCGCATGACGACCAACCCATCTCTCAGCCCCGAGCTCGACCACGTGCTGCGCGGCGCTGCCTCCCGCCTGCAACTGGAGTTCGAGGGAGTGTTCGGACTCGAGACGATCCAGCAGTTCCTGCGCTCCAGCTTCGACGAGTTCGCCACCAAGGCCACGGTGATCAACTTCCTTCCCCTCCTGGCCGAACGCTTCGCCCGTCAGCGTCTGAGTGCGTTGGCGAAGGTGGAAGGGAAGGCCGCCGGCGGGTTGCCGACGGTGCTGTTCCTCTGCGTGCACAACGCCGGGCGGTCGCAGATGGCGCTCGGCTGGTTCAACCACCTCGCCGGCGACCGGGCCGTCGCCTGGTCCGGCGGCAGCGAACCCGGGCGGGAGGTCAACCCATCGGCGATCGCGGCGATGGCCGAGGTCGGCATCGACATCGCCGATGAGTACCCGAAGCCGTGGACGGACGAGATCGTTCGCGCCGCCGACGTCGTGGTCACCATGGGGTGTGGCGACGCCTGCCCGCTGTTCCCCGGCAAGCGCTACGAGGACTGGGAGCTGACCGACCCAGCGGGGCAGGACGTCGCCGCAGTGCGACCGATCCGCGACGAGATCGAACGACGTGTCCGGGGACTCCTGGCGTCGCTCGACGTGGCGGCGCGATAGGCGTGCGTCAGCAGCAGGTGGACGCCGCGCCGGCGGCCGGCTCGCTCGACCAGCCGGTGCTCGTGGCCTCGACGCCGCACTCCATGACCGAGGCGTCGGCGAGCACGGTGTAGAACTCCCAGTCGTTCTCGGGGCCCTTCACCCAGGTCTTGTCCTGCACGGCGAAGCAGCACGTCGTGTTCTCCTGGATCTCCTGCTCCATGCCGATCGCCTGCGTGCGAGCAATGACCGCGGCGACCTCGTCGGTGGTCTCCACCTCGACGCCGATGTGGTTCAGTGAGCCGGGCTCGCCCATGCCGGTGAACAGGACGAGCTTGAGCGGCGGGTCGGCGATGGCGAAGTTGGCGTAGCCGTCGCGGACCTTGGCGGGCGGGGTCTGGAAGAGCTTGGTGTAGAAGGCGATCGACGCCTCGAGGTCGGCGACGTTGAGGGCGAGTTGGACACGTGACATGGGGTGCTCCGTTGCGAGAGTGAGAAGTGCATCGACGTTCGTCGATGTGATGAACGTACCGACTGCATCGAAGGTTGTCAATGGACTTCTTCGACGATCATCGATATGGTTGTCGCCATGGCTGCGACGAAGACTGCCCTCCGAGATCCGATCGCGTGCTGCACGCCGATGCGCGCCGAAGTCCTCGACGAGGCGCAGGCGACGTTGCTGGCGAGCTCGTTCGCCGCCCTTGCCGACCCGATCCGGCTTCGGCTGCTGAGCTTCGTCGCCTCCGCCGACGCCGATGAGGTCTGCGCGTGCGACCTCACCGAGCCGTCCGGCCGATCGCAGCCGACGGTCAGCCACCACATGAAGATCCTCGTCGACGCCGGGCTCGTCCAGCGCGAGAAGCGCGGCCTGTGGGTCTGGTACCGAGTCGTCCCCGCACGCCTCGACGCGCTGCGCGCCGTCCTGGGCTGAGGCCGTGCAGATCCGCTCGATGCAGCCCGCCGATTGGCCGGCGGTGTGCGCCATCTACGAGGCCGGCATCGCCACCCGCAACGCAACGTTCGAGACCTCGGCGCCGACCTGGGAGCGGTGGGATTCAGGCCACCTCGCCGATCATCGCCTCGTTGCTGTGGCCGACGACGGCACGGTTGCCGGGTGGGCGGCACTCTCTCCGGTGTCCGACCGATGCGCGTACGCCGGCGTGGCCGAGAACAGCGTGTACGTCCACCCCGGCCATCGTGGTGCGGGCGTCGGACGTGCGCTGCTCTCAGCGCTGGTCGCTGCCGCGGACGGAGCCGGGCTGTGGACCGTGCAGACCGGGATCTTTCCGGAGAACGAGGCGAGCGTTGCGCTCCACGAACGATGCGGGTTCCGCATCGTCGGGCGGCGAGAGCGCATCGGCCGCCTCGACGGCGAGTGGCGCGACGTTCTCTTCCTCGAACGCCGCAGCCCCGCAGTCAGCTGAAGGTCGCGCTGGACCAGACGGCGCCGGTGTCGTCGACGACGATCTGCACGTCGCGCACGGTCGCGCCGTCCGGCAGCGGGACCAGCCACACGCCGTTCCCCGGCGGCCACGCCTCGGACTCGGTGGTGGTGCCGTCGGTGTACGTCATCCGGCATCGGTAGCTGACACCATCGGGCGCGTTGACGAGGGTGACCACTGCGGTGCGGTCGCCGTCGACCGTGCCGATCGAGACGGTGCCAACGGTTCCACTGCCGCTGGTGAGGTCGAGCGCGGCGACGCGATCCACGGCCAACGCCTCGTACTGACGGTTCGACCGCAGCAGCACTGCAGCGCCGATCCCGACGACGAGCAGCACGGCCGCAGCGGCGGCGAGCACCCATCGCCGGTCGACTCCACGTCGCTGCGGCGTGGCGACGCCCATGCGTGACAGGACGCGCTGGTCGAACCCGAGCGGTGGCTGCACCGCAGGCACCGCCGGCAACAGGTCGGCAACGGTGACGATCATCTCCTCGTACTCGTCGCGGCAGGTGCGGCAGCCGAGCAGGTGCCGCGCCATCGCGGCGCGCTCCGGCGCGTCCACCTGCCCCAGCACGAGGGCCGGCACGTCCACGTGCCCTCCGTCATCGCGCCCGTCCGTCACGGCTTGCCCTCACCTTCTGCCTCGAAGTGCACATCATCGATCGCCGCGCCGCTCGACGCAGGATCCGGCTCACGGCGCCCCGGCTGGCTGTCGCGCAGCCGACGCAGACCGGTGCGGATCCTGGTCTTCGCCGTTCCCAGCGGGATGGACTCGCGCCTGCTGATCTCTTCCGCCGTGCACCCGCCGAACACGGCGAGCACCACGGCGCGAGCCTGCTCGGGCGGCACGTCGCGCAGCCGCTCGAGCACGCGCCGGACCTCGACGGCATCGGTGGCCGACTCGCCGGTGGCGTCGGAGTCGGATGCGCCACCGAGCGTCGCTTGCACCAAGCGGTCGAGCGCGTCGTCATCAGCCGGCACGGAGCGCCGCGCTCGGATGGCGTCGATCGCAGCGTTGCGGGTGATGGTCAACAGCCACCCCCCAACGGAACCGCGCAACCCGTCGAAGGTCGCCGCCGAACGCCACGCTCGGGTGAACGCCTCCTGTGCGACGTCGTCGGCCAGCGCCGCGTCGTGGGTCACCGACAGCGCCATGCCGTACACCTTGGCCTGGTACCGGCGAACGAACGCGGTGGCCGAGTCGGCGTCGTCGATGGCCAGCCCGGCGACGAGTGCATCGTCGGCAAGCTCGGCGTGGTGTGGGGAGCGCACGGCGAGTACTACGTGCGAAACAGCGAAACGGATCGTGCGCAATGGCCGCGCAATCTGTGCGGCCCGCTCGTTCGTAGTTCTGGATGCCGGCGCACGTCGCCGGTCCCGCCCGTTCTGCCGACCTCGGAGGTCACCCCATGAAGCTCAAGCGATCCCATCGCGCCCTGTCCGTCACCGTCATGGTCCTGTTCGCCACTGCCACCGCGTGTGGCAGTGACGAGGCGACGAAGTCGACCACGCCGCCAACGATTGCGCCGACGACGCCCGCTCCGACCACACCGGTGACGACGCCCGGCACCACGCCGGGCACGACGCCGGGCACGACGGCCACGGGCGGATCGACCGTGGCCACCGTCGATTCCCCGCTCGGCACGATCCTCGTCGACGGGGAAGGACGCACCCTCTACGCGTTCGAGCCCGATGCACAGGGCGACAGCGTCTGCACCGGTGACTGCCTGGCTGCGTGGCCTGCGTTCGCCGGTCCGGCCACGGCCGGCGACGGCGCCGATGCCTCGATGCTCGGTACGTCCACCCGCAGCGACGACGGCACCGAGCAGGTCACCTACAACGGCTGGCCGCTGTACTACTTCGCCGCCGACGCTGCACCCGGCGACACCAAGGGTCAAGGCGTCGGCGACAAGTGGTACGTCGTCACCCCCGACGGCTCCTTCATCGAGAGCTGACGGTTCGCTTCCTGTCGCGGGATCTCGACGCCCCACGTCGAGATCTCGCGACAGGAACGCAGTTCTGCCAGTGATCGAAGCGCGGGGTACGCAGCGAGCACGTGTCGCGGTGGCGGCAATTCTTGAAGGCGAAACAGTGCAGATGCACTATCAAGGCGGCGGCTGCCGACGGCGATGACAGACGTTGATGAAGACGCGGACTCATCGAGGCGATCACGGCGGCGACGCGGGCACCGAAGCGACGATCGAGATGGACGCGCTGCCGGTGGCGATCCTCGTCGTCGACGCCTTCGGAATCGTCGTGCGCGTCAACGAACGGGCCACCGACGTGCTTGCTCGCCCCGCGGCGCAGATGGAGGGCATGGCCCTCGCCGACCTCCTGGGACGCGACCTGCTCTGGACCTCCAGCGATGGCGCGGTGAAGCACGTCCCGATCCTCGTGCCACGACCGACGGGCGAACGCGTGCCGATGACTGCCTTCGTGTCGGCGTCACCCATCTCCGGGCAGGCGGAGCACACGACGATCGTGCTCGCCCCGGTGCACTCGGTGGACGAGGTGCCGAGCACGGCGCCACGAGTCCGTCCGTGGCCGGAGGTCGCCGATCGCATCCGCTCGATCAACGGCGTCGTGCTCTGCGCGGCGATCGGGATCACCGGGCTGCAGTCGTTGAACCAGAGCTTCAGCCGCAGCACCGGCGACCTCGCGCTCGCTGCCGTCGCCAACCGGTTGCTGACGTTCGGTCCGACGAACGCCGTCGTCGAGCGGATCAGCGGCAACCGCTTCGCCGTCGCCGCGCTGACCAACGAGAGCGACGGGCGCACGCTCGATCTGCTGCTCGACGCGGTGCGCGAGCCGATCGACACGCCGCTGGGTCGTGTGGCCGTCGGCTGCTCGATCGGCGCGACCGTCGGACGCTCGCGTCACGGCCTGGTGCTCATCGACCGCGCCGACCGCAACCTCACCCAGGCGCTGCGCCGCGGTGCCGGCACCATCGAGTGGAACGACGAGCCGGGCGTGGCGCTGCCGCCGTCGACCGGTCGCCTCGCCGGGTCGCTGCGCGACGCGGTGGATCAGGGCACGATCTCCGCGCACTTCCAACCGGTCGTCGACCTCATCACCGGCGAGATCGTCGAGGTCGAGGCGTTCGCCCGATGGAACCGCCCGCCCAACGAGCGGCTCGCCGCGGCGGAATTCATCGACGCAGCCCGCGACACCGGATCGATCGTCCAGCTCGGCGCCGGCGTGCTGCGCGAAGCGCTCGACCTGTGCAAGCAGCTGCGCGCTCGCGACGGCATGTCCGAGGTGCGCGCGTCCGTGAACGCGTCGGCACAGGAGCTGAGCGACAAGGGCTTCGTCGCCCGTGTCGCCGCCGAGCTGCAGCGCTGCGGCCTTCCTGCGGACGCGCTGCAGATCGAGATCTCCGACACGCTCGAATCGGGGATGGTCAAGCAGCTCAAGCCCGTCGTCGATCGGCTGCGGTCGACCGGTGTGCGCGTCGCCCTCGACAGCTTCGGCGGCACCTCGGCGAACCTGCTGGCGTTGCGCGACCTGCACGTCGACGTGATCAAGCTCGACCCCGGCCTGATCGCCGTGTCGCGGGTTGGTTCGGACCAGCAGAGCTGGGCCGCCGGTGTGCTCAGCGCGCTGCTCGAGCTCGGCCGTCACATCGGCGTCGACGTCGTCGCCAAGGGCGTCGAGTTCTCGTGGCAGCACGAGCTACTGCGCGAGCTGGACTGCCACTTCGCGCAGGGGTTCCTCTACGGCGCACCGCAACCGGCCGACGAGCTGGCGGCTTGCCCGCTCAGCGTCCTGCGCGCCACCGACCAGCTCGCTCCGTAGCGCTGCTCACCACCCGCCGCGGAACGCGGCAGGATGTGGCTCGGCCGGACGTGCGGGCCAATCCGATCGAGCATCGGTGACGTAGGAGAGACGATGAGCAACATCCCGAATCCGCCAGGCTGGACGCCGACGCCCGGGTCGCCCCCGCCGCCCCCACCTCCGCCGCCGCCTCGTCCGGCCGCTGCGCCACCGGCGCCGCCGTCCAACGCGCCGACGGGTTCGATGCCGTCGTCCACTGCACCGTCCGCGCCGCCGGCCGGATCGGCGCTGCGCATCCTCGCTGCGATCGCCATCGTCGTCGGCGGACTTGTGCACCTGCAGCTCTACTTCGACGGCTACCGCGACTTCCCCAACGACAACCTCGGTCGCTCGTTCCTGGCCAACGCCGTCGGCTCGATGGTCGTCGCCGCGGCGCTCGTCGCGCGGCGCGACGTGCTCGTCCGACTTGCCGGCATCGGCGTCTCCGCGGGCACGCTCGTCGCGTTCGCGATCAGCCGCAGCGACAGCGGCATCTTCGGGTTCACCGAGACGGGGCTCAACCCGTCACCGCAGGCGATCATCACGCTGATCACCGAGATCGGCGCGATCGTGCTCTTGGCGGCAACCTTCGTGCCTGCCATCGGTGCGGGGAAGAACACCGAGATCAAGCTCGCCGCGCCACTCGTCGGGTTGATCGCGGTGGGTGCGATCGTCGGTGGCGTGATGTGGGCGAAGTCGCCCGAGGGTTCCAAGAACCAGGAAGGTGGTGGCGACACCGAGGAGCCGTCGGGCGACGGCACCGCGGTGGACATCGCCGACTTCGCCTTCAACCCGAACCCGGTCACGGTGCCGGTCGGCACGACGATCACCTGGACCAACGACGACTCGTTCCGCCACACCGTCACCAACACCGACGGCGAGTTCTCCAGCGACGAGATGGTCGGTGGCGCGACGTTCGAGTTCACCTTCGACACGCCCGGCACCTTCAGCTACATCTGCGCCATCCACCCGTCGATGACGGGTGAGGTGATCGTCGAGTGAAGCCCGCCGAGTAGCGCGATCAGTCGCTGTCGGGGATGCCGTCGCCGTCGGTGTCCTTGGTGAAGTGGTGCTGCCACCGGCGAGCATCGAGCATCTTCAGGATCGGCAGGGCGCGGCCCTCGAGCAGCACGACGTAGAGCAGCGTCACCAGCGCGGCGAGCAGCAGCCGTGCTGCCCCGGCGATCACACCGACGGCGGCGACCGCCCAGATCGCCGCAGCGGTGGTCAGCCCGTGCACCTTCTTCCCTCGCCCCGGGATCACGAGCCCGGCACCGACGAAGCCGATGCCGGTCGCCACGCCGGCGATCAGCTTCTCGGCGGTGAACGGAAACGCATCGACGGCGATGACCGTGAACGCCGCTGACCCTGCAGCGACCAGCGCGAACGTGCGAGCCCCGGCGGGATGGCCGCGCACCTCGCGCTCCCACCCGACGATCGAGCCGAGCAGCGCAGCGAGCGCGACGCGACCGAACAGGGCGAGGTCGTGGACGATCATCGAGTCAAGCCTGCCTGACGCTGATGGCCGCCGAGGCCAGCTCGACGGGCGGCGGCACTCGCGCTTCGGCGTACGCCTTCAGCGCTCGCTTGATCAGCTCGGTTCGCGTCCGCGTGTCGGCGCCCGCGGCCCCGGTGGCGTCGGCGAGCTCCTCGACGGCCTCGAACCACATCAGCTCGCTGCGCCAACCGATGCGGCTGACCCGCCGTGGGTCGCTCGCCAGCTGCACGCACACGGAGCCGAGCGATGCCGGGTTCTTGGCCAGCAGCACGGCGCACACGTCGGCGATCTCGTCGGACTGCCGGCGCACGCGCAGCTCCAGCCGCCGCAGCGCGCCACGCGACAGCCAGCCGAGCAGCAGCAGCCCGATGGCGACCACGCCCGTGCTCCACAGGAGCGTGTCGCCGTAGTAGGCGACTGCCATGACGAGCACCAGCAGCAGCGTGCCGAGCGTGAGGATGAACGCGCCGAACCGGCGCGCACGGGCGAGCGCGACCATCCCCGACGTCACCCAGTGCGCGTCGGGCGCCCACAGGTGGGCCAGCTCGTGCGCGCAGATCGCCTCGAACTGGTCGCGAGTGAGCGCGATCGAACCGCTCGTCACGCACAGCGTGCGCTGGCGCGAGGACCGGATGGAGACGGCGTTGGGCACGGGGTCGTCGACCACGTACAGGCTGGGCATCGTGCGACCGAGGCCGATCGACAGCGCCTCGACGACGTTGACGATCTGCGGGAACGTCGTCGGGTCGAGCGGCACGGCGCCGACCTCGGCCAGCACCTGTCGATGTGCGCCGCGCCAGAAGTACAGGAACGTGCCGCCGAAGCTGACGACGACGGCCAGGACGGCCAGAGCGCCCGCGCCGCCGGGCGCCCACGACCACACGGGTGCGTCGACGATCGAGTCGTCGGTGAAGAAGCTCCAGACGCGCGCCGCCGCGGCGAACACGATCATCACCAGCGCGGCAGCGGTGAGGGCGAACACGACGATGCCGAGGAGGCAGGCCACGGCCGCCTCGACGCGCGCCCACCCGCGACGGCGACCGAGGCTGATGACGGCTGGTGTCGTTGGTCCCGCTTCACGCACGTCTCTCATCATGGCCGACCGATGTGTTTCAGTGCGTCCCATGATCGATCAGCACATCGACATCGCCACCCGTGACGGGGCGATGAACACGTTCATCACGCATCCCGAGGAGGGCGGCCCGTTCCCGGTCGTGCTGTTCTACATGGACGCCCCGGGCAAGCGCGAAGAGCTGCACGACATGGCCCGCCGCCTCGGCAGCGCCGGCTACTACGTCGTGCTGCCCAACCTCTACTACCGGACCACTCGCGAGTTCGACTACACCGCCGGCGACCCGAAGGAGTCGTGGAAGTCGATGTTCGAGCTGATGGGCTCGATCAACGACGACCTCGTCGAGTCGGACACGGTGGCCATGCTCGCCCACGTCGACGCCGACCCGAACGCTCGCACGGGGTCGGTCGGTTGTGTCGGTTACTGCATGAGCGGTCCCTTCTCGTTCGCCATGGCGTGCCGCTTCCCCGATCGAGTCGCCGCTGCCGCGTCGGTCTACGGCGTTCGGCTCTTCGGTGACGGTTCGTCGGCGCCGATGGCCGATCAGGCTCGCGGCGAGCTGTACTTCGCCTGCGCCGAGACCGACCGCTTCGCGCCGAAGGAGATGATCGACGGCCTCGAGGCCCACCTCCGGTCGATCGGCGCCAACGCCCGCGTCGAGTGGTACCCCGGCACCGAGCACGGCTTCGCCTTCCCGCAGCGCCCCGTCTACGACAAGGCCGCCGCCGAACGCCACTGGGAACGCCTCCACGCCCTCTTCGCCCGCAACCTCCAAGATCTGGATGTCTGACCGCGGCACATTGCCGCGCCCAGACATCCAGTTCCGGCATCGCAACTGGATGTCCCAAACGCGGCACAGCCGCGCGTCAGACATCCAGAAACGGTGATCAAGCCGACGGCCGCCAGACAGCACCGGCGCTGGTGACGTCCGACGATTCCTCGAGTGTGGTGCGTCCACCCCAGACGAACAGCTCGGACCCGTTCCAAGCGACCGACTGCCCGGCGACGGCGACGTTCAAGGGCGTGGTTGGGGACTCAGCCGCAGTGGCGACGTCGTATACGACATCGATCCCCGACGTGCCGAGCACGATGAGGTGGTCGCCGGCCAACAGCGCCTGGCCCTCCACCGGCCGGCTGCCGTCGATCGGGTCAGTGGTGCTCTCCCACGCCCCTTTGCGAAAGACGGCGATCGAGCGCGCGTCACCACCACCGAAGTCGATCGAGTAGGAGACGGTGGCGGCGAGACCGGTCCCGTCCGAGGCGATGGCGTTCGGCCCGCCGATGTACCCGGCCGGCCCGCCATAGACGTACGTCGATGGCTGCCAGCCGTCGGCGAACGAGTAGCGCTCGGTTCGCCCGTCCGGAGCGACGATCACGATGTCGCCGTCGATCGAGTACGCCTGCAAGGGGTCCAGCGTGAAGGCGGTGGTGAAGGGGAGGTCGATCCAGGCGGAGTGGTCGTCGGCGAGCTGCCACATGCGCACGGTGGTGTTCGTCGGGCCACTGGCGCCGCCGACGTCGTAGCCGATCGCGACGACGGCGGTGCCGGTCCAGACGAGGTCGGAGATCCCCACGCCGCCCACCGCATCGATGTCGATGTCGGGGAGATCGGTCCACTTGTCGGCGACGGGGTCGTAGACCGCGCCCCCGGACTTGGCTGCGACGACCATTTCGTGACCGTCCCACACGGCGTGACCACCGGGATGGGCCCACGTGTTCATGGCGATCGAGCGCCACGTGTTCGTGGCCGGGTTGTACGCCGCGCCGTCGCGATGGGCCATCAGCCCGCTGCGACCGCCCCACACGATGAACTCGGTGCCGCTCCACACCACCACTGATCCCTCGCGGTCGGAGAGCGGTGATGGCGGCAGCGCGGTCCAGGTCCCGCCCGCGTCAGAAGCGACCTCCGAACTCGGTGTCGTCGCACCGACCGTGTCCGGCGTCAGTGACACCGGTGTCGTCGGGATCGTCCCGTCGACGATGCGTTGTGAGTCGTCGCCACGCGTCACCACCACCGCCACCAATCCGGTGACCACACCGGCACCGGCGAGCACGCCGCCGATCCGACGCTGACGGTGCTGTCGAGCGCGGCGCACCACACCGCTCATCGGCGCTGCGTTCGGGCGAACGCCATCCGCGTAGCGATGCAGCGCACCGCTCAGCTGCTCCTCGATGTCGATCATGACGGCTCCTCTCGCAGTTGCTCTCGTAGGTCGTTCAGGGCACGGTGCAACGTGGTGCGCACCGTCGGCTCGGCCATGCCCATCGCCGCCGCGATGTCCGCGTCGCTCCACCCGGCGTAGAAGCGCAGCACCACCACCGCTCGCTTGCGATGCGGCAGACCACGCACGACATCGATGACGTGATCACCCACAGGTGCCTGGTCGCGATCAGCGCGCACCGGCGCCAGCCGGCGCACCTTTGCCCAGCGATGGTGGTTGCGGCAGCCGTTGTAGACGGCCGATCGCAGGTAGGCCAGCGGTTGTTCGATCGACGATCGACGTTGGTACACCTTGGCGAACGCTGCCTGCACGAGGTCCTCCGCCACGTCGAGATCGTCGACCAGCGCGAACGCCAACCGCACCATCCCGGAACGGTGCGCGGCGTAGAGGTCGTCGAACGAGATCGGCTCGACCGCCTGCACCCCTTCGCTCGCCACGGCCACATCCTCCATCAACTGATGAGACACCCGTGCCGGCAAACCTGTTCCGCGAACTTCGGCAGTGCTCCTACGCTCCGCCCATGACTGCAACACCCGCAGCGACCTGGGCCGTGCGGCCGGTGCGCGACGACGAGTTCGAACCGTGGACGAAGCTCTTCCGCGGCTACGCCGACTTCTACCACTGGCCCACCTCCGACGAGCACCAGCGCCAGATCTGGAGCTGGATCCACGACGACGGCTCGGTGTGGGCGCTCGTCGCCGTGCCCATCGACGCCGACGGCAACGAGACCGGGCCGCCCGTGGGCATCGCCCACCTGCGCCAGTGGGTCCGCCCGCTGCGCGGCATCGTCGCCGGCTACCTCGACGACCTCTTCGTCGATCCGACGGTGCGCGGCGGCGGCGCAGTCGACGCGCTCTTCGCCGCGATCAACGCAATGGCCGTCGAGCGCGGCTGGCCGATGGTCCGCTGGACCACCGCCGACGACAACTACCGCGCCCGCACCGTCTACGACCGGCTCGCCACGCGCACGACGTGGATCACCTACGACATGCCCGTCGAGCCCGCCTGACCCGGATCACGTCCAGCCGCGCAGCTCCGGCAGCACCTCGGTGGCGAACAGGCGCATCCCCGCCTCGGCCTCCTCGAACGGGATGCCGCCGAAGCGGAACGCCGGTGCCGCCTCGAACGGCCCGAGCAGATCCCACCGCGCCCGGTACTTGGCGATGATCTGCTCCGGCGTGCCCGACGCGGTCGCGTCGAGGAAGCCCTGCAGGAACCCGGACTCGCCGATCTTGCGCAGGATCGGCGCGGCATCGGCGTACGAGTCGTAGCCCTTCATCCCCTGGAAGTGGTCGCCCATCACCTCGTAGTGCTCGAGCACCGAGGCGAGGTACGTGGCCATGTAGCGCTGCCCGTCGTCGACCACCTTGCGCTCATCCGCGCTGCAGTAGACGAAGTCGCAGATCAACGGCGGAGGTGGCTCGGCCGCGTGCAGCTCGCGATACAGACCGCGCCAGCGCTCGATGCTCGGCAGACGCGACTTCCACGATCGGTCGGCGAACATCACCATCGCCGCCTTCAACCGCGCCGCTGCCTCGACCGAATCGTCGGAGCTCGCCACCGCGTACAACCGGTCGGCGAAGCTGCGCGACGGCCGAGGCCGGATCGGCGCCCGCGGCTGCACGTAGTGCGGGCCGGCGCCCTCGATGAAGCCGGTCTCCAGCGCGTCCTTGACCATCTGCGAGCCCTCGTCGAATCGCTCGCGCGACTCCTCCATGTCGATGCCGAAGTGGCCGAACTCGCGACGCGACAACCCGCGACCCATCCCGAAGCGCATCCGCCCACCCGACACCTGGTCGAGCAACGCCACCTTCTCGGCGACGCGCAGCGGTTCGTTCCACGGCATGATCACCGCCGCGGTGCCGAGATCGATCGTGCTCGTGCGGCCGGCGACGAACGCCAGCCACTCGGTGTTGTCCGGGCAGAACGAGTAGTCGAAGAAGTGGTGCTCCACCGCCCACACGACGTCGAAGCCGAGCTCCTCGGCGAGCAGCGCGAGGCGCGTGTCCTCGTCGTAGACCTGGCTGTCGGTGATGCCCGGCCAGCCGTAGCTGGCGAACAGGGTCTGGATCCCCACGTCCATGACTGCAACCTACGGAGGCGCGTCGGCGAAGCTGCCATCGTGCTCACACCCCGCCTCCACGGGCTCGCTGCCGAAGCGAGCACCGCCCTGCGCCGTCGCAACGAGACGGTGTCCGTCGCCGAAGGGTCCGCCGGCGGCCTGATCTCGGCCACGCTCCTGTCGATCCCCGGTGCGTCGGCGTACTACGTCGGTGGCGCCGTGGTCTACACCCGCGCCGTCGTCACTGCGTTCATGACCGGGCCGGTGACGCCGCCGAAGGGCATGCGTGGCGCGACGGAGGGCTTCGCCACCTTCCTCGCCGAGTCGGTGGCCGCGCAGCTCGGCTCGACGTGGGGCCTCGCCGAAGCGGGCGCGGCGGGCCCGCCGAACCCGTACGGCGACCCGGCCGGCCACTGCTGGACCGCGGTGCACGGACCGAACGTGGTGTCTCGCCACGTGCTCACCGGCAGCGATGACCGCGAGGAGAACATGGTCGCCTTCGCGGTCGCCGCCCTGGAGCTGCTCGTCGGGCAGCTGACCTGACCGCAGGCATCACATGTCCGCGTCAGGCGGACATCTGATGCCAGCGCTACGGCAACTCGTCGAGCGCGGCCTTGGCCTTGTCTCGTTTGGCCTCGGCGCGTGCCAACTCGGCCTGTGCCTTGTCGACCACCTTGCGCGCGGCGGCCACGACCCGCTCGGCCTCGTCGAGCGCCGACGTGGCTCGCGCTCGGGCGGCGATGCGGCGTTCGCGCTCGCGTGCTTCGGCGGCAGACGCCTTCGCCTTCGGGGTCGCCTCGGGAGCAGCGACCTTCGACGGCTCCAGTGGTACTCGCCGCAGCTTGGCGCTGCCTCGTTTCTGCGGCTTCGGGGTCACCCGTCGTGCCGGCGCGGGTGCGCCGGCGAACAGCTCGCTCGGCTCACCAGGCTTGGTCGAACCGATGATGCCCAGCACCAGCAGGTGCACCCCGGCCTCGTTGGTCAGGCCCCGCAGCGTCGTGCGGATCTCATCGCGCTGCGTCGGGTTGGCGTGCCCATCGGGCAGCCGTTCAGCAGCTGCGTCGATCAACGCCTCGGTCGCGTCGCGCAGATCGACGGTCGCGCTCCGCAACGCATCCGCGCTCCCACCACCGATCGCCTCCGACTGCGCAGCGGTGATCGCTGCCACCGCATCGGCGAAGAAGTCGACGACGTCCGGCGCTTCCGCGGCAGCCATGTTCAGCGCGTGCTCGCCGAGCTTCGGCCGGGCCAGCGACTTCACCGCTGCCGCCTCGTCGGTGCGCTTCTCGGCCTTCAGCGACTTCACCAGCGCGTCGCGGGCGGCGATGAAGTCGCCGGGCGCCAACCGGTAGAGCGCCACCGCTTCGTCGAGCATCGGTGCAGCTTGCCACTGGTCGCGCAACGGCGCCGGTAACGGCGTCGGACGTACGCTTCGATCAATGGATGGCGCGAGCGTCGGGATCGTCGGAGTCGGTCGAATGGGTGGTGCGTTCGCCGCGTTGTTGGCCAGAGCCGGTCGTGACGTGGTCGTCGTGGACACGGCGCCCGATCGCGTCGCTCAGGCGATCGAGCACGGATGTCGAGCGGCCGCCGACGTCGGCGAGCTGGTGCGGTCCGGCGCCAACCCGATCCTGATCTCGCTGGCCACGGAGGCTGCGTTCGAGGGAGTCATCGACGAGTTGGTGCGCGCAGGTGCCGATCACCGGCCGGGCACCACGGTGGTCGAGACGAGCACACTCGCTCCCGACACCAAGCGGCGAGCTCGCGACCGGCTCGCGCTGGCCGGGATGGACCTGCTCGACTGCCCGGTCAGCGGCACGGGTGCGCAGGCGGCCGTCGGCGATGTGGTCGTGTACGCCGGCGGTTCGCCAGATCTCGTCGACGCCGTCGAACCCGTGCTGCTGTGCTTTGCCCGACGCGTGCACCGCGTCGGCTCGGTCGGCGACGCAGCCACGATCAAGCTGCTCAGCAACCTGCTCGTCGGCATCCACAACACGGCGGCCGCCGAGCTCGTCGCCTTTGCGCAGCGCTCCGGTGTGGACCCGATGGCGGCCATCGACGCGATCGCCGACGGCGCAGGGCAGTCACGGATGCTCGAGGTTCGTGGCCCGACGATGGCGAGGGGCGACTACGGCTACGGCGCCAGCGTGGACCTGTTCCGCAAGGACCTCGCGCTCATCGAAGCCCTGGCGGACGACGTCGGTGCGGTCACCCCGCTGCTCGACGTCGTCGTGGAGCTCTACGAGCGGGCGGCGTCGATCGGACTCGGCGACGCCGAGTCCGCTGCCGTGCACCGCGTGTACGTCGACCGCTGACGAAAAGCTCGACCCGGCCGCCAGTTCGCGGCCTACCGTCGGCGCATGAGCGAACTGGCGATCACCGCCCGCATGCGAGCGGAGCTGACCGCAGCGATGAAGCGTCGCGACCGCGCCACCGTCGCCGCGCTCCGCGAGGGCCTGGCCGCGTTGGAGAACGCGGCCGCCCCACCGATCGACACCGCGCCACTCGAAGTGCGCGGCGAGCTCGCTCAGCACGAGCGGATCGAGCTCACCGACGCTGACGCGGTCGCCGTCATCGACGCCCTCATCGCCGACCGCGAGCACACCGTCGGCCTGTTCGCCGCCAACAACAAGCCCGACGAAGCCGAGTCCCTCCGCACCGAGATCGCCGTCCTCCGCGCCATCCTCACCTGACGGCCGGGTACGTTCGGACGGATGACAGCTCCACTCTCCATCCATGAACCGACGGGCGACGTGCGGGGTGGGGTGGTCGTCATCCAGGAGGCGTTCGGCGTCAACGAGCACATCGAGGACATCGCCGCTCGCCTCGCCGCCGAGGGCTGGCTGGCCATCGCCCCGCACCTGTTCCACCGCACCGGCGATCCGAAGTTCGGCTACGACGACTTCAGCCAGGTGATGGATCACATGAAGGCGCTCACCGCCGACGGCATCCGCGCCGATGTCGACGACGCGATGGTGGCGATGGCCGATCGAGGCATCGCGGTCGCGGCCACCGGCATCGTCGGGTTCTGCATGGGCGGCACGGTCGCGTTGGCGACGGCTGCCGAGCGCGAGATCGGCGCCGCGGTCACCTTCTACGGCGGCGGCATCGCCGAGGGCCGGTTCGGCCTGCCGTCAGGGATCGAGTCGGCGCATCACCTGCGCGCACCGTGGCTCGGGTTGTACGGCGACCTCGACCAGGGCATCCCGATCGACGACGTCGAACATCTCCGCGCTGCCGCCCAGACCAGCGGCCAGCCCACGGAGGTGGTCCGCTTCGCCGACGCGGCCCACGGGTTCAACTGCGACCGCCGCGGCAGCTACCACGAAGCTTCGGCCGACGACGCGTGGCGTCGAACCATCACCTGGTTCAACAACTACCTCGTCGGCTGAGCCTGACGAATCGGCTCCAGCGTGGCGACGTAGCAGTAGAGCACGACGCCCTCGCCCGCTGACGTGCGAACGATGACGATCCAGCCGGAGCTGTCGTCCCAGCGGATCGAGCACAGCGCGGCCACCGTGATGTGCCGCGGCCACAGCAGCTTCAGCCGCAGGCGCTCACCGCTGTCGAGCCAGAGCGTGAAGCGATCGCCGCAGAAGCCCGCCATCGACTCCTGGACGGCGAGCGGACCGTGCCGCAACCGTTCGGCCAGCCGCTCGAGGCGCAGCAGGTTGATCGCATCGCGATGCTCGCGGGTCATCGAGCGCAGCTCGACGGCCTCGTCGACCACCGTGTGCCGGGGGTGCAACATGCTCATGACGTCATCCTCCGCCCGCACGACGTTGTGCGGCCTTGGTGTTGTCGCTCATCTTCACGCCTTCCGCCTCGAACTTCACGTCACCTTCACGGCATGGCCTCGCCGAGCCGTCAACTGGCCAGGCACACCGTGTTCTTGCCGGAGCTCTTGGCTTGGTACAGCGCCTCGTCGGCGCGACGTGCCAACACGGCGGGGATCAACGGGTGCGCCCCGACGGCGACGCCGACGGAGGCTCCGACGCGCAGGTGCAGACCGTTGGCGATCAACGGCACACGAACGGCGCGGACGATGCGATCACCCACGGCCCGTCCGTGCGCCGGATCGCTGGTTCCCGCGCACACCACAGCGAACTCGTCGCCGCCGAGCCGGCCGACGATGTCGTGCGGCCCGATCACGCTGGCGATCCGTCGCCCGACTTCCTTGAGCACCATGTCACCCACCGGGTGACCGTGCTGGTCGTTGATCGGCTTGAAGTCGTCGAGGTCGATGTACAGCAGCACCAGGTCGCCCGACGACAGCTCGTCGAGGCGGCGGGCGAACTCGGCGCGGTTGGCCAGCCCGGTGAGCGGGTCGTGCGCCGCCGCCCAACGCAGGCTGCGCTTGGTGCGATGATCCGCAATGGCCAGCGCAGCGAGTCGCAGTGCGACGTGCACCGGCGACTGCTCCGGCGCTTGGAAGTCCACCGTGGACGAGCCCCAGGCGACCATCGCGCCGATGATCTCCGGGCCGGTCGGCGCCTCGATCGGCATGATGAACGCACCGCGGAACCCGGCCTCGAGTGCGATCGCACCCGCGCCGTTCAGCATCGGGTCGTCGAGGTCGGTGATCACGGTCGGACGGCTGATGCCGTGCGACCAGACGACGCGGGCGACGTCGGCCAGGCGCGAGTCGAGCGGCGCCTCGCCATCGGCGGAGACGACGACGATCCGCTCGCCGTGCTTCCACGCGATCGCGCTCCGCACCTCGCCGCCACCCATCGAGCGATCGGTGAGTCGAGCGACGACCGGCACCACTTCATCGACCTCGGCGCCCGAGCCGAGCATCTCGATCGCACGAGCGAGGTCGCTGCGGTCGCGCACCCGCCGGCAGGTGCACAGCACGCCCTTCACCTCGCCGTCGTCGAGGTGGTTGAAGGTCGTTGCTTCGAAGACCTGGTACTTGCCGTGCACGTCGATCACCCGGATGTCAGCCGACTCCGGGGCGAACGACGGGTCGAGGCCCTGGTGATCGCCACCCTGCATGACCTGCATCATCGTCTGGAGCACCAGCTCGAGGTCATCGGGGTGGACGAACTCGGTGCCGTTGCGGCCGGTCACGTCGTCCCAGCCGAGGATGCGCGTCAGCGATTCGCTGTGCCAGATGATGTCGAACTGCTCGTCGAGCAGGAGGGTGTACTCACCCTCCTTGCGACTCATCGAATTCAGGGCTCGCAACGCAGCGTCCACACCACACCTTCGGCGTCCGAGACCCCCGACTTGAGGGGGAAATCGCACCGGTGTCGTTCAGCCCGGCCAGGACACCGCGAGGGCATCGGCGATCAACCTCGCACGCTGGCGGTATCCGTCCGGCGTGTAGTGGATCTGGTCGCCGGAGAACCACACGTTCTGCACCACCGCCGACCAGTCGTACACGTGCAGGTTCGGGTAGCGGATAGCGGCCGCAGCGAGCTCGGCGTTCCACAGCTGCATGTTCGCGTTCGACCACGGACCGTCGGTGACCCTGGTCTTCACGTTCACCCACATCACCGGGTCGTCGCCGATGAGGGCCATCATCGCGTCGATGCGGCTGCGCCGGCTGACCGAGCTGCCGGCGCCGACGTTGGCGGTGTCGGTGGTGCCGAGCGCCAGCACCCAGCACCCCTGGTAGCCCCTGGACTTCCAGATCGAGGCGACCTCGAACGCGTTCAGCTGACCGGAGAGGCGCTCGACGATCGAACGAGCGCCCGAGATCTCCATGTGCGGCTCGAGCACGCCCACCCGGCGGTACTGCGCGTCGACGCGATCGGCTGGGTTGGGCAGGATCGCCGGAGCGATCAGGCCGACCGACGACGTCGAGTCGCCGATGTGCACCACCGAGGTGCATGACGTGACCGGCGGACCCTCGATCGGCGCCGGCCGCGTGTCGAGCACGCGCTGCGGCGCGTGGCGAGAAAGAACTGGTTCGTCGCCGTACCGCCGAAGCGCCCTTGGACGTCGACGATGAGGTGGACGGGGCTCTGGTTGTAGAGGCAGAAGTCGCCGTCGGGGTCGACGGGGATGACGGACAGGTTGGCGATGGCGGTGCCGGTGAGGTGGTTGCCGTTGCTGCGCGTCTGCGGCCCGGCGACGAGGGTGCTGCACGGCCCGGCGGTGATGTAGCCGGGTGCGGTGCCGGCGGTCATGGTGATGTTGGCGAGCACGGCCGTCGTGCCCGCGGGTGCACCGCTGTGGACCGTGGTCAGCGATCCCGCCGGGCGGACCGGGTTCGTGCCGGCGCCGCGCGTGTCGAGCGCGCGTTCGGGCGCGGAGGGAGCGAAGCCGGCGCCACCGCCATCGTCGACGAAATCGCCTTGGACGTCGACGATGAGGTGGACGGGGCTCTGGTTGTAGAGGCAGAAGTCGCCGTCGGGGTCGACCGGGATGACGGACAGGTTGGCGATGGCGGTGCCGGTGAGGTGGTTGCCGTTGCTGCGCGTCTGCGGCCCGGCGACGAGGGTGCTGCACGGCCCGGCGGTGATGTAGCCGGGTGCGGTGCCGGCGGTCATGGTGATGTTGGCGAGCACGGCCGTCGTGCCCGCGGGTGCGCCGGTGTGCACGGTGGTGATCACGCCCGCGGCCAGGACCGGGTTCGGTCCGGTGCCGCGCGTGTCGAGCACCGGCGCGCCGCTCACCGGCACGAACGTCAGACCGCCGACGTCGGGCGGGGCGAACGAGCCTTGCGTGTCGACCACGAGGTTGACGAGCGACTGGTTGTACAGGCAGAACGAGCCGTCGCCGTCGAGCGGCACCACCGCCAGGTTGGCGGCGGCTGACTTGGCGAGGTGGTTGCCGTTGCTGAACGCCTGCGGTCCGGCGACGAGGGCGCTGCACCGATCGGCGGTGACGTAGCCAGCGGCCGCGCCGTCGGTGGCGGTGATGTTGACCATGGCCGCAACGGCGCCGGCCGGCGCGCCCGGATGCACGGTGGTGACCGTGCCGGCCGCGACGGGTCGGCAGCACGATGAGCCCCGGCGTGCCCGATGCCCGAATCGACCGTCAGGTCGGCGGCCAGGAGGGCCGCAGCCAACAGCAACGTGCGGGCGGTCGAACGAGTTCGTCGTACGCATCGGTCGAACGCTACGCGGTGCAGACTCCAACCATGGCTCGCTACAGCAACCCCTGGGGACATCATCCGGCCGTCCGCAAGGGTGACGATCTCACGCCGGGGGAGCGCGCCGCCGACTCCGTGCGCAACCGCATGGGCTCGTGGGGGTTCGTCGGCGGGTTTCCTGCTCTTCATGGGCGTGTGGATGGTCGCCAACACGCTGCTGCACGTCGGCAAGGGCGACGGCTTCGACCCCTACCCGTACATCCTGCTGAACCTGATGCTGTCGATGGTCGCCGGCCTGCAGGGCGCGATCCTCCTCATCGCCGCCAAGCGAGCCGACCAGGTGGCCGCCGAGGTGTCCCAGCACACGCTGTCCAACACCGAGACGTTGCGGTCACTGCTCCAACGCAACACCGACCTCACCGAAGCGATCGAGTCGCTCACCCGCCAGGTGCACGAAGCGATCTGCGCCAGCGCGACTGCCCAGCCGTCGGCGAAGCCCGCCGAGTAGCCCGTGGAGACGATCGCCGACCTCATCAACGCGCAGGCGCGCCGCTACAGCGGCTACGTCGCCGTGCACACGTCCATCCACGGCACCGACGATCCCGACGCGATCGCCGATCAGGTGACCGAGGTCTGTCGGCTCGCCTTCGCCGCGGCGCCGCGGCGAGCGCTGTTCCACAGCGCGTCGGTCGGCAGCGTCACGGGCGTCGAGCTGACCACGGGCGACGAGGTCGTCGTCAAGTGCTACCAACCGCGGTGGTCGGCCGCGTTCCTGTCGGCGGTGAGCACCGCGCAACAGGCGGTCGCCGCGGCAGGACTCCCGTGCCCGGTGCCGCTCGCCGGCCCGCTGCCGAGCGGCCTCGGTCTGGCGACGGTGGAGACGTACGTCGCCGATCCAGGCATGCCGTCGGCCTTCACCCACGCCCACCTCGTCGCGTCGGCATCCGGGTTCGCCGACGTCGTCGACGCCTGCTCGTCGCTGCCGCCGTTGCTCGGCCATCCGCTGCACAGCGAGATCGACGAGCTGTACCCGGAGCCGCACTCTCCGATGTTCGACTTCGTTGCCACCGCTGCGGGAGCGGAGTGGATCGACGAGCACGCGTCCATCGCCAAGCCGTTGCTGGAGCTCGGCACCCGCGGCATCGCCCATGGCGACTGGGCGGCGCGCAACGTGCGGCTCTCGACGTCGGGCGTCGCTGCCATCTACGACATGGACAGTCTCGCGACGATGTCGATCCCGGTGGCGATGGGTCAGGCCGCGGCGACATGGCGAGCGACCGGCGAGCCCACCGACGCGTCGATGCCCGGCTTCGACGAGATCGTCGAGTGGCTCGATCAGTACCCACGTCCGCTCACCGAAGAGGATCGGCGCATCGCCATCGCCGGTGCGCTCTACGTCGTGGCGTACACGGCGCGATGCGAGCACGCCATCGATCCGTTCGAACGCGAGCGCATGAACGGTCGCGCCGTGCTGCGCGTCGACGGCGATCGGTTCGCTGCCGCATTGCGTGCGTGAGTGATGCTGCGAACCGAAGTCACCCACCCGAACTGGATGTCTGAGCGCGGCAAGGTGCCGCGCCCAGACATCCAGCTACGTGGTGGTGCCGTCGAGGATCTGGACCATGGAGAGGTCGCTGCTGAAGTCGAGGGCGTAGTCGCCCCCTTCGCGGCCGATGCCGCTGATGCCGATGCCACCGAACGGCGCGGTGAGGTCGCGGATCAGGAACGTGTTGATCCACACCGTGCCGGCGCGCACCGCGCGGCCGACGCGGTCGGCGCGTTCCTGCGAGCCCGTGTACACGATGCCCGACAACCCGTACGGCGTGGAGTTGGCCAGGCGGATCGCGTCGGCTTCGTCGGTGAAGGTCTGGAACGTCAGCACCGGGCCGAACACCTCGTGCTGCACGATCTCGCTGTCGTTGCTGCGCGGTTCGACCAGCGTCGGCTCGTACCACAGACCGCCGTCGCGCCACACGTGCCCGCCGCGCACGATCGTGTCGCCGGCCTCACGGGCCCGCGCCACGAAGCCGTCGACGCGCGCGAGGTGGTCCGGGTGGATCATCGGTGAGATCGTCGTCGACGGATCGCGCGAGTCGCCCAGCACCTGCGCGTCCGCGTAGGCGTGGAAGCGCTCGAGGAACTCGCTGCGCACGCGGTCCTCGACGAGGATGCGCGTGCCGGCCAGGCACACCTGACCCGAGTCGTCGTACTGACCGGCGGCCTTCTTCGCCGCGGCGTCCAGGTCGGCGTCGGCGAACACGATCAGCGGGCCTTTGCCACCCAGTTCGGCCGTGAACGGCACGAGGTTCTTCGCCGCAGCGGCACCGATGTGACGGCCGGTCTCCGGTGAACCGGTGAAGCTGATCCGCCGCAGCCGCGGGTCGGCGACGAGCGCCGCACCGACCTCCTCACCGATGCCCTGCACGACGTTGAACACACCGGGCGGCACGCCCGCCTCGTCGGCCAGGTCGGCCAGCATCGAGCACGACAGCGGCGACCACTCGGCCGGCTTGAGGATGACGGTGTTGCCGGCGGCCAGCGCCGGCGCGCACTTCCACGTGCTGAGCATGAACGGCGCGTTCCACGGGGTGATCACCACGGTCGGGCCGGCGGGGTGGCGGATGACGCGGTTGTGCGTGCCGTTGCTGTCCCACACCCGTTCCTCGTACTGCTCGGCGAGGTCGGCGTAGGCGCGGAAGTTGCGTGCGCCGCGCGACAGCACGCGCAGCCGCAGGCTCTCCTCCAGCATCGCCATGTCCAGGCACTCGACCGTGGCCAGCGACGGCACGTTGGCGTCGATCAGGTCGGCCAGCCGGCGCAGGATCTCGCCGCGGCCGCGCACGCCGAGCCCAGCCCACGCGGGGAAGGCATCGACCGCCGCAGTCACCGCAGCATCGGCCGTGGCGGCATCGCCGCGGGCGACGTCGGCGAGCACCATCGACCAGTCGAGCGGCGACCGATCCTCGAACGTGCTCGGTGAACCGACGCGCTTGCCGCCGATGTAGTGCTGCGTGCTGACGTGGATGCCGCCGACGTCGGTGCGCCCGTCGCCGGGTTCGTGGAACAGGCTCACTCCTGCACCAGCGGCCTCACGAGCGGGAACGGCAGCTCGCTGCGATCCGTGGCGTTCGGGCGTCGCTGTCCGCGGAATTCCCAGTCGCCGCCCAGCGCGGTGGACAGCACCTCTTCGGTCTCGGTCGGTTGTGCTCCGACCTCGTTGCTCACCGGCGTCGGGCCCTCGACGATCGTGTTCGTCAGCGTGCCGAGTCCTTCGACCTCCACGCTGACGACGTCGCCGGGCTGCACCGGGCGGGAGAACGCAGGCGTCCCGGAGAGGATGATGTCGCCGGGTACGAGCGTGATCAGCCGGGCGAGGTCGGCGACGAGGTAGTGCATGTCCCACGCCATCTCGGCCGTGCTGCCGTCCTGGCGGACCACGCCGTTGACCGTGGTGCGGATGCGCTTGTCGTGGAAGTCCCAGTCGGTGACCAGCCCAGGCCCGATCGGGCACAGCGTGTCGGCGCCCTTCACGCGCAGCATCGAACCGGAGTCGGTGTCGCGGAAGTCGTGCAACCCGTAGTCGTTGGCCACCGTGTACCCGGCGATGTAGGCACCGGCCTCGGCGTGCGACACGTTGCGGCACGTGCGCCCGATGACGATCGCCACCTCGCCCTCGTAGTTCAACCACTTCAGGTTCGACGGCCGCACGACGCCGGCGCCGTGCGCGTTCAGCGCCGAGATCGGCTTGTGGAAGTACGTGGGCGCGGGTGGCAACGAGACGCCGAACTCGCGGACGCGCGACACGTGGTTGAGGTGGCAGCAGAGGATCTTCGTCGGCTCGACGGGAGGCAGGTGCACGGCCTCCTCGACACCGACGGTGCGGCCGTCCCGGGCGACCAGTTCGTCGCCCTCGCGCACGACGATGGTGGGGTATCCGTCGAGCAGGATGCGTCGTACTTCGGTCACGTGGCGCCCTTCCAGTGCTGCGTTCGGCAGCGGCAAAGTCGTTAGGCCCCAAACGATAGTGTGCGCCCATGAGCGCTGAACACGAGTCCGGTGCGCTGGAGGGCTTCGTCTTCCCGCGCACCGCGAGCGGGGCGTCGTCCATCCTGCCACCCCCGCCGTGGCACTACAGCGGCGACCTGATGACGGTGGAGTACCGCACCGATCCGTCGCGCGTCGCCGAGCTCTTGCCGGAACCGTTGACCCTCGTGCCCGACGATCAGGACCCCGGTGCGGTGGCGATGATCTTCGCCGACTGGCAGAGCTGCGGGCCCGACTTCAGTGAGCTCGACGACCCGGTGCGCGCGCAGTACAAGGAAGCGTTCATCGTCGTGCGCTGCCAGTACGAGGGCCGCATCTTCAGCCGCTGCGTCTACATCTGGGTGGACAAGGACTTCGCCATGGTGCGCGGCCACTTCCAGGGCTACCCGAAGAAGCTCGGCAGCATCTGGATGACCCGCCCGGTCACCATCGGCAAGGCCGGCCCGCGGGTGGCGCCGGGTGGGCGCTTCGCCGGCACCGTGGCCTACCAGGATCGGCGCATCGTCGACGCCCGCGTCACGCTGCGCGAGGAGTCAGCGGGCAACGGCTTCGTCAACGGGCACGCCATGCTGCACAGCCGGTGGATGCCGGCCATCGAGGCCGACGGCACCGATGCGATGGATGAGCTCGTCACGATGCAGGGCGTCGACGTCGAGCTCGGCCAGGCGTGGCGCGGCGATGCCGAGCTGGAGCTGCTGCCGTCGCCCGTCGAGGAGGTCAGCCGCCTGGAGGTGCGCGAGGTCATCGGCGGCTACTGGCGTTCGGTCGGCACCACGTTCAAAGGCGGCTCGCTGCTCGCACCGCATCACGTCGGTCCGGTCGCGTGAGCGGGCCGCGCGTCGACGGCGTGCTCGACGCGGCGATGGCCGTCGCCGACGCGGACATCGTCGACCCCGACGTGTACGTCAACGGCTTCCCGCACGCCACCTTCGAACGGCTGCGACGCGACGAGCCGGTCAGCTTCTGGGAGGAGCACGACGGCGGCAAGGGCTTCTGGGCCATCACCCGCTACGACCACCTGCTGCAGGTGAGCCGCAACGTCGAGGTGTTCTCCAGCGCGGAGGGCATCACGCTGGAGGAGATGGACCAGGAGGACTTCCTGGCCCGTCGCAACATGCTCGAGTACGACCCGCCGGAGCACACCCGCTTCCGCCGATTGGTGAGCAAGCCGTTCTCGCGACGTGAGGTCTACGCGTACGAGAACGCCATCCGCCTGCTGGCCCGCACCGTGACGGAGGAAGCGCTCGCCGCACACGCACCCACCGGAGGACGGTTCGACTTCGTCGAGGCGATCGCCAAGCAGCTGCCGATGCGCATGCTCGGTCGCCTGCTGGGCGTGCCCGACGACGACGGCGCGTGGCTCGTCGAGCGCGGCGACGCTCTGCTCGGCAACTTCGACCCCGAGTTCACCGAACACCCCGTCGGCCTCACCGACACCGACGAGTTCAAGTCGATCCCGTTCCGCTCGCCCGCGGCGCTCGATCTCTACCAGTACGCGCAGCGCGCCGCCGAGGAGCGTCACGCGTCGCCCACCGACGACGTGATCAGCGACCTGCTCGCTCCCACCATCGACGGCGACCGGCTGACGGACAAGGAGTTCAAGAACTTCTTCGTGCTCCTCGTGAGCGCCGGCAACGACACGACGCGGTACACGATGGCCTCGGCGATGAAGGCGTTGCTCGAACGGCCCGACCAGCTCGACGAGCTGCGCGCCTCGGTGCTCGCCGGCGACACAGCGCTGATGGACAGCGCAGTGGAGGAGATGCTCCGCTGGGGCACGGTGACGATGCACTTCCGCCGCACCGCCACGGCCGACATCGAGATCGGCGGCCGCACGATCAAGCGCGGCGACAAGGCCGTCATCTGGTTCACCAGCGCCGACTACGACCACGACCAGTTCGACGATCCGTATCGTTTCGACATCCACCGCACGCCGAACGATCACGTCGCCTTCGGGCGGATGAGCCCGCACCTGTGCCTGGGCGCCCAGCTGGCGCGCATGGAGCTGAAGGTGCTCTTCGAGGAGCTGTTGCCGCGGATCGGTTCGGCCTCCCTCGACGGGCCGGCCGAGCGGCTGCGTTCGAACTTCATCAGCGGCATCAAGCGCTTGCCCGTCACACTGGAGCGCGCATGAGTCGCCGCCCGCTGATCGGCCTCTCGGGTCGGCGCTGGCCGGTGGAGCGCGTGCCGATGCTCCCGTCGGCGTTGGCCGGTGAAGAGGTGGACCTGCACCTCAGCGAGTACCCGAAGGCGATCGCCGAAGTCGGCGGCCTCCCGGTGCAGCTGACCCGCAACGCCGACCCGGTGGACATGGTGTCGCGCCTCGACGGCCTGGTGATGACCGGTGGTGCCGACCCCGACCCCGCGCTGTACGGCGACGACCCGATCCCCGAGCTCGGCGAGGTGGAACGCGGTCGCGACGACTGGGAGCTGGCCCTGATCCGCGCCGCGCTGGACGCGCACCTGCCGATGCTCTGCGTGTGCCGCGGCGCGCAGCTGCTGAACATCGCGCTCGGCGGCACGCTCGTGCAGCACCTGCCCGACGACAGCGGGCACGCGTTGTTCGACACCCCGCGAACCGAGCGATGCCACATCGTGCGCGTCGACGAGGGCTCGATCGCCGCACAGCTCTACGGCCGCGAGGTTCCGACGAACAGCCTGCACCACCAAGCCGTCGGCACGCCCGGCGCCGGGGTGATCGTCACCGGCTCGGCCGAAGACGGCGTCGTCGAGGCGTTCGAGGTGGCCGGCCGCCCCGAGGTGTTCGCCGTGCAGTGGCACCCGGAGATGCTCGCCGAACAACCCGACCCCGCCTTCGCCTGGCTCGTCGCGAAAGCCTCAGCCCGCAGCGTTTGATCTCAAACCCATCGCCACGGTGGGCGAGCGATCAAACGCAACGTCGGGTGGGTGGTCGAGGACGGTCATCGGTCAGCCGACGACGATGGAGGTCGCGTCGAGGGCGTTGGTCCCGGTGCTCGTGCCGGCGACCTGCACCTCGACACCGACGGTGATGTCCGTCATCGAGCCGGGGCCACCGGAGGCGACCTGGATGTCGGTGCTCGACGTGACGGTGATCGTGCGCGTGCCGCCGTTGCGGGTGCTGATGGCGAACGTCGATCCGGACACCGAGGTGACGGTGCCGCGCGTGCCGCGTCCGCCTTGCTGCGTCTGGTTCGGCGCGTTGCCGCCGATCGGTGGACCACCGGGAAAGGCGCCGGGGAAGCCCTGCGTGGTCCCACCGTCGCCGAGCCCCTTGGCCCGAGTGGCGATGACGTTGACGCCGACCACCGACAGGGTGGCGACGGCGATGGCCGCCACACCGGCCCGGACCCACGTGGCGGTCGATCTTTCGGGCGGATCGGCAGGCGGCTGCGGGAGTGGTGCGGGCCAGGAGGTGTCGAGCTCGGTCATGACGTCACCCCGGACAGGTCGTAGAGCGTGGCCCCGCCGACGGTCACGGCGGTGCCGTTGGCCTCGGCCCACTGGGTGATCTCGCTCGATCCGCCGCGTCCGCCGTTCGGTCCGCCGCCTTGCCCGCTGCTGGCGAGGAGGAAGCGAACCTGACCGCTGGCGACGAGCTGCTGGAACTGTGCCAGCGTCGGCGCCGGGTCGCTGCCGCTGAAGCCGCCGATCGTGATCACCGGCTCGCCGGTGGCGAGGATGATCGGCTCGGTGGCCGACGATCCGAAGGCGGCGACGAGATAGGTGGCGTCACCCTGGTTGGTCTCGAGGTAGTCGATCAGCTCGCTCGACACGCTGGTCGACGAACCGGGTCCACCTCGACCCCCGCCCGGGCCACCGAGCCCGCCGAACCCCGTGCTGGCCACGGTCGGGCCGGCAGAGATCAGCGAGCCGCTGACCGGCGACTCCACGGTGGTGACCGCGTAGGCCGTCGGCCCGGCGAGCAACGTCAGCGCGCCGATCGCCGCAGCGGCGAGCTGCAGCACGCGGTGGCGCAGCACGAACCCGGCAGTGAGACCGGCAGCCGAGATCGCCGCACCGGCGACGATCAGCGTGCGCAGCTCCGAGTGGTAGTTCGGCGTGCGCTGCAGCAGGGCCACGGCCCATGCCGCGCCGAGCACGATCGTCGCCGGCAGGGCCATGCGAGCTGCGAGCTGCGAGCGGCCGCTGCCATCACGGGCGAGTCGGAACAGCGCGACCCCACCGGCCCCGGCGAGCGCGGCGACGGCCGGCGCCAGCTGCACCGTGTAGTACGGGTGGAAGATCCCCTCGCTGAGGCTGAACACCTCCATGCACGTCAGCGCCCAGCCGCCCCACAGCAACCAGCCGGCGCGAGCCCGATCATCGCGAGGGCGCCGGCGGGTGATCAGCAAGCCGGCGATCAAACCGACCGCGGCAATGGGGATCAGCCAGGAGACGAGCCCGCCGGTCTCGCTGTTGAACATCCGCCACAGACCGGCGGTGCCCCCGAAGGCCGCTCCGCCGCCGCCCGTACCGGACCCCGAGCCGAAGACGCGGTCGAGGCCGTTGTAGCCGAGCAGGAGGCTGACGATGGAGTTGTCGCTCGTGCTGCCGATGTACGGCCGAGCCGATGCGGGGAACATGGCGACGATCGCCATCCACCAGCCGCACGACACGACCAGCGCGGCCATCGCCGCAAGCAGCTGGACGAAGCGCTTGCCGAGCTTCGGTGGTCCGGCGACGAGGTAGACGATGGCGAACGCCGGCACGACGAGGAACGCCTGCAGCATCTTGGCGTTGAAGGCCAGACCGGTGATCGCTCCGGCGGCGACCAGCCAGCGCGTGCGGCCGGTCTCGATCGCGTTCCACATCGCCCACGCGCCGGCGACACCGAGGAGGGTGAGCACCGCGTCGGGGTTGTTGCTGCGGAACATCGCCACGGCGATCGGCGTGACGGCGAGCGCGATCGCAGCGAGGTGCGCGGCGACGTCGCCCTGCCACCGGCGGACGAGCTTGTGCAGCAGCAGCACGGAGCCCACGCCGCACAGCACCTCCGGCAGGATCATGCTCGTCGTCGAGAAGCCGAAGATGCGCCCGGAGATCGCCTGCAGCCACAGCGCGGCCGGTGGCTTGTCGACGGTGATGAAGCTGCCCGGGTCCAGCGCGCCGAAGAAGAACGCCTTCCACGACACGGTCATGCTCTTCACCGCGGCGGCGTAGTAGCTGTTGCCCATGCCGACCGCGGAGAGGTTCCACGAGTACAGCACCAGCGTGAACGCGCCGATCGCGCCGGTGATCCACCCGTGGGTGGACGGCCGGTGCGGGCGCCAGTCGGTGATCCGTCGCCGCTGCGGTGCCCGATCTGTGCCAACCAGTTCGTGCTGGGTCAGGGGGTCGTCCCCGATGAGCGCGTCAGGGATCGCCGGCGGCTCGAGTGTCATCGTCATGACCACGATGCTGCGCCCCGATCCTCAGAGTCGCCTGAGAACCAGCCAGGTCGTTGCTCAGGAGCGAGCTCAGGCAGGGGATTCCGAGCCGGCGGGGAGGCGCAGGCTGTAGCCGACGCCACGCACGGTGTGGATCAACGCGGGCTCGACGTCGTCGACCTTGTGGCGGAGGTAGCTGATGTAGGTCTCCAGCACCGAGGCGTTGCCGGCGAACGTGTAGTCCCACACGGCTTCGAGGATCTGCTCGCGGGTGAGCACGCGCCGCGCGTTCGACAGCAGGTAGTGCAGCAGCTTGTACTCGGTGGGCGTCAGCTCCACGAGACGACCGGCGCGCCACACGTCACGGGTGTCCTCGTCGAGCACGAGGTCGTGGTACGTCAGCTTGCTCTCACCCGGGCCGGCGCCACTGGAGCGACGCAGCACGGCCTTCACCCGCTCGATGAGCTCCTCGATGGAGAACGGCTTCGTGACGTAGTCGTCGACGCCGAGGCGCAAGCCTTCGACCTTGTCGACCGTCGCGTCACGAGCGGTGAGGAAGATCACCGGCACGCGGGTGCCGGAGCGCTCGTCGCTGCGCAGCCGCCGAGCGACCTCGAAGCCGTCGAGGTCGGGCAGCATCACGTCGAGCAGGACGAGATCCGGTCGACGTTCGGCGACGGCGGCCAACGCCTCGCGGCCGGACGCGGCGCGTCGCACCTCGAAGCCGTTGAACCCGAGCGCCATCGCCAGCAGCTCGGTGATGTGCTCTTCGTCATCGACGGCGAGCACCAGCGGCTTGGTTCGGTCGCGCTCCACGCCGCAACGCTAGGTGCTCGATGTCGGGGAAGCCGCGCCTGGCAGGCAAGTCCCAGCGAACTCCCAGGAACGACGGATGAGGGTCACAGTCCGCGGGCCGAGCATCGTCCACATGAGCACGACCGCCACCACCATCGCCAGCCTCCCGGACCGCAGCAACCCGGTCATGGCCCACCCGGTGTTCGGCCACCGTCATGGCGCGGACACGCTGCTGGTGTTCGACCCGCGTCCGTCGACGGTTGCACCGACGGTGGACATCGTCGTCCCGGTGCACAACGAGGACGCCACCCTCGAGGCGTCGATCCGCCGGCTGCACGCCTACCTCGGCGAGCACTTCCCGCTCTCGTGGCAGATCACGATCGCCGACAACGCGTCGACCGATCACACGTGGGGCCTCGCCTGCTCGCTGGCCCAGAAGCTGGAAGGTGTGCGAGCTGCGCACCTCGAGGCGAAAGGTCGCGGTCGTGCGCTGCGCGCGGTGTGGAGCCGAAGCGCTTCACCGGTGGTCGCCTACATGGACGTCGACCTGTCGACCGATCTCGACGCGCTGCTGCCACTCGTCGCGCCGCTCGTCTCCGGGCACAGCGACGTGGCCATCGGCACGCGGCTGGCGAGCACGTCGCGCGTCGTCCGGCGCCCGCAGCGCGAAGTGATCTCGCGCAGCTACAACCTGATCCTGCGCACCGCGCTGCGCGCCGGGTTCTCCGACGCGCAGTGCGGTTTCAAAGCCCTGCGCGGCGACGTCGCACATGCGCTGCTGCCGATGGTGCAGGACCAGGGATGGTTCTTCGACACCGAGCTCCTGGTGCTCGCCGAGCACAACGGGATGCGCATCCACGAGGTGCCCGTCGACTGGGTGGACGATCCCGACTCGCGCGTCAACGTCGTCACGACGGCCCGCGACGACCTCCGGGGCGTGTGGCGGATGGTCCGCGCGTTCGCACGCGGCGAGGGCCTGCTGACCACCCCGGTCGCCGGCACCGCAGAGGTGCCCGACAGCCCGACGGGGGAGCAGCTCGCCCGCTTCGCCTCCATCGGCATCGTGTCGACCGTGGCGTTCGCCGTGCTGTTCGCCACCCTCGCCGGCCCGCTCGGCGTCGTGCTCGCCGACGTCGTCGCGCTCGCCCTCTGCACCATCGCCAACACCGCGGCCAACCGACGACTCACGTTCAACCTGCGCGGTCGTACTCGTCGCACGAGCCACCACGTGCGGGGCCTCGTTGCCGCCGGTGTCCCGCTGATCGTCACGCTGGCGACGCTGGCCGTCACGCAGTCCGTCGGCATCACCAGCGTGCTCGTCCTCGTCGCGGTGCTCACCGTGGCCAACGCGCTGGCGAGCGCGGCGAAGCTCGTGCTGCTGCGCTCATGGGTGTTCCGCCCGCGCCTCGCCGTCACCGTCACCGTCACCGTCACGAGCTGAGCCGCTGTGACCATGCTCGCCAAGCTCTCCCGCTACAGCGCGGTGTCCGTGATCAGCACGGTGATCAGCAACGTCCTGCTCGTCGTGCTCGTCGGCGGCAACGTGATGACCGCCGGATGGGCCAACGTGATCGCCAACACGGCGGGCATCGTGCCCTCGTTCGAGCTCAACCGTCGATGGGTGTGGGGCAAGCGCGGACATCGATCCACCGGCTCCGAAGTGGTCCCGTTCTGCGTGCTGTCCTTCGCCGGGCTGGTGCTGTCCACCATCGGTGCCTCGCTCGCCGAGCACTGGGCACTGCATGCGGGCGCCAGCGACAGCGTGCACACGGTCGCCGTCGTCCTCGGATCGGCTGCCGCCTACGCACCGCTGTGGCTGGTGCAGTTCGCGCTGCTGGATCGATGGATGTTCCGCACCGCACCTGGCGCGGCATGATGCTGCGATGAGCCTGCGTCTCCGACTGGTGGTGGGCCTCGCCCTGCTGCTGACCGCCGGGCTCGCCGTCTTCGGTGTCGCCACCTACAGCGTCTACTCGAACAGCGAGTACGGCCGCCTCGACGAGCGGCTGCGCAACACCAACGGCCGCATCATCCCGACGCTGCTCGACGCGGCCGGGTTGATCCCCGGACCCGGGTTCGGTGGCGCGGAGCGACCCGGTGGCGGCTTCTTCGACGGCTACGCGGAGATCCGCGACGCCACCGGCACGGTGCTGGCCACCGATCCGGAGGCGCCGACGAGCGTGCCCGATCTGCCTGACGCGCTGCCGAAGGATGGCTCGTTCCTCACCGTCGGTTCCTCGACGGGTTCGGGCGAGTGGCGCGTCTACGTGCAGAGCTTCCGCGACCAGTCCGACGGCGCGGTCTACGAGGTCGCCATCGCGGTGCCGACTGATCAGGTGCAGGAGTCGTTGAACCGGCTGGTGCTGATCGAGGCGATCGGTGGTGGGTCGCTCCTCGTCCTGCTCGCCGTCGGCAGCTGGTTCCTGCTGCGCCGTGGGCTGCGCCCACTGGAGGACATGGCCGACTCGGCGCGCTCGATCACCGAAGGCGATCTCGACCTGTCGCAGCGCGTCGCCCCCGCCGACGGACGCAGCGAGGTCGGGCAGCTCGGCCTGGCGTTGAACACGATGCTCGGTGGCATCGAGACCGCGTTCACCGAACGCGAGGCGACCGAGCAGCGACTGCGTCAGTTCCTCTCCGACGCGTCGCACGAGCTGCGCACGCCGCTCACCTCCATCCAGGGCTTCGCCGAGCTGTTCCGTCTGGATCAGCAGGGCACGCAGATCGATCGCGGCACGGTGGTGCGACGCATCGAGGAGGAGTCGGCGCGCATGCGCGTGCTGGTCGACGACCTGTTGCTGCTGGCTCGCCTCGACGAGACGCGACCGCGCGACACGGTGCCGGTCGATCTCACCGTGCTCGCCGCCGACGCGTGCACCGACGCGGCGGCGACAGCGCCGGATCGCCGGATCACGTTGCACGCGCCGGAGCCGGTCGTGGTCGCCGGTGACGGCGACCACCTCCGCCAGGCGATCGCCAACCTCGTCACCAACGCGCTGAAGCACACACCCGCCGGCTCGCCCGTCGACGTGTCGGTCGATTGGAAGGACCGCACGGCGCGCCTCGAGGTGCGCGACCACGGCTCCGGCCTCGACGAGGCCAGCCTGGCGCACGTCTTCGATCGCTTCTGGCGCGCCGACCAAGCGCGTGTCGGTGCCGGCTCCGGCCTCGGTCTGTCGATCGTTTCCGCCATCGCCGCCGAGCACCACGGCGAAGCACGGGCAACCAACCATCCCGATGGTGGCGCCGTGTTCACGCTCGAGCTCCCCGTGCTCCTGCCGCCCGGGCCCTGAGGGTTGTATCTATACCGAACGATCGGTACAGTAGCGGCGTGGCAACGAGACGAATCGACGACGAACAGCTGCTCGACGGACTGAGCGGTCTGTTCCGCGATGCGGGGTACGCCGGTGCGAGCCTCACCGACATCGCCGAGGCGACCGGTCTGCAGAAGTCGAGCATGTACCACCGCTTCCCCGGCGGGAAGCAGCAGATGGCCGCCGAAGTGGTGACGGCCACCGGGCATCGCTTCGCCGCCGACGTGCTGCGACCGCTCGGTGGCACCGGAGACGCGACATCCCGCATCCGTGCCGTCGCTCGCAACCTGTCAGCGTTCTACGAGCAGGGGACGCGCAGCTGCCTGCTCGACACGCTGTCGGTCGGCGAGGGCAGCGATGCCGCGTCGACCCAGCTCGCCGAGGCGCTCGCCGGATGGACCGCAGCGTTCGCCGCGTTCGCTCGTGAAGCCGGCGCATCCGGCAGCGAGGCCACCGCACGCGCACAGGACGCGATCGCAGCGATCGAAGGCGCGCTCGTGATCGCCCGTGTCAGCGGAGACCGGGCTCCGTTCGCTCGCACGCTCAAGCGCCTGCCGACCATCCTCCTCGAAGGGAACTGACCGCCATGGAGAACTACTACGACATCGCCTTCGGCCCTGCCGCCGTTCGTCACCAGACCGAGCGCGGCTCCGCACTGATGTACGCCGACGCGCAGGCACAGCAGCCGCCCGCATCGCTCGGTCCATCCGAGATCGAGTTCCTCACGGAGCGCGACAGCTTCTACCTCGCATCGGTCGGCGCCAACGGTTGGCCGTACGTGCAGCACCGCGGCGGCCCTTCGGGGTTCGTCCACGTCACCGGACCATCGCAGATCGCCTGGCTCGATCGGCCGGGCAACAAGCAGTACGTGTCGGCCGGCAACCTCGACGACGACGGACGCGTGGCGATCATCGCCGTCGACTACCCGCGCCGGCGGCGGATGAAGCTGTACGGGCACGCCCGCTTCGTCACCGACCCGACCCCGGAGCAGCTGGCCGCCGTTCACGCCGACGGGCGCAGCGAAGGTCTGGTGATCGTCGACGTCGTCGCCTTCGACTGGAACTGCCCGAAGCACATCACACCTCGCTTCACCGAGGCCGAAGTGATCGCTGCGACAGAGCCGCTGCGTCAACGGATCGCCGAGCTGGAGGCGCAGCTCGCTGGGACGGCGTCCGCCTAGACGCTGCTAGAGGTCGATGGCTTCGACGGTGCGCAGGACGATGCGCAGCGCCCGCGCCAGGTCCTCCTGCTCGCCGTCGGTCAACGCCTGGGTCACCAGGCTCTCGTGCCGGTTGAACGACGGCATGATCGCGTTCACCGCAGCGCGGCCCTTCGCCGTGATCGACACGAGCACGCGTCGCCCGTCGGATGAGTCGTTCTTGCGTCGCAGCAGACCGCGTGCCTCGAGCGTCTTCATCACCCCGGTCAGCGTCGCCGCGGTCACGCCGGCCTCCGACGCCAACGAACGAGCGTCCATGTCGCCCCACACCCGCAGCACGAACAGCGTCGTGAACGCGCTCCACGACAGGTCGTGCTGGGCGAGCACGCCGTTCTCCATGTGGTTGCGCACCGCCGTCGCGGCACGGAAGATGTTCGAGACCGCAGCCAGCGATCGAAGATCGAGATCGAGATCGGTGAACGCCTGGCGCACGTTGCGCTCGGCGCGCACGAGGTCGCGGTCGTCGTCGCTGGCGAACAGGCGAGGCATCGCTGCCGCCGGTCGCTTGCTCAGGCCCGCATCACGGCGAGCTCGGCCGTGATCGCATCGCGCACCCGCTCCTTCAGCGCGGGCACGTCGTCCATCGTCATCCCGGCGGTCTCCACCGGGGCGAGCACGCGAACCTCTGCGTTGGTGACGCCGAAGCGCCAGTCGCCCTTGTGCAACGCGGGGTACGTGCCGTCGACGGCGAGCGGCAGGATCGGCGTGCCGGTCTCGATCGCGAGGCGGAACGCACCGTCCTTGAACGGCTGCAGCGCACCGTCCTTGCTGCGCGTGCCCTCGGGGAAGATCATCACGCTGACGTGCTTGCTCAAGCGGTCCTTCAGGGAATCCATCGCGGCCACCACGCTGTCGCGCTGTCCGCGCACGAGCTTCACATCGCCGGCCATGCGCATCAGCCAGCCGACCACCGGGTACTTGAAGAAGTCCTCCTTCGAGAGCCACTTCATCTCCCACGGCAGGTGCGAGATCAAGAGCATGTCGACGAAGCTCTGGTGATTGGCCACCACGACGTACGGGCGACGCGGATCGGTGATCTTCTGACCGCTGGTGCGGAAGCGCCACAACGGGTTCAGCTTCTGGTGCACCACGGTGAGCTTGCGGAACAGCCATCCCGGTGCGTAACGACTGCCCTTGTCGAACGGCGCGGTCACCAGCCGAGTGATGGCCACGAGCGGCAGCCAGACGATGAGGACCACGGCGAGCACGATCCACGCCCACACCGACAGGATCGTTCGGGCGATCGGGTTGCCGAGCACGCGCCGGCGGAAGGACGAGGGGGCAGCCATCGGCGCACATCGTGGCACGCCGACGTGTCGCAACGCACCTGACGCCCTCGGCGGGCCTCAGACCATGTCTGAGCTGCGACGCAAGCGGGCACTAGCGTGCTCGAATGGTGGCAGCGTCGGAATCGGTGGTCGCGGAGATGTTCGCTGCGGCAGTGGCCGTGCAACGCAACGCGCACGCCCCGTACTCGGGATTCCCCGTCGGTGCCGCCGTGCTGACGCCGAGCGGCTCGATCTTCGCCGGTTGCAACGTCGAGAACGCCGCCTACCCGCAGGGCTCGTGCGCCGAGGCCAGCGCCATCTCGGCGATGGTGTCGGCCGGTGAGCGTCAGATCGTGGCCGTGCTCACCGTGGCCAGCGGACCCGACGTCACCACGTGCTGCGGCGGCTGCCGCCAACGCCTGCGCGAGTTCGCATCGCTCGACACGCCGATCTTCGCCGCCACCCCCGAGGGCGTGCAGGCGACCTTCACCCTCGATCAGCTCCTCCCGTTCTCGTTCGGACCGGAGAACCTGACCAACTTCCACCGGGATCCGTGAACCGAACCCGGATCGGCAACGTACACACCTCCGATCACCACGTTCCGACGTGGGCGATCGCCAGATCACAGCAAACAAGGGGAGCACACATGAACCGCACCGGGATGCGCAAGGCACTTGCAGTCGCCGCACTCACCACTCTCGGCCTCGCCGCCTGCAGCAGCGACGACGCCAAGGAGCCCGATGTGTCGTCGGCGCCGAGCGAGGCACCGTCGGGCACCGACGCACCGGCCGGCACCGACGCCCCCGCGGGCACCGACGCCCCGGCCGGCGGCGACGCCACCGTCACGATCGAGAACTTCTCGTTCTCGATCCCGGCCGGCGTCACCGCGGGCAGCGAGGTCACCGTCACCAACGACGACGGCTTCGGCCACACGTTCACCGACAAGGGCGGGGCCTTCAAGGTCGACGTCGGCGGTGGCGACTCCGGCACGTTCACGGCTCCCGCAGCCGGCACCTACTCGGTGTTCTGTGAGATCCACCCGTCGATGACCGGTGAGCTCACCGTCGGCTGACCCTCGCCGATCCGCGGCTGGGGAAACTCGGGCCGCAGACAACCCACGACGTGCCAGGCTCCTCGCTCGTGATCGAGGTGCCGGACGTCGTGCGCAACAAGGCTCACGCCGCCGGCGCGCAACGATGGCTCGACGACCTGTCGGGCCTCGTTGACGCGCTGGCAGGCGAGTGGGGTCTGACGATCGGCCGCGTGTTCCAGGGCGCGACCGAGGCGTTGGTGCTCGACGTCGTGCAACGCGACGGCGTGGCCGCTGTGCTGAAGCTCCTCGTGCCGCGCGACGGCAGTGCCGCTCGGCACGAGTGCACCGTGCTGCGGTTGGCCGATGGTGACGGCTGTGTGCGCCTGCTCGACAGCGACGAGGCGCGCGGCGCGCTCCTGCTGGAGCGACTCGGGCCGTCGTTGGAGGAGCTGAGTCGGCCGTTCGACGAACGCCTGACGATCCTCACGGCCGTCGCCTCGGCGATGTGGCGACCCGCGCCCGACGCCGATCTGCCCACCGGCGCGGAGAAGGGTCGGTGGTTGATCGACAGCATCCTCCGCCTGTGGGAGGAGCTCGACCGGCCGTGCTCGGAGCGGGTGGTCGATCACGCGCTCGCCTGCGCCGAACGTCGGATCGCCGCGCACGACGACGAGCGCTCGGTGCTCGTCCATGGCGATGTGCACCAGTGGAACACGCTCCAGGCCGGCGACGGCTTCAAGCTCATCGACCCGGACGGTCTGCGCTGCGAAGCCGAGTACGACCTCGGGGTGATGATGCGCGAAGACCCCGAGGAGATGCTGCACGGCGACCCGTACGACCGAGCGCACCTGCTGGCGTCGTGGACCGGTCTCGACGCGACCGCGATCTGGGAGTGGGGCGTCGTCGAGCGCATCTCCACCGGGCTGATCGGCACCCAGGTCGGCCTGTCGCCGTGCGTCACCATGCTGGCGGTCGCCGAGTTGATCGCCCCGTAAGGTTCCTCCCGTGGGCTCCGATCGACAGCCGTACCTGACCGCCAAGCTGCAGGGCTTCGGCACCACCATCTTCGCCGAGATGACCGCGCTGGCCGCGGCCACCGGCAGCATCAACCTCGGGCAGGGGTTCCCCGACACCGACGGCCCCGCTGAGGTGCTCGACGCCGCGGTGGCCGCCATCCGTGGTGGCCAGAACCAGTACCCGCCCGGGCCGGGGATGGCCGTGCTGCGTGAGGCGATCGCTGCCCACCAGCAGCGCTTCTACGGCCTGACGTACGCGGCCGACGGCGAGGTGCTCGTCACCGCCGGCGCCACCGAGGCCTTGGCCGGCGCACTGCTCGGCCTGCTCGACACCGGCGACGAGGTGGTCCTCTTCGAGCCGATGTACGACAGCTACCAGGCCTGCATCGCGCTCGCCGGCGCGGCAGCGAAGCCGGTCACCCTGCGCCCGCCCGAGTACGCCTTCGACCCCGACGAACTGCGCGCCGCGATCACCCCGAAGACGAAGGTGCTGCTGCTCAACACGCCGCACAACCCGACCGGCAAGGTGTTCACGCGCGACGAGCTGCGACTGGTCGCCGACCTGGCGATCGAGCACGACCTGATCGTCCTCGCCGACGAGGTCTACGAGCACCTCGTGTTCGATGACGCGCATCACCTCCCGATCGCCACCCTGCCGGGCATGTGGGAGCGCACGCTCTCGATCTCCAGCGGCGGCAAGACGTTCAACACCACGGGGTGGAAGATCGGCTGGCTGTGCGGCCCGGCCGCGTTGATCAACGCGGCGCGCAGTGCCAAGCAGTTCCTCACGTACGTCAACGGCGGTCCGTTCCAACCGGCGATCGCCGTCGGTCTCGGGCTGTCGGACGAGTTCTTCCGCAACCTGGGCACCGACCTGCAGGCCAAGCGCGACCGCCTGCTGCCCGGCCTCGTCGATGCCGGGCTCGACGTCTACCCGACGCGCGGCACGTACTTCGTCACGGTCGACGTGCGGCCGGTGCGCGCCGACGGCGACGGCTACGCGTTCTGCCGAGCGCTCCCCGAGCAGTGCGGTGTGGTCGCCATCCCCAACGAGGTCTTCTACGCCAACCGCCACGAAGGACGGCACCTCGTGCGCTTCGCGTTCTGCAAGCGCCTCGAGGTCCTCGACGATGTGGTCGTCCGCCTCAAGACGCTGGCCTCCTAGTTCGCGCTTACGCTGACGGCATGCGCGTTGCGGCTGTTCAGCACGACATCGTCTGGAACGATCGGCAGGCCAACTTCGATCGGCTCGCACCGAAGATCGCCGCGGCCGCAGCGGGTGGTGCGGACCTGGTGCTGCTGACCGAGACGTTCTCCACGGGCTTCGTGGTCGACGGCGACTCGCTTGCCGAGCCCGAAGGCGGGCCGTCGTCGCAGTTCCTCGTGGCCCAAGCTGCCGAGCACGGGATGTGGGTGTGCGGGAGCTGCCCGGAGATCCCCGCCGGCTCCGACCCGCTCGACACCCGTCCGGCGAACAGCTTCGTCCTCGCCGGGCCGGACGGCACGGTGCACCGCTACCGCAAGATCCACCCGTTCACCTATGGCGGCGAGGACAAGGTCTTCCGCGCCGGCGACGAGTTGATCAACGTCGAGATCTGCGGGATGCGCGTCACGCCGCTCGTCTGCTACGACCTCCGCTTCGCCGACGAGTTCTGGCAGATGGCGACGCGCACCGACGTGTACCTCGTCCCCGCCAACTGGCCGGGGTCGCGTCGGGCGCACTGGCAGGCGCTGCTCCAGGCGCGGGCGATCGAGAACCAGGCGTACGTCGTCGGCTGCAATCGCGTCGGCTCCGGCGGCGGGCTCGACTACGTCGGCGACAGCCGGATCATCGACCCGCTCGGCGAGCTCCTCGCCACCGGCTCGCAGGGCGAGACGACGCTCTTCGCCGACATCAGCGCCGACACCGTCGCCGCCACCCGAGCCCGCTTCCGCTTCCTCGACGACCGCCGCTGAATCTGGATGTCTGACAGCTCGAATGTCGAGCTGTCAGACATCCAGTTATGGGATCAGGGGAGCTTCAGCTCGAGCATGCTGACTTCTCTGGCGCCGCCGTCGAGGACTTGTGTGCCGACCTCTCGGAACCCGATGGTGTGGTGGAACTGCAGCGAGGTCTCGTTGCGCGGCTTGGTGTTCACCTCGCACAGCAGCACCGGTCGAACACCGGTGAAGCGCTGCACCAGTTCGGCGTAGAACGCCCGGCCGATGCCGAAGCGTCGGAAGTCGGCGCCGACGGCGATGCGATCGAGGTAGACGAAGTCGGTGTAGCGCTTGCTGAACCAGCCGTAGTTGTAGCTGGCGTAGTCCTCGCCCGGGCCGTAGACGAAGCAGAACCCGGCGAACTGCCCGTCGACCTCGGCGGTCAACGCGGCGACGGCAAAGCAGTGCAGCCGGGCGATCTCGGCAGCGTCGAGCTCGTTCACCGCGGGGATGTTGGCGTTGTTCAACGCCAGTGCGGCCGGCAGGTCGGCCACTGTCGTGTCGCGAACGATCATGACGCACCCTCGGCGGCGAACTCCTGCAGCGCGGAGCGCAGCTCGTCCAGCGATCGGACCATGCGGTGCAACGAGCACTCGATCATCAGGTTGACCACCTCGTCGTTGAACCGGCGTCGCCAATCGGTGTGCAGCCCGATGAGGTGCTTGCCGCTGGCGAACGCGTAGCCGAGCTCCCACGCCGTGCCGTCGTCGGTGGTGATCCCGTTGAGGTTGGCCACCACCACGTCGCACTCGTCGATGCCACGTTTGTCGTTGGCGTAGATCTCGGCGACGTTGTCCTGCGTCTTGGTCGGGTTGTCGCGGTGCGGCAGGAAGGTGGTGAACCCCTCCGACGCGACCAGCTCTTCGATGTGCTCGATGAACCACCGCTCGCCCTCGTCGAACAACGGCCCTGCGACGTACGCCTTCAGCGTCATGTGCTCCTGCTTCCTGTGTCGCCGGTCCTGGCTCCCCAGCCGGCTGATCTGATCTCGTCACCATCGGCGTCGAGGCCGCGACCCTGCCAGCGCACCGACCCCGGCGTGCGGCTGAGCTTGGCCACGAGTCCCTGCATCGGCGTGCCGTCCACCTCGATGATCGCCTCGCGCGCGGCGTAGTGCGGGTCGACGCTGATGTCGGCCATGTCCATCACCGGGCCGATCGCCGCCTGAGCGTCGGTGAACGCTTGCAGGACGTCGGCCTGTGAACGCGCCGCGCACCACTCGACCATCAGCGCTTCGAGTGCGTCTCGGTTCGCCGCGCGCGCCGAGAACGTGGTGAAGCGCTCGTCGCCGTCGACACCGAGCAGTCGCAGCACTCGCGCCGCCACCGAGTCGCTCGACGTCGACACACCGACCCACTTGCCGTCGGCGCAGCGATACGTGCCACGGGGAACGGTGTACGGCAGGCCGGCGCCGAGTCGCGGCTGCATCTCGCCGGTCAGCTCGTACAGCGACGTCAACGGACCCATCAACTGGAACAGGCTCTCCAGGAGACTGGCGTCGACCACCTGCCCGACGCCGCTGCGCAACGCGACCATCGTCGCGAACGCGGCGACGAGCCCGGTGACCTCGTCGGTCAGTGCGATCGCCGGCAGCATCGGCTGGCCGCCCGGCACGCCGCTGATCGAGGCCAACCCGGACATCGTCTCGGCGATCGTGGCGAAGCCCGCGCGCGACGCGTACGGGCCTGTCTGTCCGAATCCGGTGACGCGGGTGATGATCAGCTTCGGGTTCAACGCCAGCAGGTCGTCGGGCCCGAGTCCGAGTCGCTCCAACGTGCCGGGCCGGAAGTTCTCGACGACGACGTCGGCCTCAGCGACCAGGCGACGCAGCACCGCAAGATCGCCGTCGTCCTTGAGGTCCAGCGCGATCGTCCGCTTGTTGCGGTTGACCACCTTCCACCACAGGCCCTCACCGTCGCGCGGGTCGCGCCAGGCCATGTTGCGCAGGCTGTCGCCGCCGTCGGGCCGTTCGACCTTGATCACCTCGGCGCCGAAGTCGGCGAAGTAGCGGGCGCAATTGGGGCCGGCCAGCACGGTGCTGAGGTCGATGACGCGGATGTCCGCCAGTGGTCCGTTGCCGTGCTCGGTTGCCGGCTCGTTCGTCGTGCTCATGGCCGCCAGTGTTGCAATCGAGTGCATGCCTGGACCATTACGTCGGCGGTGCCGGCGTAGCTGAAGCGGACGAAGCGGTGGCCGTTGGTGAGGTCGAAGTCGAGCCCGGGTGTGGCCGCGATGTCGAGCTCGTCCAGCCACCGGCCGCACAGGGCGAACGAGTCATCGGTGAGGTGGGAGACGTCGGCGTAGACGTAGAACGCGCCATCCGCCTCAGCGTGACGATCGATGCCGGCAGCGGTGAGCCCGTCGACGAGCAGCGCACGGTTGCCGCGGTAGCGAGCCACGTGTGCGTCGAGCTCGTCGGCGGCGTCGAGCGCGGCGAGGCCGGCGATCTGGCTGACGTGCGGCGCGCAGATGTACAGGTTCTGCTGCAACCGCTCGACCGCGCCGCGCAGGTGCGGCGGCACGACGATCCACCCCAACCGCCAACCGGTCATCGAGAAGTACTTCGAGAAGCTGTTGATCACCACGGCCGATGGATCGCGGCCGACGACGGACGGCGCCGGGCCGTCGAAGGTGATCCCGTGGTAGATCTCGTCGGCGATCAGCTGCGTGCCGTGCGCCGCACACCAGCCGATCACGACGTCCAACGCGTCGATGTCGAGCACGGTGCCCGTCGGGTTCGAGGGCGAGGCGACGATCAGCCCGTCGAGTGGACCGGCAGCATCGAGCAGTTCGGTCGTCGGCGCCCACCGGGTGGATGCGTCGACGGGGATCGGCACCGGTGTGATGCCGAGCGCCAGCAACGTGTTGCGGTAGCACGGGTAGCCGGGCTCGAGGATGCCGACGCGGTCACCCGCGTCGAACGCGGCGAGGAAGGCGATCGTGAAGCCGGCACTCGCGCCGCCGACGATGGTGATGTCGTCGGGCGAGACCTCCACGCCGTGCAGCCCGGCGTAACGGTGCCCGATCCGCTTGCGCAGCGGCAGCAGACCGGGGGCGTTGGTGTAGCCCATCGAGTCGCCGGCGGCGAGCAGGCGAGCGACCGCGTCGCGAGCGACCATCGGCGCAGGCGTCGACGGTTGGCCGACCTCGAGATGCAGCACGGGATGACCGGCGGCCTCGCGATCGGCAGCGGCGCGGGCCATCGCCATCGCGTGGAACGGCGGGACTGCCGCGGCGCGCAGCGCTTCGTGCAGCACGGTCGGCCGAACCTCGCTCAGCCCAGGGCGTTGAAGTGCTCGGGCAACGGACGCCGGCCGGTGAGGGCCAACAGCACGACCGCCGGGTCGACGAGATCGGTGACCACCTGGAGCACGATCGGACCGGTGGCCGGATGGAGCTCGGCCGGTTCGCCGATCGCCCGTTGGAGGTCGAGCGTGTGCACAGCGACCTCCACCGTGCGGGTGGCGAGGTACTCGCTGAACACGATCGATCCGGCGAACGTGTTGACCGGATCGTCGTCCAGCGTGCTGGCGACCAGTGCGAGGACGCGCTCGGTGGTGGCCTCCGACTCGCCGAGCGGGTCGTCGAGTGCTGCCCCGCCGTCGCGACCGCGCTGGGCGATGCCTTCGTGCACGCTCGATTCGGCCAACGAGGCGCGGTAGTACTCGCCGGCGTCGGCGAGGACGCGATCGATCTTCGGCTCGCTGGCGAGGTACGTCTCGATCGTGGTGAACGCGCGCAGCGTGTGCGCCACCAGCTCGCGCGTCGTCCACGAACCCAGCGCGGCGGGAGCGTCCCACGCGTCGGCAGGCACGGCACGCACGGTGGACAGGAACGACCGCGCCGCCTCCTCGAACGCGGCCCTCACCGCAGCGGGATGTTGAAGCACCGATCCTCCAATCGCCCGAGCGCGTAGGTCTCGTAGTCGATGCCGAAGTCGGCGTAGAGGTGGCGGCAGCGCTCGCTCCAGTCGAGTGCGGCGGCGCTGGACATGCGGTGCACCACCTGCGTGATGCCGCCCTCGTAGACCCGGTACTCGGCCCATGTGCCGGGGAAGTCCTTGACGCACCCGATCTCCACCGATGGCACGCCGCTCGGCAGCATGCGCACGCGATGGCGATGGGTGTGCCCGGCGGTGTAGGCGACGATGCGCGGCTGGCGGGCGATCACCGCGCTGAGCGCGTCGCTGGCGTCGGGGTGCATGCCGAAGTAGTCGTCGCTGCGCTTGCCGCCGGTCCACTGCTGGTGGTGACCCATCACGATCACCGGTCGATCGCTCGCCGCGGCACGGGTCTCGAGCCAGTCGAGCTGCTCGGTGGACAGCGAGCCGGTGGTGACCGTTGGGATCACCGTGTCCACCAGGGCCACCGTGGCCCCAGGCAGCTCGATCCACTGGTCGCCGGCGTACTGGTGCTGGCCCTGGTAGGCGTCGTGGTTCCCGCGCACGACGTGCAGCCGATCGGTGAACGCGTCGCGGTAGCAACGCTCGAAGGCGGCCCACTCGTCGGGCTGGCCGTCCACGGACAGGTCGCCTTTGACGATCACCGCAACCGGGTCGATCGCGGTGATCTCCGCCGCCGCGGCGACGTTCATCGTCTCCGGATACGGCGCCTCGCCGGGGGCCGCCCGCTGGATCGGGCCAGCAGGGTCGTCATCGATGCGTCCGCACTCCTCCTCGCCGAAGTGCACGTCGTTCACCGTGGCGAAGCGGCACAGCAGCGCTCCCTCCGGCCGGGTGAGCGTCGTCACCTGCCGGCCGGCGATCTCGTACGTGGTGCCCGGGCGCAACCCGTCGTGGCGCGTTGCAGTGGTCCCCTCGTGGGTGACGATGAGATCGTCGGCGACCGTGGTGATGTCCACGGCGGCGACCGTAGCGTTCGCCGGGGACGCAGGCGGTCACCATCCTCCTCTTTACAGAGAGCGTCCGTCTCGCTACGCTCCGTGTGAACACCCATGTCAATCGGACCGGGAAGGCGGGGCAGCATGCACATCGACCTGCTGACCCGACCCTCCCGACGGGTCGCAGGAAAGCAGGCGATCGCCACCACCTCGATGGTCACCGCTGCCGCGGGCGTGCTCGGAGCGCTGGCCGTCGTGGGCTCGCTCGGGCACGGTGACGTCGCCCGGTTCTCCTACGTCGCCTGCCTCGCCGGCGCCGCCGGACTGGTGCTCAGCGTCGCCCAGCGCCACGCCACCCAACGACGCGTGTGGCTGCTCGTCGGTGCCGGGCTGACCTCGTGGACCATCGCCGGCGCGTTGGTGACCCTCCAGATCGGCGCGTTCGAGTCGATCCCATCGCTCGTGGTCTCCATCCTCTACGCAGCCGGCTACCCGCTGGTGCTCGCCGGGCTCGTCGTGCTCGGCACGCCGCCCGACGTACCTCGCCGGCTCGGTGCCGTGCTCGACGGCCTCATCGCCTTCTCGCTCCTCTACGGCGCGGTGTGGGTCCTGGCCGTGCAGCCGGTCAGCACCGACTCACGTCTGCCGCGAGTCGATCGCGCCTTCAGCGCGCTGTATCCGGCGTTCGACGTGGCCCTCTTGATCACCACCATGTGGTTGCTGATCAGCAAGACGGTGTGGCGGCGCGTCGGGGTGCTGCTCGCGCTCGGCGTGCTGCTGGGTGGAGCTGCCGACGTCGCCCTGCTCGTGCTCTACCTGCGCGATCCCGCCGGAGCCTGGCCGTCGACCGACCTCGTCTACCTCCTCGGCAACGCTTCGATCGCGGTTGCAGCGATGATCAGCCCGGCCGCCGGACCGTCGGATCGTCAGACGCCGGAAGCAAGCGGACGCCGCCTGTCCGCGCTCGTGTCGCTCGCCGGCGTCGGCGCCGCGGCGACCCTGCTCGCACTCGCCGTGGATGGTCGCAGCGTGCGTCTCGCGCCGCTCGCAGGATGGCTCGTGGTCGTTGCGGGGCTGAACGTGGCCCGCAGCGTCGTCGGCATGCGCAGCATGGAGCGCACTCGTCAGCAGCTCGACTGGTACATGACCCACGACCGTCTCACCGGCCTGTTGGAGCGCACGGCGTTCATGAACGCCGGCGAGCGCGGTGGCGTCCGCGAACGCAGCGGCACCGTGCTGTACATCGACGTCGACGGGTCGCGAAGCCTGTCCGAGCGGTACGGCCCGGACCACGTCGATCGAGTGATGGTCGAGGTGGCCAGCCGCCTGCGCCGGGCGCTCTCCGAGCACGCCACGCTGGCCCGGCTGAGCCACGACGAGTTCGCCGCGTTCGTTCGTTCGAGCGATCTCGGCAAGGGCCGCTCACTGGCCGAAGCGGTTCGCGACGAGACGTGCGTGTCGATGATGATCGGCGACCTCGAGGTGCCCGTCAGCGTCAGCATCGGCGTCGCCCAGACGGACGGCACCGTGATCGACCTCGAGATCGGCATGCGTCGCGCGCGCCAGGCGATGCGTCACGCCAAGTCCAAGGGCCCGGGTGGCATCGCCGTGGACGCCGAATTGGCCGGCAACCCCGACGTGGCCGACGACGAGCGCGGCGCCAGGCCGGTCGGCGCGACCGCGCGCTACAGCCCCGCCGCCCTCGGCTTCTGACCGGTCGTCTGCCCGAACCGCTCGGGCCTGAAAGCGTTCAGCTCTTGACGACGACGGAGCCGACGATCTTGTCGTGCCACGTCTGCTTGCGCTGGTCCCAGAGGTTCCAGAAGTATCCGAGCAAGCACGGGAACGCGCTGATGATCCGAGCGAAGTACCTGCCGACGGCGCGGCCGGTGCCGATCGGCTGACCGGTGTTCTGATCGACGACGCGGACGTTCGCGGCCTTCATGCCCCAGCTCTGACCCTTGCCCACGTTCTTGCAGTAGAGCACTGCGAACGCGACGAACCCGATGACGAACAGCACGGTGCCGATCGCGATCGACGAGGACTCGGGAACGCGGCACCGTCCTTGGTCGCATGACTCGGTCCGGTGCGGCCCCAGGAACAGGCCGGCGAAGCCGGGGATGAAGAAGATCAGCGAGATGAGGTAGTCGATGATGTAGCCGCCGAGGCGAGCCCCGAAGCCGGCGTACTGGGGCGTGCCGTACCCGGGCGCAGCGGTGGGCATCATGCCGCCGGGACTGGGCGGAGCGCCCCAACCGGGAGGCGGCGTGGGCGGCGGCGGAGGCGGAGGCGGCATCGACATGCCGGAAAGCTAATTCAGCGGAACGGACGGTCGCGGCGTGCGGCGAGTGGCCGCGCCCACCAGCGTCCGCTGAACCGCCACGCCGGGTTGCGGCGGAAGTCGGCGACGTCCTGTTGCAGCACGGGCTTGGGCCAGAACGCCTCGACTGCGGCGACGATCACCGCAGCCTCTTCGTCGGTCGGGTCGGGTGAGATCGAGACGCGAGCGTCGGCACTCACAGCGGGACGTTCCCGTGCTTGCGACGGGGCAGCTCCTCGCGCTTGGTGCGCAGCATGCGCAACCCGGCGACGATCTTCTGGCGAGTCTCGGCCGGATCGATCACGTCGTCGACGTAGCCGCGCTCAGCGGCGTTGTACGGGTTCGCGTACTTCTCCGTGTACTCGGCGACGAGCTCGGCGCGACGGGCGACCGGGTCGGCGGCCTGCTGCAGCTCCCGGCGGTAGACGATCTCCACCGCACCCTGCGGGCCCATCACGGCCAGCTCGGCAGTGGGCCACGCGTACGCGAGGTCGGCGCCGATGCTCTTCGAGTTCATCACGACGTAGGCGCCGCCGTAGGCCTTGCGGGTGATGATCTGGATCCGCGGCACCGTGGCCTCGCAGTAGGCGTAGAGCAGCTTGGCGCCGTGGCGGATGATGCCGCCGTACTCCTGGTCCACGCCGGGCAGGAAGCCGGGTACGTCGACGAACGTCAGCAGCGGGATGTTGAACGCGTCGCACGTGCGCACGAAGCGGGCGGCCTTCTCGCTGGACTCGATGTCCAGCACGCCGGCGAGCATCAGCGGCTGGTTGCCGACGATGCCGACCGGGTGGCCGTCGACCCGACTGAACCCGCACACGATGCTCTTGGCGAAGTGCGGGAAGTACTCGAAGAACTCGCCGTCGTCGACGACCTCGCGGATGACCTTCTTCATGTCGTACGGCTGGTTCGGGCTGGGCGGCAGGATCGTGCGCAGGTCTTCGCACAGACGATCGGGGTCGTCCGCCGTCTCCATCGTGGGCGGCTCTTCGAGGTTGTTCGAGGGCAGGAACCCGAGCAGGAACCGGACGTCCTCGAGGCACGACTTCTCGTCGGGCGACACGAACGTGGCGACGCCGCTCTTCGACGCGTGGCTCATCGCGCCACCGAGCTCTTCGAGGGTGACCTCTTCGCCGGTCACCGTCTTCACGACGTCCGGGCCGGTGATGAACATGTGGCTGCTCTCGCGGACCATGAAGATGAAGTCGGTCATCGCCGGCGAGTACACCGCGCCGCCGGCGCAGGGCCCGAGGATCACCGAGATCTGCGGCACGACCCCACTGGACAGCACGTTGCGGTAGAAGATCCCGCCGTAGCTGGCGAGCGAGACGACCCCCTCCTGGATGCGGGCGCCGGCGCCGTCGTTGAGCCCGACGACCGGCGCGCCGACCTTCAGGGCGAGGTCCATCAGCTTGTGGATCTTCTCCGCGAAGACCTCGCCGAGCGCCCCGCCGAAGACGGTGAAGTCCTGGCTGAAGACGAACACCTTGCGGCCGTCGACGGTGCCCCAGCCGGTGATGACGCCGTCGGTGTACGGCCGCTCCTCGAGCCCGGCGGCGTGAGCGCGGTGTCGGGCGAGGAGGTCGAGCTCGTGGAAGCTGCCCGGATCGAGGAAGTAGTCGATCCGCTCGCGGGCGAGCATCTTGCCCTTCTCGTGCTGGCGGTCGATCGATCGCTGCGATCCGGCGTGGTACGCCTGCTCGCGACGCTGGCGCAAGTCGTCGAGCTTCTCGTCCATCTGGTTCGGGGGGTTTCCGGTCACGGGGCGAACGCTAGTCGCACGCCCTGCGCCGACTCTCGTCTGCACCTCCCAGGAGGTCGGCTCAGAGGCCGAGCGGAGAGCTGACGCAGGACGCGGTCGTCATTGCCCTGGCGTCGGCCTGCTGACTCGGCAGCTCGAACGTACCGTTCGTGCTCGCGCCGAGCCGCCCGTCCGACAGCAGGACGGTCGCCGAGTACGACACCGACGTGGCGGTCTCCAGGGTCTCGCCACCCAAGTACGTGTATGAGTACGTGACGAGGTCGCGCGTGCCATCGCCGTCGAGGTCGACGCATCCGAGACTGCTCCCCGGCTCGCCATCGGTCGGCGCATGCACCTGGACGTCCTGCCCGGTGGGCACCAGGGTGTGCCCGGACAGGTGGTGGATCGAGCCGAGGAACGCGAAGGCCGAGTGCCCGCCCATCAGCAGCTCGTCGACCCCGTCGCCGTCGACGTCGACGGGGACGACGACGTGCGGAGAGTTGGTCGCTCCGTACTCGACGGGGTCGACCGTCAACCCGGTACCGCAGACGACCAGCTCCTGCGGGAAGGTCGGCCCGTCCACCTCGTGGACGACCAGCTGCTCGTCGCGGCCGTCACCGTCGAGGTCGGCGGCGGTCGTGCTGACGACTCGGTCCGTCGGGCACGGGCGATCGTCCGTCGGCGTCTCGAGCTCGTAGCGCCTGATCGCCACACCGGGGCTGCCGTCAGCGAAGGCCTCCGGCGCCACGACGTAGAGGCCGGTGCCGACGATGCCCATGATCTGGCTGCCGCCCGGCAACCGTCCGGTGAGCGTGGGTGCATCTCGGCGCAGCACGACGACGAGGTAGCTGTCCAGCGCTGCGCCGTAGAACGGGTAGATGGTCGGGCTCGTCGCGGTCGCGAACGGCGTCCAGACCACACCGTCGGTGCCGAGCGGCAGTCGACCGTCGCACCTGGCGTTGCGGCAGTCGTCGAGCGACACTCCGGTGAAGTCGGTGACGATCTGCCACTGCGTGATCCGCAGGTCGAGCGGTGCCGTGCTCACCGTCGCGGTCACGAGCAACGAGGGGGAGACGTCGATGTCCGGCAGCGTCGCCTCCGGGTCGACGGGCAGGCTCGCGTCGCCGCAGTCCACCGAGCTCGCCGACACGTAGGTGCATGCGTCTTCGCCGTCGCTGCCGCCGGCGCGGGCGTCCTCCTCCCAGTGCTGCGGCGACACCTCGCGGTAGGCGACGAGATCGCCGGTCGCCGGGTCGTGCGAGTACAGCCGTTCGTCGAAGCCCGCGCGCAGGTCGGGCACGGAGAGGTTCGTCGGGACGGCGACGCCGTCGACGATCTCGGACACGATCGCCCCGGGCACGTACACCTGTCCGATGAACATCCGGCCCTGCGGCGTGACTGCGCCGACGAAGGGTTGCGGGTTGGCGATCGGCGCCATGAAGACCTCGACGCCGCTGAGCATCGGCGTGTCTTCGTCCACGCGGACGTCGGCGCGAATGACGCCGGCCGGATCGTCGTTCGGGGTGCTGGTGCCCGGCACCGTGGAGCCGGGTGTCGTCGGATCGGTGGCCGGCGAGGTGGCCGGCGAGGTGGCCGGCGAGGTGGCCGGTGACGTGTCCACGGGTGTCGACGGCGATCCGTGGTCGCGGCTGACGACCACGGCGAGACCGGCGACGAGCGCGACGGCCGCTGCCGCCCACAGCAGCGGTGCACGACGTCGCGACGGCGTGGCGCTCACCGCCACGGTCGACGCATCCCAGCCGGCGCGCAGCTCGGATGCGAGCTCGGCCTCGAAGCCAGGTCGCATGTTCACCTCGCCGCCGACGTGCTCGGTGATCCAGTCAGGGATGGAGATGTCAGGCACCGTGGGCCTCCTTTCGCCGCAGGCGCTGGAGCGCTCGGGCGAGCAACGATTCGGCGGCGTGCACGCTCACGCCGAGGTTGGCAGCGACGTCGGCGACCGTGAGGTCGTCCACGTACCGGAGCACCAGTGCGATCCGCGCGCGCTCGGGAAGCCCGGACAGCTGCAACGGGGTGAGGGCTGGTTGCGCGTCGCTCGACGTGCCACCGACGAGCTCCAATCGACGCTGCTCGCGCCCGCTCGCACGATGCCAGTCGATGAACCGATGGCGTGTCGCCGTGACGAACCACCCGACGTTCACCTCGGTCAGCGTCCCTGCCCGCGCCGACGTCATCGCCGCCAGGTACACCTCCTGCACGAGATCCTCAGCTGCTGTGCGGTCGGCGCCGCACAGCAGCGCGGCGTAGCGATAGACCTCGGCGACCGTGGCGTGGTAGCACGCGAGGAACCCGTCCTCGGACTGAACGTTCCACGTGCGCGCCGTCATCACCCCTCCAACGACACCGACGCGACGGAATCCGTCGCGTCGGTGCCAACTCGGTTGAGGAATCCTTGCTGGGAGGTCAGGCCAGTTCGTACACCACCGTCACCGAGACGGTGAGGTCCTGGGTGCCGGTCTGGATCGGGGTGGCACCGCCTGCGCTGTCGGCCGCTTCCATCGTGCGGTAGATCGGCTGCGGGATGGACACGCCGACCTCGCTGATCTGCAGCACGCCGCCGACCTTCGCGCCTGCGGCGGCGGCGAACTCGCCGGCACGCTTCTTGGCGTTGGCGATCGCGTCGGCGCGCGCCGCGCCGATCAGCTTCTCGGTGTCGTCGACGTAGAAGCTGATGCCTCCGATGGTGACGTTGTCGCCGGCTGCGGCTGCGGCTGCGTCGATGACCGGCCCGGCCTTGGCGATGTTGCGCACCGTGACGGTGACGTTGTTGGAGGCCGTGTACCCAGACACCTTGTTGTTGCCGTTGTCGTAGCGCGGGTAGACGCTCAGGCCGCTGGTGACGATGTCGTCATCGGCCACGCCGGCGGCCTTGATCGCCTTGATCAGCGCGTCGGCCTTGTCGTTGGCCTGCTTCAGCGCGGCAGCGGCGCTGTCGGCATCCACCGACACGCCGAGGCTCACCGACGCGGTGTCGGGCTTGACGACGATCTTGCCCTCGCCGCTGACGGTGATGGTCTTGTTGATGGCGACGCCGGTCGGCTGCGGGTTCGGCGCGGCCGACGTGGTCGACGTGCCGTCCTTGCCGAGGATGGCGACGGCGCCGATGGCCAGTGCGCCGGCCAGCACGCCGCCGGCGATGGCTGCGGTCAATCGAGTCTTCATCGGTCTGTTCTCCGTTCTGATCGCCGCCTGGGGTGGGCCGCGTGTTCGTTCGACGGTCGCTCGCCCCCGTTCGGTTCCGCATCGCGCCGGTGGAGGGTCTGGCGCGCGCCCGGGTGGGCGCGGAACCCTCCGCGCGGCAGCGCATGGCAGGCTGGCGCGATGGTGTTGCCGATCCAGCCGCCCTTCGCTCCGATGCTGGCCAAGTTGGCCACCGAGATCCCGGCCGGCGACGGCTGGCTCTACGAACCGAAGTGGGACGGCTTCCGCTGCATCGTCTTCCGCGACGGCGACGAGATCGAACTGGCCAGCCGCAACGAGCGTCCGTTCACCCGCTACTTCCCCGAGCTGCTCGATCCGTTGCGCGCGTCGCTGCCCGAGCGGTGCGTCGTCGACGGCGAGATCGTCGTGCCGGCCACCGACGATCGCGGGCTCGACTTCGACGCGCTGCTGCAACGCATCCACCCCGCGGTGTCACGTGTGAACCGGTTGGCGGCCGAGACGCCCGCGTCGTTCGTCGCCTTCGACCTCCTCGCCCTCGACGACGAGTCGTTCCTCGACGTGCCGCTCGTCGATCGCCACCGCCGGTTGCACGAGGCGCTCGCGGATGCAACGGCGCCCGTCTACCGCTGCCCGAGCACCACCGATCACGCGACCGCGGCGCGCTGGTTCGTCGAGTTCGAGGGCGCAGGGCTCGACGGCGTGATCGCCAAGCGGCTGGCCGATCCGTACACGCCGGACAAGCGCACGCTGATCAAGGTCAAGCACCAACGCACCGCCGACTGCGCGATCGCCGGGTACCGCATCCACAAGGACGGCAACGGCATCGGGTCGTTGCTGCTCGGCCTGTTCGACGACGACGGTCGACTGCACCACGTCGGTGTGGTCGCCTCGTTCTCCGTGAAGCGTCGCGCCGAGCTGCTGGCGGAGATGCAGCCGTACACGGTCGACGCCCTCGAAGGTCACCCCTGGCGCGACTGGGCGGAGATGATGCAGTCCTCGGAGACGCGCATGCCCGGCGGTGGCAGCCGGTGGAACGCCGGCAAGGACCTGTCGTGGGTGCCCGTGCGCGTCGAGCGCGTCGCCGAGGTCACCTTCGGCCAGCTGCAGGAGGGCCGCTTCCGCCACGGCTCGCAGTTCCTCCGCTGGCGCCCCGACCGCGACCCGCGCACCTGCACCTACGCCCAGCTCGAAGTCGCTTCCGCCGTCCCCTTCCGCGACGTCGTCGGCCGCTGACCGCCTACGCCGAGATCTGGACGTTGCGGGTGCCGAAGTCCTGACCGCTGACCTCGACGCCGATCGTCCACGTGCCGGGTGCGTTGAGCGGCACACCCGTCTCGATCGGCAGCTCGGCGGCACCGCGACCGTGGAGCGGGATCGACAGGCGCACGGAGGCGACGTTGCTGCCCTCGGGTGCCGTGAACACGATGACCAGATCGCCGAGGCCGGTGATCGGCTTCTTGACCTCCACCCGCACGGCGTTCGGCCCGACGCGTTGGCTGAACGAGACCACGACCTCGAGGTCGTCCTTGGCGACGGTGACCTTGGCAGGGAGTGCGGGGCCCGCGCTGCCCGCGTCGACCAGCCGCGCCGGCGCCAGCGACACGAGCCAGGACGTCAGCAGCAGCACGACCAGGCCGACGACGGCCTCGATGGTGACGGCGCGGCGGAGGCGGTTGGCCAGCGGCGCGCTCATCGAGTCGGCGCGACGCATGCGTTGGCGCACGAACTGGCGCAGGTGCAAGCCCACGTAGACCATCGCCGCGGCAGCGAGGGCCTTCAGCAGCAGCACCCGCCCGTGGCCGGTGTCGAAGATGGCACCCCAGTCAAGGCGATACATCTGGATGATCCCGGTGAACAGCGTCAACGCCAGCGCCGGGATGGAGATGCGGGCGAAGCCGCGGACGGCATGCACGAGGTCCTCGTCGCCGGAGCCGGCCAGCACCACCTTGGCCAGCAGCACGAGGCCGCCGAACCAGATGGCCATCGCCAGCGCGTGGACGACGCCGGCGCCGTAGCCGACGATCTCGAGGCGACCGGCTCGGCTGAACCCGAGGGTGGCGACGGCGATCCCGGGGATGGCCAGCGCCACCAGTTGGGTGGCAGGGTCGATGACCCGTTCCGGTCGGACGACCACCCATGCGATGGCGATGGTGAACCCGAACCGGGCAATTGCGGCGACGCCGGCGGTGGTGTCGGTGAGGTGCGCCCAGTCGGTGGGCAGCAGCCGTGAACCGAAGCTGACGCCGTCGATCTCCGCGGCGATCCCGGCGGTGCTCAGGTACACGCCGGCGATGGCGGCGATGCATGCCCAACGAAGGAAGCGGACGGTGAGGATGTACTCGACGCCCTCGGGCCAGGCCACGGCGATGAGGACCAGCGAGCCGAAGAGGATGGCGAGAGCGGTGGTGCCGACGAAGCGGGCCAGCCCGAGTGGCGCGCCCGACGGCGCATCGCCGGATGCGACGACGTCGCCGCCAGCGGGCGCGACGGTGGTCGCCGAGGGCGTGGTGGCCGGCGTGGAGGTGGGCACGGCGTCGTTGACCACCGTGAACGAGAAGCTGCCGCTGCCGTTCGTCGTTCCGTCGGGCGCGGTGACCGACCAGGCGACCGCGCAGGTTCCCTTCGGCAACGCGGTGGGCACGGCAACGGTGAGGGTCAGTGCGTCTGCGGATGCCGACGGTTCGCCGACGCCGGTGGTGGCTCCGTTGCACACCACCTCGACGATGTTCTTGCCACCAACGGGTGATTGGAACGTGAGCGAGATGGACGACGGCGAGACGTCGACCTCCGCGCCGTCGGCCGGAGCGCTGTTGGCGAGGACGTTGTCGGCGTGGGCGACGCGGCCTGGCGCGGCGAGCAACGCGCCGACCCCAACGGTGATGCCGAACGCCAGCACGAGCCAGCGCAGTGCGCGACGGAGTGGTGACGTGGAGGCGATCATGGGGACACTGGGCGAACGCAGTGGCCCAACGCTAGCTGGACGGGCTGGCGGGCCGGATGACGCCCCGTGTCGGTCCGGCGTCGCCGCGTGGGCGAACACCTGGGCTGCGACCTGCTGTGCGACCTCGGGCCCCGGTCGCGCACCCCCTGAGTAGGCTCGGCGTCGATGGCCACCCAAGCGCTCTACCGTCGCTACCGACCTCGCCGATTCAGCGAGGTGAAGGGGCAGGAGCACGTCGTGCGCGCCTTGCGCAACGCCGTGGAGCACGGCCGCGAGGGCCAGGCCTACCTGTTCTCCGGCCCGCGCGGCACGGGCAAGACCACCTCGGCGCGCATCCTCGCCAAGGTGCTCAACTGCGAGCGTCCCTTGGAGGGCGAGCCCTGCTGCGAGTGCGACTCGTGCGTCGCCGTGGAGCGTGGCACCAGCTACGACGTCCACGAGCTCGATGCGGCCAGCAACAACGGCGTCGACGCGATGCGCGACCTCATCGAGAAGGCGTCACTGGGCACGCCCGGCCGACACAAGGTGTACATCCTCGACGAGGTGCACATGCTCTCGAAGGCAGCCGAGGCCGCACTCCTGAAGACGCTGGAGGAGCCGCCGCCGCACGTCGTGTTCGTGCTCGCCACCACGGATCCGCAGAAGGTCAGCGACACCATCCGCAGTCGCACCCAGCACCTGCAGTTCCACCTCTTGCCTGCCGACGTGCTCGAGGAGCACGTGCGCTGGCTGGCGTCCGATGCCGGCATCGAGGTCGACGACGATGCGCTGCAGTCGGTGCTGCGCTCCGGCGGTGGGTCGGCTCGCGACACGATCTCGGCGCTGGAGCTGGTTGCCGCCAGCGGTGGCATCGCCCCGGATTCGGTCCCGCTCGACGAGTTCATCGAAGCCTTCATCGAGCACGATCCCGGCCGGGCGCTCACGGTCGTCGCCCACGCCACCCAGCTCGGGCGCGATCCGCGCATCCTCACCGAGGACATCATCCGCCACCTGCGCGACTGCTTCCTGTCGCTGATGGCTCCGGAGCTCGTGCAGCTGCCGGCCGCTCGCGCCGAGGAGGTCTCCGGCCAGGCCACTCGCCTCGGCGCCGCCGCGTTGGTGCGGGCCATGGAGCGCCTGGGCGAGATGCTCGTCGAGATGCGCCACGCCCCCGACCCGCGCCTGCTGCTGGAGGTGGCGCTGGTGCAGCTCACCCACGCCGCCGCCGGCTCCGACGCCGGTGCCCTCGCGGCACGAATCGAGCGCCTGGAGCAGACGGTGGCAGCCGGCGTTGCCGCGGCACCTGCCGCGCCGCCCCGTCCAGCGCCGATCGATCCCAACACCGGTCGTGCTGCTCTCGGTGGTCGTGCCCGTCGCGACGGTCCGGTCGCCGTGCCGTCGTCCGCTGCCCCGCCCCCTCCCGCTCCCGCTCCGGTCGTCGCCGAGGCACCGTCGGCGCCGGCAACGCTCGTCGCGGTGCCGTCTCCGGCGGAGGATCCCGCGCCGCCGGCACCGGCCGCTCCAGCTCCGGCACCGGCCGCGGTGGTCACTCCGGCCGCCACGGTCACGCCGACGCCGGCTGCGGCTCCCTCCAGCGCCTCACCGACGGAGCTGTGGGCATCGCAGGTGGTGCCGTCGTTGAAAGGGTTTGCGAAGGCCGTCTACTCGGCCACGAAGGTGGCCGGCGAAGCGCCAGGCGAGCTGCGCATCGCCGTGCCCAGCGACGTCCACCGTGGCAAGTGCGAACCGCACCGGGCCGACGTGGAAGCCGCGCTGTCGAAGGCCGTCGGCTCGCCGATGCGGGTGGCGCTCGTGGTCGACGGGACCGCACATGACGACAACGTCGTGCCGCTGAAGCGTCCGGTGATGCAGCCCGACGAGGAGATCGATCTCAACGAGCTCGTCGACGCGCCCGCAGAAGCCGTGGTCACCCCGCTCGACCGGTTGCACCAGGCCTTCCCCGGCTCGCACGAAGTGGACGAGCGCACCTGATGGCCGGGGTCTACACACCGCCGGTGCAGACGCTCATCGACGAGCTGGGTCGCTTGCCCGGCATCGGCCCGAAGTCGGCGCAGCGCATCGCCTTCCACCTGTTGAAGCTGCCGGCCGAGGACGTCAACCGTCTGGCCTTCTCGATCTCCGACGCCAAGGCGCGGGTGCGCTTCTGCGCGCGCTGCTGGAACGTGGCCGAGGGCGAGCTGTGCCCGATCTGCTCCGATGATCGGCGCGACACGACGCTGTTGTGCGTGGTCGAGGAGTCGCGCGACATCGTCGCCATCGAGAAGACCGGCGAGTTCCGCGGGCGCTACCACGTGCTGCTCGGGGCGATGAGCCCGCTCGAAGGCATCGGGCCCGAGCAGCTGAAGATGAAGGAGCTGTTCGCCCGCCTCGAGCCGGAAGGCATCGAGGAGGTCATCGTCTGCACCAACCCGAACACCGAGGGCGAGGTGACGGCGATGTACATCGCCCGGATGATGAAGCCGCTCGGCCTGAAGGTCACCCGCATCGCCAGCGGTCTGCCCGTGGGCGGCGACCTGGAGTACGCCGATGAGCTGACCCTCGGCCGGGCCATCGAAGGCCGCCGCGAGCTCACCGGCTGAACGGCTGACGGCACGGCACCGGCGTTTGATCGCAGATCCACCGCCACGGTGGCCGAGCGAACAAACGTTCAGGGACCCGACCGGGAAAAGCAGGCTGGGGTACCACTCCTGGACCTGGTAGCGGGCGGACGGGCCAGCTCCAGAGGTGGTACCCCAGATCTTGTGACGCTGTTGCTTCGGTGCGGCCGGATCTCGCTCGGCGCTTCCGAATCACCAACGTGTATGTTGCGGTCACGTTACAACGGTGACGGTGAGATGTCAACCTGTTTGACGAAGAACCTGCCCGGCGTTTCGTCGTTCTGGTGATGACACGACGCGTCCAGCCTGCGGGTTTGGCGCGCGGGCCTACTCTTGCAGGTTTCGGACCACCGCTGAAACATGACGAATCGTCATGTTCGGCGACGAATTGTGGTCGCCTGCGCGCAGAGCGCGAGGCCCAGACCAGGGTTCAGACGCTGCGCACGACGAGGGCGTCGCCCTGGCCGCCGCCGCCGCAGAGCGCGACCGCAGCGAGGCCGCCGCCGCGGCGGCGAAGTTCGTGGAGCACGGTCAGCGCCAGGCGGTTGCCGCTCATGCCGATCGGGTGGCCGAGGGCGATGGCCCCGCCGTTGACGTTGACGATCTCGTCGCTGATGCCGAGCTCGGCCATCGAGGCGATGCCGACAGCGGCGAAGGCCTCGTTGATCTCGAAGAGGTCGACGTCGCCGATCGTCTTGCCGGCCTTGCTCAGCGCCAGCTGGATCGCCCGGCTCGGCTGGTGCAGCAGCGAGGCGTTGTCCGGTCCGGCGACCATGCCGTAGCTGACGACCTGGCCGAGCGGCGTGACGCCACGAGCCTCGACCGCACGCTCGCTCATCACCACGACCGCCGAACCGCCGTCGCTGATCTGCGAGGCGTTGGCCGCGGTGATCGTGCCCTCCTTGTCGAAGGCCGGCTTCAGCGCGCCGAGCGACTCCATCGTCGTGCCGGGGCGCACGCCCTCGTCGGTCTCGACCAGGATCGGCTCGCCCTTGCGCTGCGGGATGCTGACCGGGATGATCTCGTCGGCGAGGCGGCCTTCCTTGATGGCATTGGCGGCGCGCTCGTTGCTCTTCACCGCGAGGTCGTCCTGCTGCTCGCGAGTGATGCCGCCGCCGGCGTAGCGCTCGGTGCCGAGGCCCATCAGGCAGGCGTCGAACGCACAGAACAGACCGTCCTTGATGATCGCGTCGGCGAGCTCGGTGTTGCCGTAGCGGAAGCCGCCACGTGCGCCGGCGGCGAGGTACGGCGCGTTGGTCATGCTCTCCATGCCGCCGGCGATGACGATGTCGGCCTCACCGGCAGCGATCATCTGGTCGGCGAGGTAGATCGTGTTGAGGCCGGAGAGGCAGACCTTGTTGATGTTGACGCTGGGGACGCTCATCGGGATGCCGGCCTTGAACGCGGCCTGGCGCGACGGCACCTGGCCCTGCCCGGCCATCAGCACCTGACCCATGAGGACGTGCTCGACCTCCTCGGGCGCCACACCGGCGCGCTCGAGCGCAGCCGCGATGGCGAAGGCGCCGAGCTCGGCGGCACTGAACGACGCGAGTGCGCCGCTCATCTTGCCGATCGGCGTGCGGGCTCCGGCAACGATGTACGACCCAGCCATGGTGTTCTCCTCGAGTGACGCTGATGGCGAGGCACCGCTCGCCCGTGGTCACGAGCGTAGGCGCGGTTCCCTACCGTCCGGTAATGGAGCCGGTCCGGTCAGCAGCACGACCAGCAGTCGGGAAGGTGAGCGTGACGCGGGCTCCGCCGAGCGGGCCGTCGGTGATGTCGACGGTGCCGTCGTGTGCAGCCATCACGTCGACCGCGACCGCCAGGCCGAGGCCCGAGCCGCCGGCGTCGCGGCTGCGCGCCTCGTCGAGGCGGACGAACCGCTCGATGACGCGCGGCCGGTCGGCCTCGGCGATGCCCGGGCCGTCGTCGTCGACGTGGATCTTGAGCGCAGTGGCGACGCGCTCGACGGAGACCTCGACCTGCGCGGTGGCGTGGCGTGCGGCGTTGGCGACGAGGTGATCGAGCGCGCGGCGGGTCGCATCGGGGTCGCAGCACAGCGTCGCGCCGTCGTCATCGACGAGGCCGGAGACCGACACGGGGGCGATGCGCCGTCGGGCGGCCACGTCGCGCACGAGATCGTCGACGGACACGTCGGAGGTCTGCGCGCCGCGCTCGTCGATGCGCGCCAGCAGGACGAGGTCGTCGACGAGCCCCTGCAGCCGGCCGACCTCGTCGAGCACGGTGCTGCTGACCGCCGACCAGTCGGTGGACGGGTCGCCGTTGGCCACCTCGAGCTCGGCGCGGATCACGGCGATCGGCGTGCGCAGCTCATGCGCCGCATCGCTGACGAGACGTCGACTGGACAACGTGGCGATCTCGACGCGCTCGAGCATCGAGTTCATCGTCGTCGCCAGCTCGCCGATCTCGTCGCGTCCGCTCGGCGTCGGCACGCGCTCGTGCAACGAGTCGCCTCCGATCGAACCGACGCGCGACGTGATGGCGTGCACGGGTCGCAGCGCCCGCCCGGCGATCAGCCATGCCAGACCGGCGACGAGGGCGACCATCAGCGGCACGATCCACCACAGCATCTGGCGCGTGGTGGTGAGCGTGCTGCGCACGCCGGCGAGCGACGAGGCCCGGGTCAGCGATACGGCGTCGTTGACGCGCAACGTGCTGACCAGGACGCTGCCACCGCCCGTGCCGATGCCGAGCAGTCTGGCGGACGCCGGGTCGATCGACTGCGTGAGCTGGGTGACGTCGAACACGCCGCCCGAGCCAGCAGTTCCTGCCTCGTCGAGGTGGCTGATGAAGATCGGCGTGCCTCCGGTGTCCGTTGTGCCGCTGGTCCCGACGAGCGGGCCGGGAACACCGGTGCCCTTGCTGACACCGGTCACCGTTGCGACGACGGCGGTGCCGCCCTGCTGCGGCAGCTGCACCGCAACGCGAGTCGCGTCGAGCGGCACGCTGACGCTGCCCGACACGGTGAACAGGCGTGGCCCCTCGGCGAGCACGTCCACCGCCTGGGCCTGCAGCACGCGCTCGTCGCTGTCGCGGATGTCGCTGACGAGACGATCCTCGAGCGTGCGCAACAGCAGCACCGAGCCGCCGACGAGCACGAGCGCGAACACGACGCCGGCCACCACAGCGACGCGCACTCGCACGGAGCTGCGCAGTCGCGTCAGCACGGTGATCGCGTTCTCCACCGTCATGCCGCGCCCGAATCGCGCGCCGGTTCCTCGTCGACGAGGCGGTAGCCGATCGTGCGGATCGTCTCGATGCTCGCCCGGCCGAACGGCTTGTCGATCTTGTTGCGCAGGTAGCGCACGTAGACCTCGACGATGTTGTCGTCGCCGTCGAAGTCGAAGCCCCACACCTCGGCCAGCAGCTCCCGCTTGCTGGCCGTGCCACCACCTCGCCGGGCGAGCGCGACCAGCAGGTCGAGCTCGCGCGCGGTGAGCGTGATGGACGCGTCGCCGCGGCGGCACGAGCGCCCCGCCGTGTCGATGCACAGGTCGCCGATGTGCAGCATGCCGTCCGCCGATCCGGCGGCGCGACGCACGAGGGCCCGCAGGCGAGCGACGAGGACCACGAGGCTGAACGGCTTGCGCAGGAAGTCGTCGGCACCGAGGTCGAGCCCTTCCGCTTCGTCGTGCTCGCCCTGCTTCGCCGTGAGCAGCAGCACGGGCGTGGTCACGCCGCGCTGGCGCAGCTCGCGACAGACGGCGTACCCGTTCATCCCGGGCAGCAGGATGTCGAGCACGATGGCCACGTAGGAGCCCTCCGTGGCCCGCCACAGACCCTCCGGGCCGGTGTGAGCGACGTCGACCTCGAAGCCCTCGGCGGTCAGGCCGCGGGCGATGGAGTCGGCAAGCCGCACCTCGTCGTCGACCACCAGCACGCGCACGTCACCAGTGTGTCGCGCCGGTCGGGCGCGCGTGCCGTCGCGACGTGCCGCGCTCTCAGCGCGCTCTCAGCCGTCCTCAGCCGACGTTCAGGACGTATTCGGCACGGTGCTCGCCATGAACCAGAGGAGCGCACACGTGAACACGAGACCGAACCGACGCAGCGGTCGGCGGACGATGGGCGGCGGCATCGTCGCGCTGTGCATCGGAGCCGGGTTGCTTGCCGGTTGTGGCAGCGACGGGTCGGCCAACGGCAGCAAGGTGGCCAGCGTCGGCACGAGCCCGGACGATCCGGATGGGAGCGGGCCGGACGGCACCGATCCGAAGCAGGACCCGCAGGAGGCGATGCTCGCCTACACGGAGTGCATGCGCGATCACGGCATCGACATGCCCGACCCGGTGATGGCCGGGTCGACGCAGGGCGGCAGCAAGGGTGGCGGACCGGTGATCGAGGTCCACTCCGCCGGCAGCGTGCCCGACGGCGCCGACGGCCCGGCGTTCAACCTGGACGACAAGGAGTTCAAGGAGGCGAGCGCGGCATGTGACTCGCTGCTGGACGACGTCATCGGCCAGATCGACATCGACCCCGAGCAGGAGGCCGAGATGCGCCAGCAGTTGCTCGACTACTCCCAGTGCATGCGCGACCAGGGGATCGACTTCCCCGATCCCGTGTTCAACGACAACGGCGGCGTGTCGATCAACGTCTCCGGCGGGGAGGGCAACGGCCCGAGCAAGATCGACGACGAGAAGATGCAAGCTGCCAGCGAGGCGTGCAGCGACATCCTCGGTGACGGTGGCGCATTCACCGTCGGCCAAGCGGTCGGCTCGTGATGCGGCGCCGGACCGCGCTCGTCGGCGTCGCTGCAGCCCTTCTGGTCTGTTCCGCGGTGGTGGTGTGGCGGTGGGGCAACGACCGTGCCGCCGCCGCGCCGCCGGCGTCGAGCGACGACGATCGCAAGTACACCACCGTCGAAGAGCGCGACCTCGCTCGCGACGAGACCCTCGACGGCACGGTTGGCCACGGTGACCAACGCGCCTTGCCGTACTCGGGCAACGGCACGCTGACCGGATTGCCGGAGGTCGGCACGATCGTGGCCAACGGCCAGCGGCTGATGGAGGTGGATGGCCATCCGGTCGTGCTGCTGCAGGGAACCCGGCCGGCATGGCGCGGCATGCAGTCGGGCATGACAGCCGGCGAGGACATCCGTCAGCTGGAGACTGCGCTGTACGCGCTCGGCTTCCTCGACCCGGACGACGCAACCGTCGACGACGCGTGGAGCTCCGGCACCACCGCTGCGGTGAAGGCGATGCAGGAGGCACTGGGGATGCCGAAGGATGGCCGCCTCGACCTCGGCGAGATCGTCTTCGCCGACGGGTCGCAGCGCGTCGCCAAGGTCGGCGGCGACCTGGGCCTGCCGGCTGGATCGGCCGGCATCGAGCTGTCGGCGGTCGACCAGGTGGTCTCGGCGTCGCTCGACGCAGGCGACGCAGGTCTGCTCGACGTCGGCGACAGCGTCGAGCTCGAACTGCTCTCCGGTGATCGCGTGCCGGCGACCGTGTCGGCCATCGGCGCACCGGTGATCGGTCAGGACGGCTCGGCGACGTTGCCCGTCACGCTCACCGCCACGGGGCTCGACGCGCTCGACGGAACGCCCGTGGAGATCCACGTCGCGGTCGTCGACGCGGAGAACGCCACGGCGGTGCCGGCGGCCGCGCTGCTCGCGCTGGCCGAGGGCGGCTTCGGGCTCGAGGTGGCCGACGAGACGAGTGCGACCGGTACCCGGTTGATCCCCGTCACCGTCGGCGTGTTCGCCGACGGCTGGGTGCAGGTGACCGGCGATGTCGAGGTCGGCGACAGCGTGGTGACCGCATGATCGACGAGGCCGTCCTGATCGATGCGGCGCCGACCGTCCTGGCGCTCGCCGGGGTGACGAAGGAGTACCGCGGGGCCCCACCGGTACGCGCGCTGGACGGCGTCGACATGAACGTCGTCGCCGGTGAGTTCGTCGTGGTGGTCGGCCCGTCCGGCTCCGGCAAGTCGACGTTGATGAACGTCGTCGGTGCGCTGCAACGCCCGACCACCGGCTCGGTGCACATCGACGGCGTCGCGGTGTCGTCGCTCGACGACGCTCGGCTCTCCGCCGTGCGCGGACGGCGCATCGGGTTCGTCTTCCAGCAGTTCCACCTCCTGGAGGGGATGAGCGCGCAGCAGAACGTCGCCGACGGTCTCCTCTACTCCGGCGTGTCGCGACGAGATCGTCTGCGCCGCGCTGCGGAGGCCTTGGACATCGTCGGGCTGTCGGCGCGGCGCACGCACAAGCCCGGTGCGCTGTCCGGCGGCGAGCGTCAGCGCGTCGCCATCGCCCGCGCGCTCGTCGGTGATCCGGCGATCGTGCTGGCCGACGAACCGACGGGCAACCTCGACTCGTCGAACGGCGCCTCGATCATGGCGTTGCTCCACGAGCTGCACCGCGCCGGTCGCACGATCGTGCTCATCACCCACGACCGCGAGATCGCCGAGTCGGCTCAGCGTCAGGTGACGATGCGCGACGGTCGCATCGTCGACGACTCGGCGGTGGCCGCGTGACCGCGATCACCGCCAGCAACCGCCTCCCCCGGGCTCGCGCCCGTCGCGTCGCGCCACCGAGAAGTCGGTTGCGCCTCGTCGACGGGCTGCGCGCCGGCGGCGTCGGCCTGCGCACGCGTCGGTTGCGCACGTTGCTCACCGCGCTGGGCATCGCCATCGGCATCGCCGCGATGGTCGCGGTGGTCGGCATCTCCGCATCGAGCCGCGCCGACCTCATCGCCGACATCGACTCGCTGGGCACCGACCTGCTGCGCGTCGCGCCGGGCAACACGATGTTCGGCGACTCGACCACGCTGCCGGACGAAGCGCGCGACACCGCGGCGCGCATCGGCCCGGTCAGGCAGGCGGCGGGGTTGACCTACACGCCGGCGGCCGTTCGGCGAACGAACTACATCGACGACAACGTCACCGGTGGCATCGCCGTCGCGGCCGCCGACACGACCGTGCTCGAAGCGACCAGCGCTCGGCTGGCCCAGGGTCGCTTCCTCGACGCGGCATCCTCCGCTGCGCCGACGGTGGTGCTCGGTGCCGATGCCGCGGCGCGGTTGGGCATCACCTCGCTCGACGAGCAACCGATGGTGTGGATCACCAACGACAGTGGTCGCGGTCAGTGGTTCGCGGTGATCGGCATCCTCGAACGGGCGCCCCTCGCCCCGGAGCTCGACAGCGCCGCGCTCATTGGATACGGCATCGCCGCGACGCTGTACGAGACCGAGCGCTCGCCGAGCCTGCTGTACGTGCGCACGACGCCGAGTGAAGTGGAGGCCGTTCGCGCCGTGCTCGGTCGGAGCGTGTCGCCGGAGAACCCGAACGAGGTCGACGTGTCGCGGCCGTCCGACGCACTCGAGGCAAGAGCCAAGACCGACACGGCACTGCGCAATTTGTTGCTGGCGCTGGGCGGTGTCGCGCTGCTCGTCGGCGGCGTCGGGATCACCAACGTGATGGTCATCTCCGTGCTCGAGCGACGCGCCGAGATCGGCGTGCGTCGGGCGCTCGGCGCGACGCGACGACACATCGCCACCCAGTTCGTCGCCGAGTCGGTGATGCTCTCCTCGCTCGGCGGCGTGGGCGGTGTGCTGCTCGGCGCCGGGGTGACGGCGGCGTACGCGCACGCCCGCCACTGGAAGCTCGACGTGCCGCTCGGCTCGCTCGGCCTCGGCGTGCTCGTCGCCCTCGCCGTCGGTCTCCTCGCCGGCGTCTCGCCCGCCATCCGCGCCGCAAGGCTCGACCCCGCCGAAGCCATCCGCCCCGCGTGATTGGCTTTCTGCTCACCCGAACTCGGTGACCGACTGAAACTGGATGTCTGACGCGCGGCTCTGCCGCGCGTCAGACATCCAGAAACCGTCTCGGCGCGTTGAGCTTGCGGCGCGATGCTGAGGCGATGAAGCCGAGGATCTGGAGCGTCGAAGTCATGGTCGAGACCGACGACGAGGCGTACCTCGAGGCGCTGTCCGATCGCATCAAGGACGTCCTGTGCCCTCCGGACGACGACGGCCCCGACCATCGCTGCGATCCACCGTGGATGATCGTGACGAGCCCGATGCGCAAGAACCAGGCCAAAGGCTGGCGCAAGGTCCTCAATCGTTGAGGAAGTGCCGAACTGGATGTCTGGGCGCGGCAATGTGCCGCGCTCAGACATCCAACTAGATGGAGTTGAGGGCGAGTCCGAGGCTGTTGTCGTCTTCGTAGCCGAGGGCCCAGATGGCGATGCCGGCCCAGCCGTTGTTCATCGCCGCGACGGCACGGTCCTTCACCGAGAAGGCGTCGGGGAAGTAGACGGTGTGCTTCACCGTGCACGTCACGGCGGTGGACGACACGCCCAGGCGCTTCGCCGGTCGGTAGTCACCGCCGGTCGCCGGGGCCTGCACCTCCGGCACCCACGGTCCGGCCGGCCCCGGGATCACGGGTGGCGGCACGGGCGTGGTGCGCACACCGGTGACGACGCGGGTGTAGCTGAAGGTCAGCTCGCCAGTGGCGTCGCGAACGGGCGTCTGTCCCACCGACGCAGCCAGCGAGAACCCGTTCTCCATCTGGACAGCCACGGTCGTCAGGGCGCCGTCAGGGCACGTCTCGGCCGTGTTCGTCTGCCGGCCCCAGTCGCGCCCGTAGGCGGGAACGCCGAGCTGGATCTTCGCCCGCTGCGCCGGATCGGTGATGCGCGCGTTCGTCCAGGAGATCACCTGGTTGACCCATGCCATCGGCGCCGTTGCACTCGGTGATCCGGGGCTCCAGTCGTAGACCATGAAGCGCAAGCGGTCGACGCTCCCGATGATGGCCACGGGGTCGTACACCCAGTAGTCGGTCCCGTTGCTGCCGGTCCAGCTCGGCGGGATCGTGATCGCCAGCTGCTTGCTCACCGCGTGCATCGCCGTGCTCAGCTCACCGACGAACGTGATCCAGTTGGGTCGGGTGGTCGACCAGGTGCCACGCCCGTCGGTGAAGGCGAAGCCCTCGTAGTCGAGGTCGATGCCGTCGTAACCGTTGGCGACGACGAGCTGCACGATCTGGGCGATGTGGTTGGCGCGACGGGCGGGGTCCGCCAGGATCGCCGCCATCACCCCCTTGCCGGAGCCGTCGGTGATGGTCGGCAGGATGAGCGCTTCGGCGGGGGCGGCGTTGATCGTCTTGGTCAGGTCGCTCTGGGACGCGACCAAGGTGATCCCGCCGGTGGGGCTCGACGAGTACCAGAACGGCGACACGTCGGCGAACAGGTTGCGCAGCAGCGAGCCCGACTCGTAGGACTGCCGTCCGTCGGTGGCCGCCCAGTACGGCACCCAGCCGCTGACGAACCGAGCCACCGGCGGAGCCGCCGCAACGGGATGCCCGACGGCGATGCCCGACCCGTCGATCGCGAGCCCCGCCAGTGCCATGGCGGCGAGCGCGCGCAACACGCTGCGTGAACGGTGGAGCACGCCGCGACGCTACTGGCGTGTCGCGAAGGGGTCCACGCGCCCCCGCATCACCCCAGGCCCAGCCGGTTTCCGTCGCGGATCTACCGATCAGTAACCTCCCGCCATGCCGAGCGACATGCAGCCCATCCTGGATGCGATCGAGGCCGGGGCCTCCACCGCGGAGTTCGCCAACCTGCCCGTGCCCGACCACTACCGCGGCGCGCACGTGCTGAAGAGCGAGCAGGAGATGTGGGTGGGCACCGCGTCGAACGACAAGGACCCGCGCAAGAGCCTGCACGTCGGCGACGTGCCGACGCCCGAGCTGGCGCCCGACGAGGTCTACGTCGCGGTGATGGCCAGCAGCATCAACTTCAACACGGTGTGGACGAGCATCTTCGAACCGGTGTCCACGTTCGGCCCGATCGCCCGCCTGGCACGCGAGAGCGAGTGGGCCAAGCGCCACGACCAGCCGTACCAGGTGGTCGGCAGCGACGCTTCCGGTGTGGTGCTGCGCATCGGTTCAGCCGTTCGCAACTGGAAGCCGGGCGACCGCGTCACGGTGCACTGCAACCACGTCGACGACCAGGACGCGTCTGCGCACGACGACTCGATGATGGCGGCGAACCAGCGCATCTGGGGCTACGAGACGAACTTCGGCGGGCTCGCCGATCTCGCCGTGGTGAAGGCCAACCAGCTGATGCCGAAGCCTGCGCACCTGACGTGGGAGGAGGCGGCCGTCAGCGCGCTGTGCAACTCGACGAGCTACCGCATGCTCGTGTCGGCCAACGGCGCGCAGATGAAGCAGGGCGACGTCGTGCTGATCTGGGGTGCCACCGGCGGCATCGGCGCCTACGCCGCGCAGTACGTGCTCAACGGCGGCGGCATCCCGGTGTGCGTGGTCAGCTCCGAGGACAAGGCCGGCATCCTGCGCTCGATGGGCGTGGAGGCGATCATCGACCGCCGCGCTGCCGGGTACAACTTCTGGAAGGACGAGCACACCCACGACGAGGGCGAGTGGCGGCGGCTCGGCAAGGACATCCGCGAGCTCGTCGGCGAAGACCCCGACATCGTCTTCGAGCACCCGGGCCGCTCGACGTTCGCGGCCTCGATGTACGTCGCCAAGCGCGGCGGCACCGTCGTCACCTGCGCGGCCACGAGCGGGTTCATGCTCGAGTTCGACAACCGACACTTCTGGATGCGGCTCAAGCGCCTCGTCGGCTCCCACTTCGCCAACTACAAGGAGGCGTGGGAGGCCAACCGGTTGATCAGCAAGGGCATGATCCACCCGGTGATGAGCCAGGTGTTCGCGCTCGAGCAGACGGCCGACGCGGCATACCAGGTGCACCACAACATGCACGAGGGCAAGCTCGGGGTGCTGTGCCTCGCACCAGAGGAAGGCCTCGGCGTCACCGACCACGAGCTGCGCGACAAGGTCGGGGACAAGCTGCACCGCTTCCGTCGCTGACATCGCGATGGCGTTCTGTCACGCTCAGCACATGAGCGAGACCGAACCAGCACCGTTGGCCGTGCGCACGGAACGCCGCGACGCCGTCTTCATCGTCACCATCGATCGGCCACAGGCGCGCAACGCCGTCGACGGCCCGACCGCAACCCTGCTGTTCGATGCGTTCAGCGAGTTCGAGTCCGACGACTCGTTGAGCGTCGCCGTGCTCACCGGTGCCAACGGCACGTTCTGCGCGGGCGCCGACCTGAAAGGCATCGGCGAAGGACGCGGCAACCGCGTCGACGAGGACATGACCAAGCCCGGCCCGCTCGGTTGCACGCGCATGGTGCTGTCCAAGCCGGTGATCGCCGCGGTCGAGGGCTTCGCCGTCGCCGGTGGGTTGGAGCTGGCCCTGTGGTGCGACCTGCGCGTCGCCGCGCGAGATGCCACGTTCGGCGTGTTCTGCCGACGGTGGGGCGTGCCGCTGGTCGACGGCGGCACGGTTCGCCTGCCGCGGCTGATCGGTCAGAGCCGGGCGATGGACATGATCCTCAGCGGCCGGGGTGTGCGCGGCGAGGAAGCGTTCGTGTGGGGTCTGGCCAACCGGCTCGTCGAGCGCGGCGAGGTGCTGACCAACGCGATCGCGCTGGCCAACGAGCTGGCCGCGCTCCCGCAGATCTGCCTGCGGTCCGATCGCCGATCGTCGCTGGAGCAGTGGGGCCTCGAGCATGACGCAGCGATGGCCAACGAGACCCAGCTGGCGATGATCCCCATCCGCTCCGGCGAGACCCTCGAAGGCGCAGCGAGGTTCGCCGCCGGCGCCGGCCGCCACGGCTCCAAAGCCTGATCCCGCCGCGCCGCGCCGCTTCTCGGGAAGTTCCCTGCCAACTCCCAACTCTCGGGCAAACGCCTGACGCCTTCAGTCAGCCGCTGTCCCAAGTGAGTCGGCTCAGCTGTCGACGAGTGCCACGGCTGCGATCAGCTCGTCGGCGTGATCGGCCAGTCCTGGCGAGATGTCCAGCGATGCCCAGAAGCCGTTCGGCGTCGGCCAGAAGACGTGCACGCTCCCGTCGGCGCCGGTGTATCGGTAACCGCTCGTGCCGGCGACGGCGATCGCTGCACCATCGGTGGCGTCGGCGAGCTCGCCGAGCCGTCCGCGGTACGCACCGGATGACAGCGTGGCGCTGCCATCACCGGAGGAGTACGTCTGGGCGTGCAGTTCGCCGGACGACTCGATGCCGAAGGCGACAAGGGTTGCCGCGGGGTCGGGGAGGACATACGGAAGTCCCGAACCGTTGACGATCTCATCGCCGAGCCGAGTGGCGGTGAGGTCGTCCAACCCCCACGACGTGGTCTCGTTCTCGCCGTCCACGTTGCCGGCAACGGCATGGAGGAACAGCAGGCCGGCGGGCGCGACCTGCCACGCCATGACTGTCGAAGGATCCGGACGGCCCGATGGGTCGCCTGATTCGAACGTGATCGATCCGGCAACGAGGTCAGTGCCGGCGAGCACGTACCAGTCGATCGGCGCCGCCGATGGTGCGACCGGCGTCGTGGTCGACGTGGTGACGACGGGCGCGGTGGCGGCCGGCGTCGACGAGCCGGTCGTGCCGGCATCGTCGCGACGCGAGCGGTTGACGGCGATCGCTGTGACGGCAGCGATGACGATGACCGCCGCTGCGGCGGCCATCATCAACTGCGTGCGACGAGGCGGAGTCGCACTGCCGATGAGACGGATCTCGTTCGCGGGTGACGCGGTCAGCTCCTCGAGCGCCGCGCGCATGCGGGCGACGAGCTCATCGTCGGTGATGTCGGTGGTCGTGCTCATTCGCTCATCTCCTGCTTCAACGCGGCGAGGCCGCGATGCACCATCACGCGCACGGACGCGGGTGCGCAGCCGAGGGCGTCGGCGATCTGGTCGTCGGTCCAGTCCGCCCAGAACCGCATGGTGATCGCCACCCGTTGGCGATGCGGCAACGCACCCAGCGCGCCGAGCATGTCGTTGGTCGGTTCGGTGTAGCTCGTCGCCTGGCCGGCCGCGGCGCGACGGATGCGGGCCCGTTCGCGGATGTGCCATCGGTGCCAGCTCGTCGCACGGTTGACGACCGCCCTGCGGAGGTATGCGGCAGGCTGGTCGATGCTGCCGAGCTTGCGGCTCACGGCGAGCAGCGCCTCCTGCGCCAGCTCCTCGCCGACCTCGCGGCTGCCGACCAACGCGGTGGCCCATCGCACGGCGTCCGCGTGGTGAGCGCGGTAGAAGTCGTCGATGGTCATCGGGCCTGCCCTCAGCGACAGTGTGGCCGCGGCGTTCACGCTGCTTTGACGCCGCCGGGGGTCGATCTGTTTCACTGGCACGATGCTCCTCACCGAGATCGACCACATCGCCATCGCCGTGCGCGACCTGGAAGCTGCCATCGCCTACTACCAGGAGGCGTTCGGGGCCGAGGTGCACCACCGCGAGATCGTCGAGAGCGACGGCGTCGAGGAGGCATTGGTCAAGGTGGCCGACAGCTACATCCAGCTGACCGCGGCGACCCGCCCGGACTCACCGATCGCCAAGTCGATCGAGAAGCGCGGCGAGGGGCTGCACCACGTCGGCTACCGCGTCAACGACTGCGCCAAGGCACTCGCCTCGATGATCGCCGCCGGCGCCACGCCGATCGACACGGTGCCCCGCCCGGGCAGCCGCGGCACCACCGTCGCCTTCATCCACCCGAAGGGCAGCTTCGGCACCCTCATCGAGCTCGTCGAGGAATCCCCGAACAGCCACTAATCGGCGGTCAGGATCGCGCCCTTCAGGTACTCGGCTTCCGGGAACCAGAGGGGGACGGGGTGGTCGCTCGGCTGGTGCAGCCGATCGACGATGCGCACGTTGCGCTTGGCATCCAGCGCCGCACCGGCGAGCACCTTCTGGAAGAGGTCCATCGTCATCGCCCCGCTGCACGAGAACGTCAGCAGCGTGCCGTGCGGGGCGAGCAGCTTCATCGCCAGCAGGTTGAGGTCCTTGTAGGCGCGTGACGCCTTGTCGAGCTGCGCCTCGCTGTTGGCCAGCTTCGGCGGGTCGAGGATGATCAGGTCGTAGTCGCGACCGCGGTCGCGCAGGCCGCGCAGCGCAGTGAACGCGTCGGCCTCCTGGAGCTCGCCGATGTCCACCGCGTTGAGCACGGCGTTGCGCTTCGCCGTCTCCAGCGCGGGACCCGACGAGTCGATGCTGAGCAACGACCTCGCACCCGACGCGGCGGCGATCACGCTGAACGCACCGGTGTACGAGAACACGTTGAGCACGCTGGCACCCCGAGCGCGCTCGGACACCTCGTGACGGGCGTGACGCTGGTCGAGGTAGAAGCCGGTCTTGTGACCGCTGCGCACGTCGACGGCGAAGCGGAAGCCGTGCTCGCGTGCAACGAGATCGGGTCGCGGCGCAGGCCCGCGCAGCAGACCGACGCGACGCTCGAGGCCCTCGCGCTCGCGGATGTCGCCGTCGCTTCGTTCGTAGACCGTGGCGATGCCGGGAAGCGACGCCAACGCATCGACGACCGTCGGCATCCACGCGTCGGCGCCGGCGCTGGTGCTCTGCACGACGACGGTGTCGCCGTAGCGGTCGGCGATCACGCCGGGCAGCTCGTCGGCCTCGCTGAACACGATGCGGGCGCTGTCGGTGCGCCGCGCCAGCAGCCGTGAGCGTCGTTCCGATGCGGCACGGACGCGAGCGACGATGAGGTCGTCGTTCACCACCGTGTCCGCGTCGAACGTCCACATGCGCGCCCGGATCTGCGACGACGGGCTGTACGCGGCAGAGCCGAGCGGGGTGCCGTCGTCGGCGCAGACGAGCACGGTGTCGCCTGGTGCGGGGTCGCCGCTGACGTGGGCGACGCCGCCGCTGAACACCCAGGGGTGGTGCCGCTTGAGCGAGCGTTCGCGGTTCGGTCGCAGCACCAGCCTGGCGTTCACGGGCGACACCGTATTGCCCACCGACACGATGCGGCCAGTGGCGCGTCGCTCGGCGTCACGCTGACGACCCTGGTCGGGCGTCGGCTCAGCGCAGCGTGAGCGAGTCGGCGGTGCCGCTGCTCACCAGCCAGCCGTCGCGTTCCATCTGCTCGCCGACGATCCCGCTCAGCTGCTGACGCAGCTCGACGTTCTCGCGGCGGACGGCATCCATCGCCGTCGACATCGCCGACATCTGCGACTCGAGCGCGGCGAGACGATCTTCCGGTACGACCGCTGCCGTGGCAGCGATGGTGTCGGCACGTCGTGCCGCTCCGTCGAGCCGTGCGGTGACTTCGGTGCGCAACTTCTCGATCAGTCCGATCATCGTCGCCTGCGAACGATCGAGGTCGGCGCGGGCCTCGCCACGTGTCGTGTCGACGCTCTGCTGAGCGATCATCGCGTAGGACGCCATCGCCGTGTACAGCGCCAGCGCCTGCTGTTCGACCTTCACCAACCGGCTGCGGAGCTCGATCGCGACTGCAGTCGCGCTCTCCACCGATTCATCCGGAAGGAACGGCTTGGTCAGCTCGTCCATCTCCGACCACGTCTTGCTCGTCCGTCGCATCAGATCCGTCCTCACTTCCTTGCTCAGCGCCGCAGAGGAACATCGGCACGAATCACCACCGGCTTGAACTTCCCTGCTGATCTGACCAGGGAGAGCGCGCAACGAGGTACCCCAGCTCGGGTGAGAATCTTGAAGATCGCTTAACCCGTTCGGGCTACAGGTCATCGGCGATTCGGCCGATCAACCTCCTGCGCAGGAGGGCACGAGCGAATCGTTCCGTCGGCGTTCACATGGATGTGAGAACGACAGCGGGAGGAACGCTTCACATGGATATGAACATCATTGAGACCCCGGTCGCCGAGAAGAAGGACAAGGGATTCACCCTCGTCGAACTGCTCATCGTGATCGTGATCCTCGGCATCTTGGCAACGGTCACCGTGTTCGCCGTTCGTGGCATCACGACCCGCGGCAAGGAGAGCGCTTGCTCGGCTGACAAGAAGACCCTCGAGGTCGCCGTCGAGGCGTACTTCGCCAACAACGGTGGGTCGACGATCCCCGGCACGGATCCGGAGGTGTCGCTCGTGGACGCCGGTCTGCTGCGTGCACCGTCGAAGACCTACAACGTCACCGCATCGGGTGGCGTGAACGCCGAGACCGACTCGAACGTGTTGGGCTCGACTGCCGCTTGCACCTGATCAACGAGGATCAGTCGAAGCACTGAACGAGCCGGGCCTTCGGGCCCGGCTCGTTCGCTCTTTTCGGTCGTCTGATTCTTGAGAGAGCCTTGATCGATCCGTCCTTCAGAACCCCCGGACGTGGGGCGATAGATGTGTGCGCAGGCGGGCACGAGGAATCGTTCCTTCGGCGTTTCACATGAATGTGAGTTACAGCGGGAGGAACGCTTCACATGGATAGCAACATCATTGAGACCCCGGTCGCCGAGAAGAAGGACAAGGGATTCACCCTCGTCGAACTGCTCATCGTGATCGTGATCCTCGGCATCTTGGCCACGGTCACCGTGTTCGCCGTTCGTGGCATCACGACCCGCGGCAAGGAGAGCGCTTGCTCGGCTGACAAGAAGACCCTCGAAGTGGCCGTCGAGGCGTACTTCGCCAACAACGGTGGGTCGACGATCCCCGGTGCCGACCCGGAAGGCGCGCTCGTGACTGCCGGTCTGCTGCGTGCACCGTCGAAGACCTACAACGTGACCGCCACGGGCGGCGTGAACGCGGAGACCGACACCAACGTGTTGGGCTCGACCGCTGCTTGCACCTGATCAACGACGATCAGTTCAAGTGCTTCTGAACGAGCCGGGCCTTCGGGCCCGGCTCGTTTGCTTTTCCCCCGTTCGGAATTCCTTGAGAGACCCTTGATCGAACCGTCCTTCAGAACCCTCTGACATGCGGCGATAAGTATTTTGCGCAGGCGGCAGGGATTGGCTGATCGGCGTTTCTGGTAGGTGAGTTCAACAGCGGGAGGAACGCAAACTCATGGACACCCCCATTCACGCGGACGGCGCCCAGCGCAAGGACAAGGGCTTCACCTTGGTCGAGTTGCTGATCGTGATCGTCATCTTGGGCATCTTGGCCACGGTCACCGTGTTCGCCGTTCGCGGCATCACGACCCGCGGCAAGGAGAGCGCCTGCTCTGCGGACAAGAAGACCCTCGAAGTCGCCGTCGAGGCGTACTTCGCCAACAACGGTGGGTCGACGATCCCCGGCGCCGACCCGGAGGCCTCGCTGGTCGCCGCCGGTCTGCTCCGTTCACCGTCGAAGACCTACAACGTGACGGCCACGGGTGGCGTCAACGCCGAGACCAGCACCACCGTGCTGGGTTCGACCGCCGCCTGCACCTGATCAACGACGATCAGTCGAAGCACTGCACGAGCCGGGCCTTCGGGCCCGGCTCGTTCGCGTCTCCCACTTGGTTCGACGTGTGTGAGGGCCATCGCGTGATCGCCATCGCTGTCGTGCTGGATCGTTGAAGTCCTTCGACTTCGTCTAGCGGACGAGCTCCATGCGCAGACCGCTTGCATCCCACTTGGGGTCGACCGGGAGGCGGTTCATCGCCCGGCCGGCAGCACGGCGAGCGGTCCACAGGAGGCCCGTGGCCTGCAGGAGGTGCACCTGCGCGGCGCCGGGAGGCGGCACCTGCAAGACGATGTCCTCGCAGCCGGGCAGCTTGGCCTTGATCAGGTTCATCCGCTCGTGCACGCCGTCCTGGTGGAACGGCGAGGAGGTCAGCGGCACGTCACCGTTGAGCATCGTGAAGCTGAGATCGGGATGTGCGGCGAAGAACGAGCGTTGGTGGAACGGCTGGAACTCGCGCTCGGCTTCACGCCACCACTTGAAGCGGCGCAGGTCGTCGCGGCTCAGCCACGGCTCCAGCGCCACGGCTTCGGCGCGGGTCTTGGCGTGGAGCGCGGCGCGCGACGGCACGGGCCGCAGGGCGACCTTGCGCGGCCAGCCGACGAACTCACGTCCCTCGATGTCGCACGGACGGAACGGACCAGCGGGATCCTCGTTGAACCCGACCGGTGCGAAGATCGCCGCGGCATCGAACTTCGGCCGGAAGTCGAGCACCTCGAGCAACGTCTTGAAGACCAGCGGGTCCTCGGCCACCACCGTCACGCCGGCGAGGCGCGCCGGCACGATGCACCATCCGCCCGGGCACGGCACGATGCCACCGAGGGTCTTGTAGGGAAGCTTGCTGGCGACCATGCGTGCGGGGTCCGGTCAGCCCGCGGTGACGAACTGGCCGGCGCCGGTGCTGGCCGCTTGGCCGGCCGCGAGCGTGGCCTGCGCCTGCATCTGCGAGCGGACCGTGGCTGCTTGGGCCAGGATCTCCTTCGGGTAGGCGCTGACCGATGCGGCCGTGTCGAAGTCGAGCATGCCGCTGGCCACGAGGCGGGCGAGGTCCATCTCGATGGTCTGCATGCCGTCCTGCTGACCGGAGATCATCGTGTTGCGCAGCTGGCGGGTCTTGCCCTCACGCAACAGGTTGCGGACGGCGTCGTTGGCCATCAGCACCTCGTAGGCGGCGACGCGACCACCGTTGACAGCGGGGAGCAGACGCTGGCTGATGACGCCCTGCAGCGAACCGGCCAGCTGGATCTGGATCTGGTCGCGACGCTCAGCAGGGAAGACGTCGACGATGCGGTCGAGAGCCTGTGAGGCGTCGTTGGTGTGCAGGGTGGCGAACACGAGGTGACCGGTCTCAGCGAGGGTGAGCGTGATCGAGATCGAGTCGAGGTCGCGCATCTCACCGAGGAGGATGACGTCGGGGTCTTCACGCAGGGCGCTGCGAAGACCGTCGGTGAAGCTGTTCACGTCGGTGCCGACTTCGCGCTGGTTGACCATCGCCATCTTGTGGTCGTGGAGGTACTCGACAGGATCCTCGATGGTGAGGATGTGCAACGGCTTCGTTGCGTTGATGCGGTCGATCATCGCCGCGAGCGTGGTGCTCTTACCGGAACCGGTGGGGCCTACGACGAGCACGAGACCGAACGGCTTGTTCAGCAGCTCGGTGGCCGCCCACGGAGCGCCGAGCTCTTCGAGCGAACGGACGCGGTAGGGCACGACGCGCAAGGCAAGTGCGTACGAGCCGCGCTGGTTGAAGGCGTTGGCGCGGAAGCGGCCGAGACCCTCGACACCGAAGGAAAAGTCCACCTGGCGAACCTCGGCGAGCTCACGCTTCTGGTCGTCATCGAGGAGCGACATCACCATGCGCTCGGTCTCCGGCATGTCGAGCACGCCGACGCCTTCGAACGGCACGAGCGTGCCGTCGCGACGGGCTGACGGAGGACGGCCCACGGTGAGGTGGAGGTCGCTGGCGCCCGCGGCGACAGTGGCCTGGAGCAGGGTGACCAAGCTCGGGTCTGGGTTGAACATTGGGGCTAGCCTCCCGTGTGCCCGCTGCCCCAGGTCCGTCTGTCAATCGGGCTGAGGGAAGCGCTTCTTCTGATGACGATCGTCGTGTCGGCCGTGTACGGCCTGTTGTTTGGTTCGTTCCTCACCGTGGTGGTGGATCGCGTCCCGCGTGGCGCTTCGATCGTCACGCCTGGTTCTGCGTGCGGGAACTGCGACTTGCGCCTCGGTGCCCGTGATCTCGTGCCGGTGTTCAGTTGGTTGGTGCTGCGCGGCAAGTGCCGCCGATGCAAGGTGAGTATCGGCACGGAACCCCTGGTTCTTGAGATCGTCACGTCAACACTCTTCGCGTTGATGGCCTGGCACTTCGGGCTGCGCTGGGCCCTTCCGGGCTACTGCTTCCTGGCCGCCGGACTGGTGGCGCTGGCGTGGATCGATCTGAAGATCCAGCGACTGCCGCGGGAGATCACCTACACCACCGCCGCGGTGGGGATCCCGTTCCTCGTGATCGACGCGTTCGTGCGCCACGAGCCCCGCCGGCTGTGGATGCTCGCGCTCGGCGCAGCGATCGCGCTGGCGATCATGGGGCTGATCTACGTCGCCAGTCGCGGCGGCATGGGCAGCGGCGACGTCCGCCTGTCGCCGTTGCTCGGTGCGTTCCTCGGGTTCATCAACCCGGGCCTGGCGCCGATCGGGCTGTTCTTCGGCTTCTTCTTCGGCGGCGTGGTCGGTGCGGTGCTGCTGGCCACCAAGCGAGCCGGCCGACGCAGCACCGTGCCCTTCGGCCCGTTCCTCGTGCTCGGCACGATCCTGGCGATCTTCATCGGCCAACGCTGGATCGACATCATCCTCGTCCGCGGCCACTGACTGCTGGCCCGCGTCAGCGGCGTCGGCTGATCGCTGCCGGCGCCGGAGCAAGTGGGCGCGACGACATCTCGGAGCGGATCGAGGAGATCCTTGCCGACGCTTCCCGATCAGGAACGTCGTCGCCATCGCGCTGATCGTCGATGCCGGTCCGCTGTACGCGTACATCGATCGAGACGATCGACATCATGCAGCGTGCCTCGAGCTGCTCGAAACCCATCCCGGTCCGTTGGTGGTTCCGCAGCTCGTCATCACCGAGGTCGCGTACCTGCTCGCCACGCGGCTCGGGACAGAGGCCGAGGTTCGCTTCCTCGGCGACCTCGCCGCCGGCACCTTGCTGCCTGAGGCGGTCGCGCCGGGCGATTGGTTGCGCATCGCTGAACTCGTCGGTCGCTATCGCGACCTTCCGCTCAGTACCGCGGACGCTTCTGTGGTTGCGGCCGCAGAGCGAATGGCCATCACCGACGTGGCGACGCTCGATCGGCGTCACTTCTCCGTGGTGCAGCCGCAGACCGGGGTGTTCACGCTCCTTCCGTGACGGCGCGTCGGCGCATCACCCGAAGCAGTCGAGCTCGCCGAGCGGGTAGTCGTCCAGCAGATGGCTGCGGCCGAGAGTTCCCGGTTCTTGTCGCGGATTCTCTACGTGGGACGTGGAAATTCCGCGACAGGAAGGCGCGGTTCAGCCGAAGCAGCTGACCGGTCCGAGGGGGGTAGTCGTCGAGCGCGTGCGGGAAGACCGGCCACTGGAACCACGAGTCGGCCACCGGTTGCTCGGTCACCTCGCAGCCGGCGTTCGGCGGGTTGCTGACCCACCGTTCCGGGGTCCAGTCCCGACCGCCGACTCGCGGGCGGTCGCGCGCAACTCGTCGAAGTAGTCGCGGAACGGCGCGGTGATGAGCGAGGCGTCCCACCGCACTCCGTTGACGACCAGCGGCTCGGATCCGCCGTCGCCCTGACTGGGATCTACCGGTGCTTCGGCGGGCAGGTCGTTCGCTGCGCGCAACAGGCGCTGCATCGTGGCCTCGTCGAAGTGAGCGCGGATGAGCCGGTGCGTGTCGCCCTCGTCTGCGTCGCCGTACAGGCTGGTGTACACCTCGCCGTCGCCGAACACGACGATCTCCGGGCCGAGCACGGTTTGATCGGGAACGGTCGAGAGCTGATAGGCGCCGAGTTGGATCACGACGTCTTCGATGCCGCGTGCATGGGCGATCGTGTCGGGCGGGTCAGCCGGTGCAGCGCTGTTCGAGCAGCCGGCGACCACGAGCACTGCGGCGAGAGCCAGGACGCGCACGGACATCGGACGCCTGGCTGCGGCCGAGAGTTCCCGGTTTCTGTCGCGGGTTCTCGACGTGCGACGTGGAGAATCCGCGACAGGAAGGCGCGGGCGCCTGGGTGTGTCGAGTTCGCTACCGAATCGGTGGCAAAGTCGACACAGCCGCGGCCGATCGGGGTGGGGGCTAGGCCTGGTCTTTGGTGCTGTCGAGCACGCCGTACATTGCTTGCACGAGGGCGACGGCGACGAAGCCGACGATGAGACCGACGAACACGATCATCAACGGCTCGAACATGGTGGTGAAGCGCTTGATGCGGCTCTCCAGCTCACGGTCGAAGTAGAGGCTGGCCACCTCGAGCTGATCGTCGAGCGTGCCGGTCTCCTCGCCCACCTTGAACATCTGGCGGGCAGCGCCGGGGAACAGCTCGGTGTCGGCCAGCGGCTTGGCGAACCCGCCGCCTTCCAGCATCACGGCCTGGGCCTCGATCAAACGCTCCTTGAACACGAGGTTCGTGGTGGCGTCGGTGGTGGTCTTCATCCCGTCGAGCAACGGCACGCCGGCTTTCACCATGGCGCCGAGGATGCGGCAGAAGCGCTCGAGGATCGCGTACTCGACGATGCCGCTGATGATCGGCAGCTTGAGGACGAGCTTGTCGCGCATCGGACGGCCCTTCGGGTGCTTCATCAGGAACAGGAGCGTCCCGGTGCAGAGCGCGAAGAACGAGAAGGGGATGTACCACAGGGTGCTGAACAGCGTGGCCACGAACAGCAGGGCGCGAGTGGCGAACGGCAGGTCGGCGTTGAGCTCTTCGAACAACGGCTTGAATTGCGGCAGCACGTAGCCGGCCAGCACGGCCACGGTGAACACGGCGAGCACCATGACGACGCCCGGGTACGACAGTGCGGAGACGACCTTGGAACGGGTCTCCAGCTCGCGCTCGAGGTAGCCGGCGAGGTTCTCCAACGTCTCGTCGAGCTTGCCGGTGAGCTCCGCCGACTGGAGGATGCCCATGTAGTACTGCGGGAAGGCTTCCGGGTGCTTCTTCGCCGCGTCGGAGAGCGTGCCGCCGTTGCGGAGGTCTTCGACCATCATCGTGATCGTGCGCTGCAGCGCGACGTCGGTGGTCTCGTCGCCGATGATCTGCAAGGCCTCGGTGATCGGGATGCCTGCCTTCACGAACACGGCGAGCTGACGCGTGAAGTGCATCAGCTCCTTCTTCTTCACCTTCACCGTGGTCAGCTCGATGGACAGCGCGCCGCGCTTCTCCTCGATCTTGACGGGGTAGAGGTTCTGATCCAGCAACAGGGCGCGCGCGGCACCGATGGTGTCGGCTTTCGTGACGCCTTCCACCGATGCGCCGGTGGCGTCGATGGCTGCGTAGGCGAACCTGGGCATGACTGCTCCTGTCGGAATTCGTTGCTGGAGAGCTGGAGAGTTGGCGAGTGAGGGGACTAGCTGGCGAAGAGGGTGCGGACGACTTCGGGGACGGTGGTGACGTCGTTCTCGACGAGGGCCATGGCTTCGCGCAGCATCGTGCGCATGCCCTGGGCGACGGCGAGACGGCGCAGCTCCTCGGTGGTTGCCCAACCGACGATGAGGCGGCGCAGCTCCGGCGTGATCCGCAGCAGCTCGTACACGCCGATGCGGTCGCGGTAGCCGGTGCCGGCGCAGTAGTTGCAGCCGGCGCCGCGGAAGAACTGGCTCTTGTCGCTGCCACCGCTGTGCTGACGGAAGACGGCGAGCTCATCGGCGCCCGGTGTGTACGGCTCCTTGCACGAATCGCAGATGCGTCGCAGGAGGCGTTGGCCGATGACGCCGACCACCGACGAAGCGATGAGGAAGGCCTCGATGCCCATGTCGAGGAAGCGGTGCAACGCGGCAACGCTGTCGGTGCCGTGGAGCGACGACAGCACGAAGTGACCGGTGAGCGCGGACTGCACGGCGATGCGTGCCGTGTCCGCATCTCGGATCTCACCCACGAGGATCACGTCGGGGTCCTGGCGGAGGATGGCCTTCAAGCCGGTGGCGAAGGTCAGTCCCGCTTGGTCGTTCGTCTGGATCTGGTTGATGCCAGGGAACACGTACTCGACGGGGTCTTCGACGGTGGTGATGTTCTTGCCGGTCGAGTTGACCTCGAGCAGGGACGCGTAGAGCGTGGTCGTCTTGCCGGCGCCGGTGGGGCCGGCGCAGATGACCATGCCGAACGGCGAGTGGATCATCTTCGAGTAGTGGAGGTACGTCTCGCGCGGGAAGCCGAGCTCGGACAGACCGATGGTCGACCGGCTCTTGTCCAGGATTCGCATGACGATCTTCTCGCCGAACACCGTGGCGACGCTGGCGACGCGGACGTCGACCTCCTTGCTGTCGATCACGGTGGAGAACTGGCCGTCCTGCGGGCGGCGCTTCTCCACGATGTTCATGCCGCTCATGATCTTCAGACGGCTGGACAGCGCAGCGTGCACGCCGATCGGCAGGGTGAACGCCTCGACGAGGTGACCGTCGATGCGGAACCGGACGCGCAGGCTCTCGTCCAACGGCTCGATGTGGATGTCCGACGCGCGGTCGCGCATGGCCTGGCTGACCACCCGGTTGACGAGCTGGATGATCGGCGCCTGATCGTCGAGGTTGACCTCGGCGGCGCGGTCGGCGCTGCGCTGGACCTCGTCACCGACTTCGAACGTCTTGACCAAGCGATCGATGTCTGCGTCGGCGCGGTAGAGGCGGTCGATGAAGGTGCGGATGGTCGTCGGGTCGGCAACCTTCCACGTGCACGCCCGTCCGGCCGCAGCTTCGACCTCGGCGCGGCGAGTCGGCGTCGGGTCGGCCGAGAGGACGACGAGCGCGCCGTTCTCCTCGCCGACGGCGATGACGATGTTGTTGCGGACGATCAGTTCGGGCAGCGACGACCCGACGCTCTCGTCGAACTGCGCCGACTTCACGTCGACGGCGGGGATGCCGGTCGCCTGACCGATCGCGTTGGCGACGTCCTGGCGACTGACCGCGTAGCGAGACAGGGTGATGTCGGCGAAGGCGAGCAGGTTGCCGTTCGCCTGACCGAGCGCGATCGCCAGGTTCTCCGGGCTGAGCTGATCGGCTTCGACCATGAACTGGCCGGCGCGCATGCACTCGGCCGCGAACTCGCCCGGTGCGACCACCGAGTGCGCGGCCGGTGGCGCCGCCGTCAGCGTCGTCGCTTGTGAGTTGTCCTTCTTGAACAGTGCCATGTGCCGCTCTCCCGCCGAGGGGCGTCGTCCGCGCTACGAGTCGCTCAGTGCGACGTGTAGCTGGGTTCCGACGTGGTGGTCGTGCCGTCGTCCGTGTTCGGCGTCGGTGATGTGGTGCTGGTCGGGCCCGTGTTCAACGAGCTGCTCGGGAAGCCGGCCGGCGAACTGGTCGGGCCTGCCCCGATCTCGCTCTTGCGCACGAACTGCTCCGGGTCCAGCTCGACGAGCGCCCGCTCGATCTCCTCGAGGCGCTCCAGCTGCACCGCGGTGCTGACGTCCATCTCGTCGGCCAGTTGGCCTTCGATCTCGGCCATGCGCACGGCCGTCTTGTCGAGCTTCTCGTCCATGGCCGCGACCACACGGTCGAGCTCGATGCGCACCAGCATCGCCTCGCCGATGGCGCTCGAGAGCTGTTCTTTGACTTCGTTGATGGCGTTCTCGTCGACCTTGGCGACCTGCTCGGACAGCGCGTCCATTCGCTCGTGCGCCTCGCCCAAGGCGTTCTCGCTGACGAGCAGCCGCTGCGACAGGGCGCCCATCGCGTCGTCGAAACCGGCACCGATGCGACCGATGGTCGCCTCGAGCCCGGCGATCTTCGTGCCGGCCTGCTCGTTGATCCGCTCTTCCATGGCGAGCATGCGGTCGGTGACCTTGATGTCGCCGTTGTCGATGCGCTGGGCGACGGCGTTCGTCTGCTCGACCAACTGACGCTGCACGTCGGTGGTCACGTCGTCGAGCGCAGTGCGCACCCCGGAGAGGCGCTCCTCGATCGCGAGGGCCAGGTGCTCGTCGCCCTCGTCCATCCGGCGGGTGAGCGCCGCGGTGGACTCGTTGACGTGCTGGACCAGCGCGCTGGCCTGCTCGTCGATGCGACGGCTGACGTTGCGGGCGTCCTCGATCTGGGCGTGCATCGTGTCGTGCTGCTGCTCGACGTACTGGCGCAAGCCCTCGTTGGCGGCCGACACCTGCGCTGGCAACGTGGCGTGGATCTGCGCGGGCACGGCACCGATCTTCGTATCGAGCTCGGTGAGCCGGACGTGCTGATGGTTGGCGAACTCGGCAAGCCGTTGTTCCAGCGCGCCCTGGAGCGCCTTCTGGTACTGGTCGTTGGACTGCTGCTGCGCGTCCAGTCGGGAGACGATCGCCTCCAGCTGCTGCGCGAACTCGGAGCGCAACTCGGCCTTCGCGCCATCGGCGCTCTGACGGGCGGCTTCGACCTGCTTGGACATCGCCGAGACGTACTGGGTGAGCTGTCGCTCCACGGCCGCGGCAATGGTGGCTGCCAGCACCTCCGTCGAGGAGGGTCCTGATCCGGGGGCCGCTTGCGCGCGCCGGCCGACAGGGTGTTCATTTGCGAGCTCGTCCGCTTCCTTCACCACGACGGATATATCGGCGGTGCTTGCCCAGTTCTTGAGAGATCTCTCACGGCTACGGTGGCGTCGTGCGAGTCCACCTGATCGATGGGACCTACGAGCTGTTCCGTCAGCACTTCGGCCAGGCCGCGCGCCACGCCGACAGTGGCCCGTTCGCGGCTGCTGCGGGTGTCGTGGCGTCCACCCTGCAGCTCGTCGCCGAGGGCGCGACGCACGTCGGGGTGGCCAGCGATCACGTCATCGAGAGCTTCCGAAACGACCTCTGGCCTGGGTACAAGACCAGCGCGGGGATGGAACCGGAGCTGCTCGCTCAGATCCCGGTGATGGAGGAGGCGCTCGTGTCGGCCGGCTTCACGGTGTGGCCGATGGTGGAGGTGGAAGCCGACGACGCGCTCGGTGCTGCAGCGGCCATCGCCGATGCCGACGAGCGGGTCGACCAAGTGCTCATCGTGACTCCCGACAAGGACCTCGGACAGTGCGTTCGCGGGCAGCGCGTGGTGCAGTACGACCGGCGCAAGGGCGAGATCGTCGACGAGTCCGGTGTGTTCGCCAAGTTCGGCGTCGGGCCGGCGTCCATCGCCGACTACCTGGCCTTGGTCGGCGATGCGGCGGACGGCTACCCCGGCCTGCCGGGGTGGGGCGCCAAGAGCGCGTCGGCCGTGCTGGCCAAGTTCCTGACCATCGAGCAGATCCCCAGTTCCTCCGGTGAGTGGGGGCTGCACGGTCTGCGCGGCGCGGAGAAGCTGGCGGTGACGCTCCGCGACCAGATGGCCGAAGCCTTGCTGTTCAAGCGGATCGCCACGGTGGAGCTCGACGTCGCCGTCGGCACCGTCGACGACTGGCAGTGGCGCGGCCCGACCGACGGGTTCGCAGCGATGGCCGAGCACCTCGGCGTGCCGTCGCTCGCCGAGCGAGCCGCCCGTCTGGCATCGCGCGGCGCCCGCTGAAATCACATCCCGCTGAGTGAGGTGACGGCCAGGCTGCCTGCGGCACACAAGCGAGACCGTTGAAGGCTGCTTCCTCCCGGATCTGACCTGATTCCCGGTCGCTCGTCGCACAGGACCCGACCGTCACCTCACCCAGCGGGTGCCCGGGAGAATCTAGTGGCGAAGTCTCGTGAGCGGCCAGACGCGACTCCCGCTAGCTTTGCTCCGTCCCGGGAGGGGTGCGAGAGCGGCCGAATCGGCACGCTTGGAAAGCGTGTGTGGGGCAACTCACCGTGGGTTCGAATCCCACCCCCTCCGCCAATGTCCGCCCCGATCGACACCCCGGTCGACGATGCGTCGGCGATGCAGCTCGCCCTGGCCGAGGCTGTTGCCGCGGAAGTCCACGGCGACGTGCCGGTCGGCGCCGTGGTGGTGCGCGACGGCGTCGTGATCGCCGCCCGGCACAACGAGCGCGAGCTCACCGGCGACCCGACAGCGCACGCCGAGGTGCTGGCGATCCGTGACGCGGCCGCCGTCGTCGGGCACTGGCGGCTGTCCGAGTGCACGCTCTACGTCACCCTCGAGCCGTGCGTGATGTGTGCCGGAGCCCTGGTCAACGCCCGGATCGGGCGGCTCGTCTACGGCGCCACCGACCCCAAGGCCGGCGCAGTCGCCAGCCTCTACGAGGTCTGCGGCGACGCACGCCTGAACCACCGGCCGCCGGTCACGGGGGGCGTGTCCGGCGACGAGGCGGGTGCGTTGTTGAAGCGCTTCTTCAGCTCACGACGAGGTTGAGTCGGCGCGGACGTCCTCGTCGACGCCGATGATGTCCTCGGGTCGCAGCGAAGCCGGCGGCCGAGCAGCGGCGTCGATCGCCTCGAGCGCGCGGCGAACCGCTTCGGCCACCTCATCAGCCAGTGAGCTGGTGTCGATGCCCTCGCTGAAGTCGGTGTGCTCGTCGACCACGGGCGCCGAGGAAGTTCGGGCCACCTCGGCCACTGCACTCTGAACCTCGGGGAGCGTCTCGATCTCCGGTTCGATGGCGGGTTCCTGTGCAGTTTCGACGGCGATCTCCTCGACCGCCTCGACCGCTTCGACCTGTTCTGCGACGGGTGCGGGGAGGTGGATCGACGCCTCGGCGACCAGGCGATCGAGGTCCTCCATCGGCATCTCGCGGGTCGGCTCGGGTTCCATCCAGCGCGGCGGGGTGGCCGCCAGCAAGGGCAACGATGCTTCGACGTCGGCGTCGGTTTCGGCGGCGACCTCGGCCTCGAGGTCGACCTCTGCTTCGGCCTCGATCGCCGGTTCCGGATCGCTTTCGACCTCGATCGCGGCCTCCCCCGGCTCGATCTCCGCGGTCTCGAGGACGGGTTCCTCGATCGTCGGTTCGATCTCCGGTTCGAGGGTCAGCGCCTGTGCGACCTCGACCCCGACGGCCGGGGCCGGGGCCGGCGGGTCGACCGTGTGCAGGACGACCGTGTTCGACACCGGGAACCAGCGATCGACGCCGTTCGGGTGCTTCTTGTACATGGCCATCTGATAGCCGCGAGCTTCTTCGGTGGCGACCGAGGTCAGCACGTCCTCGGTGAACAGCTCGACGCACAGCTCGACCGACTGGCGATCGACCGTGTCGTCGTTGTCGAAGATCCGCCCGAGGTGCTCGACCCCGTTGACCACGACCTTGCCGCGGTTCATCTGGTCGCGCGTCAAGACGCCTTCCACCAGCAGGCGAACGCTGAGCGCGCCGTCGGTGGTGCGCTCGGCGAAGTAGACCTCGCCGTCGCGCAGGTAGAGGCGTGCGGGTGGGTCGACGTCCAGCGAGAGCTCACCCGTGAGGTGTTGACGGCGCGCCGACTCGATCACCTGCCATGCCTGTCGCGGGGTGTAAGCACCCTCGTCGGGGAACAGGTTCACGTCGCGCCGTTCGAGCGTCATGGCAGGGTGATCGGCACGCTGCGGGGAGGTCTTGAGAGAACCCTGCCGGTTTCTTCCCGTCCCGCATCGGCGGACCGTGTGGGCCGGAACGGGGTGGGAGCCCAAGCAGCCGCCCGATAGTGTGCCCGCCGGAAGGATGCCAGAGTGGACGAATGGGACGGTCTCGAACACCGTTGAGGTCTTATGGGTCTCCGTGGGTTCGAATCCCACTCCTTCCGCCAGTTGACGCAGATCGTCAAGGTTCCTTCATCAAGGTCGGGGCCTGATCGCTCGATAACCACTCGATGAACTGCATCGATGCGCGCCGAGGCCGATGACGGTCGTCTGGTCGCCCAGCGATGCAGACGAGGTGGTCCAGCCGGTCGATGCGGCCGGGGGTGACGACCTCGACGCAGTCGCGCATCCCCGCTCGCGATGGGTGACGCGCTTCATCGTCGGCTACGTCTGGCTGCGGATCGGGCTGATCGTCTCGTCGGGCGTCTTCGCCACGCCCGACACGGAGAGCTACCGCGCCGGCCAGGGTCTGCGTCCGCCGCTCAGCTCCGCGCTGCTGACGTGGATCGGGGCGATGCCGTACGTCATCGTCTCGTCGATCATCTCGACCGCTGGGTTTCTCGCCTTGATGGTGGCGGCCTGGGACAAGCGCCGCCTGCACCGCTCGACGGTGATCGCCGGCGCGATCGCCATCGTCTCGTTGACGCCCGGAGTGGTCACCTACGAGCACTGGCTGGTCCCGGACAGCCTGCTCATCGGGCTGGCCACGCTTGCACTCGCGCTCGCTTGGCGCGGCGACCTGGCCCCAGGTGGCCGTCGAGCGCACCGGTGGATGTTCGTCGCCTGCTGTGCGTCGATCTGCGTCACCAAAGAGGTCGGGCTCGCGGTGGTCGCACTCATCGCAGTCGTCGTCGTCATGCGCCGCTGCTGGCGCGTGGCGGCCGCGGCGGTCGTGCTCTCCGCGCTGCTGTTCGCCACGGTCGTGGGTCCGGCGTCGAACCGCGAGGGCACGGTGATCTGGCGCGAACCTCGCGACACCGCACTCACGATGGAGCGCTTCCGCATCGTCGTGGCCGGGCTCATCTGGTCCGACATCTCGCCACGGCTCGCCGACGTCAAGCGGCTGTCGGGCGAGTGTGGGATGACGATCGAGCAGTTGATCATCGAGACGTTCCTCCTCCCGGAGCGCGTCGTCGCGTTCGAGGACTGCCCCGAGCTGTGGAAGGTCGTGGACGGGATGTCGCAGCTGGACGTGCTGCGCGCTCACCTCGACAACCCGGCGCACGTTCCGGCCGCCATCGAGCGTGGACTCGTGCCGAACATGTGGGCGATGACGCTGTGGAGCCACGCCACGCTCGACGAGCCATGGCTGCTGCGACTCGATCGATGGGCGGCCGGCGCGGTGGTGCTGCTCCCGGTGCTGGCACTGGCGGTTGCGCTGGCCCGTCGTCGCGGCCGCCGACTCGGACTGGTGGCCGTGATGGGGACGTGCCTCGCGTTGGCCGCAACGCTGGTCGATCCGACCGGGCAGGACCGCCACAGCATCGTGTTCCGCATCGTCGCCGGCGGCATCGCGCTCATCTCCCTCACGGGCCTCGAGCGCGACCCTGCCGAGTTGGATGTCTGAGCGCGGCAATATGCCGCGGACAGACATCCAGTTTTCCGCGCGGCCGATCAGCTCAGTCCTGCCAGGCGGTAGAGCACGAGGCTGCCGGCGACGGAGACGTTGAGGCTCGCGCCGTGGCCGATCATCGGGATCGTCACGCACTCGTCGGCAGACTCGACGAGATCCTCGGGCACACCCTCGTGCTCGTGCCCCAGCAACACGATCGTCGGGACGCGCGAGGGGCCGAGCATCGTCAGCGGCGTCGCGTCGTCGGCCAGTTCGACGGCGACGATCCGCCACCCGGAAGCTTGTTGCTCTCCGACCCACGTCGCCCGGTCCCCGCCGACCCAATGGATGCACGGGCGCCGAGCCCCCAACGTGTCGCCCTGCTCGAGAGCTTCTCGGTAGTGCTGCGTGCGCGGCACCGCAATGCAGGCGCCGACCGCGTCGCACGTGCGCAGCAGGGTGCCGAGGTTCGCTCGATAGGCAACCCACAGCGGCGCGACGACGAGGTGGCCGAAGCACGGGTTGCCGCGGGGCCTGCGTGCCCGGCGCAGATCGGCCGGGGTGGACTTGGACGCTGCGCTCATCGGACGACGAGGTCAGCGCCTCCTTCAGCCGGATCCACCCAGACGGCGGCGGCAGTGGTGGTGTTCATGGGCAGGCGCACCAGGCGGCGCCGGGCCATCCATGACCAGCCGGACCGGCCGATCGATGGCCGGGACGGTACCCGCGTGCGCGGCCGATGTCCACGGCGTCAGTTGCAGGCGGTGTCGTCTGGGGGCGCGTGGCCGACGGGGTCGATGAGATAGGCGTCGACGTTCTGCTTCGAGCAGTCGTTGACGCCGTAGCCGGTGTGCCGGTCGGCGGTGACCACGATCAGCCGTCCGTCGGCCAGTGCGTCGGCCATCCGGCGGGTGCCCTCCAACGGTGTCGCCGGATCGCCGGTGGTGCCGATGACCACGATCGGCACCGTCGCCGCTGCCGTGATCGGCACTCGTGGATCGTCGCTCGGCGGGAAGAACGTGCAGAAGTACGAGCCGGTCGTCCCCGGGCTGGTTCGCGGCGCGGCGTCGCGGTACGTCGCTGCGTTGGCATCGTCTTCGGCGACGGAGGTGCGAGTCGGCTCGTCCATGCACGAGATCACCTGGAACGCCTCCAGCTCGTTGCCGTACGTGCCGGTCTTCGGGTCGCGCTGGTTGTAGTCGTCGTACAGCGCCAGCAGCCCTGCGCCGTCGCCGCCCTGCGCGTCGTGCAGCGCGTCGGCCAGCGTGCTCCAGTACGCCTCGTCGTACATGGCGTCGGCGACGCCGATCAGCGCTGCACCGCGGGTGAGCGTGGTGCGCCCCTTCACCGTCGGCAGTGGTTGCTCGTCGATCGACGCCATCAACGCGTCGAATGCGGGCTCCGCGTTGCCGTCGTTGTGAAAGCTGCACTTCGAGCGCGCGCTGCAGTCCGCCAGGAACCGGTCGAGCGCCTGCTCGAAGCCGACGGCCTGTTGGACGCTGGCCTCCAAGGGGTCGACCGTCGGATCGGTGGCACCGTCGAGCACGGCGGCGCGCACGGTGTCCGGGAACAGGGTGGACCACACCGCGCCGAGCTCGCTGCCGTAGCTGAAGCCGAAGTAGCTGATCGTCTGCTCGCCGAGAGCCTGGCGGATCGCGTCCATGTCGCGCGCCGCATCGTTGGTGGCCACGTGCTGCAGGAGGTCGGCGTTCTTCGTCGTGCACGCTTCGGCGAAGCCCTGTGCCACCGTCACGAGTTGCTGTCGCTCGGCGTCGTCATCCGGCGTGATGTCCGTCGCGGAGAAGACGCTGTCGTAGTCGTCGATGCAATCGATGGCCGGCACGCTCTCCCCGGTGCCTCGTGGGTCCCAGCCGACGATGTCGAAGCGCTCGAGGAGGTCATCGCCGAACAGCTGCTCGGCCGCCGCGGCGAGGTACGTACCACCGAACCCCGGCCCGCCGGGGTTGACCAGCAGCGTGCCGATTCGGTCGTCGGGCTCGGTGGCCCGGTGCCGCACGAGCGCCAGCTGGATGGTGGCACCGGTCGGATCGGCGTAGTCCAGCGGCACGGTGAGGAAGGTCTGGTCGAGGCCGTTGCCGATGCCCTGCCACACGATCGTGCCGCCGCCCGGCGCCGCAGCACCCGCGGGGATCGTCGCACCACTCGGCTCGGACGCGTCCGATCCGCAGGCCGTCAGCAACGCGACCGCGGCGCAGACGGCGGTCAACCGCATCCGTCGGATCATGAGCAGGCGAGCTCCCGCGGCGGCACGTGACCGTCGGGGTCGAGCAGGTAGCCCTCGATCGCCTCGTCGCCGCAGGCGCTGACGCCGTAGCCGGTGTGCTGATCGGCGGTGACGATGACCAGTCGTCCATCCTCCAACGCCGACGCCATGTTGCGCGTGCTGTCGAGCGGCGTCGCCGGATCACCCGTCGTACCGACGACGACGATCGGTCCGGCGCCCGCACCGGTGATCGTGAACGGCGCGACCTGGGGGATCGGCCACACCGAGCAGAACGTCAGCTCGGCCATGTACGAGCGACCCAGGCGGGGCGCCACCGCTGCGAACTCGGCTTCGTGGGTGAACAGGTCGTCGGGGCTGGTGCTGCCGTGGTCGTCGAGGCAGCCGATGGCGAAGTAGGCCTCGATGTCGTTGGTGTACGAGCCGTCGAAGTCGCGACCGAAGTAGCTGTCGTAGAGGTCGATCAAACCGGCGCCGTTGCCATCCTGAGCGTCGGCGAGCGCCTGCTCCAGCCGCGGCCACGACGCCTGGTTGTACATCGCCGACACGACCGCCGAGTCGAGGATCCCCTGGGTGACCTTCGGGCGACCGGGCTGACCGGGGTCCAGCGGCTCGACGTCGACCCGCGCGGCGAGCTCGTCGTACGCGCCTTCGGCGTCGCCGTCGTTGTAGAAGGCGCACTGCGGGCTGTCGCTGCACTCGGCGAGGAAGGTGGCGAACGTGGCGTCGAAGCCGGCGGCCTGCTGCAGGTTCTGGTGCAGGTAGTCCACCGTCGGGTCGACGGCGCCGTCGAGCACGGCAGCGCGAACCGTGTCGGGGAACAACGTCGCCCAGGTGGCGCCGAGCTCGCTGCCGTAGCTGAACCCGAAGTAGCTGATGGTGTCCTCGCCGAGCGCCTCACGGATGCTGTCCATGTCGCGCGCCGACTCGACGGTGCTGAGGTGCTCGAGCACGTTGCGCCCCACCGACTTCGTGCACGCATCGGCGAAGTCCTCGGCCGTGTCGATCAGCTCGGCGCGCTCGGCCGGTGTGTCGGGCGACGAGTCGATGGCGAAGTAGTCGTCGTAGTCCTCGATGCAGTCGACCGCCGGGCGGCTGTAGCCGGTGCCCCGTGGGTCCCAACCGACGATGTCGAAGTGGTCGAGCAGGTCCTGCCCGTAGATCGCGTCGGCGTTGAGGGCGAAGTCCGTGCCGCCGGAGCCGGGCCCGCCCGGGTTGACCAGCAGCGTGCCGATGCGGTTGGCAGGATCGGCAGCGAGGTGACGTGCGACGTCCAAGGTCATCGTGCCGGCACGCGGGTCGTCGTAGTCGATCGGCACCTCGAGCTGACCGATCTGGATCCCGGTGTCGTACTCGAACCAGCCGAACGGGCTGTCGTCGGGCTCGAGCTCGGGCAGCGTGTCGAACGGCGGGAACGTGTCGTCGGGCTCCGTGTCGGGTGGGCTGGTCGGTGGCGCCTCCGGCGCGGAGAGCACGACGCCGTCGATCGTGCCGCGCGGCGCCGCCGTGGTGGCGCCGTTGCCGCAGGCGGACAGCACGAGGGCCAGTGCTGCGGCGACAGCGGGCACGGCACCGGCGAAGCGTCGCATCAACACGACCGTATCCTCGATCACATGCGCATGGGACCTCATCACATGATGCCTCGGGACAACGAGGCCGTGAAGGGAGCGACGCTCGAGCGCGCCTCGCTGCGTCGTGCGTGGCAGTTCGCCCGGCCGTACCGCACGATCATCTTCGTCTTCCTCACCGCGATCGTCGTCGACGCCCTCATCGCCCTGGTGCCGCCCTTCGCCTTCCGGTCCATCCTCGACACTGCCATCCCGGACGGCAACCGCGGCTTCATCAACGTGCTGGCCGCGTTGGTGGTGGGAGCGGCGTTGGTCGATGCCGGACTGGCGATCGTCCAACGCTGGTGCTCGGCGCGCGTGGGCGAAGGTCTGATCTACGACCTGCGCGTGGCCCTGTTCGCCAAGGTGCAGCGGATGCCGATCGCCTTCTTCACCCGCACCCAGACGGGCGCGCTCACCAGCCGGCTGAACAACGACGTCGTCGGCGCGCAGAACGCGGTCACCAGCACGCTCGGCAGCGTGGTCAGCAACGTCGTCGTGCTGATCACCACGCTGGCGGCGATGATCGTCCTCGAGTGGCGGCTCACCCTGCTGGCGCTGGTCGTGCTGCCGCTGTTCATCATCCCGGCCAAGCGAGTCGGCAAGCGCCTGCAGGCCATCTCCCGCGAGCAGATGAACACCAACGCCGAGCTGAACAACCAGATGGCGGAGCGCTTCAACGTGGCGGGTGCGCAGCTGGTCAAGCTGTTCGGTCGCTCCAACGACGAGGTCTCCCTGTTCTCGCGACGGGCCGCGCGGGTGCGCGACACCGGCATCAAGGCGGCCATGTTCGGGCGCGTGTTCTTCGTCGCACTCGGTCTGGTCGGCGCGCTCGGCGCGGCGGCGATCTACGGCATTGGCGCCCACCTGGTGACCGATGGAACCATCGAGACGGGCACGCTCGTCGCGTTGGCCGCCCTGGTCACCCGCGTGTACCAACCGCTCACCGGGCTGACCAACGCCCGCGTCGACCTGATGACCGCGATGGTCAGCTTCGAGCGCGTCTTCGAGGTGCTCGACGCGCCGGAGTCGATCACCGATCGTCCGGGCGCGATCGACCTCGTGGCGCCCACCGGCCGCATCGAACTGCAGCACGTCAGCTTCCGCTACCCGGCGGGCGCCGACGTCACGGTTGCCTCGCTGGAGGCCGTTGGCGCCATCGCCGGCGCCGATCCCGACCGGGATGTGCTCGTCGACGTCTCGCTCGTCGTCGAGCCGGGCGAGACGGTCGCGTTGGTCGGTGCATCGGGCTCGGGCAAGACCACGCTGGCCGGGTTGCTGCCGCGCCTCTACGACGTCACCGGCGGGGCCGTGCGCTTCGACGGCCATGACGTGCGCGACCTCACCCAGGACTCGCTGCGCGCCGCGATCGGTGTGGTCAGCCAGGACCCGCACCTGTTCCACGAATCGATCGGCGCCAACCTCCTCTATGCGAAGCCGGATGCGACACGTGCCCAGCTCGACGAGGCGTGCCGCGGCGCGCAGATCCTGGAGACCATCGAATCGCTGCCCGACGGCTACGACACGCTCGTCGGCGAGCGCGGCTACCGGTTGAGCGGTGGCGAGAAGCAGCGCCTGGCGATCGCTCGGCTGCTGCTGAAGGACCCGGCGGTGATGATCCTCGACGAAGCCACCAGCCACCTCGACAACGAGAACGAGGCGCATGTGCAGGCCGCCCTGGACGTGGCGTTGCGCGGCCGCACCGCGCTCGTGATCGCCCACCGGTTGAGCACGATCCGCGACGCGGACCGCATCGTCGTGCTCGACGGCGGCCACATCGTCGAGGAGGGCACGCACGAGGCGCTGCTCGCACTCGACGGCGTCTACGCCGCGCAGGTGCGCGCCGGCGAGACCGTGTCGCCAGCAGGGTCGCCAGGAGAGTCGCCGGCGGGTCTGCCGCTCGATGGCCCGCTGTTCGTCGAGCTGCCCGCGGTGGAGCACGACTCGATCGTCGGCTGAACCACCCGTCTGCCGGGGCCGATCTGGGCCGTGAGCTGGGGGTCCGCTTCCGCGTCACACCCCTTCGCCAAGATGGCGCCCATGGACATCGCACTCGTCGCCCTGCTGGTGGTGATCGCCGCCGCCGTTGCCTTCGTGCTGGCTCGCCGCCAGCCCGGCGCGATCGCCGCGCCGCAGGCCGGCCCCGTCGTCGTCGACGTACCGCAGGAGGTCATCGCCCAAGCGGTGGCGCTGGCGGTGGCCGACGCCAATGAGCGCGCCGGGCGCGAGCGCGACCAGGCGGTGCAGGTCTCGGTGCAGCACGCCCTCACGCTGGTGCGCGAGCAGCTCGGCTCGCACACGCAGGCCGCCGATGCGTCGCTGGCCAGCAAGCAGGAGCTCATCGACAGTCGCCTGCAGGACGTGCAGCGCGGCGTCCACGACGACATGGAGCGCCTGTCGCAGCTGGTCGGCAAGCTCGGCGAGGCGACGTCCGAGCGCTTCGGCCAGGTGGATCGGTCGCTCCAGGTCCACAGCGAGATCGCCCAGTCGTTGGCGGCCACCACCGGCAGCCTGCGCGAGGCGCTGGCCAGCTCCAACACCCGTGGCCAGTGGGGCGAGCGGATGGCGGAAGACGTGCTGCGCATCGCCGGCTTCCAGGAGGGCACCAATTATGTCAAGCGCACCGCCGTGCAGGGCGAGGGCTCGGGCATCCCCGACTTCACGTTCCGCCTGCCCAAGGGGCACGTCCTGTTCATGGACGTCAAGTTCCCGATGGCCGCCTACCTGCGCTACCTGGAAGCGGGCAGCGAGGCCGAGAAGGCGGCGCACCGAGCCACGTTCGTGCGCGACGTGCGCGCTCGCGTCCGTGAGCTGGCCAAGCGCGAGTACGCCAAGGCCGACGACCGTCCGACGCTCGACAACGTGCTGCTGTTCGTGCCCAACGAGACGTTGGCGGCGTTCATCCACGAGAGCGACACGACGTTGGTCGACGAGGCGATGCGGGCCAACGTGGTCATCTGCTCGCCGCTCACGCTGTTCGCCTTCCTCGGTGTCATCCGCCAGGCCTTCGACAACTTCATGATCGAGCAGACCAGCCAGGAGATCCTCCAGCTGCTGGGCAAGTTCGGGCAGCAGTGGGGCAAGTACACGGAGTCGATCGACAAGGTCAAGCGCCAGTTCGAGACGCTCAACCGCTCGTTCGACGAGCTGGCCACCACTCGCCGGCGCCAGTTGGAGCGCCCGCTCACGGCGATCGACGAGCTGCGCCGCAAGCAGGCCTTGCCGGTCGACGGCGAGCTGTTCGCGCTCGAGGACGCCGACGACACCGACGGGTTCGGTTTCGACAACGTGCGCGAGCTCGGCGCCTAGCCAGGCAGACTCCGTCTCCATGAGCCAGCCGTCGTTCGATCTCGACCTCGACGACGACCAGGGCATCCCGACGTACACGGTCGCCGAGCTCGGCGAGGCGATCAACGGGGCGCTGCATCGCCGGTTCAGCGACGGGGTCTGGGTGCGCGGCGAGATCCAGGGCTACCGCGAGGGCGGGCCGCACGCCTACTTCCGCCTGGTCGAAGACGGCGACGGCGGCAAGGCCTCGTTGAACGTCCAGTTCTTCGCCCCGGCCCGGGCCCGGCTGCGGCCGCTGCTGGCCAAGAACCGGTTGCGGATGGCCGACGGGATGAAGGTGCGAGTCTTCGGCCACCTCGACTTCTACGCCGCCGGCGGTCAGCTCGGGCTGAAGATGTCGGGCATCGACACCCGCTTCACGTTGGGCGAGATGGCGTTGGAGCGCGACGACGTCGTGCGTCGGCTGGTGGCCGGCGGGTTCTTCGACGCGAACCGTCGCAAGGTGCTGCCCGCAGCGCCACTGCGCGTCGGCGTCGTCACCAGCCTGGACAGCGCGGCGTGGGCCGACTTCACCCACGAGCTGGAGCGCAGTGGGCTCGGCTTCCAGCTGCGGGTCATCGACGTCCGGGTGCAGGGCGAGCTGGCGGTGGCGATGGTCAGCAACGCCACTCGCGCCCTCGCTCGCCACACCGACCTCGACGTCGTCGTCCTCATCCGTGGCGGCGGGGCACGCTCGGAGCTGGCCACGTTCGATCACGAGGCGATCGCCATGGCCATCGCCACCTCGGCGTTGCCAGTGTTCACCGGGCTCGGCCACGAGATCGACCGCAGCGTCGCCGACGACGTGGCCCACACGGCGCTGAAGACGCCGACCGCCTGCGCCGCTGCGCTGGTCGAGCGCGTGCTGGCGTTCCGTGAGCTGTCGGAGACCACGTGGGCGGCCATCGGTCGCGTCGCCGAACGTCGAGTGGATGCGGCACAGGTGCAACTCACCGAGCTGGCCCACGGTGTGCGCCATCGCACCGTGTCCGCAGTGGAGCGCAGCGACGAACGCCTGGCCCATCGCCTGGCACGGGTGCGCAGCGCCGCGCAACGGGTGCTGACCGGCGCCGACGAATCGGTCGCCGACGCAGCGCTGGCGCTGCAACGCCTGCCGCGTCGCCTCGACGACGAGGCCCGTCACCTCGACGGCGTCGCTGCTCGGGTGCGCCTGCTCGACCCCGTCAACACGATGGCCCGCGGTTGGTCGATCACCCGCGACGCCTCCGGGCGAACGGTGCGCGACGCCGCGTCACTGTCGCCCGGCGACCAGGTCGTCACCACGTTCGCAACCGGAAGCGCCCGCAGTCGGGTGGAGGAGATCACGTCATGAGCAGCACCGCATCCGGCACCGGGGCCACCGACGAGCCGGGCTACGCGGCCGCACTGGCCGAGCTGCAGCAGATCCTCGACCAGCTGGAGCGCAGCGACGTCGATGTCGATGTGCTGGCCACCCAGGTCCAGCGGGCGGCAACGCTGATCGCCGTCTGCCGCGACCGCATCGCCAACGCCCGCCTCCAGATCGAACGCGTCGTCGCCGACCTCGCCCCCGACGACGCCTGACTCCGGTCCATGGGCGCGGAACTGACGAGATGTCGTCGATCTCGCGCCCAAGCCGTTCCTGGTGGGCCAGGTCGAGCATCCAAGTTCGGGTGAGCGAGCGTGCGAGCGAGCACGGCGGGCGAGCGGCGCGAGCCCGAGATGAACGTAGCCTGCCAAGCGTGCCCTCCGCCGATGTGCCTGCCTCGTTGCCGCGCATCGCCGCCCGAGTGGAGGCCAGGTTGCGGACGCTGCTCGAAGCCGAGCAGCAGCGCTGGAGCAGCTTCGATCCGGAGCTGACCGGGCCGGTGTCGGAGATCGGACGCCTCGTGCTCGGCGGCGGCAAGCGGCTGCGGCCGGCGTTCTGCCACTGGGGCTACGTCGCCGCCGGTGGCGATGCCGACGACGCGATCGTCGCCGATGCGGGCGCAGCGTTCGAGCTGATGCACGCCTTCGCGCTGTTCCACGACGACGTGATGGACGACGCCGCCAACCGTCGTGGCGCACCGACGACGCACGTCGTCTTCGGCGAGCGCCACGCCGCTGAGGGCTGGGCCGGCGAGTCACGTCGCTTCGGTGAGGGCGTGGCGATCCTGGTCGGCGACCTGGCCTTCGTCTACGCCGACCAGCTGCTGATCGGCATCCCGCCAGAGGCGTGGGCCGTCTGGAACGAGCTGCGCGTCGAGCTCAACGTCGGACAGCTGCTGGACATCGTCGGCAGCGTGCGCAACGAACGACGCCGCACTCAGGCCGAGCGGATCTGCCGCTACAAGAGTGGCAAGTACACCATCGAGCGCCCGCTGCACCTCGGCGCAACGCTCGCCGCACCAGAGCGATCGGCCGAGCTCCTCCCCGCGTTGAGCGCGTACGGGCTGCCGCTCGGCGACGCGTTCCAGATGCGCGACGACGTGATGGGCGCGTTCGGCGAGACCCTGGTCACCGGCAAGCCCGTCGGCGACGACCTGCGCGAGGGCAAGCCGACCCCGCTGATGGCTCGCGCCGTCGAGTCGGCAACACCGGCGCAGCGAGCGGTGCTCGATCTTGTCGGCCGGCCGGGGATCGGCGAGGCCGACATCGCCCGCGTCCAGCAGGCGATCGTCGACACCGGCGCCCTGGATGCGCTCGAAGCGCACATCGCCGCGTTGACCGACGAGGCGATCGCCGCCATCGAGTCGGCGCCGATCGCGCCCGAAGCCCTCGACGAGCTCGTCGCCCTCGCCCACTACGTCAGCCAACGCCTCACCTGACCGGTCAAACCCGAAGCGTTGGTCGCTGCTCCACCGTCACGGCGGGTCAGCGTTCAAACGCTCGCTCAGGGCACCTCGGCGAAGGCGGCCAATGCGTCCTCGATCGAGGCAGTGAACGCACCGACCTCGTCGGCGACCGCAGCGAGCCACGGCGGGCGGACCACCGCCGAGACGGCGATCGGCTCGTCGAGGCCGGAGCCCTCCACCGCGAGGCGGACGAACAGCGAGGCGTAGTCCGGCGGGCGCAAGTCGTGGGACAGCTCGTACATCGCGTACGGATCCGGAGCTGCCGATCGGGGCTGCAACCGCACGACGCTCTGCGACGTCGGCCCGACCGCGCCGCCGGCCAGCCCCGGACCGTCGGCGAGCACCGCGCCACGAACCGACGGGGCTCGCGCCCCGGAGATCATCAGCGCCACGTACGCGCCCAACCCGCGACCGACCACGGTCGCCTCACCGAGCTCGGCGAGCGCGGCGTCTGCGTCGGCGAGCAGGATCTCGGCGCTGTAGCCACCGCCGGCGGGCAGCGTCGATTGACCGTGGCCGGTGAAGTCGAGCGCAGCGATCGGGCCCGTCCAGGCGTTCGCCCAGAACGGCACCGACACGGGCGACGACTCGCCGAGTCCGTGGAGCAGCAGGAGCGGCCGCCCGGTGCCGTCGCGCAGGTGGTGCAGCGCCAGTTGCACGCGGTTGTGCTGCAGGAGGGTGACGCTCATCGTCCGGCTCCGACGAACTCGAGCACCATCTCTGCGACCACGTCCGGCCGCTCGATGTGGACGAAGTGACCGGTGTCCTCGAGGACCTCGCATCGGCTACCCGGCGGGAGGTACGGCATCACGTGGTGGGGCAGCGTGCCCCAACCCATCTCCTCCAACTTGCGGCCGAGCACGCCGAGGAACGGCATCGGCAGCCCCGGCAGCCGATTGATGGTCCACTCCGGACGCCACGGACCGAAGCCACCCATGCGCATCGACGGATCGATCTTCCAGCGCCACCCGTCCTCGCTCTCGAACGCTCCGACGGACACGAGGTGGCACAGCCACTCGAAGCTGAGCCGCGGGTTCATCCTCGCCCGCCGCTTGGCCAGCTCCTCGAACGTGCCGGGCTTGCGCTCGGAGCCGAACGTGCGCCGGCGGTGGTCCAGCCAACCCGCGACCTCACTTGCGATCATCCGCGTGCGTTCGTGCTCGGCGACGTCGGGGATGCGCCGCTTGTACGGGATGCCGTCGAGGTTGACGACGTGGCTGAACCGATAGGGCTGGGCGTCGGCCAGCTGGATCATCATCGCCCCGCCCTTGGAGTGGCCGATCACCGGCGCCGGCTTCGACGTGATGCTGTCCATCACGATCGTCGCGTCGCGCAGGTCGCCTTCCCACGAATAGAGCGCGGCGTGGCCGCTGTCGCCGTGGCCACGCTGGTCCCACGCGACGACGCGATAGCCGGCTGCCGCGAGCTTGGGCGCGAACACGTCGTAGGTGCGGGCGAAGTCGAAGCCGCCGTGGACGAGGAACAACGGGTCGGCGGATTCATCGCCCCACTCGTGGACGGCCACGCGCAACCCGCCGACGTCGAGGTCGTACTCGCGAGCCGGGTCGACCGCGCCCGGGTAGGCGCCGAGCACGTTGCCGGTCTGCTGTTCTGGGGCCATCGCGGCACGTTACGACGTGCGTCGGCACCGCTCGTTACCGGTTCCCCCTGGCTGTTGCGCCCCGCGACCTCTAGCATCCACGACGTGGCCGGCGTGCGGATGTGGGTGATGGCGGGAGCGTCGGCAGTGATGCTGCCGCTGGCTGCCAGCTGCGGCAGCGACGGTGCGTCGAACGCGACCCTGCCACCGATGGTCACCACCACCACGTCGACGACGCTGCTGGAGACCACCACCACGGCGCCGGAGTTCTACGTCATCCAGTCCGGCGACACGCTGCAGAAGATCGCGGCGATGTTCGGCGTGACGCAGGCGCAGATCATCGGGATCAACAACATCAAGGACCCCGATCACATCGAAGCCGGCGCTCGCCTGGTGATCCCGACGGTCGACTACGTCCCGCCGACCACCACCACGGTCGCTCCGCCACCGACCACGTAGGACCTTGTGCCCTGACATGGCCGGATGGCCGTCCCTACACTTGGCGACATGAGCTTCTGGCCGAACCAAGAGCACTGGAGCGTGAAGATCCCGCTGCACACCCCGCACCCGCGGCTGGACGTGCTGGCGAGCACCGGCTTCGTGCAGCTCGCCGATGCCGACTTCGACGTACCCGCCGCGGAGTGGGAGTCGCTGGAGTACATGGACTGGAAGAGCGGCGGCGACACGAACTTCGCCCCGCTGGCGTCTGCCGACGGTGAGCTCGACTGCCGTGGCTTCTGGGACAAGGGCAAGACCGACAAGGACGCCCTGTGGACGTCGAACGCCGCGATCTCCCCGACGCTGCGCGGCTACGTCGACGGTGTGGGCGCCAACTTCGGTCGCGTGCGCGTCATCAAGCTCGAGCCGCAGGATCGCGAGGAGGCCATCCGCAGCATCCACCGCGACGACAACAACCGCTTCAACCCCGACGACGAGGGCTGGGTGGTGCGCACCTGGGTGGAGCTCACCGACAACCCGAACAGCTACATGCTGCTCATGGACAATGGCCCCGACGGCCTGCCCGACCCGAGCACCGAGGTGCGCGTGCCCCTCCACCGCGGCAGCCGCTACCTGGTCGACACGCAGCGCCTGTGGCACGTCGTGGTGCACCCCGGCGATGCAGCTCGCTACGCCCTGATCACCAGCTTCGAGAGCGGCCCCGCACTCGACGGCTGGGTGCAGACCCAGCTCCCCGCCCGCGTCTGAGGGAGCGAAGCGTTTGATCGCTGACCCACCGCAGCGCTGGCGCAGCGGCCAAACGCTCTGTCAGCCGCGGTGGGCGACGGCGAGCTCGGCGACCTCGCGCATGATCTTCGACATCTGGAAGTCCTTCGGCGTGTAGACCGCGGCGACGCCGGCAGCCATCAGCCGCGGACGGTCGTCTTCGGGGATGATCCCGCCGACGATCACCGGTGCATCGACGCCGACGGCGCGCAAGTCGCGCACGATGCCGGGCACTAGTGCGAGGTGCGATCCGGAGAGGATCGACAGGCCGATCACGTCGGGGTCCTCGTCGCGTGCGGAGGCGACGATCTGCTCCGGCGTGAGGCGGATGCCGGAGTAGACGACCTCCATGCCGGCGTCGCGGGCGGCGACGGCGATCTGCTCGGCGCCGTTCGAGTGCCCGTCGAGCCCGGGCTTGGCGACGAGGAACCGCGGCGGTCCGCCGACGATGGTCTTCACGAACGCGGCGACGGCGGAGAGCTCGTCGACGCGTCGGCCGACCGCAGCACCGACGCCCGTCGGAGCGCGGTACTCGCCGAACGCGTCGCGCAGCGCAGCCGACCACTCGCCCGTCGTGCCGCCGGCGCGAGCGAGGGCGATCGACGGCTCCATGATGTTGCCGCCCTCCTTGGCCACGCGGCGCAGCTCGTCGAGCGCAGCTGCGGCCGCACCGGCGTCGCGCGACGCGCGCCACGCCGTCACATCGGCGACGAGCTCGGCCTCGACCGTCTCGTCGACGGTGAGGATGTTGCCGGGCGTGTTCAACGGCGACTCGGCGGTCTCGGTGTAGGCGTTGACGCCGACGACGATCTGATCGCCGGACTCGATGCGCCGGGTGCGATCCGCCATCGAGCGAACGAGACGACCCTTCAGCTCGTCGATCGCCTCGAACGCGCCGCCGTGGGCGAGCACGTCGTCCAGCTCGGTCTGCGCAGCGTCGATCAGCTCGGCCGTGCGGGCCTCGATCACGGTGGAGCCGTCGAAGATGTCGCCGTACTCCAACAGGTCGCTCTCGAACGCCAGCACCTGCTGCATGCGCAACGACCACTGCTGATCCCACGGACGCGGCAACCCGAGCGCCTCGTTCCACGCCGGCAGCTGCACGCTGCGAGCCCGGGCCCGCTTGGAGAGCGTGACCGCGAGCATCTCCAGCACGATCCGCTGCACGTTGTTCTCCGGCTGCGCCTCGGTGAGTCCGAGCGAGTTGACCTGCACGCCGTAGCGGAAGCGGCGGGCCTTCTCGTCGGTGACGCCGTAGCGCTCCAGGCCGATGCGATCCCACAGCTCGGTGAACGCCCGCAGCTTGCAGATCTCCTCGACGAAGCGGATGCCCGCGTTGACGAAGAACGACACGGAACCGAACACCTGGGCGAACTGCTCGGGCTCCACCTGACCGCTGTCGCGCACCGCGTCGAGCACCCCGATCGCAGTCGCCAACGAGAAGGCGATTTCCTGCACGGGCGTGGCCCCGGCCTCCTGCAGGTGGTAGCTGCAGACGTTCATCGGGTTCCACTTCGGTGCGTGCTGCGCGCACCACGACACCATGTCGACGATCAGCCGCAGCGACGGTGTCGGCGGGAAGATGTACGTGCCGCGCGAGAGGTACTCCTTGACGATGTCGTTCTGCGTCGTACCGCGCAGTGCGGCCGAGGGCACGCCCTGCTCCTCGGCGTTGGCCACGTAGAGCGACAACAGCCACGCGGCGGTGGCGTTGATCGTCATCGACGTGTTCATCTGCGCCGGCGGGATGTCGTGCAGCAAGGTCTTCATGTGGCCGAGGTGGACGACGGGAACGCCGACCTTGCCGACCTCACCGCGAGCCAGTTCGTGATCGGGGTCGTAGCCCGTCTGCGTCGGCAGATCGAAGGCGATCGACAGGCCGGTCTGCCCCTTGGCCAGGTTGGTCCGGTACAGCTCGTTCGAAGCACGGGCCGTGGAGTGACCCGAGTACGTCCGCATCAACCACGGTTCGTCGCGTCGCTTCCCCGGCTCGCTCATCCGGAGAGCTTTACCGTTCGTTCCGGGCGCATCCAACCTGGCTCGCCCGGTCGCAGCCGCCTGAAAGAAATCGGAAAGAACTGCTCAAGTCCCTCACACCAGTTCCGATATTTCAAGCACAACACGGTGCGAGGCTCGGCGGAGCTTCAGCGGGCGGAACTGAGGTGCTCAGGCGGCGGGAGCCGGAGTCACCTCGGTCGCCGGTGCCGGTGGGGCAACCCACCGGCACCGAACACCGTGCTGGTTGCCGTGCTGAGTTGCCTCAGCCCTCGCTCGGAGCGCTGGCCTCCGTTGCTGGTGCTGTTGTCGAGACCGGCCGCTGGCGCTCAGCGAATGCGTTCCACTCGGCTGCTGAGCACCCGGCGAGGATCTCGAACTTGTCCAGCAGCGGCCGCGGCGCGAGGTTCCCGCGCTGCGCGTCCAACCGCATGACCTTGGTGTCGAGGCCGTATCGATCGGCATGCAAGCGATCGAGCTCGGCGAACCCCTCGTCAGCCAGCGGCTGGTCGAAGGCGCCACTGAAGACGATGGCTGCGTAGACGTTCGCGCCCGCAGCGCAGAACTCGACCGCGCCGCTCTCGGGGACCCTGGACAGTGGCGGCGTCTCCGATGGGCCGTCGTCGGAGGCCAGTGCCTTCCACGCCAGCACTGCGACCACGACCAGCAGGCCGGCGATCACCAGCGCGGATCCCGATACTTTTCGGTGCCCGCCTGGACTGCTCGGGTTTGGTACGGCCGGCGGCGACCAGGCGGAGGGTTGTGTGCTCATCGGCGTACGTCCGTGCTCGGGATGGAGGTCTGAGCAGCGTGCTCGTTGCCCGTCGATCAGACGATCTGGTGCCGGCGACATGACGGCGCATCGGAAGGGGGCGCGCTGCTCGCAGGGCTCGGGTCCGATTACTCAACGCGCGGCTGGCGCGCGTTGGATACTCGGGTCAGGCGCGAATGGCGGCGCTGAGCCTCGCCAGGTAGTCGTCTCGCGGGATGGCGATGGCGCCGAGGGTGGCGAGGTGATCGGTCTGCCACTGGACGTCGAGCAGGGTCGCGTTCGTCTCGCGCAGCCAGTCGACCAGCCACACGAGGGCGACCTTGGATGCGTCGCGAGCCTCGTGGAACATCGACTCGCCGGCGAACAACCCGTTGATCCGGATCCCGTACAGCCCACCGACCAGGCGATCGTCCTGCCACGCCTCCACGCTGTGCGCCCAGCCCATCCGCTGCAGTCGCGAGTAGGCATCGATGAACGCGGCGTTGATCCAACCATGCGGCCGACTCGGGTCGGCGCAGCGCTCCATCACCTCGCGAAACGCGGTGTTCGTGCGGATCTCGAAGTGCTTCGAGCTCTGACGCAACGACCGCGTCACGCGCAAGCCGTCGAGGGGCACGATGCCTCGCGGGTCGGGCGACCACCAGCCGAGCACCTTGCGCCGCACCGGCATCGGGAACAGGCCGGCGCGGTAGGCGGCCAGCAACGTGCCGGGTTCGAGGTCGGCCCCGACGCCGCAGAGCCCGGCGTCGTCGGCCGAATCGGGTGACGGCAGCCGCCAGGCGCACGCCGGAGGCTCGACGGGGGTGACGTCAGTACTGATAGAAGCCGAGTTTGGTCTTTCGGCCGAGTTGCCCGGCCGCGACCATGCGGCGCAGCGCCGGCACCGCGGCGTAGTTCGGGTCGGCGAACTCGGCGTAGAGCGCGTCGAGGATGGCGACGCTGGTGTCCAGGCCGACGAGGTCGAGCAGCGCGAACGGCCCCATCGGGAAGTTGCAGCCACCCTTCATCGCCGTGTCGATGTCCTCCTTCGACGCCGTGCCCTGCTCCAGCAGGCGCACCGCGTTGTTGAGGTACGGGAACAGCAGCGCGTTGACGATGAAGCCGGCGCGGTCGGCGACCTGCACGGCATCCTTGCCACAGGCGACGGCGAAGGCGGTGGCCGCCTCGATGGTCTCGTCGCTGGCGGTGAGCGGGCGGATGATCTCGACCAGCTTCATCGCCGGGGCCGGGTTGAAGAAGTGGATGCCGCACACCTGCGAGGGGCGCTGCGTGACCACGGCCAGTTCGACCACCGGCAGGGTGGAGGTGTTGGTGGCGATGATGCCGCTGGGCTTGACGATCTGCTCGAGCTCGGCGAACAGCGCCTTCTTGATGGCCAGGTCCTCGACGACCGACTCGATGACGAGGTCGCAGTCGGCAAGCGCGCCGAGGTGATCGGTGGCCGAGATGCGCCCGAGGATCGCGGCCCGCTCGTCCTCGGTGGCCTTGCCACGCTCGACGGCCTTGGCCAGGCCCTTGTCGATCGAGGCGACCATCGCGTCGGCGGCAGAACGCGACCGCGACCGCACGACCACGTCGTAGCCGGCACGTGCCGACACCTCTGCCAGCCCGGAACCCATGATCCCCGAGCCCAGGATCCCCACCCGCTTGATCTCAGCCATCGGGGAAGCGTAGCTACCGACGGGTAACCACGACCAAGCCGGGTACGGTCGCCGCGATGAGCGAGATCACCGACGCCCTGGCGTTCTTCATGGAGGTCGACCGTCTGAAAAGCGTCGAACGACGCAACTGGCTGGCCGACGGATCGCGCCGAGAGAACACGGCTGAGCACTCGTGGCACCTCGGCATCGCGGCGATGGTGTTCGCGCCGTTCGCCGCCGAGCCGGTCGACCTGGGCACCGCGGTGTGCATGGCGCTCGTGCACGACATCGTCGAGATCGACGCAGGCGACACCTTCGCCTACGACACCACCGAGCTGTCCGAGACCAAGGAGGCACGCGAGCAGGCCGCCGCCGACCGCCTGTTCGGGCTGCTGCCCGAAGCCACGGGCCGGCGGTTCCGCGAGCTGTGGGACGAGTACGAACGAGGCGACACCCCCGAGGCCCGCTACGTGATGGCCGTCGATCGGATGGCGCCGATGCTGCTGAACATCGCCGAGGGCGGCTCGACGTGGCGCGAGCACGGCATCACGCGATCGCGTGTGATCGCCCGCAACGGCGTCCACATCGAGCCCGCCATCCCCCAAGCCTGGGCCGAAGCGCTGTCGCTGCTCGATGCCGCCACGGCGACCGGCGCCATCGGCCCCGACTGACACCGGCGAGCGAGCCGGCAGGTGTCTCGGGACAACGCCTGCCAGATCCGACTCTCGGGACAACGCCTGACGGATGCGTCGCCCGCTGTCCCCGGACGCGTTCACGCACAGGCACAGGGCAGCGCGTGACAGCGCGGGCAGCCGTCGGCGTAGCGCTGGACAGCCTCGGTGAGGTCGATGCCCATCTGGTTGGCCAGCGAAGCGACCCATGCCAACACGTCGGCGAACTCGTGGCGCTGCTGATCTGGCGTGCCCTTGCGCACGGCCTGGGCCAACTCGCCGACCTCCTCGGCGAGCCATGCGACGCTGGCCGGCACACCGCGGGCTCGATCGCGCGAGCCGAACGTGGCGTCGATGCGGTGCTGCAACGCGGCGAGATCGGTGATCGGTCCGGGGCTCGACATGCCGCGGACGCTACCGGTCGAGCACGTGGGGATGAGGATCTACGATGACTCGCTTCGAGTGATCCCCGCCGCTCGAAGCGAGGAGCCATCCATGAGCGCCGCCACCTCCACGTTGACCGAACGCGAGCGAGCAGAGGTCGCCGTCGCGAACGCCTCGGGGAAGAAGCCGGTCGTGTTCATCCATGGCCTGTGGCTGCTGGCCGGCAGCTGGGACCCGTGGCGATCGATGTTCGAGGAGGCCGGGTTCACCACGGTCGCGCCGGACTGGCCGGGCGACTCACTGACCGTCGCAGAAGGTCGAGCCGATCCGAGCACGTTCGCCGGCAGGAGCATCCAGGAGATCGCCGATCACCTGATCGAAGTCGTGCGCGAGCTGACCCAGAAGCCGGCGATCATCGGCCACTCGTTCGGTGGCCTGTTCACGCAGATCCTGGCCGGGAAGGGTCTCGGCGCCGTGTCGGTGCCGATCGATCCGGCCCCGTTCCGTGGCGTGCTGCCGCTGCCGATCTCGGCGCTGAAGTCGGCGTTCCCGGTGCTCGGCAAGCCGAGCAACCGCAAGCAGGCCGTGATGCTGACCGCCAAGCAGTTCCGCTACGGCTTCACCAACGCCGTCAGCGACGAAGAGGCTGCGTCCCTGTACGAGGCCTACCCGGTGCCGGGCACCGGCAAGGTGCTGTTCCAGGCGGCGATGGCCAACGTCAATCCCGGCACCGAGGCGAAGGTGGACTCGCGCAACGTGGCTCGCGGCCCGATGAAGATCATCTCCGGCGGCAGCGATCACACCGTGCCGCACGCCATCGCTCACGCATCGTTCAAGAAGCAGCGACGCAACCCCGGCGTCACCGAGTTCCAGGAGTTCGCCGGACGCGGCCACTCGCTGATCCTGGACAGCGGCTGGAAGGACATCGCCGACGCCGCCCTCGCTTTCGTCCAACAGCACACCAGTTGACCGAGATCCAGTTCGGGCGTCCGTCCTAGGATTCACCGATGAACGACCAGGGGCTCGACAGCCGCGACGGCTCGTTCGAGGCGTTCTACGGCGAAGCGCATCGCAAGCTGCGCCCGACGCTTCGTGGAGCAGGTGCGAACGCGGATGACATCCTCCATGACGCGATGGTCATCGTCTACGAGCGGTGGGAGCACGTTCGGACCCTCGAACATCCAATGGCCTGGGCGCGGACCGTGGCGCACCGGCTCGCGGCACGGCACCACGCCCGCGAATCGCGCCGTGACCACCTGGAGTCGGCGGGTGGCTCACGCCAGATGCACGTGGTCGACACCGGCATGCTCGACCTCGTCCCGGCGATGGAGGAGCTGCGCCCGCAGCACGCCGCCGCGCTTCGCATGATCGCGCTCGACGACCTTGACGTGACCGCTGCCGCCCAACGATTGGGGGTTCCGCCCGCCACCGCAAAGGTGTGGGTGCACCGCGGACGCGAGAAGGTCGCGCTGCGGGCGATGGGCATGTGCGGCCGGTGGGTGTCGGAAGCAACGGCGACGCCTCGCACGTTGACGTCTGCACTGGCCGGCGCCGGTCACGGTGCACACATCGACGCGGCGATGCCGTTGCTGGTCGATCGGTCGGTGCGCTGGGAGCTCCACGTCGACGGTGGGTCGTACTGGCTGGGCACCGATGACGGCGAGCAGATGGACGTCGGACGGGTCCGGGCGAGGCCGGGGAAGATGGTGCTGCACTCGAAGCCCTTGCCGCAGCCAGGCGAGCCCGGATCACTCAGAGGGGCCGACGGAACCTCGATCCACGGCATCGATGTCGATGGTGATCGACTGCACGTGCGGCTGATCAGCACCGACATCCCCTCGACGAACGGTGTGCCCGACGAGGTCTTCCGGTCGGTGTTCTTCCACGACATCGTCTATCGGTGGCGTGGCCCACTTCGCCAGTCGCGTCGACACCGCTGAAACCGAACAGCCCGCTGGCGCCTTTCCTTCGATGGGCCACCGGGCCCGACGGGAGGTGGATGGTGGACAGCAACGATCGAGGTGCGGGGCTGCGGGCCGTGGTGGCAGCGGTGGTCGGCCTGGGACTGCTCGCGACGGCGTGCGGTTCGTCGTCGAGCGGCTCGTCATCGAGCAGCTCGTCATCGACGGCGACCCAGCCGACCTCGGTGGCGACGCCGGATCCGTCGACCAGCACGTCGGCGCCCGTGGACGGACCGCTGATCATCGTGCAGTCGCCCTCACCGGAAGGCGACGGCATCTACCTGCTCGGCGACGACGGCACGTTGGGCACGCCACTCGCAGCCGGCATCGGATCGACGAAGCATGCCGACTGGTCGCCGGATGGCCTGACGGTCGTGATGGCCAACGATTCGGACGGCGCACTGTGGACGGTGGGCCTCGACGGATCCGAGCCGAAGCAGCTGCTGGCGTGCGACGACGACTGCCTCGCGCTGGACTTTCCGGCGTGGTCTCCTGATGGCACGCACATCGCCTACGTCCGCTACGAGCCGCCGGCCGGCGCAGACGGGCCCCCCGCTGCATCGTCGATCCAGGTGCTCGACCTGGCGACGATGACGAGCGTCGAGGCCGTTCGATCGGTGCAGCCGGAACTGGTCGACGTGCCGCGGTGGTCGGGTGACGGCACGCGCCTCGTGTTCGGCATCGACATCTTCGACGATCAGTTCAACGAGATCGGATCGACGATCGGGGTCAGCACCATCGGCGGCGAGGTGCAGCGACTCAACGATCCGACGATGTTCTCGTACGCTCCGGACTGGAGCGCGGCCACCGATGAGATCGTGTTCAGCGTCGAGGGCCTCCGCTTCCGCAGCGATCCGGAGGCCCCGCCGACGGCGTGGAACCTGTGGGTGGCCAAGCCGGATGGTTCGGGTGTGCGACAGCTGACCGACGTCGCCGACGGCCAGCACCTCTTCCAGCCGGCGTGGGTTGGTGACGGATCGACGCTCCTGGCGACGCTGGAAACCGCGGGCGACTCGGCGAGCCGGCGAACGGTGTCGATCGACGTGGCAACGGGCGAGATCACGGCGATCTCGTCGGTGCTCACGACCCACGGGAGGTCCACCAGCTGACCCTCTGAGCGCGACCGACGTCAGTAAATGGTCTGGCGGACGCGTTCGGGGTAGGCGTCGTCGTAGGCCTTGCCGTCGAACGCGCCGTTGGTGATCAGCTCGTTGATCTGGCCGACGGTCGGCAGGTCCTTCGGGTCGCGGAACAGCGACGGGTCCCACAGGTTCGAGCGGATCAGCGCCTTCGGGCACTGCGTGTAGGCGGTCTCGATGGTCACCACGATCACCGTTGCCGGCGTCTTGCCGGCGAACTCGAAGCTGGCGCGCAGGTCGGGGTCGGTGGAGATCTCGGCAGTGCCGTTGACGCGCAGTGTCACACCAACACCGGGGACGAGGAACAGCAGCCCGATGCGTGGGTCCTGCACGAGGTTGCTCAGCGTGTCGATGCGGTTGTTGCCCCGGCGATCGGGCAGGTGCAGCGTTCGATCGTCGGCGATGCGCACGAAGCCGGCAGGGTCGCCTCGCGGTGAGCAGTCCAACCCGCCCGAGCCCGACGATGCGATCAGCACGAAGCTCGAGGCGCGCACGTACTCCTGGTGCAACGGGGTGAGTCGCGAGACCTCCTTGGTCAGCGAGCTCGCCACCGGCTCGCCGTAGATCGCGTGCAGCTCCTCGACCGTCCGGATGATCGTCACGCTCGCAAGGGTATTCGCAGAGCTGGATGTCTGACAGCTCGACATTCGAGCTGGACGACATCCAGTTCGGGGGGCGGAGCACCACTAGCGTCACGGAGATCGCCGCCGACGTTCGATCCACCAGCGCTGCGGAGGCGATGCCGATCGACGCGACGACGCGGCTCGACAGCCTCGACGGGTTGCGGGCCGTTGCGGTGATCGCCGTCGTCGCCTTCCACGCCGGACTGGCTCGGGTGCCCGGCGGGTTCGTCGGCGTCGACATGTTCTTCGTGCTGTCAGGGTTCCTGATCACCGGGCTGCTCCTGCGCGAGCACCAGGGCGGCGGCATCGATGTGATCACCTTCTGGTTCCGACGCATCCGCCGCCTCGCCCCGGCGGCGCTCGTGACGATCGTCGCCACCGGCGTCCTGTTCAGTTTCGTGTCGGCGGTGCCCGAGCGGGCGTCCGTGCTGCGCGACGGACGTGCGGCGACGCTGTGGTTCGCCAACTGGCACTTCGTCGACGAGGCGCAGAACTACTTCCGACCGAACGCCGACTCCAGCCCGTTCCTGCACTTCTGGTCGCTGTCCATCGAGGAGCAGTTCTACGTCGTCTGGCCGTTGCTCGTGATCGCCGGGCTGTGGCTCCGTCGCCGGGTGCGCTGGCTCGTGTCGCCGGCCGTTGTGATCGCCGCGCCCGTGCTGGCCGCGGTCTACACGATGGTGCAGAGCGATCGTTCGCCAATCCGCTCGTACTACGCCACCGACACCCGCGTGTACCAACTGCTCGCCGGTGCTGCGTTGGCCGTGGTGCTCAGACGCCGTGGCGCCGGCCGCTCACCAGCGCAGCAGTGGCAGAGCTGGGTGGCCTGGGCCGAGCTCGCAGCCGTCGCCGGGGCGCTGGCGTGGGTGGTCAACGCCGCCGACCTCAGTCAGCACGTGCGAGGCCTCGCGACAACGGCGATCACGATCGTGGCCCTCCTGCTCCTCGTGCCCGGATCGCCGTTGCACGTCCGTGGTGCCCCGCTCGAGCGAGTGACGTCGTTCGGGCCGCTGGTCCGCATCGGCCGCATCTCGTACGGCGTGTACCTGTGGCACTGGCCGATCACCGTGCTGCTGAACCGCACGTACGCGCTCGGCTCGTCGTCGAAGTTCGTCGTCGTGCTCGGCGCCTCGATCGCCTGTGCGTCAGCCAGCTGGATGTTCATCGAGGTGCCGATCCAGCGACAGGCGCTCCGGTTGCGTCGTCGTGATCTGCGACTGGTCGCAGCGGTCGTCGGCGTGGCTGCATCCGTGCTCGTTGCCGTGACGGTGTTGCCGGCCACGCTGTCGGACCGAGTGCCGTTGCTGCGGGCGGCGCCGCGACCGGGCTTCGCCTCTGGCCCCGAGGTCGCGGGAACGAGCACGCCGGTGCCAGCCGATCTCGGCATCATCCCGGTGGAGCTGGCCGTGCCGGACTACGACGGCTGCATCAACCGCGTGCCCATCTCGGCAGCCGACTGCACGGCCATCGACAACGGCCGAGCCGGTCCGCGCGTGCTCGTGCTCGGTGACAGCCATGCGGCGGGTCTGGCGGCCGCGTTCGTCCAGTCGGCGTATTTCGGCGGCGGGGCGGTCGCCTCCGTGGCCGCGGCGAACTGCCCGTGGCAGTCGACGGTGATGCTGCGCAACGAGGGCCACCCGGAGTGGAACTCGCTGTGCCTCGACGCTCGTCGGGCGGTGGCCGAGGTGGTGATCCCGGAGTTCGATCCGGACGTGATCGTGCTGATCGATCGGCCGCTGCTCGAGCCGGACGTGCTGCCCGATCTGCTGCGCACCGACGGCAGCCCGATCGCGACCGCCGACGCCTACCGCGACGCGTCGACCGAGGCACTCGCCGGGCTCACCGCGCCGGGCCGCCGCGTGGTGATCCTGATGCCCACGCCGAGCTCGCCGTTCGACCCGCAGGTCTGCCTGGCGTCGGTGACGCGGGTGGAGGACTGCACGTTCCCGGTGACGCCGGCGCTGCACGAGGAGCTCGACGCGCTGACCGCCGCCGCGACTGCGGCGTCCTCCGTCGACGCACCGGTGCAGACCGTGTCGATCGTGGACCTCGTCTGCCCGCGGGGCTCGGTGTGCGACCCGATCCTCGGCGGGATGATCGTGCGCATCGACCCCGGGCACCTGTACTACGGCTTCATCGAGCGCATCCGTCCCCAGCTGATCGCTCGAGTCTTCCCGCCCGCCTGACCCGAAAACGCAAACTGGATGTCTGCGAGCTCGACATTCGAGCTGTCAGACATCCAGTTCGCACTTCGTGGTCGGGGTGAGAGGATTTGAACCTCCGGCCTCCACGTCCCGAACGTGGCGCGCTAACCAAGCTGCGCTACACCCCGATTGGTGCGGGGGCGATGTTATCCCGCAGGTGCCGGTTCTTCCTCAGCCGATTCGACCTCGTCAGCCACATCGACGGAGTCCAGCTCCAGCGTTTCCGGTTCCGGCTCGTCGATCGGCACGGCCGCGGCGATGATCCCGAGCGCGGTGCGCTTCAGCGTGAACGAGTCGACGGGCTTGATCAGCCAGGCCTCGGCGCCGCAACGCTTGGCCAGGTGCACGTCGGCCACCCGATCGAGCAGCATCAGCACGCGGATGTGCGGCACGACACCGGCGCTCTCGTCGAGGCGCAGGTCCATCGTCACGGCCATCCCGCCCATCGATCCGATCTGCAGGTCGAGGATGGCGAGGTCGGGCGTGCGCCCCTCGACCACCTTCGACACGGAGCGGCCGTCGCGCACCACGGTGAAGGACACGTCCGGCCCGCTCAGCGCGGCGGTGACGTCGTCGACGACGTAGTCGGCATCGGTGGCAACCAGGATGTGCACGCCGCCGACCCTACCGAATCGGGCCGGGACCAGCCAGATCAGTCGGCGAAGAGCAGGCCGCGGATCGTGGCCAGCGTGGTCAGGTCGTGCACGTCACCGGGCAGGAGCGGGACCCACACCGGCTCGGCGCCCGTGTCCTCCACCAACGGCTGGAGGTTGGCTCGCTCGGCGTCGGCCGCGGCGCACAGCTCGACGAGGTTGTCGTGCAACGCACCGGCCGCCTCGCCCCGAGGTCGCTTCGCCGGCGGATCACCGAAGACCGGCGTCGCCCGGTTGACCACGACGGCACCGACGTCGATCGACGACTGACGCAACCGTTCGGCGAAGAACCGCGCCTCCTCGATCGTGTCGGTCCGCGGGGAGGCAACCAGGACGAACGAGGTGGAGGTGCCATGCAGCAGGGTGATCACCTCGTCGGCACGCGAGCGGAAGCCCTGCTCCATCCCGCTGAACGCCTGGAAGAAGGCGATCGCGTCGGCCAGCACCTCACCACCGACCACCTTGCCGATGGTGCGCAGGATCGGCTGGGCGGCCACGTTGAGCACCTTCAAGCCGCGGCGCGTCGGCATCATCAGCAGCTTGAACAGCGGGTGGTCGATGAAGCGGGTGAGCGTGCCCGGCGCGTCGAGGAAGTCGAGCGCGTTGCGCGTCGGCGGCGTGTCGACGATGACCACGTCGAACCGCGGGTCCAGGTGCAGCGCGTGCAACCGCTCGGCGGCCATGTACTCCTGGGTGCCGCTGAGCGAGCCGGCGATGTTTCGGTAGAAGCGGTTGGCCAGGATCCGTTCGGCCTGCTCGGGGCTGGCCGCGTTGGCCGAGACCAACCCGTCGAACGTCGTCGCCGTGTCGAGCATCAGGGCCCACAGCTCGCCGGGCGCGTCGACCGGCAGCCGGATCGGATCGTTGGTCAACCCGCCCGGCACGCCCAACGCGTCGGCCAGCCGCTTGGCCGGATCGATGGTGACCACGACGGCGCGTCGCCCGAGCGCAGCAGCCTGGAGCCCGGTCGCTGCTGCCGTGGTCGTCTTGCCGACCCCGCCGGAGCCGCAGCAGACCAGCACTGCCGACTCGGCGACCACATCGGCGAGCGCGGTCACGGCGCTCCGATCGCCGTGGCCAGCAGGTCCACGGCAGCGGCGTCGAGCGTCGACGTCGGCGCGACCGGCACGTGCACCTGCTCCAACGCGAGGTCCTCGCCCAGGCGAGCGCACTCGTCGCGGTGCATCGTCCGCCGCGCGTTGCGGAACTCGGCAGCCAACCGAACGGGCGAGCCCTCCGGCGCGCCGGACGCGTCGAGCATCGCCCCGTCGTCGAGCGCGTTGACCACCACCGGGCCGAGCTGCACGCCCACCTTCTCCTCCAGGGCGTAGGCGGTCTCGATCGCCTCGTTCACCGGAGTCGTCTCCGGCAGGGTGACCAGCACCACCTGGCAGCGCTCCGGATCGCCGAGCATCTCGGCCACCTCGCTGGCCTGCGTTCGCACCGGCCCGCCGCGCACCGTGGCCAGCAGGCTGCTCGCCGACTGCAGGAACGTGACCGCGTGGCCGGCAGCCGGACCGTCGACGATCACCAGGTCGTGCTCGCCCAGCCGCTCCAGCTGCTTGATCTTGCCCAGGACGACGATGTCGTCGATGCCCGGTGCCGCAGTGGCCACCACGTCGATGATCCCGCTCGAGGCCAGGCGCTTCGACACCCGCTTCAGCCCGTGCGTGTCCAGGTACTCGGCCAGCGCGGCGGACGCGGTGATCGACACGACCTCCACCCCCGGCCCGACGAGCTCGGCCAGCGCCGGCTTCCCGTCGAGCTCCACCACCAGGACCCGAAGCCCGGACCGGATTGCCGCACGGGCCAGCACGGCCGTTACCGTTGTCTTCCCGACGCCGCCTTTGCCGGCCACCACGATCACGCGTGTGGCGGTGAGGAAATGCAGCGGAACCCTGCTCTTCGGAGGCACTTGTGCGCAGACTAGCGATCACCCTTCTCCTTGCCCTGCTCGCAGGGTGGTTCGGGTCGTCGCTGCTCGCGTCATCGGCCGCGGCCGGTGGCGTCCCTTCCCACGTGGCCACCGTGCCTCCAACCTCCCCGGCAACCACACCGATCACCGACCCGGCACCGACGGGCACCGGCAGCGACACCGCCGATGATCTGGCCCCGGTCGACGTGCTGCAGGTCTCCGGCCTGTTCGACGAGATCGTCGTCCACTCCATCGAGGACGCCATCGACCGCGCCGCGGATCACGGGTCGCAGGCCCTGATCCTGCAGCTCAACACCGAGGGCGCGATCGTCTCGCGGTCGACGATGCAGGGCCTCCTGCAGCGAGTGGCCGACGCCCCGATCGCCATCGGCATCTGGGTCGGGCCCGACCGCGGCGCCCGGGCCTACGGTCTCCCCGCCCAGCTCTTCGCCGTCGCCGACGTCACGGCGATGGTGCCCGGCAGCCGCCTCGGCCACACCAGCGACCCGCTCTTCGTCGACGGCACGGCGATCAGCTTCGGCGCCTCCACCGACAAGTTGCGCAACGGCTCGATGAACTTCAACGAGGCCCGCACCGCCGGCGTGCTCAAGCTCGACATCACCGACCAGGGCGTGCCGACGGTGCGCAGCATGGTCGCGGCCATGGACGGGGTGGACACCGACACAGGCCAGCTGGACACGTTGGCCGACTCGCTCAACGACGAGGGCGGCGTGCAGAAGAACCTCACCCTCGTGCGCTTCAACGGCCTCGGCCTGATCGACGAGATCATGCACACCGTGGCCAGCCCGCCGATGGCCTTCCTGCTGCTGATCATCGGCATGGCGCTGCTGGTCTTCGAGTTCTTCACCGCCGGCGTCGGCGTCGGCGGCCTGGTCGGCGCCGTGTGCGCGATCCTCGGCTGCTACGGCCTCGAAGCGCTCCCGGCTTCGGGCATCGCCGTCGCGCTGCTCGTGCTGAGCATGTTGGCGTTCGCCGTCGACGTCCAGGTCGGCATCCCACGGCTGTGGACCGGGGTCGGCCTGGTGCTGTTCGTCATCGGCGCGTGGACGTTGTACGACCCGATCCCCGGCACCGACCTGCGCCTCGGCTGGTTCACACTGATCGTCGCCGTGATCGGTGTGCTGCTGACGTTCGTCGTCGGCATGCCGTCGATGGTGCGCACCCGCTTCGCCACGCCGACCATCGGCCGCGAGTGGATGATCGGCGAGATCGGCTCGGCCACCACCAGCATCAGCCCCGAGGGCGTCGCGCTCGTCAGCGGAGCTCGCTGGCGGGCCCGCACCAACCGGGCGACACCGATCGCGGCGGGTGCCGAGCTGCGCGTCACTGCGATCGACGGGGTCACCCTCGAGGTCGAACCGGCCGAGGGCGGCGCTCGCGACTACCGAGAACGCCGAGCGAAGTCGTCCGTCGACTGACCAGCTGATGACCGGGAGTGGGGGCACATCCGAGGTTCATCGTGACCGCGCACCGAACCGGGCGCCGACCGTCCTCGTCGTCGACAAGCGCACGTGGGTGCAGGGCCGCCCCGCCGGTTACAGCGTCGCCGGTGAGGGACTGCCGGTGGTGCTGCTCCACGGCTGGGCGCTGGCCCAGCACACCTACCGGTCGGTGATCGAGGAGATCGCCGCGCAGGGCTGCAAGGTGATCGCCCCGTCGATGCCCGGCTTCGGCGGCACGTCCGATCTGCCCGACTCGGCGTTCTCGATCGGCGGCTACGCGGCGTGGGTGAACGAGCTGCTCGAGGTGCTCGAGGTCGAGGAGCCGGCGGTGGTGATGGGTCACTCGTTCGGTGGCGGCGTGGCGATCCGCCTGGCCCACGACTGGCCGGCGCGGGTGCGTTCGCTGGTGCTCGTCAACTCGATCGGCGGCTCGTCGTGGAAGCGCGGCCGCACGTTGCGCAGCATCGCCGAGCGGCCGCTGTGGGACTGGGGGCTGCACTTCCCGAGCGACGTGTGGCCGCTGCGTCAGGCGACGCGCGTCCTGCCCGTGGTGGCCGAGGACCTGCTGCCCAACCTGGTGCGCCACCCGAAGGCGATCATCAAGGTGGCCAACCTCGCCCGCCGCGCCGACCTGCGCGCCGAGCTCGAGTCGCTGCGCGACCGCGGCCTGCCGGTGACCGTGCTGTGGGGCACCCGCGACGGTGTCATCCCGCGCGAGTCGTTCGAGGCGCTGTGCGTCGCGTCGGGTGTGGAAGGCACGGTGGTCGACGGGTCGCACAGCTGGCTGCTGGCCGACCCGCACCGCTTCGGCGAGGTGATCACCAACGACGTCAACATCGCTCGCGCGGCGCGAGAGCTGGAGCAGTCGAGCTCGGTGAAGAAGCGCAAAGGCATCCGCCGCGTGCGCACCCTCACGACTCGGGAAGTCGCGGACCCGGCATCCTGAGGTCGCCGCGACGCAACGTGATGCGCCGCTGATCGAGCTCGTTGAGCAGTGGGATGGCGAACTTGCGCGTCGTGCCCATCGCCTCGCGCAGCGCGCCGGTCGTCGCGCCGTTGAGGTTGGCGCGCAGCACCGGGGTGATCGCCCGTGTCGCGATCTCGACCGCCTCCGGGTGGAAGCAGATGCCGTCGCGTTCGACGACCAATCCGCGCATGACGAGCTCGCGCAGATCGGTTCGGTGCTCCTTCGAGGGTTCCGGCGGCTGCAACCCGCCGACGCGCAGCAGCTCGATCAGCGGGTGCCGCGCGATCGCCCGTTCGCGCTCCGCCTCGCGCCGCGCTTGCTCGCCCGCTTCGTGTGCGGCGAATCGTTCCGGTGAGAGGACGAGATCGTCGATCGATGCAGCTCGTCGTTCACCGGTGAGCTGCTCGAGCAGATCGACCGCGATCTCGCCGTGCTCGGCGATCAGCCGCTCGACGTCGAGATCCGGCTGAGCGCGCGACGCCGGACGCAGCGGGCGCACGTCCATGACGATGCCGCCGCCGACGGTCTCATCGCGACCGGATTCGCGCAGCACGTAGCGGTCGCCCATCACCAACGGCAACCGCGCGTCGAGGTGCAGTCGCACCGCACCCGTGGTGCCGGGTTCCAACCGTTCGGTGCCGAGCACGCGAACCCGCGCCACCGCTTCGCGCGAACCGACGTGCACGGTGAACGCCCCGCGCCGCGACACGCTGTGACGCAGCGACGGCAGCACGGTGAGGCTGCCGTCGACCATCGCCGAGGGGGCCCACTGCCCGGCGCGAACCACTGCGTCGCCGCGCATCACGTCGCTGCGTTCGACCCCCGTGAGGTTCAACGCGACTCGACGCCCGGGCGCGGCGCGATCCATCGAGCGATCGTGTGACTGGATCCCGCGCACCCGCACGGTGTGGCCTGCCGGCAGGATCGCCAGCTCGTCGCCGACGCTGATCGAGCCACCGGTGAGCGTGCCGGTGACGACGGTGCCGCTGCCGCGCGCGATGAAGCAGCGATCGATCCACAGCCGCGGTCGCGCGCGATCGACGGCGAGTGGGGTGCTTGCGACCAACGCCTCCAACGCGTCGACGAGCGCCGGCACACCGTGGGCGGTGCGGGCGCTGACGGGCACGATCGCAGCGTCCGCAAGGAACGTCCCCACGACGCGATCGCGCACGTCCATCGCGTTGAGCAACGCGGTGTCCTCATCGACGAGGTCCGTCATCGTCAGCGCGATCACGCCGTGGCCGACACCGAGCAGCTCGAGGATGCGCAGGTGCTCTTCGCTCTGCGGCTTCCAACCCTCCGTCGCGGCGACGACGAACACGCACGCGTCCACCGCGCCGACGCCGGCGAGCATGTTCGACAGGAAGCGCACGTGGCCCGGCACGTCCACGAAGCCGAGCTCGGCACCGCTCGGCAACGTCAACGCGGCGAAGCCGAGATCGATGGTCATGCCACGCCGGCGCTCCTCCTCCCACCGGTCGGGGTGCACGCCGGTGAGCACCTGCACGAGCGACGACTTGCCGTGGTCGACGTGACCGGCGGTGGCGACAACGTGCATGTGCGCGTCAGTGCAACGCGGCGCGCAACGCGGCGATCACGTGCTCGTCATCGGCCGCGGCAACGGTGCGCAGATCGAGCCAGGTGCGACCGTCGCGACTCCGGGCCATCACCGGCAGGTCGTGACCGCGCAGCGCATCGACGATGTTGCCGTCGATCACCACCCCGGCCGAGTCGATGGTCGCGCCGGGCGCCGAACCCGCGCCGGGCACCGACCGCACCTCGGCAACCGAGCCGGTGCCCACGGCGGAAACGATCGCATCGGCGCGCGCCCGCAGGTCCGCGATCGGCAGGGCGACCATCCGCCAGAACGGCACGTGCTCGACCACAGTGCGATCGAGGTAGGCGAGCGCGACCCGCTGCACCGCAGCCATCACGTGCCCGCCGGGCCGCAACGCCCGAGCGAGTGGATGGGCCGCGCAGGCGGCGACGAGGTCGGCGCGACCGGCGATGATCCCGCACTGCGGACCGCCGAGCAGCTTGTCGCCGCTGAACGTGACGAGTGCGGCGCCGGCCTGCAACGTCTGGCGAGCGGCCGGCTCGTCGGCCAACCACGACGGCGGCGCGCCGGGAAGCCACGGACACGATGCATCGACGAGACCGCTGCCGAGGTCGGCGACCACCGGCACGTCGAGCGTGGCCAGCTGCTCGACGGAGGTCGTCTCGACGAAGCCGTCGACTCGGTAGTTGCTGGGGTGCACCTTCAGCGTCAGTGCCACGTCGGCGGTCTTCCGAGCGAGCGCCTTGCGGTAGTCGGCGAGGCGCGTTCGGTTCGTCGTGCCGACGTCGACGAGGCGCGCTCCGCTCTGCTCCATCACCTCCGGGATGCGGAAGCCGCCGCCGATCTCGACGCTCTCGCCGCGGCTGACGAGCACCTGCCGATCGGCGGCCAGCGCGGCGAGCACCAGCAGCACCGCGGCCGCGTTGTTGTTGACCACCATCGCCGACTCCGCGCCGCACAACGTGGCGAGCAGCGTGCCGACAGCGTGCTGGCGCGAGCCGCGCTGACCGGTGACCACGTCGAGCTCGAGGTTCATCGGGTGCTCGTCGTGCGGCATCGCCAGCGGTGCCCGACCGAGGTTGGTGTGCAGCAGCACGCCGGTCGCGTTGACGACCGGGCCGAGCAGCGAACGATGGAACGCGGTCGCGACGGCGAGCGCCGAGGCAGCGTCGGTCGGGTTGCCCGAAGCCACCGTCTCGCGTGCGAGCTGCACGCACACCGCGTGGGGCAGGCCGCTGGCGTGCATCGAGCGAGCCAGCGCGTCGATGCTGGGTGGACGCACCGGGGCCATCGGCGCACCGTAGTTCCGCCGGAAATCGTGGCGGTAGCCTCGGCCGCCGTGCTGCCCGTGCCCGTCGTTCGCCTCGACCCCGATCTTCCGGCCCCCGCGTACGCGCACGAGGGCGACGCTGGCCTCGATCTGCGTGCACGCGAGGACGCCGTGGTCGCCCCCGCCGGCGGGCGGGCGTTGATCCCCACCGGCATCTCGGTCGCCATCCCGCGCGGCTACGCCGGGTTCGTCCTGCCACGTAGCGGCAATGCGCTGAAGCACGGCGTGACGATGGGCAACGCCCCCGGCCTGATCGACTCGGCCTACCGCGGCGAGGTGAAGGTGATCCTGCTGAACACCGACCCGACCGAGCCGTTCGTCGTCACCCGCGGCGACCGCATCGCCCAGCTGGTGGTGCAACGCGTCGAAGAGGTCGAGTGGGTCGTCGTCGACCAGCTCGACGGTGAGGATCGTGGTGGCGGCTTCGGTCACTCCGGCCGCACCTGATCCGGTCTGTCACAACCCTGTCGTACGGTTGACTCATGACTCGTGACGGGCATCCGCTGCGGGTCTTGTCTAGAGCAACTAAAAGTCTGAGACCTGTCTAAAGGACGTCGACGTCATGGCGCCGAACCCGTTCACTCCAACCTTCGGAGCACCGCCACCGCTGGTCGTCGGTCGTCGTGATCAGCTCGATCAGTTCCAGGACGCCCTCGACGAAGGTCCCGGCAGCCCTGGGTTCGCGACGATCTACACCGGCGGCCGCGGCGTGGGGAAGACGGTCATGCTCAACGCCGCGGAGGATCGCCCGCGACGCCGGGTACCTCGTGGTCAGCGAGACGGCCACCACCGGCTTCGTCCGTCGGCTCGTCGACGAGCACCTGCCGCCACTGCTGCCTCGACGCCGTCGACGCGTCAGCGCCGGCGAGGTCACCGTCCTCGGAACCGGCGGCAGCATCGAGCTCGAACAGCTGACGGAGCGCTCGAAGAGCCTGCGCGAGCTGACCGATCAGATCACCCTCAAGGAACCGCTGTTGATCACGCTCGACGAGCTGCAGGCGGGTGTGATCGACGAGCTCCGTCAACTCGCCGTCGTCCTCCAGCACTCGATCCGCGAAGGGCGTCGCCTCGCGTTCTGCGGGGCCGGCCTGCCGTCGGCGGTCGACGACGTGCTGTCCGACAAGATCATCACGTTCCTCCGGCGCGCCGACGTGCACACCCTCGGCCCGGCCAACCAGGCAGCCGTCGCCAACGCCTTCGTCGACGTGATCTCCGGCGCAGGTCGATCGATCACGGCCGCCGATGCCGAGCGGGCAGCCGCCGCCACCGGTGGCTACCCGTTCATGATCCAGCTCGTCGGCTACCACTCGTGGCGCCAGAACCCCGGGCGCAAGCAGGTCACGGCCGCCGATGTCGACGCCGGTGCCGAGGCGGCGCGCCGCCGTGTCGGCCGTCTCGTCTTCGAACCGGCGATCAACGAGCTGTCTGCCGTCGACAGGACCTTTCTGGCGCGCATGGCCGTCGATGACGGGCCGTCGACGATGGGCGACATCGCCGCTCGGATGGGCGTCGACGCGAACTACGCCAGTCAGTACCGGTTGCGTCTCATCGCTGCCGGATTGATCAAGCCCGTCAAGCGCGGTGTCGTCGCGTTCGCGCTGCCCACCTTGCGCGACTGGCTCCGCGACCACGCGATCATCGACCCCTGACGATCGCCAGAGCGCCTACTTCCAGGCGAAGACCGGCTGCTCGAGGTGGTCGACCCGCTCGTTGATCCTGCCGTCCAGGCCGACCCAGCGGAACTGCACCAGCACGGCGGCGGTGGGGGCGTGGATCATGTCCTTGCCCACCGGAAGCTGGACCACCGGGCGGTCGCTCTCCGGGATGGTGACGAACCTCGGCGAGTCGGCGCGGCACAGCTCGTGCAACCCGATCCGGTAGGCGAAGGCCACCTCGGCCGGATCCGGGTGGAGCACGACGTCGCCGCCGCCCCAGACGACCACCGGAGTCATCACGTAGCCGGAACGCGTGGCGTAGTCGTCGAGCACGCCGAGCACCGCGTCCTCACCCAGGCGCAGGCCGAGCTCCTCGTCCAGTTCGCGCAGCGCGGCCTGCACCGTCGTCTCGCCCGCATCGAGTCGTCCACCGGGCAACGCCCACTGTCCGGCGTGCCGGTTCATCTTCGCCGCCCGCCGGCACAGCAGGAACGAGGCACCACCGGCGACGCCGTTCACCGTGCCGTCGAGCCCGGTGATGTCGCCCGGGATGATCGACATCTCGTCGGGTGACCCCGGCACCGGGTCGATGCCGTCGCGTTCGGCGTCGCTGTCCACGACGACGATCGCCACCGCGGCGCGCCGGCGATCATCCGGCGCGATCGTGCGGACCTCGTGGGCGGCGATGTTGCCGGCGATGCGGTCGCGCAGCGCGTCGTCGTAGGGGATCACCGGTCGAGTCTGCCGGTGATCCACGTCGACCGGCGAGCCGTGGCGGGCCCCTACTGTTGGGCCATGTCCGACATCGAGCTCGTGAAGTCGATCTACGCCGCGATGGGTGCGAAGGATCTGGTGGCGTTGGCCGAGATGATCGACCCGGCGTGCGTGATCACGCAGGACGAGCGGCTGCCGTGGGGCGGCCGCCACGTCGGGCACGAGGGCTTCGGCAACTTCGCCGTTGCGCTCACCTCCAACATCGACTCCACCGTCACCATCGACGCGCTGTTCGAAGCCGATGGTGACGTGTTCGAAGTCGGTCGGACGAAGGGCACCACGGTGAACGGTGGTCGATCGTTCGACATCGCCGAGGTGCATCGCTGGACCGTCCGTGACGGCAAGGCCGTCGCCGCCCACTTCGCCATCGACACCGAGGCGATGCTGGCCGTCCTCGCCGGCTGACCAGCACGACGATGGGCCGAACGGCCCTGGTTCGACGGTGCCGCGAGGCGTCTGATGAAGGCAGGACAAGACCTGCGTTCGCAGGGGATCGAGGTGCGAGATGCGCCAGACGTGCAAGATCGTGGAGACCGAGGGCGTTGCCGCCTTCCTGGACGGCCAACGGCTGGCCGTCGTCGGAGCGTCGGACGATCCGAAGAGCTTCTCGACGACGATCATCGCCGCGCTGGACGAGCGCGGCTACGACGTCGTGCCGGTGAACCCGGTCCGCGGCGTCGTCAACGGACGGCGCTGCTTCGACAGCGTCACCGAGGTGCCGGGCGTGATCGACGGCGTGTTGATCATGGTGCCCGCACCCAGGGCTGCCGACGTGGTCCGCGACTGCATCACCCGCGGTGTGCGCCGCGTCTGGCTGTTCCGCGGCGTCGGGCCGGGATCGGTCTCCGAGGAAGCGGTCCGTCTGTGCCACGACGCCGACATCGACGTCGTCGCCGGGGCATGCCCGCTGATGTTCCTCGAGCCTGCCGCACTCATCCATCGCGTCCATCGTCGGCTGCGCTGCGGACGGGCGCCGATGCAGCTCGAGTCGGCGGAAGCCTGACGCCTGACTCCCGACTGGTCAGCCGAGGGCGGCTGCGGCGGCCAGGCCGCTGAGGACGGCGCCCTCGACGCGAGGACCGGCGAACGCGTCGCCGGCCAGCGCGACCGGCGCGAACGAGTCGTCGAACCAGCAGGCATCGGGCCAGATCACTCGCGGGGTGGCGAAGCGCCACCGCTTCAGCTGCCGCTCGACGATCACGGCCTCGCCGATCCACGGCGCGGCAGCCTCGACGAGCAGGTCGAGTGCCTCCTCGTGGGGCAGGTTCCAGTGCGCCTCGCTCCACGCCGGGTCGGCGTGCGCGGTGAGGACGGGTACGTCGCTGATGCCCTTCGCCGCGTTGTCGGCGACGAACGTGAACCCCGGCGCACCCTGCAGCCCGCCAGGCGCCGGCACCGCGGTCGGTCGATCGAGCACGGCCAGCAGCGCCAACGTGCGGTCGTACTCCGTGCGCCACAGCGTCTCCGGAACGGCCACCTCGGCGGTGACCAGCAACGAGAACGACTGCGCCAGCGGGCAGGTCACCACTAACGCGTCGACGTCGAGCGACGTGGCATCGTCGAGCCCGACCGACCACCTGCTCGCCGAATGGCCGCCAGCCGGCGAGCGGCGGATGGCGAACACGAGCGAGCTGCAGCGAACGTCGAGCCCCTCGGCCAGCGCCTTCGGCAGCGCGTTCATCCCGTCGCGCACGCGGTAGCGAGGGAACCCGTCGGGCTCGGCGTTGGTGCCGAACTGGGCGAAGCCGCGGGACCACTCGACCACCAGACCGTCGTCGACGAACGGCTGCACGAACGCGGCAAACGCGTCGCTGCGAACCGTGAAGAACTGCGCCCCATGATCGACGCGCGCGGCGCCGATCCGACGCGTCGCCATCCGCCCGCCCGGCCCGCGACCCTTGTCGAACACCGTCACCTCGTGTCCGGCAACGGTCAGCGCTCGTGCCGCCGACAGCCCGGCCAACCCGGCGCCGACCACCACCACGCGCATGCGAGCGGTTACGAAGCCAGCGAGACCGCTGCGTCGGCGGCCTGCTCGCGAGTGACCCGGCCGAGGAACTCCAGCAGCACCCGGTTGAACGTGCTGGCATGCTCCACCATCAGCCCGTGCGCCGCGCCGGAGATGACCACCAGCTCGGAGTTCGGCAGCCGTTCGGCGAGCTCCTCACTGTCGCCGCGTGGCGTGAGGATGTCCTGGTTGCCGACGACCACGAGCGCGGGCACCGTGATGTTGACCAGCTCGTCGGCCATCGAGTCCTCGGTGGCCAGGATGGCGCGCACCTGAGCAACGAACGAGTGCGCCGGCCGGCTCATGGCCAGCGGCCCGAGCCAGCCGAACGCGGGGGAAAGGCGACGGAACGAACGCGGGGCGATCACCCAGCGCGCCGCCTCCTTGGTCATCGCGCCCATGCCCTTCTCGCTGGCCGCGGTGGCCCAGCTGGTGAGCAGCTCGCGTCGCCACGGATGGTTGCGGCAAGCGGTGCAGGCCAGGGTCAGCGAACGAACGCGGTCCGGGTACTTGAGCCCGACGATCTGCGTGATCGCCCCGCCCATCGACGCCCCGACCACGTGGGCCCGGTCGACGCCGACGGCATCGAGCACCGTGATCGCGTCGTCGGCCATCTGCTCCAGCGAGTACGAGCCGAACGGCTTGTCGCTCCGTCCTGCGCCGCGGTTGTCGAGCGCGACCACCCGGTACTGCAGGGCCAGGCGGTAGCGCTGCATGTCCCAGCCGTGCTTGTCCGCGCCGAGGCCCTGGATCATCAGCACCGCCGGGGCACCGGCACGCCCGAGCACCTCGTAGTGCAGCCGCACGCCGTCCGATGCCCACGCGTATGCCATGTCAGCCCTCCGCCAGCCAGTCGAGCGGGGCGACGCCGGTGCGCAACCCCCCGAACCCGTCGAGCAGCTTCTGGATGTGGCGCTGCGTCGCCTCGGCCATCTCCACCTCGGCCAGCGGGCCACGACGGTTGCGCTTGGCCCGCACCGCGGTGCCGACCTCGACGCGTGCCCCACGCCCCATCGGCGTGCTCATCGAGGCAACCGGGAGCACGATCGTCTTCGTCGCGATCGCTGCACCGATCAACGCGGGGTCGACATCGCCGGCGTGGCGCGGGTTGCCCGTGGCCTTCGCCGCGATCAGCACGAGCTCGCCGTTGCGCAGCGCGCCGGCCACCTCGTCGGGGCGATCGAGCAGCGCCCCGACGCGGCGCATGAACGAACCGATCGGGGCCACGTCCGGACGGCCGACGAAGCGCACCGGGCGACCCACCGCCTCGCCGAGCGCCCACGCGGCGTAGATGCTGCTCATCGAGAAGCGTCGAGCGTTCGTGACCAGCAAGGCGCCGACGCGCTGCGGCACGTGCTGCTCGCCACCGACGCTGACGTCCCAGCGCATGCGCATCCAGGGCGACAACGCGCGAACGAGGTGCTGATCGCGACCCCAGTCGTCCACCGAGTGCACCGGCCACACCGGGCCCCACCTGCTGATCGGGGCAGCGGCGGCGTCGCCGAGCTTCTTGCTCGCGGCAGCAGCCGACTTCGCTGCACGAACGGGAAGGCGGACCACGTTGGACATCAGGCCGCGGCCTCCTTGGTGAACCGCACGACCGTCTCCCACGCGAACAGCCGGTCGATGACCTCCGGCGTGGAGCACTCCGGGGTGATCCCCAGCAGCTCCTCCATCCGGCCACCGTCGGCCAGGCGCCCACGATGCATCAGCTCGATCACGTGATCCGGCACCGGGGCGCCGAACATCTGGCTGATCCGCCGGGCGATCTGCCACTCCGGGCCGATCAGGGGGATCGGGATCCGCTTGCCGCGCAGGATCGCCTGCAACGCAGTGATCGCCCCCGGGGCGACCGCGTTGACCGGCCCGTTGACCCGCCTCGCTGCCGCGGCGACGAAGGCACGAGCGGCATCGGTCTCCATGATCACGTCGAACGGAGCGTCCGCGAGCAGGCTGAACGGCACCGCAGGCTGGCGCAGCAGGCGGCCGAGCGGGCTGGGCACGTGCGGACCGAGGACGGGGGCGAGGCGCAGCGCCGTCGTGGTGATGCCGATGCGTTTGGCGACGGCCGCGGCGGACGCCTCGATCCCGGCCAGCGTGCACCCGTAGTCGCTCGTCGGAGCCAATGGCGTCGACTCGTCGGGACGGGTGGGCGCGTTGCGGGCCCGCCCGTAGACCTCGGTGCCGCTGCGCACGACCAGGTGCTCGAGTGCGGGGCACTCGGCTGCGGCGCCGACGACAGCCGTGGTGGCCTCGGCCGTCAGCCGCTTGGCCAGCGCCGGCGTGGCGCGACTGAACGGCTCCCACACGGCGATGTGGATCAGCACGTGCGGGTTGAACGTGGTGACCACGTCGACGATGCGGTCGCGGTTGGACGGTTGGATCAGGTGGAACTCGGCCTTGCGCAGGCGCCGACGGGGCGGATCGACGTCGATGCCGGCCAACGCCCCGACCCAGGGCTCCGCCTCCAGCATCAATGCGACGCGAGACCCCATCTCGCCACCCATTCCGCTGACGAGCACACGTTGCCCGCGCATAGGCGTGTGACGTTACCCGTCGGTAGGGCTGCGTGCGTGCTCCGGAGCCCGGATGGGCCGATCGGATCAGCTGATCCGGCGATCAGATGAGGGTGAAGCGGATGTGGACGTCGGCGGTGAGGGGGACGAGCCCGCCGCTCACGTCCATCGGCGCGGCGTCCGCCTTGGCCGAGCGCATCATCATCGGCATCGGCCCAGGTGACGGGGCCGCGGCGAAGGGCTCCTCGCTGATCGCCTCGACGGCCCCGAGCTGCAGGCCCAGCGCCTCGACGTAGGCGGTCGCCCGCACCTTGGCGTCGCGTGCCGCCTCGCCGAGCAGGAGGCGCCGGGACGGGTTGTCGGCGTCGACCTTCCAGTCCAGGCTGCGAACCGCCGCATCGGCGTCGGCGATGGCGGAGCTGATCAGTGGACCGACGGCGTCCAGGTCGCGCACGACCACCGCCACACCGGCATCGGCCCGGTAGCCGACGCGCACGTTGCTGTTCTCCCGGTACTCCCACTCCTCGTTCACCCGAACGCCCTCGGTCGTCCAGTCCGTCCGTTCGAAACCGGCGCTGGCCAGCAACGCAGCGAGCGCGTTGCTCCGCCGGGCGATCTCTTCGACCGCCGCTCCGGCCTCCGCGGCGACGTGCGTCAGGCCGAACGAGACGATCACCCGGTCAGGTGTGACGGTGGTGGAAGCGGAACCGCAGACGGTGACAGAGCCCATCGCGACAGTGTGGCGCGCCTCAAGTCGGTCCGCTCCGAGGCCGATACATCCTTCGCTGCGGGAAGCGATTCCGCCTGCGGCGCGCAGGAGAGGAAGTCCCCCCGTGAGTGAAGCCGTTCGAGCAGGATCTGCAGTGCCGGAGCGTCGTCGACGCACCGCTGGCCGGGCACGGATGGTCGGCCTGGTCGTGGCCGTGCTGGTCGCCATCACCGGCCTGGTCTGGCAGCAGCGGTCGGTGCCCGTGGCGCACGCCCTGCCCTCGTCGTGCCCCGCCGCCACCTACACGGTCGTGTCGGGCGACTCGTGGAGCGGGATCGCATCGAAGAACAAGGTGAGCATGACCTCGTTGCTGAACGCCAACCAGGCGACCACCTCGACGATGATCCACCCTGGCAACGTCCTGTGCCTCCCCGCTGGAGCGACCGTCACGACGGCCGCGCCGACCACCGCCGCACCCACGCTGCCGGCCGGATCGGTGTCGATCGGTCAGTTCCCGGTGCAGGGCCCGTGCTCGTTTGCCGACACCTTCGGCGCTCCTCGTTCCGGCGGGCGCAGCCACGAGGGCGTCGACATCATCGCCAAGACCGGCCAGTACATCTACGCCGTCGCCGACGGCACCCTCACCAAGCAGTACCTCGCCGCGACGGCCGCGCTCACCGGCAACGGCTGGCGGCTGACGAAGACCGACGGGACCTACTTCTTCTACGGCCATCTGAGCGCGTTCGCCCCGGGCCTGACCGTCGGCTCGAAGGTCAAGCAGGGACAGATCATCGGTCTCGTCGGCGAGACCGGCAACGCCGGCACGCCGCACCTGCACATCGAGGTCCACCCCGGTGGTGGCCCGGCCGTCAACCCGACGCCGATCGTCGCTGCGGTCAACGGGTGCAAGGTGACGGCGGTGCCGCCGCAACCCAACGGCGTCGTCGTGCCGACGACCACCACACCGGCCACGACGACGACCACGACTCGTCCGACGACGCCGACGACGAGCCCCGCCACCACCACGACCACGGTGCCCACCGGCCCGTCGACCCCTGACACGCCGCTCGCCCAGGCGCCCAATCGTTGGCAGTTCATCGCCCCCGTCATGGCGCTCGACACCGGGAGCAGCAAGCTCGCCGCCAACGCCACGCGATCGGTGCGGGTCAACAACCTCAGCGGCGTGCCGGCGGCGGCAACCGGTGTCATGGTGCGCATCACCGCCCGCAACGTCACGTCGAGCGGGTTCGTCACCGTCGGTCAGTGCGAGGGTGTCACGCCGAGCTCCTCGACGCTGAACGTGCAGCCCAACCGCGTCAACGCGGCGATGTCGATGGTCCGGGTGATCAACGGATCGGTGTGCGTGTTCTCGAGCGTCAAGGTCGACGTGCGGGTCGACGTCGTCGGCTACGTGTCGACGACCGGTGCCGGTGTCGAGGCCATCCCTGCCAAGCGCGCCCTCGACACTCGCACCGGCGAACCAATGGCCGCCAACAGCACGCGCAGCATGTCCCCGTCAGCGCTCGGCTCCGGCTCCGGCGCGAAGGCCGTCTCCGTGACGGTGACCGTGATCGACGTCAGCGGCGCCGGCAGCATCGGCATCGGCCCGTGCGGCGGCACGCCGTGGATCGTGCCCTTCGCCAACGCGCAGATGCAGTCGTTCTCCGCCGTCGTGCGCACCAACGACGCCGGCGTGTGCGTCTCGGTGACCGCACAGGCGCACGTCATCGTCGACGTCGACGGTGTGTTCAAGGACGCTGCCGGCAAGGGCCTGGTGCCGCTCGGACCGATGCGCCTGTACGACTCGCGCAACGCCGGCCCGATGCTGCTCGGCGACCGCACGGTCACCCTGTGGTTCCCGCCCGGCGTGACCCAGGCGCAGCTGACCTTCGCCCTCGTCGCCGGCGACAACGACTCCTCGCTGTTCGCCTATCCGTGCAGTCAGCCGCGCCCGGCGGCGTCGGTCGGGTCGAGCCAGAAGAACATGGTCACGCCGGTCAGCGCCACGCTCGACGTCACCGGCGGCAAGCTCTGTCTGGCCGCGACGCAGAACGTCCACGTCATCATCGACCTGGTCGCCGTCGGCTTCTGACGCGTCAGAGGGTGACGCGTCAGAGGATGCCTTTGTCGTCCTGCTTGAGGGCGGTGTCGACGCACAGCGCGGCGGCAACCACGAGCGAGTTCAGCGGCTGGGGGATCTGGGCGTGGATCTGCACGACGTAGTTGTCGGCCGTGGTGAAGATCGTCTTGGCGAAGCCCTCGAACGTCTTGGTGATCCGGGCGATCTCGGCACCGGTGTGGTCCTCGATGCGGAAGTTCCAGGCCCGCCAGTTCTCGGCGCGGATGCTGCCGTAGGTGTGGCCGCCGGCCTGCAACGTGAAGTGGATCTTGCCGAACACGTTGTCCTGGACGATGCGCCCGATCTCGACGTCGTTGGGGTCGCTGACGATCACGGTGCTCTTCATCACCTTCGCCGGACGGGTGATGCGCAGCACGAGCCGCCCGCTGCTGTCGGTGATGTCCAGGCGGTGCTTCATGAACTGGTCGAGGTTGCTCAGCAGGCGCAGCGCCTTCTTGGCCGCGTTCTGACCGACCTCGTTGACCGCGGCGATCTGCTGGCCCGACTGGTTGAACACCGTGTACTGGTTGTTCAGCTCGATCAGCTTGGCCTTCTGGTTCACGACGAGGATCGGCTCGGTGAAGATCGTCCCGCCGCCGGCGAACGCGGCCTCGCCGACCTGGGCGCTGCGGTACTGCTGGGCGCCGTGGAGCTGCTCCTGGATCTTCTCCGGGTTGCCCTCGTTACCGACGGTGAGCGCGCTGTCGAGGCGATCGAGCCGGGTCTGCACCGGGTCGGTGCCCTGCACCCCGTTGTCGCTGACGTGGCTGGTCCAGGCCGCGCCGTCCCAGTAGCGGAGCTGATGACGACCCATCGGGTCCGGATGCCAAGCGGCGGGGGTGGTGCTCATCCGAGCAGCGTAGGACGCGGGGCGACCGCTCGCTGGCGCGCTCAGCGCAGCGAGTGCGCCATGAGGATCACTTCGCGGGCGAAGGGATCCAGCTGGCGGCCGGCGATGCGCTCCGTGATGGTGATCGCCTGCGACGGATCGTCGACCAGGCCGCTCCAGCGGATGTAGCCGCCCATGATCCCGATCACCCGGTCGTCGACGCTCTCGCTGTGCACGATGACCTTCGTGCTGCCCTCGAGGAGCGAGTTCAGCTCCAGGTAGAACGCCTTGAGCCACTCGCCGAGATCGTCGGTGCCGGTGAACGGGCGGTGACGGTACGGCAGGCTCAGCTCGTCGTAGTTGTGCAGGTTGAGCGGCGCCGGGATGATGCTGATCAAGCAGCCGAACCCATTCTCGCGCAGCCAGATGATCTCTTCCTGGCGGCGAACGCGGCGGTGGTTGTCGCCGTACCCACCGGGACGCTCGCACACGGCCAGCTTGTCCTTCATGATCCAGGTGAAGTTGCGCGGGGTGATGCCCAGGGCCCACTTCCCTCTCAGCCGGGGCGGCATCAGCAACTCGCTTTCGGCTGGGACACGCGAACTCGCACGAACATCGGGAGACGAGACTACTCGCTCGCCGGAGCGACCGCCGAGGCCGGGCCAGGCTTTCCCGAGCGTGGAGGGTTTGGCGTTCGCTCGGGTGGGCTTGGAACCCTCCACTGATCGGGTGTGGAGGGTCTGGGCTCGCTCGGGTGGGCCTGGAACCCTCCACTGGTCGGGCGTGGAGGGTCTGGGGCTTGCTCGGGTGGGCCTGGAACCCTCCACTGATCGGGTGTGGAGGGTCTGGCGCTCGCTCGGGTGGGCCTGGAACCCTCCACTGATCGGGTGTGGAGGGTCTGGGCTCGCACTCAGGGGTAGAGGCGGAGGCGTTGGGCGGTGCGGTGGACGCTGCGGTCGTGACCGACCTCGGTGGCGACCGCTTCGCCGCGGGCGACCGCCAGGACGCGCTCGACGGTGGCCTGGTCGGGCGGGTGCTCGCAGGTCAGCCAGCGTCGGACCGCCCGCCGGGCGAGGGGGAGGGGCGCGGCGGCCACGGCGAGCGCGTCGGTGACGTCGATCGCGGCCGCCAGCTCGTCCAGCAGGTCGGCCTCGGCGGCGAGCATCGAGGACTGCTGGGCCAGCACGGCGGCGACGTCGCGGCGGGCGATGACGTCGAGCAGCGGCAGCAGTTCGTGGCGGACGCGGTTGCGGGTGAAGCGGAGGTCGTCGTTGCTGGGATCGCTGACGACCTCGAGGCCGAGGTCGTGGCACAGCGCGTGGGTCTCGGCCCGCCGCAGCCTCAGCAGCGGACGACGTCGTCCACTCGACTCGGCGCGCATGCCGGCCAGCCCATCGAGTCCGCTGCCGCGCAGCAGGTTGATCAGCACGGTCTCGGCCTGATCGTCGGCGGTGTGCCCGGTGAGCACCCCGATCGGCAGCGCGGCGTAGCGCGCCGCACGTGCCCGCGCCTCCAGGTTCGGGCCCGGCGCCACGTCCACCGTCAGGCAGCGGAAGCTCGCACCGAAACGCTGGGCCGCCGCTTCGACGACGTCGGCCTCGTCGGCCGATCCGGCGCGCAGACCGTGATCGACGTGCACCGCGGTGACCGAGCATCCCGCCTCGCAGGCGAGTGCGAGCAGGGCCATCGAGTCGGCGCCGCCGGACACCGCGCACGTCACCTCGGTGCTGGCGGCGGGGAACGTGCATCGCGCCAGCAACCCGCCGAGATCAGTCGATCCGGTCACGAGATCCGGTCAGGCAACGAGGGACTCCATGCGCGCCGCCCAGCGCTGAGGGTCACGGATCTCGTGGAGCGATGGCAGGTGCTCGGGCCGTTCCCAGCACCGGTCGACGGCACGCTCACCACCGACGTTCTCGATCGCAGCGATGAACCGCTCGCCGGCGGCGTACTGGTCGAGCTTGGCCTCGAGGCCGATCAACCGCTGCACCAGGCGCGACAGCGGGTTGCCCTGCTTGCGACGCACGGCCAGCACGTGGGCGAAGCGCTCGGCCGACGGCACGATGCCGCCAGCGGCGCGGGTCATCGTCACGTCGCCGTGGCCCTCGAGCAACGACATCAGCCCGCCGATGCGCTCCATCAGCGCTCGTTGCTCCGGTGAGGCGACCAACCCGATCAGGCCACCGTCGCGGACGCGCTGGCGTGCGTCGGTGGGGCTGCGCAGGCTCTCCTTCAGCGAGCTGGCGAGCACGCCGGGCGACGGGTTGGCGAAGGCCAGGCTCTGGTCGACGAGACCGCTGAAGTGCTCGCGCATCCACGGCACGCCGGTGAACTGGGCGCGGTGGGTGAGCTCGTGGAGCAGCACCCAGCTGCGGAACTCGGCCGGATCGAACCCGAATCGATGCTCGACGGCGGCCAGGTTGGGGCCGACGAGGTACACCGCACCGTCCGCAGCCGACGTCGTGCCTCCGCCGTCACGGCCGAACAGCAGGTCGTACTGGCCGAGCACGCGGGTGCTCATCCAGCCGAGCATCGTGCCCAGCTCGGCGCCGGCGATCTGCCGGGCGATGGTGCCGGTGCCGCCTTTGAGACGGGTCTGCCACGAGTCCAGCAGCGGCTCCAGGAGGCGCTGGAACGAGGTGATGTTGGCCCGGATCCAGGTGGCCCGGTCGATCAGCTGCGGAGTGCCCGTGCCGGCGGCAGAGCGCAACCCGGTGACCTTCTCGATCCGGTCTTCGAGGTCGCTGGCCGGTGCGCGCAGATCCAGGGGACCGGGCGGTGGGAACGGTCGACGATGGGCGAAGTGGATGGCGACCCGCTCGGCGCGATCCCAGTCGATCAGGGACGCGGCCACGAGCGAACGATCAGTCTTCGTGCTGGCGCTTGCCGGGGTACTGCTTGGCGGTGACGCTCTTCAGGTACCCGCCGATCAGACCGACGACGGTGAGCGCCGAAACGGCGAAGAGGATGAGGCCGATCCACCAGTGCCAGATGTTCGCGGCGAGCATGTGGCCAATGTAGCGACTGACGGGCGACGTGCGCCCAATCGCCCGCTCAGCCGGCTGGATCGTCGAGCGCGGGTTCGATGCCGGTGAGCTCGTCGCCGAAGCACTGCTCGATGCGTGACAGCAAGCCGGGCGGCAGCTCGTCGTTGCGGCACTTGGCGGCGATGACCGTCTTCAGCTCGGCGTGGAAGTCGAACGTCTCGAGGCAGTGCGTGCAGCCCTGCAGGTGCGACTGGATCGCCGTGCGGGCGTCGTCGGAGAGCTCACTGTCCAAGAAGAGCTCGAGCTCGCGGAGCGTGTCGTTGCAGTCGGACATCTGTCCACCACAGTCGTTGTCAGGCATCTTCGGTCACCGGCTCGTTGTCGTCATCGTGGTCCCGTTCGACGAGACCACGTTCCTTGGCGAAGTCAACCAACTTCTTCTGCATGGCTTTTCTTCCCCGGTGCAGGCGTGACATCACGGTGCCGATGGGGATGTCGAGGATCTCGGCGATCTCCTTGTAGGAGAAGTCCTGCACGTCGGCCAGCAGCACCGGCATGCGGAAGATGTCGGGCAGCTCCTCGAGCGCGGCCTTCACCTCGTCGTCGGTGAACATCTCGAACAGCGTGTCCTCGGCACTGCGTGCCGTGGTTCCGAGGTTGGCGACGCGCTTGTACAGGTAGAGGTCTTCGATCTCACCGAGGTCGGTCTCCTGCGGGCGACGCTGCTTGGCGCGATACGTGTTGATGTACGCGTTGGTGAGGATGCGGAACAGCCAGGCGCGCAGGTTCGTGCCCTGCTCGAAGGTGGCGAAGCTGCGATAGGCGCGCAAGTAGGCGTCCTGCACGAGGTCTTCGGCGTCGGCCGCGTTTCGCGTCATCCGCAACGCCGCGCTGTAGAGCTGGGGCGCGTACTGCATCGCTTGTTCGGCGAACGCGCTTCGATCGGCCATCGCCGTCACCCTACCCAGACGTGTCCGGCCGACCCAGGTGCTTGGCGAACCAGAGGTGGGCGTACGGGTTGTCGTTGTAGCGCTCGATGCGCTCGTAGCCGGACCGGGTGTACATCGCAGCCGCTTCGGTGAGCGCCTCGTTCGTGTCGAGCACGACCACGGTCCGCCCGGCGGCAGCGACCTCGAGCTCGAGTCGGGCGAGCAATCGCTTGGCGAGACCGACTCCGCGGTGGCGCGGGTCGACCCACATGCGCTTGATCTCCGCGCAGTCGGTGTCGAGGAACTGCACGGCACCACACCCGGCGATGTCGCCGTCGAGGCGCGCCAGCAGGAACAGACCGTGAGGTGGGTTGAATCCTGCTGCCGCTTCGTCGAAGGCGGTCGTCGCGTCGAAGCCGTCGCTGAACCGCGCGTGCAGCTCGCCGAAGTAGTGGGTCAGTGCGGTGCGGGCCGGTTCCGAGCCGGCATCCACGATCGAGAGCAGCGAGCCGTCCACCGGCGCGTCGTCCACGAGCGCGTCGACCTGCGGGCTCAGGCCCGGTCGTTCGCCGCCGCGATGGCCGGCTCGGGCGGGGAGCGGTGGCCGGGCTGGCCCGGCTCGAAGAACTCGTCGATGGCCACCACGAAGCGCTCCAGCATGTCGGCCACGATCGGCCGCTCCTCGCGGGTGAAGGCCCGCAACATGTGCGTCATGAGCGCGGCGCGGCGCTGGTGCACGTCGTGGTGACGGGCGCGGCCGGCGTCGTTGATGGCCACCATGACGACACGTCCGTCATCGATGTTGGTGCCGCGCTCGGCGAGGCCGGCGGCCACCAGTCGCTGGACGGCGCGAGTCGCCGTGGATGGGTCGACGCGCAGTGCTTCGGCGAGATCGCTCATCCGCCACGTCGGCTGCGAGGCGAGCAGATCGAGCGTGTCCATCTGGCCCTGCTCCAGGCAATCCGAGCCGGAGCCGAGCAGGTACTCACGCAGGTTGCCCATCGACGAGGCCCGGCGGATGTCCACCCAGGCGGTACCGATCCGCACGGCGAGGTCGTACGTCGTGCCGCCCTGCGGGGCCTTCGAGAGCTGCGCTTCGGCGGGTTCCATGCAGGTCGGTAGGGTACCGGCGGTGGACGAGTCGGCGCCGTACCGGAGCACTTCGGACGGCAGCCCTGCGAGCAGCCCGACGCCGCTCGATGCGCTGCAGGTGATGGCCCAGAGCGACGTGATGATCACGGCGAACCTGCGCCACTGCGAGCTGTACACGATGCGCGGCCTGCTGACGATCCTGTGGCACGAGCCGTCGCCCGACACGCCGGTCCCGAGCCCGCCCGCCGCGATCGTGCTGTGCGGTGGTGCCATGGGTGGGCTGCTCGGCCCGGCCGACGCGCTCTACCACCGCCTCGGCGAGGTGTGGGCCAGTCGCGGCGTGCCGGTCCTGCGGGTCAGCTACCGGCGCCCGAACGACCTCGACGCCTGCTGCATCGACGTCGCTGCCGCGGTGCAACTGGCCGTCGGTGCGGGTGGCGCGGAGCGCATCGTGGTGATGGGCCACAGCTTCGGTGGCGCCGTCGCCGTGCGCGTCGGAGTCGGTCTCAACGACCTCATCTCCGGGGTGGTCACCTTCGCCACCCAGTCGGCCGGGTGCGAGGTCGCCGCAGGTTTGGGCGACACGCCGCTGCTGCTGTTCCACGGCGAGCGCGACGAGATCCTGCCGCTGCAGGCCAGCGAGATGGTGACGATGATCGCCGGCCACGGCGAGCTGATCCGCCTGCCCGGCGACGGTCACCTGCTGGCCAAGAGCGGCGACATCATGTGGGAGCGCCTCGAGGAGTGGCTGCCCGAGGTCCTCGGCGCCGCCTGAGCCGGGTTCAGCAGTCCGGGTTCAGCAGATCGGGCTCAGCAGTCGGGGCCGGGGATGTTGATCGTGATGCCGACGACGAAGCCGTCGTAGAACTCGGTGTCCTCGTTGGCCTTGTCCAGCTGCTCGACGGTGATGCCGAAGCGGTTGGCGACCCTGCTCGGCAGGTCCCCGTCGGCGATCTCGTAGGTCTGCACCAAGCACGGGTCGGCGATCGTGGTCGTGGTCGATCCCGTCGTCGTCGTGCCCGTGTCGGTCTCGGCCAGCGTCGTGGTGGTCGTCGGCACGATCGGGCCCGTGCAGCCGGCGAGCGCGCCGCCGGGGATGTTGATGATCAGTCCCGGGTAGAACGCCTCGTAGCCGTCGGTCTTCTTGTTCGCCTTGTCGAGGTCCTCCACCGTCACGCCGCACTTGTCGGCGACGAACTGACGGCTCGTGTCGTCCTGGATGATCAGGTAGCGCTGCTGCTCCAGCACTGTCGCCGTGGACACCGGGGCGAGCGTGGTGACCGTCGAGCCGGTCGACGTCGTCGGGGCGATGGTGTTCCAGTCCGTGGAGGCCACCGAGACATCGGAGTCACCGGTCGAGATCGAGGTCCCGCAGCCGATGAGCAGCAGCCCGGCTGTTGCTCCGACTGCCCAGGCGAGTCCCGAGCGCATCATTGGAGCCCAGAGGGGGAATCGAACCCCCGACCTACGCATTACGAGTGCGTTGCTCTACCGACTGAGCTATCTGGGCCGGACCGGGGACGACGCTCGAGCGCCGCCTGCCGTTCTGGGTCACGGAGGATATCGGGTGACCACCACGGTCGCGTTGGCCGTATCGCGATGGCGGGGCCGTCGTGGCACCACGCGCGCACAGCCGGAGCGGATCGTGCTGACGGGACCGATCGCGGTCCGGGGGTTTGCCATCGTGGCCGACGGGGTACGCAGCTGCGACTCGACACGGCATCCCATCCGATCGGAGCACCATGTTGGCCAGGCGGAAGAACGAACGAACCCACGGCGCGGAATCGGAAGGTGCGGCTCCGGGCGTCGCTGCCATGGTCCGCGATCAGGCCGGCGTCTGCTGCGCGTTGGCCGGGGCCATGCGGCGCCGAGCCGGGCGGCTGGCGTTCCACGAGCCGGTCGTCGCCAGGAACCTCCGTGCATGGGCCGACCAGGTCGACGCCCTGGGCACCTCGATGCAGCGTGCCGTGTCGAGGCGCGATTGCGAGGGGCTGCGGACGGCGTGGTGCTCTGCTCGTGCCGCCGGGATGTTGCTCAGCGCGGCCGGCGAGCAGGCGGCGCTCGACGAGTGCCTGCACGCGTTCGACGACGAGGCGATGCTCGATTGCGCGTGCAAGTTGGTCGACCACGCCGACGAGGACGGCCGTGCAGTGATGGCCTGGGACGGGCACGCCGTCGCTTCGTAGTGGTTCGACCCCCATTCGGGTCGGCGTGCGGCGAGAAGGTGCAAGTGCACTATCCAGCGCGGGCCGCACTCGGTCGACACCATGCCGATGGTTCTACGACGTCACCGCGACGGGCGGTCGGACGAACTCGATGGCGAGGCGGCACACATCCACGCGCTGCCGGTGGCGGCGCTGGCTGTCGACGCGACCGGGCGCGTGATCGACGCCAACACGATCGCCACATCGCTGCTTCGACGAGACGTTCGCGACGTGCGCGGCGTTTGCCTGGCGGAGGTGCTCGGCCGCGACATCATGGCTGCGCCGGGTCGTCCCGCGGTCGAGGTGCCGCTGCAGGTGCCGATGCCGGCGGGGCCTGCGGTGTCGGTGAACGGGTTCGCCTCGACCGGCGCGAACGGTCGGCTCGTGGTCCTCCTCATCCCGGCCGGCGGGCGGCGGGGCGGCGCCGAGGTGGTGACTCGCGTCATGCCGTGGCTCGAGGTGGCTCAGGCGGGTCGGGCGCTGCAGCCGACGGCGATGTGCGTCGTGGTCGGCGTGATCGGGCTGCAGTCGGTGAACCTGAGCTTCAGCCGCAGCGTCGGTGATCACGTGCTGTCGGCCGTCCGTCAGCGCCTCGTCGATCTCACCCCCGCCGACGCCGTCGTCGAGCGCATCAGTGGCACACGCTTCGTCGTCATGATGCGCGCCGACCCCGCCCCGAACCGCTTCCTCTCGGTCGCTCGCGACGTGGTGCGCGCCCCGATCGAGACGCCGCTCGGTCGTGTCGTCGTCGGCTGCGCCATCGGCGCGTGCGCCGGAGACGCCAGCTCGGGGCTCGTCCTGATCGATCGCGCCGACCGCAACGCCTCCAACGCCTTGCGCCGAGGCGCCGGCATCATCGAGTGGAACGACGATCCCGGTGCCCCTGCCCCTGCCCCCGCGCGCCTGTCGAGCACCTTGGTCGACGCCGTCGCCGGCGGGCAGATCACGGCGCACTTCCAGCCCGTGGTCGAGATCTCCAGCGGGCGGTGCGTCGAGATCGAGGCGTTCGCTCGCTGGAAGACGGACGCCAGCACGCCGCTGAGCGCGGCGGCGTTCATCGACGCGGCCAACGACACGGGAGCGATCGTCGAGCTCGGCGCGGGCGTGCTGCGCCACGCGCTGGAAGTGCTCGGATCCATCCGCAGCGACCGTCGGCACTCGGATCTCCGGTTGTCCGTGAACATGTCGTCCCGAGAGGTCGCCGATCGCGGGTTCATCAGCTTGATCACCGGTGAGCTGGCACGCGCCGAGATCCCGCCGACGGCGATGCAGATCGAGATCATCGACGGCATCGACCGCGATCACGTGGCGATCGTCAAACCGAACATCGCCCTGTTCCGATCAATCGGGGTTCGTGTGGTGCTCGACGGGTTCGGTGGCGAGACGAACAGCATTGCTGCACTGCGGGATCTGGACGTCGATGCCGTGAAGCTGCACCCGGCGATGATCGCGAACATCACGGACGATCGCGAGGCCGGCATCGTGCGCGCCGTGCTGGAGCTGGCTCGCCAGCTCGACATCGAGGTGATCGCCAAGGGCGTCGAGCGACACGATCAGCACGAGGTGCTGCGGCGGCTGGGCTGCCGGTTCGCTCAGGGCTACTTCTACGGCGCACCGGTGGCGGCGAACCTGCTGCACCTCGAGGTCGGCGGGCCCGCGTTCATCGGTTCCGGCGTCCCACTCCCGGCGGACGAAGTGGGGCGGCAACGCAGGATCCGCGTCCTGCGCGAGCTCGGCGCGCTCGACCCGACGCTCCTCGACCCGTTCGTCGCCAGGGCACAACGTCGCGCGAACGCTCCGATCGCGGCGCTCAGCGTGGTGGAAGCCGATCGCCAGTACTTCCCGGCGCGCCGAGGCATCGGCGATCTGATCGTGCCGCGCGAGTCGTCGATCTGCGCCCGCACGATCTGCAGCCCAGAGCCGCTCTCGATCCCCGACCTCGTGGAAGCGGCCAAGCGCGATCCCGCGTTCGACGCAGCGGTTGCACTCGGCATCGGTGCCTATGCCGGCGCGCCCGTCCGCCTCGCTGACGGCCATGCCATCGGTGCGCTGTGCGTCGTGTTCCCCGAGCCGACCGCGTTCGTCGACGAGCTGCTGACGGATCTGAGCGACATCGCCGACCACGTCGCGCTGCGCATCGAGCAACGTGCGCATCGGCTGACCGTCACCGGCTGATCGCAGGGCAGGCGCTGAGCGAATCGGCGCGACGCGTCGGCGGGTCGGCCGGCGAGCGATGATGAGCCCGATGGTGGAACGTCCTGACGTCGATGCGGCGGTCGTGCGCCGCGTCCGTGACATCTGCACGAAGCTGCCGGGCGTGCGCGAGGAGGAGGCGTGGGTCGGTACCCGCTGGTGCGTGGGCACGAAGAACTTCGCGCACGTCGTCCACGTCGAGGCCGGCTGGCCGCCGGCCTACTCGAAGGCGTGCGGGCACGACGGGCCGCTCGACGTCGTCACGCTCCGGTCGTCGGGCGAGGAGCTGGAGGCGCTGCGACACGTCGGTGCACCGTTCTTCTGGCCCGGGTGGTTCCCGAACCTGATCGGTGTCGTGCTATCGGACGACACCGACTGGAGCGAGCTCGGCGAGCTGATCCTCGAGAGCTGGTGCGTGCTCGCGCCGAAGCGAGTCGCAGGCACGTTGCGCCGCCCGGTCGATGGTCCAAGGATCGTTGATGGCTGAGATTGATCGTTCGCATGGTGCCTGGTCAGGCGAGGAGCGGTCGACACTCGAAGCGACGCGCACTTGACGGGGTGGCATCAGCTGGCCGAACGTTTCGGTTCTGCAACCAGTGCGTCGCAGCTCCCCTGTGGCACACGACCGCCCCGGCGTTCAGCCGGGGCGGTTTGCATTCGTCGTGGGGGCGTCGTCGACCGCGAGGGCGATCAGGGCGCTCGCAGCTCCCGACAGCGGCCCGTCTCGGTGGATCAGACCCACTCGGCGCGACCGGCCCGGCCGCAGGTCTCGGACGACGGCACCACTTCGAGCGGCGGCATCGGCAAGCGCTCGGGGAAGCAGGCACGTCCCAGCGCCGGCGAGGACGAGCGGGACGATTGCATCACGGTGGTTGATCGTCACCACGAACTCGGGATGGATGTCGGTTCGCTCCATCACCTGCTCGAGGATCCGGCGAGTCGACGTGCCTCGAGGGGTGACGATCAACGGGAGTCGGGCGAGATCATCGGCCGAGATGGGCTCCGTCGGGAGGCTGCCGGGCGGCGACACGGCGACGATCTCCTGCCGGGTGAGCTCCACCTGTCGTAGCCCACGCCCGCCGCTGCCGAGATCGGTGAACCCGAGCTCCGCCTCGCCGGATCGAACGGCGCGCTCGACCAGCTCCGGATCCTCTGGTTCGTGCACCTCGATCCTGAGGTTCGGCTGAGCATGACGAAGTCGCCCGATCAGCCGGGCGAGTGGCTCGACGGCCAACGTCGGAAGCGCGACGAGGTGGAGAGTGCCGGTCGGAGCTCGCCCGCTGCTCCCTGCGACGGCGTCGAGCTCGGCCAGATCGGCGAGCACGCGTCGGGCGATGTCGACCGCCTGTTCGCCGAACGGCGTGAGGATCGTGCGGCGACCGAGCCGTGCGAAGAGCGGCGTTCCGAAGCGTGCCTCGAGTGCGCGGATCCGCTGCGAGAGGGTCGGCTGAGAGATGTGCAACGCGGTCGCCGCACGCGTGAACGTGCCGTGCTCGGCAACGGCGAGGAACGATCGGAGCTCGCGTTCGTCCATCACAAGGTCCTCTCCACCGACCGTGTCGGCGGAGACGATCGTAGGCAGGGATCCGTCCATGCGGAGGGGTCCATGCATGATCGCTATGTCTCCCTTCGGAGTTGCCGTGTTGTCCCGTCGCTGCAACGTCCGAATGATGAGGTCGATGACTTGCGTGTGGCAGCGATGAGCGTCAGCAGGGGTCGGCCGGGACTCGAGATCTCTGGGACCGAGGTGTGCCGGCGGTACCTGTTGCAAACGCGCCGCATCCACGCCGCCGAGGTGACGAGCGTCCGGCGGTACAACGAGATGTCTGGTCAGGAGGAGGTCGTCGTCCACGCCGGTCGCTTCCGGAACATCGCCATCCCGTCGACGATGCTCGCCGAGCCAGCCGTGCGAACCGAGTTCCGCCACTTCGTCGCCCACGCGCGTGCGGCGGGGGCGGCCATCGAGCCCATCGTGGCGGAGATGTGACCGTGTGCCGAGCTCGCCGGTGACGCTGCTCGCCGCTGCTGGGATCGGCGTGCTCGTCGGCTTCCTCGGGGGGTTGTTCGGCAAGGGAGGATCCGCGGTGGCGACGCCGCTGCTCGCCGCAGTCGGGGTGCCGCCGATCATCGCCGTCGCCGCGCCGTTGCCGGCAACGATCCCGTCGACCCTCGCCGCGAGCAGCGTCTACTGGAAGGCGCGACTCATCGACTGGCGGCTCGTTCGGCTGAGCCTCGGCTTCGGGATCCCTGCGACCGCGGCAGGAGCGATCGCAACTCGGTGGATCGGCGGCGGCGCGCTCGTGCGCGCGACCGATGTGATCCTCGTCGTGCTCGGGCTTCGGTTCCTCCTTGCCCGGGCCCGCGATCCTGGGGCGATGATCGTGGAACGGAGGACGTCGCTCCCCTTGATCGCCGCCGTGGCGGTCGTCGTCGGCTTGGTCTCTGGACTGCTGGCCAACAGTGGTGGGTTCCTGCTCGCGCCGTTGTACGCGACAGTGCTGCGGCTACCGATCAAAGCGGCGTTCGCGTCGTCGCTTGCGGTCGCTGCCGTGCTCGCCGTTCCGGGGACGGTGGTGCATGCCGCTCTCGGCCACATGGACTGGGCGTTGGTCGGAGTGTTCGCGCTGGCGTCCGTCCCGCTTTCGTTTCTCGGCGCTCGCGTCGCCTTGCGGACCGAAGCTGCCCGACTCGAGCGGGCCTACGGCCTCGTGATCGCGTTGCTCGGAGCGACGTTCCTGGTGCTCCGTTGAAAGTGGAAGCTCCAGAGCCTCGATACCCGGTGGGGTGTCGATAGCGTGGCGCGCGAAGAGGAGAACGATCGCCTGTGGAACTTCCCGACGAGACCATCGACGACTTGATGAAGCGCTTGCGCCGAGCGGAGGGGCAGGTGCGCGGCGTGCAGCAGATGCTGAGCGAAGGTCGTGACTGCCGCGACATCGTCACGCAGCTGACCGCCGTGACCAAGGCGTTGGAGCAGACCGGCTTCATGTTGGTCGCGGCTGGCCTCACGTGGTGCCTCTCCGACCCGGAGCGGGCCGCTGCGGAGGGCTACGCCCTGTCGGACGTGCAGAAGATGTTCATGAAGCTCGCCTGAGCAGATCCGCTCGCTCAGTGCGAGAAGTGAACCCGCGGCAGCCGACGGTCGAGCCACGCAGGGATCCACCAGTTCCGTTCGCCGAGCAGCTTCATGAGCGACGGCACGAGCATCATCCGGACCACCGTCGCGTCGAGCAGCACGGCCAGGGCCAGCGTCACGCCGAGCTCGGTCGGCGGGATCGGCCCCGTCACGCCGAAGGCGATGAAGACGACGATCATGATCAGCGCGGCGTTCGTGATCGGTCGCCCGGTTCGAGCGATCCCCTCGCGGATGGCCTGCTGCGTGTCGCCGGTCGCCTCGTACCGCTCTCGGATCGCGGCGAGCAGGAACAGCTGGTAGTCCATCGACAACCCGAACAGCAGGGCGAAGAAGAACAGCGGCGCCCACGCGTCGACGAAGCCCTGCGAGTGGATGCCGATCAGTCCCGCCCCCCATCCGTGCTGGAAGACGAGCGTGGCGAACCCGAACGCGGCGCCGACGCTGATGAAGTTGAGGAGGATGGAGGAGATCGCCAAGGCGACGCTACGAAACACGACCATTAACAACACGAAGGCAACGAGGGTGATCACCGCAATCGCCAGCGGCGCCCGGCCTGTCAGGACGTCGGTGAGGTCGTGGTTCTGTGCAGCAGGGCCACCGACGGCGGCGCTCGGGGCGACATCATCGATCGTCCGGCGCAGCCTGCCCACGAGACCGGACGTCGCTTCGTCGTCGACAGCAGTGGTCGGGATGACTCTGACGACGACACGACCCGTGGTCGGGTTGGCTTCCGTGACGACGCGTGCGTCGGCAACGCCCGAATCGCTCTGCGCTGCAGCGACGACTGCGGCAGCGTCCTCGCTGTCGACGGTGACGAGCAGCGGCGCTGCGGCGCCGGGCCCGAACGCCTCGACGAGCATCTCGTAGCCGTCGCGGCTGGATCGACCCTCGTCGACAACCCGCGCACCGGGCATGCCGAGCCGCATCCCGAGCGCCGGAGCTGCGAGGGCGAGCAGCACCGCCAACCCGGCAGCCAACGTGATCGCGGGACGCTTCATCGCCCGAGCGGTCCACCGCGTCCAACGGCCCTCTGCGGCTCGATCAGGGTCATCCTCGGCCTTCGAGACCAGCACTCGATCTCCGAGCGCGACCAGGACGGCGGGGAGCAGCGTCAACGACGCGGTGGCGACGGCAACCACGGAGAAGATCATCCCGAGTGCCATCGAGCGGAAGACCATCACGGGCACCAGGAAGATGGCGGCGAGCGAGAGGACGACGGTGAGCGCTGAGAGGAACACGGCCTTACCAGCGGTGTCGAGCGTTGCGGCCATCGCCGACTCGGCGTCCTTTCCGTCCTCGCGCTCCTCCCGATACCTCGACACGATGAAGAGGGCGTAGTCGATCCCGACCGCGAGCCCGATCATCATCGAGAAGTTCATCGACCACACGGAGAGCGGAGTCAGCGAGGTGGCGAGGTGGAGCGCCGCGAAACCGACCGCGATGCCGGCGACGGCGAGCAGCAGTGGCAACCCTGCGGCGATCATCGTGCCGAAGGCGACGAACAGGAGGATCAGCGTTGGGAGGCCCGAGAGCAGTTCTGCCCGGTGCAGCGCCTCCTCGTTGGACGTGTTGAAGTCGCTCCACACGGGCCATTCACCTGTGACCTCTGCTCGGGCGCCGGTCGGGAGCGTGATCGACTGGACAGCGTCGATGACCAGTCGCGCTGACTCCGGCAGCAGCGCGTCCTCAGTGGCGTCCAGTTCCACCGGGATGAGCGCCGTTCGACCGTCGGATGACACCAGCCCTGCGTCCGCGGGCATCGCCAAGGGATCGGTCACGGCGCGAACACCCGGTGCGGAAGTCAGCGCGGCGACGATGTCTTGGACGGCGGTCGGGTCGTCGGTGACTGGAGCGAACTGGTTGACGACGACGATGGCCGCCTCGGCGCCGACCTGCGGGAAGTCGTTCCGGAGCTCGTCGCGAACGCGTTGGGCGATCGAGCCCTGCGCTTCCCAACCGGCCCCGGAGAGTGCGCCGTTCACGGTGACGGCCAGCGGTGCCGCTGCGAGCGCGATGAGCAGCCAGGTCAGCATCACCGCGCGGCGCCGGTGTGCCGCGGCCCGACCGAGTCGAGCGAACCAGTGATCGGATGTCGTCGTTGTGTCGATCATGTGAGTGCCTCCAGCGAACGGATTGCGGTGTAGAGCGCGACGACGACGAGCAGGAGCACGAAGCCTCGTTGCAGCTTCGACGGGTCGTGACGGTCGGCGAGCCGGCTGCCGAGGACGACGCCGGCAAGGCTGGCAACGGTGAAGGTGGCGACGGTCGTCCAGTCGATCGCTCCACCGTGCAGGCGCGTGGTCAAGGCAACGATCGAGTTGATGGCGATGACGAGCAAGGACGTCCCGACGGCCTCCGTCATGGTGAAGTCGAGCGCGAGCACCAGCGCGGGGACGATCACGAAGCCGCCGCCCACGCCGAAGAAGCCGGTCAACAGACCGACGACGGATCCAGCAGCGAGCACCCTCACCACCGTCGCCGGGTTCGCCCGCTGCGGGGCGACCATGACCGGCGCTGCCGCGGCGCCGAGGGATCGCGGCACAGCGTCCCGAGCCGGAACGGCGCTGGCCCGGCGCCACATCCCGGCCGCGGCGACCGTCATCAGACCGGCGAAGGCGAGCAGCAGCACGTCCGGATCGACGATCCCGTTCCAGTGCGAGCCGAGCAGCGAGCCGCCGATGCCGGCCGCTCCGAACAGTGCGCCCGCCCTGGCACGCACACGGCCGGCGCGCCAATGCGGGATGAGTCCGACTGTCGCAGTCGCCGCGACGAGGACGAGCGAGGTGGTCGTGGCGTGGCGAGGAGACTGGCCAGCGGCGTAGACGAGTGCGGGGACGGCGAGGATCGAACCGCCGCCGCCGAGCGCCCCGAGGGAGATCCCGATGAGGAAGCCCAGGGGCGACGCGAGCAGGGCGCGCATGTCACGCCTCGAGGGCCGAGTGGGCCTGCCAGGCCGTGTAGCCGCCGATGAGGTCCGCCACATCGGTGAATCCGTGCGCTCGCAGCAAACTCGCAGCGATCGACGAGCGGTACCCGCCGGCGCAGAAGACCACGGTCGGCGCGCTCTTGTCGAGCTCATCGAGCCCGTTCAAGAGCTGCGGGAGGCTGATGTGCAGCGCACCGGAGATGGTGCCGTGATCCACCTCTGCAGGCGTGCGCACATCGATGAGGACGAGGTCGTGGACGGTCGCCCGTCGCACCACGAGGGCGCTGGGTGTGATGCGATCGGCCGCCTCGATCACGTCCGGGCGAGCGGCGAGCGCGTCGTCGGCGGGGTCGAGGCATCCGATGACCGAGTCGAACCCGATTCGAGCCAGGCGGGTCCGCGCCTCGTTCGCTGCTCCCGGTGGCGTGACGAGGACGATCGGCGTGCCCGGTGCCATCACCTCACCGGCGAACTCGGCGAAGCGACCACCGAGGCCGACGTTCACGGCGCCACGCACGTGGCCAGCGGCGAACCTTGAGTCGTCACGAGCGTCGAGCACGATCGCGCCGGCACGCTGGTGCGCGAGGACACGGTCGACGCTCAGCTTCGGGACCTCGCCGTCGTCGATGAGATCACGTGCCTGCCGATTGCGGTTGGCGGCGAACGCAAAGTACAGCGGGGCCGCCGACTGGCCCTCGGTCACCGCATGCACGAACACGTCCTCGGTCATCGGAGCCAGCGCGTCGTTGGACCGACGCTGCTCACCGATCGTCGAGACCGTCTCCGAGGACAGGTGCTTTCCACACGCTGAACCGGCGCCGTGTGCCGGGAAGACCTTCGTCTCGTCGGGCAGCGTGAGGAGCTGCTCGTGCAACGAGTGGAACAGCTGTCGGGCGAGAAAGTCGGCGCTGACACCAACGGACGCCAGCAGGTCTGGCCGGCCGACGTCACCGATGAACAGCGTGTCGCCGGTGAGCACGCCGAACGGCGCGCTGCCGAACCCGTTCTCGTGGATGACGATGCTGATCGACTCCGGTGTGTGGCCGGGAGTCTCACGGACCTCCAGCACCACCCCGTGGTCGCCGCCGAGCGTGATGAGATCACCCGAGCCGAGGAGCTCCACCGGGAATTCGGCCTTGCCAGCCGCGGCCCGGCCGTAGGCGATCGATGCTCCTGTGCGCGCGGCCAGCTCGAGGTGGCCGGAGACGAAGTCGGCGTGGAAGTGCGTCTCGATCACCTTGGTGATCGTCACGCCGTTCTCGCGTGCGTCGACGAGGTACTGATCGACGTCCCGTTGTGGGTCGACGACCACGGCGCACCCGGTGCCCGTGTCGCCGACGAGGTAGCTCGCGTGAGACAGGCAATCGAGGTAGTACTGCCGGAAGAACATCATGCGGGAAGCATACCCCTAGAGGTATCTGTTGCACACCCCCTGAGGTATCAGCGCCGTGTGTTTCTCGAGGGCAAATCCCGACTCGCCGGATCGGGATTGCGGGAGTAGCGTTCCCCTCGTGCACCTCGCCGTGGCGCTCGACGGAACTGGCTTCCATCCGGCGTCGTGGCGCGAGCCGTCGGCGCGACCCGCCGACGTGTTCAGCCCGAACTACTGGGTCGACCTGGCGAAGACGGCCGAACGTGGCCTGCTCGACTTCATCACCATCGAGGACTCGTTCGGTCTGCAGTCGCCGAACCTGCGCGGCCCCGACGGTCGTCGCGACCACGTGAAGGGTCGCTTGGAAGCGGTGCTGATCGCGTCGTTCCTCGCTCCACACACGACGCACATCGGGTTGGTGCCGACGGTGATCACGACGCACACCGAACCGTTCCACGTCGCCTCGTCGATCTCCACCCTCGACTTCGCCAGTCACGGCCGCGCCGGGTGGCGCCCGCAGGTGTCCGGTCGGCCGAGCGACGCCGCGCACGTCGGCCGCCGCGTCCTGTCGGACGGGCCGGAGCTGATCGACGACCTGTTCGAGGAAGCGAACGACGTCGTCGAGGTCGTGCGCCGGTTGTGGGACAGCTGGGAGGACGACGCCGAGATCCGCGACGTTGCCACCGGCCGTTTCATCGATCGCGACAAGCTGCACTACATCGACTTCGAGGGTCGCTTCTTCTCGGTGAAGGGTCCGTCGATCGTGCCCCGCCCGCCGCAGGGCAACCCGTTGATCGTGGCCCTCGCCCACCAGCGCGTGCCGTTCGAGTTCGCCGCGCGCTCGGCCGACGTCGTGTGCGTGACGCCCGCCGACCTCGACGCCGTGCCCCGCTGGGTGGCCGACATCCGCGACGCCGAACAGACCGTGGATCGGCAGTTGCCGCCGTTGCGCGTGCTCGCCGATCTCGAGGTGCTCCTCGACGACACGACCGCCGTCGCCGAGGCGCGCAAGCAACGCCTCGACGAGGCCGACGGCCGCACCTTCCGGTCCGACGCGGCGATCTTCACCGGCACGCCTGCGGCGCTCGCCGAGCAGCTGCTCACCTGGCAGGCCGCCGGGCTCGACGGCTTCCGCCTGCGTCCGGCAGTGATCGGCCACGACCTCGACGCGATCGTCGATGGGTTGGTGCCGGAGCTCCAGTCTCGTGGCGCCTTCCGCGCCGAGTACGGCGACGAGCTGCTGCGCGAGCGCCTCGGTCTGCAACGCGAGGCGAGCCGGTATGCAGGAGCCACGTCATGAGTACGGGCAAGAACAGCAAGAAGCAGGTCATCCTCGCCGCCTACTTCCCGGGCGTGAACAACACGACGGTGTGGAGCGACCCACGGTCGAAGAGCCAGATCGAGTTCGACTCGTTCGTCCACCTCGCCCAGGCGGCCGAGCGCGGCAAGCTCGACTTCTTCTTCCTCGCCGAGGGCCTGCGGCTGCGCGAGCAGCGCGGTCGCATCCACGATCTCGACACCGTCGGCCGTCCGGACTCGGTGCCGGTGCTCGCCGCGCTCGCCGCGGTGACCAAGCACATCGGTCTGGCCGGGACGATGAACGCCACCTTCCGCGAGCCGTACGAGTTCGCCAGGCAGATGGCCACGCTCGACCACCTCTCCGGCGGGCGCGCCGGTTGGAACGTCGTCACGTCGTCCGATGCGTTCACCGGTGAGAACTTCCGTCGCGGCGGGTTCCTCGACCACGCCGATCGCTACCAGCGCGCCGGCGAGTTCGTGGCCACGTGCCGCGAGCTGTGGGATTCGTGGGCTGACGACGAGCTCGTCGCCGACCCCAACGCGGCGACGTTCACCCGTCGCGGCCTGCCCGGTGCGTTCGAGCATCGCGGTCCGCAGTTCGACATCCACGGCCACTTCAACGTGCCGCGCAGCCCGCAGGGTCACCCGGTGATCCTCCAGGCCGGCGACAGCGACGGCGGCCGCGAGCTCGCCGCGGCGACCGCCGACGCGATCTTCAGCCGTCACTCGGCGCTGCCCGGCGCGCAGGCGTTCTACAACGACGCCAAGAACCGTCTGGCCAGGTACGGGCGCCGGCGTGAGGACCTCAAGATCCTGCCTGCCGTGTCGTTCGCCATCGGCGACACGCCGGAGGACGCGCGCGAACGTGCGCACGTCGTGCGCCGTCAGCAGGTCAGCCCGCAGACCGCGATCCTGCTGCTCGAGCAGCTGTGGAACCGCGACCTGTCGAGCTACGACGCCGAAGGTCCGCTGCCTGAATCCGATCCCGACATCTCGTCCACGTCGATCATCCAGGGTCGCGCTCGCATGTTCCCGGATCCGTTGAAGACGGCGGCCGAGTGGCGGGCGCTTGCCGAGGCCAAGAACCTGAGCATCCGCGAGCTGATCATCGAGACCACCGGGCGTCAGACGTTCATCGGCACAGCGAGCCAGGTGGCCGAGGCGATGGATCACTTCGTGCAGGAGGACGGGTCCGACGGCTTCGTGCTCGCGCCGCACCTGACGCCGACCGGCCTCGACGACTTCGTCGACTCGGTCGTGCCGTTGCTGCAGGAGCGCGGCGTGCTGCGCGCCGAGTACGAGACGACGACGTTCCGTGATCACCTGGGCCTGCCGCCGGCGAGTCAGCTCGCTGCTGCGCGGGCCGCCTCGGCCTGAACGGCTCGCTCCGTCCGGTCGTTATCGTCGGGCCATGTCGATGCGACTCGAACGATCACACGCGGTCGCGATCGCCGTCGGTGCGGGTTCGCTCGCCCTCGATCAGGCGACGAAGGCGGTGTTCGAGTCGTGGGACTGCGGTGACGTCATCTGCCCGCTGCGCAACCACGAGCTGATGCTCGGCATCGTTGGCGGATCCGTGCTGCAGGTCATCCTCGCCAGCATCGCCGGGCTCGCGCTGTTCGCCGGCTGGGTATGGCTGGCGAGCAAGCGGGCACCGATCCCCGCTGTCGCGATCGCGCTGGTCGTGTCCGGCATCGTCGGCAACCTCGTCGATCGACTGGCGCTCGGATCGGTGCGCGACTTCTTCGACTTCCCGGGCAACACGGTGATCAACGTGGCCGACGTGTCGCTGATCGTCGGTGTGCTCATCGCCGTCGGCGCGCTGATCGTCGGGATGGCGCGTGACCGGCCTGACCAGGACGTGAACGCCATTCGGTGAGTGTTTGGCTTACTTAACAGTTTGTGTAAGCTCCACAACTCATGAGCGCACGAACAGGCATTGCAGCCGAGCTGCTCGAGCACGGCCCTGCTGTGCTCGAGCACATCAACGGGTCGCACGACGACGCCTTGCTGCTGATCGCTCGGTTCCTCGGTGATCGTCCGGGAGCGTCGGCCGCCCATGCCACCGAGATCGATGTCGACGGGCTGCAGCTGCTGGTTGCCGACGGCGATGAGGTGAGCCACCTGCGAATCGCGTTCTCCGAACCGATCGTCCAGATGATCGACGTGCAGCCGCGAGCGATGGCGCTCGTCGCTCTGGCACGCGAGCGATCCGGTGAGGCCGGTGAGACGTCGATCGAGCGTGAGGCGCGGCTCCGTTCGGCCATCCGCACCTTCGTCACGTCGGTCTCGGCGGTGGAGGACGTGCACCCGCATCTCCGCAGGATCACGTTCGCCGGCGGTGACCTGTCGACGTTCGCCCCGCTCGGGCCGGACACGTTCATCTACGTCCTGCTTCCACCGCCCGGCCGCACCGAACTGTCCATCGACGCGTCCTTCTCGTGGGATCAGTACCGCGAGATGCCCGAGGCGGATCGACCGGTCGGCGCGTACTACACGCTGCACACGTGGGATCCGGCAACGACGGAGCTGTCGATGCTGTTCGTGCTGCACGAACCGAGCGGGCACGCGTCGGCGTGGGCTGCGCAAGCTGCAGTCGGCGACCCCGTGGCGTTGTGGGGGCCGCGCGAGGCGTTCCTGCCACCCGAGGACACGGGCGCCTACCTGTTGGTGGCCGACGACACCGGACTGCCCGCCGTGGCATCGATCATCGCCGCGCTGCCGACGCACGTGACGGCAACGGTGATCGCCGAAGTCGACGGACCGGCCGAGCAGCAGTCGCTGCCGCAGCGCCCGGGCGTCACCGTGCACTGGGTGCATCGCAACGGTGCCGCGCCGGGCTCGGTCGCGCACTTGCTGGTCGACGAGCTGCGCACGATCGCGTCGGACGACCTCGGTGATCGCGTCTACGCGTGGGGCGGTGGCGAGAGCCGGGCGATGACCGCCGTGCGCCGCCACCTCCGCCAGGAGCGTGGCTGGAGCCGAGACCGCGTGGCGATGATCGCCTACTGGCGCCACGCCGACAGCCCGATCGACGCAGAGGGCGACGAGTGAAGCGCCGACGTCGTTCCGGCTCGTGCGCCGCGTGGAGCTCAGGCGTGACCGAAACCTCAGGGATGGGAAGCGCTGTTGCTGAGGCTGTCGACCTCGAAGGCGATCTCGTCGTCGTAGCACCAGAGCCAGTCCTCACCGGGCTCGTAGCTCTGGATGATGGGGTGGGTGGTGGCGCGGAAGTGAGCGGTGGCGTGCCGCATCGGTGAGCTGTCGCAGCAGCCGATGTGACCACACGTCATGCAGCGGCGTAGGTGCAGCCAGCGCGTTCCGGCGGCCAGGCAGTCCTCGCAGCCGTCGGCCGACGGGGCCGCATCGTCGCTGATCGCGTCGAGGTGGGTGCAGGTGTCGCTCATCGGCTGAACGCTACGAGCAGACTGCACGCATGGACACCGAGGTGCCGACGGCCGAGAACGTCAAGCAGGTCATCGTCATCCGCCGAGATCTGAAGATGCGTCGGGGCAAGGAGATCGCCCAGGGAGCGCACGCCTCGAGCGCGTGGATCGCGTCGCTCGTCGTCGCCGCACTCGACACGTCGACGGGCTCGTCGACGATCACGTTGGACGCAGCAGCGCTGACGTGGATCACGTCCTCGCATCGCAAGATCGCCCTGCAGGTGCAGACCGAGGACGAGCTGATCGCATTGCACGACGCCGCGCTCGAGCGCGGGTTGCGAAGTCACCTCATCCGCGACGCCGGTACCACGGAGTTCGGGGGCGTGCCCACGCTCACCGCGCTGGCCATCGGCCCCGACCTCAGCGCGCGCATCGACGAGGTCACCGGTGAGCTCGCCCTGTACTGAACAGGCCCATTGGTACTGTCGGCCGGATGCTGATGAGGTTCGATCCGGCTGAGCCGCTGCGGGCGTCGGCGACGCATCCGCGCATGGGTTCCGGCGCCGGGTACTCGACGACCGACCTCGTTCTCGGCGAGTGGAGCCTGACCGCCGCCTCGTGGACCGACCGTCACCAGCACGAGGAGATCAACTACGTCGTCGAGGGCGAGCTCCACGTCACCCACGGCGGCGAGACGCACGTCGCGGCGGCAGGCAACGCGGTGCTCGTGCCTGCCGGCGAACTGGCCACGTACGCGGCGCCGGTCTTCGCTCGCATGATCTTCGTCTACGGCCCATCGACCGACGGGCACGCGGCAACCGACACGCGCTACGTCGAGCTCGAGGGCTGACGCGTGGCTCGTCGCCTGCCCGCTCCGGGCACGCTCTCGCCGATGTACCACCTGTTCGCCGCGTCGCAACAGGTCGGCGCGTTGCTGTCCGAGGCCCTCGCCGGCGCGCCGCTCGATGCTCCCGGCTACGCGCTGTACAGCGCGGTGCGCGAGACGCAGCCGACCTCGCCGACCGATCTGGCCAAGCACCTCGGCATGCCGGTGACCACGGTGCTCGACACGCTGTCGGCAATGCAACGCAAGGGTCACCTCGTTCGCCTTCGCAACCCGCGCGACGGACGTTCGTACCTGGTTCGGCTCACCGACGACGGCGAAAACGTGCACGACCAGACCGAGGTCGCCTTCAGCCATGCCGATGCCCGCCTCCACGCGCATCTGGGCGCCCGTCGTGGCGACGTGATCGCCGCCCTGGTCGCTCTCAAGACCGCCAGCGAGCAAGCCCTCGACGAGATCCGCACCGCCGCTGCCCAAGCCGGCTAGCGCCCGTTTCGAATCGTCACGTGACGAGTCCATGGGCGCGACACCGACGACATCTCGCTCATCCCGCGCCCAAGGACCCGAGGTCGCCACGTCTCGGGAAGCCCGGCGACCAATGGTGTCACCCCAGTTCCCGAGAACCCGGTCTCGTCGCGATCGCGCCCAAGAATTCGTCACGTGACGATTCGGGAGCGAGGTGGCGGTGGTGGGTCGAGCAGTCGGGCGGGCGGAGATCAAGCACGGCGTCGTGACAACTAGCACGACACCGTGCTAGTTTCGGCGCATGGATGGTCGGGGGATCAGAGCAGCGGTGGCGCTGGTCGCCCTCGCTGCGTGCTCGTCGGGCGGCCGCTCGGAGTCCACGTCGACCACGGGCGTCCAGCCGACGGTCGTCCAGCCGACGAGCACGTCGATCGATTCGCCGACGACGACCACGCAGCCGAGTGCGGCCGTGCAGCGATGGGAGGAGGACATGCAGGCGCTCGGCGACGGTCTGCGGCGGATCCACCCGAACCCGTTCTGGCGGCAGTCGGAAGCCGAGTTCGACGCCGCGCTCGCCGCGGCCCCCGAACAGCTCGCGGCGATGGACGAACCCGCCGCGACGGCCACGGTGATGCGCCTCATGGCCGGCATCGACGGGCACACCGGCGTGTACCTGTCGGAGGCCGGCTTCCACCTCTTCGCACTGCACTTGTACGGGTTCGGCGACGAGATCGCCGTGGTCGGGGCAACGGATCCGGCGCTGTTCGGCGCGACGGTGGTCAGCATCTCCGGTACGCCGATCGCCGAGGCGATCACTGCGGTGACCCCGTGGTCGCCGTACGACAACGCCGCCACGATCGACCTCGTCGTGCCCATGCTGCTGATGACGCCCGAGGTGCTCCACGCCGCCGATGTGGTGGACGATCTCGCAGCGCCGCAGTTCGTGCTGCGCCTCGTCGACGGCAGCGAACGAACCATCGACCCGGCACAGTTGACGTGGGCCGAGTTCATCGACCAGATCGATCCGACGCCGATCGGCATGGGGCAGATCGAGTCGATCCCCTCGATGGCCCGTGTGGCCGAGCCTTTCTGGACCGAGGCGCTCGGCAGCACGATGGTGATGCACTACAACGCGGTCACCCGCAGCAGCGGCTCGACGAACATCAGCACCGCCGCCGACGAGATCGACGATGCGCTCTCCAGCGGCTCGGCGGCGCGGCTCGTCCTCGACCTCCGCTTCAACCCCGGCGGTGACACCGACGAGTACGCGCCGCTGCTGCGCGTCCTGACGACGAACCCGGCGCTGCAGCGACCCGGCTCGCTCGTCGTGCTGATCGGCAAGCAGACGTTCTCCGCTGGGGTCCTGCTGGCCACGGAGCTCGGGCAGCAGACCGGCGCGGTGTTCATCGGTGAGGCGACCGGTGGCAGCCCGAACCTGTACGCCAACCCTCGTCCGTTGACGCTGCCGAACAGCGGCATCGTCGTCGAGGTGTCGTCGCACTACTTCGAGATCGGCGGACCGGACGACCATCGCGATGCGGTCGCGCCCGACGTGCCGGTGGTCCTCACCCTCGCCGATCTCCTCGCCGGTCGCGACCCGGTGATGGACGCCGCGCTCAGCTTCGCCTGACGCCGTCGAGCCCGAGCCACGCGGCGAGCGCGGCGAGCTCCTTGTCCACGGCCGTGGTGATCGGCTTCGTGAACCGCACGTCCTCGTGGATCGCGTGGACCTGCAGCACGCCGGCCTTTCGGTCGGCTGCGGCATCGACCTTGCCGACGAGCCGGTCGTCGTGCAGCACGGGCAGCGCGAAGTAGCCCCACCGGCGCTTCTCCTTGGGCTTGTACATCTCCAGCGTGTACTCGAAGTCGAACAGGTCGATGGCGCGCACGCGGTCGTGGATCAGCCGGTCGAACGGCGACAGCAGCGCCGTGCGGCCGGCGAAGCCGTCGGCAGTCGCCTCGGGATCGAGCCGCCACTCGCCGACGGTGCCGTCGACCTCGACCTGGATGCCGGCGTCGCCGACCGCGCGCGGTCGAGCAATGCCCTGCGACCGCAGCCATCGTTCGTTGCGGATCCGACGTGCCTGCTCGAGCGGCACGACCTCGACGTCGGGGAAGACGCGCGCCGCGACATCCCACGTGCGATCGCGTCCGATGCGCCCGGCGACGGCGACCTCGCCGCGGGACTGGAGGAACTCGAGCATGCGCGTCACGTTCTGGTTGTGCGTCCAACCGGTCGATTCCCACGGCCGTTCGGCAGTGTCAGGGATGGAGCGTGACGGCAATGGTCCTGACTTCTTCAAGAGCGCGAGGACGCGCTTGCGGAAGCCGGCGTTGTCGCGCAGCCAGTCGGCAACGCTGGCGTACTTCGCCGGCTGGGCCATCTCGGCGCGGAACAGACCGAGGTCGGCGGTCGGGCGCACCATCACGATCGCCGCCTCGAACGGCGTCGGTTGGCCGCGATGCTCGTACAACGTGCGGTCGCGCTCGAGGGCCCTCGTCAGCTGGGCAGGCTCGTAGTCGTCGCCCATGCGCGTCCACGAGACGAGATCGGCGTTCGGCGCGATCACCGACGTCGGGTCGAGCTGCAACAGGTTCAGGCGTTGCACCATGGCAACCAGATCGGTGGGCCGATCGGCGTCGAGCAGCTGGGCGCGGATCGCGATCCTGCGGGCCTCTTCGAGGGTCAGTTTGGGCACCGTCACGCTCGCGACCTTACGAGCCGATGCTCAGCCGGCGTCGACCTCGGACACGAGCTGCGCCCACTCGGCATCGCTGAACGGCACGATGCTCGCCACGATCGAGCGGAGCGTCTCGGCGTCCGCGTTCCCGTGCGCGTCGATCGTCACCCCACCGATCTGGACGATCGTCGACGTGGCGCGCGAACCATCGGCTGCGATGCCCTCGGTCACGTCGCCGGCGACCTCGTCGGCGACGACGGTGACCGCAGGGTTGACGACGATGGTGACGAGCGTTCCCGGGCCGGCCGACGTGCCCGGGAGAACGAGGGATATGAACAGGTACGGAGCGACGTCGCACGTGCCGGTCGGCTGAGCCTGCAGGACGAAGCGCTCCCACCCGTCGGGGATCAGCGCCGGCGCGTACTGCGTGGTGGCATCGACGCAGTGGGGGACGACCACCGGCGTGGGCCAGGCGGACGGGTCCGCCGGTTCCAGCGTTTCGACGGTCGTCGACAGCTCCTCCCACGAGATGCCGGACGAGGAGATGTCGACGACAAGATCGTTGGCATCCGTCCACGTCAACCGGATCCGTCGTGACGTGCCCTCACCGGACTCGATCGCCAGCACCGTGCGTCCGGCCATCGTCCGCTCGACACCACCGGGGAGCTTCCCGTGGTAGACGTCGTCGGGGCGGGGCCACGTCTGCTTGATCTGCAGGGAGTGCGCGCCTCCAGGTTCGCTCGAACCGTACGCCAGAGCCGCACTCGGTATCGAGAAGAGGCAGTCGTCCGACGGACCGCATGCGGGGATCGTCTCTCGGCGGGCGTCGATCAGCAGAGGGGCCGACGGCGGGACCGACGGCACCATCCAACTGATCGCCAGCGGATCCTCGGACCTGCTCATCGTCGGGACCGTGGTGGTCGCCGCAGGGCTCGTCGCCCTGACGGCCGCCGTGTCCGGCGAGGACGCGGCACGATCACCGCATCCGGCGCCCGCAAGTGCCAACGCCGCGAGCGTTTGCCAAGCCCTCACGCAGCCGAGCGTAGGCGTCAGCGTCGAGTCAGGCTTCGCGGAGACGAAGTGCGACGGCGTACTGGTCGGCGAGCGCGATCGCCAGGCGCCGCTCCTCGACCAGCGAGCCACTGTCCGGCAGCGGGGTCAGCACGATCGAGCCGTAGCGCTCGCCGCCGTAGCCGACCTCGATCGCCACGCCGCACGTCGGCAGTTCGACGCCGTGTTGGCCGATCGACATCGTGCCGGCGGACCGACCGGTGGAGAGCAACGACCCGGAGCGCGGAAGGACAGCCACGGACTCCGGGATCGTTGCCTCGAAGCGGCAGTCGGCGAGCGGCAGGGTGGCCATCAACAGATCGTGGATGGCCGCCCAGGTCTCATCGACCGTCGCGCCGCGAACGAGCATGGCGGCGGTGGTCTCCAGCGCGCGCAGCCCGCCGAGGCGACGCTCGGCGTGCTGATGGGCGCGGCGACGCCACGCGCCGAGCTCGCTGATGACCAGACCGAGGCCGGCAAGCAGGAGCACGGTGATCACGTCGTGGGCGTCGTGGATCCGCAGCGAGTGGTACGGCTGGGTGTGCAGGAAGTTGAACGACAGGGCGGCGACCAACGCCGTCAGCAGGCCGGCGGCGCGTCCGGTGATCGCCGCGGCCACGACCACAGCGGCGAGCGCCAGTGCGACGTTGGTCGTGCCGATCGAGTCACGGACGGTCGAGGTGACCCCGGCGATGGCCAGCGCGGCGAGCGGCCCGCCTGCGGTGGCGATCGATCCGCTGCGCGTGCCGTGCTCGACGGGCGTGTCGGTCATGGCGCTCACCCACTCGATCGTCGTCGGCTGCGATGTCGATGAGATCTCCGTTCACGGTTTCTCCACGTCGCTGGCCTGGTTCTTCACGGATCCTTCACGCCCTGGTGGGCATGCAGGTGACACCTTCAGTTCAGATGCTCAACCTTCGAACCTTGCGTGCCGATGTTTGAAACGTGCCCGAACTGTCGTTGTGTGAGTTCCCCGACTGCGATCGGGCCTCCGAGGTGCGCTTCCTGGAGCACCAGCTCTGCCTCGAGCACCGCACGGTCGCCGTGCAGCGGCTGGTCGCGACCCTGCCGCCGCGACGTCAGAGCACGCCAGCGTAGGCCGGCAGGCAGGTCTGCCCGCCGAGGTGGGCGTAGAGCACCCGTGACCCGGCGGGGATCTCACCCGCCTGGATCATGCCGATCATCCCGGCCATCGACTTGCCCTCGTAGACGGGGTCGGTGAGCATCCCCTCCATCCGCGCGCAGGTGTGGATGGCGTCGATCGTCTGCGCGTCGGGGATGCCGTAGATGCCGGCCGAGTAGCCGTCGACGATCGTGATCTCGTCAGCGCGCAGGTCGCGCTGCAGGCCGATCTTGGCGGCCGTGTTGCGAGCGATGCGCGTCACCTGATCGATCGTCTTGGCCATCGTCGCCGAGGCGTCGATGCCGATCACGTGGCGGTCGGTGCGTTCCTGGAGTGCGAAGCCGGCGATCATCCCGGCGTGTGTGGAACCAGTGACGGTGCACACGACGATGTGGTCGAAGAACGTGTCGATCGCCGCCTCCTGCGCGGCCACCTCCCGCGCCCAGTTGGCGAAGCCGAGGCCGCCGAGCGGGTGATCGCTGGCGCCGGCAGGGATAGCGTACGGCTTGCCGCCCGCCTCGATCACCGAGTCGAGGGCGCGTTGCCAGCTGTCGCGGATGCCGATGTCGAAGCCCGCAGGATCCATGCGCACGTCGCCGCCCATGATCCGCGACAGCTGGATGTTGCCGACCTTGTCGTAGACCACGTCGGGCCACTCGACCCACTTCTCCTGCACGGTGACCGACTTCAAGCCGAGGTGGGCGGCGACACCGGTGACCTGTCGCGTGTGGTTGGACTGCACGCCACCGATCGAGACGAGCGTGTCGCACCCCTGCGCCAGCGCCTCCGGGATCAGGTACTCCAGCTTGCGCGTCTTGTTGCCACCGAAGGCGATGCCGGAGTTGCAGTCCTCGCGCTTGGCCCAGATCTCGACCTTGCCGCCGAGGTGAGCGCTGAGGCGCGGCAACGGGTGGATGGGCGACGGCCCGAAGGTGAGCGGGTGGCGGGGGAAGTCGTCGAGTGACATGGTGAGCTCCTGAGCAGCGATGGACCGTAGAATCGTATACGATCCTACCATGAGTGCTGTCGAAGCTGTCCACGACCACCTCCTCACGGCGATGCTGCGTGGTGAACTGGCGCCAGGGTCATGGGTGCGCCAGGACGACCTGGCCGCCAATCTCGGTGTCAGCAAGATCCCGGTACGGGAGGCGTTGCAACGCTTGGCCGCCGAGGGACTGGTGACGTTCGAGGCGAACCGCGGATCGGTGGTGCCGACGCTGACGGCCGACGGCGCAGAGGAGATCTACGCGCTGCGTTCGGCGCTCGAGCCGCTGCTGTTGCGCCGCTCGGTGAAGCAGCTGACGATCGTGCACCTGGCCACCGCGGAGATGGCCCTCGCTGACCCGGAGGCACCGATCGGCGAGGCGAACTGGCAGTTCCACCAGGCGCTGTACTCGGGCGCCGGCTGGGACCGCGGGTTGACGATGGTGCGCCACCTGCACGCCGCCGTCGCCCCGTACGTCGTGCTCTACGAAGCCGGGCTCTCGGGCGACTCGGCCAGCGACGCCGAGCATCACCAGCTGCTGCAGTGCTGCAGCGACCGGGACGTGCGCGGCGCGGTGCGGGTGCTCAGCCAGCACCTCGACCAGGCGGCAGACGCGCTGGTCGCGTTCCTGCGTGGTCGGGACATCGAGCAAGCTGGCAACCGATGAGCAGCGAAGAGCAACCGGATCTGGCAACGCTGCGTGAGATCGAGCAGCGCGTGCTGTGGCTGGCGGTGCGCATGGTCGATCACGCCAACCGACGCACGAACCCCGACGGCAGCACGCCAGATGTAAAGGTCGGCGGGCACCAGGCGTCGTCGGCGTCGATGGTCTCGATCATGACGGCGCTGTGGTTCGCGCACCTCGACGGCGCCGACAAGGCGGCCGTGAAGCCGCATGCGTCGCCGGTGTTCCACGCGATCAAGTACCTCACCGGTGAGCTCGATCGCTCGTACCTGACCACGCTGCGCCAGCGCGGCGGGTTGCAGGCGTACCCCTCGCGCACGAAGGACCCCGACGTCGCCGACTTCTCCACCGGCTCGGTGGGCCTCGGCGCGGTCGCGCCGTTGTTCAGCTCGCTCGTGCGTCGCTACACCGATGCCCACTTCGGCGCCGGACCGCCGGCGCGGTTCGTTGCCACCGTCGGCGATGCCGAGCTCGACGAGGGCAACGTGTGGGAGGCCATCGCCGATCCGAGCACGCAAGGTCTCGGCAACGTCACGCTCGTCGTCGACCTCAACCGGCAGAGCCTCGACCGCGTCGTGCCCGAGATCCAGGCCACTCGCCTGCAGCACTTCTTCGCCGAGGCGGGTTGGCACGTCATCGAGGCCAAGTACGGGCAGCGGCTCCAGGCGGCGTTCGCCGAGCCCGGCGGCGACGCACTGCGGGCGCACATCGACGCGATGTCGAACGAGGCATACCAGTCGTTGTTCGCCATGGACGCCGCGGCAGCGCGAGCCAAGTTCCTGGTCGGCGCCGATGAGGCCGTGCATCGGTTGGCTGCCGCCATGGACGACGACGCGCTGCGCACGCTCGTCACCGATCTCGGGGGCCACGACCTCGGTCTGCTGATCGACTGCTTCCGCGCCTGCGACGCTGAGACGGATCGCCCGAGCGTGGTGTTCGCCTACACGGTGAAAGGTTGGGGATTGCCGATCGCCGGCAACCCGATGAACCACTCGGCGCTGCTGTCGGCCGAGCAGATCGACGAGCTGCGCGAGCGAACGGGGCTCACCGTCGACACGGAGTGGGACCGCTTCGAGTCCGACAGCGCAGCGGGCCGGTGGTGCGCCGGAGTTGGCGCCCGCGTCAACAACCCGGCACCGGTGCCGCGACCGCGGCTCGTCGTGCCGCCGTCGGTGCTGCCCGCGGTCACGCGCGGGTCGTCGTCGACGCAGGAGGCGTTCGGCCGCGTGCTCGCCCGGCTGGCCGAGGTCCCGTTGGTCGGTGAGCGCATCGTCACCACATCACCGGACGTGTCGGTCAGCACGAACCTCGGCGGATGGATCAACAAGACCGGCGTGTTCGCCCACGACGAACGCGACGATCACGGCGGCCGCGATCGGCTCTTGAAGTGGGCGCCGTCACCGCGCGGTCAGCACATCGAGCTCGGCATCTCCGAGATGAACCTGTTCCTGCTGCTCGGCCAGCTCGGGTTGAGCCACGATCACCACGGCCAGCAGCTGCTGCCGATTGGCACCGTCTACGACCCGTTCGTGCTGCGCGGTCTCGACGCGTTGATCTACGGGCTGTACAACGGCGCCCGGTTCATCGTCGTCGGCACGCCATCCGGTGTCACGCTCGCCCCCGAAGGTGGCGCGCACCAGAGCACGATCACAGCCTCGGTCGGTGTCGAGCTGCCGGGCATCGTCGCCTGCGAACCCGCCTATGCGACGGAGGTCGACTGGCTGCTGTGCTCCGGACTGGCGGCGATCGCCGAACCCGCCGGCACGAGCACCTACCTCCGCCTGTCGACGCGGCCGATCGATCAGGCACCGTTCGCGGCAGCGCTGGACCGTCACGGCGAGGATCGTCTGCGCGAGCTCGTCGTCAGCGGCGGGTACCGGTTGCGCGAGGCCCCGCTGAGCAATGGGCGCGACGATCGCCCGGGCGTCACGATCGTCACCACCGGCGTGATGGCGCCGGAGGCGCTGGCCGCCGCGGAAGTGCTCGACAGTGAGGGTGTTGCCGCCACGGTGGTCCACCTGACGAGCCCGGATCGCGCCTACCGCAGCTGGCAGCGCAGCTTCGCCGGCGCCGCAGCCAGCGCGACGGTGGTGCGAGCGCCGAGCCTGCTGCACCGCCTCGTCCCGCCTGGCGAGCGACGCCGTCCCGTCGTCAGCGTCCACGACGCTGCGAGCCACTCACTGGCCTGGATCGGCTCGGCGCTCGGCGTGCCGCAGTACCCACTCGGCGTCGACCGCTTCGGCGAATCGGGCACCATCGCCGACCTCCACGAGATCACGGGCATCTCCGCCGACAACATCGTCAACGCCGCGCTCATCGCTGTGTACGAACACGACAGCTCCACCGCCTGACAGCGCCTGCTGGCTACGGGTCGAAGCGGGGAAGCCCCATCGGGTTGGGGTACGGGATCACGCCGCTACCCGCAACAGTGGCCGCGACCGGCGTGAGCCGATCGAGCAGGTCGCGCTGCGCGGCCAGCGTGAGCGCAGCGTCGATCGGCGCTTGTGCGAGGTCGTCGGTGAGCGCTTCGATGCGTGCTCGGAGCGCGAGTCCCTCGTCGGTGATGGCGCCGGTCGCAGCGGTCAGCAACCCGCGGTCGGCCAACGACGTGCCCGCCGCGACCCACTCGTCGTCGGTCCAGCCGCGGTTGGCCTGCAGCACGTCCTGTGGGGTTCTCTGCTCGGCGGCGATCAGTCGGTGCGCAGCGCAGCCGTCGATGTTCGAAGCGGCGAGCGCGATCACATGACCGTCGCCGCGGTGCTCGCGCAACGTCGTGCACGCCTGCCACAGGCGCTGCACCGGTTCCGTCGACGCGGGCAGGCCGCGGTTGGCAGCGAACAGTGGACGGCCCGTGCTGCTTGCCGCAGCGGTGACGGCCTCGAGGTCGGTGGACGCGCTGTCGGCGACGGCGCTCAGGGACGGCACGATCCGTTCGAGTGAGTCAGCAGCGGCGCGGGACCGGGCCGCCACGAGTGCATCAGGCGAGGCGAACGTCCATGCATCGGGAATCGATCGCTGCACCATGCGCGGGGCGAAGTTGGCGAAGGCAGCTTCGACGACACCGGCGGCCACGCTCCCGAGCGGTGCAGCACGGAAGCCGAAGTAGCCCATCCAGAACCCGCGCAGACCGGCCCCCGTCGCCGCGTGGCGGCTCTCGTCGGCGAAGTACGTGACGGCGTGAATGGTCTCGATGCGCAACCACAATTGGCGAGCGATCGGCTGGTTGCACGGGCTCATCGGGTTGCTTCCGATGGGATGGCAGCGAGCAGCGCGTCGACGAGCTGCTCGATCGCAGTGATCGTCGGTGCATCGGTGAACACGCCGTCATCGTTGGTCTTCGTGCGCGGTGCGGCGATGCCGAGCTGGCCGACGATCTTCGTGCCCTGCCACGTCAGCGTTCGAGTGAGATCGGCCAACGCGAGGGTGCCACCGGTGGTGCCCGAGGAGATCAGCGCAACGGGCTTGTCGTACAGGCCTGCCGCGCCCACCAACCAGTCGAGCGCGTTCTTCATCGTGCCTGCGAGCGCTCCGGCGTACTCCGGTCCGGCGAGCACGGCGGCATCGGAGGTCGCTGCGCGCGCCCGCCACTCGAGCGCCACGGGCGGCGGCGAGTCGTCGTGCTCGATGTTGAACGGCTCCACCGCGGCGAGTTGCTCGAACTCGTCGACCTCGGCACCGCCCTCGAGGAGGCGTCGACGCACGACGGCCAATGCCGCCCCGTTCGACGACCGCTGCTGCAGGCTGCCGCACAGCAGCAGGACGCGAGGAGTCACGGTGGCCGACGCTAGCGACGACAAGTAGTCTGCGCGAGACGAAGCCGCACGGCGCGGTGACGACTGCCAAGGCGGGCAGGCTGCATGACCAACACGAGTCGCTCGACGGGAGAGCTCGCAGGGAGTCCGCGAGACGAGCTGGCGCGCTTGGTCGCTGACCACCACGTGGCGCTGATGCGTCATGCACAGCTGGTGCATCCGCGTCACGATGCGCAGTCGATCGTCAACGCCACGTTCACGATCGCGTGGCGGCGGATCGGTGACGTCCCCGAGGAGCACCCACGCGCGTGGCTGAAGGGTGTGATGCGCAACGTCGTGCTCAACACCCAGCGCGGCGAGAACCGGTGGCAGGCAGTGCAGGCCGAGGCCGCCCGCCAGCCCGCGACGCGCGAGGTCGCGGCACCCGATGACGACCGGCGGCTCGAGCTGCGCATCGCCCTCCAGGCCTTGGAGACGTTGGCAGCGGAGGATCAAGCCGTGCTTCGCATGCAGCTGCTCGAGGACCCGAGCTCGGACGATCTGGCGCGCGTGCTCGGCGTCAGCGTCGGTGCGGCGCGCAACCGCCTGTCGCGAGCGCGACAACGACTTGATGACGCGTGCAAGCGCGTCCTTGCCACCGAAGGAGGTGGAACACGATGAACGACGACCGCGACTGGTACGGCGCGCTCGGCACCGCGCTCTTGGAGGAAGCGGACGCGACCCCGCCGATCGACCTCGACAGCTTCGACGTCGACGAGTTCGTCGCCGACGTCATGGCCGGTCGTTTCGACGTGCCGGCAGGAGCGCTCGTGAGCCGGCGTCGCCGCTGGAAGCGCTACGGCGCGATCGGCGCGATCATCGCCGTCACGGCCGGAGGTGCGGTCGCCGCGACGCAACTCGGTAACGAGAAGGTGCGCGCGCCAAGGGCCTACGAGGGCGTCGACTGCCTGTCCGACCCCTACACGTTCCCGAGCGGCACGGCCATCGCGCTGTCGGACGATCCGCTCGGCGACTGTCGCGAGCTGTGGCTGTTGGGGGCGATGGCCAACGACGGGCTCGGCGGAGGGCCGCCGATGGACGTTGCGCCGGAGCTGTTCGCCTGCGTCAGCACGACGGGCATCATCGAGGTCGTGCCGCGACCGATCCAGAGCGACCTCTCCTGCGCCGACCTCGGGTTGGACGAAGCGGATCTCACCGATCTCACCAACAACCCGTATCTGAAGCTGCAGTCCGGTCTCTCTGCGATCGACGAACGGTGCCTGCCGGAAGTCGAGGCCAAGCAGGAGGCAACGGATCTCCTCGACGATCTGGATCTGAACGGATGGACCTTCGTGCTCGCTGACCCCACCGCTGTTCCGACCAGTGCCGACATCTGCGCGCAGCTCACGATGCTCGTGGACTCGAAGGCGATCTCCGTTCGGATGGTCGAACCCCGCTGAAACCCCCACACAACGAAAGGCATCACTGATGCGACTGAAGACCATCGGACTGCTCCTTGCCGCGCTCGTCGCGCTCCCCGCCGTGGGCGCGTCGGCGGCCCCCGCTCGCGCGAACCCATCGCTCGCCCACTTCGAGGGACGGACGATCGACCTGCGCGTCAGCTGGGAGGAGGCGACCGCGTGCACGAGCGACGGTGTGGCCACCTGGTGCTTCCGCACCGAGGCCGAGATGGACGCGTTCCTCGCCGCGCAGGGCAAGCCGACGGGCGTGATCGACGTTCGGCTGCTCGGCATCGAGGTCTCCGTCGCGCTGTCGTGCTCGCCGAGCGTCCGTGTCTACGCGGCGACCTCGTACATCGGGACGACGATCAACCTGACGACCGCGGGGGTCGCTCACAACATGTCGACCTACGGCCTGGACAACCAGGTGAGCAGCTACAAGGTGGGAGCGTGCGACGCTGAGTTCTACGACGGCGCGAACCGCACCGGCACGGCGTATCCCGGCAACACCAACGCCTGGGCCCTCGGCCCGTCGATGACGCTCGGCTGGGACAACCGCGTGTCCAGCATCTGGATCTACCCGTGAGCTGATCCGCCGCTACCCTCGCCCGGATGTCAGCCCGGTGCGAGATGCTCGTCGTGCGCCACGGCGAGAGCGAGTGGAACGCGCTGGGCAAGTGGCAGGGCGACGCCGATCCGCCGCTGTCCGATCGGGGCAAGCAGGAGGCCGTCCTCGCGGCGCGCCTCATCGGCACCGTCGACGCCATCGTGTCGAGCCATCTGCAACGGGCCGCGGCCACGGCGTGGATCATCGGCGAGGACATCGGCGTCGGCCCGATCGAGATCGAGCCGCGTCTTCGCGAGATGGCCTACGGATCGTGGCAGGGCCTCACCCGCACCGAGATCGAGGCGGAGTGGCCCGGTTGGGTCGCCGAGTTCCGTCGACCCGATGATGCCGAGCCGCTGGCCGACGCACTGCAGCGCTTCACCGACGGCTTGGGCGCGGTCGCCGCAGCGAACCCGGGCAACGAGGTGCTCGTCATCGCTCACGGCGGCGTGATGCGCCTGCTCGCCCGCGAGCTCGGCGCCGAGTCGATGCCGTTGCGCAACCTCTGCGGCTATCGGCTCACCGTGGGCGTCGACGGTTCGCTGTCCATCGGTGAACCCGTCCAACTCGTCGCCGACGACGCCGTCTTCGACACGCTCTGACTGGATGATGCTCAGCTCAGGCTGGGGAGCTCCAGCAGGAGGGACTGCAGGAGCAGCGACTCGTTGGGGTTGCGTTCCAGCGCCTCGAGCGCCGCGTGGATGCGCGTGACGGCGTTGACGGCGGCGTCGGGGCGAGGCATCGACCCGGCGACGAGGGCGTCGCGGTAGGTGCCGGCCATCACGGCCAGCCCGCCGCGCAGCTCGTCGATGCGGTGACGGCGCAGCTCGCGCTTGTGACGCTCCTCCAGCGGCTTGCGTCCGCTGCCGCGCTCGCCGAGCGCCGCAACGCGGGCCTCGAGGTCGGTGATCTCCTTCTGCTGCACGACCTGCAGCGGCTCGGCTGCTGCCTCGATGAGTCCCGTGATCTCGTTGCACAGTGCGAACACACGGGCGCCGGAACCGTCGAGGCGCGTCGGGATCTTGGCGAACGCCTCGCGCCGAGCCATCAGGCCGACGTCGTGGCCGAGGATGCGAGCTCGCGTGAGGTTGCCCTCGGCGGCATCGGCGGCGGCACGTGCCGCTTCGCTCGCCAGCCCCTCGGCGATGAGCTGGTCGAACACGGTGTCCGCCGACAAGCCGGCGAACTCGATGCGCACGCACCGCGAGGCGACGGTGACGAGCTCCTGGGGAACCTGATCGGCGAGCACCACGAAGATGGTGCTCGGCGGCGGCTCTTCCAGGGTCTTCAGCAGTCGAGCTGCGGCGGTGGCGTCGAGCAGGTGGAACTCGTGCAGCACGAGCACCTGACGGTTGCCCTCGACCGGCGCCATCGAGGCAGTGCGGATGATCTCACTGACCTGCTCGGCCGAGATCCGCGCGCCGACGCGCTCCACGTCTCGTACGTCGGGGTGCTCGCCGGCCAAGGCGAGACGCGCGTCGCGTGAGTCGGGGTCGTCGCGCCCGGCCAGCAGGAGCGCGGCGAACGCGTGAGCGGCCTCGTCCTTCGTGCAGCCCGGCGGGCCGACGAACAGGTAGGCGTGCACCGGATCGATCGCCGCGTTGGTGAGCTGAGCGATGGCGTGCGGTTGCCCGACCACGTCGTCCCACACGCTCAGGCGCGGCGGCTTCGTCATCGGCCGACCCTGCCGGCGACCGCAGCCCGTACGCGAGCCGAGACTTCGTCGATGGTGCCGGCGCCGTCGATGACGACCCAGTGATCGGGGTGCTCGGCGGCCATTGCCCGGTAGCCGTCGCGCACCCGGTCGTGGAAGGCGTCGCCCTCCTGCTCGAACCGGTCGAGCTGACGGCCGTGCATGCGCGCGGCGAGCACCTCGGAGGGCGCGTCGATGAGCAGCACCAGCTGCGGCCACTGGCCCTGCATCGCCCAGTCGTTGATGTTGCGCAGCTGATCGAGGTCGAGCCCCCGCCCGTAGCCCTGGTACGCCAACATCGAGTAGACGCTGCGGTCGCTGACGACGTGGCGTCCGGCGGCGAGTGCCGGGAGCACGACTTCGTGGAAGTGCTGAGCCCGATCCGCCGCGGCGAGCAACGCCTCGGCGCGATGCGAGAGGTCGGTGAGCGACGTGTCGTGAAGGATGTCGCGCACCCGCTGCCCGATCGCCGTGCCGCCGGTCTCGCGAGTGAGGACGGCGCCGAGCTCGTCGGCCAGCCGGGCCGCGTGGGTGCTCTTGCCGCACCCTTCCGAGCCCTCGAGGGCGATGTAGCGAGCTGCGTCCATGTCGGATGCGCACCCTACCCAAGGGGTGTGACCCGCCCGGGGTGACCCTCGTCGTCCCGGCCCATCCGAGTATCGAGCGCGCGCTGGCCGCGCGTTGGATACTCGGGTGCAACGGGTCCGAGTGTCGAGCGCGCGCTGGCCGCGCGTTGGATACTCGGGTCAGGCCTTCTTGGCAGCAGCCTTGCGCGGTGCTGCTTTCTTGGCGGCGGCCTTCCGCGGCGCGGCCTTCTTCGCAGCTGCAGCCTTGGTGGCCTTCGCCTTCTTCGCCGGCGCTCCACCCTTCTCGATGATCGCCTCGCGGCGGATCGCCAGCAGCTCGTAGGCCCGCTCCGGCGGCATCGCCTCCAGGCGATCGCCCTTCGACAGCGAGGCGTTGGTCTCGCCGTCGGTGACGTAGACGCCGAACTTGCCGTCCTTGGCGACGACCGCCTTGCCGCTGACCGGGTCGTTGCCGAACTCGCGCAGCGGGCCCTTGGCGGCCATGTTGGCGCCACCACCGCGGCGGAACACCTTGGGCTCGGAGAAGATGCGCAGCGCCTCGTCCAGCGAGATCGTCAGCAGGTGATCCTCGTTGTCGATGTTGCGGTAGTCGCGGCCCTTCTGCACGTACGGCCCGTAGCGGCCGTTGGCAGCCAGGATCGGCTCGCCGTCGGCGGGGTCCGCGCCGAGGGTCCGCGGCAGCATCAGCAGCGCCTCGGCCTCGTCGACCGTGATCCGCTCCAGGACCATCGTCTTGAACAGGCTGGACATCTTCGGCTTCTCGAGGCCGGGCGGCAGGTTGTCCGGGCTGCCCCACTGCACGTACGGGCCGTAGCGACCGTTCTTGGCGAACACGGGGAACCCGTCGAGCTCGCCGATCGGCTCGTCGCTCTTGGGCATCGACAGCAGCTTCAGCGCCATCTCCACCGTCAGCTCGTCGGGTGTGAGGTCCTCGGGCACGCTGGCCGTGTCCTCGCCGCGCTTGACGTACGGGCCGTACTTGCCGGGCTTGACGACGATCTCGTTGCCGTCCGGGTCGTTGCCGATCGGGAAGGTGTTGATCTCGGCGGCGTCGATCTCGTCGAGGTTCTCCTCGACGAGGCGCTTCAGGCCGTGCAGCGCGTCCGCGCCGTCTCCCTCATCGCCGAAGTAGAACTGCTGCAGCCAGTCCTGCTTCTGGCGCTCGTTGCGGGCGATGGAGTCGAGGTCTTCCTCCACGCGAGCGGTGAAGGCGTAGTCGACGAGGCCGCCGAAGTGCTTCTCCATCAGACCGACCACGGCGAACGCGGTCCACGTGGGGACCAGCGCCTGGCCCTTCTTCCACACGTAGCCGCGGTCCTGGATGGTCTGGATGATGCTGGCCCACGTGCTCGGGCGCCCGATGCCGAGCTCCTCGAGGCGCTTGATCAGCGACGCCTCGGTGTAGCGGGCCGGCGGCGACGTGGTGTGGCCGTTCGGGGTGAGCGAGGCGACCGGCACCTGCTGGCCCTGCACGAGCGGCGGCAGCAGTGCTTCCTTCTCCTCCTCGGTCGCGGCCTCGCCGTCGTCGGTGGACTCGACGTAGACCTGACGGAAGCCCGGGAAGGTGATCGTCGTGCCGCTGGCCGCGAACTCGGCGTCGGTGCCGGCGGGCGTGCTCGCGCCGAGCCGCACGCTGACGGTGGTGCCGGCGGCGTCGGCCATCTGCGAGGCGAGGGTGCGCTGCCACACCAGGCGGTACAGCGACATCTCCTGGCCGTTGAGCTCGGCGCCCAGCGAGTCCGGCGAGCGCAGCGGCGTGGTCGGGCGGATCGCCTCGTGGGCCTCCTGCGCGTTCTTCACCTTCGTCGCGTACTGCCGCGGCTGCGGCGAGAGGAATTGCTGGCCGTACGTGCGCTGCACCTCGGCACGAACCGCGCCCAAGGCCTCGGCGCTCAGCGTCACGTTGTCGGTACGCATGTAGGTGATGTAGCCACGCTCGTACAGACCCTGGGCGACGCGCATCACCTGCGAGGCGCTGAGGCGCAGCTTGCGACCGCCCTCCTGTTGCAGCGTGCTCGTCATGAACGGTGCCTTCGGCGTGCTGCGGTACGGCTTCTCCTCGACCGAGCGCACCGTGAACGTGGCGGGAGCGAGGTCGTCGGCCAGCTGGCGGGCGCGTCCCTCGTCGACCACGACGACGTTCTGCTTGACCACGCCGGTGTTGCTGAAGTCCTTGCCGGTGGCGATGCGCGTGCCGTCGAGGCTGATCAGGGTGGCGTTGAACGCCGGCGCGGTGCCGGTGAGCAGGTCGATGTCCCAGTAGCCCTTGACGACGAAGGCGATCCGCTCGCGCTCGCGTTCGACGACGAGGCGCACCGACGGCGACTGCACTCGGCCGGCGCTGAGCCCTCGGTTGACACGGCGCCAGAGCACCGGCGACACCTCATACCCATAGAGCCGATCGAGGACGCGGCGCGTCTCGGCCGCGTCGACGAGGCCGTAGTCGATGCCGCGCGGGTTGGCCACGGCGTGATCGATCGCGGTCTTGGTGATCTCGTGGAAGACCATCCGCTTCACGGGCACCTTGGGCTTGAGGTACTCGAGGAGGTGCCAGCTGATGGCCTCCCCCTCGCGGTCTTCGTCGGTGGCGAGGTAGAGCTCGCTGGCGTCCTTCAGTGCGGCGCGCAGATCCTTGACGACCGTCTTGCCGCGCTCGGTGAGCTCGTAGGTCGGCTTGAACCCGTTGTCGACATCGATGGACAACCCCTTGCTCGGCAGGTCGGCCACGTGGCCCACCGAGGCGCGCACGTCGAACGCGTTGCCGAGGAACTTCGAGATCGTTTTTGCCTTCGCCGGTGACTCGACGATGACGAGGGGTCTGGCCATGCCGTGCGTATCGCTAAAGCATGAGCAGGGGCGCTGTCAAGGCGCGCTGCCTCACACGTACTCGGGTTCGCGCTCCGGCTCGAGCGTCGGATCGTTGCTGTGACCCTCCACGTCGATGCGCGGCAGGACCTTGTCGAGCCACTTCGGGATCCACCAGTTGCGTGCCCCGAGGAGCTCCATCGTCGCCGGCACGAGCACCATGCGGACCACGGTCGCGTCGACCAGAACGGCCACGGCCATGCCGAGACCGAACAGCTTCAGCGAGCGGTCGTCGCCGAGCACGAACGCAGCGAACACGCAGACCATGATGATGGCCGCGGCGGTGATCACGCGGGCGGTGACGGCCAGGCCGTCGGCCACGGCGGTGCCGTTGTCGCCGGTGCGGTCGAACTCCTCCTTCATGCGCGAGAGGAGGAACACCTCGTAGTCCATCGACAGACCGAAGACGATGGCGAACAGCATCATCGGAGCCCAGGCTTCGACCGGGCCGGCCTTGTCGACGCCGATCAGGCCGAGGCCCCAGCCCCACTGGAAGATGGCGACGATGATGCCGTAGGCCGCTCCGACCGACAGCAGGTTCATGATCACGGCCTTGAGCGGCACGAGGATGCTGCGGAACACGATCATCAGCAGCAGGAACGACAGGATCAGCACGGCGCCGATCAGCAGCGGCAGCCGGGTACCGAGGTACTTGGCGAAGTCGATGCCGCCGGCCGTGAAGCCGCCGACGTTGACCTTGACGTCGGTGGATGGCAGCACGTCGTTGCGGAGGCGGTTGACGAGATCGACGGTGCCCTGGTCCTGCGACGAGGTGGTGGGCACGACGAACCAGCTCCAGGTGCCGTTGCCGAGCTCCTGCGCCGCCGGCGGGAAGGCGACGTGGTCGTCGGCGCCAACGGCAGCGCTGACTTCGGCCGCCTTGGCGGCGTCGAGCGACGGGTCGGTGCTGACCAGCAGCAGTGGCCCGTTGCTGCCCGGGCCGAACGAGTCGGAGAGCAGGTCGTAGGCCTTGCGGACGGTGGTGTCCTTGGCGGCGTTGCCGGCATCGCTGAAGCCGAGGCGGATGGAGAACAGCGGCAGCGCGAGCGCGATCAGCACACCGGCGCCGGCGGCGAAGTACGGCCACGGGCGACGCTGGATCTTGCGGCTCCACTTGAACCAGAAACGCAGTTCGCGCGGCTTCTCCTGGCGGTGCGGCAGCGGGGTGCGCAGCGACTTGGCGCCGGGGATGTAGCTGACCGCCACGATGCCGATCCACAGGAGCGCCCCCAGGCCGACCATCGCGATCTGGTCGGCGGCGACGGCCACCAGACCGATGAGCACGAACAGCCCGGCGCCGATGGCGGCGGCGCGCGACGTGTTGTCGATCTTCTTGCCGGTGAAGCCGAGCAGCGCCGGCAGCAGCGTGATCGAGGCGATCATCATCACGAGCACGCCCGTGGCGCCGGCGATGGCCAGGCCGCGCACGAACGAGAGGCCCATGATGAACAGGCCGAGCAACGAGATCATGACGGTGATGCCGGCGAAGATCACGGCGCGCCCAGACGAGTCGACGGCGGCGATGGTGGCCGTCTCCGGATCCTCACCCGCATGCAGGTGCTCTCGATATCGGGTGACGATGAACAGCGCGTAGTCGATGCCCACGCCGAGACCGATCATCGCCGTCATCTGCGGACCGAACTCCGGGATCGAGAAGCCGTTGGAGGCGATGCCGACGATGGCCATGCCCACGCCGAGGCCGACGATCGCGGTGCCGATGGGCAGACCCATGGCGATCACCGATCCGAAGGCGATGAGCAGGATGACGATGGCGGCGAGGACACCCAGCAGCTCGCTGGCGGGGAACTCGAACTTCTGGAAGACCTGGCCGCCGTACTCGATGGTCAGGCCGGGGATCTGGATCTTGTCGCCGAGCTCGGTGATCTTGTCGGCCAGCTTGAGCGTCGCCGCCTGGTCGCGCTCTTCCACCGTGAGGGAGGCGTAGTAGACGTCTTGCCCGAGCTTGTTGCCCGGGTCGGTGGCCTTCTTCTGCAGGAACGCGCCGCCCTCGGAGTACGGGCTGACCACGCTGACGCCCTGGAACTGGGCGTCGTCGTCGATCGCGGTGAAGAACGCGGTCATCGCGTCCTTGACGTCCTTGCTGTCGTTGCCCTGCGTCGAGGTGAAGACGATCTGGGCCGGGAAGCCGGCGTCCTCGCCGTTGCCGGAGGCCTTCAGCGCCTCTTGGGCCAGCTTGGACTCGCTGTCGGGCTGGTTGAACTCGGTGTGGTAGTCGGTGCCGATGCCGCCGCCGACCACGTTGAGGATGACGAGGATCGGCAACCAGATGCCGAACACCATGAGCTTGCGGCGGCGAAAGCTGAAACGAGCGAGACGGACGAGCATGGCGACCTCTTGGGGGGAGTCGGGAAACGAGGGCGGGGGCGGCGGGTTCTTAGTCAAGTTTGACTAGCGAGCACATCAGATTGGCAGGTTTTGACGGGGACGTCGAGAGCTGATCGGCAGATGTGACCGATGCAACGTCGACGCTGGACCCGACAGGACGACGATGACAGAGGGGTGCGCGATTCGCTTCTCCAAACCTGCTCGATCGCGGCGATGGTCACGGTTCCCACATCGACTTCGTGACGTGGGGCCGAGAGTACCCTCCGGTGCATTGACGTGCCTGGTGACATCCGACTCGGTTGGAGCCCCGAACTCATCGACGATGCTGACGCCGCGAAGGTGACATCGACGCCGGGCCGGGTGGCTCGGCTCGACCGTGGTTGGAGCTCGGTGCTCATGACGGCCGTCGATCCGCCGGTCCGCGTGCGCAACATCGGTGCCGACGTCGCCGTCGGTGACTGGGTGGTCATCGACCCCGACGGCGAGCGTGTCGAGTGGGTGGTGCCGCGCCGCAGCGCGTTCGTCCGCCGCGCCTCGTTCATCGGCAACCGCGCCGAGGCGCACACGATCGCTGCCAACATCGACGTCGTCATGCTCGTGCACGCGTTGTCGTCGCCGCCGAACCAACGCCGGCTGGAACGTGAGCTGGTGCTCGCGTTCGACAGCGGCGCCAAGCCAGTGGTGGTGCTGACGAAGGCCGATCTCGTCGACGACCCAGCGGCATCGGTGCAGTCGTTGCACGCCGTCGCGCCGGACGTGCCCGTGCTCGTCGCCAGTGGCATCAGCGGAGAGGGCCTGGACGTGCTGCTCGGCTTCGCCGCCGGCAACGCCACGATCGCCCTACTCGGGGCGAGCGGCGTGGGCAAGAGCACCATCGTCAACGGCCTGGTCGGCCGGGAGGCGATGCGCACCAACGAGGTGCGCGAGGGTGATCAGCGTGGCCGCCACACCACCACTGCGGTCGAGCTGGTCAAGCTGCGCAGCACGGGCTGGCTGATCGACACGCCGGGCGTGCGCGCCGTCAGCCTGTGGAGCAGCGGCACCGGCATCGAGCGGGCCTTCGCCGACGTCTTCGAGCTGATGGACAGCTGCCGGTTCCGCAACTGCAAGCACGAGGACGAACCCGGCTGCGCCGTGCTGGCCGCGATCGAGGCCGGCACGCTGGATCCACGGCGGTTGGAGAGCATGAAGCGGTTGGTGGCAGAGGAGGCGGCACTCGAAGAGGAGCAGCGAGTGCAGTTGAAGTCGATGGATCGGCGCGGCGTACGCAAGCCCAAGCCGCACTGACCCGCCGGATGCTGACCTGACCGGATGTTGACCTGACCGGGTGCCCGCGGGACGGCTCGCCGAGGTCATCGTTAGTCTGACGTGATGCCCACGTTCGAGCCGCCGCGGCCCGACGACAAGCCGGCGGACCCGAGCCTGGTCCCGCCACCGCCTGTGGCGGCACCGGTGCCGCGCCCGACGCTCTACGACGAGCCCGACCCGGAGCTGCCCGATGCGGATGCCTCCGGCGGTCGACGTTGGATCGTCGCGCTGATCGCCGGCGCCGTGCTCGTGGGCGGTGGCCTCGGGGTGGTGCTGACACGCGACGGTTCGAAGGATGCGACCGACGCGACCGGCACGCCGTCGGCGCCAGCGGTCACCACACCGTTGACCGACGCGACGGCTGCGGCCACCACGACGTCGACCGAGCCGCCGGCGACGGTGCCGGCCACCGAGGCGACGGCAGCGCCGACCACCGTCGAGACGACGGTCGCGCCGACGACGCCGCCCACCACCGAGAACCCGAACGGGACGGTCAGTGGCGCTCCGCTGGGGTCGCCTGCCGATCCGGCCTCTGCCAACCCGGTGGCCCACTTCGTCGGCAACCTGGGCACCGACGGCACCGACGCCGCGCCGAGCACTCCCGCCGCGCTCTACGCCCGGTGGTTCCGCTTGCTCGAGGGCACACCGGTGTCCACCGCGGCAACGGCAGACGGGTTCCAGACCACGATCGCCGACGGATCGATGCTCGAGCTGGCCGGCTTCGATCTGGTCGGCGGCAAGGTCGGCGACCTGTCGCACTGCCCCGGCGGGACCGCGGCGGGCGCGTGCCAACGAGTCAGCGCGTCGGTCGTCGTGGCCGACCTCCAGGTGAGCGGTGCGTCGACGTCATTCGACGCCCGCCGGTTGGGCGAGGTGCACATCGGCGACACCGCCGTGCTCTTCCTGATCGAGACGTCGAAGACGATCGCCCGCATCGACGCGCCGGGTCTGCGCGTGGGCTTCGACGGCACCGTGCTCTCGCTGTCGGGGACGCTGCCGCCCTCGGTGGGCATCACGGTGACGTTCGCCGACGGCACCGCCGAGATCGCCAGCCTCGCGCTCGCAGCCTGATCGGCCGGCCGGTCAGGCCAGTCGGGAGCGCACGTCGATCGCCCGATCGAGGTGCGTCGTCGCGAACCGCTCCAACAGGCGAGGTGTCGTGCACACCACGACCAGTTCGCCGCCGCCTTCGCGAGCGCGGCCCGCCGCGCCGAGCAGCACGCCCAGCGCGGTGTCATCGAGGGAGGTGACACCGTCGAGGTCGACGAGCAGCTCGGCACCCCGGTGCGCAGTGATCGCCTTCAGCAGGTGGTCGCGCCACGTGGCGACGGTGGCCATGTCCAGATCGCCCTGCACCTGCAGCGCTGGTGTGCCACCGACGACGACGAGCTTGCAGGACATGGACATCACCGCGACGCTAGCGAGCGAGCCACGCTGGTCCCTGCTGGCTCCAGGTCACGGCGGTTCGAGCGCCATCGTCACGGTGGCGTCCACCGGTACGTCGGGCAGCAACCAGCCGATGAGCGGGACCTCGGTGTGGGTGACGTGCGCGGCCGTGACGGTGACCGTCGTGTTGCCCACGGAGGTGCTGACGTGCAGCTGGTCGAGCGTGACGGCATTCGTCGCGGCGGCCTCGGCTGCACCACCGTCGCCCGAGACGGCTGCGGCGCGAGCGCCCTCGCGAGCCGCGTGCTGCACCGCCAGCGCGTCGCGCACGACGACGGCCAGCTGCACCGCTGCCAACAGGAAGACCATCAGCAACGGCAGGCAGAGCGCGAGCTCCACCGCTGCCTGCCCGCAATCGCGTGCCGACTTCGGCGGGCCGTCGTGCCGATCGCAGTCGGTCACCTCAGACCCGGTCGATGATGTTGTCGAGCACGCGGTCGAAGAGGTCGCCGATCTTGCCGGCGCCGCCGCCAGCCGTGGCCCAACCGACCACCAACAACGCGACGACGGCCGCGCCCAACATCACGAGGGCGTACTCGGTGGTGGCCTGGCCGGGGTCGTCGTGGCGCAACTGCCAGCCGTGGATGCGAGCCGCGATGCGCAGGATGGGCCGGCGGATGCGGCCGGGATGGGGACGTCGATGCATGAGAGCCTCCACAACGAACGGACGTGAACGTGGTGTGCGGCTGCACGAAGCAGCGATGCGGCTCAGCGTGAGCGACGGTGACTTGGACCATACCGAGCTCATGACGAACGCCAACGTGGGAGTCGGTTCGTGGCCCCGCCGGGGACATCCGTGGAGTGGGCCTCGAGCCGACGGGAGGCCGTTGGCCCACTCCACAGGGGACACGGCCGGCTCTACTCTGACGGGAGGAGGTGCCGGACGCGCTGGACATGAGACGCACGATCCCCGTCGCCATGACGCAGGTTCGAAGATTCGCGAACGTCGCCGCCGCCGACCGCCCAATGATCCGCTTCGTCACCCACCCACAGGTCCGCATCGATCCTGCGACGCCGGTGCCGCAGTGGGGGCTGAACGACGTCGGGCGGGCGCGCGCGACGGCCATGCTGCGTCAGCCGTGGGTGGCGAACGTGGACCGCATCCTGTCCAGTGACGAGACCAAGGCGTTGGACACGGCAGCGATCGTTGCCGCCGCGATCGGCGTGCCGATCGACGTTCGTGTCGGGCTGCGGGAGAACGACCGGTCGAGCACCGGGTTCCTGCCGGGCGAAGAGTTCGAGTCGGTCGCCGACGCCTTCTTCGCCCACCCGGACCGGTCGGTGCGCGGATGGGAGACCGCTGCAGACGCGCAACGACGGGTCGTTGCCGCGACAGCGGACGTGCTCGAGGCAACCGGTGACGTGCTCGTCGTCGGCCACGGCGCCACGGGCACGCTGCTGCTGTGCCACCTGCTCGGTGTCCCGATCAGCCGCGGCGAGGACCAGACCGGCGGCGAGGCGGCGCCAGGCGGTGGCAACACGTGGACGTACGACCCGGTGAAGCGGACCGTGCTGCATCGCTGGCGCCCGATCGATCGGCTCGCCTGACGCTGGGCCTCAACCGCGGATGGACGACAGGCGGTCGAGTGTCTGCTCACGCGGTCTCCCAGATGGATGCCCTGTCGAGGACAATTCCACGGCGGATCAGCTCAGGAGGGGCGTTGGACTCGGAGCGTCGAATCATGGCTGGTGTTCCGCTCGGGCGCCACGGCGAGGTGAGGGGCGGAACCGCCTGCGCCCATGCCGGAGGCTCAAGGCCGTTGCTGGCTGCGATGCTCTCGGCGACTCCCGCCAGAAGGTTGAGCGTCCACTGGTTGTTGGTCGCGGGCTCCGGCGTGATGACAGCACCGGCGTTGTCAGGGTCGCGGGTGGCGGCTTGGACGGCCAGCCGAAGCTTCAGCCAGGGGGCCTGTTCGGCGTCGGGCGTGGCGTCCGCGGCCGCAGCGAGGGTCGGCACCGGAGTCAATGAGACGTCCAAGCGGAGCCCGGCGGCTTCTGCGAGCCGACTCAACATGCTCCAGGTCGCATCACTCTGTCCCGTCTCAACTCGAGTAACGGTCGTCGTCGACGTTCCTGCCGATCTCGCAAGTGACTTGCGAGATCGTCCAGACGAGGACCGGATCTTGATCGCGATGGCGGCTGCATCCACGTGGGTAGCATATATGCGACCAGCCTGAGGGTCAATGCTGCGAGATCGACGTTGATCTCAGCTCGACTGAAGCGAGCGCTCATCCGCGGATCGACGACAGTGCGCCGAGCAGCAGCGGCACGATGGCGATGAGCACGAACGACGGCAGCGTGCAGACCACGAGCGGGCCGGCGAGCCGGACGGGCAGCTCACGGGCCGCTGCTTCTGCCGCGCGGCGACGCTGCGAGCGGGCGTCGTCGGCCAGCCGGTCGAGCACAGGCGCCAACGGCAGGCCGTAGCGATCCGCCATCGCCAGCGAATCGGCGAGCGGCACGGCCATCGTGCCCAGGCGGGCCGGCAGCTCGCTCAACGCGTCGGCGAACCTCGCGCCGTCGTCGATCGCGTCGATGACCGCGCCGAACGTGGGTCGAAGTGCCGTGTGCACGTCGTCGGCGATCGCGCTCATCGCTGCACTCGGCAGCAGACCGTTGCGAATGGCCAGCACGAGCAGCTCGATGGCATCGGGGTACGCCGCAGCGACCTCGGCGGCAAGCCGTCGTCGATCACGGATGACGCAGGCCCGGCGTCCGAACCACCAGGCTGCGGCTCCAACGGCGAGCAACGGTGGACCGATGACGACAGCGACCGTCACCGCGGTGATCGCCGCCACCAGGGTGCGCGATCGTCGCGACGGGCCGAACGATCGCGTCGGTACGAGGACCACGACGAGCAGTGCGGCGGCGCAGGCCGCGATCATCCGCGCCCTCCGATGATCCTGCGCATCCACCACCAGCCGGTGGCGTTCAGCGCCGCCCCGGCGGCCAGGGCCGCAAGGCCGATCGGTGATCCGAGCGCGGCGGTGCGCGTGGAGTCGTTGGAGACGAGCATCCAGCCGCCGAATGCCACGGGCACGATCGTGAGCACCCGCGCGCTCAGTCGCGCCTGCGCGCCCCAGGCCCGGCGCTCCTCGCTCATCGCTGCTCGATCACGTAGCACCGCGGCCGCGCGGTCGAGCGCCGCGCCCGACCCAGCGCCCATCGAGGCCGCGCCGACCAGCGCCTGGCGAAGCAGCGCTTCGTCGCCGCCAACGGTTCGGACGGCACGGAGCGCGTCGACCAGTGCGGCACCGTCGTCGCATGCGGTGACGACGGCTCGCACCCACGCTGGTGTGCCGTCGACGGAGCGGAACGCCATGGTCAGGGCGGTCCGGCACGACGAGCCGGTGCGCACTTCGACAGCCATGCGTTCGAGCAACGGGATGCACGCGCCCGCGGTTGGTGCGGTCGTGCGTCGTCGAGGGCGCGTCGACGTCGATGCGCGACGAGTTGCGGACGCGACCACGATCGCGGTGGCGAGCGCCGCGCAGGCGGCGGTGATCACGATGTGCCGATCATGTCGTCGAGCACGAAGCCACCACCGTCACCGACGCGCACCGCACCGATCTCGACGACGCGCCGCCCGCCGGTGCTGTCGCGTTCCAGGTGGACGACCGCGTCGATCGATGCCGCCACACGTCGCTCGATGGCCGCGAGCGGCCACCCGCTGGTGTCCTGCAGCACCAGCGTGGCCAGGCGGTCGAGGGCATCGCCGGCATGATTGGCGTGCACGGTTGCCATCGAGCCACCGTGGCCGGTGTTCAACGCCTGCAGCAGGAGCGCTGCCTCGGCGCCGCGGACCTCGCCGACCACCAGCCGGTCGGGACGCAGCCGCAGGGCCGTGCGCAGCAGCGTCGTCAGATCGACCTCACCGATGCCGTCGGCGCTGGCCGGCCGGGCCTCGAGGCGAAGCACGTGTGGATGGGCGAGGCGCAGCTCGGCGGTGTCCTCGAGGGTGATGATCCGCTCCGTGCCCGGCACGTGCTGCGCGAGCGCGTTGAGGAGCGTTGTCTTGCCGGATGAGGTGGCTCCGCTGATCAGCAGGTTCCGACGCGCGACGACGAGCCCGGTGAGCACGTCGACGATCCGCCCATCGCCGAACGCATCGAGAGGGAGGTGGGCAACGGCGAAGCGGCGAATGGCGATGCACGGCCCGTCGATGGCGATCGGGGGGATGACGGCGCAGACGCGCGAGCCGTCAGCGAGGCGAGCATCGACCATCGGCGTCGTTCGATCAACACGTCGTCCGACGGAGGCGAGGATGCGCTCGATCGCGATGTCGATGGCGGCACAGGACATGGTGCCCACGCGCGAGATCGAGCCGAAGCGTTCGACCCACACGTCGCCGCCGTTGTTGACGAGGACCTCGCTCACCGCAGGGTCGTTCAGCCAGCGCTCCAACCCGCCGAGCGCACTTCGCTCGGCGACCGGATCTGCATGCAGCATCCCGCTCATCGCACGGCTCGCAGCGCGAGCCCGAACGTACGCGGCATCCGACCGGCGAGCATGCCCGCGTCGGCCATCCGCGCCACCGCTGGATCGAGGTCGACGACGGCGACGATCGGAACGCCGATGGCGTGCTCGACGTCGCTGGGTCGCAGCGCACGTTCCGGTTCGCGCACGAGCACGATGCCACTGGGGCGCGCCGTCATCCGCACCGCCCGCTGCATGGCGACGAAACAGGCGCGAGTGACGAGTAGCGCGTGTGTGGCTGCGGCAACCAGCGCTGGTGGCGGTTCGCCGGTCCCGGCATCGACGATGACGTCGTCGTCGAGCGAGGTGAGCGCATCGGCGAGGCGGGCCCCGCCGTCGTCGATCGAAGCGCGTCCGGCAGCACCCGGAGCCAGCACGTGCAGACCGGGTGCCACCTCGGTGCGAAGCCGACGAAGCGCCTCAGGTCCGCTGGTCGGCGATCGCAGCCACTCGTCGATGCCCGGCCCGGCAGGTTCGGTGACGCCGAGTGCCGTGGTCACGTCGCCGGCGAGATCGACGACGGTGACGCTCGAGCTCGCCGAGCGGTCCAGTGCCAGGGCGCAGGCGACGACGGTGCTGCCCGCTCCGCCCTTGGCCGACCAACAGATGATCATGGTTCCCCCGTGGGGTTGCAGTGCTCAGTCGGGGGAAGCCGACGAGCACGCTACCGAGGGACGATCAGGGCAGTTCGTTGATCAACGGCTCGTGGGCGAGGAACCGAGCGAGGTTGTCGTTGAAGAGCACCGCAGCGCGGTGGCGAGACAGGTCGGTGCCACCCGACGAGTGCGGGGAGATCAACACGTTCGGCATGGCCCACAGCCGGCTGTCGGCGGGCAGTGGTTCGACTGCGAACACGTCGAGAGCGGCAGCGCCGAGGTGGCCGGACTCGAGCGAGGCGATCATCGCCGGCTCGTCGATGAGCTCGCCGCGACCGACGTTGACCAGGTGTGCGCCTGCGGGCAGCATCGCCAGCTCGGCTGCGCCGATCATGTTGCGCGTCTCCTCGGTGAGCGGCGCGGTGAGCACGAGGTCGTCCAGCAGCGGAAGCAGCTCGTGCAGCCGAGTGGTCGTCCACGTCTCGCACGGCTCGGCACCCGATGGCGTGCGGCGCAGGCCGATCGGCCGCATCCCGAACGCCAGACTCAGTCGCGCGACTTCCGCACCGATCGCGCCCATGCCGACGATCCCGACGACGCGGCCCTCGGCATCGGCCACCGCACGCGTCTCCCACCTCTTCGCCTGCTGGTCGCGCGCCCACGACGCGGTGTCGCGCGTCATCGCCAGCAGCTGCATCATCACCGTGTGGGCGATCGGCGTGGCGGACGCACCGCTGGAGTTCGTCAGGCGCACCTCGCGTTCGCGCAGCATGGCGAACACGGGGTGATCGGTGCCGGCGTTGGCGAGGTGCATCCAGCGCAGGCGCGGCACCTGCAGCGCGATGCTCATGAACGTGGCAGCGCGATCCGGCCAGACGTCACCGGAGAAGAAGGCGATGTCGATGCGCTCGAGATCGGCGGGATCGACCTGCTCGCCGGGTCGCAGGACGACCGTCTGGAGCCCCGGTGCCGTCGCCAGCCACTCCGCTCCGTAGCGCTCGAGCGCGGTGTCGGTGCAGAACAGCGTGAGGCTCAGGAGGACTGCACCTTCTTCACCGCGAACGCAGCGAGGCCGACCAGTGCGAGGAGGATGAGCAGTCGCTTCATGGGCGCAGACTACTCGGCCACTACGGTGACGACCGGAGGTGTCAGGGCACCTGGTGGGCTCCGCCGCCTTCAAAGCGGTCGAGACGGGCGATCCCCGTCTGGCGGGTTCGATTCCCGTCCACCTCCGCGAAAGATCCCCAGTTCAGAGGCTATTTCACTACCGAAAACGGGCCGTTGGTCACCGTTTGGTCACAGCGGCAAGTCTCTTTCGAACGCAAGGGCGTTGTTCCCAGCACGGCTGTGCTGGCAATGGCCGCCTCTCTTGACTCGCCGGACGACGGCGCAAGCAACGAGTCCGCGCGGAGCGCGGCATCCTCGTCGTCGCCAGGCATGACGTGCGAGTCGACCTGATCACACCGGCCGACGAACTCGAAGCACGTCGCGTTGGATGACGGTGACACAGCCGGCGAGCGTTTCGATCTGGTGGCTGTCGATCAAGGTCTCGACCATGTTGACCACGGTGTGAACGCGCTGGTCGGGGGGACGAAGCACGATGATCCCGGGATGGCCGCCCGGCGGGTACGCGCGGACATCACCGAAGCCGCGGTCGAGAGTGATCAGCAGCCGCGCTTCCAGTGTCGCAGCGGCGAGCACTTCGGGGTCGGTTCGGCCGCCCAGGGACTCTTCGAGCACAGTGTCGAACTCAATTCCGCGGCCCCTCAGCAGAATCGCGACCGCTAGTGGGATGTTCTCGTCGAGTTTGATCTTCAACGATCGACCGTGAGCGGAAGCAGTTCCTCGCGAGCCAGTTCGGCGCCGTATGCCGCTGCGGCGCGGACACCTTCGGTCGACAGTGACGGATACTGCTCGACGATCTGCTCGGAGGTCAGACCGTCGCCGAGGCAGTCCAGCACGACGCTCACCGGAATCCGCGTGCCCTTCAGGCACGCTTGGCCGTGCGACACGAGCGGGTCAACCGAGATGAGGTCGAATGCGTCCGCGGTCATGGCCACAAGTCTGCCGCATTCGTGGACGACACGTGGGACGACAAGACGGCTTTTCGTGGACCGGGCAACACGAGCCGACACGTGCCGTGACCACGGGAAAGAGGTTCGATGCCCGTCCACCTCCGCCATGAACCCACAGGTCAGGGACTGTGTCGGTCGTCAGGTGTCCAACCCGAATTGTCGTCGCTCTGCGTCGGTGAGGGTCCGGCCGGCCCATGTTTCGGCGATCGCCGGCCAACCGCTGGCGTCCAGGTCGACGACGACGAGCCGAGCGGCGGGGTTCACGAAGACAGCGGCAGCGTCGGTGACAGCGATGGTCGTGAGCGAGGCAATGGCGATGGGAGAACCCAGCGGCGCACCTTGGAAATCGAACAGGCGCATCGTGTCGTCGATGAAGGAGACGACGACGATGCCGTCGGCGGTGATGGCGATCTGGGCGACCGCGGCGCGCTGGCCCCGCAGGACCGCCCCCGGCGGACCCTCTCCGTGCCCACCGACGAGGGTCACGGTGCCGGTCTCCGCCCCGACGGCCAACGTCTCGCCATCGGCGCTGAAGGCCAGTGCCGTCGGTCGGTCGGCACCCAGCACCGGCCGTGCGACGACCCGGCCGGTGACGGCGTCCTGGATCTCCACCAGGTTCGACGTCGTCACGACGGCGACGAGCGCTCCGTCGGGGCTCATCGCCGCGAGTCGGCCCCAGCCGATCCCCGACCTGCCGAGATCGATGTGCCGCAGCACCTGGCCGTGCTCCAGGTCGACGACGGCCGCCGCCGCCAGGGAGCCGACGAGCGTGATCGTGCCGTCGCCGGGAGCATCGACCCACTGGACGTAGTCGAGGCCGGTGTCGATCGGTGATCCGCCGGTCGACGGGTCGGTCGGGTCGACCACGCTCACACCGCCGGCCTCGTCGCTGAGGATCAGCCGCCGGGGCGTCGGCCACGCCAGAGCCGAGCCGGCGAACGGACCGGCAGTTCGAGCACCGGACGCCGTGTCGACAACGACGGAGCCTCGGTCCGCCCCGAGGTTGACGGCGACCTGGGTGCCGCCTGGCTCGAAGGCGCCGACGTCGTCGATCGACTCATCGCCGATCGAGCGGAGCAGGGCCCCGCCGCCGTCCAGCGCGACCTGGACGATCCCACCGGACAAGGCGGTCACGAACACCGTGTCGTCGGGCCCCGCAGCGAGCCGGCCGTCGGACGTGGTCGGTGTCTCGACGGGCAGACCGATCGGGCCGATCGCGGTCGCCGTCCCGGGCGGCGTGTCGAGCGGCCGATCGAGCTCACCGTCGGTTGCGTAGTGCTCGACCCTTCCGGCCGCGTCGAGGAACGCGGCGGTGTCGTCGGCCAAGAACAGGGAGGACGTGGCGAGGGTCTGCCGGCCGTCGTCGAGCTCCACGGCGGCCCCATTGCCGAGGTCGATGAGGGTGACGGCTCCCGGCGCGGCCGAAGCCACCAGCGCTCGTCGTCCGGTGCTGTCGATGGCGATCTCCTGCACGGCCAGCCCGGCGACTTCGACCTCGAGCGTCGGCGTGCGTGACGTCGTGTCCCACAGCTCGACCGTCGAGGTCCCCACCGTTGACGCACGAGGGAAGCCTGAGCCGGCGATCACGTGCACGCCGTCGGGGTGCCAGGCGATGGCGGTGACGGGTCCGCTGCCGACCGTCACGGGCGCCGCGCCGACACCACCCTCGAGGTCGATCACCCGCATGGTTGCGTCGTCGGCACCGATGGCGAGGCGGGCTCCATCGGGTGAGACGGCGATCGAGGTGGCCGAGGCGACCTCGATCGGAGCGCCGACGCGGGCCCCAGAAGCGGTGTCCCACAGTCCGACCTCAGCCGTGGTCGCCACCGCCAGGACGGTGTCGGAGACGAACGCCATCGTGCTGATCTCGGCGCCGACGTCGATCTGGCGGACCAACGACCCGGAGGCCGTTGCGAACACCACGATCGACGTTTCGGAGACGGCGGCCAGGACGCCTCGATCCGGCGAGGTGACCGGCCTCTTCAGGATCTGCTCGCCCGCCGACAGGTGGCGCACGATCGCAGGGAACCGCAGGAGGGCAGCGGCCAGCGCCCCATCGGTCTCCGGAAGCCGACCTCGTCGGCCGGCCTCGACGGCAAGGAGCGCAGCGGTGTCGGGCCGGGACGACACCAGCGCCACACCTTCGGCGGCGAGACGGCGTTGGTCGGCGAGCGTGGCCTGACGCTGCGCTTCGGTCGTCTGGCGTTGTGCTTCGGCCGCCTCGCGATCCGCTGTTGCGGCCTGGCGCTGTGCTTCGCCGGCCTGCTGCTGTGCCTCGCTGCGCTGGGTGAGCGCGACGGCGCCGGCGACGAGCGCCAGCACCAGGCCGATCACGGTCGCTGCGAGCAGCCGTCGCAGCCGTCGGCGGTTGCGACGATCGCGGCGCTCGCCGGCGGACTGCTGCGCCCTGCTGGCATCGAGGAACGCGCGCTCCGCTGCGGTCGGTTGGATCGACCCACGTTCGGCCCGCTCGGTGACGACCTCGAGACGAGCTCCAGCGTAGAGATCCTCCGCAGACCTTCCCGCGGCCTCCCAATCCCTCGCCGCCTGGGTGAGGTGTGCCTGCACTCTGAGTGAGTCACGATCCTCGTCGAGCCAAGCGCGCAGCCGCGGCCACTCGCGGATCAGCGCCTCATGGGCGACCTCGACGGTGTGCTCGTCAGCGATGACCAACCTCGCCGCGGTCAGGACTGCGAGGACGTGCGCGGCGGCAGGCGGATCGTCGCCGACCGCGGACATCTCCTCGAGCCCGACTCGCCGACGGGTATCGGCCGTGCCGTCGCCCAGCTCGGTCAGCCGGATGAACATGGCACGAGCGATCGCCTGCTCCGAGCCGTCGAGCTCGGTGGTGAAGGCGAGGTCGGCCGAACGGGCGATGGCCCCTCGCGCCCCGCCTGACGATCGGTAGTCGGCGATGGTGAGCACACCACCACGGTGACGCCGCCACGTCTCACGCATGGCGTGTGACAGCAAGGGCAACCCGCCGGGCTCGTCCAGGACGTCGCTCACCACGAGGTCGACGAGCCCGTCCTGCAGCCTGAGCCCGGCGTCGAGTGCCGGTCGCTCGATGACGTCCTCCAGCTCGTGCTGCGTCATCGGCCCGACCAGCACCGTGCTGCGTTCGAGCGCTCTGGCCGTCGCTGGGTGGACGGCGAAGTGGGCGTAGAAGTCGCCCCGCACCGCGACCACGACGCCATGCGGCCCCGGCTCCGTGAGCGCATCGAGGAACGCCACCCGTTCCGTGGCGTCGCCGCACAACGTGAAGCACTCCTCGAGTTGGTCGAACGCAAGCACCCCGGGCCCGGGCCCCAGCGCACGGCGGGCGTCCTCGAGGGACTCCAGTGGGTGCTCGCCGGGAGTCCGCACCACCGTCGCTCCGGCGATGGACGGGAGCACGCCGGCACGCAGCAGCGACGACTTGCCGCTCCCTGACGCGCCCGCGACGCCGACGAACCGATTCGTTCCGAGCTTCTCCAGGATCTCCGCGACCAGTTCCCGGCGACCGTGGTACCGGCCGGCATCGGAGGCGTCGAAGTGCTCGAGACCCTTGTACGGACAGACGACGAGCATCGTCGCGGCAAGCGTCACGCCTGACGGTTCGGCCGCCGCGAAGCGGCGGGCGACCTCGACGATCCGCACCGCGCTCCCACCGGTCTCGCCGACGACCGCCGCCAGGCCGGCGTCGTCGTCGACCGGGCTCGCGCCCAACGCGGCGAACAGGTGGGCGACGCCGTCGACGCCGAAGGGTGTCAGCGCGATCCGAGTGACCGCCGGGTCGCCATCGAGCTTGGCGAGCATGACCCGCAACGCGTCACCGGATGCGGCGAGCGGCGGCCGGTGCGTCGCCAGCACGACGAGCGGACCCCGGACGTCCGTCAGCCGGGCCAGTGCCACGAGCGTGGCCGCATCGGCGACGTGGATGTCCTCGACGACGAGGACCATGGGGCCCGACGCGCCACCGAGGCACTCGCACACGGCGTCGAGGCGGGCCTCGATCGTCGGCATCGACCGTCCCGGCTCGAGCCCGAGCCGCCGCGCGATCGCCGGCACCATCTCGGCGAGTACCGGAGCGTGGTCGCCCAGCATCGTGCGCAGGCGGGCGGGCGGCGTCGCCAGCGCCAACCATCGCAACGCTTGGACGAACGGTGCCAGTGGCTCGTCCAATGGGGCGCTGCGCCCGAAGAGCACAGTCGCCGCCCGGCCAGCGTGTTGGGCGACCTCGGCGACCAGCCGCGAGCGGCCGGTGCCGGCATCTCCGCCGACGAGGACGAGCGCCATCGAGCTCTCGCCCAGCGTGCGATCCACACGGTCGCACAGCGTCGCCCGATGTCCACCTCGATCGAGAAAGCTCGGATCGAGCGAGGTGTCCAGCTCGGGCGTCACGACCCTCCCAACGCTGGCGCCCGACCGTCCCGGCTCCGAGACACGGACCGACGGGAACGGCGCGGGGAAACCCTTGAGCTCGAGGGCGCCGACCGGCTTCACGAGCCAACCAACCCGGGCGAGGTCGGCGACGCGACTCGGCGCATACAGCTCGCCGCTGCCCGCCGCTGCGCAGAGGCGCGCCGCTTCGACGACCGGTGGGCCGAACCAGTCGTCCTCCTCGTGGGTTGCCGGACCGGACGAGACCCCGACGCGGATCGCCAGGAGCACGTCCGGGTCGCGCCGGGCCAAGCCGTCGATGCCTCGCAGCATGGCCAGTCCGCAGCGCACGGCGTCGTCGATCGTCGCGAACACGGCCATCAGCCCGTCGCCCTGGGTCTTGACCACGGCGCCACCGACCGCGTCGACGGGGCGCCGGAACGTCGCGAAGACATCGCGGCGAACGTCGTCGCTCGCTGCCGCTCCGATCCGGCTCAGCAGTGCGGTGGAGCCAACGAGATCGCAGAACAGGAACGCCACATCGCGGCTCGGCTGGGCGACGCCGGTCGCGCCCATGCTCATGGATCGCGCCCGTTCATCGGCTTGCGTCCGCTTCGGTCACCCCGCACAAGAGCATCGCTCTGATTCCTCCGGGCGCATCCTGGCACGGCGACCGCACGGCAGGCGCCGGTCGGCGGCGCACGGCGGAGCGGGGGTCTGGAAGGACGGTTGACGTTGAACGCCTCTCGCAGGACCGAGCGTGGAGGGGTGCGCAGCTGTCGACGGACCGGGGACAGCGGGTGACGGAAATCGTCAGGCGTTGTCCCGAGACACGTCGATGTCGGGCGTTGTCCCGAGCGTGGGCTCGGTGGTGACGACGTCCGTGGCGTGCCCGCTGTGATGGAGGCTCGACCAGGGGACGATGGCGAGAGCGAGGAGGACGGCGAAGGCGCCGACCCACCAGCTGAGGTCGATGCGTTGGCCGTGGCCGACGTCGAGGGCAACGCCGAGGCCGCCGACGCAGGCGACGATGCCGAGCACCGCGGAGATCGGGTCGAAGCGGTGGCGTTCCATCACAGCACCGTCGTCGAGGTCGCCGGCACCGTCGAGGTCGGCAGCACGTTCGTCGCGGTTGGGGTCGTTGCGACGGGGCTCGTCGTGGTCGTGACGACCGAGGCGCGCAGCGCCTGGAGGTCGATCACCTCGCCGGTCGGCGTGATCAGCAGGCTCCGCGGCAGCAGTCGGTAGGTGCCGAGGTTGCCGGCGAAGTCGATGACGTTCGGGACATCGCCTTCGCCACCGAAGCCGTCGTCGAACACCTGCCCGACGACCACACGATCATTGGCGTCGATCACCGCGACACCGCCGTCGATCACGATCCAGCCGTCCGAGGTGATGGCCAGCGACTCCGAGATCTGGGTCAGCTGACCCGGCACCGTGCCGCCCGGCAGCACCGTGGTCGGCAAGCCGGGGACGTCGGGACTGGTCGCGCCGGGGAAGAAGGGGTCGCCGTCGTCGGTGACGACCGGCTCGGCGTACTCGTTGATGGTCAGGTCGCCGTGCCCGATGCGGACGTCGACGATCACGGACGGTGCCCCGTCCGGCCCGATGGTGATGACGTCACCGACGCGGTGCGAGCCCTGCGTGCTCATCCTGATCGAGCCGTCGTCGATGTCCGCATGGATCTCGATCGTGGTCAGCCCGTTGCTGGTGATGTCGACGTCGCCGAACGCGACTCGCATCGTCGGGCGCACGACCGAGGCGGGCGCGCCGTCGACCCACAGCGATGCGCTGCCGGAAGCGACGCGCATGTCGCGAGTGCCGAACAGGCCGGTGGTGTCGATGCTGGCCGACGAGTTGCCGCGCTCGGTGATCGGCACGCCCAACCGAGCGCACACGCCCCAGGCCCATCCGGCGAGACCGAAGAGGATCGCCGGGACGATCAGCCAGCGCGCGTGGCCCACGAAGATGCCGACGAGGAGACCGATGCCGCAGACAACGGCGGCCGCGCCCAACCACTGTTCGGGGTGCAGGCGCCCACCGTTGGCCTTGTCGATCAGCGCGCCGACCGCAGCAACCGCGAGGGCGAGGGCGAGCGCTGCTCGCCCGAGCGGCGAGGGCGGCGGCTTCGGAGCGCGAACCATCGGCGAGGGTGCCTGCCAACGCATCGCCGCGGGCTCGGTTGCGCCGGTCGACGTCCTCGGCTGCCACAGCGCGAGCGCCAACCCGGCGAGCAGTGCAACGATCGCCACGGGCCCGTCGACGAAGTGCAACGGGTGAGATTCGCTCAGCGCGAGCGGCAGGCCGACGATCAGCAGCGCACCGCCGGCGTACCGCAGCCATGGCTGCGACCGACCGGCGATGAAGACCATCCAGAGGCCGGCGTACAGGAGCAGGCCGACGCCGTCGAGCAGCGCCAGCACGACGAGACCGAGGCGCACCCACAGCGGGTCGACGCCGAGGCGCTCGCCGACGAACGCGCCGACACCACCGATGACCCGGTTGGACTCGGGCGTCTCGGTGGTGGACGCCCCGCTCGTGGCGGGGCGTTCGATGTCGGGGGCAGCGGGCAGCATGAGCGGCACGGTACGCCCGTGCCTGGAGGCCGGCCATGGGGGATGACCCTGGTTGGACCCCTTGCGGATGGGGGATCCGCCCGATGTGCGAGGCCGATCCCTGTGACACCATGCAGGGGTGAGCACACTGCACGGTTTCGAGCGCGTCGAGCGCAGCAACGACCGTCTGATCGCTGGTGTTGCCAGCGGGTGGGCGCGTCGCTGGCGGGTCGAGCCGACGGTGCTGCGCGCATGCATCGGGCTGCTGACGCTGGTCGGCGGCATCGGCATCGCCCTCTACGGGCTCGCCGCGCTGTGGTCGGTGCCGGCACCCGCCGAGCACCCGCTCGCGTCGCCGCCGGCCGATCACCGCCGCCACCTCGCCCTCGGCGCCGGCACCGCGGCGATCCTGCTGGCCGCTCGGGCGATCGGGCTGTGGCCGGGCGACGATCTCATGGTGCCGGCCACCGCCGTCGCCGCCGGCCTCGCCGTGGTGTGGGCGCTCGGCGCCGGGGTTCGCGCCGGTCGGATCGACGCCGACGTTCGCGTGCTGCGCGGCGTGCAGGTCGTGGCCGGCGTGGCGCTGATGGGCGCCGGGGTCTACTCGCTGGCCCGACGCACCGGCGGCTTGGCCAGCACCGGCGCATCCGCCAGCGCGATCGCCATCGTCATCGGCGGCATCGCGATGCTCGGTGCGCCCGCCGCAGCACGCTTGATTCGCTCGCTCGACGAAGAGCGTGGGGCACGGATCCGCGAGGAGGAGCGCGCTGCGCTGGCCGCGCACCTGCACGACTCGGTGCTGCAGTCACTGGTGCTGATCCAGCGCAACGACGATCCGCGACGGATGGCCAGCCTCGCTCGCCGCCAGGAGCGCGAGCTGCGCGCCTGGCTGTACGGCTCGGCGCGTCAGGGCGAACCGACAACGTTGCACGCGGCGATCGAGGCGTTGACGCTCGAGATCGAGCGCGACCACGACCTGCGCGTCGAAGCGGTGGTCGTCGGCGACCAACCGCTCGACACTGCGTCGCGGGCGCTCGTCGCCGCGATCCGCGAAGCGCTGGTGAACACGGCTCGCCACGCCGGCGTCGATCACGTCGACGTCTTCGTCGAAGCCGACGACACCGAGCTCACCGGCTTCGTACGCGACACCGGCCGCGGCTTCGATCACGCCCAGGTGCCGGTGGACCGTCGCGGCATCCGAGAGTCGATCGTCGGTCGCGCCCAACGGGTGGGCGGTGCTGCTGCGGTGCAGTCGACGTGCGACGTCGGCACCGAGGTCGAGATCCGCATCCCGCGCCACAGCGGCGGGCAGTCGCGATGACCACCGCACCGATCCGACTCGTCCTCGTCGACGATCACGCGCTGTTCCGCGCCGGCGTGCGCGGCGAGCTGACCGAGCTCACCACACCGGGTGGAGCGCGGCGCATCGACATCGTCGGTGAGGCCGCATCCGTCGAGGATGCGGTGGCGGTGGTGCTGGCCACCCGTCCCGACGTCGTCCTGCTCGACGTGCACCTGCCCGGCGGGGGCGGCCAGACGGTGATCGCCTCGGTGCGCGCCGGCGACGAGGGCCCGAAGTTCCTGGCGCTGTCCGTATCCGATGCGGTGGACGACGTGATCGCCGTCGTTCGCGCCGGCGCTCGTGGCTACGTCACCAAGACCATCGGCGCGATCGAGCTGCTCGATGCCATCGAGCGCGTGCACGAGGGCGATGCGGTCTTCTCACCCCGCCTCGCCGGCTTCGTGCTCGATGCCTTCTCCGGCGACCTCCCGGCGCCGGCCGACCCCGAGCTCGATCAGCTGACCGCGCGCGAGCAGGAGGTGCTGCGCCTCATCGCCCGCGGCTACGCCTACAAAGAGGTCGCCAGCCGCCTGCACCTGTCGGTGAAGACGATCGAGACCCACGTCTCGGGCGTGCTGCGCAAGCTGCAGCTCTCCAGCCGCCACCAGCTCACCGCCTGGGCCAACGAGCGCAAGCTCGTCTGAAGACGACCGAGTGCCCGCTCTCGGGACAGCGGGTGACCGAAAGCGTCGTCAGATGTCCCGAGTCCGGTTGGTGGCAGGGGACGTCCCGAGACGCCGGGACGGGCGCGGCGTCGGCGCGTCAGGCGACGCGGATGCCGTCGAGGTAGCGCAGCTCGTGGCGCAGGGTGCCGTCCTGGCGCCACTTGGTGATCGCCGGGCGACCGGACGGGCTGTCGTTGCGCCGACCGTGCTGGTAGTGCTCCTCGTAGTGCACCACGCCGTTGGCGTAGTAGCCACGCACCGCCGCCGTGTGGTCGTTGGGGTCGTGGAGCGCGCCCTCGGAGTACCAGAGCTCGTACTTCAACTCACGGTTGGAGCGGAAGCGGCGGTACGCCGGGTGGTTCTTCGCCGGGTTCTCCAGCTTGCCGTTGCGGTACCACGCCACGTAGATCACCCGGCCGCGTTGCGAACGCCGGACGCGGCCGGTGAAGCCGTCGGGGATGTCGGCTTCGTCGTCCACGTCGAGCGTCGTGATGATGCGAAACGACATGGAATTGGGGATCAGATCGATGAGCTCCATCGCGTTAGCTGCATCGTCACGAAACGCTCCCGACTTGAGCAGATCAAGGACTTACGGATCGTTGCGCGGCGCGCGACCGGGAGTACGTTCACCGGCGTGTCCTCGGCCCGCCTTCTCGTGTTGGGCGTGGTGCGCATCATGCAGCCCGTGCACGGCTACGACGTGCGACGAGAGCTGCTGTCGTGGCGCCTCGACGGGTGGATGAACGTGCAGTCCGGGTCGATCTACTCGGCGTTGAAGACGCTGGAGAAGGACGGACTGATCGAGGTCACCGGACAGACCCGTTCGGGTGGACGGCCCGAGCGCACCGAGTACGTCATCACCGCCGAGGGCAACAAGGAGTTCGCCGGACTGCTGCGCACGGCGTGGTGGCAGCTGCAACGGCCGACCGAACCGCTGATGCCGGCGCTGTGCCTGATGCTGTTCATGCCCCGCGCCGAGCTGATCGCCGCGCTCGAGTCGCGGATCAGCCAGCTGGCCGCGCAGTCAGGCGAGCTGCACTTCACCCGCGCCGGGATCCGCGACGGAGCGACCGGCAAGGACGGCGAGATCCCCGAGCACGTCCGCGAGATCCTCGACTTCGGCATGGCCCGCCTGCGCAGCGAAGTCGAGTGGGCCACCACCCTGCTCGAGCGGCTGCGCGCCGGCGCCTATGTCTTCTTCGACGAGCACCCCGACCACGAGCACTGGCAAACCTGACCGGGTTCGGGCGAGCTCGATAGCCAAACTTGACTATGCCGTCCGCTACGCTCGGCACATGATCACCGCGCACGGGCTGGCCCGCTCGTTCACGACGAAGACGGGCCCGGTCGACGCCGTCAAGGCCATCGATTTCCACGTCGCCGAGGGCGAGATCGTCGGTCTCCTCGGGCCGAACGGTGCCGGCAAGACCACCACGTTGCGCATGCTCACCACGCTCGTCAGCCCCACCTCGGGCACCGCCACCGTGGCCGGCGCCGACCTCATCACGCAGTCCCGCGAGGTGCGCCGGCGCATCGGCTACGTCGCCCAGATCGGCGCCACGCCGAGCCCGGGCACGCGTCTCGGCGAGGAGCTCGTCACGCAGGCGCGGCTGCAGGGCATGACCCGCGAGTCCGCTGAGCGACGCTTGGCCGAGCTGCTGCCCACGATCGACCTGGCCGGCTTCGAGAAGCGCACGCTGGCCGAGATGTCGGGCGGCCAGCGCCGCCGCTTCGACATCGCCCTCGGGCTGATGCACTCGCCGAAGCTGGTGTTCCTCGACGAGCCAACCACGGGCCTCGACCCGCAGAGCCGAGCCAACCTCTGGGACCACATCCGCTCGTTGCGCGACGACCACGGCGTCACCGTGATGCTGACCACCCACTACCTCGACGAGGCCGATGCGCTGGCCGACCGCCTGCTGGTGATGGACGACGGTCGCATCGTGGCCGACGACACGCCGGAAGCGTTGAAGGCGCGAGTGTCGGGCGATGTCGTCACGGTCAGCATCGACGGTGATCTCGAGCGCGCCCGCGTCGTGGCCGTCGACGCACTGCAGCCGCGCACGAGCATGGTCGAGGGCGATCGCCTCGTGCTCACCGTCGAGCGTGGCGACCTCGCCGTGCCGGACCTGCTGCGCGCGCTCGACGGCGCCGGCCTGCCGCTGCGGTCGGTGCAGGTCCACCGGCCGACGCTCGACGACGTGTTCCTCACCCTCACCGGTCGCTCGCTGCGCGAAGCCCCGGCTGACTGAAAGCAGATCCCGATGCTCATCGAAACCTGGGTGGTGTTCCTGCGCCAGATGCGCGGCCAGATCCGCAACCCCGTCTGGGTGTTCTTCGGACTGACCCAGCCGATCCTCTACCTCGTCCTGTTCGGGCCGCTGCTGACGAAGCTCAGCGGCGGCGGGCTCGGCGGCAAGGGCTCGTGGAACGTGTTCGTCCCCGGCCTGCTCCTGCAGCTGGCGATCTTCGGCGCCGGGTTCGCCGGCTTCGGCATCATCCAGGAGCTGCGCGAGGGCGTCGTCGACCGCCAGCGCGTCACCCCGGCGCACCGCGTCGCGCTGATCATGGGTCGCACGCTGACCAACGTCGTCACGATCGGCGTGCAGGCCATCCTGCTCACGCTCGTCGCCGTGCCGTTCGGGCTGCGTCCCGCGTGGGGCGGCGCGTTTGTGGCGATCGCCGTGATCTGCGTGCTCTCCCTCGGCATGGCCGCCGCGTCGTACACGATGGGACTGATCATGCAGGACGAGGACTCGTTCGCGCCGTTCGTCCAGGGCGTGTCACTGCCATTGCTGCTCCTCTCGGGCGTGCTGCTGCCGATGACGATCGCACCGACGTGGCTGCGACGGATCTCACAGGCGAACCCGTTGAGCTACGTGGTCGACGCGGTGCGTGCGCTGTTCCGCGGCGAGTTCGCCTCGACCGACGTGCTCCGCGGTGCGCTGATCACCGTCGCCGTCGCGGTGCTGCTGGCCTGGTGGGGTACCCGCCGCTTCCAGCGCAGCAGCGCCTGAGCCGACCCGGTCAGCGCGTTGCGGTGAGCGCGATGAAGTACTGCACCTCGGTGACCGGCTGCGGCAGCGGCAAGTCGATCGATGGGCCGTGCCAGAGCTGCTCGCCGCCCGTGAACGTCCAGCCGGCCTTGTCGTAGAAGGCCCGCGCCCGCGGGTTGTCGCGCAGCACCCAGAGCCACGCCGACGGGTAGCCCTCCGAGCGGAGGAACGAGATGCAGCGCGACATCATCGCCGCGGCGACGCCGGTGCCCCACGCCGTGGGATGGACGTAGAAGGCGAACACCTCGCCGAGGCCGGTCGCCTCGCCCGCCGCGTCCTGCTGCGGGCCGCACAGTCCGAAGCCGATCGCTCGTCCACCGAGCAAGCCGACGAACAGCTCGGAACCGGGTCGGCGCCACGTCCATGCCCGCCACTGGTCGACGCGCTGCCGTTCGAAGTGCTCGTCGTCGAGGTAGTCGTCCGGGATGATCCCGCGGTAGCCCACCCGCCACGCGTCGACGTGGGCGCGCGCGAGGTCGTCCGCGTCGTCGAACACCGCCGTGCGCACTTCGATCATCGTCAGAGTCTGGCGCGAACGTGGCGCCAGATCCCGACCTATCCGGGTGTCAGACGGCGAGCAGGTCGCGAGCGCCGGTGTCGCTGCTCGGGTGACGCAGCTTGCTCATCGCCCGGGCTTCGATCTGGCGGATGCGCTCGCGGGTGAGGTTGAAGTGCTCGCCGACCTCTTCCAGCGTCCGCGGCTCGCCGCGGTCGAGACCGAAGCGCAGCTTCAGGATCTCGCGCTCGCGCTCGTCGAGCGGAGCGAGCAACCGGGCGATCTCCTCGGGCAGCAGCGCGGTGGCGGCGACCTCGAAGGGCGACTCGGCCGAGCGGTCCTCGACGACGTCGCCGAGCTCGGCATCGCCGTCTTCGCGCAGCGGCTCGCTGAGCGACAGGGGTTCGGCCGCGAAGCGCAGGGCCTCGGTGACCTTGTCCTCCGGCATCTCGACTTCCTTGGCCAGCTCGGACAAGGTGGCGGGACGGCCGAGCTTGAGCTCCAGCCGGCTGCGCGCCTTCTGCAGTCGAGCCAGCGTGTCGCCGGCGTGGACGGGCAGGCGGATGGTGCGGCCGGTGTTGGCGATGCCGCGCGTGATCGCCTGACGGATCCACCACGTGGCGTACGTGGAGAACTTGAAGCCCTTGCGCCAGTCGAACTTCTCGACGGCGTGCATCAGCCCGAGGTTGCCCTCCTGGATGAGGTCGAGCAACGGCAGCCCGGAGGCCTGGTACTTCTTGGCGATGGAGACCACCAGGCGCAGGTTCGACTGCACGAACGCGCGCTCCGCGTCCTCGCCTTCACGAGCGGCACGGCGCAGCTCACGCTTGCGCGCGGCCGACACGTCCTTGCCCGCGGTGTCCAACTCGGTGATGGCAGATTTCCCGGCTTCGATCTGCTTGGCGAGTCGCACCTCGTCGTCCTTGGTGAGCAACATGTACTGACCGATGTCGGTCAGGTACAGGCGAACCAAATCTTCCTCGTCACGCTCGACGCGATCTTTCGCCACGGACTCTCCTCGAATTTGGGGCACACCACCGGCGAGGCGACTCGGCCGGGATTTGCTCACGATACCGACGAGGTCAAGCCCAAACACCGGGTGAACGGAGGATATCCATTCGAGTGCTGGGGGTCATCGGTGCCAGTGATAGCGGTCGGACGTCTATCGTTCGCCGACATGACGCACGACGTGGAGATCGCCATCGTCACGATGCGCTTCGATGCCGCCGACGAGGGCTCCTTGCTGGCGATCCTGTCGAAGTACGTGGTGCTCACCCGCATGCAGGACGGCTGTCGCAACATCGATCTGTGCGCGTCGGTCACCCAACCCGGGCGTTACCTGATCATCCAGAAGTGGGAATCCGTCGACGCGCAACGCGCCCACTTCGACAGCGAGGTGATGGTCGAGATGGCGACGGCGTGCAACGGGTTGCTCACCGCGCCGCCGGACATCGACCTGTGGGACGGGCCGAGCGCCCACGATCTGGCCTAGGACGTCCCGGCTCAGGACGTGCCGGCGAAGTTGACCAGTCGAGCGACGCCGATCGACGCGGCGGCACTGATCTCGTTGAAGATCGGCGTGTCGGCGGCGGTGCCGAGCGAGGACGTCGGATCGAGGTCGATGAACACCGACACCGCGTTCTGCCCGCACAGCTCGACCACGCCGATGCGAGTGCTGAGCGGCGTCCCGTCGAGGCTGCGCACGTCGAGGCGGATGGACACCGCATCGTCGCACTGGACGAGCGGTGTCTCGTTGAAGAGCTGCGGAGCGACGCGGATCTCGGTGCCCGTGGCGTCGATGACCGAGAAGTCGCCGCACGTCTGGAACGCAGTGCGCAGCTCGGCGATCGCTGCCTGTGCGGTCGCGACGTCGGCGTAGGACTCCGACGTGTACGTGAGCTGCTCGACGTCGACGGTGCCTGCCCCCTTGACGAACTGGTTGGAGAACGTCGAGGTGGGGAAGACGGTCTGCGTCACGTTGCAGATCCCCTGGTTGTCGTCGTCGGGCGGCAGTTCGCCGAGCGGCGAATAGCCCGCGTTCAGGTCGGCTTGAGTGAGGGCGACGCTGCGCAGATCGTCGATGGAGAGCACGCCCGACGGCAACGTGTCGATGGGGATGGTCTCGACGATGGACGGGTCGGTGATCGCCGGGTCGGTCTCGGGCGGATCGGTGTCCTCGGGTTGCGTGCGCGGCGGCCGCGTGTCCTCGGTCTTCGTGTCGTCGCCACCGGAGAGGGCGATGACGCCGACGATGATGGCGATCACCGCCGCCACACCGCCGAGGATGATGTACAGCTTCTTCTTGTCGGCCGGCTTCGAGGGCGCAGACGGTGCCGCCTGCGTCGGCGTCGGTGTCGCGACCGGGCGGGGTTGCGGTGCGGGGCTCGGCGTCGGAGCCGGTGGCGGTGAGGGGATGCGCGGCGGAGCCGCAGGTGGCGTCGGGGGCGGGGTCGCAACGGGAGGCGCCGGTGGTGCGGGCACGACGGGTGGGGGCGTCGCCACCGCCGCATCGCGAGCGACTGCTGCGGTGCCGTGCGCTGCCGCGCCCATGGCGATGGCGAACTTCGGGTGCGCGTCCACGGCCACGGGGCGACCGGTCTGCGACCGGATCATCTCCGCAACGAGTGGCATGCGAGAGCTGCCGCCGACGAGGAGCACGCGACTGACGCGGTCCATCGTGATGCCGGCGCTGCGCACGGCGCGGTCGAGCGCCTCGATCGTCTCGCGAATGCGCGGGCGCACCATCTCCTCGAGCTCACCGCGGGTGAGCCGCACCTGGGTCTGCAATCCGGGGAGCGAGACGTTGATCGCCGTGTCCGTGTCGCCGGACAACGCTTCCTTCGCGGCGCGGCAGTCGTCCTTCAAGCGGGCGACCCCGGCCTGCACGGACGGATCGTCGCCGTCCATCGACGAGATCGCACCGTCCAGCATCTGGTCCACGTGGGCGACGATCGCTGCGTCGATGTCGATGCCGCCGAAGCGCTCCATGCCCTCGGGTCGCCCGATGAGCGCGAACCCGTTGCCCGAACGCTGCACCATCGCCGCGTCGAACGTGCCGCCACCGAAGTCGTAGACGGCGACGATCTCGTCCGGCTCGACGCGGTTGCGTGCCGCGTAGGAGATGGCCGCTGCCTCGGGCTCGGTGAGGAAGGTGGTCGTGTCGAGGTTGAGGCCGCCCAGGCGGGCCACCTCGCGCATCATGTCGAGCTTGTACGGGCCGAAGTTGGCCGGGTGGGTGAGCACCACCCGAGTCGGGGACTCGCCCTCACGCTCGGAGACGGTGCGCAGCACGGCGCGCAGCAGGTGGCCCATGAGCGCCTCGGCGCCATAGGGAGTGCCGCCGAGCACGAGCGGGGTGGGATCACCGAGGCGGCGCTTGAACTCGCGAGCGACTCGCGTCGGCTCGGCGAGACCGCGACGGACCGCCACTTCGCCCTCCAGCACCTCACCGTCGGCACGCAGCAGCACGACCGACGGCATCACCGGACTGGTGGTGCCCAGCGTCGCCATCTCCACTTGTCCGTCGCGGCTGATCGCCGCTGCGGTGTAGGTGGTGCCGAGGTCGACACCGAGCTGATACGTCACATGCCCTCCTGAACCCGAACCATCATCGTCGCATACGCAAACGGTGCACGACTCGGTATGGTTCGTTTCATCGGCGCATCGGTGCGCCCACACGAGGTCATCCCGAGGAGGTCCTCATGGCAAATCCGCTTCTGAACGACAAGGCCTTCAACGAGGCGTCGAAGGCCGGATGGGGTGCACCGTCGCCCCAGCAGCCGACCTACGGCTCGTCCACCCCGATCACGGGCATCCCCGCCGGCGACGATCCCGTCTCGCGCTGGCACGGCGGCACGATGACCGTCAGCGGCACGATGACCGCCACGGCGGTGCTGTTCATCCTGCTGCTCGCCGCAGCCGCCGTCGGCTGGTCCGTCGGCCCGAGCGCCCAGGGTGAGGTGCGCCAGTTCCCGGCGCTCGCGCTCGTCGGCGTGTTCGTCGGTCTCGGCTGCGTCATCGCCTGCCACTTCCGTCCGATGTGGGCGAAGTTCCTCGGCCCGGTCTACGCGCTCGCCGAAGGCTTCTTCGTCGGCACCATCTCCCGCGCCTACGAGACGTACTACGACGGCGTCGTCATCCAGGCCGTCGGCGCCACCATTGCCGTGTTCGGTGTGATGCTGTTCCTGTACCGCTCGCGCATCCTGAAGGTCACCGACCGCATGCGGCGCATCGTCATCGCCGCGACGATGGGGCTGATGCTCTTCTACCTCGCGTCGTTCGTGATCAACCTGATCGGCGGCAGCGGTTCGGTCAGCTTCCTGAACTCGTCGAGCGGTCTCGGCATCGCCTTCAGCGTGTTCGCCGCCGGTCTCGCCGCGTTCAACCTGGCGCTGCACTTCGACTTCATCGAGAAGGCCGCCGAGCGTGGAGCGCCCAAGGGCATGGAGTGGTACGCCGCGCTCGGACTGCTCGTCACCATCGTGTGGCTGTACCTCGAGCTGCTGCGCCTGCTGGCCAAGCTCCAGCGCCGCTGAACCGCTGAACCCGCTCAGCCGTCCAGGCTGCGCAGGAAACCCAGCAACGCCGCGTTGAACGCGTCGGGTGTTTCCTGCTGCATCCAGTGGCCGGCACCCTCGATGGTCGTCGCCCCACGGAAGTCGGGGAGCGTGCTCTGCATCCGCTCGACACCGGTCGGGTCCATGACGTTGACCACGTCCTGGGTGCCGCCGATGAAGTACGACGGCATCGTCACGGGGTCGGGGCCGATGCCCTCGAGCACGGCGAAGTTCGGGTCGAGGTTGCGGTAGTAGCTCACCGGTCCGAAGAACCCGCTGTGGCGGAACTCGTCGGCGTAGTGCTGCAGATCCTCTTCGCTCAGCCACGCACCTTCGGGCCCGCCGAACGGACGCGGGGGCACCTCGGGCATGTTCGTCAGGAAACCCGTGCCCTCCATCGGCGGCAGCTCGGTCTGCGTCTGGTCGCGGCTGGCGAAGCCTTCGCCGCTGGCGCCGTAGAGCACCTTGGACATCGTGTCGTACGTGTCGGCGTCCAGCTCGGTCTCGGCAGGGCCGATCGGCTGGAAGTAGAGGATGTAGAAGAAGCGGTCGGTGTAGACCATCTTCATCAGCTGCGTCGGCGGGGCCGGCCACTGCACGAACGGGACGCTGCAGCCGACGACGGCGCGCACGCGTGTGGGCTGCAGCTGGGCGGCGTGCCACACGATCATGGCGCCCCAGTCGTGGCCGACGAGCACGGCGTCGTCCTTGCCGTAGTGATCGAGCAGCGCGAACAGGTCGCCGGTGAGCTGGTTGATGCCGTACGCCGCGGCGTCGGTGGGTGCGGTGCTGTGGCCGTAGCCGCGCTGGTCCGGTGCGACCGCGTGGAACCCGGCCGCGGCGAGCGCGGGCAGCTGGTGGCGCCACGAGTAGCCGAGCTCGGGGAAGCCGTGGCTCAGCAGCACCGTCGGGTTGGCGCGGTCGCCGGCTTCGTGCACGACGAGCTCGACGTCGTTCACCGCGATGCGGCTGGTGGTGATGTCGCTCATGACGCGGTGGCTCCGATGGCTTGTGTGCTGATGGCTTGCAGCTCGCCCCAACCGAGGCCGTCGCTGGACCACAGCTGGTCGAACGCTCCGTCGCCGGCATCGGTGAAGCCGTGCCGGTTGCGGAAGTTGTAGCGCCAGCGCTGCTCGTTGACCGGGATGCCGATTCGGGCCAGGCGGCCGACGCAGTACGTCTCCCACGCAGCGAGCTGGGCGAGGCTGAGATCGGCGTCGTCGGGCGCTTCACCGAAGCCGCCCTCCAGCCGGTCGCGGACGCGCAGCAGGATGCGGCCGAGCGAAGTCGCCGTCGCGTTCTCGCTGAGCTGTCGCGGCTTGCGCGTGTCCTCGAGCGCGCCGCTCTCGGCGTTGAGCGTGACGCGGTTGCCGTCGATCTCCGAGCTGACGCGCGCCAGCGGGGTCGTCTCGTCGACGACGATGTCGACCTGGAGTGCGGTGAGTCCGAGCGAGGCGGCGAGGTCCTCGGCGACGCGCAGGATCGTGGCGTGGTCGTAGTTGACGAACTTGAACTCGGTCGGGCTGACGCTGACGCTCATGACGCGGCGAACTGCTCAGCTGCCTTCGCCTGCAGCTTGTTCACGGCGTCCTTGCGCTCGTTCAACGCGGCGAGGCTGACGTCGGCGATCTCTTGCACCTCACCGTCGGTGAACCCGGCCAGCTCGCGGAAGCGACGGGCCAGCCCGATGGGCGACTCCTCGCTGTCGCTGCGCGTGCCGCCGTAGGAGAACAGCTTGTCGACGATGCTCTGGAACTCGAGCGCCTTCTTGCGCCGATCCGGGTCGTTCTCCGTGACGCGGCGCAGCCAGTCGCTGCCCATCTTCACGTGGGTCACCTCGTCGGCCAGCATCCAGTCCTCGCAGAACTCGAGGTACGGGTCGCCGGCGAGGTCGCCGAACTCCTTCATCGTCGTGAACACGTCGATGGCCAGACCTTCGAGTGCGCGGTTCACGCCGGCGAGACGGAGGACGGCGTCGGTGCTGCAGGCCGCTTCGAACAGGACGGTGTTCTCGGCGAACTGGCCGATCTCACTGCCCATCCAGTCGCTCAGCTTGACGCTGATCTCGACGTGGCGCGCCTCGTCCCACGCCTGGCGGGCCATGTCCAGCTTCAGCGCAAACGGCACCGGCGTGGTGTCCTCGGCCAGCGAGGTCGGGCCGGTGTGGGCCACGCCGGCGACGGGGAAGTCGTGGCACGTGCGCCCTGCGCCCTCGAGCGCCTGGATCTCGCCGACGAAGATGCCGTGCATCAAGCCGCGGGCCGCGTCGCTGGCGTCGCGGCGAGCAGGGGTGAGCCGGTTGTTGTTGCGCTTCGGCTCGCTGTCGCGCTGGTACACGGTGCGCGCATCGCCCATGCGCTCGCGCATCGTCACCTTGTGGAACCGCTCGTCGCGAGCGAGCTCCTCGACGGGGAAGAACTGCCTCATGATCCGCCTCCGATGCTGCCCGGGCCGGTGATCCCGCCGGCCGCCAACATCAGCTTCTCGAGCTTCGCCTGATGCGCTGCCGCCCGGTCGACTTCTTCGGGCGTCTCGATCAGCGACTGGATGAGCATCTCGCCGTCGCGCCAGTCGTCGAACTCGTCCTGGAGGATGAAGTTCAGCGAGCGGATGGTCGGTGCGTCGGTGATCTGGCTCGTGTTGTTCTTGTGGAACGTGTACGCAGCGATGAAGTGCGGGATGAACACGCGGTAGACGCCGACGAGCTTCTCGATCGTCTGATCGGCGGCTTCGGGCTCGGTGAGCGCCTCGACGAACGTGACCATCGCGTCGTTGGCCGGCTGGGTCAGGCGATCCGGGTTCATCTCGCGCAGCTCGGGCAGGCGCTTGTGCCACAGCTCGGCGTGCCAGGCGTGCTTGTAGCAGTGCGTGCCGAGGCGCATCTTCACGTCGAGCTCGGGCACGGTGGCCACCCACCCGCCGAGCGCCTCGAACAGCTTCATCTCGGCCCACTTGTAGTTGCCCACGCGGCGAGCCGACTCCTCGACGTCGAACGACCCGGGCAGCTCGCGCCGGTCCCACGGAGCGAACGGTGCTCTGGGCTTGTACGGATCGGCCACGAATCCCCCTCAGGCTTCGAACGTGATTGCCCGGCGACTGTAGCCAGCCCCGTTCCCGCCCATCGTGGCGGAGCCGGTCTCGGGACGACCCCTGCCATCTTCCACTCTCGGGTAGTCCTCCGACGCTTTCCGTCACCCCCTGTCCCGAGTCGCCACGATCTCGGACGGCTGGGTGACGGAAACCGTCACGGAACCGTCCGAGATCGCTGCGGCGCCCGGTGTCTCGGGACATCCGCCGCCACATCCCACTCTGGGGCAATCGGCTGACGCTCTCCGTCAGCGGTCGTCCCGAGTCGCGTCCTACGATCCGCCGGTGGGTGGATTCAACGTCGTCTTCTCGACCGGCATGGCATCGGCGACTCTCTGGGCGTTCGGCGAGGACGATCTGGCTGAACGAGCGCTGCACATCGAAGAGCCCGACATGGCAGCCTTGTGGACGAAGGCGGCGGAGTTCTACGAATCGTCGTACCAGCTGCCCGTCGAAGGTCGTCGCGTGACCCTGGCCCACGTGATCGCGTTCGCCTGCATGGCGCACCTCGACGGTCACCTGAGACCACTCGCTCGATCGCAGCGCCGTCCGGAATCGAAGCTGCCGGATCACATTCGAGTCGCGCGGGATGAGACTCAGAAGACCTTGTCCTCGTTGCAACTTCGTCAACGGCAGGCCGACAACCGGTTGAGCTGATTGGCCGAGCAACGGCGGTGAGCTCCCCGGCCTGCGGTCCCGAAACCCGCCGATCCCGCCCCGGGGTCTCGGGACATCCCCCGCCAACTCGAACACTCGGGAAATCGGCCGACGCTTTCCGTCACCCCCTGTCCCGAGTCGCGTCCTACGATCGGTCGATGGGTGCGGGCGGGACGCGATGATCCCCGACAACCTGGTCGCGATGCTCCTCGAGGCGGGGTTCGTGGAGACTCGTCGCGAGCAGAGTGCGGCTTTCGGAGATTGGTTCGTCGATGTGACCAACCAGCGCATCGATGTGCAGCTGGTCCAGGACAGGGGCGTTCAGGACGTGCTGGTCCGACGGCACTCGCGGACCGGCGATGCCGCGTGGCAGATGAGCGGGCCGCAGCGCGTGTCAATGGCCGAGTCGGTGTTCTCCCTCCTGCGGAACCTCGGGGAGCACGTCGAACGACTCGATCCGCCTCGATCTCGGCGGCCGTGGTGACGGAAACCGTCACGGAACCGTCCGAGATCGTGGACGGGTCAGTACCTGGGGACGACGGTGCTGGTGAACTTGCTCATCAGGTGGGGGCCGGCGGCGATGGGGGCGTAGCGAGGCGACTTGCCGGGGGCGAGGCACGACGGGATGCACTCGATCACGGCGTCCCAGTTGGCGTTGTGGAAGTAGGCCACGGACTGTCGGCGGGCGGCGTCGCCGCTGCCCTCCGGCGGGAGGACGACGCGGTGCAGCGTCGAGCGCCAGCGATCGTTGGTCCAGCGCTCCATCGCATCACCGAGGTTGACCACGAAGGCATCGGGGATCGCCGGCACCGCTGCCCACGAGTCGTCGGCCGTACGCACCTCCAACCCGCCCGGCTTGTCCTCCTGCAGCAGGATCGTCAGCGTGCCGTAGTCCGTGTGCGCGCCGGCACGCAGCTGACCGGCGAGCGATGCGTGCACGGCCGGGTAGTTGATCGCCCGCATCGCGCTCGTGTGCCGATCGATCAGCGGCTCGAAGTGGTCGTCGGGCAGCGACAGCGCGACCGCGCAGATGCGCAGCACTCGCGCCGCCAGATCACCGAGCTCCCGGTAGTAGCGCTCCCACGCAGGACGCAGCGTCGGCAACGCCGGTGGCCAGAGGTTCTCGCTGAACACCCACGCCTCGTCCGGGTCGTCGGTGCGCAGCGCGGCGTCCAGCGGCCCGATCGCGTACGACTCCTTCAGGTCCGGCGGTGCCGCATCGCCGAGGCTCAGCGACAGCGTCTCGTTGGCCATCGGCGACCAGCCGTACGGGTAGCCCGGGTACGGCATGGCGACGGCACGCTTGTCGTCATCGGGCAGATCGAAGAACGCCCGCGCCTCGTCCCACATCGCGGCCACGACCTCAGTGGGCACGCCGTGGCCGACGATGGTGAAGAAGCCGACTCGCTCGCACGCGTCGGCGATCTGCGCGGCGACGAGTGCGCGCCCCTCGGCGTCTCGGTCGAACGGCGAGAGATCGATGATCGGGACCGCGCTCATCGTCGTGCACTGCTTCACTCCGGCTGGCTCTGCAACCAGAACCAGATGTCGATGATCTTCTCGCCGAGCCCGCAGCCGATCGGCGTCAGCGAGTAGCCCACACCGCGTTCGTGGCCGACGACACCAGCGGCGCGCAGGTCGCGCAACCGGTCCGACAGCACGCTGGACGAGATGCCCTCCGCGCGAGCCTGCAGCTGACGAAACGTGGCCGCACCCTGCTGGTTGAGCTCCCACACGATGCGCAACGACCATCGCCGGCCGAGCACGTCGAACAGCTCGAGCAGCGGCGAGAGCTTGGTCTCCCACGGCTCGTGGTGCTCGTTGTCCATCGTGTGGCGGGTGCTGCCCATCTGTGACGCCTGACGCTCGGTGACCCTCTTGTGCCTCGAAAACCGAAGCGGTACCGTGCGCTTCGGGATCCGAGGCAGACCGTACTTGGTCCCTGTACATCGAGACACTGGGGAAGTGGGGACAGATGGCTGTGGGATCGATGACGTCCGAGGAGCGCGATGCGTTCCTCGCGGGCGTGCACGTCGGAGTGCTGGCGATCGACGAGCCGGGCCGTGGCCCGCTCGCGTTGCCGGTCTGGTACCTCTACCGCGACGGCGTGGTGGAGATCGGCATGGGCGGGTCTTCGGTGAAGGCCGAGCTGCTGCGTGCCGCCGGCCGGGCCACGCTCACCGCGCAGACCGAGGCGCCGCCGTACCAGTACGTCAGCGTGGAGGGCCCGACGGAGATCGTGCCGGCGCAGCGCGACGATCGCGAGATGGCATCGCGCTACCTCGGTGAGGAGCTGGGTGCGTGGTACGCCGAGAACAACCCGAGCACCGCCGAGTCGGTGATCGTGCGGCTCACGCCCGAGCACTGGCGCACGATGGACTTCGGCAAGCTCTACGCCGACCAGGCACCGCGCGCGGTGGAGCAATGAGCGCCACCTACGGGCTCCAGCTACCCGACTTCTCGTGGATCGTCGATGCTGATCCGGCGACGACGATGTCGCGTCTGCGCGACGTCGCTGCGGCCACCGAGGATGCCGGCTACTCGTCGTTGTGGGTGATGGACCACCTGTTGCAGCTGCCGCCGCTCGGTGGCCCGTCGGCATCGATCCTCGAGGGCTACGTCACCCTCGGCGCGCTCGCCGCGCTGACCACCAAGGTCGAGCTCGGCACGCTCGTCACCGGCGTGACGTACCGCAACCCGGCGCACCTCGCCAAGGAGATCGCCACGCTCGACACGCTCAGTGCGGGTCGCATCATCCTCGGCATCGGCGCCGCTTGGTACGACGTCGAGCACGCCGCCTACGGCTTCGACTTCCCGCCGGTGAAGGAGCGCTTCGAGCGTCTGCGCGAGGCCGTCACGATCTGTCGTGGCATGTTCGACGAGGAGACGTTCTCGTTCACCGGCCAGCACTACCGCGTCGAGGAAGCACGAGTCGTGCCTCGCCCGCTGCGACGCATCCCGCTGATGATCGGTGGCAGCGGCGAGAAGAAGACGCTGCGGATGGTGGCCGAGGTGGCCGACATCTGCAACATCGGCGGCACCGCCGGCGTGCTGGCGCACAAGCTGGCGATCCTGGACGATCACCTCGATGCGGTTGGTCGTCCGCACGACGCGGTGAAGCGCACGAACATGGTCAGCCTCTTCGTCAGCCCGGACGACGCGTCACGCGACGGCCTGCGCGGCATGCTCGGCTACGACAACCCGGACGTGCACGAGCGGATGATCATCGCCACGGAGAACGAGGCGGTGGAGAACCTGGTCGCGTGCGTCGCCGCCGGCGCCGACGAGATCCTCGTCAACCTGCCACTCATCAAGGACGTCGACGCCATCCACCTCGCCGCCGACGTCCTGAAGCGCGCCACGGCATAGCCCGACTGGTGTCAGCCGATCGATGCTGAAAGAGATCGATCCGAGTTGTACACCGTGAACGAAAGATCGTCGCCAGCCGTCCCCGAATAGTGCCAGACGTTGCCGATGGGCTTGATCGTGTGACCATCGATCTCGACGCTGGCTACTTCATCCGGAACGTAGCCCACGATCTCAACGGGGCCGTCGTGGTCGCGCGTTGCCCCGTAGGCCAGCCCGGTTGCGAGCAGATCGGGTGGGAGGCAGCCCTCGGTGGTGCCTGTTGCGGCTTGCGTGACGACACAGACGCCCCCGTCTGATGACGGCGACAACGTGACGCTGACGACGCCGTCGCGAAAGCTGGGAACCCCGTCGTCGCTGATGCCGCTCATTCGAACCTCGAACAGCTGGGGCTCATCGCCCCGCGTGGGTGGCAGCAACGACATGCCGGCTCGAGCCTCCTCGGCCCGGCTCTCCTCGGATTGAGCGCCTCCCCCGACGGCGCTGGCGAGTGCAAATCCCCCGACAGAGGCGCCAATCGCGCCAGCCGCTACGAGGAGGATCTTTGAAGTGAAGTTTGTCATTCTGGATCTCCCTTTTATGAGGTTCGCACTTGGCAATTGGCGTACCACGTGCCCGATGTCGTGCTCATGCACGCCGACCGATAGTTCAAGTCAGTATGAGGAAGGCTCGTCGCCAAGCAGCCGGTTCCAATGTAGTAGTGATCGATATGCGTGGAATTCTCCAAGGTCACATACTTCGTCCAAGTGCCAGAGGAGCACAGCGTCAAATCCGTAGCCCTGGTAGTTACCCCATGAGCTGAAGGAGAGGTAGGGCTGCACTGGCATCGGCGAACTGGTCGTTCTGTACACGATCCACGTCGCAGCAAATGCGTCTGTGGCGGGATTGAGTGCGAGAGCAGTCGCCGAGATGCAGCCAAGAAGAAGACGTCGCCGACGTCGCATGGAACCTCCGGGGTGAGCCGTTCCGCCTGAGTCACGCCGACTGCGGAAGTGAGTTGACGGTATCAAAATCGTCAACCGCGCGTCCATGACGAGTTTATGTGTGAATCGGCGCAACTCGCCATAAAAATGGTCCGGCAACCATCTGCCAGCAGGGGGATAACCGCCGCGAACTCGACCTCGTTGCGCGGCGAGACACGCGACGGACGTCAGGCGTTGTGCAACATCCAGGCGTGTTCGGCGCGGCCGAGCTCGGTCGCGGGCGTCGCGTCCGTGCGGTACTCGAGGAGCATCGAGCGCCAGGGCGCGGTGACCTCGAGCTTGCCGAGGATGGCGCTGACACCCCACACGACGCGGTCCAGCACGACGAAGCTCGGCGGCATGTTCAACCGCTCGATCACCGGCGCGTGCGGACCCTTCACGTCGACGATCACGCGCATCGCGTCGCGCACGAAGTCGCGCGTGAACGTGAACTCGTCGCTGAGGTACGGCACGTAGGGGTTGCTGACGTAGTCGTACACCGCTTGCGGCGCCAGGCCGTGGCCGGGCTTCAGGAAGCCGGTGGACTCCATTGCCACGACCAGCCGCTCCGGGTCGCGGTGCACGACGATCGCATCGAGGCTCGGCGAGAGCTGTTCCCACTCGCCGGGGGACCATCGCTTCACCAGGCCGAAGTCGAGGAACGTCACGTTGCCGCCGGGGGAGAAGCGGTAGTTGCCCGGATGCGGGTCGCCGTTGAACGCACCCATGCGGTGCACGGCGTGCTGGGCGAAGCGCCAGATGCTCTCGCCCGCGTGACGCTTCGCCTCGGGCGTCGCCTGGGCCACGAACTGGTCCCACGTCAGGCCGTCGATCCACTCGCTGGTCAGCACGCGGCGACGGCTGGTGCCGGGCACGACCTCGGGGATGCGGACGAACGGGTGACCGGCGAAGTGCTCGCCGAACTCGCGCTGGTTGTTCGCCTCGAGGCGGTAGTCGAGCTCGTCGTACATCCGCGCCCGCAGCTCGTCGACCAGTCCCTTGGCATCGAGGCCCTTCAGGGCGAACGCCGAGAACAACCGGTACAGCCCTTCGGCGTTGTCGAGGTCGGCCTCGATCGCCTCGTCGACACCTGGGTACTGCACCTTCACCGCGACGTCGCGGCCATCGCGCGTCACGGCGCGATGCACCTGGCCGACGCTGGCCGCGGCGATCGGCGTCCGCTGCCAGCCGAGGAAGACCTTCTCGGGTGCGGCACCCAGTTCGCGCTGCACCACGCCGGCTGCCGCATCGGGGCTCATCGGCGGGGCATCGGCCTGCAACGTGGCGAGGGCCTTCTGCGCGTCGTCCGGCAGCGCCTCCATGATGAAGCCGATCAGCTGACCGGCCTTCATCAACGCGCCCTTCATGTTGCCGAGCTCGCGCGCCACATCCGCGGCGGTGCGGATGGCGAACTGCTCGTCGAGCTCCTCGCGTCGCGCCGACCCACTGCGCATCCGGCGCACGCGGTGCACCACGTAGCGCCCGCCGTTGCGTGCGGTCAGCCGCCACACGCGTGCGGTGCGGCGCAGCCGGGTGACGCGGCTCACTCGGTCGGCAGGCGCCTGGCGGTGGGGTTCGCCTGCAGCAGCTCGTCAGGCAGCGGCTGGCCCGTCACCTCGTCGGTGCGGTACGTGCCCGCATCCAGTCGTGCCAACGCGACCTCGACGTCGGCCAGGTCGCGCTCGATGCCGTCGAGGTCGAGCGGCGCCGAGGGCACGACCGTCTGCTCGGCCGCGTGGTCTGTGGGTTCGTCGACGATCTCGGTGGCCTGCTCGCGCTCCATCGGCCGACACGCTACCGGTGAGCGGGTGACCGGGTCAGGCGGTGGCGCACACCGCGGCGAGGCTGGCGATCGCCGTGGTCCGCCGCGCCTCGCGCAGGTAGTGCTGCTCCAGGCCGTTCGTGCAGTACCCGAGGCTGAGCCCGGTGGCCGGGTCGCCCCAGGCGATCTGCCCGGCGGCGCCGTTGTGGCCGACCGTCCCGGCCGAGACCGTGCGGCCCATGCCGCGCAGGTTGCTGTGCCCGTCGCTGCCGGCCTGCACCAGACCCAACGTGCGGTTGGCCGGCAGCCCGGTGGTGCGCTCCGGCAGGCGGTTGCGCACGTTGGTGCGCACGTCGTCGATCACGTCGGGCCGCCACATCTCGCCCGGGTTGTGCAACACGGCCTGGTAGTAGAGCGCGAGGTCGGCGGCGCGCATCACGCCACCACCGCCGGGGATGCCGACGCGCTGCACCGCGGGATCGTTGAAGCCGAGCAGCGCCTCCGTGGTCACCTCGCCGACGTCGATCGAGCGAATGCCGAGCGCAGCGAACAGCTCTTCTTCCGTCGCCGGCTCGCCCACGGCCACCAACGTCTGGGCCCGATGGGGAACGTCGCCGAGCACCCGCCCGAGCCCGGCCGGGGTGGTGACGCGGCGCTGAACTTCGTTGCGGTAGTCGTTGCCCGTCACACGTTCGATGATCTCCGCCAGCACCCAGTGCGCGGACGTCGGGTGGTACTCGAACGTCGAACCCGGCTCCCAGTTCAACCGCCAGCGGGCGAACGCAGCGTTGCGCCCGGCGCTGGTGTCACCGTCGAGCGCGGACAGCGGCGCTGACGGGAAGCCCGAGGTGTGAAGCATCACCTGCTCGATCGTGATCGCGGCCTTGCCGTTCGATCCGAACTCCGGGATGACCTCCGCCACGGGCCGCGACACGTCGACGAGTCCGTCGCCGATCAGGCTCCACACGGTGCCGGCGACGAACGCCTTCGTCGCCGAGTAGACGACGTAGCGCGACTCGTCGGTCGCGTCGCCGTACGTCTCGAACATCACCAGCTCGCCCTCGTGCGCGAGCGCGACCTGTGCAGAGGGCAGCACGCCCTCCTCCACGTCGCGTCGCACGCGCTGCGACAACCGGTCCACGGCCCCCTGGTCGATCCCCATGCGTGGGTTCTACTGCGCGGCACCGCCGTGCAACGTGCCGGACCGCACGCGAGCAGACTGGCGCTGTGGACGCGATGGCGCTGCTCGTCGAGCACGGGATGCTGCTGGAGTCGGCCCGCGGCCCGATCCCGAACCTGGCCACGATGATCGCCGGCGAGCCGATCAAGGGCAGCTGGTGGGCACATCCCAAGGGCCACGAGATCTTCAACACGATCAACGAGCTGGCCGACTCGCCCGACGTCGTACGCCTGCGGTTGGTCAAGGGCAAGGTGACGTTGGTGCATCGCCGACTGTGGCCGGCACTGGCGCGCGTCGCCGATCGGCTGCAACCGGGTCAGCTCGCCGCGCTGGTCGAGGAGCACACCCCGTCGGGTGCGCACCGTGTTCGCGAACGAGGCTTCACCGAGTGGCTGCCCGCCGAGGATGCAGCTGCAGCGACACGGATGACCGCCGACGAGGCGCTCGCCCAGCTTCCCGCGTGCGTCACGTGAACGTTCGGTGACGCCCGAAGCGGTTCGGCGCGCCCGTGGCTAACGTGCGGTCGTGGCGCAGGTCGGGCTCGAGCACATCACCAAGCGGTTCGGCGAGGGGAGCGACGCGGTCACCGCGGTCGACGACGTCTCGCTGACCATCGAGGATCACGAGTTCATGATCCTCCTCGGTCCCTCCGGGTGCGGGAAGAGCACGTTGCTGCGCATGGTGGCCGGCCTCGAGGAGCCGACGACCGGCGACATCATCATCGGCGGCAAGCGCGTGAACGACGTCGAGCCCAAGCAGCGCGACGTGGCGATGGTCTTCCAGAGCTACGCCCTCTACCCGCACAAGACGGTCGCCGCGAACATCGAGTTCCCGCTGAAGGTGCGTGGCGTCTCGAAGGCCGATCGCGCCGCGGAGATGATGAGCGCGGCGGAGGCACTCGGCCTGGAGACGCTCGTCAAGCGCAAGCCGGGCCAGCTGAGCGGCGGCCAGCGCCAACGCGTCGCGCTCGCCCGCGCCATCGTCCGCCGGCCTGCCGTGTTCTGCATGGACGAGCCGCTGTCCAACCTCGACGCAAAGCTGCGCGGCGAAACGCGCGCCGAGCTCGTCGACCTCCACCGCCGCCTCGACAGCACGTTCCTCTACGTCACCCACGATCAGGTCGAGGCGATGACGATGGGCACCCGCATCGCGGTGATGAGCGCCGGCAAGCTGCAGCAGGTCGGCACGCCGCAGGACGTCTACAACGATCCCGCCACCGTGTTCGTCGCCCAGTTCATCGGCACCCCGCCGATGAACGTGTTGCCCGCCGGTGTGCTCGAGGGCAGCGACGTCCGCGTCGGCATCCGGCCCGAGCACGTCGTCATCGGCGAGGCCCGCGCCGCCGCGCTCACGGGCACGGTGCGACTCGTCGAGCAGCTCGGTCACGAGGTGCTGGTGACATGCGATGTCGACGGCGCCCGTGTGGTCGCCCGGCTTCCGTCCGGTGCGGCCAGTGCGCAGATCGGCGACGAGATCGGGCTCGATGCGCCCGTCCAGCATCGGCACCGCTTCGACGCCGCCTCGGGGGAACGCATCCGGTGAGCGCCCGACTTCCCTGGCGTCGACGTTGGCGTGACGCGCCGATGGCCGCGGTGATGTTGATCCCGTCGCTGCTCGTGCTGTCGATCTTCGTCTTCTACCCGCTCGGTCGAGCGATCTGGTTGGGCCACCAGAAGTGCGACAACGCCGGCCGCGTCTGCAGCGATGCGGGTTGGGGCCAGTACTCGGACGTGTTCCTGTCCAGCCAGTTCCAGCACGCGCTCGGCAACACGTTCATCTTCGCCCTCCTCACCGTGCCCGCCGGCCTCCTGTTCGGCATCGGCCTGGCGATCCTCGCTGACAAGCAGCTGCGCGGCATCGGCATCTTCCGCACGATCTTCTCCAGCACGGTGGCCACCAGCGTCGCCGTTGCGTCGCTCGTCTGGTTCGTGCTGCTGCAGCCGCAGATCGGTGTGCTGCCCGACATCTTCGGCAAGTGGATCCCCGTGCTCAAGTCGCCCGGCGTGCTCAACGACGGCGGCACGGCGATGCCCGCGGTCGCGCTGAGCAGCATCTGGGCCGGCCTCGGCTTCACCTTCATCATCATCACGGCAGCGCTGCAGAGCGTGCCGAAGGAGCTCTACGAGAGCGCCTACGTCGACGGCGCCGGCGCGTGGACGCGCTTCACCAACGTCACCCTGCCGATGCTGTCGCCGACGATCCTGTTCGTCACCGTGGTGATGACCACCCGCGCCTTCCAGGCGTACGGCGAGATCGACCTGCTGACCCAGGGCGGGCCCGACAACGCCGGTCGACCCACGGAGACGCTGACCTACCTGATCTACGGCAGCCGCTCCACCGTGCCCAACGACATCGGGCTCAAGTCCGCGGTCGCGGTGCTGCTGTTCCTGATCCTCTTGCTGCTGGCCTTCGTGCAGTTCCGCAGCCTGGAGAAGCGGGTGCACTATGGCAACTGACACCGGCGCCGCAGCGATCGATCGCTCCGCAGGGGCGAAGAAGTTCGGTCGCTACGTCCTGCTGATCGTCGTCGCCGCCATCGTCCTCGCGCCGATCTACGCGATCCTGATGCAGGCGCTGAAGACCGGCCGCGACTCGATCGACCACCCGCGCTCGCTGCTGCCGGTCGATCTGACCTTCGGCACGTTGAGCAAGGCATGGACCGAGGGCGACCTCGGCACGTTGCTGCGCAACAGCATCGTCATGTCGGTGCTCGTCACCGTCGGCGTCGTCGCCACCTCGCTGCTGTCCGCCTTCGCCTTCGCCTTCCTGGAGTTCCCGGCGAAGAAGTTCCTGTTCGCCTTCTTCCTCGCCACGCTGCTCGTGCCGACCGAGGTGACGGTCCTGATCAACCAACGCACGATCGACTCGTGGGGCTGGAAGAACTCGATGTTCGCCTTGGTCATCCCCCTGCTGGCCACCGGGCTCGGCACGTTCCTCGTGCGCCAGGTGTTCCTGCAGATCCCCACCGAGCTGCACGAAGCGGCCGCGCTCGACGGGGTCGGCCACATCCGCTTCCTGTGGGAGGTGGCGACGCCACTGAGTCGCCCCACACTGGGAGCATTGGGCTTGCTGACCTTCCTCGGCACGTGGAACCAGTACCTGTGGCCCCAAGCGGTCGTCGACGACGAAGCCCATCGCACCATCCAGATCGGACTGAAGAGATTGTCGAACGCATCCATCAACAACCTGAACCTGGTCACCGCCGGCACGGTCATCGCCGCGGTCCCCATCTTCGCCATGCTCATCGCCTTCCAACGCCAGTTGGTCCGCGGCCTGACCGCCGGGGCGGTGAAGGGCTGATGCGTCGCCGTCTGGCTCTCGCCACGCTCACCGCCGGTGCCCTGCTGGCCGCTGCCTGCTCGGGCGGCGACTCGATCAGCGACGCCGGCGATCGCGACACCGTGGCCCCCACCACGACCGTCGCATCCGATGGCACCACGCTGCCCGGCGACACCACCATCGCTCCCACCACGACGGCCACCCCGCTCGACAGCCTGCCGGCATGCGACACGTCCGCGCTCGACAGCGTGACGAGCCCGGTGAACATCACGTTCTGGGGTGGCATGGGCACCGACCCGTACACCACCGAGCTGCAGAAGCTGACCGACGACTACAACGCCGGCCAGGACAAGGTCAAGGTCAACCTCATCGGTCAGGACTCGTACGAGAACGTGATCACCAAGTACCTCGACAGCGACCAGGGCAGCCGTCCCGAAGTTGCGCAGATGCCGGAGTACATGGTGCAGAACGTGGTCGACCTCGGCAGCTCGGTGCCGGTGGAGCAGTGCATCAAGTCCAGTGGGTTCGACACGTCCTCGTTCATCCCCGGCGCGCTGCAGGCCTACAGCACCGGTGGCGTGCAGTGGTCGATGCCGTTCAACATCAGCGACCCGGTGCTCTTCTACAACAAGAAGGTGTTCATCGCCGCCGGGCTCGACCCCGACAAGCCGCCGACGACGCTCGACGAGCTGCGCGAGTACAGCCAGCAGATCGTCGACAGCGGCGCAGCGAAGTACGGCATCGCCCTCGACTCCGGCTTCGACTCCGGCGGCGGCTGGTTCCTCGAGCAGTGGTTCGCCAAGCTCGGCCAGTACTACGCCGACAACGACAACGGTCGCAGCGCCAAGGCGACGAAGGTGCTCTACGACAACGCCGAGGGCGTCGACCTGTTGACGCAGCTGCAGTCGATGATCAACGACGGCCTCGCCGTCAGCGTCGGCGACAACCCGGGCGGCATCGACAACCTGTTGAAGATGGCCGACGCCACCGAGCCGGCGGCGATGACCATCGCCTCATCGGCCTCCATCGGCGGCGTGCTCGCGGTGCTCGCCGGCGGTCAGTTCCCGCAGATCGACGCCACGGATGTCGGCGTCGGGCCGATGCCGGGCCCCGGCGGCCCCGGTGCGCTCGTCGGTGGTGCCTCGCTGTGGATCAAGGACGGCGACCCGGCCAAGGTCGCCGCAGCGTGGGACTTCGTGTCGTTCCTCGTCGGTGCGCAGCAGCAGAGCGAGTGGTCGTCGATCACCGGCTACATCGCCGTTCGTGACGACGCCCGCGAGCTGGATCCGCTGAAGACCACGCTGGCCAACGACCCGCGCTTCGCCGTCGGGCTCGACCAGCTCCTCGCCGCCCCGGACGCGCCGACCTCGGCCGGCCCGGTGATCGGTCCGCTGAGCGAGGTCCGCAAGGTCACCGCCGGCGCCGTTGCCAAGATCTTCGCCGGCGCCGACCCGCAAGCGACCCTGAGCGAAGCCGCCGCCGAAGCCAACCGCCTCATCGCCGACTACAACGCTCGCAACCCCTGACCCACAGGATCTCGGACGGTTCCGTGTCGGAAAGCGTCACGGAGCCGTCAGAGATCGCTTCGCGATCGGAACGGTCGGCGCCCACTGCTCGACCATGGCGACGATGCGGGCGGCCACTTTCGCGGGTTGCTTGGTGAGCTGGTTCCAGGTGAAGCGCAACACCACCCAACCCGCACTGAGGAGCTCGGCATCTCGTACTCGATCGCGCTCGAACTGCTTGGGGTCGAGGTCGTGCTGACGTCCGTCGCACTCGAGGACGATCGGCGTTCCATCGATGCGGAAGTCCACCTCCCAGCCGAGGATCCGCTCGTGGAACGTCATCGCCGGGAGACCGAACCGGTTGGCCAGCTCCTGCATCTTGGTCTCCATCGTGCTGTCGGCGATCTTCAGCGCCAGCGGGTACCGGTCAAGGGCAGCGCGGAGCGCAACGACGCCGGTGCGGCCTTGCTTTGCGTGTCCGTGGAGCGCATTGAAGATCGCCTGCGGACGGGCAAGCCGAGCGATGATGATCTTCTCCATCACCGAGTACACCTCGTCGGTGGATGCCACGGCACCGAGGTCGATCAACGTGCGCAGAGGTGTGGTGACGGGGATGACGCCGCGCATCGTTCGTTGGAAGTTGCGGAGATCGGTGGGGCGGTGCAGCACGACACCTTCGAGCGACGGGTGTCGACCACGCCGAGCGACGGCGACGTCGACCAGCTCGGAGCTCGATGAGTGGTCGACCCACAGCTGCGCGGCCGAGATGTGCGAAGCCATCCCGCCGGATCCGACGGCCCAAGCGGCGGCGAGGATCGCCTGATCCCTGCTCCTCGGCGCGCCGGGCAGGCGACAGACCCCCGGGAACAGCGGGATCAGCCGCCCGGTGGCGATCGCTCGATACCACGCCCGTGGGGACAGCCCCAGGCGCTCGGCGATCGCTCGGGTGATCAGCCCGTGGTGCGTTCCTGCAAAGGCGTCGATCGTGTTGGTGCGCACATCCACAAAGAACCGTGGGATCTGGCCCGCAGGGGAAAACACCCAGGATCTCGGACGGTTCCGTGACGGAAACCGTCACGGAACGGTCCGAGATCTTCTGCGCCGGGGTCGGGCGAGTGGCTCGGGGTTGCGGACCTGGGTTGGCCGGGAGGCACGGGTAGCCTGGGCTGCATGGCAACCCCTTTTCCCGCCCTTGATGGTTCCGCGCCCCGGCAGCAGACGTTCCCCGGCGAGCCCGAGATGGGCATCGACCCGTCGAAGCGCTACACGGCGACGATGGAGACCAGTCTCGGCACCATCGTCATCGCCCTCGACGCGATCAACGCACCACTCACGGTCAACAACTTCGTCTTCCTCGCCGCCCACCACTACTACGACGGCGTCATCTTCCACCGCATCATCAACGGCTTCGTCTGCCAGGGTGGCGACCCCACCGGCACCGGCACGGGTGGCCCCGGCTACCGCTTCAAGGACGAGCCGGTGAAGCAGCGCTACCAGCTCGGCTCGGTGGCCATGGCCAACGCCGGCCCGGACACCAACGGCAGCCAGTTCTTCCTCATCAGCGGTCCGAGCGGGGTCAACCTGCCGCCGCAGTACAGCCACTTCGGGCAGATCGTGAAGGGCCTCGACGTGCTGGAGACGATGCAGAGCGTTGAAACCGGCCGCGGCGATCGCCCGAAGGACGACGTCGTCATCAACTCGGTCTCCATCACCGTTGCCGACTGAGCGCCTGACGCTCAACCAAGCGCGACGTGTCGCGCTCGGCGCCCAAGGCTTCGCCGACCCGTGCCCCACCGGACGCGTCGATCGCCGCCACTTCCGCCGCGCCCTCGACCGGATGGGCCTCATCCAGATCGACTCGGTCAACGTGCTGGCGCGCAGCCAGGAGCTGACCCTCTTCGCCCGCCTCGGCGCGCACCCGCGCACGTTGATCCCCGATGCCGCGGATGCCGGCGAGCTGTTCGAGTACTGGGTGCACGAGGCGTCGCACGTCCCGTCCGAGCACCACCACCTCCACCGCTGGAAGATGGAGCGCGGTCACGAGCACGTGTGGCGCCACGTGCGCGAGCTGGCGAAGAAGAAGCCCGGCTTCGTCGAGATGGTGCTGGAGCGCGTCAGCGAGGGCCCGATCGTCGCCGGCGACGTGTCGCAGCGCGTCGGTCCGAAGGGGAGCTGGTGGGACTGGGACGACGGCAAGGTGGCGCTCGAGCACCTGTTCTGGACCGGGCAGGTCACCGCCCGCCGCCGGCGCAACGACTTCGCCCGCATCTACGAGCTGCCGGCGCACCGGCTGCCGGCCAGCGTCCTGGCGACGCCGGCCCTGCCCGAGCACGAGGCCCGCAAGGAGCTCCTCATGCTGGCCGCGCAGCACCACGGCGTGGGCACGCTCGTCGACCTGGCCGACTACCACCGCCAGAAGAACATGATCTGCAAGCCGCTCATCGCCGAGCTCGTCGAGGAAGGGCGGCTGCTGCAGGTGGAGGTGGCCGGCTGGAACCAGCCGGCGTACATGCACCCGCAGGCGAAGATCCCACGGCGCGTCGGCGCACGAGCGCTGTTGAGCCCGTTCGATCCCGTCGTGTGGAACCGCGATCGCGCCGAGCGGCTGTTCGGTTTTCACTACCGGATCGAGATCTACACCCCGCCGCCGAAGCGCATCTACGGCTACTACGTGCTGCCGTTCCTGCTGGGCGACGAGCTCGTGGCGCGCATCGACCTGAAGGCCGATCGCCAGAACGGTGCACTGCTCGTGCAGAGCTCGTTCGCCGAACCGGGCGTGCCGCCGGAGGTGATCGTCGGCGAGCTGGCCGACGAGCTGCGAGCGATGGCCGACTGGCTGGAGCTCGACCGCGTGCAGGTGCAGCCGCGTGGTGATCTTGCGTCCACCTTGACGAGGGCCGTCGCTCAGTACGCTCGCCCCTGATGTCGGATCTCCCGGTGCTGCCCGAGCGAATGCCTCGCTGGGCGTGGAAGGTCGTCGGCCTGTTCTGGCTCGGCTTCTTGGCCACCGTGCTGGCCCGCAGCGTGTTCAACAGCCTGTGGGGGCTGTTGATGCTGCTGCTCGTGTCGCTGTTCCTGTCGCTGGCGATCGAGCCCGGTGTCAACCGCCTGGCCCGTCGCGGATGGAAGCGGGGCAGTGCGACGGCGGTGATCCTGGTCGGCGTCGTCGTGGCCGGCATCGTGTTCGTCGTCGCCATCGCCACGCTCGTCGGGCAGCAGATCGCCGATGTGCTCGGCGACTCGGGCAAGACGATCACCCGTGCGGTGAACTTCCTCAACGACACCTTCGGTTCGCACATCGATGCGAAGGAGGTGATCAAGTCGATCAACGACGAGGACGGTGCGGTGCAGAAGTTCATCCGCAGCCAGCAGGGTCGCGCCGTCGACCTCTCGGTCGCCGCCCTGGGCTTCATCGTGCAGGCGCTGTCGGTGCTGCTGTTCACCTTCTACCTCGTCGCCGACGGGCCGAAGATGCGTCGAGCGATCTGCAGCCGCCTGCCGGCGGAGCGCCAACGTCGGGTGCTCAACGGCTGGGAGCTGGCCATCGACAAGACCGGCGGGTACCTCTACTCGCGGGCGCTGCTGGCGGGCCTCTCGGCGGTCGCCCACTGGGTGATCCTGCAGGCGCTCGGCACGCAGGCCCCCGTGGCGCTGGCCCTGTGGGTGGGCATCGTCAGCCAGTTCCTGCCGGTCGTCGGTACGTACATCGCCGGCGCGTTGCCGGTGATCATCATGTTCATCGACTCGCCGTTCAAGGCGCTGATCGTCCTGATCTTCGTCATCCTCTACCAGCAGGTGGAGAACTACCTCTTGCTGCCGCGCATCACCGCCCGCACGATGGACCTGCACCCTGCCATCGCCTTCGGCTCGGCGATCGCCGGCGCGGCCGTGCTCGGTGCCGTGGGCGCGGTGTTGGCAATTCCCGCGGCGGCGATGTTGCAGGCGGTGCTCAGCAGCGCGGGCGAGCGACACGAGGTGGTGGAGACGCGCCTCACCGTCCTGCCGGTCCGCCGAACGCGAGGGCAGCGCCGCGCCCTGCGCAAGCAGTCGAGCGATGGCGACGCCTGACGCATTCGTCCCGGTGGCGATCACCCGGCGCAGCGACTTCGACGAGTCGGTGCACTTCGGCGCCGTCGTCGGATTCGCCGCGGATGGATCGGTCGCCTACGAGCTCGGCGACTCGACGGTCGGGATCTACCCGCGCTCTGCGCTGAAGCCGATGCAGGCGCTGGCGATGGTCCGCGCCGGTCTCCGGTTGCCGCCCGACCTGCTCGCCCTCGTGTGCGCGAGCCACGACGGGACGCCCGATCACGTCGCCGGCGTGCGTCGCATCCTCGCCAGCGCGGGGCTCGACGAGACGGCGCTCGGCAACACGGCCGACCTGCCGATCAACCGCGGCGCCGCAGAGGCGATCATCCGCGACGGCGGCACGCGTCGGGCGATCACGATGAACTGCAGCGGCAAGCACAGCGGCATGCTCGCCACGTGCGTGCACCAGGGCTGGCCGGCCGATGCGCGCTACCTCGACGTCGATCATCCGCTGCAGCAGGCGATCATCGCCACGCTCGACGAGATCGGCGAGGCGGCACACCTCCACATCGGCGTCGACGGCTGCGGAGCACCGACGCACGCGATGACGTTGCTGGCGCTGGCCCGGTCGTTCGCCGCGATCGCCGGCGGCCGCGCGGGCGACGCCGGTGCAGCGGTGTTCGAAGCGATGACGGGCAACCCGGTGATGGTCGGCGGACCCCGCCGCGACGTGACGCTGCTGATGCAGCACGTGCCGGGGTTGATGGCCAAGGACGGCGCCGACGGCGTGTTCGCCGCAGCGATGCCCGACGGTCGAGCGGTGGCATTGAAGATCGCCGACGGCGGCGACCGTGCCCGCGCTCCCGTCATGCTCGCCGCGTTGGAGGCCATCGGTGTCGACACCGCGGACGCCGAGCCGCACGTCCGTCAGCTGATCATCGGCCACGGCCACCCGGTCGGCGAGGTGCGGGCCGTCGGATGAGCGCGATCCCGTTCGTCACGCTCGACGCGCCCGACTACGGGCACGTGCACGAGGTGGCGCCGCTCGTGCGCAGGTTGATCGCCGAGAACCCGTCGAAGTTCACGTACCACGGCACCGGTACGTACATCGTCGGGCGCGGGGACGTCGCCGTCATCGATCCCGGCCCGATCCTCGACGCGCACCGCAACGCGCTGGCGCGTGCGCTCGAAGGCGAGCGCGTGCGCGCCATCCTGGTCACCCACTGCCACGCCGATCACTCGCCGCTCGCCGCGTGGCTGCGCGAGGAGACGGGCGCGCCGACGATCGCCTTCGGTCCGCACGGCGCAGTCGAGGACGACGACGAGCCGGTCGATGACGGTGTGACGGTGGAGGAGACGACGGACACCGCGTTCGAACCGGACGTGCGACTGGCCGACGGCGAGGTCGCCGCGCTCGGCGACGGCTGGACGCTGCGCGGTGTGTTCACGCCGGGGCACACGTCCAACCACATGTGCTTCGCCTTCGACGAGCAGCGCGGGCTGTTCACCGGCGACCACATCATGGGCTGGAGCACGACCGTGATCGCCCCACCCGATGGCGACATGCGCGCCTACTTCGACTCGCTGGCCAAGGTGCAGGGCCGTGACGACGCGGTGCTGTGGCCGACCCACGGTGCACCGGTGACCGAGCCGCGGCCGTTCCTCGATGCCTTCCTCGCGCACCGGCTGGATCGTGAGGCGCAGGTGCTGGCCATCGTTCGCTCCGGCGTGGCCGAGGTGCCCGAGATGGTCAAGGTGCTCTACGCCGAGGTGCGCGAGGAGCTGCACAAGCCGGCAGCGCGCAGCGTGCTGGCCCACCTCGTGAAGCTCGTCGGCGACGGCCTCGTCGTGTGCGACACTGACCCGGCACGGGCGACCTCGCGGTTCGATCCGGTCTGACTAGCGCAGCGTCAGCCGTACCCAGCCGTCGTCGTACACGATGAGACTGCCGTCGGGCATCAGCACCGTCGGGTAGTACGGCGCGATCGAACGTTCTTCCATCGAGCCGTCGACACGCAGGATGACCAGACGAGACGGTGACTCGCTGTCGAACGTGTCCTGCACGAAGACCATCGCGCCGCCGTCCGTGGTGGCGACGGCCGGCGGCATGCCCCGGAAACCGATCGGGACGTTCGCCACCGTCCAGGAACGATCGGTTCCGCCCTCGCGGCGGGTGACCACCAGCGAACCGTCGACGAACTCGAGCTGCATCACCGGCCCGTCGTCGGTGATCGGCGCGCCGTCGGTGTCGACCCAGCGCATCACCGGCGAGGCCCCGTCGGCCGGACGCTGCGCTTCGAATCCGCAGCAGCCGACGGAGACCAAGCCGTCGTTGGTGGGCACGAGATCGCTGTCGCCGCTGAGGTCGACCGCTCCGACGGCACGGGCGACCTGCTGTCCGGCCTTCGGCCCCGAGAGGGCAACCGCGACGAGATCGCCGACCGGGTCTCCGGTGTCCGTCTGTTGGGTGACCAGATAGGCGACGTCGCCTGGCCCGACCTGTGTGAGGTAGGTGAGGATCGGATCGAGACCGTCGACGCCGGACACGTCGACGACCGTCGGCTGCGCGGTGTGCAGTGTGATGGATCGGGCGATCCGGTCGTAGGAGACGATGATGCCGTCGGCGGTCGAGCCGACGCTCTGGCACTGCGTCGGCTCGCAGTCGCCGAGGAGGTCGAGCGGCGCGAGGTCGAAGCCATCCCCGGTCGTCGTCGTCGTGGTGGGCGTTGGCGGGGTCGGGGTGCTGCCGTCCGGGGCCGTGAGCCACGCCAGCTCGAGCCGGTTCCCGGTCAGCCGCGCGAGCACCGTGCCCCAGATGTCGCTGGCTCCGAGCTGCCAGCCGTCGGCCAGCTGTCGCCACACCGCGTTGCCGTCCGGCGTCAGCCACCCGACGACCGGCATCGATGGCGGTGGGAAGTCGCCCTCGCCGTCGGCCGGCCCGATCCACGTCTGGACCACGGCGGCGCCGTCGATCGTGGGAGCGACTGCCGGCTCGCCGTTGACCGTGTCGGCCGCATCGGGATGCCGCACGATCTCCAGCGGCCACGTCGCACCTCCCGTCTCGGTGACCGTGTCGCCCTCACGTCTGTAGAACGGCGTGGCCTCATCGAGGGTGATCGACACACCGTTCTCGTCGACGTAGCCGATCATCTCCGCGCCGGGGTTGCGAACGCGGTCCACCACGCCGCTCGGCCCGTGTCCGAAGGGGAATGCAGGCAGCTCGACGTAGGCGACGATCCCCACGGGAGCCGCCGCGACGACCTCGCCGGCCCGAGGTCCGTCGAGGGCGACCGCTTCCATGGCGAAGTCCTGGATGCCCGGACCTTGCACGAGGCCGTAGAGGACGTTGCCGGGCCCGGCAACCGTGCTGAACAGGTCGGCGTCGATCGGCTGCGTGCGCACGGCGCCGGTGATCGGGTCGACGACGAACGCCTGCTGCACCCCGTCGTCGGTGACGACGACTGCGCCGTCCATGACGGCCACGTCCCAGCCGAAGCACCCCGTGGGCGGGCACCCGCTGAGGTCGACCGCGGCAAACGGCACCGGCTCGAACACCGGCGGCGGATCGAGGTAGGAGACGGACAGCCCGCTCGCGGTCGCACCGACGGTCGTCGTGGTCGGTGTCGTCGTGCCGGTCGTGGTCGGTGACGGGCTCTCCGTCGTCGAGGGCGCCACCGTCGGCAGGTCGACGACGGGCGTCGTCCGATCACGGCTGACGACGATGCCGACGACGACGAGCGTTGCCACGACCGCCGCGGCCGATGCGACGATCACCCATCGGCGTCCTTGCCGTGGTGATCGCAGCGGGACGACGTCACCGATCGCTGATGCGGTCAGCACGTCGGCGAGCCCGAGCTCGATGTCGATGCTGCGGCGGGCGTCGTCGAGCGCGTCGAGCGCGGCCGAGCGACCGATGTCGTCGATGGTCGTCATGGCGCCTCCACGTCGTTGGTTCCAGGGGTGCTCAGCGCTTCGGCGAGGGCGCGCCGTGCGTGGTGCAGCGACGTCTTCACCGTGCCGGTCGTGATCTCCATGAGATCGGCGATGTCGTTGACGCTCATGTCCTCGAGGTAGTGCAGCGCCACTGCCGCGCGCTGGCGCTCTGGCAGGGCACGCACGGCGCGCCAGAACTCCTCCGACCTCGGTTCGGCCGCCGGCGTGGCCGCGCCTCGCGGCAGCCTGGCCATCGCCCGATCCTCGCGTTGGACGCGTCGGTGCTCGTCGATGGCCAGGTTGATCAGGACGCGTCGTGTCCACGCGCCGGGTCGATCGAGCCGGCCGACCGAGCTCCACGACCGGTAGGCGCGGACCATCGCCTCCTGCGCCAGGTCGGCGCCGCGCTCACGGCTGCCAGTGAGCGACGAAGCGAGCGCGACGAGCACGGGGAGGTCGCGGCGGTACATGGCGGCGAAGTCGACCTCTCGGTCGGCACTCACCGCACTCGGGCCCCCGCGCACCTGCACATGTCAACACACGCCGGAACGGCCGTCGAGGTTGATCCCGTGTCGAAATCGAGACGTCGACGACGACACCCGCCGCTACGGTCCGGCGCCGTGACGCCGTTCCACGCAGCGACCTCGGTGGAGCCGACCTCCGACGGTCACTACCGCGCCTTCCTCGACGAGTCGTGGAACCTGCGACCGCTGCCGCAAGGCGGGGTGGTCACCGCGGTTGCCCTGCGCGCGATGACAGTGGCACTTGCCGACCCGGCCCAGCAGCTGCGCACGCTGCACACCACGTTCGTCGGCCAGGTCGCCGATGGCGAGCTCGAGATCGAGGTCGAGGTGCTCCGCCGCGGTCGCTCGATGTCGCACCTGCGCGCCCACGTTCGCAACGTCGGATCGAGCAGCGGACACGTCACCACTGCAGTGTTCGGCGCGTCGCGAGACGGCTTCGAGTTCACCGAGCTGCGCCGCCCGGACGTGCCGGCCCCTGACGACTGCCCGTCGTTCCGCGATCCTCCGCCGCCCGGCGTGCCACTCTTCGAGCCGACACCGTTCTGGGCGCAGCGTGTCGAGGGCCGAGCGGCGATGGGGGTGCCGCCGTGGGAGGTCGTGGAGCACCGGACAGCCGAGCAGGCAACGTGGTACCGCTTCGACGACACGCCGTGGGTGGACCCAGAGCAGCGCTTCGACCCGGCGGCGATCGTGCTGCTCGCCGACACGATGCCCGGCGCGATCGGCCAGAAGCTCGGTCCCACGGATCGCCCGTGGTTCGGGCCGAGCGTGGACCTCACCGTCCACATGTGCGGCGACTGCCGCTCGCCGTGGGTGCTCGCGCACAACACGGCGCGGTGGGCGGGCGACGGCTACGCCTCGGTGGACATGGCGCTGTGGGACGGCGACACGTTGGTCGCCTACGGCACACAGGTCTCGTTCTTCACGTTCCCGTCGTGACGCCGCGAGCGTCGACAACAACTAGAGGTACTGCTCGAGGATGCTCGTCTCGGTGAGCCGGTCGAGCGTGTCCTTCACCGCTTGCGCGAGCGCGGGTTCGACACCGTCGATCATCGTCAACTCGGCGATCGACGCCCGCTGGAGCTTGGTCAGCTCGCCGAAGTGCGAGGCGATGCGGCGCACCAGATCCGGAGCGAGCCGTGGCACGCGGGTGAGCAGGCGGATCCCGATCGGCGAGGCGGACGCACCACCATCGGCACCGACGCCGGCGTAGTTCTCCACCATGTGCGGGTAGTCCTCCATCACCAGCTCCAGCTCGTCGTCGAGGTCGGAGAAGACCTCGTCGAGCTGCAAGCGAAGGAGACGAGCGTCGACGCCGAGCTCGACGATCATGGTCTCGATCTCCTCGGCGATGCGCCGCACCATGTCGCCGCGCTGGACCACCATCGCCACGTCGCGAACGGTGACGACGTCCTCGACCTCGAGAGCGGTGAGGCTGGCGAGTGCATCGTCGAGCTTGGCCTTGTAGCGCTCCAGCGTCTGCAGCGCCTGGTTGGCACGGTCGAGCAACCGGCTGATGTCCTGCAGCTGGTGCTTCATGCCGCCGGCGTAGACGTTGATGACGCCCATCTCCTCGCTGACGCTGATCACCGGCACGTTCAACGAACGGGCGACGCGCTCGGCGGTGCGGTGCCGCGTGCCGGTCTCCGCCGTCGGCACCGTGGGGTCGGGGACGAGGTGCACGTTGGCGCGAGCGATGCGCGACGTGTCCTTGGCGAGGATGATCGCCCCGTCCATCTTGGCCAGCTCGGACATCCGTTGCGGGGTGAAGTCGGCGTCGAGCAGGAACCCGCCGCTGCAGATCGCCAGCACCTCGGGGCCGTCGTCGACCACGATGAGCGCGCCCATCTTCGCCCGCACGACTCGCTCCATCCCGGCGCGCAACGGGGTTCCCGGTGCGACCGCGGCGAGAGCGGCGTGGAGCGCGTCGGTCGGCGACACCGGCTGCGGCATGGGTGAAGTCTACGGAGTGGAAGTGGTGCCCGTCAGGCCCACCGCCTTCAACGCCTCGTTGATCGTTCGAACTCGCACGACATCGATGCCATCTGCGGTGGCGGGCGAGTTGGCCGGAACGATCGCCGTGGCGAAGCCCATGCGCGCCGCTTCGGCGAGCCGACGTTGGGCGTGCGCCACCTGGCGGACCTCACCGGCCAGCCCGACCTCGCCGAAGACCACCGTGTCGGCGGGCAGCGGGACGTTGAGCGAGCCACTGACCAGTGCCAGGCAGAGGGCGAGATCGGCGCCCGGTTCGGTGAGTCGCACCCCACCGACGGCGGAGGCGAACACCTCCTTGCTGCCGAACTGGTGGCGGGCCCGACGTTCGAGCACGGCGAGCAGCAGCGCCAATCGGCCGCCATCGATGCCCTGTGCGCTGCGCCGCGGCGGCACACCGGGTGGCACCGAGTTGGTGAGTGCCTGCACTTCCACGAGCAGGGGCCGGTGCCCCTCCAACGTGGGCGTCACCGCCGAGCCGGCGACACCGGTGCGCCGATCCGTCAGGAACAGCCGGCTGGCATCGGGTACGCCCTGCAACCCGGCTTCGGCCATCTCGAACACACCGAGCTCGCTCGTCGGCCCGAAGCGGTGCTTGGCGGCTCGCAGCATGCGCAACGAGTGATGCCGGTCGCCCTCGAAGGAGAGCACCGTGTCGACCACGTGCTCGAGCAGGCGCGGGCCGGCGAGCGTGCCGTCCTTGGTGACGTGGCCGACGAGCACCATCGGTATGTTGCGCCGCTTGGCCTCGGTGACGAAGCGGTGAGCGCAGCCACGTACCTGCACCACGCTGCCCGGCGCCGAGCCGAGCTCGGGGTCGGCCACGCTCTGGATGCTGTCGACGATGACCAGCTGCGGTTGCAGCTCGTCGATGGCGGCGATGATGTGCGGCAGCGACGTCTCCGGCAGCAGCCACAGATCGGGGCGCACCGCACCGAGGCGTTCGGCGCGCAGGCGCACCTGCTGGGCGCTCTCCTCCGCGCTGACGTAGAGCGTGCGCGTCGGCCACCACGCGGCCAGCTGCAGGAGCAGCGTGCTCTTGCCGATGCCCGGCTCACCGCCGAGCAACGTGACCGATCCCGGCACGAGGCCACCGCCGAGCACGCGGTCCATCTCGCTGATCCCGGTGGACTGCGGCTGGCCGGCCACCGTGTCGACGTCGCCGATCTCGCGCGCCACCGCGCCCGAGGCGGACGCAGCGAGCGGCAGCGCCACGTCGGGCGGACCGTCGACGTCCTCGACCAGCGAGTTCCACGCGCCGCAGGAGGTGCACCGCCCGGCCCACTTGGGATGGTCGGCGCCGCAATCGGTGCACCGGTAGACGAGTCGAAGCTTGACCATGATGCTCGGCACCGTACGCGAAGCGTGTGACAGAGAAGCGGAGACCGAGACCGTCAGACGCGAGCGGCGCGGCGACGGGCCCGCTTGCGGCGCTGCACCATCACCCAGACGATGAACGTCGTGGCGAGCACGACCCACAGCACCAGCAAGCCCAACGCCACGGTGGCGACCGTGCTCCACGTCGAGTCGCGCGGCGCGTCCACCTTCGACGACGTCGCCAGGTCCAGCGACGTCTGATCCAGTGGCACCGTCCACGTCACCGTGTTGCCGCCCTTGGTTCCCGTCGTCGTGCCGACGGCGCCGGGGAAGGTGACCGCGAACGTCAGCGCCAGCGCGTCAGCGGGACGCAGGTTGGCCGCGGCGAGGTCGTCGGCGTACGGCGAGCCGCCGATCGCGGCGAGCACCTCCGGGTCGGCGAACGCGTTCAGCCCACCGTCGACGCGCAACGATCCCGTCAAGGCCACCGACGAACCATCGAGTGCGATCGCCACGTCGTGCACGGGACCGCCGGTGCCGTTGATGGACCGCAGCAGTGCGGTGCCCTCCGCTGCGGAGTCGAACGTGTGGGACAGCACGACGCGCAACCCACCACCGGTGGTGTTCGACGGGCCGTCCACCGTCCAGCCAGCAGCCACCGCGTCCTCGAAGCGCAGGTCGTCGACCAGACCCGGCGTGGCCGTCACCAGCTCTCCGTCGGCGAGCGCGGTCACGGTCACGGTGCCACTGCCGTCGGCACGCACGTCGACCGCGACGTCGACGTCGACCTTGCACGCGCTCAGCGCGAGCGCGGCAAGAACGATGGCGAAGAGGCGGCGCACGAAACGATCATGACATCCAGCGAGCCGGACGCACCGTGACTCCAGCGAGAGCTACTCCGCCGGTGTGATGGGCTCGGCGTCGGGCGCGCCCGTGGTGGCCAGCTCGACGATGGGCGGCGGCTGGAAGCCTTCCACCGAGTGGAACGAGAGCTTCTTCTCGCCCGGCTTCTCCTCGTCGTCCTCGACGTCGACGACGATGATCTCGCCGGCGCGGAACTCCTTGTAGAGGATCTTCTCGCTGAGCGCGTCCTCGACGAGGCGCTGGATGGCGCGACGCAGCGGACGGGCACCGAGCTGCGGGTCGTAGCCCCGCTCGGCGAGCAGCTCCTTGGCCGCCTGGGTGAGCTCGATGCCGAGGCCCTGGCCCTCCAGCTGGCTGGTGAGGCGCTTGGTCATCAGATCGACCATCACCATGACCTCTTCGCGAGCCAACTCGTGGAAGACGATGACCTCGTCGATGCGGTTGAGGAACTCCGGCCGGAAGTGACCCTTCAGGGCCTCCGTGACCTTGTCCTTCATCCGCTCGTAGCTCATTGCCGAGTCGACCTTCGTGAAGCCGACGTTGGCCTTGCGCAGGTCTTGCGTGCCGAGGTTGGACGTCATGATCAGCACGGTGTTGCGGAAGTCGACCGTGCGACCCTGGCTGTCGGTGAGGCGACCCTCTTCGAGGATCTGCAGCAACGTGTTGAACACGTCGGGGTGGGCCTTCTCGATCTCGTCGAACAGGACCACGCTGAACGGCTTGCGCCGCACGGCCTCGGTGAGCTGGCCGCCCTCTTCGTAGCCGACGTAGCCGGGGGGCGAGCCGACGAGGCGGCTGACCGTGTGCTTCTCCATGTACTCGCTCATGTCGAGCGCGATGAGGGAGTTCTCGTCGCCGAAGAGGAACTCGGCGAGCGTCTTGGCCAGCTCGGTCTTTCCGACGCCCGTGGGCCCCAGGAAGATGAACGAACCGCTCGGACGCTTCGGGTCCTTCAGGCCGGCGCGGGTGCGCCGCACGCTCTGGCTGACCGCCCGGATGGCGTTCTCCTGGCCGATGATCCGCTTGTGCAGCTCACCTTCCATGTTGAGGAGCTTGGCGGTCTCCTCCTCGGTGAGCTTGTAGACGGGGATCCCGGTCCAGATGCTGAGCACCTCGGCGATGGCTTCCTCGTCGACCTCGTCGAACAGGTCGACGCCGCTGGCCTTGACCTCGGCCTCTTTGGTGGCCTTCTCCTCGAGCAGCGACTTCTCCTGGTCGCGCAGGCGACCGGCTTCCTCGAACTGCTGCTCCTCGACGGCGCGCTTCTTCGCTTCCTGCACGTCGGTGAGCTTGAGCTCGATCTCCTTCAGGTCGGGCGGGGTGCCCATGCGCTTGATGCGCAGGCGACTGCCGGCCTCGTCGATGAGGTCGATGGCCTTGTCCGGGAGGTGACGGTCGGAGATGTAGCGCTCGGCCAGGTTGGCCGCGGCGACGATCGCCTGGTCGGTGATCGTGACCCGGTGGTGGGCCTCGTACTTGTCGCGCACGCCCTTGAGGATCTCGATGGTGTGGGCCAGCGTCGGCTCGTCCACCTTCACCGGTTGGAAGCGGCGCTCGAGCGCGGCGTCCTTCTCGAAGTGCTTGCGGTACTCGTCGATGGTGGTGGCACCGATGGTCTGCAGCTCGCCACGGGCGAGCATCGGCTTGAGGATGCTCGCCGCGTCGATCGCGCCCTCGGCAGCGCCGGCGCCGACGAGCGTGTGGATCTCGTCGATGAACAGCACGATGTCGCCGCGGGTCTTGATCTCCTTGAGCACCTTCTTCAAGCGCTCCTCGAAGTCGCCGCGGTAGCGGCTGCCGGCGACGAGTGCGCCGAGGTCGAGGGTGTACAGCTGCTTGTTGCGCAGGGTGTCGGGGATGTCGTTGCTGACGATCTTCTGGGCCAGGCCCTCGACGATCGCCGTCTTGCCGACGCCCGGCTCGCCGATGAGCACCGGGTTGTTCTTCGTGCGCCGACTGAGGATCTGCATCACCCGCTCGAGCTCGCGGGTCCGACCGATGACCGGGTCGAGCTTCTTCTCGCGAGCGAGTTGGGTGAGGTTGCGACCGAACTGGTCGAGGATCTGGCTGTTGCCCTTGTCGCCCTGCTCTTCCTTCGGCGTGCCCGAGGTGGAGGCGGCGGCCTGCGGCTCGCCCTTGCCCTGACCACCCTGGTACCCAGAGAGGAGCTGGATGACCTGCTGGCGAACGCGGCTGAGATCCGCGCCCAACTTGACGAGCACCTGCGCGGCCACGCCTTCGCCTTCGCGGATGAGGCCGAGGAGGATGTGCTCGGTGCCGATGTAGTTGTGGCCGAGCTGCAGCGCCTCGCGCAACGACAGCTCGAGCACCTTCTTCGCTCGGGGCGTGAACGGGATGTGCCCGGACGGCGACGAGCCGCCCTGGCCGATGATCTCTTCCACCTGGCTGCGGACGGCCTCCAACGAGATGCCCAGGCTTTCGAGCGCCTTCGCAGCGACGCCTTCACCTTCGTGGATGAGACCGAGCAGGATGTGCTCGGTGCCGATGTAGCTGTGGTTCAGCAGGCGAGCTTCCTCCTGCGCCAACACCACAACCCGACGGGCCCTATCGGTGAAGCGTTCGAACATGTCGAAAGTGTACCGGCGCTCGGAGGATGCAACAGGGCTTGACATGACGCTGACACTCGGGCCAGCGCAGCGAGCCCGATGTCGATGGCCTAGCCTGGCTGGGTGGCCGCGTCGCCCCTGTTTGCACTGCCGGGGAAGACCGGCGACCTCGAGGTGATCGAGGCGGCACTGGCGCAGTCGGTGCACACCCCGGATCCGTACCTCTCGGAGATCGCCGCGCACCTGATCCGCGCCGGCGGCAAGCTGCTGCGGCCGTTGCTCACCGTGCGTGCTTCGCAAGTCGCTGGTGATGACGGCGACGACACGAGCGCCGTCCTCGGCGGCGTCGCGTGCGAGCTGGTGCAGACCGGTTCGCTCTACCACGACGACGTGATGGACGAGGCGCTCACCCGCCGTGGCGTCGACACCGTCAACGCCAAGTGGGGCAACCTGCAGGCGATCCTCGCCGGCGACTTCCTCCTGGCTCGCGCCTCGGAGATCGCGGCCTCGCTGGGCACCGAGGTCGCCGGGCTCTTGGCTCGCACCATCGGCCGTCTGTGCGAAGGCCAGATCGAAGAGCTGCGCCACACCTACAACTCGGCTCGGCCCGAGTCGAGCTACCTGTCGTCGATCAAGGGCAAGACCGCATCGCTGTTCTCCACCGCAGCGCGCATCGGCGGCATCGTCGCCGATCTCCCGCGCCCGGCAATCGACGCGCTCACCGCCTATGGCGAGGCGTTCGGCATGGTCTTCCAGATCGTCGACGACGTGCTCGACATCACCGCCACCGACGAGCAGCTCGGCAAACCGGCCGGCCACGACATGGTCGAGGGTGTGTACACGCTGCCGGTCCTGCGCACGTTGCAGAGCGGCGGCGTGGCAGCGGCCGAGATGCTGGCGATCCTCGGCAAGCCGCTCGACACGATCGAGCGCGACAAGGCACTGGCGATCGTGCGCGTCAACGGCGGTGTCGAGTCGGCGCAACGCTCCGCCCGTGAGTGGGTCGCCGTTGCCGAGTCGGCCTGCGACTCGCTCCCCGCCGGTCCCGCCACCGACTCCCTCCGCGCTGCGCCGGGCACCCTCCTCGCCTCCCTCACCCGCTGACCCGATCCGCTGCGGCGGGCCTGGGCACCGTTCGTTGCGGAAGCCGAGAAGATCGGTGCCCAGAGCAGGTTGTTTTCCGCTCGAGCTCACTCCGCACGGTCTGTGTTGGTGTGACCCAACAGCAACAGCATGCTTTCGCCGCGACGCATCATGGTCTGATCACCGGCGCGGTGGCTGCGCGACTCGGCATGTCGAGGGCGGCCTGGTATCGGGCGATCGATGCCGGTCGGCTCGAACAGGTCCACCCGGGTGTTGCCCGCCTGCCGGGGTCGCCGCCGAGCTTCGAGCAGCGAGCGTTGGCCGCGGTGTGGGCAGCGGGTCCGGGTGCGATGGCGTCGCATCGGAGCTCGGCTCGGTTGTGGGGTGCCAAGCGTCCGGAGCGTGAACTGATCGACGTCATGTTGCCGGGCAGGTCGCGCCGGGCGGTGGTGGAGGGTGCGGTGATCCATCGCCCGCGCGGCGATGTCGATCTTCGGTCACTCGTCCGCAATCGTGTTCCGTGCACGAGTCCGTTGCGGATGCTGGTCGATCTCGGAGCGGTCGACCCCGTCGGCGTCTACCCGGCGTTGGAGGCGTTGGTCATCGCCCGTGTCGTCAGCCCGCGGGCGCTCCGCGAAACGCTCGAGCGCCACGCCCGACCGGGCCGCCATGGGGTGGCCGCGTTTCGTGATGCGTTGGATCGCTACCCGCTGGCACTCGAGGTTGCCGACAGCGTGCTGGAGACGCGGATGGCGGCGATGGCCGCGCGGCACCGGCTTCCTCCGATGACCTTCCACGAGGTCATCCTCGGATACGAGGTCGACTTCCGCATCGATGGCACGAACGTCGTGCTCGAGTGCGACGGCCGTGAGCACCACGAGCTCGGCGACCAGTTCGAGCTCGATCGAGTTCGCGACGCGGAACTGCTCGCGGCAGGTTGGATCGTCGTCCGGTTCACCTGGCGACAGCTCGATCGGGCGCCAGCGAAGGTCGCGGCCCGCATCCAGGCGGTGCTCCGCCAATGGGCACCCGAGCTGGCTTGACTCTGGGCACCGATCGTTGCGGCTTCCGAGACGGATCCGCCCCAGACGTCGACCCTGCTCAAACGCGAGGTCGGGGTCAGGCGTTGGGGGCGAGCTTGACGATCTTGGCGGCGGCTTTGTAGGCGAGCTCGGCGGGACCGATCTCGTCGGGGCGGAGCAGGTTGGCCATGATCCGCAGGACCCACTCCATGAGCGTGCGGCTGTGCATGCCGGCGCGGGTGAGCTCGCGCATCAGCGCCGGGCGACCGATGACGCGGGCGAACAGGCGGGCGACCTTGAAGTACTCGCCGTACTCGTCGTCGATCAGCTTGGCGTACTGCTGCAGCGCCAGCGCGTCGTTGCCGTCGAGCGCTTCGTGCAGCACGCCGGCGGCGATCCGTGCGGTCTCGTAGGCGTAGTCGATGCCCTCACCGTTGAACGGGTTGACGCTGCCGGCGGCGTCGCCGATGACGAGGTACGTGGGACCGGACTTCGGGCCGACGGAACCGCCCATGGGGATGCGTCCGCTCGTGGCCTTGCACTCCGGGTTGCCCGGGTCGATCTCCCACCGATCGGCGACCTGGTGCGCGTAGGCGTCGAGGAGGTGCGTGGTGTTGACGCTCTTGAACTCACGAAACGTGGACAGCAACCCGACGCCGATGTTCACCGTGCCGTCGCCGACCGGGAAGATCCAGCCGTAGCCGGGCATGGCGTTGCCGCTGCGGTCCTTCACGTCGAGCGCGCTCTCGATCCACGGGTCGGCGTGCTTGGGCGACTGCCAGTACGTGCGGATCGCCGTGCCGTAGGGCCACTCGCGCGTGCGAAACGTGCCGAGCGCGCGACCGAAGCGACTGTTGGCACCGTCGGCGACGACGACGTACTTGGCGCGGATCTCGATCGGCCTGCCTCCCTTCGGCTGCACGGTGGCACCGCGCACGAAGCCGCGGTCGACCAGCGGCATGAGCGCCTCGTGGCCTTCGAGCAACGTCGCACCGGCGTCGACGGCGTTGCGAGCGACGATGCTGTCGAGCTCGCGCCGGCGAACGACGTAGCCGTAGCTCGGATAGGTCGGGTGCGACGGCCACTCCAGCTCGAGCTCGCGCCCCATCCCGGTGGCGCGCAGCCCGCTGTAGCGGTGGAACGGGGTGAGCTGATCGGCCAGGCCCATCTCGTTGAGCTGGTGCACCGCTCGCGGGGTGAGCCCGTCGCCGCACGTCTTCTCGCGGGGGAACGACTTGCGCTCGACGATGGTGACGTCGTGGCCGTGCTTGGCCAACCAGTACCCGGCGGCCGCGCCGGCGGGCCCGCCACCGATGACGAGCACGTCGGTGTCGCGGGACTCCTTGTTCGTCACGGCGTCGGTGCTCACGACTTCCCAGTGTGGCGGCAAACCGGCAGATCGCTCACCGGTCGTCGATCTGTCAGGAGGGTCCGGTGCCCTTGCGCGGCGCCGTACCGACGGGAAGCGTGTCCTTCACCTTGTCGGCGACCGTGTCGAAGGTGAGCGAGCCATCCTTCAACCCGGCGTAGATCGCGCTGTCCTCGGCACACCACTTGGCGTACTCGGCGGCGTAGGCCGGCGAATCCGGCTCGGCACCACCGAGGTCGTAGCGCTCGTGGCAGACGACGGCGAGGATCTGCGCTTCGGTCAGCGAGCCGCCGTACTTGGAGCCCTGCGGCGGCATGTAGGAGCCGTTGTAGACGAGGTGGCCGCGGGACGCGTCGCCGTACGGGCCGACGCCGTTGGTCTCGTAGGCCTGCGATCCGGTGTACACCAGGTTCAGCTGATCCTCGATGTGCGGGAACGTCTTCAGCACCTCGCCGTTGTTCAGCTGCCGGCCGGACCCGCCCGACCCGTCGGCGTTGTGGCACGTGGCGCAGCTGTTGAACTCGGTCTTGCCGTCGCCGAGAGGTCCGCTCACCGTGACCTCCACCGGCGTGAGCGAGCGGACGTACATGAAGCCCCACAGCGGCAGGATGCTGAGCGTCGCCATTGCCCAGAACGGGATCCGCTTGCGGGCCTTCGCGGCAGCGACGACGGGGATGTCGGGCGGCGGGGGCGGCGGTGCTGCGGGCACGGTCTTGGCGGCCCGAGCGGCCGGCGCGGCGGCAGCGGCCGGGGCAGCAGCAGCCACCTCGGTGCCGGCGGCAGGCGCTGCGGCAGCGGGTGCGGCGGCAGCGGGTTCACCACTGAGCGCAGCACGTCGTTCAGCGGCGCGCTTCAGCAGGTGCTCGGGGATCTCGGTCATCGCTCGGGAACGATAGACGCCGCGACCCGCAGCGAGGGAAATCCGCGACTCGACTTCTCATGCGCGTTCTCATGCACGAGTTCACAACCAGGCGGGTCCGCCGAGGGCAGCGTGGTAGACCGACGAAGAAGCTCGCGACCTCAGGGCCGAACTGGCCGCGCCAGGGCCGCGGGTGACTACAGTTCAAGCAGCAGTTCGTGCAGGTGTTCACGAGCCCTGCACCGATCAAATCTCACGTGGAAGGCAGCGGCGTTGCAGATCGCATTTGACTGGGAAGTCCTGAAGTGGCCCGGCGTGAACCAGGCGTTCCTCTTCTCGTTCTTCTTGTCGACCGGTCTTGCCCTGCTGTCGATCCCGTTCGCCAAGCGCCGGCCGGTCGGCACGCCGCTCTCGTGGGGCGAGGCGATGCTCGCCGCGGTCTACGTGTTCGGCACCATGTTCATCGCCTTCGGCGTCGTGCCCCACCAGTGGATCGACCACGCCGACAAAGAGCTCGGCTGGTCGCGTCAGAAGATCATCTTCGGGCCGTTCGACATCCTCAAGCCGAAGGCCAACGGTGGCAGCTTCCCGCTGACGATGACCTACGAAGCCATCCGCGACACCGTCGTCGTGCTGATCCACGTCTGGTACTTCGGCCTGATCATCTTTCTGTGGGGCAAGTGGCAGAAGCGTGGCCAAGCCAAGCCCGGCGTCGAAGTGGCGACCAGCACCTACGGTCGACCCCTGGTGAAGAAGGCCTAGCGCATGGCTCGCACCGACGCGAACCCGCCGATGATGCCGTACACCGACGAGTACCAGCTCGTCGAAGTGGACGCGGACTACCTCACCAAGGCGGTGAAGCCCAAGCAGTTCATCCACATCGACCAGACCGAGTGCATCATGTGCGAGGGCTGCGTCGACATCTGCCCGTGGAAGTGCATCCACATGGTCACTCCCGACGCCATCGTCGAGGCGACGGGAACGGAACGGCCCGGCTCGGACCCGAGCGACCACGTGCTGTTCATCATCGACGACGACATCTGCACGCGCTGTGCGCTGTGCGTGGATCGGTGCCCCACTGGGGTCATCATCCTCGGAAAGGCCGGCGCCCCGTCCGGCACGGGCGACTCGCACGTCCGCACCAACAACCACGGCTACGCCTACGGCTTGCGGCTGTAGAGGAAGACCCGTACTCATGGCAAAGATCATCGACGAACGACCCCGCCCCACCGCCAAGGACCGCCTGAACAAGACGGTCGACGGCGTGCAGGGCAGCCAGGCCTGGAACAGCATCTTCCGACCCGGTTCCATCTTCCGCAAGGGCTACACCGACAGCCCGCGCAACCGCAGCTACGTGGTCATGAACTCGGTGCTGTACCACCTGCACCCGGTGAAGGTGAAGCGTCACGCGGTCAAGGTCAGCTACACGCTGTGCCTCGGCGGCCTCAGCTTCTTCCTGTTCATCCTGCTCACCGTCACCGGCATCTTCCTGATGTTCTTCTACCGACCGACCGACGTGGCGGCATGGAACGACATCTCCAACCTGCAGACCTCGGTGACCTTCGGCTTACTTGTCCGAAACATGCACCGATGGGGCGCGCACCTGATGGTGCTCAGCGTGTTCCTGCACATGGCGCGCGTCTTCTACCACGGTGCCTACAAGCCGCCGCGTGAGTTCAACTGGGTCATCGGCGTCGTCTTGCTGATGCTCACCCTGCTGCTGAGCTTCACCGGCTACCTGCTGCCGTGGGACCAGTTGGCCCTGTGGGCCGTGGCCGTGGGCACCAACATGATGGGCTACACGCCGGTCTTCGGCCAGGAGGTGCGCTTCGTGCTCCTCGGTGGCAAGGAGATCGGTTCCGAGACGCTGCTGCGGTGGTACGTGCTGCACGTGCTGATGTTGCCGTTCGTCATCGTCATCTTCATGGCCATCCACTTCTGGCGTGTCCGCAAGGACGGCGGCATCTCCGGGCCGCTGTGAGCGAGGGGACCAACTACCGATGACCGAGATCCCGGAACACCTCCTCAAGCGGGCCCAAGCGGCCCGCGACAAGGCTGCGGCAGAGAGCGCCGCCGCCGCAGCTCCGGCGACCCCCGCAGCCGACGAGGCACCGGCGGATCCGCGCATCCCCGCACACCTGCTGGAGCGCAGTCGCGCCGCCAAGGCCAAGGCCGACGGTGGGACCGCCGAGGCCGGCGGTGGTGCCGTGGCCGTGCAGGAGCGCGTGGCCAGCGTGGTCGCCGCTGCGCCCACGGGTGGTGGCGTTCCGGTCGGCGCCGGCCCGGGTGGTCACACCCAGCGCTTGCTGACCGTCGTCAAGAGCGGCTCGATCCAGGACGTGAAGGCCGCCCCGGTGGACAAGGTGCACACCTGGCCGCACCTCCTCGCTGCCGAGTTCGTCGCCGCGCTGATCTGCCTGGCGTTCACCTTCCTGTTCTCGGTGTGGGTCAACGCACCACTGCTGCAGCAGGCCAACCCGAACCGCACGCCGAACCCGTCGAAGGCGCCCTGGTACTTCCTCGGCCTCCAGGAACTGCTGACGATGTTCCACCCGATGATCGCCGGCGTCACCATCCCCGGTGTCGGCCTGATCGTGATGATCTTCGCCCCGTACATCGACAAGAACCCATCCAACAAGCCCGAAGACCGCAAGTTCGCCACGTCGCTGATGACCGTCCACATGATGTTCTGGGCAGTGCTCGTCATCATCGGCTCGTTCTTCCGCGGCCCCGGGTTCAACTTCACCCTGCCGTGGCGCGACGGCCTGTTCTTCGAGCTGTGAGGTCCCCATCATGAGCTCTGCTGCCATCATCTCCATCGCTGTCGGCGTCATCGTCGTGCTCGGTGCCGTCGTGCTGCTCACCGCAGCCCGTCGCACCGACGTGCGCGGTGCCGGTGCCCTCAGCCGCGAGACCCGCCGTCGCGATCGCGACAACGACATCGACTTGCCCGGCGCACCGACCGGCCGCCAGGTCGAGCGCGCCGCCGTGCAGGCCAACTTCGGCGGCATCGAGAAGGTCGAGCCCTCGGCGCCCGTCATCTGGGTCCCGCCGGACCGCGAGGCCATTGGCGTCAGCCGTCGCCAGTTCCTCAACCGGGCCAGCGTGTCGCTGATGACCACCGGTCTGCTGGCCTTCGCCGCCGCCGGCTTCGTCGCCTTCCTGTGGCCCACGGCGTCCTCGGGCTTCGGTGGCAAGGTCAACATCGGCAAGCTCGACGACATCCTCGGCGCCATTCGAAGCAACCAGGGCTTCTTCTACAGCGCCACCGCTCGCGCCCACGTCACGGTGTACCCCACCGAGGCGTTGCCGAAGGCGAAGAGCGTCGCCAACTACAAGCCACTGCTCAGCGGCATGTCCAACGGCATCGTCGTCCTCTACCAGAAGTGCCCGCACCTCGGTTGTCGTGTGCCGGAGTGCAAGAGCAGCCAGTGGTTCGAATGCCCGTGCCACGGTTCGCAGTACAACCGCGTCGGTGAGAAGAAGGGCGGCCCGGCACCTCGCGGTATGGACCGCTTCGCCTTCGCGGTCGGCGGCTCCGGCGACGTCACCGTCGACACCGGCACCGTGTTCCCCGGCCCGCCCATCGGCACCAACACCACCGGTCAAGAAGCGGAAGGACCGCACTGCATCGGTGGCGGGGGTGGTCACGGATGATCGCCTTGGCAACCACCAGCATCGCGGTGGTCATCGTCGGGCTCATCACCATCGGCTGGGTGAGCTACTACTTCCTCAACAAGTCGTCGGCCGCGCCCGAGCTGGGCTCGGAGATCGAGCTGGCGGCGAATCGCAAGCCGTACTACGACGACGAGACACTCGAAGGCCCGCGCCTGGAGCGCATGCAGCTCCTCGGCGTGCTGACCCTGTTCGTCATCGTCATCTCGCTGCCGCTCTACTGGGTGTTCGAGCCTGATCGTCAGGCCGGCGCCAAGGAGCACAAGGTCCACGAGTTCGAGGGCTGGGGCAAGGAGCTGTTCGAGGTCACCGCCAACGGCGGCTTCAACTGCGCCGGCTGCCACGGCGGCCTCAACGGCACGGGCGGCAACGCCGCTGCAGCGGTCACCAACCCGGTCACCGGCGAGGTCAAGTCGGTGAACTGGTACGCCCCTGCGTTGAACACGGTCTTCTACCGGTTCAGCGTGGAAGAGGTGCGCTTCATCCTCAACTACGGCCGTCCGTTCTCGCCGATGTCGGCGTGGGGCACCATCGGCGGCGGACCGATGAACGCACAGCAGATCGACACGTTGATCGAGTACCTCAAGAGCATCCAGCTCGAGCCCGAGGGCTGCCTCGGTGCGGAGTTCCCGACCGATGCCGACCCGGCCATCTGCGACGGTGCGGCGCTGCCGTCGGACACTCGCGACGAGATCGCCAAGACCGCCGACAACGCGGCCAAGGCACTGGTCGAGTCCGGCAAGTACGCCACCGTCGAAGACGCGATGGGCGAGGCGCTGTTCAACCTCAACCTGGCCAGCGGCGCCTACAGCTGCGCTCGCTGCCACACCACGGGCTGGAGCTACGGCGACCCCGGCGTGACGGCGCAGGGCGCCCTCGGCTGGAACCTCACCGGTGGCGTCACCAACGTGCACTTCCCGAACGAGGCCGACATGATCGCCTTCGTCGCCGCCGGTTCGCAGAACGGCAAGAAGTACGGCGTCCAGGGCCAGGGCAGTGGCAAGATGCCCGGCTTCGGTGGTCTGCTCACCGACGAGCAGATCAAGCAGATCGTCGAATACGTGCGGAGCCTCTGATGAACGCAATGCTGGCCATTTCCTGGGAACCGGAGCTGCGCGGCATCCTCATCGTCATCATCGCGGTGACGGTGCTGGTCGGCAGCATCTACCTGATCCTCGGCACCAACGTCGGTGCCCGCCTCGGCTTCCTGATCACGCTGTCGGCGCTCGCCGGCTGGATGTTCATCATGGGTGCCATCTGGTGGTCGTACGGCAAGGGCCTCCTCGGCACCGATCCGACGTGGCAACCGGTTGGCGGTCGCACCGTGCTGCAGGAGCCACGAGCCCTGCGCGAAGCGAACGTGCTGAAGATCACCGTGCCCGACGCCGCCGACCCCACCGACACCGCGCTCGACGTGCAGAGCGCGTTCGTCGACGAGAACTGGCGTCGCCTCGACGCCGCCGCGCCGCAGTACCAGCAGGCGTTCGCCGCCGCATCCGTGTTCCTCGAGGAGGACGGTGCGCTGGCCGCGGGCGAGTTCACCGTCGTCAACGTGTTCGACAAGGGTGGCGAGCGCAGTCCGCAGTTCTGGGGCAACAACATCGACTTCCTGGCCTTCTTCCACAAGCCGCACTACTCGGTGGTGGAAGTGGCGCCGTTGGTGGTGCAACGCGACGAGCCCGGTCGCGCACCGGCCCGTCCGGTGATCGACACCACCCGACCGCACCAGTACATCTACATGATCCGCGACATGGGCTCGAAGCGACGCCCGGCCGCCTTCATCACGATCGGTTCGCTGATCACGTTCCTCGCGCTCTGCTCGTTGTTGCATCGTCGCGATCGTCGTGTCACCACCAACCGCGCGCTCGTGGCAGCGAAGGCCTAGCGAATGGGGCAGTACCTGCCGGTCGCGTGTCTGATGATCCTCGCCATCTTGTTCGGCGCGCTCAGCTTCTTCGCGTCCAGGTTGCTCGCCCCCCGTCGGCCGTCGTCGGCCAAGGAAGCCCCGTACGAGTGCGGCATCGTTCCCAGCCGTGAGCCACCGGAGCGCTTCCCGGTCACGTTCTACGTCGTCGCCATGTTGTTCATCATGTTCGACATCGAGCTGATCTTCATCTACCCGTTCGCCGTCGATCGTCGCTTCCTCGGGCCGTACGCGTTCTGGGAGATGCTCGCCTTCAGCGTCGTGTTCTTCCTCGCCTTCGTCTACGTGGTGGCCCGCGGCGCGCTCGACTGGGGTCCGGTGCAAAAGCACCGCCGTCTCGAGTCGGCCGTGTCCGCCGATCGCACGCTGTCGAGCACCATCCGGCGCGTCGGCACCGAGGGACGCATCGAGGAGGACGCGGCATGAGCTTCGTGCAGAGCATCCGCGACGACGGACTCGGTGGTCTCGACCACAACGTCATCACCGGCAAGATCGAGGACCTCGTCAACTGGGCACGCAGCCGCAGCAGTTGGCCGGCGTCGTTCGGTCTCGCCTGCTGCGCGATCGAGATGATGGCCACCGGCGCCGCGCACTACGACATCTCGCGCTTCGGCATGGAGGTCTTCCGCGCATCGCCGCGCCAGGCCGACATCATGATCGTCGCCGGTCGCGTCAGCCAGAAGATGGCGCCGGTGCTGCGCCAGGTGTACGACCAGATGATGGAACCCAAGTGGGTCATCTCGATGGGCGTCTGCGCCAGCAGCGGCGGGATGTTCAACAACTACGCCATCGTGCAGGGCGTCGATCAGGTGGTGCCGGTGGACGTGTACGCCCCTGGTTGCCCACCCACGCCCGAGACGTTGATCCACGCGATCGAGACGCTGCACCAGAAGATCGAGGACGGCGAGCTGATGCGCCGGCGCACGGAGAGCGGTGCCGGGGCCAACATCCACGTCACCGAGATCCCCGCCGACGTGCAGCCGATCCCGGTGCTGCTGGGGATTCGGTGACCGATGAGCGACGCGCCCACCACCGACACCCAGCCCGCCGCGCCTGAACCGCCGCCCACCCTGCACGGGTGCCCGCTCAGCGACAGCCGCGGTCAGACGGTGGTGCACCCGAGTCGCGACCAGTACGTGAAGCTGGTGCGCACGCTGCTCGATGAGGGCTACACGATGTGCAGCGACCTCACCGCGGTCGACTACCTCAGCTTCCCGCAGCGCTCGATCGCGGACGGAGTCAGCGGCGAGCGCTTCGAGGTCGTCGTCAACCTCCTGTCGCTGCAGGAGCGCAAGCGCATCCGCATTCGCGTGCAGGTGCCTGCTGACGACCCGAGCATCGCCTCGCTGTTCGACCTCTACCCCGGGACCGAGGCGATGGAGCGCGAGGTCTACGACATGTTCGGGATCACCTTCACCGACCATCCCGACCTGACGCGCATCCTGATGCCCGAGGACTGGGACGGCCACCCCCTGCGCAAGGACTACGACCAAGGTCGCATCCCCGTGCAGTTCAAGGAGGCCAACTCGTGACCGACATCGTCGACACGATTCGCGCCGGCAACGAGCCGGAGCAAGGGCTCAAGCCGCGCAGCGAGCTGACCGCGCGCGAACTGCTGCGCGAGGTCGGGTCGGTGCTGCGGATGAGCGAGGCCGAGGCGGCCAAGCTCGGCGACATCCCCGTCGATCCCTCCGAGGATCAGACGATGATCATCAACATGGGGCCACAGCACCCGAGCACGCACGGCGTGCTGCGGTTGATGCTGGAGCTCCAGGGCGAGACGGTGCTGCGCTGCAAGCCGATCATCGGCTACCTGCACACCGGGATGGAGAAGACGGGCGAGGCGCTGACGTACATGCAGGGCGGCACGAACGTGACGCGCATGGACTACGTCAGCCCGTTGAACAACGAACTCGTGTTCTCGATGGCCACCGAGAAGCTGCTCGGCATCGAGGGCGACATCCCCGAGCGCGCGGTGTGGATGCGCATGCTGCTCAGCGAGCTCAACCGGATGAGCAGCCACCTGCTCTTCCTGGCGACGAACGGCATGGACATCGGCGCGGTCAGCATGATGATCTACGGCTGGCGCGAGCGCGAAGAGGTGCTGCGCTTCTTCCAGAAGGTCACCGGCCTGCGGATGAACCACAACTTCATCCGCCCGGGGGGCGTCGCCGCCGATCTGCCGGACGGTTGGCGCGACGACGTGCTGTTCCTGCTGGACACGATCGAGCCGCGGCTCGAGGAGTACGACGTCTTGATGACCGGTCAGCCGATCTGGCGCGACCGTCTGCAGGGCGTTGGCGTGATCACCGAGCAGGAAGCGGTGGCCCTCGGTTGCACCGGCCCGATCCTGCGCAGCACCGGCCTGGCGTGGGACCTCCGCCGCGACCAGCCGTACCTGCACTACGACGAGATGGAGTTCGACGTGATCGTCGGCTCCTACGGCGACGCCTTCGACCGCTACGCCATCCGGCTCAACGAGGTGCGCGAGAGCATGCGCATCGTCCGTCAGATCCTCGATCGCATGCCCACGGGCGACTATCGCATCCAGAACAAGAAGGTGACGCCGCCACCGCGGGCGCGCATCGACGAGTCGATGGAAGCGCTGATCCACCACTTCAAGATCTTCACCGAAGGCTTCAAGGTGCCCGAGGGCGAGGTCTACGTGGCCATCGAGAGCCCGCGTGGTGAGATCGGTTGCTACATCGCCAGCGACGGATCGGCCACGCCGTACCGCATGCACGTGCGTGCGCCATCGTTCGTCAACATCCAGGCGCTGCCGCACATGATGCGCGGCGGCCTCGTCGCCGACGCGGTGGCGATCATCTCGTCCGTCGATCCTGTGCTCGGGGAGGTCGACCGTTGAGCCGTCTCAGTGATGCCAACGTCACGATCGCGCGGGAGATCATCGGGCGCTTCCCGCGTTCGAAGAGCGCGCTGATCTCGTTGCTGCACCTCGCCCAAGAGCAGGACGGCTACGTCGCCGAGGATGCGATGGCGCACATCGCCGATCTGCTCGGCATCACCAGCGCCGAGGTCTACGGCACGGCGACGTTCTACGAGATGTTCAAGTTCGAGCCGGTCGGCAAGTACTGCATCAACGTCTGCACCGGCATCTCCTGCCACCTGCTCGGCGCATGGCAGTTGCTCGAGCACGTCGAGGAGTCGTTGGGTGTGAAGTCCGGTGGTACCACCGCCGACGGCCTGTTCACCGTGGAGAGCGTCGAGTGCATCGCCGCCTGCACCGAGGCCCCGGCCCTCAGCGTGAACTACCGCTACCGCTACACGGTGACCGGTGCCGACGCCGATCAGCTGATCGACGATCTCCGCAACGAGCGCTCCCGCGACGAGTTCCCGGTGCACGGCACGCTCGCCCGCGTCCGCCAGCGCACCCCCGACAACTGGGCCAACACCGGCAAAGACGCACAAGCCGTGGTGGACGCGCGATGAGGATGGACCAAGTGATGCCAGACTGTGATCCGCAACATCGAGCCATGGTGAGCGCCGAAGCTTGCGGAGGCAGCGAACACGGCAGGCCGTCAGGCCATATGAGAACGGTCGATGCTCGATGAGCGATACGCCGAACTCGTACCTCGTGCCGGGGCTCGTGCCGACGGGGCCGAAGTTGATCACGTCGCGCTTCGATCAGGCCGACGGGTACACGTACGACGGGTACGTGAGCACTGGCGGGTACGTCGCGCTGCGCAAGGTCCTCACGTCGATGACGCCCCAGCAGGTGCACGACGAGGTGAAGGCCAGCGAGATGCAGGGCCGCGGCGGCGCCGGCTTCCCGGCCGGCACCAAGTGGGGCTTCCTCCCGCCGACCGTGTTCCCGCGCTACCTCGTCATCAACGGCGACGAGAGCGAGCCCGGCACCTACAAGGACCGCAAGCTGATGGAGCTCGATCCGCATCAGCTGATCGAGGGCATCGTCATCGCCGCCTTCGCCGTGGGCGCCGCGCAGGCGTTCCTCTACGTGCGCGGCGAGATGGCACTGGCCCAGGAGCGGCTGGCGCAAGCGCTCAACGACGCCTACGCCAACAAGCTCGTCGGCAAGAACATCCTCGGTACCGACTTCTCCGTCGACATCGTCCTCACCTGGGGCGCCGGCGCGTACATCGTCGGTGAGGAGACGGCGCTGATCGAGAGCCTCGAAGGCGAGCGCGGCATGCCGCGTCTGAAGCCGCCGTTCTTCCCGGCCAGCAAGGGCTTGTACATGCAGCCGACGATCGTCAACAACGTCGAGACGCTGAGCAACCTCCCCTGGATCGTCAACGAGAGCGGCCAGTCGTTCAAGGAGCTCGGCGCTCCGACGAGCACGGGCATGCGCCTGTTCGCGGTGAGCGGTCACGTCGAGCACCCGGGCGTGTTCGAGGTTCCGAACGGGATCACGACGTTCCGCATGCTGTTCGAAGCACCCGAGTACTGCGGTGGCGTGCGTCAGGGTCGGGCGGTGAAGGCGTTCATCCCCGGCGGGGCGAGCGCGATGTGGTTCTTCGACGAGCACCTCGACCTCCCGCTCGACAAGCCCACGATCGACAAGAGTGGGTCCATGCTCGGGTCCGGTGCGATCGTCGTCATGGACGACACCACCGACATGGTCGCCGCGTGCTGGAACGTGGTGCACTTCTTCGCCAAGGAGAGCTGCGGCAAGTGCACGCCGTGCCGCGAGGGCACGACGTGGCTCGACCGCATCCTCAAGCGCATCCTCAGCGGCACCGGCCGGCCCGAGGACATCGACCTGCTGTGCGACGTCAGTGAGAGCATCAGCCCCGGCATGGCGTGGCCGCCGCGGCAGACCACCATCTGCCCGCTCGGCCCGTCGGCGGTCAGCCCGATCGCCTCGGCCGTGAAGCGCTTCCGCCACGAGTTCGAGCACTACATCGAGCACGGCCGTCCGATCGCCGGCGTCGAGCACCTGCCGATCCACGGCGTGCACCATGGAGCACGGATCTATGTCTGACACGACGTCGACCACCGAGACAGCGGTCGAGGCACCGAAGAAGACGACGATCTCGATCACGGTCGACGGTCGCCCGTTCGAGGCGCAGCCCGGCCAGCTCGTGATCGACGCATGCGAAGACGCGGGGACGTACGTGCCGCGCTTCTGCTACCACCCGCGCATGACGCCGGTGGGCATGTGCCGTCAGTGCCTGGTGGAGGTCGAGGGGCCGCGCGGTCCGATGATGGTGGTGTCGTGCATGACGCCGGTCGCCGAGAACCAGGTCGTGCACACCGAGACCGAGACGGTGAAGCGTGCCCAGGAGGGCGTGCTCGAGCTGCTGCTGGCCAACCACCCGCTCGACTGCCCGGTGTGCGACAAGGGTGGTGAGTGTCCGCTGCAGGACCAGGCGTTCAGCCACGGTCCGGGCGAGAGCCGCTACGTCGAGGAGAAGCGGCACTACGAGAAGCCGATCCCGATCAGCGACCTCGTCTTCCTCGACCGCGAGCGCTGCATCCTCTGCGATCGCTGCACCCGCTTCGCCGACGAGGTGGCCGGCGACAAGCTGATCCACTTCACCAACCGCGGCAACAACACACAGGTGAACACGTTCCCCGATGAGCCGTTCGCCAGCTACTTCAGTGGCAACACCGTGCAGATCTGCCCGGTGGGCGCGCTGACCGCCAAGCCCTACCGCTTCAAGGCCCGCCCGTGGGACCTCGACCAGACCGAGAGCACGTGCACGACGTGCGCGGTCGGCTGCCGCACCGTGGTGCAGAGCAGCCGCGACGAGCTGCTGCGCTACCAGGGCGTCGACAGCGATCCGGTCAACTGGGGTTGGCTGTGCGACCGCGGTCGCTTCAACTTCGAAGCGGTCAACAGCGACGAGCGCCTCGGCGCGCCGCTCGTCCGCACCGACGATGGCTTCGTCCCCACGTCGTGGAACGGCGCGCTGGCGACCACCAAGCAGCTGATCGAGGACGCGCTCGCTGCCGGTGGGCCGAGCAGCATCGCCGTGCTCGGTGGCGCTCGCGGCACCAACGAGGACGCCTTTGCCTGGGCGCGGCTGGCGCACGACGTGATCGGTACGCCGAACGTGTACTCGCAGTTGCTCGACGGTCTGCACCTCGGCGTGCTCGGGCTCCCGCGAGCGACGATCGACGAGGCCGCCAACGCGACGACGATCATCCTCCTCGGGCCGGATCTCAAGGAAGAGCTGCCGGTGCTCTACCTCCGTCTGCGCGATGCGGCGGAGAAGCGGCGCAGCCGGATCCTCGAGTTCACGCCCAAGCAGAGCGGGCTCACGAAGTACGCCTGGCGCAGCATCGGCTACGAGCCGGGTACGCAGGTCGCCGCGGTGAAGTCCGCGTTGGCCGACGGCGACATCGCCGCGCAGCTCGCGAAGGGCAAGGTCGTGATCGTGGCCGGCAAGGCCAACCTCGCCGAGAGCTACCACGCCACCGTCGATGCGCTGCGCGAGCTGCTCGCCGCGGTGCCCGAGGCGACGGTCCTGCCGGCGTCTCGCCGCGGCAACGTGGTCGGTGCCCTGCAGCTCGGGCTGCGCCCGGGCGAGGGTGGCATGGCAGCGTCGGGCATCCTCGAAGCCGCTGCTTCGGGCAAGATCGAGCTGCTCGTCCTGCTCGGCTGCGATCCCCTCAACGACGTGCCGGACACGGATCTCGCTCGGCGCGGCTTGGCCGGGGCGGCACGGATCGTGTCGGTCGACACCTTCCTCAACGACTCCAACCAGAACGCCAACGTCGTGCTGGCCGCTGCGGCATACGGCGAGAAGAGCGGCACCACCACGAACCTCGAGGGGCGCGTGTCCATGCTGTCGCAGAAGGTCACGCCGCGCGGCACCAGCCGACCGGACTGGATGATCGCCGCCGAGCTGGCGCTGGAGCTCGGTTCAGATCTGGGCTTCGCCAAGGTCGGCGACGTGACCGCCGCGATCGCCGAGACGGTGGACAGCTACGAAGCAGTGACGGCCGAGGCGCTCGTGTCGCAGCGCGACGGCGTGCTCACCTCGCTGCCGGCGTTCTCGCTGCCGGCACCGACGGATGCGGTGATCTCGGAGCGCAACAGCTACGACTTCCGTCTCGTGGTCACCCGCAAGCTGTACGACAACGCGATCGGAACGCAGAAGTCGCCGTCGTTGGCGCACCTCGCCGGCCGCACGACGGTGCACCTCCACCCGCTCGACATCGAGCGCGTCGGCGGCGCGGCTGACGGGACCGACGTGAAGATCAGCACGTCGCGTGCCAGCGTCGTGCTGACGACCGTTGCCGACGACACGGTGCTGCGCGGCACGGCCTGGGTGCCGTTCAACCAGGGCGGCACGAACATCGGCGATCTCATCGACGCCACTGCGCCAGTGATCGACGTGCGGATCGAGAACTTCCGATGATCGCGCTCGACCCGATCCTGATCGGCAACCTCACGCTCGGCGACGTGCTGATCGTGCTGCTGAAGGTGATCGTCATCTTCGTGCTCGGCCTCGTCGGCACGATGCTGATGGTCTGGTTCGAACGCAAGGCCATCTCCGGCATGCAGAACCGCATCGGGCCGAACAAGGCCGGCCCGTGGGGCATCCTGCAGACGCTGGCCGACGGCATCAAGCTGTTCTTCAAGGAAGACCTGATCCCCGAACGCAGCAACCGCTTCGTGTTCAAGCTGGCGCCGTACCTCGCCTTCGTGCCGGCGTTCCTCGTGTGGAGCGTCATCCCGCTGGCCGGCGACTTCCACGGCGGCCGCGACGGATCGTTCACGATCTTCGGTCATCGCACGTTCGCGCAGCTGGCCGACCCGTCGATCGGCGTGCTGCTGCTGCTCGCGCTCAGCTCGATCGCGGTGTACGGGATCATGCTCGCCGGATGGAGCTCGGGCTCGAAGTACCCGCTGCTCGGTTCGGTGCGTGCCTCGGCACAGATGGTCAGCTACGAGGCAGCGCTCGGCCTGAGCGTCGCGGGCGTCATCCTCATCTCCGGCACGCTCAGCACCCACGGCATCGTCGTGGCCCAGGATGGCGTCCGCAACTGGCACGTCGTCGCGACTGGCGTGCTGCCGTTCATCATCTTCATGATCGCTGCGACGGCCGAGCTCAACCGTCCGCCGTTCGACCTCGTCGAAGCGGAGCAGGAGCTCGTCGGCGGCTTCAACACCGAGTACTCCAGCATCCGCTTCGCGCTCTTCTTCCTGGCCGAGTTCATGAACACGATCACGATGAGCGGCGTGATCGTGACGCTGTTCTTCGGCGGCCCGCAGCCGGTGGCCATCCACATCGGCAATTTCGACTGGGACGGCAACCTCGGCCTCGGCGCGTTCAGCGGCACGATCTGGTTCTTCCTCAAGCTGATCGTGTTCCTCTACGTCTACGTTTGGTTCCGCGCCACGCTGCCGCGGTTGCGCTACGACCAGTTGATGAACCTCGGCTGGAAGCTGCTGATCCCCGCCTCGCTGGCCTGGTTCATGCTGCTCGCCGCATTCCGCGTGCGCACCGACGAGGGCTGGAACGTGTGGCTCTTCGGTGGCATCAGCCTCGTCGTGCTCATCGGTTTCGCCACGTTGCTCGGCGTCGCCAACAAGGTCAGCATGCGCAACCGAGAACGAGAGGGGGCGATGTTCTGATGGGTCTGCTCGATGGGTTCCTGATCACGTTGCGCCAGCACCGACTGTTCGGTGGCCAACGCGTCACCACGCCCTACTCCGGCGGGCGCGCCGCCAAGAAGGGCAACTTCGCCGACGACGAGAAGATCGACAAGCCGGAGCGGCTCCACGGCCGCCACGTCCTCAACCGCTACGAGGACGGCATGGAGAAGTGCATCGGCTGCGAGCTGTGCGCCGGCGTCTGCCCCGCCAAGTGCATCTACGTGCGCGGTGCCGACAACGATCCGCTGGAGCCGACCTCGCCGGGCGAGCGCTTCGGGTTCGTCTACGAGATCAACTACCTGCGCTGCATCCACTGCGACCTGTGCGTGGAGGCCTGCCCGACGGAGGCGATCACCGAGAGCAAGCTGTTCGAGTTCAGCTTCACCAACCGCAAGGACGCCATCTACACGAAGGCCGAACTGGTGGTCTCCGACGACGGCAAGCCCAAGCAGCTGCCGTGGGAGGACTGGCGCGAAGGCGACGACCTGAACACCAGTGGTTGGATGCGCGCCACCGCGCCGTCGGGCGATGCCGCGTTCGTCGGTGAGGTCGGCTGGAGCGGTGAGCTCGGCTACGGCGTGCGCAAGCCGGAGACGCCCGCCGATCCGGTGAAGACGAGCCGCACCGTGTCCCGTGGAGACGCGCACTGATGCAGCTGTTCGTCTTCGCATGTGCGGCGATCATGGTGCTGGTCGGTGCGGTGGGCGTCGTCCTGCGCACTCACCCGGTGCACGCCGCGCTGAGCCTCGTGCTCACGCTGTTCGGCATCGCCGTGCTGTTCATCTCGCTCGACGCGCAGTTCCTCGCCGCCGTGCAGGTGATCGTCTACGCCGGTGCGATCGTCGTGCTCTTCCTGTTCGTGATCATGCTGCTCGGCGTCGACCGAGCGGAGAACCTCGACATCGAGCCGTTCAAGATCCAGCGTCCGCTGGCCGTGATCACCGGCGTCGGCGTCGCGGCCATGGTCATCACGGCGATCGTCAAGGCGCGCAAGAGCGTTCGCAAGGGCGTCGGCGAGGGCAACCCGCTCGATCACGACTCCAACATCCGCCTGCTCGCCCGCAACCTGTTCAGCGATCACGTGCTGGCGTTCGAGCTCACCTCGGTGCTGCTCGTGATCGCCGTGGTCGGCACCGTGCTGCTGGCCCGCAAGCCCAGCCGTGGCGGCGCTCCGAAGCCCGGGGGTGAGCATTGATGGTCGGCTTCGAACTGCACCCCACCACCACGTGGTACCTCGTGCTGGCCGCGCTGCTGTTCGTCATCGGCATGGTCGGTGTGATGGTGCGCCGCAACCCGCTGGTGCTGTTCATGTGCGTCGAGCTGATGCTCAACGCGGTGAACCTGACGTTCGTCGCCTTCGCCAAGCGCTTCGGCGACATCGGCGGCGAGACGATCGTGTTCTTCGTGCTCGTGGTGGCTGCCGCGGAAGTGGTGGTCGGCCTCGGGATCATCGTCGCCATCTTGCGACGCAAGCCCAACGCGACCACCGACGACCTCGCCGAGTTGAAGGGTTGATCTGATGCTCGACGTCGTCTGGCTGATCCCTGCCCTGCCGCTGGCCGGGTTCCTGCTGATCCTGCTGTTCGGGCGCAAGCTCGGTGAGCCGCGCGCCGGCTACCTCGCCACGCTGATGTGCGCCGGTGCCTTCGCCGTCACCGTCGGCGTGTTCTTCGATCTGCTGTCGAAGACGGCCGAGGAGCGCCACCACGTCGTGACGCTGTTCTCGTGGTTGCCCACCGGTTCGTTGAAGGTCGACCTCGCATTCCTCGCCGATCCGCTGAGCATCACGATGTGCCTGTTCGTCACGGGCATCGGCTCGCTGATCCACCTCTACGCCGTCGGCTACATGCACGGCGACCCGCGGTTCAGCAAGTTCTTCCTCTACCTCAACCTGTTCGCGTTCAGCATGCTGATGCTGGTGCTCGGGTCGAACCTGCTCGTCACCTTCCTCGGTTGGGAGGGCGTCGGCACCTGCAGCTACTTCCTCATCTCGTTCTGGCACGAGCGGCCCTCGGCGGCCACCGCCGGCAAGAAGGCCTTCGTCACCAACCGCGTCGGTGACTGGGGCTTCATGGTGGCGATGTTCTTCACCTTCCAGGCGCTCGGTTCGCTGGACTACGGCGTGATCTCCAGCAGCGCCGGGTCGCTGACCAAGAGCACGGCGACGGCCATCGCCCTGTTCGCATTCATCGGCGCATGCGGCAAGAGCGCGCAGCTCCCGCTGTACCTCTGGTTGCCCGACGCGATGGAAGGCCCCACTCCGGTGTCGGCGTTGATCCATGCGGCGACGATGGTCACCGCGGGCGTCTTCCTGATGACGCGCATGGGTCCGATCATCGCTGTCTCGTCGTCGGCGGTCGGGTGGGTGATCGCCATCGTCGGCGTCGCCACCGCGCTGTTCGCCGCCACGATCGCCGTCGCCCAGAACGACATCAAGAAGGTGCTGGCGTACTCCACCGTCAGCCAGCTCGGGTACATGTTCCTGGCCGTCGGCTCGGGTGCCTACATCGCGGCGATCTTCCACATGATCACCCACGCCTTCTTCAAGGCGCTGCTCTTCCTCGGCTCGGGCTCGGTGATCCACGGCGTGCACGACAACCAGGACATGCGGTACATGGGTGCCCTGCGCAAGCTGATGCCGATCACGGCGATCACGTTCATCATCGGCTGGCTGGCCATCGCCGGCGTACCGCCGTTCGCCGGTTTCTGGAGCAAGGACGAGATCCTGCTGTTCGCCTACGACAAGAGCCCGGTGCTGTACGTGGTCGGTCTCGTCACCGCGCTGCTCACCGCCTACTACATGACCCGTCAGGTGATCCTCGTGTTCTTCGGCAAGGCCCGTTGGCACGACGCCCACGAGGAGCACGGCGCGCACGGCGACATGACGCCGCACGAGAGCCCGAAGCTGATGCTGTTGCCGCTGGTCGTGCTGGCTGGTCTGTCGATCGTCGGCGGCCTCATCCAGTTGCCCTTCTCCGATTCGACCAAGCGCCTCGAGGCGTGGCTCGAGCCCGTGGTCCACGGCGCAGAGCACCACCTGTCGGCCGGTGCGGACGATCTCACCTACGTCCTCATGGTCGTGGCCATCGTGGTCGCACTGGCGGGCATCGCTGTGTCGATCATGGTCTACGGCAAGCAGAAGATCAAGGCCGTGGAGCCGACGATCCTCGCCGAGGGTTGGTACTACGACAAGGCCGTGTCGTCCTTCATGGGCGGACCGGGCAAGGCGTTGTTCGATGACGTCGCCTGGTTCGACGCCACGGTGGTCGACGGCGCGGTCAACGGCGCCGGCAAGCTCGTGCGCGGCACGGCCAACGAAGCGCGCAAGGCGCAGACCGGCAACGTGCGCAACTACGCAGCCGCGATCGGTGTCGGCGTCGTCTTGCTCCTCGGCTGGTTCGTCATCGTGCGAGGGGGTCTCTGATGGAGTTCCCGATCCTCACCGCCATCGTGCTCGTGCCGGCCATCGGCTCGCTCGCTGTTGCCGTGCTCTCCAACCGCCGTCCCGAGTGGGTCAAGCTCGTCGCGCTGCTCAGCAGCGTGCTCACCGCCGGCATGTCGATCTGGCTGCTGACCGAATTCCACACGAAGGAAGCCGGCTTCCAGTTCGTCAGCAAGCACATCTGGATCAAGCCGTGGGGCATCTCGTGGCATCTCGGCATCGACGGCATCTCGCTGTTCCTCGTCGTGCTCACCGGCGTGCTGTTCCCGTTGGTGATCGCCGGGGTGGATCCGCACCACGACCACAAGCGCTACCTGTCGTGGATGCTGCTGCTCGAAGCCGGAGTGATGGGCAGCTTCCTCAGCCTCGACCTGTTCCTGTTCTTCGTCTTCTTCGAGATCGTGCTCGTGCCGATGTACTTCCTCATCGGCGGGTGGGGCTACGACAACCGCATCTACGCTGCGACGAAGTTCTTCCTCTACACGATGGTCGGCTCGGCGTTCATGCTCGTCGGCATCATCGCCACGGCGTTCCTGGCGAAGAACAACGGCGTCGGCCACATCACCTTCGACCTCATCGAGTTGACCGAGAAGGCCAACTTCGCGGCGAGCACCGGACGATGGCTGTTCTTCGGCGTGGCGATCGCGTTCGCGGTGAAGGTGCCGCTGTTCCCGTTGCACACGTGGCTGCCCGACGCGCACACGCAAGCGCCCACCGGCGGGTCGGTGATCCTGGCCGCAGTCATGCTGAAGCTGGGCACCTACGGCCTGCTGCGCTTCGGTGTGTTCCTCTACCCGGAAGCCGCCCGCTGGGCGCGGCCCCTGTTCCTCACGCTGGCCGTCATCGGCATCGTCTACGGCGCCATCGCGGCGACGATGCAGAAGGACCTCAAGCGGTTGGTGGCCTACTCCTCGGTGGCCCACCTCGGCTTCATCGTGCTCGGCACGTTCGCGATGACGACGCAGAGCATCAACGGTGGTGTGCTGCAGATGGTCAACCACGGAGTGTCCACCGGCGCGCTGTTCTTGATGGTCGGGATGATCTCCGACCGTCGCCACACCCGTCAGATCGACGAGCTGAAGGGCATCCAGAAGGTGGCCCCCGTGTTCGCCGCGGCGTTCATGGTGGTGATGCTGTCGTCGATCGGTGTGCCCGGTCTGAACGGCTTCGTCGGCGAGTACCTCGTGCTCATCGGCTCGTTCCTCACCGCCCGCTGGTACACGGTGGTCGCCGCGACCGGTGTCATCCTCGCTGCGCTGTACCTGCTGTGGGCGTACCAACGGGTGTTCCACGGCGAGCCGGACGAGGACAACAAGACCTTCGCAGAGCTCCGATGGAAGGAGGGCGCCCTGCTGCTGCCCTTCATCGCCGCCATCGTCTTCGTCGGTGTGTATCCCAAGCCGTTGATCGACCGCATGGAGCCCAGTGTGAAGGCCCTCATCGCCCACGTCACCGACAAGACCGGTTACGAGGACCCGCAGCCGGCGCCGGCGCCGGCCGACCCGGAGCATGCCGAGACGGGTGAGGGCGGATGACCGCCGTGCTCGCCGAGACGCTCGTCGGCCCGTCGATCGACTGGTACGCGCTCAGCCCGTTGCTCGTCCTGCTCGGCGCGGCGATGGTGCTGCTCGTCCTTGCCGCGCTGACGCCGCCGTGGCCGAAGGGGCTGTACGCCGGGTTCACCGCGTCGACCGCATTGGCCGGCGCGATCCTCTCGTTCTTCCTCTGGGACGACATCACCGACGAGGGTCCGCGGTTGCTCGTCAACGACGCGTTCCGCTTCGACCGCTTCACGATGTGGATCACGATCACGTTGTGTGTGGCGCTGTTCATGGTGTCACTGGTGCTCAACGACTACCTGCGCCGTGAAGACCTCGACGGACCCGAGGTGTATGCGTTGGCGATGCTGGCCGTCATCGGCGGCATCGTCATGGGTGCGGCCAACGATCTCATCGTGCTGTTCCTCGGCCTGGAGATCCTGTCGATCGCCTTCTACGTGATGGCCGCCAGCCATCGCAAGCGCATCGAGAGCCAGGAGAGCGGCATCAAGTACTTCGTGCTCGGTGGCTTCTCATCGGCGTTCTTCCTCTACGGCGTTGCGCTGGTCTACGGCTCGGCGGGGTCGACGAACTTCACCAAGATCGTCGAGAACTTCAACACCACCAGCCCGTTGGGTCGCAACGACTCGATGATGCTCGCCGGCGTTGCACTGCTGCTGGTGGGCCTCGGCTTCAAGGTGGCCGCAGTGCCGTTCCACTTCTGGACGCCGGACGTGTACCAGGGCGCACCGACCCCGGTCACCGCCTTCCTCGCCTCGGCCGGCAAGGTGGCCGCGTTCGCTGCGATGCTGCGCGTGCTGCTGTTCGCCCTGCCGCACTGGAGCGATGACTACCGCCCGGTGATCTGGGTGCTCGCCGTGCTGACGCTGGTCGGTGGCTCGCTGATGGCCGTGGTGCAGACCAACGTCAAGCGCATGCTGGCCTTCTCGTCGGTCAGTCACGCCGGCTTCGTGCTCGTCGGCGTCGAGGCCGCCGCGCACACAACCGGGCTCGGTGGCCCCAACGACGGTGCCGGCGCGTCGCTGCTGTACCTGATGCTCTACGCCGTGCTCGTCACGGGCACGTTCGCCGTGATCTCGCTCGTCGGTCGTACCGGCGACGGGCAGACCGACCTCGACGGGTTCCGCGGACTGGGTCGCGACAAGCCGTTGTTGGCGCTGGGGATGACCGTGCTGCTGCTGGCCCAGGCCGGCGTGCCGCTGACCAGTGGGTTCATCGCCAAGTTCGGTGTCATCCAGGCAGCGGTGGACGTGCACAGCTACGCCATCGCGATCATCGCCATGGTCGCCTCGGTGATCGCTGCGTTCCTCTACCTGCGGATCATGATCAGCATGTGGGTGGCCGAGCCGGAGAGCGGCGACGACGCCCGCGAAGCCGTGCGCGTGCCGTTCAGCACCGGCCTGGCCGTGGCCCTGGCCGTCGGCTTCACCCTGGTGATCGGCTTCTTCCCCGGCTGGCTCATCGACGCCGCCAAAGCCGCCACGAATCTCTAGGGCTTTGGCGCGAAACCGACGAGATGTCGTCAGTTCCGCGCCCATGACCTAGGCAGCGACCCCGAGCCAGCCGCGGGAGCGCAGGACGCCGCCGAGGTCGGCGATCGATCCGTCGAGCGAGAAGTCGATGTCGCCCTCGCTCACGCGGACCGTGAGCCAGCCGTCGATGGCCGCTTTGCGATCGCGGCGCTTGTCGTTGCGGACCTCCTCGCTGCCGTCGTGCCAGAACGGGTGATCGACCTCGAGCGCGAGTCCGAAGTCGGCCCAGCAGAGGTCGAAGACGACACGGTCGTCGGACGTCAGCTTGGCCGGGTGGTTGACCGCTGGCATCGGCAGGCCGGCTCGAGCGATCGCATCGAACATCCGCTGCTCCAGGTCCGATCGCGCCGCGCCGCGCCACTGCGGCCGGCGCAGCAGGACCTCGCGAAACGTCGTCGACCCCGGCCGGCGGGGGTGGTAGAGCCGGTGCGCGGTCTCCAGTAGATCGTCGAACGAGCACATGCGATCGGCGAGGACCTGCTCGATCACGCTCTCCGTCCTGCGCACGCCGATCAAGCTGCACGAGTCGAGGACGGTGCGCGGCACAGACGTCAGCCGGATGCCGTCGGTTCGGCGTCGCCCGAGGTCGATCGCGTCGATCTGCCGACAGCGGTGCACGACGACGCCCGGCAGCTCCGGACTGACCCCGTGCGGCACCAGCACGTGGATGTTCCGATCGACTCGCATCCGCCGGAGACCCGACATCTCACCGGCCGTCGTGAAGGCGATCGAGGCGTTGTCGTTGCGCAAGCAGATTGCCGTCATCGTGGCGAGCCGCGACGCCGGGTGCTGGGCGGAGCGCCACACGCCGGGGAAGATCGGGATGAAGCTGCCGCGCTGCATCCGAGAGCGAACGGAGGACGCTGGAACGCCGATGCGTTCGATGATCGACTGGGACACGACGCCGTGGTGCGATGCCAACCAGGCATCGAGCGCGGCACTCGGGGAACGGGACATGACGTCACCTCGCGAGGAGGAGCTCGCAGTGCGAGCAGCAGCATCTCGGGGGAAGTCACCGCCGAACCTACCGACCCATCACACGACTTCCGCCGATCTCGGTGCTCGCTGCGCTCGCCTGCCGCGTTCGCTCGCCAGCTCGCTCACCCGAGCTCGGCTGCTCGAACCGGGTGGAGCGGACGACAGCTCGTCGGTTTCGCGCCCAAGGCACCGGTGGAAGGCGGGCGCAGCGAGCCCGACGATCAGCAGTTGCGGATGAGGTCGTCGAAGAGGCCCTGCTGTTGGGGATCGACGTCGGCGGAGTCCTCGGGGTGCCACTGCACGCCGACCAGCCAGCGCTGCGTCGGGTCCTCGACGGCGTGGACGATGCCGTCGGCCGAACGCCCCACGACCTGCAGCCCGTCGCCGATGCGATCGAGCGACTGGTGGTGCACGCAGTGGCAGCGTTCCGGCGAGTCGGAGCCCATCGCCTTCGCCGTGTTCGACCCTGCGTCGAGCGACGCCTCGTTGAACGTCATCCAGTGCGCCTCGGTGCCGATGTCCTGCACGAGCGTCCCGCCGGCGACCACGTTGAGCACCTGTAGTCCGCGACAGATTGCGAGCATCGGCACGTCGTGATCGAGCGCGGCGCGCACGACGGCGAACTCGACCTCGTCGTGCTCGGGCACGATGCCGTAGAGGCCGTCGCCAGTGGGCTCCTGCCCGTAGCGGCGCGGGTCGACGTCGCCACCTCCGTGCAGCACCACCGCGTCGACACGAGTCAGCAGCGAGCCGATGTCGTCGACCAGCGACGTGATCGGCGGCAGCATCAACGGCGTGCCGCCGGCGCGAGCGACCGACTGGAAGTAGCGGCGGCCGGCGGCGAACGGCTCGCCGCGCACGCCCTTCGCCTCGGGCGACAACCGACCGACGATCAGCACCAGCGGGTTCACGGCGATCAGCCTACGGCTGCCATCACGGCGGCTCGGCGGACGAGCTCGTCGTACACGGCCTGCTGCTGCGGCTTGTGCGGGGCCGTGTCCTCGGGGTGCCACTGCAGCCCGACCACCCACGTGCTGCCGCGTCGCTCGACGGCTTCGAGCTGCCCGTCCTCGGACCACCCGGTGGCCACCAGCCCGTCGGCGAGCCGATCGATGCCCTGGTGGTGCACCGAGTGGCAGTGCTCGAGGTGCGTCGTGCCGACGGTCTGGGCGATCAGCGAACCCTCGACGAGGTCGACGGTGTGCTCGCGCATCCAGTGGTCGTTGTTGCCGATGTCCTGCTGCAGCGAGCCCCCGAGCGCGACGTTCATCACCTGCATGCCACGGCACAGCGCGAGCATCGGCAGGTCGAGGTCGATGGCCGCGTTGACGATCGCCAGGTCGAGCTCGTCGTGCGCCTCGACGATGCCGTAGAGGGTGTCCTCGTCCGGCTCCTGTCCGTAGCGCCGAGGGTCGACGTCACCACCACCGGGCAACAGCACGCCGTCGAAGTGCTTGAGGACCGTGCCGGCGTTCTTCCACAATTCGCGGATCGGCGGCACCAGCACCGGCACGCCGCCGGCACGGGCGACGGCGCGGCTGTAGGGCTGGCTGCTGGAGAAGGCGTCGCGCTTGCCTTCGTCGGAGAAGGTGAGGACGCGGGCGCACACGGCGATCAACGGGGGCGGTTCGCTCATGCGAGAGCACCGGCTGGATCACCTGCACGTGACGTCATGGCACGATTCTGCCGCGGCAGTACCCTCGCCGTGTGACCGAATCGATCATCCTGCGCAACCCGGCAACCGGGGACGTCATCGTCGATCAGCCGCTCGCCGGCGTCGAGGAGGTCGATGCGGCCATCGCCAAGGCGAAGGCCGCAGGGCCCGGGTGGCGCGCCGTCGCTCCCGCCGATCGGGCACGGCTGATGCGTCGCTTCGCCGACGCGATCGCCACGAACGCCGAGGAGCTCGCCCAGATCGAGACGCGCAACATGGGCATGCCGATCGGCTCGGCACGCTGGTGCGCCAACGCGGCGGCCGATGTCATCCACTACTTCGCCGGTGCGATCGACAAGCACACCGGATCGACGATCCCGGTGGCCGGTGGCGTCGACCTCACGTTCCACGAACCGCTCGGTGTGGTCGGGCTGATCACGCCGTGGAACTTCCCCGTGCTGATGGCGTCCTGGAAGATCGGGCCCGCGCTCGCCACCGGGAACACGGCGGTGATCAAGCCGGCAGAGATCACGCCGCTCACCACGGTGCGACTCGGTGAGCTGGCGTTGGAAGCGGGCATCCCCGACGGCGTGCTCAACGTGGTCGTGGGCACCGGCGCCGAGGTCGGCTGGCGGTTCGTCGAGCACCCCGACGTGCGCAAGGTGGCGTTCACCGGCAGCACCGCGGTCGGCAAGCGGATCATGGCTGGCTGTGCGCAGCAGGTGAAGCGCGTGACGCTGGAGCTCGGTGGCAAGAGCGCCAACATCGTGTTCGCCGACGCCGATCTCGAGAAGGCCGCAGCCTCGGCGCCCGGCGCCGTGTTCGACAACACCGGGCAGGACTGCTGCGCGCGCAGCCGCGTGCTCGTCGAGCGCAGTGCGTACGACCGCTTCGTCGAGCTCTTCGTCGACGCATCGCGCGGCTTCGTCGTCGGCGATCCACTGGCCGACGGCACCGCGCTCGGGCCCCTCGTCACCGAGCAGCACCTCGGTCGCGTGCGTGGCTTCACCGACGGACTCGAGACCATCTACACCGGCGACGCGCCGAGTGGCCCCGGCTTCTGGCACCCGGTGATGATCGCTGCACCGTCCGATCCGAACGCATCGATCTGCCGCGACGAGGTCTTCGGCCCGGTTGCCGTCGTCATCCCGTTCGAGGACGAAGCCGACGCCATCCGCATCTGCAACGACAGCGACTTCGGCCTCTCCGGCTCGGTGTGGACAGGCGACGGTTCGCGTGCGCTGCGTGTCGTGCGTGCCATGGAGGCCGGCACGATCAGCGTCAACTCGAACAGCTCGGTGCGCTACTCCACCCCGTTCGGTGGCTTCAAGCAGAGCGGCCTCGGCCGCGAGCACAGCATGGCCGTCCTCGACGGCTACACCGAACTGAAGAACGTCTTCATCGCCACCGACTGACGTAGTTGGATGTCTGAGCGCGGCATTGTGCCGCGCCCAGACATCCAGTTACGACGTGGCGAGCTAGCGGTTGGCGACTTCGTGGACGTCGTAGCCGGCGGCTCTCGCGGCGGCGAGGACGGAGGTGGCGTGTCCGCGACCGCGGACCTCGAGGACGGCTTGCACGCCCGTCTCGCGGACGTGGAGGTCGACGCCTTCGCGGACGTGCTCGACCTCGATCAGGTTGGCGCCCTGCTCGGCGAACGTGGTCAGCAGTCGAGCCAGACCACCCGGGCGATCGCTGATGCGAGCGAACACGATCAGCCGTCGCCCAGCCGTCGTCTCGTGACGGCGGATGAGACCGGGCACGATGCCGAGGTCGACGTTGCCGCCGCTGAGGACGACGCACGTGGTGCCCGTTCGCGCTGGAGCGACGCGCTCGCTGAGCAGCGCGGCGACACCCATCGCGCCCGCGCCCTCGACGTAGAACTTGGCCCGCTCCATGAGCAGGATCATCGCGTCGGCGACCGCGTCCTCGTCGGCGACGACGATGTCGTCCAGCCAGTGCTCGACGAGCGGACGGGTCAGCTCGCCGGGCCGCTTCACGGCGATGCCGTCGGCAAGCGTGACCACTGGACCGCCGGATGCCGGCTGGTTGGCGTACGGCGCGCACGACGCGACCTGCACGCCGATCACCTGGATCGACGGGTCGTGCATCTTCACGGCGATCGCCACGCCGGCCGCGAGCCCGCCTCCGCCGAGCGGGAGGATGACGCGACGAAGGTCGGGCATGTCGGTGATCAGTTCGAGGCCGAGCGTCGCCTGACCGGCAACGACGGCGAGATCGTCGTACGGGTGGCAGAACGCCATGCCGGCGTCGAGCGCTCGCTCACGCGCGGCGACGACCGCGTCGTCGAGCGACTCGCCGCCTTCGATGAGCGTCGCCCCGTATGCGCGGCAGGCCGCCATCTTCGAAATCGAGGCACCGGCCGGCACGAAGATCTCGCACGGCACGCCGGCATGTCGAGAGGCGAACGCCAGCGCCTGCGCGTGGTTGCCGGCGCTCCCGGCGGTCACGCCGTTCGCGGCTTCGTCGCCCAGCGCGGACAGCTTGCTCATCGCGCCGCGGATCTTGAAGCTGCCGGTGCGCTGCAGGTTCTCCGCCTTCAGCACGATCTCGCCGCCGACAAGTTCGCTGATCGCCGCCGACGTGGTGATCGGGGTGTGCTTGACCACGCCACGCCCGGCCTCGTACGCGTCCTCGATGTCGGTTCGGGTGACGACGGGAACGGCGATCTCGGGACGAGCCATGCGACGACGTACGGTACTGCTGTGCGCGCCATGCTCATCGCCAACCAGGTCGACGCCGACGCCGGGTTCGTCGGCGACCGCTTCCGCAGCCACGGCTACTCGTTCACCGAGTGCGCCCGCGAGGCCCCGGGGGAGTGGCCCGAGCTCGACGGACATGAGCTCGTGCTCCTGCTCGGCAGCGAGTGGAGCGTGTACTGGCCGGAGGTCGCCGAGTCGGTGACAGCCGAGGCTGCGGTGATCCGCGACGCGCACGAGCGCGGCATCCCGATCTTCGGCATCTGCTTCGGCAACCAATCGATGGCGCACGCGCTCGGCGGCACCGTCGAGCGCGCCCGCGAGCCCGAGATCGGTTGGTACGACGTCGTCACCGACGAGCCGATGGTGATCGCCGAAGGACCGTGGCTGCAGTGGCACTCCGACGTCGTCACGGTGCCGCCCGGCGCGGTCGAATTGGCCCGCAGCCCGGTCGGTCCGCAGGCGTGGCGCCTGGGTCGCAGCTTCTGCACGCAGTTCCATCCGGAGGCCACCGAAACCATGCTCGATCGGTGGACGCGCAGCGGTGGAGCGGAGGAGCTCGAGCGCCGCGGATCGTCGCGCGAGGAGATGATGGCGCTCACCCGACGCAACGTCGAGGAGAGCCGGCCGAACGCCGATCGCATCGTCGACTGGTTCGTGAATCAGGTTGTCACGGGCCCGGTTTCGCAGATGCTAAACACGCGCTGAGCTCGACCGAGCGGCGCCGCCGCGGCGAGCGAATTGACAACTGAAAGTGGGGGGATTCCATGGCCGACACCTTGGATGAAGACACTGAACACCTGCACGAGCTCGGGTACGCCCAAGAGCTGAAGCGCGGGATGGGGACGTTCAGCAACTTCGCCATCAGCTTCTCGATCATCTCGATCCTGGCCGGAGGCTTCACCAGCTTCTGGCTCGGAGCGGCATATGGCGGACCGCTCGTCATCACCCTGGGGTGGTTGGTCGTCGGTCTGTTCGCACTCCTCGTCGGCATGTCGATGGGAGAGATCTGCTCTGCCTATCCGACGGCCGGTGGCCTGTACTTCTGGTCCGCGAAGCTGGCACGGAACAACGGCCCGTTGTGGAGCTGGTTCACCGGCTGGTTCAACTTCATCGGGCAGATCGGCGTCATCGCGTCCGTCGACTACGCGTTGGCGAACTACGTCGTGCGCCTCATCAACCTCTACAGCGACACGAACGCCGACGGCTCGATCGATCCGATCATCGAGGAGAAGGCGCTGAACTTCTTCATCGTCTTCCTCGTGATGCTGCTCCTCCACGGGTTGCTCAACACGGTGGGCGTGAAGGTCGTCAAGCTGCTCGGCGACATCAGCGTGTGGTGGCACGTCATCGGCGTCGCCGTGATCTTCGGCGTTCTGTTCGTCGGGCCGGATCAGAAGCAGAGCATCGGCTACCTCTTCGAGTACCAGAACAACAGCCCGTGGCGCGGCGGCATCAGCACCCTCTACGTCTTCTTCCTCGGCTTCCTGCTGGCGCAGTACACGATCACCGGTTTCGATGCATCCGCACACGTGAGCGAGGAGACCCGCGGGGCGCGAACGAGCGCTCCGAAGGCGATCGTCCGATCGATCTACGTCTCCGCCATCGCCGCCTTGGTGCTCAACGTCGCCTTCCTCCTCGCGGTCCCCGATCTCGAGGGCAAGGACCAGCTGGCTGCGCTGACGAACTTCAGCATCCTCGGTCCGGTCAACATCTTCCAGGCGGTGCTCGGCACGTTCGCCGTCAAGGTGCTCGTGCTGATATCGACCGTTGGACAGTTCTTCTGCGGTCTCGCGTCGGTCACGGCCAACAGCCGGATGATCTACGCGTTCAGTCGAGACGGCGGACTGCCTGGCAGCAAGTACTGGCACAAGATCAACCCGAAGACCCGCACGCCAACCAACGCTGTGTGGCTCGGCGTCGGCACGTCCGCCGTCGTCGGAGCCCTGTCGCTGCTGCAGAAGGACGGGTATTCGGTGGCGTTCTTCGCACTGACCGGCATCTGCGTGGTCGGCCTCTACATCAGCTACGTGATCCCGGTTTTTCTCCGCCTGCGCAACCCCGACTTCGTGCAAGGCCCGTGGAACCTGAAGGGCTACAGCAAGGTGATCGGGTGGCTGAGCGTGGTGTGGGTGCTGTTCATCTCCATCCTCTTCGTCTCGCCGTTGTTCCCGGCATGGCAGTGGTGGGACAGCGATTCGGTCAACAGCGCCAACTTCACCGGACCACTGATCCTGCTCTCGTTCATCGGGGTCGGCGTGTGGTGGGTCGCCTCGGCGAAGAACTGGTTCAAGGGCCCGAAGGTGATGGGCACACCAGAGGAGCTGCGGGCCATCGAGCAGGAGCTCGATGCACTGGAGCACGGCACCCTCTGAGCGGTTTGAACTGGGCGGTCTCGGTGCCGGGTTCCGACGATGAGGCCGCCCAGTTGCGCGCTCCGGGAGCGGTGATCAGTTGATCGACGGGAGGTCGGCGAGGCGCGGGTCGTCGTCCTGGGTGTGCGTGCTGCCATTGCGCACGAAGCGGGTCCATGCAGTGCCGTTCCACAGACGCTGGTCGTAGCGACCGAGCGGGTCGGCCAGCCAACGCTCGTCCGGGGTGAGCTCCTCGTCGACCAACGTGTCGTGCGCGCCCGAGCTGTTCGCGGCGCGGCGGCGCGCGGCGAGTGCTCGCTCGCGCGACACCTGCGCCTCCGGTGTCGGCGGCAGGAGCACCAGCACGAGCAACCCGAGCACGGAGAAGCACACGCCGAGCGCCAGCCCGACGCCTGCCCGGCCGCGTTCGAAACCGATGTGGTGACCGAGCGCTCCCGCGCCGATCACTTGCGCCAGGACGATGATGCCGATGAGTGCCATGAGCCCCGCCTCTCCGTTGGACTGCCGCGATGCTACGCCCGCATCGGCGGCGTCCGCATCAGGCGCGCAGGCGTGAACCGGTCGGGTCGTAGAGCGGGTCGGCGCGAACTTCGGCTGGCACCGTCTCGCCGAAGACCTCGACGGTCAGCGCTGTGCCCGGCGCGGCGTGCGCCACCGGGAGCCAGGCGTATGCGATCGACGCGCCGATCGCGTAGCCGAGACCGCCGCTGCTGATGCGGCCGACGACCGCACCGTCCGCTGACTTCACGGGCTCGTTGCCGAGCGCGACCGAGCGGGCATCGGCCAGCACGAGGCAGCACAGGCGCTGCGTCACGGCATCGGGCTCGGGCAACCGCTCGGCGCCGATGAACGAGCGCTGCGGGCGCACGGCGAACCCGAGGCCCGACGAGATCGGGTCGGTCTCCGAGGTGATGTCCGAGCCCCAGGCGCGGTAGCCCTTCTCCAGCCGCAGCGAATCGATCGCCCGGTACCCGCCGGGCACCAACCCGAACGGCGCGCCGGCGGTGATCAACGTGTCCCACAGTCGAGCCCCGAACTCGGCCGATGGGTAGAGCTCCCAGCCGAGCTCGCCGACGTACGTGACGCGCAGTGCCCAGCACGGCACGTCGCCGACGGTGATCTGGCGAGCCTGCATGTAGTTGAAGGACAGGTCGTCGGCGCACACCGACGCGAGCACGTCGCGCGCCCGCGGGCCCCAGAGCCCGTAACAGGCGAGCGACGCGGTGATGTCGCGGACCGCGACCGATCCGTCGGTCGGCAGGTGCGACGAGATCCACGACAGGTCGTGGCGACCGAAGGCAGTGCCGGTGACGATGAGGAACCGGTCCGCGGCCAACCGGCTGACGGTGAAATCGCACTCGATGCCGCCCGTCGAATTGAGCATCGACGTGTACGTGATCGCGCCCACGGCGCGGTCGACGTTGTTGGCGCACAGGTGCTGCAGGAACGCTGCAGCACCGGGGCCGGCGACCTCGATCTTGGCGAAGCTCGACTCGTCGAAGAGCCCGACCGCGTTGCGTGTCGCGAGGTGCTCGGTGACGATCGCCGTGCTCCAGTGCTGGCCCGCCCAGCCGCGTGGCCGAAGCGGCTCGTGCGCCGGGTCCTCGTTGCTGCGGTACCAGTTCACCCGCTCCCAACCGCTCTTCTCGCCGAGCTCGGCGTCGAGCGCGACGTGCCGCGAGTACGCCGGCGGCACGCGCAGCGGGCGCCCCGCCTGACGCTCGTGGTTCGGGTAGACGATGTCGTAGTAGGTGCTGTACACCTCGTACGTCCGCGCCAGGCAGTAGCCACGCGACCGGTACTGCGGGCCGAAGCGGCGCACGTCCATCTTCCACAGGTCCATCGGCGGCTCGCGCCCGACGATCCACTCGGCCATCACCTTGCCGTTGCCGCCGGCGCCGGCGATGCCGTGCGCGCAGAACCCGGCGGCGACGAAGAAGCCGGCGACGTCGCTCTCACCGAGGATGAACTCACCGTCCGGCGTGAACGCCTCCGGTCCGTTGATCAGCTGGTGCACGTCGGCGTCGCCCATCGCCGGCACGAGCACCTGCGCGGCCTCGGTGAGCGGGAGGAACCGATCCCAGTCGGGGCTGAGCAACGTGTTGTTGAACGTCGGTGGGATGTTGCCGTCGAGGCACCACGGATCCGGGTCGCGCTCGTAGCCGCCCATGATCATCCCGCCCACCTCCTCGCGGAAGTAGACGAGCCGGTCCGGGTCGCGCATCGTCGGCAGCGACGAGGGAACGGGGTCGGCACCCGCCGACGGTCGGGTGATCGCGTACTGGTGCGCCATCGGCACGATCGGCACGTTGACCCCGGCCATCCGACCGATCTCGTGGGCGTACATCCCACCCGCGTTGACGACGATGTCCGTGGCGATGTCGCCCTTGTCGGTGCGCACCCCCGTCACCCGCTTGCCGTTCGGCCCGTCGGCGACGTCGACGCCCAGCACGCGGGTCATCGTCGCGATCTCTGCGCCGCGGCTGCGCGCTCCGGCAGCAAGGGCCATCGTCAGGTCGCTCGGGTTGAGCCAGCCGTCGGTCGGCAGCCACACCGCGCCGAGCACCGGGTTCCCATCGGACGGCGACGGATCGAACCAGCCGTGGAACCGCTCGTGCGCCTCGGATGTGGAGATGAGCTCCAGCGGCAGCCCGAACGTCTGCGCCCACCCGGCCTGGCGACGCAGTTCCTCCAGGCGTTCCGGGCTCGATGCCAAACGCAACGAGCCGACCTCGTGCCAGCCGGGATCATGACCGGTCTCGGCGGCCAGGCGGCGGTACAGGTCGGCGCCGTACATCATCATCCGGGTGAGCGTCACGCTGCTGCGCAGCTGGCCGACCAGCCCGGCCGAGTGGAAGGTGGATCCGCTGGTCAGCTGGTCGCGCTCCACGAGCACGATGTCGCTCCAGCCGAGCAGCGTGAGGTGGTAGGCGATGCTCGCCCCGCCCACGCCGCCGCCGATGATGACCGCCCGAGCCGATGAACGCACGGCGGGGACAGTAATCGTCAGATGACCGGAGTTCGGGTGAGCGAGCGCGGCGAGCGAACACGGCAGGCGAGCACAGCGAGCACCGGGATGACGGCTACGCGATTGGCTTGGCGGCGGCGGTCAGCCAGCGTTCGAAGTCGGGCTGGTTGGCCAGCCGCTCGCAATTGCGCAGGCGCTCGTCGGCGTACCCGACGAAGTCGGTGTCGAGCGTGCTGATGGCCTGCTGGACCACTGCCCACATGCCTTCGCGGAACTCGCTCATCATCTTCATCAGCTGCAAGCGGGCGAAGGCGCTCTCGGAGATCACCCCGAAGTACAACCACAGCAGCCGGCGCTCGTTGGCCACGTCGAGCCCGGCGTTGACCGCGAGGTTGCCGAGGTCGAAGAACACGTCGTTCATCCCGGCGTACTCGAAGTCGAGCAACCACACCTGGTCCTCGCCGAACAGCACGTTGGCGGGCAGGAGGTCGTTGTGACACGGCACGGGCGGCAGCGGCGCCTTGGCGAAGGCCGCTTCGATGCGCCGGCTCTGCTGGTGCAGCCGTTCGTACGCCGGCGGGGCGATCACCTGGTGAGCCGAGGCGTCGCGGGCATGCCACTCGACGACCCGGTGGATCGGGAAGCTGCCCTTGACCGAACCGCTGCGATGGAACCGCTTGAGGAGCGCGACGACGTCTTCGAGGCGTTCGGCGAAGTGGTCGCCCTCCAGGTGGATGCCAGGCACGAGCTCGGTGATCAGGGTGCCGACACCGGGCAGACGGCCGAGCACCGGCGGGCCAATGCCCAGCTCAGCGGCCCTGGCAGCGGCCTCGGCCTCGTTGGCGCGGTCGATCCCGAGCAGCTCGGTGCGCTCGCCCGGAACGCGCACGACGTACTCGACATCGTCGGCGGTGATGACGTAGTTGCGGTTGGTGATCCCACCCGGCAGCGGTCGGATGGCGACGCGCAGACCGAACCATTGCGGCACCTCGGCCACCAAGGTCGCGATGTCTGCCCTCGTCACGAATGAATGGTGTAGCACGGTCGAGGTGGTCGAACGGCGCTTGCTTCGACACGCCTGAGCTGGCACCCTCGCCGGATGGCCCCTGCAACTGACCGTTCGGACGGCTGCGTCCTCGCCATCGATCTCGGCACCGGCGGCCCGAAAGTGGCCGTCGTGGACCGCCGCGGCTCGACGTTGGTGTGGCGCAACGAGCGCGTCGACACCATCCTCTTGCCGGGCGGCGGCGCCGAGCAGTCGCCGGTGCAGATGTGGTCGGCGATCGTCGCCGCCACCCGCGCCGCGCTCGCCGCGCTGAGGCCGTGCCCGCCGATCCTGGCCGTGGCGGTCACCAGCCAGTACATGAGCACCGTCCCGGTCGCCGCCGACGGCACGCCGACCGGCCCGTCGATCCTGTGGATGGACACGCGCGGCGCGGCCCACAACCTGACGTTGCTCACCGACGAGAGCTTCATGCTGTTCCTCGAACGGCACGGGCTGATCCCGCTGCCGAGTGGCAACGACAACGTCGCCCACGTGCACGTCCTGCGCGAGCACCACCCCGACGCCTACGCCGCGGCGGCAGCGTTCGTCGAGCCGATGGACTACGTCAACGCCCGCCTCACCGGCCGCCTCTGCGCCACCCAATCGACCGTCTTCGGGCAGCTGGTCTGCGACAACCGCACCTGGGGAACCACCGAGTACGACCCCGACCTGGTCGCCGCCACCGGGCTCGACCCCGACCGGCTGGCTCCGTTGGTGCCGCTGAACGGGTTCATCGGAGAGGTCACCGGCGCCGCAGCCGCCGAGCTCGGCATCCCGGCCGGCACACCGGTCGGCTCCGGCACGATCGACTCGATCACCTCGGCGATCGGCGCCGGTGCCCTCGGGCCCGATGCCGGATCGGTGATCATCGGCACCACCGCGGTGATGGTCAGCCACATCCACGAGCACCGAGGCGACATCGCCGCCGGCGTGCTCGCCGTGCCCAGCCCGCTCCCCAACGCGTACTACGTGATGGCCGAGAACGGCATCGGCGGCCGAGCCCTCGAGTGGGCGATGCGGCTGTTCGGCTACGGCACCGACGTCGAGCGGGCACTCGCCGACGCCTCGTCGACCGCTGCGGGCGCCGACGGGATGCGGTTCCTGCCCTGGCTCCTCGGCAGCATCGCCCCGAGCCCGAACGACGACGTGCGCGCCGCGTTCACCGGGATGACGCTCGAGCACGAGGGCCGCCACGCGATGCGCGCCGTGATCGAAGGGGTGTCGCTGAACCTGGCCTGGTTGCTTCCCGCGGTCGAGGCGTTCGTCGGCAACCCGTTCCCGTTCCTGCGCTTCGGCGGAGGTGGCGCGCAGAGCGACCTGTGGGCGCAGGTCCTGGCCGACGCGCTGGACCGTCCGGTGCACCAACTGGCCGACCCCCGGGCCACGAACGCCCGCGGCGCGGCCTTCCTGGCCTTGGCCGATCTCGGCCTGATCGACATCGCCGAGACCCCGGCGCTGCTGCAGGTCGCCGCCGTCCGCGAGCCCATGCCGGAGCGGCGCGCTGCCATGGATCGGGCGCTCGCCGCCCTCGTGGCCCTGCACCCGACGCTCGCCCAGACCGCAGGGTGATCACGGAGATGCAGCTCAGAGTTTGTGAGCCGATTCTCGTGCCGTAGTAGCGTCGGTCCACGATGTCCAACTTCCTGCGCGACTACCTCAACGTGGTCTGGTTCGGGGCAATTGCTCTGTTGCTCGCCGGTCTGCTGTTGGGCATCTCGGCCCTGGTCCGCCCGAACAAGCCGAACGCACAGAAGTTGATGGCCTACGAGAGCGGCGTCGATCCCATCGGCGACGGCTGGTCGCAGAGCCAGATCCGCTACTACATCTTCGCCCTCCTCTTCGTCGTGTTCGACGTCGAGGCCGTGTTCATCTTCCCGTGGGCCACTCGACTCGAGGCCTACGGCGGCTTCGGCCTCGTCGAGATGGGCATCTTCGTCTTCGTCCTGCTCCTTGGCCTCGTGTACGCGTGGCGCAAGGGCGTCCTGCGCTGGGTCTGATCACCATGGGTCTTGTCGACAAAGGGCGCATGCCCAAACCGCTCACGTCGCTGTTCAACCTCGGCCGTTCGTACAGCCTGTGGGTGTACCAGTGGGGGCTCGCCTGCTGCGCCATCGAGATGGGTGCTGCGTTCGCCAGCCCGCGCTACGACGTGATGCGCCTCGGCGTCATCCCGCTGCCGGCCAGCCCGCGCCAGGCCGACCTCGTCGTCGTGTCCGGCACGGTCACCGACAAGATGGCCCCGGCCATCCGCCGCCTCTACGAGCAGATGCCCGAGCCGAAGTACGTCATCAGCATGGGCTCGTGCGCCAACTGCGGCGGCCCGTACTGGGACAGCTACTCGGTCACCAAGGGCGTCGACCAGATCATCCCGGTCGACATCTACGTGCCCGGCTGCCCGCCTCGCCCGGAGGCCCTGCTGGAAGGCATCGTCCTGCTGCAGCAGCGGATCAAGAACGAGGACATGGGCGCCCGGTGGCGTGGCGAGGGCACCAAGCCGATGGCCCAGAAGCACGAGCCCATCGTCGTAGGCGGTGGTCCGATTGAGTGACACGCCGACCACCGAGACGACGCCCGAAACACCGGCGCTGCCCGGCGACGGACTGCGCGAAGGCATCGTCCGGCGCATGCGCGAGGCGCTGGGCGAGGGCCTCGTCGACAGCCTGGTCAAGCCCGGCGACGACGTCTGGCTGCGCGTCAGCGCATCCTCGTGGCGCGCCGCCGGCATCGCCCTGCGCGACGTGATCGGTTGCGAGTACTTCTGCTTCCTGTCGGCCATCGACTGGATGCCGAGCCCGTACGGCCGCGGTGAGGACGACCCGACAGCGCCGCCGCCTGAACGCAGCACCGAGATCGTCCAGGGCTACACCGGTGGGGCGACGCGCATGCAGGTGTTCGCTCGCGTCACCAACATCAAGGAGCACTTCGGTGTCACGGTGAAGGCCGACGTGCCCGATGACGATCTCGTCGTCGAGTCGTGGATCCCGGCATACGCCGGCGCCAACTGGCACGAGCGCGAAGCTCACGAGATGTTCGGCATCTCGTTCGCCGGTCACCCCGACCTGCGCAACATGTACCTGCCCACCGACTTCGAGGGCCACCCGCTGCGCAAGGACTTCCCGCTGCTGGCCCGCATGGTCAAGCCGTGGCCGGGCATCGTCGACGTCGAGCCGTTGCCCGGTGGCGACGAGGACGAGGGCGAGGAGGCCGCGACATGACCGACATTGCTGACCGTCAGAAGCTGGCCTACATCGCCGCCCAGGCCGCCGACGCGCGCCTCAACGTGGAGCTCGAGACCGAGGGCATGACCCTCAACATCGGCCCGCAGCACCCGGCCACGCACGGCACGTTGCGCATCATCGTCCGCCTCGACGGCGAGCAGGTCGTGTGGGCCGAGCCGTCGGCCGGCTACATGCACCGCGGCTACGAGAAGCTCACCGAGGTGCGCACCTTCCCGCAGGTGACCACGCTGATCAACCGCATCGACTGGCTGGGCAGCTTCGCCAACGAGGTCCCGTTCATCCTGGCCACCGAAAAGCTGATGGACATCGAGGCGCCGCCGCGCGCGCAGTTCATCCGCACGATCCTGTTCGAGCTCAGCCGCATCGCCAACGTCGGCCTGTTCCTCGGCGACCTCGGCGTGCAGCTCGGTGCGGTCACCCCGGTGTTCCTCGCCTTCCGCGATCGCGAGTACGTGCTCAACCTGATCGAGGCCGCCACCGGCGGTCGCTTCCACCCCAACTTCGACCGCATCGGTGGCCTCAAGGACGACCTGCCCAAGGGCTGGATCGACGAGACCAAGGGCGTGATGAAGAAGCTGCGCAACTTCTGCGACGAGATGGAAGACCTGCTGTTCGGCAACGAGATCTTCCAGGCCCGCCTGCGCGGCATCGGCGTCATCCCGCGTGAAGTGGCGCTGCAGTACGGCCTGTCCGGCGCCAACCTGCGCGCCAGCGGCGTCGACTGGGACCTGCGCCGCGACCAGCAGCTGCCGATGGCGTGGGACAAGGCCGACTGGAAGGTGTGGACGCACCCAGACGGCGACAGCTTCGCCCGCTGCTGGATCCGCCTGCAGGAGACGCGCGAGAGCACGAAGATCGTCGATCAGCTCCTCGACCAGATCCCGGCCGGCCCGGTGATGGCCAAGGTGCCGCGCATCATCAAGGTGCCCGAAGGCGAAGCGTGGGTGAGCACGGAGAACCCGCTCGGCGAGATGGGCTACTACGTCGTCAGCAAGGGCGACCTCGGCCCGTTCCGGGTGAAGATCCGCTCGGCCAGCTTCAACAACGTGTCCATCGTCCCGTGGGTGCTGCGCGGCGTCTTCGTGCCCGACGTCATCAGCATCCTCGCCTCGCTCTACTTCATCCTGGGTGACATCGATCGATGAGCGCTGTGATTGCTGTTGATCTGCCGTACTGGGCGCAGTCGTTGCTGCGCGTCCTCGGTGGCACGGTCGCGGTCCTGCTGCCCGCCGGCACGATCGTGTACCTCTTCCTCTTCAAGATGATGAGCTTCATGCAGAGCCGCCTCGGCCCGATGGAAGCCGGCCCGTATGGGTCCATGCAGCTGTTCGCCGAGGTCGGCAAGTGGCTGCAGAAGGAAGACATCCAGCCGGAGAAGGCCGACAAGCGGATCTTCAAGATGGCCCCGCTGATCGTGCTCGTCAGCACGTTCCTGCTCGTCGCCGTCGTGCCGTTCGGCCCGGATGCGTACTTCACCAACTTCTCCGCCGGCCTCTTCTACGCGTTGGCCGTCAGCAGCATCAGCGTGCTCGGCATCCTCATCGCCGGCTGGTCGAGCGCCAACAAGTACTCGCTGCTCGGTGGCCTGCGCGCCGCCGGCCAGCTGATCGCCTACGAGCTGCCGATGGTCCTTGCGGTCCTCGGCGTGGTCATCCAGGCCGGCACGCTGAACCTGCAAGAGATCGTCGTCAAGCAGAACAGCGACAGCATCTTCGGGTGGGACGGCCTCGGCAACCCGTACCTGCTCACCCAGTTCATCGGCTTCGTCGTGTTCATGATCGCCGTGCAGGCCGAGCTGACCCAGACGCCGTTCGACATGCCGATCGCCGAGAGCGAGCTCGTCTCCGGCTACATGACCGAGTACTCGGGCTTCCGCTTCCTCATCTTCTTCATCGCCGAGTTCGCCACCGCCGGCGTGTTCAGTCTGATCGCCTCGGTGCTGTTCCTCGGCGGCTGGGGCATCCCGTTCAGCTGGTTCGGCTGGAACGCCGGCGACACCGGTTCGATCGACAACTGGATGAACGTGGTCGGCCCGCTGATCATGTTCACGAAGATGATCGTGCTCAGCTTCATCATCATGTGGGTGCGCTTCAGCTACCCGCGGTTCCGTGAGGACCAGTTGCAGCGCTTCGCCTGGAAGGTGCTCATCCCCGTGGCACTCGGCAACATCATGCTGACCGCGATCCTGAAGGTGGCCTTCTGATGGAGAAGCCCAAGGTTCCCGGCTTGGTCAAAGGGCTCGGCGTCACGCTGAGCACGATGGCCCAGACGCTCAAGCCGAAGAAGATGGGCGGCGGAGCGGCGACGGTGCAGTACCCGCACGCGAAGGAAGCGCCGCCGATCCGCGCCCGTGGCGTGATCGCCCTGCGCGAGGACAACTGCACGTCGTGCATGCTCTGCGCGCGCAGCTGCCCCGACTGGTGCATCTACATCGAAGGCCACAAGGAGCTCGCTCCGCCGCGTCGTGCCGGTGGCGCGCCGCGCAAGGTCAACAAGCTCGACCGCTTCGACATCGACTACGCGCTGTGCATGTACTGCGGCATCTGCGTCGAGGTGTGCCCGTTCGACGCGCTGTTCTGGAGCCCGGAGTACGAGTACTCCGAGCCGCGCATCGCCGACCTCCTGCACGACAAGACGAAGCTCGGCGAGTGGATGGAGACGGTGCCCGAGGCACCCGAGCTGGAAGCCGGCGCCGACAAGAAGAAGGGCAAGTGATGCTGGCCTCCGGCATCCAGATCGCCCAGCAGATCGGCTTCGGGATCATCGCCGCGATGATGATCGCCGGCGCGATCTCCGTGGTGACGTCCAAGAACGTCGTGCACGCCGCGCTGTCGCTCGTGCTGGTCTTGGCCGGCGCCGCGGCGCAGTACCTGTTGCTGGCGGCCGAGTTCGTCGCCGTCACCCAGGTGCTCGTCTACGTCGGCGCGGTCATGGTGCTGTTCCTGTTCGGCGTCATGCTCACCCGCGCCAAGCTCGGGCGCGAGGGCGACCTCAACAACAAGAACATCGCCCTGGCGATCCCGGTCGCGCTGGTGATGCTGGGCGTGATGAGCTGGGTGCTGATCGACGGCTGGGGCGACGACAAGCTGCCCGAGACCCGCCAGCCGGTGCCCACCAACACGATCAGCGATCTGATCTTCAAGCCCTACCTGCTGCCCTTCTGGGCGCTGTCGTTCGTGCTCCTCGCCGCCGTGATCGGCGCCATCGTGCTGGCCAGGAAGGACTGACCGATGCTCGTCAACGAGTTCCTCCTCCTCGGTGCGGTGCTGTTCTGCATCGGCGTCTACGGCGTCATCATTCGCAAGAACGCGGTGATGGTGCTGATGAGCATCGAGCTGATCCTCAACTCGGTCAACATCAACCTGCTCTGCTTCGATCAGCTCAACAACCTGGCCGACGGCAACGTGTTCGCGCTGTACATCATCGCCGTGGCTGCGGCTGAGGTCGGCGTGGGCCTGGCGATGGTGCTGCTGATCTACCGCAACCGCAAGACCATCTCGCTGGACGAGCTCTCCGAGATGAAGGGCTGAGCATGTTCGCTGAAGAAGCCGGCGAAGCCGTGCACGCGGCCGGGTGGTTCCTCGAGCACGCGTGGTTGATCCCGCTGATCCCCGCCATCGCCTTCGCCGTGATCATCCTGTTCGGCAAGAAGCTGCCCTACAAGGGCGCCGAGGTCGGCATCGCCAGCATGGTCGCCTCGCTCGTGCTGGCCATCGGACTGACGTCGCAGTGGATCGGCCGCGTCAACGCCGGTCACGGCGAAGAGGTGGAAGCCGTCACCAAGAGCTGGGTGTGGTGGCAGAGCGGCCTGGCCAAGTTCGGGCTCGGGCAGCACATCGACGGCTTGGCCGTGATGCTGCTGCTGCTCGTCACGTTCATCTCCACGCTCGTGCAGATCTACTCCGTCGAGTACGTGCGCGGTGACCGCCGGTACACGCACTTCTTCGCCGCGCTGACGCTGTTCAGCGCCGGCATGTTGGCGATGGTGCTGGCCGAGAACATGGTCCAGCTCATCCTCGGCTGGGAGATCATGGGCCTCTGCTCGTTCATGCTCATCGGTCACTGGTGGGAGGAAGAGGCCAACAGTCGCGCTGCGCTGAAGGCGTTCTTCACCGTGCGCGTCGGCGACATCGGCCTCCTCGTCGGCACGGCGATCCTCTACGGCACCGTCGGCAGCTTCGGCATCAGCGACATCAACGAGTGGGCCGCCGAGAACGGCGCTGCGTCCACGGCGATCACCGTCGGGGCCATCGCCCTCTTCATCGCCTGCATCGGCAAGAGCGGCCAGTTCCCGTTGCACACGTGGCTGCCCGACGCCATGGCCGGCCCGACGCCGGTGTCCTCGCTGCTGCACTCGAGCACGATGGTCGTCGCCGGTGTGTTCCTCGTGGCCCGCCTCTACCCGGTCTTCCAGACCGGGCTCGACATCACGGTCGCCGGCAACCACTTCAACCTCATCGCGGTGATCGGTGGCATCACCATCCTGATCGCCGCCGCGCTGGCGTTCGTGCAGAACGACATCAAGAAGGTGCTGGCGTACTCCACCGTCAGCCAGCTCGGCTACATGATGATGGGCCTCGGCGTCGGCGCGTGGGTGCCCGCCGTGTTCCACATCTTCACCCACGCCTTCTTCAAGTGCTGCCTGTTCCTCTGTGCCGGATCGGTGGCCCACACCGGCTCGCACCACAGCTTCGACATGAAGCAGGACATGGGCGGGCTGCGCAAGAAGCTGCCGGTGACGTTCGCGGCGTGGATCGTGTCGACCGCCGCGCTGTGCGGCGTGCCGCTGTTGTCGGGGTTCTTCTCCAAGGACGAGATCATCGACGGCGCCAAGCACAACCACTACACGACGTTCTTCGTCGTCGGCCTCATCGGCGCCTTCATGACCACCGCCTACATGACCCGGGCGACGTACCTGACCTTCTTCGGGAACGCCCGTGGCGCAGCTGCCGGCCACGATGCGCATGACGAGCACGGCGCCCACGAGGTCGACCCGGAGCATCACTCGGATGTCGACGCGACGCATACGAGCGTCACGGCGCACGACGCAGCCGCAGGGGTACACGGGCACGTCGACGTCGGGCACGCGAGCGGGCCGTTGCCGTTCCGCTTCGCCAAGACCGACTCGTCGATGCACATCACGATCCCGCTGATCATCCTCGGCGTGCTCGCCGCCATCTCCGGCTACCTCAACGCGGCACCGTTCCACATCGAGAAGTTCCACCACTGGATCGAGTCGTCGATCGGAGTCGAGCTGCCCGAGGCGGCCGAGTTCAAGTGGATCAACGCCGTGCCGAGCATCCTGCTCGTCGCCGCGGGCTTCGCCGTCAGCCTGCTGCTGTGCAAGGCCGTGTTCAGCGAGGCGCCGTCGAAGCTGAAGGGCCTCACCCAGCGCAGCAAGCTGCTCGGTGCGGGCCACCGCTTCCTCGTCAACAAGTACTACCTCGATGCGCTGTACGAGAAGGTCATCGTGCACGGCATCGCCCACCCGATCGCGCAGGCTGCGTACTGGATCAACCAGAACGTGATCGACGGGATCGTCAACGCCGTGGGCATCGGTGGCAAGCGCACCGGTGAGTGGGTGTACCGCAACGTCGATCAGAAGATCGTCGACGGTGCGGTGAACGGCAGTGGTGCAGCAGCCCAAGGTACGGGTGGCGCGTTGCAGCCGACGCAATCAGGCAAGGTCAACCAGTACGGAGCGTTGCTGTTCGGTGCCGCAGCAGTGGGTGCGCTCGTGCTCGTCATCGTCAACACCTAGAGGACGAACATATGAACACCATCACCGATCAGAACTGGCTCCTCAGCGTGGGCACGTTCCTGCCCATGGCAGGCGTGCTGCTCTTGCTGTTCGTGCCGAAGGCCGACGAGCTGATGATCAAGGCGGTGTCGCTCGGCACGGCGATCGTCACGCTGATCTTCGGCATCTACACGCTGACGCAGTTCAACTACGACGAGTCGGAGAAGCTGCAGTTCTTCACCAGCACGAGCTGGATCAAGCCGATCCGGGCGACGTACACGATCGGCCTCGACGGGATCAGCCTGCCGCTGTACATCCTCTCGATGATCATCACCGTGCTGGTGATGATCTACTCGTGGAACCACATCCCGTCGCCCGGCAACCCGAAGGCGTTCTTCGCGCTGATGCTGGTGCTGCAGACGGGCATGGCCGGCACGTTCATCGCCCAGGACCTCATCCTGTTCTTCGTCTTCTTCGAAGTCGTGCTGCTGCCGATGTACTTCATGATCGGTGTGTGGGGTGGCGAGAACCGCCAGTACGCCTCGCTGAAGTTCTTCCTCTACACGATGTTCGGTTCGGCGCTGATGTTGGTCTCGTTCATCGCGCTGTTCATCCTCACCAAGGGCAACACCGCTGAGGGTGGCAGCTTCGCCTTCTCCTGGTTCCGTGAGCACGGTGCCGGCATCGCCACCAACACCGCGGTGTGGGTCTTCGCCGGCATGTTCATCGGGTTCGCCGTCAAGGTGCCGATGTTCCCGTTCCACACCTGGCTGCCCGACGCGCACACGCAGGCGCCGACGCAGGGCTCGGTCATCCTCGCCGCCATCCTGCTGAAGCTCGGCACCTACGGCTTCGTGCGCATCGCCCTGCCGTTCCTGCCGCAGGCCGCGGTGAAGTGGGCGCCGTTCATCGGCGTCCTCGCCGTGATCGGCATCATCTACGGCGCGCTCGGCTGCCTGGCGCAGACCGACATGAAGCGGCTCATCGCCTTCTCGTCCGTCGCCCACATGGGCTTCGTCATGCTCGGCATCAGCACGCTGACGTCGCTCGGCATCAACGCCGCGCTGTTCGGCATGGTCGCCCACGGTCTCATCACCGGCATGCTCTTCTTCATCGCCGGGTCGGTGAAGGAGCGCTACCACACCCTCGAGATCAAGCGCCTCACGGGTCTGCTCAAGCAGATGCCGAAGATGGGCTGGATCCTCGGCATGTGCGCGATGGCCTCACTCGGTCTCCCCGGCCTTGCCGGCTTCTGGGGCGAGTTCCCGGCCATCCTCAGCGCCTACAGCCCGGCGGCCGGGCTCAGCGAGCCCTTCTTCCGCACGCTGATGGTCATCGCCGCCATCGGCACGGTGCTCGCCGCTGCCTACCTCCTGTGGCTGTACCAGCGCACTGCCTTCGGCGAGCCGAACCCGGAGTTCACCGGTCATCACACGCCCGCCCACTCCGTCGGCGCCGCAGGCAACCCGGATCATCACCCTGCCGCTCATGATGGGGACGGCGAGATCACCGACGTCAACATCTACGAGTGGATCGCGTGGACGCCGCTGCTGATCGGCATCGTCGTGTTCGGCGTCTACCCGCAGCTGATGTTCAAGGTCATGGACCCGGCGGTCACCGAGCTGACCAAGGTCTTCGGGAAGTGACGCGTTGATCGCATCCCTGCTCGCTGCCGTCGACGACTTCACGTCGCCGAAGGTCGACTACCACGCGCTCGCGCCCGAGATCATCCTCGCCGCGGGCATCTGCATGGTGCTGCTCGTCGACTTGTTCGTCGCCCCGTCGAAGCGCTGGATCACCTCGACGCTCGCCGGCTTCGTGCTGCTCGCCGCCGCACTGCCGTTGGTGACGATGGGCGTGCAGGGCCATGCGGCACGGACCCTCTTCGAGGACCGCTACGTGATCGACGACTTCAGCCTCGTGCTGAAGGGGCTGTTCCTCATCGCCGGCTACGTCGTCGTGCTGCTGTCCTCCAACGAGGTCGAGGAGGGCGGCTACCACCAGGGCGAGTACTACGTGCTGTTGCTCACCAGCGTGCTCGGCATGGTGATGATGTGCTCGGCTCGCGACCTGATCAGCATCTTCGTGGCGCTCGAGTTCCTCTCGATCCCGGCGTACATGATGGCCGCCTGGCGCAAGCGTGATTCGAAGAGCAACGAGGCCGGCGTGAAGTACTTCCTGCTCGGCGTGTTCGCCAGTGCGGTGATGCTCTACGGCATGAGCCTGCTCTACGGCATCGCCGGCTCGACGAAGCTGAGCGTGATCGGCGAGAAGATCACGCTCGAGGGCGACAAGGTCGGCGCGCAGGTGCTGGCCATCGTGTTCGTGCTCGTCGGCTTCGCCTTCAAGATCAGCGCGGTTCCGTTCCACACGTGGGCGCCGGACACCTATGAGGGCGCCCCGACTCCCGTCACCGCCTTCCTCAGCGTCGCATCGAAGGCGGCCGGCTTCGTCGCGCTGATCGTGCTCGTCTTCCTCGCCTTCCCGAACGCCAGCAACGTCTACGAGCCGATGCTCTGGGCGATGGCCGGCGTGACGATCACCGTCGGCAACCTGTTGGCCCTCAAGCAGACGAACATCGTGCGCATGCTGGCCTACTCCAGCATCAGCCAGGGTGGCTTCATCCTCATGCCGCTGGCCGTCGCCCACCGCTCCGGTGACGATGCGCTGCGCGCCGTCGTCACCTACCTGATCATCTACGCGGCGACGAACCTCGGCGCCTTCGGTCTGATCATCGCCATCAGCCGCAAGACGCGCAGCGGCGACATCGCCAGCCTCGACGGACTGTTCTCCTACGCACCCGGCCTGACCGTGCTGATGACCGGCTTCCTGGCCTCGCTGGCCGGCATCCCGCCGTTCGGCGGCTGGTACGCCAAGTTCGGCGCGTTCCAAGCGGTGATCAACGCAGGTGGTGGCTACGGCTACAGCATCGCCGTCGTCGCTGCGGTGAACACCGTGATCTCGGCCGCGTACTACATCACCGTCATGCGAGCGATGTGGATGAAACCGACCCGCGATGGCGACGTCACCCCGATCCGCGTGCCGGCCTCGCTGCAGGCTGCACTGGCCATCACGTTCGTCGCGATGCTCGCCTTCGGCGTGCTGCCCGGCCTCAGCGGCTATGGCCACTTCACCGACCTCTCCGGCGTCCTCCCCCGCTGACGCCCTGCGGGCGACAATCGAGGCTGCGGGCGGGGCGATCCCGTTCGACCGCTTCATGGACCTCGCGCTCTACGGCGCGGGTGGCTTCTACACGTCCGGCGGTCAGGCCGGCCGACGCGGTGACTTCATCACCTCACCGGAGGTCGGCCCGTTGTTCGGTGCCGTGCTCGCTCGGGCCATCGAGGGCTGGTGGCGCGAGCTGGGGGAGCCGGACGACTTCACCGTCGTCGAGGTCGGCGCAGGGCCCGGCACGCTCGCCCGTTCGATCCGTTCCGTCGATGCTCGATGGCGCTACGTCGCCGTCGAGATCGCCGGACAGCAGCGGGCCCAGCATCCCGCGGACGTCGAGTCTGCCGAGGCTCTGCCCGAGGCGCCGATCACCGGGGTGGTCATCGCCAACGAGCTGCTCGACAACCTGCCGTTCCGGTTGGCCGTGTTCGACGGCGGCTGGCGCGAGGCGCTGGTGACGACGCAGCGCGACGGCACGTTCGCCGAGGAGCTCGGCCCGTTGCTCGAACCCGTGCCCGCGTTCCTGCCGGCGCGAGCCGCGCACGGTTCGCGCGCGCCGCTGCAGGACCGCGCCGCGGCCTGGGTGGCGATGGCCCGTCGGCAACTCGTGCGCGGCCGGGTCGTGTGCATCGACTACTGCACGCCGCGCACGGCCGCCCTGGCGATGCAGCCGTGGCGCGACTGGCTGCGCACCTACCGGGACCACGAGCGTGGTGGCCACTACCTCGCCGCTGCGGGCGAGCAGGACATCACCGCGCAGGTCGCCGTGGACCAGCTGCCCGAGCCCGACGCGGTGCGGACCCAAGCGCAGTTCCTGCAGCGGTGGGGGATCGACGAACTGGTCGAGGAGGGCAGGCGAGGTTGGGAGGCCGCAGCGGCAGCACCGACGCTGGCAGCACTGCGGCTGCGCAGCCGAATTCGGGAGGCCGAAGCACTGCTCGACCCCGCCGGGCTGGGTAGCTTCCACGTGCTCGAGTGGGCCGCGGAATCGTGAAGTCTTCCCTGTGAGTGGTCGCGACGTTTCCCAGCGGCCTAGCTTTGACGGACCATGACTGACACCGCGGCGACGGCTGCCCCCGCGGCGCACGGGTCGTCCAAGCACAAGGCGGCCGGCACGGGCATGCTGGCCCTCGGCGCACTCGGCGTCGTGTACGGCGACATCGGCACCAGCCCGCTGTACGCGATGAAGGAAGCGTTCACCGAGAAGGCGCACAAGCTGGACGTGGACATGGTCAACGTCTACGGCGTCTGCTCGCTGGCGTTCTGGTCGCTGATCATCATCATCTCGATCAAGTACCTGATGTTCGTCATGCGCGCCGACAACCACGGCGAAGGCGGCATCCTCGCCCTCACCTCCCTGCTGATCAACCGGCGGATGCCGACGAGGCGTTCGCTCACCGTGCTGATCGCCCTCGGCGTGTTCGGCACGGCACTGCTCTACGGCGACGGGATCATCACTCCGGCGATCTCCGTGCTGAGCGCCGTGGAGGGCCTCGACGAGGCGGCGCCGTCGCTCAGCAACTGGGTCGAGCCGATCGCCATCATCATCCTCGTGCTGCTGTTCCTCGTGCAGAGCAGGGGCACCGGCAGCGTCGGCAAGGTCTTCGGGCCGATCATGGTGGTCTGGTTCAGCGTGATCGGCGTGCTCGGTCTCTCCCAGGTGCTGCGTCGCCCGGGCATCATCAGCTCGGTCAACCCGATCCACATCATCGAGTTCTTCGCCCACGACACGCAGCACGCCTTCTTCTCGCTCGGCTCGATCTTCCTCGTCGTCACCGGCGGCGAGGCGCTCTACGCGGACATGGGCCACTTCGGGCGCAAGCCGATCATGCTCGGCTGGTACGCGGTGGTCCTGCCGTGCCTCATCCTCAACTACTGGGGCCAGGGTGCGCTGCTGCTGCGCAAGCCCGAGGCGATCGAGCAGGTCTTCTTCCAGATGGCGCCCGAGGGGCTGCGCCTGCCGCTCACCGTGCTGGCGACGATGGCCGCGATCATCGCCTCGCAGGCCTTGATCTCCGGCGTGTTCAGCCTCACCGCGCAGGCCGTGCAGCTGGACTACCTGCCGCGCATCGCCATTCGCCACACGTCGAGCAGCCACAGCGGCCAGATCTACGTCCCGCTCGTCAACTGGCTGTTGATGATCGCCTGCGTCGGACTCGTCGTCGGCTTCGGCAGCGCCAGCAACCTGGCTGCCGCGTACGGCATCGCGGTGACGATGACGATGGTCATCACGACGTTGATCTTCTACGCCGTCGCGGTGTGGCGCTGGCGCTGGCCGAAGTGGAAGGCGCTGCTGATCTGTTCGCCGCTGCTGATCATCGAGTGGTCGTTCTTCATCGCCAACGTCCCGAAGATCCCGAAGGGTGGATGGTTCGCGCTGGCGATCGCCTTCATCCTCGTGGTGCAGATGATGACCTGGCGACGTGGCCGCGAGCTCGTGGCCGATCGCATCCGTCGTGGCGAGCGACCGATCGAAGAGGTGCTCGACGCCGCCGGGCACGTGCAGCGCGTTCCGGGCACCGCGGTGTTCCTGTTCAAGGACGCCGGCAAGGCGCCGCCCGCACTCGTCAACAACCTGCGCCACAACAAGGTGCTGCACCGCAACACGTTGCTCGTCTCGGTCGTCACCGACGAGGTGCCCCGCGTGCTCGACGAAGCGGATCGCTACGAGGTCACGCGCATCGAGCCAGGTGTCCACCAGGTGGTGCTGCGCTTCGGCTTCATGGAGGAGCCCGACGTGCCCGCCGCGCTGTCGAACCTCAAGCATCGCGGTGTGCACTTCGACCCCGACGAAGCGACGTACTTCATCGGCCGCGAAAACGTGCTGGCCGGCAAGGCGCCGGGGATGCACCCCTTGCTCGAGCGCTTGTTCGTGTTGCTGAACCGCGGCGCCGACAGCGCCAGCCGCTTCTTCAACCTCCCCGTCGACCGGGTCTTCGAGGTCGGCTCCCACGTCGAGATCTGAGTCGGCGCTCGTGCGCCGACCCGGTGAGAGGTGAGGGCCCATGCGCCGCACATCGCTCACCTCGCGGGCCGTCGGGCGCTGGGGATCGCGCTCAGTGAGCGCAGCCGTCAGTGCCAGGCAAGCCGAACAAGACCGGCGATCAGTACCCCGACCCCAGTGGCGACGCCCGTGAGTGGCAGTCCCACCCGAAGCACGCGCATCAGGGCATCGTCGGGCTTCGGCTCACCCTTCCAGTTCCTCCGAACGAGGTAGCGACGCAGCTTGAACATGATCCCGCCAAACATCGCAAACGCAGCGCCGAACACCGCTTGCCATGCCGCCTCGCTCACTCATCCGTTTCTACCAGCCTCGTCAGAGTTCGGGTCGTCTCGCCCGCGGCGTCGACCTTTGATGATCGCTATCGCCATCACCGTGAGCGCCACGAGGAGGAACAGACCCCAGAGGTAGAGCACCGTCCGGTCGGCTGTCTTTGTGGGGTCCACCGGTTTCGACGGTAGTTGGTCGCGGGCGCTCACCGAGACGGCGGAATCCAGGTGAGTCATCGACCTCAGCGTCCCCAGGGAGCGCGTGGCGGACGCGATGAGAAGTTGGCGGTCATGGGCCGCTCATCGCTCATCTCGGTTCCCGGCCCATCGAACTCGATGAGAAGTTGGCGGTCATAGGCCGCTCATCGCTCATCTCGACGCGGGCTCGGCGAACTCGGTGAGAGGTGAGCGGCCCATGACCGCAGATCCCTCACCTCACGAGCGGTTCGACGGTCGAGCTCTCGGGCGCGCGCTCCCTAGGGGGTGCGCGCGGCGTCAGTTGGTGCTGATCGGTTCGGGGCGGCTGGTCATCACGGCGCCGACGATGACGATGGCCATGCCGGCGATGGCCAGCAGGTGCAGCTCGTCGTCGCGCACGAGCACACCGAGGATCGTCCCGACGATCGGGGTGAAGAAGATGCCGATCATCCCGCGCACCGTGCCGGCGCGCATCAGCAGCACGCCGTAGAGGGCGAACGCGAGCCCGGTGCCGACGGCGCCGAGCACCAGCAGCGCGCCGACGGCCTGCCACGACATCGTGCTGTCGGGGAGCGAGGCGAGTCCCCACGGCAGCGACCACGCGGCACCGAAGATCTCGATCCACAGCATCGTCGGCAGCGCCCCGTACTTCGCCTGCACCGGCCGGGCCGCGTTCGCCGCGATCGCGTAAAGCACGAGCGCAACGAGCAGCAGCACGATGCCCTGCGTGTCGGCCGAGCTCTTCGAGCTGTCGCCCGAGTCGACGGACGCGAACGAGATCAGGGCGATGCCGGCGAACCCGACGAGCACCGCCGCGATGCGGAACCTGCTCGGACGGTGCCGCGTGTAGAACGCGGTGACCACCACGGTCACCAGCGGCAGGCCGCCGTTGAGCATGCCGGTGATCGAGGTGTTCACCGTCTGCTCGGCGAGCGGGTAGAGCAGGAACGGCGCCGCCATCCAGCACAGACCGAGGAAGACGAAGCGGGGGACGTCGGCGCGGGCGATGCGCCGACGAGCGGCGGGGATGCACACGATTGCCAGCGCGCCGAACAAGCAGCGGAACAACGGGACCACCGGTGCCTCGACCCAATCGATGGCGATCGCGATCCACAGGAACGAGCTGCCCCAGACCACGGCGATCGCGGCCGACATGCCCCACTCGGTCGGCCCGAAGTGTTGAATCGGTGCCTCGCTGCGCATGTTCCGTCAGTCTGCCCGAGCACGCCTCGGGGAAGAGAGCGGTTTCCGGACGCAGCGCTAACGTTCGGCCATGAGCGACGAGCAGCACGCGATCGACGATCTGATGTTGGAGAACCGCAAGTTCCCTCCGTCGCCCGAGTTCAAGCGCCAGGCGCTCCTGACCGACACTGGGTTCTACGACGACGGCAACGCCGACTACCAAGGGTTCTGGGCGCGACAGGCTGCGGACCTGCTGACCTGGTCGAAGGAGTGGGACACGATCTGCGAGTGGGATCTGCCCTACGCCAAGTGGTTCGTCGGTGGGCAGTTGAACGTCAGCGAGAACTGCCTCGATCGCCACGTTGCCGCTGGCAAGGGCGACAAGGTCGCGTTCCACTGGGAAGGTGAGCCGGGCGACTCGCGCACGATCACGTACGCGCAGCTGCTGGACGAGGTGCAGCGCTTCGCCAACGTGCTGAAGGGTCTCGGCGTCGAGCGCGGTGACCGGGTGAACATCTACCTGCCGATGATCCCCGAGGCGGCGATCTCGATGCTGGCCTGCGCGCGCATCGGCGCAGCGCACAGCGTGGTGTTCGGTGGGTTCAGCGCTCAGTCGCTCACCGACCGGATCAACGACGCCGAAGCGAAGGTGCTGATCACCGCGGACGGCGGGTATCGCCGCGGCGAGGTGTTCGCGTTGAAGCCCGCTGCTGATGAGGCGCTCGCTGCGGGCACGCCGTCGATCGAGGCGGTCGTGGTGGTGCGCCGCGGTGGCAACGACGTCGAGATGCAAGACGGGCGCGACCACTGGTACCACGAGCTGATGGCGACGGCCGATCCCGTGTGCCCGGCGGAGCCGATGGATGCCGAGCAGCTGCTGTTCCTGCTCTACACATCGGGCACGACGGGCAAGCCGAAGGGAATCATGCACACGACCGGCGGGTACCTCACCCAGGTCGCGTTCACCCACAAGTACGTGTTCGACCTCCACGCCGACACCGACGTGTACTGGTGCACCGCCGACGTCGGGTGGGTCACCGGCCACAGCTACATCGTCTACGGCCCGCTGGCCAACGGGGCGACGAGCGTGATCTACGAAGGCGTGCCCAACTACCCGGGCAACGACCGGCTGTGGCAGATCGTCGAGAAGTACAAGGTGACGAAGTTCTACACAGCGCCTACGGCGATCCGCACGTTCATGAAGTGGGGTGGGCAGGAGCCGGCCAAGCACGACCTGTCGTCGCTGCTGCTCCTCGGTTCGGTCGGCGAGCCGATCAACCCCGAAGCGTGGATGTGGTACCAGGAGCACATCGGCGGCGGTCGTTGCCCGATCGTCGACACCTGGTGGCAGACCGAGACCGGGGCGATCATGATCAGCCCGTTGCCGGGGGCGACGACCACGAAGCCTGGCTCGGCCACGTTCCCGCTGCCGGGCATCGGCACCGAGGTCGTCGACGAGGCCGGCAAGCGCATCGAGCGCGGCGGCGGCTACCTCACCCTGACCCAGCCGTGGCCGAGCATGCTGCGCGGCATCTGGCGCGACCCGGAGCGCTACCAGGAGACCTACTGGTCGCGGTACGGCGACCGCTACTTCGCCGGCGACGGCTGCAAGCTCGACGAAGAGGGCTACCTCTGGTTGCTCGGTCGCGTCGACGACGTGATGAACGTCAGCGGCCACCGGATCTCCACGACCGAGGTCGAGTCCGCGCTCGTCAGCCACCCATCGGTCGCCGAAGCCGCCGTCGTCGGCGCGCTCGACGCCACCACCGGGCAGGCGATCATCGCCTACGTCACCCTGCGTGGCGGTCTCGAGGTGGACGAGCAGGTGCTCCGCAACCACGTCGCCCACGAGATCGGGGCGATCGCCAAGCCGAAGACGATCTACTTCACTCCGGACCTGCCGAAGACCCGCAGCGGCAAGATCATGCGCCGCCTGCTGCGCGACGTGGCCGAGGGCCGCAACCTCGGCGACACCACCACCCTGGCCGACGCCAGCGTGGTCAACGAGCTGCAGCAACGCGCCGCGGAGACGCCCGCCGAAGACTGAGCCGTGCCCCTCAAGCCGGGTAGCGAGCTTGCCGATACCCCTACGTGGCGAACGACCAGGCGGACAACAGCACCGCAGACAGCACCGGCGGTGGCACGACCACACAGAACCCAGACGTGGCCCAGAGCGGCAGTGGCACGAGGTACTCGCGCGAAGACTTCCGTCTGAACCTCGACTCGCCGATCTTCCACCGCGACGAGCGCATGCCGTCCGGTGAGGTGCCGCTGCTTCGTGAGATCGAGTGGGAGCAGGCTCCGCACCACCCCACGGCGCAGACCCCGGAGATCGACAACCTCGTCGCGCAGGTGCTGAGCGAGAGCCGCGAGCTGCCGGTGACGATGCGTCGCCCGATCTTCGGCCGCACCGACTCGCGTTCGCAGCCGGTCATCGCCCCGTTCAACCCGGATCGCACCGTCGTGCTCGAACCCGAGCCGGTCGTCGCGCCTGAGCCGGTCGTCGAGGCCGAGCCGGTCGTCGAAGCGGAACCGGTCGTCGAGGCCGAGCCGGTCGTCGAGGCCGAGCCGGTCGTCGAGGCCGAGTCGGTCGTCGAGGCAGCAGTCGTCGAGGCCGAGCCCGTTGTGGAGGCCGAGCCGGTCGTCGAGGCCGAGCCGGTCGTCGAACCCGAGCCGGTCGTCGAAGCGGAACCGGTGGTCGAAGCGGCTGCCGTGATCGAGCCCGCGCCCGTCGTCGAGGACGCGGCCGTCGTCGAGGTCGATGCCGAGATCGCCGCGCAGGTCGACGCCGACGTCAACCGGTTGGCGATGGTGCCCGACCGTGAGGACTCCGGCACCGGGTCGATCCCGATCGTCGAGTTCGCCCAGCCCGAGCTGACCCCGTCACGCTCGGCGCCGCAGCTGATCGCACCCGCGCTGCCCACGTTGAGCACCGACTCCGCGTTCACCGCACGCGCTCCGGCGGCGATCAAGAGTGCCGCCACGGTCGGGCTGTTCGACAAGCCGTTGAGCTCGCCGAGCAAGTACAAGAAGAAGAAGCGCCACCTCGTGCGCAAGACCTTCTCGCTGTTGATCGTGCTCGGCATGATCGGTGGCGGTGTCTACGCCCTGAAGCGCTACGTGCTCGACAAGAAGGAGTGGCAGGCGGACATCAAGCCGCTGGCCGACGAGGTCTCGGTGGCGTCGGGTCTGAAGTTCGCTGCGCCCGTTGCGGTGGAAGAGCTCGGCGCTGCGGAGTACTCGACGCGGATCGTGTCGAGCACGCTCGGCATCGACGACACCAACAGCGCGACCGTGGCCTCACGTTGGCGGTCGGTCGGCGTGCTCAGCGGCGCCCTGGACCTCGAAGCGATCGGCCGCTCAGCAGCGGTCGACTCCCCGGCGTTCTACGACCCGACCGACGCAACGATCTACGTCCTCGAAGATCTCAGCCCGGAGCTGCGTGAGTTCTCGCTGCACCGTGCCCTGTCGGCTGCGGCGCTCGACCAGCGGATGCACTGGGCCACGTCGATCGCCACCGCCGATCCGTCCGGCAGGACGGCCGTTCGTGTCCGCGTCGACGGCTGGGCCCTCGCCGTCGCCGCTGCGACGGCCGATCCGGCGTCGCGCGAAGCGCTCACCGAGCAGACCCTGCGGCTCGCCGCACGTCTCGGGCCGCTGCCGATGTCCGCCTACGCGGCGCACGTCACCGGTCGAGTCGGGATCGTCGACGAGCCGGTGTTCAGCAGAGTGCTGGCGTCGGTCGGCCCGACGGCCTGGTCCGGCACCGAGGGACTGCCGTTCGAGGCGATGCCCGATGGCATCGAGTTCGGCGCGGCGAATTCGGCGACCTCGGCGACCTTGAACGCCGCCTATGCGTCGTCGACGAAGGAGAACGCCGGCCTGGTCTTCTGGTACTACGCGCTCGCCGGGCGGATCGGCGAGACCGCGGCGTGGAACGCGGCGATCCACTGGCTGAGCGACACGACCGTCGACGTCACCGTCGACGGACGTGCATGCATCAACGCCACGGTCGTCGCCCAGGACGTTGCCGGCGCCGGCCTCCTGCTCGGCGCGTTCAGTGCCTGGGCGCAAGCGGCGCCGATCGAGTCGGCGACGACGGTCGGTCCGTCGCCCACGGTGCCCAACGCGATCGCGGTCACCGCGTGCGATCCGGGCACTGCTGCCGCGACCAACACGAACGGATCGCCGCTGAGCTTCGGCGGTTCACCCAGCCTGCAGGCGCTGCTGGCGACCGGCATCGGTGCGAGCGTGGACGACGACACGTTTGCCGGCTGCATCGTTCCGCAAGCGCTCGGTCGCAACCTGCCGCTCAGCGCCGCCACCGACGAGGTGAGCGTCTTCGGACTCGCGTTCGGCGGCACGACCGCTTGGATCTCCGGCAACGCCGATCTGATCACGTCGTGCGGCGGATTGGCAACGCTGCCGGAAGCGGTGCCGGCCACCGATGCGAACGGCCTGCCGACACCGGGGACGATCGGTCCCTTGGTCTCGGCTCCGACTCCCTGAGCGGGCTCCGCTCAGTCGCGGAAGTTCTCGAACTGCAACGGGATCTCGAGATCGGCGCCCTTCAGGAGTGAGATCACGGCCTGCAGGTCGTCGCGCTTCTTGCCGGTGACGCGCACGGTCTCGCCCTGGGTCTGGCTGCTGATCCCCTTCGGACCCTTCTCCTTGATCATCCGGTTGATCTCGCGGGCCTTGTCGCTGGTGATGCCGACCTTGATCGTGACGACCTGACGCACGGTGTTCTGCGTGGCCTCCTCGACCTTGCCGTAGTCGACGCCCTTCAGCGACAGGCCGCGTTTGACGAGCTTCTCCTCGACCACGACACGCAGCGCATTGAGACGATCCTCGCTGACGGTTCGCAGGGTGAGGACCAGCTCGGCCTGCTCGATCGACGAGTTGGTGTTCTTGAAGTCGAAGCGGGTGGCGATCTCGCGCTGGGCTTGATCGACGGCGTTGCGCAGCTCCTGGCGGTCGACCTCGGAGACGACATCGAATGTGGGCATGCATCGAGGCTACTTGCGCCGCTAGCCTTGCCGACTGCGTTGGGTCGGTGCCCGAGTGGCCAAAGGGAGTTGACTGTAAATCAACCGGCATGCCTACGTAGGTTCGAATCCTGCCCGGCCCACCATCTCGAACCGCCAGATCACCGGACGTCCTCCGGGGTCTGGCGGTTTGGTTTTTGACCACGCTCATGATCCTCCTCGACGCTGAACGCCTCTCCGCTTCGCGGCCCAACCGGCCGCTGTTCGCCGACGTCTCGATCACGGTCAGCGACGGCGATCGCGTCGGCGTCGTCGGCATCAACGGGTGCGGCAAGAGCACGCTGCTGCGCATGCTCGGCGGCGCACTGGAGCCGGAGACCGGGGTGGTCCGCGTCGGACGAGGGGCTCGACTCGGATTCCTGGCCCAACAGCCGGCGCTGCCCACCGGCACCGTGCGCGACGCGGTCACCGGGCCCGACGTCGCCGACTGGCAAGCCGAGACGATGCTGCACCAGCTGGGCATGGCCGAGCTGCTCGACGCCTCGACCACCGAGCTCTCCGGCGGGCAGGCCAAGCGGGTGGCGCTGGCACGCCTGCTGGTGCGCGAGCACGACGTGCTCATCCTGGACGAGCCGACCAACCACCTCGACCTCGACGCGATCCGCTTCCTCGAGGAGTGGTTGGCCGCGTTCCGCGGCGGCCTCGTGCTCGTCACCCACGACCGCCACGTGCTCGATCGGGTGACGACCAAGGTGCTCGAGATCGATCGCGGCCGGGCGTACATCCACGTGCCCACCGGCTGGCACGCCGGCTCGGGCTATGCCGCCTACCTCGCCGGGCGCGCCGAGCGCGAGGCGCAGGCAGAGGCCGCCGAGCAGACGCGACGCAACCTGGCGACACGTGAGCTGGCCTGGCTGCGGCGGGGAGCTCCTGCGCGGTCGACCAAGCCGAAGGCCCGCATCGCTACGGCGACCGCACTCGTGGAAGCCCGGCCGCAGCAGGCGGCGCGCTCGGGCGACCTCGGCTTGGCTGCGGTGCGGAGCACGGCACGCCTCGGGTCGAAGGGCATCGAGGTGCGCGACGTGTCGTTCGCCTGGCCGGACGGAACGCCGGTGCTGGCCGGCATCACGCTCGAGTTCGAGCCGGGTGATCGCGTCGGCATCGTCGGGCCGAACGGTGCCGGCAAGACGACCCTGCTGGAGCTGATCACCGGCGGGCTCACCCCCAGTGCCGGCACGGTCGAGCGCGGCACCACCGTGCGCATCGCCTCCTACGACCAGCTGGGCGCCGGCCTCGACCCCGAGCAGCGGGTGCGCGAGGCAGTCGCCGGCAAGAAGGGCGAACCGTCGCTCTCCGACGTGACCCTGATGCGCCGCTTCTGGTTCGACGGCGACGCCCAGTTCGCCCCGATCGGCACGCTCAGCGGCGGCGAGCGACGTCGCCTGCAGCTGCTGCTGACGTTGCTGACCGAACCGAACGTGCTGCTGCTCGACGAACCGACCAACGATCTCGACCTGGACACGCTGCGCGCCCTCGAGGACTTCCTCGACGGGTGGCCGGGCATCGTCGTCACCGTCAGCCACGACCGGGCCTTCCTCGACCGGGTGACCGACGAGCTGCTCGCTCTCGACGGCGACGGCACCGCTCGCTGGGTCCGTGGGGGCGTGGCCGTGTGGCTGGCCGAGCGCGATGCCGCGCCGGTGGTCAGCCTCTCCGCCCCGACCAAGGCCACGACGCCGGCGCGCGCCGCCAAGCCGGTCCTCAAGTCCTCTGGCGGCCGTAGCCCGTCGACGCTGCGGCGCCTGCTCGGCCAGGCCGAACGCGACGTCGCCGCGGCGGTGACGTCACGCGATGGGCTGATCGCCAAGCTGTCGACCGAGACAGATCACGTGCAGCTCACCGCGCTCGGCGAGCAGCTGGCCAAGGTGCAGACCAAGCTCGAAGCCGCCGAAGAGTCGTGGCTCGCCCTCGCCGACGAAGCCGCCGCCCAGGGCCTCGAGGTGTGAGTGCGTGCTCAGCGAACGACGCTGGGTGATCTGCCTGGGGTGGTGGCGGTGGTCCGAGCATTGGAGTTCGGGTGAGCGAGCGCAGCGAGCGAGCACGGCAGGCGAGCGCCAGCGAGCCCGAGCGCTACAGGATCAACTGCATCACGGCGACGTCGAGCCAGCGGTTGAACTTGCGACCGACCTCGCGCTCGACACCGATCAGCTCGAAGCCGCACGAGGCGTGCAGCGCCCGCGAGCCCTCGCTGGACGCGGTGATCCGGGCGAAGACGGCGTGGAAGCCGCTGCGTCGGCCGATCTCCAGCAGCTCCTTCACCACGAGCTTGCCGATGCCCTGGCCGTGGCGGTCCTGGCGGACGTAGACGGAGTCCTCGACGCTCGTGCGGTACGCAGCCCGCTCCTTGTAGGGCGACAGCGAGCCGAAGCCGACGATCTCACCGGCCGGGTCGTCGAGATCGATGGCGACGATGGCGGCGAACGCGCCGGTCCGATCGGTGATCCACCGCTGCTGCTCGTCGAGCGTGCGCGGCACGAGGTCGAACGTGGCGACGGTCTGCATCACCTCGTGGTTGTAGATGGCCCGGATCTGCTCCGCGTCGGCGAGTGCAGCAAGGCGCAAGGTGACGGTGCCCACGAGGCCGTGACGATACCGGTGAGCATGGGCGATGGCCGAAACCGATGGGCACCGACGGGCACGAACCGGCCGAATCGGCTTGGCCGCTGGCACGGAAGCACCGCTATGCTTTCGCGCTGGCTTGCCGCGAATGCGGCGCGCCACCAGCCCTTTTAGCTCAGTCGGTAGAGCAACGCCATGGTAAGGCGTAGGTCGTGGGTTCGATTCCCACAGAGGGCTCGACCAAAGCGGTTCCGGGCCAGCCCGTTGCCGGTCAGCAAGGCCCTGGCGGCGTAGCTCAGTTGGTCAGAGCATCCGGCTCATAATCGGAAGGTCATCGGTTCGATCCCGATCGCCGCTACAAGTAGTCCACACATCCCGCACACCACCACGCAACCAGGAGAACGTCTCCCCATGAGCAAGGCGAAGTTCGAGCGCAACAAGCCGCACGTCAACATCGGCACGATGGGTCACATCGACCACGGCAAGACCACGTTGACGGCCGCGATCTCCAGGACCCTGGCCGACAAGGGCCTGGCCCAGTACACCCCGTTCGATCAGATCGACAAGGCGCCCGAGGAGAAGGCTCGTGGCATCACGATCTCGATCGCGCACATCGAGTACGAGACGGCGAACCGTCACTACGCGCACGTCGACATGCCGGGTCACGCCGACTACATCAAGAACATGATCACTGGTGCGGCTCAGGTCGACGGTGCGATCTTGGTGGTCGCGGCGACGGATGGTCCGATGCCCCAGACGCGTGAGCACGTGTTGCTGGCCCGTCAGGTGGGTGTGCCGTACATCATCGTTGCCTTGAACAAGGCCGACATGGTCGACGACGAAGAGCTCCTCGAGCTCGTCGAGTTGGAAGTCCGCGAGCTCCTGTCGGAGTACGAGTTCCCCGGTGACGACGCTCCCGTCGTTCGCGTGTCGGCCCTCAAGGCGCTGGAAGGCGACGCGGGCTGGCAGGAGAAGATCATGGATCTGATGGAGGCTGCCGACACGGCGATTCCGGAGCCGGTTCGTGAGTTGGACAAGCCGTTCTTGATGCCGATCGAGGATGTGTTCACGATCACCGGTCGTGGCACCGTGGTCACGGGCAAGATCGAGCAGGGCAAGGTTCACACGGGTGATGAGATCGAGATCGTTGGGTTGCGCACGACGCAGAAGACGATCTGCACGGGTGTGGAGATGTTCAAGAAGTTGCTCGATGAGGGCATGGCTGGTGACAACATCGGTGCGCTGTTGCGTGGCACGAAGAAGGAAGACGTGGAGCGCGGTCAGGTGTTGTGCAAGCCGGGCAGCATCACGCCGCACACGAACTTCGAGGGTCAGGTGTACGTGTTGAAGAAGGAGGAGGGTGGTCGTCACAAGCCGTTCTTCAACAACTACCGGCCGCAGTTCTTCTTCCGCACGACGGATGTGACGGGCACGATCCAGTTGCCGGAGGGTACGGAGATGGTCATGCCGGGTGACAACGTGGCGATCACGGTGGAGCTGGGCAAGCCGATTGCCATGGATGAGGGTTTGCGCTTCGCCATCCGCGAGGGTGGTCGTACCGTCGGCGCCGGCCGCGTCACCAAGATCACCAAGTAATCCAGCGCCGCTGGGACCGAGAGAATCCAAGGCCGGAGGCCTGTCATGCCGAAGAACGACAAGAGGGTCAAGATCACCCTCGAATGCACCGAGTGCAAGCACCGCAACTACATCACGATGAAGTCCAAGATCAACGATCGCGAACGGCTCGAGATGAAGAAGTACTGCTCGCACGATCGGCGCCACACCGTCCACAAAGAGACGCGCTGACCCCAGCTCGTCTCCGACCCGTCGCGGGTCGATCCTCCAGGGGCGGCTGGTAGCGTTTGCAGCCGTCCTGCAGAGGGCAGTAGCTCAGCTGGTAGAGCATCGGTCTCCAAAACCGACGGTCGGGGGTTCGAATCCCTCCTGCCCTGCCAGACCCGCGACAACGAGAAGCCCGAACCGAGATCCCTGAATGTCACTCGACGACCTGAACCGAGAGCAGAAGCGTTCGCTGAAGCGCATGGGTGCCCTGAACGATCAGGGTCAGCCCACTCGCGCCCCGGCACCGCGTCCCGCCGCGAAGGAACGGGTCACCCCGGCGCAGTACCTGCGCGAGGTCCGCGACGAGATGCGCAAGGTGGCGTGGCCGAAGTGGCCCGAGGTCCGTCGCTTCTCCCTCATCGTGCTGGTCACCGTGGTGGTCTACACCGCCTACGTGTTCGGCCTCGACTCCCTGTTCGGTGTCCTCTCCGGCTGGCTCTACGACTGATCATGACTGACGACACCGACACCCAAACCGACACCGACATCGACCTCGACACCGCACCGGTGGGCGAGACCGACGCCTCGACGGACACTGCGACCGACACCGAGCCGACCGAGGACGTCGAGATCGACGAGACCTTCGTGCTCACCGACGACGCCGTCCAGGAAGATGCCGACGACGAGGGCGAAGAGATCATCATCGACGACCCGTGGACCCGTCCGGGCCAGTGGTACGTCGTGCACACCCAGTCGGGCTACGAGAAGAAGGTCACCGCCAACCTCGGTGCTCGCATCCAGAGCATGAACATGGAGGAGAAGATCTTCGAGATCGTCATCCCCATGGAGGAAGTCGACGAGTTCAAGAACGGTCGCAAGCAGACCGTGCAGAAGAAGGTCTTCCCCGGCTACCTGCTCGTCCGTTGCATCATGGACGACGAGAGCTGGTACTGCATCCGCAACACCCCCGGCGTCACCGGGTTCGTCGGCCAGAGCCGCCAGGGCCAGAAGCCCACGCCGCTGTCGCGCCGCGAAGTGCAGACCTTCCTCGCTGCGAAGGGCGACGGCACCGGTGGCCTGCCCACCCGCAAGAAGCCGAAGCTCGACTACGAAGTGGGCGAGAGCGTGCGCGTGAAGGAAGGCCCCTTCGCCGACTTCGCCGGCACGATCGCCGAGATCAACGCCGATCACCTCAAGCTCAAGGTGCTGGTCAACATCTTCGGTCGCGAGACCCTGGTGGAGATGGACTTCGCCCAGGTCTCCAAGCTCTGATCACCGCGATCTCGAGCACAACGAACTGACAACGGAAAATAGGGAACAGTCATGGCAAAGAAGAAGGTCGCTGCGATCGTCAAGATCCAGATCCCCGCAGGCAAGGCCACCCCGGCCCCGCCTGTCGGCACCGCCCTCGGCCCGCACGGCGTGGGCATCATGGACTTCGTCAAGCAGTACAACGCGGCGACGGAGAGCCAGGTCGGCACGATCATCCCGGTGGAGATCACCGTCTTCGAGGATCGCACCTTCACGTTCGTGCTGAAGACCCCGCCGACGCCGGTGCTGCTGCGCCAGAAGGCCGGTCTGGCCAAGGGCTCGACCACGCCGGGCAAGGCAGTTGCCGGCAGCGTCAGCGAGGCCGACATCGAAGAGGTCGCCAAGATCAAGATGCCCGACCTCAACGCCTACGACCTCGATGCTGCCAAGCAGCAGGTCCGCGGCACGGCCCGCTCGATGGGCCTCACCGTCAAGTAAGTCCGGGCTCGCGCCCAACCGATTTCCAAACAACCACACGCTCGTCCGGGACCACCTCAACCGGCGGCGTTCACCTCGAGGGAGACATCAATGTCCGGCAAGAAGTTCACCGATGCGTCGAAGAAGTTCGACCGAGATCAGCTGTTCACGCCCACCGAGGCGCTGACGCTGGTGAAGGCGATGGCCAGCGCCAAGTTCGACGAGAGCGTCGACATCGCCATGCGGCTCGGCGTCGACCCGCGCAAGGCCGACCAGATGGTGCGCGGCACCGTCGCGTTGCCCGCCGGCACCGGCAAGGACGTGCGCATCGCCGTCTTCGCCGCCGGCGAAGCTGCGCAGGCCGCCCGTGATGCTGGTGCCGACATCGTCGGCGCCGACGATCTGGCCGCGGAGATCGAGAAGGGCAACTTCGCCTTCGACGTGGCCATCGCCACGCCGGACATGATGCCCCTCGTCGGTCGCCTCGGTCGCGTGCTCGGCCCGCGTGGCCTGATGCCGAACCCGAAGACGGGCACGGTCACCACCGACGTCGCCCGCGCCGTCGCCGAGTTCAAGGGCGGCAAGGTCGAGTACCGCACCGACCGCTACGGCAACGTGCACGTCCCGCTCGGCAAGACCAGCTTCGAGCCCGAAGCGCTGGAGACCAACTTCCGCGCCGTGCTCGACGAGCTGCAGCGTGCCAAGCCGGCCTCGGCCAAGGGTCGCTACCTGCGCAAGATCACCGTCAGCTCGACGATGGGCCCCGGCGTCAAGGTCGACACCGCCCGCCTGCGCCCCGACCTCCCCGTCTGAGCACGGATTTCGGCAGTGGCTGGATAGCCTTGCCGGACAACCGAAGCACGGTCGCTCGCCGAAGACCGCTGGTCCGCTGACGCGGGTAATGGGTTCGCCCCACCAGCCGAGGTGGATGCCACGTGGATCAAGCTGGTCGTTCTGGCCCGTTCGCTCCTCTGGGTGTTCGCTCACGCGAGCACCCCAGAGTCGAAGCGAAAGGAGGTGTACCAGAAACATGACCACCGAGAACCCCCGTCCGGAAAAAGTCGAGGTCGTTGCCGAGGTCGCTGCCAAGTTGGCAGAAGCCGACGCAGTGATCATCAGCGAGTACCGCGGTCTCAGCGTCGGACAGCTGGCAGCGTTGCGCCGTCAGCTCCGCGACGCCGGCGGCGAGCACCGCGTGTACAAGAACACGCTTGCCCGCTTCGGCGCCGATCAGGCAGGTGTCGAAGGGCTGCGCGAGCTGCTCGTCGGCCCGAGTGCGATCACCTTCATCAAGGGTGACGCGGCTGCCGTCGCCAAGACGCTGCGCGATGCCGCCAAGACCAACCCGCTGCTCGTCATCAAGGGCGGCTCCATGTCCGGCAAGATGATGTCGGCCAAAGACGTCGAAGCCCTTGCCGATCTGCCCAGCCGTGACGTGCTGCTCGCCCGCTTTGCCGGCGCGCTGCAGGCCCCGCTCGTGAAGACCGCCGGCCTGTTGCAGGCGCTGCCGCGCAACTTCGCCTACGGCCTCAAGGCACTCATCGAACAGAAGGAAGCAGCCTGACCGGCCGCTTCACCCAACTCATTTCAACCACTTTCGTTTCACAGGAGAACAACCACCATGGCACTGAACAAGGACGAGATCCTCGACGCCATTTCCGGCCTCACGGTCATCGAGCTCAGCGAACTGCTGACCGCTTTTGAAGAGAAGTTCAACGTCACCGCTGCCGCGCCGGTCGCGGTCGCCGCTGCCGGCGGCGGCGCTGCCGCTGCCCCGGCCGAAGAGGAGCAGGACGAGTTCGACGTCATCCTCACCGATGCCGGCGCCCAGAAGATCCAGGTCATCAAGGTCGTGCGCGAGCTGACCAGCCTGGGCCTGAAGGAGGCCAAGGACCTCGTGGACGCGGCTCCGAAGCCCGTCCTCGAGAAGGTCACCAAGGAAGCAGCCGAGGCCGCCAAGGCCAAGCTCGCCGAAGCCGGTGCAGGCGTCGAAGTCAAGTGACCATCACGGTCATGTGACTCGGGCTCTGCCCGACGATGATGTGCACGGCCCCGGGGCAACCCGGGGCCGTTGCGCGTCTCAGCCGAAGCAGGGCGCGGCCACGGTCGGCTCGCGCCCACTGCAGGCAGCCCCACTGGTTCGGGTGAAGTAGGTTCACCCGCAACGGGGAGGAGGGCGTCATGCGGTACTCGCTTGGCGTTGACATCGGGACGACGTTCACCGCGGCCGCGATCAGCGACGATCGTGGCGTCGTCGAACTGATCACGCTGGGTGGACGGACCGCGGCGATCCCCTCGGTGATCGTGCTCCGGGAATCGGGTGAGCTCCTCGTCGGGGACGTCGCCGAGAGCCGGTCGTCGATCGACCCGACCCGCGTCGCGCGCGAGTTCAAGCGCCGCCTCGGCGACCCGACGCCACTGATCCTCGGTGGCACGCCGTACTCGCCGCAGGCGCTCACCTCCGCGCTGATCCGCCACGTCTACGAGTTCACCGTCCGACGGATGGGCGAGCCGCCGCAGTCGGTGGTGATCACCCACCCGGCCTCGTACAGCGACTACCGCCTCGACCTGCTGCACGTCGCCGCCGTCGAGGCGGGCATCGCCCAGCCGATCCTGGTCAGCGAGCCGCGTGCTGCCGCCGCGCACTACGAGTCGCGCGCCAACGTGCTCCCCGGCGAGACGATCGCCGTCTACGACTTCGGCGGCGGCACGTTCGACATCGCCCTGATGGAGCACGTCGAAGGGGGGTTCCGCCTGATCGGCACGCCGGTGGGTGTGGACAGCCTTGGCGGCAGCGACTTCGACGTGGCCGTGCTGCAGCACGTCAACGACCGTGTCGATGGCGCACTCGACTCACTGGACAGCAGCGACGAGAGCAACCTGGCCCTGCTTGCTCGCCTGCGCCGCGACTGCCGCGATGCGAAGGAGACGCTCTCGTCGGACCAGGACGCGACGATCCCCGTCTTCATCGGCGGCACGACGCAGCAGATCACCGTGACGCGTGAGGACTTCGAGCGGCTGATCCGTCCACGTGTGTCGGAGACGTTCGTCGCCTTGCGCCGCGCCGTCGACGGCGCCGGCATCACGCTCGACGACATCGACCGGATCGTGCTCGTCGGCGGCTCGTCGCACATCCCGTCGATCCGCGACCGGGTGCGCAAGGAGACGGGCCGGCCAGTTGCCGAGGACGTCGACCCCGAGTACGCGGTGGCCCTCGGTGCCGCCCGTCTCGCCGGTCTCGCGCCGGTGCTGGCGGTTGCCGAGCCAGAGGTGACCGCACTGCTGCCGGTGGTCGGGGCAGCTGGTGGCCGGCCCGCCGATGACGCTTCCGCCGATGGCGCGAGCGGTGACGATGCGACAGCCGATGACGGACCGGATGACGACGATCGGCGGGACGTGCCGACGCTCGTGCTCGGCGCCGTGAGCGCGGCCGCCGCGGGAGGGCTCGATGTCGCAGATGTGGCCGCGGCGGCGCCGTCACCCGTGCCACCTGCCGACGCCGATGGCCCGATCGTCACACCGATCGCCACCCGCCCGAGCCGTCGCGCCGATCGTCGCCGTCGCCGGAGGCGAACGATCCTGGTCGCGTCGGTGACGGCCGTGCTGGCACTGGCTGCCGGCCTGGCACTGGCACTTCGCGACGACGGTGCCGAGCCGACCGCCGCCACGGCGCCCAACAACGTCACGGAGTCACCGGCCACGGGCGACTCGACGGCCGACTCGACCGGCGACTCGACCGCTCCGACCGACAGCGAGCCGCCGACGAGCAGCTCGTCGTCCGGCAGCTCGACGCCGGAGACGTCCCCGACCGAGACGGCCACCGGGACGACGATCGTCGTCGTCGGCCCACCGACGACCCCCAAGCCGACGTCCTCCACCCGCCCGCCCGTGACCACGATCAAGCCGACGACCCTGCCGCCGACCACGGCGCCGCCGACGACGCTGCCGCCGACCACGACGACGAATCCGCCGCCCGTGACGGCGAACGTGTTCGTGCACGTCGGAGACACCAACGGGGTGAGTCAGTCCGGCGTCACGCTCCAGCTCAACGGCTCGATCTCGTTCAACGCGACCACGAACTCACAGGGTTTGGCCCAGTTCGGCAACGTGCCCAACGGCAGCTACACGTTGTCGGCGTCCAAGCCGGGTTTCGCCCCGGCGCAGGTGGCGTTCACGATGTCCGGCTCCAACCGGAGCCAGGAGATCACGATCGTCGCCGCCTGAGCGTCACGCCTGCCAGTGCGGATCGCGGCCGAGGAAGGCGAGGACGCGATCTTGTTCGCTGGCATCGGGCCCGACCTCGATCTCCGGGCCGCACACGCCGGGGGAGCGGATGGCGTCGCCGAACGAGCTGGCCGTCTGGAGCAGACCACGAACCTCAGTCGGGTCCATCGTGTCGTCCTGGCCCGTGGCGCGGGCGAGGTCCCAGCCGTGGACGACGAGGTCGAAGCACATGAACCGATCGATCGTCGCCCCGACCGATGTGCGACCGAAGAAGCCGTCGTACTCCTTGTCGGCCAACGCCGGGTCGTCGAGCACCTCCTCGACGTCGCGTCGCGCCGACTGCAGGGCACCGAGCGGATCGTCGTCGACCGACGGTGCCGGCGAGAGCTCGCGCTCGAGCGGCTTGATCATCATCCCGTGCACGCCGACGATGTGAGCGACGACGCCGCGGGCGTCCCACTCTGCGCACGGCGACGCGGCCGACCAGCCCGCCTCGGGCACGTTGGCGACGAGCGACTCGAAGTGGTCGGCGAGGTGGCGGTAGCGATCAGCGGTCATGGCCCCATCGTCGCGCGGCCGAGCGACGGGTCAGCGCAACTGGTTGGCGCTGAACAGCCACTGATCGAGCGGTGCGTGGAGGTCGTCGACGCCATCCACGATGAACGTGCCCCGCTCACCGGGCAGGATCGTCAGCAGCTGACGATCGACTGACGCGCCGGATGCGATCCGGTCGACCAGCGCGGACAGGTCGCGCACCAGCACGTCGGCAGACACGTGCACCCGCCACCGCCGTTCGCCGAGCGGCTCGATCAGCACGTGGTACCGCGGCGGCCGCAGCGCCAGGTGCTGATCCTCGCTGAACCACCAGATCGACCGCTCGCCGCCTGCGTCGATGACGATCAGCTCTCGAGTCGGATCGCTTGCGGCCGCGACACGGTGCTCCAACGCAACCGAGCCCACCGACCGCGCATCGAGGGCAAGGTCGATCTCCTGCGTGGCCAGGACTCGGCCGTCGAACGAGATGCGCCGCGCCGTGCCGCGAGCGGCCCACGCCTCGACCCCGTCGTTGACCGCCACGAGGTGCAGCTGGTCGCCGCGGGGTTGCACCGTCAGCAGCCGGTCCCGGTAGGCGTCGCGCAGCGCGTACCACGCCGGCTTGCGACGACCACCGCCATCGACGACGGCCCAACTGGTGACCGGCCAGCAGTCGTTGAGCTGCCACCACACCGTGCCCATGCACCAGCCGCGCAGCGACCGGAAGTGCTCGATGCCGACGGTGATGGCTCGTGCCTGCACGAGTTGCGCCGCCCACCACCAGTGGACGAACGGCTCGCCGCCGGCGATCGTCGCGCCGAAGCGGGACTCGATGCCGCGCGCCAGCTTGCGGTCTCCGTCCGTGGCCTTCTGGTGATGGGCCATCCCCGGCGAGTCGACGGCCAGCGGCTCGTCGTCGATCGAGGTGCGCATCGTCGACCACGTCGGCGGCGCCTGCCAGCCGAACTCGGCGACGAACCGGGGCGTGCGATCGCGGTAGCGGTCGAGGTCGATCTGGTTCCACACGTCCCACACGTGCACGCACCCGTGAGCATCGGCGTTGGGGCTCACCGTCATCGACCCCGACCACGGGCTGCCCGGCCAGTAGGTGCGTCCGGGGTCGATCTCGCCGACGATGCGCGGCAGCAGATCGAGGTAGAAGCCGGCGCCCCAGCTGCGCCCGGCCAGCTGCTCCTGCCATCCCCAGTCGAACCAGCCCCAGATGTTCTCGTTGTTGCCGTTCCACAGCACGAGCGACGGATGGGGCATCAGTCGCTCGACGTTGTCGGCGGCCTCGGCGGCGACCTCGTCGTGCAGGTGCTCCTCCGGGTACGCCGCGCAGGCGAAGGTGAAGTCCTGCCACACCATCAACCCGAGCTCGTCGCACGCGTCGTAGAAGTCCTCCGATTCGTAGACCCCGCCACCCCACACGCGCACGAGGTCGACGTTGGCGTCGACTGCCTGCTGCAGCCGTTCGCGTACGCGCGCCGCGGTGACGCGCGACGGGAACGGGTCGTCGGGGATCCAGTTCACGCCGCGAGCGAAGAGCGCCACGTCGTTGACGACGAAGGTGAACGCCGCACCGCGATCGTCCGCGCTGTGATCGAGCACGACGGAACGGAAGCCGATCGATCGCGACCACGAGTCGACCAGCTCGTCGTCCGTCGTGCGCAGCTCGACCGTCAGCTCGTAGCGCGGTTGCGCACCCAGGCTGCGCGGCCACCAGCGTTCGATCGCACCGACGTCGAGGTGCACCGCAGCATCGACGTCGTCGACCAACGCCTCGGCAACGGTCACGGTCCCGGCGTCACCCGGCGCGGTCACCGTGGCGATGATTCGCAGCGCGCGCTGGTCGACACGCCCGACGGCGCACCGCACATCGACCGTGCCATGCCCGTGCTCGTCCACGTTCACCTCGGGTCGCACCGAGGCGAGCCGTGCCGCCGGCGTCACCTCCAGCCGGATCGGCCGCCAGATCCCTGCGGTCGTCAAGGTCGGCCCCCAGTCCCATCCCCAGCTGCACGCCATCTTGCGGATCTGGTTGAACGGCTGCCCGAACGATGACGACGGCCAATCGCCGCGCGTGGCGCGGCGGTCGAGCGCTTCGCGCGCGGCCGACGCGAACGTGATCGACAGCTCGTTGTCCCCGTCGTGCACTACGTCGCCGATGTCGAAGCGGTACGTGCGGTGCATGTTCTCGGTCAGCCCGACGACCTGACCGTTGACCTCCACCTTGGCGAGCGTGTCGAGCCCGTCGGCGACCAACTCGACGAGGTCGCCCGGTGAATCTCGATGCACTTGGAACCTCGTGCGGTACACCCAGTCCGCGTCGGCCACCCAGGCGACATCGAGCTCGTTGCGGTCGTGCAGCGGATCGGCGGTGAGCCCGGCGGCGAGCAGGTCGGTGTGCGCGCAGCCCGGCACCGTGGCGGGGATCGCGTCGGGCAATCGAGGATCCACGACGACCGGAGCGAGCAGCCACCCGTCGTGCAGCTCGTGGCGTTCGACAGCGACGGCGTCCATCGTCACGAGGCGGGGCGAATGGCCAGGCCGGTCCCGTGGTCGAAGACGTGGAGGTGCTGCGGCTTCATCGTCAGGTGCACCTGGTCGCCGGGGCGCAGCAGGCGGTCGTCGCGCGAGGTGACGACGATGCGCTGAGGCGTGTCCGCCAGTTCGTCGGCGAGCTCGTTGTCCGGGTCGTAGCGCTCCAGGCCGTCGACGTCGACGTGCACGATCTGCTCCGCGCCGAGCTGCTCGACCAGCCGCACCGAGCCGGCGATGCCGGCACCGTCCGAGGTGAGCACGAGGTGCTCGGGCCGGACACCGAGGATCACCGTGCCGCCGCCGGCCACCGCTCGCAGCGCGGGCGCGCCGGCATGGTCGGTCGCTTGCAGCTCGACCCGGCGCGGTCCGCTCGTGACGACGAGCGCGCCGTCGTCGCCGATGGTGACCTCGCCGAGGATCCGGTTCATCGGAGGCGAGCCGATGAACCCGGCGACGAAGGCGTTCGCCGGGTGCTGGTACAGCTCGTTGGGCGGCGCCACCTGGCGCAGCACGCCGCTGTCCATCACGGCGACGCGATCGCCCATCGTCATCGCCTCGACCTGATCGTGGGTGACGTAGAACATCGTCGTGCCGAGGTGACGTTGCAGCTCGCTGACCTCGGCGCGCATCGCCACGCGGAGCTTGGCGTCGAGGTTGCTCAGCGGCTCGTCCATCAGGAACACGCTCGGCTGGCGGACCATGGCGCGGCCCATCGCCACGCGCTGGCGCTGGCCGCCGGACAGCTGTCGCGGCTTGCGATCGAGCAGCTCGGACAACCGCAGCTGCTTGGCCACCTCGCGAACCCGTTGGTCGCGAGCCGCACGATCGAGCCCGGCGAGCTTCAACGGGTAGGCCAGGTTCCCGCCGACGGTGAGGTGCGGGTAGAGCGCGTAGCTCTGGAAGACCATCGCGATGTCGCGGTCGCGAGCCGGCACGTCGTTGACCTCGCGGTCGCCGATGGTGATCGTGCCGTCGCTGATGTCCTCCAGCCCGGCGAGCATGCGCAGGGTCGTGGTCTTGCCGCAACCCGACGGGCCGACGACCACGAGCAGCTCGCCGTCCTCCACGTCGAGGTCGAGGGTGCTGACGGCCTCGAAGCCGTTCGGGTAGCGCTTCGTCACGCCGGCGAAGGAGACGGCGCTCATCGCCCGGCTCCGTCGGTGGCAGTGATGCCCGTGTCGCCGGCCTCGTCGTCGACGATCTCGTTGGCGGCGATCACCCTGGCGTACCAGTGGTAGCTCTGCTTGGGGATGCGGTGCTGCGTCTCGAAGTCCACCTCGACGAGGCCGAAGGTCGGGCCGTACCCGTGCGCCCACTCGAAGTTGTCGAGCAGCGACCAGGCGAAGTAGCCCTCGATCGGCACGCCCGCCTCCATCGCGTGGTGCACCTCGGCGAGGTGGGCGGCGAAGTAGTCGATGCGATCGACGTCGATCACCCGCCCGTCGACGCGGATCCCGTCGGTCATCGCCGCGCCGTTCTCGGTGACGAGGTAGCGCGGGAAGGCGTGCTGCTCGTGCAGTGAACGCAGCAGCCCGCCGAACGACTCGGGGTGCACCTCCCAGCCCATCGCCGTCGCCGGTGCGTCGGGGTCGACGCGTTCACCATCGAGCGCGCCGACCGTCTTGCGCGTGTAGTAGTTCACGCCGAGCGTGTCGATCGGCGCACTGATCAGCGCCAGGTCGCCGTCGCGCACCTCGCGTTGCTCCCACCCGAGGCGCTCGGTCGCGAACGCCGGGTAGCCGAGCCCGGCGATCGGCTCGACGTACCAGCGGTTCTCGATCTCGTCGATCAGCCGTTGCCGCTCGACGGCCGCGGGGGAGCTGCCGATCGGCGTGACCGGCGTGAAGTTGAGCACGATGCCCACCTGGGCGTCGCTGCGCGCGGCGCGGATCCGCTCCATCGCCATGCCGTGGGCCAGCAGGACGTGGTGGCTGGCGGCGAGGCTGTCGGCCAGCGAGCTGCGTCCGGGGGCGTGCTCGCCGGTGAGGTAGCCGTGGTTGGCGACGACGAACGGTTCGTTGATGGTCATCCACTGCGTCACCCGGTCGCCGAGACGGGCGACGACGGCATCGGCGTAGTCGGCGAACGCCTCGGGCACGATCCGGCTGGCCCATCCGCCGCGCTCCTCGAGCGCCTGGGGGAGGTCCCAGTGGTACAGCGTCGGATAGGGCTCGATGCCGGCGGCCAGCAGTCCGTCGACGAGCCGTTCGTAGAAGTCGAGACCGGGCACGTTGACCGCGCCGGTTCCGGCCGGCACCACCCGCGGCCAGGCGAGGGAGAAGCGGTAGGCGTTGAGCCCGAGCCGTCGCATCAGGTCGATGTCCTCCGGCCAGCGGTGGTAGTGATCGCAGGCCACGGCCCCGGTGGAGCCGTCGGTGATGCGTCCCGGCGTGGCACAGAAGCGGTCCCAGATGCTCTCGCCGCGACCGTCCTCGGCTGCAGCGCCCTCGATCTGATACGACGACGTCGCCGCGCCCCACAGGAAGCCGTCGGGGAACTGCAACCCGGCGTGCTGGCGGGTCACGGAGAGGCTGGAAGCGCTCTCTTTCTGTTCGTTCAGCATCGTCACGTTCGTGCCCCCACGACTGCAGCAGTGTCCGATCATCCCAGCTCAACGGGATGATTTGAGTTCCACCCCCCGACCTGTTGACAGGAGGCGCTGGATATTTGTACCATGGAAGCGCTTTCATATCAACCGCACGAATGGTTCCTCAGGGGGGAGGGTTCGGTGGCCGAGCAGATCACGCTCGACGATGTGGCACGGTTTGCCGGGGTCTCCCGGGCCACCGCGTCACGGGCCATCAATGATCGACCGGGCGTCCGCCCGGACGTCCGCGAGCGCGTCCTGCGCGCCGCCGACGTCCTCGGCTTCCGTCCGAACCGCTCGGCGCGCAACCTGGCCAGCGGTCGATCCTCGGTCATCGGCCTCGTCATCCCCAGCGACGAGCTGCGCATCGACCCGTACGGCGCGTCGATGACCCATGCCGTCGGCAGGGCGTCGACGCAACGCGACCTCGGTCTGATGCTGCACCTCGCCGCCGACGAGCCCGGCGACACCGTCCACCACATCCTGCGCGACGGCCTGATCGACGGCCTGTTGATCAGCTCGGTGGCGATGGGCCGCCCGTGGGTGGACAAGCTGCTCGACGCCGACGGGCTGCCCACCGTGCTCATCGGGACGCACCCGACGCGCACCGACATCGTCGGCGTCGACGTCGAAAACGTGGAGTCCAGCGCCACCGTCGTCGGCCACCTCATCGCCCAGGGCTGCCGGCGCGTCAGCACGATCACCGGCCCGCTCGAGCGCGCCGATGCGAGAGCCCGCCTCGCCGGTTACCGACTTGCCCATGAGCGCGCCGGTCGCCCCGTCGACGAGGCGTTGATCGCCACCGGCGACTACCGCCAGGAGTCCGGCTCGCTCGGTGCCGCGGCACTGCTCGACGCGTCCGGAGAACCCATCGACGGCCTCTTCGCGGCCAACGACCAGATGGCCATCGGGGCGATGTGGACGTTGGCCCGGCGCGGCCTGCGCGTCCCCGACGACGTCGCCGTCGCCGGCTTCGACGGCACCACCTTCGAGGAGCTGCTGCAGCTCACCCTCACCACCATGCGCCAACCGTTCGACTCGCTGGCCACTGCCGCGGTCGACGAGCTGATGCGCCGCATCGGTGGCACCTACGGCGAGCACCCGATCGTGCTCGACCCCGAGCTCTTCGTCGGCGAGTCGTCGATGCGGACACAACAAAGAGCGCCGTGAGCGGCCGATGCCCGAGTGGGAGACCGCCTCGAAAGCTTGGCCTCCCACCCGGACAGTGGTCACCTCTTCGCCCGAACCCTTCCGAGATCCAGCAAAAGGAGAACATCATGCTACGCAGCAAGCGAAGCACTGCAAGAACCCGTGGGGCGCTCGCCGCCCTGCTCCTCATCGGTGTCGTCGCCAGCGCGTGCGGCAGTGATGACAAGAAGGCCGCCGACCCCGACGCGACGACGAAGTCGAGCAGCGGCGAGCCGGCGGCGACGGACGGTGGCGGTGGCGACGACGGCGACCGGATCACGATCCGGTGGTTCGTCGGCCTCGGCACCGGCTCGCAAGCCGAGCAGATCGAGCGCGAGCAGGCGGTCATCGACACGTTCAACTCGAGCCAGGACAAGATCAAGCTCGAGGCCGAGTTCGTCGACAACAACACGGCCAAGGACGCCCTCGCCGCGGAGATCGCCGGTGGCAACCCGCCCGACATCATCGGCCCGGTCGGCCGTGAAGGCGCCAACGCCTTCTCCGGTCAGTACCTCAACCTCGACCCGTTGATCGAGAGTTCGAAGATCGACCTGTCGAAGTACGAGCCCGAGCAGCTCGAGGCGCGGCGTGCGCCGGACGGAACGATCGACTCGCTGCCGTTCGCCAGCTACCCGCAGGCGCTCTTCTACAACACCGAGCTGTTCGACGAGGCCGGCCTGCCGTACCCGCCGGCGGAGTACGGCGCGGTCTACGGCGAGGGGACCGAGTACGAGGGCGAGTGGAACATCGACAAGATGACCGAGATCGCCAAGATCCTCACCGTCGACGCCAACGGCAACGACGCGACGAGCCCTGACTTCGACAAGTCGAAGGTCGCCCAGTGGGGCTTCGTCCACCAGTGGACGGCACCGCCTCGTGCCCAGGGCACGTTCTTCGGCGCCGGCAACATCATCGGCGACGACGGCAAGGCCAAGGTGCCGACCCAGTGGCTGGAGGAGTGGAAGTGGTACCACGGTCTGATCCACGAGCTGGGCGTCTCGCCGACGCAGGCCGACCTCGACGGTGACGTGCTGTCGGGCAACGCCTTCAACAGCGGCAAGGTGGCCATGGCCGACACGCACCTCTGGTACACGTGCTGCCTCAACGACGGTGCAGCGACGCCCGTGTTCAAGACCTTCTGGAACGCCGGGGCGCTGCCGTCCTACGAGGGCACCGTCACGTCGAAGCTGCACGCCGACACGTTCCGCATCCACAAGGACACCAAGAACCAGGACGCCGCCTTCGAGGTGCTGCGGTACTTCCAGGAGGACGCCGCCCTCGACCTGCTGAGCATCTACGGCGCGATGCCGGCACGCACCGACCTGCGTGACGCCTACTTCGCGAACCTGGACAAGAACTACACCCAGGGCGTCAACTGGCAGATCTTCCTCGACGGGTTGGCGTTCCCCGACAACCCGAGCCACGAGCTGGACATGCCGTCGTTCGTCGAGAGCGATCAGCGGATCAAGGAGCTCGAGCCGCTGATCAACGGCGACCCGAACCTGGACCTCGACGCCGAGGCGAAGAAGATGGAGAGCGACCTCGACGCCATCTGGGCAGCCGCCGGGTGACGAGCGTCTTCATCGGCCCGGACAGCGGAAGGGGGGACCCTGCGGGGTCCCCCCTTCGGTCCGGTCGTGTCGAGAAGGGCAGGGTGGCCCGGCACGAACGACGTTGGGGCACCCTGTTCGTCTCGCCGTGGCTGATCGGGCTGACGGCGCTGTTCGCCTTCCCGCTGATCGCCTCGCTGGTGCTCAGCTTCACCGACTACCGGCTCGTGCCGAAGGAGGGCGACGACGGTGGCCTGCACTTCACCGGCCTGGCCAACTGGCGCCGCCTGTTCAACGACCCGGAGGTCTCCAACGGGGCGTGGGTCACCGCCAAGTTCGCGGTGGTCTTCGTCCCCCTCATGCTCGCCGTGCCGCTGGCCGTCGCCTACCTGCTGACCGCCAAGCACCTGTGGTTCAAGCGCGTGTTCCGCACGCTGTTCTACCTGCCGACGATGGTGCCGTTCATCGCCTCGGTCATCGTCTGGCGCTTCTTCCTCAACAGCAAGTCCGGGTGGTTCTCCAAGCTCTTCGCCCACGTCGGCATCACCACCCCCGACTTCCTCAACGACCCGCAGTGGATCACGGCCGCGCTGTGGATGATCTCGCTGTGGGGCATCGGCAACGCGATGATCCTCAACATCGCCGCGCTCGACAGCGTGCCGAAGGACCTCTACGAGGCGGCGACGCTCGAAGGCGCCGGCAGCTGGCGCCTGTTCCGCGACATCACCATCCCGATGATCTCACCGATCGTCTTCTACAACCTCGTGCTCACGTTGGTGGCCGTCGGCCAGTACTTCGTCACCCCGTTCGCGCTCACCGAGGGCACGGGCGACCCCGACAAGTCGGCCCGCTTCTACACGCTGTACTTCTACCAACAGACGTTCTCGTACTTCGCCGCCGGCTACGGCTCGGCGCTGGCGTGGATGATGTTCCTCGTCATCTTCCTGCTGACCGGCGCCCTGTTCTGGTCCGCCAAGTACTGGGTCCACTATCAGTACGAGGAAAACTGATGGCAGTACGAGGAAAACTGGTGGCAACGAACCCGATCGCTGCGATGGTGCGGGCTCGCGAGCCGAAGGACCGCTTCCGCGACCTCGACAAGCGGACCAAGCGGTTCGTCGTCGGCGGCGCCGTCACGCTGTTGGCGGCGATCATCGTCTTCACCTACCTGCTGCCGCTCGTCTACATGACGCTCACCGCGGTGAAGACCGAGGACCAGCTGGCCAACGGTCGCATCCTGCCGATGTCGCCGCAGACGGTGGAGGTCGACGGCAAGGACGTCGAAGTCTTCGAGGTGCCGATCGACGGCACGACGCGGTCGTTGGCGCTGGTCAAGCCGGGCCGGCAGCAGAGCACGTTCGTCGACCCGGACCAGCCCGGTACGCCGATCATCTGGCAGGGCAACTGGCGCACGCTCGAGCAGTCGATGTCGTTCGACCCGCAGTTCGACAACTTCCCGACGGTCGCCGAGAAGATCGACTTCGCCCGGATGTTGCGCAACACCGCCGTGATCGCCGGCATCGGCATGGCCGGCACGGTGATCTCGTCGACGTTCGTGGCCTACGGCCTGTCGCGCTTCCGCATGCGCTTCAAGGGCGTGATCCTCGCCTCGCTGCTGGCGACGATCATCCTGCCCCGGTTCGTCACCCTCGTGCCGACGTACATCATGTACAACAAGCTCGGCTGGATCGGCACGTTCCTGCCATTGACCGTGCCGCACTTCTTCGCCAACGCCTACAACGTGTTCCTGATGCGTCAGTTCTTCCTGACCATCCCGCGTGAGCTCGACGAGGCGGCGGCCATCGACGGCGCCGGGCCACTGCGCACCCTGTTCACGGTGATCCTCCCGCAGGCGAAAGGCGCCGTGCTGGCCGTTGCCCTGTTCCACTTCTTCTACGCCTGGAACGACTTCCTCGAGCCGCTCGTGTTCCTGCAGGGCAAGCAGAACCTGGTGCCGATCTCGGTCGGGCTGTACCAGTTCCTCAACATCTACGACACCAACATCCCGCTGGTGCAGGCCGGGGCGATCATGGCCATGGCGATCCCGATCCTCGTCTTCCTCCTGCTCCAGCGCGTGTTCCTCCGCGGCATCGACCTTTCCGGGTCGATCAAGTAGGCGGCGTTCGAGCGCCCGCGTCGCAACTCCCTTGCCGACGCGGGCGCCCGACGACGCGGGACGGGACCTACCCCAACCCATGCTCTGGAGGGTGCGCAGCGAGCGCTCGGCCGGGTTCGGTCGATCCCAATCCATGCTCTGGAGGGTGCGCAGCGAGCGCTCGGCCGGGTCGGTCTACCCCAATCCACGCTCTGGAGGGTGCGCAGCGAGCGCTCGGCCGGGTTCGGTCCTGGTGAGGTGAGAGATGAGCGGCGTATGACCGCTCACACCTCATCGGACTCGGCCGGGGAACTGGTGAGGTGAGAGGTGAGCGGCGTATGACCGCTCATACCTCATCGGACTCGGCCGGGGGACTGGTGAGGTGAGAGGTGTGCGGCGTATGACCGCTCATCTCTCACCGGACGCTCGCTCGCGTCGGAGTTTTGGTCGCTTGGGCGCGGAATTGGCGAGATGTCGTTGGTTTCGCGCCCATGCGGGGGGAAGTTGGACGTGCGCGGAGAGGCCGGGGCGCGCGGCTGTGACCTGCTCTGGGGCCGGAGATCCTTGACAAATATGGGGTTTCGGGCTTACCGTTCGCTCCCACTGAGCACCCGCCCGGCCGTCGCCGGAGGCGGTTGACGCTGGCCTGCCCGAACGGTAGGCTCGTCTGTTGCCGTGCGTCTCGTGTCCCGCTCCTGCTGTGCACCGTTGACCCGCCGCGCCCCCATGTCGATCCCGTCCCGCTCCGGGGTCGTCTCATTCCGTCAGGTCAAGGAGTAATCGTGGCTGCTCGTTCCGTGTCCCGTGAACGCTATTCGTTCGCCAACCTAGCCGAGCCGCTGGAGCTCCCCGACCTGATCGCCGTCCAGCGTGAGAGCTTCGAGTGGTTCCTCAACGAGGGCCTCGGCGAGACCTTCCGCGACATCTCGCCGATCAAGGACTTCAGCGAGGCGCTGCAGCTGGAGCTGGAGTTCCGCGCCGACGACGAGGAGCACAACCCGGGTCCGAAGTACTCGGCCGAGCACTGCCGCGAGCACGACCTCACCTACGCCACCCAGATCTACGTCGATGCCCGGTTCATGAACCGCAACACCGGCGAGATCAAGGAGCAGAACGTCTTCCTCGGCGACTTCCCGATGATGACGGAGAAGGGCACGTTCATCATCAACGGCACCGAGCGCGTCGTCGTGTCGCAGCTGGTCCGCAGCCCTGGCGTGATCTTCGAGCCGGGCGAGCGCTTCCGTCTGCGCAACCTCAGCAAGCACCAGCTCGTCAAGGGCACCATCCACCCCTACCGCGGTGAGTGGCTGGAGTTCGACGTCGAGCAGAAGCCCGGCAAGGACGTCACCGCCGGCACCCGCGTGGCCCGCAAGCGCCGCATGGGCATCTTCACCCTGCTGCGCGCCTGCGGCTACGACGAAGAGCACGCACCCGGCTTCCTGGAGCGCTTCGTCGCCCACTTCGACTTCCTCGAGGGCCAGTGGGAGAAGGAGCGCCACGTCGCCCCGACCCAGAACGAAGCGCTCGTCGAGATCTACAAGCGTGCCCGCCCCGGCGAGCCGCCGACGGTCGAGTCCGCTCGTGCCTACTTCCGCAACGCGTTCTTCGAGAACCGTCGCTACGACCTGTCGCGCGTCGGTCGCTACAAGCTCGACCGCAAGCTCGGCGGCGAGGTCGGCAAGCTCGACCAGCTGTTCGGCAAGGGCACCATCGAGCTCGGCAGCTTCTTCCGCACCGACGCCGACGCCGACCCGACGAAGCGCAGCCTGGCCAGCGACCCCGATGACACGGACGTGCTGCGTCCGAACGAGATCGTCGCCGCGATCAGCTACATGCTGCACCTCGTCAAGCAGGAGCCGGGCTACCGCCTCGACGACCAGGACCACTTCGCCAACCGCCGCATCCGCAGCGTGGGCGAGCTGATCCAGAACCAGGTGCGCATCGGCCTCAGCCGCATGGAGCGCGTGGTCCGTGAGCGCATGACCACCCAGGACGTCGAGGCCATCACCCCGACCACGCTGGTCAACATCCGCCCGGTCGTCGCCGCGATCAAGGAGTTCTTCGGGACCTCGCAGCTGTCGCAGTTCATGGACCAGGTGAACCCGTTGTCGGGCCTCACCCACCGCCGTCGCCTGTCGGCCCTCGGGCCGGGCGGCCTCAGCCGTGAGCGCGCCGGCTTCGAAGTCCGCGACGTCCACTTCAGCCACTACGGCCGGATGTGCCCGATCGAGACGCCGGAAGGTCCGAACATCGGCCTGATCGGTGCGCTCAGCACGTTCGCCCGCGTGAACCCGTACGGCTTCATCGAGACGCCGTACCGCGTGGTCAAGAACGGCAAGGTCTCCAGCGAGATCCGCTACATGGCCGCCGACGAGGAAGAGAACTACGTCGTCGCCCAGGCCAACACCCCGATCAACGCCGACGGCACCTTCAAGGATGCTCGCGTCCTCGTGCGTCGCAGCCCGCAGGCAGCCAGCCTCGAGGACCTGCGCAAGATGCTGGAGGCGGAGAGCTTCTTCGGCGCCACCACCGACATCGCCTCGGTGCCGCCGGAGGAAGTCCAGCTGATGGACGTCAGCCCGAAGCAGATCGTCTCGGTCGCCACCGCGTTGATCCCGTTCCTCGAGCACGACGACGCCAACCGCGCCCTGATGGGCGCCAACATGCAGCGCCAGGCCGTGCCGCTGGTGCGCGCCGAGGCGCCGTACATCGGCACCGGCATCGAGGACCGCGCCGCTCGCGACGCGGCCGATCTGATCCAGGCCACGGGCGACGGCGACGTCGTCGAGGTCAGCGGTTCGGCGATCACGGTGAACTACAAGGAGGGCGGCAAGCGGGTCTACTCGCTCAGCAAGTTCCGCCGCAGCAACCAGGACACGTGCATCAACCACCGCGTCCGGGTGAAGGAAGGCGACAAGGTCGTCAAGGGCACGATCATCGCCGACGGCCCGAGCACCGATCACGGTGAGCTCGCCCTCGGCAAGAACCTGCTCGTCGCCCTGATGCCGTGGGAGGGCTACAACTTCGAGGACGCCATCATCCTCTCGGAGCGCCTGGTGAAAGACGACGTGCTCACGTCGATCCACATCCACGAGCACGAGGTCGACGCCCGCGACACCAAGCTCGGGCCGGAAGAGATCAGCCGGGACATCCCGAACCTCTCCGACGACATCCTGCGCGACCTCGACGACCGCGGCATCATCCGCGTCGGCGCCGAGGTCGGCCCCGGCGACGTGCTCGTCGGCAAGGTCACGCCCAAGGGCGAGACCGAGCTCACCCCGGAGGAGCGCCTGCTGCGCGCCATCTTCGGTGAGAAGGCCCGCGAGGTGCGCGACACCAGCCTCAAGGTGCCGCACGGCGAGAACGGCAAGGTCATCGACGTCAAGGTGTTCACCCGTGAGGACGGCCACGAGCTGCCCCCGGGCGTCAACCAGCTCGTCCGGGTCTACGTCGCCCAGAAGCGCAAGATCAGCGTCGGCGACAAGCTCGCCGGCCGCCACGGCAACAAGGGCGTCATCTCCAAGATCCTGCCGATCGAGGACATGCCCTACATGGAAGACGGCACGTCCGTCGACATCATCCTCAACCCCCTCGGCGTGCCGAGCCGGATGAACGTGGGCCAGGTGCTCGAAGCGCACCTCGGCTACGCCGCCCGCTGGGGATGGACCGACGTCAAGAACGGTGGCAAGAAGATCGGCGACGAGCCGCTTCGTGGCACCGAGACCAAGACGCGCCCGAACACCAAGCCGAGCACGTTCATCGCCACCCCGGTGTTCGACGGGGCGCACTGGGACGAGGAGGCTGCCTCTGGCAAGCACCCGACCATCCAGAGCATCCTCGAGAACCTCAACCCGGAGAGCGTCGACGGTCGTCGTCTCATCCAGACCGACGGCAAGACCACGTTGTACAACGGGCGCACCGGCGACAAGTACGACAACCCGGTCACGGTCGGCTTCATGTACATCCTGAAGCTCGCCCACCTCGTCGACGACAAGATCCACGCCCGCTCCACCGGCCCGTACAGCATGATCACCCAGCAGCCGCTGGGCGGGAAGGCGCAGTTCGGTGGCCAGCGCTTCGGTGAGATGGAGGTGTGGGCCCTCGAGGCCTACGGCGCGGCGTACTGCTTGCAGGAGCTGCTGACCATCAAGTCCGACGACGTGCTCGGCCGCGTGAAGGTCTACGAGGCCATCGTCAAGGGCGAGAACATCCCCGAGCCGGGCATCCCCGAGAGCTTCAAGGTGCTCATGAAGGAGATGCAGGCCCTCTGCCTCAACGTGGAGGTCCTGGCCGACGACGGTTCCGAGATCGAGATGCGCGAGATGGACGAGGACGTCTTCCGCGCTGCCGAGGAACTGGGCATCGACATCAGCCGCAACGAGCGCGGCACCGACGAGGACGACCGTGAGCGCGAGGCCCGTCGGGCTTCCCGCACGAGCGGCTACTGAGCCTCACCACCGTTCATCTGAACGACACGACGACTGACACGAGACGACGAGAGAACGCGAGACCCCGATGCTTGATGTGAACATGTTCGACCAGTTGAAGATCGGGTTGGCCACGGCCGACCAGATCCGCCTGTGGTCACACGGTGAGGTGAAGAAGCCCGAGACGATCAACTACCGCACGCTGCGTCCCGAGAAGGACGGCCTGTTCTGCGAGAAGATCTTCGGGCCGACGCGCGACTGGGAGTGCTACTGCGGCAAGTACAAGCGGGTGCGCTTCAAGGGCATCATCTGCGAGCGCTGCGGCGTCGAGGTCACCCGCTCGAAGGTGCGCCGCGAGCGCATGGGCCACATCGAGCTCAGCGCGCCCGTCGTGCACATCTGGTACCTCCGCGGCACGCGCAGCTGGTTGGCCTACCTCCTCGCCGGCATCGAGCCGAAGGAAGAGCTGAAGGCCAAGCAGCTGGAGAAGGTCATCTACTTCGCCGCCAACCTGGTCACCTGGGTCGACGAGGCCGCGCGCCACGAGAACCTCTCCAACCTCGAAGCCGAGTTCCTCGAGGAGCGCGACGCGATCCGCAAGGAGCTCGAGCTGGCCATCGATCGCCGCTACAAGGAGCTCGAGGACGAAGCCGTTCGCAGCGAGGCCGAGGGCGCCGACGCGCGCAAGCTGAAGACCACCGCGGAGAAGGAAGTCACCGGCATCCGCGAGCGCTACGAGATGGAGCTCGACCTCCTGGCCCGTACGTGGGACGAGTTCAAGAGCCTGCACAGCCGGTTGATCATCGACGACGAGCTGCTGTGGCGCGAGCTGCGCGACCGCTACGGCGACTACTTCGAAGGCGGCACTGGTGCCGACGCGATCAAGGCGCTCATCGACCGCATCGACTTCGACGTCGAGGAGGAGAAGCTCCGCGACGCCATCGACCACAACGCCAGTGGCCGCAAGCCGCTGAGCGCGCAGCGTCGTCAGAAGGCCATCAAGCGCCTGAAGATCGTCGCCTCGTTCAACCAGCGCGACGAGCACGCTCGCCGTCTGAACGACCCGAAGGCGATGATCCTCGACGTGGTCCCGGTGATCCCGCCGGAGCTGCGCCCGATGGTGCAGCTCGACGGTGGCCGCTTCGCCACCAGCGACCTCAACGACCTGTACCGCCGCGTCATCAACCGCAACAACCGCCTGAAGCGCCTGCTCGACCTCGGTGCCCCCGAGATCATCGTCAACAACGAGAAGCGCATGCTCCAGGAAGCCGTCGACGCGTTGTTCGACAACGGTCGTCGTGGCCGTCCCGTCACCGGGCCGGGCAACCGTCCGCTGAAGTCGCTGTCCGACATGCTCAAGGGCAAGCAGGGCCGCTTCCGTCAGAACCTGCTCGGCAAGCGCGTCGACTACTCGGGCCGTTCGGTCATCGTCTGCGGCCCGACGCTGCGCCTGCACCAGTGCGGTCTGCCCAAGCTGATGGCGCTCGAGCTGTTCAAGCCGTTCGTCATGAAGCGCCTCGTCGACCTCGAGCTGGCGCAGAACATCAAGAGCGCCAAGCGCATGGTCGAGCGTCGTCGCCCGCAGGTGTGGGACGTGCTGGAAGACGTCATCAAGGAACACCCGGTGATGCTCAACCGTGCACCCACCCTGCACCGCCTCGGCATCCAGGCCTTCGAGCCGGTGCTCGTGGAGGGCAAGGCCCTGCAGATCCACCCGTTGGTCTGCACCGCCTTCAACGCCGACTTCGACGGCGACCAGATGGCCATCCACGTGCCGCTGTCCGCCGAAGCGCAGGCCGAGGCCCGTGTGCTGATGCTCAGCGCCAACAACATCCTGTCGCCGGCCAGCGGTCGCCCGATCGTGACGCCGAGCCAGGACCTCATCATCGGTGGCTACTACCTCACCGAGCACGAGCCCGAAGGGCTCGGCGCGGGTCGCACGTTCCGCCACATGTGGGAGGTCCTGCGCGCGGTGGACGAGGGTTCCTTGAACCTGCACTCGCCGATCACGCTGCGCCGCCCGGCCATGGCCGATCGCCCGGCTGACACCTTCCCCACCACCGCCGGCCGTCTGCTGTTCGAGGAGGCCCTCCCGGCCGACTACACGCAGCGCTTCGGTCACGTCAACGACATCGTCAAGAAGCGTGAGATGGGCGTCATCGTGGAGCGCCTCAGCGACAACTACGCCAAGTCGGCCGTCGCCAACGCCCTCGATGCGATCAAGAACGTCTGCTACCGGTACGCCGCGCAGAGCGGTCTGACCGTGTCCATCGACGACGTCAAGACGCCGAAGGTGAAGGCCGAGATCCTCGACAAGCACGAGGCGCAGGCCGAGAAGGTCGAGAGCCAGTTCCGCCGCGGCATCATCACCGACGGCGAGCGCCGCCAGCAGGAGGTGCGCATCTGGACCGATGCCACCGCCGAGGTGCAGCGGGCGATGGAGCTGGAGTTCAAGGCCCAGCGGTTCAACCCGATCGACATGATGGTCGGCTCGGGCGCACGAGGGAACATGACCCAGATGCGCCAGATCGCCGGCATGCGCGGCCTCGTGGCCAACCCTCGCGGCGACATGATCCCGCGCCCGATCAAGAAGAACTTCCGTGAGGGCCTCGAGACGCTCGAGTACTTCATCGCCACCCCGGGCGCCCGCAAGGGCCTCGTCGACACCGCACTGCGCACCGCCGACTCGGGCTACCTCACCCGTCGTCTGGTCGACGTCGCCCAGGAGCTGATCATCCGCGAGATCGACTGCGGGTCCAGCCTGGGCCTGTGGATCGAGCACGTCGCCCCCGACACCGCCAACCGGCGCAGCTACCTGGAGACCAAGCTCTTCGGGCGTTCGCTGTCGCAGGACGTCACGTTGTCGGACGGCTCGGTCATCAAGCGCAACACGATCGTCGGCGACGACGAGATGGAAGCGTTGCGCGACGATCCGAAGATCGATCGGGTTCGCATCCGTTCCGTGCTGACGTGCGACGCCGAGCTCGGCATCTGCGCGCTGTGCTACGGCCGTTCGCTGGCCACGGGCAAGTCGATCGAGCTCGGTGAGGCCGTCGGCGTCATCGCCGCTCAGTCCATCGGCGAGCCCGGCACCCAGCTGACCATGCGGACGTTCCACACCGGTGGTGTGGCCGGCAAGGACATCGCCGGCGGTCTGCCCCGCGTCGTCGAGCTGTTCGAGGCTCGCACGCCTCGTGGTTCGGCCCGTCTGGCCAAGGCCGGCGGCGTCATCCGCATCGGCGAGGACGAGGGCAAGGGCATCCCGATCACCGTGGTCGACGACCAGGGTGACGAGCACGCCGTCGTGCTGCCCACCGGCAGCCGCCCGATCGTCACCGACGGTCAGGACGTCAAGGCCGGCGACCCGATCACCGACGGTCCCTTCGACCCGAAGGAGATCATGGAGATCAAGGGCATCCGCGAGACCCAGCTGTACCTCGTCGAAGAGGTCCAGAAGGTGTATCGCGACCAGGGTGTGTCGATCAGCGACAAGCACATCGAGCTGATCGTCCGCCAGATGACCCGCCGCATCGGCGTGCAGGAGCCGGGCGAGACCGGGTTCCTCCCCGGCGAGCGCGCCGACGCCAAGGTGTTCCGCGACACCAACAAGCGGATGGTCGAGGAGGGCAAGAAGCCCGCCGAAGGCCGTCCCGAGCTGATGGGCATCACCAAGGCCTCACTGGCCACGGAGAGCTGGTTGTCGGCGGCGTCGTTCCAGGAGACCACGCGCGTGCTGACCGAGGCGGCCATCGACGGCCGCGGCGACAGCCTCGTGGGCCTCAAGGAGAACATCATCATCGGCAAGCTCATCCCGGCCGGTTCCGGCATGATGCGCTACCGCGAGTTCGACGTGAAGGCGCCGGACTACCAGCCGATGGCGTACTTCTCCAGCGACTCCGACGAGGATCCCGCTGCGTGGTTGAGCAACATCCACGGCACCTACTCCACCGATGGTGAAGTTCCGGCCGAGGCCTGATCGCCACCGTTCCGTTGTTGGGCCCAGGGGTCCGGCGCACGCTCACCGCGTGCCCGGGCCCCTGATCCCGTTTTGGGACTAGGTTCGCCTCGTGCTGCCGCAAGAGATCATCCGAGCCAAGCGCGACGGCAAGGTGCTGCCGGCCGCCGACATCGCCTCCTTCGTCGAGGGCATGGTGTCCGGCGCGGTCACCGAAGGCCAGGCCGCCGCGTTTGCGATGGCGGTGTACTTCCGCGGGCTGAACATCGACGAGCGGGTGGCGTTGACGCGGGCGATGACTGCCAGTGGCGCGCAGCTGCAGTGGGATCTGCCGGGCCCGGTGCTGGACAAGCACTCCACCGGCGGCGTCGGCGACACGGTGAGCCTGATGCTGGCGCCGGTGGTCGCCGCGTGCGGTGGTTTCGTGCCGATGATCTCCGGTCGCGGCCTCGGTCACACGGGCGGCACCTACGACAAGTTCGAATCGATCCGCGGCTACGTCGCCGCACCGACGATGGCCAAGTTCCGCAAGGTCGTTGCCGAGGTCGGCTGCGCGATCATCGGCCAGACCCCCGACCTCGCACCGGCCGACAAGCGCCTCTACGGGATCCGCGACGTGACGGCCACCGTCGAGAGCATCGGGCTGATCACCGCCTCGATCCTGTCCAAGAAGCTGGCTGCCGGGCTCGACGGCCTGGCGATGGACGTCAAGGTCGGCAACGGCGCGTTCATGACGTCGATGGCGGACGCGCGCGAACTGGCGTCGAGCATCGTCACCGTCGCCACGGGTGCGGGCGTGCCGGCCACCGCGCTGCTGACCGACATGGACCAGCCGCTGGCGTCCGTGGCCGGCAACGCGCTGGAGGTGGCGTACGCGGTCGACTACCTCACCGGCACGTCGCGCCAGCCGCGGATGCACGAGGTGGTGCTGGCCCTCGGAGCGGAGATGCTCGTGCTCGGCAAGTTGGCTCGCACCACCAAGGCGGCGCGCCAGTCGCTGCAGCGGGCCTTGGACTCGGGCGCAGCGGCGGAGCGCTTCGAGCGGATGGTCGCGGCGATGGGCGGAGGCAGGTCGATCCTGACCAAGCCGTGGAAGGTGATGGAGGTCGCCCCCGTGCGCCTGGCGGTGATGGCCGCCAAGCCGGGCGTCGTCACCGCGATCGACACGCGTGCGGTCGGCATGGCCGTCGTCGCTCTCGGCGGCGGGCGGACGCGACCGCAGGATCCGGTGGACCACGCGGTCGGGCTCACCGGTCTCGCCGCGTTGGGCGACTCGATGACCTCGGACGTGCCGCTGGCGATGGTGCACGCCCGCAGCGAAGCGGACGCCGCGACGGCGGCGGCGCAGGTGCTCGCGGCGTATCGGATCGGTCGGTCGGGACGTGAGCCGGGCCCGGTCGTTCGCGAGCGGGTGAGCAGCTGATGGCCGGCGAGCGCGACGTGTCCGACGAGGCCGTGATCGCTCGACGCGTCCTCGGGCTGATCGACCTGACCGACCTGTCCGACGACTGCACGCCCGAGGCGATCGATCGGTTGTGCTCGGCGGCGATCACCCCGTTCGGCAACGTGCCCGCCGTGTGCGTCTGGCCGGCCTTCGTCGGTCAGGCCAAGCGTCTGCTGCAGGCCCGTCGGGTGCTGGTCGCCACCGTGGTCAACTTCCCCGGCGGCAGCACCGACGTCGAGGCGACGGTGGCCGAGACGATCGAGGCGCTCGAAGACGGCGCGGACGAGATCGACGTCGTGATCCCGTACCACGCCCTGCTCGCCGGAGAGTCCCAGGAGGTCGGCCGGATGGTCGGCGCGGTGAAGTCCGCTGCAGGCGACCTGCACGTGAAAGCGATCCTCGAGACCGGCGAGCTGCCGGATCAGACGTGGGTGGCCTTGGCCGCCGAGCTGGCCATCGACGCCGGGGCCGACTTCGTCAAGACGTCGACCGGCAAATCGTCGGTGTCGGCGACGCCAGAGGCCGCGCACACGATGCTCGAGGTGATCAAGGCCTCGGGCCGCGCCGTCGGCCTCAAGCCGTCCGGCGGGATCCGCACGATCGCCGACGCGGCGGCCTACCTGGCGCTGGCCGACGCGGTGATGGGCAAGCAGTGGGCGACGTCGTCGACGTTCCGGTTCGGGGCCAGCGGGTTGCTCGGCGCTGCGCTGGAGCAGCTGCGCGCCGGCTGACGGCCGGTCGAGCTCAAACGGTGGGCGGGGGGAGCGGCGCGCCGGCCATCGGCGGCGGCATCGCAGGCGCGGACGCGGTCGCCGCCGCGTCGGCGGCGGCGATGTCCTTGTGGAACCGCTTGTGGATGTAGAGGCGCTCGCCGAGCGTCTCGCATCGCCACCACAACCCGGACGCCGGACCGATGCGGGTGGAACGAGGCAGGCTGCGCAGCAGTTGCTTGGGCGTGCCCATCGCGAACTTGCCCGTGTTGAACACGGCGACGCGCCGGTCGGTGACCACCACGCAGCGGTACGAGTTCTTGAACAGGACGATCAGCCAGCTCAACAACGCCCAGTACTGGCTGAACGTCTGCGCCGCGAACGCCTGTTGGATCTGTTCGCCCGGTTCGAGGAACGACTGGGCGTTGGCTGCGATCTTGTCCCGAATGGCCAGCGGCATGGCCGAAACGTAGCGCACGGCCGTCGCGACCTGGGGGAGCGGGTTGCCACCTCTCGTCGCGCGCCTCTAACATTGCATGGTCCTGTGCGCTGGTGCGCCGGACTCGATCGCAGCCACACAAAAGAAACCGGTAGACGCGTGCCCACCATTCAGCAGCTGGTCCGTCAGGGTCGCAGCACGAAGTTCTCGAAGACCAAGACACCGGCCCTGAAGGGCTCGCCGCAGCGCCGTGGCGTCTGCACCCGCGTCTACACGAACACGCCGAAGAAGCCGAACTCAGCGCTCCGCAAGGTCGCCCGCGTCCGCCTCACCAGCGGCGTCGAAGTCACCGCCTACATCCCGGGCGAAGGCCACAACCTGCAGGAGCACTCGATCGTGCTCGTGCGCGGCGGTCGCGTTCGCGACCTGCCGGGTGTGCGCTACAAGATCATCCGCGGCGCGCTCGACGCAGCCGGCGTGAAGAACCGCAAGCAAGCCCGCAGCCGTTATGGCGCCAAGGCCGCGAAGTAAGGAACGACGATGCCCCGCAAAGGTCCCGCCCAGCGCCGCGAGCTCCATCCGGATCCGATCTACCGCTCACTGCTCGTCACGCAGATCGTCAACAAGGTGATGCTGCACGGCAAGCGCTCCATCGCCGAGAAGATCGTCTACGACGCGCTGAAGATCGTCGAAGAGAAGTCCGGCGCCGAGCCGATCGCCAGCCTGAAGCGGGCGATCGACAACATCAAGCCGCCGCTCGAGGTCAAGAGCCGCCGCGTTGGTGGCGCCACGTACCAGGTGCCGATGGAGGTGCGCCCGCGTCGTGCGGCCACGCTGTCCATCCGTTGGCTGGTCGACTTCAGCCGTGCCCGCCGCGAGAAGACGATGGCCGAGCGCCTCGCCGCTGAGCTGCTCGACGCCTCCAACGGCCTCGGCGCATCGATCAAGCGCCGCGACGACATGCAGAAGATGGCCGAGAGCAACCGCGCCTTCGCCCACTATCGCTGGTGAGCTCCTGGCGCGCTGAGCGCTCCTGATCTGAACGACCCGCCCAACGGCGGGTCGTTTGCTTTTTCGGCATCATCGTTCGCTCACACTTCCCGCCGAACGCGATCACATCTCGGGCGCACGATCACCCTTCACCAGCGGCCAGTTCGGCCGCAGACGAAGGGAGAACGAGATGAAGCGATCGATCAAGGCCATGGCCGCAGGAGCGGTGATGTCGTGCGCCATGCTGTCGGTGCCGGCGTTCGCCGCCGGCTCGACATCGGGGAGTGGCACCGGCGCATTGGCGGCGCGCGGCGCCGGGACCGCGCAGGTCAGCGGCGACGTCGATGCGATGCGCATCACCGGACGAGGCGTGCTGGTCGTCACCGACCGAGCCGGCGACGCGGTCATCACCGTCAGCGGCACCGGCGTCAAGCGCTCCGTCACCCACAACGGCGTCACCACGCACACCTACGCCGGGTTCCACGGCACGGCCCGGATCAGCGGCAGCGATGTCACCGTGCGGCTCGTCGGGACCAACGTCACCCTCGTCGCTGCGGGCGACGGCACGTTCCGCCTCACCGGCACCGGCGTCTACGACACGAAGCCTTCCGCGCCCGGCGGTGAAGGCGTCTGGAACGGCAGCAGCGGCTCGCTGTGACGGTTCGTTCGCCCGCGAGCCTGAGCGACACACGTCACGCTCAGGCTCGCGAGCGGACGCAGCGATCGATGCTAAGAAAGGGTCTCGACGAGGATCACGAGCAGAGCGAGCAACACCAGCGTCGTGGTTCCAGCCCACGAGTCGGCAGCGACACCGCGATGTCCGCGGACCGGCGCGATCTGCGATCGAATCGGCCGACGAATCACTTGTCTTCCGTGCATGGTCACCCCCCGTGCGTGACTTCATTGGTTGACGTCTTCACAGTAATTCCCAAATCGGCAGAAACCAGACATCGACTTGAGAATTTCTTGACGTTTCTTTTCGCGATGCATCAGCGATGAGCTGGTGCAATCGCGTCAACCGGGGTGGTGCGAGGCAGCGGGCTCGAAGCCGGCGAGCAGCCGACGCAGGTTGCGCTCGAAGCGATCGGTGTCGCGTGCGTGGTGGTGGATCGAGGTCCAGACCGTGTCGAGACCGTGCTCGTCGGTGAGCGCGCTGAGGCTCGGATACTCGCCCGACGTGATCAGGTCGCCGACGTAGGCGACCGTCGGGTCGTCGAAGATCAGCTCGCCGTCGGTGAGGTTGTTGCGTTCGTGGGTGCAGAACCCGAACACGTACTCGTCGACCGCCATGATCAGATCGAGGCGATCCTGCAGCGTGCCGGGGAACGACGTCGCGGCCTGCATCGACTGATCGAAGTGGCGGACGCTGTTCGGACCGATCGGTGGATCGTCGTTGATCTGCAGGATCCACGGGTGACGACGCAGCGAATCGCGCGACCGCGTGGCGATCTCCACCATGGCATCGCGCCAGTCGGCGGGCAGCCGGCGGCCGGCCGGCAGCACGACCTCGCCCATGATCGTGTCGAAGACGAGCGTGAGGAGCTCGTCCTTGGTGCGCACGTAGTGGTACAGCGTCATCGTGCCGGCATCGAGCTCGGCGGCGAGGCGACGCATCGACAGCGCCTCGATGCCCTCGACGTCGGCGATGCGCACGGCGGCGGCGGCGATCTGCTCGCGGGTGAATCGCGGGCGTCGCGGCGACGGTTCGACGCGCGTCCACACGTCGAGCGCGTCGAGGTGCGCCGCCAGCCGCTCCAGGCCCTCGGCATGCTTGGCCGCGTGCTTGGCGGCCTTCGCGGCCAGCTTCTCCGTGGCTGCCTCGACGACGATCTGTGACAGGACGGAACGGTCGAGCGAATTCCTGCCGGGCGTTTTCTTGGTTGCCACGTCGTACAGCGTACTGCTAATGTTCGTCGTACTATGTACGAAGAACAAGTACGCGATACCAAGAGCGACAAGACGAACGGCGTGGCGTCGGCATCGGGTGTGTTCGCGACGGGGCTCAGCAAGCGCTTCGGCGATCTGTGGGCGCTCCGCGACCTCCACCTCGAGGTCGCCCCCGGCACGGTGCTCGGTCTGCTCGGCCACAACGGCGCCGGCAAGACGACGGCGATCCGCATCCTCACCACCCTGTCGAAGCCCACGGAGGGCCACGCCACGGTCGCCGGATTCGATGTCGAGCGCGATGCAGGTGCGGTGCGCAAGCGCATCGGCGTCGCCTCGCAGCAGGCCACCGTCGACGGGCTGATGTCTGCACGTCTCAACCTGGAGATGGTCGGCCGGCTCCACGGGCTGTCGAAGTCGCAGGCTCGCTCGCGTGCCGACGAGCTGCTCGAGCGCCTCGATCTCACCGACGCCTCGACCAAGCTGGTCAAGACGTTCTCCGGTGGCATGCGCCGCCGCCTCGACCTCGCTGCCAGCCTGGTCGCCGCGCCGGAGGTGCTGTTCCTCGACGAGCCGACCACCGGGCTCGATCCGCGCAGCCGCAACGACCTGTGGCAGATGCTGCGCGACCTCGTCCGCGAGGGAACCACGGTCATCCTCACCACGCAGTACCTCGAAGAGGCCGACCGGCTGGCCGACGACATCGTCGTGCTCGACCATGGTCGCACCGTCGCCCACGGCACGCCGGCCGAGCTCAAGTCGCGCATCGGCGACGACCGCATCGACGTCACCGTCGCGTCACACGGCGAACTCGTCGCGGCTGCCGGCGCGCTCGCCGCGTTCACGTCCAACGACGCGACCTTCGACGAGGACGTGCTGATGGTCACCGCGCCGGTGGTCGCCGGCACGAAGCTCATCGACGTCGTGCGCGCCCTCGACGAGGCCGGCGTCGAAGCGATCGACCTCAACCGCCGTCAAGCGACGCTCGACGACGTCTTCCTCACCCTCACATCCGGATCCCCCGTGCCGCCCGACTCGCAGGAGCTTGCAACCGCATGAGCACCACCCAGACAACGCAGGTCGACGGCTTCGCCCCCGACGCTGCACCGACCCCCCACGGCGCGACCGGCCCCCGCGACGGTCGCGCCCATTCCGCTTCGCTGTGGACGGAGACCATGGTCTACGCCCGGCGCAACATCGAGCACATCCGCCAGATCCCCGAGAAGCTGCTCGACGTCACGGTGCAGCCGCTGATGTTCGTCGTCCTGTTCGCCTACGTCTTCGGCGGGGCCATCAGCGTCGGCGGCGGCAACTACCGCGAGTACCTGATCGGCGGCATCCTCATCCAGTCGCTGACCTTCGGACTGGTCGGCCCGGCCACTGCGATCGCCACCGACCTCAACGAGGGCGTCATCGACCGCTTCCGATCGTTGCCGTCGCGCCGATCCGCCTACCTCCTCGGCCACTACGTTGCCGAGCTCGGCGGGATGATCATGGCGATCGTCGTGCTCCTGAGCGCCGGGCTGATCGTTGGCTGGCGCACGCACGCCGACGTCCTGCACGTCACCGAAGCGATCCTCCTGCTCCTCGTGTTCGCCTCGGCGATGATCTGGGTGGGCACCTACGTCGGCATGCTCGTGCGTTCACCGGATGCGGTGATGGGCATCGCCTTCGTGATGGTGTTCCCGCTGACGTTCCTCAGCAACGCGTTCGTGCCGATCAACACGCTGCCGAACGTGCTGCAGTGGATCGCTTCGGTGAACCCGGTGAGCGTGGTCGTCGCCGCGGTGCGCACGTTGTTCGGCAACCCGCTGTCGCCCATCGCCAAGGACATCTGGCCGATGGAGCACCCGGTCGCCGCCGCCTGGCTGTACAGCCTCGGCGTCCTCGCCATCGCCGTTCCCATGGCCCTGCGTCGCTACAAGGTCCGCACCACCGACTGACCCCATGCAGAAGACTCGAGTTCGGGTGAGCGAGCTCGCGAGCGAACTCGGCAGGCGAGCGCAGCGAGCCCGAGATGATGGCAACTAGTCGGTGTAGCGGCGGACGGTGGGCTTCTTGCCCTTCAGCGTCGTGGTGCGCAGGGCGTTGATGACGTCGTCGACGCGGTTGTCGGGGACGCCGACGATCGAGAACTTCTCGGTGATCTTGATCGGGCCGATCTCACGGCCGACGAGGTTGGTCTCGTTGGCGATCGCCCCGACGAGGTCGCCGGGGCGGATGCCGGCCTTGCGACCGAGGCTGATGTAGAGGAAGCCGGTCGACTCCTTGTCGCTGCGGTGGCCGCCCTTGACGGGCTTGCCGCGATCGCGATCGCCGGGGCGGTCGGGTCGATCGCCGCGATCGGGACGCTGCACACGGTGGGTGAGGTCGGGGATCTCCGCCTCGTCGACGACCGCGCCGCCGGCGGCGTGGGCCATCTTCAGCGCGGCGAGCGCGATGTCGCGCAGGCTGTGCTGCTCCTCGAGCTTGGCCAGGATCTCGGCGTACTCGTCGAGGTCCTCCGCGGCCAGGGACTGGCGCACCGAGTCGGTGGTCTGCGTCACCTGCACTTTGCGCAGGTCGGCGACGCTGGGCACGCGCTCGACGGCGATGTGCTGCTTGGTGAGCCGCTCGATGTTGTCGAGCAGCCGCTGCTCGCGAGGCTCGGCGAGGGTGATGGCGACGCCCTCGCGTCCGGCGCGACCGACGCGGCCGATGCGGTGGACGTAGCTCTCTGCCGCGGACGGAACGTCGTAGTTGACGACGTGGGTGAGCGTGTCGACGTCGAGGCCGCGAGCGGCGACGTCGGTGGCGACGAGCAGCTCGGCGGTGCCGTCGCGCAGGCGACCCATCACGCGGTCGCGCTGGACCTGGTCCATGCCGCCATGCAACGCCTCGGCGCGGTAGCCGCGAGCGTTCATCGTCTCGGTCAGCTGGTCGACCTCGGTACGGGTGCGGCAGAACACGAGCGCGGCACGCGGCGCCTCGATGTCGAGGATGCGCCCGAGTGCCGCGGGCTTGTGCGCCCGCTGGACGATGTAGACGCTCTGGCGGATGAGCAGCTTGTCGGCCTTCGTCTCGCCGCGGCCGATCTCGATGCGGATCGGGTTCTTCTGGTGCTTCTTGGCGATGGCGTTGATGCGCGGCGGCATCGTTGCCGAGAACATCACCGTCTGGTGCGGCTGGGTGATGGTGTCGAGGATCGCCTCGATCTCGTCGGCGAAGCCCATGTCGAGCATCTCGTCGGCCTCGTCGAGGATGACGGTGCGCACGGCGTCGAGCGGCAGCGAGCCGCGGCCGATGTGGTCGAGTGCACGGCCCGGCGTGGCGACCACGACGTGGACGCCACGGTCGAGGGCCTGCAGCTGGCGGTAGATCGGCTGCCCGCCGTAGATCGCCAGCGCCTTCGCGCCGAGCTCCTTGCCGTAGCGGAAGAACGCCTCACCGACCTGCACGGCCAGTTCGCGAGTCGGCACGAGCACGAGCGTCACTGGCCGCACGGGCGCCTTGAGGTCGATGGCCTGCAACGCCGGCAGTGCGAACGCTGCGGTCTTGCCGGTGCCGGTGGCCGCCTGGCCGAGCAGATCGCGGCCGGTCAACAGGTGGGGGATCGTCTCGCGCTGGATCGGGGTCGGCTCTTCGTAGCCGAGCTCGGTCAGCGCGTGCAGCAGCTCCGGTCGCAGACCGAGCGCAGCGAACCCCGACTCCATCTCCGCTTCTGCCTGGACGTCGGGCACGGACTCGGGCACGGTCTCGGTGTCTGCCTCGGGCGTCGCGGCGTCGGTCGCGACGGGCTCGACCGTGTCGAGGCTCTCGGGCTCGACCGCGTCTGGCTCGTCGGCCGGAGCCTGGTCGTCGTGATCGTTCGGTTGTTCGTACATCGTCTGCGCTCTCGGAAAAAGGGGACCGCTCAACGATACGGCGGCACGGCGTTGATCAGCGCCGCCGCCCGCTCGTGGGGCGGGACGTAGTGGAAGCGGGCCAACCAGAAGCGCACCATCGGCCCCATCGCCAGGAGGAACACCACGGTGCCGATGCCGACCGCGCCACCCAGCGCGACACCGACGGCGAGGGGCACGCCATCGCTGACGATGCGCGACGGGATCACGCCCCAGTGGTGACGCATCAGACCGAGCATCACGGCCTCGGTGGGACCGACGCCGAGGTCGACGGTGATCACCACGCTGACCGAGAAGCCGATGATGAGGACACCGGCGATGAGGTAGCCGAAGCGCGGCACGAGCGCTTCGTGCTCAGGCAGCAGGTCGAGCGCGAGGTTGATCATCGGGCCGATGACGAACGTGCCGACGAACGTCGCCGGGCCCGGTCGCCAGCCGAGGATCATGCCGACGGCGAAGAAGATCAGCGAGTCGATGACGTACCAGACGCCGAAGCTGAGCCCGAAGCGGTCGTGGGCACCAGTGTTGAGGACGTCGAACGGGGCGACGCCGAGGTCGGACCGCAGCAGCAGACCGACACCGATGGCGACGAGCACCCACGAGTACGCCAACCGACCCAGGCGAGTGGGGATGGTCAGCGGGTGGTCGTGGAACACGTGAGAGCACGGTATCCGTTCATCTCGGTGCTCGCTGCGCTCGCCTGCCGTGCTCGCTCGCTGCGCTCGCTCACCCGAACTCCGCTGCTCGATCGCGACGCGCACGCGGCTTCGCTCTCGTAACGTTGTCGGCATGTGCCGGAACATCACCACGCTGCGCGGGTTGCAGCCGCACGCCACGCCGACGGAGATCGAGGCAGCGGCCCGCCAGTACGTCCGCAAGATCAGCGGTGTGCAGTCGACGTCCGCTGCCACCGAGGACGCGTTCGAGCGCGCCGTGCGCACGATCACCGAGGCCAGCTCGCTGCTGCTCGCCCAGCTGCCTCCACGCAAGACCCCGCCGCCGACGCTGCCTCCACTGCGTCGGATCGCCGCCCGGTCCGCGTCCTGAGCCCCGGTCCGGCCCGACGTCGCAGCGCGACGGCGGTGGTGCTCGCTGCCGCGCTGACGGCGTCGTGCAGCTCGACCAACGGTGAGGTGGCAGCGGACAGCGTCCCGACCGCTCCGTCGACCTCACTCGTGATCCTCACGCCGCCGTCGACCAGCCTCGTGTTCCAGGACGGGGAGGATCGGCCGACGCCCGCGGTGAAGCAGTGCATGGACTTCATCGTGCTGTCGGCGTCGATCGGCGACCCCGAGTTCCAGCTGAGGTGGATCGCCGTCGGCCAGGACCTCGACCGGCTGCGCACCGAGTGCGAGCGGGCTCAGGTCGACGAGCCGTTGCTGTTCGCCGACTGGGTGGCCCGCTTCGCCCTCGCCAAGGCGTTCCTCGAGGGCGGGGTCCCGCCGACGGTGACGATCGACTCGACGGTCGCGGGGACGACGCCCTGACGGGTGTTCCCCCAGGTCAGCGGGGTGGAGGCGGCATTCGTCGGCGGTGCGAAGCCGGAGCCTGGCCGATAGCATTGAACACCGTGCCTGTGGCCACTTTTGGCTCAGGACATCCGACGACGTAGAGGAAGAGAACAGAGATGGCGAAGCGCGAATTCCCCCTGGAGCGCACCCGCAACATCGGGATCATGGCCCACATCGACGCGGGCAAGACCACGACGACCGAGCGCATCCTCTACTACACCGGCAAGAGCTACAAGATCGGTGAGGTCCACGACGGCGCGGCCACCATGGACCACATGGCCCAGGAGCAGGAGCGCGGCATCACCATCACGTCCGCTGCTACCACGTGCATCTGGAACAACCACCGCATCAACATCATCGACACGCCGGGTCACGTCGACTTCACCATCGAGGTCGAGCGTTCGCTGCGCGTCCTCGACGGCGCGGTCACCGTGTTCGACTCGGTCGCCGGCGTGGAGCCGCAGACCGAGACCGTGTGGCGCCAGGCCAACAAGTACAAGGTCCCGCGCATGTGCTTCGTCAACAAGATGGACCGCATCGGCGCCGACTTCTACCGCACCGTGGACATGGTCAAGTCGCGCCTCGAGGCCACCCCGGCGGTGCTGCATCTGCCGATCGGTGCCGGCGGCCCGGAGAGCAACAAGCCGTTCATCGGCCTGATCGACCTCGTCAAGATGAAGGCCCTCGTCTGGCACGACGAAGAGCTCGGCGCGAAGTGGGACGAAGTGGACATCCCCGCCGACATGGCCGAGCAGGCCGCCGAGTACCGCGAGGAGCTGCTCGAGACGATCGCCACCAGTGACGACCACCTGATGGAGAAGTACCTCGCCGGCGAGGACCTCACCGAGGCGGAGATCAAGGTCGCCATCCGCAAGGGCACCCTGGCGTTCGACTTCGTCCCGATCCTGTGCGGCTCGGCCTTCAAGAACAAGGGCGTCCAGCCGATGCTCGACGCGGTCATCGACTTCCTGCCGAGCCCGCTCGACATCCCGCCGACGCAGGGCACCAAGCCCAACCACGAGGAAGAGATCCTCGAGCGCAAGGCATCCGAGACCGAGCCGTTCGCCGCGCTCGCCTTCAAGATCGTCGCCGACCCGTTCGGCAAGCTGACCTACTTCCGCGTCTACTCGGGTTCGATCAACAAGGGCGACGAGGTCTACAACTCCACCAAGGAGCGTCGTGAGCGCCTCGGCCGCATCCTGCTGATGCACGCCAACCAGCGCGAAGACCTCGACGTGGCCATGGCCGGCGACATCGTTGCCGGGCTCGGCTTCAAGGACACCACCACGGGCGACACGCTGTGCGATCGCACCAACCCGATCATCCTCGAGCGGATGATCTTCCCGGAGCCCGTCATCCACGTCGCCATCGAGCCGAAGACGAAGGACGACCAGGACAAGCTCGGCAAGGCGCTCAAGTCGCTGTCCGACGAGGACCCGACGTTCCGCGTCCGCTCGGACGAGGAGACCGGCCAGACCGTCATCTCCGGCATGGGCGAGCTCCACCTCGAGATCCTCGTCGACCGCATGATGCGCGAGTTCGGCGTCGTCGCCACCGTCGGCAAGCCGCAGGTGGCCTACCGCGAGACGATCACCAAGATCGTCGAGTCGGTCGAGTACCGGCACATCAAGCAGTCCGGTGGTTCCGGTCAGTTCGCCGTGGTCAAGATCACGCTCGAGCCGAACCCGGGCAAGGGCTACGAGTTCGTCGACAAGATCAGCGGCGGTCGCATCCCGCGTGAGTACATCAACCCGACCAACCAGGGCATGCAGAGCGCCCTGGACTCGGGCGTGCTCGCCGGCTACCCGACGGTGGACGTCAAGGCCACCCTCGTCGACGGTCAGTACCACGACGTCGACTCCTCGGAGATGGCGTTCAAGATCGCCGGCCAGATGGCGTTCAAGAAGGCGGCCGAGATGGCCCGCCCGGTGCTGCTCGAGCCGATCATGGCCGTCGAGGTCGTCACCCCGGACGACTACATGGGCGACGTCATGGGCGACCTGTCGTCGCGTCGTGGCCGCATCGAAGGCATGGAGGCCCGTGGCAACACGCAGGTCATCCGGGCCCAGATCCCGCTCAGCGAGATGTTCGGCTACTCCACCGACCTGCGTTCGCGCACCCAGGGTCGGGCCACCTACACGATGCAGTTCGCCGTGTACGCCGAGGTCCCGCCGAACATCGCCACCGACATCATCAAGCGCGTCCGCGGGGAGTAGCCACTCCCGTCGCGTGTGGCTAGCCACACCCGCAGCGACCCGGTAGCGCCCTCGTGCGCGTTCACGATGTCGGTCATCGTGAGCGCATGATGATCAACACACGTGCAGGAAGGACTGCGGCCGTACTGGCCGTGGTGCTGACGACGGTTGCCGCTTGCGGCTCCGACGAGGACAAGGGCGCATCGCTGCGCAAGACGGACGGGTTCTGCGATCGGTACCTGCCGACGATGGACGCGATCTTCAACGCCGAGGAGCCGGCCGAGGACCTCTCCGACGCCGAGCTGGTCGAGTTCAACAAGACCTCCTACGCCGCGCAGAGCGCGGCGTGGAACAAGCTGATCGAGGTGACTCCCTCCAGCGCACGGGCCGGGGCGAAGCCACTGACCGACGCACTGGCCGAGATCGCCACGACCGGTGACGACAGCTTCGTCGACAACGGCATGGTCGCCTTCGACTACCTCGGCGAGGTCCACGAGGTCGCCCATGAGAACTGCGGCTACGAGAAGGTCGCGGTGACGTTGAAGGACTACGCCTTCGAGGGCATCCCGGCGACGGTGAAGGCCGGAACGGTGAGCTTCCGCGTCGACAACACCAGTGACAAGGAGCAGCACGAGATGCTGCTCCTGCGCTACAACGACGGCGTCACCACGCCGATCACGGACCTGCTGGCACAGGGCGACGCGGCGTTCGCTTCGGTGAACTTCGCCGGCATCGCCGGAGCGTCGTCGGGCAAGCAGTCCGGGTTCGTCGGCGAGCTGACTCCTGGTCACTACGCGGTGGTGTGCTTCCTGCCGGTCGACGGCAACGAGGACAACGGGCCCCACGCGATGCAGGGCATGACGAAGGAGTTCGACGTCGAGGCGTAGACGTCGGCGTCTACGCCGACGGTGCCCGATCCGGGCGATACCCGAACGGTGATGGACGGACGGATTCGACGAGGACGGTTCGCCTGGCGAAGTGCCAGGCGCCGTCCTCGTCACGCGTCAGCACGTCGGCGTACCGACCGAAGCTCTGCACCGTCGGCCCGTCGTCGAACCCGTCGAGTCGCAACAGGTACGACGTCGACGTGGCCCGCCCTCCGTCGACGTCGATGTCGATGACCGGGTCGACGACGCAGTGCTTGTGGAACGCGTCCGGTGCTCGGGTGTGGTGTTCGGCGAAGGAGCGCAGCTCGTCACGCCCCTCCAGCTGCAGGTGGATCCGCGACGCCGCGCCCTCGACCTCCCACACCCCGTCGACGGTGAACAGGCCGGCCCACGCCGCGCTGTCGCCGTCGTCGATCGCCGGGCCGTACCGATGCAGCACGTCGAGGATCGCCCGCTCGGCCTCGAGGCGTTCGACGCGTCGGATCAGGTCGGCGACGCGCAGTGCGAGTTCGCCGGTGCCGTCCAGCGCGGTCACTGCACCGAAGCGATCGGGTTCGTGCCGTCCCATGCCTGTGCTGCTTCGCGCACCTTCGCGTAGAAGGCCTTCGTCCCTGCCGCACCCGGATAGATCTCGATGTAGTGGCCGAGCTCGGCGCGGGCGTCGTGGAAGGCGAAACGCGTCCGGTTGTTGGCCCAGCCGATCTGCGCCTGGGGGAACCCGAACGCCTCCAGCTGAGCGGCCACCGCAGGCTGATCGTCGACGAAGTAGGCCAGGTGGTGCAGGCCCTCCTCGCCGGCGGCGAACATCTCGCGAACCGCCGATGGCTCGTCGTCGTGCTGCATGAAGAGCTCGACCATGATGTCGCCCCACTGTCCGTACGCGGCAGTGTGATCGAACGACCCTGGCTGCCCGCGGTACAGGACCTCGGTGCACGGGATGTGCTCGAGGATGAAGAACGGACCGGCGCCGTACCTGGTGGCGAAGCGTTCGGCAGCTTCGAAGACGTCGCGCACCACGTAGCCGACTTGGACGGGGGCGGCCAGAGCGGGAGCCGAGGGGACCGGGATCATCCGCGCAGTGTGTTCGCGGCCGCGTTACTCCGGGTGTGACGGCGGGCGAATCGCCCGTGCCGCGACCCTGGTGCGATGGCCGACCCCACGACGCTGCAACTCCTGCTCGACCGATGCGCGATCGAAGAGCTCAAGGCGCGCTACTGCCGCTGCATCGACTCGAAGCGCTGGGACGAGCTCCGCGCGGTCTTCACCGACGACCTCGTCATCGACGTCGGCACGCTGCGATCCGCCGGTGCCGACGAGTACGTCGCGATGGTGCGCGAGCGAACGCTGGGGGCGACCACCGTCCATCAGTGCATGATGCCCGAGCTCGACATCGGCACCGACGCTGCCACCGGCATCTGGGCGATGACGGACGTCGTGCAGCGGGGGCCGGCCGCCGTCGCCGCGGACGGCATCGCCGAGTTCCACGGGTACGGGCACTACCACGAGGAGTACCGCCGCACCGCGGACGGGTGGCGGATCGCGTCGGTCAGGGTGGAGCGGCTGCGCCTGGACGTCGTCCGCGCGCCGGACGCCTGAGCCCGTTCAGGTGTGGCGTTCCACAGAGGCGGCGGCGTGCCAGCCGCACATGCCGTGCACACCGGGACCCGGCGCGGTGGATTGGGAACAGAGCCACACACCGGGGACGCGCGTCCGGTACGGGTCGAGCGCAAGGCGAGGACGGGCCACCGTCTGCCATGGGGTGAGCGCGCCGCCGGCGATGTCGCCGCCGACGTAGCCGGCGTTGTACGACTCGTAGGCCGGCGCAGTGGTGACGTGGCGCTCGAGGACGAGATCGCGCCAGCCCGGCGCGAAGCGATCGAACTGCGCCTCGATCCCGGTCGTGGCCGACGGGTCGTTGCAACCGTTGGGGACGTGGCGATAGGCCCACACGACGTGCTGGCCGGCCGGAGCGCGAGACGGATCGATGACCGACGGCTGGGTGACGAGCACGTACGGATCGTCGGGCAGTTCGCCGCGCGCCGTTCGCCGCTCGGCATCGGCGATGCGCGGCAGCTCACCACCGAGGTGGACGGTGCCGGCGTCGCGGCACACGTCGGCGCGCCAGGGCATCGGCCCGCTGAGCACGATGTCGAGCTTCCATGCCGCGACGCCGTGCTTCCACCGCGGCGCATCGCGCCCGGCCATCCGAGCGAACTGGCTGGGCGTGACGTCGAGCATCGTCGCCGTCGCGCTGGGGAGATCGGTGAGACGGTCGACGCGGTGATCGCAGACGATCTCGCCGCCGGCCGCGCGGATCACGGAGGCGAGGGCGTCGACGATCGACTGGCTCCCGCCGGCGGCCACCGGCATGCCCGCCCCGTGTGCGGCCGCGGCCATCGCCAGCCCGACGCCGGCGGTGGTCGGTGAGCTCAGCGATGTGCCGCTGTGCGCAGCCAGCCCGCCGAGCAACGCCCTCGCTTCACGAGTGCGGAACAGACGCGTCGCAGCCATCGCCGGCAGCCCGGCCACCAGGCCGAAGCGGGTCATCCGCACCGGGTGGTGCACGAGTGCATCGAGCACCGGTCCCATCACGAGGTGGCGCAACCGATCCCAGTCCGCGCCGCGCCGACCGACGATTGCCCGCCATCGATCACTGTCAGTGCCGAGCCCGGCGACGGTGGCGTCGACGTCGCGGTGCAACGCCGCTGCCGACCCGTCGTCGAACGGGTGCGCGAGGGCAACGGGTGGGTGGAGCCACTGCAGGCCGTGCTCGTGCAGGTCGAGCGCTTCGAACGCCGGCGACGAGACGCCGAACGGATGGACGGCCGCGCAGATGTCGACGCGAGCGCCCTCGCCGAACGGCTTCGTTCGCGAGCCGCCGCCGATGGTGGGCGCGGCCTCGAAGACGATCACCCGCCGTCCAGCGCGCGCCAGGCGCGCCGCTGCGGTGAGGCCGTTCGGCCCAGCACCCACCACCACGGCGTCGTAGTCCGGCATCACCACCGACGGTACCGAACCGGCAACGGTTGCGTCGGTGGTGCCAGCTACACCGTGCGACACCCGTTCGCACCCTTCACGTGCGAGCCGCCGAGGTCCAGCATGGCGCGATGCGCATCGAAGGCTCGATCACCGCCATGTCGTGGATCCCGTCCGAAGCGGTGGCCGGGCTGGCCAAGCTGCCGTTCGGCACCGGGCTGGCCCACTACGACGCACCGCCACCGGATGTGATCGGGCCGGACGTGCCCGGTTGCTCGCTGGAGGCGCTGCGCGACGCCGACCGGTTCCGGTTCGCCAACCACCTCGCAGCGTGGGTCGAGGTGGACGACGCCGGCGCGATCACCGGCGCCGGGTACTCCGGTGGCGGGCTGCTCGGGGCAACGACCATCAACCTGGGCAAGGACTTGACGATCGCCGCGGTTGCGCTGCCCGACAAGCAGGCCGAGCCGCAGATCGGCGACGGCTGGGTGCGCTTCCTGCAGACCGCCGGCGGCCGGACCGGGGTGCCGGCACCGCGCACCGTGCGTCGCCCGCCCTTCGTGCAGTACCACGCCCCGATCGCGTGGTCCACGCTCTCGCTGACGATCCACGTCGCCGGGCACGACGCCGGCCGTGTGGAGGGCGTGCTCGTCGGCGCCAGCCCGTTTCCTCGCCACTGGATCTACGGCAGCGACGGGCGGCTGGAGGCGAAGACCGGCCTGATCGACTTCAAGAGCTGGTACAAGGACGCGTTCGGCGATCACACGCCGTGGGGTGAGATGGACTCGCCGGCACTGGTCACCGAGGTGGAGACGGCGCTGGAGCGGCAGCTCGCGGCGGCGGTGATGCGCCGTGGCACGAAGCCGACGGTGCGCAAGCTCGGCGAGGGCTCCACCCTGGTGACCCAGGGCGACGTGGGCGACGAGATCTTCTTGCTGCTCGACGGCGTGCTCGCCGTGGACGTCGATGGCAGGGAGCTCGGTCAGCTCGGGCCCGGCGCGGTGCTGGGCGAGCGCAGCGCGCTGGAGGGCGGACTGCGGACCTCGACGTTGCGTGCGGTCACCGACTGCAAGGTGGCGATCGCTGCTGCGGCCGACATCGACCGTGATGCGCTGGTCGCGTTGTCCACCGGCCACCGCCGTGAAGAGCAGTCCGGCTGACATGAACGCCGACGGGACGACGATCTCGATCTTCTTGGCCGACGACAACATCATCGTGCGCGAGGGAGTGCGGGCGATGCTGTCGCGTCACGCCGACATGACCATCGTCGGCGTCGCCGAGGACTACGACTCACTGGTCGCCGGCGCGGTCGCGGCGGAGCCGAACGTCGTCGTCAGCGACATCCGCATGCCACCGAACTTCCAGTCCGAGGGCATCGACGGGTGCAAGGAGATCCGCAAACGGCTGCCCGGCACGGGCGTCGTGATCCTCTCCCAGTTCGACGACCCGGACTATGCGATCGCGTTGCTGAGCGAGGGCGCGGCGGGGTACGCCTACCTGTTGAAGGACCGCATCGCCGAGGGTGATCAGCTGGCCGCAGCGATCCGCGCCGTGGCCACCGGTGGGTCCGTGCTCGATCCGTCGATCGTCGATGCGATGGTCCGTCCTGCGGTGCGCAAGGGCGGGCTCGACGCGGACGAGGAGGCACTGCTCGAATTGCTTGCCGCGGGCAAGCCGATCAAGGCCATCGCGGTGATCCGCAAGACCACCGCGGCCGCCGTGGCCGACGACGTCGATCGCCTCTTCTCGCGGTTGGCCGAGAGCGCGTCCGCGGGAGCGCAGGGCGCGTTGCGCCGACTGCGGATGCTGCACGAGGCAATCGTCAGCCGTGAGGAGCAGGGCGAGTCGCTGAGCCGGCTGCTGCCCGGCGGCGTCGCCGAGAAGCTGCTTGCCTCGGGCCAGGTGCTCGGTGAGTCCGAGCGACTCGTCGTCACCGTCGTGATGAGCGACATCCGCGGCTACTCGACGATCTCCGAGCACACCGATCCGTCGGATCTGGCGCGGCAGCTGAACACGCATCGCGCCGAGATGAACCGGGCGATCATCGGCCACGGCGGCACGGTGATGCAGTACGTCGGCGACGCGGTGATGGCGGTGTTCGGCGCGCCGCAGCCGAGCGAGGACCACGCGCAGCGAGCGCTGGAGGCAGCGGTCGCGATGCATGCTGCGCAGCGCACGGTGAACGAAGGTTGGACGGTTGCTGGGCTGCCACCCTTCGAGCTCGGCATCGGCCTGTCGACCGGCATGGTGGCCGCCGCACTGCTCGGCAGCGAAGAGCGCGCCGAGTACACGGTGGTGGGTGATGCGGTGAACCTGTGCCAGCGCTTGCAGCAGTTCGCCGCCAACGGACAGATCGTGCTGAGCGAGCCGACGTGGGACGCGCTCGAGACCGTTCCGACGGACGCCGAGCGGCTGCCGGAAGCGACGGTGAAGGGGCGCGAGACGCCGGTGCGTCCGTACCGGATCGGACCGTGACGCCGTGGGTGCAAGCATGAGCAACGTCGGTGATGCCAGCACCCTGGCCGTACGCCGAGCGATGACGGAGGATGGGGACATGACCGACGGGGAAGCAACGAACGCGATCGATCGGGCGTCGAGCGATCAGGACAACGAGCCGGCGAGTGCGGCTGTCGACGTGCGGTCGGTGTACCGCACGTTCGAGGCGGAGACCGCGCCGGTGCGCGCACTGCGCGGCGCCGATCTGCGCGTCGAGCACGGCGAGTTCGTCGCGGTGATGGGCCCCTCCGGTTGCGGCAAGTCGACGATGCTCAACATCATCGCCGGGCTCGACGTGCCCGACGAGGGCGACGTCTGGGTGGCCGGCTCGTCGCTGCGCGGCAAGACCGCCAACGACCTCGCCCGCATGCGCCGCCAGCACGTCGGCATCGTCTTCCAGTTCTTCAACCTCCTCGAAGGGATGACGGTCCTCGAGAACGTCGTCATGCCCGCGCTGATCGCCGGCAGCAAGCGCAAGCCCGCCGAGTCGCGCGCTCGGGATCTGCTGGACCTCCTCGGCCTGCCGGACAAGGCCAAGGCCGCGCCGGCCACGCTGTCGGGTGGACAGCGCCAGCGGTTGGCGATCGCCCGGGCGCTCGCCAACAAGCCGACCGTGCTCCTGGCCGACGAGCCGACCGGCGCATTGGACTCTGCCGGCGGTGAAGAGATCCTCGAACTGTTCGGCCGCCTTCATCGCGACAGTGGCCAGACGATCCTGTTGATCACTCACGATCAGCCGGTGGCCGACGCCGCGTCGCGGCTGGTGCGCATGCGTGACGGGCGAGTCGTCGACCAGGGTGCAGGCGAGCCGGTGGCCGCCATGTCCTCGAGCTGAGCCGCGGCGACCTTGGAACGGACGCTCACCGGTCACGTGGTGACGGCTCCGCTCGCCGAGCCAGATGACGAGCTGCGCGAGCTGCGGCCCGCCTTCTGCCTGCTCATCGCGCCGGGTGCTGTCGGCGTTGCCGCACTCGGCATGGCCATGCTCGATCGTCGGGTCGCAGTGGACTGGGTTCGCGCCGGGTTGGTCCTTGCCTGGGCAATTGCCGGCGTGCTCGTCGGCATCCGCCGCCGCAACGATCGCCAGGGCCCGATCGCGCTGGCCGGTGCCGGCCTCGGCGCGCTCGGCTTGCTGGCGGACGCATCGGATCACGCGTTGCTGGCGCGCGTCGCGCTGGGGCTGCTGCCCGCGGTCGGCTTCCATTTGCTGGCATCGCTGCCGGTCGGTCGGTTGCCGCAGCGCGCCCAACGCGTGCTGGTGATCATCGGGTACGCGCTCGGGGCGCTGATCGGCGCGCTGGCCCCGCACGATGGAAGCGGCCCGGAGCTCTGGCCGACGTGGATGCTGTGGATCGTCGCAGCCGTCGCCGGCCTGCGGATGAGCCACGTGCGCTACGCCACCGGCACGGTCACCGATCGGCGGCGGATGCAGTGGGTTGGTTGGTCGCTGGCCGTGGTCGCAGAACTGGTGCTGGTGCTGGTCGCCCTTCGATTGATGGCCGATTGGCCGGCGCACGCCGCGGTGGTCGCCTTGGCGCTGACGGCGCTGGTACCCGCCTCACTGGTTGCTGCGACGCACGTGCGGATGATCGCTCGCGTCGATCGATTGCTGACCCACACGGTGGCGGCCGCCGGGCTCACGGCGCTCGTGATCGTGGTCTACGTCGCGGTCGTCGTGGCCCTCGGACGATCGATGCGCGACGGCGAGCGCTCGTTGCTGCTGCTGTCGATGATGGCCGCCGTGCTCGCGGCCGCGGTGTACCTGCCGATGCGAACACGGCTGTCGGACATGGCCAACCAGCTCGTCTACGGCGAGCGGGTAGCGCCCGATGAGGCGCTGCGAACCTGGGGCACACGGCTCACCCGAGCGATCCCGCTCGACGAGCTGCTGCTGCAGCTCGTCGAGTCGCTGCGCAAGTCGATGGCGCTGTCCGCCGCCGAGATCTTCACCGGCACCGATGGGCGCTACGAGCTGGCGGCCGGTGTGCCGCACCGCGACGCGCCGCTGCTGACCGTCGGCGACAAGGAGCGCGCGGTCGTGGCTCGCGCCGGGGTTTCCGGTGGGACGTGGATCGAGGTGTGGCTGCCGCGCCTCGCGGCGGACGGAGCGAGCGGACGCACCCGCGTCGCGCCGATCGCCCACGGTGGGGAGCTGCTCGGGCTGATCGTGCTGACCCGCCGCGACGACGGCAGCTCGTTCAGCGAGGAGGACGACCGCGTCGTCACCGAGCTCGCCCGCCAGGTCGGCTTGGCGCTGCACAACGTGCAGCTCGACTCGGCGCTGCAGGCGTCGCTCGACGAGCTGCAACGAACGAACATCGAGCTCGAGGAGTCGCGTCGGCGCATCGTCTCCGCCGGTGACGCCGAGCGGCGCAAGCTCGAGCGCAACCTCCACGACGGCGCGCAGCAGCACCTCGTGGCGATGGCCGTGCGGCTGCGGATGGCCGAGGAGCTCGTCGAGGACGATCCGCCGGAAGCGGTGCGCGCCATCGAAGCACTGCGCGAGACGTTGAAGGACGCGATCGCCGAGCTGCGCGCGTTGGCGCACGGGATCTTCCCGCCACTGCTCTCGTCGGGCGGACTGACCGAGGCGCTGCCGTCGGCGGCGACTCGCGCCGCGCTCCAGACGACGGTGGAGACGAACGGGATCGGGCGCTACAGCCAGGAGATCGAGTCGACCGTCTACTTCTGCTGCCTCGAGGCGATGCAGAACGCCGGCAAGCACGCCGGCGAGGAGGCCGAGGTCGAGGTGACGGTGGTCGAGCGCGATGGCACCCTGACCTTCACCGTGCACGACGACGGCGCGGGATTCACACCCGGCCCGACCGGCGCCACGGGCCACGGGTTCGTCAACATGGCCGACCGCCTCGGCACCGTGCGCGGCAAGCTCCACGTGACCTCCGCCCCCGGCCAGGGCACCACCATCCGCGGCACCATCCCCCTCGGCTGAGCCCGGCACCCAACTGCAACCCATGCTCTGGAGGGAACGCAGCGGGCACTCGACCAGGCCTCGACCTTGCGCGATGAGAAGTTGGCGGCGTATGGCCGCTCATCGCTCATCGGGTTCCGGTAGGCCCGAAGCGCGATGAGAAGTTGGCGGCGTATGACCGCTCATCTCTCATCGGGTCTGGGTGGCGAGGTGGCGCGATGAGAAACAGGCGGCGCATGGCCGCTCATCGCTCACCTCGCCGGGGGCGAGACGTGGTCGAGTGCTCGCTGCGTTCCCTCGAGAGCATGGGTTGCAGTGAACCCGGGGCGGAACTGACTGGTCAGCGGGGGAAGTCGGGGTCGCCGCCGGACTCCCACAGGCGGCGCAGGATGCGGCCGCCGAAGTCGTCCTTGTTGACGTAGGCCGCGGCACCGGAGGTGCGTGCCCTCGGCGGGAGGTCGGCCAGCTCGTAGGTCGACAGCAGGACGACCATCGTCTCCGGGTTGGCGGCGGTGATGCGCGAGGTGGCCTCGATGCCGTCGATGCCACCCATGTTGATGTCCATCAGGACGAGCTGAGGATGGATCGCGTCGACGACGTCGACCGCCTCCTCGCCGGACTCGGCTTCGGCGACGACGTCGAAACCGCTGAGCCGGGCGACCACCGCACGAGCCGCTTCGCGAAACGGCAGCTGGTCGTCGACGACGAGCACGCGAACGGGCTCGTCGCTCACGGCTCTGGGCGCCGTTCCGCTGCGAGGTAGAGCAGCACGGCCTTCACCCGCCGGTTGACGTCCGGCTCCTCGGTGAGGCCGAGCTTGGAGAAGATCGAGTTGCTGTGCTTCTCGATCGCTCGCTCGGACAGGAACAGGGTGCTGGCGATCGCCACGTTGGACTTGCCGGTGGCGATCTCGCCGAGGATCTCCCGCTCGCGGGCGGTGAGCTGCTCCAGCGGCGAGCGTGGCTTGCGCGAACGCGCCGCGACCAGCTCCTCGACGATCTTCGGATCGACGACGGATCCGCCGTTGGCGACCGCTTCGATGGCGAACACGACCTCGTCGACGTCGGCGACGCGATCCTTCAACAGGTAGGCGCGGGCATCCGAGCCGTCCTCGAACAGCGCGTGGGCGTAGGCCGGGGTGGCGTACTGGGACAGCACGACGACACCGACCTGTGGGAAGTGCTCACGCAGATGTCGTGCCGCCTGGATGCCTTCGTCGGTGTGCGTCGGTGGCATGCGGATGTCGGTGAGCACCACATCCGGCGGATCCGCCTCGACCATCGCCAGCAGCTCGGGCAACGACCCGCACGTTCCGATGAGGTCGAGATCCTCGGTCTGGGCGAACAGCCGCGCCAGACCTTCCCGGAGCAGCACGTTGTCCTCCGCGAGCACCAGTCGGATCGCCACGTCTGGATCGTACTGACCACACCGTGGTGCAACAGGGGAGGTAGCCACACTCGTGGGGTGGTACTGGGCCTCGTGCGCCGTTACACTCGCTCCGTTCTTTGACAACCCACATTGATCCGGAGCAACGGAGATCCACCATGAGCAAGGCGAAGTTCGAACGCAACAAGCCGCACGTCAACATCGGCACGATGGGCCACATCGACCATGGGAAGACCACGTTGACCGCGGCCATCTCGAGGACGTTGGCGGATCGTGGGTTGGCGCAGTACACGCCCTTCGATCAGATCGACAAGGCGCCCGAGGAGAAGGCTCGTGGCATCACGATCTCGATCGCGCACATCGAGTACGAGACGGCGAATCGTCACTACGCGCACGTCGACATGCCGGGTCACGCCGACTACATCAAGAACATGATCACGGGTGCGGCTCAGGTCGACGGTGCGATCTTGGTGGTCGCGGCGACGGATGGTCCGATGCCCCAGACGCGTGAGCACGTGCTGCTGGCCCGTCAGGTGGGTGTGCCCTACATCATCGTCGCCTTGAACAAGGCCGACATGGTCGACGACGAAGAGCTCCTCGAACTGGTCGAGCTCGAGGTGCGCGAACTGCTCAGCGAGTACGAGTTCCCGGGCGACGACGCCCCGGTCGTGCGCGTCAGCGCGTTGAAGGCCCTCGAGGGCGACGCCGAGTGGCAGAACAAGATCATGGATCTGATGGAGGCTGCCGACACGGCGATTCCGGAGCCGGTTCGTGAGCTGGACAAGCCGTTCTTGATGCCGATCGAGGATGTGTTCACGATCACCGGTCGTGGCACGGTCGTGACCGGCAAGATCGAGCAGGGCAAGGTCCACACGGGTGATGAGATCGAGATCGTCGGGTTGCGTACGACGCAGAAGACGATCTGCACCGGTGTCGAGATGTTCAAGAAGTTGCTCGATGAGGGCATGGCTGGCGACAACATCGGTGCGCTGTTGCGTGGCACGAAGAAGGAAGACGTGGAGCGCGGTCAGGTGCTGTGCAAGCCCGGTTCGATCACGCCGCACACGAACTTCGAGGGTCAGGTGTACGTGTTGAAGAAGGAGGAGGGTGGTCGTCACAAGCCGTTCTTCAACAACTACCGGCCGCAGTTCTTCTTCCGCACGACGGATGTGACGGGCACGATCCAGTTGCCGGAGGGTACGGAGATGGTCATGCCGGGTGACAACGTGGCGATCACGGTGGAGCTGGGCAAGCCGATTGCCATGGATGAGGGTTTGCGCTTCGCCATCCGCGAGGGTGGTCGTACCGTCGGCGCCGGCCGCGTCACCAAGATCACCAAGTGACCTGAGGCACCGACACCATGGCACAGAGCATCCGCATCCGCCTGAAGGCGTTCGATCACCAGATCATCGACGACTCGACTCGCAAGATCGTCGAGACCGTCACCCGCACCAACGCCACCGTTCGTGGCCCGATCCCGCTGCCGACCGACAAGCACCGCTTCACGGTCATCCGCGGCCCGCACATCGACAAGGACTCTCGTGAGCACTTCGAGATGCGCGTCCACAAGCGTCTGATCGACATCGTCGATCCCAACGCGAAGACCATCGACAGCCTGCAGCGCATCGAGCTGCCGGCCGGCGTGGACATCGAGATCAAGATCCAGAACAGCTGAGCCACGCGCTCACGCGCAACGTTCGGCACCCAGGCCGTGCGACCCCCCATCGGGGGCCGCACGGCCTGTGTCGTTCCGTGGACCTCGTGGGCGGGTTACGGTGCGCGACATGGGAGCTCGTCGGGGGAGTGCAGCAGCGGTCGCCGCCACACTGGTCGCGGCGGTGACGATCGCGGTGTTCGGCAACCAGTGGTACTTCGAGCACGTGATCATCGACGGGCCGCGCGACGTCAAGGCGCAGCGGCTGGTCCGCATCCCGGCCGCGTTCCTGTGGCGGTTCTCGGCACTGCGCGGCCGGTCGTCGCTGTGGGCCGGGCAACTGATCGCGATCGTCCTCGTCCTCGTCCTCGTGTTCGTCATCACCCAGGCGTTGGCCAAGCGAGCGCACGGCGGGGTGCTCTTCGCCGGCGTGTGGGGGATGGTCATCGTCTCGGCGATCGTCGCCTCGATCGTCGGCGGTTGGGTGGGGTACGACGAGCGCATCCAGGACCCGGCGCGGCTCGGCCGGTTGCTGGGCCCGATCTTCGACGGCCCGAACAGCACCGTCGTGCTGTGGGCGTTGATCGTCGGTCTCGTCGCTGCCGCGGCTGCGGCGATCATCGGTGGGCAGCCCGCTCCGCCGCCGCTCGTCGAGCCGGTCGAGTACATCGCCCCGCCGCCGCCGACCTGGCAGGTGCCCCAGACCGAAGCGCCTGCTCCGTTGCCGATGCAGCAGGTCGAGCCGGTGTCCGACATCCCCCTGCCACCGCCGCCGCCTCCGGTCTGACGTCGCTGCCCTGATCGCGCGGTGCGTCGCCGAGCGGTGACGTGACGCGGTGGCGACGGGCCGTGGCGGCGATAGAACTCAGGGATCGACGGGCAGGACGATCAGGACGGGGCGGCCGACCTCGGTGAATGCGGCGTGGGAGAGGTCGCGACAGCGACCGAGCCGGCCCGCACGCGCAAGTGGTTCCTCGCCGTCGCGTTCGTGATCATCAGCTCGTGGATCGCCGGGTTGCTCGGCGCGTTCGTCGGCACGTACCTGGCGGAGCGGCGCGCCGAGCCACCACGCAAGGCATCGACGTTGGGCATCGAGACCGCTGCGCCGCGCGACGACCCGCTGCCGCGTCTCGACGTGGCCCTGGTCGCCGCCGACGTCGGAGCCAGCGTGGTGGCGATCCAGCAGATCGTCGCCAACAACACCCAGGTCGGCGAGTCGATCGGCACCGGCGTGGTGATCACGGCTGACGGCGAGATCCTGACCAACGCCCACGTCGTCGGCGACGCCGCCACGGTGAACGTCCGCCTTCCCGGCGAGACCGAACCGCGAGAGGCGGCGGTGACGGCGCGCGACAAGGGCCGCGATCTCGCGCTCCTGCGGCTGGACGTCGACGGCCTGACCCCGGTGACGTTCGGTGCCGCCGATGATGTTCGCCTCGGCGACGAGGTGCTGGCGATCGGTTACGCACTCGACCTCGACGGCGACCCGACCGTGACCGCGGGCATCGTCTCTGCGTTGGGGCGAACGCTGTCCAACGACGACGGCGCGATCGACGGGTTGATCCAGACCGACGCGGCGATCTCGTCGGGCAACTCCGGTGGGCCGCTGGTGAACGCGCTCGGTCAGGTGATCGGGATCAACACGTTCGTCGCCTTGGACACCGGTGGGCGTGCAGCGAACGGCATCGGGTTCGCCATCGCCACCGCCGAGCTGTTGCCGGAGATCGAGCGGCTGCGAGCCCAGGCGCGCGGCGAGGAGACCGGCGAGGCGTTCCTCGGCGTGCAGGTGACCGCACGCCACGACGGTGGCAGTGGCGCGAAGGTGGTCGACATCACCGAAGGCTCCCCGGCGGCGAGCGCGGGGTTGCGCATCGACGACGTGATCGTCGCCGTCGACGGCGCGTCGATCACCGGTGAAGCGGGGCTCGTCGCGGTGATCCGCGACCACGTGGCCGGCGACGTCGCCGAGCTGTCGATCGTGCGCGACGGCACGCCGCGCAACCTGCGCGTGACCTTCGTCGGCCGCCCGCCCGCCTGACACCGGCGTTGCCGTCGGCGTCGGCAATGATCGGCGACGTTCGACGGGAACCATGGTCGACGCGCAGGAGGCTCGAATGACTGACGACGCACATCTGGGCGGGCATCTGGACGCCCACCTCGGGGGCCAGCGACCGTTCGGGTACGGGTTCTGGCCGCTGCCGCAGGACGACCCCGGCGTCGACATCCCGCGCGAGTCGATCCGGCTCGTCACGCCCGACGGCGCACTCGTGCGCGGTGTGCTGTGGACGCCACCGAACGGACGGCCGTGGAAGACGGCGGTGATCCTCGCTCACCCGCGCGGCGACTTCAGCGTGCACTACGCCTGCCCGCTCCTGGCCGCCGCCGGCTACGCCGTGCTCGGCTTCGCCACCCGGTACATCAACAACGACATCGACTGCCTGCACGAGCAGTGCATCGTCGATGTCAAGACCGCCCATGACGAGATGCGCCGTCGCGGCGCCGAGGCAGTGGTGCTGCTCGGCAACTCCGGCGGCGGCAGTCTGATGGCGATGGCCCAGGCCGAGCTGGGCATCGGCGACGGTTGGGTGGGCATGGCAGCCCATCCCGGCGAGGGCGTGTTCATGTTGCAGGTCATCGATCCGAGCGTTGCCGACGAGGACGACCCGATGTCCACCGTCACCGAGCTCGACATGTACCACCCGGACAACGGCTACCGGCCGTGGCCCGAGCCGTGCTCCTACGACCCGGCGTGGGTGGTGCGCTACCGGGCTGCGCAGATCGCCCGAGTGGCGCGCATCGACGCGATCGCCAAGGAGTCGATCGCCCGGTCTGCCGTTGCCGGAGCGGCACTGCGCGCGATCGACAAGGCCGTCGACGTCGCCGGCTACCGCGAGCACCGGCGTCGGGCCGTGTTCACCCGCTACCTGACGATCTACCGCACGTTGGCCGACCCGGCGTACCTCGACCTGTCGATCGACCCGGACGATCGACCGATGGGCTCGCTGTTCGCCTTCCCCGATCCGTTCGACGCCAACTACGGACGCGGTGGGTTGGCGCGCACGATGACCGCGCGGGGCTGGCTCAGCACGTGGAGCGGGTTGAGCAGCCACGCCAAGCTGGCCGACACGATGCCGAAGGTGCAGGTGCCCACGCTGTTGGTGCACCCGACCGCGGACACCGAGATCCGGGTGTGGCAGGCCAAGGAGATCGTCGACAACGCGGGTGCGGCAGACACCACGTACGTCGAGCTGGTCGGTGCCCCGCACTACTTCGAAGGCCATCGTCCGGAGGCGATGCGCATCGTTGCCGAGTGGATCGGCCAGCGCTTTCCGTAACGCTCTTCGCGCGGAGAGCCGACCTTCCGTCGTAGTCGATCGGTAGCGTCATGGCCGTGCTTCCCACCACCTTTCGCCGTGCCGACGACGTGTCGTCCGACCTCGCCGGCGACCGGGCCATCGTCCTCGACGTGTCCGGCACCGAACTGATCACGCTCAACCCGGTCGGCACGATCATCTGGCAGTTGCTGGAAGGCGGGCCGAGCACGGTCGACGCCGCCACGGATCACCTGGCCGCGCAGTTCACCTCGGTGCCGCGAGAACAGCTGCTCGCCGACGTGACCGACTTCGTCGGCTCGCTCCTCGCCGCAGGGCTGATCGTCCCCGCCGATGCTGCAGGTTGACCAGCTCGCCAAGGTCTACCCGCGCTCTCGCGGGTTGCAGCGAATGTTCATGCGCTCGGCGTCACCGACCTCGGTCGTCGCCCTGACCGACATCAACCTGCACGTCGCCCCGGGCGAGGTGGTCGGACTCGTCGGCCCGAACGGGGCCGGCAAGACGACGGCGATGAAGATCATCTCCACGCTGCTCGACCCGTCGGCCGGTTCGGTGCGCGTGGACTCGCTCGACTCGGTGCGCGACGCGGCAAAGGTCCGTGCCCGCATCGGGCTGGTGCTCGCCGATGACCGGTCGCTGTACTGGCGGATGACGGGCCGGGACAACCTCGAGTTCTTCGGCGTGATGAGCGGGCTCAGTCGCACCGCAGCGCGTGCGCGTGCCGGCGTCCTGCTCGAGCGCGTCGGCTTGATCGACCGCGACAAGCTCGTCTTCGGCTACTCGTCGGGGATGCGCGCCCGCTTGTCCATCGCGCGGGCGTTCATGGCCGAACCGCCCCTGCTGATCCTCGACGAGCCGACCCGCACGCTCGACCCGCTGGCCACCGACGAGGTGGCGACGATGATCCGCGACGCTGCCGGCGCAGGCGTCGCCGTGCTGCTGTCCAGCCACCGGTTGGACGAGGTCGAAGCCGTGTGCGACCGGATCAGCGTGCTGACGAAGGGCTCGATCCGATTCGACGGCACGCCACGCGACCTCGCCGGCACCGGCGACTTCGCCGCCAACGTGCGGGCGATGCTCGCCGACCAGCCGGCACCGGAGTCGAACTGGGACCAGGACGAGCTCGCTCTGGGCTGGGACCACAACGAACGATGAGCGTCGAACGATGAGCGTCCGGCAGCAGTTCGCGCGTGTCCGGGCCGTCACCCGCCGCGACTTCACCACGGAGCGCAGCTACCAGTTCCGCTACGTCATGATGGGCATTCAGTTCATCGTCACCGCGGTCGTCACCTTCCACGTCAGCAAGCTGATCATCTCGCCGCCGTCGCTCGCCGAGTTCCGCGGCGGCTACTTCGACTTCGCCATGATCGGGCTCACCGTGACGAGCATCGCCGGCCTCGGCGTGAGCACGTTCAACTCCAACATCACCCGAGAGCAGAGCCTGGGCACCCTCGAGGTGCTCTTGGCCACGCCGACTCCCATCGGTGTGCTGATGGCCGGCTCCTTGGTGCTGCCCATGGTGATCACCTGCTTCGATCTCATCCTGTACCTCGGCGTCGGCGTCGGGGTGATCGGTGTCGGGCTCAACGTGTCGGGCGTCCTCCTTGCCATCCCCGCACTGGCGCTGACGCTGGCGACGTTCTGCGCGTTCGGGATCATGAGCGCCGGGGTCGTCGTGCTCGTCAAGCGCGGCGACCCGATCAGCGGGCCACTGATGCAGCTCACCGGCATCCTCAGCGGGGCGCTGTTCCCGGTCGAGGTGTTCCCCAAGCCGCTGGAGCTCCTGGCCCGGGTGTTCCCGGCGTACTACGGGATCAACGCCGTGCGCGAGTCGCTGATCGGGTCCGGCTCGATCCGCGATGTCGGCCCCGACCTGCTCGTGCTGACCGGGTTCACCGTCGTGCTGATCCCGCTGTCGATCGTCGTCCTCAAGCGCTGCCTGCGAACGGCGCGCCGCACCGGCACGCTCGGCAACTACTGATCGGTCGCGGTCGTCCAGAACTCGTCGAGCATCTCCGCCGCCCGCACCACCCGATTCGCCGGGACGGGGTCGTGCATGAGCACGCGACTCGGCACGGCACTGAGCGGACCCAGGACGCGCAGGAAGCGGCGCAGGCTGGCCGGCGCCTGGGTTCGCGCGTAGCCCTCGAGGATCACTCGCGACAGCGAGACGTTCGGCGGCAGCGGGTCGAGCCGGCCCGGCCCGTCGTCGTGGCCGCACACGAGGATGCCGACGACCTCGCACGAGCCCGCCGGCTGCACCGCGTCGGCGCGGAGCTCCCAGCGCTGGCGAGCATCATCGGGGATCGGCGATCCGTCGGCGGCGCTGGTGATCACGTCGCCCGGCACCGTCAGGCGTCGGGGCAGACCGAGGCAGGTCGGGGCCGCATCTCCCGGACGCACGAACACGAGATCGTCGGCAAGCACCTGCCATCCCGACTTCCACGCGGCGAAGCACAACGTCGACTTGCCGCCGCCACTCGAGCCGAGCACCATCACCCCGCGACCGTTGCGTTCGAGCAGACCGGCGTGGATCGTGTGCACGTCGAGCACGTCCAATGCACCGATCAGTCCGTACTGCGCAGCCATCCGCACCTCGCGGGCGCCGTAGTGGTCACTCTTGTCGCCGATGATGGGGCCGCCGACCGTGACGTGCGTGCCGTCGTTGCGAGCGACGACCCCGGAGGCCTGCCGCGCAACGACGTCGACCTTGCCGTGCCACACGTCGAGCGACGGGAAGCGTTGGTCCGGAGGTGAGGTCGGCACGTCGGGAACGTCGTCGCCGAACACGAGGTCGATCTTCGGTCGCTCGTCGGTCGGTGGGCACGAGCCGAACGTCCGCCTGAGCGCGATGGCCCGATGCTCATCGTCGGTGGCCAGCAGCACCGGAACGCCGCCGATCAGTACCGTGTCCCGCATGACGGCGCCACGCTACTGGGGAGCACCGCGATGACCGGTGACGCCGGAGCCGACGGCGTCACCGGCCGAGCGGAGGCGGTGGCGGCGGTGCTGCGCCAGCGCGTGCAGCACCAACCGCTGTGGCTCGATGTCGACGGACAGTCGATGGGCAGGACCATCAGCCGCGGACGGGTGTTCGTGCGTGCCGGCACCCGCCCGGCGCGTGGTCAGATCTGGGCGTACTGCGCGTCGGACGGCAGGATCGTCGTGCATCGCGTGCTCGGCAGCCGCCGCGGGTCCGCAGGAGGCACACGAGTGTGGCTGCGTGGGGACGGCAACCCGGCCGATGATCCGCCGGTGCCGATGGCTCACCTGATCGGCGTCGTCGTCGAAGTCGACGACGACCGCGGACGGCGGCGACTCGGCCGCCGAGACAGACTTGCGGCTCGCGTCGTGCTCGACGCACGGGCGGTCGTCACCCGCGTGAGGCGCTCTTGTGGTCGGATTCGTTAAGAGTTGCTCTAGTTGTTGAGCAGTGCGTGGCGGGTGGCGTATCGTCCCCATCACTGATTCGGCACCGCCGAACGGGCCGAAAAGCAACACGAGCGGGAGGTTCCCCAACATGGACTATCAGAAGCCTGAGATCGAGCGTCGCGATGCAGTGACGGGTGGCCTGGACTGGCTCTTCCCGCCCCGCAACCCGGGTGGCAACAACGGCCCCGGCGGCAGCTGAACTCGATCCGACAGATCGTTTGAAACAGGGAGCGGGTTCACCCGCTCCCTGTTTCGCGTTCCGGGTCGGGTTCCGATGACGACGAGCGCTCTTGCCAGTACTCCACGGGTCGAGCGCGGGTCGGGAGGATTCGCTGCGAGAGGCGCCGCAACCGACCGTGGCCGCGAAATCGAACGGGCTCGTACAGCTGCAGCGTTTGCCATTCGGCGTCCTCGAACGTGGTCCGCGTGCTGAAGTCGATCGGGTTCGACGGCGCCAGCGCCACCGTTGCGCCGACGTGCTCTGCGTTGACGAGAGGTTGGCCGACGCTCATGAGTGCCCACGACAACCCGAGGCGACGGTGCTGCGGCAGGACGGTGAGACGGGAGACTGCCCGATACCTGCCGGTGGAGTTGGACAGGCAGAGCGCAGCCGCCATCGTGCCGTCGATCTCGCACACGATGACGATCCCGTGCTCGAGGTTGCGTTTCAGCACTCGCCGAGCCTGCCACCGCGTGTAGGCCACCGGAAGCTCGTACTGCCCGTAGAGCTCGACGAGCGCGGGGAGGTCTGCCACGGACGCCACTCGTCCCCGGGGATCGACGTGATCGACGAGCTCGATCGGAGTCTCGAGCACGATCCACGGCATCGTCACCACGTTGCGGAACCGTCGCAGGTGCGGGCGGAGCAGCTCCATCGAGCGGCGAGGTCCGTGGACCGTCCACGTCCATCCTCGATCGACGACCCTCGCCAGCTCCTCGGCGGCCGACGGTTCGATCAGGTGCGCACTCCCCATCCACATGTCGATGCAGGGCCGGCTGAAGCAGACGACGCCGACGGTGCGCTCGTGCTCGCCGGCCGAATCCGTTTCGATCGCGATCCACGCGCGGCCGTGTCGACGAGCCAGGCCGAGAAGCAGGACGTCGGCAAGCATCGGGGAGGTGGCCGGCTCGTTCTCGCGGAGGTACCGCATGAGCAGCCCCGTGTCGGTGGCGTTGGCCACCGACCGAACACGGATCGTCGCGCTCACCTGCGTGGCCTCACGTCCACGTCGCGACCGCGCGGAGCAGCTCGGCCTTCGCGGCATCGCCGCCGGCGTCGTGGTTCAACGAACGCGGGTTGGCGGGGTCGTGCTTGCCCAGCCCGCCTCGGCCCTCGAGGCGCTCGCGACCTCGGTAGACGACGATCCGACCGAGCTCCTGCGCGGATCTGAGCAGGCTCGTGCTGACCGCGCGAGCTGCGACGCGAGCGAGCATCTTGTCCGAACGCGCCGAGCCGATCGGCGTCACCCAACGCACGAAGCGGTCGATCGTCGGCATCGTCGTGCCGGCGAGGGAAGCGACGTACCCATCGGGGAGATCGACGCCGAGCACCGCCTGCACCCGCGCCAGCGCGACGCCGACCATCGGGCCGAGTCGGCCGTCGAGCGCGCGCACACGGAGAACTTCGAGGTCCGGCTTGCCGACGGTGATCGCTCGTTCGAGGTCCTTCATCCACACCAGTCGATGCGCACCGGCGCGCATGGCGTGCAGCGCGAGGTGCACGACGGTGTCCTCGGCATCGAGCGTGGCCGCGTCGATCGACCCGAGCCGAACGGGCACTGCCCGGCGCAGCATCGCCGACGGATCGAGCGACACGCTGCGGCGTTCGTACCAGGCGTACAGCAGGTGCCAGTGGACGTCGACGGGCACGTGACCCACGGCCATCGTCAGCTCGGACGCACGGAAGTGCGCCGCTGCCGGCCAGTTGTGGATGAGGTGCTCGCACCCGGCGGCTTCCAGCGCGGCGATCGCGTCGGCGAAGCGCTCCTGCGGGACGAGGACGTCGAGATCGTGGTACGTCCGCAAGCCGGGGTCGCCGTACAGCGCCGAGGCGAGCACCGGCCCCTTGAACGCCACCCACGGGACCGTCGCGGACGTCATCGCCGTGGCGAACGCGCCCAGGCTGCGCAACGTGATCAAGTGCTGCTGCACCGCGCGTTGACGGGCGACGCGCAGCAGGTCCAGCTCCGCGGGGTCCAGGCCCTCGATCCCGGCAAGTCGCGCGTGGACGGCGCCCTCGACGCGGTGGAAGGCGGCCAGCTCGGCCAGTCCGTCGAGCGGCGTCGCGAGTGCGATCGCAGCCAGCTCGGCGCCCGTCGTCGAGGTGCCGAGCGCGGCGCGCAGCACGTTGCTCAGGCGGCGCCGGTGGGCGCGTTCGCTGTGCCAGCGTCGCCGCCGCTGGATCGTCATCGTTCGAACCCTACCGATCGCGCCGGCGTGGCATCAGCCGGGCAATCAGAGCGTCACTCTCCGGCGACCGCCGCGTAGTCCGCCGCTCTCGGTTGCTGCTGGGGCTCGGACGTGGTCGCGACCATGTCGGCCACCATGCCGCTGACGAGCTCGGCAACGAGGACGGCAACGTCGCGGTCGTCGGGGTCCGTGAGCGCATTGGTGCCGGCGTGGGACTCGGCGGGTTGCGGGTCGGGCGCGGGCAGGTCGGTGGACAGCTCGCCGAACTCTTCGAAGTGGGCGTCGCCGACGATGTCCTGGTAGGCGATCGGCCGGTTGCGCATCGCCCGCTCCATCACCGCGACGCGCACGGCCAGCACGTCGGACTCCGGCCCGGCAGCAGCCGCCCGACCTTCGGCTGCGGACATCGCCACGGCGACGATGGCTGCGGCGTCGGGGTCGGCGATCCGCGGCTGCGACAGCGGGGGACGGACCTCGGCCAACGTCGGCTCGGGCTCCGGCTGGGCGCGCACCCAGTTGATGACGGCCTCGACGGCCGAGTTCGTGCTCCACCGCAGAGCCAGGTCCGTGACCAGCAGCCAGCGCAGTGCCAGCGTCGCGCCACCGACCACGCCGATGAAGGCGAGCATCGCTGCCGGGTCGGCCACGAGACCGGCCGGCTGGAACGAGCGGATGTACGGGATCATCGAGCAGCCGGCCATGGTCACCACGACACCCAGCGCAAGCGTCAGTCGCGACGGGCGGCTCGGCTTCATGCCGATGATCCCGTCGGCCACGCCGAACAGCAGGGCGAGCTCCATGACCAGGTAGAACGCGGACGGGTTGACCTGCCCGGCGACGATGAACACGACGTTGAGCAGGATGCCCAGGTGGATGGCCGAGCGCATCGGGCGACCGATCAGCAGCACCACGCCGCAGTACACCTCGATGGCCAGGACCAGGGCGGACACCAGGACGGCCTGCGGTCCGATGACGTGCTCGGCGACCGGCCGGAAGAACGGCAGCGCTGAGTCGTGGTGGTCGGCGAGGAAGTTGCGCAGCGCCTGGCCGTTCCACCACTGGTGCTCGATCGCCTTCTCGGCGGCGGCTCGCAGCCAACCGGCGGCAAGGAACAGGCGGACCGGGAACAGCAGCAGGACGGCAGGTGAGAGCAACGTCCGGGCGGACCGGGGCGGGCTCGTGGTGCTGGTCTTCGAGATGGCGGTGCTCGGGGTGCTCATTCGGGGGTCCTTGCGGGCGGGGGGTGAGCGGACGGGTGTCGGTCGGCGGATGTCGGTCGGCGAGCCGGTGTCGGCGGTGAAATTGGCGTTCTTGGCGAGGTAGCCACGAGGAGGTGGCGGTGGCATCACGCCAACATTGCGATCAGGTTACGGTCCCGGTTGGTGCTCAGGGCGGATCTCCGCTGGTTCGCTCGGCAATGAGCTGAAGTCCCGTCCTGACCTGGAATATCGGGCGTTTCGTCGTCCAGCTTGAAGGAAAATTCGGCCACTGGACGACGGCGCTGACGACCGATCGACGTCGCTGCCGTGCCCGTTGTGACGCAGATGTGACGAACTTCGTCACGATCGCGTCAGGACGCGGCGAGCTCCTGGCTGAACGTGGTCGCCTGGGCGAGGTCGATGACCAGTCGGTCCTGGGTGCGTTCCGGCTCCAGCGACCACGCCAACGAGCCGGCGTAGCCGTTGTCGTAGAACAGCTCGAAGCGTCCGGTCGTCTCCGGCCCGGCGTACATCTCACCGACCACGATGGGTTTGTCCAGGTCGAGGGCGTCGCGCACTTCGGCGTAGGTCCTGCAGGCCAGGCACTCGTCGGGCTTGGTCATGTTGTCGTACCAGTGGACCGTGTAGTAGTCGAGTCCGAGCCCCATCATGAACGGCAGGCCGTCCAGGCGGGCGCCGCCGACGGTGGCCGGCGTGCTCGATCGGTCGTGGATCGACTGCACGATCCCGATGATCAGCGCCCGCAGGTCGTCCTCGGTCACCTGGCCGGCCCAGAGGTCGAACTCGGGTTCGTTGATCACGTCCCAGGTCATGATCCGGCTGTCGCCGGCGTAGCGGCTGAACAGCTCGCCCAGGACGTTGGCGAGCCGCTCCCGACCCTCGGGGGTGGTCACCCACGTCTCGGGGATGGCGGTCGGTTCCGAGAACAGGGTGAACGTGTACGAGATGCCGAACTGGCCGGCGATCGAGAGCGCCGCATCGATGTCGGTGAACACCAACGGGTTGATCGCCAGCGGCAGGCCCTGGTCGTCGCGCTGGATCTGGTCGGTGGAGACGTCGCCGGGGAACAGCCACCAGCGCACCACGTTCATGCCGGCGGCCCTCGCCGTCCCGAGGACCCTCGTCAGCTCGATGCGGGAGGCATCCGAGCTGGCTCCCCCCTTGTCGCGCCCGCAGCCGAAGTCGCAGCCGAAGTTGATCCACGGCAGGTTGGCACCGTGGATGTATTTGGTCGAGCCGTTCCACGAGACGCGTGGCGCGTCCGGGCCGCCCATCTCCAGCAGCGTGGTGGTCGTGGTGCTGTCCGGTGTGCTGGTCGTCGATGCCGGCGCCGTGTCGGTGGTGGTCGGCACGCTCGAGGTGGTCGTCGAGGTGCTCGGTGAGGTGGTGACGATCGGCGTCGTGGTGAACGCCACCCGGTCGTCGCCACTGCACGCCACGCCGACCGTCATCGCAAGGGCGATCGCCGCGCCCCGCCGCGTCAAGACGTGCGGACGTCGCGCACGAGGGGGTCGATGCGGCACGGGCGAACGGTACCAACACGAATCGTTCATCAACTGGACACCCTGCTGGGGGATCGCTCGTCGAATACGGCCAGTAACTTGCTCGCGGTGCAGCGCCTGACGACGGTTGAACGCTCGGCGCTGGCTCCGGCGAGCGACCGATGACGGTCGGTTGGCGTCTGGCCCGTCTCGAGGGGCGGGCGGTCCGCTTGCTGTACCGCGCCAGCCTCCCGATCGTGTCGCGTCGATCGATCGATACCGACCGGTGCATCGCGATGAGCATGGTCTCGTTCTCGTCGTCTTCCGATCTGGCCGAGCAGGTGCTGAGCATCCGCTCGATGCTCAAGCACGCCGGCCGCCCGACGCGGTTCGTCGTCGTGTCCGACGGCTCGCACAGCGATCGCGACATCGCCATGCTCGAGCGGCTCGACCCGTGCGTGTCGGTCGTGCGCTGGGACGAGTTCGCCACCGCCGAAGCGCTCGAGGCCACCACGGCGCTGACCCGTTCGACGCCGATGGGCAAGAAGCTGGCGATCGAGCTCTCGCTGTGGGACGACGGGCCGACCGCCTACCTCGATTCGGACGTCCTGTTCTTCGCCGGCAGCCACTGCCTCGGATCGCTGGTGGAGGGTGACGGCCCGGCCGCCTGGTTCCTCAGCGACTGCGACGCGTACCTGGACTCGCGGATGTTGAGCGACGCCGATCGTTCGCTGGAGCCGGTGAACGCCGGGTTCTTCGTGCTGCAGCAACCGATCTCGTGGGACGCAGCACTGAAGCGCCTGCACGCGCTCGACGAGGACTTCACGTGGATGTCGGAGCAGACCGCCGTGCACCTCGCCATGCACGAGGCCGGCGCTCGATCGCTCGATGCCTCGGCCTACGTGCTGTCCGACCGCGACGCATGGGGGTGGGCCGATCACTTCACGGGCCCGGGGCTCGTGATGCGGCACTACACCACGCCGGTACGTCACAAGATGTGGGCGTCGCTGTCGCGCCGGTTCGCGCACTCGCGTCGTAGCCCAAGTACGAGCAGGGTCGTCACAGCTCCCGGATGATGCGGGCGGGCATGCCACCGACCAGCGTCCGCGGCGGCACGTCCTTGGTGACCACGCTGCCTGCGGCCACCACCGAGTCGGCGCCGATCGTCACGCCCGGCAGCACGATGACCCGAGCGCCGAGCCACACGTTGCGACCGAGCACGATCGGCTGCGACTCCGGTCGCTCGTTGCGACGCTCCGGCTCGACGTGGTGGAACGCGTTGTCGATCAACATGCAGTGCGTCCCGATCTGCGTCTCCGCGCCGATCTGCACGAGCATCGACGCCGAGATCGAGGTGCCGTAGTTGATGAAGGTCCCGGCCTCGATCAGCAGGCGCCCACCTGGCTCTGTGGCCAGCTCGAGCGTGGCTGCGGCAGCGGACAGGCGGACGCGCTCCTCGATGATCATCTCACCGCGGTTGGAGATCAGCGGCTTGCCGTACAGGCGCACCTTCGGGCCGACGGACGTCGCGCTGCGCAGGTACCACCGCGCACGGATCACCGCCGGGCCGTGCAAGCGTGCGTCGCTGACCAGTGAGCTCACCGTGTCGGCCTTTCTTCCCGTCGATCTGGTTGGGGTCCAGCAGGTCGTTCCATCGACGCGGACAGGGGCGAGGGTAGCGTGGACCCGGTGAGGAACGGGGCCCGGCGGGCGCACTCGATCGCCGGTGTCGCCGGTGCCATCGTCGCTGCCCCCGTGGCAGCGGCAACGATCGCGGTCGCCGCGCTCACCGGCTACCTCGGTGTGCTCACCGTGGCCGGCACTCGACGCGAGCGCCGTCGCCGCGCTGCCGGCTCGCCCACGACCACCGGCGCGGTGCGGCGCTACGCGATCATGGTGCCGGCGCACGACGAGGCGGCGGGCATCGCCACATCGGTGCGCAGCATGGTCGACCAGGACCACCCGACGTTCGAGGTGCACGTCGTGGCCGACAACTGCACCGACGACACGGCGTCGGTCGCCCGGGCGGCGGGCGCAACCGTGCACGAGCGCGTCGATCCGGACGACCGTGGCAAGGGCGCTGCGCTGAACTGGTTGCACGGTCGCTTGCACAGCGCGCCGCAACCGTTCGATGCGTACGTGATCGTCGACGCCGACTCGACGCTGGAACCCGGCTTCCTGTCGGCGATCGACCGAGCGTTCGACGGAGGTGCGTCCGTCGTCCAAGGCTTCTACGGCGTGCGCGATCCGGACGCCTCCCCGTCGACCGCGTTGCGGTACGCGGCGCTCGCCTGCCGTCACCACCTCCGGCCGTTGGGCCGCACCGCGCTCGGCGCGTCGTGCGGTCTGTTCGGCAACGGCATGGCCTTCCGTGCCGACGTGCTGGCCGACCGGCGTTGGTCGGGTCACCTGACCGAGGACATCGAGTTCCAGATGGAGCTGCTGATGGACGGAACGCTGGTCGACTACGCGCCGGATGCGCGCCTCGAGGCGGAGATGCCCGGCGGGCTCGACGCCTCGACGACGCAGAACCAACGGTGGGAGCTCGGGCGCATCCAGGTCGCCAAGCGGTTCGTGCCGCTGCTCGTCCGCCGACTGGGGCGCGGTCCGATGCGTCAGCGCGTCGCGGCGGCGGACGCGTTGGCCGACCAGCTCGTGCCGCCGTTGTCGGTGCTCGCCGTCGGCCAGCTCGCGGTGGATGCACTGGCGATCGCCGTTGCCGTCGCCCATCCGACGCGATCGACGAAGCTCGTCGCGGCGACTGCGGTTGCCTCCACCGCGGTGCTCGTCGGTCATGTGCTCGCCGGATTGCGAGCGGTGCAGGCTCCCGCTTCGATCTACCGCTCGTTCGCCCAGGCGCCGAAGCTGATCGTCTGGAAGGTCAGGCTGTGGCTCGGCGTCTTGCGCGGTCGGGACGAGGTGACGTGGACGAGGACCGCTCGCAACGACGATCAGGACGCGACGACGTGAACGACGTGAACAACGCGAACGACGCGAACGATGCGAACGCGGTGAATGAGGCGAACGAGGTGATCGAGCCGGTCGTGCTCTTCGGCATCCCGATCGACCGGTTGACGATGGCCGGCACGCTCGACGAGATCGGCCGGCTCGTGCGACTCGGTCGCGAGCGCGGGGTGACGCATCAGGTGTCCACCGTCAACGTCGACTTCCTCGTCAACGCATTCGCCGACGCCGACCTGTTGCGCATCCTGCGCGAGGCCGACCTGTGCATCGGCGACGGCATGCCCGTGGTCTGGGCATCGGGTCGTATCGGCGTCCCGCTGCCCGAACGCGTCACCGGTGCCGACCTCGTGCCGGCGCTCGCCGAGCGAGCGGCGTCGACCGGGTGGCGAGTCGTGTTCTTCGGGTCGGCGGAGGGTGTGGCCGAACGCGCCTCGGCGATGCTGCGCGAGCGTCACCCGGATCTCGACGTGATCGCCTTCAGCGGGCCGATGATCCGCGACGTGAACCACGTCGACGAGGCGGTGCTCGAGCAGCTCGCCTCGTACGACGCCGACATCCTCTGCGTGGCACTGGGCAACCCGAAGCAGGAGCGCTTCATCGCGGCGAACCGAGCGCGGTTGCGGACCCCGGTGATGATCGGCATCGGTGGCTCGCTCGACATGCTCGTCGGCGTCCGCAAGCGCGCACCGCAGTGGGTCCAGCGCACTGGCCTGGAGTGGATCTACCGCGCCGCGCAAGAGCCGCGCCGGCTCGGCAAGCGCTACGCCAACGACATCTTCGTGTTCCTGCCGCGGCTCGTGCGCCACCTGTTCGCCTGGCGTCGTTGGCGTGACGGATGGGACGTGGTGGCCACCGGGCCGAGCACCTGGAGGGCAGTGCCCGCCGGATCGGTTGCAGCCGGTTCGTCGGCATCGGACGACACGACCGGGCCCGTCGATCTCGAGCTCGATCTCGCCGCCGCGCCGTGCTTGAACGCGACGGCGATGGGCGTGGTCGCCGGGTTGATCCGTCGCGCGCGGCAGCACGGTGGATCACTCTCGGTGGTGGGTCTTGACACATCGTTGCGCGGACAGCTCGAACGAGTAGGTCCAATGACCCAAAACGCGCTCGCGACCTGGTCTTCGCGGGCATCGCGTCAGGGCCCAGGGGTAGAGTCGGACGAGTGAACACGCTGAGCGATCAACTTGCTACGACCTCGCCCGGCCGCTTCGTGTCGGGCAGGCAGCTCAAGGTTCGCCTCGCCGAGAACCTGTTCCGTCGGTGGATGCTCTACGTGCTGCCGGTTCTGCTCATCGTGGGCCTCGGCGTGTACAAGACGCGCGACTACGTCGCTCGCTACCACTCCGTCGGCACGGTCAACGTCGCCTCCGCGACGTTCCTCTCCGATCTCACCGATGTCCGTGTTCCCAACTTCGGCTACGAGACGCCGGCGTCGAAGACCGCACGCAGCATCAACGAGCTGATGCGCTCGGACTCGTTCGCCATCCAGGTCGCGGATCACGCCGGGCTCACCGACGCGGTGAAGAGCGGCATCTTCACGCTCGACAACCTGCGCACCAACGTCTACGCGGAAGCCCGCGGCGACACGTTGCTCGGACTCGTCGCGGTCGCCGACGATCCCCGACTGGCGGCGCAGCTCGCCAGCTCGTTGATCACCAGCTACTCCGCCTACGTGCTCGCCGCCGAGACCGCAGACAGCAACGCCGCAGCGGACTTCTACCAGTCGCAGATCTCCACCTACGAGACCGCCGTGAAGCAGGCGCAGGTCGACGTCGACAACTACGTCGCCCTCCACAAGGCGCCGAACTTCGGTGAGCGTCCGGAGAACGAGGTCATCGAGCTGTCCCGGTTGAACAACCAGGTGCAGCTGGCGCAGACCGCGCTCGACACCGCGCAGGCCAAGCTCGACGAGGCCAAGCTGGCGACGAAGACGTCGGAGAGCGACATCGGACAGCGGCTCCAGGTGATCGACGAGCCGGGCGTGCCGGTCGCTCCGGAAGGCACGCTGAAGAAGAAGGTCACCACGATCGGGATGTTCCTTGTCCTGGGCCTCGTCGTGGGCTGTGCCATGCTCGTGATCTCTGCGCTCCTCGATCGCTCCATCCGGTCGTCCAACGACCTCACTGCCGAAGGGCTCGTCGTGCTCGCCACCGTGCCCCGCCATCGTGGCCGAGACCGAGGACATCGGATGGTCCCCGACTTGGGCCTCGCCTCGACATCGTCGGTGCACCGGGCTGCGGACCGGCCGGCATGAGCACCGTGAACCCCAGCCACGGCGATGCGCCGGCCCGGCCCTATCGGGTCAGCAGGTCCTCACGGCTCGGCGGACGAGCCCACATCGAGAGCGAGCGGAGCATGGTCGCGAGAGTCGTCGACATCCCGAGCCAGCCCATGACTAACTCGCCGATCCTGCCGACGATGCCGCGTGAGCTCGTCGAGACGATCCACTACCTCATCGCCCGGCTGCAGCTGTCCGACGACGACGGTGGCGGGATCCGTCAGCGCATCGCCGTCGTGTCCGCATCGCACGGTGAAGGTGTCACCACGGTTGCTCGCTCGCTGGCGGCAACGCTGGCCAACGACCTCGATGCACAGGTGTGCCTCGTCGAGCTCGGCTCGGTGCCGACCGGTCCGATCGCGGCCAGTTCACCGTCGGGCATCGTCGGCATCATCAACGGCGACATCTCGCTGGATCGGGCGCTGGTGGCCACGGCCGACCCGCGTCTGTCCACGCTGTCCGTCGGTACCACCGATCGCGACCTGGCCCGCGACGTGCTGCGTGCGCCACAGCTGACGTCGCTGTTCTCCAAGCTCGACGAGCAGTTCGACTACGTCATCTTCGACGTCCCGCCCGTGCTCACCGGCAGCCACGCGCTCGGCCTCGTTCGCCACGCCGAGGCGTACCTGCTGGTCGTCCGCCACGGCGTCACCACGGTCGAGCAGGTTCGTGCCGCCACCGACGAGCTGCGCTCGCTGAACTGCCTCGGGGTGGTCGTGAACCAGTACTCGACGCGCATCCCGAAGCGGCTGCGTCGCTTCTTCGCCTCCTGACCGGGCCGGCTCGCACGTGAAGGTGCTCATCGGCTTCATCATCGGAACCTTCCTCATCGGCGCGCTGCCGATCGGGCGCATCGTTCGCGAACGGCCGCTGTTCCTCGTGGCCATCTCCCTCGTCGTCGCCGGCGGCTACTACAGCCTTCGAGTGGTGCAGTGACCCACAGCCTGCGCACGGGCTGGGCGCCGGCTCCGGGACGGCAGCGCAACGTGCTCGGTTGGATGGCCAACCTGTCGGTCTTCGCCGTCGGCCTGATGCTGGCCGGGCTCGCGGTGGGCACCGCGCCCAAGCCGCTCGCCATCGCCGTTGCCGTCGTGCTCGTCGTCATGGGCGTGTGGTTCGTCAAGCCGCTCGCTGCCCTGCACGCGACCTTGTTCCTGACGTTGGTCGGCGACATCACGTCGGTGACCTGGTGGCCGTTCACGAAGAACATGTCGAGTCACGAGTCGATCATGTTCGTCGCCGACTCGGTCTCGGTCAGCCCGCTCGAGGTGATGCTCCTCGTCGCCGCGGTCGCGATGCTCGTGCGCTACCTCGCCACCGGCGTGTGGCCGTTCGTGCGCGGCCGCAACCTCGTGCCGGTGGTCGTGCTGACCGGGTTCATCCTGCTCGGCCTGGTCTACGGCATGTCCAACGGCGGCGACTTCCGTGCCGCCACGCTGGAGGTGCGCCCGTTCCTCGTGCTGCCCGTGGTGTACGTGCTCGTCACCAGCCTGTGTCGGACGACGTCGCAGTACCGCCACCTGCTGTGGACCGTCTTCGGTGCGATCGTGCTGCACGCCGTGCTGACCCTGCAGTACGTGCAGGGTCTGACGAAGGACCAGCGCGCAGAGTCGGAGAGCCTGATCGAGCACAGCTCGGCGCTGCGCATGAACGTCCTCATCGTCGCGCTGATCGGCGCGCTGCTCGTGCGCGGCGCGTCGAAGCGGATGAAGATCGTGCTCGGCGCGGCTGCGGTGCCGGTGCTGTGGGCGTACTTCCTGGCCGAGCGCCGTGCCGCGTTCGTCTCCCTCGGCGTCGCCACGATCCTGCTGTTCATGGTCCTGTTCTGGCGGCAGCGCGACACGTTCAAGAAGGTGTTCCCGATCGTGCTCGTCGTGCTCGTCGGCTACCTCGGGGTGTTCTGGAACACGACGTCCTCAGTGGGCTTCCCGGCGCAGGCCGTGAAGTCGGTCGTCGCTCCCGAGTCGCTGTCCGACCGCGACGAGAGCTCCGACCTCTATCGCGTCATCGAGAACTTCGACCTCAACTACACCATTCGATCGGCGCGGCTGACGGGCCTCGGGTTCGGGCATGCGTTCTACCGCCCGATCCCACTCGCCGACATCAGTACGTTCGAGTTCTACCTGTTCATCCCGCACAACTCGGTGCTCAACGTCTGGGTCAAGGCCGGTTTCGGTGGGTTCGTCGCGCTGTTCTACCTCTTCGGCAGCACGATGGTGAAAGGTGGCAGACGAGTGCGTCGGGTACGCGAGGGACGCGACCTGATCGTCCTGTTCTGCGGGCTCGCCTACGTCGCCATGCTCCTCGTGTTCGCGTACGTCGACATCGCCTGGGACGCGCGCGTGCTGATGCTGTTCGGCCTGGCCGTGGCGATGTGCTGCGACATGCCCGTGCCCGAGATCGAAGCGGACGAGCCCGTCCCCGAATCAGAAGAGACGTCCGCGCTCGCGCTGATTCGTTCATGATGGTCGGTACATGACGAGACCAGCATCGACGAGTCCGTTCCTGAGCGTTGTCATCCCCACCTACAACCGCCAGGAGCGCCTGCGGCGCGTCCTCGGCGCGCTCGCCGAACAGGTCGTGGATGTCCCGTTCGAGGTGGTCGTCGTGTCCGACGGCTCGACGGACGGCACCAACGAGCTGCTCGCCTCCGGCGATCTGCCGTTGCCGGTCGTCAGCGCAACTCAGCCGAACAGCGGCCCGGCGGCTGCGCGCAACCGCGGTGTCGAACTGGCCTCCGGTGAGGTGGTGCTGTTCATCGACGACGACGTCGTGCCCGATCCGGGCCTGCTGGCCCGCCACGTCGGCTGGCATCGGGATGCGCCCGTCGATCGGGTGGTGATCGGACCGATGCTCACGCCGGATGACGTGCGGTTGGCGCCGTGGGTGGCGTGGGAGCAGCGCATGCTCTACAAGCAGTACGACGCGATGCTCGCCGGCGAGTACGCGGCGACGTTCCGCCAGTTCTACACCGGCAACGCGTCCGTGCGACGCGACCGCATCGTGTCCGCCGGCGGCTTCGACGTCCGCTTCAAGCGCGCGGAGGACGTCGAGCTGGCCTATCGGTTGCACCTCGCCGGCGTCGAGTTCGTCTACGACCACGAAGCCGGCGCGCACCACTACGCCGACCGCAGCTTCGACTCCTGGCGCAACATGGCGCGCAGCTACGGCGAGAACGACGTCGCCTTCGCCCGCGGCGGCCAGACGTGGTTGCTCGGCACGATGTCGCAGGAGTTCCGGTCGCGTCATCGCCTCGTCCAGACGCTGGTGCGCACGTGCGTCCCGCGCCCGCGCCTGGCCGCGGCGACCTCGGCGGCGCTGGCCCGCGTCGCTCGCATCACCGGTCGTACCGGCCCGCAGGCCGTGGCCCATCAGGCGCTCAGCGCGATCTACGGGCTGACGTACTTCCAGGGCGTCGCCGCGGCGCTCGGCTCGTCGGATCGGTTGCTCACGCTGCTGCGAACGGGCGAGGCCGACCTCGACGCCGGCCCGGCGCGTCGCGTGCTGCTCACCGTGTCCGGGACGATCGCCGACGGCTTGGCCGACGACGTGGCCGCCGGCCGTCGTCCACGTGTCGACTACCTCGAGCTGGCGAACGCGTTCGACGCGGATCTCGCCGACTACGCGTCGTGCGCGGACAGCAGCGGCATGGCAGGACGGGTCGGCGCACTGCTGGGCAAGGCACTCGGGGCGAACGCCAGGCTGGCCTGGACCTGCTGGCGCGCCCGGCGCAGCTACGACGTGATCGTCACCGATGGCGAGCAGGTCGGGCTGCCGCTGGCGGCGATGCTCTGGTGGTCGCGGCGCAGCACTGCCGCGCGTCACGTGATGATCGTCCACATCATGTCGAGGCGGAACAAGGCGCTGCTGTTCCGGTTGCTGCGGCTCGGTCGCCACATCGACGAGCTGCTCGTCTACTCCTCTGCGCAGCGGCGCTTCATCGTCGACCAGTTGCACGTCGCGCCGGCGAAGGTCACGGTCACGCCGTTCATGGTCGACAGCCGGTTCTTCGATCCCGACGCCGTTGCGCCGTCGCGCGACGAGCGCGTCGTCTGCGCGGCGGGACTCGAGTTCCGCGACTACAAGACGATGCTCGCCGCCGTCACCGGTCTCGCCGTCCCGGTGGTGCTCGCGGCCGCCAGTCCGTGGTCGAAGCGTTCCGACGGGCTCGACGGCATCGACATCCCGGCGAACACCTCGGTCGTTCGCCTCGACCTGCACGCCCTGCGCCAGCTCTACGCCGACTCGGCGGTCGTCGTCATGCCACTGCAGGAGAGCGAGTTCCAAGCCGGCATCACCACCATCCTCGAGGGGATGTCGATGGGCAAGCCGGTCGTGTGCACACGAACGACCGGTCAGACCGACACGATCGTCGACGGCGTCAACGGGCGCTACGTGTCGGTCGGCGACTCGCCGGCGATGCGCGCCGCCATCGAGGACATCCTCGACCAGCCCGGCGAGGCGGCGACCATCGGTGCCGCAGCGCGTGCCTGGGTGCTGCAGCACGCTGACATCGACGTCTACGCGTCACGACTGGCGGGGTTCGTCGACGCCCACCGGACGACTCGGGCGAGACGGCCGGCACCTGCCGGCGTGAGGCGGCGGCCATGAGCGCTGAGCGCCCGTTGCGCGCCGGCTTCCTCATGGATCAGATCGCCGGCCACGTCACCAACTACCGCAACATCAGACGGATCGTGGACGCCGACCCGACCATCGACGCGACCTGGTTCGAGATCGACTTCTACCGCGAGGGCGGTCGCATCGAGCGCGTGGCGCGCCGCGTCCACGCGCCGTCCTACGCGTCCGGCATCATGCGTGGCGCCACCGAGGTCCGCACCGCGTTGCGCTCGGAACGTTTCGACGCGCTGTTCACCAACAGCTCGGTTGCCAGCCTCTACGCGCGTCGGTTCGGGCGCACGCCGACCATCCTCAACTACGACTCGACGCCATTGCAGCTCGACAGCATGGCGGCGTACGGCAGCCCGCATGACCCCAAGCCGATCGCCTGGCTGAAGCGAACGATGACGACGCGGCTCTACCACCGCGCCGCGCTGATCGAGGCGTGGTCGAACTGGGCTCGCGATTCGATGATCGCCGACTACGACGTGCCCGCCGATCGGGTGGTCGTCAACCCGCCCGGCATCGACCTCTCGTTCTGGCGTCCAGCGCCCGCGCGAAATGGTGAACGCCCGGTTCGCGTCTTGTTCGTCGGTGGCGACTTCGAACGCAAGGGCGGCAAGCTGCTGCTCGAATGGATGGCCGGTCGCGATGACGATGTCGAACTGCACGTCGTCACCCGCGACCAGATCCCGCGCCAGGCGAACGTGATCGTGCACGCCGGACTGCAACCGAACACCGCGGAGCTGCTCGACCAGTACCACCAGGCGGACGTGTTCGCGATGCCCAGCCTCGGTGAGTGCTTCGGCATCGCCACCGTCGAGGCGATGGCGGCCGGACTGCCGGTGGTCGCCTCCGACTGCGGCGGCACAGCGGACATCGTCGATCACGGAGTCAACGGACTGATCGTGCCAACGGGCGATCAGCCCGGGCTCGCTGCCGCGCTCGATCGGCTGGTCGCCGATCCCGCAGAGCGGGCCCGCATGGCCGCAACGTCGATCGAACGCGCCGCCGCACACTTCGACGTCCGGACCAACGTCGGGCGCATCGTCGCGTCGCTGCACGACGTCGCTCAACCATCGAACGACACGTCGGATCGCCGGTGACCGACGACCTGGCGGCCGCCGACGCTCCGCTTCCGCCGCGCCAGTCGATCAGGAGGAACACGCAATCGCTCCTGCTCGCGCAGATCGGGTCGTGGGTGCTCGCGTTCGCGATCACCTACGTCCAGCCGCGCATCATCGGCGCCGGGAACATGGGCCAGATCAGCTACGCGCAGTCGCTGTGGACGATCGCCGGCGTGTTCATCATGTTCGGCCTGAACAGCGTGATCGTCGTGGGCACGGCGAAGGGCACGTCGTCCAACCAGGAGTTCCGCAGTGCGATGGGGCTCGAGTCGCTCCTGTACCTCGTGGCCGTCGTCGTCGTCGTCGGCTACAGCTTGATCGCCGGATACCGCGGTCAGCTGCTGGCGCTCATCCTCATCCTCGGTGCCGCCACCCTGGCCGGCGCGTACGTCGAGCTCGGTCGCGCCGCGCTCTACGGCCGAGAGCGAATGGCGTGGCCGTCGCGCGTCGACATCACCAACAAGGCGCTGAGCACCGTCCTCACCATCCTCGTGCTCGTGCTCGGCGGCCGGGCCGTCGGCATCAGCATCCTCGGCACCAGCCTGATGATCCTCTACATGATCCTGATGCTCGCCGGGGTGAAGCGCGAGGCGGGCCTCGATCTGCGCCCGTCGTACAGCGGGCTCGGCGGCCTCGCCCGCCAATCGCTGCCGTTCCTGATGATCGAGGCCGCCGTCGTCGTGTACCGCCAGAGCGACACCGTGTTCATCAAGTTCCTCACCGACGACAAGGAGGTCGGCTGGTACTCCGTGGCCGAATCGTTCCTCGGCTCGCTGCTCGTCGTGCCGACCATCGTGCTCTCCGCCGCGTTCCCGGCTCTCGCCCGCCTCTCGAGCGAGGACCCTGAGCAGGGCGCCAACCTCGTGCGCCGCGGGCTGAAGCTGCTGTTCGTCGTCACCACGCCGCTCGGGTTCGGAGCCATCGTCGCCGCCCCGCAGTTCGCGCCGCTCGTCTTCGGTGAGCAGTTCCGCGAGAGCGCCGCAGTGCTCGCCGTGATGGGCGTGGTGATGATCATCATGGTGCCGGCGATCCTCGTCGGGAACTACGCGGTGGCGATCGGACGCCAATCCCAATGGGCGTGGATCACCGTGGTCAGCTTCATCGTCTCGATCCCACTCAACCTCCTCCTGATCCCGTACACGGATCGCCACTACGCCAACGGGGCCATCGGCGCCGCTGTCGTCTTCGCGGTCACCGAGCTGCTGATCTTCGCCCTTGCGGTCATACGTGTGATCCCGACGCTCTTCGATCGGGCCACGATCCTCGGTGTGTCCAAGACGCTGGCCGCCGGGTTGCTGATGCTCGCCGCCAGCTACCCGCTGCACCGCAGGTTCCTGTTGATCCCGATCGCGGTCGGCGGCGTGGTCTACGTCGCCGCCATCGCCGCGCTGAGGACGTTGGCCCACGAGGATCGTGAGCTGCTGAAGTCGCCGGTCCGCAAGATCGCCGGCCGCTTCCGTTCGTCTCGATCCTGAGTCGTTCGGCCCAAAACCACAGTTCCCTCACAGACTCCGCGCCGATGCCACTTGTCACCGCTGCTCTACGGTCATCAGACGTGCACGTGACCGTACCTACGCGATCAGGATGCAGCGGTGGCCTGCGCGTTCCCTGCTAACTCCAAAGACTGAAAAGGGTTTCGCGGTCCGTCGTTGGGCTCGTGGTTGGCAACGGCGATCACGAACACGACGATCGATGCGAGGATCATTGCGAGGACGATGATCAGCAGGATCGACTGGAATCGGGCGTTGTACGACGATGGCCGTCTCACCGGAACATCGTGGCTGGGACTTGGTGCGCTGGCCACCGCGGCGATCTCATCCGCGTCGATGTCTTGCTTCTGTGGTCGTTCGGTTGTCATGGCATCACTCCGTGCCGTGGATGGGTGTCCGCCCGGCTGCAGAGGTGGACTCCGTGGGGTCGGATGAACGTCCGCGAGCGTTCAACATCTCGTTCATCATCTGGATCTCTGCGCGCTGGCTCGTGACCATCGCCTCTGCGATGCTCACAACCTCCTCGCGCTTCGTGAGATCGAGGATCGCCTGCGCCATACGAATCGCTCCACGGTGGTGACGGATCATAAGTCGCAGAAACTGTTCTTCGGCCTCATCGGTTGGCAAGGTGCTGAGAGCGAGGACCTCGGCCGGAGTCGCCATACCGGGCATCGGCATCGGCATCGACGCGGCGCCGTGTGCCGGCATCCACGCCATCGGTTCGCTGTTCGTGGCCGACAGCCCCCAGACGTCGAGCCACCCGAGAAATCGACCGATCTGAGCCTGTTGCGTGAGCGCGATGTCCGTCGCCAGCAACCTGATGTCGGTCTCGTCGGTGCGACTTCGAACCGCTTCGGCAATCGCCACACCCTGGGCGTGGTGGACCGACATGTCTCGCGCGAACCCGGCTTCCGGGTCGCTGTCTCGGACCGACTGCGCGCCATGCGGACCGTCGTGGTTGTTGACGCGGGCCCAGCCGGCCAGGACCAAGCAGGAAGCGGCAACGGTGCCGACCATCACACGGCCGAGACGTCGGCCGGTCATTCCGGGCTTCCGAAGCCGCCGGTGCAAGGCGCTCCAGGTTCGGGTGCCGAGGTGCTGAGTTGGTGGTCTTTGATGAACTCGACGATCGCCTCTCGATCGTCGGTTTGGAAGCGCTGTTGCACGCCCCATGCCGTCGCGATGATCGGCGAGTCGAGCGCAGGGAACGGGCTGATCAGGACGTGACTCTGATTCTCTGCGTAGCGAGCCAAGGCGACGACGTCGATCGACGTCACTGCGGGGTCAAAGGTGATCCAGACTGCTCCGTGCTCCAGAGAGTGCACTGCGGTCACGTCAGGAACTTCCTTGCCGTAGAAGCCGCAGTTCTGCCAGACCGGGTTGTGGTCGCCACCCGCAGGTGGCGTTTGTTCGTACACGACTGGTCTGTCGAAGTGCCGAACCGCGCCAATGTCGAACGTGACCGCCGGCTCGATCCGGGTGACTTCACTCGAGACGTCGCCCTCCGTCGCGCACCCACTGGCTGTCACCACAGCAACGACGAGGAGCGACAACGCCCAGCCCACACTGCAAGCCCTGCCGGCGGTCACATGCCTCACAAGGTAGGAGTGGCCGGACGAGGGCGCTGAGTTCCCGCAGTTCCAGGCAAAATGTCCGAGTGACCGATCTTGACCGTGTTGCCAATGGGGGTCGGCAGGGCAATGGGTGCGATGAAGCGGTTGTCGACGCGTGCGACACCGTGTTGGTCGACGCCGGCCGTGTCGCTGACGCCAAGTCCAAGATTCCTTCACCACGAGAGACGGACCGACTGGCCGAGTGGTTCCGAGTCATGGGCGACGCCACACGCACCCGCATCCTCTACTCCCTTCTAGATGTACCCGGCCGGGACGTTGGTGACATCCGCTGACGCGTGAAGACCTCCGGGCATTGTGGAGTTTGCCGCTTCACAACCCAGGAGGTCTTCGGTGTCTCACCGTAACGCCCGTCTCACTGTTCATGGTCGCCGTCTGCTCGTGCACCGAGTCCGCGATGAAGGCCAAGCTGTCGCTCACGTCGCCAAAGCCATGGGCGTCTCACGCCAATGCGCTCACCGTTGGGTTGCCCGGTTCGACATCGAAGGAGACGATGGGCTCGCCGATCGTTCATCGCGACCGCACAGCACGCCGACGCGCACCAGCAACGAGATCGAGAACAAGGTCGTTGCCGCTCGCAGCGAGCATCGCAAAGGTCAGGACTGGCTCGGCCCCGAACTCGGGCTGCCTCCGAGGACCGTCAGTCGGATCCTGCGCCGCCACAACGTGCCGTACTTGCGTGACTGCGACCCGCTGACCGGCCAGCTGATCCGTTCCTCGAAAGCAACAGCTGTGCGTTACGAACGCGAACGACCCGGCGAGCTGGTCCACATGGACGTCAAGAAGATCGGCCGGATCCCCGACGGTGGCGGATGGCGCGCTCACGGCCGTGAGATGGGCTCAACGTGGGAACGCAAGAAGATCAAGCTCGGCTACGACTACGTCCACTCGGTCGTCGATGATCACAGTCGGCTGGCGTTCAGCGAGATCCACGCAGACGAACGCGGCGCAACGACCGCCGGGTTCTTCGCTCGAGCGATCGAGTTCTTCGCCGCGCACGGCGTCACGATCGAACGACTGATCAGCGACAACGCCTGGAACTACCGGCGCAGCAAACAGCTCCGCGAGCTGCTCGCCGAACACGACATCACCCACAAGTTCATTCGCCCGCACTGCCCATAGCAGAACGGCAAGGTCGAGCGCTTCAACCGCACGCTGGCCACCGAATGGGCATACCGGCAGGTGTTCACCAGCAACGACGAACGCGCAGCCGCTCTTGCACCTTGGCTCGACTACTACAACACTCAACGTCGCCACACCGCCCTCGGCGGTCAACCACCCATCAGCCGGCTCCCGTCACCAACCTGACGGCCGGGTACATCTAGAAGCTGAGGAGCTGTGCGTCTGCGACCTCGCCGCGACCATTGACACCGCTGAAACGACGGTGTCGCACGCGCTTCGCTGGTTGAGGACCGCCAACATCGTTCGCGCCCGGCGGTCTGGCCGGATGATGTTCTACAGCCTTGATGACGAGCACGTTCGTCTGCTGCTCGAGCTCGGGCGCGCGCACCTACGTCACCGCTCCGCGGGCGGATGATCGACCGGTCGCCAATTCATAGACATCTGCACAGATGTTCCTATATCGTGGGCCGCATGGATTCGTTCACGGATGTCTGCCATGTTGGGTGATGACGGCGACGGCGCCGGCCGAACCTCCGATGCTTCGGGCCCGGACGACTGTTGCACCGAACCGCTGCAGCGGAGCGCCGATGCAGGCCTCGAAGCTGGACCCGGAACAACGACGTATCGCGTCGAGGAGTTGGACTGCGCGACAGAGGAGAACCAGTTGCGAGCGGCCTTGTCGGCCCTGCCTGGTGTTCGGTCGTTGGAGTTCGACCTCGTCGCCCGCCGTGTTCGCGTCCAACACGCACTGCCCTCACCGGCTCCGATCGAGAACGCGATCCGGGCGATCGGAATGCGCCCGACACCAGTCACCGAGCCCGCCGGCTCGCCGGTGCGTGGACTGTCACGACGGGGGGTCATCGTCGCGGTGGTGGCTGGTCTCCTCGCTGTCGGTTCAGAGGTCGCCGTCATCGCGGGAGCGAACGAGCAGTCACTGCTGGTTGGCTCGCTGGCGGCGGCGGCCATTGCACTGGGTGGCCGCGACACCCTTCGCAAGGGCCTGCAGGCACTTCGGTCGTTGCGTATGACGATGAGCCTGCTCATGAGCGTTGCGGTCGTGGGCGCTGTCATCATCGGTCAGTGGCCAGAAGCGGCGGTCGTCATCTGGCTCTTTGGTGTCGCCGAGCTGATCGAGGCGCTGAGCTTGGAACGTGCCCGCAATGCCATCCGCTCACTCGTTGCCCTCGCGCCCGAGACGGCGACCGTTCGAGCCGACGGAAATTGGGTCTCGACCCCGACTGGTGATGTGTCGCTCGGTGCGGTGTTCCTCGTCAAGCCGGGCGAACGGATTGCGCTCGACGGTCGGGTCGTCAGCGGGTCGAGCTCGGTGAATCAAGCGCCGATCACCGGTGAGTCGCTTCCGGTCTCGAAGACGATCGGTGATCCGGTCTTCGCCGGGGCCATCAACGAGCGCGGCACGCTCGAGATCACCGTGACATCCGCGAAGGGCGAAGGAACGCTCGATCGGATCGCCCGCTCGATTCAACAGGCACAAGCTGACAAGGCTCCGGCTCAGCGGTTCGTCGATCGGTTCGCTGCGATCTACACGCCGTTGGTCTTCATCATTGCGATCGTCATCGCGGTGATCCCGCCGGTGATCGGTCACGGGAGTCTTCGCGATTGGTTCTACCGGGCGCTGGTCCTTCTGGTGTTGGCCTGCCCGTGCGCGCTCGTGATCTCGACGCCGGTGACGGTGGTCTCTGGCCTCGGTGGCGCCGCGCGGCGTGGCATCCTCATCAAAGGTGGCGTGCACCTGGAGAACGCCCGCAAGCTGCGGACCATCGCACTGGACAAGACGGGCACCTTGACCCACGGCAAGCCCGTGCTGACCGACCTCATCAACCTCGGCTTCGTCGGCGACGACGAGATCCTTCGAATCGCGGCATCGATCGAGACCCTGTCTGAACATCCCGTAGCGCATGCGATCGTCAGTGCCCACGCCGGCCCTGTGCCGACAGTCGACCGATTCGAGTCGATCACCGGGCGCGGCGTCTCAGGGGTGATCAATGGCGTCTCGTATCAACTCGGCAACCACCGTCTCGTCGAGGACGGAGGGCAATGCACCCCGATCGTCGAGGAGCACCTCGAGCGGCTCGAGAACGCCGCCAAGACCGCCATCGTTCTGATGGATGACTGGAAGCCGATCGCGATCCTGGGAGTCGCTGACACGCTCCGGCCGTCCAGTCGACAAGCGATCGACGATCTGAAGGCTCTGGGCGTCACAACGATCATGCTGACCGGTGACAACCAGCGCACGGCTACGGCGATTGCCAACCAGGTCGGCATCGGCGATGCTCGCGGGGATCTGCTTCCCGACGACAAGTTGAGGATCGTCAGCGAGCTGGTCTCCGCTGGCAGCCCGGTCGGGATGGTCGGTGACGGTGTCAACGATGCGCCTGCGCTCGCCAAGGCTCATCTCGGTATCGCAATGGGAGCGGCAGGCACGGACACCGCGATCGAAACCTCAGACATCGCCCTGATGGATGATGATCCCCGCAAGCTTGCTGAGACCATTCGAATCTCAGTTCACACGGCGCACGTTCTGTGGCAGAACATCACGATTGCACTCGGGGTCAAGATCGTGTTCTTTGCGTTGACGTTCACGGGCACGGCGTCCTTGTGGATCGCGGTGCTCGCCGACATGGGCGCCAGCCTCGTTGTCATCGCCAACGGCCTTCGTCTTCTCAGTCGTCCTGCGCATGGCACGCGAGCGGTTCAGGGCGGCGGCGTTGCCGCAACGCGCTCACGTCCCGTGCCCGGCGAGCCGAGCGTCTCGATGTAGGTGATGATCGAGTCGACCTCTTCGTCGCTGATCGACACCGCTGGCATGATCGCGCTGTATCCGCTCACCTGTTCGGCGGAGGGGTCACGAATCGATCGACGGAGATATTCGGCATCGGCCACGACCGTGCGTCCGTCCGACATCAGGACTTTCGACCCGGCCAAACCCTGCCACGACGGCCCGACGGAGGCTTGGCCGTTCGTGCTGTGGCAACGACTGCAGCCGAGGTCGGCGGCGAGTTGGGCGCCACGTGTCGGCGACGGTTTCGGCGCGGCTGGGGCGTCGTCGATGCAACCGGTGATCCCAAGGAGTGACAGGGACAAGGAAGTTCCCGCAAGCAGACGACGCGCGGTCACGTGGTCATCGCCGTTCGTGGCGTCGGCTGGATCAGCGTGAACACGATGAAGTTGACGGCGAGGGCGGACCCCACAGCGAGCTCGACGACGACTGCCAGCCATGCGATCAACGGGTCGAATCCGAAGGCGATCTGCGAATTCGAGAGCACCTCGAGATGGTCGAGGCCGCCCATGAGCACGAGGATCAAGCCACTGGCGAGCACGGACAGGGTTGGTCTGTCGACGCCTCGGCGCAGGCGGATGAGGAATCGAACAGCGGCGATGCATGCCAACGCTGGGAACACAAACGGCCAGACTCGGTTGTCGGCGCTTGCGACGCTCCGGAGGAAGTACCCAGCCGTCGCTGCAGCGTCGATGATGCCGCCGAGCAAGAGCAGGCCTGCGGTGACCGGCTTCCACCACCGGGTGCGGAGCAAGATCAGCGTCGATCCGAAGATGCCTCCAACCGATATCAGCGTCTTGGACTGCCCGGGTGGAGGTATCCATGTCAGGTCCCCGGTGACCGTCACGACCTCATTGCCGACCAGCAGCGAGATCGTCCACGCAGCGAAGATCACGTGTGCTCTGTCCGGTTCGGCGCGAACCTCGAGCGGCGGGGCTGAGCTCATCCAATGCGTGCGATGGTCGTGCCATGACACCGACAACGATGAGGAGGTCCGTTGCCATCGCGGTGGCGCCTTCGAATCCACATCGGGTGGGACGGCTCCGAGCCCATCTCGTGTCTTGTTGAGAAACGTTGCCGGCGATCGCAGGTTCTCCTCGGTTCCTTGTGCAGTGATTCGTAGGTACGGCTCACCTTGGTAGCCGAGAACGATCACTTGCTCGCCGGTGTTGTTGCTCAACCTGACCTGGCCACCCGAATCGATCACCTCGACGGTCAGGCCGTCGCGCGAAGGAGCGACCGACGTGATGCGCGTGCGGTAGTTGCTCGAAGTGGCGGCATCAGCGCCGTGGGCGCTCGCCAACCCCGGGCACAGGACCGATGCCGTGGCGAACGCCACGAGCACGAGGGCGCCACGGCGTCTCATGCGGAGATCGCTCCGCGGACGGCTTCCTCGAGCTCCTCCTCGGTCGAGACGTTGTCCCAGCGGTCGATCACGATGCCGTCTTCGTTGACGAGGAACACCCATGGTTCGCTTGCGCCGGCGTCGGGATCGCCGTAGATCCATGCAGCCGCCTCCCGGTTCAATGCTTGCTTCTCGTAGTCGTTCCAGACCTCGGCATGGATGAACGACATCTCGGTGCCGTAGCGCGAGGCGAGGCGCTGAACCGTGTCGGTGATCGGCCCACAGAAGCGACTGACGCAGTACGTGGGTGTGGACACGACGACCATCAGAGGCTTACCTCTGGCGACCGCATCGGCGACCGTGATCGAGTGAAGCTCCGGATCCGGCAGGACTCCGTCAGTGGCTCGTGAATCGATCGACTCCGGCCTCACGCCGGGGCTCTCGAGGTTGCGGTTGTCGGTCAGTGGAGCCGTGTCGCCTGGATAGGGGTTGCTCGACTGTTCCAACACTTCGAAGGACGCCGTAGCGACGACGTCGCCACCGTTGATCGACGCAGTCGCCACGACGGCCCAATGGCCCGGCCGGTCGAACGTGACATCGGTGCCATAGACGCCAAAGCCCTCTGACGGGTCGATGATCCGAGGCCCGCGAGTATCAACCGGCGGTGCCTGACCGGCTACCAGAAGGTACGAGCCCTCGGTCGAGATCGACACCTCTCGGTCGTCGACGGGTGCGTCGTCCGTGCCGAGAAACAGGAACTCCAGCAAGATCTTCCCGAACGAGACCAACCGACCTTGATCGGCGACCAGCCCGATGCGGAACCGCTGGCTGTCCTTCGCCACCAGCTCGTACACAGCAACCTGAGCGCCAATCGTCCCCGGCTCAGGTTGCTCGAACCCCGACAACCCAGCCTCGGTCTGCTTCGGTGTGTTGGAACTTGACGCGCACGCTGAAGCAGCGCAGAACGACGCCGTCAACACGGCGATGCGAGCTGGCCATTTGATGCTTCGACTGTTCATGTGATTGGTCCTTGTGCGTTGCAGGGTGTCGGAGTGGGAACTCGTAGAACCGTCGCCGCCTCTGCGACTCGGGCGATCAACTGACCGAGGTCGACCTCGGATGCGACTGAAAGGGTCGCGAGGTCAGCTTCGACCCGTTGTTTTGCCTCCAGCAACCGCGCAGCGGATGGACGGTCGATTGCCTCGAGCGTGCGAGCCAGAACGTGAAGCGACTCGTGCACGTCGTCGATGAAGATCGCCCGGCCGGTGATCGGGTCACCGCCCGATATTGCTCGGAGCGAGCGACAGAGCGCTTCGGCCGTCGACCCGTACTCCGCGGTCAGCACAGTCGATGGCTCGCCATCCGAGACGCCGCTAGTGCAGGCCGCGAGCAGCGCGAGGACGACCGCTCCTCTGAACGGTCGCATCAGTGTTCGGTGCAGCTGCGTGCCAGAAACCAGGTGGCGCAGATGACGGCGGCGATCGCAGCAATCGTTGGGCCAGCTTGGCGAGCCCCGGCACCGCCGAACCACCCAGCCAGGTTTCGCCATGAGTGGACGTGTGGCGGCGTGAACCAGAACGACGAGGCGAACGTCAGTGCGAACGTCAGTGCGAACGTCAGCGCGGCAGGTGCCGAGGTGATCGAACGATCGACGACAGGACTTGGATCCACTGATGCACCTCCGAGAACGAACGGCCGTACCCGCGGTCGCGGGAAGGGGCGCCGCCGCGGCGGCGCGCTAAGCGGCCGGTCGAGGCGGTGGCCGCCACCGCTTGGCGAAGCCCTCGTTGATCTCCCACGTTCGCGGCAGGGAGGCTGGCGCGGCCGCTTTGCCGGCGGTGGCCAAGGCGACCACCGACGAACGGAGCCCGTGATGCGGAAGGCACCCGTCCTGACAGGTCTGCCCACCCGACTCGTGTTCGCCGCAGCGCTGCTGCAGCTCGCAGGTCGCTCGCAGCCCGGAGCTGCCAACAGCGCTGGCAGCGGCAGGCGCTGTCGACGTGGTGATCGCGACAGCCAGGAAGATGAGCGTCGTGGCGACCGTCATGACCACGGCGGTCACCACGCTTCGACGCATGGACACGATGATAGGCACCGAAGCCTCGGTGTCGTCCAACGACCCGCCCACACCCTCACGCTCAGTGCGGTGGGCTCGACAGCGACACGAGAAGGATGCCGAGGAAACCCAGGAAGAAGGTTGCCGTCGCCAGCGGCGTGTCTTTGACCTCGTGCGCCTCGGCGAGCAACTCCTCCGTGACCAAGTAGAGCAGCGCGACTGTGCCGAACGCGAGGACCGCGGCGAACGGCGCGACTGAGAGGGATGCCAGCGGCCCGGCACCGAGAACCGCGCCGACTGGCAACATCAAGGCGATCGCGGTGGTGACAGAGACCACTCGTCGCTTCGTCCCCCCGGCAGCCTGCATGGCGGTGGCAACCGAGAGGCCGAGAAACGCGACCTCGAACGTCAGGGCGATCGTCAGGATCCGGCCTTGCTCGGCCTCCTCGGAAAACGCCACGCCCATCAAGACTCCGTCGAGGAGAACGTCGACGGCAACCAGTGCGATGACACCGATCGCCGCCCGCGTTCCGCCAGCCGCTTCATACCTGTCTCCAAGTCGTCCCAGGAGAAGCATCACGCCCACTCCGGCGACGAACCCCGTGATCGTGCCAACCTGTGAGTGCTCGCGCACCAGGTCAGGCAAAAGCTCGAGCGATGCCGCGGCAAACACCAGTCCGGCGGCCACGTGTTGAAGAACGTTGCGCAATCGCTCACCGATCGGACGCCTTGCGGCGACGACGGAGCCACCGATCGATGTGGCGACGGGTAGGGCAACGAACCCGAGCACAGACGCGACTGAGGTCATCGTTGCGCCGACGATTTCGGCGTCACAACTCGCCAGCGTTCTTCTCGCCTGGGTAGAGGGCCTCCGCGAGCGCTGATCTGCCGCGCGCCACCCGGGATCGGATCGTGCCGATCGGGCAGCCGACCACTTCCGCCGCGTCGGCGTAGGGAAGGCCGATGATCTGCGTCAAGATCAATGCCTCTCGCTGATCCATCGGTAGGCCATCGAGCAGCTGCGTCGTCTCGACGAAACCGCGCTGATCGGCGGCCACCAGCCCTGACGCAGGGTCAGGGTGGGCATCGGTCTGCTGTCGGTAGCGCCTTCGAAGCTGCTCGAAACAGACGTTGCGAGTCACCCCCAGGACCCACGGCATGATCCTCTCACCATGCCACCGTCGCACGCCCGCGATCACGCGCAACAAGGATTCTTGGGCGAGGTCATCTGCGTCTTCGAGGCGAGTCAGATGGGCACAGAACCGCCAGACGTCCGCCTGAACCAGGCGGACCAACTGGTCCAGCGCATCGGGATCGCCGCCACGTGCTTGCGACCCGAGCCGATTCAGATCCTGCACTCGCACATTCTGCAACACGGCACTGTGCAAAACCAACGCACGGCGAGACCTCGGCCGGCATGGAACTTTTCGATGCCGACGAACAACAAGTGAGCTGTGCACTGCATCGCGGCCCGGGACATCCTGTCCGCCCATCTCGACCTCGAGGCCAGCGACGACGACGTCGATGGTGCGAATTCGCACCTCGGTCGATGCCCGGCGTGTCGTGCGTGGTGGGCTGATATGGGGAGAGTGAACCGAATGCTGCGCGTCAGGCCGGCCGAACGGGTCCCCGATCTCGCAAGCCCCGTTCTGTCACGCGCCAAACCGTTCCGACGACAACGCCGGGGGTACGCCAGGCTCGCTCTGGCGGTCGTTGCCTTCACCGAACTTGCACTAGCACTGCCCGGCCTCGTCGCTGGACGAGGAACCCTGTCCATCCATGACACCCGCCACGTCGGGTCACTTGCGGCCGGCATCGCAATCACGCTGCTGTACGTCGCTTGGCGACCCGCGCGCGCTGGCGGCGTCCTGCCTGTGGTCGGCGCGCTCGCAGCAACAATGACCAGTGCGTCCGTCATCGACATCGCGACTGGCCGGGCGACCGGATCCAGCGAAGGCCACCACCTCCTCGAATTCGCAGGACTCGTTCTCGTGTGGGTACTTGCCGGCACGCCGCTACCCAGGCGCATCGTCAGTGCATGGAACCGCAGCCGTCGCCGACGCCATCACGCCCAACCCGCCTAAGCCGAAACGTCACCGCTCATATGTCCTTCGTACGACGCCTGCTCAAGTACTCGATTGCCATGACGACTGTCGGTGTCGCAAGCGCGACCCCGGTCCTCGCGCACGTCGACCCGGACCCTCCGGAGGCTCCGGCGGGAAGTGAGCTTTCCGTCGGGTTCACCGTCGAACACGGATGCTCCGGTTCAGCCACGATCGGGTTGCGAATGCGACTTCCTGACGGCGTCTCCACGGCTACACCGGAGCCTCCAGTTGGCTGGACCGGTGACGTGCAAGGCAACGTCATCTCGTTCAGCGGTGGCCCGTTACCCGACGACGTCGAGGAAACCTTCCGCGTCAGGCTTGTCCTGCCGCGCACGCCCGACGCGACGATCTACTTTCCGTTCGTCCAGCGTTGTGAGACCGGTGAGATCGCCTGGATCGGAATCCCTACGTCCGATGGCGAGCCCGAGAACCCAGCACCGAAGATGAAGTTGACGGCCCCGCTACCGGGAGCCACCGAACCACCCCCACCCCCACCAATCACCGTCGTCGACGTGGTTGCGTCGACCGAGCTCACGATCACACCCGGGACCGCACATGGTCGGGCACCAACGCCGTCATCGCAGAATCCAGCAGATGCGACCGTGCCCGCAACGACAGCTCTGGCGCGTACCTCGACCGAGAAGGGGAGCGGTGGTGCAGCCGTGTTCTTCGCTGCCACCGCAGTTGTGGTCGGAGGCGGGGCCCTCGTTCTGTACCGCGGGCGACGGGCCGCTCGCGGTGGATGAAGTCGAACCAAGGCTGGCGAGCGAGCTCAGTCCGGCGGCAGGTCTCGGACGGGCTTGGCGGGGACGCCGGCGACCAACGTGTCCGCGGCGACGTCGCGAGTGACCACCGCACCGCCGGCGACGACCGCACCGGCACCGATGGTGACACCGGGCAGGATCAGCACCCCGGCGCCGATCCACACGCCGTCCTCGATGACCACGGGCTTGCCGCTGAGCGGGCCGCCGCGCTCGCGATGCGGACCGATCGGGTGCGAGCCGGTGGCGATGACCACGTCGTGACCGATGAGCACGTCGTCACCGATCGTCACCGGGCCATCGAGGCAGATCGCGCACGGCGTGGTGATGCTCGTGTTGGCGCCGATGCGCAGCGGACTGCGACCCCACAGACGCAGTGGACCGACCAGCGCGGTGCCGGCGCCGATCTGCACCCCGCCCAGGCGGTACAGCGCGGTGCGCAGACGGATGAAGCCACCGAACGGGAGCACCCGCACCACCGATCCGACCAGCTCCAGCCGGTAGTCCACGCGTTCGCGGCCGACCTCCTCGCCGATCACGTCGATGATCCGGCCGAGCTTGCCCATCGTGGTCAGCCGGCGACGCGTGCGGCGACGAGCGCGGCGATGTGACCGATCGTCGGCGCCTCGGCAACGTCGTCGGGCGGCAGCGTGATCGAGAACTCGTCCTCCAACGCGACCATCAGGTTGAGCAGCGCGAGCGAGTCCCACGTCTCGATGTCGTCCGGCGTCGACGCGTCGGTCACGGCCGACGCGTCGACCTCGAACACGTCGGCGGCGATCGACTGCACGCGGCTGGAGATGTCGTCCATCAATGAGCTCCCATGTTGCCCACCGCGGTGGAAGTGCCGAGCACGCTCGGGGTGGTGAGGTTGATCCAGTCTGGCGCAACGATCGAGCCCGCCGTCGCGACGTGTTCCCAGCGGGTGCCGTCCGCGTCGTCCCAAGCGGGATCGCCGGCGACGAGCTGGAACCCGTTGCCGGCGAAGATCTCGCGGGCGGGCGCGTTCTTCGCCGTCGGGATGAACCGACCCTCGATGACGGTGGCGCCGGCGCGAGCAGCCTCGTCGACGACGACGGCGAGCATCGCCGTCTCCACGCCGCGCCCGATGACGCGGCAGCTCAACAGGAACGTGTCGACGACCCAGCGCTCGCCATCGGAACGGGTGATGATCAAGCCGATCGTGCCGTGGTCGCCGAACCGGTCGGCGGCGCGAGCGACGAGCACGCGGCTCGACGGATCGTCGGCGATCGCCTGAACGTCCGCTTCGGTGTAGCGACGGGTGGTCACGTTGAGCTGGTTCGTCTTCTGCGTCAGCTGCGCGGCGCGAGCCAGGTCGTCGTCGTTCATCGGGCTGACGGACACGGTGGTCTGCAGCGACCGCAGGTAGTCGTCGAGCGAACCGGCCTGCGTCGCGCTGGCCTCGCGTTCACGCTGCTGCGCGTAGAGCTTGGTGCGATCGCGGTCCTCGGCCGTCAACGTCAGCCGCTCGAACCACGGGTTGCCCTCGACCGGGTTGCCGTCCGGACCGGGTGGCACGTCGAGCTCGATCACCATCACCTCGGGCAACTCGCGCCTGATCAACGCGCACTCGGCGGGGTTGTCGTCGATGAACGCCAGCGAGTCGATGCCGATGTTCAGCTCTGCGGCGATCGCCCGCAGGTTGTCGGCCTTGTTGTCCCAGTTCACGCGGCTCGCGGCGATGTGCTCGCGGCGCAGCACCATCTCCGGATGGCGGTCGAACACCTCGTCGACGTCGCTCTCGTTGTTCTTGCTGCAGATGCCCAGCAGGACGCCACGCGACTGCACGTCGAGCAACGCTCGCTGCAGGCGTTGGAACCCGCTGCCGGCCGCGTCGTGACCGAGGACGATCCCGTCGATGCCGTCCTCACCGACGACACCACCCCACATGGTGTTGTCGAGGTCGCAGATCAGTGCCTTGGCCACCCGACCCGTGAGGGGGTGGAGGAAGCGCAACCACTCCTCGGCCAAGGGCACGAGGCTGTCGGACCGGAACGGCATCCGCATCGAGGCCCACTTGGCCTCGTCGTACCAAGCCGCGCGTCCACTGCCGGCGACGACGGCGTCGTAGTCGAGGAAGTGGGCGCCGGTGGTGTCGGCGCAGATCGCCGCGAGCCGCCGGTTCACCTGTGCGATCGCCTCCGCCTGCGCATGGAGCGAACCGCTGGCGGCGACACCCCCGGCCCGAGTCGCTGGGACGTCGAGACCGTGCAGCACCAACGGGGCGTTGCTCGACCTGCGGAACGCGGTGACCAGACCACCGAGCTCGTCGACGACGCGATCGACGACGAGCTGGACTCCGGGTTCATCGAGCGAGTGGAAGTCGTTCCACAGCTCGGGCGCGACGTCGCGAGCGAGTGCGACGACGATGACGACGTCCGCCGCCCACTCGGCGTGCAGCGGACTCGACGGGTCGAGGACCTCTTGCACGTACGTGTTGAACCCGCCGACCTGCACGGTGAGGTCGAGGCCGCGCAGCGCGCCTGCAGCACGAACGATCGGCACGATGGGCTCGACCGTGCAGGAGCGCAACACGGCGACACGCGCGGCGCGTCGAGCGCCCACGGGAGCGAGTCGAGCACAGCGGGCCAGCACGAAGCCGGCGGTCGCCGGACCGGGTTGCAGCCGCCAGAGCCGATCGAGCAGGCCACGGGCGAGGGGCTCGTCGCCGGCGGCGAGCGCGGCGTCGATGTCGCTGCGCAAGGTCGACGTCAGGGTTCCCGTTTCACCCACCCGCCAGAGGCTATCGGCGACGTTCGAGCCGCGTCAGCCCAGCTTGAGCTCGGCGATGGCGTCGTCGAGCACGAAGTTGCCGCAGTCCCAGTGCCAGGCGAAGAACGACTGCCGGGCGACCGAGAAGGTGATGCCCGCCGCCTCGAACGGCGTCGGTGGGCCGACCGGGTTCCAGGTGAGCCCACCGTCGGACGAGGTCACCACGGTGCTGCCGTCGAGACCGGCCAGCTCGTCTCCCGGTAGGGCGATCAGGCTGGAGGTCGGTGCCGTCTCGGTGACGAGCTCCCACGTCAACCCGAAGTCAGCGCTCCTGATCAGTCCCTCGCCGTTCTCCAGCAACCAGTAGATGACGAACGTCGAGGTGAAGATCGGGGTGCCGACCACGCCGTGCGCGTAGACCTCGGTCCACGTTGCGCCGGCATCGGTGCTGCGCAGCACCCGAGCCGGGCTCCCGAACTTCGTGCCGAGCAGGAAGGTGTTCGCGTCGAGCACCATCGGCGAGCCGGCGTTGCCGATCTCGGTCGGCAGGAAGGGCGAGATGTCGACCCAGCTGGCGCCGCCGTCGGTCGACTTGGCCAGCTCGGAGCGCTCGTGCGTGGCGGACAACATGGTTCGCCGCTGGCTGTCGACGAAGTCGATCCCGATCGCGTCGGAGTGGAGCACGTTGCCGAGCTGGCGGAACGTCACCCCGTTGTCGTCGGTCTGGAAGCCGCCAGGACCGCCGTAGACGCCGCTCTCCCACCACAGGTTCGGGTTCAGCGGGTCGTAGATGATGGTCGATGGACGGTTGACGATCGAGTCCGATCCCGGCCCTGTTCCGAGCGCCGTCCAGTCGGTTGCAGTGCCGGTCAGCGACCAGAGGCCGTGCTGCGCGACACCGGCGATGACCATGTCGCTGTTCGGGTTGGCCGAGACCATCGTCAGGTTGCCGCACTCGGACGGCATGCCGGCGAGGTTGCCGGTGACGTTGACCCACTCGCTGTCGCCTGAGCTCACCGGCTCGCCGCCGGTGGAGATGGTGACCGTGACGGTTGCCGTCGCGGTGACTGTCTCGCCATCGGCGGTCGCGGTGAGCGTGTACGTGGTGGTCGACGTCGGTGCGACGAGCACGCTGCCGTCATCGATCGAGTCGACCTTCGGCTCGATGGTGACCGTCGCGTCCGGGTCGTTCAGCTCCCAGGAGAGCAGCGACGACTGACCGGAGGTGATCGAGCTCGGTCCGGCGACGAAGGAGCGGATCTGCAGCTTGGTGACCGGCCCGGTGGAGACGACGCCCGGCTCGGTGGTCGTCACGGGTTGGAACGGCGTCCCGGCCTTCGGATCGCCGCATCCGGCGAGCAGCAACGACACCGCGACGAGCGCAGGTGCGATGGCGCGCGCACGACGGCGTTGCCCGTCGAAACGGTGCTGCGCCGAACGATGTGAGAGGAACCACCTGCCAGACCCGATCCGTTGATCATACGCAAGGGACCCCGTTCAGCGACCCGCGGCCGACGACTTCGACGCTAGGTTTCGACCATCGCCCGGAACCGCTCCCACGACGCCCGGCTCGCTGTGCTCTTCGTCCAGTCCGGCACCCGCTACGCGGCGGATGCGCAGGTCCACGCCAGCATCATGCGTCACCTTCCGGCGCTCGGCATCGACGTCCACGTCGCCGCCGATCCAGGCACGAGCGCCGATCCGTCGGCAGCGGCGCGGGTGTTCGGCGACATCCCCGGGGTGCGGGTGGTCGATGCCCGCTTCGGCCCGCGCCGGCTCGGGGCCCGAGCCGTCCTCGTCGACGGGCCGGCCGCCGTGGTGTCGCTCGTCCGCCTCGTTCGGTACGCCCGACGCCACCACGTCGCCGTCGTCCACTGCACCGAGAAGGCCCGCGAGTCGGTGATGGCCTACCTCGTCGCCCGCCTCAGCGGCGCGGTGCTCGTCGTGCACCTCCACGTCAAGGTCGCGGACTGGTTCAGTCGCCCGACTCGAACGGTGATGCGACGCGCTGATCGGCTTCTTGCGATCTCGCAGTTCGTCGCCGGGTCTGCGGTGGAGCAGGGGTATCGGCCCGAACGCATCGCCGTCGCGCTGAACGCGCTCGCGCCGCACGACGCCGGCGCAGCGCCGGCGACCGACGATCGCGCCACGATCGGCAGGGAGATGGAGCTCGACGTCGCCGCAGTCGTGGTGTGCATCGTGGCGCGCATCAACGAGTGGAAGGGCCACGACCTCCTGCTGCGCGCCTTCGCCATCGCGATCGGACGCGTCCCCGGAGCGGCGCTGCTGATCGTCGGTCAGGACGACGGCCGCCGCGCCTCGCTGGAAGCGCTGGCCGCGACGCTCGGCATCTCGTCGCACGTCCGGTTCACCGGCTTCCGGTCGGATGCACACCGGTTCATCGCCGCCTGCGACATCTTCGCCATGCCGAGCGTGGAGGAGCCGTTCGGTCTCGTCTTCCTCGAAGCGATGGAGCTCGGCCGTCCGATCGTGGCCACCGACGACGGCGGCACGCCGGAGGTCGTGGTCGATGGGGTCACCGGGCTGCTCAGCGCGCAGGGCGACGTCGACGCGCTGGCCGAACACCTCGCGCAGCTCGCCGCCGACGCGACCCTGCGGGCCCGGATGGGTGCGGCCGGCGTGCTGCGGGTCGAGACCGAGTTCCAGCCCGAGCGACTCGCCGCCGATGTCGCTGCGATCTACCGTGCGGCGATCGAGCGGTCCGCGGCCAGGTGACGGGCGGCCCTCGCCGACAGGGCCATCGCCGTCAACGTCGGGTTCTTCTCCGGGTTCGTCGTGAAGCTGCTCATGTCGGTGACGAGCACGTTCTCGACGCCGTGCACGCGGTTCCAGCGATCGACCACGCCCGACTCGGGTCGATCGTGCATGCGCACCGACCCCGCGAAGTGGACGGACGAGCCGGGACGCGGCGTCCACTCCACCGGCTCGATCGTCGCCCCGATGCCGACGTCGGCGAAGACCTCGACGAAGCGCTCCTTCATCCGGGTGAGCACGCGCAGCGTCCGTTCGTCGTAGGCGACGTCCAGCTGGACGACGGGGTTGCCGAACTCGTCGACGCGAGTTGGTGACAGCGTCACCCGGTGGTCCTCGTCGGGGACCATCGTGCCGAACACCTGGACCCCGAACCGCTTTCCGGCGCGGCCGATGAAGGTCTGCAACCGGTCGCGGGGCGTGGCCAACCCGATCGTCGCCGAGGCACCGCTGAGGGGCTCGGTGTCCTCGTGCGCCTCGCGGGCGAGGTACAGGGGGTGGTCGAGCAACGTCAGCGGCCGATCGAGCTCGACGGGCCACCACTCTCGAGTGTGATCGTGGAGGTATCGACCGACGAGTCCGTGCTGGTTGCCGACACCGTCCGGCCAGGCCGACGACGTCGACGACAGCAGGATGCGCGTCGTGTCCACCGTGCCTGCGGCCAGCACGACGGCTCGGCCGCGCACCACCGACGCCTGCCCGCTCGTCCGATCCGTGCACTCGACGCCGATCACGCTGCCGTCGTCAGCGGTGGCGAGGCGGCGGACGTGCGCCCCGACGCGCAGCTCGAAGGAGGCGTTCGAGAGCAACGGGGCGACGATCACGTGGTAGCTGTTGAACTCCGACCCGCGTCGGGCGATCATCCACTTCGCGCCGCGAGCCAGTGCCAGCACGGTGAGCTCATCGGTGTGCTGGCCGGCGAAGGCGCGCTTCCAATCGGACGGCACGTCGCGTCGGTAGCGCGCTCGCCCGCCCGGCACCAACGGGATCGACGTGGCCGGCCCGGTGATCGAGAGCAGGTCCTCGGCGACGTCGTAGAACGGTGTCAGGTCGTCGTACGACACCGGCCAGCGGAAGCGGTCGTCGATCCGGGCACCGTCGTCGAAGTCGGCCGGGGCGAACCGTGGGACGGCGGCCGTCCAGTAGTTGGACAGACCGCCCGGGCTGAGGCTGCTCCACCACTCCGTGTCCCGGTCGCCGATGGCGACGTGACGGCGCGAGAGCAGGTCGCTGCCGTCGCGACGGCGCAGCAGCGTCTGTCCGGCGGCACGAACGATGATCCCGCTCGGCGGCCGCAACCCGGACTCGAGCATCGTCACCGGCACCCCCGCGCGCACCAGCTCGCGGGCGGCGATCGCTCCGGCCGGCCCGCTGCCGACCACGATGACCCGTTCGGAGTCGTCGATGGTCGCGCTCATGCCGGGCCGCTCACGTCGGGGACGCCGTCCTCGACGATCGATCGGATGTCGGCGATCAGCGACCCGGGCGGGATCGCGGCGTCGAACCGGCGGATCGTGCCGCCCACCTGGTCCTCGTTGCTCATGCCGATCAGCACGACGTCGGGATCGGCGCGCACACGCCCGTACCACATCGCCAGCTGCAGGAGATCCACGCCGGACGCCGCGGCGAGCTGCTGCAGCCGCTCGACGTGGCCGTGGCGGACCGCGTCGAGTCCGGTCGGCTGACCACGGACGGCTCGCGCCAGGATCCCGCCGCCGAGCACACCGCGAGCGATGACCCCGACGTCGCGCCGGTGGGCGACTGCGATCGCACCGGTCGCCGCGTGCGGGTCGAGCACGCCGAACGGCAACTGGATCGTCGCCAGCCCGCCGACTCCGACCCAGGAATCGGCGACGTCGAGACGCTCGCAGCCGACGCCGAACCAACGAACGGTCCCCGCGTCGATCAGCCGCTGCACCGCCTCGGGCAGATCGGTCGACGTGGCGATCGGAGGACCGTGGAACTGCAGGAGGTCGAGGTGGTCGCGGCGCAGGCGCCGCAGGCTCCCGACGACCGCGCGTTCGACGCCGGCGACGGAGAAGTCCTGCTCGGCGTACGGACGCGTGCCGCGACCGAGCCGTCGCGCAACCGCACCCATCACGTCGGAGGCCAGGCCAGGGCGACGTTCGTCGAACCGGTAACCGACCTTGGTGGCGACCACCACGTCGTCGCTGCGACCCGAGAGCGCCTCACCGAGCACCAGCTCGCTGGCGCCCGAGCCGTATGCGTCAGCGGTGTCGAACATGCGGATCCCGGCGTCCACGGCAGCGTGCACCAGGCGGGTGGCGTCGCGCGCACCGTGACGGGCGCGGGTGCTGCCGAGCTTGACGCACCCCATGCCCAACCGCGACACGGTCAGGTCGGTGCCGCGCAGGTTGCCGACGTCCATCGAGTGCTCAGCCGTTGGTCCGCCGGGCTACGAGGAGTAGCCCTTCTTCCCGTACAGCGAGCGGGCGAACCGGTAGGCCGAGTAGCTGATCGGCGCGGTGACGAAGACGCGCTCGCGGAGGCGGCCGAGCCTCGTCGGGCGGAACCAGTTCGGGTAGAAGATGATCCCGCCGTCGTTCGGGCCGAACACGTCGGCGTTGGCCTCGGTCGTCTCGCCGTAGGTGACGGCCAGCATCGGCCGGGCAGCAGCACTGCGGTTGGGCATGCCTCGATGCCAGAGCGTGGAGCGGCGCAGCACGACGTCGCCCTGTTGCAGCGGCACGCGTTTGGTGAGGCGCCGCTTGCGCTGCAGGGCGTACTTCCAGAACGGGTAGAACTGCTGGTTCGTCGCCGGCAGCACGTCGAGTGCGCCGTTCACCAGGTCGGTGTCGACGACCGCGACGTTGCAGATCAGGAAGTCCTCCGTGTACACGCCGTCCATGTGGTAGTGCTGGGCGACGCTGCCGGGCAGGTTGTAGTTCAACGTCAGCCGAGGCCGATCGGCGAGATCGGGGCGGATCGACCGCACCAGTTCCGGGATGCCGGCGCCGACCAGCTGCTCGTAGATCGACCGTGCCGCCTCACCGGGGAAGCAGTTGAGGTGTCCGCTGAACGAGCCGCCGCCGACGGTCAGCTTCCCGGCTGCGGCCAGGCGGGCGTACTCGGCGTCGAGCGCAGCGTGCAGCTCGTCGAGGCTCTCCCGGCTGACGACCCCGCGGAAGATCACGTAGCCGTCGTCGTCGAGCGCTCGCTTGCACTCGTCCGTCTGGTCGATGGTGGTCTCCGTCGTCACCAGCGCATGCTCCATTTCACGTCAAGCAGGTCGAAAGCTGACGATACCAGTGGCAACGTCCTGGTGGTCAGGGCCGAACGGCCCATTCGTCACCCGGGGAGGCGCTTGACGACGACCGTGGCCGGGACGCCGGCGACGACGGTGTTGGGCGGCACGTTCTTGTTGACGACGGCGCCGGCGGAGACCACCGCGCCCTCACCGATCGTGACGCCCGGCAGGATCGTGCAGCGGGCACCGAGCCACGCCCCGTCACCGATCGTCACGTCACCCTCCAGGGTGGAGCCGGCTCGCTCGTCGCGCGTGCCGATCCGGTGGCTCGTGGTGAGCACCATCACCTCGTGCCCGAGCGCCACCCGGTCGCCGATCGTCACCCGCCCGTTCAGCTCGAACGTGCAGTCGACGCTGATGCACGAGTTGCGCCCGATCACCAGTCGCGAACGGATCGGCCCGCGGCCGTAGACGGTCGGCACGCCGAACAACACGGTGCCGTGCCCGATGTCCCAGCGGGCCAGGCGCAGCAGCCCGGTGCGCAGCCGGCGCATCGCGTAGTGGGGCAACACCCGCGCCGGCAGCGTCGTCAGCCGCAGCACCAGCTGCAGGTTGGCGAAGTCCTCGCGAACCGTCCACCGCAACCGCTGCGCTCGCGTCGTCCCGCGCGGATCCGACCACGGCTCGTCGCCTTGCTCGGCGGGGCCCGTCACGGTCGGTTGCATGAGGTGTCAGGGTACGGGAACGGGCGCGGCGGCGATCAACACGATGTTGATGTTGCAGATCACCGTGTCCCGTGCGCCGTCGGGCTGCTTGAACTCGATGGTGTTCGGCCCGTCCTTGACCTCGTCGAAGGGGATCTCGACGGCGATGCTCTTCCAGAACGGGGGGAAGTCGGGGTACGGCCACGCGGTCTCGTGCCAGGGGCCACCGTTCACCCGCACCATCGGGACGGTGGTGTCGTTCGGTGCCCAGTTGAAGGCGACGAACGCCGACTTCGGCGTCTGCTCGGTGAAGACCGGCGCGGTCGTCACCTTGATCGCGTCCTGGGTGACGAGGTAGCCGAGGGACGTGATGCCCTCGCCGGCTCGGTCGCCGCCGACCGGCTCGTTGGCGTCGGGCACGTCGAAGGTCAGGTCGCGGTACGGCGTCGGGCCGTCGAAGGCGACGTTGTCCCAGGCGAAGGCGTGGTCGCACTGGCTGTCGAACTTGCAGGCGTTGTAGTGGAGGTCCTCGAGCCAGATGACGCCGCGGGTGAGCGGCATCTGCACCGTCGTCTTCACCAGCAGCTTGAGCTCGGTCTTGCCGGCGTCCGTGGCCCACACCTCGGCGCCGTCCGCGTTGATGCGCACCTCGAAGTGGTTCAGGTCGCCCGTCGCCGACCCTTCCAGCACGCAGTTGAGCTGGCTGATCGGGCCGAGGTCCTGGGTGACGTAGTTGCGGGTGACGGCCATCATCGTCACCGAGGTCCGCGTCGGGTCGCCGTTGCAGCCCGCCACGGCGAAGCCGAACGAGTTGCGGGCCGACGCGTTGTAGCCCTCGCCGTCGCCATGGGGGGTGGGGACGGGCTGGTCGGTCCACCAGAACTCGGGCCACGCGGCGTGCGGGCCCTCGGCGTCGGCAGAGACGTCGAAGGAGACGGTGCCGGTGCGACCGGCGATGTCGAACGGCTGCTTGGGGTACATCGACAGGTTGGTCTTGGACTCGTGGCCGTCGTTGACGGCCTCCACGACGCGACCGTCGCAGATGCGCACGTCGTTGGGCGCCGTGCCGATGTCGCAGCCCGGGATGCCGGTGGCTTTGAACCACCACCCGTGCTGGTCCTGGCCGAGGTTGACGTAGGTGTTGGTGCGTGACACGCCCCACAGGATCGGGTCGAGATCGCCCGTGCGGGTCCCCTCGACTCCGGCGGGCTCGTCGAAGGTCTCGCAGAACGCCATCGGCGCCTCGGCGAGCGCCAGGCGGCAGCCTTCGGTGCCGTTCGTGGACTGCCCGTCGGGCGTCACCGGCGGTTCCCCCGGCTCGAGGGTCGTCGTCGGACCGGGCACGGGCGTCGTGACGACCGGGACGTCGCCGTCGCTGCCGTTGCTGGTCGGCGTGTCCGCACCTTCGACGTGCTTGCCGTCGCCACCGCGCGTCGTCGTGTCGCTGGAGTCGTCGACATCACTGGCGCATCCCGCCACCAGCACGGCCACCAGCCCGAGTGCGATCCATGCCCGTCGTTGCATCACGTTCTCCGTCTTCTGGTCACTGGACGCTGGGACACCGAGTGGTTCCCTGGCCAATGACGCGGCTCGGCCCGTCCTTGATACGGACGGGCCGAGCGCATGGTTCAGTTCGTGTTCCGGTCAGCTGCCGGTCACGGGACCGGCGCCGCGTTGATCAGCGTCAGGTTGATGTTGCAGATCACCGTGTCCTGTGCTCCGCCCGGTTGCTGGAACTCGATCGTGTTCGTGCCGGTTCGGATCTCGCTGAGCGGGATCGGGATGGCGATCGACTTCCAGAACGGTGGGAAGTTGGCGTACGGCCAGGCCGTCGAGTGCCACGGCCCGCCGTTGATGCGGACCATCGGCACCGTGGTGTCGTTGGGCGCCCAGTTCAGCGTGACGTAGGCGGTCGCCGGGGTGTGCACCCAGTTGACGCCCTGGACCTGGACGCTCACCGGGCTCTGCCCGACTCGGTAGCCGAGGCTGGTGACGCCGTTGGAGACCGGGGTGTTGGCGTCCGGCACGTCGAAGGTGAGGTCGCGGTACAGCTTGGGACCGTCGAAGGCGACGTTGTCCCAGGCGAAGGCGTGGTCGCACTGGCTGTCGAACTTGCAGGCGTTGTAGTGCAGGTCCTCGAGCCAGATGACGCCACGGCTGAGCGGCATGCTCACCGATGTCCTGGCCAGCAGCTTGAGCTGGGTCTGGCCGGCGTCGGTCGCCCAGATCTCGGCGCCGTTGGCGTTGATGCGCACCTCGAAGTGGTTCAGTGCGCCCGTTGCGGAGCCCTTCAGCACGCAACCGAGCTGCTCGATCGGGCCGAGGTTCTGGGTGGCGTAGTTGCGGGTGATCGCGATCATCGTGATGCCGGTGCGGCTGCTGTCGCCGTTGCAGCCGGCGATGGCGAAGCCGAACGAGTTGCGAGCCGAGGCGTTGTAGCCCTCGGTGTCACCGTGAGGTGTCGGGACCGGCTGGTCGGTCCACCAGAACTCGGGCCATGCGGCGTGCGGGCCCTGCGAGTCGGCCGAGACGTCGAACGAGACGGTGCCGGTGCGACCGGCGATGTCGAACGGCTGCTTGGGGTACATCGACAGGTTGGTCTTCGACTCGTGACCGTCGTTGACGGCCTCGATCACCCGACCGTTGCAGATGCGCACGTCGTTGGGCGCCGTACCGATGTCGCAACCAGGCACACCCGAGGCCTTGAACCACCAGCTGTACTGCTGCTGGCCGATGTTGACGTAGGTGTTGGTGCGTGACACGCCCCACAGGGTGGGGTTGAGGTCGCCGGTCCGGGTGCCGGCAACGCCGGCGGGGCGATCGAACGTCTCGCAGAAGGCCATCGTGGCCGGCTGCTGTGCCAGCGCCAGGATGCAGCCGCCGGTGTTGGGGATCGAGCCGCCCTCGCTCTCCGGTGCCGGCGGGATGACCGGCTCGGCAGGTGCGATCGGCGTGGTCGGCAGTGCGCCGCGCTCTGGGCCGCCGGCGATCCAACCGATGGCGTCGACGATCAGGCTGGTCGAGGTGCGGTTGGACGAGGTGTACTGGATGCACGCCGTGCCATCGGTCGCCGTCAGCTCGACGAGCGCCAGGTTCGACTTGAGTGCACCCGTGTAGGTGTTCAGGGTCGAGGCGTTGGGGATGTCCTGGTCGCAGGGCCACACGGTGACGTAGCCGTCGCCGCGGGCGTCGGCAACCGTCACCGTGAGCAGGGCGGATGCGGCGTTGGTGGGCACGCCACCGCGACCGGCGACCCGCAGCTGGATCTTGCTGGTCGACTTCGCCGGACCGAACGACCAGGCCGAGCTGTCGCGGGTGTCGAGGATGCGGGTGGGCGCCTGGATCTTCATGTCGCCGGCGCCGGCGGACCAGCCGTAGGCGTCGACGATGAGGTCCGTGCCGATGAACGACTTCAAGCACACGTCGCCGCCGCTGAGCCCGACGATCGTCGTGTTCGCGGTGGTCTCGTGGGCCTGGAAGTTGACCGTCGAGCCGTTGGTCGGCTGGCCGCACGGGTAGGCGACCACCCAACCGGCGCGATCCGGGTCGTCGACCGTCAAGGTCAGCACGGCGTTCTGCGCGTTGCCGCCGATGCCGGATCGACCGGCCACCTTCAGGCGCCGTTCCGCACCTGCGGACAGCGGATCGCCGCTGGAGCGGGTGTCGAGCAGGCGGGCCGGGTTGATGCCGGTGACGTCGATGGTGCCGGTTGCCCAGCCCACGAGGTCGATGATCAGGTTGACCGGCGCGGACGTGGCCACGCAGACCTGACCCTGGCCGAGCTTGACGACCGCCGCGTTGGCGACCGTCCGCGAGGAGGTGAAGTTGAGCACCGAGGTGGACGGTTGCGCCTCGCCACATGGCCAAGCGCGCACGTATCCGGCGCCGGCCGCGTCGGTGGCGGTGATGTTCACCGTGACGGTGAGCGCGCCGACGCTGGACGCCGCGGGAACGGCGACGGGGACGACGGTGCCGGGGTTGATCCGACCGGTCGGTGCGCCGATGCCGAACCGCGTGTCGAGCACGCGAGATGGCTGCACCGCGGTGACGGATTCGGGTCGTGGCGCGGCGCCGGCGGTGCCCGCCAGTGCCGACGAAACGACCAGCGGTGCCGCCATGGAGGTGAGCGCAAGCAGCGCCATCGACGCGATGCGTCGTGGAGTTCGATGGATCATGTGTGTGGAGAACCTTCCCGATGTCACGCGCCCGCATGACGCAAATTCAGCGACGCATGCGCCCGGGGGGAGGCATGTCCGATCGATGACGTTTGCTGAGGTCATGTTACAACTCCCGAAGTGGCGGGCGGGCCGTACCGAACGGCGAACGCGCACCGTTGTGTCGTTGGTGTCACAGCAAACATCGACCGAAATGCGTGAGAACTTAAGGATTTCCTGACAATTGGGCCGCCGCGCTCACACGCCGTGACCGGTCGCGTGCGGTGCGCGCGGCTCGGGGGCGTCAAAGAAATTCGTCACATTTCTCTGAGTACGATCTGGTGCTCTGCGGGCATCGACGGGTGTCGCGCGACGGTCGTGAGCTCGGGGCTCGGGCACGAGCAGAGGGAGGGTGCAGTGCGCGTCATCGACGCTCGAGTGCTGAGCTACCCGAGGTGGTCGGGCGTCGAGTGGTACACGTTCCACCTCTGCTCGGCGATGTTCCGGCTTCGGCCCGCTGACCGCAACCTCGTCGTGGTCGATCAACCGATCACCGATCCGCGAATTCGCGAGCTCGTCGCGCCGGCGAACGCTCGCGTCGCCGTCCGCAAGGGCAGCGTGCAGTACTACGGGCGGTTGCCGGTCGACCTCGTCTGGAACCGGGCGAAGGTGCTGTTCTCGCCGACCGGTCGGCTGCCGCCGTACCCGGTTCCGGTGGCGACGGCGATCACCATCTACGACTGCGCCAGCGTCACCAACCCGAGCATCATCCCCAACAACGAGGCGCCGGCGATGGCCGACAAGCTGCGCACCGCGGCGACGAAGGCCGATCTCGTCTTCGCCATCTCGGAGACCGGCCGGCAGGAGATCGCCGAGTGCTTCGGCGTGCCCCTCGATCGCATCGTCGTCGCGCCGTGCTCGGTGTCGGCCCCCGACGTGCCTCCGTCGGCACCGGACGGGCTCGTCGGTGACGCGCCGTTCTTCCTGATGGTCAACCCTGGGCGGCGGAACAAGAACTGGGAGATCGTGCTGGCAGCGTTCGAGCGGCTGAAGGCCGATCCAGCGATGGGCGAGCACCGGCTGGTGCTGGCCGGCGGGCTCGGCGACGAGGCGGTCCCGATCCAGGCCGCGATCGCGGCGATGGGCGCGATCGGCAACGACGTCGTCTGCTTGGAGTACGTCAGCTCGGCCGAGCTGCTGCACCTCTACCGCCACGCCACCGCACTGGCCTTCATGTCCACCTACGAGGGCTTCGGCATGCCGCCGCTGGAGGCGATGTTCCATCGCCTTCCGGTGGTCACGTCGCAGCTCCCGGTGCTGGTGGAGGTGACCGGTGACGGCGCGGTCCACGTGGCCGACGACGACGTCGAGGGCCTTGCCGACGCCCTCCGGCAGCTGGCCTCGTCGGAGATCACGCCCACGGGGCGCACGTTCCGTGAGGACATGATCACGAAGGGTGCTGCGCGTGCCGCGCTCTTCTCGTGGGAGCGCAGCGCCGAGGTCGTCCTCGCCGGGCTCGACCGGATCAGCTAGCTGCGCTTCGCCCTCGTGGCGTCGAGCCCGTCGTAGACGGACATCAACTCGATCACCTGGCGGCGGATGTCGAACTCGCTGAGCGCGCGGTTGCGCGCGTTGCGTCCGATCGTCGTGGCGAGGCCCGGTTCGTCGAGCAACCGCCCGATCGCCGAGGCGAACGACGCCGGATCCCCGACCCGGGCCACCAGCCCGCAGGTCCCATCGTCGCCGACCGCCTCGATCATGTTCGGCAGGTCGGAGACCACGCACGGACGGGCCAGCGACATGCTCTCCAGGAGTGCCAGCGGGAGGCCCTCGAAGATCGACGGCATCACGATCACGTCGATCTCGCTGATCAGGGCACGTGGATCGTCGACGTGCCCGGCGAAGACGACCCGGTCGGCGATGCCGAGATCGGCGGCGCGTTGACGCAGCGACTGCTCGTCGCCGCCCTCGCCGGCCAGCACGACGACGACCTCCGGGTGCGATGCGGCCAGCAGACCCACCGCGTCCAGCAGCGTGCCGAGCGACTTCTGGTGGGAGAGCCGCCCGACGGCCCCGACCACCACGGCGTCCGGCGCGACGCCGAGCGCCGTTCGCGTCGTGGTGGATCGGGTGGACGGATCGGCGACGAAGCGCTGGACGTCGATGCCGTTGCGGATCAGGAGGAGCTTGCGTGCCGAGCGGCCGAAGCTGATCTGTTCCCCGCGGTTCTGCTCCGACACGACGATGAAACGACGGACCAACCGGTCGAACAGCGGGATCACGGCGCGCTCGGCGCGACCGCGCCCGTAGATCGTCGGTGGAAGGTGCTCGGTGCGCACGATCGCGCGGATGCCTGCCAGGCGTGCCGCCAGCATCTGTCGCCGGGCGCGGGCCGGCTGGCTGGTGTGGATGTGGAGGATGTCGATGCGGTTGCTGCGCAGCAAGCGGGCGATGGCGCGGACCTCGCGGATCGCACCGAGGACGGGGCGCACCCCGGGATCGGGCGGTTGCAGGAAGGGCACACCCAGGGTGCCGGCCAGCTCGACGAAGCGCGGTGGGTTGGCCGCCCATGGTGCCCGAAGGCCGGGGAGCAGGACGAACGGCTCGAACCGCTGCCGGTCGAGGTGCTCGAGCACCAGCAGGATGTGCACCTCGACGCCACCGAAGGCAACGGAGTCGTCGAACAGCGCGACGCGTCGCGGGCTCGTCGGCGCTGACGTCATGCGCGCCCGCTGGCGGTCGAGGTCAGCTGCCGGGCGGGTGCCAGCGACAGAGCGGCGAGCGCGGCGACTTGCTCGGGCAGCCGGACCGAGGCGTCGAACCGGGACAGCACCCGGGCGCGGCCGTGCCGTCCGAGCTCCGCGGCGAGGCGCGAATCGCCGAGCAGCGTGCACAGGGCGTCGGCAGCCGCTTCGGGCGACTCGACGGGCACGATCAAGCCGGTGACGTGATCCTCGACGGCATCCGGGCAGCCGCCCTCGTCGCCGGCGATCGACGGCGTGCCCGACACGGCGGCTTCCAGGTAGACCATCCCGAAGCCCTCCACCTGGTCGTGGTGGCGGTCGCGACGGCTGAGCATGATGTGCACGTCAGCGAGCTGGTAGGCGAGCGGGAGGTCGGTCTCGGCGATGCCGGCCACGATCGAGACGTGGTCGGCCACACCGAGCTCGGCGGCCAGCGCGTCGAGTCGTGCGGTGTCGCCACCGCCGATGACGAGGTAGTGGGTGGCCGGGTGACGTTCGAGCACCGCCGGCAGCGCACGGATCACCGTGTCGTGGCCCTTGCGCTCCTCCAACCGGGCCACGGTGAGCACGATCGAGCGATCGGCGGGGAGTCCCAGCCGGGTGCGCAGGTCGGCCACGCCGGCGGGGTTCGTCTGGAGGAACGGCTCGGTGGCGATCCACGGGTTGGAGAGGACGACGTTCGCCGAGGGCTCCACCTGCTGCACGACCCGCCCGGTGTAGCGGCTGTTGACGAACACCGCCGCCGATCGGGTGATCGCCCAGCGGGCGATGCGTGCCTTGCGCGGACTGGCCGCGACCCCGGCGATGTCTTCGCCGTGGCAGTAGCTGGCGAGTGGGATCCGGCTGACCATCGAGGTGACCGCGCCGAGGACGGCAGACGGGTACAGGGTGCCGCAGAAGACCAGGTCAGGTCGATGACGGCGGGCGAGGCGGATGGCCGTCCAGAGCAGTCGCACCGATGGCCAGCCCTGCACGCCCGACGACGGCACGCGGTGCATCGCGTAGGTGCGCGACGAGTCGAAGCGTGCTTCGGCCTCCGAGCCGCTGGCGAACGTGAGCACGTCGGCCTCGCCGCCCTCGGCGACGGTCGCGTCCACGATGTTCTCGAGCAGGCGCGAGCTGCCACCGATCCCCGGGCTGTAGAACGGCGTGATCAGCAAGATGCGCATCGCGCTCGATTCTGGCCGGTCAGCCGTGGCGGCGGAGGATGCTGCGCAGCGACGTGCAGACCTGGTCGACCTGGGCCTCGGTGAGGATCAGCGCCGACGGCAGGTTGATCGCGCGTGGGCTGATGTCGTACGAGACGACGTTGCGCACGGCGGCAGGGCCGGCGTCGGGTGCGTCGGCGAACGCCGGCAACGCGCTCAGCGGGTGGAAGAACGGGCGTGACTCGATGTCCTCGGCCAGCAGCTCGTCCATCAGATCGGGTGTCTTGAGCTGGTACGACGCGTCGAGGACGGCGGTGACCATCCAATACACGTTCATCGAACCCGGTTCCTCGGCGTTGAGGACCAGGCCGGGCACGTCGGCCAGACGGTCGGCGTACCAGCCGAAGATCTGCCGCTTGCGGGTGATCAGCTCGTCGATCCGCTCCAGCTGGGCCAGTCCGAACGCGGCCTGCAGGCTGCTCATCCGGTACTTGTAGCCGACCTCGGTGGTGAGGAAGAAGCGGTGCGATCCGGGCGGGCGACCGTGGTCGCGCAGGAACAGGACGCGAGCGTTGATGTCCGGGTCGTCGGTGACGAACATCCCGCCCTCACCGGTGGTCAGCGTCTTGGAGCCGTGGAAGCTGAACGTGCCGATCTTTCCGAGGCTGCCGGCCCGTGCGCCCTTCCATTCCGCGCCTGCGGCCTCGGCTGCATCCTCGATGATCGGGATCCCGTGCTCCTCGGCGAGGGCGCGGATCTCGTCCATGTTCGGCATCCCGCCGTAGAGGTCGACGGTGATGATCGCCTTGGTCCGCGGGGTGATGCACGGGGCCAGCGTCTCGGCGCTGACGCACCAGGTGACGGGGTCGATGTCGGCGAACACGGGGGTGGCGCCGACGTAGAAGACCGGCGCCGCGGTGGCCACCCAGGTGATGTCGGGGACGATGACCTCGTCGCCGGGCCCGACGTTGAGCGCCATCAGGGCCAGGTGCAGCGCCGCGGTGCAGTGCGGCACGGCCACGGCGTGGGCGACGCCGACGTGCTCGGCGAAGGCGCGCTCGAACTTGCCGATCGACTCGCCGGCGCGGCTGTACCAGTCGTTGGCCGCGGCGTCGGCGACGTAGCGGATCTCCTTCTCGGTGATCCACGGGCCGGCGACGGGGATGCGTTCGGTGCTCATGCTCGTCGCAGATCGGCTCGCAGGTCCCCGCGTTCCAGGAGCCCTTGGATCGTGCGCAGGCGGAAGTACTTCGGCCCGGTGAACGCCTCGGACGTCATCGCCCCGGTCGAGTAGTGGGCGTAGAGCTCCTCGGCGCCGAGGCGCACGGTCCACGACGGGTCGTAGCCGGGCAGCTTGGTCTCGATCTTGGTGAAGTCGACCCGATAATCACGTGCGTCGGCCGACGCGCCGGCAGCGAAGGTGACCTCGCAACCCGGAACGACGTCGGCGACGATGTTGGCCACGTCTCTCACCTGGTAGTTCTCGATCGTCCGGCCGACGTTGAAGGCCTCGTTGTGCACGACCTCGCGCGGCGCTTCGAGCACCCGCTCGAAGGCGTGGATGATGTCGCGGAGGTGCACCAGCGGCCGCCACGGCGTGCCGTCGCTCTGCAGCATCACCTTGCCGGTGGTGACGGCGCTGCCGACGAGGTTGTTGACGACGATGTCAGCCCGCAGCCGTCGCGACACGCCGTAGGCGGTGGCGTTGCGCAGGTAGGTGGGGGAGAAGTGCTCGTCGGCGAGCTGCGAGACCGCCTGCTCGACGCGCACCTTGGACTCGCCGTACGGCGTGACCGGGTGGAACGCGGCCGTCTCGTCGAGGAAGTCGTCGCCGCCGGCGCCGTACAGGCTGCACGACGACGAGAACAGGAACCGCCCGACGCCGGCGGCCTTGGCGGCCTCGGCCAGGCGCACGGAGGCGTGCAGGTTGATGTCGTAGGTCAGCTCGGGGTTCAGGTCCGACAGCGGGTCGTTCGACAGTGCTGCGAGGTGCAGCACCGCGTCGAAGCCCTCCAGGTGCTGCGGGGTGACCTCGCGCAGATCGACGTTCAGCGTCGGCACGGGCGTCGGCGGGGCGATGAAGTCGCAGCCGTCGTAGAAGCCGACGTCGAGGCCGACCACGTCGTGGCCGAGCTCGAGCATCCGGTCGACCATCTCGACGCCGATGTAGCCGAGGTGTCCGGTGATCAGCAGGCGCATGCTCAGCCCTCGGCCGACTTGCGGTAGTCGTCGCCGAGCTCCATGGCGAACGAGGACGCGGACGGCTTGTACAGCGTGAAGTGCGGGTCGTCCATGTCACCGTCGTCGCGACGAGACGTGTAGTAGTAGAGGTTGAGGACCTTGCGGTACACGTCGGGCGGGCAGGCGTTCGGGATCCGTTGGCCGTGGTTGGAGTGCTCGCCGGTGGAGAAGACCACGAGCCGGTTGAACATCGGCAGCGCGCTGGCCACCGGAGCGGTCATCTCGCGATCCCAGAACTCCAGCGCGCCGTTCCACTCCGGCTGCCAGTCGTCGGTCAGGTACAGCAGCGCGTTGACGCGCCGGTACGCCTGCAGCTTGTGGTGCCAGTTGAAGTCGGCGTGGATCTTGAGGAAGTCGCCCTCGCCGCTGATGTGCACGCCGCCGCCGATGTAGTACGGGTCGGGGATCAGGCTCTCGATGCCGGTGAGGTTCTCGATGAACAGCAGGAACTGGCGGCTGTTCAGCTCGCGCAGCATCGCTCGCAGCAGCGACGGCACCTTGGTCTCGTCGTGCTGGTAGCGCCGGCGGTTGTTCTCGTTGTCGCGGAACACCCAGTCGATGTCGTCGGGGCCGGGGAACGCGGCCGACAGCTCGCGGGCCAACGCCTCGGGGAGGAAGTCGTCGAGTGCGATGTTCGGGAACGGGGGCGCGCTCTGGTACTCGGCGGCCCGATCGAGGGCCAGCCGGGCGTAGCGGGGGTCGTCGAAGACCCCCTGGACCGCGGTCTGCGATACGTGCGAAACGTCGATGCTCATCTGCTGATCTCCCGCCCAACGAAGTGTGCTGCTGCTGGCAGGGTACGGGGAGGTGCTCCGAAGGTCAACCGGGCCAAAAGGCCCATTTCCTGCGGGTTTCCGCTGCGTACGGTGCCTCGTCGATGCCACGTGGCGCCTTCGTCAACGGATCGTCAAGCACCGTCGAAATCGGTGTACGCAGCGTCACGTTCGGAGATCACCGACGGCTCGAACGGCCACTCGATGCCGAACGCCGGATCGTCCCAGCGGACACCGCGGGCGGTGTCCGGCCGGTAGACGTCGCCCATCTCGTAGAGGACGTCGGTGTCGTCCTCCAACGTCAGGAACCCGTGCGCGCAGCCGACCGGGATGAACAGCGCCCGGCCGTTCGCTCGCGAGAGCTCGACGGCGTACCACCGCAGCCACGTGGGCGAGCCGACGCGGAGGTCGACGATCACGTCGTGGATGGCGCCGGTGAGGCAGCGAACGAGCTTCGATTCGGTCGATGGGGCGACGTTGTAATGGAGACCACGCAGCGTGCCGCGGCGGTCGTTGTGCGACAGGTTGGACTGCGGGAACTGGACGTCGATGCCCTGCGCGGCGAACTCGTCGCGGCACGACGTGCGGGCGAAGAACCCTCGCTCGTCCTCGGCGCGATCGAGGTCGACCACGGCTGCGCCGCTCACCGTCGTTGAGGAGAAGCGCACGCCTCGGAGGATAACGTCGCCGCATGAAAGCTCTGATCCTGGCGGGCGGCCTCGGTTCGAGGATCAGCGAGGAATCGCAGCTCCGCCCGAAGCCGATGATCGAGATCGGTGGCAAGCCGATCCTCTGGCACATCATGAAGATCTATGCGGCTGCAGGCATCAGCGACTTCGTCGTCTGCCTCGGTTACAAGGGCTACATGGTCAAGGAATACTTCGCCAACTACTTCCTGCACATGAGTGACGTCACGTTCGATCTGCGCTCGAACGAGATGTCGGTGCTCGAGAACAGCAGCGAGGACTGGCGCGTGACGCTGCTCGACACCGGAGCCGATTCGATGACCGGTGGTCGCCTCCGTCGGGCTCGCAAGCACATCGGCGACGAGGACTTCTGCTTCACCTACGGCGATGGCGTCAGCAACGTCGACGTGCGTGCGGTGATCGACTTCCACCGGGAGCACCGCCGCCTGCTGACGGTCACGGCGGTCCAGCCGCCCGGGCGCTACGGCGCGTTGAACATCTTGGCCGATCAGACCGCTCGGTTCGAGGAGAAGCCGCAGGGCGACGGAGGCTGGGTGAACGGCGGGTTCTTCGTCGCGTCGCCGAAGGTCCTCGACTACATCGACGGCGACGACACCGTCTTCGAGCGGGAGCCGATGGAGACGTTGGCCACCGAAGGGCAGCTGGCTGCCTACCAGTTCGACGGGTTCTGGCATCCGATGGACACCATGCGCGACAAGCAGCACCTCGAGGGTCTGTGGGACTCCGGCAAAGCTCCCTGGAGAATTTGGTCGGACGAGCCGATGAAGAACTCGTGACTTCGACTCCTTGTCGCCATTGCGGCGCGACGCTCGCCACTTCGTTCTGTGATCTCGGCATGTCGCCGTTGGCGAATTCGTACCTCGCGCCCGACCAGATCGACCAGAGCGAAGCCTTCTACCCGCTGCACGCGTTCGTCTGCTCGAACTGCTTGCTGGTGCAGCTGCAGGAGTTCGAGTCGCCGCAGCACATCTTCAGCGACTACCTCTACTTCTCGTCGTACTCCAGCAGTTGGCTGGCACACGCGAAGGCGTACACGGAGGCGATGATCGATCGCTTCGGCTTCGGCGCGGACAGCAAGGTCGTCGAGCTGGCCAGCAACGACGGATACCTCCTGCAGTGGTTCGTCGAGCGCGGCGTCCCGGTGCTCGGCGTCGAGCCGGCGGCCAACGTCGCCGAGGTCGCCGTGGCCAAGGGCGTGCCCACCCGCGTCGGGTTCTTCGGAACGGAGCTGGCGCACGAGCTGGTCGACGAAGGCGTGCGCGCCGATCTGCTGCTCGGCAACAACGTGCTCGCCCACGTGCCGGCGCTCAACGACTTCGTCGCCGGGATGGAGGTGCTCCTGGCACCCGACGGCGTGATCACGATGGAGTTCCCGCACCTGCTGCAGCTGATGCGCCACAACCAGTTCGACACGATCTACCACGAGCACTTCTCGTACTTCTCGTTCACCACCGTGCGCGCCGTGTTCGCCCATCACGGGTTGCGCATGTTCGACGTCGACCAGGTGCCCACCCATGGCGGTTCGTTGCGGATCTTCGCCTGCCACACCGACAGCAGCGCGCACGAGACCACGCCGCGCGTCGACGCCTTGCTGGCCGACGAGCACGAGGCGGGTCTCGATCGGCTCGACGGGTACGCCGGGTTCCCGGAGCAGGTCCGCCGCACGAAGCGGGCGTTGCTGCGGTTCCTGATCGACGCCAAGGAGTCCGGTGCATCGGTCGCCGCGTACGGCGCGCCCGCCAAGGGCAACACGTTGCTGAACTACTGCGGGGTGCGCTCCGACCTGATCGACTTCACGGTCGACCAGAGTCCGCACAAGCAGGGCCGGTTCCTGCCGGGCACGCACCTGCCGATCCACGCGCCGGCGCACATCGCCGAGGCGAAGCCCGACTACCTGTTGATCCTGCCGTGGAACCTGCGCGACGAGATCGTCGCCGACATGTCCGTGGTGCGGTCGTGGGGCGGCCGGTTCGTCGTGCCGATCCCTGAAGTGACGGTGCTCGAATGACAGGGGTGCGCGGTCTCGTCACCGTGATGATCCCGTCGTACAACTACATCCAGTACCTGCGCGAGTGCGTGGAGAGCGCAGCGACCCAGGAGGGCGTCGACCTCGACATCGCCCTGGTCGACAACGCGTCCACCGACGGATCGCTCGACCTCGCCTACGAGCTGGCGAAGGAGTTCGACACGGTGCGGGTGGTGGTCCATCCCGACAACGGCGGGATCATCACCTCGTTCAACCGCTGCCGCGAGGAGATCCGCGGCGAGTACGCCGTGCTGCTGTGCGCCGATGACGCGCTGGTCCCCGGATCGCTGGCTCGATCGGTGGCGTTCATGGACGCTCATCCGAACGTCGGTCTCGTGTACGGACGGGCGATCGACTTCCTCGACGTCGCCGATGTGCCCGCCGAGGAGTACGTGGGCCGCGACGTCCCGCCGATCGTCTTCCCCGGTGCGTCGTGGGTCGATCGGCGTTGCGACACCGCCTCGAACCCGATCCGCACGCCGGAGGTGGTGATGCGCTCGTCGGTGACGCTGGCCTCCGGACGCCTCGAGACCGACCTGCCGTTCACGAGCGATCTGAACATGTGGTTGCGGATGGCAGCGCTCGCCGACGTCGCGTTCCTGCCCAGCCACGCGCAGGCGCTGTACCGCAAGCACACGAACAACTTCGGCGCGCCGTTCCTCAACACCGGCTCGGCGTTCCCCGACCTGCAGGCCCGGTGGAAGGCGTTCGCCCGGTTCTTCGAGAACCTCGGCAACGACCCGAGGCGGGCTGCGTGGGAGGCCACGGCTCGGCGCACCATCGGTCGCGAAGCCCGCTACGAGGCAACGCGAGCGTTCGTCAAGCTCGACGACGATCGGCGTGACGAGGTCGTCGCCCAGCTGTTCGAGCTCGCCGAGGACGCCGACCCTGGCGGTTCGTCTCGTCTGGAGCAGCTCGGCTGGTCGTTGCGCCGTCGCCTCGGCCCGCACCGGTCGAAGACGTTCCCGCTGTTCCTGCCGCGGGGCGCCACCGTGCGCATCCGCCGGCATCGCGCCGAGCAGCGCCGCCTCAGCCTCGGCGGCTGACGACCCGGCCCGATCCGAGTACGGAGCGCGCGGTGAGCGCGCGTCCGATACTCGGGTCTGATCCATCCGAGTACGGAGTGCGCGGTGAGCGCGCGTTCGATACTCCGGCCCGATCCGGAGCAGTCGGGATCACGGACGTTGACGGGCGGCTTCGAGGAGCAGGTCGACGATGTGCCTGGCGTTGTCGGTCGCGTCGAACTGCTTGCTGACGAGTTGCTGCGCGGCACGTGCCAGCTCGACGCGTCGTGCCGGGTCGTCGATCAGCGTGCGCAGCGCGCTGGTGAGCGCCTCGACGTCGTCGAGCGGGACGAGCACGCCGGTCTCGCCGTCGCGCACGATCTCGTGGATCGCGCCGACGTCGGTGGACACGAGCGCCATCCCGGCGGCGCCGGCCTCGGACAGCACCATCGGCAGGCAGTCGCCGAGGGTGGGGAGGCAGAAGACGTGTGAACGTCGGTAGAGCTCGATCAGCTCGGGCGTGTTCGGTGACAGCCCGTGGTGGACGGAGACGAAGGGGACCTCGTCGACGTCGTCACGCGTGACGATGTCGATGTGGAACTCCCGGCTCGGCGGGTCGGCAGCGAGACGGCGTGCCGCTTCGACGAGCAGGTGGCCGCCCTTGCGGCGCAGATCGCCGCCGACGAACAGGATGCTCACCGGTCCGTCGGTCGACTTCTCGCCGAGGTCGACGTGCCACCTGGCCACCTCGACACCGGGGGCGATCGCCGTGATCCTCTCGGCGGCGACGCCGTAGTCGTCGACGAGGCTGCAGCGGGTCCACTCGGACCACGTGACGAGGTGGGCCGCCTTGCGGTAGCAGCGCGCGTTGAGCCGGCGCTTGATCGCTTCCACCGGTGGCGACGACGTGCCGTGGCTGTAGTGCTCACCGAGCTCGTCGTACTGCACCGGTGTCGCGTCGAGCGACACGATCGTCGGGATGCGGTCCATCCATCTGCCGAGCAGCACGGCGGGCACCTGCGAGTGGACGAACATCGCATCGATCGGCCGCTTCGCCCGTGCCCTGCGGATCGCACGGCGGGCCCGCATGCCGGCGCGGACGGTCCAGTTGCGAAAGCCGGGCAGGCGAGCTGCGGCGCCATCGACGTCGAAGCGGATCGGGAGGAACTCCGGCTCGATGCGGCCATCCGCAGGGACGAGCCGCTTGAGGTTGTCCGCGTGCGTGATGTGCCCCAGCGTCTGCTCGAGCACGAACGCGATCTGCGGCCGGTGAGGGGTCGAGGTGGTGGAGTGCTCCGTCATGTCCGCGGTGCACCGGATCGGCCGCCAGTGGCGGGCTCGCGTCGCGATGGCATCGCCACGATAGTGGCCGGATCGGGCTGCTCAGCCGCCGGAGGCTGCCAGGGCGTCCGGGTCGTAGCCGGCGTCGACGAGGTCGCTGCGGATCTCTGCGACGTACTCGGCCGGCATCCGTGCGAGCTGCGCCGGGGTCAGCTTCTGCCACAGCTCGACCTCGTGCTCGATCAGCAGCGCGCTGCCGGGCTGGTACTCGTTCTGCGCACGGACGAGCGTGACCGTCATGGCCAGCGCGAGGACTGCGGTGATGCCGCAGGCGACGAGCGCGATCGGGATGGACAACGCAGGGCGGGAAGCTCGCGCCGTCGTGACGGCCTGACCGAGCATCGCCAGGGCGCCGGCGAGGGCGACCGCCATCCCGATCTCGGCAACGTAGAGCAGCCGCGGGTCGACGCCACCGTTGAACGTCAGCGGTAGGACGCCGCCGGCGATGAGCGCCGCACCGAGCAGCACGACGCGCAGGTTGGCCGAGCGCGGCTGGAGGACGATGGCGAGTGCGAAGAAGGCGAGGAGTGGCAGGAGCGTGGTCGCGGCGATCGAGAACGGGACGCCCTTGAACGTGTAGTACATGCCGTAGACCAGGCTGCGCACCGGGTTGTCGCCCTCGTTGAAGCGTGAGCCCAACGAACCCGCCGGCATCACCGCGGTCCGGTAGGCGAGGTAGGCGCCGGTGACGATGATCAGCGGGGCGGCGACGAGCAGCCAGCTGCGCCGGCCGTCGCGGCGGATGAGGCCCGTCCACAGCAGCGACACCTGGCCGGTGAGGTGGCGCAGCAAGCCGGGTGCGGCGGCGCTGCCGTCGGTGTCTCGCTCGGCCGCCGTCCGCTCGGTCTCCAGGTACCACCACAGCAGCAGTGCCATCGGCACCAGCGCGACGCCGATCTCCTTGGACAGCACGGCGAGCACCAGCGCGACGTTGACCAGCACCAGATCGCGAGTGCGCCGGCTGTCGTGGTAGCGAGCGAGCATCAGCAGCCCGCCGACGACGAAGACGGCAGCGAGCGAGTCGGACCGCTCGCCCATGTACAGGACGGTTGCGACGTTGCTGGCGATGACACCGAAGGCGACCGCACCGGCGAACGCGGCCCAGCCGGGCACGGAGGTCCGCTTGATGAGCCGCCACACGCCGAGCGTGACGATGAGGTGGAGGGCCAGGTTGGTGAGGTGGTAGCCCCACTTCGCCGTGCCCCACACCCGCCAGTCCAGCGCGAAGGAGACGCTGACGAGCGGCCGGTAGTACGGGTCGTTGTAGTTGAGCGTGTCGAACGGTCCCCAGAACGTCTTCACCGTCTCGCCGGCACCCCAACGGCGGGCGAGCACGTAGTCGTCCAGACGGAACCCGTACCCGATCGTGCGGGCGTAGACGGCGACGACGATGGCGACGATGGCGACGGGCGCCACCCAGCTCGGCAGGCGCGTGGCACGCGACTCGTTCGGCGCCTGCTCCTGCGTCACTGCTGCTGTGTCGATCACTCCGCCCCACCTCTCCATCCCGTCTCGTCCCCCTGTCCGCCCAGGGGGTTTTCGGATTGTTGGTCGGTCTGGATGGCGAAGTCAATCAAGGTTGATCAAGCCTTGACGAAGAGCACACGGCGGAAACTCAAGGTTCCGTGAAGATCACGCTTCCCGCGTGGTCACCCTCCGCGGTCGGCGATCACAGCGAATGCTCGACCTCGTACATTGGTCGTCGTGGTGGTTCCCGACGTGCCGAGTGCCGCCGAAACGCACATCGTCGTGGCGCGGCAGATCGACGCTGCCCTGCACCTGCTGGCGCCTGCCGGCACGGTGGTCGGCGCCAGGGCCATCGATCCCGCCGACGAGGCATCGCTGCTCGCCGGCGACGACGCACCGGTGAGCGCCGTTGCGCGACGCCGGCACGAGTTCGCCAGCGGACGACGGCTGCTGCGAGCGTTGCTCGATGCGGACGTGGCCATCCCGGTGCGTGCCGACCGCGGCCCGCAACTGCCGGCGGGCTGGTGCGGGTCGTTGGCCCATGACGACGTGATCGTCGTCGGCGCGGTGGCGCCCGAACAGTCGTTCCGATCCATCGGCATCGACCTCGAGCCGGCCGTGCCCATGGAGGCGGACGTCGCGCGCATCGTGGTCCGCGACGACGAAGCTGGCCTCGACGCGACCCTCGCCTTCGCGTTGAAGGAAGCGGCGTTCAAGGCGTGGAGCTCGCTCGGCGGACGCATGCTCGAGCACCACGACGTGCTCGTTCGTGCGCGCGACGGTCGCTCGGAGGCGCTGGTGCTCGATGGCGAGCTGACGATCCCGGGCCGCTTCACGACGGTCGCCGGCCGGTGGCTTGCGCTGGCGATGCTGCCCGCGGCCCAGGCCCGCCGCTGAACGGTCGCCGATAGGCTCCTGCGACCGGTGGCGCGACGAGGCGACGGCGCTGGGTCCATGCGTTCGGTCGTTGCGGGGTGGTCCGTGGAGAACAACATCGACAGCGACGAGTGGGTGGAGAACATCGCACCGACGCGCCGCTGGAGCCCGCTCGCCCTGCTGCAGCCGTGGCGTCATCGCGAGCTGATCTACTTCTTCGCCCTCCGCGACGTGAAGGTCCGCTACAAGCAGGCGTTCCTCGGCGTCGCCTGGGCCGGCCTGCAACCGCTGCTCGGTGCTGTGGCCTTCACCCTGCTCTTCCACGGGCTCGCCGACCTCGAGGTGTCCAGCGATTCGTACTTCGGGTTCGCGCTCGTCGGGTTCATGACGTGGACGTACTTCTCGGCGACGATGGGCGCCGGCACCAACAGCCTGCTGTGGAACGCGGAGCTGCTGACCAAGGTCTCGCTGCCGCGCATCGCGCTGCCGGTTGCCACGCTGCTGCCACCGCTCGTCGATCTCACCGTTGGTGCTGTGCTGGCGGTGATCGTCACCGTCGGGTGGGGCGGTGGCCTGTCGGCGGTCGGCCTGGTCGTCGGGTTGCCCGCTGGACTGCTGCTCCTCCTGCTCGCGACTGCCGGCCCGATCTTCATCTTCAGCGCGCTGATCGTGCGCTATCGCGATGCGGCGGTGCTCGTCGGCTTCGGGCTGCAGGTGTTCCTGTTCGTCAGCCCGGTGGGCTACCCGCCGGAGCTGGTGCCGACGCCGTGGCGCTCGATCCAGTACATCAACCCGGTCGCCGGCGCGCTCGGTCTGCTGCGGTGGGCCCTTGCCGGCACCGAGCCCCCGACGCTCGCCGAGATCGGCACGTCCTTCGCGTCCGCACTCGTCATCTTCCTCGCCGGCGTCATCTACTTCCGTGCCAACGAGCGGCAGTTCGTGGACGTCATCTGATGGGCGCGCCCGTGATCGAGCTCGACGGCGTCGGCAAGCGGTACCGGTTGGGTGAGCACCACGGCTCCGGCACCGATCTGCGCGAGACGATCGGCCGCGTCGTCGCGCGCGTTCGTGGCCGGCAGCGCAGCGTGCCGCGGGAGATCTGGTCGCTGCGCGACGTGTCGTTCACCGTGAACGAGGGCGAGGCGCTCGGCTTCATCGGGTCGAACGGTGCCGGCAAGAGCACGTTGCTGAAGGTGGTCAGCAACATCACCACGCCAACCGAGGGGAGCTGCCGCACGCGCGGCCGGATCGGTTCGCTGCTCGAGGTCGGCACCGGGTTCCATGGTGAGCTCACCGGGCTGGAGAACACGTACCTCAACGGCGCGATCCTCGGCATGAGCCGCCGCGACGTCAGCCGCCGGCTCGACGAGATCATCGAGTTCGCCGGGTTGGCGGACTTCATGGACACGCCGGTGAAGCGCTACTCGTCCGGCATGTACCTCCGGCTCGGGTTCGCCATCGCGGCGCACCTCGAGGCGGACATCCTCGTCGTCGACGAGGTGCTCGCCGTGGGCGACGCCGAGTTCCAGCGACGCTGCCTCGGCAAGATGAGCGAAGTCGAGCAGAGCGGTCGCACGGTGCTGTTCGTCAGCCACAACATGGACGCGATGGCCCGCCTGTGCCAGCAGGTGATCTGGCTCGACAAGGGTCGGGTGCGGGCGATCGGCGACGCGGCCTCCGTCATCGGCGAGTACACCCGGACCACCGCCGGGCCGGCCAACGTCGCCGCGTTCGATCTCGACGAGTCGGCGGCGGCGCAGATCACGAGCGTCTCGCTCGTCGACGACGCGGGCACTCCGCAAGCGGTGCTGAACACGTGGACGCCGGCCTGGATCCAGATCGACGTGCTCGTCACTCGCACGGTCCCAGGGCTCGACGCGTGTGCGATGTTGACCACGAGTGGCGGCGTCAGCCTGATGAACGAGGCGCTCAGCGACACCTCCCAGTCCGGTGACTACCCGCCCGGCCGGCACCGGTTCCGCTGCCCCGTCCCGGCGATCTTCACGCCGGGGGAGTACGTGGTCGGTGCGTGGCTCGGCACCGCCTACGAGACGATGCAGTACGACGACAGCCTGCTCTCGTTCTCGATCGACGGCGACGACGCCGAGCGTCCGCACCGGCGGCTGCACCTCCGCACGCCGTGGGCCGTCGACGCGCTCGGCGCGGACGGTGCTTGAGCGCTCGTCAGCCGGTCGAGCGCGTTCGCCGCGGCCTCAGGCGAGCCACCGCGGCGATCGCCCTCCGGACGCTCGACGGCAGCGCGCGCTCGACGATGCGCAGGCTCTGCCGCCTGCCGTAGCCGTGCAGACCGGGCATGGCGATCGATCGGACTGCCATGCGCCGGGCCTCGCCGTTGCGTCCCTGTTCGACGAGCGCGGTGGCGATCTCGCGCATCGCGTAGCCACGGCTGGCCCGCCACGCATCGCGGCAGTCGGCACGGAGGTCCGCCGGCAGTGCGTCGAGGAAGCTCAGCCGCTGCCGTTCCCGGCGCTCGACGCTCGTGCCCGTCCAGATGCCGCCGTTGTGGAGCCGGTAGACGCCCATCACCGCACCGACGCCGACGGCGGGCCCGTGGGCCGTGGCCTCGAGGTACAGCGGCCAGTCACCGAACTCGGCGTCGTCGTACGACGGCGGCAGATCGGCGAGTGCGCTTCGCCGGATGAGCGGTGAACAGCCTGGTACGTGGTTGCCGAGGATGAGATCGCAGCGATTGAGCTCCGCCGTGCCAAAGCTCGTCGTCTCGACGATCGCTCCCGTCGCTTGATCCAATTTGTCGACGTCGTGGAAGCACATCGAGCAATCCGGACGGCCCCGCAGCAGGGCGACCTGACGCGCGAGCTTGTGCGGATCTGTCCAGTAGTCGTCACCGTCGAGCGTGGCAATGAACTCACCCCGCGCAGCATCGAGCGCCTGCCGCCAAAGTCGGTTGCTGCACTCGTTCTTCGGAGTTCGCATGAGCGTCCAGGCTGCGCCTGTAGCCGCTTGCACCTCCTCGATGACCGACATCGTTGCATCGGTCGAGCAGTCCTCCGTGATGAACAGCTCGACATCGAAGTCCGTCTGTTGGTTCAGGATGCCGTACAGCGACTCAGCGATGAATGGCTCGTGGTTGTACGTGAGGAGGATCACCGATACGACCGGTTCAGGCCCTCCGGCGTGGTCCGGAGTGCTGTCGCCATTCGATGTCATGAACGTCGGACGATAGTCTCTCCGAACCTGTCAATGACCGGGAGGGCAACCCTCTGACAGAGGCACACGACCACGACGACGAGGTGCCAGAGGGGTATCGATCCTTCGAGTTCGCCGCATCTAACGCGCACGAGGGTCGGTGCGTCGAGCTTCGCTCGAGTGGATCGTGGCTGATCGAACGGTCGGTCCCGGGCTCGCCGGATCTGCTCGATGCCGTCAACTGCTATCCCTTGCTCGTCTGCGCGGATTGGTCGGCGCTCGGCGGCGACCTGGAGGCGCTCACGGGCGTCGTATCCGTCACCGCGGTGACGGACCCCATGCTGCATGCGCCTGAAGAGGTGCTACGCGCGGCGTTCCCGGATCTGCTCCGGCCGTACAAGCAGCACCTCGTCGTCGACCTCGTGTCCTACGACGACAGGCAGCCAAGCGCGCACCACCGGCGAAACGTCGCCCGAGGACGTCGCGAGTGCACGGTGGCCAGAGTCGAGCCGTCGAGGGCGGGCGACGAGTGGGTCGCTCTCTACGCGCAACTTGTCGCTCGACACGAGGTGAGCGGGCGGGCCGACTTGCCGGATGCATCACTCCGCGCACAGTTGCTGGCGCCCGGAGCGATGGTGTGGCGTGCTGACGTCGACGGCCAGTTGGCCGGCATGATCGTCTGGATGAGGACCGGCTCGCACGCGTACTACCACCTCGGCGCCTACACGCCAATCGGCTACTCGTCGCGCGCTGCCTTCGCTCTGTTCGACGCCGCATTGAGAGATCTGGCTGAATCGGCCACGCACGCAGTGCTCGGCGCAGGGGCGGGAGTCGACGCAGGAGGCGAGGATGACGGGCTGGTGCGTTTCAAGCGCGGGTGGGGTACGAGCGAGCGAGTGGCTTACCTCGGTGGCCGAGTGGTCAACCGAACTGCGTACGACCGACTCTCTGGCGCTCACGCAGCAGGGCCGTACTTTCCGTCGTACCGGGCTCCCAGCGATGTCAGACGGGGTTGATCACGCTTTTGTCAGCACGATGTCGATTCGGTAGTTCGACAAGGCATCGGGTTGTCCCACGATCTCCAGTTCGAAACCGGTCGCGCTCGCGACCTGAGCCACCTCGTCGCGTCGCCACCAGCGGCCCATGCCGTCGTGCATCGCATCAGGGTTGCGGCTGGCCACGAGGTAGGCCTCGCGACGCTCGGGCGTGTTGTAGAAGTTCCACTTGAGCCCATCGTCGGGAACGTCCGTGAGCAACACCCGAAGGGCCGCTCCACCGGAGCGCGCCGCGATCCCTTGGAGCAGGTGCTCCAACTGCGACGGGCTGAAGTAGGCAAGTGCCGCGTTCATCAGCACCTTGCCGGGCAGTGGGCAATCGGTAGGAAGGCACGAGTCGATGCCGGCGCTCACATCGCCGACGCGGTAGACGATGTTGTTCGCCTGCTTCACCCGACGTGCGGTCTCGATCAGATGCTCGGCGAAGTCGACCGCGTCGACCGAGGCCGCTCGCTGAGCCAACTCGAAGGTGACCAGCCCGTTGCCACAACAGAGGTCGAGCAGGCGATCCTCAGCCCTCAGAGCCAGCAGGTCGACGATGCGTTCGACGAGCAGCGTGAAGGCGCTCTCCGAGATCGCTTTTCCGGCGATCGTTCGCCCGACCTGCCGGAAGAGGTCGGGCGCTTCGTCGCCGTCGTCGCGCCGGTAGGACCCCCAGAACTCTCGCCAGTTCGCAGTCATCCGGAGCGTCCCGTCATGAGCCGGAAGCCATCACTCTGCAGACGTCCGCCACCACATCGATGGTGCCCGGCGGCAGGTTGGGTCCGGTCGGAAGAACCACGACTCGTTCGGCAAGGCGCTCGGTTTCCGGCAGCATCAGCCCAGCGTGGGGCGTCAGCTCACGATATGGGCTCATGCGGTGGCAGCCGGGCCAGAAGTAACGGCGCGCGAGGATGTTCTCGCCTTGAAGCGCCGCGACCAGCGAATCTCGGCTCGAGCCAAAGTCGTCGCCCAACTCGACCACGACGTAGTGGTGACTGTTGCGTTCCTCAGCAAGGTAGCCAAGGAGTGAAATGCCCGGGATCCCCGCCAAGGCGTCGCGATAGGCGGCGTGCGCCTGCCGGTTGGCAGCCACGATGTCGTCGAGCGCATCGAGGTTGGTCAGCCCCATCGCGGCGCACGCCTCTGCCATCTTCCCGTTGGTTCCGGGGTGGATGACGTCGTCGTAGCCAGCGAATCCGAAGTTGCGCATCAAACGCATCTTCCTGGCGAGATCGTCGTCGTCCGTGGTGACAGCGCCGCCTTCCATCGAGTTGAACGACTTCGTCGCGTGGAAGCTGAAGACCTCGCATGCGCCGAACCCGCCGATCGGCCGTCCGGCATGAAAGCTGCCGAACGCGTGAGCAGCGTCGAACATCAGGACGAGCCCACGATCGTTTGCCAAGTCGGAGAGCGCTTGAACCGGAGCGGCTCGACCCCAGAGGTGCACACCGATGATCCCGGTCGTGCGCGGCGTGATCATGCGTGCCACGGCCTCGGGGTCGATGTTGTGCGTCGCTGGATCGATGTCGGCAAACACGGGGGTGATGCCCTGCCACGAGAGGGCGTGTGCCGTTGCGACGAAGGTCCATGACGGCACGATGACCTCGCCGTGCAGTTCCAGGGCACGGATCGCGATCTCCAGCGCGATCGTTCCGTTGCACATCGCCACGCAATGCCGTACGCCGAGGTGCGACGCCACGCGAGCTTCGAACTCCTCCACCATCGGCCCGCCGTTGGTCAACCACTGCCTGTCGAGGATCGATTCGATCCTCGACATGAAGGCCGCTCGGTCGCCGATGTTCGGTCGACCGACGTGTGCTTGCTCTGCGAGGGCGGGCGCGGCACCGTTGATCGCAAGGTCCCGCTCTGTGTGGATCCGTTTCATCTCTCGACACCTCGACGCGTGGATTGCACGAACGGCGGTTGACCGCGGACTCGGACGAATCCCGAAGCTCCTCGGGACCGATGACGAAACCACGCATTGGCGTGCTCGAAGGTTATCGGCGTGTCACGGCCGGGCTTTACTCGGCCGTGCGGGAGTGATCGGCGACCCATTGACGGTACGCCGGGCTCACGTGCAGCAGCTCGAGATCGACGAGTTGGTCGACTCCGTCGTAGCGCGTGGCCGTCTCGCGACGTAGCGACAAGCTGGGCTCGTCGGCGAGGCGGGCCCAGTAGGCCCGGTACTCGTGGGAGGCACCGAGGCCGTAGCGCCCGGTGCGCGCTGCCTCCTCCGCCTTCGCCGCGAACGCGCGGTTGAACGGGAAGTGGAGCAGCACGCAGGCGATGTCGGCCATGCGCGCGTTGCGCGCGTGGTGCCACCCGACGAACAGCTCGATCTCGTCGTCGACGAAGGTGAGTGCCGCCTTGGTGAGTCCGTTGTCCGACCCGAAGATGGTGCGCCGGATGCCGCCGTGGTGCGATCGCAACGGGCTCTCCGGGTTCGCATCGAACTCGTACGGGCGCTTCGAGATGTCCGACAGGTCGAACCACGGGAACGCGGTCAGCAGATCATCGACCTCGCCGGGCGTGTCGGCCAACGGGTCGCTGGAGAAGAGGTCGAGCATCTGGGTGACCACGGCGGTGGCGCGCTGCGCCTCGAGGTAGCCGACGAGATCCGTGAGGCCCATGCGATCCGAGCCCGGGTAGTCGAAGAGCTCGTCGATGTCCACGAACAGGTTCCACTTGCCCGCCGAGTGGGCGCGGACCATGTGCCGCTTCAACAGGTTCTCGTACGACTTGTACGGCACGCCGGTCCGATAGACGGTGACGTCCGGCTGCGCGGTGAACAGCTCGAGCGTGCCGTCATCCGATCCGTTGTCGAGGACGAGGAAGTGCCGGATGCCGAGACGGCGGTGGTGGTCGAGGAAGGAGCGCGCGTAGAAGATGCCGTTGCGCACCGTGGTCACCACGAGCACGTCGTCCGGTGCGCGCTCGATGCGCGTCGGACCGTGCACGTGGTGGATGCGCCAGCGCAGCGTCGCTGCCCGTGCCGGATCGGCGAAGCGTTCGCGGACCCAACGCTGCGCGCGGCTCTGCGGCGGGCGGGTCCCGGCGACCGATGCGCGCATCGCTGCGGCGACCTCGTCGCGCCCGGCGGCATCTGGTGTACTGGCCAGCACCGCGTGCTGACGGCAGGATGCGGCGATCTCCCTCGCATGGCGCCGCACCGTCGCGACCGGCACGATGGCCAGCGCATCGGCGGCGACGGCGGCGATCCGCAGGCCGAGGCGGTCGATGGTGCCGGCGCGCTCGGTCATCCGTCGGATGGTGCGGTCGAACCGGCCCGGGTTGGCGCGCAGCACTGCATGGTGCGCGTCCGGGTGGGCGCGCAGGAAGCGAACGACGTCCGCGCCTCGTTGCGTCGCGCCAGTTCGCGCATCGGGCGCGTCCGGCTGGCCGGCCGTCGTGTCGACGAGCACCGAGACGGCATCGTCGTAGGCGATCCGCCGGCCGTCGTCGAGCAGCCGTTGACCGAGCTCGACGTCGTCGATCCCGCGCATGGCGATGCCCTCGTCGAACGGGTGCGCACGCAGCAGCGCGGTCGGCGCCGACGCGTTGGCGAAGCTGCAGTCGCGTGCGGCGCGGGCCTCGGCTGCCTCGGACATCCAGTGGTGCCGGTGCTCGTACCACCAGTCGACGTCGAAGCCGTCCGGGTCGCCGGTCGGGACGTCGCAGCGGCCGATGACGATCCCGGTGGCGGCCAGATGGCGCTCGGCTGTGGCCCGCACGGCGATCGCTCGTTCGTCCAACAACCAGACGCGATCACCTCGCGCTGCGTCGATGCCGAGGTTGCGCGCCCGCCCCGGTGTCGCCCCCGGCGCGAGGATCACGCGGACGGCAGACGCCGCGGCGTGCACCGGGTCCGGCGTCGCGGAGGTGTCGACCACGACGACGTCGATGGCGTCGATCGCTTCGTGCGAACCTGCCGCCGAGAGGAGCTGGGTGGCTCGCTCGATCGTCCGGCCGGGCAACGCGGTGGTGACGACGATGGTCATCGACGGCCCCGTCACCGCAGCGAGCATAGTGGTACCTTCCCGCGTGTGGCCAGCGTCGAACGCCTCCGGCCGGCGCCGACGGTGACGGTGGCCGTTGCCTTTCGCGACGAGGAGCGGTTCCTGGCTCGTGCCATCGAATCGGTGCGACAGCAATCGATCAGCACATGGGAGCTCGTGCTCGTCGACGACGGCTCGGTCGATGCGTCGCCGGCCATCGCCGACAGCGCGGCGGCAGCCGACCCCGACCGGATCCGCGTGCTGCGCCATCCGGGCGGGGTCAACGCCGGCCTCCCGGCGAGTCGCAACCTGGCGATCGCCGAGGCGGCTGCGCCGCTGCTGTGCTTCCTCGACGCGGATGACCTCTGGAGCCCGGAGAAGCTGGAGCGCCAGGCAGCGAAGATGCGCGAGCACCCTCGTGCGGCGATGGTGTGCGGCCCGTCGTGGCACGAGGACGTCGACGGCAGGGTGGCGCGATCACGCGTCGACGTGTGGCGACGCGCGCCTCGGCTCGTTCGTCGTGGGCGCTTCCCGCGACTCATGGTGCGTGGCGTGGTCCGCACCCCGGTTCCGTCCGACGTGATGTACCGCGTGGCGACCTTGCGCGCCGCCGGTGGCGTGCCCGCCGGACCGAACATGCACGAGGACCAGCGAACGTTCGTGGCGGTCGGTCTGCTCGGTCCGGTGATGATCACGGACGACGTGCTCACCACCTACACGGTGCGCAGCGACTCGATGTACGGGGCGCACCGCGACGACGGCATGGCGCTCGTCCGCCAGCACCAGGCCTACGAGGCCTGGGTGGCGCGCTTCGGGTTGCACCGCGGCCCGTACGGACTCGCGCTGGTAGCTGCGCTGATGCTGCACCGATCACGGCGTGGTGCGGCCCGACGACTTGCGCTCCTCGTGAGCGCTGCTCGTCGCGGCGACGGCGGCGACCCGCCGGGCGACGCGCCGGACCGACCGCCCGTAGGCACCTGACCACCCGCTGAGGAACCCCGTCGCCAGCAGCAGGCAGTGCCAACGGCGGTAGCGCCCGGTGCGACGCGGCCCACGGACGAAGTCGGCGACGAAGCCGCGGAACGTCCACACCGACACGTTGCGGATGCGCTGCCGGAAGCGCGGTTCGTCTCGGTGCCACTTCTGCAGCACGGCCGCCCACCCCTTGCCCCACGTGTAGAACTGGTAGCGCAGCTGCGGCCACGTGGCGCGGTGCTCGTGGAACACCACCATCGACGGTTCGTAGACGACTCGGCCGGCGATCACCATGCGGATCACCATGTCGAGGTCGCCGCCGCCGGGCATCGGTCGCCCGGTGTCCAGTGCAACGTCGAACGCTCCCGCCACATCGAGCGCGCTGCGCCGGAACGCCATGTTGCACCCGACCCCCATCCCAGGGCGGAACGGCAGGTCGGCGCCGTCCGCCTCTGCCCACGACGATGGCTGCCAACCGAGCGAGAAGCCGCTGGTTCGCTCGAACTCGAGTCGCGCCGGCGTGTCCAGTCGGTAGGCGAGCACCTGACCGGTGATCGCCAGGGCCTCGGGCGTGGCGGCGAACGCGCGTCGCATCGTGCGCAGCCACGAAACGTCGACGACCACGTCGTCGTCGACGAAGGCAATGATCTCACCACGGCTCTCGGCCACTGCGCGGTTGCGGGCGAAGTCCAACCCGGGCACCGGCTCGCGCACGCACCGAGCGCTCGCAGCGAGTGCTGCGTCGCGGGTGCGATCGTCGCTCGACGCGTTGTCGACGACGAGGAGATCGAGCTGCACCTCGTGAGCGGCGACCTCCGCGGCCACGCCGATCGCGGCGAGGCAGCGCGCCAGCAGGTCCGGTCGGTCCTTGGTGCAGACCGCGACGGTGATGTGCAACGCGCCGGCAACGGCCGGCGGCGGCGAACCCGTTCGCATCGTCAGCTCCACAGCGACGTCGTCGCAGGCGGGCATGCCGTCGACGTACAGGTGTGAGCCGACCGGCACGCCGTCGTGGCGGCCGATCAACAGGGCGGGCCCGGTACGACCGCGAGTGCGACGAGCGTCGGCGGGCGCATCGAGGTCGATGTCGACGACGCCGACCGTGTTCATGTCGAGCGGATCGATCGGCGCCACGTGGTTCGCGACGAGCTGGTGCGCGTCGACGTCGCGCCGCCGGACGACTCGATCACCTCAGCGGCCAACCGGGCCACGGCCGCGGCCGACGCGTCCGCCGTCAGGTGCTGTTCGAAGTGCTCGTTCGCGGCGGCGGCCAGGCGCGCGGCGAGCGCCGGATCCTCGATGATGGACAGGCACGCCGCAGCGAAGCCGGCCGGATCATCGGCGATGAGGAGCTGGTGACCGTGGACGAGACCGAAGCCCTCGCACCCGAAGCTGGTCGACACGAGCGGCACGCACCGTGCCATTGCCTCGATCACCTTCAGGCGCGTGCCACCGCCCGAGTGCAGCGGGGTGACTGCGACCGCCGCGTCGGCGTAGTGCGGCGCAACGTCGTCGACGTAGCCGAGCAACGTCACCCCGTCGATGCCGCTGACGCGTTCGCCGCTGCCATCGTCATAGCCGGCGACGACCAGGCGGACGTCGGGTCGCGTGCGGCGGATCAGCGGGAGCACCTCGCCCGCCATCCACTCGACGGCCAGGATGTTGGGCTCGTAGGACAGCGGGCCCACGAAGAACAGCGTCGGTGGCGGGTCCCACCCGACCGAGGGTTCACTCGTTGGTCGTCGATACCCGTTCGGCACGATGGCTGCGTTCGTCACGCCCAGGTGGGCGCGATCGGCTTCCGAACAGACGACGACACGTTCGACCTCGCGGGCGATGCGGGACTGCAGTCGCCGCCACCGCCGCGCTCCGAGCCAGCTCGCCGTGTTGTGAGCGATGGTTCGGGCCCGGCCGTGACGACCGACGCGGTCGCGGATCTCGCTGTGCAGCAAGCGATCGGTGAGGTCGTCGAAGTCGACGATCCGCGCACCGGCGACGTCGGCGCAGGTGATGCGATGGCTGCGGGCACGGCTGCACCACACCAGATCCCAGCGGTGCTGTCCGACGGTGCGGGTGATGTCCGCGCGCACGACCCGGGCGCTCTGGTAGGGCAGGCTGGCGATGGCCAGGACGACGAGCAGCAACTTGCGCCACTTCTTCGGGTTCTTGGCGCGCACGAGCGTGGTCGCGTATCCGCCGTCGGTCGGCAGCACCTCGCCGCCGGTGCTGCTGTCGATCAGGCACACGTGGAGGTCGCCGACCTGTTGCAGCCCGGCGATCACGTTGCTCACGCGCATGCCGTAGCCGGTGTCGTTGCCGGGAACGCGATCGGTGAACAGGAGGATCCTCGGCCGGCGACCGGGTTCGAGGCCCTCGTCGCCACCTGCGCCGGCGCTGCTGGTCGACAGCGCGTGCTGCGTACGCTCGTCGTCAGCCGCCGATCTGGAGCTCATCCGTGCATCCCGCTTCCGTCTTCGTCCACCACTGCCAGTCCCGTCAACCGCTCTCGCTCCCTTGTCGTGCTTCCACGCAGGGCACGGGCACACTGGTGGTCTCGCTGTGACGACCGTCGGGCTGTACAGCGACTCCGACCTGCTCGGCGGTGCCGAACGATCCCTGTTGAATCTAGCGGCGGCGCACCGTGGGGCGGCTCACCTGGTGGTCTGCAGCACCCATCGGGCGCTGCTCGATGCGGCCCAGGTGATCGACGGCGTGGACACCCACTTCATCGAATCGCGCACGTCGCCCTGGGGCGCGGTGATCGATCATCGCCGCGCGTTCCGCCGGCTCGGCCTCGACCTGGTCCAGGTCACGCTGGCCAACCCGTTCGCGTCGCGTCCGGCGCTGCTCGCCGCCAGGTTGGCGGGCGTGCCGACGGTCGCCGTCGAGCAGCTGGTGCTGCCGAGCCGCCGTCGCCGTGGCAAGGCGCTGGCGCGGTTGTCGGGGCTGCTGCACTCGATGACCGTGGCGGTCGGCGACGCGAGTGCCGACGACGTCGTGCGCTGGGTCGGCATCCCACGGCGAAAGGTGCGCGTCGTGCACAACGGTGTTCCGGATCCCGGACCACCCGAAGGTGGGACCGCGAAGCGCGTCGGCGCGCCTCCCATCCTCGGGTGCGCGGCGCGCCTGGAGGAGCAGAAGGGGATCGACGTGCTGCTTGCGGCGATGGTCGACCTGGCGGACGTGCGGCTGCGACTGTTCGGTGACGGTTCGCTGCGCTCCGAGCTGGAAGGCCGCGCCGAGCGGTTGGGTGTGGCCGACCGGGTCGAGTTCCTCGGGTGGGTGGAGGACGCCCCGCGCCGCATCGCCGAGGTCGACGTGTTCGTGCTCGCGTCGCGTGACGAGGCGTTCCCCTTGACCATCGTCGAGGCGATGCTCGCCGGTACGCCCGTGGTGGCCACCGACGTCGGCAGCGTTCGCGAAGCGGTGATCGACGGGGTCACCGGGCTGCTGGTGCCGGCCGAGGATCCCGTCGCGCTCGCGTCGGCGCTGCGGCGGATGGTCGACGACGCCGACCTCCGGGCGACGGTGGCAGCGGCCGCGCGACGGTTGGCCGAGGAGCGGTTCACCGCAGCCGCCATGGCCGACGGATACGAGCGGGTGTGGGCCGAGGTGCTCGCTCCGTAGCACCGGCGCACCGATCGGCGGGTACGTTCGAGATGCCCCGCCGTCGAGTGGGGACGACGCGATCGGGGGGTCACGTGTACGAGGTCAAGCGATTCCCGTACGACGACACGGTGGACGCCGATGGCCACCTGCTCGAGCCCGACTGGCTCTGGGATCGCTACCTGGACCCAGCGTTCCGAGATCGTCGGATGGGCATCGGCGTCGACGACGACGGCCTCGAGGAGCTCATCATCGACGCCCGGCCCAGCGCGAGGACGGTGAAGGGCGTGATCTCGCTGATGGGTGCGATGGGCGAGGACGATCCACGGCCGTCGCCCGATCGCAAGTACATGGAGTCGATCCCGTTCGGCGCCGGGGACGCCGCGCAGCGCGTCTCCCTGCTCGATCAGGAGCATCTCGATGCGGCACTGCTGTACGGCACGGTCGAGCTGCTCTGGGAGTGCGAGGTCACCGACCCCGAGCTGAGCGCGGCGTACTGCCGCGCGTACAACCGGTGGATCGCCGACTTCTGCCGCGACGGCGATGGTCGCCTCTTCCCCGTCGCCCACCTCTCGCTCACGGACGCCCAGGCGGCAGCCGATGAGCTGCGCCGAGCTGTGGCCGATGGCTGCGTGGGCGGTTGGGTGGCGCCGTTCACCCACTCGCGCAAGGCACACGGTCACCCTGACCACGACGTGCTCTGGCAGACGGCCTCCGAGCTCGGCGTCCCCGTGGCGATCCACCCGACCTACGAACCCGGGTTCTGCACGCCGGTGCGCTTCGACGGTCTCGGTCGGGCGAGCGAGTTCCACTACAACGTGATGCTTCGACAGGGCACGCAGCAGGCGTTGCTGAGCTTCTTCACGCACGGCACGTTGGAGCGCTTCCCCGACCTCAAGCTCGGTGTGCTCGAGAGCGGCATGGGCTGGGTGGGATCGTTCCTCGACCGTGCCGATGCCGTGTTCGACACGATCAGCGGTCGGGGTGTTCCCCTGCAGCACAAGCCGAGCGAGATCTTCGCTCGGCAGTGCTTCGTCAGCGGTGACCCCGACGAGACGGCCGCGCCGTTGACGATGGACCACGTCGGTGCGGGCTGCTTCATGTGGGCGACGGACTACCCGCACCCCGATCACCCCGGGACGTGGGTCGACGCGCTCACCCGGCTCGTCGAGCCGCTGTCCGAGTCGACCCGGTCAAAGTTCCTCGGTGGCAACGTCCGGCGGATCTACGGCATCGACTGATCCCGGCGGTGCCGTCGGTCCCAGGTGCTCGTCGAGACGGACGAGGTCCTCGAAGGTCTCACCGCGGCGGACGAGCTCGACCGATGCACCGTCGATCGCGACCACCGGTGGACGGGGAAACGAGAACGACGTGGAGAACGGGACGAAGTAGGCGCCCGTGTCCATGATCGCCACGACGTCGCCGGGCTCGAGCGTTGGCAGCCGCCAGTTCTGGTAGAGCACGTCGGCGGGTGTGCAGATCGGGCCGGTCAGCCGATACGACGTCGTCGGCGGTGCCGTCGGCTTGGTCACGTGCAGGAGCTGGTGGTACTCGCTGGTCGTCGGCTCGGCGATGTTGATGCCGGCGTCCAGCACCGCGTGCGCGACCTCCCCATCGAGCTTGACGTCCAGCACCGTCGTCAACAGCAACTGCGTGTTGCCGGTGAGGCCGCGCCCGGGCTCGATGATCAGGCGCGGGATGTTCAAGCCGGCAGCACCGAAGTGACGCTCGGCCAGCTCGGCGACGAGGGCGGCTGCGGCGCCGACAGTGATGCAATCGCCCGGGTCCGGCGGGAGCAGGTCGCTGCCGAAGGCACGGTTCAGCCGGAACTGGCGCGGCGGGATCGACGCCACCGTCGGGGTGCAGAGGCTGCCGCCGAGATCGATCTGCTCGGGGTGCCATCCGGTCGACTGCCGCAGCTCGTCGCAAAAACAGAACACCTCGCTGGCATGTCGAGCGACGTCGTCGGCGGTGCGCATCGAGAAGCCGCGGTGGACGTGGAGCGCTCGCAGGTCGATGAGCGGGTGCTCGGTCGCCTGCCTCACGAGCTCGGCGAGCGCGTCGGATCCGGCGCGGAGCCCGAACTGCCCACCCCACATCGTCGGGAGCGCGACGCGGATGCCGGTGATCGCGGGGCGGCCGATGCGCTGGGCCGCCTCGACGAGCCGCGTGAAGTCGCCGGTGCTGTTGACGTTGACCAGCGCGCCGACGGCCACCGCTCGGTCCAGCGACTCGGCGGACTTCGCCGGGCCGTTGTAGATGATCCGGTCGCCCGGCACGCCCAGCTCGAGCGCGAGCCACAGTTCGTACGCCGAGATCACCTCGGCGCCGACCCCGCGATCGTGCATCCGCCGCAGCACGGCGGGCACCGGGTTGGTCTTGTACGAGTAGAAGACGTCGGCGGAGCTCCGATCGGCGAGGGCTTCGGCGATGTTGCGGTCGAGCGCAGCGACGTCGACCACGTGGACGGGCGATCCGAAGCGTTCGACGATCGATCGCAGCGGCACGTCGCGCAGCCGCAACGAGCCGTCCGGACCGACGTCCATGCCCCACAGCGAAGGCGGGAGATCGAGTCGTCCCGGTTGGCGCCTGGCATACGACCTGCCGGCACGTTTGATGGCGCGTCGACCGACGTTTCGGAGAGAGTGCTGGACTGCTCGGCGGGGCGACATCGATGAGAGCGATTCCCGATCAGGGTCGGTTGAGCGCTCGGCCACCCTACAATTCGCCCCCTGATCGAGGGTGGGACGCAGCGCATGCAGAGAACGGGAGCACGGGTCGCGGTCTTCGACGGCGACATGCCGCCTGGGATCGCGTTCATCCGCTCCCTCGGGGAGATGAACGTGCCCGTGAGCGTGTACGGCTCGCGTCGCGTCGTTCCCGGCCGGTACTCGCGGTTCACCGAATCGTTCCACCGCTGCCCGCCGGTGCATCGCCACGACGAGCTGATCCCGTGGTTGATCGATGAGATCGGGGACCATCGCATCGACCTCGTCGCTCCGACGTCCGACAACGTCTCGTTCGCGATCGCAGAAGCCATGGACGAGGGTGTCGGCCCGCACATCGAGGTCGCCTCGTCGGCGGCGATCCGCACCTGCCTGTTCAAGGTGCCGTTCCTCGAGGCGATGACCGTCGCCGGCTTCGATCCGCCGGCGTGGTGCGCTCCGACGTCGCTCGAACAGGCCCTGAACGGCGCCTCCGAGCTGGGTTACCCGTTGGTGCTCAAGCCGCGCTCGCACGTCGGCATCGGCCTGTCTCGCGGCGTGGTGGTGCACAACGAGGTCGAGCTGCGCGATGCCTTCCATCCATACGCGTCGGTCACGTCCGAGCGGGCCTTGCGCCACGACCCCGACTTGGCGTGGCCGTTCCTCCAGCGCTACTCGGAACCCGACGACGTCGACGTCATCAGCGTCACCGGCTTCCTCGGGCGCAACGGGGCAGTGCGCGGTGTCGACCACTGCCGGAAGATCGCCCAGTCACCACCTCGTCTCGGCATCGGCACCCTGTTCGAGTCCGTCGACGAGCCGCCGTTCACCGAGCAAGCGGTCGCCGCGGTGCGGTCCGTGCTGCAGCACGGGCTGTTCGAGCTCGAGGTCCTCGTCGACCGGCGGTCGGGAGCGTGCTGGCCGATCGACCTGAACCCGCGGGCGTACGGCCAGATCTCCTTGAACATCGCACGCGGCAATGACCTCCCCACGCTCTGGTACCGATCGGTGACGAACGCCGACGCGGCCGACGTCGCCCTTCCTGCGCCGCCGCCGCCCGAGGACGAACAACCGCGGATGTGGCTCCAGGGCGCCCAGTTCTTCGTCGGCGCTGCGGTTCGGATGGTGATCGGGCCCGGACGACGTGACCAGGCCCGGCAGATGTACCGCTACTTCCGCTACCCCACGGTGGGTGCGGTGCTGAAGTGGTACGACCTCGGCCCGTCGATCGTGTTCGCGTTGCTGATCTTCCGCCACCCCGGCGGGCTCATCCGACCGTTCCTGCGCGGCCGAACCAAGCGTTGACGGCGTCGGCCGATCCCGCAGCAACGGAGGGGTTGCCGTTCGTTGACCTCACGTCCATGATGTAGCAATGAGAATCAGTTCCAGCAACGGACGCGACAGCTTCGTCGATCTGGATGTGCCGCTGTGGGCATGGGGCGCGCTGCTGGCGACGATCGCGCTCATGCTCGCTGTCGACCTGTTCCGTCATCGCGACGACCACGAGCCCTCGCCGAAGGAAGCGCTCAAGGAGAGCCTGATCTGGGTCGGCTTCGGCCTCGCCTTCGCCGGCGTGATCGCCATCGCCTTCGGCAGCAAGGCGTTCACCGAGTACCTGTCCGGCTACGTCATCGAGAAGTCGCTCAGCGTCGACAACGTGTTCGTCTGGGCGCTGCTGTTCACGACCATGGCCGTGCCGCTCAAGTACCAGCACCGCGTGCTGTTCTGGGGCATCTTCGGCGCGCTCGCCATGCGTGCCATCTTCATCTTCGTCGGCTCGGCGCTGATCAGCGCCTTCTGGTGGGTGCTGCTGATCTTCGGTGCGCTGCTCATCGTCACCGGCATCCGCATCCTGCGCCACCGCAACGAGGAGGGCGAGGAGGGCAAGACCACCGGCGTCGGTCTGCTCAAGAAGTTCATGCCCGTCAGCGAGGTCTACGACGGCCACAAGTTCGTCACCCGCATCGACGGCAAGAAGTTCGCCACGCCGCTGCTCGCCGCGCTCGTCGTGGTGGAGATCACCGACATCATCTTCGCCATCGACTCGGTGCCGGCGATCCTGGCCGTGTCCAACGAGCCGTTCCTCGTCTTCGCCTCGAACGCCTTCGCCATCATGGGCCTGCGGGCGATGTACTTCCTCCTGGCCAACGCCAAGGAGAAGTTCCACTACCTCTCACACGCCCTCGGGATCATCCTCATCTACGTCGGCATCAAGATGACGATCTCGCACTGGTACCACATCGACACCTGGATCTCGCTGGCCGTGATCGTCGTGCTGCTGGCCGCTGCGGTCTGGCTCAGCCTCCGGTACCCGAAGGCGCTCGGCGGCCAAGGGGCCACCGAGCGCCACTGATCGGGACGGACAGGTTCGTTCGGGTCAGGGGACCGGGGCCGCGTCGATCAACGTCAGGTTGATGTTGCAGATCACCGTGTCCTGAGCGCCGCCCGGCTGCTGGAACTCGATCGTGTTCATCCCGGTGCGGATCTCACTGAACGGGACCTCCACGGCGATCGCCTTCCAGAACGGCGGGAAGTTCGGGTACGGCCAGGCTGTCTGGTGCCACGGCCCGCCGTTGATGCGGATCATCGGCACGGTGGTGTCGTTCGGCGCCCAGTTGAAGGTGACGAGGACCTTGGCCGGTGTGTGCTGCCAGTTGGTGCCCTGCACCTGCAGGCTCACCGGGCTCTGACCGACTCGGTAGCCGAGGGTGGTGATCCCGTTGGAGACCGAGGTGTTGGCGTCCGGCACGTCGAACGTGTAGTCGCGGTAGGTCTTCGGTCCGTCGAAGGCAACGTTGTCCCAGGCGAAGGCGTGGTCGCACTGGCTGTCGAACTTGCAGGCGTTGTAGTGCAGGTCCTCGAGCCAGATGACACCACGGGTGAGCGGCATCTGCACGTTCGCACGGGCCAGCAGCTTGAGCTGCGTCTGGCCGGCGTCGGTCGCCCAGATCTCGGCGCCGCTGGCGTTGATGCGCACCTCGAAGTGGTTCAGTGCCCCAGTGGCCGAGCCCTTCAGCACGCAACCGAGCTGCTCCACCGGACCGACGTCCTGCGTCACGTAGTTGCGGGTGATCGCCGTCATCGTGATGCCGGTGCGGCTGCTGTCGCCGTTGCAGCCGGCGATGGCGAAGCCGAACGAGTTGCGGGCGGAGGCGTTGTAGCCCTCACCGTCGCCGTGCGGCGTCGGCACGGGCTGGTCGGTCCACCAGAACTCGGGCCATGCGGCGTGCGGGCCCTGCGAGTCCGCCGAGACGTCGAACGACACCGTGCCGGTGCGGCCCGAGATGTCGAACGGCTGCTTCGGGTACATCGACAGGTTGGTCTTCGACTCATGACCGTCGTAGACCGCCTCGACGAGACGACCGTTGCAGATGCGCACGTCGTTCGGGGCGGTGCCGATGTCGCAGCCCGGGATGCCGGACGCCTTGAACCACCAGCTGTACTGCTGCTGGCCCATGTTCACGTACGTGTTGGTGCGTGACACGCCCCACAGGGTGGGGTTGAGGTCGCCGGTGCGGGTGCCGGCGACGCCGGCGGGCTGATCGAACGTCTCGCAGAACGCCATCGACGCTTCGGCCAGCGCCAGGCGGCAGCCCGTCGTGCCGTTCGTCGAGCCGCCGGGCGAGGTGGGCGGTGCCGTCGTCGTCGGCGCCGGGGCAGCCGTCGTGGTCGGTGCGGGTGCGGCCGTCGTGGTCGTGACCGGCTTGGCGGTGGTCGTGGTGACCACCACCGGCTTGACCGTGGTCGTCGGTGCGGCGGTCGTCGGCGCCGGCGTCACGACGGGTGCCGCGGTCGTGGTCGGTGCCGTCGTCGTCGGCACGGGCTGCGCCTCCGGAGTCGGTGGCGCCGTGGTCGTCGTCGGGACGACCACGGGGATGCGCGGCTTGGGCAGCGGGGAGCAGCCGAGGTGACCCGCCATCATCGTGATGGGGATCAGCGAGCCGTACCAGAGTTTGGATCGCTTGCGTGGCTTCTTGGTGGCTCGGGGGTTCGTCAACGGTCACTCCATCTGTCGGGGGTCGATGTCGTTCGCAGTTCCATCGGCGCCCGAGTCGAGGACCTGAAGACAAAAGTGTCACCGATCTGTAAAGATCGTCATCGCCGGGTCAAGCCGCGCACCGATCGTGGTGATCCCGTTGCCAGTCAGGCCCTGGTGGGCGGCTGTGGACCATCGCGAACGTGCGATGTGACGACGCCATGGCGGTTTCATGACGGTTCCATGTCGCGTCGGGTGCTGCGCGGCACTGCGTAGGCTGGGACCATGCGACGGTGGAAGTGGGCCGCAGCGGCGGCCAGCCTGGCGGGTGCCGGCTGCTCGACCGGCGGGCACGACGCGGCCCAGCCGCCGGTGAAGGCGGCCAAGTGCATCGTCTTCCTGGACGGCAAGGGCGGCAACGGAGCGCCGTCGACGCTGGCCAACGGCATCGCCCGCGTGCAGCCCACCGGCAACGAGCCGGGCTGGGGCGGGCGACAGTGGCTCTACTTCCCCGATGACCGCTACGACGAGGCGCGAGGTGTCGTGGCCGCGGCGATCGACGCCACCGAGTGCGAACGTGTCGTCATCCACGGCTTCTCCAACGGAGCGGCGTTCGCCGCCGCGCTGTGGTGCCGGGGCGAGACCTTCGGTGGGCGGCTGGCCGGCGTGGTCATCGACGACCCGGTCACCGACCACGCCGTCGAAGGTTGCACGCCGCCGGCCGACGTGCCGGCGGCGCTGTACGCCACCGGGGCGCTCGAGGCGCAGGCCCCGGCGGGCACCGCCTGCGGTCCGATCGACTGGACGTGCGCCGGCGGTTCGGTGATCGGCATCGACGCGTACGCCGCCGCCCTCGGGCTGCCGGTCCAGCAGAGCCCGAACCTCACGCACGCCGTGTTCGCCGACCCGCCGGAGCTCACCGCCTGGCTCGACGCATAGCGGCCGGACCCATCACCGAACGCGGGTTGGCGCTGCTCGCGGCGCCCCGATAGAGTTCGATCCTCGTGTGCACCAGCCGGTGCGCCGCAATCGATGTCCGTGTGCGCCCCTGTCGCAATCTCAAAGGGGGGGACCGCACGGCAGAACTCATCTCCGGTGCTCCGCCGGCCGACTGGCCTGCGGAGCATTTGCGTGTCAGACCACTGCCCGGCCGTGTGCCGGGTCCGACCGAAAAGGCTGCCGCTATGGCACTCAAAGCGATCGTTGGCGAAAAAGTCGCCATGAGCCAGGTGTGGGTAGGCGACAAGGTCGTCCCCGTCACCGTGCTCCGCGTCGAACCAGCTCGCATTGTCCAGGTCAAGACCACCGAGCGCGACGGCTATGCCGCCGTGCAGGTCACCTATGGCCATCGCGATGCCAAGAAGCTCAACAAGCCCGAGGCGGGTCACTTCGCCAAAGCGGGCGTCGATGCCGGTCGCCGGCTCGTCGAGCTGCGCCTCGACTCCGTCGACGGCTTCGAGGTCGGCCAGGAGATCAAGGTCGACATCCTCGAAGAGGGCCAGCGGGTGGACGTCACCGCGGTCAGCCGAGGCAAGGGCTTCGCCGGCGGCATGAAGCGCCACAACTTCAAGGGTCAAGGCGCCAGCCACGGCAACCACAAGCACCACCGTGCGCCGGGCTCGATCGGCTCGTGCAGCTTCCCCGGTCGCGTGTTCAAGGGCCTCAAGATGGCCGGTCACATGGGCCACGAGCAGGTCACCACGTTGAACCTGGAAGTCGTCCAGGCCGACCTCGAGCGCAACCTGCTGCTGGTCAAGGGCTCGGTCCCCGGGCCGAACGGCGGCGTCGTGATCGTTCGCAACGCCGTCAAGGGCGCGAAGAAGGGAGCGGCGTGATGGCTGCACTCACCGTGAAGACCCGGTCCGGCAAGGACGCCGGTTCGCTGGAGCTCGACGAGACGTTCTTCGGCATCCAGCCGAACGTGCCGGTCATGCACCAGGTGGTCACTGCCCAGCTGGCGGCTCGCCGCAGCGGCACGCAGTCCACCAAGACCCGCGCCGAAGTGCGTGGCGGTGGCAAGAAGCCGTTCAAGCAGAAGGGCACCGGCAACGCCCGTCAGGGCTCCACCCGGTCGCCGCACTTCAGCGGTGGTGGCGTGGCCCTCGGGCCCAAGCCGCGCAAGTACACGCAGAAGACCCCCAAGAAGATGATCAAGCTCGCCCTGCGCTCCGCCCTGTCCGACCGGGCGTCCGAGGGCAAGGTCGTGGTCATCGACGAGTGGGGCTTCGACACCCCGAAGACGAAGGACGCCCTTGCTGCGCTCAGCGCGCTGGGCATCGCCGGTGGCGCGCTGGTGGTCGTCGACATCAACGACGTCAACACCATCAAGAGCTTCCTCAACCTCCCCGAGGTGCAGCTGATCGAGCGCAACGAGCTGAACGCCTACGACGTGCTCTGCAACGAGTACGTGGTGTTCACCAAGGGCACGCTGCCCGGCGAGCTCGTCGAGGCCGACGCTGCACCCGCGAAGCCCAAGAAGGCTGCCGCCAAGAAGGCCGCTGCCAAGCCGGCCGACGAAGCCGCTGATGACAGCACTGCCGACGACGAGACCGAGAGCGAGTCATGAAAGACCCCCGCGACATCATCCTGGCACCCGTGGTGTCGGAGAAGAGCTACGCCCTCATCGAGCAGGGCGTCTACACGTTCAAGGTGCACCAGAGCGCCAGCAAGCCCGAGATCCACGACGCCGTGCAGGCCATCTGGGGCGTCGAGGTCGTCAAGGTCAACACCCTCAACCGGAAGGGCAAGGTGACGCGGTCGCGTCGCAGCAACCGCACCGGTTCCAAGCCCGACACCAAGCGGGCGATCGTCACCCTGGCAGCGGGCCACGAGATCCCGCTGTTCGAGAGCTGAGGTCCCGTCATGGCCATTCGTTCACGCAAGCCCACCAGCCCCGGCCGTCGTTTCCAGACGACGTCCGACTTCGCTGAGATCACCAAGACGACGCCGGAGAAGAGCCTGCTCCTCCCGACGTCCAAGTCCGGCGGTCGCAACGTCTACGGACGCAAGACGTCGCGTCACCGCGGTGGCGGTCACAAGCGGGCCTACCGCATCGTCGACTTCAAGCGCGTCAAGGACGGCGTCGTCGCCAAGGTCGCGGCCATCGAGTACGACCCCAACCGCACCTGCCGCATCGCCCTGCTGCACTACGCCGACGGCGAGAAGGCCTACATCCTGGCCCCCCGTGGGCTGAACGTCGGCGACCGCATCTCCAGTGGCCAGGGCGCCGACATCAAGCCGGGCAACGCCCTGCCCTTGCGCTTCATCCCCGTCGGCACCACGGTGCACAACGTCGAGCTGCGCCCCGGTGGCGGCGGCAAGATCGGCCGCTCGGCCGGCATCGCCGTGCAGCTGGTCGCGAAGGAAGGCGAGTTCGCCACCTTGCGCATGCCGAGCACCGAGATGCGCCGCGTGCTCATCGACTGCCGGGCCACCGTTGGCGAGGTCGGCAACAGCGAGCACGAACTGATCAAGATCGGCAAGGCCGGTCGCAACCGCTGGAAGGGCGTCCGCCCGCAGACCCGTGGTGTGGCCATGAACCCTGTCGACCACCCGCTCGGTGGTGGCGAGGGCCGCACGTCCGGTGGCCGTCCCGCGGTGTCGCCGTGGGGCAAGCCGGAAGGCGTGCGCACTCGCAACACCAACAAGCCGTCGCAACAGCTGATCGTGCGCCGTCGTCGCACGACGAAGGGCCGGAGGTAATCATGTCCCGCAGTTTGAAGAAGGGCCCGTTCGTCGACGACCACCTCCTGAAGAAGGTGGACACGCAGAACGCGGCCGGCGAGCGCAAGGTCATCAAGACCTGGAGCCGTCGCAGCACCATCATCCCCGACATGGTCGGGCACACCATCGCCGTGCACGACGGCCGCAAGCACGTGCCGGTCTACGTCACCGAGGCCATGGTCGGCCACAAGCTGGGTGAGTTCAGCCCCACGCGCACCTTCAAGTACCACGCCGGCCAGGAGAAGAACGCGAAGGGTCGCCGCTGATGACCGGTCCCAAGTTGAACGAGGCCAGCTACGTCGCTGGCGAGCGCAGTGGCACCAAGGCCAGCGCGAAGTACGTCCGCGTGTCGGCCTACAAGGCCCGCGTGGTGCTCGACCTCATCCGTGGCCTGCCCGTGCGGCGCGCCGACGAGGTGCTGCAGTTCACCGACCGCGAGGTGTCCAACGACATCCGCAAGGTGCTCGCCAGCGCGGTGGCCAACGCCATCGACACCAACTCGAGCGCCTACATCGGTGAGGCCGAGGAGCTCTTCGTCAAGGCGTGCTTCGCCGACGAGGGCCCGACGCTGAAGCGCTTCCGCCCCCGGGCGAAGGGTCGCGCCAGCCGCATCCGCAAGCGCACGTGTCACATCACCGTGCTCGTCGCCCGTCTGGACGACGCCAAGATCGAGATCGTCGCCAACCGCGAGGCTCGTCGCACCGCCGCCGGTCGCCGTCGTGCCGCCGCCGGTGGGTCCGAGGCTGCCTCCCGCGCCGCTCGCGTCGCTCGCAGCCGTCAGCGTGCCGCCGGTCTCAAGGCCGGCGACGCCCCGAGCGATTCGGATGCCGACACCGAGGTCGAGGACACCGAGATCCACGGTCTGGCCGACGTCGCCGGTTCCGCAATCGCCTCTGCGGACAGCAACGTGCCCGCCGGTGCGGTTCCCGCCAACGAGGACGGTTCGCAGCCCGAGGGCTACGACATCAAGGGCAACGCCGACTCCGGTCTGTACCACGTGCCCGGCAGCCGCTTCTACGACCGCACGGTCGCCGAGTTCTGGTTCGCCACCGCCGAAGACGCCGAGGCCGCCGGCTTCCTGCTGCCGCCCAGCCAACGAGACGACGACGACGCCACCGACGGTGACGCCGCGGAAGAGAGCAACTGATGGGTCAGAAGATCAACCCGTACGGGTTCCGTTTGGGCATCACCACCGAGTGGAAGAGCCGCTGGTTCTCCGAGCGCGACTACAAGGAGTACCTCACCGAGGACTGGAAGATCCGCCGGGCGCTGATGGCCAAGCTGGAGTCCGCCGCGGTCAGTCGCATCGAGATCGAGCGCACTCGCGACAAGGTCCGGGTGGACATCCAGACCGCCCGCCCCGGCATCGTCATCGGTCGCCGTGGGGCTCAGGCCGACGAACTGCGCGCATTGCTGACGCAGATCACCGGCAACCCGAAGGTCCAGCTGAACATCGTCGAGATCAAGAACCCCGAGCTCGACGCCGCACTCATCGCCCAGGGCGTTGCCGATCAGCTGGCCAACCGCATCGCGTTCCGTCGTGCGATGAAGCGCGCCGTGCAGAACGCGCAGAAGGCTGGTGCGCTCGGCATCCGCGTGCAGTGCTCGGGCCGCCTCGGTGGCGCTGAGATGAGCCGCACCGAGTGGTACCGCGAAGGTCGCGTGCCGCTGCACACGCTGCGCGCCGACATCGACTTCGGCTTCCGCGAGGCCCGCACCACCAGCGGCCGCGTCGGCGTGAAGGTGTGGATCTACAAGGGCGACATCGTGCCGTACAAGGCGCAGACCGAGGACAAGATCGCTCGCGAGGCCGCCATGGCCGTCGGCGAGACGTCGGGTCAGGGTGCGCCGCGCAAGGTCGTGTCGTCGGGCGCCCGTCGCAAGGACGAGGTCGAGGCTGCCGAGACCACGCCGCTCATCAAGGAAGCCGATCCGGAACTGGAGAAGCTCCTCGACGAGGAAGAAGAGATCGCTCGCCGCACGCACGGCGCGCACGAGGCACCGCACTTCCGTGGGGAGGACTGACCATGTTGATGCCCCGCAAAGTCGCACACCGCAAGCACCATCGCGGCCGCACCACCGGCCTCACCAAGGGCGGCAGCACGCTGGCCTTCGGTGAGTACGGGATCCAGGCCCTCGAGCCGGGCTGGCTCACCGCCCGCCAGATCGAGGCCGCTCGTATCGCCATGACCCGCGCCATCAAGCGCGGCGGCAAGGTGTGGATCAACATCTTCCCGGACAAGCCCGTGACGAAGAAGCCGGCCGAGACCCGCATGGGTTCCGGCAAGGGCAACCCGGAGTTCTGGGTGGCCGTCGTCAAGCCCGGTCGCGTGCTGTTCGAGCTGTCGTTCCCCAGCGAAGAAGTCGCTCGGGTGGCCATGAACAAGGCGATCCAGAAGCTGCCGATCAAGGCCCGCATCATCACTCGCGAGGAGGTCTACTGATGGCCCGCACGAACACCGAGCTCAAAGAGCTCGACCTGGCAGCCCTCGTCGAGGAGCTGCGCGCCACCAAGCAGGAGGCGCTCAACCTGCGGTTCCGCAACGCCACCGGACAGCTCGACAACAACGCCGAGATCCGCAAGGTGCGCCGCCAGATCGCACGTATCAACACCTACATCCGCGTTCGTGAGATCGCGCTGGCAGAGGCAGGCAACTGATGGCCGACACCGTTCAACCCACTGGCGAGGCCACCGCGGCTCGCGCCAACCGCAAGACCCGTGAGGGCCTGGTCGTGTCCAACAAGATGGACAAGACCGCAGTCGTCGCCGTCGTCGAGCGCGTGCGCCACCCGAAGTACGCCAAGTTCGTGATGCGCACCAAGAAGCTCTACGCCCACGACGAGACCAACGACGTCAACATCGGCGACCGCGTTCGCGTGATGGAGACCCGCCCGACGAGCAAGAACAAGCGCTGGCGCGTCACCGAAGTGCTGGAGCGTGCCAAGTGATCCAGCAGGAGAGCCGCCTTCGCGTGGCTGACAACAGTGGCGCCAAAGAGGTGCTGGTGATCAAGGTGCTCGGTGGCACCCGTCGCCGCTACGCATCCATCGGCGACATCTTCGTCGCCACGGTGAAAGACGCCATCCCCGGCGCCGCCGTGAAGAAGGGCGACGTCGTCAAGTGCGTCGTCGTCCGCACCAAGAAGGAGAAGCGCCGCGCCGACGGCAGCTACATCCGCTTCGACGAGAACGCTGCGGTCATCATCAAAGACGACCTCACCCCGCGCGGCACGCGCATCTTCGGCCCAGTCGGCCGCGAGCTGCGCGACAAGCGGTTCATGCGCATCGTCTCGCTGGCCCCGGAGGTGTTGTGAACATGAAGATCAAGAAGGGCGACACGGTCGTCGTCATCGCCGGCAAGGACAAGGGGCAGGAAGGCGAAGTGGTGCAGGTCATGCCCAGCGCCAACAAGCTCATCGTCAACGGCATCAACACGGCCAAGAAGCACTCCAAGCCCCGCAAGCAGAACCAGCAGGGCGGCATCATCGATCGCGACATGCCCATCGACGCCAGCAACGTGATGCTGGTGCACAAGGGCAAGGCCACTCGCGTCGGCTACCGCATCAACGCCGATGGCACGAAGGTGCGCATCGCCAAGAAGACCGGTGAGGTGATCTCATGAGCACGACTGCAGTGCAGGAGTCGAGGGCCACCGAGTCCCCGCGTCTCAAGCAGAAGTACAACGACACCGTCAAGGCAGCGCTGCAGGAGCAGCTCGGCCTCGGCAACGTCATGCAGGTGCCGCGGCTCGAGAAGATCGTGATCAACATGGGCGTCGGCCGGGCCACCCAGCAGCCGTCGCTGCTGGAGGGTGCGGTCACCGACCTCACCAAGATCAGCGGTCAGAAGCCGATCATCACCAAGGCCCGCGACTCCATCGCCAACTTCAAGTTGCGCGAAGGCCAGTCGATCGGCTGCAAGGTCACCCTGCGCGGCGATCGCATGTGGGAGTTCCTGGACCGGCTGATCGCCGTCGCCATCCCCCGCATGCGCGACTTCCGCGGGTTGCCGGCGCACAGCTGGGACGGGCGTGGCAACTACACGTTCGGCCTCGCCGAGCAGACGGTGTTCCCCGAGATCGACTACGACAGGATCGACTCGCCTCGCGGCATGGACATCACCATCGTCACCTCGGGCGTCACCAACGAGCAGGGCAAGGCCCTCCTCGATGCGTTCGGGTTCCCGTTCAAGCGCGGCGAAGACGCCGGCGCAGTTCCGAAGAAGTCCAAGCGTCGTCACCCCGGTCGTGGTGGCAAGGGCGCAGCTGCCAAGCCGGCGGCGAAGAAGAAGAAGTGACGAGAGGGCATCGCAATGGCAAAGAAGTCGTTGATCAACAAGTCGAACGCCAAGCCGAAGTACAAGGTGCGCGGGTACACCCGCTGCCGTCGCTGCGGTCGTGCCCGTTCCGTCTACCGCAAGTTCGGCCTGTGCCGTGTCTGCTTGCGGGAGATGGCGCACGCCGGCGAGATCCCCGGTCTGACCAAGGCGAGTTGGTGAGGAGGAACCATGCTCACTGATCCCATCGCTGACATGCTCACCCGCATCCGCAACGCCAACACGGCAATGCACGATCAGGTGAAGATGCCGTCATCCAAGCAGAAGATCGCGCTCGCAGAAGTGCTCAAGGCCGAGGGGTACATCGACGGTTTCGCCGTCGCCGCCTCCACCACGGGTCCTGGCGACGTGCTCACCATCTCGATGAAGTACTCGGCCGATCGTCATCGCACGATCTCCGGCATTCGTCGCATCTCCACCCCCGGCCTGCGGATCTACCGCAAGAGCGACAGCATTCCGCGCGTCCTCGGTGGCCTCGGTGTGGCCGTCCTGTCCACCAGCCAGGGGCTGCTGTCCGACCGTGAGGCGCGCAAGCGCAAGGTCGGCGGCGAAGTCCTCTGCTACGTGTGGTGATTGAGAGCTACTGACATGTCTCGAATCGGCAAAGCCCCCATCAACGTGCCTGGTGGCGTCGACGTCACCATCGCCGGTGCCGACGTCACGGTGAAGGGCCCCAAGGGCACCCTCAGCCGCACCGTCCCCGGCGCGATCACGGTGCGCAGCGAAGCGAACGACGGCGGCGGCTCGCTGCTGCTCGTCGAGCGCCCGAACGACGAGCGGGAGAACCGCTCGTTGCACGGACTCACCCGCACCCTGGTGAGCAACATGGTCGTCGGCGTCACCGATGGCTTCGCCAAGGAGTTGGAGATCATCGGCGTCGGCTACCGCGCCGAGGCCTTGGCCCCGACGAAGCTGCGCCTCGCGCTCGGCTTCAGCCACCCGGTCGTCGTCGACGCACCGGAGGGTGTCACCTTCGAAGTGCCCGTGCAGACGCGGGTGATCGTGCGTGGCATCGACAAGGAAGTCGTCGGCCAGGTGGCCGCCAACATCCGTTCCATCCGCAAGCCGGAGCCGTACAAGGGCAAGGGCGTGCGCTACCTCGGTGAGAAGGTCCTCCGCAAGGCCGGCAAGACCGGCAAGAAGTGAGAGAGCAGTCATGACGAAGATCGCACAGAAGCGCCGCGACGGCCGCATCACCCGCCACCGCCGGGTGCGCAAGAAGATCCACGGCACCGCGGCCCGGCCGCGCCTGGCCGTGTTCCGTTCCAACAAGCACCTGTCGTTGCAGCTGATCGACGACGACGCCGGCCACACGCTGGCGGCGGCGAGCACCGGCGAAGCTGCCGTGCGCGCCGAGGGCACCGGTTCCACCGTGGCCGCGGCGACGAAGTTGGGCGAAGTCCTCGCCGAGCGTGCCAAGGCCGCCGGCATCTCGAAGGTCGTGTTCGACCGTGGTGGGTTCCTCTACCACGGCCGTGTTGCAGCGGTTGCCGCTGCGGCGCGCGAAGCAGGTTTGGAGTTCTGATGGCCGGTCCCAACTACAGCAACAACAACTTCCAGGACCGGGCACCGGACCCCAGCGGTCTGCGCGAGTCGCGCGTCATCGACATCAACCGCGTCGCGAAGGTCGTCAAGGGCGGTCGTCGTTTCTCGTTCACCGCGCTCGTGGTGGTCGGTGACGGCAACGGTCGCGTCGGCCTCGGCTACGGCAAGGCCAAAGAAGTGCCGCTGGCCATCCAGAAGGGCACCGAAGAGGCCAAGAAGAACCTGTTCGACGTGCCGTTGGCCGGCAGCACCATCACCCACCCGATCATCGGCATCAACTCCGCCGGTCGCGTGATGATGAAGCCCGCCGCCCCCGGTACCGGCGTCATCGCCGGTGGCGCTGCTCGTGTCATCCTCGAGGAAGCCGGCATCCACGACGTGCTGTGCAAGTCGCTCGGCTCGTCGAACGCCATCAACGTCGCTCGCGCCACGATCAACGGCCTGCAGTCGCTGCAGCGTCCGGAAGACGTCGCCAAGCGTCGCGGCCTGGCCGCCGAGGACTTCGTGCCGAAGGGCATGCTCAACGCCTACAACGATCGCAAGAAGCAGATCGCCTCTGGGGAGTCGCACTGATGGCCACCTACAAGCAGACCGAGCACACCGGTGAGACCATCACGGTGAAGCAGATCCGGTCCACCATCGCCACCAAGCCGAAGACCCGGGGCACCATGCGCGCCCTCGGCCTGCGCAAGATCGGCGACACCAACACGCTGCCCGACCGTCCCGAGATCCGCGGGATGATCGCACGCGTTCCTCACCTGATCCAGGTGACGAAGAGCACGGAGAAGTAACCACATGCGCGTCGATGAACTCTCACCTGCGCCCGGCAGCACGCACGCCAAGAAGCGCGTCGGCCGTGGCATTGGCGGCAAGGGCGGCAAGACCGCCGGCGCCGGCACCAAGGGCCAGCAGTCACGTGGTCGTGGCAAGGTCGCTCGCGGCTTCGAAGGCGGCCAGATGCCGCTCAAGCAGCGCGTCCCCAAGCTGAAGGGCTTCAACAACCCGTTCCGCGTCGAGTACAGCCCGGTCAACCTCGACCAGCTGTCGAACACGGGCGAGTCGACGATCGACACCGACGTGTTGATCGCCAAGGGCCTGGTCCGCAAGGACACCTTCGTGAAGGTGCTCGCCCGTGGCGAGGTCACCACCAAGATCGACCTCACCGTGCACGCGATCTCGAAGGCTGCTGAGGCTGCCATCGTCGCCGCGGGAGGTAGCGTCACGCTGCTGGGGCTGCCGTTCAAGCAGGGTCGCCCGCCGGTCAAGGGCAACCAGTTCACGAACCGCTGATCCCGTCCGTCTCGAACCGTCCTCGTGTGCACGCCGTCGCTCTGACGGCGAAGCGCACTGATCTCTCTGGGAGCCCGTCTTGCTGTCGAACCTGAAGAACGTCTTCAAGGTCAGCGACCTGCGGAACAAGATCATCTTCGTCATCGCCATGGTGGCGCTGTACCGCTTGGGCGTCGCCATTCGCGTGCCGGGCATCGATCCCGATCAGGTCAAGCAGTTCAAGAAGGGTGCCGAATCGCAGGGCGCCCTCGGGTTCCTCAACCTGTTCTCGGGTGGCGCCTTCAGCAGCTTCTCGATCTTCGCGCTCGGCATCATGCCGTACATCACGGCCAGCATCATCATGCAGGTCCTCGGTGTCGTCATCCCCAAGCTGGAGAAGCTCCAGCAGGAGGGTGCCGTCGGGCAGCGCAAGATCACGCAGTACACGCGCTACCTGGCGATCGGCATCGCGCTGCTGCAGGGCACCGCGCTGACGTTCATCTTCGGCAACGGCAACGGCAACGCCTTCTTCGGTGCGGCCCAGCGTCTGCCGCAGAACATCAAGCTGCTGCCTGACGGCATGTGGCCCCGCGGTTACCTCGTCATCCTCACGCTGGTCGCCGGTACCGCCGTGCTGATGTGGATCGGCGAGCTGATCAGCCAGCGCGGCATCGGCAACGGCATGAGCATGGTCATCTTCGCCTCGGTGGTCAGCAGCCTGCCGTTCGGCTTCTACCGCATCTTCCTGGAGAACCTGTTCGCCGGCATCTGCCTGACGATCATCTCGATCGGCATCGTCATCGCCGTCGTGCGCATCGAGCTCGCCCAGCGGCGCATCCCGGTGCAGTTCGCCAAGCGCGTCGTCGGTCGTCGCATGTACGGCGGCCAGAACACGTACATCCCGTTGAAGGTCAACCAGAGCGGCGTCGTGCCGATCATCTTCGCCTCGTCGGTGCTGCTGCTGCCGGTGCTCGCCTCCAACCTGCTCGGCTCCAGCTCGGCCGACTCGTGGCGCTACAAGGTGCAGAAGTGGGTCACCGACAACCTGGTCAACAGCCACGGCGCGGTGTACATCGTGCTGTTCACGCTGATGATCGTGGCCTTTGCGTACTTCTACAACTCGATCGCCTTCGACCCGATCCGCCAGGCCGACCAGATCCGTCGCCAGGGTGGGTTCATCCCCGGTGTCCGCCCCGGTCCGCAGACCGAGCGCTACCTCGCCAAGGCCGTCAACCGGATCACCCTGCCGGGCGCTGCGTTCGTCGCCGCGATCGCGATCATGCCCTACATCGTCCTGTACGTCTTCGACGTCCAGGGCTTCCCCTTCGCCGGCACCACCGTGCTGATCTCCGTCGGCGTCGCCCTCGAACTGATGCGCCAGATCGACAGTCAGCTCATGCTGCGCAACTACGAGGGCTTCCTGAAGTGATCCCGGGCGCCCGGCTGATCATTCTCGGGCGACAGGGCGCTGGGAAGGGCACGCAGTGCGTTCGGTTGTCGCGGCACTTCGTGGTGCCGCACATCTCGACCGGCGACATGCTGCGCGCCGCCGTGCGCGAGGGCACCGAGCTGGGGATCATGGCCAAGTTGGTCATGGACGCCGGCAACCTCGTCGGTGACGAGATCATGGTCGGCATCGTCGACGAGCGGTTGAACCGCGACGACGCTCGTGGGCGCGGCTACATCCTCGACGGCTTCCCGCGCACCGTGCCCCAGGCGCAGGCGCTCGATCGGATCACCGAGCACCAGCCGATCGACGTCGTGCTCGACCTCGACGTGCCGCGCGACCTCGTGCTGACGCGGTTGACGTCGCGCCGTGTGTGTCGCGACTGCGGCACCAACTACGTCGCCGACGGCGCCGAGAAGTCGCCGTGGATCTGCGAGGTGTGCGGTGGCGACGTCATGCACCGCGACGACGACACGCCCGACGCGATCGCCCACCGGCTCGACCTCTACGAGGAGCAGACGGCGCCGCTGATCGAGTACTACGAGGCGCAGGGCCGGATGGCCGTGGTCGACGGTGTTGCTCCTCCCGATGTCGTGTTCGCCCGGCTCACCGCCGCGGTCGACGCGGCGCGTCGCGGCTGAGGCGTCGCGCCATGCGCAAGATCGCTCGCCGCACGCCGGATCAGCTGGCATGCATGCGCGCCGCCGGACGGGTCGTCGCCGAGATGCACCAGGCGTGCCGCGCCGCGGCCGTGCCGGGGGCGACGACGGCCGACCTCGATGCGGTGGCTCGCGATGTGATCGCTGGTCGGGGAGCGCGGTCGAACTTCCTCGGCTACCACGGCTTCCCCGGCGTGATCTGCGCGTCGGTCAACGACGAGGTCATCCACGGCATCCCCGGCCCGCGCGTGTTGGCCGACGGCGACCTGCTGAAGATCGACTGCGGAGCGATCATCGACGGCTGGCACGGCGACGCAGCGTTCACGATGGTGGTCGGCGAGGGTTCTGCTGAGGCACTGGCGCTGATCTCCGTCGCCGATCGGGCGCTGGCTGCCGCCGTTGCCGCGATGCGGCCGGGCAACCACCTCGGCGACGTCGGCAACGCGATCGACCGCGTCGTGTCGGCCGCCGGGTACGGCAGCCCGCACGACTACTGCGGTCACGGCATCGGGCAGGCGATGCACGAGGAGCCCGACGTGGAGAACCGCGGTCGCCCCGGCAAAGGCCCCGAGCTGCTCCCCGGTGTGGTGCTGGCCATCGAGCCGATGCTGATCGCCGGCGGCAGCAACGACGTCATCGTCCTCGACGACGACTGGACCGTGATCACCGCCGACGGCTCGCTCGCCGCCCACGTCGAGCACACCGTCCTCGTCACCGACTCCGGCCCCGAGATCCTCACGCGTCTCTAGGGCTCGCTGCGCTCGCCTTCCGTGCTCGACCCTCGCAAGCTCGGGCGCTCGCCCCGGCTCCAGCACTCGGTCGAGACCGGCTGGCGAAGCGGGCTCTGGGGCGAATCTGTTTCGGTTTCCGAGACGAATTCGCCCCAGAGTCGGGTTCGGCCGTCTTGAACCCTTGAACACACGCCCGGGTGGCCGATCTGGGCAAGGCGCACTAGTGCAAGTTCCTCAAGTGCGCACAGGAACGGCCCGATACCTCCATCGCTAATGCGGAGAGGGCACCATGACGGGACAGTTCGGAGCGGCTTGGATCACGGCGTTGCTGGAGCGCGATGCTCCGGCGGAGATCGGCGCGGAGGCGGTGGACACCATCGCCGGCAAGCGCGTCGTCGTCACCGGCGCGGCGGGCTCGATCGGCAGTGAGATCGTGCGCCAGACCACCCGTCTGGGCGGCGAGGTGTTCATGCTCGACGTGGACGAGTCGCGCATGCACGCCCTCAAGCTCGAGCTCAGTGGGCGGGGCCTGCTGGACGACGACACCGTGGTGCTGGCCGACGTGCGCGACCGCAAGCGGATGCACCGGGTGATGCGCGAGCTGCGCCCCGATGTCGTCTTCCACGCCGCGGCGCACAAGCACCTCCAGCTGCTCGAGCGCTACCCCTGCGAGGGCGCGAAGACGAACGTGCTCGGTACCGACAACGCCGTCGAGGCGTCGATGGCTGCCGACGTCGAACGCTTCGTGCTGATCAGCACCGACAAGGCGGCGGATCCGTCGTCGGTGCTCGGTGCGTCGAAGCTGATGGCCGAGCGAGTGGTCCTCGACGCCGCTGGCGGATCGATGAACGTCGCCTCCGTCCGCTTCGGCAACGTGCTCGGCAGCCGCGGTTCGCTGCTGGACACGTTGCGCTGGCAGCTGGTCAACGGTCTGCCGATCCAGATCACCGATCCGGCGGTCAGCCGCTTCTTCATGTCGATCCCCGAGGCCGTCGGCCTGGTGCTCGAAGCGGGTGCGATGGCGGATGCCGGCGAGACGTACGTGCTCGACATGGGCGAGCCGGTGCGAATCATGGACATCGTCGAACGCTTGGCGCGCCTGATGCAGATCGAGGTCGGCGAGGTCACGTTCAGCGGCCTGCGCGCCGGGGAGAAGCTCCACGAGGTGCTCTTCGCACCTGGAGAGATGGCCGCCCCGACGCGCCACGCGCGCATCCGGGTCAGTCGTCGCGAAGCGGAAGCTTCATCGTCGGGTGCGATCCTCCGGCAGCGCTTGTCGCAGCTGTACCGCCTGGCCTACAAGGACGACGACGTGCACACCCGCCAGATGCTCACCGTGCTGGCGCGCGATGAGTCGGCGGCGCCTTGCCGCACCCTCGCCGCCGTGTGATGCACGCGCTGCTGGTCGCTGTCGGGGCGATGTCGATCTGCCTGCCGGCGATCTTCCTCGCGATCGCCGAGCTGCTGCCGACCTTCCGCGCCCGCCGCCACGAGCACCGCCGAGCGTCGGAGGTGGTGACACCGATCGACGACTTCACCGTGATCGTGCCGATCTACGGCGACGTGCGCTACCTCGAGAACGTCGAGTACCTGCGCGACTACGGCGACCGCGTGCTGCTGACCTCGACCACCACGGAGACGCCGGAGTTCGATCGCCAGCTCGACGAGATCGCCGCGGCGAACGGGTTGCGCGTGTTCCGCGGCACGGTGCCGGGCCGCGAGGCGGTCGCTCCCGACGGCAAGCGACAGACCGGTGGCGTGATCCGTGAGCACATCGTTCGCCAGGCGGTGAACACCGTGACGACGAAGTACGTGGTGTGCATCGATGCCGACACTGACACCGAGCGGCCGCTGTCGATGTTGGTCGGCGCGCTGGTGCACCACGACTTCGAGGTCGCCTCGGTGCGGCTCGTGGTGAAGAACCGGGTCAACCTGATCACCCGGCTGCAGAGCCACGAGTACCGCAACGCGATGCGGCTGCGCCACGTCGTGCCATGGCTCGTCTCCGGCGCTTGCCACGTGGCGACCACCGATGCGCACCGGCGGATCATGAACCAGCACTCGACGTTCTTCCAGGGCAACGACGTCGAGGTCGGCGTGCTCGGCGACGCGCTCGAGTTCCGCGTCGGTCATCTGCCGTTCCCCGTGCCGACGAGCGTGCCACCGACGTGGCGGGGCTGGTTCCGTCAGCGGTTGGCGTGGTCGGGCGGCGAGGTGCGCCTGTACGTGGTCAACCTGCACCTCGCCCGGCGACACCCGTTCCTGTTCCTGTACGGCTTCGGCTCGCTGATCACCACCCCGCTGCGCTGGTGGTGCCTGATCAACCCGAGCTGGCCGGTCGCCGCGAGCCTGACCACGTACCTGTTGATCGTCGCCATCGTCAATTTCCGCGACCGCGACCTGGCGCTGCTGGTGATGCCGCTCTACCTGATGATCATCAACATGATCATCGTGCCGATGGGGCTGTGGACGTACGTGCGCATGGCCTGGGCCGATCGCAACCTCGGCGTGATCCAGTCATCCCGTCCGCGCATGCACTCGTTGCGTGCCCTGCCCCGACCCGACCTGCCGCCCTTCCAACGCGAGCTGACTGATGCCCCCACCGGCACCCGACGCGAGCGTGTCTTCATCGCCGGCCGCCTCACCGCCGAACGCTGGCCGTAACGCTCGGTGCTCGCCGCGCTCGCCTGCCGTGTTCGCTCGCTGTGCTCGCTCACCCGAGCTCCAGTCCTCGTTGCGTGACCTCGCCGGTTTGGGTGGAGGGTTTGGAGTTCACCCAGGTGGGCGTGGAACCCTCCACTTTGGGCGTGTGGAGGGTTTGGGGTTCACCCAGGTGGGCGTGGAACCCTCCACTCCAGTCGTGTGGAGGGTTTGGGGTTCACCCGGGCGGGCGTGGGACCCTCCACGCTCCTTCGTTGAATTGTTGGTGACATCGGGGTGAACTCGGTCGAGCGAGTGCGCGGTGGGCCGATGACGTACAGGTGCGGCGGAGCGGGTGGACGATGGTGACGGTGATCGCGCTGGGCGCGGGCGCCGTCCCCGTGACACGAGCGCTCGAGCCCGGCTCCGCCGCAGCTCCCGCGACGACGACCACCGCGTTCTCGACGACGACAGCAGCAGCGACGACGACGTCGACGACCACCACGATCACGACGGCGCCCACGACGCCGACCACGACGGCGCCCACGACGCCGACCACGATCCCGCCCGCGAGGGCGGCGACGACGGCGTCCACGACTGCGCCCGAGACCACCTCGCCGGCCACGACGCCGCCGACCACGACCGCGCCGACCGACGGGTTCGTGCGGCGCGACGGGGATCACTTCGTCGTCGACGGGCGGCCGTGGGCCTTCGTCGGGCTCAACGTGTACAACGCCAACAGCCGCTCGACGTGCTGGTACCCGATGGGCGACGGCGAGCTGACAGCCGCGTTCCAGCGCTCCGGCGCGACCGCGATGCGCGCCTGGTTCTTCCAGCCCTTGATCACGACGGCGGCGAACGAGTGGGACTGGGCACCGTTCGACGAGACGCTGGCGACGGCCCGTCGCAACGGTGTCCGAGTCATCGTCACACTCGGCAACCAGTGGGGCGACTGCGATCGCGGCGCGCCGGCCGACGTCGAGTGGTACCGCGACGGCTATCGCACCGAGACGACCTCACCGATGGGACGCCCCATGCCGGCGACCTACCGCGACTACGTCGCCGCGGTGGTCGCCCGCTACCGCGACGACCCCACCGTGCTGGCGTGGCAGCTGATCAACGAGCCGGTGCCGTTCGCCATCGACGGAAAGTCGTGCGCGGCCGACGCGTCGAGCGTCCTCGTCGACTTCACCGTCGACGTCGCCACGATGATCCGTTCCATCGATCCTCATCACCTCGTCACGCACGGCACCATCGGATCCGGACAGTGCGGAACCGCGGGCCACGAGTACGAGCGACTCGTTCGCTCGGCGCAGCTCGACTGGTGCGAGTACCACGACTACGACGATCCGGCCGCCTTCCCCGGCGACGAGTGGAACGGGCTCGGTGTCCGCGTTGCGCAATGCGCCGGCCTGCCCGTGGTGATCGGCGAGCAGGGCTTGCGCGTCGAGCGCGTCGGCACGGCGGCGCACCGAGCGGCGTTGGTGGCAGCCAAGCTCGACAGCGCACGATCCCACGGGATCGATGGCTACCTCGCCTGGGGCTACGCCGATCCTCCGGCAGGGTTCGGCGGCGCCGATCCGTTCGCCGTGGTGCCCGGCGACCCGCTGCTCAGCGTGCTGTCCGCAGCCGCCGGCGCCTGGTCGCACTGACGGCGACGAGCACCGCCGCGCCGCTGATGCCGAGCATCGCCGGCGCGGGGACCTCGGGGATGTCGGGCGGGGGAGCCGGGCTGCTGCACCAGTGCTTCCACGGCAGCCAGGTTCGGCCGGAGTGCTCCGTGCGATCGGTCACGAAGAACTCGACACCGTGGCCGCGCCACCAGATGCAGACCTGATGGCCGGAACCCTGACGGACGATGATGACGATGATCGATCGGTGTCCTTGGCGTCGATGCTCCGCCTGGTTCAGTCGCTGCGTCGTGTCTGCCGGCCCGACGACGCTCGTGGTGACGTCGGTCGGGGTGCCGTTCACGGAAGCGCACGAATCGGCGTCCTGCTGGGCAATGGCGTCGCCGTTGACGGCGACCCGCAGTTCGACGGAGCCGTCGGCGCGATCGACGCGACCGACGATGCCCGTCCCATCCGCATCGGTCGTCGGGGCGATCGCCGTGGCCGCAGGCGCCGCCGCTGCGTCACACGTCGCGAGAACGGTCGGCGCGTCGTTCGCGCTCGCGACGCCGGGCGTCAGTCCGGCAGCGACGAGAGCACCCACGAGAACGAACTGACCGAACCGACGCATCGTTCGATTGTCCACGAGCGAACGCGACGGATCACGCGGATCGGTGGGAATTCAGGTGATGACCACGTCGACGTCGTCCGGTGTTCACCCGATGTTCCGCGACAAGGTTCAGCGAACGGCGACGTGATGCTCACGACCCGTTCATCTGAGCGTCGCCTCGCCGGCACACGGCCGTGTTCCACTGTCGGCATGGCTCGAATCGTGCACGTCAGCGACTCGCACCTCACGTCTGGCGATGCTGTTGCCAACGCGAACTGGGACTCGGTCAGTGCCTACGTCCGGCGAACGAAACCCGACCTCGTGGTGCACACGGGCGACATCAGCATGGACGGCACGAACGAACGGAATGACCTTGCGCACGCACGGCGTCGTCTCGACGAGCTGCAGACGCCGTGGGTCGCGGTCCCGGGCAACCATGACATCGGTGAACAGTCGGGGTCCGTCGGCGGCATCGACGACGCACGAGTGCGGCGCTATCGCGACATGATCGGCGCGACGTACTGGTCGGTCGACGTCGGAGGTTGGACGTTGGTCGGCGTGGACTCGCAGACGCTGCTGCACGATCGCGGCAGCGAGACCGAGGAGCAGTGGGAGTGGCTCGAGCACGTGCTCGACGGTGACGTGCCGACGGTGCTGTTCACGCATCGACCGCTGATGCCGTGGCGCGACGGCGAGCTCGACGACGACGGTCGCTACTTCACCGCTGCGGCACGAGCTCGGATGACGAAGATCCTGGAGCGCAGCGACGTCCGCCTCGTCGGCAGTGGCCACGTGCATCAGTGGCGCAGTGACATCATCGACCGACGCGCTCATGTGTGGGTGCCGTCGACGTGGGCGACGTTGCCCGATGAGGTGCAGCCGCTGATCGGTTGGAAGGTGGTCGGTCTCGTCGAGCACCGCCTCGACCCTGACGGGCGGTCGCGGAGCGCGCTGGTTCCACTGACCGGCCTGTCGGCATCCCGCCGCGCCGCGTGACGTGCCCGTTCACTTGGTGTTCACCTTGGCCTCGTACGATCCGCGATCCGTTCGGCTCCGGCCGGACTCGCTGACGAGCGACATCGATCGCTCCTTGCACCGAGGACACGAACATGGCGCACAGCCGCATGCGGAAGATCGCCGCGATCGCCAAGCAGATCTCCGAGCACGACATCACCCTGACGAAGTCGAAGAACCTGTCCGCGGAGTCGCGGAAGGGCAAGGACGTCATCAAGGAGTGGAGCAAGCGCGAGACGAGCATCGCTCGCTGGTTGATGAGCAGCGAGGACATCGACTTCGACTGACCGGCGGTGGCACGGTGACCCGGGGTCACGTCACGTGATGATCGAGATCGGCGGGGTGCTCACTCCACTGCTCTGTCGCCAGCTGGCTGGGTTGACCGTCGGCGATGGCGCGATGCCGTCACCGATGGTGCCCGAGCGCGACGGCCGGGTCGCTGTCATCGACCGGCGGATGAAGGCGCGCGCGGACCATCGTCTGATGGACCCGGCGCTGGTCGGCACGGTCGCAGCCGCGTTCGCCGATGCGCTGCTCCCTCACGTGCGCGAGCACTTCGGGTTCGCGCCGATGTCGTTCGAGTCCTTCAAGGTCGTGCGGTACGACGCCGGGGAAGGCTGGTTCCGGCCGCACCGCGACAACGTGAGCGTCGACTCGAGGCATCGCCGCGTCGCTGTGTCGTTGAACCTGTCCGACGGCTACGACGGCGGCGAGCTCGCGTTTCCCGAACTGGACGTCGCGCCGTGGCGGGGCTGTGCGGGCACGGCACTCGTCTTCGAATGCGGGCTGCTGCACGAGGTGCTTCCGGTGACGCGTGGACGTCGCGACGCATTGATCACCTTCCTCTGGTGACGAGTCTCTGGTGACCGGGTTCCAGTGTTCAAGGAATCGTCAACTGCTTGCCGTTCGTCGTTCGCCTCGGCGACGTCTTGGCCCTTCATGCTCCGTCGGTACGAACCGTGGAAACAACGTGGAGGAACAACGTGGAGCAGATTGCCGAGTCAACACAGCCGATCGACGAGACCAGCTTCGAGCACGTGCTCGAAGCGCGCTTCGGCCGTCGAGGAGCGCTCAAGGCAGCGATCGCCGGCGCGACGGGCGCGGCCATCGCCGCCACGATCGCCGAGCCTGCCGCAGCGGCCGGCCCGTACGCCCTCGGTGAGCTGACCTACGACGCGGTCACGCTCAGCGATGCAGATGCGATCACCCTGCCGGCCGGGTTCACGTACGACGTCCTCATCTCGTGGGGCGACCCGGTGGTGCCCGGGGCGCCGGCGTTCGACATCCTCAACCAGAGCGAAGCAGCACAAGCGCAGCAGTGCGGCTTCAACCACGACTACCTCGACTTCCGCCCGCTGCCCTACGGCTCGACGAACTCGGCCGAGGGCCTGCTGTGGGTGAACCACGAGTACACGGACTCGACGATGATGTTCGAGAACTACACGTCGACGGCGTCGCAGGTGAACACCGAGATGGCAGCACACGGCGGCACGGTGGTCCGCGTGCTCCGAGCGGCGAACGGCTCCTGGAGCTACGACCCGACCAGCTCGTACAACCGCCGCATCACGGCCAAGACGCCGATGACCCTGACCGGCCCCGTCGCCGGCGACGCTCGCGTCACGACGACTGAGGACCCCGCCGGCACGACGGTGCTCGGCATGCTCAACAACTGCGGCGGCGGCAACACCCCGTGGGGCACGATCATCACCTGCGAGGAGAACTTCGACCAGTACTTCGGCAACTACGGCAACATGCCCGCCGGCTACTCGAAGACGGTGATCTCGGAGAGCTACGGCTCGTTCGCCACGGTCAGCGCGCGCAAGTGGGAGACGGTGCACCCGCGCTTCGACCTCGCCGCCGAGCCGAACGAGCAGCTGCGCTTCGGATGGATCGTCGAGATCGATCCCTACGACCCGACGTACGTCCCGAAGAAGCGCACGGCGATGGGTCGCTTCAAGCACGAGGCCGCGGCCGGCACGGTCGCGCCGTCCGGCAAGTTCGTCAGCTACAGCGGCGATGATCAGGTCAACAACTACATCTACAAGTTCGTCACCAACGGCGTGGTGAACACGAGCAACCGCGCTGCCAACGAGGGCCTCCTCGACGATGGAACGCTGTACGTCGCCAAGTTCAACGCCGACGGCAGCGGCACCTGGATGCCGATCACGTTCGGCACCGGCCCGCTCGTGGCACCGACGTTCGATGGGCAGGCCGATGTGCTGCTGCGCACCCGCCGTGCCGCAACGCTGCTCGGTGCGACCAAGATGGCTCGCCCGGAGGACGTCGAGGTCAACCCGGTGACGAAGAAGGTCTACGCGGTGATGACCGGCAACTCCGGCGCCGAGGTCAACGCCGCCAACCCGCGCACCGGTGGCAGCTCGATCTCGAACCAGGGTCTCGGTCACGTGATCGAGATCACGGAGGCCGGTGGCGACAACGCCGCGCTGACGTTCACGTGGGAGATGTTCCTCCTGTGCGGCTACCCGAACGCCACCGGCTCGGTGGCCACCAACAGCAGCCCGCTGCCCGCGCTCGCCACGGCCACGGCCGACAACAGCAGCTGGTGGGCCGGCTACGACGAGACGAAGGTCAGTCCGGTCGCTCGCGTCGACAACGTCTCGTTCGACAGCAAGGGCAACATGTTCCTCTCCACCGACGGCCAGCCGTCGGCGCTGCAGACCGGCCTGAAGGGCCTCAACGACGGCATCTTCGGGTTCCCCACGGAGGGTGCCGAGCGCGGCCACGGCAAGGCCCTCGTGTGCACCGTGAGGGGCTGCGAGGCGACGGGCCCGTTCTTCACGCCCGACGACCGCACCCTGTTCATGTCCATCCAGCACCCCGGCGTCGACATGTTCACCTGGACCAGCGCCACGGCGGTCACCGCCAGCGTCGGGACGTTCGCTTCGCCGGGGAGTGCGTGGAACACGACGCCGCCGATCGCCGGCAAGACGCCCGGCGTGCCCCGTGCAGCCGCGATCGCCATCCGCCGGCTGGACAACACCGAGGTCGGCTACGGCCTCTCGCTCCCGCCGGACATCCCCGAGTTCCCGCTGCCGGCCGTCGCCGTCGGCTCCGCTGCCGCCCTCGGCGGTCTCGTCCTCTGGCGCCAGCACCGCATGAGCGCCATCTGATCGGTGCTCGCTGCGCTCGCCTGCCGTGTTCGCTCGCGGGCTCGCTCACCCGAACTCCAGTCGGTGACCGGATTCCGCGCCTGTGCGGTCGACCGGACGGCCGCGCCTCGTTCTCGTTGCGTCGGGCGACAGATGGTGTCGCTGCACGCAACGAGAAGCTGGTCGCGTCCGACTCGCGTCCGAGCAACTACCGCGTGGCGGTTCCGTCGATGACGGTGGGGTGACCGGCGAGGAGGGTGTGGCGGACCTTGCCGCGCAGCTCGCGGCCGGCGTAGGGGGTGTTGCGGCTCTTGCTGGCGAGCTTGGCGGGCACGACGGTCCAGCGCTCCGCCGGGTCGAACACGGTGATGTTGGCCGGCTCGCCGGGAGCGATCGGCCGACCGTGGCGCGAACCGAGTCCGGCGATGGCCGCCGGCTTCCAGCTCAGTGCAGCGACGACGTCGATGAGCGCCATGTCGAGGTGAGTCAGCGACAACGCCAATGACGTCTCCAACCCGAGCATCCCGGGCGGTGCCTGATCGAGCGGCGCCTCCTTCGTCTCCGGCGCATGCGGCGCGTGGTCGGTGGCGATGGCGTCGATGGTGCCGTCAGCGAGGCCGGCGCGGATGGCCGCGATGTCGTCGGCGGTGCGCAGCGGCGGGTTGACCTTGAACACCGGATCGAACCCGGACAGCAGCTCGTCGGTCAGCGTGAAGTGGTGCGGCGCCGCCTCGGCCGTGACGCGCAGCCCGTCGGCCTTGGCCGCGCGCACGAGGTCGACGCTGCGCGCCGTGGAGAGGTGCAGCAGGTGGATCGGCGAGCCGGTCAACCGCGACAGCTCGATGTCGCGGTGGACCATCAGCTCCTCGGCCAGCGCCGGCCACCCGGGTAGGCCGAGCCGGCTGCAGCACGACCCCTCGTGCATCACCGCGCCCTTCGTCAGGGCGGCCACCTCGCAGTGCTGCGCCAACGTGATGCCGAGCGCGCCCGCGTACTCGAGCGCCCGGCGCATCAGCAGCGGGTCCTGCACGCCGTTGCCGTCATCGGTGAACAGGTGCACGCCAGCAGCAGCGAGCTCGCCGAGCGGCGCCAGCGCGTGGCCCTCGCGTCCGACGGTGATGCACCCAGCGGGCTCGACGTCGCACAACCCGGCGCGGCGACCTTGCGCGCGGACGAACTCGATGACGCTGAGCGTGTCCTGCGCGGGGTCGGTGTTCGGCATGGCGATGACGGCGGTGAAGCCGCCGAGCGCCGCGGCGCGCGAACCCGTCTCGATCGTCTCCGCCTCTTCCTTGCCCGGTTCGCGCAGGTGCACGTGCAGATCGACGAAGCCAGGCGCGACGACGCACCCCGACGCGTCCAGCGTGCGATCACCCGTCAACCCCGCACCGACCTCGACGATCACGCCGCCTTCGATGACGACGTCGGCCGAGCGTTCGCCGCTCTGGTCGACGACGCTGCCGCCACGGATCACCAGACGGTCCGACATCATGCACCCGCTTTCATCGTCGAATTCTGCAAGTCCGCGCCCGAGCCCAGGAGCTCGAACAGCACCGCCATGCGCACGGCGACCCCGTTGGCCACCTGGTTGAGGATCACCGAGCCCGGCAGCTCGCCGGGGTCGACGACCATCTCCACGCCGCGGTTCATCGGGCCGGGATGCATCACCAGCGCGTGCGACGGCAACCGCGCCGCCCGCGCGGCGGTGAGCCCGTAGGCCGTCGAGTATTCGCGCAGCGAGGGCAGCAACCCGTCGTCCATGCGCTCGCGCTGTACGCGCAACAGGTACAGCACATCGAGGTCGCCGATCACGTCGTCGAGGCGGTGGCTGATCTCCACCGGCCACTCGGCAGCACCGGGCGGCAGCAACGTGGGCGGAGCGACGAGCGTGACATGCGCGCCGAGCGCGGTGAAGGCGGTGACGTCGCTGCGCGCGACGCGGCTGTGCTTGATGTCGCCGACGATGGCGATGCGCAACCCGTCGAAGCCGTCGCGCCGGTTGAGGCTGGTGCGGATCGTGTAGCAGTCGAGCAGCGCCTGCGTCGGGTGCTGGTGCCAACCGTCGCCGGCGTTGACGATGCTGGCCGTCGTCCACTTGGTGATCTGCATCGGCGCGCCGCTGCTCTTGTGGCGCACGATGAACGCGTCGACGCCCATCGCGCTGATCGTCTCGATCGTGTCGCGCAGGCTCTCGCCCTTGTTGACGCTGCTCGACGAGACGGAGAAGTTGGTGGTGTCCGCCGAGAGTCGCTTCGCCGCGGTGTCGAAGCTCGTGCGCGTGCGCGTCGAGTCCTCGAAGAACAGGCTGACCACGTGGCGGCCGCGCAGCGCCGGCACCTTGGGCATCGGCCGTTGCCCGATCTCCACCATGTGGTCGGTCAGCTCGAGCAGGTGATGGATCGCGTCCGCATCGAGATCGTCGATCGAGAGCAGGTGCTTCACGAGATCACGCTGTCGGAGATCACGACGCCGTCCGCGGTGACCGCCACGTTCTCGTCGCTGCTCGTCGGCAGGTTCTTGCCGACGTAGTCCGGCCGGATCGGCAGCTCGCGATGCCCGCGATCGACGATCACCGCCAGCTGCACGGCGCGCGGGCGTCCGTACTCGTTGAGCGCCTCGAGGGCAGCGCGCACGGTGCGGCCGGTGTAGAGCACGTCGTCGACGAGCACCACCGTGCGACCATCGAGCGACACCGGGATGTCGGTGACGCGGCCGGGCACGATCGGCCGCAGGCCGACGTCGTCGCGGTGGAAGCTGACGTCCAGCGCGCCGACCGGCACGGTGCCCCCGTCGGGGTGCAGTCCGGTGAGCAGCTCACCGAGCAGCTCGGCGATCCACACGCCACCTCGCTGGAGCCCGATGACCACCACCTCGTCGACGCCGTGGTTGCGCTCGTCGACCTCGTGGGCGATGCGGGTGAGCGCTCGACGGACGTCGTCCGCGCTCAAGACCTGTCTCGACATGCCAGCCTGCTTTCCACGTATGGGCCTCACGGGACCCATTTCACGTTCGGCGGCGATGCTACCCAGTCGGTGCGGGCGCTCGCATCGTGATCAGCTGGCGGGCGAAGCCGATCATGAACTGTCGCGTCTCCACCAAGCGCTCGCGGTCCTCGGCGCTGCCCACGCCGCGCAGCACGTCGTTGATGTCGAGCTGGAGCTGGCGGGCCGCGTCGGTGGTGATCGGCGGTGAGGTGAACTCGTTCGTCGTCTGGTCGTTGAGCACCAACGTGACGCGCTCGAAGCGCGTGCCGGTCGCGGTCTTGATCGGCCAGTGCCAGTAGAGCGTCGTCCACGTCAGGTTGGTGTCGTCGGACGTCCACGTCAGCAGTCCGCCGACGATGCCCGAGCCGAGGTCGACGCTCTGGCGCCCGTGCACCTCGTAGCCGTGGAACGTGTAGCAGCTCTCCACGCCGTAGGCGTTCAGCGCGGCGCGATCGCTGGTCTCGATCACGTCGGCGGTGATGCCGACGTTGGCCTGCAACGTCGAGCTCATCTCGAACGGGGCGATGTAGTTGTACGTGTATCGCTTCCAGTCGGAGTCGCTGCCGAAGTAGCGGCGCGCCCAGTCGTACTGGGCGGTGTCGTTGAGCAGCCACCCGGTCGGGGTCTCACGGCTCTCGGCGAAGCTCGTCAGCCGTGGCGAGCCGAGGCTGTCGGCGATGCGGTCGTACTTGCTGAGGTCACCGTTGAAGGCACCGACGCCGACGGCCATCATCCCGGTGATCGCGAGGGCGGTCAGGGCCTTCGGACCCGAACCGGCGCCGCCGCGATTCGGTGCCGGGCGGCCCGGCAGGCCGGCAGGGTCGGCAGGATCGCCAGAGTTGCCAGTGTTCGAGGTACGACGCCGGACCGGGGCGCGGAACTTCAACCCGAACAAGCGCATGGCGACCACCATCAGCAGCACGCCGATGTTGAACACGACGAGTCCGGTCACCGGATGGAAGCCGTCGATGGCGACGCCCTCGCCCCACCGTCGTGCGGCCCAGAAGATGACGAGGATGCGCACGATGTTCAGCACCCAGACGAGGCCGGCACCGGTGAGCAGCCAGGCCAGCTTCTTCCACCGGTTGCCGTCGACGACGAGCACGAAGGCCCCGGCCACGAGCAGGAAGCCGACGAGCCCGTTGGCGCCCGAGCACGCCGACGCGACGCTCATCTGGATCGGCGAGCCGTGGCGGATCACCTCGAAGACGGAGGAGTCCGGTGCGATGCGGGTGGCCAGCGGGATGTGCCCGAGCACCGAGGTGAGCACGCTGATCGTGACGTTGGTGAAGTCGCCGAGGTAGCGATTCAGCACCTGGACGTACGGGTACGGCCATGCGAGGAAGAGGAACAGGACAGCCAGCCGGTACTTCCACAGCGACCGCACTCCGAACACGAGGGCGACCGCGCCGGCGACGAAGAACGGCATCGTCAACAGGTCGACGCGGTACTCCCAGAACTCCGTCGAGAGCCGCACCGGCAGCACGACGTTCGCGGCCAGCGCGGCGACGCACAGCACGAGCCCGACGATCCAGTCCAGCTGACGGTCGTGGATGGGCGGCCCGGCGTCGTTGCGCCGTGAGGCGAACGCGATGCCGCCGGCGATGAACGGAACCAGCGCGAGGTGGGCCACCGGCGTGTCGAGCCGCATCAGGTCGAACAGCGAGCCCAGTGACGTGCGGTAGGCGAACAGCGTCAGCACGAGCACGAACCCAGGCCGGACCAGGGGCCGCCACTCGATCCGCGTGACACGTGCCGCAGCGGTTGCCTCCTGTGGGAGTGCGATGGCCATGAGATCACCGTACGGACCACGCAGCGCGGTCGCCAGCAAGCGTCGCCCCTGTTCAGCAGCCATCCCGGACTGTTCATCTTCCGTCAACCTGGCCGACAGGTGACGTTCGTGCCGCCTCGGGAGAATGCCGCGGCATGTCGACGGCACCCGCTCAGATCCCGATCGTCCCGTCGGACCGGCCGACCTCCGGCGACCGAGTGTTCCGCGCGATGTGCGTGGCCGCGGCCTTCACGTCGCTGGTGATCGTCACGGCGACGATCGTCTTCATGATCCGTGAGTCGCGGCCGGCTTTCCGCTCCACGGGGGTCTGGAACTTCTTCACGGACAGCGTCTGGAACGGCTTCGTCGGCAAGTTCGGCGTGTTCGGCGTCCTGATGGGCACCGTGATCATCGCCGCGATCGCGATGATCGTCGCCGTGCCGTTGGCGATCGCAATGGCCCTGTTCATCAACGAGTACGCCCCGAAGCCGATCGCTCGCGGGCTGACCACTGCGATCGATCTCCTGGCCGCGCTGCCGAGCCTGATCTTCGGGCTCTTCGGGTTGTTCGCGCTGCAAGGTCACCTCGTCCCGGTGGCTCGCTGGCTGTCGGTGCACTTCGTCGCGATCCCGTTCTTCCAACTGACGTCGAAGGACGCGGTGCTCGTCCGATCGAGCTTCATCGCCGGTGTCGTCGTCGGGATCATGGCGCTGCCGATCATCTGCTCGATCGGTCGCGAGGTGATGGCACGCGCGCCGCGCGACGTGTGCGAAGGGGCCCTTGCGCTCGGTGGCACCAAGTGGGCGATGATCCGCACGGTCATCCTGCCATTCGGCCGCTCCGGCATCCTCGGTGGCGTGCTGCTCGGCTTCGGCCGCGCGTTGGGCGAGACGATCGCCGTCGCGCTGCTGATCGAGCTCACCTTCGACGGCAACGTCCACGTGCTCGAGTCCGGTGCCAGTTCGATTGCGGGACTCATCGCCACGCGCTTCGGTGAGGCCACCCCGGTGGAGCGCAGCGGCCTCGTCGCGGCCGGTCTGGCCCTGCTCGTCCTGACGTTCGCCGTCAGCCTCACCGCCCGCCGTGCGGTGTCGCGCAAGGCCGTGCGATGACGCTGATCCTCGTCGAACCGATCGAGCCGTCGGAGCCGATCGGGCCCGTCATCGACCACCGACCGGGCCAGCAGCCGAGGCGCGTTCGCGGCCTGACCCGCGGTGAGGCCGTGGAGTATGCGATCGCGCTCGCCGGCGGCGTGCACCTGGCGACGCTGCTGCGGTTCCTCCTCGACTGGGACGACCTGATGGGGACCGCCCTGATCGCGCTCGGCGCCTTCGTCGTCTTCCACTACGCCATCGTCCGAGCGCGTTCGTCGCCGGACGTTGCCATCGATCGCGCGGTGACCACCGTGATGTGGACGATCGGTATCGGCATCGTCGCCCTGTTGGGTTGGGTGCTCGTGTACGTGACCGCACAGGGCATCTCCAAGCTCGGTTGGTCGTTCCTCACCGAAGACCTGGCCACCGTCGGTCCCAACGATCCGGGCGGCGGCGCCAAGCACGCACTCGTGGGCACGCTCGAGCAGGTCGGTCTGGCGACGATCGGCGTCGTCCCCGTCTCGGTGCTGACCGCCGTCTACCTGCACGAGATCCGCGGGCGGATGTCCGGCGTCATCCGCTTCATCGTCGACGCGCTCTCCGGCCTGCCGTCGATCGTCGCCGGTCTGCTCGTGTTCACGATGTTCCCGGGGTTCTCCGGCTTGCGCGCCTCGCTGGCGCTGTTCGTGCTCGCCCTGCCGATCGTCACGAGAACCGGCGAGGAGGTGCTGCGCACCGTGCCCGACGGGCTGCGCGAGGCGTCACTCGCCCTTGGTGCCCCGCAGTGGCGGGTCGTGATGTTCGTCGTGCTGCCGACGGCACGCGCCGGCCTCGTCACGGCCACGCTGCTGGCCATCGCCCGCATGGTCGGTGAGACGGCGCCCGTGCTGCTGACCGCCTTCGGCAACTCGGCGACGAACTGGAACCCGCTCAGCGGGACGCAGTCGAGCCTCCCGCTGTTCGTCTACCAACTGATCCGTTTGCCGAGCGAACGCCAGCAGGACCGCGCCTGGGCAGGCGCGCTCGTGCTGCTGATCCTCGTGCTCATCGCGTTTGCCATCGCCCGGTTCACGCTCGCTCGCAGCGACCGCCGGCTCGGAAGGAGATAGCAGTGTCCCGACCGTTGTTCGATTCGGAGCTCGACGAGCTCGACACGTGGGCGCCGACATCCGGCATCATCACGCAGGAGCTGCCGGCCGTCGACGTGGCGCAGGCGCGCGCCGCGCATGGCCCGTCGTCGCTCGTCGGTGAGGATGTGACTGCCTGGTTCGGCAAGCGCAAGGTGCTCGAGCGCTGCTCGCTGCGCATGGAAGCTCGTGAGGTCACCGCGCTGATCGGCCCGTCCGGTTGCGGCAAATCGACGTTCCTGCGGATCCTCAACCGCATGCACGAGACGATCCCGGGCGCTGCCGTCGCCGGCCGCGTCCTGCTCGACGACCTGGACGTCTACGGGCAGGACTTCGGCGTCACCGAGGTGCGCACTCGCATCGGCATGGTGTTCCAGAAGCCGAACCCGTTCCCCTCGATGTCCATCCGCGACAACGTGCTCGCCGGCCTGCGGCTGTCGGGCACGACCTCCGGCGATCGGGACGCGCTCGTCGAGGAGTGCCTCAGCGCCGCCGGCCTCTGGAACGAGGTCAAGGACCGCCTCAACGATGGTGGCATGTCGTTGTCTGGCGGCCAGCAGCAACGTCTCTGCATCGCCCGTTCCCTCGCCGTTCGGCCTCGCGTGCTGCTGATGGACGAGCCGTGCTCGGCACTCGACCCGATCTCGACGCGCGTCGTCGAGGAGACCGTTCGCCAGCTGTGCCAGGACGTCACCATCGTCATCGTCACGCACAACATGCAGCAGGCGCAGCGCGTCTCGCACCAGTGCGCGTTCTTCCTCGTGGAGGAGCTCGGCCAGCCCGGCCGCATCGTCGAGGCCGGACCGACCGACAAGGTCTTCTCGTCGCCGAACGATCAGCGCACGCTCGACTACGTCACGGGGCGGTTCGGGTGATGCGTCGCTTGCTGATGCTGTCGTTCGTCGCGGTTGCGCTGCTCGCCGCGCTGATCGTGCCGGCGCCGACTCGTGCCGTTCGCGCTGACGGACCGTCGCTGCTGGGCGGAGGTTCCTCGTTCGCCGCGCTCGAGATCGACGCATGGCGTTCGGAGGTAGCTCGCGCTCCGTTCGGCCTGAAGATCACCTACAACGCACAGGGTTCGTCGTTCGGTCGTCAGCAGTACATCGCCGGCACCCTCGACTTCGCCGCCAGCGACATCCCGTTCACCGATCCTGAGCTCGGTCAGCTCAACGGCAAGGCGCGCGCCAACTTCGCCTACGTGCCGGTGAGCGCTGGCGGCCTGGGCCTGATGTTCAACCTGAAGGACGCGACCGGGGCGAAGGTCAACAACCTCAACCTCACCCGTCGTGCCGCGTGCCGCATGTTCACCGAAGCCGACATGTACTGGGACGACGCCGAGATCGCCAGCGCCAACCCCGGCCTGCGCCTGCCCCACGAGTACGTGCGGCCCGTCGTGCGCAGCGACGGCAGCGGCACCAGCTACGTCTTCAGCGAGTTCTGCATCACCGTCGCGCCCGACGTATGGCAGGCGTTCATCGCCAGCCGTCAGGCGGACACCGGTCTCGATCCGCTCTTCTACCAAGGCAAGCCGGTCTCCAACTGGCCGACGGGATGGGGAAAGGTCAACGCCGCGCTCAACGCCTACGGCGTCGCTGCGGCAGTCGCCGACTCCTCCACCGGTCTGTACACGGTGACGTACAACGAGGCCGGCTACGCCAAGATCTCGAACCCGCCGTACCCGAACGCCTCGGTCCAGAACGCGGCCGGAGCGTTCACGCAACCGACCGAGGACGCCGTGTCGATTGCGCTCGGCTACGCCACCGCTCGCGGTAACGGCACGTTCATCCTCGACTTCACGGGCGGCGACCCGGCGGCGTACTTCCCGTCCACCTACAGCTACGTCATCGCTCAGACCACCGGCTTCGACCCGGCGAAGGGAACGGTCCTGGCCAAGTTCCTCTGCTACGCGGTGACGAAGGGCCAGCGCGTCGAACTGACCCGCGAAGCCGGGTACGCGCGTCTGTCCGCACCGCTGGTGGACATCGCCCGTGACTCGATCTCGAAGATCCCCGGCGCGCCACCGTGGGATCAGTGCAAGGTCGACTCGGCACCGCCGCCGCCCGCTCCGACCACGACCGCTCCGCCCGCCGGTGGCGCCACCACCACGACGATGTCCGCCGTCGGCGGCACGAACACCACCGTCGTAGGCGGCAACGGCAACAGCAACGGCAATGGCGGCGTCACCGCCACCAGCATCTCGGTGGATCCCGTCACCGGTGAGACCGTCATCGTCCAGCTGCCGACGGTCGATGACACCGGCCAGTGCATCGATCCGGCGTCCGGCCTTCCCGCGGATCCATCGCTCTGCGCGTCGACGGGTGGACAGGTCCCGAGCGGCGATGGCGGCAGCACGGGCGGCGGCAACGTCGGTGCGGCGCCTGCGATCCCGAACCTGCCGGTGGACGACGCGACGACGGGCATCAAGGGCACGACGATCGCGTGGTGGTTGTTGCAGGGCGCGACCGTGTGCGCGGTCGGCGCCGGCCTCGCCTCGCTGCGGCGTCGAGGCACGTGATGTTCGGCGGCGTCCGACGGCACGCATGGCTTGCGCTCGCGCTGGCCGGAACGGCGATCATCGCCGTCGCCCCGACCGCCCGTGCTCGAGCGGACGACGTCCCGGCGATCGTGTTGGACGGCATGGGCGACGGCGACGTCATCGCCGAGATCGTCGGATGGCAGGACACGCTGTTCTCGCAGGACCATCCCATCGACCTGCCGTTCCTCGAGCGAGGCTCCAGGCTGAGCCGCGCTGCGCTGCTGACGGGCGCCAAGGACTACATCATCAGCGGCGTGCCGTTCACCGACGACGAGCTCGGATCGCGTCCTGCGGGCAGCGGCGCGATCCTCTCGGTGCCGATCGCCGTCTCGGCGCTCGCCATCGTCGCCACCACGCCGATCGACGGCTGGACCACGGAGACCATCCCTGCCGGCTGCGACCCGAACGATCCGGACTTCGATCCGGTGGCGTGTGCGCCCGTGCAGACGCCGTTCCTCGGTCCGATCCGAGTGCCCGCCGAGAACCTCTCGGCGATGATGCTCAACCTGTCGTACAACTTCCACGGCAACAACCTCGTCTCGTGGAACAGCCCTGCCATCGAGGCCGCGTTGGGCACGAGTCAGCTGACGATCCAGGGGATCACCGGCAAGCACCACACGTTCGTCGTGCGAGCGGACGGGTCGGCGGTCAACAAGTACATGATGGAGTACGCCAAGACGTTGGGCCCGACGGCGTGGACGTTGCGACTCGAGGAGAACCCGGACTACGGCTGGGAACCGGTCTCCGAGAACCTCTCCCCGCGGTCGATCGCCCGTCAGGGCGCGAGCGGCGTGGTCAGTCAGCTCCGGACCTACCAACTCGATCCGGCGACCAACAACTTCGCGCTCGGCACGTTGTCCACCGGGAGCATGGCCGGCGTGATGAGCACCGACCTGGTCCAGATGAACCAGGACGCACCCGACGCCAAGTTCCGCGTCGTCGAGGTGCAGAACCGCCACGGTGACTGGGTTGCGCCGACGCGCGAGTCGATCGAGGCTGCCGCGAACGCCGGCGACACGCCGAACATCGGCGCGACGAACGACGTCGCCGGCGCCTATCCGCTGACGTGGACGACGCGCATGTACACCGTCGCCGGAAGCCTCGACCCGGATCAGGCGAACGCGCTGGCCGGCTCGATCCGCTTCATCGTCACCGACGGACAGCAATCCATCATCGACAACGGCGGCGCGCCGCTGACGGCTGCACTGCGCGCCGAAGCGCTTGCCGGTGCAAATGCGATCGTGACCGCCAACTGCATCGCCGCCGGGTACGAGGTGACCACCGGTGGTCCAGGCCCGCTCGATCCGGACACCCCCCAGGTCCAAGCGCTCACCGGCCTGGCGCACTGCACCGCCGTGCCGCCGCCGCCGACCACGACCACGACGACGTCCACCACGATCGCCACGACGACCACCGTCGTGCGCTCGTCGTCGCCCGGCGGCCCACGAATCACCTCGCCGCCGTTCGTCGCTCCCGTCGAGGAGACGACCACGACGGTCGCCGTGGACACCGTCCCGGCGGTCACCACGACCACCTCCGCCGTTGCTTCCGAAGCACCCGGCAGTGGCGGGACCAGGCTGCGCGGCCGCGCCCTCACCAGCCTGCCGCAGGCGCTCCCGAGCGACGGGACCACCGGCTTCCAGAAGCTCGGGACGTTGATGCTCGGCGCGTCGACCTTCCTCGGGCTGCAGCGACTGGTGCTCAGCCGGCGACGGTTGCCGTTGTGAGCGCGGTGTTGGACGAACGGCTCGAAGCGCCCGTGAGTGCTGCTGCACTGCCGAGCCACCACGTCGAGCCGGAACCGCGCGTCAAGCGTTCGATTCGACCGATCGTGCGTCGTGTCGTGATCGGCGTGCTCGTGGTCGTCACCGCCTGGGCGCTGTACCAGTACCTCGCCGGGCCGTTGATCTACGAGCAACGCCAGCAGCACCTCTCGTACTCGTTCCAGCACCCGTCGCCGACCATCCGCGACGGCGATGCGATGGGCGTCCTGCAGATCCCGACGATCGGTGTCAACGCCGTCGCCGTCGAGGGCGTCGATGTCGATCACCTGCGCGGTGGACCGGCGCACCTCGCCGGCTCGGCGCTGCCGGGCGACGTCGGCCTCGTCGTCGTCTATGGGCACCGCAGCACCAACGGCAGCCCGTTTGCATCGATCGACAAGCTGGTCAAGGGCGACACGATCACCTTCCAGGCGCGCACCGGCCCGATCGTGCAGTACGTCGTGTCCGAGGTGGTTCGGAACACATCGGTGTCCTCCGTCGAGTTCGCCGACACGGACGACCTCTCGGTGCTCGCGCTGGTGACGAGCGAGTCGGGTTGGCACACGCGCGAGCAGGTGGTCGTCATGGCTCGTGCCTTGCCGGTCACGGATGTCGAAACGCCGACGGTCCCGAAGCTCGACGACGCTGAGCCGGGACGCGGTTCGCCGATCGGCGTCGATGCGCTGCTCGCCAACCTCGCTGCCGGGGGAGCCGCGTTGGCGTGGATCTTCCTCCGCCGACGCGTCGGCGTGGTGGTGCTGATCATCGTCATCGCCCCCTTGGCGATGACCGCGGCGCTGCGCCTGATGCTCGCTGCCGATCAGCTGCTGCCGCTCGCCCGCTGAGGAGCTCCGACGCCCGACAGGGTGGCAAGGAATCCTCAGGGTGGCCTCAAGGTGAACACCTCCCGACGGCTGCGCCAACAGTCGTTCTGGCCTCTATGCAGGCACGACGCGCCCCGGGATGATGTGACTCGACCCCACGCACCGAGGGGCCCGATGAAAGGAACCACACACCCCATGCGATTCACCAAGGCCGCAGCGGTCGCCGGTGCCGCGTTGATGATCGGTGGTCTCGGATCTTCCGCTTCGGCGGCAGGCAACCTGTCCAAGACCACGATCCTCCCCGCCGGCGAGAGCGTCACCGTCACGTTGTCCGGGCAGATCCCCGGCACCTACTCGTTCATCCAGCAGTGCTGGAAGAACGACACCTCCCCAACCTTCAACCAGCTGACCGACTGCTCGCAGGCGACCGGCGATCAGGTGCTGCCCGACGCCAGTGGCAACGCAACGAAGTCGTTCTTCCTCTTCGGCGGCGACGAGCCGAACGATGCCGGTTGGGGCTGCGGCCCGAACACGTCCGCCGGCCTGCAGAAGGCGACGACGTGCTACGTGCGCATCGCCAAGGGCAGCCCTGCGACGACTGCCGGCCAGGAGTTCTTCGCCTTCACGTACGGCGTCACCCCGCCGCCCGACGTCCCCGAGGTGCCCCTCAACATCCTCCTGCCCCTCGGCGCTGCCGCGGTGCTGGGTGGCGGTGCCCTCGTTCGCAACCGCAGCCGGCGCGCCGCCGCCTGATGAACGGAAACAACCACATGAACCGCACCCGCAACACCAAGCTCGTCGTCGCCGCCATCACGGCGCTCGGCCTCATCAGCACGGCCATCCCCGCAGCCCATGCCGATCCGCCCGCCGGATCCGGTTGGGACAAGAACCCCGACGTCGTCATCGGCGGCGGCTCGGACACCACGTACCTGCTGTCCCAGCGTCTCGAAGTGCTCTACAACGGTGCGCCGGGATGCCTCGTCGACACGGGCAACACGTCGGCGAGCAAGGCGAAGTGTTCCGACACCACCGCGACGCCCACTGGTCAGATCAACGGCAACTACGACCACGACGTGTTCGTCGGCGCGACTCCGACTGGCTCGAGCGCCGGCGTCAACGCGTTGCTGTCCACCGGCGTGCAGTACAACCCGGCCATCGACTACGCCCGCTCCTCGCGTGGCGCGTCCGGCACGGAGACCAACGAGCTGACCTTCTGGGGCTACGCACGTGACGGCATCGCCGTGACCACGTTCGGCACCCGCAGCGGCGTCTCGTTGACCAAGCAGGACCTGAAGGACATCTACACCTGCGCGAAGACCGACTGGAGCCAGTTCGGCCAACCGGCTGGGCCGATCATCGCGTGGGACATGAACCCGTCATCGGGTACGACTGCGACGTTCAAGTCGTACCTCGACGGCGTCACCTTCGGCGCCTGCGTCCGCAAGCTCAACCCGGTCGGTGCCGCACCCGCGCTTGCCCCGTTCGAGAACGACGTCAAGCCGATCCTCGCCGACTCGGGCCCGGACCTGACGTTCGGCACTGCCGACGACAACGAGAACAACTACGTCTGGTGGATGTCGTACGCCGCTTGGTTGACCTACCCGTTCGTGAAGAACGGCAAGGTCGACGGCACGGGCGCCGCCATCAACAGCAACCTCGTCACCGTCGAGGGTTCGGAGCCGTCGTCGAGCAGCATCTTCAACAGCACCTATCCGATCGTGCGGACCGTGTACCAGGTGACCCGCAACACGCAGGCCGACTGCCGTCAGACTCCGGGTTCCGCCGGTGTCTGCGACAACAGCGCTGCCTCGGTCTACGGCGCAACGTCGGGCAAGGGCGGCGCAGTGCGCCAGTTCACCGAGTTCCTCTGCCGCACGTCCAACGCGCAGCAGGCAGTCGACAGCGTCACCGGCATCGGCTACCGCACGGAGATCGTCAACGCGCTGAACGCCGAAGGCTTCCAGCAGTTGAGCGGCACGGTCGTCGGGCTGCGTACGCCCGGTTACGCCTGCGCCGTCCAGACCTGATCGGTCAGCACTCACCCGATCTCCAATCGGAGAACAACCAACGCGTTGGGTGCGACGGGCTCCCGTCCGTCGCACCCAACGTGGTTCCGCACGCCCGCAACCCGCCATCCCGCAAAGGAACCCTGGCCATGGTGATGATCGACCTCCCGATCACCGAAGCATCCGATCTCGAATCCACTCGCGGCTCGAACGAGCTCGACGCGGTGGCCATCGTCGTCGTCGCCTACAACGCCGAGGCGACGATCGAAGCGGTCCTCGACCGCATCCCGCGCACCGTTGCCGAGCACGTCGGCGCCATCCTCGTCAGCGATGACGGATCCCGCGACGGCACCTCCGACGCCGCCCACCGCTGGGCCGTTGCACACCCGGCCGTGAACCTGCACGTCATCCGCCAGCCGAAGAACCTCGGCTACGGCGGCAATCAGAAGTTCTGCTACGAGTGGGCCGTCCGCAACCGCTGCGAGTTCGCCGTCATGGTGCACGGCGACGGCCAGTACGCGCCCGAGCTCGTCCTCGACATGGTCCGACCGTTGCTGGCAGGCGACGCCGTCGCCGTGTTCGGCAGTCGCATGCTCACCCGTGGCGGCGCACGCCGCGGTGGCATGCCGATGTACAAGCTCGTTGGCAATCGCATCCTCACCTTCGTGCAGAACAAGATCACCGGCATGAAGTTGAGCGAGTGGCACAGCGGCTACCGCGGATACGACCTGCGTCGCCTCGACGGTGTGGCACTCGCCGAGATGTCCAACGGCTTCGACTTCGACACCGAGATCATCCTGCACCTCGCCCGTACCAAGCAGCACATCGCCGAGATTGCCATCCCCACCTTCTACGGCGACGAGAAGTGCCACGTGAACGGCATGCGCTACGCCGCCGACGTGCTCGTTGACGTGATGCGGTTCCGCACGCGCGGTCAGCGCGCCGATGTCGACCTGGCCAACGCTGCCTGACCCAGCCCTGAACGTGCGGTGAACGATGGCCGAATGAGACCACCCCTGCTGTTCACCTGTTGGTCCCGTTCGCAACAATGACGACCGCCATGTCCGTGCCAGCGCCCGACGATTCAACGCTGGCTGCTGCCGACGCCGAACAGCTCGACTGGAGCGTCAACGGGTTGCGCCGCAGCCATCCCGTGCTGTCGGCGAGGCGACGGCTCAGCCGTCGCCAAGCTGTCGGGTTCGTGGTGCTGCTCGTGGTGCTGGTCGCCGGTTTCGTCGTCGTGCCGGTGGTCATCGGCACGGTGCTGATGGCGCTGCTCATCGCGCTCTACGCCGGTGCGCTGTGGATGCGGCTCGACCTCAGCCTTCGCGCCGGCGGCGACGGTCGGTTCGAGTTCTCTGGTGACGAGCTCGCCGCACTCGACCCGGCATCGCTGCCGACGTTCACGATCTTCGTTCCGGCGTACAAGGAGCCGGACGTGCTGCCCACGCTGATGAGCAACCTCGCTGCGCTCGACTACCCGAAGGAGCTGCTGCAGATCCTGCTGCTGCTGGAGGCGGACGACGACGAGACGATCGCCGCCGCCCACGCGCACGCGATGGAGGACCACGTGCAGATCGTCCTGATCCCGCCCTCCCAGCCGCGCACGAAGCCGAAGGCGCTCAACTACGCGCTCAACCGCGCGACCGGCGACATCGTGACGATCTACGACGCCGAGGACCGACCGGAGCCGTTGCAGCTGCGCAAGGTGGCGGCGACGTTTGCCGCGTGTGGTCCCGAGGTGGCGTGCGTGCAGGCCGAGCTCTCGTTCTTCAACGCCGACGAGAACATCATCACCCGCTGGTTCGCCACCGAGTACGCGATGTGGTTCCGTCAGTTCCTGCCGGGCCTGGCGGCCGTCGATGCAGCGATCCCGCTCGGTGGCACCTCCAACCACATGCGACGCGAACTGCTCACCGGGCTCTACGCGTGGGACCCGTACAACGTCACCGAGGACGCCGACCTCGGCGTCCGCCTGCGTCGCCGCGGCTACCGCGTCGCGGTGCTCGACTCGATCACCGAGGAAGAGGCGAACGTCGACTTCGTCAACTGGATCAAGCAGCGCTCACGTTGGTACAAGGGCTACGCGCAGACGTGGCTGGTGCACATGCGTCACCCCGTGCAGCTCGTGCGCGAGCTCGGCTTCGTCAACTTCATCCGATTCAACTGCTTCGTCGGCGGCACGCCGCTGCTGGCGCTGCTCAACCCGGTCAGCTGGTTCCTGCTGCTGCTGTGGTTCATGCTCGAGCCGCAGTTCCTGATCGAGATCATGCCCGCGCCCATCTACTACTCGGGTCTGCTGGTGTGGATCGTCGGCAACAGCCTGCTCTACTACCTCAACCTGGCGATGGCCTTCGACCTCGGGCTCCGTCGGGTGTTTCGCGCTGCACTGCTGCTGCCGGTGTACTGGGCGATGATGTCGCTCGCTGCGGTGAAGGCGATCCTCCAGCTGGTCGTCAACCCGGACTACTGGGAGAAGACCGAGCACGGTCTCAGCCGACAGGCCGAGCCGACGGTCGTCGACGTGGTTCCGACATGAGAGAACGATCGAACGCCCAGCCGCGTGCACGATGGCCATGGTCACTCAGCGTCTACTGCTTCGTGCAGTGCAGTGCCGTCGGGTGGTGGCTCCAGAACGTGCGGAACTACGCGATCAAGGACTCGCTGTTCCGCACGCTCTATGCCAAGCAGATGGTCTTCTCCCGCGATCCGCACCTCGGGGCGATGGGCTTCTACTGGATGCCGCTGCCGACGCTGACGCGCATCCCGTTCGTCGTCCTGACCGAGCCGTTCGGCCAGGCGGTCCTCGCTGGTCCGTTGACGTCGGCGTTCTTCGCGGCAGCGTCGGTGCTCGTGCTGGCACGGATCGGCGCGGTGCTGAAGCTGTCGCCCTCGCTCACCGTCGTGATCTGCGTGATCTACGTCCTCAGCCCGATCACCGTCTACATGGGCGCCAACGGGATGAGCGAGAGCACGTTCGCCTGCTTCCTGTTGCTCACCCTGCTCGGGTTCCTGCGATGGCGGGGCGACGGTAGGACGACGAGTCTCGTGCTGTTCGGCTTGGCGCTCGGCGGGGCGATGATGACCCGGTTCGAGACGTTGGTGCTGCTCCCAGTCCTCGGCATCGTCGTGGCGCTGTGCGCTGAGCGGGGTCGGCGAGTCGCGCAGGCGACGGTGGCATTGGTGCCCGCGGTGATCGTGTTCGCATGGTGGACGCTGGCGTCGAGGCTCATCATGGGCAACGGCTTCTACTGGTGGACGACCGCCAACGCCGGCACCACGAGCACGCCCGCATCGGCGGCATGGTTGCCGACCGATCGAGGGCTGCTGCCGCTTGCGGGCTATTCCGCACTCGTCGTGTTGGCACTTGCACCATCGCTCGTCCTCAGCCTCGTCGGCGCAGCGACCGTGCCGAAGCGGTGGCGCACCTCGATCGGCGTGCTCGGGGCGACGTTGGCCATCCCCGCGGTCGTGACCATCCAGATGCACGGTGGGTCGAGCTGGGGAGTTCCGCGCTTCTACGTCCTCACCCCGGTGCTGGCCATCGTCTGCGTCATGTGGGTCCTTCGCGCCGGCGCTGATCGTCCTGCGGCGCGGACGCTCGGCTACCTCGGCGTCGGCGCGCTCGTCATCGGATCGATCACCGGCAGCCTGTTGCTGTCGACGCGCCGGTACGCGTACGCGGAAGGCGAGTTCGCACTGTTCGGGCCGTTGTGGGGCAAGAGCGACGTGGAGCCGTTCGTCGTCGAGAACGGTGCCGACATCGTCTACTCCGGCGACCTCCGACCGTATCGAGAACTGCACAAGGAGCTCGATCCGCTCCTGGCCGCTGGATCGATCGCGGCGACGCAGTCGCTGTCGGTGCCGCTCCTGTTCTCCGATGAGCCCGATCACTACATCGCTCCGGAGGATCGAGACTTCGAGCGGATCACGAGCGACCCAGCCGGGCGGTTCGACTTCATCGTGTTGGAGCCGTGGTCCACGCAGGCAGCGGGCCATCAGGTGCTCGACACGATCGCCCACACGTCCTACGACGGAGGCACGTGGAAGCTGGTCCGCGACTACGACTTCGCCATCGTCTACGAGTGGGTCGCCACGGATGCGACCCCGTTGCTCGACGGCCCGTATCCCGTCGAACGAGGATGATCCGACTCGGTCGACGCCAGGCGATCGGCGCCGCGTTCGGCGCCGGCCTCGCTCCCGTCACGATCGCCCCGACGTCCGTCCGAGCGATCGACGTCGTGTCCTTCGGCGCCGTCGGCGACGGTGTCACCGATGACACGGCTGCGCTGCAGGCCGCCATCGACGCGGCCGCGCAGCGCGGTGGCGGCCTGGTGCGCTTGCCGGCGACGCCTGCGAACACCTACGTCGTCAGCACGTTGCGGATGGGCGACCGCGTGCGCCTCGAGGGTGAGATCGTCACGACGACGCTGCGCAAGCTGCCGGGCTCGTCCGGCCCCGTCATCACGAACGGCGGGACGGGAGCGAGCGGACGAGAGGTGGCGCTCACCAACCTGACGATCGACGGCAACGCCGCGGCGTGCCCCGCCGGCACCGATGGGGTCGGCCCGTCGACCGAGGCGGGCGACGGCTTCGTCGGCGACGGGCTCCTGCTCTCCGACGTGCGCATCACGCGCTGCCGTCGCCACGGCGTTGCCATCGGCGCGTCGAACGCGCCGACGTTCTTGCTGACGATGCGCAACGTGTGGTCCACCTCCAACGGCGGACGCGGATTCGCCCTGACGAAGGTCTGGGACTCGTGGTTCGGCGATTCCTGGGTGGCCGAGAACGGCAGCGGCGCGGTGCTCCTGCGGGGGTGCACGAAGCTGCGCATCGCGAGCGTGCAGGTCGAGGGCAACGATGACGCCGACCATCCGCTCGACGGCATCCGTCCGGGGCTCGAGATCATCGGGGCAGGGCAGCTCGTGGTGCGCGACTGCTCGTTCACGACGTGCCGCGGCGCGGTGCGCATCGACGGCTGGACGGAGACGGTGAGGATCACCGGGTGCACCTTCGCACCGAACAATTCGCATCGATCCGCCGGCACGTTCGCCAACATCGAGCTGATGGGCGGATGGAACGAGATGGACGGCGTCCGCATCCACGACAACACGTTCTTCGCTGCTCCGCCCGACGAGCACACCGTCTCGCACCACGTGCTCGTCCACCCGGCCGGTGACCGCGCCCGCGGGCACCGCAACCTCTCCATCCACCGCAACGTCATGGCCGCCGAGCGCGGCTGCCCGACCGACGAACCCGTCGGCGTGCCGCTGGTGCTCGGTGACGGGGCCGATGTCGCCGACAACGCGGGCCGCGACGAGCTCAACGGCTGCCACCTCGTCGCGCTCGACGTCGCCGTGCCCTCGCAGGAGCTGACCGAGGTGGCCTTCACGGGCTGGGAACGCTCGGATCCGTCGAACCTGCACGATCCCGCCGAACCCGGCTCGGTGACGGTCCGCCACGACGGCATCTACGCCGTCGTGGCCTCCGTGCTGTGGGAGGAACGTCCGGACGGCGACCGGTGGTTGGAGGTCGTCGTCGATCGGGCGGCCACCGCCGGCCAGTCGATGAGCCCCGGTGGCGATGGCCGATGCGGGGGCACGGTGGCCACCGTCGCACGGCTCGCCGCTGGCCAACACGTCAGCACGCGCATCGCGCAGACGTCCAACGGGACCATGCGGGCGCTGCGCATCACCCTCTCGGTGACGCCGTCGCGCTGAGCGATGGCGGTTCTGACCTGCGACGATCGACGGCCGACCGTTCGGTGCGACGGCCGAACGGAAGATCCTAGGCACACCGCGAGAGCCACTTGGCGTTCTTCGTCACAGCCGCTAGCATTGCTCCTCGGCCCTGAGCGCCCCTGCGCGTGCGCAGCACTCGCGGTCGCTCGTTTCACCGTATTCCATTCCTTCGCTCCCGGGAGGCCGTTCTGCCCAAGCCCAAAGACGACGCCATCGTGCTCGAAGGCACGATCCTCGAGTCGTTGCCCAACGCCATGTTCCGAGTCGAGCTCGAGAACAGCCACAAGGTGTTGGCGCACATCTCCGGAAAGATGCGGATGCACTACATCCGCATCCTGCCCGGCGACAAGGTGCAGGTGGAGCTCACCCCGTACGACCTCACCCGGGGTCGAATCACGTATCGATACAAGTAACAAGCCGAGCAAGTCGAAAGAACAAAGGTCACCCATGAAGGTCCGTCCCAGCGTCAAGAAGATCTGTGAGAAGTGCAAGGTCATCCGCCGGCACGGGCGCGTCATGGTGATCTGCGAGAACCCGCGTCACAAGCAGCGTCAGGGCTGAGAGAGCAGTCGAGGAACCACCACCGATGGCACGTATTTCCGGCGTCGACATCCCCCGCGAGAAGCGGCTGGAGATCGCCCTCACCTACATCTTCGGCATCGGCAAGCCGACCGCCCAGAAGATCTGCGCCGACACGGGTCTGAACCCGAACGAGCGAGTCCGCAACCTCACCGAGGAAGAGATCAACAAGATCCGCGCCTGGGTGGACACCAACATCTCCGTCGAAGGCGACCTGCGTCGCGATGTCGCTCAGGACATCAAGCGCAAGATCGAGATCGGCTGCTACCAGGGCGTGCGCCACCGCAAGGGCCTGCCCGTGCGCGGGCAGCGCACCCACACCAACGCTCGCACCCGCAAGGGCCCCAAGAAGACCGTGGCCAACAAGAAGAAGGCAGTGAGGAAGTAGCCATGGCGAAGCCGAAGCCGGGCGGACGCCGCCCCCGCAAGCGCGAGCGCAAGAACGTCACCGTTGGTGTGGTCCACATCAAGAGCTCGTTCAACAACACGATCGTCTCCATCACCGACACCGAGGGGAACGTCATCTCCTGGGCCAGCTCCGGTGGTGTGGGCTTCAAGGGCTCGCGCAAGAGCACCCCGTTCGCCGCGCAGATGGCCGCCGAGAAGGCAGCCCGCGCCGCGATGGAGCACGGTCTGCGCCGTGTCGAAGTCCAGGTGAAGGGTCCCGGCTCCGGCCGCGACACCGCCGTGCGCAGCATCCAGAGCACCGGCATCGAGGTCACCTCGATCAAGGACGTCACCCCCGTACCCCACAACGGCTGCCGCCAGCCGAAGCGTCGCAGGACCTGATCCCATGGCTCGTTACACCGGCCCGAAGGTGCGCATCTCGCGTCGCCTCGGCACCAACATCTATGAGAACGAGAAGGGCCGCAAGGCTCTCGAGCGTCGTCCGTTCCCGCCTGGCGCGCACGGCCGCACCCGTCGCCGCAACGCCGGCAGCGAGTACCTCGCCCAGCTGCAGGAGAAGCAGAAGGCGAAGTACATCTACTGCGTCCTCGAGCGTCAGTTCAAGCGCACCTACGACGAGGCCGTCCGCCTGCAGGGCCCGACGGGCGAGAACCTGTTGCGCCTGCTCGAGCAGCGCCTCGACAACATCGTCTACCGCGCCGGTTGGGCCAGCACCCGTCCGCAGGCCGGTCAGTTCGTCAGCCACGGCCTCATCCAGGTCAACGGCAAGCGTGTCGACATCCGCAGCTACCGCGTCAAGCGCGGCGACATCATCAGCCTGTCGCCGAAGGCCCGTGAGATGATCATCATCCAGCACAACATCGATGTGCTCGACCGGTCCGTCGTTGGTTGGCTCGAGACGGGCGAGGGTGGCCGTCAGGTCACCGTTCGCACCCTGCCCGAGCGGGACCACATCGACGTTCCCGTCCGTGAGTCGCTCATCGTCGAGCTCTACTCCAAGTAACACCAGCTTTTCTCCCGCACTCAGAGGCACCTTCATGCTCGTCATCCAGCGTCCCACCGTCGAAGCACAGGGCGAAGACCACCCGAACCGCCAGCGGTTCGCCGTGGGCCCGCTCGAGCCCGGCTTCGGTCACACCATCGGCAACTCCCTGCGTCGCACCCTGCTGTCCAGCATCCCGGGCGCGGCCATCACGGCCGTCCGCTTCGACGATGCGCTGCACGAGTTCGACACGATCGCCGGTATCACCGAGGACGTCACCGACATCATCCTCAACATCAAGGACGTCGTGCTCACCAGCTCGTCCGATGACGAGATCACGTTGCGCCTCGACGTGCGCGGCCCGGCGACGATCACCGCGGCGGACATCAAGTGCCCGACCGAGATCGAGATCCTCAACGGCGAGCAGCACATCGCCACGCTGAACGCGAAGGGCCGCCTGGCCGTCGACCTCACCGTCGGCCGTGGCCGTGGCTACCTGTCGAGCGACCGCGAGACGCAGAACCGCACCATCGGCGTCGTGCCGATCGACGCGATCTTCTCGCCGGTGCGTCGCGTCATGTTCGAGATCGAGCCGACCCGCGTCGAGCAGAGCACGAACTACGAGCGCCTCATCCTGGACATCGAGACCGACGGCTCCGTGTCGCCGCGCGAGGCGCTGGCTTCGGCCGGCGCGACGCTGCGTTCGCTGGTCGATCTGGTCGCCAACCTGAGCGACGAGCCGCAGGGCCTCGAGCTCGGCGAAGTCGCCAGCACGGCAACCTCGTCGCCCGACCTCGACCTGCCGATCGAAGATCTCGACCTGTCGGAGCGTCCGCGCAACTGCCTCAAGCGTGCGCAGATCAACACTGTCGGCGAACTGCTCACCAAGACCGAAGACGACCTGCTGAACATCACCAACTTCGGGCAGAAGAGCCTCGACGAAGTGAAGCAGAAGCTCGACGAGCGCGGCCTCACGCTTCGCGGCTGACCCAGGAGACATCGAGACATGCCCGCAACACCGCGCCGAGCCCGCAATTTTGGCGGTAGCTCGCAACACCAGAAGCTGATGATGGCCAACCTGGCCGCGTCGCTGATCGCCGCCGAGACGATCGTCACCACCGAGGCCAAGGCCAAGGCGCTGCGACCGATCGCCGAGAAGCTGATCACCAAGGCCAAGAAGGCCCAGGACGAAGGCAGCTCGCTGCGCGTCCACCGGATCCGTCAGATCCAGGGCTACCTGGGCGACAAGGAGATGACCCACAAGCTGGTCAACGACGTCGCCCCCCGCTACGAGGACCGCAACGGTGGATACCTGCGCATCCTCAAGCTGGGTCCGCGCCAGGGCGACAACGCCCCCATGGCGCGCATCGAACTCGTCTGACGAGCTCCCCCTGACCCGACCCGAGTACTGAACGCGCGCTCACCGCGCCTTGGGTACTCGGTTGGGCTCGGCAGCTGAAGGTGGACGGCAGGTGTCCGGCAGGTGAACTGATCCGGCGCGCTGCGTTATGGTGCGCCCGGCCGTTCCCCCGACCTGACGGAGAGCTCATCCTCCATGCGATTCCGCTTGATCCCTCGCGACGAGGGCTTCTACCCCCTGTTCGATCAACAGGCGACGCTCGCCGCTGACGCCGCCAAGCAGCTCGAGAAGCTGGTGTCGACGCTGCCGATCGTGGCCGAGCGGGTGGAGACGATCGTCGCCGCCGAGCGCGCCGGCGACGAGGTGATGCGCTCGGTGCGGTCGCGCCTCGAGACGTCGATCGTCACGCCGTTCGATCGCGAGGACATCCAGGCGTTGGCCAACTCGCTCGACGACGTGCTCGACGAGACGCGCGCCGCTGCCGACCTCGCCCTGCTGCACCACGTGATCAGCGTGCTGCCCGGCTTCAGCGACCAGGTGACGCTGCTGCGGCGCATCGCCGACGCCAACGTGATCCTGGTGTCCAAGCTGCGCACCCTGACCGAGCTGCCCGGGCTGCTGGACGAGATCGACCGACTCGAGAGCGAGGCCGACGCCACCTACCGACAGATCATGGCCGGGTTGTTCAACGGTCGACACGAGGCGCTCGAGATCCTGAAGTGGAAGGACATCGTCGAGGCCGTCGAACGGGCGATCAACGCGGTGGAGACGGCCAGCGACGTGATCCAGTCGATCGCCGTGAAGCACGCCTGACCCATGGCCACCACCATGGTGGTGATCGTCGTCGCGATCGCCTTGATCTTCGACTTCGTCAACGGTTTCCACGACGCCGCCAACTCGATCGCCACGGTCGTTGCCACGCGAGTGCTCAAGCCGTGGCAGGCCGTCGTGTGGGCGGCGAGCTTCAACTTCATCGCCTTCCTCATCCTGCCGCTGAAGGTGGCCAACGAGATCGCCAAGATCATCGACTCCAGCGCGGTCTCGGTCGGACTCGTCTTCGCCGCGCTGGCCGGGGCGATCTTCTGGAACGTGCTCACCGCATGGCTCGGGCTGCCGTCCTCGTCGTCGCACGCGCTGATCGGCGGTGTCGTCGGCGCGGGCATCGCCAAGAGCGGCGGCCACGTCGTCAACCTCGACAAGCTGCGTCGCACGGCCGTGTTCATCCTCTACTCGCCGATGATCGGTCTGCTGCTCGGCTTCACGCTGGTCATCGTCGTGATGTGGCTGGTGCACCGCTCGCGCAAGCGACGTCGCGTCAACCGCACGTTCCGCAGCCTCCAGTTGGTCTCCGCGGCGGCGTTCAGCCTCGGTCACGGGGCCAACGACGCGCAGAAGACGATGGGCATCATCGCCATCCTGCTGATCGGCGCGAAGAAGCTCGACCCGAACGTGCTCGAATCGAGCGACGGGTTGCCGCTGTGGATCGTGCTCGGCTGCCACGGCGCCATCGCCCTCGGCACGATGTTCGGCGGCTGGCGCATCGTGCGCACGATGGGCACCAAGCTCACCCGCCTGCAGCCGATGGGCGGGGTGTGCGCCGAGTCGGCCGCTGCGGCCACCCTGTTCTTCGCCAGCTACCAGGGCATCCCCGTGAGCACCACGCACACGATCACCGGTGCGATCGTCGGCGTCGGCTCCGCCGAGCGCATGTCGGCCGTCCGCTGGAACGTCGCCCGGCGTGTCATGTGGGCGTGGGTCCTGACCATCCCTGGCTCGGCGGGCGTTGCCGCGCTCACCTACGGCGTCGTCGCCCTGCTGAACTGAGATCGCCATGGACCGCCGCGCCGTCTTCTTCCTCCTGAGCTTGCTGACCAGCCTGCTGCTGCTGTGGCCCACTCCGCCGGAGCTGCACTGGGTCGGCACGACTTTGGCGATCGCCTTCGCCGTCCTCGCCGCTGCGTCGTGGGCCGACCACCGCTCGCGTGTCCGGGCCGGCTCCTCGCGCCGTTCGTAGACTCGCTCCGTGGCCACCCGTCGAGCTCGGTTCACCGTCGCCTACGACGGCGCGACGTTCCACGGCTTCGCGGTCAACGACGGCGTCCGCACGGTGATGGGATCGTTCACCGAAGCAGTCGAGCGCGTCGTGCGCGATCCGGTTGCGTTCGTCGGTGCCGGTCGTACGGACGCGGGTGTGCACGGATGGGGCCAGGTGATCTCGGGTGACCTGCCCGACGACATCGACCTCGACGGCTTGGCTCGTCGGCTCAACCGTCTGCTCGGCCCGGCGATCGTCGTGCGCGACGCGGCGTGGACGACCGACGAATTCAGCGCTCGCTTCAGTGCCCAGTGGCGGCACTACCGCTACGACGTGTGGGCCTCGCCGGTGCCGAACCCGTTCCGCACTGTGACTGCGTGGCACGTGGTCCAGCCGCTGGACCTCGTGACGATGCAGCTGGCGTGCGACCCGCTGATCGGCGAACACGACTTCAGCTCGTTCTGCCGCCGTCCGAAGGCGGTCGAGGACCAGCCGACGCCGTCGATGTCCCGGCGGGTCATGTCGGCGGCGTGGCACCACGTCCCCGACGATCACGGCCCGTCGTTGCTGCGGTTCGAGATCCGCGCCAACGCGTTCTGCCACCAGATGGTCCGCTCGATCGTCGGCCTGCTCGTCGACGTCGGCGCCGGGCGGACGAAGGCCGGTGAGGTGCGCGGCATCCTGTTGGCCCGCGACCGCCAGCACGCCGGGCAGGTGGCGCCACCCCACGGCCTGTGCCTGTGGGAGGTCGGCTACGGCTGAGCCGGACCGAGGCGGACGGCGACGTTGGTCTCGGACACCGTGGCAGCCTGATCGAGACGCGGTTCTCGCAGCTGCGTGAGTTGGGCGGTGACGATCGCCGTTCGCGCCGGGAACCACTCGGTGCGAACCCAGGCCACCTCGTCGGACCAGTCGTCGAACCCGAACGGACCGGCACCCTGCGTCGAACCCCAGCGCGCCGCCTCGGCGCGAACCAGGGGCTGCACCTCGGCGGCTCGCGCGTTCCAGCGGGCCACGGACGGTCCGGCTGACAGCGCGCCCCCGTCGGCGAGGAGATCGGCAGCTTCGGCGTCGAACACGTCGCGGTACTCCGGCCGTTGCCAGAGCGCCTGGAACAACCAGCCGGGATTGAAGTGGGCGCGGTCGAAGAACGAGTTGGCCGCGCCGACCGGGAACGGACCCGTCCGATCCACGCTCACGTCGTGGCCGTTGGCGCCGAGCGAGTGCTCGGCATCGGTGAGGAAGAACTGGAACGCCAAGCCCGGTCCGCGCACGGCGATCCAGTTGTTGGCGCGCAGCTCGCCGAGGAACGCCGACGGCGTCGCGTCCTCGTTCCCCGTGAGCGCGTTGAGGAGCTGCATCACGGCGAGGCTGCGCAGGTCGACCAGCGCGGCGATATCGACCATCTCCTCGTCGGAGATCTGCTGATCGCTGATCGCCGCCCACAGCCGGCGCCACTCGTCGTCGTCACCGTCGGTCTCGTAGGTGTAGTCGTCACTGTTCGTCGCGATCACGTCGTAGTCGGAGGCGACGCCACCGAACATCTCGGCGGCCTGGGTCTGGCTCATCCGTTCGGCGATCATGTAGAGCCCGAAGTACTGGCCGTTGAGAAAGACGTGCACCCACCGACTGCGCAACCCCGGCTCGCCGGCGGCGAGCTGTGCGTCGCGGGTCCACAGCTCGCGCAGGAACGTCTCGCTGTCCATGCCGTAGTGCCACGAGTGGTTCTGTTCGCTGCGCAGGTCGAGCGACACGAACTGGTCGACGTCGTCGTCGAAGAACTCCTCTTGCAATGGCCCCTGGTAGGCGGCGGTGAACGACAGGCGCAGGCTGTGCTTGGGGTTCCAGGCGCCACGGCTGAACCCGCCCTTGATGCGCACGCCTGCGGCGATCGACCAGTCGTCGCTGCCCGCGCCGAACATCTCGGCCGAGGCCGGTCGTTCCGATGCCGCTCCGGACGCCGTGGCGTTCACGTAGATCCCGGTGGTGGGGTTGGTGAGGTTGGCCTGATCGGTGATGATCGACACGGTGGGTGCCGCCTCGAGCGCGCCGCGCACGAGCGTTCGTTGGGCAGCGATGACGGCGGGATCGAACCCGTACTGCAGTACCTGATCGTTGACCGGCCCTGCGGGCCAGCCCGGAGCGGTCGCGCCCTGGGCGAGCACGGCGTCCATGTCGAGGAGGGTCACCGAGGCGGGCACGCTCGGTGCGAGTCCAGCCGCGATGCTGACCGCGCGCAGGAGCGTGGTGCCGGTCACGGAGATCGGCCCGCTGTAGGTCGTGCCGTTCGACGCGCTGGGCGTGCTGGCGTCGGTGGTGTAGCGGATCGTCGCCCCCGGCTCGGGCGTCGTGATCGTCACGGTCGTCGGGCCGTTGAGGTAGCCGCCGGCACGGTTGAAGGCGGGTGGTCGCGCGCGCTGCGGGAAGGCAGCGGTGTTGGCCGCTCCGGGCGTCGGGACCTCCAGCGTGCCGATGAGTTCGTTGCTACCGAAGCCGTAGCTGACGTCGACGGTCTGCGCCGGGAAGCTCGGGGCGTACGACTGCACGACGGCGCCGGCCGCGTTCGTCACCGCGAGGTACTCGCCGCCCGCGGCGAGGGCGAAGTTGGTGTGCAGCTCGGCACCGGATCGGTTCTTGTTGCTGGCGAACACGACGAGCCGCTCGCCGGGCCCGAGCACACGTGCGGGCAGCGTCCACTTCGTTGCGTTGCCGGCGCTGTCGGTGAGGTGCCATCCGGTGATGTCCACGGCTGCGCCCGTCGGGTTCCACAGCTCCAACCAATCGGACGCATCCCCGTCCTCGTCGAGCACGGTGGTCGAGTTGCTCGCCATCAGCTCGGCGATGACCACCGTCGATGGGGCTGCGTCGGCCGTGGATGGCGGTGCAGCGCCCGGCACGACCCCCGCCGTGAGGGCGAGCATGACGACGAGGAGGATCCCGCGAGTCGCTGCCCGTCGCATCCGTCGACAGTAGTTCGCCTGGGTTTGGCTGCCCTCATGTCGGACATGAGGCCATATTCACGTCAGCGCGACGAAGTGGTTCCCGGCGCGTCGGCTCGGACCACCTGCTGCAACCACTGCTCCACCCGGGCGGCAAGCGCTGCCGTGCTGAATTCCTCCTCGACGCGCTGGCGACACGCCACCCGGTCGAGCTGGTCGAGCCGCTCGACGGCGTGGACCAGCCCGTCGATGTCGTCCGGTTCGACGAGGAACCCGGTGACGCCGTCGTCGACGATCTCCGCCGGGCCGCCACGGCGGTAGGCGATCACGGGGACACCGCAGGCCATCGCCTCGATCGCCACGTTGCCGAACGCCTCGATCCACTTCGGCGTCATCAGCACGGCGGCACATCCGCCGATCGCGGCCTGCAGCTCGTCGGTCGGCAGGAAGCCTTCGTACGTCACGAGTGCATCGGGATGGTTGTCGATCGAGGCCTGCCAGCACTCGGGATCCTGCATCAACCCCCAGACGCGCAGGGGCAGGCCCGTCGCCGCGGCGACCGCGAACGCGTCGTCGATGCCCTTCTCTGGCGAGATGCGCCCGACGAAGCCGAGGTGGCGGGGATGGTCGGCGACGACGTGGACGTCGTAGCGCTCGACGGCGATGCCGTTGCCGATGACACGCATCCCGTCGGCGATGGCCGGGAACGTGTCGGCCTGGGCGCGACTGTGCACGGCCACCGTGCCCGGTCGAGACGTGACGACGGCGGCGATCACCTCGTCCATCGCCTCGTTCAGCGAACCCATGCTGACCAGGTGGGCAAGGGGCAGGTCGAGGAACGGTGTGAGGAAGTACGGCAGCCAGTCGTAGGCCAGGTTGATGGCGACGTCGAATTCGTCCTGGTGGGCCAGCACCCACGTCCACATGTTGGCCAGCACCGAATCGGCCGGCATCTCCACGGGCACGTCACGCCCGACGGTCTGGCTGGGAACCTGTGGTGCGCCGGCGATCTGATGCGTGCTGGCACCGACGTGCAGCGAACCAGCGGGAGCGACCACCTCGACGTGGTGCCCCCGTTGCGAGAGGCCCAGGACCAGGCTGTGCAGGGTCAGCTCGACCCCACCGCCGACACCGCTGCCGAGCGGTCCGACCGGCGTCGACACCACGACGATGCGCAACGGAGCAGGCTGATCAGCAGGCGACGACGTCACCGTGTCAGTCTGTCGAGGTTCACGCCGTCTCGCTCGATCGTGCCGCGCTCTTCCGGGCAGCAGTTGCCGGAACCCCCGACCAGCCCGTATCCTTGCACGGTTCCGCGGTGGGCTTCCTGCCGCTGGAGATCGTTCATCACCGCAGATCATCCGACAGGTTCGCCATGCCCACCTACAGCCCGAAGGCCAGCGAGATCACCCGCGCTTGGCACGTCATCGATGCCGAGGGTTTGGTGCTCGGCCGCCTCTGCACCGAGGCCGCCCGCGTCCTGCGTGGCAAGCACAAGCCGATCTTCGCCCCGCACATCGACACCGGCGACCACGTGGTCATCATCAACGCGTCGAAGGTCGTCCTCACCAAGGACAAGGCCGCCAACAAGAACGTGTACCGCTACAGCGGTTACCCGGGCGGCTTGAAGACCGAGACCTACGCCAACCTGATGGGCCGCAAGCCCGAGGATGCCGTTCGCAACAGCGTCCGCGGCATGCTGCCGAAGGGGCCGCTCGGTCGTCAGATGATCAAGAAGCTCAAGGTCTACTCCGGCCCCGAGCACCCGCACGCCGCGCAGGGCCCGGTCGCCCTCGACCTGCCCGCCGCCAAGGCTCGTTGAGCCCTCCCGAATTTCGCTGAGAACGTAGAGAAGGAACGCCAACGATGGCAACCAAGCCGCTCACCCAGACCACCGGCCGCCGCAAGGAGGCCGTTGCTCGCGCCCGCCTGCGTCCGGGCACCGGCACGCACACCATCAACGGCAAGGCGTTCGACGCCTACTTCACCACTGCGATGCAGCGGATGGTCGTCACCGAGGCGCTGCGCGTCACGAGCACCGAAGAGACCTACGACATCGACGCAACGATGCACGGTGGCGGCGTCAGCGGTCAGGCCGGCGCTCTGCGCATGGCCATCGCCCGTTCGCTCGTCGAGCTCGATCCCGAGGCCCGTCCGGCACTGAAGAAGGCCGGCCTGCTCACCCGCGACTCGCGTCGCAAGGAGAGCAAGAAGTACGGCCTCGTCAAGGCCCGCAAGGCCAAGCAGTACACCAAGCGCTGACCCGCCGTTCGTGGCGTCGCTGCGCTTCGGCACCGATGGTGTTCGCGGTGAGGCCTTCACCGAACTGACCCCGACGTACGTGGCCGCCCTCGGGCGTGCTGCGGCGCGGGTGATCGGCGGCCGCACGTGGTACCTCGGCCGCGACACGCGCGAGTCGGGTGCCGAGTTCGAGGCTGCACTCGCGGCCGGCCTGATCGCCGGCGGCGCCGAGGTGATGTCGCTCGGCGTGCTGCCGACGCCGGCCATCGCCTTCCTCGGGCAGGTCGACGGCGTGCCGACGGCTGCGATCACCGCCTCGCACAACCCGTACCTCGACAACGGCGTGAAGGTCTTCGCCGCGGGCGGCACCAAGCTCACCGACGACGTCGAGGAGGAGCTGGAAGCGGCGATCGAGCCGATCGCCGGCGTGATCGACCTGTTCCCATTCGAGACGCTCGCCGCCAGTGCGGCGGCCCGCTACGTCGACCACATCCTCGGGTTGACCGGCGGGCACCGGCTGGACGGGATGCGCATCGTCATCGACTGCGCCAACGGGGCGATGAGCGACGTCGCCCCGCGAGTCATGCGGGCCCTCGGCGCCGACCTGACGGTGATCCACGCCGATCCGGACGGCCGCAACATCAACGACGAGTGCGGCGCGACCGCGCCTGGGTCGTTGGCGATCGCGGTGGTCGCCGGTGACGCGGAGCTCGGGCTGGCCTTCGACGGCGACGGCGATCGTGTCATCGCGGTCGACCACCTCGGTGACGTCATCGACGGCGACCGCCTGATCGCGCTCGCCGCGCTGCAGCTGCGCGACGCGGGCGAACTCGTCGACGACACGGTGGTCGTCACGGTGATGAGCAACCTCGGCTTCCGCCGGGCGATGGAGGCGGCGGGCATCCACGTGGTCGAGACCGCGGTGGGGGATCGTTCGGTGCTCGCTGCGCTCGATGCCGGTGGGTTCAGCGTCGGCGGCGAGCAGAGCGGGCACATCATCTACCGCCACCTGGCCACCACGGGCGACGGGTTGCTCGCGGGCATCCGCCTGGCCCAGCACGTGCACGAGCGCGAGCGGCCGTTGGCGGAGCTGGCCGGCTCCGTGATGCACGGCTACCCCCAGGTGCTCGTCAACGTGCGCGTGCGCGATCGCCACCCTGCCGTCGCCGACGAGCTGGCCGCAGAGATCGCCGAAGCGCAAGCCGACCTCGGCGACGACGGGCGCGTGCTCGTTCGTCCGAGCGGCACCGAGCCCCTGATCCGCGTGATGGTCGAAGCGGCCACGGCCGAGCACGCGCAAGCGACCGCCGACGCGCTGGCCGGCATCGTGCGCGCTCGCTTCGCCTGACCTGACCTGACCGAGCCGCAGCCCGGTTACCGTCGCGCGGTGCCCCGCATGGTCGTCTTGGTCAACGGACTCCCTGCGGCTGGGAAGTCCATGCTCGCCCCAGAGCTGGCGGCGGGGCTCGGCCTTCCGCTGCTGACCAAGGACGTCATCAAGGAGACGCACGCCGACGTGCTGGGTTCAGATCCACCGTCCGGCCTGACGCAGCGCGAGTGGAATCGCCGACTCGGCTCCGCAGCGAGCGAAACGATGTGGGCGCTGCTCGGTCGCTCGGCTCCCGGGGCTGTGCTCGAGAGCTCGTGGCGCGCCGACGTGCGCGGGCGGGTCGAGGCCGGGCTGCGTCAGGCGGGGCTCGCCGGAGCGGCAGAGATCTGGTGCGAGGCACCGCTGCCCCTGCTCCGAGAGCGGTTCGCTCGGCGGAGGGCATCGTCACACCCGATCCACGGCGCGGCGCCGGACGAGGACGAGTGGGCTCAGATGGTCGAGCACGCCGAGCCGCTCGGACTCGGTCCCGTGCTCCGCCTGGACACGTCCGGCCAGATCGATCTCGCGGCGGTCGTCGAGTGGTGCCGATCCCACGCATTGGAGGGCGACGTCAGCGGTGGCGTTCCGCTGACCGTACGACCAGCGCCTGAGCGAGGCACTCGAACGTCGAGCCGTGGAACGTGATCACGAAGTGGCGCAGCGTCTCGTAGTGCGGCGGGTTCCGCGGGAAGCATCGCCGGTTCTGCTCGATGATCCGTCGTTTCCAGGACGAGTCGATCACCTCGAAGACGCCGTAGTGACGGAGCCCCGTTGCGTACAGCGGGTGGCCGTGCAGCGCTTCGTCGTTCGGGTAGCCGAACGTCGAGACCATGCACCGCACCAGGTCGACGACGACGGCGGTTCGATCTCCTCCGCTCGTCGGCTGCCCGAGGAACGTCAGGGTCGTCGTGAGCTCGTCGGCCTGCAGCCGCGGCTGCGGCGTTCCGGCATCGGGAAGGAACCCGACATCGAGCGTCTGGACCTCGTCTGCCATGGTCGTCCAGGATGCTCGATCAGTGTCGGTTCCGTCGAGCACACCTGACCGGCCGGGTCGCTGGGGCGTCGGTAACCTGATCGTCATATGTGCGGCATCATCGGCATCGTCTCTCGTCCATCCGATCGGCCGGTGCCCGAAGCAGCGATGCTGCTCGACCTCCTCGACCGTGCGGTTGCGGCGTCCGCGCTCGTCGACGCCACCGCGCTGGTCGCCGAGTGCGACGCACTGCTGAAGGGCGTTGCCGGTGTCACCGCGCTCGCCGGCCAGCTGAACCTGATCGCGGCGATCACGGCGCGTCTCGATCAGCTCGAGGGCCGCGCGGCCACCGTCGAGCAGCACATCGAGGCCGACGTGCTGCTGTCGCCCGACGAACTCGAGACGGCCAACGCCGAGCTCGTCGACTTCCGCGATGCGGTGTGGTCGGTGCGCAACGACCGGCTGCGCACGGCGCGTGCGGTGCACGAGCTGGCCGGTGGCGACGCCGGTCGTGCTGCGGTGGCGGGCTACCTCGCGCTGCAGCAGGCGTTCTCGATCAACGATCGGCTGGAGGTGCGCGGACGCGACAGCGCCGGCGTCCACGTCTTCGTGTGGGGACACGGCATCGATGCTGCCGACCCGTCGCTCGCCGCGGTGCTCGCCCAACGCTCGACCGATCCACTGTTCCAGAACGGGTCGGTGCGCCTCGCCGGTCCGTGCCTGAGCTTCGTCTACAAGGCGGCCAAGGAGATCGGCGAGCTCGGCGACAACACCCGTTCGCTGCGCGCCGCCGTGCAGGCGGACGCGCTGCTGCGGCGGGCGCTGAGCAACGACGACGCTCGTGTCGCCGTGCTCGGCCACACCCGCTGGGCCAGCGTCGGCATCATCAGCGAGCCGAACTGCCACCCGCTGAACAGCGAGGAGATCGAGCTGTCGGGTGAGGAGCAGGCCGTCCGTCGCCCGTACGTGGTGGCCGCGCTGAACGGCGACGTCGACAACCACGCCGACATCAAGGTGGCCCACGGCTTGCGCATCCCCGGCCCGATCACCACCGACGCGAAGGTCATCCCGGCGGTGATGGCTCGGCACGCGGCTGCCACCGGTGGCGATCTGGCGGAGGCGTTCCGGCGCACCGTTGCCTCGTTCGAGGGCAGCGTCGCCATCGCTGCAGCAGCGGCCGATCAGCCGCAGCAGCTGTTCCTCGCGCTGCGCGGCAGCGGGCAGGCGTTGTACGTCGGGCTCGCCGACGATCTGTTCGTCGTCGCCAGTGAGCCGTACGGCGTCGTCGAGGAGACGTCGCGCTACGTGCGCATGGACGGCGAGTCGATGTCCGACGACGGCAGTCGCGGGCAGGTGTTCGTTCTCGACGGTCGGTTCGCCGGAACGCTCGACGGCATCACTCGTCTGGCGTACGACGGCACGCCGTTGCCGTTGAGCGACGACGACGTCGCTGTCGCGCAGGTCACCACTCGCGACATCGATCGTGGCGACGCCCCGCACTTCCTCCTCAAGGAGATCGGCGAGGCACCGGAGAGCTTCCGCAAGACGCTCCGTGGCCGCGTGATCGACATCGCCGGTCTGCTCCACGCCGCTGTCGGCGAACGTGCGCTGCCTGCCGACATCGTGTCGCGGCTGGCGGCAGGCTCGATCACGAAGGTGCGCGTCATCGGCCAGGGCACTGCCGCCGTTGCCGGCCGCAGCATGGCTGCCGTGCTCGACGGTCTGGTCGACGGCAAGCTCGACGTCGACCCGATCACCGCAACCGAGCTGAGCGGGTTCGCACTGCGGCTCGACATGAGCGACACGTTGATCGTCGCGGTCAGCCAGAGCGGCACCACCACCGACACGAACCGCACCGTCGACCTCGCCCGTGGTCGCGGCGCCGCCGTGCTGTCGATCGTCAACCGCCGCAACAGCGACCTCACCGACAAGGCCCACGGCGTGATGTACACGAGCGACGGTCGCGACGTGGAGATGAGCGTCGCTTCGACCAAGGCGTTCTACGCGCAGGTCGCGGCCGGCGTGCTGCTGGCGTGCGCGATCAGCGAAGCCGCCGGCACCGGCACCGCGCAGCAGCGATCCGATCTGCTGCGGTCGTTGCGTGACGTGCCGCAGGCGCTGCGCGAGGTGCTCGCCACGAGGCCGCTCATCGCCGAGGCCGCGCAGCGGTTCGCCCCGTCGAAGCGCTACTGGGCGATCGTCGGCAACGGCGTCAACGTCGTCGCGGCCGAGGAGGTGCGGATCAAGCTCAGCGAGCTCTGCTACAAGTCGATCGCCTGCGACGTCACCGAGGACAAGAAGCACATCGACCTGTCCAGCGAGCCGCTGATCCTCGTCTGCGCGGCCGGCCTGTCGGGCGGCACCGCCGACGACGTGGCCAAGGAAGTCGCCATCTACCGCGCTCACAAGGCGACACCGATCGTGATCGCCACCGATGCCGACGAGCGCTTCTCCGCTGCGGCCGCGGTGCTGTCCGTGCCGGCGGTGCACCCGTCGTTGGCGTTCGTGCTGTCGGCGATGGTCGGTCATTTGTTCGGCTACGAGGCCGCGCTGGCGATCGACGCCTCGGCTCGTCCGCTGCGCGAGGCGCGCGAGGCGATCGAGCATGCCGTGTCGTCCTCGTCGGTGACACCGCTCGACGGCGAGACCGTCATCCGCACGGTGCGCGGCCAGATCCAGCCGCTTGCCGAGAAGTTCTTCGACGGCCTGCGTTCGGGCACGTACGACGGCCACCTCGAGGCGTCAACCGCGGTGCGCGTCGTCGGCATGCTCAACAACCTGTCGTCGGATTCGCCGCTCGAGAGCTACCAGCGCCAGAGCGGCAAGATCGCCGAGCCGGGCGCGTTCGTCGACGATCTCACCGCCGCGCTCACGCGTGCGATCGAGGAGCTCACCCGCCCGATCGACGCCATCAAGCACCAGGCGAAGACGGTCACCGTGGGCATCAGCCGCAACGACGAAGGCGTGCTCGATCGTCGTCTCGTGCAGGAGGTCCTCGCGGCCGGCGCCGGTCGCGACCGGCTGAGCTACCGCACGATGAAGGTGTTGGCCGACCTCGACCCGTCGGTCGACGCCGTGACCGGGTTCATCCGCTACCGCGTCGACGGCAACCTCGAGCGCGATGCCACGATCACCGTCGTCGACCGTGGCGGGCTGTCGCTCGACGTGCCCAGCCGTGTCGATCGCAACCCCGCCTTGCTCGGCACCAAGCGCCGCGTCGCCGCCGAGCGCGAGGTGCTGGTCGCCCGTGGCCGAATCGACGGCCGCACCGTGGTCTTCGTGCCCGAAGTGAAGGCAGGCGTGTGCACCGGCATCACGCTGCTGCACGTCAAGTTCCACGATCGCCTGCCTGCGTCCGTCATGCGCGGCGTGCTGCAGGGGTACGACCGTCGCTACGACCGCCTCGTCGACTGGGTGTCGGAGACCGAGGGCATGTTCCGCGACGATCGTCTGGCCGAGCTGTCGGTCGCGGATCTGCTGATCCTGCCGATCTCCGAGATGGCTGATCACTGGCGCGCATGACCGGGCCAGTTCCCAATGGCGTGAAGGGCATCGGCATCGACGCCGTCGACATCGAGCGCTTCCGCACGTCGCTGGCGCGCACGCCGACGATGCGCGACCGGTTGTTCACCGCCACCGAGCTCGCCTACGTCGCGCCGAAGGTCGACCCGGTGCCGTCACTCGCCGCCCGCTTCGCCGCGCGTGAGGCGGTGATGAAGGCGATGGGCCTCGGTCTCGGAGCGTTCGGCTTCCACGAGGTGTGGGTCGACCGAGCCGAGTCGGGCCAGCCGTTGCTCGTCGTCGAGGGACGGGCCCTCGAACTGGCCATCGATCGCGGCATCACGGGCTGGCACCTGTCGATCACCCACACCGCCATCGTCGCCATCGCCTCGGTCCTCGCCACCTGACCACGATCGAGTGGAGGGTCTCGGGCGCGCCCGGGTGGGCGTGAAACCCTCCACGCGTCGGGTGTGGAGGGTCTCGGGCGCGCCCGGGTGGGCGTGAATGCCTCCGCGCGTCCTTGACAGGCGTGCGATCGTGAGCACGTGAACGCGGCTGCGGGGCCGGTGTCCGACAGGAAGTGGCCGTTCGGACTGCGCGATGGCGCGGCGTACCTCGTCGGCATCGTTGCCCTCGTCTCGCTGACGGCGTGGGGAGTCGGTCGCAAGACGACAGCGATCTGGGTCGTTGGCGCGTTGCTCGCCGGTGGCGTGTGCTGGATGGCCACTCACCGCTACAGCGCGTGGTCGAAGGAGGATCCGGCGGGACGCGCCGGCAAGGCGACGCTCCTCGCCGTGATCGGGTGCGGGTTGGCAGCTGCGGCCGCAGCGCTGCTCGAGCACTCGTCGTCGGTGAACAGCCCGCGCATGGCGTCGTTCGGCATCGCCCTCGCCTTCGCCGGTGTCATGCCCGTTGCCCAGGCGGTCGGCAGCGACATCAACCGCGGCGACAACGCGCCACGGCCGACGCTTCGTCGTTACGTCATCGCCTGGATCCTCAACACCCTGTTCATCGCCGCCGCGGTGCTGCCGGGGCTACGCATCGTCGGCACGCCGTGGTTGATCGCCGGCGGGGTCGCCGCCATCTGGTTCATCGCCGCGCTCCTCAGCAGGCTGGCCCACCTCCGCCTGTATCGCTACGCGGCGATCCTCGCAGCGATCGGCGTCGTCGCGATCGCGGTGGCGCTCGTCGTCGTCGACGTCTCGTCGTGGAAGCCGACGTCCACCGCCGCGTTCCTCATCATCGGCATCCTCGTCATGCTCGGCCTCGTCGACGTCGTGTCCGCGTGGATGCGCAACGGCCCGCGCCCCGGTGGCGGCGGCCGCGGGCCGTCGCGGGTCGTCGTGATCGCGATCGGTCTCGTGCTCGTCGGTGGTGTGGTGTGGATGGCGATCCGTTTGCACAACGCGCCGGTTCTCGTCGTGCTGCTCGTCCTCGCCGGTTGCGCCGCGTTCGGCGCGGCGTTCATCACCCGCGGACAGGGCTACGCCGTCGCCGCGCTGATCGCCGGACTCGTCGTGTGGGTGGTCGCCGATCGCACCGACGCAGCGCCGCTCGACCCCTCGCCGCAGGGGAGCGGATGGATCGTCGCGCTCGGCGACTCGTACATCGCAGGTGAGGGTGCGCAGCTGTTCTTCCCCGACACGAACGTCACCGGTCACAACGACTGCCGGCGCAGCCCGTCGGCGTTCCCGTACCTCGTCGCCGATTCGTTCGACAAGCACCTCGCCTTCCACGCGTGCTCCGGCGCGATCGCCGAGCACATCGCCGACGTCGGCCAGGTCAAGCACCCCCGATCCGGCGACCCCGTCGGTTCCTTGCCGCAGCTCGACAACCCGGCCCCGCCGGAGACGCCCCAGCTCGTGCTGATCTCGATCGGCGGCAACGACGCCTTCTTCGGCAAGATCGGCAAGGGCTGTGCCATGCCGGGCACGTGCACCGAGCTGCGCGACCTGTTCACCGGCAACCTGCCGGACGTCCGCGCTCGCGTCGCTGCCGCGCTCGTGGCGGTTGCCGACCAGTTCGACGGCGTGCCGATCGTGGTCGTGCCGTACCCGATGATGCTGTCGCCGCTCGGCTGCGCGGGCGCCCCGCTCGATCCTCGCGAGTTCTCGTACCTGCACGAGTTCGTCACCGACCTCGACGGCGCGGTCAGCAACGCGGTCGCCGACGCCAACCAGCAACGCGGCAACGAGCAGATCGTGTGGTTCGCCGATGGCGTCAACGCCTACTCCGGCGCCGAGCTCTGCCAGCCGGGTCGGACGGGTCCGCTGCCGATCAACGTCGTCACGCTCGCGCCGACGGAGGCCGACTCGTTGGCCGATCGGATGCTGCCGACGAACTGGATCCACAACAGCTTCCATCCGACCGCGCGTGGACACGAGCTGATGGCCGCCGCCCTCGAGCAGTTCCTCGCGGGCCGGTTCCCTGGCTTCCCCGCCGGCTCGACGGCGTCGCTGCCGCCGGATCCGCTCGGACCGGCGCCGGTCGCCGGGGACGGCTACTGCACCGTCCACCCGACGTGCGCCGGCGACGTCGACTCGTGGACCACCGACCAGGTGGTGGACGCGGCTCGCGGCGCGTTCGTGCCGGCGCTGCTGCTGTTCGCCGGTGGCTGGGGCGTGGCTGTGCTGTGGCAACGACGCCGGCGCAGCCCGCTGACATAGCCTCGGCACATGCTGCCGATCGTCACGCCCGAAGAGATGCGCGCGATCGATCGTGACGCGCGCCAACCGGTCGACGTCCTCATCGATCGTGCGGGTGGCGCCGTCGAACGTGCTGCGGTGCGAATGCTCGGGGGCACCTACGGCCGCGTCGTCGACGTCATCGTCGGGCCCGGTAACAACGGTGCCGACGGACGTGTGGCCGCAGCACGGCTCGCCGCGCGCGGCGTTAGCGTTCGCGTCCACGAGGCGGCCGATGTCCCCGATGTGCTCGACGGTGCCGACCTCGTCATCGACGCCGCATACGGCACCGGGTTCCGCGGCTCGTGGTCGCCGCCGGACGTCGGCGACGTGCCCGTGCTGGCAGTGGACATCCCCAGCGGTGTCGACGGCCTCACCGGCGACGCCGGCGATTCCGGTTCGGTCCTCGCCGCGCAGCGCACCATCACCTTCGCCGCGCTCAAGCCCGGCCTGCTGATGCCGCCCGGTGGCGAATTCGCCGGCAGCATCGAGGTGGCCGACATCGGACTCGACGTGTCGCGGGCACGGGCCCACCTCGTGCAAGCCGACGATGTCGCCGGCTGGTGGCCGCAACGACGTGTCGATGCGCACAAGTGGCGCGCCGCGGTGCGCATCGTCGGTGGCAGCGCCTCGATGCCGGGAGCACCGTCGCTCGTCGCCGCTGCCGCGCTGCGCGCTGGTGCCGGCATGGTCGGCCTGTCGGTGCCCGGGGCGACCGCGCTCGACGCCGCCCCCGTGGAAGCCGTGCTCCGTCCGATCCCACGCGTGGACTGGGCGCGCGACGTGCTCGACTCGATGGAGCGCTACCACGCCCTCGTCCTCGGACCGGGGCTCGGTCGCGAGGACGCGACGGCAGCGGCAGCGCGTCGCGTGGCGATCGCCGCCGAGGTGCCGGTGGTCATCGACGGCGACGGGCTGTTCGCGTTGGCGTGGAACTCCGAGGGCGCTGCTGCGCTGCTGCGCCGCCGCGAGGGAGCGACCGTGCTCACCCCGCACGATGGTGAGTACGCGCTGCTCACCGGTGCGCCTCCCGGCGCGGACCGGATCCTCGCCGCTCGTCGGCTCGCCGCGGACACGCGCGCCGTCGTGCTACTGAAGGGTGCAGCGACGATCGTCGCCGAGCCCGCTGGCGCGGTGCTCGTCGTCACCACCGGTGACGATCGGCTGGCGACCGCCGGCACGGGCGATGTGCTCACCGGGATCATCGCCGCGCTCCTCGCCAGCGGACTGTCGCCGCTGCACGCCGCCGCAGGGGGCGCGTGGTTGCACGGTGCCGCGGCGCGTCTCGGTGCTCGCCACGGGTTCGTCGCCGGCGACCTGCCGGCGCTGATCCCGCAGGCGCTCGAGGCGCTGCTGTGAGTCGATGGGCGTGGTCCGAGGTCGACTCGGCGGCCATCGACCACAACATCACCCTGCTGCGAGCGGCGGTCGCGCCCGCCGACGTGTGGGCCGTGGTCAAGGCCGACGGCTACGGCCACGGTGCGGTGCAGACGTCTCGCGCTGCACTGCGCGGCGGCGCTGCCGGACTGTGCGTTGCGCTCGTGCAAGAGGGCGTCGCGTTGCGCGACGCCGGCATCGACGCACCCGTGCTGGTGCTCAGCGAACAGCCGCCCGACGAGCTGAAGGCGGCGGTGCAGCACGCGCTGGAGCTGACCGTCTACTCGGTGCAGCAGGTCGAGGCGATCGCCGCAGCCGGCGGGATCGACCATCCCGTGCACATCAAGATCGACACCGGCATGCGTCGAGTCGGCGCCGTCGATGCCCACGCGGCAATCGAAGTGGCCGATGCGATCTCGAGGTCGCCGGCAACACGGTTGGCCGGGATCTCGACGCACCTCGCCGTCGCCGATGCGCCCGACGATCCGTTCAACGCGACGCAGCTCGATCGCTTCGACGACGCGCTGGCGCAACTCGCCGCGGCCGGCCATCACCCGCCCGTGACCCACGCGGCGAACAGCGCTGCCGCGCTCGCACTGCCGACAGCGCGGCGTTCGTTCGTACGCGCCGGCATCGCCGTCTACGGCATCGTGCCCGGTGCCGGGGTGGCAACGATGAGCACCGACCTTCGCCCGGCGCTGTCGCTTCGGGCGCGAGTCTCGTTGGTCAAGCGGGTGGCCGCAGGCGAACGGATCTCGTACGGGCTGCGTCACACCTTTTCCACCGACACGACCGTTGCCACGCTGCCGCTCGGCTACGCCGATGGCGTGCCCCGCCGGTTGTTCGCCACGGGCGGTGAGGTGCTGATCGGTGGCCGCCGCCGCCCGATCGTGGGCGTGGTGACGATGGACCAGGTCCTCGTCGACTGCGGCGACGACGCGGTGGCCGTCGGTGAGGAGGCGGTGCTCATCGGCACGCAGGGCGACCAATCGATCCGCGCCGAGGAGTGGGCCGAACGGCTCGACACGATCGGCTACGAGATCGTCTGCGGGGTGTCTTCCCGCATCGAGCGGCGGTGGTCGTAACATCTGACGCGTCCATGTTGCACGTGCGGTCCACCTCTCTCGCCCACACGCATGCGTTCGCCGCCGCCCTGGCCGACGTGTCGCGATCCGGTGACCTCGTCGTGCTCGCCGGCGAGATGGGCGCCGGCAAGACGGCCTTCGCTCAGGGATTCGGGCGGGCGCTCGGCGTCGCCGAGCCGATCACCTCGCCGACGTTCACGTTGGTCCACAGCTACCCGGCCGGGCGGATCACGCTGCACCACGCCGACATCTACCGGCTCAGCACGCACCACGAGGTGGCCGACCTGGCCCTGTCGGAGCTGCTCGAGTACGGCGGGATCGTGCTCGTCGAGTGGGGCGACGTGATGGCCTCGTCGTTCGGCGATCACGCCCTGGTCCGCCTCGAACCGATCGACGAGGATGAGGACGCCCGCGGCATCTCGATCTCCGCCACCGGTCGTTCGTGGGCGGCGCGATGGGAACGGCTCGAAGCGGCGTGGTCCGGGGTCGCGCCGTGCTGATCCTCGGCATCGAGACCGCCACGCAACAGGTCAGCGTCGCCATCGGCGGGCACGAGGGTGTGCTCGGCCTGTTCGAGGTGTGCCGCGGTCGGCGCCACGCCGAGACGCTGGCGCCGGCGATCGAGTTCGTGTGCAAGCAGGCCGACGTCGAGCTCAGCGAGCTCGGTGCGATCGCCGTGGACATCGGGCCCGGGCTGTTCACCGGCATGCGAGTCGGCCTCGCCGCCGGCAAGGCGATGGCTCAAGCGCTGCGGCTGCCGATGATCGGGATCAGCTCGCTCGACCTGTTGGCGTTCCCGATGCGACACAGCGGTCGCGCCGTGGCGGCCGTGATCGACGCGCGCAAGGGCGAGCTGTTCTACGCGTTCTACCGACCGGTCCAGGGTGGCGTGCAACGTGTCTCCGAGCCGGCGGTCGGGTCGGTCGACGACCTCGTCGCCGAGATCATCGCCAGCGGGCGCGACGTCGTGCTCGTCGGCGACGGCGCGCTCCGGTACCGCGAGGAGATCCTTGCCGAGGTGCACTGCGACGTGGCCGAGCAGTTCATGTCGCACCCATCCGCGGCGCCGCTCGTGCAACTCGCACACGCGAAGGCGTTGCGCGAGGACTGGGTGAACCCGTGGGACCTGCAGCCGATGTACCTGCGCGCGCCGGATGCGCAGATCAACTGGAGCGTTCGGGAGCAAGCACGATGAGCGTGCTCTCGCGACTGCTCAACCGCGGCGGCGCGCCGGGGTCGCCGATCATCGTCGAGCCGATGCGCAAGCGGCACGTGCCGTTGATGATGCCGATCGAAGAGCGCGCCTACCCGAGGCCGTGGACGCAATCGGTGTTCACCAGCGAGCTGGAGATGGCACGCCAGGGCCAGCGCACGTACCTGGTGGCGCGCCGAGGTCCGGAGGTCGTCGGGTACGCGGGGCTGATGTACGTCATCGACGACGCCCACGTCAGCAACATCGCCGTTGCCCCGGAGCACCGTCGTACCGGTGTGGCCACGCGGTTGATGGCCGAGCTGGCCTACGCGGCGATCGATCGTCAAGCGGTGGCGATGACGCTCGAGGTGCGCGTCAGCAACACCGGCGCGCAAGCGCTGTACCGCCAGTTCGGCTTCGTGCCGGCCGGCATCCGACAGAAGTACTACGAGAACGTCGAGGACGCCATCGTCATGTGGTGCCACGACATCGCCGAACCCGAGTACATCGATCGGCTCGTCGAGCTGTGCCCGGAAGCGGTCAGATGAACAGCGGTCAGATGAGCACCGACGTGAAGGTGAACGAGTCGACGCTGGTGCTGGGCATCGAGACCAGCTGCGACGAGACCGCGGCGGCGCTCGTGATGGGCGGCGGCGACGTGATCTCCAGTGTCGTCAGCTCGCAGGTCGACCTGCACGCGCAGTACGGCGGGGTCGTGCCCGAGATCGCCAGCCGCGCCCACCTCGATCTGCTCAACCCGGTCGTGGCCCGAGCCATCGTCGAGGCGGGCGTCGGGCCCGAGCGGATCGACGCGGTGGCGTGCACGGTCGGACCGGGCCTGATCGGCGCGTTGCTGGTCGGCGTGTCCGCGGCGAAGGCGCTGGCGCTGTGCTGGGACGTGCCGTTCATCGGCGTCAACCACCACGAGGCTCATCTCTACTCGGCGTTCCTCGAGGACCCGACGTTGGAGTTCCCCCTTGTCGTGCTCCTCGTCTCGGGCGGGCACACGATGCTGATCGAGATGCGCGGGCACGGCGACTACGGCCTGCTCGGCCAGACGATCGACGACGCCGCCGGCGAGGCGTTCGACAAGGTCGCCCGCTTCCTCGGTCTCGACTACCCGGGTGGTCCGGCGATCGATGCGGAGGCCCGCCACGGCGACCCAACCGCCATCGACTTCCCGAGGGCGATGCTCAACGACGGGCTCGACTTCAGCTTCAGCGGGTTGAAGACCTCGGTCGTCAACTACGTCCGCAAGCACGGCGACGTCTCCGCCGCCGACGTCGCCGCGTCGTTCCAAACAGCCGTGGTCGACGTGCTGGTCGCCAAGGCCCGACGAGCGGCCGCCGCGGTCGGTGCCAAGGGACTGGTGCTCGGAGGTGGTGTGGCCGCCAATTCCCTGCTGCGCGAGCGGTTCGTGCAGGCCTGCGACGAGGACGGGCTGCACGGCTTCCTGCCGAGCAAGGCGATGTGCACCGACAACGCAGCGATGATCGCCGCAGCCGGCTGGTACCGCCTCCGATCCGACGGCCCCACCTCCCTCGACGCCGGCGCCTACCCCAACCTCAGACTGCAGTTCAGCTAGCGCCCCGGTACCGTTTCGGGATGCGAATCGGGCCGATCGAACCTGTCGCGCCGGTGGTGCTGGCGCCGATGGCGGGGGTGACGAACGCGCCGTTCCGGGTGTTGTGCCGGCAGTTCGCCCCGGGGCTCGTGTACGTCAACGAGATGGTGATGGCCCACGCCTTGCTGCACGGCAACGCCAAGACGCTGCGGATGATCTCGTTCGCGCCGGACGAGTCGCCGCGCAGCCTGCAGCTGTACGGGAGCGATCCCGTCGTGCTCGGCGAGGCGGTGCGTCGCCTGGGTGAGGCGGGTCACGTCGATCACATCGACCTCAACTTCGGCTGCCCGGCGGCGAAGGTCACCCGCAAGGGCGGCGGCGCGGCCGTCCCGGTGAAGCCGAAGCTCCTGCGCGCCATCCTGCGCGCCGCGGTCGGCGCGGCGACGCCGTACGGGATCCCCGTCACGGCCAAGTTCCGCAAGGGCATCGACGACTCGTTGCTCACCTTCGTGCAGACCGGTCGCATCGCCGCCGAGGAGGGCGTGGCCGCGATCGCGTTGCACGCCCGCACGGCGCAGCAGCACTACGCCGGCGTCGCCGACTGGCATGCGATCGGTGAGCTGAAGGAAGCGGTGCCCGAGATTCCGGTGCTCGGCAACGGCGACATCTGGGAAGCGTCCGACGCGGTGGCGATGATGCGCGAGACCGGATGCGACGGCGTGGTCGTCGGGCGCGGCTGCCTCGGCCGACCGTGGCTGTTCGCCAACCTCATCGACGCGCTTGCCGGACGACCGGTGGCCGCTTCGCCACTGCTCGGTGAGGCGTGCGAGATCATGGCCCAGCACGCTCGGCTGCTGTGCGCTCATCGCGACGGCGAGGTCGGTGCGGGCGGTGCGTCCAGCGAGTCGTTGGCGATGCGCGATTTTCGAAAGCACGCCTCCTGGTACCTCACGGGCTACCCGGTCGGTGGTGAGATCCGCCGCCGCTTCGCGATGGTGTCCTCGCTCGCCGAGCTGGACGACCTGATCGCCGAGCTCGATCCGGCCACGGTGATCGTCGAAGGAGGTGAGCGCATCCGTCGCGGACACACCAACGGTCCCATCCGAGTTGCGCTGCCGAACGGCTACCTCGACGACCTCGACGACCTCACCCCGCCCGACGACGCGCACGTCATGGCGCTCTCCGGCGGCTGAGCGCACGTGATCAGTCGCGTCGTGTTGGCCAGCGCGTCACCGCGCCGGCGCGACCTGCTCGAACAGCTCGGCGTCGAGTTCGAGGTGCGTGCTGCCGACATCGACGAATCGGTGCACGGCGGCGAGCAGCCCGTGCCCTACGTCCGCCGCCTCGCCGAGGAGAAGTCACGGGCGATCGATGTCGATCAGGACGTGTTGGTGATCTCCGCCGACACGACCGTCGACCTCGGCGGCGAGATCCTCGGCAAGCCCGTGGACGAGGAGGACGCGCGACGAATGCTGCGCGCCCTGTCGGCGCGCACCCATCGCGTGCACACCGGGCTCGCGGTGCGCATCGGCGACGACATGCGCAGCGACGTCGTCACCACCCTCGTCACCTTCACGCCGCTGACGGCCGCCTCGATCGACTGGTACGTCGCCACCGGCGAACCGTTGGACAAGGCCGGGGCCTACGCCGTGCAGGGCTCGGGCGGTGTGTTCGTGCAGCGGATCCGCGGCAGCGTCAGCAACGTCATCGGTCTGCCGCTGCACACGCTCGTGCGCCTGGCGGCCGAGCTCGGCGTGCCGCTCGTCAACCCACCGCGGTGAGGTCCAACGTGGCGAGCACGGCGCCGGCAGCGTCGAGCAGCTCTGCCGTGCCGCCGGTGTCGAGCAGGTAGGCGCCCGCCGCGGCCGGTCCCGGGAACGTCGCGTCCACCTCGTGGAGCGGGACCAGGATCGGGTCGCCGTCGGTCGGGGTGATCCGCAGCACGGCGCCGGCGATGGAGCGGTCGACGACCGCGATGATCGTGCCGATCGAGCCGTCGTCGCTGCCCGACACGATCTGCAGGATCGGGTTCGTCGCATCGACCTCGGCGTCCGACGTGGTCATGCACGACGAGTAGTTGTCGGTGTTGGCGCACGCCTGGAATCCGTCGTCGAACGACGCCTCGACGATCCACGTGCGACGGTCGCCGATGTCGCCCGCCCCGACGACGAAGTTGCTGTCATCGAGGCCGTCGGGTTCGAAGCTGCTCGGGTCGAACGCGTTGAGCGCTTCGTCCCACTCCTCGTCGGTGGCCTCGCGCACCGACTCGGCGATGGGCAGCAGCTCTTCGACGCTGTACGACCCGGTGAGGATGATCAGGTTGCCGTCCTCCTGCCACACGATCACGGCCTGCCCACCGAAGTCGTCGTCGTTCTCGCCGCCGAGCGCCGGCAGGTCGTGGACGACGAGGTCGACCGGACCGTCGACGAACAGCCGGAACATCGGGGCGAAGTCGACGGGCGGCATCGGCGTGACGGTGAGGTTGACGTTCTCCGAGAAGTCGCCGCCGGGGGTGGCGTACATGACCATGCTCGAGTGCGTGCCGGCGCCCGACTGCATCGCCATCAGCACCTCGCCCTCGATGACCTGTTCGTACCCGGCGATCAACGTGCCGTCGTGGAACACGATCGTGCCGTCGTCGTCGACGTCGATGCTGTTGGCCAGCGCTGCCAGCTCCGCCCGCGAGCGTCGCCGCGTCGTCAGGTCGACGTTCCACCGCTTGTCGACGGGGAACATGACGTTCTCCTCGCCGCCGTTCTCGTAGACGTACCAGGACGTGTCGCCAACCGTGATGGCGTCCGGCCCCGGCGACTCCTCGCTCAGGAAGGTGTCGTCGTAGGCGGTGACGATCACCATCACCGACGCGCCGGTCGATGCGGTCGCGCCGGGCTGAGCGAGCAGCACCGCCGACTCGGCAGGTGCGCTCGGTTCGAACCCGCCGTCACTCGCGTCGGCGTCGAACGCCTGGAACACTGCCAGGTCATCGGGCGGTGAGCCGACGATCATGTGCGTCGCGGCCAGCCCCGCACTGCCGTCGCCCGGTGCACCACCGTCGAACTCGACCCCGTCGCCGGCAGGCTCCGGCGCGGAGGAGGACGACGAGTCGCTGGACGAGCTACCCCCGTCGCGCGTGAGCAACCAACCGCCGACACCACCGACCGCCAGCACGCCGACGAGCGCCGCGGGCACCATCCACCGTCGCCGGCGCGAGGGCGGCGGCGAACCGGTGCCGAGGTCGATCTCGTCGGGATCGATGACCCCGAAGTCGTCATGTGCTGTCATGGCCGTCCGCCCTCTCAGCCGCCGCCCGTGCTGGCCAGCACCGAGCCGTCGGGTGCTGACAGTGTCGCACTCCACGGACCGAGGTCGGTGAACGCACCGCCGGCGATCGCCCACGGCGAGCTCGGCCCGTCCGAGCCGGCGATCAGCACCGTCGACGTCTCCGATCCGGATGCGGAGGTGATGGTCAGGTGCGCGTTGCTGATCCCCAACGGGACGAAGGCGATGACGAACGTCGCGTCCGCCGTGGCGATGACCGAGATCCCCGGACTGGTCACAGCGATCACCTCTACCGGACCGGACACCGCGTCGCTGACGTTGACGCTCGCGGTCTCGGCGTCGATCGGGGAGACCTCCACCTGCCACGTCTCGCCGCTCGGCATCAGCCCACTGTCGACCATCACGCCGTGGGTGACCTGCGGAGTCGGGTCGGTGCCGCCGAGCGCCTCGAGCTCGCCGTCCTCGGCCACGCGCACGGTGCCGGCCACGTCGACGAGCTCGGCGATCGGCACTCGACCCGACACGGTGATCGTGATCCCGTCGCGCTGGAAGCGGAGCACGGTGAGGTCGTCGCCGAACGGCGTGCCGTAGCGGGCGACGGTACCGTCGCCGATGCTGACGGCGTCCTGCAGCAGCGCATCGAGCAGGGCCGCTCGCTTGGCATCGGGTGCCGGGCCGCTGACGATGCGGATGCGGTCGAACGTGCCGGCATCGTCGGCGAACACGAGGTAGCGCTGCACGTCGATCGACCACGGGTTGGCGCCGAGCTCGCCCGTCAGCCGCCCGACGAGCGTCTGCTCATCGGGAAACGGCGACGCGCCGAAGTCGATCGCGGTGCCGCCGCGCGCGCCGGTCACCGTCGTCGTCGCTGCCAGTGCGACGAGCTCGGCGCGGTCCCACCTGTGGGCCACCATGCTCACCCGGAACTGCTCGCCGGCATCGCTGACGGCGTGGAACACGATCTGGTCGTCGCCGTTGCGCTGTGGCTGGATCACGGCCACGCCGTTGGGTGCGCCGAGGTCGATGCGCTGCTCGCCCGTCGCTTCGAAGTCTCCGTCGTTGCGAGCGGCGACGATGAACAGCCACGCGGCGTCGGTGGCGAACCTGCGGTGCAGATCCCAGAGCTCGGTCACGCCGGGAGCGCGATCGACCGCGGTCGCCGCGCCGGTGTAGGCGAGGTGGTAGCCGCTCGGCGGGGAGGCGATCACGGGGCGCAGACGTGGGTCGGTGCGGAACTGCTGCGGCAGTCCGTTGGAGTTGTCGGTGGCGGGCGTGATCGGCGGCGCCGTCTTGGCGTCGTCTCCGGAGATGCCGAGCACGATCATCGTCGCCGCGAGCAGCGCACCGACGACGAGCGGCCCCACCCACCGCCGTCGATCGGCGCTCGGGGGTGGCGCAGACGGCGGCGGGGCGTTGCGCTGCAACGGCTCGCTGACGGAGAAGACCTCGAGGATCTCGCCACGTCCGCGTTGCGCCGCCATCACGCCACCTTCGACGTGGTGCGGGCCAGCACGGTGGCGTCGGCGGCGACGACCTCTGCCGTCCACGGAGCGAGGTCGTCGAACGCCACAACGGCACTCAGCCACGGCAGGTCCGGATCGGTGTCGGCGAGCGCGAGCTCGATCGGCGTCGCGGTGCCGGCGATCGTGATGCGCAGCACAGCGCCGGCTCCGGTCGTGCGCGGCGCGTGGGCGATCACGAACGTCCCGGTCGACACCGCTTGCACGTCGATGCCACTGCTCGATGCGTCACCGGTGATCGTCCCGCCGCCGCCGTAGAGCGCGCCGAGGTCGATCGAGTACTGGTACGCCGCCGCCGGGTCCGGCCCGTAGGCGACGATCGACCACGTCTGCGGGCCCAACGTTCCGTCAGCGATGCGGATCGGCAGGAGCTGCGGTCCGTCCGACCCGACCGGGTAGTGCGCACTGCGCTGCGCCGTTCGCCACTCGTCCGGCGTGGCGATGTGCGCGTGATCGGCGAACGTGCGCAGCACGTCGCCGTCGTCGCCCGTGACGGTGATCGCCACACCGGCGACCTCGAACGACACCACCTCGCCGGCCTGCATCATCCGTCCGGTGGCTGCGGTCGCGCCGTTGGCCAGCTCCACCGTGTGGTCGAGGAAGAAGGCGTTGAAGCTCCGCCGAGCGTCGCTCGGTGGCGGACCACTGGTGATCGTCACCCACCCGTCGACAGGTCCGGGCGCGTAGGCGATCACGCTGTCGGCGCGAGCGCCCCACACCGCGTTGCCGCCACCGTCGTCGCCGCCGATGCGCGACCGCAGCACGAGGTCGCGCATGAACCCGTCGTTGGCGAACGAGAAGGCGTCGGCACGCCCGTCGGCGTCGACGTCGAGCATGTCGATGCCGGCAAGGACGTCGACCATCGCGTCGACACCGATCGTGCCGGTGATCGTCACGTACCAGCGATCGCCCGGCGCGAACGTGACCGTGGGCGGCTGCCCATCGTCGGGCCGGGCCGCGTTGACGACGCCGGGTTCGTTGCCGATCAGCACCCGCCGGTCGCCGCTGAGCCACTCGCGACTGCCGCTGTTCGCGATCGCCTCGACCAGGAACCACTGACCTCCGCTGCTGGCGCTGTCGCCGGGCGCGGCCCACAGCTCGCTGATGCCGGCGGGACCCGGGGTGCCGAACGCCTGTTGGGCGAAGACGACGTCGTAGCCGGGCATCGCGTCGGCGACCACGGGGAGCTCGACACCGAGGCGCGCCGGCGTCGTCGCCGCGACGGTGGTCGGCGCCGACGTGGTCACCGGCGGCTGGGCGCGCGGCTGGTCATCGTCGGAGGTGGCGATGGCGACGCCACCGATGATCACCGCAGCAGCGATGAGCGCTGGCGCGACGCGTCGGCGACGCGGCTGCCCCTCCGCCGACGGTCGCGGGTCGGTCGGTTGCTCGTCGACGGCGAAGACCTCGAGGACCTCGAGGTTGTCGCGGCCACGGGTCGTCGGGCTCATGCGGCGACCATGAGCGAGTCGATGTCGGAGGTCGCACTCGCCAGCACGTTGCCGTCGGCGTCGATGATCTCAGCGGTCCACAGCCGCAGGTCGGAGAACGGAACGGCCGTCACCAACCAGGGCAGGACGTCGTCGACGTCTGTCAGCGGCAGCTCGATCGGAGCATCGAGCCCGATCGTCAGGCGCAGGAGCGCGCCGGCGTCGGTGCGCGGCGCGTGCGCGAGCACGAACGTCGCGTCGGCCCAGGCGGCCACCTCGATCGACGGCTGATCGGCCGGGCCGACCATCGCGGTGGCCGTTCCGGTGCTGTCGCGCATCAGGTGGAACAGCATCGAGCCGTCGGCCATCGGCCCCCTGACCACGGCCACCCATGCTGTGCCGTCGAGCGTCCCCGATGCGACCTCGGTGTGCGTCGGCGCCGCGGACGCACCTCCGTCCGGCGGTCGGACGTGGCCGCTCGCGTCCGCCCAGGCCTCGTCGGTCGCGATGCGGACGTGCTCGGCGACGGACATGAGCGACTCCTCCGAAGCGAACTGGCTCGACACGGTGACGGCGATTCCGGCGAGCTCGAAGGTCAGCTGCCGACCTCCGAACGGCAGCGGCCCGTACGCCGCCTCGATCGCACCGGCGCCGAGCGTGATGCGCTCGTCCAGCAGGAAGTCGACGAGGCGTTGACGCTCCGGGGACCGGTGTCGCTCGGCGGTGAGCGAGATGAGGCCGTCCCAACGGTCGGGAGGGGAGAAGATCACGGTGCTGTCGATGCTGTCGTAGAGCGGGTGGGCGCCGCCGTCCTCGGACCCGACCCGGGCCTCCACGTGGAGCTCACTGGCGAACGACATGCGCTCGAAGGCGAGCTCGTCGGGATCGCCGTCGCCCTCGGTGTCGACCGTCGACGCGCCGCCGAGCACCTCGGCCATCAGGTACGGATCGACGTTGCCGGTGATCGTCAGGAACGCCTCGTCGGTCGTGGTGGACAAGCTCGGCAACACGTTGTCATCGAGCGACGGCGCGGCGAACACCGCCGAGCCCTCGCCGAGTCGCATGCGCCGATCACCGACCACCCAGTTGCGACCGTCGTGGGTCTGCTGCGCCGTGATCAGGAACCAGGTGCCACCGTTGTTCGCCGTCGCGCCCGCCGATGCCCAGAGCTCCGACACCCCCTTCGTCGTGTCATGCGTTGTCGGCCGGTCCATCTCGGCCAGCTGGTAGCCCGGTGGCGCATCGGACAGCACCGGCAGGACGGTGGCATCGATCGACGTCGTCGCCACCGTCGTGGATGTCGACGTCGGCGGGGCGGTGGTGCTCGTCGCGGCACGGTCGGTGTCGTCGTCCGCCGACACGACCGCGACGACGGCGACGACGGCGGTGGTGCCGACCGCGGCAGCCACGATCCAACGGCGGCGCGACGACGTGGCTCGATCGGCTGGTGCCGGCGTCGGAGCGGTCGCGGTCGAACCTTCCGCACCACCGAACGCGCTGCGCTCGTCGACGGTGAAGACCTCGAGGATCTCGCGGCCGCGCGGCGTGGCCACTCAGGGCTCCGTCGCGACCGAAGGGTCTCGCACGTCGTCGAGGTCCGACGTCACCGTGGCGAGCACCGTCGTGCCATCGGCGGCGACGATCTGCGCCTGCCATGGGTTGAGCTCGGAGAACGCCACCACGGCAGCGAACCACGGCAGCGACGGGTCAGCGTCGCTGAGCTCGACGACGATCGGCGCGGCCTCGCCGAACACGAGCACCTGCATCGTCGCCCCGGTGGCGACGTCGCGCGGGACGACGGCCGTCACGAACGTGCCGGCGTCCGTCGCCTGCACCTGGATCAGGCTCTCCTGGAGATCGAGGGGAACGAGCGCGATCATCCACGCCTGCCCGAGCTGCATCTGGCACAGGTAGCCCTGAGCGGAGGGCACGTCGTACACCGATGCCGACCAGGACTGGTTGTCGAGGGTGCCGCCGGCGAGTGGCGTCGTGGCCAGCGGGCCCGAGCCCGAGGTGACGACGACGTCCGCCGCCGGGTCGTGCGCGTTCGTCCGTGCCTCGTTCCACTCGTCGGTGCCCGCGAAGTGCACGGTCTCGGCCACGTCGACCAGGGTCTGCAGATCGCGGTCGCCGGTGACCGTCACGTTGATGCCGGCGAAGTCGAACATCAGCTCGTTGGTACCGGGCTGCAGCTGACCGAACCGAGCGGTGATGGCGCCGCCGCGCAGCGGCACGTCCTGCGTGAGGAAGTAGTCGTAGAGACCGGAGCGAGCCGGTGTGAGCGCCGGGCCGGTGGTGAGCCAGACGCCGTTGCTCGACGTGTCCGGTGGGGTGAACGAGACGTTGACGTCCTCCGGCGCATACAGACCGCTGCCGCCGCCGTCGGGTGTCTCCAGCCTGGTGACGAGGTGGTGGTCGCTCTCGAAGCTGTCGTACCCGTACCGCAGTTCGTCGGGGCTGCCATCGCTGTTGGTGTCCAGCACCGTCAGGCCGTCGAGGATGCTCACCAGTTCGTCGACGTCGAACGCGCCGGTGATGCCGATGTGCCAACGCGCGTCGGTCGTCGCCTCGACCGACGCCAGTTGACCGGACTCGGGGCGGGCGACGGAGACGACGCCCGCACCGTCGCCGATGCGGACGCGACGGTCCCCGGCGAGCGAGCCGAACACGTTGCCCTGCTCCTCGCGGGCGGTGACCATGAACCACGTCCCACCGGTGCCGGGCGACGACCACAACTCGGTGATGCCGGGCTCGGCGTCGCCGGGGAAGTTCTTCTGCGCGTAGGCGATGCCGTAGCCGGGCGGCGGATCGGCGAGCACCGGCAGGACGATCCGGGTGCTCGGGGTCGTCGAGATCGGTGCGGTCGACGGTGGCGTGCTGGCCGGAGTGGTCGCCGGTGTCGTCGTCGGCGCGGTTGCTCTGTCGTTCCCGGAGGTGACCACCGCGACGGTGCCCCCAGCGAGCACGACGAGGGCCGCGGGGACCATCCATCGGCGGGATCGACGCTGCACAGCTGCCGCCGGAGCAGCGAGTGCCGGCGCGGCGGGGCGCTCGTCGGCGACTGAGAAGACCTCGAGGATCTCCTTGCCCTCACTGCGCACGAGGCGGATTCTCCCACGGAAACCGCGAACCGGCTCATCGAGCCGTTAGCACTCTCGGGTTCCGGTTGCTAACGACCCCACACGTCTTCTAGCATTGGCACTCGAATGTGTCGACTGCTAATCAAGCGAGCAGCCGGCACGGATCCACCCATCACTTGAGCCAGAGCCAACGGAGGCCTGCACCCATGACCACTCTCAAGCCGCTCGATGACCGCATCGTCGTGAAGCCCAGCGAGGCCGAGCAGACCACCGCGTCCGGGCTCGTCATCCCCGATACCGCCAAAGAGAAGCCGCAGCAGGGCGAAGTCCTCGCCGTCGGCCCCGGCCGCTGGAGCGATGACAAGGGTTCGCACAGCGCGCTCGACGTCAAGGTCGGCGACACCGTCCTGTACTCGAAGTACGGCGGAACCGAAGTCACCATCGACGGCGCCGACCTCCTGATCCTCACGAGCCGCGACGTCCTCGCGATCGTGCAGAAGTGATCTGACCTCATGGCAAAGATCCTCAAATTCGACGACGAGGCTCGTCGCGCACTCGAAGCCGGGGTGAACAAGCTCGCCGACACGGTGAAGGTCACCCTCGGGCCGAAGGGGCGCAACGTCGTCCTCGACAAGAAGTTCGGCGCGCCGACCATCACCAACGACGGCGTCTCCATCGCGAAGGACGTCGAGCTCGACGATCCGTTCGAGAACATGGGTGCGCAGCTGGTGAAGGAAGTCGCCACCAAGACCAACGACGTGGCCGGCGACGGCACCACGACGGCCACCGTGCTGGCCCAGGCGCTCGTGCACCTCGGCCTGCGCAACGTGGCCGCCGGCGCCAACCCGCAGGGGCTCAAGAAGGGCATCGAGAAGGCCGTTGCTGCGGCCGTCGAGAGCATCAAGAGCCAGGCCAAGGAAGTCGACGACAAGAAGGACATCGCTGCCGTCGCCACCAACTCGGCCGCTGATCCTTCGGTCGGCGAAGTCATCGCCAACGCCATCGACAAGGTCGGCAAGGACGGTGTGGTCACCGTCGAGGAGAGCAACACCTTCGGCACCGAGCTCGAGTTCACCGAGGGCATGCAGTTCGACAAGGGCTACCTGTCGCCGTACTTCGTCACCGACGCAGAGCGCCAGGAAGCCGTCCTCGACGACCCGTACATCCTCTTCCACGGCTCGAAGATCTCCACGGTGCAGGCCCTCCTGCCGGCGCTCGAAGCGGTCATGAAGAGCGGTCGCCCGCTCCTCATCATCGCCGAGGACATCGACGGCGAGGCGCTGGCCACCCTGGTGGTCAACAAGATCCGTGGCACGTTCAACTCGACGGCCGTGAAGGCCCCGGGCTTCGGCGATCGTCGCAAGGCGATGCTGCAGGACATGGCCGTGCTCACCGGCGGTCAGGTCATCAGCGAAGAGGTCGGCCTCAAGCTGGAGAACGTCACCCTCGACCTGCTGGGTCGGGCCAAGAAGGTCATCATCACCAAGGACAACACCACCATCGTCGATGGTGCGGGTGAGAAGGACGAAGTCACCGGCCGGATCAACCAGATCAAGACCGAGATCGACAACACCGACAGCGACTGGGACCGCGAGAAGCTGCAGGAGCGTCTGGCCAAGCTGGCCGGCGGCGTTGCGGTGATCAAGGTCGGCGCTGCCACCGAGGTCGAGCTCAAGGAGCGCAAGCACCGCATCGAGGACGCCGTCTCGGCCACTCGTGCAGCGATCGAGGAAGGCGTGGTCGCCGGTGGCGGCACCGCTCTCGTTCGTGCCCGCGCTGCGGTCAAGGCCGTCGCCGACTCGCTCACGGGCGACGAGGCCACCGGTGCTCGCACCGTGTGGGAGGCGCTCACCGCGCCGGCTCGTCTGATCGCCGAGAACGCCGGCCTCGAGGGCGCTGTCCTCGTGCCGCAGGTGGAAGCCGCGTCGGGCAACATCGGCCTCAACGCCGTGACCGGCGAGCTGGAGGACCTGATGGAGGCCGGGATCATCGACCCGGCCAAGGTCACCCGCGCTGCGCTGCAGAACGCCGCGTCGATCGCCGCCCTGGTGCTCACCACCGAGTGCCTGGTGGCCGACAAGCCCGAGAAGAAGTCCCCGATGCCCGCCGGTGGCGGCGGCATGGGTGGCATGGGTGGCATGGGAATGATGTGACTCGGTGCGGGCGTTGCATCGCCCGCCCCCCAAGCACTGCGAGTGGCCCGGCGAGCAATCGCCGGGCCCCTTGCGTTTTCCGGCGGCGCTGGGCTTCGTGAGCTTCGACCCCCGCTGCGGTGGTTGAAACTCACGGATGCGCGCCGGCGGGCAGGCTGCGTGAGTCTTCGGTGCGCAACGCCAACCCGAAGCTCACGAAGCGGCTCGTTCGTGAGTCTTCGGTGCGCCGCGCCAACCGGAAGCTCACGGATGTGTCAGCGATGTCGCGCGACACCGCTGACGGATACGCTCCGGCGATGGATGCGGCGCGGGCCCATGCGACGGCGAGCGGGATCCGTCGCGTCGGCTACGCCCTGCTGTTCTCCGGGTTCATCCGAATCAGCCCGGCGAGCTGGCTCAGCGTTGTCCAGCACGTCGCCGTCGTGGCCGCCCTCGGCGTCCTCGCGTGGACGGCACGCGGCGTCGCCGGCCGCTGGTTGGCATCCGCTGCCGTCGCGTACGGCGTCTCGGGTGCAGCCCTGCACCTGTCGGGCAACGGCGCGCGAGGCACCGTGATCGCCGCTGGAGCCGGATCGCTCGTCCTCCTCGTCTGCGGCCTGTCGGCGCTCGGCAACCTTCCTGGTGATGTTCGACTGCGGCGACGGTGGGCACGGGTTCGCATCGAGGCCGTCGTCGCAGCCATCGGGCTGGCGATGTTGGCCGGTGCAGTGGCGTCGGGTGGGGTGCGCAGTGGCTATGGCGTCTCGAACTCGTACTTCGAGGTCGACATCGTCGATGGCCCGTGGGTCCTGTGGTTCCTCGCCGCGGCGTGCGTGCTGATGTGCATTGAGGCAGTGATCGCCGGCTGGCGGACAGCGGATTGGCTCGAAGCGGCCGTCGCTGCGGCGCCGGCTCCCGTCGAGCAGGCCGACACCATCCGTTCGTAGCGTTCAGGGCTCTCCGGTGATGGCGGGCGCCGGCAGGGGGAAGCGGCGCTTCAGGGCGTTGATCGGGCCCTCGAAGAAGTGCCACGACAGCGCGGCGAGGGCGACCGTCATGGCCAGTGCGGGGATCGCCGTGCCGGCCGGGAGGAAGTCGAACCAGGAGGATGCGAAGACGAGCAGCGGCAGGTGGAACAGGTACATCGCGTAGCTGATCTTGCCGAGGTACGGGAACGGGCGCAGCGAGAGGAGCGCGGCAACCGCCGGCCACCCCGAGCTCCAGAGCACGAGGATGAGGCCGGCCACGGCGAGCGCCAGCGCGAAGTTCTCGGACGCTGCCGCGAGCACGCGAGCAGCACTGCGATCGAACTGCCGGACGAGCAGCACCGGAACGAGGACAGCCGTCGCGGCCATGCTGATCCGTCCCGTCCTCCTGCGGTCGATGCCGAGGAACGAACCCTTGGCCTGCACGATGGCTGCGGCGATGCCGATCAGGATGCAGTCGAACTGGAACGGCGACAGCAGCGTCGCGGCGGTGTTGCCGCTCGCCTCGACGATCGCCCGCCCCGCGACCGCGACGACGGAACCGACCACGCACACCCAGCTGACGACTCGCACCGAGCAGCACAGGATCAGCAGCGGTGCGAGGAGGTAGAAGTGCTCCTCGACCGACAGCGACCAGAGGTGCGACAGCCCGCCGGCGTTGATGCTGCCGTCGACGGCGAACTTGACGTTGGTGGTGTACGTGGCGTTCCACCAGAACGACTCGCTGCCGCCGACCTGACGTTGCCCGCTCCACTGGAGGATCAGCAGGGCGGCGAGGAGGGCGTAGTACACGGGGAAGATCCGTAGCGCGCGACGGGCGTAGAAGACCCGCATCCGTCGACCGAGCGGCACCGGCCGCGCCTTGGCCAGCTCGAGCAGCCCGCCGCCGATGAGGAAGCCGGACAGGACGAAGAAGACCTGGACGCCGAGCGCGCCGTACCCGACCACGCGGCGGACGGAATCGCTCCCGTTCTGCAAGGCGTGGAACACGAACACGCCGAAGAAGGCGAAGAAGCGCAACCCGTCGAGCGACCGAACGTGGGCTGTCACCGGTCGATCGTCTCCGTCGGTCTCCGCCAACACTGCTCCCGTCGTCGCGCCCGGTCGGGCGATCCGCGGACCGTAGTGCGACCCGCCGAGCGTCGCAATCAACCCGGCCCGAGGCGCTCGCCCGTTCGTGAGTTCGAGTGCCACTGGTGGCACGGAACCTCACGGATCGCGTGGCTTCGTGAGGTTGGGTGCCACCGGTGGCACTGAGGCTCACGGATGTGTCAGCGATGTCGCGCGACATGGCGCCGGTACGATCCGGGGATGGCCACGGCGAAGCGTCCGTTCTGGATGCACCAGCTGGTCGAGTACCTCCTCGGTGGGGCGCTCCTGGCCACCGGGTTGCAGAGCCCGACGCCGGCGATGCCGAGCATCGTCGGCGGGATCATCGTCTTCCACGGGGCGATCACCAAGGGCGCGCTCGCCGCGTTCCAGTGGATCCCGCGCCGCCTGCATCGCGCCATCGACCCGGTGATCATCCTCCTCGAGATCGTCGCCGGTGTTCAGCCGGTGATCGACGTCGAGAGCGGGACCCGGCTGATCATGGTCGGCATCGCACTCGCCCATGCGTTCGTGTGGTGGCAGAGCAGCTTCCTGGAGAAGCCGTCACGCCGCGAACGCAAGGCGACGGCTGCCGCCGAGGCTGCCGCCCGTGCCGATGCGGGCATCGTCCCGCCGCCGCTGCCCGACGACCGCAGCACCGAGATCGGCAGGACCGCCGGCCGCGTCGCGGCCAACGGCGTCAAGTTCGTGAAGCGCAAGAAGGCCGAGCGCGACCAGCGCCGCTGATCACGTCAGCTGCGGCGGCCGACCACCGTGATCGGTGTGGTCGCCCCCGTCGGGTTGAAGATCCCGAACCCGAACGTCAGCGTGTCGGCGCTGGCGAAGCCGAACCGGGTGCCGACGTTGCCACTGACGCCCATCGGCCCGAGCCGGGTGATCTGCCACGTGTGACCGTCGGTGGTGTCCAGCACCCATGCATCGGACGGCTGCTGCCGATCGACGCCATCGGGGTTGCGCCGCTGCTGCTCGACCATCTGTGCGTTGTTGATCTCCGCGGAGCTGAACGTGTCGATCCGCTCACCGGTGTCGGGGTCGACCACGTCGAAGCCACCGTCGCCGGTGGGCTGCAGCAGGCCGTGCCGGGGCGATCCACCGAACATGAAGCCGAGCGCCATCTCGTCGAGCACCGTGCCGTTGCTGTCGGTCAAGCGCAGCCCACCCATCCAGTCGGTGATGGTCAGCTTCAGTTGACCGTGGTCGAGGAGCAGCCCACCCGAGGCGGCGAGCTCGTCTCGTCTGGCTGTCAGCAGCACCGCAGCACCGACCGGCCCGCTGACCACGCGCGTCTCGACGATGCGCCATGCCGGATCGAGCTGCAGCAGCGGATCGAGCGCAACGCCGTCCCACGTGGTCCCGTCGCTGCTGGTGTAGGCGACGTGCTGCAACCCGAGCGTGCCGGCCAGCAGCAGCGTGTGGTCCGGCAGGGAGACGATCGCCGGCGAATCGATCGCCGGCAGGACGCCTTCCGTCCACGACGTGCCGTCGGGGCTCATCCACAGGCGCGGGCCTTGAGCCGTCACCAGCAGCATCGCGAACGAGTCGCCGGTCCAGATCAGCTGCGTGGTGCCGGCGCCGTCGGTGACGCCGGAGGCGCCGCCCGGCAGCACCGCCTCCACCCACTCGCCGCCGTCCGTGGACACGAACACGCGGGGCCGCCCCTGCAGGGTGAGGATCGAGTCGGCGGACAGACCGAGCTGGTCGAACGGGATCACCTTGGTGACGGCGCCGCGGGTTGCTTCGGCCGGCAGCATCGAGATGTTGCCGGACGGATCGAGGCAGAACCACGTCGCCCCCGGGATGCCACCGGGCCCGACGAGGATGGTCGTCGCCACCGCGCCGCCGGCGATGATCCCCTTCGGATCCTGGGTGAGCTTCGAACCAGCGGGACAGGCGTCCTTCAGCGCCGCCTCGTCGGGCTCGCCGTAGATCGCGTAGCCCTCGTCGGTGACGTCGCCGCCGTACGGTGCGTCGACGCCGGCGGGAACGATCACGGGTGCGCCGGGGAAGTTGTACTGCGCCGGCGTCAGCAACGCGACGGCCACACCGTTCGCCGCGGCGAGCGTCGGCGGGAGGAAACGTGCGTTGGTGCCCAGTTGCTCCGTGATCGAGCCGACGTCGACCGGCAGCGGCTGGTCCGTCCACGTCGTGCCGCCGTCGCTGCTCGTCGAGCCGACGTACTGGAAGCTGCCGCCCGCCGGGGCAGTCCCCAGCGCGTACAGCGAGGCGTCCGAGTCACCGGACAGCGTCGTCACCCAGCGATCATCGAGCGGGGCGCCGGATGCCTGGAACTCGACACCGTCGCTCGTGCGGAACACCTGCTGCTTGGTCGGTGCGCCGTTGATCGTCGGCGCCGTGCCGAGCGCGTACACCGATGCGCCGTTGTGGGTGACGTCGCGGTAGGAGCCGTAGCCCGACAGCGTGTTCGTCGGCGTCGTGGCGTCCCAGGTGATCCCCGTCGCACCTTCCGTCGCTGCGGGCAGGTCGAACAGGAGCAGGCCCTGGTCCGGGCTGGACTCCAAGCGAGTCCCGGTCGGAGTCGCCGGCGCGCGATCGCTGCGCTGGTGCTGCTTGATGAACGACACCGCGGTGACCGCGGTACCGAGCACGGCGACGGCCGCCACCCCCACCATGATCGACGTGTTCCGCCGACGACGCGCAGCTCCGCGTTCCATGACCACCTCCACTCCTGGATCGAACGACTCGAACTGCCGCGCCTCGGCGGCCAGCTCCTGGCGGACTCGCGTGCCCAACGGACGCGGCGGGTGGTTCGGCTCCATCACGCCTCCTCCACGGTCCGCGGGCGCAGCTCCACCGACAGCTGGTGCAGGGCCCGGTGCAAGCGGCTCTTCACCGTGCCAGGACGGATGCCGAGCGCCCGAGCCGTCTCCAGCTCACTGAGCTCGAGGAAGAAGCGGCAGACGACGACGGCGCGTCGATCGAGGTCGAGCTGACCGATCGCCGCCATCAGCTTCGGGTCGGCGGGCTCGATCGCGCCCAGAGAGATCTGGTGCAGCGTGCGCCGCGGCCCACCGCGGCGACGCAAGGTGCTGTTCGCCCAGTTCAACCCGACCCGGTAGACCCAGCCCGCCGGGTTGTCGAGCAGCTGCACGGTCCGCCACCTCGCGTAGGCCCGTGCCATCGCTTCATCGGCGGCCTCGTTCGCCAGATCGTTGTCCCGGAGCGTCAGCGCCAACGCCTTGGCGACCTGCGTGCGGGTGCGCTCGTAGAACCCTTCGAACGAAGGGTTCGCCGCCACGACCAGGACCGGATCGGTCGTGCGTCGGGCCGAGTTGCCTCGCGCCATCACGCTGTCCACAGCAGGCAGACTCCCGAGACGGCGCATCGGTTCCCGATCCTGTCAGCCCGTCACGGCGCGCCGGTCAGCGCATCGGCCTCCTGGTCGCGGCCCTGCTCGCGGTACAGGCGGACGAGGTTGCTGCGCGGCCCCGGGTCGTGTGGTGCCAGGTCCATCGCCGCCAACCACGCTCGCTCGGCCGTCAGCTCGTCGCCGACGCGCACCGCTGCGGTGCCGTAGAGCAGTTGCAGCGCAGCGTTGTGCTGATCGTGGGCGACGAGGCGGGCGAGGTAGGTGACGGCTCGTGACGGGTCCTGCGCCGTCAAACGCTGCGCCTGCTGCAGCTCGACGATCGGATCCCGCGACGACCACGACGACGCGTCGTCGAGCGCCTGTGCGCGCTCGGCCTCGTCGTCGGTCACCGATACCAGCAGCAGCTGCAGGCGCAGCTCGTCCGGACGTAGGTCGACGGCGTGTTGCGCCGCCCGCGTTGCGTCAGCGCTGTTCGCCGCCGTCACCGCGTCGCGGGCAGCACGGTCGGCGATCATGTCGCGCGCGCCCCACCACAGCGCGATCACGCCGACGCCGCCCGCGAACGACGCGGCCGCGAATCGTGCGACACGAGGTGAGGGGCGCGACATGGCGAACGTCGGCGCGTCGGCGAGCACGAGCGACCCGAACAGCATGAACGCGATCGGCTCGACCTCCGCCAACGGGAAGAGGAACTGCTGCTGGATCAGGTAGCCGACGAGCGCCAGCGCGGCAGTCCGATCGGCGCGTCCGAGTCGGCGCCGACGCATCGCCACCGTGCCTGCGCCGATCACACCGAGGTAGAGCACCGCGGCCGGCACGCCACCGGCGAGCGCGATGTCGAGCACCCCGTTGTGCGCCCGATCGGGGAGCGGCGAACGTCCGTGGGCTCGCTCGTACTCGGCGTCGACGCCGTCGGCGAACACGATGCGATAGCCCTCCGGCCCGGCGCCGAGCAGCAGGTGGTGCGACAGCGCCGCGGTGCCCACGCGCCACTCGTCGATGCGGTTCGCCCCACCGGGCGACTCGCGGTTCATCGCCGATCCGACCCGTGTACCGACCGGCGTCGTCGCCGCCGCAGCGATCACGACGATGACCGCGGCTGCCGCCGCGAGCCAGGTCCTCCGTCGCCGCCTGCCACGCACCAGCGCCCACCCGCCGACGGCCGCCAACGCGACCCACGCGCCGCGGGTGCCGGATCCGACGACCCCGAACACGGCGCTCGCCGCCGCCACACCGCCGGCTCGTCGCCACGCCAGCGAACGCGATCCGTCGAGCGCGACGTTCGCTGCCGCCGGCGCGATCAGCACGCACGCTGCGCCGAGGTACGCCGCCGATCCGAAGGTGCCGGTCAATCGCTCCGTGCCGGCGGCCACGACGGGATGCCCGAACGCGTCCGCCACGAGCACGGGTGCCAATCCGAGGCCGGCGAGGATCAGTCCGTCGACCACCGCCCGGCGGCTCGCGCCGGCGACGAACAAGACGGCGCAGCACAGCCACAGCAACCAGCCGGCGTGGCGTTCGGGCAGTCCGAGCCAGGCGAACCGCGGGTCGACGCCGCGCCACGCGGCCATGGCCATCCAGACGAGCAGTGCAACGAGCAGGCCGCCGACCACACGACCGGAGCGCCGCCACGTGCCCGTCCACGACGCAGCTGCCGCAACCAATGCCGTGCCGACCGTTGCCACGGCCCACTTCACCGGAGCGAACGAGTACCAGCCGGCCGGGTCGAACGCCAGCACGAGGGCGGCCGTGGTCGCGGCCGCGGCGACGTCCGTCGCTCCCCACACCCCTTCGCTTCGCCGCACGGCGGGCACGATAGAGCGCTCGGGGTTGTCGGCGACCGCGTCGGTAGCCTGGCCGGCATGTCGTTCGAGCCCCCCGCCCCCGATCTGCAGAAGCTCATCAGTGCATGGGACGAGTGGGAGCGCGGCGAGGAGACGCCGGGTCGCGTGCTGGCCAACATGAAGACCGCCGGCCTGCCCCAGGTGCTCCGGCAGCTCGTCGACAGCGGCTGGCTCCCCAGTTCGTGACCGGACCCGGCTGACATGAGCCGGCGGTCTGGCGGCCAGCAGTTCATCCCACGCCCCGACGCGTGGCGCGCCGGCGCCGATGCACCGTGGTCGAGCACGCCGGTGCGGCCGATCTCCGTCGCCGAGGTGGCGGCGGCGATCGTTCGCCGCCCCGCTCCGCCCGAGCCGCTGTCACCCTTCGCCGACCATCGTCCGTCCGCGGTGATGCTCGTGCTGGCCGACGGCGACGACGGCGCCGAGGTGCTGCTGACGCGGCGCTCGATGAACCTCTCGTCGCATCGCGGTGAGGTCAGCTTCCCCGGCGGACGCGTCGAGCCCGGTGAGACGTTCGAGCAAGCCGCCCTTCGTGAGACGCTGGAGGAGGTCGCTCTGCCGAGCGAACGGCTGCAGATCGTCGGGCGGCTCGACAGCTTGTCGACCCTGGTCAGCCAGAGCTTCATCGTCCCGATCGTCGGCAGCATCGAGGGCAACCCCGACGCTCGCCCGCCGCTGCGCGCTGCGGCGGGCGAGGTCGACCGGATCTTCTGGGTGCCGCTCACGGACCTGGCCCGCGCCGACACCTATCGGGAGGAGTGGTGGGGCATGCCGCCGGACGACCGGGCCATCCACTTCTTCGAGCTCGATGACGAGACCGTGTGGGGCGCGACGGCGAGAGTGCTCCGCCAGCTGCTCGAGCTGACGTTCGAGGCGTTCGGCGAGTAGTTGGGCGTCAGGGCCCGCCGAAGGCGCGCACTGCCGCGTAGAACGTCGCCGCCCACGCGAAGCAGCTCGGCTGATCCCACAGGTGACGGTTGCGGCAGTGCGACTTCATGTCGGCCAGCAGTTGCTGGTCGACGCGGCGCCGCATCGTTCCGTTCCAGTAGGTGTGGCCGCTGCCGTACCGGGACTCCAGCCGCTGCAGGTTGCGGTAGCCGAAGTCGTGCCGGCGGCATGCGTCACGGAAGTCGAACGTCCGGCCGGTGGACCCGACCATGGGCGCCGAGCACTGGTCGGTCGACCAGTCGTACCAGGGATCGACGGGTGACTTTGCCGCGCGGATGAAGTCGCGCAGCGGGACGTCGAACACCATCCGCTGGACGAACGCCAGGTCGCCTGCGGCGGTGTGGGTGGAGCCGGCGAACACCGGCGATGCGACGGTCAGGACACTCGTGACCGCGACGAGCACCCGGAGAACGTGTCTCATGAATGCTCCCTTTGTTGTGGGAGCGCCGAGTCAACCCGTGGTGAGGCGTTGCAGCAACGACCACGCCGCAACGACGTGGCGTTGCTCGGTCAGCCGCGCCCCGATCGAGACGCGCAGGGCCACCCGACCATCGAGCACCGTCCGCGTGAACAGTGCTTCCCCGGTGGTGTTCGCCGCCTCGATCAGCGCATCGGTTGCCTGGTCACCGGCCACGAGGCGGATGCACAGCAGGTTCAGCGGATGCGGGGCGACGATCTCGAAGCGAGCGTCCTCGGCCACCCAGCCGGCCAGCTCCTGGGTCAGCGCGACGTGGCGCCGGATCATCGCGACGGTCGCGCCCGAGCCGTCGGCGCGCAGCGTGAACCACAGCTTGAGCGCACGGAACCGTCGGCCGAGCGGGATCTGCCAGTCGCGGTAGTCGATGGCCGCGCCGGTCTCTGCCGCAGCGGAGCGCAGGTACTCGGGCAGGATGCTCAAGGCCCCGAGCAGCGCCGTGCGGTCGGCGGTGTAGAAGAGGTCGCAGTCGAAGTTGACGCCCATCCACTTGTGCGGGTTGGTGCAGTAGCTGTCGGCCAGCTCGAGACCATCGTTGATCCAGCGATGCTCATCGGCCAACGCGCCGATGCCGCTCATCGCAGCGTCGACGTGCAGCCACAGACCCTCGCGCTGTGCGATCGCGCCGATCTCTGGCACCGGGTCGAACGCCATCGAGCTCGTCGTGCCGCGAGTCGCACAGATCCAGAACGGCACGAGCCCGGCGGCTCGATCAGCCGCGATCATCTCCGCCAGCGCGTCGGCGCGCATCGCATACGACTCGTCGTGCGGCACGATGCGCGTCTGGCTGGTGCCGATCCCGGCGATGCGCAGGCCCTTCTCGATGCTCGAGTGCGCCTGTGATGTTGCATATGCAACAAGAGCCGTCGTATCGCCGGTGGTGTTCACAGCGCCGCCGGTGATCCGCCAACGGGCGGCGAGGATCGACGCGAGCGTGGCCTCGCTGGCCGATCCGTGGATGACGCCGCCGCCGGTCGCGCTGGTGCTGCGGAACCGCTCGGGCAGGCCGAGGAGCTCCTGCATCCAGTCCAGCATCAGCGTCTCGACCTCGGTGCACGCCGGGCTCGTCACCCAGCTCATGCCCTGCACGCCGAGCCCGGCCGCGACCAGCTCGCCGAGGATCGCCGGGTAGCTGGAGTTGCCGGGGAAGTAGGCGAAGAAGCTCGGGTGCTGCCAGTGCGTGAGGCCGGGGACGACGACGCGGTCGAGGTCGGCCAGCACATCCGCGAACGGCTCCGGCGCTGCGGGCGGGTGCTCGGGCAGCTGCCGGCGAACGTCGCCCGGCTGCACCGACGACGCCACCGGGAACCGTTCGACCCCCTCGAGGTACTCGGCGATCCAGTCGATCAACGCATGGCCGTTGCTGCGGAATTCCTCGGGAGTCACGGCCGCAGAGGGTACCTGTCGGTCACGTCGCGGACTGCTCGTCGAGCCAGCGCTGGTGCGTGGTGATGACGTGGTCCCACAACCGATCCTTCGCGTCGTCGTCGACCCCGTCGAAGGTCAGCCCGAACTCGTCGGCGACCAGATCGAACCAGTCGGCCCGCTGGTCCACCATCGTCGGCTCACCGCGTTCGTCGACGATGCGAGTCAGCGCGCAGCCGCGGATGATCGTCGCTCCGTTGCTGTGGCGGCGTTGCGCGGTGACGGTCTTGACGAAGCCCGACTCGGGTGACGTGCTGAGGACGACGTTGCGGTCGGCGAACGCTTCGTGCGTGACTGCCGGGTCGCGGAAGACCATGCCGACGAACGAGCCCTTCGGGTCGTGGCGGAAGCCCCAGTCGCCGACCCCGTTCGTGGCGTACAGCTCGTAGCGGAAGTGGTCGCTGTCGTGGGCACCGTCACAGAGCGGCACCGCCGCCGTCGGACCATCGCCCAACCCGGCGTCGACGTACCAACGTCCCTCCGGGTTGTCGTCCGACGGCAGGTCGCCGACGGTGAGCACGAGGTGGTTCGTCATCGCTTCCTCGGCCGGTCCGTCCGGCCCGTGAACACCGCCGACGTGGCGCGACACCGAGTAGCCGAGCGCGTCGAGCACCTCGGCGAGCGAACCGTTGAGGTGGAAGCAGTACCCGCCGCGCCGGTGTCGGGCGATCCGCTCCAACGCGGCACGGGGTTCCGTGGTCCAGCGCTCGCCGAGGTGGATCCACGTCGTCTCGTAGGGAATCGTCGCCAGCTGCGCGCGCATGATCCGCTGCAACGCGTCGACGGAAGGCGGCTCTCGATCGATGCCCAGTCGAGCGAGGTACAGGTCAACGAGATCCGGGTCCGCGTCCACGAGCCGAGTCCGATCGCTCATCTGTCGATTCTTATTCGTCGGTGGACACTCGGCCAAGTGGTCGCATTGGTGATGAACATCCATGGCTAACCTCTTAGACCGTGTAGGTACTCGCCAGCACTCCGAACCTCAGATGATGTCGCACTCGCCTCCAAGCTGGACCGCTGGCTCCGATCACCCGATTCCCGCTGAACTCACAGCTGTTCGCTGGAGCGACGGAAGTGTCGAATGCCGGTTCAGATTGCTCCATCCTGCGGGATCGCTGCTGGCCGCCGATGGTGACGTCGGAGTTGTACTGACAGCGCCTGGCGCAGAGTGCACCAGATGCTCCGAGGCCTGCTCCGAATGACATCGCGACAACTACGACACCGTGAAGTAACGATTCGTCGACCTCCGTCGACGTCCCTCGGTGCGTCGTATGAGCGAGCTCGCGCCGAGTTCTGAAGGTTTCGCCATCTCGGTCAGCGGAGCAGCTACCTAGATCTCGGTTCATGGTGGAGGATTATACCTAGGGGGGGTATACTGAAACGAAAATCGGAAAGGATGCTGTGAACCACGATCGCCACCATGAGAGTTCCGTCAATGCGTCGACCGCAGACAACGCCCACCATGTCTCGCACTCGTCACCGTCCGTTAGGCCCCAACACACGCGGCACGCTGACGGCGGCCATGCAGATCCCGGGGATCACAAGGGCCATGACAAGCACGCCGGCCACGATCCGGAGGTGTTTCGCCGACGTTTCTGGCTGACTCTCGCGCTCACGATCCCGCTCGTCGCCACCAGCCACCTGGTCATGGGGTGGCTCGGGTATTCAGTCGACCTGCCGCTGATGGGCTGGTTCGGCCCCGTGCTTGGGTCGATCGTGTTCTGGTGGGGCGGCTGGCCGTTCCTCGCCGGTGGTGTCGCCGAGATCCGCCACCGCCAGCCAGGGATGATGCTGCTGATCACGATGGCGATCACCGTCGCATACCTCGCATCTATGTCCACAAGCCTCGATTGGCTCGACCTCGAGTTCTGGTGGGAACTGGCAGCACTCGTCTCGATCATGCTGCTGGGCCATTGGCAAGAGATGAAGGCGATCGGTCAGGCGCGGAACGCGCTGGCGGCACTTGCAGCGCTGCTGCCCGACGAGGCCGATCTGGTTGACGGCGAGACCATCCGCGCGGTCCCAGCCGCCGCGTTGAAGGTCGGCGATGTCGTATTGGTTCGCCCCGGAGCGCGGATTCCCGCTGACGGGACAATCGTCGTCGGCGTCGCCGAAGTCGACGAGTCGATGATCACCGGCGAGTCAAAGCCGGTCAACCGTGCAATCGGCGACCGGGTGGTGGCCGGCACGGTGTCGACGGATAGCTCGATCCGCGTACGGGTCGATGCCGTTGGCGACGACACGGCCCTCGCTGGGATCCAGCGACTCGTCGCCGACGCCCAGGCCAGCCAAAGTCGCGCCCAGGTGCTCGCTGACCGGTTCGCCGCCTGGTTGTTCTACGTCGCGGTCGCGGCGGGTGTGCTCACGTTTCTTGTCTGGTGGGCGATTGGCGACATCAACACTGCGATCACCAGCACCGTCACCGTATTGGTCATCGCGTGCCCCCACGCTCTCGGGTTGGCGATTCCACTCGTCGTTGCACTGTCGACAGCTGTTTCCGCCAAAGCAGGGATCTTGGTCAAGGACAGATTGGCCCTCGAGCGGATGCGATCGATCGACACCGTCTTGTTCGACAAGACGGGAACTCTCACCAAGGGTTCGCACGTGGTGACCGGCGTCGCCGGCATCGACCACTTCGACAAGGACCGAGTGCTCAGCACAGCCGCCGCCATAGAAGCCGAGAGCGAGCACCCGCTTGCCCGCGCGATCGTCACAGCCGCCGGTGATTTCGACGGACCCAAGGCGACCAACTTCAGGTCGGTCGCCGGGCGGGGCGTGACTGCAGACATCCTTGGTGTGGCCTACGCCATCGGCGGCCCGGCCTTGCTCCGCCAACGTCACCTCGCCATCCCCCAAGCGCTCCACAACCACGTCATCGGATGGGAGCAGCGCGGGGCTTCTGTGCTCTTCCTCGCGATTGCCGAAGAGGTCGTTGGCGTCATGGCGCTCGAGGACGAGATAAGGCCCGAGGCGCGGCAAGCCATTTCCGAGCTGCGCCAGATGGGCGTCGACGTTGCAATGATCACCGGTGACGCCCGCCAGGTCGCCGAAGCTGTCGGCCGCGACCTCGGCATCGCCAAGGTCTTCGCTGAAGTCCTTCCCGAAGACAAGGATCAGGCCGTAGCCGAGCTTCAGCAGCAAGGCTTAACGGTTGCCATGGTCGGCGACGGCGTCAACGACGCTCCTGCTCTTGCTCGCGCCGACGTCGGCCTGGCGATCGGCGCCGGTACAGATGTCGCCATCGAGTCGGCAGGCGTGGTCCTCGCAGCGAGTGACCCGCGTGGGGTCGCCAGCGTGATCCGCCTCTCTCGGGCCAGCTATCGCAAGATGATCCAGAACCTTGCCTGGGCAGCGGGCTACAACATCGTCGCCATCCCGCTCGCCGCCGGAAGCTTCGCCTGGGCGGGGATCACGCTGTCTCCGGCCATCGGTGCCGTCCTGATGAGCCTTTCCACCATCGTCGTGGCACTCAACGCTCAGCTGCTCCGCCGTGTTCAGCTCCGGCCCGACACCATCGAATCGCCTTGAAGGGGTTGCCAACTCACCCGATCAGGAGCGTCTCCAGAGTCGAGATGTACATCGTCGATTCGGCGACGATGCTCGATGCGAGGGTGAGCGCGTCTTGGTCGGTCCCATCAGCCCGTTCCGACTGTGCGATCTCGAGCGCGCCATGGAGATGTCGAATCGTCAGGACGAGCCACGTTCGGTCGAAGTCGGGACCTGACAGCTCGCCAAGTTGGTGGAGTTCCTCTGGGCTGATCATGCCACCGATGTAGACGAGGTCGCCGGCGTCGGCGTCGCTCGGCGTGACTTGGGCTTTGCTCAGCCAGATGCGCAGCAACCGCACATCATCGGCTCCAGTTGTCAGAAGTTGGGTAGCGACCGCTGCAATCACCGGTGACGCCCGACGGCCCACGTCGGATGCGAGTTCGGCAAGCTCGATGGTCTGCCGGTGGTGACGTTCCATGTAGACCGCGAAGGTTCGGTCTGACAGGTCCGGCCATTCCGCGGTTGTCGTAATTGGCAGGTGGGCAGCAGCAGGCGGTCGCGGAGAGCCACAGCCAACGAGGATCACCGCAACGGACACGAGGGCCGACCGCCTACGCGTGGTTCGAACCATCAACAGTGCCTGCGCACCGTCGGGTATGGGTTGACTGCCGCGCCGCCGCCGGGGTGGATCTCGAAGTGCAAGTGGTTCGCACTGGTGTTGCCCGTCGCTCCGACGTACCCGATTACATCTCCAGCACTCACAGCACGCGAGGTTCCCTCCCACGCCGAGAGATGTGCGTAGTAGTACTTGTTGCCGTCAGATCCGGTGAGCCAGATCGCGTTGCCACCGAGCTTGTTCGTCTTCATTGTCACCGAGCCGGAGACCACTGCGACGAGCGGAGTTCCGTGCGGGCTCATCATGTCGACGCCCTCGTGCCTTCGCCCACCGGATCGCGGATCGCCCCAGGTGTCTCCGAACGCATTCGGGCCGGCCACGGGGCAGCGCCAGGCTCCGCCGGTGACGACCGGCAAGGGCGCAGACGTAGGAGGCATAGGGACTGTCGCCGGAGCGGCGGCTGGGGCAGGAACGCTTGATGGCGGTGCCTGTGGTTGGGGGAGCGCGGGGGTCGGAGGAGGTTCGCTTGAACCACCACCACGCGAGGGCTGCGGAGACGCGGTAGGAGCCCATGTCTGCTCCTCGATCGCTGCTTTCGCCGCGAGCTCGGCGCGACGCTCGGTCACCTTGGACTCGTAGGCACGTCCAATCGCGTCGTTCGTCAGTTGTTGCTGCAGCGTCTCGAGGTCGCTGAGCTGCTGCTCGAGGGCCGCTCGTTCGGCGTCCAGCTGTTGGACGAGGGCCTCGTTCTCTCTCCGCAGCTCGCCAGCTCGCTCGGACTGGTGCAGCAGGCTGGTGCGCAGGGAATCGAGCTCGTCGAGGTTGCCTGCCCCAACGTCGAAGGCGACCTCGGTGAGGGACTGGCGCTCGATGGCCAACGAAGGGTCCGGCGCGAACACCAACAGCGTGCTTTCGCTGGACGCTCCGACATAGCGGCCGATGGCCCGGTCGACGAGCTGCGCCTCCAGCGCATCGATCTGCCCGGCAGTGTCGGCGGTCGCCGAATCTGAGGCGAGGATCTCGGCCGCCAGATCCTCGGCTAGCTGCGACGCCTGTGCCCAACGCTGAGCAAGTTCATCGGCGTGGTCCTGCTGCCGAACGATCTCAGCGGCGACGTCCTCAGGGGTCTGGTCGCGTGCGGCGAATACCGGTGCTCCGCCTGGCATGGCTAGAGCCAGTGCTACGCCGACGGCAACTAACAGACTGCCGCTGCGTCGTACTCGATGTTTCATTTCCATGACGGAAGGTAGCGTAACTTCTACATCGTGTCGTAACAAGCCGCCTGACGCGGCCGATTCACAGGACGCGCCGGATCGTGACGATGTTCGCAGTTGGGATCGGACCGATTCGGACCGATTGGCCGGTGCCAACAGCCTGGATCCAGGTCGTTGCGCTCAGGGCGACGCCAACGTGACCGATCTGGGTTCGATCGGTGGACGAAGTCAGCAGGATGAGGTCTCCGGCCTTGATCGGGCCGAGGGTCAGGTCGACCGGTCGGCCGACTGATGCCAGTGCCCGACTCTGATGTGGGAGCACGACGCCGATCACTCGATACGCAGCCACGACGAGACCCGAGCAATCGTAGCTGTCGGGGCCAGCGGCGAAGTACTTGTAAGGCTTCCCGATCTGAGCCCGCAGGAACGAAGTCAGGCGTTCATAGGTGGTCAGCCCCGCCGCTGGCACCGGCACTGCCGTCGCCCCAGGAGCGGGCGCTGGTGCGGGTGGATTGGGAACGCGGATCGTCTGGCCCGGGTGGATCACTGTCGTCGCGGAGAACCCGTTTAGGATGCGCAGCGACCGAACATCGGTGCCTGCCCGCTTGGCGATACCGATCATCGTGTCGCCCTTCTTGACTACGTACGCATCGGAGGCGTCGTTCGGAGTCGGACGCGAGGTCAGATGTGGCGTAGGAACAACTAGCTCATCGCCAGGCTGAATCACGGAACGGATCGTCAATCCGTTCGCGCTCAGGAGGGCTTCGAGGGTGACATCAAGCCGGCGCGCGATCGCCGACAGGCTGTCGCCGCGCCGCACCACGTAGGTAGAGGCCGTGTCATCGAGCGGGCGATCGGCAAGAGCAGACGTCGGACCGGTGCTGATCGACACGAGCAGGGCGATGGCGAGAACGATGGCGTTGAAACGAGCATTCATGCTCGAACAGATCGGCTACACCGTGTAGGACCTTGACTGTTTCTTGAGCATTTTCTGCGACGGGTCAGCCGAGGATGGCAGTCATCTGCTCGATCTCCGCCTGCTGCGCGGTGATGATGTCGGCTGCCAAGCCGAGTGCATCCGCGTTCGAACCGTTTACCTTCTCGATTCGCGCCATTTCGATCGCACCTTGATGGTGTTCGATCATCATGGTCAGCCACATCGAGTCGAAGTCCACACCCGACATGGTGCGAAGTGCTGCCATGTCCTCGTCCGACATCATGCCCGTCATGCCGTCCATGTCATGGCCGTCGGTGGTGCCCATCTTTTCCTGGCCCCACATCGACATCCAGCCGGTCATCATCTCGATCTCGGGATCCTGAGCTGCCTTGATCTTCGTCGCCAGGCCGGTCACCTCGGCGCTTGCGGCGCGAGCCGGGTCGAGCGCGATGTCGGCCATCTCCACGGCCTGCTGGTGGTGCGGGATCATCCCTTGCACGAACGTCACGTCAGCGCCGTTGAAGTCACTCATCCCTGGCGACCCTGCCGTGGCGGCGGGCACCTGTGTGCCCATGTCCATGGAGGAATGGGACGAGCCGCTCCCGCAAGCGGTGAGCACGACCGACAACGCGACGGCGGACATCAGGCTGGCACGATTCAGGTTCACAACGATCTCCTCGTAACATGACTTGGTCGTCGCTCTCATAGCGAACAACTACACTGTGTAGGAGCGTATCGCTTGATCTTCCGCAACACTCGTCAGAACGCAGGAGGTGGTGATGTCCAAGCGGCCCGATGGAACGCTTGAACACGATGTGCTTACCGTGCTGTGGGCTGCGGACGGTCCGCTTCAACCCGGCGACGTGAGAGACCGATTGCCGTATGCGCTCGCATACACGAGCGTCGCGACGGTGCTTGGTCGGTTGCACACGAAGGGATTGGTGCAACGTGTGGCGGCCGGTCGCGCCTTCGCGTACGGCGCCGTGGTGAAGGAGTCGGAACTCGCGGTCCAGCGGATGAACGACGTTCTCGCTGGCGCCAGCGACCGGGGTGCGGTTCTCGCTGGCTTCGTCGGCAAGTTATCGAAGCGAGACGTCAAGCTGCTCCGGGCGCGGTTGGAGCAGGGCGAGCGCTGATGCGTCTGTCGCTCCTGGCGCCGCTTGCCGCGGCGCTCCTGTTGGCATGCTCGGTGACCGCAGTGCATCGTCGACTACGTCCTGTCGTCGCAGCTCAGGTGACGATGGCGACGATCGCTGTCGTGGTGGTCGCTGCCGTGCCGACGCTGTGGCTGATCAGCATAGGGTTCATCGCACACACGCCGTTGCTGGGTCGCGGTCTTCGGTGGTGCGCGGAGACCTTCGGCGTGCATCGTCGCGTTCCGACGTGGGCCGGACTTTCTGCGTGCGCGTTGTCGGCAGTCGGAGTTGCCCGAGGAGCGCGGGCGTTGCGTCTACATCGCCGCCTCCGCGGCGGCAGCGGCACGATCGAGGTTGCCGAACACGCCACTCCGTTCGCCTACACGATGCCCGGCGCCACCGGCGACATCGTCATCTCGACCGGACTCCTCGCGATTCTCGAGCCAGACGAACAGGCTGTCGTCATCGCCCACGAACGTGCCCATGCCCTGCACCGTCACGACCGGTTCCTCCTGGCGAGTCGAATGGCGGAGCTCCTCGTGCCGTTCTTGCGACCCCTGTGTCGTCGGCTGACCTTCTCGCTCGAGCGGTGGGCGGATGAAGCGGCAGCCGCAGAGTGCGGTGACCGGCATCTGGTCGCCCGCACGCTCGGCAAGGTAGCGCTCACGCGGGCTGCACCCACCTCCGCGATGGCTTTCGCCGGCCTCGGCGTTGCGGGACGCGTCGACGCACTACTCGCCGTCTCGCCGCAACGCTCGCGCCCCCTGCTTGTCGCGATGCTCGCTGTCGGCTCGATCGCCGTCGCTGGCTTCGGCGTGATCCAGCTGCACCACCTTGCGTCGATCATCGTGACGCTCTGCCCAGACTGAACTCTTACACTTTGTAGTAATCTGCAGGGGTGGATGGAACCGAAGGGCTCGTTCGTCGGCTGCGAACGCTGAGTGGTCGCAAGGCCGTCGTGTCGCTGGTAGTGCTAATCGCCATCGTGTTCTCGATCACTCGCCACTCATCGACGACGTCGTTTGTCGCCAAGGGCACACCGATCCCAATCCTCCCAGAAGGCGATCTGCGGCCAGTCTCGGAAATGGAGTTCGAGGGGATCCTGGTCGGGCTGCGAGGCAAGCCCGTGATCGTCAACGTTTGGGCCTCGTGGTGCTCACCCTGTCGAACCGAGACCCCGCTCCTCGAGCGCGCGTGGAGACAACACAACGAGAGCGTCGTCATCCTTGGCGTCGCATCAAGAGATGTTCGCCCGAGCGCGGCGGCATTCCTGGAGGAGTTCGGCGTGACCTACCCAACGCTCTTCGACGACAGCGGAGCCATCCGCTCGGCCCTCGGCGTTCGCGGCTTCCCGACGACCTACATTTTCAACGCCAACGGGGAGTTGCAGTCGACGATCGTCGGCGGGCTCACTGAACAGCGTCTCGCCGCCGTGCTCAAGGATCTCCAGGCATGATCGACACTGGTCTGCTTGTGTCGCTCGTGCTGGTCGTAGTAGTTCCTACGGCGTTCGTCCCTCGGAGAAGGTCTGCGGCCATCGCGAACGGAGTTGTCGATGTCGCGATTGGGGCTGCGATCTTCGGTCTGCTCGTCGGACGTGCGGGGGCACTGGTCATCGATGACCCCGGCTCGCTCCGACACCTGTCGGACTTCGTGGTGATTCGAAGTGGCGTCGAATTCTGGCCGGGGCTCGTCGCCGGGGTGGCCTGGTTGTGGTTCGGGGCCCGGCGTGACGGCGTTCGCCTGATCGATCGTCTCGCTGCGCTGACCCCGGCGATGGTGATGGCCTGGGCGGTGTACGAGGGAACCTGCGTCATTCGCGACGGCTGTGCCGGCCCGGTCACGGCGTTCGGGCTCACCCCAAGCGGACTCAGCCATTCACAGTTCCCTGTCGGGTTGGCTGTCGCGGCCGGCGGCTTGCTGCTCACGAGCATCGTCGGCTGGCTCGCCGCCCGCCGAGCCGATTCGACAACGGTCGCACTCGCCGGACTCATCGGCGTTGCGGGGATCAAATCAATCGCTTCATTCTGGCTTCCTCACCTCGGCTCCGCGCTAACGCGTCAGCATCGCGAGTCGCTTGTTGTCTTCGCCGTCGCCACCATTGGACTGCTCGCGACCGCCAGGGCACGAGGGACATCGGACCTTGCGGCGGACGTTGTGTGAACGGCTTCACCATGCCTGCGATGGCGGTGCTCGCCGGAGTCGTTTCGGCGACGTCGCCCTGCGTGCTCCCGGTCATTCCGGGCTTCCTCGCCGCTGTTGCGTCGCCCGCTCGCGCCGACGAGCGCCGACCAGCCGTCGCCGGTGCCTTGGCCTTCGCCGCTGGCTTCGCCGCGGTATTCGTGGCTCTGGGCGCCGCTGCGTCCGCGATCGGGTCCATCCTCTACGACCACCTCACGCTCATGCTTCAGGTTGCTGGAGCACTGCTCGTGCTCCTCGGCCTGCAGATGTTGGGAGTCGTGAGATGGCGTTTGTTGACGACAGAGCATCGTGCGATTGCGTTGGAACGCGTGGCGGGCGGACCGCGCCGGGCGATCCTGCTCGGTGCGGTCTTCGCTGCAGGATGGACTCCGTGTGTCGGACCTGTTCTTGCCGTGATCCTCACGAAGGCTGCAGCAGATGCGTCGCTGACTCAGGGAGTGCTGCTCCTCGCGGCGTACTCGGCTGGACTGGGCGCGCCTTTTCTGCTTGCCGCCGTCTGGTTTGATCGCTCAGCTCGAGCCCGTCACTGGATCAGCCGCCACGCACGGTCGATGCAGTCGGTCACCGGTGCGGTGATGGTGGCGAGTGGGGTGTTGTACGCGTCGGGTGCTTGGTCGGCGGTCTTCGTACGGATACAGGCATGGCTTGCGAGAGCCGGTTGGCCACCTGTCTAGTTGCGGTCGGACTTAGTACTACATAGTGTAGTAATATGGTTGAACGACACACCCGGCGGTGGCTCCTTCAGTTCGGAGCAGCCGCTCTTGCGGCTGGCTGCAGCGCCACCCGCCGCCGATCGAGCGAGGCCACCAGCACGTTGCCGTCCCTGCGTGATCCACTCCCGGGGCGCGCAGCGGACGTCTCCGCTCGGCTCCGTGCGCAGCCGTTCGAACTCGACCTCGCAGGCACGATCCACCGGACAACCGCATACAACGATTCCGTGCCCGGGCCTCTGCTGCGCGCAAGAGCGGGTGAGCTCATCGAGGTCACGTTGGACAACGGCATGGCCGAGCCGACCTCGATCCACTGGCACGGACTCGCCGTCCCGAATCCCGTCGACGGTGTCCCGGACGTCACGCAGCCCGCCGTCGGCGTCGGCACATCGTTCGTCTATCGGTTCGTCGCTCCGGACCCGGGCACCTACTGGTTTCATCCGCACCACGGCTTGCAACTCGACCGAGGGCTCTACGCGCCGCTCATCGTCGACGATCCGGCAGAACCGTTGCACTACGACACCGAGCAACTGATCGTCATCGACGACTGGCTTGACGGTGGAACGAGCACACCGGAAGCGGAACTGCGACGCCTCAAAGAAGGCGGCGCTGCGATGGAAGAGATGGGAGCGATGAGCACGTCGCCTCTGCTCGGTGGGGACGCCGGCGACGTCGTCTACCCATATCACCTCATCAACGGCCGGCCGCTGGCAGACCCGCTCACCCTCGAACCTCGCCCCGACCAAGGTGATCGTGTTCGGCTGCGGATCATCAACGCAGCAAGCGATACCGCATACAGGTTCGCTATCGGTGGGCACCGGCTGACGGTCACGCACGCGGACGGCTTTCCCGTCATCCCCGTCGAAGTCGATGCGCTCATCCTCGGCATGGGCGAGCGATACGACGTCGTGTACGAAGCGCTCAGCGGTGCCTGGCCGGTCATTGCAGTTGCCGAAGGTAAGGGTGCCCATGCCGGAGCGATCCTCCGAACGGTAGATGCCGCGACATCGGAGCCCCCGACCTTGTCCGCCGGCGCCGCCAACCTCGAGGGCGAGTGTCTCCGCTACAGCTTGCTACAGGCTGTTGAGTCCGTCACGCTCCGACCGCCGGACGAGCACCGCACGATCGCAGTCGAGCTGACCGGAGGGATGTCGGCGTTCGACTGGGGTATCAACGGTCGGCGGTACGGCGTCGACGACGAGGTGATCGATCTCGTCGACGGGGAGTGGGTCACGTTCAACATCACGAACACGACTGACATGTGGCACCCGATGCACCTCCATGGTCACACCCCGCAACTCGACGCGTCGCGTGGCGGCCCTCGCAAAGACACCGTCAACGTTCTGCCGGGCTCGTCCATCTCCTGGACGATGCGTGCCAACAACCCTGGGACGTGGATGTTGCACTGCCACAACGCCTATCACCTCGAAGGTGGCATGGCGACCTTGATCACGTACGCGCCCAATGACGATTGAGAGATCACAATGCCCCCGAACAAACGACGCACCGCGCCTGGCAGGATCCACCAAGGACGGGTGACGCGTTCGGCTGGAGAACCGGACGGCGTGCGCCGTCAACCGGATGCGACGGCTGCGAGTCAGCGCCGCCGTCCTCCCGAGACGGTGGAGCCGAACCCTCGCTACACACCGAAGCGCAAATATGTGCGACTTCGCCCGACATGGCACAAGGTGACCGGCTACGTGATGGTCGCGGTGGCGCTGACAACGTTCGTGTTCAACCAGATCATGCTGCTGAGCCCGTCCGCTCCTTTGCTGCCAGGTGGCCACAACCCTGCCTACATGCTCCTAGGCCTCGCGCTCGCGACGTGGTCGACCTGGTGGCTCGGGTGGTTCGACCGTGAATGATGACGACCCTTCATTGGCCGGGAAGATCGTTGCCGGAGCGGTATTGCTCATCAGTGTGCTCACCGTTCTCTACTTCTCGCTCGGAATGCCCGGGATGGACCACGCCCCCTAACCTCGCTTCTGAGTGAGTGGTCTCGAGTACCTCAAAGCGGCTTTTTCGACCCAGACCTGCATCGACGGTCAAGTAGGCGGAGGACGCAACGACGACGCCGATCGAGACCCATTGGTTGAGACGCAGACCACCGAACGCGTGGGCTCGATCGACCCGCAAACCTTCGACCCAGAAGCGACCGCTGAAGTAGCCGAACAAGTAGAACGCGAACAACCGGCCGGGCCGAAGCGTCGCGACCTTGTCGATCCAGAGCAAGACCAAGCAGAGCGTCAGCGTCCACAGCGACTCGTACAAGAACGTCGGATGAAAGGTCGTGCCCGGCGCGAACCCCGCTGGAACCTTGTCGGCCGACACGCGAAGCGCCCACGGAAGCGAGGTTGGCTGGCCGAAGAGCTCCTGGTTCCACCAGTTCCCCCAGCGCCCAATCGATTGAGCCAGTGGAATGGCAGGCGCCGACGCGGTCAGAACTGTCGGTACGGCGACACCCCTCCGACGTGCCGCGACCAGGCCACCGATCAATCCCCCAAACAAACCACCAGGGATGCCGAGCCCTCCCTTCCAGACCATCGGCACGCGCTCCCAGTGGCCTCGAAAGAGATCGACGTCAGTCACGACGTGGTAAAGGCGAGCACCCACGACGCCCGCAACCACACCCCAGATGGCGATCGAGGACATGTCGTCCCTCGTGCCACCTTTGACTCGATCGAGACGGCGCGCCGCCAACGTCACAGCGGCGACGATCCCAAGGGCGATCATCATCCCGTATGCGTTCAGACGGAGCGGGCCAAGCGAGATCGTCGAGCCCGGCGGGCTGGGCATTGTTGAAATCACGATGAGCGCCGTCACGGGACAAAACTACTACATGGTTTAGTAATAGATCATCTTCGACGTGGCGATGCCCGAGAACGCCCTAGCGTCACCCGAGATGCCGAGCCCCGACACCGACCCGCAACGCTTCGCCGTGCACCACGCCAGCCCACGCGGGTTTCGCCAGGCGTACGTGCACGCGGGCGTGGGCGGCGTGCCGCTGCTGTGCGTTCACGGTTGGCCGGAGTCCAAGCGCATCTTCTGGCGGGTCATCGAGCCGCTCGTGTCGGCCGGCTTCGAGGTGATCGTCCCCGACCTGCGCGGCTTCGGCGACAGCGAGCTCGGACCGGACGGCTTCCACGACGTCGTCAGCCACGTGCACGATCTGCATGCGCTGGTGCGCGACCACCTCGGCCACGAGCGCGTCGTGCTCGTCGGTGGCGACCTCGGTGGTCCGGTCGTGCAGGACCTTGCGCTGCGTCATCCCGACTGGGTCGACCGGATGGTGCTGTTCAACTCGCCGCTGCCGTACCTCAAGGACCGCATGGCCGCCATCCCCGGCACGCGCCCTGCGCGCGAGGCCGCCGACTACTTCCTGCGCCAGGGCCTCGACCCCGACGGTCTCGCCGCCGAGCTGACCACGCCCGAGCAACGCCGGCGCTACATCGCCACCTTCTACACGAGCCGCTTCTGGGGACACCCCGGCGCGTTCGACGACGAGGCCGTCGCCTTTCACACCGAACCGTTCGGTGACGCCGCTCACCTCCGCGCCAGCTTCGGTGGCTACGAGAGCTCGTTCGACGAGGCCAAGCGCAGCGGGCCCGGCATCCTGGCCCGCAACGAGCGGACGCCGACGCTGATCCTCCACGGCACGAGCGACCACGTCATCTACCCGGCCTTCGACCGCATGGCTGCCGAGGTCTTCGCCCGCCACGTCGGTCCGTTCCTGCTCCGCGATTGCGGGCACTTCGTCCCGTGGGAGGCACCGCATGCACTGGTCAGCGGAACGGCTGCCTTCTGCAGCGATCTCCTCGCCGGCCGCCGTTAGAACGTCGTCGTCGTCGGGTGCTCGATGGCCTCGCGGTCACGGGACTTCACCGACCGGGTGATCCGCCAGCCGATCACGGTCAACCCGCCGGCCAGCGCCAACATGACGAGGTAGAAGTGGTACCCGCCCTTGTTCGAGCTGCCGCAGCCGGCGCGCTCGAGGGTGCCGACGCAATCGGACAGGTTCTGATCCTTGGGGATGAAGTCGTTGCTCACCGGGGGAGCGGGCTCCGACGGCGGGGTTGCCAGTGCCGCGCCCGGCACGGCAAACACGAGCAGCACCGCGAGCAGGGCACTGCGAAGGGTTCGTGACACCCCGCCATCGTCGCACCCGTTGCGCCCGTCACAAAGTCGGGCAACTCATCGGTGCTCGCGTACCATCGCCCAATGCCGCAACGTTCGCAGACCGTGCTGGTGGTGGACTTCGGAGCGCAGTACGCGCAGCTGATCGCCCGCCGCGTGCGCGAGCTGTCCGTCTACTCCGAGATCGTGCCCCACCGCATCACCGCCGCCGAGGTGGCCGCCGATCCGCCGGCCGCGATCATCCTGTCCGGCGGTCCGAAGAGCGTGCACGTCGATGGCGCCCCGGCGCTCGATCCGGCGATCTACGACCTCGGCATCCCGATCCTCGGCATCTGCTACGGCGTGCAGCTGATCGCCCAGCAGCTCGGCGGCGAGGTCGGCCGCGGCATGCGCGGCGAGTACGGCCGCACCAAGGTCACCCGCATCGCCGGCTCCACATCCACCCTCCTGCACGACGGCATCCCTGCCGAGCAGGACGTGTGGATGAGCCACTTCGACGCGGTCACCCGCGTGCCGGAGGGGTTCACCGCCACCGCCACGACTGCCGACGCTCCGGTGGCCGCGCTGGAGGACTTCGATCGCAAGATCTGGGGCGTGCAGTACCACCCGGAGGTCGTGCACACGCCGTTCGGGATGGCCGTGCTCGAGCAGTTCCTGTGGCGCCTCGCCAAGATCGAGCCGAGCTGGACCATGGGCTCGATCATCGAGCGCGAGGTCGACAAGGTGCGCGCCACCGTCGGCGGCAGCCGCGTGATCTGCGCGCTCAGCGGCGGCGTCGATTCGGCGGTGGCCGCCGCGCTCGTGCACCGCGCCATCGGCTCCCAGCTGACGTGCATCTACGTCGACACCGGACTGATGCGCCAGGGTGAGAGCGAGCAGGTCGTCGAGACGTTCCGCCGCAACCTCGGCCTGGAGCTCATCCACGTCAGCGCCGGGCCGCGCTACTTCGAGCGGCTCGCCGGGGTGACGGAGCCGGAGGACAAGCGCAAGATCATCGGCGAGCTGTTCGTGCGCATCTTCGAGGAGCACACGGGTGGCCTCAGCGACGCCGAGTTCCTCGTGCAGGGCACGCTCTACCCCGATGTCATCGAGAGCGGTGGCAGCGACGGCACGGCTGCCGTCATCAAGAGCCACCACAACGTCGGCGGTCTGCCGGAAGACATGACGCTCAAGCTCGTCGAGCCGTTGCGCAGCCTCTTCAAGGACGAGGTGCGCAAGCTCGGCCACGAGCTCGGCCTGCCCGACGAGATCGTGTTGCGCCAGCCGTTCCCCGGTCCGGGCCTCGGTGTGCGGATCATCGGCGAGGTCACGCCCGAGCGCGTTGCCGTCCTCCAGCACGCCGACGCGATCGTGCGCGAGGAGATCGCCAAGGCCGGGCTCGAGCGTGAGCTGTGGCAGTCGTTCGCCGTCCTGGCCGACATCCGCTCGGTGGGCGTGATGGGCGACGAGCGCACGTACGAGAACCCGATCATCATCCGCGCCGTCACGAGCGACGACGCGATGACCGCCGATTGGGCGCGACTTCCGTACGACTTGTTGGAGACGATGTCGAGCCGGATCATCAACGAGGTCCGCGGCATCAACCGAGTCGTCTACGACATCACCTCCAAGCCCCCGGGCACCATCGAATGGGAGTGACCCGGAACCTGTTGACGTCCGCTCACGCGCGCGAGCGCTCGACGAACTCCTGGCCCACCGCCTCGCGCGTGTGACGGCGGGCGCCTGGTTCGCAACAGGTTCGTAACATTGGTAACCTCTCGTCCGTCATGTTGTCTTCCTCTCGTTCTCGTCTCCTGTTCGGCGCGGCCATCGCGCTGGCGGGTCTCTTCACCACGCTGCAGGCAGCTCAAGCCGATGGGGTGGAGTCGCAACAGGCGAAGGTCGACCGCATCGCCAACCAGCTGGAGGACATCCAGAACCAGATCGGTCAGCTGGACGAGGACTACGGCGGCGCGATGGACCGCAAGGACGCGCTCGATCAGGAGATCGCCACTGCCGAGATGAAGGTCAGCGCCCAGCAGGGCGAGCTCACCGCTTTGCAGGATCAGCTGGCCCAGATCGCCATCAACAAGTACACCTCCGGTGGCGGCTTCGAGCTCAGCCCGCTGTTCAGCAGCGCCAGCACGTACGTCGAGGACCAGCAGCGCACCCAGCTCAACTCAGTCGCGTACGACATCGGTGACGCCGACGCCGACCAGCTACAGGGCTTGATCAGCGACCTGCAGGACCAGCGCACCGACCTCGAGGCGAAGCACAAGGAGCTCGATCAGCTGATCGCCACGCTCGACAGCAAGATGGCCGAGGGCCAGAAGCTGGAGACGCAGTACAAGGAGATCTACGCGCAGGCGCAGGCCGACCTCGGCGACGCGATCGCCCAGGAGCAGGCCCGCCGCGACGCCGAGATCGTGCAGCAGGCGGTGGCCAAGGCCAACGCCAACGCAGCCAAGAACAACGTGGTCACCCCGACCACCCAGCCGGCTCGCGGCGGGGGCAACACCGGTGGCGGCACGACGCCCACCACCAACCCGCCCAACACCGGCGGTGGTAGTGGCGGTGGTGGTGCAACCGGCACGACGAGCCCGCCGACCACTCAGCCGCCGCAGCAGCCCACCGCTCCGCCGCCGTCGTCGCGTGCCGGCATCGCCGTCGCGGCGGCGTACTCCATGCTCGGCGTCCCGTACGTGGCGTTCAAGGCCGACCCGAGCGTCGGCTTCGACTGCTCCGGGTTGACGATGTGGGTGTGGGCCAAGGCCGGCGTGTCGTTGCCGCACCAGTCCGGCATGCAGTTCGCCTCGCTCCCGCACGTCACCCAAGCCCAGATCCAGCCGGGCGACCTGTTGTTCTACAAGAGCCCCATCGGGCACGTGGCCATCTACATCGGCAACGGCCAGTTGATCCACGCTCCTGCCACGGGCAAGCTCGTGTCGATCTCCACGGTGAACTGGAGCAAGGTCGTCGGCATCGCCCGGCCCGGCTGACGCCGGTTCACTAGGCTCGTCCGATCGGCACGTTCAACTCCGTCGACCCGCTGATCACCGTGGCGCCGACGGCGCAGGCGATCGAGCCGTTCACCATCCCTCCGACTGGCTTCCGAGCCGACATCGAGGGACTGCGCGCCGTTGCCGTGGTGCTGGTGGTCCTGTTCCACGCCGAGATCGGTCCATTCTCCGGCGGGTTCGTCGGCGTCGACGTCTTCTTCGTCGTCTCCGGCTTCCTCATCACCTCGCTGCTGCTCGGCGAGGTGGCCCGCACCGGCACGATCTCGCTGCCCAACTTCTGGGCCCGCCGGGCGCGGCGCCTGCTGCCCGCGTCGTGCCTCGTCGTGCTCGTCACCCTGATCGCCGCGCAGTTCCTGTTCCCGCCGTTGCTGCTCGGCGACCTGGCGCGAGACGCGGCAGCCGCATGCGCGTTCTTCGTCAACTACGTGTTCGCCTTCCGCGAAGCGCACGGCGACGGCGGTTACTTCGACACCGATCTGGCCAAGTCGCCACTGCTGCACTTCTGGTCGCTGGCGGTCGAGGAGCAGTTCTACGTCGTCTGGCCGCTGATGGTGTGGGGTCTCGCCCGCATCGCCCGTCGGTTGCGCAGCGAGCTGACGCTGGTGATCGCCGTGCTGTGGGCCGGGAGCGCGGTGGCCAGCCTGTGGCTCACCGATCACGAACGGCCGTGGGCGTTCTACTCGCTTCCGTCGCGAGCGTGGGAGCTGCTCACCGGGGCGCTGCTCGCCGTGTCGATCGCTTCGCTGCAGCGCATCCGCCGGGCGCTCGTGCTCCCGATGGCCGTGCTCGGTCTGGGGCTCGTGATCGCTGTCTCCGTCGGATACGACTCGTCGACGACGTTCCCCGGCGCAACCGCCGCCGTGCCGGTGCTCGGCACCGCGCTGCTGATCGCCGCAGGCTCGTCGCTCGCCGCCCCCGGCGCCCTGCGCGCCGTGCTCGGCTGGAAGCCGATGGTGTGGATCGGGCAGCGCTCATACGCGATCTACCTGTGGCACTGGCCGGCGCTGGTGCTGATCGCGTCCAAGTGGGGCCCGCTCTCGGTCGGTGCCCGCGTGGCGGTCGTCGCCGGCTCGGTGGTCGCCGCTGCGCTCAGCCACTGGCTCGTCGAGAACCCGGTGCGGCACTCGTCGTGGCTGTCCGCGCTCCCGCGGCGCAGCCTGCTCACCGGGGTGTCGCTCCTGGCCGTCACCGCGCTCGTCGCCGGGTTGTTCCTGGCCAACCCGAAGCGGCTCGAGGGCGGGGGCGATGCGGCGGCCCTGACGCTGCCGGAGCTGAGCATCCCGCCGGCCACGACACCCGTGACGACGCCCGACACCGGCGAGACCCTGCCCGCTGGCTCGACGCTGCCCGGCGAGACCACGCCGTCGACATCGACCTCGACGACGACCACCGTGCCGGCCGGACCACAGCTCGCCGACCTCGTCGCCCTGCAGCAGCAGCTGCTCGAACAGGGCCTGACCACCTCGGCGGTCCCGTCGAACCTGCGGCCCAGCCTGAGCAAGGTCCTCGGCGAACTGCCGGCGCTCTACGACGACGGCTGTGTGCTCGACCCCGGCCAGACCGACCTGCCGGTGTGCATCTACGGCGACCCGAACTCGTCGACGACGGTTGCCATCCTCGGCGACTCGCACGCGGCGCACTGGTACCCGGCGCTGCAGAAGATCTCGGTGGCGCGTCACTGGCGGCTGCTCTTCTACTCGAAGAAGGGGTGCCCGCCCTCCGAGCAGCCGCTGCGCAACAACGCCACCAACGGGTGCAACATCTGGCGCGACCAGGCCCTGGCCAAGATCAACGAGGAGCGTCCGGATCTGATCATCCTCACCGGGTACCACTACGAGCCGCCCGACGGCTCTGCCGGTGGCAACACCCTGTGGCGCAACGGGATGACGAAGACGATGACGACGCTCGGCGATCTCGCGACGAAGGTCGTGATCCTCGGCGACACGCCGACCGAGCAGAACAACATCCCGCAGTGCCTGGCCGAGCACCTGCGCAACGTCGGCGCGTGCGTCAGCCCGCGCAGCGACGCGGTGCGGTCACCGCGCCTCGAGGTGGAGGTCGAGCTGGCCGCCCAGTTCGGTGCGCACACGATCGACACCAGCGACTGGCTCTGCACGGCGAAGGCCTGCCCGGTGATCATCGGCGATCTGCTGATCTACCGCGACCGCAACCACCTCACGCCGCCCGCCTCCGAGGCCTTGGCGCCGTTGCTCGAGGCCGCCCTCGTCCCACTCGTGACCTGAGCAGTACGGTGCCCCCGATGAACGGCATCGACATCGAACGAGTCAGCGCCTGGCTGTCGGCCAACGTCGCCGGTGCGGTCGCTCCGTTCGAGTTCCACCTGATCGCCGGCGGACGCTCGAACCTCACCTTCCGCGTCGTCGGCGTCGACGGCACGCCGTTCGTGCTGCGCCGTCCGCCGCTCGGGCACGTGCTGGCAACCGCGCACGACATGGCCCGCGAGCACCGGATCATCGCCGCCGTCGGCAAGACCGCCGTGCCGGTTCCGGCAGCGCTCGGCGTGTGCACCGACGAGGCCGTCAACGGCGCGCCGTTCTACGTGATGGGCTGGGTCGACGGGGTCGTGCTCGACAGCGTCGACAAGGCGCAGCAGCTCGCGCCCGATCTGCGCGTCCAGGCGGCTCACCACCTCGTCGACGTGCTCGCCGACCTCCACGCCGTCGACGTCGACGAGGTCGGCCTCGGCGACCTGGCCAAGCGCGAGGGCTACGTCGAGCGTCAGGTCCGACGCTGGACGTCGCAGTGGGAGAACTCCAAGACGCGCGAACTGCCGGCCATCGACGACGTCGCCAAGCGGCTCGCCGAGCGGGTGCCGGTGCAGCGCGGCGTGTCGATCGCCCACGGCGACTTCCGCTTCGGCAACTGCCTGACCAACGTCGCCGAGGGGCGCATCGCCGCCGTGCTCGATTGGGAGCTGTGCACGCTCGGCGATCCGCTCGCCGATGTCGGCTACCTCGGCGTGTACTGGTTCGACGGCAACTCGGCCAACGTACGTGCCAACGATCCGACGTCGGCAGGTGGCTTCCCCAGCTACAGCGATCTGCTCGAGCGCTACGAGGCACGCACCGGACGAGACCTCTCGGAGATCCCGTACTACGTCGCCTTCAGTTGTTGGCGCCTGGCCGTCATCAGCGAGGGCGTCTACGCCCGCTACCTCCACGGGGCGATGGGCGACCAGGGCGACATCGATCTCGACGGCTTCAAGGTCGGCACGGAGATGCTGGCCGTGCGTGCACTCGACGCGATGAAGAAGCTGTCGTGAGCGCCGTGCTCGACGGGTGGCAGCAGACGTCGTTCAGCGCGGGCGGGATCACCCACGACGTGTGGAAGCGGGGCAGCGGCCCCGGCGTCGTCGTCATCCACGAGGTGCCCGGCATCACGCCGAAGGTCGCCGCGTTCGCCGACGAGGTCGTCGGCGCCGGCTTCACCGTGTGGATGCCGTCGCTGCTCGGCACGCCCGGCAAGGAGATGTCCAACGGCTACGGGCTGCAGTCGATGGTCAAGGTGTGCATCGCCCGCGAGTTCACCAACTGGGCCACGCATCAGACGTCGCCGGTGATCTCCTGGCTGCGAGCGCTGGCCCGCAACCTGCACAACGAGGTCGGCGGCGTCGGCGTCGGTGCGGTCGGCATGTGCTTCAGCGGGGGCTTCGCGCTCGGGATGATGGTCGACGAGATCATGGTGGCCCCGGTGCTCAGCCAGCCGTCGCTGCCGTTCGCCTTCGGCAGCGACGAGCGCAAGGGCGACCTCAACCTGTCGCCCGACGACGAGCTCGCCGTCGCCCAGCGCGCCGCCGATGGCTGCCAGGTGCTCGGGCTGCGCTTCACCGGCGACGCCCTGGTCGGCACGCGCTTCGAGTCGCTGCGCCGTCTGCTCGGTGATGCCTTCATCGCCGTCGAACTGCCCAGCGCCACCAAGCGCGACCACTCCGTGCTCACCGAGCATCGCGACGCCGCCAGCGTCACTCGCGTCCTCGACTTCTTCCGCGAGAAGCTCCACCCCTGACGCGTTTGTGCACGAACCGGGAACATGTCCCGGTTCGTGCACGAACGGAAGTGGTCAGGCGGCGGCCTCGATGGCCGGAGCCTCTGTTGCCGCGGTCTGCGAGCGCAGCAGCTGCATCAGCGTGGCGGCGAGGCCGTCGAGCGACGACGAACCGCCGCCGGTGACGAGCACCTCGGGCATCACGTTGATGCGCCCTTCGGCGATCGCCTTGACGACGGCAACCAATGCGGTGGCCGTCTCGCCGAGCGCTTGCTTCTGCGCCTCGAAGCCCTGCGCCGCAGCGATGCCCTGTGCCTCGATGGCCCGCGCTTCGGCGAGACCGACGGCCTCGGTGCGGGTCGCTTCGGCGAGGCCGAGCGCCTGCACGCGGCTGGCGTCGGCGCCACCGATCGCCTGGATCTTGGTGGCCTCGGCCTTGCCGAGCACCTCGACCTTCGACGCCTCGGCGCGTGCGACGACCTCCACGTAGGAGGCCTCACCGCGAGCCTGCTCGGCTCGGGCGTTGGCCTGGTTGTGGTTGATGTCGACGCTCACCTGCGAGGACGCCAGCTGGCCCTGCATGTCCGCGGTGCCGCGTGCCTTCTCGACCTCGATGCGGGCGGTCTGGGCACGCTGCTGCTCCTCGAACGTGGCCTTCTCCTGCTTGGCGATCTCGCGCTGGGTCAGCACCTCGACGAGCTCCTGTGGGAACTCGACGTCCTGGATGTAGACGCCACGCGTCTCCACCTCGTAGGCCGACAGGTAGCGGGAGATCGCTTCGAGTGCAGCGATCTGCACCTGCTGGCGGGTCTCGATGAACTGGATGGCCTCGAGCGCCTGCAGGGTGTTGCGGAAGTGGTTGCCGACGGCGGACTGCAGCACCTCGTTGACGAGGTTCTGCATCGTGCCGACCATGCTGATCACCTTCGGCGCCTTCGTGTCCGGCACGTGGATCTGCACCTGCAGGTCGATCTTGAAGACGAAGCCCTCACGGCTCTTGCCCTCGATCGGCGACAGCTGCGCGTCCAGGTTGTGCGCCTGGCTGACGGCGGCCGCCCAGTTGAGGGTGAGGATGCTCGTCGGCACGATCTCGGCCGCGTAGCAGCGCGGGTTGATCGGGTACTTGCCGGTGCGCAGCGGCTCCTGCCAGATGCCGCGGTGGCCCGGGCGGACGATCGAGCCGAACTTGAACTCGGTGCCGCTGGTGTCCAGCGTCGGTTGGCCGACGAACGCCTTGACCACGGCCACCTGGCCCTGGCGGACGACGAGCATCGGGACGAGCTCGACGCGGATGAGGAACGGGTTGAGCAGGTAGGCGCCGTAGAGCAGCGGGTCGTGCTGCAGGCCGATGCGCCCGCCGGCGTCCAGGAACTTCTGGAAGTCCTGGTAGTTGTTGTGCTCGCCGTTCTTGTTGCCCAGCAGCACCTCGATGATCTCCGCGTCGGCGGCCTCGACGGACTCCATCTGCAGCACGTCGTTGAAGCCACCGAGGCGGCTGGCGATGTCGCCGCTGTCGAGCGGCTCGCCCTCCAGCGCAGTGACGATGCCGATCATGTCCTGCTGGCCGGCAGGGGAGATGACCACGACCTGCAGCTGTGCCGCATCGAGGCCGAACGAGCTGGTGTCGAGCTGGCGACGCCGAGCGAGCACGTTGAGATCGCTCGACACGGGCAGCCCGTAGACGTTGCTGGCGGTGAGCACGAGGAAGCCCACCGGGTGGATCGGCAGCAGGGTGCCGGGAGGCAGCACGGGGCGCTGCACGCCCTTCTGCCCGCCGCCTTCGACGAAGGTGCGCACCGAGGCGAAGTTGCCGAACTCGGACTTGTAGACCGCGCTCTTGTTGCCGATCGGCAGATCGCCGCCGACCTGGGCGATGACGACGCCGATCTCACCGGCAGGCACCTGCACCCACGGGTGCCGCTGCACGCTGTAGACGGGCCACAGCTTGACGCGCAACCCCGGCATCAGCAGCTCGGCCTGGTAGCCGGCTTCGCCGTGGAACGCGATCGGGTCGTCGTCGGTCAGCCGACGATGCGCCAGACGCTTGTTGACCAGGCCGACCTGCGCCGGCCCGATCAGGACGATGGACTTGAGGAGGACGATCACCGCGAAGAACACGACCACCGCAGCGGGGATCAACACGTAGAGGAAGTCCGACAACGGACTCACACGCCTTTCTGGGTTTCCCACCCTTGTATCAGAGTTGTTTGTGCTTGTAGCTCACTTGTATTGAGCTACTTCCACACGTACACCTGGCGTCAAGAGGTGGGCGAGCTCAGTACCCGGGCGGTGCCTCGAAGCCGCGCCACTGCTCTTCGAGCAGGCCGGCGAAGCGCATCGTGGTGCGGTCGCCGAGGTAGGGCCCGATCGCCTGCAGGCCGAGCGGCAGTCCCGTCGGGCCGAGCCCGGCGGGGAACGCGGTCGCCGGCTGGCCCGTGTGGATCGCCCACATCGGAAAGACGATGTTGTCGCCGTAGTGCACCTGGCGGCCGTCGACGTCGATGACGCGCGTGCTCCACGGGCCCGGGGTGTGCGGGAAGGCGGCGTCGAGCGCCGTGGGGCAGACGAGGACGTCCCACTGGTCGAAGAACGTGCGCCAGGTGGCGCGATCCCGCTCGCGTCGTGACAACAGCCCGACGAAGTCGCTGGCGTCGATCCTCGAACCCCGGGCCGACGCCGTGGCGCCGCGATCGCTGCGCGCCTCCGCCCGAGTGGCGTTGCGCTCCCGCTCCTCGCGCGACTGGCCGAGCGAGGTCATCACCGTCAGCAGCGTCATGTAGTCGCCGAAGTAGCGGTCCTGGTCGAGTGCCGGCATCGCCGCGCCGACCGTGGCGCCCTGCGCGCCGAGGAACGAGGCCAGCTCGTCGACCTTGGCCTGCATCGCGTCGGACGGTCGGGCGAGCGGTGTGGGCGGCATGATCGCCACGCGGAAGTCGCGCAGCCGATCGTGCCGCGCCGGCGGGAGGTCGAGCCGCCAGCCGACGTCCTCGCCTTCGCCGGGCCCGGCGACGACGTCGAACATCAGCTCCACGTCGCTCATCGAGCGGGCCATCGGACCCTGCACGCCGAGCACCGATGCGGGGTTCTCCACGTCGGCCTTCGGGAACGATCCGGCCCGCGGGATGGCGCTCTCCGAGGGGCGGTGCCCGTAGACGCCGCAGTAGGCGGACGGCACGCGGATCGAGCCGCCGATGTCGCTGCCGATCTCCAGTGGTGTCATCCCGGCGGCCAGCGCCGCGGCGCCGCCCCCGGTGCTCCCGCCAGGCGTGCGGGTGACGTCCCACGGGTTGTTCGTGCGGCCGTAGACCGGACTGTCGGCCTGCCAGTCGCCGAGCGCGACGGGGATGTTGGTCTTACCGAGCAAGCACACGCCGGCGTCGAACAGGCGGCGGGCGACGACGCCGTCGCGGTCGGGTCGGTGGTCGGAGAACGCGACGATCCCCGCCGACTGCGGCAGACCGGCGACCTGGGTGGACTCCTTCAGCGTGATCGGCACGCCGAGCAGCGGTGCAGACTCGCCGCGGGCTCGCGTGGCGTCTGCGCGTGCAGCAGCGTCGCGAGCGCGGTCGAAGGTGCGCACGGGGATCGCGTTGAGCGGGCCGTCCGTTGCCTCGATGCGATCGATGTGGAGGTCGACCAGTTCGACGGAGCTGAGGTCGCGCCGATCCAACGCAGCCAGCATCTCGGTCGCCGTGGAGAAGGGGCCGACGCTCATGACGACGTGGCGTCGGCGGCGACCTGCTTGGCGGCGCGGTAGTCGGCCTTCCCGTTCGGCGCCCGCGGCACCTGGCTGACGAAGATGACGCGCTTGGGCGCTTTGTACCCGGCGAGCTCGGTCTTGACCGACTTGATCACCGTGGCTTCGTCGACGACTGCACCGTCTTCCAATGAGGCAACCGCGGTCACGGCCTGACCGAACTTCTCGTCGTCGATGCCGACGACGAGGCAGTCGCGTACGCCCTCGACGCGCTTCACGGCTTCCTCGACCTCTTCGGGGAAGACCTTCTCGCCGCCGGAGTTGATGACCTGGCTGCCGCGGCCGAGGAGGATCAACGAACCGTCGGCGGCGATCTTGGCCATGTCGCCGGGGAACGAGTAGCGCACGCCGTCGATCACTCGGAACGTCGCCGCGGTCTTCGCCTCGTCCTTGAAGTAACCGAGCGGCACGTTGCCGCCGGCGGCGAGCATGCCGACCTCGTCGGAGCCGGGCTGCACCTGCCGACCGTCCTCGGTGAACACCTTGGTGTCGGGCATCTGGCTGAACTTGGCCGTACCGGGCGGCAGGCCCTTCATCGAGATGCTGATGCCCATCGATCCCTCGGTCGATCCCATGGCATCGACGAGCACGGCTTGCTCGATGCGCTCGAGCAGTTCGTCCTTCACCTCGGCGGTCCACATCACGCCACTGGAGATGATCATCTTCAGCGACGACGTGTCGTACGGCGTGCCTGCCTCCTTGGCTGCGTCGAGGGCGCGGATGATCGGCTTGGCGAAGGCGTCACCGACGATCGTGATCGCCGTCGCGCGCTCGCTCTGGATCAGCGACAACAGCTCGTCGGCGTCGAGCGAGCGGCTGGTGAGCGTGGCCACTTCGCCGCCGGCGAGGTGGGGGATGAACGCGCCGAGCCACACGCCGGTGCCGTGCATCAGCGGCGCACAGGGGATGGAGATCAGCCGGTTGCCGGCTTCGGTGGCGGCTTTGACCACCTCGGCGACGTCGGCGGGGTTGCTGGGTGCGGTGAGGCCGAGCAAGGGGAACCCGCCGGTGATCCATGAGGCGGTCATCCCGCCGATGGCGTACATCACGCCCTTCGGCATGCCGGTGGTGCCGCCGGTGTAGAGCATGTAGATGTCGTCCTCGGCGCGGGTGATGCGGGGCATCATCGGCTCGCTGTCGATCACGTCGGTGTAGGCGCGGGCGGCCGGCATCGTGCCGGGGGCGCCGTCGTCGACCTCGATGAACAGGCGCAGCTTCGGCAGCCGATCGGCGATGCGTGCCACCCTGTCGGCGAGCGACGAGTGGAAGACGAGTGCCTCGGAGTCGCTGTTGTCGAGGAGGTAGACGAGCTCTTCGTCGAGGTACCGGTAGTTGACGTTGATCGGCACGCCGCGCATCTTGAACGCGCCGTACTGCGCCTCCAAGTACTCGTTGCCGTTGTACAGGTACAGGGCGATCTTCGAGTTCGGCCCCAGCCCAGCGGCGACGTACGCGCTGGCGACGCGAGCGGCGCGCTCGTCGTACTCCCTCCACGTTCGGCGCGTGCTCCCGTGCACGAGAGCGGTCTCATCGGGGATCGCGTCAGCGATCGATTCCCACACGGTTGCATAGTGCATCTCCATCACGGCCGATGGTAGGCCGCGCTCCGGGGTGCTGGTCACCGCGTGGGGCGACCTCGTCCCGCCGGCATCCAATTCGGCCCAGCAGTCGCGTCCACCCGGGCCATCAACCGCGCCCCGGCTGGCTCGATCGCATCGAGCAGCGCGCGGCAACGACCCTCGCCGAGGTGCTGCCACGGCACCGCGGTCAGCAGGTCGACGCGGTCCTCGAGGTCGTGGCGGTAGGCGATCCCATCGAGGTTGATCCGACCCTCGGTGACGAAGCCGCGCTCTGCCAGCTCGGCCATGGCCTCACCGATGGCGGCATCGTCGGCCCCGCGGCTGCGGGGCAGCCAGTCGTCGGCGTACCGGCGCCAGGCACCGTCCAGCAGGCCGGCGGCCGTCATGGACAGGCCCTCGCTGATCTGCACTGCCCAGTGGGTGTCGCCACGCCATTCGCGGATGCAGTTCAGTGCCAGCCACGCCGAGAGCGCTCCGTGCTCGGGGCGTGGGACCTCGCGGTGCGCGGCGAAGAGCACGCGGCCCGCTGGCGACAGCGCATCGGCGGCTGCCCACAGTTCATCGGCGAACGCCGCCAGTCCGTCGACGACATCCGGCACGTGTTCGCTGAGTCCGCTGACGACGGCTGCGTCACGCGCCGCCATCGCATCTTCGAAGGTGGTGTGCGTGCGGCACAGGTCGAGCGCGAAGCGCACGAAGACCGGGTGGATCGAGCCGAAGGCGGCGATGACCGCCTCGTTGCCGGCAGGTGCCAGCGGGGCGCCGCGAGTGGCGATGTAGTAGCCGGTCCCGTCGGGCACGCCGAGGGCGGCGTAGTTGGCGATGCCCACCGGGTCCCAGAAGATCCAACCGATCAGTCGATGGCCGGCCAACGAGATGCGCGCGCTGAGGTCCCGCCAGTCGGCGACGGTGGTCATGAAAGTGACAGTAACAGTGCCACTTGTTGCCGCGACCCTAGAGTGACGCGCCGTGGCCCTTCGCGTCGACGACATCCCGGTGGTGTTCACGCCACCCGGCGGCTGGACGGGCGAGATGCCAGCGCCCGTGCTCGTCGGATGCGACGACCCGATCGCGACCGGCGCACCGGACATGCGGGGCACCTGGCGCGTCGTGGAGGTGCATGCCGGTGACCCGCCGTCCGTCGCGCCCGGCCACCCGGCGCTCGGCCACGTGCAGCGCATCGAGCAGGCCGGCGATCGCGTGGTGATCACGGCCGGCGGCGTCGTGCACGACATGCGCTGTGACGGCACGGAAGAGGGCGGGGTGCACGACGTGGCCGAGTTCGACAAGCAGACGCCCATCCACGTCGTTGCCTCGTTCGAGGACGGTGTGCACGTGCTGCGTCCGGTCGGGTTGCCGATCGAGGTGTGCCGGTGGCGCGACGGCGATCAGCTCGTGTGGAGGTATCTCGGGTTCACCGCCCGGCTCGACCGCCTCGGGTAGCGGTCAGCCGACGGGGTGGCCGTACATCTCCATGAGGGGGTCGCTGATCAGCTCGAGGCGTTCGCCGTCGGGGCCGCGGAAGTACAGCGACGAGCCGTCGACGTGCGCGGTCTCGACGCCGGCGTCGGCGAGGCGCTGCTTGACGATCTCCCAGTTGACCCGGTCCATCGAGATGGCGAGGTGATGGTGGCCACCGAGCACCTCGGCGTACTCGCCGAGCGGGAGTCCGGGGAGGTCGAAGTAGGCCAGCGTGTTGCCGTGGCCGATGTCGAAGAAGAAGTGGGTGCTGCCGACGTAGTCCCGGTTCTCGAACATCTCGATCAACGGGAAGCCGAGCAGGTCCTGGAAGAAGTGGACGGTCCGCTCGACGTCGCTGCTGATCAGCGCGACGTGGTGCACGCCGCGAGCCGTGCTGGTCGGCCGGGATTCGCGCGGCGCGAGCAGTCGCGCGCTGATGTCGGCGCGACGCTCGTCGAGGTGGGTGCGTGTGGCTTCGTCGACGCCGCTCATGGCAGCCTCCAGTCGTTGATGATCGTGTGCTCGGTGTCTGGCAGGGGCACGAGAACGACGCTGGTCGCGCCGGCTTCGGCGAACACGTCGATCTGCGCTCGCCACGTGTCGATCGGCCCGTCGATGGTCGACTCGTCGCCGACCGCACCGCCCGCCCACTTGAACAGCGTGATGCGCGGCCCGCTGCCGAGCACGGCACGCACCTCGGCGACGCGTTCGGGTGTGGTGCCCTCGACCAGGATCACACCGTCGGCGCAGCGCCGGACGAGCTCGATGCCCTTCGGACCGCGAACGCCGAGCGACACGGCCGGTGGCGGCGTCGCAGGGTGGACGAGCTTGAGGCCGGCGATGCGCACGTGGCGACCGTCGACGTCGGCCCGACCGCCGGCCACCAGCGCGGTGACCGCAGAGGTCGTCTCCTCCAGGGAGGCGATCCACGACACGGGTGTCGCGCCGACGGCCTCGATCCACGTCGGCTCGCCGTGGCCGAAGCCCATGTGGAAGCGGCCGGGGTGCATGCGGCTCAGCGTGGCCACCTCCATCGCTGCGTAGCCGGCGTTGCGTGCGACGGCAGGTGCGATGCCGAGGCCGACGTCGATGCGCGACGTCAACGCGAGGGCAGTGGCCGCCTGGGCGAAGCCGCCGTGGTAGCCGAGGTCCTCGACCACCCACAGCTCGTCGAACCCGAGCCCTTCGACGGCGGTGGCGAACGCGGGCAGGTGTTCCGGCGCGTATTCGCGCCGGAACATCACGCCCATCCGCACCGGATCTGTCAAGCCGTCACCCACACCAACAGTTCAGCACCTTCCGCGCCGGCCGTGAACGGGAACGCCCCGTCGCCGGCCAACCGGAGCGCATCACCGGCGGCGAGATCGCCGACGCCGTCGACCACTCCGCTGCCAACGGCGACGAACGCGTGGACGTGCGCGCCATCGGGGATGGTCACCGAATCGCCGGCGGAAACCCGTGCGGCCCACAGCACGGCGTCGCGCTGGTGGATCTTCACCGCACCGGCGTGACCCTGACCCGAGGCGACGGCGACCAACCCGCCCGCGGCGAGCGCCTCGCTCAGGTCGCGCTGCTCGTAGCCGGGCTCGACGCCGTTCGTGTCCGGCACGACCCACATCTGGACGAAGTGCACCGGTTCGGTCGCGCTGTGGTTCATCTCGCTGTGGCGGATGCCGCTGCCGGCACTCATCCGCTGCGCCAGACCCGGGTAGATGACGCCCTCCGTGCCGGTGCTGTCGCGATGCTCGAGCTCGCCGCTGAGGACCCACGTGACGATCTCCATGTCGCGGTGGCCGTGCGTGCCGAACCCGCCGCCGCCGTGGACGATGTCGTCGTTGTTCACCAGCAGCAGACCGTGGCCCTGGTGGCGCGGCGACCAGTGGTCGCCGAAGTTGAAGGAGTGCTTGGAATCGAGCCAGCCGATGTCGGTGGTGAAGCGGTCGGCGGCTCGCTGGATGTCGATCGTGGTCATGCATCCTCCAACTTAGTTGCGCACGCAAGTATTCCGCCATTCATGTCGGCCGAAGTCGTGCATGATCCGTGGTGATGGAGACGGGACTCGTGGAACGAGCGTACGAGCGTCAGCGGCTCGCTGCGTGGCTGGCCGACGCACGCGCCGGCCATGGCCGGCTCGTCTTGATCGCCGGCGAGGCCGGGATCGGCAAGTCGGCGCTCGTCGGCGACCTGATTACCACCCTCGATCCGTCGGAGTCCATCGTCGTCCGCTGCGACGCCGACGGTGGGCAGCCAGCGCCGGTGGCCGGCGGCTCGCTCGTCGTCGTCATCGAGGACGTCCACTGGGCAGACGGCGGAACGGTCGCCGCCATCCGTCGGCTGGCGCGTCACATCGATCGCTCGCCCCTGCTGCTCGTCGTGACCTACCGCGACAACGAGATCGACGACGAACTGCGTGCGCTGCTGCGCGACCTCACCGCTGCCGACGGGACGGCCTGGCTCCGTCCGCAGCCGCTGTCACCCGGGGGTGTCGAGGCGCTCGCCGACCGACTCGGCTCGAACCGCTCCGACGTCCACTCCCTGAGCGGCGGCAACCCGTTCCTGGTCACCGAACTGCTCACGGCCCCGACCGGCGGCAGGTTCGCGCCGCCGGACAACGTCCAGCGTTCGATCGACGAACGTGCTCGACGCCTGAGCGCCAACGCTCGCCAGCTGCTCGACGTCGTTGCCGTCGTCCCCGGCGTCACCGAGCGATGGGTGCTCGCCGCGCTGGTCGACTCGGTGGACCGGGCGGTGGAGGAGTGCCTCGCGGCCGGGTTGCTCACGCAGTCGACCGACGGCTGCTCGTTCCGCCACGAGATCGCCCGTGTCGCCTACGCCGACTTGCTCGATCCCACCGATCGGGCAGCAGTGCACCGCAAGGTGCTCGACGTCCTCGTCGCCCGTGGCGGGGTGGAACCGCAACGGATGGTCGCCCACGCGCTCGAAGCGGGTGACACCGCTCGACTCGGAGCTTCCGCGGCGGCCGCGTGCAGCGTGGCGGCCGCGCGGTCGGCGCACCGTGAGGCGATCGACTACGGCCGGATCGCGTTGGACGCGCCTGGCGCGTTGGATGCGGACGACACCGCCGAGCTGCAGCTGACGATGGCGGCCGCGCTGTGCGCGTGCAGCCGCGACGATGAAGCGCACCCACTTGCTGCCGCCGCAGCAGCGCACTGGGATCGGGCGGGCAACGTCGATCGAGCGGCGCGAGCCCGCGATCGAGAGGTGACGTGCTTGATCGGCATGGGCGAGGGCGAGCGGGCCGCGGCGTTGGCGGCATCGATGGTGGAGACGCTCGACACCGGGACGCCCACGGTCCCCATGGCGATCGCTCTCGCGCGCATGACCTCGCTGCACATGCTGGCGCGCCGGCCGGACGAGGCGACGAGCTGGGGCGACCGGGCCGTCGCGATGGCAGAAGCGTTGGGCGACCGGTCGCTCGCCGATCGTGTGCGCATCGACGCGGGCATCGCTGCGGTGATGGCGGGACGTGTCGAGGCGCTCTCGGTGGTGCGAGCGGCGATCGAGTCGGCCGACCGGCGCGACGCTCACGGGATCGTCGCGCTCGGTTGGGTGCAGATCGGCTCGGGCTGTGGTGAGGTTCGCGACTACTCCACCGCGATGCCCGCGCTGCGGACATGCATCACGGTCGCCGAGTCCTACGGCAACGACGGCCAGGGCCGCTATGCGCACGCGTGGCTCGGCCGGTGCCTGTTCGACATGGGCCAATGGGACGAGGCCGAGGTGCACGTGCGCATCGCACTGGAAGGACCGACCGGAGCGGTCATCACGCGCATCGTCGCGCTGACCACGCTCGGATGGCTTCGGGCACGGCGCGGGGATGGCGACGTGTGGGAGCCACTGGACGAAGCGCTGGCGCTCGCTCGCCGAACCGGTCACCTTCAACGTGTGTGGCCCGTCGCGGTGGCCCGCTGCGAGGCGGCGTGGCTCGAGGGACGCGCCGACGACGAGCGTGATCTGGTGCGTGAAGCGTTCGCACTCGCCTCCTCGCTCGGCTACCCGCAGGCGATCGCCGAGCTGGCCGTGTGGCTTCGCAGACTTGGCGAGCCGGTCGACGTCGATCCGACATCGAGCCCGTTCGGCGCTTGGGCGGGTGGCCAGCACATGCTCGCCGTGGCGTCGTTCCGCTCCATGGGCTGCCCGTACGAAGCAGCGATGGTCGAGGCCGACGTCGGCGACGCGGTGTCGCTCCTCGGTGCGTTCGCGACCGCATCGCGACTCGGCGCCGCGCCGCTGGCGCGGTTGCTGCAACATCGTCTCGCCGATCGCGGCGAGGTGCGTGCCGTCGTCGAGCCCGAGCCGGAACCGACGACGCTCACGTCGCGCGAGGTCGACGTTCTCCGCCTGGTCGCGGTCGGCTTCACGAATCCGCAGATCGGAGCTGCGCTGTTCATCAGTCGCAAGACCGCCGAGCACCACGTCTCGAGCATCCTGATGAAGCTCGGCCTCACCAGCCGCAGCCAAGCCGCCGCGGCCGCGGTCCGGCTGGGCGTAGTGGAGGGCTAGATGTACCCGGCCGTCAGGTTGGTGACGGGAGCCGGCTGATGGGTGGTTGACCGCCGAGGGCGGTGTGGCGACGTTGAGTGTTGTAGTAGTCGAGCCAAGGTGCAAGAGCGGCTGCGCGTTCGTCGTTGCTGGTGAACACCTGCCGGTATGCCCATTCGGTGGCCAGCGTGCGGTTGAAGCGCTCGACCTTGCCGTTCTGCCATGGGCAGTGCGGGCGAATGAACTTGTGGGTGATGTCGTGTTCGGCGAGCAGCTCGCGGAGCTGTTTGCTGCGCCGGTAGTTCCAGGCGTTGTCGCTGATCAGTCGTTCGATCGTGACGCCGTGCGCGGCGAAGAACTCGATCGCTCGAGCGAAGAACCCGGCGGTCGTTGCGCCGCGTTCGTCCGCGTGGATCTCGCTGAACGCCAGCCGACTGTGATCATCGACGACCGAGTGGACGTAGTCGTAGCCGAGCTTGATCTTCTTGCGTTCCCACGTTGAGCCCATCTCACGGCCGTGAGCGCGCCATCCGCCACCGTCGGGGATCCGGCCGATCTTCTTGACGTCCATGTGGACCAGCTCGCCGGGTCGTTCGCGTTCGTAACGCACAGCTGTTGCTTTCGAGGAACGGATCAGCTGGCCGGTCAGCGGGTCGCAGTCACGCAAGTACGGCACGTTGTGGCGGCGCAGGATCCGACTGACGGTCCTCGGAGGCAGCCCGAGTTCGGGGCCGAGCCAGTCCTGACCTTTGCGATGCTCGCTGCGAGCGGCAACGACCTTGTTCTCGATCTCGTTGCTGGTGCGCGTCGGCGTGCTGTGCGGTCGCGATGAACGATCGGCGAGCCCATCGTCTCCTTCGATGTCGAACCGGGCAACCCAACGGTGAGCGCATTGGCGTGAGACGCCCATGGCTTTGGCGACGTGAGCGACAGCTTGGCCTTCATCGCGGACTCGGTGCACGAGCAGACGGCGACCATGAACAGTGAGACGGGCGTTACGGTGAGACACCGAAGACCTCCTGGGTTGTGAAGCGGCAAACTCCACAATGCCCGGAGGTCTTCACGCGTCAGCGGATGTCACCAACGTCCCGGCCGGGTACAGCTAGACGGCCAGAAGGGGGCAGGTGCCCCATGCGGTGGGTGGGGTGGTCGTGGTCCAGTAGGGACATGAACAAGTACGTCATCGAACGAACCATCCCCGGCGCCGGCAAGTTGTCCTCGGACGAGCTGCAGGCCATCTCCCGCAAGTCGGTCGGCGTGCTCACCGACATGGCGCCTCGTGCCCAGTGGGTGCAGAGCTACGTCACCGGCGACAAGATCTTCTGCGTCTACCTCGCCGAGAACGAAGAGGCCGTGCGCGAGCACGGGCGTTGCGGCGGTTTCCCCGTCGACAGCGTCAACCTCGTGTCGGCAGTGATCGACCCGACCACCGCCAACTGACGTCCTGATCGGTGGGAACCGTGTCGTAGCGGTCGAGCCCGGAGCGGTGCACGATGTGTCGGTGAACATCGACATCGTCGTCTTCGACGGGCTCGACCACCTCGACGCGATCGGTCCGCTGGAGGTGCTGCGCAGCGCGGCATCCCTCGGCGCCGACGTCACGGCTCGACTGGTGACGCGAGAGTCCCAGTCGCTCGTCTCCGGACCCTTCGGGCCGTCGTTCGTCCCGGACGGCGTGTTCGAACCGGGTCGTGCCGACATCGTGATCGTCGCCGGTGGCGGCTGGGCCGCTCGCGCCGACTCGGGCGCGTGGGGCGAGGTGCAACGTGGTGACTGGTTGCCGCTGCTCGCCGAAGCTCGACGATCGACCTCGATCATGGCCGGGGTGTGCACCGGCACGATGCTCCTCGCACACGCCGGCATCGTCGGCAACCGCCGGGCAGCCACGCATCATCAGGCGTGGGACGACCTCGCTGCCACGGGTGCGACGGTGGTGCACGAGCGGGTGGTCGACGACGGAGATCTCGTCACGAGCGGCGGCGTGACGAGCGGCATCGATCTCGCGCTGCACCTGGTGGCGCGACTGTGCTCAGCCGACCTCGCCGAGCGGGTGGGTCAGCGGATGGAGTACCCGACGCTCAGGTCGTAGCGACCGTCGTCGAATCAGTGGTCCGCACGATCGTGCCCATCTCGGCCCACGTGGCGGCGCTGTCGTCGCCGAGGGCGAACATCGACACGCCGCCGATCCGCTCGCGCCGGGCGAGATCGGCCCGTTCGCGAGTGCCGATGGCATCCACGTAGTGCACCTCGCGAGTCTGGGTGCACGACGTCGTGCCGTCGTCGAGGGTGAGCTCGTACGTGAACGACGCCTCGCCGGTCTCCGGGTCGTGCACCGGTGTGCCGCCGCGGCGGGCGAGGAGGTCGTCGATCGTTCGCTGATCGACACCGGTGCGCCCACTGTCCTCCGACGTGGGGCACGTACCGGTGGTGCTGACCGGCCAGTTGCGGCCGTAGAGCGCGATGCCGAGGATGATCTTGCTGTCGTCGTCGACGGCGCGCTTGGCCGCGTCGATCGCCTGCTGCACGTAGGCCAAGGGTGCGATCGGCCCGGCTTCGGACGTCGAGTAGTCGTAGGCCATCACCCGGATCTGATCGGCGTGCTCGGCGATGGCGTGGTAGTCGAAGACCCAGTAGCCGACGTCGCCGACCTTGCCGTCCTCGAGGATCGGCGGCACCGTCACCGACAGCGTGCGGCCCTGCGCGTGCAGCCGCGTGGCCAGCTCCTCGACGAACGTCGAGAAGTTCCTGCGGGTGTCCTCCCACGAGCCCTTCGGGTCCTGGAACGGGAACACCTCGTAGTCGAGGTCGAGCCCGGCGAAGTCGTTCTCCTCGGCCAGCGCGACGAGCGCGTCGACGTGTTGGGCGCGCGTCGTCGAGTCGGCGAGCACCGCGGCCATGCCGCCCGATGGCATGACGTCGTTGACCGACGGGATCAACGGGATGTCGTGCGCCTTCGCCGCGGCGATGAACTCGGCCGTCGCATCCGCTGGCGCGTTGGCATCGGGAGCGATCGCGGTCGGGCCCGACGCGGCGTACCAGAACGGCGACAGCGAGCGGAACCAGTTCGGGCGCTCGTTCATGGTCGCCGTCGCTTCGGGCAGCTGCCAGTACGGCACCCACGCCTCGATGGCGATGTCGGGCGCCGGAGGTGGCGGCGGCGTGTCGTCGCGCGTGACCACCACGCCGACGACGATCGCGGCCACCGCCGCGAGCGCTCCACCAACCACGAGGCGCCGGCGGGCGAACGTCCCCGCCGACGGGCGCGGGAGCAACGTGTGCGGCTTGAGCTTGGTCAGCGATGCAACGCGGCGGAAGCCCTCGCCCGCCGGCACGTCGAGCACGTTCGGCACGGCGATCACGTGGCACCCGGCGGCGACAGCGGAACGCACCCCGGTTGGTGAGTCCTCGATCGCCACGCACCGACCCGGCAGGACGCCGAGCACCTGTGCGGCGCGCAGGTACGGCTCGGGATGCGGCTTGCCGTGGGTGACCTCGTCGCCGGTGATCACCGCCACGAAGCTGCCCTCCGGCAGCGCCTCGACGACGGCCTCGGCGAAGCGTCGCCACGACATCGTCACCAGTGCGCACGGCACGCCGTCGCGTCTGAGTGCGGCGAGCAGCTCGCGTGCGCCCGGTCGCCACGGGATCTTGCGCTTGACCTTCTCGATGACGCCGTCGAGGAGGCGGTTGACGATGTCGTCGACCTCCAACGTCACACCGCCCTCGCGCTGGAGCACCCGCGCCGAGTCGCGCAGGTCGAAGCCGACCATCGAGTGCGCCTTCTCGTCGTTCCACGAGCCGTCGCCGAAGCGCTCGACGAGCTCGTACTCGGTGGCGATCCAGTACGGCTCGGTGTCCACGAGCGTGCCGTCCATGTCCCACAGGACCGCGTCCGGCAAGCTGCCACGCGGGGCCGGGATCGGTGCGGGTGTCGGGCGGTCGCCGCGCTCGACGGCGGGCGCGCTCAACGCGGGCCACCGTCCACGTTCAACGTGGTGCCGGTCGTGTACGTGGATGCATCGCTGGCGAAGTACAGCGCGGCGCCGACGATCTCGTGCGGCTCCCCGCCGCGACCGAGCGCGAACGCGCCCTTCGCCGTGCGGTTGAACGCGTCGAGGTCCCACGCCTTGGAGATGTCGGTGAGGAACGGGCCGGGCACGATGCAGTTGACGCGCACCGACGGACCAAGCGTGCGCGCCAGCCCGTAGGTGAGGTTGTTGACGCCAGCCTTGGCTGCGCCGTAGACGAGCTCCGACGGGCTCGGGCGCTGCGAGGCGACCGACGAGACGAAGATGATGGAGCCGCCACCCGCCTGCTGCATGCGTGTGCCGACGTTGGCGGAGAGCCGGAACGGGCCTTTGAGGTTGACGCCCATCACCTTGTCGTAGAGCTCCTCGGACACGGCGTCGACGCTCGGGTACAACGGCGACATCCCGGCGTTGTTGACCAGCACGTCCACCCGGCCGAACTCGGCGTACACCTGGTCGGCCAGCGTGTCGGCGTCGTCCCACGATCCGGCGTGGTAGGCAATGGCCATCGATCGCCGCCCGAGCGCCCGGACTTCCTCGGCGACGTCCTCGCAGTTGTTCAGCTTGCGGCTGGCGACGACCACATCGGCGCCGTGCTCGGCGAAGGCCAGGACCATCTCCTTGCCGAGGCCACGGCTGCCGCCGGTGACCACGGCAACCTTGCCGGACAGGTCGAACAGATCCCGTGACGTCATCCGGACAGTCTGGCCGATGGTGCCGCCGGGCCATGGGCAGACGGTTGACAACACTTAGCGATGACGCTAAATATGGTGCGATGTCTGCACCGATCACCGCCTTCGCCCACTACCGCGTCACGCCTGGTCACCTCGATGAGTACCTCGCCATCCTCGACGCTCACTGGCCGCTGCTGCGTGGCCTGGAGCTGGTCACCGATCGACAGCAGGAGGTCTACGTCGGCGAGGAGAAGGGGCTCGAGGGGCCGTACGTCATCGAGATCTTCGACTGGGCCGACGAGGAAGCGTCCGCACGCGCGCACCAGCACCCCTCGGTCAGCGCGATGTGGGAGCAGATGGGCGAGCACTGCGAGTCGCGCGGTGGCAAGCCGCCGTTCGAGTTCCCCAACCTGCGCCGCGTCCAGTGACGGGGGCCGAGCCGAAACGTGCGAAGGGCCTTGCCGACCTCGACGACATCGATGCCGTGTTCGGCGCGCTCGCGCACGTCAGCCGTCGCCACATCGTGCAGGTGCTCCACGCCCGCAACGGCACGATGACCGCCGGCGAGCTCAACGACCGCTTCTCGCACTCGTGGCCGACCACCACCCGCCACCTCGGTGTGCTCCTCGACGTCGGGCTGATCTCGGTCGACAGCGTCGGTCGCGAACGTCACTACCGCCTCGAACGCCAACGCCTCGGTGACGTTCTCGGCCTCTGGTTGTCCGGCGTGGGACTGACGTTGACGGAGGTCAGGAGAAGCGGGTGACGAGGCCCTTGCGGCGGAAGACCTTCAGCATCCACGTCGAGTAGGCGAAGCAGATCAGCACGATGACCACCGCGCCGATGAACCCGTCGCGGATCTCTGCTCGAGGCAGCGGGTTGCCTGCCAGCACCTCGCGCAGTGCCGAGAAGGCGTGCGTGCTGGGCAGCACGCGAGCCAGCGGTTGGAACACGCCGGGCAGCGAGTCGACGGGGTTGAACACACCCGAGAAGGCCATGAGGATGAAGTTGCTGCCCCACGTGATCACCTCGGCGCCCTGGCCGAAGCGCAGCACGACGCCGATGTTGGCGATGCCGATGCCCCAGCCGACGACGATCAGGATCGCCGCGATCGGCAGCACCGACCAGCCGACCGATGACAGGTCGAAGCGGAAGAATCCCCACGCGGTGATCGACACCGTGGTGAGGGCCAGCGCCACTTTGGCCAAGCCGAACACGGCCGTGCCGGCGATGTACTCGACCTCGGTGACCGGGGTGGTGAGCACGTTGAGCAGGTTGCGGCTCCACGTCTCCTCCATGAAGCCGGTCGCCACGGCGATCTGGCTCTGGAAGAGCACGTGGAACATCATGATCCCGGCGAGGAGGTACGGCGTGCTCGCGCCGACGCTGCCGGCCTGGCGGGCGACGTAGGTGCCGAGGCTGCCCCACAGGATGACGTCCATCAACGGCCAGAAGGCGATGTCGAACCAGCGGTGCGGGGCGCGCCAGAGCACGTAGACGTGGCGGCGCATGACCACGCGAATCCGGCGGAGGTTCATCGGCCGTGCGTCTCTGCCAGCTCGAGGAACACGCCCTCCAGATCGCCGTGGCCGTACAGCGCAGCGATGTTGGCCGGGCTGTCGTTGGCGACGACCTGCCCGCGTGCCAAGAACACCACTCGTGTGGTGAGCATCTCCACCTCGCGCATGTCGTGGCTGGTGATCAACAGGCCGGCGCCGGTGCGCGCGCAGTAGTCCATCAAGCCGGTTCGCACCTTCAGAGCGACGTCGGGGTCGAGCGAGGCCGTCGGCTCGTCGAGCACCATCAGCCGCGGCTCGTGCAGCGTGGCCTTGACGATGCCGACGAGCGTTCGCTGACCGCTCGACAGCGAGCTGCACAGGCGGTCGCCGAGGTGGGTGATCTCGAAGCGCTCCAGCGCCTCGTTGACGGCGTCGCGCTCGTGGCGCACGCCGTACCAACCGGCGAAGACGCGCAGCGCCTCGTTGACCTTCAGTCGCTCGGGCAGCGGCAGGTAGCCGGCCGCGAAGCCGATGCTCTCCATCGCCTTCGAACGATGACGGGGCAGCTTGTGCCCGGCGATCTCGATGGTGCCCGCAGTGGGCTCGATGGCGCCGAGGATCATCAGCAGCGAGGTGGTCTTGCCGGCGCCGTTCGGTCCGAGCAGGCCGACGCGCTCACCGTCCGCGACGACGACGTCGATGCCGCGCACGGCCTCGACGTTCTTGAAGGTCTTCCGAAGACCGATCGCGCGAAGGACATCCCCCATCGGCCCAGTCTGACCGGTTCGTTCCGTCGACCTGCCCTGATTTGCGCTGCGGCGGGGTGGCTGGCACCACCGCGGAAGGCGGTCAGCCCCCTCGTCACGATCCGGCACGCGTCGTACGATCGGACGATGCCGGGACTCCGGGGAGCCGACCTGCGTTTGTGGGCCCGCAGCGAGTTGCGTCGCCGGTGGCTGTCCCTGGTGCTGCTCGGCGTGCTCGGTGGGCTCGCCGGCGGGCTGGCGATCGCCGCCTACGACGGCGCACAGCGCAGCGAGACTGCGTACGACCGGATGCGCGACCAGCTCCACGGCGCCGACGTGATCCTGTTCCCCAGTCAGGTGGCGATGTACGACTTCGACCCGACGATCCTCGACTCGCTTCCGGAGGTCGAGTCGTGGGGCGGCTTCTCGTTGAACGACAGCAGCATCGACGGATTGCCGGCCGGCGCGACGCCGATGATCGTCAGCAACGACTGGTTCGCGACGCTCGAGGGCGCCAAGCTGCTGCAGGGCCGGCTGCCGGATCCGACTCGCGACGACGAGGCGCTGGTGACCGCGCCGATCCTCGACCAGGCCCCCGATGGCTTCGGGGTCGGGAGCGAGCTGACCTGGCGCAACCTGACGTTCGACGAGGCGGCGCAGTTCGGCGACGAGGGCGCGCCGCCGGACTTCGACTGGACGACCGCGCAGGGCACGGTGACCACGCTGACGATCGTCGGCGTCGTGCGCATGCCGCTGGAATCCGTCGCCGCGTTCGCCAGCGAGGGGCTGCTGCTGACGTCGCCTGGTTGGGCGGCGCAGCACGTCGACGACACGCCGCTCTGGTGGACCAACGCCATCGTCCGCCTGCGCCACGGTGCAGCCGACGTGCCGGCGTTGAAGGCCGACATCGCCCGCCTCACCGGTCGCGCCGACATCCCCGTCAAGGAACTGTCGACGGACATCAAGCGCGTCCAGCGCTCGCTCGATGTCGAGCACACCGCACTGCTGATGTTCGCCGGCGCCCTGGCGATCGCCGCACTGGTCCTGGTCGGGCAGGCGATCGTGCGTGCCACAGCGTCCGGGGCGACGGCCGCACCGCCGCTGAGAGCCATGGGAGCGACGACCGTCGGGCTGGTGGTCGGGCTGACGTTGCCGATGCTCGTCACCGTGATCACCACGCTCGTCGTTGCCGCGATCGTGGCGATCGTTGCGTCGCGCTGGTTCCCGGTCGGGCTCTCCCGTCGCGTCGACCCCGACCTCGGCGTGCACGTGGTCGCCTCGCGAGTCGTGCTCGGCGCGCTCATCGCCACCGGCCTCGTGCTCGCGGTCGTGGCGGCGTCGGCAGCGGTGCTGCAGCGCGAGCGCCGTACTCGCAGCTCGCGTCGTGCCCATCTGCTCGGCGCGTTGACGCGCGCCGGTGTGCCGCTGTCGCCGGCGATCGGCGCCAGCCTGGCGGTCGACTCGTCCGGCGATCGCGGCGGTCGTTCCCGACTTGCGCTGCTTGCCGGCGCGGCGGGCGTGGTGGCTGTCGTCGGCGCGCTGACGCTCGTGCGCGGGATCGACGACATCGTCGAGCATCCCGAGCGCACCGGTGCCACGTGGGACCTCGAGCTGCAGGACACCGGCGCCCAGACCGAGGACGACGTCGTCGCCACGCTGCTCGCGGATGCCGACATCGCGGACATCGCGCGCGTCGGTCGAGTGGCGAGCGCCATCAACGGGCTCGATGCGCCGATCTACGCCCTCGACGTGATCAAGGGCTCGATGTCGTTCACCGTCGTACGCGGCCGAGCCCCCACCGACGACGGCGAGATCGCGCTCGGGCCGGCGACGATGCGTGCGCTCGACGTGGACGTCGGCGACACGGTCGTCGCCGGCCCGCAGCGCACGCCCGTGCGCGTCGTCGGCGTTGCGCTGCTCGCCCAGCACATCCACAGCTCGTTCGACGAGGGCGGTTGGGTGACGCGATCGACGTACGCGCCGATCGCCGCCAACGAGGAACGCACCGACCAGGACGACGAAGGGTTCCTCGGACTCGCCGAGGGGGTCACGGCCGAGGCAGCGATCAGCCGCCTCCCACCGTTCTGGTACATCACCCAGCCGTCAGTGTCGACCGATGCCACCAACCTTGCCCAGGTCCGTGGCCTGCCCATCTACTTGGCCGTCTTCCTGGCGTTGCTGGCCGTCGGCGCAGTCGCCCACGCGCTGTTCACCGGGGCCCGCCAACGCGCCCGCGAGCTCGCTGTCCTGCGAGCACTCGGGCTGACCGCGCGGCAGGTGGCGGCGTGCGTGTCGTGGCAGGCGCTGGCGATCGGCGCGGTGGCCGTCGTCGCCGGCATCCCCGTCGGGGTGATCGTCGGCCGGCGAGTGTGGCGAGCGATCACCGAGCAGCTGTCGTTCGTCTACGTCGGTCCGTGGTCGTCCAACGTCCTCGCCGCCGCGGTGCCCGTGTGCCTGCTCGGTTGCGTCCTGCTCGCAATCCTCCCGGCCAGAAGCACCGCGCAGCGCGGCATCGCCGACACCCTCCGGGACGAATAGCCCGGTACCGTGTGCCGCCATGGAGCCGGGTTCCGAGGCGGAGCCGGTGCGCAAGCCGCACCGCATCTTCGATCGGCCGCGCCAACCGCACGATTGGCGCTGGGTGGTCGGTGGCGTCGGACGCACGCTGATCGTGCTCGGGCTGCTGATGTTCGCCTTCGTCGCCTACGAGCTGTGGGGCACGGGCATCTACACCGCGCAGGCGCAGCAGCAGCTCGACGGCGACTTCCACGACCTGGCCATCCCGGCGACCACCACGACCACCGTGCCGGGTGTGACCACGACGACCGATCCGGCCGCGCCGCCGCCGATCCCCGTGGTCGCCTACCCGTGGCCCGTGCCCGAGGTCGGCGACGTGTTCGTGCAGATCAAGATCCCCAAGATCGGCGTCGACTACAAGGTCCTCGAGGGCGTCGACCAGGAGGAGCTGGCCAAGGGCCCGGGTCACTACCCCGACACCGTGCTGCCGGGGCAGCTCGGCAACACGGCGATCGCCGCCCACCGCACGACGCACGGCGCGCCGTTCAACGAGATCGATCAGCTCGATCCGGGCGACGAGATCCGGCTCAGCTACCCGCAGGTCGGTGAGACCAGCCCGACGTTCGTCTACCGCGTGACGAGCACCGAGATCGTCAAACCGTCGGACTACCAGGTGATCTTCACCGTGGATCCGACGAAGGCGACGCTGGTGCTGACGTCGTGCAACCGCGGCACGACGCAACGCATCGTCGTGCACGCCGAGCTCGACCTCGCCGCTTCCAGCGCGCTCTGGGCCGCGACACCGCTGCCCACACCCGACCCCACCGACACCCTGCCCGGCGAGGACAGCGTTCCCGACACCGTCCCGGTGTCGTCGCCCGCGTCGACGCCGGCCACACCGTCGACGACGCCGGCGGTCGCTCCCGTGGTCGCCGCGCCCGATGCGTTCGCCGGCGGTTGGTTCGACGACGGAGCTGCGTGGCCGCACATCATCGGGTGGGGCGTGTTGCTCGTCGCGCTCACCTACGGCGGCTACCGACTGGCCAGGCGAACCCGCCGCATCTGGCTCGGCACGCTCGTCGTGTTCGCCCCGTTCGTCGTCGCCCTCTACTTCTGGTTCGAGAACATCAGCCGCCAGCTCCCGCCCGGCTTGTAGACGGCGGGTGCGTCAGCGCAGGCGCATCGCGGGGTTCCGCGACACGCGAAGCCGACCAGGGAGGTGCGACTCGACGGCGAGCAGGCGACGCAAGCGGTGCGGGTCCTGCATCAGCCGCAGCTTCCAACGCTTCCGGCGGAAGTCGGCGCGCTGTGCGGCGAACTCGTTCATCGCGTCGCGGGCGACCTCCGCACGCGCCCAGTTGCCCTGTGAGGTGTACCGCACGTAGTCGTCGAGTGACTGCTGGAACAGCCGGGGTACGACGACGTCGCGGTAGTAGAAGCGCTGGAACCGGACGTCGTCGTCGACGGTCGCGCGCAGCTTGCGACCGAACAGCACGCGGCTGGCGATGAACCGCGAGTCGTCCGACGAGCTGCCGGCGTGGATGCGGAAGCGGGTGACGGTGCGGTCGACGTAGTGGTGGTCGAAGCCGGCACGGAACATGCGGATGAACAGGTCGTCGTCCTCATAACCCGACAACGATTCGTCGAAGCCGCCGACATGCAGGAACATCTCGCGTCGCAACAGGCTCGCCGACGGGATCACCATCAGGTCGCGGCTGAGGCAGAACGCCAGCGACGTCTTCGGGTTGGGCACCTGTGCCTCGCGCAGGAAGCGCTTCGTCACCGTCTGGCCCTTGCCATCGATCTCGTCGAAGTCGCCGTACACCCAACCCAGGCGTGCGCTGCGCTCCATCGCCCGGACGAGCAGCTCGAGGTGGTCGGGCAGCCAGCTGTCGTCCTGATCGAGGAAGGCGAGGTGACGCGACGTGGCGGCGGCCGCGCCGCGGTTGCGAGCCGCCGACTGCCCGCCGCGGTCCTGATCGAGCACGGTGATGTCGAAGGGCAGGTCGAGCCCCGCGAGCAGCTTCGCCCCGTCGTCGGTGGAGCCGTCGTCGACCACGATGACTTCGTTGGGCAGCACGGTCTGATCGACGATGCTGGCGATCGCGTCGAGGACGTACGCGCCGCCGTTGTACAGCGGGATGATGGCCGAGACGTCGGCTCGGTTCGTCGGGGTGGTCATCGAGGAGGTCCTCCTTCGCGCAACGCGGTGGTCGGGTAGCGGCGCGCGTGCACGGAGTCGACGCCGGCGTCGTACGGCCACGCCGCTGCACCCGGTGGCACCTCGCGCTCCTTGCGAGCGAGCACGTAGGCCAGCGACGGGCCGTAGAGGACGGGCATGTCGGCGTGCAGGTCGCGCAGGTGCGGTCCCGGCACGACCGAGACGTCGGACGTGCCGCCCGACGCGATCGGGGTGAACCCGAGGCGCGGTCCGAACAACGATCGCAACCCGAACGGCGATGCCCGCCAGAAGTCGTTGGGCGCGGCATGCTCGGGCCACGTCATCGGCGCCGAGACGAGTGCCAGTCCACCCACCTGCAGGATCCGCTGCACCTCGAGCGCGATCAGCCACGGCGCTTCGACGTGTTCGAACACCTCGTCGCTGACGAAGGCAGCGACCGAACCCGGTTCGAAGTAGGTGCTGAGGAGGTGGCCGTCACCGACGAGGTCGACACCCGGCCCGTCGTGGATGTCGACGGCGATCACCGCCCGTCCCGGGAACTGCTTGCGCCACGCGTTCGTCTCGTCACCGTTGTGACCGCGGGTGCCGAGCGCAACGATCGGTCCGTGCGCGGGCAGTGACTCGGTCGCCGTCTGCAGGATCGCCCTGCGGGTCAGCGTCGGGTCGTTCTCCGTCGGCCAATCCGGAAGCGGGTGGTCGGGCAACGCCAGCTCCAGCCTCCGAGGACCGTCGTCGGTCTCGAGCTCGATCACGAGATGCGACGAGAGCGGGCCGAGCAGGTGGGCGCGGAAGCCGCATCGCTGTGCTGCCGGGTCGGCGGGGAACATCCGCCGAGCCCCGTCGTGCGGCAGTGGCGGCGCGGGATCGGAGCTGATCGAGCCCCATCGGAGCCGCACCGTTCGAGCCGCTCGGCCGGGCGAGAAGGCGAAGCCGGCGATGTAGATCCCGCGTGCGTCAGCCCAGTAGACGTCGATGTCGTGGTGGATCCCGCCGCCTCGTGCGGTCGGCGCAGGCGACGCAGCATGCGTTCCGATGTGTGGTGCGGCAGCCGCGAACAGCATGTCGGCGTGCGGGTCTCCGGCGTCGGCCGCCGCCTCGGCGGACAGGCGGGCAAACCCCTGGCGGGCACGGCCCACGTCGCCGCGCTGGAGGTCGAGCATCGCGGCGCAGAAGACGCCATCGAGCCCGGAGTGTCGGTCGACCGGCGGGCCGGCGAGGAGATGGTCGAGGAGCGCCTCGATGCGCACCTGGATCGATGCTGCATCGTCGAACGCGGCACGATTGACGAGCGTCACGAACGACGCGACGAGCACGCGATCGACGGTCGTGCGTTGCCGTGGCGTGGCGCCCGCGGCGCGCTGCTCTGCTGCGGCGACGGCACCGGAGACCGCGGACGTGTCCGTCCACGCCAGTGCAAGCGCGAGGTGCGCCGCGGCGAGCATGCCGAGCTCGATCGTCTCGGCGTCGACGAGCCCGTCGAGGGAGCGTTCCAGATCGTCCCAGGCATCCACCGATGCGGCGAGCCGCGCCGCGGCCATCGCCTGTTCGTTCGAGAGCAGCGCACGCATCCCATCGGCGAACAGCACCGAGCTGGCGAACGCCGGCCGCGAGCTGAGCGAGGGCGACCGACCGGACAGCGCATCGAGGTCGTTCAACGATGCGCCAACGACCTCGCGCAGCAGTGCGTCGAGCCGCGTGCGGCTGCGTTCGGCGTCCGCCAGCATCCCTCGTGTGATGAGCTGCTTGTAGTGCCGAGCTGCGGCGCTCATGCGCACGTGGGCAGAGACCTCGTCGGCCGAGGCGAGCTCGTCGAGGTAGTCGATGACGGTCGTGGTCGGCTGTGGATCCTCGCCTCGGTTCAGCAGTTGCAGGGGGACCCGGCTGGCGACGGCGACGAGTTGCTGTCCGTCGTCGCGGACGTCGAGGTGATGCAGGCCGACGTCCAGCAGGAGCGCCTCGAGCGCTCGCTTCGACGCCAGGAACATGTGCAGGCCCTCGCTGAGTGCGATCTGGATCTGGCTCACCGGACGGCTCGGTCGCACCGCTTCGGCGGACGGAGTGGTGATCACGAGGACGCCGTCGTCGGCGAGGTGGGGGAGGACGTCCGCGAGGAACGCCCGTGGATCAGGGACGTGCTCGATGACCTCGCTGGCCAGGATCAGCTGGAACGGGTCGCCGCGCCGTTGCGTCGTCGCCACGAGTGGTTCGTGGCGCACGCGCGACGACAGGTCGCGGGACCCTCGCGCCGCCGCCATGGACGGGTCGAAGCCTTCGGCGTCCCACCTGAACACGCGAGTCGCCAGATCGACTCCGAAGCCGAAGTTGCAACCGACGTCGGCGAACCGCTCGATCGGCAGGTCGCCGAACGGCTCGAGCTGCTCCAGGATCGACTGGATCCCGGCGAACTGCTCGACGTACCGATCGACGCCGACATCGGTGGTCACGAACTCCTCGCGCACGTCACCGCTGATGACGATGGACGCGCATTGGCTGCACCGCGCTGCGCTGATCATCCCGTCGTCGTGACCGAGGTCGTACTCCAGCACCTGTTGCTTCAGCGAGCGGTCGCCGCACATCGCGCAACGGGCACGGGTCTCACCGCTGATCCACCGGAGGTCGGTCATCGAGTTGTCCTCTTCGCCAGGATCAGTCCGCCACGAGCAGCCTGTCGCACGAGCGCTCGACGCGCAAGCGACACCCCCGAGGTGGTCAGATCGAGCGGGCGGCGCCGCGCGCCTCGAGCACCGCTTCGAGGATCGTGCGCGGTGCGACCGCGTCGCCGACCTGAACGGCGCCGGGGATCGGATCGGTCGGCAGGCGGAAGCCGCAGTCGACCAGCGCGGCAACGGCGATGGTCCGCCGCTCGCCGCTGAAGCGATCCTCGAGCTCGATCTCGCCCGGGCGCACGGCGCGCAGCAGCGAACGGCGCTCGATGCGCGCGCCGCGCTGGGCCAGGCGGACGTTGGCGGGAGCCAGGTCGCCGGAGCGCGAGAGCTCGTTGCCGGCGATGTGGTCCTGGGTGATCAGCACGGCGCGTTCTGCGAGCTCTTCCGCCAGCGCTACTGCGATCGGCCCACCGATCGGATCGAAGATGGCGATCGTTCCCTCGGGCACGGACACCGCGCCACGGCGCACCTCGGCGATGTCGAGCACGACCGCGCCGGCGACGATCTCGTACTCGCGCCGCCCGGGCTGCCCGCCGGTGCACTGCACGACGACAGCGCCGCTCGTCTCGCCGGTGAACTCGGTGTCGAGCTGCACCGTCACGCCGGCTGCCTCGACCTCGGCCTGCAACCACTTGGTGAGCGCCTCGCCGGGGCCGGCCACGCGGGCGACGCCGCCGGTGTGCGCGGCGCGTTCGACGACGGTGACCCGGTGGCCGCGGGCCGCAGCCACTCGTGCCGCTTCGAGCCCGGCGACGCCGGCGCCGACGACGATCACGTCGCGGGATGTTGCGGCCGGCGCGGTCCAGTCGGGATCGGTGGTCTCGTAGCCGGTGCTCGGCTCGACCACGCACGTCACGATCGGGTTCCGTGCGTCGCGCACCTGGCACGTCTGGTTGCAGCGGATGCACGGACGGATGCGATCGGCCTGGAACGCTGCCAGCTTGCGCACGAGGTCGGGGTCGGCGAGCTGAGCGCGCGTCATCTCGACACCGGCGCACACGCCGTCCTCGACGGCCCACTCGGCCTGGCTCCAGTCGATCACCGAGCCCTGCAGCAGCACCGGCACGTCGCCGACGGCCGCCTGCACGGTGCGGCACACGTCGATGTTGAACCCGGGTGGCTCGTGGAAGTCCGGCCGGGTCTTCTCCGCCGAGAAGATCGCGCCACGCACGACGACGATGTAGTCGAGCCCGACGGCGGCGAGCGTGGCCGCGATCTCGGGGGCCATCTCGGGGGTGATCCCCGCCCACGGGGCCAGCTCGTCGCACGAGAGCCGCAGCCCGAGGGTGCCGGTGTGCGGGCGCACGGCCTCGATCACCTGGCGCGCCAGCAGCAGGCGATCGGCACCCCACTCGTCGCCGCGGTGGTTGGTCAGCCCACTGAGGAACTGACGGATCAGGCTGTGCTGCCCGGCGTTGATCTCGATGCCGTCGCAGCCGGCCTCGGTGGCCAGCTCGGCGGCTGCGCCGAAACCGGCGACGACGGCGGCGATGTCGTCGGGCTCCATCCACTTCGGCACCTCGCGGCTGTTCACCTCCGGCACGCGGGACGGCGCCCACAACGCGCTCTGGCTGTACGCGCTCGAGCCCTGGCCGCCCGCGTGGTCGAGCGACGCGATCACGAGCGAGCCGTGCGCATGGCACGCCTCGGCGATCGAGGCCCAGCCGTCGGCACAGCGCTCGGCGAGTGGCGCACGCTCATAGGGCCAGTCGCTGTCGTGCGCGCTTGCTCCTTCGGTGACGATCACGCCGCAGCCGCCGGCGGCGCGACGTGCGTAGTACGCGGTGTGGCGTGCGGTGAACCGGCGGTCGTCGTCGCCGAGGTTCGTCACGTGCGGGCCGAACATGACGCGATTGGGCGCGGTGGCGCCACCCAGCTGAAGCGGTTCGAGCAGTCGCATGACCCGCTCATCATGGTCGGTGGCAGACTCTCCACGCCATGACAGGGCGAGATGACACGCGCACGCTCGGCTACCAGCCGGCCCTCGACGGACTGCGCGGCGTGTCGGTCCTCCTCGTGCTGCTCTTCCACGGCGGCTTCGCCGCGTTCAGCGGTGGCTACGTCGGCGTCTCCGTGTTCTTCACCCTCAGCGGCTACCTGATCACCGCCTTGCTGCTGGAGGAGCGCAGCCGATCCGGCGCGATCCGCATCGGTCGCTTCTACGCGCGGCGGGCGAAGCGGCTGCTGCCGGCCAGCCTGCTGTGCCTCATCGGGATCACGGTGCTCGCCCGCATCGGCACGATCGAGCCCACGTCATCGTTGCGCCGCGATCTGGTGGCATCGCTGCTGCAGGTGAAGAACTGGACGTCGATCGTCAGCGGGCGCAGCTACACCGAGCTGCTCGACCTCGCGCAGGGCAGACCATCGCCGCTCGAGCACTACTGGTCGCTGGCGATCGAGGAGCAGTTCTACGTCGTCTGGCCGCTGGTCGTGCTGCTGCTGACGAAGCTGCTGCGGCCGCGCGGCGTGGCCCGCTCGATCGTCGCGCTCGCGGTCGTCGCCGCAATCGCTGCACCGATCATCGCCGCCCACTGGGGCGTCGACGTCGCCTACTGGTCGTCGCCGACGAGGTTCGGCGAGATCCTCACCGGCGCGGCGCTTGCGGCTGCGCTGCGGCTCCGCGAAGCACCGGTCAGGGAGCGCGTCGGCTGGCTGTTCGTGCCGTCGATGGCGGTCATCGTGTGGGCCGCGACGCAGTGGTCGTCCGGCAGCGGCCCGGCCTACCGCGGGATGATGCCGGTGTTCTCGCTCGCGTCGGTCGGCGTGATCCTCGCGCTCCAAGCGGAGGGCAGGCCGCGGCGGGCGCTGTCGTGGCGGCCGGCGGTCGCGTTGGGGACGATCAGCTACGGCGTGTACCTGTTCCACTGGCCGGTGTTCGTGGTGCTCGACGGCGAACGCACCGACCTCGCCCGACTGCCCCTGTTCGCCGTGCGCCTCGCGGTGACGATCGCGATCGCGATCGCCTCGTACGTCCTCCTCGAGCGGCCGGTGCGCCGGGCCAACTGGAACGGCGGTCGCGTCGCCGCTGCCGCGTTCACCGGCATGGCGATCGGCGCGCTGGCGATCGTGGTGGTCGCGCCGACGCCGCTCGATCGGTTGGCCGTCGCCATCGACGATCTGCCCGACCTGCCCCCGCCACCGGCGCCGACCGGTTCCTTCGTGCCGCTGCTGCCCGCCACCACGAGCACGACCGCGACGAGCACGACGAGCACGACCGCGACGACGCCGGACACCGCGCCGGACACGGTGCCGGTGATCACAACGACGACGCTCGACCTGACCTACCCGCCGCCGGTGCGACCGGTGCGCATCGTCGTCGCCGGCGACTCGACGGCGTGGCTGACCGCGGTCGCCCTGGACGACTGGGCCAAGGCACACCCGGATCAGGCGCAGGTCTCGCTGATCGCCGCCGCCGGTTGCGGGTTCATCGCCGGCGGCCGCCCCGTCGCCGAGTTCAGCGAGCAGATCGAGGCCGACTGCAACGATCTGCGCACTCGACGCTTGCCTGCCGAGGTGGCCCGCTTCCAGCCGGACGTGGTGGTGCTGATGGTCAGCTTCCGCGACATCGACGACCGCGTGTGGGACGACGCGGAGGGCCCGCTGACGCCGTTCGACGGCCGCTTCCGCAACCGGATGCTGCAGGACTACCGAAGGCTGACCCAGCAGCTGCTCGACGCGGGCGTGCCGCGGGTGGCGTGGGTCAACCCACCGATCACCGAGGCGCACTGGGTGGGCGATGCGGCCGTCCGCCTCGACCCGAACCGATACGTCGTCTACGGGCGCGAGCTCGACTCGGTGGCCGACGGTCGATCGAACGTGCGCGTCATCGACCTCGCCCACTGGTTCGCGTCGAGCCCGCTCTCGTCCACCGACGGCACGCGCCCCGACGGGATCCACTGGTCGGCCGCGGCCGGCGACGAGGTGGTCGCCGAGTTCTTCGCCCCGGCCGTGATGGCCGCAGCGCTCCGCTGAGCAACGTCAGGCGATGTAGTACCCGGAGATGTCGACGATGAGGTGGCTGCCACCGTCGGTGTAGATGCGGAACGCGCTCGGGTTGCCCATCCCGATCGTGGCCGCGTTGGCGACGATCTGGCCGGCTCGTTCGGCGTTGAGCGTGGATGCCAGCGGCTGCGAGGAGCCGCCCGGCCACGTCGACACGAATCCCGGCGCGGTGGCATCGACGATCGTCACGTTCGCGGTCACCGCTGACGCCGTGAAGATCGGCACGCCGAACTTCATACCGACGATGACATCGATCTCGGTGTGCGGTCCGGGCTTGGGCCCCGCGTAGTTGGTCTGGCCGGCTCCGGGTCGGGTCTCGAGGACCCGGACGGGTGCCAGCGACACGTAGAGGCCCCAGTAGGCGTAGGACTGCGTCTCGTCGGTGAAGTAGCCCACGGCGTCGGCGATCAGGTGCGTGCCGGCGCTGGTGAAGAGCTGGACCTTGCCATCGGGGCCCACGGGCACGATGACCTGGTTGGCGATGGTCTGGCCGACTCGCTCGGTGTTGATGTTCGACGCCAGCGGCCGGTCGATGCCGCTCGGCCACACCGTGACGAACCCGGGCCCGCCGGCTTCCGTGACCGTGAGGTTGAGGACGACGGCGCCTACGCCCTGGGCGGGAACGCCGTGCGCTCCGGTGATCTGGAGCGAGAAGGTGCTGTTCGCTGCGGGCTTCGGCCCGGTGTAGCCGACCTGTTGATCGGGGCGGGTGTCGAGGACTCGTGTCGGCAGCAGCATCGCCAGGCGACCCGAGCGGACCGTCATGTCCGTCGGGACGTAGTAGCCGACGACGTCGACGACGTAGTGCGTCCCACCCTGGGTGTAGAGCGAGACCGCCCCACCGGCACCGATCGGTGCGAGGACGCCGTTGGCGATGGTCTGGCCGGTGCGCTCCAGGTTCAGGTTGGACGCGTTCGGTCGGCTGCTGCCACTCGCCCATGCGGTGACGAAGCCCGGCTTGGTCGCGTCGACCGCGACGATGTTCAGCATCACCGCCTTCGCGTTGGCGGGGACGCCGGCGAATCCGGTGACCTGCATCACGGTCGTCGAGTTGGCCGTCGGTTTCGCGCCCGTGAAGTGGAGGCGGGTGTCGGGACGGGTGTCGAGGATGCGCTCCGGGCTGATGGGGACGTACTGGCTGGCGCTGATCGCCCCGATGGGGATCGGATGTGTGTTGGGATCGTCTGCCAACGTCATGAAGTTCAGCCCGGTTGGAGCGCTGTCGCCGGACGAGGAATGAGCGACGATGGTGATCGTGTACAGCGTGCTGGGCGTCAGCCCGGAGAACGTGTAGCCGCTCGCCGCGCCGCCGAGCTCGACCGCGGGCGCGCCGGTTCGCGACAGCGTGTAGCCGGTGATCGGCGTCTCGCCGCTCGCCGCCGTCCACGTGATCGCGATCGAGGTGGAGGTGATCGTGGCCGCCTGCTGGATCTGCGGCGGCACCGAAGGTGGTTCGGGCACGTTGGTGATGGTGATCGTCACCGGCACGAGCGCGCTGCGGCCACCGAGCGAGTCCTGCGCTCCGACCAACAGGTGGATCGACGTCCTCGTCTCGAAGTCGAGCATCGAGCTCGGCACACCGATCCGGCCGATGACGGTGGTGGTGTTCGGGACCAGCTCCGAGGCGAGGCCGATCCCGCCGAGCTCGCCAGGGTGCGCCGGGTCGTCAGCGCCGAAGAACCCGGCGAGCGGGATCGAGCTCGTCGCGCTGATCGGGCCGAGGTAGACCGTCGACTGCTGGAAACCGGTGACCTCGGGAACCGTGAACGTCGTCGGCGTGATGTCGTGGGGCGGGGCGGGCTCGACGACGTCGGTGACGTTGACGGTGTAGTGGGTGACCGAGTAGTCGCCGTCGAACTGCGACGCGACGACGTCGAAGTGGAACGACGAGGTCTCCTCGAAGTCCACCAGACCGCCCTGCATCAGCAGCTTGTCGCCGTTGACGTAGAACCGCCCCGAATCCAGCTCGTGGCCGACCTGCGGCTGCAGGAAGTAGCTCACCGGTCCACCATCGGGATCGGTTGCGTTGAGCGTGGCAACGATCTGGTCCGGAGGTCGGATCCCCTCCACGATCGAGACGGTTGCCGGCGTCACCTGCGTCAGTGGTGATCCAGCGGACACGAGGCTCGCGGTCGTCGACCACGCCACTGCACCGACGAGACCACCGGTCACGCCGATCAAGCCCAAAGCCCGTCGCATCCTCTCCGCCATCGACGCGAATGTACCCGCGAGCCGCGTCAGGACTTGCGCGCAGCGAGCTCCCGGCCGCCGAGGAGACGCCTGATGTTCTCGAGGTGACGGAGCGCGACCAGCGCGCACATGGCGACGATCGCCGCCACCTCCCAACCGGGCGCGCCGAGCGCGGCGACGGTGACCGGCAGACCGACGGCGATCAGCAACGAGGCGATCGACGCGGTGCCGGACAGCCGGCGCACGATCAGCCATGTGGCCAGCATCGCCAGCGCGGCGATGGGTTGCAGGACGAGCATCGCCCCGCCCATCGTCGCCACCCCCTTGCCGCCGCGGAAGCGACGGGTGATCGGGTACATGTGCCCGATCACGGCGCCGGCGACCAGTGCGTACGAGCCCGGTCGCGAGTCCAGCAACAGCCCAGTCGCCGCGGGGATGGTGCCCTTCACCCCGTCGAGGACGAACACGAGCACGCCCCACGGCGTGCCCATCACGCGGGCAACGTTGGAAGCCCCCGGGTTGCCCGACCCGACGGCGGTGATGTCGATGCCCTTCGACCGGGCGACCATGACCGCGCTCGGGAACGTGCCGAGCAGGTAGGCCACCGGCACGAGCGCGAGGGCGAGGGTCACGACATCAGCGTGACACGGTGGCCTTGCGCAAGAACGTGACCGGTTTCGTGTGATCGAGTCCCGGCTTGGGGATCAGCGACAGGTTCACCCCGGCGAGCGCAGCGTCGGCTTCACCGCCGACGCATTCCGGATCGGGGCCGTCGAGCGGCAGGCCGGTGAAGAACTTGGCAGCCATGCACCCGCCCTGGCAGGCGTCCCACGATCCGCACGATGCGCAGGCGCCGGCAGATTGTGGCTCGCGCAGCTGACGGAACAGCTCGCTGTGCTTCCACACCTGGGCGAAGCCGCCGGGGTCGCGCACCGAGCCGGCCTTGAACTGGTCGTGGATCACGAACGGGCAGGCGTACACGTCGCCGATCGGGTCGATCAGGCAGACGACGCGGCCGGCGCCACACATGTTCAACCCCGGCAGTGGCTCGCCGAGCGCGTTGAGGTGGAAGAACGAGTCGCCGGTCAGGACGTTGTCGCCGTGGGCCAGCAACCAGCGGTAGATCTGCCGTTGCTGGTCGTTGGTCGGGTGAAGGTCCTGCCAGCTGTCCACGCCGCGGCCGCTCGGGCGCAGGCGGGTGACGCGCAGCTGCGCGCCATACGAGTCGGCGAGCGACTTGAAGCCGTCGAGCTGATCGACGTTGTGGCGGGTGACGACGACGGAGATCTTGAACGGCCCGAACCCGGCCGAGGCGAGGTTGTCCATCGCCCGGCGGGCCATCGCGTACGAGCCGTCGCCGCGCACCGCGTCGTTGGTGGCCGCATCGATGCCGTCGAGGCTGATCTGGATGTCGAGGTAGTCCATCGCCGTGAGGCGTTCGGCCTTGGCCGCATCGATGAACGCGCCGTTGGTGGAGAACTTCACGCCGATGCCGTTGCCGATCGAGTGCTCGACCAGCTCGAAGAAGTCGCGGCGCACCATCGGCTCGCCGCCACCCATGTTGATGTAGAAGACCTGGAGGTCGCGCAGCTCGTCGAGCACGCGCTTGGCCTCCGCCGTGGTCAGCTCGCGTTCGTCGCGCTGACCGCTGGACGACAGGCAGTGCACGCACTGCAGGTTGCACGCGTAGGTCAGCTCCCACGTCAGGCAGATGGGTGCGTCGAGCCCCGTCTTCAGCTGCTCAACCAGTGACTGGGCGCTCACGCACGACCTCCGACTCGACGAGTGATGTGAATGCCCGGTCGAAGCTCGGCCAGCGCGACTCGGCGACGCCACACGCGCGCAGGGTGTCGGCCAGCGACGGGTGCTCGGCGAGGTGCTTGGCCACGTCGACCACGTCGCGGTGCTTCATGAACACCAGTCGACGGTTGCCGTAGTGGTACGCCAGCGCGCCGAACGGCTCGGGCCGCAGGGCGACCTGCGGGTGCAGCTCGAGGGCGCTGTCCAGCATGTGGATCAGTAGACGCCGCACATGCCGTCGATCGAGATCTCCTCGATCAGCAGCTCGTCCTCGACGAGCTCGGCGGCGGGGGCGGTGCTGGCCTGAACCGGGGTTTCGTGGTCGTTCTCCATCGCGGGAAGCGTAGTCCTCACGACTTCGGCCGCAGCAGCCGATCCGGCATCCACCCGATCAGGATCGGCACGCCGAGGATGGCGATCATCCAGGCGGTCCACATCGAGTGGAACGGCCACCACTCCGGCCAGTGGGCCACCTCGAGCCCGGCCGCGGCCTGCGCGGACGTGTGGGCCATCCAGCCGTACCAGGCGAAGACAGCGGCGGTCAGCGCAGCGGCGGCGAACCAGCGCATCCAGAAGAACAGGGCGACGCTGGCGACCGCGGCCGCGAGCGCCGGCTCGACCCAGATCCACTCCCAGTGGATGATCGGCAGCTCCCCACCGAACAGGCTCGGGCGATGGATGAACCAGGCGCCGGTCACCGCACCACCGATGGCCAGCGCGTAGGGCGGGACGACGCGCCACCACGGTCGGGTCGGTCGGAACACGAGCTCGACGAGGAGCGCTGCTCCGAGCGACATGCCGAGGCCGATGCCCCACAGCGTCCACTCGCCGGCGTCCGTTCGTGCTCGTGGTGCGGCGAGCATGCAGACCGTGCAGGCCAGGGCGGTGACCGCCCATCGACCGGCGAGCACGAGCCCGGCGACGGCCAGCAGCACGGGCCGCAGCACCGTGCCGAGCACCCACAGCAGCGGCTTGCCCTTGCGGATCGCCTTGCTGGCGGTGATCGTGCCGCGGATCGCGACACCGGTCAGGTTGCGCGTGCCGAGCAGCGAGGCGATGCGCCGGTCGTGCTTCGCCCACGCGATGAACCAGGCACCGCTGACGAGCTCGTCCCACGGCTGGTCGGGCGACGCTGCTTTCGTCAGCTCGCCGTCGTGGCGGCGCAGCTCGTTGAGCACCTGCAGCTGACGGCAGCGCACCAGCGCAGACTTCAGCTCTGCGTCGTCGGTCGGCAGTGCGGCGACGCCGAGCTGCGCGCAGACCTTCGACGGGTCGTTGCGCAGCGTTGCGATGGCGGTGCTGTCGAGCGCCGCCTCGACGAGCGACCCGACGCTGTCGAGCCGGCCCCATCGCCAGTCGCTGGTGCGCCACTTCGTGTCGAAGAACGCGCCGAGGTGGTGGAGCTGCTTGCCGGCGATGCGCTGCCCGTAGTCGTCGATCGGGCCGAGGGCCATGAACGCGTCGGCTGCCGGGCTGTGCACGTCACCTGCGGTCCGCACGAACTCGATGCGTTGGTCGCTGGCGACCGGCTCGACGTGCAGCGGCATGAACGCCGCGGTGATCGGGCCGAGCGCGGCCCACCGCGCCAGTGGATCCGCGGCGCGCAGCGTGGACAGCGCTCGCTCGGCAGGTGACGCGTCGGCCGCAGCGAGGTCGGGGATCAGCCCGAGCAGGGCGACCAACCGGCCGACGAGCTCCAGCTCCAACGTGACCGTCGCATCCGCCGGCGGTGTCGGAATTGGTTGCCATCCGGCGAGCGCCGCCCATGTGGCGTTGTCGAGCGGGCTGGCCACTCGCGTCGAGGCGAGCTCGGTGCGCGACCTGCCGAGCGCCGTCGCGGCATCTCGCTCGACGCGCCCGGGGCCGTCGTGCTGGGAGATCTCGCCGGCCACCAGCATCGCTGCCAGCTGCCGGGCGGTGACGACGTCGCAGAGCAGGCGGAGCTCGTCGAGAGCGGAGAGCACCGGGCCGAGCGCCAACGACGGGCGCTCTCGCTGGACGCGGTAGAGCAGCCGGTCGAGCGTGGCGACGTCGTTGCGGATCCCGGCCGCGAGCAGGAGCCCGCCGGACTTCGTCCATTCGGTGCGGAGTGCGTCTTCCAGCCGGAGACGCGCCGCACCGCCAGGGACGTCGACGATCGGCGCGACGCGTGGTTGCTGCGGGGCGTGCCACATCATCTCGCCGGCCGGGTTGGTGGCGGCGCGCACGATCATGGCGACGGCACCGTCGACCGCGAGCAGTGCGGCTGCCTGGCGGGTGTCGGCGTTGGTCGTGCCGTTCAGCAGCTGGGCGAGCAGTGCGTCCGCTTCGGCGTCGCGCCGGGCGACGTTGGCGTTGTGGTCGCGCAGCAGCTCGATGTCCTCGCGGATCGTCTCGGATCGCTTGCCGGAGAACGACTGCGCCACCTCGATCGCAGTCGCCGGATCCTTCAGTTGCTTGCCGGGCTCCGGCGCGGCGCCCGGATCGGGGTGGAGGTAGAGCAGCACGCGCCGGACGGGCTGACTCGCCCGGCTGTTGTAGATCGCCCGGATGGCGCGCGAGATCGGGACGTTGTCGACGACGCCGCCGTCCATGATCTCGACGTCGGGTCGGTCCGCCCGGAACGCGTTGACGAGACGACTCCCGAAGTTGGCTCGGACGAACTCCACCGGTTCGAACAGGAACGGCAGGCTCGAGGTGGCCCGGCCGATGGACGCCAGCGCATCGATCGAGTCGTCGACGGCGAACCCGTCGAGTCCGCGTGACTCCGACCCGCGCTTGGCGACGTGGAAGTAGGCGTCGCTGCGCGACTCGCGGATCGGATCGCCCGGCGCGTCGCCGAACACCACCTCGTTGGGTCGAACGAGCGTGGCACTGACGAAGATCGCCAGGTCCTGGGCCGGCGGCGGACCGGGTGGCGGTGCCCCCGGCGGCTCGCGCAACGCGGTGGTGAGCTGCTCGAGGAAGTACTGGCCGCGGAAGATCGCGCGCGGGTCGTTGTCCGTCTTCATCGACCCCAAGGGGCTCTTGACCAGCGCGTCGATGTCGGCATCGGTCTCCCACAGGACACTGAACGTGTCGAACGGGCGGTTCGTGCGGATCGCCTGGGCGAGCATCACGGCGTTCAGCCCGCCTGCGCTGGCCCCGGCCATCACGTCGACCTGCGCCTCAGGTTCATACCCGGACGCTGTCAACAGCGTCGACCAGAACGGATCGGCTTCGGCGTCTGCATCTCGGCGGCGCATGCGGTCGATCTCGCACACGGCACCGCCGATCCACACGGCCAGGCTGACGCCTCCGTTCATGGAGAGGGCGAGGCGGAGCTGGCGCCTCCCGAGTTCGTCCGCCATGGGTCGATTCTGAACCTGAAATCGGGCGTGTCAACCGGTAGCGTCGATCGCCCCGTGAACGAGTCGTCGAGCGCTGTCCTGTTCCCGGAGCTCGCCCAGGAACGCGATCAACTGGCGTTCTCGCGCGCCTGCCGGGACGCGATGATCGAGCGCTTCAGCCGCGTCGATCCCGACGCCGCCGCCGACGAGATCACCAAGGAGTACGTCGAGGTCGCCGTCGCCGAAGCGTTGGAGGACCTCCACACGCCCGGCGCAGGCGACTTCTTCGGTCGCATCACCGAGGCTCGCAGCGGTACAGGCGCGGGCGGCGCGCCCGGTGATCGTTGGTACATCGGCCGTCGCCACATCGAGAACGACGAGCACGATCCGGTGGTCGTCGACTGGCGTGCGCCCATCGCCGCGCCGTTCTACCGGGCCACCGGTGTCGACGCCCTCGGCCTGGCCCACCGCCGCCGCTTCACGCTGGCCGACGGCGACATCACCGCCTACCTCGACGAGCAGCTCGACGACCCTGACCACGCCGGCGACGCCACCGGCATCCCCGACCCGGTGCTGGCCGAGATCGGTGCAGCGCGCACCGGTGCAATGCGCGAGATCGTCGCCACGATCCAGGCCGAGCAGGACGTGGTCATCCGCGCACCGCTGCTGCAGTGCCTCGTCGTGCAAGGCGGGCCCGGCACCGGCAAGACGGCGGTGGGTCTGCACCGCGCCGCGTACCTGTTGTTCGAGCACCGACGACGGCTGGTGCGTGACGGCGTGCTCGTGGTCGGCCCGAACCGCGTCTTCCTCGACTACATCGGCAACGTGCTGCCGTCGCTCGGGGAGCGCAGCGTTCGCCAGGCGACGGTGCTCGACCTGTGCGTACCGAAGGTGGAGATCACCGGGCTCGACGACGACGCGCTTGCCGCGGCGAAGGGTGATGCGACGATGCTCGAGGAGCTCGCCGCCGACTGCCTCATCGCTGTCGTGCCACCGGCCGATGACATCCGCGTGCCCTTCGGGGCGCGCACGTTGGTGGTCACGCGCGCCGAAGCGTCCGCGTGGATCGAAGCCGCGCTGGACGGCAACCAGCCGGTGAACAAGCGCCGCGACTCGCTCAAGGCGATCGCCTCGCAGGAGCTGCTGCGGCGCACCGACCGCGACGACGTGTGGACGAAGGCGCCGGAGCTGCGCGCGGCGTTCGCCAAGGCGTGGCCGACGCAGCAGCCGATCCGGCTCGTCGACCGCTTCCTCGCGGCGCGCTTCGACGGCGCGTCCGGCAAGCGCCGTCGGTGGACCGCCGCCGACCAGCTGCTCGTCGACGAGGCCAACTCGCTCCTCGTCGGCACGCCATTCACCTACGGGCACGTCGTCGTCGACGAAGCGCAGGACCACTCGGCGGTCGGTCTGCGGGTGATCGGCCGGCGCAGCCCCGCCGGGTCGTTGACGATCCTCGGCGATCTCGCCCAGTCGAGCACGCCAGCGGGCCAGCGCGACTGGCAGGTCGCGCTCGGCCACCTCGGCGCTGAAGTCGGCGACGTCGCCCACCTCACCATCGGCTACCGCGTGCCCGCGCCGATCCTCGAGATGGCCAACCGCCTGCTGCCGTTCACCGGCGTCGACACAGTCGCCAGCTCCAGCGTCCGCCGCGAGGGCGACGCGCCGAGCCTGCGCGTCGTGCCCTCACCGGAGCTACCGGCCGCGGTGGTCGCCGAGATCGTCGCGGTGCGCCATCGCCACCACAACGCCGGCATCGTCGCCCCGCTCGCGTTGCACGCAACCCTCGATGCTGCGATTGCTTCCGCCGGTCTGACGATGGTCGATCGCGTGCACGACCTCGCCCACGACGACGTCCCGGTGTTCACCCCCGAAGCAGCCAAAGGCCTCGAGTTCGACGGCGTCGTCGTCGTCAACCCCCACCAGATCTTCGACGGCTCCGAACGCGGCGCAAGGCTCCTCTACGTCGCCATGACCCGCGCCGTCCAAGTGCTCTCCTTCGTGACGGACGCACCGCTTCCTCCGCCGCTCGGCTGAGCTCCGAACGTCAGAATCTGGATGTCTGAGACGCGGCAGAGCCGCGCGTCAGACATCCAGCTTCGACGTGATCAGGCGGTGGCGTAGGGGGCGACGAAGGGGGCGACGGGGCTGAGCTCCATCACCGAGGGCAGGCGTCGGACGACCGCCGGCGCGCCGACGAGCTCGACGCTGCCGTTCCGCAGCGCGTTGTGCAGCCCGAGCCGGCCGAGCCACACCTGGTACATCGTGTTGAGGTCGCTCTGCACGACGGCGTCGACGCCGAAGCCGGGGTCGGACATGCACACGGACGGTCCGGCAGCGTCCTTGAGGATCCAGAAGCGATCCTTGATGTCGCTGAAGCGGAACTCCAGCACCCAACGGCGATCGGGCAGGAACGAGAAGTCGAGGCGGCGGTGCACCCACCACATCAGCAGCTGCGGATCGAGCTCGTTCGCACGTGGGTCGCCGAACTGCCACTTGGCACCCCACTCGCCGAGGCCGAACACGATCGGGCGGAGCTCTTCGCCGGCCAACGTCAACAGGTACTGATCGTCGATGTGGTCGACGATGCCGGCGCGTTCCAACTGTCGCAGCCGCTTCGACAGCAGCGTGCGCGACAGGCCCGGCAGCCCACGAGCGAGATCGTTGAAGCGGGTGAAGCCGCAGAGCATGTCGCGAACGATCATGAACGACCAGCGTTCGCCGAGCACCTCCACCGCGCGTGTCACCGGGCAGTACTGACCGAACCCGACCACCACATCCGTGTCGTCGCTCATCGCAAGATCGTAGGTCGTCAACTTGTACCGGCGCGGTCCACATTCTGTACTCGTTGCCGAAACGGCCCGTCTTTACCGTTCGACACATGACAATCACCATCACCCACGACGATCCGACGACGCTGTCGGATGAACACAACAGCACTCCTCACTGGACCGGCGCGACGCCGTCGAGCCACTGGCTCGGCGCCGCCCGACGGCTGATCCCCGACCTCGCCGCGACCGCGGTGGAGAGCGACCGCACCGGCGAGTTCGTCCAGGCCGGCTTCGACGTTCTGCGCGAGCAGGGCTTCATGTCGATGCTCGTGCCTGCAGACCTCGGCGGCGGGGGAGCGACCTACCGCCAGGCCTGCGCCGTGCTCAGCGAGCTGGCCCACGGCTGCCCGGCCACGGCGCTTGCGCTGTCGATGCACACCCACCTGGTCGCCGCGCAGGTGTGGCGCCACCAGCGCGACCTGCCGGCGCCCGTCCTGCAGCGCCTCGCCAACGAGCAGATCGTGCTCGTCTCCACCGGCGCCAGCGATTGGCTCGACTCCAACGGCACGTGCACGCGGGTGGAGGGCGGCTACCGCGTCACCGCTCGCAAGATGCCCGCCAGCGGCGCCCCCGCCGGCCACGTCTTCGCCACCAGCTTCCGCTGGGAGGACGGTCCGGACGGGCCGTCGGTCGTCCACGCCTCGGTCTCCGCGGCAGCGGAGGGCGTCAGCATGGAGCGCACCTGGGACACGATGGGGATGCGCGCCACCGGCTCGGAGACCGTCGTGTTCGACAACGTCTTCGTGCCTGATGCAGCGGTCGCCCTCGTGCGCCCCGCCGGCGTGTGGCACCCCGTGTGGGGAACCGTCGTCGGCGCTGCGCTCCCGCTGATCATGGCGGTCTACGTCGGCGTCGCCGAGTCCGCCGCTCAGCGTGCGATCGCCCTGGCGAGTGCCAAGGCCGACCGCCCCGAGGTCGCGCCGCTCGTCGGTCGGATGCTGAACAAGCTGACCACGGCGCGCGACACCGTGCGAGCGATGATCGACGCCAACGACGACCTCCACTTCGACAACACCGTCGAGGCCTCATCGGCGTTCATCGCCCGCAAGTCGATCGCCGCCGAGGCAGTCATCGACACGGTCACCCTCGCCCTCGAAGTCGGCGGCGGTGCGGCCTACTCGCGGTCGAGCGGCATCGAGCGGCTGTTCCGCGACGCGCAGGGCGCTCGCTACCACCCGCTGCCGACCGCGCAGCAGGAGCGCTTCTCCGGCCGCGTCGCGCTGGGCCTCGCTCCGGTCGGTGACTGAGGGTCAAGGGCGTCAGCCGGGGGAGGTCAACGTGTCCTGCGCGAACAGGATGTTGACGATGCTTCCCGGCTGGCGCCCCTCGACGAGCGGGAGGATCGCCACCACGACGTCGTCCTCGACGACGATGTTCGAGGCGGCGAAGAACTCGCTCCAGGGCGCGTTCGTGCGCAGTGAACTGCCCTCGAGGATCTCGGCGATCGTCGTCGCGGCCAGCTTGGCCGTGGCGGCGTCGGCGTAGTGGTAGACGAAGTAGGCGACCGGCGTGTCCTCTTCGACCGTCATGCCGACGGCGATCGTGTCGAACGGGTTCACCGCATCGTCGTCACCGTCGGCGCTGAGCATGAACGCGGTGTACACGCCACCTCGATCGAGCGCGGCAGCGACGGCACGGAACCCTGGGTCGTCCGCCATCGAGTCGCCACCCCCGGCCCAGCTGTCGATGCTGGCCGAGGACGTGCTCACCGCGAACAGCCCGTTGTGCGTCGCCTCGTGCAACGGCTGGCCGAGCGGGCGGGCGACCGTCCGCTCCTTGGCGTTGACGGAGAAGTCATCGCCCTCGCCGACCTGCCACACACCGTCGTCGGCGGGACCGGCGGCCTTGTCGACCTCGTCGGTGTCGACCGACCCCTGGATGACCAGCAGTCGTGACGGCGGCCGGTCGGATGCGATGAACGCATCGATGTCGAGCACCGACCAACCCATCTCGTCGAGGAAGTCCGCTTGCTGATCGGCACGATTCGGCTGGACCAGCTCGGGCAGCGACAGCGCAACGAGCGCCGTCTCGTCGTCCTCCAGGCTGAACCCGGTCATCGGTCGCAACCAGCGGAACAGCTCCTGGTCGTCGTCGAGGTCGCTCGGGCGGTCCACGCCCGCCAGCGCAGTGGCGGCGATGACGTCGCCGTACTGCAGCTGGATCGGTCCGTCGGCGTCACGCGACTCGAGCGGCAGCTGCGCCAGCAACGCGCTCACCGACCGCCGATTCGTCGGCGCAGCGTCGCCCCCACCGTCGTCGCTGCACGCTGGCAGCAACGCGAGCGCGCCGATCGCCACAGCCACTGCACCCTTGCCCATCCGGACGCTCCGTCGCATCTCGACCTCCCTCGGTCGATGGTACGACGTCGTTCAGCCGATGTTGGTTCGTGCTCATCGTCTGGTTCGCCTCGCGTTCACCCTGCATTTTCGAGGGCTGCTTACCGTCGCCACATGCCGCTCCTCACCCGCCGTTCGCTGCACGCCTCGCTCGCTGCCGTCGGCATCGTCGCCGCGACGATCTCGATCGCCGCTCCGACCACCGCCTTCGCCGCCGACACCGACATCAAGATCAACGAGATCGAGTCGAGCGGCGGCACGCCGGGCGACTGGGTGGAGCTGACCAACACGGGCGCCGCGCCAGTGGACATCTCCGGGTTCAAGTTCCTCGACGGCGACGACACGCACACCAAGTACTCGATCCCCGCCGGCACGATCGTCGCGCCCGGTGCCTACTACCTCCTCGAGGAAGCGGCGTTCGGCTTCGGGCTCGGCACCCCGGATCAGGCCCGGCTCTACGCCGCCGACGGCACGACGATCGTCGACTCGTACTCGTGGACACCGCACGCCAGCACCACGTACGGCCGCTGCCCGAACGGCACCGGTGGGTTCATCACGACGACCACGCCGACCAAGGGCGCAGCGAACGACTGCAGCGTTCCGGTGAAGATCAACGAGGTCGAGTCCAACGGCGGCACGCCCGGCGACTGGGTGGAGTTGATCAACACCGGCGCTGCGGCGGTGGACGTCTCGGGGTTCAAGTTCCTCGACGGTGACGACACGCACACCAAGTACTCCATCCCCGCCGGCACCACCATCGCCGCCGGGGGCTACTACCTCCTCGAGGAAGCGGCCTTCGGGTTCGGCCTCGGCACGAACGACTCTGCCCGCCTCTTCGCCGCCGATGGGACGACGATCGTCGACTCGTACGCATGGGGCCCGCACGCAACGACCACGTACGGCCGCTGCCCGAACGGCACCGGCGCCTTCGCCACCACCACGGCATCGACCAAGGGCGCGGTGAACGCCTGCACCGGTGACCCGGTGCCCGCTCTCGTGTGGCCCGGCGGCACAGCCGTGCAGAACGCGGACGCGGCGAGCGCCTTCGGCGGCAACATGAGCGGCCTCGTCTACGAGGGCTCCGGCAGCGCCACCCCCGGCACGATCTGGGTGGCCCGCAACGGGCCCGGCTCGATCTACCGCCTCGTCTTCAACGGCACGAACTGGGTCTCCGACGCCAGCAACGGCTGGGGTGCCGGCAAGCTCGTCCACTACGCCGACGGCACGGGCGAGCCCGACGCCGAAGGGATCACCTTTGCCGGCAACGGCCCGTCCGGCGGGCTGTACGTGTCCACCGAGCGCAACAACTCCAACAACGGCGTCAGCAAGAACGTCGTGCTGCGGTTCGACCCGTCGACGCCGGGCACCTCGCTGAACGCCACCAACGAGTGGGACCTCACCGGTGACATCCCGGTGACCGGCCCGAACCTCGGCCTCGAGGCGATCACCTGGGTCCCCGACTCGTTCCTCACCTCGAAGGGCTTCCTCGACGAGAGCAAGGCCCACGCCTACAACCCGGCCGAGTACCCGAGCCACAGCGCCGGCGTGTTCTTCATCGGCGTCGAGGCGACGGGCACGATCTACGGCTACGTGCTGAACGAGGCGGGCGGCGGGTTCACCAAGGTGGCCACGATCACGAGCGGCTTCGCCGGTGTGATGGACCTGCAGTTCGACCGAGAGCTCGGCGACCTGTGGGCCGTGTGCGACGACACGTGCCAGGGGCGGACGTCGGTGCTGCACGTGAAGGCCAACGGCAAGTTCGCCGTCGACGCCACGTACGAGCGCCCGACCGGCATGGCCAACCTCAACAACGAGGGCTTCGCCTTCGCGCCGTTGAGCGAGTGCGTCGGCGGCAAGCGTCCGGTGTTCTGGTCCGACGACAGCGCAACCGACTCGCACGCCTTCCGCACCGGCACCCTGAACTGCACGGTCACGCCGCCGCCGGACGTCCCCGAGTTCCCGATCGCCGCACTGCCGCTGCTGTCCGCCGCAGGTCTGCTCGGCGGGTGGATGCTGCTGCAGCGCCGCCGGCAGCTGAACACCGTGCTCAGCTGAACACCGTGCTCAGCTGAACACGACCGTCTTGTGCCCGTAGACGAGCACACGGTGCTCGAGGTGGGCGCGCACGGCTCGCGACAGCACGATCGTCTCCAGGTCGCGGCCGCGGCGGGTGAGGCTGGCGACGTCGTCGCGATGGGTCACCCGCGCCACCTCTTGCTCGATGATCGGTCCCTCGTCGAGGTCGTCGGTGACGTAGTGCGCCGTCGCCCCGATCAGCTTCACGCCGCGGTCGTGGGCCTGCCGGTACGGGTTCGCCCCGACGAACGCCGGCAGGAACGAGTGGTGGATGTTGATGATCCGGTTCGGGTAGGCATCGACGACACGTGAGCTGAGTATCTGCATGTAGCGGGCGAGGATGGTCAGCTCCGTGTCGCGTGCGCGCAGCTCCTCGAGCAGTCGCTGCTCCTGTGCCTCCTTGCCGTCGGTGATCGGCAGGAAGACGTAGTCGATGCCGAGCTGCTGGCACGCCTCCGCGTGATCCGGGTGGTTGGCGATGACGGCCACGATGTCGGCGCCGATCTCGCCGGTGCGCCAGCGCGTCAGCAGGTCGTACAGGCAGTGCGGCTGCTTCGACGCCAGCAGCACCGTGCGCGGCCGGTGGTCGGTGAAGCGGATGTCGACGTCCAACTGGAACTCGGCGCGCAGCGGCTCCAGCGCGGTGCTGATCTCGTCGCGTCCGATCGACAGCCCATCGAGCTCGAACTCGACGCGCTGGAAGAACGTGCCGTCGATGGCGTCGACGTGCTGCTCGGCGTGCACGATGTTGCCGTCGTGGCGGAGGATGAACTCGGCCACGCCGGCCACGATGCCGCGCCGATCAGGGCAGGCGATCAGGAGCACAGCGTTGGCGGGCATCCGCCCATCGTGCCCCACACCGCAACACCACACGAAATGCCGATGTGCGGTCGGATCGCGTGCAGTCAGGGGGTGTGGAGCACGCCCGCGACGGCGTGGCGCGAGGCGGATCGCGAGGGGGGAGCGGTCGCCGCGAGGGCGAGTGCCGCGGTGCCGACGATGGCGATGGCCAACCAGGCGAACGGCACGCTGCCTGTGGGGACGACGCCGAGCAGCTCGGCGAAGCGCCGCCACGCGAAACGTCCGACGATCACCCCGAGCGGTACCCCGATGAAGGTGCCGACGGCGATCACGGTGATCGCCTGCCAGTGGACCGAGCGATGCAGATCGCGATCGCTGAAGCCGAGCGCGCGCAGGATCGCCAGCTCGCGCCGGCGATCACGAACGGAGGTGGCAACGGCCAACGACAAGCCCGCCGCAAGGCCGACGATCAGCATGCCGCCGAGGATCATCGGCGCCGACCGCAGGTCGCTGACGTTGATGATCTCCGGTGGGCGAACCGGTGTGGTGTGCACGATCGGCGCGCCCTGCCCGTCCCACGACGTGATGTCGCCGAGGCGCGCCACGAACGCGTTCGCATCGACACCGCGATGAAGACGGATCCCGACCATCGCCGTCAGACCGCTCGGCGCATCGTCGACGAGGATGAACGCACCGATCCCCAACCCGGTGCGATCGGCGACGAACTGCCCCGCCGACGGCATCACCGCGATCCCGACGACACGGAACGGCTGCTCTCCGAACGTCGACGACGCGGTCAGCTGATCTCCGATGCGGATGCGGAGCTGCGCGGCGGTGTCGCTGCCGATCACGCCCTCGCCGACCCGTTGCGGCGCGCGGCCGGACAGGATCGGCAACGAGGTGTCGGCGGCGTTGCCGAACCCGAACACCACCGGCGCCGTTCGCTCGCCGAGGTAGCTCGACGGGTCGAAGGCGAAGTACGACACCTCGGCGACGTCATCGTGGACGCCCGGCTGCTCCAGCGACGCCGCGACCGCATCGGTGTCGGCGTAGCCGAAGCCGCCACCCGTGATCACCGAGACGTCCCACGGCCACCCGTACGACTGGGGGTGGCTGACGAGCGTCGACAGGTTGCTGCCGAAGACGAGCACCGTCGTGCCGGCGACGATGGCGACGACGCAACCGAGCAGCACGGCCACATCGGCTCCGGCACGGGTGCGACCCGTTGCCGCCGTGATCCCGGTCGTCGCCGATGGGTTGCTCCCGAGCGCCAGCGACTGACCGAGCCACGTCGCCGCGTGGGAGTGCTGGTCCGCTACGCCTGCCCGGCGCGCTGACCTGTCGGCGAGCACGGCGATCACGACGAACGCCGCGACGAACAGCGCGAGCGCTGTCGGCACGGCGATCGCCAGCGGCAGTCCGAAGCCCGGCGAGGGGTCGACGTCGCGCACGCTGCCGAGTGGACCGATCGGCGACAGCAGGAGCGCCACCGCGAGTGCGCCGCAGACGCCAACCGCCACCGCGCACGCCAGCGGTGCCGCCGTCCAGCGCGACCGCTGCGCCCGCGTTGCGCCGATCGCCAGCAGATCACGCTGGGCTGCCGCCTGGCGACGTAACGTGCGCGCCACCAGCAGTCCGATGATCGTCAGCGTCGAGATCGCCGCCACGCCCCCGAACGCGAACAGCGCGGTCACCGTCGGCCGTGTCGTGCGGCGCACCGCGTCGTCGAGGTCGCTGCGGTCCTGCCCGATGTAGAAGTGGGTCGACTGCTGATCGAGCAGCACCCTCGGCAGCTCGTCCTCGTTCAGCCGATCGGCAGCAGCGGAGAACTGGTCGCGGATCGACTCCGTGCTCACCCCCGCCGCGAGGTTCAGTGAGTAGAACCAGTACTGGCTGGAGCACGTGGGCGGTGTGACCGCTGCGCCGACGTCCTCCAACGTCATGTCGGGGTGCAGGGTCGGCATGCACGAGTACTGCTGGGTGAGATCGGCGCTGACGAGGAGCTGCTGGCGCGGGAACAGCTCGTCGGGCAGGACCTCGTTGGCGAACGTGCCGAAACCGGCGATGCGCACCTGCTCGACACCGATCGGCGCGATCGTCTCGCCCGGCGCGACCCCGCCGTCCAGCAGGAGGTTCCACCAGAACGCCAGATCGATCGTGTCGCCGGGATGGAGCGATCGGCCCTCGATCTGCTCGAGCGTCGACCGGTAGCCGTTGCTGACGAACACCTCGTGGTCGTTGCTCGGCAGTCGCCCGCTCGTCACCGTCGGCCGGTCGACGTCGACGTAGCGGCCGTCGACGGAACCGAACGTCTGCACCCACTGCTCGACGCTCGAGACCTGCTCGATCGTCGTCGGCTTCGTGTCGGCGGCCGAGGCCACGAGCATCGTGTGCGAGTGCACCGACGTCACCCCGGTGAAGCCTCGGATGGCAGCGTCCATCTCGGTCGACCACACACCCGGGTTGATGGTCACCTCGGCGACCTCCGCCCGCTCGACGTAGCCGGGGTAGGCCCGATCCGTCCGGTGCGCGATCACCGCCGACCCGATCGCCGTGCCACCGCCCAACGCGAGCACGAGCGCGAGACCGGCGAGCGCCGACGTCGAACCGCGCAGCCCGCGTCCAGCCAGCACCCCCGTCCGTCGTGACGCGAGACCGGTGGACATCACGCCGACGAGTGGAGCACATCGGCCACGGCGACGCGCGACGCAGCCCGCGACGGTGGCTGCGCCGCCAGAAGTGCGAGAGCGATCGTCGCCGCGGCGAGGAGAGCGAGCCACACCAACGGGACCGATGCGTCGGCACTCACACCCAGCTGCTCGGCGAACTTGCGCCACATCAATCGCCCGAACACGGCGCCGAGCGGTGCGCCGATGACCACTCCGATCGCGGCGACGGTCGCCGCGTGCCACCGGACCGAGGCGTGCAGGTCGGCGTCACCGAAGCCGAGCGCGCGCAGCACGGCAAGCTCGCGACGCCGGTCGCGCACGGACGTGGCAATGGACAGCGACAACCCGATGGCGAGTCCGGCCACCAGGATCCCGCCCAAAACGATGGGGGCAGCCTGCTCGTCGCTGACGTTGACGATTTCTGGCGGCCGGACCGGCCCAGTGTGCATCAGCACCGGCGCGCCGCCGGTGTCCCACGCGTCGGTGGCTCCGAGCGCGTCGACGAACTCCGGCACCGAAGTGCCATCGGTGAGGCGGATGCCGACGAACGCCGCCGGCGAATCGCTCACGACGTCGGCGTCGATCAGGATGAAGGCACCCGTGCCGAGGCCCGTGCGATCGGCGATGAACGGGCCGACGGATGGCAGCACGGCGATGCCGACGATCGTCACCGGCACCTCCTCGAACGGCACCGAGCTGGCGATCAGCTGATCCCCGATCGCCAGGCCGAACGCTGCTGCGGTCCTGCTGCCGATCACGGCCTCGCCGGCGCGCAGCGCAGCGCGTCCCTCGAGGATGGGGAACGGTGTGTCGACGGCGTTGGCGAACCCGTAGAGCACCGGCATCGCGTCGGGTCCGAGGAAGGTGGACGAGTCGAAGGCGAAGTACGACACGTCGGCCACCTGCCCCTGCACCTCCGGCTGAGCGAGGCTGGCCTCGACCGCGGTGACGTCGGTGTCGCCGTACCCGGCGCCGGAGATCGTGGTGACGTCCCAGGGCCAGCCGTACGCAGCCGGACGATCGACCAACGAGGAGAGGTTGGCGCCGAACACGATCGCCGTCGACCCTGCGGCGATCGCCACGACGGCACCGGCCAGCACGGCCATGTCGGGCCCGGCGCGTCTGCCGCCCAACGCGGCGGACACACCCGTCGTGGCCGACGGCCGGCTCGCCTTGCTGACGACACCGGCGATCCGCCCAGCGGCGGCCGGCCGGGCCTGCGCACGCGTGTCGGCCCGAGCCGTCCACCACGCGAGGAGCGCGAGGAGCACCGCGACTGCGGCGGTGAACGCTGCCGTCAGCGGGACGACCACGTCGGCCGGCAAACGGAGCCCGGGCGAGGGTTCGAGGACGCGCACCGTGCCGAGCGGGCCGAGCGGTGACAGCAGCGCAGCGACCCCGATCGCGCCGACCAGGCCGATGCCGATCGCGATCGCTGGAGCGGACGCAGCCCACCACCCCCGCTGGGCCGCGGTTGCGCCGACGGCGAGCAGACCTCGTCTCGCCGCCATCGGGCGTCGCAGCATCCTCGACAACATCAACCCGGCGATCGTCAGCGTCGCCAGCGCAGCCACCGCGGCGAACGCGCCGAGCGCAGCGACGGTCGGTTGCGTCGTCTGGTGCACCGCGTCGTCGAGATCGGCGCGGTCCTGTGAGACGTAGAAGTAGCCCGAGGTCAGATCGAGCACCGCCGGTGGCACGTCCGGGCTCAACCGGGCCGCGGCGGCAGCGAACTGATCTCGGATGGACGCAGGCGTCGTCCCGGGAGCGAGCTGTAACGAGTAGTAGATGAACTGGCTGCTGCACGTCGGCGGCGCGGCGGCGGCGAAGGCCTCCTCCACGGTCATGTCCGCTCGGTAGTCGGGCAGGCACGTGTATTTCTTGGCCACGTCGGCGCTGACGATGAGCCGTTGCCGCGGCCACAGCTCGTCGGGGAGCACCTCGTCAGCCAAGGTGCCGAAGCCGGAGATGCGCAGGTGCTCGACGGCGAGCGGCTCGAGCACGTCGTCGGTCGACTCGAGCGAGTCGAGTGCCAGCGTCCAGTAGAACGGCACGTCGATCACGTCGCCCACCTGCAGGGGCCGCCCGACGATGGTCTCGAGTTCGCTGCGGTACCCGTCGGTGACGAACACCTCGTGATCTCCGGTCGGGGCGCGGCCGCTGGTGATCGTCGGCCGATCGACCTCGCTGTAGCGGCCGTCCGGCGATCCGTAGACCTGCAACCAGAGCGTCGGACCGATCGCCTCGATCACCGGCGCCGGACCGCTGATCCCGACCGTGGCCAGAAGCAGCGCGTCGGAGTGGACGGACTGGACCCCGTCGAAGCTCCGGATCGCCGCGTCCATCGCCACCGAGTCGTTGCTCGGGTTGATCACCACCTCGGCCACGTCGGCGCGCTCGACGTAGTCCGGGTAGGCGTGGTCGGTGCGATACGCCACCACGGCCGAACCGAGCGCCGTCCCGCCTCCGAGGGCGACGACGAGCGCGAGGCCGATCCGGGACGCGCGCGAGCCGCGCAGCTCCCGACTCGCCAACAACCCAGCCCGTGCGAACACCACCCCAGTAGACCCGGGTGGATCGCGAGCGACAAGGGTGCTGGCCACACCGGCAGACTGGGTGCATCGATGCGCTCCTGATCCACAGCCCACTCGTCGGTCCGGCGACGATGGCTCCGCTCGGAGCTGCGCTGGTCGAACGCGGCTGGCACGTCATCGCTCCCGACCTGCGACGACACCTCGACTCGCCCACCTCGTTCGCGAAGGCAGCATCAGCGGCGGCGAGCGGGCGCGCCATCGACGTCGTCGTCGGTCACTCCGGTGCCGGCTCGATGCTCCCGCTGATCGCTGCCAGGACCGGCGAGGCGACGTCGGTGTTCATCGACGCCGTCGTCCCCGGTGACAGCCCGCAGTTCACCCCGTCCGACCGCTTCGTCGAGCTCCTCGAGCGGATCCCGGTCGACGACGGCCTGCTCGTCCCGTGGCACCGTTGGTGGCCACCGGAGACGATGACCCGGCTGCTCCCGGACGCCGGCGTGCGTGCGGCGATCGAAGCCGAGGTCCCGCGGGTGCCGCGCGGCTTCTACGAACTGCCGGTCGACGTGCCGGCGGGTTGGTGGCACCGCCCCGCCGTGTACCTCCAACTCAGCGCCGGCTACGACGAGGAGCGGTCGCAGGCGGACTGCTGGGGGTGGCCGACGAGCCGGATCGACGGCGGACACCTCGACCTCGTCGTCGCTCCCGAGCTCGTCGTCGGGCAGCTGCTGGAGCTCATCGACCGACTGCCCGAGCGCGCCCTACGATTCGAACCGGAAGGGGACTCATCATGAGCAATGGATCCAAGCGCGGCCTCGTGATCGTGGACGTGCAACGCGACTTCTGCGACGACCAGCCCGGCGCGACGCTGGGCGTGCGCTTCGGTGGCGAGGTGGCCGGTCTGATCGGCGATCACCTCCGTTCGAGCATCGACGACTACGACCTCCTGGTGCTCACCGGCGACTGGCACATCGATCCAGGTGCGCACTTCTCCGAGCAACCCGACTACGTCGACACGTGGCCACGCCACTGCGTCGCCGGCACCGATGGCGCGACGTGGCACCCGCTGCTCGACGCGGCGCTCGCCGACATCGAGGGCCGTGTCCCCACCGTCGTCATCCGCAAGGGTCGCCACGAAGCCGCGTACTCCGGCTTCGAGGGCGCCGACGAGGGCAGCGATCGCTCGCTCGACGATGTGCTCCGTTCCGCGGACATCGGCTCGGTCGACGTCGTCGGCATCGCCACCGATCACTGCGTCAACGCCACAGCGGCCGACGCGGTGCGCCTCGGCTACGAGACGCGAGTCATCGGCGGGCTCACCGCCGCAGTCGACGATGCGCGGGGCGAGCAGTGCCTCGCCGCGCTTGCCGCTTCCGGTGCGACGGTCGAAGGCGGCGCACATCGTGCATGACGTGGTGATCCTCGCCATGCACACGTCGGTGCACGAGCGGCGCGTCGAGATGGGCCGGACGCTGTCGCAACCGGTGCGCCAGGTGGTGTGCGCAGCCGTGCTGCACAACCCGTTCGCCGGGCAGTACGTCGAGGACCTCGCCGAGCTGATCGCCGCCAGCGTGCCGCTCGGCCAAGAGCTGGCCGAGGCAGCGGTCGCGGCACTCGGCTCACCCGTCGAGGCCTACGGCAAGGGTGCGATCGTCGGCACCAACGGCGAGCTCGAGCACGCCGCCGCCCTGCTGCATCCCGAGCTCGGCAAGCCGTTCCGCGCCGCCGTCGGCGGCGGCGCCGCGCTGATCCCGTCGGCGAAGAAGCGCGGCGCGCCCGGTTGCACCCTCGACATCCCACTCGGTCACAAGGACGCCGCCTTCGTCCGCTCACACTTCGACGCCGTCGAGCTGTCCATCCCCGATGCGCCCGGCCCCGACGAGATCGTCCTCGCCGTCGCCGTTGCCACCGGCGGCCGTCCGCTGCCCCGCGTTGGTGGCTTGGTCGTCGCCGACGTCGTCGGTCAGGACGGCCTGCGATGAGCGGGCCCGCAGCGGCCGCCGGCAAGGGCGACCTCGTCCTCGTCAACATCGGAACGATCGTCACCGGCGACCTCACGGCACCGTTCGTCGACGGCGACACGATCGTCGTGCGCGACGGCATCATCACCGCGGTCGGTGCGGCCGCCGATGTCGAGGTGCCCGCCGGCGTGCAACGCATCGACGTCGCTGGTGCCACGGTGATGCCCGGCCTGCGCGACAACCACGTGCACCCCGTCTTCGGCGACTTCACGCCGCGGCAGAGCACCGTCAACTTCATCGACTCCTGCCTCCATGGCGGGGTCACCACGATGTACTCGGCGGGCGAGCCGCACGTGCCCGGTCGGCCCACCGACCCGGCCGGGACGAAGGCCCTTGCCCTGCTGGCGCATCTCAGCTTCCGCAACGCCCGCCCCTCCGGCGTCAAGGTCCACGCCGGCGCGGTGCTGTTGGAACCGGGGCTGGTGGAGCAGGACTTCGAGGACCTCGCCAACGCCGGCTGCCGGCTCGTCGGCGAGATCGGCATCTCCGGCGTGAAGGATCCAGCCGAGGCAGCGCAGATGACCCGGTGGGCGCAGGCCCGTCACATGAAGGTGATGGTCCACACCGGTGGCGCCTCGATCCCCGGCAGCGGCGTCATCGGCGCCGACTTCGTCGTCGAGGTCCGCCCCGACGTCGCCGGTCACGTCAACGGCGGCCCGACCAGCCTGCCGGTCAGCGCCGTCGCCGAGATCCTCGATCGCACCGACGCGCGAGTCGAGATCGTCCACAACGGCAACATCACCACCCTCGGCAAGATCGTCAACCTCGTGCGCGAACGCAACGAGCTGCACCGGCTGGTCGCCGGCACCGACTGCCCCGCCGGCTCTGGCGTGCAGCCGCTCGGCATGCTGCGCGTGATGGCGTCCGCTGCGTCACTCGGCGGCATCGACGGCGCGACCGCGGTGGCCATCGCCACCGGCAACGTGGCCGAGCTGCACGACGACAACAACGGTCGCATCCGCGTCGGCGCCGAAGCCGACCTGCTCGTCGTCGACTCGCCGATGGGCTCGACTGCGTCCGACGCGCTCGGTGCATTGGAGTTCGGCGACACGCCCGCGGTCGCGTTCGCGATCATCGACGGCGTGATCGTGGTGGCCAAGAGCCGCAACACCCCGCCGCCCACCCGAGGCATCAAGCTGCTCGGCTGAACTGGTCGAGCTGGGGGCGCGTCACGCACCGTCGGCGATGCGACGCAGCAAGCGGAGGAACTCGGCCGCTTCGTCGCGGGTCAACGGCTCCAGCGTCGACGCCGACACCTCGTACGCGATCGGGATCACTTCATCGAGCAACGCCGAGCCCTCCTCGGTGAGCTCGATGATGCTCAGCCTCGCGTCGTCGGGATCGGCGCTGCTCGACACCAGACCGCGCTGCGTCAGGCGATCGATCACGCCGGTGATGGTCGCCGAGTCCATGGCTGCCAGTCGCCCCAGCAGGTTCTGGTGGATCGGCCCCTCGGCGCGCAGCGTGGCCAGCGCAGCCAGCTGCGTCGGTGCGAGCCGCGACGGGATGGCGTTGGAGAACATCGTGCGATGGCGCTGGTTGGCCTTGCGCAGCAGGAACCCGACCTGGTCCTGCACGACGTACGACGTTCGAGTCCGGGCCATCACGGCGACACTAGTGACGTCGTCTCCGGCGTGGCGGAGATCAACCGCCGGTGCTCGCCGACGACGATGAGGGCAGCGACGATGCGTCCGAGCGACAGCAGCCGGCGGGCGATTCGCTCGCCCGGCGTGGCCGCGGCCTCCTGCTCCGCCTCGGTCAGCGCGCCGACCCCGATCGTGACGAGGTGGTGGCCGAGGTCGCTCGCCTCGTCCAACGTGATCGCCTCCACGCGCCGGATCGCCGGGTGGCCCGGCAGGTCCACCGCGCTGGCGATCAGACTGGCTGCGGCGTCAGCCGACGCAGCGTCGGTAGCGAGCACGGTCACCGCGTCAGCGATGCCGAGCGACATGCTGCGCCCGGGCCAGCCGCTGGTGGCCACGCCGCGCGCCCGGTCGGCGTCCGTGATGGTGACCGTCCCGGCGAGGTGCGGTTGCGCCAGGTCGTGCACCATGCCGACGCGCATCGTCTGCCCCGGCGCCAGCCAGAAGGCGATGTCGCCGCCGTTGTTGACGATGATCTTCAGCGCATCGTCGTCGCGCACCGCGGCCAGCACGTGATCGGCAACGGCGCCGGCCACCGCCGCCATCGGTGTGATGAACGTCGTGCCGTGCCCGGCGGTCGCCCGCACCATCCGCTGCGCCACGGCGCCGCGCACGTGCGGTGCCGCCGTGGCCGGCAGTCGCAGCTGGGGCAGCTCGGCGACGAGGTCGCGCAGCACCGGCTGCAGCGCCGCGTGCGCTCGCGCGTACACGCGCTCGACGCAGTCGGGCGGGCCGTCGACGGTGATGATCAGGTCGATCGGGCCGTGCTGGAGGTGCAGCGTCCCGTCAGCGGAACGTGCGGCCACCACCCCCGGATCGGCGTTCACGGCGCGTGCAGCCGCCGCGTCCGCTCGTCGGCCAGCACCTGCTCGATCGGTCGCACCGAGTCGGCGTGGCCGCCCATCGCCACGTACTGATCGAGACGCATCGTGAACTCGATCGGGGCGACGATGGCCGGCGTCGGCACGTGCCCGAACGAGCCGGGCGGCATCGCCGAGACGTCGACCATGAACGTGATCCCGCCGCCCGGCCACATGAACACCGGAGCGCCGCCACAGGTGACGCGCACCTCGTCGGCGCGCACCATGTGCGTGAGGCCGATCGGGTGGCGAGTCACCCCGGAGCGCAACGAGCCGCCGGCGCCGGCCATGAACACCACCGACGTGGTCGACGGCTCGCAGTTCTCGCCGATGCGGGCCACCGAGCGGGCCACGTCCGGCGGCATCGGCGTCGGCACCGGCACGAGCGAGTCGTCGAGCACGAAGTACGCCGAGTGCGCTCCGGTGGTGCTGACCATGAGCAGCCGCAGGCCCGGGCGGGCCCCGCGCTTGGCCCGGAACGGATCGAGGATCGACAGGGGATCGTCGATCGAGGTGCCGCCCCAGCCGCTGCCCGACTCGGCGACGTTGAAGTAGCGCCCCGGCGTGGACTTGCGGCCGCGCAGGTGGATGCCGCTCGGCTCCATGCCGAGCACGGCGCCGGCCTGGTGCTCGGTGAGCACGCCGGTGATGTGCTCGTCCACCACGACCACTTCGTCGACGAGGTCGCGCCAGTCGATGGCGAACATGCCGATCGTGGCCGAGCCGCACCCGACGCGCATCAGCGTGTCGGGCTCGCCGTCGATGATCGGCGCCGCGCCGGCGCGCACGCGCAACTCGGCCCCACCCTGCACCGAGAGCTCGGTCTCCTCGCCGGAGCACAGGGCGAGCAGGGCGCGCATCGTCGCCAACCCTTCGTGGCGCGTCCCGCCGGTGAGGTGGTTGACACCGCCGATGGCCAGCATCTGCGAGCCGTACTCGCTCGTCGTCACGTGTCCGACGGGGAGGCCCTCGTGCAGCACCAGCGAGCGCTCGTCGCCGATGTGGCGATCGGTGTCGATCTTCACCTTCACACCGCAGTAGGAGAAGATCGCCTCGGTCACCACGGTCACCGTGTCGATGCCGTCGATGCGGCTGGACACGATCAGCGGTGCCGGCTTGTAGTCCGGATACGTCGTGCCGGCGCCGGCGCCGGTGACGAACAGCTCGTCATCGGGAACCAGCGAACCGTCCCACTCGTGGTCGACCACGCTGAACGGCACGACGGCACCGCCGAGCTCCTTCGTGCGCTGCAGCAGCACCACCGGATCGACGCGGGTGAGCACCCCGTCGACGTTGCCGTAGCGATCGCACGAGCCGGTCAGGCCTGGCTTGATGAAGCAGCGGATCGGACACGCTTCGCACCGGATCTTGTCCGAGTCGGCGTCCTCGTCGATCGCCACGTGGCGCAGTTCGTCGGTCACGGCTGCTCCTGGCAAGCGGCTCGCACACGCTCGGGCGTGGCGGGGAGGGAGGTGATCATCGTGCCGCACGCGTCGCGCAGCGCGTTGAGGATGGCGGGCGCGGTGGCGATGAGCGAGTGCTCGCCGACGCCCTTCGCGCCGTACGGCCCGCGTGGGTCGGCGCTCTCGATGATGTGGGTGCGGATCGGCGGCACGTCGCCGATGGTGGGGATGAGGTAGTCGTGCAGGTTGTCGGTGCGGCCGGGCAGGTACTCCTCCATCAACGCCAGGCCGATGCCCTGGGCGATGCCGCCCTCGATCTGCCCCTTCACCAACCGCGGGTTGACGGCGCGGCCGACGTCGTAGGCGGCGACGATCTGGTGCAGGTGCACGGTGCCGAGTGCAGCGTCGACAGTCAGCTCGGCGACCTGCGCGCCGAAGCCGTACATGCCGTACGGCTCGCCTTGGCCGTTCGCATCGAGCGCAGTGGTGGGTGGGTCGTAGGTGCCGATCGCGACGAGCACGTAGCCGTCATCGTCGACGGGCAGGTCGGCGAGCGACGTTCCGTAGCGGCGATCCTCGTGCGTGCCGCGCAGCTCGCCGTCAGCGAGGTGCAAGGCGCTGTCGTCGGGGGCGCCCAGCAACCGGACCATGTCGGCGCGCATCGCGCGGCCGGCTTCGAACGCGGCGTTGCCGCTGACGTACGTCTGCCGCGACGCCGACGTCTTTCCGGCGTCGGGCGTGCACCTCGTGTCGGCGCCGACGCGAGCCACCTGGCCGACCTCGACGCCGATGGCGTCGGCGACGATCTGACTGAGCACCGTGGACGATCCCTGACCGATGTCCACGGCGCCCTGGTGCAGCACCAGTCGCCCGTCGGCCGTGAGCCCGACCTTGATGGTCGACGGGTTGGAGATCGAGGTGTTGCCACACCCGTACCAGACCCCGGCGATGCCGACCCCCCGGCGGAAGCGCCCGAGCGAGCGGGCGGCACCGACGCGCGCCACGGCCTCGTCCCACGACGGACGCAGCGCCTCGAGGCACTCGACGAAGCCGACCCCCTCCTCGAACACCTGCCCGGTCACCGTCGGCTGGCCGGCGCGCAGCGCGTTGCGCATGCGGATCTCCAGGCGATCCATGCCGAGCTGGCGGGCGAGATCGTCCAGCACGCTCTCCTGCGCGAACGCGGCCTGCGGCACGCCGAAGCCGCGGAACGCGCCGCTCGGCACGGTGTTCGTGTTCACCGCTCGCGAGCGAGCGCGGTAGTGCTCGACGAAGTACGGACCGGACGCGTGGACCGGGACGCGGTTGGCGACCGTCGGCCCCCATGAGGCGTACGCACCGGTGTTGAACACCGCCTCGACGTCGAGCGTGGTCAGCCGTCCGTCGGCGTCGGCGCCGGCGCGCACGGTGATCGCCGAGGGGTGCCGCTTGGTGGTGCTGGCCATCGACTCGGCGCGGCTGTAGGTGATGCGCACCGGTCGCTGCACCCGCATCGCCGCCAACGCGAGGATCGGTTGCACGGACACGTCGAGCTTGCCGCCGAACCCGCCGCCGCAGGCGGTGGGGATGATCCGGACTCGTTGCTCGTCGACGCCGAGGATCGCTGCCGTCGACGCACGATCCATGTGCGGCGCCTGCGTGGTGACGTGGATGGCGATCTCGCCGTCGACCACCTCCGCCCACCCCGCCTCCGGCTCGATGTAGGCGTGCTCGACGAACGGCGTGGTGAACGTGCCCGTCGCGACGTGGCTCGCCGCGGCCAGGCCGTCACCGACGTCGCCGCGCGTGACGAAGCCGGTGACGAGCACGTTGTCGGCTCGCTCGGCGATCACCGGTGGACAGCCGTCGTCGAGCGCGTCGGCCGGCTCGAGCACGGGCTGCAGCTCCTCCCACGTGATCGGGAGATCGGTGGGCTCGACGCGGCCCGCCGACACGATGGCGGCCACGGCTTCGCCGCGAAAGCGCGTCTCGGCCTCGGCGAACACCGGCTGGTCCTCGAACCCGGGGATGACGCCGAAGCGGTTGACGCCCGGCACGTCGGCTGCGGTGAGCACGGCGATCACATCGACGCGGGAAGCGACGAAACCGGCAAGATCGCCCAACGTGAACGCGGCGCGGTGATTCGGGCTGCGGAGCACCGTTACGCACAGCGCGTCCGCGGGAGCGCCGTCGTCGCCGAACTCGTCGTCGCCACGCACCTTCGGCATGCCATCGACGCGGTCGATGGATGCACCGACCGCCTTGCCCGCAGGCGGCGCCTCGGCGCCGTCGTCGGCGGCCAGCGCGTCGACCACCGCCTCGACGATGCTGCGGTAGCCGGTGCATCGGCACAGCACGCCGCCGAGTGCGTCGTCGACCTCCGCACTGGTCGGTGAGGGGTTCGCGGCCAGCAGCGCACGCGCGGCGATGAGCATGCCGGGCGTGCAGAAGCCGCACTGTGCCGCACCGTGGCGGAGGAACGACCGCTGCACCCGCCGCCCGATCGGGTCGTCGGCCAGGCCCTCCACGGTGAGCACGTCGCGGCCTTCGAGCCGGCCGATCGGCAGGAGGCAGGCGCACAACGGCTCGTCGTCCACCAGCACCGTGCACGAGCCGCAGTCGCCCGCCTTGCAGCCGACCTTCGTGCCGGTGAGGCCGAGCTCCTCGCGCAGCGCATCGACCGCAACGGTCGCCGGTTCGCATGTGAGCAGCCGTTGTCGCCCGTTGACGATCACCGCGATCGGATCGCTCATCGCAGCTCCAGCGCAGCGGTGATGCAATCGGTGATCAGCCGCGGCACCGCGGCGCCGCGATACGCGGCGGTGGCCCGCACGTCGCCGATGGGAGCGAGCGCCGAGAGGTCCGCGGCGTCGACGATCGTTGCGATGGCGTCGGCGTCCGCTGGTGCGCCGACGAGCGATGCCTCGAGCACGGGCAGTCGCCTCGCCACCGGGGAGCACGCGCCGACGGCGATGCGTGCCTCCCGGATCCGATCGTCCTCGACGACGATCACGCACGCGACCATCGCGATCGAGATCACGAGGTAGGCGCGCTGGCCGAGCTTGATGAACGCGCTGCGCGCCGCCGGGTGCGGATCCCTCACCATCACCGCGGTGACCAGCTCACCCGGCCGCATCGCCGTGCGGCGGTAGTCGACGATGAAGTCAGCGAGCGGCAGCACGCGAACGCCGCCTCGGCGACGAACTTCGACCAGTGCGTCGAGCGCGAGCAGCGGGGGCACGCTGTCGGCCGCGGGCGACGCGGTGCACAGGTTGCCGGCGATGGTGCCCGCGTTCTGGATCTGCGCACCACCGATGCGGGCCGCCGCCTGCTGGAGGGCAGTGAACGCCGATGGCAGGTCGGCGCGCACCACGTCGGTCCACGTCGCCGCAGCACCGAACCGCCACGTCGTGTCATCGTGGCTGATGCCGCGCAGCGCGTCGATGGCAGCGATGTCGATGACGTGCTCGTGGCGGTCCGGGGCGTTGAGCCGCTGGGGGTAGAAGTCGGTCCCACCGGCGAGGAGCACCGCACCCGGGTGTTCGAGCTCGGCCAGAGCCGCGTCGACCGAGCGAGGTCGGCGATACGTCGACGTCGGGCCGTTGGGCTCCATCCGCGGGCGATCGTACTGTGGCAATCACTCGTGTACAAGCGATCGGTTCTCCCCCCGTTGGGGGTGCCGATCAAGACCTGGCGGACCTAGCATCGCCCGGTGACCGCAGCCCAGGACGAGCAGGTTGCGTGGCAGGAGACGATCCGCGAGCAGGTCGATCGGCCGGAGCGCCTGGAGGCCGTTGCGGCCACCGGGTTGCTGGACACGGAGCTCGAGGTCGTCTTCGATCGCCTCACCGGACTGGCTGCCGCCGTGCTCGGCGCCCCGTGGGTCTTCGTCACGCTCGTCGACGAGCGTCGGTCGTTCTGGAAGAGCTGCTTCGGCGTCGACGCGACCGCAGCGTCGGATCGACAGAACACCGTCGGCGAGTCGTTCTGCCAGTACGTCGTTGCGACCGGCGACACGTTCCTCATCGACGACGCCCGCGAGGACGAGCGCACGAAGGACAACCCGTCGATCGCCTCGATGGGTGTCGTCGCGTGGGCAGGCTGCCCGTTGCGATCCACGAGCGGCGAGGTGCTCGGCACGTTCTGCGCCGTCGACAACAAGGCTCGCAACTGGACGCCGGCTGACGCTGGTCTGCTCGAGACCCTCGCCGGGGCGGCGTCCAGCGAGATCCAGCTGCGCACCGCCCTGTTGGAAGCGCAGTCCACCACCGCGCAGCTGACGGCGCAGCTGCAGCAGCGCGAGGACATCGGTCGGCGAAGTCTGCTGCTGGCCAAGATGGCCCAGGAGCTCAGCGCAGCGGAGTCCTCGTCGGAAGTGGCGACGCTCGTGTCGGAGCGGGGACGATCGCTCCTGTCCGCTCACTTCGTCAACGTCCACATCGCCGACCCGTCGGGCAGCCACCTGTCCGTCGTCCACTCCCGCAACCTCCCGCCGGAGATCGTCGAACGGTTCAAGCGCATCCCCATCGACGGCGCATCGCCGGGCGCTTCGGCTGTGCTCGAGCGCCAGCCGGTGACGGTGTCGACGTTCGACGAGTACGCCGCCCGTTGGCCGTCCGTCGCAGACGCCGCCAAAGCCGCCGGTGTCGGCGCCGCGGCCGCGTGGCCGCTGCTGCGGTCGGACGGTTCGGTGCTCGGCGCGATGTCGATCGGCTGGGCCGACTCGGTCGAGTTCGGTCCGCTGATCCGCTCCGCGCTGTCCACCGTCGCGCAGATGACGGCGGGTGCGCTCGAGCGCGCCCAGGCGGGTGATGCGCGCAAAGGATTCGTCGTGGCGTTGCAACACGCGCTGCTCCCGAAGCTGCCGAGCCTGCGCGGGCTCGACGTGGCGGCGCGGTACCTACCGGCCAACAACGAGCTCGGCTTCGGCGGCGACTGGTACGACGTCGTCGCCATCTCGCCGACCCAGACCGCGGTGATCGTCGGTGACGTCTGTGGCCACGGGATCTCCGCAGCGGCCACCATGGCGCAGCTGCGCGGATCGATCAACGCGCTGACGCGCCAATCCGTCGACGAGCTCGACGGCTTGTTCGAGAGTGCCGAGCAGTGGATGGTCGGCCCGCCCGACTTCGTGGCCACTGTGGCCGTCCACCTCATCGACGAGGCGGCGGGAACCGTTCGCTACGTGTCCGCCGGTCATCCGCCGAGCATCCTCGTGCGCCCCGACGGATCGACGCTCCTCCTCGACGCGGGCCGTCGTCCCGTGCTCGGCATGGGCGGGCGCCCGGTGTCCGTCGGCGAGGCGCCGTTCGAGCCGGGTTCGCTGCTCGTCGCGTACACCGACGGCCTGGTCGAGCGTCGCAATCGATCGTTCGACGACGGTGTGGCCGGTGTGGCGTCGATCGTCTCCGCGACGAGGACGTCCCCCGTCGAGGAGATCGCCGGCACCATCGAGCGTCTCGTCACGTGGTCCGCCACCGACGACGTCGCCATCATCGTCGTCCACCGCCGCGACGAGACGCCTGACAACTCCTCTCGGGAAGCCCGCTGACGCGTTCCGTCAGCCGAGCGCCCGAGACGTGCGACGATCGCGCGATGGGCATTGATCAGGTCCCGGTGATCGAGACCGAGCGACTCGTGCTGACGCCGTTGACGGTCGAGGACGCGGACGGGATGGTCGCCGTCTACGCCGATCCACGGATGTTCGAGTTCACCGGTGGCGAGCCGCCCACGCCGGACGGCTTGCGCGTTCGATACGAACGACTCGCCGTCGGGTGGAACCACGACCGGACGCAGCAGTGGTGCAACTGGATCGTCCGGGTGCGCGGCGAGCGCGACCCGATCGGGGCGATGCAGGCAACGGTCGACATCGACCTGGCGTGGGCGGAGGTGGCGTGGGAGGTCGGCGTCGCGCACCAGGGTCACGGCTACGCGGTCGAAGCGGCGAACGCGATGGTCGATGCGCTCGTCGATGCCGGCGTCGGAACGATCCGGGCGTGCATCCACCCGACGCACGGCGCGTCGGCCGGCGTGGCGGCGCGCCTCGGGCTCGTGCCCACCGACGAGGTGGACGACGGCGAGATCGTCTGGGCGCGATGAGAAACCGGGCGTCACGTCGTCTGTGACGGGGTACCGAACGACACGCACAGGAGGACATCGACATGCCCAAGCTCATCCCCAACCTCTGGTTCGACGACAACGCCATGGAGGCCACCGAGTTCTACGTGTCCATCTTCCCGAACTCGAAGATCACCAACGTCATGCACTACACCGACGCCGGTCCGGGTGTGCCCGGGACTGTGATGGCGGTGGACTTCGAGCTCGACGGGCAGCCGCACACCGGCATCAACGGTGGCCCGATGTTCACGTTCAGCGAGGCCGTGTCCCTGCTGGTCGATTGCCACGGGCAGGACGAGATCGACCGCTACTGGGACGCGCTGTTGGCCGGCGGCGGCGAGCCGTCGCAGTGTGGCTGGCTCAAGGACAGGTTCGGCTTCTCGTGGCAGGTGGCCGACAACGAAGCGATGCTCGAGTGCATCAACGATCCCGACCAGTCGCGCGTCCAGCGCGCGATGCAGGCGATGTTCTCCATGCAGAAGCTCGACCTCGCCGCGCTGCGCGCCGCCGCGGACGCCGGGTGATCACCGTGGCCGAGCCGGTTCGCGGTCCTGCGTCCTACTTCCCGTCGATCGAGAAGACCTACGGCAAGCCGATCGCCGAGTGGCAGGCGATCGTCCGCGCCCACCTCGGCTTGAAGCACATGGAGCTCGTCAAAATCCTCAAGGACGAGCACGGCATGGGCCACGGCCACGCCAACGCCGTCGTCGCCCACACCCTCGCCGAACACGCCTGACGCCGTCGACGAGCCGCCTCTCGGGATGGCCGCTGACGCGTTCCGTCAGCGGATGGCCCGAGACCGCGTCCGGCGCGCCGCCGGGGCGCGAGTCGGTGCGCGGGCTGCGTCAGCCGGGGCGGGGGACGAAGATGCCGCTGGCGGCGCTCGCACCGGCGATGGCGTCGGCGGCCAGCACGACCGCGGCACCCGTGTACGCCGAGGTCTCGCCGGCGGGGAAGCGAACCTCGGTGGGGTAGACGATCCCGGTCCAGTAGGCGCCGTCGTCGGTGCGGTGCGGACGCGTCCAGCGCAGCAGGTCGGTGGCGGTGGCCATGTCGCCGATTGCCGCGTGGGCGATGGACGCCTCGGCGGTCTCGGAGGCGGTGATCCACGGCTCGTCGCTGACGCAGCGGATGCCCATGCCCTCCATGGCGAACACCGGCCAGCCTTCAGCCAGGCGCACCTTGGCGTCCTCGCCGGTGAGGCAGCCGGTCAGCACCGGGTAGTACCAGTCCATCGCCCAACGGTCCTTGGGCTCGAAGGCGTGCGGACGGTTGGCCACGCGCGATGACAACAGGTCGGCAGCAGCTCGCCAGTCCGGGCGCGGCTCGTTGATCAGCTCGGCGAGCGCGACACCGCAGTGCAACGCGTGAGCGATCGATGCCGACCCGGTGAGCAGCGCGTAGTCCCACGGCGTGCCCTCTGCGGTGCGGGCCCACAGCACGGTGCCGTCGGGGCGGCGCATCGACAGCACCCAGTCCAGCGCGCGACGCACCGTCGGCCACAGGTGATCGACGAACGCGCGATCCCACGTGCACAGCCAGTGGTGCCACACGCCGGTCGCGACGTAGGCGCACACGTTCGTGTCGAGCTTGGCTTCCTCGACCGTGCCGTCGGGCAGGTAGTAATTCCACCAGCTGCCGTCCTCGAGCTGGATGTCGACCAACCACTCGTAGGCGCGCTCGGCCTCGGCATGCAACCCGCCGACGTCGAGGGCCATCGCCGTCTCGACGTGGTTCCACGGATCGCAGTGACCGCCGACGAACCACGGGATCATCCCGGTCGGCAGCTGCAGGGAGGCGATGTGCTCGGCCGTCTGCACGACCTCTTCGGCGCTGAGCACGCCCGGCAGGTCAGGCAACCGAGACACGTGAACGCTCCGAGAGGGCGACCGACGGGACCGATGCGTCCAGCGGCTTGCGGGCGTAGACGATGAAGCTCTTGCCGAGCACCGGCGACAGCACGCGCTCGACGACCTTCAGTGAGCGTGGCTGCTCCACGATCTCCCACTCGAGCAGCTTGCGGTAGCGGTTGACCAACGCGTGGTCCTCGCGGCGCGGACCGACCGCGCACTTGAGCCACCAGTACGGCGAGTGCAGCGCGTGCGCGTGGTGGCTGCCCTCGACCACGAGACCGGCCGTGCGCAGCTTGGCCTTCAGCTCGGTGGCGCTGTAGATGCGCACGTGCCCGCCGACGCTCTTCGGCGCGTGGTACTCGTCGCTGAGCATCCAGTTGATCTTCTCCGGGAACCACGTCGGCACCGTGGCGGCGAACGTGCCGCCCGGCTTCAGCACGCGGGCCAGTTCGGCGATCGCGTCCGTGTCGGACTGGATGTGCTCCAGCACCTCACTGGTGATGACGCGGTCGAAGACGCCGTCGGCGAACGGCAGACGCGTCGCATCGCCGCGCAGCACGCCGACGTATCGCGCCTCCGGGATCTCGCCGGCCTCGACCATCGCCCCGAACACGCCGCGCGTGCCGACCACCTCGTCGGCCGAGTAGTCGAGCGCGACGACGTTGGCACCCTGGCGGGCGAGCTCGAACGCATGACGACCGAACCCAGCGCCTGCGTCGAGGACGAGGTCGCCCGGCTTCACGCCGAGCCGCGGGAACCGAATGGTGAGCACGACCTAGATCCGGCCGTTCTTGCGCAGCTTCTGCACGTTCTGGGGCATGGCCAGCACTTCGCGGTACTGCTCCACGGTGAGCGCCGCACAATGACGCCAGCTCCACCGCGACACCACCCGCTCGCGACCGGCCAGCCCGACGCGCTCGCGCAGCGCCGGATCGTCGAGCCCGCGGCGCAGCGCTGCAGCGAGCGACTCGACGTCACCGGCCTTGCAGCCGATCACCGTGTCGCCGTCCTTGCCGGTCACTTCGGGCAGCGCGCCACCATCCGTGGCGACGAGGCAGATCCCGGTGCTCATCGCCTCGATGGCCGGCAGGCTGAAGCCCTCGTACAGGCTGGGCACGACCGCCAGCTCGGCTTCGGCGTAGAGCTCGACGATGCGCTCGTCGGTGACACCGCTGACGAACTGGATGTGCGGGCGCAGACCGAGCTTGTCGATCAGGTCGTTGCTTGCGCCGGCGCGCGGCTTGCCGATGATCGTCAGCGTGACGTCGCGTTCGGTGCGCAGCTTGGCCATCGCCTCGAGCAGGTAGCTCAAGCCCTTCAACGCAACATCGGCGGACGCGGTGGTGATCAACCGACCCGGCTGGCGGGCGACTTCCGGCTTCGGCTGGAACAGCTCCGGATCGACGCCGACCGGCACGAGGCGCATGCGATCCAGGGACACGCCCATGTCGCTGTGGATGTCGGCGATGCTGTTCTCGCTGACGACGACGATGCGCGGCATGCGACTGGCAACGCGGCCCTGCATCTTGACGAAGTTGTACCAACGGCCGATGCCGTAGCGCTTGCGCCAGTTCTTCTGGTGAGCCATCTCCAGCGCGCGGTCGCGCGTGATCGGGTGGTGCAGCGTGACGATCGTCGGGATGCGCTTCTCGACGGCAAGGATGCCGTAGCCGAGGCACTGGTTGTCGTGGACGAGATCGAAGTCGCGTGCCCGCGGCTTGAGCGCTTCGTTGACGCGCACGCTGAACCCCAACGGCTCGCCGAACGTGCCCTTCAGGTGGCTCAGCGCCTCGGCCAGATCGCCCTTGCTCTTGATCTCCCAGTAGCCAGGCATCCGCCCCGGGTAGTAGTCGTTCCACAGGTCGAGGCTCGGCAGCTGGTGCAGCTCGATGCGATCGTCGAGCACCGGGTACGGCTGGCCACCGAAGACTTCGACGTGGTGGCCGAGATCGACCAGCGCCTTCGTCAGGTGGCGGGTGTACACGCCCTGCCCGCCGACGTGCGGCTTGCCCCGGTAGGTGAGGTAGGCGATGGACAGCGGACCGTCGCCGGCGAGAGCGGCGGCACGAGGGCCGGAAGCCGTGGGAGACATGGGTTCCGAGCCTACCGGCGCCTTATTACCCGCCAGTAGGCGACAGTGGTCACCGGCGCGGTTGCCACCGAATCGTCATCTGCCGTTGGAGCATCTCCCCTGGTAGCAGCGTTGCGGCCTGCCCGGAGTTGAACGCGTTCGGCGGCCCGCTCTGCGGCTCGACGCACATCCCGCGCACCTGCTCGTCGTAGACCTGCCAGTGGTCGCAGTCGCTGTCGATCGTGATCGTCAGGTGCGGGTGGTGCAGCCGTAGCGGCGCCTGCGGACCGGTGAAGCAGTCGTCCCAGGGGCCGGGCGGCTGGTCGACGATGGTGCCGTCCGGCAGCCCGTCTGGACCCCGTCGCAGCATGTGATCGAAGCGCAGGTCGATGTCCTGCGGCGGCACGAACCACGGGTGCCATCCGACGACGGCGGGCATCGCCTCGCCACCGGCGACCGCGGCGAGCAAGCACACCAGTCGGTCCTCGAAGAGCTGGATGTGCTGGTGGCCGCGTCCGCCGAACGGCCAGCGAAGATCGGTCTCCAACTCGACGAAGTCGATGCCCTGATCGAGCACCTGCCACACCGATGTGTAGCCGGTCCCGTGGATGGCGTGGTCGCCGAGGTCGATCGGCATCTGCACCGCGCGGCCACCGAACTCGAACGCGCCGTGATCCACCCGTCCGGCCCACGGCACCATCGGGTAGCTGCCCCAGCTGAGCGGCCCCTCGTCGTCGGTGACGAGCAGTGCGAACCGCCCGACCTCCAGGCTGGCCACACGTCCACCTTCGAGGGGCGACACGGTGGCGGTGGCGTCTCCGGCGCGCAGCTCGATCACGCGCGCCACAATGTCACGCATGCGTGCTCTCGTGCAGCGGGTTCGGTCGGCCAGTGTCGAAGTCAACGACTCCGGTCCCCTCGGCGGTGAGGTCGTTGGCGAGATCGGTGCCGGGCTGTGCGTGTTCGTCGGCATCACCCACACCGACACCAACGCCACGGCGAAGAAGCTGGCCGCCAAGATCTGGAACCTGCGCGTGCTCGACGATGACAACGGATGGATGAACCACAGCCTCCACGATCGGGCGATGCTCGGGCACGCCGGCTCGATCCTCGTCGTCAGCCAGTTCACCCTCTACGGCGACACGGAGAAAGGGCGCCGGCCGAGCTGGATCGCCGCGGCGAAGCCGGAGCTCGCCGAGCCCTTGATCGCTGAGGTGGTGACGCGCCTTCAGGCGCTCGGCGCAGTGGTCGCGACCGGCCGCTTCCGCACCGAGATGCGCGTCGCGCTCGTCAACGAGGGGCCGGTCACGGTGATGCTGGAAGTCTGAGCTGCCGCCGTGATGTCAACCAGGCTCGGCCCGGCACGTGCCAGGCGGCGGCGAGCACGACGAACATCAGCAGCACGAACGGCTTGTCGCCGATCTTCGAGTACCAGGTGCGGAAGTCGCGCAGGTCGACGGTGCGGATGATCACCGCCTGATCGCTGACCGCGGTGCGCTGGAACACGTCGCCGTCGGGGGAGATGAACGCGCTGAACCCCGTGGGTGCGGCCTGCACCACCCAACGGTTCTGCTCCAGCGCACGCAACCGCGACGATGCGATCTGCTGGCTCTGCAGGATCGTCCAGGTGTAGCTGGAGCCGTTGGTCGGGTTGATGATCAACGATGCCCCGTGGGACACGCCGTCGTTGCCGCGCCCACCGAAGAAGACCTCCCACGAGATCACGACCCCGATGCGCACGTCCTGATCGGCGCCGCCGATCCTCGTCGTGACATCGAGGTAGGCGGGCCCGGTGCCGGCAACGGCGTCGCGAGGCACGAGATCGGTCGGCGCGCCGAGTGCGTGCAGCAGGCTGCGCAACGGCATGTACTCGCCGAACGGAACGCGGCGCACCTTCTCGTACCGGCTGACGACCTCGCCGTCGGGCGTCACCACCACCTGCGCGTTGAGGAAGTGGTCGCCGTTGTCGGCTTCCTCCGTGATGCCCACCGCGAACGGGGCACCGATCCGCTTCGCCTCGGCGGCGATCTCCTGGCGCTCCTGGCTCGTGGCGAACTGGTCGACGTCGACCACGTTCTCCGGCCAGACGACGAGGTCGACGGAGCCGGGTTCGATGGCGGCGGTCGCCCGGAGGTGGCGTTCGGTGACGAGGCGCGAGTCGCCGTCCACCGCATGCGTGCCCTGCGGCCCGCCGCCCTGCACGACGGCGATGCGCAGCGACAGCGACTTCACGTCCTGTCCGACGTCTCCACTGGCCAACGCGCTCAGGGGAACGAGCAGGATGGCGACGAGGAACGCCAGCACGCCGTGCGGTTGGCCCTTGGAGCCGGCCCCACGCGACCGTGCGAGCGCCGGCACGAACGGCGACGGGCCGGCCAACGCGAAGCCGATCTGCAACACCACCCACGTCAGCAGCACGGCCCCACCGATGCGCACCACCCCGGCCAACGGTCCGGCGGCCTGGCCGATCGGCAGCGACGCGAGCGGCACGCCACCGAACGGGAAGCAGAAGCGCAACGCCTCGGCGATCGTGTGCGCGGCCGGCCGGCCGATCACCCGCCACGGGCCGCGCGGTGCGACGAACGCGGCGACGGCGTGGAACCCGGCGAACATCGCCGCGGCGACGAGGTAGCCGGGTGCGGTGAGGAACCACATCCAGGCCAGCCCGGGGTACAGCCAGGCGGCGGCGAACAACCAGCCGCGGGCGGCGCGTTGGCGCCCGGTGGGGAACTCGCCGAGCGACGCTTCGAACAGCGCGATGCCGATGAACGCCAGCGGCCAGAACCCCCACGGTGGCAACGCCAGCGCGGTGAGCAACCCACCGGCCACCGCCATCGCGCCACGCTTCGGTTGGCGCGCTGGGCGAGTCGGCCGCGATCGCGTCGACGTCGACGCGGCCGGCTCGGTTTCCTGCGCCACCTCGTCAGCCGACATCGCCCGGCGACGCTACCCAAACCTGCACGGGGTGGAGGGTTTGGTGCTCGCCCGGGTGTGCCTGCAACCCTCCGCTCGTGCCGATCCGTCTCGGCGACTACGGGGCTTGCGTGAGGTGGACGACGATGCGCTCCTTGGTGGAGTGCGGGGGGTGGCAGGCGAACAGCGTGGCCGTGTGGGCACGGCTCTGGTCGACGATCCACACCGCGTCGGGCTTGACGATCTCGATCGAGTCGACGAGGTAGGTGAACGTGCCATCGACCGTCGTGAAGATGACCTGGTCGCCGGCGACCAGCTTGTCCAGGTTCCGGAACGGGTGGTCGTGGCTGACGCGATGGCCGGCGACGACCACGTTGCCGAGCTGACCGGGCATCGCCGTGCCGGGCCAGTGCCCGGGGGCGACGTCGAGCGTGGTCAGCGAGACGCCTTCGAGCATCTGCTTGTCCACGCCGATGGCCGGGATCTGGATGCGACCGAGGTCGACGTACGGCTCCTCGATGTTCTCGTCGACCGGGGCCGCGAGGGGAACGGGCAGCGGCGCTTCGGTGGTGGTCGGAGCCTCGGTGCTCGTCGCCGCGATCTCCGTCGTCGAGGTGACCGCCACCGTGGTCGTCGGTGCGATCGAGGTGGACGTGGTGGCGACCGACGACGCGCCCTCGCTGCCACCATCGCTGCCACCACACGCCGCGAACACCGGAACGAAGGCGGCGAGCATCATCCACCGACGCACACCCATGCACGTCATTGTGCCAGCTGGGCTCCGAGAACGGCCGTCGCCGCCTGCTGGCCGGAGCGCACGCACGCCGGGATGCCGATGCCGTGGTAGCTCGCTCCGGCCAGCGCGAGGCCGGGCGGCAGTGCCTGCTCGGCCCGTGCGACGAGGTCGGCGTGGTGCGGCCGGTACTGGGGAAACGCGTCGGCCCAGCGCGAGATGCGCACCGCCGAGGGCTGCAGGTCGAGCCCGAGGTGGCGCCCCGTGTCGTCGATCGCGGCGCGCAGGATCTGCTCGTCGTCGAGGTGCAGCACCGGCAGTCCGTCGCGTCCGAGCGAGATGCGCAGCAGCACCTGGCCGGGCAGCTGCCAGTGCGCCCACTTCTGCGAGCCGAACGAGGCTGCGGTCACCAGCCGCTGCTGCGGCTTGGGGACGAGGTAGCCGCTCATCCCGGCGAGGCGCTCCGGCCAATCGGATGCCGGCACCGCGAGGGTGACGAGCGCGACCTCGGCGGTGGGGATCGAGGCGATGGCCGACGCGGCTTCACCTGCCTCGGCGCGCAGCAGATCGGCGGCAGCCCGCGCCGGGCAGGCGAGCACGACGGCGTCGACCGACAGATCATCGACCCGCCATCCGGCACCGTCACGTTCGATTCGTGCGACCTCCGTGCCCAGCTGCATCGTCGCGCCGGCTGCGCCGGCGGCCCCGGCCACCGCGTCGGCGAACGCGCCCATGCCCTGATCCGGCGAGTAGAAGATCGGTCCACTCGGTGCCGGTGGGCGATGCCGTGCGGCCATCAGCACGCTGCGCGATCGGCCGGCGAGCTCGGCGATCTGCGGGACGGCGGCCAGGCTGAAGCGGTCGGTGTCGGCGGCGTAGATGCTGCCGACGAGCGGGTCGACGAGACGCACCTGCACCTCGTCGCCGAAGCGCGCGCGCACGTAGCCGCCGAGGCTGTCGGCGTCCAGTGACGTGCGGCGGCGGAACGGCTCGGTCGCGGCGCGCAGCTTGCCGCCGGTGGACAGCAGCCGCGACTTCGCCAGGGCGAGCACGTCGGTGGGCATGCCGAGCAGCAAGCCCTCGGGGATCGCGTGCATCCGCTGCCACCACACGGCCGCCTTGGCGACCTGGGGGGAGACGAGGTGCTCGTCGAGCCCGACGGTGCGCGCCAGCGCGGTGGCCCACGGAACGCGGGCGAGGAACGCGTCGGCGCCTTCGTCGATCGCGGCGTGCCCGGCGAACGGCGAGGTGCGGATCTTGCCGCCCCACCGGTCGCCGCCCTCCAGCACGGTGACCTCGTGGCCGGCAGTTGCCAACGCGTGCGCCGCGGACAGGCCGGCGATGCCGCCCCCGACCACCGCCACTCGCGTCATGACCCAGCGGCCTCGATCACGCGCGCGGCGAGCGCGGCCATCACGGTCGGGTCGTCGTTGACGCACGCCGTTCGGTCGAAGCGCAGTCCGCGTTCGCTGGCGCGCTTGGATGCTTCGATGTCGAGGTCGTAGAGCACCTCGAGGTGATCGGACACGAAGCCGACTGCGCTGACCACGAGACCGTGCTCGTCGCTTCCGTCGTGCTCGCTCGCGGCGAGCTCGTCGATCACCTGCAGGATGTCCGGTCCGAGCCACGGCTCCGGGGTGCGGCCGGCGCTCTGCCAGGCGATGCCCCAGCTGTTCCAGCTCGGCAGACCGACCTCGGCGGCCACGGCCTCGGCGGTGGCGCGCAGCTGATCGGGATACGGGTCGCCGCTGGTGAGGATGCGCTGCGGCAGCGAGTGCGCCGTGAACAGCACCTTGGTGTGCTCGGGCATCGCCGCCAGGCGGGTGCGCAGGTCGTCGGCGACGAAGCGCACGAAGGCCGGCTCGGTGGCCCAGCTGTCGATGCCGTGGACGGTGATGCCATGAGGCTCGGCCGCCTCACGGGTGCGCTTGAGGTACTCACCAACCGAGAAGGCCGAGTAGTGCGGCGCGAGCACGAGCCCGACGATCTGCGTGAAGCCCTGTGCGGCCAGCGCGTCGACCGCCGCCTCGATCTTCGGTTCGGCGTGCTTCAGACCGAGCGCGACGCGGAAGCGGCCGGGCTGCGCGGTGTCGAGCGCGTCCTGCAGTGCGGCGCGCTGCGCATCGGTGCGCGCGGCGAGCGGCGACGTGCCGCCCAGCGCGTCGTAGCGCGCGGTGAGATCCGCCAGCTGGGCCGGCTCCGGCGGACGGCCGCGCCGGATGTCGGTGTAGTAGGGGAGGATGTCGTCGCGGGTGCGCGGCGTGCCGTACGCCATCAGCAGGACAGCGATCTGCTCGCTCATCGTGCGGTTGCCTCGTGGACGCGATTGGCGACGGCGGTGAGCACGTCGGGGTCGGTGCTCGGCTGCACGCCGTGCCCGAGGTTGAAGATGTGACCGGGATGCCCGCCGTTGTCGGCGAGCACGTCGTCGGTGCCCGCCAGGGCGACCGCAGTGCCGGCCAGCACGAGTGCCGGATCGAGGTTCCCCTGCACGACGAGATCCGCGCCCATGCGCCGGCGCGCGGCGGCGATCGAGGTGCGCCAGTCGAGTCCCAGGATGCGCGGGCCGGCGGCGTGCATCAGCTCCAGCAGGTGGTCGCAGCCGATGCCGTAGTGGATGCCCGGCGCATCGGGGAAGCGCTCGGTGATCGCCGCGAAGACGGCGGTGGAGTGCGGCAGCACGAGACGCTCGTACACGCTGGGGCTCAACGCGCCGGCCCACGAGTCGAACAGCTGGAACGCCCTCGCCCCGTTGGCCAGCTGCGAGCTGATCGATTCGATGGCGTGCTGCGTCAGGCGCTCCATCAGCGCGGTCCAGAGCCCGAGGTCGGTGTGCATCAGCTGCTTGGTGTGCTCGTAGGTGCGGCTCGGCCGGCCCTCCACGAGATAGCTCGCCACCGTGAACGGGGCGCCGGCGAACGCCAGCAGTGGCACCTCGGGCGGGAGCTCGGCCGCCAGCAGCTGCACCGTTTCGAGCACGTACGGCGTGTCGGCGGCGGCATCGAAGGGGCGCAGGCGGTCCAGGTCGGCGCCGGAACGGATCGGGGTGGTGCAGACGGGCCCGGTGCCAGGGGCGATGTCGATGCCGAAGCCGACGGCGTGGGCCGGCACGACGATGTCGCTGTACAGGACGGCCGCATCGACGCCGTACCGGCGGACGGGCTGCAAGGTCAGCTCGGCGGCGCGAGCAGGCTCCTTGATCGCCTCGAGCATGCTCCCTTCGCCGCGTTGGGCACGGTACTCGGGCAGGGCGCGGCCGGCCTGGCGCATGAACCACACGGGGGTGTGCGCCGCCGGGAGACCTGCCGCGGCATCGAGGAAGGGAACGCTCGGCATCGCTGCCGCACGCTACCGCCGGGACCCGCTTGCAGTTTTGGAATCCGAGCGCGCCGGTAGCATTGAACGACCCATGACGCAGCAACACCCCGACTTGGCCGACGAGCAAGCGTTCATCGATCACGCGTACTGGTGCCTGGAGCGCAGTCGCGATGACGCATGGAAGCTCCGCAACCTGCATGAAGGCCAGCTCGGTGGCACCTTCCAGGCCCGATACGAGCGCGACGTGTTCGACGAGGCCGTCGTCAACCGCCTCACCCAGCTCGACCTCGGCGATGCCGCCCTGGTCTTCGGGCGCATCGATCGCTACGCCGAGAGCCCGAATTCCCTGGAGAGCTTCCACATCGGGCGCCTGGCGGTGGCCGACGAGGAGTCCGAGCCCGTCGTCGTCGACTGGCGGGCCCCCGTGGCCGAGCCGTTCTACCGAGCCACCGGCCGCGAGCCGATGGGTCTGGCCCGCCGTCGGCACTTCGCCGTGCACGGGCGCGAGTTGCTGGGCATCGAGGACGAGCTGTTCGGCGAGGGCCACCTCGGCGTCGGCACCGACGTCGATGCCCCCGAGAAGCCCGCCGGGTTGCGCGGCTACAGCACCCTGCTGGCGGCGCTCGAGCGCGGTCGCACCGGTCAGCTCGGCGACATCGTCGCCACCATCCAGGGCGAGCAGGACGAGATCATCCGCAGCCCACAGCCCGGCGTGCTCGTCGTGCAGGGTGGCCCCGGCACCGGCAAGACCGTGGTGGCGCTGCACCGCGCCGCCTACCTGCTGTACACGTTCCGCTTCCCGCTGGAAGACCAGGGCGTGCTGGTCATCGGCCCCAACCGGGTGTTCCTGCGCTACATCGAGCGCGTGCTGCCGTCGCTCGGCGAGGCCGGTGTCGAGCAGGTCGTCCTCGGCGACCTCGTCCCCGACGTCGACTGGGCCCGCTTCGGCATCGACCCGCCCGACGCCAAGCTCACCGCCACCACCAAGGGCGACATCCGCATGGCCGACGTGATCGACAAGGCCGTCACCGATCGCGAGCGCCCGCTGCGCGAGGACATCACGGTGCCCTTCCGTCACGGCTACCTGCGGCTGCGCCACGAGGAGACGGTGCGCATCGTGCGGGCCGCTCAGCGCCGCTTCCGCCGCCACAACCCGGCCCGCAAGTGGGTCGAGGGCGAGGTGTACGCGGCCATGGCCGGCTCGTGGCACGACACCACCCGAGACGGCAGCCCGCGAGAAGGCAGTGAGGTGTCGGTGGCCGAGGTGCGCGAGGGCGTCCGCAGCCTGCCGGAGGTGCGCGCCGCGTTCGAGCGCATGTGGCCGCTGCTCAGCCCGGCCGAGCTGCTGCACGACCTGTTCGGCAGCCGGGCCCTGATCAAGCTGGCCGCCTCGAAGCACCTCAGCGAGCGCGAGTACCTCTCGTTGTACCGGCCGCGTGCCGAGGACGTCACCAAGGTCCGCTGGACCGACAACGACGTCGCCCTGCTCGACGAGGCCCGCAACTTCCTCGGCGGCAAGCCGGTGCGCAACGCGGTCCTGTCCGGCCGCACCGACGACGACGACGTGCGCACCTACGGCCACATCGTGATCGACGAGGTGCAGGATCTCACCCCGATGCAGCTGCGCATGGTGTCGCGCCGCTCGCTCAACGGCTCGATGACCGTGGTCGGCGACATCGCCCAGGCCACGGGTGCGCTGGCGCCGAACAGCTGGGAGGACGTGCTGCGGCACCTGCCCAACCAGCGCGGCTCGCGGGTCATCGGGCTCAGCGTCGGGTACCGCATCCCCGGGCAGATCATGGAGCTGGCCAACAAGGTGATGCTCGCCGCCACGCCCACCCTGCGGGCGCCGACCAGCGTGCGCCAGGGCGACGAGCAGCCGCGGTTCGTGGCCACGTCGCACGCCGACCTGATGGAGATCGTCGCCGAGGAGACGGCCAAGATGGCCACCGACCTCAGCGACGGCAACATCGCCGTCGTCGTGCCCGACTCGATGGTCGACGCCACCTCGACGGCGCTCACCGCGGCCAACGTCGCCCACGGCCGGGCCACGCGCACCGGCCTGGAGACCGGCGTCACGGTCGTGCCGGTCAGCGTGGTCAAGGGCCTCGAGCTGGACGGCGTGATCGTGGTCGAGCCCGCCCGCATCGTCGACGACGAGCAGCAGGGCCTGCGCGCCCTCTACGTCGCCCTCACCCGCTCGATGCGTCGCCTGACCGTCGTCCACTCGGACCCGCTCCCCGAAGCGATGCGCTGAGGGGTTTGGTCAGCGGTACTCGCTCGCTTCTGGGTGCAATCCGTTGCGGATACCGCAGGCTCGGTCAGAGGGTGAGCGCGACATCTCGATCTAGGAGGTGTCAGGTGAGGGTTCGAACGAGGGGTTGGCCGCGGATTCCGCGGTCGGTGGTGTTGCCCGGCTTGGTCGCTGTGTCGCGTGGTGCGACACACGAGGAGGCCGCTGCGAAGGCTGACGTTTCGGTCAACACGCTGCGTCGGTGGCTGGCCAAAGAAGCTGTGTGCGTGTTGCATGACCGCGTCCCTCGCCCAAACGCTCTGACGCTCGAGGACCGTGAGGAGATCCGTGTCGGGATCGAACGCAACGAAACGGACGCGCAGATCGCTGCCCGGTTGGGTCGCCATCGGGGCACGATCGGGCGGGAGATCGCCGCGGGTGGTGGCAGGGCCAAGTATCGGGCGTTCGCCGCGCAGGGTCGCGCCGATGGTGACGCTCGACGCCCCAAGCCGCGGTGGTGGGAACAGCACCCCGAACTGTGGTCTGCGGTGTGTCGGTCGATCATCGACGACGATTGGCCCCCGAAAGCTGTCGCGGCCCGGTTACGTCGCGAGCATCCCAACGATCCACAGTGGTGCGTGTCGCACGAAGCGATCTACCAAGCGATCTATCTGCAACCACGCGGCGAGCTGAAGAACCAGCTGGTCGCGGCGTTGCCCAAGCAGCGTGATCGTCGCCGGCCGCACTCGCGGGCAGCACACGAGAGCAACCGTGGACGCATTGTTGACATGGTCCCAATCTCGCAACGACCCGACGAGGTCAACGACCGGCTGGTGCCAGGCCACTGGGAAGGCGACCTGATGATCGGAGCGAACGGTGGCTCCGCGGTGGCCAGTCTCTACGAACGCACTTCCCGGTTCGGTGTGCTGATCCAGATCGACAACCGTTCCACAGACCATGTCATCGCCCGAGTCGCCGACGCCGTCGAGCGGCTGCCTGCACAGTTGGTCAAGACGTTGACATGGGACCAAGGCAAAGAACTCGCCGCTCACGCGGCGTTCACGATCGCAACAGGCGTGCAGGTCTACTTCGCTGACGCGCACAGCCCATGGCAGCGAGGCGGCAACGAACACTTCAACGGCATGTCCCGCCAATACCTCCCCAAGGGCACCGACCTCTCCTGTCACAGCCAAGCCGATCTCGACAACATCGCCAGACGCCTCAATAACCGGCCGCGCGAAAGCCTCGGATGGGATACTCCAGCCGAACGATTCAACCAACTTGTCGCGACCACCACTTGACTTGGCCGCAACGATCTGCACCCAGACCCGCGGATGTCCGAATGCGATCGAGTCGGCGGCTGAGCGCGACGATCGCCGCCCCAGCACCCGGCCACCGCGAGGCCGCCGATCGGCCATGCTGCAAGCACGAGCCTGGGGCGCTCGCATCGCCCGTTGCGGACGACGTCGACGAGCTCGGCATCGACACGGCCGCCAGGACTGCGATGGCGATCGAGGTCACGAAGACGAGCAGCGGCACGACGTTCAACAGCGACGGCGAGGTGCGTGTCTCAGCGGCTGGCACCGGCCGATGCTGGCAGAGCCGAACGTGGCACCGGGCGGCATGTCGTCTTTTGCAGGACGACAATTCGAGTTGTCGGGCTGACAACCCAAATTGTCGCCACGCGAATCGGAACATGTTCCGGTGCCGGGCGGAGCGCCACCTGACGGGAGCGGGTCAGCCGGTGAACGAGGTGATCAGGGCATCGAGGTTGCGGTAGGCCTTGTCGGCGTCGGCGGGGCGCTTGCCGTCGACGGCCCGGTGCTGCATGGCGAGGACGCCCTCGAAGCCGCCGAGCAGCTCGGGCCGCTTGGCGCCGACGTCCTGGGTGATGCCGGCCCAGAGGTTGTCGATGAGGCCCATCGCTTCCTTCTCGCCGTTGCTGTCGGCGATCAGCGTCGACAGGCCGCGCGACTGCTCGAGCCAGCGGGTCATCAGCTCGGTGGTGGTGCCGCTCGGCAGCGTGGTGGTGGTGACGACCGAGTCCGGCGCCGTGTCGGACGAGTCGTAGGTGGTGGGTGAGCAGCCGGAGGCGACCAGGACGAGGAGCGCGGTCGCGGCGACCGCGCGCCTCACGCGATCACCAGGATGCGGTTGCTGGCGAACGAGCCGACACCCACGTGACGGCCTTCGATCTCGATGGTCATCGTGCCGTCGGGCGACGCCGCAGTGATCCTGCCCATGCGTCCCGGCAGGATGCTCGACTCCTCGAGGAAGTCGAGCAGGCCGGGGGTGAACTCGAGCTCCTCGGGGATGCGGGTGACGGTGAAGCCCTTGCCCACGCCGATGTCGCTCAGCGGCACCATCGTCGGCGCGTCGTAGCTGGAGCCGGGGATCGGGTTGCCGTGCGGGCACGTGGTCGGGCTGCCGAGCACGCGGTCCATCGCCGTCTCGACGGCGTCGCTCATCACGTGCTCCCACTTGCCGGCCTCGTGGTGCGCGTCGGCCCACGACAGCCCGAGGATGTCGGTGAGGAAGCGCTCGGCGAGGCGGTGGCGACGGACGACGCGCTGGGCCAGTGCCTGGCCCGGCTTGGTCAGCTGGATCGACCCGTCGTTGGTGATCAGGCCTTCGGTCTCGAGGCGGCGGATCATCTCGCTGACGGCCGGGCGGCTGACCATCAGGCGCTCGGCGATGCGCGCCTGGATGACGGCGACGTCGTCTTCGTCGAGCTCGAAGATGCACTCGCAGTACTCCTCGAAGGCGGGGTGGTGCTCTCCGGTTGCGGGCATGCGGCCAGGCTACCCCCGGGTGTCAACGGCGCAGCCGCTGCAGCCAGGCCTCAGCGTGCCGCAGCCGTGATCCCAGCTGCTGGTTGGTGGCGGCGCCGACCGACGCGACGTTGGACAGCCGGTTCAGCTCGCGGTTGATCTGGGCGTGTCCCAGGCCCGTCAGGTCGACCAGCCGTCGAACGGCGTCCATGTTCCGATCGCGCAGGTCGGCCTTGACCTCGCCGATGCTGCGCGCCCCGCTGTAGACGTAGCCGACGTCGGTGGGGATGTCGGGCAGGTCGACGTCCAGCTCGGGGTCGTCGTTGCTGGCCGGCTCGTCGATCTCCGGCTCGTCGTCGAAGTGCGTCACCCCGGCCTCGGTGATCGCGTGGACCTGCATCCCGGTGGCGGTGGACGACAGCACGCTGAAGAGTGAGAGCTGCTCGGGCTCCAGGCCCAGCTCGCGCATGGCCTTGGCGATCTCGTCCGCCTCGGTCGGCTCGTCGTCGTCGATCACCGGAGGTCGCAGCACGTGCCGTCGGGCCTCGGCGATCTGGAACGCGTGGGTGCGCAGGCGAGGGTCGTCCGGCAGGAAGACGTACGCCTTCTGGCCGGCGATGCCGCGCTGCCAGCGCACGAACCGGCCGACGGCCTGGCGGAAGAACAGCTCGGTGCTGACGGTGGTGGCGTAGACGCCGACGCGCAGGCGGGGGATGTCGACGCCCTCGCTGACCATGCGCACGGCGACCAGCCACGGCCGGTCGCTGGTGGTGAAGTCGGCGATCTTGCGGGACGCGTCCGGGTCGTCGCTGACGACGATGTCGGCCGAGACCTGCCAGTGGCGGCGGATGAACCCGGCGATGTCGCGGGCGTGCTCCTGATCCATGGCGATGGCCAGGCCGCCGGCGTCGCGTTGCACGGAGCGGATCATCTGCAGGCGTTCGTGCGCCTGGGTCATCACGCTCGGCAACCAGTCGCCGTCGAGGCTGAGCGCGGTGCGCAGACGCTGGGCCATGCCCATCCGATCGAGCTCGTCGTGGAAGTTGGCGGAGACGATGCTGCCGTCTGGGGCGCTCCACTCCATCACGCCGTCGAAGCGGGGGAAGTAGACGGGGCGCACGACGCCGCCGTCGCGCAGCGCGTCGGCGTAGCCGTAGGTGAAGTCGGGTTGAGCTTCGCCACCCTCAGCTGTCTCGGCGTACTCGACGAACGGGATGGCGGCGGTGTCGCTGCGGAACGGCGTGCCGCTGAGGCAGAGGCGGCGATGGGCCAGCTCGAAGGCGGTCTTGACGCTGTCGCCCCACGCCCGTTCGTCGCCGGCGTGGTGCACCTCGTCGAGGATGACCACCGCATCGTTGGCGACGGCGCGCAACTTCTTCGCTGTGTCCGCGGTCGCGACCTGCTGGTAGGTGGTGACCAGGCCGTGCACGTCGGGGGCGAGCCCGTCGGCGGGCGACCAGTTGGGGTCGAGCTCCAGGCCGAGCATGTGCGCAGCGCGAGCCCACTGCTGCTTGAGGTGGCTCGTCGGGGCGACGACGATCAACCGACGACGCTGCTGGGCCAGGCTCCAACGTGCGCAGGCCAGGGCAAACGTGGTCTTGCCCGCACCGGGCGTGGCGACCGCGAGGAAGTCCGGCCGCTCGCTGGCCGCGAACTTCTCGAACGCGTCCCGCTGCCACGGACGGAGGTGCACACGATCACTCACAGGACCGTCGAGTCTGTCGGATCACGAACGCACGCGCTCACCCTTCGGTCCCGTTGGCGTTCTCGGCGGGATTCTTCTCGGACTCCGAGAAGAATCCCGCCCAGAACCGCCGGTGCCTACGATCGGACCGGTGGCGGACCACTTTCGAGCAGCGATCACGACCTCCAGCCTGGGCAGGACCCCGCTCCTGCGTCGCGTGACGGTGACGCCGGAGACGATCGTCGTCCGACGGTTCGGTCAGGTCGTGACGCTCCGTCGTGACGAGATCCGACGAATCGCCGTCAGCCGTCGTCGTGTTCGGCCCCCACACCTCGTCGCAGTCGGCCCCGACGGCCGCCGAGTGGGACCGTTCATCAGTCCGCTCGTGTTCCGTCACGCGATCCGAGCCCTTCGGTCCAACGGCTGGACCATGGTCGACCGCCCGGATTCGTGACGCCGAGTGCAACTGGGCGGCCTCGTCGCCGGAGGGCGGTGACACGGCCGCCCAGAACGTCGGCGTGGATCGCAGCCCGCGGGGCTCGATCACCCGGGCCGGGGTTCCGGACAGGGCTGTGACACCCCCGGCGTAGCCTTTCGTCATGGCCGACCACTCGGTGCTCGAGGCGTTCTCGCCGGCGGTGCGGGAGTGGTTCGCGAACTCTTTTCCGGAGCCGACGCCCGCTCAGGTCACGGGTTGGCCGGCAATCATCGGGCGTGGTCACACGCTGGTCTGTGCCCCCACCGGCAGCGGCAAGACGCTCACCGCCTTCCTGGCCTCCATCGACCGGTTGTGCACCACGCCACCGCCGGAGGACCCCAAGGCGCGCACTCGTGTGCTGTACCTGTCGCCGCTGCGAGCCCTGGCCTTCGACGTCGAGAAGAACCTGCGCTCGCCGCTGATGGGCATCCAACTCGCGGCCGAACGGCTGGGCGTGCCGTTCCAGCAGCCGATCGTGGCGATGCGCACCGGCGACACGTCGTCCAGCGATCGCCAGAAGCTCATCCGCCGCCCACCCGACCTGTTGATCACCACACCCGAGAGCCTCTACCTCATGCTCACGTCGAGCGCTCGCGAGACGCTCGTCAACGTCGACACGATCATCATCGACGAGATCCACGCGATGGCGGCCACCAAGCGCGGCGCTCACCTGATGCTCAGCCTGGAGCGCCTGGAGGAGATCACGGTCAACCCGCCGCAGCGCATCGGGCTGTCCGCCACGCAGCGTCCGCTGGAGGAGGTCGCCCACTTCCTCGGCGGCCACGGCCTCGACGGCGCCAAGCGACCGGTCAGCATCATCGACGCCGGCATCCGCAAGCCGCTGGAGATCGACGTCGTCATCCCCGTGGAGGACATGGGGCAGTTGGGCCAGCCGATCACCGAGCTGCGCAGCGGGCCCGCCTCGGCGGCGATGCAGCCGCAGCGCAGCAGCATCTGGCCGAGCATCTACCCGCGCATCCTCCAGCAGGTGCTGGCCCACCGCACCACGATCATCTTCTGCAACGCCCGCCGCCAGGCCGAGCGGCTGGCGGCCAAGCTCAACGAGCTGGCCGCGGAGGAAGGCATCGAGGCCGGTGCTGCCGGCGAGCTGGTGCGCGCCCACCACGGTTCGCTGGCGCGCGAGCAGCGCGTCGTCATCGAGGACCAGTTGAAGCGCGGCGACCTGCGCGGCATCGTCGCCACCAGCTCGCTGGAGCTCGGCATCGACATGGGCGCGGTGGATCTGGTCATCCAGGTCGAGTCGCCCGGCGCAGTGTCTCGTGGGCTGCAGCGCATCGGTCGCGCCGGGCACTCGGTGGGCGAGGCCAGCAAGGGCACGCTGTACCCGAAGCACCGCGGCGACCTGCTCGAGGCCGCGGTCGTCACCCAGCGGATGATCTCCGGCGAGATCGAGAGCACCCGCTTCCTACGCAACCCGCTCGACGTGCTGGCCCAGCAGATCGTTGCCCACGTCGCACTGACACCCGACGCGCCGGTGGCCGACGTCGCCGCGCTGGTGCGGCGCTGCGCCAACTTCTCCGAGCTCTCCGACGAGCTGTTCACGAACGTGCTCGACCTGCTGGCCGGTCGCTACCCGAGCGACGACTTCAACGAGCTGCGCCCCCGCATCGTGTGGGATCGCGTCGCCGGCACGCTGCGGGCCCGCGACGGGTCACGTCGGCTGGCCGTCACCAGCGGCGGCACCATCCCCGATCGCGGGCTGTTCGGTGTGTTCCTGCCCGACGGCACTCGGGTGGGCGAGCTCGACGAGGAGATGGTCTACGAGAGCCGGCCAGGCGAGACGTTCCTCCTCGGCGCGAGCACGTGGCGCATCGAGGACATCACGTTCGAGCGGGTCACCGTCACGCCCGCTCCGGGCGAGCCCGGGAAGATGCCGTTCTGGCACGGCGATCGCCCCGGTCGGCCGTTGGAGCTCGGTCGCGCGCTCGGTGCGTTCCAGCGGGAGGTTCGGGCGATGCCCGCCTCAGAGGCCACCGAGCGGCTGATGACGAAGAACTCGCTGGATGCGTTCGCGGCGAGCAACGTGCTGCTCTACCTCGAGGAGCAGGCACAGGCGACGGGCACCGTGCCCGACGATCGCACCATCGTGATCGAGCGCTTCCGCGACGAGATCGGCGACTGGCGGGTGTGCATCCTCAGCCCGTTCGGCACGCCGGTGCACGCACCGTGGGCGATGGCCATCGAGCGTCGGATGATCGATCGCTACGACATCCCGGTGGAGACGATGTACGCCGACGACGGCATCGTGCTGCGGCTGCCCGAGGCGGCTGACGAGCTGCCGTTGGCCGACCTGATCATTGACCCCGACGAGGTCGACGAGCTGGTGCTCACCTCACTGCCGAACACGTCGCTGTTCTCGGCTCGGTTCCGCGAGTGTGCGGCGCGAGCGTTGCTGCTGCCGCGACGGCGGCCGGATCGGCGCACCCCGCTGTGGCAGCAGCGCCAGCGCGCCGCCGACCTGCTGGCGGTGGCCTCGAAGTACCCGACGTTCCCGATCCTCCTGGAGACGTCGCGTGAGTGCCTGCAGGACGTGTTCGACCTGCCGGCGCTGCGCGAGGTGCTCGGGCAGTTGCGCAGCCGCGCCATCCGCGTCGTCAGCGTGGACACACCTCGTGCCTCGCCGTTCGCTCAGAGCCTGCTGTTCAACTGGATCGCGGCCTACATGTACGAGGGCGACGCGCCGCTGGCCGAACGGCGCGCCGCCGCGCTCTCGTTGGATCGCGATCTGCTGCGCGACCTGCTCGGTGCCGAGGAGCTGCGCGAGCTGCTCGACCCCGGCGTGTTGGCCGACCTCGAGCTCGAGCTGCAGTGCCTCACCGACGGCCGTCGGGCCCGGTCGCACGACGAGCTGCACGACGTGCTGCGCAAGGTCGGCGACCTGTCGGCGGCAGAAGCGGACCTGCGTTGCGAGGGCGAGGCGCAACCGTGGCTCGACCAGTTGGTGCACGAGCGCCGGGCGATCACGGTCTCCGTCGGCAGCGAGGTGCGCTTCATCGCTGCCGAGGACGCGGCTCGCTACCGCGACGCGCTCGGCTGCGCGGTGCCGCTGGGACTGCCTCGCGAATTCACCGAGCCGGTGCCGCGGCCGCTGGAGCTGCTGATCGGACGGTTCGCTCGCACGCACAGCCCGTTCACCGCTGACGACGCGGCTCGCCGGTTCGACCTGCCGGTCGAGCGGGTGTCCGGTGCGTTGGTGGCGTTGGAGGCGGGCGACCGGGTCGTGCACGGCGAGTTCCGCCCCGTCGGTGTCGGACGCGAGTGGTGCGACGTGGACGTGTTGCGCCAGCTGCGCCGGCGTTCGTTGGCGGCGCTGCGACGGGAGATCGAGCCCGTCGATCCCGACGCCTACGCACGGTTCCTGCAGCAGTGGCACGGCATCGCCGGTCACCTGCAGGGCGATCGGCGGGGGATGGACGGTCTCGTCGAGGCGCTCGGTCAGCTGCAGGGTGCTGCCTTGGTCGCGTCCACGTTGGAGACCGAGGTGCTGCCGTCGCGACTGCGTTCGTACCGGCCGACCGACCTCGACGAGCTGTGCACGTCCGGCGACCTCGTGTGGGTCGGCGCCGGCGGGCTCGGCGCCACCGACGGACGAGTGCGGTTGTTCTTCGCCGATCAGCTGCCGTTGCTGCTCGACGCGATCGAGCCGTTGGAGGCGCCGAGCGGTGCGCTGCACGAGGGGCTGCGCACCTACCTGGCCGAGCGCGGTGCCTCGTTCTGGAACCAGCTGCGTGCGGCGACCCCGGGCGCCACCGACGTCGAGACGCTGGCTGCGTTGTGGGACCTCGTCTGGGCCGGTGAGGTCACCAACGACTCGCTCGCGCCCTTGCGCTCGGTGCTCGGCGGCGGACGGACGCGCACGGCGTCGAAGGCGGCAACGGGCCGACCGCGGCCGGGCCGCTTGAACCGCATCGGCCCGCCCGCCGGTTCCGGTCGATGGAGCCTGGTCAGCGAGCTGCGCCACACCGTGCACACGCCGACCGAGGTGTCCCACGCAATGGCCCTGCAGATGCTCGAGCGCTACGGCGTGGTCACCCGCGAGGCGGTGCTGGCCGAGGGCGTGCGCGGCGGGTACTCGTCGGCCTACGGCGTGCTCAAGGTGCTGGAGGAGCGCGGCAACGTGCGCCGCGGCTACTTCGTCGCCGGGCTCGGCGCAGCGCAGTTCAGCCTGCCGGGCGCCGTCGACCGGTTGCGGTCGGCGCGCGACGTTGCCGACGGGATGCTCGACCCCGGCGCCGTTCCACCGCCGGTCGTCCTCGCCGCCACCGACCCGGCACAGCCGTATGGCGCGGCCATCTCGTGGCCGGACTCGCCCGGTCGTCCGGCCCGTTCGGCGGGTGCGTTGGTGGTGCTGCGCGAGGGCGTGCCGTTGGTCTGGTTCGACCGTCGCTCGTCGCACCTCGTCACCTTTCCCGCCGCCGCGGATCCGGCCTGGGCCGACGCGTTGGCATCGCTGGTCAAGGACGGTCGCACCCGCAGCGTCGAAGTCCGCAAGGTGAACGGCGAACCGATCCAGCGCGACAGCGCCGAAGCGGCGCTGCTGTTCACCGCCGGCTTCCAGGACGGCTACCGCGGACTCACCCTTCGCGCCTGACTCGCGTCAGTCGGGCTACGAACCGAGGCAGCCCGACAGGAACGCTTCGACCGGCGCAGCGACGACGGTGTCCGCGGCATCGCCGACCGCGGCGTTGACGTCCGCATGGGAGTAGCCGGAGGCGACGATGAGCGTCGCGGTGCCGCCAGCCGTGGTCAGCGCCGCAGCGAAGTCGGCCGCGAGCTGTCGTCGTCGCTCCGTGCCCCGGGTGACGATGAGCGCGTCGGCGACGGCGCCGCCTGCTTCGTCGAGCGCGACGATCGGCGATGCGTCGGCGAGCGTGGCCGGATCGGTGCCGAACGCCGCAGCGACCATCGCCGCGCTCGCCTCGCTCCCGTCCGACTTCGCGGCGAGGTCGTATCCCTCGGTGTCGAGCGACACGAGGCAGTCGATGTCGGCTCGATCATGGCCGACCTGCTGCATCAGCCGGCTGTTCGTGGCGACGATCGCCGCGAGCTGACCGCCGGCTGAATGGCCCATGACGGCGACATGGGTGGGATCGATCCCGAATTGAGCGGCGTGGTCGAGCGTGAAGGCGATCGCGGTGGCGACGTCGTCACCCGGATCGGGCCACATCACGTCGTTGCCGGGGGCGGTGAGCCGGTAGTTCACCGAGACCAGCACCCATCCGTTGCGCTCGGCGAGTGATCGTTTGAGCGCCAACTGGTTGGCCTTGTCTCCTCGCTGCCACCCGCCACCGTGGACCCAGAACAGCACCGGCCTCGGGGTGCAGCCATCGTCAGGTCGGAAGATGTCGTCGCTGAGCAGATCGGTCGCGACACCAGCAATGGAGCGGTAGGCGACCGTCTGCTCGCGCGGTGCGCACTCGACGTCACTCGTGACCGACGTGGCCGACGTGGCCGACGTGGCCGACGTGGAGCCCGGCGCACTGGTGACGCTCGACGTGGTCGCATCCGTCGTCGCGTCGCTGGCACAACCAGCCACGGCGACCGCGAGACCGATCAGCGCCACCTCGAGCTTCCGCAACCGCTGCATGGACCCACCCTCGCGCCGGAATGTGAGCGATTCGTGACGTCCGGTCGATGATCGTCACCGAGACGCGTCGCGTGCCCGGACGACGAAGGCGCGCATGGCGGCGCTGGAGCCGGGGCGGAACTGGGCCTGCGCGCGGCGCGCCAAGGGCAGGCCGATCCAGATGAACCAGCGACCCGGGCGGGAGATGGCGAACAACTCGTAGGTCACTTCGCCGGTGGTGCCGTCGAGCTTGACGAGGAAGCGCTCCTCGCCGCGCTCGGCGTGCGCACGCAGCGTGCCGTAGTCGAACCCGAAGCGACGGGTGCCGTCGGCGTCCTCCTCGTCGATCACGGCGATGATGCGACAGCAGTAGCTCCACCACACGCCCAGCTGACGAGCGCTGTAGCCCACCGTCTCGCCGGCTCGCAGCGCGGCGAGCGGGATCGCCGGACGGGTCCACGGTTCTCGAAACATGTCCCAGTTGCGCATCGCGTCACATGCCGCGGCGAAGTCGGCCTCGCCGTGCCCGATCACCTCGCGATGGCGATCGATGAACCACCGGCGGAGCGTCGCCTCGCGCTGCAGCAGCCCGGTCTCGTAGTTGAACGGCACGGTCCGCATCCGCTCGACCAGCGCGGCGAGTGCCTCGTCCGTGGGTCTCCGCAACGTCAGCATCGGCGCCATCGTGACAGGGCCTCGCACGTCTCGGAACATCGACCGACGCTCTCCGTCAGCATCGTTCCCGAGACGCGATCTGCGCGGCAGGCAAGCGCAGCGTGACGAGTGGAGTTCGGGTGAGCGAGCGCAGCGAGCGCGAGAGTTACGGTCGGTGGACGGCGCGGAGGCCGGCCCAGGCGAGGTCGGCCACCTGGCGGCCGAGGGTCTCGGGATCGAACGACTCGCCGCGCTCCACGAGGTGACGGCTGACGCCTTCGGCCAGGCCGACCAGTCCGTGGGCCAGGGTGCGGCGGTGCTCGGCATCGATGTCGATGTTGATCAGCGGGGCGATGGCGTTGGCAGCTTCGGCGGTGATCCGCCGGATGGCGATCACGGACTCCTCGTCGCGACTGGCCCGCGAGCCGAACAGCAACAGGAACGCGTCGTGGTCGTCGTTGACCCACTGGAAGTAGGCGCCGAAGCCGAGCTCGGTCTGCGCTCGCCCCGTGGTGGCGCCGGCGGTCGCCTTGGCGATGGCGGTGAGCAGCCGGTTGCCGACCTCGCTGAGCAGGGCGAGGTAGAGGTCCTGCTTGGAGTCGAAGTGCTGGTAGAGCACCGGCTTGGTGACGCCGGCGGCATCGGCCACGTCGTTCATCGACGTGCTGTGGAAGCCGTTGCGGGCGAAGACCTGGACGGCGACGTCGAGGATCTGCTCGCGACGGGCCTGGGCGGGGAGGCGAATGCTCATAGCAGTTACCGGAGAGTAACGGGTCGGGTCAAGCGGCCGAAAAGCAGCCGCACAGCACTCACAGACCGCGCTCTCGGTCCTCCCGTTCGGCGGCCTTGACGGCGTAGCCGAGGACGATCGCCGGAGCGAGGAGCACGGAGCCGACGACCATCGCCGTGATCACGATCGCCGACACGGCGCCGTTGAACCCGAAGGCGAAGCCGAGCACGAACGTGGCGATCGCCAGGGCGAAGCACAGGTACCCGATGCGGTTGGCCAGCAGCGTGTACTTGGCCACCTGCGCCCGGCGAACGCGAACCGGATCCGGTGCGCCGGTGGCGGAGGTGGGGCGGATGGGCGGCGAAGTCACGGCGCGAGCACGCTACCGGCGCGTGCCAGCGGCCCGACCGACGTGGAGGGTTTGGCGCGCACCCGGGTGGGCTCGGGACCCTCCACCGTCGAGACGCGGAGGGTTTGGCGCGCACCCGGGTGGGCTCGGGACCCTCCACCGTCGAGACGCGGAGGGTTTGGCGCGCACCCGGGTGGGCTCGAGACCCTCCACCCTCGAAACGCGGAGGGTTTGGCGCGCACCCGGGTGGGCTCGAGACCCTCCACCGTCGAGACGCGGAGGGTTTGGCGCGCGCCCGGGTGGGCTGGGGACCCTCCACCGTCGAGACGCGGAGGGTTTGGCGCGCGCCCGGGTGGGCTCGAGACCCTCCACACGTTGCCTGTGGAGGCTTTGGCGCGCACCCGGGTGGGCGTGGAACCCTCCACCCCGCACCCGCCTGCGTGCGGCGCCGCCGGTAGCGTTGCCACGTCCTATGGAGCCGTCGGCGAAGCCCCCCGTTCCGGATGCGCCGGACGACGCCGACGTGGTCGTGCACCTGGTCGACGCGGTGGCGGTGCTCGGCAGCTTCCCGGCGCTGGCGGGGGCCAACCTCACCGTCGAACGAGGTGAGATCGTCCTGCTGCGCGGGCCGAACGGCGCCGGCAAGACCAGCCTGCTGCGGCTGTGCGCGGGGCTGCTGCCGATCGAACGCGGCGAGGGGACGGTCCTCGGCTGCGATCTGCGCACGCAGCGGGCGGACATCCGCCGGCGGGTCGGCCTGCTCGGGCACAGCAACGGCCTCTACGGCGAGCTGACCGTGCGTGAGAACGTGCGCTTCTGGGGCGAGACAGCAGGCGCGTCGAAGGACGAGATCGCGTCCTCGCTGGAACGGCTCGGCCTTGCCGGACGACTTGCCGACGTGTTGGTGCAGCGCCTGTCCGCCGGACAGAAGCGGCGCACCGCACTCGCATGCATGGTGGCCCGCCGGGCTCAGCTGTGGCTGCTCGACGAACCCCACGCCGGCCTCGACGCCGCAGGACGCGATGACCTCGACGCAACCTTGCGCGCAGCGGCGGCTGCGGGCGCGACCGTGATCGTCGCCAGCCACGAGCTGGAACGAGCGGGCGCACTCGCCACCCGGACGATCGACGTCATCGGCGGCACCGCCGGAGCCAGCGAGTGAAGGCGACGTGGCTCCTCGCCCGACGCGTGGCGGGGAAGGACCTTCGTGTCGAGCTGCACAGCCGCGTCCTGCTCAACCAGGTCGTGCCGTTCGCGGCGATCGTGATGGTGCTGTTCGCGTTCGCCATCGACAACGACAACGTCCTGCGCACGGTCGCCCCCGGCCTGGTGTGGCTCGGCACCACCTTCAGCCTGCTCGTCGTGGTGCAGCGCAGCTTCGCCGTCGAAGCAGCCGACGGCGCGCTCGATGCGCTGCTGGTCGCCGGCGTGCGACCAACCGGGATCTTCCTCGGCAAGGCCATCGCGCTCGCCATCCAGCTGTTCGTGTTGGAGCTCGTGCTCGTCGGGCTCGCCGTGGTGCTCTACGCCAGCGACGTCCCCGCCGCCGGGCTGCCGCTGCTGCTGGTCACCCTGGTGGCCGCGACCACCGGACTGGCCTTCGTCGGTACGCTCTACGGCGGTCTCGCCACCGGGGCCCGAGGACGGGAGACGTTGCTCCCACTGCTCCTGCTCCCGGTGGTCGCGCCCGTCCTCATCGGTGCAACCCGAGCAACTGAAGCCGCGCTCGGCACCGGCGATGTCTCCGTCCACGAAGGTTGGCCCTGGCTGGGCTTGCTCGTTGTGTTTGGTGCATTGTTCGGTGTCGTGGGAACGTTGGCCTTCGGCCCGCTCATCGAGGAGTAGAGCCCATGTCAGACAATCCTGGTGCTGAGAGCCCGAGCGCGATGCGCCGAGCCACCGGCACGCCCTTCACCCGCTCCCTCGGCATCGCTGCCCTGATCGGCGTGGTCTGGCTGGTCGTCTTCGGCCTGCTGATCTCACCGGACGATCGGGTGCAGAAGGAGGGCGTGAGGATCATGTACATCCACGTGCCCGGCGCGTGGCTGGCCTACCTCGCCTTCGGAGTCACCGGCATCAGCAGCCTGGCCTACCTGTGGCCGAAGACCCGCTCGCTGACGTGGGATCGCATCGCCGGCGCCAGCGCCGAGGTCGGTGTGCTCTTCATGGGCATCGCACTGGTCACCGGCAGCCTGTGGGGTCGCATCTCGTGGGGTGTGTTCTGGACGTGGGACTCGCGCCTCACCACCACCGCCTTCCTCTTCGTCACCTACGTCGGCTACCTCGCCGTGCGCGGCCTCGGTGGCAGCCACCAGCAGCGGGCCAAGCGCAGCGCGCTGATCGCCTCGCTGGCCATGTTGGAGATCCCGCTCGTGCACTTCAGCGTGCGCTGGTGGAGGCCGCTGCACCAGCAGGAGAGCGTGGCCAAGGGCAAGCTCGACGGATTGATGCTGTTCAGCCTGTTCGTCGGCATCGTCGCGTTCACGCTGATGTACGTGTGGATGGTGCTGCACCGTCAGCGCGTGCTGGCGATGAACGACGCGCTCGACGATCAAGGCCTCGAGCATGCACTCGCCGAACGTCGTGAAGAAGGCCGTGTGCCGCAGGCAGTTGCTCAGGAAGCGGGTGCGTCGTGAACAACGCCGGGTTCGTCATCGGTAGCTACGTCGTCACGCTCGGCGGCATCGCCGCCTACGTCTGGTACGTGCTCTCGCGGGGACGTCACGCGGCGAAGCGCTTGCCGCCAGAGGATCGCCCGTGGACCTGAGCCCGCGCGACGTCGCCGACGTCGCAGCGCCCAAGCGCAAGAAGCCGTGGCCGGCGCTGGCCGTGCTCGCCCTGGCGCTCGTCGCCGGCGGCGTCGTGGTCACCAAGTTCCTCACGTCGGCCATCGACTACTACTGCAACGTCGACGAGGTCGGGGTGAAGGACGGCTGCGAGACCGGTCGCCGGTTGCGCATCCAGGGCATCGTCGAGGAGGGCTCCGTCCAACAGGACGGCGCCGTCGTCACGTTCACGATCGGGTTCAACGGCGTCGAGATGCCGGTGCGCTACGAGGGCGAGCCGGGCGGCCTGTTCCAGGAGTGCATCCCGGTGGTCGTGCACGGCAAGTTGTCGAAGGCGGTCGCCGATGGCGGCGTGTTCAACGGTGATCAGGTGGAAGTGAAGCACTCCAACGAGTACGAAGCCGAGAACAAGGACCGCATCGACGATGCGGCATCGGAGTCGGCGGCATGCAAGCAGCCAGCCTGAACGGAGTCGTCGGCCACTCGGCGCTCATCGTCGGGTTGGTCGCCTCCATCTTCGGAGCCATCGCCACTGCCTACGCAACTCGCACCGGCGATCGGCGCGTGCTGCGCACGGTGCACAACTACGCGTGGATCGCGCTCGCCGGCGCAGTGCTGTCGATCATCGTGATGGAACGGGCGTTGATCACGCGCGACTTCTCGTTGAAGTACGTGCAGACGGTCGGCTCCCGCGACACGCCAGCGCTGTTCAACTTCACTGCGCTGTGGAGCGCGCTGGAGGGCAGCATCCTGCTGTGGCTGCTGATCCTCGCGATCTACACGGCGGTCATCATGCGTCGCTACCGATCACGTCTCGGCGACCCGCTGGTGGCATGGGCGGCCGTGGTCATGTTCGTCGTCACCGCGTTCTTCTTCTTCCTCTCCTTTGGGCCGATCGATGCGTTCGCCAACGGGCCGACGCCGGACTTCAACACCTGCTGCCTCGGTCCGAACCCGTTGCTGCAGAACCACGTGCTGGTGCTGTTCCACCCGCCGATCCTGTACCTCGGCTACGTCGGGTTCACGGTGCCGTTCGCCTTCGCCATCGGCGCGTTGGTGACCGGTCGCGTCGGAGAGGGCTGGCTGGTGGAGACCCGCCGCTGGGCGCTGTTCGCGTGGGGCTTCCTCAGCGTCGGCATCCTGCTCGGTGGGTGGTGGAGCTACGAGGTGCTCGGCTGGGGCGGCGTGTGGGGCTGGGACCCGGTGGAGAACGCCAGCTTCCTCCCGTGGCTCACGGCGACGGCGTACCTCCACTCGGTGCTCGTGCAGGAGCGCCGCGGCATGCTGCGCGTGTGGAACATCAGCCTGCTGGTGGCCACGTTCGCGCTGACCATCCTCGGCACGTTCCTCACCCGCAGCGGCGTGATCAACAGCGTGCACGCGTTCAGCAACGGCACCATCGGGCCGTACCTGTTGGGCTTCTTCGCCGTCATCGTGATCGTCTCGCTCGGGCTCATCGCGTGGCGCGGGGATCGCCTGCGCGCGCCGGGCGCGATCGACTCGCCGGTGTCTCGTGAGGGCGCGTTCCTGGCGAACAACGTGATCTTCACCGCGTTCGCGTTCGTCGTGCTGCTGGGCACCGTGTTCCCGTTGATCGTCGAGGCGTTGCAGGATCGCAAGATCGTCGTCGGCGGTCCGTTCTTCGATCGCCTCGGCATGCCGATCGGGATCACGCTGCTGTTCCTGATGGCGATCGCCCCGGTGCTGCCGTGGCGCAAGGCGAGCACGGAGCTGCTGCGCGACCGCCTGTTCTGGCCGGCGTGGTGCGGCATCGCCGCGCTCGCGATCAGCGTCATCTCCGGGGCCAGCGACATCGCACCGTTGATCGCCTTCTTCCTCGGCGGCTTCGCCGGCGGCGCCGCGCTGCGGCAACTCGTGCTCGCCTCGCGGCGACAGGGCGTGCGCGGACTGCTCGGCCGTGCGAACGGCGGGATGGTGGTGCACCTCGGCGTGATCATCATCGCGGTCGCGCTCGCCGCGTCGAACAGCTACACGCACTCCAGTCGCTTCACGCTCACCGAGGGCACGCCGATCAGCTACCAGGGCCACACGTTCGAACTGCAGGGCGTCAGCCTGTTCTCCGACGCTCGCTCGACGGGCATCAAGGCGCAGATCCTCGTCGACGGCGAGCAGGCGTACGCGCCGGCGATCACCACGTTCACCAACTTCGGCATGCAGGTGGCCACGCCGAGCGTGAAGTCCGGCCCGTTCAACGACATCTACCTGACGTTGGAGGATGGAGCGCAGCCTGGCGCCACGTCGGTTCCTGTGCAGATCTTCATCAAGCCGTTGATCACGTGGCTGTGGTTCGGGGGTGCGTTGATGGCGGTGGGCACCGTGCTGGCCGCCTTCCCCGGGCGCAAGCGACGTAAGCCGACCGAACCCGTCTCGGCGCCAGCGGTGCACGAGGAGCTGCCGGGGACGACGATGGTGGAGGCCGGCGCTCGTGACTGAAGCCGTTGCGCCGCGGCGCAAGCGTGTCGCCCCGCTGATCGCGTTGGGCGTTGCCATCGTCGTCGCCGCGCTGTTCTTCGTCCTCGCCGGCAGCGACGCCGACACCGAGGCGGACACGGTCAGCTTTCTCGTCGGCAAGCCGGCGCCGGCCGTGGAGACGACGCGGTTCGACGGGCAGTCGTTCGACCTCGCCCGCCGCAAGGGCAGCTGGGTGGTGCTCAACTTTTTCAACTCGACGTGCCTGCCGTGCAAGGCGGAACACCCCGACCTGATCAAGTTCAACGAGCTGCAGCAGACGCTCGGCACGAGCGGCGCCGAGCTGTACACCGTCGTGGACGACGACACCGACGACAACGTCACCGCGTGGTTCGCGGCCAATGGTGGCGACTGGCCGATCCTGCGCGACGACGATGGCGCGATCAGCACCGCGTTCGGTGTGGCGCAGATTCCCGAGACGTGGATCGTCGATCCCTCCGGTGTCGTGCGGGCCCGGTTCCCCGGCGCCACGACGTTCGAGCAGCTGTCGCAGACGTTGGAGACGCTGCGCCGCGAGGGCGCATGAACTCGCTCCAGCGGTTCTCCAGGCGGCTGAAGGGTTGGCCGGGTTGGGCGCTCGCCGGAGTGGCGCTCGTCGCGTTGCTCATCGTCGGTTCGTCGCAGCACAGCGGGCCCCTGACGGGCGAGGAGCGGGCCAACGAGATCAGCAAGCGCGTCGCCTGCCCGATCTGCGACGGCGAGAGCGTCTTCGAGTCGCGCAACGGCACGTCGGCCAGCATCCGCGCCGAGATCAGTCGGCAGGTGCAGGCGGGCACCGCCTCCGACGATCAGATCGTCACGTTCATCGAGCAGCGCTTCGGCGGCCGCGTCCTGCTCGTGCCGAAGGCGACGGGCATCGACGCGCTCGTGTGGATCCTGCCGGTGGTGGCGTTCGTCTGCGCAGTCGGTGGGCTGGTGTTCGCCTTCCGCCGATGGAAGCGCGCCGCTGACACGGTGCCCGACGACGACGATCGCGAGCTGGTCGCTGCGGCGTTGGCCGGAGAGCCCGAGCATGAACCCTGACCAGCTCGCCGAGCTCGAGGAGGAGCGGCGGTTCCTGCTGCGCTCGCTCGGCGACCTCGACCGCGAGCACGACGTCGGTGACGTCGACGACGCCGACTACCACACGCTGCGCGACGGCTACATCGCCCGCGCCGCGGTGGTGCTGCGTTCCATCGACGAGGGCCGAGCGATGCTCCCGGCCAAGCGCGACCGTTCGTGGGGTCGCATCGCCGCCGGTGTCGTCGTCACGCTGGGCATCGCCGGCGGTCTCGGGTGGTGGGTGGCGCACTCGTCGGGACAGCGGCTGGCCGGGCAGTCGATCACCGGCGATGCGCCGATCGACAAGGCCGCCGCGCTCCTCACCGAGGCTCGCCAGCTGACGGGGGTCGACAACGTCGCCGCTTACCAGAAGTACCAGGAGGTGGTGAAGGAGGAGCCCGACAACGTCGAAGCGCTGGCGTACGGAGCGTTCCTGCAGATCAACATCTCCGGTCAGGCCGCACCTGCCGACGCGCAGGTGCTCTACGAGCAGGCCATCGAGTCGTTCGAGCGGGCGATCAGCATCGACCCCACCTACCCCGACGCACACTGCCTGCTGGCCGTCGTCTACGGACGCTTCGAGCCGATCAACCAGCCCGGCGCGTTCTCCGAGGCGACGGCGTGCCTGAAGTTCGATCCGCCCGCCGACATGCGCGACGCGGTGCAGGGCCTGATCGTCGAGAACACGCCGACCACCTGACGATCGGCGCACCTCACTCGTCCGGTGGTGCCCACGCCTTCGCCCGGGTGATCACGCCGTCCTCGCGGCGCAGCACCCACACGCTTCCCTTGCGCCAGTCGGGCTCGCCGCGAAATTCGGTGCCACGACGTTGCAGTGCTTGCATGGTGTCGGGGATGACGTCGCCATGGCTGCACAGCACCGAGCCCTCGGGCAGCGTCGCCAGCAGCTCCAGCACCGGACCGACGATCGCGCCCTCGCTCAACCGTTCGTCGGTCTCGATCGCGATGCCGGTCGCCTTGGCCAGTGGTTGCAGCGTCTCGACGCATCGCTGGAACGGACTGCTCAGCAGGCGACCGCCTGTCGTGTGCTCGGCCAGCCGCTCGGCGATGGCAACCGCTTGGCGGTGACCGGCCGGCGTCAAGGGACGCAGTCGGTCGTCTTCATCCCATCGGCTCCGGCTCCCGGCCTTTGCGTGTCGAACGAGGTACAGCAACGCAGGACTCCTTCGTGTCGGCCATCCGGGGGAATGACCTCACCGCGGCGACTGTACTGACCGATCCGCGCCACACTGGAGCCCATGGGCTTCTTCGACCGCAACCGCAAGGCCTTGGAGGAGAAGGGGATCAGCCCCGATCGGCTTCCTCCCGGCCAGTACCTCACCGAGCGCTTCCCGGTGCTCCACGTCGGCGACGTTCCGGACTACGAGCCGGGCCAGTGGAACCTCACCGTCGAGGGCCTCGTGGACACGCCGTTCACGATCGATCTCGACGAGCTGAAGGCGATGCCGTCGGTGACGCTGACGTTCGACATCCACTGCGTCACCAAGTGGAGCAAGTTCGACACGTCGTGGACGGGTGTGCGCGTGCGCGACCTGTTCGAGCGAGCGGGTGTGCAGAAGAAGGCCACGCACGTGATGGAGCACGCCGAGTTCGGATACACCACCAACATCCCGTTGGCCGACATCACCACCGACGAGGCGATCGTCGCCTACGCCTTCGAGGGCGAGGACATCGAGCCGATCCACGGTGGTCCGGTGCGCATCGTCGTGCCCCACCTCTACTTCTGGAAGAGCGCCAAGTGGGTCCGCTCACTGGAGCTGCGCGACCACGACGCCCCCGGCTTCTGGGAGCGCAACGGCTACCACATGTACGGCAACCCCTTCACCGAGCAACGCCACCGCGGCGACAAGTAACTGGATGTCTGTCAGCTCGAATGTCGAGCTGAGCGACATCCAGTTCGACTCGTCAGGTTCGGCGACCGAGCATGGCCAGGAACTGTGCCTGGGGGGAGGGGTCGTCGGATGTGACGATGTCGCCGCTGAAGAACGGCGGCTGGCGCATCGCCTCGATCCTCGGCGCCGCTTGCGCGGTGGCGTGGGCGACGAGGTCTTCATCCAGACCGTCGTCGACGCCCGCCGCGCGGGCGAGGTCCCACGTGTGCGCGAGCGTGTCGACCACGTTCCACGCGAGGAACTCGTCCATCGGTTCCAGCGCCCGGAACGTCTGCACGACTCGGTGGAGGACGTCCGGCTGGTCGATCGCCGCGAGCACGGACTCGCGGATCGCCGACCAGGTGGCGAGCGGATCGTCGCCCGCGTTGTCGCCGGGCGTGCCGTAGGGATTCATTGGCGGGTCGGTGCCGCGGATCAACGACTCGACGTATGCCTGCACGGCGATCACGTGACCGACGACGTCGCGCCCTGTCCAGCCGTCGCACGGCGACGGATTGGACCACGCGTCATCAGGCACCATGCGCACCACGTGGTCGAAGCCGTACAGGGTCTTCACGTACACGCGCATGTTGTCGGACATCCGCTCAGCGTACGTGCGTCCGATGATCGCTCCGACCGGTGTCAGCTGATGCGCAGACGCCTTAGCTGATGCGCAGACGTGTCAGCTGATGCGCAAGCTGGGACTGAAGATCTTGCGCGGCTTGAGCTCGGTGGCGATGCGCGTGGCGATCGCGGCGAACGACTGGGCAACTTCCGAGTCGGGCGAGACCGCGGCGATCGGGCGGCCGTCGTCGCCACCTTCGCGCAGCTGGGGCAGCAGCGGGATCTGGCCGAGCAGGGGAACGTTGAGCTCGTCGGCCAGTTCCTGACCGCCGCCGCTGCCGAAGATCTCGTAGCGCTTGCCGTCGTCGCCGGTGAACCAGCTCATGTTCTCGATGATGCCCTTCACGGGCAGGTGCACCTTGTCGGCCATCGCCGCCGAGAGGCGGGCGACCTTCTGCGCAGCCTGCTGCGGGGTGGTGACCACGTAGACCTCGCCACGCGGCAGGTACTGGCTGAGGCTGAGGGCGATGTCGCCGGTGCCGGGCGGCATGTCGACGAGCAGGAAGTCGGGCTCGTCCCAGTACACGTCGGTGAGGAACTGCTCGAGCGCCTTGTGCAGCATCGGGCCGCGCCAGATGACCGCTTGGCCTTCGGGCACGAAGTAGCCGATGGAGATGCAGCGCACGCCCCACTCCTCCGGCGGCACGAGCATCTGGTCGATGACGACCGGCTCGCGCTCCGTGCCGAGCATGCGCGGGATCGAGTAGCCGTAGATGTCGGCGTCGACGATGCCCACCGAGTAGCCCTGCGCGGCGAGTGACACGGCGAGGTTGACGGTGACGCTGCTCTTGCCGACGCCGCCCTTGCCGGACGAGATCAGCAGCGGCCGCGTCTTCGAGCCGGGCTCGCTGAACGGCACCTTGCGGCCTTCGGCGTGGCCGTGCGCCTGGCCCTGCCCGGCGCTGGCACCGGGACTGCCGTGCAGCTTGATGCGCAGGTCTTCGCGCTCCTGATCCGTCATCACCGTGAAGTCGAGGGTGACGTCGCGCACGCCGTCGAGCGCGACGACGGCGGTACGCACCCGGTTCGTGATCTCGTTGCGCAGTGGACATCCGGCGACGGTGAGGGCGATCTGGACGTCGATGACGCCGTCGCCGCCGATGCCGATGTTGCGCACCATCCCGAGGTCGACGATGGACCGTCGCAGCTCGGGATCTTCCACCGGCCGGAGGGCATCGATGATCTGCTCGGTTGAGGGTGACGGCATCGGGGGCCTTTCAGGCTGACGAATTACCACTACGCGCATAGGTAGAATACCGGCGTGCCTGCGAACCCACCCAGTGCGGGTCTTGCCTCGGGAGCCTTCACGGCCACGGTGTCGGCGATCACGAACGCCTTCGGCGATCCCACGCGGCGCGGCATCTACCTGTTCGCCCGTGAGCACGAGTCCGGTGTCACGGCGGCGCAGGTGGCCGAGCAGTTCGGTCTGCACCCCAACGTGGCACGCCACCACCTCGACAAGCTCGCCGCCGGGGGCTATCTCGAGGTCGCCGTCGAGCGCTCCGAGGGCGCCGGCGCCGGTCGCCCGTCGAAGCGCTACCGCTCCGTCGCCGACGTCAGCATCGACGTGCCGGTGCGCAGCGACGACCTCGTGCTCTCGCTGCTCGGTCGGGCGCTGGCGCTCCTGCCCCACGAGCAGGCCGAGGCGATGGCCGAAGAAGTCGGGCGCGAGTACGGCGCAGCGATGGCCCTCGGCCTCACCGGGCCTGACCTCGGCGCCGGGCAGCGCAGCCTGCGGTCGGCGATGCAAGCCGTCGCCGACGCGCTCACCGCACACGGGTTCGCTGCGCACGCCGACCAGCGCAACAACCAGCTGCGCATCGTCAACAACCACTGCCCGTTCGGCGACGTGGCCATCGAGCACCCGGTGATCTGCGCCGTCGACCGTGGCATGGTCAAGGGCATGCTCGCCGCGCTCTACGTGGGCGACGCCGACGTCAGCACGCAGGCGTCGTTGCCGCAGGGCGACACGTTCTGCGCCACCGCCGTCTGAGCCCTCGCAGCGCGTCGACTTTGCTACCGAATCGGTCGCAAAGTCGACACAGCGTCGGTCACTGGCGAAGTTGGGCGTACTCGATCACTCGGGTCATGACGATGTCGTCCGACTTGGCGAGGGCGCCGCAGTCGAACGGTGGCTGCGGGTCGTACTCGATCATCAGCTGACTCGCTTTCGCCGCCGTGGTGTCGACGAGAATCTCGACCAGGCGCAGTGCCATGTCGATGCCGCTGGACACGCCGGCCGCGGTGATGATCCGCTCGTCGAGGTGCTCGACGACGCGCTGCTGCGTCGAAGTCGCCCCGTGCTCGTCGAGCGTGTTCAGCGTCGACCAGTGCGTCGTCGCGGTGAGCCCCTTGAGGAGGCCCGCAGCGGCGAGCACCAACGAGCCGGTGCACACCGACGTCGTGTAGGTCGTGGTCTCGTGGGCGTGGCGCACCCACTCCAGCACGCGCTCGTCGGTCATCAGCGGGCGGGTGCCGACGCCGCCGGGGAAGACGATGATGTCCGGCTCGGGGAAGTCCTCGAACGTGCCGTCACGGGTGATGCCGAGCATGCCGTTCTCGCTGCGCACCTCGCCGCGTTCGTGGCCGATGAAGGTGATGTCGAAGTCGGGGATGCGTTGCAGCACCTCGTAGGGCCCGATGCCGTCGAGGGCCGTGAACTGCGGGAACAGCGGGATGACGATCTGCACGGGATCTCCTTGTTGTGAACGGGGTTGTGAACGGGTTTCAGGCGACGCGGAAGCGCCGTCGGTAGGTGTCGGGGGTGATGCCGAGGCGGCGGTGGAACACACGCCGCAACGTCTCGGCGGTGCCGAGGCCGGCGTTGGCAGCGACGACGTCGAGCGTGTCGGTGGTGGTCTCCAGCAGTCGGCGCGCCGTCTCGAGGCGAACGCGCTCCACGTAGCGGCCGGGGCTCTCACCGACCTCCTCCGTGAACACGCGGGTGAAGTGGCGGGCGCTCATGTTCGCTGCGTCGGCGAGCACGGGGATGCGGTGGTCCGTCGACGGGTCGGCGTCGATCGCCGACTGCGCAGCGCGAACGACGTCGTGGTCGGCGCGCGGCGTCCACACGGGTGTGGCGAACTGCGTCTGCCCGCCGGGCCGGTGGAGGAACATGACCAGCCAGCGGGCGACGGTCTGCGCGACCTCGGCGCCGTGGTCGGCTTCGACCATCGCCAGCGCGAGGTCGATGCCGGCGGTGACGCCGGCCGACGTCCAGCAGTCCCCGTCGCGGATGTAGATCGGATCGGGGTCGACCTCGATCGCCGGGAACTCGGCGGCCAGTCGCCGGGCGCGTGCCCAGTGCGTCGTGACCCGACGGCCGTCGAGCAGCCCGGCCTGCGCAGCGATGAACGTGCCGGTGCACACGGTGGCGACGCGTCGGCTGTGGGTCGCCGCCGTGCGAACCCAGTCGATGAGGGCCTCGTCGCGGCGGGCCTCGTGGACGCCGTCGCCGCCGGGGATCAGCAACGTGTCGATGGGGGAGCGGCGCATCTGCGCCGCCGTCGGCAGTGCGTCGGTGGCGAAGCGCACGCCACTCTCGCTGGCGATCGTCATCCCGTTCGCAGCGACGAGGTGCACCTCGTACGGCGGGTCCGTCGGTGAGCGCCGGCCGGCGGCGATCACCCTGCTGGCGCTGGCGAACACCTCGAACGGCCCGATCGCATCCAGCGACTGCAGCCCGGGGAAGGCGACGATGACGATGGACCGGGTGCGCACGAGCCCATCGTCGTCGGTCGCCGTGATGGCGTCAACGCCACGTCCCCCACGATTCAGGACATCGGTGGGGGACGGTGTGAACCGGTCAGCGCCAGAACAGCACGTGTCGTTCCGGCGCTGACCAGTTCAGCGGCGGCGAGTCCGGGGTGCCTGCCCGTACGATGGCGGCGCAATCCTGCTGGCCTATCGAAAGGACCGCTGTGGACCTCCGCATCGGCGTCACCAACGCACCTCGTGAGATCAACCTGGAACTGGCCGACGACGCCGACCGGGCGGCGCTGAAGACGCAGGTCGAGGCGGTCCTCACCGGCGCCCTCGACGTGCTCTGGGTGACCGACAAGAAGGGTCGCGAGGTCGGGGTGGCCGGCAAGACCATCGCCTACATCGAGATCGGTGCCGGCGGGTCCGAGCGCAAGATCGGCTTCGGCGGCTGATCCAGCCCGCGAGGCGATCATGAAGGGCATCATCCTCGCCGGAGGCACCGGCAGCCGGTTGTGGCCGATCACGCGCGGCGTCAGCAAGCAGCTGCTGCCTGTCTACGACAAGCCGATGATCTACTACCCGCTGACGACGCTCATGCTGGCGGGGATCCGCGACGTGCTGATCATCACCACCCCGCACGAGCAGGCGCCGTTCATCTCGCTGCTCGGCGACGGCAGCCAGTGGGGCGTGCGCCTCGAGTACGCCGTGCAGCCCGAGCCCAACGGGCTCGCCCAGGCGTTCGTCATCGGTGCCGACTTCGTGCGCGGTGGGCCGAGCGCACTCGTGCTCGGCGACAACATCTTCTTCGGCCACGGGCTCGTCGATCAGATGCAACGCGCCGCTGCTCGTGGCGCCGGCGCCACTGTGTTCGGGTACCGAGTCAGCGATCCGGAGCGCTACGGCGTGGCCGAGATGGACGCGAGCGGCAAGGTGATCAGCATCGAGGAGAAGCCAGCCAAGCCGCGCTCCAACTACGCCGTCACGGGGCTGTACTTCTACGACGAGGCGGTCGTCGACATCGCCGCCGACCTCGCTCCGTCGCCGCGTGGCGAGTACGAGATCACCGACGTCAACGCCGAGTACCTCCGCCGCGGCTCGCTGCACATGGAGCTGCTCGGCCGCGGCTACGCCTGGCTCGACACCGGCACGTACGACTCGCTTCAGGAGGCCGGCTCCTTCGTCGCCACGCTGCAGAAGCGGCAGGGCCTGCAGGTTGCGTCGCCCGACGAGATCGCCTTTCATCAGGGGTGGATCACGGTCGATCAGCTGCGCGCCAGCGGCGAGTCGATGAGCAAGAACCCGTACGGCCAGTACCTCCTCCACCTCGCCGACGAATCCAGTCAGTGATGTCGCCGCCTTGATCGACCTCCTCGATCGTCGGCTGCTGTTCGTCACTGGCAAGGGCGGTGTGGGCAAGACCACCGTCGCTGCTGCTATCGCCGAGCTCGCCGTGCGGCGGGGCAAGCGCACGCTGATCTGCGAGATGGACGCCAAGGGCTCGCTCGCTGCCGCGTACGACCTGAAGGGGCTGGCCTTCGAGCCCACCGAGATCCAGTCGAACCTCTTCGCGATGACGATGAACACGGAGGACTCGTTGCGCGAGTACCTGCGGTTGTTCGTGCGCATCCCGTTCGTCGGTCGCATCGGGCCGCTCGCTCGCACGTTCGACTTCGTCGCCGACGCCGCGCCCGGTGTCAAGGAGATCCTCTCCGTCGGCAAGCTCTGCTACGAGGTGCGCGAACAGCACTACGACCTCGTGATCGTCGACGCCGAGGCGAGCGGCCACATCGTCTCCCAGATCGGAGCTCCGCAAGCGATCCGCGAGCTGGTGCAGGTGGGCATCGTGCGCGACCAGACCGACTGGCTGATCGACATCCTCGCCGACCAAGCGATCACGGGGCTGGTGTGCGTGACCACGCCGGAGGAGATGCCCGTCACCGAGACCATCGAGCTGCTCGCCCGCGTGCGAGCCGAGACGCCCGTGAACATCGCTGCGATCATCGCCAACCGCGTGCTGCCGCCGTTGTTCGCGCCCGAGGAGGACCCCGTCTTCGAGCACCTCTGCGCGCCCGCCGCACGTACGTTGCTGGAGCAGCGCGTCGCCAAGCGCATCGACGCCGTGCTGGGCGCGGCCGAGCTGGCATCGGCACGTCATCGCATCGGCGCCGGCCACCTCGCCCGGCTGCAGGAGGCGATGCCCGACGATCTGCCGATGGCGATCGTGCCCGAGCTGTTCGCCCGCAGCAGCGGCCGCCGCGTCGTCACCAAGGTCGCCGATGCGCTCGCCGAGGAAGGCGTCTGATGGCCCGCGCCCGTGCCACCTCGAAGGCGGCGACGACACCGCTGCGTCAGCTGCTGGCGGCCAAGGAGATGGTGCTCGTCTGCGGCAGCGGGGGCACCGGCAAGACGACGATCGCCGCCGCCCTCGGCGCGCAGGCCGCAGCCGAGGTCGGTGGTCGCGTGCTCGTGCTCACCGTCGACCCTGCCCGTCGACTGGCGACGGCGCTCGGCCTGCAGGCAGGCGCCATCGGTGAGACGGCGCGGTACGACGCGCCGGTCGCCGTGCCGAAGGAGGCGTTCACCAAGGCAGGCGTCACGCCGCGCGGCGAGCTGTTCGTGGCGATGCTCGACACGAAGAAGGGGTGGGACGAGCTCGTCCGCCGCCACGCGCCCGACGCCAAGTTGCGCGACCAGGTGCTCGCCAACCCGCTGTACAAGAACATCACCAGCCGCTTCGTGCACAGCCACGACTACATCGCCATGGAGCGACTGCACGAGCTGCACGCGTCCGGCACGTACGACCTCGTCATCATCGACACACCGCCGTCGCGCAACGCGCTCGACCTGCTCGACGCACCGGGGCGGATGAAGGACTTCTTCGGCAGCCGCCTGTTGCGCTGGCTGACGGTGCCCTACCGCTCGCGGCTGTTCACCGTGGCATCGAAGCCGTTCTACCAAGTCGCCGACCGCATCCTCGGTTCACGCTTCCTGCAGGACATCGCCGAGTTCTTCATGCTCTTCCAGGCGATGGAGCCGGGCTTCGTCAAGCGCGCCGGCGAGGTGGAGCGACTGCTCACCGACGACCGCACATCGTTCGTCGTCGTCTCCACGCTGGAGGCCGCGCCGGCGCACGAGGCTCGCTTCCTGGTGGCCGAGCTGCAACGGCGGCAGATGCCGCTCGGCGCGCTGGTGCTCAACCGCACCCTGCCGGAGGGCATCCGCGAGCCCGCCGCGGCGAAGGCGGCCGACCTGCTTCGTCAGCGCATCGACAGCACCGACCTCGCCGACGCGCTTGCCGCGGTCACGGGCGATCCGGCAACCGACGTGCGCGACGTTCTCGGTGAGGTGGCCGATCGCTTCCACGAGGTCGCCGTCGTCGCTGCACGTGAGGCCGATCGACGCCGCGAGCTCACCGGCCTTGCCCCCGTGGTGTGCGACGTGCCGACGATGGCCGACGACGTCCACGACCTCGCCGGCCTCCTCGCCATCGCCGCCCACCTGCACTGAGTTGGATGTCTGGCCGCGGCACTATGCCGCGCCCAGACATCCAGTTCTGGGGGCGATGAACCAGGTCAGGCACTTCTGTCTGGCACACTCAAACCCCATGGCAACGCTGAGCGAGCTCGCCCGCCAACACACCTCACTCGACCGCGACCAGATCGCCCACCTGCGCAAGCTGCTCAGCGAGTGGGGTCTGCTCGCCGACCTGAGCTTCGCCGACCTGCTGCTGTACGTCCGCGACGACCAGCAGCGGTGGGTGATCGTCGGCCAGGTGCGCCCGGCGACGGGCCAGACGATCTACCACATCGACTACGTCGGCACGATCGCCGACAGCGAGACCACCCTGCTCTCCTCGGCCTTCGACGGCGGCGAGATCTGCGAGGGCGAGGCCACGGTCGAGGCGCTGCCCGAGCCCGTGCGCATGCTCGCCATCCCGGTGCGGTTCAACGGCGCGCCGATCGCCGTGCTCACCCGCGAGTGGAGCAACCGCTCCAGCCGTGCGCCAGGCGAGCTGGAGCGCACCTACCTCAGCATCTTCCAGCGCTTCGCGGCGATGATCGCCGAGGGCTCGTTCCCGTTCGCCGGCTCCGACAACGACTCCAGCGCGGCGCCGCGCGTCGGCGACGGCGTGATGGTGCTCGACGACGAAGCACGCGTTCGCTACGCGTCGCCCAACGCCGTCTCCGCGTTGCACCGCGTCGGCATCAGTGCCAACGCCGTCGGCCTGCGCCTGGCCGAGCTCGGCTTCAACGACAGCCCGGTGCGCCTGGCCTACGAGCGCGGCGAGCCGGTGATCGAGGAGTTCGAACAGACGCCGGATGTCACCCTCCTCACCCGTTGCATGCCGATCATGGCGGGCGGCGACGTCACGGGCGGACTGCTCCTCCTCCGCGACGTCACCGAGGTCCGCAAGCGCGACCGCCTGCTGCTGTCCAAGGACGCGACGATCCGCGAGATCCACCACCGGGTGAAGAACAACCTGCAGACGATCTCATCGCTGCTGCGGCTGCAGGCCCGCCGCCTCAGCTCGCCCGAGGCGAAGGCCGCCGTCAGCGAGTCGGTGCGGCGCATCCGCACCATCGCTCTCGTCCACGAGACCCTCTCGCGCGAACCCGGCGACGACGTCGCCTTCGTCGAGATCGTTCGCCCGTTGCTGCGCCTCGCCGAGGAAGGGCTGCAGTCGCCCGATCGTCCCGTGCGCTTCACCGCCCAGGGCGACGGCGGCCGCCTGCCGAGCACGATCGCCACGCCGCTGTCGGTGGTGCTCACCGAGCTGCTGCAGAACGCGGTCGATCACGGCTTCCCCGAGGACAGCGGCGGCGGCGACGTCGTCGTCGTGCTGCGCAACGACCACCACCTCGTGCACATCCGCGTGATCAACGACGGCCGCGCGCTGGAGCGCGACTTCGAGCTCAACAAGGCCACCGGTCTCGGCCTGTCGATCGTGCGCACGTTGGTCACCACGGAGCTCAACGGCACGATCACGATGCGCGGCGGCAAGCCCGAGGACTTCAGCGCGGTCGGCCTCGGCGAGCATCCGCTGGGCACCGGCACCGTGGTCGACCTCTCCGTGCCGATCGACTGATCGCCCGGCGCCTCTCTACGATCGAGCCGGCATGTGGCTGTCGTACCAATACGCGTTCGCGCTGACCGCGCTCTTCGTGGTCGCCTGGCTCGCGCTGCATCGCGCCACGACGCCGCGCTGGCGCGGCATCGCCGCCACCGCGAAGGAGCTGTCGATCGTGATGGCGCTGTACGGGGTGTGGCGCTACGTCCACATCCTGGCGATCACCAAGACGGCAGGGGCGATGGAGCACGGCCGCTCGCTGTGGGACCTCGAGCGCACCCTCCACCTGCCGAGCGAGGTCACCCTGCAGCGCTGGTTCATCGACAACGGCCCGGTGATGCGCTTCCTCAACGTGTACTACGGCGGGCTGCACGTGCCGGCCGCCGGCATCGCCCTCATCTGGCTGTTCGTCCGCCATCGCGACCGCTACCCCGCGGTGCGCACCACGTTCGCACTGAGCATCGCCGGCTGCCTCACCATCCAGGCGCTGCTGCCGATGGCGCCGCCGCGCTTCTTCCCCGACCTCGGGTTCGTCGACGCCGGCCTCAAGTACCACCTGTCGGTCTACGGCGCGGGTGGTGAAGGTGCCTCCAACCAGTTGGCGGCGATGCCGTCACTGCACGTCGCGTGGGCGTTCATCGTCGCCGTCGTGGCGATGCGGTTGAGCACCAGCCGCTGGCGCTGGCTCGGCCCCGCCCACTTCGTGCTGACGATCGCGGCGATCACGATCACGGCGAACCACTGGTGGCTCGACGGAGTGGTCGCGGCGATGGTCGTGTGCGTCGCCTACGCGATCACGATCGGAGCGACTCGACTGCTGGGCCGCCTGCGTGGCGACCGCGGGTCAGACGGCGGTGCGGTGACGGGCGACGTACTGACGCCGCAGGATGCGACGCTCGTCCTCTGACGTCCCGCCCCAGATGCCCGAGTCCTGGTTGGTCTCGAGCGCGTAGTCGAGGCACTCGACTCGCACCGGGCACTGGCCGCACACTTCCCGAGCCCGATCGATCTGCACGAGGGCGTACCCCGTGCTGCCGACCGGGAAGAACAGATCCGGATCGGTGTCACGACAGATGGCGTCGTTGCGCCAGGTGTAGTCGGCGTTTGCCAGAGCGAGGCTGGACGCGAGAATGGTCACTTCGAACTCCCACGGGGGTAGTGAGGGACTGCGCACTCGGGCGAACCGTCGGCCAACGTTGGATGGCAATCGGGTGAACGCACCGGCTGGTAACCGTAGGAAACAATGAGTGCGTTTACAAGAGGTACGGGCAATCGCGCAGGCATAGTTCCTGCAGATGGGGGGTATCGGTGGTTCAGGTGATGGCACATCGCGGCGCGTCCAAGGCCGAGCGGGAGAACACGGTCGAGGCGTTCCGGCGCGCCGGCGAGATGGGGGCGCAGGCGGTGGAGCTGGACGTGCGCCGAACGGCCGACGGCGCCCTCGTGGTGCACCACGACCCTCGCCTCGCTGACGGTCGTGTGATCGCTGACCTGCACGTGAACGACCTCCCCGACCACCTGCCCTTGCTCGGCGCGGCGCTCGATGCGTGCGCCGGGATGTGGGTCAACGTCGAGATCAAGAACGATCCGGAGGAGCCCGACTTCGACCCCACCGACGCGATCGCGGATGCCACGATCGATCACCTCGTCGCCCGTGGCGAGGACCTCCGCTGGCTGATCTCGTCGTTTCGTCTGGAAACCGTCAACCGCTGTCGAGCCCTCGCGCCGACCATCCGCACCGCCTGGCTCGTGGTCGAGGTGCCTGATGACGCGGTCGCGACGTTGCAGGCGAACGGTCACGTCGCGCTGCACCCGTGGGTGCGCGTGCTCACCCGCGAGCAGGTCGAGCGCTGCCACGCCGGCGGCATCGAGGTCAACACGTGGACGTGCGACGACCCGGTGCGCATGAACGAGCTCCTCGACTGGGGCATCGACGGCATCTGCACGAACGTGCCCGACGTGGCCTTGGACGTGCTGGCGTCGCGCTAGTGGCTCAGTCGTTCGGGAGCTCGATGTGGAAGAGGCGGCACGCGTTGTCGCTGCTGAAACTGCGGCGGTCGTCGTCGGTGTCGAACTCGGTGAGGAACTGCCCGATGTCGTCGCCGTTCGGGTGCTGGAACGGATAATCCGTGGAGAACAGAAGCCGGTCGATCGTGGTCGCCTCAAGCGCTTGGCGGAGCAGCGCCGGGTTGAACATGCCTGAGCTCGTGATGTTGACGTTCGAGCGGGCGTAGTCGGACACCTTGCGCTGGAGCCCGGCGACGCGCGAGAGGCTGTCGGTGCGGTCGAGCCAGAACATGAACAGCTCGCCCCAGTGGCCGAGCACGATCTGCAGGTCGGGGTGACGGTCGAACGTGCCTCGGGTGACGAGACGGAGTGCGGCGAGTGCCGCTTCGAGGTGCCATCCCCAGGCGAAGGTCGACAGGGCCAGGTCGACCATCGGGTCGAACCCCGAGTACGCGGCGGCCCGGACCGCGCGCGTGGGGATCTGCGGATGGATGAAGATCGGCTGGCCGAGTGCAGCCGCAGCGGCGAACAGATCGTCGTAGCGCGGGTCGTCGAGTGGCGTGTCGCCGGTGCGGCCGTACACCATCGCGCCGACGAAGCCGAGGGCGGCCGCGCGTTCTAGTTCGGCCGCGACGGCCCTCGGCTCCGCCATCGGCAGCGTGGACATCGCCCGCAGGCGCGCCGGATGGGTGCGAACCGCCTCGGCGGCGATGTCGTTCGTGTCCCGGCTCAGCGCAACTGCGTCCGCGGGAGCGAGCGGGCCCGTCGCCGGCGGGGCCACGCCGAGGATGTGCATGTCGACGCCTTGCTCGTCCATTGCTGCGATGCGTGCGTCGCCAATGTTCTCCAGCCGAGCGAGGTGGTCACCGATCTCGTTGAAGACGAGGCTCTCGTCGCGCTTCGCCTCCGGCAGCGCTTCGAGTGCTGCTCTCAGTCCGGGTGTGGTCCAGTGCTCTTCGATGCCGATCAGTGCCATGGCGTGCTCCTTCGATCGCGCTGCAGCCGGGCCCACTGGCTGAACGCTCGTTGAGCCAAAGGTTAACTGGTTCGCTCAACGCTTGTAGAGTGACATCCGTGGCCGGCACCTCGAGAGACGCGAAGCGGGCGGAGAGCGCCCGTCGCATCCTCGATGCGGCGCGAGAGGAGTTCGCACTTCATGGATTCGAGGGTGCCACGATCCGCTCGATCGCCGATCGGGCCGGAGTCGACGCTTCATTGGTCATGCAACACGGCGGCTCCAAAGCCGACCTCTTTGCGTCGGCGGTGCATCTGTCCGAGCGCGACGAGCGTGGGGCAGCGGAACATCTCGCCGACGTGCTCGACGCGCGACTGACCGATCTCCCGCCGGAAACGCGAGCCCTCGTCCGGTCGATGCTGACGGTTCCGCAGGCGGAGGCCTTCATGCGTGCGTTCCTGGAGGAGCGGATCGACAACCTCGCCGGATCGCTCGACGGCGACGACGCCGAAGCACGGGCAGTGCTCGTCGTCAGCAGCATCCTCGGTCTCACCATTGCTCGCCACTTCCTCAAGCTGTCGTCCTTCGACACGATCTCCAAGGAGGCCTTGATGCGTGCCGCGAACGGCTGGATCAACGCGGTGTCGCCTCGCTCGGCAGGCCGCGCCGCCACCTGAGGATGTGCCCAGCGACGAACAGCAGCAGGGCCTCTCAGCCGGTGCCGTCGCTCGGATACACCAGCCGCACCGCGTCGGGCACGTGCTGGAACTCGAGCCGAGTCGTCTCGCCGAGGTAGTCGCCGTCGAGCTGGTACGGGAACGGCACGTCGTTGGTGATCGTCAGCGCGCTGAGGTCGGTCTGCAGATCGAGCGTGTCGCTGGGCTTGACGCCGCCGCCACGCAACGCGCCACCGAGGCCGCTGAGGATCGCGCCCACCTTCATCGTGCGGAACGTCACCGCCACCAACCCGCGGTCGAGCGTCGCGGCAGGGCTGAGATCGAGCGGCCGGTTGCCGAGGTACGTGTACGGGTTCGTGTTCAGCACGATCGTGAAGTAGCCGTCGTCGACGCGATGGTCGCCCTCCACGGCGAAGTGCGGGTGGCCGCGGTCGTACTTCGTCATCCACGTTCGCAACGACGCGTAGATGAACAGCGGATGCCCGAGCCACCGCTTCAGCGACGCCCGTCGCTCCACCTCGTGCACGACCGCCGCGTCGTAGCCGACGCCGGTGTGGAAGCAGAAGTAGCGGCCGTTGACGTGACCGAGTCCGATCGGGCGGATGTCGTTGGCGGCCAACCCGGCCACCACCTTGTGCACCGCGGCCACCGGATCGTTGGGAAGCCCGAGGGTGCGGGCGAACACGTTGGTGCTGCCGCCCGGGAGCACCCCGATCGCCGTGTCGGTGCCGGCCACGCCCGTGGCGACCTCGTTGAGCGTGCCGTCACCCCCGAAGCCGATGACCACGTCCACCCCGCGGCGGGCCGCGTCCTGGGCGAATCGCGTGGCGTGCCCGCGCCGGTTGGTCTCGACGATGTCGACCTCGTTGCCCTGCGAGAGAGCGCGGTGGACGACCACCGTGTTGCGCGCCGTGACCGATGAGGCGAAGGCGTTGACGACCAACAGGATGCGCAAGACCCAGGACGGTAGCCGCGGTGTGCACCCGCTGTTCGGAGGCGGGTTGGGCGGAAACGCAACCCACCGGTAACAATGTGCACCCATGAACGTGATCGTGTGCGTCAAGCAGATCCCCGACCCGGCCAGCCCGGGTGCGCTCGACCCCGCCACCAACACGCTGAAGCGTGACGGCAAGCTGATCCTGGACGAGTCGGACAGCTATGGCGTGGAGATGGCGTTGCAGTTGGCCAACGGCGGCGAGGTCAGCCTCGTGTCGGTGGCTCCCAACGGAGAGGTCAGCGGTCTGCGCACCGCCCTCGCCATGGGCGCAGCCAAGGGCATCCTCGTCTCCGACCCGGCGCTTCAGGGCAGTGATGCCCTGACCACCGCCAAGGTCATCGCTGCCGCGGTACAGAAGCTCGGCGGCGCCGATCTGGTCATCGCGGCCACCGAGTCGAGTGATGGTTACACCGGCACCGTGCCCGAGCAGATCGCCGAAGTGCTCGGTTTGCCGTCGGTCACGTTCGCCAAGAAGATCACCGTCGACGGCACGAACCTGAAGGTCGACCGTCAGACCGAAGAGGGCTACGACGAGGTCACGGTTCCGTTGCCGGCGTTGATCAGTGTCACGGCTGGTGTGGTCGAGCCGCGGTACCCGAGCTTCAAGGGCATCATGGCTGCCAAGTCGAAGCCGATCGACACGGTCACTGCCAGCGACCTCGGGGTCACCCCTGTTGGTTGGGCCGGTGCGAACCAGTCGATCACCAACGTCAGCCAGGCTGAGGCCCGCGCTGCTGGTGAGATCATCGAGGACGACGGTGAGACCTACACCAAGGTCATTGCCTTCCTCGAAAACCTGAAGGTCATCTGAGAGGGTCTGGGAGAATCACATGACGAACGTCTGGGTCTTCGCACAAGAAGCCAACGGTGCCCCCACGTCGGGCACGCTCGAACTGCTCACCAAGGGCCGCGCTCTCGGCACCGTCACCGCTTTCGTCGGTGGCGATGCGTCGGCGATCGCTGCCGGTCTCGGTGAGTACGGGGCGACGAAGGTGTACGCCACCGGCGATCTGGCGGGCAAGCTGCCCGGCGTCGCGGTCGCGGCGGCGATGAAGGCCGTCATCGACGGCGGCGATTCGCCCGACATCATCCTGTTCCCGCAGAACTACGAGGGCCGCGACATCGTCGCTCGCCTGTCGGTGAAGCTGGATCGCACGGTGCTCACGAACAACACCGACATCACCGCTGACGGCGCCACCGTGTCGGTGACCACCCCGATCTTCGGTGGCAACACGTTGGTCACCACCACGTTCACCGGTGCGGGCCCGCACCTGGCCGTGTTCCGTCCGAAGAGCTTCGCCCCCGAGGCATCGGGTGGCGGTGCCCCCGAGGTCGTCGCCGCTGCGGTCCCGGAGCTCGGCGCCACTGGTGCGGCCACGATCAACGCGGTGCACGTCGAAGAGCACAGCGGCCCGAAGCTCGACGAAGCGAACATCGTCGTCTCCGGCGGTCGTGGGCTCGGCGAGGCAGCGAAGTACGAGATGATCGAGACCCTGGCCAAGCTGCTCAAGGGCGCCCCGGGTGCGTCGCGAGCGATCGTCGATGCGGGTTGGGTGCCGTACAGCTACCAGGTCGGTCAGACCGGCAAGGTCGTCAAGCCGAGCGTCTACATCGCCGCCGGCATCTCCGGCGCCACGCAGCACATGGTGGGCATGAAGGGCGCCAAGAACATCATCGCCATCAACAAGGACAAGGAAGCGCCGATCTTCGGCATCGCCGACCTCGGCATCGTCGGCGACGTGCACAAGGTGCTCCCCAAGATCATCGAAGCGCTGCAGAGCCGCTGACCGATCTGCACGAGAGGGGCGAGGCTTCGGCCTCGCCCCTCTTTGCGTTTTCGGGCTTGACATGAAAGTTGAACGCGTTCAAGATGTTTGTTGAACACGTTCAACTTCTGAACGTCAACCGGAAGGGGTTCCCATGAACGCCAAAGTCGTCACCTACCTCCTGTACCTCGCCATCACCGTCCCGTTGACGGTGTTCGTGGCCCGCACGCTGTACCGCAACGGCAGGGTCTTCCTCCACGACGTCTTCCACGGCAACGACGGGCTGGCCGATGCGGTCAACCACCTGCTGGTCGTCGGCTTCTACCTGCTGAACCTCGGCTACGTGGCGCTGTACCTGCGCACCGATCGAGCAGTGCGCACGGGCGAGGACGTGCTCGAGGTGCTCACCCATCGAGTCGGCATCGTCGCCATCGTGCTGGGCACCGTGCACCTGGCGAACGTGTGGCTGTTCAGCACCGTTCGCAACCGGGCACTGGCCCGTGATCAGCGCCTCGCCCCAATGTCGACGATCGAGCGCACCACCGTCAGCCCGACGTGGGCGGCTCCGCAATGAGGGAGGTCGTCCACGAGCTGACGGTGCTCTACGACCCCGACTGCCCGGTCTGTCGCCGGGCAGCGACGTGGCTGCGCAACGCCGACCTGCTCGTTCCGGTGCGGCTGATGCCCGTGGCGTCAGCCGCAGCGCGCGAGGCCTACCCGAACCTCGACCACGAGGCCTGCCGCAAGGTGATCACGGTGATCGGCGACGGTGGTCAGGTGTACCGCGGCGAGGACGCCTACATCATGTGCCTGTGGGCGGCGCGGCGCACCCGCTCCCAGGCGGTGGACTTCGCCGCCGGGCTGCACCCGCATCGGCTGCGGATGCTGGTCGACGGCACCGCGTTCCTCCGAGACCTGCGTCCCGGCGCCGGCTGCGACGAGGCGTGCGGATTGCCCGCACCCGTGAGGCGCGAGGCGGGCTGACGTGGCAACCTTCGGAACGATGAGCAGACAGGCCCGCAGTGAGCAGACACGGACGAGCATCATCGATGCCGCGCTCGAGCTGTTCTCGGCCAAGGGCTACGAAGCAACCACGATGCGCGCCGTGGCCGAGGCCGCCGGGGTGTCTCTCGGCAACGCGTACTACTACTTCGACTCGAAAGAGCAGCTCATCCAGGGCTTCTACCACCGGGCCGCCGCCGACCACGCGTTGGTGATGCCGGAGAAGCTCGCCGGGTTGACATCGCTCGAGGACCGGATGATCGCCTACCTCGACGCCTGGTTCGACCTGATGGACCCGTACCACGAGTTCGCGTCGGCCTTCTTCCGCAACGCCGCGGATCCGCGCAGCCCGTTGAGCCCGTTCAGCCCCGAGAGCGCCTCCGCTCGCGAGGAGTCCGTGGCGATGGTGCGCGACCTGATCGAGGGCAGCTCGATGAAGATCACCCCGGCCATCCGTGGTGAGCTCCCCGAGCTGCTGTGGCTCTTCCACATGGGCTGCGTGCTGTTCTGGGTCTACGACGGCAGCCACGGTGCGATGGCCTCGAAGCTGCTCGTGCGACGCACCGTGCCGATGGTCGTGCGAGCCATCGACCTGGCCCGGCTCCCCGTGCTCAAGGCCACCGTCGTCGACCTGATCGCGCTCGTCAGCGACCTGCGCATGATGCTCGCCCCACCCCCGCCCACCTGATTCGGCATCTCGTTGCATCGGGCGACACCTCCTGTCGTCCAACGCAACGAGAACCCAGCCCGGCTGGGTTGCTCGGTCAGGGGATGAGGGAGCGCAGCAGGTCGGCGTAGTGGGCGAAGTCGGGGACGGTGACGTTGGGGTCCTTGGCGGCTTCGTCCCAGCGGCGGACCTGGCATGCGAGATCGGCACGGCCGTCGGCTTCGAACTGAGCGACCTCGTCGGCGGTCATCGGTCCGCCCTGCACCTGGAGGGTGTGCACCGAGGCGGGGGAGAGGGTGGCGAAGTAGCTCGGCTCGACGGTGCACAGGTAGCGCTTGGCGGCGACGTGCATGCGGACGAGATCGGTGACGTCGCTGTCGAACCAGCGGCCGAGCCACGTCGCACCGGTCGCGCTGTGGTGGTTGTCGACGCCGTCCATCAGGTCCTGCCCGGTACGCGTGCCATGGAAGTGGCCGACGTCGTGCAGCAACGCGGCGGCGATCACTGCGGGCGCGGCGCCCGATTGCTCGGCGAGTGCTGCGGCCTGGAGCATGTGCTCGGCCTGCGTGACAGGTTCGCCGAAGTACTCGCCAGCGCCGTCGCGCTCGAACAGCTCCGAGATCGTGTCGACAGCCGCTGACGCACGCGCTGAGCGCGTCGACTCGTCGAGCAGCGCCAGCGTGCTGAACAGCGAGTCGAGATCGGCGTAGGTGCCCTGGAGGTGACGTCGACCGTCGGCCGCGTACGCGGTGCGGGCGTGCAGCAGACGGGTGTTGTCGAACACGAGGCAGTCGCCGGGCTCGAGCCGGAGGTCGAGCTGCCGCTGCGGCTCGAGGATGATCGACGCGAACGTGCGGTACGCCGCGTAGAACCCGTCGAGCTCGGCCGCGGGGAGGCGCAGCGTGCCGATCGAGCGGTTGTTGAAGCGCACGGTGCGAATGCGGCCGCGACCGTCGAGCTGGATCAGTGGCTGCTCGGTGCGCAGCACCGTCGTCGCATCGCGGTACTCGAACGGGACGGCGACACGAGCAAGCACGTCGAACGCATCGGGATCAGCGGCGCGCAGTGCGGCTGCAGCAGCGAACCCGTCGACGAGGCCGGAGTTAGCGCCGTCGGCGTCGTTGCACAGGCAGTGCAGCGCCTGGATCGTCGGCACCGGATCGCGGTACGGGTTGTCGGTGTGCGGCTGGATGCGCGAGCTGGTGAAGGCGAGGTTGGTCGGGTTCGGCTCCACGCGCACGTCGAACAGATCGCCGTAGTTGGTGCGCCGCACGAACCCGAACGACTCGACGACGGTCAGCACCTGACGTTCCACCGCGGGCACACCGCGCAAGAGCACGAAACCCAAGCGGCGCACGGCATCCAGGGCGTCGCGGCGCACGACGTCGTCGGCGAGGTAGGCGCTCCAGTCAGCCGTGGGCGACATGCCGGCCAGCAGCTCGGCGTCGCCCCACAACTGCTTGTCCACCTCCGTCCGACCGTCGGACGCGACGACCGCGATCGGCTGGTTCGCCGCCAGCCACGTCGACGAGTAGCGCGACACGTGCCCGTCGGGCGACCACACCACCTCGACAGCATCACCGTGGTCGCGCACCGAATCGACGCGCAGGCCGCCGGGCAGATCGAGGATCTGGAACAGCTTCTGTCCGCTGAAGCCATCGCGGCACGAGGGGCACGGGCAGTTGTCGCGCAGCCAGAACGGCGGCAGCGAGGCGACGTCGATCACGCCGTCATGATCGCGCAGGCAGGTTCACACAAGCGGCCAGGGATACCGACGTCCCGACGTGTCCACCGGGAACACGGGATGGTCGAGCACCCACTGCGCACGCTCCTGCACGGCGACCACCTCGTCGTCGTCGAGCAGCGTCGCCACCGCCAGCGGCACGCTCGTGGCGATCGGCCGCACCGCGTCGAGCAACGCGTCGGGGATCGTCTCGCCGCCGAACTCCCACACGACCGTGCGCAGCTTGAAGTCGGCGGCGAAGCACAGTCCGTGGTCGATGCCCCAGATGTGGTCGTCGCCGTCGATCAGCACGTGCCCGCTCTTGCGATCCGTGTTGTTCGCCAGGAGATCGAAGGCAGCCACGCCGCGCAACGTGTCGTGCAGCTCCGGCCGCGCCTCGTGGATGGTGAAGTAGTGCTGCTGGTGGTCGGCGTCGACGAACCACTGCAGCGAACCCTCGCCGAGCGGCCCGTCGCGGATGATCGTCGGCGGCACGAGGTCGAGACCCATCGCCTCGCTGAGGTGGTACGCGGCGAGCTCGCGACGATGCAGCCCGGGCTCGAAGTCCCACAGAGGTCGCTCGCCGCGCATCGGCTTGTAGATCGCCTGCGCGTCCACGTCGTCGAGGCACACGTTGACGAGGAACGTGGCGTTGCTGCTCCAGGGCATGCGACCCTCGATGTCCAGCTCGCCCGCCTGGAGCACCTCGAGTTGCCGGACGCGGGTCAGTTCATCCGCGGGCACGGGTGACCGTCGACGTCGATGGGCAGGCCGCAGAACCGGCACGTGGGTCGGCCGGCGGCAACCACCGATTCGCTGTGATCGCAGAACGCCATCGCCTGGCTGCGCGTGAGGAACACCCGCAGGTGGCCGCGGTCGTCGACGACCTCCGGGTCGGGCTCGCCGTCCTCGTCCACCGGCACGACCTCTTCGAGCTGCACGAGCACGCGGTCGTTGCTGCGGTCGTAGCCCAGCCCGACCGGCCCGAGCACGAACGCCGCGTCGACGGGGCCGGCCAGTTCGAGCGCGGACGGCATCGGCTTGTCGGACGGCGCCGGCAGGTCGCTGAGCACGCGACGGAGGTAGTCGGCGATCGCCGACGCCTGCTGCTTCTCGCACTTCACGCTGACGCGCGTGGTGCCGCGGCGAGCCTGCAGGAAGAACTCGCGTTGCCCCGGCGAACCGAGCGCGCCGACGGTGAAGGCGTCCACCTCGTCGAATTCGTAGAAGACACCCATCGCGTTCCGAGCGCTCTCAGGACGGCCGCAGCTCGGCGAGCGAGCCGCCGGTGGAGTTGACGGTGAGCACCACGGGGCCGCCGGCGCTGTAGGCGATGGCGGTGACCGAGCACGTGCTGATGACGATGCGCTGGAACAGGTCGAGGTGCGTGCCCATCGCGTGGGCGACGGCGGCCTTGATCGGGTCGGCGTGGGAGAAGCAGACGATGACGCCGCCGGGATGGCGCTCACGCAGCCGGTCGATGGCGGTGACGATGCGGGTCTGCATCTCGGTGAAGCTCTCGCCGCCGGGGAAGCGGAACACCGAGGGTGCGCGCTGCACGGTCTGCCACTCCGGCTTCTTCATCAGCACCTTGAGCTCGGCACCGGTCCACTCGCCGAAGTCGCACTCCAGCAGGCCCTTGTCGACGACCACCTTCTGCTTGCGCGCAGCGACCGTGGGTGCCGCAGTCTCACGTGCCCGCTCGAGCGGGGAGGTGTACAGCCCATCCACTCGGGGGAGGACGGCGAGACGCTCGGCGACGGCAGCCGCCTGGGCGTGGCCGGCCTCCGCCAGGTGCAGCCCGGGGGCGCGACCGGGCAGCAGCTTGCCCGTGGTGGGCGTCTGGCCGTGACGCACCAGGAGCACGAGCGTTGATGCCGGGGGAGCCTGTTTCGTTCGCGCCATCTCGATCTCAAACCGTACTGTCAACTCCGTGGATTCGCTCGCCCGGCTGGCACGTGATGTCAGCGCGTGCCGTGCGTGCCCTCGCCTCGTCGAGTGGCGCGAGCAGGTGGCGGTGGAGAAGCGGGCGAGCTACCGGGACGACACCTACTGGGGGAGGGGCGTGCCCGGCTTCGGCGACCCGGCGGCGCGGATCCTGGTGCTCGGGTTGGCGCCCGCCGCCCACGGCGCCAATCGCACGGGACGTGTGTTCACCGGCGACCGATCAGGTGACTGGCTGTACCGGGCGATGCATCGCGCCGGCCTGGCCAACCAGCCGACATCGACATCGATCGACGACGGACTGACGCTGCGCGGCGCGTGGGTCACCGCCGCGGTGAAGTGCGCGCCACCGGGGAACAAGCCGCTGCCCGACGAGCGCGACCACTGCCGCCCCTTCCTGCAGCGCGAGCGCTCACTGCTGCCCGGCCTGCGCGTGGTCGTGTGCCTCGGCGCGTTCGGCTACGAGGTCGCGTGCAGCGAGCTCGGCGTGCGCCCGCGCCCGAAGTTCGGCCACGGCGTCGAGGTCCCCGCGCCGGACGGGTTGCTGCTGCTGTGCTCGTTCCACCCGAGCCAGCAGAACACGTTCACCGGCCGGCTGACGGAACCGATGCTCGACGCGATCTTCGTCCGCGCCGCTCAGCTGGCCGGGCTCTCCATCCCGGCGGGCCGCTGAGCGCCCCCGAGCCCCGACGTCGGCGCGTCCCCGACCCAAAACGCCGCGATCCGAGTACTCAACGCGCGGTGAGCGCGCGTTCGGTACTCGGACCAGCCGGTCAGCGCGCTCAGCTGGCCGGGTTCTCGGCTGGTTGACCCGGTCGGCGTTCGACGAGCCCGACGAGGTTCTCCTCGGAGTCGTGGAAGAACGCCATCCACTCCTCGATGCCCTTGTCGCCGAACGTGCCGTGCTCGTCGATGTAGATGACGTGCGGGTCGGAGGTCACCTCGACGCCCGCCTTGCGCAGTCGCGCGACCCATCCTTCGATGCCCTCCACGGTCAGGTAGACGAGCGCGCTCGGCGCGCCGCCCTCGAGCAGCAGGCGCGTGCCGCCGCCGAGGTCGAAGAACACGAGGCCCGGTGGATCGAACGTGGCGATGTGCCGGAGGCCCAGCACGTCTCGGTAGAAGGCGGTGGCGCGGTGCAGGTCGATGGCTCGCTGAGCGATCTGGCCGACTCCCGAGATCGGGTTGCTCATGTCGCGAACAGTAGTGACCGCGTCAGGGCTCGATGATCGGGAAGAACAGGTCGAACTGGTCGAGCAGGGCGAGGAAGCGGCGGAACGCGTCGACGTCGCCGTCGACACGGATCGAGCCCGCGGCGAGCTCGTCGTCGAGGGTGCTCAGCTCGTTGGCCACGCGCACCAACGACTCGACCGAGGTGTGCACCGCGGCGTCTGCATCGGCGGTGCGGCGCGGGCTGTGGTGGATGACGCCGTGCTCGACGACGAGGTGCGTGCTCCACCCGGTGTCGAACGTGACGTCGAAGCGCAGCACGACGTCGGTCGCCGCTCGCCCGTTGAGCTTCACGCCGCACAGGTCGAGCACCATCTCCGGCGTCATCGCCCGCATCATGTCGGCAGACCCGGGAGGCCGGAAGCCGGGCAGTGACGGCGTGCCGTTGCGCAGCTCCTGCGCGCCGGTGAGGTAGAAGTCGCGCCACGGCCCCGACTCGCTCTGGTAGCCGAGCTGCTCGAGCGCGTCGGCCTGCAGCTGCCGCGCCGCTGCGTTCGTCGGGTCGGCGAAGACGACGTGGTTGACGACCTGCGCCACCCATCGGTACTCGCCGGCGTCGAAGTCGGCGCGGGCCCGCGCCAGCACCGTGTCGGCGCCGCCCATGTACTCGACGATCTTCACCGCGGTCTCCTGCGGCGGCAGCGGGTGCAGGTTGGCCGGGTTGCCGTCGAACCAGCCGAGGTAGCGCTGGTACACCGCCTTCACGTTGTGGCTCACCGTGCCGTAGTAGCCGCGGTTGAAGAACTCATCGCCCAGCGCGGCCGGCAGCTCCAACGCCTCGGCGATCTCCAGCGCCGTGAAGCCGTGGTTCACGAGGCGCATCGTCTCGTCGTGGATGAAGCGGTAGGTGTCGCGCTGACCAGCCAGCCAGTGCTCGATGTCCGCGGCGCCCCACCTCGGCCAGTGGTGGCTGGCGAAGGCAACGTCGCTGCGATCGACGAACAGCGTGATCGACTCGTCGATGAACCGACTCCACGACAACGCGTCGCGGATCTCGGCGCCGCGTGGCGTGTACACGTTGTGCAACGTGGCCGTGCAGTTCTCGGCCATGCACAGCGCGCGGTACTGCGGGAACCAGAAGTTCATCTCGGCAGGCGCTTCGGTGCCGGGCGTCATCTGCATCTCGATGTCGATGCCGTCGATGTGCAGCACGGCGCCCGTGGTGTCCACGCTCTCGGTCGGCGCGATGAGGCCGGTCGAGCCGAGCGGTGTCGCCTTGCCGAGCCCGGCGTCGACGTGACCGTGGATGCCGACCGGCAGGAGGATGCCGTACATGTACATCGCCCGCCGGCGCATCGCCGGCCCGGCGACCACGTTCTCGCTGACGGCGGCTTCGAGGAAGCCTTCGGGGGCGATGATCCGCACCGCACCGGAGGCGACCTCCTCGTCGGTGACGATGCCGCGCACGCCGCCGAAGTGGTCGACGTGACTGTGCGTGTAGATGATCGCCACGACGGGGCGGTGCCCGAGCTCTGCGTCGACGAGGGCGCGTGCCGCCGCAGCGGTCTCGGCAACCGTGAGCGGATCGATGACGATCCATCCCGTGTCGGTGCGTACGAACGTGATGTTCGACAGGTCGTATCCGCGCACCTGATAGATCCCGTCGACCACTTCGAACAGGCCGTGCAGCACGTTCAGCTGCGCCTGGCGCCAGAGGCTCGGGTGGACCTCCGGCGGTGCGGTCGTGCGCAGGAACTCGTAGCGCCCGCTGTCCCACAGCACGTTGCCCTTCGCGCCGGTGATCACCGGCGGGTCGAGCGCACCGATCATCCCGGTGGCGATGCGGTCGAAGTCCAACCGATCGTCGTGGGCCATGCGCGCCGCGGCGCGCTCATTGGCCGCTGCGGTGTGCGATGTCGCCGGTCGCGGTTGCGGAGCAGGTTGCTGCGCGTCGCTCATGACGACAGCACCCGGCCCAGCGCGGCGGCTGCCATGGCCACCGCGCCGCGCCCGTCGTCGAGGAAGTCGCCCATCGAGAAGAAGGCGTGGAACATCCCACTGAAGCGGACGTGGCTCGTCGACACGCCGAGCGACGCGAGTCGAGCCGCGTAAGCGTCGCCCTCGTCGCGTAGCGGATCGAACTCGGCGGTGATCACCATCGCCGGTGGCGTCGCCTCCAGCGCATGATCGGCGGCGAGCAACGGCGACACCCGCGGGTCGTCGGGTGCGCCGACGTCGCCCGACAGGTACTGCTCGATGAACCAGGCCATCCCGCTTGCGGTGAGGAGGTACCCGGACGCGTTCTCCTCGTAGCTCGCCATCGACCGCGTGCAGTCGGTGACCGGGTAGACCAGCAACTGGTAGCGCAACGGCACGGGTGCCAGCTGGGCGACTGCGGCCGCGAGGTTGCCGCCCGCCGAGTCGCCGCCGACGGCGAGCCGATCGCGGTCGCATCCGAGCTCCGTCGCGTGCGCGTACGCCCATCGGGTCGCCGTCACCGCATCCTCCAGCGGCGCGGGAAACGGGTGCTCCGGAGCGAGCCGGTAGTCGACGCTGAGCACCGCGTGACCGCTGCCGTTGGCCAACCGGCGGCACACGTCGTCGTGGCTGTCGAGGTCGCCGATCACCCAGCCGCCGCCGTGGAAGTACACGAGCAGCCCGAGGCCGGCGTCATCGCTCGGCCGGTACAACCGGGATGGCACACCGCCAGCGTCGAGGTCGCGGATCTCGTGCACGACGACCTCGGATGGCCGCCACCGCGCCTTGCGCGCGGCACGTGCCTCCTCAGGTGTGCTCTCCTCGACCGGCGGGTCGCCCACCGAGGCGATCAAGGCCAGCAACGACTCGGCTTGCGGATGCAACGGCATGTGCCGGATTCTGTCACTCGCCCGGAAACGTGACGCGCTCGAGTTCGGGTGAGCGAGCTCGCGAGCGAACTCGGCAGGCGAGCGCAGCGAGCCCTGGAGATCAGTGGGCGGCGGGGGCGGAGCCGTCTGCTTTCTTCTTCGGCGGGGGGACGCCGACGGTGGGGGCGGCGTCGGCGAACTGCGGCCAACGACGGCGGGAGACGATGGACAGGGTGCGCAGCAGCTTCATCGCCACCTCGTCCTCCTGGGCGGGGCGGGCGATGATCGTGCCGTCGGCGATCATCCGGTTGATCACTTCCTCACCGAGCTCGGTGCGCACGATGGTCAGCGTCCAGTCGTTGTCCTTGCCGATGCCACCGGTGGCGATGTCGGAGTGCTCGGCAGCGAAGTCGGGGCAGTTCTTGCAGCCCTCGCGCGTCCAGCCGTGGCACTCCTTCAGATCGATCTCGTGGTACGAGCCGTCCTTCATCCAGATCTGGAAGACGCCCTTGATGTTCATCTTCACCATGTCCTGCTTCTTCAAGCCGTACTTGGCCTCGAACAGCTCGGGGAAGATCGCGTCGTCGAACGTCTTCGAGCACAGCAGCCCGATGTTGAACAGGAACGGCTTGGACACCTTGCCGGCCTTGCGATCCCACATGATCGGCGGCGACGACGTCTGACATCCCATGCCGACCAAGGCGAGCTTGGACAGTCCCTCTTCCTTCGCCTGGCGCAACGCCAGCGGGTTGGCGCAGTACGTGTAGCGGCTGCCGGCGGTGGCCAGCACCTCCTCGCGGTTGTGCACCAGCACGGGCTTGGCCTTCCACGCATCGTCGTCCTCGACACCGGAGACCATCGCCGCCTCGATGTAGTCGTGCTCCAGCAACCAGTTCAACATCGCCGAGACGAACCCGCCGTCCTGGCCCTTCGTGTGCTCCTCGTCGTTGGCCGCACGAGTCAGCAGCAGCTGGCGCCAGATGCCGGACATCTCGTTGGGCTCACGCACCCGACCGAACAGGTGCATGTCCGCCGCCGGCTCCCACGCACGGAACCGCGGGCACGCACGTGTGCACGTGGTGCAGCCCTTCTCGCCGTGGATGCAGTTGTCCAGGCCGAGCTCCTCTTCGAGGTGGAACGGCTTGTACTTGCCCTCTTCGTGCTCGTAGCCGATCACGTCGTGCGGGCACGTCACCACGCACCCCGCGCACCCGGTGCACAGGCCCGTGGTGATCACCTCGGCGTACAGCTCCTTCCACTGCGCAGTCCATCGCTCGGCCTTCGCGGGCGTCGATGCGGGTGGCGCAGGATCAGTCACGGTCATGGGCCGACTTTACGACTCAGATGGCGTCGGCACCCTGTTCGCCCGTACGGATGCGGACGATGCGCTCGACCTCCGTCACCCAGATCTTGCCGTCGCCGATCTTGCCGGTCGCCGCCGCGTGGCGGATCGCGTCCACGACGCCGTCGGCATCCGACCCCTCGACGACGATCTCGATGCGCACCTTCGGGACGAAGTCGATCTTGTACTCGGCGCCTCGGTAGGTCTCGGAGTGCCCACCCTGGCGGCCGAAGCCACGCACCTCGCTGATGGTCATGCCGTGCACCCCGGCGCCCTGCAGCGCCTCCCTCACGTCGTCCACCTTGAACGGCTTGACGATGGCGGTGATGAGCTTCATCGGTCTCCTGTTGTCGAAGGTTGCTGAGCTTGCTCGCTCAGGCAGTGATCACGAACCATGCCTCGCCCGGCACCAACGATCGCAGCACGGCGTCGAGGTCGGCTGCGGCCAGTGAGACGCAGCCGGACGTCGGCTTGCTGTTGCCGGCGGCGTCGTAGCTGAAGCGGTGCAGGAAGATCGCCGCGGCACGCGGTGTCTCGCCCGGTTGGTCGCCGGAGCGACCGGGGCCCATGTTGGCACCGATGAGCGCGGCACGCGAGTACGCGCCGGTGATGCTCGGCAGGTACTCGTCGTCGCCCGTGCACTGTGCCGCCGAGCGCGACGTGAGCGTGTTGTAGGCGGCGTCACCGCCGGTCGCATCCCAGCAGTCACCGGCTTGCACCTGACGCCACGAGCCCTGCACGCCGGGGTTGGTCCCGTTGCCGAAGAACTGGAAGGTCTGCCCGTCCGGCGCGGTCATCGTGCCGAGCGCGAACGTCCCGCCGGGCGTGCTGCCGTCGCCCGACACGCGCTGCGCCAACAGGTGCACGCCAGTGCGGCCGACTCGTCCGGTCATCGACCTCGCGCACGTCCACGAACCGTCCACCTTCAGACGCAGATCGACGTGCGCGTAGGTGCCGTTGAACGCGTCGACGATCACCACCTGCTTCGCCGACGACGGCACGTCGGCGGGCGGATCGCACGGGTTCGGTGGTGGCGGCAACGTCGGTGTCGCCTGGATGCTCGATCCACGTGTGGCGACGGACCCCGGCGTTGCCGGTCCGCTGATCCCGCTGATCGGCGCGAGCGCCTGGCCAGCGTCGATGAAGGTCGTCATGAAGCCCGCCGCACCGACGACCACCGCGGTGGCCGCCAGCACCCGTCGCACGTTCGTGCTGCGGTTTGGCATGAGTCCACCGTACCCACCCACCCGAGAAATAGAAGTGTCCCCAGACCGCCATTGCTGGCGGCCTGGGGACGGCCCCTACCGGATCGGGCGCTGTGGGCACCCTCCCCGTGTGCAGGACGGCGAACCGTCCAGCTCTGTGTGCGTCAGTCGACGTAGCCGAGCACGCCCATCTCGGGGATGTCGACGCCGCCGATCTCGTCTTCCTCGCTCGAGCGGATGCCGCCCTTCGTGAACTTGTTCTGCAACTTGAAGAAGCTGAAGGCGATGCCGAAGATCACGGTCCAGATCGTGAGGACGCCCAGTGCCTGAGCACCCAGCTGACCCCAACCCTCGCCGCCGTAGAAGATGCCGGTGACGCCCTTGACGCTGGAGCCGTTCCAGAGCCCGCCATAGGTGCCGTTGGCGAAGAGGCCGACGGAAAGGACGCCGAACGTGCCACCGATGCCGTGGACGGCAACAGCGCCGACCGGATCGTCCACGCCCTTCTTCTCCAGGAACATGGCGAACTCGATGACGATGATCGCCGCGAGGAGGCCGATGAGGGCCGCTGCCCAGGGAGCGACGAACGCACACGGGGCGGTGATCGCAACGAGCCCGGCCAGCATGCCGTTGACCTGCATGCCCGGATCTGGCTTGCCGGAGCGGAACGTGATCCAGAACATGCCGACGACGGCACCGACAGCTGCAGCGATCGCGGTGTTGGCAGCGACCGTGGCGAACTGAACGTCGGTGCTCCCGAAGGTCGAGGCAGCGTTGAACCCGAACCAACCGAACAGGAGCACGAAGCAGCCGAGCATGGCCATCGGGATGTTGTGTGCCGGGATCGCTTTGGGCTTGCCGTCGGCGCCGTACTTGCCGATGCGGGGACCGAGCACGATGGAACCTGCCAACGCAGCGACGCCGCCGACGGCGTGCACGACGCCGGAGCCGGCGAAGTCCACGTAGCCCGCACCGAAGTGCAGCGAGCTCCACGTCTTGTTGAGCCAGCCGCCGCCCCACGTCCACGCTGCGAACAGCGGGTAGTAGAGCGAGCCGCAGAAGAGCCCCCAGATCACGAAGCTCTTCCACTTCCAGCGCTCGGCCATCGAGCCGGTGGGGATCGTGGCCACGGTGTCCATGAAGGCGACCATGTACAGGAAGAAGGCCAGCAGCGCTGGCGTCGCGCCGTTGCCGAGATGGCTGTAGCCCCAGTACAGGATGCCGCTGTGCTCGCCGCCGATGGCCGGGAGGCCGTCGCCGTTCATCGGCGAGTCCAAACCGAAGTAGCCCGGGTAGCTGAACCCGGCGAACGCGAGCGGGAAGCCGATGAACATGAAGCCGACGAAGCCGAGGCCGAAGATGGCGAAGTTGGTGCTCATCACGTGCGCCGCGTTCTTCTTCTGCGTGAAGCCGGTCTCGACGAGTGCGAAGCCGGCCTGCATGAAGATCACCAGGACGGCACCGAGGATCACCCACAGCAGGTTGTTGGCAGTCGCAACGCTGTCGGCGGTGTTCTCGGCGAACGCCGTGCCGCCGATCAGCAGTGCAGGAAAGGCGGCGCCGATGACGCCGCCGATGATGTACTTGCGTGCTTTTCGCACGTGTGTCCTCCCGATACGTAGGGGCTGGTAGGGGATGACTGTCGACGTCGTTGGCGTCAGCCGGGCGAACCGTACGGAGGTGAGATTTCTCACGAGTCGCCGAAGTGTTTCCAACGCGTTGCGATCACGTGCGTGACTTGCATCGCGCGGTGGGCGCGGGCACCGAGCGATCAGGATCGGCGGAAAGAGCGCCGCACGAGCCGGCTGATCGGTCCGGCACGGCCGATCGGAGTCCACATCGAGCTCGGAATTGTCCCGAGCGGCGATGCAGTCGATCGGTCTGCGAATGTGAACGCGGCGGCGATCTCGTCGTCGTTCGCGTCGCTGTCGTGCGTGCCCGCGATCCGCTGGGCCATGTCGAGGGCCCGCTGGCGGAAGATCGTCGAGCGCTCGTTCCAGCGACGCAACATGTCGTCGGCAACGTGGACGAACATGCCGACCTCGCCGTCTCGAACCCAATACGAGGCGCTGCCGACTGGGCGGCTCCCCGACTGGTGGTAGCCGATGATGGTGCAGCCGGAGGCGGCTGCCTCGAGGGCCGACGTCCCGTTGCTGTCGCTCCGGTTGAAGCTCAAGTAGATCGCCGCGTCCCGAAGCAGCTGCGCAACGTCACGTTCGTGCTTGCCTTCGATGGGAGTGAACGTCCATCCACCGACTGACTGGCGTTCCTGCAGCGCGGTGACGACATCTCGGGCGGCGCCCGGGCGGCTCCCCGGCATGAACGCGATGCGGCGCTGCTTGAGGCCGTCGACGTGGAAGAGGCTCGTGTCCACCGGGGCCCGGATCGCAATGACGTCCGTGTCCGGCGCCATCTGAAGGATCCGGTCGCGGTCGGAGTCGGAGAGTGAAACGAAACGATCGGGCTTCGGAGCGCTGCCATCCTGGGTGGCGGTTCGCGGCGCCGGCATGGCAGTCGTCTCGGCGCTGTGGCTCAGCACGATGGTGCGCGCGCCGGCCGGGACCATCGCGAGCCGGTCGAGCCAGCGGCCGGGGACCACGAGGACGTCCGCTGACGTCAGCGACACCTCATCGTGGGGGACGACCGGCGTGTCGTTGTCGAACCACGTGCACCGAAAGCTGCCCGTGCGGTGGACCACCGATGCGTCGACACCGCGCCGTCGCAACCGATCGACGATGCGGTAGTGCGTCTTGACGCGGCCGAGTGGCTCGTCGACGTCGGGCGTGAGCACGAGCACCCGGCCGTTCATCGCGTCAGGGCTCGCTCATCGTGAAGTTCGGTTGGGCCACCACCTGGTACCTCGTCACCGACGACGCGCCCATCATGAGCTCCGCTGCCACTGCGGCGAGCAGGCCCGGCACCACGAACGACGGCCTGCCCGTGGTCTCGGCGACGAACATGACGGCGGCCAACGGAACGCGATAGCCGGCCCCGAGGAAGGCAGCGACCCCGACGACGATGAACAGGCTCAGGTTGCTCCGATCGACCGCGACGCTGACGATCGAGCCGGTCAACGCCCCGGCGACGACGAGCGGGATGAACAAGCCGCCCACTCCGCCGCCCGCAACGGTGACGGAGGTGGCCAAGCACCGCAACGCCAGCACTGCGATCAACAGCCACACCGAGTGCACCGGCTCGGACGCCCAGGCGACGACCTCGTATCCCGAGCCGACCATCAGCGATTCACCTGTCAACAGCCGTCCAGCAGCGAAGAACCCCGCCAGCCCGACTCCTGCGGCGAGCGCGGTCCACACCGGGTGGCTGCCGGTGGCGACGCGCTTGGCGCGTCGGAGCATCCATGCGAAGCCGCGGGCGCCAAGCCCTGCGACGATGCCGATGGCCAGCGCCCCGAGCAGGTCGCGCACGACGAACTCCGGGTTGCCGTCGATCGGGAACAAGCGCGAGGTCCCGTTGATCGATGCGAACGCGAGGTAGCCCGACGCGCTGGCGACGAGCGATGGCAGCAGCATGCGGCGCGCCAGATCGTCCTGGTACGGCACCTCGATGGCGAAGATCGCCCCGGTGGCGGGCGCCTTGAAGATCGCTGCCACACCTGCTGCCGCGCCAGCGACCAGGAGCACCCGACGTTCCGCACCGCGCACGAGGCGCGGCAGGCGGCGGTGGATCGTCGCCCCCAGCGTCGCACCGGTGTACAGCGACGGTCCCTCCAGCCCCATCGGCCCGCCGGTTCCGAGCGTCGCGAGTGCGGCGATGATGCGCCCGGCGAACGCCCGCAGCCCGAGCTGGTGATCGCGATCGTGGAACGCATGGAGGTACTCGTCGGCGGTCGCCGAGGTGGTTCCCTCTCCTCCGATGAACCGTCGCGATGCGTAGGCCGCAAGCAGACCCGCCCCGGGCAGCACGGCGATCAACCACGGTTCGAGCAGCAGCACGTGGTCGAACGCAGCGTCCACGACGAGCCGGTCGAACGCCGCCACGAGGAGGCCGGTGATCGCACCGACGACCGCGCAGACGATGACGATCTGGTGCGATCGCGAGGCGAGCTGACGAAGCTCGGCTCGACGATGAGCGGGGATCCACGTCGTCGTCTTCACGACCATCCCAGCGACCATGACTGCTCGGGGATCTCGCCGGCAGCGTCGGCAAACGCTTGCAGGGCGACGATGGTCGGCTCGTGGAGGGCGATCGGGATGCGACCGACGATGTGCTCGATCTCCGCCCGTCGGAGCTCGGTCACCCGATCGACGATCCGCTTCCCGGCAGCCGTGAGCGAGACCGAGGTCTCCCGTCGGCTCTCTCTCGCCACCGCCCTGCGAACGAGCTTCTTGGCGACGAGCCGGTCACAGAGCCTCGTCGCCGTGGACGGGTGCACGCCGACGGCGTCGGCGAGCTTGCCCACGTGCTGCGAGCCTCGGCTGGCGAGCACCACCAGGGCCCGGTACTGCGGCAGCGTCACGTCGTCATCCACCGCAGCGAGCGAACGAGCAGCGACTCCGACCAGCGCACGGGATGCAGTGAGCAGGGCGTCGGTGACGTCTTGACTTCGCTCTGTTCGGGAATCATGTGTAGATGACAACAGTTGCAGTCTACACGATGAAGTCCAGACAGCTCCTGAAAGCGCCGTCGTCGTGCTCGTGGGCGTCGTGACGCTCTCCCGGGCGACGACCGTCGCAGCACAACGGGTTCGAGCGTTGAGCGATCGCCTCGGGAGCAGCTTCTTCGTCCTGCCCGCCGCCGCGGTGGTCGGGGCGTTCGTCGCGGCTCGCCTGCTCGTCGGCGTCGACACCGGCGAATGGGTCGGACGGTCGACGGTCGACAGTGCGCGGATCGTCCTGTCGACCACCGCTGCCGCCACGATCACCTTCGCGAGCATCGCGTTCTCCGTCTCGCTGCTGATCATGCAACAGGGCTCGAACCAGTTCTCCCCGCGTGTGATCCACGGGCTGGTCCGTGACCCGTTCAACCGTCGCGTCATCGCGCTGGTCGTCGGAACCTTCACCTACTGCCTCGTCTCCCTGCAACGTGTTCGGGGCCCGCTCGCCGATGGCCCCGAAGAAGTCGTGCCCGAGCTGGCGGTCGCGATCGGCCTCGTGCTCGGAGTGCTGTCGGTGCTCGCGGTCGTCGCAGCGATCAACCACACAGCTCGACAGATGGATGTGAGCGTGATCCTCGGAGGGATCGTCCAGCAAGCCACCGGGGTCCGCGGTTTCCATCCCACGAACGTTCGCGTCGACCCTTCGATCGATTTCGAGGCGTTGGGCCACGGCGGCCAGACGAGCTCGATCGTGCGGTTCGAATCAGATGGCTGGATCCAACAGATCGACCATCAAGGTCTGCTCGCCCTCTTTGAACCTGGTAGCGCCGTCCGGCTCGAGACGGACGTCGGGCGCTATGCCATTCGCACCACGCCCCTGTGCACCGTCTGGCCGGCGCTTGCCGAACGTCGGCTGGACGAAGTCGCCCGGCGCGCCAGAGGTCACGTGCGGGTCGGGCAGACGCGCACGATGAGCGAAGATGCCGGCTACGGCGTCCGTCAACTCGTCGACATCGCGCTCCGCGCGCTCTCCCCTGGGATCAACGATCCGACGACGGCGCAGGACGCGATCTTCCACCTCGGCACGGTCCTGGTCGACCGGCTGACCTCCGCACCGCAGCCGACTCGGTTCGACGACGATCAGGATCGGCACCTGCTCGCTCCCCACGCACTCACGGACGACGATCTCGCCGAGCTCGCGCTGGCAGAGCTCCGTCGAGCGGCGTCGAGCCAACCCATGGTGGCCATCTACCTCCTCGAGATGATCGGACTCGTCGTCGAGGCGGTCACAGCGAACGGCAGTGGCGCACGGGTCCGCCCTCTCCTCGCGCAGGCTCGGCTCGTTGCCGACACGGTCGCGACAGGCAGTGGCCTCGATGTGGATCGTCAGCGGGTCCAACGGGCGTACGACGCCGTGTGCACGTGACGCTGGGACCAAAAGATCGGCCTGCGCCTCCAGCCTGCTTCACGACTACGATGCCGAACGGTTGTGTCGGGAAGTCTGGTCGACGTTTTTTTCGACGACCCCGAGGAGTTCTCCGATGACCGGCCCCCACGTTGCGAGCGCGCATCCGACGTTCTTGCAGAGCGACCGAACGCTTGCGCGAGCGGTACGACCGTTCGTCCGCTTCTCCCACATCGAAGCCGCTGGCGGCATCGTTCTCGTCACCGCCACGTTCATCGCGCTGGTGTGGGCGAACTCGCCGTGGAAGTCCGGCTACGAGGCCCTCTGGTCCACCAACCTGCGCCTCGAGATCGGCTCGTACGTGTTCGAGGAGGATCTCGGCCATGTCGTCAACGACCTGCTGATGGCTGTGTTCTTCCTTGTCGTCGGCATGGAGATCAAGCGCGAGTTGGTCGTGGGCGAGCTCCGCGATCGTCGTGCGGTGGCTCTGCCCGCGATGGCCGCCTTTGGCGGGATGATCGTGCCCGCCGTGATCTTCATCGCGTTCAACGTCGGTGGCGACGGTGCCAGCGGATGGGGGATTCCGATGGCGACGGACATCGCCTTTGCGCTCGGCGTCGTGGCGTTGCTCGGTCCCCGCGTGCCACCCACGGTGAAGGTGCTGCTGCTGACACTTGCGATCGTCGATGACATCGGCGCCATCGTCGTGATCGCGCTCTTCTACACGGAGAGGGTCGAGTTCGAATTCGTCATTGCTGCCGCTGCTCTCGCCGGTGCGGTGATGCTCATGCACCGGGCGCGTGTCATCTATTCGCCGATCATCGTGGTGACCGGGTTCGCGCTCTGGCTGGCTGTGTACGAATCGGGGATCCACGCCACCATCGCCGGCGTCATCATGGGCTTGCTGACCCCGGCGCGTCCGATTCAGCCTGAGCTCGAAGCCGAGGAGCTCGTGAACGTCCTCGAGAACGACGCCGACATCCGCGCCGATGAGGTACGCGCGACAGCGACGTTGATCGGCGATTCGGTGTCCGCATGCGATCGTCTGATCGACCGGCTGCACCCGTGGACGAGCTACCTCATCGTGCCGATGTTCGCGCTCGCCAACGCTGGCATCGCCCTTTCGGCGGACTCGATCACCTCGCCGTCGGCGGTGATGGGAGGCGTGGCGGTCGCGCTCGTGGTCGGCAAGTTCGCTGGCGTCACGTGCTTCAGCTGGCTCGCGGTGCGCCTCGGTTTCGGACGTCTCCCCGAGGGTGTGCGCTGGGGACACATCATGGGCGTCGGTGCGGTGGCGGGCATCGGCTTCACCGTGTCGTTGTTCATCACTGGTTTGGCCTTCGACGACCGGTCCGTCCAAGACGACGCGAAGGTCGGCATCCTGCTGGCGTCGACGTTCGCCGCACTCATCGGCGCGGGGATCCTTGCTGCTGTGGCCAAGCCCAGAAACCGTCAGCGCCCCGTCGAATCCGGTGCCGCGGCGCCGGTGGTGTGACGTGACAGGAACCCGAACGGTGCTCAGACCGCGTCGGGCCCCTCTTCGCCCGTGCGGATGCGCACGACGCGGCCGATGTCGCTGACCCAGACCTTGCCGTCACCGATCTTGCCCGTCCCGGCTCCCGCAACGATGGCATCGACGATGGCGTCGGCGGCCGCTTCGTCGGCGGCGACGAGGTCGAGGCGGATCTTCGGCACGAACTCGATGCGGTACTCCGCGCCTCGGTAGACCTCGGAGTGGCCACCCTGTCGGCCGAAGCCACGTACCTCGGTGACCGTCATGCCCTGCACGTCGATGTCGCGCAGCGCTTCCTGGACGTCGTCGAGCTTGAACGGCTTGATGATGGCGGTGACGAGCTTCATGTCAGCGGTTCCCTTCAGTGGTGCGGGATGTGTTGGGATCGGGTGCGGCTGGGAGCGGCCTGAGCTCGTCGAGCACCGTGTGCTCACTGACGGCGGCACGTGCCGAGTGCGCGGCGCGGCCCAGCAGGTGACCGGCGGCGGGCGTGGTGACGAGCTGGAAGACGATGGCGAGCACCAGCTTCGTGGCGGTCGATGCGCCGTCGGCGCGCAGCGCCGCGCCAGACAGGCACAGGGCGATGCCCAACGTCGCCGGCTTCGTGGCGACGTGCATGCGGGCATAGACGTCGGGTAGGCGGTGCAGCCCGATTGCGGCGATCACGGCGATCACCGAGCCGCTGATCATGAGGATCGCCGAGGCGACGTCGAGCACGATCGTCACAGCCCGCGCCTCCCGACGTATCGAGCGATCGTCGACAGCGTGAGGAAGCCGAGCAGCCCACCGATCAGGGCGATGTCGATCGAGACCCCGCTCCTCGACCGCACCGCAGCGATGGCGATGCCGCAGATGATCGCCGACACGACACCGTCCAGTGCGATGGCACGGTCGATGACCGTGCCGGGTCGCACGGCGCGGGCGAAGCAGATCGCCGCGGCGAGCGCGAGCAGGCCGAGCGAGATCGCGGTGACGATGCTCACGCTGCGTTCCCCTCGTCAGCCCCGTCGCTCGGATCCTGCGGGGGCCGGTCGGGCAGGATCGGCGTCCATGCCGCGACGGTGCGGCGCTCGAGGTCGTGCACGCTCTCGCGGAACTCCTCTGGATCGGCGAGGCCGAGCACGTGGATGTGCAGCTCGGCCGGATCGAGGCGCGCGGTGAGCGTCATCGTGCCCGGCGTCAGCGTCACTGCGTTGGCGACGATGGTCGACGTCAGCGGCGATTCGGCGTCGAGACGGACGCGGACGATGCCTGATCGCAACGAGGTCGGTGTCGGGCGAACGATCACCTTGATCACGGCCCAGCTCGACAGGACGAGGCTCCAGAGCACGAACCCGATGAACTTGACCAGTGCCCACGGATGGACGCGGTGGGCGACGACCGTCTTGCTCACCGGGAACAGCAAGACGAGCACGATCGCGAGAGCGAGCCCGCCGACGAGGTTGCCGAACGTGAGCTCGCCCTGCAGCAGCAGCCACACGGCGAGCAGCACGACGAAGAGCGGCGCGACGCGGGCAAGTCGACCGGTCATGGCCGCAACACCATCGAGGCGTATCGTCCCGGCTCAACGAGGTCACGCGCTGCTCGCTCGCACAAGCCGTACAGCGGTCCGGCGCAGATCGCGATCGCCAGGCCGACGGCGACGAGACCGACGGTGGCGACCGTCATCGTCAACGGCCAGCGCTGCTGCGGTCCGCCAACGGAGCCGACCGGTGCGGGTGCATAGATCACCGGTTCGCCCCAGAAGGCCGAGATCCAGATCTTCGTCATCGACACGAGCGTCAGCAGGCTGCCGACGATCGCCACAACGACCAGCAGACCCTGCCCATCGTCGACGCCGGCGGTGACGATGCCGAGCTTGGCCACGAAGCCCGAGAACGGAGGGATCCCCGACAGGCTGAGTGCCGGCACGAGGAACAGCACGGCCAGAGGCCCGGATCGGTGCATGAGCCCGCTGAGGCGGTCGAGTCGGCTCGTGCCGGCGGTGCGTTCGATCAGACCCTCGACGAGGAACAGCGAGGTCTTCACCGGGATCTGGTGGATGAGGAAGAAGATGGTCGCGGCGATCGCCGCGGGCCCGCCGATGGCGACGCCCAGGAGCATGTAGCCGATCTGGCTGACGATGTGGAACGACAGGATGCGCTTGACGTCGTTCTGGGCGATGGCCCCGAGGACGCCGATGATCATCGTGAGCGCGGCGATCACGAGCAGCAGCGTTCGGTTCGTCCCCGGGAACAGCAGCGTCTGCGTGCGGACGATCGCGTACACGCCGATCTTGGTCAGCAGCCCCGCGAACACCGCCGTGATCGGGCTGCGCGCCGTGGGATACGAGTCCGGGAGCCAGAAGAACAACGGGAACACGGCCGCCTTCAGCCCGAACGCGACGAGCAGCAGCAGCTGCAGCCCGGTGCGAACTCCCGTGTCGAGCTGTGCGAGGCGGTTGGGGAGCTCGGCGAGGCTCAGCGTGCCCGTGGTGGCGTAGACCAGACCGACGGCGACCAACAGCACCACGGACTCGATCGTGTTGATGACGACGTACGTCGTGCCCGAGCGGACCTGGGACTCGTCGCCGTCGAGCGTGAGCAGGACGTAGCTGGCCATCAGGATGATCTCGAAGGAGACGAACAGGTGGAAGAGGTCGCCCGTCGAGAAGCCGGCGCCGATGCCGGCTGCGAGAACGAGGTACACCGGCTGGAAGATCGGTGACGTCGCGCTGGCGGATGCCTGCCCGACCGCGAAGAGGAGCACCACCGCCAGCGTGAGCATGGCGATCACGAGCATGATCCCGGCGAACCGGTCGATCACGTAGCTGATCCCGATCGACGGCGACCAGCCGCCGATGCGCGCAACCACCGGGCCGTGGTCGTCGGCGCGCGCGAGCAGCACGATGCTCATCCCCAGCGAGCCGATCAGCGCGACGAAGCTGATCATCCGCTGCACGCGCGGCGCTCTCATGGCGAGCATGCCGAAGGCGGCGCCGATCAAGGGGATGACGGTCGGAAGGGGCGCGAACCGGTTCACAGGTCCACGCTCGACGTCGTGCGCCGCGGCGCGGGCGGACCGTCGTCGCCGCTCAGCATCCGCTCGCGTTCGGCGCGGCGGGCGGCCTCGGTCATGCGGATCTCACGGCGCCGTCGGGCGGCGATACGACGGTCCTCGACGTCGTCTTCGACCTCGTCATGGCCATCGAGGGTCCAGCTCCGCCACGCCAGAGCGAGGAGGAACGCCTGCAGGGCGAAGCCGATGACGATGGCCGTCAGCACGAGCGCCTGGGGGATCGGATCGGTCGAGCCGGTGAGCCTGCCGACGATCGGGGGCACACCGGGCCGGCTCCCGGCGACGATCAGGAGGAGGTTGACGCCGTTGCCGATGAGGCCGACGCCGACGATGATCCGCGTCAGGCTGCGGTTGAGCATCGAGTACGTGCCGGTCGCGAACAGCACCCCCACCAGAACGACGAGCAGGATGCTCATGCGGCGCTCTCCCGAGAGGCGCCGCCGCCGTGCGTGCGCGACGCCAGGTTGCTGAGCACGAGGATGACGACACCGATCACCAGCACGTAGACCCCGAGGTCGAAGATCCCCGCGGTCACCAGCTTCAGGTCGCCGATGATCGGCACGTCGACGTGGAAGATGCTGGTCTCCAGGAATTGGTTGCCGCCGATGAGACCGCCGATGCCAGAGCCGACGGCGAGGAGGATCCCCGTGGCGATCAGCACCACCGGCGAGAGCCGCGCGATCGACGCTCGTTCCGTCGCCCCGCCGGCGAGGAGGCGGAAGACGAAGGCTGCGCCCGCGATGAGACCTCCGGCGAACCCGCCACCCGGCGCGTTGTGCCCGCGCAGGGTGACGTACACCGAGACCAGCAAGGTGACGTGGAAGATCATGCGGGTGACCTGTTCGAAGATCATCGACTCGGCGCCGATGTTGGCGAACTGGGTGGACTCGCCGAGGCCGCGACTGCGCCGAGAGGCGTTGACGAGGTTGCCGACCCCGAGCGCGGCGATGCCGAACACGGTGATCTCGAACATCGTGTCGACACCGCGGAAGTCGACGATCGTCACGTTGACGACGTTGCGTCCACCCGCGGCCGGTAGCGACAGCTCCTCGACCGCGTCGGTGACGTCGGTCGGCCGAGTACCGCTCCCCGCAGCGAGCGTGAACCAGGCAACGCCGACGCCGACCAGCACGGAGATGGCGATGCGCAGCCCCTTCGGCGCCCACGTCGGTGCCGGCGTGAAGTCACGTGGCAGGTGCCGCAGCACCAGCACGAAGGCGACGATCATCAGCGTCTCGATCATGAACTGGGTGAGCGCCAGATCGGGTGCGCCGTACATCAGGAAGATCACGGTCAACGCCTGCCCCACGCCGCCGAGCAGCAGCACCGACACGAAGCGACGTCGAGCGGCGATGACGGCGACGGACATCACGATGCCGAGGCCGGCAACGCAGCCCTGCAGCACAGAGTCGGCGAGCACCGGGTGACCGGCGTGGCCTCCAGCGCCCCTCGCCAGCGCGACGCCGACGACGATGACGATGACCGAGAAGACGACCGCGACGTACACCGGCAGCGAGCCGCTCTGGGTGACGAGGGTGATGCGACGGGCGCCGTCGAGCAGACCGGTGTACGCCCGGTTGTAGACGCGCTCGCCGGCGGTCGGTGCGACCTCGCGCACCGGGACTCGGTGGAGCTGCCACGCGATCAGTGCACCGACCGCGACGATGACCACCGAGAGCAGCAGGGGGAGGTGGAGGCCCGGCACGATCGTGAGGTGCACGTGCGCCGCGCTGCTCAACGAAGCAGCTGCGACCTCCAACCGATCGGCCACGGCCGACGCACCGACACCTGCGACGAGCGAGGCGATCGCCAGCGCGACGACCGGCCCGACCAACGACGCACCGGGCAGGTGATGCACCGTGGCGAGCTCGCCGGCGGTCGAGCGCTTCGTGGCGAAGAGCCCCCACCAGATCCGGATCGAGTAGGCGGCGGTCAACGTCGAGCCGATCACCACCAGCACCAAGGCCGCGGTCGCCCAGCTCCCTGGCGCGTCGATGAGCGCGTCGAGTGCGGCCTCCTTCGCGGCGAAGCCGAGCAGCGGCGGGAGGCCGATCATCGACAGCGTGCACAGCCCTGCGGTCGTCGCCAGCAGCGGCGCGCGGCGGCCGACCCCGGAGATCGTCCGCAGGTCGCGGCTGCCCGTTGCATGTTCGACCGCACCGATGGTGAGGAACAAGCCGGACTTGAAGATCGCGTGAGCGATCAGCAGCCCGACGCCGGCAGCCGTCGTCGCCTCGTCGCCGATGCCGAAGACGACGACGAGGAACCCGAGCTGCGACACGGTGCCGTACGCCAGCGCCTGCTTTGCATCGGATCGTCGCAGCGCGGCGACGCCGCCGACCAACATCGTCGCCCCACCGACGGTGACGAGCGTCGGCTGCCACCAGTCGAGCACGGCGAAGGTCGGAGCGAAGCGGGCGACGATGACGACGCCAGCCTTCACCATGGTCGCCGAGTGCAGGTAGGCGCTGACGGGGGTGGGGGCGGCCATCGCGCCCGGCAGCCAGAAGTGGAAGGGGAACTGCGCGGACTTCGTGAACGCTCCGAGGAGCAAGAGCGCTGCGCCGATGCGCGCCGTCGTCGAGGTCGGCGCTGCGGCGATGACTCGTTGCAGGTCGGCTCTGCCTGCCTCGTGCACGAGGCACACCAGGCCGCCGAGCATCGCCAGGCCACCGGCACCGGTGACGAGCAGTGCGCGCAAGGCCGCGGCGCGGGCGCTGGCGAGCCGGTCGTCGAGCCCGATGAGGAGGAACGACAGGACGGAGGTCAGTTCCCAGAACGCGAACAGCGTCCAGACGTCATCGGCGACGACCAGTCCGAGCATCGCCCCGGCGAAGAGCGTGAAGCACCCGGCGAAGCGCACCACCCTCGCCGACGATCCCTCGTCCCCGAAGTAGCCCCATGCATAGACGAGCACGACGGCGCCGACACCGGTCACGAGCAGCGCCATCATCGTCGCGAACCCGTCCAGTCGGAACGATGCCGTGAGCGAGAGCGATCTCACCCAACGGAAGCGCGTCGACGGCGTTGCTCCGTCGAGCACCCCGGGCGTCGCGACGATCACCGCGACGAACGCGACGACCAGCGGCGCGATCGCGAACGCGAAGAGCCAGCGCCGAAGCCGCTCGCCCGCGCCGAGGAGCACTGCGCCCGCACCGAAGTGGATCATGACGAGCCACGGCATCATCGAACGGTCACACCCGTCCGGCTCGGTCGAGCGCGCTCGACCGAGCTACTCGTCGGCGTCGAGGGTCTGCTGCGCCAGGGGAATGGCCGCTTCGGTCAGCATCCACCCACGGCTGCGCACCGTGATGATCGCGTCCGGCCCGAGGAAACGGCGCAACCCGACGAGCACGCCGTCGCAACGGCGCTCGCTCAAGTTGGCCATGCCCGCTTGACGGGCGAGCTCTCGACGTCCCAGCACCCGCCCGCGATTGGCGACCAGGACGGACAGCACAGCCCGCTCCTGCTGGCCAAGACGCGCGAGGGGGCTTGCGTCGTGGCCTGGGGGTGCAGGAGCGGGGCTGGCCATTGCGAGACACCGTAGGAACGCGAGGTTTCACGACTGTTCGTCCGGTGTGAACGGCGTGTAACGGTGATGACCGCTTCCGGGCGCGTCGTCGGCGCCGGCTGGATTCAACGCGTTCATCGCCGAGGAATCTATGAACGGTGGTCAGGCGGTGTCACGGGCGAAACAAGCTCTTCACATGCCACACTGCGCCATGGACAGTACGACGACCGACCTCGACGAGCACGCCGCGCGTCTCGACGGGGCGTTCATCCGTCGGGCACGGACGGAGCTGGTCGAGCGGCCGGACTTCGCCGGTCCGGGACTCGCCCGTCGGTTGGCAGATCAGATGGACGGGTGGTTCGCTGCGCTCGGTGCGACGCTGCCACCCGACTGGTCGCTGGTGGCCACCGGTGGCTACGCCGCCGGCTTCCTCTGCCCCGGCAGCGATGTCGACGTGACGCTCCTGCACCCCAACAAAGCACGTTCGGAAGACGTGCAGGCGGTCGCCGAGGGCATCTGGTACCCCCTCTGGGACGCCTCGATCAAGCTCAGCCCGTCGACCCACTCGGTGTCGTCGATGCTCGCCCTCGCCTCCGGCGACCTGCGCACGGCGACCTCGATCCTGCGCCTGCGGCTGCTCGCCGGGGAACCGGCAGACCTGATCGATCTCCGGACTCGCGCCCGTGACGACTGGCAGCGGCGATCCAAGCACTGGCTCTCGATGCTGCGGGCGGCAACGGACGAACGTTGGCAACGGCACGGTCCGGTCGCGGCACTCCTGGAGCCGGACCTCAAGGACGGGTTCGGAGGCCTGCGCGACCACGACGCCGTTCGTTGGGCGATGCTCACGCGACGCATGGAAGTGGAGACGGCACTCGACGTGCCCATCGAGGAGCTGGCCTCCTCCGCGGAGCACCTGCTGGCGGTCCGATGCGAGTTGCATCGACTGACGTCGAAGACCTCGAACGTCCTGCTGCTGCAGGACCAGGACGCTCTCGCGGACGCGATGGGATACGCGGACGCCGACGTGCTGATGTCGCGACTCTCCGCAGCCGCTCATGCCATCGAATGGTCGGCCGAGCGTTTCTGGTGGCGCATCGAGCGGACCCTGGGCAGGCGCGCCGCGCCCCGCCCGGTCGATCTCGCCCGAGGGATCAGGTTGGTGGACGGCGAGGTCGACCTGCAGCTCGCGTCGGCCGACATCGACCAGTCGCTGACCTTTCGCGTGGCGGATGCCGCTGCCCGCTCCGACGCACCGATCAGCCGGCGAACGCTGCTGACGCTCGCCGGTGCGCCGACGAGTGAAGGCGAACAGTGGAGCCAGCTGACGCGGCATGCGTTCGTGAGCCTCCTCGGATCGGGCCCTCAGCTCGTGCAGGCCGTCGACGCGCTCGAGCGCTACGAGCTCTTCAGTCGTCTGCTGCCCGAGTGGCGACACGTCCGCAGTCGGCCGCAGCGGAACGCGTTCCACAAGTACACCGTTGATCGCCATCTGCTCCAGACCGTCGTCAACGCCGGCGAGTTCGTCCGTTCCGTTGCTCGTCCCGATCTCCTCCTCGTCGGCGCGCTGCTGCACGACGTGGGCAAGGGGCGTGAGGAGGACCACACCGCACTCGGCGTCCGGCTGGTCGACACGATCTGTCCACGGATGGGGTTCGATCCCGACGACGTCGCCGTCATCAGAGCGCTCGTGGATCACCACCTGCTCCTGTCCGAGACCGCGACGCGTCGTGATCTGAGCGATCCTCGGACCGCGGAGAACGTTGCCGCGCTGGTCGGCGACGCGCTGGTCCTCGAGTTGTTGAACGCGTTGACGGTGGCAGACAGCAAGGCCACAGGTTCGTCCGCATGGTCGACGTGGAAGGCGTCGCTCGTCGCTGAGCTCGTCGATTCCGTCGAGCGGCAGTTGGCGGGCAAGCCACGGCGGGTTCAGACGTCGATGCTCGCCGGCGGCGTACAAGGTCTCGTCGACGCCGTGCGCGGTGACGGCGGGCTCCACTTCCATCACGATCGAGATGGCTCGTTCGACGTCTGGACCGTCGCAACGGTGGATCGTCACGGGCTCTTCGCGCGCATCGCCGGTGCGCTCGCCGTCCACGGCGTGCAGGTCGTCAGCGCGGACGTGTCGACCAGCTTCGACGGCATCGCCGTCGATCAGTTCCGGTTGATCGGGCCCAACGGCGTGCCGATCGATCTGTCCAAGGTCGAACGAGACCTGAGGGGCATGCTCGTCGGCTCGGTCGATCTCGCCGAGAAGCTGGCGCAGCGGATCCGTGTGTACGGGAGGTCGAGCCGACGAGTCAGCGCCGCCGCGCCTCCACGGTTGGAGGTGCACATCAGCAACGACGAGTCGGCCTCGACCACCGTGGTCGACGTACGAGCTCCGGACGGTGTGGCCGTGCTCCACCGACTCGCAGCTGCGCTGGCGGCGCGCGATCTCGAGATCCGTTCGGCGAAGGTCGCGACCCTGGGTCACGAGGTCGTGGACGTCTTCTACGTGCAGCGCTCGCCGGATGGGGTGGGGTCGATGCAGGTCCCGGATCACGAGCACGACGCCCTCCGAGATCACCTGTGCGCCGCCCTCGCCGACCACTGATCGGGTCGACTGGCGCGAACTTGACCCGCGGGTCAATACTGTTGACATGGACCTGAGCTACCCCACCGACGCCGAGGCGTTCCGCGCCGAGATCCGCACCTGGCTGGAGGACAACCTGCCCGCCGGTTGGGGGGCCGAGGGGTTCGAGATGGACCCGGAGGATCGCAAGGCGTTCAACGAGACGTGGCCGCGCAAGCTCTACGAAGGCGGCTGGATCTGCGCCACGTGGCCGAAGGAGTACGGCGGCAAGGGCCTGACGACGATGGAGGGCGTGGTGCTCAGCGAGGAGTTCGCCCGCGTCAAGGCGCCGCTACGCGCCGACTTCTTCGGCGACACGCTCGTCGGCCCGACGATCCTGCAGTGGGGCAGCGAGGAGCAGAAGCGCGAGTTCCTGCCGAAGATCCTCCGCGGTGAGACTCGCTGGTGCCAGGGCTTCAGCGAACCGAACTCCGGCTCCGACCTCGCCTCGTTGAAGACCACCGCGGTGCTCGACGGCGACGAGTGGGTGATCAACGGCCAGAAGGTGTGGACCACCCAGGCTCATCACGCCGACTACTGCTTCCTGCTCACCCGCACCGACCCGGACGCGCCCAAGCACAAGGGCATCTCGTACTTGCTGGTGCCGATGCGCCAACCCGGCGTCGAGGTGCGCGGCATCACCCAGCCCGACGGGACCGCCGAGTTCTGCGAGGTCTTCTTCACCGATGCGCGCTGCCCGAAGGACAACGTCGTCGGCGGCGTCAACAACGGCTGGAAGGTGACCAACTCGACGCTCGCCTTCGAACGAGGCATGAGCGCCACCACGGGCTACCGCCGTTTCGAGGACGAGCTCAAGCTGATGCTCGCCGCGGCGACCGAGAACGGCACGATCAACGACCCGCTGATCCGCCAGCGCCTCGTCGAGTACTACACCAAGATCCAGATCCTGCGCATCAACGGGTTGCGCTCGCTGTCGGCCACGCTCACCGGATCGCGCGACCTCGGCGTCGCCGCCCTCGGGGCGACGAACAAGATGTTCTGGAGCGAGATGCACAAGGCCGCGATGGAGCTCGCGCTCGACATCAACGGCGCCTCGTCGATGCTCGTCGACACGGGTGCGGCGGTCGGTTCGTGGCCGGGCACGGCGCGCGACAAGCGTCGTCCGGGGTACCCGGTCAGCCCGATGATGAGCTCATTCTTCTTCAGTCGCAGCGAGACGATCTGGGGTGGCACGAGCCAGATCCAGCGCAACATCGTCGGCGAGCGGGTGCTCGGCCTGCCGAAAGAACCGCAGGTCGGCTAGTCCCGGCGCCGCAAGCGGGCGAGGCAGTTCACCTACGTGTCATCATCTCGGCATGCTGCTGACACGTCGTCGTCCCAGTGTTGGCGGATGAACATGGCTGACGTGCGGACCGCGACCGGCGCCTGGGACGAGCTCTACGACCAGGACGGAGCGCCTCGCTCGGCGGCGGCGGAGCTGGCCGAGCACCTCGAGTCGCTGGGGTTGAGCGAGCTGCAGGAGCGGCAGGATCTCGCCGAACTGGACATCCTGGCGATGGGCATCACGTTCACCGTCTACAGCGACGGCCGTGGCATCGACCGCGCCTGGCCGTTCGACATCATCCCGCGAGTCATCGCCGCCGACGAGTGGCGTCGCATCGAGCGCGGCCTCGTGCAGCGGCTGACGGCGATCAACCGCTTCATCGACGACCTCTACCACGACCAGAAGATCGTCGCCGACGGGGTGTTCCCAGCCGAGTTGCTGGAGCACTCCGTCAACTTCCGTGCCGAGTGCCGCGGTGCGTCACCCAAGCACGGCGTGTGGGCGCACATCTCGGGCAGCGACCTGGTCCGTGACGGCGACGGCACCATGTACGTGCTCGAGGACAACCTGCGCGTGCCATCCGGCGTGAGCTACGTGCTCGAGAACCGGGCCGTGTCGAAGCGGGCGTTCGCCGACCTGTTCGCCAAGCAGAGCATCCTGCCCGTCGATGCGTACACCGATGAGCTGAACCGGATGCTCGCATCGATCGCGCCGGATGGTGTCGACGACCCGACGATCGCCGTGCTCACACCGGGCATCTACAACAGCGCCTACTTCGAGCACTCGTTCCTCGCCCAGCGCATCGGCGCGGCGTTGGTCGAGGGCGCCGATCTGGTCGTGAGTGACGACGATTGCGTCTACATGCGCACCATCAGCGGGCTCGAGCGCGTGCACGTGATCTACCGTCGCGTCGACGACGCGTTCCTCGATCCCGAGGTCTTCCGGGCCGACAGCACGCTCGGCGTGCCCGGGCTGATGCGCGCCTGGCATGCGGGCAACGTGGCGATCGCCAACGCCCCGGGCGCCGGTGTCGCCGACGACAAGGTGGTCTACGCCTGGGTGCCGGACATCATCCGCTACTACACGGGCGAGGAGCCGTTGCTGCCCAACGTGCCGACGTACCGCTGCGTGTACCCCGAGGAGTGCCAGTTCGTCATCGACAACATCGGCGACCTCGTGGTCAAGCCGGCCAACGAGAGCGGTGGCTACGGGTTGCTCATCGGCAACCGCGCCACGCGGAGCGAACTGGATGCGCACGTCGCTCTCATCGAGGCAGACCCGCGCAACTGGGTGGCGCAGCCGATCCTCGCGTTGAGCACTGCTCCGACGTTGTGCGACGGGCAGATCGAGCCGCGCCACGTCGATCTGCGTCCCTTCATCCTCAGCGGTGCGAGCAGCTACGTCAGCGCCGGCGGCCTCACTCGTGTGGCACTGCGTCGCGGGTCGCTCATCGTCAACTCCTCGCAGGGTGGCGGGAGCAAGGACACCTGGATCGTCGAAGCATGATGCAGCGATGATGCTCCTGTCGCGCGTGGCGACGAACCTCTACTGGGCGGCCCGATACCTCGAACGCGCGGAGGACACGGCTCGGGTCGTGCGCACGTACACCGAGATGATGGTCGACCTGCCGATGAGCGTGTCGTCGTCATGGGAGCCGTTGCTCTCGGTGGTGGGCAGTCGCATCGCGTTCGACGCCTCGCACGCACGGGTGAACGAGGACGACGTCGTGCGCTACCTCGTCGCCGACCTCGCCAACCCGGCCTCCGTGGTCGCCAGCGTGGCCGCAGCTCGCGAGAACCTGCGCACCGCCCGCGAGGTGTTCCCGCGTGAGGCGTGGCAGGCGGCCAACGACCTCCACCTGTACGCCGGGAGCAACGGCGAGGCGGGCGTGAACCGGCGCAGCCGGGCTCGCTTCCTGAACCGGGTGATCGCCGACTGCCAGCAGTTCGACGGCGTGCTCGCCTCGACGATGTCTCGCGACGCCGCGTACGAGTTCTGGCGCCTCGGCGAGGCGATCGAACGAGCAGACATGACGACCCGCGTGCTCGGTGTGCGAGCCGCAACGCTGCTCGCTGCGCCCGCCGACGTCGACGACCACGACGAGGTGCAGTGGATGGGTGTGCTGCGATCGCTGAGCGCGATGCAGATGTACCACCGCGCCGTCCGCCGTCCGATCGACGGCAAGGCGGCCGTGGAGTTCCTCCTGTTCGATCTGGAGTTCCCGCGGTCCGTCGCTCGGTGTGCGCTGAGGTCGCGCGAGGCGTTGCGCCGCCTGCCGAACAGCGAACGCACGCTGCCCGCCGTCGACGTCATCGACGAGGTGCTGGCGACGTTGCCCACCGACGCCGGCGACGGCGCCGCCCTGGATGCCGCGATGGACCGGGTGCAGATCGCGCTCGCCTCGTTGAGCGACGAGATCACCACCGCGTTCACCGCCGGCGGGGCATGACCGGTACGGCTCCGTGATCCTCGACACCCTTCGCTACCCGCACGACCCCGATCGGTTCGACGACGCCGTCGACTCGCTGGGTGATGCCCGACCGTCGTGGACCGGGCTCGAGCGCGCGCTCGGCACGTTGGAGACGGCGTCGCTGCTGGAACGTCAGCGACAGGCCGATCGCCTGCTGGACGCCGAGGGTGCCGGACATCTGGTGCACGAGCTCCGGCTCGATCGTCGCACCGCCACGCACGATGGCAGTGCTTCGTCGCGACGCGCGCAACCGGAGCGGTACGCGGAGAGCAGTCCGTGGCGGCTCGACCCGCTGCCGCTGGCCATCGACGCCGGCGACTTCGCTGTGCTCGCCCAAGGTCTGGTGCAGCGGATGCGCCTGTTCGAGCTGCTGCTCGCCGACCTGTACGGACCACGTTCGTTGATGGCGTCGGGCGTCGTTCCGAGCGCGACGGTGTTCGGCAGCCGGGCGTTCCGGTTCACCACGTGTGCGGCGCCGGCGCCCAAGCGGTGGTTGGTCAACATGGCCATCGATCTGGCGCGCGACGCGGCGGGGCACTGGAACGTCGTGCAGGACCTCACTGACGCGCCCAGCGGGTTGGGCTACACCTTCCTGAACCGGAGCGTCGTCTCGCGCCTGCTGCCGGAGGCGGTGCGGTCGGCCGGTGTCGCTCCGGTCCACGATCACGCGGACGTGTTGCGCCGGGCGCTGACGGCCAGTGCACCTCCCGGCCGTCGCAGTCCTCGATGCGTCGTGCTGTCCGGTGGGCCGGCACACCCCAGCTACATCGAGCACTCGTACCTCGCCACCCAGCTCGGCTACCACCTCGCCGAGGGTGCCGACGTCGTCATGCGTCAAGGCCGGCTGTGGCTGCGCGCGCTCGACGGGCTGGAGCCACTCGACGTGGTCTACCGGCGGATCGAGGACGCACTGCTCGATCCGTTGGAGCCCGACACGCGCGGCGCCAACGGCGTGCCCGGCATCGTCTGGGGTGCGTGGCGCGGTGGGCTGACGGTGGCCAACTCCTATGGAAGCGGTCTGGTCGAAGAGCAGAACCTGTGGCCCCACCTCGCCGACGCGTGCGCGCAGCTGCTCGGTGAACCGCTGCAACTGCCGATGCTGCCTCGTGGCGCGGCGTTGGCGACGACGCCGGTGTTCACCCCGCTGAGAGCCACGCCGATGAGCCCGGCGTCGGTGGTCGTGCGCCTGCAGGCCGTTGCCGGCCCGGATGGCATCGTCGTCATGCCCGGCGGCGCGGCGCGGGTGCTCGCGCCCACGGACGACCCGCGGCATCCGACGGCCGAGCTGGTCAAGGACGTGTGGGTGCTCGGCGCGAGCCCTCCGTCGCGCCTGCCGCTGCGCATCAACCCTCCACCGCAGGTCGACTTCGGCACGTCCGTCTCCAAGCGCGCCGCCGACTCGCTGTACTGGCTGGGTCGCGCTGCCGAACGCGCCGAGGTGGCGGCGCGGGTGGCGCGTGTCGTCAGCGGTCAGCTCGATCAAGATCCGGCGCTGCTGCTCGGCGACGGCGGTTACGCGATGGGGATCATCGCTCTGCTCCGCGCCGCGCAAGCGCGCCCGTTGAACGCCGCCAGCGACGCCGACGCGGCATCGCTGCCGTTGGCGGAACGGGTGACCAACGAGCTGCGCTCCACTGCAGAGGCGGCTGCATCGCACGTCGGCGCGCTCGTGAACGAAGCGATGTCCGTACGCGAGTATCTGTCGACCACGATGGGTCGTGTGCTCGGTCGTTTGACGCGGGTCCGTTCCGACCTGCTCAGTCGCACCGTCGGCGACGACCTCGACGTGATGCTGGTCGATCTCGCTGCGCTCTCCGGGCTGGCGATGGAGAGCACCGTGCGCGGGCCGGCGTGGCGGTTCCTCGACCTCGGGCGCCGCATCGAACGCGCACTGGCGGTGCTCGGCACGGTCGAGGCCGCCCTGGCACGGGTGACTGATCCGTTCGTGCTGCAGCCGCTCGCCGAGGCGGTGCTGTCGTCGAACGAGAGCCTCGTCGCCTTCCGCCGGCGGTACCGCAGTGACGTCGATCTGGATGCCGTGCTCGACCTGTTGATCCACGACGACGGCAACCCGCGCAGCCTCGCGTTCCAGCTCGACCGCGTGCGCGAGCACGTCGCCGCGCTCAGTTGGCACGAGGGCGTCGAGCTCGTGCACCGGGCCAGCACGGGCATGCTGACGGTTCCAGGCGACGCGGTCGTGTCGGGACGGCGGACGGCGTTGGACGCGCTGGTGCTGCAGACCCGTGCACCGCTGCTGGAGCTCGGCGATGCGGTGGTGCGCCGATGGTTCGCCGATCCGGTGAACCCGATGATGGTGCGAGGCCGGACATGACCACCTACCGAACGATCCACCGCACCACGTACACCTACGGCGTTCCGATGGCCGACGGCTTCACCGTTGCTCACCTCCTGCCGCGCAGCACACCGGCGCAGCGCGTCATCTCGGCCGAGGTCGTCGTCACGCCGGCCCCCGACGAGTTCGAGGAGACGTTGGATGCGTTCGGCAACCGCGTCGTCCACTTCGCCGTGCACGAGCCGCACGCGACGCTCGACGTCGTCGCCGAGAGCGAGGTGGAGATCACCCCGCCGAACGACCTGCCCGCCGGACCCGCGTGCGGCGTGGTCATCGACGCCGTGGCCCGCGCCCGAGGCGCGCTGGCGCTCGACGTCGGACCGTTCGCGGCCCCGTCTGTGATGGCGCCTGCGGTCCCGGCGCTGGACTCGATCACCGGCGGCATCCACCTCGACCGTCCCATCGTCGATGCGGTGCGCGAGCTGTGCTCGACGATCTACGAGCAGTTCACGTTCGACCCCGGGTTCACCGACATCGCCACGCCGATCGCCGATGTGCTCGCCGCCCGCCGTGGCGTGTGCCAGGACTTCGCCCACGTCGCCGTCGCCGCGTTGCGATCGAAGGGTCTGGCCGCGCGCTACGTCAGCGGGTACATCGAGACGTCGCCGCCGCCTGGGCAGCCGAAGCTCGTCGGCGCGGATGCCTCGCACGCGTGGTGCTCGGTGTGGGTGCCGCAGCTCGGCTGGCTCGACCTCGATCCGACGAACGACCAGCTGCCGCCACGGCGGCACGTCACGGTCGGATGGGGCCGCGACTACCGCGACGTCGCTCCGGTCCGCGGCGTCGTCATCGGGCCGTCCACCGAGCAGACCCTGGACGTTTCGGTGGATGTCACACGCATCGGTTGAGTGATCGCCTGGGGTGTCCGCCAGACTTGCGAAGTGGCTGAAGCGGATGGCGGGGAACGGCTGATCACCAAGCCGTTCGTCATCGTCACCGCGACGACGTTCGTCTTCTTCCTCTACGTCGGGGTGCTCGTACCGACGATGCCGCGGCTGATCCACGATCGGCTCGGAGGCGGCAACTTCGACGTCGGACTCAACCTCGCTGCGTTCAGCATCGCTGCGATCGTCGCCCGGCCGGCGCTGGGCAAGTTCGGCGATCGCCACGGGTTGCGGATGATGATGACGTGCGGGTCAGGCCTCGCTGCGGTCGCCGCCGGTTCGATGGCGCTCGTGATGAACCGCTGGGGCATCCTCCCGCTGCGCGCCCTGCAGGGCGTCGGGGAGGCGGCGATGTTCGTCGGCGGAGCGACGATGATCAACGGGTTCGCGCCGCCGCACCGTCGCGCCGAGGCCGCCAGCTACTTCAGCGTGGCCATCTTCGGCGGTCTCGGCGTCGGCCCGATCATCGGTGAGACCGTCGTCGGAGACGGGACGAACCACTTCGCTGCCGGGTTGCTGATCGCCGCGTCGTTCACCGGCTTGGCGTGCCTGCTCACCCGCTTCGCTCCGCTCGGGATGCACGTCGACGACGACGAGCCGAGCGTCGACGCGTCCGGTGCTCCTGTCCGGCGGCCGCACTTCCACCGCGGAGCGTTTCGCACCGGGGCCGTGCTCGCCGCGGTCATGGCCGGTTTCGCCACGTTCAACGCGTTCATGCCGTTGTACGCGCGCGACATCGGCCTCAGCGGTTCGCAGTGGGTGTTCACCACGTACAGCATCGCCTGCCTCGTCATCCGCATCGCTGCGGCGAAGGTGCCCGAGCGCATCGGGCTGGTGCGCGCCACAGCGTTCGCGATCTGCAACGTCGCCGCAGCCCTGTTCGTCTTTGCCGCCTCGCCGACGACGGTCGGGGTGTTCAGCGGCGTCATCTTCCTGGCGATCGGCATGTCGTTCCTCTACCCGTCACTGATGGCGATGACGGTCAACGCCGTGCCCGAGCGCGAGCGCGTGCGCGTCATCGCCACGTTCACGATGTTCTTCGAGGTGGGCACGGCGGCGGGCGGCATCGCCTTCGGCGGGGTCGCCCAGTTCACGTCGCGACGTGGCGGGTTCTTCGCCGGCGGCCTCAGCGCAGTGTTCGCACTGTGGGTGCTGTGGCGTGTGCTGCGGCCCACGTTGCATCGACCGCAACCCTCGGCCGATGTGCCCGCCGGGGCGTGCGCAACCGCCTGACGGCTCCGTCCGAAACCCGCTAGTCGTCCCGGTCCGAAACGGGCATGCTGGTGGCGTGAAGCTCGACCACGATCAGTGCTACCGGGCGGCCCAGAGCCGTGACAGCCGCTTCGACGGTTGCTTCGTCACGGCGGTTCGCACCACCGGCATCTACTGCCGACCGAGCTGCCCCGCCATCACGCCGAAGCCGACCAACGTCGAGTTCTTCCTCACCGCGGCCGCCGCCCAGCAGCACGGGTTCCGGGCGTGCAAGCGGTGCCGGCCGGACGCCTCGCCGGGCTCGCCGGAGTGGAACGTTCGCGCCGACCTCGTCGGTCGGGCGATGCGATTGATCGCCGACGGCCTCGTCGACCGCGAAGGCGTCGCCGGGCTGGCGAACCGGCTCGGCTACAGCGATCGGCAGGTGCACCGGCTGCTGACCGCCGAGGTGGGTGCCGGCCCGCTGGCGCTCGCTCGGGCTCAGCGAGCGCAGACCGCGCGCGTGCTGATCGAGACCACGGCGATGCCGATCACCGATGTCGCCTTCGCCGCCGGGTTCGCCAGCGTCCGCCAGTTCAACGACACGATCCGCGAGGTGTTCGCCTCCTCGCCGACGGAGCTGCGCAGCTCGCGCCGTGGCGCAGGCGCCAAGCCCGCCGTCAGCGGACCGCTCGTCGTCCGCCTTGCCTACCGTGCCCCGTTCGACGCGGCTGCCATCCTCGAGTTCCTCGGATCACGTGCGGTGCCGGGTGTCGAGTCGTGGGACGGCATCACCTACCGCCGATCGCTGCGCCTGAACCACGGGGCCGGTGTGGTCGCGCTGACGCCCGGCGACAGCGCGGTGCTGTGCACGTTGCACCTCGACGAACTGGCCGACGCACAGGCAGCCGTGCAGCGCTGCCGACGGCTGCTCGACCTCGACGCCGACCCGTTGCGCATCGACGAGCACCTCGCCGCGGATCCGTTGCTCGCCCCACTTGTCGCCAAGCGGCCGGGTCTGCGCAGCCCCGGCCATCCCGACGGCGGGGAGCTGATCACCCGTGCAGTGCTCGGTCAGCAGGTCTCGGTGCGCGGTGCGCGGACGCTGGCGACGCGGCTGGTGGCCGCGACGGGTGAAGCGCTGCGCACGCCGATCGACGGCATCACCCATCTGTTCCCATCGTCCGCGGCGATCGCAGGGATGCGACCGGACGACTTCGCCATGCCGCGCGCACGTGGCGCCGCGCTCATCAACGCCAACGCCGTGCTCGCCAGCGGCGAGATCGTCGTCGACCCCGGCAGCGATCGTGAACGGACCGCAGCGGCGCTCGTCTCGTTGGCGGGCATCGGAACCTGGACTGCCGGCTACGTGGCGATGCGGGCGCTCGGCGACCCCGACGTGTTCCTGCCCACGGACATCGGCGTGCGCAACGCGTTGCAGCTGCTCGGCGTCGACGGCAGCCCGAAGTCGGCCGCGGCGATGTCGGTGCGATGGGGACCCTGGCGCTCCTACGCGCTGCACCACCTGTGGGCGGCACTGTCCCAATGAGCGCATTCACGACCCGACGAGACACGGAGAACCCCATGAACGAAACCAGCGCGAACGAACCCGGCACGAACGACCTGGCGATCCGCGTGATCGACACACCCGTCGGCGAGCTCTCGCTCCACGCCAGTGATCACGGGCTGCGCGCCGTGCTGTGGCACGGCGAACTGGCCGACGCGTCACTGCTCGGCGGCACCGTTGACCCGAACGCGACCTCGCCGTACCTCGACATCGCCGAGGCGCAGCTGACCGAGTACTTCGACGGTCAGCGGCAGGACTTCGACGTCCAGCTCGATCCCGTCGGCAGCCCCTTCCAGCAGACCGTGTGGCAGGTGCTGCGCGAGATCCCGTTCGGCGAGACGATCACGTACGGCGAGCAGGCGCGCCGGCTCGGCGACCCGAACAAGGCACGTGCCGTCGGCGCGGCGAACGGCCGCAACCCGATCCCGATCATCGTGCCGTGCCATCGCGTGATCGGTTCCAACGGCAAGCTCACCGGCTTCGCCGGCGGCCTGGAGAACAAGGCCTGGTTGTTGACCCACGAGTTCACCCACCGCTGACCGTCGAGCCGGGTTGGCTTCGGTCCGAGTATCGAGCGCGCGGTCACCGCGCGTTCAACACTCGGAGGGGCGTGGCGCGGGTTGGGTCAGACTCGGTTGCGGGCGCGGGCGATCTGCCCGCGACGCTTGGCGGCTTCCGCCTGCTTGTGCTCCTTGAGCGCTCGGCGCTTGGCCTTCACGTCGTCGTCGGCCTGGGGTGCGGGGAGCACCTCGACCGGCTGCGGCTCGACGGGCGGCAGCGCCAACGTCTCGTCGTGCTTGAGCACGCGGGTGAGCATCTCCGACGCCGCAGCCTCACCGGCGATCGACGCGGCGAGCATCAGCCGCACGGCCGGCAGGCCGTGGGTCTCGATCAGCGCCGGGGTGACCTCGAGCAGCTGCTCCTCGGTCGGGTTGTCCGAGTGGTCACCGAGCGCCGTGATGCAATCGGCCAGGCACGGGTCGGTGAGCACGGTGGAGATCTGCTCCAGCGCACCGTTCATCCGGCCACGTGCGGCGGCGGCGCGTACGGCCAGCGTGCGTGCCGCTGGATCCTCGAACCCGCCTTCGCGGGCGCCCGCCAGCTTGTCGAGTGCGTCGCGGTGGTCGTCGGGCAACGAGGCCACCAGCGCTTCGATCTCGGGGTCGGTGAAGGCCGCGATGGCCCGGTCGAGCAGGGAGAGCGCCTGCAGTCGTGTCTTCAGCTGGCTCATGAGGCTCCGAGGCTATCGAGCCGATCGTCAGCGCGTGGCGAGTGGGAGCTGGACCGCCGACTGGACGTCGGTCATCAGCACGCCGAGCGCGTGGAAGAACGGCTCCGTTTCGTCGAAGGCCACGACCGTGCTGTCGAAGATGCCGTTGCCGCCGGCGCCGGAGACGGTGATCGTCGTGTCGACCCCGTCGAGGCAGGCCTGGCACGAGCCGGGCTGCAGACGTGAACGGAGCGCATCGAGGTCGACGTCCTTGATCGCGTCGAGCCAGGCGCTGACGAGCCCGGCGGGAACGGTGCCCGTCACGCCGTCGAGCTCGGGGTGGCCGGTTCGGATCACCTCGACGCTGCCATCCGCGTGCACCGTGTACGTCGGGCAGTTCGGGCCCATCTGGTCACAGCCGCCGGTCGAGGCGTAGACGAGCACCACCCGCGCCGGATCGGCGGTGGCCGGAGTGGACGCGCCCGACGACGTGTCGTCGTCGCCGCACGCGGCCAGCGCGAGGAGGGGGAGGGTCAGCAGAGCGAGGAGCGATCGTGCACGCATGGTCGAGTCAGACGTCCCCAGCCCCCCGACCGGTTCCAACGCTCACCATCTCGGTGCTCGCGGCGCTCGCCTGCCGTGTTCGCTCGCTTGCTCGCTCACCCGAACTTCGGTGCCCGCGTTCCCGGCCGTGCCGGTGGACACGTCGATGAAGTGTGAGCGGTCGATGGCCGCCTGTTCTCATCGCGCCAGGCGACGAGGTGAGAGGTGTGCGCCGCATGGCCGATCACCGCTCACCTGGGTGCTCGCTCCGCTCGGCGCTCAGCCGGCGTCGCGGGCTTCGGGATCGACGACGGAGCGCAACGGCGGATGGACGGGAGCGTGGAGCCTGAGCCGGCGCGGGCCGGGGATGGCGAGCAGCCAGACGAGCACGACGCTGAGCAGTTCGGGCACGTGCTGGGCCTCGCCGAGCAGCGGCACCCGGCCGTTCACCGCGTCGATGACCGCCGTGATCGCCAGCGTTCCGGCCAGCACTGCGGCCACCGGCAGCACGGCCCGAGCTCGTGCCGGTCGGATCACGACGACGAGCATCGCCACGCCGTACGCCACGCTGAAGGCGCCGAGGTGGCGGGCCACGTGCGCCGAGGTGTCGGCTTCGTCGCCGAACACCAACGGCTGGATCGAGAAGGCGATGATCTCGATGGCGACAACGGCGAGCACCGCACGCACGATGCTCCACCGACTGGCCCGATCGAGGACCGCGTTGCGTTTGACGACACGGCGAGCGAGGTCAGGGCGGGCGACATCATCGGGCACGGCATGGACCAGCGATCGGCGGCGGTTCTCCTCGGCCATGGCCTGGAACGCACGACAGCTGGCGCAGCCGGCCAGATGGCGGGCGAGCATGCGATCGTCGACGCCGGCGGGTTCGCCGTCGGCCGCCGCCGAGATCGCCTCCTGCCAGGGTTCGCAGTCCATCGTGGGTTCCAGTCGCTCCGGCCACCCGTTTGGTTCCCGGATGCCTCGTCGGTGGTCGAGCCTGTCATCATGGGCTCGTGCCGTCCACCGATCCGCTCGCCGCGCTGCTCGCCGCAGCCCTCGAGGGTGACGACGTGGCGGTCGGCGAACTGGTGCGGGCGACCCAGCCGGCGGTGTCGTCGCTGTGCGCGATGCTGGGCTCGGCCGGCGAGCTCGACGACCTGGTGCAGGAGACCTACCTGCGAGCCTTGCGAGCGTTGCCCGGCTACCGCAGCGAGGCGCCCGTGCAGGTGTGGTTGCTGTCCATCGCTCGTCGGGTCTGTGCCGATCACGTTCGCCGTCGCCAGCGGCAGCGGCGGTTGGTCGGTCGCCTCGGCAACCTTCGGTTCTCTGCGGCGTCGTCGAACGCTGACGGCGTGACCGAACTGCTCGACGCGCTCGATGACGATCGCCGCGAGGCGTTCGTCCTGACGCAGTTGATGGGGCTCGGCTACGAGGAGGCGGCCGTGGTGCTCGACTGCCCGGTGGGCACGATCAGGTCGCGGGTGTCTCGGGCTCGAGCACAGCTGTTCGAGCTGGTTCGGGCTGCCGAAGCCCAGTGACCGCGTAGCGCTCGACGAGCTGCGCACCCAGTTCGGCCAACCGTTCCGCGACGGCAGGCGGGTCGAGCACCTCCAGTCGGTTGCCGAACCCGGCGATCTGCCCAGCCAACGAGTGCGCGTCGCGAGACCGCAGCACGACCTCGACGCGGCCGTCGTCGGCGGTCGGCCCGAGCTCGATGCGCGTCCCCATCACGTAGCGCAGCAGCCTCAGGGTGCTGGGATCGACGAGCGCTCGGGCGCGCAACGGTGAGCGTCGCTCGTCGACGTCGGAGATGACCCGTCGCCACGACGCCTCGAGATCGAAGTCGGCCGGACGGCGAACCGGTTCGCCGGTCGGCGCAAGGGCCGTGATGCGGTCGACACGGAACGTGCGCATCCCGGCGTCCGTGTCCGCGACGAGGTACCACGTCTTGCCCTTGGCGGCGAGGCCGAGCGGGTGCACGACGCGGCTGGTGCTGACCCGGTCGCGTGCCACGTAGTCCATGCGCAGCTGCACCCCCTCGATCACCGCCTGTTGGACGGCGTCGAAGAGCGGCGGCGTTCGGGCGGGCGATTCCTGCTGATCCCAACCCGTCGGGTCGACGAAGGTCGCAGCGGCCGCCGCCTGCGCGTGGTCGCGGAACGGCTCGGGCAGCGCCCGCACCAGCTTGCGCAGCGCGGATCGCACGTCAGGCGTGGCCGTGCTTGCCGGGCCGGCGACCAGGAACAGCGCCCGTGCCTCGGCCGACGACAACCCGCTGAGGTCGGTGCGACCACCGCCGGCCAGCTGCCACCCTCCGTTGCGACCCTGCTTGGAGTAGATCGGCAATCCGGCCATGCCGAGTGCGTCGAGGTCTCGTCGCGCCGTGCGTTCGGAGACCTCCAGCTCGATCGCCACCTCGGCGGCAGTGACCTGGCCACGAGTCTGCAGCATCAGCAGGATGGCCACGAGTCGATCGGCGCGCATGGCCACATCTTTCCATCTGAACCGGTCACAACATGTCCGGTTCTCCGGCGCATCGTGGGCCTCATGAACAGCACCATCACCACCACCACCAGCGCCAGACTCGCCGTCGATCCCCGTCCGCAGTTCGCCGGCGCCCTCAACACCGCCACGGCGGTGATCGCCGCGGTCCGCGCCGATCAGTGGGCCTTGCCCACGCCGTGCCCTGAGCTCGACGTGCGGGCGATGGTCGTCCACCTCGTCGACGTGGGTCGCCGCATCGCCGATCTCGGCGCCGGCGGCAGCGGGTTCGGGTTCCAGTCCTCCGAAGGGCTCGACGACGCCGACCTGCTGCGCGCATGGCTCGACGTGCGATACGACATCGACCAGCACTGGTCCGACGACGCCGTGCTCGAGCGCGTGATGACCCTGCCGTGGGCCACGCAGCCCGGCGCGCGGATGCTCGGCTACTACACCGCAGAAGTCACCGTGCACGCGTGGGACCTCGCCGTTGCCACCGGGCAGGACGTCAACTGGGACGACGACGTGGTGGAGCTGGCGATCGCCGAGAGCGCAGGTTTCATGGCGCCGTCGGACCGTCTCGGTCACTTCGCCGACGTCGTCGCGACGATGCCGCCTGCGGTCGCGGCCGGCGTTCGCATGCCGTTCCAGGATCCGGTCGCGGTGGCCCCGGCGGCGGCCCCGATCGACCAGCTCGTTGCCTGGTTCGGCCGTACGCCGCGCTGATCGCGTCTCGTCGGCCGATGTCGGGGGTACCGGTTCTGCATCGGGCCGTTGGCCCTGCACCAGGAGGAACATCCACATGGCCGTGCACATGCAACGCACCGCAACCGTCGTCGACGGCGATGCCGCCATCGAACGGGACGTCTACGTCGAGCGCAGCACCACCGCAACGCCGTCGGTGCTGCTCTCGCTGATCGCCGGCGCGGCCTTGGTCGTCTTCGGCATCGTCGCCCTGCTGCGCGGCGACATCGCCGGATCCTGGAAGGACCCGGTCGTCGACGTCGTCGGCATCCACCACACCCCGCTGCTCGGCCTCATCGACATCGGTGCCGGCGTCCTCCTGCTCGCCGGTCTGCTCGGCTCTGCTGGTGGTCGGATCTTCACCGGTGTGCTGCTCGCCATCGGTGGTGCCGTGCTGTGGATCGAGGCGGGCGACCTTCGGCCCGACCTGGCCGCCCAGTGGGGATACGGCGCAGTGCTCCTCGCCGTCGGCGCGGTGATCGCGATCGCGGCGTTCATCGAGGGCGACCGTCGATCGGTGAGCCGCAAGGTGGTCGACACGGGCTACGTCGAGGTACCGGTGGTCGCGGCCCCCGTCGCCGCAGCTCCGCCGGCTGCGTACCCGGTGGAGACGATCGAGCGCTGAGCGCACGAGCAAAGCAGCGCCCTCGGCAGGATTCGAACCTGCGCACACGGCTCCGGAGGCCGATGCTCTATCCCCTGAGCTACGAGGGCGGGACAGCTGCGACAGGCTAGCGAGCGGTCACGAGGTTCGCCTCGTACCATTCGATCCGGGGCGCAGCGTGGGGGCTGAGCTGCACATCGATGCTCACCGAGGCACCATCAGCCCGGGCGGTGGTGATCACGGCCGAAGCCAGCGAGTCCGCCCGCACACGAACGACCACGAGGCTGCCGCCGTCCGAGATAGATCGGGCGGCGGTGGCGCGTTCGGGGAAGGGCAGATCGAGCGCGACGTTGTCCGCGAACAGCTCGTCGGCCGTCGCATCGTCCCAGTGGTTGAGCAGTCCGACGAGGCGGCGGCAGGCGTCGTCGAGCACCACGTCCAGTCGTGCCGGTCGCGCTGGAACGAGCCGACGGTCGCCGAGCACCTCGAGCATCCGCCGCGTCAGGGCCGCTATTGGCGCGTAGGTGACGTTGGCGAGGGCGATCACCCCGATGCGGCGTCCGGGCAGCCAGCGCATGTTCGAGCCGTAGCCCGGCAGACCGCCGGAGTGGGTGACGTGGTGGCCGAAGCGGAGGTCCTGCAACGCGTACAGCCCGTAGCCGTACCCGCCGCCGTCGACCCGTTCGGGCACTCCGTGAAGGCCGTCGCCCACCACCGCGGTGCGAGACACCGGGCGGGCTCGATGCGCCTGCTGCTGCTCGCGGCGGCTCGCCCGGCGCAGCGGCCCGTCGTCGCTGCCATCGCGCGCCGGGAAGGCGGCATCCATCCACGTCACCCATCGGGCGAGGTCGTCGAGGCAGGTCCACAACCCACCCATCGGGGCGATGCCGCCGTCGCCGAGCGGCTCCAGGTCGCGGCTGACGACAGTCACGTCGTCGGTGCCCGTGTCTGCCCGGTAGGGGCGTGCCCAGTCGTCGTGCGGCGGCTGCGTCCACGTCGTGCGGCCGAGCCCGAGTGGCGCGAGCAACCGTCGGCTGATGTGGGCCTGCACGGGCTCGCCGGTGATGCGGGCGACGACGCGTCCGATGAGGCCGAAGCCGAGGTTGGAGTACTCCAGACGGGTACCGGGTGTGTTCGCGAACCACGCACCGTCGGCGACCATCTCCGTGAGCTCGTCGTCGCCGATGTCGAGGTGGCGGTCGGCCCACGCATCGTCGGTTGCGAGTCCTGAGTCCATCGACAACAGGTGGCGCAGCGTGATCGGCGGCGAGTCCGTCGTCGGCCCGGTGACCGCCGCCAGCTCGGGTGCGTACGTGGCGATCGGGTTGTCGAGCGAGAGCACGCCGTCGTCGCGCAACGCCAGGACCGCGGCCGCGGTGAAGCTCTTCGTCATCGAGGCGATCCGGTAGACGGTCGCCGTGGTCGGTTCGCTGCCGTCGTCGAGCCCACCGACCGAACCGTGGAGCACCAGGGCACCGTCGTGGACCACCGCCCACGCCAACGACGGGGCATGGCTGTCGACCGCCGCGGCCGCTGCCAGCGCGTCGAGATCGTTGCGCGCGGCGCTGAAGTCGAGCTCGGTCATCGCGTCAGGCGACGGGCAGCCGCGCCGCGCGCAGCGCACTGCGGCGCATCTTGCCGGCGTCGTCGCGCAGCGGCTCGTCGACGAACTCGAAGGTGCGCGGCACCTTGTAGATGACGAGGCGGTCGGCGAGGAAGGTGCGAAGGTCGTCGTCGCTCACCGCCGTGCGGTCGCCCTCGATGATCGCGTGGACGACGTTGCCCTTGTCCTCGTCGGGCAGCCCGATCACGCAGCACGAAGCGATGGCCGGATGCTCTGCCAGCGCGGCCTCGATCTCGGCCGGGTAGATGTTCGCGCCACCGCTGAGGATCATGTCGGCCGAGCGATCGCCGAGGTAGAGGTACCCCTCGTCGTCGAGACGGCCCATGTCGCCGAGCGACTCCCAGCCGCCCTCCAACGTGCGGGCCTCGGCGCCGACGTAGTGGTAGGTCTCCTTGCCGGTCAGCGAGCGCAGCCACACCTCGCCCATCTCGCCGGCGGGCAGCTCGTTGCCCTCGGCGTCGGTGACCTTCACCGCGCCGGTCGCGACCTTGCCCACGGAGCCGGGGTGGGCCACCCACTCGGTGCCGGTGATGATCGTCACCGCCTGGGCCTCCGTGCCGGCGTACAGCTCGAAGATGCGTTCCGCACCGAGCCAGTCGATGAAGACCTGCTTCAGCCACACGGGGCACGGCTCGGCGAGGTGCCAGACGACGCGCAGGCTGCTCAGGTCGTAGCGATCGCGCACGTCCTCCGGCAGTCGCCAGATGCGCTTCATCATCGTCGGCACGAGGTAGACGATGTCGGCGCGGTGCTCGGCGATCGCGGCAAGCGTGCCCTCCGCGTCGAAGCGGGGGAGCAGGACCAGGTGGTCACCGTTGAGCAGCGACTCGCTCGACCACACGCCGGGACCGTTGTGGTAGAGCGGCCCGGGCATGACCATGCAGCCGTTGGGTGTGATCAGCAGCGCGGGTGGGGTGTCGCGATCGCGAATGGCGGGGTCGCCGGAGACGATCAGCTTCGGCCGCCCGGTGCTGCCCCCGGAGGTCGGGGCCTTCCACGCCGGCGAGGCCGCGTCGAGGTCGTCGACGTCTGGCAGCTGAACGTCGTCGTTCGCCTCGGCGACGTAGCCGACCGGCAGGCACACCGCTCCAGGGACGGTGCCATCGTCGACGCCGAACACCACCTTCGACCCGGCCAGCTCGACGATCGCCTGCAGCTCGCGCAGGGGCAGTCGGGCTGACACGGGCTGAGGAATCGCGCCCACCCGCCAGATGGCGTGCTGGGCGACGAACCAGTCGATGGAGTTCGCCAGCGCGATCGTCACCATGTCGCCACGCCGCACGCCACGAACGATCAGATCGGTGGCAAGCACCTCGGCGGCGCGACGCAGCTCCTCTCGGGTGATGGTGCGGTCGCCACAGGTGATCGCTGGGCCGTCGGGCTGTTCGGCGGCGTAGTCGGCGAGGATGCGGTTGAAGGTGGCGAGGGCCATCGGCCCAGTGTGCCCCAACCCGAGATCTGCGGCGGCAACCGGAAGCGGCACCCGGCCGTCAGCGGGTTCGTCCGGCCCAGGCGTTGCCGGCGTGCAGCCCGGCGGACCCGACGAGCGCGACGACGCACGCAGCCATGCCGAGGCCGGTGACGCGGTGGTCGATCAGCAGCACGAGCATCGCCACCGCCGAGGCGAGCCACGCCACCCCGGCCATGCGCACGGTGAGCGTCTCGACGCGCGTCAGCTCGGTGTCGGCGCGAACGGCGCTGTTGCTGGCTCCTTCCGCTTGGAGCAGCGAACCGAGCCAGCGAACGGGCGCGTGCACGGCGAGCACGACCACCGGCGCCCAGACGAGCATCGTCCCGGCGATCCATCGTTGCGCCGGCGTGCCGAGTGCGGTGCGATCGTCGATCGCTGCGGCGCCGATGAACGTGGCGAGCGACGTGACGACGACGACCAGCAGGGCCTTGACGTAGCGCAGCACGACCACCTGGAGGCGCACCATGTGACGCACCATGCCGTACTCGACCTTCGTGACCTCCTCGACCAGTGACCGGCGACGCGAGGCGGCCAACTGGAACATCGCGTCGGCGCGGGCCGCGTCGTCGCGCTCGCCGGTGCCGGCCAATCCCGGGTACGCGTCGATCTGCCGATCGATGCGATCGCGCGAGCGGTCGTTGCTCGGGACCAGCAGACGGACGTTGTCCTCGGCCTCGTGCGCGGCGACGTACGAACTGTCGGCGCTTGCGGCGAGCTCGTCGTCGGGCAGTCGCAAGCCGGTCAGCGTGAACCTCGGGGTGAACACGTGTCGCCCTTCGTGCTCGACGTGGTTGGCGTGGAAGTAGAACCGCGTCAGCTCCTGCACGACGAGCCACAGCACGCACAGTGCGAGTGCGATCGAGATCGCCACGGCGGCGGCGAGGAGCAACCGTGTTGCTGAGGGCGGACCGTGCAGCAGGGCACGTAGCTCCTGGATGACCGAGTCGCGTTCGACAGCCGGCAGGAGGACGAGGATCCCTGCGCCCGAGAGCAGCGCGGTGGCGACTCGATGCAGGGTGGACAGGCGGACCTCGCACCGTTGAAGGAAGGCACGCATCGCTGCCCGGTCGTCGGCCGTCTCGTCCATCAGCGAATGCTTGCCGCCACGTCGGTGCTGCCCGGTGATGGTCGAACTCCTGGGACGGCGCGCGGGTCGACCGGTACGCTCGGCACGTCATGGCCGATCTCCTGCACACCGTCACGCCCGTGCTCAGCCATGCGTTCGCGCGCGTCACTGGCCTCCCGGCGACCGAGATCGATCCGGTGGTGCGTCCGAGCGACCGCGCCGACGCGCAGGCCAACGCCGCGCTGGCGCTGGCCAAGCAGGTCGGCCGCAACCCTCGCGAGCTCGCTGCCGAGGTGGTTGCCCTGCTGCCGACGGATGTGGCCACGTTCGAGGTTGCCGGGCCCGGCTTCATCAACATCACGTTCCACGATGCCTTCGTCGCCGACCAGCTCGCCGTCGCCTCGGCCGACGAACGGCTCGGCGTTCGGACTGCCGCGCAACCGGAGCGCATCGTCGTCGACTACTCGGCGCCGAACGTTGCCAAGGAGATGCACGTCGGGCACCTGCGCTCCACGGTCATCGGCGACAGCCTCGTGCGGCTGCTCGACTTCCTCGGGCACGACGTCGTGCGCGAGAACCACATCGGCGACTGGGGCACGCCGTTCGGCATGCTGATCGAGCACCTCGTCGACCTCGGTGCCCACGCCGAGTCGGTCATCGACAACGACGACCCCAACGCGTTCTACCAAGCGGCGCGTGCGAAGTTCGAGGGTGACGACGACTTCAAGGCGCGAGCACGCGAGCGCGTGGTGAAGCTGCAGAGCGGCGATGCCGAGACCGTCGCCCTGTGGCAGCAGCTCGTCGACACGAGCATGCGCTACTTCGACGCGATCTACGCCGATCTCGGTGTGCTGCTCACGGACGACGACGTCGTCGGCGAGAGCTTCTACGACCCGTTGCTGAACACCGTGCTCGACCGGCTTCGCGAGGCCGGGCTGCTGCAGCTGAGCGAGGGCGCCGACGTCGTGTTCCCCCCTGGCTACACCAACCGCGAAGGCCAGCCGCTGCCGTTGATCGTGCAGAAGCGCGGCGGCGGGTTCAACTACGGCGCCTTCGATCTCGCCTGTGTGATCGACCGCGTCGAGCGCGTCGGGGCCACCCTGTTGCTCTACGTCGTCGGTGCCCCGCAGGGCCAGCACCTGTCGATGGTCTTCGACGTGGCGACGATGGCCGGCTGGCTGGCGCCACCGGCGCGAGCGGTGCACGTGGGCTTCGGCAGCGTGCTCGGCCCCGATCGCAAGATGTTCAAGACGCGCAGCGGCGAGAACATCAAGCTGCAGCAGCTCGTCTCCGAGGCGATCGAGCGCGGCGTGGCGAAGGTGATCGAGTCCTCGCCGGAGCTCCCCGTCGAGCTGCAGCAGCAGGTCGGTCGCCACGTCGGTCTGGCCGCGATCAAGTACGCCGACCTGTCCTCGGATCGCGTCAAGGACTACGTCTTCGACTGGGAGCGGATGCTGTCCTTCGAGGGCAACACCGGCCCCTACCTGCAGTACGCGCACGCCCGCACGTGCTCGATCTTCCGTCGCTCGGAGATCGCACGTGAGTCGGTGCGCAGCGCACCGATCATCGTCGACCACCCGGCCGAACGGGCGCTGGCCTTGGCACTGCTCGCGTTCGACGCCGCGGTGCAGGAGACCGCCGAACGGTTCATCCCGCACCGGCTGTGCACCTACCTGTTCGATCTGTCCCAGCAGTTCACTGCGTTCTACGAGGTGTGCCCGGTGCTGAAGGCGCCGGACGAGCCGACGCGCGACAGCCGCCTCGCCCTGTGCGACCTCACCGGTCGGGTGCTGGCCCACGGCCTCGGGCTGCTCGGCATCGAGGCGCCGGAGCGCATGTGACCGCGATCGACCATCGGCTGCTGCCCGACACGGCAGTCGTGACATCGGATGGCACGCTGACGATCGGCGGTTGCTCGGTGCCCGAGCTCGCCGAGCAGCACGGCACCCCGCTGTTCGTCTACGACGAAGCGCATCTGCGAGCTCGCTGCCGCGAGGCTGTCTCAGCGTTCGGTCCGGGCCGCGCGGTGTACGCGACGAAGGCCTTCCTCTGCGGCGCCATGGCGCGTCTCGCCTACGACGAGGGGATGCTGCTCGATGTCGCCAGTGGCGGTGAGCTCTTCGTTGCGCTGCGCTCCGGCGTGCCGGCGAACGCGCTGGTGATGCACGGCAACAACAAGAGCATCGACGAGCTGCGCCAGGCGATCACCGCCGGCGTGCGCAGCATCGTCGTCGACAGCTTCGACGAGCTCGACCGGCTCGACGCGCTGCACGCCGCCGGTCTGCCCGTCCCCGACGTGCTGGCGCGCATCACCCCGGGTGTCCATGCCCACACCCACGAGTTCATCGCCACCGGTCAGGACGACTCCAAGTTCGGCTTCAACCTCGGCAACGGCGACGCTGCTCGCGCGGTGGAGCGCATGCAGCGATCGTCGAGCGTGCGGCTCGTCGGGCTCCACTGCCACATCGGCAGCAACGTGTTCGCCGCCTCCAACTTCGCCAAGGCAGCCGAGGTGATGGCGTCGTTCGCCGTACCGTACGACCTGCCGGAGCTCGTGCTCGGTGGCGGTCTCGGCGTGGCCTACGTGGAGGGCGAGGAAGCGCCGTCGATCACGCAGTGGGGCAACGTGCTGCTCGACGCGTGCCAGGCGCTGGGGGTGCGCAGCGCGGTCAGCGTCGAGCCCGGCCGCAGCATCGTCGCCGCAGCAGCGATCACCGTCTACACCGTCGGCACGATCAAGCACATCCCCGACGTGCGCACCTACGTGTCGGTCGACGGCGGCATGAGCGACAACCCGCGGCCCGTGCTCTACGGCAGCGGCTACGAGGCGTTCGACCCGCGTGCGGCGGACAACACGCGGCAGATGTCGGCGCGCCTGGTGGGCAAGCACTGCGAGAGCGGCGACGTGCTGATCTTCGACGCATCGTTGCCGGACGGCTTGCGCGTCGGCGATCTGCTGGCCACACCGGTCACCGGCGCGTACGGTCACAGCATGGCCAGCAACTACAACAAGCTCCTCCGTCCGCCGGTGCTGTTCGTCGCCGACGGGGCAGCGCGCGTGGTGGTTCGACGGGAGACGTTCGACGACCTCGTTCGCTGTGAGAGCGAGTGAGCGGGTCGCCGCGCACCACCGGGATCGTCAGCGACGTGCTGCGCGCGCTGCGCCGCGTCGCCCGCCGGCGCAAGCCATCCGAGCCGCATCCCGTCCCGGAGCGTGAGCCCACGCCGTCCGGCGGGATCGTCATCGAGTACTCGCCGTGCCTCGACGGCGACCCGGATCCCGGCGAAGTCGTCTGGACGTGGGTGACCTACGAGGACGATCCGTCGCAGGGCAAGGATCGACCGGTGGTGATCATCGGCAGGCGCGGCACGAAGCTGCTCGGCGTGGCGCTGACGTCCAAGCAGCACGACAACGAGCCGCAGGTCGCGGTCGGCACGGGCGCTTGGGATCGCGATGGCCGCCCGAGCTACGCCAAGGTCGATCGACTGCTCGACATCGATCCGTCCGCCGTTCGGCGAGAGGGTTCGGTGCTCGCCCGATCGCACTTCGACGACGTCGTCGCCGGTGTGAAGCGCGCTCGGCAGCGCGGCAGCTGACGGCTCGGCAGCTGAGGGTCGTTCGACCCAAATTGCGCTCAGCTCTGTACGTGGCGGTTCTTGACGAATACCGTACGGGTTCGCCCAAGTTCCTTGCTTGGCTCCCCGACGGGTTCACATGCGCATCAACGCCACCTTCACACGAACGATCCTCGCCCCCGCTGTGTTCGGCGCGGCGATGGTGGGCGTGTCGATCGGCGCCCTGCCGTTCAGCGGTGCGGCGGCCGCAGCCCCTGGGGGAACCGCCAGCGCCGATGCGTGGTGCTCGCACGGCGACGGCGTGCTGGACGTGACGCTCTACAACAACGATGCCGCGTCGGTCGTGCAGTTCACGGTCACCAATCCGGTGACGAAGGCGACGAGCAACGTCGAGGTGGCCGCCAGCGATGCGTACGCGATCACCTTCACCGGCCTCGCCGACGGACCGGTCACGGTCGCGATCTCGGCCGGCGGCGTGGATCGCAGCGTCGGTGATGTGATCGCCTGCGACGTCGCCCAGGGTGATCCGGGCGGCGGACGCACGCCGACGGTGGAGAACCACCTGCCCGCAACGGGCGCCGCGTCGCGCGGTGGTCTGGTGATCGCCAGCAGCCTCGTCGCGTGTGGTGCACTCGCATCGCTGGCGGCGCGCCGCAAGGCCGATCGTCGGGCCTGACGCGTTCACGCCGAACTTCCAGGCTGACCGGAATGGGTTTCGACCCTGCTGGCGCGCCTCGTAGCCTTCCCGCCCGTGACTGAACGTGGAGTGAGCAACAAGACGGTGCGCGTGGGCCTGCTCGGGTGCGGCAACGTCGGGGCTCCGCTGGTCGCGCTCACGGCGAAGCAGCAGGGGGCGATCGAGGCTCGTACCGGCGTGCGCCTGGAGATCGTGTCGGTGGCGGTGCGCAACCTCAGCAAGGAGCGCGACGTGGACCTGCCGGCGGGGGTGCTCACCCGCGATGCGATGGCGGTCGTCAACGACCCGTCGATCGATCTCGTCGTCGAGGTCATCGGTGGCATCGAGCCGGCTCGCGAGCTGATCACCACCGCGCTGCGCAACGGCAAGCCGGTCGTCACCGGCAACAAGGAGCTGCTGGCCAACGTCGGTACGGAGCTGTTCGCCGTGGCCGAGGAGGCCGGCGTCGATCTGCTGTTCGAGGCCGCCGTCGCCGGTGGCATCCCGATCGTGCGCGCACTGCGCGAGAGCCTGCGCGGCGAACCGATCACGCGGGTGATGGGGATCATCAACGGCACGACGAACTTCATCCTGACCAAGATGACCGAGGACGGCGCCGAGTACGGCACGGCGCTCGCCGAGGCGCAGGCGCTCGGGTTCGCGGAACGCGATCCGACCGCGGACGTGGAGGGCTTCGACGCCGGGGCGAAGGCAGCGATCATGGCCACCATCGCCTTCGGCGCCAAGGTGGTGGCCGGCGACGTGTACCACGAGGGCATCAGCGGCATCACCAGCGCGGACATCACGATGGCGAAGCGCCTCGGGTACGTCGTCAAGCTCCTCGGCATCGCCGAGATCGACGAGCCGACCGGCGAGATCGCGGTGCGCGTGCACCCTGCAATGGTGCCGATCACCCATCCGCTGGCGAGCGTCCGCGATAGCTACAACGCGGTCTTCGTCGAGGGTGCGGCCGTCGGTTCCCTGATGTTCTACGGACGCGGCGCGGGGGGCTACCCGACCGCCAGCGCGGTGCTCGGCGACATCATCGACGCCGCGGTGAACCTGGCGAAGGGCACGCACGGCTCGCTCGGCTCTTTTGGTCGGGCGCGCATCCGCCCCATCGACGAGACCTCGGCCGAGTACCTCCTGAGCCTCGAGGTGGTCGACCGCCCCGGAGTGCTCCACGCGGTCACCGGCGTGTTCGCCCGCAACGACGTCAGCATCCGCGCTGCCGAGCAGGAGGGCAACGGCCCGGCGGCCAAGCTCGTGTTCATCACCCACGAAGCGCGCGAATCGGCGGTGCAGGCAACGGTGCGCGAGCTGCGCGATCTCGACGTGGTCCGTCAGGTCGGCGGGCTGCTGCGCGTGATCGGCGCCTGAACGTGCGCTACGTCTCCACCCGAGGCGCCGCACCCGAGCGCGGCTTCACCGACGTGCTGCTGGCCGGACTGGCCACCGACGGTGGCCTGTACGTGCCGGACCACTGGCCGGTGCTGCCGGAGCGGGTGCCGGGCCAGAGCTACGCCGAACGCGCCGCGCAGGTGATGTCGCCGTTCATCGGTGACGAGATCGACGCGGACACGCTGCTTCGGTTGTGCAACGAGGCGTACGCGACGTTCCGCCACCCGGCGGTCGTGCCACTCGTGCAGACCGGCCACCACGACCACGTCATGGAGCTGTTCCACGGGCCGACGCTGGCCTTCAAGGACGTCGCCCTGCAGCTCGTCGGCCGGCTGTTCGACCTCGTCCTGGCGCAACAGGGCAGGCGTGTGACGATCGTCGGGGCGACCAGCGGCGACACCGGCTCGGCGGCCATCGACGGCGTCAAGGGGTGCGTCAACGTCGACATCGTCATCCTCTACCCACACGGCCGCACCAGCGACGTCCAGCGCAAGCAGATGACCACCGTCGACGCGCCCAACGTGCACACGGTGGCCGTCGAGGGCACGTTCGACGACTGCCAAGATCTCGTCAAGGCGATGTTCAACGACGCCCCGTTCCGCGAGCGCATGTCGCTGAGCGCGGTGAACAGCATCAACTGGGCGCGGGTGATGGCGCAGGTCGTCTACTACGTGGTCGCGACCGACGTGCTGCGGGGCCCGGTCAGCTTCTGCGTGCCGAGTGGCAACTTCGGCAACGTCTTCTCCGGCTGGATCGCCAAGCAGATGGGTGCACCGATCGATCAGCTCGTCGTCGCCGCCAACACCAACGACATCCTCGCTCGGTTCATCAACCACAACGACATGAGCACGGCCGAGGTCGTGCCGTCGCTGAGCCCATCGATGGACATCCAGGTGTCGTCGAACTTCGAGCGGTTGCTGTTCGAGATGAACGGGCGCGACGGCGGGCTCACCGCCGAGCAGCTCCACCGGTTCCGTGCCGCCGGACGACTGGCGATCGAGGACGACCAGCGCGCCGAGCACCTCGACGGTCGGTTCCAGGCGGCGCGCGTGGACGACGCCGGCACCCTCGAGGTGATGCGTTCGATGTACGAGCAGACCGATCTGCTGATCGATCCGCACACGGCGGTCGGGATCGGCGCCACGAAGCTGCTGCGTGACGCCGGCACGCTGCACGGCACGGTCGTCACCCTCGCCACGGCCCACCCGGCCAAGTTCCCGGACGCCGTCCGCCAGGCCACCGGCGTCAGCCCAGGGCTGCCCGCGCACCTGGCCGACCTGTTCGATCGCCCCGAGCACACCACCGTCCTGCCCAACGACCTGGAGGCGATCCAGGGGTTCGTCGAGTCGGTCGCTCACCTGGGCTGACGTTGCAAGCGGGCGGACCGTCTCGCTACAGTTCGGCCGGTTCGGTCTCGAATCGAACCTCCCACTGCAACCGGCTCCCGGGCGTTTCGGACGGCGCTGATGCTGCGGCAGGGATGATGCTCACAGGTGGTGGGGCCACCGTCGCGTCCAGAACCCTCCGTTCGGACCTGACGACAAGCACCCACGCCGCTTCCCAGAAAGCAGGTGGCCGGTGGCCGCGGAAGCTCTCGAACAGTCCATGCTGGAGTCGAAGGACAAGGAGCAGTTGCTCGCCATCGCTCAAGCGCTCGGCATCAAGACCACGGCTCGCGCGTCGAAGGCCACCCTGATCAAGGGGATCCTGGAGACCACTGGCTCCGATGCTCCGGCTGAGGCGCCGGCGGCGCCCGCCGTGGCGTCGACGAACGGTCACGCTGACGAGCCGGTCGCGCCCGTCGCATCCAGCCCGACGCCCGACGCCGATGACGACGATGTCGTCGTGCTCGGCCCGGACGGCGAGCCGTTGGCCGACTGGGAGATCGCCCTGATGCGCTCGGGCGAGGCCCCGATCGAAGCGGCACCCGCGCCTGCTCCCGCCGCCCAACCCCGCGGTGGCTCACCGGCCGGCAACGGCCAGCAGGACGACGACGGTGACGCCGAGGGCGACGACGACGGCCCGGATGGTGCCGGCGACGGCACCGAGGGCGAGAGCCGCAACGCTCGCCGGCGCCGGCGCCGCCGCAACAAGAACGGCCGTACCGGTGAGGCCCAGCCGGGGGGCGACCAGCCCCAACCGCCCCAGCAAGCCCAGCCGGCCCGCCAAGGCCAGTCCAGCCAGCCCAGCCAGTCCGGCGAGTCGAACGACTCGTACAGCACCGAGCCCGTCGCCGTCTCCGGGTACCTCGATCTGCGCGACGAGGGGTACGGCTTCCTGCGCGTCAGTGGCTACCTGCCCAGCCGCGACGACGCCTACATCCCCGTCAAGCTCACCCGTCAGCACGGGCTGCGCAAGGGCGATCACGTCACCGGTCTGTCGCGTCCCGCCGGCCGCAACGAGAAGAACCCGGCGATGCTCGAGGTGCACACGGTCAACGGTGTCGACCCCGACAGCATCCGCGACCGTCCCCGCTTCGAGGACCTCACCGCCCTGTTCCCCGACGAGCGCCTGAAGCTCGAGGGCTCGGGCACGAACGCCGACATGACGGCACGGATCATCGACCTCGTCTCACCGATCGGCAAGGGTCAGCGCGGCATCATCGTCAGCCCGCCGAAGGCCGGCAAGACGACGATCATGAAGACCATCGCCACGGCGATCGAGGCCAACAACCCCGAGGTCATCCTCATGGTGCTGCTCATCGACGAGCGCCCCGAGGAGGTCACCGACATGCGTCGCACGGTGAAGGGCGAGGTCATCTCGAGCACCTTCGACCGTCCGAGCGAGGAGCACACGCACGTCGCCGAGCTGGCCATCGAGAAGGCCAAGCGGCTCGTCGAGATGGGCAAGGACGTCGTCGTCATCCTCGACGGCATCACCCGCCTCAGCCGCGCCTACAACCTCGCCGCGCCGGCGAGTGGGCGCATCCTCAGCGGTGGCATCGACGCCGGCGCGCTGTACCCGCCCAAGAAGTTCTTCGGCGCGGCGCGCAACATCGAGGAGGGTGGCTCGCTGACGATCCTCGCCACCGCCCTCGTGGAGACCAACAGCCGCATGGACGAAGCCATCTTCGAGGAGTTCAAGGGCACCGGCAACATGGAGCTGCGCCTCGATCGCCGCCTCGCCGAGCGTCGGGTCTACCCGGCCATCGACGTCGATGCGTCGAGCACTCGCCACGAGGAGCTGCTGTTCGATCGCAAGCAGCTGCAGATGGTGTGGAAGCTGCGCCGCGTCCTGTCCGGTCTGGCCGCTGACGGCAACGCCGCGCCCGGCCTCGAGCTGCTCATCGACCGGTTGAAGAGCTTCCGCACGAACGAGGAGTTCCTCAGCGAGATCGCCAAGCAACCGACCATGTGACAGCGCGTCGCACCAGCTCAGAGCACCTGTCGATATCCTTGAGTGATCGAACAGGTGTGCCGATACACTTGCGGTCCGTTCGAGGAGCATTGCCATGAAGACTGAGATCCACCCCACATACACCGACACCACCGTGCGTTGCTCGTGCGGCAACACGTTCACCACCAAGTCGACGCGCGGCGGCGACCTGCAGGTCGAACTGTGCAACGAGTGCCACCCGTTCTTCACCGGCAAGCAGAAGCTTGTCGACACCGGTGGCCGCGTCGAGCGCTTCAACAAGCGCTACGGCGAGCGCAAGGCGAAGTGACCGCGGCGCACTGAGCGCAACGATCTGAAACCGTTCGAGGACCCGGCCAACTGGCCGGGTCCTCGGCGTTTTGTCCAGGTTCTCTCTGTTCGTCAGCGGGGCGTGGGAACCGGTGCTGTGCCTGCTTCAGGAACGTGGAGGGGGCGCCGATAGCAAACGGAACCGCCCGCCCGTTTCGAATTGTTGAGGAGCACCTGTGGCCGATCCCGCCGACGTGGCCCACCTGTTGCGCAGAACCGAGTTCGTCGCCCGCCCGAACCGGCTCAGCGCGCTGACCCCGATGACGATCGCCGACGCAGTGGAGAACATCCTCGACTTCAGCTCGAACACGGCGGTCCCGCCCGCTTCGCTGACCACGTACACCACGGAGAGCTACGACCAGTACGTCGCCGCTTGCGGCTGGTGGATGACGCAGATGCGCGACCAGCCGCGGCCCTTTCAGGAGAAGATGGTGCTGTTCTGGCACGGCCACTTCACCAGCTCGTGGAGCGACGTCGACCAGGGCTACCAGATGATGCTGCAGCAGCAGCTGTACCGCACGAACGCGCTCGGCAACTTCCGCAACCTCACCCAGGCGATGTCGCTGGAACCGGCGATGCTCGTCTACCTGTCCAACGCCAGCAACGTGAAGGGCTCGCCGAACCAGAACTTCGCCCGCGAGCTGATGGAGCTGTTCACGCTGGGGATCGGCAACTACACCGAGGCCGACGTCGACGCTGCGGCCCGTGCGTGGACCGGGCACAACTACGACTACACGAATCGCGTCTACTGGTACCGCGACACGAAGCACGACCACACGCAGAAGACGTTCTTCGGCACGACGAAGGACTGGAACGGGCCGGACATCGTCAACGAGATCCTGCGCGACAACGCCGGCAAGAAGCTGATCGCGGCTCGCTACATCACCCGCAAGCTGTGGGAGCACCTGGCGTACATCGGCCCGAGCGACACGTTGGTCAACACGCTGGCGGACGTGTTCCTGGCCAACGACTTCGAGCTCAAGCCGCTCCTCCGGGCGATCCTCAACGACCCCGAGTTCTATTCGACCGCGGCGAAGCAGGGCATCGTGCAACCGCCCATCGACTGGGTCGTCCGCCTCAGCTACTACACGGGCATCCCGTTCGACGGCGACGGTGGCTTCGGTGTGTCGTGGGCGCTCGAGTCGACCGGTCAGCAGATCTACCGGCCGCCGAACGTCGCAGGTTGGAAGCCGAACGCGTACTGGCTCAACGCCGGCGCGTTGAGCGGCCGCTCCGACTTCGCCGAGACCGCATCGTGGCGCCTCGACGGCTCCGCGATCTGGACGACGTTGGCGGGGTTCAGTCGCACCACGCAGAAGACCAACGCCGCGCTGGCGGTGAGCGACTTCTTCGGGTTGACGCCACTGTCGGACCCCTCTCGCATCGCGTTGGAGAACGCTTTCGCTGCGGAGACGAACTCGTACTACCGGGTCCGCAACACCCTGCTGATGACGATGCTGACTCCCGAATTCCACATGGCCTGAGGACGCTGACATGCTCGATCTCGACATCTCCACCGCCGACGCACGCCGGCTGCTCTCCGTTCCCAGCTTCGACGACGACGGCCCCAACGGCTGGTCGCGTCGCCGGTTCCTGCAAGCGGTCGGCCTCGGCGTCGGCGCCGGCCTGGCCGTCGGCACGCTCGGACAGGAACTGCTCGGCACCGACATCCCCGAGGCCTGGGCCGGTGCTCCGATCGGGCCGACCGACGGCATCCTCATCACGCTGTTCCTCTACGGGGGAAACGACGGCTTGAACACGGTCGTGCCGTTCACCGACAGCCTGTACTACTCGCAGCGCGCCAACATCGCCATCCCGGCGGGGCAGGTGCTGCCGATCAACGGCACGCACGGGTTGAACCCCAACCTGACGTACCTGAAGAAGATCTGGGACCAGGGCAACATGGCCGTCGTCCACGGGGTCGGGTACAACAACCCGGACCGGTCGCACTTCAACTCGATGGCGATCTGGATGGCCGGCAAGTACGGGTCGGTCGTCCCGACCACGGGCTGGCTCGGCCGGTGGCTGGACGGGCAACCGTCGCAGCTGGCGGACACGATGGCCGCGACGATCGACACCTCCGTGCCGCAGCATCTCGTCGGTGACACCCGTCGAGCCCTCGGCGTGCCGCCGTGGGGCGGGCTGTTCGGAAGCGGGACATCTGCTCAGGACCAACGTCTGTACACCGGCATGCGGGCGATGGCGGCGACGTCGGGTGGCCGCGGTGCCTGGCACGACGCGTTCGCCTCGACGATGAAGTCGACGGTCGACATCGCCGGCCAACTGTCGCCGGTCTTCAACCCGTCGATCACCGCCAGCGAGCTGACCAAGAAGATGACGATGGCCGCGCGGTTGATCAACTGCAACCTCGGTTTCCGGGTGATCGACCTCGGCTGCGGTGGGCTCGACAACCACTCCAACGAGCCCAACGATCACACGGAAGTGATGGTCGACCTGAACGAGAGCCTGCGTGCCTTCTACGACACGCTCAACCCGCTGTACAAGAGCCGGGTCACGATCCTCACGCTGTCGGAGTTCGGCCGGACGCCGTTCTCCAACGACACGCTCGGCACCGACCACGGCACCACCAGCAACCTGTTCGTCATCGGCGATCACGTTCGCGGCGGCACCTACGGCACGCCCTCGCCACTGAACGTGTCCCAGTGGGCCAACCTGGCGGTGTCGGTCGACTTCCGGACGGTCTACGGCAACGTCCTGGACAACTGGTTGGGCGGCGGCGGCAGCACGATCCTCGGTGGGTCGTACCCCAACATGAACCTGTTCGAGTCGGGACCGGGCGGTCCACCGGAAGCTCCCGCCGACCCGCCGATCTACGTGCCGACCCAGCCGGGCGGGTTCACGCCGATGAGCCCGGCGCGGCTCTTCGACACGCGCACCGGGCAGGGCGGGCGCTCCACGCCGCTCGGCGCAGCAGAGACGTGGACGTTCCCGGTGGCCGGTGGATACGGGGTGCCTGCCGAGGCGACCGCAGTCGCCATCAACGTCACCGCCACGGGCGCGACGGCGGCGACCTACATCACGGCCTGGCAGAACGGATCCGTGAAGCCGTCGACCTCGAACCTGAACGTGGTTCCGGGCGTGACCGTGCCGAACCTCGTCATCGGACGGATCGGGGCCAGCGGGGCTGTCAACTTCTACAACAACGCCGGCAAGGTGGATCTGATCGGTGACATCGTCGGCTACTACCGCGAGGGCGTCGATGTCGGGATGACCGGGATCACTCCGGCCCGCCTGCTCGACACACGCAACGGCACGGGCGGTCGCACCGGCCCGTTGCTCGGCGGCGAGAAGGTCGATCTCCGGGTGGCCGGTCTGAAGGGAGTGCCCACCGATGCCACGGCGGTCGTGCTCAACGTGACGGCGACCGAGACGTGGGGGAACAGCTTCCTCACGGTGTGGCCGCAGGGTGAAGCCCGCCCGAACTCGTCGAGCCTCAACATGACCATGGGGCAGACCGTCCCGAACATGGTGATCGCTCGCGTCGCCAATCAGCGCGTGAGCATCTACAACGACACCGGATCTGTGCACGTGCTCGTCGACGTGCTCGGCTACTTCAAGGCGGGCACCAGCGGCAAGTTCGTCGCCGTCGGTCCGAACCGGTTGCTCGACACACGCAACGGGACGGGCGCAGCGCAGGCAAAGCTCGGCCAGACGGTGCTGTCGCTGCCGGTGCGCGGCAAGGCCGGGGTGCCCACGTCCAACGTCGCCGCGGTCATGCTCAACGTCACCGCAGTGACACCCACGTTGGACACCTTCGTGACGGTGTTCCCGGGCGGGTCGACGCAGCCGGTGACGTCCAACCTGAACGTGCTCAAGGGGCAGGTCGTGCCGAACATGGTCGTCTGCCGGCTGAGCAACGACGGCACCGTGGACATCGCCAACAACGCCGGTGCGATCGACCTCGTCGCCGATGTGGTCGGGTACTTCACGCTCTAACGTGGCCGGATGGCCGACCCCGCACTGCGCACGAGGTTGCTGGCGATGAAGCTCGCCGCGCTCGCTCGCGACCACGGCGTGGGTGACGCCGACGTCGTGCCCGCCGAGTTCGGGCTCGGCGCGGGGCTGGTGGCCAACGGTGCCGCGTGGGTCCTGCTCGACCGGGACGCGGCGCGTGGCCTCGGCCCCGCGCTGGCGTGGGCGCTGCGGCGACCGAATCACGAGGGCGTCACGGAGCTGCACGTGCTGGCCGAGGAGGCGACCGGTCTGCTGGCTCGGCGGGCGGCGGCCTTCCGTCTCCCCGTGCACGTGTGGCGCCTCGACGATCGCACGCTGGTGCCGGCGATCGCCGAGCCGCTCGTGCCGGCGGTCGGCGTCGCTGCTGACGGGATCGAGTGGGCGATGCTGCGCGCCCTGATCGTCGAGGCCGGTGCGCAGCCGGTGGTCGAGCACGGCGTGCTGAGCGGCGAGGTCGACGGGCTCGAGGTGTGTCGCGTGGTCACCGACGCGGAGTCCGGCGCGACGCGCTTGGAGGTCGGAATCGGCGCCCACGACCGTGAGGCGTTCCAGTTGCTGCACGGCGACCGGCCGACGGTCGAGGCGCTGGCCGACGTCGTCCAGTTCGTCGCCGAGCAACGTCGCCCCGGAGCGCGGCCGCACCCGCTGAACCTGTTGGCCAAGGAGCGCGCGCTGCGCGCCGCCCTGGTGGCCGACCCGTCGATCATCGGCGCCACGGACGTGCGCATCGCTGCGCCGCCCGTCCCGCGCGTCAACGTCAAGGACGCCGTGCCGTGCGTGGCCATCGCCACGCTCGCGGGCATCGACGTCACCGTCGTGTGCAGCAGTGGTGTCGACCTCGATGTCGTGCCGTTCGCCACCGACGCGCAGCTCGTCTGCGGGACCTCGGAGAGCATCGTGGTCGTGCCACACCGCGACCTGCTGCCCGTGCAGGAGCTGGTTGCCGCTGCCGCCTCGGCGCCGGTGCGCATGGTCGGTGTCGACACGTACGCGGTCGACGCGGCGCGTACCGCCGCCCCGTAGCCTGGCTCCCCGGTGTTCGAACGACTGGAAGCCGTGGAGGACGAGTTCGTCTCGCTGGAGGCGAGCCTCTCCGACCCTGCGATCGTCAGCGACCAGAACCAGTTGCGCGACATCTCCCGTCGCTACAAGGACCTCACGCCGGTGGTCGAGTGCGTGCGCCGTCATCGGGCGCGCAGTGCGGACGCGCAGGCAGCGCGCGAGCTCCTCACCATGGCCGACGACAGCGAGCGCGACGCGTTGCGCGACGAGCTCGCTTCGGCCGAAGCGGACATCGCCGCGTTGGAGGAGGAGCTGCGGTTGCTGATGCTGCCGCGCGACCCCAACGACGGCAAGGCGGTGATCATGGAGATCCGCGGCGCCGAAGGTGGCGAGGAGGCCAACCTGTTCGCTCGCGACCTGTACGAGATGTACCGGGCCTACGCGGCATCCAAGGGTTGGTCGGTGGAGGTGCTGTCGCACGACCCCAGCGACCTCGGCGGGCTGAACCAGTTGACGATGCTGATCAACGGCGACACGGCCTGGGGCCGGTTGAAGTTCGAGGGCGGCCCGCACCGCGTGCAGCGAGTGCCGGTCACCGAGAGCCAGGGGCGCATCCACACCTCGTCGGCAACGGTGCTCGTGCTGCCCGAGGCGGAAGAGGTGGACGTGGAGATCGACGAGCGCGATCTGGACATCGACGTCTACCGCAGCAGCGGGCCCGGCGGGCAGGGCGTCAACACCACCGACTCGGCCGTGCGCATCACTCACCGGCCGACCGGGCTGGTCGTGGCGATGCAGGACGAGCGCAGCCAGTTGCAGAACCGGGCGCGGGCGATGACCGTGCTGCGGTCGCGGCTGTTGAAGCTGAAGCAGGAGGAGCAGGAGGCGGCGCTGTCCGTCGAGCGGCGTTCGCAGGTGGGCGGCGGGGGTCGCGGCGAGAAGATCCGCACCTACAACTTCAAGGAGAACCGGCTCACCGATCACCGCATCGGGTTCACGATCTACCGGCTGCAGGACGTGCTGGCCGGCGATCTCGATGACGTCGTCGACGCCCTGACGGCCGACGAGCGAGCCCATCAGCTCGCCGGTGATGCCTGACGCGACCGGCGCCGACGGCACGGTCACGTGGCGAGAGCTGATCGTCGAGACCGCCGCCGAGGTCGGTCGTCCGCAGGCGCGGTGGCTGTGCGAAGTGGCTTCGGGGCTCGACGGTGACGAGCTGACCGACGAGCTCGATGCACCGGTGTCGCAGCGCTCGATGGCCCACCTCGACGCGATGCTCGCTCGGGTGCGCGGCGGGGAGCCGCTGCAGTACGTGCTCGGGCGTTGGGGCTTCCGTCGCCTGGATCTGCTGGTCGATCGGCGGGTGCTGATCCCGCGGCCGGAGACCGAGCTCGTGGTCGAGGCAGCGCTGGCGTTCGTGGCGGCGATCCCATCGCCTGCCCCGGGGCGGCTGGTGTGCGTGGATCTCGGGACGGGCAGCGGTGCGATCGGGTTGTCGCTGGCGACCGAGCTCCCGATCGGAACCGCCGAGGTGTGGCTGACCGACGCGTCGCCCGACGCGCTCGACGTGGCGCGGGCGAACGCGGCCGGCGCGGGTCGTGCCGCGGCCGCCGTGCGCATCGTCGAGGGCTCGTGGTTCGGCGCGCTGCCGTCGTCGTTGCGCGGCGGGGTGCACCTCGTCGTCAGCAACCCGCCGTACGTCCCCGACGACGATCCGGCGGTCGAGCCGATCGTTCGCGACTGGGAGCCGGGCGAGGCGTTGTTCGCCGGGGCCGACGGCCTCGACGCGGTTCGCCACATCGTCGCCGAGGCGATGTCGTGGCTGGCGCCCGACGGTTGGCTCGTGCTCGAGATCGGCACCGGTCAGGGACCGGCAGTTGCCGCGCTGATGCGCTCAGCCGGGTTCGTCGATGTGGAGGTCCGTCCCGATCTCAGCGATCACGATCGGATCGCGATCGGCCGTCAGCCGAAGCGGGCGGCGACCTGACCGAGGAGGCTCTCCTCGGCCTCGTCGATCTCGTGGTCCACCCCGGCGACGTCGCGTGCCGCGCTGAACAACGATTGACGCAGGACGCTGCTGGTCACACGTTCGTCGATGTCGTCGAGCAGTGCGTCCGTGGTGCCTGCTTCGTGGGAAGCGCGCACCTTGGCCATCGCCTGGCCGACGTACTGGTCGAAGGAGAACGTGGAGGACTCCCAACCCGAGTCCTCGCTGATCGAGCGGATGGCCTCGATCTCGTCGGAGGTGATGTGCTGATCGGCGATCATCACCAGGAGCAGCAGCTCGATCACCGCCTGGTGCTCGCGGTCCGCGGTGGCGTGCACGGCCACGTGCCCGTAGAGGTCCCTCAATCGCTGGTTCATGTGGTCGGCACCCTAGTGGGCACCGAATCGCTCGTCAGGAGTCGATGCCGAGCGATCGGCGCAGGAACTCCAGCTGGTGGAGCAGCAGGTTCTCGGCGACGACCTCCTGCGAGGTCATGTGCGTCACGCCGACGAGCGGCAGCACCTCGTGCGGCTTGCCGGCCGCGAGCAGCGCGGACGAGAACTGCAACGTGTGCGCGGCGACCACGTTGTCGTCGGCCAGACCGTGCACCAGTAGCAGCGGCCGCGTCAGCTGGTCGGCCAGTGGTAGCAACGAGCTGACCGCGTACGGGCCGGACTCGACGGTCGGATCGCCGAGGTAGCGCTCGGTGTAGTGGGTGTCGTAGAGGCGCCACTCGGTGACGGGTGCACCGGCGACTGCGGCGTGGAACACGTCCGGCCGCTTCAGCACGGCGAGCGCGGCGAGGTAGCCGCCGAAGCTCCAGCCGCGGATGCCGACGCGCTGGAGGTCGAGCGGGTGCAGATCGGCCAGCGCTGTCAGCCCGTCGATCTGATCCTCGAGGACGGTGGTGGCGAGGTCGCCCAGCACGGCGCGCTCCCATGCCGAGCCGCGCCCTGGTGTGCCGCGGCCGTCGATGACGACGACGGCGAAGCCCTGATCGGCGAACCACTGCGACGTGAGGTACGACGACTGCGCCTGCACGGCGCGCTGCGCGTGCGGACCGCCGTACGGGTCGAGGAGCACGGGCAGCGGCGAGCCGTCGTGGTCGTGGGGGAGCAGCACCGCGGCCACGAGCTTGCGATCGCCGACGCAGTGCATCGACACGTTCGGGGTGACGAGTGGCGTCTCGGCAAACGAGCCGATCGTCGGCCCGTCGATCACGGTGGTCGTCGACCCGACGAAGCCGAGGCTGGCGCTGCGCAGCACGGTGGTCGGGCCGCCGACTGCGGCACTGTGCACGCCCGGCTCGGTGGTGATCGCTTCGACGCCGTCGTCGTCGTAGCGCCACACGTGCTGCACGCTCGAGTCGTCGATCGGGTTGGCGATGAAGACGACCTCGTTGCCGCGGACGGCGGTGACCGACCGCACCTGGAGGTCGGCCGGAGTGACCGGCTCGCCATCGATCAGCAGTCGACGGGCGCCGTCGCGGTCGGCGGCCGTGACGATGCGGCCGTCGGCGAGGACACCTGGTGTGCCGGGCACGAGTTCCACCCAGGCGAGGTCGCCGTCGGAGAACACCGGCTCGGTGGAGCCGATCTGCGGATCGGCTTCGAGCACCATCAGCGATCGTTGGTCGCGCGACTGCACGGTGAGCAGCAGTCGCGTGGGAGAGGCCCACCGCACGTCGGCGAGGTACGGGTAGCCGTCACGGTCCCACACGACCTCGGTCTCGCCGCCGTTCAACGCGAGCACGTGGAGGGTGACGTCGGGGTTGGCTGTGCCGGCGGCCGGGTAGCGAATCGCGTTGGGCGGCTGGTCGGGGTTGGCCGGGTCGCCGATGTACCACGTCTGCACCGATGACACGTCGACGCGGGTGGCGGCGATCGCACTCCCGTCGGGGCTCCACCAGTAGCCGCGGAAGCGGTGCATCTCCTCGGCGGCGATGAAGTCGGCACTGCCCCACGTGACGTCCGGGCTCTCGTCGGCGGCGAGCTCCCAGCTGCTGCCGTCGAGCTCGGCGATGCGCAGCGCACGTCCACTGACGTAGGCGACACGGGTGGCGACCGGATCGGGGCGCGGGTCGAACACCGAGCCGTCGACCGGCAGCTCGCGCGCGTGGCCGCTGATCAACCCGCCGACGTAGAGCTTGCCGCTGAGCGCGAACGCAACGACGGCGACAGCGTCGTCGGTGGCGAACGCGGTGACGCCGCCGGCGCCCTCGCGCATGCGCTCGCGCCGGGCGCGCTCCTCGGGCGGGAGGTTCTCGTCGTCGGCCGCACCGAGCAGCTCCACCGGGTCGGCGACCAGCCGCTCCTCGCCGGTGGCGACGTCGAGCACCCACAGGCAGTTGGCCGGGTCGTCACCGGCGCGGCTGCGGGCGAAGACCACCCGCTGCCCGTCGGGCGACACCGTGATGTTGCGCGGCTCGCCGAGCGTGAGCCGTTGGGTGCGCGCATGCTGGCGAGGAAACGAATCGACCATGGCAAGCATTCTTGCTGGATCTCGGTTGGTTCGGTGACGGAAAGCGTCACGGAACCAACCGAGATCCAGTCAAGCGAAGACTGGAACGTCAGGAGCCGGGGATGACGAGGATCTTGGCGTGGGCTTCGGGGTTGCCGAGGTCGGTGAAGGCTTGCGGGACGCCGTCGACGTCGACGGTGCCGGTGATCCACGGCGAGAGGTCGACCTTGCCCTCGGCGATCGCGTTGAGCGAGCCGGCGAACTCCATCGGGTCGTAGCCGAGGACGAACTGGATGTTCAGCTCGCGGCCGATGCCCAGCATCGGGTGGATGGTGTCGGCCTGCATGCACGCCCCGACGACGAGGATGCGCGCGTCCTTCGGCGCCATGCGCATCGCCTGCTCGATCATGCCGGGCACGCCGACCGCTTCGAAGATCACCAACGGGCGAACACCGTCGGCCTTGCGCCACGCCTCGATCGCCGGCGTCTCCTTCGGGTCGACGACGACGTCGGCACCCATCTGCTCGGCGAGCGCGCGGCGCTTCGGCGAGAAGTCAGCGGCGACGATCGGGCCGATGCCGCGCATCTTCATCTCGGCGATGCACGCCAGACCGACCGGCCCGCAACCGAGCACGATCGCGCTCTCGCCCGGAGCGATGCGGCTCTTGGCGACCGCGTGCACGCCGACGGCCAGTGGCTCGGTCAGTGCGGCGAGCTCGTGGGACAAACCGTTGGGCACCTTGATGCCGAGCATCTCGTTCAGGACCATCATCTCGGCGTAGCCACCGGGGTACGTGTTGCTGAAGCCGAGCGCGTGGAGACCGTCCGCGCCGAACACCACGGGCATGCTGACGATGACGTCGCCGGCCTTCAGGTTGTCCACTCCGGGGCCGGTCTCGAGCACCTCGCAGCAGAACTCGTGGCCCATCACCGTGTCCTGCGACGGCTCGAACATCTTCGGCGCCATGGGATCAGGCTCTCGCCCGTCGCTGAGCTCCTCGGTGAGCTTGCGGCTCTCCTCGCCGTGCTTGATGAGGTGCAGGTCGCTGCCGCAGATGCCGCAGGCGAGCACCTTGGTGAGCACCTGGCCCGGCCCCGGTGTGGGCACCGGGATGTCGTCGACTCGCATGGTCCAATCACGCATCACAGCAGCTCGCATGGCGGCGACTGTACGCAGCCGCCCCCGAGTCGCTCGATCCGGAGCTGTCGTTCATCTCGGGTTCGCTGCGCTCACCTCCCGGGCTCGACCCTCGCGAGCTCGGGCGCTCGCCCCGCCTCACTGATCGATCAGTGGCTGAAGTGGGCGATGGCTTCGTTGATGATGGCGAAGCCGGCGTCGACGTCGATCTTGGTGAGCAGGTCGCAGGTGGCGTCGGGGACCTCGAGCAGGTTGCGCTGGTCGATCACGGTCATGCCGCGAGTGAGCCGGCCGCGGGTCTCCACCTCGACGTGGGCGAACTTCCGCTCGAACAGCTCGGGATGGGTGAGGGCCATCACGGCGCACGGATCGTGGACCGCGGCGCCGAGCATGTCGTGGTGGCGGCTGACGTAGGCATGGCTGAAGAAGTCGAAGAGATCGGCGATCACCTCGGCGAACTTGCCGGGGAGAGCGCGCACCGCGGCGATGCGCTCCGGCGTCGCCTGGAACTGGTGGGACAGATCGAGCCCCGTCATGATCAGCGGGCCGCCGTACGAGAAGACCATCGCCGCCGCTTCGGGGTCGGCCCAGATGTTGAACTCGGCGGCGGCCGTGCGATTGCCGAAGGTGCCGCCACCCATCAGCGAGATGCCGGCGATGCGCGAGCCGAGGTCGGGCGCGGCCCGCAGCGCGAGCGCGATGTTCGTCAGCGGGCCGGTCGGAACCAGCCACACGCCGTCGTTGGCGCGGCACGTCTCGATGATGAAGCCGACCGCGTCGTGACTCGCCGGTGGACCGGACGGTTCGGGGAGATCGGCGCCGTCCAGACCACTCTCGCCGTGCACGTAGTCGGCGTGCGCCGGCGGCACGACGATCGGCCGGTTGGCGCCGGCGTGCACCGGCACGTCGAGGCCGAGCAGGTCGCGCACGATGATCGCGTTGCGCGTCGTCGATTCGACCGGTGCGTTGCCGCCGACTGTGGTGATGCCAAGGAGGTTCGTGTGTCGAGCGGCGACCACGATGGCGATGGCATCGTCGTGGCCGGGGTCGCAGTCGATGATGACGGGAAGCGGTGCCATGATCCGGCCAGCATGGCACCGTTACAGTCGCCCGAATGAGGTCGCCCGCCCGGATCGCTGCCTCGCTGCTGCTCGTCGGCATCGGGCTCGGCGCGTGCTCCGACGACAAGGGCGTCGACGTGCTCGACACGTTCGCCACGCTGCCGTTGCCCACCGGTGTCGACGCCACCGCTGGCCCGACGACCACCGATGCGGCGCTCGCCCCGGGCGTCGCGGGACTCGACGACCCGAACCCGTTCTGCGCGGCCTGGGCCCGCTACAGCGGCTCGTTCCAGCTGCTCGGCGTGGCCCAGTCGTTCGGCGCGATGCCGTCGGAGCAGGTCGCCGTGCTGGAGATGTTCGCCTCGCCCGTCGTCCGCTCCGCGGTCGATGCGATCGCCCAAGAGTGGCCGACCGATCTGGCCGGCGAGCGCGCCGCGGCGGTCGACGACTTCCTTGGTCCGTTCGCCCGTCGCGCCGACAAGGCGATCGCCGACCTCCACACCGCCGGCGCGACGGACGCACAGATCGCCCAGCTGTCGGATGCGTGGATGAGCGTGCTCGCGACGCGCGACCCGTTGAACCCGGCCATCGTGCGACCGGCGCTCGACCCAGAGCTCGACGCGATCGTCGACGCCGCGGCCGAGGAGTTCGACGCCAACGTCACCCCGTTCGCCGAAGACCCCAGCCTTCGCGTCGGCGACGTCGTCATCCCCAACACGAACACCTACCTCGCCACCACGTGCCCCGCCCTCGCCACCAACGGCGTCGGCGACGCCGTGTGAGTGGAGGGTTTCGGGCTCGCTCGGGTGGGCGCCAGACCCTCCGCGTTGGGTGGGTGGAGGGTTTCGGGCTCGCTCGGGTGGCCTCCAAACCCTCCGCGTTGGGTGGGTGGAGGGTTTCGGGCTCGCCCGGGTGGGCGCCAGACCCTCCGCGTTGGGTGAGTGGAGGGTTTCGGGCTCGTTCGGGTGGGCGCCAGACCCTCCACCTCGGTGCTCGCTGCGCTCGCTCACCCGGCTCCAGTTCGCGCCCAACGAGGGAACGCGGGCTAGGCCTCGAGGGTGCCGTCGGGGGTGAGGGTGACGGGGCGGCCGACCCACTCGCCGTCGCACATCGCTGCGGCGAGGCTCGCATCGCCGGAGGTGCCCCAGGCGCGGCGGCCGTCGGCCAGGAGGCAGGCGGCGAAGGCGGTCTCCGGATCGCCGTCGCGCGAGTGCATCACCGTGTATGCCTCGACGGTCGCCGGACCGGCGGCTTCAGCGGGCTCGGCCAGCTCGCGGCGCGGCATGGCGTCGATCTCGTCCTGCGGGTACGCATGCCGGAACGGCGTGGCCGGCGGCTCGGTGCCGTAGACGCCGAAGCTGTGCTTGGTGGTGTAGCCGCCGTTCGCCCAGACGAGCCCGTGCTCGCCCGGCGCGGCGCGCAGGTCGTTCATCACGGTGGCGATCGCGTGCATCACGTAGTTGTTCCACGGCCCGCCGGCGAACGGCAGCCCGCCGGTGCGCGTCAGCTGCCGATCGAGCGAGAGCCCGAGGCTCTTCGCGCCGAGCTGCACGGCCGAGGGGAAGCAGGAGTAGAGGTCGACGATGCCGATGTCGTCGATGCCCAGCCCGGCCAGCTCCAGCGCCTGCCGACCACCGAGCTCGATCGCCGGCGTCGCGGCGAACGACCAGCGGTTGCTGATGTACTGGTGCTCGTGGCAGTCGGCGCCGGAGTACGGGAACACCCACCGGTCGCGCGGCACGCCCATCGCCTCGGCCCGCTCGACTGAGCACATGATCAGCGCGGCGGCCATGTCGACGTCGTTGTTCGAGTTCATGTATTTCGGGTACGGGAAGCCGATCATCCGGTTCGACGGGCCGGGCGTGCGGATCTCCTCCGGTGTCTTCGCCTCGCGCAGCCAGGCGTGCTCGTTCGCCGCAGCCACCTCGCTGAACCGCGACCACAGCTCGCTGACCTTCACGAGGTGTTCGTCCACCGACTCACCCGCCGCGGCACGCACCGCGGTCTCGAACATCGGGTACACCTGCACCGGCATGACGATGTGCCGGGCGATCTCGCTCGGGTGGTTCATCACCAGGTCCTCGCCGAGCAGCCGTGGCGTGGCGTCGGCCGGCGCCTTCGGCCAGTCGAGCTCGACGCCCTGGGCGCGGGCGTGCTTGCGCGTCCGCGACGCCTCGCCGCCGGTGAGGATGACGAGGTCGACCTCGCCGCGCAGGATCTCGCCGGCGGTGCCGTTGACCAACGTCTGCGGGCTGTTGCCGCCCATCGACGTCATCGCCGTCTCGGCAGTCGTGATGCCGAGCTCCTCGGCGACGATCAACGCCGGGTCGCCGTAGCGCCAGCTGAGCAGCCCGACGACGCGGATCGAATCGACAGCGCCCGGCACCGAGCCGAGTCCGGCATCGGCGGCCGCGAGTCGAATCGCCTCGGCCATCATCGCTGCCGGGTGCAGCGCGTCGGACACTGCCGCGTCACGTTGGAGGAACTGGCCGGCACCGATGAGGACCGGTGTGCGCGGGTCGAGCGTCATCGTGCCAGGGTAGGGAGCGAGGCCCCGGCGCCAGCAACCGGGACCGTCCTAAGCTCCGGCGATGACACGGATCGCCATCGGCTCGGACCACGCCGGCTACCTCCTCAAGCAGCACCTCATCGGCGTGCTCGAGGCCGGCGGGCACGAGGCGATCGACCACGGCACCGACAGCACCGAGAGCGTCGACTACCCGCCGTTCTGCGCAGCTGTCGCACGCACCGTTCGCGACGGCGGTGCTGAGCTCGGCATCGTGATCGGCGGCAGCGGCCAGGGCGAGCAGCTGGCTGCCAACAAGGTCCACGGCGTGCGCGCTGCCCTGTGCAACGAGCTCTACACGGCTCGCATGGCGCGCGCCCACAACGACGCCAACGTGCTCAGCATCGGGGCCCGCGTGGTGGGGGAGGGCCTGGCCGAGGAGATCCTCGCCCTGTTCCTGGCGACCCCGTTCGAAGGCGGTCGCCACCAGCGTCGGGTGGACGAGGTGATGGCGATCGAGGCACTCGAGGCCGGTGAGGCGGTCGCGCGCAGCGCCGCGTCGTAGCATCGCCGCCGTGCCCTTTCCCAGCGACACCACCCCCGACACCACGCTGTTCGACCTCATCGACCGCGAGGTCGAGCGTCAGACCACCGGTCTCCAGCTCATCGCCAGCGAGAACTTCACCTCCCCTGCGGTGATGCGGGCCGTCGGCTCGGCGCTGACCAACAAGTACAGCGAGGGCTACCCGGGCAAGCGCTACTACGGCGGCAACGCGGTCATCGACAGCGTCGAGTCGCTGGCCATCGACCGGGTGAAGCAGCTGTTCGGCGCCGATCACGCCAACGTCCAGCCGCACAGCGGCGCCAACGCCAACATGTGCGCGTACCAGGCGCTGCTGGACGCCGGCGACACCGTCCTCGGCCTCAGCCTCGACCACGGCGGCCACCTCACCCACGGCTCGCCGGTTAACGCCAGCGGCAAGCTGTACCACTTCGTGCCGTACAAGGTGACGCCCGGCGACGAGCGCATCGACATGGATCAGGTGCGCGATCTGGCGCTGGAGCACCGCCCGCGGATGATCGTCGCCGGCACCACCAGCTACCCGCGGCGCATCGACCCGGAGCCCTTCAAGGCCATCGCCGACGAGGTCGGCGCGTACTTCATGTTCGACGCCGCGCACATCGCCGGTCTGATCGCCGGTGGCGCGCATCCCAACCCCGTGCCGTACGCGGACATCGTCACCTTCACCACCCACAAGACGCTGCGCGGTCCCCGAGGTGGTTGCATCCTGTCGAAGGCCGAGCACGCCGCGGCCATCGACAAGGCCGTGTTCCCGGGTTGGCAGGGTGGTCCGCTGGAGCACGTCATCGCCGGCAAGGCCGTCGCCTTCTTCGAGGCGCTGCAGCCGAGCTTCACCGACTACGCCAAGCAGATCGTGGCCAACGCCAGCGCGCTCGCATCGGCGCTCGTCGAGCAGGGCTTCCGGCTGGTCAGCGGTGGCACCGACAACCACATGATGGTGGTCGACCTGCGGCCGTTCGACGCCGAGCTCACCGGCAAGGAAGCACAGGCCGTGCTCGACGAGGCCGGGATCACGCTGAACAAGAACACCATCCCGGACGACCCTCGCAGCCCGTTCGTCACCAGCGGCCTGCGCATCGGCACGCCCTCGGTGACCACGCAGGGCATGGCCGAACCCGAGATGGCCACCATCGCCGCGCTCATCGCCCGCGTGCTGCGCCACCGCACCGACGCCGCCGAGGTCGCCGCAGCACACGCCGACGTGCGTGCCCTGTGCGCGCGCCACCCCGTCTACGCCTGAGCCATGATGGCCGGGACATGGGGGCCACCGGTTTGGACGCCGATTTGGAAGCACAGCTGGACGCACCGATCGTGAGCACCGAGGACGACGAGGCGAGCGCTGCCGTGACCGAGCGGTCATCGCTGTCGATCGGCCGCGTGGCGTGCTCCGTCCTCCTCGGCCTGCTCGCTGCTGCCGTTGGTGTCCTCGCCTGGTACCTCGTCCAGTACGGCACGAAGTCGCAGATGCTCTACCTCGTCGTCGGGTTGGGTGCGGGCGTCGGCTTCGCTGCGGCCCACGGTGCCCGGCGCGGTGGCGTCGTCGTCGCCGCGATCGCCGTGGCCGTGAGCGCGCTCGCGATCCTGGTCGGCCTCTACTACGTCGATCGCTCGACCTTCATCCGCGATCGTGCGCAGGCCGGCCTCCGACTCACGGTGCCGATGTGGCCGAGCTGGGATTGGTTCTGGTACGTCGTCCGTGCCGGCTTCACGCAGACGTTCTCGCAGTACATCTACTTCGTCATCGGGTTGGTGGCCGCGGGTTGGTACGGGTTCCGCGGTCCGCACAAGCTCGACAGCCACACCTGATGTTCCCGATCGGGGCCTACCTCCTCACCGGTGGCATCGCCGCCGTGGTGACGTTCGTGTGCACGCCCATCGTGGGGATGGTGGCCCGCAAGGTCGGCTGGATCGTGCAACCCGACGACCGGCGCGTGCACAAGGTGGCGACCCCGGACGTCGGGGGCATCGCCATGTTCGTCGGCTTCGTCGTCGCCCTCGGCGCCGCGCGGTTGAACAACACGTTCGACCCGCTGTTCGCCCGCAACTCCGAACCGCGCGGGGTGCTGTTCGCCGCCACGGTGATGTTCCTCGTCGGCTTCATCGACGACGTGCGCGAGATCTCTGCACCGGCGAAGGTGGCGGGCACCGTCATCGCCGGGAGCATCCTCGTCAGCTTTGGCGTGACGATGTTCTTCTTCCGCGTGCCGCTGCTCGGCGTGTTCGTGCTCGACCAGGACTGGGTTCCGTTGATCACCGTCGTGTGGTTGCTCGGGATGACGCAGGCGATCAACCTCATCGACGGACTCGACGGGCTCGCGGCCGGCATCGTCGCCATCGCGGCCGCCGCCTTCTTCCTCTTCAGTCAGAAGCTCGACGACCTGACGCTGCTCGTGCGGCCCAACGTCGGTCCGCTGGTCGCGATCATCACGGTCGGCATCTGCGTCGGCTTCCTGCCGCACAACTTCAACCCGGCGCGGATCTTCATGGGTGACGGCGGCGCGCTGCTGCTGGGCTTGCTGATGGCGGTCAGCACGAGCGTGGTCGGTGGCCGCGCCGACCCCAACCCACCGCTGCCGTCGGTCGGCCAGACGTACTTCTTCTTCGCTCCGCTGCTGATCCCGCTGTTGATCCTCGGTGTGCCGATCCTCGACACGCTGTGGGCGATCCTGCGGCGGGCCCGCAGCCGTCAAGGCGTGGCCACCGCCGACAAGCGCCACCTGCACCACCGCCTGATGGAGATGGGCCACGGTCAGCGGCGCAGCGTGATGATCCTGTGGGCGTGGACCGCGCTGCTGTCGACGATGGTGCTCTACCCGGTGTTCACCGGCAGCGGCGCCGGCTACATCCCGGTCGGCGCCGCCATGTTCGGCCTCATCCTCTACACCGTCCTGCACCCCCAGCTCCGCCGGAATCGCGCATGAGCGAGCCAGCCATCTCGGGCGCAGCGCCCACCTGCCGAGCTCGCACCCGTCACCCCCTCGCCGTCCGATGAGGAACAGGTGGCCATCGACCGCTCACACCTCATCGCGCCGATCGATCAGGCTGACGCGGGCCGCGCGGCACGGGAGGTCGGGTGAGCGGATGTCTGGAGCCCGAGGTGAGCGGTGTGCGGCCATGCGCCGCACATCGCTCACCTCTCGCTCCGTGCCGCCTGCCCCGGTGAGCGGTGTGCGGTCATGCGGCGCGCATCTCTCACCGCTCCGTGCGTGTCCGCGATGAGGTGTGAGCGCCCATCGACCGCTCACACCTCATGGCGCCGACCGAGCGGGCCCACGCGGACAGGTGAGCAGCGGAGCTCGGGCGAGCGAGCGCGGCACGCGGGCGAGCGAGCGAGCACCGTCGTGAATCGCCCCGATTCCCAACGAGTACGGTTTCGGTTTGGCGAACGAGAACTCGTCTCGCTAGATTGTGTATGCGTTCACAAGCTCGACACAACGGAGTGTCGGGCGCGCCGTCCCGCCAGCCAGGAACCTCGTTGAACCTGATTCCCCGCAAGCGCAGCATCGATGCCGATGACAACCTCGGCAAGGGCATGGACTTGGCTCTGACGACGCTCGTGTTCCTGCTGGCCGGTTGGGGCCTGGATCGCTGGCTCGGGACCCGCCCGCTGTTCATGGCGACGCTGCCGCTCGTGGCCTTCATCGGCAAGAGCATCACCCTCTGGTACGCCTACGACGCCCGCATGAAGGTGCTCGAGGCCGAGCGCGCCGAGGTCTCGCGCAGCAAGGTCCGTCGATGAACGAGACGTCCACGTTCACCACTCGACTCGAGGGCCCGGCCCCCGAAGTCAGCGTGTCGAAGGACATCATCAGGCGCGGTCTGATGGTCGCTCCCGTGCTCATCGGCATCTGCTGGCTCATCTGGGGCAGCCGCGGCGCCTGGTCGAGCATGTACGCGATCGCCCTCGTGCTGATCAACTTCGCACTCGCCGCGGGGCTCATCGCCGCGGCCGCTCGCATCAGCCTCGGGCTGATGATGGGCGCCACCTTGTTCGGCTACCTGCTCCGCCTTGGTCTCATCCTGCTGGCAGTGCTGTTGGTGAAGGACGCCGGATGGATTTCGCTCCCGGCACTCGGAGCGACCATCATCGTCACGCACCTCGGCCTGCTGGTGTGGGAGATGAAGTACGTCGCCATGTCCCTCGCCCATCCCGGCCTCAAGCCTGCCCGCCCGTAACCGACAGGAATCGACACCGTGCTCGCCGAAGCTTTCGAGTTCCCACAGATCAACTCCATCCTGCGCTGGCAGGATCTCTTCACGTCCTTCAACAAGATCGCGTTGATCGCCGTCGCTGCGGCGATCATCGGTTCGATCGTGTTCCTGATGGCCGGCCGCAAGGACGCGAAGGTGGCACCCACCGGCGTGCGCAACCTCGCCGAGTCGACCGTCGAGTTCATCGAGGACGGCATCATCATGCAGACGATCGGCAAGGACGGCCTCGGCTGGACGCCGTTCCTGCTGAGCATGTTCATCTTCATCTACCTCTGCAACGTGCCGGGCATCATCCCGATCCTGCAGATGCCGGCCACCGCCCGCATCGCCATCCCGATGTTCCTCGCCCTGCTGGTCTGGGTGATCTACAACGGCGTCGGCATCAAGCACCAGGGCCTCGGCGGCTACCTGAAGAGCACGCTCTTCCCGCCCGGCGTGCCCAAGGCGCTGTACATCCTCGTCACCCCGATCGAGTTCATCTCGACGATCATCGTGCGCCCGTTCTCGCTGACGGTCCGGCTCTTCGCCAACATGCTCGCCGGCCACATCCTGCTCGTCACGTTCGCCTTGCTGACGCACTCGCTGATCACCGCCGAGACGAGCCAGATCCTGCTGAAGCCGATGGCCGTGCTGCCGTTCTTCATGCTGCTGTTCCTCACCGCCTTCGAGGTGCTGGTCGGCTTCCTGCAGGCGTACATCTTCACCATCCTCACCGCCGTGTACATCGGCGGGGCCACGCACCCCGAGCACTGACGCTCGGTCCGCCCACCTCTCCACCTACCCAGAACACTCATCAGGAGACAGCAACCATCATGGAAGCATTCAGCCACCTCGTCGCCGCCGAACTCACCGGCGAAGAAGCCAAGGCAGCCAACGCCGCGATCGGCGCCGGTTTCGCCTACGGCATCGCCGCCATCGGACCTGGCATCGGCATCGGTTACCTCGTCGGCAAGTCCGTCGAGGCGATGGCCCGTCAGCCCGAGGCCGCCGGCATGGTCCGCACGACCATGTTCCTCGGCATCGCCTTCACCGAAGCCCTGGCCCTCATCGGCTTCGTGGTCTTCATCCTCATCGGCCTCTGAGCCGGACCCGTTGATCCATCCGTCCACCTTCCCGAAGGAGCTGACGTGCTGAACGCCGTCGCACATCTTCACGGGTTCGTCGCCAACCTCGTCATCGCCGAGGGAGTTGTCGACAAAGACCCCGGCCCGATCATCCCCGAGCTCAAAGAGCTCGCCTGGGGTGCCGGTTCGTTCATCGTGTTCGCGGTGCTGATGCGCTTCGTGCTGTTCCCCAAGTTGAAGAAGGGGATGGATGCTCGCTACGCGGGCATCCAGCAGTCACACGTCAGTGCCGACGCCGAGCGGTCCGCCGCACGCGCCGAGGTCGCCGACTACGAGGCGCAGCTCGCCTCGGTCAAGGCCGAAGCGACGGCGCGGCTCGATGCCGCTCGGGCAACGCTGGAGACGGAACGTCAGGCCAAGCTGGCCGAGGTCAACGGTCGGATCGCCACGCAGCGCGCCGCCGCAGCCGACGAGGCGGACGCCGCCCGCCAGGCAGCGCAGTCGCAGATCCATGCGGCCGTCAGCTCGGTCGCCGGTCTGGCCAGCAAGTTGGCAACGGGCAAGCAGCCGGACGCCGCCGTCGTCGAGCGCGTGGTCGGGGAGGTGATGGCGCGATGAGTGTTCTGGGAATCGCCCATCTGCTCCAGGGCCTGCGTCCGCTCAGCGAGGAGCCGGTCTTCGACAAGGACGGCCACGTCGTCACCCACAGCTGGATCTGGCCGGAGTTCGCCGAGATCGTCTACGGCGGCGTCGCCTCCATCGTCATCTTCTGGGCCCTGTGGAAGTTCGCCGGCCCGCAGATCAGCAAGGCCATGAAGGCCCGCACCGAGCGCATCCAGAAGGAGCTCGACTCGGCATCGTCCGACGTCACCGCTGCTGCGCAGGAAGCCGCCACCATCCGCCAGGCCAAGGGCGACATCGCCGGCGAGCGGGATCGGCTGCTGGCCGAGGCGGACGTGCAGGCCGAGTCCATCCTCACCGACGGCCGGGCCCGCCTGGCCGCCGAGGTGGTCGAGATCGAAGCGAAGGCCCAGTCCGACATCGCCGCCGCCGGTGGCCGTGTCAACGACGAGCTGCGCGCCGAGATCGCCCGCCTGTCCAGCGCCGCCGTCGACCACGTGGTCACCGGCTCGCTCGACGAGGCAACGCACCAAGCCCTCATCGAGGACTTCATCCAGCGAGTGGGAGCAAGCGCATGAGCGACCAACGCATCGACGGCTACGCACGTGCGCTCTTCGAGATCGCTCGCGCCGAAGGCACCATCGACGAAGTCGAAGACGAGCTGTTCCGCTTCGCCCGCAGCTACGAGAGCAGCGACGCGCTGCGCAACGCGCTGACCGACGAGCAGATCCCGGCCAGTCGCCGTCAGGCGATCGTCGAGGACCTCCTCGGTGGCAAGGCCACGGCCACCACCACCCAGCTCGTCTCGATGGTCATCGGCTCCGGCCGCGGCCGTGAGCTGCCGGCCATCGTCGACAAGCTGGTCCAGCGGGCCAGCAGCTCGAAGAACCTCGAGGTCGCCGAAGTGCGCACCGCGGTGCCGCTGACGGCCGAGCAAGAGGCTCGCCTGTCGGCCGCGCTCACCAACGCCACGGGCAAGGCCGTGAACCTGAAAGTCGTGGTCGATCCTTCCGTGTTGGGCGGGATCGTGGCCACCGTGGGCGACACCGTCATCGACGGCAGCGTCCGCACCCGCATCGACCAGTTGAAGTCCAGGCTCTGAAAGGAACCCCGAAGATGGCAGAGCTCACCCTCAGCGCAGCAGACATCGCCGCCGCGCTCTCCAAGAACCTCGATGGCTTCTCGCCGTCGCTCGAGGCCCGCACCGTCGGGCGCGTCACCGAGGTCGGTGACGGCATCGCCCGCGTCAGCGGTCTGCCCGACTGCGCCGTGAACGAACTGCTCGAGTTCGAGGACGGCACCGTCGGACTCGCCCTCAACCTGGACGAGGAGTCCATCGGCGCCGTCGTGCTCGGTGACGGCTTCGAGATCGAGGAAGGCCAGACCGTCAAGGCCACCGGTCGCATCCTCAGCGTGCCGGTCGGCGACGCCATGCTCGGCCGCGTGGTCAACGCGCTCGGTCAGCCGATCGACGGCAAGGGCGACATCGTCGGCGGCATCTCCCGCCGCGTCGAGATCCAGGCCCCCGGCATCATGGGTCGCAAGCCCGTGCACGAGCCGCTGCAGACCGGCATCAAGTCGATCGACGCGATGACCCCGATCGGCCGTGGCCAGCGCCAGCTGATCATCGGCGACCGCAAGACCGGCAAGACCACCGTTGCCATCGACGCGATCATCAACCAGCGCGGCCTCGGCGTGAAGTGCATCTACGTCGCCATCGGCCAGAAGGGTTCCACCGTCGCCCAGACCGTGGAGACGCTGCGTCAGTACGGCGCCATGGAGTACACCGTCGTCGTGGCCGCTCCGGCCTCCGACCCGGCCCCCTTCAAGTACCTCGCCCCCTACGGCGGTTGCGCGATGGGTCAGCACTGGATGGAGAACGGTGAGCACGCGCTCATCGTCTACGACGACCTCTCCAAGCAGGCCGAGGCGTATCGCCAGGTGTCGCTGCTGCTGCGCCGCCCGCCGGGCCGCGAGGCCTATCCCGGCGACGTGTTCTACCTCCACAGCCGTCTGCTCGAGCGTGCCGCCAAGCTCAGCGACGAGCGCGGTGCCGGTTCACTCACCGCCCTCCCGGTCATCGAGACCAAGGCCGGCGACGTGTCGGCGTACATCCCGACCAACGTGATCTCGATCACCGACGGTCAGGTGTACCTGCAGGACAACCTGTTCAAGTCCGGCGTCCGCCCGGCCGTCGACGTGGGCATCTCGGTGTCTCGCGTGGGTGGCGCGGCGCAGATCAAGGCGATGAAGAGCGTCTCAGGCACGCTGAAGCTCGACCTCGCCCAGTTCCGCGAGCTCGAGGCGTTCGCCACGTTCGGTTCCGAGCTCGACGCGATCTCCAAGGCTCAGCTCGAGCGCGGCTACCGCCTCGTCGAGCTGCTCAAGCAGCCGCTGAACAGCCCGATGCCCGTCGAGGAGCAGGTGGTGGTGGTCTTCGCCGGCACCAAGGGCTACCTGGACGATCTGCCCGTCTCCGACGTGCGTCGCTTCGAGAACGAGTTGCTCGAGCACTTGCGCAGCACCTCGGGTGGCGTGCTGTCCGGCATCCGCAACAACCCGAAGGCTGACGTGCCCGGCGAGCTCGCCGACCTCATCCTCGGCTTCAAGGCGCAGTTCCGCACCGGCGCGGCGATCAGTGCCGCCGTCGACCCGGCCGCGGTTGCGGCCGAGGAGCTGGGCGAGGCCGAGAGCGACAAGACCCTCGCGACGGAGTGATCTAGATGGCTGGTGGTCAAGAACGAATCCTGCGAGGACGGATCAGAACCGTCCAGGCCACGAAGAAGATCACGCGCGCCATGGAACTGATCGCGGCGTCGCGCATCGTCAAGGCGCAGCAACGCGTTCAGGCCGCCATGCCGTACAGCGATCAGATCACCGAGGTGGTCAAGGACCTGTCGGCCGCCGGCGGTTCGTCGTCGTCGCCGCTGCTCGCCGGTCGTGACGAGATCAAGCGCACCGCCTACGTCGTCGTCAGCGCCGATCGCGGTCTGTGCGGCGGCTACAACGCCGGCGTGCAGCGCGCTGCCGAAGGCGAGATCAAAGCCGACGTGCTGGCCGGCAAGCAGTACACGGTGATCGCCGTCGGCCGGAAGGCGGAGGGCTACTTCCGCTTCCGTGGCTACACGATCAATCGCTCGTTCACCGGCTTCTCCGAGCTGCCGACGTACGCGCGGGCCAAGGAGATCGGCGAGCACGTCGTCGACCTGTTCCTCACCGGCGAGGTGGACAAGGTGGAGCTCGTCTACACCCGCTTCATCTCCGCCGGATCGCAGGAGGTCGTGCTGCGCCCGCTGGTTCCCCTGGACAGCGAGACCGTGGCCGGCGGCGACGGCCAGGCACCCAACGCATCCGGTGCGACGGCCGACTACGAATTCGAGCCGGACCCGAGCACCATCCTCGACACGCTGCTGCCGCGCTACGTCGAAGCCCGCATCTACGCCGCGCTGCTCAACGGTGCGGCCAGCGAGCAGGCGGCTCGTCAGCGGGCGATGAAGAGCGCCACCGACAACGCCGAAGAGCTCATCAAGTCGCTCAGCCGGATCATGAACCGTGCCCGCCAGGACTCGATCACCACCGAGATCATGGAGATCGTCAGCGGCGCCGAAGCATTGGGTGGCGACAAGAAGAAGGCGCGCATCGACCTCGGGCCGCTGGGCGATTGGGGTTCCGGCGACGATGGCATCGACGGCTTCCTCGACCTGAAGCCCACCAGCGCGCTGGCCGCCACGGCCGTCGGCGTGCTCGAGCCGGACGACATCGAGGAGATCCTCGGCATCGGACCGGTGATCGGCGAGCACCTCCGCGAGCGTGGCATCACCACGTTCGCCCAGATCGCCGCCTGGACCCCCGCCGACGCCGAGCGCGTCGGCGACGAGATCGAGTTCCCCGGGCGCGTCGAACGCGAGAACTGGATCCAGCAAGCACGCGCACTCCACGACCAGAAGTACGGAGAAGGACAGCAACCATGACGATGACCGAGACAGACCGCAAGGATGGCCGCGTGGTCGGCATTGCCGGCCCCGTGATCGACGTCGAGTTCCCGCGCGGCTCGCTGCCCGAGCTGAACACCGCGTTGGAGTTCACCGTCACCGTCGAGGGCACCGCGATCAGCGTGCTCGCCGAGGTCGCCCAGCAGCTCGGCGACAGCCGCGTGCGCGCTGTGTGCCTGAAGCCCACCGACGGCCTCACCCGTGGCACGCCCGTGCGCAACACCGGTCGCGGCATCACCGTGCCGGTCGGCGAGCGCACCCTCGGCCACGTGTGGAACGTGTGGGGCGACGTGCTCGACGGCAACAACAGCGACTTCGACGACATCGAGCGGTGGGAGATCCACCGCCCGGCCCCGGACTTCGCAGCGCTCGAGCCGTCCAAGCGCATGTTCGAGACCGGCATCAAGGTCATCGACCTGCTCACCCCGTACCTCGCCGGCGGCAAGATCGGCCTGTTCGGTGGCGCCGGCGTCGGCAAGACCGTGCTCATCACCGAGATGATCCGTCGCGTGGCCCAGAACCACGGCGGCGTGTCCGTGTTCGCCGGCGTCGGTGAGCGCACCCGTGAGGGCACCGACCTGATGATCGAGATGACCGAGTCCGGCGTGTTCGAGAAGGCCGCCCTCGTCTTCGGTCAGATGGACGAGCCGCCGGGCGTGCGCCTGCGCGTCGCCCTATCGGCCCTCACCATGGCCGAGTACTTCCGCGACGTGCAGAACCAGGACGTGCTGCTGTTCGTGGACAACATCTTCCGCTTCGTGCAGGCCGGCTCCGAGGTCTCCACCCTGCTCGGTCGCATGCCGTCGGCCGTGGGTTACCAGCCCACCCTGGCCGACGAGATGGGGCAGCTGCAGGAGCGGATCACGTCCACCCGCGGCCGCTCGATCACCTCGCTGCAGGCCGTGTACGTGCCCGCCGACGACTACACCGACCCGGCCCCGTTCACCACCTTCACCTTCCTCGACGCCACCACGGAGCTCAGCCGCCAGATCGCCTCGCTCGGCATCTACCCGGCCGTGGACCCGCTGGCGTCGACGTCCACGATCCTCCAGCCGGAGGTCGTCGGTGATCGTCACTACGCCGTGGCCCGCCGCGTGCAGGAGGTGCTGCAGCGGTACAAGGAGCTGCAGGACATCATCGCCATCCTCGGTCTCGACGAGCTGTCCGAAGAGGACCGCCTCACCGTGTCGCGTGCCCGCAAGGTGCAGCGCTTCTTGAGCCAGCCGTTCTACGTCGCCGAGGTGTTCACCGGCGTCAACGGTGAGACCGTGCCGGTGCAGGAGACGGTGGAGAGCTTCGAGGCGCTGATCAACGGCGAGCTCGACGAAGTTCCCGAGCAGGCCTTCCTCAACGTCGGCGGCGTCGAGCAGGTCCTGGCGAAGGCAAAGGCGTTGCAGGAAGGCGCAGCCTGACCATGGCTGACGCGTTCCAGGTCGAGGTCGTGTCGCCGGAGAAGGTGCTCTTCTCCGGCGAGGCCACGCAGGTGATCACGCGCACGCTCGGCGGCGGCGAAATTGCGTTCCTCGCCGGGCACGCGCCGTTCCTCGCCGCGCTCACCGAGAACCACACGCGCGTCACGCTGGTCGACGGCGAGGTGCTCGACATCGCTGTGCACGGCGGCTTCGTGCAGGTGAGCGGCACCACCGTCAGCATCCTCAGCGACGTCGCCGAGCTCGCCGACCAGATCGATCGGGCCCGCGCCCAGCGGGCCAAAGAGCGTGCCGAAGCGCGGATGATGAACGAGCAGGACAGCGACGCCACCGCGGCGCTGGCCCGAGCCCATGCCCGGTTGAACGCCTCCGGCGGACTCAACGGCACCTCCGCCGCCGCCCACTGATCGCGACCACCGACAACTGGATGTCTGACGCGCGGCGGTGCCGCGCCTCAGACATCCAGTTTCGCGTTTGTCCGTAGTCTGAGCGGATGGTCCGCTCGCTCCCGTTCACGTCCGCACTCGTCACCGGCGCATCGAGCGGCATCGGCGAATCGATGGCCCATCTGCTCGGTGCTGCGGTGGTGCCCCAGGTGCTCGTCGCCCGTCGTCGCGACCGGCTGGAGGAGATCGCAGCCAAGTACCCGGGCACCGAGGTGCTCGAGGCAGACCTGGCGACACAAAAGGGCCTCGCCGCGGTCGTCGCCCGCGCCGGGTCGACCACGGAGCCGATCGACCTCGTCGTCAACAACGCCGGCTTCGGTACGTCGGGATCGTTCCACGAGCTCGACGCCGATCGCCTCGATCGGGAGGTGCAGCTCAACGTTGCCGCGTTGACGCGCATCAGCCGCGCTGCGCTCGGCGTGATGGTGCCGCGCGGCCGTGGCTTCCTGTTGAACGTGAGCAGCGTGGCGAGCTTCCAGCCGGCGCCGCACCTCGCCGTCTATGCGGCGACGAAGGCGTACGTCACCAGCCTCACCGAGAGCCTGCACGAGGAGGTGCGCGGTACCGGCGTGCACGTCACCGCGTTGTGCCCGGGCCTGACGCGCACCGAGTTCCAGAGCGTGAGCAACACCGAGAGCTACCAGTCCGAGTACCCGGCCTTCGCCTGGCTCAGTGCCGACGAGGTCGCCGCCGCGGGGCTCAACGACGTCGCCAAGGGTCGGGCACTGAGCATCCCCGGCGCGATGTACAAGGGCCTCGCCGCGGCCACCGGCATCACCCCGCGGGGCCTCGCCCGCCGCCTCTCCGGCATGATCCAGCGCGGCTGAGTCACCGACCGCGAGGTGCGCTCACCTTGATCCGCTCCTCCTTGCATGCCTGTTGCAGCAGTGGCGACGGCGCACTGAGGAAGACGTGGGCGCGGAGCTGCGTGGCTGCCGCGAGCGCTTCGATGCCGAGCACGTTGAGGGGGTGACGTTGGCGGAGCTGCCCGATGGTCGGAGCCAAGTCGCGCAGGCTGATCAACCCGACGCCAGCCGGCAGCTCCAGCACCGCGTTGATGGCTCGCTCGCGCAGGTCGGTCGGCAGGTTGGCGAAGGGACGCGACAGCGCTCGTGTTCGTTCGTCGTGGTTGAGCACCGCTTGGCAGAGCCGTACGTACCAGTACCCGGTGGTGAACAGCTCCTTGTCGGCCAGTGCCCGTGGTGTCGATCCGCGCAGGACGAGTCCCAGGAGCTGATCGTCGATGAGTGCGATCGTCACTGGTCGGCGAGATCACCGTCGCCGAAGCCGGATCGAGCCGCCGCCCAGTCCTCGTCGGTCAACGCGCCGAGCAGACGGCTTCGCAAGGCTGCCGCTCCGCCCGGCACGATGATCACGGCATCGCCCAGGTCGAGGTAGCCGACGTCGCCACCCTCGTCGAGGCCCCATCGACGACGAGCCATCGATGGCAGGCTCATCTGGCCTCGAGACGACACCCGCAGATCTCCGGTCGACGACATCCCGTCAGCCTACAAGGCGATCCAGACCTCTGCCTTGTGCAAGCGTTTGATCTCGCGGCCACCGTGACGTCGGATCAGCGATCAAACGCTCGACGAGTGGGACGTCCGGCGAGGTGAGCCCGGCGCGTGGTCGGTCGCGGGCGCGCAGCGAGGCGGGGTGAGCGCCCGAGCGTGCGAGGGTCGAACTCGGAAGGCGAGCGCAGCGAGCCTCAGGATGAACGGGCTATCAGGCGTAGTCGACGGCGGCGAAGGCGGCGAGCTTGTCGAGGCGGTGGAACGCGTCGATCAGGCGAACCGTGCCGCTGCGCGAGCGCATCACGAGGCTCTGCGTGCGGGCGCCGTGGCGATCGAAGCGCACACCGCGGAGGAGCTCCCCGTCGGTGACGCCGGTGGCGGCGAAGAACGAGTTGTCGCCGCGAACGAGATCGTCGGTGGTGAGCACCGCGCTGAGGTCGTAGCCGGCGGCGATCGCAGCGTCGCGCTCCTCGTCGTTGCGCGGGGCGAGCATCCCCTGGATCTCGCCGCCCATGCACTTCAGCGCTGCGGCTGCGGTGACGCCTTCAGGCGTGCCGCCGACACCGATGAGCATGTCGACGCCGGCGTCGCGCCACCCCGTTGCGATGGCACCGAAGATGTCGCCGTCGGTGATCAGCTTGACGCGGGCCCCGGTGGAACGCACCTCGGCGATGAGGTCGTCGTGGCGGGGGCGATCGAGCACGACCACGGTGAGATCGCGAACGGACTCGCCCTTCGCCTTGGCCACCCACTTGATGTTGTTGGTCGGGCTGGCGGTGATGTCGATCGAACCGACGGCGTCGGGACCGACGGCAATCTTGTTCATGTACACGCACGGGCCCGGATCGAACATCGTGCCGCGCTCACTGACCGCGATCACGGCGATGGCGTTGGCGCGTCCGAGCGCGGTGAGCGTGGTGCCGTCGATCGGGTCGACCGCAACATCGGTGAGCGGCGGCGTGCCGTCGCCGACGCGCTCGCCGTTGAACAGCATCGGTGCTTCGTCCTTCTCGCCCTCGCCGATGACGACGATGCCGTCCATCGGCACGGTGGCGAGCACGGTGCGCATCGCGTCGACGGCGGCGCCATCGGCGCCCATCTTGTCGCCACGACCGACCCATCGGGCGGCGGCAAGGGCGGCGGACTCGGTGACCCGCACCAGTTCCATGGCGAGGTTGCGGGTGGGCTGCTCGGCCGCACGGTTCGTCGATGTCATCGTCGTCACCGTACAGGCTGGTCAGCGCCGGTCCCGCTTCACCAGCCGCGAGTGCGGAGCCACCGAAGCCCGCACGCGCCTGTGCCCCCGCTGGACGGGCGGGGGCACAGGTCGTGGGTGCTGGACGGTCAGGCGCTGGCAATCGCCCCCAGCACGTCGAGCTTGGCGGCCCGGCGAGCCGGCATCACCGAGGCGAGCACACCCGCCAGGGCGGCGACCGTGGTGACGATCGCCAGGGTCGGCACTGGATGACCAGCGTGTCGATGCCCTGATCGCCGAGCGCCTGGACGATGCTCCAGCCGAAGAACAACCCGATGCCCAGACCGAGCAGCGTGCCGAACACGGCGATGATCATCGCTTCCCAGCGGACGGTGGCCTTCAACTGCGCCCTCGTCATGCCCACTGCACGCAGCACGCCCAGCTCACGGGTGCGCTCGAAGATCGAGAGCGCCAGCGTGTTGGTGATGCCCATCAAAGCGATGACGATCGCCAGGGCGAGCAGTGCGTAGATGAGGTTGAGGATGAGGTCGATGTTGCTGGCCTGGCTCTCCTTGAAGCCCTCCTTGTCGAGCACGTCGGCGGTGGGGAAGTCGGCGGTCATCTGGTCGAGGATCGCCTGCCCCGTCGCCTCGTCGACGCCGTCGGCGAGCTTGATGTACAGCGCAGCGTCGAGCTGCGGCCCACCGAGCCCGTCGTTGACGGCGATGTCGACGAAGGCATCACCGGTGAAGGTCGCATCGGTGTAGATGGCCTCGACGGTCAGCGTCACGGAGCCCTGCGAGAACACCACCGGGATGGTGGAGCCGAGTTGCAGGTGGTGCTCGGTGGCGTAGTCGTCGTGGAGGGCGATGCCGTCGTTGCCGAGCTGGGCCAGGTCGCCCTGCTGGAGGCCGACATCGAAGATGCCGTCCACCGTGTCGGCGTTGACGCTGACGAGGAAGTTGTCCTCGTCACCCAGCTTCACCTCGTTGCCGCGGTCGACCATGACCGAGGCGATCTCCGGACGAGCGGCGATCTGCGTCGCCAGGTTGTGGCTGAGGCCACCGGCTTCACCGAAGGTGCCCGAGTCGACGACGAAGTCGCCGCTGAAGTCCTCGTCGATGGAACCGTTGATCGACTCCTTCGTCGAGGCGGCGAAGGTGGCGATGAAGCCCACGAGGGCGACACCGATCATCAACGCCGCAGCCGTGGCGGCGGTGCGCTTGGGGTTGCGCATCGCGTTCTGCCGGCCGAGCGAGCCGCTCATCGCCGTGAAGCGACTGCCGGGCCAACCGAGAAGGCGGGCTGCCGGGCGAGCGAGGGTGGGAGCGAGCACGGACACGCCGATGAAGGTGATGACGGCACCGAGGCCGACCATGGGCAGTGCCTCGCTGCTGAGGCCGGCCATGATCGTGCCGACCGCACCGGCGGTGATGACCGTGCCGATCACCATCCGCTTGCGGGACGCACCCGTGCGGTCCAACGCCACGGCACGCATCGCTGCGACCGGCGGCACCTTGCCGGCCTTGCGAGCCGGGAAGTAGGCCGATGCCAACGTGACGAGCGTGCCGACCACCAGCGAGGTGATCACCGTGCTCGACGTGATGGCCAACCCACCTGACGGCAGGTCGAGCCCGAAGCCGCTGAGGAGCGACTTCAACCCGGCGGCCACGCCGATGCCGGCGGCGAGGCCGACGACCGAGGCGATCAACCCGACGAGCGTTGCCTCGACGAGCACCGAACGGATGACCTGCTTGCGGCTGGCTCCGATCGCCCGCAGCAACGCCATCTCCTTCTGACGCTGGGTGACGATGATCGAGAAGGTGTTGAAGATGATGAACGCACCGACGAACAGGGCGATCCCGGCGAAGACGAGCAGGAACGTGTTGAAGAAGGACATGCCTTCCTTGATGTCGTCCTGCGTCTCCTTGGTGATCTGCGCGCCCGTCAGCACCTCGACGCCCGACGGCAGGTTCGGCGCGATGGACGCGGCGAGGTCTGCCTGGGAGATGGCGGTGGCCGAGCGGACGAGCACCGAGCTGAACTGGCCCGGCTCCGACACGTAGGTCTGTGCGTCGTCGACGGTGAACAGGACGGCCGAAGCGCCACCGGCAGAGTCGGCATCGCCGAACCTGGCGATGCCGACGATGGTGAACATGTCGGAGCCTTCCTTGGTCAGCACGCGGACGCGCTCGCCGAGCACGAAGTGCGCGGTCTGCGCCGAGTGGCGGTCGATGACCACTTCGCCGTGTGCGGTCGGTGCCCGCCCGGCGCTGAGCTCGTACGGATTGAGCTCGTCGTCGGTGATCCACGTCTCGCCCATGGTGGGTGCACCGCGACCGGGGTTGCCGACCGCCTTGCCGTGGTGATCGACGAGCTGGGCGTAGCCGGTGATGAAGCCGAAGGCGACATCGACATCGGCGCTGGCGGCCACGGCGTCGACGACGCCCTGGCTGATGTGTGGGGCCTGTGCCGTGCTGTTGCCCAGGGCGGACTCGCCACGGACGTAGGCATCGGTGCCCGAGTAGGCGCTCGACAGCAAGCCGTCGAACGTGCTGTTCATGGTGTCGGTCAGCACCAGGGTGCCGGCCATGAAGGCAACGCCGAGCATCACGGCGAGTGCGGTGGTGAGGAGTCGCAGCTTCTTGGCGAGCAGCTCTTTGAAGGTGAGGCGGAACATGTTGATCGTGTCTCCAGGTCGTTTCGTGTCGTGTTCGTGACGAGGCGCGGCGCGACTAGCGGCCGAAGCTCTTGATGCGGTCGAGCACCATGTCGGGGGTGGGATCGGCCATGTCGTCGACGACGCTGCCGTCGGCGAGGAAGAGGGCCCGGTCGGCGTAGCTGGCGGCCTTCGGATCGTGGGTGACCATCACGATGGTCTGGCCCATGTCCTTCACCGCGGTGCGCATGAACGCGAGGATCTCGGCGCCGGTGCGCGAGTCGAGGTTGCCGGTCGGCTCGTCGGCGAAGATGATCTGCGGGCGGCTGGCGAGGGCGCGGGCCACGGCCACGCGCTGCTGCTGGCCACCCGAGAGCTCCGAAGGTCGGTGCTTGAGGCGAGTGCTCAAGCCGACGGTGTCGACGACGAGGTCGAGCCACTCGGGATCGGCCTTGCGGCCGGCGAGCAGCATCGGCAGCGTGATGTTCTCCAGCGCGGTGAGCGTCGGCACCAGGTTGAACGCCTGGAAGATGAAGCCGATGCGATCGCGACGGAGCAACGTCAGCTGCTTGTCGTTGAGGCCGCCGAGGTTCACGTCGCCGATGAAGACGTCGCCACTGGTGAGCGTGTCGAGGCCGGCGATGGTGTGCATCAGCGTGGACTTGCCGGAACCCGACGGGCCCATGATGGCGGTGAACTGACCGGTGTAGAACTCGGCGTCGACGCCGTCGAGCGCCTTGACCTCGGACTCGCCGTGGCCGTACGTCTTGGTGGCGCCGACGGCCCGTGCGGCAACGGTGCGAACCGGAGCGGCAAAGGCGGTGATCGGGTTCGGAATGGTGAGCGTGGACATCTGATCTCCTTGGAACGGGTGACCGGGATGGCCACGAGTCGCACTGTGCGCCCGGGCACTGACGTCACCCTGAGGCGATCCGGTCGGTTCGTGTCAGCGCCCTGTCAGCGGCACGGCGCACGATCGGGGCATGCCCCCCGAACAGCTCGCCACGACCACGCCAGCGGCGGGACGTCTGTACCTGCAAGGACGCGCCGAGCTGCTCGCCGGCCGGCCGGAGGCTGCGCTCCGCAGCCTGCGAGCGGCGGTGGGCGTCGACCCGGCGCTGGCGCTGGCGATGGCGCTCCTGGCGATCGCGTCGAAGCGCGCACGTGGCGGCGACGGCTGGCGCGAGCAGATGGCGATCGCACAGCGATGCCGAACGGTCAGTCGCCGCGAGCGCCAACAGATCGATGTGATCGCGCTGGCGCTCGACGGGCGCTTCGACCGTGCGTCAGCCCTCGGGCTCGAGCACCTCTGTGAGTTCCCCGACGACGTGATCGTCGCCCACGTGCTCGCCGACGGGCCCGTCGCGAAGGATCTGTTCGAGTGAGATCTGCCCGGCCGCCATCGCTTCGGCGTGCGCGTCGTGGCCGACGAGCTCGACCAGCCGTTCGCTGACGGCGGCCGCGTCGGACTCGGGTCCGGACGGCGCGCCGCCGTCGATCGCTCGTGCGGCGAGCGCAGCGCCGAGCAGCCGGGCGGCGAGCGCATGGTCGCCGTCGTCGAGTGCCACACCTGCCAGGCCCTCGAGGGCGAGCGCGATGCAACGTCGATCTTCGATGCGGCGCGCGACCTCGAAGGCGTCGAGGTGCAGCTGCCGAGCGCCGGCGAGGTCGCCGCGCTCCTGGGCGACGAGTCCCAGGATGCACAGGGCCTGGGGGCGTCCGTTGTTCAGTCCGGTGGCGATGAACAGGCGGTTGGCTCGTGACGCTTCGGCGACGGCTTCGTCGAGGCGGCCTTGGAGACGCCGGACGATCGCCCGCCCGAGCCGGGCGAACGCCTCGGCGCTGGTGAAGCGGACCGACTCGGACAAGTCGATCGCCTCGGTGTTGAGCTGGTCGGACCGTTCGAGGTCGCCACCGAGCAACGTGAACCACGCCAGCCGGTTGAGCAGCACCGCCTGGTACCCGCCGAGCCGAAGTCGTTGGGCCGCCTCGGCGGCACCGCGCGTCCGGCGCAACGCTTCGTCGAGCTCGCCGAGGCGAAAGGCGATCATGCCGACGTCGCCGTTGATGACCGCCAACGCCCAGTGCACACCGGCTGCTTCGAAGTGGTCGACCGACGCGCACTGCAGTTCGAAGCCGCGGCGAACGTCGCCGGCGAGCTCGGCCAGCCGACCGGTCGCGTTCAGCTGCAACGCCCGGTTCCAGTGGCCGTCGCGGCTGGCGTACAGGTCTGCAGCGTCCGTGTAGTGGCGGGTGGCGCCGACCGGGTCGCCGACCATGCCGCGGATCCCCGCGGCGAGCATCAGCGCGTCGGGCAGCAGGCTCTCACTGGTCTCAGCGGCCAGCCGCTGACCCGGGTTGGCGCGCAACAGGGTCACTGCTTCCTCGGCATGGACCGATGCCGCCTCCATGCCCACGCCCGCCGACGCTCCCACGTACCCGGCCCACATCGATGCCGTGGCTCGCGCCAGCGGCGCGGTCGCCCCGTCGCACGCCAGGCCCGAGGTGAGCCAACGCCAGCCTTCGTCGCCGCGCCCGGCGAACCACCACGCCCACCCGAGTCCGCCGAGCATCGTCTGCACGGCAAGCGCCTCGTTGCGCTCGATCAGCCAGGTCATCACGGCGCGCAGGTTGTCGGCTTCGCGTTGCACCTCGGTCAGCCACGCCTCCTGGCGATCGCCGCGGAAGGCGTCGTGACCTCGACGACAGAGCGCTTCGAAGTACTCGGCGTGGCGAGCGCGCACGGCCTCCGCCTCCCCGCTCGCCGTGAGCTGCTCGCGCCCGTACAGCTCCAGCGTCTGCAGCAACCGGTAGCGGACCTCACCGCCGGGTTCGTTGGCGTCCGTGTGATCGGCGATCAGCAAGGACTTGTCGACAAGGTGGCCGAGGAGGTCGGCGACGTCCTCGGCGGCGATGTCGTCGCCGCTGCAGATCGCCTCGGCGGCGTCGAGCGAGCATCCGCCGGCAAAGACGGAGAGACGGGCGAAGACGCGCTGCTCGTCGTCGAACAGCAGCTCGTGGCTCCACTCGACGACAGCCCGCAGCGTCTGCTGTCGAGGCAGCGCCGTGCGCGAGCCGCCGGTGAGGAGGCGGAAGCGGTCGTCGAGGCGTGCCGCCAGCTGGCGGACGGGGATGGCCCGCACCCGCCCGGCGGCGAGCTCGATCGCCAACGGCAGCCCGTCCAGCCGGGCGCAGATCTCGGTCACCACATCGATCGTGTCGTCGCTGGTCGCCGGACCGCTGGCGTTCGCCGCTCGGTTGGTGAACAAGGCGACCGCGTCGTCGGACGACATCGGCGGAACGACCCACACGGACTCGCCGCGGACCCCGAGCGCCTCGCGGCTGGTCGTCAGGATCCGGATGTCGTCGCAACCGATCAACAGCCGTTCGGCGACCCGGGCGGCCTCACGGACGACGTGCTCGCAGTTGTCCAGCAGCAGCAGCGTCGGTCGGCCGCGCAGGTGGTCGACGAGCCGTTCGACCGTGTTCAGCCCCGGCGCGCCCTGCGACAGCACACCGTCGCCGAGCCCGGTCGTCGCCGCGACGGTGTCGGCCACGGCATCGGACGAGCGCAGCGGAGCGAGGTCGATGAACCACACGTCACACCGTCCGACCTCGAGCGCCGCGGCCTCTACAGCGAGCCGGGTCTTGCCGGCGCCGCCGGGCCCGACGACGGTGATCAGACGCCCGGTTCCCATGAGGTCGGACAACGCAGCCAGCTCCGTCGCCCGCCCGACGAACTCGCTGAGCTCGCGCCACAGGTTGGTGCGGTGCTGAGCGCTGGCGGCCGGCGTGGGTGCAGCAACGTGGTCCAGTGCGGGGTCCTGGGCCAGGATCGACGACTCCAGCGCGCGCAGCTCGGGACTCGGATCCAGCCCGAGCTCGTCGCCGAGAACTCGGCGGGCCTCCTGGAACGCGCGCAGCGCCTCCGCCTGGCGCCCAGCCCGGTACAGGGCGAGCATCAGGAACCCGTGCAGGCGCTCGCGCAACGGGTGCTCGGTGACCAGTGACCCGAGCTCGGCGATGACGTCTGCGTGCCGACCGAGCCGGAGGTCGGCGTCCAACCGATCCTCGGTCGCGTTCAACCGGAGCTCCTCCAACCGGACGGCTTCGCGGTGCAACACGCCGTCGTCGTCGAAGCCGTCGAGCGCCGCGCCGCGCCAGAGCGTCAGACCATCGTTGAGGAGACGGGTGGCGAGTGCCGCATCCCCGATGAGGAGGGCCTCGTGACCGCGCTGCGCGGCGTCGACGAAGCGGAACGCGTCGATTCGATCGGGCGTGACGTCGAGGCGGTAACCGTTCGGCGTCGTGACGACAGCGCTCCCGGTGTCACCGAGCGCGCGTCGCAAGCGTGACACCAACGACTGCAGGCTGTTCGCTGCGCCCGCCGGCGACTCGTCGCCCCACAGGTCGTCGACCAGACGTTCGGCGGTGATGTTCTCGCCGGGGCGCACGGCGAACAGTGCCAGCAGCGTGCGCATGCGCGCGCCGGCGATGGTCAGCTCGCTCCCGTCGTCCTCGACCATCAGCGGGCCGAGGATGCACACATCCACGGGCGCGGACCGTACCACTCGGGAAAAGCAAGAGCACCGGGCCCGCCGTGGGGTCGGGCCCGGTGCTCGTGTCGCATGCCGCGCAGTGACCTGCGTGACTAGCCGTTGCGACTTCGGCCGTGAGTTCGCTTCCGATCGCGTACGGGGCGGGTGTGACCGGCTTGACGCCGGACCCGCTCGCCACGGTCGTGGACGAGTTGGGTGGACAGTTGTGGATGGTTTGCGAACATGGTGGTTCGGTTTCCTTTGGGTTTGCTTGCTTGTTCTGGGAAGTTGTCGCGCGGGACGCGCGGAGGTGCCGTGGAAGCTCAGGCAGCGAGGGCCGCCGGCGACGGTGTCAGGGGAGGCTGACGGTCAGGCCCGGCGGGCGCCGGCGGCACCGAAGGGGCGCGCGCCAGCTGAACGCAGAGTGGTTCCGGTCTTCAGCATGGGGCACCTCCTTTCGGGCTTGTCGTCGGCGGGGGAGAGATTGGCACAGCTCGTTCGCGTCTGTCGAGCGATTAACGCGACTCGTAGTCTCGCTCCGTGCGCGAGATCCCGGTGGAACGTTGCCTCGGCGGCCGCGACCTCACCGAACCACGTCTCCACCCGCGGGATGCGGCCGTCGTCTACGCCGTCTCGGAGGCGGGCAGCTCGATGCTCGTGTGGCACTCGCTCGACGCCGCCGGCGACGTGCGTGCGATCACCACCGAACCCGCGCCGCGGACCGGGCGCGGGCTCGGCGGCGGTTGCTGGTGCTTCGTCGACGACGCCACCGCGGTCGTCTACGTGGCCGTCGACGGCAACCTGTGGCACCAGCCGTTGCACGCCGTCAGCGGCGGACCGAGCCGGCTGACCGATCACGGCCCGGAGCGTGCGGCCGGTGCGCCGCACGGATCGGCCGACGACCGCTGGCTGGCGTTCGTCGTCGACCAGACCGAGGTGTGGCTGCTGGACCGCGGTGACGGCACGGTGCGCCGCGTCGACGACGGCAGTGCGGACTTCTGCTTCGACCCGTTCGTCGCGCCGAGCGACATCGTGTGGCAGGCGTGGAACGTGCCGGACATGCCGTGGGACGGGGCGCGCATGCAGCGGTGGACGTTGGCGACCGGCGAGATCGAGGACCTCCGACCGGCGGGCGCGCTGCAACAGCCACGCACGCTTCCTGACGGCACGGAGATCTGCGTGCGCGACGACACGGGATGGCTGAACGTGTGGGTCGGTGACGCACCGCTCGTCGACGAGCCGTTCGAGCACGCCGGTCCGTCGTGGGGTCTGGGCCAACGGTCGTATGCGTGGTCACCGGACGGCGCGCGCATCGCCTTCGCTCGCAACGAACGCGGCTTCGGTCGGCTGTGCGTGGTGGATCGCGTCAGCGGCGCCGTGACCGAGCTCGGACGCGGTGTGCACGGCCAGCTGTCATGGGAGGGCGATCGCATCGCCGCGGTGCGCAGCGGGGCGCGCACGCCCACGCAGATCGTCGTGTACGAACTGAATGAGGAAGGCCTGGTTGCAGCTCGAACGGTCGTCGCCATCGGCCCCGACCCGCGATGGACGGACGAGCCGCTGGTGGAACCGGAGCTCGTCGAGGCGAACGCACCCGACGGCTCGGTGCTGCACGCCCGGTTGTACCGCGCCGATGACGTCACCGGCGATCGGTTGTTGGTGTGGCTGCATGGCGGCCCGACCGATCAGTGGCAGGTGTCGTTCATGCCGCGCGTCGCGTACTGGCGGGCGCAGGGATGGAACGTGCTCGTGCCCGACCACCGTGGCTCGACCGGTCACGGCCGCTCCTATCAACAGGCGTTGAACGGTGGTTGGGGCGTGCTCGACGTCTCCGACACCCTCGCGACGGTTCGTCACGCCCACGCGATGGGATGGGGACGGCCGCGCAGCACCGTGGTCATCGGCGGCTCGGCGGGTGGGTTCACCGCGCTCGGCGCCGTCGCCGCGGATCCGACGTTGTTCGCCGCCGGGGTGGTCAGCTACCCGGTCACCGACCTCCTCGACCTCACCGAACGCAGCCACCGCTTCGAGCGTCACAGCACCCACCACCTCGTCGGTGCGCTGCCGGCAGCCGAGGCAGCGCACCGCGACCGGTCGCCGGTGAGCTACGCCCATCTGCTGGCCGACACGCCGCTGCTCGTGATGCACGGTGACATCGATCCGGTCGTGCCGGTGGCCCAGAGTCGTGTGCTCGTCGAGCGTTGCCGGGCTGCCGGTGGCACCGTCGAGCTGCACGTCTACGACGGCGAGGGGCACGGCTTCCGCCAGCCCGCCAACCAGGCCGACGAGTACCGGCGGATCGGCGACTTCCTCGAGCGCCACGTGCCACGACACCGCGCGGCGCCGAGCCCCCACTCCCCGCCGCAGATCGGTACCGAGGAGTGAACGCCGCTCATGGCGCTCAGCTGCTCGACAGCTGCGTTGCCCACCTGCGGGCTCTGGCGGTTCCGTCGGGCAGCTGATCGCCGGGGTCGAAACGCCACGCGATCGCCATGGCCACGGTGAGGCGCCAGCACGCTCGCACGAGTTCGACGTCTGCGCCCGGATACCGTCGTGCCACCTCGGTCGGGGGCGCGCCCTCGACGATCGTCGCGTGGGCGATGTCGAACTCGACCGGGCCGCGACAGCAGGTCTCGAGGTCGACGAAGACGATGCCGGCGTCGCTGCGGATCGTGTTCCCCGGGTGTGGCTCGCCATGCAACAGCTGTTCCGAAGAGGCGCGTGCGAGCACAGCTTCAGTGTCGTCGAGCAGCGTTGCGCTCACGAGGTCCCGATCCGCCGGTGAGATGGGCGACTCGTTCGCAGGGTCGTCGACCAATCCTCGGGCTTCGGCGACTCGGTCCGTGAAGTGACCGAGCCCCGGTGGGGCATCGACCGCCCGCATCCCGTGGTGGAGGCGGGCGAGCGCATCGGCGTACTCGCCTGCGTCGAGCGCCGCAGGTCTCACGGGTCGGCAGTACGTCCAGAACGTGATGGCGAACCCGCCCTCGTCGACCACCTCTGGTGCGACTCGCGGATCCAACGGGGCGACCGGTGCAGTCGTCTGCGCAAGCCGTTCGGCGATGGCGACTTCCAATGCGGCTCCACCACGAGCGGACTGCACCGCCACTCGGGCGATCGCGTCGCACGGTTGCAGGTGAACGGTCAGACGGTTCGAGCTCTGGAGCACCACAGCGCGCTCGACATCGAGCCCGCGGCGGGCGGCCGCTTCCCGGCTCGCCGCGAGTGCTGCCCGAGTCATCGACGCATCCACGGCTCGGAGGGTAGACGGGAGTGCCAGCGCTGGCTTCCCAGGTATCGGCGGATCGGCGACTTCCTCGAGCGCCACGTGCCACTGGAGCACATCGCCAACTAGCGTCGACCCAGTGAGCATCGAGTGGAACCCCAACGATCCTGACGCGACGCGAGTGCACTACGACCTCGCGTCGTGGACGATCGATCAGCAAGCCGAGCTGGCGGGGGATCTGGCTGATGCCGAGATCCCACACGCGTGGGAGGAGACCGAGCTGATCGTCCCCGAGGAGTCCGAGGCGGCGGTCGATCTCATCGTCGCCGGCGTCGAGGAGCGGCTCGGCATCGTCGACGAGGTGACCGGCGATCTCGACGAGCCGGATCCGGATCCGATCGAGCTGGCCCACGGCGTCGAGGCGACCGAGTACGACCTCGCTGAGTGGGCTGACAAGGAACGGGCCACCGTCACGAAGGCGCTCGTCCGGGGCGAGGTGCCGTTCCGCTGGGACGACAAGCGGTTGCTGGTCGGCGTTGCCCACGAGGAGCTCGTCGACGGGATCCTCGATGCGGTGGAGAGCGGCGAGCTCGTCAACGACGAGGCGGACCTCGACGCCGACAGCGAGGGCCGGTTGCCGTTCGAGACGCTGACGACGTTCTTCCTCGCCGGAGAGCGGTTGCAGCGCAACCCGCTCGACCCCGATGGCCTCGACGATCTGTTGAAGGCGCTCGACGTGGCCGACCCGGCGCGAGTGCCGTACGGCGTGGAGCCTCGGCTGTGGCAGCGGACGTGCGAGCTCGCCGACGAGCTGGCCGACACGATCGCCGACGGCGACGAGCCGGACACGGACGCTGCCGTCGAGGTGGCCACCGAGCTGCACGACCTGTTGCGTCCGTTCGTCTGACGCACGCTCTCGGAACCTGATCGCCCATGCTGCTCGCTGAGCTCGAGGTCTGGCACTCGCGACCGGTCACGCCCACGCGACGCGTCTCACTCGGTCACCTCGTGCTACCGGTGGATCCGGCGCCGGGATTCGGCGGGCTGCTGCTCGGTGCAGTGATCGCCGGGCACTTGCCCGATGTCGACGACGACCTCGTGCCCGACGTGCATCGCTTGCTCGATCAGGTGAGCCGTGGCGACCGGGTCGTCCAGCCGCGACTGATGCATCGGTATCAGGTGGATCGCCACGGTCTGGCGGTCAGCGTGCACCGCATGGAAGGCGACGGCGACTCGGTCAACTTCAGTTTGGAAGCCAAGGGCAGTCCGCTCGTCCAGGTGCTCGGCGCGATCTACGCGGTCGAGCGATTGAGCTTGGAGACCCGCCGCGCGCTGAACCCGGTGCTGCACCGCGCGATGCGATGGCGCGGACCGATCGGTCCGTCGTTCGTGGCCAACCTGGCCGGCTCGGCAACGGCGGCGCTGGCCACGATGGCCGACCCGCGCGCGTGGGCACTGGAGCTGCTGGGCTTCCCGATGGGCACGGCAAAGGTCGGCAAGCGCGAGATCATGAAGCGCTTCCGTGCGCAGTTGCTGGACGTGCACCCCGATCACGGCGGTGCGGCCGACACGGCCGGCGGCGCGATCGAGAAGCTGTCGGAGGCCCGTCGCATCCTGCTCGAGGCCCGCGAGCAGGACTGAATCAGTTCAGGGAAACCCCTCACGACGGTCGTCAGTCGCTCGGTCAGTATGTGCCCCGAGGAGGACGACATGGGGCTGTTCGATCGGATCAAGCGCGCCTTCGCCGGCGCCGGGGTGGACGTGGAGATCGACGCCCCGGACACGTTCCGGTGGCAGGACGAAACGTTGCCGGTCGTCGTCACGCTCAGGGTCGACGAGGGCGATGACGTACCGACCACGCTCACCGTCACCAGCCTCACCGTCGCCCTGACGCGCTACATCCCACCCACCGAGCGGACCAACACGCAACCTCGCTCGTCGCGTCCGCGACAGCAGCTCTCGGTCAGCCGCAACGAGCCGATCACCGTCACCGTCGATCGGCCGGTGGTCGTCGAGATGGTGCTGCCGTTGACGCTCGACGCCGCGGTGGAGGGTGGGCCGGCGTGGCTCGGAGCCCTGAGCGACGCGGTCGCCACGCTGCAGGACGTGACGCGAGACGACGACCACGAGCACTACGAGCTGCGGGCATCGGCGACGGTGGCGCCGGAGGGACGCAACGCGATCGGGGCCCGCCGCATCCGCAACCTGCGCCTCGGCGAGACCGGCGGCAAGGGCTGGTCGATCGGCATCAGCTGACAGGCCCGGTTGCCGGCAGCCAGAGCCTCACGTGTTCGGCAGGCGCACGCCGGGGCCCGTCGACACCGAGTGGGCGCTGAAGCCGTCGTTGTTGAGGTTGATGCGACAGCCGGCGGCCTGCCCAGCCGGCGCGATCACCGAGTCGTCGGTGGCGGTCGACTGGAACAGGACGACCACGGCGCCGTCGTCGCGCGGCTCGGCCGTCGTCGGCTCGACGTCGATCTGTCCGGTGTAGATCTGGGCATCGGGGATCTCCGAGAACGAGCGGTCGAGGCACGGGTCGGTGGAGGTCAGCTGCCCGTGGTACGCGGTGCCGTCGAAGGTGAGCGGTGTGTGCAGCACGATGATGTTGCCCACCGGATCCTTCAGCTCGGTGCCGTAGTCGAGCGTGCAGGTGAACCGCACGCACGCGGTGGCGATCGTCACCGCCCGGTCGACGGTCTCGTCGGTCAACGGATCGCGGTCGTTCTCGACCGTGCGGTACGTCACCACGTACGAGCCGTCGAGCGACGCGCTCGTCGCGCCCGTCGTCGGCTCGGGCCCGATGCCGCCGGCGCGGTCGAGTTGCACGTTCTGGAGGAGGAAGGGCGTCACCGCCGTCGCCGACGGAGCGACGGCGACAGGTGCGCTGCCGCCGACGAGATCCAGCGCGGTGCCCAGCGAAAGCACGGCCGACGCGGCGCCGTCGGTGCCAACGCTGACCGAACCGGCGAGGGCGGCGACCGCGCAGCCGCCGTCGTCGCAGAGCACCGCTGCCCGCCCGCTGTCGTCCGATGCCCGAAGACCGGATGCCCGGATGCCAGCAGACAGGTCGCCGGGCGCGACGGTGATGCCTGCATCGGGCAACGTGATCGCCAGCGACCCGGTGGTGGCGACGATCCACACGTTGCCGTGTTCGAGGGAGATCGTCGTCGTGCCGGCGGGTGTCTCGAGGTCGAAGGCGACGGCCTTGGACGCATCGCCCACGCGCATCACACCCGCCGGCGTCGTCAGCTCGGCGAGGCCTCCGGGCGCAACCGTCACCCGGTCACCGGTGACGACCGTCTCGGCGTCGGCGACGGTGATCGCTGCGCCGCCGTCGTGCACCACCGTCACCGTGCCGGCGGCGGCTCGCAAACTACCGAGCGGAGCGATCGTCACGGTCGTCGTCGTGGCGGCGCTGTCAACGGGTGACGACGGTGTCGGCGTGTTCGACGAACCGCTCGAGACCGTCGACGAATCGGACTCAGCAGGCGACGACGTGCCCGAGCTGGCGCAGCCCGTCAGCAGCAGCGTGATGGCGAGCGCGGACGCGGTGCGATTGCGAGACATCCTCCGATGAGACCACTCGGCTCATCCCGAGGGCGTCAGGGGTTCCCCTCATTCGTCGGCGCTGCCCGATCGGCGAGGTAGCGAAGCACGGCGCGCACCCGGCGGTTCGCTGCCGGCGACTCCTCGATCGACAGCTTGCGAAAGATGTGGGTGATGTGGGCCTCGACCGTCTTGCTGCTGAGCAGCAGCGTCGTCGCGATGGCTCGGTCGGTCATGCCCTCGGCGATGAGGCCGAGCACGCGCAGCTCGCGCAGCGTCAGCAGCTGCTCCAGCGGGGCTCGTCGATCGGAGTCGTCGACGAGGTGCTGCACGAGGTACGGATCGACGACCGTGCCGCCATCGGCCACACGTGTGAGCGCACCGACGAGCTCGACGGTGTCGGCGACTCGGTCCTTGAGGAGGTAGCCGATGCCACGTTCGCCACGGTCGAGGATGCGCAGCGCAAGCGACACGTCCACGTGCTGGCTGAGCAGCAGGATGCCCAACGACGCATCGAAGCGCTTCAGCTCGGTTGCGGCACGCACGCCCTCGTCGGTGTGCGTCGGCGGCATGCGGATGTCGACGATGGCCACGTTCGGACGGGTGGCCCGCACGCTCGCGACGAGGCTGCGTGCATCGTCGGCTTCGCCGACCACCTCCACGCCACCGGCCTCGAGCACGGCGATCAGGCCTCGCCGCACGATCAACGAGTCGTCGGCGACTACGACTCGCACGGCAGCTCCAGTCGCATCCGGACACGATCCTGGTGCTCGTGACACTGCACCTCACCGCGAAGCCAACGCGCCGTCTCCTCCGAGAACGCCACTGCCCGTGGCGAGGGCAGGCCGTCGAGGTCGACCACGAGGGTGGCGCGACGGTGGCTGCACTCGACGCGAATCGACACCGAGGAGCCGGCGGCCACGTCGCTGACGATCTGTTCGCACACGTTGGCGATCGCCTCGCGGACCACGCCGTCGGGTACGCCGTTGACGCGTGCGCGCACGGCGACGCCGGTCTGCTGGCCGAGCAGACCGAACAGGAACGGGTCGGCCTCATCACCGGTGTCCAGCGCGGTGGCCCGCTCCTCGAGTGCTTGCACCACCTCGCGCAGCGCCGTCGTCGCTCGGAGCACCAATTGGGCTGCGTCCGGCCCGTCGCCGACGAGCAGCCGATCGAGCGCGGCGCGCAGCTCGGCGATCGGCGCGCTCGCCAACCGACGGGCCAACGATGCTCGCAGCGCAGACGCGAACCGGTCGGTGCTGCGCCGTCGTTCGACGAGCTCGAACGCATCCGCGGCCAGCAGCGCCCGCGCCTCGGCGACTCGCAGTTCGCGCACGTTTCGCCGCGTCCAATCGGCGACGCGGTCCGGTTCCGCTCCGGTCCACAGCCGGCCGACGATCCGGTCGCCGACGACGAGCACGACGGACACTGCGTCAGCCGCGGCGCCGAGCCTGGATGGTGCGCCGGTCTCGTCGCGCGCGCCGAAGCCGTCCACATCGATGCTGATCTCCACCGACGGATCGTCGAGCTCGTGGCGCGCTCGGTCGCGCAGCAGCGGCGCGACCTCCAGCTCGTCCGTCGCCGTGCCCACCGGTTCGGTCGGCTGCTGGTTGACCTCGAGCTGCAGGCACACGAGCGTGCCGGGCCGGGCGACGTCGTCGCCGGCGGGAGCGATCTCCAGCGAGCCGGAGAGCGCGACGACCCGTCGCTGAAGTGCAGCCAGGCCCCGGCCCGAGCGTCGATGTGCGCCGCCGCGTCCGCGGTCGACGATGCGCAGCTCCAACCTGCTCCCGACGATCTCGGCGACGACGGTGCACTCGTCGACACCGGCGTGGTGGTGCACGTTCGCCAGCGACTCGCTGAGCGTCGCCGCGACCAGTTCGCCGAGCTCGGCCGCCAGGGGGCGGCCGACCCGCGCGTCGACGTGCACGCGCAACCCGCTCTGCTCGGCGATCTCGGTGATCGCCGCGTCGATGTCGTCGATGGTCATCGCGCGGGTGGTGCCCCCGCTCGCGAGCGCGTCGATGTCGGCGATGACCTCCTCCAGCCGCTGGGCCAGCACGTCGCGGTCCGTCGCCGGGATCGTCGTGCCGCATCGGAGCAGTCCGAGGCGGATGCCGAGCAGCTGCTGCTGGGCGCCGTCGTGCAGCGCACGTTGCACGCTGCGGCGTCGACGCTCCCACTCGGCGACCACGGCGGCGCGCTCGCGGATTGCGGACTCGCGCCGACGATCGAGCGCGCGGCGCAACGGCTCGATGGCGACGTGCACGGCGACCTCGTCGGCCGGTGCGAGTGAGAGATCGATTCGTTGTCCCGTCATCGACACGCTCACCCGTCCACGATCGCCGGACACGTCGGCGAGTAGGGCTGTCGGCTGCCGACGTACTGGCGCCACTCGCGTTCCGTCAGGTTCCGCTGCGCCAGACCGCACAGATCGGAGCGCATCCGATCGGGGTCGAGGTCGAAGCGCATCGGTCCGCCCCACGCCGTCGCCACGACGAGCGCAGGATCGCTCGGTTCCCAGGCCGGCATGGCCACCCAGTTGGCCCCTGTCAGGATCGCAGTGCCGTAGGGCAGGCCGCTGGTGACCTCCCACAGACGAAGCGAGCGGTCGTCGGCGCCGGTCGATGCCAACAGTCGGTCGTCCGGTGAGAACGCGACGCCACCGACGCGACCGCGGTGGCCGTCGAGCCGTTGCAGCTCGCTGCCGTCCACCATCGAGGTGATGAGCAACGTGCCACCGTTCGCGCCGATCGCCAGGAGGCTGCCGTCGTGCGAGACGGCGAGCGAACGCACACCGCGCTCCAGCTTCACGTGCCACATCGACGTCGGCGTCGCTGCGCCGAGCGCCCATCGGTCGACGTTGCCACCGTTGTCGGCGGTGACGAGCGCGCTGCCGTCGGGGCTGAACGCGACCGCGTAGGCCGGGCGCGCCGGCGCGCCCGCCGCGAGGCCGGCTGATCGGAGGCGGATGGGCTCGCCGGGAGTGCTCAGATCGAGGAGCACCGTGCACGCGTCGCAGTCGCCGTCGGTCTCGACGGCGGCGAGCCATCGACCGGTCGGGTCGAGCGCGACCGAGGTGCTGCGGGAACCGACCGAGCGCTGTTCGATCGTCGTCACCTGGCCGACCCCGCGGATGATCCACAGACTGCCGCCCTCGTCGACGGCGACGACCGTGCGCCCGTCCGCGGTGACGGCAACGGCGGTGAGCGGCTCAGCGGAGAGGGCGATCGGCGGTCCGGCGGACGCGCCGTCGGAGCGTGTGAAGCGCACGGTGCCGTCGCGGCCGGCGCTGACCGCGAGGCCGTCGGCGGCGATCGCCACACCGGCGACGTCCGCGTCCACGTCATCGATCGGTGACGCCACCAACGAGGCGAGATCGAGGTTCCACACCCCGAGGCGGAGGTCGTCGCCGGCGGTCGCCAGACGCGCTCCGTCCACCGCCATCGCGATGACTCCGGATGCATGGGCGTCGAGCGCAGGCCGCGGTGATCGGCGGGTGACCGCGTCCCAGAACTGCACCTTGCCGTCCTCGCCGCCGGTGACGAGCACGCCGTCGTCGAGCACCACCATCGACAGCACGATCCCACCGTGGGCGTCGATCGACAGCCCGTCCTGCGCGCCCGTGACCGGATCGAGGAAGCGGAGATCGGCGTCGGTGCCCACGGCGAGCCAACCGGCCTTCGGGCCGAGTGCCACGGACCACACCTCGGCGTCGATCGCGGCGACCTCGTGCCCGGTCCAGTCGGGTGCGCGCGCCACGAGCACGGCGCCGCCGATGGTGCCGGCGACCAACGCGTCGGCCGACTCATCGTCGTCGCGTGCTTCGAAGGCGACCGACACGATCGCGGATCCGTCGTCGCCGCCGGCGGCGACCTGGGCGACCGGCGCCCCGGTCCGAACGTCGAGCACGGCGATCGCCCCGGTCTCGTCGCCGACGACGACGAGGTCGCCCGCGGCGGCCAGCGCGGTGACCGGGGCTTCGACGGGTGCGGCGTGCCAGAGGAACTGCCCGGTGGAGGTCGACCACGCGTGCACACGACCGGCGATCCCGCCGATCAACACGACGTCGTCGTGGCTGACGACCTTGCTGACCTCCTCGCCATCCGGGAGCTCGACGTCGCCCGACCAGCGAGGGCTGTCGGCCGACAAGACCCACGTGCCGATCGTCGTCGTGCTCGTGTCGGCCGCCAGGAACCGGCCATGGTCGCCGACTGCCACAGTGGTGAACGCCGTGTCGTCGTGCAGGTACGCCTGCAGCCCGGGACGAGCCGTCATCGCCGCGAGCATCGCCCCGGCCGTGCCGCGATCGGCGTGGAGGTCGTAGGCCTCTGCGGCGAGCAGCGCGGCGAGATCGACGTTGTCGCTGCGCAAGGTCCCCGATGCCGCAGCGAGACGTCGGGCGTCGGCGACGTCGCGCTCGTGCTCCGCCGTGCGCGTCTGGTGCGCGGCGACGAGACCGACCCCGGCGGCACCGAGCCCGAGCGCGACCACCGCCGCCAACAGCACGCGCAGCCGGCGGTTGGAACGTCGCGCCGCCAGCTCACGACCGCGCAGCTCGTCCAGCTCCTGCTCGGCCAGGTCCTGGCTGGCGGCGACGAAATCGCTCACGCTGCGATCCGGGTCGTCATCGGCGCCGGCGCTCATCGCGTCACGCGCGGTGACCAGTTGTGACCCTCGCAGCAACGCCGCTTCGTCGTGTCCGGACTCGCGCCACCAACGCGCTGCGTTGCGCAGGTTCGCCAGGCTGCGCAGACGGGCCCGATCGGCCTCCAGCCAGTCGCGCAACCGCGGCCACTCACGGAACACGGCCTCGTGGGCGATCTCCGCGCTGGCGCCGTCGATGGCCACGAGTCGTGCCGTCGCCAGCGCGTCGAGCGTGGCCCGGCGCTCGGCGATGTCGCCGACCAGCGCGGCCAACGGCACCCGACGGGCGGTGTCGATCCCCCCGGCGTCGGGTTCGGCGAGCTGGGTCAGCAGCGAACGCGCCGTCGTCTGGCGCGACGCCGGCAGCGCAAGCCACGCGGTCTCGGCGGTCGTCGCGATCGCCCCGCGCACGCCGCCCGAGCGCCGATACGCATCCCATTCGAGCTCGCCCGTCGAGGTGCTCAGGCGGTAGGTCTCGGCCAGCGCGTGGGAGACGAGAGGCAGCGCAGCCGGCTCGCCGAGCACCTCGTCGACGATCTCGTCGACGAGATCCGCCGGTACGACGAGTCCTGCGTCCAGCGCCGGTCCGACGACCATCGTGCGCAGGTCCTCCACCGACGGTGGGCCGAGCAGCAGGTTGTTGCGAGCGATCAGCTCGGCGAAGCGTGGGTAGCCGGCGCACGTGCCGTAGTGGTCGCTTCGCAACGCGATGGCGACCGCGACGCCCGAGTCGTGGAGGTCGCACAGCGCATCGAGGTAGCGGGCGCGGGCGTCGTGATCGCCGCCGGTGAACAGCTCCTCCAACTGATCGACGACCAGGACGGCGCGATCCGACCCGGTGACGTCGGGTCCGATCGGCTCGTCGCCGGTGGGACGAACGACCACGACGTCCCATCCGAGCGCGCCGAGCCCCGCAGCCAACAACGACGACTTGCCACTGCCCGAGGCGCCGATCACACCGGCGAAGCGTGCGGTCTCGAGCAGCCGTGAAACTGCACGCGCCGCGCGGTCGCGCCCGTGGTAGCGGCGCGAGTCGTGCACGCCGTACGACGCCAGGCCCATCCACGGGCATCCCGCAGTTCCACGTTCCTGGCCGTCCACCGCCGCAACATACGCGTCGCCCCGGACCGGTGGAAGCGCGACGCCCGATCCAAGGGGTTTCCCCGATGGCGGCCAGCGTGGCCGTTCGTACGATCCGAACGTGCCTGCTCGCCCTGTCCTCCGCCGCGCTGTCGCCGTCCTCGCGATGCTCATCTCCGTGTCCGCGTGTGGCAGCGACGCGAAGGGGACCGCCAGCGATCCGCGCGGTGCCGTCGCCGATGCGATCGTCGCGCGCATGAAGCAGTTCGGGTTCCAGGCCGACCGCGAGTGCGTCGCCGGCTTGGTGGGCCAGCTCGACGATGCCGACTTCGCCCTCATGGAGGCGGCGACGAAGGACACCGCTCCCGACGCCACCGACCCGGAGCTCAGCGAGGCCGGCGAGGCGCTCGGCGACCAGATGAGCGAGTGCCTCGATCAGAAGAACGCCGAGTCGCCGCTGATCCAGGAGGTGCTCGACGTCTTCGAGAGCTCCGACCACGCGGGGATGACGCTCGACGAGGACTGCGCCCGGAAGCAGTTGGGAACGCTGGGCGACGATCAGTTGCAGGCCTTCCTCGACCTCGGCCCGGACACCACCGACGTGCAGGCCGCGCCAGGCCAACTGGCCCTGCTCGGCTGCTCGGAGATCTCCTTCGGTGGCACGGCCGGTCCCCTCGAGGACGTGTGCGCCCTGTTCGACCCGAGCGCACTCGGCACGTTGATCGACGGCATGGGCGAGGGCGAGCCGGGCGCCCTGGCGACGACCTCCGGCACCGGTGCCGTGTGCGAGTTCTCGGGCGAGGACATCTCCACCGTCAAGGTGTACGTCACTCGGGACGCGGATGTCGACGAGTGGGCCGCCGAGGCCACGGACGGCGACGGCATCAACGAGGGCACGCCGGAACCCGGGATCGGCGACCAGGCGTTCACCCGCCCCGGCTACATCGGCGCATCGTCGGGCACGACCATCGTCGAGCTCCGTGTGTTCCCGAGCTTCGATGCCGACGACGTGGATCTGAACCCGATCTTCGGTGCGGTGTTCGCGCAGATCACCGGCTGACTCGCGTTTCCGCTCGTCGCGAGTTGACGCGTCGCGCATCCTCGGCCGTGGCGTCCTAGGGTCGGCTGCGTGCGTCCAACCGGTCTGCTGCTGTTCCCTGGTGCCGGCTCGTCGAGCAGCAACCCGTCGCTGGTGGCGATCGAGGAGTCGGTTGCGCCGCTGTCGTGCACGCGCGCCGACTTCCCGTATCGATTGGCCGGGCGGCGCGCGCCGGACCGGCCACCTGTGCTGCTCCAGGCCGTGCGCGACGCGGCAGCGGGAATGCCTCCGGCGAAGCGGAAGCGTCTCGTGCTCGGGGGCCGATCGATGGGCGGGCGGATCTGCTCGATGGTCGTCGCCGATGCCGACGATCCACTGCCCGCCGTCGGGCTCGTGCTGATCTGCTACCCGCTGCACCCGCCGGGCAAGCCCGACACGCTGCGCGTCGAGCACCTGCCGCGGATCACCGTGCCGTGCCTGTTCATCCACGGCACGAAGGACCCGTTCGCCTCGCCCGACGAGCTGACGCGGTGGACGGCCACCATCCCAGGGGCGGTGACGCACGAGTGGATCGATGGCAAGGGCCACGATCTGAAGGGTGCCGATGCGCGCATTGCCCACCTGGTACGCGACTGGCTCGCCGCGACGTTCACCGTCAGCCCGAAGAAGTGAGTGGCGCGTCCTCGGGGTTGAGCTGCTCCAGCTCCATGTGGGCCGTCTCCGGATAGGCGAACACAGCGATCGCCGCCGCGATCAGCTGCCCGATGGCCAGCAGGAACATGGCCGAGCCGTAGCTCCAGCCGTGATCGACCAAGCTCCCGACGGCGATCAGCCCGATGCTCCCACCGGCCAGCGACAGCGCGGTCACGAGCCCGTTCGCCCGGCCACGATTACCGGTCGGGAAGAGCTCGGCGCGGTACACAGCGAGCGCCGGGTAGGCGAGCCCAGCAGTGACGCCGCCGGCGAAGGCGCCGAGCCACATCGCCGGGCCGCCGACCGTGAACGAGCCGGCGATGACGAACGTCGAGAGCGGCACGCACACCGCGATCACGGCGCGACGGCCGATGCCGTCGGCGAGGCGTCCGCCGACGATCAGGCCGATCGATGCCGGCGTCGCGGTCGTCAACGTGAACACGGCGATGTCGCCGCTGCTGAACCCGCGGACGTCGGTGAGGTAGGTGTTCTGGAAGAACGACGCCGGGGCGATGAACAGGTTGGAGGTGATCGCCACGATGCCCACGATGGCGAAGCGACGTCTCGGCAGCGGAGGAGCGAGCGCATGCACGGCTTCGAAGCGGCGCGTCTCGGTCAGGCTCCGCGCGGTGCTCGCGGCGACGAGCAACCAGATCAGCGAGACGAGGTAGATGAGCCGCCAGCCCGAGTCGCCGAGACCGGCCAGCGGCAGCGACATCACCGCGATGCCGGCACCGAGGCCGCTGGCCAGTGCGAGCACCGAGAGCGCATAGGCGCGCGAGTTGCGGGGCATGTCCTCGGTGGCCGCCACGGTCACCAGGAAGGCGAGCGCGATGCCCAACGGGCGACCGACGGTCTGCGTTCCGACCAGCACCCAGAAGGTGGGGGAGATGGCGCCGAGTGCGCAGCAGATCGGGGTCAGCCAGGCGAGCAGCACGATCACCCGCCGACGTCCGACGCGGTCGGCGAGGACTGCGAACGGGATGGCGATGACGATGCCGAGGCGAACGATCACCCCGCCGACGCTCTGCCCGGTCTTGCTGATGCCGAAGTCGTCGACGGCGAACTTGACGGTCTGGGTGAACAGCGTGTTGGCGAAAGCCGCCGACATCGCCGCTGCCGCGAGCAACCCGAGCAGGTGGGCCTGTCGGGCGGTGATCCGATCGGGCGGTGCCCAGAACGGCTTGGCCGCCGCGGCCGGGCGGCGGTGCGCGAGGGCGCGGTGCATCAGGGGGCCGAACAGCCACCGGAACCACGGGATGTCGAGCTCGTAGGTGGTCGTGTCGATGGTGCTCGAACCCTCGACGTGCAGCACACGTTCGTAGTTTCGGAAGGGTCCGTCGGACTGACCGAAGCGGCCCGGGGCCACCTCCACCTCGCCGACCACGTCGTCGCGGGCCTCCGTGGCCTCCGTTGCCCGCTCGCTCCCGGTCACGTAGGTGCGGCGGAGCACTCGACCACGGGGCACGCCGCAGGATAGGTCCAGCGGGCCGAGCCTGCGAGGGTCGCTGCCGGCCATGTCACTCACTGCGGTGAAGCCGCTACACATGTGAGGAACCGGCATACTGTGCGACCGTGATCGACGACCGCATCATCATCCGCCGTGGCGGGCCGCTCAGCGGCGAGGTCGTCGTCCCGGGCGCGAAGAACTCGGTCCTCAAGCTGATGGCGGCCACGATCCTTGCCGACGGCGAGTACCACCTCGGCAACGTGCCGGACATCGCCGACGTGCCGATCATGGGCGATCTGCTGGCTGCGATCGGGGTGTCGTGCAACCGGGAGCCCGATGGTCGGTTGCTGCTCGTCAACCGTGGCGACATCGTGCCCGTCGCCCCGTACGAGCTCGTCGAGCGGATCCGCGCTTCGATCAACGTGCTCGGTCCGCTGCTCGGCCGCTTCGGACGAGTGGTGCTGTCGCTCCCCGGCGGTGACGACTTCGGCAGCCGGCCGATCGACATGCACCTCAAGGGTCTCGAGGCGATGGGCGCCACCTTCGAACTGCATCACGGCAACGTCGAGGCGCACGCCGACCGCCTGCACGGCGCGGACATCACGCTCGAGTTCCCGAGCGTCGGCGCCACCGAGAACATCCTCACCGCCGCCGTCCACGCCAAGGGCACCACGGTGATCGACAACGCGGCGCGCGAGCCGGAGATCGCCGACCTGTGCCAGATGCTCGTGTCGATGGGCGCCGACGTCGAGGGCGTCGGCTCGTCGACGCTGGTGATCCACGGCGTCGAGCCGGGCACGTTGCACGCCACGGACCACGACGTCGTCGCCGACCGCATCCAGGCCGCGACGTACCTCGCGGCGGTGGCCGTGAGCGGTGGAGAAGTCGTGCTGCGCGGTGCACGCGCCGACCACATGGAGATGCTGCTGCGGCGGTTCCACGACATGGGCGTCACCGTCACCGACATCGGTGGTGGGCTGGCCGTGTGGGCGCAGGGCCGTTTGCGCGCCATCGACGTGGCCACGCTGCCGTACCCGGGCATCGCCACCGACTACAAGCCGCTGATCGTCACGATGCTCTCCGTCGCCGAGGGCGTCGGCATCGTCACCGAGAACCTCTACCCGGGTCGCTTCCGCTACGTCGAGGAGCTCCAACGACTCGGCGCGGACATCCGCACCGACGGTCATCACGCGGTGGTGCGCGGTGTGCCCCGCCTCAGCGGTGCACCGGTGCGGGCGCCCGACATCCGCGCCGGCGCGGCCCTCGTCGTCGCCGGGTTGGCGGCGGACGGGGAGACATCGGTCACCGGGACGCACCACATCGACCGCGGCTACGACGATCTCGTCGGCCGTCTGCTGGCGCTCGGCGCCGACATCGAACGCCGCGCCTGACGTTCGGCTCGCGCCCCGTCAGTGCTCGGTGGTGGGCGTGACCTCGGCTTCGGGCGCCGGATCGAGCGCGCTGCGCTCGGCGCGGCGACGGGCCAGACGCAGCAGGCCGACGATCACCAGGATCGGCGCCGCGACCATGAGCATCTCGTCCCAACCGCCCTGGTGGGCGAGGATCGCGATCACGGAACAAAGCGCCGTGGTCGATGCGTTGCCATGAGTCGCAATCCTACGGAGACCCCTGGTTGAATGGCAGGCGCCCGCCATGCCAGCACGGACAGGGCACAGACTGGAAGAACATCGCATGCGAGCACAGGTCGAAGAGACGATCGAAGTCATCCGCCCGGCCCTCCAGGCCGACGGTGGCGACATCGTGCTGCGTGACGTCAACGAGGAGACCGGGGTCATCTCGGTCACGCTCGTCGGCGCGTGCGGCACGTGCCCGGCCAGCACGCAGACGCTGAAGGCCGGGATCGAGCGGATCATGCGCGATCGCATCGACGGTGTCACCGAAGTCATCAACGTCGCCGAGGACTGACGTCGTCGGCGTCGCCGCCTAGATTGCCGGTCATGGACCAGGTCGATCTTCGGTTCGGCCGGCGGGCGCTGTTCGCCTCTGGCGCGGCGGGTGTGCTCGGCGCGCTGGTCGCCGCGTGCGGCAGCGACAGCTCGGTCGCGGTGAGCGACCGCAGCATCAGCGAGGTCAGCTCGCCGCCGACAGATGCCATCACGGTCCCGGCTCCGTTGGACACGGTTGCTGCGACCGATCCGTCGGTGCTCGGCACGCTCCCGCCACCCCCGGATCGGCTCCGCATCCTCAACTGGACGGCGTACATCGATCCGAGCGAGGGCGGCGCGACCGGAACCGTCGAACGGTTCGAAGATGCGACGGGCATCGACGTCGACTACAGCGAGGACCTCAACGACAACGAAGAGGTCTTCAAGCACGTGTTCGAACCGCTCGGCAGCGGTACCGCTCCTGAGTACGACATCGCCTGCCCGACGAACTGGTTGGCAGCGAGGCTGAAGCGGCTCGGATTGATCGAGCCGTTGCCGCTCGACCTGATCCCCAACGCTGCGAACCTCGACCCGCGCCTGCGCGACGTGGCCTGGGATCCGGGCGCCGGGTTCAACTTGCCGTGGCAGGTCGGGATCACGGGGATCGCCTTCAACCTCGCCAAGGCGGGGCGCGCGTTGTCGAGCATCAACGATCTGTTCGATCCGGCGTTCGCCGGCGAGGTGGCGCTGTTCACCGACATGCGCGACACGGTCGGCCTGGTGATGCTCGGGATGGGCGCCGACCCGAGCATCGTCGACGAGGTGGGCATGACGGCCGCGCTCGACAAGATCGAGGGCGCCGTGAGCTCCGGGCAGATCCGCAGCTTCACGGGAAACGAGTACATCGACGGTCTCAACAACGGGAACCTCGTGGCGTGCGTCGCCTGGTCCGGCGACATTGCCGCAGCGGTCACGAACCCCGACGTCGTGTTCATCGTGCCCGCCGAGGGTGGGATGCTCTGGTACGACACGATGGTCGTCCTGAAGGGATCACCCGACGTCGAGTCCGCTGCTTCCTGGATGAACTTCGTCTACGACCCCGTGCAGGCGGCGCAGATCACGGCCTACGTCCAGTACGTCAGCCCGGTCGTCGGTGTGCGCGATCAGCTCGTCGCGCTCGGTGGCGACTCTGCAGTGCTGGCCGACAGCCCGTATCTGTTCCCCAGCGATGAAGTTGCGCCGCTCAAGGTGTTCGCCGACATGCCGGACGACCTCGAAGCGGCGATGACCGATCGCTTCCTCCAGATCTCCGGCGGCTGACCCGGTCGCCATGGTCACCAAGGGTTCGGTCGCCGAGACCTTTGCCGCTGCGCGTGGCGCCGATCGCAGCTCGTTGGCCCGTCTGCTGTCGTTGGTCGAGCGTGGTGGTGCTCCGGCGCGGGAGGTGGCTGCGGCCGCGTTCCCGTTGAGCGGCGACGGGTACACGATCGGTCTCACCGGAGCTCCGGGGGCCGGGAAGTCGACGCTCACGAGTGCATTGCTCGCCCACGTTCGTGGTCTGCCCGCCGGCGAGCGGGTTGCCGTCCTGGCGATCGATCCCTCGTCGCCGTTCACGGGCGGTGCGATCCTCGGCGACCGCGTCCGCATGCAGGACCACGCCACCGACGACGGTGTGTTCATCCGCTCGATGGCGACTCGTGGTCACCTCGGCGGCCTGTCGTTGGCCGCGCCGGAGGCGGTGCGGGTGCTGCACGCGTGCGGGTGGCCGTGGGTGCTGATCGAGACGGTCGGTGTCGGGCAGGTGGAGGTGGAGATCGCCGGACGTGCCGACACCACGGTGGTGGTGGTCAACCCCGGTTGGGGCGACGTGGTGCAGGCGAACAAGGCCGGACTGATGGAGATCGCCGACGTGTTCGTGATCAACAAGGCCGATCGGCCGGGTGCGGAGCAGACGCGCATCGACCTGTCGCAGATGCTGGAGATGGCCGATCGCGGAGCGTCGTCGTGGCGGCCACCGATCATCGCGACCGTCGCCACGGATCGCAGCGGCGCCGGCGACGTGTGGGACGCGGTGATCTCCCATCGCTCCCATCTCGAGTCCTCCGGCGAGCTGGTCGCGCGCCGTCGCTCGAGGTTGTCCGACGAGTTGGCAGCGATCCTCGCCGCTCAGCTGCACGACCGCGCCCGCCGCCTCGCCGGCTCGCGCTGGGCTGACGTCGAAGCTGCGGTCGAAGCCGGCACCCTCGACCCCTGGACCGCCGCCCAATCCCTCCTCCCCCCCGACGACCTTCAGCCCCCACCCGACTTGGATGTCTGAGCGCGGCAATGTGCCGCGCTCAGACATCCAGTTTCGGGATGCGGTCGTCGATGATGACGCGCACGGTCTCGGCGACTTCGTCCATGCGGTTGAGGTCGCCCCACCAGACCTCGACGATCTCCCAGCCGAGGCGGCGGAGGGCGCGCTTGCGTTGGGCGTCCTTCCTCCGCGCCTCGGGTGTGGCGTGCCACCGCCAGCTCTGGCACTCGACGCCGATCTTCAACGCCGGCAGTGCGAGATCGAGCTCGGCGAGCAGCGAGCCGTCCGTTGATCGGACGGGTACCTCGTCGTCGAACCGGAGGCCGCGTGCGGCGAGCAAGCCCGAGGCCAACCGCTGGAACCAGCTGCGCGGCAGCCGAGCGTTGGTGCGCTGATCCAGCATCACGAGCAGCGGCAACGGTCCCTTGCGACCTTGCCGAACACGGCCTGCTACGACGTGCTGGATGTACTCGATGCTCACGCCTTTGCGAAGGGCGCTGTCGAGTGCCGCGATCGTCCGGCGTTCGTCGAGCGTCGCCAGGATGTCGATCAGCGTCAGCGGGATCGTTCGCACCGGGATGTTGTCGACGTGGGTGACGTCCGAACGATCCCACATCCGCGTCTGGTGCACGGTCACGTTGATGTTCGCCGGCGTGGTCGGGCGAACGCCGTGACGGACCGTGACGTGCAGCGGGGAGTAGTGCTCGAACCCGTCGAGCTCGTGGAGCCGGCCGGCCGTCCCGTGCGAGACCGCCGCATCCGGATGGGTGGAGAACGCGGCGATGATCGCCCGCTGGCGCCACGTCGTTGGCGCGGCGAGGAGCACGACGAGGTTCGGTGGGCGAGCTTCGAGGATGCCGCGATGGACCAGTCGCTCGATGTCCGATCGGGTGGTCGAGGTCGTCGCGACCTGGAACCGGGTGGCGACGCCGTGTTGGGCTCGGAGGATGTCGGTGAGGTTTTCGTTCACACATACAAAGAACCGTGCCGAGTTGCCCTGAAAGGAAAAATTGGATGTCTGAGCGCGGCAAGGTGCCGCGCTCCGACATCTAGTTTCGGTGAGCGCTGCGGGGACCGGAAGTAGGGTGCGGGGCATGGGAGATCTGGTGCTGGTGGAGCGGCGCGACGACGGGGTTGCCGTGGTCACGCTGAACAACCCGAAGGTGAACGCGCTGTCGCAGGCGCTGCTGGCCGACCTGCGCGCAGTGGCCGAGGACCTGACCGCGAACCCGCCGGGGGCGGTGGTGATCACAGGCGGCGAGCGGATCTTCGCCGCCGGCGCGGACATCAGCGAGTTCGGTGGGCCCGAGGAGGGCCGCACGATCGGCAACGGGTTCCACACGGCGCTCGCTGCGGTGGCCGACATCCCTCGCTTCGTCATCGCTGCCGTCAGTGGCTACGCGCTCGGCGGTGGGTGCGAGCTCGCGCTGGCGTGCGACTACCGCATCGTCAGCGAGCGGGCGGTGTTCGGTCAGCCGGAGATCCTGCTCGGCATCATCCCCGGCGGCGGTGGCACGCAACGCCTGCCGCGAGTCGTCGGGCGCAGTCGGGCCAAGGAGATGATGATCACCGGTCGTCAGGTGAAGGCCGAGGAGGCGTTGCGCATCGGGCTCGCCGATGAGGTGGTCCCGTCAGCAGACCTTCATGAGCGGGCCTACGCGCTCGCTGCCGAGGTCGCCCGTGGCGCGGTGCTCGCACAGGCGATGGTGAAGCAGGCGGTCGAGCTCGGCCTCGACCGCGCGATCCCCGAGGCGATGGCGCTCGAGCGTGACCTGTTCGAGGCCGTGTTCCACACCAAGGACAGCCAGATCGGCGTCGCCAGCTTCCTTCAAGACGGCCCCGGCAAAGCTCAGTTCAGCGGCAAGTAGTTCACGGGGCGCTAACTCGCCCAGGCGATGATGCCGAGCTCGACGGGGGAGACGAGGTGGTCGTGCGCGGGCAGGGCACGCACGGTGATGCCGTACGGGCCGGCTTCGCCGACGTTGTAGGCCCCGCGGTAGCCGCCGTCGTCCTCCGCGTCGAGCACGGCGACGTCGGGGATGCCGATGAAGGATCCGGTCGAATCGATCGGACCGTGGAGCAGCTGCACCGACACGTCCGACGCGCTGAGCCCGGCGAGGTCGACCCGAGCGAACACGTTGCGCTGGTCGCCTTCGCGGGCGGCCTCGGTGTCGGCGCTGACGTCGAGCACCTTCACGCCGGGCCACGCGGCGCGCACGCGCTGCTTCCACCCGGCGAGGTCCTTCGCTGCGGCGGCGTTGTCGGCGAACGCGCGACGGGCGTCGGCAGCGGCGGGTTCGTAGAGCTCGGTGGTGTAGTCGCGCACCATCCGCGCCGCGGTGACGAACGGGCCGAGCGACGCCCAGTTGTGCTTCATCCGATCCACCCACCCGGTGGGCACGCCGTCGCTGCCGCGCGCGTAGAACAGGGGCACGATCTCGCGCTCGAGCAACCCGAACAGGCTCGTCGCCTCGCGCTGGTCGCGACGGCCGACATCGGGGTCGTCGTCGGCGGAGAGGATGGCCCAGCCGTTGCCGCCGTCGAAGCACTCGTCCCACCAGCCGTCGAGGATGCTGCAGTTCAGCGCGCCGTTCAGCGCCGCCTTCATCCCGCTCGTGCCGCACGCCTCCAATGGCCGGCGCGGGTTGTTCAACCACACGTCGCACCCGTGGTACATCATCCGGGCGATGGCCATGTCGTAGTCGGGGATGAACAGGAAGCTGTGGCCGACGTCGAGCTGGCGGGCGAACAGCTCGATCTCGCGGATCATGTCCTTGCCGGGCGAGTCGGCCGGGTGCGCCTTGCCGGCGAACACGAACTGCACCGGCCGATCGGCGTCGAGCAGGAGCTTGCGCAGGCGATCCGCTTGCGACAGCAGCAGCGTCGCTCGCTTGTAGGTGGCGAAGCGGCGAGCGAACCCGATGGTGAGCGCGTCGGGATCGAGCAGCGCGTCGCCGAGGCGGGACCGAACGAAGGCGACGAGGTCGGCGCGACCGCGGCGGCGCGCTTCCCAGATCTGCGCGGCGGGGACCTTGCCGATGCCGGCCCATGACGGCTCGTCGGCGCCGTCCCACATGCTGCCGACGCCGCGGCGGATCACGGCGTCCATCTCGTCGCTCACCCACGTGTGCGCGTGCACGCCGTTGGTGATCGCCCCGATGGGCACCTCGTCCACCGGAACGTCTGGCCAGAGGCCGGCGAACATCTCGCGACTGACGGCGCCGTGCAGCTGGGCGACGCCGTTCGAGCGGCCGCCGAGGTGCAGCCCCATCACAGCCATGTTGAACCGCGTCTCGTCGGGCTCGTCCGGGCGCTGCCCGACCGCCATCAGCTCGTCGAGCGAGATGCCCACCGAGGCCACGTAGGCGGCGAAGTACTTCTCGATCATCTCGCGCGGGAAGCGGTCGATGCCCGCCGGGACGGGCGTGTGGGTGGTGAACACGCCACCGGCGCGCACCGCCTCGATCGCCTCGGCAAAGGTGAAGCCCTGCTCGACCAACTCGCGGATGCGCTCCAACGACAGGAACCCGGCGTGGCCCTCGTTGGTGTGGAACACCTGCGGATCCAGGCCCAGCGCGCGAAGCACCCGCACGCCACCGATGCCGAGCACCATCTCCTGGCGGATGCGGTGCTCGGTGTCACCGCCGTAGAGGCGGTTGGTGATCGACGCGCCCTCCGGGCTGTTGCCCTCCACCGCGGTATCGAGCAGGTACAGCTTCACTCGGCCGACCTGCACCTCCCAGGCGTTGATGCGCACCTCGTCACCGGCGAAGTCGACACTGACCTGCACGCCGGACGGCCGGATGGCCAGACCGTGGGTGTCCAGCGGCGGGTAGTTCTCCTCCTGGTAGCCGTCGGCGTTGAGGCGCTGGCGGAAGTAGCCCTCGGCGTAGAGCAGGCCGATGGCGACGAGCGGCACGCCGAGATCGGAGGTTGCCTTGAGGTGGTCGCCGGCGAGCACGCCGAGGCCGCCGGAGTACTGCGGCAGCGTCTCGCTGATGCCGAACTCCGGTGAGAAGTAGGCGACGAGACCGAGGGGCGAGTCGGTGCGCGACTGGAACCAGCGCGGCCCGTCCATCGCTTCGCGCAGGCGGGCGGCCGCAGCGCCGGTGGCGGCGATGATGTCGGGATCGGCCGACAACGTTGCCCACTGCGCCGGACTCAGCGCGGCGAGCAGGCGCAGCGGGTCGTGGCCGGTGTCGGCCCAGAGCCGCGGCTCGAGCTGCTGGAAGAGCGCCTGCGTCTCGCGGTCCCACGTCCAGTGCAGGTTGCGGGCCAGCTCGTCGAGTGCGGCGAGGGGCTCCGGGATCGCGGGGATCACGTTGAATTGACGGACGGCGCGCATCCGTCGGAGGGTAGTCGGCCGACGACGTGGAGCGGGCTGGCGCTCCGTTCAGAATTGGTGAAGGATCCGCGCGCGTCAGCGACGAGCGCGGGCGTAGACCTGCAACGTGCTCGCCGCGATGGCATCCCACGTGTACCGCTCCTGCAGCAGGGCGGCAGCGTTCGCGCTCATCGCCGTCGCCAGCTTCTTGTCGGTGAGCACCTGCTGGATGCGATCGGCGAGACCAGCGGGGTTGCCCGGCTCGAAGAGGAGCGCGGCGTCGGTGCCCTCCACGATCTCAGCGAGACCACCTGTACGGGCGACGATGGTCGGCGCGCCGGCCGCCATGCCCTCGAGGGCGACGATGCCGAACGGCTCGTACAACGACGGGATGACCACGCATCCGGCTCGCTGCAGCAGTGAGCGCAGCTCGTCGTCGGGCACGAAGCCGGCCAGCTGGACGAGATCGGAGACGCCCTCGACGTCGATCTGCGTCTGCAGCTCGGCGAGGTAGCTGCCGCGGCCGGCGATGACGCAGCGGATGCCGGGCACGCGCAGGCGCAGCGACCCGATCGCGCGGGCGAGGACCTGGAACCCCTTCTCGTACTGGATGCGTCCCCAGGCGACGACGAGCGGTTCGCGAGTCGGGGCGACCGTGCCGCTCGGCAGGAGCCACTGGTCGGTGTCGACGCCGTTGGGGACGAGGTTGACCTTCTCGCTCGGCAGCTCGAACCCGTCGACCACCTCGCGCACCATGAACTTCGAGCAGGCGATGACCTCCTTCGCCTGATACGTCAGCCACCACTCCACCGAGTGGATCGCGGCGGGCATGCCGGGCGGGACGTGGCCGCCGTGGCGCCCGCGTTCGGTGGCGTGCACGGTTGCGACCAGCGGCACGTTCCAGAGCGTCTTCAACGTGTCGCCGGCCCAGGCCACCAACCAGTCGTGCGCGTGGACGACCTGTGGCTTCCACTTGCCGAGCTGTGCCGCGAGTTGCGTGATCTGCGCGTTGGCCGAGGCCATCTGGGCGACGAGGTTGTCGGCGGGGATCCACGGCAGGTCGGTGTTGGCGCGCAGCACGCGCACGCCTTCGACGACCTCATCGTCGCCGACCGCCGGGTGGTGGAGGCTGAACACGACCACCTCGTGACCGGCGCGCACCATGGCCCGAGCCAACCCGTCGGCGTGCGCGGCGATGCCGCCGACCACCAGTGGCGGGTACTCCCAGGTCAACATCAACACGCGCATGGGCCGACCGTAGTGCGTGACACCAACGGGGACCCTGAGCCCGCAGCGGGCGTGAACCGCCGCTTGGCTCTACGCTCGGAGATCGTGCTGCTGCAAGAGCTCGATCTCCATCTCTTCGGCGAGGGCACCCATCGTCGGTTGTGGGAGGTGCTCGGTGCACACGTGCGCAGCGCTCCCGACGGCAGCCATCTCGGCGTCCTGTTCTCGGTGTGGGCGCCCAACGCCCGCGAGGTGTGGGTGGTCGGCGATTGGAACGGTTGGGGGGAGGGCACCCGCCTGGAGCCGCAGGGCAACAGTGGCGTGTGGGCCGTCGTCGTGGCGGAAGCATCGCCTGGCCACTGCTACAAGTACGCCGTCGTCGGCCGCAACGGCACCACCACGCTGAAGGCCGATCCGATGGCATCGGCCGCGCAGCGGCCACCGGACAACGCCAGCGTCGTCGCCGCGCCGAGCGAGCACGACTGGACCGACGATGCGTGGATGGACGGCCGCGCGCAGGGCGTCGGCCACCCGTTGCGCGTCTACGAGGTCCATCTCGCCTCGTGGCGACAGGGCTTGGAGTCGTACGTCGAGATCGCGCACGCACTGGCCGACCACGTCGCTGCGCTCGGCTTCACGCACGTCGAGCTGCTGCCCGTTGCCGAACACCCCTACGCCCCGTCGTGGGGCTACCAGGTGACCGGCTACTACGCGCCCACGTCGCGGTTCGGCACGCCCGATGAGTTCCGATCCTTCGTCGACATCCTCCACCAGCGCGGCGTCGGCGTGATCCTCGACTGGGTGCCGGCCCACTTCCCGAAGGACGACTGGAGCCTCGCCCGCTTCGACGGCACTGCGCTGTACGAGCACGCCGACCCTCGCCTCGGCGAGCACCCGGACTGGGGCACGCTGGTCTTCAACTACGGCCGCCACGAGGTGCGCAACTTCCTCGTCGCCAACGCCCTCTACTGGTTGCAGGAGTTCCACATCGACGGGCTGCGCGTCGACGCGGTTGCGAGCATGCTGTACCTCGACTACTCGCGCCGGCCGGGCGGATGGGTGCCCAACCGCAACGGCGGCCGCGAGAACCTGGACGCCATCGCCTTCCTGCGTCAGCTGAACACCACCGTTGCCGAGGAAGCCCCGACGGCGATGGTGATCGCCGAGGAGAGCACGGCGTGGCCGCTCGTCACCGCACCCGTGGAACGCGGTGGACTCGGGTTCACGCACAAGTGGAACATGGGGTGGATGCACGACACCCTCGACTACTTCCACGCCGATCCGGTGCACCGCCAGTGGCGCCACCGCAGCCTGACGTTCGGTCTGCTCTACGCGTTCAACGAGCGTTTCGTGCTGCCGCTCAGTCACGACGAAGTGGTGCACGGCAAGTCGAGCCTGCTCGGCAAGATGCCCGGCGACGACTGGCAGCGTTTCGCCAACCTGCGCGCGCTGTACGCGTGGACGTGGGCGATGCCGGGCGCTCCGCTGCTGTTCATGGGCGCCGAGATCGCGCCGTGGACGGAGTGGAGCGAGTCCACGGGGTTGCCCTGGCACCTGCTCGACCACGCGCCGCACCGCGGCGTGCGCGACCTGCTGGCGCACCTCAACACCGTCAGCGACGAGTGGCGTGCGCTCTGGGAGCGCGACCACGAGACGTCGGGGTTCCAGTGGCTCGATGCCGACGACGCCGACCACTCCGTGTTCGCGTTCACCCGCTGGGGCCACGCGGGCGCGTCCGCCGTCGTGTGCATCGCCAACTTCACACCGATCCCGCGCCGCGGCTACCGCGTCGGGTTGCCGTGGGCGGGCGAGTGGGAGGTCATCGCCGACACCGACGGACCGTCGTTCGGCGGCTCGGGCTTCCGCGGCGGCTCGCCGGTGGTGATCGGTGAGGGCACCTCATGGCAGAACCAGCCCGCCTCCGGCGTGCTCGACCTGCCGCCGCTCGCCGTGGTGTGGCTGGGTGGCGCCCGCCCATGAGGGCGGCGCTCCGCGATCCCGCCGTCCGTCCAGTCATCACGGCGAGTCTGACGTTGGCGTTGGCCACCGGTGTCTTCGCCGTGTCGTTCGGCGTCGGCGCCGTGTCCGCCGGCGCGTCGGTGGCGCAGACGTGCGTGATGTCGCTGACGGTGTTCACCGGCGCGTCGCAGTTCTCGGCGGTCAGTGTCATCGCCGGAGGTGGTTCGGTGGCGAGTGCGCTCGGTGGTGCGCTGCTGCTGGCCGCGCGCAACGGCGTGTACGGCCTGGCGATGTCCAAGCACCTCCCCGGCTCGATCGGACGACGGCTGCTCGCCGCGCAGCTCGTGATCGACGAGACGACGGCGATGGCCCTGATGCAGAACGACGAGCGGTTGCGCCGCATCGCGTTCTGGACGACCGGCGCGGCGCTGTTCACGTTCTGGAACATCGGCACGCTGATCGGTGCGGTTGCCGGCTCGAACATCGACCCGAAGACCTATGGCCTCGACGCAGCGTTTCCGGCTGCGTACGTGGCGATGGTGTGGCCGTTGTTGCGCGACCGTCGTGGCCGGCTGGCTGCCGCGCTCGGCGCGTTGATCTGCGTGGCGCTGATCCCGTTCACACCGGTGGGCGTGCCCATCCTGTGCGCCGCGCTGGCGGTGCTGCTCGGCGTGCCGCGACGTCTCGGGCCGGTGGCCGCATGACCTGGACCCTGATCCTGCTGCTGGCGCTCGGCGCCTACGGGTGCAAGGTGCTCGGCTTCGTGATCATCGGTGACCGACAGCTGCCGCCGGTGCTCGAGCGTTGTCTGGCGTTGGTGCCGGCCGCGCTGATCGCCGCGCTCGTGGTGAAGGACACCTTCAGCATCGGCCAGCACCTGCAGCTCGACGCCCGCGCCGCCGGCGTCGGCTGTGCCGTGGTCGCCGCCTGGCGTCGAGCCCCGCTGATCGTCGTGATCATCATCGGTGCCGGCGTCACCGCCGCAGTCCGCGCCCTCACGTGAGCGGTGGGCGCAGCGACTGCCAGGTCGTTGCCGCGACCTCGAGTTCGGGTGAGCGAGCGTGCGAGCGAACACGGGAGGCGAGCGCAGCGAGTGTCAGGTCGTTGCCGCGACCTCGAGTTCGGGTGAGCGAGCGTGCGAGCGAACACGGGAGGCGAGCGCAGCGAGCCCGAGACGATGGAACCTGACCTTCCGTTCGTGCATCGGTGCATGTGTGACGCTGGATGCCGTGGTCGGGGAGAGGACCTTCGCCGAGTTCTATCGCGACCAGTGGGCGGACGCCGTCCGGTTGGCCGCGCTGCTGACGCAACGGTCGACGGCGGAGGACTTCGCCCAGGACGCCTTCACCCAGGTCTTCCCGCGGTATGCGTCGGTGGACAACCCCGAGGCCTACCTGCGCGTCGCCGTCGTCAACCGCTGCCGGCAGGCCCATCGTCGGCGTGCCGTCGAGCTCGACCGGCTGCCACGACTCGCCGTTGCGTTCACTGCCGCTGACGGCGAGGGCGACCTCGCCGACGCCGTCGCCGGGCTGCCGTACCGGCAACGGGCCGTGCTCGTCCTGCGCTACTACCTCGACCTGACCGAGTCCGAGATCGCCGACGCGCTCGGCTGCCGGCCCGGAACCGTGAAGTCCACCGCGGCGCGAGCACTGGCCCGCCTCAACCAGGAGATCCCACGATGAACACGCTCGAACAAGACCTGACCGCGCTCTTCCGCGCGCAGGCGCAGGCGATCCGTCCCGGTCCCGCGGATCGCGAGGTGCTCGTCGTCGACGAGCTCGCCGATCGGCGTCAGGACCGTCGCTTCCGCGGAGCGCTCGGCGCCGCTGCCGCACTGCTCCTCGTCGTCGCCGGCGTCGCCTGGCTGACGTCGCGGGATGGGTCCGGTGCCACCGGAGCCGGCGCCGCGGTGAGCTGGCGCACGCCGCAAGCGAGCCTGGACGCCGACGCCTTCGAGATCGAAGTCGGCACGGGTGGGAAGTTCACCGCCGTCGGCGCTCGGGTGGACGTCCGCTCCGACCCGGACGCGCAGAGCCCGACGCTCGAGTTGACCTGGCACGAGCGTGGCATCGAGATGCGGCTGATGCTCTACTTCGCAACGGACGGGCACGACTGGTGGGTCAGGGAGATGCGCACCTACGACGGCGCAGCAGTGAACGCGGACTGGGTGACCTTCAGTGGTGGGGTGGGCGGGAAGGCCCAGTACTTCCGCTCGGCCCTCGGCGCGTGCGCCCTCGGCGACGTCGACCTGACGTCGGCGGACGGCTCGACGTCGAGTCACATCCGGATCGACAACATGCGCCTGTGCGCGTTCCTCGCCGGCCCGCCGACGACCGGGCTCCAGCCCCCGCCGCCGCCGGCTGACATGCCGGTGATCGCCACCGACCCCACCGCGCCAGCTGTCCAGCCGTGAACTGGATGTCTGACAGCTCGAATGTCGAGCTGTCAGACATCCAGTCACGGGAGTTGGGCGAGGGTGGCGAGGCGGCGGCCGATGAGGGGCGTGAACTTGAAGCCGTGACCGCTGCAGGGTGAACCGACGACCACCGGCCCGACGCGTTCGAGCACGAATGACTCATCGGGCGTGTTCGTGTACAGGCACGTCGCACCGAACTGCGGTGTCGGGTCGACGCCGGGCACCCACTGGCGCACGTACTCGCCGATCCGGGCGATGCCGGCGTCGTCGAGCTCGAAGGTGCGATCGTCGGCCGTCGTCGGCGGGCCCTCGTGGTGGCCGCCGATCTTCAACCCTTGACCCGGCGTGTGCAGCCCGTAGTGGTACGGGAAGACGTGGTGGATGAACGACGGCCACGCGGTCGCAGCGTCGAGCGGCTCGAAGTGGACCACCTGCTCCTGCGTGACGGTGAGCGGCGGCAGTGGCACCGGCGAACCCGCAGCCTCGAGGAGCGGCGCCACCCAACCGCCGGCGGTGACGACGACGGTCCCGGCTCGAACGACCTCGTCGTCGCCGAGCAGCACCTCGACCTCGTCGCCGACCACGCGCAACTGGGCGCGGCACTCGAAGCGGACGTCGCCGCCGAGCTCGGCGACGCGGTCCTGGAGCGTGCGCACCGTGCGGTCGGCGAAGCACCGGCCGGCGTCGGCGTGGAAGAGCACGTCGGTGTCGAACCGCAAGCCGGGGACGCGCTCGTGAGCGGCAGCGGGGGAGAGACGTTCCGTGCGTGCGCCCGCCTCGGCGAGCGGCTCGGCGATGGCGTCGAGGAACTGCGACGGCCCGTGGTCGTATGCGCCCGTGAGCTCGAGCAGGGTCGCACCGGTGTCGGCCTCGGCCTCGCGCCAGAGGTGCAACGCCTCCTGTGCCATCTGCACGTAGCCGAGGTCGGGGTAGGCAAGACGGAAGATCCGAACTCCGCCGTGGCTGCTGCCGCGCACGTGGCCCTGCTCGAACTGCTCGGCCACCACGACGTCGCGGCCTTCGCGGGCCAGCCACCACGCGGTTGCCGAGCCCATTGCGCCGGCGCCGATCACGACGGTGTCGACGCGCCGCGTCACGACCCCTCGACCAGCGCCTTCAGCTCGCGCAGGTTGCGTCGCCAGATGCGGGCCAGCACCACGGGGCCGCCAACGGCAGCGCCGACCGGGCCGCCCAACCACCATGGGAACCGCAGCGTCTCGGTCCACGTGAACCGGGTGCGCCGGTCGAGGTCGATCGGCGTCAGCGTGAACACGCCGGAGCCGGTGACGACGCCGGTGTGGCGGACGCCCATGGCCGCACCCGGCCGCCACTCGGTGATCTCCATCTCGTCGACGAGCTTGATCGGGCCGATCTTCGTGTCGCACCAGAAGCGGGTGCCGACACCGCGCGTCTGGTCCGTCTGGAATCGGATGGCGACCGCGTCGTGCATCCAATGCACGTGTTCCTCCACCGGCTCGACGACAGCCCAGACCCGCTCGGTCGGCGCGTCGATGTCGATGGAGACGGTGATCGCGCTCAGGCTTTGACGCCGACCTTGCGCAGCTCTTCAGCCGCGTGCTCCGGCGGCACGATGTTGATCATCACGCCGGTGCCGCGCTCGAAGCCGGCCGTGGTGACCAGCTTCGGGAACAGGTGCACATGCCAGTGGAACGCACCGCTGTAGTGGTGCGGAGCAGTGTGGAACACGAGGTTGTAGGCGATGTCGCCGTGGATCTCGGTGAGCATCGCCAGCGAGTCGCGCACTGCGGTGCCCATCGCCGACAGCGTGGTGTCGTTGCTGTCGGTGAGGTGCAGGTCGTGCGAGCGGGGGATGATCAGCAGCTCGTAGGGCGAGCCGCTCCAGAACGGGCACACGGCGACGACGTCGTCGGTGGCGAAGAGCACGCGCTTGCCGTCGACCAGCTCGGCCTCGATCGTGGCGCACAGGATGCAGCCACCTTCGAAGCGGCTGAAGGCACGCTGCTCGTCGAGGATCTCGCCCGGCACGAACGGCAGCCCGAGCAGCTGGCCGTGCGGGTGGGCCAGCGATGCGCCGGCCTCGCGCCCGTGGTTGATGATCGCTTGCGTGTAACGCACGTTCGGCGTGGCCGAGTGCTCCTGCAGGCGGCGCTTCAGCATGAGCATCAGATCGGCGGCGTCCGCGTCGGAGTAGCCGTGTGCGCCACCGTCGTGGTCGGGGCTGAGCACGAACACCTCGTGGATGCCGCTGGCCTCGGCCTCGACGTGCACCGGACCGAGGTGGTGCACGGCGAACGGCTCGTCGCCGTCGAACGCCGGGTACAGGTTGGGGATGACCCGCATGCGCCAGCTGCCGCCCTCGTCGAGGCTCTCCAACGCCGGAAGCGTGGCCTCCTCGTTGCCGGGGCAGAAGGGGCAGGGGCGACCCGGGTCGGACTCGACTTGCGCGGAACGTGGGGCGAAGTCGCTCGGACGTTCTGCGCGCTCGGCGACGATCGTGACCCAACGTCCGGTGAGGGGATTGAGACGAAGTTGACTCACAGTGCTGTCAGCCTACGACGTTCGGGAGGCCGTCAGACGGACGGGAATCGTTGGTCGGTGTGGTCCGCGGCACGCCGGTAGGTGCTGACGTGGCGCACGCTGAGCTCGTCGAACGGGGCGCGGCAAAAGTCTTCCCAGCGTGCGGCCAACGTGAAGCCGGCGGCAGCAGCCATCGCATCGAGCTGCTCGGGGGTCGACCAGCGGATCGCCCACGGGCGCAGGCGCACCCCGCCGGCCTCGGTGATCTCGACGAACTGCCCCTCGGCGACCTGAGCGGCGTCGTCGTGGCGGCTGATGCTGAGCACGACGCGGTCCGCGGCGAGCGTGCGCACGGAGATGTCGGAGCCCGGTCGCGGCTCGGGAACGAAGGCTTCGATGACGAACGCTCCGCCCGGGTTCAGTCGCTCGGCAACGGCTGCGAAGCACTGCCGCTGACGGTCCTCGGTGCGCAGCGCGAAGAACGAGTTGTAGGCGATGAAGGCGAGTGCGAACGGCCCGGGTGGGAGGTCGTCGACCATGTCGCCGAGCGATGAGGTGACGAGACCGTCGGTGTCCTTCTCGGCCAGTCGGGCGAGCATCGCTGCGCTGGCGTCGACGCCGTGCACGCGCACGCCGCGATCGGCGAGCGGGATGGCCAGCCGACCGGTCCCGACCGCCAGTTCGAGCACCGGCCCCTCGACGCCGGCCAGCTCGACGAGAGCATCGACGGTCGCATCGACGTCGCTGATCCCGAGGTACCAGTCGTCGTACACGTCGGCGAAGGCCTCGCCGTAGGTGTCTTCGCCGTAGCCCTGCACGGCACCATCCTGCACTGTCCTCGAGCAACATGCGGGCGTTCATCGACCGGAGCGGCTCGTAGCCTGGAAGCCGATGTCTGCCGAGCTCGTCTACCTGGATCACGCGGCCACCACGCCGGTGCGTCCGGAGGCGGTCGCGGCCATGTTGCCGTACTTCGCCGAGCAGTTCGCCAACCCGTCCGGATCGCACCGCTTCGCCCGCCGGGCGCGCCAGGCGGTTGACGAATCGCGCGACGTGGTCGCCGAAGCGATCGGGTGCCTGCCGGGTGAGGTCGTCTTCACCGGCAGTGGCACGGAGGCCGACAACACAGCGATCTTCGGTGCCGTCAGCCGACGCGACGGCGTTGCTGTGTGCTCGGCCGCCGAGCACCACGCCGTGCTCGGCGCAGTGGAAGCGCGTCACGGTCGAATCGTCGGCGTCGACGGCACCGGCCACGTCGACCTCGAGCAGCTCGCCGCCGCACTCGGCCCCGACGTGGCGGTCGTCAGCGTGATGGCCGTCAACAACGAAGTCGGGACGATCACGCGCATGGGCGAGGTCGCCGAGGTCGTGCGACGCCGAGCTCCCGGCGCCTTGCTGCACACCGATGCAGTCCAGGCGGTCTGCTGGCTGGACCTCCATCCCGTGACCGCGCTGGTCGACGCGATGTCGTTCTCGGCGCACAAGTTCGGTGGGCCGAAGGGCGTCGGCGCGCTCGTCGTGCGCGGCGGCGCGTCGCTCGATCCGATGATCATCGGCGGGGGCCAGGAGCGCGAGCGGCGAAGCGGCACGCACAACGTCGCCGGCATCGTGGCGATGGCCGAGGCGTTGCGGCTCACCGTCGCGCAACGCGTCGAGACGAACGAGCGCATCGAGATGCTGCGCGACCGGCTGGTCGACGGCCTGCGCGCCGCCGTGCCCGACGTCGTCGAGACCGTCGGTCGCGGCAACAAGGTCGCAGGGTCGGCACACGTGCTGGTGCCGTGCATCGAGAACGAGGCCTTGCTGTACCTGCTCGACGAGGGCGGTGTCTGCGCGAGCGCGGCGTCGGCGTGCGCCAGCGGCGCGATGGAGCCATCGCACGTGCTGGCCGCAATGGGCGTGCGACGCGAATTGGCCCACGGCGCGCTGCGGTTGACGCTCGGTTGCACCACGACGGAGGCCGAGGTCGATCAGGCGCTGGGCGTGCTGGTGGCCGCGATCACCCGACTGAGGTCGCGATGAAGGTGCTCGTCGCGCTCAGCGGTGGGGTGGACTCCTCGGTCGCCGCCGCCGAGCTGCTCGACGCCGGCCACGAGGTCGTCGGCATCACGATGCGCCTGTGGGGCGGCGACAGCGACACCGGCTGCTGCTCGGTGGCCGACGTCGACGACGCCCGTCGCGTTGCACAGCAGCTGGGCATCGACCACCTCGTGTTCAACTTCTCGGACGACTTCCAGGAGCACGTCGTCGATCCGTACGTGGATGCGCACCGCCATGGGATCACGCCGAACCCGTGCATCGAGTGCAACCGGCACCTCAAGTTCCACCGGCTGAGCGAGCGCGCCGATCTGCTCGGCTTCGACGCCGTGGCCACCGGCCACCATGCCCGCATCATCGACGTCGGCGGGGCGCGCTACGTGCAGCGCGGCGCCGATCCGGCCAAGGACCAGAGCTACGTCGTGCACATGCTGCCGCAGCGCGAACTGGCCCGCACGCTGTTCCCCATCGGGGCGATGACGAAGGCCGACGTGCGCGTCCGCGCGACGCAGCTCGGTCTGCGCACCGCGGCCAAGCCGGACAGCCAGGACGTGTGCTTCATCACCAGCAGCAAGTCGGGCACCGGCGGCCGCGAGACGTTCCTCGGATCGCGGATCCCGTTCCGCCGAGCGACGGTGGTCGACACCGATGGTGGCGTCGTCGGCGAAGTGCCGGCCATCGAGCTCGTCACCCTCGGCCAACGACGCGGCATCGGGCTGCCCGGTGGTGGGCCGAAGCGCTACGTGGTCGACGTCGACGTCGACCTCGGCGTGATCACCGTCGGCGCCGACGACGACCTGTTGCGCGCCACGACGACCGTCGGGGCGATGACGTGGGCGTCGATGCCGGTGCACGGCGACGTGCTGGTGCAGTGCAGTGCGCATGGCGAGACGAAGCGGGCGACGATCTCCGCCGATCACGACGACGTCGTCGTGCAGTGGGCCGAGCCGCAGCGCCGGGTCGCTCCGGGACAGAGCGTTGTCTTCTACGACCCCACCGACCAGTACGTGCTCGGCGGCGGCCTCGCCCGCTGAGGGAGCTCAACCGACCGGCAACGAGCCGGCCGCAGCACTGCGCAGCGCCTGGCCCGGTCGCGTCGGCGCGACGAGGAACGAGCGCACGTGCAGGGCGGTGCCCTTCGGAGTCGACGGGCGTCGGGCCAGCACGACAGTGACCATCGAGCCGAGCGCCACCTCGACGGCGTGACCCGCCGCGGGGCCGGTGAAGTCGGCGGCTTCCGTGCCGGCGAGGGCGAGTCCGACCGCGGTGACGTCGCCGCGTCGCACCATCAACGTCTCGGCCAGGACCAGCTGGTCGTGCACCACGAGGCCGGCCGGCACGACCACCAGCCACCGACGGCTGAGGCGGTGGAGCCGCGGCACGAGCAGCCACGAGGTGGCGCCGGTGATCAGCGCGAGCACGATGCCGAGCGGCCATCGCCCGGCGGCCAGCAGCAGCACGGACGCGGTGAGCGCGCCGGCCCACAACAGCCAGCCGACCACCATGGCCGGGAGCACCGCCGCCGGCGGTCGCAACAGGTGACGGAATTCGTCGCCGTAGGACGACGCCTGCACGAACGCCTGGCCCACCTCGGCGCCACCGATCACGACGACCGCGACGAGCGCCACGGCGGTGGCCGCGATGGCGAGCGCCGGTTCGGCGCCGCCTGCCCAGGCACCGACTGCGGTGACGACGCCGAGCGGTGCAACCGTGCGCGCCACGGTCAGGCCGACCGTCGACGGCAGGGCGACGGCGACGAGGACGACCGCCCACACCGCAGTCGCAGCGATGTTGACGACGACGCCCGCGGCCGAGCTGCGTCCGTCGAGCGCGTCGCCGACGGAGAGGGTCAGCAGCGCGCTCGTGGCGAGCCAGATCAGGCGCGATGCCCACACCCACAGCGGGGACCCGGTCGCAGTCGGACCGGTGCTCGATGACGGGGCGCTGCTCATGGATTCAGATTTGTCGAACGCGAGGGCACTGCGCCAAGGTAACGGGCTTCGTACTTGCCCGCCTCGTGCCTGGTGCACGGTGCGTGGCACCATGGCCCCGACGGGGAGGAGGGAGAGAACGTGTCTCGTGTGCAGTTGCCAAGCGGCATCGCCACCGGCATCGGCAGCCTCCCTCACCGCAACGCCTCCGAGGCCACCGCGTTCGTGCTCTCGGCCATGGAGCTGCCAGCCATCCCCACCCTCCCGAAGCGGTCGCCGGCCGAGGCCATGATCGCCCAGGCAGCGGTCGGCATCCAGGGCTTCTCCGTCGGTCCGTACGGGTCGATCGCCGTGGACGTCCATCACCTCGATCCGATGGCGCCGGTGGTCACCGACCTGCAGCACGACGCGTTCGGCGGGTTCCGTGCGTTCCTCAACGCGGCCGAAGGCCACACCGGCGCAGTCAAGTGGCAGTTCGTCGGCCCGGTCACGCTCGGCCTGGCGATGATGCGTGCCGGCGCACCGGCGAGCGTTGCGTTCGAGGTCGCCGTCCGCGCGGTGCGCAGCCACGTCACCGCCTTGCGCGAACGGGTGGCTGCGGCGATGCCGTACAGCACGCAGGTGGTGTTCATCGACGAGCCGTCGTTGGGCGAGCTGATGATGCCGGGCTTCCCGCTGGCGCCCGACACGGCCATCGACCTGATCTCCGGTGCGCTGGCGGCCATCGAGCCGGGTGCGGTGTCAGGTCTGCACGTCTGCGGCGCAGTCGACGTTGCATCCGTGCTCGCCGCGGGGCCCGACGTCCTGTCGGTGCCGGTCAACACCCAGTTGCTCGACGCGGCCGGGTACCTGATGCGGTTCCTGCAGGACGGCGGCACGATCGCCTGGGGCGTCGTCCCCACGGGTGGTCCGATCACCAACTCGGTCGAGCGGCCGTGGCGTCAGCTCAGCGCACTGTGGTGCGACCTCGTCCAGCTCGGCGTCGACCCGGTGCAGCTGCGCGTGCAGTCGATGGTGACGCCCGAGTGCGGGCTGGCGACGCACTCGCCGTCGGTGGCCGAGAGCGTGCATCGCATCACCGCCGAGGTCGGTCGCCGCGTGCGCGACCAGGCCGTGGCGACCCGCTTCGTCCTCGGTGCGTGAGCGCCGCTTCCTACACTCGCCACGCATGAACGACGACGTCGATCGGGCGAGGCCTGCCGACATCCCGCCGCCACCGATGGCGGCGCGACCGTTGGTGCCGCCGCCTCCGCGGCCGGGCACGCCGGTTCCCGGCTCGATCCCGTACGGCTTCGGCGCCCCGTACCGCGCCGGGGCTCCGTACGGTGACGTCGCGTCGAACAGCTACGGCGCGCCCTACGGCTTCGTCCGTGCCACGCCGCCGCGGCCCCGGGTGCTGGTGGGCGCATCGCTGCTCCTCGTCGGGTCGATCGTGGCGATCGTCGGGTGCCACCTGCCGTGGCTGCGGATCAACCTCGACCGCGGCACCGAGTCGGTGAACGCGTTCACCGAGCTGCTCCGCAACGACGAACCGGCGGGGTCGGCGCTGGTCCTGTTCGCCATCGTCACGGGCGCCATGGGCATCACCCAGCTCGCCGCCCGCCGGGTCCTGTCCGTTGCCGTCATCGCTGTCGTGTTCGCGTCGATGAACGCACTGTTCGCCATCGTCGCGATCTCGGACATCGGCGACTTCAAGCGGCTGTTCGCCGTCGCCGGTCGCGACACGAGCTGGTCCGTCGGGCCGTTCGTCGTGGTCATCGGGATGTTGGCTGCGCTCGGCGGGGCCATCGGCACGTTGTCGAAGCGTCGTCGCTGACCCGTCGGCCGACCCTGCCTACACTCGCCACGGTGACACCCGACGAGCGCGCAGCACAGCTGCGCACCCAGATCGCCCATCACAACGAGCGCTACTTCAGCCAGGACGCGCCGGAGATCAGCGACGCGGACTACGACCTGCTCGTGCGCGAGCTGCGCGGGTTGGAGGAAGCCGATCCGACGCTGATCGTGCCCGACTCACCCACCCAGCGCGTCGGTGCCGGCGCCCTGTCGGCGACCTTCGCGCCGGTCACCCATCGCGTGCCGATGACAAGCCTCGACAACGCGATGGACGACGTCGAGCTGACCTCGTGGGGTGAGCGCGTCGCGCGTGGACTGGCGGGCGCGACGACGCGGTTCGTGTGCGAGCTGAAGATCGACGGTCTGGCGATGAGCCTGCGCTACGAGCACGGCCGCTTCGTACAGGCTGCGACGCGCGGCGACGGTCGCGTCGGCGAGGACGTCACCGCCAACGTGGCCACGATCACCTCGTTGCCCAAGCAGCTCGGCAAGGGCGCGCCGTCGGTGCTCGAGGTGCGCGGCGAGGTGTACATGCCGATCACCAGCTTCGAGGCGCTGAACGAGCGCACCGAAGCGTTGGGGCAACCGCGCTTCGCCAACCCGCGCAACGCCGCGGCCGGCAGCCTGCGCCAGAAGGATCCGGCGATCACTGCGTCGCGCGTGCTCGGGTTCTGGAGCTACCAGCTCGGCGAGGTGGAGGGCGGGCCGACGTTCACCAGCCACCACGACACCCTCGAGTTCCTCGCCTCGCTCGGCTTCCCGGTGAACCCGGAGATCCGCGTCGTCGACGACCTCGCCGGCGTCTACGACTTCTGCGGCCACTGGCGCGACCACCGCCACGACCTCGGCTACGAGATCGACGGTGCGGTCGCGAAGGTCGACGACCTCGCTCAGCGCGAGCTGCTGGGCTTCACGTCGCGTGCCCCGCGATGGGCGATCGCCTTCAAGTTCCCGCCGGAGGAGCGCACCACGATCCTTCGCGACATCCAGGTCAGCGTCGGCCGCACCGGGCGGACGACGCCGTTCGCCGTGCTCGAGCCGGTGTTCGTCGGCGGCTCCACCGTCGGCATGGCCACGCTGCACAACGAGGACCAGGTCCGCGCAAAGGACGTGCGCCCCGGCGACACGGTGATCGTGCGCAAGGCGGGCGACGTCATCCCCGAAGTCGTCGGGCCGGTGCTGTCGCTGCGAGCCGAGGGCAGTGAGCCGTGGGCGTTCCCGAAGATCTGCCCGTGCCCGTTGCAGACCGAACTGGTGCGGCCCGAAGGAGAGGCCGACACGCGCTGCGTCGAGCCGGCGTGCCCGTTCCAACGTGACCAGCGGATCATCTACTTCGCCTCGCGCGGAGCGATGGACATCGAGGGTCTCGGCGATCGAACCGTGTTCCAGCTCAGCGATGCCGGCCTCGTGCGCGACCCGGCCGACATCTACACGTTGACGAAGGAGGACCTGCTCGGGCTGGAGGGGTTCGGCTCGATCAGCGCCGACAAGCTCCTGGCCGCGATCGCCGGATCGAAGGACCGGCCGCTGCCGCGGTTGTTGACCGCGCTCGGCATCAAGGGCCTCGGCCCGTCGGCCAGTGACGGACTCAGCCGCGCCTTCGGCTCGCTCGACCCGATCATCACCGCCTCGGAGGCCGACCTCGCGCTGACCGACGGCGTCGGCCCGACGATCGCCGGCTCGATCCTGCGCTGGTTCACGGTGCCGGCGAACCAGGAGTTCGTCGAGAAGCTGCGCGCCGCGGGCGTGGACTTCGGCCGCGTCGAGGTCAGTCGTGTGCCGCAGATCCTGGCCGGCAAGGCCGTCGTCGTCACGGGAACGCTGCAGCGCTTCTCGCGTGAGGAGGCGGAACAGGCGATCAAGGACCGCGGTGGCAAGAGCCCCGGCAGCGTCAGCGCCAAGACGTTCGCGGTCGTCGTCGGCGCCGACCCCGGCGCCAGCAAGCTGACCAAGGCGGAAGCGCTCGGCGTGCCGATCCTCGGCGACGACGGCTTCGACCACCTCCTCGCCACCGGCGAGCTCCCCCCGACCGACTGATCCCATCGCGCTCGGATTCCAGGCGGGATCCTTCTCGGAAACCGAGAAGATCCCCGCCGGGAAGACGTTGCCGAGAAGGCGTTGCCTAGAAGACGTTGAACGTCCAGGTGAACGAGATGGCGTGGCTGCGACCCTCGATGACCTTCCAGTACAAGACGGTGACGGTGTGCGAGCCCTGGGTGAAGGTCTCGATCGCTGCGCCCTTGGTCGGCTGGAACGTGAGCGTGGCGTTGCCGGGCTCGTAGATGGTGGTGTGCGGCACCGGGATCTGCTGGCCCGGCTCGGCCTGACCCTGGCCCAACGAGTCGAGGTTGGTGGTGACCAGCTCCAGGCCGTCGACCACGAACACGCCCGTGTAGCCGGGCAGCAGGTCCACGAAGAGCTCGGATTGGGAGGGGACCTGCACGGCGTTGCGCACCGGGTTGATCGACTCGATCGTGTCGGGCAGACCCTGCGCAGCACGGCCGGTGACCGAGCCGGCCACGCCGGCAACCACCAACGCGATGCCGACGGCGATGAGCGCGCTGAGCAACAGCAACCGCTTGTCGAGCCTGCGACGGGAACCCTGCACACGGAGCACGCCCCATTCTCCCCGCGCATCGACGCAATTGCACAGCGAGCCCCGTCGAGAGGCTCGGCCGTCTAGCCTCGACGCCGTCATGGTTGCCCCCGACTCGAGTACCAGTTCAACCGGCACGGGACGGATCCTCGCCGGCCGATATCGCCTCGGCCAGCGTCGCGGGAGCGGCGTCGACGCCGCCGTCTTCGACGCCTTCGATCAGCAGCTGCAGCGCCTCGTCGCGCTCAAGGTGGTCCACCCCGACCTCAGCGGGAACGAGGTCTTCCAGCGCAAGTTCCGCACGGCGATGGACGCCGCGTCCGCGTTGCACCACCCGAACATCGCCACCGTCCTCGACTGGGGAGCGGAGGAGTGGAACGGACGCGAGGTGCGCTTCGTCGTCAGCGAACACCTTGCCGGCGGCAGCCTGCGCGAGATCCTCGACCGCGGCCGCAAGCTCTCGCCGTCGCAGGCGCTGCTCGTCGGCCTCGACACGTGCAAGGCGCTCGATGTGGTCCATCGAGCCGGGCTCGTGCACGACGACATCCGCCCGTCGACGATCGTGTTCGGTGACGACCGACGGCTGCGGATCGTCGACGTCGGGTTGGCCTCGTTGCTCAGCGAGATCATGTGGCAGGAGCAGACGCTGGTCGGCAACGAGCGGGCGATGTACACCTCGCCCGAGCGAGCACAGCACCGCGAGGTCAGCGGCAAGAGCGACATCTACGCGCTGGCGCTGAGCCTGCTGGAGTCGGTCACCGGCGCCGTACCGTTCGTGGGCGACTCGCCGGTGTCCACGTTGTCCAACCGCATCGGCCGACTGATGCCGGTGTCGGCCGACCTCGGCCCCCTGGCCGCCGTGCTCGAACGCGCCGGCCGACCCGAACCCGACGACCGCTACTCGTCCGCCGAATTCGGGCGGGCACTCGTGCAGGTCGCCGAGAAGCTGCCGCGCCCAGCACCGATGCCGATCCTGGCAGCGAGCCTGTTCGCCGAACGACCGGCGGCTCCGGCAGCGGGCACGCCGGTGGATCCCACCGGTCCGATGCAACGCCCCGCCGCCGTCGCCCAGGTCGCACCGGTCGCACAGGTCGCACCGGTCGTGCCGGCCGCCGTGCCCGAGCCGGTTGTCGCTGCACCCGTCGTCGAGCCGGTGCTCCCCGAGCCCGAACTCGATCCCGTCACCGTCGGGTCGGATGCCCTCGCCGAGTCGGAGCCCGAGTCCGAGCCCGAGTCGGAACCAGCGCCTGAGTCGGAGACCGAGCGCGAGCCGGAGCTGCTGCCGACGGTCGAACTGCCGCCGCTGCCGCCGCCCGTTCCGGCGATGCTCGTCATCACGCCGGCCGAACCGGATCCGGAGCCCGAGACGGCGCCGACCGTGCCCGTCGAGGCGATCGTCCCCGGCACCCCCGCCGCCATGGCCACCGAGCCGGTGCCGGCGATCCGACCACCCGACCGCCCGACGGACACGCTCGTCAACCCGGTGATCCCCGCCGCTGCGGATGCGCCACCGAAGCGCCGTCGCGGCAAGCGCATCGCGCTGATCCTTGCCGTGCTCCTCGTGCTCGGGGCCGCCGGCAGCGCCGTGGCGTACTTCGCCCTGCGCACGATCACCCACGTCGTGCCCGATCTCGCGGACGTGCCCAAGGGCGAAGCACTGAACCAGATCTCCGGTTCGAACTGGAAGACCTCGGAGGTCGAGGAGAACAGCGACGAGGTCGCGCCCGGCAACGTCACGCGCACCGATCCGGTGGCGGGCACGACCCTCGCCGAGGACAAGCCACTGATCATCTACGTCAGCTCCGGGCCGACACCGCGCCCGCTGCCCGACCTGGTCGGCAAGTCGCTCGCCGACGCCACGACGTTGCTGGCCGATCAGGACCTCCTGATCGAGCAGGGTGATCCGATCTTCGACGAGAACGTGCCAGCGGGAGTGGTGCTCAGCTGGCAGGTGCCGGACGCGCCGTCGCTCGTCGCAGGCGACACGGTGATGCCCAACACCACCGTCCGCGTGGTCCTGTCGGCCGGGCCCGCGCCTCGTCCTGCACCGGATCTCACCGGCCGGTCGCTGGCCGACGCCACCACCGACCTGTCGAGCGTCGGCCTCGTCATCGCCGAGGCGCCCGCCGAGTTCAGCGGCACGATGCCGGACGGAACCGTCATCCGTCAGGATCCCGCACCGGGCGTCGAGGTGCCGCGAGGGGGCACGGTCACCGTCGTCATGTCCAAGGGGCAGGACATGGTGGCCATCCCCGAGTTCGCCGCCACCGACTTCCCCAGCGTGCAGGCGGCGCTCGAGGCGGCAGGACTGGTGGTGGGCGACATCGTCGGCAATCGGGGCAGCGGTCACCTCTACCAGATGACCGTCGACGGCAAGAAGGTCACCAGCGGGCAGAAGTTCCTGCGCGGCACCAAGGTGGACATGATCTTCCTCTAGCGGTGACGGCTGGGACGGTTCCCCGACCCAGCTTCACGGTTGCGCACCTCGGTCAGTAACGTGCGCCCAGCTTTGACGAAGGGGGTCTCCTATGGGTTCGCTCGAGGGTCGTGTTGCGATCATCACCGGTGCTGGGCGAGGCATCGGGCGCGAGCATGCGCTGTTCTTCGCCGCCGAGGGCGCGAAGGTGGTCGTCAACGACCTCGGTGGCGCCAACGACGGCACCGGCACCGATCTCACACCGGCGCAGCAGGTGGTCGAGGAGATCAAGGCGATGGGTGGCGAAGCCGTCGTCAACGGCGACAACGTCGCCGATTGGCAGGGTGCCCAGCGCTTGATCAACACCGCCGTGGAGACGTTCGGCGACCTGGACATCCTCGTCAACAACGCCGGCATCCTGCGCGATCGCGTGCTGGTCAACATGACCGAAGAGGAGTGGGACGCGGTCATCGCGGTGCACCTCAAGGGTCACTTCGCGCCGACACGGTGGGCCGCCGCCTACTGGCGCGAGCAGCACAAGGCGGGCATCTCCAAGCCACGCAACCTCGTGCACACCTCGAGCACCAGCGGTCTGTTCTCCAATCCGGGGCAGGCCAACTACGGCGCGGCCAAGACCGGCATCGCCACGTTCAGCCAGATCGCGGCGAAGGAGCTCGTGCGCTACGGCGTGAAGAGCAACACGATCGCACCTGGGGCGCGCACGCGCCTGACGCTGGCGACGCCCGGCCTCGAGGACATCATGTCCCCCAAGGAGGGCGCGTTCGACCAGTGGGATCCGGCCAACATCTCGCCGCTCGTCGCCTACCTAGCTACCGCCGACTGCGCCTTCACCGGTGAGACGTTCCTCGTCTCGGGCGGCAACGTGACGCTGATCGAGAGCTGGGCGCGTGGCGCCGGCGTCGATCGCGACTCGAAGTGGACGGTCGGCGAACTGACCGACGCGCTGGCGCCACTCGCCCGCTCCTGATCGGGGAGCGAGCGCGCCGAGCGCTCGGCCAGTGGTCGGTCAGGCCGTGATGTCCTTGATCTCCGTGGCGATCGTCTTGGCGACGTCGTCCTGCGGCATCGAGGTCTGCATGGCCATCATCTTCATCATGTCGCCCTGCACCTTGATCTTGCCGGACATGAAGGCCTGCATCCCTGCCGCCTGGTCCTGCTCGACGAAGATCTTGCGCGCCGTGTCGTAGTCGGTGGTGACGGTGAGATCCGGCGTCTCGAGCTCGCCCAGCTCCATCACGACGTCGCCCGACGAAGTGTCCATGTAGGTCTTGATCGTGCCGTCGCCGAATGGCGCGTCGGTGATCACCTGGTTCATGCGGATGCTGGTGGTGACCTTCGTCGCCTGGTCGGCGTACTTCTCGCGGATCGCCTTGGCGGCGTCCATCCACTCGGTCGACAGGAACGGGTACGACATGGGAGCCCCCTTGCTCGGGTCCGTGAACTCGGTTCTCACGGGCTTGCGGCGACAACGTAGTCGTCATCGGAGCGACTGTGTCGAGCCGCGAGGCGAACAGCGAGTGCCTGGCGGATCTGTGGGCCGACGTCGTCGGCGAACTCCTCGCGGTACAGGGCGTCGGTGCTCAGCACCACGGTGAAGTACATGCCGGTGAACGCGCCGAGGAACACCGAGACGCGCAGCAGTGGTTCGGTGAGCTGCAACGTGCGGCCACCGACGTGCCAATGGGCCAACACGTGGACATCGGCGACCTGTGTCCAGTTCGCCACGGTCTCGGCGGGGACGATCATGAACCCGAGCACGACGAAGAACGCAGTCAGCAGGAGGGCGACGAAGGTGATCTGCACGGCCTGCCCGAACAGGCTGACGAGTCCGATGTTGGCCTTCTGGCGCAGCGACAGCGGCAGCGTCGGCGGTCGCCCATCAACGGGGAGCGTCAGTGATGCGGCCGGAGTGCCGGCTGCAAGCTCGTGCACCTCGCTCCACTCGGTGAACGTGTTCAACCCGGCCATGAACGCCGGCACCCGCGACACGACGAACACCGCACCGAGCACGACGAACATCGCCACGAAGCCGACGTAGACGATGCCGTGCAGGTTGCCGGCAACCTGCCACAGCTCAGCGGTGAGGAACAGGAACATGGTGAACAGCAGCAGCAACGGCAGGGCGCGACTGACCATCCGCCCCAGCGATCCGATCTGAGCGATGCTGCGCCGGAAGCCCCAGCCGATCAGGGGGATCACGCCGTAGCTCGTGACGCCGTAGATGACCACGAGGACGACGGCGCTCTCCCACAACGCCTGCAGCGCGTCGCCCCACTGCCCGAAGATCGACGACGGAACGGCCGGCCCGATGAGGAACGTCGCCAGCTCAGGCCAGCCGAGCACCGTGGGCCGGGCGAACCAGGCGCGGTGACGTGCGAGGTTGGTGATCGCCCAACCGACCGCAAGCACGGCGAGCACGACGACGACGGCGAGGACGTTGCGCTGCCACGACCACCCGCCGAGGTCGAGGGCGTTCAACCCGACGGCGGCGTAGGCCACCAGGAGCAGTGGCAGGGCGCGGGTCCAGATGTCCGTCGTCGGGGCGTAGTCGTCGATCAGGTGGGGCACGCCGCGCCGCACGAACCACCGCTCGATCGCTGATCGGTCTGTGCCGGTTCGGTACCGCATCGGTGCAGATCTTCCCATCACGCGGGATTCGACTGTGACGTTTGAACAGATCGTTCATCTCGCTTCCGGCCCGCGGGTGCAACCGGTAACGATGGGGGGATGGCTCGGATCCTCGTCACGGAAGAGATTGCCGACGGAGGCCTCGACCGGTTGCGTGCAGCCGGCCACGAGGTCGACGTGCAGCTCGACCTCTCGCAACTGCTCACCGTGATCAAGGGTGCGCACGCGTTGGTCATCCGTTCCGCGACGAACGTCAACGCCGAGGTGCTCGACGCCGCCGACGAGCTGATGGTGGTCGGCCGCGCCGGCATCGGGCTCGACAACGTCGACGTCGAAGCTGCGACGCGCAAGGGAGTGATGGTGGTCAACGCGCCGCAGAGCAACATCATCTCGGCGGCGGAGCACACGATGGCGCTGCTGCTGGCGCAGGCTCGCAACGTGCCTCAGGCACACTCGGCACTCACCGCGGGGCGGTGGGAGCGCGCCCGATGGGAGGGTGTGGAGCTGGCCGACAAGACGCTGGCGATCATCGGCCTCGGTCGCATCGGCAAGCTCGTCGGCGATCGGGCCAAGGCGTTCGGGATGCGCCTCGTCGCGTACGACCCCTTCGTCTCGGCCGAGCGCGCTCGCCAGATGGGTGTCGAGCTGCTGTCGTTGGATCAAGCGGTGGCCGAAGCCGACTTCCTCACGGTGCACCTGCCGAAGACCAAGGAGACCACCGGTCTGATCAACCGCGACCTGATGCTGAAGGCCAAGCCGTCGCTGCGGATCATCAACGTGGCGCGCGGGGGCATCGTCGACGAGCAGGCGCTGGCTGACGCGATTCGCGACGGCGTCATCGCCGGCGCAGCCATCGACGTGTTCGCCACCGAGCCGACCACGCAGTCGCCACTGTTCGAGCTCGACTCGGTGATCGTCACGCCGCACCTCGGTGCGTCGACGCGCGAGGCGCAGGACAAGGCCGGCGACACGATCGCCGACATGGTGCAGCTCGCCCTCGCCGGCGAGTTCGTGCCGTTCGCCGTCAACGTCAACGCCGCCGAGGCGAACGAGACGCTGCGCCCGTTCCTGCCCCTGGCCGAGCGCCTCGGTCGCCTCTTCGCCTCGCTGGTCGGGCGTGCTCCGGACTCGCTGGAGGTGTGCACCGAGGGCGACATCGCCGGGTACGACACGCGCATCCTCAGCCTTGCCGTGATGAAGGGCTTCTTCTCGGCGGTCAGCGACGAACCGGTCACCTACGTCAACGCGCCGCAGCTGGCCAAGCAGCACGGGGTCGAGCTGCGCGAGACGAACTGCGCGACGTCGGCCGACTTCGTCAACCTGGTGACGTTGCGCGGCGGCGGCCACTCGATGAGCGGCACGGTCGCCGGACGTCGCGCCGAGCAACGCATCGTGATGATCGACGAGCACCACTTCGATGTGCCGCCCGCCGATCACATGCTGATGGTCAAGAACGACGACCGCCCGGGCGTGATCGGCACGGTCGGCACGCTCCTCGGCAACGCCGGCGTGAACATCGCCGACATGGACGTCGGCCGCGCCGCCGAGCCCGGCACGGCCGTCATGCTCATCGCCCCGACCGCCCTCGTCACCGATGAAGTGATCGCCGAACTGCGCGCTGCACCTGGCATCATCACCGTCAACGCCCTCGCCGGCTGACCAGCGCTCGTCGAGCGTTTGAACCCTGAGCCACCGTCACGGTGGCACAGCGACCAAACGCTCCGCGCCGCGTGCCTCAGCGGGGGGCGAGGGCGCGGATCTGGTCGCGCGTGCGGATGGCCTCGGCTCGTGCCGCTTCGGCGAAGTCGCCGCCGGACGAGGCGTAGAGCACCGCTCGCGACGAGCTCATCGCCAGGCCGAAGCCGTCGGCGGTGGCACCGGCTGCGACCGTTGCCTCCACGTCGCCACCCTGTGCGCCGATCCCGGGCACGAGGATCGGCATGTCGCCGACGATGGCCCGTACCTCGGCCAGTTCGGCCGGATAGGTCGCGCCGACCACCAGACCGCACTCACCGAGCTCGGACCACTCCATCGCCACCCGCCGGGCGACGTGCTGGTACAGCGGTTCCGTGCCGCCGTGCGGCGCGGCGACCGGCAGCATCTGGAAGTCGCCGCTGCCCGGATTCGATGTGCGGCACAGCACGAAGACGGCATGCCCGTCGTGGCGGAAGAACGGCTCGACCGAATCGAGCCCGAGGTACGGGCTGACGGTGGCGGCGTGTGCGCCGTACCGGCTGAACGCTTCGCGGGCGTAGTGCTCAGCGGTGGGGCCGATGTCGCCGCGCTTGACGTCGAGCAGCAGCAGCACGTGCGGGTAGGTCTCGCGGATGTAGTGGCACAGCCGCTCCAGCTGCGGTTCGGCGCGCTGGGAGGCGAAGTAGGCGAACTGAGGCTTGTAGGCGCACACCAGGTCGGCGGTGGCGTCGACGATCTCCTTGCAGAAGCGGAACGTCGCGTCGGGTGCGCCGTCGAGTGGCTGCGGCATCCTCGCCGCGTCGGGATCCAGCCCGACGCAGAGCATCGACCCACTGGACGCCCACGAAGCGCGCAGCACGTCGAAAGCGTTCATCGGCTGCAATCTAACCGCTGCCCGGCGACGCGTCCCGATGGATGGTGGGCTGACAGGACGTCGAGTAGCCAGGCGTCAAGGATGGTGGCCATCGCCCCAGCTGGTTCGTGAGTTTGGGAGCCGCCCCTGGCCTCGAAACTCACGAACCATTCGGGTCCGTGAGTTTGGGGGCCGTGGGTGGCCGTGAAACTCACGGATGGACGGGACCGCGTCGCTCGGTTCAGCCCTCGACGGTGATGGCGGCGGTGGGGCACATGTCGGCGGCCGACTGCACCTTCTCGCGCAACTCTTCGCCGGGCTCCTCGATGAGGATGTAGAGGTAGCCGTCGCTGCGCACCTCGAACACCTCCGGGCACACCTGCATGCACGCACCGGTGGATGCGCACACGTCGAAGTCGACCGTGACCTTCATCGCTGAAATTCCTTCGGCATGATGACTACCCCCTTCAGGCTTTGGCCCGACGGTAGCCGTCGGCCTCGGCATCAGCCGCGTCGGCGTAGCACCGCTCGGCGATGGTCCGGTCGTAGAAGCGTCCGCCCGGTACGTGGAAGATGCCCGAGTTGTCGTTGGCCTTGATCGGGTACCCGGGCGGGCACTGACCGTCGGCTTCCGGGACGAGCCAGCGCGCCGCCTGATCCACCGGCACGGCAACGAACGGACGCGGCGAACCGTCGTGCGCGACGGGCGGCTCGGGGCGGCGCTCCAGCATCGGCCACTCCGACTGGGACAGACGGGCCGGCGTCGACTCGGCCTTGCGCCGCCGCAGGACGGTGAACGCCGCGCCACCGACGACGCCGAGGAGCGCCAGGATCACGAGTCGCCGAAGCAGGCGGGCCATGCGTGCACGCTAACGCGCGCCGATGGAGCGACCGGGTCAGCGCTGGTGACGTTCGTGCGCGTTGAGGACGGCGCGCAGCGAGGCGGTGATGATGTTCTCGTCGGTGCCGACGCCCCACAGGACGGAGCCCTCCGGGCCGCCGACGCGGGTCTCGACGTAGGCGACTGCGCTTGCTTCCGAGCCCTGGCCTATCGCGTGCTCGGCGTAGTCGATGACGTCCAGCTGCGCGCCGATGCCGTCTCGCACAGCACGCACGAACGCATCGATCGGCCCGTTGCCGCTGCCGGTGACCGTGACCCGTTCGCCGTCGACGACGAGCTGGGCGGTGATCTCCGTGCGGCCGCTGGCCGAGTCGCTGCGCAGCTCGTGGCTGCTCAGGCGGAACCGTGGTTGTTCGACGAGGTACTCGCTCTGGAACGCGTCCCACATGACGACCGGACTGATCTCGGTCCCGGAGTCCTCGGTGATGTGCTGGATCGTCTTGGAGAACTCGATCTGCAGCCGGCGCGGCAGGTCGAAGCCGTGCTCGGTCTTCATCAGGTACGCCACGCCGCCCTTGCCGCTCTGCGAGTTGACGCGGATGACCGCCTCGTAGGTGCGCCCGACATGCTTCGGGTCGATCGGCAGGTAGGGCACGCCCCAGCGGTCGTACTGCCCGTCCACGGTCCGCGCCGCGAGGGCGTCGAAGCCCTTCTTGATCGCATCCTGATGGGACCCCGAGAAGGAGGTGTAGACGAGATCGCCGGCGTACGGGTGACGTGCCGGTACGGGCAGACGGTTGCAGTACTCGGCGACGCGGCGCAGCGCGTCGATGTCGCTGATGTCCAGCTCCGGGTCGACGCCGTTCATGAACAGGTTCATGGCCACGTTGACGATGTCCAGGTTGCCGGTGCGCTCGCCGTTGCCGAACAACGTGCCCTCGACGCGGTCTGCGCCCGCCATGATCCCGAACTCGCACGCGGCCGTGCCCGTCCCGCGGTCGTTGTGCGGGTGCAGGCTGATGACGACCGAGTCGCGGCTGCGGATCGTGCGGCCGAACCACTCGATGACGTCGCCGTAGACGTTGGCCGTGTAGCTCTCGACGGTCGCCGGCAGGTTGAGGATGATCGGTCGGTCCGGCGTCGGTTCGATGACGTCCATCACCGCTTCGCAGATCTCGATGGCGAACTCGGGCTCGGTCAACGTGAAGCTCTCCGGCGAGTACTCGTAGCGGATGTCCGTGCCGGGCACGGTCTGCTCCAGCTTGCGGCACAGCCGCGCTGCGTTGACGGCGATGTCGACGATGCCCTGCTTGTCCAACCCGAAGACGACCTCGCGCTGCAGCGGGTTGACCGAGTTGTAGAAGTGGACGATCGCCCGCGTCGAGCCCTGCAGGCACTCGTAGGTGCGCTCGATCAGCTCCGGGCGGCACTGCACCAGGACCTGGATGGTCACGTCGTCGGGGATCAGGTCGTCCTCGATCAGCTGACGGACGAAGTCGAAGTCCGGCTGACTGGCCGACGGGAAGCCGACCTCGATCTCCTTGAAGCCCATCTTCACGAGCGCGTCGAACATGTGCCGCTTGCGCTGCGGGTCCATCGGGTCGATCAGCGCCTGGTTGCCGTCGCGCAGGTCGACGCTGCACCACAGCGGCGCCTTGTCGATGACGACGTTCGGCCACGTGCGGTCGTGGAGGACGACGGGCACCCACGGCTGGTACTTGCCGAAGGGCATCGATTTGGGGGTCACGTTCTTCGGGGGCATGGCGCCGACTTTCGTGTGAAGGGTTGTTCGGTGAGCGATCGTTCAGGGCTGAAAAATGAAGAACCCCCCGGCCGTTCGGCGGGGGGTGCGGGCGAGCGCGGGTATGTCGGCTCGCCCTACGTAAGAAGGAGGAGTCCGGTCTGCGAGAAGGCGGTGTTGTGCGACATCGAGTTCAGTCTGCCGACGCAGGGTGCGGATGTCAACCTGCAATGGCACCGTTGTGGGCGTCTACAGTCGACCGATCCGTGACGGGACGAGGGCAGGGTGATGTTGGCGTATCAGTTGGGCGTGGATCTCGGCACGACGTACACCGCTGCGGCGGTGCGTCGTGGCTCGGTTGTCGAGGTGTGCACGTTGGGATCGTCGAATCCCATCATCCCGTCGGTGGTGGCGATGCGCGACGACGGCAGCTTGCTCGTTGGTGACCTCGCTGTGCGGCGTGGGCAGGAGGACCCGACGCGGGTTGCTCGCGAGTTCAAGCGTCGCCTGGGGGATCCGGCACCGCTCGTGCTCGGCTCGGCACCGTTCAGCCCGGAGGCCTTGATGGCGGCAATCCTGCGCTTCGTGGTCGAGCTCGTCTCGGAACGGGAAGGTGAGCGGCCGACGGCCGTCGTCCTCACCCATCCGGCGAACTACGGGCCGTACAAGTTGGACATGATGCGCGAAGTTGCTCGTCTGGCCGGGTTGGATCTGTCGACCGTGTCGATGATCAGCGAGCCGCAGGCCGCAGCGATCTCGTACGCGAGCCGCGATCGGATCGTTCCGGGCGAACACGTCGCCGTGTACGACTTCGGCGGTGGCACGTTCGATGCGGCAGTGCTGCGCAAGACCATCGACGGATTCGAGCTCGTCGGCCAACCGGAGGGGCTGGAACGGTTCGGCGGCATCGACATCGACGCGGCGATCCTGGCCCACGTCGACGATCAACTCGACGGCGCGCTGTCGTCGCTCGACGCCACCGATCGTGACGTGCAGGTCGGGTTGCAGCGTCTGCGCGACGAGGTGCGTGCGGCGAAAGAGGCGCTGTCAGGCGACAGCGACGCGACTCTTCAGGTGTCGCTGCCGTCGGTGCACCAACGGGTTCTGATCACGCGTGGCGAGATCGAGCAGATGGTCCAACCGCGCTTGCGGGACACGATGCAGGCAGTCGAGCGGACGGTGCGCAGCGCCGGCCTGGCGATGGACGACATCTCGCGCATCCTGCTCGTCGGCGGCAGCTCGCGGATCCCGCTGGTGTCCGACCTCGTCGAGCGAACGATGGGACGGCCGGTCGCTGTCGACGCGCATCCCAAGTTGGCGATCGCGACCGGTGCGGCATCGGCCGCGGTCGCCCCGGCTGCAGCCGGCCCGGCGTCGGTCCCGACACGGGAACCCGCACCTGCCGATCCCGTCGCCGTGCTGCCGAGTCCCGTCGCACCGGCGCGCTACGTCGCGCCGTCCCTGCCTCATCCAACGGCAACAGCGACGGGTCCGCGTCGCTCGCGGCGCAGGCTCGTCGGAGCCTTCGCCGCAGTCGCTGCCGTGGCCCTCCTTGCGACGATCGTGCTCACACGAGGCGACGATGGTCGCTCGAGCACCGACGCGACCGAGGTCACGGTGACGACGTCGACGGACGGCACCGAACGACCCGGCGACACCGTCGCCGTGGCCGCACCGCGTGACGCTGCTGCCTTCGCCGTGATCAGCGGCCTGCTGACGGGATCCGGGGCGAGCGCGTCGACCCCGCTCGTGCCGCTCTCGCGCTGTCCCGTGAACATGTCGGCGTTGGTCGAGCAGCTCCACCTGGTACGTACGTTCGGCGCGGACACCACGGAGGCGGGCGTCGTTTCAGTTGCACGGTTCGCCGATGGCTCCGACCCGTCGACGGTCCGCTGCACCGCGGGCGATCCACTCGACGGCGTCTTCGTGAGCATCGTGTTGTCAGCCCCGATTCCCGATGATCTCGAGCAGTACATCAAGCGGGACAACTCGGGGGCCCGACAAGGCGACTCGGTGACGTCGTCGGTGTCCGTGCTGGAGCCCGAAGAACTGGACGGTGTGGTCGTCAAACGGGCGTGCGTCACCGAGACGGTGACGAGCACGAGTGGCAACGGCGAGGCTTCTTGGTGCGAGGTGTCATGGCTGGGGCCATCCATGAACGTACGGCTGCTCGGCTCGAACGTGCTCAGCATCACCGACCTGTTCAATTGGTTGCGAGAGGCGCTCGGGTTCATCCTCGACGAGGTGGCCACGCCGTGATCTCGCCGCGATCCGAAGATTCGGGCCTGCCTCGCGCGAGGCATACAGTCGGCCGCGCCGCGACGTGGTCGCGAGTCGGACGAGGACAGGATGGGGATGCCGTACCAGCTGGGCGTTGATCTCGGGACGACGTTCACCGCGGCAGCGGTGCTGCGCGGCGACCGGGCAGAGATCTGCACCCTCGGCGACTCCAACCCGGTGATGCCCTCGATCGTCACGCTGCGCGAGGACGGTGAGCTGCTCGTCGGCGAGATCGCACTGCGACGCGGACAGATCGATCCGACGCGCATGGCTCGGGAGTTCAAGCGCCGCCTCGGCGACCCGGCGCCGCTCGTGCTCGGGTCCACGCCGTACAGCCCCGACGCGCTGATGGGTTGTCTGCTGCGGTCGATCGTCGACACGGTGACCGAGCGAGAGGGCGAGCGGCCGTCACGCGTCGTGCTCACCCATCCGGCGAGCTACGGCCCGTACAAGCTGGAGATGATGCGCGAGGTCGCTCGCGCCGGCGGCGTCGATCTGTCGACCCTGGTGCTGCTGACCGAGCCGCAGGCTGCCGCCATCTCGTACTCGGCGCGGGACCGTCTCGAGACCGGTGAACACGTCGCCGTCTACGACCTCGGCGGTGGCACGTTCGACGCGGCGGTCCTGCGCAAGACGGCTGACGGCTTCGCGCTCGTCGGGCAGCCGGAGGGTCTCGATCGGTTCGGTGGCATCGACATCGACGCCGCGGTGCTGACCCACATCGACATCGAGCTGGACGGCGCGCTGTCCGCGGTCGACCAGAACGACCCCGACGTGCAGTTCGCGCTGCAGCGCCTGCGCGACGACTGCCGCGCAGCGAAAGAAACCCTGTCGGGCGACAGCGACACGTCGATCCAGGTGTCGCTGCCCGGCATCCAACGGCGCGTTCGCCTGACTCGCGTCGAGATCGAAAGCATGGTGCGGCCGCGGCTGAAGGACACCATCGACGCGCTGCGGCGCACGATCGCCAGCGCAGGCATCGAGGTCGACGACGTCAGCCGCGTGCTGATGGTCGGTGGCAGTTCGCGGATCCCGTTGGCCCCCGACATGGTCGCCCGCTCCCTCGGCCGCCCCGTCGCCGTGGACGCCCACCCCAAGCTTTCGATCGCGCTCGGTGCCGCCGCGTTCCGCGGCGCGACCGCTGTCCCAGTCGCTCCTGCGCCGGTCGTTCCCGTCGCTCCCGCGCCGCAGCGGTTCGCACCTCCGCCGACTCCCGCGGCGCCGACCCGGCCGGTCCCGGCGACACCGATCCCGGCGACACCGCGCCCGGTCGTTGCGCCTGCGGCACCGCCCGCGCCGCCGCGTACGGCGGACCCGCCGCCGCGCTCCGGCGGCGGGCGTCGTCGAGCTCTGATGGCGGCCGTCGGCGTCGTTGTCGTCAGCGCTGTCGTCATCGGTGTGATCGTCTCCAGATCCGGTGGCGAAGACGAGAGCACCGACTCCAAAGAGCCGGCCACCACCAATGCTCCGACTCCGGACACCGAAGCGGTCGATGTCCCGGGCGGCGATCTGGTGGCGACTGCGACCTCGGCGCTCGCGGCCGTCGTCGACACCTCCGGCGTGGGCGGCGTCGGGTCGACCGCCTCCGGCAACTTCTGCCCGTTCGACATGCCGACAGCGGTCGCTGCGGTCCCCGCCGAGCTCGCAACCGCGGTGCCCGCCGTCGCCGGGACGAACATCGTCGCGTCGGTCACGAGGGTGACGCCGGAGATCACCGTCCTGACGTGCGCCAGCACACAGGGCAACCTCACCCGACAGGTGGCGGTGGAATCCTGGTCGTCCGGCGACCGGTCGGCCGAGGACGACGTGCGCAAGCGGTTCACGGGACGAACGGTGCAGATCGACGAGTCCGTTCCCTTCGGCGACGGGGAGATCCTCACGTATTGCGTGGTGACCGGGCCCAACAGCGAGGCCCGCTTCTGCGCGGCCACGTGGTCGCAGGACGGGCTCGTCGTCGGCGTCACGGGCAGGCAGCTCAGTGCGAGCAACCTCAGTCGATGGCTCCGACTGATGCTCGGCGGCCTCATCGACGACCTCGCGAGCTCGTGAGGAATGACGAGCTTGCCTGATCGACCGGAAGACTGATGGGCTACCAGCTCGGCATCGACCTGGGCACGACCTACACCGCTGCCGCCGTGCGCCGTGGACCGAACGTGGAGATCTGCACACTCAGTGCCTCGAACCCCGTGATGCCGTCCGTCATGGCCCTGCGCGACGACGGGGAGGTGATCGTCGGCGACGCAGCAGTGCGTCGCGCACAGGCTGATCCGACGCGGATGGCACGAGAGTTCAAACGCCGTCTGGGCGATCCGGCACCGATGATGGTCGGGCGGACACCGTTCAGCGCCGAGGCATTGATGGCGGGGATGCTGCGTTCGGTCATCGACATCGTCGTTCGGCGCGAAGGAGGCACGGCGGACGCCGTCGTCCTGACGCATCCGGCCAACTACGGCCCGTACAAGTTGGAGATGATGCGCGAGGTGGCCCGGCTCGGCGGTCTCGATCTCCGCCGGACGACGATGCTCACCGAGCCGCAGGCTGCGGCCATCTCGTACTCGGCTCGCGACCGCGTCGAGCCCGGTGCGCATGTTGCCGTCTACGACCTCGGCGGCGGCACGTTCGATGCCGCGGTCCTGCGCAAGACCGAGACGGGCTTCGTGCTCGTCGGCGATCCCGAAGGGCTCGACCGCTTCGGTGGCATCGACATCGACGCGGCGATCATCGCCCATGTCGATCAGATGATGGACGGTGCCCTCGACGAACTGGACCAGGACGATCCCGCTGTGCAATCCGGTCTGCACCGGTTGCGCGAGGACTGCCGATCGGCCAAGGAAGCGCTCTCCGACGACAGCGACACGACGATCGACGTCGCCATCGCCGGCGTCCATCAACGGATCCGCCTGACGCGTCAGGAGGTCGAGGACATGATCCGGCCTCGGCTGCGCGAGACGACGGATGCGCTCGCCCGAACCATCCGCAGCGCCGACCTGGCGGTGGATGACATCGGCAAGATCCTCATGGTCGGAGGGAGCTCGCGCATCCCGCTGGTGTCCGACCTCGTTGCGCGCACGATGGGGCGGCCGGTGGCGGTCGATGCCCACCCGAAGTTCGCGATCGCGCTCGGTGCTGCGGCGTACGCCCCGGACGAGGAGGCTGCAGCTCCGCCGCCACCTCCGCCGCCGCCACCTTCGCCGCCGGCACCGGAGTCGGCGCCGCCTCCGCCTCCGATCATGGCCACGCCGTTCGCGCCGCCGCCACCACCACCGGCTCGGCCCGGGCGGATCAGCCGTCGCCGGCGCGTGTCCTACGAGCTGCCGTCATGGACTCTGGAGCAGCGCGCCGCGCTCGAACGTGCCCTCGTTGCGGCGCGTGTGCTGCACGAGTGGGAGGGTGACGTCCTCGTCGTGGCGAAGGAGCACGAGGCCGGCGCCGATCGATCCATCGCCGAGGTCGAAGCGCAGCTCGGCATCGACGAAGTCGACGACGAGGTGAACGACGACGGCGTCGCCACGGATTCGCCGAGCGCCGACCGCAACGAGGATCCGGAAGGCCAGGACGAGGCGGCCTTCCAGAGGCTGAGCGGCCTGTACTTCGTCGCCAAGCGGCTGGAGCGCAGGCCGCTCGATCGCCGAGGGCTCGATGATCTGGCGAACTCGGTGGGAGTCCTCGACGACCTGGTCCGGGGCCGCCCGCCGTACGGGCTCGATCACGCGCTGTGGGAGCGAGCCTGCAACCTGGCGATGCAGCTCGCCGACAGTCTGCTCGGTCGAGACGAGCCCGACCCGGTGACCGCGAAGGCCACGGCAGGCGAGCTCCGCGATCTGCTCGAACCGTTCATCTGACACTCGAGCTCGGCGTCTACAGTCAACCGATCCGGCGGCTCGAGCCGGTCATGGTGAGGACGGTTCGAAATTGGCGTACCAGCTGGGCATCGACCTTGGGACGACGTACACAGCGGCAGCAGTACGTCGAGGCGCCACGGTCGAGATCTGCACGCTGAGCCCATCGAACCCGGTGATGCCATCCGTGGTGGCACTCCGCGATGACGACGAGATCCTCGTGGGAGAGGCGGCCGTTCGACGGGCCCAGGTGGATCCGCTCCGCGTCGCGCGAGAGTTCAAGCGGCGACTCGGTGACCCGGCACCGTTGATGCTCGGCCGCGCGCCCTTCAGCCCGGAGGCGCTGATGGGGCACCTGCTTCGACATGTGCTCGACGTCGTCGTTGCTCGCGAGGGAGGTCTGCCGGATCAGGTGGTGCTCACCCACCCGGCCAACTACGGGCCGTACAAGCTCGAGATGATGCGTGAAGTCGCTCGCCTCGGCGGTGTCGATCTCGGCAGGCTCCGCCTGCTCAGCGAACCTCAGGCGGCAGCGATCTCGTACTCGACGCGCGACAGGGTGGAGCCAGGCGAGCACGTCGCCGTCTACGACTTCGGCGGTGGCACCTTCGACGCGGCCGTGCTGCGCAAGACCGCTGACGGCTTCGAGCTGGTCGGCCAGCCGGAGGGTCTCGATCGCTTCGGAGGGATCGACGTCGACGCCGCGATCATCGATTACGTCGACCACGAGACCGATGGTGCGCTCTCGGCGCTGGACCAGTCCGACCCCGTCATCGCGGCAGGACTCCAGCGGATGCGCGAGGACTGCCGTTCGGCGAAGGAGGCCCTGTCGAGCGACAGCGACACCGCGTTGGACGTTGCGCTGCCGGGCGTGCACCGGCGGGTCCGGATCACGCGCAAGGAGATCGAGGACATCGTTCGTCCGCGGCTGCGCGAGACCACGGCGGCGCTGTCCCGGGCGATCGCGAGCGCCGGGCTCACCACGGATGACATCGACAGGATCCTGCTCGTCGGAGGGAGCTCGCGAATTCCGCTCGTCCCCGAGATGGTCGCCCGAACGCTCGGCCGTCCGGTCGCGGTCGATGCCCATCCGAAGTTCGCCATCGCGCTCGGCGCCGCCGACTATGCACCTCGAGCGATCGTGCCGATCGCCAGCGAACCGAAACCGATCGTGCCTCCCGGCGCGACTGCTCGGCCCATTCCGATCTTTGTGCGATCGCGGTTGAAAGTCTTGATCGGCGCGGCTCTTGCCCTGGTGTGACGACCGGACACGTTGTCCCTGGCGTGGTGGTGTTGGTGGTCCGCGGTTGAGGTGAGCCCTCCTTGCGAGGCTGTGGTCTCTGACAACACACCTCAACGCAAGGAGGGGCTCGTGCCTCACGCTAGAAGACAGCACCCGAACGCGCCGTTGACGCCGGAGGGTCGACGGCGAATGGTTGCCTGTGTGATCGATCAGCACTGGTCGATCGAAGCAACCGCTGACAGGTTCCAGATCGACGCGAAAACGGTTCGCAAGTGGCGCGACCGTTTCCTTGCTGAGGGCGATGCCGGGCTCCAGGATCGCAGCTCGAGACCGCATCGTTCACCGAACCGCACCCGAGCTCGCGATCGTGATCGGGTGTTGCGGCTGCGTCGTCGGCATCGGTGGGGAGCCGAGCACATCGCTCACGAGACCGGGCTCGCGCCGTCAACGGTCCAGAACATCTTGAACGCTGCCGGCTGCGGGCGACTCGATCGTGGTGACCGGGCCACCAACGTCGAACCAGTGCGCCGCTACCAGCGTGATCGGCCCGGCGAGTTGATCCACGTCGACGTCAAGAAGCTCGCCGGGATCCCCGCTGGTGGCGGTTGGCGACAACTCGGTCGTGGCGTCAACGACCACCACCGGGTCGGCTACCGCTACATCCACTCGGCCATCGATGACCGCACCCGCCTCGTCTATTCCGAGATCCACCTCGATGAGACCGCCGCGACCGCTGTCGGGTTCTGGCGGCGCGCCGTGACCTGGTTCGCTGCCCACGGCATCACCTGCGAACGAGTGATCACCGACAACGGCACCTGCTACAAACGCCAATGGGCCCAGGCGTGCGCCGAGACCGGCACGACCGTCAAGAAGACCCGTGTCCGCCGGCCACAAACCAACGGCAAGATCGAACGCTTCCACCGGATCCTGCTCGAAGAATGGGCCTACATCCGAGCATGGACCTCCGACCGGCAACGCGCCCTCGCCTACGACCACTTCATCCACTTCTACAATCACCACCGAGCCCACGGCGCACTCGGATGGTCAACCCCCGCCGCGACCCTCAACACCCTCCAGGACAACGTCCCCGGCTTTCACACCTAGGTGGCGCCGTTGGGATCGTGGCAATGGTCGGCTCGGGCGAGGATCTCGGACGGGGCGTTGCGCCCACGATCGCAAGTGATGTCGAGAGCGGGCCGTCGGTGACAGTCGCCGCGACCGAACCACCCCTCGACACTCAACCACCCCTCGACACTGAACCACCGCTCGAGACCGATACCCCTGCGCCGCTTCCGACCGCCGAGGCAGCATCACGCGTCGCAGCGGCGATCGAGTTCGCCAACATCGGCGGAAGCGGGTTCGTGGAGATCGAGAGGTGCCCCTTCAACCTGTCGATTCTGTCTTCGACCGCGCCGTCCGAGGCAACGATCGATGCCCTCGACTCGGAACCGGGCTTCGCCGCAGCGTTCAAGGTCTTCAACGACCAGCTTCTCCAGTTGACCTGCCGGGTCGGAGTGATCGAGGACAAGGGCTCGATCGTGTCTGTGTCTGCCTTCCGGCCACCTGCGGGCGATGACTTTGAGACGATTGCTCGTCGAGAGTCGGACGAGGAGATCTCGCTGACGTTCGAGAAGCCCGAGGACTTTCTCGGTGGCACGATTGAGTCGGGTTGCATTGAGCGATCGACTCCGCCGGTCACTTCGCAGTGCCGGGCGATCTGGATGGACTCAAGTCTCGGGGTGAACATCACGAGCGCCGCGCTGTCCTCACCGGCACTGGTCGCCTGGCTCAAGGTGAGCCTCGCTGATCTCATCGACGAACTCGCCTCCGCCGTTCCGGTGAAGTCGACGCGAGACTGACCGAATGCGGGGACTGACGCCCGACGTCAGCGGATGAGGAAGTTGGTGAACTGCCAGGGGTCGCTGGTGTCGACGTGGGCGGCTTCGTCGCTGTAGTTGGCGAACAGGTCGCGTCGGGTGCTCACCGGGTCCCAGTCGCTGGCACCGCTGTGGAACGTGCCGAGGTAGCGCTTGGCCACCCCGAGGACGTCCTCCCACGGCAGGTCGTCGGGAACGCACAGACCTTCGTTCGGGTGCTCGAACATCCACGTCAGCGCGCCGAGGATCGATCCGGCCACCTGCAACGTCGTCGCGTTCTGGCTGGGCACGATCGCCCGCGCTTCGTCGATGGACAGGAGCGAGCCGGTCCACCACGAGCTGTACGGGTGGCCCATCAGCAGCACACCGAGCTCGTCGCGACCGCTGACGATCTCGTCGTTGAGGATGCGCTGCTCGGTCTGGATCTCCCAGTTGCGCATGCGCAGTTCGAGCACGCTGTTGATGGCCGCATCGGACGGGTGGTAGGCGTAGTGCACGGTCGGTCGGTACAGCGCGTTGCCGAACTCGTCGTTGACCGTGAGGTGCTCGCACATCGTGAACGCCTCGCCGTGGCGGATGACCATCCCGCGGATCTCACCCTGCGGCACCCAGCTGCGCACCCACGTCTCCATGCCCGGGCGGGCGATGCAGATCTGGTTGCACGGGCCCTCGCCGGTGTGGATGAACGCGTTCGGCGGCAAGCGCTTCTCGTGCGTGCCCCAGCCCATCTCGGCGGGCGCGACGCCCTCTTCGTAGAAGCCCTCGACCGACCACGTGTTGACGAACTCGTTGGTCCGCTTCGGCGTGTTGCTGACCTGTGTGTCGCGTTCGGCGATGTGGATCACCTTCGTGCCGGTGAGCATCCCCAGGTGGTTGTAGGCACGGTCGGCGAGCGCGGTCTCGAGCGCAGCGACGTCGCCGGCCAGCCCGTCGCTGAGCATCTTCGTGGCGATCTCGGTGAGCGCCTGCTTGGCGAAGTGGCTGACGAGCCCGGGGTTGGCACCGTGTTCGACGATCGCCGTCGCGCCGTTGTTGTCGGGCCACGACGCCTTCATTCGCCGCAGGCTCATGTGCCGCACATAGAGGGTGCGCTCGAGGGGCGGCGTGGTGGTCATCTCGTCGTACGGGTTCCACAGCTCGACGCTCGTGTTGAGGTAGCGAACGCCATGGTCGCGACACCACTGCAGGATCGTCGGGTTGTCGATGTTCCAGGCGAGGTCGAGCAGCAGGTCGCCGTCGGACACGCGCGCCGACAGGAAGTCGTCGATGTTCTCCGGGGTGACGCGGTCCTGCTCGTAGCGGACTCCCTGCTCCAACGCCCAGCCGATGCGGGCGCGGTTGTCGAGGAAGTCGACGACGGTGATGCGATCGGGCTCGATGCCCAGATCACGGACCAGCAGCGGCACGGTGCACTGGGCGACCGAACCACATCCGAGCACCAGGACGCGCTCGGGGCGTCGGGTCAACGAACGGGCTCCGGGGTGAGCTCGGCGAGCTCGCGCTCGATCGTCTCGGTGGAAGCGGCCGCGTACAGGCTCTGCCAGTCGTAGCTGATGCCCTTGCGGCCGTTGTTCACGGTGCCGTTGAACTCGTTCATTGCGGGCCCTTTCGGGTGGGGGAGTGCGATCACGTCCTTGGGATGTACTCGTCCCTGCGGCGGTCTCTCCGTCGCAGGGCTTGCGCACCATAACGACGTGCACTGCCCCTCGCTACTGGCTGACTCATCAAACAGCCCGGCTGACGAGTCGGTCAGTGAACGGTGCTAGTTGACCTGCTTGACCTGGCCCGCCCAGTACGGCTCGCGCAGCTTGAACTTCTGCAGCTTGCCGGTGGCCGTGCGGGCCAGCGAGTCGCGGAACTCGACCTGCTTCGGGCACTTGTAGCCGGCCAACTTGGTCTTCGTGTAGGCGATCACCTCGGCCTCGCTGAGCGGCGAACCGGCGACCTTGACGACGAGTGCCATCACCAGTTCGCCCCACTTCTCGTCGGGCACGCCGATGACGGCGACCTCGGTGATCTCCGGGTGGCTGAAGATGGCGTCCTCGACCTCGATCGAGCTGACGTTCTCGCCGCCGGAGATGATCACGTCCTTCTTGCGGTCGCTGATCGTGACGTAGTGGTCGTCGTCGAGGAACCCGCCGTCGCCGGTGTGGAACCACTCCGGTCCGTCGGGGTCGTCGCTGGCCGCGTGGATGGCCGCGGCGGTGGCCTCCGGCTGGGCCCAGTAGCCGCCCATGATGTGGTTGCCGCGAGCGAGCACCTCGCCGTCGGCGGAGATGCGCACCTCGACGCCGATCGCCGCGCCGCCGGCGCGGCTGAGCCGGGATGCGCGCTCCGATGGCGGCAGGTCGTCGAGCTCGGCGCGGCGCCGGTTCATCGTCAGCAGGGGAGTGGTCTCGGTGAGCCCGTAGATCTGGATGAACTCCCAACCGAGCTCGCTCTCGATGCGCTCGATGGTCTTGGTCGGCGGCGGCGCACCGGCCAGCACCATGCGCACCGTGCCCTTGCCTGGCAGCGGCCCGTCCCAGTTGGGGATGGCGTCGAGGATGGCGTTGGCGACCGCGGGCGCGGCACACATCAACGTCACCCCGTGGCTCTCGACTCGGCGCAGGATCTCGGCACCGTCGACCTTGCGCAGGATGATGTGCTTGGCGCCCATGCCGGTGACGGCGTAGAGCACTCCCCACCCGTTGCAGTGGAACTGCGGCAGCGTGTGCAGGTACACGTCTCGGTCGTTGACGCCGAGCTGCCAGCCGAACGTCGTGGCGTTCAGCCAGATGTTGCGGTGGGTCAGCTGCACGCCCTTCGGCCGCGCCGTGGTGCCGCTGGTGTAGTTGATGGTCGCCGTGGCGTCCTCGTCGTACACCCACGGCTTCGGCTCGGCGTGCTCGAGCGGTGAGTCGCTGTCGGCCCCGATGATGGCGCGGTGCTCGCACTGGACCTCGGCGAGCGCATCTTCGAGCTCGGGGTCGACGAGCAGCACACGTGCGCCGCTGTGCTCGACGATGTACTTGACCTCTTCGGCGACGAGACGGAAGTTGATCGGCACGAGCACCCGGCCGGAGCCGCTGACACCGAACAAGGCCGTGAGCAGCCGCGCCGAGTTCTGGCTGACGATGGCGACGCGTTCGCCGATGCCGATGTCGAGCGCGTCGAGGTGGGCTGCCATCGCCCGTGCCCGCTGCGCCATCTCCGCGTACGTGAACGAGCCCCAGCTCTCGGCCGGCTGGTCGGGTTCGTCGACCACGGCGATGCGGTTGGGGAAGAGGTCCTCGGCGCGCCGGAGGAAGTCGTTGACCGTCAGTGCCACCTTCATCGCCGCATCATTGCCCACCGATGGCCCCCGGGTCGATGCCCGCGTTCGGCGAACCCCCTGATCGGGCGGGGTTGGCGGGTACCCTGGGAAGCGACATGCCTGAAAACACACGCCCACCGGGGGCGCCGCGGCGCCGTCGCCGCCAACCGAAGCCAATGGGTGACCGAGCGGTCGACGTCTCCGCTGCACCCACCGTCGTCCTCGATCCCGACTCGTACGTGCCCACCGGGTTCATCGAGCTCGGCGTGCCCGAAGAGGTCGACATGGGCCTGGCGGCCGCCGGCTTCACCACCCCCTTCGCCATCCAGACCAAAGCCATCCCCGTCGCCCTCACCGGTCGCGACGTGTGCGGCCGTGCCCGCACCGGCTCCGGCAAGACGCTCGCCTTCGGTGTGCCGATGCTGGCCCGCCTCGACGGCGAGTCCGAGCCGCGTCGCCCGTTGGCGATGGTGCTCGTGCCCACCCGGGAGCTCGCGCTCCAGGTGTCCGAGGTGCTCGCCCCGGTTGCGTTGGCCACGAAGCGCAGCGTGCTCGCCGTCTACGGCGGCGCGTCTCGTCATCAGCAGATCGAAGCGCTGCAGCGCGGCGTCGACGTCATCGTCGCCACCCCGTTGCGCCTCATCGACCTGTTGAAGGAGAACGAGCTCGACCTCGACCAGGTGCAGATCGTCGTGCTCGACGAAGCCGACCGCATGGCCGACGACGGGTTCACCCCGCAGGTCGAGTGGATCCTGCGCAAGGTCACGGCCGTCCACCAGACGATGCTGTTCTCGGCAACGCTCGACGGCGACGTCGGCCACCTCGTGCAGCGCTACATGAAGGACCCGGAGGAGGTGGCCATCGACTCGGCCACCGACACCGTCGGCACGATGCACCACCTGTTCCTCGCCGTGCACCACATGGACAAGGACAAGGTGATCGCCTCGATCGCCAGCGCGATCGACAAGACGATCGTGTTCTGCCAGACCAAGCGCACGTGCGACCGCGTCGAGGAGAAGCTGCAGGAGCTCGGCGTGCGCGCCGCGGCGATCCACGGCGACCTGGCCCAGGTGTCGCGCGAGAAGGCACTGCGTCGCTTCACCGAAGGTGAGCTCGCCGTGCTGGTGGCCACCGACGTCGCGGCTCGTGGCATCGACATCGACGACATCGGCGCGGTCATCCACTACGAGCCGGCCGGCGATGCGAAGGACTACCTGCACCGCAGCGGTCGCACGGCCCGCGCCGGGCGCGACGGCTGGGCGATCACGTTGGCCGAGTACAACCAGCACACCCAGGTGCGCATCCTGCAGCGCGGCTTGCGACTGCACGTGGCGCCGCCGGTCGAGGTGTTCAGCAACAACCCGAAGCTGAAGCACCTCGCCGACTTCGAAGCCGACGCCTGATCCTCGCCGGTCTGGCTACCTCGGCAGCCAGGCCGGGCGCTTCGACTCGTAGTCGCTGATGTCGGCCGCATGGGTGAGCGTGATGCCGACGTCGTCCAGGCCACCCAGGTAGCGCTCCTGCGTCGCGGTGTCCATCGGGAACGGCTCGACGAGCCCGGCTGACGGCACCTCGACGAGCAACCGCTCCATGTCGACGGTGATCTCCGTCTGCGGATCGGCCTCGATCAGCGCCCACAGCTTGGTCACCACCGGCTCCGGCAGCACGACCGGGACGAGTCCGTTCTTGGTGCAGTTGTTGCGGAAGATGTCGCTGAAGCTCGGTGCGATGACCGCGTCGAAGCCGCCCTGCTGGATGGCCCACACGGCGTGCTCGCGCGACGAGCCGACGCCGAACGCCGGCCCGGCGACGAGGATCGACGCCCCGGCGTAGCGCTCGTCGTTGAGCACGAAGTCGCGGTCGTCCTTCCACGTCGAGAAGAGGCCCTTCTCGAAACCGGTGCGCTCGACGCGCTTGAGCCACTCGGCAGGGATGATCTGATCGGTGTCGACGTCGCTGCGCTTGAGCGGCACGCCGGTTCCGGAGAGGACACGAACAGCTTTCACGACAGGGGCTCCAGATCGTTCGGGGTGGCGAAGTGGCCGGCGACCGCGGTCGCTGCGGCGACAGCGGGGGAGACGAGGTGGGTGCGACCGCCGCGGCCCTGACGGCCTTCGAAGTTGCGGTTGCTGGTGCTGGCGGCGCGCTCGCCGGGAGCGAGCTTGTCGGGGTTCATGGCCAGGCACATGCTGCATCCCGGCTCGCGCCAGTCGGCGCCGGCGGCACGGAAGATCTCCGGCAGCCCCTCGGCGATCGCCGCGGCCTTCACCGCGTGGCTGCCCGGCACCACCATCACGCGCGCCACCGTCACCGTTCGGCCCTTCATCACCGCGGCGGCGGCGCGCAGGTCTTCGATGCGGCTGTTGGTGCAGCTGCCGATGAACACGGTGTCGACCGTGATGTCGCGAACCTTCGTACCGGCTTCGATGCCCATGTACTCGAGCGCACGGGCCACCGTCTCCTGCGTCGTCGGGTCGTCGTAGTCGGACGGCGACGGGACCGTGCCGTCGATCGAGGTGACCTGTCCCGGGTTGGTGCCCCAGGTGACCTGCGGGCGCAACGAGGCGGCGTCGATGACGACCTCCTTGTCGAACGTGGCGCCCTCGTCGGTGACGAGCGTGCGCCAGTCGGCGACCGCTGCATCCCAGTCGGCGCCCTTCGGCGCGTTGGCCCGACCGTTCAGGTACTCGAACGTCGTGTCGTCGGGGGCGATCAGCCCGGCCTTGGCCCCGGCTTCGATGCTCATGTTGCACACGGTCATCCGGCCCTCCATCGAGAGCGCCTGGATCGCCGGGCCGCGGTACTCGATGACGTGGCCGATGCCGCCGCCGGTGCCGATCTCGCCGATGATCGCCAGCACGACGTCCTTGGCGGTGACACCCTCGGGCAGATCACCGTCGACCGTCACGCTCATCCACTTCGGGCGGGTCTGCGGCAGCGTCTGCGTGGCCAGCACGTGCTCGACCTCACTGGTGCCGATGCCGAAGGCCAGCGCGCCGAACGCGCCGTGCGTGGCGGTGTGGCTGTCGCCGCAGACGATGGTCATGCCCGGCATCGTTCGGCCCTGCTCGGGCCCGATGACGTGGACGATGCCCTGGTTGGGGTCGCCCATCGGGAAGTTGACGATGCCGAACTCGGCGGTGTTCTCGCGCAGCACCTCCACCTGGCGAGCCGAGATCGGGTCGGCGATCGGCTGGTCGATGTCGGCCGTCGGCACGTTGTGGTCCTCGGTGGCGACGGTCAGCTCCGGACGACGCACGGTGCGGCCGCTGAGGCGCAAACCGTCGAACGCCTGCGGGCTGGTGACCTCGTGGACGAGGTGCAGGTCGATGTAGAGCAGGTCGGGCTCGCCGCCGCCCTCGTGAACGATGTGGCGCTCCCACACCTTTTGAGCAAGCGTTCTCGGTGACACGTCATCTCACTTTCTGAGATAGGATTCTCGTCGATGGACAGTCTAAGCGGCGTTGGCGTGATCGACAAAGGGGCATTGATCCTGCGCGTGCTCGGCGACGGCCCGCACGACCTCGCCGCACTGCAGGCCGCCACGGGGATGCCTCGCGCCACCGCTCACCGGCTGGCTTCAGCGCTCGAGGCGCACCACCTCGTTCGCCGCGACGGTCAAGGTCGGTTCTGCCTCGGCTTCGAGCTGATCCGCCTGGGTCGCGCCGCGGCCGACGCGTTCCCACTGGGCGAGCTGGCCCGTCCGATCCTGGTCGCGCTGCGCGATCGAACCGGCGAGAGCGTGCAGCTGTACGTGCGCGAAGCAGATGGTCGCCGCTGCATCGTCTCGCTGCCGTCGCCGCACGCGCTGCGCTGGATCGTGCCCGAGGGCGCGTTGCTGCCGCTCGGCGTCGGTTCCGCCGGCAAGGTGCTGAGCGGCACCGGCCAACCGGGCGGCGACGCGTTCGCCGAGAGCGTGGAGGAACGCGAGGCGGGCGTCGCGTCCGTCAGCGCGGCAGTCACCGATGCGGCCGGGAACGTGATCGCCGCGATCAGCGTGTCGGGTCCCGTCGAACGGCTCACGCGACGCCCGTCGAAGCGGTTCGGCGCCGACGTTCGCACCGCCGCGGGTGAACTGTCGCTCTCGTTGCCTCGTTCATTGCTCGCATGACCTGCGGATGAGGCATGATGGGGACTCACACACGTGGCGGTCTCGGGGATGGATCCTGAGACGCTGTTCGAGGAGGATTCCCACTCATGTCCATCGAAGCGGCTTTCGAATTCCTCGGTAGCCACGAACTTCTGACGATCTCGACGGCGTCGAAGGATGGCGTGCCGCACGCCGCCCCTTCGTTCTATGCCCTCGAGGGCCACAACATCCTGTTCAGCACGTCCGACAAGACGACCACCGGTCGCAACATCGCGGCCAACCCGATCGCCGCAGTGGCAGCGGGCGATGCACCCGATCCCGGCCAGACGTGGGACGACGCCAAAGGCATCCAGATCGTCGGCAAGGTCGTGTCGCTCAGCGGCGACGAGGCCACCAGCGCAGCGGAGAAGCTGAAGGGTCAGTACTCGCATCTCGGCGACGGGATCCTGCAGTCGCACTTCTTCCGTCTCGAGCCGACCTCGGTCGACTACATCCGCAACGCGCCGGACGGCGACGAGGAGTTCGAGCCGCTCGGCGTCGACTGGACTCGCGAGAGCTACTGATCGGTCGGGCGCCGCTCGGTGCCCTCCCATGATCGACGGGCGCCCATGACCTATCAACTCGGGATCGACCTCGGCACCACCTTCAGCACCGCCGCGGCAAGCCGCCAAGGCCGGGTCGAGGTGCTGTCGCTCGGTACCCGTTCGGCGGCGGTCCCGTCGGTGGTGTTCCTGCGCGACACCGGTGAGGTGCTCGTCGGTGAGGCCGCCGAGGCGCGTGGCGTGGTCGAACCGGACCGGGTCGCTCGCGAGTTCAAGCGCCGCCTCGGCGATCCGACGCCGCTGGTGCTCGGTGGCACGCCGATCGGCGCCGAGCGGCTGTCGGCCTACGTGCTCGAGCACTTGCTGGCGCGCGCCAGCGAGCGCATGGGCGGGCCGCCGTCGACCGTCGTGATCACTCATCCGGCGGTGTACTCGCCGTACCGGTTGGACCTGCTGCGCGACGCCGCCCGCACAGCGGGCATCCCCGACGCGCACTTCGTGCCCGAGCCGCAGGCGGCGGCGGTGCAGTACGCGGCCGACAGCCGTGTCGGCGACAACGAGGTCGTCGGGATCTACGACTTCGGCGGCGGCACGTTCGACGCAGCGCTCGTGCGTCGCAAGGGCGACGGGTTCGAGCTGCTCGGCGAACCGCAGGGCATCGAGCGTCTCGGTGGGATCGACATCGACCTGTCCGTGCTCGACGCGGTGCGCGACCAGGCAGGCGATCTGCTGACCGACCTCGACGCCGATGATCCTGGTGTGCGTTCGGCGATGTCGCGGTTGCGCACCGAGTGTCGCTTGGCGAAGGAGCGGCTGTCGGCCGACACCGAGACCGTGGTGCCGGTGGTCATGCCCGGCAACGCGATCGAGGTGACGATCAGCCGCGGGCAGCTGGAGTCCATGATCCGGCCCCGGCTGGCGGACACGACCAAGGCACTCGAGCGGGCCGTGAAGAGCGCCGGACTGACGATGGCCGACGTGTCGCGCGTGCTGCTCGTCGGTGGCTCGTCGCGCATCCCGCTCGTGCGGATGATCGTGTCGGTCACCACCGGTCGCCCAGTGAGCGTGGATGCCGACCCCGAGTCGGCCATCGCCCTCGGCGCGGCGCGCATCGCGGCGACGCTCGAGCCCGAGCCGGTGGTGCCGGTCAGCACCGGCCCGGCGCCGTTCGCTCCGCCGCCGCCCGTCTTCGTCCAGCCGGTCGCTTCGGTGCCACCAGTGGCTCCGCCGCCGCCAGCGCCGCCCGCGCCCCCGGCCCCGCCCGCAGGTGGCGCGTTCGTGCCCGGCGGTGGCGATGGTGGTGGCAGTGCCGGAAGCGGTGGCAGCAGCGGCGGCAAGAAGTCGTCGAAGCGTCCGTTGATCATCGGCGGTGCGCTGGTCGCGGTCGCGGCGATCATCGGTGGCGCGATCGCGCTCAGCGGCGGCGACGACAAGAAGGGCTCGAACGGCACGTTCGCCTCCGCGTGCAGCTCGCTGCTCGACACGACCAACGACATCAGCCTGCCGAACACGATCGGCGACGTGTCCGGTTTCAGCGCGGCAATCGCCGATGCGTTCGGCCAAGGCGCCTCGGACATGCGATCGATCGACGGCGACGCTGCCAGCAACCTCGCCGACGCGCTGGAGTCGGCGACGGCGAAAGCCGATGACGCGGCCAACGGCGGCACCCCCGACGAGGTCGTGGCGCAGATGCAGGACTTCGTCACGCAGGTCTCGGATGCCAACTTCATCACCGACGGCAACGGCAACGGGTGCATCAACCCGGATCTCGGCGGCCCGCTCGATCTGACGAGCGGGACGTCGGAGACCGACCCGCCGGGAACCGATCCGCCGGGGACCGATCCGTCGACGCTGGCGCTGGGGCTGGACGGGACGACGGTCTGGGCGCCGATCGGTGACGGGTTCACCTACGTCGCCGAGGACCAGGAGCGCATCCAGAGCGTCGCCGAGAACTTCACGAACGATCCGAGCCTGAACCCGATCATCCAGTTCTCGGCGATCGCCAACGTCGCCGACGCCGACGGCAACATCATCGCCGAGGTGCTCGATGCGCAGCTCTTCGACGAAGCCAACGGACCGTTGCTCGTCAGCGACACGCTCGACGAGCGCACCACCTCCAGCGAGGAGGTCGTCTACGGCGGCGTGACCGGGACGCAGTTCACCCGGTCGGACACGTTCGCGTGGGTTGCCGACCTCGGTGGCGGGCATGTCGCGTTCGTGTTCATCTTCTCCACGTTCGAGGAAGCGCCCGCGATCATGGCCGCCGTAGCGCCGGCGTTCCTCACGTCCCTCTTCGCCTCCTGACGACGCTGCGCCCGGGTCACCGGCGCGCCGCGAACCGGATCGGCGCGGGTGGTGTCTGATCGGTTGACAGGCTGCAGCACGGGATGACCGAACCGATCGACGAACGAGCACGTGTGCGCGAGCTCGTGCAGCGCGCCCGCGCCGGCGACGAGCGGGCGTTCACCCAACTCGTGCGCGACCACGAAACCGATGCGCGCCGCTTGGCGGCGTTCCTGTGCGGCACCACCGAGGAGGCCAACGACGTGACCCAGGATGCGTTCCTCACCGCCTACCTCCGGCTCGGCGGACTGACCGATGACGGCGCCTTTCGTCCCTGGCTGATGCGCATCGTCGCCAACTCGGCGAAGAACGTGCGTCGTTCAGCTGGCCGTCGCCGTCGGCGCGAGCTGCGCGACGCGGCGTTCGCCCGCCCGGCGCCCGTGCTCGCCGATGATGCAGCGATCGACGCGGTGGAAGCCGATGCGTTGTGGAGCGCGCTGGGGGCACTGGGTGAGCGTGAGCGTTCGGTGCTCGCCCTGCGCTACGCAGCTGGACTGACCGAGGCGGAGACGGCCGAGGCGCTGGGCGTGCCGGCAGGCACGGTGAAGTCGCGTGCGGCGCGGGCGATCGAGCGGCTCCGCGAACAGATGCCCGATCAGCGGAGCGTGCGGCGATGACCGTGGTCGAGGATCGCCTGGAGGTGCTCGCCCGAGCCCTGCACCTGCCGGCGACGGTGGACGTCGACGCCATCGTCCACGGTCGGGCGGTGGCGCCGTCGCGCTCACGGGTGCGTCGGTCGTGGGTGGTGCGAGCGGTCGCGGCGGTCGCCGTGGTTGCCGCGGTGATCGCGGTGATCCCGTCGAGCAGGTCGACGGTGGCTCGGTGGCTCGGTCTGTCGAGCACGCGCATCGAGCCGGTCGACCCGTCGATGCCGACGGCGACGTTCCCGCCGTCGAGCTCGTCCGGCAGCCCGGTGCCCGATCAGGTCGGACAGCTCGTGCGAGACGCGGAGGTCGAGGCCGGGGTGACGGCGTTCGTGCCGGCGCTGCTCGGTGCGCCGACGTCGGCCGAGGTGGTGCACCCACCTGACTCCGGTCAGGTGGTGCTCACCTACGCGCCGAGCGACCTGCTGCCGGCCAGCCCGGTGGCGGGCGTCGGTGCACTCGTCTCGACGTTCCCTGCGCACCTCGAGGGCACGCTGTTCGTCAAGATGACAGGCGCTGGGACGGACGTCCGCGAGGTGACCGTGAACGGCGTCAGCGGGTTCTGGTTGAGCGGTGCGCCACACACCTACGCGGTGATCGACCGCAACGGTGACGTCGTCGTCGACACGCTGCGGTTGGCGACCAACACGCTGCTGTGGGAACGCGATGGCGTGACCTATCGCATCGAGGCGTCCGTCGACCTCGACGTCGCGTTGGCGATCGCCGAAGGTGGCTCACTGGCGCCGTGAACCGGTGAGCGACCGGTGGTGTCTGGTGGTTCATGAACCGTCACCTGCTCGGGCTCGCTGCGCTCACCTCGGTCGTCGTCGGATGTGGGGACGGCAGTTCGGGCGGGTCGCCGCAGACGGCGGCCGTGTCCGTCGAATCGACTGTCCCGTCGACGACGGCGGATGCGCCGGCTCGTCGCGCCCTCGTGGTGTCGTCGGGGGGCGCCATCGACGAGGTGGCGCTCGATGGCAGCACGCGTCGCTGGGCCGACGCGCGACTGACCGCCGACGGCACGACCATCGTCAGTGCTCGCGTTGCCGATGGGACGACCACGGTCGAGTGGACCGACGTCGCATCGGACGCGATCGCCGCAGCGGTGTCGGTGGCGGGGGAGCTGCAGATCGGTGCGCTCGACGAGGCCGGCCTGCAGGTCGCACTCGTCAACCCTGCCGCGCCGAAGGTCGGTGATGACATCACCGGTGGGCGGACGTCATCGGAGGTGGTCGTCGTGCAACGCACTGGTCGAGCCGCCGACGAGACGTACCGAGGGGTGCTGCCGGGCAACCTCGAGCCGGAGATGATCGGCCCGGTGCTCACGGGCGGTGGTCCGGGCGAGATCGACGGACAGGTGTTCCTCATCGAGTACCTGCCGGCCGAGCACCCGACCGCGTATCGCGTGATCGTCCTCGACCGTCGGACCGATCAGCTGTTCCTGCCGTTGAGCCTGCACGACAAGACGTCACAGATCGACGAGAAGATGGCTGCCGTGAGCCGCGCGCAAGTGATGGCGCCCGATCGGAACCTGCTGCTCACCCTGTATCGCGGCAGTCATCGAGGCGGCGCCGACTACACGTTCGTGCACACGCTGCGATACGACGCGCTGCCGAACGAGTCGCTGTTCCCCGGCGTCTTCTGCCTCATCCTGCCGGCCGACCTGCCGCTGCACGACTCGCCCGGAGCCATCGCCATCGCGCCGGATCAGGAGAAGTTCTACGTCGTCAGCGCGAAGGGAGCGGTTGCCTCGATGCTCGTCGACGACATCGATCAGCTCGGCGACATGCCGAGCGTCCACGCCTCCACGCAGCTCGACGTGACGAGCGAGCACGCACCGGCGATCGCTGCCACGCAGGATGCGGTGTGGGTCGGCTTCGATGGCTGGGTGGTCGAGCTCGATCCGGCCACGCTGGTCGAGCGACGTCGCATCGCCGTGAGCGGTGACGTGCGTGCGATCGCTGTCGATACGACGTCCGTGCTCGTCGCCGACGGTTCGTCGCTGCAGATCTACTCGACCGACGGCATGCTGCAGTCGTCGACACCCCTCGCGGTCGACGACCCGCTGCGCATCGTGCTGTTCTGATCGCTGAGCGGGCGGCGATCACCCGATCGTGGCGATCTCCGCCAGTTGCGTTTTGGCTCGCTGGCGTCCGGGCACAAGGCCTCCGCGCCAGAGATCGCTGGCCCGAACGAGGGAGAACGACATGGACGTGAAGCTGCTGGACAAGTTGGAATCAGAGCACCGCAAGGCCGAGAAGCTGTTCGCCAAGCTGGCCAAGGCGAAGACCGAGAGCACCCAGCGACCGCTGGTCGATGAGCTCGTTGCTGCGCTGACCGAGCACATGAAGGTCGAGGAGACGCAGGTCTACCCAGAGCTCGAGCAGCTCGACGACGAGATGGAAGTGGAAGCGGAGATCGAGCACAACCTCGGCCGCGACGGGATGACCACGCTGCAGGAGATGATCGGCAAGCCGGGATTCGGCGCGGCGGTGGCGATGCTCGAAGCGGGCATCGCCCACCACGTCGAGGAGGAGGAGACCGAGGCGTTCCCGAAGCTGCGCAAGGCACATGGCGTGCCGGCGAAGGTGATCGCCGAGAAGAAGGCCGCAGCCAAGAAGCGCGCCGCCTCCAACTAGGAGTCCAACTCGTTCTTGTCGCGCGTTCTCCACGTGCAACGTGGGATTCGCGCGACAAGAACAGACACGCGGTGGAACCGGATCGCGCCCGCTGAGCATCTGCACACAGCGTGACGAGCGCGGCGACGACGGAACTGATTGCGCTGGATCCGCTCATGCCGGCAACCGAGCCGTCGACGCGGCCCGATGCGATCACGCGGATGTCTCGGTGGTTGATGCTGCATCGCTTCGCTGCGATTGCGATCGTCGCCGCGACGACGCTGCGCTGCTGGGCCGCGATGACGGGCGAGATCGCTCGCTTCGCGGACAGCACCGGGTGGCTCACACCCGGACCGTGGACGCACAGCAACAGGTTCGGCCCGGTGCCCTTCGTGCTCCAGCTTGCCGGAAAGGACGAAGCTCGCGTCCTCGTGCAGGCCGTCGTCGGTGCGGTCGCGTGGTCAGCGCTCGCGGCGACGCTGGCGAGCTCGTCGCGCGTCCCTCGCGTGGTGCTGACCGCGGTGTTGACCGTTGCCCTCACGCCCCAGGTGATCCGCTACGACGTGGCGATCCTGTCCGAGTCGCTGGGCATCTCCTTCGCCGTGCTCGCGGCGGCAGCAACCGTCCGACTGATGCGCGTCGGCGACGCAGCGACGTGGGCGACGTGGGCGATGACCGTCGTCCTGTGCGGTCTGACGCGACCGACTCATCTCGTCGTGCTGGCCATTGCGACCGCCGCGTCGATCGTCATCGGCGTTCGCTCGAGGCGAAAGCTGCACCTTGCCGTGGGCATCGCCATGAGCGCATCCCTGGTGATGGGGCTGGTGCTGCTGCACGGCAACCGCGGGACCAGCGAGCTGAACATCTACACCGTGCTGGCCGCAGACATCCTGCCGAACGATGCGCGCACCGCGTGGTTCGTCGAGGCGGGCATGCCCGTGGTCGCCGGGATGCGCGACGCCGGTGGCTACGAGGACCCGGCGACGCTGCCCGCCGACGTCAGGCACGCGCTCGCGCTGCCCGTCGATCAACTCGCCCCGAGCCTGGTGCGCGCCGGCGGGATGCCGCTGCTGCGGTGGGTGCAGGACGACGGGGCGGCGACCTATGCCCGCTTCCTGATCACCCACCCTGGCGACACGGTCGATCGACTCGGTGATGTCGCTGCGTCGGTGCTGTCACCGGCTCACGACGACTTCCTCCCGCTGTCGACGCCGGCGCTCGTACCGCGCTCGGTCTTCGGCGCGTGGACGTGGTGGGTCGCAGCGTTCGCGGTCGCCGAGCTGGCGATGGTCGCGTCTCGGAAGCGGCGGGAAGCAGCGATGCTGCTGGCGACTGCGGCGACGACCGCCGCGCTCTTCGCTGGTTCGATGCTCTGGTCGGGCCTCGAGCGCCCGCGGCACGCAGTGACAGCCGCCGTCCTCGTGCGGGTGCTCGCCCTGACCGCCGTGGCAGTCGCCACCGGACCGTCCCGTCGGCTCGGGGTCAAGCGTGAGAAAGTTCCGAACATCGTGGAACCGAAACCGGCGTGTCGGGCATCTAGCGACGTGTGAGTGAGATCGGCCTGCTGATCCGCGAGCCGTTCGACTCGGTGTACGCGCGCGACTTCCGACCGCTCGTGCGCGTCGCCATGAGCCTGGTCGATGACCGGGAGGTCGCCAAGGAGGTGGTGCAGGATGCGTTCACCAAGCTCTACCTGCGGTACAGCCGGGTCGAGTCGCCGAGCGCGTACGTGCGCGTGTGCGTGCTCAACGGCGCCCGGCAGGTGCTTCGACGCCGACGACTCATGCGTCGCCGCCCGCCGGATCGTGAGGAGTCCGGCCACTTGGAGGCCAACCACGTGCTCGACCTGATCCGCTCGCTCCCCAAGCGTCAGGGCGACCTGATCCTGCTCCGCTACGACCTGCAGCTCACCGACGTGGAGATCGCCGAGACGCTGAACATCCCACTTGGCACGGTGAAGTCGGCGATGCACCGGGCGCTCGCCCAACTCCGACTGGAAGTGACGCCATGAACGACATCGATCGGCTGCTGGAGCAGGTCTTTGCCAACCGCCCGGATCCCGGGCAACCGTTGCCGGTCGATGACATCCACCGTCGAGTCCGACGGGTACGACGAACGCGGATCGGCGCTCGCGTGGCGGCGGTCATCGTCGTCGGCGCCGGCGCCGTTGGTGCCCTCGCACTGCGAGATCCCAACGGAGCGGCGCCGGCCTCGAACGGCACGCCGGTGTGCGTCGACGCGACCACGACCACGGGCGTGATCGTCACCACAACGGCGCCTGCCCAACCGACCTCGACCCTCGATGAGCTCACCACGAGCACGACCACGACGGTCGAGCCGACGACCTCGACGACCGTCCCGCCCGGGTCCGGTCTGCGCGCGCCATCGACGTCGTCGGCGTCGTCGACCACGGCGGTGCAAGCGCTGGTGACCACGACCACCTTCGGCGGCGATGCTTCGACGAGCACGCCCGAGCCGTTCACGACGACCACCTCGGTGCTCGATCCGACCGACACCGGCTGCTCGTCCATCCCGTCGCCGACGTCAACGGTTCAGCCCGAGGTCGTGACGACGACGACCGCCTTGGTGATCGACACCTCGACCACCTCGATCCCCTTCACCACCTCGATCCCGCCGTGATCGTCGCAGCGGGGTGTTCCTGTCGAGCGTTCTCCACGTGGGACGTGCGATTCCCGCGACAGGAACGACCCCGGCCTCAGTCCGTCACGCCAGGGATGATCCGCAGGCCGTCGAGCCACGTCGACGCGGGGATCGTCGCGCCGGTCTCGACCAGCCACCACCAGACGAACCCGAGCTCGTGCCAGTCGCCACGGGTCACTCCGTCAGCATCGGTCTGGGTGCAGGCAGCGGTGTCACCGCGAGTCGTCACTTGCGTCCACGTCGGCCCGATGCGTTCGACGCACGCACCGGGATCGTCGATCGCGGCCACCTCGAACACCTGAACGCCGCCGACGGAGATCACCGACTGCACGCTGACGACCCCGTCGTGGTCCTGTGTCGCGACGAACCGCACGGTGGTCCCTGCGGGTGCCGCGACTGGGACGGCGATCGGCACGTCGGCGATCACCGGGTAGGTGGTGCGCAAGGCGTCGACGAACGCGTCGAGGTCGACATCGGCGCTTGTGGTCGTCTCACCGTCGGGACGCCCGAAGATCGATCGCGGTGGAAAGGTGCCGGTGGTCGCGGGCTCGCTGGTCGGGGGACCGGACGGTTCGACGAGCCCGCGGGCGATCTGCAGCATCGTGTCGAGGCTGGGCGGGACGTCGCCCTGGCACGCCGGGAGGGACTGGAGCATGAACGCGCGGGTCCCGGTCGACCAGGTCAGTCGCACCGTGCCGTGGTCGAGCATCGTCGACCACACTGCGGTGGCGCCGTTGACGTCGTAGGTGCCCTCGTCGATCTCACCCATCTCGTGCGGGTACCCGTCGAGTGACCCGAGCGGGCCTTCGTTCAGCATGATCCCGCTGTCCGACGGCGTGCAGCGGTCGGCGCTGTTCGGCAGCGGGAGCGGACCCCAGCGACGGCTCCACGTGATCGCCGACTGCGGATCGGGGTAGCCGGGTCCCTCGGGTCCGGCGATCCACCCGTCCGGCAGGTACGTGGGCGTGGCGAGGGTGGAGCCGTCGAAGACAGGCCGCGGCTCGCTGAGGAAGACCAGGGGACGGGTTCCCAGTGGTTGCTCCAGACGGAGCGTCATCGCGCGTCCGTAACCGAGGTCGTTGCAACCGACGTCGCCGGGCGGGCGCCAGCCACGGATCGTCAGCTCGACCGCGTCCGCCGTCTCGACGACCGACGGCTCGTACTCGACGGTGCACGCATCGCCGGCCTCGTACGGATGGCCACCGACGACGAGCACCATGAGCGTCGTGCCATCACCCGCCGTTCGCGCCCCGGCCCACGAACCGCTGACCAGTGGCCGACCCAGAACGTCGCCCGGGTGGGGTGGCTGGTCGCCAGTCGGTGGCGTCGTCGTCGTCGAGACCGTGTCATCCGGTGTGCTGATGACGGATGGCGATGTTGCCGCAACGATGCCCTTCGACCGATCGGAGTCGGACGAACGCACGACGATGACGGCCACGATCACCGCCGCCGCGGCAGCGGCGCCGACCAGCACTGGCCACAGCGACCGGCGGCCGAGCGGTCGGACGACGCTCGGCTCGTCGGGAACGTGTGCCGTGCCGCTCCGCTCGGCGAGGTCGTCTGCCCACGACCGCAGTTGGGCGACGACGTCGTCGTCGAGCGCCGGTTCGCCGTCACTCATGCGTGTTCACTCCGAGCCGTTCGCGCAGCGCGGCGGTGCCGCGTGCGAGGTGCGTGCCGACGGCGGACGCCGAGATGTCCATGGCTGCAGCGGCTTCGGCGTACGTCCAGCCGCAGGCGTGCACCAGCCAGATCGACGTGCGCTGCTGCGTCGGCAGCGAGCGCATCGCGTCGACAAGTCGTGGCTCGACGTGGGGCGCGCGATCAGGATTCGGTGGAGGGAGCGAGCCGTCCAGCCGTGAGCGAGATCGGCTCTGGGCGACGCGGAACAGGTAGCCGGCCGGGTTGTCCAATGCACGCACTCGATCCCAGTGCTCCCATGCGTAGGCGAGCGCCTCGGCGACGGCGTCACCGACTCGATCGATGGGCATGTGCCCGGCGAGTGCGCGCCGCAACGATGGGTCGACCTGATGCACGAACGTCTCGAACTCATCACTCATCCGCTTCCATTCTTGAGCCGCTGATGGTGATGACCGGTGCAACCCTCGATCGCGCCACACGCTCAGGCAGCAGAAGTTGCGTGTGGCGCGACCTGTGATGCCTGACCGACCTGCGCGAGCAGGTCAGCCGACGATGCCGTCGAGGGACTTGCCCTCCAGCAGGCGGGTGACGACGGTGGTCAACAGCTTCTCGTTCACCGGACCGGCGACCCGAGCGCGCACGATGCCGTTCTCGTCGATGAAGAACGTCTCGGGCACACCGCTGACGCCGAACTCGATGGACGCCTCGCCGTTGTCGTCGCGCAACGTCTGGATGTTGCGGCCGACGATGTCGAGGAAGGCACTGACATCGGCGTCGTCGCTCTGGTACGCGATGCCGACCATCTGCACGTCGTCGGGCGACCACTGGCTGATCGCCCGGTTGAACAGCTGGTGCTCGCCCTTGCACGGCACGCACCACGGCGCCCAGAAGTTGATGATCAGCACCTTGCCGGGCGCCGACACGCGCACCTCGCCGTCGCGTTCCAGCGCGGAGAGCACGACCACGGGCGCGGCCTTGCCGACGAGCGGCGAGTCGGTGATCGACGGGTCGTCGCCGAGCACGGCGAACGCGGCCCAGGCGATGCCGCCGACGACCGCAGCGATCGCCGCGGCGACGATCCAGCGCGTGCGCTTGCTCCGCGGTGCGGCGATCTCGACGGGTGCGCCGGTGTCCGTCTCGCTCACGGGGTCGTTCCCGTCGGGGCACCCGAGGCCAACGCGGCGTCGATGTCGTCGGCCAGCGCTTGGATGTGCGACCGCTGCTCGTCGCTCATCTCGCTGGCCAGCAGCTCGACGACCAAGGGCTTGGCGGCAACCGCATCCTCGAGCCCGTCGAACTCCACTTGGGCGAGGAACCACTTGGCGTCCCGGTCGTCGGGGCTCAGCGCCAGCGCGGCCTTCAGGAGGTCGGCACCGGAGGCCGGAGCGCCATTGAGGTAGGTGATCCAGCCGTGCAGGCGAAGCGTCTTCTCGTACTCCTGGTCGGTGGCCGGCAGGTTCATCGCCACCGAGCTGTGCTCGTAGGCCTTGGCGATGTTGCCTTCGCGCAGGTACCGCTCGGCCAACGCCAGGCGCATCCCGACGATGTTCGGGTTCTCGGCGATCACCTGCTCCATCTCCTGATCAGTGACGGCGCTGAGGTCGCGCACGGTGCCGTCCGAGCCAGGGGGAGCGAGCGCCGTCGCCTCTCGCGGGGTCTGCGCACGTGCACCGGCGATCACCAGCACCGCGGTGCTGGCCAAGCCGAGCACCGCCGCGGAGCCCATCAGCAGTCGACGGCGCGGTGACTTCTCCAGCCGGCTCAGCAGCGCGACGGCGCCGCCGGTGATCGCCACCAGCGGAACCGCCCAGAGCAACAACGTGCTGCCCCGACGTGGCGGATCGAGCAGGATCCAGTCGCCGTAGCGATCGACGAAGTACTGCTCCACCTGTTCGTCGGTCCACCCCGCGGCAACCTGCTGGCGGACCAGCAGCACGATCGCCTGCGCGCTGTCCGATGGCGACTCGGCCACGGACTCGCCCTGACACACCGGGCAGCGCAACCGATTGGTGAGATCGCGCACGCGGTCCGTCGAGCCGCCACCGATCGCGCCGGCGATGATGCCCCACGCCACGACGGCGGCAAGCGCGATCGTCAGCAGCGCGCGCCACGTCCGCTTCACGACTGCACGTCCGCCGTCTCGACACCGCTCTGGCTGCCGTCGATCTGGCCGTCGTCGATCTGGGCCTGGTCGATCTGGCCGTCGGGGCCGAGCACAGCGAGCAGGGTGCGCCGCTCGCTGTTGCGTCGCAGCCAGCGCAGCGACAGGCCCAGTGCACCGCCGGCGGCCATCGTCAGCCCGCCGATCCACACGAGGTAGATCCACGGGTAGCGGTAGACGTGCAACGTCGCGCTGGTCGAGTCGAGTGCGAGCAGCGCGACGTACGCGTCGTCGCCGTAGCGCGTCGTCCACACGTCGGGCACGCCGATCGGCTGGCGCTGGTTCGGGTACTGGTGGAACTGCGGCTCGAGGATCGCGCTGGCGCCGTTGCGGGCCACGCGGAACTTCGCGCCCTTCGACTGGTACGTCGCGGTGGAACCCGCCGTCGGCTCGACGTAGGTGATCGTGAACCCTGATGCGGCCACGGACTCGCCCGGCTTCACCGTGATCGTGCTGCGCTGCGCCAGGTTCGACGACGCGCAGATGCCCAACGCCAGGATCGCCAGCCCGCAGTGCGCCAGCTGTCCACCCCAGAACCCGGGGCGGCTGCGCAAGGCGGCAACGAACGCGCGACGCACGCCGCGGTGGTCGATGCGTGCCCGCACCGCGGTGATCAGCTCGCGCGCCGCAGTGGCGATGATCGTGCCGGCAAGCGCGACCACGGCGATGACGTACGGCGCCCGCAGCCCGGCGAGCACCACGAGCAGCGCGGCCACAGCGAGACCGATCTGCACCTGCAGGCGCAGCTTCTCCCACAGCTGTCCGAGCGTTGCCCGCTTGTGCGGAGCGACGACGCCGATGCACATGGCGATGAGCAACGCGAGCACGATCCACACCGCGAACACGTCGAAGAAAGGTCGACCGACGGAGATCCGATCGTTGCTGATCGCCTCGACCACGATCGGGTAGGTGGTGCCGACCAACACGACGACGGCGAACGTGGCCAGCAGCACGTTGTTCAACAGGAACGCGGCCTCACGACTGACCAACGACTGCAACGGCGGGCCCTGCACCACATCGCGCAGGCGCGTCACGAACAGCCACCCGACGGCAGCGACGACGACGAGCAGGAACACGAGCAGCACCGGCCCGAGGTCGCTCTCCGAGAAGGCGTGCACCGAAGCGATGACGCCACTGCGCGCCAGGAACGTCCCGAGCAGGGTGAAGATGAACGAGGACATCACCAACCCGACGCTCCACGCCGGCAGCAGCCCGCGCCGCGCCTGCATCACGGCGGAGTGCAGGTAGCCGGTGCCGACCAGCCACGGCAGGAACGAGGCGTTCTCCACCGGATCCCACGCCCAGTAGCCGCCCCAGCCGAGCACGTCGTAGCTCCACCAACCGCCGAGCACGATGCCGGCGGTGAGGAACATCCAGGCCACCACCGCCCACGTCTGCGTGCGCAGCACCCATCGCGGACCGCGCTCGCGCAACGCAAGCGCGCTGACCGCGAACGCGAACGGCACGAGGAAGCCGACGTAGCCGAGGTACAGCAGCGGCGGGTGGATCGCCATCAGCGTGTTGTCCTGCAGCAGCGGGTTGGCGCCGAGGCCGTCCGCCGTGCCGGTCGGTGCGGAGGAGAACGTGGGCGCGACCACCAGCACCAGCGCAGTGAAGAACGCGGCGACGATGCCGATCACGACGAGCGCGCCGGTACCGAGCCGATCGGCGGCACCGTCGCGATCGGCGCGCTGCACGCGCCACGACACCAGGGCGAGGTAGAGCCCGATCACCGACGCCCACAGCAGCAACGATCCCTCGAGCCCGGCCCACGCGCTGGTCGTGGTGAAGAAGGTGGAGGTGGCCCGGCTGTGGTGCTGGGCGACGTAGCGAACGCTGAAGTCGTCGGTGTGCAACGCGTACTGCAGCACGCCGAACGCGACGATCAGTCCGAGTGCGGTGACCCTCGGGCCGAAGCGGATCCACTGGTTGGTCGTGCCGCTTCGCGCCGCCATCCATCCGCCGGCGACGGTTGCTCCCGCGCCGAGCAGTGCGACGCCCAACAGCACTCGGCCGAGCAGGACGATCATGGCCGCATCAACACCTTCGCGACGGCCGGGCGAACGGTTCGCGACATCAGGTCGCGGCGCTTCGTTTCGGTCGGCGACTGCGAGCCACGATGGCTCCCAGCATCGTGAACCCACCGACGATCGCCGCCGATGCAGCCGGACGTTCGACTCGCGTGTGGTGTGGCGGGATGGCCGCCGCGCTCACGTCGACCTTGCCGTCGCCCTCGACCGGCTCGACGCAGGAGAGGATGGTTGCACCCTCCTCGTTCTGCGGTCCGACGCACGCGAGCTCCGGCCCACGACCGCTCTTCGCCGTCACCATGTCGGTGACGACCAGGTTCTTGATCAGATCGTTCGGGTCGTCGATGAGCGCCGACTCGGTGACCACGTCGAGGTGGTCCTGCTGCGCGTCGGCCAGAGCGATGATGAACTCCGGCGGCAGGTGGCGGAAGTGCATCGTCGCCGACACCGTGATGTCGCCACCGGCGGCATCGAAGACGTACGGGATGTTCACCGAGTCCTGCTTGCTGAGCGTGCCGTCCGGGTTCTCGAGCAGTCGTACCGACTGCAGCGCGTCGAACTTCTGGAAGGCGCCGTCGCCGAGGGCCACCGTGCGCTGACGGATCTTGACGATGTCCGCCAGGAAGCTCTGGTACGGCACCTCCTCGAAGACGCCGTCACCGTCGCGGTCGCCGTCGGTGAGGATCTTCTGGAAGTTGGCCAGCCACGGATCGCACTCGCCGGCCTTCGTCACCGCCGTGTCGGCGTCGCTGAGGACGCCCTCTGCCTCCATGGCGGCGGTGCCGAACAGGATGTTGCCATTGGCCACGTCGGCGAGGCTCAGCCCGAGGGCGTCGGCGACCGACTGCGGGTTGCACTGCGGGAGGAACGCCTGCGGGTTGTCCAGCTGACCGGAGCCGCACGGCGAGCTGAGACCGGAGTCGGCGAAGATGTTGACCAGGCAGACCTCGTTGCCCGACGCGTCGGTGGCCGTGACCTCCAGCCAGAACTGGCGGGCAAAGGCGAAGCCGGTGGGGAAGCTGTGGCCGAGCAGGTTGTTGGTGACGACCACGTCGGCCTCGGTGAAGCCGTTGTCCAGCAGCTGCGGCTCGGTGACCTCGAGCGTGATGGCCGACTTCAGCAGCGCGGCGCGCTCGGCGAGGATCTCGTTGACGGTGTCGGCGGGGAGCCCGAGGTCGGTGTAGGCCGACGGATCCAGGTCGTAGTCGACGCCGACGAACGAGTGCTTGCGGTACTGGCGGTCGGGCGTCGGCAGGAACCCCGGAGCGTTGTCGACGACCGGCTCCTCGGCGCTGTCCGGGTTGGACGGCATGTGGCACTCGATGCAGCCGAGCGGCCGGTCGATGGTGTCGGTGCCGTTCACCGGGTCCTCGGCGCCGATCGTGTCGTCGAAGCCGGCGACGTAGTCCTGCCACTCATCGAAGGTGGTCTGCAGCACGAGGTCGTCGAGCGTGCCGTCCTGGTTGTCCAGCTCGTTGCCGTTGAGGTTGAAGTCCTCGTCCGGGTCGCCGTCGTCGCTGTCCACCGCGATCGACGTGCCGTCGCCATCGATGTCGAGCTTCACGTTGTGGCACGCACCGCAGGCGATCGAGGTGACGATCGGGTCGTCCCACATCCCGTCCTCACCCTGATCGATGTCGTGCACGCGCACCGGCAGCGGGTTCGGGTCGTCGAAGAGCGGGCCGTACACGGTGCCGAAGTCGTCGCGGGTGCCGGTCGGCACGTTGAGCTTGCCGGCGCCGGACAGCTCGGGGCGCTCGTCCGCGCTGCGCACCGAGTGGCACACGTCGCAGCTGATGCCGTCCTTGTTGATCGCGTCGCCGCCACCGCTGACGGCAGCACCGCCGGACTCGGTGCCCTCGTTGAGCGGGAGCATCGCGTCGGGCCCGTCCTCGCCGTCGATGAACTTTGCACCGATCGGGGCGTGGCAGTTCACGCAGACCTGCGCTGCGGTCTCGAACAGGTCGCGCTGCTCGGAACCGAACTGCCGGGCGATCTCCTCGTTCTCCGCGAGCGTCACCGGCAGCTGCGCTTCCATGATCGTGCCGGTCTGGGCGTGGGCCATCGTGCTCGCGGCCCAGTCGTCGGCGATGTCGGTGTGGCAGCCGGCGCAGTTGGACACCGAGGCGATGTTCTCCTTCTCGCTGCCGAGCACGGTGTCGGTGGTGCCGAGCACATCGACGACGTGGAACGACAGCGTCAGGAACAGCACGACGGTGAGCGGCGCGTGAATGGCACGCAGCACCTTCAGCGCACGCACGTTGCGCGACTGACCGCCACCGCGCGGGAAGTCGTGATCGATCTTCAGCTGCGTCTCGACGACCTTGGCCCACGACTGCTGCTCAGCCGGTGAGAGCGAGGCGACGTCGCGTTCGATGTCGGCCAGCGGCCGGCGCAACTGCTTGTAGTCGATGACGAGCTGGCGGAAGACGCGCGACTGGGCGGCGGCCACCTTGGAGATCTGGGCGTCGGCGTTGATCGCCGACTTGCTGACGCCGATGAGGTGGTGACGGGCGAGCCCGCCGAGCGACACGACGATCGAGATGCCGAGCAGCACCTTGCCCGACGTCAGCGTGCTGCGGAACGGTGCGCTGCTGGCATGCACCCACGCCGCGACCAACGCGAGGATCGGCATGTACAGGTGAGCGCGGACCCAGGCGAGCGTGCCGCCGGGCAGCTTCTTCTTGAGGAAGGCGATCCGCTTGCGGGCGACGAAGGCGATGCCCGGTCCGGCGAACATCAGGAAGGTGATGACGCCGAGGGCGACGATGAAGAAGTTGACGAGCCCGGAGCCGGCGTTGATCGACTGCAGCCCGAACAGACCGCCGAAGCCGATCACGAGCAACGCAACGCTGCCGATGATGACGATGAGGTTCCAGACGCGGGACGTGATCTTCATCAGCGATGTTCTTCCCGAGTCACTGAGGGTCCACCCTTTGTCCGAACCGGCAACGTTCCCCAGGCCCAACCTGGCCCGTGTGGCGCACGCTACCATCATGACGTGCGTCACGCCTTCGCCACCTCAGCCCTGCTCGGACTCGACGTGGGACCGCTCGAGATCGGGCCCACCCCGCTGGCGATCCTGATCTCCGTGCTGGCCGTCGGCGCCGTGATCACCGTGCTGCTGCTGATCTTCAGCCAGGTCGGTGGCGCCGTGGTCGACAAGCGCTGGCCGGCAAACGAACCGCTTACCCCGAGCGAGGTCCTGTGGGGTGAGTCGGGTGGTCACGTGAAGAAGACCTTCCCCGGCCTCGACCCTGCCATTGCCCGCGACCTGACGCAGTACATCGTCACCAAGAAGGTCGCCCCGGGCACCGTCATCATCGAAGCCGGCGACCTGCCGACGCAGTTCGTGCTGCTCAAGTCCGGTGGCGCCGATCAGGTCGGTCCGTCGGGCAGCACGAAAGCGGGGCCCGGCGCCTCCTTCGGCGCTGACAACATCATCCGGCGCACGCCGTTCGAGTTCTCGCTCACCGCCACCGCGCCCACCGAGGTCGTCTCGCTCGGTGCCGAGGACTACCTCGCCGCGCTCGCCCTCGGCATGAGCGACGACGACGACGACTACGTCGTCAACGTGCTCGGCGGGTACCTCAGCGGCGAAGCCCCGCCGGCCGCGGCTGGTGGCGGCACGGCAACGGCGACGATGGCCCCCGTTGCACCGGCGTTCGCGGCGCCGGCGCTGCGTCCGCAGTGGTCGTCGGCCACGCACCGGCTGTCAGGAGACCTGCCCGCGTACCTGTTGCCCGCCGGCGACGCGGTGACTCGCACGCTGCCGTCCGGCAGCGAGGTGCAAGTCGTCGAGTCGCTGCCCGGATGGGCGCACGTGCGCACCTCCGACGGCTGGCAGGGCTGGATCAACGACGCCGCCCTCGTTCGCTTCTGATGGCTGTTCTCTGATGGCCGCCGACACCCGGCTCACCGTGATGGTCGTCTCCGCCATCAGTCGCGAGACCTCGAGCTGCCACGTGCTGGCGCGCACGCTGGCCGACATGTGTGCGGCGCACGACGTGGACGTCGACTTCGTCACGCCCGCCGACGCCGGACTGCCCGTGAACGACGGCAACGTCCCCGACGACCTGCCGGCGGCGATCGCCTGGCAGGCGCGCATCGCTCGCATCCACTGCCACATCTGGGTCTCGCCGGAGTACCACAGTGGGATGACCGGCGGGATGAAGAACCTCTTCGACTACCTCGCCAAGGAGCCGCTGGACGGCGACATCGTCGGCCTCGTCGCCTTGGCCGGAGGTGGCATGGCGGCGCTGAACACGCTCAACGGCATGTCCGTCGTCGCCCGCTCCCTCGGTGCCTGGGTGGCGCCGGAGCTGTGCGCGCTGAACAGCAACGAGGTCAAAGCAGGCCTCGACGAACGGGCCATCGGTCGACTCGAGAAGATGATCACCAGCGTCATCACCATGGGCCGCCGCGTCTACGACTGAAGTGAACCGCTGCCGGTACGTGTTCGAGCGGCCGGCGTACGAGCAAGCGATCGCGACCATTCGCGATCGTCCGCTGATCCCGTTCGACCTCGACGACTGAGCACAGCCGATCGTTCTGGGCACACCCAGAACGCGACGTCGGCTTCTGGGGGTGCCCGGAACGATCGGCCGCGTCGGAGCTTCGTTCGCAAGGGCGCGTGGTGAGCGAGATGTCATCGGTTTCGCGCCGACGAACATGGAGACTGGAGTTCGGGTGAGCGAGCGTGCGAGCGAGCTCGGCAGGCGAGCGCAGCGAGCACCGAGCGTTACGTCGCGACGGGGTCGACGTGCATGACGCGGAGCATGCCTTCGCAGGTGCGGATGAGCACCTGGGCGGCGTCGGCCAGCTCGCGCGGGCACAGCGGGTTCTCGGCGCGTGAGCGCCAGGCGCGGATCCGGTCGTTGAGGACGTCGCGGATCTCGGCGGGGGAGGCGTCGTCGCCCAGGCCGAGGCGCACCGTGGGTGCGTAGCCCTCGGAGCCGAGCAGGCGCTCGACCGAGTCGGCCTCGGCAGGCTCGATCGGCACGGCGCCGGAGCGGATGGCGGCGAACAGCTGGATCTCGGCGAACACGTGGGCCGTGCTGCGCAGACGCTCCAGCTCGAACTGCAGCTGATCGGCGCCGGTGGGCGGGGGCGTGGAGCGCAACCGCTGCGCCAGCGCGGTGAGCGCGGCCTGGGCCTTGAGCACGTCGCGGCGGGCGGCGAACTGGCTCATCAGGATGCGACGCAGCTCGTACAGTCCGCTGCGCTCGAACAGGTGCTGCGCCAGCGCCGGAGCGTCCGTGGCAACGCCGCGGCGGATGGCGGTGATCGCTGTGCGCACGCCGAAGATGCCGAGTCGGCGGATGAGGTGCTCGCGATCGGTGGACACGACGTTGGCGACGAGGTCGTGATCGACGAACCGATCGGCCGAGGCGACGAGCAGCTCGAGCTGGTCCTCGGGCAACGCAGCCAAGCGACTGAGGAGGTTGAACTCGCTCTGGCGGATCGTGCTGCTGGCCTGGGCCAGCAGACCGGCCACTGGGACCACGGTCTGGCACAGCCGACGCACCTGGGGCGAGGTGCGGTAACGAGCGGCGACCTTCGCGGCGCTCTCCAGCGCGTCCTCCTGGCCACCGGCCAGCTCGTCGGCGCGTGACAGGACGCCGATGGCGTTGATCGGGTTGGTGCGGCCGACCTGCAGGTCCTGGAACGACTCGAGGAAGCGGATGTCCGTCGGGTGCAGGTGGCGCATGAGGTAGATCACCGCGTCCGCCTGGCTCTCGTGGCCGGCCTCGGCGAGCACGAAGCGGTGCGTGCGCGCCGACAGATCGGTGGAGATCGAGGCGATGCCCGGCGTGTCGATGAGCGACAGCTCGGTGAGTGAGGACGACGGCCACTCGACGACGATGTGGTCGACGTTCTCGGCCGGCTTCCCCTGCAGGTCGACGTCGATCGCGCCGGACTGCCGCGAGAACGGCGTGGTCACCTCGCCGCCGTCGTCGAGGTGCAACGTGGCTCGGTAGGTGAGCCCGTTGACGTACCACGTGATGATCTTCGTGCACTCGCTGGCGTCGGTCGGAGCGAGCTCCTCACCGACGAGACCGTTGAGCAGCGTGCTCTTGCCGGCCTTGACCTTGCCGGCGATGGCCACGCGCAGCGGCTCGTCCAGACGCGCTTCGAGCTCATCGATGCGCTGCAGCTCCACCGGGTCCTTGTAGAACCGGCGAGCCATGCGCAGCAGCGAGCGCACCTGCTCGACCACGGCAGTGGGCGAGAGCGAATCGGCGTTGCCCACCGGTGCGACCTCGACGGCGGCCGCAGCAGCAGCGGATGCGGCAGGCGACAGGGGAGCGATGGCCGGCTCCGGCGCGGGCACCGCGGGCGCGACGGCCGGCGGCGCCGGTGCGGCCGCCGGCGGAGCAAAGGTCGGTGGCGGGAGCGGGGCGGTCGGCCGCGGCGCGACAGGAGCCGCCGGCGCGCTCGGTGCTGCGGGTGCGCTGGGTGCCACGGGTGGCGCGGGTGCCGGTGTCGGAGTGGGCAGCACCTCGACCACGGCAGCGGCCTCTGTCGGCGATGACGCCACGGGAGCGTCGCCGAGCAGGATGGCCATGGCTGCGGCCGGCAACGTCGGTTCCGGCAGGGCGCGGTCGGCGTCGGTCTGCGGTTTGACCAACATGCGCGATGGCGCGCGTCCGGCAGCAGACAGCGCTGCCTGCAGGGCGCGTCCGAAGATCTGCGCGGTGACCGGCCGGTGCTCGGGGCTCGGCTGCAACGCCCACGCCAGGACGCCGTACACCGCGCCCGGCACGCCCTGCTCGCGCAAGTCCGGCGGCGGGCTGGACAGCGCCCGGCCCTTGATCCGCACGAGCGGCTCGTCGGGCGACTCGAGGAACGGCGGGCGCCCGATGATCATCGTGTAGATGACCGATGCCAGCGCGTAGACGTCCACCTGTGGGACCGCGGGCCCGCCGCGGAACAGCTCCGGCGCGGCGTGCACCATGATGTCGAACGGGTCGCCGGCGCGTGTCGCCTCCGTCGGGTCGAGCTGGAAGTCGCCGATGAGCGGCTCGCCGAACGCCGACACGAACAGGTCTTCCGGCTTGAGCTTGCGGTGCACGAGGCCGAGACGGTGCGCGGACTCCAGCGCACCGGCGACCTTGATGCCCAGGTTGGCGGCGTCCGCCCAGTCGAGCCGGGAACCGCGCTTGAGCATGCCGGAGTACGTGCCCTCGTCCAGCCACTCGCTGACGACGTAGGGACGGCGTCGACGGACCCCGCTCTTGAAGTAGGTGACCACGTTGGGGTGGCTGCTCAGCTCGCCCATCAGCAGGCACTCGCGCTCGAAGCGTGCCAGCGCGATGTCGCGCACGCCGTCGGCCGTGTACACCTTCACCGCGACCTTGCGGCCGAACTGCTTCTGGACGGCCTGGTACAGCTCGGTGTGATCGCCGCGGCGCACCAGCCGTTCGTTGCTGATGCCCTCGATGCGCAGGTCGACCTTCTCGTCAGCCACTGGCGGTCACCGCCCCGGCGCGGAGCTGCTCGAGCGTCGCCATCAGCGCGTCGGCGTCGGCGAGCTCGACGCCGAGCTGCTGCAGGCGGGCTTGGCGCTCGGTGTCGGACTTGGTGCCGGCGTTGTTGGCCTTCTTGAGCGCGTCGTTGATGCTGCGCTCGAGCTCGTCGGCACGGCGGTAGACGGTGTCGCGGATGCCGCGGTGGAGGTGGCTGGCGTAGCGATCGAGGGATCGTACGACGAGGCGGCTGATCTCCTCGGTGTAGTCCTTCAGGTGCGCTCGCGCCTGATCGCGGCGACCCTCGAGCGCACGTGCCTTGCGCTCGCGCAGCGCCCGGCGGCCGTAGACGAGACCGGCGACGGCGGCCACGGCGAGGCTGACCGGCCCGAGCCCCGGGATGAAGCCGGCGACGCCGAGCAGCGGCTCGGCGACGGCCCACGTGCCCTCGATGGCGACGCTGGATGCACGGTCTTCGAGCTGGCTGTCGACGCCCTCGAGCCGGAGCGATCCGATGAACGAGCTGCTGAGGTTGCCGCCGAGGTTCAGCGCCTCGTCCTCGGCTGCGGCGAGGGCCTCGACGATGCGCGACTCGAGCTCGGCGACGTCGTCGGTGACGTGCACGTAGAGGTCGCTGACGGCAGTCGTGCTGCGGGCCCGCAGCCACGCCTGGAACTCGTCCCAGATGACGGATGGGTCGTTGCTGGAGATGACGCTCTCGGCTTCGATGACGAGCTCGTGCATGACCCGTTCCAGCTCGTCGCCGCGGCTGGTGCGCAGGTCGCTGATCCCGTCGTCCAGGGTGCGCAACCACGACGCTGCCGGCAGGCGCAGCTCGCGCACACCGCGCAACGTCTCGCGCAGGTCGCCGACGACCTGCTCCTGCTGGGCCGGGTCGAGCGCGCCCATCTCGGCCATCAGCACGCCGCGGAGCTGCGTCAGTGCGCCTTCGACGTCGACGGCGCTCTCGACGATCTGCTCGGCCTCGACTGCGGCGACGATGCGTTGGCTGATCAGGCGGATGAGGTCTTCGATGCCGCTCTCGGCGTCGAACTCGGCACGCGAACGCCGCTTCGCATCGAGGTGCAGCAACGACGACACGGGCACGATCGGGACGTCGAGCCCGGCGCGCTGGAGGTGCCCGGTGTCGATGTCGCGGATCAACCGCCAGTCGATGTAGGCGTCCACCTTCGACAGCACGCAGGTGACGTTGCCGCAGTGCTTGACGGCGGTCTTCAGGAAGTCGAGCTCTGGCGCGGTGAGCTCCTGCGATGCGTCGCTGACGAACAGCACGGCGTGGGCCTGGCGAAGCTCGGCGAGCACCCGCGCGCCGGCGGTGGCGTCGAGCCCCCCATAGCCGGGCATGTCGACGAGCTGGATCCCGACCTTCAACCAGTCGACCGGCAACGACACCTCGCAGCTGCGCACGTGGTCGCGCTCGGGATCGGCGCCTTCGGTCTCGCTGACCCATCGGCCGACCTGATCGACCTCGATGCTCTCCGGCTTCGGTTCGAGGTCGTCGACGTCGCGGTAGATGCGTGCCGAGGCCTCGAGGCCGTGTTGGATCGAGGTCGGCACGCTGGTGGCGAAGTCCGGGTGGGCGGGGCACACGTCGACGTCGATCAGCGCGTTGACGAGGGTGCTCTTGCCCTGCTTGAAGTCGCCGGCGATGAGCACCCGCACGGTCTGCGAGCTGAGCCGTTCGATGCGCTCGCCCATGCGCGTGCCGAGGTCCTCGCGCTGGTGGGCGATGGCGATGGTCCGGACCCCGTCGGCGACCGACAGCATCGCGTCGCGACGATTGGTGCGCAGATCGACCTTGCTCTGCTCGGCCTCCACGTCCACCGGTTGGGCCACTTCGGCGATGCGGCTGGCCGGCAGCGCGTGGCGGAACGCGGCGGATGCGGCGAACCGGGCGGCGCCCAATGCCACGGCGTGCTTGGGGTGCGTGTCGATCGCCGTGGCGATGCCGAGCTCCTCGTCCACGGTGGAGCGGATGATCGGGATCCGGCTGGACCCGCCGACGAGCAGGATCTTGCCGACGTCGGCAGGGTTGACGTGCGCGGCCTGCAACCCGCGGCGGACCGCCTTCACCGTCTCGGTGATCGGTGGCCCGATGAGCTCACTGAAGCGCTCGGTGGTGATCGTGATCTGGTGGCGTCCGGTGGGCAGCCAGACCTCGATGGTCGCATCAGGAGCGACGGACAGCGTCTCCTTGGCGTTCGTGCACTCCTCGCGCAGCTTGCTGAGTGCGGCGATCCAGTCGGGGTGGTCGGGCGGCACGTTGTCGAGCGCGGTGCCGAGCTGATCGACGACGTAGCCGTACACGGCGGCGTCGAAGTCGATGCCGCCCAGCCGCTCGACACCTTCCGGCTCACCGAGGACCTTGAAGCCGCTGTCGGTCTTCTCCAGCACGGCGACGTCGAACGTGCCGCCGCCGAGGTCGTAGACGCAGACGACATCGCCCGACTCGACGCGCTCGCCGGCCGAGTAGTGGATGGCTGCGGCCTCGGGCTCGGTGATCGTGACGGTCGGGCCGACTTCGGCGAGGCGCAGCAACTGGTTGAGCAGCTCCAGCTTGTACGGGCCCCAGTTGGCCGGGTGGGTGATCGCCATGCCGATCGGCGGGCCACCCTCCTGCTCGGCCACGGTGTCGTAGACCCATCGCAGCAGGCGGGCGCTGAGCTGCTCGGCCGAGTACGGCGATCCGCCGACGAGGAGCGGTGTCGTGTCGCCGATGCGGCGCTTGAACTCGCGCACCACGCGGGAGGAGTCGGTGGCGGCCCGCCTGGCTGCTGCGGTACCGACCAGCATCTGGCGATCCGGGCCGATCCACAGCACGGAGGGCACCGAGGTGCCGTGGTGCTCCAGCGTGACGACTTGCGGATCGCCGCCGTCGCGCACGATCGCAGCCGCGGTGAAGGTGGTGCCGAGGTCGACCGCAAGGACGTACGACATCAAAGACCTCCCTTCCGCTCCCGTGATCCGACGATGCTTTCTAGCGGATTTTCACCAAATCCTGCAGCTCGGCGCGGGTGATGTCATCAGGTGTTCCCCGCAACTTCGGCGCGATCTGTCGCCGGACGAGTCGGTCGGCGCCGTCGCTGCAGGCGTGACATGCAGGTGCTTTTCCTCCGGAGCCGTTTGGCCACGGTCTTTGTAGGTGTGAGCAACCACCCGACTGCAGCGCCCCAACCGTTCTCCGGTCCCGACCGGCTCCCGTCGTCATTGGCCCGCTGGGTCGAGGGCAGGTTCGCCGAGTCGCTCGGCTTCTGCGACGGCCTGGCCCGGATGTACGGCGTGACGATCATCGATCCGAGCCTGCTCGACGAACCCTGCGCGCCGGCCGTTCGCCTGTCCTACCTCGGCGACGAGGAGGTCTGGGACGTGGCCAGGCTGGCCGTCGAGCTCCAAGCGTTCGACGCGGTCGCGCTGTGCTCGTCGCGTTGGGTCGGCGTGCCGTGCGCGCCACTGCGACCCGGTGGGTTCGCAGTGCGCAAGCGAGCCCGGCTGGTGGTCATCGCCGGTGACGTCGGGTGTGCCACGGCGCTCCGGCTCGAGTGCCAACCCGAGCACGTGCTCCGCGCACCGGCAGGCGATCGCGAGGTGCTCGCCGTCGCTGCGCTCTGGCAGCACGTGCGCACGTGGCGCCGTCCGTGATCGTGATCGCCGGCGCGCGAACCGTGCGCCGCCGACAGCTGGTTCAGCCGCCTCGGCGGGCGTCTCTGCGGCGTTGCATCGCGTCCTTGCGGGTGGCCGCCCGGTCCTGGCTCTGCTTCATCGCCTGCTCTTCGTTGGCCGTGTCGCCTTGGAGGTGAGCGGCGAGTGCGCGCACCGTCGGGTGACCGAACAGCTGCACGAGGGAGAGCCGGCGCTCCAGCGCCTCGCTCAACCGGGTGCTGGCCTGGACCATCATCAGCGAGTTGGCGCCCAGATCGAACAGGTTGGTCTCCACGCCGATGGTGTCCAACGAGAGGATGTCCTGCCAGACCGCGGCGATCGTCCGCTCGATGTCGTTCTGCGGGGCGACGGCGGCGCCCTCTTCGCTGCGGCTGCGATCGGGGGCGGGGAGCGCGTTGCGATCGACCTTCCCGTTCGGCGTGCGCGGCAGGGCATCCAGCGTGACGAACGCGGACGGGATCATGTAGTCGGGCAGCGAGGCCCGCAGGTGGGCGCGCAGCACCGGACCGAGGGTCTTGGCCAGCCGGGTCATCGGCACGTTGGTGAACGTGGACCACGGTCGCGGTGCGGCCCCGTTGGACGAGTGCGACGAGCGGGGGACGATGCCGGCAGTGCCGTGGGCGACGAGCACGAGGTCGAGGCGGTCGGGCCCGGACGACGACCAGTCGAGCTGGGCGTCGTAGCCGTCGCGCGGCTTGCCGATGATCTCGGGTCGCGAGCCGGCGGCGATGTGGTCGATGGCATCGCGGATCTCAGCAACCGTCGCGTCGGTGCCGGGCGTTGCGAGCATCGCCGTCAGCGCCACCTCACGAACGAGTCGATCGTTGCGCAGGCCTTCGATGCGGACCGCAGCGGGTCGATCGCGCAACGCCGATTCGATGACGGCGTCGAGTGCCCCTGGCGCGTCGTCGGTGAGTGCGACGGTGCGCACATCGACCGGGCCCGCCGCGAGCGGATCGGTGCGGTGGAGGACCGCGTCGTAGCGGAACCGGCTCAGCTCGTTGTCGTACTGCTCGGTCTTCGCCCGCAGCTCCACGCCGGCGAGCTCGGGGATGTGATTGAGGAGCGCATCGAACAGCGCCGGATCGACGAGCAGCTCCTCCTCGTTGCCAAGACGCTGCTCAACGCGACGGGCGAGCTCGGTCGCGGTCGTCGAGGCGGAGGCGCGAGCCAGCTCGATCGACGCGGCGAACTCGCGCAGCAGCGTGAGGCTGCGCAGGTCGCCGAGGAACAGCCGGCCACCGGGGTTGAGTAGTCGCATCGCCGACGAGATCACACCGACGAGGTAGTCGGCGTCGGGGAAGTACTGCGAGACGGAGTTGATGACGATCGTGTCGAAGCGCTCGTCGGTCAGCCGCTCGACATCGTGGGCCGCGCCGAGGAGCAGCGTGACGCCGGCGATCGGATCGTTGGCCAGCGAGGCGTTGATGTGCTCGAGCGCGGTGGGGGCCATGTCGATGCCGACGTAGCGCTCGGTGTGCGGTGCCACGCGGAACAGCAGCAGGCCGGTGCCGCAACCGATCTCCAGGACGCGCTTCGGCTGCAGCTCGCGGATCGAGGCGACCGTGTGGTCGACCCAGTCCTGCATCTCCTCCGCGGGGATCGGCTCACCGGTGTAGCTGCTCGTCCAGCCGGCGATCTCGAATCGGGCGTCGACGGCGGTGCCGTGTCGGTAGGTCTCGTCCCACACCGTCGCCCACGCCTCGGTCGGCGTGCCGCTCTCGACGCGCGGCACGACGTACGCAACGATGCGCGGGTCGCCGTTGCCGTCGGATCGAGCGACGACCACGTTCTCCACCGTGTCGGGATGACGTCCGATCGCGGCTTCGATCTCGCCGAGCTCGATGCGATAGCCACGCACCTTCACCTGATGGTCCAGGCGGCCGGAGAACTCGATCTCACCATCGGGACGGATGTGGGCCAGATCGCCGGTGCGGTAGACGCGCCGGCCGTCGGCTGCCGGGAGGTCGACGAAGCGTTCGGCGGTCAGCTCGGCCCGGTCGAGGTAGCCGCGCACGACGCCATCGCCGCCGATGAGGAGCTCGCCCGGCACGCTGATCGGGTTGCGCCGCAGATGACGATCGACGATGTAGATCTGGGTGTTGGCGATCGGCCGGCCGATGGTGATCGGCACGCCTGGCGCTTGGATCGGCGATGTGGTCGACCACACCGTGGTCTCCGTCGGGCCGTACATGTTGACGAGCTGCCCGGACAGGTGCGGCTGGATCCGATCGACGATGGCCGGCGGGAGCGCCTCGCCCCCAAGCAGCAGCCGCTGCAGTCCGCTCAGCGCGGCGAGCCCGTCGGGATGCGCCGCGACGATGCCGGCCATCGACGGCGTGCACTGCAGGTGCGTGACGCCGTGCCGGGTGAGCTGGGTGATGAGCCCGAAGTCCTCGTCGTCGTCGGCAACGTCGGTCGTGGCAGCAGCGCCGGCGGTCTCCGGCAGCGCGACGGGGTTGCTCGCCCGACGCAGCGCGTCGAGGTGGGTGAGGCTGCGCAGCACGTCGTCCTGGTCGACACCGAAGTCGATGAGGCAGGCGACCTCGTCGACGCCGAGCTCGCGCAGCGAATCGATCGTGGCGAGGCAGCTCTCCGGCGTGCCGAAGAGGCCGGCGGTGCGGAAGTAGCGATCGAACGCGTGGTCCATGATGACGGCCATCTCGTCGTCGTCGAGGTCGTTGAGATCGCGGGCCTCGCCGCGGCCGGTGCCGCCGCCGACCTCGGGCTTGGCGAAGCTCGTCGTCTCCCACTGGACCTGGTTGATGAGGTCGGTGGATGTGCGCAGGTACTCCAGGAACGGGCCGCGAACCGTGGACCGCACCTCGTCGAGGTCGGTGCCCACGTAGGTGTGCAGCATCAGGCTGATGCGACCCTCGCCAGGGTGTCCGGCGGCGCGGTACGCGGCTCGGTATGCGGCGATGTTACGAACGAGGTCGTCGCGACCCATCACCAAGAGGTTGGTGAGGATGCTGGCACCGATCTCGCCGGCCCTCGTGAACGTGTCGGCACTGCCGCCCGCAGTGATCCAGATCGGCGGCGCCACTTGCACGGGCGGCGGGAACATGGCGACGTCGATCTGGCGACCGTCGCCGCCGACGGTCGACACCGTCTCGCCACGCCACAGCGAACGAATGGTCTCGATGCCGTCCCACATCAGCTGACGCCGGTCGGCGAAGTTCTGCGGGGCGAGCGCGAAGTCGTTGGCATGCCAGCCGGAGGCGAACGACAGACCGACGCGACCGTTGGACAGGTTGTCGACCACCGACCAGTCCTCGGCGCAGCGGATCGGGTTGTGGAGCGGCAGCACGACGCTGCCGGCACGGATGCCGACGCGCGTGGTGACCGCGGCGACGGCCGCACCGGTGACCGCCGGGTTCGGGTACAGGCCGCCGAACTCGTGGAAGTGGCGCTCGGGCGTCCACACCGCGGTGAAGTCGTGCTCGTCGGCGAACCGCGCGCCATCGAGCAGGAGGCGGTAGCGATCGGTGCCCGTGCCGGCGGCGTCCGCGGCGAAGTAGAACAGGCTGAAGTCCATCGGCCGCACGGCGGCCGACGGGGCACCCTGGCCGGTGCGCTGGTTCGAGAGCCGGCCCTCGTCCTCCTGCACGACGACGGCGAAGCCGCGGGTGAGCGTCCAGAACAGCTCGAGCACGGAGATGTCGAACGAGATGCTCGTCACGGCCAGCCACGTGCCCGGCGTGGGATCGGCGGTGAACCCGACGGCGTCGTCCATCCCGGCGAAGAAGTTGACGACGTTGCGGTGCTCGATCATCACGCCCTTCGGGCGTCCGGTGGAGCCCGAGGTGAAGATGACGTAGGCGAGGTTGCTCGGCGACGGCCCGGCGTCGGCTCGACGTTCTGAGGGCGCCAGCGCCAGCTCGTCGACGGCGACGACGTGCGGGACGGTTGCGGGCACCGAACCGCGCAGGCGTGCCTGGGTCAGCACGACGGGGGCGTTGGCGTCCTCCAGCATCATCGCGATGCGCGTGGCCGGGTAGCCGGGATCGAGGGGGACGTACGCGCCGCCCGCTTCGAGGATGCCGAGCAGCGCGACCACCATGTCGATCGAGCGATCGATGAACACCCCGACGAGGACGTCCGGTCCGACGCCCAGCTGCCGGAGGTGCGCGGCGAGCGCGGACGCCTTGCCGGCGAGCTGGCGGTAGGTCAGCGACTGGTTGCGATAGATGATCGCCGTGGCGTCCGGGGTGCGCTGGACCTGCGCGTGGAACAGGTCGGCGATCGTTGCCGTCCGATCGATCGACACGTCGGTGGCGTTCCACGTCGCCAGGAGCTCCAGCTCCGCAGCGGGCACGGTGGGCAGGCTGCGAACCCGCGCCCCGGGCTCGGCGACCATCCCGGTGAGGATCGCCTCGAGCAGTGAGCGAACCCGCTCCATCGCCACGTCGTCGAACAGGCGCAGGTCGTACGAGAGCTTGAAGTGGATCTGCGGGTCGGTGAACGCCAGCAGTGTGAGCGGGAAGTTGGTCTGGTCGTGGAGGTCGAACTCGCGGTGCTCGAACTCGCCGCCGAGGTTTCGCAGCCGGGTGCCCTGGTGCAGTTCGTTGACGACGACGATCGTGTCGAAGAGACCGACCCCGCGACTGCCGACGGCTGCCTGGATCTCGGTCAGCGGTGTGTGCTCGTGTGCGCGCTTGTCCACCTGCTGGCGGCGCACGGCGGCGAGGAGGTCGGCGACGGACGCGTCCGGGTCGACGACGATCCGCACCGGCGGAGTGTTGATGAACAACCCCATCGTGCGATCGCTGCCCGGGAGCCCGGACCGGCGGCAGCCGCGGGTGGAACCGAACACGACGTCGGGCGAGCCGGAGAAGGAGGAGAGGACCAGGGCCCACGCCGCTTCGACGATCACCGGCGGGTTGATCCGCAACTCGGCAGCGGTCCGGTGGATCGCCTCGCTCAGCTCGATCGAGAGCCGGAAGCGCATCGCGCCGTAGCCGAGGTCGGTGTCGGTGAGCTTCTCGTGGCGCTCCAGCGCTTTGAGCCGGTTCGGTTCGTCGAAGCCGTCGAGCAGCTCGCGGTAGTACTCGGCCGCCGCCTCGCGATCTGCGATCAGGTGGTCGTGCAACCAGAGGATGTGATCGCGGTAGGCGAGGCGCTCCTCGACGGGCGCCTCGGTGCCGGCGCGCAGTGCGTCGTACTCGCGGAACGCTTCCTCGACCGCCCACACCACGCTCGTGTCGAGCAGCGAGTGGTGGTAGGTGAAGACGAACCGGTGCTCGGTGGCGGCGAGTCGGAACAGCGTCAGGTGCCACAGCGGCGCGGCGTCGAGCTCGAACCCCGTTCGGCGATCGTCGGACATGAACGTGCGGAACGTCGCGTCCTGCTCATCCGACGCGAGGTGCTGGAGGTCGTGCACCGCGACGCTCGCGGTCACGTGATCGAGCACCTCTTGTTCGGGTGCGTCGACCCCGGCCCATCGGAAGCGCGTGCGCAGGATCGGATGGCGGTCGGCGACCCGTTGCCAGGCAGCGGTGAGGAGCTCGACATCGACCGTCTCGTGCAGTTCGCCGACCATCTGTTCGATGTCGACGCCGACGTTGCTGCCCTCCAAACGGTGGAACAACATGCCCTGTTGCAGGGGCGACAGCGGGTACGAGTCGATGACCGCTCCCTCGGACATCCGCCGAACGGTACCATCTGACCTGTTCAACCCAACGGGGGGAAGAAAATTTTGGGGAGCGCGTCGGTGGTGCCGATACACCTTCCCGAGGCAGGCGACTGATGGGCACAGAGAACAACTACGACGGGCGCATCGCCGTCATCGGGATGGCCGGACGGTTCCCCGGGTCGGCGGGCATTGGCGCGTTCTGGGAGCACCTGCGCGACGGCGTCGAAGCGATGCAATTCTTCTCCGAGGACGAGCTCCTCGCGGCAGGCGAGTCGCTCGACAACATCCGCGATCCGGCGTACGTGCCCGCCTCGGCGCCGTTGGAGGACATCGATCTGTTCGATGCCGGGTTCTTCGGGATGAGCCCGCGCGATGCCGCCGTCTTCGATCCGCAGCACCGCCTCTTCCTCGAGTCCGCGTGGCAGGCGTTCGAGCACGCCGGCTACGTGGGCGAGCAGGTCGACGGATCGGTTGCCGTGTTCGCCTCCTGCGGGCTGAGCGAGTACATGTTCAAGAACGTGCTCGCCAACGAGCAGGTCGCCACGTCGATCGGCGAGTGGCTGGTGCGTCACACCGGCAACGACACCAACTTCTTGGCCACCCGCGTCTCGTACGAGCTGAACCTCCGCGGCCCGAGCATGAACGTGCAGACGGCGTGCAGCTCCACACTCGTGGCCATCCACCTCGCCTGCCAGAGCCTGCTCAGTGGCGAGTGCGACATGGCGCTCGCCGGTGGCGCCGTCGTCTCGCCGGTGCAGCGACGTGGCTACTTCTACAAGGAAGGCGAGATCCTCTCGCCCGACGGGCACTGCCGGGCGTTCGACGAGAAGTCGGCGGGCACCGTGATCTCCAGTGCGGTCGGGTGCGTGCTGCTGAAGCCGCTGGATGCTGCGGTCGCCGATGGCGACAACGTGCTGGCCGTCATCCGTGGATCGGCGATCAACAACGACGGCAACGAGAAGGTCGGGTACCTCGCCCCCAGCGTTCCCGGGCAGTCGCGCGTGGTTGCCGAGGCGCTGGCGGTTGCCGACGTCGACGCACGCGACGTCACCTACGTCGAGGCGCACGGCACCGGCACGCTCATCGGCGACCCGATCGAGATCGCCGGCATCACGCAGGCGTACCGGCAGAGCACCGAGGACACCGAGTTCTGCGCGATCGGATCGCTGAAGTCCAACATCGGCCACACCGGCGAGGCTGCCGGCGTCGCCGCGTTCATCAAGACGGTGCTCGCGCTGCAGCACCGCCAACTGCCACCCAGCCTCCACTTCCAGTCGCCCAACCCGCAGGCGGACTTCCCGCACAGCCCGTTCTTCGTCAACGCCGAGCTTCGTCCGTGGGAGCCCGGACCGAGCGGCACGCGGATCGCCGGCATCACCGGCCTCGGTGCCGGCGGCACCAACGCGCACGTGATCATCGAGGAACCCCCGCCGCAAGCGGAGCCCTCGACGCCCGGCCGCGACCTGCAGTTGATCACCCTGTCGGCGCGCAGCATCGAGTCGCTCGACCACGCCAGTGCAGAGCTCGCGGAGCACCTCCGGTCGAACCCGTCGATCGACCTCGCCGACGTCGCGTACACGCGCCTCGTCGGTCGGAAGCACTTCGAGGTCCGCCGCGCCGTGGTCGCGTCCTCGCCGCTCGAGGCGGCGCAGCGGCTGGAGGCCGGCGACCCGAAGACCGTGTCCACGCACGCCGGCACGAGCAGCGTGCCGTCGATCGTCTTCCTGATGCCGGGCGGTGGCGCGCAGTACGCGGGGATGGGTCGCGATCTGTACGACAACGAGCCCGTGTATCGCGACGCGATCGACCGGTGCTGCGCGGTGGCCCGACCGTTGGTCGGCTCGGACCTGCGTACGTTGCTCTTCCCGAGCGGCGACGTCGACGAGGCGAGCAAGGACCTCGAGCGTCCATCGGTGGCGCTGCCCGCGCTGTTCGCCACCGAGTACGCGATGGCCACGTTGCTCGAGTCGTGGGGGGTCGTGCCCGACGCCATGATCGGCCACAGCGCCGGCGAGTACGTCGCAGCCTGCCTCGGTGGGGTGATCACGATGGAGGAGGGCATCGCCCTCGTCGCCACCCGCGGCCGCCTGTTCGAGACGCTGCCGGCTGGCGGGATGCTGAGCATCACGCTCGGCGAGGACGAGGCCCGCTCGATGCTCGTGCCAGGGCTGAGCATCGCCGCGGTGAACGCAGAAGACCTGTGCGTGGTGTCCGGACCGCAGCCGCTCATCGACGAGATGGAAGCGATCTTCACGGCGGCTGACGTCGATTCGATGCGCGTCCACATCAACGTCGCCGCGCACTCGTCGATGCTGGAGCCGATCCTCGCCGAGTTCGGCGCCTTCTGCCGCACGATCGGCTTCCGCGCCCCGACCAAGCCGTACGTCTCCAACCTCACCGGCACCTGGATCACCGCGGACCAGGCGACCGACCCCGACTACTGGGTGCGTCACCTGCGCGAGGCGGTGCGCTTCAGTGACGGCATTCGCACGATCATGAGCGACCCGAACCGGGTGCTCGTCGAGATCGGGCCGGGGCGCACCCTGGCGAGCTTCGCTCGCATGGCCGCTTCGCCGTCGGTGGTGATCACACCCACCATGCGCCACCCACGCGAAGACTTCTCCGACGTCGCGTTCGCGCTGGGCGCCGTCGGCAAGGTGTACACGTCTGGGGTGAGCCTCGACACCGAGGCGCTGCACCGCGACGAGGTCCGTCACCGCATCGAGCTGCCGACGTACTCGTTCGAGCGCCAGCGGTTCTGGGTGGATCCCGATCCGGTCGGCGTGCGCTCGTCGTCGCGCTCGGGACCGTTGCGCAAGAAGGCGGACGTGTCCGACTGGTTCTCGGCGCCGTCGTGGCGCCGCTCGGCGTCGCCGCCGGTCTCCGTGCTCGCCGAGGAGCACACGTGGATGATCATCGACGACGGCGCTCCGCTCGCGGCGCGCATGGTGGAACGGTTGCGCTCGCGCGGCCACCGCGTCATCCGCGTCGGGTTCGGTGAGGGTTTCGAAGGCTTCGACGACGAGTACATCGTCAACACCGAGCACGGCGGCGACTTCATCGAAGTGCTCGAGGGCTTGCGGCTGCGCGACATCACGCTCGATCGCATCGTTCACATGACGGCGCTCGGACGTGGTCGCAAGGTCGGCCGGAACCGGCGGGCCGGGCTCGTGCCGACGCTGGAGGCATCGGTCGACCGGGATCTCGGCAGCCTGCTCGAACTGGCCACCGGCCTGGTCGTGCACGCGGTGGAGTCGAGGTTGGTCGTGATCACCAGCGATGTCCACGTCGTCGGCAGTGGAGAACGAACCGTGCGACCGGAGCGGGCACTTCTGCACGGCGCGTGCCGCGTCGTGCCTCGCGAGCTCGGACACGTGTCGTCGATGACGATCGATCTCGACGACGAGGCGCTCGGTGCGGGTGATGCACTCGTCGATCGGCTGCTCGCCGATCTCGCGGCTCCGACGTCAGGCGAGGCGGGCTCCACCGACGACGTCGTTGCGTATCGCGGTGCGGAGCGCTGGGTGCGCCGGTTCGACCCGGTGGCGATCGGGCCGAGCGACGCCTCGCCCTGGGTGGACGGCGGGACCTACCTCATCACCGGCGGCCTCGGCGGCATCGGGCTCTCGGTTGCGGAACAGATCGCACGGCGCACCTCGCATTCGAAGCTGGTGCTGCTCGGCCGCAGCGCTGTCCCGAACCACGGTCCCGCGGTCGACGTGGATCGCCTGGACGCGGCGACGCGTTCCAAGGTCGAGGCCCTTCGGCGGCTGGAAGCGCTCGGTGCCGACGTCATGGCGGTCAGCGTCGACATCACCGACGCGGTGCGGATGGGCACCGTGATGGAGTCGGTGCGCACCCGCTTCGGCAAGATCACCGGCGTCATCCACTCTGCCGGCGTTCTCGATGACCAGCTCATCGCCATGCGTCCGCGCCTGCCGATGTCGGACGTGATCGCGGTCAAGGCCAAGGGCGTGCTCGTGATCGACCAGCTCCTGGCGAAGTCGCCGCCGGAGCTGATCCTCCTGTTCTCCTCGGTCAGCTCGATCATCGGCTTGCCGGGCCAGGTGGACTACACGGCGGCGAACGCCTTCCTCGACTCGTACGCGGGGATGAAGAACGCGGAAGGTGCCAGCCGCGCGGTCGTCGTCAACTGGAGCGCATGGCAATCCGTCGGCATGGCTGTCGGCGCAGCGCACGCCGAGGCGGTGCGTCACACACCTGCCGCCGAGCTGGCCCCGGATCCGGCGCGGCTGATCGATCACGTCGACGATCGCGGCAACGTCGTGTCGATGTCCACCGCGTTCTCGCGCAACACGCACTGGGTGATCGGCGAGCACAAGGTGGACGGCGGGGACGCGTTGCTGCCCGGTACCGGCTACGTCGAGCTGATGCGCCAGGCGGGCCTGCACCTCGGTGGTGCCGCCGGCAACGTCGAGCTCTCCGACCTCGTCTTCCTTCGGCCGTTCTTCGTCGGGCCGGACGAGGTGCGCACGCTGACGGTGCAGCTGGACCGCAGCGACGGATCGGTCGTGGTCTACAGCGACGACATCGAGTCGCCCCACGCCACCGGGAACGTGGCCATCCGAGCCGACGATGCGGCGAGGCACGTCGACCTCGCCGAGGTCCGGGCGCGTTGCCAGCAGCTCGTCGAGGAGCTCGACGGCTACTCGGCGCAGCCGTTCATGGACTTCGGGGCGCACTGGGGCAACCTGCGACGCGTCGAGTACGGCATCGAGGAAGCCGTGATCACGACGATCCTCCCGGACCAGTACGTCTCCGAGCTCGACACGCTGTGGCTGCACCCGGCGGTGCTCGACATGGCGATCGGGAGCGCGCAGGCAATCATCCCGTCGTTCGATCAGACGAGCACGTTCTACGTCCCGTTCGGTTACGGGCGGATCCTCGTTCGCGGCCCGATCCCGGCAACGGCGTTCAGCCACGTCCGCGTCCGTCCCGGCCGGACCCAGGACATCGCCGTCTTCGACATCGGCATCTGCGACGAGGACGGCAACGAGGTGATCTCCGTCGAGGGCTTCACGATGCGCCGGATCGACGCCGACAGCGCGTTCCGTGCCGGGCGCGCCGACGAGCTCGCCGCGCCGCAGCGGTCGACCGCACCGGTCCAGGCCGCGGTGCGCGAGGGCATCCTCCCCGAGGAGGGCGTCGATGCACTCGACCGTCTGCTCACTGCAGGCGTCGGCGGCCAGGTCGTCGTCTGCTCGGTCGACCTCCAGCGCTGGATCGAGCAGGTCGACTCGGAGGCGCGATCCGACGCCGACGATGCCGACCTCGCCGGCCCGCAGTTCGCACGACCGAACCTGCGCGCGGCGTTCGCCGAACCGGCGACCGCCATCGAGCGCGAGCTGGCCACGATGTGGGGTGAGTTGCTCGGCATCAGCCAGGTCGGTCGCGACGACGACTTCTTCGAGCTCGGTGGGCAGTCGCTGGTGGCCGTTCGCCTGTTCGCTCGGCTGCGTCGCCGCTTCTCGTTCGAGATGCCCCTGTCGACGTTGTTCGAGGCACCCACGATCGCCTTGCTCGCCGGCTTGATCGGCGACCCGGAGCTCGGCGGCGCGGCCGATGGTGATGCGAACGCGGCGCCGTCGACCGAGGCCCCGCAGCGGCATCGCTTCCTCGTCCCGATGCACGGCGCACGCGGCGGCAGCGAACCGCCGCTGTTCATCGTGCACGGGATGTTCGGCAACGTCGTCAACTTCCGCTTCCTGGCCACCGAGCTGGCCGGCGGACGCAAGGTCTACGGGATCCAGGCGCGCGGCCTGTACGGCGGCGAAGTGGCCCACTCGCGCATCGACGAGGCCGCCGAGGACTACCTCGCCGAGGTTCGTCAGGTCCAGCCGAACGGTCCGTACTGCTTCGCCGGGTACTCGGGTGGTGGGCTCACCGCGATCGAGATGGCGCGACGGATGCGTGCCGCCGGCGAGGTCGTCGCAGACGTCATCCTCCTCGACACGTGGGCGCCGACACCGAACGGGATGACGTTGATCGACCGAGTGCGGATGCAGCTCGGCATCGCCCGTTCGCGTGGCGCCGGGTACCTGCGCGAGTGGATCACGGCGAAGATCAAGTACGAGCGCGAGCGCCGCAAGCCGGTCGATGCCGCAGCGGCGGCTCGTCGCCAGTCGATGCACAACGACACCGTTGCCGCCGGCTTCTTCGCTGCGTCGGCCGCCTATCAGGTCAACTTCTACGACGGCGGCATGGCCCTGTTCCGGCCCTCGCCGCCCGAGACCTTCGCCATCGGCAAGGGCCGCCGGATCGACGCCCACCACCGGATCATCGACGAGGGCAACGGATGGGGTCCGTTCTGCGCTCGTCTGAAGGTGTTCGAGGTCGCCGGCGACCACGCGACGATGATCGAGCCGCCGAACGTCGCCGCGCTGGCCGCGTTCGTCGACGACGTGCTGCGCTCCTCAACCACCTGACCCGGTGAGCTCCAGGCCGGGGAGCGAACCGTCCGCCCGCCAGTCCTCCAGCAGCTTGATGAATGCGATGGAGCCGCCGCCGTACGACGCGTTGCGCAGGCTGCGGTCTCCGGGCTTGCCCTCGTTGTTGTAGTAGCCGGGCGTGCATGACTCGAGGAACTGCATGTTCACCTGGGCCAGCGAGAGGATGGTCTGCACCCAGGCGTCTTCCGCCTCTTGGCTGACCTCGACGACCTCGACGTCGTTGTCCAGCGCGTGGCGCAGGATGTAGGCGAGGTGCCGGCTCTGCACGTCCAGCATGTGCGGGAAGTTCACGGTGAAGCCCGACTGGGTCAGGCTGAAGATGAAGCAGTTCGGGAAGCCGCGCGAGTGCATGCCGTGGAGCGTCGATGCGCCGTCGGCCCACTTCTCCGAGAGCGTGATGCCGTCGCGGCCGTGCACGTCGTAGCCGGCGCGGCGGGTGTAGTCGGTGCCGACCTCGAAGCCGGTGGCGAAGATCAGGCAGTCGACCTCGTAGGTCTGCTCGCCGTCCGGCCCGTCGACCACGACACCGTTCTCCGTCAGTCGCTTCACACCCCGACCCTGCGTGTCGACCAGCGTCACGTTCGGACGGTTGTACGTGTCGAGGTACTCGTCGTGGAAGCACGGCCGCTTGCAGAACTGGCGGTAGTAGGGCTTCAACGCCTCGGCGGTCGACGGGTCGCCGACGATGGTGTCGACGCGCGAGCGGATCTGCTCCATCTTCTCGAAGTCGGCCATCTCCATCGTGCGCGCGAGGTTCTCCGGGCTGACCGCCTCGAGGCCGTCGCGGCGCACGAGCAGCAGCAGCTTGCCGATGATGTCCGTCCAGCCGTCACCGACGAGGTCCTCGGGTTCGAAGCCGCCGGAGACGAGCGTGTTGAAGTTGTTCATCCGGTGCTGCTGCCACCCGGGCTGCAGGCCGGCCGCCCAGTCGGGGTCGGTCGGTCGGTTGTCACGCACGTCGATCGACGACGGGGTGCGCTGGAACACGAACAACTGATCCGCCGCTTCGCCGAGGTGCGGGATGCACTGCACTGCGGTCGCGCCGGTGCCGATGATGCCGACGCGCTTGCCGCGCAGTCCGGTCAGCCCACCGTCGGAGTCGCCGCCGGTGTAGTCGTAGTCCCACCGGCTGGTGTGGAACGTGTGGCCGCGGAACGAGTCGATGCCCTCGATCGCCGGCAGCTTCGGTCGGTGCAGCGGCCCGTTGGCCATCGCCACGAAGCGGGCACGGATGGCATCGCCGCGGTTGGTGCCGATGATCCAGCGCGACGACGTGTCGTCCCACTGCATCGAGGTCACCTCGGTCTGGAAGCAGGCGTTGCGGTACAGGTCGAAGTGCTCGCCGATCGCCTTGCTGTGAGCGAGGATCTCGGGCGCGTGGGTGTACTTCTCCTTGGGGACGTAGCCCAGTTCTTCCAGCAGCGGGAGGTAGATGTACGACTCCACGTCGCACATCGCCCCGGGGTACCGGTTCCAGTACCACGTGCCGCCGAAGTCGCCGCCCTTCTCGATGATGCGGATGTCCTCGATGCCCGCCTGGCGCAACCGCGCCCCGGCGAGCAGCCCGCCGAAGCCGCCACCGATGACGACCACGTCGACCTCGTCGGTCAGCGGTTCGCGTTCGATCGGGGCGACGTACGGGTCCTCGAGGTAGTGGGCGTACTCGCCGGCCATCTCGGTGTACTGCTCGTTGCCGTCGGCGCGCAGTCGCTTGTCGCGTTCGGCTCGGTACCGGTCGCGAAGCGCGTCCGGGTCGAAGTCCGCCGTTGTCGTTGCCTCGGTCATGGCCGAGTTCTTAGCCGGGCGGGAACGCGCCGCCCGAGGCGAGCGTCACGACCGAGAACGTCAGGCGACCGAGAACAGATCGATGACGAGCACGAGGTCGACCGACGCCGGCAGGCCGAGGTCGGGGTTGCCGTCCGGGCCGAAGGCTTTGCCGAACGGGATCGTCACCTGACGCCGCCCACCGACCTTCATGCCGATGACGCCTTCGTCGATCCCGGCCAGCACCTCGCCACCGCCGATGCTGAATTCGAGCGGGCTTCCTGTGGCCCACGTCGAGTCGATCTTCTCGCCGGTGTCGGCGCGGTAGGCGATCAACTGGATGGCGACGGTCGAGCCGTTCGCCGCCTCCGCGCCGTCACCGGTGACGAGATCGACGCTGACCGTCTCGGGCACGTTCGGGCTCGGAGCGACGCTGACCTTCGGCTCGTCGGCCGGATCCACGCCCTCGGTGATGGACACGATGTCGATGACGAACGTGAGCGCGTCGCCTGCCTTGATGACGTCGCCGCGGGGCGAGTCGCCGTAGGCCAGGTCGGCAGGGATGTCGAGTTGGCGCCGGGCGCCGGCCTGCGCGCCGACGAGGCCCTGGTCCCATCCGGCGATGACGCCGCCCTTGCCGAGGGTGACCGGGAAGGTCTCGCCGCTGGTGAAGTTCTCGTCGAACTGCGTTCCGTCCTCGCTGCGCACGCCGACGTAGCGCACCTCGACGATGTCGCCGTTCTCGGCCTCCGGGCCGGTGCCCTTGGTCAGATCGGTGACGACCAGCTCGGTCGGCAACGAAGCCGGGAGCTTCACCTCGGGCAGCGCGACCGCGCCGGCCACGGTCGTCGTGGGTGCAGGTGGGGTGGTCGACGTGGCACTCGACTTCGTGTCATCGCCGCAGGCAGCGAGGGCGATGGTGGCGACGAGCAGGGTGGGAGCGAGCGCGCGAAGGCGGGGGAGGCGGTTGCGGGGCACCCCGAAACGCTATCGGTCGGGGCTGTCGAGGTGTCGTCGCAGCCAGGGCTGCTCGGCCACCGCCATCGGCGTGCTGGGCGGTCCCTGCACGAACGGCCACAGCTCCTCGGCGATGCGTCGGTAGTTGCCGTGGGCCTCGAGCTCGCCGAGCAGCGCGTACAGGCCGAGGTTGATCCGCTGGATGAACACGAACGCTCTCGGCACCGTGGCGTACTGCGAGATGGGGCTGCTGCGATCGAACGTGTGACGCACGATGCGTGAGGCGTACTCGCCGCTCCACGTGACCTCGCGGTCCTCGCGCACGGATTCGTAGAACTGGCTGAAGTACTCGCCGACGTCGGCATCGTCGGCGGGTGCGCCGCGGCGGAGCATGCCGGCGTCTTCGAGGATGCGACGGAAGGCCGTGGCGTCGTGGTCGAAGGCAGCGGCCTTGACCATCGCCACGAATGTCGACAGCTCGCCCTCGCTGAAGTGCTTGACGAGTCCGAAGTCGAGGAACGTCACCTTGCCGCCGCCGTGGAAGAGGTAGTTGCCGGGGTGCGGGTCGCCGTTGAAGGCATGCATGCCGTAGAGGCTGCGGAACACGAAGCGGAACAGGCACTCGCCGACCTGATCGCGTTCCTCCTGTGGCCAGGCGAGCATCTCCTGCCACGTCGACCCGTCGACGAGCTCGGTGGTCAGCACGCGCCGCGTCGAGAACGTCGGCAGCACTTCGGGCACGTTGATGAACGGGTGGTCGGCGTAGTGCTCGTGGAAGCGCTGCTGGTTCGCTGCCTCCAACGAGTAGTCGAGCTCGTCCACGAGTCGGGCCTTGATCTCGGCGACCATCTCCGCCGGGTCGAGGCCACCGAAGCCCTGCTTCAGCACGGTGCCGAGCAGCTCGGCGCTGCGCAGGTCGGCCTCGATCGCCTCGCCGACGCCGGGGTACTGGACTTTCACCGCGACGGCCCGCTCGCGTCCGGTGGCCGGATCGATGACGATCGCCTTGTGCACCTGGCCGATGCTCGCCGAGGCGATCGGCCGCGGATCCCACTCGACGAACAGCTGCTCGGGCGGCGCGCCGAGCTCGCGCTCGATCACCTCGGCGGCAAGCGCCGCGCTCATCGGCGGCGCATTCGTCTGCAGTTCGGCCAGCGCGGCGCGCATCGGCGCGGGCAGTCCCTCGTCGACGTAGCTCGCCATCTGGCCGAGCTTCATCAACGCGCCCTTCATGTTGCCCAGCCGCTCGGTGACGGCCGCAGCAGTGCGCAGTTCGCGCTCGTTGTCCAGCTCGACGCGCCGGGCTGTCGAGGCGAACGCCTTGCGGGCCGCGGTGGATGCATAGTCGGCACCGACCCGCGCGCCGAGTCCGGCGAGCTGTCGATTGCGCTTCACCCAGCCGCTCCGCGACGCCCGCACCACGACCGCGCCCGCGCCGATCAGCGCGGCCGCCGCAACCAGGCGACGAACCCTCACGTGGCGCTGCGCTCGACGACCGATGCGACGGCGCGTTGCAGCGTGGGCACGAAGCGGTCGGCAAGGCTGACGACGGCGTCGTGGTCGCCGTCGATGCGGAACGCCTCGGCCTGCGGGATGCTCTGGAACAGACGCATCTGGCGACGCACCGGCACGATGCGGTCGCGCATCGTGATCACCACCGACGTGGGCACGTCGACGTCGCTGATCCACTCACGTGACGAGAAGTTGCCGATCGCTCGCCCGGCCTCGAGCACGGCGCGCCAGTCGTGCTTGGCCGCCTCGCTGATCGCCCACGGCTCCCAGGCCTCGGACTTGCGCTGGAGGTAGAACTGGTGCGTCAGCCAACGGCGCGCCTGCGCCGGGGTGAGCCGAGCAAGTGCCGCCAGGCCGGTGAGCCCGATGAACCCGAGTCGCTCCTCGCGGGAGCCGGAGAAGTAGCCGGACGTGGCGCACAGCACGAGGCCGCGGACGCGGTCGTGGTGCTGCTTCCACACGAGCTGGGCGACCGGCCCGCCCATCGAGTAGCCGATCGGGATGAACTGGTCGATGCCGAGCGCGTCGCACACCGCGACGGCGTCGTCGGCGCAGTCCTCGAGGCGGAACGTTCGGCGCGAGCGGATGCCGCGCCCGTGGCCGCGATGGTCGAGGGCGACGACGCGGTAGTGCAGTGCCAGTGGCTCGTAGCACTTGAACCAGTTGAGGTCGGCAGTGGCCGTCCAGCCGTGGAGCAGGAGCACCGTGGGCGCGTGCAGCGGCCCGTCGAGCGTGCGGACGAACGTCGTACCGCGGCCGGGCAGCTCGAGCGGGCCGCCAGGGGGCAGCGGTGGGACGACGATCTCGGCCGGCGCCTCGGGCGCGTCGTCATCGGTCGTGGTGCCGCTGCCGCGCGCCATCAACGATCACCCACGGCTAGGCGGTCTCCACGGCGAGGACCTTGACCTTGAGCACGCCGTTCGGCGCCTGGTACTCCACCCAGTCGCCGGGGCCGTGACCGATCAACGCGGCGCCGAGCGGTGAGACCGGGCTCATCACGTCGATGTCGCCGGTCTTCTCCTCCATGTGCCCGATCAGGTAGCGCTCGGCCATGTCGTCGTCGTCGCCCTCGTAGACGATGGTGACGATGCTGCCCGCCGCCACCTTCCCGTCGTCGGTGCTCTCGATGATCTCGGCGTTCTCGACGAGGTGCTCCAGCTCGCGGATGCGGCCCTCCATGTGGCCCTGCTCGTCCTTGGCCGCGTGGTAGTCGCCGTTCTCGCTGAGGTCGCCCATCAGGCGGGCGGTCTCGATCTTCTGGGCCACTTCGATGCGGCCGCGAGTGGTGAGGTCGTCGTACTCGGCCTTGATGCGCTCGTACGCCGAACGTGACAGCTGGGGCGTGGCCATAGGGACGAGAGGCTACCCGTGAGGTCGCCGGTGCCGTGGCCGAAGGGCATTCGGTACGGTGCCGCGCCGATCCCTAGCATCCTGCGCATGGCACATCGGATTGCAGTGATCGGCGGCGACGGCATCGGCCCGGAGGTCACCGCCGAGGCGGTGAAGGTGGTGCGCGCCGCAGGCGTCGCCATCGAGACGACGGACTTCGACCTCGGGGGCGCGCGGTACCTGCGCGACGGCGAGATCCTCAGCGACAGCGTGCTCGACGAGCTGCGCGGCTTCGACGCGATCCTGCTCGGCGCGGTCGGCACGCCCGAGGTTCCGCCCGGCGTCATCGAGCGCGGACTGCTGCTGAAGATGCGCTTCGAGCTCGACCTGTACGTCAACCAGCGGCCGTTCATCGGCACCGCGCCGGGGCACACCGAGTCGCACGACTTCGTCGTCATCCGCGAGAACACCGAGGGGCCGTACGTGGGGGAGGGCGGTGTGCTGCGCAAGGGCACGCCGCACGAGGTGGCCACGCAGGGCTCGGTGAACACCCGCATGGGTGCCGAGCGGGCGATCCGCTACGCGTTCGAGCTGGCGGTGAAGCGCGACGGCCGCAAGCACGTCACGCTCGTGCACAAGACGAACGTGCTGACGTTCGCCGGCGATCTGTGGCAGCGGGCGTTCAACGACGTCGCTGCCGAGTACTCGGGCGTCGGCACGGCCTACAACCACGTCGACGCGGCGTGCATCTACTTCGTGTCCGATCCGCAGCGCTACGACGTGGTGGTCACCGACAACCTGTTCGGCGACATCCTCACCGACCTCGGGGGCGCAGTCAGCGGCGGCATCGGTCTGGCCTCGTCGGCCAACCTCAACCCCGCTCGCACCGGCCCGTCGATGTTCGAGCCGGTGCACGGCTCGGCGCCCGACATCGTCGGGACCGGCAAGGCCAACCCGACAGCGGCGGTGCTGAGTGCCGCGCTGATGCTCGACTTCCTCGGCGAGGGTGCTGCGGCCGACCGCATTCGCACCGCCTGCGACCAGGCGGGTACCGGGACCACCAGCGAGATCGGTTCACAAATCGCCGCCGCCGTGGCAGGCTGAGCGATCGTTCAACTGCACCGCGCAAGCAACGGTGCACGAAGCAGAGGGGACCACGGCGATGCCGATCCAAACCACGCCCAAGATCTGGATGAACGGCAGCCTGGTGGACTGGGAGAAGGCCCAGATCCACGTGCTGACGCACACCCTCCACTACGGCACGGGCGTGTTCGAGGGCATCCGCGCCTACGAGACCGCCGAGGGCCCTGCGGTCTTCCGCCTCACCGAGCACATCCAGCGCCTGCACAACTCGGCGAAGATCGTCGGGATGGAGATCCCGTACTCCGTCGACGAGCTGGTCGAGGCGACCAAGGCAACGGTGGCCTCCACCGGCCTGCCGGGTTGCTACGTCCGTCCGATCGCGTACTACGGCTACGGCGAGATGGGTCTCAACACGTTGCCGTGCAGCGTCGACGTCGCCATCGCCTGCTGGCCGTGGGGCGCCTACCTCGGTGACGACGCGGTGGAGAAGGGCGTGCGGATGAAGATCTCGTCCTGGACCCGCCACGACCACAACACGATGCCGCCAGCGTCGAAGACCACCGGCAACTACGTCAACTCGTCGCTCGCCAAGGTCGAGGCGTTGAAGGCCGGCTACGACGAGGCGATCATGCTCGCCCCGAACGGGCTCGTCGCCGAGTGCACCGGCGAGAACATCTTCGTGGCCCGCAACGGGATCCTGATCACGCCGCCGATCTCGGCAGGCGCGCTCGAGGGCATCACCCAGAACTCGGTGATGACCATCGCTCGCGACCTCGGCTTCGACGTGCGCGTGGACAACCTGGCCCGCAGCGACCTGTACATCGCCGAGGAGATCCTCGTGTGCGGCACTGCCGCCGAGGTCAGCTCGGTCAACTCGGTCGACGATCGCTCGGTGCCGTGCCCCGGCCCGATGACCAAGGCCATCGCCGAGGTCTACGCCCGCACCGTGCGCGGCCAGGAAGACAAGTACAAGGACTGGCTCGAGCTCGCCGTCTGACCGCCCCGGTCCGAGAGCGCCGCAAGCGCCGCTCGGCATCCGTGATTGGTCGATCTGGCCAGCGCCAGTTGCCGACGTGCCGTTCTGGCGCTGGCCAGTTCGACGGGTTTTTCCCTTCGACGAGTTTCGGCACGGTTCTTTGTCTATGTGAAACCTCGCCTGGCCCTCGACCGACTCGATCAGTTGCATGCGCTCGTTGCGAGCATTGGGCCGCCCTGTTGGGTGTTCGGACCGACCGCTGCCGCCGTCCATCCGTTTGATGGCTATCGGCTCGACCTGCCCTTCCACGTCGGGGTTCCGCGTGGCCGGCACGTCAATCGAGTCGGTCACGTCATCCACACGATTCGCGACATGGAGCGCATCGACCTCGAAGTCCGTGACGGTCTTCCGATCTCCTCGCCGACTCGGACCATCATCGACCTGGCCGCGATGGCGACGCCGAAGCAACTGACGATCGCGATCGATGGTGCGACTCGAGATGGGACGACGAGCGACGACTTCCTGCATCGGCGGCTCGTGGAGCTTCGCCGGCGTGGTCGTGGCGGCATCGGCACGCTGCTCGCGGCCCTCCAAGGAATCGAAGTTCAGCGCGGTGGCCAGAGCTGGCTCGAACGAGCGTTCCTCGAGTTGCTCGCCGATCGGCGGATGCCACGCCCGGACACGCAACGTGTGCTCGCCAAGCGCGGGACCAAGCTCATCCGGGTCGACTGCACGTTCCCCGGAACGAACATCGTCGTCGAGCTGCTGGGCTATGCGTTCCACCGCACGTTGATGCAGATGCAGTCCGACGCCGAGCGGATGAACCGTCTCCAATTCGCTGGCTTCGTCGTGATGCAGTTCACCTATCTGGACGTCGTCGGAGCTTCGCCGCTGATGCTCGACACGATCACGGCGGCGCTGAGTCGATGAACCGGCCAGCGCCGGAACGCAACGTCGCCTTCTGGCGCTTGTCAGTTCGGCAGGCTTCGGCTCGGATGGCCGGAAAAAGTGAAGCGCCCCAGGGCGCTGCCAGCCGAGGCCGGCGCCCCCTGGGGCGACTCCGTGTCGGGGTGATCCACCACTGGTCGATCTCCTGGCGTTAGCCTCTCGTTCGACCAATGTCATCGCCCGTCAGCGCAAGCGCTGGCGGGCGATCCCGTTTTCGGCTCGGCTCCCCGGTTGCCCGGCTTGCCTCCCCGAACGGTGCCACCCGGTCTCCCGGTTGCCCGGTTCCGTTGCAACACCATGCTCGTTCCACTGCCCCGGTTGCCCGGAACAACTTCCCTCGCTTCAGTCAGCTCGCATCGTCGGCGTTGCCGCTTCCGGCGCTCCCTGACCACCGACCTTCCCGAAGGACTGCCGGCTGGGCGGATCGCTCCCCTTACCAAACCCGCTTCCGCCTCGTGAACCCGGTTGGCCCTCCACTCCCTGCCGCCGCCCCTTCCAGTTCGCTTGCTCGGCCTTGCGGCTTCGCTGCGCTTCCTTCGTGACGCCGGCGCTTCGTGGCACCGTTCCTCGGGTTCCGGTTGGCATGCGCTGTCCGGTGTGATTGACACATTGCCTGGGCCGTAAAGCCTGGTCAAGAGGCTTTTTTCGTACCCACAGGGTTATCCCCGCACATCCTTGACTTTCCCCAGAACTTTCTCGTTCATCCACTGTTCACACACAAGTTGTGCACAGGCAGTTCGCAGTCAGGGCTTGGGATGAGTCTCGAGGAAGTCGAAGACCGTCGACGCGAACGTCGGCGCCAGCACCGGGACGTGGGTGCCGCCGGGGATCGTCAGCAGCTCGACGTCGATGCCCGCTGGGCAGCCGGAGAACGTCGACGGAACCGCCTCAGCGCCGGCGCTGGATTCGACGATGTCGACCTGAGCGATGCCGATGGTCGGGCGTGCGTCGCAGCCGTTGAGCGCGGCCCAGTCGGCGACCGTCGTCGCTGCGCCGGGGTAGGAGGCGCCGTTCGGCTGCGTGCCGCCGAGGTAGTTGATGACCTGGTCGGCGTCGCCGTGGATGTGCAGGACGCTGACCGGTTCCGACGCCGCGCAGGCCGATGGGTCTGCCGTGTTCGCGCCGGCGAGGTCGACGACGGCGGCGATCGTCGCCGCGTGGTCGCAGGCCATCCGGTACGACATGAACCCACCGTTCGAGTGGCCGACCAGGAAGATGCGCTTCGGGTCGACGTTGTAGGTCCGTTCGATCTCCTCGATCACGCGGATGAGGTACGTACTGTCGTCGACCGTCGGGTCGAAGAAGTCGCAGCAGGCCGGCGTGGCGTTCCAGAAGCGGTTGCCGAGGCGATCGACGAGCCCGTCGGGGTGCACGTACAAGAACCCGCGCGCCTCGGCCTCGGGCTGGAGGCGGAAGTAGACCTCCTGCAGCGCGCCGCTCGCGGTGTAGCCGTGCAGCAGCACGACCAGCGGCGTCGCCGTGGAGCCGTCGTAGCCCGACGGCGCGATCACCTCGTACGGCCGCGCCGGATCGGGAGCGACGATCGTGCTGGTCGTCGTCGCGGCCGTCGTCACGGTCGTCGTCGTGTCGGCCGTTGTGCTCATCGCCGGGGCCGCGGTCGTGCTGGGAGTGGTGGGGTTGACGGCGGTGGCGGTGGTGGGAGCGGTGCTCGACCCGTCGCCGCTGCTGCAGGCGGCCATCGTGATCAGGGCCATCGTGATCAGGAGCGAAACCCGTCGGCGGCGCATCACTGCAGGGTACGGGCGAACGCTCCGGCGTTGACGTCTGAGGATCCAGCGGCTTGAATAGCCGACGTGATCCGTCCCGCGCTCGCCGCCAACGCCATCATCATCATTTGCTAGCGCACGTCGGCCCATGCCGATGTGCGCTTCGAGCCGCCCTCTGGGGCGGCTCTTTCATTTCTCCGGCCAACACGATTGCTCCATGAGGAACCACCATGAACGAGTCAGTTGAAGTCTTCGACACCACCCTGCGCGACGGCCTCCAAGTGGAGGGCGTGTCGGCCACGGTCGACGACAAGCTGCGCATCGCCGAGCAGCTCGACTACCTCGGCGTGCACTTCATCGAGGGTGGCTGGCCGGGCGCCAACCCGAAGGACATCGAGTTCTTCGCCCGCGCTGCGACCGAGCTGCAGCTGTCGACGTCGACGATGGTCGCCTTCGGCAGCACCCGCCGTCCCAAGGGCAAGGTGGACGACGACGCCACGCTGCGCAACCTGCTCGACGCCGACACCTCAGCGGTGTGCATTGTCGCCAAGAGCTGGGACTACCACGTGCTCAACGCGCTGCAGACGACGCTGGACGAGGGCGAGGCGATGATCGCCGACTCGGTCGCCTTCCTCGCCGCCAACGGCCGACAGGTGATGGTCGACATGGAGCACTTCTTCGACGGCTTCAAGCACAATCCCGAGTTCGCCCTGCGGGCACTGGAGGCGGCCGTCGTGAAGGGCGCCACCCACGTCGTGCTGTGCGACACCAACGGCGGTTCGCTGCCGTTCGAGGTCGAGTCGATCGTCGCCGACGTCCACCGCCACGTCGGCAACGACGTCATCATCGGCATCCACTGCCACGACGACACCGGCTGTGCGGTGGCCAACTCGATGGCCGCGGTGCGCGCCGGCGCCCGCCACGTGCAGGGCACGCTCAACGGTCTCGGCGAGCGCACCGGCAACTGCAACCTGACGACGGTGATCCCCAACCTGCAGCTGAAGCTCGGCATGCCGTGCCTGCCGGAGGGACGGATCGAGCGGCTGACTGCGGTCAGCAACCACGTCGCCGAGGTGCTCAACCGCCCGCTCAACCCGCAGGCGCCGTACGTCGGTGCGTCGGCGTTCGCGCACAAGGCCGGGCTGCACGTCAGCGCCATCGCCCGCGCCAAGGACGCCTACGAGCACGTCGACCCGGAGCTCGTCGGCAACGGCACGCGCTTCGTCGTCAGCGAGATGGCCGGGCGGGCCACCATCCAGATGAAGGCCGACGAGATCGGTCTGCCGATGGACGGGCCGGCCGTGAACCAGGTGATCGACGACCTCAAGCGCCTCGAGCACGAGGGGTACCACTTCGAGGCGGCGGACGCCTCGCTCGAGCTGTTGATGCGTCGCGCCGCGGGGTGGACGCAGTCGTTCTTCCGCGTGGAGAGCATGCGCGTGATCACCGACGAGGCGGCCAGCGGCACGTTCAACACGGAGGCCACCGTCAAGGTGTGGGTGCCGTCACCCGATGGCACCGAGGAGCGCCACGTGCACACCGCCGAGGGCAACGGCCCGGTCAACGCGATCGACACGGCGCTGCGCGCTGCGGTGTCCCAGGCCTACCCGGAGATCGCCAAGGTGCACCTGACCGACTTCAAGGTGCGCATCCTCGACGGTTCGACGGCGACTGGCGCCATCACGCGCGTCCTGCTCGACGCGACCAACGGTGAGCGCACGTGGACGACGATCGGCGTGAGCCCGAACATCATCGAGGCCTCGTACCGTGCCCTCGAGGAGAGCATCGTCTTCGGCCTCCTGCACTCTTGATGCTTGGGCTCGCTGCGCTCGCTCACCCAGGCTCGAGGTCGGGTGCGTGAGGTTCGCTAGGGCTGGAAGGCGCGAGCGAGGTCCTTGCTGCTGGCTGCTTCCTTGACGTAGGTGCTCGTGCCGGTGTCGAGCAGTTCTCTCGCACCGCGGTAGAGCGCGCCGAGGGCGGCCTTCGCCAACGACCCGCCGATCGAGACGCGCCGCACACCGGCCGCACCGAGCTCGCCGACGCTCGGCCCGCCGGGAAGTGCGAGCACGTTCACCGGCACGCCGACGGCTTCGACGACGCGCTCGATGTCGGCGATGGCGAAGAGTCCCGGCGCGTAGACGCAGTCGGCGCCGGCGTCGCGGTAGGCGACGAGCCGGGCGATGGTGTCGTCGAGGTCAGCGGCCCCGTACAGGTGCGCCTCAGCACGTGCCGTCAGCGTGATGCCGTGACCGTGCGCGGCCTCCGCGGCGGCGGCGACGCGATCGACGGCGAGGCCGACGTCGTCGATCGCCCGCTTCGCCGGGTCGTAGTCCTCGATCGAGATCCCCGATGCGCCCGCAGCAGCGAGCAGGTCCACGGTCTCGGCGACGCCGGCGGTGGTGTCGGCGTAGAGCCGCTCACCGTCCACGTTGAGTGGAACGTCGATCGCTGCGGTGAGTGCAGCGACGTGGGCGACCAGCTCGTCGCGGGTGACCTGCTGATCGAGCTTGCCGATCGACCAGGCGAAGCCGGAGCTCGTCGTGGCCAGCGCGGGGAAGCCGAGCGACTGCAGGATGAGGGCCGAGCCGACGTCCCACGGGTTGGGCATCGTGAAGACGTCGTGGGTGGCGTGGAGGTCGGCGAAGCGTGTGCGAAGGTCGGCGATGTCGGGCATGCGGCGAACGGTAGTGAGCTGAAACTTCGCCGCTGGCCGAAATCGGACTAGAAAGACCGCCATGGCTGCGCCGAAGTTCGCCCCGGTTCCCGCGCTCGATGATGCACGCGGTTACGAATCGCCCGCGCACGTGCCCGACGCCTGGGTGGCCGACCGTCCCGGCGACATCGTCGGCTTCCAGCCGGAGGGCTCGCGCCTCGGCTACCAGGGCCCCGATCAGGGCTTCGCGCTGAAGATCGCCAAGGGCTTTCACGATCGCCTGCAGCTCACTGCCGGCGAGTCGCGCGCTGACGCGGTCGGCGGCTGCCTCGGCATCGCGCTTCGCCGCGCCTCCCTGTTCAGTCGGGCGCCTGTGGTGCACGACCTGACGATCGCGTTCACGATCTGGGGCTTCCTCGATGCGGACGCGCCGGCCGATCTCGTTGCCGTTCGCAAAGAGGCGTTCGCCGGTGTCGGCAACGTCACCCACCACTACGACGACGCCCGCGAGCTCGTCGACCGGGTGCCCGAGGCGACGCTGCGGATGACCCCGCAGCAGGTGACCGCGGCCTATCCGGCGAAGTGGCAGGAGCTCGTCGGAATCGTTTGACGTCCAAGCTTCATGCGGAAGATGATGGTCGCATGACGCAATCGATGACCCTGTCCGATGAGCAGCGCGAGTTCCGTTCGGTGCTGCGCCAGTTCTGCGAGGACAAGATCACGCCGCTCGCTGCAGAGGCCGATCGCACGGCGGAGTACTCGTGGGAGGCGTGGAAGGCGTTGGTCTCGATGGACCTGCCGGGTCTCTCCTACCCGGAGGCGTACGGCGGCGCGGGTGCGTCGACGGTGGACCAGGCGATCTGTGCCGAAGAGCTCGCCCGCGCCGACGCGTCGACGAGCCTGATGTTCCTCATCTCCAAGTTGGGGATGTTGCCGGTGCTCAACTTCGGCTCCGAGGAACTGAAGGCGAAGTACGTGCCGCGGATCACGAGCGGTGCATCGCAATGCTCGTACGCGTTGTCGGAACCGGACGCCGGTTCGGACGTGGCCTCGATGACGACGAAGGCGGTGCGCGACGGAGACGACTGGGTCATCTCGGGAACGAAGTGCTGGATCACGAACGCCGGCGTGTCGGATCTGTACACCGTGTTCGCCCGGACGTCGCCGGAGCGGCACACGGGGATCACTGCGTTCCTGGTCGAGGCCGAGTGGGGTGTGATCGTCGACAAGCTCGAGCACAAGCTCGGGATCCGCGCCTCGCCGACCGGCGTGATCCGTCTCGACGAGGTGCGCGTGCCCGATGCCAACCGGATCGGCGAGATCGGTCAGGGGTTCGCTGCGGCGATGCACACGTTGGATCGCTCGCGTCCGACGATCGGCGCGCAGGCGGTCGGGATCGCGCAGGGCGCGTTGGACTTCGCCGTCGGCTACATGAAGGAGCGGCGCACGTTCGGTCGCCCGTTGGCCGACAACCAGGGTTTGCAGTGGATGGTCGCCGATTGCGGGATGCGCATCGAGGCTGCGCGGGGCATGGTCTACAAGGCGTGTGCGATGGTCGACGCCGGCGATCCGCACGGCGAGCTCGGCGTCACCGGGGCGATGGCGAAGTGCTTCGCCTCCGACGTGGCGATGCAGGTGACCACGGACGCGGTCCAGCTGCTGGGCGGCTACGGGTACACGAACGAGTTCCCGGTCGAGCGGATGATGCGCGACGCCAAGATCACCCAGATCTACGAAGGCACCAACCAGATCCAGCGCATGGTCATCGCCAAGAAGCTCCTCGCCTGACGAGGGTCGTCAGCACGCGACTGCGGCTTCTTGTCGCGGGAATTGCACGTCCCACGTTGAAAACGCGCGACAAGAACGGCGGATCGGCGACCGGGCGGCGTCAGATGCGGCTGTCGAGGGCTTGGGCGGGAGCGATGGGGTTGTACGGCGACCCGGCGCCGAACGTTCCCTGGAGGTCGACGAGGATGTCGGTGGTGGCGTTGCTGACGAGGCAGATCTTGCCGCCGTCACCGACGCCGACAAGTGCTGCGTTGGCGACGGTCTGGCCGGCGGCGAAGTTCAGGCTCGACGTAGCCGGCTGGGGCTGACCGCATGGCCAAGCGGCGAGGAAACCCTGTGCCGCGGGGCGCGTCGCGGTGATGTTGAGCATGACGGACGTAGCGCCCGCAGGCGCGGTGACCTGAACGATGGTGCCGGCGACGACGCTCGGAGCGGTTCCTTGGCGGGTGTCGAGGATGCGGTCGGGAACCAGAGCTGTGTACGGCGACCCGGCGCCGAACCAGCCCTGTGCATCGACGATGAGGTCCACGGCCGCATCGGAGACGGCGCAGACCTTCCCGTCGCCATCGACCGCCGCGAGCACGGCGTTGGCGATGGTCTGGCCGGCGATGAAGTTGAGGTTCGCAACGGCGTCCCTTCCGCCGTTGGCACGGCTGACAGCAGCGCTCCAGCCAGGACGCAACCCACCGCAAGCCTGTGCGTCTTCATGGATCCCCCTCGCCATCCACACCCGCATCACCATCCTGCCTCACGCGCGGTACCTCTCGATCGCGGGGTCAGCCGGGCGATCGCGGGGGTCAGCCGTGCGGATGGCGGCGACGCCAGGCGGGTCGGATCCCGTGGCGGTAGATGATCACGGACCAGCTGATGATCGCCACGACGGGCCAGACCACGTGCACCACGCGCTTCGGGCCGTCCGGGACCAGCCAGTCGTAGAGCGAGTCGATGGCGGTGATCGCGGTCGTCAGCAGTGCGAAGCCGGCGACCAGCAGCGCAGCGTTGCGGACGAACTCCTTGGGCGGGATCGTGGTGCCCTCGTAGCGGGTGGCCGACCAGTACCCGTATGCGACCCCGATCGCCATCGCTCCGAGCACGAGCGGAAATCCGATCCACTTCGGCAGCCCGAGCACGCCCCACAGCGCAGCTCCTGCGAGCGCAGCCAGGATCGGGAAGCCGAGCGCGCGCACCCACGCACCCACCCTCGTTCGAGAGCTCCGCCTCCCGCGGCCCGCGCCGACGTACATGCGACAAGGCTACGGACCTTCCTGTCGAGGAATTGCAACGTCCCACGTGAAGAACTCTCGTCAGGAACCGGCTTGGCTGTGGCTACCGTCGCCGCGTGATCGCTCACGTTCAGTACCGCCGGGGTCTGCCAGCAACGGAGGGGTGCTACAGCGCGTGGCGAGGACTGGTAGATCGCGGCTGGGAGATCCGACCGTTCGAGTCGTTCGAGGAGATCGACGTCGACGTGGACCAACCGGTGATCGGAGGTGTTCCGAACGTGCTCGGAGCGCTGACGGCACTCGGCGTCCAGCCGCCGGACATCGACTACCCGCCAGCTCTGCGGCCGTTCCTGCTCGACCCACGGTTCGAGGTCAGCACCATGGCGGCTGCTCGCACCGCTCGCCATCGATGGCCCGTGTTCGTCAAGCCGGTCACCGGGCGAAAGGAGTTCACCGGCTTCGTCCTCCGTCGTGCCGACGATCTGCTGGCTGTCGCGCACGTCGACGATGAGCTGCCGGTCTTCCTCGGAGCCGCCGTCGACCTGCGTGGTCGAGTCGAGTGGCGTGCCTTCGTCATCGACGGAGAGGTGCGCGACGTCCGGCCGTACGCCGGCATGCCGGACGGCAGCGCGCCGGCGGCGACGTTCGTCCGCTTGTTGATCAATCAGTGGAGCTCGGTGCCGGCCGGGTGCGCGATCGACGTCGTCGATCTCGGCGACGCACGCAACCCGGACTGGCGCCTGGTCGAGTGCAACGACGGTTACTCGCTCGGCTCGTACGGGCTGTCCCGCAACGTCTACGCCGAGCTGCTCGTCAAGCGATGGGCGCAGCTCACCGGCGTCGGTTCGCTCTGGGTCGCCTGACACGGACCTTCCTGTCGAGGAATTGCAACGTCCCACGTGAAGAACTCTCGTCAGGAACCGGTGGTGCCGGGCTCAGTCGTGGTCGCTGGTGCCGTGGTCGATGGTGATGGCGTGGTTGGCGATGAGGGCGAGGCCGACGGCCAGGACCTGCAGCGGGTCGATGATCACCCCGCGCAGGCCGTCGACACCGGTCACGCCGTCGAGCGTCGAACCGTGCAGCGCCGACCCGACGAGGTCGGCGTGGGACAGCTCCGCGCCGGTGAGATCGCAGTGCTGCATCTTGGTAGCGGGCAACCTGGCGTCGGCGAGGGTGGCTCTCTGCAGGTTGCACCCGTCGAACGTCACTCGCTCGCCGACCAGCTGGCGCAGGTTGGCATCGTCGAGCCGGCAGTCGAACAGCTGGACGTCACGCCACTTCGCCGCCCCGAACTGCACGCCGGACAGGCGGCAGCCGTGCAACGTCACGCGGGTCAGCACGGCCTCCTGCAGGATCGTGCCGGACAGGTCGCAGTCGCGCAGCTCGACGTCGATCAGGCGGGCCCGATCCATCGACGCCCCCGTCAGACGGCACCCCGTCAGCCTGCTCGCCTGGATGTTCACGCCGTCGAGCTCCTCACCGCTGAGATCGGCGCGCACCACCACCTCGTCCCACTCGAGCGCGTCGAGCAGCTCGTCCCGATCCGGCTCCCGCAGCTCGGCCATCAGACGCGGCGGCGCGGGATGCTTGGACATGCAAGGACCGTACGCGATCCCCACTAGGTTGCGGGCACGGCTGGGGGGCCAAGTGGAGAGGGGGAACGCCGGTGAGCGAGACCAGTGCACGTGGTCCGGAAGCAGTGCGGAGCGCGCTGATCGAGGCTGCCAAGTCGTTCCTCCCGGCGCGGGCCCCCAGCACCGTCAGCGGCCGCGAGCTGGCAGAACGCGCCGGCGTCAACTACGGGCTCGTCTACCACTACTTCGGCGGCAAGGACGCGGTGTTCCGTGAGGCGATGCTGTCGCTGCGCGACGACTTCCTGCAGGACATGGGCGAACCCGGTCGGCTGCCCCTGATCACCAACCAGCCGCACCCGTACATCCTCGCGATCGGCCGCTCGATGATGGACTACCCGATCGAGCTCGGTCCGTTCCGCGACTTCCCGATCGGCAACTCGGTGGTGCAAGCGCTGGTCGATCGCCTCGGCGGCGATCACGACGAGGCAGAGGCGCGCATCGAGGCGAAGGCCCGGGCGGTCGCGCTGCTCTCGATGCAGCTCGGCTACGGCCTGTTCCGCACGCTGCTGCTCGACACCGTCGGCGTGCCCGACGACGAGCGTGCTGAGGTCGAGACGATCCTCACCCAGCTGCATCGCGAGCTGGCTGCCGCAGAGCAGCCCGCGCCGCGCTAGCGATCTACAGCTTGGGGAGGACGACGAAGGCGATCGACGCGAGGTGGAGACCGGCGCCGACGACGGTGCACGCGTGGAACACCTCGTGGAAGCCGAACACGGTCGGCCACGGGTTGGGGCGCTTCAGCGCGTAGACCACTGCGCCGCCGGTGTAGGCCAGGCCGCCACCGAGCACGAGTGAGAAGCCGAGGGCACCCATGCCGTGGAACAGCTGCGGCAGCGCCAGGAGCATCGCCCAACCGACCACGACGTAGACCGCGGTGAACAGCGCTCGCGGTGCCTCGAAGCGCATCCACTGCATGCCGACGCCGACCGTCGCGCCACCCCACACCGTGGCCAGCACCGCGGGACGGTGCCAGCCGTCGAGACAGATGACGGCGATCGGGGTGTACGCGCCGGCGATCGCCAGGAAGATCGTCGAGTGGTCGAGCCGGCGCATCACCGACAGCGCCCGAGGCGACCAACGGCCGCGGTGGTAGAGCGCCGAGACCCCGAACATCGACAGCGTGCCCGCCAGGTAGATGACGAGCAGCAGATGATCGCCGACGCTGCCGTCAGCGACCGCGACCAGGATGACGCCGAGGACCAGCAGGATGCCGAACGCGATCACGTGCGACCAGCCCCGCAGCAGCGGCTTGGGCGGCAGCGGTGCGCTGAGCTGCGGCTCCGGATGCGGCGGCGCGGCGACGTCGGTGTTCACCGTCGTGACGGTACCGGGCCACCACGACTGCGCGAGAGTGGTCCCGTGAGCGAGAGCGTCGAGCTGCAGCACCTGGCCAAGTCGTTCGGCTCGGTGCAGGCGGTGCGCGACGTGAGCCTGTCGATCCCCGCCGGGCAGACGCTGGCGCTGCTCGGCCCCAACGGCGCCGGCAAGAGCACCACGATCGACATGGTGCTCGGCCTGGCCAAGCCCGACTCCGGGACGGTGAGCGTCTTCGGCCGGCCGCCGGCCGACGCCGTCGCCAACGGCTCGATCGGGGCGATGCTGCAGACCGGCCAGCTGGTCCAGTACCTGAAGGTCCGTGAGCTGATCGACATGTGCGGTTCGTTGTACGAACGGCCGATGCCGGTGGACGAGGTGATCGCCCTCACCGACCTCGGCGACATCGCCGATCGCTACACCGACAAGCTCTCCGGCGGTCAGACGCAACGAGTGCGCTTCGCCGTGGCACTGGTCGGCAACCCGCGACTGCTCGTGCTCGACGAACCGACCGTCGCGCTCGACGTCGAGGCACGTCACACCTTCTGGCAGACGATGCGCAACGTCGCCTCGAACGGGGCGACGATCGTGTTCGCAACGCACTACCTCGAGGAGGCGGACCAGTTCGCCGACCGCATCGTGCTGATGGCGAACGGCGAGGTGGTCGCCGACGGTCCGGCCACCGAGATCAAGGCCAAGGTCGGACGGCGAACGATCCGAGCCACGATCACTGACGCCGATCCGATCCTGTTGGCGGCCTACCCCGGCGTCGTCGACGTCGACGTGCACGGCGACCTCGTCTCGCTGACGTGCACCGACAGCGATGCCGCGCTTCGAGCCCTGCTGCTGGCCGATCCGACCGCCCGCGACATCGAGGTGCGCGGTGCCGGCTTGGAGGAAGCGTTCCTCGAGTTGACGGCGAGCGCGCCGTGAACGGCTTCGCCTACACCCGTTACGAGCTGTTGCGCACGTTCCGCAACCGTCGGTTCATGGTCTTCTCGTTGATCTTCCCGCTGGTGATGTTCCTGCTGATCGCCGGCGGCAACAAGGACGAGCAGCTCGGCGGCGTGTCGCTGCCGCAGTACTTCATGGCCGGGATGATGTCGTGGGGGACGATGATGGCGATGATGTCCGCCGGCGCTCGGATCTCCGTCGAGCGCCAGGCCGGCTGGCACCGTCAGCTGCGGATCACCCCGTTGAGCACCGTCGCCTACCTGCGCGCCAAGGTGATCAGTGGCTACGCCATGGCCGCGCTGACCATCGTGGTCATCGCGGTCGCTGCCACGATGCTCGACGTCCGCCTGCCCGCCAGTCGATGGGTGCTGATGATCGGTGAGATGTTCGTCGGGCTGCTGCCGTTCGCCGCGCTCGGCATCATGTTCGGGCACCTGTTGCACCCCGACGCGCTCGGCCCGGCCATCGGCGGCGTGGCTGCGCTGCTCGGGTTGCTCGGCGGGGTGTGGAACCCGCTCGCGCAGCACGGCTTCATGCACCTCGTCGGCGTCTCGCTGCCGAGCTACTGGCTGGTCGAGGCGGGCAGGGCGGCGATCTCCGGCAGCTGGCCGGTGCGCGGCTGGCTGATCGTCGCCGCCTGGACCGCAGCGCTCGCCGTGCTCGCCACGTTGGCGTACCGGCGAGACACCGCTCGCGCCTGAGGTTGCTTGCCGCCGCACGAGGACGCCGTTGGCCTCATGCGGCGGCGAGAGCACCCGTGATCAGTGGACGGTGATCAGTGGACGGCGACGACCGTGCCCTGGGCATCTGCCTCGATGTAGGCGCTCCCACGCGGCCCGCTGACGTACACGTTGATGGTCAGCGGGTCGCCGTCGCGGAACACCGAGCGGTTGATGATGACGTGGCTGACCTTGCCCTCCTCCACACCGGCCAGCGCCGGTGCCTGCGCGGCGAGGTCGGCGATGGCGTCCCAGTTCACATCGGCCTCGGAGAACACGGTGGGAGGCTCGAGCCCGGAGAAGCTCGGCTGCGGCGTGCCGCCGTCGATCTTCCCGGAACGCCAACCGAAGCGGTCGATGTGGCTCGGCTGGTCCGGGTCCTGGATGGTGGCGAAGGCGTAGTCGGGGTAGACGACGATCTCCGTGAACTGCGTCGGGTCGCCGGCGAGGCCGTCCTCGAACGTCGTCGCCAACGCGCCCGCGGCGGTCGGGTCGAAGAGGCTCGTCACGTCGTTGCCGAGGCCGAGCGCGTCTCGGTCCTTGCCGGACAGGTCCGGGTTGGACAGGTCGTTGGCCTCGTTGACGGCGTCATTGGCCTTGAACACGGCCCACACCCCGACGCCGATGCCGATCGCGGGCCCGATGAGGATGAACAGCCAGAAGAAGAACATGCCGGCGCCGCGGCGCTTCTTCTTGCGCGGTACCGGAGCGAACGGTGTGCCGAAGGGCTGGCCGCCGAACCCCGGCTGGGGAACGCCGAAGCCGGGTTGCTGGCCGAAGCCGGGCGTGGGCGGAGCCGTCGTCTGGCCGCCGAGGTACTGCGCCGGCGTCGGCGGCGCCACGTCGAGCGGTGTGCCCGGGATGGGGGTGGAGCGCGGTGCCCCGTTCTGCGGAAACGTCATGGTCGCAGTGTGCAGCACGGCCACCTGCGAGCGAATGAGTAGCGGCTACTCAATCACGCCACGCGTTCGTTCCGATTCGGCACAGGTGTGCGGCCCACGAGCCCCGGCGTGATGAGATGTGCACTCATGCGCCAGATCAACGTGCTCGGAGACGAGCTGCAACCGTGCTCGTACGACCCCCTCACCGGCTACTACCGCACGGGCTGCTGTGAGAACCGTGGCGACGATCCCGGGCTGCACGTCGTCTGCGTGGTGTTGACGGACGAATTCTTGACGTTCTCGAAGAGCGTCGGCAACGACCTGTCGACCCCGATGCCGCAGTACGGCTTCGCCGGGTTGAAGGAGGGCGACCAGTGGTGCCTGTGCGCGGCTCGCTGGCAGGAGGCGTTCGAAGCCGGCGCCGCGCCGCAGGTTCGCTTGGAGTCGACCCACGTCTCCGCACTGGAGTACTCCAGCCTCGCCGACCTCCGCGCCCACGCCGCCGCCTGACCGCGCACGCTGCGGTGCCGATCAGTTGACGGAGACGCCGAGGAGCGAACCGACCAGGTACGTGGCGCCGCAGGCGACGAGCAGGATCAGCACCTGTCGGGTGGCCGACCACCAGATCTTCGATTCGGCGAAGCGCCCGACCAGCGTGCCCACGATCGCGGCAGCGACGACGCCGATGAGCACCGAGCTGACCTTCGCCGATGTGCCGTGCCCGGCGAACCACGGGATCACCGGCAGCATCGCCCCGACGATGAAGCAGATCAGCGACAACCCAGCCGCCTGCCACGGCGATCCGAGATCGTCGGGGTTCACCCCGAGCTCCTCGCGGGTGTGCACGCCAAGGGCCAGCTCCGGCTCGCGCATCACGTCGGTGGCCGCTGCGCGCGCCCGCTCCGGCGTCATGCCGTGACCCTCGTAGATCGCGGCGAGCTCTTCGGTCTCCGCAGCGGGGTTGACGCGCAGCTCGCGCCGCTCAACCTCCACCTCGCGACGCACGAGCTCGTTCTGTGCCGAGATGCTGATCCACTCGCCGGCGGCCATGCTCGCCGCGCCCGCGATCGCCCCGGCCAGACCGGCCAGGCGCACCACGGATGCGTCGACGCCGGAGCCGGCGAAGCCGATGACCAGCGAGACGTTGCTGACGAGCCCGTCGCTGACGCCGAACACCGCAGCGCGGGCGAGGCCGCCGGCGACGGCGCGGTGGCCGGCGTGTCGTTCCGGCCGACGCATCACCGGGTGCCTGCTCATGCCATCGAAGGTAGTGACCGCCCAGCGTGAACGCGACCTTGATCTTTCCTGGTCGGCGCCCTTCACAGCACACTTGCAGCGGGCTGCAGCTCTGCAATGCTGAGCGAGCCGAAGCGAGGGGAGCGGGTCGATGAGCTCGAGGGGAACAGCAGGCGAAGTGACGGACGCGTGGTTGGGTGACGTCAGCGATCACCTGGGGGCACGGGCAACCCTGGCGGCGCGGCTGCAGCCGTTCATCCCGGCCGGGTACGACGAGCTGAACGAGCCGAGCGTCGCCGCGATCGATCTCGCCGCGGTCGGCGATCTGGCCGACGGCGCCGACGACCTCGACACGAGGTTGGTCGAGCGCGGCGACGGTGCGCTGCGGTTCCGCGTGTACCGCAAGGGTGCGTCGATCCCGCTCGCCGACATGCTGCCGCTGCTCGACCAGCTCGGCTTCCGCGCGCTCGACGAGCGCGCCTTCGGCTTCGATCTGCCGGGGGCCAACGGCGCTGGCGGTTCGACGATCTGGCTGCACGACGTCGGCGTCGCCGCTCCCGACGGCGTGCCGCTCGGCGAGTCGGCTCGCGCCGAGGTGCAGCGCGCCTTCACCGCCGAGTTCCGCGGCGAGGTGGAGGTCGATGGGCTCAACCGCCTCGTGCTGCTGGCCGCGCTCACCGCCCGCCAGGTGGAGGTCCTGCGCGCCTACTCGCGCTACCTGCGCCAGATCGGCTTCCCGTTCAGCCAGCAGTACATCGAGACGACGCTGTGCCGGCACGGAGCCATCGCCCGGCTGCTGGTGAACCTGTTCGAGGCCCGCTTCGATCCGCTGAACCTCGCCGACGAGTCGGGCCTCGCCGCCCTGCACGAGTCGTTGGCGACGGCACTCGACGCGGTGCCCAGCCTGGACGACGACCGCACCTTGCGGGCGATCGTTGCCCTCATGGACGCGACGGTGCGCACGAACGCCTTCCGGCCCGGTGACGGTGCCACGTTCCGCGACGTGCTCGCCTTCAAGTTCGACACGACGAAGGTGCCCGACCTGCCGCTGCCGCGGCCGATGTTCGAGATCTGGATCTGCTCGCCACGCGTCGAGGGCGTGCACCTGCGCAACGGTCGCATCGCTCGCGGTGGCATCCGCTGGAGCGACCGGCGTGAGGACTTCCGCACGGAGGTGCTCGGTCTGGTGAAGGCGCAGATCGTCAAGAACGCGGTCATCGTGCCGACGGGGGCGAAGGGCGGCTTCGTCGTCAAGCGCCCGCCGGCGGCGGCCGACGACTTCCGTGCCGAGGGCGTTGCCTGCTACCGCCAGTTCATCGCCGGCCTGCTCGACCTCACCGACAACATCGTCGACGGAGCGATCGTGCCGCCGCCGAGCACCGTGCGCTACGACGTCGACGACCCGTACCTCGTCGTCGCGGCCGACAAGGGCACTGCCACGTTCAGCGACATCGCCAACGGCATCTCGGCCGACTACGGCTTCTGGCTCGGTGATGCGTTCGCGTCCGGCGGCAGCGCCGGCTACGACCACAAGGCGATGGGCATCACCGCCCGCGGCGCGTGGGAGAGCGTGCGCCGCCACGCCGCGGCGATCGGCAAGGACGTCGACCGCGACGAGCTCACCGTCGTCGGCGTCGGCGACATGTCCGGCGACGTGTTCGGCAACGGGCTGCTGCGCTCGCCGCACGCCAAGCTGCTCGCTGCCTTCGACCACCGCCACGTGTTCATCGATCCGAACCCGGATCCCGCTGCCTCGTTCGCCGAGCGGCAGCGGATGTTCCTGCTGCCGCGCAGCAGCTGGGCCGACTACGACGTGTCGCTGATCAGCGAAGGCGGCGGCGTCTACCCGCGCACGTTGAAGACGATCGAGCTGACCCCGCAGGCTCGTGCTGCGCTCGGCTTCGAGCGGGAGAGCTGCACGCCGAACGAGCTGCTCTCCGCCATCCTCAAGGCGCCGGTCGATCTGTTGTGGAACGGCGGCATCGGCACGTACGTGAAGGCATCGACCGAGACGCACGCCGACGTCGGCGACCGTGCCAACGACTCGTTGCGCGTCAACGGCAACGAGCTGCGCTGCCGGATCGTGGGGGAGGGCGGCAACCTCGGCCTCACCCAGCGCGGCCGCGTCGAGTACGCACTCGCCGGCGGTCTGATCAACACCGACGCCATCGACAACTCGGCGGGCGTGGACTGCAGCGACCACGAGGTGAACATCAAGATCCTCCTCGCCGACACGCCGCTCGACATCACGGCGCGCGACGCGCTGCTCGTGGAGATGACCGACGAGGTCGGTGAGCTCGTCCTCGATGACAACCGTGCGCAGACCCTGGCGCTGGCGATCGCCCGTCGCCAGGCACTGTCGATGGTCAACGTGCACGCCCGCTACCTGAACGTGCTCGAAGCGGAAGGATGGCTCAACCGCGGGCTCGAGTTCCTGCCCACCGACAAGCAGCTCGCCGAGCGGCAGGCGTCGGGGATGGGCCTCACCACCCCCGAGTTCGCCGTGCTGCTGGCGTACACGAAGAGCGCCAACGTGGCCGAGCTCGTGCGCAGCGACCTGCCCGACGATCCGTACCTCGAGCCGGAGCTGGTGCGCTACTTCCCCAGGGTGCTGCAGGAGCGCTACCCGGCGACGATCGGCAAGCACCGGCTGCGCCGCGAGATCATCGCGACGCAGATCGCCAACCAGATGGTCAACCTGTCGGGCATCTCGTTCGACAACCGGATGAGCGAGGACACCGGTGCCGGCGTCGTCGACGTCATGCGTGCCTGGCTCGCGGCGCGCGACATCTTCGGCTACGCAGGCTGGTGGGAGGCGATCGAGGGCCTTCCGGACATCAAGATGGACACGAAGCACGAGCTGCTGATGGAGCTGCGCCGGATGGTCGAGCGCGGCGCACTGTGGCTGCTGCGTCACCGCCGTCCGCCGATCGACATCGGTGCTGCCGTGGACACGTTCCGTCCCGGCATCGAGCAGCTGGCGACCACGCTCGATCAGCACCTGCGCGGTCGCTTCCGCGCGCAGCTGTACGCGGGCGAGGCGGCACGCCTCGCGGCCGGCGTGCCCGAGCTGCTCGCCCAGCGCGCCGTGGTGTGGCCGCTGCTGCACACCGCCTTCGACGTCATCGAGATGTCGGCGCGCACCGGGGAGCGCATCGGCAAGGTGGCCGACGCGTACTGGGAGGCGTTCGACGTGCTCGACGTCAGCTGGCTGTGGGAGGCCATCGGCGCGCTGCCGCGCGGCGACCGCTGGCAGACGCAGGCCCGCTCGGCGTTGCGCGACGACCTGCTGACCGCGCTCGCCGATCTCGCCGACGACGCGCTCTACGTCGGATCGGTCGGGGCCTGGGCGGCTGCGAACGAGAAGGTCGTCGGGCGCACCATGTCGATGTTCACCGAGATCCGTCGGGCCGAGGCGTTCGACCTGACCAACCTGTCGGTGGCGCTGCGGCAGCTGCGCAACCTGGCGCTGGTCACCCAACGCCCGGCCTGAACCGCCGGGAGCCGTTCACGGCGCGCCGCTAGCCTCGATGCGGCATGTCTGATCCCGGTCCCCGCTTCCGCTTCGCCCCGTCGCCCACGGGCTTCTTCCACGTCGGTGGGGCGCGCACCGCGCTGTACAACTGGGCGTTGGCCAAGCGGCTCGGCGGCACGTTCGTGCTGCGCATCGAGGACACCGACGAAGCTCGCAACCGGCCGGAGTGGACGCAGGGCATCATCGACGCGCTGGCGTGGATCGGCATCGCCGACAGCGATCCGACGTTCGAAGGCCCGTTCTTCCAGAGCGAGAACGCGCAGCTGCACGTCGACGCGGCGAACCGTCTGTTCGCCGACGGGCACGCGTACTACTGCGACCTGACCTCCGAGCAGATCCAGGAGCGGGCGAAGGCCAACGGCAAGCCCGGCTACGACGGCTACTCGCGTGATCGCGGGTTGGGCCCGGCGCCGGGCAACGTGCTGCGCTTCCGCGTGCCGAGCGGTGGCAGCACGATCGTGCACGACCTCGTGCGCGGCGACGTCGAGTTCGCCCACGAGTCGCTCGAGGACTTCGTGCTGCTGCGCGGCAACGGGACGCCGGTGTTCCTCGTGGCCAACGTGGTCGACGACATCGAGATGCGCATCAGCCACGTGCTGCGCGCCGAGGAGCACCTGCCGAACACGCCCAAGCAGCAGCTCCTGTGGGAAGCGCTCGGCCACGCGCCGCCGCAGTGGGCGCACGTGCCGGTGCTCGTCAACGAGAAGCGCCAGAAGCTGTCCAAGCGTCGCGACAAGGTGGCGCTGGAGCAGTACCGCGACGAGGGCATCCTCGCCGACGCGATGGTCAACTACCTGATGACCCTCGGCTGGGCGCCGAAGGGCGAGACCGAGATCGTGCCGTGGAGCGACATCGAGCGCGACTTCCGCCTCGAGGACGTCAACCACTCGCCGGCGTTCTTCGACATCAAGAAGCTGACGGCGTTCAACGGCGAGTACATCCGCGCCATGCCGCTGCCGGAGTTCATCGAGGCGTGTCAGCCGTTCCTCCACGCGCCCGACGTGCCGTGGGCGCCGGAGCAGTTCGACCCGGCGCGCTTCGAAGCGATCGCTCCGCTCGCACAGACACGAGTGACCACGCTGCCGGAGGTCGTGCCGATGATCGACTTCCTCTTCCTCTCCGACCCGGTGATCGACGAGGCGGCGTGGGCCAAGGCGATGTCGTTGGCGAATGCGATGGAGATCCTCGTCGGCACGACCGCCGCCTACGAGGCGCTGCCGTCGTGGGACGTCGAGTCGCTGAAGGGCGCGTTCGAGGACGTCGCGCTGGCCAACGGCTACGAGAAGTTCGGCAAGCCGCAGGGCATCCTGCGCATCCCGATCACCGGGCGCCCGGTCGGCCCTCCGATCTACGAACCGTTGGAGCTGCTCGGCCGCGACGAGGTGTTGCGCCGTTTGCGGGCGGCCGCGGGGTGACCCTCTCGGAACCGGCCGATGAGCTGGTTGCGGACGGGCCGGCGGATGAGGCGGTGCTCGACCCGGCTCCGGCACGCCGTCGCTTCTGGCATCGCCGTTCCGTGCAGGTCGCCGCGGCGTTGCTCGTCGTGTTGTTCGGCTACTACGCCGTCACGCTGTACCAGGTGCACTCGACGGGGACGAGCGACCAGGCCCGCCCGGTCGACGCCATCGTCGTGATGGGCGCTGCGCAGTACGACGGTCGGCCGTCGGCGCAGCTGGCCGCCCGGCTCGACCACGTCGTCGACCTGTGGGAGCGCGGCCTCGCCCCGCTCGTCATCACCACCGGTGGCAAGCAGGAGGGCGACCGGTTCACCGAGGCCGAAGCCTCGGCGCGCTACCTCGAGGAGCACGGCGTGCCCGCCGACGCGATCCTCGAAGAAGACACGAGCCACAACTCGTACGACTCGCTGCGCGTCGCCGCGCGGCTCGTGCGCGAGCACGGCGGATCGCGGGTGCTCTTGGTGAGCGACCCGTTCCACTCGCTGCGCATCCGCCTCATCGCCCAAGAGCTCGGTCTGACCGCGTACGTCTCGCCGACGCGCACCAGCCCGGTCGACGGTGGCGAGGCCTTCTGGCGGGAGATGAAGGAAGCCGCCGGCATCTCCCTCGCCCGGATCATCGGCTTCCGCCGTCTCCTCTCCCTGACGGGCTGACCCGAGGTCGTGGCGATCTCGGACCGTTCCGTGACGGTTTCCGACGCGGAACCGTCCGAGATCCTGAGTCGCACGAATCGCCAGGTGGGCGCGATGGGGGTCCGTTGCTACACTCCTTCCGCTCCTTGGGGAGTGGTGTAACTGGCAACACAGCAGATTCTGGTTCTGTTATTCAGGGTTCGATTCCTTGCTCCCCAGCCACCCGCACCGGCTTGCCGGGTAGGGTCGAAAACAAGCAGCTTGGCCCGTTCGTCTAGTGGCCTAGGACACCACCCTCTCAAGGTGGCGGCACGGGTTCGAATCCCGTACGGGCTGCCAGTAGGACACTGTTCGAACCCTGTCGCCGAAAGGCGGCGGGGTTCGTTGTTTCTGCGGGCAGTGGACCGAACGGCCGCTCGGAAGGCGAGAACGCCAACGACTCCGCCAACCAGCCTTCGACCTGGTCACCGATGCTCGAATCTGTCAGGGCCCTCTCGTAGGTGCCTGACTCGACATCAATGTGACCCGACTGGATCGCCTCGGCTTCCAGCGCGAGCAAGTCGTCGAGGTTGTGCTGGCTGATGTGAGCGAACCCCGGACTGAGGTTGCACCCGAGAACGCTGCCTGGATCGACCCAGATCCGTTCGAACACCGCCCGATTCATCGTCCGACGTTGCGGCGCGTCAGCGGCCATGTAGAGCTTGTGCCCGTCTGCCAGGGTGCCGACGACCTCGTCGACGGCCTTTGTGAGCGAGTCGACCTGAATCGAGGCCACAGCCTCGTGCTGTGCCGCCTGCGACCGCTCACGCGCGATTCGCCGCTGCTCCTCACGGAGCAGTGCAAGGGACACTGCCTCGGCGTAGTGGGCTGCGAGGAGCTTGCGTTCCTCCAGTTCCAGTTCAGCCATTCGCTTACGTTGCTTCGTAAGTTCTCGGCCGCTCAGCCGGCGGATGACGTCGACGTGTTCGAGAATCTTGCGGCTGATCGTCTCGATTCGCTCGTTCGTCGGCCGCACACGTGCCCAGTACTCCTCGACCATGTGCTCAACCAAGTCGATCGGCACGTATGGCATGGTGCAGGTGCTTCGCTTCTGTCTCGCAATGCAATAGAAGTATGGGTACACCGCGCCGTTTCCTCGGCTGTACGACACGCCGAGTCTGCTGCCGCAACGCCCGCAGAAAACCGAGCCCTTGAGGTAGTGCTGCCGATGTGTCACACGCTCGCCGGTTCGCTTCTGTTCGAGTACCCGAGCGACAACCTCGAAGAGCTCGTTGCTGATGATCGCTTGGTGTCGGCCCTCGTAGTGGACGCCTTCGAACGGCACGATGCCTGTGTAGTAGGGATTCCTGAGCATCCGATGGAGTTGGGCGACGACGATCGGCTTGCCGCCGGTCTTCGGGCGCTTGGGCGCCGTGAGTCCGCGGCCTTCGAGTGCGGCAGTGAGCCCCGACAGGGTCCACTCGCCTGTGGCGTACTGCTCGAACGCCCACTGGACGTGCTCTGCCCGCTCCGCATCGACCTCGACCGTGTGGACACCCCGGCCTTCGAAGCTCCGAATCACGTTCGTGTAGCCAATTGGGGCCCTGCCAGGTGTGCCGCCAAGTTTGGCTTTCTGGCGCATTCCCTTGATCGCCTCGGTGCCGAGGTTGGCGGAGTACAGCTCGGCGACCCCAGCCATGATGGCGTGCATGAAGCGACCCTGCGGGGTCTGGTCGATGTTCTCCGAACAAGAGACAAGCGTTGCACCCGCTCGCTGAATGGCCATCGTGATGGACACATCATCCAGTCGGTTACGCGCGAGGCGGTCGAGCTTGTGGACGATCACGAAGTCGATGTCCTTCGATCGTTCAAGACGCTGCAGCATGACCTGGAGCTGCTCGCGATCGGCGCTGCGGGCAGACTCGCCAATGTCGATGTACTCGGCTTCGACGATTGCGCCGAGCGCCTCAGCCCGTTGACGACACTCGTGGCGTTGTGCCTTGATCGAGAGGCCCTCGGCGTCGAAGTCAGTCTCAGCTTGCGAGTTCGTCGAGACGCGCAGATAGATGACGGCTCGGCGGAGCTGACCTGTTGGAGCGCTTGACTGATTGATGGACCCACGCGCGGGCGTGTAGCCGCCGATCGCGAGCCGTGGCTCATTGATGGAGAGATCGTGACGCGACGTCCACGAGCCGGGACATGAGCGTTGTCGCCGACCATCGGCCCGTCGCCTGCGGTCGCTCCGTGGGATGGCGCATTTCGATGGCAGCCCCGAGTGGTCCGGGTGGGAAGAGTTCGTCGTGACTTGTTCGCTCGGCCTGCGGGAGGAAGTCGTTCGGACATCCGTCGCCGGTAGCCCATTCGGTCACGGCAAGTGTGTGGCCCTCAGGATCAAGCAGCGCTCCATTCGCCAGGTGGCCGACGAGTTCGTTGTTGTGTGCAACGACGAGCGCTCCGTCCGCGTAGAGCGACACAGGCGCACGGGTGGTGCCGTAGAGACGTGCGCCGGCGACTGCCATCCCAGTTGGATGGCCGTCCGAACTGAAGAGCTCACCAGTCTCGAAACCGATGCGCCGTTCGGCGAGACCGAAGGCCCCGGCTACTCGATCCGAGAGGGCACGCACCAGCGAGTGCCGCACGGTTGCCAACGACAGATGGCCCGGGCGATGCTCCGATCTCTCAACGACATCAACGACGGAGAGTCCGACGGGTTGGTGCGCCCTGCGAGTCTGAACGACGCCGTCGACCACGTTTGCCAGCTCCATCTGTGAAACTCGGTCGAGCCTGATCTCGACTTCCACCACTGTTGGAATTGCGAGTGTGGACAGAACCCAACCGATCCACACCAGCTGTCCGTTGACGAGCGTCTGGATGTCGAGCATGGTCGGATTCGCCGGCAGACGGCGGCCGCAGGCGATCGCCCCGTCCTCGTGAATGCGTAGGGCTACTGGGGGATCCGAGGCGTTCGGTCCCGCGTACGCAAACATGCCGTTCGCCCATCGCGCGAGTTGCTCGTGTGTGTCTGTGATGCCCGTCAGCGCGACTGCGTGTCGAATCGATGCCGGCATAGAGAACGTGTGACGATCCGCGGCCACGGCGCGGAATCGGGGGACAAGCGGCGCATGCGGAACCGCGGAGACACTCAGCCATGGATCGTGCGGCACCCTCAGCGGCATTCCGCGTTCCTGCCAGACCGTGTCACGCTGAGATGCGCCGCGTTCTGCGAGCAGGTAGGCGTTCCTCACCTGCGTCTCGCTCATCGCCACCGTGGAGGTGCCCGTTCGTGTGTAGTAGCGGTTGTCTCCCATCTCAACCATGTACGGGCCGAGCGCGGTGGGGAAGACCTCGCATACAAGCACGAAGCCGCCCTCGGTTTGAACTTCGTGCACGTCGAGCTGCAGCGGCGGAAAGACCGCATCACGCACCAGGTCTCGAAGCCGCGTCGACGTCTGGGCATCCGTACACGGCAGGATCGCGCCGGGAACGCTGTGCTTGCCCGACGACCGGTCCTCGACGATGCCGTAGATGACCGTGCCACCGCCGCCGTTGGCCATGCCAGTTAACTGCTTGAGACACTTGGCCTTTCCCGGCCGACTCTTCAGATCAATCTCTTGTTTGTATTCGAGCGACCGAGATTCGGGAACGGCATCCGCAATCAACCGCTGCACCTCGACGCCCCAGTTCACGATGCCTACATTAGAGACGGACGTCGGTGGCGCGTTACTGGCTGGAACACGCCGCCGTGAAGTCGTGCTTCGAACGTGCCGACGTCGAGATGGATAAAGCCCGTTGCGCCCTCCGCCACGAACTGTCCCGGGCGCCACGGCTAGAAACCAGTCGTCAGTCGAATCGTCCGTGTGCACGGCTGCCATGATCGAGTGTCCGTCGCTCAGCTGCACGACGACGTTCATAGACGTCCCTCCGCTCACTACGACCAGCGCCTAGCTCGAAGGACCCGCGCTACCAACGTTTCGCGCTCCGGCTGGGTTACCCGACGCACGCGGCCGACTAGCTGTGACGACCGGACACGTTGTCCCTGGCGTGGTGGTGTTGGTGGTCCGCGGTTGAGGTGAGCCCTCCTTGCGAGGCTGTGGTCTCTGACAACACACCTCAACGCAAGGAGGGGCTCGTGCCTCACGCTAGAAGACAGCACCCGAACGCGCCGTTGACGCCGGAGGGTCGACGGCGAATGGTTGCCTGTGTGATCGATCAGCACTGGTCGATCGAAGCAACCGCTGACAGGTTCCAGATCGACGCGAAAACGGTTCGCAAGTGGCGCGACCGTTTCCTTGCTGAGGGCGATGCCGGGCTCCAGGATCGCAGCTCGAGACCGCATCGTTCACCGAACCGCACCCGAGCTCGCGATCGTGATCGGGTGTTGCGGCTGCGTCGTCGGCATCGGTGGGGAGCCGAGCACATCGCTCACGAGACCGGGCTCGCGCCGTCAACGGTCCAGAACATCTTGAACGCTGCCGGCTGCGGGCGACTCGATCGTGGTGACCGGGCCACCAACGTCGAACCAGTGCGCCGCTACCAGCGTGATCGGCCCGGCGAGTTGATCCACGTCGACGTCAAGAAGCTCGCCGGGATCCCCGCTGGTGGCGGTTGGCGACAACTCGGTCGTGGCGTCAACGACCACCACCGGGTCGGCTACCGCTACATCCACTCGGCCATCGATGACCGCACCCGCCTCGTCTATTCCGAGATCCACCTCGATGAGACCGCCGCGACCGCTGTCGGGTTCTGGCGGCGCGCCGTGACCTGGTTCGCTGCCCACGGCATCACCTGCGAACGAGTGATCACCGACAACGGCACCTGCTACAAACGCCAATGGGCCCAGGCGTGCGCCGAGACCGGCACGACCGTCAAGAAGACCCGTGTCCGCCGGCCACAAACCAACGGCAAGATCGAACGCTTCCACCGGATCCTGCTCGAAGAATGGGCCTACATCCGAGCATGGACCTCCGACCGGCAACGCGCCCTCGCCTACGACCACTTCATCCACTTCTACAATCACCACCGAGCCCACGGCGCACTCGGATGGTCAACCCCCGCCGCGACCCTCAACACCCTCCAGGACAACGTCCCCGGCTTTCACAACTAGCCGATCGCAGAACCGCTACCAGCGCCGTGTCAGCAGCACGAGCGCGCTGGCCACGATCGCGTACAGGCTCCAGCGCGGCCCCCACAACAGCATGCCGCTCAATCTGCAGCCGGCGACGTCACTGTCAATACGAGCTGACGATTCAGGCGCCGGGAAGCACGTCCTTCACGTCGCTGATGATCTGGAACAGGTCGTTTGGTGTGCAGTCCAGCGCCGCACAGATTGCCGCCAGTGTCGCGAGGCGAACCTCTCGCGGGTGGCCCCTTGAGCAACGCACCGACGGATGGGGCGGTGAGGTCAAGTCCAGCCTTGTCCCGAAGCACCGTGCGCAGCTTCGCTGTTGTCCAGATGTTCCGCTGCGCCGCGATCATCCGTAGGTTCCATCCCAAGCTCCATGTCGCCGCGCTCCCCGGCCACTCTCACTTGAACGAACGCTAACTCCCTGACGATCGTTTGTCTGGTCGAAGTCGCTGCCGTTCTGCTTCGAGTGGCGTCGTGCGCCTTGCAGGGCGACGGGTGTCACAGCTCGTCCGTCGGTGCTTCCATTGGGCAGGGTGAATCCGCGGGTACGTGCGAGCACTCGCGGAAGTTCGGCGACGCGGCATCGCCAGTGCGCTTCCTCATTTGCGCGCAGAAGACTCACGTCGATCGTCGCTGTCACTTGCGCGCTAAGGTAGGCCAGGACGTGGAGAGCCGCGGCACGGGAGATTTGTCGTCGCGGCGGACGAGCGACTGGCGGTGTGTATGCGATTGCTTCTGAGCACGTTTGGTTCGGCCGGAGACCTTTTCCCGCTGATGGCCGTTTCTCAGGAGCTTCGCCGTCGCGAGCACACAATCGTCTGGGCGGTGCCCCGATCGCTGGGCCTTTACCTGCGAGCTCAAGGTGAGAGATCGATCGCACTCGGCGATGGTCGGGAGATCGCTTTTAGCCGCGACGAGCGGCTCTTCACGACGGCTCGCGATGGATTCACTTCAACGCTCCTCACGCTGAATGAGTACGTCATCCCCCATGTCGTTTCTGACGCAGAAACAATCGAATCCGCGCTTGGCTCCGATGTGCCCGATGCGGTGGTGAGCATGGATTTGGCCGTGTCGGCTCGCTACTTCGCGATGAGTCGCGACCTCCCGTTCGTACTGCTGTCTGTTTGTCCGCCGTTCCATGACGAGTCATTCGCGGCAGCTCGCACCGAGGCATCCGACTCCTGGCGGAGTCAACTTGGCAAGCTGGCAAGTCCGTTTCAAATCGAAGCGCTCATGTGGGGAACCGACGCTCAGCGCGTTGTGTTGCGGGATCCAGCGCTCGTCAGCACGTCGACGAAGGGCGCTACGGGATACCCGTACTGGGATCAGTCGCTGAGTTCAACGACTGACATTGCGGCTGCCGACCGTTGGGTGGCAACTGAAAGCACTGTCCCATCCGTCTTATGTTGCCTTGGCTCCTTCGCTGGCTTGCATGGCAATTCGCCCTGGAAAGAGCTGGGGGCAAGACTGGCGAACTCTTCAGATGCACGGATGCTGTTCGTTGGACCGGGTAGTCACGCGGGCGGGAGCGCTGACGGCGCTGGCAACCAGCCACTAGCTGTCGGGTATGTCCCGCTGTCGCGCTTGGTTCGCGACGTGGATCTGGTTGTCCACCACGGTGGGCTCGGGACAACGATGGCTGCGCTCGGAGCGGCGAAGCCATCCGTCGTCCTTCCGATTGCCTTCGATCAGCAATACAACGCTCGCGTGGTCGAGTCGGTTGGCGCAGGATTCGAGGCGACCTTCGGAACGGTGTCTGAACTTGTTTCAGAGTCCCTCGGCGCACTGGCGTCAACCGAACGAGGTCGAGTCGATCTCGCAGGCCGCTTGATTTCGTCACACGACGCGGCTGCGCTGGCCGCAGATCAGATTGAAGCGATTTGCCGATGAGTTCGATGCGGTCGTTGATCAACGCGGGCATCGACACCGCCCTGGTTCGTTTCATCAGCACGGCACCAGTGCCCGCGATCTCCCTCGCCGAGCGGTACATGAATCTGGACGGACCGAGGGACGACTCAGATACGGTGATGGCGATCCTCACCAACGAGGCCGAGAGTGTGGGGCTGGTGCTTGCGTGCATTCTCCGCGGCCATCGCCTCGTCTCTCTGCCGCTGCCGGCACGCGGCGGCGACCTGCAGGAGTACGTCAGATTTCTCTCGCGAGCGCGGGAGCGTCATGGCGGCGCCTGCATCCGCGCGCGTTCCGACATCGCAGAGTTGCTCGTCGCGGCTGGACTACCGGGCGATGCGCACGAACGAGCGCTACCAGATCCATTGAGCGCGACAGGGTTCGAGCTGGTGCAGTTCACCTCAGGGACAACCGGTCCACCGACGACGGTTGTTCTGTCTGACGCCGCGCTCGGCTACAACGTTGAAAACATCCTACGAACGCTCGATCCTCGTTCTGGCGAGGTGACTGTCTCGTGGCTGCCGCTATCACACGACATGGGCTTGATCGGCATGCTGCTGTCGGCCATAGCCGGCTGCAGCGCCCAGTTCGCCGGCAAAGCCACTATCACCCTCCTGACCCCCGAGTCGTTCCTACGGAGCGCCGAGACATGGCCGGACGCGATGGGGGAGCTGCATGCCACGATCACGGCTGCGCCGAGCTTTGGCTTCGCTCGGGCGTCGCGGCGCGCCGCCAGGAGTGACCTATCTGCTCTCCGGGTTGCCATTGTCGGCGGAGAGATCGTCAGTCATCGAGCACTGGAGTCCTTCGCTTCCGCGCATGGCTCGACCGGCTTTGACCCGGTTGCGTTCTGTCCTGCTTACGGGCTTGCCGAAATCGGGCTCTGCGCCACGCTTACGCCGCCGGGTGAGCTGTACCGCGCTCGCACGGTCGACCTTGACGGCAGAGACGCGATCTCGTTGGTATCAAGTGGCCCAGCCATCGCAGGCCACCAAGTTCGCGCGGCCCCGAGTTCGCCACTGGCCGGGCGGATCGAAGTCATCACCGCAGCGCAACTGGAAAATGCCAGCACTGACTCTCAATCCGGTCATTCGAAAGTGACGACCGGGGACGTGGGCTTTGTGGACGAGGGCTGGCTCTACGTCGTCGGCCGAGATGACGACTTCGCCGTGCAGAATGGCCGGAAGGTCTACCTACCGCATGTCGAATCGGCGATCGGGGAAGTGAGCGGGATTCGGTCTGGCCGCGTTGCCGTGTTCGATGAACCGACCGGTGGACTCGTCGTCGTTGCAGAGGTGGATGCGCCAATCAATTCGAGGCAGCAGGTAAGGCTGGAGACGACTGTTCGGGCCGCAGTCGTCGCATCGACCGGACTTCGTGCTGAAACACTCTCGTTTGTTGACAAGAACGAGGTCGCAGTCACGACGAGCGGCAAGCTACGTCGGAACGCTTGCCGTCAGGCGTACCTGTCGGGTCAGCTGAGGCCCGCTACGGGCGAGGGGTGAGCGAGAAGGCGAGCGCGGGACGGATTCGGTCGTTCCAATCGTCACGACTTACTGCAGATACCACCAAGTCCCGGCGCACACCGCGGACGAGTCGGTAGTCCCGCAGTCGGCCCTCCTGCGTGAACACGCCCCGTCCGAACGATGACGCAGTGTCATCAGTCGACTCGGTGTACAGCTTCACCATCGTGGTGTAGTCAAAAGTTCGCTGAATCAACAGGGCCGCCGCCTCAAAGGGAAATCCTCTACCTCTGGCCCGGCTGTCAAGGTACAGGGACATGTACCCGATGCCATGGAACAAGTTCACCGCATGGATTGCGACGTAGCCACAGAGCTGACCGCTAGCAAGGTCCACGATGACGGCATGCTCAAACGTGTCGGACCAAATGCTTTCATCAATGTTGCGCCGCAGCGGAGGTCGGCCCTTCCACGCCCACGCCTCGCCGCTCTGCATGGCCAGACTGAACAGAAAGTCGCCGGTTGATTCCGACGGAAGAATCAGCTGTGTTCGTGCGGTCCGTTCGCCTGAGACATAGAGGACGTGCGGCATGTCAGCGTAATCCCACGGCGCTACGAGTCCATCTGGCGGCAGGCCCAGTAGTACTCGTACGCGTCCGCCAAGGTCGAAATCAACGGTACGTCGAGCGGAGGAACGATGCAACCCGCAATGCTCTCGGTGAAAAGCATCAGCTCGAACACGTCGAGCGACTCGACGCCCTGGTCGTCGAGGGGATCGTATGGGTTTATGCCTTCAGCCAGCTGGAATGAGCAACGGTCGCGAACCAGGTCAACGAACCTATCAACAGTGAGCTCAGCCTTCGGTCCGTTCGTGCTGTCGTTCGCATCGACAGGATCGGTCATGTACGAACGAAACCGCCGTTCTCGTAGCGAACCTCAATTGTTCCTGCACCTTGGAGCAGGTCGCCAATCAACACGGTCTCCGGTTGCAGATTCAGGGGAGAGGTCGTGAGCGTGCCGAACTCCACGCTTTCGCCAGCGACCTTTCCGAGGAATGTGTCGAAACCCACGACTTCCAGCACGTCTGGGCCGAGCGACAGACCACTCTCGCTTTCGTTCAGCAACACCCCGACGTCGACTCCAATCAGCTGCTCACGCAAGCTCTCCAAGTCAGTTGGCGCAGGAACGGCCAGCAGGAAGCTCACGGGCCCTGAGACATCCGAGCCGTCGCTGCGGACACCAGTTCGAGCGTCCAGGCTCACGACAACAACGTCCAAATCGGACGCGTCGGATCCGAATTCCACTTCGGGAGCAGTCTGCTGACCGCTATCCGCCGTCGAAGGGGTGTACCCGTCGTAGTCCAAACCGACACCGGCAACCACGGAGTCCACGGTCCCCACTGCGAAGACTGAAGACACAGCGACGGCCGGCTTTCCGTCGATCACAAATCTGGTCAGCGGTGCCGCCTCGGCCGCCGATCGGTATGCGGGCTCGGACAGAGCTACGGACGCTGACTTGGCCTCCAACCGCGCTGACAACGATCGCGTGTCGCGTTGGCGCTGTCGTGCCGTGGAATCACTGCCGCACGCTGTGACAAGAACGGCGCACATGGTGAGCGCAACCAGTTTGCTAGTAGTTCGCATTGATGTGGTCCTTCACCTCGTGGCCGCTGTAGGCCTCCAATGCCGGAAGATTCATGCACGAGTCCGGATTCGAACCGCCCGCGTGCTTGAGCCCGAGGGAGTGACCTGTCTCATGGCAGGCGAGGTGCCGGCGGAGAGCGTCGTTGACGCCGTCCTCCCACGACCTGTCGAGGTAAATGTCGAATCGCTGACATCGTGCCCCTGACAAACTCATACATTGCGTGAGGCCAATAACTTTGCCGCCCGGATCAGCATCCGAATGCCACGTGTACGTCCCGCAGAACGTACCGGTGTAGTCGTTCTCCATATAGACGACATCGGTACTCGAATCAGGTGTAGCGAGTTCGCCGTTCACGGTGAGGTCCGTCGGAATCACCTGATTCGCGATGATGTTCGAGACGGCAGCAGCCATTGATGCGGACAGGCCGGAGGTGCGATGCCACGTCATTGTGCTGTTGTCCTGCATGTTGCCATTGCAAGGACCCACATAGCTGGTCGCGCCATACCAGTTCGTGGCATGCGCGCTACCTGGAGCGCCAAGTCCCACCGCCGCCAATGTTGCACCGGAGAAGGCCGCTGCAGTCCGCTTTATGTTCCCCATTCGGTGAGAGTACGCTGGGGAGCGGCCGATTTCAATGCATGCTGAATAACACGCACGTCTGACGTTTAACGTTTATCGTTGGCCGTGGCACATCACGCAGGATTCTCGGCAATTTATTCGGTTGCAACGCGCTCCTGGTGGTTGTGCGGTTGGATGAGTGACTGCAGCGATCGCCGCCGGAGGCCGGCGCGACGCGTGCGCACTGCCCGGTGCGCTAGGGTTCCCGGATTGCGGGCAATCGAAGGTCAGTCGTGCGTTGCGGCGTGCTGGTCGCCGTTCGCCGTGCTGGCGAGCAAGCTTGCGGTGCCGGTGACAGCGGCCGTTCGCGTGCGAGAAATGTTGACGGGTCAACGAATCCTGTGGTTCGGCGTATTTGCGCAGGAGTCTCCTTTCGATAAGTGGCGCACGCCGACGTAAATCTGTGAACGAGGTGGGAGGCGGCAATGCGGCGAACAGATCATCCTGGTCGGCGACTCGTGGCTCGATGGGCGGCAGACTGTGGTGCACGCCTCTACGCAGTGCGGGCCCGAGCAGGACTTAGCAGTGATGATCTTGGGCGGTTAGCTCAGACCAGCGCGGCGACGATTGCGCGTATCGAGCAGGGTTTGCTCGTTCCACGCGACTATCTGCGTTGGTCAATCGCCTACGTGCTCAAGGTCGAGGTGGACGAAATTTGGCCGTCTCCAACGGCCTCAGAGATCCACAGTTCTGTCGGCGACGAACTCGGCCGACGGTGATGACCGAGGGCGCGGGGGGTTCGTCGTCTCGCTAGCGAGGACTCATCCAGACCTTGTCGTCCTCAGCTGGCGCTTCGGTCGTCCAGGTTCGAAGAACGTCTCACAAGGATTGCCAACACGTCGCAACGAGCCACTCTCCGGGGTGGCTCGTTCCGCGTTCGGGGTCGGCATCGCTCCGTCACGTTCGGCTCAAGGGGGTGCGGTCGGCGTGCCGATGTAGATGCATGGTCGCAACGGGGCTCATGGGTGATGGCACGCGCCGGCGATCGATCCTGCTGTGGATCGCGGTGTGGCTGCTGACCCGCCTGATGATGCTCAACGACACGGGCGTCGGGACCCGGCTCGGCGTGCTCAACTGGGAGGACGTCGACATCTACCGCCGGTGGGCTGGCCAGATGAACCGCACGGGACAGCTGCCGACCGACGCGCAGTGGCAGTACCCGCCCGGCGCGGGCTTCCTGTTCCACGTCCCGTCGTGGTTCGGCAACTACCACGCCGGCTTCGTGACCCTCATCTTCCTCGCCGACGCGGCGATCACCGTGCTGCTGGCGCGCATGGCGCTGCGCTACGCGACCACGCACGGCGTGTGGATGTGGCTGCTCGGCATCCCGCTCCTCGGCGGCATCGTGCTCCTCCGCTTCGACACGATCCCCACGCTCGTTGCCTGCGCCGGGTTGGCACTGTCCGCCAACCCGACGGCGCTCGGAGCGATGGCGGGGCTCGGTGCCGGCATCAAGGTGTGGCCCGCGGCGCTGCTCGTCGCCCCGGGCGACGACAGGTCCAGCCGCCGAGCGATGCTGTCGGCGGCCGTCGCGGGTGGCGTGATCTGGCTCGCCGCGACGATCGTCTTCGGCAACCCGATGAGCTTCCTCAGCAACCAGTCGGGACGCGGCCTGGAACTGGAGTCCATCGCCGCCACCCCGTGGGTGCTCCGCCAGGCGCTGGACATCGAGCCGCTCCACTGGGTGGTCGGCAGCGGCGCACTGCAGATCCGCGGTGACATCGCCGAACGGGTCGCCCAGGCGCTGATGCTGTGGTTGTTCGTCGTCGCTGCGGCCTGCGCGGTGTGGACGGTCACGCGCATCCGGCTCGTGCGTGCCGGTCGCAGCGAGCTCGCCGATCACTCGCTCGGCGTCGACGCGGCATTCACCGCACTGCTCCTGTTCACCGTCGTGCACGAGGTGCTCAGCCCGCAGTACATGGTCTGGCTGGTCGGGATCGGTGCGGTCGCGCTGTGCGCGACGAACTGCCGAGTTCGCCGTCCGATCTTCGCCGTGTGCATCGCCGTCGCGATCACGCGGGCGACCTGGAACGGCTTCGGCATGCTCGTCGGCCGGCAGTCCACCGACTTCGCCTGGCTGCTCGTGCTGCGCAACGTCGCGCTCGTGTACGCCGCCGTCGATGCATCCATCACGCTCGTGAAGGTGCTTGGTGTCGCGCAGCGTGGCGTGCGCGACGCGGCGGTGCTGGCCGAGCTCGACGAGTCGATCGGCGAGCCCGACCTGATCACCACCTGACGATCACGCGTCGGGGGCGATCGGCTCCCGACTGGGCGAGGTGTGGTCCGGGAGGATGTCCGGCGGGTCGTCAGCGGGGATCGATGGCGGCGGCAGCGTGCCGGGTGTCGGCGGATCGGTGGGCGTCGGCGGGGGCATCGGCGTGGGGATCGGGGGCGTGTCACTCATGCCCCCTGCCTACCCAGCCTGCCGAGATCTCAGCCCGAAGCCACGTCCGATTTCCGCCAGTCGACTCGCAGCCGGACCAGCACACTGGGCACATGAGCACCTACGTCATCGTCGCCATCGACCCCGCTGCCGCTGAGGAGCTGCGCGCCGCGCACGCTGCCGCCGGCGGGCCCGTGACCGTCGTCGACGAGCACCCCGGCTATCCGTGCCGGCAGTGCCTGCGCGACGCCGATGTCGGCGACGAGCTGATCCTCGTCTCCCATGATCCGTTCGACGGCGATTCGCCGTATCGCTCGGCGAGCCCGATCTTCCTCCACCGCCGCTCGTGCGCGCCTGCCGCCGCGACCGACGAGCTGCCGGACCAGCTGACCCGCCGGCTGCTGTCGGTGCGATCGTTCGACGAGGAGCGGATGATGATCGACGCCGCGGTGATCGACGGCTCGCAGCTCGGCGCGACGATCGATCGACTGCTGACCAACGAGGACGCGCACACGCTGCACGTCCACAACGCCACTCGCGGATGTTGGGCGGCGCGCGTGGACCGGGTCAGCTGACCGTCACGTGGGACGTGATTCGCAGCTGACGCGGGCGGCGGGATCGACGACGGTCACGGCTCGCCGAGCCGAGCGAGCAGCTCCTTCGGCGCAATGGTGCACCACGAGTCGGTGATCAGCTCCTCGAGGTCGTCGTACGTGACCTCCGCCAGTCGCACCATCACGGCGGGGTAGCCGTTGTAGTGCGGCTCGGTGAAGTACTTGATCGGGTCGCTGGCGATCAGCGCGTCCTTGTCCTCCAAGTCGACCACCCGAACAGCGACCACGTCGTCGCTCGGCACCCGCGCCTTCTTCGGGTGGATGCGTTCCAGCCACGCCCACACGAACCCTCGATGCTTGCCCTTGATCACGATCGAGAAGCCGAACTGCTTGCCGACGTCCTCGGTCGCGCCGGGCAGCGTCATGGCGATCCGGCGCACATCATCCTGCGTTGCCATGGCTCCAGCATGCCTCGCTCGCGGAGGCCGGCCGGACGCGTAAGCTCCAGCGATGGACCTGCGCGAGCGCCGCGAGGCCGTGGTGCGCGAGCACATGGCCTCCGAGAACGACCACGAGTTCGATCGGACGATCGCCACGTTCGCCCATCCGCGCTACGAGCTGATGGCCAGCGGCGAGGTGTTCGACGGCGAGGACGACGTGCGGGCCTACTTCGCCCGGTCGCGCGCGCTGTTCCCAGATCAGCGCAACGAGAACGCCGTCCTACGCAGCACCGACGACGGCGTGGTGGTGGAGTTCGACCTCCTCGGGACGCACCGCGACACCGGGAAGTCCTTCCGCTCGCGGATGCTGGCCATGTTCCTCTTCGAGCCGGACGGCGACGGGATCGTGTGCGAGCGGGTGTACTTCGACACCGCGTCGATCGTCGCCCAGGTCACGCCTTCGGCTTGAGCACCGTCTGGGTCTGGGTGGTCTTGCCGATCAGCCGTCCATCGGCCCGCCGCAGCTCCGTCTCGATGACGATGGTCGACGAGCCGACGTGCAACGGCCGCGACGACGCCGTCACCACGCCCTCCTTCACCGCGCCGAGGAAGTTGGTCTTCGACTCGATCGTCGACGTGCCCACGGCGCCGCTCGGCAGGTTGGCCGCCGCGCAGGCGCCACCGGCGGCGTCGGCCAGCGACATCAGCGCCCCGCCGTGCAGCAGACCACCGGACGTGCACAGCGACTCGTCCCAGTCCATCTCCAGCTCGACCAGGTCGGCGCCCCAGCTCAGGGCACGCATGCCGAGCTTCTCGCAGAGGGGCATCGCCTGGCGGATGGTCACGGTGAGGTCCATCCGCTGATTCTGGCCGGTCGTAGGCTGTGGAACTCGTGCTGGCAGTTTCCTTCCTCGTTGCCGGCATCGTCACGATGTTCCTCCGCCCGGCACGTGTGGCGCTGTGGGTCGGCCCGACGTCGGCGGCCGTCATCGGGTTGCTGACGACGGTGGTCGATCGAACCGACGCCACCGACGCGCTCCGCCTGCTGCGCAACCCGCTGCTCTTCCTCGTCTTCGCCGTGCCGCTGGCGCTGCTGCTCGACCACATCGGGGTGTTCGCCGCGCTCGCCGCCGCCGTCGGCGGACGGCCCGACCGGCACGGCGCTCGCCTTGCGCTGTGGCTGTGGGTGCTCGCCGCGGCCGTGACGATCGTGTTCAACCTCGATGCGTCCGTGGTCCTGCTGACGCCGCTGTACATCCGCATCGCCCAACGTCACGGCATTGCGCCGGAAGCACTTGCCTTCCAGCCGGCGATCCTCGCCTGTCTCGCGTCGAACGTGCTGCCTGTGTCGAATCTGACCAACCTCGTCGTCGCCGAGCAGTTCGACCTCGGCGTCGGTGACTTCGTTCGGCACCTCGCACTGCCCACCGCGGTCGCGTGCACCGTCGGGTGGTTCACGTACCGGCGCGCCTTCCACCTCGACAGCGACGGCTCCGGCATCGACGAGCCGGTGGATGCCGGCGCACTGCGCCGTGGCCTGCCGATCGTGGGCTTCGTCCTGATCGGGTTCACGGTCGGCGACGCTCTCGGCATCCCCGCCTTCGTGATCGCTGCGATCGCCGTGGTGTGGGCGATGGCGCTGACGCGTGAGGTGCCGTGGCGATCGGTGCCGTACGAGGCGATCCTGGTCGCCGCCTCGCTCGCGGTCCTCGTCGCCGGTGCCGTGCCGCACCTCGGCGTGGACCGCCTGCTCGACGGCGGCGGGCTCGGCGGCCGTGCACGGGCCCTCGGCTTCGGCGTCGTCGCCGCGAACTCGTCGAACAACCTGCCGGCGGTGCTCGCCGGATCATCGGCGCTGCACGATCGCGCGCAGGTGTGGGCGTTGCTGGTCGGGGTGAACATGGGTCCGGTGCTCGTGCTCACCGGCGCGCTGAGCGGGTTGCTGTGGCGCGACACCGCCCGACGACTGGGGGTGGAGGTCACCGCCCGCCGCTACAGCGCGGTGGGGTTGCGTGCCGGCCTCCCGGCGCTGCTGGCAGCCGCAGCGGTGGTGCTCCTCGTGGCGTGAGGCTCGTAGCGTGACGCGGTGCTCGCCGATCGCCCTCAGGTCCTCCCCGCCGACATCGAACGTGCTGCGGCGCGCGTCGGCAGCAACGTGCGCACGACACCGGTCCTCGCCGTCGCCGGAGCGGATCTCGGCCTGGCGCACGACGTCACCCTGAAGCTGGAACTGCTGCAGCACGCCGGCAGCTTCAAGCCGCGGGGCGCGTTCAACCGGATCATGTCGGCACTCGAGGACGGCGCCGTGCCGGCGAGTGGGATCGTCGCTGCATCCGGCGGCAACCACGGTGCCGCCGTCGCCTACGCGGCGCGAGCGCTCGGCCTGGCCGCCGAGGTGTTCGTGCCGTCGTCGAGCCCGTCGATGAAGCGCGATCGCATCGCCGGGTTCGGTGCCACGGTCCACGTGATCGACGGCTTCTACGACGACGCGCAGGCGGCGGCGAACGTGCGCCAGGCGGAGACCGGGGCGCTGACCATCCACCCGTTCGACCATGTCGACGTCGTCGCCGGGCAGGGCACGATGGCGCGCGAGCTGGACGCGCAGATCGGCTCGTTCGACACGCTGATCGCGGCGACCGGTGGCGGCGGGTTCGTCGCCGGGCAGGCCGCGTGGTTCGAGGACCGCGTGCGCATCGTCAGCGTCGAGCCGGACGACAGCCGGTGCCTCGCCGCGGCGATCGAGGCGGGCGAGCCCGTGGCGGTGCCGGTGGCCGGTGTGGCGAGCGACTCGCTCGGGGCGAAGCAGCTCGGCGCGGTCGCCTGGTCGATCGTCCGTCACCACGTCGACCTCGCCGTCACCGTGCCCGACGACGCGATCCGCGCCGCGCAACGCTTGCTGTGGGATCGGCTCCGGCTCGTCGTCGAGCCCGGTGGGGCGACAGCGCTGGCCGCACTGATGACCGGCGTCTACGAGCCCGCCCCCGACGAGCGCGTGGTGGTCGTCGTCTGCGGCTCGAACTGCGACCCCGCGACCGTCGTCTGACGTCCACCCTTCCGACCGCAGCCCGACCCGAGTATCGAACGCGCGCCAGCCGCGCGCTCCGTACTCGGGTCGGGCGGGCGCTCAGTTCTGGAGGGCGAGGAGGATCGGGGCCGCTTCTTCGAGGTGAGCGACCCAGGCGTCAGGGTTCGGTGGCTCGACGATCGGCAGCACGACGAACTTGGTGGTGCCAGCAGCGACGAACCTGCTGATCGTGTCCAGCAATGCGTCCCAGCTCTGCGGCACGAGCACCGACGGGTCGGCCAGGTCCGGTCGGCGCTTGGCCAAGCCGGCCATGAGCACCTCCGGCAACGGGCCGAACGCGTAGGGCACGAGCGCGCCGTAGTGGTCGTCGTCGATGGTGCGGTCGTGCTCGGCCAGCACGCCTTCGATCACCTCACGGCCGCGGGCCGCGTCGTCCGGCGTGACGAAGCTGGGCAACCACCCGTCGGCGAGGCGCCCGACGCGTCGCAACTCCGATGGGGCGATGCCGCCGAGCCACACGTCGAGGTGGTGCTGGTGCGGCTTGGGCAGCACGCGCAGCGCGTCGTAGTGGAAGTGGTCGCCGTGGTGGGTGAGCGGCTCCTCGGCCCATGCACCGCGCAGCACCGCCATCGCCTCGTCGAACAGCTTCGCTCGCGCTGCGCGTTCGACGCCGAACGCCTGCTGCTCGTGCGGGTCGGCGACGCCGAGCCCGAAGGCCGGCAGCAGCCGACCGTGCGACAACCGGTCCAGGGTGGCGAGCTCCTTGGCCAGCACGATCGGGTTGCGACCGGGCAGCACCATCACGCTCATGCCGAACTTCAACTTCGTGGTCCGCCCTGCGGCGAAGGCCATCGCCACCAACGGGTCGGGGGCTTCGCCGCCGATGCGCTCGCTCAGCCACAGGCTGTCGAAGCGCAGCCGCTCCAGCGTGTCGACGACCGTGGCGAAGCCGTCGTCGTTGAGGGTCGTGCGGGTGCCGAAGCCGTAGCCGATTCGCGTCTTCATCGGACGAGCGCCTCGAGGATGTCGGCGGTCCCGTCGACTGCGGACAGGAACGGCGAGTGATCGGTGGCGATGTGGTGCACGGTGTCGCAGCGCCCGGCCATCGCCGCCTGATGATCCGGGTGGATCGCCTGGTCCTCGTCGCAGAGCACGTAGGTGCTCGGCGTCGTCTTCCACGGCGCACCCGTGGCAGGTTGGAGAAAGGTCGCAACCGGTTGCGGGCACAGTCGCAGCAGGGCGGCGTCGATGGCTGGTTGCTCGCACCTGCCGTAGAACGCCTGCACCGTGTTCGGGCCGAGGTCCGCCAACGTCGTGCCGTCGTCCTGCGCCACCATCGCCTGGCTCAGCGCGACCTCGCGCTGGGGCAGCGTCTGCAGCAGGCCGATCACGCTCTCGCCCTCGTCGAGCACGAACGCGGTGAGGTAGACGAGGTGCCCGACCCCGTGAGTGCGAGTCGCGGCTTCGGTGATCACCGCGCCGCCGTAGCTGTGCCCGACGAGCACCACCGGGTTGCCGGTGCGCGTGCTGATCGCATCGACCGCTGCGGCAACCGCTGCTGCGTCGGTGTGCAGATCGCCGAGCGCCTCCGGGGAGATGCCATGACCGGGCAGATCGATGGCGTAGCTCGGCAGGCCTCGCCGATCGAGCTCGGCCTGCAGGGTGGCCCAGCACCACGCTCCATGCCACGCGCCATGAACGAGGAGGAGCGTGCGAGGCGTCGACGTCGGGGTGGTCACCCCGGCATCATGCCCGCCTACCGACGATGTGAACGAACGGGCAGCGGCTTCGGCGCGCTCTGTCGCCAGCCGAGCGTCGAGCCGCCCAGGATGATGCCGACGATGAGGATCGGTTCGGCAACGAGATGCCCGAGCGCGACGACCAGGAGCGCGGCCACGATGCTGACGACGATGGCCAGCTTGATCGTGTTGTCCCAGTCGATTCCCGTGCGTTCGTTCATGTGTTGTAAGACGTACCCAACGTCGTTCCTGATCACCCCATCGGCACTTCTTCTCGAAACTGCAGCGAACGTCACAAAACCGTCAACATCTCCCCAAGAACCTCTCCCCGAAAGGGTCAACATGAGCGCGCTGTCCGCTGATCCGCTCGATCTGTTCCGACTCGAGGGTCGCACGGCGCTCGTCACCGGTGCGTCGTCCGGCCTGGGTGCGCGCTTCGCTCGCGTGCTCGCCGCGGTCGGTGCCAACGTCATCGTCACCGCACGGCGCGCCGACCGTCTGACGGCGTTGGCCGCCGACCTGCCGAGCGCACTGGCCGTCGCCGGCGACGTTGCGGTTGCCGATGATCGTGAGCGGATCGTCGTCGAATCGCTCGATCGGTTCGGTCGCATCGACGTGCTCATCAACAACGCCGGCATCGGTCAGAAGATGAGCATCGAGGACGAGCCGCTGGAGCGCTTCCGCGAGGCGATGGAGATCAACGTCACCGCGGTGTGGCATCTGAGCAAGCTGGCGGCGCCGTCGATGATCGCCAACGGCGGTGGCTCGATCATCAACGTCGCGTCGATGCTCGGCCACGTCGCCTCCTCACCGGTGAAGCAGGCGCACTACTCGGCGTCGAAGGGCGCGGTCGTCAACCTCACCCGCGAGCTCGCGGTGCAGTGGGCACGCAAGGGCATTCGGGTCAACTCGTTGTGCCCTGGTTGGTTCCGCAGCGAGATGACCGCCGGCATGGACACCGACGAGGGCAGCCAGAAGTACATCAAGCAGATGTCGCCGATCCCGCGCATGGGCAACGAGGACGAGCTCGACGCTGCGCTCCTCTTCCTGGCCGGCCCCGGCAGCACGTTCTTCACCGGCCAGAGCCTGATCGTCGACGGCGGCTGGACCGCTCGTTAGATCGACGCGAACGCGGCGGAGCTCGGGTGAGCGAGCGTCAGCGAGCGATCACGGCAGGCGAGCGCAGCGAGCCCGAGCATCACGGGCGGTTGTGCGCCCAGGGTTGGGCGTGTTCGAGCTGGCTGGCGACCTGGATGAGGAGGTCCTCGCGGCCGTAGGCGGCGACGAGCTGCACGCCGATCGGCAGGCCGTCGGCGCTCCAGTGCAAGGGCAGGCTGATCGCCGGCTGGCCGCTGGCGTTGAACGCCGGCGTGAACGGCACGAACACCCCGGCGCGCGCGGACGGCGCGAGCGGGTGCTCCGGGTCGTTGGCGAACGTGCCGATCGGTGTCGGTGGCTCGCCGAGCGTCGGCGTCAGCAGGAGGTCCCATCCCTGGGTCCACCAGCCCTGCACGGCACGGCGGAACTCGACGTTGGCGGCGAGCGCCATCGCGTAGTCGACGCCGCTGACGCCCTTGGCGTAGGCGGCCTGTGCGCTGTTCACGAGCTCGACGTCGTCGTCGCCCAGCGGGCGGCCGAGCTGCGCAGCGATCCGTTCGAGCGACACGCCCATGTTCGTCGCCCACATCGCACCGAATCGTCGTCCGAACTCGGGGTTGGCCAACGCGGCGGGGAAGCCCGGCTCGACGAAGTGGCCGAGCGATGCGAGCAGAGCGGCCGCGTTGCGAACTGCGGTCGCGCACTCGGGGTGCACGTCGTGGCCGAACGGGTGACGATCGAGCAGCCCGATGCGCAGCGACCCCGGGTCGACACCGAGCTCGTCGACGTACGGGCGCAGTGGCGCAGCGGCGATGACCGTGTCGCCGACGCCGGGGCCGTGCACCGCGTCCAGGAGACGAGCGGTGTCGCGCACGCTGCGGCTGACGCACAGCTCCACGCCGAGGTTGCTCTCGTCGCGGAACGGCCCGAGCGTGATCCGACCCTGGCTCGGCTTCAGGCCGACGAGCCCGCAGCACGATGCCGGGATGCGGATCGACCCGCCACCATCGCTGGCGTGCGCGAACGGGACCATGCCGGACGCGACCGCGGCGGCCGCGCCGCCGCTGGACCCGCCGGGCGTGACACCCGTGTTCCAAGGGTTGCGCGTCGGGCCCCACGCCTCCGGTTCGGTGACGGGCAGGCTGCCCAGCTCGGGACTGTTCGTGCGCCCGGCGATCACCAACCCGGCCGCGCGGAACCGCGAGACCAGCGTGGTGTCGGCGGGTGAGATCGGCGCGGCAGCACGCAACGCCCTGTTGCCGTTGGTCAACGTCTGGCCCTCGAAGTGCGCCCACAGATCCTTGAGGAGGAAGGGCACGCCGCGGAACGGACCGTCGGGCAGGTCGCTCGCGGCGATCTCTCGAGCGTGGTCGAACCAGCGGATGACGACCGCGTTCAGCTCTGGGTCGATGCGTTCGATGCGTTCGATCGCCGCCTCGAGCAGTTCGATCGGCGACACCTGGCCGGAGCGCACCAGCTCGGCCTGATCCGTCGCGTCGAGCCACTGCGTGTCGTCGGCAAGTGAAGTCATGGGGTGCTGTGTAGCACGCGCCGCTAGCGTGCCGTACCGCTGTGACTGCCCCGACGAGACCAGAACCGAGGCAGCCCTACACGGCCTGGGAGGTGCTCAAGCGGGCGCCGGTGCGTCGCTTGCTGGTCGCCAACTTCATCCTCCAGGTCGGTGTCTCGCTCCAGGCTGCGGCGCTGGGCAAGCAGGTCTTCGACATCACAGGACGCGAGACCGATCTCGGCTGGATCGGCCTGGCCGAGTTCCTGCCGGCGGCGTTGTTCGTGCTCGTCACCGGCAGCATCGCCGATCGCCGCAACCGCAAGGTGATCGCCATCGCCTCGGTCAGCCTCGAGGCGCTGTCGTCGATCGCGCTGATGATCTACACGCTCTCCGAGCCCACCGCGGTGTGGCCGTTCTACGTCATCGCCTTCGGCTACGGCATCGGCCGTGCGTTCGCAGCGCCGTCGTTGCGCTCGATGCCACCGATGGTCGCGCCCGAGGGCGGTCTGCCACGCACGATCGCGCTCTTCTCGGCCACCTGGACGGCGGCAGTGATCATCGGTCCGGCGATGTCCGGGTTCCTCTATGCCGTTCACCCGTGGGTTGCCTACCTCGGGTCGTCGGCGCTCGTCGTCGGCGGCGTGCTGTTCCTGACCCTCGTGACGTTCGAGCGACTTCCGCCACCGGTCGACCCCGATCTCAAGCCGACGATGCGCCACGCGCTGGAAGGACTGGCGTTCATCCGTCGCACGCCCGTGCTGTTGGCGGCGATCTCGCTCGACCTGTTCGCCGTGCTGTTCGGCGGCGCGGTCGCGTTGCTGCCGGTGATCGCCGAGGAGCAGCTGCACGTGGGCGACGTCGCCTACGGATGGTTGCGCGCCGCAGCCGGCATCGGCGCCGCGGCGATGGCCGTGTTCATCGCCATCCGGCCCGTTCGACGACACGTCGGCCGCAAGCTGCTGATCGCCGTCGGCGTGTTCGGCGCGAGCACGATCGTGCTCGGCACCACGCACAGCTACGCCGTTGCCTTCGCCGCGCTCGTGCTGCTGTCGGCCGCGGACATGATCAGCGTCTTCGTGCGCAGCTCGTTGGTGCCGCTGGTGACGCCCGACGAGAAGCGCGGTCGCGTGCTGGCCGTCGAGAACGTCTTCATCGGCGCGTCCAACGAACTGGGGGCCTTCGAGAGCGGCACGGTGGCCGGGCTCGTCGGCACGCCGGCGACGGTGATCGGCGGCGGCGTCGGCACGCTGGTGGTCGTCGGCGTGTGGGCTGCCGCGTTCCCGTCGCTGCGCACCATCGACCGCTTCGAGGACATCGAGCACGCGCAGGGCGCGCCCCAGCCGGTCAGCTGAAGACGAGCCAGACCGACAGCGGGATGGCGATCCAGGCCAGGACCAGCAGCACGATCGCGTACACGGCGAAGTTGTAGGACTCGTCCTTCGGTGGGTTGCCGGCGGCGCCGATGGTCTCCCACAGGGCTCGCATCGCCTGATCCGTGCTGAGGCGAATGCGCCGGCGGGCCACGGACGCCGAGTACAGCGCGCACCAGCCGAGACCGGCGAAGAGCACCCCGAGCACCGCAGCACCCACGACGCGACCGATGGTGTTGCTGATCGCCGCGCTCCAGGCGCGGTCGAACAGCGTGGTGATCGTCGACAGGATGGCGCCGCCGAGCAGGAACGTCGGTACACCGAGGGGGTTGCCCTTGTAGCCGGGCTCGATGCGGGTTGCGTCGGCGCGAGCACGACGCAGCATCTTGTGCTCTTCGCTGCCGGGGATGGCGTTGGCCTCGCGCCGCTCGTAGATCTTGCGGATGCGCGTGACGAGCGTGTTCTGGTGGCCCTTGACGATCCAGCGGGTCATCTGCTCGACGATGTACGCGGCGATCGGTCGCAGCGGCCCCATGCGCGGCAGCTTCGCCGAGCGGGCTCCGTTGCGGTCGAGGACCTCCAGTGACCGCATCGCCATCCGGTGCGCTTCCTCGAAGCGATCAGGTCGCCACAACGGACGGACCTTGGACAGCTCGCGCACGATGTCCTGCTCCGGCTTGCCGGACCCGGCGATCTGCTCGAGCAGCTTGCCCTTCTCGTCGGGTGTGTCCGCTCGCAGGATGCGCAGTGCATCGATGCGATCGAGCAGCAGCTCGCCCTCGTGCGCGTCGTCCGGCGCTTGATGTCGAGCAACGTCAGCCTCACCCACGAGCGTGAACCTAATATCAGCGCCAGGCGGACCGAGTCAGGAGGACCACGTCATGAAGAATTTCGTCAGTGAGTTCAAGAAGTTCATCGCCACCGGCAACGTGATCGAGCTGGCCGTTGCGGTCATCCTCGGCACGGCGATCAAGGCGGTGATCGACGCATTCATCGCGAACGTCGCCAATCCTGTGATCGGTGCAATCGTCGGCAAGCCCAACCTCGACAACTTCCTCACGATCACGGTGCGCAAGGGAACGGCGAACGAGTCGACCATCTCGTTCGGCGCCGTGCTGACGCAGATCATCAGCCTGCTCATCGTGGGCTTGGTGCTGTTCCTGATCGTGAAGGCGTACAACCGCATGAAGAAGAAGGAAGAGGCAGCCGATCCGGGCCCCACGGAGATCGAGCTGCTGACCGAGATCCGCGACTCGCTGCGCGCCCGTTGACGGTGACATCCGGCAGATGACTTGCTTCGCGCTGGCGAAGTCGGTCGAATAGACGGTTCATGGTTGTGCGGCGTGAGCTCCTGATCACTGTCGCGCTCGTCCTCAGTGCGTGCGCGGCCTCTGCCGGCGCGCCCGCTGCGACCCAGAGCGGCATCGGTGGCGTCGGCGTGCTGCCCGACCCGATGGGCACGGGCGTCGCCGTCGATCGAACGACCACCACGAGCACCATCCCCGTGACGTTGCCGCTGAACTCCGACACGGTCGGCGAGCACGCCGGTGGCAACCGGGTGCTGGTCATCGGCGACTCGATCCTGGCCAGCACGTCGAAGCGCTACACCAACGACCTGTGCAAGATCCTGGTGCCGAACGGGTGGCAGGTGGAGCTCGAAGCGGAGACCGGCAGGTTCGTCGAGTTCGGCAAGAAGGTGCTCGACTCTCGCCTCGGCGCCGGGTGGGATGCGGCCGTGATCGGGCTGGGCAGCAACTTCAACGGCGACCTGGACGACTACCGCGAGCGCATGTCGGCGCTGGTCGAGCGGCTCGCACCGCGTCCGGTGATCCTCATCACCGTCACCGAGTTCCTGCCCAACCGGGCGAAGGTCAACGAGATCATCCACGAGATGGCCGAGCAGTACGACAACGTGGTGGTCGTCGACTGGGCGGCCACCACCGCCGACGATCCGCACCTGCTGGGCGGCGACAACCTGCACCTCACCAACGAGGGGCGCGCTGCGCTGGCGTTCAACATCGGGCTGGCGATGGGCGTGGCGCCGGAGACACCGGGCAAGTGCTTCGACGCCGTGTACACCGACGATTCGGCGCTCAGCGTCGACGGAAGCACCACCACCTCGACGACGATCAAGAAGACCGGTGGCGGCACGAAGAGCACCACCACGACCACGATCAAGCCGCGCACAGGCACGACCACGACGGCGCCCAAGCCGACGACGACCACATCGCCCCCGGACATCACGCTGCCGCCGCTGCCCACCGGCACCTGAGCGGCGCCGGGGCGACTCGTGTTATGGGGCCAGCGCGCCCAAGCCGGGCAGGTTGCGCAGCACGGCGAACCCGATGAGCACGGCCGGCAACGCGTTCATGAACGTCTGCGGCACGCGATCGACGAGTGATCGAGTGGGTCGACCCGATGAGGCGCGCAGCCACAACCACCAGCCGGCGACGATGGCCAGCAGCACGACCGGCGTGAACAGGTTGTAGCCGAGCGCCTGCGCCGGGTGACCGGTGAGCAGTTCGTGCGTGCCGCGGGTGAGTCCGCACAACGGGCACCACAGACCAGTCAGCGCATGCAGCGGACAGGCCGGGAAGCGACTGCCCGGAGCGGCCGGGTCGTTGGTTGCGACCAGTGCAGCGGCCGCCGCCAGTGCGCCACCCGTGGCCAGCGGTGCTGTGACTGGCGGCAGGCGGCGGGGGAGAACCACGACGCTGATCGTAGGATCGTTCGACGTGTTGCAGGTGCACGGACTCTCGGTGGAAGTAGGTGGTCGACAGATCGTCGACCACATCTCCTTCTCCGTCATGCCCCGCGACAAGGTCGGCCTCGTCGGGCGCAACGGCGCCGGCAAGACCACGCTGTTCCGCACGCTTGGTGGTGCCCTCGAACCGATGGCCGGATCGATCGTCCGCAAGGGCGGCTTCGGCTACCTGCCGCAGGATCCGCGCATCGCCGGCACGCTCGACGGACGCACGGCGATCACCCACGTCCTGTCCGGCCGCGGCGTCGACGAGGACATGGTCCGCATCGAGAAGCTGCGTCTGACCATGGAGGAAGACCCGAGCGAGCGCAACATCGCCCGCTACAGCAAGGCCTTCGAGGAGTTCTCGTCGTCCGGTGGGTTCGCGGCGGAGAGCGAGGCGCGCAGCATCGCCGCCGGCCTCGGCCTGCCCGACGAGCGGATGGAGCTGTCGGTCGGGGTGCTCAGCGGTGGCGAGAAGCGCCGCGTCGAGCTGGCCCGCATCCTGTTCGCCGGCTCCGACGTACTGCTGCTCGACGAGCCCACCAACCACCTCGACGTCGATGCCAAGACGTGGCTGCTTGCGTACATGCGCCAGTACCGCGGCGCGCTGCTCGTCATCAGCCACGACCTCGATCTCCTCGACGAGGCCATCACACGCGTCATGCACCTCGACCGTCCGTCGGAGGGCGCGCTCGGCGAGCTGGTGGAGTACAAGGGCACCTACTCGCAGTACCGCGCCGCGCGTGCCGCCGACGAGGAGCGCCTCGCCAAGAAGTCGGTGCTGCAGCAGAAGGAGATCGACCGCCTGCAGGGCTTCGTCGATCGCTTCGGCGCCAAGGCCAGCAAGGCCACCCAGGCGCAGAGCAAGGAGAAGCAGATCGCCCGTCTCGAGGCCCAGAAGGTCTCGGTCGGCGCCGGCGATCGCGTGCTGCGTGTGCGCTTCCCCGATCCGCCCGCCAGTGGTGCGACGGTGCTCAACGTGCGCGGTCTGTCGAAGGGCTACGGCGGTCCGCCGATCTTCGAGGACGTCTCGTTCGACATCGGTCGTGGTGAGCGGTTGCTCGTGCTCGGGCTGAACGGCGCCGGCAAGACCAGCCTGCTGCGCATCCTCGCCGGCGAGACCACTGCCAATCTGGGCCAGTTCGAGTTCGGTCATCAGGTGACGTGCGGCTACTACGCGCAGGAGCACGACAACCTGCGCGTGCAGGACTCGCTGCTCGACAACATCCGCGCCGAGGTCCCGCGCAACGTGGTGCTCACCGAGACGCAACTCCGCGGCCTGCTCGGCATGATGGGCCTGCAGGGCGAGAAGGTGTACCAGGAGAGCGGCACGCTGTCCGGTGGCGAGAAGACCAAGCTGGCGTTGGCGATGCTGATGGTCGGTCGCAACAACCTGCTGCTGCTCGACGAGCCGACCAACAACCTCGACCCGCCGAGCCGCCAGTCGGTTGCGGACGCGCTCAGCGCGTGGAAGGGCTCGATCGTCTTCGTCAGTCACGACCCCGAATTCGTCGAGCAGCTGAAGCCGACGAAGGTCCTCCTGATGCCCGACGGCCAGCTCGACTACTTCAACAAGGACTGGCTCGAGCTCGTCTCCCTCGCCTGACGCCAGGTGTTCGTTCAACAGCGGTCCGAAGTGCACAAGACCGAGGGCTTGTGTCGCGCCTACGTCAGAGCTGCTTTGGGCCAACACGGGAGCTGGTTCCCGCCTCGTTAGGCGAATACGCTGCGCAGTACTCTAAGACGATGCGTTCTGAACTTGGCATCAGGTAGTCGTGGTGGAGGGGGTCGGGGAGCGGCAGTTTCGTCCACTCGGCTGGTCCGCGAGCAGATTGCAACTGACCGAACATTCAGCGCCCTCGCTGATGGCAGGAGACCTGCTCCTGCTGCGGCCTAACGAGGATGTACTACGAATAGCGAGACGGAAGCTATCCATCAAATGCGTTGTCATCCTCGGTGGGTTCCTAGTGTTCTACGGGGCGGCAGTGCTGCTGGCAAACTCTCTCTGGGAGGCCGCTCTCCTCCTGCCGCTTCTTGCTGGCTCACTCTTCGCCATTGGTACCTGCATCATGCACGATTCAAATCATTCGGTATTCGCGTCGCCTCGTGTCAACAAGGTACTTTCCCATTCGGGGGAGATTCTCGGCGTCAGCTCAGCTATCTGGCGAGCAGAACACAACGATTCGCACCACTATTCGACAAACGTAGTCGGCGTAGATTTGGCTCTCAATCAAGCTCCACTTGCCCGCCTTGCCCCCACGCAGCAGGCGCATTCGATGCACCGATTCCAGCAAGTGTACCTCTGGCCACTTTACGGATTTGTCCTGATCCAATGGACGTTCGTTGCTGATCTCCAGAAGTCGTGGCGCGCTAGGAGCGATAAGTCTTCCAACCCTTCTGGAGCTCGCAGATTGCCCACGACCTCATCAATACTGCTCTCGAAGGCGGCGCATCTATCTTGGGCAATCGGAATTCCGATGATGTTCCATCGTTGGTGGTGTGTCCTCCTTGGATATATGGCGTGTTCGTGGTTTGTGGGATTTCTCCTTACCATCGTATTTCAGGTCTCGCATTGCGTCGATAAAACCATGTTTATGAACAACGCAAGTCCCCGATCTGGGCAGGATTTTGCAAATCATCAACTCAAGACGACCGCAAATACGCGAATCAGCTCGTCGATGATCGGCCGGTCATGGGAATGGTTGATAGGTGGGTTGAACTTTCAAATCGAGCATCATCTGTTTCCGAAGGCACCTCACACCTGCTACCGAAACTTGTCTCAAGAAGTGCAGTCGCTGTGCCATCGACGCGGTGTTGAGTACATTGAACACCTCGGGATGCGGGATGCGGTACGTTCGCACTATCGATGGTTGAAGATGATGGGCGAAACAGATCCGCCCAAAGCAATCTAGCGGCGGAGCGACGGGGAGAAATAGGCGGACATCGCAATGAAATTTTCATTCATCATTCCCGCACGGAACGAAGCTGGATATGTGGCAACCACTGTCGGTTCGATCGTGGAGCAGCTTCGGTTCACCGGAATCGAATACGAAGTTTTGGTAGTCGACGGAGAGAGTAGCGATTGTACAGCTCGAGAGGCGGACCTTGCCGGAGCCGCTGTTCACTCGCTTGCGCCCTCGACCATCGGAGCGGCTCGAAACTTTGGTGCGTCAAAGAGTGTCGGTGATCTTTTGATTCATATGGATGCTGACAGCAGATTCCATGACCTGCAGGGCCTCGTGCTCAGACTCGAGAAGGAGTTCGCAAGTAGTGTGATTGTCGGCGCAACCGCGCGTCTCGCCGTGTACCCGTCTGAGGAAACGCTAAAGGATAGGTTATTCCATTGGATCTTCTCACAGTTTATTCGGTTAGGAACCTCGTGGGGGGGACTCTTGGCAAAAGGCGAATGTCAGATCGTTCGACGCAGCGCATTCGAAAGAGTTGGAGGATATCGTGACCAAATCGTCGTGGGTGAGGATTGCCTTCTGTGGCGAGATCTTCGTCGTATCGGACGTCTGAGCTACCTGCGGGATGCATACGTATTTCATTCTCCGCGCAGGTTTAGACAGCATGGATATGTTCGAGTGCTGCTCAAGTACGCGCGTGAAGGAGTTTGGCTTGTGTTGTTTCGGAGGTCCTATGTCCATAAGTGGGAGGAAGTACGATGAACTCTTCGCTCGACAGGCAGCTTTCTATATGGCAGGACGAGTATCGATCCCTATCGGCGGACATTACAGCTCGCGTTGACTTGCAGCAGAAGAATATGAATGTTTGCCTAGTAGCACTTACCGCAATAGCCGGATATATCTTCAACTATTGGAACAGCCACAGTCTGAATGAACTAAGAACGGGCCAGTTGGCAACCCTTGTAGTAATCGCACCGCTACTTGGACTAGTTTTCGTCTGGCGGCATCTGGATCACGACGCAAATATCATCGAGAAGGCCTCGTATCTTTACCATGTGGTCCGACCTAGAATGGTGGCCGCAACGGGCGACAATACAGTCATCGGGTTTGAAGAGTATTTGAGAATGAGCCGGTTCGGCCGGTTCGGTCGGCTCGGACCGCTCTGGGTATTGGGAAACGAGCACGTCATCCCGCTCGCTTACATTGGAGCCTTTTACGTTTACGCATGGGATCTGAGAGCGGAGTCAGATGGAAGAGCAGGAGATGCGAAGGGGATCTTTGACTGGCTACTGTACGTGGGTTCGGGGCTTCTCATAGTGACGGTGGTTATGGCTGTCGCAACTTCGGTTCGATACGCAACAGTCACGAGCCAGAATGCGCTGCAGAAGGGAACACCTTCTTCGGTCCCGGCGAGCGCACCAAGCGTCACTCCCACGTTGGTCAAGGCGACAGCGAGTACGAAGACGTATCACGTCCCCGGCGGTCGTTACTACGATCGCGTCGTTGGCGACATTCTCTTCGCCACCGAGGCGGAGGCCCTCGCTGCCGGATACAAGGCCTCGAAGCACTGAGCCGTAGAGCGTGACCTGGTTCCGATCGGCAGCGGTATCCGGCTGACCGTCGAGTGATCGGGCGCCCGACGGGCAGGGCTACGGTTCGCGCATGCGAATCGGAACCATGAGCGGGGCGATCAACACCGGGACCATCGACGACGTGATCGCCGAGGCGCGACGAGCGGTCGACGACGGGTTCCACTCGTTCTGGGTGTCACAGATCTTCAGCCACGACGCACTCACGGTGCTGGCGCTCGTCGGTCGCGAGGTGGCGGGCATCGAGCTCGGCACGGCCGTGGTGCCGACCTACCCGCGCCACCCGATGATGCTGGCGCAGCAGGCGCTCACTGTGCAGGCCGCGACCGGCGGTCGGCTGGCGCTCGGCATCGGGCTCTCGCACCAGATCGTCGTCGAGATGATGTGGGGTCTGAACTTCGGCAAGCCGGTGCGCCACACCCGCGAGTACCTGTCGGTGCTGATGCCGCTGCTGGAGGGCAAGCCGGTGGGCTTCGCTGGTGAGGAGTTCAAGGTCAACGGTGGCATCGCGGTGGCCGGCGGGTCGCGGCCGTCGGTGCTCGTCGCCGCGCTCGGACCACAGATGCTGCGCGTCACCGGCACGTTGGCCGACGGCACGTCGACGTGGTGCGTCGGCCCGAAGACGCTCGCCGAGCTCACCGTCCCGGTGCTGCGCCAGGCCGCTGCCGATGCCGGTCGTCCGGAGCCGCGCGTCGTGTGCGCCCTGCCGGTGTGCGTCACCGACGACGTCGACGCCGCCCGCAAGCGCGCCGCCGAGGTGTTCGCCGTGTACGACACGCTCCCCAGCTACAAGACGATGATGGACCGCGAGGGCGTCGACGGCCCCTCCGGGTTGGCCATCGTCGGCACCGAGGACGAGGTGCGCGACCAGATCGCCGGCGTCGCGGCCGCAGGTGTCACCGACTTCAACGCCGGCGCCTTCCCCGGTAACCCCGAGGAGGACGAGCGCACGCGAGAACTGCTGCGGAGCCTCGTGTGACTTCCGACGGCAGCGCCACCGATCGCTACGCGGCGTTCACCGCGCTGCGCGTCGAGCTCGTCGACGGCGTCGCCACGGTCGTCATCGACAACGGGACGATCAACCTGTTCGACCTGATGCTGTACATGGAGATGGCCCGACTCGTCGACCTGCTCGCCGACGATCCGGACGTACGCGTCGTGGTGCTGCGATCGGCGAACCCGTCGTTCTTCATCGCCCACTTCGACGTCTCGCTGATCCTGCAGTTGCCGCCCGGCGATGGGATTGCGAGCACCGAGCTGAACGCGTTCCAGCGGATGTGCGAGGGCTTGCGCACGATGCCCAAGGCGACCATCGCCGTCGTCGAGGGCCGCGTCGGCGGCGGTGGCAGCGAGCTGACGCTGAGCTGCGACATGCGTTTCGCCACGCCGGACGCAGTCTTCTCCCAGCCGGAGGTCGCCCTCGGCATCCTCCCCGGTGGCAGCGGAACCGTTCGGCTGCCGCGGTTGATCGGCCGCAGCCGTGCCTTGGAGGTGATCCTCGGTTGCGAGGACATCGACGCGGCCACCGCCGAGTCGTGGGGCTGGGTCAACCGGGTGCTGCGTCCCGGTCAGATTCACGCCCACGTCGACACCCTCGCCCGGCGCATCGCCGGCTTCCCACCGCATGCCGTCGCCGCAGCGAAGGCGTCGGTACTGCGCGCCGATGCAGGCGTCACCGAACAGCTCATCGCCGAGGGCGACGCGTTCGGCATGACGCTCAACGAGTCCGGCACCCGCGCGGCGATGGAGCGGTTCCTCCAGATCGGCGGGCAGACCGTGGACGGCGAGCTGCGCCTCGGCCAGCTCGTAGCCGACATCGGAGGTCCTCGGGTACTGGACTGACGAAGTCGAGTTCGAGCGTCGGGTCATAGATCTTCACGAGGGTGTTCTGCACCTGCTTCACGAACTAGCGGATGCGGGGCTCAACGTTTATGCGGGCGTTGATGTAGAAGCCGGCGCCGAGGTTCGCGCGGTGACATTCTCTAGCATGCCGGGGAGAGGCGGAACATTGCCAGGATCTCGTCACGGCTGAACTCACGGCTCTGGATGAAATCGAGGTCGCGCTGGCCCATGATCGTCGTTACGTCGCCGCCTTCGATGAGCATCCGCTTGCCGGCGTCTCGGTGCCGGTGTGCTCGTCTGCGAACTGCTCCGTCCAGCGGGCGTAGGCCTCGTCGGTCAGTGGCTCGTTGGCCTTGAACACCGGGCTTGGGCGGGCGTTGTTGGCGAGGAAGTGCTGGTTCCACGCCTTCATCTGTGAGTCGATGTCAATGGTGACGGTAGCAGCAGAGACGATCGAGCGGCCGTAGAACGGGCCAGCTGGGTCCGGGTTGATGTCCCGGATGAAGGCAGGCAGCGGATAGTCGTTGCCGGCGTACTTTGACTATGGTCTTGGCCCAGATGTCGCCGACCTTGAGCTGCGCCCTGGTGCGCTGGCACGATCTGCAGCGCTGACGGCAGGCGCCCTTGGCTCGGGATAAACGGCTTGCCATGCAGGTCGGTTATCAGGATGTAGCCCTCACCGGTGAGGTTCATGTACGTGAAGTGGAGCTGCCGCATTTGCTCGCCGGTGAACACGGGGTTGGGATCGTTGAGGAGTTCGAAGAGCTCAAGCTCCGGTCCGCTCGTGATCTTCTCCCGATCACCATCCTTCTTTCTTGGGGAAGAGCTTCAGCTCGACGGCAGCGGTCGGTTCGACGATCGCGGTGTTTGCTGCGCACACGCAGCCGACGTTGGCGCCAACTTGTGACTGCTTGTCCTTGAACTGGTTGATCCGGCGTCCGCCGGCCTCACCCCATAGGGCACCAATTTGCGAGAGAGACGGTATAGATTCCTTGGCCTGAGAGTCGACGATTGCTCTTACTAGTCGTATGTGTAGTGGGGCTTCCTGACTCTGATATCTGGGGGGAGAGTCCGAGCAGAACAGAGGTCCTCAGGATCATCGAGCGCATGGACTGGAACCTCGTGTACGACGCGCTTGAGGCGGTGTGCGAGGGCGGCTCCTACTACGACGATGACGTAAACAAGCGGTTCGCCCAATCCGGCATGGCCTACGAGATGACCGACGGGAAGATCTACCTGTACGACGAGGAGGCTGCGGAGCTGGAGGTGGCTGACGCTGACGAGGAACCCCTGTCGATGCTCGATGGCCGGTTCGCGCCTGTGCGCAAGCAATACGAGAAGGCGCGGGACGCGCTGCACGGTCGTCCAGCCGACCTGGAGAAGGCCGTGTCGGAGTCAGTAGGCGCGCTCGAAGCCGTAGCTCACGTCCTCACGGGCAAGAAGGACTTCGCCCCAGCGATCGACGTCGCCTTGAAGTGACGCAGCGGTCTCGGTGCGTTCGGAGCCTCGGTGAAGCAGTTATACGGATTCGCCTCGCAGCTGCCCGGTGCTCGACATGGCCGGCACTCCGAGCCCGACATCACTTTCGCTGAGGCGAAGTACGTTGTGCGAGCTGCGGGCATCGCCATCACCTACCTGATCGAGTCGAGCGACGGATGAGCACGCCGTGGTGGGGCGGACCGCTCATCGGCGGCGGCTTCACGGTGCTCGGACTTGCCGTTGGTCAGGCGTCCGCATTGCTGGGGGAGCGTCGGAAGCTCCGGGGAGAGCGTTCCCAGCGGTTCGAGCGAGAGGTCGTGGGTCTTTGCGTCACGTACCTGAAGGCCGTCGATGAGGTTGCCGCCAAGGTCCGAACGATGTCAGTTGCTGAGTGGCACGCCTGGAACTTCATGGCCGGCCTTCGTGACCTTCTGCTCCAGATGGAGATCAAGGCACCGCGCGACGTGTACGACACCGGGTACTACTTGCTCTTCTGCATGCAGGCGCAGGTTGGTGTCGACGATCCGCGTGAGCCTCGAAACGAGGAGCGTGCCAAGGCCGGCGTCGACGGCTGGCGTTACTACCGGACGGAGTTCCTGCGCGCGATCCGAGAGAACCTGGGTCTGCTACTCGATGACACTATTTACGACCACAGCAGGATGTTGGGGGGAGGCGGACGGCAAGCTCGCAAGAGCGCCAAGCGGGCCCTCAAGTGGAGTCGACTCCCACCGCCTATGTATCAGCATGATCCCAAGAAGGTTCTCTAGGCGGCATCTGCCGCCTTCGCGTTCTCGGCTTCCTGGGCTTTGCGCAGGCGCTCCAGCTCGGTGTCGCTTCGTCCTGGATCGCCTGGTTCGCGGCAGTCATCTCGTCGACGACGTCCTGGTTGACGATCAGGTTGTCGACGCCCTAAGGCACTCGAGTTTGGCTTCGTTCTTGGAGCCCTTCTCGAAGGCCTCGATGGCGACGAGCTGCTACTGCGGGTCTTCGACGATCGCAGCGTGCTGGAGTTGCTGACGTCGGATCTCCTCGGCGTTCAGAGGCGCCTCGGTGGTGGTGGTGGTGCTGCTGAGTACGACGTTGCCGTCCTCGTGCTTGCGACGCTGGCGCAGATCGCCAAAGACTTCGGGATCTCCGAAGCGTGTCTGCATCGCTGGATGAAGATCGCCGATGTCGAAGACGGGGTCCGCCCGGGCGTCACGACTGTTGAGGCGGCCGAGCTTCGTGAGGCTCGCAAGCGGATCCGTGTGCTCGAGCAGGAGAACGAGATCCTGCGTCGGGCGGCGGCGTTCTTTGCTCGTGACGCACTCCCAAAATGATGTACCCGCTGGTTCAGGACCTTGCCGTCGAGGGTGTGCCCGTGACGCTGACCTGTCGGGTGCTCGGCTTCTCCAAGCAGGCGTTCTACAAGTGGCAGGCCAACCCGGTCACCGACCGTGAGTGGGATGACGCGCATCTGATCAACGCGGCGATCGACATCCACGACGACGACCCGGCGTTCGGTTACCGGTTCATTGCCGATCAGCTCCACGGTCGTGGGATCTGGGCATGCGAGTCGAGGGTCCATCGGCTCTGCCAGCAACAGCAGATCTGGTCAGTGTTCGCCAAGAAGCGAGGGCTGGTTTTGATTGGGCATTGCATTCCTACTTAGTAAAGCAGTGGCCCGGTTTGTGCAAGACCGACACCTGTCGAGGGTGTCTCACCTGTTGAGGTAATGTCTGCCGGCACTATTTCTGATTGGAGCGGGCGCCATGACCTACCTCGAAGACCTCACTGCTGACGTCAATGACATCGTGAAGTCGAACCTCGAAAACCGGAACGGTACGGTCGTGCCGACAACAGACTCGGTGACGATGAAACAGTCGGTCACGGTTCAGGCGACGTATCTCTTCGCAGATCTCGCTGGCTCGTCCACGATGGCCGCGAAGCTCAACAAGCCGGTGTCTGCGGCCGTCATTCGCGGATTCCTCCGAACGGCGTCGAGCATCATCCGCAACCGCGGAGGTGAGATCCGGAGCTACGACGGCGACCGGGTAATGGGCATCTTCATGGGCACGAACAAGAACACGGAGGCCGCAAAAACGGGCCTCCAGATCAACTGGGCGGTGAAGAACATCCTGAAGCCGGCACTCCTTGCCAAGTGGCCGACGATCGAGCAGCACTACGCGGTCGATCATGGGGTTGGCATCGCGACTGGAGAATCGCTCATCGTCAAGGGGGGCGTCCACGGCAACAACGACCTCGCTTCGATCGGCCAGGCACCGAACATCGCGGCCAAGCTCAGCGACATACGCGCCAAGTACAAGACATACATCACGCAGGACGTCTATGACATGCTCCACGAGTCCTCAAAGATGGGTGGAGACCCGAAGCGCGACATGTGGACGGCGGTGAACCCAGTGACGATCGGGGGCGTGAGCGTGAAGATCAAGGCATCGACATTTTGGTGGAAGCCGTGACCGCAGCTGAGGATAAGGCGCGAGCGATCGACTCCGCATGGAAGATTCACGGGGCGGTCGTTGATTGGACTGCCAAGGTCGACACCAAGGCGAACTACACGGCCACCATCGAGTCTGCGCTGATCGTCGGCACCGTCGCGATGCATTCGACCGGCCGGAGGTTCCATGATCTCCATGGCGCCGCAGTGGTGTTCTACTGGATCGGAATGGGATTCCTCATCGCCGCGTTGGTGCTCTCCGTGGCGGTCGTTCGGCCCCGGCTGCGGCGAGGAAAGGTGAAGTCGGAAGCGCCGAACAACTTCATCTACTTCGGACACCTGCGGCACTGGGAGCCGAAGGAGTTGCAGAACGCACTGCTCAAGGAAGACTTGCTCCCGATGCTCAGTAGGCAGCTCGTTGCGACGAGCAAGATCGCGTGGCAGAAGCACATCTGCGTGCGATGGTCGGTGCAGTTGACTGCGGTCGGGCTGTTGACCCTTGTCGGAGCCACCATCGCGCGTTAGCGCTTCCCCGCTCATATCCCTGGAAATGCTGACCCCTGTTGACTTCAGCCGAGTCGGCCGAGATCCCCTGCCCTTCAACCCTTCACCTCGTTGAGGTGCCGCTGGATAGCTAAGACGATCATGTCCGGGTTGAGTACAAACTCATTCCTTCGTTCCAACTGCGCATCGCCACGATCACACCTCGATCGCGGTAGCAGCCGGCCACCACCATGCTGATGCTCATCGGACCTTGAACCTGAAGCTGGGAAGTGCATCAACATCGTGCACAGCGACATGAAGGTTCTTGACGAGGACGACGTCCCCGTGGTGTGGGCCATCAAGCAAGATCGCAACGTTGTAGCGCACGACTCAGTCGCGTCCTCCGAGGACATGCTTTGGCTTCACGTCCGTTCGGCAGTCACGATCCTCGGCAAGCCTGACCAAGGCCTTCAACGAGGACCTCGCAACCACCATCCCGTCGCGCGTCATTCCCGTGAGTGCCTTCCCCCGACCGATGCCAGCGCTGCGCTCGCCCGGGAGATGAAGGGCATCGCCGACATGCTGAAGCCCGGCCTGCGCCGCGCCGACGATGCCAAGGCGCGGATCCGTCCCTTGCTCGCACTCGACGGCAGCGTGACGGCGCGTGAGGAAGCCCGACCGAGCCGGAGCTCAATCGTGCCGTGGACGCCTTTCGCAAGGGCGCGAAATGGGAAACGATCTTCCCCGGCCTTGCGACGCTTGAGATCGCGGCCAGCCCTGGAGCCGGCGCCCAGGAGGTATCCTTTAGGATCTCGAAGGCAGGAGTTGGTCCCGGCCGGCAGGTACTGAAGGGCGAGAAGGCCAAGGCGATCATCCGCCCGATCGTCTTCGAGAAGAAGGACGAGGCCGGCGAGGTCGAATCGCGCGGCATGAGCTTCAAGGCAGTGCGCTGCATCTTTGGCTTATCGCAGACTGACGACGAACCACTGTGGCCGTTCGAGCTACCGGAATGGAGCGCTGCAGAAGCCATGCGCCAGCTCGACATCAAGCAGGTCCGGTTCAGACAACTCGATGGCAACGTCCCCGCGCCACCGGCACCGTCACCTGGACCGGCACCCGTTGCGACCTCGTGTTCGGATCGAACTCGCAGCTGCGGGCGATCGCCGAGGTGTACGGGTCCGACGATGCCAAGGAGAAGTTCGTCACGGACTTCGTCGCTGCGTGGAACAAGGTGATGAACGCCGATCGTTTCGACGTCGGCTGAGCCGAGGTCGATCGGTGGCCGCACAGATCAGGCACCTGCCGCCGAGTGCGACGGCGGCGCAGGTGCACGAGGTGCTCGAAGCCGACGGCGGGGTCGTCATCGACGACCTCGCCGACCCGGCGTGCATCGCCAAGATGCGCAGCGAGCTGGCGCCGTACATCGTGGCGACGCCGTTCGGCAGCGACCGCTTCGCCGGTCATCGCACACGGCGGACCGGGGCGCTGATCGCCCGCTCCCCTGCGAGTCGTGAACTGATCCAGCACCCACTGATCCTCGACGTCACCGGTCTGCTGCTCCACCGAGCAACGAACTTCCAGCTGCACCTGACGCAGACGAGAGCTACTCACAGGGCCAGGAGCTGGCCATCAACCCGATCGCCGTGCACCCTGCCAAGACGATGGTGCAAGAGATGGGCCACATCGTGCTCGGTCACACGGTGCCAGAAGCCTAAGTGGAGTACGTCACGCACCGCGGCGAGATGGAGTTCTAGGCTGAGGCTACGGCCTACCGTGACGATCATCGAGCTAGGGCAGCTCACGGACGAGCAAGCGAGCAGCAGTCGTGGCTACGTCCAAGGATGGCTACAAGACGAGCGACCGAGCGAGAGGCCATCCGTGGTGTGTTCATGGCGACGGACAAGATCCTGCGCGCCGGTCGATCGAACGTGATCGAGCTGTACCCGGGCAGTACGGCCGCGCCGGTCAGTGACGAGCCGATGACCCTGCCGTTTGCGTGGGAAGGCGAGCAGCCATTCTGATCCGCAGTTATCCACAGCCACCGGTAGCTGGACATATCGTCATCCAGAACGTCGAGTGCTCTGAGGCACGCCTTGATCCGGCACGCCGTGTCGAGGGCGGGATTCGCACCTAGTCTGCGGCGATGACGCGTGGCGGCGGGATGCTCCTGGTGCTGGCACTCGCCGGTGCTTCGTGCGGCGTCGAGCCCGCGGTCCGAGCAACGCAGTCGATTGCTCCCCCCGCCGAGTTCGATCGGGATCATCCGCTGACCGCAGTCGCCGAGCTGCCCGACCCCGCGCCGGTCGAGTGGGGCTCGTGCGACGAGCAGCCGGCGCCGTGGCAGTGCGCAACGGTGACGGTGCCGCTCGACTACCGACGCGCCGACATCGACCTGACCGTGGACATCGCCGTCACCCGCCTCCCGGCGACATCGAACGATCGCATCGGCTCGCTGGTGATGAACCCCGGCGGGCCTGGTGGCTCAGGCGTGCAGCTGGCGTGGGGGTACGCCTCTGCGTTCTCCGAGTCGTTGACGTCGCGGTTCGATCTGGTCGGTTTCGACCCGCGCGGCGTCGGGCGCTCGACGGCGGTCGACTGCGGCGACCTCGACCGTCGCGAAGACGTCGTGCTCCACGACTGCGTCCGTCGGAGCGGCGAGCTGTTGCCCTACGTCGGCACCGTCAACGCGGCTCGCGACATGGAGATGATCCGTCGGGCAATCGGCGACGACGCGCTGACCTACCTCGGCTTCAGCTACGGCACCGCGCTCGGTGCGGTCTACGCCGACCTGTTCCCCGAGCACGTTCGAGCACTGGTGCTCGACGGCTCCGTCGACCCGACGGCCGGCGAGTACAACAGCGCCGATGCCGAGGTCGACCCGTTCGGCTTCTCACCGTTCTACGGCGTGCAGGACTTCAACGCCACGGAGGAGGTCTTCCACGATCTGTGCGACTCGGTACGAGCGTGCGCCGCCGGGCCGGACAGCCGACACGTCCTGTTCGATCTGTACGACAACGTCGATGAGCTCCCGGTGGATGGCTTTCCCGATTGGGCCGACGAGGTGAGCCCGTACGACCTCGACCGGATCGTCGTGTCGACGATGTACAACACCGACCTGTGGGAGCCGTTGGCGGTCGGGCTGGCGGATGCCGAGGCCGGGGACGCGTCGACGCTCGCTGCGCTGGCGAGCTTCCTCGAAGCCGGGTACCCGCGTGAGGAGGACTCGTACGACAACCTCGGCGCTGCCAACATCGCCGTCTACTGCGCCGACTTCGCCGGTCGCTCCGGTGCGTACGACGTCGGTCGCTGCTTCGGCTTCCCGGAGACCACCGAACCGCTGCCCGTGATCTCCGAGGTGGACACACCGAACCCGGTGGTGGTGATCGGCACCGACGGCGACCCGGCGACGCCCGGGTTCCTCGCCCCGGAGATGGCGGCCGCGCTGGGCGATGCGGTCTCGATCCGCTGGGAGGGCGCCGGGCACACAGCGTTCCTGCACAGCGAGTGCATCGACGAGCTCGTCGTCGGCTACCTCGTCGACTTGATCGTGCCGAAGGACCGCAGCCGGTGCACGTTCACCGGCGGCGACGCCGACACGGCCGTGGCGCGGGCCAAGCAGGTCTTCGAGCTCGACCGCCCCGGCTTCCTCGGGCGCATCGAGACGGTGCTCGAAGGCGAAGGTCTGGAACCCGACGTGGCGCGGTGCGTCGCCGAGGGCATCATCGCCGCCGGTGACGACGCGCTCATCGTGTACGCACGCCTGGGCGTGCGCACCAAGCGGTACGACGCGCTGCGCAAGGACCTCGAATCCAGCTGCGCCGAGTGAGCGCGCTTCAGGAGAAGCTGCTGCGTTTCGCGGCTTGGATCTCGCGGACCCACGAGACGAAACCGGTGTCGTTGATCGGGTCGCGGTCGGCCGCGGCACCGACGGGTACGACGTGGGACACGAAGGCGTCACCGACGTAGGCGTGCAGGCTCATCATCGGCGGCTCGGCGGTCTCCGCCGGTGCGTGGTTCGGGTCGACGTCGGGGGCGATGGCAACCGCCGTGGACGGCGACACCCACAGCGTGCACGAACCCCAGCTGCTGACGATCGGCCGGTGCACGTGACCGGACAGCACGAGGCGCACGTGTGGGTGCCGACGCACGACCGCCTCCACGCGCTCGCCACCCTGCAGGCCGACGCAGTCCATCCACCAGATGCCGGTGTCGAAGGGTGGGTGGTGGATGGCGATGACCGTGGGTGCGTCGGCGTTGGCGGCGAGCTCGGCGTCCAGCCACGCCGCGTCGTCATCGGTGAAGTCCTCAGCGCTCGAGTCGACGAGCACCAGCCGCAACGGACCGAGGTCCATCGCTCGATGCCCGGCGATGTCGGCAACTCGCCCGTCGTGGTTGCCGCGGATGCACGTCCACGGCGCCTGGAGCTCGTTCATCCGCGACTGGAACTCGGACCACTGCTCCGGCGTGCCGTCGTGGGTGAGGTCGCCGGTGACGAGCACGAGATCCGGTTGGCGTCCCATGCGATTGATCTCGTCCACCGCCAGCGACAACCGTTCGCCGCTGCCGGCCTTCGGCCCGCCGACATGCGTGTCCGACACCTGCACGATCACGTACGCCATGCGACTGCTACTTGAGGGTGACGGGGGAGGCGAGGGGTTGGTTGACGAGGTCGAAGAAGTCGTTGCCCTTGTCGTCGACGACGATGAACGCCGGGAAGTCGCGGACCTCGATCTTCCACACGGCTTCCATGCCGAGCTCGGGGTACTCGAGCACCTGCACGTCGGTGATGCAGTCCTGCGCGAGACGCGCTGCGGGGCCGCCGATCGAGCCGAGGTAGAAGCCACCGTGGGCCTTGCAGGCGTCGGTGACCTGGCGGCTGCGGTTGCCCTTGGCCAGCATGACCATCGAGCCGCCGGCTGCCTGGAACTCGTTGACGTAGCTGTCCATCCGGCCGGCCGTGGTCGGGCCGAAGGAGCCGCTCGCCAGGCCCGTCGGCGTCTTGGCAGGCCCGGCGTAGTACACGCAGTAGTCCTGCATGTACTGGGGCATGCCCTCGCCGGCGTCGAGGCGCTCCTTGATCTTGGCGTGGGCGATGTCGCGGGCAACCACCATCGGCCCGGTCAGCATCACTCGCGTCTTCACGGGGTACTGCGACAGCTCGGCGCGGATCTCGCTCATCGGGCGGTTGAGGTCGATGGCCACCACCGGCGTGTCGGCGAGGTCGTCGTGCGTGGTGTCGGGCAGGAAGCGCGCCGGGTCGGTCTCGAGCTGCTCGAGGAAGATGCCCTCGGCGGTGATCTTGCCGAGCGCCTGCCGATCGGCGCTGCACGACACGGCCATGCCGACGGGGACGCTGGCACCGTGGCGGGGCAGGCGGATGATGCGCACGTCGTGACAGAAGTACTTGCCGCCGAACTGCGCGCCGATGCCGGTCTGCTGGGCGAGCTGCAGCACTTTGGCCTCGAGCTCGATGTCGCGGAACGCATGGCCGAGCTTGCTGCCGGCGAGCGGCAACGTGTCGAGGTAGCGCGTGCTGGCCAGCTTGGCGGTCTCCACGGCGAGCTCGGCCGACGTGCCGCCGATGACGACGGCGAGGTGGTAGGGCGGGCAGGCCGCGGTGCCGAGCGTCTTCATCTTCTCGAACAGCCACGGCAGCAGCGTCTTCTCGTTGAGCAGTGCCTTGGTCTCCTGGTACAGGTAGCTCTTGTTGGCAGAACCGCCACCCTTGGCCATGAAGAGGAACTTGTAGGCGTCGCCGTCGATGGCACTGATCTTGATCTCCGCCGGGAGGTTGTTGCCGGTGTTGACCTCGTCGTACATGTTCAGCGCGGCCATCTGGCTGTAGCGCAGGTTGCTGGTCTGGTACGTGTTGAAGATGCCGCGGGCGATGGCCTGCTCGTCGCCGCCACCGGTGACGTGAACGAGTTGTCCCTTCTTCGCCTTCACGATCGCCGTGCCCGTGTCCTGGCACATCGGCAGCACACCGCCGGCGCTGATCGCCGCGTTCTTCAACAGGTCGAGGGCGACGAAGCGGTCGTTGTCGCTCGCCTCCGGGTCGTCGAGGATGTTGGCCAGCTGCTGCAGGTGCCCGGGTCGGAGGAAGTGAGCGATGTCGCGCATCGCCTCCTGGGTGAGCAGCGTGATCGCCTCCGGGGCCACCTGCAGGATGCGTCCGACGGGGGTGCTGACGGTGCTGATGTGATCGGTGCTCAGCAGGCGATACGGCGTGTCGTCGTGGCCCAACGGGAACATCTCGGTGAACTCGAACTCAGGCATGGAGCCAGGCTACGACCGCTTCAGCCGCGAGGGAAAAGCGGCGGCGGGGTCGGCCGGCCACTGGTGCTTCGGGTAGCGGCCGGCCATCTCCTTGCGCACCTCCGACCAGCTGCCGGCCCAGAAGCCGGGGAGGTCGGCGGTGATCTGGACCGGCCGGTCGGCGGGGGAGAGCAGCTCCAACGTCAGCGGTACGCGACCACCGTCCACCGAGGGATGTGCCGTCGTGCCGAACAGGTCCTGCACGCGCACGCTCGCCGTCGGCATCGGACGCGAGTAGTCGATGACTGCGTCGCGCCCCGCGGCCGTGTGCAACGCGGTCGGGGCGAGCTCGTCGAGACGTTGCGCGACGTCCCACGAGAGCTGTGAGCGCAGGAGCATCGTGGTGTCCAGGCGGCGCAGATCCGCCGCCCCGGTCGCGCCGACGAGGAACGGCGCCAGCCAGTCGTCGAGCGACTTCAGCAGCGCGCTGTCGCTCCAGTCGGGCCATCCCTCGTCGGGACGCTGCGCTCGCAGGAAGGCGACCCGCTGACGCAGCGTCGTCGACTCCGGTGACCACGCCAGCGCCGCGAGCCGCGTGGCGCGCACGCGCCCCACCAGTGCGGCTGTCGTGTCGTCACCGGGCAGCGGTTGGCGGACCTGCTCGTCGAGCAGGAGCGATCCGAGCCGGGTCTCCCACCGCTCGAGCAGGTCGTCGCGCTGCTTGTCCCACGCGACGGAGACGCGCAGTTCGACCTCCGCGGCGAACGCCACGGCGACCTCTTCGGCATCGATCGCTGCGGCCAACCGGATCCGCGCGTTGTCGCGCTTGCCGTCGAGGTCGGCGACGATGAGGAAGCGCTCCTCACCGATCGGGTCGGTGCGCTCCGTGAACGCACCACCGCCGCCGCGCAGCTGGAACTGCGCCGGCTGGCTGCGACGGATGGCCAAGCGGTCGGGGAACCCGTGAGCCAGCACGGCGCCGGCGCGTTCGCCGTGCAGCGCGCTCCAGTCGATGCGCACATCCGCGCGCCGGGCGATGTCGACGGCGCGGTCGCGGGCACGTGCGACGTCTCGTCGGTCAGCGCGGTCGTCGCCGATGCCACCGAGCACGGCGACGCGCAGCGCAACGTCCGCGGGAGCGCCCGTGCCGCGGAAGATGTCGCGCTCGTCGACCAGCGCGGCGAGGACGCAGGCCAATCCGACGTCCGCCGGCGAGGCAGCCGCGACCATCGTCGCCAGCCGCGGGTGCACCGGCAGCGCGGCCACCCGTCGGCCGAGCGCCGTGACCGCACCGTCGGCGTCGAGTGCGCCGAGCAGCTGCAGCAACCGGCGCGCTTCCTGCATCGCCTTCGCCGGCGGTGCGTCGATGAACGGCACGTCGCTGCTGCCCCAGAGGGCCAGCTCCAACGCCAGTCCGGCGAGGTCGACCTGCGTGATCTCGGCATCGAGGTGGGCGCGACGAGTGGCGTGCTCGAGCTTGCTCCAGAGGCGGTAGGCGGCGCCCGGTTCGGTGCGCCCAGCGCGCCCGGCGCGCTGATCGGCCGATGCTCGACTGGTGCTGATGGTGACCAGACGGGTCATGCCCGTGCGCACGTCGTGACGCGGCACGCGCGCCAGCCCGGCGTCGACGACGACGCGCACGCCCGGTACGGTGAGCGACGACTCGGCGATGTCGGTGCTGAGCACCACTCGTCGCCGGGACGACGCGGTGAGGGCACGATCCTGCTCGGCCAACGACAGCGCCCCCGCCAATGGCAGGACGTCGACGCCGCTGTCGGCCAGGTCGGTCAACAATCCCTCGACGCGGCGGATCTCGCCGATGCCCGGCAGGAACACGAGCAGATCACCCGGCTGCTCGCGCAGCGCTCGCCGCACCGCCGCGGCGACGGCCGGCTCGATCCGCTCGCGCGCCTTCAGCGGCATCCACACCAGATCCACCGGATGCATTCGCCCGTCGCTCTCGATCACCTTCACGTCGCTGCCGTCGTGGGCGAGCACGCGACGCAACGGCTCGATCTGCGGCGTTGCGCTCATCAGCAGCAGGCGAAGGTCAGGGCGCAGCGACCCGATGCTGTCGAGCGCGAACGCCAACCCGACATCGGTCGGCAGGTTGCGCTCGTGCACCTCGTCGAAGATCACCAGCCCCACGCCGGGCAGCGACGGGTCGTGCTGCAGCCGCCGGGTCAGCACGCCCTCGGTCACGACCTCGACGCGCGTCGAGGCACCGATCACCCGCTCGTCGCGCGTCTGGTAGCCGACCGTCTGCCCGACCGGTTCGCCGAGCAGGTCGGCCATCCGTCGAGCCGCGGCGCGTGTCGCCAACCGTCGCGGCTCGAGCATCACGATCCGCCCGGTCAGCCACGGTTGGTCGAGCAGCCAGAGCGGCGCGGCCGTCGTCTTGCCGGCGCCCGGCGGTGCCACGAGCACGGCGCGCGCGCCACGTCGGAGGGCGTCGGCCAACGCCGGCAGCACCTCGACGACGGGGAGGTCGGCGATTGCCTCGGGGAGCAATCGCCCTCCGTCTCCGGGAACGGTCAGCCGAGTGCCGGCGTGCCGTGGAACGGACCCGGGTCCCCGGCAACGGGGATGGTGGGCGACGTCCAGGCGGTGATCGTGGCGATGCGCTCGGCGACCTTCCGCCAGGCCGCGGGGTCCCACCCTTCAGCGCTGGCGTCGACCTCGCCGTCGACCAAGAGGAAGACGAACGCCGGCAGCGTCTCGAGGCCGAGGCTGCGCACGACCGCACGGTCGGGGTCGCAGAACACGAGGAACTCGTCGGCCACCGGGCCGAGGAACGCGCGTGCGTCGTCGGCCGCGCAGGTGAGCACGAGGTTGACGCGCACGTCGGAGCCGCGCAGCCCGTCGAGGATCCGCGTGGCGGTCTTCAGCACCCACGAGCTCTCGTTCGTGTACGGATCGAGCACGACGCTGGCCAGGTGGAACGTCGTCAGCCAGTCGGACAGGTCGCGCTGCTCCCCGGCGAGGGTGGTGAGCGAGAGGTCGAGGGCGGGGTTCCGAGCCACGTCGGAGACGGTAGCGGGTAGCGTCGCCATCGTGCATCCCATCGAGCGGCTCCGCTACGTCGCCCGGTCGCACGGGGGCGACCAACGGGTGGTCGTGCGCGAGACAGCGGGTGCGTTGCGCGGCCTCGGCCTCGACCCCGCCGGTCTCGTCGTGGCCTGTCGCCGGATCCTCGAACGGCACCCCACGGCTGGCGCGCTGTGGTGGCTGTGCGCACACGTGCTGGCCTCGCCCGATCCATTGCGCACGGCATGGGCGTTGGCCGACGAGCTCGACGACGACCCCACCGCCGACGTGCTCGTCGCGGCCCTGCCGGAGGATGCCACCGTGTGCGTCGTCGGCTGGCCCGACCTGGCCGGTGAGGCCGTGCTGCGCCGAGGCGATCTGCAGGTGCTCGCCGTGGACGCCAACGACGACGGATCGTCGTTCGTCCGTCGGTTGCAACGCTCCGACGTCGAGGCCTCGATCGTGCCGCCGGCGGGGCTCGCCGCGGCCGTGCTCGCCAGCGATCTCGTGCTCATCGAAGCCAGCGCCGCCGGTCCGTCCGAGCTCCTTGCTGCGCAGTGCTCGCGGGCAGCAGCATCGGTCGGGTACTGCAGCGAGGTGCCGGTGTGGATGGTGGTCGGCCGAGGCCGTCGCCTGCCGCCGGCGATGTTCGACACGGTGCTCGAGCGCGCCGCTGCCGAAGCACGTGGTGGCAACGCGTGGTACGCGTCGTACGAGCCCGTGCCCGCAGCGCTCGGCACCACGTTCGTGCTGCCCGACGGTGTGCTGTCAGCGGACGAAGCCGTGCTGTCGCCGGAGTGCCCGCTGGCGCCCGAGCTGCTTCGATCCAGCGCGATGTGACCGGGTAGGTTCAGCCGATGGCCAACCGCCGCACTGCCATCACCATGGACGAGGCCGAGGTGCACGCCTTCCTCGACGCCCAGAAGACGCTCAACGTCGCCACCATCGGACCGACGGGCCATCCGCACCTCGTTGCCATGTGGTACGCCTACGTCGACGACCAGCTGTGCTTCTGGACGTTCGCCAAGAGCCAGAAGATCCAGAATCTTCGCCGCGACTCGAAGCTCACCGGGCTGGTCGAGAGCGGCACGGTCTACAACGAGCTGCGCGGGGTGGAGCTGGTCGGCAACGGGCGGATCATCGAGGACTACGACCGCGTCCTGGCCATCGGCAAGGCCGTCGGCGCTCGCTACAACGGTCCCGCCGCGCTCAGCGACGACGCCCTCCCGTTCCTCGAAGCGCAGGCTCGCAAGCGCCTCGGCGTCGTCTTCGAGGTCGACAAGATGATCACCTGGGACCACACCAAGCTCAGCGGCGCCTACTGACCTCACCCGCGTCGGGTCTCGGCCGCACGCCCACGCCAGTGCGATGAGGTTCAGGCGGTCCATGGCCGCTCATACCTCATCGCACAACGGTCGCTAGGTCTGGTGAGAGGTGATCGGCCATTGGCCGCACACCGCTCACCTCACGTCGATGGTGGTGCCGGACCCGGCCGCTCGCCGACGCGGTGCGATGAGGTTCAGGCGGTCATGGACCGCTCATACCTCATCGGGTTGCCGGGTCGAGTCGGTGCGTCAGGCCCGCGTCGAGCACGTGTGAGCGTGAGCGAGCCTCGAGTTTTGAGCGGTCACTGGACGGACCAGGCATTGATCGCGTAGGCGCCGTTCTGGTTGACCTGGACGATCGCCGTCGAGGTCACCTTCGGCGAACCGGAGGTCGTCTCGCTGACGATCTTGAACGTCTGCTGGACGACCGGGTTGTCGAACCCGACCTTGCCGGGCAGCGTCCCGGACACTTCCAGCTTGGCGGCGAGGAAGCCGCCGGCGATGCTCAGCGTCTTGTTGGCTTCCGAGCCGGCCGTGATGTTGACCTTCATGGTCCCTTGCGGCAGCGAGATGTAGCCGGGGATCGACACAGTGACCGTTTGCGTGGTCGCCAGCTTGACCTCGAACACGGCGTTGATGACCGGCGGCGGCACGGTGGTGGTCGTCGCCGCGATCGTCGTGGTGGTCGTGCTCGCCGGGGACGTGGTCGTCACGGGCGGCACCACCGGGGCGGTGGGAACGAGCGTCGACGGCTTGTACTCCTGCGACGTCGCCTCGGTGCGGGTGTCGCCGCCCACCATCGAGCGCGGCACGCTGAGGAACCCGGTGAGGTTCAGATCGGTGTTCGTCGCGCCGGAGAGCACGCCATTGACCGACATGATCGACACGCCCTTGCTCGAGGCCGTGCCCACGTCGTTGTCGGCGACGTAGCGCTGGTTCATCACGAAGCTCGTTGCCGGGCCGGCCGTGTCGGTGTCGACCAGCAGTCTGCCAGCGGCCCCGAACACGAACGTCGCGCCGAGGCCGGTGATGTTGTGGCTCGTCGGCGCGTTGATCGCGTAGAACGCTGCCTCCTGATCGCTCGCACAGCCGGACGTCGAGCCGTCACCGACGACGACGGTGGCGCTCCCACTGATGCGCACCGTCTTCTCGAAGTAGTAGATGCCCGAGGCGAAGAAGACCGGCGTCGATCCGGTGATCACCAGGTCGTCCTGGTACGTCCCAGGGAAGTACACCGTGCATGCCGGGAAGCCGTTGAACCCCGCCGGCATGGCGAAACCGGTGTTCGCCCGCTTGTTCAACCCGTGCGCAGGCAGGTCGGGCACGAAGATCTTGTCCTGCGTTTCGGTACCGGACATGTCGTTCTGCCACAGCGTCTCGGGAGCCTGACCCGAGGCGAGATAGGCGTGGTTGCCGCCGCTGACGATCTCGGCCGGCAGCGTCGCGCCGACGGCGATCGTGGCGGCGCCGTAGCGGCCGACCGAGTCGCCCTCACGGCTCTGGGCGTAGTCCATCATGTAGCACTTGGTCGACACGCCGATGTCGAGGCCGGGGCCGGCGATCGTCACCGGCTGGTACAGACCGGCGCCGGGGTTGGCGGCGTCCTGATACCCGCACTTCTTGTAGAGCGCGACCGGATCGGCCATCGCCGTGCGCAGTCCGCCCTTCACTGCCTCGAGCCGGCCGCCTTTGACGTTGGCCAGGCGAGAGGCGCGAGCCACGCTCGTCGAGTAGCTCATCACCGGGAGGATGAGGAACGAGCACAGCATGATCATCACCAGCGCGATGATCAGCGTCGATCCACTGTCGCGCGCCGACTCCGGCTGCTGGGGTTGTGTCGAGTCGGTCACGGTCGAGCCACCGTCTGCGTGCAGGACACCGCTTCGTTCGGCGCGACTCGCACCCGGATCCCGACCCATGGGGTTCCCGGGATCGGGAACGTCGTGAACGTCCTCGTCGACAGGCCGGCCTTGCACGACCAGCTGACCGGCGTGTACGCGGTGAGGTCGGAGATGTTCTGCGGCTGGATCTCGATCGTCTCGTAGCGACCGTCGGTCTTGAAGTCGAAGGTGCCGCTGACGAATTGACGAGTCGTGGTCACGACTTTCAGGTCCGTCGTCACCGGCTGGCCATCTGCGTCGGCCCGGGCGGTGTTCTGGTAGGTGAACGGGTCCGGTGCTGCACTGCTGCCGAGGTTCGTCCGGAGCGTCAGCGTTCCGCCGCATTCCGCGAGCGCCACCGCCGCGAGCGCGTCGCCGAACTTCGACCAGTCCGGCAGCACGTACATGTTGGCGGTCTCGGCGTTGCTGTAGTCCGCGTTGGCGACGACACCGGTGTTCGTGCCGTCGACGAGACGAGCGATGACGGTGCTGCTGATCGTCGACTGGGTCAGCGACGCCTCGTTGCTGCGCCAGCCGTCGGTCGAGCTCGCACCGCCGTTGGTGTCACCGGCGTCGAACTCCTGTGGCGTGGCGATGTCCCACTCGCTGTAGGGCGAGGAGTAGAGCTTGTTCTGGCGCCACCCGTCGGTCGCGTCGGAGGTCGTGTTGTTGGCGGTGTACGTCGCCGACGTCGTCGACTCCCAGCTGCTGAACGGCGTCGTGTACGACTTGTTGCGCCAACCGTCGGTCTCGTCGGACGTCGTGTTGTTGGCGTTGTACAGCGTGCTGGTCGTGGTCTCCCACACCGTGAACGGAGCGGTGTAGGCCTTGTCGCGCCAGCCGTCGCTCTCGTCGCTCGTGGTGTTGTTGGCGGTGTACAGCGCCTGGGTCACGGTCTCCCACTGGTCGTTGACGCTGTTGGGCACCTCGTACTGGATGCGGCGCTGGGCAGCAGCCACACCGTTGTACGTGCTCTGGGTGATGTTCTCCCAGTAGTCGTTGCTGCCCGTGGTGGGACCGTAGATGATCTGCTTGCCGCCGGTCGGCGCGGCGTTGTACAGCGCCAGCGTGGTGTTCTCCCAGTAGTCGTCGTCGCCGTTGGTGGCCTCGTACTGGATGCGGCGCTGTGCGGCGACGACGGTGTTGTACGTCGCCAGCGGGACGTTCTCCCAGAAGTCGTTGACCCCGTTCGTCGCTTCGTACTGGATGCGGCGCTGGGCCGCGGTGACGCCGTTGTAGGTCGACAGCGTGATGTTCTCCCAGTAGTCGTTGGATCCGGTGGTTGCTCCGTACTGGATTCGCTTCAGGTTCGTGTTCGTCTGCGCGTTGTAGGTCGCCAACGAGACGTTCGTCCACGTGCTGCTGCTGGTGTTCGGGCGAGTCTGGTAGTGGAACGAGCGTTGGTAGTGGAAGCTGCGTTCGTAGTGGAACGAGCGCTGGTAGTGGAACGAGCGCTGGTAGTGGAAGCTGCGGTCGTACGAGGCGTGGTAGCCCTTCTCGTACACGGAGTGGTAGCCGCGGTCGTAGGTCGAGTGGTAGCCGCGCTCGAACTTCGGCGGTGCGGTGAGCCACGGGTTGTAGTCGTCGACAGCGTCGCCGACGCCCACGCCGACGATCTTCTTGACGCTCGAGCGGAACTGGGTGGCGATGTAGTTGGCCCGGTAGAAGGCCTCCATGCTCAGCGTGCTGCCGTCCTCGACGGGGTAGCCCTGCACGGCCGGCGGCGTCAGGGGCGCGCTCGCCGTCGTGGCGTCGATGCGGTTCCTGGTCGGCACACCGTCGGTGAAGAAGATGACGGTGTCCGGGATGATGTTCTGCACCGTGCCATCCGAGTTGAAGAACGTGCGGAACCAGGCGTCTTCCCAGTTGGTGCCGCCGCTCGAGACGAGACCGTCGACGAGCCCGCTGAGGGTGGTGACGTCGGACTCGTTGAGCATGTCGAAGTACTTGGCCCATGCGGGCGTCGTTGCCCCGAGCGTCGAGGCGGTTGCCGAGAAGCGGACGATCTGCAGCTTCACCGGCGTGCCGGCGAAGAGGGCGATGAAGTTCTTGATCGCCGTGCGCACGCCACTCATCGCCGATCCGATCGAGCCCGAGGTGTCGACGATCAACGTGATGTTGCCGCCGCACTTCGTCCGAGTCGCGGTGAAGCTCGGAACGCCGGAGAGGCTGGTCTTGTCCAGGCCCTGGCGGTCGGTGCCACCGGCACTGAGGTTGATCTGATTGGAGCCACCGCCGAGCCCCGGGGCGTCGCCACCACCGTTGATCGTGACGACCACTCGTTGTGCGTTCTTCGTCTTCAGGTTCGGGTCGATCGGGATCGTCGAGTTGGGGTCGCCGGTGTCGGCCGGGTCGAGCGGCTGGCTGACCTGCATGATCCACGTCGGCGAGTCGACGCCGGCAACGAACGTGCCGTCCGGCGGGGCATCGAGGTTGTGCAGCACGACGTTCACGGCACAGCTGAACGGCCCGGCGGCGACCTGGGTGCATGCGACACGGACCAACTGGTACTCGGTGCCGACGAGCACGTAGCGGTACGACACGTTGGTCGTCTGGTCGACGACGCCGCTGCCGCTGGCCACCTGCGTGGTCCAGGTCAACATGAGCGCGTTCGAGCCGCCGACGTTGGCGTTCGGCGGGCAGGCAACGCCACACGGCGATGCGCCGGCCGTGGTGTCGACCTGGCTCGCGGAGGCGAGGTCGGCCGGCATCCAGATGCTGACGCCCTGCTCCGACCGAGCGTTGTTCAAACGGCCCGAGGTGTTGTCGTTCTGGCGGAGGATGACGATGATCGCCGACGACAGGCCGACCATGATCACGCCGACGAGCATCATGCCGATCAGCAGCTCGGGCAGGGTCATGCCCGCGTCGCGCATCCTGCGGATGCGGGCGGCCGCCCCGAATTCCGGACGAGCTTGCTCGGGTGCCTGATCAGACATCGCTCTTGACCACCTGCATGGATCGATGGGTACGGCCATCAGGACTGGTGACCGTGATGGTGACTCGCTGGACGAGGAGGTCGGCCGGAACCGAGTCCGTGCCGAGGCACGCACCGGACGCCCAGGTGCCGGAGACGGAGAGGTTGGCGTTGGGCACGAAGTGCTCCTGGACCACGACGGACTGGCCCGCAGCCCAGCCCTCGGACTGCGCGGCCGCCTGTGCGTAGATCGTGTAGTCGCACTTCTTCGGCGCGCGGTTGACGCGGTCGGCGGCGTTCTGCAGCACGGTCTCCACGGCAGCGCCGTTGTTGACCGTCGACGAGGCGCGGATGTTGGTGAGGACCGCTTCCATGATCGGGATCACGGTGATGCCGATGATGGCGACGGTGACGACGATCTCGACCACCGAGAAGCCTCGGTCGCGTGACCGGGCGCGCTCATCTACCTGGGAACCGCGTTCGCGATCGGTTCTCCGGAATCCGCGCATTCGTGCCTCGCCCTTCGTCCTGGTGCCCGTCCTGTGGCAGAAGGGAGTATCGGCGCGTGCGATTCGAACTTGAAGAGGCCCGAGTGGATCTTGCCCAACCTTTGACCCAGCTAGGGGACCACATGCGACGCAGGGCGTGCGACTTGACGAACGCGAGAGCTAACGCTGACCCGAGCGGAACGGTCGCCCGGTGGCGGCCGCGGCGAGCTGCTCGGCGACCTGTTCGGGAACGTGCTCGCCGCTCCGGCCCAACAGCCCGACCGTCACGCGCAGATGATCGGGTTCGACACCGGTGGCGACCCGTGAGGCTCGCGGCACGGTGAACGGCTCACCCGGCGCGGCGCCGATGCCCTGAGCGGCCAGCGCGAGCAGCGCAGAGCGTTCGTCGGCGACGTCGATCCACAAGTTGATCCCGTCGGTGCCCGTCGTTCCCACCCCGCGGGCGGCGAGCACGTCCGTCACGAGTGCGCGGCGTTCGGCGTACTCCGCCCGTGCGTCGTCGAGCTGGCGCGCTGTGGCCGGGTTGTCGAGCAGCTCGCGCAGCACCGCCTGGAGGATCCGGCTGCTCCACCCCGGCCCCAGCAGGCGGCGGTTGGCCACCGCGGTGACCACGTCGCCGGCGCCCCCGATCGCCGCCAGGCGGAGGTCGGGGCCGTGGCTCTTCGAGTAGCTACGGATGTGCACCGTTCGTTGCGGCAGGTGCCGGCCGAGGCTGACGAGTGCGCCGCTGGCGATGTCGCCGGAGTGGTCGTCCTCGACGATCACCGCGTTGGACTTGGCCAGCATCGCGGCGAGCTGCTTGGTGCGCCGCGCCGTTGCCGTGATGCCCGACGGGTTGTGGGCGCGCGGCTGCAGGAAGATCGCGGCCGGGCTGCGGGTCAACGCGCCGGCGAGCTCGGCGGGCACGATGCCCTCACGATCGAGACCGACGCCGATCACCTCCGCGCCGAGCAGCTCGAGCAGATCGAGCAGCGGCGGGAACGTCGGGTGCTCGACCACGACTCGATCGCCGAGCCGCACCACCACCTGGGCCACGCGATCCAGTGCGTCCATCGCCCCGTCCACCACGGTGATCACCTCGGGCGGGAACGGCCAACCGGCGCGCAGACGCTCCTCCAGGTCGGGCAGCACCGCCTGATCGAGGTAGCTCGACGTCAGTGACTGCCGGCTGACCTTGGCCACGATCGGTCCGAGGTCGGGGAGCAGCGCAGGGTCGGGTGTGCCGGTGGAGAGATCGAGCACGAAGTGCCCGGGCCCCTCGGTGACGCGCCGGTAGCGGCGCGGCGAGTACGAGCCGGTGGGTTCGCGCACGAACGTGCCCTGGCGGCCGCGAGCGTCGATCGCACCGACGGCGGCGAGGGTCTGCCAGGCCTCGCTGACCGTGGTCGGCGACACGCCGAGCGCTTGCGACAGCTCGCGCACCGTCGGCAGCCGGCCCCCGATCGGCAACGCGCCGGCGGTGATCAGCCGGCCGACGCCGGCGGCGATGCCACGCGCGCTCCGGTCGTCGATCGCAGCGGTGATGGTGGTGGCGAGCTGGTCGGACATGCGCGGTGCAGGGCCCTCTGCGTCAGGTGGATCGGGTCGTACGTGAACGGCGTGTAACGATTTGTCCAGTAACAATACATCTATTGTGCGCTCCTGGGTGTGTCATTACGATTCGCCCATGGCGAACATCGTCCGTGCTGCATTGCTCCAAACCGATTGGCCAGGCTCGAAGGAGGCGATGCTCGACAAGCACGAGCAAGCCGCCCACGAGGCCAAGGCCCAGGGAGCACAGGTGATCTGCTTCCAGGAGCTGTTCTACGGCCCCTACTTCTGCCAGGTGCAGGATCCGGAGTACTACGCCTACACCGAGGCCATCCCGGACGGGCCGACCACCCAGCGCTTCCAGGCGATCGCCAAGGAGACCGGGATGGTGATGGTGCTGCCGATGTACGAGCAGGTGCAGGCGGGCGTCTACTACAACACCGCTGCGGTGATCGACGCCGATGGGCGCTACCTCGGCAAGTACCGCAAGCAGCACATCCCGCAGACCAAGGGCTTCTGGGAGAAGTACTACTTCACCCCTGGCACCGGCGGGTACCCCGTGTTCCAGACGGCGGTCGGCAAGGTCGGCGTGTACATCTGCTACGACCGCCACTTCCCCGAGGGCTGGCGTGCGCTCGGCCTCAACGGCGCCGAGATCGTGTTCAACCCGTCGGCCACCAGCCGCGGCCTGAGCGAGTACCTGTGGCGCCTCGAGCAGCCGGCATCCGCCGTCGCCAACATCTACTACGTCGGGGCGATCAACCGGGTGGGCATCGAAGACCTCGGCGACAACGACTTCTACGGGCAGAGCTACTTCGTCGATCCCGAGGGCAAGTTCGTCGGCGACGTCGGCGACGCGTTCAAGCCGGAGCTCATCGTGCGCGACCTCGACATCGACCTGATCAAGACCGTGCGTGATCGGTGGGCCTTCTACCGCGACCGACGGCCGGACGCTTACGACGAGCTGGTGGCCCGCTGATGGCTCGCACGCTGATCACCAACGGCAAGGTCATCTCCACCACGGGCGTCATCGCTCAGGACGTGCTGATCGACGGCGAGACCATCGCCGCTGTCGGTGCTCCCGGGTTCTTCAGCACCGAGGGCGTCACCGTCATCGACGCCGCCGGCAAGTACGTCATCCCCGGTGGCATCGACGTGCACACGCACATGGAGTTGCCCTTCGGCGGCACCGCTGCGGTGGACACGTTCGAGACGGGCACCATCGCCGCCGCGTGGGGTGGCGTCACCACCATCGTCGACATGGCGCTGCAGCGCTACGGCGAGAACGTCTACGAAGGCCTCGCCGAGTGGCACGCGAAGGCGGCCGGCAACTGCGCTGTCGACTACGCCTTCCACCAGATCGTCGGTGGCATCGACGAGGAGTCGCTGAAGGCGATCACCTACCTCACCGAGCACGAGGGCGTCACCAGCTTCAAGCTGTTCATGGCCTACCCCGGCGTGTTCTACAGCGATGACGGGCAGATCCTGCGAGCCATGCAGACCGCCGCCGACTGCGGGGCGACGATCATGATGCACGCCGAGAACGGCATCGCCATCGACGTGCTCGTGCAGCAGGCGCTGTCGCGTGGCGAGACCGACCCGAAGTACCACTCCTACACCCGGCCGTCAGCACTCGAGGGTGAGGCAACGCACCGGGCGATCGTGCTCAGCCACGTCGCCGGCAACGTACCGCTGTACATCGTCCACATGTCGGCCAGCGATGCGTTGCTGGAAGTCGCGGCTGCCCGCGACGCCGGCCGCAACGTGTTCGCCGAGACGTGCCCGCAGTACCTCTACCTGACGCTCGAGGAGACGCTGGCCAAGCCCGGCTTCGAGGGCGCCAAGTGGGTCTGCTCGCCGCCCATCCGCAGCGCGCACGACACGCACGCCCACCACGCGGATCTGTGGAAGGGGCTGCGGATGAACGACATCGCCATCGTCAGCACCGACCACTGCCCGTTCTGCATGAAGGACCAGAAGGAGCTCGGCCTCGGCAACTTCTCCAAGATCCCCAACGGGATGGGCGGCGTCGAGCACCGCATGGAGCTGATCTACCAAGGCGTCGTGAAGGGCGAGATCTCGCTCGAGCGTTGGGTGGAGACCTGCAGCACCACGCCGGCGCGCATGTTCGGCATGTACCCGAAGAAGGGCGTCATCGCGCCCGGCAGCGATGCCGACGTCGTCGTCTGGGACCCGAACACCCAGACCAAGATCGGCATCAACGACAAGCACCACATGAACATGGACCACTCGTCCTGGGAAGGGTGGGTGATCGATGGAAAGGTCGACACGGTGTTGTCCCGAGGCATGGTCGTCATCTCGAACGACACGTACTCGGGTCGGACGGGGCATGGGCAGTATGTGCCGCGTGGGCTCTCTCAGTACCTCGTTTGATCCCGCTCGGGTCTGCTCGCTCTCGGCCCGCTTCGTCGCTGGTCCCGACGGCTCAATCGCCCTCACCACACTCGGGCGAACCCATGCCCTCGCTATCGGTTCGGACGAATGACCGTCGGCACCGCTCCTCGCTCCTCACGTACCTTCCTCTTACGTTCACCGGCGACTGGGCCGGACATCTCGACACGACTCATCGGCTGCTTCCGGAGCATGGGTTGGGTTTGCACACACGGGTTCGGCTCACCGAGTCGGCCTTTCCTCTGATTGATAGGGAGCTTTCAAAATGAATCGGATCTCGCATTGGGTGGATGGGCAGGTCGTTGCTTCGACCTCCGGGCGCTCGGGTGTCGTGTGGAACCCGGCGACGGGGGAGCAGGCTTCGTCGGTCGACTTCGCTTCTGCGGAGGAGGTCGATCACGCGGTGGCCGTTGCCAAGGCGGCGTTCCCGGCGTGGCGGGCGACGAACCTGTCGCGGCGCGCCGAGGTGATGTTCCACATGCGCGAGCTGGTGGACGCCAACCGCAAGGAGATCGCCTCGCTGCTGTCGGCCGAGCACGGCAAGGTGCTCGGCGATGCGCTCGGTGAGGTCGCTCGTGGGTTGGAGAACATCGAGTTCGCCTGTGGCATCCCGAACCTGTTGAAGGGCGGGTACAGCGAGCAGGCCTCGACCGGCATCGACGTCTACTCGATCAAGCAGCCGCTCGGCGTCGTCGCCGGCATCACGCCGTTCAACTTCCCGGCGATGGTCCCCATGTGGATGTTCGCCAACGCGCTCGCGTGCGGCAACACGTTCGTGCTCAAGCCGAGCGAGAAGGACCCGTCGGCGAGCATGTTCATCGCCCAGCTCCTCAAGCAGGCAGGTCTGCCCGATGGCTGCTTCAACGTCGTCAACGGCGACAAGGTGGCCGTCGATCGGTTGCTGGAGCACCCTGACGTGCAGGCGATCAGCTTCGTCGGTTCGACGCCGATCGCTCGCTACATCTACGAGACCGGCACGAAGAACGGCAAGCGCGTGCAGGCCCTCGGCGGAGCGAAGAACCACATGCTCGTGCTGCCCGACGCGGACCTCGACATGGCCGCCGACGCCGCCGTCAGCGCTGCCTACGGCTCGGCAGGTGAACGCTGCATGGCCATCTCCGTCGTGCTCGCCAGCGACTCGATCGCCGACGAGCTGGTCGGCAAGATCAAGGACCGCATCCCGGCGATCAAGGTCGGCCCGGCCAGCGAGGACGGCAACGAGATGGGCCCGCTGATCACCGGCGAGCACCGCGACAGGGTCGCCGGCTACGTCGGCGGTGCCACCGGCGAGGGTGCCACGTTGGTGGTCGACGGTCGCGACGACGCGCCGGCGAACGGGTTCTTCTTGAAGCCGTCACTCATCGATCACGCCAAGCCCGGGATGGCCTGTTATGACGACGAGATCTTCGGTCCCGTGCTCACCGTCACCCGCGTCAGCGGCTACGAGGAAGGCCTGCAGCTGATCAACGACAACCAGTTCGGCAACGGCACGACCATCTTCACCCGCGACGGCGGCGCCGCCCGTCAGTTCGAGTTCGACGTGCAGGTCGGCATGGTCGGCATCAACGTTCCCGTGCCCGTGCCGGTCAGCTACTACAGCTTCGGCGGGTGGAAGGCCAGCCTGTTCGGCGACACGCACATGTACGGCCCGGAGGGCATCAGCTTCTACACGCGCACGAAGGTGGTCACCAGCCGCTGGCCCGATCCGCGCACCAGCTCCGTCGACCTCGGCTTCCCCCAGAACAGGTGATGATCGGCTGATGGAGTTCGGACTCGTCCTGCAGACCACGCCGCCGTCGCGGCGCGTCATCGATCTCGCCAAGCGCGGTGAGTCGTACGGCTTCACGTACGTGTGGACGTTCGACAGCCACATCCTGTGGCAGGAGCCGTACGTCATCTACAGCCAGATCCTGGCCGAGACGCGCAACGTCGTCGTCGGCCCCATGGTGACGAACCCGGCCACGCGCGACTGGACCGTGACGGCCAGCGTCTACGCCACGCTCAACGAGATGTACGGCAACCGCACGGTGTGCGGCATCGGCCGCGGCGACTCGGCGGTGCGCGTCACCAACGGTGCGCCGACGAACCTGGCGACGTTGCGCGAGAGCGTCAACGTCATCCGCGAGCTCGGCAACGGACGCAGCGTGGACTACAAGGGCACCGAGCTGCGCTTCCCGTGGGCATCGAAGAGCGAGCTCGAGGTGTGGGTGGCGGCCTACGGACCGAAGGCGCTGGCGCTCACCGGTGAGGTGGCCGACGGGTTCATCCTCCAGCTGGCCGACCTGTCGATCGCCGAGTGGACCATCGGCGCCGTGCGCTCGGCCGCCGAGGCGGCCGGCCGCAACCCCGACGACATCACCATCTGCGTCGCCGCGCCGGCTTACGTCACCGACGGCACGCCCGAGGGGCTCGCCCACGGGCGCGAGCAGTGCCGCTGGTTCGGCGGCATGGTCGGCAACCACGTCGCCGACATCGTCGGCCGCTACGGCAGCGACAGTGGTGCTGTCCCGCAGGCGCTCACCGACTACATCAAGGGACGCGAGGGCTACGACTACAACGAGCACGGGCAGGCCGGCAACAGCCACACGCAGTTCGTCCCCGACGAGATCGTCGATCGTTTCTGCATCGTCGGTCCGGTGGAGACCCACATCGAGCGCATGCAGCAGCTGAAGGCGCTCGGCGTCGACCAGTTCGCCATCTACCTCCAGCACGACGACAAGGACCACACGCTGCAGGCCTATGGCGAGCGGGTCATGCCCGCCGTGGCAGAAACGGTGAAGGCACGCACGTGACGGCCAGGACGTCCGGTGCTCGGCGGTTCAGCGTTCGCAAGCTCCTCATGTTTCCCGCCGCGTTCGTCCTCGTCGCGCTGCTGTGGGAGGGCTACAAGGCAGTCGGCCCGGAGAAGGGCGGTGAGATCCTCGGCGTGCGCGTGCTCGCTCGAACCGGAGATCGGCAGATGCCGCACATCTGGACGATGATCCAGCGCTTCGGTGATCCCGAGGTGCGCGGCAACCCGGAGACGATCCTGGTGGTCGTGATCAAGGCCACGTGGTACTCGTTCCGGATGGCGTTCGCCGCCTTCGTCATCGGCGCCCTCCTCGGTTTGCTGCTCGCGGTGCTGATGGCCCGGTTCAAGGTGGTCGAGCGAGCGCTGATGCCATACCTCGCCGCATCACAGACCGTGCCGATCATCGTGCTCGCCCCGCTGATCTTCTCGATCATGGCCTACAACAGCCGCGACCTCGCCTCGAAGACGTGGTTGGCCGCGCTGCTGCTCGGCGTGTTCCTCGCGTTCTTTCCCGTCGCGGTCGGCGCGCTGCGAGGTCTGCAGGCGACGAAGGAAGCCCCGTTGGAGCTGATGAGCTCGTTCGCCGCGGGCTGGTGGCGAACGCTGTGGAAGTTGCGCTTCCCGTCGGCGGTGCCGTTCATCGCTCCGGCACTTCGTCTCGCCGGCGCAGCGGCGGTCGTCGGCGTGGTCGTCTCGGAGATCTCGCTGGGTCTGCGCTACGGCGTCGGCCGGCTGATCCTCACGTACGGGCAGGAAGCCAACAGCGATCCGCCCAAGCTGTTCACCGCGGTGTTCGGCGCTGCCGCGCTCGGATTGGTGATGGCAGCGCTGGTGTTCGGCATCGACCGTCTGATGATGCGCAACCGCCCGCAGGAGGCGTTCTGATGGAGCCCAGCATCGGCCAGACCGGCAGAGGTGTCGCGGACGCGTCGGCGGCAGTCTCCGTCGCGGGCGTGTCGAAGGTGTTCAACCCCGGCCGACCCAACCAGGTCGACGCGCTGGTTGACATCGATCTCACCGTGCGCACCGGCGAGTTCGTCTCCCTGATCGGTCCGTCGGGCTGCGGCAAGAGCACGCTGCTGCGGTTGATCGCCGATCTGCTGCAGCCGACCAGCGGGATGATCACGATCAACGGCAAGCGCGCCCACCAAGCTCGCGTCGACCAGGACTACGGCATGGCGTTCCAGCAGAGCGGCCTGTTCGAGTGGCGCAGCGTCGAGCGCAACATCGAGCTGCCGCTCGAGCTGAAGGGTTGGGACAAGCAGCGGCGACGCGAGCGCAGCAAGGAGATGCTCGAGCTGGTCAAGTTGCCCGACTTCGCCAAGCACCTGCCGTGGCAGCTCTCCGGCGGCATGCAGCAGCGCGTCGCGATCGCTCGCGCGCTGGCGGCGAACCCGAAGCTGCTGCTGATGGATGAGCCGTTCGGCGCGCTGGACGAGATGACGCGCGAGCACATGCAGGCCGAGCTGTTGCGGATCTGCGCCGACACCGGAACCACGGTGGTCTTCGTCACGCACAGCATCCCCGAAGCGGTGTACCTCGCCGATCGTGTCGTGGTGATGTCGCCGCGGCCAGGACGGATCACCGAGGTGGTCGACGTCTCGCTCGGTCGCGACCGCAGCGAGCTGACCCGCGAGGCGAAGGAGTTCTTCGAACGAGTCACCGAGGTGCGCGAGGCACTGCGGGCGATCGAAGGCCACGACCACGGCGACCGAGCGCGAGGGATCGACGACCGATGACGCCGACGCAACGGATCCGCAGCGGTGTCGCCATCGTGCTGCCGCCGATCGTGCTCGGCGTCGCCTTCGTGCTCGCCTGGGAGGCGTGGGTCAACGTCCGCGACGTGCAGCCGTTCATCGTGCCCAAGCCGAGCAGCATCTGGTCGAGCTTCCTCGACGACAACGAGCTCGTCCGCAACGCCGCGGAGGTCACGGGTCTGAACGCGCTCGTCGGGCTCGTGTGCGGTTCCTTGCTCGGCTTCGCGGTGGCCGTGCTCACCAACCGGTTCCGAGTCGTCAGCGATCTCGTGAACCCGCTCGCCGTGACCATGGCGGCCATTCCCGCAGTGGTCATCGTCGGGGTACTGAACAACATGTACGCGCTGGACAGCCAGCTGCCCAGGCGGATGATGGTCACCATCGCCGCCTTCTTCGTCGTCTTCGTCCAGGTGGCCAAGGGCCTGCAGCAGAACGACGCGACGCAGCTGGAGCTGATGCGCTCCTACGCAGCATCGCCGCGACAGACGTTGCTCAAGGTGCGACTGCCGAACACGATGCCCTACTTCTTCACCGGTGTTCGCACGGCGGCACCGCTGGCGTTGATCATCGCCCTCGTCTCCGAGTACTTCGGCGGCACGCAGGACGGCCTCGGGAGCAAGATCTCGAGTGCACTCAACGGCAGCAACAAAGCTCTCGGTTTCGCCTACGTCCTGGGCGGAACCATCGTCGGCGTGATCTTCTTCGCCGGCTCCAGTCTCCTGGAACAACTCGTCGTCCCGTGGCAGCGGAGACGACGAGCCGGGTGAAGCAGCAGCAACCAGCCAACAACAAGGGGAGAGACCAGATGCGAGCAAGACGATTGATCAAGGCCGTCAGTGCCTTGAGCGTCGCCGGATTGCTCGTCGCAGCCTGTGGCAGCGACGAGAAGAGCGACGGCACGACCGCAGCGACCAGCGGCGGCACCGACACACCCGGCACGACGGGCGGCACGCCGAGCGCCGGCGGCCTGGCCGTCGACGTCTCGAAGTGCACCGCACCGACCGACGCCTCGGTGAAGCTGCAGCTGCAGTGGGTCACCCAGGCGCAGTTCGCCGGGTACTTCGCCGCGGTCGATCAGGGCTTCTACAAGGACGCCGGCCTGACCGTGGACATCGTCGAGGGTGGCGTGGACATCCCGCCGCAGAAGACGCTCGCGTCGGGCGCGGTGGACTTCGCCATCTCGTGGGTGCCCAAGGCCCTCGCCGAGCGCGAAGCCGGTGCCAAGGTCACCGACATCGCCCAGGTGTTCCAGCGCTCCGGCACCCTGCAGGTCAGCTTCAAGGACGCCGGCATCACGTCGGCCGCTGACTTCAAGGGCAAGAAGATCGGCAACTGGGGCTTCGGCAACGAGTACGAGATCTTCGCCGCGCTGACCAAGGCCGGTCTCGATCCGGCCAAGGACGTCACGCTCCTGCAGCAGAACTTCGACATGAACGGTCTGCTCAACGGCGAGATCGACGCCGCCGAGGCGATGACCTACAACGAGTACGCACAGGTGCTCGAGGCCATCAACCCGGACACCGGCAAGCTGTACACGCCGGAGGAGCTCAACGTCGTCTCCTACGAGGACGAGGGCGTCGGCATGTTGCAGGACGCCATCTGGGCCGACGAGACCCGTCTCGCCGATCCGGCGTACTGCGGTGAGGCGATCGCCTTCGTGAAGGCGTCGCTGCAGGGCTGGGCGTACTGCCGCGACAACGTCCAGGCGTGTGCCGACCTCGTGGTCAGCAAGGGCTCCAAGCTCGGCGCCACCCACCAGCTGTGGCAGATGAACGAAGTGAACAAGCTCATCTGGCCGGCAGCAGGCGGCGTCGGTGTCCTCGACACCGCGGCGTGGGACCGCACGGTCGCCACGGCCACCGGGACCAAGAACCTCGACGGCGCCACGGTGCTGACGAAGGCTCCGGACGACACGTCGTGGACCAACGACATCGTCAACGAGGCGATCAAGCAGTTGACCGCGGACGGTGTCGACGTCAACGGTTCCGGCTACGCGGCCGAGACCGTCACCCTCACTGAGGGCGGCGTCTGATCAACGCAATGCCCAATCGGGCAAACGACGGAGGGCGGGCCACTTCGGTGGCCCGCCTTCTTCGCGCTTGGGCGCCGGTGATCTTCGTCGTCCTCTGGAGCACCGGGTTCATCGTGGCGCGCTACAGCACGCATGACGCCGGCCCGCTGACGTTCATGTGCACTCGGATGATCATCGGAGCGGCGTTGCTCTCGGCGATCGCTGCTGGGTCGCGAGCGCCGCGCCTCGAGCGGACGGCGTTGCGCTGGTCGATGCTCACCGGCGTGCTGATGCACGCCGTCTACCTCGGCGGTGTGTACGTGGCCATCGATCACGGCTTGCCGTCGGGCGTGTCCGCGTTGATCGTCGGCCTGCAACCCGTGCTGACGTCGATCGTCGCTGCTCGGTGGCTGGGCGAGGTGATGTCTCCTCGGCAGTGGCTGGGCGTCGGCCTCGGACTGGGTGGCGTGGTCGCGGTCGTGGTCGATCGGCTCGCCGCCGGCGCGCATGGCGTGGCCCTCGGTCCGATCCTGGCGTGCGTGCTGGCGATGCTCGGCATCTCGGCCGGCACGCTCCTGCAGCGCCGTCACGGCGCGACGATCCCGGTCCTGTGGGGAACGGCAGCACAGTGCGCCGCTGCAGCGGTCGTGCTCGCTGTGCCGGCGGTGTTTGTCGAGCACGTCGACCTGCGCGTCACCACCGACACCGTCTTCGCCATGATCTGGAGCGTGCTCGTGCTCACCCTGCTGTCGGTGTGCCTGCTGATGTGGCTGCTCCAGCGGCAGGCCGCATCGACCGTCAGCAGCCTGTTCTTCCTCGTCCCGGCGCTGAGCACGGTCGAGGGAGCGATCCTCTTCGGTGAGCGCCTCGGCCCGTTGGCCATCGTCGGACTCGTCGTCGCGCTGGTCGGCGTGGCCCTGGTGCTGCGTCCGCGGCGGGTGCAGGTATAGCGTTCGCCTTGCCAGGTGGACCAGGGGGCCCGCTTGGAACAACAAGGGGGAGGGTCCAGTGTCGGACACCGAATCCATCAGTCGCGTCGTCGTCCGGTTCGCCGGCGACTCGGGCGACGGCATGCAGCTGACGGGCGACCGGTTCACATCGGCCAGCGCCCTGTTCGGCAACGACCTGTCGACGCTGCCCGAGTTCCCGGCCGAGATCCGGGCACCAGCCGGGACCGTGCACGGCGTGTCCAGCTTCCAGGTGCACATCTCCGACCACGACATCACCACTCCCGGCGACGCGCCGAGCGTGCTGGTGGCGATGAACCCGGCTGCGCTGAAGGCCGACCTCGATCGGTTGGAGCCCAACGGCTTGCTGATCGTCAACAGCGACTCGTTCACCGAGCGCGACCTGTCAAAGGCGGGCTACACCGTCAACCCGCTGCTCGACGGCTCGCTCAAGGGCTACCGCGTCGTCGAGGTGCCGATGACGTCATTGACGCAGGGCGCCACCGCGTCGTTGGGCGTCAAGCCGCGTGATGCCGAGCGCTCGAAGAACTTCTTCGCGCTGGGGATGATCAGCTGGCTGTACTCGCGGCCGGTCGAGCCGACGTTGGAGTGGATCACGTCGCGCTTCGCCAACGATCTGATTCGTGCCAGCAACACCGCTGCGTTCCACGCCGGCTACCACTTCGGTGAGACCACCGAGCTGTTCGAGCACAACTTCGCCGTCGCCCCGGCACACATGCCCGCAGGCGAGTACACGAACATCACCGGCAACGTCGCGCTCGCCTGGGGGCTGATCGCCGCCGGCCAGCTGGCCAAGCTGCCGCTGTTCCTCGGCAGCTACCCGATCACGCCGGCCAGCGACATCCTCCACGAGCTGTCCAAGCACAAGCACTTCGGTGTGCGCACCGTGCAGGCCGAGGACGAGATCGCCGCAGCCGGCATGGCGCTCGGGGCGGCGTTCGCCGGTCACCTCGGGATCACCACCACGAGCGGCCCGGGCGTTGCGTTGAAGAGCGAGACGGTCTCGCTGGCCGTGTCGTTGGAGCTGCCGTTCCTGCTCGTCGACATCCAGCGCGGCGGGCCGTCCACCGGGCTGCCGACCAAGACGGAAGCGGCCGACCTGAACATCGCCATCTTCGGTCGTCACGCCGAGGCACCGCTGCCGGTGATCGCTGCGTACAGCCCGGCGCACTGCTTCCACGCCGCCATCGAAGCGGCGCGCATCGCGCTGAAGTACCGCACGCCGGTGATCCTGCTCAGCGACGGCTACATCGCCAACGGCAGCGAGCCGTGGCTGCTGCCGGACGTCGACTCGCTGCCCGACATCTCGGTGCCGTTCGCCACCGAGCTCAACCACACCGATGCCGACGGCAACGCCGAGTACTGGCCGTACCTGCGTGACGAGAACCTTGCGCGCCCGTGGGCCATCCCCGGCACGCCGAAGCTGATGCACCGTGTCGGCGGCCTGGAGAAGGAGGACGGCAGCGGCAACATCAACTACACGCCGGAGAACCACTCCAAGATGGTCCACCTGCGCGCCGCGAAGATCGCCGGCATCGACGTGCCGGACGTGACGATCACCGGTGACGAGGATGCGGAGATCTGCGTGCTCGGCTGGGGTTCGACGTGGGCCGCGATCGACGCTGCCGTCCAACGACAGCGACGAGGCGGCACGAAGGTGGCGTGGGTGCACCTCGTCCACCTCAACCCGTTGCCGAAGAACCTCGGCGAGGTGCTGCGGCGCTTCCCGAAGATCCTCGTGCCCGAGCTCAACCTCGGGCAGCTGTGCCGGATCGTGCGCGCCGAGTACCTCGTCGACGCCAAGCCGGTCACCAAGGTGCAGGGCCTGCCCTTCACCGCCATCGAGCTCGAGAACGCGATTCAGGAGGTGTTGGCATGAGCACGACGGACGTTCCGCTCACCACCAAGAAGGACTGGATGAGCGACCAGGAGGTGCGCTGGTGCCCGGGTTGCGGTGACTACGGGATCATGCAGGCCGTCCAGCAGCTGATGCCCGAGCTCGGCATCGCTCCGGAGAACACGGTGTTCGTCAGCGGGATCGGCTGCTCCAGCCGCTTCCCGTACTACATGAACACGTACGGGGTGCACGGGATCCACGGCCGCGCGCCGGCGATCGCCACCGGTGTCGCCGTGGCTCGCCCCGACCTCGACGTGTGGGTGGTCACCGGTGACGGTGACGGCCTGTCCATCGGTGGCAACCACCTCATCCACGCGCTGCGGCGCAACGTCAACCTGACGATCCTGCTGTTCAACAACCGCATCTACGGCTTGACGAAGGGTCAGTACTCGCCGACCTCGGAGGTCGGCAAGGTCACCAAGAGCACGCCCTTCGGCTCCGTCGAGCCGCCGTTCAACCCGCTGTCAGTGGCCATCGGCGCCGAGGCCTCGTTCGTCGCTCGAACGCACGACCTCGATCGCAAGCACATGATGGAGATCTTCCGCGCCGCGCACGCACACCGAGGCTCGGCGTTCGTCGAGATCTTCCAGAACTGCAACGTGTTCAACGACGGTGCGTTCGACGCGGTCACGTCGCGCGTGGCGCGCGAGGAGATGATGATCGACCTCAAGCACGGCGAACCGATCCGCTTCGGCGTCGACGGCCATCGCGGGGTGATGATGGGCAGCGACGGACAGTTGCGGCTCGTCGCGGTTGCCGACGTCGGTGAGGAGGCGTTGCTCGTCCACGACGCGCACCGCACCGATCCGAGCCTGGCGTTCGCCCTCGGTCGCCTCTCGGCCGACGACCACTCGCCGACACCGTTCGGCGTGTTCCGCGCCGTCGAGCGTCCGGACTACGGCACGTCGATCGGCGCTCAGCTCGTCGAGTCGTCGGCCAAGAAGGGGCCCGGCGATCTGGCCGAGCTGCTGCGCGGCAACGGCACGTGGATGGTGTCGGAGACGAACTGAGTCGTCTCGATCGTGGTCAGTCGACGCGCATGCCGCGCAGCTCGGCGAGCTCGCCGAGCAGGCGGTTCATCACGTCGTCGGTGATCGCCCGGATGTCGTCGCCGTGGCGCACGGCGAGCGCAGCGACGTCGATCGGCTCGCCCACGCTGACGGTGACCTTCGGTCGCAGCAGCACGCGCCAGCTCGTGACGCGGTGTGCGCCGGCCATGGCGATCGGCACGATCGGCGCGCCCGACTGGAGCGCCAGGCGCACGGCCCCGGTCTTCGCTCGCTCGGGCCACTTGTCCGGGTCGCGGGTCAGGCGTCCCTCCGGGTACAGGCCGACGGCCTCACCCGCAGCGAGTGCCTCGAGCGCGGCATCGAGCGCGTGCGATGCGTCCGCGCTGCCGCGGTTGACCGGGATGAACCCGAGGCGATGAGCGATGCGCCCGATGAGGGGAGCGCGGAACACGCCGGCCGTGGCCAGCAGGCGCAGCGAGCGCCCGAGCTTGCGGCACGCCAACGCGAGCAGCACGCCGTCGGCGTAGCTGGTGTGGTTGGAGATGACGATGATCGGGCCGGCGGGCAGTTGCCGGGCGCGTTCCTTGCGGCCACGTCGGCGCGCGATCTGCAGTCGACTGATGACGGTGGTGACGCCGCCCAGCACTGCGGCGAGCACCGCGTAGAGGATCGCGCCGGTGCGGCCCGGGTGTCGCCAGTTCAACGGGTCAGCTGCAGAAGCTGTCGGCGACGGTCAGCGCGTCGTCGAGGATGGCGAGGCCGTCGCGGACGTCGTCGGCGCTCGTGTTGCACGGCGGCACGACGTGCAGGCGGTTGAAGTGGGTGAAGGGCCACAGGCCCTTGGCCTTGCACGCCGCGGCGAGGTCGGCCATCGGCTTGGCATCGGCGCCGGCGGCGTTGAACGGCACGAGCGGCTCGCGCGTCTCGCGGTTCTTGACGAGCTCGATGGCCCAGAACACGCCGAGCCCGCGGACGTCGCCGATGCTCGGGTGGTTCTCCTGCAGCTTGGCCAGGCCAGGAGCGATGACATCGGTGCCGAGCATGCGGGCGTGCTCGATGATGCCCTCCTCCTTGAAGATGTTGATGCTCGCCACGGCCGATGCGCACGCCAGCGGGTGACCGGAGTAGGTCAGCCCGCCGGGGTAGGCGCGGTCCTTGAACGAGTCGGCGATCGTGCGGCTGATCACCACGCCGCCGAGGGGGAGGTAGCCGGAGTTGACGCCCTTGGCGAAGCAGACGAGGTCGGGCTGCACGCCGAACGCCTGGAAGGCGAACCACTCACCGCAGCGGCCGAAGCCGGCCATCACCTCGTCGAAGATCAAGACGATGCCGTGGCGATCGCACAGGTCGCGGACGCCCTGGAGGTAGCCGGGCGGCGGGACGAGGATGCCGTTGGTGCCGACGACGGTCTCCAGCAGGATCGCGGCGACGTTGCCCGGGCCTTCGACCATCAGCACGTCGGACAGGTGCTGGAGGGCGCGCTCGGTCTCTTCGGCCTCGCTCGACGCGTGGAACGCGCTGCGGTACGGGTACGGGCCCCAGAACTTGACGACGCCGGGCATGCCGGGTTCGCTCGGCCAACGACGCGGATCGCCCGTCAGCGTGATCGATCCACCGGTGCCGCCGTGGTAGCTGCGGTAGGTGGTCAGCACCTTGCCGCGGCCGGTGTGCAGGCGGGCCATGCGCACCGCGTTCTCCGTGGCTTCTGCGCCGCCGTTGGTGAAGAAGACCATGTCCAGATCGCCGCCGGCGACCTCGCTGATCAGCCGCGCCGCTTCGCTGCGGGCAGCGTTGGCGTGGAACGGGGCGATGGTGCACAGCTGGTCGGCCTGCTCCTTGATCGCCGCCACCAGCTTCGGGTGCTGATGCCCGATGTTGACGTTGACGAGCTGGCTGGAGAAGTCGAGGAAGCGGGTGCCGTCCTCGGTCCAGAAGAAGCTGCCCTCGGCACGATCGACGACGATCGGGTTGAGCGCACCCTGCGCGCTCCAGGAGTGGAAGACGTGGGCGCGGTCGTTGGTGAAGGCGTCAGACGGAGACATGGCTCAATCGTATTCGTTCCACACCCAGGCGTACAGAGTGCACTTTGTACCAGTACGTTCCCCCGATGAAGGAGCTCCACCGCCTGCTCGACCAGGCACTGTCTCGCGATCCGCGCACGGCGCTGATCGCCGCTCACATGCTCGAGGAGGACCTGCACTGGGTGCTCGAGCGGGCCGTCGTGATCGCTCGCAACGATGGCTGGAACTGGGCTCGGATCGGCCGCTTGCTGGGGCGGAGCAGGCAGGGCCTGCGACAGCAGTTCGACGCGGTCGCACCGCGCCGCCTGCCGTCCGCAGCCGCCAACCCGATGTCACCCGACGAGCTCATGGCACGGGCCATCGTCGACGAGGTCTGGCGCCGGCGAGCCGGCGAGCCCCCACGCCCGTTCTCGAGCGGTCCCTTGGGCGCGTTGGACGACGACCCCGTCGCCTGGTGACACATCACGTTTTCCAGCACGACAATTCCGGTTTTCAGCCCGACAACCGGAAATGTCGACTTTGAAATCGGAACGTGTTGAGGCGACGTCAGCGCCGTGCGTATGGTCGGGACATGACGACTGGTGAGAACGTGACGTTTCGGGCGAATGGGCACACGTGCGACGGGTACATCGCCGGGTCGGGGCCCGGGGTGCTGGTGATCCAGGAGTGGTGGGGCTTGGTCCCGCACATCCGCGACGTGGTCGACCGCTTCGCTGCCGCAGGCTTCACCGCGCTGGCGCCCGACCTGTACCACGGCGAGTCGACCACCGAGCCCGATGGCGCCGGCAAGTTGATGATGGCGCTCAACGTCGACCAGGCGGTGAAGGACATGAGCGGCGCGATCTCGCTGCTGCAGGAGCGCAGCGGCAACGAGCACATCGGCGTGGTCGGCTTCTGCATGGGCGGCGGCCTCGCGCTGGTGATCGCGGCGAAGCGACCCGACGCGGTGGCTGCCGTCGCTCCGTTCTACGGCGTCATCCCGTGGGCCAGCGCGCAGCCCGACTACTCCGGGCTGACCGCCAAGGTGGAGGGCCACTATGCCGAGCTCGACGGGTTCTTCACCCCGGAGCTGGCCCACGGGCTCGAGCAGCAGCTGCGCGACCTCGGCAAGGACGCGACCATCCACGTCTACCCCGGCGTCGACCACGCCTTCTTCAACGACACCCGCCCCGAGGTCTACAACGCCGACGCGTCGAAGGTGGCGTGGGAGCGCACGTTGACGCTCCTGCGCTCGACGCTCTGATCAGCTGATCGCGTCGGCGACGGCGAGCACTCGCTGCGCATTGGCGACGTGCAGGTGCTCGATCATCTTGCCGTCGACGACCACGACGCCCTTGCCGGCGGCGAGGCCCTCGTCGAAGCCGGCGATCACCTTGCGAGCGTGCTCGATCTCCTCGGCCGTGGGCGACCACACCTCGTTGGTGATCTCCACCTGGCTGGGGTGCACCAGCGTCTTGCCGTCGAAGCCCATCTCGAAGCCTTGCACGCACTCGACCCGGAACCCGTCGAGGTCGCGCACCTCGTTGTAGACGCCGTCGAGGATCAGCTTGCCGGCCTCACGCGCGGCGAGGATCGACACGGCCAGGTGCGGCAGCAGCGGGTGCCTGCCCGGCGCGTTGAGCACCGAGCGGATCTCGCGAGCCATGTCGTTGGTGCCGATGACCAACGTCGTGACACGCGGGTGGGCGGCGATCGAGCGCACGTCGAGCACCGCGGTCGGCGTCTCGATCATCGCCCAGATGGCGATGTGGTCGGGCAGGAAGGCGGCGACCTCGTCGAGGTACGCCACCGAATCGACCTTGGGGATGACGACAGCCGAAGCGCCCGAGGTCGCCGCGGCGCGCAGGTCGTCGGCGCCCCACGGCGTGTCGAGACCGTTGCAGCGGATGGTCAGCACGCGACGTCCGTACTCCGCGGAACTGGCGGCCGTCACGGCGTTGACGCGCGCCGCGTCCTTCGAATCGGGCGCGACCGCGTCCTCGAGGTCGAAGATGATCGCGTCGGCGGGGATCGTCTTGGCCTTCTCCAGCGCGCGCTCGTTCGCGGCCGGCATGTACAGCACCGAACGGAGCACCGTCAGCTCGCTCATGACGTGAACCCGTAGGACGCCGCAAGTTGCGGATCGCGAGCGGCGAGTTGGCGAGCGAGCTCGACGACGACCTTGCACTGCTTCACCGACGCGTCGTCCTCCATCTTCCCGTCGAGGAGGATGGCGCCGGTGCCGTCGCCCATCGCATCGATCACCCGCTGCGCTTGTGCGACGTCGGCGGGCCGCGGGCTGAACACGCGCTTGGCGATCTCGATCTGCACCGGGTGCAGGCTCCATGCACCGACGCAACCGAGGAGGTAGGCGTTGCGGAACTGGTCCTCGCACGCGGTGATGTCGGCGATGTCGCCGAACGGCCCGTAGTAGGGGAGGATCCCGTTCATCACGCACGCGTCGACCATGCGAGCGATCGTGTAGTGCCACAGGTCCTGCTGGTAGGTCGGCCGCGGCGCATCGGGCTGATCGGCCAACGGGTCGGCGCGCACGATGTAGTCGGGGTGACCGCCACCGACACGCGTCGTCTTCATCCGACGGTTGGCGGCGAGGTCCGCCGGGCCGAGGCACAGGCCCTGCATGCGCGGCGACGCCGCGCAGATCGCTTCGACGTTGGCCACACCGCGAGCCGTCTCGAGGATGGCGTGGATCATCAACGGCTTGGTCAGCTTGGCCTTGGCCTCGAGCTGGGCCAGCAGGCGATCGACGTAGTGGATGTCCTCCGGCCCTTCGACCTTGGGGATCATGATCACATCGAGCTTGTCGCCGATCTCGGTGACGAGCGTGATGATGTCGTCGAGACCCCACGGCGAGTCGAGGCTGTTCACCCGCGTCCACAGCTGCGTGTCACCGAAGTCGAGCTCGCGAGCCATGCGCACGAGGCCGTTGCGCGCGTTCTCCTTCTCCGTCATCGGGATCGCGTCCTCGAGGTTGCCGAGGATGACGTCGACGGTGGGGATGATCTCCGGCAGCTTCGCCACCACCTTGGCGTTGTGCGGCGGGAAGAAGTGGATCATCCGGCTGGGCCGGAACGGGATCTCCATCAGCGGTTGCGGAGCACCGACGGCCAACGGTTTGAAGAAGTCTCGAGGACTGCGCACGACCGAAGGTTACGGTGACCGTGTGGTTCGTACGAATTTCGACGCCGTCCTGTTCGACGCCGGCGGGGTGCTCGTCCTGCCCGATCCAACGGTGCTCGGCCCGCTGCTGGCGTACTACGGCGGCGACCCGGACATCGCCGCGCACCGGCGAGCGCACTACAAGGGCATGGCCGCGAAGAGCGCCGCGGGCAGCAGCGAGACCTTCTGGCACGACTACAACCTGGCCTACGTGCGCGCCATCGGCGTGCCCGATCACGAGCTCGAAGCGGCGGCCACCGTGCTCGAGCACACCCGCAACGCGCACCTGTGGCGCTGGCCGATCCCGGAGAGCGTCGCCGCCCTTGCCGCGCTGGCGATCGCCGGCGTGCCGATGGGCGTGGTCAGCAACGCCAGCGGTCAGATCGAGGACGTGCTCCTGCGCAGCGGTGTCTGCCACACCGGCCAGGGCCCGTGCACGGCGATGCGTGTGGTCGTCGACAGCCACGTCGTCGGTGTGGCCAAACCGGAGCCGATGATCTTCGAGCATGCACTGCCGTTCTTCGCCGAGTTCGACCGCTCGCGCATCGCCTACGTCGGCGATTCGGTGACCATGGACATCGGCGGTGCCAGCGCGGCCGGCCTGCTGCCGATCCTGCTCGACCCGTACGACGATCACGCCGGCGCCGACTTCATGCGCATCGAGTCGCTCGCCGACCTGCTCAGCTGACCGGTTCCTGCAAGGACCTGCGCGAGCGGGTGACGAGCACGTAGAGCCACGCCAGCGATGGCACGACGGTGACCGCAGCGATGGCGAAGACGATGACGAGACCGACCAACGTGGTGCGTGCACCGGCCGCATCGGCCAGCGTGAGGTGATCGACGAGCAGGTCCGGGTACTGGGCGACGCCCCACCCGACGAGGACCGAGGCGACCGCGGCGACCGCACCGAAGCGGGCCCACGCCCAACGTCGCTTCCACAGCAGCCACAGCGTGGATGCTCCGGCGATCGCCGAGAGCACGGCGAGCGGAGCGGCTCGGCCCTCCAACCGCGAGGCGAGCGTGTCGGCGTCCGACTCGATCGCCGGCACGGCGAGCAGCGCGACGACACCGGTGATCGCCCCACACACGAGTGCCCGTCGTCCGCACCACTCGGCCAGGTCGTCGTTGCCGGCGCGTGCCGCGTCGGCGGCGAGGAACGTGGCGGCGAGGAACGCGCAGGTCAGCACGGCGAGCGCCCCGCCGACCCATGACGTCAGGCCCGTCCAACTGGTCCACACGTCGCCGCCGTCGAGCGGCACGCGCCCCGACGCAACGGCGCCGGCGATCATGCCGAAGCAGAACGGCGTGACCACCGACGACGCGGCGAACAGCGCGCCGTAGAGGCGCGCCTCGGGAAGGCTCTCGCTGAACTTGCGAAAGGCGAAGCCGGCGCCGCGAAGCACGATGCCGAGCCCGGCCAGCATCCACGGGATCCACAGCGTGGTCATCAGCGCACCGAACCCGTGCGGGAAGCCCGTCCACAGGAACACGAGGATGTAGATCAGCCACACGTGGTTGGCCTCCCACACCGGTCCGATGCTGTGATCGACCTGGGTGCGCAAGGCCGCACCGCGCTCGGCATCGCCGGCCAGCAGATCCCACACCCCGCTGCCGAAGTCGGCGCCGCCGAACAGTCCGTAGGCGAGCACGCCGACGAACAGCAGCGCGGCGACGAACGCAACGAGGCTCATGCGCCGACGCCACCTTCGTCAGGTCCGTACGGCGTCGACAGACCCGCACCTCCCTGCTCGCGCCAACGCCGTGCCATCGACAGCAGCACCTTCGTCGCCCCGACGGCCATGCCGGCGTAGACGACGACGATCACCGAGAAGCTGATCCAGATCCCGCTGTTGTGCGTGACGGCGTCCTCGACGCGCATCACGCGGTAGACGATCCACGGCTGGCGACCGACCTCGGTGGTGATCCACCCGGACTCCATCGCCACGATCGACAGCGGTCCGGCGAGCACGGCGAGGCGCAGGAACCAGCGTCGCTCCAATGGATCGCGTCGGCGCTGGCGCCACCAGAACCACGCGCCGACGAGCGCCAGCAGGGTGCCGATGCCGACCATCGCCTGGAACGAGAAGTGGACCATGTTCGCCTGGCTCTCCGTCGGCTGCTCGTCGGCGGGGATGTCGTTGCGGCCGATCACCTCGCGGTCGAACCAGCCGCGAGCGAGGAGCGAACCGACCTCCGGGATCTCGATGCCACCTCGCACGCGACCGTCGATCAGCACGCCGCCGACGAGCACCGGTGCGTGCGTCTCGGTGTCGGTGGACAGCTCCATCGCCGCCAGCTTCGAGGGCTGCTCGGTGGCCAGTCGCATCCCGGTGACGTGACCGACGACCGGCTGGATCACCGCTGCGATCGCGGCGACGGCGAAGGCGACGCGGAACGCCAGCCGGTGGTGGTGGTCGCGACGTCCGCGCAGCATCCCCACCGCGTAGACGGATGCGACGCAGAAGCCGACGACGAAGTAGGTGGCGACGAGCATGTGCGCGAACTGACCCCACACCGCGCTGTTGAACATCGCCGCCAGCGGGTCGACCGGGTCGATGCCGGCGGGCGAGTTCATCCACGCGTTGACGGCGAGCACGCAGAACGTGCCGAACACACCAGAGAGCGCAATCGGGATCAGCGTGTTCAGGTGCACCTTCGGGGGCAGGCGATCCCAGCCGTAGAGGTAGACGCCGATGAAGATCGCTTCGAGGAAGAAGAAGATGCCCTCGAGCGCGAACGGCAGCCCGATGACGTCGCCGTACGTGGACATCAGCTTCGGCCACAGCAGACCCATCTCGAAGCTGAGGATCGTGCCGCTGACCGCGCCGACGGCGAACAGCACCGCGGCTGCCTTCGACCAGCGCTTCGCGAGCACCAGCGCCTCGGCGTCGCCGCGGAGCCCGCGACGGTGCACGATGTAGATCAGGACCGGGAAGGCGACCCCGAAGCACGACAGGATGATGTGGAAGCCGAGCGACAGCGCCATCTGGCTGCGGGCTGCCACGAGCTCCGACGCACCGATCACGATCACAACCCTATGGTCTAGGGATGACGGTTGATCGTTGATGGATGAGCACCCGGTGAGCCAACGATGGACCAGGTGGCGCGATGAGATCGACCTCGAGGAGTACGACTCGCGCTGGACTCGGCTCGAATCAGCGGGGAAGGCCACTCATGGCGAAGCGGATCTGATCGCCTCGCTCGGCCCGGGTTCGGTGCTCGACGCCGGATGCGGCATGGGCCGTGTGGCGATCGAGCTGTCACGCCGCGGCATCGAGGTCGTCGGCGTCGACCTCGATGACGACCTGCTGGCCTACGCCCGCCGCCATGCTCCGGAGCTGACGTGGGTGCACGGCGACCTGTCCACGGTCGACCTCGGCCGGACCTTCGACGTGGTCGCCATGCCCGGCAACGTGATGGTCTTCTGCCGGCCCGACGATCGTGGCCCGATCATCGCCAACCTCGCCCGACACCTCGCGCCCGATGGCACGATCGTCGCCGGGTTCATGCTGGAGCGTGGCGCCGATGCGATCACGCTCGACGAGTACGACGCCCACTGCGCGGCCGCCGGGCTCACCGTCACCAACCGCTGGTCGACGTGGGAGCGCGCCGACTTCCACGACGACCCGTACACCGTCTCCGTGCACGCCCGTCCGGCCTGAGCCCGGCGCGCGAGGGCTGCGTCGATCAGGCCGTGTCGATCAAGCCTTGGTGTCGCAGAGGCGACGGGCGATGACCTTCAGGCAGAGCGTCTCATCGGCGCCCTCGAAGATGCTCAGCACGCGTGCGTCGACGTAGAGGCGGCTGACGGAGAATTCCTCGGCGTAGCCCATGCCGCCGTGGATCTGCATCGCCTCGCGGGTGACCCACTCGGCGGCCTTGCACACGTAGGCCTTGACCATCGACGCCTCCATGGCGCCCTCGCCCTTGGCCATCAGCGTGGCGACGGCGTACGAGAACTGCCTGCCGGCCTGGATGAGCACGGCCATCCGACCGAGCTTCACCTGGGTGAGCTCGTAGTTGCCGATGGCGGTGCCGAACACCTTGCGGTTCTGGGCGTAGTCGACGGCTGCTTCGTACGCCGCCTGCATCACGCCGAGCGCACGCGCTGCGGTCTGCAACCGGCCGTTCTCGAAGCCACCCATCTGGTAGTAGAAGCCCTGCCCGAGGCCGCCTTCCTCGCCGATCAGGTTGGTCGCCGGCACCCACCAGTCCTCGAGGGCGACCTCGTAGCTGTGCATGCCGCGGTAGCCGATCGTGTCGATCGGGCGTCCCTCCATCTTGCCGCCCGAGTCCTGGCTGAACTCGAAGCCGTGGGCGTCGCCGCGCGGCTTGGGCACGATGAACAGGCTCAGCCCGCGGTGGGTCTTGGCGCGATCCGGGTCGGTGCGGGCGAGCAGCATCAGCACGTCGGCCCGACCGGCGAACGTGCACCACGTCTTCACCCCGTTGATCGCGTAGCCCGCTTCGCCGTTCGGACCTGCTTGCGGCGTCGCCGTCACCTTGAGGCCGGCGACGTCGCTGCCGTAGTCCGGCTCCGTCACCGCCACTGCGGCCATCACCTCGGCGGTCGCCAGCTTCGGCAACCACTCCTGCTTCTGCGCCTCGGTGCCGCCCTTGACCAAGGCACGGGTGAGGATCTCGGGGCGGGTGATCAGCGACCCGCCGATGCCCAACGACCCGCGGCTGAGCTCCTCGGTGGCAACGACCATGCCGGTGTACTCACCGTCGCCGCCCTCGCTGTAGCCGCCGTACTCGGCCGGCACGCTGAGCCCGAAGGCGCCCATCTCGGCCAGCCCGGTGATGATCTCCTCGGGCACGTCGTCGTTCTCACGGTGCACGTGCTCGGCGCGCGGCTTGATCTCGTTCTCGGCGAACGAGCGGAACGTGTCCTGCACCAGTTCGAAGTCGTCGTCGAGGTGGCGCGGACCGGGCTGCAGGGCCAACGAGGCGATGAACTCCGGCGTGCGGTACTTGCCGAGGAACGGGTGGGCGGCGCGCATCGGTGCCGGATCCAGTCCCCACAGCTCCTCGCGCCCACAGAGCCGGGTGATCAGGTCGTGCACCATGTCGGCGGTGAACGCACACGTCAGCCGGGCCTCGACGTCGCCCTTGGCGCCGTAGTCCAGCATCGATCGGGCGGTTGCCACCTGCGCGGCGGCGTGGGCCAGGTCGTAGGCCAGCACCTGGTGGGCGTCCGGACCGCCGGACGCAGCCAGGTGACGGACGGCCTTGCCGACCACCGCCTGCGCCAATTCGATCACCTCGACGGCTGCGCCCAGATCAGGTGTTGCCAGTTCCGCATCGCTCATGCAGCGAGGATACGGCTGGTGCGGTCGGCGTGAGAAACCGCTCGCGCAGGTCGTCGAACGATCCGCGTAGGCTCAGACGATGCCCGCCGAACCCTCCATGCGCCTCTGCGTGTACTGCGGCTCCAACACGGGCACCTCGACGGCCTTCACCCAAGCGGCCGAGCAGCTCGGCTCGGCCATGGCGCACCGCAACATCGGCCTCGTCTACGGGGGCGGTCACGTCGGTTTGATGGGCATCCTCGCCGACGCCGCGCTCAACGCCGGTGGCGAGGTGATCGGCGTGATCACCGAGCACCTGGTGCGCGCCGAGGTGGCCCACCAGAACCTCACCCGCCTCGAAGTGGTGCCGACGATGCACGAGCGCAAAGCGCGGATGAACGACCTGGCCGACGGCTTCGTCGTGCTCCCCGGTGGGTTCGGCACGGTCGACGAGTTCGCCGAGGCGGTCACCTGGAACCAGCTCGGTCTGATCGCCAAGCCCGTCGTGCTGTTCGACGTCGACGGCTTCTGGGGCCCGATGTTCGACTGGATGGAGCGCGCCGTGCAGGCGGGGTTCGTGCGGTCGTCGCACCGTCTCTTGGCCCAGCGTGCCCACACCGTCGACGAAGTCGTGGCCTTGGCCACCGGTCCCGTCCCCGACGTCGGCCACAAGTGGGTCGACCGCGACACCGGCCCCATCCCCATCATCCCGCCCACCCGCTGACCCGCTCGCCCCGGCCCCCGCCCGATCGCGATTCCGGGCGGCCACGTTCTCGGTTTCCGAGAAGGATCCCGCCCAGAATCGGGGAGCGCCCGACGTAGTCAGCGGCCGGCGTCGACTTCGGTGATGCACCACTCGATCAGCGCGGCGGCGTCGAGCAGCAGTGCGCCCGAGACTGCGGCGGGCTCGCCGGCGCGGAGGGCCAAACCGGCGCGGATGGCGTCGTGGAAGCGTGTCGGCGCGACCGACAGACCGTGCTCGCCGGCGCCACGCTTGGAGGTGACGTCACCGGTGAACGCGGTGTAGTGCAGCCGCAAGGCTCCGAGCGCGCACCACTCGAGCATCTCGGCGGTCACCTCTCGATCTGGCTCTGCAGTGAGCACCTCGGAGATCTGCGCGGCCACGTTGGCCCAGTAGCTGTGCAGGTTGTCGACGACGAACCGGACCCGCTCCTCGGTGTCCAGCACCGCACCGAGCCGCTCGCGCATCGGGCCGCGCACGGTGACGCCGTACGTGGCGAGCGTGTACCAGGTGATCGGGTTGATCTCGAAGCACTCGCCGTCGTGATGGGCGACGCCGTCGAGCGACCACGGTCGGTACAGCCCGGTGGACGGCGGCACGACGAGATCGCCCCACGCCAGGTACGGCCCGTCGACGTGCGGGACGGGTTGCTGCTCGGCGAGCAACGCGTGCAGCAGGCGGATCTGCGAGCCGTCCTCCTCCGTTGCCGGCTCGGCCGTGATGGCGACGATGTCGATGTCGCTGTGGTCCTCGTGCCAATCGCCGAGCGCGAACGAGCCGACGACGTAGAGCCCTTCGATCAGCCCGGGCGCGACGGCATCGGCCACCTCCAGATAGCGACCGAGTGCGTGCGCGACGTCCATCGGCGGCACGATACGGTGCCGCCGTGACCGGCTGGGAGCACGACGAGATCGAGCGGATCGGCGACGAGCTGTTCGCGCCGGGCGCTGCCCATGGCACGAGCCTGGCGATGGTCGCGGTGCACCACGGTGAGGTGGTCTACGAGCGCTACGGCGTGCAGCCCGACTCCTTGTTCGCGAGCGGGGGACCGGTCGAGGCGGACACGGAGCTGATCTCGTGGAGCACCGCCAAGAGCATCACTCACGCCGCGCTCGGCATCGCCGTGGCGGACGGGTTGCTCCAGCTCGACCGTCCGGCGCCGGTGCCGGAGTGGGCGGGCTCCGAGAAAGAAGCGATCACCCTGCAGGACCTCGTCGACATGCGACCCGGGCTGCTGTTCGTCGAGGACTACGTCGACGACTCGGTCAGCCACTGCATCGAGATGCTCTACGGCAGTGGCAAGGAGGACATGGCTGCGTACGCCGCCGCGTTGCCCCTGATCCACCAGCCGGGGACCGTCTGGAACTACTCGAGCGGCACCACCAACATCATCAGCCGGATCGTCGGCGATGCAGTGGGCGACATGCCCTCGTTCCTCGCTGAACGCCTGTTCGGTCCGGTTGGGATGACCAGTGCCCGCCCGACCTTCGACGCCGCCGGCACGTTCGTCGGATCGTCGTACGTGCACGCGACGGCGCGCGACTTCGCCAAGTTCGGCGAGCTCTACCGCAACGACGGTGTCACCACGGATGGCGTGCGCGTCACCCCGGCCGGCTGGACCGAGCACGCCCGTACGTTCGTCGCCACCGATCCGGACGGCGAGTTCGACTACGGCCGCCAGTGGTGGCTGTGGCGCGACGAAGCGGGTGGGCTGGCCGCTCACGGCTACGAGGGCCAGTACATCATCGTCATGCCGCACCGGGCCCTGACGCTCGTCCACCTCGGCAAGTCTCCGGTGGACCAGCGTGCCCCATTGAACGAGGCGCTGCGGCGCGCGGTGCGCGCCTTCCCGTTGCAGTAGCGGCTAGCAATGTGGGGGTGGCGATCGAGAGCGAGGGCCCCCTCACCGGTGAGCTGCCCCGTGTCTCGCTGGATGACACGGGCGGGCCGCCGCGCCCGCGTCGCATCCGCCCGATCCGCCTGACGCTGAAGGTCGTGGCCTTCGTCCTCATCGTCAACTTCCTGATCCTGCCCCTGCTCCCCAACTTCAAGACGGCGCTGGAGAAGCTGCGCGACGTGAACCCGGCGCTGCTGGTCGGGGGCCTCGGGCTGCAGATGTCGGCGCTCTACTCGTACTCGCTGCTCACCAAGGCGGCCCTCGGTGTGGCCGGCAAGGAGATCTCCCGCTGGCGGCTGTTCCGCATCCAGATGAGCACCAAGGCGCTGTCGAACATCGTTCCCGGCGGCAGCGCGGCCGGCCCCGCGCTCGGCTACCGGTTGATGACGCTGTCGGGTGTGCCCGGCCCCAGCGCGGGCTTCGCGCTGGCCACGGCCGGGCTCGGTTCAGCGGTCGTGCTCAACCTGTTGCTGTGGTTCGGCCTGATCATCTCGATCCCGGTGCGCGGCGTGAACAAGGGCTACGGACTGGCCGCGGTCGCGGGGATCATCATCATGCTCGTCGCCGCCGCGCTCGTGTTCGGATTGATGGAGGGCCAAGGTCGCGCCGAACGTGTGCTGCGTTGGATCGCGCGCAAGCTGCGCATGAACCAGGACCGCGCCGGTGCCGCGGTGCGCCAGGTGGCCGACCGGCTGGAGGACCTCGCCGCCGACAAGCAGTTGCTCGCCCGCGTTGCCGGATGGGCTGCGGCGAACTGGCTGCTCGACGCCGCGTCGCTGTGGGTGTTCCTGCGCGCCTTCGGCCAGACGCTCGACCCCGACGCGCTCCTGATCGCGTTCGGCATCGTCAACATCCTCCAAGTGGTCCCCATCCTCCCGGGAGGACTCGGTCTCGTCGAGGGCGCGTACTCGCTGCAGCTCGTCGGCTTCGGCATTCCCAAGAGCGCGGCCACGCTCAGCGTCGCCAGCTACCGCATCGCCCAGTACTGGTTCCCCACGTTGCTCGGCGGCGTGCTCTACGCCAGCCTGCGCGTCGGCCCGTGGAGCATCAAGCGGCGCGAAGGCTTGAGACGTCTGCGCGAACTGGCCAAGGAGACGGACACGAACCGGGAGAGCGCGCTCGACTTCGCGGCGCGGTTCGGACGGCGCGATCGGCCCGACGCGGTGAAGCTCGAACCACCGCCGCTCGATCCACTTCGCCGCGAACAGCCCCGCTAGTACCGTGTCGGCATGACCGTTCACGAGCGTCCGTTCGGGCGTTGCCTGGAAGACTTCGTCGTCGGCGATGTGTACCGCCACTGGCCTGGCAAGACCATCACCGAGTACGACGACCACCTGTTCTGCATGATCACGATGAACCACCACCCGTTGCACACCAACGACTGGTTCGCCGCCCAGAGCGTGCAGGGCCGCAACGTCGTGGTCGGCAACCTCGTCTACTCGTTGGTGCTCGGCATGAGCGTGCCCGACGTCAGCGGCGCGGCCATCGCCAACCTCGAGGTGGAGACGCTGCAGCACAAGTTCCCCACGTTCCATGGCGACACCATCCACGCCGAGACGCGGGTGCTCGACGTGCAGGAGAGCAAGAGCAAGAACGACCGCGGCATCGTCACCGTGGAGAGCAAGGGCTTCAACCAGGACGGCAAGGAGGTCTGCTACTTCCGCCGCCGGGTGATGGTGTGGAAGCGGGAGTTCGCTCCCGGCCGGCCGCGTCCGTACGACGGTGCCGCTGCCTGGGACTGAGCCGCCGCAGGCTGACCTGCTCGGCTGGGGCCTGCCGCGCCTGCGCGACCTGCCTTGGCGGCACACGCGAGATCCGTGGCGGATCCTCGTCAGCGAGGTGATGCTGCAGCAGACGCAGGTGCCGCGCGTCATCCCCAAGTACCACGCGTTCCTCGACGCCTACCCGACGACGGCAGCCTGCGCGGCAGCGTCGCTGGCCGACGTGCTGCGCCTGTGGCAGGGCCTCGGCTACCCACGCCGGGCACGCAACCTGCAGCTCGCCGCACAGCACGTGGAACGGGAGTGCAACGGCCACTTCCCCGACTCGCTCGATGCGCTGCTGGCGCTCCCCGGCGTCGGGCCGTACACGGCACGGGCGGTGCTGGCGTTCGCCTTCGAGCGCGACGTCGCCGTGGTCGACACCAACATCGCTCGTGTGCTCGCCCGCGTGGCCGGCCATCGCATGACCCCGAAGCAGGTGCAGTCGGCTGCCGATGCGCTGGTGCCCGATGGCGACGGCTGGGCCTGGAACCAGTGCCTGATGGACCTCGGCGCCACCCTGTGCCGACCCGGCGTGCCGCAGTGCTCGCTCTGCCCGCTGCTGCCCACGTGCGCGTGGCACGGCGAGGGTGACGACCCGGCCATCGGCTCCGCCGGCGTCAGCGTCGCCCAAGCACGCTTCGACGGCAGCGACCGTCAGGCGCGCGGCCGTCTGATCAAGGCGCTCGGCGAACAGCCGTTGGCGATCGCTGCGGTCGCAGCGGTGATGCAGCGACCGCACGATCGGGCGATGGCCCTGGTCGACGCGCTGGTTGCGGAGGGCCTGGTCGCCCTCACCGGCACGACCGTGCACCTGCAGGGGTGACGGTCAGTTGTCCGGTGTGACGAAGCTGCCGACACGATCGGCGTAGACGTTGCTGGCCGACGAGGCGCTGATGCACACGCCGTCACCGGAGCCCGAGGCGACGACGCCGACGTTGGCGAGCGTCTCGTTGAGCGCCATGTTGAGCAGCGAACTGGTGTCGGTGAGCCCACACGGCTTCATCGCCACGAAGCCCCAGTTCGTCGCGTCGATCGATCCGACGTTGATGACGGACACGCCGGGCAACGTCACCGTGCGAGTGCCGTTCGCGGCCAGTGGTGTCGGCCGTGTGTCGAACAGTCGGGACGGGGTGCTGCCGTGGTAGGCGAGGCCAGCCGAACCCGGTCCGAACCAACCAGCCACATCGACGACGAGGTGCGAGTTGCCGGAGAAGTTGCGCACGCACACCGAGCCGTTGCTGCCGAGCTGCACCAGCGTGGCTGCGGCGACCGTGCGACCGGCGATGGCGTTCACGTTCGACGACAGGGGCGCGGTGCCACACGGGCCCGGGTAGACGGTGAGGGTGGTGGGGGTCTGCGCTTCGGTGGCCGTGACGTTGAGCCACACCGCTTCAGCGTTGGCCGGGACGCCGCCGAGCCCGGCGATCTGGACCTCGGTCTGGCTCCCGGCGGCACGCAGGCCGGTGAGTCCCGGCTGCACGGTCTGGCTGATGCCGCGCGTGTCCACCCATCTCGTCGGGCCGACGGGGTGGAACAGATCACCACCGGGCCGGAAGTAACCGACCACGTCGACGATCACGTCCACGGGTGCGCTCGAGTAGACGCAGATGTTGCCGCCGCTGACGACGCTGATGGCTACCGCCGCAGTGTCTCGGGCGGTCTCGAAGTTCAAGGTCGACGTCTCGCCCAGCACGCCGCAGTCGTTCACGGCGAGGTAGCCGGCTTTGCACGGATCGGCGGCCGTGATCGTCGCCACGACGGATGTCGCGTCGCCCGGGATCGCCCCGCTGACGGGGACCACCACACTGCGCCTCGTCCCGAGCTTCTGGCCGGAGCGGCTGTCGAAGACACGAGCCGGGGTGATGCCGACGAAGCCGCTGTCGCCGGTCTCGAACGGTGCCGCAGCACCGAGGTTCGTCGGGACGCCGAGCGTCGCGTTCGACTCGATGCATCGGGCGATCGGCGGCAGGGCCTTGATCGCGTCGAGGACGTAGTGGGCGAGGCCCACTGCTCCGGCCCCCGTCATGTGGATGCCGTCCGAGGCGAACCAGCTGGGCTTGTTGGTGGTGTACCCGTTCCAGTCGAGGATCTGCAGGCTCGGGTGCTTCACCAGCGCGGCACCGAGGGCGGCGTTGTGCTTCTGGTACAAGTTGGCCGCCGACATCCCACCCGGCAGCGTGTAGTTGGTGGTGGTTCGATACGTCAGCCAGAGGACCTTGGACACACCCTGCGCGTCGGCCTCGGCCATGATCTGGTCGATGGCCGTCGCGATCGTTCCGTCGTCGTAGCCGGCCATGATCACCAGCACCTGACCGAGCTGTCCCTTCAGGAAGCCCTTCATCGCCGGCAGCGTGCTCGTCGGGGCGTAGCCCTCGCGGCCGCGGCAGCTGACGGACACGAGGCGCCTGCAGCTCTCGGCAGAGAACGTCAGCTCGTACTCGTTGCTGATGATCTCACGGATGTCGTTGTTGTTGATGGTGTCCGGGTCGGCGTTGTCGTACCCGTACCAGCGCATCGCCGCCATCGTCGAGTCGCCGATCAAGGACACCCTGGCCGCCCCCGGCGGTGCTGCGGCAACCGTCCCGGTCGTGGTTGACGGAACGGCAACCAGGCCGCTGGCCAGCACGGCAGCAGCCAGGAGGAGACGGGGGGTGCGGTTGTGCATCGGGCTCCAGAGATCGATTCGAGTGGGTCGCCAGTGCCCGTCCTGCCCTGAACTCAAACAGTCTGCCGTCCCCCGGTGCGGCGGGTCAACCGGTGATGTTGGCGAGGATCTCGTCGATGGCCGCGTCGGCGTAGGCCCGCATCTCGTCGTCCGTGCGGTCCTGGATGGGGTGCGGGGTGAACACGCGAGCCACCGTCGGGAAGCCGAGCGACGCCGATTGCGTCTCGGCGGCGCGTATGAATTCAGCGGACGCGACGAACACGCCGGGGACGCCCCGTCGCTCCAGATCCACGATGTCGTGCACACTGCACGACGTGCAACTGCCTCAATCGGCGAGTGCTTCGATCACCAGCGTGCACTGCGTGGCGATCTCGTGACGCAGGTCGACCGGCGCCGGCTTGGTGAACGTCGGCTTGGCGTATCGCCGCACGGTTGCACCGCGTTCGACGAGCCGCTGCTCGAGCTGATCGAGGAACACGTTGCCGCGTGGCTTGGAGATGTCGAGCAGGCCGACCACCTGGCCGTCGAGCGATGCCGGGCGGACGAGACGGACGCGCTCGAGCACCGTGCGCTCACCGGTGGGGTCGAGCAGGACGCGAGCCATCGCCCAACCGTAGCTCGGTGTCGCCGCGCAGCGGTCGTCGTGCTCAGCTGCCGACGACGCGCGTGACCGGCTTGGAGCCGATGGCGCCGTTGGCCCATCCGCCGATGATCGCCGAGAACAGACCGGCGCCACCGCCCGCGTGCACGAGGAGGATGCCGTCCTCGCGGAACTTCGGCAGCGTCATGTCGCGCAGGTGCTCGGGGATCCCCTCGGCGATGCCGCCCGCGCCGCGGATCAGTTCGGCGCCCGGGATCTGCAGCCGTGCGTGGAGCTCGCGAAGGACGCGCTCGCGATCCCAACCAGCATCGGCGAAGACGCGGGCGTGCTCGGGCCCCATCACGACGATCACGTCGAAGGCCAGCACGAGCTTGGGGTTGTGCAACGTGCGCAGGCAGGCGGCGAAGGTGGATGCCAGCTGATCGGGATCGCGAGCGATCTGATCGACCACGCAGCGCGGGCCCTCACCGGCGAACGCGGTGATCGCGTTGGTGCCCGGCGGGACGCCTCGGCTGGTTGCCAGCGAGGTGAACGGCGAGTCGTCCTCGAGCTCGGCGAAGCAGAAGCTGATCTTGCCGGGGTTGCCGTGCGTGGCGCGGTCGACCTCGCCTGGGCGACCGCCGCCGACGTTGCGCACGACGAGCTGCACGGCGCGGCCGATGGTCAGGTTGGCGCGGTTGCCCTGGCCGAGCGCGTTGCCGGCGCCGTTCATGCCGATCGCCTTCGTGCCCGGTCCGTTGCAGATCAGGACCGGCCCGACGGGCATCGTCGTGGCCAGCACGCCGTGGATGTTGAAGTCGTCGTTGCAGATCGCCTCGAGCGCGGCGATCACCCACGGCAGGTGCTCGGGTCGGCAGCCGGCCATCACCGCGTTGACGGCGACCTTCTCCACCGTGACCTCGACGAGGTCGGGCGGCACCACGGCGACGATGTCGTCGGGCGAACGCGTCGTGCCCGTGAGCATCCGCAGCACGCGTGCCTCGGTCGGCGGCACCACGGGCAGCCCGTCGGTGAAGCCGCGGTCGAACAGCAGCTCCATCTCGTCGTCGAGGTCGGCCAGCTCGATGCGTCGAGACCGGAGCGCGCCCGCTTCGAAGCGAGCACGCAGCCCGTCGACGAGGTCGGGGTCGACGCTGAGCGAGCCGCAACCCGGGCGCATCACCGGGAGCTCCGCGCCGAGGTCGTCGATGCCGGTGATGCGCTGCCAGTCGCTGCGCAGCCAGCCGACCGTGCGCTCGACCTCGACGCCGTCGACGACGCGGATGAGGGTCGGCACGGTCTCGATGTCGTGGTGCCAGCTCACCGCCAGATCGGCATCGTGCTCGGCGGCGACGCTCTCGGGGAACGACGGGTCGTCCTGCGTGTAGACGGTGAGCGCGCCCGCGGCGGCGAGGGCGGGCATCAGCGGTGCGACCATGCGGCAGCACTCGCACTCGTGCTTGACCACCACGACGAGCCCGTCGGGCAGGACCGGTGCGATGGCTGCCGCCAGGCTCATCCGAGGAACTCGATGATGCGGGCGTTGACGGTGGCGGGCTGCTCGACGTGGAGGAAGTGGCCGCAGCCCGGCACGACCTCGATCGCGATGTTGGGGGTGACCATCGCTCTCGCCGATTCGGCGACCTCGACGCCGATGCAGCCGTCGTCCGCGCCGTGGAGGTAGAGCAGCGGCTGCGTCGGCAGTCCTTGCGTCGCGGCTTGCATCTCGTCCAGCGCCGGATCCTTCAACCCATCACCCAGCGTCGCCCGGTAGTACCCGAGCGCCGCCGCGAGGTTGGCGGGATCAGCTAGCGCGGCCTTCACCGCCGGCACCTCGCCGCTGCCGTCGAACCCCGGCGACCAGTCGCGCCACAACATGTCGATGAAGGCGAGATCGTTGGCACCGACGACGAGGTCGGCAAGTCCGTGCTGGAAGAAGAACATGTACCAGCTGCGCTTGACCTGCGCGAGGTTGGTGACGAACGCCATGCCCATCGCGCCGCCCGGCGGCACCGCCATCGAGACGACCTTGCTCCACCGATCCGGTGCAGCGACCGCGGCGCCGTGCGTTGCCGGCGCGCCCCAGTCGTGGCCGATGATCACCGCGTCGCTGCCGCCGCCGAGCGCGTCGTGCAACGCGATCGCGTCCTCTGACAACTTGCCCGTCTGGTACAGCCCGTCGGCGGGGATCGAGGTCGGCGCGTAGCCTCGCATGAACGGGGCGACGGCGCGGTACCCCGATCGGGCGAGCTCGGGCAGGAGGTGACGCCACGTGTTCGCGCTGTCGGGGAAGCCGTGCAGACACAGCGCGAGCGGGCCGTCGTGCCCGGCGGAGAGGTAGGCGAAGTTGACGCCGTTCGCGTTGATCGTGCCCGTGCTGACGTTGGTGCTGTCGCCCATGAGCGCAACGTAGCCGTGCGCGCACGTCACCCTGCGACGGGCCTGCGACGGACGTCACGTCGGCTCGACCTTTCCATTTCGATGCCGGGCGACAAGACTGCTCGGCCATCGGGGGCAACGAACTTCTTCGCGTCACGTTTCATGGCGTTCGCGGCTCCACGCCGTGCCATGGCGATGACATCCGGCGATACGGCGGCAACACGTCGTGCGTCTCCGTCGACGTTCCCGGCGAGCCGCCGTTGCTGTTCGACATGGGGACCGGGCTGCGCTACTTCGGGTCGCGCCAACCGCACGACGGTTCCTTCCGCGGCACCTGCCTGCTGTCGCACCTCCACTGGGATCACACGCAAGGACTGCCGTTCTTCACCCCGATGTTGAAGCCCGGCTCGGAGCTCGACGTGTACGGGCCGGCGCAGGACGACGGCCGCACGGTCGGCCAGGTGTTCGCCTCGACGGTGCGCCCGCCGCTGTTCCCGATCAGCCTCGAGCAGTTCCCTGGCACGATCCGCTTCCACGACGTGTCGGATGACGACTTCGAGGTCGGCTCGATCAAGGTGCGGTCGCGGTTCGTGCCGCACGTCGGACCGACGCTCGGCTACCGCATCGAGTGGCGCGGCCGCAGCATCGCCTACATCTCCGATCACCAGCAGCCGTACGACGGCAGCTTCTCCGCATCGGACGGCGCACGCGAGCTGGTCGAGGGTGTCGACCTCCTCATCCACGACTCGCAGTACACGCTGCCCGAGTTCGCGATGAAGAGCACGTGGGGCCATTGCACCGTGGACTACGCGGTGTGGTTGGCCACGCAGGCGCGCGTGAAGCGGCTGGCGCTGTTCCACCACGATCCGATGCGCAACGACGATGCCGTCGACGAGATGCAGGTGTGCGCGGCGCGCATCGCCGAACGCTTCGGTGTCGAGGTGGTCGCCGCTCGCGAGGGTCTGACGCTCGACGTCTCATGATCGCCCGCGTCGCCGCGGTCGTGGTCGGTGCGGTGTTCCTGGTCGCCGGGGCGACGAAGATCGCGTCGGTTGCGGCGTGGCGTCAGCAGGCTGCCGATCTCGGTGCGCCGCAGTGGATCGCACGCGTGCTGCCCGGCGTGGAGATCGCCATCGGCGCGCTGCTGGTGTCGCAGTTCCAACGACGCGCCGTTGCCATCGCCGCTGCCGCCGTGTTGCTCGCGTTCACCGCGCTGCTCGTGGTGCGGTTGCGCCAAGGGCGGCGCCCGCCGTGTGCGTGCTTCGGATCGTTAAGCGCCAAGCCGATCGGTTGGTCGCACGTGGCGCGCAACGCGGTGTTCGTTGCAGTCGCCGCTGTGGCCGTGTTCGCCTGATGGCGAGTGCGGTGATGGCTCAGAGCACGTCGAGGGCGAAGGCGAGGACGCGGGCTTCGTCCTTCCAGCGGTTGTAGCGGCCGCTCGGGCCGGCGTGGCCGGCACCCATCTCGCACTTCATGATCAACGGCGCGTCGTTGGTGCGCAGCGCACGGAGCTTGGCCACCCACTTGGCCGGCTCGTGGTAGCTCACCCGCGGGTCGTTCAACCCGGCGGTGACGTACAGCGCCGGGTAGTCGACCGCCGTCGTCTGGTCGTAGGGCGAGTAGCCCTCCATGTAGCTGGCGAACGGCTCGCTCCGCGGGTCGCCCCACTCGTCCCACTCGGTGATCGTGAGCGGCAGCGACGGGTCGCACATCGTCGTGACGACGTCGACGAACGGCACCTCGGCGATCACCGCAGCGAACAGGTCGGGGCGCATGGTCATGCACGCGCCGACGAGGAGGCCGCCGGCGCTGCCACCACGGATCGCGACGCGGCCAGGAGCCGACCAGCCGGCGGCGATGACGTGCTCGGCCGAGGCGATCGTGTCGGTGAACGTGTTGCGCTTGTTGAGCAACTTGCCGTCCAGGTACCAACGACGGCCCAGCTCGCCGCCGCCACGCGGGTGGACCAGCGCCCACACCGCACCGCGGTCGAGCAGCGAGAGCCGCGCCACGCTGAACCACGGCGGCATCGATGCCTCGTAGCTGCCGTAGCCGTAGATCACGCACGGCGCGGTGCCGTCGGCCGTGATGTCGTTGCGTCGGACGATGTCCACCGGCACCTTCGTGCCGTCCGGTGCGGTGGCCCACTCACGCGAGGCGGTGTAGCGGGTGAGGTCGACGTTGGGGACGGGCGTTTCCTTGAGGAGCGTGCGCTCGCCGGTGCGCACGTCCTCCTCGAACACCGATGCGGGCGCGGTGAACGACTGGAAGCTGAACCGCATCGTCGACGTCGACCACTCGGGGTTGGCGTCGGGCTCGACGTCGTGAGGTTCGTCACCGAGGTCGATGATCCGCTCGCTGCCGTCACGGAACAGGATGCGCAGTCGCGGCTGCGCGTCGAGCCACTCGTGGAGCACGAGGTGGCCGTCGAACGGATCGGCGCCGAGGATGCGCCGGCCCGGTTGGTGGGCCACGAGCTCGGTCCAGTCGCCGGGCGCGTCGATCGGCGCGGTGAGCACGCGGAAGTCCTCGGCGTCGAGGTTGGTGAGGATGACGAAGCGATCGCCCCAGTGGTCGATCGAGTACTCGAGGTCGGGCTGCCGTGGCCTCACGACGATGAGCTCATCGAACGGGCTGGCCGCCGGGATGAGCATCGCTTCGGCGCTGAGCTTGCTCTGGCTCTCGATGACGATCCACTCGCCGCTGCGGCACAGGTCGACGCTGACGTAGAAGCGGTCGTCGAGGTCTTCGTAGACGATCACGTCGTCGGCCTGCGGGGTGCCGATGACGTGGCGCCACACGTGGGCCGGGCGCATCTGGTCGTCGGGCGTGACGTAGAACAGGACGGTGCCGTCGGCGCTCCATGCCGTGCCGCCCCACGTGGTGTCGGTGAGCACGTCGTCGAGGTCGGCGCCGGTGGTGAGGTCGCGGATGCGCATCGTGTAGCGCTCGCCGCCGTCGGTGTCGGTGCTCCACGCCAGTCGGGTGGCGTCGGGACTGACGTCGAAGGCGTTGAGCGAGAAGAACTCCTCCTCGCCGGCCTCCACGTTCTCGTCGAGCAGCACGGTCTCGGTGGCCGTCTCGGCCGACGCGCCGCGGCAGTGGATGGGGTAGTTGGCGCCCTCCACGGTGCGGCTGACGTACCACCACGTGCCCTTGCGCACGGGAGCCGACTGGTCGTCCTCCTGGACCCGCGACTTGATCTCCTCGAAGAGCGTGTCGATCAGTGGCGTGCGCTCGGCGAACCACGCATCGGCGTACGCGGACTCGGCCTCGAGGTAGGGGATCGTGTCCGGATCCTCACGATCGCGGAGCCACGCCCACGGGTCGTCGACCGTGCCGTTGGGGCGGGTCCAGGTGTGGGGGATCTGCTTGGCGATGGGCTCCTGCACACGGTCACGGTACCGATTCCGCGCTGAGCTGGGTGGCCGTTCCGGCGCTCGGGTAGCGTTCAACCGGTCATGCGGGTGTGGATCGATCAGGACTTGTGCACCGGCGACGGGCTGTGCCTCGACCACTGCCCCGACGTCTTCGTGCAGCTGGAGGACGGCATCGCCTACGTCGCCGAAGAGGGCCTCGCACTGAACGACCCGGGCGGGTCGGGCAGCCTGGCCCGCGTGCCGGAGCGGCTGTACAAGGCCGTCGTCGACGCCGCGCTCGACTGCCCCGGCGAGTGCATCTTCATCGAGATGACCAGCGGCCAGGCCTCCCCGGTCCCCCGCGCCGAACGCGCCGCCTGAGCGACTGCGTTTGATCGCTGCCCCACCGTGGCGGTGGCTCAGGGTTCAAACGCTGTCGTCGTCGGCGGGCGTGAGGTCGAGGTCGGCGGGATCGAGTGGGAACTCGGGGACACCGGGCGACTCGACGGCAGCGATCACGGCGACTGCGTCCTCGCCCTCGATCGTGACCGGCTCGGCATCGATGGCCAACGGCAGCTGAGCGACCGCGATGGCTTCGGTGTCGGCGGCAGCCTTGGCGGCGCGACGGCGTCGACGGCGGCGCAGCACGAGCAGCAGGAGCGTGACGAGCAGGATGAGGAACAGGAGGGCGGCACCGACGACCCACGCGGCGCGCTGCTTGCCGATCGAGGGCGCCTTGTCGATTCGCTCCTCGACCTTCGACGCGGCAGTGCGGGCCTCGTCGGTCTTGCCGGCGCTGAGCGCGGCCTTCGCCGCGTCGATGTCCTTCGGCAGGTGCGTGCCGATGAGGCCGACGTTGCCGAACAGGCCGTCGTCCTTCGCCTCGGCGGTCACCGCGGCCATCACCGCTTCCACCGCGTCGAGCTGATCGTCGAGCGAGGCCTGCACGTCCTTCACGTCGTTGGTCGAGGCCTCGTACTCCGCCTCGAGCTTGGCCGGCACCCCGACGCCGAGCTGCTTCGACTTGGCCTGCAGCTCGTCGCGCGTGTCGAGCGCGTGTTCGGCCTCGGTCATTCGCTGCGTCGCCTTGTCGAACGTCCAGCTGGCCATCAGCCGGCGCACCACGTACGGCGGCGCCCACGCGCCGCCGTGATCGTCGAGCGACTGGTACACGGTGCGCGCCGCGGTGCGGGCGTCCAGCTCGTCCTGCTCCTTGGAGGTGACCACGTACCGGCTGATCACGTCGTCGGCTTCCTTCGCACCACCGATCTCGTCGACGAGGTCGAGGAAGCGGCGCCAGTCGGTCACGGCCGGGTAGTCCTCCGCCGGGATGTCGCCGACGTAGGCCACGGTCTTGTCGTCGACTGCGGTGAAGATCTGCTTCATCCCATCGACGCCGACCTCGTCGGTGATCGACTTCACGACGAACCAACTGGCGTTGTAGCCGTAGGTCTCGGTGTCGTCGGCACCCTCGTCGAGCAACGGGTCGCCCCACTCGTTCAGCGTCACCCGCGCTGGATCGGCGTCGTTGACCGGGTCCGGTGTCTTCGCCACCCCGCCGAGCGCGTCGACCGCGATGTTCGAGTACGTCTGCGCCATGCCCTCGTTCAGCCACCGATCGGCGAACCAATCGCTGGAGAACCAGGCGTGCGAGAGCTCGTGGAGGACGACCTCCTGATCGAGGTCTTCGCCGATCTCGATCTGCTTCTGGCTGGCGCTGAACCAACCGGCGTAGCCGTAGAGGTACGGGGTGTAGGCCTCGCGCACCTCGATCGTCCCCTCGATCGGCCACGGTCGGCCGATCAGCTCCTCGAGCTGCGGCAGCCCGCTGTGGATCTGCTCGGTGACGAAGTTCTGCCAGTCGGTGTCGCCGGGCCAGGCGCGCATGTTGAACTCGCTGCCGTCGGGCGACGAGACCGGCTGCGACGTGAGGCCGCCGTCGTTGCGAGCCGACACGAACAGGTCGAACTCCGAGGGGTTGGGGATGTCGCTGGCGGTGTAGACGGTGTTGCCGTTCTCGGTCGTCTCGACGGCGTCGTCGCCGAACGTGTCGATGACGAACCCGGGTGGCACGACCACGCGCACGCTGACCTTGCCGTCGTCGCCGATGCCGAACGCGTCGAACGCGGCGTACGCGGGATTGACGCGAGACGGGTTGGCGCTGCGCGGCGGCAGCCCGGTGATGTCGTAGGTGACGTTGATGTGCGCGGACTGCCCGCTGAACAGGTTGCTGGCGAACTCGACGTTGTAGAGGAAGAAGTCCTGCGCGTCGGGCACGACCTCCGGCGTGAGCCCGAGGGCTGTGCCCTTGGCCGTGACCGCCACGGCGTTGATCGCTCCGGCGGGCGCGGGCAGCGAGAAACCGGTGAAGTACGCCCGTTTGATGACGTTGCCCTCGCGCTTGTCCGGCACGGTGTTCGTGAAGGTCATGTCGGCCAGCACGTGCACGGTTCCTGCAGTGGCGTCGATCGTGTACGTCGTCGTGCTCGTCACGGCCAGGCCACTCGCCGCCGCGACGTCACGCACCGGCAGCAGCCCGAACGTCACGGGCACCGCGAGCATGGCCACGAGGACGAGCCAGATGGTGCTGCGTGCAGGTGACCGCCGAGTCATCAACGATGTCTAGTCGCTGCGGTTCGGCGAACGGAAGTGGTTCCCGGCGTTCGATCCCTGCGGCCACTGCGGTCAGCGCGCACTTCGTCGACGGCGCTTCGACGGGCGAGCCGCCGTCATCGACACCGTCACGACCCGGGCATAGCATGGCGTCATGAAACGCACCAGCGTCGCGCATCTGAATTGCTCGGTGGCACAGACCCTGGACGTGGTCGGGGAGTGGTGGACGCTGCTGGTGGTGCGCACGATCATGCTCGGGCAGGGCCGTTTCGAGGTGATCCAGAGCGAGCTCGGCATCGCCCGCAACATCCTCAGCGATCGGTTGTCCACGTTGGTCGAGCACGGCGTCGTCGAGCGTCGGCAGTACCACGACCACCCGGTGCGCTACGAGTACAAGCTGACCCCGAAGGGACGCGACCTGTTCCCGGTGATCGCCGCGCTGATGGCGTGGGGCGACAAGTGGGCATCGCCCGACGGTGTGCCGCTGGTGTTGAAGCACTCGTGCGGCGAGGTCGCCGATCCGAAGGTCGTCTGCTCCGCGTGCGGCGAGGCGCTGACGCTGCGCGACGTGCGGGCGAAGCCAGGTCCGGGGTTCAAGGTCCCTGTGACCTGAACACCGTTGCGTGACGCTACGGACTGTCGTACTGTTCCCACATGACGACCATCGACAAGGGCGAACGCCAGTGGCAGCCGTCGGCGTGCATCCTCTGCGAGTGCAACTGCGGCATCGAGGTCAGCCTCGGGGCGGACGGCCACTTCGATCGGATCCGCGGCGACAAGGCCCACCCCGCGTCGCAGGGCTACACGTGTGAGAAGGCGCTGCGCCTGGACCACTACCAGAACCCGGTGAACGTGCCGTTCTCGCCCGGTGGTGCGGAGGGCGTGCAATCGGGCCGGGTGCTGCATCCGTTGCGTCGCCGTCCGGACGGCACCTTCGAAGAGATCGACTGGGACACCGCGATCCGCGAGGTGGCGCAGCGTTTCAGCGCGGTGCGCGATTCGTACGGCGGCGAGTCGATCTTCTACTACGGCGGTGGCGGGCAGGGGAACCACCTCGGCGGTGCGTACGCCGGTGCGACGCTGCGAGCCCTCGGGTCGCGCTACAAGGCCAACGCGCTGTCGCAGGAGAAGACCGGCGAGTTCTGGGTGAACGGCAAGATGTTCGGCGGTGGCGTGCGCGCCGACTTCGAGCACTGCGAGGTGGCGCTGTTCGTCGGCAAGAACCCGTGGCAGAGCCACGGCTTCCCGCGGGCGCGCACGGTGCTGAAGGAGATCGCCAACGACCCGGCGCGCAGCCTCGTCGTCATCGATCCGCGTCGCAGCGAGACCGCCGAGCTGGCCGACTTCCACCTCCAGGTGAAGCCCGGCACCGATGCGCTGTGCCTGTCGGCGATGGTCGCCGTGCTCGTGCAGGAGGGCCTCGTGCAACGCTCGTTCGTCACCGAGCACGTCGACGGTTTCGACGCCATCGAACCGGCGTTCGCGGCGATCGACATCGCCGATCACGCGGCGCGATGTGGCGTCGACGAGGAGCTGCTGCGCAGCGCGACGCGGCGCATCGCCGCTGCCGCCGACGGCGTCGCCGTGTTCGAGGACCTCGGCATCCAGATGAACCGGCACTCGACGATGAACAGCTGGCTGGAGAAGCTGCTGTGGGTGCTCACCGGCAACTTCGCCCGCTCCGGTTCGCAGTACATGACGTCGTCGTTGGTCAACCTGATCCGTGGCGACGGTCCGAAGGGCGAGACGCGCACCTCGCCGGTCGTCGGAGCGCGGATCATCAGCGGCTTGGTGCCGTGCAACGTCATCCCTGACGAGATCCTCACCGATCATCCGGCGCGCTACCGGGCGATGCTCGTCGAGAGCGGCAACCCGGTGCACTCGCTGGCCGACAGCAAGCGGATGCGTGAGGCGATCGAGTCACTCGAGCTGCTGGTCGTCATCGACGTCGCGCTCACCGAGACCGCACGCATGGCCGACTACGTGCTGCCGGCGCCGACGCAGTTCGAGAAGTACGAGGCGACGTTCTTCAACTTCGACTTCCCGCACAACGTGTTCCACCTCCGCCACCCGCTGCTCGCCGCGCCGGACGGTCCGTTGCCGGAGCCCGAGATCCACGCTCGGTTGGTGGAAGCGCTCGGTGCGATCAACGACGCCGACCTCGCTCCGTTGCGCGCTGCTGCAGCCGTGGGCCGCGCCGAGTTCGCCGCCGCCTTCTTCGAGGCGACCACCGCCAACCCGGCGCTCGGCGCGCTGGCGCCCGTGGTGCTCTACCGCACGCTCGGCCCGACGTTGCCCGACGGGGCTGCATCCGCAGCGATCCTGTGGGGCGCGGCCCACCGGTGCGCGTTGTCGTTCGAGTCGTCGGTCCGCCGCGCCGGGTTCACGGGCGACGGCCTCGAGCTCGGCGAGGCGTTGTTCGACGCCATCGTCGCCGGCGCCAGCGGCGTGTCGTTCACGGTCGACGAGTGGGACGACGTGTGGCCGCGAGTGAAAACCGACGCCGGTCGCATCGAGGTGCACCTGCCGGAGATGCTCGACGAGCTCGGCCGGCTGGCCGACGAGCCGAGCATCACGTCGCCGGAGTTCCCCCTGGTGCTGTCCGCCGGCGAGCGCCGGTCGTTCACCGCCAACACGATCATCCGCGATGGCGGATGGCGAAAGCGCGACGCGCGCGGCGCGCTGCGCATCAGTGCCGCCGATGCGGCGTCGGTGGGCGTCGACGACGGCGGCATCGTGCTGCTGCGCACGCCGAGCGGGCACGCCACCGTCTCGGTGGAGATCAGCGAGATGATGCAGCCGGGCCACATGTCGCTGCCCAACGGGATGGGACTCGACGAGGCCCGCGCCGACGGCGACGACCGTTTCGGCGTGGCTCCGAACGAGCTCACGTCATCGGGTGATCGAGATTGGCTCGCGGGCACGCCCTGGCACAAGAGCGTGCCCGCCCGGCTCGAACCGGTCGGCTGATCGCCATCAGCCAGTGGCGCCACGGCCGGGGATTGTTACTATGGCGGTAGTGCTAATCCACGAGCAGCCCACCACGGATCGGCAGGGAGCGCGCCATGACGAATTTCGATCTTGACCTCAGCAAGTACAGCCTCGGCTGGAGCGACACCGACGTCGAGTACGCGTTCAAGCCCGCCAAGGGTCTCAACCAGGGCGTCGTCGACCAGATCAGCTGGTGGAAGGGCGAGCCGAACTGGATGTCGAAGATGCGTCAGCGCTCGCTGACCCTGTTCGATCGCAAGCCGATGGCCGACTGGTTCGCCGTCAACATGCCCGACATCGACTTCCAGGACATCTTCTACTACCTGCGTCCGGCCACCGATCAGGTCAGCGAGTGGGACGACCTGCCCGAGCAGATGAAGGCCACCTACGAGAAGCTCGGCATCCCCGAAGCCGAGCGCAAGTACCTCGCCGGCGTCACCGCGCAGTACGAATCGGAAGTCGTCTTCCACCGCAACCGCGAGGATCTCGAGAAGCAGGGGATCCTCTTCTGCGACATGGACACCGCGCTGCGCGAGTACCCCGAGCTCGTCAAGCAGTACTTCGGCACGGTCATCCCGCCCGGCGACAACAAGTTCTCGGCGCTGAACACCGCCGTGTGGTCGGGTGGCAGCTTCGTCTACATCCCGCCGGGCGTGAACTGCGAGCTGCCGTTGCAGGCCTACTTCCGCATCAACAGCGAGAACGCCGGCCAGTTCGAGCGCACGCTGATCATCGCCGACGAGGGCTCGCAGGTGCACTACATCGAGGGCTGCTCGGCTCCGGTGTACACCAACGACTCGCTGCACTCGGCCGTGGTCGAGATCGTCGTCAAGCCGTCGGCTCGCGTCACCTACACCACCATCCAGAACTGGTCGCCGAACGTCTACAACCTCGTCACCAAGCGGGCGCGCGTGGAAGCCGAAGGCCACATGGAGTGGATCGACGGCAACATCGGCTCGAAGCTGACGATGAAGTACCCGAGCGTCTACCTCGTCGGCCCGAAGGCCACGGGCGAGGTGCTCTCGGTTGCCTACGCCGGCGCCGGCCAGCACCAGGACGCCGGGGCGAAGATGGTCCACGCCGCGCCCGAGACGTCGTCGAAGATCGTGTCGAAGAGCATCAGCAAGGACGGTGGCATCACCACCTACCGCGGGCTGGTGCGCGTCGAGGAAGGCGCCTACGGCTGCAAGAGCCACGTGCAGTGCGACGCCCTCATCCTCGACGAGGAGAGCGAGAGCCGCACCTTCCCGTACATGGAGGTCGGCGAGCGCGACGCGCAGATCGGCCACGAGGCCACCGTGTCGAAGATCGCCGACGAGCAGCTCTTCTACCTGATGAGCCGCGGCCTCTCGCAGGAGCAGGCGATGGGCATGGTCGTCAACGGCTTCATCGAGCCGATCACCCGCACCCTGCCGATGGAGTACGCCGTCGAGTGGAGCCGCCTCATCGAGCTGCAGATGGAAGGCAGCGTCGGCTGACGTTCTGATCGATCGCTGTCAGATCCGGTTGCGCCATGCGCGACCGGGTCCGACAGCGTTGATCACTCGCGCAGGACGGCGATGCTGGCGCGGTAGTCGTCCGGGCTGATCTCGCCGCGGGCGAGGCGCTCGGCCAGGATCGACTCGGCGTTCTGCGTCGGGGACGGCGGCACGGGTCCGGCAGCCATGACCGGTGTGTTGGTGCGGCCGCGGGTGAGCCAGACGACGAGCATCACGGCGCCGGCGATGAGCAGGCCGATCAGCAGGATGCCGAAGAACGGGTGCCCGTCGCGGCGGTGGCGCATGCCGAAGCCGTGGTCGCCACCCGGACCGGCAGCAAACGTGATCGGAGCAGTGAGCACGAACGTGGCCGCCACTGCTGCGGTTGCAGCAGCGGAGCGGACGAGCAGCTTGCGGGTCATGGCCGAACTCTATGCACCACGACGCCCGGCGCGGCCCGCGGACTGGCACACTTTCGGGATGCCGATGCGTCAGGAGTGCCGCAACTTCGAGAGTCGCACCTACCCCAATGGTGAGACCGTGCGGAAGTGCAACCTCGACCTGGCTCCGGACGCCCCGTGGCGCTGCCCGGACAACTGCCCGAAGTTCGAGCGTCGGATGGATCTCGGCTGGACGTACGGCACCATGGTCACGCCGAAGACGCCCTCGGACCCGCCGGGTCTGTCGGATGGATCGGCGGCCGCTGTGCTCGACGAGGCGGAGGACTTCCTGAACGAGATCGGCCCCTCGATCCTCGCCGAAGTGCAGGCCGACCGGGCCCGGAACGCCGCCCGTCCGAAGGGCTGGCGCGGCATCTTCCGTCGCCGCAGCTGACGTTCGTCACCGGGCGATTAGCACTACCGCGGTAGTAGAATTGGGTCGTGCCTGCGTTTGTCCCCGAACTCGTCCGCGCGCTCGACCTGCCTGACGCCGCTGCCCGTGAGCTGGCCGTGGAGCGTGCCGCCGCTCGCAGCCTGCCCACCGCCGGCGAAGAGGTGTGGCGCTACAGCCGCATCGGCGAGCTGCAGCTCGACCGCTTCGACCCGGCCAAGGCAACCACGACGATCACCGGTCTGAACGGCTTCGGCGCCGACCGCCACGACGTGCCCACCGCCGTCGACCACGACCTGTTCGACGACCTCAACGAGGCCTTCCGTACGGAGGTCGTGCTGCAGGTGCCGCGCGGCCACGTGGCCGCCGAGCCGGTGGTCATCACCCACACCATCGACGCCGACGGTGCAGCGGTGTTCCCTCGGCTCGTCATCGACGCCGGCGAGAACAGCGAGATCACGGTCATCGAGCGCTTCATCTCACCCGACGGCATCGTCGCCCTCGTCGTGCCGCGGCTGTACCTGCGGGCTCAGCAGGCAGCGCGGGTGACCTACCTGGCGATCAACCAGCTCGGCACCGGCACCTGGCAGCTCGGCCACCAGCAGGCCACCGGCGAACGCGACAGCACGACGCTGCTCGCCACGGTGGCGCTCGGTGGCGACTACGCACGAGCCCGTACCGACGCGAAGGTCGTGGGCCAAGGCGCGACCACGCGTCAGGTGGCGCTGTACTTCGCCGACGGTCACCAGATGCACGACTTCCGCACGATGCAGGATCACGTGGCCCCTCGGACCAACAGTGATCTGCTGTTCAAGGGCGCTGTGCAGGACACGGCCAAGAGCGTCTACACCGGGCTCATCCGCATCGGGCCAGAGGCTCGTGGCTCGGTCGCCTACCAGACCAACCGCAACCTGACCTTGAGCGAAGGGGCGTGGGCCGAGAGCGTTCCCAACCTCGAGATCGAGACCAACGACGTCAAGTGCAGCCACGCCAGCACCGTCGGTCCGATCGACGAGGAGCAGCGCTTCTACCTCGAGAGCCGCGGCATCCCGCCGGACGTCGCCGAACGGCTCGTGGTGCTCGGCTTCTTCGACGAGGTGCTCACCCAGCTGCCGATCGGCGCGCTCGCCGGCGAACTGCGCACCCAGGTGGCCGCGAAGCTCGACGCCAAGCTGCCCACCGGAGCGTCGGCATGAGCGTGCGCGTCTGCGACCTCAGCGACCTCGCGCCAGGCACGGCGACCCGCTTCGACGTCGGCGGTCGTGCCGTCGCCGTGGTGCGCATCGGCGACGACGTCTACGCCATCGGCGACACGTGCAGCCACGCCGACGTCTCGCTCAGCGAGGGCGACCTGTGGTGCGACGAGAAGGAGCTCGAGTGCGCCAAGCACGGCAGCACCTTCAGCCTCGTCACTGGGGAGCCGACCACGCTGCCCGCCACGCAACCCGTTCCCGTCTACGTCGCGCGCGTCGTGGACGGGGCCGTGGAGATCGACATCGAACCAGCAACCGCACCGGGGACGGCATCCGCATGAGCACGCTCGAGATCAAGGACCTCACGGCATCTGTCGCCGGCAAGCAGATCCTCAACGGCATCAACCTCACCGTCTCGTCCGGCGAGGTCCACGCCGTGATGGGCCCCAACGGCGCCGGCAAGAGCACGCTGTCCGCCGTGCTGGCCGGCAAGCCCGGCTACACGGTGCTCGGCGGCACGGCCACGCTCGACGGTGTCGATCTGCTGGCCCTGCCGGCATGGCAACGCGCTCAGGCCGGGTTGCACCTCGTGATGCAGTACCCGACCGAGGTGCCGGGAGTGCTCGTCGCCGACGTGCTGCGCCAAGCGTTCGAGGCTCGCGGCCGTTCGGTCGACGGCATCGACGCGGCGATGACGGCAGAAGCGGAGCGGATCGGCCTGCCACCGGCGCTGCTGCACCGCGCGCTCAACGTCGATCTCTCCGGTGGCGAGAAGAAGCGCAACGAGACGATGCAGCTGGCGATGCTGTCGCCGCGCATCGCCATCCTCGACGAGCTCGACTCGGGTCTCGACATCGATGCACTTCGTGACTGCGCACGTCGCGTCGAAGCGGCCACCAACGAGGCCGGGTCGTTCGGCGATGCGCTCGGCGTGCTGGCCATCACGCACTACAACCGGCTGCTCGAAGAGCTGCGCCCGGATCACGTGCACATCCTCGTGAAGGGCCGCATCGTCGCCTCGGGCGGCCCCGAGCTGGCCGACCAGTTGGAGATCGACGGCTACGCCGCGTTCGCCGGCGACGACGCTGATGCGGCACCGGCGAAGGGTGGTCTCGACGACCTCTTCGCCATGCCTCGCTGACGTTCTCGTACAGCACGAAACTGGATGTCTGACGCGCGGCTCTGCCGCGTCTCCGACATCCAGTTCAGGTGAAGTAGCCCACGGCGTCGATGATCACATCGCTGCGCGACCCTGCCGTGCCATCGCAGAACACGGCGATCTCGCGGTCGTTGCCCATGCCGACGGTGACGCTGTTGGCGACGGTCGCGTTGGGCTTGTCCCAGTTGATGGCCGATGTGCCGTTGAAGGTCGCGTTGCCGGCGAAGACCGAAAGGAACCCCTGCCCGACGGTGGCGTTGGCGGTCAGGTTGAGGACGACGCTGGCTGAGTTCGGCGGCACGACGTCAGCGGTCAGCCCGTCAGCGCTGTCCGCAACACTGATGACCCGGGTCTGGCCTCGGAGCAGGGGGCCATCGGCAGGAACGGCGCCGGCGCCGCGGCTGTCGTAGACGCGTGTCGGCGTGATGGGTCGGAAGCCCTGGTGGAACCCGAAGTAGTGCACCGTCGCAGCGACGAACTGGACGTCGCTGCCGAAGCCGAACGTGTCGATCCACAGCGAATCGCCGACGCCGAGGAAGATGGGCGTCGTGATCTGGCTGGAGACGAGGCCGGTCGTCGCCGAGGTGATGCCAAGACCGTCGATGAGGTCGGACGACGCAGTGCCGAGCCGATTGCAGACGACCTGGGCGATCACCGTCGCCGGCGCGGCGAAGTTGGCGACGAGCTCGATCTTGGCGACGAACGAGCGGGCGGGCACCGGCATCGGAAGCACCGCACCACCGTTGTTCGAGGTCGATCCCGCCACCAGGCTCACGCCGGCCGGAGTCACGCTCGCGCCGACCTGATACGAGTGCAGTGATGTCCAGTCGAAGGTCACGCTCGTCGTTCCCTCGGGGGCCACGGGGAGGACGGCCTCGGTGCGGCTCGGCCGCCCGGCAGACGTGGGCGACAGTCCAGCGCTCGGCATCGAGGCCGGGTCGGGGGGCGGTTCAGCGTGCGCTTGGTCGGCGGCGACGACCGCTGCGCCGGTGGCCGCACCGGCGGCGATCAGTCCGCGCCGCGTGATCCGTTGAACGTCCTTGGCCATCGCGGGCTCCCGTCGCTGGTGGTCCGGTGAGACTACGGACGTGCCGGTCGAGTTCTGAGGATCCCTCGTACGGAGGTCAGCCGACCGGCGTCAGCTCGCGCAGGCGACGGACGCGCTCCTCGGTGGAGGGGTGCGTGCTGAACAGCCGGGCCATGTCCGGGCCGCCGTTGCGGCTGCGGCGCAGCTCGCTGAGCGGGTTGTGGATGTAGGCCTGCGCCTGTGCGGGTGCGACGGCCATGGGTGAGCGCTTGGCGAGCACCTCGATGCGCTCGAGCGCCGACGCCAAGGAGCGACCGCTGCCGAGCAGCTCGGCCGCGCCTCGATCGGCCTCGAACTCACGCGACCGCGAGATCGACATCTGGATCATCGCTGCGGCGATCGGCGCGACGAGCGAGACGGCGAGCATGGCGATCGGGTTGGGGCGGTCGTCGTCGTTGCCGCGCCCACCGAACATCGAGGCGAACATCGCCATCTGAGCGATGTACGAGATCGCCGTCGCAACTGCCGCGGCGACCGAGCCGATGAGGATGTCGCGGTGCTTCACGTGCATCAGCTCGTGGGCCATGACGCCTTCGATCTCGTCGGGTGGCATCGAACGCAGCAGCCCTTCGGTGGCGCAGACGACCGCGTGGCGCGGCCCGCGACCGGTGGCGAACGCGTTCGGCTGCTCGCTCGGGGCGATCGCCACGCGGGGCATCGGCAGGTTGGCGCGCATGGCCAGCGACTGGACCATCGCGTAGAACTGCGGGTTGTCCTCGGGCCCGATGACGCGAGCCTTGGCCGCCTTCAGGGCGAGCTTGTCGCTGAACCAATACGAGCCGCCGACCATCACGAACGCGAGGGCGAGGCCGATGGTGAGCGACGCGGAGCTGCCGCCGCCGACCACGCCGGCGATGGCGATGATCAGGCCGCCGAGTGAGGCCAGCAGGACCGAGGTCTTCATGGTGTTCTTCAACATGTGAGGAAAGGTGCTCCGTTCAGGGTGGGGTGCTCGGACGTCGAGTCAGAAGTCGAAGAGGTCGCCGAGGAACGACTTCTTCTTGCGCTTGCCGGAGCGCTCGTCGCGATGCGGCTCGTGGTCGCGGTGCTTGTCGTACGAGGCGGGCACGATGGCGCCGCGACGCGCATCGCGGCGGTGCTCGTCGTCGTCATCGTCGTCATCTCGATCGACGGCGCGGTCGACGATCTTGTCGAGCTCGCCGCGGTCCAGCCACACGCCGCGGCAGGTGGGGCAGTAGTCGATCTCGACGCCGTTGCGCTCGGTCATCAGCAGATCGACAGTGGTGTCGGTGGGGCACTTCATGCGTGGTCGGTTCCTTCGGGTCGCGTTGTCAGCGTCTACCGAAGGTCTCTCCCAGCCGTCCCGTCTCGAGGCGACTCACGATGACCGGGCCGAAGCCGTGGTGACGACCACCGTGGTGAGGGATACTCCCCTTCAACGGCAAAGGCTAGTGGTGGGGGTGGTGTGCCACAACGCACCCGTGGGGCCGGTGGTCGCGCATGGCAACCTGATGGGCGTGACCGACTTGCACCCCAACGTCCGCCGCGTCGTCGATGCCGGCGCCGAGCTCGGCGTGACCATCACGCCCCGCCGCTTCCCCGAAGGCACCAAGACCGCCGCCGACGCAGCCGCGGCGATCGGCGTCGAGGTCGGCCAGATCGTGAAGAGCTTGATCTTCGCCGTCGACGGCAACGTCGTGCTGGCCTACGTCAGCGGCGCCAACCAGCTCGACGAGAAGAAGCTCGCTGCAGCGGCCGGCGGAGCGAAGTGCTCGCGAGTCGATGCCGACGTCGTGCGCGAGGCCACCGGCTTTCCGATCGGTGGCGTGCCGCCGTTCGGCCACGCCACGAAGCTGGCCGTGTTCATCGACCCCGACCTGCTGCAGTTCGACGAGGTGTGGGCCGCCGCGGGCACATGGAACGACGTCTTCGCGATCGCGCCCGCCACGCTGGTGGCCGCCAGCGGCGGCGCGGTGACCGACCTGCGCAAGGGCTGATCGACCTTCTTGTCGCGACTTCTCTACGTGGAACGTCGAGAAACCGCGACAAGAACCGGTGTTCTCACTCGGGGCGAGCGTCGACCTCGGCGAGGACTTGGCCGATGATCTTGGTGGCGACGTGTGGCTTGAGCGGCTCGCCGCCCTCGGCTTCGGCCACCTCGCCGGCGAAGGCCTGCACGGACGGGTTCCCTCCGACGAGCACGTGGCGCAGGGCTTCAGCGCCGGCTTCCGGATCGTCCAGCGCATCGACGGCTTCGGCGACGTGTTCGGGGTCCTCCGCCACCGCATGCACGACGGCCATGGCCTGCTCGCGACCCGAGGCAGTTGACACGGCCTCGCCGCGATCGGGGTGCTGCTGCTGCTCCCACTCGGCCAGCGCCTCGACGTAGCCGCCTTCGCCGGGCCGGACGACCATCGTGCCGGGCTCCGCCGCGGGTGCCTCGACCGTCTCGTCGTCGTCGTGGTGCCGCGTCGGTGCGACGGGGATCGTCAGCGAGCCGTCGTCGTTTCGAATGATGTCCATGGCTCCCTGTACCCGTTCGGGTCGACGTTGAGCCCACTCGCTCCTCGGTGCCTGCCAAGCTCGGTCGATGCCGACATCGTCCATCGTCCTCATCGGCCCCGTGGCGGCGGGCAAGTCGACCACCGGAGCGGCGTTGGCGACGCTGCTCGATCGCCCGTTCGTCGACGTCGACGAGTTGGCCGGGCCGTACTACGCCGAGGTCGACCAAACCGTCGAGCAGCTCATCGCCCGGGCCGCGACCGACGGGTTCATCGTCGCCCACGAGTGGTGGCAACCGGCGCGGGTGCACGCCGTCGAGCGCGTGCTCGCTGCGCACCGCGGCTCGGTCATCGCCCTCGGGGCCGGGCACAGCCACTTCGAGGGCCGCGCCCACTTCGACCGCGTGGCTGCGGCGTTGCGCAACGAGCACGTCGTGCTGCTGCTGCCGAACGACGATCCGGCGCAGGCGACCGACGTGCTCCGCGGCCGGTGCCTCATCGAGCGCGGCCCCGATCAGACGTGGCGCAACGGGGACAGGGACATGATCCGCGAGTGGGTGGAGTCCGATCAGAACCGCGAGCTGGCTGACGAGGTGGTGATCACCGACGGGATGGATCCGACCGCGGTGGCAGCGGCGATCAGCGAGCTCGTGAGGTAGCGCGGCGCAACCATCGTGCCGGCGCCAGCACTGCCTGTCCGATGCGGTAGGAGTGACTGCTGCGGACGGCCGCCGCATCGGCCGCGCTCGCATCGGCGGCATGGCGGTAGTGCGCCACGGCGGCCTCGAACTCGGCGATTCGAGGGCTCGGCGCTTCGGTCCGGTCGGCCGGGACGATGCGGTGGCGCCCGGTGCCCGTCGGCTCGAACCGCACCGGCCGGCCATCGAGGGTCTGCGGCGCCGGCGCACCGGTGCGGATGTCGACGAGGCCATCGCGGACGTACCACTCGCCGACGTCCGGGTCGCTGAACAGCGGGGTGACGAAGACGCAGCCGTCGAAGAAGTAGTGGGTGACCTGCGACCAGCGCGTGCGGCCGTCCTCGGTGATCGGGCGGCCGCCGTGCACGAGGTTGGCCGACCAGATCAGGACGTCGCCGGCGCGAGCATGGAACTCGATCGGCTCGATGCCCATCGCTCGCATCAGCCCGCCCTGCGCGACCTCGTAGTCGGGGTAGCTGGCCAGGCCCGGTTCGAGCTGGAAGCGTTGGAAGGTCGGATCGGCAGCCCGCTGCGAACCGGGGTAGTACATGAGCGGACCGTTGCCGGCATCGACGTCCTCCAGCGCCACCCACACGCCGCACATGTACCGCGGCGGCAGGGTGCTGAAGTGCACCACGTCGGAGTGGGCCAGCTGCTGCGTGCCGAACTCGAAGTTCAAGGTCTGGAACGGCACGGGCTCGCGGCGGTAGAGCGTGCGCAGGAGGTCGAGCACCGGCGGCAGCACGGCCAGCTCGCGGACCGCCGCGCTGCGCTGCCACGCGTCCTGGATGCGACCGCGGTCCTGCAGCGGCTGCACGAGGTCGTCGATGATGCGTGCCGCCAACGACGGATCGACCAGCCCGCGCACGACGGCATATCCGTCGCGGTGGTACTGCGTGGCGATCTCGCGCACGTCGGCGGGGAGGTCGGTCGCCTCGATGTCCGACTCGAACCAGGGCGACTCGACCCATGGCTCGCGCGTTCGTAGGTTCCGATCGTCGTGCTCGCCGGTCACGTCGGCAGCCTAGGAGGGCGCGCGGTGACGATCGCGGCGGTGAACGGCTCGGTCATGCGCTGCACCGTTCGCCGGGGACCGGCGACGATGACGTACTCGAGGTTGCGCAGGTGCGACACCTCGCCGACCTTGACGCCTGCCGGGTTGTGGATGCCGATCTGTGCGCCGACGTAGCGCTTCGAATCAAAGGCCAACGCCACGACGTGCTCGTGCGCCGAGCACATGTCGAGCAGCTCGTCGAGTGCCACCCACGACTCGTCGTTGTATGAGATCACCACGACCTCTGCGTCCACGCCGGCGACCGTGTGGCGAAGTGCAGCGGGCATCTGCCGCTTGCGATTGAAGACGCTCTTCGTGGCCACGTCGCGTGCGTCGACGCGCTTGCACGCCACGCCGTAGTGCTCCGGCTGATCCCACGCGACGAGCGTCTCGTAGATGTGGTAGTTCGTGAAGTAGCGGTGCTGGTTGTACGGCGGATCGAGGTAGGCGAAGTCGAACGAGCCGAGCGTCGGCGCGACCTCGAGTGCGTCGCCGCGCACGGCGCTGCCGCGGCCCGCCAGCAGCTCGGGCACGCGCAGCGTCATCCGCTGATGCGAACGGGGTGCCCACTCCTTGATGTACGCCATCTGCACGCCGGCGGTGGAGTCGACGCGGTCGGCCGCGAGCACCAGGCTGGTCAGCAGGATCGGTTCCAGCGGAGAGCCGGCGTGGTCGGCGGCGATTGCATTGCGGATCGCGTCGATGCGTTCGCCGTTGTGCGGTTGGAAGAAGCGCGACTGCACGCAGAACGTCTCGGTGACGTAGCCCGCCTCGCCGGGCAGCGCGTCGAGGTGGGCGATCGCGTCGGCCAGCTCGGCGGCGTCGACGTCGGCCGCGCCGGTCTCGATCCAGCACCGGGAGAAGACCTCTGCGTACCGCGCCGTGTCGACCGCGGTGACCACGCCGCCGCGTCGCTTCAGCTCCTGCGCGACGCGAGTGGTGCCGGTGAACAGGTCGAGCGCGGTGCGTGCGCCGGACGCGGCGAACAGCTCGCCGAGCACTGGCACGAGCCGCTTCTTCGACCCCAGGTACTTGATCACCGGCGGCCGATCAGCGGCGCTGGCACGGCGTCAGTTCGCCAGCCGGTCGAGCTCGAGGGCGATGACCGCACGATCGTCCACGCCGGTGAGGATGCGCACCGCGCGACGACCGTCCCACGCCGACTCGCGGTCGGAGACGCGCTTGGCCGTGAGCGTCTTGCCGCGGCACACGCTGTGCCCCGTGTCGACGCGGATCGGCAGCTCCTCCCACGAGTACAGCTCGGGGGCGAGGAGGTAGCTGATGCACGACGAGTCGTGCACGTGGATGCCGTCGATGCCGAGCCGACCGCGGTAGAAGTCCGAGTAGTGCGGCACGATCGCCGCCAGGTGCTTGGCACGCGGGTTGTCGAACGTGCCGATCTTGGCGAGGTCGGCATTGGTCATGAAGGTCTTCTCGGTGACATCGAGGCCGGCCATCACGATCGGGCAGTCGGCGCCGAAGACGATGTCCGCCGCCTCCGGGTCGTTGAGGATGTTGGCCTCGCCGGCGGGCGATGCGTTGCCGCCACAGAACGCGTTGCCGCCCATCAGCACCATCTCGGCGAGGTTGCTCGTGAGCCTCGGCTCGAGCAGCATCGCCAGCGCGACGTTGGTCAACGGGCCGAGCGGGACGAGCGTGATCTGCCCCGGCTGTGACATCACCGTGTCGATGATGAAGTGAGCCGCGTCGAGGTCGACCGGCTTGGTGACCGGCGGGTCGAGGAACACGTTGCCCTGTCCGTCCTCACCGTGCACGAACGCCACCGGGCCGCGGTACGGCATGTTCATCGGCCGGTCGACACCGCGAGCGACGGGGATGTCGGTGCGCTCGGCGATCTCCAGCAGCTTCAGCGCGTTGATCGTGGTGACCTCGGTGTGCGCGTTGCCGAAGATCGACGTCAGCCCGACCACATCGAGCTCCGGCGACTCCAGGGCGAAGAAGATGGCCATGGCATCGTCGATGCCGGGGTCGGTGTCGATGAGGATCTTGCGTGGCTCGGTCACGTGGACCGACCGTAGCCCGTTCAGCTGCGCATCCAGCCGTTCGTATCGCGGCCGAGCTGCTCGAAGCGCTTGACGATCCACACGGGCACCTCCGGCGGCTCGCCAGCGCGGACGCTGGCCACCATGTCGCCATCCTCGGCCCAGATGTGGCAGGTGTTCATGTTCATCGCCATCGCTCGATCGCGGCCTTCCTCCGTCCCGAACGGGCTGGACTCCTGGCCGGTCTCGTGTGCCGCGGCGATGCGGAACGACCACATCGACTGGATGGCCACGGGACCCATCGCCTGCAGCAGCGCCGTGGTGTGCGTGCAGCCGCGCGGCCCACCGAACAGCTCGCGCACCTTGTGGGTGAAACCACGTGCAATCGAGAGCCCGACGAGCTTCTGGTAGTGGTCCTCGATGCGTGGGCACGTCGCGTGGGGGTGGGTCTCCATCACGACCTTCGCGTTGGTGATCTCCAACGACGGCACGGCTACCTCGAGGTCGACGATCATGTGGTGCACGGTCAACGGATCAGGATCGTCGGGGATGTACAGCCCGGCTGGCTTCTGGTCGCGCACCGCGCCGCGGATGATCAGGGTCGAGTCGTCACGCTTGTACGACCGCACGACGTACGCACGCTCGTGGAGCTGCGTCAGCTCACCGGTGTCGAACCCGTCCGGGTGCGGCGTGATCTCGTCGAAGGCGGGGGTCATCCGCCTAGAGAATCAGACGGATGCGTCGGACGAAGAACCGGCCGACTCGGCCAGCACCTGTCCGAGCGTGTTCCACGCCAACGTCGCGCACTTGATCCGCATCGGGAACTTGGCCACGCCCTGCAACGCCTCGAGGTCGCCGAGCTTCACCGACTCGTCGATCACCAGCGGACCGTCGATGTCCTCGTCGATCGACAGCATCCCCTTGAAGCGACGGCTGAGCGCGCGCACCGCGTCGACCGACTTGCCCTTGATCGCCTGGCTCATCATCGACGCCGAGCTCTGCGAGATCGAGCAGCCCTGGCCGTTGACCTTCACGTCGCTGACGACGCCGCCATCGGGGCCCGGCTCGACCTGGAGGTAGACCTCGATCTCGTCGCCGCACAGCGGGTTGTGACCCGTCGCGTGCGGGGCGGGCGGGGGCAGCTCGCCACGGTTCCGCGGGCTGCGGTAGTGGTCGAGGATGATCTCGCGATACAGATCGTCAAGGCCGGGCATGGTTGCTCCTCTGAGGCTCTTACAGGCCGAAGATACCGCTGGCGCCGTCGAGCGCATCGGCCAGCGCGTCGACGTCGGATCGGTCGTTGTAGACGTAGAAGCTGGCGCGAGCCGTGGCGTTGACGCCGAGCTGGCGCATCAGCGGCTTGGCGCAGTGGTGGCCGGCGCGCACGCACACGTTGCGCTCGTCGAGCACCTGCGACAGGTCGTGCGGGTGGATGTCGCGGAAGGCGAAGCTGAACGTCGCGCCACGGACCTCGACGTTGGTCGGCCCGAAGATGGTGATGTCGTCGCCGAAGCGCTCCGTGAGCGACGACAGCGCGTACGCGGACACGTCCATCTCGTGCTGGCGCACCGCCTGCATGCCGAGCCCTTCGAGGAACTCGATGGCGGCGCCGAGCCCGATGGCTTCGGTGATCGGCGGCGTGCCGGCCTCGAACTTGGCCGGCAGCTCGGCCGGCGTGAACCCGTCGAGGCGGACGTCGGCGATCATGTTGCCGCCACCGAGGAACGGCGGCATGGCGTCGAGCAGCGCCTCGCGGCCCCACAGCACGCCGAGCCCGGACGGGCCGCACAGCTTGTGGCTGCTGAAGGCGAAGAAGTCGGCGTCCCACGCCTGCACGTCGGTGACGTTGTGCGGGGCGTATTGGCAGCCATCGACGATCGCGATCGCACCGGCGGCGTGGGCCGCGTCGCACAGCTGCTTCACCGGGTTGATCGTGCCGAGCACGTTGCTCATCGCCGTGAAGGCGAACGCCTTGGCGCCGTCGAGCAGTTGGGGGAGGGTGGCAAGGTCGAGCTGACCGTCGGCGGTCAGCGGCACCCAGCGCAGCTCGATGGCCCGCTCGGTGGCGAAGATGTGCCACGGCACGATGTTGGCGTGGTGCTCCATGTGCGTCAGCACGACGACGTCGCCGGCCTGCAGGTTGGCGCGCCCCCAGCTGTGGGCGACGAGGTTGAGGCCCTCGGTGGCGTTCTTGGTGAAGATCACCTCGTGCGCACGCGGCGCGTTGATGAACCGCTGCACGGCCTTGCGAGCGTTCTCGAACGCGGTGTCCGACTCGACTGCGAGTTGATACGCGCTGCGGCTGACCGGCGCGTACGACGTCTCCATGAAGCGCGACATGGCGTCGATGACGACCTGCGGCTTCTGTGACGAGTTGGCCGAGTCGAGGTAGACGATCGGCTGGCCGTTGATCTCCCGTTCGAAGATCGGGAACTGCTTCTTGATCGCGGCGGCGTCGAGCTGGTCAGCCACGGAACGCCTCGTACCCGTCGGCTTCCAGCTGGTGAGCGAGTTCCATGCCACCGCTGGCGACGATGCGACCGTCGACCAGGATGTGCACGTGGTCGGGCTGGACCTCGTCGAGCAGGCGCTGGTAGTGCGTGATCAGCACGACGCCCATCGACGGGCGGTCGACGCGGATCTCGCGGATGCCCTTGGCGACGATGCGCAGCGCGTCGATGTCGAGACCTGAGTCGGTCTCGTCGAGGATGGCCAGCTCGGGTTCGAGGATGGCCATCTGCATGATCTCGTTGCGCTTCTTCTCACCGCCGCTGAAGCCCTCGTTGAGGTAGCGGTCGACGAAGGAGCTGTCCATGCCGAGGCGCTTCATCCAGTCCATCGAGGCCAGGCGCAGCTCGAGCACGCTGAGGTCGATTCCTTTGCGCGCGCTGAGCGCCTGGCGCAGGAACTGGATCACCGAGACGCCGGGGATCTCCTGCGGGTACTGGAACGCCAGGAAGATGCCCGCCTTGGCGCGAACGTCGGTGGGCCAGTCGGTGATGTCGTCACTCTGGAAGTGGATGCTGCCGCTGGTGACCTGGTACTCCGGGCTGGCCAGGAGCGTGCTGGCCAGCGTGCTCTTGCCGGACCCGTTCGGGCCCATGATCGCGTGCACCTCGCCGGCGTTCACCGACAGGCTGACGCCGCGCAGGATGTCCGCATCGGAGACGACACCATCGGAGGTCTCCGCGGGCTTGGCGTGCAGGTCGTCGATCCGGAACAGCTCACTCACGCCGTCAGTCTATTTCCCCTATCGCCGTAGTAGAAACCCCGGATCGCGGGTTCACCGCCCAGCGTTTGATCGCAGAACCACCGCCACGGTGGCCCAGGGTTCAAACGGCCGTCGCGGCCGTCGCTGGCCGGATCCGGGGCCGAGGCTCCGACGTACGATGACAACGTGCGGTCGATCGAAGCGGTACGAGATGCACGTCAGGCGCGCCTTCGAGCGATGGTCGAGCGGGCAGGGTCGTATGTGCTGGATGGGCGCTCCGCGGAGGCGATGATCGGGGGCGTCCTCCGAGACCTTCTGTTCATCGACGAACGAGATGATGCGGATCGTGACCTGGTGACCACGTTCCATTGCTACGGCAAGCTCGGCATCGTCGGCGCGTTCGACGCGACCTTCGGAACCTCGTGTACGTACGTCTCCGAGGTCGCTTCGATCGTTGCTCATGCTGGCGTTCGATTGGGGTACCTGGCGCCGACGCGACGGTTGTCCGTGGAGGAGTGGCGGATGCTCGCGGAAACCGTGCCGGAGCGGTACGAGGACGTCGACGTGCGCCGTTCGGGAGTGATCGGGGATTTCGGCGAACCGAGCGTTCTCGTCGACAAGCGAGTCCTCTGCTACCTCGGCCCGACCGAGGACGACTGGGTGGCGTTCGACTGCTGGGAAGAGATGACGTCGCGGTACGTGACCGCGGACGAAGGGACGGCAGCCGGGTTTCACGTCGAGAGGCCGCAGGATCCGCTCGTCCGCGACATCCGGATGCCTGCTCCGTCCTTCGGTGAGAGCTTGGTGATGACGGCGTACGGCAAGACGTTGCGGTGGGGGCCCGGCTGGTGGCTGTCGCACCCGTCCGCGCGCCGACCGGGCTCACCGCCCGGCATTGCCGAGCAGCTCCGGCAGATCGCGGCGGCAGACCCGTCTCAGTCATTCGGCCCGCGCCGCCCGTGAGGCGACCCAGTGTGAGAACCGTGCCGACGCACGCGGCGGTAAACGTGTTCGACGCAGCGGGCGAGTTGGTAGGCAACCAGCTTTTAGCGTGTCGATGAGCGTCAAAAGTTCTCCTCGACCCGTCGAGCTGGGACCCCTCGGCCCGCAGTTCAACGCTCGTCCAGTGGGTCGACACCTCAGCCGTGCTCGAGACGGGTCGCAAGCTGCTGGCTGTGCTGCGACCGCGACGCAGGTGGGAGACCGACCTCGGTGTCACGGTGGGCTCGACCCGGGCAACGAAGGGCGGCCAGTACTACTTGGGCAATCGTGACCGCCCGGTCGGCGTGTCGCGCCGCTTCGAACTTCTCGCCGACGACGGACTGGGTCACTAGAGCTGCCACTGGTGGGGCGGCCGCGACACTCCGTTCAGTGTCGACGTCGACGTCCATCTGATGCCGACGCTGATCTGGGCTTCAGTCTCGGTCAGCCTGCGGTCTGGCGATGCGGTCGAGCACGACGGGACGATGTCAGACGCTGCGTTCGAGTCGTCCGCTCGGGTCCTCGCGCTGGGACCGGTGCTCATGGCCGTGAACTTGGGTGGCCCAGGAGCACGACGTAGGGGCGGGGTCAGGGGGTGAACGTCGCCATGTCGTCGAGGACGGCGTCGAGGGCGGCGGGGTCGGTGCGCGGGTTGACGATGCAGACGCGCATGACGGGGTCGCCGCGCCAGAAGGTGGGGACGATCAGCACGACGCCTTCCTTGGCCCGGCGCTTGCTCCAGGCGCTGTAGTCGTCGAGGGTCCAGCCGACGCGCTCGAACAGCACCACCGACAGCTCCGGCTGCAGCACGAGGCGGAACTCGGGGCGGGCGTCGACCGACGCGGCGAAGGCGTGGGCGGTCGCCAACGTGGTCTCGACGGCCTGGGCGTACGCCTCGGTGCCGTAGGCAACCAGCGAGAACCACAGGGGCAGACCACGTGCACGCCGGGACAGGTGGTAGGCGTAGTCGCACGGGTTCCACTCGCCACGGTCGACCGCGTCGAGGTAGTCACCATGCTGCGCGTGCGCGGCCGCAGCGGGCACCGGATCGCGGTAGACGAGCGCTGCGCAGTCGTAGGGCGCGAACAGCCACTTGTGCGGATCGACGCCGAAGCTGTGCGAGCGCTCGATGCCGTTGAACAGCGGCCGCGCCGAGGGCGCGCACAGCGCGGCGAGCCCGTAGGCGCCGTCGACGTGCATCCACAGTCCGCGCGCCTCGCACACGTCGGCGATCGCGTCGAGATCGTCGACCATGCCCGCGTTGGTCGTGCCACCCGTGGCGACGACGGCGAACACGGTCAGCTCGCCTGTGTCGTCGTTCGCGGCGAGCGCCGCCTCCAACGCCGCACCCGTCAACCGACCACGTTCGTCGGCGGTGATCTCGACCAGCTCGACGTCCATCACCCGCGCCGCGGCGCGCACGGAGGCGTGCACCTCGCGCGTCGCGGCGATGGCGAACCGGGCTGCGCGGCCGTGCGCTTCGACGTGCACCGCCCGCGCTGTCACGAGCGCGGAGAGGTTGGCCGCCGAGCCACCGGACAGGAACACGCCGCCGGCGCCCTCGGGGTAGCCGGCCAGGTCGGCCAGCCACCGCAGCGCCTGGTTCTCCGCCGCGATGGCTCCGGCGCCACCCTCCCAGGTGCCGCCGAAGATCGACGACGTGCTGACGACCAGATCGAACATCATCGACGCCAACGACGGCGCGGCTGGTACGTAGGCCAGGTTCATCGGGTCGTCCATCGGCCGGCACGCGGGCAGCAGCACGTCGCGGAACAGGTGCATCGCCTCCAACGCCCCGGCCCCCTCCGCCCGCACGGCCCCGGCCAGCTCGGCGACCAGCTCGTCGCGAGGATGCGCGCCCCAGTGCGGATCCTTCGGGATTCGCAGCCGCTCGATGGCGTAGCCGATCACCGAATGGGCGAACAGATCGGTCTGCTCGTCCCAGATGTGCATGGAGCTCATCCGGCGAACGTATCGCCGCCGCTACGCACCCGGTGAACGAGGCACGCGCAGCGCCCGCCAGATGGCGAGGTAGCTGCGGTGCTCGATCGTGTCGTCGACGTACCCGGCGGCGCGCAGCTCACGGTGCAGCTCGGGCAGGTTGCGGAACGGCACACCCGAATCGACGTGGTGGGCGAGGTGCCAGCCGATGTTGTACGGCACGAGCATGAACCGGGCGGGCGCGTGCTGGCGCACCGAGTGGGTGGTCTCGCGACGATCCTTCGAGCGCTGCATCCCGCCGTGCTCGGCGATGCTGCGCAGGCGGTTGATCACACGCCACACCGTCAGGTACGGACCGAGCCAGAGCACCGGGTACAGCCACCAGTGACCGCTGGCGATGCTCGCGCCGAGCAGCAGCGCCTGCATCGCCAGGATCTTCCACAGCGTGTGCCTCGACCGCTGATCCTTCGAGCGGGCGTTGGACAGGAGCTGGCGCATCAGCTTGTAACCGGTCTGCCCGGTGGCGTCGCGGACGAGCTTGCGACGGAAGCTGGCGGCGCCGATCGGGTAGCCGGCGTAGAGGGGGATGTCCGGCTCGTCCGGCCCGAACTCGTCGCGATGGTGGGCCATGTGCACGCGGCGATAGGCGTCGGTGGACGTGAAGGCCGGGTAGCCGAGCAGCCACCGACCGACGAGGTCGTTGACCCGCTTGTTCGAGAACAGCAGGCGGTGCGCGGCCTCGTGCATCAGCGAGGCGAACTGGGCGAACGTGCGGCCCATGAGGAGGAAGGTCAGCGGGAGCACCCACGGCGACCACCGCACCGACACCCACACGATCGCCGCGGTCTGGACGTAGAGGCCGAGCACGGACAGCGCGTTGCGCCACGACGGGATCCGCCGCAGCTGCTCGCGCACCGCCGGAGCAGGGCGTCCGTCGGGTCGGATCCGGTCGGATGCACGCATCGCCGGCAGCGCGACCGGCACCATGCCCGCACGCGTGCCCGAGGCCGTGCCAGCAGCCGTACGCGGAACCGTGCTCACGTCCGCAGCGTATCCGTGAGCAGCGCAGCAGGCCCGAGCCGCGTGACATGATCCGAACGGGCATTGGGACGGGAGGCAGCGGGGATGAGCATGGACGGACCGGGCGCACCCGACGCGGGTGGGCCACCACCGAGGTCGACGCCGATCGACGCGGTGATCGCCGGCGAGACGACCTCGGCCGTCGTGGACGCCGCCGTCGGCACGTCGGCGATCGCCCCCGCCGACGTTGCCACCAAGCCGTTGGGCAAGCCGTTCCGCGGCGGCAACTACTCGTTCACCGCGGTGCTGATCTCGGGGATGCTCGTGCTCACGTCGAGCTACGGCCTGTCGATCCTGACGTCGGGCAGGAAGCAGGCGGACGGCTCGTCGCAGCCGGCCGGCGTGATCATCGGCTTCATCGCCTACTTCGTGCTGGCGCTGTTCTTCACGTGGCGGATGGCTCGCGCCAAGGTGCTGCTGGGCGAGGAGGGGCTGACGGTGGTGAACATCGTGCGCACCCGTCGCATCCCGTGGGCCGACGTCAACGCGGTGACGGTCGTCAAGCGACGGGTGAAGTCGACCTACGTCGGCAAGGTCGTCATCAACACCGTGCACGGCGATGTGCGTGCGACGGCCGGGACGATCTACTGGTCGAAGCACGAGCAGAAGCTCGCACCGCTGCAGGACGCGTGCACAGCGCATGGCAAGCGGCTGTTCGTCCAATGACACCGACGACGTTCCGCGGCAGCCAGTGGAAGTTCGTCGTCGGCCTCACGACGATGCTGTTCGCGGGCGTCGTCATCATGGGCATCGTGTTCGGAGCAGCGGACCGACACGACGAGGGTCAGTCGCCCTTCCCGCTCGCGCTTCGGATCGTCTTCGTCGTCGCGGCCGTGGTGGCCGCAGTCGCGATCTGGCGGTTCTGGCGAGCCAAGGTGGTGATCGGTGAGGACGGGTTGACCGTCGTGAACGTCGTGCACACTCACGTCATCGCCTGGAGCTCCATGCGCACGCTCGACGCGACGTTTCGCGCCGACCGCGGCGGCGGACTCGGCAAGGTCGCCATCGGGACGAACCAGAACGACGTGCCGTTGGCAGCTGCGGCCGTCAACTGGAGCTCGCGTGTCGCCGACCTCGCGCCACTGGTCGCGGCGTGCGAAGCACACGGCGTGCTGTGCCGCGTTCGCTGATCACCTGAACGTCGGACCTCCGGCGCGCCGCACTGCTAGACACGTGGCCATGCGCCTGCGTCGACCGCCGAAGCTGCCCACGCACCCGGCGCCGCCGGTGGCAGTGGCGAGCATCCTCGACTCGTACACGCGTGAGGCGCCGTCGGCGCAGCTCGCCGTCGACATCTTCGCCGGCGAGTGGACCACTGCGCTGCCACCGGAAGCCGGGGCGACCGCCGGGTCCATCGCGTTGTACGCCGACCCGCGCATCGAGTTCTTCATCACCCAGGCCGGTGGCGTCGACGGCCGATCGGTGCTCGAACTCGGACCGCTGGAGGCGAGCCACACCTACATGCTCGACCGGGCCGGCGCGTCCGTTACGGCGATCGAGAGCAACAGCCGGGCCTACCTGAAGTGCCTGATCGCCAAGGAGCTCCTGGGGCTGACGCGCAGCGCGTTCCAGTTCGGCGACTTCCTGCCGTACCTCGAGACGACCGACCAACGAGTCGACCTGCTCGTCGCCAGCGGCGTGCTCTACCACGCTCCCGATCCGGTGCGCACGCTCACGGCGATGGCGCGTGTCAGCGACCGCATCGGGTTGTGGACGCACTTCTTCGACGATGCGGCGATGGCGGCCAACCCCGGGTTCGAGCGCCTGTTCGACGCACCCTTCCAACGCGAGATCGGTGGGCGGACACTCGCGCTGCACCGCCGCAACTACCTCGAGGCGCTGGAGTTCCAGGGCTTCTGCGGCGGGCCCGAGGAGTCGGCCGTGTGGATGGAGCTCGACGGCCTGTGCGGCGTGCTCAACGACCTCGGCTTCGCCCGCATCGAGATCGGCTTCGACGACCGCGACCACCCGCACGGCCCGAACGTCCTCCTCTACGCCGAACGCCCGACCTGACCGTCAGCCGCGACGGCGGGCGATCTCGGCGCTGATCGCCGGCACCACCTCGTGCAGATCGCCGATGACCGCGTAGTCGGCCTTCGTCACCATGTTCGCCTGCGGGTCGGTGTTGATGGCGAGGATCTTCTTCGACGCCATCGCCCCGACCCAGTGCTGGATCGCGCCGGAGATGCCGCAGGCGATGTAGATGTCGGGAGCGATGCGTGTGCCCGTCTGCCCGACCTGATCGGTGTGGTTGCGCCATCCGTTGTTGGTGACGGCGCGCGAGCAGCCAACGACGCCGCCGAGCAGCGCGGCGAGCGCCTCGAGCGGAGCGAAGCCGTCGGCCGAGCCCACGCCGCGGCCGCCTCCGACCACGACCTGTGCGGTGCCCAGCGTGACGCCCGCCGCGCGCTCGACGCGATCGACGACGCGAGTCCGCGTCGCCCTGTCGGTCAGCACGGGTGTGAACGGACGTGCTTCACCTGCTCCCGCCAGCGCGACCGGCTCGACGTGGTGGTGGGCGAACGTCAGCAGCGCGACGGGTGCGTCGAGCGTCGCCTGCTCCAGCAACGAGCCGCCCCATCGAACGCGAGTGATCGCCATCGGTTGCCCGGCGACGGCGTCGAGGCAGTTGGCGGCCATCGGCAGATCGAGCGTCGCTGCAGCATGCGCCATCACCTCGTTGCCGATGTCGGTGCCCGTGGCGACGACGGCCGTCGCACCCGTGGCCGTGATGCACTGGGCGAGGACGTCGCCCCACGCCTCCGGTGCGTAGTCGGTCAGCGCCTCGTGATGCGCCTGGTGCACGACCGCCGCGCCGTGCCCGGCGAGCACCTCGTCCAACCCGTCGGCGGCGGCGCCGATGGTGAGGGCGTGCACGTCGCTGTCGAGCGAACGGGCAGCCGTCAGCGCTTCCAACGTCGCCGTCGCCAGCGAGCCACGGTCGTGCTCGACGAGCACCAGCACGGTCACTTGAGCACTCCGAGCTCGGCGAGCAGATCGACCACGGCGGCAGCGGCCGCGGCTCCATGGCCGAGCACGGTCGTCTCGGTCGCCTGCTCGGCTGGTGCACGCAAGCCGACGAGCTGCTGGCCGCCCGGCTCGGCAGCCGGCGTGATCGACTCGATGGCCACCTTCTTCGAAGCCAGACGGCCCTTCAACGTGGGGTAGCGCGGCAGGTTGATGCCTTCCTTCACGCCGACCACGGCCGGCAGCGGTAGTTGGTGCACCTCCAAGCCGCCATCGGTCGGGCGCTCGATGCGAGCTGCGCCGTCCTCGATCGAGATGCCCTTGGCCCCGTTGACCATCGGACGGTCGAGGGCGCGAGCAACGCGTACGCCGACCTGGAACCCGCCGGAGTCGGCCGACTCGTTGCCGAACAGGATGAGATCGAACGCTCCGCGTTCGGCCTCGATCTCGCGAACCGCGGCGGTGATCGCCCGCGCCGTGCGCTGCGCGTCCCAGTCGCTGTTGTCGGTGGGCAACAGCACGGCGTGCGCCACGCCGACGCTGGCCGCGTAGCGCAACTGGTCCTCGGCCTCCGTCGGCCCGAGCGTGAGCACCGTCGCCGAACCGCCGTGCGCCTCGACGAGCTGCACCGCGGCCTCCACCGCGCACTCCTCGTGCGGGCTCGTGGTGAACCCGAGGAACGCGGTGTCCACGGCCAGCCCGTCGGCCGTGACGTTGATCTTCGCCCCCGGCGCCGGCACCCGCTTCACGCACACCAAGACGTTCGTCATGCTTGGGCCGTCATCTCGGTGCTCGCTGCGCTCGCCTGCCGTGCTCGCTCGCGAGCTCGCTCACCCGAACTCCAGATTCGCTGGCTCATCGGGACGTGCTCTTCATGCGCAAGTCGTCGGGGTCGAAGAGGGGCTGGCTGCCGACTCGGGCCACGGTGACGGGGAACAGCTCGTTCATGTACTTGACGCGCAGCTCGGTGCCCTCGACGGCGTGCTCCGGCGGGAGGTAGGCGAGCAGCAGGTACTGCCCGAGCGACGGCGCCGCACCAGCGGTGGTGACCCGCGAGACGCGACCCTTGCGGTCGACGATGCGCTCGCCGTCGATCGTGACGATCGGCTCGTTGCCGCCGACCGGGTAGCGATCGATGCCGGCCGCACTCGTGTGCGACAGCATCGCCAACGTGCAGAGCGTCGCGGCCGGTCCGTTGGCCTCGGCATCGGCGCGGGCGGCGAGGTACGCCTCCTTACCGATGAAGTCGGCGGACTTCACCTTCGGGCGGGCGAGTCCGGCCTCGACCGGGTCGTACTCGCTCTCCAGCTCGGCGCCCATCAGGCGGTAGCCCTTCTCGATGCGCCCGGTGACGGCGTACACGCCGATGCCGACCGGCACGATGCTGAACTCCTGGCCTGCGGCAGCGACGGTGTCCCACAGCGACAGGCCGTGCTCCATGCGCGTGTAGATCTCCCAGCCGTTCTCGCCGACGTAGGAGATGCGGAACATCGTGCACGGGATGCCGGCGATGAGCACGTCCTTCACCGCGCCGTACGGGAAGCCGGCGAGCGAGAGGTCTTCGACCGCACCGGCACGCTGGTTCTCCGGCACGACCACCTTCGACAGCACGGCCTCTGCGTTGGGGCCCCACACGCCGAGCGTGCAGATGCCCTGCGAACGATCGGTGAACGTGACCGAGCCGTCGGTGGGCAGGTACTTGCGGAACCAGTACTGATCGCGACCGCCGTCGAACGCGCCGGTGATGACGCGGAAGTGCTGCTCGCCGAGACGCTGGATGGTGAGGTCGCCGCGGAACCCGCCGTGTTGGGTCAGCAGGGGCGTGTAGACGGAGCGACCGACCGGCACGTCGACCGAGTTGACAGTGATGTGCTGCAGCCCGGCCAGTGCGCCGGGGCCCTCGATGTCGAACTCGTTGAACGCGGTGAGGTCGACCATGCCGACGCTGTCGCGCATCGCCAGGTGCTCGGCGTTGATGATCGGCGACCACCAGCGCGCGTCCCACTCGTGCGGGCGCGGCACGTTCGCCTCCGGGTACTTCTCGAACAGCGCGGCGTTGCTCTCGTACCACTGCGGGCGCTCCCAGCCGCGGGCGTCGTAGAACACCGCGCCAAGGGCCTCTTCCCTCGCGTAGAACGGGCTGCGACGCATGCCGCGCTGGCTGGCCCACTGCTCGCGCGGGTGGACGATGCCGTACGTCTTGTTGAAGTGCTCGGCGCACCTGGCGAGGATGTGGTGCTCGGTCTTCTCGTGCGGGTAGAAGCGGCTGATGTCGCTGCTGTGCGGGTCGCACAGGTGCGGGTAGCCGTAGGTCATCCACTCGGCGACGAGCTGGGCGATGCCCGGCCCCTCCTTGATCCACACCGCGGCGGCCGACCACAGGTTGCGCACCTCGACGGTCTCACCGAGCACCGGCATCGCGTCGGGCGTGAGCGACAGCAGCCCGTTGATCGCGTAGCGGATCTCGGCGGTCTCGAGGATGTCGCCCATGAGCTCGATCGCCTCCTCGAACTGCTGGTCGAAGTCGTCGGCGGTGAACGGCAGCTCGGTCGGCGTCAGCGCCGCGGCCTCGTTCGAGGGGATGTCGTCCGGGTGGTGGAAGATCGGTCGGTGGGCGTAGCTGCCGACCTCCATCGAGCCGGCGGTCTGGCGCTCGTAGCAGAACGTGTCCATGTCGCGCACGATCGGGTAGGCGACCTCCTTGCCGCTCTGCTGGAGGATGTCGATCGGGCCGACGTCGGCCATCTGGTGCACGGCCGGCGTGAGCGGGATGTTGGCGCCGGCGAGCTTGGCGATGCGCGGGCTCCACACGCCGCAGGCGATGACGACGTGCTCGGCCTCGATGCGACCCTTGTCGGTGACGACCGCCTTGATCGTGCCGTCGACCACCTCGAGGTCGAGCACCTCGGTGTTGGCGAACACCTGCAGCGCGCCCTTGGCGATGGCCGACTCGCGCATCAGCGTGCCGGTCTGCAGCGAGTCGACCACCGACACGCTCGGCGTGTAGTAGCCGCCGAGGATGACGTCCTCGTTGATGAACGGGACGAGCTCTTTGACCTCGGCCGGCGTCAGCAGCGAGGCCTCGATGCCCCACGCCGTGGCCGACGTCATCCGCCGGTTGAACTCCTCCAGGCGGGCTTCGTCGCGAGCGACCTCGATGCCGCCGCACGTGTTGTTCAACCCGTGCTCGACGTACTGGCGCTGGCTCTCCAGCGTGAGCACCGCCATCTCCTTGTTGTGGTCCGTCGGGAAGATGAAGTTGGAGGCGTGACCCGTGGAGCCGCCGGGGTTGGGCAGCGGGCCCTTGTCGAGCAGGACCATGTCGGTCCAGCCGAGGTTGGCCAGGTGGCCGACGAGGCAGTTGCCGACGATGCCGGCGCCGATGACGACGCATCGAGCTTGCTGGGGGACTTCCTGGGCTTCCGGCACGTGCGCGCTCCTTGATGACGAACGATTGACAGATCGACTGGTGATATATCACTACAGTACCGCACGTGATGTCGTTGAGTGAACGGGCCTACGAGCAGCTGCGGCGGATGATCATCCGCGTCGAGCTGGCCCCCGGCGACGTGGTCCGCGAGGACGAGCTGCAACGCTCACTCGGCATCGGGCGCACCCCGATCCGCGAGGCGATCCAGCGATTGGCCCGCGAGCAGTTCGTCACGATCGTGCCTCGCCGCGGCGTGTTCGTCGCCGGTGTGGACGCCAATGAACTGGCGCTGCTCTACGAGACGCGCGCCGTGCTCGAGCCCTACGTCACGCGGCTGGCGGCGACGCGGGGGAGTGACGAGCAGTGGGCCGCGATGGCAGCCGTGCTGGCCCGCGCTGCGGCGCCGGGCACGACGCCCGACGAGCTGATCGAGATCGACCGCGAGTGCCACGAGATCGTCTGGGAGGCCGCCGGCAACCGCTTCCTCACCGACACGCTCGACGTGCTCTACGCGCAGAGCGACCGGCTCTGGCACATGCACCTGGCCCGCGTGGCCGACATGGGCCACGCCGTTGACGAGCATCAGGCGATCCTGGCCGCGCTTCGCAGCGGCGATGCCGACACCGCTGCCGCCCTGGTGGAGCAGCACGTCCGCTCGTTCGACGCGCAGATCCGAGCGGCCGTCGGCGCCGACGCGAAACCCACTGAGTGAGCGCTCACTCAGTGGGTTAGGATCGACGCCATGACGGTCGATCAGCTCCGCCAATCGGGAACGCAGCGGGCTCCCGCGCTGCCGCCGGACGAACGCCGGGCGAGCATCGTCTCGGCCACCGTGGCGCTGCTGCTGGAGCACGGGGCGATGGTCACCACCAAGCAGATCGCGGAAGCCGCCGGCATTGCCGAAGGCACCATCTTCCGCGTCTTCGCCGACAAGGACGCGCTGATCGAGGCCGCGGTCGACGCCGTGTTCGATCCGGCGCCGGCGGAGGTCGCGCTCGCAGCGATCGATCCGAGCCTCGGCTTCGAGGGTCGTCTCGCTGCCGCCGTCGAGATCATGCAACGTCGGATGCGGGACATCTGGAAGCTCGGCGCAGCCGGTCTGTTCGACAACCGGCCGAAGAGCGCTCCTGCCGACTTCGAGGGCATCGTCGCCATCTTCCGCGATTCGCCGGACGGGGTCAGTCGCACCCCCGTCCAGGCCGCGCAGATGCTGCGCGCGCTCACCCTCGCCTTCTCCCATCCACTGATGGCACCCAACCAACCCCTGACGGCCGACGAGATCGTTGCCGTGCTCCTCGATGGGATCCGCTCATGACGATGATGAAGCTGCTGCGCACGTACCTGCGCTCGTACAAGAAGGAGCTCGGGCTGGTGCTCGCGTTCCAGACGGTGCAGACGATCGCCGCGCTGTACCTGCCGAGCCTCAACGCGGACATCATCGACAAGGGCGTCGTCCAGCGCGACACCAACTACATCTGGCACCACGGCGGGTGGATGCTGCTCGTCACCGTGGTGCAGATCGTGTTCTCGATCACCGCCGTGTTCTTCGGTGCACGCGCCGCGATGGGCTTCGGTCGCGACGTGCGCAGTGCGCTGTTCCACAAGGTCACCGGCTACTCGGCTCGCGAGGTCAACCAGTTCGGTGCGCCGTCGCTGATCACCCGCATCACCAACGACGTGCAGCAGGTGCAGATGCTCGTGCTGATGACGTGCACGCTGCTGGTCGCCGCGCCGATCACGGCGATCGGCGGGATCATCATGGCCCTGCGCGAAGACGTCGGCCTGTCGTGGTTGATCGTGGTCAGCATCCCGGTGCTGCTGGTGATCGTCGGCTCGACGATCCGACGGATGATCCCGACGTTCCGCGTCATGCAGGATCGCATCGACGGCATCAACCGCGTGCTGCGCGAGCAGATCACCGGCATCCGCGTCGTGCGCGCGTTCGTGCGTGAGCCGAACGAGGCGGAGCGCTTCTCGGAGGGCAACGCGCTCGTGACGGAGACCGCGCTCAAGGGCGGCCGGCTGATGGGCCTGATGTTCCCGACGGTGATCGCCGTCGTCAACGTCTCCAGCGTCGGCGTGCTGTGGTTCGGCGCCAATCGGATCAGCGAAGGCGACATGAAGCCCGGGGCGATGATCGCCTTCCTGTCGTACCTGACCCAGATCCTGATGGCCGTGATGATGGCCACCTTCATGGCTGCGCTGTGGCCACGCGCCGCGGTGTGCGCCGAGCGCCTGCAAGAGGTGCTCGACACCGACTCGTCGGTCGTCCCGCCGGTCAACCCGGTCACCTCGGTGTCGGCGCACGGCGAGATCGAGTTCCGCAACGTCGGCTTTCACTACCCGGGTGCGCAAGCGGCCGTGCTCGAGGACGTCTCGTTCCGCTGCATCGCCGGCCAGACGCTGGCGATCATCGGCAGCACCGGTTCGGGCAAGACCACGCTCGTCAGCCTCGTGCCTCGGTTGTTCGACGCCACGTCCGGCACCGTGCTCGTCGACGGCGTCGACGTGCGCGACCTGGATCCGGAGCTGCTGTGGACGCGCGTCGGTGTCGTGCCGCAGAAGCCCTACCTGTTCTCCGGCACCGTCGCCAGCAACCTGCGCTACGGCAAGCCGGACGCCACCGACGAGGAGCTGTGGGAGGCGTTGACGATCGCCCAGGCCGCCGACTTCGTGCGCGCCATGCCAGGCGGGCTCGACGCCTCGATCGCCCAGGGCGGCACCAGCGTGTCCGGTGGTCAGCGGCAACGGTTGGCGATCGCGCGTGCGCTCGTGCGCCAGCCCGAGGTCTACGTGTTCGACGACTCGTTCTCCGCACTCGACCTCGCCACCGATGCCCGACTGCGCGCCGCGCTGGCGCCGAAGGTGGCCGACGCCGCCGTCGTGCTCGTGGCCCAACGGGTGAGCACGATCATGAACGCCGATCAGATCATGGTGCTGGAGGACGGTCGCATCGTCGGCCTGGGCACGCATCGAGAGCTGCTCGAGGGATGTGCGACGTACATGGAGATCGTTGCCTCGCAGCTGAGCGCGGAGGAGGCGGCATGAGCATCGACGAACGCAAGGGCAGCAGCACCGGAGGCGACGCCGCCAACGACGCCGACGCCGTGCGGCCGCCGTCGTCCGAGCTGCGCACCGGGCCCGGCGGCGGCCGGATGAGCATGGTCGGGGTTCCCACCGAGAAGTCGAAGAACTTCAAGGCCTCGACGCGCCGGCTGATGCGCCGCCTCGGACCGGAGCGCGCGACCGTCATCGGCGTGTTCGGTCTGGCGATCGTCAGCGTGACGCTGGTGGTGCTCGGGCCGAAGATCCTCGGTCACGCCACCGACATCATCTTCAACGGGTTGCGCAGCGGTCGCGGGATCAACTTCACGTCGCTGCACCACACGCTGGAGCTCGCGCTGGTGCTGTACCTGATCTCCTACGCGCTCGCCTACACGCAGGCGTACCTGCTGGCCGGCGTGGTGCAGCGGACGATGTTCCGCATGCGTGCCGACGTCGAGGACAAGCTCAACCGTTTGCCCCTGCGCGTCGTCGACCGCGCCCCTCGCGGCGACCTGCTCAGCCGCGTCACCAACGACATCGACAACGTCGCCCAGAGCTTGCAGCAGACGCTGAGCCAGCTGCTGACGTCGTTGCTGACGATCACCGGCGTCGTCATCGCGATGATCCTCATCTCCCCGGTGCTGGCCATCGTCGCGGTGGTCACCGTGCCGTTGTCGCTGTTGACGATGAAGCAGATCGCCAAGCGTTCGCGCACGCGGTTCATCGCCCAGTGGCGCCACACCGGCATGCTCAACGCGCAGGTCGAAGAAGCGTTCACCGGACACGCGGTGGTCAAGGTGTTCGGCCGCCAGAAAGAGGTCGAGGAGCGCTTCCGGTTGACCAACGAGGAGCTGTTCGAAGCCAGCTTCGGGGCGCAGTTCGTCAGCGGGATCATCCAGCCGGCGATGATGTTCATCGGCAACCTCAACTTCGTGGCCATCGCCGTCATCGGTGGGCTGCGCGTGGCCAACGGCACGATGGGCCTGGGCGACGTGCAGGCGTTCATCCAGTACTCGCGCCAGTTCACCCAACCGCTGACCCAGACGGCGTCGATGATCAACGTGCTGCAGTCCGGCATCGCCTCCGCCGAGCGCGTCTTCGAGCTGCTCGACATGGACGAGGAGGAGCCGGACCCGCCGGCCACCGGCAACACTGAACCGACCCGCGGGCTCGTCGAGTTCGACGACGTGTCGTTCTCCTACAACCCGGACAAGCCGCTGATCCAGCACCTCTCGCTCGTCGCCGAACCGGGGCGCACCGTCGCCATCGTCGGCCCGACCGGTGCCGGCAAGACGACGCTCGTCAACCTGATCATGCGCTACTACGAGCTCGACGGCGGCGCCATCCGACTCGACGGGCACGACATCTCGCAGATGCCGCGCCGCGAGCTGCGCTCCAACATCGGCATGGTGCTGCAGGACACGTGGCTGTTCGGCGGGACCATCCGCGAGAACATCGCCTACGGCAACCTCGACGCCACCGAGGAGCAGATCATGGCGGCCGCGAAGGCCACCTACGTCGACCGCTTCGTGCACTCGCTGCCGCAGGGCTACGACACGCCGCTCGACGACGAAGGCGGCGCGGTCAGCGCTGGCGAGAAGCAGCTGCTGACCATCGCCCGCGCCTTCCTGGCCGACCCGGCGATCCTGATCCTCGACGAGGCGACCAGCTCGGTGGACACGCGCACCGAGGTGCTCATCCAGCGGGCCATGGCCGCGTTGCGCTCGCAGCGCACGAGCTTCGTCATCGCCCACCGCCTCTCCACGATCCGCGACGCCGACACCATCCTGGTGATGGAGTCCGGGCGCATCGTCGAGCAGGGCAACCACACGGAGCTGCTCGCCGCCGACGGCGCCTACGCGCGGTTGTACAACGCCCAGTTCGCGGGCGCTGCCATCGACATGGCGTAATCACCTGCCAGGCGACCTGGTCGCCGTCTACGTTGCAGCTCATGCCCCGATTCGGACATGACATGCGCGCCGAGTGGATGATCGACCCTGCGGTCACCTACCTCAACCACGGCACGGTCGGTGCGCCGCCGCGGCGCGTGCTGGCAGTACAGCAGGCGATCCGCGACGAGATCGAACGGCAACCGGCTACGTTCCTCTTGCGCGAGCTGGCCGACACCGGTCATCACAGCACCGGCCCGCGGCCGCGCATGCGCGTCGCCGCCGACGCGGTCGCCGCGTTCCTCGGCGCGGACAGCGACGACCTCGGCTTCGTCGACAACGCCACCACCGGCGCCAACTCGGTGCTGCGCTCGTTCCCGTTCCAGCAGGGCGACGAGGTGCTCGTCACCGACCTCGGCTACGGCGGGGTCACCAACGCAGCCGCGTTCGCCACGCGCCACGTCGGCGCCACGTTGCGCAGCGTCGAGATGCCCCGCCCCGGCGCCGATCCGTCGGCGTTCGTCGACGCGATCGCCACGGCCATCGGGCCGCGCACGCGCATCGTGCTCACCGACCACATCAGCGCATCGACCGCACTGATCATGCCGGTGGCCGAGATCGCTCGCGTGTGCCACGAGCGCGGCGTGCTGCTGCTCGTGGACGGCGCGCACGGGCCAGGCGCGATCGACTTCGACATCCCGTCCCTCGGCGCCGACTGGTACATCGGCAACCTGCACAAGTGGGCCTGGACGCCGCGCAGCGCCGGGATCATCTGGGCATCGAAGGAGCAGCAGCCGAACCTTCACGCGGCAGTGATCTCCTGGGGGCTCGACAACGGGTTGGCCGCCGAGTTCGATCTGCCGGGCACTCGCGACCCGACGCCGTTCCTCGCCGCTCCCGCGGCGATCGCGCTGATGGAGGAGTGGGGCGTCGACGAGATCCGATCATGGAACCACGACCTGGCGTGGTGGGCGGGCCAGTACCTCGCCGATCGATGGGGCTCGCCGTTCAACACGCCCGAGTCGATGATCGGCACGATGGTGCACGTGCTGCTGCCGGAGTCGGCCGGCTCCACGGTGGAGGACGCCGTACGCCAGCAGGCAGCACTGCTCGGCGAGCACGGCATCGAGCTGCCGCTCGGCGCTCACGGTGGAAGGTTGTCGCTGCGGGTCAGTGCGCAGATCTACAACGACCGCTCCGACATCGAGCGCCTCGGCGACGCGGTGATGAAGCTCAGCTGATGTCTCGCTCTGGTGGCTCCTCTCGGTCTCGCTTCAGCGAGGAGCAGCTGGAGCACCGCCGCGCCCAGGTGCCGGAGATCACGGTGCCCGAGGAGCTGCCGATCGCCGAGCGCGCCGAGGAGCTGCGCAACGCGATCCGCGATCACCAGGTGGTGATCGTCGCCGGCGAGACCGGGTCGGGGAAGAGCACCCAGCTGCCCAAGCTGTGCCTGCAGCTGGGGCGCGGGATCACCGGGCTGATCGGGCACACCCAACCGCGGCGGGTGGCTGCACGCACCATCGCCGAACGCGTCGCGGAGGAGCTCGGCACCGAACTGGGCGGGATCATCGGATACACCGTGCGCTTCACCGATCGGGTCGGCGAGAACACGCTCGTCAAGGTGATGACCGACGGCATCCTGCTGGCCGAGACGCAACGAGATCGCATGCTGTCGCGCTACGACACGCTGATCATCGACGAAGCCCACGAGCGAAGCCTCAACGTGGACTTCCTCCTCGGCTACATCAAGCAACTGCTGCCGCGACGCCCTGATCTGAAGGTGATCATCACCTCGGCGACGATCGACACGCAGCGGTTCAGCGAGCACTTCGCCGATGCCAGCGGTCGTTCGGCGCCGATCATCGAGGTCAGCGGTCGCACCCACCCGGTGGAGATGCGCTACCGCCCATACGGTGGTGCCGATCCGGAGGATCCGAAGGACGATCGCGACCAGGTCCAGGCGATCGCCGACGCGGTCGACGAGCTCGGCCGCGAGGGGCCCGGCGACGTGCTCGTGTTCTTGAGCGGCGAGCGCGAGATCCACGACACCGCCGACGCGCTGCGGCGCCTCGATCTGCGCAACACCGACGTGCTGCCGCTGTACGCGCGTCTGTCGGCAGCCGAGCAGCACCGCATCTTCCAACCGCACACCGGCCGGCGGATCGTGCTGTCGACCAACATCGCCGAGACGTCGCTCACCGTGCCGGGCGTCCGCTACGTCATCGACGCCGGATCGGCGCGCATCAGCCGGTACAGCGCGCGTCTGAAGGTGCAGCGGTTGCCGATCGAGGCGGTGTCGCAAGCGTCGGCCAACCAACGCGCCGGGCGATGCGGGCGCGTTGCTCCGGGCATCTGCATCCGCCTCTACAGCGAGGACGACTTCAACTCGCGGGATGCGTTCACCGAGCCCGAAGTGCTGCGCACGAACCTCGCCTCGGTGATCCTGCAGATGATCGCGCTCGGCCTCGGCGACGTCGCCGCGTTCCCGTTCCTCGACGCGCCCGACGGTCGCGCCATCCGCGACGGCATCAGCCTGTTGGAGGAGCTCGGCGCGTTGGAGCAGGGGCTTGCGGCCGATGAGCGGCGACTGACCAAGCTCGGACGTCAGCTGGCGCAGCTCCCGCTCGACCCGCGCCTGGCGCGGATGATCATCGAGGCCGACCGTCACGGCTGTGTGCGCGAGGTGCTCGTCATCACCGCTGCGCTCAGCATCCAGGACCCGCGCGAACGGCCGGCCGAGCACCGACCAGCGGCCGATGAGATGCACCGCCGCTTCCACGTCGAGGGCAGCGACTTCCTCACGCTCGTCAAGCTCTGGGACCACCTGCGCGAGCAACAGCGGGAGATGTCGTCGAGCCAGTTCCGCAAGCTGTGCCGCACCGAGTATCTGAACTACTTGCGCGTGCGCGAGTGGCAGGACCTCTACAGCCAGCTGCGCCAGGTCGCCGGTCAGCTGCAGATCCGTCCAGGCTCCGACGCTGGCCATCCCGACCGCGTCCATCAAGCGGTGCTGTCGGGCCTGCTGTCGCACATCGGCATGCGCGACGGGTTGACCCGCGAGTTCCGTGGCGCCCGCGGCGCGAAGTTCGTCATCGGCAACGGGTCGGCGCTCGGCAAGAAGCTGCCGAAGTGGGTGATGGCCGCCGAGCTGGTGGAGACCAGCCGGCTGTTCGGTCGCATGGTCGCCGGCGTGCAGCCGGAGTGGGCGGAGCGGCTGGCCCCGCACCTCATCACCCGTTCGTACGGCGAGCCGCGCTGGGACGTGCAGCGCGGCGGGGCGGTGACGACCGAACGGGTCTCGCTCTACGGCTTGCCGATCATCACCGGACGCACCGTGGGCTACGAGCGCGTCGACGTCGCGGTCGCTCGATCGATGTTCGTCCGCCACGCGCTGGCCACTCCCGAGGAGCTGACCTCGTGGCACGCACGCCACCGCTTCTTCGGTGAGAACCAGGCGGTGATCGATCGCACGCGTGCGATCGCCGAACGAACTCGCAGCGCGCTCTTGATCGACGACGAGGCGATCGTTGCCTTCTACGACCGGCGGGTCGCCGCCGACGTGGTGACGACGCGGCACTTCGATCGGTGGTGGAAAGACGCGCGTTCCTCGAACCCGCAACTGCTGCGGATGACGCCTGACGATCTCAGCATCGGCGCGCCCGCCGGCAGCCTCACCGACTTCCCCGGGGTCTGGCGTCAGGGTGACCACGAGCTGGTCGTCACGTATCGCTTCGAGCCGGGGCAGCCGGCCGACGGCGCCACCGTGCACGTCCCGGTCGCGCTGCTCAACCAGATCACCGACGTCGGCTTCGATTGGCACGTGGCAGGGTTCCGCGAAGAGCTCGTGCACTCGCTGCTGCGCTCGTTGCCGAAGACGTTGCGCCGCGACCTCGTACCGGCGGCCGAGACCGGTCGTCGGGCGTTCGCCGCGCTCGGAGCGCAGGAGGGTTCGTTCCACGACGCGCTCGCCGCTGCGTTCCAGCAGGTCTCCGGCGTGCGCGTGCGGGCGACCGACTTCGACGCGTCGAAGGTCCCCGACCACTTGCGCATCGGGTTCGCGATCGAGGACGAGCACGGCCGCGTGCTGGCCTACGGCAAAGACCTCGCGCCGCTACGCGAGCGGTTCCGCACCGCGCTGCGCAGCGTGCTCGCCGAGGCCGCTTCGTCGATCGAGCAGCGTGGGCTGACGGACTGGACGTTCGGCGACCTGCCGAACGTCGTCGACGTCGACCGCGCCGGCAACGCGATGCGCGGCTACCCGGCGCTGCTGGACAACGGCGAGTCGGTGGCAATCCGCGTGCTGACCAACGCCGATCTGCAGGCGCGGGTGATGCGCGCCGGAGTGCGCCGGTTGCTGCTGCTCACCGTGCCGCCCTCGAGACGAACGGTGGAGAAGCCGTTGTCCAATCAGGCCCGGCTGGCGATCGCCGCAGTGGGCCTGATGACGGAGGCTGCGCTGGTCGACGACTGCATCAACGCCACCGTCGATGCGCTGCTGGACGCGCACGGCGTGCCGTGGACGGAAGCCGCGTTCCGCGAGCTGCAGCGCGATGCTCGCGGCGAGATCACCTCGCGCGCCGCATCGCTCGTCGCCGCGTCGTCGAGGATCGTCATCGAGGCGGCGTCGGTGGTCGCCCAGCTCGATCGGTTGCACGCGCCCGCGCTGCGGCCGTCCGTCGATGATGCCAACGCGCACCTCGCTCGGCTCCTCCGGCCGGGGTTCGTCAGCGCGGCCGGGCCGGATCGCATCGCCGACGTCGGTCGCTACGTGCAGGCGATCGGTCGGCGGCTGGAGAAGCTGTCCGACGGGCCGGCGCGAGATCGGCAGCACATCGCCTCGGCAACAGCACTGGAAGCGCGGTACGCCACGCTGCTCGCTCGGCTCGGCCGCGGCGAGGCGACGCCCGAGGTGGTCGACGTCGGCTGGGGGCTGGAGGAGCTGCGGGTCAGCCTGTTCGTGCAGGCGATGGCCACCAAGCGGCCGGTCAGCGTGCAGCGCTTGGCGAAGGAGCTCAGCGCCCTCGGCGGGTGATGATCGTCCTCGGCATCGGCGCGCTGAGTGGCCGGCGGCCACCGCGGCAGCGGGCACGATCAAGGTCGTCGACAGCGCCGGATCTCCGTCGCCGCCCCTCGCTCGACGAACGCTCATAGTTCCTTCACATCCGGCTGCCACGCTGCAGCCATGACCAGCCCGAGCGAGCCGGAGCGCATCTCCCACGTCGTGCGGCGGTTGTCGATGGGCTCGCACCCCGATGTGCTGGCCGGCCTCGCCGACACCGATGCGGCGATCACGATGGCGTTCGATCGATCGTCACCCGCAGCGACGCCGCTCGACTTCGCTGCGCCGGCTGACTACGACACCGGCCGCGACCCGGCGCAGATCGCCGGGCCGATCGGGTGGTGGATCGGTCGGATGGCCGACCCGGGTCGGATGATCGACGAGCGCCTCACCTGGTTCTGGCACGACCACTTCGCCACCAGCCTGGCGAAGGTGCCGGTGCCGTACCTGTTGTGGCGCCAGCACCTGACGATCCGCGAGCACGCGCTCGGCAACTTCGCCGAACTGCTGAAGGCCGTCGCCAAGGACCCGGCGATGCTGGTCTACCTCGACGGGACGAAGAGCACGGCCAAGGAGCACAACGAGAACTTCGGTCGTGAGTGCATGGAGCTGTTCACCATGGGTCGCGACAGCGGGTACACGCAGGACGACGTCGTGGCCGCGTCTCGATCGTTCACCGGTTGGGTGGTCGACCTGCCGGGGCGGCCGGCCAAGGACCTCGGCTCGCCGTGGAACGCGGTGTTCGTTCCTCGCCGTCACGACGACGAGCCGAAGACGCTGCTCGGCGTCACCGGTGCGCTCGACATGGACGGCGCGCTCGATGTGATCCTCGACCAACCTGCGACGGCGCGGTTCATCGCTGCCAAGCTCCACCGCGAACTGGTCGGCCTCTCGCCCGACGACGACGCGCTCGATCGGCTCGCCACGTCGTTCGCTGCCGACTACGAGATCTTGCCCCTCGTGCGAGCGATCGTCGCCGAGCCGGCGTTCACCTCGGACGCTGCGGTGCGCGCCAAGGTGCGCACACCGCTGGAGCGAACGGTGGCGATCATCCAGGCCGCGGGCACACAGGTCGACGTCGCAGCCTTCGGCGGTCGGGGCAAGAAGCGCGGCCCGCTCTCGCGAGCGCTGCGCTCGATGAGCTACTTGCCGTTCCTGCCGCCGAACGTGGCCGGCTACCCGAAGGGTGACCGATTGCTCGGGCCGAGCAGCCTCGTCCACGCTTTCGACCTGCTGCAGGCGATCGGCGCTCCGCCGCCCGACGTCGGCACGACGGAGCAGGTGCTCGCCCGCTTCGGTGTGTTCGACATCAGCGACGCGACGCGAGCGGTCCTCGATGCGCAGGTCGACCCGGCTGCGCGCTTCGCCCTCGCCGCCACATCACCGGAGGTGACGCTGACATGAGCACGCACATGGACGTGGACCCCGACGACGGCGCTCGTCGGATCTCGCGGCGCCGCTTCATCACCGGCGTCGGTGTCACTGCCGGCGCCGCCGTCGCCGGTGGATATGCGCTGTCGGTCTGGCAGGGCAGCTCGAGCGGGGGTGCGTCAACGGCGACATCGACGAGCACAGGGTCGTCGACATCGACAACGACATCGACGACCAGCCCGATCGCGACGAGCACCACGGTTGGTTCGATCGGCGGGCGCACCGATCGCACGTTGGTGATCGTCGAGATGGCCGGCGGCAACGACGGTCTCAGCACCGTCGTGCCCTACGCAGACCCCGCCTACATGTCGTTGCGCCCGACCCTCGGGATCACCGATCCGTTGACCCTCGACGCCGCCATCGGTCTGGCCCCGCAGCTGGCCAAGCTCGCCGAGCGCTATCGCGCCGGACAGGTGGCGCTGATCGAGGGCGTCGGGTACGACGATCCGAACCTGTCGCACTTCGCCTCGCTCGCCACGTGGTGGAGCGGCAGCGCATCCGGCAGCGATGGCACCGGATGGTTGGGCCGCTACCTCGACGCCACCGTCGGCTTCGACGACCCGCTTGCCGGCATCAGCATCGGCGCGATCCCGTCGCCGGCGCTCGTCGGGCGACAGTCGTTCTCCACGTCGATCGCCGACGCCTCCGGGTTGCAACCGCGGCTGCCGTCGTGGGCAGATGGCGCCGACGAGCTCATCGCCGCGTGGGCGCGGTTCGCTCCGGCCTCGCCGGATCCCGCGGTGTTGCTCGGGCGTGTGCAGCACTCGATCCAGCTGAGCGTGCAAGCACGCGACGGACTCGACGCGATCCTGGACGATGGAACGGAGGATGGGATCGGCGAGGCGACGGTGGCCGAGTCGTTCGCGCTGGCAGCCCAACTGGTGCTGGCCGAACACCCGCCACGAATCGTCTACGTCACCGGGCTCGGCGACTTCGACACGCACGAGGGCCTCACCGATCGCCACGCGGCGTTGATGACCGACCTCGACGCAGGGTTCGAGTCGTTCTTCGCCACGCTCGACGCTGCCGGCGCCGGCGATCGCGCCATCGTGATGACGACCTCCGAGTTCGGTCGCCGCGCCGCCGAGAACGGCAGCGGCACCGACCACGGCACGGCGGCGCCGCACTTCATCATCGGCTCGTCCGTCCGCGGTGGTCGCTACGGCGAGCCGCCATCACTGACCGAGCTCGACGACCACGGCAACCTCGTCCACACCGTCGACCTCCGCTCGCTCTACGCCACCGCCCTCCACGGTTGGCTCGGTGTCGACCCCGAGCCCATCCTCGGAGCCGACGCGCAGTCGCTCGACCTGTTCCGGTGAGAAGCGCGCCCCGAGTCCAGGTGAATGCGCGGACTCGAGTTCGGGTGAGCGAGCGCAGCGAGCGAACACGGCAGGCGAGCGCAGCGAGCACCGAGATCAATAGCCGTACAGCGCCTTCACGTTGGGGAGGGTGCCGGTGGCCGCAGCGACGGCGTCGGGTGACGGGCACGGATCGAGGATCGCGCCGCCGGGAGCCCATGCCTTCGGGCACGGCAGGCGCTCGACGGCGGCCACCCACCGCGAGATGTAGTCGGCCGTCGCCCACGCCCCGGCGGTTCCCAGGTGCAATCGGTCGCTGGCATACCAGCCCGTCGACGGAGCGGCGTACGTGCGCCAGTCGGCGACGAACAGATCCGGGTAGGCGGCAGACCCGGCGAGCCGCTGCAGCGTGGCGTTGTTGCGCTGGTAGGTGACGGCCTGGCTGGAGGTGTGGCCTTCGCTGTACGTCAGCCAGATGACGAACGTTGCGCCCTTCGCTCGAGCTGCCGCCATGATCTGGGCGACGACGTCCTCGAACCCCGTCGAGCTGTCGTTGTACCCGGCTTTGACCACCAGGCCGTCGATCGCGCCCGGTGTCGTGTTGATCGCCTGCACCCCGGTGTTCGGCACGCGCAAGGTGAAGTCGCTCTTGCACGACGGCCGCACCAGGCGCCGGCACGGCTCGGCATCGAGCACCGGCTGGAACCCGAGCAGGGCGCGCTGCGACGACGTGGACACGTTCAACGCAGCGAGCGTGCTGTCGCCCAGGAGCAGCACGCGCGGAGACGGCGGTGTGTTGGCCGGCACCGGCGCGGTGGCGGCCACCGGTGCGCCTGTGAACCACCCGGTGAGGTCGACCAGCAGGTCGGTGCCGCGGCTGGAGTAGTAGGCGACGCCCCGCGTCGACTGCACGGTGATCGCCATGTTCGCGACGGTCGTGTCGCGGCGCGCTGCGTTGAGCGACGAGGTGTTGGGCAGGCCCGTCCCCGCCGGGAAGGCGGTCACGTAGCCAGGTCCATCTGCCGTGTCGACGGTCAGGTTGGTGACCAACGCGGCAGCAGCCACGGGCGCGGCGACTTCTCGTGTGCCGCCCGACCACAGACGTGGTCGGCTGCTGCGCGTGTCGAGCATGCGCGTCGGTGTGGTCGGCACGAACAGACCGTCCGCCGACGACGGTGCCGATGGTCCGGTGAACCAACCGACGACGTCGACGAGCACGTGACCGCCGGCCTGGGTGAGCACCGACAGCCCGGCCGGCGTCACCGGCACGATGACGGTGGCGGCCATGGGCGATCCGGAGCCGTCCGGGTTGATGATCGACGTCGACGGTGGGTCGGTGCCCGCCGGGAAGGCGCTGAGGTAGCCGGTGTGCGCGGCGTCGACGCTGGTGATGTTCACCGCCAGCGCGACCGCGTCCGAGGCAACTCCGACAGGCAGCGGCACGGTGACGACCGTGCCCATCGGCAGCTCGCCGTCGGGTGAGCGGGTGTCGAGCAATCGTGCCGGGGCGAGTGGCTGGAACCGGCCGGCGGTGGCGGATGTGGCTTCGACGAACACACCGGAGAGGTCGACGATGAGGTCCATCGGCGCCTGGGCGAACAGATCGATCGCCCCGTCCGGCCCGACGGCAACGATCGTCGAGTTGGCGATGTCCACGCCCGAGCGCACGTTGACCGTCGACGTCTCCGGCCGCGCACTGCTCGATGGCGACGCGGTCACGAACGCGGCGGCGCTCGGGTTCGATGCAGTGATCGTGATCGCCGCGGCGACGATCGACGCCGGCACGCTGATGCCGTCGACGACGCGGCCGGCGATCTGGACGTGGATCGTCGAACCATCGATGTGCGTGCAGCCACAGTCGAGCTGCCGCGTGTCCGCGACGCGGATCGGGCCGACGGGTTGGTACGTCGATGCGGGCCCGGATGGGCTCGGCGCGGCGAGCGCCGTCGACGGCACGAACGCCCCGACGAGTCCGATCATCACCGGCAACCACCACGTCCCACGCCGACCGAACGTCACCATTCGCGCAGGCTAACCGTCGTGTCTGCGACGACGCAGGTCGTCAGACGGCGCGCAGGACGAGGGTGCCGATCTCGTCTGCGGCGGCACGCACGACGGCGGCCAGTTCGTGCAGCCGGTCCTCACCGAGCCGCATCGCCGGGCCTTGCAACCCGACGGCGGCGTGCGCCGTACCGGTCGAGCCGAACACCGGTGCGGCGATGGCGTTGACGCCTTCGTAGCGCTCCTCGAGGTTGATGGCGTAGCCACGCTCGCGCGTGCGGGTGAGCTCGGCGACGAGCGCGCTCCGCGCGGTGATCGTGCGCTTGGTGAAGCGCGTCAGCTGGGGCAGGCGGGCGACGATGTCGGTCGGATCGCCCTGCGAGAAGGCCAGCAGCACCTTGCCCATCGCCGATACGTGCATGTTGAGCTCGGCACCCGTCGTGTGATCGAACCGCAGCGGCAGGGGAGAGGCGGCCCGTTCGACCACGAGCACCTCCTCGCCGCGACGCACGCCGAGGGTCGTCGACTCGCCGGTCCGCTCGGTCAGCCGCGACAGGATCGGTTGCGCCAACGCGTAGCCGGACTGCTCCAGCGCGCGCTGCCCAAGCACGGCGATCGCCGCGCCCAGGCGGTACCGCTCGGTGTTCGGCTCCTGCTCCATGAACCCGGCGTGGACGAGCGCCCGCGCCAGCCGATGGGCAGTGGACACGTTCAGGTGGACTTCGCGGGCGATCTCGCTGATGCCGAGCGCGCCGACGTCGCGGCGGAAGCACTCCAGGATCGCCAGCGCCCGCTCGACGGCCTGGGTGCCGGAGCGTGGCTCCGCCGGCTCGATCGGGGTGGTCACGGCCGAAGTTTGCCAGACCGGAAGCGGGTCACGACGTTGTTCACATCGTGTGATGCCGTCACGCATGTTGACATCGCGGCGTGATGTCGGTAGAAATACGACCAATCTGGTCAGGAATCACCTCCTGCGGAGCGGAATGGAGCAGTCAGCGATGGAGCAGGTGCGCGTAGGCGTCGACGGTGAGCGGGTGGAACCGCACGATCCGCAACGCGTCGGCTGCCGCACGTGCGTCCTCGATCCCGCCGGCGATCGCCGTGCGGATGGCGGCACGCACGGCATCGGACGTCGCGGCGGGCACGATGATCGGCAGGCACGGGATCTGCGGCCCACGTCCGACGATCTCCACGCCATCGAGCGCCTCGGGGCGAACGTCGGCGAGCAGCGTCCACGTGACGCTGTCGATGCAGGCCAGTCCGGCGCTGCCGCTGCGCAGCGCGTCCAGGCTGCGCACGTGCGCACCGGTGATCTCCACCGGCCCGGGCCACGCGTCGTCGCCAAGTGGGAAGGCGCGGACCAGCGAGATCCAGCCCGACAGGCTCTCGGGTCCGTTCACCGCAACGGTGACGCCCGGCAACTCGTCGAGCGCCGGCAGCGGCGAGCCCACCCGCGCCACGAGGTGGCTGTGGTAGGTCGGGCCGTCTGCGTCCGGAACGTCGTACTCGAAGGCGCCGATCACATCGGCGACACCGACCAGTTCGTTGACCAACGGCCAGCCGCAGGCCTGGCTGACGAACAGTGCCGGGTCGTGCCACAGCGCGTGCACGTCGTCGTCGTGCGTCAGTCGCGCCGGTGCATCCACGCCTGCCCTGGCCAGTTGCGCGACGACCGCGTGCCACAGCACGTCGTGATGGACGCGCAACTCGAGCAGGTCGTACATCGGCATCGTGGCGACGCCGCCGTCGAGTCGAACGAGGGTCACCGATGAGCCGCCAGACCGCGCTCGACTCGGTCGTGCTGGCCGACATCGTCGACGGCATCGCCGCCTCGAACCCGGCGGCGTCGATCCCGCCCGGCAACGATCGTCGATGGGTGCTCGTGGCAGCCACCGACGCCTACGACGTGTGGGCCATCGCCTGGCCGGCCGGTTGCGGCTTGGGCATGCACGACCACGACGGGTCGAGGGCGGCAGTGCGCGTGGTGACCGGTGAGCTGCGTGAGCGGTACGTGGTCGACGCGGATCGCCGACGTGGCGTCACCACCCGGTGGCTCGTCGAAGGCAGCACCACGTTGCTGGCGGCGGACCACATCCACGAGGTCGTCAACGTCGGCACGACGGAGGCGGTCTCGGTGCACGCCTACTCGCCGCCGATCGGTGAGGCAGCGTTCCGAGACGACCCGGCCCTCGATCTGCGGTAGCCCCGGATGCGAGTCATTTCGGTGCGCGCAGGACGTTCACCGCGATCTCTCGCCTGACCTGGAAGCCGAGCCGCTCGTAGACCCGCCGGGCGTTGTGGTTCGTGCCGGCGACGTGGAGGATCGGCGTCTTGCCGCGCTCGCTGATGCCAGCGGCGACGACGTCGGAGAGCTGCTCGGCCAGGCCCTTGCCGCGGTGGTCCGGATGCGTGCACACCGCGCTCACCTCGGTGAAGTGCTCCAGTTGGAACCGCTCGCCGGCCATCGCGACCAGCGCGTCGCCCTCGAACGCTCCGACGTAGTTGCCGAGCTCGATCGTCCGCACCTCGAACGGGCCCGGCTTGGTCAGCGCGGTCAGCGCGACCATTGCCGGCACGTCGTCGGTCGTCAGCTGACGCCAGGATGCGGAGGACCGCGGGGTGACCTGCTCGTGTCGCACCATCTGGAAGCCGGGCAGGTCCTGCAGGACCTGCCAGCCGTCCGGTGGCGTCGGGATCTCGGCACGGAAGAACACGGCGATGCCGCCTGGGCCGACGAGCTCGCGGGTGTCGTCCCACGTCTGCGGCGTGAACTCGTCGACGGCGGTGAACACCGAGACGGTCGGGTCGAAGCGCCGTGCTTCACCGTGCACCTCGGCCGCCCATTGGTTCGGTCCGTTGAGCGTGTGCCAGACCGCGTTGTCGAGCGGTGTGATGTCGTGCCCTGTGACTTCTCGCGGCGTCATGCGGATGTGCGCGCCAGCCGCGCTGCTTCCCGGTCACGTGCGGCGACGCCCTCGCGCACCAGCGGGATGACGTCGCGGCCGAACTCGATGGCGTCCTCCAACAGGTCGTAGCCACGTGCCGAGAGGATGTCGACGCCGAGGTCGTAGTAGTCGAGCAGCGCCTCCGCCACGGTCTCCGGCGTGCCCACCAGCGCCACCGAGTTACCGGCGGCTCCGGTGGCCTTGGCGGTCGCGGTCCACAGGCAGCGGTCGAAGCGCTCGCCGTCCTCGGCGATCTTGAGCAACCGCTGAGATCCCGTGTTCTGCGGGTTGCGCCCGCCGCGGCGCAACAGTCCTGCGCCGGCACCCATCCGCGTCGTGATCCGATCGAGCGTGTCGTGTGCCTTCTCCCACGCGGCCGCCTCCGTGTGGCCGAGGATCGGACGGAAGGCGACCTGGATCTTCGGCACGTCGGTTCGTCCGGCGGCCAGCGCGGCGCGGCGCACGTTGGCGATCTGCTCGGCGGTCTGGGCCAGCGGTTCGCCCCACAGGCAGTAGATGTCGGCCTCTGCGCCGCCGGCCGCGTACGCCGCGTCGGAGGAACCGCCGAAGGAGATCTGCGGCCGCGGCTGCTGCACGGGGAACACGTCGGACACGAAGTCGTGGAAGCGGTAGAACCGGCCCTCGTGGTCGAACGGCTCGTGCGACGTCCAGATCCGTTTGACGATGGCGATGTACTCCGCGGTCCGGTCGTAGCGATCGTCCTTGCCGATGTCGTCACCCTCACGGCGTTGCTCGTGGTCGCTGCCGCCGGTGATGAAGTGCACCGTCAATCGGCCGTCGCTGATCTGGTCGAGCGTGGCGAACGTCTTCGCCGCGAACGTGGGGATCGCCAGGTTGGGGCGGTGCGCGAGCAGCAGCCCGAGGTCGGGGACGAGCGTGGCGATGTACGCCGCGGCCTGCGCCGGATCGGGTGTGCCGGATCCGTACGCGGTGAGCACGCGGTCCCAGCCGTTTTCCGCGTGGGCGCGAGCCAGTGCGATCGTGAACTCCTTGTCGAAGCTGGCGCCACTGCGGGCGCGTGCCTCCGTGCCGTCGTTGGTGGCACCCATGCCGAGGAACTCAACGGGCATCGCGGATCGTCTCCTTCGCTGGTTCGTTCATCGATTCCTTCGCGACCGGCTCGACGCCGATCGATGTGAGCATGACCCGCACGAGCGCGTCGTTCTGACGGAACGGTGCGGCGTTCGTGCGTGGCCGGGTGAACGCCGGGCCCTTCGCGGTCGAGTGCGGGCCGACGGCGAACCGTCGTTGGTGAGCGCTGCCGTCGGCATGGACGACGTGGTAGCCGCGATCGACGCGCATCAGTCCAGTCGATCGCATCGAACCGTCCTCGGCGCGCACCTCTTCCTCGACAGCCTGAGCACGGTGATGGAGCTGCGTGAGCAAGGCGTGACGCGCTCCGACCACTGACGGGCTGGGCAACCGGCCCTCGACCATCACGTCGGTCTCGAGCACGAACGGGTGCGCCGCACTGCCGGAGCGGAACCGCCCCGCCGTCTCGTCGAGCTCGATCCACATGTCAGGTCCGAGGAAGCGGACCACACCGGCATCTGCGAGTGCGAGGAGCTGTCGCAGGCGGTGAGGCGGTGGGCCGCTGGCGTAGTAGCTGAAGAAGCCGAACCACCAGCCGTCCATCTCGTCGATGCGCGACGCGGCGTCGAGCTTGCCGGATGCGGCGATGCGCGGCAGCTGGGCGAACACCGACAGCAGGGCGATGAACCCGCCGAGGTCCGCGCTGAACGACGGGTCGGCGCGGCGGGCGATGTCGGCGGCGACGTGGGCGCACACCGCCGATTCCCACTCGTCGAGCCCGGCGAACACCTGACCGGCGAACGGGCGGTCGAGCGCGTCGAGGTCGAGTCGATCCGCGGCGGCGGGCACGACGTCGTCGATCAGCGAGCGTTCGTCGTCGCTGTCGAAGCGGCACGCGCCGAACCGGGCGAGGAACTCGTCGAGCCCCACCGTGATCCGCTCGGGATGGGCGGTGATCAGCTCGTGGTAGTAGCCCCACGAGATCTCCTTGGCCAGCAGCGGCCAGACGTCGGTGCGGAAGTCGACACGGTCCTGCTGGAGCAGTGCATCGACGACGTCGCCGTTGAAGAAGCGTGGGAGATCGGGGCGTGCTCCCTGCAGTGCGTAGCTCGGCTTGGCGCGGTACGGCACGCCTCGGCGTGAACCGACCCACAGCACCGGCTCCTCGCCGCTCGGGTCGTAGCGCAGCGTGCCGTCGGCGTCGGTGCGGAACCGCCCGCCGCGGCACTCGGTCAGCATCAGCATCAGGTCGACGAAGCCGAGCCCGAAGCCACGCACGAGCACGTCCGCGCCGGCGCGCAGCGCATCCAGGTCGGTGTCCGCGGTGTAGTCGGGCGGCAGGTACGTGATCCCGTGGCGCGCAGCGAACTCGGCGACGACCGCTTCCCCGCCGAGTGCGTGCGTGTCGACGTGTCCGAGCGTCAGCACGACCGCGTCGACGACGAGCTGCTCGGGCCCACCGTCGAGCTCGACGATCTGTCGATGGTCAACTCCTTCGGCGTCCAGATCGAAGACGTCGGTCACGAGCGCGCCGTGCGTCGTGACGGTGACGGTGGACGGCGCGTTCGCGACGACCTCGTCGAGGAACCAGTGGAGGTACCGGGCCGCGAGGCGTCGTGTGGGGAACGTGTCGGCCTGCACGGTCGCTGACTCTGCGGCCAGGTCGATGTCGTCGAGCGTCACGCCGACGGTCGCCGCCCACTCGAGCAGGTTCGGGCCGACGTGGATCGGCCCGTCGATGCGGACCGATGCATCGGTGAACATCGTCGTGTCGGCAGCCGTCGAGTTGACCCAGAGGTTGGCCGGCTGGTCGAGTCGCCAGATGCGGCCGGGCCCCGCGGGGAACGGATCGACGAGATGGACGTGCAGCCGAGCGTCGCCGGCGTTGGCGATCAACCGCTCGAGGACCATCGCGCCGCGCGGCCCCGCGCCGACGATGGCGATCGAGCGCGGCGAGTCCACACGAGCAGTCTGTCAAACCCGACCGAAGTGGTCAACATTGTGCACGACGGCGGAGCACAGGGTGGTCGTCGTACGCTGGGAAGGTGAGCGGGCGGACACAGGTCGTTGCGATGACGATGCTGTTGTCGGCGTGCTCGTCGGTGCTGTTGCCGGGCTGCTCGTCGGGCACATCGTCGAGCGCATCGCTTGCCGCTGCGACGACGTCGACGTCGGTCGCCGACACGGACGGAACGGCAACGTCGTCGACGCCACCTGCAGCGCAGCCGCTCGGGCCGGTGTGCCACGACGCAACCGCGGCCGCCTCGATGCGCGTCAACGGAACGACGACCTCGGCCGCGACGGAGTACTTGATCCAGGCGGCCAAGGCCGTCGACAGCACCGGCACGCCGACGACGTGTCGGTTGAGCGTGCACGTCGGCGCGGTGGACGCGCTCGTCGGTGGTGCGTGGCAGTCGCTGAAGCCGATCGCGCTCGCCCACGACGCGCCGAACTTCGCGATGGCGGAGGTCGGCGCTGCCGGCGTCTCGTTCTTCGCTGCGACCGATTCGTGCACCGGTTCGCCGGTCGTGGCGACGGTGCTGCGCATCACGATCGTCGACGAGATCGTCATCCTCGCCACGCCCGACACGGGATTCGTCGCGGTCGGCTGCGACGGCGTGTTGCAGCCGTTCGCGATCTCGCGAGCCGGCACCTTCGTCGGCTACGGGTGAGCGTGGTCAGGTGGTCGCGTTCGCGACTCGCCAGTCGTTGGCGGCGCCGCTGTTCACCCAGGCGGTGAGCCCGACCGAGTCGAGGGGTCGGCTGAGCAGGTAGCCCTGCACGGCGTGGCAGCCGAGACGGCGCAGCGCCTCCAGCTGCTCGACGGTCTCGACGCCCTCGCCGACGACCTGCAGGCCGAGCGCGCCGGCCATGCCGACCACGGCCGCCACGACGGCGCGGTCCTCGATGTGGTGCTGCACGTCGATGACGAACGAGCGATCGACCTTGATCGCCGAGAGCGGGAATCGGCGGATGTAGGTCAGCGACGAGTAGCCGGTCCCGAAGTCATCGAGGCTCAGCGACGCGCCCATGGCGCGGAGGTCGAGGAGCGTCGTCTCGGGTGAGACGCGGCCGCCGCCGGGACGGCGGACGAGCGTGGCGTGCTCGGTGATCTCCACGACGAGCTGATCGGGCTTCACCCCATGGCGGGCGAGGATCACCGCGACGCGCGAGCACAGGTCCTTGTCGGCGAGCTGTCCGACGGAGAGGTTGACGCACAGCTGCGTCGACGCGTCGATGCCGGTGCGGGCGAACAGCGCGCACGCCGAATCGAGCACCAGATCGCCGAGGAGGAGGTCGAGCCCGGCGTCCTCGGAGAGGTCGAGGAAGTGCACCGGGTCGAGCGTGCCGAGATCGGGGTGGTACCAGCGGGCCAGCGATTCGTATGCGGTGGTGCGGTTCGTCGCGATGTCGACGATCGGTTGGAGGTGGGCGACCACCTCGCCGCGCTGCATGCCGATGGCCAGGTCGTCGGCCAGGCGGCGACGCTGCGTCGCGGTCTGCCGGCGTTCCGGCAACGAGCGCAGCACGCCGCGCCGGGCCGCCTTCGCCTCGTACATGGCGATGTCTGCGTCGGCCAGCAGTCCGGCGACGTTCGACTCGTTGTCGGCGACGGACATGCCGACGCTGGCGCTGATGCGCACCGGTCCGGCGGCGAGTTGGTAGGGGTCGACGAGTGCGGCGTCGATGCGCTCGCAGAGGAGCACGCCGTTGGCGCGGTCGGCCACGCCGCGAGCGAGCACGACGAACTCGTCGCCACCGACACGGGCGACGAGGTCGTTGGGTCGTACGACGCGCACGAGGCGTTCGCTGACCAACCGCAGCAGCTCGTCGCCGGCTTCGTGGCCGAGCAGGTCGTTGACCGGCTTGAAGCGATCCAGGTCGACGAACACGACCGCGGCGGGCTGGCGTTCGGCGACCACCTCGTGCAGCTCCTCAAGCAGCAACGTGCGGTTTGCCAGCCCGGTGAGTGCGTCGTGGGTGGCCAGGTGCTCCAACTCGGCGCGGGCGCGGTACAGGTCGCTGACGTCGTAGCCCGTGACGACGATGCCGGCGACCACCGGGTCGTCGAGCAGGTTGACGAACTCGAATCGGATCGGGCGAGTTGCGCCGGCGATCGTCGCCGCTCCGTCGGCCAGGCGCAGGTGCACCTCGCACGTTCCCCGTTCGCCAGGGTGCGAGCGCTCGATCGCCGAGACGACGAGGTCGGCTTGGCCGCGCGCGACGAACGAGGACAGCTCGCGGCCGACGACCAACGTCGGGTCGTGGCCGGTGAGGCGGGCGAAGGCGCCGTTGACGCTGGCGATGCGGCCGTGCGCGTCGATGAGCAACGTGATCGACGCGGCGTGCTGCACGACCTGTTGGAAGCGAGCGGTCTCGCCGGCGGCGACCTCCCACATCCGTCGCTGTGTGATGTCGCGAGCGACGCAGATCAACCCACCGACACCGGCCGTCTCCAATGCATCGGCGCCGATGATCTCCAGCCACTTCCACGAGCCGTCGGAGCACTTGACGCGCACCTCGACCGGTGTGCCGCTGCGCTTGCCGCGGAGCACGTCGGTGGACGAGATGACGATGGCGATGTCGTCGGGGTGCACGACATCGAGGGCGCTGCGGCCCAACCACTCGTCACGCTCCCAGCCGAGAACGGCACCGGCCGCGGCGTTGACGTAGCGCAGCCGAACGTCGGGGTCGATGACGAACACCACGTCCGGCAACGCGTCCACGAGGACGCCGAATTCGACTGCGTCTCCCATCGGATCTCCCACCGAGTCTTCCATCGGCAAATCGAGCGAGCGGCTCAAGGCCAACGCTACCGTCGGGATCGTGGCCGACCTGGAGCGCGACTACTCGCCGAGCTCGGCCATCGGCGGCTCGTGGGAGCCGTACTGGCGTCGCTACGTCGAGGGCAGTGCGGCGGCTCGAGCGACGCTTCCCTGGCAGGAGATCGATGGCGGCTCGTTGATCAGTGCAGCTGCACTGGGTGAGTCGACCGCGGCGCCCGTGCTCGTGTTCGTGCACGGCGGCTACTGGCAGGAGGGCAGCGCGGCCGACTCGCTCTTCCTCGCACCGGAGGTTCACCGCCACGGGTGGTCGTACGCCGCGGTCGAGTACTCGCTGGCACCGGCTGCACGCGTGGCGGCGATGGTCGACGAGGTGCGCGCTGCGGTGGACCAGCTGTCGACCGCGTCGTCGAGCATCGTGCTCGTCGGCCACTCTGCGGGCGCGCAGCTTGCTGCGATGACAGCCGTCGCTCGGGCCGTCCCCGCGGTGCGGCGCGTCGTGCTCGTCAGCGGCGTCTACGAGCTGGAGCCGTTGACGCACACGTCGATCAACGACCCGTTGCAGTTCACCGACGAGGATCTCGCCGCGCTGAGCCCGATGCGCCTCGACGCACCGACCGAGGCCGAGGTGGTCGTCGTGTGGGGCGAGATCGAGCCGTCGGCCTTCGGTCGTCAGGGCCGGGCGTACGCGGATCGGCTGCGACAGTTCGGCCACGACGTGACGTCGTTCGAGGTGGCCGGTCGCAACCACTTCGACATCCTCTTCGACCTTGCCGATCCGAGCACGGAGCTCGGTGCGGTCACCCTGGCAACGCTGCGGTGAGCGCGGCGAGCAGGTCGTCGTACGTGTCCGTCGCGGGGAACTGGGGGAACTCGGCGGCGATGCTCGCCGGAGCGTGGAACCAGAACCCGGCGTGCGCCGCGCCGAGCATCGCCGCGTCGTTGTAGGAGTCGCCGGCGGCGACGACTCGGTAGTTCAGGCCGCGCAGCGCGTTCACTGCGTGGCGCTTCTGGTCGCTCATCCGCAGGCGGTAGTCGACGATGCGATCGTCCTCGACGACGAGGCGGTGGCACAGCAGCGTCGGCATCCCGAGGTGGCGCATCAGCGGCGCACCGAACTGCTCGAACGTGTCGCTGAGGATCATCACCTGGGTGCGCGACCGCAGCTCGTCGAGGAAGTCGCGAGCCCCCTCCATCGGCGAGAGACCGGCGATGACGTCGGCGATCAGCGACATCGTGAGGCCGTGCTCGGCGAGGATCGCCAGTCGGCCCTTCATCAGCACGTCGTAGTCCGGCTCGTCACGGGTGGTGCGGCGCAGCTCGTCGATGCCCGTGCGTTCGGCGACGGCGATCCAGATCTCGGGGACCAGCACACCCTCCAGATCCAGTGTCACGATCGTCTGTTGCGAGAAGGCGGGCTGGGTCACGGGCGCCTATTCTTCAACAACCACGTCAGGCAACGGTAACCAGGGGGCTCCACGATGCCGATCAGCACGATGCAGGACTATCCGCTCACGTTGCAGCCGCTGCTGCAGCACGGGCGCACGGTCCACGGTGCGAGCAAGATCATCACGTTCACGGGTGACGGCTACGTCGAGTCGACGTTCGCTCAGGTGGCCGATCGCGCCGATCAGCTCGCCGCGGTGCTGACCAAGCTCGGGATCGGCGAGGGAGACCGAGTCGGCACGTTCCTGTGGAACAACCAGACGCACCTGGAGGCCTACCTGGCCATCCCGTGCATGGGCGCGGTGCTGCACACGTTGAACATCCGACTGTTCCCCGAGCAGTTGGCGTTCGTGATCAACCACGCCGAGGACAAGGTGATCATCGTCGACGCCTCGATCGCCCCGCTGCTGGCGAAGGTGCGTGATCAGCTGACGACGGTCGAGCACATCATCGTCAAGGGCACGGGCGACACGAGCGGCTTGGGCGAGACGCTCGACTACGAGGAGCTGCTCGCCGCTGAGGTTCCCGGCTTCGCCTACCCCGACGTGGACGAGCGGTCCGGCGCGGCCATGTGCTACACGAGTGGCACCACGGGCAATCCGAAGGGTGTGATGTACAGCCACCGCAGCACGTACATGCACTCGATGATGGTCACCTCCACCGCGAACATCGCATTGGCGGAGACCGATCGGATGCTGGTGATCGTGCCGATGTTCCACGCCAACGCGTGGGGCACGCCCTACGCGGCGTGGATGATCGGCGCCGACCTCGTCTTCCCACAGCAGTTCCTCCAGGCCGGCCCGCTGACCAAGGTCATCGAGGACACGCGACCGACGCTCACCGGTGCGGTGCCGACGGTCCTCAACGACATCCTCAACAACGCGAAGGATGCCGACCTGTCGTCGCTGCGGCTCGTGATGTGCGGCGGTTCGGCTGTGCCCAAGGCGCTGATCGAGGGCTATCGCAACACGTTCGACCTGCCGGTGGTGCAGGGCTGGGGCATGACCGAGACGAGCCCGGTGTGCGCCATCGGCCACCCGCCCAAGGACATGGCCGGACTCGACGAGGCCACGTGGCGTGCCCGCACCGGGCGGATCATGCCGGGCGTCGAGCTGCGGATCACCGACGACATGGGCGAGGTGGTGCCGTGGGACGGCGAGTCGCTCGGCGAGATCGAGGTGCGGGGCTCCTGGATCACCGGCTCGTACTACAACGTCGACGATCCGGACCGGTTCCACGACGGCTGGCTGCGCACCGGCGACGTCGCTTCGGTGTTCCCCAACGGCTACGTCCAGATCAGCGACCGGTCGAAGGACGTCATCAAGTCCGGCGGCGAGTGGGTCAGCTCGGTCGACCTGGAGAACACCTTGATGGGCCACCCCGACATCCTCGAGGCGGCCGTCATCGGCGTGCCCGATGATCGGTGGGACGAGCGGCCGATGGCGTGCATCGTGCTCAAGCCGGGTTCGACGACGACGTCCGAGGAGCTGCGGTCGTGGCTGTCGGAGCGCACGGCGAAGTTCTGGCTGCCGGAGCGGTGGACGTTCATCACCGAGGTGCCGAAGACCAGTGTCGGCAAGTTCGACAAGAAGGTGCTGCGGGCTCGCAACGCCGAGGGTCAGCTGGTCGTGGAGAAGATCGCCTGAGTCGCCTTCCGCTGGTCGAGCAGCTGCGCGCGCTCGGCGTGCAGCGCGGCCAGCCGGTGGGTGTGGCGTGCGCGCCCGCCCATCTGCCTGATAGTCGTGTCGGGGTTGCAGTCGGCGGCACGTCGCTCATCGCCGGTGTCGACGAGGTGGCCGATGCCGACGACGCGCTCCGTCCTCGCTGGGTGATGTGGGGCGGCACCGCCGACGAGCTCGTGGCGGTGGGCGTCCGCGTCGCCACGTCGTGGGACCTGTTCGCCGCGCAGCGGGTCCTCGACGGCGGTTGGCGGCTGGACGCCGGTCGGGTGTGGGCCAGGCTGCACGGGCTGGATCAGGCAGCGGTGCCGGTCGAGGCGCCGGTCGACCTGTTCTCGTCGATGGAGGAGGTGGACGACAGCGACCCGGTCGACGAGTCGGGCCACCTGCGAGCCTCGTGGACTGCGGGCGGTTGGGCCGCGGACGATCGCATCGGCCGGTGGGCCGCGTTGGCGCTCGACTGCTTCGTCATCCAGATGGATCGGTTGCAGGCGGTCGGCGCTCGGGCTCCTGCGATGGCGCGGTCCGAGTCGACCGCCGAGCTGTTGTGCGCCGAGCTGCGCGTCGACGGGCTGCCCATCGACCGTGTCGTCGCCGAAGGACTGATCGCGTCGTTCATCGGGCCGCGGCCGCGCAACGAGACGGAGGCGGACATCGCTCGCGGCGAACGCGACGCGCTCGTGCTCCAGCACGCGCCGACCGGCGTGCGTGCCGATCTACGGAACCCGGCGCAAGTGAAGTCGTTGCTGCGCAGCGTCGGCGTCGACCTGCCCGACACGCGGGCGTGGCGGTTGGAGGCGATCACCGATCCGCCGCCGCTCGTGTCGGCGTTGCTCGAGTGGCGCAAGGCCGAGCGGGTCGCAACGACCTTCGGCTACACCTGGCTCGACGAGCACCTCGGCGCGGACGGGCGGTTGCACGGCGACTGGTCGGCCAGTGATGGCGCGGCCGGGCGGATGACGGCGACCGCCGGGCTGCACAACATGCCGGCGTTCATGCGCGAGGCGGTGATCGCCGAGCCCGGCCACGTGTTCGTGCGCGCCGACCTCGGCCAGATCGAGCCACGTGTGCTGGCCGCGGTGTCGGGTGATGCGACGCTGGCCGCGGCCACCGTGTCCGACGATCTGTACGCGCCGGTGGCCGAGCAGCTCGGCGTCGATCGGGCGACGGCCAAGGTGGCCGTGCTCGGAGCGATGTACGGGCAGACGACGGGTCACGGCGCGCAGGCGCTGCGCGGATTGGAGCGTGCGTACCCGGTGGCGATGCAGTACCTGGCCGACGCCGACCTCGCCGGTCAGGTCGGGCGCGAGCTGCGTACGTGGGGCGGTCGGTTGATCCGCATGGGCTCGACGAGCGTCGACGAGATGAGCGATCGCGACGCGCGTTCGCGAGCCGCGGCGCGAGGTCGCTACGGCCGCAACGCAATGGTGCAGGGCGCCGCCGCAGAGCTGTTCAAGGTGTGGGCGGTGACGATGCGCGCCCGCAGCGCGCCGATGCGCGCCCGCATCGTGCTGTGCCTCCACGACGAACTGCTGATCCACGTCCCCGCCGAGCACGGTGAGGCTGCTGCAGCACTGCTGGTCGACTGCCTCGGCGAAGCCGCCCATCGCTGGGCCCCCAACAGCGGCGTCAGGTTCATCGCCGACGTCAGCGTCATCGACCGCTGGTCCGACGCCAAGTGAGAACCGCCACCTTCGTGCTCGCTGCGCCGAGGCTCACGCACTCGAAACTGGATGTCTGAGCGCGGCATATTGCCGCGCCCAGACATCCAGGTACGTCAGATCGCGGTGGGGAGGCGGTCGGACTCTCGGTCGCGGAGGGCGGTGTTGACGCGCTGGCGCTCGAGGACCTGCTCCAACGTCTTCGCGGCCTGCGGGATCGGGTGCTCGCTGAAGAAGCCCTGCACGTCGGCCACCACCGGCGCGGCGGTCAGCAACGTGACCGGGGTGATCATCCGCACGATCGTGTTCGTCGGGAACTTCTCGTTGGCCTCGTCCCAGCGCTGACGCACGGCGGCCCACGCCATCGCCCCGTTGTCACGGTTGGCGATGCAGCGGCCGAGCAGGAACGGTGCGTTCTGCGTCTTCACCTCGCCGGACCACGCCAGATCGATCGTCCGCTGGATCTGGTCGGCCGACGGGAAGTCGCCCAGCGCGTAGAGGTAGCGCAACTGCTCCTGCGGCGTCGTCGCGTTGCGGTAGCCGGCGAGGTAACGGTCGTACTCGGCGTCGGTGCCGACGGCGGCGACGGCGTTGGTCGCCGCGGAGATGAGCTCCGGGTGTGCATCGCCCGCCTCGAGGATCGCACGGCACCGCGCCTGCGCGTCGGCGTCGTTGCCGAGCACGGCCAGCATGCTGACGAGGAGACCGCGCAGCTTCGCCGTGAGGTCGTCGTCGCCGTCTCGCGGCTCCCACCCGAGATCGGACAGGACCGGACGGACGAGTGCAGCGACCCTCGTCTGGAACGCCGCATACGGCTCGCCTTCCAGCAGGCGGCCGACGCCGCGCAGGCCGAGCGAGATCGCCTGCCACACCGCAAGGTCGCGCACGGCGCCGAAGCCCTCGACGAACGAGACGAAGTCGGCAGCGGCGAGGCGGCCTGCGATGACCGCGTTCCACGCGTCGTCGACGAGGTTGTAGCGATCGATGACGGTCAGCGAGGCGAGCGCGTCGCCGACGAGCCGTGAGCGCAGCGCGTCGTCGTAGCTGACCCGCACGAAGCCGTGCCCGCCGGCGTTGACGACGACCACCGCGTCGGCCGACGGCAGCTCGATGCGCTGCTCGGGCCCGTCGAGCAAGACCTTCGATTCGACACCGTCGATCGCGAGGTGCAGCGGCGTGACGAACAGGGTGGGATCGTCGGTGTCGCCGTACGCGAAGCGCTGCTGCGACAGGCGCAACGTGGTGCCGTCGAGCTTCGCCGAGATCAACGGGTAGCCGGGCTGCCAGATCCAGCTGTCCATCAGCTTGCGCACCGGTGCGCTCGGGTTGGCCTCCTCGATCGCGTCCCACAGGTCGCTCGTCTCGGTGTTGGCGTACTCGTGCACCGACAGGTAGTGGCTGACGCCGCGGCGGAACTCCTCGGCGCCGAGGTACATCTCCAACATGCGCAGCAGCGAGCCACCCTTCTGGTACGTCAGCACGTCGAACATGCCGTCGCAGTCCTCGGGCGCCTCGACGGGGAACTCGACCGAACGCGTGCTGGCCAGCGAGTCGGTCTCGAAGGCCATCGAACGCTCGAGGCTGAACGTCGTCCAGCGCTGCCAATCGGGGCGGTAGGCGTCGCAGCAGGCGATCTCCATGAACGTGGCGAAGGCCTCGTTCAGCCAGATGCCGTTCCACCACTTCATCGTGACGAGGTCGCCGAACCACATGTGGGCGATCTCGTGGGCTACCACGTCGGCCAGCGTCTGCAGCTCGATCTGCGTCGCCGTTGCCGGGTCGGCCAGTAGCAGGTTCTCGCGGTAGGTGATGCAGCCCAGGTTCTCCATCGCGCCCGCAGCGAAGTCGGGCAGGGCGAGCATGTCGCACTTGTCGGTGGGGTAGGGGATGCCGTAGTAGTCCTGGTACCAGCGCAGCGAGTGGGCGCCGATGTCGAGGCCGAAGGCGGTGAGGTGGCCCTTGCCCGGCACGTGGATGATGCGCACCGGGATGGTGCCGCCGCCGGTGCGAGCGACCTCGACCGGAGCGGTGGCCTCCAGCGGGCCGACGCAGAAGGCGACGAGGTAGGTGCTCATCGGCATCGTCTCCTTGAACCGCACGGCCTGCTTGTGGGTGCCGTCGTGCGGTGACCGCTGGATCTCCTCGCCGTTGGACACGGCCAGCAGCTCCGGCTCGACGATCAAGGTGACATCGAAGACCGCTTTGAAGTCGGGCTCGTCCCAGCACGGGAAGGCACGCCGGCAGTCCGTTGCCTGCATCTGCGAGGTGGCGATGACGCGCTCCTCGCCGGCCTCGTCGCGGTAGGTGCTGCGGTACCAGCCGCGCAGCTTGTCGTTGAGCGTGCCGCGGAACGTGATCGACAGCGTGTACGTGCCGATCGCCAGCGGGGCATCGAGGATCAGCCGCTCCGTCTTCTCGTCGAGGCGGAAGGTCACATCGTTGCCGTCCACCTGCGCGGCGTCGATCGACAGCTCGATCGCATTGAGGACCAGCTGCTGCACCGGCTCGTTGACCGCGACGAGGATGTCCACGTGGCCGTCGAACGACGCTGCGGCCAGGTCGGGCTCCAGCGTGAGGGTGTAGCGGGTGGGGTGGGCAGCGCGGGGCAGGCGGTACGGGTTCCCATCGGGACGGTTGGCGTCAGTCACCTGTTCGATCGTACGCGGGGCGGAGGCGGTAGCGTTGCCGCCCGTGCCGTCGCAGCCCAGATACGACGTCGTTGGCATCGGCAACGCGCTCGTCGACGTCATCGCCCACGCCGGCGACGACTTCATCCACACCCACGAGCTGGTCAAGGGTTCGATGACGCTCGTCGACACCGATCGGGCGCTGCAGATCTACCAAGCGCTGGGCAGCGCGATCGAGATGAGTGGCGGTTCGGCAGCCAACACCGTGTGCGGCGTGGCCTCCTTCGGGGGCAGCGCGGCGTACATCGGCAAGGTCAGCGACGACGAGCTCGGTCAGGTGTTCGGCCACGACCTCCGCGCCGTCGGCGTGCGCTTCCGTCCGGGCAAGCCGGCTGATGGCGTGCCGACCGGTCGATGCATCATCGTCGTCACCCCGGATGCGCAGCGCACGATGAACACGTTCCTCGGTGTGTCCTCGTTGCTGCGTCCGAGCGACATCGACGCCGAGACGGTGGCCGCCGGCGCCGTGCTCTACATGGAGGGCTACCTCTACGACCGCGACGAGGCGAAGGCCGCGTTCCGTCACGCGGCCGAGATCGCCCACGCCAACGATCGCCTCGTCTCGCTGACGCTCAGCGATTCGTTCTGCGTCGATCGGCACCGCACCGACTTCCGTGCGCTCGTGGCCGACGAGGTGGACATCCTGTTCGGCAACGAGGACGAGCTGCTCGCGCTGTACGAGGTGGACACGTTGGACGAAGCGTTGGAGCGCGTGCGTCACGACTGCTCGCTGACGGTGATCACGACCGGAAAGGAGGGGTGCATCGTGGTCACCCCCGAGGGCAAGGTGGCGGTTCCAGCAGAGGACGTCGAGCACGTGCTCGACACCACCGGTGCCGGCGACCTGTTCGCCGCCGGCTTCCTGTTCGGCTACACCCGCCAGCTGCCGCTCGAGGAGTGCGCCCGCCTCGGCGGTGTCGCCGCCGGCGAGGTCATCTCGCACGTCGGCCCCCGCCCACTGGTGGAGCTGCGCACCCTGCTCGGTGAGCGGGGCTGACATGAGCGTGCCGGCGTTCGGACCCGACGTCGAAGTGGCACGCGCGGCGGCCACGAGGTGGCTCGCCGCCGAGCCGGACGAAGATATGCGAGTCGAGCTCCAGGCGCTGCTCGACGGGCCCGTCGACGAGCTCGTCGAGCGGTTCACCGGGCGACTGCAGTTCGGCACCGCCGGCCTGCGCGCCGCGGTCGGTGCGGGCCCGCAGCGGATGAACCGGCTGGTGGTGCAGCAGGCTGCTGCGGGGCTGGCCGACTACCTGCTGGCACACGAGCCGGACGCACGGACCACGGGTGTGATCATCGGCTACGACGCCCGCCGCAAGAGCGACGCGTTCGCGCTGGACACGGCGCGGGTGTTCGCCGCTCGCGGGCTGAAGGCGCGCATCTTCGACGGCGTCGTGCCCACGCCGGTGCTGGCGTGGAACATCACCGGTGTCGGCGCTTGCTCAGGCGTGATGGTGACGGCGTCGCACAACCCGCCGGCGGACAACGGCTACAAGGTCTACCTCGGTACCGGTTCGCAGATCGTGCCGCCGGCCGATGAGGAGATCGCCGCAGCGATCGACGCCATCGATCCGTGTGCGGTCACGCTGGCCGAGCCCGACGATCCGTTGATCGAATGGCTCGACGACTCGCTCGTGCAGGCCTACGTCGACTCGATCCCGGCCGTGCGGCTGCGCACCTCGGTCAACCCAGTGCCCGTGGCCTACACGGCGATGCACGGCGTCGGCGGCGCGACGTTGCTCCGTGCGTTCGAGGCGGCCGATCTGCCGGCACCGATCGTCGTCGCCGCTCAGCAGCAACCCGACGGCACGTTCCCGACGGTGTCGTTCCCCAACCCGGAGGAGCCCGGCGCGCTCGACCTCCTGCTCGCGGTCGCGGCCGAGCACGACGTTGCGCTCGCCGTCGCCAACGACCCTGATGCCGACCGCCTGGGTGCGGCGATCCCGCAGCCCGGTGGCACGTGGCGCCGGCTCGGTGGCGACGAGATCGGCTGGCTGTTCGCCGACCACATCCTGCGCCTCACGACGCCGCCTGCCGGCACGCCCGACAAGCGGTTGGTGATCACCACGCTCGTGTCGTCCTCGCTGCTGTCGAAGATGGCGGCCAAGCACGGCGTGCAGTTCGCCGAGACGTTCACCGGTTTCAAGTGGATCGGCCACACGGTGCTCCAGCACCCCGATCTCGACTTCGTCTTCGGCTACGAGCAGGCCCTCGGCTACCTCGTCTGCCAGCGCCCGCTGGACAAGGACGGCATGAGCGCGGCGGTGCTGTTCGCCGAGATCGCCGCGTGCATCGCTGCCGACGGCGAGACGATCCAGGGCCGGCTCGACACGATCGCCGCCGAGTACGGCAAGCACATCCCGGCCGAGCACTCCGTGCGGATGGATCCCGTGGACGGCAAGGCCGCGGTGGACCGCTTGAAGGCGACGCCGCCCACCGAGCTGCTCGGCATGAAGGTGACGTCGATCGAGTGGTTCGACGAAGCCGGCCTCCTGCGCCTCCAGCTCGGTGACGCGTTGCGCGTGCAGGTCCGCCCCAGTGGAACCGAGCCCAAGGTCAAGCTCTACGGCGAAGGCATCAACACCGATCCCGCCCCCGCCGTCGCCGCCCTGGCCGCCCTGCTCACTGGCTGAGGACGTGAACCCGCGCGGCCTCGCAACCTGGAGTTCGGGTGAGCGAGCGCAGCGAGCGAGCTCGGGAGGCGAGCGCAGGGAGCCCGAGGTGAACGGTCGGGTTATGGTTCGTCCAACGGTCAATGGGGATCGAGGTGGAGGGGGATCCATGCGCATGTTCGGTCGGATGGCGGCGGTTGCCGCAGTGCTGACGGCGGTGCCCGTCGTTGCTCCGGTGCTCACGGTGGCGGTGCACGCCGACGGGCCCGGTGTCGGTGCGCCGTGGGTGGTCAGCCTCGGCGACTCGTACATCTCGGGTGAAGCCGGCCGGTGGGCGGGCAACAGCAACAACAGCTCCGGCAGCGTGGATGCCGGCGGCGCGAAGGCGTACTACGACAACGCCACGCAGACCGCCGAGACGATCAATCGCTGCCACCGGAGCACGGCGGCTGAGATCAAGATCGGCGGCGGGGTCAACGCATTGAACCTCGCCTGCAGCGGAGCGCGCACGTCGACGTTCACGAGCAGCGACGGTTACTTCAAGCCGGGCATCGACTTCTACAGCTCCGGCGCCAACAAGGGCCAGGCGCTGTCGCTGCAGGAGTTCGCCGCCACGCACAACGTGAAGATGGTGCAGCTGTCGATCGGCGGCAACAACTTCAACTTCGCCGACATCGTGCAGACCTGCGTCACCGACTGGTTGCTGTCGCCGTCCTGGTGGCCGAACTACTGCAACGACGACAGCTCGGTGAAGGCCAACTTCACCGCCGCCAACGTCACCGCGCAGACCAACGCGATCGTGGCTGCGATCAACAACATCAAGACGGCGATGGCCAACGCCGGGTACGCGCCGGGTCAGTACACGATCGTCAGCCAGACCTACCCGTCGCCGATCCCCAAGGGGTCGGGCTTCCGCTACGGCCAGTCGGGCTACACGCGGATGAGCACCGGTGGATGCGGCTTCTGGAACGCCGACGCCGACTGGGCCAACGACACCGCTCTCGTGAAGATCAACGGCGCAGTCAAGAGCGCTGCTGCAGCCACCGGGGCGAAGGTGATGGACATCGCCGGCGCCTTCAACGGTCGACGCCTGTGCGAGACCGGCGTGAACCTGATGGAGAACAGCGGCAAGGCCAACTGGACCGTCGCCGGCGCGTCGGATGCCACGGAGTGGATCGCCCAGATCCGCACGATCAGCACCGTGTTCGGGCCCTACTACGTCCAGGAGAGCCTGCACCCGAACTACTGGGGCGAGCTGGCGCTGCGCAACTGCGTCCGCCAGGCCTACAACGGCGGCACGCCGAAGAGCGGCGTGTGCACCCATGGCTCGGGCCTCAACGCCAGTGGCGAACCCAACATGACCCTCGCCTGACCCCATGGGCGCGAAACTGACGACATCTCGCTCACTTCGCGCCCCAGTATCCGCGCCCGGCTGCAATGGGCGCGAGAACGACGACATCTCGCTCACTTCGCGCCCATGAACGGGTTGGCCGAGCGGCTGGGGCTGGAGTCCGGCGCGCGGGCGCTGGTGGTCAACTGCGACGACTTCGGCGCGCTCCACGCGATCAACGAGGCGGTGGACGAGTGCCTGAACGACGGGGCGGCCACCGGTGCCACGTTGATGGTGCCGTGCCCCTGGGCCGCTGACGCGGCTGCTCGAGTGCAGCCGGGGCAGAGCATCGGCGTGCACCTCACGGTGACCAGCGAGTGGGCCGGCTACCGATGGGGGCCGCTGACCGATGCTCCTTCCTTGCGTGCGGCCGACGGCCGGATGCATCGCACGAGCGAGGCGGTGCACGGGGCCGTGCGTGCCGCCGGTGCGCGTGGGCTGGCCGAACTGCGCGCCGAGCTGACCGCTCAGGTCGATCAGGCGCTGGCGTGGGGCATCGACGTGACGCACCTCGACGCCCACATGGGCGCTGTCCAGCTCGACCGCGAGTTCTTCGGCATCGCGCTGGAGCTGGCCGTCGCCCACGATCTGCCGATGCGGATGGTCGGTGCGTCGGGCGACGCCAAGCTCGGCTTCGGGTCGCGTGCCGAGGCAACGGCAGCCGGCATCCTGTTCCCGGACACGCTGGTGCCCACGTACCTCGGCGCCCGTGAGGTGATCGAGCGCTACGTGCGCTCGCTGCGCCCCGGCATCACCGAGGTCATGCTGCACCCGTCGCACGACTCGCCCGAGCTGCGCGCGGCGTTCGACGACGCCGACGAGCGCGTCGCCAACTGGCGCTTCCTCGTCGAGCCGGGCGGCCTCGGCGACCTCTGCGCCGAGCACGGCGTGGTGCTGGTCAGCTACCGCCAACTGCGCGACGCTCAACGAGCCTGACGCCGGCTCTGGGGCGATTCCTTCTCGCCTTCCGAGAAGAATTCGCCCCAGACGTCATCAGCAGAACGGTTGGAACACACCGAAGCCGGTGATCGCGCCATCCTCCGACGAGATCGACCGACTTGCGGGCATCGGTGCGGCGAGCGTGAGCGTGCTGACCGACACGCCGGCTGCGTCAGGCGGGCTGGTCGTCAACGGACCGAAGACCGTCTCGGCCGACGTCAGCGCCAGCTTCGTCTGCAGGTTGTTGATCAACCGGAACGAGGGCGGTGCGTCGACGGCCACCGGCTCGCGCCGGCCGTAGGGGACGGCCGCGTCGTCGCCGAGCACCCAGCTCCACAGCATCTCCTGCGGTGTGCCGTTCGGATCGTTGGACATGAACCAGGCCACGGAGAGGTCGCCCCAGTGGATCACCCGCTCGGTGCGCCCGCCCATGCAGTCCTCGCCGCCACCTTCCACCGAGACGGACTCGGTGGTGAACCACCCCCTGTCCTCGGTGGGTTCGCCGTAGAAGGCCGAGACCGCGGCGGCGACCACGTCGACGCGGTGGAAACCGATGCCGTAGCCGGCGACCGTGCCGAGATCGAACCGCAACGGTGATGCCGCCGGGAACTGAGCGATCTCCAAGCCGAGCTCCGTCGGCCGCGAGAAGTAGGCGATGCCGAAGTCGACGCCGATGTACTCCCAGTCACCGAGCCGGTAGGCCGTCGCCGTCCCGTCGGCGTTCAGCACACCGATGAACCGGCCGTCCTCCGTGTTGCTCGACATCGACTGGAACACCACGGCGCCGTTGCCGAGCGGCTCGACCTCCGGGACGTCGATCAGCGGCGGGTTCGATTCGTCGAGCTGCACGTCGATCGTCCACTCCTGCGTGGAACCGTCCGGGTTCGTGCGGACGATCGTGCCCGTGGAGGGCGGCAACCCCGCCGGCATGCCCTCGGTGGTTGCGGAGGGTCCACCCGGGGCCATCGCCGGAGCTGCGATCACGACGGCGCCGCCGAGCTCGACACCCTCGGTCGTCAGGCGGAACTCCGAATCGCCGGTGGTCTCCAGTTCGACGCGATCGGCCTCGACCGCGGTGCCACCAAGGTTCGGCAGGGTGAGGGCCCGGACGTCGAGCGAGCTGTAGTCGGACAACGAGGAGGCGACGTACAGCCGTTGGTCGTCACCGCCGGCCACCCACCAGACACGGCGCCCGGCGAGCCCCGGCAGATCGAGCACAGCGCGCTCGGCGAAGAGGCGGATGCCGCGACCGGTCATCAGGTCGTTCGTGCCGAGCTCGATGACGACGAGCGAGTCGCCGAACAGCGCCACCGGATCGGAGTAGTTCGTGTGCGCGATCAGGTCGATCTGCTCGGGACCGAACGGCATCGTCGCGATCAGCTCCGGCTCGATCACCGCCCCACCCGTCGCCGGCACGACGAGGTCCGCTGTCGAGGTCGGCGCGGCGTCGTCGTGTTCCCGGGCGACATAGACCGTGCCGTCTGCGGTCGTCAGCTCCAACCTGCCACCGTCGATCGATCGAACGGTGATGGTCGCTCCGAAGGCGAACGGGTTGACGAGACGATTCATCTTGTCGGTGCACAGCACCGCGGTCGAGCCGAGGCTGCCAATCGGAACCTCCAGACTGCCGCCACTGAACGTCGTCACGCGTTCCTGAAACCCGTACGAGTTGCATCCGTCGAAACCCCCGAGCTGCCCGTCGGCGTCGAGTTGGAACCAGGCCTCGATGTCGGCGTCGATCGGTGCGCCATCGATGGTCTCGATGTCCCAGCGCGGTCCGATCATCGGCGAGTCCGCATCAAACGGCCCGATCGGATGCCGCTGCGCGAGGTAGACGAGCCCTTGCTCGTCGGTGAGCTGCACCGTGTCGGCGTCGCCGATGAACACGACGGACAGCGCCGTTCCGGGTTCGAACGGAACGATGCCGGCGGCCGGGCAGTCACCGGTGACGTTGATCGCGCCATCGGGCACGAAGAGCTTCGACTCGATCAGCCGCAACGGCACGTTGCCGTCGACGCCGTAGGTGTTGCAGCCGTCCGATCCGGTGAGATGTCCAAGGGGGTCGAGTCGGAAGTAGGGCTGATTTTCGAGGTCGGTCGGTTGTGCATCGACGGACACGAGGTCCCAGCGAGCGTCGAACAGCAGCCCTTCGGTGACGGCCAGCCCACCATCCGGGACGAGCGACGGCTCGGTGATCGCCGGCGTCTTGATCGAGTGGTTGTCGTCGCGGGTCACGGCGATGAAGGTGCCGGCCGCGACTGCAGCGGCGGCTCCTGCCCACAACGCGATGCGCACGCGATGACGTCGGCGCGGCACGACCGCTGCGGCGCCTGTCCACTCGGCGTCCAGCACGCCGCGCAGCTCGGCTTCGAAGCCGGCACGCGCAGTCAGTTCGTCACCCACGTGGTCGTCGATCCAGGTCTCAGGCATCTCGCACCTCGGCATCTCGCAAGCGCGCCCGGGCGCGCACCAACAGGCTCTCGGTCGCTCGCACCGACAGGTCGAGCGCCGCCGCGACCTCGGCCACCGGCAGGTCGTCCACGTAGCGCAGCACCAGCGCGGCACGATCACGGGCCGGCAACGCCGCCAGGCCGGTGATCGACACCGGCTCAGCGGGCGCTGGCGAATCGGCCGGCGCGGGCACGAGCTCCAACCGACGCTGCTCGCGGCCCTCGCCGCGCAGCCGATCGAGGAAGCGGTGGCGCAGCGACGTGACGACGTAGCCGATCGTCAGCTCGTCGAGGCCGCCGCTCTTCGCCCGCCGAAGCAGCGCGAGGTACGTGTCCTGCACGAGATCCTCAGCGGCCGCGCGATCCGAACCGCACAGCCGGCCGGCGTAGCGGTAGGCCTCGGTGAACGTGTCGTCGTAGAAGCGCACGAAGCCAGCGCGGTCGTCGACTCGCCACGTCCGTTCGCGTTCCGCCTCCACGACTCGTTCAACGCCGCTCGAACCGCGAACCCGTCACGCGAGATCGGTGGCGACCACGTCAGCTCGACGCGGGGGAGCCGAACTGGCGATCGCCGGCGTCGCCGAGGCCGGGGACGATGAACGCTTGGTCGTTGAGCCGCTCGTCGACGGCAGCGGCGTAGACCGCGAGGTCGAGGCCAGCCGCTTCGAGCGTGGCGATGCCCTCCGGCGCGGCGAGCACGCACACGACGATGATCGTGCCCGTGGCGCCGCGCTCCAGCAGCAGCTGGCACGTGTGGGCCAGCGACCCACCGGTGGCCAGCATCGGGTCGAGCACGATGATCTGCCGACCGGCGATGTTCTCCGGCAGCTTGTTGACGTACGGCTTGGGCTGGAACGTCTCCTCGTCGCGCGACACGCCGATGAAGCCGACGTCGGCGTTTGGCAGCAGCTCCTGCGCGGCGTGCACGAAGCCGAGCCCGGCGCGCAGCACCGGCACGACGACCGGCTGCGACGTGAGCGCCCGCCCATCCGTCTCGACCAATGGTGTGGTGACCCGCACCGCGTGCGTCGTCAGCCCACGGGTGGCTTCGGCGATGAGCAGCGTGCCGATGCGCTCGAGCTCCTGACGGAACAGGGCGTTGGGTGTGTCTTTGTCGCGGACTCGCGTGAGGGAGTCGGCGATGAGGGGGTGTTCGACTTCGTGGACGACGACGGGCATGGGGCCCGAGTCTGCCAGACCCGGCGCGCCGCGCGACCAGGCGTCAGGCGAGGCCGACGGTCTGCTCGGCCTTGGCCAGTGCGTAGCGCGGCTTGACGATGCCGTCGATGATCCGCAGCCGCTCCGGGAACGGTGCGAAGGCGCTCTTCATCGCGTTCACGGTGAGCCACTGGAAGTCGTCGAGGCCCCAGCCGAGCGCCGACTCGAGCTGCTCGAACTCGTGCGTCATCGACGTCGCGCTCATCAACCGGTTGTCCGTGTTGACCGTGACGCGGAAGCGAAGCCGGCGCAGCATCCCGATCGGGTGCTCGGCGATCGACGCGCACACACCGGTGCCGACGTTGGACGTCGGGCACAGCTCCAGCGGGATGCGCCGGTCGCGGATGAACGCAGCCAGCCGACCGAGCTGCTCCTCGCCCGGATCGCCGGTGATGTCGTCGACGATGCGCACGCCGTGCCCGAGCCGCTCGGCGCCGCAGAACTGCACGGCCTCCCAGATGCTCGGCAACCCGAACGCCTCGCCGGCGTGGATGGTGGTGTGGAAGTTCTCCCGCTGCACGTAGTTGAAGGCGTCGAGATGGCGGGTGGGCGGGTACCCCGCCTCTGCGCCGGCGATGTCGAAGCCGACCACACCACGGTCGCGCCAGCGCACCGCCAGTTCGGCGATCTCCAGGCTCCGCGCCGCAGTGCGCATCGCCGAGCAGATCGCGTAGATCGTCAGGTCGGTGCCCTTCGAGCCGCTGGCGAAGCCATCGACCACGGCCTGCATCACCTCGTCGACGGTGAGCCCGAGCTCGGTGCTCAGCTCCGGTGCGAAGCGCACCTCGGCGTAGATCACCCCGTCGGCGGCCAGGTCGACGGCGCACTCGTGGGCGACGCGCTCGATCGCATCCTTGTGCTGCATCACGCCCACGGTGTGGGCGAACGTCTCCAGGTAGAGCACCAGGTCGTTGCGCTTGGCGCCGCGGTTGAACCACAGCGCCAGCTCGCCCGGGTCGTACGTGGGCAGGTGCGTGTACGAGTACTCCTGCGCCAGTTCGACCACCGACTGCGGACGCAATCCGCCGTCGAGGTGGTCGTGCAGCAGTGCCTTGGGCAGGTGTCGGAGGTCCATCGGCCGGTCAGCGTAGGCGCTCGTCGGCAGGTTCGTGACTGGCCGTATCGTGACGGGCCATGGAGCGAAGCGACTCAACCAGCAACTTGACGGTGCTCGGCCAGACGGTGCGCCACGCCATCGATCACGTCGAGGTCTTTCCGGCGCCGCCACACGTCACCACGGTGCGCTTCACCACCGACGAGCTGTCGTCGATGTGCCCGGTCACTCAGCAGCCCGATCTGGCCCACGTCGTCATCGAGTACGAACCCGACGCGTGGTGCATCGAATCGAAGAGCCTCAAGCTCTACCTGTGGGGCTTCCGCGACCGCGCCGTGTTCGCCGAGGCGCTGGCCGCGGAGATCGCCGGCGAGGTGATGGCCACAGCCAAGCCCAAGCACGTGCGGGTCGCGCTCACCCAACGCCCCCGCGGCGGCATCGAAGTCCACGCCGAAGCGCAGCTGCCGTAACGCTTCCGCGCGTCAGTGACCTTCGCCGGGGCGGTAGGGCACACCGGCCATGGCCGGCGGGCGCAGACGCTGGCTGGCGGTGGCCAGCACGATCAGCGTGCCGAGGTACGGCGCCGAGGTGGTGAGCGAGCTCGGCACCTTGTCGACCGTGAGGTACGCCAGCAGGAACAGCCCACCGACGATCACCGCGGTGATGCTGGTGATCAGCTTGCGGCGCACCAGCGATGAGATCAGCAGCACACCGGCCAGGAAGGACACGAAGAGGAACATGCCGGTGAGGCTGTCCGAGCCGACCAGCTGCAGCGCGTCGAGGAAGCCGAACAGGGTCGCTCCGCCCAGCACACCCGACGGGCGCCAGTTGCCGAAGATCATCGTCGCCATGCCGATGAAACCGCGGCTGCCCGTCTGACCTTGCCGGTACGCGGCATTCGACACGACCGACAGGTAGGCGCCGCCGAGGCCGGCGAACCCACCGCTGATGGCCAGCGCGATGTAGCGCACGCGGTTGACCTTCACGCCCAGGCTCTCTGCCGCCGTCGGTGCCTCGCCCGACGACCGCACCCGCAGTCCGAAGGTGGTGCGCCACAGGATCCAAGAAGTGAGGCCGACGAGCGCGAACGCGAAGACCGAAGCGACGGACAGGTCGCGCATGAAGCCGCGGATCATGCCCGCCAGGTCGCCGAGTGCGAACCACTTGCGCTTCTCGAGCCAGCCCAGCACATCCGGGCTCTTCCAGCCGAACAGGTCGCCGCCGGCCAGGATCGGCACGCTGAACTTCGGCAGCGCGTACTTCTGCGGCGGAGAGTTGCTGATGCCGCCGCCACTGTCGTTGCCCACGTAGGCGAGCTGCGACGCGTACCGCGCTGCGCCGAACGCGAGCTGGTTGAGCGCCACGCCGGAGATGACGTGGTTCACGTTGAAGCGCACGGTGGCGACCGAGTGGATGAGACCGCCGAGCGCCCCACCCAGGATGCCCATGACGATGCCGACCCAGGGGCCCCACTTCCACGCCCCGAAGGCGCCGGACCACGACCCGAGGATCATCATGCCCTCGATGCCGATGTTGAGCACGCCGACGCGCTCGGCCCAGATGCCCGCGAGCCCGGCGAGCATGATCGGCACCGTCAGGCGCAACGTCGCACCCCACGTGGTGGACGAGGTCAGGCCGTCGGCGTCACCGATGATCCGCGTCATGCACAGGAGCCCGAACATCACGATCGCGATCAACGCGATCCGGGCGGTGCCCGGCCGAGAGATCGCCTCGACCCAGGCTGGCCGGGCGGAGCCGGGGGAGAAGGTCGGCTCGGCCGGCAGTTCCGTGGTCGTCGCGCTCATGCCGACGCTCCGACGAGCTGCAGGTGACCGGCTGCCTTGGACGCCGTTCGTTTGTTGAGGTATCGCGCGGTGGCCTCGTTGACGATGACGACCGTGAGCAGGATGATCGCCTGCATCACCTCCACGATCGAGCTGGGGATCTTGGCGATCTGCAGCGGGCTCGAGGCCATGTCGAGGAAGCCGTAGAGCAGGGCCGCGGCCACGATGCCCACCGGGTGGAGGCGGCCGAGCAGGGCGACGGAGATGCCCGCGAACCCGAGATCGAGCGGCGTGTTCGCCTGGATGTACGCGTGCTGATCGCCGAGCAGCGCGGGGAGCGCGACCAGGCCGGCGATGCCGCCGGACAGGAGCATCGCCACGACGATCATCTTCTTCGCACCGATGCCCGCCGTTGCTGCGGCGCCGGCGTTGAGCCCGGAGGCCCGGAGGTGGAAGCCGAAGCGGGTCTTGAACACCAGCACCCAGAAGGCGAAGACGAACGCCAGGGCGATGATCAGGAACCCGGTGAGCCCGGTGGTCAGCTCCGGCATCCATGCCGTCGTCGGCAGCAGCTTCGTCTTCACGTTCAGGCTGCCGTCGCCGCCCTGTTTGAAGTACTCGTCGAACAACCACGCGGTGATGCCCGTGGCGATGAAGTTGAGCATGATCGTGGCGATCACCTCGTTCACGTTCCGAGTGATCTTCAGGATCGCCGGGATCGCCGCCCACGCTGCGCCGGCCGCCATCGCCACGACCATGATGAAGGCGATGTGGAACACCGACGGCAGCGTCACGTACGCACCGGCGACCGCCGAGAACATCATGCCCATCTGCAGCTGCCCGCCGACGCCGATGTTGAAGAGGTTCATCTTGAAGCCGATGGCGACGGCGACGGCGGCGAGCATCAGCGGTGTCGCCCGGTCGGCCATCTCGAGCAAGCGCGACTTCTGCAGCCCGAGATCGATCAGCTTGCTGTAGACCGTGAACGGGTTCTTGCCCGTGATGGCCAGGAGGATGCCGCAGATCACGAACGCCAGCAGCACGGCGCCGACCGAGCTGGCAGTGGTGTACAGCGAACGCTGCAGACCCTCACTGTTGGGCTTGGTCGGCAGCAGGCGGCTCAGACCCGAGCGGATCTGCTCGTCGAGCTCAGCCATCGAAGGCGCGGGTTGCGACGCCTTGCCGGGATCGTCGGACATCAGGCCACCTCCTGCTTGCCGCCGGTCATGTAGGTACCGAGGAGCTCCGGGGTGGCTTTCGCCGGGTCGAGCTCGGCGGTGATGCGCCCCTCGTACATCACCAGGATTCGATCGGACAGGCCGATCAGCTCCTCGAGGTCGGCCGAGATCAGGAGCACGCCGAGCCCGGCATCGCGTGCGTGGCGCAGCTCGGACCAGATCGCGGCTTGGGCGCCGACGTCCACGCCACGCGTGGGGTGCGCAGCCAGCAGCACCTTCGGACGGTCGCTGAGCTCGCGTCCGACGATCAGCTTCTGCTGGTTGCCACCCGAGAGCGCGAACGCGGGCACGGTCTCGCTGGGCGTGCGCACCCCGAACCGGTCGATGATCTCGCGGCAATCGGCTCGTGCCGCCGGCGCGTTGACGAACGGGCCGATGTGCATCCGCTCGTCATCGTCGCGGCCGAGCAACGTGCTCTCCCACAGCGGCGCCTCCAGCATCAGCCCTTCGCGGTGACGGTCGAACGGGATGTAGCCGAGGCCGGCGTCGCGCCGGGCCAGGGTGGAGTGGCTGGTGATGTCGACGCCGCCGAGATCGATCTCGCCACTCGTGAGCGGCAGGATGCCGAGCAAGGCCTGGCACAGCTCGAACTGGCCGTTGCCTTCGACGCCGGCGATGCCGACGACTTCGCTCTCGTGCACCTGGAACGTGATGTCGTCGAGCACGTCGCGCTGACCGGTGACCGCGACGCGGAGCTTGTCCGTACGCATCCGGACCGTCGTGCCGATGGTGGACTCGCGGCCCTCCGGCGACGGCAGCTGCGAGCCGACCATGAGCTCGGCGAGGTCGCGGCGGGTGACGTCGTTCGGTGTCACCTCGGCGACCGTGGTGCCGGCGCGGATGACTGTGATGTCGTCGGACACGGCGAGCACCTCGTCGAGCTTGTGCGAGATGAAGATCACCGTTGCACCGTCGGCGACCAGGCGGCGCAGGTTGCGGAACAGCTCGTCGACCTCCTGGGGGACGAGCACGGCGGTGGGCTCGTCGAGGATCAGCACGCGGGCGCCGCGGAACAGCACCTTGAGGATCTCGACCCGCTGGCGCTGACCGACGCCCAGCTCGGACACCATGGCGTTGAGCGGCACGATGATCCCCGATGCGCGAGCGATCTCGGTGACCGTGCGCCGGGCCTCGTTCATCTTGATCACGCCGTTCGTGGCGGGTTCCGACCCGAGGATGATGTTCTCGAGGACGGTGAAGTTGTCGGCCAGCATGAAGTGCTGGTGCACCATGCCGATGCCGGCAGCGATGGCGTCGCTCGGCGACCGGAAGTGCTGCTCGACACCGTCCACCTTGATCGTGCCGGCGTCCGGCTGGTGCATGCCGTAGAGCGTCTTCATCAACGTCGATTTGCCGGCGCCGTTCTCACCGACGATCGAGTGGATGGTGCCCTTGCGCACGCGCAAGCTGACGTCGTGGTTGGCGATGACCCCTGGGAACCGCTTCTCGATCCCCTCCAGCTCGACGGCTGGCTCCTCCACATCAGTGCCCATGTTCCCCTTGCCCGGATTCGTGGGGTGTTTCTAGCAGAGAGCCCGGGGCGTGTGCCCCGGGCTCTCGTGCCGTTCATCAACTCGTGATGTTGTCACGAGCAATTCAGTTGTTGCTGACGAAGGTCAGTCAGCCGGCGTGGTCGGAACCTTGATCTCGCCGGAGATGATCTTGGCCTTGTAGGCCTCGATCTGATCCTTGATGTCGTCGATGAAACCACCGGAGGTGGAGTAGCCGACGCCGTCGACGGCGAGGTTGTAGGTGGTGAAGCCACCGGTCTTGTCACCGGCCTGGACAGCCTTGGCCATCTCGAACACGGCCACGTCGACGCGCTTGAGCATCGAGGTGAGGATGTGCTTCTTCTGCTCCGGATCGGTGACCACCGAGTACTGGTCGGAGTCCACGCCGATGGCCCACTTGTCAGCGGCGACCGCTGCTTCGATGGTGCCCTGGCCCGAACCGCCGGCGGCGGTGTAGATGATGTCCACACCGTCGGCGTACCAACCCGTGGCGATCTCCTTGGCCTTGTCGGGCGAGGTCCACGCGGCGTTGTCACCAACGGCGCCGAGGTACTGCACCTCGACCTTGATGCCCGGCTTGGCGGCCTCGGCACCGGCGCGGTAGCCGGCCTCGAAGCGCTGGATCAGCTCGCCGTCCTGGCCACCGATGAAGCCGATGTGGCCCGTCTCGCTCTTCAGCGCGGCGGCGACACCCACCAGGAAGGAGCCTTCCTGCTCGGCGAAGCCGAGGTTCTTCACGTTCGGTGCGACGGCCGGATCGACGTAGCCGTCGACGATGCCGTAGGTGGTGCCCGGGTTGGCGGCAGCGACGACGGCGAGGTCGTCACTGAACAGGAAGCCGACCGCGATCACGGGGTCGTCGCCATTGGCGGTCAGGTTCTCGAGGTTGGGCTTGCGGTCCTCGGCGGCGCTGGCCTCGACTTCGTCGACGGTAGCGCCGAGCTCGGCCTTGGCGCGGTCCGCGCCGATGCCAGCGAGGTCGTTGAAGGTGCCGTCACCACGGCCGCCGGTGTCGAACGCGACGCCGAGCTTGAGGCCGGTCGGGGCGACGGTGTCGCCAGTGGTGCCGCCGGGTGCGGTGGTTCCGTCGCTCTTCTTGTCGTCACTGCCACAGGCTGCTGCGAACAGGCCCATGGTGGCGACGAGTGCGAGCGCTGCGACGCGCTTGCTCTTGCGCATGTGGTTCTCCCCCTATGGAGTGTGGATTGTCGGATGAAGGATCATCCGCTGCGGATCCTACCTGAGCGAAATGAGGGCCGGGGTGCCGCGAGCGGTACGAGACCGGCCCGTAACATGGCCGTGATCTGCGATGTCGTACCGTCCGACCCCCCACCAAGCGCCTCGGCAGCGTGTGACCCACCGCCGATACCAGCTCCGACGTGCCGTTGCTGCGGCGATCGTGCTGGTCCTGCTGCTCGGCGCGTGGTCCGTGGTCAGCTCCTGGCTGGGTGATGACAGCCCGACGGAGATCGAAGCATCGAGCCCGTCGACGTCCCTGGTCGAGAGCAACGGGTCGTCGCCGATCACCTCGCCGCCGAGCACGTCCACCACGTCGCCGCCCAGGGAGGACTTCGTTCCGTCGGCCGAGCACCAGGCCGTGCTGTACATCGCCGGCGACAGCGACGCCGGCGCGTTCGCCCCGTACCTGACCGGGCTGATGAAGGACACCGGCATGGTCGAGACGCACACCGACTACAAGAACTCCACCGGTCTGGCCCGCCCTGACTTCTACGACTGGCCGGCGCACCTCAACGAGTCGATCCCGCAGGTCAACCCGGACATCGTCGTCGTCACCTTCGGCGGCAACGACGCGCAGGGCTTGTCGCTGCCCGAGCTGTCGGCATCTGGCAATCCGCAGTTCGTCTTCGATCAGCCCAAAGGCGACGGCGGCGAGACCGACCAGCAGTGGGCCGAGGAGTACGGCCGCCGAGTCGGTGCCGTCATGGACTTCCTCACGGCCGGCAACCGCACACTGATCTGGGTGGGGATCCCCAACGCCAAGAGCGACACGATGACGGCTCGGCTGAAGGTGCAGGACGAAGTGGTTCGTGCCGAGGTGGCCAAGCGCCCGGACGTCGTCTACATCGACACGTGGAAGCGGTTCTCCGGCCAGAACGGCGGCTACGCCTCGTTCGTGATCGACCCGCGCGACGGACAGGGCAAGGACGTCCGCCAGGGCGACGACTTCCACCTGAACACCACCGGCGCGGAGATCCTCTCGCTCGACATCGCCGAAGCCATCAAGACCGAGCTCCGCAACCGAGGCGCCCAGATCTGACCGAACTGGATGTCCCAAACGCGGCACCGCCGCGTTTCAGACATCCAATTCCGGCGCTCGGCGCGGGCGGCGCGAGAGGCCGATCGCGAGGATCACAGCGAGCACGATGGCGCCGATCGTCAGCGTCCGTCGGGAGCGTCCCGGTGCGTCGCCGCAGTCCTCGTCGTGGACGTGGCGTTCGGTCGTGGTCGACCCGTTCGCCCGCACGATCGGCCCCGTACCAGTGCGGCGTCCTCGACGACGATCGGCGGGATCGTACGGGCACCCAATCTGGATGTCTGCGCGCGGCACAGTGCCGCGCGCAGACATCCAGTTACTGCGTCTTGCCGCGTTGCTGGATGGCTTCGCGTCGCGCGGCGACCTGGTCGGGACTGAAGTTGTCGCGCTGCCAGGCGCGGCCATCGGCGGCCTCGATCGCCCAGCCAGCCTCCTCGGCGGTGACGGCGGCGTAGGTGTGGCGGATCTGGCGCACGCCGGGCTGGTCGTTGCCGATGATGTCGCGGGCGAGCTGGCGCGTGAACGGCAGCAGGTCGGCGTGCGACACGACGTGGTTGACGAGCCCGAACTGCAGCGCCTCGTGCGACGACATGAAGTTGCCGGTGAAGCTCATCTCGCGGGCGCGGCGCACGCCGATCGCCTGTGGCAGCAGCACGGTCAAACCCCAACCGGGCATCACGCCGACGCGTGCGTGCGTGTCGCCGAACTTGGCCTGCTCGCTGGCGACGAGGAAGTCGCAGTTCAAGGCGAGCTCGAAGCCACCGGTGATGGCCACGCCGTTGATCGCCCCGATGACCGGCTTGGACACATGCGGGAACGGGCCGCGCTGCGGAGCCTCGGCTGTGCCCCGCTCGGTGGTCGCCGAGCCGAGGTTGCTGGCGGTGGATCCGAGCTCCTTCAGGTCGAGCCCCGCGCAGAACGCCGGATCGGCACCGGTGAGGATGATCACGTCCACGTCGTCGTTGGCGTCGGCATCGCGCAGCGCCTTGGGCAGCAGGCGCATCAGCTCGCTGGACAGCGCGTTGCGCGCACTCGGGCGATTGAGGGTGACGGTGGCGATGCGCTCGCTGATGTCGACGAGCACAGGCGAAGCGTCAGTGGATGCGTCGATGGAGGAGTCGGTCATGTGCCGACTCTGCCAGTCAGACCTCGTCGTCGGCGGGCCGGAAGGCCAGCTTCAGGTCGCCGAGGCGCACGAGCGTCGCCGCGATCCACCCGCCGAGCGCACCGAAGTGCTGGTCGAGCATCTCGCTCGCGCCGTCGGCCAACGTCTCCTCGGCCAGTTCGTACAGTCCCTCGTAGGTGACCTCGATGGCGTACTCCGGCTCCCCGGGCCCGGCCACGCCGCCTTCGTCGGGGAAGGCGATCTCGACGGTGGCGCCCAACCGCTCGAGACGGTCGTCGCCCACCAGCGGGCTGGTGGCGGGCGTGACGGCGCGGACCTGCTCGGGGTCGGGCTGCGTCTCCAGCCGCTGCACGCGGAAGACGATCTCCATCTCGATCGCCGGCTGCCGATCGAGCACTTCGTCGACGTACCACCGGCGGTACGCAGTCTGGCTCCACGACGGCCAGTCGAACGTGACGTGGGCGACGACCCGAGGCGGCTGACCCTCGCCGGGCAGGCCGTAACTGGTCTCCCACGAGAGGTCGCCGAGGAGCACATCCACTTGGAAGTGCTCGTCGAACGCCTGGCGCTCCAAGAAGGCTGCCTCGAACGCATCGCGCAGCGCGCTGATGACGTCGGTGAAGACATGGTCGAGCATGCGAGCCCGACGCTACCGTGTGCCCCATGTCGCTGGTGATCGTCGACGTGGCCGATGGGGTTGCCACGCTCACTCTCAACAACCCTTCCGAACGCAACACGCTGACCGCGCCGATGGTCACCGAGATCGTCGCGGCCATGGACGGCATCGAGGCCGACGAGTCGATCGGGGCCGTCGTCGTCACCGGCACGGCGCCCGCGTTCTGCGCCGGCGCCAACCTCGGCAACCTCGCCGAGTCGAGCTCGCAGAGCCTCGGCTCGATCTACGAAGGGTTCCTGCGCATCGCTCGCAGCCCGCTGCCCACGCTGGCGGCAGTGAACGGTGCGGCCGTCGGCGCCGGCATGAACCTGGCGCTCGGCTGCGACGTGCGCCTCGCCGCGCGCCGGGCGAAGTTCGACACGCGCTTCCTGCAGATCGGCATCCACCCCGGCGGCGGGCACACGTGGATGCTGCGCCGCATCGTCGGCCCGCAGGCCACCTTCGCCGGCGTCGTGTTCGGTGAGGTCATGGACGGCGCCGAAGCCGAGCGCGTCGGGCTGGTGCACCGCTGCGTCGACGACGATCAGTTGCTCGCCGCGGCCCACGAGATGGCCGCACGCGCTGCGTCTGCGCCCCGGGAGCTGGTCATCGAGGTCAAGAAGACGATCCAGGCGATGGCCGACATCGACAACCACCCTGCGGCGGTCAAGCGAGAGCTCGACCCGCAGGTGTGGAGCACCCGTCAGCCCTGGTTCGCCGAGCGCATCGCCGCGCTCCAGGCCAAGATCAGCAAGAAGTCCTGAGGGTTCGCGCCGAGCGTGACGCTCGACCGCGGCCCGACCGAAAACCGCGCACGATTGTTACCGGTGATGCCTTCCGTGTGACGTGGACGTGGCGTACGGTCTGATCAAGGGAAGCAGCAAGACACGACCGACGATCATCCAACGATCACGGAGGTTGAGTATGAGCCAGCGCCATCGCAGCCAGGAAGCGGCACCGCCGCCGAAAATGGATCTGCGTGCCCACGCCCACAACGAGCGGCATCGCATCAACAGCGAGTTGCACGCCGTTGCGGCTCAGGTGAGTGCGGGCTACGAGCCCGACGAGGTGCACGAGCCCGGCAGGGCTTGGGTGCCTGCGCACCACCACGATGCCGAGAAGGGCAAGGCCTCGGCAGGGCGCACCAGCAAGCGCCACTGGAAGATGAAGATGTGGAAGCGTCGCACCACGGCCCGCATGGCCAAAGCGCAGGCGTTCCGCGTCGCTGCCGACCAGTCGTAGCGGTTTCCGTCGGCGAGACTCGTCGGCATGACCGACGAGTTCACCGTTGATGACTTCACGCGCCTGAGTGCGATCGTGATCGGCGCATGGGCATCGGCGGTCGATCGTGACTGGTCGGTGCCTGCGGGCGCGCCCGAGCGTCCGATGGACTGGACGTGCCTGCACACCGCCGACCACACGATCGACTGCGTGTTCTCCTATGCGCTCTTCCTCGCTTCCGGCAACCAGCAGCACTACCCGCGCTTCGACGAGCTGCGCGCCCTTCCCGAAGCCGGGCCCGCCGACATGGTCGAAGGACTGCGAGCCGTCTCGGTGATGCTCGCCTCGGTGATCACCACCGCCGATCCCGCGTCGCGCTCGATCATCGTGCAGCGACCGCAGCCGCGCACGGCGCCGCCGTCGGACTTCGCTGCGCGCGGCGGGCTCGAGCTGATCCTGCACGCGTACGACGTGTGCTCCGGCCTGGGCGTCTCGTTCGATCCGCCGGCCGATCTGTGCGAGCGGTTGTGGGCCACGACCACCAAGCCCGAGTGGCGCCAGCCCGAACACACCGCGACGGGCGATGCCTGGAGCGATCTGCTGGAGCGTTCGGGTCGACCGCGGCGGCGCTGATCAGGGCAGCCAGGCCGCGGCGAACGCGTCTCGACGCTCGGACCACTCCTCGGTGGTGAGCCCGAAGCGCATGTGGTCCTCCCAGACGCCGTTGATCTCCAGGTAGCGCTCGGCGACGCCTTCCTCGCGCACCTCCAACACCTCCATCACCCGTCGGCTGTTGCGGTTGCGCGGCACGATGCAGATCTCCAGGCGGTGGAGGTTCAGCTCCTCGAAGGCGAAGCGAGCGACGACGACGACGCCTTCGGCGATGTAGCGGTGGCCGGCGTGGTTGCGGTCGATCCAGTAGCCGACCGTGCCGTTCTGCAACGCACCGCGGATGATGTTGTTGAGATTGACCTCGCCGGCAAACACGTCGTCGACGAACACCCCGAACCCGAACGCATTGCCGAGCTGCCGCTCGCGGTCGCGCGCCGAGCAACGCGAGGCGAACGCATCGCGATCGCGCGTCGGGTCGGCGAGGTGCTGGTTGCGGAGCGGCTCCCACGGCACCAGCCACTGCTCGTTGCGCACGCGCACCTCGGTCCACTGCGGGAAGTCGGTGACCATCAGCGGACGCAGCACGATGCGCTTGCCGTACAACCGCAGGCCGGTGCTCGGCGGCATCGACGGGTGCCCGAACCGGCGCGGCGCGCTCACGCGGCCACCAGCTGGATCGCGTCGAGGTGGAGGCGGCGCATGACGCCGACGACGACGCAGCACCAGGCGACGATGCTGTCGAGCTCGTCGGCTGGCAGACCGGGGTTGGCGGCGCGGTCGCGGCGCGACTCGGTGGCCATCGTGCGGAAGACCTCCTCGGCTGCGGAACGATCGAGCGTGTACGGCAGTTCGGTCGCCGCGCCGACCTCGACGGCTGCGATCACCTGTGCCAGGCGACCCATCAGCGAGACATCGGTGCTGTCGAGCACGTGGGGCGCGAGCCGGACGACGTCGTCGAAGTGGTCGAACACGAGGCCGACGGCGTTGGTCAGCTCTTCGGGTGCCGGCGGGTCGCTGCACAGGTCGAGCGCCAGCAGCCGCGGACCGATGGGCAGAGCGAGCAGCTCCTCGCCGACGTTCACGAGCAGCTGATCGTCGAGCACGGCGATCCGCACGCGCGTCGTCTCGTCGCTCACGTCGGTCCGTCCTGCAGCCCGCCGAGCTGCGCTGCGACCCACCGCCCGACGGGGTCGTCCCCGCCGGCGAGGAACCAGCCGTAGTGGGCGTGCAGGCACTTCACGCCCTCGCGTGTCCCGCCGACTCCGCCGAACGGTCGAGGGCCGGTGTGCTCCAGCGGCAGCGCGGCATCGCGCTCGGCCGCGTAGCGTGCGTGCGCTTCGGCGATCTCGGCGGCCGGCACCTCGACGTTGGCGCGACGCACCCCGCCGGCGGCCTCGAGACGGCTGACGGCCAGCATCTCGTCGCGACCGACCAGCCAGTAGCGCGTCGGCATCGGGGTGCCGTCGTGGAGCAGCGGCGCGTTCCGCAGCACGACCGGCCCGCCGACGTCGTCGCGAACCACGACGACGAAGTCGCCCTGCGGGCGTCGACCGAGGAGCGCTTCGACCGCCTGCGCGTCGGCATCGCCGGACGCGTTCACGGACACGATCGCTCCCGAAGCGGGCATCGACTACTTGCGGCGGAGCGCACGCAGGATGATGAACAGCAGCGCCAGCCCGCCGCCGAGCGGCAGCAAGCGCTTGAGCAGCGCCGGACCGGCGACGCCGGACAGCTCGATCGGCTCGGCAGCCGGACCGTCGATCTTGCGAACCGCCGGCTTCACCGGTTCGGCCGCAGGCGTGCTCACCGGAGCGTCGGGCTTGGCAGGTTCGGCCACCGGTTCGGCGGCAGCTGCAGGCTCCGCGTCGGGCTCGGCCGCCGGAGCGTCTGCCGCTGCGGGTGTGGCACCTGCGTCGAGCATCGTGTTCAGGTTGTTGGCGAACTGGTTGATCAGCTTCTTGCTGACGTCGCCGACGATGCCGCGACCGAACTGAGCGACGCGGCCGGTGATGTGCAGGTCGGTCTCCACGACGCACGTCGTGTGGGTCTCGTCGACCGACTTCAGCGAAGCGGTGATCTCGGCGTTGGCGTTGCCCTTGCCGCCGGTGTCGCGGCCCTCGGCCTTGAGCACGGCGCGATGGCCGGCGTCGTCGCGCTCGATGAACGTCGCCTGACCGTCGAACGCGGCCGCAATCGCGCCGAGCTTGATCTTGACGACGCCACGGAACACGTCGCCTTCGATCTCACGGAGCTGGGCGCCCGGCATGCACGGGGCGATGAGCTCGACGTCGGTGAGCACCGCCCAGGTCTCGTCGATGGGACGGTTGACCGTGAACTCGTTCATCAGCTTTTCCATCGGGCGAGATCCTCCAGCGTGTCGATGTCAGCGGCAGAGCCTAGGCAGGCCACGGCCTGCACCCAATCCGGATGCGCGCGCAGCAGCAGACGAGCCCCCTCGTCGCCGGCCGTCGGCAGCGACGACCACACGTCGCGGTGCAGCCGCACCGGGTTCGGGCCGGGTGTGCCGTCGTAGGTGGCGATGGTGATCGGTGAGGGGGACGCGGTGGCCACGGCGATCCATGCCTCGGCGGGGATGAACGGTTGGTCGGCGAGCCCGATGGTCACCTCGTCGGCACCGAGCCCGGCTGCGGTGGCGATGGCCAGCTGCACCGACGTCGCCTGACCGTCGGCCCATGCCGGGTTGTCGACGACCAGCGCGTCGGGCTCGTCGCTGAAATCCTCGAGGGCCAGCGGTGCCGCTCCGGTGACGACGACGACGCGGTCGAAGCCGGCCGCCGACACGTGACGGAACGCGTGACGCCAGATCGGCAGGTCGAGCCCGTCGACGCGCAACGTGGTCAGCAACTTGTGTTGCGCACCACCGAATCGTGAGCCACCGCCAGCCGCCAAGAGCACCCCGACGCTGGTCATGGCCGTGATCGTACCGCTCGATGGGTGTCCCGGCGGGCGCCCATCGACCGCTGATCTCACTGAACGTGGGCTGAACATCACATGACGAAAACATGACGAAATTGACGCGTCGATCTTGTATGTGTCGGTTTGATGACGGTAGCTTGTCGACTTCCGTCACGAACTGCTCAGCGTCGCGCAGTACCCGCCGGAAGATCTGTTCAGACATCAATGCATCAGTGATGGCGCTCTCGTGTGGCGCTGTTGCCGTGGAGGAGGGCGGACACCTCGTTTACGACCACGCCATCCGGATCTCGCAACGGATGACCCCACACAGGAGGACTCGTCACCACATGACGATCCGTCGACGCATCGCAACCGCAGCACTCGCAGTCACCATCGCCTTCGGCGGTGTGGCACTGGTTCCCACGGCAGGGACCACCGCCAGTGCGCAATCACCCTCGGCCGCCGGCGACCTGCTCGCCGTCAGCGCCAACGAAGCCTTCGGTGACCTCACCGAGTTCCTCTGGACCGGCAGCAGTCGCGCCAGCGCCGAGTTCGCCGCCGAACGTGACGAGATCGCCACACAGGTGGCCACCCGACTCGGCATCGATCCCGCCCGCATGGTGGTTGCCTGGCGTGCTGCCGACGCGCAGCACCAGGCAGCGCTGATGGCCGCACTCAGCCAGCTCGGTGTCAAGTACCGCGGCTACATGCGCAAGCCGGGTGTCGGTTTCGACTGCTCGGGCCTCACCTCGTGGGCATGGGAGCAGGCCGGCCTGGTCATCCCGCGCACCAGCCGTCTGCAGATCCGTGCCGCCACGCCGGTGACGTTGGAGACCGCTCAGGCGGGCGACCTCGTCTACTACCCGGGTCACGTGATGATGTACCTCGGTGTCGACCTGGCCATCGTGCACGCACCGCAGACCGGCAAGACCGTCTCGGTGGACATCGTCACCAAGCGCCACATCAAGTCCCTGAAAGTCGGCGACCCCAGCTGAGCTCGGGTGAGCAAGCGCAGCGAGCACCGAGCTAGTGGATCGGGCCGCTGGCGTCGCGCAGCGACGGGGTGGCCCGGTTGGTGCGCCGGCCGATGATCTCGGCGCAGATCGAGATCGCGGTCTCCTCCGGGGTGCGTGCGCCGATGTCGAGCCCGATCGGTGACATCAGCCGCTGCAGATCGGACGCGTCGGTGATCCCGGCTTCGGCGAGTCGTTCCAGCCGCTTGGCGTGGGTCGTGCGGCTGCCCATCACCCCGATGTAGCCGACCTTGCTGCGCAGCGCTCCGATCACCGCTGGCACGTCGAACTTCGGGTCGTGGGTGAGGATGCACACCGCATCGCGACCGCTCAACGTGTGCCCTCGCTCGTCGAACAACTTGCCGGGCCAGGAGACGATGACCTCGTCGGCCATCGGGAAGCGGCGACGGGTGGCGAACACTTCGCGGGCGTCGCACACCGTGACGCGGTAGCCGAGCACCTTGGCCACCTTGCCGAGCGCGGCGGTGAAGTCGACTGCGCCGAAGATCCACATGCGCGGCGGCGGCGCCCACGTCTCGATGAAGACGCGGACCACCGGCGTGTCGACGAGGTCCTCCGGCGTCGTCTCGCCACCTGGTCCGTAGTGACGGATGCCGCTGCGGCCGGCCTCCAGCTCGGCGAGCGCATCGCGGCGAACGATGCGATCCAGCTCCGGATGACCCAGGCTGGTGTCATCGGGCGTCGATGCGTCGTCGGTCTGGCCGTCGGTGCCGTCGGGCAGCACCAGCAGGCGCCGCCCGACACCCGGGCCGGCGATGACGGTGGCCAGGCCGACGGGCTCGTTGGCCCGCAGCCGGTCGCGGAGCTGCTCGTAGACGCTCACCAGTCGAGCGGCTCGATGAACAGGCGGATGATGCCGCCGCAGGTGAGCCCGACGGCGAAGGCTTCGTCGTCGCTGTAGCCGAAGGTGACGACCCGCGGCTCGGCGTTGCCGTGGAGGATGGCCAGCGCCTCGGTCACGACGGCACCCTCGACGCACCCGCCGCTGACGCTGCCGGACACCTCGCCGTCGCCGTTGACGGCCATCGCCGCACCCGGCTCGCGCGGGCCGGAGCCCTCGATGTCGACCACCCGTGCGATGGCCACCGATGTGCCCGCGGCACGCCAGCGATCGATGTCGTCCAGCAAGTCCTTCATCGCGCAGTCTCCTTCCATGCGTTCGCTGTTGCAGCGACGTTCGCCGATCGGCGCTTGGTCGATCCCGTGGCGATCACCGAAGCGAGTCGTTCCATGGCGGCCACCGAGTGCCCCTCGACGAAGTGGTCAACATACGGCAGTGCGGCGGCCATGCCTCGTGCCAGCGGCGCGTAGCCCGGGGTCACCTTCAACGGGTTCACCCAGACCACATCGAAGGCGATCCGTTGCAGCCGCTGCATCTGCTCGGCGAGCAGGTCCGGATCGCCGCGATCCCACCCGTCGCTGAGGATGACGACGATCGCGCCGCGGGCCATGCCGCGGACGCCCCACTGATCGTTGAACGAGCGCATGCACTCGCCGAGCCGGGTGCCGCCGCTCCAGTCCTCGACGCGGTCGCTCGCCTGTCGCAACGCCCGGTCGGGGTCGCGGCTGTTGAGCTCCTTGGTCACGCGCGTCAACCGCGTGCCGACCGAGAACGCCTCGACCCGCTGGCGACCGGCGACGGCGGCGTGGACGAAGCGCAGCATCGCCCTTGCGTACGGCTCCATGGACCCGCTGACGTCGAGCAGCAACACCAGTCGCCGGAGCCGTTCGCCCGGTTCGCGCCAGTGACGACGGATCGGCTCGCCGCCGGCGCGCAGTGACGATCGCAACGTGGCCCGCAGATCGGGGCGACGTCCGGAGCGCGATGGCGTGTAGCGGAAGGACCGCCGCGGTGGGCCGGCGAATCGCAATCGGGCCATCAGCTGCTGGGCGACGTGCAGCTCGCTCAGGTCGTAGGCAGCGAAGTCCTTGTGGCGCAGCGTCTCGACGCTGGAGAACCGCAGGGTCAACGTCGGGTCGTCGTTGGCAGTCCCGGCATCGTCGTCGTCGTTCTCATCGGACCCGTCGTCCATCGCCAGCGTGATCGACTGCTGCTCCTCGACGCCCTGCTCGTCGAGCGGCACGAACTGTCGCCAGAACGTGGCGAAGGCGCGATCGAACAGGGGGATGTCCTCGGGCCGCCGCACGAGCGTCGCCCGCCCCGCCCAGTACACGCTGTCGCGCTGGTCGATGCCGACGCGCCCCAGCGCCTCGACGAAGGTGAGCACGCTGCCCAGCGGGACCGCCAATCCGGCGCCCCGCAGCAGCCGGGCGAAGGCGACGGCGATGCGCTCGGCCGTGGTCGTCACGCCGAGCTCGGACGTGCCCATGCTCAGGCCTGGACGAGACCGCGCTCGAACGCTTGCTTGACGAGGTCGGCGATGCCGTTCTGGCGGGCACGGTCCTGGTCTTCGCGGTACTTCAGCACGGTGCCGAGCGTGGCGCCGACGACGGCCTCGTCGAGCTCGGTGACGCCGAGCGCGCCGAGCGCGCTGGCCCAGTCGATGGTCTCTGCGACGCCAGGCGGCTTGTACAGGTTGAGGCTGCGCAGCGTCGCCACCGCGGCCGCCACCTGACGAGCAAGTGGCTCGATCACGTGGGGCACGCGCATGCGCACGATGCGCACCTCGCGGTCGAACGAGGGGTGCTCCACCCAGTGGTAGAGGCAGCGCCGCTTCAGCGCGTCGTGCACGTCCCGGGTGCGGTTGGAGGTGAGCACGACGAGCGGCGGACGGCTGGTGGTGAACTTGCCGAGCTCGGGGATCGTGATCTGGTACTCGCTGAGCACCTCGAGCAGGTACGCCTCGAACTCGTCGTCGGCGCGATCGATCTCGTCGATCAGGAGCACCGGCGGGATCTCGGCGCGGTGATCGATCGCGTTGAGCAGCGCTCGCTTGAGCAGAAAGCGCTCGTGGTACAGCTGCTGCTCCAGCGCGTCGGTCTTCAGGTTGCGTGCCTCGCCTGACGCTTCGGCGGCACGCAGGTGCAGCAGCTGGCGCGAGTAGTCCCAGTCGTACACGGCTTGCGCCGCGTCGATGCCCTCGTAGCACTGCAGGCGGATGAGGTTGCCACCGGTCCAGCGGCTGAGCACCTTGGCCACCTCGGTCTTGCCGACGCCGGCCTCGCCTTCGAGCAGCAGCGGACGCTTGAGCGCCATCGCCAGGAACACCGACGTGGCCAACCCTTCGTCGGCGAGGTAGCCGTAGGACGCGAGCGCGTCGCCGACTTCGGCGGGAGAGGAGGAACCCAGCGGGAGCACACGGTCAGGCTAGAGGCCCGTCGAGTTCGACGAGGAGTGGTGGCGGCACGCAAACGCTGACGATGACAAGCTGAGCAGATGTCGCACGCGCACACCGTCACCGTGCACGCGCCCGCGGCGACATCGGTGGCAGTCGTCGTGGCCCAGGAGGCGGGCGACACGGTCGAGACGCCACTGCGGCGCGACGAGCACGGCACCTGGTCGGTGGCCGTCGATGCATCACCGGGCGATCGCTACTGGCTGATCGTCGACGGTGAGGGCCCGTTGCTCGATCCTCACGCCTCGGACGTCGTCTTCGACGATCGCGCACATCCGTGGTCGCTCGTCCGAGCGCCGTGGCCGAAGCGCTCGTCACTCGGCAGGCACCATGCCTCCCCGATCGTCTACGAGGTGCACGTGCGCAACTTCGCCCGCACGTTCGCCGGCGTCGTCGAACACCTCGACCACATCGCTCGCCTCGGCGCCAACGTGGTCGAGCTGATGCCGGTGCACCCGTTCGACACCACCGACAACGCGTGGGGCTACATGCCCGCGGTGTGGGGTGCGGTTCATCGCCCGTACGCCGCCGGTGACGATGCCGCCGGTGAGCTCGCCGATCTGATCGCGGCAGCGCACGAGCGTGATCTCGAGGTGTGGCTCGACGTCGTGTTCAACCACACCGGCGAGGGCGAGGCGTCGATGCCGACGTGGTGCCTGCGCGGCATCGACGACGCCAACGCGTACCTCCATCGCGAGGACGGGTCGTACAACGACGATGCCGGCTGCGGCAACGTCGCCGACCCGTCGAACCCGCAGATCCGCGAGCTCGTCCTCGAAGCGCTCGATCGGTACGCCGACCTCGGCATCGACGGCTTCCGCTTCGACCTCGCCTCGATCCTCACGCGCGACGTCGACGGGGCCGGTCGCAGCGAGCTCGTCGCTCAGATCACCGCGTGGGCGGCGTCGCGACGCGTCGTACTCGTCGCAGAGCCGTGGGACCTCGCCGCGTACCAGGTCGGCAGCACCGTGTGGCCCGATGCGTGGGCGCAGTGGAACGACCGCTTCCGCGATCAGGTGCGCGGCTTCGTGCGCGGCGAGCCGGGTCTCGTCGAGGTGCTGCAGCAGCGCGTGCAGGGCAGTCCCGACCTGTTCCCGGCCCGAGCTCGAGATGATGGCCCGCAGCGATCGATCAACTTCGTCACCGCGCACGACGGGTTGACGCTGCACGACCTGACCATCGTCACCAGCGACCACCACCACTCGTGGGACTGCGGACCCGAGCTGCGCATGCAGCAGCTGACCAACCTGTTCACCCTCCTGCTCCTGTCGGCGGGCTCGCCGATGTTCGTGATGGGCGACGAGTTCGCCCGAACACAGGGCGGCGACGCCAACCCGTACGACGTCGACGGCCCGTCGGTGTGGGTGGACTGGGACCGGTTGGCCGAGTGGCACGACCTGTACGAGTTCGTTCGAGCCCTCATCGAGCTGCGCAACGAGTGCCCGCCCGTACCGCCGTTCCGCTTCCACGGTGTCGACGTGGAACCCGACCACTCGTTCGAGTCGCGCTCACTCGCGTGGTGCAGCGGCGATCTCTACGTGATGGCCAACGCGTGGTGGGAACCGTTGATCTTCGGCGTGCACGAAACCGGCCCGTGGGACGTCGCGCTGGCGACGGCCGGTTGGGCCGGCGATCCGTCGCGTTCGGTGGAGGTCCCACCCCGCTCCATCGTCGTCCTCCGCCGCATCGTCTGAGGCGCGGCGTTCGCTACGAGTCGAAGCCGAGGCCGGCGCGGTCGAGGGTGCGCAGCCAGATGTTGCGCTTGCCGGTGCGGTCCTCGCGGTTCAGCGACCAGCGCGTCGTCTGGATGCCGATGAACCGGAACGGCTCCGGCGGGAACGGCAGCGGCTTCTCCTTGACGAAGTCGGTCTGCGTCGCCTTCGAGCGACGACCGTCGAGGAGGTCGACCATCACCTCGCCACCGAAGCGCGTCGACGCGACGCCGAGCCCCGTGTAGCCGAGCGCGTACGCCACGCGGCCTTGCATCGCCTGCCCCCAGAAGACGCAGAAGCGGCTGCACGTGTCGATCGCCCCACCCCACGCGTGCGTGAACTTCAAGCCCTCGAGCTGCGGGAAGGTGTCGAAGAAGTGCTTGCTCAGCTTGGCCCACGTGGCCGGCCGGCTCTCCAGCTCGGCGTTGACCTTGCCGCGCCAGAAGTAGATGGCGTCGTAGCCGCCCCACAGGATCCGGTTGTCCGCGGTGAGCCGGTAGTAGTGGAACTGGTTGGGGATGTCGCTGAGGCCCTGGCGGTTCGTCCAACCGATGTCGGCCAGCTGCGCCTGCGAGAGCGGCTCGGTGACCATGCAGTAGTCGTAGACCGGAGCGATGTAGTGACCGATCCGCCGCAGCAGCGGCTTGAACGCGTTGGTCGCCAGTGCCACCTTGCCGGCGCGGATCTGTCCGAGCGGTGTGGTGATCAGCACGCCGACGCCGTCCTTCTCCAGAGCGGTGGCCTTCGTGTCCTCGTAGATGCGCACGCCGAGCGACATCGCCGCCTGCTTGAGCCCCCACGCCAAGCGAGCGGGGTCCACCAGCGCGGCACGGTCCTTGCGCCACAGGCCGCCCGTGTACACGGGAGCGTTCACCTGGGCGCGCATGGCCTCTCCGTCCAGCCACTCGACGTGCTGACCGAGCGTGCGCAGCTGCTGGAAGTCGTCGCGCAGCTCTTCGAGGTAGTTGGGAGGCGAGAAGCTGGTCGCGACGTCGATGACGCCGGTGCGCTCGTAGTCGCAGTCGATGCCGTAGCGCTTGATCGCCGCTTCGATCTCGTTGAGGTTCTGGAGGCCGAGCTCCTCGAGCAGCGGCAGCTCCTGCGGGAAGCGTTCCTGCCCGTTGGCGACGCCGTGGGTGAGGCTGGACTCCATGAAGCCACCGTTGCGCCCACTCGCGGCCGAGCCGATCTCGTGTGCGTCGATCAGCACGACGTCGCGGTTCGGGTCGCGTTCCTTGGCGATGATCGCCGTCCACAACCCGGTGTAGCCACCGCCGACGATGCACAGGTCGCAGCTCTCGTTGCGCACGAGCGTCGGGTTGCTGTCGGGCTCGTCGGCGTCGTCGTACCAGTAGGGGTAGGGGTCGGCGTCGGCGATCGCGTCGAGGTGGAACTCGTCGATCGTCTCGTCGTCGTCACGGTCGGTTCCGGACACTGGTATCACCGTTTCGATGTGCGCCTGGGCAGTTCGGGCTGCGGTGATGCTAGCTGTGAGCGAATCGGCTGCGGGTGAGCCGTTGCCGGGCCAACTAGGTTCGCCGTCATGGATCTCGGCATCTCCGGACGGCGCGCCGCAGTCGCAGCAGCGTCAGCAGGCTTGGGCTTCGCGTCGGCCGCAGCGCTGGCGGCGGAGGGTGTTGCGGTTGCGATCTGCGGTCGAGATCGGGGGCGGATCGAGGACGCCGCGCAGCGGATCGGCCATGGGTGCATCGCGATCGTGCAGGACGTCGCTGACGCTACCGGTGGCGCAGCGTTCGTCGCCGCGGCCAACGAAGCGCTCGGCGGCGTCGACATCGTCGTCGCCAACGGCGGTGGCCCCCCGCCCGGGACCTTTGCCTCGACCGACGTCGACCTCTACGCGCCGGCGCTCGACCTCAGCCTGATGAGCGTCGTCGGCATGTGCAAGGCGTCCATCCCGGCGATGCAAGCCCAGGGGTGGGGCCGGGTGGTGGCCATCACCTCCGTCGCGGTCCGCCAACCGATCGCCACGTTGATCCTCTCCAACACCGCGCGCGCCGGCGTCACCGGGTTCCTCAAGACCGTTGCTCGCGAAGTCGCGTCGAGTGGTGTCACCGTGAACTCGGTGCAGCCGGGGATCCACGGCACGGGCCGGATCACCCAGCTGTACGGGGACGCGCCCGATGCCGGCTCGCTCGGCATCCCGGCCGGCGTGATCGGCGTGCCGGCCGACTTCGGGTCGGTGGTCGCCTTCGTGTGCAGCGAGCACGCCAAGTTCATCACCGGTTCGCACCTCCCCGTCGACGGCGGGGCCTACGGAGGATTGCAATGATCACCCACATCGTCACCTTCCGATGGAAGGACGACGCCCCCGAGGATCAGGCGGTACGCGTCAGCGCCGGCCTCGCCACCCTGCCGGGCCTGGTGCCCAGTCTGCGCACGTACCACTTCGGCGCCGATGTCGGTGCCCGTGAGGGCAACTTCGACTACGCCGTCGTGGCGACGTTCGACGACCTCGACGGTTGGCGCCAGTACGACGCACACGTCGACCACAACCGCGTCGCTGACGAGCTGATTCGCCCGTTCATCGCGACTCGGGCATCGGTGCAGTTCGAGAGCTGACGTCCTCGACGCTGTCGGCGGCGTCACGGTCCAGGGGTTCCGTGTCGTCGATCGCGGCAGTGGGCCACCCCGGCAGCACCGTCACGTCCAGCACCTCGTAGCGCGAGTCGAGCGTGGCGATGCGGCGGATCTTCTCGCGCTGCATCAGCACCATGTTCAACGCCATGTCCGGATCGGCGTCGGGATGGATCACGTGGTCGGCTGCGTGTCGGTGCTGCCCGGCGACGTGCAGCGTGTCCGCCGGGGCGATCAGGCCGCGCGGCAACGTGGCCCGCAGTTCGTTGCGCACGTCGCTGCGCACGGCGAGGAGCAGGCGATCGCCCTCGAACTCGTCGACGAGTGCGTGGTAGCAGGCGACCACGTCGTCGTGACGATCCGCGGTCGGATCCGCCAGCGCGATGAGGAAGCTGCGATCGAGCAGCACGGTGGGCGGGTTCACAGGGCGCTCAACGCCACCCGAGCGGCAGCGGCGCGCTTGGTGCGCGTGCGCTGCTCCATCCGGCCCCAGAACCAGAACGAGAAGGCCACGACCAACCAACCGACGATGCCGTCGATCACCCAGTGCTCGCCGAGGTAGACGAGCGACGTCAACATCACCACCGGGAAGCACAGCACCAACGCCTTCAACCACTTCGGCTTGATCCATGGCAGGAAGAAGGCCGGCACGATCAGTGCGAACGACGCGTGCAACGAGGGCATCGCTGCAACGGCGTTGCCCCAGTCGAGCGCGTTCTTCCAGTCGTTGACCACGGCTCGACCACCGAGCTCGTAGAAGCCGCGACCGGTGTTGCGGTTCAACTTGTCGATGAGGTTGTACGGCGCCTTGGACACCATCCACGGTGGGGCCGTGGGCAGCACGACGAACATGATGCAGCCGATGCCGAGCAGCGTGGCGAAGCGCTTCATGAATCGCACCCACTGGCGGTGCGACGTCGCCCAGAGCACCGCCATCACGATCACGGGGAAGACGAAGTGCGTGTAGTACGTGGTCGAAGCGACCTCGTCCCACCAGCGGATCGTCGGCTCCCAGAAGTGCTGCTGCAGGACGACGTTGGGGTCGTGTCCGAAGAACAGGAACTTGTCGATGTTGCGCATCGCGCTGACCTGCAGTGGGAAGCCGAGGCTGTCGCCGGCGCCACGCGTCATCTCGTAGGCGAACCACATCGCCGCGTAGAGCACGACGTCGATGATGAGCACGGCCCACGTGCGCATCGACCGACCGACGAACGCGCAGCCGAGGAAGACGAACAACGACACCGCCACCGAGATGCGGTCGAGCGGCAACCCGTACAGGTACAGGTAGCGGATGTAGAGGACCAGGTACGTCCCCATCAGCGAGAGGCGGACGAACCGGAACCAGTCCACCGGCACGGCGTCCGCGAGGAGCGTTGGCGCCACCCGAGCGATCGCCGGACGTTGCTCGTCCACTCCCTCGATCGTCGCCGACATGAGTCGACACGCTACCCACCCGCCCCCGCCAGGTCACGGCAGGCATGGGCGCGAAGTCAGCGAGATGTCGTCAGATCAGCGCCCATGTCGAGCACTGGAGTTCGGGTGAGCGAGCCCGAGAAACTAGCTGGCGGCTTCGAGGGCTCGGCGGACGAGGACCTTGGCGAGGTGCGTGCGGTACTCGACGCTGGCGTTGAGATCGGCCTGCGGCTCGGCGTCGGCGGCGGCGGACTCGGCGGCGTCGGCGATCGAGGCGCCACCGGACAACGCAGCGCTGACGCTGGTGGCCAGGATCGGGGTGGAACCCATGTTGACGAGCCCGATGCCGCTGTCGCCGTTGCGACGCCATGCAGCAACACCGACGATCGCCCAGTCCTGGGCGCGGCGGTTGAACTTCTGGAAGCTCCAGCCGGCGCCGTTCATCTTCGGCACGCGGATCTCGGTGAGCATCTCGTCGGGCGCCAGCCCGCTCTGCATGAAGCCCTCGTAGAAGTCCGACGCGGCGATCTCGCGGGTGCCGTTCGGGCCCTGTGCGACGTAGGTCGCGCCGAGCGCGAGCGTGGTGGCGGGCAGGTCGCTGGCCGGGTCGGCGTGGGCGAGCGAGCCGCCGATGGTGCCGCGGTGGCGCACCTGCGGGTCGCCGACGTGGCTGGCCGCGTGCTTCAGCAGCGGTACGTGCTCGGCGAGCACGTCGCTGGTCTCGATGTCCATGTGCCGGGTGAGGGCACCGATGGCGATGTGGTCGCCGCCGTCGCGGATGTAGCTCAGCTCGCTGAGGCGGCCGATGTCCACGAGCACGCTCGGGGCGGCGAGGCGCAACTTCATCAGCGGCAGCAGGCTGTGCCCGCCGGCGATGAACTTGGCATCGTCACCATGTTGACCGATGAGGCTGATGGCCTCCTCGGCCGACCCTGCACGGACGTAGTCGAATGCTGCGGGGATCACTTGCCTTCTCCATTCTGCGCAGTGGCGTGCTGAAGAGCTTTCCAGATGTTGTGGGGACTCGCGGGCATCGGGACGTTGGTGATGCCCAGACCCGAGAGCGCGTCGACGACGGCGTTGATCACGGCGGACGCCGCACCGATGGTCCCGGCCTCGCCGATGCCCTTCACGCCGAGCTGGTTCGTCGGTGACGGCGTGATCGTGTGGCCGAGCGTGATCGACGGCACGTCACTGGCCGCCGGCACGAGGTACTCGGCGAGGTTGGACGTCGTCAGGTTGCCATCGCTGTCGTACACGGCTTCCTCGAACAGCGCCTGGGCGAGGCCCTGGATGACGCCGCCGTGGACCTGTCCATCGACGATCAGCGGGTTGACCTGGTTGCCGCAGTCGTCGACGGCGACGTACTTCAGCACGTCCACCTGACCGGTCTCGGTGTCCACTTCGACGACGCAGATGTGGGTGCCGAACGGCCACGAGAAGTTCGGCGGGTCGTAGGTGACCTGCGCCTCGAGGTTCGGCTCCAGCCCGTCGGGCAGGTTGTGCGCGGTGAACGCCTCGAAGGCGATCGCCGCCAACGGCATGGCGCGGTCCGGCGAGCCCTTCACGGAGAAGTTCCCGCCGGTGAAGTCGAGGTCGTCCTCGCTGCACTCCAACTGGTGCGCGGCGATCTTGCGGGCCTTGTCGATCACCTTGTCGCACGCCATCGCGATGGCCACACCACCGACGGGCAGCGAACGCGACCCGTACGTGTCGAGGCCGAGCGGGGCGATGGCCGTGTCGCTGTGCAGCACGTCGATGTCGTCGGGGCTGACGCCCATCTTGTCGGCGACGATCATGCTCCACGCGGTCTCGTGACCCTGACCGTGCGGCGAGGTGCCGGTGACGACCTGGATCTTGTTCGTCGGCAGCACGCGCACGGTCGCTGCCTCCCAGCCTCCGGCCGAGTAGTTCAGTGAGGCCAGCACGCGTGACGGCGCGAGGCCGCACATCTCGAAGTAGCTGCACACGCCGATGCCGAGCCGCTTCGCCGCGCCCGGCACGTTCTGCGTCGCCTGCTTGGCCCGGATGCCGGCGTAGTCGGCCAGTCCTGCTGCCTTGTCGGCAGCACCCTGGTGGTCGCCGCTGTCGTAGACCAGCCCATGGAACGCGGTGTACGGGAACTGCTCCTTCTGGATGAAGTTGCGCCGGCGCAGCTCCATCGGATCGATGTCCATCTTCGTCGCCAGCGAGTCCATCGCCCGCTCGATCGCGTACGTGGCCTCCGGGCGACCGGCACCGCGGTACGCGTCGGTGGGCGTGAGCGTGGTGAACACGCTCGTGCAGCTGAAGTCGTACGCCTGCGGCAGGTCGTAGACGCCGGCGTAGAGGAACGCGCCGAGCAGCGGGATGCCGGGCGTGACGAGCTGGAGGTAGGCGCCCATGTCGCCGATGATCCGGACGCGAACGGCGGTGAGCTTGCCGTCGGCGTCGGCTGCGAGCTCCATGTGCTGCTGCTGCCCGCGACCGTGGATGGTCGCCTGCGAGTTCTCGGTGCGCTCCTCGTTCCAGCGCACGGGCACCTTGTGCTTGCGGGCCAGCGCGACGCAGAGCAGCTCCTCGGCGTAGACGTTGAGCTTTGCGCCGAAGCCGCCACCGACGGATGGGGCGACGACGCGCATCTGGTGCTCGGGGATCCCGAGCGTCAGCGCGGTCATGATCTTCAGGATGTGCGGCACCTGCGTCGACGAGTACATCGTCATGTCGCCACCGAACGGCTGCGGCACCGCGGCGACCGCACGGGGCTCCATCGCCATCGGCAGGAGGCGCTGCTGCACGAAGTGCTCGCTGACGGTGAACGCCGCGTTGGCGAACGCTTCCTCGACCTGGCCGGGGTGGCCTTCGACGAGGAGGTCCCACTTGTACGAGGTGTTCGTTCCGAGCTCGGGATGGATGATGACTCGGTCGCTCAGCGCGTCTTGCAGATCGACCACCGCGGACAGCGGCTCGTACTGCACGTCGATCAGCTCCAGCGCGTCGCGTGCCGCGGCGTCGCTGGTGGCCAGGACCACGGCGACGCCGTCACCGACGTAGTGCGCCGTCTCGCTGGCGACGGGGTAGTGCGCCGGGTTCTTCATGTCGGCGGTGACCGGCCACGCGCATGGCATCGGCGCGGCCCACAGCGAAGCGAGATCGGCGCCGCTGTACGCGGCGACCACGCCGGGCGCCTTCGCTGCAGCCGACGTGTCGACCGAGAGGATCCGGGCGTGTGCGTACGGGCTGCGCAGCACAGCGAGGTGCAACGCTCCCGGGATGGCGAGGTCGTTGGTGAAGCGCGCTTCGCCGGTGAGCAACGCCGGGTCTTCCTTGCGCAACATGCGCGTGCCCATCACCGTGTTCGGGCGGTCTTCCGTGACGGTCATCTCGATACCCCCAGTACCTGGATGTTCGGTGCGACCCACCCCCGGGCGAGGTCGCGTGTCAGGTCCGGCGTCGACCGGACCGAGGATCCCGTCAGCGGTCGTTCAGCTGCCGGCAGCGCAGGCCAGCACGGCCTGCACGATGTTGTGGTAGCCCGTGCACCGGCACAGGTTGCCTTCGAGCCCGATGCGCACCTCGGCTTCGGTGGGGTGCGGGTTCTCCTTCAACAGGCTGGTCGCCGCCATCACCATGCCCGGCGTGCAGTAGCCGCACTGCAGGCCGTGGTTCTCCATGAACGCGGTCTGCATCGGGTGCATCACGCCATCGACGGCCATGCCCTCGATGGTGGTGATCTCGGCGCCATCGGCCTGCACGGCGAGGACCGTGCAGCTCTTCACCGCTTCGCCATCGAGGTGCAAGCTGCACGCGCCGCACGACGAGGTGTCGCAACCGACGTTCGTGCCGGTGAGCCCGAGGTTCTCGCGGACGTAGTGGACGAGCAGCGTGCGCGGCTCGACATCGCTGGTGTGCACGGTGCCGTTGACGGTGACCGAGATCTCCACGTGATCCCCCTTGATCGAATCGGTTGAGCGCACACTAGGCACGCCGGGAGCGCCCCGCGCGACCGAGCGCCGAACTCAATCCAATGGACGGTGGTGATGGGGCATGCGGCGGGGGAGCGTGGCGGCGAAGACGATGGCGAACACGATCGCCGACATCATCCCGATCGTGGCCCCCGGCGGTGCGCCGTCGATGTGGTACGTCAGGATCAGCCCGACGACCGCCTCCGACACGCCGAAGACGATGCCGAGAATGGTCATCTGGCGCAGCGTTCGGGCCAGCAGCCGGGCGGTGGCGGCGGGCGTCACGAGCATGGTCACCGACATGATCGTGCCCACCGCGCGGAGGCTGATCACGACGACGACGGCCAGCAAGAGCATCAGCACCGCTTGGACGAGCTCGACGCGCACGCCGACCTGCTCGGCCTGCACGTGGTCGAAGGTGGCCAGGCGCAACTCGCCGAACAGCAGCATCACCGCGATCACGGCCGCGCCGCCGAGGCCGAGGTTCAGCCAGATGTCGCCCCACTGCACCGTCAGCCAGTAGCCGAACAGGAAGTGCGTGAGCTCGACGCCGGTGCCGAGCCGGGAGATGACGACGATGCCGAGTGCGAAGAACGCGGTGCCGAGCACGGTGATCACGGTCTCCTGGCCGAGGCGACGGTTGGCCGAGAACAGCACGAGCAGCGCGGCGATGATCAACCCGGCGCCCATCGCCCCGAAGAGCACGTTGACGCCGGCCGCGTAGGCCAGGCCGACGCCGGCGAGCGTGCCGTGTGACATCGCGTCGCCGAGGTTGGCCATGCGCCGCAGCACCACCCACGTGCCGACCACGGGGGCGACGATGCCGATGATGATCGCGGCCAGGAAGGCGCGCTGCATGAACTCCGGCTGGAACGGATCAGTGAGCCAGTGCACCGGGCCCTCCAGAACCGGTGGACGTGGCGGACGAGCTGCCCGCCGAACCGAACGTGGCATCGAGCACGTCGACGCCGAGCACGGTGGCCGGCGGCCCGTCGCCGCGCACCGTGCCGTTGATCGCGATGCAGCGCGGGAACCGCCGGCGCGCCAGGGCGAGGTCGTGGGTGGCGACGAGCAGCGTGGTGCCGGCTGCGGCGAGCTGCTCGAACATGTCGAACAGCTCGAGGGTGGTCGGTTCGTCGACGCCACTGAGGGCCTCGTCGAGCAGCACCACGGAGGCCGCCTGGGCGAGCGCGCGAGCGAGGTAGACGCGCTGCAGCTGGCCGCCGGACAGCTCGCTCAGCGCGCGCTTGCCGAAGCCCTGCAGGTTGACCCGGTCGAGTGCGTCGGCGGCTGCGGCGCGGTCGTCACGATGCGGCCGCTCGTACCACCGGTGGAAGCGACGGCGGCCGGCAAGCACGAGCTCCTCGACGGTGATCGGGAAGTGGAGGTCGGCGTCGTTGCGCTGGGCGATGTAGGCGACGTCCATCCGGTCGGTGTGGTGGTGGCAGTGCACGCCGTTGACCTCGACCGTGCCGGAGTGGTTGACGAGCCCGCAGATCGCCTTGAACATCGTGCTCTTGCCGGCGCCGTTCGGGCCGATCACGGCGACCAGCTCACCCGGCTGGACAGCGAAGGAGACGTCGTGCAGCGCGACGCCGTCGCCGTATCGCACGCCGAGGTCGCGCACGTCGAGCAGCGGGACCGCGGTCATGAGCAGCGCAACCCGAGCTGGAGGGCAGCGAGGTTCTGGCGCATCACCGAAACATAGGTGGCGCCTGCGTCGATCTGATCGTTCGACATCGACTCGATCGGGTCGAGCGTGGCGGTGGTCGCGCCGATCTCGTTGGCCACGGTGCGGGCGAGGTCCTCGGGCAGGTTCTCCTCGAAGTAGATCGTCGTCACCCCGTTCGCCTTTGCCGCCGCGGCGACGGACTCGAGGGTCTTCGCCGACGGCTCGACCTCCGGGGTGATCCCGCCGATCGGGATCTGGCGGAGGTGGTAGCGCTGGGCCAGGTACTCGAACGCGCGATGGCTGGTGATGATCACGTCGGACTCGCAGTGCGCGAGCCCCGCGGTGAACTCGGCGTCGAGCGTCGTCAGCGAATCGCTGTACCGGACAGCGCCGGCGTCGAAGGTGGCCGCGTCGGCTTCGTCCAGCCGATCGAGCTCGGCGACGACCGCGCGCGACATCGTCGCCATGTTGATCGGGTCGAGCCACACGTGTGGATCGACCCCACCGTCGAGCGACTCGCCGTCGACCTCGCCGTCCGTGCCAGGCAGTTGGTCGGTCACCGGCAGCAGGCTCACGGTGTCGAGCAGGTCGATGCGCTGCACCGAGCCGGGCAGCACCTTCAGCGCCTGCTCGACGCCCGGCTGGAAGCCACGCCCGAGGTAGAAGACGATGTCGGCGTCCTCGAGCTTGGCGATCTGCTGCGCCGTGGGTTCGTACTCGTGCGCTTCCTGACCGGGTGGCACGATGGTGACGACGTGGACGTGGTCGCCGCCGATGTGGTGCACGATGTCGGCCAGCGGGGAGAAGGCGACGGCCACCGTCAGCTTGCCGTCCTTGGCGCCGCCCGAGCCCGTGTCGCCGCACGCGGTGGTGAGACCTCCGGCGAGGCCGAGGCAGACCAGCGCGGCGGGCAGGTTGCGGATCACGGCAACCACCGTACCAGAAATGAGAAGCATTCCCAAAAGGTTCGTGCGGATGGCACGGGTAGCCTCGACAGCGTGAGCGTTGCCGTGCGTCGAACTCGCGTCCCGTCCGTGGTCGCCGATCTGCCCGATGAGGTCGCGGGCGCGGTCAGCAAGGTGCTTGCGCCGCTCGGCCAGCGCCTCACCCGGCACCGCACTGCGGTCCTTGCCGTGCTCGCCGACTCCGACCGGCCGTTGACCACCGACGAGGTCGTCGAGCGGTCGGGCGTGCCCACCTCCACCGCCTACCGCAACCTGGCTGAGCTGGTCGACCTCGGCGTCATCGCCCGCGTGGGTGGCGTCGACCGCATCGAGCGCCACGAGCTCAGCGAGCACTACTCCCGCCGTCACCACCACCACCTGGTGTGCGTCGACTGTGGCGCCGTCGCCGACTTCGACGCCAGCCCGGCGCTCGAACGGCTGATCGCCGACGAGACCAGCGCGATCCTCGACGCCGCCGGCTTCGAGGTCACCCAGCACGTCTTCGACGTCCGCGGCCGCTGCGCCGACTGCCGTTCCTGACGGCAGTCGCGGCGATGTCGACGCGCGAGTCGCAGGAGGTCGAGAACCGGCGGCTGCTGCGAGCGCGCGATGCGATGGATCGCGACTACCGGCTGCCGCTCGACCTGCCGAAGCTGGCATCCATCGCGCTGGTGTCCGAAGCCCACTTCATCCGCACGTTCAAGGCGGCGTTCGGCGAGACACCGCACCGCTACCTCCAGCGACGGCGCGTCGAGCGGGCGATGTACCTGCTGCGCACCAGCGACCGTTCCGTCACCGACATCTGCATGGAGGTCGGCTTCAGCAGCCTCGGCACCTTCAGCCGGACCTTCACCGAGATCGTCGGGCAGACGCCGTCGCAGTTCCGCACGCTCGGCCCGCTGCCGAACGTGCCGTCCTGCTTCGTGAAGGCGTGGACCCGGCCGGCCTGACGGGCTCGCGCATCGAGCAGTTTCGGAGAAGCACCGCGACCGGCTGCACCCGTACTGTCGACGACATGTACAACGCGATCACACGTTCCCAACTGTTCGTCCTCGACCAGGACGAAGCCCTCGACTTCTACGTCAACAAGCTCGGTCTCGAGGTGGCCACCGACCTCGATCTCGGCTTCATGCGCTGGCTCACGGTGCGTGTGCCCGGCGACTCCGGCCGCGAGATCCTGCTCGAGAAGCCGGGCCCGCCGTCGATGGACGAAGCAACTGCGGCACAGGTGCGCGAACTGGTGACCAAGGGCGCGATGGGCGGGTGGCTGTGCATCACCACCGACGACGCGCATGCGACGCACGCGACGCTGCAGGGCCGGGGCGTGGAGATCACCGATGAGCCGTCGCCGAAGCCGTACGGCATCGACTTCGGTGTCCGCGACCCCTTCGGCAACGCCATCCGCATCGGCCAGATGTTCGACCAGACTGGCTGAATGGCCGATGTGCGGTACCAGTGGCGTGGCGCGTTCACCAACCTCGAGGTGAACGCGCTGCACGCCGAGGCGTTCAGCACGCGGGTGTTCGACGAGTCGGAGTGGGACTGGGTGACGCAGACCGCGAGGCACAGCCTCGGCTGGGTGACCGCCCGCCGAGACGGAGAGCTCGTCGGGTTCGTCAACGTGCTCTGGGACGGCCTCGTGCACGCCTGGATCCAGGACGTGATGGTGAGCGCGTCCGCACGACGGCAGGGCATCGGCGTCGGCGTCGTCACCACCGCTCGCGACGGTGCGAAGGCGGCGGGCTGCGAGTACCTCCACGTCGACTTCGACGACGAGCTGCGCGAGTTCTACTTCGACGCCTGCGGCTTCACGCCCACCAACGCCGGCCTCATCGAGTTGAGCTGAGCCGGATGCGTCGGTGAGCATCGACCACCGCAGCGGTGGTCAACGCTCACGGATCGATGTCGAACGCGGTGAGGCTGCCGTTGGTCTCGAAGTCGGCATTCCACGCGACGTCGGCGGTGAGGGTGACGACGGTGCCGTCGGGCAGGGTGATGGTCGCCGTCGGAGCGGACGAGTAGCCGCGGCCCGGGTCGTCGATCGTGATCGACGTGACCTTGCCGTCGACGATCGTGGCCGTGGCCGTCGCATCGCGGTGGTCCCAGGACTCACCCGCGCTCGCCAGGTAGCGGTAGTGGTTCGACGCCGCGTCGAGTGCTTCGTTCGTGACGCCGTACGGGCCGAGCACGTCGAGCAGGGCGGCCTTGTTGGCGTGCACCTGGGCCGTCTCCGGCTCGGCGCCCTTCGCCGGCGTGACGCCGCTGAACGCGGTGCGGAACACCTCCGGCTCGACGTCGAGCAGCGCGGCGACGAGGACGACCGGGCGTCCGTTGTCGACGTCGACCGTCTCGTGACCACCGGTGATCGTGACCGACACGGTCGAGATCGTCGATCCGACCGAAGTGCTCGAAGCGCTCGATGCCGGCGACGATGCGCTGCACGCGCCGAGGGCGAGAGCGGCGAAGGCGGCAGCGGGGATGGTGGACGTCAGCGAGGTGCGCATGTGGTCATCGTCCGCCTCGTGGGTGAGGTCTCGGTTGCCGCACCGTGAGAGTCATCCGTGAGTTCGGGAGCCACGGGTGGCCGCGAACCTCACGGACAGGGTTGGTCCGTGAGATCGGGAGCCACGGGTGGCACCGAGACTCACGAACGGATGCGAGCGTTCGGCGAGACCGTCAGGCGAGAGCGTCGGCCAGCAGGGACTGCTCGTCGGCGGTGAGGGGGATCTCGGCGACGAGGGCGATCGCAGCCGGGCTCATCTTGCGGGCGGTCTTGCGGATGACCTCCAGCATGTGGTCGCGATCGAGCCGTGCCGCGGTGGACGCCAGTTGCGTCTCGAGGAACACGAGGCACGCAGCATCCTCGACGAGCTGCGTCTCGACGTCGGTGCCGAGCCCTTCACGGCGCAGCAACGCCTGCACTCGTTCGATCACGGCGGGGCCGTACCCGGCGTCGATCAACAGCTGCTCGACGTCGCGTGCGTGGCGCGCCTTCTGGTCGCGTCGCCAACGGAGGTAGCCGGCGCGACCCTCGGGGTAGGTCGCGCGAGCGAGCTCCCAGCGGCGAAGATGATGTGCGCGGGCGGCGATGACGACGGCGTCACCGGCCGCAGGTTCGAGGCGTCGCACCCACTCCGAGGCGAGCTGCCCGTGCACTTCGGCGAGCGCATGATCCGCGCCGCGAACGGTGATGCGGTTCGGGTCGTCGGCGTTGGCGCGATCGATGGCCTCGATCGCCGAGTTGAGCGATCCGTCGAGCGAACCGCTCAGACCGCACACTCCGAGTCGCCGACCTCGGCGGTGAACGGGCCGGTCTCGTCGTAGTCGACGAAGAACTCCGGGCCATCGGCGGGCAGCGGGAACTCGTCGAGGTCGCGCAGTCCGGCGGCGATGGCGGTGGCGCCGCCGACGCGATCCATCCACGTGCGGAACGCTTCACCGGCAGTGCGCTCGTCGTTGAAGCGACGCACGACGCGAGCGGCTGCCTGCGGCGCGGCCTTGGCCGGCAGGCGCAGCGCCTTGTCGCCGAAGTGGATCTGCTCCTGGCCGACGTACCCGCCGAGCAGCATCTGGTAACCCGGGGCCGACTGGCCGTGGGCGCGTCGCTCGGCGCCGAAGAAGCCGATGTCCGAGGTGTGGTGCTGGCCGCAGCTGTTGGTGCAGCCGGAGATGTTGATGCGCACGCCGCCGACCTCGGCCAGGCCTTCCTCCTCCAGCGCTTCGCCGATGGCCTTGGCCAACCCGCGGGACTGGGTGACGGCGATGTTGCACGTGTCGGCGCCCGGGCAGGCGACCACGTCGCGGGCCAGCTCGGCACCGGGACGGGCCATGCCGATGGCGTCGAGGCGGGCGTACAGCGTCGGCAGCTGGCCCTCCGTGAGGCCGCGGAACACGACGTTCTGGCGGTTGCTCAGCCGGACGTCGGCGCCGAGCTCGCGCTGGATGGATGCCAGCGATCGGAACTGCGAGGCGGTGATGTCGCCCAACGCGGCGTAGGCCACCGCGGACACGGTGCCGTTGGCGGTGCCACGCACGACGCCCGTTGCGACCCAGCGCTCGTACGGGTCGCGAGGTGTCAGCGCAACGCTCACGCCCTGACCGACCGGAGTTGCCTCGACGGTGGAGGAGCGGCCGGCCGGAGCGTCGCCGAACTTGGCGACGACCTCGGGGATGCCGCCCGGCCACGACGAGGATGCCGGCAGCGTGTGGCGCACCTTGAGCACCCGGCGACGGACCTCGTCGATGCCGAGCGCGTCGACCACCCACTTCATGCGAGCGCGCAGCTTGTTGTCGCGGTTGCCGGTCTGGTCGAACACCCGCAGCAGCGCCTCGATGGTCGGCAGCAGGTCCTCGCGGGAGGTGAAGTCCTCGAGCGCCAGCGCCGGGTGCGGCGTGGCGCCGAGACCACCGGCGATGTAGACGCGGAAGCCGGCCTCCTCGGTGCCGTCCTCGAGCGTCCGAGTCGTCGCGATGGCGCCGATGTCGTTGAACATCGCCTGGCCGCAGTCGGTGGAGCAACCGGAGAAGTTGATCTTGAACTTGCGCGGCAGCCGCTGACCGAGCGGGTTGCGCACGAAGTGGCGGAACGCGGCCTCCGCCCACTGCGTCACGTCGAGGTGCTCGTGCGGGCACGCACCGGCAAGGTGGCAGGCCATCACGTTGCGCACGGTGTCGCCGCACGCCTCACGAGTGGTGAGGCCGACGTTGGCCAACGCGCGCATCACCTCGGGCACGCGGGTGAGCTCGACGTAGTGGACCTGCACGTTCTGGCGCGTGGTGATGTGGCCCCAGCCGCGCGAGAAGGACTCAGAGATGTAGGCCATCGTGTCGAGCTGCTCGGGCGTGATCGTTCCGGCGGGCAGCTTGATGCGCACCATCTGGTTCGTGCCGCCCTGGCGCTGTCCGTAGATGCCGTTGTTGAGGCGCATGACACGGAAGACGTCCTCGCCGATCTCGCCGGCGAGGTACTGGGCGATGGCCCGTTCGAAGCGTTCGATGTCGCGCTGCTGCTCGGCATCGAGGTCCCGGGGTGCTGGCACGATGGGTGTGATCGTCACGGCCCCTCCCTTTCGGCTCACTGCGGCTGTCCACGTGCGACGCTTCGGCCCAAAAGCAGATCGCTTCGGTCAACAATAGGCGCGCAGACCCGGACTGCCAACGTCGATTCCGCCGATCGCGGTCCTCTGGCAGCTCAGCTCGTCGTGGCGACGGTGGCGGCGAGGGCCCGACGGCGCCGCCACATCGCCGGAAGTCGCCACAGCCGCCCGACCAAGATCGTCGCGATCACCCACAGGACGTAGGCCAGCGGTGTCCACGCACCACCGACCGAGTCGCCGATGCCGTTCGTGAGCGTGAACGTCACCCGGTCCTGCAGGTAGGGCACGCCGTGCCAGGAGAACGTGCCGGTCGCGTCGGGGTTGGCAGCTCGGATGCCCGCGCCGAATGCGTTCGCTGCTTCGCTGAGCATCGAGGTGAACAGCAGCTGCGCGGTGAGGAAGAACACCGCGGCAGCGATCAACGACGCCCGCGGCCCGTCGCCGAACTCGGCGGTGAGGTACTCGTCGGCCAACCGTCGCTGGTCGCCGAGGTTGGCGAGCGCGGTCCGCGTGCCGACGTCGCTGGCCGCAGCGAGCAGGTTGGCGCGCACGTCGCGGCGGTGAGCGATCCGCACCCGGCGGGGCAGGTCGTAGAGGCGTTGGTCGAGCGTCCAGACGGCACGCTCGATGCGCAGCCGATCGACAAGCGAGACGTGGTTCGTCATCTCATGCTCCGTTCATGTTCGGTCGGTCTCGGAATGGGGGCCGGCCGGGCGACCGAGCACGGCGCCGACGGTGTCGACGAAGCTCGACCAGCCCGCCGTGCCGGTGGCGAGCGCGTCGAGCCCGGCGGCCGTCGGCTTGTAGTACTTGCGTGCCGGGCCGGCGTCGCTCGGCACCAGCCTGGCGCGCACCCGCCCTTCGCGCTCGAGGCGGGACAGCGCGGGGTAGACGGTGCCCTCCAGGACGTCGATCAGGCCCAGCGCGTGCAGGCGCTGGACCACTTCGTAGCCGTACGACTCCCGCTCGGCCAGCAGCTGCAGCAGCAACAGCGTCAACACGCCCTTGAGGAGTTGGGGGTCGTGCCCGGGCATGGAACCAAGTTATGTCTACTACTTGATGATGTCAAGTAGTCACGCCGACACGATGGTCCGACCGGCGGCGCAGATGGGTGCAGACTGCCGCACATGGGGTTCGAGGTGCACGTCGTCGTGATGATGAAGAAGCCGCCGTCGGAGGCGGTGATGACCGAGCTGGATCACCAGTTCGGCGCTGCCACGCACGAGCACGGGTCGACGTCGGTGCTCGTCACCGAGCACGTCTCGGTGTCCGACGAAGCAGACGCGATCGCGTTCGTGCGCGGCCTGGTGCTGGCCGCGGTGCCCGACGGATCGAAGATCACCGAGATCAGCGCGATCCCGGGCTGAGCACGCTCAGTCGCCCGTCGGTTGACCGATCTCGCGGAGCGCATCTCGAAGCGCGACGCGCAAGCGACGCGCGTGGTCGGGTGCGAGGTGGGCAACGAGCCCGGCGCCGGGACGGCCGACCTCCTCGACGGTGAGCACAACCCGCGGCTCGGCATCGTCGTAGTCGTCACTGATCGCCACCGCCCACGAGATCGGCGTGGCATCCTCCGCTCCCGGTGGCAGATCGGCCGGTTCGAACGGGTGGTCGTCGATGGAGCGTCGCACGCGCCGGACCCTACGCCGCTCGCCCGACGGCCAGAACCGTCATGCGGAGACGCCGAAGGTCAGCCGCACGAGCGACGCGGTGTCGTCGAGGCGCGCGGTGAAGTCCTCGGACGTCGCGTTGGCGTTGGCCGCCGAATCGACCTGGGCGAAGGAATCGAGCACCACGGAACGCTGCTCGGCGCTCAGCCACGGGGCGCGGTCCATCGTCGACTGCAGCTGCCCGCGCAGGTCGTCGAGTGGTTGCAGCACGCTGGTCTGCAGGTCGTCGCCGCCCGTGAGCACCTGGTCGTACTCGATGTCGAGACGCTCGAGGCCGGTGGCGATGTCGGCCGCGTCGGCCTGGACGCCGTCGACACGTTCGGTGATCGACGGCACCTGCTGGCGACCGACGAGCAGGCCGATGCCGAACGAGAGCAGCGCGGCGACGCACGCTCCGATGATCGCCCGTTGCCGTCGCTTGCCTGCCGAGATGTAGAGCGCCATCAGCGTTGCCTTCCTACGAGGTAGACGACATCCTCGCGTCCGGCGAACGGGTTCGACCCGTCTGCCGACGCGGCCAGCTCGATGAGCCGGCGTCCGTCGATGATCCACACGGTCGGCCGAAGCGTGATCGGGCCGCGATATCGAGTGTGCGCCTCGATCGACGCCGCCAAGTCGCCGGCGGTCGATCGGGCTCCGGCGATGACGATGGCTTCGTCGCCGTAACGATCGAGCACGGTGATCGTGCCGCCGTGGTCACCGAGGCGAGCGGCCGCAGCATCCTCGACGAGCCAGTACCGGCCGCACGGCTCCACCGTCGTGCCGGCCGGAGCGAGTGCCCGGGCCGTCGCTTCGTCGAGCTCATGCCGACCCGGCAACGCGCCCGCGGACAGCCCGACGGCACCGGTGGCGATCGCCCGTACGGTGCTGCGTTCCGGCACCTCTTCGACGCGCACCTCGACGCTGGACGGGCTGGCGCCGGCGGCGACGACCTCGGCCTCGACCTCGTCCATCATCGCGTCGAGCGTCTCGCTGTCGACTCGTTGCACGGTGCGTTCGCGCTCGGCGCGCAGCAATGAGAGCGCGTCGCCGATGGACGAGATCACCTCGGCGTGCTCGGGGATGACCAGCGGCCAGCCGAGCATCGCCGACACGTGGCGAGCCAGCCCGCCGGCGCCGCCACCGACCCCGACGATCGACGGGCTGATGCCGGAGGTGCCGATCAGCTTGGCGGTCTTGGCGACGGTGAGCGCCAGCTCGCACACCGCTTCGCCGGCGGCGGCGAGCATGTGCTGGGCGATGGTGTCGGCGTCGTCGCGCATCGACTCGGCGACGACGGCGAACGCGGCTCGCGCAGCGCTGCCGTCGGCATAGCTGTAGTCACCAGGCTCGGTGATGCCGAGCGCGTTCGCCGCGCACGTGGTGGTGAGCGCGACGCGCTGCCCGTCGGCGGTGCGCAGTGAGACGTAGTCGCTCGGGTCGCCGGGGAGCGCGGCGCCGATCTCGACGGTGGCGCCGGTGAAGTCGTCGGCGGACATGAAGCACGCATAGTGCAGACCGGCGATGTGCGCGGAGCGAGGGCCGATGCCGTGCACGCGGCCGCGGCGGACGCGCAGCATCGACCCGCCGGCGACGCCGACGACGCGCACGTCGACGCTGCGCAACGCGGTGGCGTGCGACGCGACGCGCACGTACGAGAGCGACGGTCGACCGGCACGGATCGCGGCGATGTTGGTGGACGTGCCACCGACCTCGATGACGATCGCGTCGGTGACACCGGTGTAGCGCAGCGCACCGGCGACCGACGCCGACGGGCCGGAGTACAGCGTGCGCACGGGAGCGGCGCGGAAGCCTTCGAGGTCGGTGGCGCCGCCGTCGCTGCGCATCACCATCACCGGTGCGTCGATGCCGGCGTCGGCGACACCCTCGGCGACGAACGTCGCCGTGCTGATGGCGATGGGGAGGATGGAGGCGTTCAGCGCGGCGGTCACCGTGCGCAGCTCCAGCCCGTAGAGGCCGCTCAGCTCCGTGCTCGTGCAGACGGGCAGTCCGGCGGCCATCGCCAGCGCGGCGACGGCGACCTCGTTCGTGGTGTCGTCCGGCGAGAACGCCTCGGCCACGCACACCGCTCCGACGCCCGCGTCGCGAAAGCCGGCGAGCGAAGCGGCGATCTCGGCGCTCGGCAATCCGTCGGTGACGTCGAAGAAGGCGTGGCGCACGTGCAGGCGCTTGCCCGGCGACAGCTCCACGTCCTTCAGGCGAGTTCGCTTCTCGACGCGAGCGAGGTCGGGCCGGCGGCCGAGGCCGATCACGCCGACCTCCGCAGCGTCGCCCTCGAGCAGCGCGTTGACGGCCTGCGTCGTCGAGTGCGTGACGAGCTCGATGTTGCCAGCGCCCACCTGCGCTGCCAGCTCGGCGACCGCCTGCACCACGCCGGCTGCGACGCCGCCGTCAGCGCCGTGCGTGGTTGGTACCACCGACGAGGCGACGATGTCGCGGTGGTCGAGCGCGACCGCCACCGCCTTGGTGAAGGTGCCTCCCACGTCGACGCCGACGCGGAGCTTGCTCATGTGCGAGCTGCTGCCAGGTGCCGGGCCGGGCGCGCCCCCAGGCGCGGCTTGATGACGAACACGTACAACGCTCCGGCAAGGTACACGGCGGCCAGCGCGGCCTGGGCGATGAGCGAGGGCGCGGTGGGCCACACCCCCGTTGCCTCGGCGAGGAAGATCGGCAGACGCGGCCCGCTGGTGCGCCGGTAGCTGATGACGTCGGCGGCTTGCAGCGTGTGCACGGCGTTGCCGAGGAAGGCGACCGAGGTGGCCATCACGAGTGCGACCGCGGTGTTCATGAACACCTTCACCGGCAGCTTGCGACCGAGCTTGAACACCGCGAACGCGACGCCGGTGAGGGCGACGAGGGCAAGTCCGACGCCGAGGAGGATGTACCCGCCGAGGCCTTCACCGAAGGTCAGCAGGGATTGGTAGAACAGCGCGGTCTCGAAGCCCTCGCGGTAGACAGCGGTGAAGCCGACGGCGACGAGCGAGGCGGTGCTGCCCACGCTGATCGCGCTCCACAGCCGGGCGCGCACGAACTCCATCCATCGCTTCTGCTCGAGGCGGGCGATGAGCCAGAACGAGACGTAGAAGAGCACGGCGACCGCGACGAGCGCGGTGATCGCTTCCAGCACCTCTCGGCCGACAGGCAAGAGACCGAAGATCGTCGGCATCAGCAGGACGGTGAGGACGGTGGCGACCGCGGCGAGCGCCACACCACCGAGGATCGGCTTGATGTACTGGGGGCTGCGCGCCGCTTCGAGGTACCCGAGCAGCACCGACAGCAGCAGCACGATCTCGAAGCCCTCGCGGAACAGGATCAGGAACGACTGGCCCGCGACCAGCGCGGGCGCGCCGACGCCGGCGTCGGTGAGCTTGCGCTCGGCCTGGTCGAGCAGGTCGCGCAGCACGATGATCTCGTCGCGGATCGTGTCGATCGGCTTGCCATCGCTGATCGCGGTGCGGATCGTGGCGAACTGGAACTCGGTGGTGATGGTCAGCTCGTTGTCGGCGATGCGCAGCGGGATCTCGACCAGCTCGAAGTGCGAGAGGTAACCGTCCTTCGCCTCCGCCAGTGCTTCGTCAGCGCGACCGTCCTTGATCAGCGCCAGCGTCTCGTCGACCGAATTGCGGGTCGCATCGAGCAGCTTGATCGCCTCGTCGCGAGACGCACTGGGGCGCGGGCCGCCGGCGTGCGCGACCGACGGGATCAGCGCGCTGGCCCCGAGCACGAGCAGCAGGAAGGCGACGAGACGCCGCATCGTCGACCGTCAGCCCGGGAACTTGATCAGGTACGCGGCAGAGGTGGTGGCGAACTTGGCAGCCGCCGCGGACATCGCCGCGGTGTCCTTGGCCTTGGCGGCGTCGTCGAAGGCGGCCAGCGCGTCCTCGAAGTCGAGGTAGCTGGCAGCGTCGTTCTCACGCACGGTGCCCTCGTAGGCGAACCACGACGCCTCGATCTCGTCGAGACGGCCCTCGGCCGCGTCTGCGGAGGCAGCCACCTCGACGAGCAGGGCGTTGGTCTCCGCCAGGCCTGTGGTGACCTGCGCGTCGGGGACGAGCACGTAGGTCTCCTCGGTGGCCGGCGTGTCCGACGACTTGGCGTCGTCGCTGCCACACGCGGCGAGCGCTCCACCGCTCAGCACGGTGAGAGCCAGTGCGCCGACGAAGAACTTTGTCTGCTTCATGAAATCCATGGTACCTGGGCTTGTTAGGCGTGCCTAATCGTCCGCTAGGTTGTTTTCGTGGCCCTCGAAGTCGACACCGCGACGGTGAACAAGATCCTCAACGACATCCTGGAGGCCGAGCTCTCCGGCGTGGTGCGCTACACGCACTACTCGCTGATGATCACCGGACCGAACCGGATCCCGCTCGTCGCCTTCATGAAGGCGCAGGCCTCGGAGTCGTTGCTGCACGCCCAGCAGGTCGGCGAGATCCTCACCGGTCTTGGTGGGCACCCGTCGTTGCGCATCGCCCCGATCGAGGAGACCCATCGCCACGAGATCCACGACATCCTGGCCGAGAGCGTGGCGCACGAGCGCGAGGCCCTGAGCCTGTACCGCACGCTGCTGGCCGCCGTGGAGAAGTCGTCGGTGTTCCTCGAGGAGTTCGCCCGTGGGCAGATCAGCACCGAGGAGCAGCACCAGCTCGAGCTGAGCAAGATGCTGCGCGACTTCGCACCGCACACAGGTGTCGGCTGATGGCTGCACCCGCCTGCCTCGTGCTCTGCGCCGGCAAGGACTGTCGCGGCTCCAAGGGCTTCGACGCGCTGGCCGAGGTGGTCGCCGAGGAGCGTCACTCGCTGCAGGCGCCGTGCCAGGGGTTGTGCCACGGACCGATCGTCGGTGTTCGCATCCGCGGTGAGATGCGCTGGTTCGATCGCATCCGCAGCTCGAAGGAGCGCGACGCACTGGTCAAGGCCGTGCGCCGCGAGCAGATCGGTGATCGACTGGCCGACCACGAGGTGCGCAGCCGGCGCGGGGAGCTCAAGCACTCCGGCCGCCTCCAGCCGCTGACGCCCAAGTCGCGCCGCAAGCTCCGCGCCGCCTGACCAGGGTCGCCTGCCCGGCAGGTTTGGTGTGGAGGGTTTGGCGCGCGCTCGGGTGGGCGTGGAACCCTCCGCGGGGTTGGTGTGGAGGGTTTGGCGCGCGCCCGGGTGGGCGTGGAACCCTCCACCCGACCTGACCGGGTCAGGTGAAGAGAGCGGCGGCGAAGGGTTCGCCGGCGGTGCGCCGACCTGCCGGCACGAAGAAGAAGCCGCCGCCGACGGGACGGATGTACTCCTCGAGCGCCTCGCCGTTCAGCCGCTCCTGCACGGCGATGAACCCGTCGCGCAGGCTGCGCTGGAAGCAGACGAACAGCAGGCCCTGGTCGAGCTGCCCGTCGGTGGTGAACCCGGCGGAGTAGTTGAAGCCGCGGCGCAGGATCAGGTTCTTGGCTGTCGCGTCAGTGCGTGGGTTGGCGATGCGAATGTGCGCGGTGAGGGGCGTGATGACGCCCTGCGGGTCGTCGCCGTACCGCGGCTCGTCCTGCTCGCGCGTGCCGTCGAGCGGCGCGCCACTGTCCTTGGATCGACCGATGATCAGCTCCTGCGTGCGCAAGGCGGTGCGGTCCCAGAACTCGACCCGGTTGCGGATGACGCGAACGACTTGGTAGCTGCCGCCGACGGCCCATGCCGGCTCGTCGTCGCCGTCGCGAATCCACACGTGCTCGTCCATCAGCGAGTCGGTCGTCGCCAGGTTCGCGGTGCCGTCCTTGAAGCCGAGGAGGTTGCGCGTGCTCGTCCGCCCGGCGCCGAGCGTGTTCGGCTGAACGAAGCCGTTCATCATCCACCGCAGCGTCAGGTAACGGCGGCTGACCCGCATCAGCCGACGGAGCGCGTGGTTGACGGTCTCCTCGGTGGCGCCGCAGAGCTGCAGCACGAGGTCGCCGTGGCTGCGGTCCTCGTGCGGCTCGTCGTTGGGGAAGTTGGGCATCGCCGTCAGCTGCTTGGGTGAGCGATCGCGCAGACCGAAGCGATCATCGAACAGCGAGGCGCCGAGGCCGAGCGTGATCGTGAGGTCGTCGGGCGTGATGCGGTCGCCGAGGATGCCGTTGTCGGCGGGCGGCAGCAGCGGGTCGTTCGGCTTCGGCAGCTTGCCGCTGACGAGCTGATCGGTCTCGTCGGCCAACGCCTGCAGCAGGGTCTGGAGCTCGGCGCGAGACGAGGCCGTGGTGTCGAACGCGGCAACGATCGCGTGCGACGGCTGCGGCGTGGTGATGCCCGGCTGATGGTCGCCGAGGTGGTCGATGAACTGGTGGCTCGCCTCGGCACTGGCCGATTCGTCACTGCAACTGCCGAGCACGACCGCGCCGACGGCGGCGGTGCCGGCGACGGCACCGGCTCCGAGGAACGCACGGCGGCTGAGACGGTCGGACATGTCGGCCGACAACGCTACGGGTGAGTCCGGGTCATCACGACGCCACGGTCAGGCCGAGCGACCCGGTCACCTGGCTGAGCTCTTCGGACAGCTGGGCCAGCTCGGTCTTGAACTTGGCCCGGTCGGCCTCGGTGACGTTCTCGTACGACTGGAACGCATCCCCGTCCTGGTACGTGTCGAGCAGCGCGTTGACCCGTTCGAACGATGCGGCGAGGTCGTCGGCCAACGTGGCGTTGACGCCGCGCAGCAGCGGCCCGACGAGATCGACGACCTTCTTGGCGCCGTCGACGTTGGCCGCGAACGTTGCCAGGTCGGTGTGCGAGTAGCGGTCTTCCTCGCCCGTGGTCTTCGTCTGGGCCGCTTCCTCGATGAGCGCCGCGGCACCGTTGGTCATCACCTGCGGCTGGATGTCGATGGTCTTGATGCTCGTGGCGAGCGAGGTGATGTCGGCGTCGAGGCGGTCGGCCAGTGCCGGCAGGTCGACCTCGGCGCCGTCGATCGTGCCCTGCGCCCAGAGGCCGTACTCGATGGCGTGGAAGCCGGTGAAGTCCGGGTCGGCCTCAGCCTTGGGGAAGTCGTCGGAGCGGGAGTCGATGACGCCGTCGCTGTCCGGGAACAGCTCGGCGACGGGCTCGATGATCTCCCAGTTGACGCGGACGACGGGGTAGAGCTCCTTGGCCGTCTCGGTGTCGCCGGCCCGCACTGCGTCGGTGAACGCCTTGATGTTGGTCTCCAGCTCCTCGACCTGACCGATCACGAACGTCTGGTACTCAGCCGTGGCCGCGGCGAGTGCGGACGCGTCGACGACGGTGGTCGTCGGTCCGGCACCGCTGTCGCCGGTGATCGTGAGCTGCGTACGCGGATCGCTCGGCCGGCCGCAGATGATCTCGTAATCGCCGGGTGCGAGAGCGACCGCGTAGGTCTCCGTCTTGCCGGCGTCGACGAACTTCTCGGTGAGGATCTCGGGCGTCTTGCTGAGGATCTCGAACTCGGCTTGGTCGTCCGTCTTGTTGGTGACGGCGAAGCTCACGGAGCCGGTGGGTGCGGTGAGGGCCAGCGGGTCGCAACCGTTGTCCGTGAGGTTCACGGCGATGCCCTTGGCGGCGCCGTCGTCCTGCTTGTCGTCGCTGCCGCACGATGCGAGGGCGAGGAGCAGGGGCGTGGCCAGGCAGAGGACCGTGGTGGTGCGAGTGCGCATGAGGAGAATAGTAGGCATCCCTAACAGATACCCACAACTTCCCCTGTGGTCTTCCCGTCAGGCGAGTTCCCGGACGGCATCGGCGAACACCGACGAGTGGTGGTCGACGTCGGCAACCGTGTGGTGCGGTGACAGGAGGGCCATGTTGTGGAACGGAGTCAGCAGGATCTCGCGGTTCACGGCCCACAGGTGCATGAACGCGTCGAGCTCATCATCCACCGCAGCGGCGGCTTCGGCGCCGGTTCGCGGCGGCGGGCAGAACCAGTACTCCGCTCTGCTGCCGAGCTGCTGCACGTGCCACGGCAGGCGGTGCTCGTCGATGGCGGCCTGCACACCATCGGTCCATGCCGCGGCGAGTGGGACGGTGTGGGCGAAGTCCTCGTCGCGCAACGACGTCGACAGCGCGGCGCGCACCGCCGCCATCGCCAGCGCGCTGCCGGTGAGGGTGCCGCCGACGCCGCTGACGTCGATCCCTGTGTCGGCGAGCAGCTCGGCGAGGTCGTCGGCGATCGGCTGCGTCATCCCGTACGCGGCCACGGGCACGCCGCCACCGATGGGCTTGCCGATGACGAAGAAGTCGGGCTCCAGACCCCACGATCGCGTCGCCCCACCGGGACCGACGCAGATCGTGTGCGTCTCGTCGATCGCCAGCAGCGTGCCGTGCGCTCGAGTGAGGCGACGGAGCGCATCGTGGAAGCCGGGTTCCGGGAGGACGATCCCGATGTTCGTCAGCGCCGGTTCGGCGAGGACGACGGCGATCTCGCCGGTCGCCAGCGCGGCCTCCAGCGCGTCGACGTCGTTGAACGGAACGACCACGGTGGTCAGCGCCGGGTCGACGGCCGCGCCGATGTTGCCATCGCGAGCCAACGTCTCGCCGCGCGGCCCGAGCACGACGAGGCTCTCATCGACCGAGCCGTGGTAGCACCAGTCGAAGACGAGCACCTTTCGTCGTCCGGTGAGGTGGCGGGCGAAGCGCAGCACGAACCGGTTCGCATCCGTGGCGGTCATCGCCATCTGAAACACCGGCATGCCGAAGCGTCGGGCGAGCTCGTCGCCGACCCACGTGGCGTCGACCGAGGGCAGCATCGTCGTCAGCCCTCGCCGTGCCTGCGCTGCGATCGCGTCGGCCACCGCGGGGAGCGAATGGCCGGTCATCGCGCCCGTGTCACCGAGGCAGAAGTCGATGTACTCGTGGCCGTCGATGTCGGTGAAGCGAGCGCCCTCGGCGTGGTCGACGACGATCGGGAAGGCGCCCGGCCAACGGGTCATCCATGCCATCGGCACCCCGCCGAGCAACGACCGGCGAGCATCGAGCGCCGCCGCGGCAGACCGGGGGTGCAGCTCGACGAACCGCGCGTCCTCGCGGGCGCGCAGGTCGGCCAGACGTGTTCGATCGATCATGGGCGACAATCTTGCATGCCGCCCGTGAGGGCCTCAGCCGGCGGCGGCCTCCAGCGCTGCGCGCACGGCGTCGAGGGAGTACGGGATCGACAGTGGCGTCGGCGTGTTGAGCCCGATGACCGTCGGCAGGTCGAGCAGCGCGACCGCTCCGGTCTGCACCGCCGGGAGGTTGTCGTAGCCCGGGATGTCATCGGGGTCGGCGCCGTTGGTGAGCATGATCAGCAGGTCGGCGTCGAGCTCGCTGATCTGCTCGAGGCTGAGGCTCACTCGTCCGCCGGCGCCGTTGGCGATCGCCAGCAGGTCGGGCTCGATCGAGAGGCCGAGCTGGGCGAAGAGCGTCGCTGCCCCGTCGTTCGGGTCGGCCACGACGTAGATCTGGTCGCCGGGCACGTAGTTGGCCAGCGCGTAGGTCTTGCCCTGCAGACCGGGCAGCTCGGCGGCGATGTCGGCACTCAGCTGGTCGAGGTCGGCGATCAGCGTCGCCGCTTCGTCCTGCTTGCCGAGCACCTCGCCGGCTGCCGTGGCGATGTCTTGCCACGGGTCGACCTCGGCGTCGTCGCCAGCGAGCAGCGGGATGGTGGGGGCGATCGCCGACAGCTGGTCGTAGTCGGACTGCTCGGCGGCGAAGTAGGTGATGACGATGAGGTCGGGCTCCAGCGCGGCGATCGCCTCGTAAGGGATGCTCGTCCCGGCGGCGATGCGCTCGACGGAGTCCGGCAGGGTCTGCCACGGGTACAGGCCGGTGCCGCCGGCGTTCGGGTCGAGCACCACGCCGACGAGCGGGGCCTCGAGGGCGACCAGCACGTCTGTCCATTGCACGTCGACGGAGACGATCCGCTGCGGCGCGGCGTCGAACGTGGTCGAGCCGTAGTGGTGGGTGATCGTCACCGGGGCGGTGGTGGCGGTTCCGGGCGCTGATGGGGCAGCCGTCCCGGCCGGATCGGTCCCGGCGGGCGTGCTCGTCGCCGGTTCGGTCGACGACGGCGATCCGCCGTCGCTGCCGCACGCGGCAAGGGTGGTGGCGGCGACGATGGCAATGGCAAGCGCTCTCATGTTTGGTATGCCTACCATGTTGATGAAACCAACTCCAACAATGAGCGGCCGCCCGCCGTTCCGCGCCTAGGGTGAGCGCGTGAGCCCGTCCGGCGCGTCCCTGGTCGATCCGTCGGCAGGGCGGCAGCCACCCCGGCGACCGGGCCGTCCGCCGCGCACCTCGATGGACCAGCTGATCGCCGCGGCCGTCGAAGTCGGGCTCGATCGGTTCACGTTGGCCTCGGTGGCCGAGCACGTCGGCGCTGCCGAGTCGACCGTCTACAACTACGTGTCCGGCCGCGAGCAGCTCTACTGGGCGGCAGCGGCGTCCGTCTTCGCGACGCTCGACGTGGACGCTCGCGACGCGGGCACCTGGGCCCAGTACGTCGACGAGGTGGCGTCACGAGTCGGCGTCCTCGCCCAACAGCACCCTGGGCTGCGCGAGTACGTGCTGCTCGGTCCGTACGAGCCGAGCACGCTCGAGCGGTTCGAGTCGATCGTGGCGCACGTGCGCCGGTTGCGCCCGGACATCACCGATCACGTCGCGTTCATCGTCGCCTCGCGCCCGGTCGTGCTGACCCTCGAGTACGTCGGCAACCCGGTGTTCGAGCCCAACGTCGCCTGGATGCGGCGGGCGTTGATCCGCGGGTTCGACGAGATGATCGCGGACGGACCGATGCCACCGGCGCCCGCCAGGTCGTGGCGCGTCGACCTACGAGTCCGCTGAGGCGCGAACCGCATCGACGATGCGCAGGATCTCGTCGACGATGACGTCGGGCTCGGAGAACGGGACGTAGTGCGACGACTCCGTCGCCTCCACGTGACGGCCCTGCGGGAAGGCGGCGATGGTGGTGCGATGGCCGGCGACGAGCTCGGCGCGGCGGCCGCGCTCCATCCGCCCCGTCTGCGTGCCGGAGATGGCAGTGACGGGGATGTCCGGCATCGTCAGCGGATGTTCGCGCAAGCGGCGGAGGTCGTCGACGTGCGATGCGAGCTCGGCGACGAGCGCGCGCGAGGCCCGGACCGTGCCGTCCTCGGTGGGCATCATCGATGCGGCCGGCTCGGGGAGCTGCTTGGCCAGCCGCTTGACGCCGACGCGGACGAGGCCGATGCGGGCCATCACCGGTACGAGCGGTCGCATGATGCGCGTCTGGATCGCGTTGGCGCGCGAGAAGAACAGCTCGCAGTGCTCGTCGGACTGGTCGACGAGCACGAGGCCGGCGACGCGCTCGGGGAGCGCGGCTGCAGCGGTGCGGATGATCGGCCCGCCCCAGCTGTGACCGACGAGCACCACCGGGCCGTCAACCAGCTGGCCGATGACGTCGACGAGATCGGACGCGAGGTGGGCAAGGTCGCGAGGTACGTCCGTTGGCTCGCTGCGGCCGAGGCCGCTGCGGTCGTACACGACCGTGGTCGTCGTCGCTGCAACCGCTGGAACGACGGCGGCCCACGTCAGTCGCGACGCGCCCATCCCGGCTTCGAAGACGACCGTCGGCCCACCCGCGCCCGAGCGCTCCACGTGGAGCGAACGCCCGTCGCGGGTGCGCATTGATTCGGTTGTCTGACTGTTCGGCATGCAGCATGCCTAACAAAGTCGGCTCGTCGGTGACGAACGAACCTCAGCCGGCGGCTGCGGCGATGGCCTGCCAGATGCGCTCGGGGGTGCACGGCATGTCGATGTGCTTCACGCCGAGGTGGCTGACCGCGTCGACCACGGCCGACTGCACCGCAGGGGTGGAGCCGATCGTGCCGCTCTCGCCGATGCCCTTGGCGCCGAGCGGGTTGACGTGCGTCGGGGTCTCCATGTGCACGACCTCCACGCTTGCCAGCTCGGCGGCGGAGATGAAGGCGTAGTCGGCGAGGTTCGACGTGACGGGGTTGCCGTCGGTGTCGTAGCGCACCTCCTCCATCAGCGCCTGCGCCGTGCCCTGCGCGACGCCGCCGTGGATCTGGCCTTCGAGCAGCATCGGGTTGAGGACCTTGCCGGCATCGTCACAGGCGATGTGGCGCAGGTGCTTGACCTGACCGGTCTCGGTGTCCACCTCGACGACGGCGACGTGTGCGCCGAACGGGAACGTGGCGCCGGCGGCCTGGAAGAACGTGGCGTGCTGCAGCCCGTTCTCGAAAGTGTCGTCGGTCTTCGCCGCGACTGCGAGGTCGGCCCAGGTCTTGGCCACGGCCGGCGTGCCGGTGACGTGGAACGAGCCGGTGTCCTTGTCCAGCACGACGTCCGCTTCGCTGGCTTCGAGCAGCTTGGCGGCGAGCGTGCGGGCCTTCTCGACGAGTTCGCCGGCCGTGTTCCACACTGCAGCGCCACCCTGTTGCAGCGAGCGCGAGCCCATCGTGCCGGTGCCCTGCGGGACGAGGTCGGTGTCGCCCCAGACGACGTCGATCTGATCCATCGGGATGCCGGTCTGCTCGTGGGCGAGCATGCTCCACGAGGTCACGTGGCCCTGACCGTGCGGCGAGGTGCCGGTGTAGACGATCGCCCGACCGTCGTCGAGCACTTCGACCTTGGCGTGCTCGCCGAAGGGAGCGACGCCGCCGGTGATCTCCACGTACACCGACACGCCGATGCCGAGCTGCTTGGTGTCGCCACGGGCGCGGCGGGCCGCCTGCTCGGCGCGCAGGTCGGCGTAGCCGGCGACCTCCAACGCCCTGTCGAGCGACAGCTCGTAGTCGCCGACGTCATAGGTCTGTCCGATCACGGTGGTGTGCGGCTCGAGGAACTTGGGGATCAGGTTCTTGCGGCGCACCTCGGCGGCGTCCATGCCGATCTCGAGGGCGAACAGGTCCATCGCCCGCTCGGCGGCTGCGGTTGCCTCGGGGCGGCCGGCGCCGCGGTAGGCGGTGATCGGCGTCGTGTTGGTGACGACGCTCGTCGTGCGGCACTCGATGTTGGGGATGTCGTACACGGCCGACGCCATCGGGCGAGTCATGAACGGGGCGAGGATCGCGCCCATCTCCGCAAACGCACCGGAGTCCTGCACGACCTGCAGGCGGTAGTGGCTGACCTTGCCGTCGCGGCTGCCGCCCATCGTCACGTACTGCACCTGGGCCCGGCCGTGGCCGAGCACCATCATGCTCTCGGTGCGGGTCTCCTGCCAGCGCAGCGGACGACCGACCTCCTTGGCGAACCGGCCGAGCAGGAACTCCTCCGGGTAGCACGTGATCTTGGCGCCGAAGCCACCGCCGACGTCCGGGGTGATCACGCGGACCTCGTCGTCGCCGAGCCCGTTGGCGGCCTTGATCGTGTCGCGAGCGCCTTGCGCGCCCTGCGTGCTGAGCCACTGGTACAGCCGGCCCTCGACCCACGCAACGGCGGAACCGCGGACCTCGAGGGGGCACGGGGCGACGCGCTGGTTGATGAAGCGGCCCTTGACGACCACCTCGCAGTCGGCGAAGTACTCGTCGCCGGTGACATCGGGCATGCCGAGCGCGGTGGTGTCGAAGACGACGTTGCTGCCGGCGGCGTCGTAGATCAGCGTCGTCGAGGTCATCGCGGCCTCGACGTCGACGAGCGCTTCGAGGATGTCGTAGTCGACGATGACCTGTTCGGCCGCGTCCTCGCCCTGGCGGCGGGTCTCGCTGATGACGGCGGCGACGGGCTCGCCGACGAAGCGGACCTTGTCCGTTGCGAGCGCGCCGCGAGCCACCATCGGGTTGAACGGGCTGGGGCCGGGCTCGAGCCCGAGGTCCGCGGCAGTGAGCACGGCGATGACGCCGGGCATCGCCAGCGCGTCGGTGGCATCGATCCCCTTGAGCACGCCGTGGGCGACCGAGGAGCGCACGTAGGTCACCCAGGCCGCGCCGGCGAGCAGCGGCTCGTCGTTGAGGTCGTCGACGTACTTGCCGCCGACGGTGAGGAACTTCGGGTCTTCCTTGCGAAGGACCCGATTGCCCAGGATGCTGCCAGCCACGCGATGACCCCCCTATCTGTGATGGAACGGTGTGATGGACGAATGTTCACCGTCGAGCCGGACTGCAGCTCGACGACCCGGCCGACACTAGCGATCAGCCGCCTGGGCTGCGTGAGTGGGCGCCGGTTCACTCAGGCGGCGCGGGGCCGCTGCGGTCACTTGGCGCGCTTGCGCGCTGCGGTGACCGCTTCGCCGTACGCCGCGCCGACCTTCCAGTCGCCGCTGCGCATCCGCTGCTGCAGTGCCGCGGTCGCGGCGGTGTACTGGCCCGGCGCCAGCCCGTATCGGATGGCGTAGTCGTCGTAGTCCTTCGGCGGCACGCGATCCTTCACCGTGCCGACCTCGATCGCGGCGAGCGTCTCCAACGACACGCCTTCGATCAGGGTCGTGTTCGCCGCGTTGTCGACCTCGGCGCGCACGTCGATCTGCGCACCCATCGACGCCGTCTCGACCTGCGTCCGGTCCCTGCGCAGCTCCTCGACCGGCGGCACGCCGACGCCCGGGTTGGCCTGCGCGGCCGCCGGCCAGTCGATGGCCACCTTGTCCGGCTTGTTGTCGCGCACCCAGCCCGGCAACGTCGCACCGACGACGCACAGGTGGGTGGCGTAGAAGGCAACCGAGACGTTCTTGATGTCCGCCACGTAGCTCTGGCCGGAGGCGGTGACGATGCCGGCGCGCACGTCGATCGCCGATCCGAGCCCGAACATCACCGACCGCCGCTCGATCGCCTCGATCGTCACCGTCGCCGGGCCGCCCTTCTTCCGGTTCCCCGTGAGGCGGTCCTCCTCGTCGACGATGCCCGCGGCCGGTACCTCCTTCAACGCCTTCCACCGGTACTTCTCGTTCGTGCCCGCCGTCCCCGCGGCAGCGCACGTCGCCGCCCAGTCGATGTATCCCGCGCCGTCGTGGACGAGCACGGTCAGTGGCATGCCGAGACGCACCATGTCATCGGGGAGCAGCATCTGGCGGATGCCGACGATGCCGCCGGCGAACTGCACGGCGTACTCGTCGACGCGGCGCGTGGAGTTGTCATCGGAGACGTAGCGAACCTGGATCCCCGCCAATTGCGCCGGCGCGGGCGTGCCGCGCTCCATCACCTTCTCGACGCTGGGTCCCCCGAACAAGCCCACGGCGTGCGCCCCCCGATCTCCTGGCCGCGTTGCGGCGCTGTCAGCAGATCATCGGCGTCTTCGGTCGCCGAATCAATCGCGAATGATCGCGAACGTCAGGGCGTCGTTGCCGCGGGCGGGTCGACCGTGCCCTGGCTTCGCACGGCGATGATCTGGCTGACGGCGTCGTACGGCCAGCCGGCAGGGAGCGTCATCGGCGCGTTCGGCGTGGGCAGCACGGTGACCCGCTTCTCGCCGGGATCGACGTAGCCGACCTCCTCGCGGGCGGCCTCCTTGATGCCTTCCTCGGTGTTCAGCCGGTTGACCTCGCCGTTGAGCCGGGCGTTGGCCTGCTCGAGGATGTCCAGCTCGCTGCGCTTCTGGCTGAGGTCGTCGCCCTGACGCAGCCAGGCCTTCACCGGCAGCACGAACAGCGCGGCAACCAGGGCGGCAGCGATGACCGTGGCGGCCACGGCGATGATCGCCCGCTGGCTGCGCCCGGTGACGAGCTGCTTCTCCTCGGGGATCGCCCGGGTGAGCTCGCCGAACAGCGTGTGCTCGGACATCGTCGACTCGCGCGCAGCACGCGCCGCGGCCCGGGTTGGGTCGCGCGGGCGCTGGATCGAGGTGGTGCTGTGCCGGTCGCTCATGGCGCTGGACATTCTTCCAGCTCCGACCCCGCAAGTGGAGGCAAGGGTGCTTCGGGTGATCTGTGTCCGCGGACGCTGCGCGTCAGCGCAGCAATCCAGAACGGAAGGCGGCGGACTCGCCGAGCTGCTGCTCGATGCGCAGCAGCTGGTTGTACTTGGCCACGCGGTCGCTGCGTGCCGGTGCCCCGGTCTTGATCTGGCCGCAGTTGGTTGCCACGGCGAGGTCGGCGATCGTCGCGTCCTCGGTCTCGCCACTGCGGTGGCTCATCACGCTCGTGTACGCGTGGCGGGTGGCCAGGTCGACGGTGTCCAGCGTCTCGGTCAACGAGCCGATCTGGTTCACCTTCACCAGCACGCTGTTGGCGATCTTGCGCTCGATGCCCATGCGCAACCGGGCAACGTTGGTGACGAACAGGTCGTCGCCGACCAGCTGGATGCGCGACGCCAGCGCGGTGGACAGCGAGGCCCAGCCGTCCCAGTCGTCCTCGGCCATGCCGTCCTCGATGCTGACGATCGGGTACGTGCTCGCCAGCCGATCCCAGTAGGCGACGAGGTCGTCGGACGACAGGACCTTGCCCTCGCCGGTGAGGTGGTAGGCGCCGTCGCGGTAGAGCTCGCTCATCGCCGGGTCGAGCGCGATGGCGATGTCCTCGCCGGGGGTGTAGCCGGCCGTGCTGATCGCCTCGACGAGGATCTGGATGGCCTCCTCGTTGGTGGCCAGGTTCGGAGCGAACCCGCCCTCGTCGCCGACTGCGGTCGACAGACCGCGATCGTGGAGCATCTTCTTCAACGTGTGGTAGGTCTCGGTGCCCCAACGCAACGCTTCGCGGAAGCTCGGTGCGCCGATCGGCATCACCATGAACTCTTGGAGGTCGATCGTGTTGTCGGCGTGCGCGCCGCCGTTGATCACGTTCATCATCGGCACCGGCAGCACGTGTGCGTTCGGCCCGCCGAGGTAGCGGTACAGCGGCAGCTCGAGCTCATCGGCCGCGGCCTTGGCGATGGCGAGGCTGGTGCCGAGGATCGCGTTGGCACCGAGGCGAGCCTTGTTGGCGGTGCCGTCGAGGCTGATCAGCTCGGTGTCGATGAAGCGCTGCTCCAGCGCCTCGACGCCGCGCAGCAGATCGGCGATCTCGCCGTTGACGTAGCCGACGGCGGTCTGCACGCCCTTGCCGCCGTAACGGTCACCGCCGTCACGCAGCTCGACTGCCTCGTGCTCACCCGTCGACGCACCGGACGGCACGGCAGCCCGACCGCTCGCTCCGCTCTCCAGGGTGACCTCCACCTCGACGGTGGGGTTGCCGCGGGAGTCCAGGATCTCGCGACCGATGACGTTGACGATCTCGCTCATGGACGGCAACGGTAGCCAGCGCCGAGTGCTCGGCTGGAGTGAGCTCCTGGCCGCCGCGGTCAGCGACCCGATTCGCGCTCAATGCGCGTGCCGACCACGCCGATAACGAGCCGTGGACGCAGATCGAGCACCGGTGCCCCGACTCCCGCAGCCGCCCGCGCCCGAGGGAGCCGGTCAGGCGCCCGCGCACCCACCTGCGCCGATCCTCACGCACGAGGTGGGATCGCCGGAGACCCCTCGCTGGCACAGCACCGAGGTCCGCCTGCTCCCGATCCGGCCGTTCCGAGCCGCGTTCATCGCCGTGCTCGTCGCCGTGTCGTGCGTCGAGATCGGTGCCGGCATCGTCGTCGCCGAAGCGTGGCGGTCGCGTCGCGACAACCTCGTCGTGTCGACCGAAGATCTCACCAGGCTCGACACGTTGCTCGACCGGCTCCGCGAGCTGGAAGGTTGGTTCGCCCTTGCCGCTGTCGCGATGGCGATGGTGTGGACGTTCTTCGCCGTGTGGAACGTGCGCCGGGCGGCGCGCAGTACGCGCAGCCCGCTGTTCCACGCAGCGATGTGGTTGACCGCACCCGCGGTCGCCATCGTGCTCGCCCGGTTCGACGACGGCACGGAGATCGTCCACCTCGCGATCGGCGTGCTGGTGCTCGAGATGCTCGTCCTGTACCTCCCGTTCGGTCTGCTCGGGAGCGCAGCCGAGCAGGTCGGTGGTCTGCGCGCGCCGTTTCGGCGGTGGTACCTGTCGGTGGTGCTCGTCTTCGTCGTCCACGCCGTGTTCACCCGGCCGCTCGACCTCGCCGACCCGACGAACGCCGATCAGCTCGGCCGCACCGCGCTCTTGTACGTCGCCAACGGTCTCATCGCCGCGATCATGACGTTGATGGCCGGCGACGCCACGCGCAGCATGCTCGGCGCGACGGCGGACAAGGCGTACCGCCACAACCACTCACACGATGATGCACTCAGCCGCTTCCACCTGACGGTGAAGCAGGGTGGCATCGAGCGCACGCCGACGCGCTGATCACCGCGGCCGGTCGCCCGGCGAGCGGTCACGACTCGTCGTGCTTGACCGTCTCCCACAGCTCGTCGAGCGCGTCGAGTCCCGCGGCGTGCAGATCGATGCCGCGATCGCGAGCGAGCTGCTCGACGGATTCGAATCGGGTGCGGAACTTGGCCGTCGCAGCGCGCAGTGCGACCTCGGGCTCCACCTTGAGGTGCCGAGCGACGTTGACGACCGCGAACAGCAGATCACCGAGCTCTTCCGTGATGTGTGCATCACCGGCATCACCACGTTCGTCGATGGCCGCGCGCAGCTCGCTGGCTTCCTCGGCGATCTTCGGCAGCGCCCCGTCGACCGACGGCCAGTCGAAGCCGACCTTCGCCGCCTTGCGTTGCACCGCGTCGGCGTAGCTCAACGCGGGGAGTGACATCGCCACGCCGTCGAACACCGACGTGCGTCCCTTCTCGGCCCGCTTGATCGCGTCCCAATTGGTCAGCACCGTGTCCGTGTCCTCGGCGACGACGTCACCGAACACGTGCGGGTGCCGACGGACGAGCTTGTCGTGCACACCACTGGCGACGTCGGCCATCGTGAACCGACCCTCCTGCTCGGCGATCGTGGCGTGGAACTCGATCTGGTACAGCAGATCGCCGAGCTCCTCGATCAGTGCCTCGTCGGTGGTCGGGTCGTCGGGGTCGAGCGCCTGCAGTGCATCGACCACCTCGTAGGTCTCCTCGACGAGGTAGCGGATGAGCGACTGGTGGGTCTGCTCGATGTCCCACGGGCACTGCTCGCGCAGCGTGCGTGCCAACTGGTGGAAGCGGACCAGTTCGGCGCCGACGGGCGCGCCGAGGTGCGGGATGTACAGGCAGGTGAGGTGGTCGGCGGTGACCGTCCGGTCGAGCTCGGCCCAGGTGGTGTGCACGATCGCCTCGTCGGGCAGGCCGAGCCGTTGGAGGATGACCACCGGCTCGTCGCCGGTCGCGCCCTCGACCGCGAGCTTGATGTCGCTGAGCACGTAGTCGGCGTGCGCGTGGGCGACGAGCAACGGGCCGCTGTCGCCGGCAGCGGCAACGGCGAAGTCGTGACCGTCGATGAGGCGGACACGCGACTCCACCGGGTCGATGCCGAGCCGTGCGTAGGCGACGTCGAGGAACGACATCGCCGGCAGGACCTCGCACGTCACGCGTGCGTCGGCCATGAGGTGGCGCACGCTCCGCTCCAACACGAGCGGCGAGCCGGGGACGGCGTAGAGCACGTGACCGTGCACGGTCGCCGCGGCGACGAGCCGGTCGGTGATCTCGGCGTAGACGTCGGCAAACGTGTCAGCTGCCTCGTAGACGTCGTCGAAGCTGATCGCATCGGCGACGAGCGACGCCGAAGGATGACGTGTCGTCCGCAGGTAGCGCTGATCGATCCGCTCGATCGCGGCCAGCGTCTCGCCGGTGATGTGATGGGCGGCGCCGGGCCCGAGCCCGACGATGGTGATCGTCGGTGTCATGCGCGGGCCATCAGGTCATCGGGACGACGGACGCCGTCGCGGCGTCCCACCGGCCGTAGGTCGAGTCGACATCGACCTGTGCCGACTCGAACACCTGCTCGGTCGCCAGCGACTTGGCGATCGTCGCCTGCATCGTCGATTCCAGCTCGTCGAAGGGTCGCAGCAGGAACACCACCGGCGTGCCCTGGATGTCCATCGAGATCGCTTGCCCGACGGGGACAGCCTCGAGCGCCTGCACGCCGGCCGCGAGGTCGCTGGATCCGATGGTGCTCGTGGGGACGCACTCGACACCGTTCTTGTCGCGCACGATCCCACCGGCGTCTTGGACGTCCTGGTTGCTCGAGTACTTCGCCACGGCCTCGGCGAGGGACATCCCGTTGTTGATCGCCTCGGCGGCCTCCTGCGAGGTCGCCTTGTCCGCGGCGTCGAGGATCCCGAGGCAGACGAACTGGGACACGGCTGGGCCCCGCTCGTACAGCGCCTTGGCGTCCTCCGCCGATGCCGGCGGCAACGCGGCGACGGCTGCTGCAAGCGCCTGCTCGGTGTCCGCCACCGAGGTGTCCGCACCGAGGATGCGCGCCCGGATCAGGTCGGTGAGGCCTTTCTGGGTCTCGGCAACGGTGGGTCGGGCCGGTGCGGTCTCGCCGGGGGCGACCGACGTCGACGTCGTTGCGCTCGCGACGACCTCGATGAAGTCGCGCAGCTCCTGCTCGCTGATGTCCTTGCCGTTGACCGTGGCGACCCGGTCCCCGGACTCGACGGGCTGGCAGGCGGACATGGCGAAGGCGGCCACGATGGTGGCGCAGGCGAGCAGACCGGGGCGACGGATCACAGCCGACGACCCTATCCGCGACGTGCGCTCATCCGAAGGCCGGCTCAGGTGGGGAAGCTGTCGTCGATCGCAGCGGCGACGTCCGCGGTGCTCTTGCCGTCGACCCAGCTGATCATCTCGCTCCAGAACGTGCCGGAACCCACTTGGCGCGGGAACAGGTCCGTCGCGTGGCCGCGATACGCGTCGCAACTGGCGATGATCTCGGCGAGCCCGCGGTCGAACGGATCGGTCATCACCGATGGATCGACGTGGATGTTGGGTGAGTACCACTCGCCGAGCGCCATGCGTTCGTTGGCGTACTCCGCGCTCGTGAGGAACTCGGCGACTGCCGCCACCTCTGGTCGATCCGCGAGCGCCGTGACGAAGGTGCCGCCTGCGATCATCGGCCTCGGGTCGCCCGTCTGCTCCGGTGGGAGGTAGAAGGCGTTGATGTCGCCGGTTGGGCCGAAGGTCGTGCCGCCTGGAAAGAGCGATCGATAGAACTCGGCCTGGTGGAACAAGAAGCAGCCCTGGTTCAACAGCGGAAGGCCGGCTGTGGCGAACGGAGCGGTCGAGATGCTGTCGGTGCCGCCGTTGACGAAGTCGTCTCGATTGACGATCATCCCCGTCTTGTCCATCGCATCGAGGATCGCGGGATCCGAGAAGGGGACTTCGTGTGCGACCCACTGGTCGTAGACCACGACCCCGGTGGAACGTGCGACCACGTCATCGAGCCAGTACGTGATCGGCCAGCCGCTCGCGTTGCCGGACTCGGCGCCGAGGCACCAGGGCGTCCCTCCGTCATCGACGATTCGTTGGCTCAGGTCGAGCATGCTGGCAAACGTGACGGGCACGTCGTAGCGGGCGGCATCGAACGCGGCGGGTGAGTACCAGACGAGGCTGCCGGGGTCGATGTCGAACGGCGGTGCGTAGAACGTGCCGTCGATCGTGCCGAGCGCGGCTGCGCCCTCCAGGTCGTTGGCCTCGACAGTCGACTGCAGGTCGAGCGGCACGGCGCGGCCCCTCCCGGCCAGTTCACTCATCGTGGCGCGTGAAACGAGCGCGAGGTCGGGCGGCGAGCCGCCGTCGGCCAGGTCGAGGATGTCCGACTCGTTGGTGGCGCTCGTGTACTGCACGTCGATCCCGGACGAGGCCTCGAACTGCTCCCACGCTCGTTGGAGCGAGTCGGCATCGGTGTCGCGAAGCGTTCCGGCGATCCGCACGATCGTGCCGGCGAACGGTTGACCGATCGCCGCGGAGTCGGTCGCCGACGGATCCGCACTGGTGGGCCCGGACACTGCAGTCGCCGTGGACCCGCTCGTCTCGCCAGGCGTTGAGGAGCCGCTGGCGAACGTCGTCGATGATGCCTTGTCGCCGCTGTCGTCCGAGCGCGTCGCCAGCGCGATCACGCCGCCGGCGACGAGCAGTGCGGCGATGGACGCCACCGCCAGCCTCGCGTTGCGGCCCGACTTGGGGGCCGGTGATCGCGGCACCGGGGTGAAGGACTCGCGCGTCGGTGGGAGGGGTGGTGCCGCTGGTCGACTCAGCGAGCGTTCCGGCTGCGGAGCGGGGATCACCGCGATCGGAGGCGGCGGAGGTGCCGCGGGCATGAACTCGATCGCCGGTGTGGTTGGCGCCTCGATGAGCGCGAGCGATTGCATCGAGACGGTCGCGGCCGGGTCGAGCGAACCGGCCGCTCCCATCGCGATCGCGAACTTCGGGTGGGCGTCGAGCGCGGCTGGCCGCCCCGTCGTCTGCTGCACCAGCTCGGCAACGAGCGGCGTCCGCGCGCTGCCACCGACGAGCAGCACGCGATCGATGTCGTCGTTGTCCACGCCGGCGGCTGTGATCGCCCGCCGCAGGGCGTCGGTGGTGTCTCGCAGCCGCGGGCGGATCATGCTCTCCAGCTCGGGCCTCGTGAGCCGGATGCGCCGGTTGACCGAGCCGATGGCGACGTCGATCGACGTGTCGGTGTCGGTGGACAACGCCTCCTTGGCGGCGCGGCAGTCGTCGCGCAAGCGGTGGAGCGCGGACAGCATCACCGGATCGTTCTGGTCGACGTCGGCGATCTGGTCGCCGAACTGATCGGTGACGTAGCCGAGGATCGCCTCGTCGATGTCGATGCCGCCGAAGCGGTCGAGGCCCTCGGGCACGCCGAGCAGATCGAAGCCCGTGGCGGTCTTGCGCAGCACGGCCGCATCGAACGTGCCACCGCCAAGGTCGTACACAGCGACGAGCGTCCCGGGTTCGACGCGGTCGCGAGCGGCGTACGAGATCGCAGCTGCTTGCGGTTCCGGCAGGAACGAGGTGTGAGCCAAGTCGAGGCCGCCGATGCGTGCGACCTCGCGCATCGCCTCCAACTTGTATGGCCCGAAGTTGGCGGGGTGGGTGAGCACGACGTGCTCGGGTGGTCCGCCTTCGCGGACGCTGACGATCTTCACGATCTCGCGCAGCAGCGCACCCATGAGCGCGTCGGCGCCGAACGGCGTCCCGCCGAGGCGGATCGGTGTCGGGTCGCCCAGTCGCCGCTTGAACTCACGCGCCATGCGCGTCGGTTCCAACAGGCCCCGGCGCACCGCTGCCTCGCCCACGATCAGCTCGCCGTCCTCGCGCAGGACGACCACCGATGGCATCACCGGGTTCGACGCGCTCAGCGTGGCGATCTCGACGTGGCCGTCGCGGTTCACTGCAGCGGCGGAGTAGGTGGTGCCGAGGTCGACGCTGAGCCGATAGGTCATGCGGCGTGTCCGGCGATCACGGCGCGGACCTTAGTGGGGTGTCGTCGACGCTCAGCCGACCGGGACGAGCTCGCGAAGGAAGGCGACCAGCGATTCGGCCTGGTCGGTGTTGCGGCGCAAGGGCACCACGAGCTGCTGTGCGTCCTGCTTGTACAGGGCGTCGCGACTCAAGCGCTTGAGGCGCATCTCCTCACTTGTCTTCAGCGTGATCGGGCCGAGCCGCGCCTGGTTGGACGAGATCGACACGTCGTGCAGTCCGAGGCGATGGCACTCGGCACGCAAGGAGCCGACGTTGAGCAGTGCGGCCGCGGGATCGGGCACGGGGCCGTAGCGGTCCTCCCACTCGGCGCGGATGTCGTCGACCTCGGCAGCAGTGGTGACACCGGCGAGGCGGCGGTAGGCCTCCAGCCGCAGCTCCTCCTTGGCCACGTAGTCGGTGGGCAGGAACGCGTTGGTCGGCACGTCGAGCTTCACCTCGGACGGGGCCTTCGGCTCCTCGCCCTTCATCTCGCCGACGGCTTCGGTGACCATCTGGCAGTACAGGTCGTACCCGACCGCGGCGATGTGGCCGGACTGCGACTCGCCGAGCAGGTTGCCGGCGCCACGGATCTCGAGGTCGCGCATGGCGATCTTGAACCCGCTGCCGAGCTCGGTCGCCTCGCCGATGGTGCGCAGGCGCTCGTACGCCTCCTCGGTGAGCCGCTTGTCCTGCGGGTGGAAGAGGTAGGCGTACGCACGAGAACCGCTGCGGCCGACGCGGCCGCGCAGCTGGTGCATCTGGCCGAGGCCGAGCAGGTCGGCGCGCTCGACGACGAGCGTGTTCACCGTTGGCATGTCGATGCCGCTCTCGATGATCGTCGTGCACACGAGCACGTCGAAGCGGCCCTCCCAGAAGTCGACGACGACCTGCTCCAGCGAGCCCTCGTCCATCTTCCCGTGGGCGATCGCGATGCGCGCTTCGGGCACCAGTTCGCGCAGCCTCGACGCGGCCATGTCGATGGTCTGCACGCGGTTGTGCACCCAGAAGACCTGGCCTTCACGCAGCAGCTCGCGACGGATCGCCTCGACGGCGACGCGCTCGTCGTACTCGCCGACGAAGGTGAGGATCGGCTGGCGATCAGCCGGCGGGGTCTGCAGCAGCGAGAGGTCGCGGATGCCGACGAGGCTCATCTCCAGGGTGCGCGGGATCGGCGTCGCCGACAGCGTCAGCACGTCGACGTTCACCTTGAGCTTCTTCATCTGCTCCTTGGCCTGCACGCCGAAGCGCTGCTCCTCGTCGACCACGAGGAGGCCCAGGTCCTTGAACACGACGCCTTCCTGGAGGAGGCGATGGGTGCCGATGACGCAGTCGACCTCGCCGCTCTTCAGGCCCTCGAGCACGGTGCGTGCTTCCTTCGCGGTGAGGAAGCGGCTGAGCACCTCGACGCGGATCGGGTAGCCGGCGAAGCGGTCGGCGAACGTGTTGCCGTGCTGCGTCGCGAGCAGCGTGGTCGGGGCGAGGACCGCCACCTGCTTGCCGTCCTGGATCGCCTTGAACGCGGCGCGGATGGCCACCTCGGTCTTGCCGAAGCCGACGTCGCCGCACACCAGCCGGTCCATCGGGTAGGCGCGTTCCATGTCGGCCTTGATGTCGTCGATCGCCGTGCGCTGATCGGGCGTCTCGACGAAGGGGAACGACTGCTCCATCTCGTGCTGCCACGGCGTGTCCTGCCCGAACGAGAAGCCCGGCGCGTTGATGCGCTTCTGGTAGAGCACGACCAGTTCCTGGGCGATCTCGCGGACCGCGCTCTTGACCTTCGATTTGGCCTTGGCGAAGTCGGCGCCGCCGAGGCGGTGCAGGCTCGGTGCCTCGCCGCCGACGTACTGGCGCAGCGCGTCGATCTGGTCGCTCGGCACGTACAGGCGGTCGCCGCCCTTGTAGGCGACGAGCAGGTAGTCGCGTTCGATGCCACCGATCGTGCGCTTGACCATGCCTTCGTACTGCCCGACGCCGTGCTGGTAGTGGACGACGTAGTTGCCGGGCTTGAGGTCCTCGAACAGTCCAGTGGCCTGGCGCTTGCGCGGGCGGGCAGCGCGGTGGGCGCGGCGTCGGCCGGTGAGATCGGCTTCGGCGACGACGGCGAGCTTGGCACCGGGCAGCAAGCAGCCGCGGTGCAGTGGGGCGATCACGACGTACCCGCCGGGCTTGGTGAGATCGACGGTGTCGTCTGCTCCGACGACGCGGAAGTCGACCCCGCGATCGCGCAGCAGCTGGGCCATGCGGTTGGCCGAGCCCTCGCCGTCGGCGGCGACGATGACGCGGTACTTGTCACGCAGCAGCTCGTTCAGGCGCGTCGCCAGCCCTTCGCCGTCACCGACGACGGGCCCCCATCCCGACGCTGAGACGACGGGGGAGTCGGGGCTCGTCGGCGCGGACGTGATCGTCCACATCGACTGTCCGGATGCCAGCAAGCGTGAGGGATCGGCGTGCAGTCGGGGGAACTGGCGCTCGCTGTCGCGTGCCCACGTGCTGGCGAGCGCCTTCGCCAGGTCGGCCTCTTCGGCCAGCAGGTCGTCGGCGCGGTCGCGCATCCTCCGCGGCTCGACCATCGCCACCTTGGCGCCCTTCGGCAGGACGTCGGTCAGCAGCACGTCACCGTGCTCGTCCTTCGGCGTCAGCCATGGCAGCCAGCTCTCCATGCCGTCGAACAACGTGCCCTCGGCGAGGCGCTCCCACTGCTCGCGTCCCCACGGTTCTTCGGCGACGAGTGCCGCGGCGCGTTCGCGCACGGCATCGGTCGGCACCAGCTCGCGTGCGGGGAAGATCAGCGCCTCGACGAGCTCGTCGGTGCTCCGCTGGTCGTTGACGCCGAAGCTCGTCAGGCGATCGACCTCGTCACCCCACAGGTCGATGCGAATCGGAGCGTCGGCTGTCGACGGGAACACGTCGATGATGGCGCCGCGCCGCGCCACCTCGCCTCGGTGCTCGACCAGTTCCTCGCGGCGGTAGCCGGCATGGACGAGGTCGTGCAGGAGCACGTCGGGATCGATCACGTCGCCGCGGCGGACGCGCACGGGTTCCACCTCGGCAGCACCCGGCCCGATGCGCTGCAGCAGGGCGCGAACGCCGGCGACGATGATCGCCGGGCATCGCTCGGGATCGCGCAGGCGCCACAGGACCTCGAGCCGTCGGCCCATCGTCTCCACGCTCGGGCTGACCCGCTCGAACGGCAGGGTCTCCCACGCGGGGAAGAGCACGACGTCGCCGTCGGGCATGTACTGCGTCAAGTCGTCGGCGAGCTGGCCGGCGTCGGTGCCGGTCGGGCACGCGACCACGAGCGGGCGCCGACCGCTCAGCTGAGCGAGCGCGGCGACGCTCACGGCGCGCCCCGACTCGGGCACGGCGATGAAGCCCGACGGGTCGCCGAGGGCGCGGGTGAGCGCCTCCTCAGCCCGGAGGAGCGGGGGGAGCGTTGACAATCGCATTGCCCACCCGAGGGTACCGGCGAGGTCCCAGCGCGGCCTGTCCTGTGGAGGGTTTCGCGCCCGCCCAGGTGGACCTGAAATCCTCCGCTCCTCTGGAGTGGAGGCTTTCGAGCCCGCCCGGGTGCGCGTGAAACCCTCCGCTCCCGCAGTGCGGAGGGTTTGGTGCTCGCCCGGGTGGGCGTGAAACCCTCCACTCCCGCAGTGCGGAGGGTTTGGTGCTCGCCCGGGTGCGCGTGAAACCCTCCGCTCCCGCAGTGCGGAGGGTTTGGTGCTCGCCCGGGTGCGCGTGAAACCCTCCACTCCCGCAGCGCGGAGGGTTTCGTGCTCGCCCGGGTGCGCGTGAAACCCTCCACTCCCGCAGCGCGGAGGGTTTCGTGCTCGCCCGGGTGGACCTGAAACCCTCCACTCCCGCAGCGTCAGGCCCTCCACTCAGGCGCTGGGTCGGTTGAGCCGGGCGATCTCGAGGCAGCGCAGGTCGTACAGGTGATGGAGCTCGTCGAGCGTGCTGTCGAGATCGAGCAGGTCGAGCTTCGTCACTCGGTCGATCTGCCAGCCGAGCTGGCGAGCCTGCCGATCGCGCTGCCTGTCGCGTGCACCGCCGAGCTCGCCGAAGTGATCGGGATGCGCGTCGATCTCGATGCCCCATCGGATCGAGGGCACGCTCAGATCGAGTCGAGCTCTCGTCCCGTTCGGAAGGTCCAGCCACGTCGTCTGCGCTTCGACTGGGATGCCGCGAGCGCGCAGCGGGATCGCCAGCTCGACCTCTCGGTGCGACTCCAATGCACCGCCGGGCAACCGCTGCGCCAGCGTCGCGACGAACTGTGCCGATCCAGGCCGGGCGGGATGGACGAGTCGTCGCCCGGCGACGATCAGCGCGGCGATGCCACATCGCTTCTCGAACAGGATCTGCTCGACGACGGAGGCATGAGCGAGGGGGTCGAGATCTACGGCGAGATCGAACGCCAGACGCCATGGCGAGGCGATGTTGATCCCGTCGGCGCGGTGCTGGACGTCGGACCGATCGAACTTGCGCGTCTGGCGAACGGCCACGCCATCGATCACGAGCTCGCTTCCGTGCGGGACCGCCAGTTGGATCAACCCATCGTCGACGGGCATGCGCCGCAACGACGTCAACCGTCCTCCAGCGGGACCGGTGATGAACGAGATCGGATGTGCGGCGCAGAGGCCGACGCATCTCGCGCCCAAGGTGTCCGGTGCGGAGGCGATGCGAAACACGCCGCGATGGATCGGCAGGAACGCGTGGGCTGCGACGAGGCGTTCCCATGCTCGGCGGCTCACACCGAGCGACCGAAGCGTGGCGACGGTGATCACGCCGTGGTGCTCGGACAACCAGGTCCAGACGGCGGGCGGCAACGAGTGCATGACTTCCTCCAAGGCGAGGTGGCAGTTCGGGGGAAGTCACCGCTGAGGATACCGAGCGATCTGTAGCCGGGTCGGGGCATCCGGACACGGCCAATCGCTGGTGTGGAGGGTTTGGCGCTCGCCTGTGTTGGCCTGGAACCCTCCACGGGTTTGGTGTGGAGGGTTTGGCGCGCGCCCGGGTGGGCTTGAAGGCCTCCACTCACTCGGTGTGGAGGGTTTGGGGGGCGCTCGGGTGGGCTTGGAACCCTCCACTCCCTCGGTGTGGAGGGTTTGGGGTTCGCCCGGGTGGGCTTGGAAACCTCCGCGCCCAGCTGGTCAGGGGGTGGGGCGGGTGTTGACCTGGTTCATGGCGGCGTCGGGGCCGCTGGTGATGATCAGCTCGACGGCGTCGGCGGCGAGCTGGACGGCGAGGTCGAACAGGTCGCGCTCTGCTTTGGGGAGCCTGGACAGCACGTGGTCGGCGCCCTGCTCCTTCGACCGCGGCTTGCCGATCCCGATCCGCACGCGCACGTAGTCCTGCGTGTGCAGGTGGGCGGTGATGCTGCGCAGCCCGTTGTTGCCGGCCAGCCCGCCACCGACCTTCACCCGTACGACACCGGGGGCGAGGTCGAGCTCGTCGTGCACGACCACCACATCGGCGGGCGACTCGATGCCGTGACGCTTCATCAGCGCCCGCACGGCCTGGCCGCTCTCGTTCATGTAGGTCGTCGGAAACGCCAGCACGATCGACTTGCCGCCGATGTGCGCGGTGGCCACGAGCGCTCGGTCGCGCCCGAGGCGCAGCGATTCACCAGCGCGTGACGCCAGCAGCTCGGCAGTGGCGGCACCGACGTTGTGGCGCGTGCCAACGTACTCCTTGCCCGGGTTGCCCAGGCCGACGATGAGAACGTCGGCCATCGGAGCTCAGCGCTGGAGCGTGGTCACTCGGCCGCGTCGGCGGCCGGCGCCTCGCCGGGCTCACCCTCGCCGCCCTCGCCCTCGGCGGCTTCGGCCAGGTCGGCCTCGGCTTCCGCAGCGGAGGTGACCAGGATGGTGACGACCGGCATCTCCGGGTCGCCGTTGGCGGTGACGCCGGCCGGCATGGGGATGTCGGCCAGGCGGATGACGTCGCCGGGCTGCATGTCGGTGATGTCGATGACGAACTCGTTCGGCATCGTGTTCGGGGTGGTGGTGACCTCGATGGTGTCCACCGCCGGGTCGACCAGGCCGCCAGCGGCTGCGACGGCCTTGGACTCACCCTCGAGGCGCAACGGCACGTGGACCGTGATCTCCTCGTTCATGTTGACCTGGAGGAAGTCGATGTGGCTGACGGTGCGCTTCACCGGGTGGCGCTGCAGCTCCTTGACGACGGCCGGGTACTTCTTGCCGTCGACCTCGAGCGAGAGCACGGTGTTCACGCCGGCCGGGCCACTGAGGGCCAGGCGCAGGTCGCGACGCTCCACGGACAGCGAGAGCGGGGTCATGCCGTGCCCGTAGAGGACGCCCGGGATGTTCCCTTCGGCGCGGAGGCGGCGAGATGCCGGGGAGCCGGTGCTGCGGCCGGACTGGGCGACGAGAGTGGTTTGCGACATGACTGGGCCTCGACAGATCTTGGGGCAGGACGTTCGATGGAGCGGCGGGATCGGGTGATCCAGAACGGCTGTCGAGCTTATCGGGCCGCCCGGCGCAACCGCCACCCGCGTCCGCAGGCGCCCTGAACCGGATCGAACCGGATCGAACCAGGTCAGCCCTGGTTCTCGCCGCCGAAGATCTCGCTGACGCTGGCGTCGTCGAACACCGCGTTCAGCGCGTCGGCGATCAGCGGGGCGATGGACAGCACCTCGATCTTGTCGATCGCCTTCTCCGGCGGCAGCGGCAAGGTGTTGGTGAGCACGACGCGATCGATGCGCGAATTCTTCAACCGGTCCACGGCGGGCCCGCTGAGCACGCCGTGCGTGGCCATCGCCCACACCTCAGTGGCCCCGCGGTCGAGCAGCAGCTCGGCGGCGGAGACGATGGTCGATCCGCTGTCGATCATGTCGTCGGTGAGGATGCACAGGCGGCCTTCGACGTCGCCGATGACCTCCTTGGCCTCGACGTGGTTGATCGTGCCCTTCGGCCGGCGCTTGTAGATGAAGGCGAGGTCGGCACCCTTGTCGTTGAGGTGCTGGGCCATGCGCTCGGCCACCTTGATGCGCCCGGCGTCAGGGGAGACGATGACCGGGTTCTCGGCGTGCTTGCGGATGTACTGCTCGAGCACCGGCGTTGCCGTGAGGTGATCGACCGGGCCTTCGAAGAAGCCCTGGATCTGACCGCTGTGCAGGTCGATGGAGACCATCCGCTTGGCGCCGGCGGCCTTGAACAGGTCGGCGATCAGACGGGCGGTGATCGGCTCGCGCCCTTCGGCCTTGCGGTCCTGGCGGGCGTAGCCGTAGAACGGGCACACGGCCGTGATCCGCTTCGCCGACGCGCGGTACGCGGCATCGATCATGATCAGTTGCTCCATGATGGAGTCGTTGATGCTGCGGCCGTCGCACCCGTAGTGGGTCTGCATGATGAACACGTCGCTGCCGCGGATGCTCTCGCCGAAACGAGGGCGCACCTCACCGTTGGCGAACTCGGCCAGGTTCGGGTGACCCAGCTCGACGCCGAGGTGCTCGGCCACTTCCACCGCCAGCGCCGGGTGCGTTCGCCCCGAGTAGAGCGACATGCGCTTGGTGGTGACCTTCTCCATCGTTGCTCCCCAGGATCTTTTCGGCCGGTGCTCGCTCAGCGTCAGTCGTCGGTGGGTGCAGTGTAGAACGGGCCGGTCACGACGGACCCAGCCACGGCACTGCCGGGTGGCAGGTGAGCGAACGGGCCGACTCGCGCACCGGCGCCGATCTCGGCGTCGCGGCCGACCGTGTTCTCCACGAGGCAGTCGGCGCCGACCACGCAGTCGACGAGGCGCACGTCCGGCCCGACCTCGCACCCGTCACCGATGACGGTGCTGCCCTGGAGGATCGTGCCCGGGTACAGGGTGACGTCTCGGCCGAGTTGGACGGTGACGTCGACGAAGGTCTGGCGCGGGTCGAGCATCGTCACACCGTTGAGCAGCCAGTGGCGGTTGGTCCGGGCGCGCAGCTCGCGCTCGGCCAGCGCGAGCTGCCAACGGTCGTTGACGCCCTGCGTCTCTTCCTCCGGGGCGAGCACGCTGCCGATGCGGTGGCCCATCGCGGCCAGCGCGCCGACGACGTCGGTGAGGTAGTACTCGCCCTGCACGTTGTCGGGGCTGAGGTGGCGCAGCGCAGGGCCGAGCAGGTCGCGACGGAACGCGTACATCGACGTGTTGACCTCGCGGATCGCACGTTCCTCCGGCGTCGCGTCGCGCTGCTCGACGATGCGCAGCACGCGGCCCGCCCCGGCCTTGGATGGCGCACGCACGATCCGGCCGTAGCCGGTGGGGTCGGCGAGCTCGCTGGTGATCAGGGTCGCCGCGTACTCGTTCGACTCGTGCTCGCTGACCAGCGCGTCGATCGTGGCCGGCTGCAGCAACGGCGTGTCGCCGGGCAGCACGACGACCGTCGACGTGTCGTCGAGGTCGTCACCGGGAAAGCCACCGAGGCCGACCATCGCCGCGTCACCGGTGCCGCGTTGCACGACCTGCTCGACGAACGTGACGTGGGCCCAACCGGGGGACTGCTCCTGCACCTTCTTGGTCACCCGCTCCGCGCCATGGCCGACGACCACGACGGTGCGATCGACACCGAGGCCCTCGAGCGCATGGATGACGTGCATGACCATCGGACGGCCACAGATCAGATGGAGCGGCTTCGGGCGTGAGGAGCGCATTCGCGTCCCTTCGCCTGCTGCGAGGATGATCGCCGAGACGGGCACACGACGTTTCTATCGCGGCAGCTGACCACCGTGCTGGCACCGCATCGTGGTCGTCACCCGAGCGTGTACGTTCGCACCGAGCGCGAGGAGGGGTCATGGCACGCGTCGTGATGATCGGTGGAGGTGTCGTCGGCTTGACCGCGGCGCTGCTCCTGGCCAAGGACGGCCACGCCGTCACGATCCTCGAGCGCGATCCGGCGCCCGCCCCGGACCCGGACGTGGCGTGGGACGAGTGGGAGCGCCGCGGCGTCAACCAGTTCCGCATGCTCCACTTCTTCCAACCGCGGTTCCGCGCCGAGATGGCCGCCGCCGCGCCCGAGGTGCTCGACGCGCTCGTCGACGCCGGTGCGCTTCGCCTCAACATGATGCGACTGGTCCCCGACGAGATGTCCGGCGGCTACCGCGACAGCGACGACGAGTTCGAGGCGATCACCGCCCGTCGTCCGATCGCCGAGGCGGCGATCGCCCGCTGCGCGGACGCGGCCGGGGTGACGGTGCGGCGCGGCGCCGTCGTGACGGCGCTGCTGACCGGCGAGCCGAAGCTGGACGGTGTGCCGCACGTCGTCGGCGTGCGCACGGCCGATGGCGAGGACGTCCACGCCGATCTGGTGGTCGACGTCAGCGGCCGACGGTCGTCGCTGCCGTCGTTGCTCGCCGACGTCGGCGCTCGCTCGCCGCTCGAGGAGAAGGACGACTGCGGCTTCGTCTACTACGGCCGCCACTTCCGCTCCGACGACGGGTCGACGCCGGCGATCTTCGGGCCGCTGCTGATGTCGCAGGGCAGCATCTCGGCGCTGACGCTCCCGGCCGACAACGGCACGTGGGGCTTGGGTCTCGTCGCCAGCGGACGTGACGCGCCGTTGCGCGCGCTCACGGATGTCGACACCTGGGAACGGGTCGTCCGGGCGCTGCCGCTCGTGGCGCACTGGTTGGACGGTGAGCCGATCGACGAGGGCGTCGCGGTGATGGCCAAGCTCGAGGACCGACACCGCACCTTCGTCGTCGACGGCACGCCGGTCGCCACCGGCGTGGTCGCGCTGGCTGACTCGTGGGCGTGCACCAACCCCTCGGTCGGGCGTGGGATCACGATCGGTGCGATCCACGCGGTGGTCCTGCGCGACCTGTTCCGCTCCGCGCCGGCGGATCCCGTCGCACAAGCGCTGGCGTGGCACGAGGCGACGCTGGCGACCGCCGAGCCCTGGTACCGCGGCACGCTCGACTTCGATCGTGGCCGGTTGGCCGAGATCCACGCGATCGTCGACGGCGTGCCGTTCGAACCCGATCCCGTGTACGAGATCACCCGAGCCCTCCAGACGGCATCCGGTCAGGATCCCGAGCTGTTCCGCGGGATGCTCGAGCTCGGTTCGGTGCTGGCCCTGCCGGAGGAGGTGCTCGCTCGTCCGGGCAACTTCGAGAAGATCATCGAGCTCGGCAGCGGGTGGCGCGACGTGCCCGACCTCGCTCCCACTCGCGATCAGCTGCTGGAGCTCGTCGGGTGATCGTGACCACGACGTCAACGGACAACGAGGAACAGGAGATCGCATGAAGGTCGATTCGAGCGGCGTCAGCCTCGACGTCGAAGTGGCCGGTGAGGGCCGTCCGGTCGTGCTGATCCACGGCTTCCCCGACACGAAGCGGTTGTGGTCCAAGCAGGTGCCGGCGTTGGTCGACGGCGGCTTCCAGGTGATCACGTACGACGCTCGCGGCTACGGCGCCAGTGACAAGCCGGCCGAGGTCGATGCGTACTCGATCGTCTTCCTGGCGATGGACGTGGTGGCGATCCTGGATCATCTCGGACATGCCAAGGCGCACGTCGTCGGGCACGACTGGGGCGCGGCCACGGCGTGGGCGGCTGCGTCGTTCGCGCCGGACCGCGTCGACCACCTGGCTGCGCTCTCGGTCGGGCATCCGTCTGCGTTCGCCGGCGCGGGCCTCGCCCAGCGGGAGAAGTCGTGGTACATGCTGCTGTTCCAGTTCGCCCCGCAGGCCGAGCAGTGGCTGACGATGAACGACGGCGCCAACTTCCGCGAGTGGTCCAATCATCCGGACTTCGAGGCGGTCCTGGCTGAGCTCGAGCGCGATGGGTCGCTGACGCCGGCGCTCAACTACTACCGCGCCAACGTCGGTCCCGATGCGCTGGTCGGGCCGCCGCTGGAGCTGCCGCCGATCCAGTCGCCAACGATGGGCGTGTGGAGCTCGGGCGACTTCGCCCTCACCGAGCAGCAGATGACCGGTTCGGCCGCGTTCTGCGCCAACGGCTTCCGCTACGAGCGCGTCGAGGGCCCCGGCCACTGGCAGCAGTGGGAAGCGCCGGACGAGGTGAACGCGCTGCTGCTCGACTTCCTACCGGCCTGACGCGTCATGCGAGCTCCGGGGAGAGGACTCGAACCCCTATAGGCGGCACCAAAAACCGCTGTCCTACCATTGAACGACCCCGGACGGTCGGGCGTGAACGTTATCGCCCGAGTCTGCGCCCTCGAAGAGAGTTGGCGACGTGGGTTCGTGCAGCGGGTTGGGGTCACTCGTGCAGATCCGATAGCGTCCCCCGAGCTATGGGTTCGCTGATCAAGAAACGCCGCAAGAGAATGCGCAAGAAGAAGCACAAGAAGATGCTTCGCCGTACACGTCACCAGCGCCAAAGAGGCAAGTGACCCACTGACGCCTGGCGTCATCGATCTGTCGACGACCTCCGCCGCCTCCGGGCGCGGAGGTCGTTGCGCGTTCCGGGGCGATCACGACCGCGTGCTGGTGAGCACGACGGTCGCTTCGGGCACGGCCGTCGAGATGTCGTGGTGCCCGCGCAGGAACCAGGTGGCACCGCTGCCGGCGAGCGTGGGTGCGAGTCCCGCCGCCTCGCTGATCCGGTCGCGCCATCGAACGAGTGCAGGCTCGACGTGGATGGCCGCCGGCTCGAGATCGTTGCCGCTCGATCCGCTCGGGCCGCCGAGGTCGTCCCACGCTCGATAGGCCGCCGGCGTGCTGACCGACAGCGGTGGGATGACGAGCGTGATCGGCTCGGGGGCGTTCGGGACGGGCTCGATCAGCTCACCGATGCCGCGCACCCGCGCCCGCCCGCCAACGAGGCAGAAGGCGACGTCCGCACCGAGCGATGCGGCGCGTGTGACGTCGGTGAAGCCCGCCCACCTCAGCACGGCGGCCGCGTCCGAAGATCCACCGCCGAGACCCCCGCCGTGCGGGATCCGCTTGTGCAGGTGCACGCCGGCGCGCACACCGGCCAGCGTCAACGCGCGGTCGACGAGGTTGGTCGCATCCAACGGCATGCCGGCGGACGTCGGCCCATCGGCGGTCAGCCCGCTCCCGCCGACCGTGATCGTCAGCGTGTCGCACCAGTCCAGCTCGACCATCTCCGCGTCGATCTCGTGATAGCCGTCTGCGCGCACGCCGGTGATCCGCAACGACAACGTCAGCTTGGCCGGCGCGTCGACGACGACGGCACCGGTGTACTCGCCGCTCGTGTGCTGCTCGTTCACGTCGCTGCGGCTGCGGCGGCCGCCAGCGCACCCCACTCGTCGACGTCCAGCTCCTCGGGTCGCCGCTGCGCGTCGATCCCCGCTGCCGCGAACACGTCCGCGGCGACGACACCCGCCAACGAACGGCGAAGCATCTTGCGACGTTGGCCGAACGCCGTGCGCAGCAACGAGAACATCAGCTCGCGTGGTGCGTCGACGGCCGGCGCGTCCCGGCGCCGGATGTCGGCGAGCGCGCTCTCCACCTTCGGCCGCGGCACGAACACACTGGCCGGCACGAGCCCGGCGATGCGAGCGGTCGCCCAATAGGCGATCTTCACCGAGACCGCGCCGTAGGCATCCGAGCCGGCGGCAGCACAGAAGCGCTCGGCGACCTCGCGCTGGACCATGACGAGCATGCGATCGATCGCCGGGACACCGTCGAGCAGATCGCACACCAACGGAGTGGCCACGTTGTAGGGCAGGTTGGCGACGAGCACCCACCGGTCGCAGCCCGCCAGCAACGTGTCCCAGTCGAGGCGCATCGCATCGCCTGCGACCACGCGCACGTTGGCCAGATCGGCGGTGATCTCGCGCAGGACGGGCACCACGCCGCGGTCCACTTCGACGGCGATGATGTCGGCGCCCGTCTCGGCCAACGCCAACGTCAGCGAGCCGAGCCCCGCGCCGATCTCGATGACGTGGTCGTCGGGACCCACCTCGGCCAATCGGGCGATGCGGCGCACCGTGTTGGGATCGGTGACGAAGTTCTGCCCGAGCTCGCGCCGCGGTGCCAGGCCGTGGCTGGCCAGGAGATGGGTGATCGTGGCTCGCGAGTGCATCGCGCGCGCGGGCTCTGGCTGCAACGAGCTACCAGCTGACGCGCACGTGGACGGGCGCGTCGGCGAGGTCGCAGATCTTCGCCAGCAGTTCGGTCTGCAGCACGATGTCGACGCCCGGCGGCAGGTTGGTGCCGTAGGTGTTGACGCACGCGATCTCCTGGCCGTTGTCCAGGTTGCGCACCGCGAGCGTCTCGCCGATCGGCGCCAGGTTCGTGGTGCATGCCATGGAGGTCGCATCGCCGATTCGCCGGAACGTGGCGCGACCGTCGAACTGCTGGTCGGTGGGCGACGGCGGGACGACGATGTTGATCACGGCCGGCGGGGCCGGTTGGTTCGGCGCATCCAAGAAGATCGGCGTGTCGGGCTCATAGGGAGCGATCGTGTCGTCGGTCGCCACCTGGGGGCTCTCGACGCCCACGGCACCCACGGTGGGGCCGGTCGCCGCGTCGTCGCGGTTGATCACCCACAACGCCGGCATCGCCACCACGGTGAACGCGGCAGCGAGGGCAACACGACGTCGATCGGATGTGTTCATCGGTGGGTTGTGCTCGTGGTTCCAGTCGTCGCCCGTCCGGTTGACGACTGTTCAGAAAAGGCTAGGGAGCGAGACGGGGGAACGCAAGGCACCCGTTGGCTGCGGTGAGGTGGCGAACGCGGTCGGTGGTCGTGTTGCGGAGATCCGCCAGGAACGCGGCGGTGTGGGCGAGGTACGCGGGCTGGTTGGTCCGGCCCCGGTGCGGTACCGGTGCCAGGTACGGGCTGTCGGTTTCGATCAGGATCCGGTCGTCGGGGCAGTGCCTGGCGGCTGCTTGCACGTCCGTCGCAGTCTTGAAGGTGACGATCCCGCTGAACGACAGGAACGCGCCCATGTCGAGGCACGTGCGGGCTTCGTCGAGCCCGCCGGTGAAGCAGTGGAACACCGTGCGCTCGGGAACGCCCTCGGCGCGCAGGAGGTCGAACGTCTCGTCCCACGCGTCGCGGGTGTGGATGACCAGCGGCAGTTGCCGCTCGTGGGCCAGCTGGATCTGTGCCGCGAATGCGACGCGTTGCTCGTCGCGAGCCGAGTGGTCGTAGTAGTGGTCGAGCCCGGCTTCGCCAATGGCGACGACGCGCGGATGGTCGATCAAGCCGACGATCGTGTCGACGCCATGTTTGGCCTCGTGCGGGTGCAAACCGGCCGTCGCCCAGATCCCGACGTGCGCCTCGGCGATGGCGATCGCCTGCTCGGTCGTCGCAGCGTCGCAGCCGACGTTGACCATCGTCGTCACGCCGCTCGCGTGTGCGGCCGCGATCACGTCCTCGACCGCCACGCCACGCGTGTCGTAGAGGTGGCAGTGGCTGTCGGTGAACCCGTCGAGCACGGGATCCAGCGGGTCGCTCATCGGATCGTCGGCATGCGGACGTCGGTGAGCGCGACCGCACCGTCGGCGTCGATCGACCCGTCGCCGCTGATCGGGAACTTGTCGGTGAATTGGCAGGCGGTGAATTCGAGGTCGACGCCCTCGTCGGTGGGCGTGTAGCTCAGCGTGCCGCCGAAGTCGCACCCGATCGTGAGCTCGTCGACGCCGTCCCATGACCAGTACTCGGCTTCGTTGACCACCTGGTCGGCGGTGATGGCTTCGGCATCGGCGCGGTCGACGTAGTCGCCTGCTTCCTCGGGCGCGTTGGGCACGTACTCGTCGGCGATGTCTCCGTCGCACACCGTGACCCTCGTCGCCGGCTCCTCGTCGCTGCCGAGGAAGTTGCTGATGAGGTCGTCGACGCACGAGTAGCCCCATCCGAAGATGACGTGCGGCCCGTTCTGCAGCACGACGAGGTACGCGTCGTCGAGGCGGCCGAAGACGCGCATCGCGTTGGCGGTCGGCGTCGCCGGATCGGTGTCGGCGGTGAGCACGAACGTCGGGTACGGCGGGTCGGTGATCGGCGCGGGCCGGTCGACGACGCCTGGCTGCGCCGGCCAGAACAGGCAGGGCAGATCGGTGGCGGCGATGCCCGGCAGGCGCAGCTCGTCGACTCCCTCCTCGGACATCTCGTCGAGCCAGGCGTCCATGCGATCTCGAGCCGTGGCCTCGTCGGGTTCGAAGCTGTAGTCCTGGCACTCCACGGCGTAGTACAGCGCATCGGACCAGGACGGGTCGGGTGTCGGCTGGAGGGTGTCGGAGTCGATCGCCAGGTACTCGTAGTACAGCCGCGCCAATGGGACGAGGTTGCCGTCGATCGCCGCGATGGTTGCCCGCTGCAGCCGCATGCGCTGACCCAGCGAACCGGTGTACCCACTCGCCACCGTCTCCAGGGCTGCCGACGTGAAGAACCGCTTCGACGTCGTCCCGTCAGGCAGCGGGAAGTCGTACTCGATCGGTCCGTCGGCCAGTTGAGCATCGAGCGCGTCGTAGCCCTCCTGAACCGGGTTGCTCCCGTTCGAGGTGTCGACGTCGCCGCTGCACACCTCGTCGGCGTCGCATCCGGCGAGCGTGGCGTGCAGCGCATCCGAGTACGAGCGCGTCGCCTCGGCGTACCAGTGCAACGAATCGGTGGTGAGATCGACGACGCCGTCGATGATGAGCGAGGCGACGTGATCGGGGTGGCTCGCCGCGTAGGTCTGCACGAACTGCGTGCCGTAGCTCTCGCCGTACAGCGACAGCTGATCCACCTCCAGGTATCGACGCACCACGTCGAGGTCCTCCGCGGCCTGTCGTGTCGAGTAGTACGGCAGGTCGGAATTCTTCACCCCGCTCTCGGCGATGCAGTCGTCGACGAACTCCTGGGTGTGCTCGGCAACGGCGTCGCGCTGCGCCGGATCCGCGGCGTCGTCGGTGCCGGAGTAGTACGTCGCTGCAGCGTCGTCGCACCGGATCTCCTGTGGGCCGCTGCTGCCGCGCTGGTTGAGGAAGACGATGTCGTAGTCGTCGGTGATGTCGGTGGACATCGCGTCGGTGTACGAGTCGGCGGAGAAGACGCCGGCCGAACCCGGGCCACCGGTGATCGTCACGAACGTGCCGGTCGTCTTCACCTCGGCGCGTTGGATGGCGAACGTGATCTGCCACGTCGCCGGGTCGTCGGAGAAGTGATCGCGCGGCACCTCCATCGTGACGCAGTGGAAGCGGCTGTCCGGACAGTCCTCCTCGCTGACCACTTGGACCGGCCGCTCGATCGGAGTCGACGCCGCGTCGCCCGGCGTCGTGGTCGTGGTGCCGGCTGACAGGTCGGGCGTCGTCTCTGGCGTCGGTGCGGCGTCCGTCGGTGCCACCGCGACGGGCGCGGTGGTCGTCGGCGCGATCGAGTCGTCGGGATCCGAGCTGCAGCCGGCGGCGGTGCAGATCAGGGCAACCGCGGCCACCACGTGGATCGAACGCATCGACCGATCGTACGTGTCCGGCTCGCAGCCTCGGGCGACCGAGTACGGAACGCGCGGTCAGCGCGCGCTCGGTACTCGCTTCCTGTCCATCCGAGTACGGAACGCGCGGTCAGCGCGCGCTCGGTACTCGCATCAGGAGTCAGACGGTCTTGCGGGGGAAGAGCGGGGCCCCCTTCACGACGGTGGTCCCGCCGGGGTAGCCACCCCACGCCGCTGCGTCGGGGAGGCGTTGATCGCTGACCTGGCCGCTGAGGCCGATGCGCTCCCACACCTGCTGACAGGTGTCCGGCAGCGCCGGCGAGGCGAGGATGGCCACGATGCGCAAGGCCTCCAACGCGTCGCCCATCACGGTGTCGACCGCCGCGCCCGGCTCGGACTTCCACGGCTCGTTGGCCTCGAGGTAGGCGTTGGTGGCCCGGATCAGCGTCCAGGTCGCGTCGAGAGCGCGGCTGGGTTGCACGTCGCTCCATCCCTCGATCGTGCCGGCCACGGCGGCGGCGGCAGCCGACGCCAGCGGCGAGGAGGCGCTGGGCACCGGGCCCACGCCACCGCACTGCTTGCCGACGACGGTGGCGACGCGCGAGAGCAGGTTGCCGAGGTTGTTGGCCAGGTCGCTGTTGTAGCGACCGATGAGGCCCTCGTAGGTGAAGTCGCCGTCCTGCCCGTACGCGGTCTCGGCCAACACGTAGTAGCGGAAGCCGTCGACGCCGACCTCGGGGATCAGGTCGAGCGGGTTGACCACGTTGCCGGAGGTCTTGCTCATCTTCTCGCCGCCGCTGAGCAACCAGCCACCGACGGCCCACTGCTGCGGCGGCTCGATGCCGGCGCTCAGCAGCATCGCCGGCCAGTAGACGCAGTGGAAGCGGATGATGTCCTTGCCGATGAGGTGGCGACCGGGCCACCAGTCGGCGAACCGCTCGGGGTCGCTGCCGAAACCGACGGCCGTGATGTAGTTGGCCAACGCGTCGAACCACACGTACGCGGTGTGCTTGGGATCCCAGGGGAGCGGGATGCCCCACTCCAGACTCGTGCGGCTGACGGAGAAGTCGCGCAGCCCACCGCGGATGAAGCCGAGCGCCTCGTTGCCGCGGAACTCGGGCACGATCGCACCGGGGTGCGCGGCGTACCAATCGAGCAGGCGCTGCTCGAAGCGCGAGAGGCGGAAGAAGTAGTTCTCCTCCTCGTAGTACTCCACCGGCCGCTTGTGGATCCTGCACAGGTCGCCCGGGTCGAGCTCCTCGTCGGTGTAGTACGCCTCGCAGGCAACGCAGTACTTGCCGGCGTAGGTGTCGAGCTCGATGTCGCCGGCGTCGTAGCACCGCTGCAGCAGCTCCGCGACGCCGACCTTGTGGCGCTCCTCGGTGGTGCGGATGAAGTCGTCGTTCGTGATGTTCAGCTGCTCCCACGCCTGCGCGTAGAGCGGCGCGATGGAGTCCACGAACTCCTGCGGCGTCGAGCCCGCTGCCTCCGCGGCCTGGGCCACCTTCTGGCCGTGCTCGTCGGTGCCCGTGAGGAAGTGGACGTCGTCGCCGAGCAGGCGGTGCCAGCGGGCGAGCGCGTCACCGACGATCGTCGTGTAGGCGTGGCCGAGGTGCGGTTTCGCCGTGACGTAGTAGATCGGGGTGGTGAGGTAGTAGCGGCCCACGAGGGGTGAGGCTACGGCAGGGTGCAACCCGGCGACGTGTGCGTTTGTGAACCGACGCGATTTCGATCGTGCCCCGCAGTCATCGCAGAATGGCCCGGTGAGTGAGTTCGATGACGCAACGCACGTCGACGCCGACGGGAGCACCGAGGTGCACGCCGGCTGGGACATCGGCGGCAACGCCAACGGTGGATACCTCCTCGCACTCGCGGCCAACGGGTTGCGTGCGTTGGCCGGCCGACCCGACCCGATCACGGTGACCGCGCACTACCTGTCACCCGGGCTGCCGGGCCCGGCACGGGTGGACGGGCACGTGGTGAAGGCCGGTAAGCGCCTGGCGACGGTGAGCGGCAGCCTGCATCGCGACGGCCGACCGATCCTGCAGGTGCTGGCGACGTTCGGCGATCTCGCCGGCGGCGGCTCGGGTGCCGTCGAGCACGTCACCGGCGCGCCGCCGGACCTGCCGCCGATGGAGGAGTGCATCAGTCGCTCGTCCGAGCAGGGCCGGGTGCCCGTGCCGCTGATGGAACGCCTCGACGTCCGGCTGCGCCCGGGGGACCTCGGCTTCGCCGCGGGCACACCGTCCGGTGTCGGCGAGATCGCCGGTTGGTTCGCCTTCGCCGACGGTCGTCCGATCGACACCCTGGCCCTGCTGATGGTTGCTGACGCCTTCCCACCGGCGGTGTTCAACCTCGAGATCCCTGCCGGGTGGGTGCCGACGATCGAGTTCACCGCGCACGTCCGGGGCATCCCCGCGCCAGGCCCGGTTCGGTGCGTCTTCCGCACCCGGTTCGTGCAACACGGCTACCTCGAGGAGGACGGCGAGGTCTGGGACAGCGCCGGCCGACTGGTCGCCCAGAGCCGTCAGCTCGCCCTCGTGCCCCGCTGACGCGAACCCTCGTCAGCGGCGCTTGGCGAAGCGGGCGCCGGCGAGGAACCCGGCGGCACCGATGCCGGCCGTGCCGACCGCCTGCGACGTTCGCCGCACGACGGCCTTCGTCTTCTCGCTGAAGTGCACCACCGGCCAGCCGCGGTTGTTGGCGATGCGGCCGAGCTTGCCGTCCGGGTTGACGGCGACCGGGTGGCCGACGGCTTCGAGCATCGGCAGGTCGCTGGCCGAGTCGCTGTACGCCCAGCACTGGGTGAGGTCGAGACCCTCCCAGCGAGCGAGCTCGACGATGGCCTCCACCTTGCCCGCCCCGTAGCAGAAGGGGCCGGCGAGCTCGCCGGTGTAGACGCCGTCGACGATGGCGCTGGCGGTGCCGATGCCGGCCGTCATCCCGAGCGCGGCGGCGAGCGGCTCGACCAATTCCACGGGCGACGCGGAGACGATGTAGGTGGCTCGTCCGGCGTGACGGTGCTGGTCGACCAGGCGGCGAGCCTCGGGCCGAACGCGCTCGAGGAGCTTGGGCACGATGTCGGCGTTGAGCGCAACGAGGTCGTCGTGCTGCACGCCCTTCACCGCGCCGAGGATGCGGTCGCGGACCTTCGACGTGGTGTCGTCGCTGGCCCCGCTGAGCCGGAACGCCAGCGCGCCGGCGGCGTCCTTCGCCAGCTGCTTGCGCGTCACCATGCCGGCGCGGTGGGCGGCGACACCGAACACGAACACGCTGGACCCGCTGATCAGCGTGCGGTCGAGGTCGAAGAAGGCGGCGCTCGGACCGGTGGATGCGTACTCGGTGAACTCGGTCATGGTGCTTCGGGGATCACGTCCGGTCTGGTCGACCCCGACCCGGAGTGGGCCGGAGCGGGGAGCGTGAGCGCCAGGTCGTAGACACGGCGCTTCGCTGCACCGTGGTCGGCCATCACCGTAGCGATGGCCGTGCGACGATCCGCCCCGCCCTGGAGTGCCATGTGCAACGCCGCCAGGAGCTGATCGTCGGTCGGCGCAGCGGGTGCCGGAGCGCCCTCGAGCACGACGACGAACTCGCCGCGGGGCTCGACGTCGGCCAGGTGCTGCGCCGCCTCGGCGAGCGTGCCGCGCCACATGTCCTCGAACTTCTTGGTCAGCTCGCGCCCGAGAGCGACCCGTCGATCGGGACCGGCGTGCAGCGCCAGGTCGGCCACCGTTCGAGCGACACGGTGGGGTGCTTCGTAGAGGATCGCGGTTCGCCGTTCGGCACACACCTCGGCCAGGCGGGCGGTGCGTTCGCGGCCCGAGCGCGGCAGGAAGCCGTCGAAGACGAAGCGCGTCGTGTCGAACCCGCTCATCACCAGCGCGACGACGAACGCGGCAGGGCCGGGCACGGTGGTGACCACGTGGCCCGCGTCGATCGCGGCGCGGACGAGCCGCGACCCGGGGTCGGAGATGCCCGGCGTGCCGGCGTCGGTGACCAGCGCGACGTCGCTGCCGGCATCGAGCAGGTTCAGCACCTCGGGCACGCGTGCCGCCTCGGTGTGCTCGTTGCACACGGCCATGCGCACGCCGGAGATGCCGGCGACGCTGAGCAACGTGCCGGTGCGGCGGGTGTCTTCGCAGCAGATCAGCGCAGCGCTCTGCAGCGCGGTGATCGCTCGCGGCGGAAGATCGCCGAGGTTGCCGATCGGGGTGCTCACCAGCACGAGCTGGCCGGTCACTGGCGCAGTTCCACGACGTCGCCGACGTGGAGGCCCCACCGGGCGAACGCACCCGCCTCGGCTTCGACGACGCTGCGCGCCGCCCACACCGGGGCACCCATGCGGTGGCGGCGCATGTGCACCATGCGAACCACCACCCCGTCGGCATCGAGGTAGGCGACGTCGAGCGAGAAGCGCATCCCGATGGTGTGCACCCAACGGCACGGTTGCAGCAGGAACGCGCCCTCGATGCCATCGCGGTGGAGCAACCCGGCGCGCCGCGACCGTCGATCCGTGGCGATCTCGACCGAGGCGAGCACACGCCCATCGGTGACCAGCCAGGCGGTCGCGGAGGCCATGCGTGCCAAGCTACTGGCGTGATCGCACCTGTGCCGCTGCACGACACCGACCGTTCGCTCAGCCGTCACGTGACGGTGCTGATGGGCCAGCGCGACGGCAAGTACCCGGACGGCAACAGCGTCGTGGTCGCCGGCTCGGAGGGAGCCGTGGTGATCGATCCGTCGCTGACGGTCGCCGCCCGCGGTGGGGTGCCGGCAGCGATCGATCGGGTGCTGATCAGCCACGCCCACGAGGACCACATGGCGGGCATCGCCAGCCTGCAGAGCACTGGCTCGTCCGTCGGCTCGTCCGTCGGCTCGTCCGCCGGTTCGCCGGTGAGCGTGCACGCCCATCACGCCGACCTGATCGGGGTGCAGACGATGGACGGGCTGATGGACGTGTACGGGTTGGGCGGCGACGACTCGGCGTGGCGCAACACGGTGGCGACCGAGTTCAACTTCGACGGCTGGCCGGACGCACAGGGGTTCGACGACGGCGACGTGTTCGACCTCGGTGGCGTGTCGGTGCGCGTGCTGCACCTGGCCGGTCACACGCGCGGGCACAGCGCGTTCATGATCGAGCCGGACGGGGTGTTGTTCGTCGGCGACGTCGACCTGTCCACCTTCGGTCCGTACTACGGCGACCACTGGAGCGACCTCGACGAGTTCGTGGCGTCGATCGCTCGCGTTCGCGAGGTGGCCGCCGACCACTACGTCACGTTCCACCACAAGGGCATCGTCGACGGTCGTGACGAATTCGTCCGCCAGCTCGATGCGTTCGCGTCCGTCATCGATCGACGCGACGCGATGCTGCTCGAGCTGCTGCGCCAACCTCGTCCGTTCGAGGAGCTGGTCGCCAACGGGATCGTCTACCGCGCCGGCAGCCGGCCGCCGATGTTCGGCGATTCGGTGGAGGCTCGGTCGATCGAGGCCCACCTCGCCCGGCTGCAACGCCGGGGATTGGTCGTGACGACCGACGACGGCTACGCCGCGTCCTGAACCCGGAAAGCTCCACGCATCAGCGGGTGGATCCGGCAGAAGTACGTGTACGTGCCGTCCGGGAGGTCGGAGGGGATCGTCCACGTCGTGCGGTCGGCCGTCGGCGCGCCGCCCGTGCCGAGCTCACCGGAGTCGAAGATCACGTCGCCGTCGGCGAGCGGGTAGGCGATGCCAGTGCTGCGGTTGCACGGCGCCTTGCACGACGTGATGGTGTGCCAGATGCCCTTGCCGATCGGCGCGTCGAGGTTGTCGAACGTGATCGTGCCGCCGGGCTGCACCGTGGGCACCGACGCCGCCAGCGACATGTCGCCCTGGCCGTAGACGAAGTCCTCGATGTCGATCGTGCCGTCGACCGGTGCTGAGGGCGCAGCGGTCAGGTCGCGGTAGTCGTTGCCAGCGGGCTGCCCGCCGTGGTTGTCGTTCTCGGCGAGGTGGCCGTGCGTCAGCATGCCTGGACCGTCGACCGCGGTGGTGAACGGATCGTTGCTCGTGGGTGACGAGTCGGCCATCCACACGACCATGATCCCCATGCTCTCGTACCAGCTCGCCAGCGCGGTGTCGTAGGTCGCGTTGGTCGACAGCACGTCGCCGGCCTTCACGGCGACGAGCCAGTCCGGGTTGGTGGCGGTCATCGACACGTCCCACGACACGGCACCCGCCGGCTCGTAGTACTTCGCCTCCGAACGGAACAGGTGCGCAGTCTCGTCGCCGCGACGGACGGAGAGGTCCGTGTGCAGGCCGCCGGGGTGGAGGTGGCCGGCGGTGGCGATGAGCACGCCGTCGCGGTCGACGGTCCACTCGTTCTTGGCAGGCCCATCGCCGTACGGCGCCGTGGCCTGGTCGGGATACGTGAACGTGCCGTCGCTGCCGGAGCCCTTCAGCACGTCGAACACCGGGTAGCCGCTGCCGTTCTGCACGTCCATCCAGATTGGCCGCGCCGGGATGATCCCCTTCGCCGCTCCCGACGATGCCGGGATGAAGTCGATGTCGTACGTGATCCACACCTGCGTCGGCGTCGGCAGCAGGTTGTGCAACATGAAGTTGAGCACCCAGTGGTCGGTCGTCGTGTAGCGGTAGCCGAACGGCGCCGGCAGCGCGGTGATCGTCTTCTCCTCACCGGCGGCGAAGATTCGCTGCGGTAGCGGGCTGGTGCTGTCCGCGTTGCTGAAGTTGAGCCACACGCCGTGGTGGAGGTGGACCACGTCGACGGGCGGGACGGTGCCGTCGGCGAGCCGCAGATCGGGCCGCATCGAGACGATCCAGCCGTCGACGTTCGGCTGTGGGATGTCTCTGGTGAAGTCGATGTTGTTCTGGCCGGGATCGATCGTCAGCGGACCGACCTCGAAGTGGAGGTGCTCGGCGCCCTCCCGTGTCGGCAGCGTGGCCACCGTCGTGGTCGTCGTCGACAGGTCGACGGTCTCCTGCGGCAGCTGCGTCGGGGTCGGGCCCTCGGAAGCGACGAGGACGGACGTCGTGCTGCCGGCATCGGTTGCTGCCGGCGGGCGAGCGTCGTCGGATCCGCACGCCACGAGCGCCATGCCCGCCGCCGCCAGCACCACGATCGCCGCCTTCGTCCTGCCCACGCGGCGCAGGGTACCAACACGGAGGGTGACGGCGCCTGTTGTGTTCGATCCGAACCGCCGCGATCCGGGCCGAACGTGTGATGATCTCGCCTCGTGGCCGCTTCCTCGTCGAACCCGATGTCCGGGTCGACTCGCCTGCTGATCGCCGCAGGGGTCGGTGCCGTGGCCGTTGCCGTGCTGTCGATCTTCATGCCCTGGCAGCTGACGGCGCTCGGCGCGTGGGACGCAGCCGCCGTCACGCACCTGGCGCTGGTGTGGGGCAGCATCGTGCGGCGTCGTGAGCAGAGCACGCGGTCGTTGGCGACCAGCGAGGACGACAGCCGCGCCATGTCGTCGCTCATCCTGCTCTTGGCCAGCAGCGCCAGCCTGATCGGCGTCTTTCTGGGTGTCGTCAAGGCCAATCAGGAGTCCGGGTACAAGACGGCCGTGCTGACCGTCGTGGCGGTGCTGTCGGTGGTGCTCTCGTGGGCGACGGTGCACACCGTCTTCACGCTTCGCTACGCGCACCTCTACTACCGCGGCGAGCCCGGCGGCATCGACTTCAATCCCTCCACGCCCGGCGAGGATCCGCGGGACGAGCCGGACTACAGCGACTTCGCCTACCTCGCCTTCACCGTCGGGATGACGTACCAGGTGTCCGACACGAACGTCAGCGACCGCGCCATCCGGCGCACGATCACCCGCCACGCGCTGTTGTCGTTCCTGTTCGGCACGGTGATCATCGGCGTGACGATCAACGTCATCGGCGGCTTCATCAAGTGACGGTCGGGGAGTCGGCGCCGTGGCCGGTGACGCGCACGTTCAAGCCGCGGCGGCGAGGCATGTCCGAGGCGCGCACGGCGAGATACGAACCGGCGTTGGCGCGCTGGGCGCTGCCGACCGACGGGCCCGTGCTGGATCTGTCGACGGTGTTCGGCACCGACGGTCCGTTCGTGATGGAGGTCGGGTTCGGGGGTGGCGAGAGCGTGGTCGAGCTCGCTGGTGCCCCTATGGACGCGTGCTTCATCGCCATCGACGTCTACACGCCCGGCATCGCCACGGTGCTGGAGGCGATCGAGGCGAACGGTTGGCAGCACGTGCGCGTCGTCGATGGTGACGCGTTGGACTTCCTGCCAAGGCTGGCGAGCCAGTCGCTCGACGAGGTGCGCGTGTGGTTCCCCGATCCGTGGCCGAAGGCGCGCCAGCAGCGTCGCCGGATCATCCGGCCGGAGATCACGGGGATGATCGTCGATCGGTTGCGCGTCGGCGGCGTGCTCCACCTCGCCACGGACATCGCCGACTACGCCGAGCAGATGGCAGCGGTGTGCGACGGCGAGCCGCGCCTCACGGGTGGCGAGATCGAACGCCCGGCGTGGCGACCACTGACGCGCTACGAGCAGCGCGGCATCGAGGCCGGACGCGACGTGGTCGACCTCGTCTACCGACGTATCACCTGAGGCCCTCCGCGCAGCCCGTCAGGCGGGCACGGGGTCCGGCCAGCGGCCGATGCCACCGTCGCGCAGCAGCATCCCGGTGAGCTGCCGGTCGGTGTGCTGCGAGCGCCACACGAGCATCGCCTGCGCGTCGGGGAGCACGATGGCCGGGTCGGTGATCTCGGTCTGCCACGTCGGGTCGGTGGCGAGGTCGAAGCACCGCCAGCTGCCGTCACCGAACTGGACGTAGGCGCGTTCGTCGGAGCGCAGCACGGCCAGGTTCATCCGCTCGAGTCGTCGGTCCCACGGCCACGGGTGCTCGCCGCGAGGGATCAGGACGTCACGCCAGTCCCACTCGTAGTGGGCCGCATCCCGCCAGCGCGGAGGTGCGTCGCCACGCAGGAACGGCGTCAACGGCATGCCGTCGCACTGACCGGGGACCGGGACGCCCATCGCCTCGCACAACGTGGGCATGATGTCGACGTTCTCGGTGAAGCGATCGACGGTCGAGCCGTACGCCTGCGGGAGGCGTGGATCGCGGACGATGCCGAGGATGTGGTAGCTCGACTCGTAGAAGCCGAGCTTCTGCACGAAGCCTTGATCGCAGAGCTGCTCGGCGTGGTCGGCGGTGACGACGATGACCGTGTTGTCCCACTGACCCGTGTCGCTCAGGTGCTGCCACACCCGGCCGAGCTGCGCGTCGACCTCGCTGATCATGCCGAAGTACTGCGACTGCAGCTGAGCCATGGCCTCCGGATCGGTCGGCGCCTGCACGATCGGCACCTGGAGCATCTGCTGCACGAGCGGGTGGCGGTTGGCGGGGATCGGCAACGGCGGCGGGCAATCGGCGGGGTCGTACATCGCCGAGAACTCGCCGGCCGCGCTGTAGGGCGGATGTGGGCGGATGTACGAGGCGTGCGCGAACCACGGGCCGTCCTGGGCGTCGATCCAGTCGAGGAGGTGGTCGGTGAGGAACGTGGACACCGAGTGCTCGGCCGGGCGTTCGTGCTCGGTGGCGAGTGCGACGTCGGGGTCGTCGAGGTCGTAGCCGAGCGATCGCAGCCAGGCCATCCATGGCGCGTGGCGTTCGTCGAGGTCGAGCGCCAGGTCGAAGCCGGGCAGCACGCCTTCCCAGTGCGACAGCCGAGGATCGTCCGGGTCGGTGACGATGCGCGGGTCGACGCCCTGATCGGTGTAGCCGAACAGGGCGGGGGCGTACCCGGCGCGTCGCGCAGCTCGCGCGACGTTGTCGAAGCGCTCGTCGAGCGGCGTGCCGTTGGCGACGACGCGGTTGTTCATCTGATAGGTGCCGGTGTACAGCGCGGCGCGCCCGGGAGCACAGGGTGCGGCTTGCGAGTAGTGGCGGGTGAGGCGCACGCCGGCGGCGGCGAGCGCGTCGAGGTTCGGCGTGCGCACCAGCGGGTGGCCGGCGCACGACAGGCAGTCGGCGCGGAACTGGTCGAGCGTGATGAACAGGACGTTCGGCCGGCTCGCTGTCGTCATGCCCGCATCCTGCCACCTGGCCGGGTCATGTCACTCGGCGAACGTCGGCTGGCGGGCGTTCATCGAAGGAAGGAATTGGTGCGGAGGCGGGTCAGTGACGAGGTCGGGTCGGGCTTCGACGATCGCCTGCGCCAACCGCGGCGCGAGGCCGGCGGCGGGGCAGCGATGTGGGCCGGCGCCGAACGCGAGCTCGGGCTCGCCGAGGGCCGCGGTGGCGAGCACGACGAGGACGGGCTCGGGACGGAACCGGCGCGTGTTGTGCACCGGAGCGAGGCCCCCGTGGAGGATCAGCGAGCCGATGAGCGCGGCGCACGCATCATGTGCTTGGAACAGGAGCCCTGCTCGGTTGGCGGCGACGTCGTCATCGGGACAGCCGGCCGTGAGCGCAACCGCGGCGGCCGACGCCGCAGCTTCGGTCGTGGCGTCGACACCGGGCGCGAAGGCCGCAGCGAGTGCTCGCGCATGGTGGGTGACGGGACCGTCGAAGCCGAGGGCAGCTGCCAGCGCGTCGACCGGAACCGCCCGCATCAGCTCGTCCAGGTCGCCGACCTCGCTCGCCCGGCGGTGTGCGTCGACGAGCAGCGCTTCCACGTCGATCGCCGCGAGCAAGCCGTCGACGATCGCCCGCAGTCCGACGTGTCGCTCGCCGTCGTTCATGCGCGCCAGCCGGCCGAACAGGCGTCCGGCGGGTGTGCCGACGAGGTGCGGTGGCACCGGCTGATCGGGCGGACGGACGAGCGCTGACGGATCGTTCAGGACGCGCCGGACCGCGGGAGCGGACGCGGCGATCCCGTCGACGTCCGCGAGCGACGCGTAGAACGCGTGCGGGCAACGGTGGGTGACGGCCGCGATCGCGTCCACGGGTTCCGCAGGATCTGCCATGCCGCAGTGTTACCGCAGCACGGTTCGGTGCGCGGCGAAACGAGCCGTGGGTACGGTTCGAGTCGTGTCCGACGCCGACGTCTCCGTGGTCGCCCGGCTGATCGCCGAGCCGACGCGTGCGGCGATGCTCACCGCCCTGCTCGACGGGCGAGCGCTGACCGCCGGAGAGCTCGCCCGCCTGGCCGGTGTCGGCGCGCCGACGGCCAGCGAGCACCTGTCGCGGATGCTGGACGGTGGGCTGCTGTCGATGGTTGGCCAGGGACGGCACCGGTACTTCCGACTGGCCGGGCCGGAGGTGGCCCACCTGCTCGAGTCGTTGGCGGTGATCAGCCCACCGAAGCCGTCGGGCACGTTGCGGACGTCGGCCGCAGCTCGGGCGCTTGGGCCGGCACGGCTCTGCTACGACCACCTTGCCGGCATCCTCGGCGTGGCAGTGCGCGATCGGTTGGTAGCGATCGATGGCGTTCGGTTGGGAGCCGATGGCATCGACCTGTTGCCGGCGGGGGAGACCTGGTTCGCCGAGCGAGGCGTCGACGTCGACGCGGCACGGCAGCAGCGCCGCCCTCTGCTGCGCGGGTGCATGGACTGGACCGAGCGCCGCGAGCACCTCGCCGGTGCGCTGCCGGCAGCGTTCGCGAAGGTCTGCCTCGAACGCGAGTGGGTGCGCCGCCGGGCGGCAGGGGAGCGCGGGCTGAACATCACCGATGCCGGCCGCATTGCGCTCGGACTCGACCGACGCGCCGATTCCGCAACCTCGCCGCGCCAGTCGCAACCGAGTTGCTGAACGCCCGTGAGGGGCGCTCAGCGACTCGGTTCCGACCTGTCGGATAGCTTCCACGGGGTGGGCGAGCGGACCGATGTCGACGCGGGAGCGACCGTGGTCGTCCCAGCTCGGCCCGGACCGCTCGTGCGGCTCGACCAGCTAGGTCGGAACCGCGACGAGGTCGACGAGATCCTCGACGAGGTGTTCGGCCAGCCCGACGAACGTGGGCCGAGCGCCGCCGACGCAGTGCTGCTCGCCGGTGGCGGCGCAGCGATCGTCGCCGGTCAGGTCGCCGACCTGCCGGGGGCGGTGACGGTGATCGGCGCGTGCGCGGTCGCGTTCGGAGCGATCCTGCCGATCCGTTCGCTGTGGCGGCGCAGTGCCGCGCGTCGACGGGCAGCGCGAGTGCGGGCCGCGATCGGTGACGGCACCATCGTGCGCACGTCCAACCCGGTGGTGCAGCGGCTGATCGCTGCGCACGATCGTGTTGTGGAGCAGAGCGCAACGCTGGCGCACGTGCCCTCGCGGCGGGTGGCCGACGTCGCGCATGCGGCGATGCTCGAGGTGGCAACGCTGCTCGGGGGACGTTCTCCGGTGGTGCCGGAGGAGGTTGGCTACGTGGTCGCCCGCGTCGACGCGCTCGACGCGCTGGCGGCGACGATCACCGACCCGCGCGTCGGCGACGGCGAGCCTGATCAGCGTCGAGCACTCGTCGAAGCGCGACAGGAGATCGACCACCTGGCCGGCACGTCGTCGCTCATCAGTGCGGCAGCGCTCCAGCGCGACCTTCTCGGCAGTGATGACGGCTGAGGACGAGCCGGCAGCCCGGGACATCGAACCCGTCGTCGAACGCTCCATTGATGTCGAGCGAGAGGTCGAGAGCGATGTCGAGCGCGAGGTCGAGCGCGATGTCGCGCCCGAAGTCGAACCTGACCTCGAGCTCGGTCTGCTGGGCAAGGCGCTCGCCGTGCCCCTGGCGCCCGCGGTGGCGCTGTGGGAGGGCGGCAAGGCGATCGTGACGCGCGCGATCCCAGCGGCGGCCCGTGCGGCGGGCCGAGTCGTGAGGGTCGTTGCGGCACGCATCGGTCACTGGCTGCGTGCTGTCATCCGGGTGCTGCTCGCGCCGATGCGCGCTGCCATGCGCGTGCTGATCCGCCTCGTCCGGCGAGTGAGCTCCGTGCTGGCACGCATCGTGCGACGAGTGGGCTCCGTGGTCGCCGGCGCGGCCCGTCGACTCGGCGCCGTGGTCGCCGGTGTCGTGCGTCGGTTGGTGGTGGTCGTGCGCGGCCTGGCGCGCTCGTCCGTGGTGGCACTGCGTGGGTTCTGGCGTCGTCTGTCGGTGCCGGTCCGGGGCGTTGGCCGGGCAGTCGCGAGCGTGGTTCGGGGTGTGTGGCGACGCGTCGCCGCCACCGCTCGCGGGATCGCCAGGCCGATCGGCGCGGTGGTCTGCGGCGCATGGCGACGGGTCAGCGCGCTCGTTCGGGGTGGGGCTCGCGCCGTCTCGACGGTGATGCGGGCGTTCGGACGGCGAGTCCGGGCTGTCGTGCTCGCCGGTGCGTCGGCGGTCCGTGGGCTGTGGCACGGGCTGCTCGTCCCGGCCCGCGCCATCCGTAGGACTGCTGCCGGTGCCGTTCACAGCATCACCTCGGCCGCATCCGCGATCGTGCGGCGGATCGTCCCGCCAATTCGACGCAGCCTGGAGCTGATCGGTCGAGCTGTACGGTCGCTCGGCTCGGCACTCCGTCGCGCGGCAGCCTTGCTCGGCCGTCCGACGCGGTCGGTGGCGCGTCTCGTCGGCCGTGGGCTGGAAGGCGTGGCGGTGGCGGTGACGGGCTCGTTTGTCTTGGTCGGCCGCGGGCTCGCCGGCCTTGCGCGGGTCGGCGCCGCCGTGGTCGCCGGCATTCGACGCGTCGTACGGCCGGTGTCGCGGGTGGTGCGCGCAGTCGGCGTGCGGATCCGTTCAGCGTCGGCGGCCGTCACTCGCCGGGCGCGCGCCATCGTGCGCCACGCGGTTCGTCCGCTGCGCGCGGTCGCCCGCACTGCCGGGGATCAGGTGCGCCGCACCCGTGGTGCGATGCGCGCCGCGGTGGCCAGTGCCCGCGCGTCTGTCCGTGGTGCGCTCCACCGTGTCAGAACCAGAAGCTCACCGCCTCGTTCCGGTTCTGACACGGTCGACCGTTAGGGCAGTCGCATCAGTTCGAGTACGAGCTCGGTGACCCGTGTCGGGTTGTCGAGGGAGGCGAACGTGTAGGCGTCGTCGATCCAGCGCAGTTCGCAGCCGGGCAGCAGCTCGGCGAGCCGCGTCGCATCTCGTCGCGGGAAGACCTTGTCCTGGCGCGACCACATCACCATCGACGGGCCGTGGAAGTGACGGAGCTGTTCGGACGCAGCCATCGTGTCAGCCGAGCTCATCTGCCTGATGAACGCAACGCAGTCGGCCCGGATCGCCGGGTTGGCGGCGGTCGGCTCGGCCCACGCGCGGACGAGGGCAGGGTCCAGCGGGTGCTTGGCCACGAGGCCGAGCGGCAGGGGGAGGTGCTGCAGCTTCGGACTGCTCAGCGACTTCAGGACGAGCGTCATCGCCGGCGACCAGCGCGCTGCCCACGTGAACGGCCGGATCATCAGCGGCGGGAAGTGCTCGAACGCGTCGCACGACATCAGTGCCAGACGCTCGATGCGCTCCGGCCGTGCCGCCGCTGCGACCTGTGACACGGCGCCGCCGGTGTCGAAGCCGAGGATCGAGAAGCGCTCGATGCCCAACGCATCGGCGACGTCGAAGAGGCACTCGGCGACGGCGGTCGTGGTCAACCGGGAGCGATCGGCGACTGGGACCGTGTGTGCGCCAAGCGGCAGGTCGGGGAGGACCGCCGTGAAACCGGCGTCGGCGACGTCGGCCGCCACCCGATCCCAGATCCGTCCGTCGACGAGGAGCCCATGGGTGAACATCAACGCCGGCCCGCTGCCGGCAGTGCGCACGCGCGTCCGGCCGATCGGGAGATCGAACCAGTGCGTGGCGAAGTCAGCCATGCGCGGCGAACCCGTCGACGATGGTCTGCATGTCGAAGTAGTCGCGCCACGCGGTGATGCGGCCGTCGTGCACCTCCATCACGCCTGTCACCGGCAGCTCGGCCCAGCCGTTGGCCAGCCGGTGGCGATCGAGACGCTCGACGAACACGATCGGCCCGTTGACCGCAGTCGCCTTGATGATCCACTCGTTCTCCAGCGTGGGGGCGAAGAAGGGCTCGAGCACGCTGCGGATCCCGTCCGGCCCGTGCACCGTGCCCATCGGCATGTTGGTGTACTCGCAGTCGTCGCTCACGAGCAGCAGCGCGTTGTCGTAGTCCAGCTTCGCCATCAGTGCCAGGAAGTCCTGCACGACGTCGATCGGCTCGTTGCTCATGATGGCTCCCTCGCGTTTGTGTCTGTAGTGATGACTACAAGAAGCGTAGATGAAGCGGCAACTACAATCAAGCGCTGGTCTATCGTCCCCGTCGTGATCAACGACGAGATCAAGGCGCTCGCTCAGGGCAAGAACTTCGGCACGATCTCCACGTTGCTGCCGAGTGGTCAGATCCAGACGCACGTGGTGTGGGTCGACTGCGACGACGATCACATCCTCATCAACACCGAGGTCGAGCTGCGCAAGTTCAAGAACGTCCAAGCCGACCCGCGGGTCACCGTGACGATCTGGAACGCGAGGAACCCGTACTTCTTCGCCGAGGTCCGCGGCACCGTCGTCGAGACCGTCGGCGGTTCGATCGCGCGCGAGCACATCGACCGAGTGGCGCAGCGGTACGTCGGGACCGACTACCCGAGCGAGGTTCGGTCCGAACGGGTCATCCTCAAGATCGCGCCGGACAGCCAGATCGTGTTCGCACGCGGCATGCACGACATCCGGCGCTGAGCGATGAGCCGCGTTGTCATCCCCGGTGGGTCGGGCTACCTCGGCCGAGCGCTCGCAGCACGTCTCGTCGAACGCGGCGACGAGGTGGTCATCCTCAGTCGTAGTGAGCGTGACACCGTTGCCGGAACTCGCACCGTCGTGTGGGACGCGGCATCGATCGGCCCGTGGGGATCAGAGCTCGACGGCGCTGACGCCGTCGTGCACCTCACCGGCCGTCGGGTGGACGTCCGCGCAACGAAGCGCAACATCGACGAACTGATCTCGTCTCGCGTGCAGCCGGTCCGCGTCGTCGGCGAAGCGATCGCCCGGTGCGTCGAGCCGCCGCCGGTGTGGGTGCAGTCGTCGTCTCTGGCCGTGTTCGGCAACGGCGGCGACGCCGTGCTCGACGAGCACTCGACGCCGACCGGCATCGGCCCGAGGGAGATGGTCACGGTCTGCCTCGCTTGGGAAGGCGCGTTCCATCAGGCGAGCGCTTCCGTCGAGCGCACGGTGCTGCTGCGGATGGGCATCGGGCTCGGCGGCCGCAACGATCCGGCAACGGAGAAGCTGGCCCAGCTCGTTCGCCTCGGTCTCGGCGGCCGCGTCGGGTCCGGTCGGCAGTGGGTGTCATGGGTGGGACTCGACGACCTCCTCACGGCGATGATCCACGCCATCGACGACAGCACGATGAGCGGCACGTACCACGTCACCTCGCCCAACCCGGTGACGAACGCTGAGATGATGTCGACCTACCGCCGCTTGCTCGGACGGCGGCTCGGCCTGCCGAGCCCGGCGTGGCTGGCCACCATCGGCGCGCCGATCCTCGGCAGCAGCGCCAGCCTCGCCCTCACCGGACGGCGGGTCGTCCCCACCCGCCTGCTGGAGCACGGCTTCACCTTCGAGCAGCCCGACTTCGAGTCAGCGGCCCGCACCGCGCTCGAGGCGTGCGGCCTGCTCTGAGCAAACTGGATGTCTGTCAGCTCGACATTCGAGCTGACAGACATCCAGTTTCGGATCAGACGTTGAAGCGGAACTCGGTGACGTCGCCGTCGACGAACTCGTAGTCCTTGCCTTCCACGCGGAGCTTGCCGACGTCTTTGGCCTTGTTCCACGAGCCGAGCTCGAGCAGCTCGTCCCACTGGATCACCTCGGCGCGGATGAAGCCGCGCTGCAGGTCGCTGTGGATCCGACCGGCGCACTCGGGCGCCTTCGAGCCGGCCTTGAACGTCCAGGCCCGGCTCTCCTTTTCGCCCGTGGTGAGGAACGTCCGCAGCCCGAGCAGGTGGTACGCCGAGCGCACCATCCGGAACAGGGCGCCCTCGCCGAGGCCGAAGCCTTCGAGCATCTCGGCACGCTCGGCGGGGTCGGTGATCGTCGCCGCCTCGGCCTCGAGCTGCACGCACATGCCGATCACCTCGACGTTGTCGCCGGCCGAAGTGAACTCGTCGCGCACGCGCTGCTCGACCTCGGGGATGCGGTCGAGCTCGTTCTCGCCGACGTTGACGACAGCCAGCACCGAGCGGTTGGTCAGCAGGAAGTGCGGCGCCAGCGTCTCGCGCCACTCGGCCTTCAACCCGGCGCGGTAGAGCGGCTTGCCATCGCTGAGCGCGTCGTACGCGGCCTGCAGCGCTTCGATTTCCGGGCCGAGCGTGCGGTCGAGCTTCGACTGGCGCTGCGCCTGGTTGAGCCGCTTCTCGACGGTTTCGAGGTCCGCCAGGGCGAGCTCGATCTCGACGACGCGCAGGTGCTCGAGCGGATCGTCCGGACCCGGCACGTCGTCGTCGGCGAAGGCGCGTAGGACGAAGACCATCGCGTCGACCTCGCGGATGTTGGCCAGGAACTTGTTGCCCAGGCCCTCGCCCTTCGACGCGCCTTCGACCAGGCCGCCGATGTCGACCACCTGCACGGAGGCGTGCACGACGTTCTTGCTCTTCGACATCGCTGCGAGGCGATCGAGGCGCTCGTCGGGCACCTTGGCCACGCCGATGTTCGGGTCCTTCGTGGCGAAGGCGTACGGCGCAGCCAGCGCACCGCCACCGGTGAGTGCGTTGTACAGCGAGCTCTTGCCCGCGTTGGGGAGACCGACCAGGCCGAAGCGTTCCATAGCGAAGGGTGGAGGCTACCGACCCGCCACCCCCAGCCTCGTAGACTCGGTTCGATGACGCCTGTGGAAGTGCTCGAGCGAGTGGTGCACTACCTCGACCGGGCGCACGAAGGCGGGTTCAAGACCAAGGCCTACGTGCGAGCCCTCGAGGTGGCCAAGGCCACGCCCGCCGACGAGCTGGCCCAGCGGGCCAAGTCCGGCACGCTGACCGACCTCGACGGCATCGGCGACAAGACGGCCAGCCTCATCACCGAGGCGCTCAGCGGCAACCGGCCGCCGTACCTCGACGAGCTGGACGCGCGAACCAAGGTCCCGCTGTCCGAGGGCGGAGCGAAGTACCTCGCCGCGCTGAAGGGCGACTGCCACCTGCACAGCCGGTGGAGCGACGGCGGGGCGACGATCGAGGCGATGGCCCGCACGGCCGTCGAGCTCGGCCACGAGTACATGGTCCTCACCGACCACAGCCCTCGACTCACCGTGGCTCATGGCCTCAGCAAGGAGCGCCTCGACCAGCAGCTCACCGACGTGCAGACGCTCAACGAGAAGCTGGCGCCGTTCCGCATCCTCACCGGGATCGAGGTCGACATCCTCGAGGACGGCACGCTCGATCACGGCGACGATGTGCTCGCCGAGCTCGACGTCGTGGTCGCCAGCGTGCACTCCAAGCTGCGCATGGACAGCGCCCCGATGACCGAGCGGATGGTCCGCGCCGTCGCCTCGCCGCACGTCGACATCCTGGGTCACTGCACCGGCCGCCTGATCGGCAAGCGCGATCCGTCGGCGTTCGATCCGGACTACGTGTTCGCCGCCTGCGCCCAGTTCCACACCGCGGTGGAGATCAACTGCCGGCCGGAGCGGCTCGATCCGCCGCGGCCGCTGCTGCAGATGGCGATCGACTACGGCTGCTACTTCGCCATCGACTCCGACGCCCACGCCACCGGTCAGCTCGAGTGGCAGCCGCACGGGTGCAACCGCGCCGCCGAGGTCGACGTGCCCCTCGACCGGGTGCTGAACACCTGGACGGCGGATGAGCTGCTCCGGTGGGTACGCGCAGGTTGAACCGGTAGGATCGCTGCCCATGTCGAAGAAGACGAAGAAGCGCAAGGCGCGCCTGCGCCGCAGCAAGGCAAACCACGGCAAGCGTCCCAACATGGGGCGTGGCTGACCTCTCGGTACCCCCGGCGCCAGCCACTCGGCGAGGCGACGACGTCGACGACTACCACGGCGTCTCCGTAGCGGATCCGTACCGGTGGTTGGAGGACGGCGAGTCCTCCGAGGTGGCCGAATGGGTCGCCGAGCACAACCAACGAACCCGTCAGGCGCTCGATGCCCGGCCCTCGTGGCCACGCTGGCACGAGCGCCTTTCCGCGCTCACGGCGCTGCCGACCGTCCTCGGTGCGACGGTGCGCGCCGAGCATCTCTTCGTGATGGAGCGTCCAGCCGGCGCCGACCAGTTCGCGCTCGTGCTGCGCTCGGCCGTCGATCCCGACGTCGCTCCGCGCACGCTGATCGACCCGGCGACGATGGCCGCCGATGCCGCCGTCGCCATCGATTGGTTCAAGCCGTCGCCCGACGGCTCGCTCGTCGCCTACGGCCTCAGCGAGGGCGGCACCGAGAACAGCGTCCTGCACGTGCTGCGCACGGCCGACGGCACCGATCTCGCCGACGCGATCGCCGACACCCGCGCCGCCAGCATCGCCTGGCTGCCCGACGGCTCCGGGTTCTGGTACACCCGCTACCCGGCGGGCGATCAGTACCACCGCCACGTCCGCTTCCACGCCTTGGGCGCGGATCCGGCTGACGATCCGGTCGTGTTCGACGACTTGCCGACGCCGCAGTCGTGGCCCGATGTGCAGGCCTCGCCCGACGGCAAGCACGTGCTCGTCTCGATGCTCGTCGGCTGGGGCCGCATCGACGCTCACCTGCTGGAGGTCAGCACGGGGGAGTGGAAGCCGGTCGTCGCCGGCGTCGAGGCGCAGTCGAGCTTCCAGTTCCACGAAGGTGCGCTCGTCGGCGTGACGTCGCGCGACGCGCCGAACGGCCGTCTCGTTCGCGCCTCGCTCGACGAGCCCGACGTGTGGCACACGGTCATCGCCGAACGCGACGTGGTGCTCGGCAGCGTCGAGTCCTGCGGCGACGAGCTGCTCGTCGTGGCCAGCCGCGCGGCAGTCGACGTCATCGAGCGGTGGCGGCTCGATGGCTCCGGCGGAGCGACGATCGGTGACGAGCGCGGCGACCTCGGCGTCGTCGCCGTGCAGGGCCTGTCGGCCGACGACGGCCGTGCGTTCATCACCCTTGCCTCGTTCGACTCGCCCGCCGCCGTGCACCGCTTCACCGCCGACGACGGGTTGCAGCGCTGGACGCCCCCTGCGCCGGACGCAACGCTCGTGCCCGAGCTGACCGTCCGCCACCTCACCTATCCGTCGCTCGACGGCACCGAGATCGGCATCTTCGTCGCGCATCGCGCCGACGTCAGGCCATCGCCCGACTCGCCGCTGATCCTCACCGGCTACGGCGGCTTCGCCATCGCCGAGTCGCCGACCTGGATGCCCAACCTGGCTGCGTGGTGCGCAGCCGGTGGCGTGTTCGCCATCGCCGGCCTGCGCGGCGGCTACGAGCACGGCGAGGCGTGGCATCACGCCGGTCGCCGCGGCAACAAGCAGAACGTGTTCGACGACTTCCACGCGGCCGCCGACTGGCTGGTTGCCGAAGGCTTCACGTCGCGGGACAAGCTGGCCGTCGTCGGCGGCAGCAACGGTGGCCTGCTGATGGGTGTGGCGCTGACGCAGCGTCCCGACATCGCTCGAGCCGTGTGGTGCGCGGTCCCACTCCTGGACATGGTTCGCTTCCCGCAGTTCCTCATCGCTCGCCTGTGGACCGACGAGTACGGCGATCCCGACGTGCCCGACGAGTTCGCCTGGCTGCACGCCTACTCGCCGTATCACCGCGTCGAGCACGGTGGCTCGTACCCAGCCGTGCTGTTCACCACCGCGGAGGGCGATTCTCGCGTCGACCCGTTGCACGCCCGCAAGATGGCCGCGCTGCTGGCAGACGCAAGTGGCACGCAGGACGAGCGACCCGTGTTCCTGCTGCAGGCCGACCGCGCCGGACACGGTGTCGGCAAGCCGGCCAGCATGCGGGTGAAGGAGGGTGCCGACGTGCTCACCTTCCTGTCGTGGCAGCTCGACGCCGAAGCGATGGCGTGAGCGTGCTGGCGTGACCGCAGTCGCCGAACTGCGCATCGCTGCCGACCCTTCTGCGTGGGCGAAGATCGGCGTGCCGAGCATCGACGGTACGGCCGTGGTCGGTGGCGTGCGGTTGCGCTTCCTCCAACCGCTTGACGGAGTCGAGGGCATCGTGGCCTGGGGGCTCGACGCGTTGCCGACCGATGACGCGCCGGGGGACATCGACGGCCTACCGACGTACGTTGCTGCCGCCCCCGAGGCCGACACGGCGAACACGCTCGGCGTGGTCTCCTTCGATCACGTCGTGGTGATGACGAGCTCGTTGGAACGCACGTGCGCCGCGATCGAGGCAGCGACTGGCGAGCTTTTGAAGCGCATCCGTGAAGCAGGCCCGGTGCGTCAGGGGTTCCACCGCCTCGGCCCGGTGATCGTCGAGGTCGTCGAGTCGGATCGGGTGACGGCCCCGACGTCGTCGTTCTGGGGTTTGGTGCTCAACGTCGCCGACATCCACGAGACGTGCGGCGCGCTCGGACCGGCCGTCGTCTCGCTGCCGAAGACCGCCGTACAACCCGGCCGCCTGATCGCCAGCTTCCGCCAGGACGTCGGGCTCGGGTTGCCGTTGGCGATCATGTCGCCACCACCAGGCAGATGACCTGACGGGGCGCCGCCGATAGGCTCGACACCTCATGTCGGGCAGGTCGCGAGTGCTGGTGGGCGCCGTTGCGGTGGCGCTGGTTGGGGCCGGTGTTGCCGCGCTCGTCATCCGGCGAACCGATGACACGGCGGGCGGATCGACGGCTGTGTCGTCGAGCACGATCGCCATCGTGGGCGCGCTGCCCGGGCCGATCGCGACGACGAGCACCGAGGTCTCGGACACCGACGCGCCGGCCACCTCGACCACCATCTACGTGCCGCCGCCCACCGACCCGGCTCCGGTGTCGGCCAGCTGCCCTCCCACAGGTCACGCCGCGGTCGTCGACCGCGAGGCACAACGTGCCTGGCTGTGCGACGGGGGCCTGCAGACGCAGGTGTTCCCGATCACGTCGGCGATCTCGATGCCCGACCCGGCGACCTACGAGGTCTACGCCAAGGACATGAACACCACGTCGACGTTCGGCGGGCACTTCAGCCGGATGACCCACTTCGTCGCGTTCACCCACGGCGAGCGCACGGGGGCGCGCATCGCGTTCCACTCGGTGCCGACGCTGAACAGTGGCGAGTACGTGCAACCGCTCGACTCGGTCGGCGAGCTCGCCCGTCGTGGCGAGAGCAGCGGCTGCATCCGCGTGCTGCCCGACGACGCCGTCACGATCTGGGACTGGCTGTCCGTCGGCGACATGGTCGTCGTGGTCAGCTGATCGAGGCGTCGGCCACGGCCTGGTCGACGATCTCGAGCAGCTTGTCGGTGTTCGACGGGATGTCGCCGCTGATCAAGATCGACACGGTGAGGTTGTCGGGGCGGTGGACCACCAGGGTGTGCGCCTGCTCGATGGTCCCGGTGTGCCCCCACTGGTCGCCCGCGTAGAGCAGCAGGCCCAGGCCGTAGTTGAACTTGTTCTTCGGGTCCATCACCGTCTGCGGCACCTGCATCGCCGACAGCGTCTCGGCGGTGAGCGGGTGCCAACCGTCGTCGAGATCGTCGGGATCGAGCACGTCGAGCAGCCGAGCGACGTCACGAGCCGTCCCCAGCCAGGCGCCGGCGGGGCCGAGGGTCTCCATGTAGTTGCGGCCCGGTGTGGACGCGTAGAGCGCTTCGCCGGTGCGCACGTCGAACGTGCCGGCCATGCGCATGCCCGTGGCGCCGAGCGGATCGATGACGAGCCGGCGGATGGCATCCTCGAACGACTGGCCGGTGACGTGTTCGATCAGCAGCCCGAGCATGACGTAGTTGGTGTTGCTGTACTGAAACTCCGTTCCGGGCACGAACTGCAGGGGAGAGCGCAGCGACTGCTCGGCAGCTTGGTGCCAGTCGGTGGAGCCGCCGCTGAAGTAGCGCGAGAACGCCTTCGGGAAGCCGGAGGTGTGCGAGAGGAGCTGTCGCACGGTGACCGTCGCGGTGAGCGGATCCGTCGCGTCACCGTCGCGGTCGAGCTGGTGGAGGAACGGCTCGTCGAGCTCGATCGAGCCGTCTTGCACGAGCTGCAGCACCGCGTTGGCGGTCAGCAGCTTGGAGATGCTGGCCAAGCGGAAGCGGGTGTCGGGCGAGGCCTTCGTGTTGGTGAACGCGTTCTCCATGCCGAAGGCGAACGAGTGCAGCAGCACGCCGTCGCGCACGACGGCGATCGACACCGCGGCGTCACCCTTGTTCGTCGTCGCGTCGGCGATGATCTGGTCGAAGGTGATCCACTGACCCGGCGCGATCGAGGCCGTCGACGAGGTGGCCTCGGTCGTCGACGTCGTGCTCGTGCTCGTGCTCGTCGTGGTCGATGTCGTGCTCGTCGACGAACTGGGCGTGGTCGACGGGAGCGTGGAGCTGGTGGATGTCGTGTCCGGCGCGGCGATCGTCGTGGTGCCGTCCGCGGCAGCGCGCGACTTGGTCGTCTCGCCGCTCGTGCCGACCCAGATGCCAGCCGCTGCGAGACCGAGGCATGCAACGCCCGTTGCCCACCACCGTGCCCTCACGGCGCAGGAGTCTGTCAGCGATCGACCTCGATCGCCACGCACCCGCGCGCGACGGCTCCGTCAGCGGCGATCAGGGATCGACGTCTCGGTCGTCGCCCCGCAAGTGCGCCAGGCCCTCCGGGCACTCCGGTCGCACCGGGCACCAGTGGCACGACGGCCCGACCTTCTTGCGCGGTAGGTCCTGCTCGACCTCGATCTGGATGAGGCGGTGGATGCCGTCGAGCGTGCGGCGCAAGGCGGCGCGCAGCACCCCCTCGGTGACGTCTTCCACCATCGGCTCGGCGGCGTCGAGGTAGAAGGTGGCCAGCTTGCGCGGCGGCACGTCGCGCACGAGCGTCTCGACGAGCGCATAGAAGCGCAGATCTTCGCGATGACGCGCCGACACCCGGCCGGTCTTCAGGTCGATGATCAACTTGCGGCTCTCGCGACCTTCGGGCCGGCCCATCACCAGATCGGTTCGGGCACGCAGGAGGATCGGCGCGTCGAGCGGCCACTGCGCAGCGGCTTCGGTCATCGGGTTGCTGCGCTTGTCGAGGGGTGGGAACGACTCGACGAACTTCGTCACCCGCTCCACCGCATGCCCGCGCAGCTCGGCCTCATCGCCCGGGGACAGGGCGGCGATCCAGCGGCCGAAGTCGCGCTCCTCGTCGCCGAGTCGGGCGAGCGCGTCGTCGACCAGGTCGCGCGGCGTCGGCTCGCCGCGCCAGTTGAGCAGCTGCTGGATGGCCTTGTGGGCCACCTGGCCCTTCGCTCGCGCCGGTGTCCACTCGAAGTCATCAGGGGCGAGGTGGTGGACCTCGCACTCGTGCACGCTGGAGAGCGTGTGCTTGGTGACGAACAAGGTGCGCCCGTCGAGCCGGTCGGTGAAGTGATCCATCGCCGCCATGGCCTCGGCGCGCAGCTCGGCCACCAGCTCAGCCGGGAACACCACCGGCTCCGCGGCGCGACGCAGAACGGTGAGCGTGCGTTCCTGCGCGGGAGAGAGCTGCACCGGGGTGTCCACGCCCGGGGACGCTACTCAGCGGGTGTGACGGACCAAGATGTGCCGATGGACGCCGAGGCCAACAAGGCAGTCGTGCGACGGTTGTTCGACGAGGTCTGGAACGGCCGCCGCTACGAGGTGATCGACGAGCTGTACTCCCCGGACTACGTGGTCGATTACCGGCCGTACTCGCCGTTGCGACACGGCCCAGCGGCGGTGCGCGAGATGGTGGAGCGGGCGTGGATCACCTTCCCCGACTACCGCGAGGAGATGCTGTCGTTGACGGCTGAAGGCGACCGGGTGGCCGTCCACCTGCGCGTCACCGGGACGCAGCTCGGCTCCTGGGGACCGCTGCCGCCCACGGGCAAGCGGCTCGAGTTCGAGGAGATCATCCTCCTCACGTTCGACGACCAAGGCCGAGTGGTGCACCAACGCGGCGTCGTCGACAACCTCAACGCGCTGCGCCAAGCCGGCGTGATGCCAACGCCGCCGTCGCAGCGATGACCGAACCGTTGCTGCGACTGCTCGACCGGCCGGAGAACGCCACGCTCATCGGTTGGTTGCGGAGTCAGGCGGTCCTCGCCGACGGTCGCAACTCGGAGTTCGATCTCGGCGCATACGAACTGCACACGCATCCCGATCTGGTCGACCGGCTGGTTCACCTCGGCCAGGGCAGCGAACGGGCGATCACGCCACTGTTCGGTGTTCCGGTGCTGGTGCGCGGTGGCGACCGGCCGTTCGCCGTGGCGCTGGGGACGCGAACGCTGCTGCTTCGGTTGCCGGCGCAACCCGCCGACGTGACGCGCCTCGACGTTCCGGCCGAGCTGTCGGTCGGCTGGGTGGCTGTGGACGCATGGCAGTCCGACCTCGCCAGTGGAGAGGGCTCGGTCCGTCTTCGAGCACACGTGCGAAGCGCCTTTGACGCGGCGTGAGGGGTGCCCGGCTCCGGTGTCACACCCCGGCGCGACGATGGGTGCATGTCCGTCAACCAGTCCTCGATCCAGTTCGCCGAAGCCGCCCGCACGCTCGGGCACGCGGCGCGCTCGCGCGGGCTAATGGCGCCGAGCTTTCGCTGTCCGCCGCGGCTCAACGGCGTCGATCGCACCTTGCGTCGCCACCCGATGGGTGCGGTGGTGTCGGTGCGCCTGCGCGACCGGCCGTGGGCGGCGGTCGTCGGCGACATGATCGAGGGCATCGTCGTCGCCAACGGGTTGCACCCGCCGCAGTCCGATCGCCTTCGCACCGAGCTGTGGCAAGCCGCCGGCTTCGAGGGCCCGCTCCTGCGTCGGGTCGCCTGACCAGCAGCTTCCCGCACGCTCATCGAGCGGGGTCGGTGCGTTCTGGGTGCAGATCGTTACGGAACCCGCAACGATCTGCACCCAGAACGCCGCACGGGCAGACGGTCAGGCGGTTTGGTTGGTGAAGGCGAGGACGACCACTGAGTTGCCGGCGGGGACCAGGTCCTTCACGGAGGCGAAGTCGTCGGTCTGCAGCGCGGTCGGGCCGAGGGCGAGCACGATGAGCACCTCGCCGGTGGGGGAGAGGTAGCCGCGGGCGACGGCGTCGTCGATGCCGATGTCCTGGTCGCCGAGGAGCTGGAAGCCGGCGTCCTCGAGCGCCGTCTTGTAGGCGTCGGACGCCTCGGTGCTGCCGAGCGCCGTCGTGCGCGTCTCGCTGTAGGCGAGGGTGTCTGGCAGGCCGACGGCAGCGGCGACGGCTTCGAGCCCTTCGGGGCCGGAGACGCCGTCGGGCGTGGGGATGTCGCCCCACCACGATGGCTCCTCGATCGCTGCGTCGGGGTTGCAGACCGCACCGTCGGCGGGCAGTTCGAGGTCGACGAGCACCGCCGCCTCGGCCTCGGTGACGCACGCGTTGGCGAGCAGCTGGCCGTGGCCCTCGCCGGTGAAGGTCAGCAGCCGGGCGTTGAGGCCGAGCTCGTCGGTCATCCGCTCCGCGTACTGGAACGGCGTGGCCGGGTCGTTCTTGCCGCCGACCACCAGGATCGGCCCGTCACCGTCGTACGAGACGGGGACCGGGGTGACGTCACCGACCATCGCCGCGCAGTCATCGGCGCTGTCCACCAGCTGCTCGACGGTGGCATCGGCGCCGAAGCGCGGCGCCTTCTCGTGGACGAGGTCGACGATCGCCTGCGGGTCGTCGGGCACCGGATCACCGATGCCGCTGGCGCAGGAGATCACCTGGAAGCTCTGGAAGAGGGTGTCGAACGTGCCGTCGTCGTGGCGGCCGTTGTACTCGTCGGCCAACCCGAAGATGCCGGACGGATCGCCGGCTTCCGCGCTCGCCAACGCGGTGGCCAGCACGGGCCACTCCGACTCGGAGTACAGCGAGGCGACGGTCGCTCGCACCATCACGGCCGCGTTGCCCTCGCGACCATCGGTGGCGATCGCCGGCGTGGCGTCGAGCTTGGCCTTCAGCGCGTCCCAACGAGCACCGACGTCGTCGGCGTGGAACGGGCACGTCTCGTCGGTCTCGCAGTAGGTGGCCCAGTTGTCGAACGCACCCTCGAAGCCGACGAGCTGCGTGGTGTAGTGCTCCTCGATCGTGTCGCCATTCGGCTCGTAGGCGGAGTCGAGCACCATCGAACGCACTCGGTCCGGGAACATCGAGGCGTAGACCGCACCGAGATACGTGCCGTAGCTGATGCCGAGGTAGGAGAGCTGGTCGTCACCGAGGCCGGCGCGGATGGCATCGATGTCGCGGGCGGTGTTCTCGGTGGAGTAGTCGGCGAGCGTGTCGCCGTACGCCGCCTTGCACCCGTCGGTGAACGCGGTCGACGCCTCGTCCGCGAGCGCCTGCTCCTCGGGCGTGTCCGGCGTCGGGTCGAGGTACAGGTACTTGTCCTGCACAGCGTCGGTGACGCACTTCAACCCGCCGGAGCGGTCGACGCCGCGCGGGTCGAAGCCGATCAGGTCGAAGTCGTCGAGGCCGAGGAACGAGGCGATCGCCGTACCACTCTGGGCGATCGGGTCGAAGCCCGATGCGCCGGGCCCGCCGGGGTTGAACACGACGGCGCCCTTGCGATCGCCGGTGGCCGGCACGCGCACGAGGGCCAGATCGACGGTTGCGCCCGATGGGTCGTCGTAGTCGAGCGGCACCGTCAGGGTGGCGCACTCGAGCGTGTCGTCGGTGGCCTTCGGGTCGTCGCACGCACCCCAGTCGATCGTTGCCTCGCTCGGCGGGGTCGTGTCGTCGGTGGTCGCCTCCGGCGTCGGGTCGACGACGGTGCCATCCGATGTGCTGTCGGGGTTGCTGTTCTGGGCGACGTCGCGCACGCCTGAGGTGCTGCTGCACGCGGCGAGCACGCCCGCCAGTACAAGAGTTCCGAACGTCCGTGATCCGCGCATCGGGGGAAGCTATCGAAGGGAACGGTCGGCCCGACGTCAGCCCGCCACCGACGTGGACTGTGACCGGCACGTGAACACTCCGTTCGATCCACGACGGCGCGCGACGGGTGGAGAAGCCTTGCTGGCAGTCAGGTACGTGCTCCACAACTCCATGAGGAGGAACCCATGCTCCGATGCTCCAGTGGTCGCGGTGGCGATGCCATCAAGGTCACGTTCGCACTGCCAGCCGCGGAGGTCGTCCAGCCGGTCTCCGTGCTCGGCGACTTCAACGGCTGGGACCCACTGGCGACACCGTTGAAGAAGCGCAGCAACGGCACGGTCAGCGCCACGGTCGAACTGGTCCCCGGTCAAGAGGTGCGCTTCAAGTACCTCGCCGCCGACGGTCAGTGGTTCTGCGACCCGGACACCGAGTCCGTCGTGCACGACGAGTACCACACGGTCGACTCGCTGCTCGTCGTCTGACGAGGCGTCGCCGCGTCCGCTCAGGCGGCCGACAGCGACCTCACCAGGATGCTGCGCACGTACAGCAGTTGGAAGCCGTGCCGCTGCACGTTCCGCTGCGACGTGGAACCCGGCTGCACCGTCACCACCGCGATGCGGCAACCAGCGGCTGTCGCCGCGGCAAGTCGAGCAGACAGCAACGACGACTGCACGCCGAGCCGTCGGAAGCGAGGCAGCGTCGAGGCGCCGCACAGCTGGGCGATGTCGCCGGCCAGCCGCAGCCCGCCGGCACCGGCGTGTTCGCTGTCGAAGGTGCCGAGGAACGGTCGGAAGCCGCTCGCTCGCGACATCGCTCGCTGCGCTCGCAGGATCGTGACGGCGTCGAACTCCTCGTGCGCGGCGGTCCCGGTGCCGTCGGCGGTCGTCGATCCGTCGACGTCGAGCTGCAGCCACGCCTCCATCGCGGCGTCTTCGTGCGGTGCGAGTTCCGCCACGGCGATGCGGTCGGCGATCTCGAGATGGCGGTCGGCGTGCAGCTCGACGCCGAGCACGTTCTCGAAGCCAGCGAGCACGTAGCCGCGCCGTGTCAGGCGTTCCGCCAGCGACGGGTCGGCCAGCGTCGACACCTCGAACTGCACCGGGGCATCGCGTTCGGCGTACATCGCTTCGACGCGATCGAGCTCGTCGTCATCCATCGAGCCGGTGAGACCGGCACCGACCACCTTGTTGAAGGGTGAGTCGACTCCCGCCCACACGGCGGCGCCGCCCCCGACCGGCTCGGCGAACGGCGGTGGGACGGCATCGCGGAACGCCATCGCACACTCCTCGATCAACGAACGTTCGGCGGCCTCGATGGCGCGGGCGAGCTCGGCGTCCACGAACAGGCTCGTCGTCGCATCCCTCATGGCGCGGACGGTAGCCCGAGCGCGGTCGTCAGTTCGAGGGTGGTTCGTTGAAGACGATCGCGTCGAAGTCCATGCGTTCGCCGAGTGGGTGTGCGTATCGATGGCCGTCGGGTGGGCCAGGAGGCCGGCCGCCTGGTGGTGGGATCGGCGGAGCCGGCCCGAACCGTGAGCCGTCGGCGCGGGTGATGATCAGACCGTCGGGATCGTCGGCGTCGGTGCCCGCTGCGAGCGAGACGATGATCTCGCCTCGGTGGTGCGCTCGATGACATCGCTGACACAGGCCGACGAGGTTGCCGGACTGCGTGGGGCCGAGGTGCTCACGATGCACGACGTGATGGAGGTGGATCCCGAGCGAGCTGCCGCAACATCGGCACACCCGGTCGCGATCGAGCACGATGCGACGCAGGTGATCCGGGATGACTGGGGTGCTCGGCCCGACGTTGATCGGCACGCCCTTCACGGTCCACACCGGATGGACGACGCCGTCGCACAGCAGCTCGGACAGCAGTGGTCGGGCAGCCGAGGACCGCGTTGAGCCAGCCGCCCTCGGTGTCGACGTGCACGTACGCACGAAAGCGGTCGCGTCGCTCGCGAGACACGATGGCGTCGAGCGAGCGGTTGCACACGTGGGGATGTGGTTGACCACGACAGACACTTGATCCACGGCGAGCTCGCCGTTGTCGAACGCCTCGAACGTGACCGGCAGCTCGGCACGCCGACGAGCCATCGCCACCCACGCACTGGCCCGCGAGGGCGAGACGCCCATCTGCCAGGCCAGCCAGTGCTCGGGCGAGCGGATGCCCGCCTGGAACCACGCCCCGGATTCGAGCGCATCGGCCAAGAGCTCGATCGCGTTGGCATGAGCGACGTTCAACGCACCGGCCACCTCGGTGGCGCGACGGTTGAGCTCCTCCATCGAACGCTCGAAGTCGGGCACGACAACGGTCATGTCCCCACTCAAGCAAAGGGTTGTCACAGAGAAGTCTGCGCGATCCGCCGTCTCGATCCGAGCCCGGGTCAGCAGGCGGAGAGCGCGGCCTCGGCGTCGCGTGCGACCTGGCCGTAGCCGCCTGCGCTGGCGGTGGCGAGTGCCAGTTCGGCCAGTGCTCGGGCGCGAACCCGGTCGTCGCCTCGGTCCCGGTCCACGAGGAGCAGCGCCCATCTCGCCTGCGTCGCAGCGAGCAGTGGCGGCGACTCGAGCGCCTCGTGGATCGTGGCCGCCTGTTGGAAGTGCCCGTCAGCGGCATCGAGATCGCCGAGGAAGTGGTCGACCATGCCCAGGTAGTGGGCGACTGCCGGACTGACGGTGATCATCGTCGTCGTGATGTGCGCGGTGAACGGTGGCATCAGGCCGCGCAGGTGTTGCGCCGCAGCGGGGTGACCGGCGCGCACCGCCGCTTCGGCCCACGAGGCGACCGCGGTCAACCAGGTGTGATCGTCCTTCAGGCTGAAGCCGTTGGCCAGGGCGTCGTCGAGCAGCGCGAGCGCTGGTTCGACGGATCCCGCGGCAGCGTGTGCGCGAGCGACGAAGGCGCGGTAGACCTCGAGCCCGGGCGTGGCGCTGATGGCCTCCTCGATCGCCTCGATCAGCTCGTGCAACCGGCCGCGGTGGTCGAAGAGGTGGACGAGCTGGGCGGTGTAGGTGCTGAACGCGTCGGGCTCCTCAGCGGCGATGCCGACTTCGAGCGATCGGTCCAACTGCCGCTCAGCGTGGTCCAAGTCGCCGCCCAGGATGGCGAACCAGACCTCGTGGAACGCGTGGTTCCATCGCAGCGACGCGTGCGGGAGCACCGCAGCGATGGCGCCGGCAGCTGCGTGGTGGCGGCGGATCGCCTCGAGGTCGCCATGCTCGAGCGCGACGCACCGACCTTCATCGTGTGCATGAAAGCGAATCGCTGGGTCGCTCGCGGCATCGGCTCGTTCGCACGCCTCGTTCACCCAGCGGCGCCGCTGTTCCAGCAGCGTCGGTGCGGCCACGCTCATGGACGCCTTGCAGAGCGCATCGGTGATCACGCGGTCGTGACCGCTCCGGCGAGCCGTTCCGATCGCCTCCTCGCACAGCGCCAGTCGGCCGTCCAGCGGCAGGCTGAACACCTGTTCCACAGCCGCCAGCGAGAGCAGCTCGGCTCGTGCGGGGCTCGCTGGTTCCTGGAACCGTTCGAGCGCCAGGCGGATCACCGCAACGCGATCGTCGTCGACGGCGCCGAGCGACGAGTGCCATCCCCGGCTGTTCGCGATGACGGCCTGCACCAGCAGGTCCACTGCATCGATCTCGTCGGCGAGGTGTGCAGCGCGCAGGAGGGTTTCGCGATGCTCGGCGTGTCCGGTGAGACGTTGGGCGGTGCCGAGTCCGATGAGGATCGAGATGCGCTGACGGGACGGAGCGTCGTCGAGGTCGTCGAGGAGCTCGCGGGCTCTGACGTACCAGCGGAGCGCATCGTGCGGGGCGAGTTGGTCGACTGCGCGGTCGCCGGCGAGTTGGGCGTAGTGGAGCGCTTTGGTGGTGTCAGCGGGCTGGACAGCCGCTGACCAGTGGTGAGCGAGCTCGCCGGCGCGGGTGGGGTCGTCGCCGTGGACGGCTTCGATCGATTCGGCGATGGTCCGGTGCGCGCGGGCTCGGCGGGATGGCGACATCGAGTCGTAGAGCGTGCGTTCGATCAATGCGTGATTGAAGGTGTAGTGGTCGACGATGTCGGTGGACTGGAGGATGGCCGCGTCGACCGCGGCATCGCAGCGGTCGATGACGTCGAGCTCGTCGACGCCGGCGGCGGCAGCGAGGGTGGCGATGTCGAAGTCGCGTCCGATGACGGAGGCGAGGGTGAGGAGCTGGTGGGTGTCAGAGCCCAGGGTCGCGACGCGGCGGCCGACGACTTCCGTGATGCTCACCGGGAGCCCGGCCGTACCGATGTCGAGGTCGCCGACCCACCGGCCGTTGTCGTCCTGGAAGATGACGCCGGTCTCGGCGAGGTGACGGAGGATCTCGTTGACGAAGAACGGGTTGCCGTCGGTCTCGGCGAGCACGGCGTTGCGCAGCCCGACGCCGGTGTCGTCCATCTCGTGGCCGGCGGTGCGCTCCATGAGCTCCAGCAGGTCGTTGTCGTCGAGCCCGCGCAGCGCGATCCGCTCGACGGTGTCGACGCGGTGCAACGTGGCGAGCAGGTCGCTCATCGGGTCGCCATCGACGACGTCGGTGTCGCGGAACGTCCCCACGATCAACAGCGGCGCCTTCACCGCGCTCGTGGCGACATGTCGCAGGACCTGGACGGTCTGCCGGTCGGCCCAGTGGAGGTCATCCAGCACCACCAGCAGCGGGGTCTCGCCGCCGGCGCGTTCCAGCAGATCGACGATGCAGCCGAGCAAGACGAACCGGTCGCTGTCGCCACCGTCGCTGACCGGCGGGTGGACGCCGGTGCGCCGAGCGAGCGTCGGCACGAGGCGGGCGAGGTGTGCTCCCCGGTCGGCGACGTGCGCCTGCAGGACGTCGTCGGAGACGGTGGTGACGAGTTGGGTGAGCGCTTCGATCCACGGCTGGTAGGGGATCCCGAGGTCCTCGTCGCACCGTCCGTAGACGACGACGGCGCCGTCGGTCTGCACGTTCGCAGCAAACTCGGCGGTGAGCGTGGTCTTGCCGATTCCCGGCTCACCGGACACGAGCACCCCCCGGCACTCCGCGCCGGTTGCGCTGCGCTTCCAAGCGACGGTGATGCGTTCTCGTTCGGTGGTCCGGCCGACGAACCGATCCGTCACCGCGGACGCCAACCGAGGCGGCAAGGCCACCGTCGCATCAGCATCGGGTTCGGCCGAGATCACGCGACTCGTGGCAACCGGTTCGCTCAGACCCTTGAGCTCGAGCTCGCCAACCGACTCGAACGTGGCGCCCACGCGCGACCCGGTCAGCACTCGGACGATGTCGGTGCACAGCACCTCGCCTCCGGCCGCCTTCGCACACAACCGCGCTGCCTGGACGACCGGCACTCCGAAGAAGTCGCCGTCGTCGATGTCAGCGTCGCCCAGGGCGATCCCGACACGCACGACGAGCGGTTCGGTCGCCCGGCGGTTCCGTTTGGCGAGGGTGCTTTGGATGTCGATCGCCGCCGCGACCGCATCGGCGGCGCTCGTGAACACGACCATCAGCCCGTCACCGAGGTTCTTCACCTCGCGGCCGCGCGACTGCTCGACCGCGGCGCGCAGGATGCCGAAGTGCTCGCGGCGCAACGCCTCCGCAGCCACCTCGCCGACGCGCGACATCAGCGCCGTCGAGTCCACGAGGTCCGTGAACATCACCGTCACCGTCGTCGTCGCCACTCAGCCCCCGTCGTGATCAGCGCTCATCATCGCAGACAGGCGCCCCCCGAATGGAGGGGGAGCGGCGCGCGAGGTCTGTTCTCGAGTCAGCCGGTCGCCTAGCGTCGCCACCCGCAGCCCGGGTGGCGGAACTGGTAGACGCGGGGGGCTTAAACCCCCCTTCCCGAGAGGGAGTGTGGGTTCGATCCCCACCCCGGGCACAACATCCGAGCAGGTGGCGGATCGACCGTCGCGGACCTGATCGAACGCGAGACGAAGACCTTGTGGATGGCGATGGCAGCGGCGGAACCGTCAGCTGCGGCGAGCACCACTTGATGCGGTGCGGGCGGCGGGCGGCGTACATCTCCGGCGGACCACACGAGTGGATTGCTGGTGGCGCCGCTGTCGCTCGTGACGATGTAGCCGTCTCCGTCGATGTCGCAGCCGAGGTCGCGGGCGATCGAGCTCCGGGGTACGACTGGTGCCTTCAGGAACGCAGCCTTCGCCGGGATCATGGTTCCGTTGCGGAGCTCCACGTGTGACAGCGACCGGCCTTCGCCGATGAGCCTGGCGACATCGGATGCGGCGACGACGGTGACGTGCGACGTCCACGCGCGAACCATGTGCGCAAGGTGGTCGGCGCCGGGGGCGGCGTCGATCACGACGACGGGCTGGTCGCGATGCTCCCATCCGTCGCAGAACGGGCAGTTGAACACCGATTTGCCCCATCGAGCAGTGAGACCCTCGACCGTTGGGAGTTCGTCGTGCACGCCGGTGGCGATCACGATGGCGTCACCCTGGATCGAGGTGCCGTCGGCGAGGCTGAGTGACACGTTCGTGTCGGTGCTCCGGGCGTCTGTCACTGCGCATCGAACGATCGATACGCCATACACGCGCAGCTCGGCCAGTGCATCGGCTCGAAAGCGGGTGGGAGCGGTCGCATCCCTCGTGGGGAAGCCGTGGAATTCGTCGACGGCTCCGTTCCGATGCGTCTGGTCGTCGAGCACGGTGACTCGGTGCCGGGCCCTGGCCAGCACGAGTGCGGCGGTGAGGCCAGCCGCTCCGCCGCCGACGACCTTCACGTCGCCGGCGACGGCTGCTGAGCTGCCGGTCATGAGGGCGACACCTCCGTCGACGTCGCGGCCTCGACGATCGGCACGTGCGGTGGGTGATGGCCGTGCGCCACTGTGCCGTGGCCGCTGTGACTTCCGTGCCCCGCGTGAAGAGCGCGGTTCGCCGCCCGGCGAGGGAGCTGCGTGAAGGTCACCACCGCCGCACCGAACGCGAGGCCGACGGCGATCCACAGCGAGCTGTGCATCGAGTCCACGAATGCGTCGCGAGCCGCAGTTGCGATCTGTCCGGCCTGGGCACCCAGGTGCTCGCCGGCGTGGATGGCAGCGCCGACGTTGTTCGTCAGCAGGGTGCGGTCGACGGAGGACAGCGTCGGGAAGTCGACCAACTTGTCCTGCATCGATGTCGCGTAGCTCGTGGCGGCGACGCTGCCGATCACGGCAACGCCAAGCGCACCGCCGAACTCGCGCACGGTGTCATTCACGGCGGAGCCGACGCCGGCGCGTGCGGGCGGCAGCGTGGCCATGATCATCTCGGTCGCAGCGGGCATCGCGACACCCGCGCCGAGCCCGAACAGCAGCAGCCCGATGCCGGTGGGCGCGTACGAACCACCGTCGACGAACGCAGCCTGGACGGCGACGCCGGCGGTTGCGATCAGGGTGCCGGCGGTGACGGCGATGCGCCCGCCGTGCATCTCGGAGAGGTGTGCGCCGGCGCCGGTGCCCACCAACATCCCGATCGCTGCCGGTACGAGTGCGAAGCCCGCCGCGAGCGGGGTGTACTGCAGCACGAACTGCAGGTACTGGGCCTGCAGGAACACGGTGCCGGCCATGGCGAAGAACAGCAGCGCGAGGGCGATGCTGCCGGCGGAGAAGCTCCGGTTGCGGAACAGGGCGATGTCGAGCATCGGGTCATCGCGCCGCGTCTCCCAGCTGACGAACACGACCGCCAACGCAGCGCCGACCGCGAAGTTGATGACCGATGCGGTCGACGCCCATCCCCGCTCCGGCGCCTGGATGATGGCGTAGACCAGTGTGCTGATCGCCGCGATGGACAAGCCGGCGCCGATGGGATCCAGCCGGGTGGCCTTGGGGTCGCGGGAGTCGGGCACCAGATGGAGCGCGCCGATGAACGCAGCGACGAGCAGCGGCACGTTGATCCAGAACACCGAGGACCACGAGAAGTTGCGCATCAACGCTCCGCCGACGATCGGGCCGACAGCGATGCCGGCTCCACTGGCGGCGGTCCAGCCGGCGATCGCCTTGGCCCGCTCGCGCGGATCGCCGAACACGTTGACCAGGATCGACAGGGTGGTGGGCATGATCAACGCCCCGCCGATGCCCATCACACAGCGGCCGGCGATGAGCGCCGTCGTCGACCCTGCCGTCGCTGCGACGACCGAGCCGCCCAGGAACGTCAGCAGGCCGGCGAGCAACGCATGGCGACGGCTGAAGCGGTCACCGAGGCTGCCGGCAGTGAGCAGCAGCCCGGCGAACACGATGGTGTAGGCAGCGACGATCCACTGCAGCTGTGCCGAGCTGGCGCCGAGGTCGCCGACCAGTTGGGGCATGGCGACGTTGATGATGGTGTGGTCGATGGAGGTGACGAGGAGGGCGAGCACGAGCACGCCGAGGATGCGCCAACGGTTGGGATGGCTGGCATGTGTGTCGCCGATGGATTGGGTGGTGGGACGTCCGTGCATGATGGCTCCTTGGGTGTGATGTGTGGGTTGTGGTGGGTTGGTGGGTGGGGTGGATGGGCTAGGGCAGCAGGCGGGTGATCTCGTCGATCACGACGCCCGGTTGGTCGATCTCGATGTGGTGGCCGGTGTGTTCGACCGACACCAGGTGTGAGGTGGTGGACAGCGCCATCCAGGCCCGCTGGCCCAGGTTCCACGCCTCGTTGAGGCGGTCGACTTCTGCTGCAACCAGGTCGGCTGGCAGGTCGCGTCGGGCGGCGGTGATGATGGTCATCGGCAACGAGCCGAGCGAACCGATCTGGGCCGCGTCGGCGAAGGCGGCAACGGCGTCGAGGTGCTCGCTGTTGCCGGTCGGTGCGAACGTGCCGCACAGGCCTCGGAGCATCGCGGCGGCGTCGGACCCGTCGTCGGGAACCGCGCAGATGGCGTCCGGCCATGTGGTGGGCGAGGCGTCGATGAGCACGAGCCCGGTGACCTCGTCGGCGAACAGTGACGCGAACGTCACCGCTTCGGCGCCGCCGAAGGAGTGACCGACGACCACATAGGGTCCGGGCTCACCGACCTTGCCCAGCAGGTGGTGGAGGTCCGTCGCCTGGGTGGTGAAGGTCGCCGTCGAGGTCGCCGGGTCGCTCGTCCCCGTCCCGGGTCGGTCGTACGAGCAGACGCGGGCGCGGGCAGCGATGGCCGGCTCGACGAGCGCCCAGCCGGTGCTGTCGCCGCCGAAACCGGCGATGAGCACCACCGTCGTGTCGCCCTCGCCCACGCAGCGCAGATGCACCCGCTCGCCGGCAGCGCCGACCAACTCGTCGAGCGTGTCGGTCGGCCGCGGCGCAGCGGTCGCGGTCACCGTGGACGGCACGGCGGGGTTGCTCGGCGTCGTGGTGTGCGACGTACTGGTGGAAGCGGTCGAGGGCGGGAGTGAGCCGGCCCGGGAGGTCGTGTCGTTCCCGCAGGCCGTGACGCCGATCAGGGCGACGAGGATGAGGACGCCGAGGTGGCGAGGGGCCGGCCGCATGGCGCCGCTCCAGAGGTTGGCGATCGTGTCGTAGACGTTGCTCATGGGCAACACGATCGACCTAAGGGGAGGCGCGCCGCATCGGACACACCCCCTCAGATCTGTCCCCCGCGACCAGGTCGCGTGAGCACGCGATACTGAGGAGCCCTATGCACGCCCGTCCGTCCGCCGCCGACTTCGTGGGCCGGCACGAGGAGTTGGCTGTCTTCGAGCAGGCCATCACGGATGCACGCAATGCCCTTCCCTCGGTCGTGTTGGTGAGCGGCGACGCGGGGATCGGCAAGACCACCATCGTCAGCGAAAGTGCAGCCCGAGCTGGTGTGGCCCTGTACGTGGGGCGGTCCACCCACATCGGTGGTGAGATCATTCCGCTGGCTCCGTTGGCGGATCTGCTTCGCCAACTCCGCCGGTCGCGACCGGACCTGCTGTCCGAGACACCGGCGCTCGCCGCGTTGCGCGACTGGTCCGCGCCCCGCTCGGCCTCCTCAGCGCTGGACGGAGCGTCGCACGGAGGGCTGTTCGTCGCCGTCCTCGAGTTGTTCAGCCACCTCGCGGCTGATGCGGCAGTCCTCGTGGGGTTCGAGGATCTGCACTGGGCCGACACGGTGACGTGGGATCTGTTCGACTACCTGGCCCGCAACCTCATCGACGAGCGGGTCGTCCTCGTCGGCACCTTCCGTGCCAACGAGGTCGCCTCCCGGCCGGCGCAGCGAGGCCGGTTGGCCGAGCTCGCCAGGCTGCCGGCGGCACGTCGCCTGCACCTCGAAGGGTTGGAGCGCGACGAGATCGCCGAACGCGTCGCGATGCTGCTCGGTACGCCTGCGCCGAGCGCGCTCGTCGACCAGGTCGTCGCGCGGGGCCGCGGCAATCCGTTCTTCACCGGTGAGCTCGTGGCTGCACACCTGTCGGGCGACGCCATTCCGCTCGTGCTGTCGGACCTGTCTCCGCCGAGATCGCCGACCTCGACAACCGGGCCCGCCTCGTGTTGGGTGCCGTCGCAGCGATTGGCCGCGAAACCCCGCACGATCTGCTGGTTGCCATCGTGGCCCTGGCGGAGCAGGAGGTGGAAGCGGCGTTGCGGTCGGTCATCGATGCACGGTTGCTCGTGGTCGACAACGACGCCTACCGGTTCCGTCACCCGCTGCTCGGTGAGGTCGTCTATGCCGATCTCCTCCCGCCACAACGGGCCCGACTCCACCGCAGCATCGCGGCCGCGCTCGCGCAGCAGCCAACCGCCGCGCTGCGACGACCGGATCGGGCCGGTGAGCTCGCTTTTCACCTCGATCTCGCGGGCGACGTCGAGGAGACCTTCACCGCGTTGCTCGCCGCCGCCGACGCGGCCGAGACCATCGCCCCAGCGGCGGCGTTCAGCCATCTCGAGCGTGCCTTCGAATTGTGGGACGCGGCCGGAGCGAGTGCAGATGCAGCCAACCGCGGCCACCGTCTCTGGCAAGCGGCCGACATCGCCACCTCTACCGTCGGCAACGAACGCGCCGTGCAGTTGGCGCGTGCTGCATTCGAGTACGGGCCGCCTCCGCTCGGCGTCGCATGGGGCCATGAGCGGCTCGGTCGCTACCTGTGGTCCAGCGGCCGGATCGAGGAGAGCCGAGCCGAGTTCGCACTGGCTGCAGCACTGTCCAGCGATGGCAGCGAGGCGGCGGCGGTGTTCGCCGGTCTCGGACAGGCCGAGCTGATGGCAGGTAACGATGCAGCGGCCGAGTTGTGGTGCGCGAAGGTGTTCGAACTCGTGCGGACACCGGAGAGCGATCCGCCGGCTTGGGCGATGGCGCGGCGTGTGCTGGGCATCGTCCGCAGCAATCAGGGAGACCCGGCCGGGGCGGTCGAGCTGTGCAGGGCCTCGGTTGCCGCTGCTGCCAACGCGCAGGCACGTGCCCTCGCGACCTTGTACCTGTGCGTCGCGCTCAACGACGCCGGCGAGTACCAACTGGCGCTCAACACGACCCTCGACGCGGTTGCGGAGGGTCAGCTGACCGGTCTGGACCGCGGCTTCGGGTGCTACTTCGACTCGCTCGCCGCGGATGCGCTCGTGCGTCTCGGCCGATGGACTGAGGTCGCCGGGCTCCTCGCCCGTCATCCGCTGCCCGGCACGTTGCCGGTCGGTCGTCTCCAACTCGCCCGGGTGAAGGCGGTGCTGGCCGCACGACGCGGCGACACCACCGAAGCGCTGGCCGAGCTCGCTGTTGCCCACGAGCTGCCGATCGACGGCTGGCACGCGATCCTCCGCGACGCCTCGGCTGCCGACGTCCACCTCACGCTGGCGAACTGGGAGGACTCCATGCGGGTGGCCGAGCAGGGATGGGCCGCAACGTGCACCACCTCCGCGCTGTGGGCGGCCAGGTTTGCGAAGGTTGCAACGGTCGCCGAGGTGGAGCAGACGCTCGACCAGCGGGCGCGTCGCGAGTCAGTGGACGTCGACGCAACCGTTGCTCGCCTGCAGCACCGACTGGACCTCGCTCGAGCGCTCGCCGAGAGCGTGCCGGGCGGTCCGCAGCGCGACACCGCCGCGCACCTCGCGCACGCGGCAGCAAGCCTCACGCGGCTCGGCCGGCCCGATGCCAACGCATGGTCCGAGGCCGTGGCCCGCTGGCATGAGCTGGGTGACCGTTGGGCGAGCGCGGTGGCCCTCGTTCGCGAAGCTGAGGCCGCGGCGCTGGCAGGTGCAGCGGATCGGGCGGCGTCGACGCTGCGTGCAGCGCACGCGATCGCCGCCGAGCTGAGTGCAGGTCCGCTGATCGCGGAGATCGATGCCGTGTCCAGCCGGACCCGGATCAGCATCGACGCCCCGACCCGCATCGCGCTCGACGAGACCTCCGCCGAACGGCTCGGCCTCACGCCCCGCGAAGCGGAGGTGTTGGCGTTGGTGGCGTCCGGGCGCACCAACCGTCAGATCGGCGACGAGCTGTACGTGTCGGACAAGACGGCAAGCGTGCACGTGTCGAACATCCTGCGCAAGCTCGGTGTGAACAGCAGGGTCGACGCTGCCGCCGTGGCGCAGCGACTGGGTATGACCTGAAGCGCACCATCGCGATCTGAGGGGGCGCGCCCGATGCGGCAGCGGCCGCCTTAGGCCGACGATGCACTCATGCCCTCGCCGCTCGACCCGACGAGCCAACCCTCGATGCACGACGACCTCGCCGTTCGTTGCGCGGTTCCGTTCGGGTTGTCGGGTCGGCTGGTAGGGATCGGCCAGAGTGGCGTGGTCCACTCGTTCCACTTCGACGATGGCCGGGTCTCGCATCGCGTCCGCCGCTTCGACACGTCCGCAGCCGTGAACGATCTCGTCGCCTTCGACGGCTCGGTCCTCACGTACGGCGCCGACTCCACCGTGCGACAGCTCAGCCTCCAAGCGGGCACGCTGCGCCGTGTCGACCTCGCCGGACACCGGCGCACGGTCACCTCCTGCCCGACGTACGACGCGGCAAGCGGCGAACTGCACCTCGTCGCCGGCGACGGGGGTGGCACGCAGCTGCATGTCGTCGTGCCATCCGGTGCCCTCACCCGGCGGAGCCGGCTCATCGCCGATGCCCGGGTGCCCATCCAGGGACTCGCGGTCGGCATTGATCACGTGGTCTTCATTGGCGACGGCTTGGTGGGTGTCGCTCCCCGCGACGGCAATGTGCGCGCCCGCTGGACGCCGACCGATGCCATCGCGCCGCGCCCGGTGCACACGTACCGGACTCGCGACACGGTCGTCCTCGTCGCCCTCACGCCGTCGCTCGAGCGCTGGATCCTCCACTCCGACGGCCGAGCCGTCGAGCGCGACGTGCTCGACCCGACACCACGCCGATTCGCGCACGCCAGCAGTGGCGGCGCTGTCGACGGAGCGCCCGGGTTCGTGTGGAGTACGGGTGGCGAGACCATCGGCCAACACGATCTCGTCACGTCTCGCAGCACGCAACTCGACGTGTCTCCGAGTGCGCCCGGCGACTTCGTCGTCGTCCCCGACCCTGCACGTCCCGACAGCAACGTCGGCTGGTTCGTCGGGTTCGTGCACCACGCGCCAGGCGGCGACACCGACCTCGTCGTGATCGACACGGCCGACCTCGCCGGCGACGTGCTCGCCACGATCCGCCTCCCCCGACCGGTCCCTCGCGGGCTCCGCTGCACCTGGGTGCCTGCGATCCCCGCCATGACCACATCGCACACTCCATCACCAAGAACGGACGGATCATGAACACCACTCAGCTCACTCGACCAGCCCCGGAGGCAGGCGTTGCCGTCGCAGCGCCGACCACCGCATCGGATGAACCCCAACGGGAACCCATCTGGCGCGTCGTCGGCGGATCGGTGGCAGCCGGTTCCGTCGGAGCGCTCGTGCTCACGCTCGGCGTCTTCGGTGGCGCACAGGAGCACGTCATCTCCGGCTCGTCGTTGCTGGCCTTCGCGTTCGGCTGGGCCATGCTCGCCGCGCTGTCGGCCCGCTTCACCAGCCAACCGCAGCGCTGGGCGCGCGTGCCCGCCGTCGGCATGGCGGCTTCGGGACTCACCCTGCTGATCGCACGACCCACCGATCACGCGCTCACCACCGCCGGTTGGGTGTGGCCTCCTGCGGCGTTCGCGCTCACCGTGTGGACGGCCGTTCAGATCCGCCGCAACCTGGCCGGCCGCGTTCGATGGCTGCTCTACCCGATCGTCGCCTCGCTCGCTGTGGGCTCCGTCGGTGGGATGTACGCAACCGCCGTCACGGCTCGCGACGGGCACACCTCTGCCGCCCCGGGCACCCTCTATGACGTCGGAGGCCATCGTCTGCACCTGAACTGCACCGGGACGGGCAGTCCCACCGTCGTGCTCGAGAACGGGCTCGGATCGACGTCGCCGAACTGGGCTCGAATCACTGCTGACGTGGCCCCCACGACGCGTGTCTGCGCCTATGACAGGGCAGGCCAGGGCTGGAGCGACGACATCGGTGCACCGCAAGACGCCGTGGCCATCGCTGGGGATCTGCACACCCTGCTCGACCGTGCGGGCGAATCGGGACCGTACGTGCTCGTCGGTCACTCGGCGGGCGGCACCTACGTGATGACGTTCGCGGCCCGCTACCCCGACGAGGTGGCGGGCATGGTGCTGCTCGACTCGATGAGCCCGTACGAGTTCACCGACCTTCCCGGATTCGCCGACGAGCAGTCGATGATGCGTCGAGGCCTGGGCGTGCTCCCCAGCCTCGCCCGGCTGGGGGTCACTCAGGTGCTGCCCATGTCGATCTGGTCGGACCTCCCCGAGCCGGCGGCATCTCAGGTGCAGGCGTTCGCGTCCAGCCCACGCGGCATGCGCAACATGCGCGACGAGCAGTCGATGTACCCCACGGTGTTCGAACAGGCCAAGGCGTTGACGTCGCTCGACGGCAAGCCGCTCGTCGTCGTCACCGCAACCGAATCGATCGATCAGCACAAGGAGTGGACCGACCTGCAGGACCGCCTCGCAACGCTGTCGACGAACAGTCAGCACCGAGTAGCCGACTCGACGCACCAGGGTCTGATCGAGGATGCAGAGAGCTACCAACCCTCCGTCGAAGCCATCCTCGATGTCGTCCAGTCGGTCCGCACCCAGCAACCCGTCGCCGACAGGTGACGAGCGCTCGTATCACCCAACTACCGAGAGGAACACCATGAACAGCACACCACACCCACAGCGGGCCCCGCACACCCAACCCGCAACGCCTGCTCGCACGATGCGGGCCATCGTGCAAGACCGTTACGGCACCAGCGAGACCTGGCAGCTGACCGACATCGGCGCACCGGAGATCGAACCGCACGAGGTGCTCGTCCGCGTGCACGCCGCCGGCCTCGACCGCGGCACCTGGCACACGATGACCGGACGTCCCTACCTGATGCGTCTCATGGGTTTCGGTCTCCGCGCACCGAAGAACCGGGTGCCCGGTCTCGCCGTCACTGGAACCGTCGTCGCCGTCGGTGCGAACGTCACGCGGTTCAGCATCGGCGAGGAGGTGTTCGGCGTCGGCCGAGGAGCGTTCGCCGAGTTTGCCGCCGCTCGAGAGGACAAGCTTGCTCCGAAACCGTCGTCCCTCACCTTCGAACAGGCTGCCGCCGTTCCGATCTCGGCGTCCACAGCCCTTCAAGGACTGCGGCTCGGCCGGATCGAAGCCGGACAGCAGGTCCTGATCATCGGCGCCTCCGGCGGTGTCGGCAGCTACGCAGTGCAGCTGGCGAAGTCGTACGGCACCGAGGTCACCGGCGTGTGCAGTGCTGCCAAGGCCGATCTCGTGCGGTCACTGGGCGCCGACCACACGATCGACTACGCCACCGACGACGCCACCGACGGCTCCCGCCGCTACGACCTGATCCTCGACATCGCCGGCAACACCGCACTTCGGCGCCTGCGACGCGCCCTCGCCCCGAAGGGCAGCCTCGTCATCGTCGGCGGCGAGAGCAAGGGCAACATCACGGGCGGCTTCGGCAGAAGTCTGCGGGCGCCGCTGGTGTCGCTTTTCGTGAGCCAGCGGCTGGCCATGCTCGTCTCCAACGAGGGCCACGCCGACCTCGCACCACTGACGGATCTCATCGAGGCCGGCAAGCTCACGCCGAGCATCGACGCGACGTACCCGCTCGACGAGGCGCCGGACGCCATGCGCCAACTCGAAGCGGGCACGGTCCGCGGCAAGGTCTGCATCTCGGTGCAGTAGAGCCGGCGGACTACGTCATCCGCTCGCCCGCTGCGCAGGCCTCGACCAGCATGCTGAATCGGCGCTCGCGCGTCTCCGGCCGCTTCGCCTCGCTGATCCAGAAGGCGCGCATCTTGCGGTAGCTCGGCGGCGTGGAGTCCCAGAAGCCGGCCGCCTTCGGATGGTCTCGGCGCAGGCGCTCGTCGAACTCGGGTGGCAGCTGGCTGGGCCTGTTCGATACCGAGTACGGCTCCTCGGTTGTGTCGCGTGCGGCGAACGCGCGTCGTCCGGCCTCGGTCATGCGTCCCTCGGCCTCGAGCTCGGCCATGAGCGCAACGTTCACGGCGCTCCAGCGGCGGCTCTTGCGTGGAGTGAACCGCTGCATGTGGCGTTCCTGGTCAATCGAGCGACCCTGCCCGTCGATCCAGCCGAAGCACAGCGCCTCGCGCACGGCGTCGGCCCATCGCATCGACGGCTTGCCCGTGTGCGTCTTCCAGTAGCCCAAGACGCACTCCGTCGCCGTCGCGTGATTGCATTCCAGCCAGTCGCGGAACTCGTGCGAATTGCGGAAGAAGATCGGCTCGCCGTCGAACACGCCGGTGAGGCTACGTCCGCGCACGCACGACGATGGCCGACCTCGTCGCGACCAAGCGCCACATATTGCCGGTTGAGGGCAGCCTGCGATCAGGTGTCCAGGGCAGTTGACCACCGGCGTGCCCAGGCGTCGAGCGGCTGGAGGGAGTCGCCGAGTTCGCGGCCGAGCCCGGTGAGGTCGTACTCGCCACTCTCCGTCTGGACGACGAGTGATGCGCCGGTCAGGTCGCGCAGTCGTTCGTAGAGCACACTCGACGAGAGACCCTCACACGTCGCGAGCAGCGCACGGGCCCCGACCGGCCCCGCCCGCAACTCCCAGAGAACTCGAAGTGTCCAACGCCGCCCGAGCAGGTCCATCGCGGCCATCAGCGGACGGCCGGTCGTCGATCCTCGAACGGGACGGCCCGGAACGGAACGAGTTCGAGTGCTCACACCGACGGGCTCGACAGGTGTTGGTCGACGTTTCTGATTCCGCAACGTTAGCCTGCCTCAGATGTTTCGATTTCCGAAACATCGAACCGAGAGGGAACCGTGAGCCGCATCGAACCCGTTCAGCCGCCGTACGACGCAGACGTCGAGGCACGACTCGAACTGATGATGCCGCTCGGTGTGGCCCCGATCGGCTTGTTCCGGACGTTCGTTCGCAACCTGCCGATGGCAGCCGCGATGGGGGGATGGGGCGGCTACGAGCTCAGCAAGCGACTCTCGCTCAGGCTGCGGGACCGGGAGATCGTCATCGACCGCACCTGTGCCAGATGCCGGTGCGAGTACGAGTGGGGTGTCCACATCGCCTTCTTCGCCGAACGAGCCGGCTTCACGAGCGACCAGATCACCTCCATCACCCACGGACGTGCCACCGACTCGTGCTGGACCGACGACCGAGACCGTGTGCTGATCGAAGCGACCGATGCTCTGCACGATGGCGCGGACATCGACGACGACCTGTGGCAGCGACTCCAGGCGCACATCTCAGAAGAGCAGGCCCTCGACCTGTTCATGCTCTCCGGCTGGTATCACGCCATCAGTTACGCAGCGAACGCCGCACGAGTCGACACGGAGCCGGGCGCCCCGCGCTTCGCCGACTACGACTGACGAGCAGGGCGCGCACCTACAGGGCGACGGAGAACAGACGCCAGGATCCGTCGAGGCCCTTGAGCTCGTGCTCGCCGACGTCGGTGAACGTCGTCGAACCACCGAGCATCATGTCGCACACCGTCGGCGACGCCCAGAACTCGCCCGCACGCGCCTCATCATGACACGCCACGACCGCAGCCGGATCAGGTCACGCCGGCCCTCCTCCGAGCGTCCGTCGATCATGCAACGACGCCGCGACGAGTCAGGGTGTTCGGTCGGCCCAGGTGAGTTGCAGGGACCGGCCGGGGAGCTCGTCGTCAGGTGTTTGGGTCAGGTACGCCTTCAGGTTGCTCCGGGCTGGGGCGAGGCCGCATCGACAGGATTGGCGACGTGGAAGCCCGCCGTGCTCGCCGCCTCGCACAGGCGCCGATCGGCACTGCTGAACACGTCGGCGCCCACGAGGTGCGCCGCGGCGAGATGCACGGCGTCGAAGCCGCGCAAGCTGTGCGTCGTGGCCAGATCGCCGGCCAGTCGCATGAGATCGTCGTCGACCTCGACCACGGACATCTGCGACCACAGCAGCTCCAGACCGGCCACTGCGCTGCGAAACGCGGCGGCGGTGATGCGCCGCTGTCGTCGTGCAGCGGCGAGCGCGGCGCGTGCCTCGACGTGAGCGATCCTGACGGTGACGAGCGTGTCGGGTTCGTCCCAGATCGCGGCAGCCTCGGTTGTGCCGATCTCGTCGACGAGCAACTTGATGAGGGTCGACGTGTCGACATAGGTGATCACTGGCGTTGCTCGGCCACCAATTCGCTGACCGAGCCGGATGAGTGCAGTGGCACCGGACGTTGGCGCACCTTGGCCGTGGGCGGTCGAACGAGGCCAGCTTCGATCAACGCGGTGAGCTTGTCCGTCGGCGCCTCGGCGATGCCGTTGAGCCGGGCGATGGGCCGACCGCGATCCGTCACGACGACTTCGACGCCTGCCTCGACCTGATCGAGGTAGCGACTGAGGTTGTTCTTGAGGTCGCGAACCCCGACTTCGATCCGTGTCGATGTGGCTACCTTCATGCAGTGAGTGTAGCTACTTGCAGCGGAGATGTCCCCCGGGCGGATCGATCAGGTCAAGCCGTTGCTCTGCGTCGGCCGGTATCGCACAGCGACCGCGCCGGACTGGAACTCGTGGCGATCCACCAGCTCGAGCTGGATCCGCTCGCGCAGACCGGCGAGCAACGTCGGCCCGTGCCCGGCGAGGACGGGCTGCACGATGAACTCGTACTCGTCGATCAGCCCGAGATCTGCCAACGCCGAGGGAAGCGTCACGCCACCCACCCACAGGCCCTCGCCCGGCTCCTGCTTGAGCCGTTGCACCGCTTCACCGAGGTCGCCTCGTACGAGCTCGGCGTTCCAATCGACCCCGCTGAGGGTGCTCGACACGACGTACTTCTTCGCCCCGTCGATGGCCTCGGCGAATGGGATCTCCCACTCACCCATCCAGTCGGGCCACGGGCCATCGGCCGGCCGACGCCACGCCGACTCCATCATCTCGTAGGTCACCCGGCCGAAGAGCAGAGCATCGGCTCGTGCCATCTGCGCGGTCCAGTAGCGCATCGACTCCTCGTCCGGGGGGAGCCCAGCCTCGTGATGGCAGCAGCCGTCGAGCGTGACGTTGATCGAGTATCGAAGTGGTCTCATCTCGTTGCTCTCCCTTGATGTTCGACGCGCGTGCATCGGACCGCGACTCAGACGACTGCCGATGCTCATTCTCATCGGCGCCCGATCGCGAGATCTGGCGACGTGCTTCCCCGCTCGACTCGTCTGCGGCAAGCTGTCATGCGACGCGGCATCGCGACGACGCGAGATCGAAGGGAAGCAACATGAAACGGCTCGGCCTGCTTGGCGGCATGTCATGGGAGTCGTCGATCGAGTACGAGCGAACCATCAACGAGCTCGTCCGTGAGCGCGTCGGTGGTCTTGCTTCGGCGGACCTGTTGATCCGCTCGTTCAACTTCGCCGACATCGAAGCACTGCAGAGCGACGGGCGCTGGGACGACGCCGGCCAGCTGCTCGCCGACGCAGCCGCGAACCTCGTCGACGGGGGAGCCGAGGCCATCGTGATCTGCACCAACACGATGCACCGACTCGCCGATCGTGTGCAGATGTCGGTGAACGTGCCGCTCATCCACATCGCGGACGCGACCGCCGCCGCGGCGAGACGCGCCGGAGTCACCAGCGTTGCGTTGCTCGGCACCCGGTACACGATGGAGCAGGACTTCTACGTCGGCCGCATGCGCGACCTCCACGGTCTCGACGTCGTGATCCCCGAGGAACCCGACCGCACCACCGTCCACGACGTCATCTATCACGAGCTCGTTCGAGGAATCGTGCGGCCGGAGTCGAAGGACGACTACCTCCGGGTCATCGACGCCCTCCTTGCGCGCGGCGCTCGCGGGGTCATCGCCGGATGCACCGAGATCGAGCTGCTCATCGGCGCATCCGACGTGAGGGTTCCGTTCTTCCCGAGCGCGTACCTCCACGCCGTGGCGGCGGTCGACTTCGCCCTGGGTGCCTGACCAGAATGGCCGGTGTGATGATCGACGTGCCGACCTCGCTGCGCAAGGCACGAACTGCCGCGGGTGAAGGTGCGTGGCTCGACTCGCTCCCCGAGCTCGTCGACGAGATGGCGTCGCGGTGGTCGCTCATCATCGGGCGCTCGTGCGATGGCTTCGGCATGAACGCGTTCGTCGTCGAGGTGACGACGTCGGACGGCACCGCCACCGTGCTCAAGATCGCACCGCCGAGCGATGCGGACAAGCTCACGCTCGAGGCGACGGTCCTGCGCATCGCCGACGGTCACGGCTGCGTTCGATTGCTCGACGCCGACGTAGCTCGCCGAGCCATCCTGCTCGAGCGACTCGGTCCGTCGATGTACGACCTCGGCATCCCGCGCCGAAAGCGACATGAGCTCCTGCTCGGCGCCGTCCAGCAGATGTGGCGACCCGTCGATCCGAACGTTCGCCTGCAGACCGGAGCGGAGCGGGCCACGTGGTCGATCGAGCGCCTCGCGCAGGTGTGGGAGCAGAGCGGCAGGGCGTGTTCGGAACGTGTCCTCGCCGACGCGATCGCCTGCGCCCAGCGGCGCGCCGACGCGTACGACGCCTCGAGCGCCGTCCTGTGCCACGGCGACCTGCACGAGCTGAACGCCTTACAGGCCAGCGATGGCACGTTCCGACTCATCGATCCCGAAGGCGTCGTGGCCGAGCCCGAGTACGACCTCGGCGTGCTCATGCGCAACGCGCCGGGCGAGGACGACCTCCACGAACGAGCCGACTGGCTGGCGACCGCAACCGGCTGTGATCGCGCGGCCATCTGGGAGTGGGGCACCATCGAACGGGTGCTCTCCGGCCTGTGGTGCCGCGTCGTCGACCACCAACCCCACGGCGACAAGCAGCTCGCCGACGCCGAGCGCCTCTGCGCCTGACGTCGTCAGCCGTTCAGCAGCGCGGCAGCGCGCACGTGCCGTGCGCTCGGGTTGACCATGTGCTCGTCGCCGACCGACACCGTGGGCACGGTCTCGTTGCCGTCGGCAACCGAACGCACGAACGCAGCGGCGTCCGGGTCCTCCCAGATGTTGACCTCCCGAAATGCAACACCAGCCAGGCGCAAGCCGGCGCGAAGGGTGAAGCAGTACGGACAGCCCGGTCGGGTGTACATGACGACCTCGCGCTGCGCCGCTGTCCGTTGGGTCGGTACTGACTCGGACGCGCTCATCGAGACAGCATCGCCGATCGGGGCGACGACTCCACCGATCGCCACGAACAGCGGCTGGTAGGTTCCGCGTCCGTGCAGGATCTCACGGGCAAGGTCGCCGTCGTCACCGGTGGTGCGTCGGGCATCGGCAAGGCGATGGCCACGCGGTTCGCGGCCGAGGGGATGCACGTCGTCATCGCCGACATCGAGGAGGCGCCGCTCGCTGCGGCAGCCGCGGAGATCGGTGCGCTCGGCGTGCGCACCGACGTCGCTGACGCCGACAGCGTCGCTGCGCTCGCCGGCGCCACGATCGACCGCTTCGGCGGGGTGCACGTCCTGTGCAACAACGCCGGCGTCGGCGGCGGCGGTCAGATCAAGGACCTGACGTTGAAGGATTGGAAGTGGGTGATCGACGTCAACCTCTGGGGCGTCATCCACGGCGTGACCTCGTTCCTGCCCCACCTGCTGGCGAACCCCGATGGCGGTCACATCGTCAACACCGCGTCGGTCGCCGGGCTCGTCGCCGGTCCGGGCATCGGGCCGTACAACGCGGCCAAGTCCGGTGTGGTGGCGATCAGCGAGACGTTGCGCGCCGAGCTCGCCGCCGACGAGTCGCGGGTCGGTGTCAGCGTGCTGTGCCCCGGCTACGTCACCACGAACATCTTCACGAGCCAGCGCAACCGGCCGGCCGAGCTGCGCAACGAACGGCCCAAGGGCGCCGCGCGTGCGGCGAACAAGGGCATCGCCAGTGAGGCGCTCGCCCAGGGCCTCGACCCGGCCGTCGTCGCGGGCATGGTGCTCGACGCGATCCGCGCCGAGCAGTTCTGGGTGGTCACCCACCCCGAGTACTTCTCCGTGATCGCTGAACGAGCTGCCGGCATCGTCGCCGGCAACTGATCGTCGCCGCGGGCTACTCGCGGTCGAGCGAGACGGCCATGCCGGGCAGCGACACCCAGGGCTGGCGGTCGACGCACCACACCTCGACGTTGGGCAGCACCGCGGACTTGTTGTCGAGCGTGCCGGCCTTCACCGCGACGATGCCGGCGGACATCACGATCTCGGAGACGATCGGCGACCCGCACGTGCCACAGAAGCGGCGTCGCACGTACTCTCCGTCGTTGTTCTCACCGGTCTCCACGTAGGTCTTCAGCTCACCGGTGACGGCGAGCTGCGACTCGTGTGCAACCAGGTTCACCGAGAACGCCGCGCCGCCCTGTCGTTGGCAACGATCGCAGTGGCACACCGCGGTGGCGATCAGATCGCCGGACAATTCGTAGGTGACTTCTCCGCACAGACAACGTCCAGTGAGCATCGGGCAACGGTACTGAGCTTCGCCCGTTCGGCCGTCAGCGGACGTAGTCCTCGCCGGTCGCGCGCACGGTGATGTCGTTGATCGTCACGCCCCACGGCTGATCGATCACGTAGACGAGCTGGCGGACGAGGTCCTCGGGCGTGATCGCCCAGTACCGCACGTCGTCGACGTCGGTCTCCTCGGGATGCAGACCGGCGCCGCTCATGATCCGCTGCAGTCGTTCGCCGAACCGTTCCGTGTTCTGCCCCGTGAGCCCGACGAGCGCGCCCTGGTTGATCACGCCGGCGCCCAGACCCGTGCCCATCACCCCGGTCGGCCGCACGACGGTGACCTTGATCTTCCCCTGCGACTCCACGCGCAACGAGTCCGACAACACGCGCACGGCCGCCTTCGTCGCGCTGTACACGCCCGAGCCGGCCGTCCCGGCGTTGCCGTAGATCGAGGAGATGTTGACGATGTGCCCGCGCCCCTGCTGGATCATCTGGTCGTGCACCGCGCAGATGCCGTTGAGCACGCCCTTGAAGTTGATGTCGATCGCACGATCCCACGCGTCGGCCGCAGCCACGTGGTCGCTGAAGAACGCCAACGGCATCACGCCGGCGTTGTTGACGAGCACGTCGACGCTGCCCCACGTGTCGACCGCAGTGCGCACGACGTCGTCGAACTCGGTGCGTCGCGTGACATCGGTGCCCACGCCGATCGCCTCGCCACCGGCGGCGGTGATCGCGTCCGCCGTGGCACGCGCTGCGGCCGCGTCGACGTCCGTCGCCACGACTCGAGCGCCCATCGCCGCCGTCGATGTCGCGAGGATTCGGCCGAACCCCCCACCCGCACCCGTGATGAGGATGACCTTTCCCGCGATGTGGTTCGTCCGTGCAGCATCGACACCGATGTCGTTCATGGCCGGACGCTACCGATCGTCGTCACCGCGTCAGAGGGTCAGAGGGTCAGAGGGTCGGAGATGCGCCCCACGCCAGCCCGAGGCGCGCGGCCGCCTGCTCGATCGCGTCGACGAGCCGATCGATCGAACCGTTGCATGCGTCGAGGTCGCCAGGACCAAGGAGCACCACGTGGCCCGTGTCGGTCTCGGCAACCACCACCGGTGCCGCCCCGCCCGCCGCCACTCGAACGACGTCGGGCTGATCGTTGCGATGGAAGGTGTCGAACGGGACGGGCATCGTCGCCCGACAGGTCGTCCACTCGGGGCGTTGGCGTACCGAACCGTGCGTGATGTCGCACAGCGAGCAGTGTCGTCGTCCGAGTCTGGCGCCGATCCAGTAGGCGAGCTCACCGCGGATCGTGCTGTCCGCGTCGTAGACGCCGACGAGGCGAACGATCTGCGGCGGCGGCGCCGTGTCCGGGGACGTCACCGGCGCCAGAACAGGTGGTGGGTCACGCCGCTCGCGCTCGGCACGGTCTCGTGGTGGAACCGGTCGTTCAGCTCGTCGGGCGACGTCCACAGTCGCTCACCGCGCCCGATCACGAGGTTCGGTGCGACAGCGACGTGCATGGTGTCGACGAGATCGGCGTCGAGGAACTCGCGGATGACGGTGGTCCCACCACCGAGGCGGACGTCCTTGCCGTTGGCGGCCTCCTTCGCACGTTCCAGTGCCTCGGCCGGCGTGGTGTCGAGGAAGTGGAACGTCGTGTCGGCCAGCGTGAAGCTCGGCCGCACGTGATGGGTGAGCACGAACACCGGAGTGTGGAACGGCGGCACATCGCCCCACCAGCCCGTCCAGTCGAGGTTCTCCCACGGACCACGCATCGGGCTGAACTTGTTGCGTCCCATGATCTCGGCACCGATGTTGTGCGAGAAGTCGCGCGTGAAGTAGTCGTCCAGACCTCGCGACCCGCCGGGGTCGGTGCGGTTCGGCCAGCTGGCCGTGGCGCCTGCCCACGCGAAGATGTCCATCGGGTTGACGTGCCCGAACGGCGTTTCCAGGCTCTGGCCTTCGCCGGCGCCGAAGCCGTCGGAGGAGACGCCGAAGTTCTGGACTCGGAGCAGTTGTGTCATGAGGGTTCCGTTTCTGTCGGGAGCGGCGGCGCGAGGCCGATGGCGGCGTAGCGGGTCTGCGTGGCGGCGAAGCCGTCCCAGTCCCATGCGATCGGGGTACCGGCGATGGCCGGTGCGAGGCGACCGAGCGAGGTGTGCAGCCCGACGACGTAGCAGTTGTCGATGGCGCGCTGGGTGTCGGTGACGACGTGGCTGAGCCGGAGCACGGTGCCGTCGTCCACGGACTCGAGCTCCCACCGCATGGTGGAGCCGTCGTCGACGTGCGTGTGCTCCAACAGCACCGGCGGCTCGACCCGCAGGATCGTCAGGCTGATCGTCGGCGCATCGCCGTGGCCGGCGAACACCATCTCGCCCCCTTCGCGCAGGTCGACGGTGATGTCGGCATCGAACGGCAGCCACCAGTCGGCCAAACGAGCCGGGTTGGTGACGGCGTCCCACACCTCGCCGATCTCGTAGGGGAAGTGCCGTTCGAACCGGATCACGCCGCCCTCGGCGGTGCGTTCCAGGGTTCCGTCGGTGAGGGACGCTTCGGTCATCGTGGTTCCTGCTTCGTTCGGTCGATGGGTGCGGCAGTGCGGCGGAGGTGCTGCTCGAGCGAGTCGAGTCGGTTCTTCCACTCGACTCGATACGGCTCGAGCCACGCATCGAGCTCCATCAAGGGCTCGGGGCGAAGGCGGTACAGGCGTCGTTGCGCATCTCGGCGCACGTCCACCAAGCCGGCGTCGCGCAGGACCTTGAGGTGACGGGACACGCCCGGCTGGTGCATGCCCACCGTCTCGACGAGCTCGGCCACGGAGTGCTCGCCGGTGCGTACCGCGTCGAGGATGCGCCGGCGCGTCGGCTCGGCGATCACCTCGAGGACGGACGTTGCGGACGGCACCCGATCAACATACGCCGTTGTGCATATACGTGCAAGCGCATGTTCTGCGGCGGATACCGTACGAACGAGCGATGTGCTCGCGAGATGGGAGTCGCATGAACATCGAGGTGGACGCACGTCCGGCGCCGGCCGGGTTCGATCCGGCGTCGACGGCAGTGGTCGTGGTGGACATGCAGCACGACTTCGCGTCGGACGGCGGGATGTTCGAACGAGCCGGCATCGATCTCAGCGCGATCAAGCGCATCGTGTCGCCGATCCAGCAGATCGTCGCGTCGGCGCGGCGCGCCGACGTGATTGTGTGCTTCTTGAGGATGGGCTTCGCCGAAGACTGCAGCGACGCCGGTGCTCCGAGCAGCCCGACGTGGATCAAGCACCTGCCGCTGCGCGTCGGCGACGCCGTGTCGGCGCCCGACGGCTCGCCCAGTCGCGTGCTGATCCGCAACACGTGGAACACGGCGATCATCGAGGAGCTGGCGCCGGAGCCGGGCGACGTGATCATCGACAAGACGCGCTACAGCGGCTTCGTCCGTACCGATCTCGAAGCCCAGCTCCGTGCGCTCGGCATCGTCACCCTGATCGTGGTCGGGGCGACCACGAGCGTGTGCGTCGAGTCGACCGTTCGGGACGCGATGATGCGCGACTTCCACTGCATCGTCGTCGAGGACGCTGTCGCCGAACCGATCGGTGCCGATCTGACGCGCAGCAACCACGACGCGACGCTGCTGGTGCTGGAACTGCTCTACGCCTCGATCACTCGGACCGCGGCGATCGTCGATGCGCTGGGGTCGGCCGGAACCTCACCGACGGCCGGCAGTACTGTCGCCGGATGACCGCGAGCCGAGGACGAGCTCGGATCGTGCTGATCACCGGCGAGCCGGGCAGCGGCAAGAGCACGCTCGGCGCAACGCTCGCCGGCGCGTTGCGGGTCCCGTTCATCGCCCGCGACGACGTGCGCGGTGGACTGTTCTTCACGCAGGGCTCGTGGACCGATGCGCCGGGTGAGCTGCCGAGCTCCGACGAGGCGGTGGAGACGTTGCTGCGCCTGGTCGAGACAGCAGCCGGGCTCGGCGTGAGCCTCGTCGTCGAGTACGTCGTCCGTCGTGGCCGTCCTCGCGACCTCGAACGGCTGACCGCCGTCTCCGATTGCGTCGTGCTCATCACGTCGTGCGGCGACGCGCGCCAACGGTTCGTGCAGCGCAGCCTCGACGACCGGCTGCTCAACCGGCCTGTCGTTCTCGACGCTCTCGGCTACGTGTCGATCGACGAGCACACCAACGACGCCGCCGCCCGCATGGACGCGGTCATCGCCGAGATGAGGACCGAGTTCGACGTCCCCACGATGCACGTCACCACGGACGATGGGTACGTCCCCGATCTCGATCAGATCATCGAGTTCGTCACGAACGCAGGGTGATGCCGCCGTCGACGACGAAGATCTCGCCGGTGGTGTACTTGTTGCGGATCAGGGCGAGGACGGCTTCGGCGCAGTCGTCGGGTGTCGCCGATCGACCCAGCGGCGCCGTCGCGGCGACACCGGCGTGGATCGCGGCCCAGTCCGCGGTCCACGGCGTGGCGACGAGGCCCGGAGCGACGGCGTTCACGCGGATCGGCCCGTAGGACTTGGCCAGCAGCGTCGTCATGTGGTTCAGGGCGGCCTTCGTCATCGCGTACGCCATCGACGAGCCGACCGGGCGGAGCCCGGCGATCGACGTGATGTTCACGATGCAGGGATCGTCGGACTTGCGCAGGTGCGGGATCGCCAGCTTCGTCAGCGACCACGTGCCGAACACGTTGACCTCGAACGTCTTGCGGAAGATCTCGTCCGTCAGCGCGTCGAGGTCGTCGTGGGCGATGCTGGTCGTCCAGCCGGCGTTGTTGATGAGGTAGTCGATTCGACCGTACGCGTCGATCGTCCGATCGATGAGCGCCTGCACGTCTTCCGGCTTGCTGATGTCGCCCTGGACGTAGAGCGACGTGCCGGGCAGAGAGTCCGCAACCGCTTGGCCGGCGGCGACCGACGATGCGGAGTTCACGACCACCGTCGCACCGATCTCGGAGAGCCGACGCGCGGTCTGCTCGCCGATGCCACTGGACGATCCGGTGACGATCGCAACTCGGTCCTGAAGCTCTGACATGTGGTGAGGCCCTTCTGGGTTCGCTTCGGCCGCACGAACGACGGCCTGTCGTTGTCGGTCGTCTACTACATGCCGATCGCTGACGGCGAGTTGCCCGTCTTCGGGCCGGCGATGCGAACGAGCGTCACCTCGGTGCGCGGGACGAGACCGTCAGAGCCCGACGGTCACCGGCGTCGCGTCGGGGTCGCCGGCGAACCGGGCCGTCGTGATGGTGTGCGGGCCGGCCGGGGGGCTCCACGACCGGTGCTCGCTGTTGCGAGTGGCGAGGCGATCCGACGGCACGGTGATCACGAACGGCGTCGCTGCTCCTGCTGCGACGTGAACGCGGGCGAAGCCGATCAGCCGCGATGGTGCGTCGGCATCGGGGAGGTCGGCGTAGACCTGGACGACGTCGGCGCCGTCCCGGTCGCCGGCGTTGCGAACCGTGCCGCGCACGACGATGTTCGAGCCGTCGATGATTGCCGTGACGTCATCAAGGCGGAACGTCGTGTACGACAGGCCGAAGCCGAACGGGTACGCCGGGGCGATCTCCTTGCGAGCCGCGCGCCACCAGCCGTGCCAACGGTCGTACGTGAACGTGGTCGCATCGCGGTCGAACGGCACCAGATCGCTCTCGTCGACCGGCACGGTGAACGGCAGGCGGGCGGATGGGTTGACGGTGCCGATGAGCACGTCGGCGAGGCCGGGCCCGGCCTCGGCGCCGCCGTACCAGGACTGGACGACGGCGGCCACGTCCGACGTCCACTCGGTGGTGATCACCGCGCTGCCTGCTTGGATGACGACCACGGTGCGGCGGTTCGCGGCCGCGACGGCTCGGATCAGTTCCACGTCGCCGGGCAGCACGCGCAGCGAGATGCGGTCGCCACCGCGGCTGAACATGCGTGGCCGATCGCTGAGACGGCCGGGCTTCGTCGTGTGCGGCAGGCCCTCCAGGCTTCCCTGGAACTGATCGACGACGTCGGCCTCGTCGCCGGCCGGGAACAGGGCCATCAGCGACGGGTCGGTCTCGCCGATGTACTCGCCCTCGTCGACGTACGTGTAGCCGACCACGACGATCGCCACGTCGGCGGTGCCTGCCACCTCAGCGGCGCGAGCGACATCTGCGCCGTCGTCGTGCACGACCTCCGCGATCGCGTCCCGCAGACCGTCGAGCACGGTGCGACATGACAGGTCCCACACGTCGCTCGACCCACCGTCGCCGATGTTGACGGTGTCCGCGAGACGGCCGATCACGGCCACGCGTTGCGCACGGTCGAGCGGAAGCACGGACGCCCCGTCGACGAGCTCGTTGCGCAGCAGCACGACGGAGCGTGCGGCCGCTTCACGCGCCAACGCCCGGTGCTCCGGTGCGCCCAGCACGTCGATCGACGGTGACGGCGAGGACAGGACGTCATCGAAGCGGAGGAGCGTTGCGATGACCCGCTCGACGCAGCGGTCGACGTCCGCCCATGTGACCTCGCCGCGCTCGATCGCCGCCGGGAGGTGCTGTTGTCGCACCATGCGGTAGGGCATCTCGATGTCGAGTCCGGCGATGACCGACGGTCCGGCGTCGCGCAGGCCGAGGATCCAGTCGCTGATGACGTAGCCCTCGAAGCCCCACTCGTCGCGCAGCACGCCGGTGAGCAGCGCGTGGCTCTGACCGCACCACTCGCCGTTGACGCTGTTGTACGCCGACATCACCGACGCGACGCCCTCGTCGACCACTCGCCGGAAGTGCGGCAGGAAGACCTCGTGCAGGGCGACGTCGTCGACCTCGATGTCGACGCTGAACCGGGCGTTCTCCATCGAGTTGCAGGCGAAGTGCTTCATGCACGCCATCACGTGACGCTGCAACCCGCGGGTCAGCGCGGCGCCGAACTCGCCGACGTGGTGCGGGTCCTCGCCGTAGGTCTCCTGTGCGCGACCCCACGCCGGATGGCGCAGGAGGTTGATGCACACGGCGCCGGTGAGGTTGGCGCCGATGACGCGCAGCTCGCGTCCGATCGCCTCGCCGATGCGTTCTTCGAGGTCGAGATCCCACGTGGCACCGCGGGCCATCGGCACCGGGAACGCAGTCGCGTTGCCGACCACCGCACCGCGCGGGCCGTCCGAGAAGCGGATGCCGGGGAAGCCGACCCGATCCAGTTCGGCGCCGACGAACACGGCCTTGTGATACCCGTCGTCGTTGAGGAACTTCAGCCCGGCCCACGTCGGCGCGTCGCCGTCGAGGCACCACAGCCGCTCGTGCTCGGTGAGGTTGGCGACGAGCCCCTTCGCCGCCTCGGCGATGGGCAGCCCGTCAGCGACGGCACGGCGAGCATCGTCGAAGGTGTGGATCGAAGTCATGGCTGCACGATGGCGCGTCGGCCTACATCGCGTCGATCTGGGGCATGATCTCGTCCTTCAGGCGCTTCATGTCGTCGAGCGTCTTGCTCACGGGAACGTCGGCGAACGGTGGCCACAGCAGCGGCATCGTCAGCCCGGCTTCCCTGTAGCGCTTCAGGTTGTCGGCGATCTGCTGTGCGGTCCCCGCCAGCAGGTTGCTGCCCTTGCCGGCCGGCGTCTGGTCGGTCTCGGCATCGGTGATGACGAACCAGATCATGCTGCAGATCTCGAGGTCGTCGATCGAGTGCGTGCCGCCCAGCTCCTCCAGCTCGTGCTGGATCTCACCGCGCCACTTCGACAGCTCCTCGGGCGAGTCCTGGATCCCGATCCAGCCCGACAGGTCGTACTTGGCGATGCGGCTCGCCGACCGCTTGGGGTCCTTCAGGCCGCTGAAGAAGATCGGCGGGTGCGGCGACTGAACCGGCTTGGCCCCGAACCCGCAGCGGTCGAAGTCGGCGAACTCGCCGTGGTACTCGAACACGTCGTTGGTCCAGATGCCCTGCATGATCTCGATCGTCTCGCGGACGTGCTTGTGCCGCTTGGGGAAGATGTGCGAGGCGCTCGCCGCGGCGAACTCCTCGGGCATCCAGCCGGAGCCGACGCCGACGTTGATACGGCCGTTGGAGAGGTGGTCGATCGTGGCGATCTCGGCGGCGAGCACACCGGGTGCGCGGTAGGGCGTGTCGGTGATGCTCATGCCGATGCGCACCTTGGAGGTCTTCGCCGCGAGCCATGGGATCAGCGGCCAGCCCTGCAGCCACTCGCCGCGAGCGGACACCGGCAGCGCCTTCGGGAACTCGGTCATCATGCCGAACGAGTACTGCAGCTCGGCGCGGTCGGACGCCTCCGGCACGACGATCCGGTCGAGCGTCCAGACCGAGTCGAAGTCGAGGTCCTCGGCCAGTGCAGTGAGGTCCTCGAGCTCCTTGACGGTGACCTTGTCGCGGAAGTTCGGCAGGTACAGGGCGAGCTTCATGAGGTGCCTCCGTGTTCGTGGCAAGCCCCCCGACCTGCCTGCCCGAAAGCTACTCGCCTCTCCGGATGACCTCGTCGCCAAACCCCTCACGCAGTCGGTCGCGCAGCTCGCGCTTGACGACCTTGCCGTAGTTGTTGGTCGGCAGGCCGTCGACGAACCGGTACTCCTTCGGTCGCTTGAACCTGGCGATGCTGTCGAGGCAGGTGCGATCGAGGTCCTCGGCCGTCGGAACCTCACCGTCGTCGGCGACGACGAAGGCCACCACTGCCTCACCCCACTCGGCGTCCGGTCGGCCGACGACGGCGACTGCGCGCACGCCCGGGTGACGGAGCAGCGTCTCTTCGACCTCGCGTGGATAGATGTTCATCCCACCGCTGATGATCAGATCCTTGGACCGGTCGCGCAGCGTCAGATACCCGTCGTCGTCGAAGCTGCCGACGTCGCCGGTGTGCAGCCAGCCGTTGCGCAGCGCCTCGGCGGTCGCCTCGGGCTGGTTCCAGTAGCCGGGCATCACCACTTCGCCGCGCACGACGATCTCGCCGATCTCCCCGGCTGGAAGTTCCGTGCCGTCGTCGTCGACGACACGCACCTCGACGTCGGTGCGGGCGACGCCGACGCTCTGCATGCGGTCGCGCCACCGGGGATGGTCGCGATCGGCGTGGTCGGCCTTCGACAGCGCGGTGATCGTCATCGGTGTCTCGCCCTGCCCGTAGATCTGCGCGAGGCGCGGTCCGAACACAGCGAGTGCCTCCTCGAGGTCGGCCAGGTACATCGGCGCGCCGCCGTAGACGATCGTCTTCAGGTTGGTGAGGTCGGCGCTGGCGACGGCCGGATCGCCCGTCAACCGCTTGACCATCGTCGGCGCGGCGAAGAACGTCATGCCCGGCCAGCGATGCACGAGCGCGGCGATCTCCTCGCCGGCGACGCCGCCCGAGCTCGGCACGACGCTGACCGCGCCGCGGGCGATGTGCGGCAGCCCGTAGAGACCGGAGCCGTGCGAGATCGGCGCGGCGTGCAGGATGCTGTCCTGTGCGGTCACCGCGTCGATGTCGGCGAAGTAGCTCAGCGACATCATCAGCAGGTTGCGGTTCGTCAGCGTCGCACCCTTCGGACGCCCCGTCGTGCCGCTCGTGTAGAACAGCCACGCGGCGTCGTCCGCAGCGCTGTCGACGAGCGGTAGGGGAGCGCTCGTCGTCAGCCGATCCCAGCCGTCACCGGGTGCGATGACCACCGCCTGCAACGAAGCGACGGACTCGACGAGCGGCTCGACGTCGTCGGCGTGGTCGGTGTCGGTGACGGCGACGGCCGACTCGCTGTGCCCGAGGATGTAGGCGATCTCATCGCGGTGGAGGCGAGCGTTCACCGGCACGGCGACGAGACCGGCGTGCCAGATCGCGAACAGGGCTTCGAGGTACTCGGGCCGGTTGCGCATGACGATCGCCACGCGCTGCCCGGGCGCCAGCCCAAACGCGTCGCGCAAGCCGGCTGCAGCTGCGGCGGTGCGCTCGGCGAACTCGCGCCACGTGGCGTGGACGTGCTCGCCGTTCGCCAACGCCGGCTCGTCGGGACGCAGACGACCGTGGCGTTGCACCCAGGTGGCCGGGTTCATCGCAGCTGTTCCCCCTGCACGGGCCGATGGTATGCCACCCCACCTACCATCGTGCGATGAGGCTGACCGACGGCGAAGCGCTGGCGCGGATGGCGGCGCACGATCACGCGATCCTGTGCACGACCCACGCCGAGCGAGGCGTCGATGCGGTGCCGGTTGCCTTCGTCGTCGACGATGACGGCTACGTCGGCGTACCCGTCGATCAGGTCAAGCCGAAGGCCTCGTCTCGACTGCAACGTGAGCGCAACCTCGAGGCTGATTCGCGAGCGACGTTGCTGGTCGAGCACTGGGACCGCGACGACTGGTCGCGCCTGTGGTGGGTGCGCGCCGAGCTGCGCTGGCAAGGCGACGCGCACGAACGGGAGGCGGCACTGGCCACCGGGCTCGCCGCCCGCTACCCGCAGTACCGCGATGAACCGTTCCATCGGGTGCTGGTCCTTCGCATCGTCGGCATCACCGGCTGGGCCGCCGCGGACTGAGGCGGTGCGCCTCGTGGCGGCAACGGTCGGGCGACGATGATCGCGCGATGGAGCAGCAGATCGACCTCATCTCACCGGAGAGCTTCCGCGACGGCCACCCGTGGTCGCAGTACGCGTGGCTGCGGGCCAACGACCCGGTGCACCACCATCCGCAGCCCGGGACGTCCGGGTTCTGGGCGATCACCAAGTACGAGGACGTGCGCACGCTCAGTCGCCAGCCGCAGCGGTTCAGCTCGTTCGCCCGCGGGGTGATGGTGGGTGACCCGACGGAGGAGGAGCTGGCACCGAGCCGGCAGATGATGCTGTTCATGGACCCGCCGCACCACGACCGGCTCAAGCTGCTGGTGTCGCGCGGGTTCACGCCGCGGAACTCGCAGCTGCTCGCGGACCGCATCGCGGAACTGGCGCGTGAGATCGTCGACGCCGTCGCCGAGCGCGGCGATTGCGACCTCGTCGCCGACGTTGCCGGTCGATTGCCGTCGGCGCTGATCGCCGAGCTGATGGGCATCCCTCCCGAGGACGGCGAGCGGCTCTACGAGCTGACCGAGATCATGCACACGACAGACGACAGCGTGCACCCGCCCGAGGCACGGATGATGGCCGTGTTGGAGATGATCCAGTACGCCGCCGGCGTGGTCGAGGAGAAGCGTCGCTCACCGGGCAACGACATCGCCTCGACGCTCGTGCAGGCCGAGATCGATGGCGATCGTTTGACCGACGGAGAGCTGCAGTTCTTCTTCCTGCTGCTGATCAACGCCGGCGGCGACACCACGCGCAACCTCGTCGCCGCCGGGATGCAGCAGCTCTTCGGTCATCCGGAGGAGCGGGCCCGGCTGACGGCCGACCTCGACGGGCTGATGCCGACCGCGGTCGAGGAGATGCTGCGGTTCACGTCGCCGGTCGCCAACTTCCAGCGCACCGTGATGGAGGACACGACCATCCGGGGCGTCGACCTGAAGGCGGGGGAGCGGATCGTGCTGTTCTACGGGGCCGCGAACCGCGACGAGGACGTGTTCGACCAGCCGGATCGGTTCGACGTCGGGCGCAACCCGAACCCGCACCTCGCGTTCGGTGGCGGCGGGCCGCATCTGTGCCTGGGCATGCACGTCGCGCGCATCGAGATCGCCGCGATGTTCCGCGAGCTGCTCACCCGCCTGCCCGACATGGAGCCGGCAGGTCCGCCGGAGCTGCTCGCCTCCAGCTTCATCGCCGGCGTGAAGACGATGCCCGTGCGGTTCACCCCGGCCTGATCGCGAGCTCGCGATCATCTGCCGGCGAGGGCGACCGCCATGCCGATGCTCGCGGCGCACAGGAGGGTGCTGACGACACCTCGGCGCAGCGCGAACAGTGCGATGGCGGCGCCGGCCAGGACGGCGAACTGCCACGGCTCCTCCAACGATCGAGCCAGTGGGATCGACGAGCCGAGGATCGCGCCGATGGCCGCAGGGCCGGCGCCGTGGAGGAAGTGCTGCGCGGTGCGGTTGGCGCGCACGCGATCGAACCGGTCGGCTCCGACGAGGACGAACGCGAACGACGGCGAGAAGGCGACGGCTGCAGCGAGCAGACCACCGCCGATGCCGGCCGCTGCGTACCCGACGGCAGCCACCGTCTGGGTGACCGGCCCGGGCGTCACCTGGCCGAGCGCGACAGCGTTGAGGAACTGTGCGGCGGTCATCCAATGGTGGAGATCCACTGCGTCCGCGCGCATCAGCGGGATGATCACGAACCCGCCGCCGTAGGCGAGCGCACCGACCTTGAAGGCAGTCCAGGCGACCGCGGCGATGCCTCCGGTGGCGACCACCGTGACAGGGGTGAACGAAAGCGCTCCGGCAAGCCGTCCGTCGTGCCGGCTGGTCGAGCGCATGGCGATCTCGACGACTCCGCAGCCGAGCAGGACCAGCACCAGATAGGCGCCGACGGTTGCAGCGGCGATCACTCCGATGACGACGAAGCCGATCCAGCGCGTTCGAGAGCGCTCGGCCGATCGCCGCCACGACGACGGGATCAGCTGTGCTCCGGCGTGGACGGCGACCGCGGCAACCGCGGCGCCGGCGCCCGCGCCTGCGCCGGCGATCCACGCCGGCGGGGCATCGCGCAGGAAGAGCGACGACAGGACGAGCACGATGGCCAGTCCGGGCAGGATGAACGCGAGTCCGCCGACGAGTGCCCCAGCGCGACCTCGCACGCGTGACGCGCAGTAGATCGCCAGCTGGGTCGATGCCGGGCCGGGCAGCAGGTTGCAGGCGACAACTGCATCCTCGAACTCGGTGGGCGACAGCCACCGTCGCCGGTTCACGCACAGCTCGCGCAGCATCACGATGTGGCTCGGTGGTCCTCCGAAACCCAGGCAACCGATGCGTCCCCAGTCGGCCACGACGGTCCGCAGGCCGGCCGCGTGCTCAGCCTGCTCGTCGGTCACGACACGGGGCGGGCCGCCGGTTGGAAGAGCTCGATCGGGTTGCCCGACGGGTCGTCGAGCACGACCTGCTTGCCGCCCGGGCCGCTGATGATGTCACTGCGGAACGTGACACCGGCGGCTGCCAGCTCCTCGAACGTGCCGGCGACGTCGTCGACGATGAGGTGGATCCTGTTCCAACCGCCGGCCACCGGTTGGCGGCCGTCCGGGAGGGCGCGGGCACCGGAGCTGGATGGCCCGCTGAGCAGCAGACGCAAGCTGCCACGGCCGATGTCGGCGAACGCCGGTGCGAAGTCGTTGAGCACCGTGAAGCCCAGGTGCTCGGTGTAGAAGGCGATGCAAGCGGCGACATCGTGGACGATGTAGCGGACGCTGGCGAGCTCGTGTTCGGACGTGTCGGGCTTGGTCACGGTGTGGTCTCCTCGTGTTGTTCGTTGATGAGTGCGATCAGGAACCCGATGCGGATGTCGAGCTCCGCGGCGAGCGCCCGGAACACCGGGTAGGTGGCGCGGTCGTCGCCCGGCGCCCGGCTCGGGTCTTCGATGCTCCAGTGGATCGTTCGCGCTCGCGTCGGGAAGTCGGGGCAGGCCTCGCGGACCTTGTCGCACAGCGTGACGATGACGTCGAAGTGGTGCCCGTCGAACTGCGTCAACGGTTTCGAGGTCCAGTCGCTGATGTCGATACCGCGCTCGGCGAGCACCCGGACCGCGTTCGGGTGGATCGGCTTCGGGTGGCTGCCGCCACTGACGACCTCGATGGCGTCACCGGCGATGTGGTGCAGCAACGCCTCAGCGACCTGCGAACGCGAGCCGTTGCCGGTGCATGCGAACAGCACGCGCACTGGCCGACGAGGGCGCACGGTCGGCGGGACCGCTTGCAGCGTGAGCCCGGGGTGCAGCGACGTGCCGGTCGACGAGAGCGCGTCGCCGCACTGCTGCAGGTCGAGGGTGTAGTAGCTGGCCCGTCCGTCGTACGAACTGCGGCGCGACGAGACCAGGCCGCCGTCGCGCAGACGAGCGAGGTGGTACGAGACCAGGGCTTGGGGCTGATCGAGCAGCTGTGTCAGCTCGTGTACGTGGCGGTCGCTGCGCGCCAGCTCGCTCAACAACGCCCAGCGGATGGGGTGGCCGGCGAGCCCGATGAAGGGCGGCGCATGGTGATGGCTCGACGACACGTCGCCGACATTACATCAAATCAGTTTGATGTAAAAGAGGTTGCCGTCGTGCCACGCTCAGCGGCGCGAGGCGAAGTACTTCTTGTAGCCCTCGGCGATCTTGAGCAGATCGGGGTCGGCATCGAACCGAGGCTGCATCTTCTTCCAGGCTTCTTCGCGCTTGGCCGGGATGTACTCCGTTGGCCAGTAGCCGTCGTGCGGGCGGTAGCCCTTCAGCACGTTGCGGGCCACCGTGGCCTTGTGCACCTCGTCGACGCCGTCGGCGATGCCCATCGTCGGCGCCGTGGCGTACATCGCCTGGATCGGAGTGAGGTCGGTGGTGCCCAACGAGCCGAGGATGTGCAGCGCGTTGAACGACACTTCACGCAGCACCTTGGCCATCGTGTACTTCACTGCGGCGATGTCGGTGCGGGTCTCCTGCGTGCTCGTGTTGTCGATCTTCCAGGCGGTCTCGAGCACGAACAGGCGCAGCATGCGGATCGCTGCGTAGGAGTCAGCGATCTTCTCCTGCACCATCTGGTGCTCGCCGATGATCTTGCCGTGCGACTCGCGGCTCAGCGCCCGCTCGCACATCATGTCGAAGGCCAACTTGCACTGGGCGATGGTGCGCATCGCGTGGTGGATGCGTCCGCCACCGAGCCGGCGCTGGGCGAGGATCTTGGCGCCGTCCTCCGGGCCGAGGAGGTGGTCGAGCGGGACGCGCACGTCGCGGTAGATGATGTGGTTGTGGCTGCGCGGCTCCGGCTGGATCTCCACACCGGGCGTGTCTCGGGGCACGACGAACATGCCGTTCGTGCACATGACGAAGAGGATGTCGGCGGCGCGGCCCGCGGAGGTGAACCACTTCTCCCCGTTGATCACCCACTCGTCGCCGTCGCGGGTGGCGAAGGTCTTGAACAGGTTCGGGTCCGAGCCACCCTGCGGCTCGGTCATCGAGTACGCCGAGAACATGTCCTGGTTGAGCATCGGCGTGAGCCAGCGCTCCTTCTGCTCCTCGGTCCCGTAGGCCGCGAGCATCTCCATGTTGCCGGTGTCCGGCGCGGCCGCTCCGAACATCTGCGGGGCCGAGCCGTAGCGGCCGATCACCTCGTTCAGCAGACCGAGCTGCAGCTGGCCGTATCCCTGGCCGCCGAGCTCTTCGTCGAGGAAGATCGCCCACAGGCCCTGCGCCTTCACCTGATCCTGCAGCCCGCGGACGATGGCCTTGATCTTGGGGTCCTTGGACCGCACCGCGTAGGGGAAGACGTAGTCGAGCGGCTCGACCTCTTCCTTGCAGAACTGCTCGACCCAGTCGAGCTTCTTCTGGAATTCAGGATCGGTGGAGAAGTCCCAGGCCATCGGTGCACACCTCGTGTCTTGATTCGGCTGTTCGTCGTTTCGGCCCTGAGGCTTAGCCGACGACGGGCCGCGGCCGTCAGTCGGACGGCTGCCGGCAGGCGGTCACGCGTCGGCGGTCGACTGGTCGGCGATGTAGATGGCGTTGCCGAAGACGTCGTCGAATCCCGCCCACCAGCCGCCGGGAATCGGGCCGGGCTGCAGCCAGAACCGCAGGGTGTCCGCTCGTTCGGCGTGCCACGCTCGAACGTCGTCGACGGCGATCACCGGCCCCGGCCGGAACGTGCCGTCCGGGTCGTGGTCGATCATCAGCTGAAGGTGGTCACCCGGCATCTTCAGGCTGACCGTGGTCTCGCCTTCGCGCCACGCTTCCGGCCAGCCGAGCGCGTCGCGGTAGAAGGCGAGGGCCGTGGACAGATCGGGGACCGGCAGGTACAGGAACTCGATGTTGCTCATCGATTGAACGTAATCCACTTACGGAAAAGCGTCAACCTGTTACGATCGAGTCGTGCCCGAGTGGATCCCGACCCGTTCATCGGCAAAGGGACGTCTCGTGCTCACTGCGCTCGAGCAGTTCGCCGCGGTCGGGTACGAGGACGTCGGCGTCGGTGATCTGTCGGTCGCCGCAGGGGTGACCACCGGGTCGCTGTACCACCACTTCGGTAGCAAGCTCGGTCTCTACGGCGTCGTGCGCACCGACGTCGAACGGCGTGTGCTCGACCGGCTCGAGGGTGCCGTGGCGGCGCGTGTGGGCGACGTCCCCGGCGACGCAGCGAACGCCGCGCTGCTGGTCGCGTTCGACTTCCTCGTCGCCCAGCGCCTCACCCGGTTGCTCGCGTCGGCGCACCCGGACCGGCGAGATGATCCGATCGAGCGGTACATCGCCGGCGTCGCCGACCGTGGCGGGCTGCCGATCGGATCGATCCTCGTTGCAGCCTGGCGTGCAGCGCTCCAGGCAGTCGTCGACGGTGTGCCGGCGGACCGCGCACGCGCTGCGCTTGCAGCGATCCACCTCGCGCCACCTCGATCGACCAGACGGCGCGCGCTCGTCGGCCAGACCTAGGGGAAACCCCGTAGCGCCGGCGCCCCGCAGGAGGAAGACTTCCCCGCATGGGCTTCTACCGCACTCGGGTGCTTCCTCGTCTGATGAACGCGGCCATGCGCTCCGACGAGAACGACGAGATCCGCTCGCGCGTGTGTGCCGACCTCGAGGGAACCGTCGTCGAGATCGGCTTCGGATCCGGACTGAACGTGCCGTACTACCCGGCGGGCGTGCGCACCGTCCACGCGGTGGAGCCGCTCGTCCGATCGATGGAGATCGCCGCCGACCGGATCGCCGCGGGCCACGCCGACGTTCGCCACACCGGGCTGACGGGGGAGCGGATCGACCTGCCGGACGCCTCAGCCGATGCTGTGCTGTCGACGTGGACGCTCTGCTCCATCCCCAACGTCGACGCCGCGCTCGCCGAGATCCGTCGCGTCCTCAAGCCCGGTGGCACGTTCCACTTCGTCGAGCACGGCATCTCGGATGATCCGAAGGTGGTCCGCTCCCAGCGCCGCCTCGAGCCGGTGAGCAAGCGGCTTTTCGGCGGCTGCCACCTCACCCGCGACATCCCGGAGATCGTCACCCGCAACGGGTTCGCGATCGACACGATGACGACGTACCAGCACGCCAAGGAGCCCAAGCCGTTCGGCTGGACCTTCGAGGGATGCGCCACCGTGCGGGCTCAGCCCAGCGGCGCGACCTCGTAGGTCACGACGTCGAGGCTGCACCTGTCAGTTGCGGCAGCGTCTGCGGCGAGCGCTTCCGCTTGGCGGCGACAGCCTTCGACCGGAAGGCGCCGGCGATGCCCTCCGGGTTCTGGACTGCGGTGACGATCAGCAGCACGCCACCGATCAACGCTTCCCACGTGCCGAGCGAGCCGACGACGCGACTCGTCGCGTAGAAGGCGACTCCGGACGCGGCGACGACGCCGGCGGTGACCGCGCCGCTCACGCTGGTGATGCCACCGAGGTACGCAACGGCGAGTGCGGTCAGTGACGCCACCGTGCCGTAGGAGACGTCCGAGACGGTGCCGAACCGGTAGGCGATGAGGCAACCGCCGATGCCGGCGATGAACGACGAGACCGTGAACGCGAGCAGCTTGCCCGAGGCGACGCTGATGCCGATCGCAGTGGCGGCGCGTTCGTTCGAGCGGATCGCCAACATCCGCCGGCCGGTGGCGCTGCGCCGGATGTTGGCGACAGCGACCGACAGCAGCAGGGCCACGACGACGAGGAAGATGCCGAAGATCGGACGCGACGACTTGGTGCCGAGCACGAGACCGAGGTCCCACCCGCCGAGCTTCGGATGGGGGACCTTGGCCCCGCCGGTCGACACGTCGCCGACGTACGCCGGGTTCTTGAAGATGAACTCCGAGATCGCCACACCGCCCGCCAACGTGACGATGGCCAGGTTGGTGCCACGGACGCGCAGTGCCGGCAGGCCGACGACGACGCCGAAGATCGTTGCGCCACCCGCGGCGAGCACAGGAGCGAGCGGGAACGGCACGTCCCACTGCATCGCCAGCTTCGACAGGGAGAACCCGGCGATGCCGGCAAAGGCCATCTGAGCCAGCGACGTCTGTCCACCGAACCCGGTCAGCACCACCAACGACAGGGCGAGCACGGCGGCGATGGTGGTGGTCATGATCGCGCCCCGCCACAACGGCCCGAGCAGCAGCAGACCGGCGATCGCGGCGACGGTCGGCACGAGCACGGTCGTCGCCGTCACCTTGGCCGGTGGCACCGCCGGCAGCCGCCAGCCGTCGACGGCCCCGCGATCGGGAAGCCGCTCGCCGAGCAGCACCATGGCGAAGATGATCACGAGGAACGGCAGACCTTCGCGTGCGCCGTACTTCGGGAACCACGGAAGGTCGGACTGCAGCTTGGTGAACGTCGACTGGACCATGCCGATGGCCAGCCCGGTGACGACGGTCGGCCAGATGTGGCGGAACTTGCCGATCAGCGCGGCCCCGAGCGCGGGCACGAGGAACCCGAAGGTGTAGACGCCCGAGCTGAGTTGGATCATCGGCGCGGCGAGGATGGCGATCAGGCCGGTGACGAGCGAGGCGACGACGAAGCTCAGGCCGGCCAAGCGCTCCGGCGAGAAGCCGAGCAACACGGCGCCCTTCTCGTTCTCCGCCGCGGCGCGGGTGACCAGGCCGATGCGCGTGAAGCGCGACATGGCCCACAGCGCGGCGCCGAGCACGATCACGATGAACGCCAGCCACAGCCCATCGCGCGGGACCGTGACGTTCTCGGCGAAGGTGACCGGCTCACGCGGCAGGATCGTGCCGACGCGCTGGGTCAGCGTGTCGGTGAAGCGCCGATCGACGAGCGAGGTGAAGACGATGACCAACCCGATGCTGGCGACCACCTTCGCCAGCGCCGGCGCCCGGCGCAGCGGCCGGAACACGAGCAGGTAGACCGCCAGACCGAGGAGTCCCGCGGTGAGCATCGCCAGCAGCAGCGCCCAGCGGAACCCGACGTCGTGACCGAAGTGGTACCGACCCGGCAGGCCGGGGATCGGGAACGGGTACGCGCCGCGTCGCAGGTCGGCGTAGACGTAGGCGACCCACATCGCCATCGCCCCGGAGGCGAAGTTGACGACGCCCGAGCCCTGGTAGGTCAGCACCAGACCGAGCCCGAACGCAGCGATGATCGCGGCCGCGCCACTGCCGAGCAACAGGTAGTAGGCGTAGTCGGTCATCGGCGTTCGGGCTCGAGCCTGATGGGGGTCATCGCCGTGGCGTCACGGCAGGTAGTCCTTGACCGACACGGCGTCGAGGCCCTCGATCGTCTCGACCGCGCCGCCCGCCACGTACTCGGCGATCGGGAAGGTGAAGGCACAGATCGTCGGGTACTTCGCCGCGCTGCCGCACTCGATCGTCGATCCACCCGGCCACTGCTGCAGGCCGGTCGACGAGCCGACGTACTCGTACAGCGACGCACCGGTGACCTCGTCGCCGCTGCTGGACATCATGTCGGCGTACTGGGCCAACGACATGATCTCGATCAGCCCGAGCGAACCGAGGCCGAGCGCAGTGGAGTCGACGTCCTTCGGTTCGACGCCGAGCGTCGGGGCGACGATCTCCTGCAGGATCGCCAGCTGCGGCGTGTCCTCCTGGGTGCGCACTCCGACGAAGTTCCATCCGATCGCGTCGTCGCCGACCTCCTCGAGCACCTCGGCGCTCGAGCAGATCGCCGTCGTGATGACCGGGATGGTGATGCCCAACGAGGCGCGACCGCGGATCGTCCCGATGCATCCGGCATCGGAGTACAGCGACACGAGCAGGTCGGGGTCGCGCCCTGCTGCTTCGCGCATCAGTCCCTGGTAGCCGGCGTCGGTCTCGTTGTCGCCGCCCTTGACCGTGAAGTGCTCGATCCCGGCGAGGTCCAGCGAAGCGGCGAGTGACGCCTCGGTGCCGTTGGCGCCTGGGTTGTCGCTGCTGACGATGCCGACGCTCGTCGCCTGGAAGTGCTCCTTCGCTACCGCAGCCATGGCCGCCGCGACGGTGGCGTTGCCGCCCGTGAGGAACAGTGCGTTGGCGGTGTAGTCGCCGGGGAGGATCGGCAGCACACCGATCACCGGGATGTTCGCAGCCGTGTACGTGGCGTAGTCGGGGAAGAGGTCGAGGCCGAGCAGGACCAGCTCGACGTCCTTGCCCGCCAGCTCCTGTGCGCACGCCTGCGACGTCTCCGGCGAACCCTTCACCGTGCAGTTCTCGAGCTTGATCGGGCGGCCGCCCATGCCGCCGTGCTCGTTCAAGTAGTCCACCGCGGCTTCGATCGTGACGCGGATCTCGGGGAAGTCCAGCCCCGGCGTGCCCTCGGTGTTGACGAGCCCGATGACCATCTCCTCGCCCGTCGCAGGCCCGAGGTCGGGGAACGCAGCCGACGGATCGACCTCACCGGGCGCCGTGTCCGGTGTGGTGTCCGGCGTGCCGGTGTCGGGTGTGACCGACCCCGTCGGCGGCGTGTCGCCCGTGGTCACCTCCGGTGCCGATGTGCCCGGTGTGGTTGCCGCGGTGGTGCCGTCGGTCGCCGCGTCGCTGCTGCACGAGGCGATCGCGAGCATCGACACCGACATCACGCCGACCCATCGCCAGGTCGCGGCGCGGGCGCGACACGACAGACGGTTCGTTGAAGCAGACATGGTTCCCCCCAAAGGATGTGATGCGCCGGGATCAGCCGGCGCCGGTTGTGATCAACGCAGGGCGTTGTCGGGCACCCAACTGCCGTGAGCGCCGTACGGCACGCGGCGCGGCAGGTGAACGATGGCAACAGGCGGCGCCGAGAAGTTCTGTGCGTCGAGGATCAGCAACCGCGACTCGCCCGACCGCGTGTCGTGCGACAGGCTGATCACCCAGCCTTCGTCCTCGCCGGCATCCGCTGATGCCGGCGCGAACACCGGCTCGGCACCGCGCACGCCGTCACCGAGCTGGTGCTCCCAACACGTGCCGTCGCGCAGGTCGTACTTCCACAGCGCCGACCCGTACACGGGCTCTTCGCTGTTGCCCTCGCCGCCGAGGGCCATCAGGTAGCCGTAGCGCGCGTCGAGCCCGATCATCCGATCGTCGACCCGACCGAAGTCGCCGGGGCGATCGTCGATCTGCTCCTCGGTGACGGTTCCCTTGGCGAGGTCGATCGTCCAGCGCCACAGCCGGCCGACCTCCGCGTAGTCGTCGTTGCTGCTGCCGAAGGCCTCGGGCTGACGCGAGACGTGCAGCACGATGCGGTCGCCGTCCTCGTGCGCGTTGACCGGGTGGAAGACGTAGCACGGCTCGATGTCGAACCAGCGAACGTCGGCGTTCGTGCCGTTGCGCGGCATCACGCCGAGGCGTGCGCCGGCGTCGCGGTTGAACAGGAACGGCATCCCGGTGGACAGGGCGCCGAGATCGAAGCACACCGGGAGGTCCATGAAGATGACGTGGTTCTGCGTGACGTTGAAGTCGTGCATCATCACCATGTTCGGGATCTCGATGCCCTCGAGCTGCTGGAGCACACCGTCGGCGCTGATGCGGATGTAGTGCAGGAACGGCGGCTCGGGGCTGAGGTAGCTGAACGCGATCAGCTCGCCCGTCACCGGGCAGACCTTCGGGTGTGCGGTCATCGAGCAGGTGAGCGCGCCGCCGTAGTTCTGCACGCCGAGGGTGTTCAGCTCGTTGTCGATGCGCCACGGCCAATGGCCCTCCTCGAGGCACAGGATCTCGCCGTTGTGCGGCAGCACGTGGGTGTTGCCGGTGCCGCGAGTGAGGTCGCCCATCCCCGCCATCGGATCGCCCGTCGGGTCGGAGATGTTCGGCGTCTGCACGAAGCGGTTGCGGTACCACTCGGCCTTGCCGTTGGCGAGGCGGATGCCGTGCACCATGCCGTCGCCGAAGAACCAGTGTGCCGAATGTCCGGAGGCCGGGTTCGGCCCGGTGCGCAGGTACACGCCCTGCAGCTCGGTGGGGATGCTGCCCTCGACGCGCAGCTCCGTCTCGGTGATCTCGTCCAGCACCGGCGCCCAGTTGTCGCGCAGGTGCCACTTCACATCGGATCGGGTCGGGTTCTCGGTCGCCGTCATCGGGCGCTCCTCTCGTTGCAGTTCGTTGGTTGGTTCACGAAGCGACTTCGGGCGAACGGGCCCACATCAGGCTGGCGTCGAAGCTCAGCGTGTAGTCGGGGACGAACTCGATGATCACTCGGTGCGGCGAGTCGAGGAAGCGTTGGAACGTCGTCGCCGCGACCTCGTCGTTGGGGCGCAGCGCACGTGAGAACTCCGGGTAGAACCAGTCCTTGGTCTCCCGGTCGTCGTGGACGATGCACGACCCCTTGTAGGTCACGGTCTTGCCGCCGCCCATCACCGACCCGGTGCTGTTGATGCACAGCGACGCCCGAGGGAAGCGGCGGATCGCCGAGATCCGAGCACGCCGCTCCGCCGCCGTGAGCCAGAACGTGCCGTTCTTGGGCAGGTAGCTCATGACCACACCGAAGGCCTCGCCTGCGGCGTTGGTCCACATGAACACGCACTCGCGCTGCGTCGTGACGAGTCGCTGCTCCAGCTCGGGGGAGAGCGCGCACTCCGTCAGGTCCTCGTAGTCGTCGGCCATTTCCGGAAGGTAACACTGCAGCGGCAGAAAAGCTACCCCCGGTAAGTTATGACTGCGACGCCGGAGACGACGACCTCCGTGTCACGTTCCAACCACACGTCGCACGTCGCAAATCGCTCGCCGTTGCGCTCGTCGAGCGCGGTCACCCGTCCCCGTGCCGTGATGCGATCGCCGTCGAGCACCGGCCGCCCGAACGACACGGTGAGGCGTCGAACGCACTCGGGTCCCGCCCAGGCCATCAGCATGTTGACGACGTAGCCGAGGTTCAGCGGGCCCTGGTTGATCACCCGCCCTGCGCGGCCGGTGCCGTGGTTCGCGTCGCGATCCCAGTGCACGGGATACGGGTCGCGCAGGATCGCGGCCATCGTCTTCATCCGCGCCGGATCGACGCTGTCCATCGTCCACGGCGGGATCTTGTCGTCGATGCGCACGATCACGAGCTCCTCCGGAACATCCACCGGTTCGTCACCCGGGCGGCGAGCACCGTCTCGTCGTGCAGCTCGATCTGGAACGCGACTCGATCGACGACGGCGCCCTCGGCCGACGTGGTTCGCTCGGCGGCGACGATGCCCCCGTCGATGCGGTACTCGACGCCCTCACGCAACGGTTCGAAGTACTCCCAGTCGTAGCCCTCCAGCCCGACGGAGCCGGCGCCGCTCGCCCGACCGAGGCGGAACAGCTCGGTGATCGACGTCCCGGCGCCGAGGATCGGCACGTGGAACAGGGCGATCGGGTGCACGAGGTCGTCGGCCATCGGCGGCCGACCGGTGCAGTCGGTCAGCAGCCAGTTCTCCCAGTGCTCGATCCGGTACCGCCCGCCAGGGAAGCGATGGCCGACGAGCGCATGCAGCTCGGTCTCGTCCAACCACTCCGTGGCGCGATCGGCGTCAGCCACCCGACAGGCCGGTCCAGAGCAGCTCGGCGAGGTGATCGGCCAGCTGCTCGGCGGTTCGATCGGTCTGACTCAGCCACCACAGCGACACGAGCTGGAGCATCCCGATCACGGCGTACGCCCACGGTTCGGCCACGGTCGGGTCGAGGCCCTGCTTCGCGCGTCGCCGCGCCAGCTCCTGGGTCAGCGGGATGGTGGATCGCTCGGCGAGGTACAGCGTTCGCTTGGGTGTCTCGTCGGACGATCCGCCGGTGACGTACAGGTACAGCTCGCGGTGCGCTTCGACCGTTTCGAGGTTGGCCCGGATCAGCGCGGCCAGCATCGCCTTGCTCCACCTGCGGCCTTCGACCGCGGCGACAGCGGCGGCCGTGAGGCGATCGGCCAGTCGCTCGGCCAGCGCGTTGGAGACCTCGGTGCGGCTGCCGACCCGCGCGTAGACGATCGGCTTGGTGACGCCTGCCTCCAGCGCGATCGTCTCCAACGACACGCCGGATCCGTCCCGACGGATGACCCGCTCGGCGGCGTCGAGGAGCAGCTCCCTGCTGACGACGTGACGCCCGCCAGCGGGGCGACCGGGGCGGCGGCCGACGTGGATGGTCATCCGCTCAGTGTGCCGGTTCTTGCCGGTACGGGGTTCATGCGACAATACTTACTACAAGTAAATACTCCACGGAACGGATCCGACCATGACCGATCTCTACCCATCGCCGAGCGACCTTTTCAGCCTCGACGGTGAGGTTGCCGTCATCACCGGCGGAGGGCGTGGCATCGGTGAAGGCATCGCCCGAACGCTGGCTGCGGCCGGCGCCAAGATCGTCGTGGCCGCGCGTCGGGCCGACGACGTCGAGGACGTGGCGACGCGCATCCGAGCGGATGGCGGCGACGCCATCGGCGTGGTCACCGACGTCACCGATGACGTGGCCGTCGATCGTCTCGCTCGCACCGCGATCGAACGCTTCGGTCGCTTGTCGATCTGGGTCAACAACGCCGGTGGCTCCCCGGCGCGAATGCCGATGACCGAGCTCAGCCGTCAGCAGTGGGACGACTGCGTGGCGCTCAACCAGACGGCGGTGTGGGTTGGCATCGTCACTGCGGCCCGGCACATGACGACCGGTTCGATCATCAACATCTCGTCGGGCGCCGGCTTCGGCCCGGTGCCGGGAAGCGGCCACTACGGCGCGGCGAAGGCTGCGGTCAACTCGCTGACGATGACTGCTGCAGCGGAGCTCGCCCCGAGGATCCGCGTCAACGGTGTCGCTCCGGGTGCGGTGCCGACCGAGATCTTCCGCACCGCGCTCGGGATCGAGACCGACGCCGACCTGGCCGCCGCGGAGGCCAAGTGGAACATCCCGTTGGGTCGCTTCGGGACGCCGTTGGACATGGGCGCCGCGGTCCTGTTCCTGTGCTCGGCGGCTGGGAGCTGGATCAGCGGCGAGACGTTGCGCGTCAACGGTGGAGCCAAGCCGCGATGATCGAGACGCGAGCGACGTTCTGCAGGTTCTGCCACGCCGCGTGCCCGATCCACGTGGACGTCGAGACGGGCGATGGGTCGGAGCGGGCGATCGCCGTGCGCGGCGTGCCCGACGATCCGCTGTTCGAGGGGTACACGTGCATCAAGGGCCGTCAGCTCGCCGACCAGCACCACGCGCCGGATCGCCTGCGCGCACCGCTGCGCCGCTCCGATGACGGCACGTTCCAGCCGACCACGTCGGCTGCCGCACTCGACGACATCGCCGAGCGGATTCGCGAGATCATCGAGCGGTGCGGCCCTCGCGCCGTCGCCAGCTACACGGGCACCGGGGCGTTCCAGAACGCGATCTCGATGCCGGCAGCGGTCGCGTTCCACGCCGGCATCGGGTCGCCGTCGTTCTACACGTCGATCACGATCGATCAGCCCGCCCACCTCACCGCACGCCTCCGGATGGGTGCATGGGACGCCGGTTGGCAGAACTTCCGCGACGCGGACGTGGTGATGGCCATCGGCTACAACCCGCTCGTGTCGTCGTACGCGCCGGCAGGGGGCCTGCAAGGGACGAACCCGTTCGTCACCCTGCGTCGGGCGAAGGCGCGCGGCATGAAGCTGATCGTCATCGACCCGCGGCGCAGCGAGCTGGCCGCCTCGGCCGACATCTGGCTGCCGGTCAAGCCCGGCGAGGATCCGACGTTGTTGGCCGGGTTGATCAACGTCATCCTCGGCGAAGGGTTGCACGACGCTGCGTTCTGCGACCGCTGGGTGGCTCAGCTCGACGAATTGCGCGCAGCCGTTTCGCCGTTCACGCCCGACGTGGTCGCCGCACGATGCGACGTGCCGGCCGACGACGTCGTCGCCGCGGCGAGGCTCTTCGCGGCAGGGCCTCGCGGTACGGCAGGCACGGGCACCGGGCCGAACATGGCCCCGCACAGCACGCTCATGGAGCACCTCGCGCTGACGCTCAACGCGATCTGCGGGCGCGTCAACCGCGAGGGCGACCGGTTGGAGAGCGGCAGCTTCCTGAACCCGGGCGACACGCGCCGCGCCCAGGTGATCGCCCCGAGCGATCCGGCTCCGGGGGCCGCGCACCGGGTGAAGGGCCTCCGCGGCCTGCCCGGCGAGATGCTCACCAACGTGCTCGCCGAGGAGATCCTCGAACCCGGCGATGGACGAGTGCGGTGCCTCATCGTGTGCGGCGGCAACCCGGTGGTGGCGTTCCCCGATCAGATCAAGACCATCGAGGCGATGCGCGACCTGGAGCTGCTGGTGGTCATCGATCACCGGATGACGGCGACGGCAGAGCTGGCCGACTACGTGCTGCCGCCGCGCCTCGAGCTCGAACGTGCCGACGTGCCGACCGTGATGGATCGGCGCTTCGCCGCGCCGTACGTGAGCTACACGCCGGCGGTCCTCGCGCCGGAGGGCGATCTGCTGTCGGAGTGGGAGGTGTTCGCCGGCATCGCCGCTCGCCTCGGCACGCGCATGACGTTGCCCGGTGGGGATCTGCCGCTCGACGGCAGCGCCGACGACGACACGATGCTCGACCTCGCCTACGCCAAGGGGCGCATGCCGATGGCGCAGATCCGGGCGGAGCGGGGCACGATCCGCGAGGATCTGGCGATCACCGTGCTGCCCGCAGAGCCGAACGCGCGGGCGCGGTTCGCCGTCGCCCCGGACGACGTCGTCGACGAGCTCGCCGTGGTCGCGGGCGAGCGATCCGGTGCCGATGTCCTCGACGGCTTCGACGCCGACGCGTTCCCGTTCCGACTGATCAGCAGGCGCCTCAAGCACGTGCTCAACTCCCTCGGCCGCGAGCTGCCCGGGCTGGCGCGTGTCGGCACCACCAACGCGGCGTACATGCATCCCGACGACCTCGCCTCGCTCGGTGCACTGCCGGGCGATCTCGTCGAGATCACGTCGCCGAGCGGTTCGGTGATCGGTGTCGCCGAAGCGAGCGACACCGTGAAGCGGTCGGTGATCTCGATGGCGCACTCCTGGGGCGGCTCGATCACCGACGAGGACGTCCGCCGTCAGGGCAGCCCGACGAATCGCCTGTGCACCGTCGACAGCGGTTACGACCCGATCAACGGCATGGCCGTGCAGAGCGCGATCCCGGTTCGGGTCCACCGGCATGTCACCTGACTTCGCCACGAAGCCGACGCTGACCGGTGAGCGCGTCGTGCTCCGGCCGTTCACCGACGATGACCTCGCCGCCATGGCGGTCGCCATCGCCGATCCGGATGTCCGTCGGCTGACCGGATCCGTGACCGGAGCGGCAGAGGCGAACGCCGGCGATCCACAGCCGGACCCCGAGCTGCGTGAGTGGTACACCACGCGCAACGCCACCACCGATCGACTCGATCTCGCCATCGTCGATCGAGCTGCCGGGGTGACGGTCGGCGAAGTCGTGCTCAACGAGTGGGACGCTCAGCAGCGCACGTGCAACTTCCGGATCCTGATCGGCCCGGCAGGGCGCGACCGCGGTCTCGGCTCGGAAGCGACGCAGCTCATCCTCGACCACGCGTTCGAGGTGCTCGGCCTGGCCGGCGTCACGCTCACGGTGTTCGCATTCAACCCACGAGCGCGCCGGGTGTACGAGAAGGTCGGGTTCCGCGTGCGCGAGGTCGAGACCGGCGAGCTGGTGTACGACGGTCAGCCGATCGACGGGATCGTGATGGAGATCACGGCCGACGATCACCGGGCGCGACGCTCGGCGACGTAGCGGCGATCGCCTCGACGGCGCGTTCGGCGCCGCCGGCGGCGATGTCGCTCGCCACACGGCGGGCGCGCTCCGACGCATCCGAGCGCAGCACGTCGTCGACGGCGGCGACGAGGGCTGCCGCAGTGAGCTCGTTGGGGGCCAGCACCACGCCGAGGCCGGCGCGCTCGATGGCCGCGGCGCCGGCGAACTGATCGGTCGAGAAGGGCAGCACCACCATCGGCACACCGGCGGTCGCCGCCTCTGTGACGCTGCCGTTGCCGCCGTGGGTGATCAGGACGTCCGTGTGATGCAACCACGCCACCTGAGGCAGGTGGCGCTCGACGACCGCACCCATCGGGATGCGGCCGAGCCGCTCCACGGGGGTGCTGCCGTGGGCGAGCACGAGCTGCCACCCGGCGATGCTCGCTGCCTCGACCGCGGTGCGCAGCACATCGTCGCGCGCACTCAGGAACGAGCCGAGGGCGACCAGCACGCGAGGCCCCGATCCCGTCGGCCGTCGTTCGTCATGGAGCCGCTCGTCGCGCGCCAGCGACCCGATGAAGACGTGATCCGCCGGCAGCGAACGGCACGGGTCGTGCAGCGCCTCGGGGTAGACGTAGATCGTCGGGTGGCCGGGTTCGGAGGTCAGGTCGATGCCACGCGGTGCATCCGGTGCGCGGCGCACGAGCAGCTCGTCGGCGGCGTCGCGCAGCTCGTCGACCGAGTCGCGGCACTGACCACGCAGCGCATCCGCCGCCACCGCATCCGGCTCCATTGCGGTCGGCCACTGGGGCGGCAGGCCGTAGACCTCGCCGGGCGCGCAGAGCGCGCTGGGGTGACCGAGCACCATCGTCGCCGGCTCGACGCCCAGAGCGTGCAACGCCAGTCGTGCGCCGAACGCAACGTGATCGACCACGATGCGATCGGGCTGCACGTCGCGGACGATCTCGCGGAGGCGATCCAACACTCGATCGGGCTCGTGGAGCAGGTCATGGCGACGGGCGTCGGCCTGGTAGCGCAAGGTCGCGATCGGTCCGGCGCGCGTGGCGTCGAAGAAGGCGCGGAGGTGCTCGTCCTCGCCGGCCGGCTGCTGGTCGACCTCGATGATGCCGGCGTTGCTGCCCTTGCCGAGCCGAAGCGGCACCCAGGCCAGTCCTGCCGCCTCGACCATCGGGCGCGTCGACTCGCCGGTCGCCACGATCGCCTCGCCCTCCGTGCGCGCCCACGCCGCGGCGACCTGGATCATCGGCAACGCGTGCGACGCGTAGTCGGGGCAGACCACCAGCAGCGTCACGCGGTCACCACGCTCGGCACGAGCTGCTCGTACACCTCGACCAAGCGGCGGGCCATCGTGTCCACGCTCAGGTCGGCACGAACCATCGCCCGCGACCGCTCGGCACGGTCGACGTCCGTGGCTCGCTCGAGCGCCGCCTCGATCGCGCCACTCAGCTGCGCCGGGGAGCGAGTGTCGCAGAGCACGCCGGTGTCGCCATCAGCCACGTACGAAGCGGGCCCGCCGCGTCGTGGAGCGACGACCATCGCGCCGGCGGCCATCGCCTCGACGATCGCCAGACCGAATTCTTCCTTGTCGCTGGCGCAGACGTAGGCGCCGCCGTTCGCCGCCGTGAACGCCATCAGATCGTTCACCGTCGACGGAGGCAGGTGACCGGTCAGCGTCACGAGTCCGTCGTTGGAGTTGCGAGCCGCGCGGCGGATCAGCTCGATCGTCGACTGCTCATCGGCCGACGGCCGATCGATGTCGCCGCCGACGATGACGATGTTCACGCGCCGGGCCAGATCGGGGTGCGCCGCAACTGCGTCGACGATCCGTTGCGGTCCCTTCGACGGGTGCAGCCGGCCGACGGTGAGCAGCCACGGCAGGTTGCGGCGCTCCGCGGGCAACGAGCCGATGACCCGACCGACCGCAGACGAGGCGGTGGCGTCGAACAGCCGGGCGCGAGCGCGGTCCGATTCGCCGACGTCGACGCCTTCGGCGATCACCGTCGAGCGGTTCGACAGGTCGTTCGCCTCGACACCGACCAGCTCGACCAACTCGCGTTGGATCGTCGGACGGGGCAGCAGCGCCAGGTGATCGGCCTGTGCGGTCAGCCGCTCGACCATTCGCGCCCGGAACCAGTACTGCGACGCCGCGTCCTCGACGGCGAACCGTGAGCGATCCAGGTGCCCGCCGTCCTGCAGCGCATCGATGACGATGTGCGGGTCCGGCGCAGCGGTGAACACGACGGGTTGGTCCAGCCGTCGGGCGACGGCGGCCGCCGCGAGGGTGCCGACGTCGGCCATCCGCAGGTGCCAGACGACTCGGCGTCCCTCCAATGCCTCGCCGATGGCCAGGAGCCGGCGTTCGATCTCGGTGCGATGCACCCATGCCTCTCGCCAGGGAACGCCCGTGCCGGCGCCGAAGCGGATCCGTTCCACTCGGTGCCCGGCGGCCAGTTCCTCGGTCCGCGCTTCTCCGACGTTGCGGCGAGTGACCGTGATCACCTCGTCGATGCCGTCGACGGCGGCGATGGACGTACCGAGCGAGCGCAGCAAGGCGGCGATCCCACCGGCGTCGCCTGCGCCGAGTTCCGATCCGTCGCGGTCGAGCTGCGCGTGGAGGAAGGGCTGGACGACGACGATGCCCTCGCCGGTGGTGCGAAGGTGGTCCAGTCGGTCCTCGGCGGTGTCCGGCCGGTGGTTCGGCAGCGCCTGCAGCAGGTTGGCGAGCAGTTGTCGCTGCACCCGGTCCTCGAAGTCGATGTGACCTGCGGCGCGCACGATCGCCTCGATCGTCGGGCGGGCGTCGAGTCGTGACCACTCGATCAGGGTCCGTTCGGCGAGCATCGCGGTGAAGCCACCGCCGAGCACCAGCTGCACGAGCGCCGTGATGGCCTCCGGCGACGAGCGCCGAGCAGCCAACGCCCACGCTGCGTGCGCCGCGAACGGTTCCTCGGTCTCGACGACCAGCTCGAGCAGGACACGATCGGCCACCGCATCGGCCACCGACCCGAGCGCGTGGATCGCGGCCAACGACGACACGTCGTCGCCACCGCGGACCACTGTCTCGAGTCGCTGCGCGTCGCGCTGCGCATCGAGCGTCCGTGCGGCGGCGAAACGCAGCGCCTCGGCGTGCTGCAGGGCAAGGGTCAGTCGCGGTTCGTCTGCCACGGCGCGCAGCGCGACCGCCACGTCGTCTCCCGAGTGGGCATCACTGATCTGGAACATCGTGACTCCGTACCCCGGTTCGGCCAATCGCACGCATCGCGCGCCCAACGTGTTCGGAGGCACCCGGCACGCGGATTGCGGCGATCGGCGATCGGTGAGCGTCATGTGTCACGCCGCCGGCTCGGCGGGCCGTCACACAGGGTGGGGCCTGCTGTCTGTGCCACCATCTGGTCGTGATCGTCGACAGCGCGTTGTACGTGGACGGGGTCCGCCGGCCGGGCAGGTTCGACACGACGGACTGGCGAACCACGTGCGGCGAGGGCGCGTTCAGCTGGACCGGCCTGTTCGAGCCGACGAAGTCCGAGTTCGAGCAGGTGCGACAGCACATCGACCTCCACGACCTCGTCGTCGAGGACGCCCTGAACGCGCATCAGCGCCCGAAGCTGGAGCAGTACGACGACGCGCTGTTCGTCGTCTTGAAGACCGCCAAGTACCGGCAGGACGTCGAGGAGGTCGACTTCGGCGAGATCCAGGTGTTCGTGACACCCCACGCCGTGCTCCACGTGCGACACAACGCACCGTCTCGCCTGACCGGAGTCCGAGCAGCACTCGAGGCGAACCCGGACATCCTCCGCCACGGGACCGGTTCGGTGCTCCACGCCATCGTCGACCACGTCGTCGACGACTACGAGCCGGTGGTCGCCGAGATCGAGAAGGACGTGCGCGAGGTCGAGCGCGAGGTGTTCAACCGCCACGTCGGAGAGAACCCGGTGGAGCGCATCTACGGGTTGATGCGGTCCGTGCTGCTGGTGCAGGAGGCCCTCGCACCGCTGCTCGGCCCGCTGGACCTGCTGGCCAACCGGACGTACGCAGTCGTCGCCCGAGAGCTGCGCCAGTACTTCCGCGACGCGCACGACCACCTCGTGGCGGTCACCCAGCGCGTCGAGACGTTGCACGACCTGCTGTCCAACATCCTCGCCGCCAACCTCACGCGGGTGTCGATCCGGCAGAACGAGGACATGCGCAAGATCTCCTCGTGGGTGGCCATCGCAGCCGTTCCGACGATGATCGCCGGCATCTACGGCATGAACTTCGAGCACATGCCCGAGCTGAGATCGGCGTGGGGGTACCCGGTCGTCCTGACGATCATGGTCGGCGCGTGCCTGTGGCTGTACCGCAAGTTCAAGAGCTCCGGCTGGCTCTAGATGTCTACGCCGGCAGCACGCCCGGCACGGTGGCGTCGGGGAAGTAGCGGTGGTGCCGTGCTCCGGTGACCTCGTAGATCGCTGTGCCCGTTCGTCCGTCGTCGGTGCTGACGCGCATCTGACTCAGGCCACCGCGATGGAACGGCTCGTACGGCCGGTCGAAGGTGCCGTCGGCGGCGACGGTGATCTGCCGTCCGCCGGCCAGCGTGAACAGGCACGAGCCTCGCAGGCCGGCCACCGTGTCGCCGTGCTCGCCGTAGATCGCTGGTTCACCGTCGGCGCCGACCCACTCCAGGTCGTGACCGAAGTCGATCAGCGGGATCGGTTCGCCGCCGTCGGCGGGTGCCCAGCACCCATCGGTGTAGACGCGGGCGCCGTTCTCGTACTCCCAGTGCCACACGCCGAGGAAGCCGTCGTCGAACTGCAGCTGCAGCCAGATCCACAGCGGGCAGCGTCCGTGATCGCGGATGCCCCACGAGTGGTCGCGCTGCCCGATCCACCCGTCGACGGTGTGCTCGACGCCGCCAACCGTGTACGTGCCCTCGTACGTGCCCGACTGCAGGATGTGGCTCTGGTCCCAGACGACCTCGTCGACCGCGCGCATCGTGCCGCGGCGCAGACCGTACGGCTGCGTACGAGCGCGGAACGTGAGGTCGAGACCGATCGCTGCCTGCGCGGGGTCGGCGAACAGGTGCACCTCCTCCCACGGACGTACGACCTCGATCCGCGCGCCCCCGACGTCGGTGGTGTGCGGGTCGTCGCCGGTCGGGCGGCTGAGCACGCCGAGCACCGGCTTGCCGCCGATGCGGCCCATCTGGATCGAGTCCATGTGCTGGCGAGCGGGGAACACCGCCATGGTGAAGAAGATCGAGTCGCCGAGCCCGTCCCGGCTGTGGATCTCGAAGAAGTAGCTCTCCCGCCAGTGCGCGCTGCGGGTCTCGACCTCCGGCAGCAGTTCGGGGATCTGGTGGACGAAGAGCTCATCCAGCCCTGTCGGTTTGGCCATCAGTTGGCCGCCTTCCGTCGCTTCCCGATGAGGAGACCGGTCAACCCGACCGTGGTGCCGAAGACCAGGTGTGCGGATGCGTCCTTGGCGATCGTCGTCGCGTCGTACTCGGTGATCCGCTTGTAGATGCCGAGCTTGGGGAGCACCGCATAGCTCGTCGCGAACGCAGCAGCGCCGGCGAGGATGCCGGCCCGCACCGCGGGGACGCGCGCCGTGCGCAGCGCCGCCGCAGCCACGCCCCAGCTGAGCCCGGTCGCCCAGTGGACGACGTTGTTGGTGGCCGAGACCGACGATGGCGGCAGGTCGATGCCGACGAGCCCGGCGAGGTGCTTGCCGACCTTCGCCGGAGCGGGCGCATCGTCGAACGAGTCGACGCCGGCGTGGAGCTCCCATGCCGCGGGGGAGGACGTGCCGCCCCCGGCGCGGTACCGCGAGTACCACAGGGCATCCATGGCGATCGTTCCCGCGGCGCCGGCGACGAGCCCGCGAACGGTGAACCGCTTGAGGGTCGTGATCGGGTTCATCGCGCCTCCGCTGCCGGGGTGTACATCGACAGGATCATGTCGACCAGTGGTTGGGCTTCGAGCTTCGCCGGGTCGTAGCGCGGCGAGAACGTGCGCAGGTAGTGCCGCCATCCCGTCTTCATCCACGGTGGGAGGTGCGGTCGCCGTGGTCGTCCGTGTGCCGCCAGCAGCACCCGCTGGAGCCGGTCGATGTAGCGACTGAAGTGGATCTGCGTGCGCAGCGAGCCGAAGGCGCGGTACGGGTAGCTGCCGACGAGGTCGTGGTAGACGTCGAAGGCGACCGTGCGGTGCTCGAACTCCTCGGCGCCGTGCCAGGCGAACAGCTGCTGCCACGGCCCGAACCGCTGCGAACCCTCGCCCTTGGCCGCCCGCTCGAACGAGGCCACCACCATCGCGCACGTCATCGCCTCGAAGCCCTCGGCGTAGACGGCGTTGAAGCGCACCGACTTCTTGTCGTTGTAGCGGCGGTAGTCGCGCTCCAGGTCGTCCTCGATCGATTGCAGCTGCGCGGCGACTTCGGGCCCGAGGCGCGACTTGATGATGCTGTTGATGCGTGAGTGGTTGCGGTGGTGCTGCGCTTCTTGGGCGATGAACAGCCGGACGTCCTCGGCCAGCGCCGGGTTGGTGATCCGATCGCCGATCGAGCGGTAGACGCGGATCAGGTACGGCTCGAGCGTCGGCATCGTCAACGAGAACGCAGCCAGCCACGTCTCGGCGACGATGTCGTCGCCGGGGAACACGTCGTCGAGCTCGTCGGGGAAGTCGAACTTGACCTTGCGGACGAGGATGTCGGCCATGCCCGAGCGTACGTCGCTGCGCTGCGTGGCGGGCTCAGCCGTAGGCGCGGGTGGGGCGGACGAGCACGGCGACGCGGCTGAACGTGATGGCGACGTGCGGCCGGGCGCGCATGCGCAGAGGGGAACGTCAACTCTTGGTTGACGATCCCTGATCGTCAACGTATGGTTGACGCATGACGACACCGACGCCGATCTCGAAGACCGTTCGCCTCGACGACCTCATCGAGGCGATCACCAAGGTGCACAGCGACCCGTTGGAGCAGCTGGCGTCGGCGTCGGTGGCTGCCGATCACCTCGGCGAGCTGTCCGATCACCTCGTCGGCCACTTCGTCGATCAGGCCCGGCGCTCGGGCGCCTCGTGGCGTGACATCGGCGCCAGCATGGGCGTCTCGAAGCAGGCGGTGCAGAAGCGCTTCGTGGTCAAGGATGTCGGCGACCTCGTCAGTATCGATGCCTCGCAGGGCTTCAGCCGGTTCACGGTCCGAGCGAAGAACGTGGTCGTCGCATCGCAGGAGGCGGCCCGTGCTGCGAGCAACGACGCGGTCGGGATGGTGCACCTCGTGTTGGGCTTGCTCTCCGAGCCCCAGGCGATCGCCGCGGTCGCGATCGTGGCCAAGGGCGTCCCGCTCGATGCGGTGCGCGCCGCGGCGACGGCCGCACTCCCACCCGCCGCCGATCAGCTGCCCGCGCTGATCCCGTTCAGCGCCGACGCGAAGAAGGCGCTCGAGCTGACGTTCCGCGAGGCGCTGCGGCTCGGCCACAACTACATCGGCACCGAGCACATCCTCCTGGCGCTGCTGGAGGTGGAGGCGGGCGACGGGTTGCTGTCCGGCCTCGGCATCGACAAGGCAGCCGTCGAAGCGCAGATCGCCATCGAGCTCGCGGCGAAGCTGGCCGCCAAGCCGTGACGGGTTCTGGTCGGTGGGCAAGGAAGCGGCAGATGCCTTGGCCGTGGTCGACGGCGATGTGTTCACCGGGACATGACGCGTTCAGTACGGCGACAGGTCTTCCTGCGCGTCGCGCAGGGGAACCTGTCGACTGCGAAAACGCGACATGTCTGCCTCGTCGCGGTCTCGGGGTTGGCACACGGCTCGCCGTGATCGCGGCCAGAGGGTGAGGATGCGGCATGACCTATCACGACATCGCCGCGCACTTCTTGGTGCCGGGTTCGGAACCGATCGCTGAGCCAGATCTGCCGGGGACGGCGGCGCGCCGGTTGCGCGATGCGGTCGAGCCGATCGCCACGATCGGTTGGTGGTCGCAGGAGGCAGCGGCCGGGGCGACGTCGCTGGGGCTCGACTTCTTCGGCGGGTACGTGTGGGGACGAGCCGCTTCGCTCGGCGCCGACGTTGCGCCGTCGATCGTCGTGGCCGCGTTCGGCGCGTTCGAGCCGGCGTTGCTCACCGCGGTGCTGGCCGGCGCGCAAGCGATCGCGCCACGCGACGCGGTGCTGAGCAGTCGCGAAGTCGGCGCGACGACAGGTCTCGCCGCAGCGACGGCAGGCGTCGATGCGGCAGCGATCGAGCTCCTCGGCACGCGGCTGATGGCTGCCCACTCGACGCTCGATGGCATGGGTCGGCCATTGTTCAGCGCGCTGCGCGCGTTGCCGGTGCCGGGCGATGCACACGGTGTGGCGTGGCGTGCGGCAGAGCTCGTTCGCGAGCACCGCGGCGACGGACACATCGCCGCGTGCGTCGCGGCCGGCCTCGATCTCGCCGAGATGAACGTGCTCACCGAGCTGTGGCTGGGGTATGCACCCGGTGAGTACTCCGCGAGCCGGGGCATGTCACCGGATCGCGTTGCCAGTGGCCTGGCCTCGCTGCGCGACCGCGGCTGGGTCGATGCAGCGGGAGGGCTGACGGCACAGGGCCGGTCAGCGCGCGACGAGATCGAGGCGGCGACCGATCGGTCGCAGGACGCGCTCGTTGCCGCGCTGGGTGATGATCTCGAGGACGTGATCTCTGCGGCAAGCGTGATCAGCGCGTCGATCCTCGCTGCGCAGGCGACCCCTGCCGACCCCCGCAAGCGGGCTGCGGGCTGACCGCTCAGCCACGTCGGTGGATCCGCTCGAGCGCCTCGCGGTTGACGCGCACCAGCACGGTGTACCACGGCTCGTCGCCGGCGGACACGTGGTCCGCCGACGACGTCGACGTGGGTGCGACGGGTGCAGGGGGTGCGCCCGTCACGGTCACTCGCCGGTCGACGGGTCGATGACCGCGCCGACTTGATGGATGGCATCGGCGGGGAGGCCGGCGAGGCGAGCGTGCTCGCGGATCGCCTGCGGATCGTCGGCCATGTAGACGCAGAAGACCTTGTCGTCGGTGACGTAGCTCTGCTGCCACTTCACTCGCGGCGACAGCGTCGCCAGGGCTTCGTTGGACACCTTCGAGGCAGCAGTCAACTCGGCGGCGGACAGCTGTCCGGCTCCTGGCATCGTGCGTTCGATGACGTACTTCGGCATGTTGTGTTCCTTGTTTCTGTGTGAGTCTCGGCCCGATCGTTCGGGCTCGTTGTGTGACACGCTCAGTGTTCAGGGAGGCTGCGGGACCGCCAATGATCGAGACACCGGGAGACATGGCTGGGGCACCGGCACCGCTGATCGACGCGCTGGAACGGCTGCGGCTCGGCGGGGCGATCTTCTTCCGCGCCGAGTTCACCGAGAGCTGGGCGTTCGACTCGCCGCTGCGTGAGATGACCGGCGCGATCCATCCCGGCGCGGAGCGGGTGATCCTGTTCCACATCGTCGTGTCCGGCCGGTGTTGGGTGTCGGCGGCAAGCGGCGACCGCATCTGGGCCAGTCGCGGCGACGTGATCGTGCTGCCCTACGGCGACGACTACGCGATGGGCGGCGAGCAGGAGGCCGACCGCGTGCCGCTGCTCTCGCTGCTCGCACGTCCGCCGTGGGAGCGCATGCCGCTGCTGACGCTCGGTTCCGGCGGCGAGCGAACCGACGTCGTCTGCGGCTACCTCCACTCCGAGGACCCGTTGTTCGACCCCTCGCTGCGGGCCTTCCCGCCGGTGTTCGTCGTGCGCCTGCCGGATGGCCCGGCGAGGCGGTGGGTCGAGTCGAGCATCGACTACGCGCTCGCCAGCACGTCGAACCTGTTGCCGGCCGAGCCGATCTCGACGCGCCTGCCGGAGCTGCTGCTGATCGAGGTCCTGCGCGTGCACCTGTCGACCGCGCCCGCTGCCGAGCACGGCTGGGTTGCCGCGTTGCGCGACCCGGTGCTCGCTCCGGCGATGGCTGAGCTGCACGCCGCACCGCAGCGGAAGTGGACCGTTGCCGAGCTCGCCGCCAGCGCTGCGGTGTCGCGTTCGGTGCTCGACGAGCGGTTCCGCACCGTGCTCGGCCGCTCGCCGATCCGCTACCTCACCGAGTGGCGCATGCACCTCGCCGAAGACCTCCTCGCCACGACCGAGCTCGGTGTCGCCGCCGTTGCCCGGCGCGTCGGCTACGACTCCGAGGAGGCGTTCAGCCGCGCCTTCCGCCGCAGCCACGGATCGCCGCCCGGCGCATGGCGGAGCTCGCGTAGCGTCGTGGCATGACGATCGACGAGCTGCGCGAGTTCGTGCTGTCGTTCCCGGAGACCACCGAGGAGCCGCACTTCGACCGGTCGTCGTTCCGAGTGAAGGGCAAGATCCTCATCACCGTGCCGCCGGACGGCTCGCACATCCACCTCGTCGTCGGTGCCGACGAGCTGCCGGCGTTGCTCGCCGAGGACCCAGCGGCGTTCGAGGAGATCCTGTGGGGCAAGCGGGTGATGACGGACTGGGTGCGAGTGCACCTCGATGTCGCCGACGACGATGTCGTGCGCGAGCTCGTCGAGGACGCGTGGCGGATGAAGGCGCCGAAGCGAGTGCTCGCGGCCTACGACGCTCATCGGTAGCGCCGGAGCATCGTGGCCAGGCCGGCGGCGTCGTCGTCGCTGCTGTGGCGCTCGACCGCCACCGCGAGCACGAGCAGCGCCGTGCCGCCGACGACGAGCCACGCCCATCCGGGCAGCGACGCGAGTTGCGATCCGGTGGCGGCGATCGTGGTGGCGATCAGCGACGCCGTCCCGATCACCAATGGAGCTGCGAGCCGGCGCCATCCGCCGGCAGCGATGCAGGCGATGCCGATCACGAGGCCGATGATGCTGGCCCAGTCGGCACGACGCTCGACCTGCACGACGAGCAACCAACTGGTGAGCACCGCGAGTGCCGGCCCGTAGGCGAGCCACGTCGACGCCGGGTTGAGCGTGTTCCAGCGACGGACGCCGACGCCGATGATCAGCATCAACGCGGAGATCGCCAGCACGGCGAGGTCCGCGCCGCGGAAGTCGTAGCGGGCGAGGCCCGACAGCAGCGCGGCGTTCGTGCCCGAGGTGAACCACAGCGAGAACAACGATGCGCCGCCGGTGATCGCCGACCATCCGGCGAGTGGGCGGTTGGCGCGTGCCACCCCGTAGCCGAGGCCCTGCGCCGAGGCGACGAGCAATGCGAGTGAGATGAACGCCGGATGCGACCCGACGTGCACCGAGGAGGCGATGGCGAGCCCAGCGGCGGCGATCGCTCCCGAATCGAGGGCGGTGAACCGCGAGGTCGTGAAGGCGATGCCGCTCAGCACGATGGCGGCGGCGATCAACGAGCCGGTGACGCCGGTCGGCGCGACGTGGTTGATCTGCAGCAGCACCGTGGCGGCGAGCACGAGCTGCGCGCTCCAGAGAGCGTGCACCGTGGCGCGTCGCGCCACGAACACGGGGACGGCGCAGACGACGATGGCGACGACGTTCGACCAGTGTCGACCGCCCATGTGGGCGGCGCTGACGCAGACGGCGGCGAGAGCGAGGGAAGCGGCGAACGCCGGACGGCGGAGGACGCCGACGAGACCGACCGCGACACCGACGACCGTCGCCGTCGCGACGGCCCACATCGGCGTCACGACACCGGCGGACAGCGCAGCGACGCCGACCGCGACGAGCATCGCCCTGTCCGCCGTCGTCGAGCGCCGAGCGAGCACGAGCATGCCCAGCACGCAGCCGCACAGCACGAGCGCGACGTCGATCGCTGCCGCGGTGGTCCAATGGCCGACGCCGTACGCATGTCCGCGATCGGTGGCCCGTTGCAGCAGCGTCATGGCGAGCGCGACACCTGAGGCGGCAGCCACCGAGTCGGCGGGCACCGACCGTGTTGCGGCCGAAGCGGCGAGCACGGCGAGTGCGACGAGGGAGACGACGAGCGGCGATGCGCCGAGCGACGACGCCAGGCAGACGGTCAGGGCGACGGCACCGACAGCGGCGAGCAAAGAGGCGCCCAACCGGCGAGCGCTGATCGACGTCGTCGTGGCCAGGGTGAGCGCGATCGGGATGCTCCAGCCGGCGAGGGTCACAGCCGGAGCGAAGGTGACACCGGCGAACGCCGCTGCAGCGATCACCGGGACCGTGCCGGACACGGCCGTGGCGACGCCGTTCCTGAGGCGCGCCATCGACGTGGTCCACACGCTGTCGCTGTGCAGCCAGGCGGACAGTTCGATGGCCAGCAGCGCGATGGCCAGCAGCGTCGCCCACGCGGGCGTCGACGCCTGACCGACGGCCAGTCCGGCGACGACGTTCAGCAGCAGACTGGTCGAGGAAGCGATGACGAGCCCGACCGAACGGCGACGGTGAGCGAGGACGCCAAGCACCAGGGCGGCGAGACCGCCGGCGATCGGAGCCGCCCACGTCAGAACGTGGCCGGCCGCGCCGATGCGGGTCATCGTGCCGTCGCCGACCTTGAAGGTGGTCAACGTGCCGAGCACCGGGCTGACGCCGACGAGCACGGCGATGGTCGCCGCCTCCAGCTCTCGGCGAACGAGCAGCAGGGCGACGGCGGCGATGCCGGCGATCACTGCCACGGGCGCCGCGGTCTGTCCGGCGAGTCCGACTGCGGCGACGACGGCGCTGCACGCGGTGATGACTGCCATGCGCGGCGCACGCCAGCGCCGCACGTTGACCTCGCTGACCGAGGCACCGAGCAGGCCACCGATGAGCATCGACACCGGCCACGGGTTGCCGAGCGTGGCCCCGGCGGCGATGCCGACCGTGACGGCGATGCCGGGCACGAGGTGAGCGACCACGGTTGCTGTCGTCGGTGCCGTCGCCCGGATGCGTTCGGCGATCGCGACGATGGCGACGAATGCACCGAGCAGCCCGCAGAAGCGGACCGATTGCGGGATCAGGTTCCACTGGCTGGCGACGACGACGACGGCCGCGACGAGCAACAGCCCGGAGCCGGTGATCGCCAGCCACGCGGCCGCCGGCCGACTCGGTCGATCAGGTGGCGGGGCAGGAGACGCGGGTGGTGTCGGCGGCGCAAAGGGCGTGGTGCTCATGCCGACGATCATCTGCGCCGAACGTCACCGGCGAAATCCGGCAAACCCCCCAGAGTCCCCTGGGGGTTCACTGAGCAACCCGATCCGCTCGTTCCGGGCACACCCGGAATCGAACGTCACGTTCTGGGTGTGCCCAGTTCGTCGGGTCACTACGGTGTCGCGATGACGGTGATGGGAACGGGTTGGCGGATGGTGGGTGGGGTTGCGACGGCTTGGTTCGACGCGGGATCGCTGACCGAGGGGGCTGCTCTGGCCCGGCGCGCTCTGGAGGTGTCGGACGAGGTCGCGGTCGATCTGCGCCCGACAGGGGTGCGCGTTCGGCTCGACGCAGCCGAGCACGCCGACGCGGTATCAGCCGCGGCGCGGGAACTCGGGCTGATCGCGAACCCTGCCGTGCTGCAGCAGCTGAGCCTCGTGTTCGATTCCACGAACCCGACGGAAGTGAGCCAGTTCTGGCAGCCGGTGCTCGGGCACGCGCCAGAGGAGGGCGGCGTGATGGTCGATCCGGTGCGCCGTGCCCCGTCGGTGCGCATCCGGCAGACGAGCGAGCTGCGGCCGCTTCGCAACCGCATCCACCTCGACGTCGTGCGACCGGCTGCGGCGGTCGAGCAGCTGGGTCGTGGCAACGGGTCCGGGCCGTACGGGGTCTGCCACACCGACCCGGACGGCAACGAGGTCGACCTCGTGCCGGGCGACCCGCTCGGTGAGCAGACCGAGACCGCCGACTGGCACGCGGTGTTCAGCGCGATCGCGTGCTACCGAACCACCTCCCCAACGCAGCAGATCGAACTGGCGGATGCGGTCGCGGCGCTCGCCGACGATGCGGGCTTCCCGATGCTGATCGACCTTCGCCCCGGGCTCGTGATCATCGACAGCGGGAAGGACCGGTGGGAGAGCGACGCCCACGGCCTCGAGCTCGACTTCACGGACCTCGCCGCACGCATCCAGACCGCGGCACGCGAGCTCGGGGCTGTTGCGGATCCGGCGTTGCCGCGCTTCGTCCAGCTCTTCCTCGACGCCGCCGACGTCGCTGCAGTCCGCGGGTTCTGGATGGCCGCGCTCGGATACATCGCCGACCGCCGCGACGGCCTCACCGACATCCACGATCCACGCGAGCTGAGCCCGGTGCTCGTGTTCCAGGAGCTCGATGCCTCGGAGACGGAGCGGCGCCGGCAGCGCAACCGCATCCACGTCGAGCTCGCCGTGCCGTCGGAGGTCGCACCGCAGCGACTGGCCACGGCCCTGGCGGCGGGTGGCGAGCTGCTCGACGAGTCGCCTGGTCGTTGGCGGGTCGCCGACCCCGAAGGCAACGAGCTGGTGATCGAGATCTGAGCCCGGGACGAACTGGCCAGCGCCAGAACCGGACGTCGGCTTCTGGCGCTTGTCGGTTCGGACGTTGACGGTCGGGCGAGCGGTCAGTCGAGGCCGTGCTGGACGGCGTAGCGGACGAGGTCGGTGCGGCGGGTGAGGTGCAGCTTGCCGAGGATGTTGCGCACGTGGTTCTCGACGGTCTTGGCGGAGATCGTCAGCTCGGTGGCGATCTCCCCGTAGCGGTGGCCGCGGGCGACGAGTTGCAGCACCTGCCGTTCGCGGTCCGACAGGGGACTGCCCGTGATCGTGCTGGAGAGGCGGCGGAACTCGCCGAGCACCAGCGCGGCAAGCGACGGCGAGAACACCGGCTCGCCGGACGCAGCGGCGATCAGCGCGTTGCGCAGCTCGTCGACCGGCGTCGTCTTCAACAGGTACCCGGCCGCACCGGCGGCGACGGCATCGAGCAGGTCGCGCTCGGCCTCGCTGACCGTGAGGATGACGTGGGGGCAGATGGTCGCGCACGCCTGCACGACGGCGAGCCCGCCACCGCGAGGCATGTGCAGGTCGCACACCACCAGCGCCGGCTGCCGTGCAGTGATCACGTCGATCGCGCCCTCGGCATCGTCGGCCTCGCCGACCACCTCGAAGCGCGGGCCGAGCTCGGATCGAACGCCGGAACGGACGAGCGCGTGGTCGTCGGCGAGCACGACGCGGATCGGCTCGGTCATGTCGCCTGCGGCTCGCGCGTCCACAACTTCACCTCGGTCCCACTCCCTGGCGCGCTGACGATCGACGCCGCACCGCCCACATCGTGCATGCGAGCGATGATCGACTCGCGGATGCCGACCCCGAACGCGTCGACGTCGGCGTCGAAGCCGCGTCCGTCGTCGCGCACGCTGGCGAACACCTCGTCCGCGCTCAGCGTCTCGGCGAACACGACGACGTTCGTCGGCGCACCGTGCTCCAGCGCGTTCGCCACGGACTCGCCGATGGCGCGAGCGAGCGCGTCCTGCGTGCGGTGGGCGACGCGGCACCCATCGTCGAGCACGTTGACCACGACCCGCAGATCGGAGCCCGCGCTGGCGCGCTCGACCTGCGACTGGATGCGCGCCCGCAACGAGGTCTCACCGGGTGCGGTCGGATCGGTGAACAGGAAGGCGCGCAGGTCTCGATCGGCCTGACGTGCAGTCGCCGCGAGCTCCGGGTCGGAGCTGCCCGCACGGCGGTCGACGAGGGCCAGCGTCTGCAGGACCGTGTCGTGCAGCACTCGCGCCATCTCGTCGCGCGCCCGCCGGTGGCTGATCTCGTCCTCCGAGCGGCGAAGCAGCGTGATCAACCAACCGATGAGTGCGCCCATCGCGGCGTAGAAGAGCGCGGTCGCGAACGAGGCGACGAGGTGCCGCCGTCCGAAGTCGGAGAAGTCGTTCAACGCCGCCGACAGCAGCCGAGCGGGACCGAAGAGGAAGCCGACCGCTCCGGCGGCGAACGGGCCGGCCGCGATGGCGACGGACACGGCCGCGATCAACGGCCACTCGGTGGCCAGGTTCTGGCTGGTGGTGAAGACGTGGCCTCGTTCGAACACCCAGCCGTCGGCGACGGCGAGGACGAGCACGACGACCGTCTCCGACACCACCCACGCAGATCGGCGCAGCCGATCCGGATCGGCACGGGCGAGGACCGTCGCCGACGTCGCCACGCCCAGCATCACCACGACGGCGCTCCAGGCGGCGAACGGATAGACGAGCGCTCGCCCGGAGAAGGCGACCACGGCCACCATCCACGCCCAGCACAGCCAACGGGCGATGGCCAGCACCCGCTGCAGGGTGTGCGCCGCAGCCGGTGCCGGTGCCGCCAGTCCGTTCACCCGCGCGCCGGCCATCGGGGCATGGTAGGTCGTGCTCGACAGCTCGCCCCTGACGCTCACCGATCGGTACGGTTGACCTCGCGCGGCCGACGCGCGACGAGGGTGAAGGAGCGAACGATGGGTCTGCCGAACGGTGTGCACCACCTGGCCATCTCGACCGCCGACATGAAGGGCCAGATCGAGTTCTTCTCCGACGTGCTCGGCGCCGAGCTCAAGGCGCTCTACTGGATGCACGGCGTGCCGAACACGTTCCACGGCTTCCTCAAGCTCGCCGACTCCAGCTACGTCGCGTTCGTGCAGGGCCCCGACAACGCGTCGATCGAGCCGATCATCGGCGTCTCGCACGCCGGCAGCTCGGCAGATCCGTCGGCGCCCGGCACCATGCAGCACGTCGCGTTCAACGTCGACACGCTCGAGGAGCTGCTGGCCGTGCGCGACCGCATCCGCGACCGCGGCGTGAACGTCTTCGGTCCGCTCGATCACGGCCTGTGCCAGTCGATCTACTTCGCCGGTCCGGAGAACCTCTCGCTGGAGATCGCCACGTCGGCGGTGGCGATCGACGAGCGGGCGTGGATCGATCCCGAGGTGGTCGGTCTGCTCGGCATCGACGCCGATGAGCTGGACTCGTACACCGGGCCGGCCGAGTTCGAGTCGCAGGGCGGGGCGATCGTCAACCCGCCGATCGACCCGTCGAAGCCGCACCTGATGATGAACGAGAAGGTGTACCGGGCGATCATGTCGATGCCCGACGCCGAAGTGACGGCCCGCCTGTCGGTGCCCGAGCCGCCGGTTCCGTACCCCGCTGTCGCCGTCAACGCCTGAGCGGATCGAACCCGCGCACGCGAGACTGGCGCGATGAGTGATCGAGCAGACCTCCTTGCCGCAACAGCGGCGCGGATCGCCGACTACCGCGACCGGGTCGACGAGCTCCCGGTGTTCCCGACCGTGTCGGTCGACGAGATGCGCACCCGCCTCGGCGTGCTCGAGGACGATCCCCGGCCTGCTGCGCAGGTGATCGACGAGCTGGCCGCAGCAGCGGACGGCGCGCTGGTCGGCGTCGCCGGGTCGCGGTACTTCGGCTTCGTGATCGGTGGCGCGCTCGACGCGGCGGTGGCCGCCGACCTGCTCACCGTCGGGTGGGATCAGAACGCGTACAACGCCACCAGCTCGCCGCTCGCTGCGGTCACCGAGGAGGTCGCCGGCGGCTGGCTGAAGGAGCTGCTGTGCGTGCCGGCATCGGCGTCGGTGGGCTTCGTCGTCGGCGGCCAGGGTGGCAACACGGTCTCGCTCGCCGCCGCCCGCCACCACGTCCTCGCGGCAGCCGGGTGGGACGTCGAGCAGCGCGGGCTCGCCGGTTCGCCTCGCGTTCGAATCGTCGGCAACGGCGAGCGCCACGGCACCATCGATCGAGCGCTGCGGCTGCTCGGGTTCGGCTCCGGGTCGTTGGAGCTCGTGGCCACGGGCTCACAGGGTGAGATCGACGTCGCCGATCTGGCACGAGTGCTCGACAGCGGTGAGCGTGGCCCGACGATCGTCATCCTCCAGGCCGGCAACGTGAACACCGGTGCGTTCGACGACTTCGAGGCTGCCATCGACGTGGCCAAGGCGCACGACGCCTGGGTGCACGTCGACGGCGCCTTCGGGTTGTGGGCAGGGGCCAGCGCGTCGTTGCGCCACCTCGTCGCCGGCATCGAGCGGGCGGACTCCTGGGGCACCGACGGGCACAAGTGGCTGAACGTGCCGTACGACTGCGGCTACGCGTTCTGCGCCGACCCCGATGCGCACGCCGCGGCGATGTCGTACACCGGCGCCTACCTCACCGGTCAGAACGCAGGCGGGCTGCGCGCGCCGGGCGACTACGTGCTCGAGTCCTCACGACGCGCCCGCGGCTTCGCCACCTGGGCGGCACTGCGCGAGCTCGGACGTCGCGGTGTCGAGGAGATGATCGATCGCTGCTGCTCGCACGCCCGGCTGTTCGCCGAGCGCCTCGGCGCGATCGACGGCATCGAGATCGCCAACGACGTCGTGCTCAACCAGGTGCTCGTCCGCTTCGGCGACGACGATGCGGTGACCGACCGAGTCGTCGCAGCGGTGCAGGCATCGGGGGAGTGCTGGATGGGCACCACCGTCTGGCACGGTCGCAAGCTGATGCGCATCTCGGTGTCCAGCTGGCGGACGACCGAGGCCGACGTCGAGCGGTCGGTGGCGGCGATCGTCGCCGCATGCGGCGCCGAGGCGGGTCGATGATGGGCCGCAGCGGTGACGGGTTCATGCGCTGCAGCGATGGGCACGTGCGTTGGGGTGTGTTCGGCGCTGCCGGGGTGCTGTTCGTCACCGAGGTCGCCGAGCAGCCGCACGTCATGCTCCAGCTGCGGTCGGGCTTCGCCCACGAGGGTGGCACATGGTCGGTTGCCGGCGGCGCGCTCGACTCCGACGAATCGCCGCTGGAAGGTGCGTTGCGCGAGGCGGGCGAGGAGGTCGGCCACGCCCCGGAGCCGTGGGAGCTGGTCGGTGAGCATCGCTTCGCGCCCGCCGACGACTGGGCGTACACGACGGTGGTGGTTGCCGTGCGCGAGCCGTTCGGCTCCTCGCAGAACTTCGAGACCGACGCCGTGGAGTGGGTGGCCCTCGACGACGTGCACGCCCGCCCGCTGCACCCCGGCTTCGCCAGCGCGTGGCCGCACCTGCGGGTGATCATCGAGTCGCGCTCGTCGTGATCCTGTCGTGACGCTCCTGCGCGCGCTCGACGGCCGGTTCGGCGACCTCGCCGACGCGGTCAGCGTCGCCGGCGAATCGATCTCGTGGGAGCAGCTGGCGGGTCGAGCTCGTGCGCTGGCTGCGGAGCTCGGCGGCCACCGCGCCGTAGCCGTGTCGGCCACGTCGTCGCTCGACACGGTGATCGCCGTGGTGGCCGGGCTGCTGGCAGGTGTGCCCGTGGTGCCGGTGCCCAGCGATGCCGGCCCGATCGAGCGAGCGCACGTGCTGCGCGACAGTGGTGCCACCGCCGTCCTCGGAACGCCGCCGTGGGAGGACGTGAGGCTGCCACTCATCCCGATCGGTTCCGAGCGAACCGACGTGGTGCTCGCCGAGCCGGACGCGTCGGCCGCGGCGCTGATCGTCTACACGTCCGGCACCACCGGACTGCCGAAGGGCGCCGTGCTGTCGCGGCGGGCCATCGCCGCCGATCTGGACGGGCTTGCCGATGCGTGGGCGTGGACGCCGGACGACCACCTCGTCCACGGGTTGCCGCTGTTCCACGTGCACGGGTTGGTGCTCGGTGTGCTCGGTGCGTTACGAGCCGGCAGTCGGCTGACGCACACGGGGCGGCCGGCGCCGTCGGCATACGCGACGGCCGATGGCTCGCTGTACTTCGGTGTGCCCACCGTGTGGTCGCGCATGTGCGCCGAACCGGAAGCAGCGGCATCGCTGCGTTCGGCTCGACTGCTCGTGTCCGGCAGCGCGCCGTTGCCGGTTTCGGTGTTCGAGCAGCTCGGTGCGCTGTGCGGTCACGCCCCGGTCGAGCGCTACGGGATGACCGAGACCCTGATCACCCTGAGCACGCGCGCCGACGGTGAGCGGCGACCCGGGTGGGTCGGGCTGCCGATCCGTGGCGTCGAGACGCGACTCGTCGACGAGCACGGCAACGACATGACGCATGACGGCGAGATGGTGGGCAACCTGCTCGTGCGCGGCGACACGCTGTTCGACGGCTACCTCTCCGGTGGTAGGCCGGGCGACGTGCGCGACGGCTGGTTCGTCACGGGCGATTCTGCGGTGATCGATGCCGGCGGCTTCCACCGCATCGTCGGGCGCACGTCGATCGACATCATCAAGACCGGCGGGTACAAGGTCGGCGCCGGCGAGGTGGAGGCCGCGCTGCTCGATCACCCGGGCGTGCGCGAGGTCGCCGTCGTAGGGCTGGCCGACGACGACCTCGGCCAGCGCGTCGTCGCCTTCGTCGTCGCCGAGGACGTCGACGTAGCGGCGATCGATGCCTTCGTGGCCGCCCGCCTGACCACGCACAAGCGCCCCCGCGAGATCCGCTTCGTCGACGAACTGCCGCGCAACGCCATGGGCAAGGTCCAGAAGACCAAGCTCACCTGAACGGAGATGGCGCGCCCGAGTACTGAACGCGCGGTGAGCGCGCGTCGGGTACTCGGGTCGGACGCCCCCGAGTACTGAACGCGCTGCGGTCGCCTGTGGGAGTGGGGGCTCGGAGGGTCGGTGAGCGCACGTTCGGGCCCCGGGTTCGAACGTGCGTCCGAACGAGCGGGGTACGGTGCCGGCATGCTCCCGCTTGCACCGTTCGGCCGTACGGGTCACCAGTCCACCCGGGTGATCTTCGGCGCCGCGGCACTCGGTGGGATGAGCCAGTCGCGCGCGGATGCGACGCTCGAGCTGATCTCGTCGCGCGGCGTCAACCACATCGACACCGCCGCCTCGTACGGTGCGTCCGAGGACCGGTTGCAGCCGTGGCTGGCAACGCACCGCAACGACGTGTTCCTGGCGACGAAGACCGGCGAGCGCAACGGCGCGGCGGCACGCGCCGAGCTGGAGCGCTCGCTGCAGCGGATGGACGTCGACCACGTCGACATGATCCAGCTGCACAACCTGGTCGAGCCCGACGAGTGGGAGACGGCGTTCGGGCCCGATGGTGCGGTCGCCGCACTGGCGCAGGCGCGCGACGAGGGATTGGTGCGGTTCATCGGCGTCACCGGGCACGGGCTGCGCATCGCCGGGATGCACCTGCGCAGCCTGGCCGAGTTCGACTTCGACGCGGTGCTGCTGCCGTACAACTTCACCCTGATGCAGATCGACTCGTACCGAGCCGACGTGGAGGCGCTGCGCGAGACGTGTGCGACGCGCAACGTGGCCGTGCAGACGATCAAGTCGATCGCTCGCGGCCGGTGGCCCGACGGTCCGTCCGGTCACTTCAGCTGGTACGAGCCGCTCACCGACGCCGACGCGATCGGCCGTGCCGTGCGCCACGTGCTGTCGCAGGACCAGCTGTTCCTCAACACCACCAGCGACGCCCGCCTGCTGCCGATCCTGCTCGATGCTGCTGCGGGAGCGCTCGACGCGCCGAGCGATGCCGAGCTCGCCGGGGACACGGAAGCGTTCGGCGTCACCGAGCTGTTCGACGGCGCCGAGCTCGAACGGATCTAACGCCGGTCGGGTGCCAGCGGCGGCGCCTCGAGGGCGCAGTGGAACGCCGGCTCGCTCGGCTCGACCGATGCGTCCGCCGACGTCGAGGCGCGGATGAAGGCGAACGACACCAACCCGCCGACGCCGACCAGCAGCGCGCCGCCGCGCAGCGCGGTGTGGAAGCCGTCGACGAGGGCATCCGGCGCGACCTCGGCCCCGGCGGCGAACCCGGCAACGATCGGCACCACGGCAACAGCGATGAGCCCGCCGACCCGGGCAACCGCGTTGTTCACGCCGGAAGCGATGCCAGCGTGCTGCGCGTCGGCGGCGGCGAGCACGGCCGAGGTGAGCGGAGCGACCGTGATCGCCAGCCCGGCACCGAACAGCAGGATCCCGGGGAGCACGCCGCCGACGTAGCTGCGGCCCGGCTCGATCCGCGTCAGCAGCAGCATCGCCGCCGCGATCACCACGGGCCCGACGCTCATCTGCCAGCGCGGCCCGATGCGTTGGGCCAGCGCGCCCGAGCGGGACGAGAGGACGAGCATGATCGCGGTGATCGGCACCGACGCGGCGCCGGCCTCCAGCGGCGAGTAGCCCATCGCTCGCTGCAGCGTCAGGCCGAGCATGAAGAAGACCATGGCGATGCCGGCGTAGACGAAGAACGTGGTGATGTTCGCCGCGCTGAACTGCCGTGAGCGGAAGATGCCGAGCGGCAGCATCGGATGTGTGCTGCGCATCTCGACGACGACGAACAGCACGAGCGCGACGGCGCCGGCGAGGCCGAGTCCCCGCGACCGCTCGATGAGCCCCCACGTCGTGCCGGCCAGGCCGAGCGCGCCGAGTGCAGCGCCGCTGACGTCCAGCGACCCGGTGGCCGATGCGTCGCGCGTCTCGGGCATGTGCACTCGCGCGATCCACACCGCCAACGCCGCAAGCGGCAGGTTGATCAGGAAGATCCACCGCCACGACACGGCGTCGACGAGGTAGCCGCCGAGGAACGGGCCGATCGCGGTCGTCACGCCACCGAGTCCGGACCAGGCCCCGATCGCCTTGGCGCGATCGTCGGGATGGAACCCGGCCTGGATGATCGCCAGGCTGCCCGGCGTCAGCAGCGCGCCGCCGACGCCCTGCAGCATGCGAGCCGCGACGAGCACGCCGATGTTCGGCGCGATGCCGCACAGCAGCGAGGCCACCGCGAACCAGACCACACCGATCGTGAACAGCGAGCGGCGGCCGAAGCGATCGCCGAGGGCGCCACCCACCAGGATCAGCGCCGCCAACGTGAGCGTGTAGCCGTTGATCACCCACTGCAGCCCGGCGAAGTCGGCGTCGAGGTCGTCGCCCAGGCGGGGGAGCGCGACGTTGACGACGGTCGCGTCGAGCGATGCGATGCCGGAACCGAGCACGGTGCCGACCAGCACCCACCGGCCCGCCGCTGTGTTGAGTCGTAGGTCCGCCACGCCAACGACCCTATTGGTCCCTGCCTTGTGGTCGACGGGTTCTCGCGGCTCCCGTACCATCCGTTGATGCGCATCGTCATCGTCGGTGGTGGCATCGGGGGATGTGCTGCCGCGCTGTCGCTGCACGCCGCCGGCTTCCACGACGTCGAGGTCATCGAGGCCGCAGCCGTGCAGGCCGAGGTGGGCGTCGGGATCAACGTGCTGCCCCATGCGGTGCGCGAGCTGGCCGAGCTCGGCCTGGCAGCGCAGCTCGACTCGCTGGCCGTTCGCACCGGCGAGCTCAGCTACCACAACCGCTTCGGCCAGCAGATCTGGGTCGAGCCGCGGGGTGTCGCCGCGGGCTACCGCTGGCCGCAGTACTCCATCCACCGCGGGTCGCTGCTGCACGTCCTGTCCGAAGCGGTCGTCGATCGTCTCGGACCCGATCGCGTGCAGCTCGGTCGCCGGCTCGATGCCGACGAGATCGCCGCGCTCGACGCCGACGCCGACGTCGTCATCGCCTGCGACGGCGTGCACTCGGCTGCTCGCACGATCCTGGCCCCGGACGAGGGCCCGCCGCTGTGGAACGGCGTGACGATGTGGCGTGGGACGACGGTGATGCCCGCGTTCCTCGGCGGCCGTCGGATGATCATGGCCGGGGTGCTGGCCCACCGCATCGTCGTCTACCCGATCCGCGACCTCGATGACGGCCTGCAGCTCGTCAACTGGGTGGCCGAGGTGCGCACCGAGGACGGGCGACCCATGCCCCGTCAGGACTGGACGGCGTCCGCAGACCGCGGCGAACCGTTGGCACACTTCACCGACTTCCGCTTCGACTGGCTCGACGTGCCGGCGATGATCGAGGGAGCCGACGAGGTGCTGCGCTACCCGATGGTCGACCGCCAGCCGCTCGACCGTTGGCGCCACGGCACGATGACGTTGCTGGGCGATGCGGCCCACCCGATGTACCCGGTGGGTTCGAACGGTGCGTCGCAGGCGATCATCGACGCGCGCGTGCTGGCCCGCGAGCTCGCCCATCACGACGATCCGGTTCAGGGGCTCGATGCGTACGAGGCCGAGCGCCGGCCGGCGACCGCCGCTGTCGTGTTGGCCAACCGGCGAGCCGGCCCGGAGCGCTGCATGGAGATCGTCGCCGAGCGCGCTCCCGACGGGTTCGCCGACGTGCACGACGTGATCGGTGCCGACGAGCTCGAGGAGATCTCCGACAGCTACAAGCGCACCGCCGGGTTCGACCCCGCGTCGCTGAACGATCGAGCGTCGTGGACGGTCGTCAGGCGAGCTCGTCCCTGACCGTGCTCATGTCGTCGACTCGTCGACGACGGAATTGCGGAGGCTGCCGACGCCCTCGATCGTCACCTCGACCACATCACCCGGCACGAGGAACACCGGGGGAGTCCTCGCGTAGCCGACGCCACCAGGCGTGCCGGTGGCGATGACGTCGCCCGGCTCCAGCTCGGTGAACGTGGAGCAGTAGGCGACGAGGTCGCCGATCGAGTGGATCAGCTGCGACGTCGACGCGGACTGCATCTGCACGCCGTTCACGGTGGTGGTCAGCCGTACGTCGCCGGCCGCGCCGAGCTCGTCGACGCCGACGATCCACGGCCCGAACGATCCGCTGCGGTCGAAGTTCTTGCCCGGCCCGAATTGCGAGCTGTGACGCTGCCAGTCGCGCAGCGTGCCGTCCATCAGGCACGAGTAGCCGGCGATCACCCCGACCGCGTCGGCGGCAGCCACCCGGTGCGCTCGCCGGCCGATGACGACGGCCAGCTCGCCCTCGAAGTCGAACGCGGTGCTCACCGACACCGGGCGGATGATCGGCTCGTCGTGGCCCACCAGCGTGGACGCGAACCGCGTGAACACGACCGGGTAGCCGCGCTCGGCGGGGCGGTCGCTCTCGGCGGCGTGTTCGGCGTAGTTCACGCCGATGCACAGGATCCGTGACGGATGTGGGATCGGCGACTCGAGCGTCAGCGCCCTCAGCACGTGGCGTTCGCCGTCGGCCGTCGCCGCGAGCACGTCGTCGCGCCGGTCGAGGTCGACCATCGCGTTCGGGGTGGCGATGGCGTGGGACACGTCGACGAGGTCGGTCCCGTCGATCGTGCCGAACACGCGGGCTCCCGTGCTCGTCCGTGCGGTGGCGAATCTCATGGTGCAGATGTCCTTTGTCGAGTGCTGGTCAGACGCCGAGCAACGGGTACGAATCGGTCGGGCGTCCCTCACGGATGGGGGTGCAGGCGTCGGGGAAGGTCTGGACGAACGACGCGCCGACGGAACGAGCCGCGCCGAGGAACGTGTCGAGCTCGGCGAGCGCGGCGCCCGGGACGTCGTGGAGCACGAGCACCTCGTGTGCGCCGAGGAGCGACCGATGCACCGCCGCCATCGCCGCGTCCACCCAACCGTGCTCGTCCAACCAGTCGCCCGCCACGCACGTCCACAGCGCGCATGTCATCGCCCGTTGCGCGAGCAGATCGGCACCGAATCGGCTCATCAGCCGTTCGTCGATCACGCCGCCCACGCCGTACGGGCGGAACAGCAGCGCGTCGCCGCCGACGTCGGCAACGAGATCGGCGGTCCGCCTGATCTCATCGGCGACCGACGAGTCGTCCAGCACGCCGAACGGCACCGAGTGCGTCCAGGTGTGCCCGCCCACGACGTGCCCCTCGGCGACCGCCCGGCGCAGCAACGTCCTGCCGATGGGCGAGTCGCCGCGCTGCCCGATGGTGAAGAAGACCGCCGGTGCACCGTGTGCGGCCAGCAGGTCGAGCACGTGTGGGGTGACATCTCGGTGCGGCCCGTTGTCGAACGTGATCGTCAGCACGCCGGCCTCATACCAGCGTCGCCACGACGTCGCCGAGCTGACGGAGCGTGCGCACCTCGAACACGGCGCGGCACGACGGGCGGAACTCGGAGATCACCGAATCGGTGTCGTCCCACAGCTGCTCCGGCTCCGGGTTGAGCCAGTAGACGCGACGTGCCTTGTCGGCGATCACCGCCAGTGACTCGCTGCCGGAGCGGTGGTGGTTGCTGCGCCCGTCGCCGCACACGATCACCGTCGTGCGTCCGCTGATCGAGTCGAGGTGGTGCTCGACGAACGATCCGAGCGCGCGTCCGTAGTCGCTGTGCCCGTCCTGCCCGACGATGCCGCCACGGCCGACGACGCGGTTGACGTCCAGCGCGTAGACCGCCGACGCGAACAGGTCGGTGACCTCGGCGATGCCGTCGACGAAGGCGAAGCTGCGCACGCTGCGCAGCTCGTCGTGGATCGCGTTGACGAGCATGAACGTGAACTGGGCGAACTGGGCGACGGAGCCACTGACGTCGCACAGCAGCACCACGTCGGGGCGGTGCGGATGGCGGCGACGGTGGACGACATCGACCGGGACGCCACCGGACTGCAGCGAGTTGCGGATCGTCCGACGTGGATCGAGTCGTCCGGTCGAACGCGGCACGCGACGCCGTCCGATGCGCGCCGCCAGCTGTCGTGCCAGCGGCTGCACCATCCGTCGCAGCTCGGCCACCTCGTGGTTCGACAGGGACATGATCTCGTGGTCGCGAGGATCGACCACGTCGGCCGTCGCCTGGTCGTCGACGCCGCCGTCGTCGGTGCCGCGCTCCGCTCGTCGGCGGGCGATCTCGTGCGCCAGCTGCCGGCGGAAGTCGTCGAGCAGGCGGCTCAGCTCGGATCGTGCGAGCAGGAGCTCCAGTTCGGTGAGCTCGTCGGCTGCACGCAGCTGGCGCATCGCCGCGCCGAGCATCCGCGACAGGTCGATCGCCCGCATCACCCGGTGCAGGTGGTAGCGCTCGCTGCCCTCGACCTCGTCGATGCCGGCGAACGCATCCACCGCGCGAGAGGCCAGCTGGTCGAGCGATGCCCGATCGCCGTGCCGGAGGGCGTCGGCGATGCCCGCGGCGAAGGTCTCGGCCGATCGATGGTCGTGCTCGCGCATCGACTCGGCCGCTGCCGCGGATGCGGGGCCCGACGCATCGTCGGTCACGGGCTCGGCGGCGAACGCGATGGCGAACGCTCGCTCGAAGCGGCCGTCGTCGTCGGCCTCCTTCATCAGGCTGGCCCGCAGTCCGGCGGCGACGGTGGAGCGATCCTCGAGCGGGAGGTGGCACAGGGCACCGGCGGCGTCGATGACGGCACCGGTGGTGACCGCGACCCCCTGCCTGCGCAGCTGGGCGACGAGGAGCGCCAACCGATCGAGCAGCCCGTCACCGGCGTTCATCGTGTGCGGCTCACCGCTTGGCCAGCTGTGCGTCGATCGCTCGCGCCGTGGCGAGCAGCTGCGGCAGGATCTCGGACCGCAGCTCCTTCATCGTCACCCGACCTGCGTGCGTACCGACGTTGATGCCGGCGATCACCCGCCCGCGACGGTCGTGCAGCGGTGCACTGACCGAGCGGACGCCGTCCTCCAGCTCCTGGTCGAGCAGCGAGTACCCCTGTGTGCGGACCTGTCGGATCGCGTTCGTCAGTTGGTCGGCGTCGCGCAGCGAGCTCGGCGCGGGTGCGTCGTCGAAGCGGATGCGCGCCACGAACGCGTCGAGCTCGTCGTCGGTCTTGCCGGCGAGGATCACCCTGCCCAGCGACGTCCACGCCGCCGGCAGCCGCGAACCGATCGCCAACGAGATCGCCATGATCCGCTGCGTCGGAACGCGCGCCACGTAGACGACCTGATCGCCGTCGAGCACCGCCGCGGACACGCTCTCGTGCACCCGTTCGCTCAGGGCCTCCATGAACGGCTGGGCGATGTCGGGCAGCTGCAACGAGGACACATACGCGTGCCCGAGGTCGAGCACCATCGGCGTCAGCTCGAAGAGCTTGCCGTCTGTGGACACGTAGCCGAGCGTGACGAGCGTGTGCAGCAACCGCCGCGACGTGGCGCGGGTGAGCCCGGCGACCTTTGCCACGTCGGCCAGGGTCATTGCCGGGTGCTCCTTGTCGAACGCGCGCAGCACCGCCAGCCCGCGCTCCAACGACTGCACGTGCTCGTTGCTCTGGCTGTCGACGTCGGTCATGGCGATCCCCCGTTCGGAAGCTTGACAAGGCAGATGGTCGCGCACAGAATGTTCTCACACCGCACAACTGTTCGCAATGCGAACATCGCGCGTGACGGGATGACCATGACGCTGAGCCTTGGGGGGCTGGTTGCTGTGAGCTACACGACGAAGTTCGGATCGCTGGACGCCTACGAGAAGGGCGGCATCGAGGTGATCAACGACAACCCGAAGAACTACGCCTTCTCGAACGTGTTCGAGGTGGCCGGGGCATCGAAGCCGTGGGAGAAGGTGGCCGTCGGCAAGAACATGCAGTACGTGCTGGAGGTCATCCGTGCCGAGGGGGAGAGCGAGTGGCGCACCTGCGCGCACGACGAGTTCCCGCTGGTGCTCGACGGCGAGGTGAGCATCGAACTGGTCAAGCCCGCCGCACCGCTCGTGCCGGCCGACAAGGAGGGCTCGATCGCCATCGGCGAGCGCCCGGACGGCGCATTGATGGGCCGCATCGTGCTGCGCCGCGGTCACCAGGGCCTGCTGCCCGCGAACGCCGCCTACCGGATGACCGCCACGCGGCCGAGCGTGGTGCTGCTGCAGACGATCGCCGGCGACGACACCATCGAGCGCTGGGCCGAGATCTGCCTCAGCTGATCCAGCCGGCCGACCACTGAGACGACGAGACACGACGAGACGAGACGGAGCACACGACATGACCGACACCGATGCCGCTGTCCAGCGCAGCGAACCCAACGAGCAGGGCTACGCCGAGTTCGACCTCGGCGCATTCAAATTTCGGCGCGACGAGTTCTTCGTCCACATCGCCTGGCCGACCGGCAAGCACGTGCTCAGCGCGGACACGTTCCTGCGTGCGCTGCAGCGCGACGTGGCGTGGGACTTCTTCTACGGCACCGTCAACTTCGACGGCGTGTTCGGCACCGTCAACCACTACGGGACCGTCGACATGTTCGCCGGGCGATTCAACGACGCGTACCGCAAGGCCGAGCTGGACCACACCGAGAACTTCGAGACGCCGCTCATCCGTGAGACGTTCAAGGCGATGCTCGACGACTGGACGAACGCCTCGTTCGACCCGTTCGCCAGCCCCGCCGAGACCGACAAGCCGTTCGGCGTGAAGGACGGCAACAACACCGCGGCGATCACCCGCCGGCGCGTTGCCGCCAACCGCATGGTGTCCGTGCCGGGCGACGAGCAGATCCGCACCGACGAGACGCACACGATCAACCGCATGTTCGCCGACGTCTCGCAGGACGAGCCCGACGTGCTCCCCGAGCCCGGGTTCGAGAGCGAGGTCGCGGCCTACAGCCTGTTCGCCTACCTCAGCCGCAGCGACGTCACGTGGAACCCGAGCGTCGTCAGCGTGTGCAAGGCCAGCCTGTACTGCCCGACCACCGAGGAGTACATCCTCCCGGTCTTCCACGGCAACGACCGCGTCGAGTGGTTCGTGCAGCTGAGCGACGAGATCACGTGGGACGTGCAGGACCGCGACTCCGGCGCGCCGCGTTCGAAGGTGACGATGAAGGCCGGCGACGTGGCCGCGATGCCCGGCGACATCCGCCACCAGGGCTACAGCGCCAAGCGCTCGATGCTGCTGGTGTGGGAGAACGCCTCGCCCGAGCTGCCGGAGCTGATCCGTACCGGCAAGGCCAGCGTCTACCCGGTCGAGTTCTAGAGCGTCGCGTGCAGACCCGCCTGTTCATCGGCGGCGAGTTCGTCGACGCGCTCGACGGCGGCGAGCTCGACGTCCTCAACCCGCACGACTGCTCGGTGATCACCTCGATTGCCGAGGGTCGCGCCGCGGATGTCGACCGCGCCGTCGTCGCCGCGCAGGCCGCCTTCCCGGCCTGGAGCCGGATGATGGCCGCCGATCGCGGACGGTTGCTGCTCAAGCTGGCAGACGCGATCGAGGCCAACGCCGAGGAGCTCGCGCAGCTGGAGAGCCTGGACACCGGGCACCCGATCCGCGACGCGCGCATCCTCGATGTGCCGCGCACCGCTGCCTGCTTCCGCTACTTCGGCGGGATGGCCGACAAGGTGCAGGGCGACATCATCCCGGTCGACCCCGGCTTCCTGAACTACGTGCAACGAGTGCCGCTCGGCGTCGTCGGCCAGATCGTGCCCTGGAACTTCCCGCTGATGTTCTGCTCGTGGAAGATGGGCCCGGCGCTCGCTGCCGGCAACACCGTGGTGCTGAAGCCGAGCGAGCTGACCCCGCTGAGCTCGCTGCGCATCGCCGAGCTGATGGCCGAGGTCGGCTTCCCGGCAGGTGTCGTCAACATCGTGCCCGGGTTCGGTCACACCGCCGGTGAACGGCTGGCGGTGCACCCCGACGTGGCCAAGATCGCCTTCACCGGCAGCACGGCCACCGGGCGACGCATCGTCGAGGGCAGCGCGTCGAACCTCAAGCGCGTGCAGCTCGAGCTCGGTGGCAAGGGGGCGAACATCGTCTTCGCCGACGCCAACCTGCCGGCCGCGGTGAACGGATCGGCGTTCGCCATCTTCCACAACCAGGGCCAGGCCTGCATCGCCGGGAGCCGCCTCATCCTCCACGAGTCGATCGCCGACGAGTTCCTCGACGCGTTCCTGACGCTCGCTCGCTCGATCCGCCTCGGCAACCCGCTCGACTCAACGACCGAGATGGGGCCGCTGACCTCACCGATGCACCGCGATCGCGTGCTGTCCTACGTGAAGGTGGCGATCGACGAGGGCGGAGAGATCCTCACCGGTGGCGCCGCCCCCGACGATGCCGAGCTGTCCAACGGCTGCTACATCTCGCCGACCGTCGTGCGCGCTCGCCCCGGCGATCGCGTCAGCCAGGAAGAGGTCTTCGGACCGTTCGTCACCGTGACCACGTTCGGCGACGACGACGAGGCGATGGCCATCGCCAACGGCACCGACTACGGCCTCGGCGGCGGGCTGTGGACCACCGACCTGTCGCGAGCCCATCGTGTCGCCGGAGCGATGCGCAGCGGCATGGTGTGGGTGAACTCGTACAAGCGCGCCAACCCCGGCTCTCCGTTCGGCGGCACCGGCCTGTCCGGCTACGGGCGGGAGATGGGCTTCGAGGCGATCCGCGAGTACACCGAGGCGAAGAGCGTGTGGATCAACGTCGACGCCCAGCTGCCGCCCTGGTACCCGCGATGATCACCTCGTTGGCGGACGCCGTTGCCGCGCACGTGCACGACGGCGACACCGTGGCGATGGAGGGCTTCACCCACCTCATCCCACACGCCGCCGGCCACGAGATCATCCGTCAGGGCCGGCGCGACCTGCACCTCGTGCGGATGACGCCGGACATGATCTACGACCAGCTGATCGGCGCCGGCTGCGCGACGCGGCTGACGTTCTCGTGGGGCGGCAACCCCGGCGTCGGCTCGCTGCAGCGCTTCCGCGACGCGGTGGAGCACGGTTGGCCGCACCGGTTGGAGATCGAGGAGCACAGCCACGCCGGCATGGCCACGCGGTACGTCGCCGGCGCCAGCGGCCTTCCCTTCGGCATGTTGCGCGGCTACCTCGGCACCGATCTGCCGCAGCACACCGAGACGATCCGCACCGTCGAGTGCCCGTTCACCGGCGAGTCGCTCGCCGCCGTGCCGGCGCTGAACCCGGACGTGTCGATCATCCACGCCCAGCGCGCCGACCGCTCCGGCAACGTGCAGGTCTGGGGCCTCGTCGGCGTGCAGAAGGAAGCGGTGCTCGCCGGACGATCGAGCATCATCACCGTCGAGGAGATCGTCGACGAGCTGACGCCGGTCGCCGGTGCCGTCGTGCTGCCCTCGTGGGTGGTCACTGCGGTGTGCCTGGTGCCCGGCGGCGCGCACCCGAGCTTCGCCATGGGCTACAGCGAGCGCGACAACGACTTCTACAAGGCCTGGGACGCGATCGCCAAGGACCGCACGACGTTCACCGAGTGGATCGAGCGGCACATCCTCGGCACCGTCGACTTCGACGACTTCCGCCGCTCCGTGCAGCTGGGCGCGCTTCCGACAGGCGCCGCGCATGTCTGACGGTTACACCGCCGACGAGCTGATGATCGTCAACGCCGCCCGCGCGCTCGGCGTGCGCGCCGCGGCCGGCAAGGGCGTGTGCTTCGTCGGCATCGGCCTGCCGTCGACGGCGGCCAACCTGGCTCGACGGCTGTACGAGCACGCGCCCGTGCTCGTCTACGAGAGCGGGTGCATCGGCTCCAAGCCCAACCGGCTGCCGCTGTCGATCGGCGACGGCGAGCTCGGCGACACGGCGGACGCGGTGGTCAGCGTGCCCGAGATCTTCGCCTACTGGCTGCAGGCCGGACGCATCGACATCGGCTTCCTCGGCGGGGCGCAGCTCGACCGCTTCGGCAACATCAACTCCACGGTGATCGGCGACTACGACGCGCCGAGCACGCGGCTGCCCGGCGCCGGTGGCGCTCCGGAGATCGCTGCATCCGCCGGCGAGGTGATGGTGATCATGCGCCAGAGCCGTCGCGCGTTCGTCGAGCGCTGCGACTTCCGTTCGTCGATCGGCTTCGGCGACGGACCCGGCCACCGCGAGCGCCTCGGTCTTCGCGGCGCCGGGCCGCAGCTGGTGATCACCGACCTGGGGGTGCTCGAACCGGATGCCGCCACCTGCGAACTGGTGATGACCTCGCTGCACCCTGGCGTGACCGTCGAGCAGTGCCGCGACGCGACTGGTTGGGACCTGCGGTTCCGCGACGGGCTGAGCGCGACCGCGACGCCCGAGGCCGACGAGCTGGCGACGCTGCGCGCGTTGCAGGCGGCATGACGATGGACCCGTTCGTGCACGACCAGTTGGCGGCCCGCATCGTGTTCGGCGTCGGCCGCCTCGCCGACGTGGCCGACGAGGTCGAGCGGCTCGGCATCGGCCGGCCGATGGTGATCAGCGACCGCGCGGCCGCGGCGCCCGCCGAACGGATCGTTGCCGACCTCGCCGAACGGACCGGCGTCGCGCTGCACTGGACCGAGGTCGCCCAGCACGTGCCCGCACCCCTGGCCGCGCGAGCCCGTCGTGCGGCGAGCGATGCGGCAGTGGACGGCATCGTCTGCGTCGGCGGCGGCTCGTCCACCGGGCTGGCGAAGGCGATCGCGCTGAGCAACCTCGTCCCGATCGTCGCCGTGCCGACCACGTACGCCGGCAGCGAGCAGACGACGATCTACGGGATCACCGCCGACCCGGCCGGCGGCGAGTTCGGTCACAAGGAGACCGGCACGAGCGCCGTCGTCCAGCCGCGAACGGTGATCTACGACCCGTCGTTGACCGTCGGTCTCCCGCCATCGGTGACCGGTCCATCGGCGTTCAACGCGCTTGCCCACGCGGTGGAGGCGCTGTACGCGCCCGGCCACAACCCCGTGACGTCGGCGCTGGCGATGGAGGGCGTGCGGGCGATCAACCGATCGCTGCCCGATGTGATCGCCGACCCGGCCGACCTCGACGCTCGCGGCACGCTGCTCTACGGCGCGTACCTGTCGGGTGTCGCACTCGGCAGCACCGCCGCTGCCTTCCACCACAAGATCTGCCACGTGCTCGGCGGCATGTTCGACCTCGTCCACGCCGACGCGCACTCCGTCGTGCTGCCCCACGCCATCGCCTTCAACGCGCCGGCGCTGCCCGCCGAGATGGCGCGCCTGGCCGAGGCACTGGACGTGCCGGGGCACGACCCTGCCGGCGCGTTGTGGGACCTGGCGTCGCGCAGCCACGTCCCGACCAGGCTCGCCGACCTCCACGGGTCGCGCGGTCCGCTTCGATCGACCGATCTGGCCGAGGCCGCCAAGCGCGCCGCAGCCGAGATCACCGACAACCCGCGCCCGTTCGACGAGACCGACGTCCTCGGTCTGCTCGAGCGGGCGTTTGCCGGGCAGCGACCCGAGCCCTGATCGACGCCGACACGTCCAGCAAGCAACCGAACACGAGCAACAGGAGAGTTCAGATGGGGGACAACATGGGAAGCAACATCGATCCGGTCGAGCGCTCGGCGCATCGCCTCGGCCGGCGCAAGTTCATCGTCATGGCATCCGGCGGCATCGCCGCTGCGGTGCTGGCTGCATGCAGCAAGGACAAGGAGTCCAACAGCACGACGGCGCCGACGTCCCCAGCGGACACGGTCGGCGAAACGACGCCCGGCACCACACCGGTCACCACCCCCGGCACGACGCCGACATCGACACCGGGCGGCATCACCGGTGGCGGCGGTGGTGACGGCACGATCAAGATCGGCTTCGTCAGCCCGCAGACCGGAGCACTGGCGCCGTTCGGCGCCGCCGACGCGTTCGCCATTGCCGGCATCGAGGACTTCGTCAAGGACGGCCTCATGGTGGGTGGCAAGAGCTTCGCCATCGAGATCCTCGTCGAGGACAGCGAGTCGAGCACCGACACGGCCGCTGCCAAGGCGGCGAAGCTGATCGACGAGGACGGCGTCGACCTGATGCTCGTCGGCAACACGCCGGAGACCACCAACCCGGTCAGCGACACGTGCGAGGCCAGCGGGATGCCGTGCATCAGCACCACCGCGCCGTGGCAGCCGTGGCTGATCGGCCGCGGTGGCGCGCCCGGCCCCGACGCTTCGTTCGACTGGACGTACCACTTCTTCTGGGGTCTGGAGGACGTCATCGGGACCTTCGTGTCGATGTGGAACCAGGTCGACACGAACAAGAGCGTCGGCGGCTTGTTCCCCAACGACGGCGACGGCAACGCATGGGGCGACGCCGAGGTCGGCTTCCCGAAGCCGTTGGCCGAGGCCGGCTACGCGTTGAACGACCCGGGTCGCTACGAGAACCTGAACCAGGACTTCACCGCACAGATCAACGCCTTCAAGGACGCCAGCTGCCAGCTGATCACCGGCGTGGTCATCCCGCCCGACTTCCCGACGTTCTGGAAGCAGGCCAAGCAGCAGGGCTTCGTGCCGAAGGTCGCCTCGATCGGCAAGGCGCTGCTGTTCCCGGAGAGCATCCAGGCGCTCGGCAACGACGGTGTCGGCCTCACCAGCGAGGTGTGGTGGAGCCCGAGCCACCCGTACTCGAGCTCGCTCGTCGGGCTGTCGGCCAAGGAGGTCGCCGACGCGTACACCGAGTCGACCGGCAGCCAGTGGACGCAGCCGATCGGGTTCGCCCACGCGCTGTTCGAGGTGGCCTTCGCCGCACTCGTCGCCGCGGGCAGCGCCGACAAGCAAGCGGTCGCCGATGCGGTGAAGACGCTGAAGGTCGACACGATCGTCGGCTCGGTCGAGTGGGGCCGTTCCGACAGCCCATCGCCGAACATCGCCAAGACCAAGCTGTGCGGTGGTCAGTGGCGCGTGGCCGACACGCCCACCGGCTTCGACCTGATCATCGTCGACAACAGCGGCAACCCGGACGTGCCGACCGGGGGCACGGTCGAGGCGATCAGCGCCTGACATGCCGGTGCTGGAAGCCGTCGGGCTGTCGAAGCGGTTCGGCGCGGTGAACGTCATCGACGAGCTGAGCTTCTCCCTCGAAGCGGGGGAGGCGCTCGGCATCGTCGGGCCGAACGGCGCCGGCAAGACCACCACCTTGAACCTGCTCGCCGGCGACCTCGCGCCGACGACCGGGACCGTGCTGTTCAACGGACGCGACGTGACGCGCGTGCGAGCCCACCGGCGCTGCCGGCTCGGGCTCGGGCGCACGTCGCAGGTGCCGCGCCCGTTCGAAGGGCTGACGGTGTTCGAGAACGTGATGGTCGGGGCCGCGTTCGGCGGGTCGCGCAGCGGTGCGATCGATGCCTCTGTCGAGGCGCTGACGCGCGCCGACTTGATGCACCGCGCCAACGTGCGCGCCGGTGCCCTGACACTGCTCGACCGCAAGCGCCTGGAGCTGGCGCGCGCCTTGGCGACGCGCCCCGAGGTGCTGCTGCTGGACGAGATCGCCGGCGGGCTGACCGAGGCCGAGGTGCTGGAGCTGGTCGACACCGTGAAGGCGATCCACGCCGGCGGCACCTCGATCATCTGGATCGAGCACATCGTCCACGCCCTGCTGCGCGTCGTCGATCGCATGATGGCGATGGACTACGGGCGCAAGCTCGTCGAGGGCGACCCGCACGAGGTGATGGCCAGCGACGAGGTGCGCAGCGTCTACCTGGGGGCGTTGTGACGGACCTGCTCGAGATCGACGGGCTCACCGGCCACTACGGCGACTTCCAGGCGCTGTTCGGGATCTCGCTCTCGGTCGTCGAGGGCAACGCGGTCGCGGTGATCGGTGCCAACGGCGCAGGCAAGAGCACGTTGCTGAAGTGCATCGCCGGCATCGTGCCGGTGAGCGGCGGCGACATCCGCTTCGACGGTCGCTCGCTGCGCGGCGTGGCGGCACACGATCGGGTCGCACTCGGCATCTCGTTGGTGCCGGAGGGCCGCCGCATCTTCCGCAGCCTGTCGGTGGACGAGAACCTGCAGATCGGTGCCCACCGGGGACGGCCCGGGCCGTGGACGAAGGCGCGGGTGTACGAGACGTTCCCCTTGCTGCAGCGGTTGGCGTCGCGCTCGGCCGCCCGACTCAGTGGCGGCGAGCAGCAGGCGCTGGCGATCGGCCGATCGTTGATGAGCAACCCGCGTTTGCTGCTGCTCGACGAGGTCTCGCTCGGGCTCGCACCCGTGGTGGTCAAGCAGCTCTACGCCGCCCTCCCGGCGATCCGCGAGCAGGGTGCCACCCTGCTGGTGGTCGAGCAGGACATCAACCAGGCGCTCGCCGCCGCCGACGTCGCCCACTGCCTCCTCGAAGGCCGCGTGTCGCTGTCGGGCCCGTGTGCCGAGCTCTCCCGCGACGACATCGCCGCGGCCTACTTCGGGACCGTGCCGTCATGATCCGAGTTGGCAGGAGAACAACGGCATGAACTGGCTCAACGCGCTCATCTCCGGCGTGCTCATCGGCGGGCTCTACGCCATGTACGCGACCGGCCTGTCGGTCAGCTTCGGCGTCATGCGGCTGGTCAACCTGTCGCACGGCGACCTCGCCGTGACGGCTGCGTTCCTCGCCTCGACGCTCGTGCTGGCCACCGGCGGTTCGCCGTTCTGGACGATCGTCGTGCTCATGCCCGCCGGCCTCGTGGTCGGTGCGGTGCTCCAGCGCGTGGTGTTCGACCGATTGGTCGGCGTCGAGCCGGCGTACCAGATCGTCGCCACGTTCGGCATGAGCGTCGTCATCCAGAACCTGCTGCTGCGCTACTACACGGCCGATCGCCGGGCGCTCGACATCGGATCGTTGAAGACCAGCTCGCTGAAGCTCGGTGACGTCAGCATCGGGTGGTTCCCGCTGCTGCGGTTCGCCGTTGCCGTGTTCGTGCTCGCCTCGCTGTCGCTGTTCATCGCCCGGACGCGCACCGGCCGAGCGTTCCGCGCGACGAGCGACGACCCGGAGGCGGCGCGCCTGATGGGGATCAACAACAAGGCGATCTACCGCATCGCCACCGGCATCGCGCTGGCCACGATCGCACTCGCCGGGGTGTTCAACGGCGCGCAGACCAACTTCGCCGCGTCAGACGGGCCGGGCTTGCTGATCTTCGCCTTCGAGGCCGTCATCATCGGCGGTCTCGGCTCGCTGTGGGGCACGCTGGCCGGCGGCGTCGTGCTCGGTCTGGCCCAGACGTTGGGCGCCGAGCAGTGGAGCGACTGGCCGTCGCAGCTGTTCGGGCACCTCGTCTTCCTGGCGGTGCTCGCCATTCGACCGTCGGGCCTGTTCGGAACGGCAGACGCATGACGACTCGCGTCCAACGTGCGACCACGTCGAGTCGCGTCGCCGCTGTCATCGGTGTCGTCCTCGTCGCCTGGATGGTGATGCTGGCCACCGGCGACACCGCCTCGACGCAGACCAAGGTGGTGGAGATCTGCGTCTACGTCGTCGTGGCAAGCATGTGGAACCTGCTCGCCGGCTACACCGGGCTGGTCTCCATCGGCCAGCAGGCGTTCATCGGGCTCGGTGCCTACGCCCTGATCGTCTTCGCCAACGGGTACGACCAGGACATCTACTTCTCGGTCCTGCCGGCGGGCATCGTCGCCGTCGTCGCCGCGGTGCCGATCGCGCTGCTCGCGTTCCGGTTGCGCGGCGCCTACTTCGCCATCGGCATGTGGGTGATCAGCGAGGTCGTGCGCCTCCTCGTGAAGCAGTACAAGCGCGATCCGATCAAGGGCGGCAGCGGCACCAGCCTGTCCGCACCGACCGATCTGTATCCGAAGGTCGAGCGCTTCCAGACGGTGGCGCTGCTGGCCGTCGGCCTCGCTGTCGTGACGATCGTCGTCGTCTACGTGATCCTGCGCTCCAACCTCGGCCTGGCGCTGCAGGCGGTGCGCGACAACGAGGGCGGGGCGCGTGGCCTCGGCGTGTCCGTGTACCGCGCCCGGTTCATCGTCTTCCTCGTCGCAGCGATGCTCACCGGCTTCGCCGGCGCGATCTGGTACCTGCTGAAGCTGCGCATCTCGCCCGACACCGCGTTCGGCGTCGGCGACTGGACCGCGCCGATCGTCGTCATGGTCGTGATCGGTGGGCTCGGCACGATCGAGGGGCCGATCATCGGCGCCGTCGGCTGGTACCTGCTCCGCGACTACATGACGGACAAGGACAGCCTGCTGCACCTCGACGACGTGTGGTACCTCGTCGCCACGGGCCTCATCGCTGTGGCGTTCGCGCTGTTCGTGCAGCGCGGCATCTGGGGCACGTTGCAGCGCCGCTTCCCGTCACTGCAGCTGTTCCCGGTGCGCCGCACGTTGATCGTCGACGAACCGATCGCCGTCCGCGAAGGAGCTTCGAGATGACCGATCACGTGCAGGAGACCTTCCTCGTCGACGCGGTGCGCACGCCGATCGGACGCATCGGTGGTGCGCTCGCAGGCGTGCGGCCGGACGATCTGCTCGCGGGAGCGCTGCGCGCCCTCGTCGACCGCTCGCCGTCGCTCGACCCGGCGACGATCGACGAGCTCTACGCCGGCGACGCCAACGGTGCCGGCGAGGACAACCGCAACGTGGGGCGGATGGCGTTGCTGCTCGCCGGACTGCCGGTCGGCATCCCGGCGGCCACCGTGAACCGGCTCTGCGGCAGCGGGATGGAGGCGATCATCGACGGCTCTCGCGCCATCGCCGTCGGCGACGCCGACGTGGTCGTCGCCTGCGGGGTGGAGAGCATGACCCGCGCCCCGTGGGTGGTGCTCAAGCCGGCCAAGCCGTACCCGACGTCGCACGAGCAGATGTGGAGCTCGGCGCTCGGTTGGCGGATGGTCAACCCGAACATGCCGGGGGAGTGGACGATCTCGCTCGGCGAGGGTGCAGAGGTGCTGGCCGACCGGTACGGCATCAGCCGCGACGAGCAGGACGCGTTCGCTGCCGGCTCGCACCAGCGCGCCGCCGCGGCGTGGACGGCGGGGTGGTTCGCCGCCGAGGTCTGCGTAGTAGCCGGCGCGACGCTCGAGCGCGACGAGTGCATCCGCCCCGACTCGACGAGCGAGTCGTTGGCTCGGTTGAAGCCGGTCTTCCGCGACGGTGGCACGGTGACGGCCGGCAACGCCTCGCCGATGAACGATGGCGCGGCGGCGGCGCTGCTGATGTCGGAGCGGGCGATCGAGCACAGCGGGCTCGCACCGATGGCGCGGGTGGCCGCACGGGCGACCGCCGGTGTCGAGCCGCACCTGTACGGCATCGGCCCGGTGGAGGCGGCGCGCGCTGCACTGCGGCGGGCCGGCATCGGCTGGACCGACCTCGCCGCGGTCGAGCTCAACGAGGCGTTCGCAGCGCAGTCGCTGGCGTGCCTGCGCGAGTGGCCCGACCTCGATCCATCGATCGTCAACCAGCAGGGCGGAGCGATCGCCATCGGTCATCCGCTCGGGTGCTCGGGCGTGCGCATCGTCACCACGTTGGCCCACCACCTGCAGCGCACGGGTGGGCGCTACGGCCTGGCGGCGATGTGCATCGGCGTCGGCCAGGGCATCGCCGTGGTGATCGAGAACCTCACATGAACCACCAGTCCCGAGAACGGATGTCGCATGACCGCTACCGATGAGCTCCTCGCCGAGGTGCTGGCCCGCTACGCCGCATCACCGTCGCCGCGGCTGCGCGAGATCACCGAATCGGCGATCCGCCACCTGCACGCGTTCGCGCGCGAGGTGAACCTGCAGCGCGACGAGTGGTTCGCCGGCATCCAGTTCCTGACCGCGACCGGCCAGTGGTGCGACGACGTGCGCCAGGAGTACATCCTCCTCAGCGACTCGCTCGGCGTCAGCTCGCTCGTCGAGATGCTCACCCACGACGGCGCCGACGGCAGCACGGAGAACACGGTGCTCGGCCCGTTCTACGTGCCGGCGTCGCCGGATCGAGCCAACGGCGAGACGATGCTGATCGACCCCGACGACGGCGAACGCGTGGTCGTGCGCGGCACCGTCACCGGCAACGACGGCACACCCATCGCCGGCGCCAAGCTCGACGCGTGGCAGAACGCGACGAACGGCTTCTACGCGTGCCAGCAACCGGGGGTGCAGGACGCGGAGAACCTGCGCGGCGTGTACCGCACGGACGCCGAGGGTCGCTACGAGATCCGCACGATCCGCCCCGTCCCGTACCCGATCCCCGACGACGGTCCCGCCGGGCAGCTGCTGAAGGCGAACGGCCGCAACTGGTGGCGACCCGGCCACCTGCACCTGTGGGTCAGCGCGCCCGGCTGCAAGGACCTGATCACCCACGTCTTCGATCGGGAGAGCGAGCACCTCGGCGACGACGCCGTGTTCGGCGTGCGCGACAGCCTGATCCGCGAGTTCGCCCCCGACGACTCGGGCGAGCTGGCCACGACCTTCGACATCGTCCTCGACTCGCGCTGACGCGGTTTCCCGCCTCAGTCGTGGAGGTGCACTCGTTCGCCCTGCGGGCCGAGGAGGGCGATGGCCTCGACCGGGGTGTCGATGGCGCCGAACCAGTGGGGGAGGAGCGTGCTGAACTCCACCGCCTCGCCCGGCTCGATGATCAGGTCCTCCTCGCCGAGCAGCAGGCGCATCCGCCCGCTGAGCACGTACAGCCAGTCGTGGCCGTCGTGCGTGCGCAGGGCGCGCGGCGGCTTGTTGCGCTTGGCGCTGATGCGGAACTTGTAGGCGTGCAGACCGCCTGCGGGTCCGCGGTTCGTCAACGGCCACATCGTCAGACCATCGACCGTGCGCGGCTTCGTGCGGATGCGCGGGTCGAACGTCGGCACGTCGCTGAGCAGGTCGTCGGTGCTGACGCCGAGCGCTCGCGCCAGCGCGGGGATGTGGTCGAGCGCGAGTCGCCGCTTGCCGGACTCGAGCCGGCTGAGCGTGGAGATGTCGATGTTCGCCCGCTCGCTGACGTGCTGCAGCGTGAGCCCCTGCTCGGTGCGCAGCTGCCGCAGCCGCCGCCGCACGCGTGCGTCGATCGAGTCGTCGGGAACCTCGTTTGCCTGCATGGCAAGTGATGTTGCCACGAACGCGACGCACTGGCACGATCGAGTCCATGGACACCGCACACGATTCCGAATGGGACTGCATCATCGTCGGAGGAGGCGCCGCCGGGCTGAGCGCCGCGCTCGTGCTCGGACGTGCCCGCCAGCGAACGCTGCTCGTCGACGCGGGGCAGCAGAGCAACAACGTCGCGCACGGCATCGGCGGTCTGCTCGGTCACGACGGCCGTCCGCCTGCCGAGCTCTACGCCGCGGCTCGCGCCGAGATCGCCGCGTACCCGTCGGTCGAGCTCCGTCGAGGTGAGGCGATCGCTGCCGAACGCGACGGCGAACGATTCGTGTTCCAGGTCAGCAGCAGCGACGGGTCGGGCGGCAGCACCGAGGTGGCCCGCAGGGTGCTGCTGGCCGGGGGCATGGACTACCGCCCGCGGGCGGTGGCCGGCATCGAGCAGCGCTGGGGTCGCTCGGTGTTCCACTGCCCGTTCTGCCACGGCTGGGAGGTCCGCGATCAAGCGCTCGGCGTGCTGGACCGTGGCGCCTCCGGCGTGCACCGGGCGATGCTGCTGCGCGTGTGGAGCGACGACGTGACCCTGCTGACCAACGGTCCGAGCGAGCTCGACGACGAGCAGGCGGCGCAGCTCCGTGTGGCCGGCGTCGTCATCGACGAGCGCGAGGTCGCCGAGCTCGTCGGGCCGGGTAGCGAGCTCACCGCGGTGCGCTTCACCGACTGGTCCGAGCGGCGCCTCGGCGGCCTGCTCGTGCCGGTCGTGCTGCACCAGCGATCGCAGATCGCGGAGCAGCTCGGTGTCGAGCTCGCCCCGGCGGGCATGCTCGCCTTCGACGCGGTCGCTGTCGACCCGATGTACGCCACCTCGGTCCCCGGTGTGTTCGCCGCAGGTGACGCCACGGTGTCGATGCCGTCGGTCGCCAACGCGATCGCGGCCGGTTCGACTGCGGCGGCGATGGTGGTGCGCAGCATCGCCGAGCAGGCGATGCTCGTCGCCCACTGAACGGGCGCGCCGGGCTCAGCTCGGCAGTGCGGCGACGCGCCGGTCGATCAGCGTCCGCCACTGCAGTGACGCGGTGACGGCAGCGGCCTCGTCGCTCGCCGTCGTCGCTGCATCGACCTCGGCGAGTGCGGGATCGGTCGACGTGCCGGCACCGAGCGCGTCGTCGAGCTCGCTCGCCGGAGCGGCCATCGCTCCGGACTCGGAGCCGAGCAGGTGCAGCAGCAGCACATCGTCGCTCGACCGTCCGGCCAACGAGCACAGCAGCGTGTGTGGATCGTCCGTCTCGCCGGGAAACGCGTCGGGTTGCTGCGCGGCGAACGCTCCGCTCAACGCGCCGGCGATGTCGATCAGGTACGTGTTGTCGTCGAGCGCCACCCGCGCCGCGCCGGCACGGTCGCCGGCGGCGAGCAGGTCGACCTGTTCCATCATGTGCGTCACGTGGGTGCTCAGCAGCTCGGTGGCCACGTCGACCGGTACGGCACCACCGGTGGCGGTGGACAGCAGGCTGCCGGCGTCGTGGGCGTAGTCGTCGAGCGCTTGCTGTGCCGTCCGCTGGTCGCCCGTGTCGTGGCGGCGCACGGCGTCCGCGTAGTCGATCAGGAACTGCGTGTGCTGCGCCCACTGCTGGTAGAACGCGCGGGCACCGTCGGGTCCGTAGACGAGACCGATCGCGCCGGTGATGTCGTCGGTGTTCGCGGCCAACGCCTGCACCCACGCGTCACCGCCGGCGTCGCCGCGCTCGGCGGACTGCATCGCCTGGACGAGCGTGATGCCGTGCCAGCCGAACAGCCGCTCCACGGCCAGCCGCAGTTCGTTCGCCGGCATCACGTCGGTGCGCGTCGAGTCGGGCACGGCGATGTCCGCCGCCGGATCGTGGGTCAGGTCGTACACGCGAGGCACGGCGAGTGCGACCGTGTCGTCGGACCCACCGCACGCGCTGGTCGCGCACAGCGCAACCGTCAGGAGCGCGCCGATGTGTCGCCGCGGGCTCATTGCGTCACCGCCACGTCGTGCGAGAGCCCGAACAGCGAGTCGGGGTCGTCGAGCCCGCGATGCAGGTCGAGCCAGATCTCGAACGTCGCCGCTTCGGCCGGCCGGGCGACGTGGTAGCCCTGCACGATCTCGACGCCCAGCGTGCCGAGCCGTTCGATGGTGGCCGCGTCCTCGACGCCCTCGGCGACGATCTTCATCCCGAACGAACGACCGAGGTCGGTGGTGAACCTGACCACGGCTTGGTCGTGGGCGCTCGTGCACACGTCGGCGACGAACGATCGGTCGATCTTCAGCACGTCGACGGGGAAGGAGGTGACGTAGGCGAGCGATGCGTACCCGGTGCCGAAGTCGTCGATGGCGATGCTCACCCCGACCTCGTCGTGGAGGCGTCGCAGGTTGGCGGCCAGCCGCTCGGGCTGATCGACCAACGAGCTCTCGGTGAGCTCGATCTCCAGCAGGTGTGGCGGCAGGTTGCGAGCGCTCAGCTCGCTGGCGATCAGCGTGACGATCGCCGGATCGACCGCGAGACGGGTGGAGAGGTTGACGGCAACGGACAGGTCCAGACCGCGGTCGCGCCACACCGCAGCTTGATCGAGGGCCATCCGCAGCACGGTCGTGGTGAGCGGGCGGATCAGCTCGGTGTTCTCGATCACGGGGAGGAACTCGCCAGGAGGCACGACGCCACGAGTGGGGTGACGCCAGCGGACCAGCGCCTCGACGCCGTGCACGGATCGATCGTCGACGCGCATCTTCGGCTGGTAGACGAGGAACAGCTGTCCGTCGTCGATCGCGCCGCGCAGCTCGGCGGCGAGCGCCAGTCGTTCCGGGGTGTGGTGATCGATCTCCGCCGAGTACATCGCCGTGCGGCGCCGGCTGCGCTTGGCGTGGTACATCGCCACGTCGGCTCGGCGCAGCAGCGCATCGGTGTTCGACCCGTCTCGTGGCGAGGCCGCGCCGCCGACGCTGCCCGAGAGGTCGAGCGTGATCCCGGCAACGGTGGTCGGCTTGGCCACCTGTTCGGCGATCATCCCGAGCAGGCCGGCGCTCGCGTCGCCGACGCACGCGGCGACGGCGAACTCGTCGCCGCCGAGCCGGGCGACGATCGCCGACGGACCGAGCGAGTCGCGCAACGAGTGTCCGATGGCGACGAGCACGGTGTCGCCGAGGTCGTGGCCGAGCGTGTCGTTGACCTCTTGGAAGCGATCGATGTCGACGAGCGCGATCGTCACCGACCGGCCGTCGCGCTCCGCCTCGCGCAGCAGTGCGTCGGTGTGGCGCACGAAGCTGATCCGGTTGTCGAGTCCGGTCAGCAGGTCGGTGGTGGCCAACCGCTCGTTCTCTGTCGACTGCCGGCGCAGCAGGCGCGAGGCGCCGGCGACCAAGCGGAACAGCGCGAGGTAGAGGATCAGCGTGCCGATGGCGATCGCCGCGTAGAGCTGACGCGTGTCCGACGCGATCTGGGCGGCGATCGGCTTGTACGGCAGGTACACCTCGAACGAGCCGATCACCCTGCCACCGGCGTCGGACGTGAACTGGCCGGCATCGTCGACGCGCAGTGGCACGTACACGGCGAGCAGCTGGCCGAAGTCGCGTTCTTCGAGCTCCTCGGCGCCCGACAGATCGGTCACCTCGGAGACCCGCTCGCCGTCGAACGAGCGCCGCAACGGATCGTCGGCGGGGAACCAGCGTCCGATCAGCGTCGGGTTGTCCGAGAACACGATCCAGTGCTGGAGGTTCCAGATCTTGAAGCGCACGACGCCGCTGGACGACACCGAGGCGCTGAGCTTGGACTGCAGCTCGGCGACCCGGTCGGGGTCGAGTGGCACGAAGTCGCGAGTGAGGTCGGCCGGGGTGATCAGCGGCGTGATGCCCACGCGGGCGGACACCTCGGCCAGTCTGACGGCGTCGTCGAGGGCGCGTTGGTGCACCGCTTCCTGCATCCGGTAGGCCAGCGTCAGACCCAGTCCGGTGATCAGGACCAGGCTGATCAGGCCGAACTTGGAGACCAGCCCCATCCTCGGCGACCTGCTCGCCGGGCGGGCGGCAGCCCGTTCGGCGCGGCGAGACCAGATCTTCACGCCGTACGTATCGGCACGAAACCTTCAATTCCGCACCGATTCCTTGATGAATTCGTGAGCTGCGGCGCGTCGGTGTCCCCGGATCGGTCCGGGTCCGGCCGGTAGCGTCTCGGGGGTGGTGACCAGCACGATCCCGGCCGATCGCGTCGATGTGGCGGTCATCGGTGGCGGCATCGTCGGCCTGGCCAGCGCCCTGGCGATCGGTGAACGGCACCCGGGTGCGTCGATCGTCGTGCTCGAGAAGGAGCGTGAGCTGGCCCACCACCAGACCGGCAACAACTCCGGGGTGCTGCACTCGGGGATCTACTACCAGCCGGGCAGCCTGAAGGCGACGATGTGTCGCGACGGCAACGCCGCACTGCAGCGCTTCTGCGACGAGCACGGCATCCGCTACGAGATCTGCGGCAAGTTGATCGTCGCCACCAACGACGCCGAGCTGCCCAAGCTGGCCTCGCTGGAGGAGCGGGCACATGCCCACGGTCTCGCTGTCGAGCGCCTCGGGCCTGACGGGTTGCGCGATCACGAGCCGCACGTCGTCGGGGTCGCCGGGCTGTTCCTGCCGAGCACCGGGATCACCGACTACGTCGCCATCTCGGCGAAGTACGCCGAGCTCGTCGTCGGGCGCGGCGGGAGCGTGGTCACCGGCGTGCGAGCGACGGGCATCCGCCGCGACGGCGGCGATCACGTCGTGTCCACCGACGCCGGCGACGTGCGGGCCGGGTTCGTCGTCAACTGCGCTGGGCTGCACAGCGACCGCGTCGCGCGGCTCGCCGGCAAGGACCCTGGGGCGCGGATCGTGCCGTTCCGCGGCGAGTACTACGAGCTCGCTCCGTCGGCTCGCGGCCTCGTGCGCGGGTTGATCTATCCGGTCCCGGATCCGAGCTTCCCGTTCCTCGGCGTGCACTTCACGCGGATGATCAACGGCGAGGTGCACGCCGGACCGAACGCAGTGCTGGCACTCGCTCGTGAGGGCTATCGCTGGCGCGACGTCAACGGTCGCGACACGTTCGAGACGTTGCGGTACCGCGGCTTCCACAAGCTGGCCCGCAAGCACTTCGGGGCGGGGATGCGCGAGGTGGCCCGCAGCTTGAGCAAGCACCTCTTCCTGCGCAGCCTGCAGACGCTCGTGCCCGACGTGCGGCGCGGCGACCTCGTGCCCACGCACGCCGGCGTGCGCGCCCAGGCGCTCAAGCCCGATGGCGGGTTGGTCGACGACTTCCTGATCATCGACGGCGACCGATCGCTGCACGTGTGCAACGCGCCGTCACCTGCGGCGACGTCGTCGCTCGAGATCGGCCGATCGATCGCGGCGCGGGTCTCGCTCGCCGGCTAGGCAGGCCCGGCTCGTCAGGCCCGGCTCGTCAGGCCCGGCTCGTCAGGCCCGGCTCGTCAGGCCCGGCTCGTCAGGCCCGGCTCGTCAGGCCAGGAAGCGGACGATCGCCGTGGCGAACTCCGGCGTGGCGACGGCGCCGAGGTGGTCGCCGGGGACGATCTCCAGTCGCGCGCCATTGACGGCCGCGGCCAGCACCTCCGGACGAACGGCGAGCGGATCGTCGGCGCCGACGAGCACGAGTGCGCGGGCGGTGATCTGCTGGGTCGGGATCGAGCTGCGGTGGGCCGACTCGGCCTGCGCGGCGAGGGCCAGCAGGTCGGCGCCCTGCGACTCGGCGAAGCGACGGAACTGGCGCACGACCGGGTTCTCGATCGATGCGCCGTCCTCGGCCCGGAGCCCAGCGGCGAGTGCCGCGGTGTCCAGCCGGCGACGGTCGACGCCGCCGACCTCGATGACGCCGGCGCCGATGCCGCCGATCACCAGCCGGCGGATGCGCCGCTCGAACGTGCCGGCGATCAGGGCGACGACGCCACCCATCGAGTAGCCGACGAGGTCGATCTCGGACAGGCCCTCGTTGTCGAGCAGTTCGGCGATGTCGAGCGCCATGCGCTCCTCGCCGTACCGGGAGGATTCGTGCGGCTTGTCCGATTCACCGTGACCGCGGGCATCGATGGCGATGACGGTGCGCCCGGCAGCGCGCAGTGCGTCGACGATGCCCGGCGCCACCCAGTTGCTCTGCGCGCTGGCGGCGAAGCCGTGGTGGAGCACCACCGTCGGCCCGGCGGCCGTCGGCCCGGTTGCGCTGAAGTGGTGCGTGGCGAGCTGGATCCCATCGCTCGTCGTGAACCGTGTTGCCATCGTGAGTGACCCCCTGACCGCCCACCGTAGCCGTCGGCGTCGTCCGCCCCAGCCATCTCCCGACCCCGTCGGACGCTCATAACCTGGTGCGATGAGCGCTGTGCTGCAGATCGTGCCACTCACCACGCCGTGGCCCACCATCGACCCGTTCCTGTTCTGCGTTCACCACGTCGACGCCTACCCACGTGGCAACGGGCAGTTCGGTCCGGCGGCATCGCTCGATGGCCGCGAGCTCGGTCAGGACTTCGCCGGCATCGACGGCTGGCGCATGTACCACGGCACGGACGTGCCGGGGTTCCCGCAGCACCCGCACCGCGGCTTCGAGACGATCACCTACGTGCGGCGCGGGCTCGTCGACCACGCCGACTCCACGGGAGCAGTCGCCCGCTACGGGCGCGGCGACGTGCAGTGGCTGACCGCCGGCAACGGCATCGTCCACTCCGAGACGTTCCCGTTGCTCGACGAGGAGCAGCCCAACCCGCTCGAGCTGTTCCAGATCTGGGTCAACCTCGCCGCCGCCGACAAGTCCGCCGAGCCGCACTTCGCCATGCTCTGGGACGCCGACATCCCGCGGGTGCAGCTGCCCGGGGTGGAGGTCACGGTGGTCGCCGGTGCGCTGGCCGGCGTGGACGGCGCGCAGGTCGTGCCGCCGAGTCCGCCGCCGCGGTCGTGGGCGGCCAGGGCTTCCAGCGACGTCGCCGTGTGGCACGCCAGGTTCGATGCCGATGGCTCGTGGGTGATCCCGGCGGCCGCGCCCGGCGGCGTGCGCGTGCTGTACGTGTTCGAGGGCGAGGAGCTGATCATCGACGGCGAGCCGGTCGCCGCCGGGCACGCCGCCGTGGTCGAGTGCGACCGCCCGGTCGAGCTGCGTGCCGCATCGCCGACGGAGGTCCTGGTGCTCCAGGGCCAGCCGATCGGCGAGCCCGTTGCCCAGTACGGCCCGTTCGTGATGAACACCCAGGCCGAGATCGAGCAGGCCTTTGCCGACTACCGCCGCACCCAGTTCGGTGGCTGGCCATGGCCCAGCGACGAACCCGTCCACGGCCCCGGCCAGGACCGCTTCGCCCGCCGCCCCTGACCGGCTTGGCGCATCACAGCGCGAGGGCGGCGGCTTCCATGGCTTCGAGCGACTCGGCGGCGACGGCGGCCGACGCCGGGGCACGGCGGGGCATGGCGAGGGCAAGGGCGGTGACGATCACGCCGCTGGCGGTGAGGAGCCACCACACGCGGTGGAAGCGGTCCATCGCGGTGGCTGGGGTGATGCCGGCGGTGAAGGCGACCACGAGCGCGACGCCGAGGGTGGCCCCGAGGTTGCGGATCGCCTGGTTCACCGCGGCGCCGGAGCCGAAGCGGTCCGGTGGCAAGCCCTGCATCGCCGCCGACGTGAGCTGCGGCAGGCACAGCGCCACGCCGATGCCGGTGAGGAAGATGGCGGGGAGGTAGTGGCCGACGTAGTTCGGGGTCGTGGTCGCCCGCGACAGCAGCAGCACGCCACCTGCCGCCCACACCAGACCGCCAGGGATCAGCAGCCGGCGCTGGCCGACCCGGCCGGCGAGCTTGCCGAACCACGGCGCGGTGAGCGCGACGATCGACGGGCCGACGGCGATCGCCAGCCCCGCGCGCATGATCGAGTAGCCCCAGACCTGGGTGAGGAACAGCACGTTGCCGAGGAACATGGCGTTGAAGCCGATCGAGTAGATCAGCGTGCCGGCGTTGGCCAGCCGGAAGTTCGGCGAGCGGAACAGCGACAGGTCGAGCAGTGGGTTGGTCACCCGGCGGCACCGCTCGATGAACAGGGCGATCAACACGACGGCTGCGACCTCGACGGCGATGAACCCGCCGCTGGCCCATCCCCACGCGTCGGTCTGCACGATGCCGTACGCCATCAGCGCCAGTCCGCCGGCAAGCAGTCCGACACCGACGGCGTCGGGCAGCCGCCCGGGGTTGGACTCGCGGCCCTCGGGCAGCACACGGCGGCCGAGCGTGAGGCTGATGATCCCGACCGGCAAGTTGATGAAGAACGCCCACCGCCAGCCGAGGTGCTCGACGACGAGCGCGCCGAGCGTCGGGCCCGCCGCACCGGCGACCGCGCCGACGGCGCCCCAGATCGCCAGTGCCACGGGCACCTTCTCGCGCGGGAAGGTCTGCAGCACGAGCGCCAGTGATGACGGGACGAGTGCCGCGGCACCGACGGCCTGCAGGATCCGGGCGGCGACGAGGATGCCTGCGGTCGGGGCGATGCCGCACAGCATCGAGGCCACGGTGAACAGCACCACCGCGGCGAGGAAGGTGCGGCGGCGACCGATGCGATCGGCCAGTCGGCCGGCGGGGATCAGCAGCGCGGCGAAGACGATCGTGTACGCGTTGAGCACCCAGGAGAGCGTGGGCGGGCTGACCGAGGAGAACGTCGTGCGGATCGCCGGGAAGGCGACGAAGAGGATCGTCGTGTCGAGGAAGACGGCGAACACGGCAAGGCTGGTGGACACCAGGACCACCCATGGGTTCGCCGGTGGGCGAGCGATGTTGCTGCGTGACATGTGCGTCCTCTGCGGGTTAGAATCAGGATCAACTAGATGAGAATCTATACCAACCGCGAAGGACGTGCAACCGGATGAAGAACGAATCGGGCGAACGGACCTACGGGCAGTACTGCCCGATCGCCGCGGGGCTCGATGTGATCGGCGACCGCTGGGTGCTGCTGATCTGTCGCGAGCTGGGGATGGGGCCGCAGCGCTTCACCGACCTGCGCGCTGCGCTGACGGGCATCGCTCCCAACCTGCTCACCGAACGGCTGCGCTCGTTGCAGGCGGCGGGTCTGGTGGAGACCGTCGAGCTGCCGCCGCCGGCCGCTCGTTCCGTCTACCAGCTCACCGCGCAGGGCCGCGGCGTTGTGCCGGTGCTGCGCGCCGTCGCCCGCTTCGGTGTGCACCAGCTCGACGTCGATCCCGATGAGCGCTTCACCGCGTCGCGCGCCGCCTACTCGCTGATGGCGCCGTGGTGGCGAGCCGGCAACGTCGCTGAAGACGTCACCGTGCGCCTGGATCTGGAGGACAGCGCAGCCGACCTCGTCAGCCGCGGTCGAGACCTGCAGGTGCTCCCCGCCGATGACGAACGCCAACCGGACGTGGTCATCCACACCGACGTCCCGGCGCTCGTCCACGCCCGTCAGACCGGCGAGCGGCTCGTCGCCCGCGTCAGCGGTCCGGCTGCGAAGCGCAAGGCTGCGATGGCGGCATTCGCACTCGTTCCTGCCTGACCTGTCACAACCGTCGGTGCTCGCTCGTCGGACGAGCATGGACAACGACATCCTCGACGTGGCGATCATCGGTGGCGGGCTGGCCGGGCTGACCGCCGCTCGGCTCGCGCAGCGCGCCGGTGCCACCGTTGCGGTGCTCGAGGCGCACCAGATCGGTGGTCGCGGTCGCACCGACGAGCGTGACGGGTTCCGCTTCAACCTCGGTGCCCACGCGCTCTACCTCGACGGCCCTGCTCATCGCACGATGACCGACCTCGGCATCGACGTCAGCGGCGGGCCACCGAACGCGGACGGTTCGATCGGGACGCTCGTGGATCGACACGGCGTGCTGCCGCAGACTGCGCGCCAGCTGCTGATGACGTCGTTGCTCGGGCTGCGCGGCAAGGCAGCAGTCGGGCGCGTGCTGAAGAGCGTTCCGAAGATGAACGCCGCTGCGTTTGCCACGAGCTCGGTGAACGACTGGATGGAGACCCTGCACCTCCCCGACGACGCCGCTGCGCTGCTCTTGCTCCTGATCCGCGTCTCGACCTACACGAACGCGCCGGACGTCGTCAGCGCCGACGTGGCGATCACGCAGTTGCAGGCGGCACTGTCGACCGGCGTCCGCTACCTCGACGGCGGCTGGGGCCGAATGGTCGACCAGCTCGCCGACGGGTTGGACGTGCGCACGTTCGAAGCCGCTTCCGTGATCGAGGACGGTGACACCGTCGCGATCGCGTCGATCAGCGGCGACGTCGTCCACGCCCGAGCAGTGGTTGTCGCGGTGAGCTCGCCGGACGTCGCTGCGCGACTGCTCGGTCGTCCACCGTTCGTCGTCGGTCCGAAGATCGAGGCTGCTTGCCTCGACCTCGGCATCCGGCGCCAGATCGGCCCGGGCGTGTGGTTCGGTGTCGACCAGCCGCTGTACCTGTCGCAGCACACGCCACCCGCCGATCTCGCGCCGGCGGGGCAGGCCGTGGTCCACGTGCTCCGCTACCTCGTGCCGGCGACCCATGCGCGAGCCGATCACGCCTCGCCCGAGGTCCAGCGCGCCGAGCTGCGTCAGCACGCGCGTCGGGCCGGGATCACCGATGACGACATCGTCACCAGCCGCTACCTTCACCGCATGACGGTCGTCAGCGCCGCGCCGGCAGCGCTCCTCGGTGGCATGCCCGGCCGCCCGGCGATCACAGCCACGGGGGTCAGCAGGGCCTTCCTTGCCGGCGACTGGGTCGGACCGACCGGCCACCTCCTCGACGCCAGCTGCGCCAGCGCCGCCGATGCAGCCCGTCTCGCGGTTGCTGCCGCACAGCGCCGGGCCGCGGTCGCGTGAGCATCCCGTCATGAACGCTGAGGAGACGCTGCTGGTGTTCGAGGCGGAGCGGCAGCGACTGGTCGGTGTCGCTTACCGGATGCTCGGATCGGTGGCCGAGGCCGAGGACGCGGTGCAGGACGCATGGGTGCGCTGGCAGCGGCTCGACCCTGCGTCGCAGGAGCTGATCGAACGGCCGGCCGCATGGTTCACCACCACGGTCACCCGCCTGGCCCTCGACCGGTTGAAGAGCGCGCAGCGAACCCGCGAGGAGTACGTCGGGCCGTGGCTGCCGGAGCCGGTGCTGATGGACGCCGACCCGGCAGATGCCGCCGAGCTCGGTGAGTCGTTGACGCTCGGCTTCCTCACGTTGCTCGAACGGCTCGGGCCGGTCGAGCGCGCCGTGTTCCTGTTGGTCGACGTGTTCGGCGAGCCGTTCGCCGCCGTCGCCGAGACCGTCGGCCGCAGCGAGGAGACGTGCCGGCAGATCGCCCATCGCGCGCGCGGCCGGTTGCGCGCCGAGCGACGACGCGTCGACGTCCGGCCGGGAGGACGACCCGACCTCGTCGACGCCTTCCTGCGCGCCGCTGCGCTCGGTGACATCGATGGATTGAAGCAGGTGCTCGCCGACGACGTCGTGCTCGTCAGCGACGGCGGCGCCAAGCAGCACGCGGCGCGCCGGCCCGTGATCGGCGTCGATCGTGTCGCTCGGTTCGTGGTCAACATCGCCAAGCGATGGCTGGAGCACAGCACGTCGTCGGTGGATCTGCGGGCCATCAACGGCGAAGCCGGCGCGGTGATGTGGTTCGGCGATCGACCGTTCGCAGTCGTGACCATCGAGAGCGACGAGCAGCGCATCAGCAGCGTGCGGATCATCAACAACCCGGACAAGCTGAGCTCACTGATGGAGCCGCACCAGCTGCGCTGACCGTTCCAGTCAGCGCAGCGCTCAGTACAGCGGTTGGACGTCGGCGATGATCGGCTCGAGCGTCAGCTCGGGCTCGTCGCTCTCCAGCCGTTGCAGGCGGTAGCGGTTCTCGAACAGTGCCACGAGTGCGCCATCGCTGCGGTTGAGGATGCGGATGCCACCGATGCGCCGCAGTCGCTCCGACGAGGCCTTGTCGGTGAGCCGGATCGCTTGGTACGGCGCCGAGCGGATCTCCGTCGGGGCACCGAACTCGCTGCCGAGCCGGTAGGCGAAGACCTCGAACTGCAGCTGGCCGACGGCGGCGAGGATCGTCTCGCTGTCGCCGAAGTCCGGGTCGCGCAGCACCTGCACCACGCCCTCCTCGTCGAGCTGGGCGAGACCCTTGCGGAACTGCTTGAAGCGGCCGTTGTCGATCGGACGCGCCGTGGCGAAGACCTCGGGGGCGAAGCGCGGGATCGGCGGGTAGACGACCTTCGCGCCGCTCGGGCCTGGCTCGAACAGCGTGTCGCCGAGTTGGAGGCCGGTGGCGTTGACGAGGCCGACGACGTCGCCGGGGAACGCCTCGTCGACCGTCTCGCGATCAGGACCGAAGGCGGTGGTCGCGTACTTCGTGGTGAGGTCGCGCTCGGTGCGTGCGTTGGTCACCGTCATGCCACGTTCGAAGCGGCCGCTGCAGATCCGAGCGAAAGCGATGCGGTCGCGGTGTGCCGGATCCATGTTGGCCTGCACCTTGAACACGAACGCCGAGAACGGGCTGACGAGCGGGTGCGGGGTCTCCGCCAGATCGGTGCGCGGCGAGGGCGCGGGCGCCAACGAGACCACCGCGTCGAGCAGCATCCGCACGCCGAAGTTGGTCAGCGCCGAGCCGACGAACACGGGCGTCGACGAGCCGGCGAGGAACGAGGGCACGTCGATGTCGGCGCCGACCGCGTCGAGCAGACCGATCTCGTCCAGCGCCGCCTTCCACACAGACCCGCCCTCGAGTGCTGCTTCGGCGACGGGCAGCACCGCTTCCAGCGCGGCGGATGCGCCGCGCGCCGTTCGGGTGAACTTCGTGTACTGGCCGTTGCGACGGTCGACGACGCCGCGGAACTCCTCGCCGCTGCCGACCGGCCACGTGGCCGGTGTCGGGCGCAGGCCGATCTGCGTCTCGATCTCGTCGAGCAGCTCCAACGGGTCGCGGCCCGGGCGGTCGTACTTGTTGAGGAACGTGATCACCGGCAGGTTGCGCGAGCGACACACCTGGAACAGCTTGAGCGTCTGGGCTTCGATGCCCTTCGCCGCGTCGAGCACCATCACGACCGCGTCGACGGCGGCGAGCACGCGGTACGTGTCCTCGCTGAAGTCGCGGTGGCCTGGGGTATCGAGCAGGTTGAGGACGTGGTCGCCGTACGGGAACTGCATCACCGTCGAGCTGATCGAGATGCCGCGCTGCTGCTCCAGCTCCATCCAGTCGCTGCGAGCCGAACGGCGCCCCTCACGAGCGTGGACCGCGCCGGCCTCCTGAACCGCGCCGGAGTACAGCAGGAACTTCTCGGTCAGCGTCGTCTTCCCCGCGTCGGGGTGGCTGATGATGGCGAACGTGCGCCGGCGGTTCGATTCGGCAAGCACGTCCATGGCGGATCGAATCTATCGGCGGACCGATGCCAGCAGCCCGACGACTCGCTGGTGACGGACGACGTTCGCCTTGGAGGGCCGACCGCCGATCGATGCAAGCGTCGCCTCGATCATGTCGATCCATCGCCGCGAGGGTGCCCGGTCGATGAACGTGAAAGCGTGCAGGACCGTCTCGGCGCCAGTGGGATGGACATCGAGGTAGACGGTGAGCGTCACCCAGGGCAGACCGAGTGAGTTGAGCATGCGCTGCAGCCGGATGCGATCGAACTCGTCGGGGATCACCTTGTCGAGCGCGCCGCAGACTGAGGAGTCATCGCTCCATGTTGATCCGTCCGGAGCCATGTCTCCCGCACAGAGCGACAACCTGGGTTGTCCGTCCGACAAGCGGAGTTGTCGACGCAGGATTCGCGCACTGGCAGCTGGAGCTCGGGCGAGCCAGCTGCCTCTCAGGCGATGTCGCGCCACGCGCTGAGGCGGGCGGCGCTGTCGTCACCGGGGATGGGGAGCTGGCACACGACGCGCAGGCTGGGCCACTCGCTGGGGGTCAGTTGCTGGTACTCGAACACGAGGTCGCCGGCGCGCGGGTGGTGGTAGCGGCGCACCCGGGTCTGGAACGTGGCGACGTCGAGCTGCGGCCACCACTCGGCGAACTCCGGGCTCAGCTCGGTGAGCTCGGTGACGAGTCGTTCGACTTCGGGGTCGTGGCGCAGCATCGCCGTGCCGGCGCGGAACTCGGCCATGATCCGCCGCGCCTGGTCGTCCCAGTCGGCGATCAGGGCTCGCGCCGTCGGCTCGGCGAACAGCACCCACAGCAGGTTGCGCTCGCGGTCGGCCAAGCGCTCCATCATGGGATAGAGCCGCGACTGGGCGCGGTTCCAGGCGAGGTACTCCCACCGCGGGCCCAGTACGTAGGCGGGCGCCGGATCCATCGAGGCGATCAACCGCACCAGCGCGTCGGGCGCGTCGGTGACGTCCTCCACTGCATCGCTCGGAGAGCGCGCGGCGAGCGTGAGGAGGTGCTGGCGTCCGGCGTCGTCGAGGCGCATCGCCCGGGCGAGCGCCCCCAGCACGTCGGCGCTGGCGTTGATCGGGCGACCTTGTTCCAGCCACGTGTACCAGGTGACCGACACGCCCGCGAGCATGGCGATCTCCTCGCGTCGCAACCCTTTGGTGCGTCGACCGCGGCCCGGCGGGAGCCCGACCTCCTGCGGCGTCAGCGCGTCGCGATGGGCGCGCAGGAACGCGGCGAGCTCGTCGCGTCGGGCGGTCAACTCATCCGCCGTTCGTGGCCGGCGCCCACACGCGGCAGGGCTGGCCGCGCAGCGACCCACACCCCGGCGGGGCGACCGCAAGCGACACACCGGTCATCATCGGCAGGACGATGCTCGACGGGTGGTCGGCATCGAAGGCGATGCGCACGGTCTCGTTGTTGTCGATCGTGTCGAAGATCCACACCGGTCGGTTGTTGCCCGGCGCGTCGATGGTGAGTCGCAGGCGGCTGCCGGCGCGGAACGGGTGCGCGGCCGGGAACAGGGCGATGCGCAACGGCGTGAACTCGTTGGCGGGCAGATCGGCGGCGTCCGCCTCGAGGTTCGTGTAGCGCGGCGACAACTCGGTGGACAGCGAGTCGTCGAGCGTGCGCTGGCTGGCGCGCAGCCAACCGCTCTGCACGTAGATCTCGGTGCCGTCAGGGCGCACCTCGCTGATGGTCACCTCGAGATCGGTGTCGGCAACGGAGGTCTGCACCCAGAGGTCGACCGAGCCGCCGCCCATCAGCACGGCGTCCTCGGTGAGCGGCGCGGTGACGAAGCCGAGGCCGGTCCCATCGGGGAGCGCCCGCCAGTCGTAGGTCGCGTTGGTGCGCCAGATGTCGTTGCCGCTGCCGGGGAAGAACGTGTCCGGGAGGGCGGTGGGGTTGGCGGTGTAGCTCGCTTCGCCCGGCTTCGTCGCCGCGCCGGCGACCAGCGCGCCGTCGCCGTCGAGGCTCCAACGCACGGTGGTCGTGTCCGGTGCCGGCCACGAATCGAGCGTGATCGATTCGTTCGGTTCGGGCGTGCCCGGTGCGAACCCGGGCGCGCCACCCTGCTCCAGCAGCACGCGCACGCTCGGTTCGCCCTCGAAGGCGCTCAGCGCGTCGGCGTAGGTCATTCCGGCGAAGCGGTTGCCGTAGCTCTCCACGCTCGACGTGCCGTACAGCGCCTGAGCGAGGACCGGCTCGATGGCGTTGGCGACGCTGAGGTCGGGCACCCGCTTGCCGACGTACAGCTGCAGGAACTCGGCGTAGCGGCCGAACACCGGCGGCGACAGCGATTCGGTGTGCAGGCCGTTGGTGAGCGTGATGTACACGTGCGGGGACGAGGTGAAGTGGTCGAGCATCAGCGGGAAGTGGCCGCCGGTCTGCTCGTCCTGCCACGCCCCGGCGATGAACACCGGCACGTTGATCTTGTCGACGAACGTGATCGGCGCGAGCGCGTCACCGACGGCAGACGAGTAGTACGGGTTGGCCTCGATCTCGGCGAGCAGATCGGGGTTCTGCAGGCGCAGGTGCTGGTTGTCGGCGCAGCGCGTATCGCCGGCGTCGGCGCGCTCCTTCGTCCACTTCTGCCCGAACGGCTTGGCCGAGTCGATGCGCTCCTGCGTCCACTGGACGGCGAAGCCGGTGTTGAGGATGCCGCCCGGGTAGAGCGTCCCTCGATAGCTGTCGTCGAGCACCGACAGCGGGGTGATCGCCTCCAGGCTCGGCGGCTGCGTGGCCGCGACGAACAGCTGGCTGATGCCCGGGTAGGAGATGCCGACCATGCCGACCTGGTGGTCCATCACCCACGGCTGCGCGGCGATTGCCTCGATCACGTCGTAGCCGTCCAGGCTCTGCACCGTCTCGAAGTAGCGGAACGAGCCCCCACTGCAGCCGGTGCCACGCATGTTCACGCCGACGTAGGCGAAGCCCATCGTCGTGTACACCTGGGCGAGCTGCGCCATGCTCGGGTCGCTCGGCTGGTATCCGCTGTACTCCACGACCGTCGGGTACGGGCCGGCGTCCGCCGGGCCGGGGAGGATGACGTTGGCGCTCAACGTGGTGCCGTCGCGGGTGGTGATGTAGCCGAAGCCGCCGGCGGGCAGCAATGGCTGGTCGTCGTAGATCGAGGCGTCCGGTGCGTCGGTCGGATCGGCGACGGCAACGGGCTCGCTGACCTGCGTCGCCGACGCGACGACGTACCCCTTGCCAGGGGCGACCGAGCGGAACAGCAGTGAGCCCTGCTCGTCGACCGTGCCGGTGGCGACCGCGTTGCCGTCGGCCGCGAGCACAGTCAGGTCTTCACCCGGGACCGCGTCGAGCACGGCGATCTGCTCGGTCCCCGGCTGGAGGAGGAAGGTCGCCGGGGCCAGCGGCGCGGTGGTGACGGGGGCCGTGGCAGGGGTCGTGTCGGCCACCGATGCACCGCTCGGCGTCGTCGACTTCGTGCCGTTGGCGTTGCCGTCGTCGCTGCACGCGGCGGCCGCTGTGGCCAGCGCGAGCGCGGCGATCAGCGCGGTGGTGCGTTTCCCCATGGGCCGAGTCTGGCAAACCAGGCAGAATGGCGCCATGATCGGCACCGGGATCGAGTCGGAGATGGAGCTGGCGCAGCTGCTGGGCGACCTGGAGGTGCTCGTCAACACCGAGTCGCCATCGCTCGACCACGCTCGACTGGCGGTGTCCGCGGCGGCGCTGGCGGCGATCATCGAGCAGCGCCTCGGCAGCGCGCCGGATCTGGTCGACGGCCCGAACGGACCGCACGTGCACTGGCGCGGCGGCGGGTCGCCGTCCGTGCTGGTGGTCGGCCATCACGACACGGTCTTCCCGGCCGGCACCGTTGCCCAGCGGCCCTTCGCCGTGCTCGACGGACGGGCGACCGGACCGGGTGTCTACGACATGAAGGCCGGGATCGTGCAGTCGGTCCACGCGGTGGCCTCGCTGGCCGATCGGTCGGGCATCGAGCTGCTGTTCACCTCCGACGAGGAGATCGGCTCCACCTCGTCGCGTTCGTTGATCGAGGAGCGGGCGCGGGCCTGCGGCGCGGTGCTCGTGCTCGAGCCGAGCGCCGATGGCGGCGCGTTGAAGACGGCGCGAAAGGGCACCGGCGGGTTCGAGGTACTGGTCCACGGCAGGGCGTCGCACGCCGGACTCGAGCCGGAGAAGGGGATCAACTCGCTGATCGCCGCCGCCGAGCTGATCGCCCACATCGCCACGCTCGGCGACACGTCCACGGGCACCACGGTCACGCCGACGATGATCTCTGGTGGGACTGCGGAGAACGTCGTACCCGCGCTGACGAAGATCGTCGTCGACGTGCGCGTCAACGAGGCTGCCGAGAAGGATCGGGTCGAGTCGGCGATGGCCGCGCTCTCGTCTCGCCCGCTCGGCGTCGACGGTGTGCGCGTCGAGGTCACCGGTGGCATCGAGCGCCCGCCGATGCACCCGTCGGCGTCGGCCGAGCTGTTCCCCCTGGCGCTGCAAGTCGCCTCGGCGCAGGACCTCGGGCCGCTCGTCGGCAAGGCCGTCGGCGGTGGCAGCGACGGCAACTTCACCGCGGCGATCGGGGTTCCCACGCTCGACGGGCTCGGTGCCGTCGGCGGGGGTGCACATGCCGACCACGAGTACGTCGAGGTCGCCGCGATGGTCCCGCGCGCCCGCCTCGTCGCCGGCCTGATCGACGCCATCCGCGCCCGCTGAGGGAGCCCGCCGTGCAGCTGACGAAGACCTTCCATCCGGATCAGTTCGCCGACGCCCTCGAGTCGTGGGCATGGATCGGCGTCGAGGGCAAGGTGCCGCTGATGACCTCGCTGTTCGGGCACGTGTTCCTACAGGACGGCGCCGGGTGCTGGTACCTCAATGTCATCAGCGGTTCGCTCGAGCAGTGCTGGGCAGATGTCGCCGAACTGCAGACGGTGTTGGACTCGGAGGCTGGTCAGGACGAGTTCCTCCTCGGTGGGCTGGCGCTGGCAGCCGACCGTCACGGCGTCCAGCTGGACGATCACCAGGTCTACGACTTCACACCGCCGCCGGCACTCGGTGGTCCGTTCGACGTCGCCAACATCTCGGCGGCGGACTTCGTCGTCACCGTGAACGTCCTCGGACAGATCCACGATCAGGTGCGGGCGCTGCGTCCCGGTACCAAGATCTCGCGCGTGACGATGGAGGAGCCGACGCCTTCGAAGCCGGGGCGGTTCTGGCGGCGGGGCTGAGGACCCGGAGACCTGTTCCGTTTTCGACGTTGACAATTCCGATTGTCGAGGCGACAACCAGAGTTGTCGCCCTTTGTGAGAGGACATGCCCCGGGGGCGGGTTCGATCGGCCGGGCGCCGGAGCAGCCCGCGCTCAGTCGGTGTGGCCTTCGAGGGCGAGGAGGCCGCCGCTGCCCAGTGTGCCGGCGTTGCGGTAGACGTCGAGCTTGGCCCGGCTGTCGTCGATGTCGAGGTTGCGCATCGTCAGCTGACCGATGCGATCGAGTGGGCCGAAGGCGGCGTCCTCGACCTTCTCCATGCTCAGCCGGTCGGGCGCGTAGGTCAGGTGCGGCCCGGTGGTGTCGAGGATCGAGTAGTCGTCGCCGCGCCGCAGTCGCACAGTGACCTCGCCGGTGATCGCCGCGCCGACCCAGCGCAGCAGCGGCTCACGCAGCATCAGGCTCTGCGGGTCGAACCAGCGACCTTCGTACAGCAGCCGGCCGAGGCGGCGACCCATCGTGCGGTAGTTCTCCACGGTGTTCTCGTTGTGGATCGCACTGACCAACCGCTCGTAGCCGAGGTGCAGCAACGCCATGCCCGGGCCTTCGTAGATGCCGCGGCTCTTGGCCTCGATGATCCGGTTCTCGATCTGGTCGCTCATCCCCAACCCGTGGCGGCCGCCGATCGCATTGGCCTCCAGCACGAGCTCGACCTGCGAGGCGAACTCGGCGCCGTTCAGCGTCACCGGCCACCCCTCGTGGAAGCCGATCGTCACCGTCTCGGCAGCGATCTCGACGTCCTCGCGGTAGTGCGCCACACCCATGATCGGGTCGACGATCTCGATGCTGGTGCTCAGCTCCTCCAGCGACTTGGCCTCGTGGGTGGCGCCCCAGATGTTGGCGTCGGTGCTGTACGCCTTCTCCTTGCTGTCGCGGTACGGCAGCTTGCGAGAGACCAGGAACTCGCTCATCTCCGCACGCCCGCCGAGCTCGCTGACGAACTGCGTGTCCAGCCACGGCTTGTAGATGCGCAGGTTCGGGTTGACGAGCAGCCCGTAGCGGTAGAAGCGCTCGATGTCGTTGCCCTTGTAGGTGCTGCCGTCGCCCCAGATGTCGACACCGTCGTCCTGCATCGCCCGCACCAGCAGGGTGCCGGTGACGGCGCGCCCGAGCGGTGTCGTGTTGAAGTACGTCTTGCCCGCCGAGGTGATGTGGAACGCGCCGCACTGCAACGCGACCAGACCCTCGTGGACGAGCTCGGTGCGGCAGTCGACGATGCGCGCCTGCTCGGCGCCGTACTCCTTGGCCCGGTCGGGAACGCCGCTGAGGTCGGGCTCGTCGGGTTGGCCGAGATCGGCGGTGTACGTGAACGGCACCGCCCCCTTCTCGCGCATCCAGGCAACCGCGGCTGACGTGTCCAGACCGCCCGAGAAGGCGATGCCCACCTTCTCTCCGACCGGCAACGACATGAGTACCTTCGACATGGCCGGGGACGCTACCGACCGCACCACCGTTCAGTCACGTGCGATCCACTGCTCCAGCAGCCAGTGGAAGTGCCGGATCTTCGTCTCCTGGTAGTTCGCCAGCGTGATGCCCTTGCGCAGCGACCCGAGCCCGCGCTGCACCTTCGGCAGGTTGAACGTGTCCTGGTTGAAGACGCGCGCCAGCAGGCCGAGCTCGGTCGCCTCGGTCCAGTCGTCATCCACGCCGAGCCAGCGAATGGCCGCAGCCGGCGGCCGGGGCTGCGACTGGTCGAAGGGCTCCAGCAGCATGCACTCCATCACCGACATGTCGTGGCGGTCCTCGTACGGGCGGAAGCGGTAGGCGATCCGGTTGTACGCCCCCCACGGATGGAAGTTCGGGAAGAGCGTGTAGTAGATGCTGTCGGCCAGCTCGGCGTCGCTCAGCTCGTCGGCGTGCTCGCCGAGCGAGGCCTGCATGCGGGCCCGTCCACCGTCGCCTGCCACGCTGCGCGCCGTCATCTCGTCGGTCAGCTCGACGAACGGCGGCTCGTCCAGCCGCCGGTCGCTCATCGCGTCGAAGATCTCCTGCTCGTTCGGCTCCCACGACAGGTGCGGGCTGGGCGTGCCGTTGGGCGTGATCGCCCGACTGAAGTTGCCGCTCCAGTCGTACTGGCTGTTGGCGTCGCCGATGCCGGCGAGCAGCTGCGGGTGCGTGGCGACGACGTGGAACGCCTCCATGAACGCTTCCTGCACGACCTTCCAGTTGGCCGGGAAGATGCGTGCGACGTGGGCCACCTTGTAGCGCTGCTCCAGCGGCCACTTCTCGAACTGCGCAGGCAGCTCGCCGAGGAACGACTCGAGCGGCTCGCCCTCGGGGTCCATGCTGATGAAGACGAAGCCGCCCCACGTTCCGACGCGCACCTCGGGCAACGACCACTCGGCCTGATCGATGTGCGGGAAGTCCCACTCGCACGGCACCTGCTTCAACGTGCCGTCGAGGTTCCAGCAGAACCCGTGGAACGGGCAGCGCAGCTCGGTCGCGTTGGCGCTGGTGTCGCGCAGCTGGCGTCCGCGATGCAGGCACGCGTTGTAGAAGGCCTTGATCTCGGCGGCCTCCGTGCGCACGACCAGGATCGAGCGATCACAGATGTCGTAGACGACCGTGTCGCCGACGTCGGGAAGGTCCTCCTCGCGACACGCCACCTGCCACGCCCGGTACCACACCCGCTCCTTCTCCAGTTCGTGGAACTCGCGGCTGGTGTAGCGGGCGCGTGGGATGTCGGTGTCGCCGAGGTGCTCCCAACGTTGCCACCGCAGGGCGACCGGCACGTTCTCCGGACGCGAATCGGTGTCGAGCAGCGACTGGTAGTCGATGCCGGGCGAGCGGGCGCTGCCGCGATCGAGCTGCGTCATCGCTCGACCTGCTGCTTGACCGCCGCCGCAGCCTGCTGGAACCGGTTGGGCAGCTGCTTGCCACCGATCCACAGGCACAGGTGCGGGTCGGCCTGGCGCACGGCACCGTGCAGCCACGTTCCCTGCGCGGTGAAGTAGCCGACCTCGCCGTGCTTCTCCACTCGCACCGTGCCGTCGTCCATCAGGTCGTACAACGAGCCCGACAGCGGGTGCTTGATGGTCCTCATCGCCCCGACTGTAAATGATCGCCCGGTCAATTCAGGGCGCTGGAGGTGTCCGCCGGTAGAGGCCGCTCAGCGAGGCGAGCGACACCAGCAGTCCCGCTGACGCGAGCGCGAGCTCCACTGCGGCCAGCCCCGGTACTCGAGTCCGATCGCCGAGGCCGACCGCGCCCGTGACGATCGCAGCGGCGAGGCCGGCGAACGGCATCCACCGCGAGTTGGTGAGGATGCCGATGCACATCAGCAGCGGAGCGACGAACGGCAGCAGCATCAAGAAGATGATCCGCGGTTGGGTCGACGGGCCGAGCCACCACGTGCTGAGCCCGAGCGACCGCGACGACCACGTGACCGCACCGAAGCCGAGCAGCACGCCGCCCCACGAGAACCCGAGCGTCCACCGCCAACCAGGCGTCAGGTGGCCAGCGAGGATCGGGACCGGGGCCGGCTGGAGGAGCGACGGGTCGGTCACCGGATCGGTCGACATGCGCTGGTCACCATACCGGCGCGCCGACCGCTGGGAGAGGCGACCCGATACCCTTCCGCCGGTGAAATCGGCCGGTGCCCCGTTCGAGAAGCTGAGCATCTTCTTCCCGATGTGGAACGAAGAGGACTACATCCACCGTGCGGTGGATGCCGCCCGCACCGAGTGCGAGCTGCTCGTCGAGCGCGGTGACATCCGCGACTACGAACTGATCGTCGTCGACGACGCGTCCACCGACCGAACCGGCCAGCTCGCCGACGAGATCGCCGCCGCCGACCCGCACGTGCGCGCCGTCCACCACCCCGTCAACCGCAAGCTCGGCGGGTCGATCAAGACGGGCTTCGCTGCGGCCACGGGCGACATCGTGCTGTACACCGACGCCGATCTCCCCTTCGACATGGCGCAAGCCGCGCAGGCCATCCGACTGATGCGCTACTACGAGGCCGACATCGTCAGCGCCTACCGCTTCGACCGCACCGGTGAGGGCGCCAGCCGGGCGATCTACACGTTCTTCTACAACGTGCTCATCCGCCGGCTGTTCGGGGTGCGGATGCGCGACATCAACTTCGCCTTCAAGCTCTGCCGTCGCCGGGTCTTCGATCACATCCAGCTGCACAGCGAGGGCTCGTTCATCGACGCCGAGCTGATCATCCGAGCCCGCAAGCTCGGCTTCGAGGTCATCCAGTTCGGCGTCGACTACTTCCCGCGCACCCGTGGGCAGAGCACGCTGGCGTCGCTCGGCGTCATCCGCACGATCCTGCGCGAGATGTGGCAGTTGCGTGGCGAGCTGCGCGACATCCAGCCGCTGCCGGCGACCGTCCACCACCAGTAGTCGCGATCTGACTACGCTCGGTGAGATACCCGCGGCTGTCGCTGACAGGTCTCGCTGGTAGATTTGACCACGTCCAGATTGGGGCTCGTCCCCGCACGTCAGTGAGCTCGTGAACACCCGTCGCCCAACTCCTCCGTCTCGTCGTCCAGCGTCGTCCCCGGTCGCCAGGTGGCTTCCCGCCATCGGCGCAGCCGTCGTGCTCGGCGCGGTCGTGGTGGCCGGGGTGTCCGGCGGCGGCGACGCCAGCGGCGCTGGTTCCGACTCGTCGGCGTCGTCCACGATCGGCGGCCAGGTCGTCGGCACCGATCTCACCGTGCCGCAGAGCACGCTCGACCCGCTCGTGGTCGTCACCGATCCGGGCGTCGTCAAGACGCAGCTCACCAAGAACCTCGGCTTCGGCAGCGCCGGCGAGAAGGTGAAGGCGTTGCAGCAGCGGCTGAAGGAGCTCGGATTCGATCCGGGCCCGGCCGACGGCTCGTTCGGCAATGGCACGCGCCAGGCCGTGTGGGCGTTCGAGAAGCTGACGTCCGACATCGCCTACGACCAGGTCACCGGCGTGGTCACCAACGACATGTGGCAGATGATGCAGGACGACCTGGCGTTCCAGCCCCTTCGCCAGGGTGCCGGCACGCACGTCGAGATCTACCTGCCGCGCCAGGTGCTGATCGTCTTCAAGGACAACAAGCCCGAGCTGATCACGCACATCTCGTCGGGCGAGCTCAACGCCGACGGCACGCCCAAGACGTGGTGCGAGACGCTGACCTACGACACCGACGACAACGGCGCGCCACTCGAGGAGAAGATCACCAAGGCGATGTGCGCCGAGGCGAAGACGCCCGGCGGCGTGTTCCGCTTCACCCGCCGGTACGAAGGCAACCGCGTCGGCCCGCTCGGTGGCATGTGGAACCCGGTGTACTTCAACTACGGCATCGCCGTGCACGGCGCGAAGAACGTGCCCGACACGCCGGCCTCGCACGGCTGCATCCGCATCCCGATGTTCATCGCCGACTACTTCCCGGATCTGGTCAAGAACCGTGATCTGGTCTACGTGTGGGGGTTCAACGGCAAGGAGCCGGAGAACAACACGAAGAACGACAGCCTGCCGTCGTTCAACCGTGCCGATCCGAACGCCACCACGACGACCAGCAGCACCACCACGACCAGCACGACGACGCCGGCCACCACGACGACGGTGAAGTCCACCACGACGACGGCCAAGCCGCCGTCCACCACGACGACCACCACGACCACCGTCGCTGCGCCGCCGGGTACGTAGGCCTCATCCCTCTAACGTCGTGGCGATGAAGATCGCGGTCGTCGGCGGGGGCTCGACGTACACACCGGAGCTGGTCGACGGCTTGCTGCGTCGGGCCGATGCCCTGGACGTGCACGAGATCGCGCTGGTCGATCCCGATCGAGCTCGCCTCGCCGTCGTCGGGCCACTGGCGCAGCGCATGGCCGAGCGGGTGGCGCCGGGCGCTCCGGTGCGGATCACCTGCACCGACGACCTCGCCGGCGGCGTGCGGGGCGCGACGTTCGTCGTCTCGCAGATCCGCGTCGGAGGCATGGCGGCGCGCCATCGCGACGAGTTGCTCGGGCGCGAGTTCGGGTTGATCGGCCAGGAGACCGTCGGCGTCGGCGGGTTCGCCAACGGCCTGCGGACGATCCCGGTCGCGCTGCGCATCGCCGAGGTCGTCGCTGCCGAGGCGCCGGGCGCAACCCTGTTCAACTTCACCAATCCGGCTGGGCTGATCACCGAGGCACTGTGCCGTCACGGTGCGATGCCGGCGATCGGGCTGTGCAACGTGCCGTGGAGTCAGCGAGCGATGGTGGCCAAGGGTCTCGACGTGTCGATCGACGCGGTCGAGCTCGACACCGTCGGGCTCAACCACCTGACGTGGGTGCGCGCTGTGCGCGTGGACGGCGTGGACCGGACTGCGGACGCGATCGCGGTGGCCCGCTCGCGGGCCGAGCGGGCATCGGACGGTGCCCCGCGGTTCACGCCCGAGTCGATCGATCTGCTCGCCGCGATCCCCAACCCGTACCTGCTGTACTACTACGAGACCGAGGCCTGTCTCGCCCGTCAGGCCGCGAACCCGACCCGGGCGAGCGAGGTGATGGCGCTGGAGGAGCAGCTGCTGGCCGAGTACGCCGATCCGTTGCTCGACACGAAGCCGCCGTCGCTGGCCGGACGTGGTGGTGCGTTCTACAGCGAAGCCGCCGCGGCGTTGATGGGCGACATCGCCTCGGGTGCGACTGCGTGCCACGTCGTCAACGTGCCCCACGGCGGCGCCGTGCCAGGGCTGACCGACGACGTCGTGCTCGAGATCACCACCGAGGTGCGCGCCGGCGTCGTCACCCCGAAGCCGGTCGAAGCGCTGCGCGCAGATGTCGACGCGTTGGTGCGCACCGTGAAGGACGTCGAGCTGCTCGCCGTCGAGGCCGCCGTGCACGGCGACGAGGAGGCAGCGATGCAGGCCCTGCTGGCCCACCCGCTCGGCCCATCGGCCGCGCTCGTGCCCGCGGTGTGGCGTCGGCTGCAGGAGGTGCACGCCGGGCTGCTCGGACGGCTGGAGCGTCGATGACGACCGGCACTCGCGTCGTGGTCGGCGTCGACGGTGGCGGCACGAAGACCGCGGCGTGCGTGATGTCGCTCGAGGGCGCGGTGCTGGCGATCGCCCATGGCGGTGCCGGCAATTGGGAGCTGATCGGTCTGCCGGCGCTCGAGGCGGCACTGGCCGGTCCAGTTCACGATGCCTTGACAGCAGCCGGCTTGAACCCGGCCGACGTGGCGTCGATCGCGTGGTGCCTGGCCGGCATCGACTGGCCCTCGGACGTGCCGAGGGTCCGCCCGCATCTGCCCGCGCTCGGTGATGCGTCGGTGCTCATCACCAACGATGCGTTCGCAGCGCTTCGCGCCGGGCTCGACGACGGTGTCGGCATCGTCTCCGTCGCCGGCACGGGTGGCGTGACAGCGGGGCGCAACGCGGCCGGCGATGTGTGGCGCACGATGGGTGTCAGCCTCGGCGAGGCCGGGGGCGCGAGTGGGATGGTGCGCGAGGCGGTGCAGACGATCGCTCGCGAACACCACCACCAACTGCCGCGTTCGCTGCTGGCCGACCGGCTCGTCGAGGCCGCCGGTTACGAGTCGGCCGCGGCGTGGTTCGAGGTGATGACCCGCCGTCGCACGCGCCCCGACCCGGAGCTGGCGCGAGTGGTGCTGGCGGCTGCGGTCGACGACGCGGTGGCCGCAGCACTCGTAGATCGATGCGCTCGCGTGCATGCCGCTGATGTGCGCGGCGCCGCCAGCGCGCTCGGCATGGCCGAGCATCGCGTACGGGTCGTCGCGTCAGGCGGGTTGCACAGCGCCGGCAGCGCCGTGTTCGACGATGCGTTCGTCGCCGGGCTCGCGCCGTTGGACGCGACGGTCGTGCGGTTGCAGGTGCCGCCCGTTCGCGGCGCGGCGCTGCTGGCGCTGGATCGGGTGCGCTGAAGACTGCGCGTCAGCAGCTGGTCGCCGCGGGTTCGCCGGCGAGTCGGGCCTCGAAGAAGGCGACGATGTCGGCGAGCGCCAGTGGGATCACGCTGCCGTGGTCCGCGCCGGCGTACGTCTTCAGCTCGACGGTGGCACCGACGTCGCAGTACTTGCCGAGCGTCACGGTGCTGAGGATCGGCGGAACGGTGGTATCGGCGTCGCCGTGGTAGATCAGCACGGGTGCCGACGGCACGACGTTGCCGGCCGTGTTGTCCTCGATCGCCTTCGCCCACGCCGGGTCGTCCAGCGGGCTCTTCGTGCCGAGCGCGACGGGGTCGCCGGGAGGCGGGTAGCACGACGTCTCCACGGTGTCCTCGAGGTAGGCGGCGCCCGCGTCGTTGACGACCGCATCGAGGGGGAGGTCGGGGTAGGCGGCGTGGAAGCCGGTCAGCATCATCAGGCCGAACGACGCCGCAGTGTTCTCGTTGACGGTGCCGGCCGCGATCAGGTCGAGGTCGCCGGCGGGGGCACCCGCCGCCGTGCCGACCACGTTCAGGTCGGGCGCGTAGGTGCCGGCCTCCTCGGCGGCGAACAGCGCGGCGCCGCCGCCCTGCGAGTGGCCGAAGATCATCACCGGCGAGGCCGGTGTGATGCTCGCCGTCAGCTGCTGCGCGGCACGCACGATGTCGAGCGTGCCGCGGCCTTCGGAGAGGCCGACGAGGTACGGGTGCACGCCGGGTGTGCCCAAGCCCTCGTAGTCGGTGGCGACGAACGCCCAACCCCGGTCGAGGGCTCCCGACACGAGCGACAGCTCGAAGGCGGTCCCGTTCTCGTAGGCGTACGACGGCGCGCACTGGTCGGCGATGCCCGTGGTGCCATGGGCCCACGTCACCACCGGCGCATCTGCGTCGGCGTCCGTCGGTGCGAGGACGACGCCGCTCACCGCGATCGGGTCGCCCTGCACGCTCTCGCTGAGGTAGAGCACCTCCCAGCCGACGCTGCCAGCCGGTGGCTCGGACAGGTCGCGGGCCCAGATCACGTCACCGGGCTTGCCATCGGGCAACGAGCTCGGCGGTTGGTAGAACGCATCGCCGTCGGGGGCTGCGGGCACGCCCGGTACGGCGGTGCCGGGCACGGTCTCCGGGGTGGTCGCCGGCACCGTCTCGGCAACGGTGTTCGGTGCGCTCTCCGACGTGGTGCCCGGTGTCGTCACCGGGGCGGTCGAGCTCCCGGCATCCTTCGCGTCCGACGAGCAGGCTGCGGCCAGGAGCGCTGCACTGAGCGTCAGCGCGGCGAACCTGGAACGATGGCGTCGATGGACGAGACCCCTGCGCTGATCCACTACGACGAGTTCGGCCTGTTCCACGAGAACGCCTCCGAGTACGGGTTGCCTTTCGGCGGGCCACCGAGCGTACGGCGCGTCGACGTCGAAGTGGCGCCAGGCCGAGCCGTGTCGGCCCTGCTGTGGGGCGACGACCCGGAGGTCGTGTTGGTGCACGGCGGGGCGCAGAACGCGCACACCTGGGACACGGTGATCATGGCGATGGGGATCGCCGCGCTCGCCGTCGACCTGCCGGGGCACGGCCACTCCGGCTGGCGCGACGACGGCGCCTACACGCCGATGAACCTGGCCGACGACGTCGCCGTGGCGATCGCCGAGCTGGCGCCGAACGCACGAGCCGTCGTCGGCATGTCGCTCGGCGGTTTGACGTCGCTGCAGCTGGCCGTGCGCCATCCGCACCTGGTGCGCAAGCTGGCGTTGATCGACATCACGCCGGGCGTCAACCAGCAGAAGGCGAAGGCCGTCACCGACTTCGTCAACGGGCCGCAGGACTTCCCCGACTTCGCCTCGCTGCTGGCCCGCACACAGGAGCACAACCCGACGCGCAGCGAGTCGTCACTGCGCCGCGGGATCCTGCACAACGCCAAGCAGGAGGCCGACGGCTCGTGGCGCTGGCGGTACGACCGCCGCCGCGAAGCCAGGACGCGCGAGGAGTCGGAGATGAACGACGCGCTCCCGGTGGTCATCAACCCGATGTGGGAGGACCTGGGCACGATCGTGAGTCCGGTGATGCTCGTGCGCGGCGGCATCTCACCGGTGGTCGACGACGAGGACGTCGCCGAGTCGCGTCGCCGCCTGCCCGACATCCGCGTCGAGGTCGTCGACGGCGCCGGCCACAGCATCCAAGGCGACCGCCCCAACGAGCTCGCCGCCCTGTTGACCGACTTCTTCTAGCCCGACAGCACGTCGACGCGGCGTTGGAGGACGTCGGCGAGGAGGGCGGAGCGTTCGTTGGCGGTGTACAGCTCGAGGTCGATGTCGGTGCCCGGCCGGGCAGCGGCGCGCAGCGCGACGCGTTGCGTGTTGACGTTGCCGGTGAGGCCGGTGACGCGTCCGTCGTGGGCGCGGTCGAGCCCGATCGCGACGCGCAGGATGCCGGACAGCACGCGCACGATGTGCTGGCTCTCGGGGCTGAGCCGGGCGAAGTCGCTGTGGCTCGGCTTCGGCGCGCTCTTGCGGTGGTAACGGGCGATGAGCGCGACGATCTCGATCTCCTCGTCGGTCAACCCGGTGAGCTCGCAGTTGCGAATGACGTAGTAGCTGTGCAGGTGGTGCTTGCTGTGGGCGATCACCAGCCCGACGTTCGCCAGCAGCGCCCCGGCCTCCAGGTACTCGCGGTACTCGCTGGACAGGCCGTGCAGCCGTTGAGTGATGTCGAAGATCTGCAGGGCGAGCACGGCGACGTGCGCGGAGTGCGCCGGGTCGTCGTCGCAGCGCGCAGCCAGGGCGCGGATGCTCCGCCGCGACGCATCGCGGAGGTGGTGCAGCGCGCCACCGTGGAACCGCTCGATCGTGTCCAGCAGCACGCCCTCGCGGAGTGCGGCCTCGCTGAAGGTGAAGCCGTGGATCGCGTACGTGTGGGCCAGGCCCTGCAACACCAACGCACCGGCGACGATGATGTCCGCGCGCGTCGCCTCCAGTCCGGGCACGGCGCGGCGGGTGGCGGACGTGCGCTTCCTGGTCAGTTCGTCGACGATGCTGTCGAGCTCGGTGGTCGAGAACTCGAACAGGTTGAACGTGCGCCGCGCCGCGTCGCCGCGGGCGGCGTGGATCATGTGGGCCACCGTCTCCGCCGTGCCGGACGAGGCGATGGCGATGTCGAAGCCGAGCTCGTCGACCTCGCGTTCGAAGGTGGCCAGGATGCTGCGCACGTACGAGCTGCAGTCGTGCACGCTGCGCGGTGTCACGTTGCCCTCGGGGAAGAAGCGGTCGGTCAGCCGTACCGCACCGAGCTTGAAGCTGCGCGCGCCGAGCGTCTCGCCGCGTTGCCCGACGAGCACCTCGGTCGATCCGCCACCGATGTCGGCGAGGATCAGCCGCTTGTCGAACACGGGCACCGCCTGCAGCACACCGAGGTGGATCAGCCGCGCTTCTTCGAGTCCGGAGATCACCTCGATGTCGATGCCCGCCTCGCGTGATGCGCGTTCGATGAACTCGTCCGCGTTCTGCGCCTCGCGCACCGCACTGGTGGCGACGGCGCGCACCGTCGCTCCGTGGCTGGAGGCGATGCGGGCCATGCGCGTCAGCGCAGCGATGCCACGATCCATGGCTTCCACGGAGAGCTGCTTCATGTCGCCGCCGCCGTGGCCGAGGCGCACGGTGTCCTTCTCGCGCGTCACCACCTCGAAGCCGTTGTCGAGCACCCGCGCGATGACGAGGTGGAAGCTGTTCGTGCCGATGTCGAGCGCGGCCAGCAGCTGACCGGCTGCGTCAGCCGTTGGCGTCGCAGGCATCGATGCCGTTGAGCACGCCGTTGCGGAAGCTGTCGATCTTCTCGAACGCCGTCCCTCGCCGATCGACGTCCGACGACTGATCGCTTCGGACGATTGCCGTGATGATCGCCTCGTCCAGGTCGCCCGCCGAAAGAAGGAGCTGGCGTTTTGCCGGCGCGGTCGGCGAGGCGGGCACGATGTCGGCCACCCAGACACCGGTGAGACAGTCGTCGGCCAGCGCACGATCGACGCCGCCGAGGTCGGAGCCCCGGGCGACCTGCACCGACTCGCTGAAGCCCTGGGCCAACAGGTAGCCGACGCTCATGTCGCCGAACAGCGGGTCGTCGGCAAGGTCGCGGCCGAAGTCCTCGTCGAGCAGCACCTGGTTCGTACTGGCGCAGTAGAACGAGTTCTTCGGGAAAGCGCGCTCATCGATGCCCTCGCACGAGGGGAACGGCCCCTTCGTCGGGTAGAGCACCACGGTGGGCGCGGTGTAGTCGACGCCTTCTTGCTGCATGACCTGCGTCCAGAACTCGACGAGGTCACCGGTGATCCCGGTGAACGCCGTGCCGTCGTTGTTGACCACGTCGCCGCCGTCGATGATCTGGTCGAATGGCAGGTTGCCGGTCGGGTCCCTGCGGTCGAAGGGGATGTCGATCAGGATCCGGTTCTCGTCGAAGAACGGCTTGCAGCGCTCGGGACCACCGTTGAATCCGTCCTGGAAGGCGCCGACGCGGTCGAAGCCTGTGCCGTGCGCGTCCTCGTCGCTGCCGCCGGAGATCTCCACCGGGTCGCGCAGCTGGATCATGGCGATCAAGCCGGACTTGATGTCGGCGTCGCCGAACTGGATGGTGTCGCTCTCGCCGCGGGCGACGTGGGCCGCCCATGCACCGGCGAAGCAGTCCGCCTGCTGTTCCTTGAGGATGGTCGGCTGGCCGAACTCGTTGGCCCGGGCCTGCACGGCGTGGCCGAACTCGTGGGCGAGGACGATGCCGACGGCACCTTCCCCGAGGTCCTGCACGAGGCTGGGGATCAGGTTCTCGTCGTCGTAGGCCATGAAATCGCCGTCGATGCAGTAGAACGCGTTGCCGTCGACGTTCTCGAAGTTCGTCTGCTCCCGGCCGCAGCCTGGGATCGGGTCGGTGCGCGCCGGGTAGGCGGCGAAGATGCCACCCTCGAGCGGGTCGAAGTCGCCGCCGTAGGTGAGCGGGAACTGCTCGCCCCAGAACTGCTCGATGTCCTGGAAGGCCGCGACGAGGAAGCCGTCGTAGCACTGCGGCGTCTTGGCGTCGCCGAAGTCGACGATGCCATCGGGCACCGGCTCGATCGGGGCGCGGGTGCAGATGTCGTTCGGATCGGGGTCGCCGGGCGCCGTCGTGTCGCCGGTGGGTGTGGTGCCACCATCCGGCGTCGTGTCGCCCGTGGGCGTGGTGCCCCCGTCGGGTGTGGTGGTGTCGGGCGCCTCGTTCTCCGACTGCCGCGAGCGGGTGGCCGTGACGCCTGGATCGGCGGTGCCGCAGGCGATGAGGGAGGTGACAGCGAGCCCGACGAGCAGCCCCGCCATCGGCTTCGAAGATCGGACACGCACGTTTGCGAGCATACGCGCACTACGCCGCGCCGCCGAGTTCGGTTCAGCGAATGGTCACGCGGGCTTGGCGATGAGCGCCTGCAACTCGGTGATCTCCTCGGCCTGACCGTCGGCCATCAGCCGGGCGAGGTCGCGGACGGATCCGACGTCGGCGTGGTCGGCTGCGTACTCGGCCATGTGGATGCCGCCTTGGTGGTGGGCGATCATCAGCTTGACGAAGGTTTCATCGGCGGTGCGGCCCGACGATGCCGAGAGCGCGTCGAGATCGCTCTCGGTCGCCATGCCGGGCATGCTGTCGAGCGGTGTCGGCTGGCCCATCCACGTCATCGCCGTGTCGGTCTCGTTCGCTTCCGGCTTGCCGAACTCGCGCAGCATCCCGACCATCAGGCCGTTCTCCAGGCTCTGACCGACGACGATCTCACGGGCGATCACGCGCAGCGCCGGGTCGGTGCCATCCAGCTGGAGGTAGGCCAGCCCCATCGTCACCGCCTGCTCGTGGTGGGTGCGCATGTCCTGCAGGAAGCCGACGTCGGTGGCGTTCGGGTCGGGGATGGCGCTGTTGTTGCCGATGAGCCAGCCCGCGCCGCCGGCCAGCACGGCGATGGCGATGAAGATGGCGATGAGGTTGATCGGGTTGTGCCACCACGCCAACACGATCTCGTCGTCGTCATCGTCGTGGTCATCCGCGATGTCGGGCTCGATGGTGGTGGCGCTCACAGCTCGTAGCTTCGCGCACCGAGCCGGTAGGAAGCCCTGCAGCATGGACATCAACGGCAAGGTCGCACTGGTCACGGGAGCGGGCGCCGGCATCGGTCGGGCGACTGCGGTCGTGCTCGGCGCCAGCGGGGCGAGCGTCGCGGTGGTCGATCGAGATGCGGCGGCGGCCGAGGCGGTGGCCGCCGCCATCACCGCTGCGGGTGGCGTCGCCATCGCGGTGACCGCCGACGTCGCGACACCGGAGGGTGTTCGGGCGATGTTCGACGCGACCGAGGCGGCGTTCGGTGGGGTCGACATCGTGCACAACAACGCCGGGTTGATCACCGGCGAGCCGGGTTGGCCGGACGCGCCACTGGAACGCATCGCCGCGGTGATCGCGGTCAACCTCGGCGGTCCAGCCATGGGCACCCAGGCGGGAATCGAGGCGCTGCGTCGTCGGGGTGGTGGGGTGATCATCAACACCGCTTCGATCGCTGCGGTGGAGGCGATGCCGGTCGACCCCGTCTACTCGGCGACCAAGGTCGGGGTGACGCGCATCGTGGAGAGCTGCACGCGCTTCGCCGCGGAAGGAATCCGTGTCAACGCCGTCCTGCCGGGCGTGGTGGACACCGACATGACGATGAAGCACACCGGTGACGGCACGGCTCCGGCCGCATGGTTGCGCCCGATGTTGGAGCGGATCACGTTGCTGACGCCGGAGGACATCGCCGAGGTGGTGCTCGAGCTGATCGTCGACGACGGCGCGGTGGGCGAGTGTCGTGTGGTCAACAATCGCTGACGCCACCCCTTTGGGTCGCGGCGCGGAGGCTCACTAGGGTGCGGCCCGACGGTTGACGGATCTCGATCGCCGGCACCGGACATGCATCCCCAGCTACGGAGGAACACACGATGAGCCAGGCGTTCGCCCCCACCCCGCGCACCCTGTCGGATCTGATCCCGGTGCCAGCGGAGCGCACGATGCGCATCGCTCGCACGGTTGCCCTCGTCGTCGGCTTCGCCGTGCTCACGGCCGTGCTCGCCCAGATCCGGTTCCGCCTCTCGTTCACACCGGTGCCGGTCACCGGGCAGACGCTCGGCGTGCTGCTGGCCGGTACCGCGCTCGGCTGGCAGCGTGGCCTGGCCAGTCAGCTCCTCTACTGGGTGGCCGGCGTGTTCATGCCCGTCGCCTGGTACGCCGATGACAAGACCGGCACCAGCATCGCCAAGGGCTGGGACGTCGCCACCGGCTCGACGGCCGGCTACCTGTTCGGCTTCGTCGTCGCCGCCGCTGCCGTCGGTTACCTCGCCGAGCGTCGCCAGGACCGCGACTTCGCCACCTCCATCCCGGCCATGCTCGCCGGCACGGCGATCATCTACGTCTGCGGCGTGGTGTGGCTGGCCCACTCGCTGGGCATCCCGGTCGCCAACGGCGAGGCGAACGCGATCGGCTACGGGCTCACGCCGTTCCTCATCGGCGATGCGATCAAGCTCCTCATCGCCGGTGGCCTGACGCCCCTGGCGTGGAAGCTGTCATCGCGCGACTGACCGCGTCCGTGCGCCTCGTCGCGGCGATCGCCTCGACGGCGCTGTTGGTTGCCGCGTGCAGCGACGGCTCGACGACGGATCCCACCACGACGACGTCCACCACGGTCGCGGCGACGACGACAACCGTCGCGCCGACGACCACGTTGCCGGCGCCGACCACCACTGCACCCGAGCCGGAGTGGACCGTCGACACGTCGACGTGTCCCGATCCGGAGGCCGTGAACGAGCCGCTCGGCCCGATCGTCCACATCGCCTCGGTGATGCCGCTCAGCGGTGGAGTCGTCGCATCTGCGTACGTGCCCGTCCGCCAGGGCCTGGAAGCGGCGATCGACGAGGCCAACGCGTCCGGCGCGCTCCCCGGCATCACGCTGCAGCTCGACGTCGGCGACGACCAGGCGAACGCCGCGAGCACCCCCGCAGTCGTCAGCGGGCAGATCGACGCCGGCGCCTCGCTGTTCACGGCGATCGCCGGGACAGACAGCAACCGTGCCGTGCGCGACCTGCTGAACGCGGCATGCATCCCACAGCTCAACGCGCTCAGCGGTTCGGCCGACTTGAACGACGCGGTCGCTGCGCCGTGGACCACGGCGATGCTCGTGCCGGCCGAGCTCGAAGCGAGGGTGTACGTCGACCAGATCGCCGCTGCGCATCCGACCGGCGCGACGGTGGCGCTGTTCTCCACCGACAACGAGTACGGGCGCGCGTACACCGACACGGTGAAGGCGTTGGCCGCCGAGCGCCAGTTGACGATCGTCGGCGATGCGCTGGTCGCCGCCGGCGACACCACCGCGCCGTCGCTGCAGATCACCGGCCTCGCTGCATCCCGGCCGCAGGTGATCATCGCCGCGCCCAGTGGCGCGGGGTGCTTGACCTTCTTGTCCGAGTTGGCGTCAGCTCGCTCCGTGACGACGGACTGGCTGCCCGAGGTGTACGTCGCCAACGGCTGCTCGAGCAGCCGGCTGCTGCGCGCCGCCGGCGCGGCGGCCGACGGGATCTTCATGAGCGACAACCTCCTCGACGTCACCGATCCAGCCAACGCCGCGTCGCCGGACGTGCAGGCGTTCCAGGCGGCGATGACCGCCAAGGGCGTCAGCTCGGTCGACAGCACTGCGGCGGTCGGCTGGGCCGCCGGCCGGTTGACCGTGGCGATCCTCGTCGACGCTGCATCGTCACCGGACGGGCTGACGCGCGCGTCGATCATCGACGCCGCTCGCCGCTTCCAGGGATCGCCGGCACTCGGACGTCCCGGCGTCGTCGACACGATGCACGGCACCGACGATCCGGTGCTGGCCGAGTCGGTGCAGGTGCTGCAGTACCACGCCGCGACGGGCACGTTCACGGACGTCGGTCCGCTCGTCACGACGTACGAGACCGTTCGCTGATGCGCTGAATTGATCGCCGGGTTAGATTGCGCGCGCTGGCTGCGGGGGCAGTCAGGCGACCGAACCGGGAGACACTCCGTTGGCTGAACGACTGGTGCTCGTCGACGACCCGCGACCGGCCGTGCGCAGGATCACGTTGAATCGACCGGCGAAGCGCAACGCGCTGTCCAACGGGCTGCGCACGCAGCTGTTCGAAGCGCTCGGGAGCGCCGATCGCGATCGCGAGGTGCGCGTGATCGTCATCCGTGGGGCCGGCGGTTGCTTCTCGGCCGGCTACGACCTCGCACAGGATCCAGCGGAGCCGCTGCCGTGGCCGATCACCACCGCCGACGGCGGGTGGGCGCGTCACGTGCTGCGCGGTTGGTTCGACATGATGGACCTGGCCACGCCGATCATCGCCCAGGTGCACGGCTACTGCCTCGCCGGTGGCACCGAGCTGGCCACTGCGTGCGACCTCGTCTACGTCGCCGAGGACGCGCAGATCGGCTACCCGCCGGTGCGCTCGATGAGCCCGCCGGACATGGCGTGGCACGTGTGGTTGATGGGCATGCGTCGGGCGATGGAGGCGATGCTCACGGGCGACTCGATGAGTGGCACCGACGCGGTCGACGCCGGTTTCGCCAACCGCGCCTTCCCCGCCGACCGGTTGGAGGACGAGGTGCTGGCCGTCGCCGAACGCGTTGCCAAGGTGCCCGCCGATCTGCAGGCGCTGAACAAGCGCGTCGTCCACCGTGCGATGGAGGCGATGGGCATGCGCGACGGGATGCGCGCCACGGCGGACATCAACGCGCTCGGCTTCCACCAGCGCAGCTCGCGCGAGTACTTCCAGCGCTTCAGCGCCGGCGTCACCGCCGCGCTCGATGCGCGGGACGAGAAGTTCGGCGACTACCGAACGGGCGAACCGGGCTGATGGCGCGTCGCGGCGAGATCCCCAAGCGGCTCGGTCGCCCTCCCGACGGCGACAGCACGGAGACTCGCGAGCGCCTGCTGTCCGTGGCGCGGGTGCTGTTCGCCCAGAAGGGTTTCGACGCCACGACCAATCGAGACATCGCCGATGGCGCAGCGATCACCACCGGCGCGATCTACCACTACTTCACCTCCAAGGCGGAGCTCTACCTCGCCGCCTGTGAGGAGGTGTTCGCGCTGGTGTTCACCGCCTTCGAGAAGGCGGTCGCCGGGCAGGACACGCTGCTCGACCAGTTCAGCGCGATCCTCGACGCGACCGTCGCGCTGAACCGCGACGACCCATCGGTCACCGGGTTCGTCGTCTCGGTGGCCACCGAGACCGAGAGCCACCCCGAGCTGGCCCACCTCTACGAGCCGCTGCGCGGCACCAACTCGCGGTTCCTGGCGCGGCTCGTCAGCGAGGCCGCAGACCGCGGCGAACTGGCACCGGACGTGAAGCCGAAGGCCATCGAGGATCTGATGAACGCGATGCTCATCGGCTTGGCGCGGTTCAGCCACCAGGTGGGCGACGCGGAACGTCACGCCGACGCGGTGGACGTGATGAAGCGATTCCTCAGCGGGACGTTGGTTCGGACACCGTCACGCCATCCGCGTGCGCGACGTTGAGCTGATCACCCGACGCGACGTCAGTTACGTGCGCGACCTCCAGCCGATCACCCATCGCGCGACGTGAGCGGGCTCGTCGGGTGCTGTCGACGGTGAGGACCATCAGGGCGATCCAGATCAGGCCGAAGCCGATGATCCGTGACATCGGCAGGTCCTCGTGGAGCACCAGCCAGCCGAGCACGAAGTTGATCAACGGGACGATGTACTGCAGCGGCGCGATGATCGTCAGCGGCACGCGCTTGGCGGAGAAGGCGAACATCATCAAGGGCACCACGGTGGCGATGCCGCTGATCGCCACGAGCGCCAGCTCGCCGCCGCTGGCCGCATGCGGGATGCTGGTCGAGGCGCCCCATCGCAGCGCGAGCACGATCGCCGCGGGCACGACGAGGAGGAACGACTCGGCGGCCATGCTCTCGATCGGCGTCAGCGGCACCTCCTTCTTCATGTACCCGTAGCCGGTCCACGTCGCGGCCAGCAGCAGGGCGAGCAGCGGCACTCGCCCGTAGGAGACCGTCAGCACGACGACCGCCGCAACGGCGAACGCGATCGAGACCAGCTGGGCGCGATGCAACCGCTCCTTGAGCACCACGACGCCGACGGCCATCGTGGTCAGCGGAGCGATGAAGTAGCCGAGCGCCGCTTCGAGGACGCGGCCGTGCACGACGGTGTACACGTAAGTGGTCCAGTTGGTCGTCAGCAACGCAGCGGCGGCGGCCACGCGCAGCACCAGCCGGGGCTGGCGGGCAACCGTGCGCACGATCGACCACCGCCGCGTCGCAGTGAGGACGATCGACATCATCACCGTCGCCGACATCACTCGCCAACCGATCAGCTCGAACGCGTCGAACGCGTGGAGCTCGCGCCAGTACAGCGTCAGCAGACCCCAGAGGAGGTAGGCGCTGAACCCGGCGATGATCCCGCGCTGCTGCTCCGTCACGCTCGGCGACGCTACGGCTGAACGGTGGCGATCGCCAACGAGTTGAGCTCGTCGGAACGATCGAAGTCGTGCCGCGGATCCTGCTGCAGCGTGTCGTGGAGGAAGCAGAAGCTCAGGCCGCGCTGCGGCTCCAGCCAGCACACTTGCGCGCCGGCACCCATGTGCCCGAACGCCCGCGGCGCATCGGGGAACCAGCGGTGCCGGTGGTACCCGTCGCTCCCCGCGACGATGCCGGCGATCGTGCGGTTGGCCGGCGTGCCGTCGGACTGGTTGATGCTGACGTTGCGGACGGTGCCGGTGGCGTCGGCCAGCCAGCGCGGGTCGAACGCTCCGGCGCGGTCGTGGAGGAACGACTGGTAGACGGTCGCGATGTCGGTGGCACGAGCGACCGCGCCACCGCCCGGGATGCCGGCCGCCTGCGCCTCGGGGATGTTGAGGAGCAGGAGCGCCTCGGGCCCGATCGTGGTGTCGGGCACGAGGTCCTCACGACCGAAGGTGGCCACGAGCGGCGCTCGATCGGCCGGCACCGAGCCGGCGACGCGAACGGTGGCGACCGGTCCGCCGATCCGCGGGCCGAGCAGCGGCGGCGCACCCGCGGGACCGGTGACCGCCTCGTGCACGGCGTCGAGGTACGAGGTGCCGCCCAAGGTCTCGATCAGTTCGGCGATCACCCAGTGAGCGGCCACCGGGTGGTACTCGGTGCGCGTGCCGGCCGGCCAGTCGAGCCGCCACGACGCGAACGTCTCCCGTCGCCCGGCGCTGGTGCCCCAGGCCTCCGGGCCCATTGGCGCCTGCGGGAAGCCGCCCTGCATCGTCAGCACCTGCAGCACCGTCACGTCGGCCTTGCCGTTGCCCTCGAAGCTGGGGATGTAGCGGGCGACGGGGGCCAGCAGGTCGAGCGCGCCGGACGCGAAGTGGGGGAGCAGTGCCATCGCGACGATCGTCTTCGTCGCCGAGTAGATGACGAAGCGCGTGTCGTCGGTGGCAGTGCCGAAGCTGGCGCCGGCGACGATCTCGTCGTCGAGCCCGATGGCGAACTGCGCAGCGGTGGAGTGGCCCTCGTCGACCTCGCGTTGCACGCGTGCGGTGAGCCGCTCGACCGCTGCCGCATCGAGCTTCATGACGTCTGCTTCCAACCGTTGAAGTAGGTGATCCGCTCCACCGGCAGACGCGCCCCGGGCTTGAAGTCGTCGCCGGTGTAGAACGCCACGGGGGTCATCGCCACCTGGCTGACGGTCGACGGGATGCCGAGGATCTCGGCGGCCTCCTCCTCGTAGCCGAGGTGGAGCGTGGTCCATGCGGTGCCGAGCCCTCGGCTGCGCGCGGCGAGCATGAAGCTCCAGACCGCCGGCAGGATGCTGCCGTAGAGCCCGGCCAGCGTGCCCTGCGACATCGACGGATCGGGTCGACCCAGCTGGCACGGGATCACCATCGCCGGCACCTCGTGGAGCACCTCGGCGAGGTGGTCGCTGCTGGCCATGATCGCCCCGGCATCGGTGCGACCGGTGTCGGCCACGGCGTCGCGCTGGGCGGCCATGTACGGCGCGTACGAGCGTCGGTACAGATCGGCGATCGCCAGCTTCTTGTCCGGATCGTCGACGACGATCCATCGCCAGCGCTGCACGTTGCCACCGGCGGGTGCCTGGGTGGCGATGCGGATGCAGTCCAGGATGGTCTCGCGCGGGACCTCGCGGGTGAGGTCGAGGCGCTTGCGCACGGCACGAGTCGTGCTGAGCAGGTGGTCCGTCTGGGACAGGTCGAACGGCGGGTTCATGGCAGCGAACCGTACGGGACCGGCACGGTGGCCCCTCGAAGCGCAGTGCGGGTCGGCAAACTCGATCGCCCAAAGTGATCGCTCAGTTGGATCTCGTCCGATACCGTGCAGGCGCTGTCCTGACGGACCATGCGTCTGTTCTGATGTTGTGGTAACCAGGCAGCTCCGGACGTGAACCCGGAAAAACACACAGGGGGAAACCTTGAGGAAACGTACTGCAAAGATCGCCGCCGGCCTGCTCGTGCTCGGCATGGTTGCCGGGGCCTGCTCCGAGGAGGAGTCCGGGTCCAGCACACCGGTCGGCACCTCCGGCACCACGCCCGCCACGACGCCCAGCACCGGTGGCACCGACACCACACCGCCCGGCACGGGCGGCACCGACACCACCCCGTCGACACCCGGCACCGCGGATCCCGGCGGCGACATCGTGCAATGGGCGCTCGACTACACGGGAGGCACCGCCGGCGAGGCCAGTGGCGACGCCATCAAGATCGGCTACGTCAACCAGGAAGACTTCTTCCCGGAGAACACCATCGGCATCGACGCCGCGGTCGCGTTCGTCAACAAGGAGCTCGGCGGCGCCGCCGGTCACCCGTTGGAGATCGTGCCCTGCAAGGTGTCGGTCGCCGAGGACGGCGCCAAGTGCGGCGCCCAGCTCGCCAACGACTCGAGCATCGCCATGGTCATCACCGGCACGCTCCTGTATGGCAACAAGGAGCTGTACGACGCGCTGAACGGCAAGAAGCCGGTCATCATCGGCAACGGTCTCACCACCGACGACTTCACCACTCCGGCCGGCCAGGCCTTCACCGCCGGTTCGCCCGGCGTCATCCCGGGCATGGGCGGCTTCATCACCGAGTACCTGCCCGACGTGAAGAGCGTTGCGGTCATCGCCTCCAACAACCCCGCCGGCCAGGCAGCAGCGACGCTGCTGTTCAAGCCGACGATGGACAAGGCCGGCATCTCCACCACGGTGGTCGGCGTCGACGACACGGCAACTGCCGCCCAGGTGCAGTCGGCGGTCACCGCTGCCGGCGCCGAGACGGCTGACGCCGTGGTGCTGCTCGTCACCATCCAGCAGTGCATCAACGTGTACGACTCGCTTGCTGCGCTCGGCATCAACCCGACGGTGGTCGCCACCGGCCTGTGCTTCGGCACGCCGATGACCGATCACTTGAAGGAGGCCGGAGTCGGTGGCGACGTGCCCGACGGTTGGTACTTCGGTGGCTACGGCTACAGCTACTTCACCCCCGACCTGGACAGCGGCATGCTGACCTACGTCACCAAGGTGCAGGAGTACGGCAAGCCCGCTCCGGGCGCGTCGACGCTCGAGTACACCGGCTTCGCCGGCCCGTCGTTCGCCAACATCATGACGGCCGCCAAGTTCTTCAACGAGATCGATGGGGCGACCGACTACGCCAGCATCGACGCCAAGATCCGTGGCTTCAAGGGCCCGATGATGCTGCAGGTCGGTCCGCTGGACTGTGGCAAGCAGGTCATCGTCGGGCTGCCGATCTTCGTGTCGGTGTGCGGCTCGCAGATCGGCATCCAGCAGTACAAGGACGGCGAGTGGATCGCCGTCGCAGACGGTCAGAACGGCAAGCCGATCGACGCCACGAAGGTGCCCGTCTGATCGGTTCGGTCTCCGAATCGTTCTGAACATGTAGCGACAACGGTGGGGTACTGTCTCCGAACCATCGGGGGACGGTGCTTTGCGGGGCAGCACCCCACCGTTGTGTGCACTGCTGGTCAACAGGTGAGTCACAAGGGGGCACGGCCATCAAAGGCTCATTCACCAAGTATCTGCAATGGTTCGTCGGCGCGAGCGCCGTCGTGCTGGTGGCCTGGGCGCTGATCTCGCCGAACACGAGGGCCAACTTCCTCACCGGTTCCGGGTTGTCGCAGGGCGCGCTCGTCGCCGCGATCGCCCTCGGCGTGGTGCTGACGTATCGCGGCTCGGGCGTCGTCAACTTCGCCAACAGCGCGATCGCCATGTACATCGCCTACGTCTACGCGGTGCTGCGCCGCGACGGCGATCTGTTCCTGCCGCCGCTGCCCAACCCGCTGGCGATCGTCGAGGGCATCGTCAACAACTTCCGCGACGGCAGCAAGCTCGACCTGCCGGACTGGCCGACGCGCATCTCGTTCGGCCCGAACATGACGTTCTGGTCGGCGCTGATCATCTCGCTGCTGTTCAGCGTGCTGCTCGGCTTGGTGCTGCACTTCTTGATCTTCCGCCCGCTGCGCAACGCGCCGCCGCTGGCCAAGGTGGTCGCCTCGATCGGTCTGCTGCTGTATCTGCAGGCAGTCGTGCTGCGCCGCTTCGGCCTCCAGCCGTACACGGTGAAGGGCATTCCGTTCTTCAAGGCCAACGACCGGGTCAAGCTGCCCTTCGACGTGTCGATGCGCAAGGACGAGCTGACCATCGCCATCCTCGTGATCGTCTTCGCGCTCGCCTTGTGGGCCATCTTCCAGCTGACGCGCTTCGGGCTCGCCACGCGCGCTGCGAGCGAGAACGAGAAGGGCGCGGTCGTGCTCGGCTTCTCGCCCGAGTTCCTCGCCGGTGCCAACTGGGTGATCTCCACGCTGATCACCGGTCTGCTCGGTGTGCTCGCCGCGACGATCTCCAGCACTGTGGACCCGGGAACGCTGACCGCGCTGATCATCCCCGCCCTCACGGCGGCGTTGGTCGGCAGCTTCAGCTCGTTCGGCTGGACCACGTTCGCCGCGTTCATCCTCGGCATGCAGTACCAGTTGGTGCTGTACCTCGGCGCCAAGCACCACTGGTTCCCGAAGTCCGGCAACCAGGCGTTCCCCGGCGTCGACCGCCTCCTGCCGCTGGCGGTCATCGTGCTGGTGCTCTACCTGCGCGGCAAGAGCCTGCCGACGCGCGGCGCGATCAGCGCCGGGCGGCTGCCGTTCTCGCCGACGCCACCGAAGTGGGCGTTGCGCTACGGCGGGCCCGCGCTCGCGTTGGTCACCGCCGGGCTCGCCCTGTTCGTGTTCACGCCGGCGTTCCGCGGCGCGTTGTCCAACACGTTGATCGGCGTGATCATCTGTCTGTCGATCGTCATCGTCACCGGCTACGTCGGGCAGATCTCGCTCGCCCAGATGTCGTTCGCCGGCATCAGCGCGTTCGTCGTGTCGAAGCTCACCACGGACGGGCACATCCGCATCCCGATCCCGTTCACCGACAGCTGGATCCCGATCGGGCAGGGTCCGTTCCCGGTGCCCATCCTGACGGCGGCGCTGATCGCGACGTTGGTCGGCGTGCTGGTCGCCGTTCCGGCCCTGCGCGTGCGCGGCGTCAACCTGGCCATCGTCACGCTCGCCTTCGCGATTGCGGTGGACAAGGCGGTCTTCGCCAACTCGTCGGTCAACGGCGGCTTCTTCGGCGCCAAGGTCACCACGCCGAAGCTGTTCACCGAGGCGCGTGGGGTGAAGTACAAGATCGCCGGGTTCACTGCCGGCGACGGCAAGATCCCCAACCCGATGACGACGATCTTCCTGCTCGTCGCCGTGGTCATCCTCTGCTACGCGGTGGCCAACTTGCGCCGCTCGGCGACGGGTCGACGGATGCTCGCGACGCGCTCCAACGAACGAGCTGCGGCTGCGGCCGGTGTCAACGTGCAGGGCACGAAGATCCTCGCCTTCGCCGTGTCGTCGTTCGTCGCCGGCGTCGGTGGAGCGCTCCTGGCCTACCGGTTCAGCAGCGCCACGCCGGACAAGTTCGACTACCTCAAGTCGCTGACGTTCCTCGCCTTCGCCTACCTCGGTGGCATCAGCAGCGTCTACGGCGCGATCTCCGGTGGCGTGCTCGTCGCGGGCGGGATCGGGTTCACCTTCCTCACCAACGTGCTGCACGTCAGCGACCAGTTCACGCTGATCCTCGGCGGGCTCGGGTTGATCATCGCCGCCATCCGCAACCCGGAGGGCGTCGCCGGTGCGATCCGCACGACGTTGCTCGGATTGAAACGACGACGAAGCGGTGAGTCCGCTCCGGTCCACGTCCCGGTGGGAGGACACTGATGGCGCTGCTCGAAACGCATGGGATGTCCGTCACCTTCGGCGGCTTGCGCGCCGTGAACGAGGTCGACTTCGCCGTCGAGGAGGGTCAGCTCGTCGGGCTGATCGGTCCGAACGGTGCCGGCAAGACGACGTTCATCGACGGCATCACCGGCTTCGTCGAGACCACCGGCCGCATCGAGTTCGCCGGCAAGGAGATCGGGTCCACGCCGGCGCACAAGCGGGCCAACCTCGGCCTCGGTCGCACGTGGCAGTCGCTGGAGCTGTTCGACGACCTGACCATCGTCGAGAACCTCCAGGTGGCCGCGGAGAAGCAGTCCGTCGGCGGCTTCTTCCTCGATCTGGTTCGGCCCAGCCGACCGCGTGACCGAGCCAACGTCGACTTCGCGCTCGACGTGCTCGGCATCCGCGAGCTCACCGATCGGTTCCCGCACGAGATCAGCCAGGGGCAGCGCAAGCTGGTCAGTGCCGCACGGGCGCTGGCCGCGCGGCCGCGGTTGGTGTGCATGGACGAGCCGGCCGCGGGTCTGGACACCGAGGAGAGCCAAGAGCTGGGCGGTCGGCTGCGCAACATCATCGACGCCGGCACCACGATCTTCCTCGTCGACCACGACATGGGCCTGGTGCTCAACGTGTGCGACTACATCTACGTCATCGAGTTCGGGGTCAAGATCGCCGAGGGCACGCCGTCGCAGATCAAGCGCGACCCGAAGGTGATCGAGGCCTACCTCGGCTCGGCCGCGGAGACGGTCATCGGCGCCGAAGGTGATCTGCCGGTGCCCGCTGCCGCCCCTGTCGACTCGATCACAGCCGACTCGATCAACAAGGACGGTGAGTGATGGCGCTGCTCGAGATCGAGTCGATGTCCACCGGCTACGGCGGTGTGCCCGTCGTGCGCGACCTCAACCTGCGCGTCGAGGCAGGCGAGGTCGTCGCCCTGCTCGGTCCGAACGGTGCCGGCAAGACGTCGACGCTGCTCACGGTGTCCGCCTTGAACCCGATCCTCGCCGGCGACATCCGCGTGCTCGGCAAGAGCGTCAAGGGTCGTCGCCCCCACCTCGTGGCGCGCGAGGGCCTGGCCCATGTGCCGGAGGATCGCAGCCTGTTCTTCCAGCTGACCGTGGCGGAGAACCTGCGCCTCGGGGCGGCCAAGGGCTCTGCCGACGTGAAGCAGGCGCTCGGCTATTTCCCGGCGTTGGAGAAGCTGATGGATCGCAAGGCCGGGCTGCTGTCGGGTGGCGAGCAGCAGATGCTGGCCATGGCGCGTGCGCTGACCGTGAAGCCAAAGCTCCTGATGGTCGACGAGATGAGCCTCGGGCTCGCGCCGATCATCGTCGAGCGGCTGCTGCCCGTGCTGCGTCGGATCGCCGACGACACTGGCGCGGGTGTGCTGCTCGTCGAGCAGCACGTCCACCTCGCCCTCGAAGTCGCCGATCGCGCCTACGTGCTGAGTCACGGCAACCTCGCCATGGAAGGCGATGCCGCCCACCTGCGCGAGAACCGCCAGCTGCTCGAGTCGAGCTACCTCGGCGGCGGCGAGCTCGACGAGTAGTCCGCGCCCCCTTGGGCGCGAACCGGCGACATCTCGCTCACAACGCGCCCATTCCCCCCATCCGTGAGTCTTCGGTGCGGCCAGCGCCCCCCAACCTCACGATCGGCTCGTTCGTGAGCCTCACCCCCCGCTGCGGTGGCCGACCCTCATGGAGGAGCCGGATCGCGGGAGTTGCGTCACTACGGGAGACGTAAGGCGTCTCAGTCGCATCGGCGAATGGGGGGACGATGCGACGTGGGTTGATCGTGATGACCACAGCGATGCTGACCCTCGCGGCCTGCACCAGCGAAGCCTCGAAGCCGCCGGCGACGAACGCGTCAACGGAGACGCCAGCCGCAACGAAGAACCCATCGACGAGCACGACGGTCGACACGACCACGACGTCCATCACCACCACGACCACCTCGACGACGATCCCAGCGACCTCGACCACCACCCCAGACGAAGCAATCACTCAGGCCATCCAGGACTACTGGCTCGCGTACTGGAAGTGCGGCGAAGCCCCTGCCCAATGCGACCCGTCGTCGTTCACAGCGGTCGAGGGCCGCTCACGATCCACGATCCAAGAGGGAATGGCTGAGCTGGTTCGACACCAGTGGTACTTCTCCGCTGATCTCCGAGGCAGTCGGGTCGTCGTCGAGTCGGTGCGGATTCTCGACGCTGGCGGTGCAGAGGTGACGTCGTGCGCGTTCGACGCCGGTGTCGTGCTCGGGCCACCAGCTTCCGATGGGTCGCCCACAGTCGTGAACGATGTGACATCGACGTATCGATACGTCCATTCGATGTTCCTCGACGACGGACGATGGCTCGTTGGAGAGCAACACCGGCTCGAGCGCCTGGGGGACGATGACCTGTGCGGGGAGTAGCGGCCGTCGTGGCCGTCCTCGTCGCTGTGTCGGTTCCTTCCCGTGCAGGCGCTGAGCTGGGTGCTGTCGGCGAAACCACCAACGAAGGCGGGGCACCCGCGGTGCTGGCGTTGGCGACCGACATGACGAACGGCGGGGTTCGGCCGCCAGCGGGCTCGACATCATGTTCGGTGTGGGCGCCGGCGAGCGTCGGGGATCCGGCCTTTCCGGACTCGGGTTCGGTGACCCGGGTCAATCCGGTCACCGGGGACGTCGAGCGCTTGTGGTACCGCTCGTGCGACAACGCTGTGCAACGGGTTTGGGTGGGCTCCATCACGGCGGCGGATCTGGCGCAGGTGGCGTATGCGTCGGCGGTGTCGAAGGTGCCGAAGCCGGTGCCGGTGTTCTCGCCGCCTTCGGCGAAGTTGATCGTCAGCGTGGAGACGTGGTTCGGGGCGACTCCGGTTGCTCCGGTGACGGCGATTGCGCAGATCCCTGGGCTGACGTCGACGGTGACTGCGACGGCGACGGAGTTGCGGCTCGACACGGGGTCCAAGGTTGCCGGCGACACGACCACGGTCACCTGTGCGCCGTGGGGCTCGGCAACAGCGGCGGTCGGCGGGTGCACGTGGACCCCGAGGTATCCGTCGGTCCCCAAGGTCACCGGCACGTCCGACAAGCAGTACCACGCCACCATCACGATCACGTGGAGCGTCACCTGGGCGGCGAGCAATGGGCAGTCGGGCGACCTCGGCACGATCACGACGCAGACCCCGGTGGAGTTCACCGTCCGCGAGATCCAGACCTACTGACCACCCACACGTGAGCTCGGGCCCCTCCCACGGTGGTTGAACTCACGGATGCGGCGGGGTCAGGCGAGGCGCCAGGTGCGCACGGGGATCGTCGCGCCGAGGGCGGTCGCGATGTCGGCGAGCTCGGTGTCGTCCAGCGCGCACACGACGAGCACACCCACGTCGCCTCGGGCTGCGGCGAGCGACAGAGCGTGACGCAACAACGCGGCGCGATCACTGCCGACGATTCGATCGACGATGGTCGTCGGACCCCCGGGGTCGTAGATCGGCGGCATCATCCCGGCCGAACCGATGAGCACGCCGCACGCGTCCGCCACGCGCAGCCCGCCATCGACGAGCGGATCGATGAGCCCGCCCATGAACGTGTGGATCGGCGGAGCGGGCAGCTCGCCGGTGAACGGCGGGCACGGATCGACCGGCGCGCCGGATCCGCTGACGCGCAGCATGTACGTCGCGCTCGCCGGCGCGGCGCCACGTGAACGCAGCCACGCCTGCTCCGCTGCGTCGCGCTCCGGAACGCATGTCACCAACGGCTCGGAGTCGATCGCCGCGAGGAGCGCGGAACCCGCGGACTCCCACCGCTCGTCGATCACGCAGAAGTCGTCGCAGAACCAGTGCGTTCTTTGACGGTTGACGATCGCACATCCGACTGGAGCCCCGTCCTCGACGGCCAACCATGCGGCCGGCTCGTTCTGGGTGAGCACGTAGCCGAGGAACATCGGGTGCAGCTGATCGGCGTTGGCCGACGGGTGCCAGTAGACGGGCTCCCACTCGGCCAGCTCGGCGCGCCGCCGTCTGGTGAGTGCGACGACTGCGTCAAGATCGTCGGAGGCTGCTCGGCGGACGGTGATCGTCATCGACATCAGCCTCGCCGTCGCCGAGAACCTCTGACAAGCTGATCGTGTGCAGATCGACGTCCTCCCCGATGCCGCCGGCGCGGCTTCGTTCGCCGCCGACTGGCTGGCCCGCCGGCTGCGCGACGCGGTGCACCGACGCGGTGAAGCGTCCGTTGCGTTCAGTGGCGGCAGCACGCCGGCGGCGATGCTGGCCGACCTGGCGACGCTCGATGTGCCGTGGAAGGCGGTGCACGCGTACCAGGTGGACGAACGAGTCGCCCCGGAGGGGGATCGCGACCGCAACCTGAACCTGCTCGCCGTGCTGCCGATGCCGAAGCGCAACGTGCATGCGATGGCCGTCAACGCGGCGTCGCTCGCCACGGCCGCGCGGCGCTACGAGGTCGGCCTGCCGGAGCGCTTCGACGTCGTCCACCTCGGCCTCGGCGACGACGGCCACACGGCCTCGTGGCCGCCCGGTGATCCGGTGATCGACGCAACGGAGTCCGTGGGAGTGACGCAGCTCTTCAACGGCCGCGTCCGCCTCACGCTGACCCCGCACGTGGTCAACCGCGCCCGCTGTCGCCTGCTGCTCGTGGCCGGCGCCAGCAAAGCAGAGATGGTCGAACGATTCGTCCTCCGCGACAGCGCGCTGCCCGTGGATCGGGTCCGTCGCTCGGCGACCTGGTTGGTCCTCGACGCCGCCGCCGCCGTTCAGCTCAACCGCTGACGCCTGTACTGTCGCCGCCGATGGACATCACCACGACGAACGAGTGGAACACCCTCCTGGCGACGGCGCAGCCGGCACCGCTGCGCGATCTGTTCGTGGGCGATCCCGGCCGCGCCCAGCGGTTCCGGCTGCAGGCGGGCGACCTGACGATCGACTACTCGAAGAACCTCGTCGACGACACCGTGCTCGCTGCGCTGCGGGCGATCGCCGAGGTGGCCGGCGTCGAAGCGCGTCGCGACGCGATGTTCGCCGGCGAGATCATCAACGTCACCGAGCAGCGCGCCGTGCTGCACACCGCGCTGCGTGCTCCCGTCGGCACCACCGTCATGATCGAGGGCCGCGACGTCGTGCCCGAGGTGCACGAGGTGCTGGGTCGCATGGGCGCGTTCGCCACGCAGGTCCGCGACGGCAGCTGGGTCGGCGCCACAGGGCAGCAGATCCGCACCGTCGTCAACATCGGCATCGGTGGCAGCGACCTCGGCCCGGCGATGGCCTACCTCGCCACCCACGCGTTCGGTCGCCCCGACCTCACCTGTCGCTTCGTCAGCAACGTCGACGGCGCCGACATCGCCACCAACCTCGCCGACCTCGACCCGGCAACCACCCTCTTCGTGATCAGCTCGAAGACGTTCACCACGATCGAGACGCTCACCAATGCCGGGGAGGCGCGCCGCTGGTTGACCAGCGCGCTCGGCGACGACGCCGTCGCCAAGCACTTCGTCGCCGTCAGCACGAACGCCGAGAAGGTCGGTGAGTTCGGCATCGACACCGCCAACATGTTCGGCTTCTGGGACTGGGTGGGCGGTCGCTACTCCGTGGATTCCGCCATCGGCCTGTCGTTGATGATCGCCATCGGTCCGGACGGCTTCGCCGAATTCCTCGACGGCTTCCACACGATGGACACCCACTTCCGCGAGGCGCCACTGCCGTCGAACGCGCCGTTCGTGCTGGGCCTGCTGGGCATCTGGTACGCCAACGTGCTCGGCGCGGAGACGAAGGCGGTGCTGCCCTACGCGCACGAGATGCGTCGCTTCCCGGCGTACCTGCAGCAGCTCGACATGGAGTCCAACGGCAAGAGCGTGCGCCTCGACGGCGGCACTGTGGCCACCACCACCGGCCCGATCGTGTGGGGCGAACCGGGAACCAACGGCCAACACGCGTTCTACCAACTGCTCCACCAGGGCACGCGGTTGGTGCCGATCGACTTCATCGGCTTCGCCAGGCCCAACCACGACCTCATTGCCCAACACGACCTGTTGATGGCCAACCTCTTCGCCCAGGGCGAGGCGCTGGCGTTCGGCAAGACGTTGGAGGAGGTGATCGAGGAAGGCATCCCCGAGCACCAGCAGGCGGCACGTGTGTTCCCGGGCAACCGCCCGACCACCACGATCCTCGCTCCGCAGCTGACGCCCTCCGTGCTCGGTCAGCTCATCGCGCTCTACGAGCACATCGTGTTCGTGCAGGGCTCCATCTGGGGCGTCAACAGCTTCGACCAGTGGGGCGTCGAGCTCGGCAAGGCGCTGGCCAACCGGATCACGCCCGAGCTCACCGTCGACGACGATCCGAAGCACGACTCGTCGACGAGCGCCCTGATCCGCTGGTACCGCGAGCACCGGGCCACATGAGCCGGCTGGACCTCGAGGCGCTCGTCGCACTCGAGGTGGAGGTGTGGTCGGCGTTGGTGCGCGGCGATGCGGCTTCGGACGAGCGCCTGCTGTCCGACGACTTCCTCGGCGTCTACCCGACCGGCTTCGCCGTTCGCGGCGATCACGTCGAGCAGCTGCACGCAGGGCCGACCGTGTCCACGTTCGCGCTCAGCGAGGAGCGGATGATGGAGCTGTCCGAATCGATCGTGATGCTCTCGTACCGCGCCGACTACCGGCGCGTCAGCGCACCCGCGACGAGTCCCACGGAGTCGATGTACATCAGCTCGCTGTGGTGCGAGCGTGACGGCGCTTGGGTCAACGTGTTCAGCCAGGACACGCCGACCTCCGACGTCGCCGTCCCGTAGACGCGGCGTCCAACGTGCAGCGCGTCAGGCGGCGCGCACCGTGTTGCTGCCGGCGTCGCTGACGAACGTGCCGTAGGTGGTCAGCGGGCTGTCGTCGAGCGTGATGTCGTCCACGGTGCGGAACTCGGCGGTCCACGTCTGCGGCGTCACCGTGTGCATCGTGTAGCCGCGATGAGCGAGCTCGGCGTCGACCAGTGCGGGGAACTGCTTGAGCACGTCGGTCAACGAGTCGTCGATCAGCCCGGTCGACGAGATCGACGTGCTGATGAACTCGATGCCCACCGGCGTGCCCGTGCCGTGGTCCGGCGCACGCAACTGGCCGACTGCGGCGAGGTGGATGTCGCCGGTGAGGATGACCACGTTGGGGATCGCGTTGTCGAGCAGGTGCTGCATGATCGCGTTGCGCTCCTCCGGATAACCGTCCCACTGGTCGTAGTTGAGGACGGCGGCGCCGAGCGTCGCATCGGAGAACACGGTCTGGTTGCCGACCGCGTTCCACACCGTGCCCTGCGAGCCGAGGCTGTCGAACAGGAACTGCTGCTGCGCTTCGCCGAGCATCGTCCGTCCCGGTGCGGTGACCTCCGGACACGCCGGGTCCGTGTTCAGTGCCTCGTCGCCGCACGCCTGGTCGCTGCGGTACTGGCGGCCGTCGAGCAACGTCAGACCGAGCAGATCGCCCCACTGCACGGCGCGGTAGATGCGGTAGTCGTCGCTCGGCCCGGTGGGCGGATCGAGGCGCGTCGGGGTGTGCTCCCACCACGCCTGGTACGCGCCGAAGCGGCGATCGGCGAAGCCGACCGTGTCGGCCGAGTCCTGCGGGATGATGCCGGCGTAGTTGTTCTCCACCTCGTGGTCGTCCCAGATCACGAACCACGGGGCGACGTGGTGCGCGGCCTGCAGGTGCGGGTCGCTCTTGTAGAGGCCGTAGCGGGCGCGGTAGTCGTCGAGGGACTTCACCTCGGGGGCGTTGTGGCTGCGCACCGCTCCGCCCGGGGCGACGGTGGCGGCACCGCCCTCGTAGATGTAGTCGCCGAGCCAGAGCACGAAGTCCGGCTTGCGCTCGGCGATGTCGCGGTGCGCCGCGTAGAACCCGTCCTGGTAGTCCTGGCACGTCGCCGCGGCGAACGTCAGCGTCTCCGTGCTCGCTGACGCATCGGGCGCGATGCGCGTCGTGCCGATCGGGCTGAAGAAGTCGTTGACGACGAAGCGGTAGTAGAAGTCGCCCGGCCCAGCGGTGATCACCACGTGCGCGGTGTGGGCGTGGTCTGGTGAGGTGATCACGTTGCCGGTCTGCTCGACGCCGCCGAAGCTCGGGTCGCTGCTGACCTGCCAGGTGATCTCGACGTCCTGTGAGGGCATCCCACCGCCGACCTCCAACGGGTCGGGCGCGAGCCGCGTCCAGATCACCACGCTGGACGAATCCGGATCGCCCGACGCGACGCCGAGCGTGAACGGGTTGCCCGACAGCTCGACGCGCGGCAGCGTCGTGGTCGGTGCGTCCGTCGGAGGCGGATCGGTGCCCGCCGGCTCGCTGCTCGTCGGGTCGGTGTTCGGTGCTGATGACGGCGTCGTCGGGTCGGACTTCGTGTCGCTGCTGCACGCCGCGAGCACGACGGCCACGGAGCCGACGAGGAACATCCGCCGAGAGATCGGTTGCATCCCCGCAGTCTTGCCGACATCGCCGAACTGGATATCTGTCAGCTCGACATTCGAGCTGACAGACATCCAGTTCGTCAGCGGTGAACGGTGGCGAAGAGGGCTTTGAGGTAGGCACCTTGGGGGAAGGTGACCGGGTGGTCGATCCCGTGGGCCGTGCGCCGTTCGTCGACGAACTCCGCTCCGGCGTTGCCGGCGGCGCGGCGAACGGTGATGTAGAAGTCGTCCGCCGTGATCCGGCTCGAGCACGACGCCTGCACGAGCAGACCACCGTTGCGCACCAACCCGACCGCACGACGGGTGAGCTCGCCGTAGGCGTGCAAGCCGCGCTCCACCGACGTCTGCCGTTGCGCGAACGACGGCGGGTCGACGACGACGACGTCGAACTCGCGCCGAGCGCGCAGCAGGCGGTCCATCACCTCGAACGCGTCGCCGGCCATCGACTCGTGATGGCACGCGGCCACGTCCGGCAGCGATCGGTTCAGCGCGAAGTTCCGTGACGCAGCGGCGAGCGCCGGTGCGCTGAGGTCGACGCTGGTGACGTCCTTTGCGCCGCCGGCTGCGGCGTGCACGCCGAACCCGCCGGTGCTGGCGAACACGTCGAGCACCGAGCCACCACGACTGGCCTTGCCGACCAGCGAGCGGTTGTCGCGCTGGTCGAGGTAGTAGCCCGTCTTCTGACCCTCGATCACGTCCGCCTCGAACGTCAGCCCGTTCTCCTGGAACAGCACTGGGCCGTCGGGCGGCAGGCCGACCAGCGCCATGCCCTCCTCCAGGTCATGCAGGAGCGACACCGGCCCACCCTTGGACACCGCACGCGACAGCCGCAGGATCACGCGTGTGGGGCGCAGCGCGTCCATCACGGCCGGCAGCAGCGCGTTGAGGTGCGGCACCCACGCTGCGGTGTACAGCTTGATGACGAGCGTGTCGTCGTAGCGGTCGAGCACCAACCCGGGGAAGTTGTCGTTCTCGCCGTTGATGCAGCGGTACCCGGTGGTGTTGCCGCGAGCGACGAGCGGCTGGCGGATGGCCAGCGCGGTGGCGACCTGCTCGCGCCAGAAGTCGGCGTTCACCGTGCGCGGCTTGCCCTGGTGCAACAGCTTGATGCGGATGGGGGACTGCGGATCGAACAGGCCGATCGCCATGAACGCGCGCTCGGCGTCGAAGATCACCGCCAGATCGCCCGGAGCGCCCTCGTGGCTGAGCGAGGTGATGCTGTCGTCGTAGACCCACGGATGGCCACCGCGAACCTGGCGCGCCGCGTCGGCGGTGATGCGCACGGCGATGCGCTTCTCGCTCGGCGAGGGGAGGTTGGCGAGGAGGGCCATGGCCAAGAGGGTAGGCCGCAGAACCGGGAGTCGCCGTGCGTTTGATCGGCGAGAGCGTCGATGAGCTGGCGCTCTGCCCCTACGCTCTCCACGGATGGCCACCGACTCGCTGGAGCGCACCACGAACCTGCTGGCGTTGCTGCTCGAGGCCCGTCAGCCGTTGACGCTGGAGCAGATCGTGTACTCGCTGGACGGCCAGTACCCGGTGAACGCGGTCGCCCGCCGGGGCGCCTTCGAGCGCGACAAGGTGCTGCTGCGCGACATCGGTGTGCCGTTGGAGACCGAGGTGCTCGGCGGCCCGCAGGCGGGCGCCACCGGCTACCGCATCGACCGCGGGCGCTACGAGTTGGCCGGCCTGGCACTGTCCGACGACGAGCGTCGCGCCCTGCAGCTGGCGGTCGCCGCGGTGCGCAGCACCGACGCCCAGTTCGGGCTGATGAAGCTCGGCGCCGACACCACCGAGGTCGGTGCGGTGCGGGCCCCGCTGCCGCAACTGGCCCAGCTGCCGGCGCTGCGCGACGCCGTTGCGGCACGCGCCGAGGTGCAGTTCCGCTACCACGGCGCCGCCCGCCGCCTGCATCCGTACGTGCTGATGCTGCGGCGCGGCTGGTGGTACGTGATCGGCCACGACCTCGCCCACGACGAACGCCGCACCTACCGCGTCGATCGCATCGAGGGCGACGTCACCGCCGGTCCTCGTGGTGCCTTCGAGCGTCCCGAGGGCTTCGATCCGCTGACCGCGTTCCCGTCAGACCCGAAGGAGATCGGCGAGGGCGATGCCCGCGCTCGCGTGCTGGTCGACGCGCCACGCGCCGGTCTCGTGCAGCGCGAGCTCGGCGACGACGCGGTGGTCGTCCGCCGCGACGACGGCGCGATCGAGTTCGACGTCGCCTGCGCCAACCGCGACGCGTTCCGCTCGTGGCTGTTCGGCCTCGGCGAGCAAGCAGAGGTGCTGGAGCCGGCAGACGTGCGCGCCGACGTCGTCGCCTGGCTGCGTTCGATCAGCAGCGGGGCTGCATCATGAGCGCCGCCCGTCGCGGCCCGCGCACCACCAGCGAACGCCTGCGCCGTCTGCTGGTGATGCTGCCGTGGCTGATGGAGCGCAACGAGGTCGCGGTGGACGAGATGGCGGCGCGGTTCGAGATCAGCGAGGCCGAGCTCGTGCGTGACCTGGAGATGGCATCGGTTTGCGGACTGCCGCCGTTCGTCGACGAGATGATCGACGTGTGGATCGACGAGGGCATGGTCCACGTCGGCATCCCGCGCCTGTTCCTCAAGCCGTTGCGCCTCACCGCGCCGGAAGGCTTCGCGCTCCTCGCATCCGGCCGCGCCGCGATGCAGCTGCCCGGCGCCGAGCCCGGCGGCGCGCTCGACCGCGCGCTCACCAAGTTGGCCGAAGCCCTCGGCGACGACGGACAGGACGATGGCCTGGTCATCGACGCGCCTCGCCCACCTGGCGCCGACGACTTCGCCAGCGCGGCGGTCGACAGCGCGCGGCTGCGCGTCGCCTACCGCACCGCCGACAGCGACATCGCCGGCGAGCGCGAGCTGACGCCGCGCGCGGTCTTCCTCGATCGCGGGCAGTGGTACGTCGTCGCCGACGATCATCGCTCCGGTGAGGAACGCACCTTCCGACTCGATCGGATGGAGCGCTGGGAGCGCACCGGCGCGATCGACGAGCCGCGCGCCGTCACGGTGCCATCCGGCGACGACTGGTTCGTCGACAGCGGCCTGCCGTCGGTCACCCTCCGACTGGCACCCGAGGCGCGGTGGGTGGCCGAGCGCTTCCCGGTGCTCGAGCAGCGCATCGAGGGCACCGCGATCGTGGTGCGCGTCGCGGTCACCAGCGAACGCTGGCTGCGCGGTCTGCTGCTGCGGCTGGGCACCTTCGCCACCGTCGTCGAACCCGCCGAGTGGCAGTCCTTGGGCGCGGACGCGGCCGCCGGGTTGCTGGCCCGCTACGAGGCAACCGGCAGTTGATCCGCGGCAGTGATGCCGTGGGCCCGCAACAGGTGGGGGAGCACGGCGGCGGTGGCATCAGCGTCGGCAAGCGCGTCGTGTGGGCGGACGAGCTCCACGCCGTAGCGCGTGCACAGGTCGCCGAGGCGGTGCGACAGCTGCCGATCCGGATCCAGCCGGCGCGAGAGCCGCAACGTGCACAGTGCCGGGCTGGTGCGCAGCTGCACACCGGCGCGACGCGCGGCTTTGGCCAGGAACGCCTCGTCGAACGACGCGTTGTGGGCCACGAACTGCGCGTCGCCGATGCGCCGAGCGAGCTCGCCGAGCACCTCGGCGGCAGACGGAGCGCCGCGCATGTCGCGGCGGTGGATGCCGTGCAGCGACGTGGGCCCGACGCGGAAGAACCAGCGCCGACGGGGTGCGACCAGGCTGGACCAGCGGTCCATCACCTGCCCGTCTCCGTCGACCACGACCACCCCGACCTGCAGCACGTGGTGGCGCCGCAGCGACAACCCCGACGTCTCGACGTCCACCACGGCGAACCGCATCGACGACACGGGGCGGGGTTCCAGCTCCATGCCGGTCACCCTACGCCGCGGGTGTGACGGGGAGCCGCGAGCTCGCCGACGGCCGGCTACCCCAGGCGGGCGAGCTGGGCGTTGAACGTCGGGAGGTCGAAGTAGTCACGCCAGAGGGCGATCTGGCCGTGACGGATGACGAACAACCCGGCGACGGGCAGCTCCAGCCAGATGTCCTCGATGCGGAACCGATCGACCCGCTCGTTCATCACCACACCGTTGTCGAGCGAGCCATCGGCCACCTGGTGGTGCACCACCCATTGCAGCTCGTCGCAGCGCGCCAGGAACGGGGCCAGCACGTCGCGCACGCCGTCACGCCCGTGGGTCTTGCCCATCGGCACGTTGTCGTACTCGCAGTCGTCGGTGAGGTGCGACAGGGCGTGGTCGAGGTCCATGCGTTCGATCGCGGCAATGAAGTGGGTGACGATCTCGGCGGGCATGGCCGAACGCTACTGCGGCTGCTGTGAGCGTGGTTCCGCCCCGTCAGCCCGGCTGGTCAGCCGGCGCGGGCGCCATCCGGGTCGAACGCACGGGCGCGGATGCCGATCGGTGCCGAGACGGTGTAGCCGAGGAGATGTCGGTCCTCCTCCGACTCGCCCGCCCAGTACCCGTATTCGCGGTTCGTGCGGGCGAAGTCTCGGCACGAGATCTGCACCGGGCAGCCGGCGCAGAGCAGCCGTGCCTTGTGCTCACGGCGGGCGCGGGCCTGCGGCCGTTCGGCCTTGGGCGGGAAGAACAGCGGGGTGCGGCCCTTGCAGGCGGCGTGCGGCGCCCACAGGTCGTACGGCACCGCGTCGTCCAGGTGTGGGTCGTCGATGTGTGGGTTGCTGCAGCCGGGATCGGTGAGACCAGAGTCGCTGAACTCGAGAACAGTGAGATCTGCGACAACGTGCATTGCCTCGATGGCAGCCATGACGAACTCCCTTCGCGTCGGACGATCAGTGTCCGTTGCGGGAGCGTGGCAGGATTTTCGAACGCGTTCAATACGGGAAAGAATTTTCTCCGGTCACCTGGGTCACAGCAGTTCTGCAGCCAGGCTGGCGACCGCGCTGCGCTCGCACGAGCTGAGCGTGATGTGGCCGAAGCAGCGCTGTCCGCCGAACGCCTGGATCAGCACCGCAAGCGCGTTGTTCGATTCCCCCAGGTAGGGGGCATCGATCTGACTGGTGTCGCCAGTGAAGATCACCTTCGTGCCGTCGCCGATGCGGGTGAGCACCGTCTTCAGCGTGGTCGGCTCCAGGTTCTGGGCCTCGTCGACCACCACGATCTGGCGATGCAGGCTGCGGCCACGCAGGAACGTCACCGACTCCAGCGACAGCTGGTTGCGGCCGATCAGCTCGTCGATCATCCGCTGCGCATCCGCGTTGCTGCGCTGGTCGGTGAGGGCGACGATGGCGTCGTGGATGGCCGACATCCACGGGTCGAGCTTCTCGGTCAACCCGCCGGGCAGGAAGCCGACGTCGGCGCGTCCGACCGGCACCAGCGGGCGGTAGACGGCGAGGCGCTCGTACAACCGGCGCTCGACCACCTGCTCCAGTCCGGCTGCGATCGCCAGCAGCGTCTTGCCCGTGCCGGCGCGGCCGTCGAGGGCGACGATGCTGACGTCGGGGTCGAGCAGCAGCTCGAGCGCGAATCGCTGCTCCTTCGAGCGCGCCCGCAGGCCCCACGCCTCCGGCGCGCTGTGGGGGAGGAGCACCAGCTCCTCGTCGCGGCGACGAGTGAGGGCCGACTGCTGTCCGCTGCGCAGCACGGCGAACCCGTTCTCGTGCAGCACCTCGGCGCCATCGACCTCCGAGGCGGCGACGGCCCCCGTGCTGTACAGCGTGTCGATCTCCTCGTGCGTGGCGCCGAGCGTCTCCCACCCCGCAGCGCGCGTGGCCATGCTGCGGCCGATCGGGCGGTGCTCGTCGGCATGGAGGCCGAGGTGCGCTGCCTTGATCCGCAGCGCGGCGTCGTTGGACACCATCCGCGTCGGGGCGGTGTTGGCCTGGCCGAGTGCGGCGCCGATGATCCGGTTGTCCGGCTTCGCCGGGTCGAGTCCGTGCTCGATCAAGAGGTGGCGCTGCACGCCGTTGATCTCGATCTGCAGCGTGCCCGCATCGGGACCGTCGCCGAGCGGCACCGGCACGGCCAGCGAACCACCGTGGCGGACGCGCAGCTCCTCGACGGAACGCAGCGCGGCACGAGCGGAGCGGCCGACGTCGTCGGGCCGGCTCTTCAACCCGTCGAGCTCCTCGATCACCGTGAGCGGGATGACCACGTCGACGCCGGTGAACCCGGCGATGCAACCAGGATCTGCCACCAGCACTGACGTGTCCAGCACCACACGGGTGCGAACCTCACCCGGCGGCATCATGTCGTCGCCCTGCTCACCTCCCCCGTCCTGCTCGCTTGCTCGACGTCCGGGCACGAGGTCGGTCAACGCCACTCCATTCGAAGGGTCGGGGACTTGCGCAACACAGCTAGTTGTAGCGCGGCGTCCACGAAGGGTGGTGGACCACGAGGTGAACGCTGTGTGAATGGCCGTTCCGCCCGCCGGCGGGCTCGGCGACCCGCTCAGAGTGCCGCTGGGACGCCGTCGTCGAGCTGCACGCCGCAGGTGTTCAACGCCATCGCCACGAGGTGGTAGTTGCCCACGGCGAAGACCGCATCGAGGAGCTGTTCGGTGCTGTAGCGCCCGGCCAGCACCTGCCAGGTGGCGTCGCCGATGCGCGAGTCGTCGTGCAGCTCGTCGGCGGCGCGCAGCAGGGCGCGGTCGAAGTCGCTCCAACGCGGGTCGTCGATGTCGCCCTTCGTCGCCTCGACCTCGTCGGCGGTGATGTCGCAGCGCAGGGCGATCTGGGCGTGCTGGCTGAACTCGTACTGCGATTGGCAGCGCCATCCGGTGCGCAGGATCAGCAGCTCGCGGTCGCGCGGGGTGAGGGTGCTCTTCGCCAGCACGTGCGAGGCGAAGACCAGCCAGCGACGCATCAGGTTCGGGTGGTGGGCGAGCGTGGCGAAGATGTTCAGCGGCGTGCCGCCCGGCGCCTGCAGACCGCCCTTGCGGTAGAGCTCGAGCACCTCGTCGGACGGGTCGGTGAGGGGAGCGATGCGCACGGCGTTGATGGGGGCGTCCATCGGCACATCATGACCGGGCGGCAGACTGGCGCGATGGGTCGGACCGACTGCCTGTTCTGCTCGATCGTCGAGGGCGCGCTGCCGTCGACGCAGGTGTTCGCCGACGATGTCGCCGTTGGCTTCCTCGATCGTTCGCCGGTGTTCAAGGGGCACGTTCTGGTGGTGCCACGGCAACACGTCGTGACGATCGGCGACCTTCCTGTTGCCGATGTCGGTCCGTTCTTCGAACGGGTGCAGCGCGTCGCCGCGCTGATGCCCGACGCGTTGGTGTGCGACGGCACGTTCGTGGCGATGAACAACGTCGTCAGCCAGAGCGTGGCCCACCTCCACGTGCACGTTGTGCCGCGGCGTCGCAAGGACGGCCTGCGCGGTTTCTTCTGGCCACGCACCAAGTACGCGGACGACGCCGACGCCGAGTCCTTCGCCGCGCCCCTACGCGCCGCCCTCGCCGGGCTGTGATCGCCACCCGAGTACCGAACGCGCTCTCATCGCGCTGTCGGTACTCGCATCGTCCTCGCCCGAGTACCGAACGCGCGCCCATCGCGCGCTCGGTACTCGGACGACGTTGCGTCACCGCGGCTGCGGCGGAGCGTCAAAGCGGCATGGCAAGGCAGACATGAGGACGTGGGCTGTTGCGATCGTGGTGACGATGTCACTGATGGGGTGCGACCCGGACGGAGGCGACAACCGTTTCGTCGGGTGGCGAGGCGCGATCGTCGAGCGTGGCGAACACGGAGCCGTGCTGAGGCTCAACGGCTGCGATCGCCAGGAACGCGTGACCGGTGTGCTCGTACGGGAGGGACCGCCCGGTGACGACGGCTATGACGACAGCGACACGCTCGCTCGCGTGGAGTTCGAGCCCGACCGACCGGGAGTCGGTTTCAGCTACGGACTGGACGCGACGGGAGCCGGGTTCGAGCTCGTCGATCCAGCGCGGTTGAACGACGTCCTTGCGCCGTCGAGCAACGAGCTCGTCGACGTGCTGATCTCGATCGACAGCGATGGCGTGCCTAGCTCGGAGGAGGTCACGACGACCGGCGCACAGCTGGCCACGCTGACCGCCCGAGACGTCGTGCGCGGAGACCGTGTCGTTGTTGCCCGCTCGGACATGTGCTCGCTTGCTGTTCCGGGTCAACGGTGAGCGTCAGACGACGATGCGCATCAGGAGACCGCGGGCGTCGCGCTGTCCGTTGCCGAGGATGATCGCTTCGCCTCGAGCGAATCGTTCGGCGGTGAAGAGGAGCGCGTAGGCGTCGAGGACGTCGTCGGGCTTCGCGCCGCGCGGTGTGATCGGGTCGACGTCGAACGTTCGCGCGATCAACGCGCGTCGCATCGCGGCTCCCTCATGAGAGTGCTTCGACGGAAGGTGCTCGCCGTCGTTCATCAACACGAAGCTGCACTCGGGGTGCGCCTCGGCGACGACGCGTTCGTGCGCAGGCGTGATCTGCGCATCGAGCTCGGCGATCTTCGGCAGGAGGTGGAACGCTTGCTTCGAGATGCCTCGACCGGTGGCGAGGCGCGCGTCCGCGAGTGCTGTCGGGTAGTCGGCGATGTGCAGGCAAACCCGTGGAGGCGTTGGAAACACGCTGTTTCGTCGAGGTCCGATGTACTTGCGCGCCTCGCTGTCGGTGACGCGCGGCGAGTCGATCGGCAATCCGATCGGCATGTCGATGGCGAGCGCGTCGAACGCATCGACGTCGATTCGCGTGACGACCATCACATCGCTGCGCGTCGCGATCGCCCAACCTCCCTTGCATCCGTCGACACCGGCGATCCGCATCGCGCTCCTGTTCGTCATGTCGTTGCATTTGCAACAAGTTGGGTGCTTGTATTTGGCGCGCGAAACCTGTTCGATACGCGGGCGTAACGCTCCGTTACTACAACACCCCGATACCTGGAGGTATCAAACCAACATGACCAAAGCAGAGCTGATCGACGCGGTGGCGAAAGAGTCCGGCGTGAGCAAGGCCGACGCCGAGCGCACCGTGGGTGCGTTCTTCGACACCGTCGTGAAGGCTGCCAAGAAGGGTGAAAAGGTCGCGTGGCCGGGCTTCGGCTCGTTCAGCACCTCGAAGTCCAAGGCACGCACTGGCCGTAACCCGCAGACGGGAGACGCAGTGAAGATCGCTGCGTCCACCCGGATGAAGTTCACCTCGAGCTCCACGCTCAAGGCAACGCTCAACCCGAAGAAGAAGTAACTCACTCCAACCGAAAGAGGAAACTCAAGTGGCAGCTACCAAGAAGGCTCCGGCCAAGAAGGCCGCTCCGGCCAAGAAGGCTCCGGCCAAGAAGGCCGCAGCAAAGAAGGCTCCGGCCAAGAAGGCCGCTCCGGCCAAGAAGGCTCCGGCCAAGAAGGCCGCAGTGAAGAAGGCCGCTCCGGCCAAGAAGGCTGCGCCGGCCAAGAAGGCCGCTCCGGCCAAGAAGGCTCCGGCGAAGAAGGCCGCTCCGGCCAAGAAGGCTCCGGCGAAGAAGGCCGCTCCGGCCAAGAAGGCCGCCAAGAAGAAGTGACGACTCCATAACGGAGCGAGCGGACGGGGAGCGAAAGCTCCCCGTTCGCCTTTTTCCGGGCGGGTGCTGCAAGCTGGCGCACATGCAGCAGATCTGTGACGACCTCGTCGCCGAGCACGCCGACCTCGACCGCATCGTCGCCCCGCTGGCCGATGCCGACTGGGATCGGGCGACGCCATCGGCAGGCTGGATGGTCCGTGATCAGATCAGTCACCTCTGGTTCTTCGATCAGCGAGCGCTGATGGCGTTGACCGATCCGGACGCCTTCGAGACCGACAAGCAGCAGTTGTTGCGAGTCGGCACCGACGCATCGATCGATCCCGGCCGCGCTGTGTCGCCGGGCGAGTTGCTTGCCTCGTGGCGAGCCGACCGCGACGCGCTGCTCGCCGTCGCCCGCACGGTCGATCCGTCGTCGCGCGTGCCGTGGTACGGGCCGGCGATGGCGGCCCGCTCGTTCATCACCGCTCGGTTGATGGAGACGTGGGCGCACGGCCAGGACGTGGTCGATGCGGTCGGCGCATCACGCACGCCGACGGCGCGGCTGAAGCACGTTGCTCACATCGGAGTGCGGGCACGGCCGTTCAGCTACCTGATCAACCAGCGCGAGATGCCGACCGCAGACGTCTACATCGGGCTCACTGCGCCCGGTGGCGAGCTGTGGGAGTGGGGCACGTCGGCCACCGATCGGGTCACCGGCGACGCGCTCGACTTCTGCCTGCTCGTCACGCAGCGCCGGCACCTGCTCGACACCGACCTGCGGGTCGAGGGTGAGGCAGCAGCGGACTGGCTGGGCATCGCCCAGGCGTTCGCCGGTGCGCCCGGTGGTGGACGTCAACCCGGTCAGTTCGACGACTGACCGAGATCAGCACATGTGGCGATGCACCTGGGTCGTCGTGGCGTTGCTGATCGGCGGCTGCACATCGGGCTCGACCGCTCCCACCACGTCGACCACCGTGGCGGAGGTGTCGACATCGATCGTGGCCGAGGCGACATCGACATCGACATCGGCATCGACGGTCGAGGTCGTCACGCCGAGCGGGCCGACGAGCACGTTCGAGGCGGCGCCGCCGTCGCTGCCCTCCGGACCCGACCTCGTCGGGGCGACGATCACGGCGACGACCGCTGACGATCGCGTCGTGACGGCCGAGTTCTTCATGCTCCACCCGGTGCTGGTGGACGACGTTCTGGCGCCGGTGGCGTTGGTCGACTGCGACCCGCGACTGGTGGCGCGCACGTCCACCGCGGCGTACGTCCCCTTCAAGGCCGTGATCCTGGCGGACGGCGGAGCGCCGACTCGCATGTCGCTGACGCTGTCCGACGGGTTCAACGTGCACGTGCTGATCGCGTCGCCGGCCGAGGGCGCCAACGCAACCTGCAGCGTCGGTGGGCAGAACGGGCTGACCGTGGAGTCGTTCGCCGAGACGACGACGATGAGCGGCTGGTTCATGGTGCCCGACGTCGTCTCGCCCAACGCGCCAGACGGTGCGATGTCGAGGCTGGTCGATCACACGATCGCCGTGTCGCTCGACCTCGGCGATGGTGCCCGTGACGTGATCAGCGGACGGTACGGCGTGCCGGTCGACTTCTTCGCCGGCTCGCGCCAGGCACTGCGCATCTACCTGCCGTGAACGAGCGTCGGACCATCGCGGATCGGTGCCTCAGAGGTCGATGATGGTCGCGAACACCTCGGCGGCGTCGACGCCGTAGACCTCGCCGGTGCTGCGCAGGCGGTTGGCGATGCGCTCACGGAACGCATCGAGCTGCGCTCCGTCGACGGCCTTCATCGTGCTCTCGAACTGGCTGGCGTGCGCTTCGAGGGCGTGCAGCTTGACGTCGACGAAGCCGGTGACGTCTTCCACGTGGTGCGGCTCGTCGGCCTCCCACAGCAGCAACGCGTCGGGCCGGTGCGGCGCCAGGCCCTGCTCGCGGAAGAAGTGCGGGTCGCGCGCGGCGACGATGCCCTCGCACGCCAGCAGACCGGCGTGACGGTGGTCGGGGTGGATGCGGTACCGCTTCCACGGGTCGTGGCCGAGCACCACCTGCGGGCGAACCTCGCGGATGACGCGGGCCACCTCGCCGCGCATCGCCAGGCCGCTGTCGAGCTCGCCGTCCACCGCGCCGAGGAAGTGCACCGTGCCGGCGTTCGCGCCGGCCAGCCGTCGAGCAGCCTCGCGTTGCTCGACCTGACGCGTCGCGGCGAGCGCGACGACGTCGGCGTCGGGGTTCCACGTGCCCTTCGAGCCGTCGGTGCACACGAGGTGGTGGACGACGCATCCGGCGGCGGCCCACTTCGCCAACGTCGCTCCGGCGCCGAACTCGACGTCGTCGGGATGGGCGCCGATGGCCAACGCCGAAGCGGGCACAGCGAGGTTGCGGGTCAGCGGGCGGGCGGTGACGGCGGGTTGGCCGGGTTCGTTTGCAGCCATGCGGGCAGCACCTCGTCGACGAGTGGATGGGCGAGATCGGAGGGTGTGTCGATGTCCAGCGCGAGCATCGGGTCGCGCAGGACGCGGACGGCGAGACCGCCCTCGACCGCGGCAGCGAGGTGGCGTCGGAACGAGCCGGGGCCGTAGGCCAGCTGGAAGCCGGATGCGGTTGGCACGCCGGCGACGTTCGTGCCGTCGTCGCGTCGATCGGGCACGAGGGTGACGAAGCCGCGCTGGGCGACCGACGCCAGTGCGTGGGCGCGAGGGAGATCGCCGTGGGCGACGACGACGTGCTCGACGCCGCTGGTCCGCAGCGACTCGATGCTGTCGTTGACGGCCGCGTTGAGCCCGACGTCGGGCGTCCACAGCACGGTCGCGCCGTGGTCCGTCGCCCACTGGGCGACGACCTCGTCGTCACAGGCGACGTACGTGGGCAGCTCGCCTGCGGCGGCGAGCACGCGCTCGGCGGTCCAGCGCGCCAGGCGGATGCGTTGATCGGCGCTGAGGACGCCGGCCAGCCGCGCCTTGGCCGCGGTGAACGCCTTCACGGGCACGAGGACGACCGCGGTGCCCGAGAGCCCTGCATTGGCGAGCACGGTCACGCGGGCCATCGTAGGTGGCGATCGCGTCGCGACAACCAGGCTGGGGCGCGCCGTGCGCCGCCTACGCTGTGACACATGCCGATCAAGGTCGCGGTCGTGGGGGCCGGCTCGTGGGGCACCACGGTTGCCGCACTCGCCGCAGTGAACACACCCACCATGTTGTGGTCGCGCCGCGAGGCGTTGGCTCGGCAGATCAACGACGCGCACGTGAACGGCGACTACTTGGCCAGCTACGTGCTGCCCGAGCAGCTGCGCGCCACCAGCTCGCTCGAGGAGGCCGTCAGCAACGCCGACGTGCTGGTGATGGCGGTGCCGTCGCATGGCTACCGCGACGTGGCGGCCGAGGCAGCGCCGTTCCTGCGGCCGTGGGTGCCGGTGGTCAGCCTGGCCAAGGGGATCGAGCGCAGCTCGCGAAAGCGGATGAGCGAGGTGACGCGCGACGAGATGCCGGGGCATCCGGTCGCTGTGCTCACCGGGCCGAACCTGGCCAAGGAGATCCTCGGCGGGCAGCCGGCGGCCAGCGTCGTGGCGATCGATGACGAGGTGATCGCCACCGAGCTACAGCGGATCTTCGGCCGCCCGAGCTTGCGCATCTACACCAACCCGGACGTCGTCGGCTGCGAGGTCGGTGGCGTCGTCAAGAACGTGATCGCGATCGCCAGCGGAATGGCCGAGGGGATGGGCTTCGGCGACAACACGCGGGCGACGTTGATCACTCGCGGGTTGGCCGAGATGACTCGCCTCGGCATCGCCATGGGCGGCGTCGCCGCGACGTTCGCCGGGCTGGCGGGGATGGGCGATCTGATCGCCACCTGCTCGTCGAAGCAGAGCCGCAACAACATGGTCGGCTTCGAGCTCGGGCAGGGCAAGCGCATCGAGGACGTGCTGGCGGCGATGAACATGGTTGCCGAGGGCGTCAAGAGCTCGCCCAGCGTGCTCGACCTCGCTCGTCGGTACGGGGTGGACATGCCGATCACCGAGCAGGTGGTGGCCGTGTGCCACAACGGCCGTCGCGCCTCGGAGGCATTGAGCTCGCTGATGCAACGCACGAACAAAGGCGAGTTCGGCTGATCCGCGAGGCGACGTCTTTGACATTGCCCGAGCCCACGCGCCAACCTCACCCGCGTGAAGCGAGCTGAGCGTTGACCACGACGGGAGTCCTCGGCGGGCGGTGGCGTGCCACCGTCTCCCCGTGGGGCGCGATCGAACCGTGGTCCGGCGGGCCAACGGTCGATTGGTACATCGCCGCAGACGATCGCTGGCACACGCCGAGCGTTGAGTCGGCGGTGCGCCAGACGCGCCTCGAGGGGACGGCGGTCGTGGAGACGCGGGTGCGCATTCCGCAGGGCGATGCGGTGCAACGCATCCACTCGGTGGCCGACGCCGGCGGGTTGACGATCATCGAGGTGACCAACGAGTCGCCGTTGCCGATCGCCGTGGCCTTCACCACCGGAGCGTTGCGTTCGGTGCGACCGCCGACCGCAGGATCCATCGAGGGCATCGATCTTCCGGAGGGCAGCGTCGTGTTCCCGGTCGGCCATCACGCGTCGGTCGTGGTGGCGATCGCCCACGATGGCTCTGGCGCGGGCGCATTGCCGGAAGGGCTCGCGCCGGCCGGCAGCGTGGCCCGCGGTTGGGTGGCGATGAGCGACCGGGCAAGCCGGTTCGTGCTGCCCGACGAGGGGTGGATGGAGGCTGTGGTCGCAGCACGTTGCGAGCTCGCGCTCGGCGGGCCGCCGCACCCCGACGACGATCCGGCCGGCTTCCTGGTCGGTGCCGGGCAGTTGGTGCGGATGGGTGAGCGCGCCGATCCGTGGGTGCCGGACGTGGCTGCCGCTGCGGAGCAGGTCGGACGATCGGCGATCGGCTGGCGCGCCGATGCGGCGCTTGACGGAGCAGCGGCGGTGTTCGCCGCCGGCGGTGAGAAGCGGGCGCTCCGCGACCTCGCTGCACTGCGGGCGCGCATCGGCGATGCGATGCCGCCCTTGCCGAGTGCGGCGCCTGAGGGGCTCGATCTCGTGGTGTGGCTGGAGCGTCGCTTCGCTGACCGTCGTGGCTGGCTGCTGGCCGACGGGTGGGAACCGTCCTGGCTCGGGGCCGGCGTGGAGGTCTACGGCGTTCCGGTCGGTGCGTCGTCGGCGATCTCCTACGCGGTCCGTTGGCACGGGGAACGTCCCGCGGTGCTGTGGGAGGTCGTCGGCGATGCGGTCTCCCTCAGCGCGCCCGTGGCAGCACCGGGGTGGAGCACCGACGAGCGCACCGGCGATGCGCTGTGGCCGGCGCCGCCGGGGCATCGGCCACTCCTCGGCAACGTCGATCCCGACGAACCGGTGTCGTTCAGCTGATGTGCGATTGCCTGGTCGCCCTGCCGGCGGCAACAGGCGGTCCGTTCGCGCTGTTCGCCAAGAACAGCGACCGTCCTCCCACCGAGGTGCAGCTGATCGAATGGTCGCCGTCGCGGCGCGATGACGGCACGTTGCGCGTCACCCACATCGAGGTCGACGCTCACCCGTCCGAGACGTTGCGGTGCCTGATCTCCCGGCCGGCGTGGTGCTGGGGTGCCGAGCACGGCGTCAACGAAGCCGGCGTGGCGATCGGCAATGAGGCGATCTACACGACGCTCGATCCGCGGTCGTTCCCGCCGGCGTTGATCGGCATGGATCTCGTGCGCCTCGGTCTGGAGCGTGGTTCGTCGGCGCTCGAGGCGGTGGAGGTGATCACCGCGCTGCTCGGTCGCTACGGGCAGGGTGGGTCGGGACACGAACAGGCGATCGTCGGTGGGCCGCGGCCGTACTGGAGCTCGTTCCTCGTGGCCGACCATGGCGACGCTTACGTCATCGAGACCAGTGGCGCACAGTTCGCCGTCGAACAGGTCGGTGACGTTCGAGCGATCTCCAACCGCACGACCATCCCCGCGTTCGACGCCGTTCACCGGCACCCGGGTCAACCGGTCGAGCGATTGGTCGACCCACGGTGGGAGGCGTCGCAGCGCGCGCTGGCGCAGCAGCCGGTGACCGTTGCTGCGCTGGCCGATCACCTGCGCTCGCACGACTCGTGCGCCGAGGAGGGCTGGAGCGTGTGCATGCACGTCGACGGTGTCGAGGCGACGACGGCATCGATGATCGTCACCTTGCCGACGTCCGGGTCGCCCGAGGCGCTGATGCTGGTCGGTCACCCGTGCCAGCAGGAGTACGAGACCTACGTGGTCTGATGCGCGGCGTTCAGCGCGTCGACCATCGCCGCCAGCTTGGCCGCGACCGCCGCTTCGATCTCCGGGTCCTCGGTGTTGCCGTCGCCGTCGATCCTGCCGCCGCCGAGTGCGATCTGCACCAACGGATCGGTGACCACGGTGTTGCCAAGGATGCCGAGGATCGGGGTGATCGCGTCCTGCACCTTCGACCCGCCGCCCTTGCCGGCGCTGGTGATCATCGCGATCACCTTGTTGCGCAGCGTGTGCCCGCCGTAGGGCCGGCTGACCCAGTCGATCGCGTTCTTGGCCATCGCCGACGGGCCGAAGTTGTACTCGGGCATGCCGATCAGCAGTGCGTCGGCGCCCTCGACCAGCGCCCGCCACTGGCGCACCGACGCCGGCGGGTTGCTCTCCAAGTCGTCGTTGTAGAACGGCAGCTCGCTCGGCAGTTCGGTCACCGTGATCCGTAGCTCCGGCGGGGCGATCCGCTCCGCCAGCTTGACCAGCCCGCGGTTGGACGACGCCGCCCGCATGCTCCCCCCGAACGCCACCACCGAGTACGCCCCTGCTGCCTGTTGCTGCTGTTCCTGCTCCATGGGCCCCAGTATGCCCAGGCCCGCCCGCCCGCCGTCAGGTGAGGTGGGGTGAGAGTTGTGCGCCGCATGGCCCCTCATCGCTCACCTCGCTCGAGGGCCTCGCCGCTGAGGTGAGGGATGTGCGTCGCATGGCCCCTCGCCGCTCACCGCTCACCTCGGTCGAGGGCGTCGCCGCTGCGATGAGAGATGTGCGTCGCATGGCCCCTCACCGCTCATCGCTCACCTCGGTCGAGGGCGTCGCCAGTGAGGTGAGAGATGTGCGCCGCATGGCCCCTCACCGCTCACCTCGGTCGCTTGCGAATCGTCACGTGACGAAACCTTGGGCGCGATCGCGACGATCGGTCGTCGATATCGCGCCCAAGCCGACCCCGAGTTTCGTCACGTGACGATTCGCTACGGACTTGGCCGGACGTGTTCATGAGCCCGATGGGCGGCGGACGCACCCGAGGCTCACGGATGGGCGCCGAGCCGGGCCGTTCGTGAGCCTGTGGTGCCGTGGGCGCCCCGGAGACTCACGAACGAGGGTCGGGCGGGTGGGGAAGTGGCCGTGCGTCAGGGCTGGAGTTCGGGTGAGCGAGCGCAGCGAGCGAGCTCGGGAGGCGAACGAAGTGAGCCCGGGCGTCACGGCCCAAGGATCACGGCGCGGGTTCGAGGATGGCGTCGTCGTCGATGGCGATCGTGCCGGGCTCGAGGACGGTGGCGTAGATCCGGCTGACGGGACCCTTGTCGTGGTGCATCGCGCTGAAGTCGCCGTCGAGGAACCAGCGCTTGTTCGAGCTGCACGGCAGCGCGTACAGGCTGACCTCGGCGAGGACGGTGCCGATGCGCAGACGGGTGCCGCAGCGGACCTCGGCCCAGGGCAGGCCGCGCAGGGTGATGTTCTCGCCGGCCAGGCCGGGGGCGATGGGGTGGCCGAGGCTGCGCAGGTGCTCGATCGGCTCGACCGCCCAGATGCACAGCGCCTGCCACGGCCGGCCGTGGTGGACACGAGTGGCCTGCAGGTCGCCCTCGACGCCGGAGAACGTGACGTGCACCTCCGGCACCGCCTTCTTCGGCACGCCGCCCTTGGAGACGCTCAGCTGGGCGACGCTGCCGGTGACGCTGGCCGGCATCTGGCCTTCGGCACGCATCGCCGGCCCTGCTGCCATGATCGCCGCCCACGACAGCCCGAGATCGGTGCGCAGGTCGCCGGTCAGCTCGGGCCACAGGGGCTCGATGATCGAGCGATCGCGGCCGACGGACAGCTGGTCCCAGAACACCTCGAGGTTGTCCACGGTGCGTCTCGCGTCGTTGTCGGTGAACGTGTACGGACCGACGTGGAACATGTCGTGACGGTACTGCTCGCGGGCCGCGTCATGCGCGACGGTTGCAGCGTTAGCCTCGCCCGCATGGCACTCGAAGGTGAATACGTCCCCAGCGCGTCCGGATGGGTCCGCGAGCAGATCGAGCAGTACGAGGCGAGCGGCGGCACGGAAGCCAACACCCTGCGCGAGACGGGCATCCCGATCATCGTCGTGACGATGCGCGGCAACAAGAGCGGCAACGTCCGCAAGATCGCCCTGATGCGCGTCGAGCACGAGGGCGAGTACGCGCTCGTGGCGTCGATGGGCGGCGCGCCGAAGAACCCGGTCTGGTACTACAACCTGCTCGCCGCGCCCGATGAGGTGTACGTGCAGGACGGGCCGGCGCCGTTCAAGGTGTCGGTGCGCGAGATCACCGGCGACGAACGTCAGCTGTGGTGGGACCGCAGCGCCGCCGTCTTCCCGAACTACAACGAGTACCAGGCCAAGACCGACCGGGTGATCCCGGTGCTGCTGGCCAGCCCGGCCTGACGCACATGACCGATCCGTTCGCCGATCTGCGTCTCACCGAGTGGACGTCGTGCGGCGGATGCGCGGCCAAGTGGGGTGCATCGTTGCTCGCCGACCTGGTGCGTGAGCTCCCTGGCGGCAGCGACGCAGCGTTGCTCGTGGGCCTCGCGCCGTTCGACGACGCCGCCGTGTACGAGGTCGCGCCCGGCGTGGCGTTGGTGAGCACCACCGACTTCTTCCCACCGCTCGTCGATCACCCGTCGGACTTCGGGGCGATCGCCGCTGCCAATGCGTGCAGCGACGTGTTCGCCATGGGCGGCCGAGTGGCCATCGCCGTCAACATCGCCGCCTTCCCCGAGCACTTCCCGCGTGAGGCGATCGCGGCGATCTTCGACGCGGCCGCGATCACCGTCGCCGACGCGGGCGGCACGATCGCCGGCGGCCACACCATCCGCAACCCGGAGCCGATCTTCGGGCTGGCCGTGCAGGGCGTCGTCCATCCCGATCGCGTCTTCCGCAAGGGCGGCGGACTGCCTGGCGACGTGCTCGTGCTGAGCAAGCCGTTGGGCACCGGCCTCGCGCTGGCCGGTGGCACTGCGGACGACAAGGCCGCCGCCACCGCCGGCATGCGCCGCTTGAACCGCGCAGCCAGCGAGGAGCTGCAAGCGCTCGGCGTCGAGGTCGTGCACGCGGTCACCGACGTGACCGGCTACGGGCTGGCCGGCCACGGCTGGGAGATGGCCGACCGCGGCGGCGTGCAAGTGGTGGTCGACACCGCCGGGATCGTGGCCTACGCCGGAGCGCGTGAGGCGGCCGAGCGTGGCGTGCGCACCGGCGGCGATCCGCGCAACCGCACCTACGTCGACGGGCGGCTCGACTCGAGCGCCAGCGACGCCGGCGAGGCGATGTGCTTCGACCCGCAGACGTCCGGCGGGCTGCTCGCCGCGGTGGATCCGGCGGTGGTCGCCGATCTGAGCGACGGCTGGTGGCGCGTCGGCGAGGTCGCCGCTGGGCCGGCTCGGTTGCTGCTGCGCTGATGGCCGGTCGACCGCCCACCAGGCGCATCGAGCAGGAGCTGCTGGCGCGCGGGCACGAGATCATCGTCGGCATCGACGAGGTCGGTCGCGGTGCGTGGGCCGGCCCGCTGATGGTCGGGGCGGCTGTGCTGCCGGTGGACAAGCGCGTGAACGGCGTCCGCGACTCGAAGCTGCTCACCGAGCGCGAACGCGAGCGACTGTTCGATCGCATCGGTGAGTGGTGCACCACGTGGGCCGTCGGTGGCGCATCGCAGGAGGAGTGCGACGAGCTCGGCATGGCTGACGCGCAACGACTGGCCGCCAGGCGGGCGATCGAGGGGCTCACCGTGCGTCCCGACGTGGCCGTGGTGGACGGCAAGTGGAACTTCGTCGCCCCCCACGTGCCGAAGGTGGAGATGCGTGTGAAGGCCGACCTGCACTGCCTGTCGGTCGCCGCCGCGAGCATCCTGGCCAAGGTGGTGCGCGACCGGATCATGCGCGAGCAGGCCGAGCACTACCCGCACTGGAGCTTCGACACCAACAAGGGCTACCCGTGCCCGATGCACAAGGCCGCGCTCTCCGGATACGGGCCGTCGGCCATCCACCGGCGCAGCTGGGTGTTCATGGATCACTACGTGCCGTGGCCGGGCGTGCCCCGGGTCATCCGCCCCGAGCAACCCACCCTGTTCTGAGATGACGAGCGCGATCGTCATCGGTGCCGGCCTGGCCGGGCTGCGCTGCGCGTCCGACCTCGTCGACGCAGGTGTCGACGTCGTCGTGCTCGAAGCGCGCGACCGCGTCGGCGGACGTGTGTGGAGCCACGATTTCGGGGACGGTCAGGTGTGCGAGCGAGGCGCCGAGTTCATCGACGAGGGGCACAGCGAGGTGCTCGCGTTGGCCGCCTCGTTGGGACTCCGCTTGTCCACTCGGGACGCATCGCTCGACCCGCACGCGACGCTGGTCGACGCTGCCGGTCGCGTCGTGCCGATGGCGATGCACGCCTCGATCGCCGCCGATCTCGACCGCTGGAGCGCGGCGCTCGCCCAGCCGCCGGACGCCGACGACGAGTCGCTCGCCGACCTGATCGCTGCGCTCGGCCTCAGCGTGATGGCCCGGCTGGTGATCGGCCGCGAGGTGCGCACCGAGTTCATGCTGCCGCCGGAGCAGGTCAGCCGGCGCTTCGCCCACGAACAGACGGTGCGTGCGGTCGGCCGCGAGGCGCATCGCATCGTCGGCGGCAACGACCAGTTGGCGACAGGACTCGCTGCGCGCCTCGGGCAGCGCGTGCAGCTGGAGTGCCCTGTCGCCTCGGTGCACGAGGACGGTCGGGTGGTGCTGCTCGACGGTGGGGAGCTGCGCGCCGACGCGGTGATCGCTGCCGTGCCGCTCCCGGTCCTGTCGCGCATGTGGCCGAACATGCCGGCGGTGCTGGCGATGGTGGGCTACGGCATCGGCGGCAAGATCAGCGTGCAGTACGGGCGGCGGGTGTGGCGCGACCTCGGCCGCAACGGCACGGTGCTCAGCGATCGGTCGTGGGGCCACCTGTGGGAGACCAGCGACGACCAACCCGGCGACGCGGGCGTGCTCACCAACCTGCTCGCTTCGCACGACGGTGCGTCACTGTGCGCGCTGCCGGAGGCGCCGCAGCACGTCGTGCGCGAGATCGAGCGGATCTTCCCCGGCACGCAGGGTCTCGCCGGTGAGCGGGTGCACACCGACTGGACGAACGACCCGTTCGCGCTCGGCTGCTACGCGACGTTCGCGCCAGGTGAGATGGCCGACGCACGCGCCGCCCTGGCCGAGCCGTTCGGTCGCCTGTGGCCGGCCGGCGAGCACGCCGACGAGTTCGCCGGGTTCATGGAGGGCGCGCTGCGCAGCGGTCGACGCACCGCCGCCGCCATCGTCGCCGCCCACTCCTGAGCGTTTGAACCCTCACCCACCGCCACGGTGGTCCAGCGATCAAACGCTGTCGGGCATGATGCGGGAGTGCGCCGGATGGGAAGGTGGCGCCGGTGCCTCGTCGCCGGCGGGATGCTCGCTGCCGCAACCGTCGCGCTCGCCGTGCCGACGGATGCACGAGCTCCGGCGCCGGCACTGTTCCCCGGTGGCGGCCGCGCGCTCGCCGCGCCGCTCGTGCTCGGCGCGTCCGAGCTCGGTCAAGGCGCGCTCGACACGCTGAACGGCGTGACCACCGGCGAGGTGTCGTCGTTCGACGACGCGCCTCCGCAGCTGAGCCTGCGCACCTTCTCGTTCGTGATCGACCCAGCAGGCGGGTACTCCGCCGTGCTGCGCTACCGGGTGCCGATCGTGCAGCTGCGTGCGTGGCGCGACCACGTCGTGCACTTCACCCAGACCATCGTGCTCACGTCGCCCGACGGAACCGTGCAAGCGGTGCAGATGCAGGAGGACGGCTCGGTCGCGACCGGCGCGCTCGACGGCACCACGTTCACGCCCACGGGGACGAGCGAAGGGCGGATGGAGGGCAACGTCGTCGCACTCGCCATACCCGCGTCGCTCGGTGTGACCGCGGACTGGACGGTGCAGGCGATCGTGCGCGTGGAGAGCGACACGCCGTTCGGCAGCGTCCGCCCGGTGACCGGCTTCCTGGCCGGCACGTCGATCGTCCCGGTCGGGGTCCTCAGCGGCGAGGGGGAAGCGACGATCGCCGGCTTCCCCAGTGCGCGCTTCACGTTGGATCAGGCCTCCTCGGCGGAAGCGCCGTCGACCGGCGAGATCGTCGTGACCGCGGTGCGCGTCGAAGGCGAGGGTGCTGATCGTGTGATCGCGGTGGACACGGCCAGTTCACCGCTCGACGTCGCCGCGACGAGCGGCGCGCGGATCCAGTTGTCGCTGGCCGGCCCGATGTTCCGGTCGATGGACGACCCCGTCATCATGGGTTGGTCCCGCGGAGTGGAGTCGGACACGCAGGTGAGGGTCTCCGGCGTGAACGTCGGCACGGTGCACGTGACGGCAACGGACGAGGGACTGCGGTTCGCCGTCGGTGCGATGCAGCTCGCTCCCGCCGTCACCATCGAGGCGGGCACGCGCCTCGACACGCTGCACGCCACGCTCACGGTCGGCCTGGCGGCCGACGGCGACATCGTCCACAGCGATGGCAACAGCGTCCGTCCGGACGTCGTCGACACGATCATCGAGGAATTCGACGGGCCGCGCGTCACGGTGACCCATCCGTCCACCGGCGCCGTTGCCACCGGGTTCGTCGACGCCGACGGCACGTTCATCGCCACGAGCGACACCGAACACTTCGTCGGGGTGATCGACGCGTTCAGCAACTCGGTGGTCAACCTCAGCCGTGACCTCACCTCGTCCGGCGGTCTGGTGCGGCAGGTGCGTCTCGCCACCGTGCCGGTCGCCGCGGACTACACCGTCGCCGGGATCGACGCGGCCGTCGGCCCGCTGTCGTACGAGAACGGCAAGGCGTTCCTCAAGGGCGACGGGCCGCCGGCCACGCAGGCCGTGCCGTCGACGGATCTGCCGGCCCTCGATCTCCGCTGGCTCACCGGCGACGCGGCGGCACCAGCAACGTTCGGCGGTACGGCCCAGCAACCGATCGGCGCGCAGGGCGGCGCCCCGGACTGGCCGCTCGTGCCGCTCAGTGACGACGCGACGGAGACGTCGGGCTTCCTCGTCCAGGTGCTCGCCGGCACGACCGAGGCGAACGGGTTCACCGCGGACGCGACCACGCCGTGGATCTCCTCGTCGCTGCTCGCCGCGCCGCTGACGCCACCGACGACCACGCCACCGGCGACCGCCCCGACCGATCCCAACACGCCGGGCGCAACGACGCCGGCGGCGACCAGCAGCCGCTCGACCGGCGGCGGCATCGTGCTGTTGATCATGATCGTGGTCGCCGGGGCGGCGATCATCGCCACCTACGTGGTGCTGTCACGCAAGCAGCGACCGCAGCAGCAACCGATGACGCCTCCTGTGCCACCACCGCCGGAGTGGCGGGTGCGCACCGACGACGGCCCGAGCACGCACACCGTCAGCGAACCGAGCGACAGCTGGAGCATCGGCGTGCGCGTGCAGCCGGACTCACCCACGATCGTCGACGTCCGAGAGCCCGAGGAGGCTTCATGAGCACCGTCCCGCTGCCCGTCGTCATCGCCCCGCCGGCTCCGCTGACCGCCTTCGACCTCTTCTTCGAAGATCCCGCCACCGCCGCACTGCAGGTCGAGGCGGCGATCGCCGAGCACGGGTTGCTGACGTCGCTGCCCGAGCAGGCGCCGCGGCTGCAGGCCGTCGCGCTCAAGTTCCTCACGGGTCAGGTGGTCGAGCAGATCCTGCTGCTGCTCGGGCGGCTGCCGGTCGGCGACATGCTGACCGAGGGGTGGGCCAAGTTGCAGAAGGTGGCCGAGGCGCGCACGGCGACGAAGGTCGATCTCGGCCGCCGGAACGTGTCGGTGCTCGAGCACGAGATCGTGTTCGGCAAGAGCCCGACGATCGAGATGATGATCGACGAGGCACCGGTCCCGATCGTCAACCTCGGTCTCGAGGCGCGGTTCAGCATCGCCGCCTGCGAGGTGGAGGTGCTGGCCGGGGACATCGCCCGTGTCGTGCCCGGCGTGATCGGCGTCGCCGCCGTGATGCGCGCCCGGTCGACGACGCTCTTCGAGCACCGGATGAGCCAGCTCGACCTCACCCGCCTGTTCCCGGCTCCGCCACCGACCAGCACACCAAGTGTTTGAACCCTGGGCCACCGTGGCGGTGGCGCAGCGACCAAACGCAGTCGGGCATGATGCGGGGATGCGCCGGTCGGGAACGCGGTGCCGGCGAGTGGTGGCCGCCGGGCTGATGATGCTGACCGGCATCGCGCTTGACGTGCCCGCGTCCGCACGCGCTCCGTCGGCTCCGGTGCTGTGGCCGGGCGGCGGTCGAGTGCTCAGCGCGCCCCTCGTCGTCGGTGCCAACGCCGACGGTGCCGGCGCGCTGGAGGTGGTCAACGGCGTCACGACGCGCAACCCAGCGGTCGCCGGCGACGCACCGGTCGAGATGAGCCTGCGCATGTTCACGCTCGAGCGGGTGCTCGGCGGGGGCTACGTCGCCACGTTCCGCTTCCGGGCAGCGATCGAGCAGTTGCACGAGTGGCGCGGTCAACAGGCGCGGATGACGCAGACGGTGATCCTCACGCCGCCGGACGGCGGTGAGCCGATGGCCGTGCAGATGCAGGAGGACGGTGGTGTCGTCGCCGGCGAGTGGCGTGACCGCTCGGTGTTCCACCCGATCGTCGTCAAGGGCACGATCATCGGCAACACGACCTTCATTGAAGTGCCACCCGACCTGGGAGTGCAGCCGGGTTGGACCGTGCAGGCTCGCGTCGACGTGGTCAGCCTGGTGCCGTTCGACCCAGCCCATCCGATCGACGGGTGGGCGGCCGGAACGTCGATCGTGCCGGTCGGCTGGCTGACGGGCGAGACCTCGGCGGCCGCGGCCGGCGGCGTGCTCGACGCGATGTCGGTCCTCGCCCCACCCGACCTGCCGGGCGATGCGACCAGCACGCCGGTGGACGGCGTGCGCGTCACCGGCGTGCGCATCGACGGCGAGGGCACGGATCGGGCCGTCGTCGTCATCACCGCCGGCTCTCCACTCGACGTGCCCGCAGAGCAGCTGCCACACATCAGCCTGCTCCTTGCCGGGCCCGTGTTCGCCTCGACCGACCATCCAGCAGTGGTGCAGTGGTCCGGTGGTGCCGAGAGCGATGCCGTCGTGACGGTGGCCGGCACGGAGGTCGGCACCATGCCGGTCACCGTGTCGGAGAACGAGACGCCCTTCGCCGTTGGCGCGACGACGCCGTCGGCGCCGGCACCGGTCGAGCCGGGCACGCGCCTGGACACGTTGCAGGGTGCGGTCACCGTCGGCGGGTTGGTCGTGACCGTCGACGGACCGAACGTGACGATCGCCGACGGGCAGAACGGTTCGACCGTGAACGGCTTCGTCGATGTCGACGGCACCTTCGTCGCCATCGGGCCCGACGCTTACTACGCCGGCACCATCGCCCGCGATGGGAGTGTGACGCTGCGCTCGTTGGTCGCGGGACCGCTCGAGGACGTTCGTTCGGCCGAGTCGGTGACCGGGACGGCGCCGCTGACGGAGCTGTCGTTGCAGACCTCCGACCTCGCCACGCTCGACGTGTCCTGGCTCTCCGGCGCCGACGTCGAGCCGCAGGTCTTCTCCGGGACCACGAGGATCAGCGCCGAGCACGGCGGCCTGCCGGACTTCTCGCCCACTCCGCTCAGCGACGACCCCGCCACGACCACCGGCTTCCTCGTCCACGTCTCCTCGGGCACGTTCGACACCGGGTTCCCGATCGAGGTGGGGACGCCGTGGATGAGCTCGACGGTGCTCGCCGAAGCGCCGCCCGTGGATCAGGTGCCGACGACGGATCCGCCGGCGACCACCGTGGCGACATCGGACGATGGTGGAGCGCCCATCGTGCTGATCGCGGTCATCGTCGTCGCCGTGGTCGTCATCGCCGGAGCGATCGTGTTCGTGCGCAAACGTCGTCCGAAGCTGGAGCCGTGGTCGCTCCCCGGCGGCCCGCGCACACCGCCGCCACCACCCTGACCGTTGAACCCTGGGCCACCGTGGCGGTGGCGCAGCGATCAAACGCAGCGGGCGATGCTCAGTCGTCGAGGGCTTGTTGAAGATCGGCGAGGAGGTCGGCTTGGCTCTCGATGCCGACGCTGAGGCGGATCAGGTTGTCCGGCACCTCCAGCGGCGAACCGGCTGCAGACGCGTGTGTCATCCGGCCGGGGTGCTCGATCAGGCTCTCCACCGCGCCGAGCGACTCGGCCAGCGTGAACAGCTGCGTCGCCGCGGCGACGCGCAGGGCCGTCTCCTCGCCGCCGCGCAGCGTGAAGCTGACCATCCCGCCGAAGTCGTTCATCTGCTTGGCCGCGGCGCGGTGGCCGGGGTGGTCGGGCAGCTGCGGGTAGAGCACTCGCTCGACGGCCGGGTGGCCGAGCAGCAGATCGACGATCGCTCGCGCGTTGCTGCAGTGGCGCTCCATGCGCACGCCGAGCGTCTTCACGCCGCGCAGCACGAGGTAGCAGTCGAACGGGGAGGGAACCGCGCCGGCCGCGTTCTGGGTGAAGCGCAGCCGTGCGGCGAGGGCCTCGTCGTTCAACGCGAGGAAGCCACCGACGACGTCGCTGTGGCCGCCGAGGTACTTCGTCGCCGAGTGGACGACGATGTCCGCGCCGAGCCGCAGCGGCTGCTGCAGGAAGGGCGTGGCGAACGTGTTGTCGACGCACACGATGGCGCCCATCGCGTGGGCCACCTCGCAGATCGCCTCGATGTCGAAGCAGCGCAGCAGCGGGTTGGTCGGCGTCTCCAGCCAGACGAGCTTGGTGTCGTCGGGCCAGCCGGCGACGAGCGCATCGAGGTCGAGCAGATCCACCGGCGACCAGTTGAGGTGCGTGTGCACCTTGCTGATCAAGCGGAACGTGCCGCCGTATGCGTCGTTGCCGAGCAGCACGCGATCGCCCGGCTCGAGCAGGCGCAGCACGTTGTCCTCGGCGGCCAGACCGCTGGAGAACGCCAGGCCGTGGCTGGCCAGTTCGAGCGAGGCGACGCACGTCTCCAGCGCGGTGCGCGTCGGGTTGCCGCTGCGGGCGTACTCGTAGCCCTGGTGCACGCCGACGCCCGATTGGGCGAAGGTGGTGCTCAACGAGATCGGGGTGACCACCGCGCCGGTGACGAGGTCGGGCTCCTGCCCGGTGTGGACGGCGCGGGTGTCGAAGCCCCAGCGCTCCTGCTCTTCGATCTCACCCATTTTTCCTAGCCATTCCCTTCCGCCTAGCCACGTGCGATCGCCTCGAAGTAGGTCAGCAGGTCGGTGCGGGTGAGCACGCTCAGCGGGCGGCCGCCGCTCAGCACCAGCAGGGCCGGCGACTTGTCCAGCATCTGCACGGCCTTGGCCACCTTCTGGCCGACGCCGACGGTGGGCAGCTTCGGGCCCATCACGCTCTCGACCGGCGTGTCGAGCGAGAGGTGGTCGCGCGCGACGACCTCCATCAGGTCGAGCTCATCGACCGCGCCGCTCACTTCGGCGTTGGCGAACGGCGGTGTGTTCTTGCACACCGGCAGCTGGCTGATGCCGTTGGCGCGCATCACGTCGATTGCCTCGCGCACGGTGTGCGAGGGGTTGACGTAGAGCAGGCTGGGCGTATCGCCGCGGGTCTCGAGCACGGCGCCGACGCACTCGTCGCACTCGCGCACGAAGCCGAAGTTGGCCATCCAGTCGTCGTCGAAGACGCGGGAGAGGTAGCCGCGTCCGCTGTCGGGGTTGAGCACGACGACGATGTCGTTCGGCCCGGCCGCCTTGGCCACCTTGATCGCCGCGGCGACGGCCATGCCACCGGAGCCGCCGATGAGGATGCCCTCCTCGCGACTGACCTCGCGGGCGGTGAGGAAGCTCTCCTCGTCGCTGATCGGGATGACGTCGTCGTACAGGTCGGGCTGCCACGCGGCGGGGTAGAAGTCCTCGCCGACGCCCTCGACGAGGTACGGCCGGCCACTGCCGCCGGAGAACACGGAGGCGTCCGGGTCGGCGGCGATGATGCGCACGTCCGGGTTCTGCTGCTTGAGGAAGCGAGCGGTGCCGGTGATGGTGCCGCAGGTGCCGGCACCGGCGACGAAGTGGGTGATCCGCCCGCCGGTCTGCGCCCACAACTCGGGCCCGGTGGTCTTGGTGTGGGCCAGCGGGTTGTTCGGGTTGGCGTACTGGTTGGGGCGGAACGCGTTGCGCTCGACGGTGAGCCGCTCGGCCACGGAGTAGTAGCTCGTGGGGTCGTCGGGGGCGACGGCCACGGGGCAGACGACCACCTCGGCGCCGTAGGCGCGCAGCAGGGAGACCTTCTCCGGGGCGACCTTGTCGGTCATCACGAAGACGCAGTTGTAGCCACGCTGGGCGGCGACGATGGCCAGGCCGACGCCGGTGTTGCCACTCGTGGGCTCGACGATGGTGCCACCCGGTTGCAGGAGGCCCTCACGCTCGGCGGCGAGGATCATCTCGAGGGCCGGACGGTCTTTCGACGAGCCACCCGGGTTGGTGGTCTCCATCTTCATCGCCAGCACGCACGGCAGGTCGTGGATCTCGGAGATCCGCTTCAGGCGCACCAGCGGGGTGTTGCCGATGGTGTCGATGACGCTGTCGGCGATGTTCGTGCCGTGCAACCGCGAGTCGGACGAGTCGTTCCCCCAGGGCATGGCGTGAGGGTAGCTGCACCCGCGAGACCCGAGACGCGGGGACCGTTGGCGAACCTTCAGGGATCCTTCAGCGCGCCCGCTCACGATGGGCTCATCAACGCCGGCAGCAACGCCGGCACGAGCTCAGGAGGAGGTGAAACAACATGACTCGCATCCGTTCCAAGGTCAGCGCTGCGGTGCTGACGATCGTTCCCGTCGCGGTGGTGATCGCCACGGCGGCCCCTCGCATCCGCTGGTGAACCGCCAGCACAACTGAACGTCCGTGGCCACGCCTTCCCGGTGGCCACGGACGTTCGCGCGTCCCCGAGGAGGTGACCATTGGCCCTGCCGCAGCGCCGCCGACGGGAGGACGATGCAGGCATGACGAACACCGCGATCGAGAGCCCCCAGGGCGCCAGCGTCTGGGAGCACGACATGTACACGTACCTGATCGAGCACATGCGCAACGAGGGCGCGCTGCTCGAGGAGTACGTCCGCAGCACGCAGGGCACCGAGTCGAAGGCACTGGCCTACCTCGTCGACATCCTCGCCACCGACGAGCGCCGCCACCACCAGTGGTTCGCCGATCTGGCGCTGGCACTGAAGGGTGACGTCGAACTGGCCGGGGGTGACCCGGTGGTACCGCGGCTGGACCTGCACCTCCACGATCGGCGCCGCACCGAGCGGGTGATCGAAGGACTGCTGCAGGCGGAGGAGCACGACCGCCACGAGCTGAAGAAGCTGCGTAAGCAACTGCGTGACGTCGAGGACACCACGCTGTGGGCGCTGCTCGTCGACCTCATGCAGCTCGACACCGAGAAGCACATCATGATGCTGCGCTTCGCCAAGGACCACACCGCACCGCTGTCGTAGCAGACTCGGGCAATGGATTGGCCTGAGGGGTTCATGTGGGGGACCGGCGCGTCGTCGACGCAGTGCGAGGGCGCCGCGCCGGCGTCGGACTACATCGACTGGGAACGCGCCGGCAAAGCGCCGACGTCGGGTGACGGCAACGGCTTCGCCACGCGGTACGCCGAGGACTTCGCGCTGTACGCGTCGCTCGGTCTCACACATCACCGGCTGTCGTTCGAGTGGGCGCGCCTCGAGCCGTCGGAAGGCACGTGGGACGCCGCCGCGGTGGCGCACTACCGCGACGTGCTGAGCGCGGCGCACGACCTCGGCGTGACGCCGTGGGTGTGCCTGCACCACTTCACGTTGCCGCGTTGGTTCGCCGACACGGGCGGGTTCCTCGTCGAAGCGAACCGTGATCGGTGGCGTCGCCACGTCGACCGCGTCGCCGAGACGTTCGGCGACCTCGTCGGCGGGTGGAAGCCGATCAACGAGTTCAACTTCTACGCCCGCATCGCCTACGGCGGTGGGCTGCCGCCGGGTGGCACGCGCGAGCAGCAGCTGGTCGCGCACGAGGCGATCCACCTCGCCAACGCCGAGGCCGCCGTGCGGCTGAAGCAGACGGGCGCGCCGGTGTCGTCGGTGTTCGCGCTGGCCGGCGCGGTGGCGCAGGACGACTCGCCGGAGACCGCGGCGCGCGTGGCTCGCGTGTACGAAGCGAGCTGGGATCCGGGCATCGGGCTGTTCCGCGACGGGGTGCTGCGCGTCGAGGGTCGTGAGCCCATCGAGCGCCCGGATCTGGCCGGTTCGTTCGACATGGTCGGCTTCTCGTACTACGCCACGATGGGCGTGCGCGACGGGCAGTACACGCTGCATCCGCCGGGCGCGGACGTGTCACCGCTCGGCTACGGCATCTTCGCCGAGGGGCTCGGCATCGTGCTCGACCGGTTGCACGCGGAGCTGCCCGGCACGCCGCTCTTGGTGGCCGAGTTCGGTGTCGGCACGGACGACGACGCGGTGCGCGTCGACTACATCGCCCGCGGGCTCCAGGTGGTGCAGGACGCGCTGGCGAGTGGCATCGACGTGCGCGGCCTGTTCCACTGGACCGGCGTGGACAACTACGAGTGGCTCCACGGCTACGACGTGAAGTTCGGCATCATCGACGCCGATCGTCGGGTCCGTCCGAGTGCGGCGGTCCTGTCGGCGGAGGCTCGCTGACGGGCTCCTCCACCCGCGGGCCTTCGGTGTGGAACGTGGCGACGCTGACCATGTTGGCGGCGAACGGTGAGGTGACGATGTGCAGCGCCGTGGCCAGCACGAGTGACGTGACGTCGTTGGGGTGGTGCAGGGCGATCGCGGCGCCGGTGAGCACGAGGATCACCGACATCGTGCTCGCCTTGGAGAGCGCGTGCATGCGGGCGAACACGTCGGTCCACCGCACCATGCCGATGGCCGACACGAGCGCGAGCACGCTGCCGACGAGCACGAAGACCTCGCCGATCATCCGCCGCGCCGTTCGATGAAGCGGGCCACCATCGCCGTGCCGACGAAGCCGACGAGGGTGATCACCACGAGGATCGGCAGGAACGCACCCTGCTTGGTGTGCACCGCAGATGCGGCGATCGCGCAGATGCCGACGACGAGGAGGCCGTTGAGCGCGTTGACGCGGTCGGCCAGTGTCGGGCCGATCAGCATGCGCACGAGGAACAGCGCGCCGGCGAGGGCGAGGATGAAGAAGCTGGCGACGATCACGTGCGCACCGGCTCCGTGCATCGGGCGATGTCCTCGTCGTTGCCGAAGGCGCGCACGATGAGCGTTTCGAGGTGGGCGACGCTGGCGCGGGTGCGTTCGACGTCACGCGCCCGCAGCACGTGGACGCGGATCGCATGCGGCTCGACGTCCACTGGCAGCACACCGGGACTCATCGCCAGCACGTTGGCGATGGTGGTGACGATGCGCGGCGAACGTGTGCGCAGCGCGCAGCGGATGATGAACGGGTTCGGTTGCGGGCCGGGGCGCAGGATGGCGAGCGTGACGACCACGTTGGACACGACGAGGTTGCGCAGCACGTAGCCGGCGAGTCGGAGTGCGGCAAGCGGGCGGGGCCGGCCGACGCGGCCGACGCCGGCCGCGACCGGGAAGGCGGTCAGCAGCACCGCGGCGACGACGATGCCACTGACGACGTTGGCCGCCGACAGGGTGCCCCACAGCAGCACCCACACCACGGTGAGCACGGCGACGACGAAGGCGCGGCGCATCATCGGGCGCTCCTCATCGTGGCCTCAGCAGGTCGGTGGCGGCGCGCTCGCACAGGTCGTACAACGGGCCGGCGAAGATGGCGACGGCGATGCCGGCCAGCAGCAGCGCGACGGTGGGCAGGATCATCAGCGGCGGTTCGCCCATGCGGCCGACGGTGTGCGGCACGCCGCTCGGCGCGTCGGTGGCCGGGCTCCAGAACACGCCGATCCAGATCTTGATCAGCGAGTAGAGCGTGAGCAGGCTGGCCACCAACGCGACGGCGATGAGCGCGTACTGGTGGCTCTCGAAGCCGGCGGAGACGAGCGCCAGCTTGGGTACGAAACCGGAGAGCGGCGGCACGCCCGCCAGCGCGAGCGCGGGGATGAGGAAGAGGGTGGCGACGATCGGCGCGGTGCGCACCATGTTGCCGAGCTGGCTCATCCGGCTGGAGCCGCCGACGTGATCCATCAACCCGCTGGCGAGGAAGACGGTGGTCATCGCCAGGATGTGGTGGACCGCGTAGAAGATCGCCGCGGCCACACCGGCGACGGTGAAGAAGCCGAGCCCCATCACGATGAAGCCGATGTGGCTGATGAGGTTGAAGGAGAGGATGCGCTTGATGTCGTCGTGGGCGATCGCGCCGAGGATGCCGAGCACCATCGTCAGCCCGGCGGCGATCAGCAGGATGGTGCTGGCGCGGGAGTCGGCCGTGAACAGCTGCGTCTGCGTGCGGATCAGCGAGTACACGCCCACCTTGGTCAGCAGGCCGGCGAAGATCGCAGTGACCGGTGAGGGTGCGATCGGGTAGCTGTCGGGCAGCCACGAGAACAGCGGGAAGAGCGCAGCCTTGAGGCCGAACACGACGACGAGCAGGACGGCGAAGACGTGCTGCAGGCCGGTCGGCAGATCGCGGATGCGGGTTGCGAGCTGCGCCATGTTCACCGTGCCGGTGGCCGCGTAGAGCAGTGCGAGCGTGGCGATGAACAGCGCCGAGGCGAGCAGGCTGATCACCACGTAGGTCATGCCGGAGCGCACCTGCTCGCGCTTGCCGCCGAGGGTCAGCAGCACGTAGCTGGCGGTCAGCATCATCTCGAAGGAGACGAACAGGTTGAACAGGTCGCCGGTGACGAACGAGCCGGCGACGCCCGCGGCGAGGATCATGTAGATCGACTGGAAGCCCACATGATGTCGTTCCGCGCCGGGTTGTCCGATGGCGTAGACGAGGACGGCGAGCAGCATCGCCGAGGCGACGGTGAGCATGATCGCCGAGAGCCGGTCGACGGTGAAGGTGATGCCGATGCTGCTCGGCCACCCGCCCGCTTGGAGGGTGAGCGGACCGTCGCGGTCGACGTTGATGAGCAGCGCGATCGAGATCGCCGTGGTGGCGGTGAGCGCGGCGAGGGCGATGGTGCGCTGCACCCACTTCCAGCGCCCGCAGAGGATGGACAGCGCGGCGGCGAGCAGCGGGATGACGACCGGGAGGATGACGAGGTGGCGCATCAGTTGCCCTCTCGCTCGACGAGGTCGATGTACGCGGCCAGCTCCGGCGGGAGGTCGCTGTCGGCGTCGTCGGGCACTGGCGTCGCGGCCGCGGCGAGCTCGTCGTCGATCTCCTTGTCGTGCCAGCCGCCGCCGGCGACGGCGCGGTCGGCGACGTCGTCCTCGACCTCGTCGTCGTGGGTCAGCTGGTAGCTGCGGAACGCCATCGCCAGCAGCAGCGCGGTGACGCCGAACGTGATGACCACGGTGGTCAGGGCGAGGGCCTGGGGGAGTGGGTCGCTGAAGTCCTTGCTGTCGCCGAGGCCGATGATCGGTGCCGCGCCGCCGCGGCCGGAGGCCATCAGCAGCACGTTGGCGCCGTGGCTCAGCAGGGCGAGGCCGATGATGATCCGGCTCAGCTTGCGCTGCAGCACGAGGTACGTGCCGAGGGCGAACAGCATCGCTGCGGCGAAGGCGAGGACGATGCTCATTCGCCGTTCCCCTCGGCGTCTTCGGCGTGCTCGCCGAAGGCTTCGAAGACCATGAACACCAGGCCGACGACGAGCAGGTACACGCCGACGTCGAACAGCAGGGTGGTGGCCAGGTGGGCGTGGCCGAGCACGGGGATGTCGAGGTCCATCCCCATCGCGGTGAGCAGTGGCTTGCCGCGCAGCAGGGGCATCATCGCTGCGATCACGGCGGCGAGGAGTCCCGTGCCGAGGATGCTCCACGGGCGCAGGCGGGTGAGGGTGCGCACGTCGTCGATGCCACCGGAGAGGTAGCGCAGCGAGATGGCTGCGCCGGCGACGAGACCGCCGACGAAGCCGCCGCCCGGTTGGTTGTGGCCGACGAACAGCAACCACAGCGAGCCGACCAGCACGGCGTGAAAGATGACGCGGGCGGCCTCGTCGAGGAACATGACGCGCCTCACTTGACGATCCCCTTGCTGCGTCGCGTGCGGCCGGCGCGGGCCAGCGCGACCGCGCCGATGCCCGCGGCGCCGAGCACGAAGATCTCGCCGAGGGTGTCGGCGCCGCGGATGTCGACGAGGATCACGTTGACGACGTTGCGGCCGTGTCCCTCGGGCAGTGATTGCTCGATCATCTCGTTCGACACCGGTTCGGCGACGCGTGCGGCGCGGGACGTGACGGCGAGGCCGAAGATGGTCACGCCGACGAGCGCGGCGATGGCGCCGCGGGCGATGCGGAAGCGGCGCGACGACGTGCGCTCGAAGCGGTCGGGCAGGCGGCGCAGGACGAGCACGAACAGGACCGTGCTCAGGGTCTCGATCGCCACCTGCGTCAGCGCCAGATCCGGTGCGCCTTGCACGACGAAGAGACCGGCCATCGCATAGCCCGCGGTGCCGAGGAACAGCGCGGCGGAGAAGCGGCGGCGAACGAGCGTGGCGGCAAATGCGGCGGCCAGCACGACGCCGACGACGGCGACTTGCGCCGGGCTCTCGACGAACTGAGGGAAGCCGGGCCACTCGGTGCGGGTGAGCAGCACGATGCCCGGGACGGCGGCAGCGGTGAGGAGGGTGACGCCGGCGTAGATCGGCAGCGATCCGTTCTGCACCACGCCGGTGACCGTGGTGGCGATGTGGTTCACGCCGCGGAGGATGCCGATGTAGCCGGCGGTGCCGGAGGGGATGCGGCCGCCGGCGCGCAGGAGGGGCTCGAGCGCGGGGCGCGTCGAATGGATGGCCAGGCCGGCGGCGACGGCGATCACGCTCAGCAGCAACGGGAGGTTGAACCCGTGCCAGAGGGCGAAGTGCGGGGTGTGCGCGCTGGGGTCGACGGCGTGCGCGGCGGTGCCGATCAGCCGGTTCAGCAGTTGCGGCACGAGGCCGAGCACGAGCGTCAGCGCGGCGAGCGCGGTCAGCGGCGCGACGAACCCGATCCCCGGAGCGTTCGGCCGCTTGGCCACGTTGGGGGTGGCGCGGCGATCGATCGTTCGGCCGAACATGCCCCACAGGAAGCGAGCGGTGTAGGCGACCGTGAGCGCCGACCCGAACACGAGTCCGGCGAGGACGAGCGAGTGGCCGCCGAAGCGGGCGTTCTCCATCGCCGTGAACGCCTCCTCCTTGGCGACGAAGCCGAGCAGTGGCGGGAGACCGGCCATCGACGCGGCGACGATCACGACGGCGATCTTGAACAGCTTCCACTCGGCGCCGAGCGCGGGGATCTTGCGCAGGTCGCGCGTGCCGGTGCGCCGATCGACCGCCCCGACGGCGAGGAACAGCGCCGCCTTGAACAGCGCGTGGGTCAGCAGCATCGTGATGCCCGCGGTGGCCGGGCCTGTGGTGCCGGTGCCGACGAGCACCATCAGGAAGCCGAGCTGGCTGACGGTGCCGTGGGCGAGGAGCAGCTTGAGGTCGTGCTGGCGCAGGGCCCGCAGCCCGCCGGCGATCATCGTCACCAGTCCGACGGTGAGCACGACCGGGCGCCACATGCTCAGCGCTCCGAACGCGGGTGCGAAGCGGGCGACGAGGTAGACGCCGGCCTTCACCATCGTCGCCGAGTGGAGGTAGGCGCTGACCGGCGTCGGCGCGGCCATCGCCCCGGGCAGCCACGAGGCGAACGGGTACTGCGCCGACTTGGTGAACGCGCCGAGGAGCACGAGCGCCACGCCGACGCCGACGGTGGTGCCGGTCGGTGGTTGGCTCAGGAGCTCGCTGATCCGGTACGTGCCGGCGGCCTGACCGATGAGCACGAACCCGCCGAGCATCGCCAGCCCGCCGAAGGAGGTGATCAGCAGCGCCTGCAACGCAGCGGCGCGGGCGTGGACCTTGGTGTGATCGTTGCCGATCAGCAGGTAGGAGGTGATCGAGGTCAGCTCCCAGCCGATGTAGAGCACGGCCAGGTGGTCCGCGAGGACGACGATCAGCATCGCTGCGGCGAAGGCCAGCAGCAGCCCGGCGTTGCGACCGAGCCCCTCCGAGGTGGGGGAGTAGTACGTGTGCGAGTACAGCAGCACCAGCAGACCGATGCCGGCGACGAGCAGGGCCATGAGGAACGAGAACCCGTCGAGGCGCAGGTCGATCGACAGCCCGAGGCGAGGCACCCAGTCCAGGTGAGCCGTGGTGACCCGGCCGTCGAGCACGCGCGGTGCCTGCGTGGCCAGCCAGATCAGCGTGGCGGCGGGCGCTGCGGCGGCGACGAGGAAGCCACGCTTGCCGAGCGCGGTGGACGTGCCGAACAGCAGCGCCGCCAGCACCCCGTGGAGGCCGAGCAGGACGAACATCATGGGCGGACCCCACCCTCGATCAGAGGAGCGGTCCCGTCAACAGTCATCGTCGCCCGACAGTCTAGTTGAGAACCGCTCTCGAAACGACCCTGCCAGGTCGAACGCCCCCACCCAGCCCCCTACAGAATCGTCACGTGACGAATCCATGGGCGCGAAACCGACGACATCTCGTCGATCTCGCGCCCATGGACGCGCATGTGACGACTCGCAAGCGATCGAGTCACTTCTCGGGAAGTTGGGTGACGGAATACGTCACCAGATCGCCCGAGAAACGTCAGTCGGAGCGGTTAGCAGCGACCGTCCCATTCGTCGACCACGGCGGCGCGATTGCGAGGATCGAGCAGGAAGATCCTGTCGATGAGATCGTTTCCTCGACCGAACTGGCACGGCCAGCACGAAGTGACCAGGTTGTCCTCCGAGTTGGAGCCCCCGTGCGAATGGGGAACGACATGGTCGAGGGAGGCGCTGCAACACAGCACGATTCCATGCCGACCCGCGTCTGTCCGGCCCTTTGGCAGGAGGTCTGGGTACAGCTTGCTGACTCGCCGGAGAGCCATCGGGTCGAGGACTCGTGTCTCGCACCAGCGGCACCGCCAGCCATCGCGTGTGTAGATGCGGCACTCGATCTCTTGGGGTGGCATCCGCGGCGATGGACGTTCTTTCACCGACCCGGAGACGAACTTGCTTTCCGCGGCGCGGTTGCGTCGTGCCCACTCGACCATGGCCTCGTTGAAGTGCCCTCGAAGCAGGGGATCGTTGAGCTCGGCCAGCAGTTGTCGTGCGCGCGGGTCGTCCTTTGCTCGACCCGCCGCCTCACGAAACGCCGACACGGCAACGTCGGCGTAAGGGAGACGGGGCAGAAGCGAGGGCGTCGGCAGTTCCACCTGTCGAACCTAGGCCCTCACGAGATGCACGCGGCACACGTTCGAATAGCGGCGCCATCGAGCCGGCTGGCGGTCTCGAAACTCGTCTCGAGCGACTCGGACGGGATCCATCGCCCATTGTCCGGGCTCGTGCCCCCACGCTGACCCTGGCCGTTCTTGCAATGACCGCACGTTGCACGGTGGATCGTCGCCCGGTGGCCGTTTGCGCGCGTGTTCTCATAGATCCAGAAATTGCCCATGACCAAAAGAAGAGCACGAGAGCGTGATGAGGAAGCAAGACTTTGTGTCAACAGCCACAACGATGTTGCCGAGATGGTCGGGAGAACTCGGTCGTCGACCAACGTGGTTCACTGGCGGGATGATCCGCTTCAGCGTCTTCTACCCGAACGGTGACGACGTCACCTTCGACCACGACTACTACCGCGACGTCCACGTGCCGATGGCGCTGGGCATCTGGGGTCTGGACTCGGCGCAGATCGACGTCGGGGTCACTGGACCGTTCATCGCCGCCGTGCACTTCCTGTTCGACTCGATGGCCGACTTCACCTCCGCCCTGAGCCACGAGGACTCGGCCAAGCTCACCGCCGACGTGCCGAACTACACGAACTCGACGCCGGTGCGGCAGATCAGCCAGGTCGTGCCGTGACCGGGGTCGTGCTGATCGAGGCGCAGACGCTCGGCGGGGCGTGGATGCGCATCGCCGACGAGATCCTCACTCGAGGCGTGGCGGCGACGTACGACGCGCAGCCGATCCTCGAGTCGCGGTTGATGACCGTGACGATCGCCGAGCCGGACACCAACGACACGTTGATCGCCGAGCTCGGCGACCCGGCGTGGCTGGCGTGGATGCACGACAACTTCACCAAGCTCGACCGCGTGCGCGAGCTGGGCGACGCGGCCAGCTACGCCACCCGCCTGCTGGACTACGAAGGCACGGGTCGGGATCAGGTGGCGTGGGTGATCGACCGGATGCGTGCGGACTCCACGGCGAGGTCGGCGACGATCACCACGTTCCAGCCGCTCACCGATACGAGCTACATCCCGTGCGTCAGCCTGCTCGACTTCTGGTCGCCGTCGGCCGACGGCGCCGTCGACCTGGTGGTGTACGCGCACAGCCTCGACTTCGGCAAGAAGGCCTACGGCAACCTCGTCGAGCTGGCGGCGCTGCAGCAGCGGGTGGCCGGTGAGCTGGGTCGACCGATCGGCTCGTTGACCATCCACGTCAAGACCGCCCACATCTACGAGCCCGAGTACGCCCTCATGCGCGGCATCGTCGCCTCCGCCGGCGCCGAGCGGGCCTGACCCTCAGCGGCCGCGGGTGCCGTCGATGGTCTCGCGGATGATGTCGGCGTGGCCGGCGTGGCGGGCGGTCTCCTCGATCAGGTGGACGACCACCCAGCGCACGTTCTCGCTGACCAGGTCGGCGCGAGCGCAGGGGCCATCGAGATCGATGCCGGCCAGGATGTCATCGGCCACGGTGATCTCGGCCCGGTAGTCGGCGACGACGGATTCGATCGTGTCGTCATCGTCGAGCATGAACGTGGTGTCGACGCCGTCGGGTGCCGGCACACGCACCTCCGGCCACTCGCCTGGGAAGGTGCGGCCGGCGACCATCACCTGGAACCAACGGCGCTCCCAGACGGCGGAGTGCTTGACCAGGCTGAGAAGGGAGAGCTCGCTGACGGTCGGCGTCGAGCGCGCCTGCGCCTCGGTGAGGCCGTCGAGCCGACTGATCAGTGCCTCGCGCTGGTAGCCGAGGAACTCGAGGAGCGTCGCCCGTTCGTCCGACATCGCCGGGCAACGTACCTGGTCAGTCGGGCAGGTCGACGGCGGGGTAGTCCTCCACGTACTGCTCGCCGGTGGCCGAGCAGTACGTGCAGGTGCGGGCGGTGAGGTCGACGTCGTAGGTCACCACGCCGGCTCGCCACGCGGCGGCCATGAACTCGGGGTAGGTGGACTTGCCCGCTTGGTCGGCGCGCAGCGCAATGACGAGCGCGTCGGCATCGAACGCGGCCACGTCGACCAAGCCGTCGACCTGCGGCGGGCCCTGCTGCAGCACGTTGCCGGTTGGCATCACGTAGACGGTGGCCATCGACGGCACCATGCAGTGGATGGTGGTCACGCCGGCGGAGCGCAGCGCTTCCGCGAGGTAGGGGAAGCCGCCGACCTTCGGGCGGGTGCGCATGCCGCGCTCGAGCGCAGCCTCAAGAGTTGACAACATGCTGTCAATCTATCGAAGCTGGTAACATGTTGTCAATGTCGATCGAACCCGAGAAGGCGCTGGAGCTGTTGGTGGCCGACGTCTACGAGCTGGCTGGCGCGCTGCGTCGCCACGGCGAGGAGCTGGCCGCGCGGGTGGGGCAGACGCAGGCGCGGTGGCAGTTGTTGAGCGTGGTGTCGGAGGGGCGCTGGACTGCGGCGACAGCGGCACGGCGGCTGGGCATCTCCCGCCAGGCGGTGCAGCGCGTCGCCGACGACCTGGCCGCCGAGGGGCACGTCCGGTTCGTCGACAACCCGGAGCACAAGCGCAGCCCGATCATCGAGATCAGCCCGTCGGGTCGTGCCGACCTGAAGGCGATCACGGCAACCAGTCGCCGGTGGCGATCGAAGGCGGCCGATGGGCTGTCGGCCACCGAGATCGAGCGAGCGCGCCGGCTCCTCCGCTCGGTCCTCGCCAGGCTCGACTGACGCAACAAAAGGTTGCGCATCTGAGGAAGACGGCGTATGGTCATGTGCAACCAAACGTTGCAGATGCCGCTGCACGGGAACGGAGTGCGGTCATGGAGTTCGGAACGATCGAGCGAGAGATCTACGTGGAGGCGTCACCGGATGTCGTCTTCGAGGTGGTCAGCAGTCCGGAGCACCTCCAGTCGTGGTGGCCCGACGAGGCCCACTACGACGCCACGCCCGGCGACAACGGCACGATCGTGTTCGGCACCGACGAGGACAAGACCACCGTGGCCTTCACCGTCGTCGACGCCACGCCGCCGAGCTCGTTCTCGTTCCGTTGGACCCACCCGCAGGGCGAGCCGGCGCGCGAGGGCAACTCGCTGCTGGTGACGTTCGATCTCCAGCCGAAGGGCGCTGGCACGTTGCTGAGGATGACCGAGCGCGGGTTCCGCGAGATGGGCTGGGAGGTCGCGTTGCTCGAGCAGCAGTTCCACGACCACGAGACCGGCTGGGACTACTACCTGCCGCGCATCGCCCCGTACGTGGCCACGCTGTGAGCGCGGCGACGACGGTCGACGACGACCTGTGGTCCGCCGTCGGCGACCCGACGCGGCGGCGCATCCTCGACCTGCTGCTGGCCGATGGCGGTGGCACGGCGACGTCGCTCAGCGAGCAGCTGCCCGTCACCAGGCAAGCGGTGGCCAAGCACCTCGCCGTGCTCGACCGCGTGACGCTCGTGCGGGCATCGGCAGAGGGTCGCGAGAAGCGCTACCGGGTGGACGACGCCCAGCTCGCCCGAGCAGTGGCCCAGCTGGCGAGCGTCGGCAGCGCGTGGGACGCCCGCCTGCAGCGGATCAAGAAGATCGCCGAATCGATCGAGCGCAGCCGCAAGGGCTGACGCGAACCAACAACAGAGAAGGAGCAAGCGATGGTGGACATCCTGCATCGCGTCGGAGTTGCGACCCCGACGACGGAGAAGGTGTACGAAGCGCTGACGACCGTCGACGGTCTGGCCGGGTGGTGGACCGACGACACCACCGGCAGCGCGGACGTGGGTGGCGTGATCGCCTTCCGCTTCCCGCCCGGCGGGTTCGACATGGAAGTGGTCGAGCAGCGGCCAGGGGAGCGGGTGGTGTGGAAGGTGGTCGACGGCCCCGAGGAGTGGGTTGGCACGACGATCGACTGGCAGCTGCGCCAGGACGACGACCTGACCATCGTGTTGTTCAAGCACGAAGGCTGGAAGGAGCCAGTGGAGTTCATGCACCACTGCAGCACCAAGTGGGCCACCTACCTGATGAGCCTCAAGCAGCTCGTCGAGACCGGCACCGGCGCCCCCTCCCCACGCGACGTGAGGATCGCCTTCCCCGACTGAAGCTGTGTTCATCCGAGTACCGAACGCGCGGTAGGCGCGCGTTCGGTACTCGGGCGGCCTCGCACTCGGGGTTCTTGTCGACGATTCTCTACGTGGGACGTGGAAATTCCGCGACAAGAACCGGGCAATCAGCCCGCGGGCGCGGCAGCAGCCGCGTCGAGCTCGGCGAAGAGCTCCTTGCAGACGTCCAGCGCGCTCAGGCCCGTCGGGAAGCCGGCGTAGGCGATCATGTGGACGAAGACCTCCATGATCTCGCGGCGCTCGAGGCCTTGCTGCAGGGCGTTGCGGATGTGGGTCTTCAGGTAGGCGGGCCTCGACTGGGTGGCGATGGTGACCAGCGTGACGATGCGCCGGGTGCGCTTGTCCAGGCCATCGCGCGACCAGACGTCGCCGAAGCAGAACTCGTTGAGCATGCGCTCCACCTCGGGCCCGACCACGGGGTCGAGGTCGCGGTAGCGGGCCAGGGCGTCGGGGTCGTTGCCCATCTCGCGCAGGGTGTCGCGGCCACGCTCGGCCCGGTCGGAGAACGTCGGTTCGGTCATGCCGGAACGGTACGCGCCGCGGCTGTTGACTCCCCGGCTAAGTTCGGCCGATGACTGATGACAGGACCGGGTGGCGCAATTCCATGTTGGCGACGATCGGGGCCATCGCGGCCGCGACGATGAGTGCGACGCCGGTGTTTGCTCACACCGGGCACGGCACCGCAGGGTTGTGGGACGGCCTCGGCCACCCGCTGCTCGGCGTGGACCACGTGCTCGCCATGGTCACCGTCGGCATCCTCGCGATGGCGATCGCCCGGCCGCTCGCCGCGCCGGCAGCGTTCGTCGGCACGATGGTCGTCGGCGGCGCGCTGGGGATCGCCGGGATGCCGCTGCCCGGCGGTGAGGCGGCCATCGCGATCTCCGTCGCTGCGCTCGGTGCAGCGCTGATCCTCGGCAGGTCGATGCGCACGGAGCGTGCGCTCGCGCTGATCGGCGTGGCGGGGTTCGTGCACGGTCATGCGCACGGCGCCGAAGCGCCGACGGCTGCGCACCCGTTGGTCTACGTCGCCGGGTTCGTGGTCGCCACGGCGGCGCTGCACCTGGCAGGTGTGGGCGTGGGTGTCGCAGTCCGTCGCCATCGGGCTACGGCTGCCACGGTCGGCGCGGTGGTGGTCGGTGCCGGTGCGGGGCTGTTGGCCGGCCTCATCTAGCTCGGTTCGGCTGTGACACCCCTCGGGTACTGTCCAAAGCAGACGAGAGATATGGAGCCCGTGATGACCACGCTGCAGAACCGCCCCAACACCGCCCTGGTGGTGATCGATGTCCAGAACGGCGTCGTCGCCGGCAACTACAACCGCGATGGCGTGGTGGCCAACATCGCCTCGCTGGTCGACAAGGCCCGCGCCGAGAACGTGCCCGTCGTGTGGGTGCAGCACTCCGACGAGAACACGCCGGAGGGCAGCGAGGGCTGGCAGTACGTGCCGGAGCTGAAGCTGGCCGAGACCGACCCGCTGATCCACAAGCACTACGGCGATTCGTTCGAGGCGACGAACCTCGAGGAGGAGCTGAGCCGCCTCGGCGTCGGGCGCTTGATCGTCACTGGCGCGCAGACCGATGCCTGCATCCGCTCGACCATCCACGGCGCGTTCACACGCGGGTACGACACGATCCTGGTCGGCGATGCGCACACGACGGAAGACCTGTCGGAGTGGGGCGCCCCCTCGCCCGACAAGGTGATCGACCACACCAACCTCTACTGGGGCTTCCAGGACGCGCCGGGCAAGACCGCCGGTGTGGTGAAGACCGCTGACGTGAACTTCGCCGAGTAGCCCGCTCGCTGCTGCCGGCTGGGAGCGACGCGTATCGTGCGGGGATGACGGGACATCGGTACGACGCGTTCATTCTCTCCGCTGCAGTCGACGAGCCGTTGGCGGCGACACTGCAGACGACGATCGAGTCGCTGACTCGCAAGTCGTTCGGGCGGCGAGGGCTGTCCGTGTTCCGGGACCGGACGAACCTGAAGCCCAGTGCCTCGATCGCCGATCAACTCGCCACAGCGCTCGCTCAGTCCGAGTGGCTGATCGTGCTGGTGTCCGCGGCGTCGACCAGGTCGCCGTCCGTGGCGGAGCAGATCGGCACGTGGATGTCGTCGAGGCCTGACGCGGCCGACCACGTCCTGCTGGTCCGCTGCGACGAAACCGTCGACCTGAGCTGGGGGGCGGACGGGCGGCCAGTCGCGCCGGACACGTTCCCGGCGCCCTTGGCAGCGCTTGCGGAGCCGATGTTCGTCGAATGCGCGCAGCGCAGCGAGGAGCTGGACCGACAAGCGGCGATCCGCCTCGTGGCGGCGATCCGCGGGCTCGACCCGGAGGACGTTCCAGCCGGGGTGCGATAGGCGGGCTACGGACGAGAACCTGGAGTCGATCAACGAGGCGGAGCTGAGCAGCCCTGCCTTTGCGATGCGAGCGGCGACGTAGTTGCCGTGCCGCGGTTCACAGATCGCCCCACGACAAGGTGATCTACAGTTCGCCGGGTTCGACGGGACGAGGGGGTTGACGTGGGGCAGGACGGAGACGCATCGGCCACCGCTCACGCGCTCCAGTCCGCCACGAGCGAGGTGCAGCGACTGAGCGTCGCCAACGCGCGGCTGGTCCACGACCTCAACGAGTCGCTGGCTCGCCAGCAGGCAATGACCGATCTGCTCGATGCGGTCAGCACCGCACGCACCGACCTGCAGCACGTGTTCGAGGTGCTCGCCACGCGCGCCAACGAGCTGTGCGGCGGCACGGGTGCCGGGGTGATGATCCGCCGGGGCGATGAGCTGATCGCCATGGCCGCCTCGGGAGCGATGGCCGGTGCGGCCGACCAGCAGATGACGTGGCCGATCGACGACTCCTCGATGGTGGGCGAATCGGCTCGCACGCGACAGCTGCTGCACGTCCGCAACTGGGACGACGAGCCGGCCGACCGCTTCCCGGACTCGGGGAGCCGGCGAGCGAACCGCAAGAGCGGGCTGACCATCCCGATGGTGCGCAACGACGACGTCGTCGGTGTGGTCGGCTTCAGCCGCGCCGAGCCGGGCGGCTACTCCGATGCGGAGATCGCGCTGCTGCAGACGTTCGTCGACCAGGCGGCGATCGCCGTCGACAATGCCCGGCTGCTGCAGGAGATCGAGGCGCGCAACAGTGAGCTCAGCGAGTCGCTGGCTCGGCAGGAGGCGTTGACCGACGTGCTCGATGCGGTCAGCACTGCCCGCTACGACCTGCAGCCGGTGTTCGACACGGTGCAGCAACACGCCGTTCGGCTCTGTGGCGGCACGAGCGCGGTCTTCGTGCGTGAGGGCGATCGGTTGAGCGTTCGGGCCCGCGGCGACTCGCCGGTCATGCCGAGCTATCCGAGCGACGTCGACCTCCGCATCGACGACGCCGGCGTTCCGTCGTTCGGCATGGCTTCGGCGACACCGCTCGGCGAGGCGGCGCGCACGAAGCGACTGGTGCACGTCGTCGATTGGGAGGCGGTGCCGGAGGACCGCTGGCCGGAGTCGCAGATGCGCCAGCTCGGATGGCGCACCCACCTCGCCGCGCCGATGCTGCGCAACGACGAGGTCGTCGGCGTGGTCGTCTTCAACCGGGCGGAGCCGGGCGGGTTCTCCGACGCGGAGGTCGCGCTGCTGCAGTCGTTCGCCAACCAGGCGGCGATCGCGGTGGACAACGGGCGGCTGCTACAGGAGATCGAGACTCGCAACCGCGAGCTGGGTGAGTCGCTGGAGCTGCAGACGGCGACGAGCAAGGTGCTGCAGCTGATCAGCGACAACCCCGGCGATCTCGATTCGGTGTTCGATGGCATCGTCGCCGAGGCGGCGCGGCTGTGCGATGCCGACAACGCGATCGTGCTGCGGGTGGAGGGCGACGAGCTGGTGATGGCGACGGTCAGCGACCAGTCGAGCGTTCCCGACCTCGGCCGCCGCTTCCCGTTCGTGCTCCCGTTCGAGGGCGCGCGTGCACACCTCTTCGACGATGCCGCGCCGTACTGGCCGGCCGCCGACGGGCAGCGTCAGGTCCACAGCCTGAACACCGCGCCGCTGATGGTGGACGGCGAGCTCTACGGCGTGCTGGGGGCCGCGAGGTACGAGGTCCGTCCGTTCACTGGTCGGCAGGGACGTATCGCGGTGACGTTCGGCGAGCAAGCGTCGATCGCGATCGCCAATGCGCGGCTGTTTAACGATCTCGACGACTCGCTGGAGCTGCAGACCGCGACCAGCAAGGTGCTGCAGCTGATCAGCGACAACCCGGGCGATGTCGATGCGGTCTTCGCCGGTGTCGTCGCTCACGCGGCACGGCTGTGCGACGCCGACGTCGCCTCGATCTCGCGTCACGAGGGCGACGACGGAGTGCTCGTCGCCGTCAGCGACAACGCCAACGCCGGCGATCTCGGTTACCGGTACCCACTCGGGCCAGTGCAGAACCGGGGTCGGGTGGCCCGCACCGACGACATCTCCTCGTTCATCCGCGTCGGCCCGGGCAGCAACCAGATCTACAGCTGCGTCACCGCGCCGATGTTCGTCGACGATCGCGTGTACGGCCACCTCACCCTGAGCCGGTGGGAGATCCGGCCGTTCGACGAGCGCCACGAGCACATCGCCCAGGTGTTCGCCGAGCAGGTGGCGATCGCCATCAGCAACAGCAACCTGTTCCGGCAGCTCGAGGAGCAGACGCGCATCGCCGAGGAGGCGAACGCGGCGAAAGGGTCGTTCCTGGCGACGATGAGCCACGAGATCCGCACGCCGATGAACGCGGTGATCGGGATGAGCGGGCTGCTGCTGGACACCGACCTGTCGGGGCGCCAGCGCGAGTTCGCCGAGATCATCCGCTCCAGCGGCGAGTCGCTGCTGGGGATCATCAACGACATCCTCGACTTCTCCAAGATCGACGCCGGCCGGCTCGAGCTGGAGACGCATCCGTTCGACCTGCGGGCGTGCATCGAGTCGGCGTTCGATCTCGTCACCGAGCCGGCGGCGCGCAAGGGGATCGAGCTCGCCTTCCTGATCGATCCCGCGCTGCCGGCCGGGTTGGACGGCGACGTGACGCGGTTCCGCCAGGTGTTGGTGAACCTGCTCGGCAACGCGGTGAAGTTCACGGAGGTCGGCGAGGTGGTGCTGACCGCGTCGGCTGGCGAGTCGCCGGACGAGGTGCACGTGACGGTGCGCGACACCGGCATCGGCATCCCGGCCGACCGCGCGCATCGGCTGTTCGAGGAGTTCAGCCAGATCGACTCGTCGACCACTCGCAAGTACGGCGGCACCGGCCTTGGGCTGGCGGTCAGCAAACGGCTGGCCGAGCTGATGGGCGGCACGATGTGGGTGGAGAGCGTGGAGAGCGTGGAGGGCGAGGGCTCGACGTTCCACGTCACGATCACGGCTCAGCCTGCGGACGTACCGGCGCGTGCCGCTGCGGCCGGTGTGCCGAGCGACCTGGCCGGCAAGCGCGTGCTGGTGGTGGACGACAACGCGATCAACCGCCGCATCCTCGACCTGCAGACGCAGGCGTGGGGGTTGAGCTGCGTGGCGTTCGAGTCGGCGGCGGAGGCGCTCGACGCGATCGAGCGAGGCGAGGCGTTCGATCTGGCGATCGTCGACATGCACATGCCGTCGATGGATGGTGTGTCGCTCGCGCATCGGTTGCGCTCGTTGCGAGCGGAGTTGCCGATCGTGCTCTACACGTCGCTCGGCGCCGATGAGCTCGACCCGGTGTTCGCCGCAGTGGTGACCAAGCCGGTGAAGCAGTCGCAGCTGTTCGACGTGCTGGTGTCGCTGTTGAGCAACGGCGTGGTCGAGCCGGCCGTGAGCGACATCGGCCCGACGGCGACGCTCGGCGAGCGGCACCCGTTGCGCATCCTGCTGGCCGAGGACAACACGGTGAACCAGCAGATCGCCCTGCTGGTGCTGGAGTCGATGGGCTACCGAGCCGACGTCGCCGCCAACGGCATCGAGGCGGTCGACGCCGTGCGCGACCTGCCGTACGACCTCGTGCTGATGGACGTGCAGATGCCGGAGATGGACGGGCTGGAGGCCACCAGGCGGATCCGCGCCGGCTCGCCGTCGGCGCAGCCGCGCATCGTGGCGATGACGGCCAACGCGATGCAGGGCGACCGCGAGGCTTGCCTTGCCGCAGGCATGGACGACTACCTGGCCAAGCCGATCCGCCCCGAGGAGCTCGCTGCGGCACTGGTGGGCACGCCTGCGTTGCGGGCGGCGGCGACGCAGCTCGACGCGTCGGCACTGACCCGCCTGCAGGCGATCGCCCCGAACGCGGAGTCGTTCGCCAAGCTCGTCGCCTCGTTCCTCGACAACGGTGCGGTGCTCGTCGCGTCGATGGCCGCGGCAGCGGGGTCGGGCGATGTCGACGGGCTGCGTCGTGCGGCGCACACGTTGAAGTCGAACGCAGCGAGCTTCGGCGCCACCGACCTGTCGGAGCTGTGCGCCGCGCTGGAGGGTCGTGCCCGTGCGGGCTCTGTCGGTGATGCCGACAGTGCGGTCACTCACATCGCTCGCGCCTTCGACGGCGCCCGAGCCGCATTGGAGTCTCGATGAGCGCCACCGTCCTCGTCGTCGACGACGATCCGCTGAACCGGGCGATGCTGTCGATGTCGCTCGGCGCTGAGGGCCACTCGGTGCTGGAAGCGGGCAACGGGCGAGAGGCGATCGCCATGCTCGCTTCGAACGCGATCGACATCGTGCTGACCGACATCGAGATGCCGGAGCTGGACGGCTACGGGTTGCTGCAGCACCGCGCCGGCGACGACCGGCTGAAGACCATCCCGTTCATCGTCATCTCCGGCGTCGACGAGATGGACTCGATCGTCGCCTGCATCAAGCTCGGCGCCGAGGACTACCTGCCCAAGCCGTTCGACCCGGTGCTGCTGCACGCCCGGCTCGGAGCGTGCCTGGACAAGAAGCGGATGACCGACGAGCTGGTGCAGTGGAACCTGCACCTGACCGAGCGGGTGGACGAGAAGGTGCGCGAGGTGGAGCGGCTGACGATGCTGCGCCGCTTCGTCTCGCCGCAGCTGGCCGAGGCGATCGCCTCCGGTGGCGAGGCGATCCTGGCGAGTCATCGTCGCGAGATCACCGTGCTGTTCTGCGACCTGCGCGGCTTCACCTCGTTCGCCGAGACGGCCGAGCCCGAAGAGGTGATGGCCGTGCTGCGTGAGTTCCACGACGCGGTCGGCCCGATGATCTTCGAGCACGAGGGCACCATCGCCCAGTTCACCGGCGACGGGATGCTCGTCTTCTTCAACGACCCGGTACAGCTCGACGACCCGGCGTGGAACGCAGTGCAGCTCGCTGTTGCGATGCGCGATCGCACGGGTGCGCTCTCGCAGCAGTGGCGCCGGCGTGGCCACGAGCTGACGCTGGGCATCGGCATCGCCGTCGGCTTCGCCACATGCGGCGAGATCGGCTTCGAAGGCCGGACGGAATACACGGCGATCGGCACGGTGGTGAACCTCGCGGCAAGGGTGTGCGGCATCGCCGCGGGCGGCCAGATCCTCGCAACGAACCGCGTGCACGCCGCGGTCGATGATCGAGTGACGAGCAACCCGCTCGGCGATCACGACTTCAAAGGCCTCAGCCGCCCCGTCCCGATCTACGACCTCGCCCCGCTCTGACTCGTGAGCCGCGCCACGTAACGCGGAAAACGATCGGGGCTCAGAGGTGGTGGACGTCCAACGTGGTGAGCGTGCGCAATCGGTCGACGACGGATGAGCGGTGGCAGATGGCAGAGTCGTGCTCGAAGCACAGCAGCGCAATGACCGAGGCTCGCGAGCGGTGGGCGAGCGCTTCGATCGCGGGCTGGGCGGCGTCGAGCACCCGTTCATACCGGGCGAGCGCGTCGGGATCGCGGCGATGGAAGCCGTCTCGGTTGTCCTTCGGGTTGCCGAGCTCGGGTACATGCGCGTACTCGATGCCGGCCGCGGTGACGGCCTCGGCGAGTGAGCGCTTCGAGAAGCCCCGCTTCCGCGACGTCGGCGTGAGCCGCACGTCGACGAGCACCTCCACGCCGTTGGCGACGAGCTCGCCGACGAGGTCGTCGATCGTTCGGCCCTCGTAGCCGATCGTGAACACGTCGGACGGTCGAGTGTCCATCTCGCGGATGCTACGGGTGCTGTCGAGCGACGAAATCGGCTTGTGGTGGACGGCGGTCGGATCCAAGATGACCGACTCATTCCCGAAAGGAGGTGATCACAGATGAAACGAGAGCTATAGGAGTGGCGTCCCCGTTGGCCCGTTGGGCCGCGCGCCACCCCTCTTCGGAGGGTCGAAATGCGCAACCACAATCAGAAGCACCGCGACATGGCGCGGTCCGTGCTGCCGTCCACCGGATGTGTCGGAGCACGGCAGGATCGTCGTGCGATCCACCATCGTGAACGGACTCGCCTGCGCGAGGCACTCGCTGGGGTGCGGCAGACCGCCGACGCGGACGACGTCGATGCCGATCTCACCTACGTCGATCGTGGGGCGATCGCCTCGATGGTTGCTGACCGCCGCGGCGGCGACAAGGTCGGTCCCCTGATGCGGTGGGCGGAGCGCACGGTCGCCCAGTCACCGAGGCTGCGGGCGATGTCGCCGCGGGACCAGCTCGAGCACTTCCGCAGGCTGATGCCGAGCAACCTCATCGGCGAGCATGCCCTCAGCCACATCGGCTGGGCGCTCGGCGTCGATCGCCGTTGGTACGGCACGTACCGGTACCCGCAGCCGCCGACGATCGCCGAGCTGACGGATGCGGTCGACCGCGTGCTCGCCGCCGGCGCACTGGGCGAGCTGAACCGTGCGTTGAAGGCGATGCGCTTCACGACCACGGATGCGTCGGGCGTCGTCGTCACGCTCGGCCCGACACTGCTGCGCGGCGCCCACGACACGGACCGCTTCGTCGCCGAGCTGCGCGCCGACGTGCGCGCCAAGGTCATCGAGCTCGCCGCGTCGATGTAGCCCGCGCGGTCAGCCGTCCGACAGGAGGCGAGTGTGGATGCCGGTGGCTCGGTGAGCGGGGAGGACGGCGAGCAGGTTCGTCGCCACCAGCCCGGCCACCGGTATGCCGATCAGCAGCAGTGCCGGGTAGGTGGTACCCGGGACGACCCCGACGGCTTCGTTCAGCGCGGTGACGATGCTCCGCCCTGCCAGCAGGCCGAGCGGCACGCCGACCGCGAGGCCGGCGATCGCCACCAGCGTTGCCTGCCAGTGGACGATGCCGCGCAGCTGGCCCGGTGTGGCCCCCAGCGCGCTGAGGACGGCCAGCTCGTGACGGCGGTTGCGCACCGACGTGGTCAGCAAGAACCCACACGCCAGCACGAGCAGCGCGGCAAGCGTGATGGCAAGCACCTTCGGTGCGGCGGCCATGCGGTCCAGCGCGCGCACGCTGGTCGGCGCGTTCAGCGCGCCCGGCGGGCTGTAGTTGGTCTCGGTGATGATCTGCGCTGCGTTGGGCACGGCGGTGTCGCTGAAGCGGACGAGCAGCGCGTTCTGCGTGGCGAACGGGTTGAGCGCGGCGTAGCCGTCGAACGTCATCGCCGAGCCGTCGCCGGCGACGTCCGGGGTGACGACGATGCCGACCACGTCGAGTTGTCGACTTCCACCGTCGGACGCCACCGCCTCGATGGTGTCACCGAGGTCCGCTCCGATGCGCCGCGCCGTCTCGGCGCCGAGACCGATCTCGTCCGCGGCTGCGGGGGTGCGGCCCTCGAGCACGACGGGCGTCATGTCGCCCTTCGCTGCGTTGAAGGCGAACACGGGGGTGTCGTGTCCGTCGAGTGACAGCGATCCGAAGGTCGCGCCGGTGACCGCCGAGACGTCGTTGCTCGGCACGATCGGTGTGACGATGTCGCCGTCGACGGGCACGTACGGGTTGCCGAACAGCTGGTCGTAGTTGACGCCGTAGCGAGCGGGGGAGTCGGCGAGGTGGGTGAGGCTGACGCCGATGACCACCGCCGCAACCATTGTGGCGACGCCACCGGCGCCGGCGACCAGCGATGTGACGAACCTGCGCTCGCCTCGGCGGTTGGACCCCATCATGCGCGCTCCGGCCACCAGCGGCAGCCCCGCCCCACTGGCGCCGAGCCACCGGACGAACGGCGCAGGTCGCGCTGCTCGCGCTCCCGACCGTCGCCGGCTGGACAGCGCCGCCGCAGCGACGGCGACGACAGCCATCAACGCAACGCCGACGAGTGCAACGCTCCAGTCGATGCGCACGCCGGGATCCGGCTCGAACGTGTCGAGCGCGCCCAGCGGGAAGAGCCGTGTCGTCGATGCACCCACGAGCAACGCCACCGGTGCTGCGGCGGCGGCGACCAGCCCACCGAGAACGGCACGCTCAACGGCGATGTCCCGTTCTCGCCAGCCGAGCGCTGTCATCGCCTGCCACTCCTCGTCGCCGAGGCGCAACGCCCGCCCGACGATCTTGAAGATGGCGATGACGGCCGCGAGAAGGACGACGGCGGCGACCACCCACAGCGCGTTGACCTGGAAGCGCACGACTCGACGGGCGTCGTTGCTGACCACTCGTGCCGGAAAGAACTGCACTTCGGCGCCGCCCGGCAGGGCCCGAACGGACGCCATCACGGCGCCGGCGTCTGTGCCCGGAGCGAGGTGCACGGCGATCGTCGAGCGCACGACGCCGATCGTCGGGTGTGCGGCGATGAACGAGATGGGGAAGGTCATCGCCGGATACGGGTCGTCGAACTCCGACGGCGACTCGGTGACGCCGACCAGTGTCACCTCGAAGCGGGGCACGGCGGGCTCTTCGCCGAAGAGGTTGTTGTCGGCCTGACGGTGGTCGTACGACGAGGTCTGGAAGTGGTCGCCGACCTTGGTGCCGAAGTGCTCGCGCAGGTAGGTGGCGAACGTGCTGCCGACGGTGAACTCGTTCGGCGAGTCGGGGTCGGCGAAGCGACCCTCGATCAGCCGAGCGCCCATGTAGCGGGCGTCGCCGACGAACGGGTTCTGGTCGAGGAGGAGCTCGCTCGGGTCGAGCGGCGAGACAAGGAATGTCGTCACGAACGTCTGCGAGGTCGCGTCGGTGACCCCGTCGATCCCGGCGATCGCATCGGTGAGCGGAGCGCCGTTCATCTGGCTGATGAACAGGTCGGGGTCACCGCCGGCGCGAGCGGTGTAGCGATCAGGTGCGGATGCGGTGCGACGAGTCCCGGCCGCCAGACCCGAGGCAAGCCCGGCAGCGATGCCGATCAGGAGCGCCGCGCCGATCAGTCGTGGCGCGCGCCAACGAGCCCATCCCCACACCCGGAACGCGATCGCTCCCACGGTTCGATTGTTGCCGTTGTCGCGACGCGCGACCAGCAGGCTGCCTCACTCGCCTCGGTGGGGGCAGCCACACTTCTGTCGCCGGGCCAGTGAAGCTGCTGACCACGTGACGCCATTCGTGTCGCCGCAGCTGGGTCGTCTCGGGGCCCGTCCCCTGCCGCAGTACATTCGAGGGCGACGTTGCGTTGAGAGGAACACTCATGGACGTGGTGCGACTTGCCATTCTCGTCAGCCGCTGGCAGTCGCGTGACGCGGGTCGTGTGGCTCCCCAGCCGTTCACGCTCGACGAGGTGCAGGATCTGTTCGACGGTCCGCACGATTGGAGCCTCAGCGAATACTGGCGCAAGGCAACGCTGGGGCATCTGAGTCTCACCGCGACGGTCTTCGACATCGGGCCGCTCGGGCTGGCGCTGCCGGCGGCCGCCGATCCGTCGAAGGATCCGAAGCGAGCCGACATCATCAGCAACGCGGTCTGGACTGCGACGTTCGTCAAAGGCGTCCAGCTGGGTCCGTTCGATGGAGTGGTTGTGTGGCTGGACGGGCCCTGCGGCGCCGGAGCGCTCCCGCGATCGGTCAACCTCGGCGACGGCAAGCTCCGCAATGCCGCCGTGTTCGACGCGGGCGCTGGCTTGACGTACTACCAGCACGAGATCGGGCATGTGCTCGGCTTTCCGCACTCGCTCGGCCCGCCGGTCCCGGCGCTCGACGAGAAGACCGGCGCCCAACTGAAGGACTCGAAGGGTCAGCCGCTGTTCACGAAGGAGTATCAGGACAACGCCTGCATCATGAGCGCGTTCACGTTCGGTGGGCTGCCGGCGGCAACCAAGCAATCGGCTCAGCCCGGAATCGGCACCGACAACCGACTCATCGGACACCTCGCGTGGCAGTCGATGGGGCCACTACCGGCAGCGGCCTCCGTGTACCTGTGGGCCAACACGAACTTCCGGCCGCACTCGGCGCCGACGCACGAGTTCGATCGGTCGGTCGCCGTTCGCGATCTGGGCCTCGAGTACCTCGCGCACCCGTGTGACGTCGAGATCTCGTCGTTCTCCCAGCACGCCACCGACGGCCCCGTGCTGGTGACGTTGAAAGCGGAAGGAACTCGTTGGTTCATCGAGCTGCGCACGGCACATCGCTGGGATTTCGGGCTCCCTCCGGGCATCTACGTTCACCGACACGAGACCGGTACGTCCGCGAACCCGTTCTTCGAGCCTGGCGCGGAGCGGATGGCGTACATCCCGCTCGACGCAGCAGACCGAGACTGGACGTCGCCAGAGGGCGAGTTCAGTGTGACCGTGGGACCGACGTCGAAGCGTCGCGGTGTCGACCACGTCAGGCTCACGTTGAGCGCTGGTGGCAACCCACCGACGGTCGTGTTGCAGAACGTCACCGCGTCCGGTCCGGACGTCCTGCTCCTCCGCCTTTCCGAGACCATTCCTGACGGCTGCATGGTCGGCACGTACAACCACATGTTGATGGGAAGGAGCACTCGCATCGAGGTGACGGCTCGCGGGCAGCTGCCCGATCCCTCGTCGTTCTCGTGGACCGTCGACGGCCAGGCAGTGGGCGAAGTGCCGGCGACGCTCACGCTGGCGCCGGCCATGGCGGAGTTCCCGCCGTACCCGTCGGTGATCGACCCCGGCAAGCCGATCGTGCCGCCGAAGATCGCTGAGCTCGTGGCACACGCGGACGCGTCGATGCTCGTGCTCGAGGTCGCTGCAGCGACTGGCCGCTTCGACGTACGCGTGCAGTGCACTGTGCGCAACGGCGTCGGGGCGATCGTTGCCCAGGCCACCAAGACGGCTGCCGTGCCGGGCCCCTGGGTCGAGGATGACAAGCGATGGCTCGACAAGGCCAAGGAGTGCCTGAAGGCAAGCATCGCCGACATCGACTCGATCGATCCCCACGAGCCACCCGGAACCCTTCACGTTCACTGACGGCTGCGTCGCTCGCTCGGGAAGGCCCCAGTTGGTCAGTCGCCGGGGCGGGGCTCGCAGCCGAGCCCGTCGCCGTCGCTATCGAGCTCGTAGACGTCGTCTCCAACCACGCGGACCGTGCCTTGCTGATACGCCGGGCCGTTGCCTTCGCCCGGCAGGCAGTCGACGTCCTCGGCGATGGGGACGCATGCCCCTTCGTAGCTCGGATGGCAGTTCGACGGTGCGACGGCGGGTGGCGCGGGCGTCGCCTGGTTCGCTTCGGCGGCAGCGAGGAACTGATCGACATCCGCCTTCTTCTGCACGATCGCGGCGAACTGCTGCGGGTCCTCAGTAGCGAGCTCGTTGCAGCTCGCGCCCATGGCGTCGACGCTCTGGCCGGCGTCGTTCCATCGCTGCTGCATCACGGCGTCGCCGGTGAACGCAGCGAACTGCGTGTAGTCGACGCACGCCTGCACGGCTGACGGGTCAGCCGAGCTGGCGTCGGTTGTGGCGGCCTTCTCCGGCAACCTGCACGCTGTCAGCGAGCCGATCACGCCGAGCAGGAACGTCCAGCGCAGCATGGCGAGTCAGCTCGCCGTGGCGTGGGAGCGCCAGGTGTTGGCGTTGCGAGCGCGTTGGTAGATCGCTTCGACTTCGGGCTGGGTCATGCGGTGGGGGAGGGAGAGCAGCCAGTGGTGGAGGCGGTGGCGAGTGGTGACGTGGACGTCGTGGGGCTGCTGGCGGATCTTGATGTCGCTGAGGTCGACGAACACGATCACCGCGCTGGCGTCGACCGCGAAGCCGCACGAGTCGGTCAGCGCGTCCGTGGCCCGCTTCGCTTCTAAGCGCGAGTTGCGGATGTATTGAGTCGACTGGCCGTTGACCATCACCAGACGTTCGCTGACCCAAGCTCGGGCTTGTGCGTGGCGCTTCGTGTTGAGGGTGAACACGCCGGCGGGCCCGATGACGACGTGGTCGATGTCGCTGCCGCGTTCGCCGACCGGTACGGCGTGGAGGGTGTGCCAGGTGGCGGGTAGGCGTTCCAGCTCGCGGCCGACCTTCAGCTCGCCCTTGGTTCCGATGCGCCAGGATCGCTCCTGCGTGTGCACCCCGAGAAGGCGCGCAGCGAGGTGGAGGATCGGTGCCTGCTTGTTGATCTCGTCCCGCTTGGCTCGCGCCGCACCGCCGGCCAGATGACTGGCCAGATCCGTCTCCGGTGCCTCGATGCTGGTTGAGCCGAACCCCGCTCGTCCGTCCATGCCCACTTCATCGGCGCAGCACCCGATCGGGTTGAGCGGTTCAGCGCTGACGAATCGTCGGAAGCGCAGTGCTGAGGTGGGCAGCGATCGTGTCGATGTCGGGCCGAGTGAGCTGCGAGCTCGCCCTGATGAGCTCGAGCAGCTTCTTGGCCCACAGGAGCCGAACGCCGCCAAGCTCCTTCGGTTTGGAGAAGAGCCCGAAGCTCTCGTCGTTGAAGAGGAGATTCGGGTGGACTGGTACCGAGTCAAAGCTCCCCGCTGCCAGGGCGGCGCGGACAGCAGCGACCTGCTTGGCCATCCCATCGAGCAGCGTCGTGCGATCGCGGCCGTCAACGAACAAACGTTGGTCGGTTCGCCAGAACGGACCGACGTCTCGAACCCCGACGCGTCCCCGGTAGTTCTTGGCATCGACGATCCACACTCCAGAACCTGCGACAACGATGTGATCGATGTCGCCGCCTTGCCCTGGAATCTTGCGGCTGTGGAGCATGACCCCCGTGTCGCCGAGTGCCGGCTCCATCCGTTCGGCGAAGTACCTCTCACCCTTCGCTCCCGTGGCGAAGGCGGTCGTCGAGGCCGGCTCGCTCGACAGAGCTTTGGCGACTCCTGAGAGACGGCCCCACTTCGCCTCGAGCCTGGCTTCGTGACGTGCCGTCCGTCGCTCAGCCTCCCGCTGAGGCCCGGCGCCCGCGACTCCACGATCGATGCTTGGGGCCACGGTTGACGATTCAACTGAGGTGTGATCGGAACCGCAGCCGATGCAGCTCACGGTCTTCGTCAGTGCGTCCCAGTACGCCGACTCGCCCAATGGAATCGCGACGGCGCAAGTCCGACACGTGTCGGCACGACGCAGCCGCATCTCCTTCATTGCGCTCAACTGGTCGACGCCTTCAGAGCTCGAAGGCTTCGCGCGTGAGTGCGCTCATCGTCTGCGAGAGGAACCCTTCGCGTTCGTCGTCGGTCGGACGACGACGAGCGGCCTCGAGGTGTGTTGTCCAAGTGCCGTACGCGTGGGGCTTGACGAACGTCACGACGCCGACGCCGAGGCTCGATGCGGTCCAAAGAACTCGCTCCCAGTCTCGCGAGTCAACTCCCGGCGCCTTGCTCCCGAACACCCACGAGTAGTTGGCGCCTCGACCCTGCGCGTGAGCCTGATACACCGACCGCAAGTCGAATCCGGCAGCAGTCTCAATCTCGATGGCGTGGAGGCGGCGAGGCTCCTCGGCGGACTCACGACGCCGTGGGTCGGCGGCGACCACGAGGTCAGGGTGCGTCCAGACACCCTGGCCGCGGGTGCCCGCTCGCGCGGTGTCGATTGTGGCGATGTTGCGGAGCCCCAAGTCTCGCGGGCCCCAGTACGTGCCGATGATTCGAGCAACGTCCGCGTACAGGCCGACCGATGCACCACGCTCCGATCCTCGGTACTTGATGACGCCGCCCTTGGCCGTGTACACCGGCATGCCAGGGATCACGACCGCCCTGGTGACGACGTGCTTCACCTTTGCCACATCCCACGCCAGTTCAGCTCCGAGCTTTGCCACCGATGCTTGGTTGCCTGGCAGCTTCTTGAGAGCATTCGCCAGGATCTCTACGTCTGTTCGCCGTGCCATGACTTCCCCGTCCCGTCGAGTAGTTCGACGCTAGTTGTGAATTCCGAGTCGTTCGGCGAGCGACCGTGGGCCGATGACCGTCAGGCCATAGACCGCACGGCTTGCGCCGATGTACAGGAGTTGGTCCGTCGGAGAGTCGTCCGGTGACACGAGGATCACGTAGTCGAACTCGAGTCCCTTCATCCGATGGACGTTCTCGCAGATGATCGCCGCCGGCGCTCCGCCCTCCCACATCACGAAGTCGAAAGCGCTCCGCAGCGGCTCGCGGACCTTTGATGTGAAGGTCGCCACGAGCACGCGTGGAGGCGAGTGGCCCTCGGTCTCGACAACGCGATCGATCTCTTCGCCAACTCGGTCGATGACTTCGTCGATCGCGTTCGCCTCGAGCCACTCGATCTTCGCCGAGCTCGGCGTTCGGTCGAGGGGCAGTGGCGCGCCGTGAAACGAGCGCTGCAGCATGGTGGCGATGGCGTGCGTGTTACGACAGTTCTTGACGAGCTCGCACCGAGCCCAGCCGTCGTGGCAAGTCGGCGGGCGAAAACCTCGCGGGTAGATGCCTTGTGCCGTGTCGGCGACCATCAACAGTCGTCGCGGGCCGTGCTCGTCGAGAAGCTGCTCGAGCTGGGCCAGCCACGCTGGGCTGAAGTCCTGCGCTTCGTCGACGATCACTGTGTCGAATCGGGCAGTCACCTCATGCCAGTGCAAGTGGAGATGCCCGACTGCGACGTGGTCCCACCACTCCTTGTCGGCATCCTCCGGGATCTCGAGCTCGGGTATACCGGGGAGGTTGAGGCCGACGTCAAAGAACGACCCAACGGTGAGGTGATGATCCTCGCCCAGACGTCTCTGGAGGTCGCCGCCAAGCGGGTCGTTGAAGCACGTCAGCAGCACTCGTTCATCGCGCCGGAGGGCCCGTCGGGCCCACCACTTGGCGAGGTGTGTTTTGCCACTGCCTGCGCCACCGGTGACCAGAACGCGCTGGTTCATGTCGAGCGTCTCGAGCGCTCGGACCTGGTCGTCGCAGTGTCGAGACAGCTGCTGCTTCGCTGCCACTGCGCGGCCTTCCTGATCCCATCGGACATCTGCGTTCGGCCGCAACGCGCTCAGCATCGCATCGATGGCCGGCCTGCCGACTCGCTGTCCCCAGCGCCTGGCCATGAGGAGATCGATGGCATTCGCGATCGAGTCGAGCTCTGTCGAGGTGATCAGTTGGGTTCGGTCAACGTCGGGAGGAAGGTCGCCGTTCAGGCCAGTGGTGTTCGGGAACGCGACTGCGTACTCAACCTTCACCGCGTCGAGTGACGGGTGCACGGTTCGGAGGAACCGCTTCAACTCGTGCGCGTTGTCCTTCGCTTGTTCGTACGGCTGTGGCTCGAGCGGCTTGCCGTTGGCGCACCACATGCCCTCGACCACCTTGGCGCGGTGACCCTTCACTTCGACGATGGCGATGCCCTCGTCGGGATGAGCGATCACGAGGTCGATCTGCCGGTCTCGCGGTCCGGTGATGCCGACGTCCGGGAGGATGAGCCACTCGTCGGACAGCTGCCGACACAACTCGTTGACGACGAGGCGTTCGGCGTCGTTCTTGAGCAACGACATCGGGAAGCCCGCCGGCACCATCGTTCCCATCGAAGGAAGTATCGGCGTGAACGGCACCTACTCAAGTAGCCGGCGGTTGAGGCGTTGGACCTATTGCAATTTGAGGCCAATCACTGGTGTAATCGCAGTCCATCGGACCAGGGGGCGGAGCCGTGGATTTCGCAATTGTTGATCTTGAGACCACTGGGCTGTATCCGGCGACCGATCGCGTGGTCGAAGTCGGGATCGTCCGAATGTCTGCCGACGGCCGTGTGCTCGACGAATACAGCACGTTGGTGAACCCAGAGCGTGATGTGGGGCCAACTTCGATTCACGGGATCACGGCGACGGACGTGATGTCAGCGCCCCGATTCGCGGACATCGTGCCGGACGTGTACTCGATGCTGCACGGAGCGGTACCCGTCGCCCACAATGCGTCTTTCGACTTTCGCTTCCTCCGAGCGGAGTTTCAAAGAGCGGGTGTCAGCCCTGAACTGATCGACGGCCTGTGCACGCTCGAAGTTCTGTACTCCGTTGCGCCAACCGCACCCCGACGACTCGTGGATTGCTGCCGCCACTTTGGCATCGACGTGGGCAATGCCCACACGGCACTCGACGATGCGCGGATGGCAGCGCAGCTGCTCTCGAGGCTCATCTCGGCATGGACGTTTCCTGCATTGCCGTCGCCTCTCGACTGTCCCGGATGGACATCGACCGGTCGCGCGACGAGGCGCGGCGAGGTCGTTGATGTGCGCGTCGAGCAAGGCACCTATCTCACCGGACTCGTCCGGCGGCTCGCAGCACCCAGCCCGGGCCTGATCTCAGCGGCGTCGGCCGGGCAGTACCTGAATCTCCTCGATCGAGCTATCGAAGATCGGCTCGTCACGACTGCGGAGGCGGACGCACTGGCCGACTTCGCGCGATCCGTGCGGCTCTCATCAGGCGAAGTCGCCGGGCTCCATGCCGCTTACGTGACGAGCCTGTGCTCGATGGCCCTCGCGGACGGCGTGGTCACCGACGAAGAACGAAACGATCTTGGTGAGGTCGCTGCGTTGCTCGGAGTGGAGGGATGGGAGGAAGTGCTGAACGCCGCGCTGGCGCCATCGACGCCGCCGGTCGCCGAACAGTCCGTGCTTCCGCCGGGCACGACGGTTTGCTTCACGGGAGCGATGCGGGTATCGAGGTTCGACTGCGAAACTGCTGCGGCGCAACACGGTCTCGCCGTGCTCCCTGGCGTTTCGCGACATCTGAAGGTCCTTGTCGTTGCTGACGCCAACACGCAATCCGGGAAGGCCAAGAAGGCTCGCGACTACGGAATCAGGATTCTCTCCGAGGCAGCGTTTTGGAACGCGATTGGTGGCGGCGCTCATTTGGGCCCGGTGGCGACAAGGTGAACGTCTTCGAGACCGTTGCGGCAGAGCTGGCAGGAAGGTTCGTGCCGAACAAGATCCCGCCGATGTCTGCCGCACGTGGCGCCCTGACACTCCACGAGGCGTTGCGAGTGTCGGTGGGGACGGATCCGGAGTGGGCGCTCGTGTCGTACGCAAACCACGCTGCGCTGAACTCGCTCGTCGGAGGATTTTGGGACGCTCTCAACGCGGCCGTTTCAACTGAACTCAACCGACCGACGCAGGCGAACGCCTGGAGCCTCGAGGAACTGCGGACGGAGCGAGAGGTCATCCACCTGCTCGGCGACGCGTCGCAGCGTGCGCCCGATCTGATGGTTGTGCTCGCGGTGCCACGCCCACGCATTGCTGGCATCGGAGGAATGGGAAAGCCGAGGGGAACGATCTGCACGCAGCTGGCGCACCTGCACTCGCGAGGCTCCGAGACCTACGGAAGCATCATCGCTGCAGTGTTCGGAGGCGACTTTCGTCGACGCGACGTCGAAGTGATCGGCGCACTTGACGCGCTGCTGGGCTCCGAGCCGCGTGGCGCAAGCGTCGACGACGAGATCGCCGTCACGATCTCGCGCAGCTGGAACATCTGGGCTCGCAGCTCGGGCGCCTTTCAGTTCGGGAACTTCGTCGAGGCAATAGGTGGAGACGACGTGAGACAGTGGTCCGACGAGAGGATGGCCTCTGAGCTTGCCAAGCGCCGCGAGGTTGCGGAGGACGTGGCGACGGCCCTTGACTGACGCACAACAGGCACCGATATATCCTCAGCGCCGTCTCATCCGCAGCCATGTGGCTTGCATGACGGGGTGGTCGTCGCGACGAAGTGTGGGATTCGTCGCTCAAGAGCAGGGTCTCGGTGGAACATGCTGACTTCGACGCAGAAATCGAAGCTGGAGCAACAGCTCAAGGTTTGGCAGAACGACTTGGTCAACCTGACACGTCGCAATCGACTGCTGTACTTCAAGCATGCCAAGACGTCGACGCTGGAGCTGGTCGAGCCGGAGATAGCGGAGATCTGGGACGGCTTGGACCGGGGCAACTGGGGGTTTCATCGTCCGAGACTGGACTCAAGCGGCGACCCCGTCGAATCCGAGCCGGACGAGCTCGTTGCAGGCAACAAGGCGGAGCCCGCTGACCTCGACCGTGCGCTGCGCAACCTAGAGCGAGCGGCGACGCAGGCTCTTCTCGATACAGGTTTGTCAGTTCTGTACGTCACCTTCGGGATGCTCAAGTGGATCGACCCGGACGATGGGAAGGCATACGAGACACCGCTCGTGCTGCGGCCAGTGTCATTCGTGCCGCGAACCTCGCTTCAGGTGCCGTTCCGCATCACGGATGACGAGAACGAGTGCGTGCTCAACCCTGCGCTCGTGATCAAGCTGGCCAACGACTTCGACATCGAGCTCCCGACGTTCGAGGACATCCACGATGATCTCGACGGCGTGCTCGAAGCGGTCGAGGCTGCGATTGCGCGGCGTTCGAGCTGGAGCGTCGAACGACGCTCCGTGCTTGCCACCTTCACGTTTCACAAAGAGGCGATGTATCGCGACCTCGTTGAGAACGCGGAGCTCGTTCTCGCATCGCCGATGATTCAAGCGATCGGGCTCGGGCCTGAGGCATCGGCCGTCGCTGACTTCGCGTTCGAGCCGATCTCCGAGGACCAGCTCGACGCGAACGCGCCGTCCGAGAAGCTCGTGAGCGTGCGTGACGCCGACTCGACGCAGCGAGTGTGCATCGTTGCTGCCCGCAACGGACGCAGCTTCGTCATGGACGGACCGCCCGGCACAGGCAAGAGCCAGACGATCACCAACATGATCGCCGAATTGCTGTTCGCGGGGCGGAGCGTGCTGTTCGTTTCGGAGAAGGCTGCAGCCCTGGAGGTCGTGCACAATCGGCTGACCGAGGCAGGTCTCGCCGAGTTCGTGCTGGAACTGCACAGCCACAAGGCAACGCGCAAAGAGGTCGCCGCCGAGCTGGGGCGTGCCCTCGAGACTCGCCCTCGTTCGAGCGCCAGGTTCACGGCGCAGGACGAGACCGAACTGGAACGAGCTCGGGAGGAGCTGAACGCATACGCGATCGCGGTGAACGTTCGTCGCGAACCATTCGGTCGGTCGCTGCACGACGTGATGGGTCGAGTCGCAGCGCTTCAATCGGGCGAGCGAGGTCCTGTTTGCGGGACGCACGGGCGAGAACTCACGCCGAAGCAGTTCGGAGAAATTCTCGACGCGGCAGGTCGGCTCTCTCGTGCGTGGGGGCCGGTCGAGCATCCCGAGACCTTCCTGTGGAGGTCGTTGCGCGACACCGAGACGTCGGGGGCTCGGCAACAGCAGATCGGCTCGCAGCTCGGTGCGCTCGGAGTGGCACTGGACAACCTCAGAGCGGTGATGGAATCGATCGTTGCTACCACTGGCCTGCGTAGCGCTGAGACCTTGGAGGGCGCAGAGCATCTCGGTCGGCTGCTCTCGACGATTGAGGAACGCGCCGACCGTGCCGCGACGCCGCCGCGTTGGCTGAGCGACGACTCGATTGAGCCCGTGATCGAACTGGTCGGGACATTGCGCAAAGAGGTGGCCGACTACGTCACCGCGTCAGAGGTCGCCCGACGTGTTGGTGGCGAGCGATGGGCCGACGTGGACGACGCTGGCGCCGAAGAGATGTCCGTCGCCCTTGCTCGTCTCGCGAACGATGTCGTTGCGATTCGGCCACCTTCGGCGGCCGACGTCGGCTGGATCGACCGCGTCCGCTCAGCGGTCGCGAGCGCTACCCAGATCGCAGCCGACATCGTCGAACGCAGCAACGTGGTTGCGAGCTCGTTCGACGTGGCGGGCCGATCCGTCGACCTCGAGGTTGCGCTCGAGTTGGCCGAGCTCGGTGGCTACGCGGGTGCGTCCGAGCGTCCGGAGCCGGCGTGGTTGAATCCGGTCGTTCAAGCTGCGCTTCGCGAGGCGGAGTCCGTGTTGTCCGGTCTCGTGCAGGACTATCGGCGTCAACGCGACGAGCTCCGCGACACGTTCAACGAGAGCGTCCTTTCGCTCGACCTCGTTGGCCTCCGCGCGCGCTTCCGCGAGAACTCCGGCCTCCGCAAATTGTCCGGGCAGTATCGGGCGGACAAGCGGGCGCTCGAACCACACTGCGTCGCAGCGCGGGTCGACTCGGACCTCATCACCAAGCTTGACGCCGCAATCGAGTGGCAGGGGCGCATGACGCAACTGACGGCTGCGGAGGCCCATCACGCCCCGATGCTTGGCACGTACTACGAAGGCGCGACCGCCACCGACCTTGAGCGGATCCATCGGGCGCTCTGGTTGGCCCGTCGAGCGCTTGAGCTCACCGGAGGAGTTGGTACTGGCCGCCTCGCCGAGCAGCTCGCACTCGGCGGGCGGCCCGATCCACGGGTGATCCCGCTCTCCTCCGAACTTCGGGAACTGTGCGTGCGGTGGAGTTCGCTTCTGGCTGGTGAGCTCGCTTCTCTCGGTGTGATCGTTCCAGCGGGATTGCCGCTCCAGGACTTCAGCGGATGGGCGAGTCGCGCCGGCGCCTTTCTGGACACGCTCGCTCTGCGGGTTCAGCAGGCTTGCGCCGAAACGGGCCGGTCTCTTGGGGTGTTGGCCACAGCTGAGTTGTTGCCTGCCGCGAAGCGGGCGAACGACATCGAGCGGTCGCTGGCGAGCCTGGACAGATCGACGATCGAGCTCCTCGGCCCGTCGTTCACTGGCCGTGAAACCGACTTCGATGAGGTCGAAAAGCAAATGCGGTGGGTGAGCAGTGTGCGTTCAGCCGCGGGCGAGCCGATGTCGTACGTGGTCGCTGGCGCGGCGCTGACTGCCGATCCATTTGCGGACGAGCTCGCCGCGAAGACCCGTGATGTGCACAAGCGCTGGGATGAGATTGCTGACCTCTTTTCCCAGCCATGGCGAGCGCGACTCGAACAGGACTTCCGGCTCTCGATCGACGACGGCCGTGGACTCGTCAGCGAGCTCGCAGGAAGTGTCGGGCAAGTGGACGAATGGTCACGCCACGCAAGCTCGCGGCAGGACCTTCTCGACATGGGCTTCGGGCCGATCGTGGAGACACTCGAAGAGCGACGTACTGCGTCGGCGGACATCGTGGGTGTTGTCGAGCGGTCGGCGTTGGAAAGGTGGATCGATTCGATCGTCGCCGGCGACGAGCGGCTACGGACGTACGCCGCGTTGGAACGCGACAGCATGGTCGAGCGGTTCCGTGATCTCGATCGACGCCAAATCGCGGGTGCCGCTGCGAAGGTCATCAACGCGTGCAGCGAACGTCGGCCGACGACGGCGGTCGGTGTTGCCGGCATCATCCGCCGCGAAGCCGAGAAGCGCAGCCGCCACATGCCGATTCGGAGACTCCTTGGAACGACGCAGGAGGTTGCGCTTTCGCTGAAGCCCTGCTTCATGATGAGTCCGTTGTCGGTGTCGCAATTCCTGCCACCCGACATCAAGTTCGACGTCGTGATCTTCGACGAGGCATCACAGGTGCCTCCGTCGGAGGCGGCGAACTGCGTGTATCGAGGCAAGCAGTTGGTCGTCGCCGGTGACCAGAAGCAGCTGCCGCCGACTTCGTTCTTCGATCGTCTCGCAGGCGGATCCGAGGAGTACGACGAGGAACAGCCCGAGGACTTCGAGTCCGTCCTCGACGCCTGCCGCAGCAGCGGTATCCCGGCGCTGTCACTTCGCTGGCACTACCGCAGCCAGCACGAGTCGCTCATCACGTATAGCAACTATCGGTTCTACGACGGTCGTCTGTTCACGTTTCCCGGCGCCCTCGAAGCGGCTCCGGACGTTGGGGTCGAGCTCATTCGTGCCGACGGCGTCTACCGCCGAGGCGCGGGCCAGGACAACCCGATCGAGGCGGAGAAGGTGGTTGAGCGCGTCCTGTTCCATCGGCGTAACCATCCGGACCTGACGCTTGGTGTCGTCGCTTTCTCCGGAGCACAGGAATCGGCCATCGGAGCAGCCCTCGAGCGGCACGCTCGCGAGCACCCAGAGCTGAACGCGCTGCTGAGCACCGATCGCCTCGACGGGTTCTTCGTGAAGAACCTCGAGAACGTCCAAGGCGACGAGCGAGACATCATCATCTTCAGCATTGGCTACGGCCGGGACGAGAACGGCCGCTTCACCGAGCAGCTCGGACCGCTCGGGAAGCAGGGTGGCGAGCGTCGTCTCAACGTGGCGATCACGCGAGCGCGGCGGCGCGTCGAGGTAGTCGCCTCGATCACCTCTGCTGACTTCCCTGGAACGTCAGCGGCGCTCGGCATCCGTCATCTGCAGCGCTACCTGGACTTCGCGGATCGGGGTGCAGCCGCTCTCGCGCTCGAGGTGAGTCCGGAAGGCAGAGATACGGAGAGTCCATTCGAGGACGAAGTGATCCGCGTCATCAAGAACATGGGGTTCGAGCCCGTGCCACAGGTCGGTGTCGGCGGTTTCCGCATCGACATCGGTGTGAGGCACCCGTCATCGCCAGGCGCCTTCGTTCTCGGAGTCGAATGCGACGGCACTGCATACCACTCATCACGTGTGGCCCGCGATCGCGATCGGCTCCGCCAGGAGATCCTGGAAGGACTGGGTTGGCGACTGCACAGGATCTGGGGCCAGTCGTGGTATCGCGATCGACCGGCGCAGGAACGACGACTGCAGGATGCGATCGAGTCAGCCATTCGTGGCGAGAGCGCGCGAGTATCTCGCCCGGCCGTCGCTCCGGCGGTCATCGTCGAGATCGACGAAGTCGACTTGTCCGAGGTGCCGAGCTGGGTTGTCGACTACGAGCCGGCACTCGTGCGGCCTCGACGCGGTCAGTGGGAGGGTGAGTTCACCTCTCCAACTCGCCGGACGGAGATCGCGGACGTGATCGAGGAGATCGTGCAAGCTGAGGGGCCAGTGCATGAGGACGTCGTGCGCGAACGCGTTCGAGTGTGCTTCGGCATTGGTCGGATGGGCGTCAACATTCGGGATGCTTACGAGAAGGCCCTCACGCAGGCGTTGAAGGGGCGGCGAATCTGGCGGCACGAGGACTTGTTCCTGTCCGCGCAGCCCGGCGATCCGATCGTGCGTTCGCCATCAGGCGATCCGGAAAGCGATCGCTCCGTCACCAAGGTGCCGGCGTCCGAACGCCGCGAGGCCATTCGCAGGTTGGCGATCGACGCGAAACGAATCGACGAGGTCGAACTCCGAACGGCGGTTGCACGGCTGTTCGGTTGGAAGCGAGTCGGGGTCGACATCCAGGCGGAGTTGGATCGCGACATCTCGATTCTTGTTCGAGACGGAGTGCTGACCAGATCGGGCGACCACTTGGCGATGGGCGAGGGGTGACGACCGGGGCGTTCGTGGCTCGCGATCGGCGAGGGGGCGGGTTCGATTGGCCGCAGTGGCGAACGGCGTAGGCTTTGACGGCGGTGCATTTCGGGCGGATGCTTCGAGGGGCGGATGAGCGAGGGAGTCGAGTGAGCATCACATCACCAGCTATCGCGCCTCCGCTTCCTGAGCCCGGGCAGGTGGTCGAAGTCCGAGGCTCGACATGGGCCGTCGCGAGCGTGCGGGCGCAGGGGCTACCTCGCAGTCCTGCAGACGACGCGACTTCTCATCTCTCGCACGTCGTGGACCTTCAGTCACTTGACGAAGGGCGTCGCAACGACACGTTGACGGTGGTGTGGGAGTTGGAAGTCGGCCACTCCGTGACGCCCGCTCAGGGATTGCCGGAGCGACTGCTGCCGGAGACATTCGACGACCCGGCGACTCTGGCGGGGTTCATCGATGCGATGCGTTGGGGTGCGGTCACGTCCGCGGACCCGAATCGGTATCAGGCGCCGTTCTGGTCAGGTGTAAACGTCGAGGCGTATCAGCTCGAGCCGCTTCGCCGTGCGCTGGGGGCGCCACGTACGAACCTGCTGCTCGCGGATGACGTTGGGCTGGGCAAGACCATCGAGGCCGGTCTCGTCATCCAAGAACTGCTGCTGCGCCACCGTGCCAGGACTGCGGTCATCGTGTGTCCGCCGAGTCTGTCGCTGAAGTGGCAAGACGAGATGCGTGACAAGTTCGGTCTCGATTTCGTCATCGTCAACAGCGAGTTGATGGCTCAAGTGCGCAGGTCGCATGGGTTGCACGCCAACCCGTTTCTGATGTTTCCGCGGGTGATCGTGTCGATGGCGTGGTTGCCCCAGGTGCGGGCTCAACGTCTGCTGCGCGATGTGTACGCGCAAGCCGGCACACCGAAGTCGGGCAAGCGGTACTCCTTCGACATCCTCGTTGTCGATGAGGCTCACCATGTGGCGCCGGCGAGTCCTCCAGCGCCGGCAGGCGGTCGTGGATACGCAGTTGACACGCAACGCACGGTCTCAGTTCGTCAGCTCGCTGACAAGTGCGAGCACAGACTCTTCCTCTCTGCGACACCACACAACGGACATCCGGAGTCGTTCACTGCGCTGCTCGAGATGATCGATCCCCGCCGGTTCTCACGTGGTGCGCTTCTGGACTCCAACGCGTTGAAGGACGTGACAGTCCGTCGGCTCAAACGCGACCTCGTCGGAAAGGGATTCAAGAACCGGTCGGTCCATGCGCTGACCTTCTCGCCACGGGAGGACGAGCAAGAAATGTTCGCGCTCCTCGACGAAATCGTGACCACGAGCGCCAAGCTCAACGGCACCAAGCCGAGCGGTGACATCGTCACGATGCTGCTGAAGAAGCGGTTTTTGTCCAGCCCGTTCGCTTTCGGCCAGACACTCAGTCACTACCTCTCATCGAGGGCGGGTCGAGGCCTCTCCGGCGATGAATACGACGATGTCTTTGGAGAGGGTCAGTCCGACGAAGAAGAAGGTTTGTGGGAGCAGGACGAGGCCGAGCGGCTGCGGGAGTCGAAGAGCTCGGACCCGCTCCGAGCTGCAAGCGCTGGTCAGCTCCAGGCATTGATGGAGTGGGGTCTGAGCTACGAGAGCCGGCCCGACTCTCGTCTGGATGAACTACTGCGATTCCTCAACGGTGTGTGCCGGCCCGACGGCTCCAACTGGAGCGACGAACGCGTCGTCGTGTTCACCGAATACGCGCACACCGTCGACTGGTTGACCCGGGTTCTGACACAGCAGGGCTACAGCGACGTCCTGGCAGTGATCCAGGGTTCCACGCCCCCTGAGGACCGGGAGTACATCCGCTCACAGTTCACCGAGGATCCCACCCGGGAGCGGGTGCGGGTCTTGCTCGCCACCGATGCAGCAGGGGAGGGCATCGATCTCCAGACGTACTGCTGCCGACTGGTGAACTTCGACATCCCGTTCAACCCCTCGCGTCTCGAGCAGCGGATCGGCCGGATCGACCGATACGGGCAGACCCGCGAGCCTCAGGTGTTTCACTTCATTCCCGACTCCGACTCGTCGATCTATGCGGCAGACGCCTCGTTCATGGCCCGCATCGCGAAGAAGATCGCCAACGTCGAGCAGGATCTCGGTTCCGTCAACGAGGTGATCGGTGAGGAAATTCAGACGCACTTTGCCCGACGTGCTCCGTCACGTCGCAAGTCGAAGGGGGACGACCCAAACGAGGCGATCAATGCGGCACTTGCGGGCGGCCTCGAACTCAACACCCGGCTGACGCAACTGGAGCAAGGCTTCGACGCTTCACGAGCCGAGATGCACCTGGAGCCGGCGAACCTACGTCGCGTCGTCGACACAGCCCTGCGAATCGATCATCAGCTCCCACTGATCCCGATCCCGTACGACGAAGACGACCAACTTGGAGTGCACGCCGAGGTGTTCAGTGTTCGCCCGTTCTCGACGCCCTGGCAGTCCACGCTGAAGGGGCTCTACTCGCGGCTGCAACCAAATGTCGCACGCCCGATCACCTTCGACGCTGACGTGGCTCAGGGACGCAGCGATGTGGTCTACGTGCACCTCGGTCACCCAATCGTTCAGCGCTCGCAGCGGCTGCTGCGAAGTGCGCTGTGGAGTGCCTCTTCCCCGCTGAGTCGAGTCACCGCCGTCGTCGTCGACGACCTCGCTGAGTCGTTCGTGGCAGCGGTGACACGCATGGTTCTGGTCGGTCGAGGCGGCATCCGCCTGCACGAGGAAGTCTTCCTCGCCGGAGTGCGATTGCAGGGACGGCGCGCGATGGCAGAGGAGAAGGCCGAGACAGCCCTCGATCAGGCGCTGGATGGCATTCAGTTGAGCGTCGCCAGCGAATCTGTGCGTCGCCAGCTTTGCGACCTCTGGAATGTGCCAGATGCTCCATTGCGGGCCCGACTGGAAGAGTCCATGCAATCTCGCGCCTCGCGCCGACATGAATCGGTGGTCGATCAGCTCAGCAGACGAAAGGCTGCCGACATCCAGCGGGCTCAGGAGATCTTCGCAGCCTTCAGAACCAACCTGCACGACTCGCTGGCCGTGCTGGAACGCGCCGAGGAAGTAGCGGCAGCAGCTCTCTTCCCCGACGACCAGCAGCGCCAACGTCGGCGCGACATCCAGGCGATGGAACGCCGTCTCGACGAGCTTGGTGACGAAGAAGCTCGTGAGGTCGCCGCGATCTCAGATCGATACGCGGAGGTGAAGCCACACACCACCGCTGCTGCAGTTGTGTTCGCGCTCACTCGTTCCGATGCCGAAGGGTGGGCGAACTGATGGCACCGTCCCTCCGCCGGCGCAGCGCTCCGATCGCCAGCGCCTCTGAAATGCATCGACAATGGCTCGAACTGGTTGACATCGAGGGCCCGTTCCTCGCCATCCCTCCCCTGAAGAGGGTGTGGCCGAACGGCATCCCCGACTTTCGCTCGACCCACCCAGAGCGACTCGAAGTGCTCGTTGAAGGCCGCAAGGACTTCGAGGCCGCATGGGAGGCACTCGATCGGGATCCGGGCAACGCCAGCCGGCTCGACGCGTATCGATCTATGCGCGACCAGTGGATTCAAATAGTCCTGAGCGAGGCGGCCGGCTGGGCCGAGTCTCTGCGGTGGGGCACCGTCGCGGGAGTGCAGGCACAGTCGCCTAACCGTGCTGTCACGGTCACGGCGCAAGCTGCCCTCGTCGGTAGCGATGGCGTCGGAGCGCTGGTGCATGTGGTCGATCCCACCGACTCGCTGCGGCAGACACCGAATGACCTGTGGGCTGCGACGCCCATCGATCGGCTCGAGGCGTTGCTCCGTGAGAACAACGTCGATCTCGGCATCGTCACCGACGGCCGATGGTGGGGTCTCCTCTGCGCGCGAGAAGGCCGAATGGCTGCGTCAGGAATCGTTGATGCACTCACCTGGGTGGAGGAGCCACGGACGCGCGACGCCTTCCTCACCCTCATCAGTCGGCAGCACATCATCGGCGGCGACCCGGCCGAGCGGTTGCCCGTCATGTTCGATGAGTCGGTTGCAGCCGCCGAGGAGATCACCGAAGCGCTCGGCGCTCAGGTGCGGCTGGCCGTTGAACTGTTGATCCAGTCGTTCTCCGAGTCTGCGGCCGACGCCAAACGACGCGGCCGTTCCGATCCGCTTCCGACACGCACGCATGACACTTACGAAGCTGCGGTCACGGTGATGATGCGCACCGTGTTTCTGCTCTTCGCTGAAGAGCGAGGCCTGCTTCCGTCAGGCGAGCTGTTCGAACAGGGCTACGGCATCTCCCGAGAACTCAGCCGGCTCGCAGAGCGTGAGAGCGACGCGGGCGAGGAGGCGCTTGAGGCCACCTCACTCACCTGGCATCGGCTGCTCGCCACTAGCCAAGCATTGTTCAGCGGGGCGTCATTCGAGAACCTCAGAATGCCGGCCTACGGCGGCTCGCTGTTCGACCCCACAAGGTTCCCCTTCCTTACAGCCACCACCGAACACGGTGCACTGACGATCGCCGTACCTGATCGCGTCATGCTGCACGTACTCCGCTCGGTGCAGATCGCGCACGTTCAAGGCGAAGCACGCCAGATTTCGTTCCGCGACGTCGACGTTGAACAGATCGGCTACATCTACGAGGGCCTCCTGGGATACACCTGCACGACCGTCGATCAGACGTACCTCGGCGTCATCGGCACGACCGGCGCCGAGCCCGAGATCCCGTTGTCGAAGCTCGAGGAGCTCGCATCATCAAGCGACGATCCGAAGCGAATCGCGAATGCGATCCGTGACTGGGTTGCCGAAGATCAGCCCTCCGCGAAGGCGGCCTCAGTGGCCGCCATTGCCAAATCAGTTCAGACCGAACCAGACCCGTCGACTGTCAGCGCACTGACTCAGACCGTCGGCGACGACTTGGCGCTGCGCGATCGGATCATCCCATGGCTCGGACTCGTACGTCGCGATCTGCGCAACTACCCGTTCGTCGTTCTCGCCGGTGGGCTGATGGTGAAGGAAACGCCATCACGAAAGAACGCCGGTGCCCACTACACCCCGAAGTCACTTGCCGAGGAGGTCGTGCTACACGCCCTGCAACCACTCTGCTACTCGCCAGGGCCGCATCAAATAGCCGACGAGGAGTCCTGGAAGCTCAGGAGCTCCGACGAGCTGCTTGAACTCAAGGTGGCCGACATCGCGTGTGGCTCCGGTGCGTTCCTCGTCGCCGCGGCGAGGTACCTCGCCGACCGAGTCGTCGAGGCGTGGATCGGAGAGGACTCATCCAACGCACAACGCAAGGATCTTCACAAGCGTGCGATCCGCCAAGTCGTAGCGAACTGTCTCTACGGCGCGGACATCAACGATATGGCCGTTGAGATGTGCAAGCTCTCGCTCTGGCTGGTCTCGCTCGACCGCGATCTTCCGTTCTCATTCGTCGATGACAAGGTGTTCTTGGGCAACTCCCTCCTCGGCGTCACGAGTCTCGATCAACTCCGCATGCTTCATATCGATCCCTCGCGGGTGCCAATGGACCGACGGTTTGACATCTTCGACGTCGACATCGACGCCATACTTCGCAAGGCCGTCGACTTGCGTGAGCGCCTCGCCACCGAGATCGACGAAGACGACCCAGCACGCACGAGCAAAGCTAAGCACCGGCAGCTGAATGAACTTCGTCAGGTAACTTACTCGCTCCACCAGATCGCTGATGGTGTGGTCGCGGCCGGGCTCCCACTCGGAGGAAAGCCCGGGAGGCCGCTTGACGACGCGTACGACAACCTTCGCCTCGCTGCCAAACAGGCGCATCCTTCGTCGGGCGACGTGGGTAGCGCGACATGGCTCAACCACCTGATCGATCGGGGTCTTACGCCAACGGTTGCGACTGACTACGAGCGCTGGCAACCACTGCATTGGGTGCTTGAGGCCCCCGACGTGTTCCTGACCCGAGGTGGATTCAATGCAATCGTTGGCAACCCCCCGTTCCTTGGTGGCAAGAAGGTGTCTGGAGCGCTGGGAAGCGACGCGAGAGACTGGCTGGTAAACACGCTGGCTTCCGGCGCCAAGGGGAACGCCGACTTGGTGGCGTACTTCCTCCTTCGTGCGGTGAGTCTCCTCCAGTCCAGTGGTGTCTTCGGCCTGATTGCGACCAACTCAGTGGCGCAAGGTGACACAAGGGAGGTTGGCCTTGACCAACTAGTCCGCGGAGGCCTCTCGCTGACTCGCTCTATCCAAAGTCGAGCCTGGCCCGCCGCCAGCGCAAATCTGGAGTACGCCGCCGTGTGGGGCTCCAGGGGACCCGTGGGTGACGAGGTTCCTCGGTTCAGCGATGATCGTCCTGTACCTCGCATCTCGACGCTGTTGGAGCCAGCCGGACGCGCTGACGGCGCACCTAAGCGGCTGGCCGAGAACGATGGCGTTGCGTTCATCGGCTGCTACGTGCTGGGGATGGGGTTCGTGGTCGATCCGGCCGTAGCGCAAGGATGGCTGGCAGATGACGCGACCAACTCTTTGGTCCTGGCGCCGTATCTGAACGGCGAGGACCTGAACTCCCGCCCCGACTGCTCGGCCTCGAGGTGGGTGATCGATTTCAACGACTGGTCGGAAGAACGGGCACGTGCGTTTGCAGCGCCCTTTCAGCACGTGGATGCCCATGTTCGACCAGAGAGACAACGACGTGATCAGGACGGCGAGTATGTACTACGCCTTCCGTTACCTATTCGCTGGTGGCAGTTCGGCGACAAGCGACCGGCGCTGAGACGCGCCCTGGCAGGTCTCGGTGACGTGCTGACTGTGGCTGTCACGAGCAGAACCCTGATGCCAATGCGTGTTGCGAACGATCGAGTCTTCAGCCACGCGCTGGTGGTCTTCGCCTCGGACAGTTTCGTTCTCCAGGCGATTCTGTCTTCCGGCGTGCATCAGTCGTGGGCTGTGGCACACGGCTCCGCCATGCGGGGGGACTCGCGTTACACGCCCTCCGACGTGTTCGAGACATTCCCTCGGCCGAAGGCCACGGATCAGCTGGAGCGCGTGGGTAGGACTCTTCACGAATTTAGGCGTGAGGTCATGCTGCGTCGCGAGCTCGGGCTGACAAAGCTCTACAACCGCGTCAACGACCCAGAAATCGCCGATTCCGCCGACCGCGACGTCGCACAGCTACGCGCAATCCACGTGGAGCTCGACCGGGCAGTCTTGGATGCGTACGGGTGGATTGACGTTCCGCTGGATCACGGCTTCCACACGTACCGGCAGATGGAGCGATGGACGGTGAGCCCGGCAGCAAGGGTCGAGATCCTCGACCGTCTCCTGGAGGAGAATCATCGCCGAGCGGCGGCGGAAGCTGAAACGAGCAAGACAACAGCGAAGAGTCGTGGTTCGAAGAAGGCCGCTGGGGGAACGGAGACACTTTTCTGATGAGCGACTTGATACCGACCCCGACGTCGGGCCCGCAGGCGTCCTACGCGTTGAACTACGAGCTTGATGGCTCGTCTTTCACTGTGCGCGAGAACCTCGCGGACATCTTGGAGCGGGAGCTGCTCGGCCCGATCTATGGGCCGGACGAGGTGCTGCCCTTCAGTCCGCGGTCGCAGTACCTCATGGGGCATATTGCCCCCTTCAAGCTCACTGGCAAGGCGGCCATCGCTGCGCCCATTGATGAGCCCGATGATCGAGGTGACTTGGTCGAGGTCTCGGTCGATGCTGCCGGGCTCGCCGAAGGCAGAGGCGTGCCGGCGAGCGCCGCCGACGCGTCCGAAGCAGACACGGAGGGTGAAGACGCGGAAGATCGAGCACCCAAGCAGGGTCTGATGGTCCCGGCGTCTATGGGTTTGCGATTCCAGCTTCCTGTCGACCAGGAGTCGTTCACGGTGACTGCCTCGTGGGGTACGTACTCATCGGTCGAATCGGGTGAGGTCACCAAGGCGGGCCGTCCGGTGCGGCACTTCCAGCGCAACCCGGAGGAAGAGGTTCGTCAGATCAGGCTGGCTGACATCACGGCGGGTCGTACCGCGACGGTCCAGCTCCGTGATTCGAGCTGTCTGCGTCTCGACCGATACGACGACGAGCGCTTCGGGCGGGTGCTGATCGAGATCGCCTTGTGCAACGACCGAGAGACACCCACGCCGATCCCCATGAGCATGTGGATGTTTCAGACCAAGCTGCGCGTCGACGCCGGCGGAGCTGAAGTGTTCCTGCCCGTGCATGACGTGCTCGAGCAGGACTGGCTCGAGCACGACGATGAAGTCCGGCGCCTGACTCTCCAGTACCGCAACCGGTTGGAGTTTGCGATCGGCCGAACCTGCTCGGTGGACTGGGTGGTGCGTGAAGGGGCAAGGCGCGCAACCGAGGTATCGACAACGTGGTTGCCGATCGGTGAGACGCCGCAGACCAGCGCTCGCTCCGTAGCCGGTGCGCTGCTATCGATGGATGCGCTCGCCGTCACGACGGCCGGCGAGCTGCGTTCCGGTCTCGAGCCCTTGGTCGCGGGATACGGAGCGTGGCTGGCTGAGCAGGAGGCGGCTGCGAAGTCGTTGCCGGAGCATCTGCAAGAGACCATTGAGGTCGTGCTGTGGGAAGCCCAGCAGGCACATCAGCGGCTGATCGCTGGCCTCGAGCATGTCGCGACTGATGCCGAGGCGCTGCGCTGTTTCCAGTTCATGAACCGTGTGATGCGCGATCAACGCATCGCATCACAGGTGTCCGCCTCGCGTGCGTCGGACACCTCGGTCACTCTCGACCAGGCTCGGCAGGAGGTCGCCGGCCGAGGCTCGGACGCAGCGTCGTGGCGGCCGTTCCAGTTGGCGTTCATTCTGATGCAACTCGGAGCGCTTACCGAGCCGACAGCGGCGCGGCGAAGTGCGGAGCATCAGGCGAGGGTGGAGCTGTTGTTCTTCCCGACCGGTGGCGGTAAGACCGAGGCCTACTTGGGTCTCGCCGCCTACACGTTCGCGGTCCGTCGTCGGCAGGGAGTCGTGCAGTCGACGGATGGTCCGCTGGATGGTCGCGATGGTGTCGCCGTCTTGATGCGCTACACACTGCGACTGCTCACCGCGCAGCAGTTTCAACGAGCGACCACCCTGGTGTGTGCCGCCGAGTTGGCCCGTCGTGAGGACGAGGCAACATGGGGTGCTGAACCGTTCCGCATCGGGTTGTGGGTCGGCACCGACGTCAGCCCCAAGCGATTCGAGGAAGCGGACGAGCAGCTCACCAAGGCCAACGATTACGGCTCGCACCGCCTGACGGTGCTGCAGATCCAGCGCTGCCCGTGGTGCGGTTCACCAATCGGCGCCGCGCAGGTCAAGACCGATGCCACCGTGCGGCGTGTCTATGTGTACTGCGGCGATGACCTCGCCCGCTGCCCGTTTGCCAAGGGCGGAAGCGTCGCTGAAGGCCTGCCGGTGCTGACAGTCGACGAGGAGATCTACCGGTTGACGCCGGCCTTCGTGATCGCGACCGTCGACAAGTTCGCTCGCCTCGCTCGCGAGGGGGAGGCGGCCTCGTTGTTCGGCTACGTCGGACGACGTTGTGGCCGGCATGGCTACGTGCACCCCGATTACGCCCAATGCGACATCACAACGAGCCACCCGGCGACTAAGAACGGTCATCCCGCCGCAACGGTCCAGCCGGTGGGTCGGCTGCGGCCTCCCGACCTCATCATTCAGGACGAGCTCCACCTGATCACCGGGGCACTCGGCACCTCGGTCGGGCTCTTCGAGGTCGCTGTCGAGACGCTCTCATCGTGGGAGACCTCCGACGGGAATCCCGTTCGCCCGCTGATCGTCGCGTCGACCGCCACGGTTCGCAACGCACACGAACAGGTCCGAGGACTGTACGGGCGGCAGGTAGAGATTTTCCCGCCGCAAGTGCTCGACGTGGCCGACACCTATTTCTCTCAGGAAGTGCCGATTGACAAGGCCAACCCTGGTCGGCGCTACGTCGGGATCAGCGCGCAGGGGGTACGACTCTCCAGCGCCGAGATCCGAGTGGCGGAGGTGCTGCTCTCGGCGGGCCAGTTGCTGTTCGACCGCGCCGGTGCCTCCGCTGACCCCTACATGACGTTGGTTGGCTACTTCAATGCAACTCGCGAGCTGGCCGGCATGGCCCGATACATGGCCGACGACATCCAGAACCGCGTCAAGCGGCCGCGAAAGGACTCTGGGTTTCCCTCACGGTTGGGAACTGCCTTCGGGCTGCTGAACATCGGTGAGTTGACCTCCCGCATCGCGTCTGGCGAGATCGGACGAACGCTCGACCGCCTTGAGCTGACCTTCGATGAGCACCACGACACCTCTGACGCCTTCCGTCAACGACTGGCAGACCTGGACGCTGAGAAGAAGCTGCCGCGCCGCAAGGAGATGCCCTTCGACGTTGTGCTGGCCACCTCGATGCTGCAGGTCGGCGTCGATGTGCAACGGCTGGGACTGATGCTCGTCGTCGGTCAACCCAAGAACACCGCCGAGTACATCCAGGCGTCATCTCGAGTGGGGCGAGACGCCTCGGGTCGGCCGGGCTTGGTGGTCGCGCTCGGCAACTGGGCGCGACCGCGGGACCTCGCTCACTTCGAGCAGTTCCGTCACTATCACGAGACGTTCTACGCGCAGGTCGAAGCACTCTCCGTCACCCCCTTCTCGCCTACATCGCTCGCTCGAGGGATCGACGGGCTTCTCGTAAGTGCTGTCCGCGTCGTGCAGGCAACGGAGAAGGACGGGCTATCGCCGGAGCGCGAAGCGTGGCGCATCAAGGACCAGCTCTCTGTCGTCGAGAACCTCGCCGAAAGGCTGAAGGTTCGAATCGCAGCTGCTGCACAGAGCGAGGCAGCGACGAAGCGTGCCAACGATCTGCTGGTGAACAGAATCGGGCGATGGAACCAACGCGCCAGGAGAGCGGCGGAGATGAGCAAGACCCTCGTCTACGAACGAACTGGCGAAGGAGACAAATACCTACCGCTGATCATCAGCCCCGAGAACTCGAAAGCGTCCGTCGGCGGCTCCATCGAAGCGCCGTTCGTCATCGCCAACTCGATGCGCGAAGTACAGCCCGAGATCAATCTGCTCGTGAGTCCGCTGCCGGAGCGCTTGTTCGCCCGGAAGCCCGACGATGCACCCGACTGGGTTCTGCCGGCCGGAGAGAACGACTGATGAGCGACACCGAAACCCCCGACGCGGGCATCACGGGCGTGATGTTGCACGATCCCGATCAGGTGCTCGACCCGCTCGCCGATGCCGAAGAAGGTGTCGTCAAGAACCGCGCCAAGGTCGGTTCCGCCCGCCCGTCGTCGCTGCTGTACACCTACGGTCCTGGCGCGATCATGGATCTTCCCGGGTTCTCGGTCATGCCGGCTGGTCTCGATGACTGGGAGCCGATCTGGAGGCGTCGCGAGTTCGTCCCCACCATCCTCGAACCTCGGCTGCTCAACGTCGTCCGGCTCCACCTCGGGCCGCAAGTCGACGCACTTCGTCCCTTCCCTTGGCAGCCCAAGAAGGGACGGAACACCACCGAAGGCAACGACCTCGGAATCCCTGCGCGCGTGTTCCCGCAATGGCTTCGCTGCACCGGCTGCGACTACCTCGGCCCGCTGCCACGCTTCGCCTACACCAACACCCATCCGTTCCGGCCCGACCTCGCCCAGTTCACGCACAAGAGCTGCCCGGGCCGAGGTGGGCAGCGGGCTGGTTCGACAAGCAGGAAGCGTGAGAGCCCAGCAGTGCCGGCTCAACATCTGCTCACATGCACGAACGGTCACCTCGATGAGTTTCCGTACACGCTGTGGGTGCACCGCGGCAGCAAGTGTCCCAAGGCTGAACTACCCGACCTGAAGATGCGCGACGCCAACGTCGGCAAGAGCGTCGGCTCGACGATCACCTGCGTGTCCTGCGGAGCGACCCGCGGCATGGCAGAGGCCCAAGGTGCAGTTGGTCGCGAGAAGCTCCCGCAGAAGTGCCGTGGTCGACACCCTCATCTCAACGCGTTCGACGCCGAATGTGATGCATCCCCGACGCTGATCATGATGGGTGCTTCGAACCTGTGGTTCCCGTCCACCCAGTCGATCATTGTGATGCCACGCACCGATGCGGAGGAGATCGAGGTGCTGGCAGACCGACTCCGCATCGAACTCGGGACGGAAAAGATCGCCAAGTACGCCTCCAACCTTGACGTCATCCGCGACCTCGCCGACGGCAAGGTCGAGCTCGACGGGGTGAGCGACGACGAGCTCGCCGAAGCGATCGCCGACGTTCTCGCACCCGCCGATTCGGAGGCCGAGCGACAAGAGAAGCTGGCAGCCTGGGACCCTGTCGAGCTGCTCGTGCCTGAATGGCAATACCTGCAGAAGCCGGCGCTGTTCCCTCAGCAGCTCAACTCGAGCGGGTTGATGGTCACCGAGACACAACGCGCGCCGAACCTGCATCCACACATCGCCCGAGTTGTCGCGGTCAACCAGATGAAGAAGGTCAATGCCGTGCTCGGGTTCACGCGGCTCGACGAGATGGACCGCGTCAACGACCTCGCAAGTCGACTGGTCAAACTGACCCGGAACGGCAAGCCCAGCTGGGTTCCTGCCACAGAAGATCGCGGCGAGGGAATCTTCCTACAGCTCGATCTCGATGCAGTGAGCAAGTGGGAGCAGACCATCCTCAGCTCGGCGCTGTGGGAGGCTCACAGCGCAGCGCACCGTCGCAACTTCGAACGGCGGTTCTCCCAGACCGCCAAACGAGTTGACCCGGACGTGCGTCTCCCGGGCCCTCGGTACTGGCTGCTCCACACCCTCGCCCATGCCCTCATTCGCGAGATGGCGATGTCATGCGGCTACGGCGCCGCCAGCCTCACCGAGCGCATCTACGGCTGGACCGCAACACCACAGCGTCAAGCTGCGGCCGGGCTCCTGATCTGCACGACCGCCTCTGACAGCGAAGGCACCCTCGGCGGCCTGGTCGCCCTGTCGGAACCGATTCGGTTGCAAGGGCTCGTCGTGTCGGCCCTCCGGCGCGCATCGCGGTGTTCCTCGGATCCCGTCTGTGCGATGCGCACCCCAAGCGACCCCGAGGACTTCCTCCACGGCGCGGCATGTCACTGCTGCACCTTTGCCTCAGAGACCTCATGCGAGAAGGCCAACCGCTTCTTGGATCGACGCTTCCTTCTGAGTCTTCCCTCTCCGACAGGCAACGACGTACCGGGCTTCTTCGGGAACATCGATGCCGTCTGACCCTTTTGGCGCGCTCGGCGAGTACCTCACAGCGCAGGAGGCCACCGGGCTTGCCGTCCTCCTCGCCGCCGGACAACCCACCGTGCTAGCACTGCGGGAGATCAACAAATCGAGGCGGGAACAAGTGAAGAACTTGCTCGCAGACGCGGGGCTCGGCCACAACGACGTGGATCGAGCGGCTGCTGTCCTTCACGCGATCGGCGGTTCGAAGGCGATCCGAAGTGATCTGACACCCGTGTGGACCATGCCAGGTAATGAGGCGAACCTCGGTCACCTGACCAGCGAGTTCCATCGTCTGGTGCAAGCCGCCCGCCAGTCAGTGACCTGCGCGAGCTACAACTTCGAACAGACGTCGCAGATGTGGACAGTGCTGAAGGCTGCGTCTGAACAACCGGGCGTCGTCGTCACCGTCTACGTAGACGGTGACAAGGCCGACGTCGAGAAGGTCAGGGCTCAACTACCGCGTGCAACCATCTACCGGTCTGCGCTTCTCCCGAGCGGCCGGCGAGTTGTCAGCCACGCCAAGTTCATCATCGTCGACCACGCCGTCCTTCTCGTGACGAGTGCGAACTTCTCGTTCAGCGCCGAGAACCGGAACATCGAATTCGGTCTTCGCATCAACGACCCGGCTCTCGCAGAGTCAGTCGAGGCGACCATGTCCAGCAAGCACGGCTCGCTGTACGAACTCTCATAGGGGACGACTTCTATGCAACAACTTGAAGCTCACGAGGTGCCGCTGCACAAGGTCTTCTGCAGCGACTATGACTTTCGCATCCCCGACTACCAGCGGCCATATGCGTGGGAGGTCGAGCAGGCTGCCCAGCTCCTCGACGATCTCGTGGAGGCGTTGGACCGAGACACGGACGAGCCGTACTTCCTCGGCTCGATCGTGCTGGTGAAGCAGAAGGACTCCTCCGAAGCCGAAGTGATCGATGGCCAGCAACGGCTCACTACCCTGACGATCCTGCTCGCTGTCCTGCGCGACCTGACCGACGACGATGAGTTGCGCGTCGACCTCGAGAAGATGGTCGCGGAGCCCGGCAACAAGATCCGGAAGCTGGAGCCAAAACCCCGGTTGGCCCTCAGAGCCCGAGACGCTGCGTTCTTCCGGGACATGGTGCAGACCACACACGCCATCGACGCTTTGCTGAAGTTGAAGCCCGATGCGCTCAAGACCGACGCGCAGAAGGCTGTGCAGACCAATGCGCGTGCGCTGCACCAGTTGCTCAGCACCTGGGCCGAGGAGCGTCGGCTTGACCTCGTCGGGATGCTCAGCGAGCGCACGTTTCTGGTGGTGGTGAGCACCCCTGACCTCAACAGCGCCCACCGGATCTTCAGCGTGATGAACGCACGCGGGCTGGACCTGTCTCCGGCCGACATCTTCAAGTCGTTCATCATCGGTGCACTGGATTCAAAGGTGTCGGACATGTATGCGGAGCGCTGGGAAGACGCAGAGGAGGCGCTCGGCCGCGACGATTTCGCCGACCTCTTCCTTCATCTGCGCATGATCTTCTCGCAGGTACGGGCGCGTCGTGAGCTCCTCAAGGAGTTTCCGGAGCAGGTGCTGTCGTCGTATCTCCCGACGAAAGCGGCAGCCTTCGTCGACGATGTCGTCGTGCCGTATGCGGACGCCTACGAGCAGGTCCGAGATCAGAGCTACGCCGCGGTCTCTGGCGCGGGCAAGGTCAACTCGTGGTTCAAGCGCCTGGCGCAGCTGGACAACAACGACTGGCGACCTCCTGCACTCTGGGCCCTGAAGATGCACGGTGACGATCCACAGTGGCTGGACGAGTTCTTTCGAGCACTCGAACGACTCGCCTCGAGCATGCTGATTCGCCGCGTCTATGCGACGCCACGATCACAGCGATACGCGGACCTCCTGCGAGAGCTCTCGGACGGCAGGGGGATCGAGGCTCCATCTTTCGCTCTCACCGATGACGAGAAAGCGGAGACCGTGAAGCGTCTCGCAGGCGAGCTCTACCTCGTGTCGAAGGTCCGAAAGTACGTCCTGCTTCGCCTCGACGAAGCCCTCGCCAACAACCCTGGCGTCAGCTACGACCATCCGCTGATCACCGTCGAACATGTGCTCCCGCAGAACCCGCAAGCCGGTTCGGTCTGGACTCAGACCTTCACGGACGAGCAGCGGCTTCGCTGGACCCATCGTCTCGGCAACCTGGTCTTGCTCAATCGCGCCAAGAATTCCGAAGCGCAGAACTACGACTTCGAGAAGAAGAAGTCGAAGTACTTCAACGGCGCCAACGGCGTCGCGACGTTCGCGCTCACGAGCCAAGTCTTGAGTCACAGTGAGTGGACCCCGGCGTTGCTGGAAGTGCGTCAGACCGAGCTGCTGAAGGCTCTACAAACCGAGTGGGATCTCTAAACAGCGCGCCGCTTCTCGATGTCGTTTGCGGACCTAGTCAAACTCGTCCGGAGTCACGACCCCGTCGTTGTTCAGGTCAGTGCCTGGAAGGGTGAAGCCGTCTGCAGCCGCGCGCCACGTCGCCATGCCCACTTGTCCGTCGGCTGCGAGCCCAGAGTCGGCCTGGAAGTCCGCCACGGCCCTGAGTGTTTCTGGTCCGAACTGGCCGTCCGCTTCGAGGGAGTAGCCCCGTTCCTGCAGCAACCGCTGAAGGATGAACACTCCGTCTCCTTCATCGCAGAGCGTGAGTGGCAGCGCGAAGCGTGTCGTGAGTTGATCGCAGCGGGCGTTGGAGGTCAGTGAAGTCGACGGAGCGACCGACACTGGCGGAGCAGTCGCGACATCCGGCAGGGTGGTGACGGCGGTACTTGTTGACGCCGTCGTTGATTCCGTCGTTGATTCCGTCGTCGGCCTCGGTGTCGTAGGGGACCGGCTCGGGGTCGGCGTGGTTCCTGGAACTGCAACGTCACGCGTGCTCGAAGCCGGCGCCGACTCGCGACTGAGTGGCACGGTCGTCTCCACGTCTCTGCCCGCGTCGTCGTCCGAATCGGAGCTCGCGACCGAAAAGGCAATGGCACCGAGACCGCAGGCGACAAGCAGGAGCGCTCCAACGAGCGGAGTTGACTGACGACGTCGCGCTGCCGCGAGGTCGCCAACCTCGCCCGCCGGCGCACGTGGTGGTAGTAGCGGGGTCGACCGCCCAGCTTCACCGGCTCTGGCTTGGAGGATGCTCGGGCAGGAGTAGAAGGGAGTCCACGGCGGCGCCAGCTGCCACCGCGAACGAGCTGCGAGCCATGTGGCCATCGAAGCGATCCAGAGAACGAAAGCGGCACCGAGGCTTGAACTGATGGCGAGCACCGACGCTGCCCAACCAGCGAATGACAGCTGGTAGGCCGTTCGCCATCGGCGTCGGATCTGGTCGGCGTCGGCCTGTGCCTGCCGTACGCGGCTTGCTGACAGTTTGAACCACTGGTCGAGAACGCCGTCACTCGCGAAGTTCGAACGCATGAGCGATGACTGAGGAGACGACGCGACCGACTCTGCCCAGACAGAGATCTCCTGAGCCAGTCGGTGGGTGGATCGCCAGGCCTCACCGTCAAAGACCGGCCCGGAGGTCATTGCCGCCTGGGTTCGAAAGAGTGCAGCCGACGCTCCATCCGACGCGGATCTGCCCAGACGGGACACTCGCACTCGCGTGGAATCGTCTGCGTTGTCACGATTGGACAACTCATTGGCTTTCGTTTGACGGGTGCGCAGTGTGTCGAATCGATCGCGGTCGACGTCGATGTCGGCGATGGCCATCTCGAACTCTTTGATGACACGGTCGACGAAGGGGTCCCACAAAACAGCGGTCAGAGAGGTGCCCTCGACCTCACGGAGGAGCTCCTCGAGCTCGCGAGCAGAGGCGGCCCGACAGCTTCGAACGAGCACGGTCGTCATCCCGGAGCGCTGCTGCCCACTCGTCCGAAGCGTGAGTCGGGCGAAGTCGATCAGATCCGCTCCGCGAATCGTGACGTCGCTGAGCGTGGTGGCCCACGCGGACGACGGCACAGACTTCAGCAGCTCGGTTCCACTGATATCGACACGACGTCGATCCCTCTCATCGGCCATCAGCGCAGGTCGTAGTGCGAGCGTTGCGACGTCGCTGCCCTCGGAGGCCAGCCTCATCAGCTCCTGATACGTGGATGTGAGTTCAGCACCTGCCTCATCGAGAGAACGAGGGAGGTTGATCGAGATCCTTCTGGCCATGTCGTCGAGGAGTTGGATCTGCCGCTCATGCTCAGCCAGTGCGGCAGCCGCGTTGCGCTCGTCGCGTTTGAACTGCAGGTGTTGGACGCGGCTGCGGATGGCATTGCGCACGGCCGGAGCGACTTCGTCGAGGGCGGAGGATGCTGCGCCGAGCAGCAGGGTCAGCCGTTCATCCGGCGCTTGCAGGATTGCTTCGACGGCGTCGCCGATCAACGACTCAATCTCGGCGGTGTCTCCGGCCCCGCTCTCTTCACCAAGTCTGGCAAGACGTTCGAACTCGCGCTCGATGTCAAGGAGTCGTCCAAGTCCCCAACCACTCTCGTCGACGTGTGGGTCGACAACCATCGCTTTCAGGCCGTGGCTGAGGCTGAGGTGCTCGCTCGTTGCGCGCAGGTCATCGAGTGTGACCGAACTGTCTGTTGCCTTCAGCACTACTCCTACGCTCCGGCCGTAGAGCTCGTGCGCGGCGTCGATCAACGTGCGATCGGTCAACGAGAAGCCCCCAGGTACCGACAGCACGACCATTGCGGCAGACGCACCGGCTGCGCTCCATCGGCGGTTGAGACTCTCTGGCCCCGTCGACAACACGTCGTCTCGAAGTCCAGGTGTGTCGATCAACTCAAGGCGGCCGGGTAGACGCAGTGCGTTGACGTACTCGGCTTCGATGAACGGCGGCGAGCTCGAGGAGAGGAGGTTGCGGAACTGCTCCGACTCGGTTGGGAGATCCGACCATCCGCCAGTGGTCCGCCCTCGGGCGCGAGGTTGGCCCCTGCTCACTGCGACGGTTGTCGCCGGCTTGGCGAGGACCCCGACTGGGCAGATCGCGGCACCCGCGAGTTGGTTCACCAATGTGGACTTTCCGCGATTGGCAAGTCCGATCACTGCGACCCCAGAACGTTCTCGACGTTGACGTCGAACGAGGTTCGAAAGGCGGTCTCCGTCGATCGGGATTCGCAACGACCTGCAGAGAGCGATCGTTGCTGCAGCGACCTCGGGCGTGATCACCGCAGAGCCCTGAGGCGCTCCAGCAATGCTGACGTGCGGGCCAGCTCGTGGCGTCTTCCAGAATCGTCGCGGGCGATCGCCTCCAGTCGCGAGAACTCGTCGGCCTGATCTCCGAAGTAGCGCCTGTGTTCGCCCTGGATCGTCGTACGCAGGCTGGCAGCCCAAGCGAGCGCGGCGGATCGCGCGACCTGCTCTGCTTTCGCCCGGCGGCTTGAGAGGACTGCCGCCGCCGCCGAGCGACCGTCCGCGGTCAGACGACTCTTCGTCGCGATTCCGCCGACGGCACCGCCGGTCAGTGCACCGACGACTCCCCCGATGGCGAATCCTGCGATCCAACCGACTGGGCCAGCAGCGAGCAGCGCAACGCCGACACCTCCGGCGATGGACCCGCCGATCAGGCCCCCGCCGACTGCAGTCAGGCTCGCGGTGGAGCCGACTGTTGCCCAGTCAGTGGTGCGAACCATGGCCGATCCGAGACCGTCATGGTCGGCCAGCGCTGAGAGATCCAGAGTGACTCGTCCGGCGACGTCGAGCCGCTCTGTCACGCCGAAGCTGTCGTAGATGGCTCGCCGCGCTCGCTGCTCAGCGATCGCTGTCTCTTGCCCGAACAACGTCGACGACCTGGCGGCAGCAGTCTCCACTTGAAGTCGAAGCCGATGCTCGACACGTTCGAGGTCGCCGATGGTGACGGCCTTCTCGACCGAAGCTCGCGCGATGGCGAATGGCTCTGCGACAAGTCCTGCGAGCGAGTCCCCGAGCCGGTGCGCAGCCTCGTCCACACCATCGACCACATCGTGAAGAGCCGCCCGCGAAGACTCGAGTCGTCGCTTGCTCGTCGCTCGGAACGACTCGATCACGTGAGGGTTCGCGAGCATTCGCTCCCGCTCGAGGAGCAGGTCGCTGTTCAGGTCGACGGCCGTCTGGATGCGCCTCGCCGCAGCGCCGAGGGTCCACGGCAGAGCCTCCTGCGACAAGAACCTCTCGAGGTCGTTGCGAAGGGCCAGGACGCCCGATGCCTCGTACCCATTCGAGTCGGCCTGCTCCATCGATGTCAGACCCGCCTTCGCGTTGACCTGATAGACGTGAACGGCCTCCGGTGCATTCGGGAGGTCCGAACCCTCGGCAACTGTCGACTCGATGAACTCGCTGATCTCCGCTCGTACCTCGCCGTCTGCCCATTGATCCGGGTAGAAGTTGCAAACCAAGAACACCTTGTCGATGCCACGGGCGCCGAGCGTACGAAGCAGACGGATCTCCTCGCCGGCCGGGCCAGGCGGACTCCCGAACACGAACACGGCAGCGGCCACTCGATCGAGTTCCGCCAAGGTCACCTGTTCGTAGTCGTCGATCATCGATGGATCGTCGAGTCCAGGCGTGTCGACGACGCGAAGCCCGACGGGTAGCCACTCGATCGGGAGCTGTTGAACGACGCGTACGACCTTCCGACGGCCTTGACTTCTCCGGTAGCGCTGCGTGGCCATCTCGGCTGCAGCGGTCGCGTCGTCGATGTCCTCGGAAGTCCCATCGTCGAACAGCACGATTGAACGACGAGGCCCGCTTTCGACCCACACGGGGACTGCGGTCTCAGGCGTCACCCGCATCGAACTCACGACTTCTCCGACGACGGCGTTGAGCAGCGTGCTCTTGCCGCGCTTGATGTTGCCGAACACACCGATCTCGATCGTCGATGAGTTGAGGCGACGTCGCGCGTCGTTGATCGCGACGACAACGGCCGAGTCATCTGCCGGGCTGGGCGCCGCGCCAGCGAGGACTTCGAATTCGGAACGGGATGCCAAGGTGTCGTGCCAGATTCCCTCGAGAGAGTCGCAGACCTGAATCAGCCGCGCTCGCTCGACTTCGAACTCGTCGAATGTTTGCAAAAGGTCCCACCCCCGTCTCGCCCGTGGCCGAAACTATAAGTGCATCTCGGCGGGCCTATTCCCGCCGACGACGGTGGTGGTGAATCTGCGATCGGATCTCTTCGACTGCGGCGTCGCGAGCTGAGAGTCCCAGGTGGCTGGTGGCGAACCGTACCTGCGCCGACATCAGCGATTCACGAGGTCGCCCGCCGTCGGCGAAGCCACACGAGCAAGTCGCGCTGAACTGCAGCGGATCTCGAATGCCACCGACTCGCGCCATCCCGGCGAGCATGTGCGTGCCTGAAGCCAGGCGCCAGTCGTAGAGGTTCGGCAGGTGGTTGTGGAATACGGCGTCGAGGAACTCTTGCCAGCCGGCTGTCGCGAGGTCTCGAACGTCGAACCACTCACCTCGAACGTGCCGGTCTTGCAGGCGACGATGAATCAGCCACTCTCGCCAGCGCACCTCTGTGAGTGGGAGTGGAAGGCGATGGAGCACTTCCAACTGACGCCAGTTGCCTGCAGACAGTCCCGGCCTGCCCGACGACGAGACCGGGCCCGTGTGCATACCGATCTTGACGTAGCCCTGGGGCTCCTCGCGCTCGCCGATGACATACAGGTGTGAGTCGTGAGGCGGCTGGATCTGGTCTCTGCTCACCTCGACACCGACAGCGTTGTGTCGGGCGACCAACCAGAGAACAGCCAACCGAGTGCACGTGCGCTCACGACGACGCGGTCTTTCGGTTTCGTCGCCATCTGCTTCCGGTAGGCGGCCTCGAGATCGGCGACGGCAGTCGGGTGGTCAGCCCACTCGAGCTCTCCGTAGCCCGTCGGAGCGATGGGCTCGTCTGCGCCAGCTGGGAGGAAGCCGTAGAGATCGAACGAGCGACGCCGAAGTGCGTCGACGACCTCGGGGTGGTTTCGGCCGTCGGTCGTCTTGGCGAGGAACGCCGGCGTCGCGCAGAGGTTCCACAGTGCGGTGTAGCTCGACCTGTCGCGGCTCGCCTGCCAGATGTGGTTGAACTGCATGTCTCGACCCCGCCCGATGCCCGCCGCCCAGAGGAACGCCGCGATCGCCGACAGGTTGTCATCGAACATGACGTCGACGTCGTTCAGCCGACCATGTGATCCGACAGCTTCCCGGGTGAGTCCGTCTCGTCGCACCGTCGCGAAGACCGGCTGGCCATTGGTCTGCGCAACGACCGCTGGAGCGAGCATGATCGTGTGTGCGGCCACTGCGTGCATCGTCGAGGGATAGCCCGCACGCTTCAGCACCTCAGCCAGTTGCGCGACTCCATCCGGCGCCGAGCCTGTGCGGCCCGCTTGTGGCCTCGTCTCAGGAGAACCAGGCACGAAGGTGACGGCGCCGGCCTTCACATCGACGGCATGAACGATCCATCCAGCTGTGATCCAAGCGGCGGCGTGCACCTGCCGGGGGTTGACCGTATTGCCCCACCAGGTTCGATTCGAGCGCGCCGAAGCGGGGAGCCCTGCGACGATCCCGTCGAGGTCCTCGAACGTCATCGATACCGCCGCCGGTGGTGTCGCCTTCAGGAGGCGTGTGAGCCCGTCGTACTTGCCTGCCATGAACGAACGATACGGCGGTTCGATGGATCGACGGGTACCGAAGGTCGCGCTGCGCGTCTGGCGCTCATCGCTTCGTGACTGGAGTGAGATCGAGGTAGCGCTGGGTAAACGCACGTGCCCAGTCAGCCAAGGCAGGGTGGGCTCGAGCGGCGTCCACGATCGATTCGATGCTCGCCGAGCGAAGGTGATCGTCTGGCGCGAGGAGCTGCGCGCGCACGATTCGGACACCGGCTTCGGCGGCAGGATCGGCGGCGAGTGCCACGACGACAACGTGCCCTGGAATCTGCTCGTCGTCGGCGTGAACGAGCGACAGGAGCAGATTGCGGAAGAGCTGGCTTGCCTTGGGCGACAGAAGGTCAGTGCTGAGCGGCTTCTTGAACACGCGGAGCTGCGCTGCCAGCCGGCGGTACTTGTCTCGCTTCTCCTCGCCGAGGCCAAGGTCGTCGGAGAAGGGTTCGGTGTACTTCGTCTCGATCCCGAGGAACCCTCGAGCTCCGGCGGGGGTTCGATACTCGACGTACGCATCGAAGGCAGTGCGATCGTTGAGGACGGCAGTCGCTCGGTCTGGTGCTCGCTCGATCTCGATGAGGTCTATTTGTTCGATCGGAAGGCCGGTGGCTGCGGCGAGAACCAACGCCGCGGCCGCCGGATGGAGCTTGAGCATTCCGAAGAGGTTGACGCAGAGCGGTTGACTGGAGAGGAGGTTCCGCATCAGGCGGTCCTCGACGAAGGTGCCTCGGTTCTCCGCGAGCCGATCGAGCGCGATTTTCGCGAGCCGCCGATCGCGCAAGAAGTTGAGCGACGGATCCTCCTGAACGGCGGCCGCCGGGAGGAGACTCCCGATCGGGCGGCCTCCAGTGTCGAGACCAGCGTTCAATCCGAGCACCGTCTGGCGGTACCACGACTGGAGCCGTCGGTACCGCGCTCGTCGCGCTGGATCGCTCCGGACGTCAAAGATCGAGTCGTCCCAGTTGTGCGTGATCTCGGTCATCTGTGGCCGTGAGTTCATATCTGTCTGCGTCGCTGTTGCGTCCGGATCACGTTCGGTGCCGCTGTAGGCGGAGCTCGTAACCGGTCGCCCTGCCGGCTGCGGTCTGCGCATTGCCACCGCTGGAACCGGCCCAGACCCAGGCCGACACCACGTCGGCCCATTCGGTCTCTTTTATGGCCCGGTTGATCTCATCGCGGGCGAAGGATGCGTCCTCGATGCTGCTGAGCTCGATGTCGATGCTTGTCGGAGCGTCGTCCGTCGCACCTGCCAGCAGCGGGGCCATGTCCAACGCGCGCTTGACGATGACTCCGATGATCGCTCCAGGATTCGGCTGCGGGCCCGCAAGGCATTCCACGCAGTACGAGTGGTGTTCGCCGTGGTTGCACCGGTTCTCACTCATCGGTCGACCCTAGTTCGAGCTTCGAGAGCACGATGTCGCGGATCTCGAACCCCCGTTCCGGCTGCGCAGGCGGCCGAGGATCTCGTCGTCGCCCCGGCCGATCCCTAGATGCAATACGTTTCCCTCATGCCATCGAACTCGAATGTTGCCAGCGGACTGGTCGCCGCCGTCCAGGGCGCCTCGAGCAGCGCGGCGCAAAAGGTGGGAAAGGTTGTCCTCACATCGGTGGACAATGCGATCGAGGATCGGTGGAGTGCAGCGCAGGCGCGCGCGGAGCGGCTGACGGGCGACACTGTCGGCGTCAAGATCAAGGGATTGTCGAAGCTGTACGCCCAAGAAATGGGGACCGTGGGTGCGGTGACTGGCGCCGCTGCGACAGTGCCGTCCTTCGGCACCGCAGCCGCCCTCTCTGCGGGAGTGGCAGAATTCGGGTGGTTCACCGTCCGCGCCTCAGAGCTGATTCTCACGATCGCTGCTGTGCACGGACACACGAAGTCGACGGTGGAGGAGCGTCGAGCTTGGATCCTCTCGATCCTTGTCTTCGGCGACGGTGCTGCGGCAGGCTTCACCAAGCTGGCCGGAGAAGTCGGCAAGGGACTTGGGACGAAGGCGACGACCCGCTTGCCGATTTCAATGATCCGCTCGATCAACTCGTCACTGGGCCGCACGATTCTCACCAAGTACGGCAAGAAGCGCGGTGTGATCGCTTTGGGAACGGCGCTTCCATTTGGAATCGGTGCCGTCATCGGTGGTACCGCTAACTACGCAGGGGTGCGCCTTCTCGCCCGTCATGCCAACAAGTTCTTCACGAACCTTCCGTATGAGAAGGTCCTGTCGAGTCCAGCCTGACCCCCCGAGCTCCGAGAGCGGGATTCGGCACGAGCGGTCGGCACCACCTCACCGGGCACCGCGCCCGGTGCCTTTGGTGACGCAGCATCTACTTTCGAATTGAAAGTGCGCCCATCACTTCGTCGTTCCTTTGGGCACTTCGTCGGCGAGGATCTCACCCTTCGTGCCCGTACGGTGGCAGTACGTAGTCGGTATCGAACGCCTTGGCGTCCGTTCATCCCGACGTGCGAGGAGCTACTGGTGTCGACGGGACCCGTTACTGCAGACGCTTCGGCGCGCTCCGGAACCAGACGAGAGCGAAGCCTCGGCACGCGCTGGAACCACTCGATCGTGCTCTTCACGCTGATCGTCACCATCGGTGGGTTGGTCAACTTCGTCGGCGGGCGGTTGCTGCTCGAGTCGTTCCGCACCTCCGCGGTCCTCGTCGAGCGGGAGAGCACCACCAGCGCCGAGTTGCGCAACAACATCGTCACCGACGCGATCGTCGTCTCTGCCGCAGCCTCCGAGAGCCAGCAGCGTCAACTGCTCGCACTCGACGCATCCATCCGCGCCGGTTACGCCGCTTTGCTCGACAGCGAGAACACACCCGCGGCGCGCGCTCTGCTCGAGGAGTCCCTCGCCGAGTGGCGCCTGATGATCTTCGAGGCACCCCCGTCGGCATCGGCCGAAACCCGCGGCGCATCTGTTGCGAAGCACGCGCAGGCCATCCTCGCCAAGCTCGATCAGGCCGGCGCCGCCAGCCGCGCCGACGTGCGCGACCAGCTCGACGCCGACACCAACCGCGAGCGCATCGCCGTCGCCGCGCTGTTCATCCTCCAAGTGATCGCCATCGCCTTCGCCGTGCGCATGGGACGGCGCATGCGCCGCGAGGTGCTGCTGCCCATCGCCAGTCTGCGCGACTCGGCCAACCACCTCGCCGCCGGCGAGCTGAACCACCGCGTCGTCGTCGACCGCACCGACGAGCTCGGCGAACTGGGCACCAGCTTCAACGCCATGGCCGACGCCATTGCCGGCAGCCAACGCCACCTGAGCCAGGCCGCCAACACCGACTCGCTCACCGGGCTCGCCAACCGCGCCGCGTTCGGCATCCGCCTCGACGCCGCGCTCAACCGGCCTGAGCGACGCAGCGGCGACCAAGCCGTGCTGTTCGCCGACCTCGACGACTTCAAGGACGTCAACGACATCCTCGGCCACGCCGCCGGCGACGAGCTGCTGCGCGTCGTCGCCCGCCGCCTCAACGAAGTGGTGCGCCCCGGCGACGTCGTCGCCCGACTCGGTGGCGACGAGTTCGCCATCCTCCTCGACGACATCGGCGACGGCACGATCGCCACCGAGATCGCCCAGCGGATCATCGCCAACCTCGCCTCGCCGATGCTCGTCGGCACCCACCGCGTGCACGTCGGTGTCAGCGTCGGCATGGCCTTCCGCCGCCGCGACTCCACCTCCGACCTGCTGATGCACGAAGCCGACGTCGCGATGTACGCAGCGAAGGGCAAGGGCAAGAACCGCGTCGAGCGCTACGACCCCGGCTACCGCGCCGTCAGCGACGCCCGCCAGGCGCTGCGCTCCGACATCGGCGACGCGGTCGGTCGTGGCCAGCTCGTGATCGACTACCAGCCGATCATCGACCTCGAGACCGGCGCGATCGTCGGCCTCGAAGCGCTCGTCCGCTGGCGCCACCCGGAGCGCGGGTTGCTGCCGCCGTCAGCGTTCATCGACCTTGCCGAGGAGACCGGCGCCATCGTCGGCATCGGCAAGTGGGTGCTCGACACTGCGGTGCACCAGCTGCGCCGCTGGCAGCGCGCCCACGACCTGCCGAACCTGTGGATGTCGATCAACGTGTCGATGCGCCAGCTCGAGGGCAAGGACTTCGCCAAGGGCATGACCGACGTGATCGACGCGGTCGGCGTCGACCCGGCCAACATCGTCGTCGAGGTCACCGAGTCCGTCCTCGCCGAACCCGGGGGTGCGGCGGCGGCCGCGCTGACCACGTTGCGCGAGCCCGGCATCCGCATCGCCCTCGACGACTTCGGCACCGGCTACTCGTCGATCAACTACCTGCGCGAGCTGCCGGTGGACATCCTCAAGATCGACCGCTCGTTCACCATCGACGCCGAAGAGGGGACCGCCGGCAACGCGCTGCTCGAAGCGATCGTCTCGCTCGGCCACAACCTCGCGCTGGACGTGATCCCCGAAGGCATCGAAGACGTCGAGCAGCTCGACCAGCTGCGAGCGATGGACTGCCGCATCGGCCAGGGCTACCTGCTCTCCCGCCCGGAGAACGCCGACACCATCGACGGCATGCTCACCGCCCCGTTCCGCGACCCCTTCCTCTTCCCCGAGACCAGCGAAGCCCCCGCCGAAGCCAACGAGCTCGCCGAGGCCTGACGCTTGACGCCTGGGCCTCGATTGGTCCGGCCGATCTGCGAGACGTTTGGGCACCGATCGTTGCGGTAGCCGCAACGAATTGCACCCAGAGCTCCGCCGTCCTTCGGCGTAAGCAGCCCGTCGGCGAAGTGACGCCGTCGCTCACCGACACTTCGAGCATCAACTTCGGGTCGGCAGGCATGGCCGCCGATCGTCGACTCCAAAACGCAAACGGCGGGCCGGCTCGAAAGCCGGCCCGCCGTTCAACGAGCGGATCAGCCGCCGACTGCCTTCGTGGCGTTGATGATCCCCGCCCCGTAGAAGCCGTTGTTGTTCTTCGTGCCTTCGCACGTGTGCGTGGCCGTACGCACCGCACCGCTCGGCAGGATGCGCGTGTACGTGTACGCAGCCGGCACCGGGCAGGCGGTCTTCGTCGCCGTGTTCTTCAAGATGAACTCGACGAGTGCGGGCGGCAGGGTCTTGCCACCGTGCAGCCAGTCACGGAAGCCGTACTCGCCGACGATCAGCGCAGCCACACCGGCGGCGTGCGGTGACGCCATCGAGGTGCCCTGGATGTACTGGTAGTACGCGCAGACCGAGTTGTCGGCCTTGCAGCTCTTGACGATCCACGGGACGACCGGGTCGCCGTTGGCGTCGATCTCCTCGTTGGCGATCGCCAGCGCCTTCGGGTACGCGGCCAGGATCTGCGCCGGGTACGAGAGCGTGTTGCCGGGCGTGTCGTAGGCGTCGCCACCGGGAGCGGCGACGTCGATGTAGCCGTTGCCGTAGTCCGAGTAGTACGCCTTGCGCTTGCTCTGGCCGGTGCTGCTGACCGAGATCACGCCCTTGCCCTCCGACGGCATCGAGATGCACGACGCCGGGTCGAGCAGGTCACGCACGTAGGCGATCTCGCCGGGCTCCGAGGCGAAGTCCGGGCTGGAGCCGTCGCTGATCACCTTCGTGTAGTCGGTCGCACCGTTGCCGGCAGCCGATACGAGCGTCACGCCACGGAAGCGAGCGAAGTCCAACGCACGCTGCATCGCCGTGATGATCGTCTGCTGCTCCTGCTGGTCGGCAGGCGAGTCGGACGGGTGGCTCTTGCAGTTGAACAGCCACGGATCCACGTAGTAGCTCATGTTGACCACGTCGATGCCGTTGCGGCCCGCATAGGTCAGCGCGTCGAGCGACGGCTGCAGGAAGAAGTAGCCCGAGTCCTGACCGGCGCGCAGGTTGACGATGGTCGCCTGCGGTGCCACACCGGCGATGCCGATGCCGTTGATCGGCGAGGCGATGGTGGACGCGACGTGCGTGCCGTGACCGTCCTCGTCGACGTCGGCCGCGTCGTTGCACGACTGATCCGGCTCGTCCTCGCACGGCCCGTCGATGGAGTCGCCGTTCGCGTCGACCGGGATGTCGACCGTGAAGTTGCGGCTCAGCGCGAGGTTGAAGTTCGGGGCGATGTCCGGGTGCGAGCCGTCGACGCCCGTGTCGATGATGCCCACCAGCACGCCCTTGCCCTGCTGCAGCTTGTAGGAGCCGGTGGTGGTGGCGCCGATCTGCTTCATGTCCCACTGCAGGTCGGCCAGCGGCTCGGCGTTGATCGCCGGCTTGTGCTTCGCTGCGCCGGCGCCGGCCGGGAGCTTGACGCGGCCGTCGGACTCTGCGGAGTCGAACTTGTCGGCCTCGCCCGTGCCCTTCTGGGCCTCGGGCACCGCGGCGATGATCCGGTTCTCGGCGGTGCCGTCGATCGCCGGCGAGGCGATGGCCGTCGCCGAGAAGTTGGCGTTCGTGGTGCTCACCGTGGCGACACCGACGTCGGTGTTCTCACTGATGATCGTGCCACCGGCTGCGGTGATCGCCGCGTGTGCGGCAGCGACCGAAGCGCCCTCGGCGTAGAGCACGACGAACTGAGCGTCGCCGCTCGCCTCCGCCGTGTTCGATGGCGTGGCGCCGGCCGTTCCGGCCGTGACTGCCGACGTGACGGCCAGCAGCGCAGTGCACGCAAGTGCGAGCTTCCTCTTCATGTGTCCCATCCCTGTTGTCGAAGTTCGATCCGACCGCTGGTCCGGCACCCTAGCCACGCGTGCAAGCGTCCCGGAACAGACGTTCCGAACGGAAGATGAACACGTCGACTTCGGGGTCCGAACGGTCGCTCAGCGCATGTTCGAGCCCCGACTCCGTGGCCGCCGACCTCACACGCCGAGGTGGAGGCGGATCGCTTCGTCGAGCGCAGACAGCTGTTGGTGCGTGAGATGCCCGACTGCGACGCCGACTCGTCGAACGTCCACCGACCGGATCTGCTCGGCCTGGGCTTTCGACTCGGCCGTGAGTCCGCACGTGCCCGACTCGAGCAGCACCTGGAACTCGAACACCTTGTCGGTCGCCGCGGTGATTGGCACGACGGTGATCACGCCACGGCCGAGACGACCTGCGACTCGGTTGGCGCCGTCGTTGCTGACGACCACCGCCGGCCGGCGCTTGTTCGCCTCGCTGCCGATGACCGGCTCGAGATCGACCCACACCAGGTCACCGCGGCGCATCAACTCGTCGGCTTCGTGTCGATCCCGTCGCCGATGGTGCTGTCCCACTCCGCCGCTTCGTCCTCGGTCTCGTCCCACGCCGCCGCGTACTGCTCGCCGAGCTCCGACGCCCGAAGCAACGACAGGGCTCGGTGCAGGACCGCCGATCGCGACTCCACCCGGTGCTCGGCCACGTAGCGATCGATGAACGCCACGTCGTTGTCGGGGATGCTGACACTGAGCTTCACCTGGGGAATGCTACCTGAGTAGCACCCGATCGGTAGCGCTGCACCACCACGTGCGGACTACGTTGCGGCGATGCGGACGCGGGCGGGATCAGCGGTGGTCGTTGGCGTTCTCCTGCTGACGGCAGTGCCGCAGACGTCGGCGCCCACGGCGACGGCGGCTGCCGAGAAGCGTGCCGTCCGCTGGCTGGCGATGGGCGACTCGTACAGCAGCGGCGAAGGGATCCCCGGCACGAACCCGGGCAACGCGGGATTGCAGGGCACCGACAACTGCGTTCGCGCCAACGGCGACAACACCAACGCGAAGGCGTGGTCCGTCGTCGCGGTCGATCAACTGGCCACGCTCGACGATCGCTACAGCTACGAGAAGCCGTTCTTCGTCGCCTGCAGCGGGGCGATCAACGACGGTGCGGCCACGCAGCTGGCCGAGATGCGCGCCGTGGTGACCAACGCGTCGCTGCAGAAGTGGGACGTCGTCTCGTTCAGCTTCGGCGGCAACAACATCAACTTCGAAGCGGTGCTGAAGGGGTGCATCGACCTCAACTCGGTGTGGGGCGCGTTCGACCTCTCACGCGGCTGCGACGTCACCGAGGCGCAGATGCGCAAGCGCATCAACATGCTCGCCGGCAAGGAGACGATCGTCCCGAACGAGTACCAGGGAACCGTCACGCTCCCCACGCTGTACGACACGATCGCCGGCGCGGTGAAGGAGGGCGGCGACGTGATCGTGGTCGGCTACCCGCAGCTCGTCGAAGAGGTGTCGCGATGGAGCTCGTGGCGGCGCGCCATCAACGACAACTGCGAAGGCATCCGGTCGTGGGACGTCGGCATGTTGCGTTCGCTCACCGGCTACCTCAACCAGCAGATCGCCCTCGCCGTGCGCGACGCCAACTCCCGCTGGCAGTCGAAGGGCGTCGAGTTCCACTTCGTCGACATCGCCACCGAGGTGTACGAGACCTCGATCTCCGTCGCGGACCAGCGGCACGCGCTGTGCAGCTCGTCGCCGTACCTCAACGGGATCACCACCGGAGTGACGAGCGGCGACTACCGCAAGCAGCGCAGCTTCCACCCCAACCAGACGGGCCACGACGCCACGGGTACGTACCTCGCCACGTGGGCGGCCGAGAACCTCGAGTTCCCCGACGAGGTGGTGTTCGTGCCGCCCGTCGACATGACGATCGCCGAGGCGCAGCTGTACATCAACATGACCGGCTTCGGTCCGATCGAGGAGGACGGCCAGTACGGGCCGGCCACCACCGCCGCGGTGCAGCGGTTCCAGCGCGCCAAGCGCCTGACGCAGAGCGGTTTGGTCGACGCACCGACGAGCGCGGCGTTGCTGACCGCGGCGGCCGAGTTCACCTTCTTCTCCGAGTGCGGCACGCAGCTCGAGTTGCGGCCCCAGGGCGTGAGCGTGATCTGCCTCTCGGACTGGTGGTACAGCGACATCGCGTGGTCGGAGTGGACGCCTCGCACCGCGACGGCAACCGCCACCTACAACACACGAGCCTGCGACCCGAGCTGCGTCGAGGACACGAACGTCTTCTCGTCGGCCGTGCAGATCACCCTGTCCGGACCGCAGCGGTTCCGTTGCGGCGACTTCGCTCCGGTCCTGTGGTTCACCGTCATGACGGTGATCGAGTTCGACACGGGCAACCAGTGGACCGAGTCGATCGAGCCGCCGTCGTGCTGAGGATCGCTCAACGGTGTGGGCTCGGCGCGCTGCTGCTCGTCGCCGCAGTCGGTTGCAGCGGGTCGGACGAGTCGTCGCCGACGTCGCCGGTCACCGAGGCGAGCGTCGTGTCCACCGATTCGACGGCGTCGACGTCGACCGCACCCGGCGACACCGTGCCCCTGCCGCCGGTCGATGCCGACGCCGGCGCGGCGACGGTCGCCTTCCTTGCCGGTCCCGGCGCGCCGCTGGTCGCGCTCGCCTCGGTCGCGGCGACGCTGTCGTCCGCTGCCACGCCGGATTGCCAGGCCGCTTTGGATCAGCTGTCGGCGGGCCCGTCGCCGGAGGATCTCGCCGCGATCGCCGCCGACACGCCGGACCCGGTGCTCGCCGGCGCGTTCAACGGGCTCGTCCTGGTCACCGACGAGTTCGTCACCCGCTGCATCAAGGACGGCTCGGTCCCCGCTGACGTCGACCAGCGGCTCGACGAGGCAAGCGCCTTGGTCGCCCGCCGCACCGCCGACCTGGCCTGACGACCTGGCCTGACGAGCTGAACGACGTACGCGTTCGGCCACCTTCGCGCACCCTTGCCGTACGGTGCTCGACATGACTGATGAACTGCTCGACGGGCTCCGCCGGCTCACCGGCAACCCAGCGAGTGAGTTCCGCGCGGGCCAGCGCGAAGCGATCGAGGCGCTGGTGGGTGCGCAGGCGCGGGTGCTCCTGGTGCAACGCACCGGGTGGGGCAAGAGCGCCATCTACTTCCTGGCCACGTCCCACTTGCGAGCCAAGGGCTTCGGGCCGACCCTGCTCGTGTCGCCGTTGCTGGCGCTCATCCGCAACCAGGTGGAGGCTGCCGAGCGGCTGGGGCTGCGGGTGCTGACGGTCAACTCGTCCACCAACACCACCATCCGCGACCTCACGTCCGCGCTCGAGCGTGACGAGCTCGACCTGCTGCTGATCTCGCCCGAGCGGCTGGCCAACCCGGAGTTCGCCGACAAGGTGATGCCGCTGGTTGGCAGTCGCCCCGGCTTGATCGTGATCGACGAGGTGCACTGCATCAGCGACTGGGGTCACGACTTCCGCCCCGACTACCGCCGCCTCGCGCAGGTGATCAACGGTCTCGGCGACGGGATCCCGGTGCTCGGTTGCACGGCCACGGCCAACGACCGCGTCGTCGCCGACGTCGCCTCGCAGCTCGGCGCCGAGTTGAACGTCATCCGCGGTGGGCTGCGGCGCGACGGGTTGGCGCTGCACGTGGTCGACCTGCCGTCCGCGGCTCAGCGGCTGGCTTGGCTGGATCAAGCGCTCGGCACGCTGCCTGGCTCGGGCGTGATCTACGCGCTCACCGTGCGCGACGCGATTCGCGTGGCGGAGTGGCTGCACCTGCGCGGTCACGCCGTGCTCGCCTACAGCGGTGAGAGCGACGGCGACGATCGTCTGCGCGCCGAGGATGCGCTGAAGCACAACGAGATCAAGGCACTCGTGGCCACTTCGGCTTTGGGCATGGGCTACGACAAGCCCGACCTCGGCTTCGTCATCCACTACCAGGCGCCCGGCTCGCCCGTCGCCTACTACCAACAGGTCGGCCGCGCCGGTCGAGCGCTGGACGCTTCGGCCGGCGTGCTGCTCTGTGGCACCGAGGATCGCGACATCCAGGACTGGTTCATCACCACCGCCTTCCCCGACTCGGAGGACGTCGACGCGGTGCTCGCTTCCTTCGACGCCGCCCGAGGCCCGCTCACGCTGGGGCGCATCGAGGAGACCGTCAACATGAAGCGCGGCGAGCTGGAGCTCGTGCTCAAGCAGCTCACGGTGGAGGGCGTGGTCAAGCGGCTCAGCGGCCAGACCTACGAGCGCACGTTGAAGTCGTGGACGTACCCGACCGAGCGGGTCGAGTCGGTCACCGCCGCCCGTCGTGCGGAGCAGCAGCAGATGGCCGACTACGCGGTCACCCCGGACTGTCGGATGGTGTTCCTCACGCAGCTGCTCGACGACGACGATGCCGCGCCGTGCGGCGTGTGCGATCGCTGCACCGGCACCTCGATGGACGTCGAGCTCGACCCCGCGCTGGTGGCCGAGGCGCAGCGGTTCCTGCGCAGCGGCTACGTTCTTATCGACCCGCGCAAGAAGCTGCCCGACACCAGCCTGCCCGTCGACCGTCGGGTGAACGAGGGGCGAGCGCTGTGCATGCTCGGCGACGACGGGTGGGGTCGATTGGTGGTCGCCGGCCGCAAGACCGGCGAGCTCGACGACCGGCTGATCCGCTCAGTGGTCGAGATGGTCGCCGACTGGTCGCCGGATCCGGCACCGCAGTGGGTCACCTTCGTGCCGTCGCTTCGCCGTCCGCTCGTCGTGGCCGCGCTGGCGGATCGCATCGGGGCTGCGCTCGGCGTGCCGGTGCTGCCGTTGGTCGAGAAGGTGGAGGAGCGACCGCCGCAGCGCCACATGCAGAACGGCAGCTTCCAGTACTCGAACATCGCCGGCGCGTACGCGGTGCGTGGTGAGGTGCCGTCCACGCCGTGCTTCCTCGTCGACGACATCATCGACTCGCGCTGGACCGTCACCGAGGTCGGTCGACTGCTGCGTTTGGCCGGATCCGGCGAAGTGTTCCCCCTTGCCCTGGCCCGGCGGCAGGGCGGAGACTCGTCGGCGTGAGCGACGCATCGCAGGCCGTGCTGTTGCTCACCAACCGCATCGTCGACATCGGCGCCAAACCGCTGAGCGCCGCCGAGCTGTGGGCGCTGCTCGCTGCGAACCCGACGCTGGAAGGTCTGCACGCCGACGATCGCTACGGCCGCCTCCTCGGCGCCGGCACCGCCTTCGCCTTCGCCCGCGAGCGGCTGGAGGAGGAAGGCCTGCGGCTCATCTGTGCGCTCGACGCCGGCTTCCCGCAGCGGCTGCGAGCGCTCGGCGACTCGTGCCCCGCGTTCCTGTTGGTCGCCGGCAACGAGTCGATGCTCGCCGCCGTCGATGAGGGTGGAGGAGTGGCGGTCGGCTCCGGTGCGGCGGTCCCCGATGGCCCGGTCGTCCTGGTCCCGTCGGAAGGCCTGCGGTTGGCCGCCCGCGACCCCGATGTCCGCAAGCGAGTCCACACCCGACAGCTGTGCCTCATGAGCCCCTACGCCCCCAACCTCCGCGCCACCGCCGCAACGGCGGCCGGAGCGCGCAAGCTGATCGACGCCCTCAACGGCGCCGGCGAACAACCGTCACTCTTCGAGTCGAGTACCTGAGCGCCCCTCAGCGGCGCCCAGCTACTCGGTTCAGAACAGGCTGCTCTTGGTGTTGGGCCAGATCGAGGTGATGGCGTAGCCCACCAGCAACCCGACGACGGCACCGATCAGGCAACCCACTGCGACGAGCTCCACCGTGGACGGGTTGCCGAACCGGTCAAGTGCCACGTCCCCCGTGATGTTGGAGCACGCCTTGCCGCCGAACCCTCTCGTCTCGCAGTCGGGGTACCAGAGCACTCCGCCAAGCAGCATGCCGATCGTGCCGAGGACGCCACCGACCTTCGTCAGCAGATCCGTGATGAACTTGATCATCCGCCACCCCCGTCGCGTCGACCCCGCGGTCGACGGGGCGATAGTACCGCGTCGGTGGCATGTCGATTCATGGTGTGAATGCTCCGAGTCGAGGCTCGAAGCGTTGCTGAGCGCACGTTCGAGCCCCGGTTCGGAGCAACGATGGGCGGATGGCGTTCCTGCAACTGGTGACGATCGTGGTGCGTGACTACGACGAGGCGATCCACTTCTACTGCGACGCGCTCGGGTTCGACCTCGTGGAGGACTCGCCGTCGCTCACCAACGACGGCGTCCCGAAGCGATGGGTGGTCGTCCGCCCGCCCGGTGCCGAGACCGGGATCCTCCTCGCCCAACCGAGCCGCGACGACCAGGCCGAGGTGATCGGTCGACAAGCCGCCGACCGCGTCGCCTTCTTCCTCGAGGTCGACGACTTCGACGCGGCGTTCGCCCGCCTGAAGGAGCACGGCGTCGAGATCGTTCGCCCACCCTTCACCCAGCCGTACGGCACCGTGGCCGTGTTCCGCGACATCGCCGGCAACCGTTGGGACCTGATCGGGAGTGCGGGTCCAAACGGTCGCTGAGCAACGGTTTCAGCCCGCACTCAAAACCGTTGCGATGCGGCCATGGCGGAGCGCGACGCTGGTGACCGATGACCGTGACGACGTTGCTGGAGACCTTCCTCGATCGGGGAGTGGTGCGCGTGCCGGCGGCGTTCACGCGCACGCAGGCGAGCGCGATGTCCGACGCGATCTGGCGGCACGTCACCAAGACCACGCCGTGCCGGCGCAACGACCCGTCTACCTGGAACGGGCGGCCGATCAGCTTCAAGAAGCTGAAGTCCAACTCATCGTTCGACGCACTCACGCAGAACGCCGCAACCGCAGCGGCACTGGACGAGATCTTCGGCAAGCGGTTGTGGACCAATGCCAAGGCCGGGCCGCAGATCCTGATGACGTTTCCGAACGCGTCGCAGTGGCAGCTCCCCAACCGTCTCTGGCACACCGACGCCGGCTTCGAGCACCGCACGTTCCCCACCTTCGGCGTGAAGCTGTTCGCGTGCGTCGAGCCGCTTCGCCCCGGCGGTGGCGCGACCCTCGCGCTCGCCGGATCGCATCGACTCGTCGATGGCTACCGATCCACGCTCGCCCGCGACCAGCGAGGCGCGGTGTCGAGCCTGTGGAACGGGTTCATGAAGCAGGACCCATGGCTGCGCGACCTGGTCCACCCGAACCGCACCGAGACCGGAACGTTGATGGACGGCCCCCACGAGGTGGACGGCGTGCCGGTGGAGGTTGTCGAGATGTGCGGCGACCCCGGAGACGTGTGGATCACGCACCTGTACACGTTCCACTGCGTCTCACCGAACGCCAACGCCACCCCCCGCCTGATGATCGCCGAAGCGATCTACCGTGCCACGCCGCCGCCGGCCTAGCCGCGTCGAGCCAGATATCTCGCTCAACGTTGTGGTGGCCGCGCGTGCGGTGGTGAAAGCCGGCGAATTGCCTGTTCTCGGGGTGTTTTCTGACGCTCTACGATCTCAACGACGGGAGGGGGCGACATGGCGGGCATGTCTGCAAGTCGGCGTTCGATCATCTGGGGCCTTGCTGTGCTCGCCCCGATGCTGATCGGCGGGACGACGAGTGCGTCCGACCCGACCGACAAGTGCGTGATCCTGTCGGACACGGTGGGTGGCGACGCACTTCCGGACTCGTTTCAGATCGTTCTGCCGAACGGCGGAACAGCGACCCGCACCTACTTCCTGCGAGCAACGGTCGCTTCAGTCAAGGAGGCGACGCTGTTTGCAGACCCCGAAGACTCCGTCACGGTGTCCTTCTCCGATGGGCTCGGAGCGGCCGCACCGACGCTGACCGTCGATCTCTCGAAGGGTGAGGCGGTCGTTCGCGTCACGGTCAACGCCTCGGCGCCAGGCGACGTGACGATCGTCGCCGACACGGGCGAGCACGTGCACAACCTGACAACGATCAAGGTCGCGCCAGCCGCGGCCCTCACCATCGTCGGTGCCAAGCCGGACGTCGGCGTCGTCGCCACGAACGCCCAGCCGGATTTCCGGCTCGTGCTCGACGTCATCGCTGGACCCTCCGACGTGACGGCTGCCGGCGCGGCTGTCTCGTTGTTCCGAACCGAGGACGGCCGGACGTTCGAAGCGTGCGCGGCGATCGTCGCGACGTTGGAAGCTCTTGCTGATCCGTTCGATTGCGCGGCTGCTGCCGAGAAGACCATCGCGATGATGGCGAGATCATCGGGCTACCTCGTGATCGAAGCCGCCCTACCGCTCGAGGAGGAGTGGACGAGCTCGATCCGCCTGAAGCAGGGCGACGTGTCGTCGGAGCCAATCCCGTTGAAGGTCACGCGGACCGAACCCGACATCGCCGTGATCGGCGCGGATGCCAACGGGCTTGCCCTGACGAGCCATGCCGATCCCTTCGACGTGTCAGTCGGGCTGCTGGTGGGCGAGCACCAGGTGAGTGGCCTGTCTGTCGTCGTTGGACCGTTCCGCGAGACGGGAGGGGAGGTGATCGGCGCCGGTTGTGTCGACCTGACCGCCCTGGCCGAGTCCGGCGAGGCGCCGCACGACACCACGTGTTCGTCATCGCTGGCGCAGTTGGGAGCACACAATCAGGCCGTGCTCCGTGTCGCTGCAGATCTGCCCCTGACCGGAACGTGGAGAAGCACGATCCAGCTCATCCACGACGGATCGGTCACGACGACGGTGCCGCTGGTGGTCACTCGTGCGCTGGTCGCGTCTTCGGTTGAGGTCCAGACGATCTCAACGGGCCGAATCACCAGAACCTGGTGGGAGGACTCGTTGGTGACTCGCCTGATCTTCGTCCGCGAGAAGACCGGGCGGGCCGTGAAGCTCGACTATCCAGTTCTCGTCATCGCCAGCACCACGGACGGCGACGAGACGGCTGCGACACAGGATCAAGCAGGCGTGAAGATCGTCAGCGTCACTGATGTCACGGGAGACGCGCGCCTTCCGATCACGGATACCGGACTACAACTCGCCGGCAGCGACCTCCGCCGAATCGAGGTGTTGATCGAGGTTCCAAACGACGCGGACGAGTTCGCGATGAAGATCGAATTCGCCGAGTCGGGTGCGAGCTCGGCAGCCGTCGACTACAAGATCGCCTTGAAGCGACCGCTGTGGATCGCTCTGGGTCTTGTCAGCCTTGGCTTGCTGGTCTCGGTCCTCTTCCGCTACGGCGTGATCGCCAGTCGCGTTCGTTTGAAGAAGCTCACGCCCGTCTCGCGTCTGCGCGATCAGTTCGATGCGCTCAAGCTGCGGTTTCCAACGCCGAGCGAGGATGAGAGCCGAGTTCTCGGCGGGTTGACGTTCGCGCTGGTCACCATCGCCAACGCTGCCAACGACGAGTCGAGCACCGACGCCTCGGTGGACGCGAGCGTCAAGGCGGTGACCGATCGCATCGATGCCGGCTCGCTGTGGATTGACACGCGTCGACGTGTGATCAGCGGCCCAACCGCGCTGCGACGTGACTTCCTCGGGCGGCTCGACAAGCTGGTTCCCGTGGTGATCGACAAGCCGTTCGACACGGTGCTCGCGCCGACGGCGCTCGTTCAGGTGAAGACGGTGGCGGACGCCTATGCGACGGCGCAGGCGGCGGCCGAGGTGAAGGCGGAGATCGATGACTTGAAGTCGCGACTCGAAGTACTCAACTCGGATTTGTTCGCCAAGCATGCGCCGACGCTCACTACTGCTCACGCCGCTGCCGATTCCGAACCGGCAGCGTCTCGGCAAAAACTTGACGAGGTTCGCGGGCAGGTCGCCGACGCGCTGTCGTCCGAGCTGGAGGCCCGACTGGAACGTTCGATGGACGGCCCCGGTCCACTTCGCTTGCCAATAGAAGAGTGGCAGAGCCGCCTCGCCGCACCGCTCGCCGCCGTCGGCCGCGTCGCCGAGGTGGCCGACGGAGCCGAGAAGTTTCGTCGTTATCAGGAAGCCAGCAATCTGTACCTCCAGGCGTTCGCGAACGCCCTGCGAACACGTCTCCAAGAAATTGCGAACGTCGATCCGACGTCGCCGGTCATCGGCACGCTGTCGCAGATCACGCGGGCAGAGGGGCTCATCGACTCTGATCCCGTCGAGGCCGAACGACGGTTGGAGGCCATCGCGTCGAGCTTCACCATCCTCACGCCGGACAACTACCGGATGTTCAACGTCCTCGGTCCCGGTGCTGGTGCTGGTGCGAGGTCCGAGGCGATGCTGCGGTCGGCCGTCAACCCGCCGCCCCCGCCCACACCGCCTCCGGGCCCATCCGCGCAGCTCGGCGCAGTGCCCACGCTGGCCAAACTGCGGACGCAGATCAAGCGGCTCGAGGTCCTGGCGCTCCTGCTGGCCGGCATCGTGTCCCTGCCCCTCGGCTACGCCTTCCTGTACAAGGACAACGCCACGTGGGGAACCTTCGCCGACGTCCTTGCTGCATTTGTGTGGGGGCTCGGGGCGCAGTCGTTCGCCGGCAAGGCGTTCTCCGGGATCTTCGACGTGCAAAAGGGCTTGCTCGGCGACCCTTGAGGATCGGGACCAGCACTGACGCGTTGACGTACAACGGACGTGACGCCTGACCGTCGCAAATCGCTGTCGCAAACGGGTGAGGACGCGAGATCATCGACAGATGGGAGCAATGACGGGGGATGCCGGCTCGCGCGCGCACGCGGCCGATGCGGGGGGCCGGCCGGATACGACGCGCACGACGATGACGTTCTTGTTGACCGACATCCAGGGGTCGACGCTGATGTGGGAAGAGTCCACCGAGATGCACGACCGCGTCACGCAGCACTTCGCCGTGCTCGATGATGCGGTGACGCACCATGGCGGTGAGGTGTTCGCCACCATGGGCGACGGCGTCGCCGCCGCGTTCACCTCCGCCGAAGCTGCGGTGCAAGCCGCGATCGCCGCGCTGCGCGAGATGCCGAGCCTCGGCCTCGATGTGCGCATGGGTATCCACACCGGCGAGGTGGATCGCATCGGTGACGACTACCGCGGCCGCCCGGTGAACCGCGCCGCACGAGTGATGGCTGTGGCACACGGCGGTCAGCTGCTCGTCAGCGATGTCACCGCGACACTGGTGCGCGGCGGCGAGGCCGAGGTGCCGATGCTCGACCTCGGTCAGCATCGCCTGCGCGACCTGATCGAGCCCGAGCGTCTGTGGCAGGTGCTGCACCCCGAACTGCGCCGCGACTTCCCGCCCGTGCGCGGCGTCGACACGTACTCGAACAACCTGCCCGCGCAGCGGTCGTCGCTGATCGGTCGCGAGCAAGACGTGCGCCGCGTCGTCGCGCTGACCAGCGAGCACCGCATCCTCACGCTCACCGGCGTCGGCGGTGTCGGCAAGACACGCCTCGCCGTGCAGGCCGCCGCGGAGCTCCTGTCGCAGCACGACCACGTGTGGTTCGTCGAACTGGCCAGCGTCGCCGATCCCGACGACGTCGCCGACGCGATCGCGCTGACGATGGGCCTCGGTGCCGTGAACGATCCGCTCGCAGCGGCAATCGCGATGCTCGCCGGCGACCGGGCTCTCCTCGTGGTGGACAACTGCGAGCACGTGGTCGAGAGCGTCGCCAACGTGATCGACTGCCTGACGATCGACTGTCCGATGCTGACGGTCATCGCCACGAGCAGGGAGGCGCTCGGCATCGACGGCGAACGCATCGTCGCCGTGCGCTCGCTGGATCCGGAGACCACCGCGGTGGAGCTGTTCCAGCAGCGGGCCATCGCCGCGGGCGCCGAGGTCGACTCGTTGGACGTCGAGACGATGGCGTCGATCTGCCGCCGGCTCGACGGCATCCCGTTGGCCATCGAGCTCATCGCGGCGCGTGCCGCCACCCTCGGCGTGCACGCCATCCTCGACGCGCTCGACGATCGTTTCAGCCTCCTCGCCGGCGGTCGCCGCCGCGCCGTCGATCGACACAGCACGATGCGCGCCACGATCGACTGGTCGTACCGGCTGCTCGACGACGACGAGCAGCGGCTGTTCCGCCACCTCGCCGTCTTCTCCGGCTTCGAGCTCGATGCTGCGCAGCACGTCGCCTCGTCGCTCGGCATTGGCGAGCACGCGGCGATCGACCACGTCGCCTCGCTCGCGCACAAGAGCATGATCGTGCCCGAGCCACACGCGGCCGGCGTCCGCCACCGGATGCTGGAAACGATGCGCGCGTTCGCGCTGGAGCGGCTGGATGAAGCGGGCGAGCACCTCGCCGCGTCCACGGCACTCGCCGAGTGGATGGCGACGATCACCGACCTGCCCTATGCCGACTGTTGCAACGCCGAGGTCGAACGCAACTCGATCCGCCTCGAACGCGAGGCCGACAACTGGCGTGACGCGCTCGTGCTCGCCGCCAACACGAGCGACGGCGCACTCGCCGCGCGGTTGTGCGGCCCGCCCGTCGCCTTCTTCCTCCTGCTTCGTCACGACCTCGCCGACTACGTGCGTCCGTTGTTGGACGCGTGCGGCGAGGACGCCCGGCTGCGACGTGCCGTCCTCTGCGCGCTGTGCGTTTCCGCCGCAGGCGAGACCGACCCAGCCGATCTCGCCGCGTGGGCGGCCGAGATCCACGACTACGAGGCGATCGAGCCGACCGGGCTCGGCGCGCTGATGAGCTGGCTGGCGCTCGCGTGGCAGGGCGACTTCGTCGCCTCCGTGGAGCTGTGCAACCGAGCGTCGCTCGACTCGCGCATCAGCCAGGCCACGCGCGACATGCTCCTCGGCATCGCCGTGCTGGACCACTTCAGCCTCACCGACGCCACGACCGATCCGCACGACTTCATCGGGCGATCGTTGGAGGCAGCCGACCGCTCCGATGTCGCCTTGCACCGCGTCACCTGCCTGCTTGGCGCGGCATGGGGACTGGCCGAAAGTGACCCCGATCACGCGCTGCGACTCGTGCGTCGCGCCCTCGCGGACATCGCCGACGTGCCGGCGCTCACGCGGCTGACGCTCCCCGGCAGTGCGTCGCGGTTGCTGGCGCGGCTGGACCCGCGAGTGGCCGCGCGCGGGTTGCTCGAGCAGCTCGGGTCGGCAGACCAACGGCGCTCGTTCGTGGATCTCATCCCGGTGTCCTACGCCGCCGCTCTGCTGCACCGCGTCGGGCACCCATCAGCTCGCGTCGTGATGGCGACGATGTCCGTCTCGCCGATCGCGCCGTACCTGTCGATGATGGACTTCGTCGACGTCGCTCGGCGCACGTCGTCGGCCAGCGACCTCGTGTCGCTCACCGAGCTGGAAGCGGTGGTACGCGCCGCGCTCACCGACATCGCCTCGGGCGAGCACGTCGATGCGGATTGCCTCTGCGGATGACGCACGTCGCTCCGTTCCTCGTCCGCCTCGCCGCGGACACGCAACGCGACCTGCTCGCGCTCGGTCGGGCGCGTACGTACCCGGCGCGCGCTGTCGTCTTCCTCGAGGACGACCCGCTGCACCACGTGTCGATCATTCGCAGTGGCCTCGTGAAGGTGACGTCGACGATCGCCGATCGCGAGGTGGTGCTCGACGTGCTCGGTCCCGGCGAGGTCTATGGCGAGCTGTCCGCCGTCGATGGCGGCCGTGCCTCCGCCTCGGTGATCACGGTGACGACGACCGAGGTGGTGCTGGTGCCGTCCGCCGCGTTCATCGCCTTCCTCGCGGCTCGGCCCGACGTGTCGATGGAACTGATGCGCGACCTCACGTCGCGGCTGCGCGGCGCATCGCGTCGGCAGGCGGAGCACGGCACGCTCGACGGCATCGGTCGCGTGTGTCGGCGGATCACCGAGTTGATGGACCGCTTCGGCGAGACGTGCGCCGGCACTGCGACCGACACCGGCGCCGTCGAGATCCGCAGTCCGCTGACCCAGACCGACATCGCCGCGTGGGCCGGCCTGTCGCGTGAGGCCGTCGTCAAGGCGTTCCAATCGATGCGTCGCATGGGTTGGCTGCGAACGACCGGCCGGCACATCGTCGTGCTCGCTCCGGACGCGGTGCGCCGTCGGGCAAGTGAGCACGAATCCTCAGTTGCGTAGCGCACGCATCCGCTGCGCCTCGTCCGCGATTGGCGCACGATCGCAGGAACGGATCCAGATGGGGGACTCACGGATGAGACGAGATCGGGCAGCAATCAACGAGCTCAAGCAGGTGTCGCTGTTCGCCGCGTGCACCGACCGGCAGCTGCGCTTCATCGCGAGTCGGGTCAGCTCGCACAGCGTCGAGGCGGGTGAGACGTTGGCCGAAGAGCGCGGCACCGGGCGCGAGTGCTTCATCATCGTCAGCGGCACCGCCGTCGTGACGGTCGCCGGACGCAAGGTCCACGAGATCGGGCCGGGGGAGTGCTTCGGCGAAGTGGCCGTCCTCGATTGGGGCGCACGCACCGCCACGGTCACCGCGCAGACCGACGTCGTCACGCTCGTGTGCGGCGTGCGCGAACTGCACGACATCATCGCCGCCGCCCCGTCGGTGGCCTTCCGCCTCCTGGCCAGCCTGTCGCGCCGCCTCCGCGCCGCCGACCAACTCCTCCGCCTCGAAAGCGCGCGCTGACGAGTAGGACTGCATCGCTACTCGATGTCGGGTGGTGCCAGGAACGTGCAGCTCGCTCCGGGCGCCGTTGTCAGCCGTCGGTCGATCGTGGCCAGTGGTACCTCGAGTGCTTCGGCGATCGCCACGTACCAGGCGTCGTAGCTGGTGACGTTCGACCGGAGCTCCCACACGCGCGCTGCGACGGGCGCGAACGCGAAGAGCTCGACGCGCAGCTCGAGGAAGTCCGCAAAGGCGAGGCCTGCCGACTCGGCAGAGATGTCGCCGGCGAGTGATGCGCGACGAAGGACGCTGGCCACCTCGGCGGGAAGAATGTGCGGTGCTGCGAGCGCCTCGCGCCCGATGAGCCCGTCGGCCCACGCGCCCAGCGGCCCGGCGTCGACGAGTGCAGCGACCACGACGGACGCGTCGACGACGATCCTCATCGGCGATCGGCGTCGCGATGGAGCAGGATCTGCGCGCTCGTCACGTGCTCGGGCGCGTGGGTCTTGCGGTGCCGGACGCGCTGCATCAGCTCGTGCGCATCGGGACGGCTGGCCAGCTCGATCAGCTCGCTGCGCAGGAATTCCTGCAATGAACGCCCGGACCGTGCGGCGCGAGCCGCCAACTCGTTTCGAGCCTCGTCGGGCACATCGCGAACGGTGATCGATGGCATGCATGCAGTTTGCATGTGTTGCCAGCAGAATGCAACGAGGCGTTTGCGGACACGGGGTGTCACCGACCGGCCCTACGTTCGTGGCATGACGATCGAGGGGTGGGATCCGCTGGGCACGTTGGCTGCGGAGGGGGCGCGCATCCTCGCTGTCGCCCGCGGCGCCGACCTCTCGGCGCCGCTGCCGCACATGCTGCGCTGGAAGGTGCGCGACGTGATCGCCCACCTCGGCGGCGTCCACGACTGGGCCGCGCGGGTGGTGACGAGCCAGTCGATGGACGTGCCGGGCTTCACCAAGAGCAAGCTCGACGGTGGCGCGCTGTGCGATTGGTACGAGGCAACGTTGCAGGCGTTGCTCACCACGCTGCGAGAGGCTGATCCCTCGCTGCGGTACCCGAACTTCAACCCCGGGTCACCGAACACGTTGGCGTTCTGGCACCGTCGCCAACCGCACGAGACCACGATCCACCGATGGGACGTCGAGGCCGGTCTCGGCTGCACCACGCCGATCAGCGATGCCGTCGCCGACGACGGCATCGACGAGTTCCTCGAGGTGTTCGCCACCCGCCGCACCGGCTACGAGTTGACCTCCCCGCTGTGCCTCGTCACGCCGGGCAGCGACTGGACGGTCACGCCGTCCGCCGTCGCCGGGCGAGTGGAGTTCCGCCAGGGCGCGGGCAGGTGCGCCGCCACCGTGCGCGGCTCGGCGGGCGAGGTCCTGCTGTGCCTGTGGAACCGGCTGGCGATCGCCGATACCGACGTCACCATCGACGGTGACGTCGGCGTCGTGCGCTCGTTCATCGCCGGGCCGCCGAAGCGCCCGGCGAAGCCGCCTACGGCTCGACGGTGATGACCGCGGTGGCGCCGGAGATGTCTTCTTTCACCGGGTACACGCCGGCCTCCGGGAACTCGAAGGTCTCGATCAGACCCTTGTTCACGGTGTAGCCGTCGAGCGGGGCGATGATGACGCCGTAGATGCCGTCGTCGCCGCCCTTGAAGGTGACGTTCTCGCCGACCTTGATCGTCAGCTCGGTCGGCTCGAACCCGGTCGAGGAGATCAGGATGGTGCGCTCAGCGGGAGCCTCGCCGTCGGCGATCACGGGGGTGCCGCCGCTCGCCACGGGCGTGGTCTCCTCGGTGGTTGCGTCCGTCCCCTCGGTGAGGACCGTCGGGGATGTGGGCGACGAGTCCGACTTGTCGTCGCTGCCGCACGCAGCGAGCAACGAAACGGTGGCGACGAGCGCGAGGGACGCGAAACGACGAGTGCTGTTCATGAGGGGGATTCCTTCCGCCTGGGTTTGGGGGTCCGGATTGTCTAGCCGACGGAGAATCGCACGCAAAGTCGGGACACGACCACGGAGGGCGACGGACCGCCGCAGCATCGTCGCGCACCCCTTGGGTACGGTGGCCGACGTGGACGCCGACACCGAACCGCACCCTGCGCGCTGGCAGGTGGAGCAGGTGCTCGCCGTCGCGCCACGGCCGAGTTCGGTGGCTGCGGCGCAACCGCTCGCCGCTCCGTCGCGGTGGTCGGGAACCGGGTGCGACCGGCGGGCCGTGTGGGGGAGGTGCACCGGCAGCAGCGCCGAGCCGTACGAGTGCGTGGTCGACCACATCGGCGTTGCCTACCGCTGCACCTGCGCCAGCCGGGCGTTCCCGTGCAAGCACTCGCTCGCGCTGCTGCTGCTCTGGGCTCGCGGTCAGGTCGCCGAGAGCGAACCGCCCACCTTCGCCGCAGCCTGGATCGCGCGACGCCCGTCGGTGGCCGATCTGTCGACGCCGACGGAGGCCGAGACTCCGGCCGACACTCCCGCTGCAACTCCGACAGTCGAGGACGGCGCGGCGCCGGTGCCACCGCCGGAGCGGGACCCGTCGAAGACCCGCGACGAACGCATCGCCCGCATGTCGGCCGGGTTGGCCGAGCTGGACCGCTGGCTCGACGACAGGTTGCGCACCGGACTGGCCGATCCCTCGCTCGCTCGCTACGCCACGTGGGACGGGTTGGCGGCGCGCCTCATCGACGCGCAGGTCGGTGGGCTGGCCAACCGCGTGCGTCGCCTCGCCGGTCTCGTCGGCGCCCATCCCGAGTGGCACTCGCGAGTGCTGGCCGAGCTCGGGCTGCTGCACCTGTTGGCCACGTCCGGTCGGCACCTCGGCGCGCTGCCGCCCGGCTTGGCGGATTCGGTGGCCGCCACCATCGGCTGGCAGATCCGCCAGGCCGATGTGCTCGCCGGCGTGCCGCACACCGACCACTGGGTGGTGATGGGCCGCAGCGACGTTCGCGAGGACCGCATCGAGGTGCGCCGCCTGTGGCTGCGCGGCGCCGACACTGGCGCGTGGGCGATGGTGCTCTCGTTCGCCGCGTTCCAACAGACGCTCGACGACTCGCTCGCCGTCGGCACCTCCGTGCACGCCGACGTGTTCCGCTACCCCGGAGCGGTCGCCCTGCGCGTGCTGATGGGCAAGCGCCACGCCGAGTCGCAGCCGGCACCCGCGGTCGCCGGCTCCTCGATCGCCGACGCATGCGCGCAGGTCGGCCACGCGCTCGCCGGCGAGCCGTGGCTCGAGCGGTTCCCGGTGTGCGTGCTCGCCGCGCCGGCACGCGGCAGCGGGCGATGGGTGCTCAGCGATCGCACCGGATCGCTGCCGTTCGTCGAGGGTGCGAACGGCGTCGGCACCTTGCTGGCGTGCAGCGAAGGTCGGCCCGTGTCGGTCACCGCGGAGTGGACGCCCAACGGGCTCGTGCCGCTCACCATCCACCTCGCGGACCGCACGGTGGACATCGGTCCGGTCGCCGACCCGTCGTTCGTGGGGGCCGCATGACCATCGCCGACTACTGGAGCGAGATGGTCACCGTCTCGTTGCTCGGCACGGATCGCCGCGACCCGCCGACCCCGCCGACCGGTGGTCTCGCCGACCTCGCCGCCGACGATCCACAACCGACCCCGTCGCAGCGCCTGCTGCAACAGGTGTCGGCCTGCGCGGTTGCGCAGCGGGCCGGCGTGCTGCCCGGGCCCTCGGCACCCGAGGTGGCCGGGCCGCCTGCGGATCAGAGGCCGCTCACACCGCCGTCGGCCACGGCCACGTGGCGACGGATCATCAGCGACTGGTCGCTGCTCGAGGACGAGTGGACGCTCGCCGTCATCCACGCCGGTCGTCGCCTCGCTCCGGAGCTCGTCGTGCCGTTGCTCACGCGCCATCGCACCGATCCGGTTCGCCACGCACGAGCGATGGTCGCCGCAGGGCCGCTCGGCACCTGGATGATCGAGTGGTCGCCGCGGCTTGCGTGCTCGTCGCGCAAGGCCGCGCCGGCGGAGAGCATCGCCGAGCTGCCGGAGCTGTCGATCACGCCCGACCTCGTGCCGTTGCTCACCGCTCCGCCGTTGCAGGTTGCGGACACGATCGCCGGAGCGCTCTCCACCGGCGCGCTGCTCGTCAGTCATCGCGCCGTGCTCGTCAACCTCGTCGCCCGCGTGCGTCGCGACGCGCTCGCCGAATTGGCGAACGCGCTCGACCGCGTCGACCCCTCGCGGCCGGCCATCGGCCTCGCGTTCGCCCTCGCCGATCTGGCCCGCCTCCGCCACCGGATGCTCACCGAACTGGAGCCTGCATGACCAGCGCCAACACATCCGGCGTTCTCCGTCCACACGCCGAGGACGAGTTCGCCCACGAGCTGGCCGCGCTGGCAGCCGTCGACGAGCGCGAGCGCCCGCCCAACTGGCGGCTGTCGCCATGGGCGGTGGTGACGTACCTGCTCGGCGGAACGCTCACCGACGGCACGGTGATCACACCGAAGTACGTCGGACAGCGTCGGCTGATCGAGATCGCCGTCGCCACGCTGGCCACCGATCGCGCCCTGCTGCTGCTCGGTGTGCCCGGTACTGCCAAGACGTGGGTCAGCGAGCACCTCACCGCGGCGATCAGTGGCACCAGCACGCTGCTCGTGCAGGGCACCGCGGGCACCGCGGAGGAGAGCTTGCGCTACGGCTGGAACTACGCACGCTTGTTGGCCGAAGGGCCGAGCGAAGCTGCGCTCGTGCCGAGCCCGGTGTACCGCGCCATGCGGGCCGGCGCGATCGTGCGCGTGGAGGAGCTCACCCGCATGCCGAGCGACGTGCAGGACGCGCTGGTCACCGTCCTCAGCGAGAAGACGCTGCCGGTGCCGGAGCTGAACAGCGAGGTGCAGGCCGTGCCGGGCTTCAACCTGATCGCCACCGCCAACGATCGCGATCGCGGCGTGAACGATCTGTCGGCCGCGTTGCGCCGCCGATTCAACACCGTGGTGCTACCGCTGCCCGCCGATGCGGAGGAGGAGATCGCCATCGTGCAACGACGCGTGCGCGAGCTGGGCGCCGCATTGCAGCTGCCCGCGGTGCCGCCGGCCGACGAGGAGATCCGCCGCGTCGTCACCGTGTTCCGCGAGCTGCGCTCCGGCGCCACCGACGACGGTCGGATCAGCCTGAAGGTGCCGAGCGGGTCGCTGTCCACCGCGGAGGCGATCTCGGTGGTCACCAACGGGTTGGCGCTCGCCGCCCACTTCGGCAACGGGTTGCTCAGCGCCTCCGACGTGGCCGCGGGCATCGTCGGCGCGGTGGTGAAGGATCCCGTGCACGACGCGGTTGCGTGGCGCGAGTACCTCGAAGCCGTCGCCCGAGACCGGCCCGGCTGGGACGAGTTCTACGACGCCTGTCGCGAACTGGAGTAGTCCAGCTCGTGTCCGTGCACCTGTTCGGGATCCGCCACCACGGGCCGGGTTCGGCTCGGTCGGTGGTGCGCGCCCTGGACGAGTTGCAGCCGACGATCGTCCTCGTCGAGCTGCCGGCCGATTGCGAGGCCGCGCTGACATGGGTGGGCAACGCGCAGCTCGTGCCACCGGTGGCGCTGCTCGGCTACGTGGTCGATCAGCCGCAACGCGCCGCGTTCCTGCCGTTCGCCGAGTTCAGCCCGGAGTGGCAGGCGTTCACCTGGGCAGCGGAACGTGGCATCCCCGTGCGGGCGATGGACCTGCCGTTGGCCAACGTGCTCGCCCACGCCGGCGACGAGGACGAGCTGTTCTTCGGCACGCACCCCATCGGCGACCCGTTGGCCGCGCTCGCCTCCGCTGCCGGCGACCCCGACCCCGAGCGTTGGTGGGACGACGTGATCGAGCACCGCGGCGACGGTGCCCACGCCTTCGCCGCGGTCGAGGAAGCGATGACCGCGGTGCGCGGCACTCGCGACGCATCGACCGCCGGTGAGGCACAACGCGAGGCGTTCATGCGCCAGTGCATCCGCAAGGCGATCGCCGATGGGCACGAGCGCATCGGCGTGGTCTGCGGCGCGTGGCACGTGCCCGCGTTGGCGGGTCCGTTGCCGGCGGCCAACGTCGACGCGCGAACGCTCCGCGGTCTGCCAAAGGTGAAGGTCGGTGTCAGCTGGGTGCCGTGGACGCACCGTCGTCTGGCGACCGCCACCGGGTACGGCGCCGGCGTGCGCAGCCCCGGTTGGTACGCGCATGTGTTCCACCACCCCGGCGAGACCGGCATCAGCCGTTGGTTCGTCGCGGCAGCGCGTCTGCTGCGTGATCGCGGCATGTCGGCCTCACCGGATCACCTCATCGCCGCGACGCGCGCCGCAGTCGCGTTGGCCGCGTTGCGCCACCGGCCGCGGCCGGGTCTGGCGGAGGTGCTCGACGCAGCCGACACGGTGATGGCCGGGAGCAGCGGACTGGCGTTGATCGAGCGCGAGCTGATCGTCGGCGACGCCATCGGCGACGTACCCGACGACGCGCCCCAGGTGCCGCTGGCGCGCGACCTCGCCGCGCAGCAGCGCAAGGTGCGCCTGAAGCCGACCGCGGTCGGGCAGACCGTCGAGCTCGACGTGCGGATGCCCAACGGACGCAACCGCTCGGTGCTGCTGCACCGGCTGCGCGCCCTCGGCGTCGGGTGGGGGAGCGTGGAGGAGGGCCGGGGCAGCAGCGGCACCTTCCGCGAGACGTGGCGACTGCAGTGGGAGCCGGAGCTGACCATTCGCGTCATCGAGCTGTCGGCCCACGGCACCACGGTGACGGCTGCGGCGACACATCGGCTGCTCGAACGCGCCGACGCCGCGATCGCGCTCGCCGACCTCGTCGCGGTGCTCGACATCGCGTTGTTGGCCGACCTGCCGGATGTCGTGCAGCCGGTGGTCGCCCGCGTGGAAGCGCAAGCGGCGCACGACCCCGACATCGTCCAGGTGATCGACACGCTCGGCCCGCTCGCCCGTGCGCTGCGCTACGGAGATGTGCGCGGCACCGATGCCTCGGCGTTGCGATCCGTGTTCGACGGATTGGTCGTGCGCGTGCTGGCCGGTGCGGCGATGGCCTGCCGCTCCCTCGATGACGCCGCCGCGGCTGCGATGGTCGAACGGCTCGCCGGAGTGCAGGCAGCGTTGGCGCTCACCGACCACCCGGCGCGCCGAGCCGAGTGGCCCGCCGTGCTGACGGTGATCGCCGAGCGACCGGATGTGCACGGATTGGTGCAGGGGCGCGCGACGCGGCTGCTGCACGACGGCGGCGTGTGGCAGCGCGGGCAAGTGGGCAACCGCCTGTCGCGTGCGCTCAGCGTCGGCACCACGCCTGCCGTCGGTGCCGCGTTCGTCGAGGGCTTCCTGGCCGGCAGCGGCACCGTGCTCGTCCACGACGCGGAGCTCCTCGACGTGATCGACGCCTGGGTGTCGTCGCTCGGCCCGGATGCGTTCATCGCGACGGCGCCCTTGCTGCGCCGCACGTTCGGCGCGTTCGAGCCGGCCGAGCGTCGCCAGTTGGGCATGCTGCTCGCCCGTCAGGCGGTGGCGGTGTCGTCCGGTTTCGGCGACGACGTCGACGGCGACCGCGCCGCCGCCGCGCTGGCCACGGTGCGCGTGATGCTGGGCTTGCCGTCATGAGCGAGCCGGCCGTGGAGCCGGATCTGGCCGGACGCGTGTCGGATCCGGAGCGGTTGCGTCGCTGGCGGATGGTGCTCGGCGGCGACGAGCAGCAGTCCGACGGTGCCGGCGCCGGCGTCACCGGGATGACGCTCGAGGGCAACGACGCGCGCATCGACGCCGCGCTCGCCGCGGTGTACGACGGTAAGCCCAACGGTCGACGCACCGGGGGGTCGCGGGCCGGTGGGCTCGGCGGTTCGGCGCCCGGTGTGGCTCGGTGGCTCGGCGACATCCGCCGCTACTTCCCCACGTCGGTCGTGCAGGTGATGCAGCGCGACGCCATCGATCGGCTGAACCTGCGCCAGCTGCTGCTGGAGCCGGAGATGCTGCGCGCCGTCGAGCCGGATCTGCACCTCGTCACCCTGCTCGTCGAGCTGAACAAGCTGCTGCCCGATGCGACGCGATCCACCGCGCGCCAAGTGGTCGCACAGGTGGTGTCGCAGATCGAGCAGCGGCTGGCGTCTCGCACGAAGCAAGCGGTGCACGGCGCGCTGGCGCGCAGCCAACGAAGCCGCCGCCCACGTGCGGCCGACATCGATTGGGCGCACACCATCCACGCCAACCTGCGCCACTACCAACCGGCGCAGAAGACGATCGTGCCGGAGAAGCTTGTCGGCTACGGACGGCGCCAGCGCAGTCTCGCTCGCGACGTGATCGTGGCCATCGACCAGAGCGGCTCGATGGCCGACAGCGTCGTGTACGCCGCAGTGTTCGGGGCGGTGCTGGCGTCGATGCCCGCGTTGCGAACGAGCGTCGTCGCCTTCGACGTCGCCGTGGCCGACCTCACGCCCGTGCTGCACGATCCCGTCGACGTGCTGTTCGGGGTGCAGCTCGGCGGCGGCACCGACATCGCCCAGGCGATCGGCTACTGCCAGCAACTCATCACCCGTCCCGCCGACACCGTGCTGGTGTTGGTCAGCGACCTGTTCGAAGGCGGCAACGCGACGTTGCTGCACGAGCGCCTCGGTCTGCTCGTGCGCGCCGGCGTCACGATTGTCGTGCTGCTGGCGCTCAGCGACGAGGGCGCGCCGGTGTACGACCACGGCGAGGCCCAGGTGCTCGCCGAGCTCGGCATCCCCTCGTTCGCCTGCACCCCCGACGCCTTCCCCGAGCTCCTCGCCGCCGCACTCGAAGGCCGCAACGTCGGCCGCTGGGCCAACGAGCACGGCCTCCACACCGCCGCCCCCACTCCGTAGCTGCGCCGGGTTTTGCCGGTGGCCCGGCCGCCCGGCCCATCCGTGAGTTTCAAGCGCCCCCACGGTCCCAAAATCTCACGGAACCCCGCATCCGTGAGTTTCAAGCGCCCCCACAGTGCCTCAATCTCACGAACGGATCTGGATGTCGGCGAGTGGCGTCATTGCGGGAGACGTAGGACGTCTAGCTGCCGTTCGGCCAAGCGAGGCAACGATGCGGCGTTCCTGGATCCTGATGACGGCGACGCTGCTCGTGCTCTCGGCGTGCACGAGCGACGGAGTGACCACGGGCTCGATCCCGTCCTCGAGCTCGTCGCCGATGGCCACCCTCCCAGCAACGACCACCTCCACGACGACCCCCGACTCCACCTCGAGTTCGACGACCACCTCGACCACCGAACCGACGACCACGACCACCACCCCCGAAGACGCCATCCGCCAAGCGGTTCAGGACTACTGGACTGCGTATCGCACGTGTGGAGAGGCCCCAGAAACGTGCGACCCGGCTGCGTTTCTGGCACCGAGCAGCGATGCCCTGTCGACTGCATCTGCCTTTGTCGCCGCTCTCGTTGAGGCGGGCTTTCACTTCTCCACTGACCATCGCGGGTCGTTCGCGCGTACTGATTCCGTGGTGGTGGATGGCGACGCAGCAACAACCATCGAGTGCATCTACGACGCAGGTGTGGTTCTCGGGCCGATCGGTCCCGATGGAGCACCGACGGTCGTCAACGACCGGATCTCGAGTGTTCGATATACGCACCAGTTTCAGGCGATCGACGGCCGCTGGCTCGTCGCACGAGAGGACAAGGTCGAGTCCTTGGGTGAGGGCAATCAATGTGGCGAAGCCTGACGACCGCGTTGTTCGCGATTGTCTTCCCGGTTCGGGATGAGACGGGCGGTCTCGTCCATCGCGACGAACCGTCCGGAACCGTTGTCGCAACGTGGGCGGCGAACGTGACGAATGGTGGGGTGCGACCGCCTCAGGGCACGTCGTCGTGTGGGCCTTGGGAGCCGGTGAGCGTGACGGACGAGGTGTTCAACCAGTGGACGAACCCGGCGACGGGTGAGGTCCAGTCGTTGTACTCGCGAGAGTGCGATGGCATCCAGCAACTCGTCTGGGTCGGCACGTACTCGGCGGCGGATCTTGCGCAGGTCGCTTACTCGACGGCCGTGTCGAAGGTGCCGAAGCCCTTGCCGGTGTTCTCGCCTCCGTCGGCGAAGTTGATCGTCAACGTGGAGACGTGGTTCGGGGCGACGCCGGTTGCTCCGGTGACGGCGATTGCGCAGATCCCTGGGCTGACATCGACGGTGACTGCGACGGCGACGGAGTTGCGGCTCGACACGGGGTCCAAGGTTGCCGGCGACACGACCACCGTCATCTGCGCCCCGTGGGGCTCAGCAGCAGCGGCGGTCGGCGGGTGCGCGTGGACTCCGAGGTATCCGTCGGTGCAGAAGGTCACCGGGACGACTGACAAGCAGTACCACGCAACGTTGACGATCTCCTGGAGCGTCACCTGGGCGGCGAGCAACGGGCAGTCCGGCGACCTCGGCACGATCACGACGCAGACCCCGGTGCAGTTCACCGTCCGCGAGATCCAAACGTTCTAACCATTCGCCAGGCGGCGGCGACGGGCGCTTCACCGACGGTTCCGCATCCGTTGGTGAAGCGCCCACGACCCATCGAACAAAAGCTCGCATGGGCGCGAACGCGACGAGATGTCGTCGGTTTCGCGCCCAAGCGCGCGGAAGTTCCGCTAATGTCCCGTGAATGTCGGACGTTCAGGCAAAGCCGGACATAGCAGCGCACGACGTCGTTGAGCTCGACTACGAACTGGATGCAACGGTCAACGCCAGCACGGCGTCCCAGCTCAAGGCCCTCTTCCACCCGACCCGCACGTCGATCCTCGACCTGGTCCTCGAGCGAGCGGCGACCACCACCGAGCTCGCCGAGGCACTGGACAAGCCCAAGGGCACGGTCGACCACCACCTCAAAGTCCTCGAGCGGGCGGGTCTGGTGAAGGTCGTGCGCACCCGCCAGGTGCGGGCCATGACCGAGCGCTTCTGGGGCCGAACCGCCCGCACGATCATCTTCGCCGCCTCCCCAGATGGCGATCAGGACGGTGCGGTCCACTTCCTGCGCGTTGCCACCGCCGAGGTGCAGCGAATGCAGGTGGACCGCACCGGCCCGGGGGAGGAGAACGAGGCCGCCTGCCGAGCCGGCGAGTTCGGCACCAGCACGCTGCGTCACGCCCGCATCGCCCCCGACCGGGTCGCCGAGTTCTCGCGGCGCCTCGACGCCCTGGCCGTCGAGTTCTCCGAGTCACCCCGCGGCGGCGACACCGTCTTCGGCCTCGTCCTCGCCCTCTACCCGACCGATCAGCCGACGCTGCCGCTGACCGCAACGCCGAACGCAACGGAGAACGCACCGGAGAACGCACCGCAGAACGAAACGGAGAACGCACCGTGACCGAGACGACCGAGTCCGACGCATCAGCGGCGGCGACGCCGACGCCGAGCACCGCCAACGCGCGCCTCGGCGCCAACTACCGCAAGGTGTTCACCGCCAGCGTCATCAGCAACCTCGGTGACGGTGTCGCACAGATCGGCTACCCGTGGATGGCCTCCGCGGTCACCCGCAACCCGGTGCTCGTCGCCATGGTCGCCGTCGCCCAGCGCCTGCCGTGGCTGCTGTTCACGCTGCCCGCCGGCGTGATCACCGACCGGGTCGACCGCCGCAAGCTCATGGTGCGCATGGACCTGCTGCGTGGCCTGCTCACCACGGGCGTCGTCTTCGCCATCGTCACGATGGGCGACGGCCTGCCGAAGCCCGACCGACTCGACGACGTCGTCGGCACACGCGCCGGCCTCTACGTCGTCCTCCTCATCGGCAGCCTCCTGCTCGGATGCGCCGAGGTGCTTCGCGACAACTCGGCGCAGACCATCGTGCCGTCGATCGTCCACCCCGACCAGCTCGAGCGGGCCAACGGGCGCATGTGGTCGGCCGAGCAAGTGGCCAACACCTTCGTCGGCCCGCCGCTCGGCAGTCTGCTGCTGGCCGCGGCGTTCTTCCTCCCGTTCGTGCTCGACGCGACATCGTTCTTCGCCGCTGCCGGACTGATCTTCCTCGTCGCCGGCAACTTCCGCGCCCGGCCGATCGACGCGCCCAAGCCCGCACGCGGCGAGTGGAAGGGCGAGCTGCGCGAAGGCGTGCGTTGGCTGTGGCACCACGAGCTGCTGCGCCCGATGGCGATCACCCTCGGCATCCTCAATGCGCTGAACGCGATGCAGTTCGGCACGCTCATCCTGTTCGCCCAAGAAGTGCTGCGCACCTCGCCGTTCGAGTTCGCCGTCCTGTCGATGGGAGCGGCCATCGGCGGCGTGGCCGGCGGGTTCCTCGCCCCGAAGATCAGTCGCACGCTCGGCAGCGGCCCGTCGCTGTGGCTGACGCTGATCTCCGGCGTCGTGCTGCCGCTGCCGATCGCGTTCACCAGCACGTGGCCGCTCGTGTTCGTCGTCCTGGCGATCAGCACCCTGTTCGGCATCGTCTGGAACGTGATCACCGTGTCGCTGCGACAGACGATCATCCCCAACCACCTGCTCGGCCGGGTGAACAGCGTCTACCGCTTCTTCGGCTGGGGGATGATGCCGATCGGCACCGCACTTGGCGGCGTGATCGTGGCCGTGATGGAGCACCTCACCGACCGCGAGACTGCTCTGCGTTCACCGTGGGTGGTCTCGGCCGCCCTCGGACTGCTGCTGATGCTGTACGCCGTGCCTCGCCTGACCACCGAACGGATGGACCGGGCGAGAGCCGAAGCCCTGGCCCGCTGACCGCGAGCCGACCAACCGCCACGCCGACCTTGAGCACGGCGACCGCGATGCCGATGAACACAGCAGCGATCGCAGGAGGCGGAGATGAACACGACATCAGTTCGAGCGAAGGCGGCGACCTTGCTCATCGGCGCGGCACTGGCCATGGCCGCGTGCGGGTCTGACAGCCCCAGCAGTGCCAACACGTCCAACACGGGCCCGGTGGACGCCGGCACGTCGCCGAGCACCACCATCGAGGTCGTCACGGAACTGCCCGAGCTGACCGGCGCACAGATCTGTGCCGCGGTCGACGCGGCCACCGTCAGCGCGGCCCTCGGCCTGCAGATCACCGAGGCTCGGCCCGATGACTCGGCCACTCCGCAGTGCGCGTACATCTACACCGCGCCCAGCGGCGCGTCGTCGAACCTGACGATCGCGCAGATGCGCTCGACCGAGGAGCTCGGCGGCCGCACCGACAAGGACGCGTTCACCTACGTCGTCGGACTCAACCAGGGCGCGCCCGGCGAGGTGCAACTGACCGACGTCGACGTCGCCGGCAACCGCACCGTTCACCTGACCGGCGCCGCGCTGCACTTCGGCGTGATGCAGGTCCAGTCGCGCATCATCACCGTCGTCCTCCCCGTGACCGATGCCGACGGCGTCGCGTTCGAGGCGTTGCTCGTCGCCATCGCGCCCAAGCTCGCGACCTGACCAACCGCCTGACCCGAACAGAGCAGGAACCGCGAACCGGGCGGGCAGTGTCGGCGTACCGACACCACACGAGATCCCCGGTGACGAGCGACCAGTAGTGTCGTGCGAGATCGGGACGGCAACTGGGAGGGTCAATGTCGACGAAGCATTTTCGACTGGCAAGGCTGTGCGCGCCGATGACGTTGGCGGCGCTGCTGTTCGCGGGCTGCGGCTCCGACAACAAGGCAAGCGACGCGACCGAGACGCCGTCCACCGACGACGCCAAGGCGCAGGCGCTCGCTGAGTACTGCGCCCAACCCGACGAGGCGCGCAAGCCCGACCTCGAGACGGCCGATGGCATCAAGCAGAAGCTGAAGAACCTGCGCTCGGTCGAAGCCGCGGTGCCGGCCGATCTGGTCGACGACTTCAACGCGGCCATCCCCCTGCTGGAGTCCATCGAGCTGACCTTCATCGCCAACGGCAACGGTGCAGCCAGTCTCGACGACGCGACCTCGCCCTACCAGGTCTTCCTGGCCGAGCACCCCGAGGCGAAGGCCGCCAACGAGGCGATCAGCGCCTGGCTCGGCGACGCCTGCGGCGGCGGCAGCGGCACCGAGACGCCCGGTCGCAACGGTGGCGAGTCCACCGCCAGCGCCGACCAGGCCAAGGCCGACTACTGCGCCCAACTCGCTGCCGATGGCACACCCGACCTCGAGTCGGCTGACGGCCTCTCGGCGGCGCTGAACCGCCTGAGCCTGCTGCAGCCCGCGGTGCCGGCGGACCTGGCCACCGACTTCTCGACGACGCTGGCGCTGTTCACCGCCAAGGCCGCATCGTTCACGCAGTTCGGCGACACGCCCGACGCGCTCACCGCAGACGGCTCGCCGTACGCCACCTTCATCGATCAGAACCCCGACGCCAAGGGCTCCGTCACTCGGATCACCGAGTGGGCTGCCGGCGTCTGCGGCTGACCGCCGCAGACGCCCGCACGCCGGCGATCACGCCTTCTGGGTGCCGACCTTCAAGTCCTTGAAGGCCGACGTCGAGTCGATGCCGGCATCCTTCGGCAAGCCGAGCACGCGCTCGCCGACGATGTTGCGCATCACCTCGTCGGACCCGCCGGCGATGCGACCGCCCGGTGTGCCGAGGATGATCTGGCTCCACTGGTAGGTGCCCCACTCGCCTGAGTCGGCGATCAACTTCGGCCCGAGCACGCTCGAGACGAAGTCGCCGAGGCGCTTCATGTTCAACGTGCCGGCCAGCTTCGCGATGCTCATCTCCGGGCCCGGCAGCTGGCCGGCCTTGATCTTGTCCATCGCCCGCTGGTTGTTGTAGCCCGACACGCGCTGGTGGATGATCAGGTTGGCGAGCTCGTTGCGAACCAGCGGATCCTCGTTGAGGCCGTAGTGCTTGACCATCTCGATCACGCGGCCGTACAAGTTCACCCCGCCACCGCCGCCGCCACCCGCACCGATTGCGGCACGCTCGTTCATCAGCGTGGTGAGCGCGACGTTCCAACCGTTGTTGACGTCGCCGAGGCGATGGTCGTCGCGCACGCGCACTTCGGTGAAGAAGACCTCGTTGAAGCTCGCTCCACCGGTCATCTGCCGCAGCGGACGCACCTCCACGCCGGGCGCGTGCATGTCGACGATGAAGCCGGTGAGGCCCTTGTGCTTGGGCATGTCGGCGTCGGTGCGGGCGATGATCTCGCCGATGTCGCTGTACTGCGCGCCGGTGGTCCACACCTTCTGCCCGGTGATGATCCACTCGTCGCCGTCGCGCTCGGCCTTCGTCTGCAGGCTCGCCAGGTCGCTGCCGGCACCGGGCTCGCTGAACAGCTGACAGCCGACGAGGTCGCCGCGGTACATCTTCGTCAGGTAGAGGTCCTTCGCCGTCTCGCTGGCGTGGGCCAGGATCGTCGGGGCGACCATGCCGAGGCCGATCGTGAACGCGCTCTGATTGGGGATCTGGTACTGACCCTCGAGCTGGTTCCAGATGCGCTCGTAGCTGTTCGGCAGGCCGCGGCCGCCGTACGCCTCGGGCCCGGTGATCCAGCCGAAGCCGGCGTCGAACTTCTTGCGCCGCCAGTCGCACGCCTTCGCCACGTCCTCCAGCTCGGCGGCGCGGTCCTTCTCCTCGAACATCGCGACCTTGTCGGAGCCCTCGCCCCACACGAACTTCTTCTCGGCCTCGCGGCGCTTGGCGTTGGCGTCGAGGAAGGCGCGGGCTTCGGCCTCGAAGGCTTCGGGAGTGATCTGGCTCATGAGCGCGAACGGTAGCGGTGACGACCGGCACAGCTCGATCCGGAGCGATCGGGAATTGCTGAGGAATTCGCATCGGAGTTCGGAGTTGCGGACATACCTAGACCTGCTCACGTGGGAGAAATAGGTACATCAGCGGATGTGCCCATCTACCTCAGAGGACCATCCTGAAGACACAGCCACCAGCGCCCGAAACGCAGCACCCAGACGGAGCCCACCATGTACACCGACTTCACCGCCAACTACCGCATCGCCACCCAGCGCCAGAGCGAGATCCGCGCTCGTGCCGCCGTCGGCAGGTTCCCTCGACTCATCACAGGTCGGATCCAGCGAAGTACACCGCGCCTCGCGCCCGTCATCGGTCTCTCCTCCCCGCGAGACCGCGTGACGCAGCCCGAAGCCCGTGTCGCTTGATCAGCACCAGCGGCACCAGACGGGCGTGAGCCCGTCTGGTGCTGCGGCGCGCCCCGCTCAAACCGCGGGCGATAGCGTCAACGGAGTGTTGCGAGGACGGGCTGGCCTCTCCCCGGTGATGGTCGGCCGCGCGTCGGCCCTCAACCGCTTGATCGGTCTCGTCGAAGCCGCCGAGATCGCCAGCAGCGACGGTCCGGAGATCGCCCTCGTGTCCGGCGAGGCCGGTGTCGGCAAGACCCGCCTGCTGCGCGAGCTGGTCGCCGAGGTGCCTGCCGATGTCACCGTGCTCACGGCGCACGCACAACCCGGCTCGCTGGGCCGGCCGTTCGACGTGGTCGCCGGGCTCAGCGCACCAGGCGTCGATCCGGCCATCGGTGTGCTCGATCACGTCGGCTCGCTGGTGGAGCACGGGCGGGTCGTGCTGATCATCGAGGACATCCACTGGGCGGATGCGGACAGCGTGCACATCATCGAGCAGATCGCTCGCCAGCCGTGGCCGCGCCTCGTGCTCGTGGCCACCTACCGGCCGGGTGATCTGTCCCGCAAGGCGCCGGGCGGTGAGCTGCTGCTCGGCCTCGAGCGTCAGCACACGGTCGAGCAGCTCCGCCTCGACCGTCTCGATCGCGCCGAGGTCGGGGCGATGCTCACCGCCATCAGCACCGGGCCGCCGTCGTCGGCCGCCGTCGACGCGGTGTTCCGTCGCAGCGGTGGCAACCCGTTCGTCGTCGAAGAGCTGCTGCGTTGCTGCGGGCCCGATGCGTGCACCGACGACCTGCTCTCAGCGCAGCTGCCGTGGTCGCTCGACGAGGCGATCCGTCAGCAGTTGAGCGGTCTGCAGAGCGACCCCCGACGCGTCGTCGACGTGCTCGCGGTCTACGCCGATCCGGCGCCGTTCGACGTGTTGCAGGCCGTCACCGAGTTGGCCGACGCGGCACTGGTCGCTGCCCTGCAGCAACTGGTCGACGTCGGCATCGTCATCGAGAGCAGTGACGACACGTTCTGGTTCGCGCACGCGCTGATGGCCGATGCGGTGCACCAGCAGCTGCTCGGCCGTGAGCGCCGTCGGCTGCACGAGCGGTCGCTGGCGGCGCTGCGGGCGATGCCCAACGCCGACCACGCGTCGCTCGCCCGCCACGCGCTCGGCGCGGGCCAGTACGAACAGATCCCCGGGATCGCGCGTGAAGGCGTGCGCCGCTACCTCGCTCGCGGCGCATCGTTCCAGGCGTTGCGATTGGCGAGCGACGCGTTGGCCGAAGCACCCGACGATCCGGAGCTGCTCGGTGTCGCCACCGACGCGGCGTGGCGCCTGCAGTTCGGCACCGAAGCACTCGGCTTCGCCCGCCGGTGGTTGGAGGTGGCCAACACCGACATCGACCGCGTCGAGGCGCGTCGCTTCGCCAGTCGTGTGCTCCACGAGCTCGGCGAGCTGGAGCAGCGCGACGCCGCGCTGGCCGACCTCATCGACTTCGCCGAGGCGCTGCCCGACGGTCTGGCCAAGGGTCGGGCGATCGGCGCCGTCGCCCAGATCCACATGATCAGCGGCCACGGGCCGATCGCCATCGAGTGGGCCGAGCGGGCCTTGGCCTTCGCCAACCGCAACGCCGATGAATGGCTGCGCGCTCAGGCGTTGGTCGAGCGCAACTCGGCGTGGGGCGGGAACCTGGAGTTCGTCGACCTCGAGCAGAACCTGCTGGAGGCGCGCGACGCGGCGCGCTCCGTCGGCGACGCCGTGCTCGAGAGTCGAGCGTTGAACAACCTGCTGTCGGTGATCGCCCCGCACTCGGCACGTGCCGCGTGGGCGCGCCACGAGCTGACGGTGGCGGCGAAGTCGTGCGGCCTCGATCGCATGGGCGAGGCGATGCGAGCCATGTACGAGAGCGAGGCTGCGTACGGCTCGGGTGACATGCGGTTGATGCGTCAGTCCGTCGCCGAGGCGTCACAGTTCTGGGCGGCGTCCACGAAGGAGCACTGCAGCCACCTCGCGCTGCTCGCCGATCTCGCCGTCGAAGAGGGTCGGGTGAACGACGCGGATGCCGCCATCGAGTCGCTGCTGCAGTCGCGACGCGATCGCGACGAGCACGAGGACATCACGCGCGTGCAGCTCACCGCGGCGATGCTGCGGCAGGATCGGCCGGCGGTGGTCGCCGTGCTGGATCGAATCGCGTCGTCGCAGCCGCCGACGGTGCCGACCACTGCGCTGTGGATGGGCATCGACACGACGGTCGTCGCGCTCATCGCCGGCGTTCCGGCGCCTGTCGTGCGCGCCAAGGTGCTCGACCAGTGGTTCGTCAGGCACTACGCCCGTGAGAACGTGCTGCGCCACGTCGCCGGTCTGCTCTCGCTGGCCGAGGGTCGTCACGCCGATGCGGTTGTCGAACTGGAGCTCGCGCTGGCCACCATCGACCCGCAGGTCTACGTGCCGCTGCGCGGTTCGCTACGCACCGGGCTCGCTGCTGCTCGCCTCGCCGCTGGCGATCGCGCCGGCGCGTTGGAGGCGGCGAAGGAAGCGGTCACCATCGACCTCGTCGGTTGGCCGGGTTGGCGCCGTGACCGCGCCGAGGCCTTGTTGCGCCGGCTCGAAGGGCACCAACGCTCCGACGGCGAGCTCACCGCACGAGAGCGGGAGGTGTCGGCGCTGATCGCCGAAGGATTGACCAACGGCCAGCTCGCCGAGCGCCTGTTCATCTCACCGAAGACTGCGGCCGTGCACGTCTCCAACATCCTGATGAAGCTCGGCCTGTCCGGCCGCGCCGAGATCGCCGCCTGGGCCGTCCGCCACGACGCTCTCTTCCTCGCCCACTGACCCGGCCTCGCGAGGCTGGGCCGGGTTGGTGGGGGAGCACTACAGTTCGGCGCATGGGTCAACTGGTGTCGGTGATCGAACGTCCGAGCTCGCATCCGGGCATGGTGCGCTTCGAGGCGAACCGCAACCTGACGGGCATGGGCCACGAGCACTTCCGCACGCTCGATGACGCCATCGGTCCGCGTCCGGCCGCATCGCTCGCTCGCATGCTGATCGGCACCGGCCACGTCGACGCGGTGCACATCTTCGGCAACATCATCACGGTCGACGTCGCCAAGGGATTCACCGCTGCCGGCCTGTCCGACATCGTGCGCGACATGTACCAGTACTGGAAGCCGGGCATGGAGCCGCCGTCCTTCGAGGACCTGCAACCCGCCGACGCGCCCGCGGAGGCCGGTGCTGCTCCCGTTGCCGGTGGTGCCGCCCCGTCGGCCTACGAGTCGTTGGTCCCCGCCATCCTGCGCGACCGCAGCGCTGCTGCGTTGGCCAAGTGGAAGGCCAGCCACTAACCCCGAACGGCGTTGGCGAACGCTTCCAGTTCGCGCGGGATGTCCGGTCCGGCGGGTTGGTAGGCGATCTCGGTGAGGCCGTGCGCCTCCATCTCCTCGAGCCGAGCGCGCAGCTGGGGCGGTGAGAACACCGCTCCCATCGCCTTGAGGAACTCCGGTGTGATGAACGGCGCGTCGCGCTCGTTGAGCGCGATCAGGTGACGGTCGTGGATGGCGAGGTGGCGTTCGTCGGCGGGCAGGTCGGCGTATGCCTCCACCCATGCCTCACCGTTGGGCAGGTCGCTCATCGGGCGGCCGTTCTCCGACCAGAAGTGGTAGAAGACCGCGGCGCCGCTGCCGGCCGCGTCGAGCACGCGCTGCGAGCCGGCCGACTCGCCGTCCTCGAGCACCGTGCCGAACAGCAGGTAGGCCTCGCGGTCGAAGCCGGGCACCGGGTTGCCACCGGCGATGAACACACCGTCGGCCATCGCCTTCGCCGTGGCGATGCCCTTCGGTCCGGCTGCACCGAGGAGGAACGGCACCTCGATCGGGCGCGGCGCGCCGTAGCCCTCCGGGTGGATCATCTGCATCTTGCCGCCCTCCCACAGCACGATCTCGCCGCGCAGCAGTGCTCGCACCGTGGTCACGTACGTGGCGACGTCGGCCCACTTCAACGGCTTCTGCCCGAGGGAGAAGCGGCCGGTGAACCCGGTGCCGACGGCCACCGAGACGCGGTTCGGGCCGGCCAGCTCGACGAGCGTGGCGATCGCTGCTGCCGTGGCCATCGGGTGGCGCAGGCTGGGGATCAACACCCCCGGCCCGAGCCCGATCGTGCTCGTGCGATCAGCCGCGCGGGCCAGCGTCACCCACACGTCGGGGTACAGCGCCGGCGAGTCGTACAGCCAGGCGCGCTGGTAGCCCAACTGCTCGGCGATGCGCACGTGCTCCGGCGTGGCCATGGACGTTGCGAACGCGCACGACATCTCCAGCGTCATCGAACACTCCCATCGACTCGATCCCCGCCGGGACTGTAGATGGAGGCAGTGGTCCAGCCGGTCGCCGCCGGTTCTGGGCGGGATTTTTACCGTTTCCGAGAAGGATCCCGCCCAGAAGCGGGCATGGATGGCCGCGCTCGACAGTCGTACGTGTGTTCGACTACGGTCACGCGGTGGCTGTTGCATCGCCTTCACCGTTGGCGTTGCGACCCGGCGCGCTCAGTGGGCTGGCGGCACGCGATCGTACGTTGCCGGTGCCTGCGGCCCTGGTCGACGTGGTGCCGCAGGGCGCCTTGCAGCGGGGTTCGGTGGTGGCGTGCACGGGGCACGGATCGATGTCGTTGGCCATGTCGTTGGCAGGTGCGGCGGCCAGTGAATCGGCGTGGGTCGGGGTGGCTGGGTTGCCCACGTTCGGGGCTCGCGCCGCTGACGAGCTCGGCATCTCGCTGGCTCGACTGGTGCTGGTGATCGAGCCGGCGGAGCGCTTCTCCGCCCAGCAGTGGGGCGACATCCTCGCCGCGCTGATCGACGGCTTCGACCTCGTCGTGCTCGGCGGCGCTGCAGCCGCGGTGCGCGCCGGCACTGCTCGCACGTTGCAGGCTCGCGCCCAGTCGCGCGGTGCGGTGCTCGTGCTCGTCGGCCATTCCGGTTCGTTCAGCGCCGATCTGCAACTGGCCGGTACCACCTCTCGGTGGGACGGTCTCGGCGACGGCCACGGCGTGGCCACGGCGCGTCGGATGGAGGTGGAGGTGCACGGCCGGCGCGTGCCCCGTCCACGGCGCACCGAGGTGTGGCTGCCGAGCACCGCCGGCGCGCTCGAACCCGTCGAGACATCGCCGGTGCTCGAGCTGCCGACCGACTTGCGCCGCGCCGTGTGAGGTGGGCCGCATGAAGATGAACGCGGTGCCGCGCCTCGGGGTGCTGTGGTGCCCGAACTGGCCGGTGGCCGCAGCGGGGGCCGGTGCGGACGAAGCGGTCGCGGTGCTGCACGCCAACCGCGTCATCGCGGTGTCGCGCGCGGCCGAAGCGGACGGCATCGCCATCGGGTTGCGTCGTCGCGAGGCGCAGGCCCGTTGCCCGCACCTGCGCCTCGTGGCCCACGATCCGGCTCGCGAGTCGCGCCTGTTCGACACCGTGGTCGGTGCGGTGGGTGCGCTCGTCCCACGCGTGGAGGTGTTCGAGCCGGGGATGATCTCCTTCCTCTCCCGCGGCCCGTCGCGCTACTTCGGTGGCGATCAGGCGATGGGCGAGCGGTTGCTGGCAGAGGCCAACGCCGCGGTGGGCCCGTCGCTCGGTGCCGTCGGCGGCTTCGGGCTCGGGGTGGCCGACGGCCGGTTCGCGGCATCCATCGCGGCCCGCGCCGCTGCCCGTCGCGACCATGGGCGCGGCATCGACGGCATGTCGTCGGTTTCGCGCCAAAGGACGGCTGCGTGGGTGGTTGCGCCGGGGACCGCGGCGGCGTTCCTCGCGCCGCTCAGCCTGCGATTGCTGACGGAGGTGGGCGGGCTGCCCGACGATCTCGTCGGGTTGTTGCAGCGGCTGGGCATCCAACGTCTCGGCCAGCTCGCCGAGCTGCCCGCTGCCGATGTGCTGGCCCGCTTCGGCCACCCCGGTGCGTTCGCCCGCACCATCGCCGGCGGTGGCGACGATCGTCCGCCGGACACCATCGAGCCGCCACCCGGTCGGCGCGTCGAACGGCCCTTCGAGGAACCCGTCCAGCACGTCGACACGCTCGTCTTCGTCGCCCGTCAGCTCGTCGACGAACTGGTCGGGCAGCTGTCCGCCGACGGCACGGTCTGCACCCGGCTGGTGGTCACCGCCGAGACCGATCATGGCGAGACCAACGAACGGCTGTGGTACCGGCCGAGCGGTCTCTCGGCGGCGGCGATGGTCGAGCGCGTCCGCTGGCAGCTCGACGCGTGGGCCCAGCGCGAAGCGCTCACCGCCGGGGTGGCGCTGCTGCGCCTGGAGCCGGTGGAGGTGCGTCCCGACGACGGCGTCCAGCTCGGTCTGTGGGGAGGCCGCACGCAGGCCGACGAGTGGGCGGCGCGCGCCGTCGCCCGCTTGGCAACGCTGGCCGGTGAGCAGCAGGTGCTGGTGCCGGCGTGGCGCGGCGGTCGTCAACCGGCCGACGCCTACACGTGGGTCTCGGCGATCACCGCCGATCTCGCCGAACCGGGGGAGCGCCTGGCCCGTCCCGCCGGCCCGTGGCCGGGGATGCTGCCCACACCGACGCCGGCAGTGGTGCATCCGCAGCCGCAGGAGATCACCGTCGTCGACGCCGATGGCGCTCCCGTGCGGGTGAACGGCCGCGGCCTGATCAGTGCCGCCCCGGCAGTGGTGGCCGGCGAATCGGTCACCGCGTGGGCCGGCCCGTGGCCGCTGGAGGAGCGGTGGTGGGACGGCGCGCGCACCCGTCGCGCCGCGCGCTTCCAACTGCACACCGCCTCGGGCCGTCTGTTGCTGGCCACCATCGAACGCCAACGCTGGTGGCTCGTCGCCGAGTACGCCTGACTGCATGGGCGCGTTGTGAGGGAGATGTCGTCGGTTTCGCGCCATGCATTGACAGAATCTGATTCTGGAATACAGAATCAACCGATGAGATCGACAACGCTCACGGGGCGTCGGGTGCTGATCACGGGGACGGGTGGCGGTCAGGGGGAGGCAGCGCAGCGTCTCTTCGCCGAAGCAGGAGCGCGCGTCTGGGGCTGCGACATCACACCGGGCGCAGCGGAACGAACGGCAGCGGAGCTCGTCGATCGCGGTCTCGACGCACAAGGCGTCACCGTCGACCTCGGCTGCGCCGAGGACGCTGCTCGGTGGGTCGACGCCGCTGCCGAAGCGCTGGGCGGGATCGACGTGCTCTACAACAACGCGGGCGCAGCTCGATTCGGCGGCGTCGACGAGCTGACGGTGGATGACTGGGACTGGGTGATCCGCAACGAGCTGTCGCTCGTCTACTACGCCACCCGCGCCGCCTGGCGTCATCTGTGCGCGAGCCGCGGCACGGTCATCACCACCGGGTCGGTGATGGGGATGATGTCGCACGCGGGGATCCCCTCGGTCGCCCACAGTGCGACGAAAGGAGCCGTCATCGCACTCACCCGCCAGCTCGCCGCCGAGGGCGGACCGTTCGGTGTGCGTGCCAACACGATCTCGCCGGGCTTCGTCGAGTCGCCCGCAACCGCGGCATCGGTCAATCCTGAGCGGCTCGGCGAGATCCTCGCCGAACGGCTGATGCCTGTGGCGACGACCATCGACGAGGTCGCCAGGCTCGCGCTGTTCCTTGCGTCGGACGAATGCGTCACGCTCACCGGCGCCAACATCGTGCTCGATGGAGGGTTCACCGCCGGCCGTCCAGCCGTGGCCGACTTCCGGCAGTGACGCGAGCACGACTGCTAGCGTCCGCGCCGTGGGTGGCCATGCCTGAAGCGATCGAGGCGGACAAGGATGCTGGGAAGCCCGCGTATCCGATCGGGTCGGTCGACAGCGCACTTCGCTTGCTCCTGATGGTGGTCGAGCGGCAGCAGCTGCGCATCTCAGAGGCCAGCGATGAGCTCGGAGTGGCGCGCTCCACAGCCCATCGGTTGATGCAGATGCTGCAGTTCCACGGCTTCGTCCGCCAGGACGATGACTCGAAGATCTACACAGCGGGCCCGGTGCTGTTCGACATGGGACTGCAGATCGTGCGCAACCTGGACGTGCGCTCGCATGCGCGGCCATCACTCGAAGCGGTCGCACGCGACCTCGAGGAGACGGTGCAGCTGTTCGTCATCCAGCACGACGGCCGACTGATCTGCATCGATGCCGTGGAGAGCCAGCGGCCCGTTCGGGTTGCCGGTCGCGTGGGGCTTGCACTGCCGCCGACATCGACGGCATCGGGGCGGGCGATCCTGTCGCAGATGACGCCCGATCGGCGCACGCAGATCCTCGGGTCCGCCGCGGTGAAGGCGCACAAGGGCCTCGACCGCGAGCTCGACGCAGTGAAGAAGCGCGGCTACGCGGTGCAGAGTGGCGAGGGTGAGCCCGAGGTCAGTGCGGTCTCGGCGCCGATCATCGACGCCCGAGGTCTGTCCGCGTTCGCGGTCACGATCGCGCTGCCGACGTCCCGTTTCGACGAACGCACCACAGCGCAGATCGGCACGGCCGCTGTGCGCTGCGCCGCCGAGATCGCGCTCGCGCTGCCCTGGTAGTCGTGGCCGGGTCGGCTCTGGCGGCGGCAACGCATCACAGGCAACGCCTGCCCGCGTGTTCGTCGTGGGTGGCCGGGATCCGCGCTTGACCAGAGGTGCGCGAATGTGCAGAATCCATGTCTGTGCAGCAGAACACCCATCGGGACGGTCTGGCCCCAGTGACGGCAGCCGACGAGGTCGCCGACGTGCGTGTGATCGTCAGCGGTGTCGTCATCCACGGCGACAAGCGCGGACGTGAGCTCGGCTTCCCGACAGCGAACATCGCCGTGGCCGATGTCGGGCTCTCTCCCGCCGACGGGGTGTATGCGGCGTACGTGCGGACGGCAAGCGGCGACCGCTACGGCGCGGCTGTCTCGGTCGGTCGTCGACCGACGTTCGCCGCCACGGAAGTGGTGCGCGACGTGCGGTTGATCGAGGCGCACCTGCTCGGGTTCGAGGGCGACCTCTACGGTGAGCACCTCGTCGTCGAGCTGGTCGCCGAGCTGCGCCCACAGCAACGGTTCTCCGGGGTCGAGGCGTTGACGGCGCAGTTGCGTCGAGACATCAGTCGAGCCGGCGACGTGCTGTCCACCTTCACCCCGGCCCATGTCTGACGCGCCGATTCCAGTACGCGGTGCGCCCCCCGCACCGCGTCCGATCGAGCCCCTTGCGTTCGAGCAGCTCACGCCGGCGCTTCGGGAGCAGCTCGACCCAAGGGTTCGCAGGCTCGGCTACCTCGGTGCGTTCTTCGCCTTCGGCGGCCGGCAGCCTGCGGCGCTCTCGGCGTTCACCGCGTACACCGAGGCGTTGAAGGATGCACTGCCTGCGCGTTTGTCGGAGCTCGTCGCCTTGACCGTGTCGTCGTGGTCGGGCAACGAGTACGAGCACCCGCAGCACGTCGCGTTGAGCCGCAAGCTCGGCTTCGACGAGACGTGGATCGAGGCCGCGAGCGGCAGTGGCGACCTGGCCGCCCTCGACGACGGCGATCGCGCCGTGCGAGCGCTCGTCATCGCGATGGTCGAACCGAGCGGGGACCCACGCCCCCTGCTGCAACCCGTCGTCGATCTCCTCGGGCAGGACGACGCGATGGCGGTCCTGCTGCTCGTCGGTCGCTACGTCGCCCACGGCGCCGTGGGGCGCGCGCTCGGGCTGCAGTCGCCGGTGGAGACCTGAGTTCACGACAGCGTGTCGATGTCTGCTCAGCAGAATCGTATTCTTGACATCGGGCTCGGGCTGTGGTCCTCTGTGCAGAATCACTGTGCGCCGAACAGAATCGGTGCGATGCTCGAGGGGGCACACCGATGATCCGACGGTTCCTGGGATGGGCGGCGCTCGCCGCCGTTGCGGTGGGGGCGGCGAGTTGCTCCAGCGACTCGTCGGGCGACGCGACTCGACCGTCGGCCGAGAGCACCCCGGTCGCTTCGGCTCCGGCGGAGACGGACGCACCAGCTCCCACGACGCCGGCGGTCTCCGATCCGCCCGCGACGACGCCCGTCGTCTCCGATGACGCGCAGGCGCTCGTCGATGCGTTCACCGCCGAGCAGCCGGCGATCGAGCTCGATCCCCTGCCTGCTCGCCCGGCGGCAGGCATGCAGCTCGCTGTGGTGAGCTGCGCCTACCCCACGTGCCAGACGTTCGCCGACGGCATCCAGGCCGCGGCCGATGCGCTCGACTGGGACGTCGAGGTCTACACCACGGACATCACCCCAGAGGCGTACGCGGCGACGTGGGATCGAGTGCTGCAGGCGAAGCCGGATCTCATCGCATACATGGCGCTGCTGCCGAACGGCCTGATCGCCGACCAGCTCGCCGCCGTGTCGTCGACGGGCATCCCCACCGTGTCGCTCGGCGGCGACGACGTCAGCGGGCCCGTCAGCGCTGTGTACGCAGGTGACGTCCAGTTGCACCGCAGTGGCGAGCTGATGGGCGCGGCGGTCGCTGCCGATGGCGGTGCCGGTGCGCACGCCGTCTTCGTGTGGGATCCCAACACTGCCGTCATCATGGGGCCGGTGAACGACGGCTTCACCACACAGGTCACCGCCGCCGGCGGCACCGTGGACGTGCTCGACACCTCGAGTGCGGAGATCGGCAAGAGCGTGCCCGGCCAGGTCGTCAGCTACCTGCAAGCGCACCCCGACGTGAACTACGTCGCGTTCACCGTGGCCGACTTCGCTGCCGGTGTGCCCCAGGCGCTGGAAGCGGCCGGCATCGAGGGCGTCAAGCTCATCGGTCGCTCACCGCAGGCGTCTGATCTCGCCGCCGTGATCGACGGTTCGCAGTGGGCGCAGGTGGGGGAGGAGGGCTCGACGGCCGGCTATCGCGCCGTCGACGGTCTGGCGCGGCTGCTGGCCGGGATGCCGATCGAGACCCGTCCGGAGGGATGGCACCGCATCTTCACCGCCGAGAGCCTGGCGAACGGTGCCGAGGGTGCGTTGGACGTGCCTGGTTCGCCCGACGCGTTCCTCGCCGCGTGGCAGGTCGCCTGATGGTGACTGCTGCCTCCGCCGCCCCGCCCGTCGATCAGGCGATTCTGCTGTTCACGCCGGAGTGGACCGGGATGCACCCGGGCGCGTGGCGGTTACCCGGCAGCCCGATCGACGGGGCGATGGACTTCGACGAGATCGTCTCCCTCGTACGCATGGCCGAGCAAGCGAAGCTGCACGGCATGTTCCTTGCCGACCTCACCGGCTTCCGTCTCGAGGTGAGCATGCCGAACGTGGCCAAGACGAGCACCGGCGCCCGGTTCGAACCGTTCACACTGATGTCGGCGTTGTCGATGTGCACGTCCCAGATCGGGTTGATCATGACGGCCGGCACGACGTACGACGAGCCGTACCACGTGGCTCGACGGTTCGCTTCGCTCGACCATCTGAGCAAGGGCCGCGCTGGTTGGAACATCGTCACCACCGGCAACCAGGCGGTGGCTGCCCGTTTCGGTCAGGCCAAGCACATGGAGCACGACCTGCGCTACGACCGCGGTGTGGAGTTCGTCGAGGCGGTGACCGCGTTGTGGGACAGCTTCGAGGACGGTGCGTTCGTGCGTGACAAGGAGTCCGGCACGTTCTTCGACGTCGATCGGTTGCACGTCGCCAAGCAGCGTGGTGCGTACATCAACATCGAGGGTCCGTTGAACGTCGAGCGGTCGGTGCAGGGGTGGCCGGTGCTCGCACAGGCGGGCTCATCGACCACCGGGCGGGCCTTCGCGGCCCGCTTCGCCGAGGTGATGTTCACGATGCAGCCGAACATCGAAGCTGCACGCGAGTTTCGGGGCGGGATGCGTGCCGCGGTCGCCGACGCTGGTCGATCGCCCGACTCGATCAAGATCATGGTCGGCCTGACGCTCGTCGTCGGCGAGACCGATGAGGACGCCGAGGCGACGTTCGCGTTGATGGACTCGTTGGTGGACGACGACCTCGGGCTGGAGATCCTCGAATCGAAGATCGATGCGGACCTCGCGGGTGTCGACCTCGATGGGCCGCTCCCCGACATCGCCGAAACCGCGCTCGGGACTCGCACGATCCAGCAGTTCTTCGTCGAGATGGCCCGCCGTGAGTCGCTCACCGTTCGCCAGCTGATCAGCAGGGTGCTGCGCTGGGGCGCCATCGGCGGGTCGCCGACGACGATCGCCGATCACATCGAGACCTGGCTGCGCGCCGGCGCCGCTGATGGGTTCAACGTCACGTTCGCCGACATGCCCGGCTCGATGACCGTCTTCTGTGAGCAGGTCGTGCCCGAGCTCCAGCGTCGTGGCCTGTTCCAGACCGACTACACCGGCACCACGCTGCGCGAGCACCTCGGCCTGGAGCGCCCGGCTCATGTCGGCGTTCCCGAGGTGTCCATCTAGCAGAATCAGATTCTTGACAATGGAATATCCGTGTGATGTGATGTGTGCATTGGGATCGACACGGCCACCGATGGCCGGTCGAGGAACGAGGGGGAAGCGGTGACTCGGCAAGCGATTCTGCTGTTCACGCCGGAGTGGAACGGGATGCACCCGGGCGCCTGGCGGTTGCCTGGCACGCCGGTCGACGGGGCGATGGACTTCGACGACATCCGCGCACTCGTGCAGCGCGCCGAGGCGGCCAAGTTCCATGGCATGTTCATGGCTGACCCGACCGGCTTCCGCCTCGAGGTCGGCTACCCCAACCTCGCGAAGACCGGCACTGCGGTGCGCTACGAGCCGTTCATGCTGATGTCGGCGTTGTCGATGTGCACGTCGCAGATCGGGTTGATCATGACGGCCGGCACGACCTACGACGAGCCGTACCACGTGGCTCGACGGTTCGCTTCGCTCGACCATCTGAGCAAGGGGCGGGCCGGTTGGAACATCGTCACCACCGGCAACAAGACTGTCGCCCGGCACTTCGGCACCCGTGATCACATGGAGCACGACCTGCGGTACGACCGCGGTGTGGAGTTCGTCGAGGCGGTGACCGCGTTGTGGGACAGCTTCGAGGACGGTGCGTTCGTGCGTGACAAGGAGTCCGGCACGTTCTTCGACGTCGATCGGTTGCACGTCGCCAAGCAGCGTGGTGCGTACATCAACATCGAGGGTCCGTTGAACGTCGAGCGGCCGGTGCAGGGGTGGCCGGTGCTCGCGCAAGCCGGCTCGTCCGGGACGGGCAAGGAGTTCGCCGCTCGCTTCGCCGAGGTGATGTTCACCCTGCAGAGCGACATCGCTCAGTCGCGCTCCTTCGTCGCCGAGATGAAGGACGCGGCGGTGAAGCACGGCCGACAGCCCGACGACATCCTCGTGATGCCGGCCCTGACGCTCGTCGTCGCCGAGACCGACGAGGAGGCTGCGGCGAAGTTCGAGCTGCTCGACTCGCTCGTCGATCCGGAGCTCGGCCTCGAGCTGCTGTCGGTGATGATCGACCTCGATCTGTCCGGACTCGACATGGACGGCCCGTTGCCTGAGGTCCCGGAGACCGTGCTGGGCACGAAGACGGTGCAGCGCTTCTTCGTCGAGAAGGCGCATCGGGACGGCCTGACCATTCGCCAACTGATCAGCTTCGTGTTGCGCTGGGGTGCCGTCGGCGGATCGCCGACGACCATCGCCGACCACATCGAGGAGTGGGTCACCACCGGCGCCGCCGACGGCTTCAACGTCACGTTCGCCGACATGCCCGAGTCGATGATCATGTTCTGCGACCACGTCATCCCCGAGCTGCAGCGACGCGGCGTCTTCCAGACGGAGTACGCCGGAACCACCCTGCGCGAGCACCTCGGCCTGGCTCGTCCGGCCAACCAGTTCACGGCCAGCCCCTCCACGCCGAGCCCGGTGCACTCGTGAGCGGCGCGAGCTCGAAGCGGGTTCTCGTCACCGGGGGCACCGGCGTCATCGGCGCCTGGGCGGTCCGCGAGATCGCCGAAGCGGGCGACACCCCGATCGTCCTCACCCGCGGTGCCACCGACGTGGGCCGGGCCATCCTCGGTCCGCTGGCGGCCGAGATCGAATTCGTCACGTGCGACATCCGCAACCCGTTGGCACTCATGTCGGCCGTGCACCGAACTCGCCCCGACGTGATCGCCCACCTCGCCAGCGCCAAGCCGTGGCAGATGGACGCCGGCTACGTCGCCCACCCCGATCCGCTCCTGGGCGTCGACGCGATCATCAACGGCACGGCCAACCTGCTCGAGATCGCCCGCGAGCTCGGCGTGCCCCGCGTGGTGTTCGCCAGTTCGAAGAGCGCGTACGCCCCGTTCGCCGGTCGTCACACTGCGCCGACGTACGACCCGGTCCCGGAGTCGTACCCGTCCCGGCCGACGGAGGTCTACGGCATCACCAAGCTCGCTGCCGAACAGCTCGGCGGCTACTACCGCGCCCACCTCGGTGTGGATGTGATCGCGCTGCGGTTCGGCAGCACCTACGGCCCGTACAAACGCGGCGCCGGCGTGGCGCCCGCCGGGTTGATCGGCAGCGCGATCGAGGGCTTGCTCGTCCGCGCGACGTACGAGGAGACCACCTACCGGCTGCAGATCGACGAGTTCGTCTACAACCGTGACGTCGGGCGCGGCATCCAACTGGCGTGCGCCGTCGACACGACTGCCGACTGGCTGTTCAACATCGGCACCGGTGAGGGAAGCTCCATCGAGGACGTCGTCGACGCGATCGCCGACGTGCCCGGTGTGCAGGCGCCCGAGGTGACGATCGTCGCCGATGGGACACCGGGCGCGGCGAAAGGACACCTGGTGCCCGCGCACGCGGGAGTGCTCGACTGCTCTGCGGCTCGCGATCAGCTCGGCTACGTCGCACGCTTCGACTTGCGTGCGGGCATCGCCGACGCAGCAGAGGTGTTCCGAGCCAGCAACGCGGCGGTACCGGCATGACCACGACTCGGATGACGTGCGCCGAAGCCACGGTTCGGTCGATGGTCGAGCTCGGTTGTGAGACGTTCTTCAACATCCCCGGCCGCGGCATCTACCCGTTGCTCGACGAGCTCGGCGGCTTCCCGGAGCTGCGCTACATCACGGGCCTGCACGAGTTCCCGCTGTCGGCGATCGCCGACGGCTACGCCCGAGGCTCCAACCGACCGGTGTTCATGAACCTCTACATGAGCACCGGTGTGCTCAACGCGGCGAGCTCCATCTTCCTCGCCCAGCGCGATCGGGTGCCGATGGTCGTCACGGCCACGCAGGCCGAGTCGTGGGCAGTCGGGGCCGACCACCGAGCCGAGATCAGTGACATCGTCGAAGCGATGCGGCCGGTGACGAAGTGGGCGTGGATGCCCCCGACGCCGGATCGCGTGCCGGAGGCACTGCGTCGTGCGTACGCGATCGCGACGACCGAGCCGATGGGTCCGACGTTCGTCGCCATCCCCGTCGACTACTGGACCGCGGAGATCGACTACGAACCTCAGCTGCACACGGACGTGATCGAGCCCACGGTCGTGGCGAGTGGGGAGCTGGCGAGCATCGTCACGGACATCGAGCGTGCGGACGCACCGGTGCTCGTCGCCGGATACGAGCTGCTGCGACAGGGTGCCGGGCCGCGGCTCGTCGAGCTGTCGCGCCGACTCGGCTGTGCGCTCGTCGCCGAACCCGAGCCGGCCATGCTGCCGGCCTCGATCGACGACGACATCTTCGCCGGTTCGGTTGCCGAAGCCGTCGAGGTGATCGCCGAGAGCGATCTCGTCGTCCACCTCGGTACGAACACCTACGAGGCGTTCCACGCGAAGATCTTCGACGCAGGCAGGACGAAGCGTCACCTCTGGGTGGGTTCGTCCGGCGTCGAGCTGAACAAGGTCGTCGTCGCCGAGCGAGCGGTCATCGGCCCGGTGACGGCGATCACGACGGCCATCCTCGACGAGCTCGACAAGCGCCTCATCGGAGTCGACCACGACGATCGGCGCGGCCATGTGGCGGCGTTGGTCGCCGCCGAGCGAGCGCCGCTGATCGCCCGCCAGCACGAGGCGTGGGACGACGATCCGATGCCCGTGGCCCGGGCGTGCGCTGAGCTGCGTGCAGCGTTGCCGCCCGAGACGATCCTCGTCGACCACAGCACGACCGCCGTTCGGCTCGTGCGCGAATTCTTCCCGGTGCCGGCGGGGGATCAGTACATCTCCGCCTCCGGTAGTTGCCAGGGATGGGGGCTCGGCGCGGCGATCGGCGTGCAGCTCGCCAACCCCGGCACACCCGTCCTGGGTGTCGTCGGGGACGGCGGGTTCATGTTCGGCCTCCAGGCGGTGTGGACGGCGGCTCAGTACCGAATTCCCGTGCTCGTCGTCGTCCTCGACAACGGTGGGTGGAGCAGCATGCGGTCGAGCCTGGCGCGCAACTCGCCGCGCACGGTCGCCGCCGGGCGTGAGATGCACTTCGGATGGACGAGCGACAACGCGATGGTGGCGCGAGGGCTCGGCGCGGACGCGATCGACGTGATGGATGCCGACCAGCTTCGATCGGTGCTCGCCGAACGGCTGCCGCTGGATGGTCCGCTCGTGCTCAACGTCCGTGTCCGGCGCGAGCCGAAGACCTCAGCCTCGCCGTTCGTCGGCTACTGAGCGATGTCGGGGAGGGCGTGCTCGAACGCGCCCGCGAATCGATGAACTTGTTCTGTAAACCAGAATCTAGTTCTTGACAGCAGACCGAGTTGGTGGTCTCATTTGCAGAATCACAGTGCACGGTCCAGAACGGACCGGCCCGGGGGTACAGGGGGTACTTCGAATGACATCTCGTTCCATGCGTGCGGTCACCATCGCCGCCATCGCGTCGCTCGCTCTCGTGGCGTGTGGCAGCGACGACAACGCCGACACCACGACACCGGCGGCAACCGCGCCAGGTGCCACGGAGCCCGAGGCCACCGTGCCCGCGGCAACCGACCTGGTTGGCACATCACCCAGCAGCGAGCCCGCTGCCACGGATCCGGCCGACGATCCGGTCGCCGCAGCGCAGGCGCTCGTCGACGAGTACAGCGCCGCACAGGACGCGGTGGCGTTGGATGCGCTGCCGGCGAAGCCCGAGGCGGGCAAGACCATCGCGGTGCTGACGTGCGCGTTCCCGGCATGCCAGTCCACGACGGATGGCGTCAACGAGGCCGCAGCGCTGCTCGGCTGGGACGTCGTGACCTACACGTCGGAGATCACGCCAGAGGCGTACGCCGGAACCTGGGATCGACTGCTGCAGGACCCGCCGGACCTCATCGCCTTCACCGGCTTGCTGCCCAACGAGCTCATCGCCGACCAGCTCGCCAAGGTCGAAGAGCTCGGCATCCCGACCGTGGCGATCGCTGCGTCCGACTCGCCCGGCGGTGTGATGCAGGCGGTCTACGTCGGCGCCGCACAGCTGATCAAGAGCGGGCAGCTGATGGGCGCCGCCGTCGCCGCTGATGGTGGAGCCGGCGTCAAGACGGTCTTCGTCTGGGATCCGAACACGAAGGCGATCATGGGGCCGGTGAAGGACAACTTCACCGAGCAGATCGAGGCCGTCGGCGGTTCGGTCGAGGTCCTCGAGATCTCGCTGCAGGAGACCGGCAAAGCCGTGCCCGGACAGGTGGTCAGCTTCCTGCAGGCGAACCCGGATGTGAAGTACGTGGCCTTCTCGATCGCGGACTTCTCGGCGGGTGTGCCGCAGGCACTCGCGGCCGCGGGCATCGACGGTGTGAAGATCATCGGTCGTTCACCCCAGGCCAGCAACCTCGACAACATCCTGAACGGGTCGGAGTGGGCGGCGGTCGCCGAGGAGAGCGTTGCCGGTGGCTACCGGGCCGTCGACGGCTTGGCCCGCATCATGGCCGGTGTGAGCTTCGACGCCGAGCCGGAAGGCTGGCATCAGATCCTCACCGCCGACAACATCAGCGACGTCAACACTGCGCTGGAGACGCCGGGCGTGCCCGATGCCTTTGCCGCAGCCTGGCTCCTCAACGGCTGATGAACGCCCCCGAGCCAACGTCGGCGCTGCAGGTGCGCCACGTCTCGAAGGTCTTTCAAGGCCAGCGCGCCCTTGCGGACGTCGATCTCGACGTCCGCAAGGGTGAGGTGCACGCCCTGCTCGGCCCCAACGGATGCGGGAAGTCGACCCTGATCAAGATCCTGGCGGGGTACCACCAGCCGGAGTCGGGAGCGCAGGCGTGGTTCCATGGCGAGGCCTTCGAACTGGGCTCGCCGACCGATGGTCGCCAACTGCGCTTCATCCACCAGGACCTCGGCCTCGTCCTCGACCTCGACGCTGTCGACAACCTCGCGCTCGGGGGCACCTACTCGCAACGCTGGTGGATCTCCCAGCGGCGCGAGCGGGCGTTGGCCCGGGAGCGGCTCCGTGCTCACGGCGCCGAGGTGGACGTCACCCGCCCACTGCACCGGCTGAGCCGGGCGCAGCAGACGATGGTCGCGTTGGTCCGGGCGGTGACGCCCACCGGCGCAGCCGACGCAGCTCCGTTCGTGGTCCTCGACGAACCGACTGCGGCGTTGCCGGCCAAGGAAGTGCAAGTGCTGTTCGACCTCATCCGTCGAATCCGCGACGCCGGCGGCTCGGTGCTCTACGTCACGCACCGCCTCAACGAGGTGCTGACGACCGCCGATCGAGTCACCGTGCTGCGCGACGGGCGGAACGTGACGACTCGCGACGTCGCCGGACTCGATCACGAGCAGCTCGTCGAGCTGATCGTCGGTCGTGCGGTCGAGACCTTCCACAGCGCTGCGGCGGCCGAACGGTCGGACGCGGTGCTCGAGGTCGACGGCGTCCGCGGTCAGGGCGTCGCCGAGCTCACGCTCGCGGTGCACCGTGGCGAAGTCGTCGGCATCAGCGGACTCGTCGGCTCCGGGTACGAGGACGCGCTGGGACTGGTCTTCGGCAGCATCGAGCGCACCGGCGGAAACGTGCGGGTCGAGGGGGCCGTGGTTGCAGCGAACCGGCCGCACCGGTCGATCAACGCCGGGATCGCGTATGCGCCCGCAGATCGCAAGCGGCTGAGCGCGATCACCGACTGGACACTGCGCGAGAACGTGACGCTGCCCGCCATCCGCTCGCGAGGTGCGATGCGATGGCTCAGCGATCGTCGCGAAGCTGTTGACGTGGCGCCGTACCTGCACCGGGTGCAGGTCGATCCGCCGCTGCCGCATCGCACCTTCTCCTCGCTCAGCGGGGGCAACCAGCAGAAGGTGGTCCTCGCTCGTTGGTTGCGACGCGCGTCGCGAGTGTTCCTGTTGGAGGAGCCGACCAATGGCGTCGACATGGGTGCCAAGCGGGCCATCTATCGGCAGCTCGCTGACGTCGCCGACGCAGGCGCGGCTGTGCTGATGACCTCACAAGACCCCGAAGAGCTGGCCTCGGTGTGCCATCGGGTGCTGATCATGCATGAAGGACGCATCGCCGCCGAACTGAGCGGCAGCGAGCTGACGGAGGATCGAATCGTGACGGAGACCTTGCGCCAGCGTGCGCGATGCTCGGCGGTGCCGGCGTGATGGCGACCGACCTGATGCAACCGGCTTCGCTGAGCGACGGAGTTGCCGAGATCGTGGTGGCGCGGCGGCGTCCGGAGCTCGTCCGCTTCAGCGGGCTGTTCGTCTGGGCGGCGTTCATCGCGGTGTTCTCGATCTGGGTGCCCCAGACGTTCCTCACCCGTGCCACCTGGACGAGCATCGCCGGCGACCAGGCTGTCACGCTGATCTTGGCCATCGGCCTGCTCGTTGCACTGGCGGCGGGTCAGTTCGACCTGTCTGCAGCTCAGAACCTCGGAGCGAGCGCGGTGCTCTGCGGCGTGCTGATGTCGAGGCACGGCGTGCCGTGGGTGATCGCGGTGCTGCTCACGCTTCTGTTCGGCGCGCTCGTCGGGTTCGTCAACGGCACGCTCGTGCGACTCGGTGTCGACAGCTTCATCTCCACGCTCGGCATGGGCTCCGTGCTGATCGCGGTGACGTCGTTGATCAGCGACAACCAATTCATCGGACCGCTGTCGAAGTCCTTCCAGAGCGTGGTTCGCCACCGGCCGTTCGGCATCCCCATCATCACCGTCTACGCGCTGGTCATCGCAGCGATCGCCTGGTACGTGCTCGAGCACTCGCCGATCGGACGTCGTCTGTACGCGACCGGGGCCAATCCGGACGCGTCGCGTCTCGCGGGAGTGCGGACCGGACGCTTCGTCCTCGGCTCGCTCGTCGTGTCGGGAGTGATGTCGTCGCTGGCCGGCGTGCTCGTCGCGGCGCGGATCGGTTCGGTGTCACCGACCCTCGGACCGTCGTACCTGCTTCCCGCGTTCGCGGCGTGCTTCCTGGGAGCGACGCAGATCAAAGTCGGCCGCTTCAACGTGTGGGGCGCCGTGATCGCCATCTACCTCCTTGCGACCGGTGTGAAGGGGCTGCAGCTCGCCGGGGGTCAGCTGTGGGTGACTGACATGTTCAACGGCGTCGCGCTGATCGGCGCGGTGAGCATCGCCGTGCTCGGCGCCAAGCGACGCGACGCTCGGCTCAAGGCAGAGACGGCTCGGGGTTGAGATGAGCGCACTCGCCCCCAGCCTGTTCCCGCGATCGACGGCGATCCGCCAGTCGAACCCGCTCTTCAACGACAACCGGCTCAAGATCGGCGTGTTCGGTCTGAACTCCATCGGATGTGCACTGACGTTGGTGCCCGAAGCGCACCGACCGAGCTGGCCGGGCTCGTTGGCCGCGGCGAAGGCCGCTGATCGTCACGGGTTCGAGGCGATCGTGCCCTATGCGCGATGGAAGAGTTACGTCAAGCACGACGTGCACCACCGTTCGAGCCAGGTGATGGAGTGCTTCGCCTGGGCCGCAGCCGTGTCCGCGTGCACGTCGTACTCGGCGATCTTCGCCACGTGCCACGTGCCGGTGTTCCATCCGGTGCTCGCGGCGAAGCAGGCGGCGACGATCGACCAGATCTCCGGCGGACGGTTCGGTCTGAACGTCGTCGCCGGTTGGTACCGCGAGGAACTGGCGATGTTCGGCACCGATCTGCTCGACCACGACGGGCGGTACGACCAAGCCGCCGAGTGGACCGATGTCGTTCGTGCCGTCTGGACGGACGACGACGAGGTCGACCACCACGGCCGTCACTACGACGTCGGCGGTGCCTACTTCGAGCCCAAGCCGGCACAGGCACCGACACCGGTGATCATGAACGCCGGCGGCTCCGCTCGCGGTCGAGACTTCGCCGCGCAGTACTCCGACATGGCCTTCGTCATGTTCGAGAGCGACGAACCGAGCGCGATCGCCGACGCCGTCGGCGCGTTCCGGAGCGAGGCGATGCGAGTCCACGGGCGTTGCCCGCAGATCTGGACGCCGGCGTACGTCGTGCAACGCGAGACGTCAGCGGCGGCACGCGAGTACGTCCACCACTACGGCGAGCTCAACGGTGACTACGAAGCTGCGGATGCGTTCATCGAGGGCATGGTCGAGACCTCCTCGAACATGCCTGCCGAGGTCCTGCGCGGCCTTCGATTGCGGATCCTCGAAGGAGGTGGTGGCTTTCCTCTCGTCGGAACGGCCGAGGACATCGCCGCCCGCCTCTCGCTGCTGTCGGCAGCCGGGGTCGACGGCGTTCTCCTGAGCTGGATCGAGTACGAGCAGGGGATCGAGCAGTTCGCTCGCCGCGTCCTGCCACTGTTGGAGGCCGAGGGACTGCGCCATGCCGAGCTGCGGCCCTCGTGGAGCCGGAAGGACGCGAACGATGGGCACTGATCGCAACAGACAGGGAGTGTTCTTCTTCTTCCCCGAGTGGGGCGGGATGCACCTCAGCGCCTGGCGCGCACCGGATGCACCGGCCGATCCGACGATGGACTTCGAGGCCATCAAGCGAATGGTGCAGACAGCGGAGCGTGGGAAGTTCCACGGCTTCTTCCTCGCCGACACGCTGTCCGTCCGCCACTCGCTGTCGCCGGTTGCGCTCAGCCGAACGTCGAAGGGTTCCCGCTTCGAGCCGATGACGCTGATGGCCGCGCTCACCGGGTTCACGGAACACATCGGGTTGTTGCTCACGGCGAGCACGACCTACAACGAGCCGTACCACGTGGCCCGTCAGTTCGCATCGCTCGACCACCTCTCCAACGGTCGCGCCGGCTGGAACGTGGTCACCAGCGGCACGCCGGCGGAGTCCAAGAACTTCGGCCGCGAGACGCACATGGAGCACGACGTGCGCTACGAGCGCGGTGCCGAGTTCTTCGACATCGTCACCGGCCTGTGGGACAGCTTCGAGGACGATGCGTTCATCCGCGACAAGGAGACGGGCGAGTACTTCGACGTCGACAAGATGCACACGCTCGGCCATCGTGGGCACCACCTCAGCGTCGAAGGGCCGCTGACGATCGCCCGGCCGGTCCAAGGACGCCCCGTGATCGCCCAAGCGGGTTCGTCCGGTGTCGGGCAGGCGTTCTCGGCGCGCATCGCCGACGTGATCTACACGTTGCAGGCCGACATCGGCCAGGCCCGGGCCTACTACGACACGATCAAAGGGCTGGTCGACGAAGGCGGCCGCGACCCGCAGCACGTCAAGGTGCTGCCGGCGCTGATCTCCGTGCTCGGGCGGACACAGGCGGAAGCTGACGAGCGACTCGCCGAGCTCGATGCCCTGGTCGAGCCGGCGGTCGGGCTCGAGCAGCTGGGATCGCTCATCGAAGCCGACCTGTCGGGCTGCCCGCTTGACGGTCCCGTGCCAGAGGTCGCCGAGACCCAGCTGGGCTCGAAGACGCGACAGAAGTACTTCCTCGACCTGGCCCGACGCGACGGGTTGACCGTCCGCCAGCTGATGCAGGTCGCGGCGCGAACAGGCGCGCGGGCCTTCTCGCCACAGGCGATGGCGGATCACCTCGAGGAGTGGATCCTCGGTGGTGCCGCCGACGGCTTCAACCTGACCTTTGCCGATACGACGAGCTCGCTCGACGTCTTCGTCGACGAGGTCGTGCCTGAGCTGCAACGTCGTGAGCTGTTCCATCTCGACTACCGGGGCACCACGTTGCGGGAGAACCTCGGCATCCCGCGGCCGGCAAACCGATTCACACGACGTACGACCGAGGAGACCGTCCACGATGACCACAACGAGTGAACTGGCCCGACCTGCCATCGACGTTGCGCCGAGGATGCTGATCGGTGGTGAACGCGTCGCCGCTGCCAGCGGCGCGTCGTTGGCAGCGGTGAACCCGGCGACCGGCGAGGCGATCGCCTCGTTCCCGCGTGGAACTGCGGCCGATGTCGATGACGCCGTCCGCGCCGCGCACGGTGCCTTTCCCGCATGGCGGTCAACGGCCATCGGCGCTCGCGCCGCCGCAGTCGTCCACCTGTCGCAGCTGATCCTGGAGCATGCGGACGAGCTTGCGATGCTGGACGTGATCGACAACGGCAGCCCCATCCGCGAGATGCGCAACGACGCGCACCTGGCGGTCGCTCAGATGCGGTACTTCGCCGGTGCGGCGCATCAGCTGCGCGGCGAGACGATCCCGATGGATCACGATCGCATCAACTTCACCGTGCGCGAGCCCTATGGCGTGGTCGGGCGGATCATCCCGTTCAACCACCCGCTCATGTTCGCCGCGTGCAAGATCAGCGCCCCGCTGATCGCCGGGAACACGGTGGTGCTCAAGCCGAGTGAGCACACGTCGCTGTCGGCCCTCCGACTCGCCGATCTGATCACCGAGGCCTTTCCGCCCGGGGTGGTCAACATCGTCACCGGAACCGGGGACGAAGCGGGGGACGCGCTCGTCACGCATCCGCTCGTGCGCCGCCTGGCCTTCATCGGTTCGGTCGACATCGGTCGGCGCATCCAGCAGCGAGCCGCCGAGCACGTGGTCAAGACGGTGACGCTCGAGCTCGGCGGCAAGAACCCGATCGTGGTGTTTCCGGATGCCGACCTCGATCAGGCGATCGACGGTGCGTTGCGCGGCATGAACTTCACGTGGCAAGGCCAGTCGTGTGGCTCGACGTCGCGTCTGATCGTGCACGAGGACGTGCACGACGAGCTCGTCGGTCGACTCGCAGCGCGCATGGATGCGATGGTCTCGGGCCCTCCCGACGAGATGGCCACCGAGACCGGCTCGATCGTGCATCGGCGCCAGTTCGACAAGGTGGTGGAGTACCTGGATCTCGGACGGCAGGAAGGCGCAACGGTCGTCGCCGGCGGGTCGGTGGTCGAGGGTGGCGCATTCGATCGCGGGATGTTCGTGCGACCGACGTTGTTCGATGGCGTCGATCCCCAGTCGCGTCTGGCGCAGGAGGAGATCTTCGGTCCGGTGCTGGCGGCGATGACGTTCGCCGATGACGATGCGGCGTTGCGCATCGCCAACGGTGTCGCTTACGGCTTGACGGCGAGCGTCTTCACTCGCGACCTGTCGCGAGCACATCGGTTCGCTCGCGACGTGGAGGCCGGCTACGTGTGGGTCAACGACTCGTCGCGACACTTCCTCGGCGCGCCGTACGGCGGCGTGAAGAACTCAGGCGTCGGGCGTGAGGAGGGGATCGAGGAGATCTGCTCCTACGCCGAGGCCAAGAACATCAACATCCGGTTGTAGGTGGCGACGTGAACGAGCCGCTGTGGCTGACCGAGGCCGATGTCGTCGGGTGCATCGACCTGAACGGCGCGATCGACGTCGTCGAACGTGCCTTGATCGATGAGAGCAACGGTCAGGCGACGACGATGGAGAAGACCCATCTCGGGGTGGGCGAGCTGACGCTGCACGCGCTCGGCGGTGCCGTCGGCGACCTCGTCGGCACGAAGCAGTGGGCTCACGCTCCTGGCGGAGCGTCACCGCTGTTGACGCTCTGGGATCGGAGCGACGGAACGCTCCAGGCGGTGATCGAGGCGTTCGCGCTCGGGCAGATGCGCACCGCGTCGATGTCGGCGATCGGGACGAAGTGGCTGGCACGTGCTGACGCGTCGGTGATGGCGATGGTCGGTTCCGGCAAGCAGGCGCTCGCGCAGGTGGCGGCGGTGCTCGCGGTGCGACCCGTCACCGAGGTGCGCGTCTGGAGCCCCACGCCGTCGAACCGCGCCGACTTCGGCCGGCGCCTGGAAGCCGCAGGGCTGGGTGCCACGATCATCGTTTCCGACTCGATGTCGTCGGCGCTCGACGAGGCCACGATCATCACCACGGCGACGCGTTCGCGTGCTGCGTTCCTCGCGCAGGCAGACGTCCGGCCAGGCGCGCACCTCAACGCCGTGGGTGCGATCACGCCGGAGCGACGTGAGCTGAGCGGCGATCTGGTCGCCTCGGCGTCGGTCGTCGTCGTCGACTCGGTGCCGGCGGCGCGGGGGCTCGCTCGCGAGCTGGACGATGTTCGCGACCTCACGTCGCTGGCGTCGCGCGTCGGCATCGAACGGCCGGTCGACGACTTCGGCACCACGGTGTTCAAGGCGCTCGGCCTCGGTCTCGCGGACGTGGCTGTCGGCGCCGAGGTGCTTCGCCGCGCTCGCAACCAACAGTTCGGCCGAGCCATGCCGGTCCCCAAACGTTCAGCGATCCGATGGAGGAACCACCCATGAACGACCCGCGCATCATCGACGTGTCCGGCCAGTCCCTGGCTACCGAGCTCGACTTCTGGGAGCCCACGTGCTTCACCAGTGAACAGATCGACGACGCCGTCGATCGATTGGCGAGTGCGCCGCCCCCCGCGAACGGACGTCGTGAAGCCCTCCTCGTTCACCCCCGATCCGTCGGCAGTGGCCCCGGGCTGGCGCCCGGCATCCAGGTCAAGCTGTGCGTGCTCCTCCCTGGCGAACGAACGGCCACGGTGCGGCACACGTCCACGCAGGTCAACTTCTGCATTCGCGGTGGTGGTCGGATGGAGATGGGCGACCAGGTCATCGACTTCGATCGCTACGACGTGTGGAACCTCCCCTCGTATCGGCGCTACGTCCACATCAACGACCGATCCGACGTCCAGGTCCGCCTGAGCTACTCCAACGCGGCACTGCTGGAGAAGCTGAACGTCCACCTGGTCGAGGAGGGCGACGCGGCACCGGTGATCGAGACGCCGGACGGCGGCGAGGTCGTTGTGCGAGGTGAGCCCGGCGAGAACCTGGTCATCTCCGACGACGGCGCCAGCCTGATGCCGTACGAACGTCTCATCAACCCGCCGGCCGTGGTGTCGCGAGCGTTGCACTGGCCGTGGTCGCGTGTGAGCGACGAGCTCGACAAGCTGGCGGTGCTCGGCTCGGAGTACGTCGGTCGGCGGCTGTACCTGCTGTACAACCCCGCGACCGGCAGGACCAACGGGACCACGCCGAACTTCTTCTCGGCGATCACGATCCGCCCGCCCGGCATCGTCGATCGGCCCCACCGCCACATGTCGGCGGCGATCAACTACTTCTTTCGCGGTTCCGGTTCGAGCGTGATCAACCGCAAGAAGTACGAGTGGAAGGCCGGTGACCTGATGCTCACCGCGCCGGGATGGGCCGTCCATCACCACGCCTCCGGACCCGACGAGTTCGTCTACGAGATGACGATCCAGGACCAGCCGTTCCACATCGGGCAGGAGTCGCTGCTGTGGCAGGAGAACCTGCGCCATCCGGCGATCATCCTCGGCCAGGAGGAGGGCTTCTCCACGAATCGCACCGAGGTGGCGGGATGATCGCGCTGGAGCCGATGCAGCTCCGCGGTTCGCTGCCGCCACTGATCGCACCGTTCCGCGACGGCGAGTTGGATCTGGGCACGTATCGACGCCTCGTCGAGTGGCAGATCGGATCGGGCAGTCACGGCGTCACCGTCAACGGAACCACCGGCGAACCCAGTCTGCTGACGATGGCCGAACGCAAGCGGCTCGCCGAGGTCGCGATCGACGCTGCCGCCGGCCGTTTCCAGGTGCTGGTCTCGACCGGCAACCAGTCGCTGGCGGAGACCCTCGATCTCACCGGGCACGCCGAGGCGATTGGCGCCGATGCCGTGCTCGTGGTGACCCCGTACTACGTGCGCCCGCAGCAGCGCGGTTTGGTGGAGTACTTCTCGCAGGTCTGTTCGGCGACGGCACTTCCGGTCGTGGCGTACCACATCCCCGGTCGCGCGGCGATCTCGCTGGAGGTCGACACGATCGTGGCAATTGCCGAGCGCAACCCGAACTTCGTCGGCATGAAGCACGCAGTCCACGACCTGGCGCTGGTGTCCGACGTGCTCGCCGCACTCGGTCCCGACTTCCGCATCCTCGTCGGGCTCGAGGAGCTGAGCTTCCCGATGCTCGCCGTGGGTGCGTCCGGCAGCGTGAACGCGATCGCCAACATCGTGCCTGACCGGATCGTCGCCCTGCACGAGGCGATCGACGCCGGAGACCTCGTTCGCGCCCGACAGTCGCACTTCGATCTCTACGAGCTGAACAAGTCGATCTTCTTCGAGACGAACCCGGTCCCGCTGAAGTACATGATGCGGCGGCTGGGCCTGCTCGAGCGCAACGAGCATCGCCTGCCGATGATGGCGGCCTCGGCAGCAACCGAGGCCCGATGCGACGATGTGCTCCGTCGCGCCGGTCTGCTCGTGGAAGGTGAGTGAGCAGATGGCCTCGGCGGGTCAGGACGAACCTTCACCGACGTACCCGATCGGTTCGGTGGACAGCGCGCTGCGGCTGCTGCTCATCATCTGCGGCCGCCAGCAGCTTCGTGTCGCCGAGGCGAGCGAGGAACTGGGCGTGGCGCGCTCGACGGCGTACCGATTGCTGCAGATGCTGCAGTTCCACGGGTTCGTGCGCCAGGACCAGTCCTCGAAGGCGTACGTCGCCGGGCCCGTCCTGTTCGACATGGGCCTGCAGATCGTTCGCAACCTCGACATTCGCTCGCACGCGCGGCACTTCCTGGAGGATGCCCAGCAGGCGTCCGAGGAGACCGTCCAGCTCTACGCGCTGCAGCACGACGGTCTGCTGGCGTGCATCGATGCGGTGGAGAGCCCGCGCCCGGTGCGCGTCGGCGGCAACGTCGGCGCCATGGTCGGCGCGTTCACATCGGCACCGGGGCGCGCCGTGTTGGCCCTGATGAGCTCGACGCAGGTCGCAGACGTGCAGCGTCGATCGACCAGCAGATCGGCGGGCAGCCGATCGCTCGCCTCGATCGACCGGGATCTCAAGGCAGCTCGCGAGCACGGCTACGCGGTGCAGATGGGCGAGGAGGAGACCGGTGTGAGTGCCGTGGCATCGGCCATCGCCGACGGTCGCGGCAACGCTGCCTTCGCCGTCATGATCGCCGTGCCGTCGTCGCGGTTCGACGTCGACGCGGCGCGACGTCTGGGTCGGATCGTCCACGACTGCGCATCGAGCATCAGCGTGGCCCTGCCATGGTGACGAAGGCCGACACGATCAGCGTGCTCGACCCTGCGACCGGTTGCGAGGTGGCGAACGTCGCGTCCTGGACTGCCACCGCTGCGCTGGCAGCGTGCGACGTCGCCGCGACCGGGCAACGCCGGTGGGCTGCTGCCCCGCCGCGGGCCAGAGCGGAGGCGCTGACGGCAGCGTTCGTGTTGATGCAGAGCCGTCGGAGCTCACTGGCCGAGATGATCGTCGCCGAGCACGGCAAACCGCTGGCCGATGCGCTCGCCGAGGTCGACTACGCCGCCGAGTTCGTACGGTGGAACGCGGAGGAAGCAGTTCGAATCGACGGTCGCTCCGCGACGGCACCCGGCGGCAGCAGGATCATCGTGCGTCACCCACCGATCGGCGTCGTGGCGGTGATCACCCCGTGGAACTTTCCGCTGGCCATGATCGCTCGCAAGGTCGCTCCCGCGCTGGCGGCCGGCAACGCGGTGGTCGTGAAGCCGGCAGCCCAGACGCCGTTGTCAGCGCTCGCGTTCCGGGATGTGCTGGTCGACGCAGGCGTGCCGGCCGATGTGGTCCACGTCCATCCGACATCGAACCCCGGTGCGTGGCTCGAGGCGGTGACGGGACATGACGCCGTTCGCATGGTGACCTTCACCGGCTCGACAGCAGTCGGGCGCTCGGTGCTCGAGTGCGCCGCGCGGCGTGTGCTTCGCGCCGCTGTGGAGCTGGGTGGAAACGCCCCGTTCATCGTCTTTGCCGATGCCGACCTCGACGCCGCAGTGTCCGGCGCGCTCATCGCCAAGATGCGCCACTCGGCGCAGACGTGCACGGCGGCGAACCGGTTCTTCGTCGAGCGGCCGATCGCGACGGAGTTCGCCACCCGCCTCGCCACCGAGATGGGCGCGATGCGTGTCGGCGCCGGCTCCAGCGATGACGTCCAGTGCGGACCGCTGATCGACGACGTCGCCGTGCGTCGTGTCGACGCGCTCGTTGCCGATGCCGTCGGCCGCGGTGCGCGGGTGCTCACCGGCGGACGACCCTGCGGCGGCGCCGGCAGCTTCTACCCGCCGACCGTCCTCGTCGACGTCGCCGCCGGCAGTGCCGTGCTGACGGACGAGATCTTCGGGCCGGTCGCTCCGGTCGTCGCCTTCGACGACGAGGACGAGGTCGTCGCCGCGGCGAACGAGTCGGAGGCCGGGTTGGCCGGGTACGTGTACAGCGGCGATCTGCGACGGGCGCTGGCCGTGGCGGAGCGGCTGGAGTGCGGCATGGTCGGGATCAACTGCGGCGTCGTGTCCGAGGTGGCCGCGCCGTTCGGTGGCATGAAGCAGAGCGGGCTCGGCCGCGAGGGCGGGCCGGACGGCATCCTCGAGTTCTGCGAAACCCAGTACCTCGCGGTCGACTGGTAGCCGACCTCAGACGGTGAGGTTGGACGAGGTGAGCGACCAGACGATCGCCGGCGGATCGACTCGGGCGCAGCGCGGGCCGCCGCGACCGTCGGTGAGGTCCACGGTCGCGGTGAGCACGCCCTTGCCGTCGTCGGCCGCCTTCACGAGCGACGGCTCGATTCGGTCGAGTATCAACTTCGCACGACGGAACATGTGGAACGAACGGCCGGGGCCGACGTGGCCCCACGTGAGGTAGAGGAACCGCTCGCCGCGCTTGCCGTGCACTGCGGGGCCGGCGAAGTCGACAGCGCCCTCGTGCGACTTCACCGTCACGTCGATGTCCCACCGCGCGCGATCTGCGTCGCCGGCGACCAATTGGAACGGGTCGGCGCGCACCTGGACGGCGACGTGCACGTTGGTCATCGACACGCCGTCGGAGACGAACGTGCGACCCGGCAGGTTGCGACCGATGATCCGAACGCGCATGGCGGCTACGTCGTCGGCACGGTGGCGTCGGGGTCGTCTTCGTTGACGCTGGGCTCGCGCTCGCGTGCCGAGTAGTCCTCCGGCTCGCGACCGTCCTGACCCCACACGAAGACCTTGTCGTGGCGCTTGACGAGCGACGGGAAGTAGTCGGCGATGTGGTTGGGGATGCGGATGCACCCGTGCGACGCCGGCTTCACCGGCACCTTGTCGGCGCCGTGCACGGCGATGCCACCGTTGAAGTACACCGGGTTCCACATCCCGCCGAGCGGCCCCATGCGCTTGCCTGGGTAGCGCCAGCTGAACTCGAACACGCCGCCCGGTGTGTACGACAGCGCGGTGACCGCCTTGGTGATCGGCTCGTCGAGTGACTTGCCGTTCTCGTCGACGTCAATGGTCACCGTCTCGTGCCAGCGCTTCGGCTGGCCGTTCTCGTCGAGCTGCCCCGACGAGATGTGGGTGATCAGGATCGCCTTGTCGTCCTTGAAGACGATCGCCGCCTGCTGTGGCAGGTAGATCTCCATGTGCGTCGTGCCGACACCGGTCTCACGGCGCGGCTTGAACTCGAGGTCGTCCTGCATCAGCTGCCACATGTCGTCGGTGACGACGCCCTTCAGCTCGTCGTAGCGCTTGCCCGTGGTCAGCGCCTCGAACGCCCACACCGCCTGGCGTGCCGACGTGTAGAAGCCGCCGTCGATCTTGCCCGGATCGAAGCCGAGCTCCTTCAACCGCGTCTGCACCATCACGATCTCGTTGCTGGCCATCCCCGGGTTGATGGTCTCGCTGAGGTGCGTCTTCGGAGTCGGCGGTTCGGTGACGACCACGGACGGCACGGTCTCGGCGACCGTGACCGGGCCCGGCAACGATCCGACGATCGGCGGATCGGTCGCCGAGGGCGGCGAAGACGACGCCGAGCTGTCCCCGTTGCTGCCGCCGATCGCAGCGATGCCGGCGGCACCGAGCACGGTGACGACGGCGATCGGACCGAGCCAGCGGCGCGACGGGTGGACGTGGTGGCCGTGGTTGCTCCCGTGCGTCGACCCCGTCCGTTCGGACATCGGATCGACTTTACTGTGGCCGCGTCAGCAGAACCTGGTCACACGGGGCGGCGCGACGAGCGTCACTCCCGGTCGTGGTGGCAGACGGCCTCGAGCATCACGCCGAACGGATCGAGCCAGAACGTGGCGAAGTACGGCGGCGGGTACTCGGTGAACTCGCGCGGCGCGTGCAGCACGTCGTTGCCGGCGGCAACCGCATGCGCGTGCACCGCATGCACGGCCGTTCTCGTCGGCACCATGAAGCCGAGGTGCTGGAGCCCGGTGTGGTGGCGCGAGAACGTCGACGACTCCAGCGATGGATAGAAGAACAGGTACGCGCCGCGCTTGCCGCCCGCGGGCATGTAGGCGATCTCGTCGTCGGCGACGATGAACGGCTCGAAGCCGACCAACGGCATCAGAGCGTCGTAGTACGCCTTCGCCGCGACGAGGTCTGGAACGTTGATGCCGAGATGACCGAGCATCGGCCCAGCATCGCGGGCCGCAACCGGTCAGGCGGAGACGAGCTCGCGGCCGCCGTTGGTGTCGTCGGCTTCGTAGCGCAGCAGGTCGTTGCTCAACCGGAAGCCGATGCCGCGCACCGTGTGGATGAACCGCAGTTCGGGCGCCAGGCCCTGCAGCTTGCGCCGCAGGTTCGACAGGTGCACGTCGACCACGTGGGTGTCGCCGACCCAGTTCGGGCCCCACACCTCTTCGAGCAGCTGCACGCGTGCGCACACCTCGGCGGGGCGACGGCAGAGCTGTTCGAACAGGGCGAACTCGATGCGCGTGACCGGGACGTCCAGATCGTGAACGCGAATCTCCTTGCGACCGACGTCGACGGTCAACGGACCGATGGCGATGATCGATGCCTGCAACGGATCCCAACGAGCGTGCAGCGTTCGCGGCCGGCGCAGCAGCGCCTGGCAACGAGCCGACAGCTCCTCGGGGCTGACGGGCACGGAGACGACGTCGTCGGCTCCGGCTCGCAGGGCGCGGATGCGCATGTTCTCGGCATCGGGGGGTGCAATGCCGACCACGTACGCATCCGTCATCTCGCGGATGGTGTCGAACAGGTTGCCGCCTTCAGGGCTGGGCAACTCGAGGTCCACCATCACCACATCGGGGGAGAACGACTTCGCCAACGTGAGGGCGGCCGACTCTTCGGTCGTCGCGCTCACCGAGAACCCACGAGCCCGCAGTGCCGTGGAGGCGACTCGGCGAAGCAGTGCGTCGCCCACCGCGAGGAGCACTCGTGGCGCAAGTTGTGCGTCGGGTTCCATGTGGTCTCGTTCGTTCCCGCTTGCTCGAATGGAAGTGTCAGTGCGATGGTCTGCTACCGGCTCACCGACGCAATGGGTATCGGCAGCAGGTCCGCTCGGCTGTAGGCCGATTTGTGGAAATCGTCATGACGGGCGCGTTCTCCGACGTCCGAGGGGGTGCGGCCCCTACGATCCGTGGCCATGTCTGATCAGAACGTCACCGTCAGCGCCGCGGTTCGTGCGCAGGTAGCGGCTCGACGTCCTGTCGATGCGCGTGAGCGTTCGTCGATTGCTTCCTTCCTCACGTCGTTCGATGCGTTGGAGCGTCCGTTCAGTGAACATGCGGGCCCGATTCACGTGACGGCCTCCGCGATCGTCGTTGCCGAAAACCCCGCTGCGGGTGAGTCCCGCGCCTCGCGCTTCGGTGTGGTCCTGCACGAGCACAAGCGGATGAAGAAGTGGCTGCAGCCGGGCGGTCACATCGACGAGGGCGAGCTGCCCTGGGATGCCGCCGTGCGCGAAACGATCGAGGAGACGGGACTGCCCGCGCAGGCGTTCACCGAGCCGCCGGTGCTCGTCCACGTCGACGTGCATGGCGGCCCGCGCAAGCACACGCACCTCGACCTGCGCTACGTGATCGCCGTCCCGCCGGTGGAGCCGGCACCCCCGCCGGGTGAGAGCCAGAACGTGCGGTGGTTCTCGTGGCGTGCCGCCATCGACATCGCCGAGCCTGGCCTCGAAGGGATCCTGCGCGCGCTCCAGCCCGGTCAGCCGGTGCTGCGCGAGGCACGCTCGAGCGACGCATCCGGGTGCGCCGCGGTGCACCTGCGTTCGCGTGCGTTCGCGCTGCCGGATCTGCCCGAGCTGCACGACGCGTCCGACGTCCGGCGGTGGATGGGCGACGAGGTGATCGGCCATGCCGACGTCCACGTGGCCGACCTCGGCGGGATCATCGTCGGCCACCTCGCGCTGACGAGCGAGCGCGACGGCGGCTGGGTCGATCACCTGTACATCGATCCGGCGTGGATCGGTCGTGGGCTCGGCGACAAGTTCATGGCCATCGCCAAGCAACGCCGACCGGACGGCCTGCAGCTCTGGACGTTCCAGTCCAACGAACCGGCGCAACGCTTCTACGAGCGCCACGGCTTCATCGCCGTCGAGCGCACCGACGGCGCCGGCAACGAGGAGCACGCTCCCGACGTCCGCTACCGCTGGACGCCGTGACAACATCCCGCTCGTGATCTCCCGACCGGACACGTTGCGAATCGTCCAGCTCAACATCGGCTCGCTGATCGAGCCGGAGTAGGATCGACGTCGCCACGAGATCATCGCCTGGATCGAACGGCTGGAACCCGACGTCCTCTGCTTCCAGGAAGCGTGGGAGGACAGCGGCCATCCCAACTCGGTCGCGTGGTTGGTCGAGCAGCTGATCGATCGCCTCGGCATCGAGTGGCACTGGTGCTTCGGCGGCTTCTCGCTGCCGCCGGAGCTGTACCCCGATCCGTCGTTGCTGTTCGGCTCGGCGATCGTGTCGCGCTGGCCCATCGACGAGCACACGCTCCATCCGTTGCCCGTCGACGACCACCCGGATCCGTGGCGCCGGCTGCAGATGGAGGTTCTACACGCGCGAACCGCCGGACTCGACGTCTTCTCGACGCACCTCGTGCCGGCACCGGATCACGCGTACCACCGCGTCGCCCAGGTCATCGCGCTCGACGACATCGTCAAGGCGAACACGCACATCGAGACCACACCTGGATCGCACGGGAAGCGCACGGGGATGCCGTCGATCGTGTGCGGCGACTTCAACGCCGAGCCGGACAGCGACGAGATGCGCTACCTCACGTCGCTTGCGGTGATCGGCGGTCGCAGCGTCTTCTACCAGGACGCTTGGCGCGTCGCCGGCGACGGCGGCGTCGGGCACACGCAGGACTGGCGCCGCAACCCGCTGGCCGATTCGATGAACGTGCACCGCAAGCGCATCGACTACGTGCTCGTCGGCGATCCGTTCCTGCTCCTGGACAACGCCGGGCGCGTCGAGCAGGCGACGATCGTCTTCGACGAGCCGCTCACCGGCATCCTCGCCAGCGATCACTTCGGCCTCGCGGTGGACGTCCACTGGCCGACACGTCCCAGCCCGTTAGCGTTTGATCGCTGATCCACCGTGGAGGTGGGCGGTGTCAGGTGCGGTACTTGTCGGCGGGGACGCTGAGGCTGAACTTGGTGCCTTGATCGTCGACGCAATCGGCGGCCCAGCCGGAGTCGTAGTTCACCGGCTCGTCGGACGTGCCGCCGAGCTCGCGCACCTTGGCGACGGCGACGTGGATGTCGTCGACCGTGAACCACAGCTGCGTGTCGGTGCGCTCCGCGGCCGGGCGAACACCGCCGGGCGGGGCGGAGATGTTCGACACGTGACCCACCGTCGGATCCTCGAACTGCCAGCCGAGCACGGCACCGAAGAACGCCTGGGCCCTGGCCAGATCCGGCACCGGGATCGTGAAGTAGTACAGGTCGCCGTGGTCGTAGTGCTTCAGCTGATGATCGGCCGGGGCCGCGTCGGGAGCGCCGGCGGTGACCACCTCGAAGCCCTCCGCCTTGGCGGCGTCGGAGTACTCGTCGACCGACATCACCTTCGACACTGCGCTGAACGACCACTGGTGCCCGAACGGGTCACTGACGGTGGCTCGACGATTGCCGTGGAACTGATCGGCCGGCGGGCGCAGACCGGTGGCGCCGAACGACAGCGCACGCTCGTAGGCGGCGTCGACGTCGGCGACGTCGTCGAGCTCGATCGTGAACGAGCACGTCGGACCGCCACGCGTCTCGGGCCCGACCACGTCGTACTCCGGGTACTCGTCGGCGAGGGCGATCTTGCTCGTGCCGATGCGGATCTCGGCGTGACCGATGCGACCGTCGTCGCCGACGATGCGGTGCTCCTCGACGGCGCCGAACGCGTCGGCGTAGAACTGCAGCGCGGTGGCGCAGTTGCGCAGGCTCAGGTATGGGACGACGTTCATGGCGCGGATCTCCGGAACAGGTGGTGGGGTCGGGGTTGCAGCGAGCTCGGCTTCGAGGCGAGCGCGCAGGTCGGTGGTGAACGACGAACGCGGCGGGATCGGCGCGTCGTCGATGCGGAGGGCCTCGAACGGATCGCTCATCGGGCACCTCCGAACTCGGTGTTGTCGGCTTCCTGCACGAGCGTGTCGTGCACGGCGCGGAAGGCGGTCTTGGCACGCATCAGCAACGACTCGGTGGCGTGCACCGAGCGGTCGAGTGCGTCGGCCACCTCGGGCACGTTCATCCCGTCGAGGTAGCGAAGGGTGAGCACGGCACGGTGCTGCGGCATCAACATCGACAGCACCTCCCGTGTGCGTTCGACCTCCAACGGGCCCTCGTCCGGCGCGTGCTCGATCGATGCGTTGTCGTCCCACAGCTCTGCCAGCGCCTCACGTTGCCGACCGGTGCGACGCCAGTGGTCGACCAGCTTGTGGCGAGCGGTGCCGATCAACCAGCCGACGTTGAGGTCGGCGGGTGGACGGTGGTGCGTGGCGGCGACCGCAGCGAGGAAGGTTTCGGCGGTGAGGTCTTCGGCGACGGCCGTGCTCTCGCACCGGCGCGACAGGTAGCCGAAGACCTGCGGCAGCGCCAGGTCGTACAGCTCCAGGAAGGCGGTGGGCGAGCTCACTGCTCACTCCATCGTTCGGCAACGATCATCTCCGTCGCAGCATCCCAGAATTTCTCGGTGGCGATGACGAACCGGGTGTTCGTGCTGGGGGCGGGAGACCAGCGCGAACACCCGGTTCGGTTGTCGTCGGGCCGGAGAGGGCCAGGGAGGATGGCGTCGCTCTCGGCCCGTCGAGCTCAGCCGGCGAGCAGCTGCTCGACCAGGGAGTGGACCTGGTCGACGGAGATGGCGAAGCCGATGTTCGCCGCGTTGACGCCGCTGCTGCTGGCGGCCACGGCGGTGTTGATGCCGATGACCTCACCGTCGGCGTTGAGCAGCGGGCCACCCGAGTTGCCGGAGCTGATCGCCGCGTCGGTCTGCACGAGCCCGGACAACGTGCCCGATTCGTCCTCGATCGAACGGTCGAGTGCGGAGACGATGCCCTGCGTGACGGTGAGCCCGCCTTCGAGCGCCAGTGCGTTGCCGATGGCGACGACCTGATCGCCGACCTGCACGGCCGATGACGAGCCGAACGTGGCCGGCACGAGCCCGGTGGTGTCGTCGACCTTCAGGACGGCGATGTCGTGCTCGGTGTCGGTGGCGACGACGGTGGCCTTTCGTGCCGTCGTCTCGCCGGCCAGCGTGACGGTGACCGAGGTGGCGTCGGCGACGACGTGGGCGTTGGTGACGATGTGGCCCTGGTCGTCGTACACGACCCCGGTGCCGGCGGCAGTGCCGGTCTGGGTGAACGGGCCCTGGCGCTGCTGGATCGTGGTGTCGATGGAGACCACCGAACCCTGCACTGCGGCGACGACGTCAGCAACGCTCAGGTTCTGGCCGGAGAAGGCCACGCTCTCGGCCTGCACACCGCTGGACGAGGTGGAAGCGTCGCTGCTGTTGCTGGCGGCGAACCACCCGCCGCCGGCACCGGCGACGAGCGAGAGCGCGGCGACGCCTAGGGGGAGGAGCGCCCGTCGGTGCCGCCGTCGCGTGGACGTTCGGCTGGTCACTGTGGAGTGCGTCGCCGGCTCGTCACCGCTGGTGTGTGGAGACCAGTGCGGTTCGAACGGCGGCACCGACGGGAGATCGTGATGAGAGGGTGGTTCCCACATCGCCGCCGGTTCGCCGAACCACAGCGGGGGAGCAGTGTGGTTCGGCGTCGCCGGCGGCGTGCGGGAGATCTGTGGGTCGATGTTCTGTGGGTCGACGGGCGGCTCACTCGGTTGGTTGTCCGGTTCGTTTGCCATGTGTCGATCGTGCGCCCCGCCCCTCCACGCCCCGTCCGCGCTTCCTGGGAGTTCGATGGGAACGGGTCGAGTGGAGGCTTCGGCGTCCACCCGGGTGAGCGCCAAACCCTCCACAGCCAGCGTGTGGAGGGTTTCAGGCCCAGCCGGGTGCCCGCCAAACCCTCCACTTCAGGAGCGCGTCAGGCGTCGGTGGCGAGGTGGGACCACAGGCACATGTCGTGCCAGCCGTCGGCGTGGCGCAACGCGCTGCGCCGGATGCCCTCCTCGACGAAGCCGGCACGCTGGGCAACGCGCCGTGACGGCACGTTGCGCGTGGAGTGCTGGAGCTCGATGCGATGCACGCCGACCTCGTGCGCCCAGGCGGTGATGGCGATGGCGGCGCGTGATGCGATCCCGCGTCCCCGGCCGGCCGGCAGGAGCCAGTAGCCGATCTCGGCGTGTCCCTCTCCCAACCGGAGATGGAGGCCGACTCGGCCGAGCACGTCATCGCTGCGGTCGGTGATCGCCCAACTCGGCGACGTCTCGGCGCGCCATGCGGCATGCGTGCCGTCGATCCACGTCGTGGCCTCGGCGACCGTGTCGCAGCGGCGTTGGTGCCAGTGCTGGATGTCCGCCGTCGAGAAGGCCTCGATCACGGCGGGGGCATCCGCAGCGCGGAACGGCCGCAGGATCAGGTCGGCGTCGACGTCGACCTCGGGCTGCTCGCCGCCGCCGAGCGTGCCGGCGACGACGATCGGCTGGTCCATCCGGGTCACTCGGCCACTCTGCCATCCTCTCGGGCTCGCTGCCTGAGGAGCTCGATGGGAACGCGTCGAGTGGAGGCTTCAGCGTCCACCCGGGTGCGCGCCAAATCCTCCACAGCCAGCGTGTGGAGGGTCTCAGGCCCACCCGGGTGCGCGCCAAACCCTCCACTGCGGGCGCTCGATCCTCGTCCCCTTGCGATCGAACGTGCGTTCGTCTACGTTCGATCGATGGGCTTCAACAACCCCGACATGCCCTGGAAGGAGGTCGAACGGCTCCTCTCTGGATCGACGCCTGGACCGACCAACAGCACCGCTGAGCAGGACGTTCGTGGTCGAGACGGGCGCGCCCCGGGGTCGCCGTCGTGGAACGCCGGCGGCGATGGGCCGGCGTGGAGTCGCAAGCGCCAGCCGTTCCAGCCCAGCGAACCCGACGCCACCAAGCCGCTGCTGCGCCCGGGTTCGACCACCCCGTACGCCGAGCTGCACTGCCACAGCAACTTCTCCTTCCTCGACGGCGCCTCCCACCCCGAGCAGCTGGCCGAGGAGGCCCACCGCCTCGGGCTGGAGGCGTTGGCGATCACCGATCACGACGGGCTCTACGGCATCGTCCGCTTTGCCGAAGCCGCTCGCGCCGTCGGCCTGCCCACCGTGTTCGGCGCCGAGATCACGCTGCTGGCTGGGTCGCGTGGCGAGGCTCCGGCGCGTGAGCGAGTGGCTCGCAGCGAAGAGGACACGCAGCGCCAGCAACGGGTGACCACGCCCAACGAACTGCACCTGCCCGACCCGCATGGCAAGCACCTCCTGGTGCTGGCCGACGGGCCCGACGGCTACGCCCGCTTGGCGCGCACGCTGAGCCTCGGCCACCTCGCCGGCGAGAAGGGCGCGCCGCAGTTCACGTTGGCCGATGCGTCGCACACGTTGGCCGGCCACGCCTGGGTGCTCACCGGGTGCCGCAAAGGTGCGGTGCCGGCGGCACTCGTCGAGCACGGGCCGTCGGCTGCGGCGCGAGAGCTGCGCGCGTTGATGGAGGCGTTCGGTCGCGACCGCGTGCTGGTCGAGCTGTGGGATCACGGCGACCCGATGGACTCGGTGCGCAACGACGCGCTCGCCGAGCTCGCCGCCCGTCACGACGTGGCGTGCGTGGCCACCAACAACGTGCACTACGCCACGCCGTCGCAACGCAAGCTGGCCACCGCGGTCGCCGCGGTGCGCGCCCGGCGCAGCCTCGACGAGCTGGATCCGTGGCTGCCCGCTTCCGCTGGCGCGCACCTGCGCAGCGGGGCCGAACAAGCTCGCCGCTTCCTGCGCTACCCCGGCGTGGTCGAGCTCGCCGCCGAGATCGGGCGCGCCGCCGCGTTCGACCTGTCGCTCGTCGCCCCGCACCTCCCGCCGTTCCCGTGCCCGGACGGCCTGTCGGAGATGCAGTTCCTGCGGCGCATCGTCGAGGCCGGTGCGCGTCACCGCTACGGCGAACGGCCGGCCGCGCACGAAGACCTGTCGTTGCGCGCCCGCGCTTGGCACACCATCGACCACGAGCTGGAGGTGATCGAGGGCCTCGGGTTCGCCGGCTACTTCCTCGTCGTGTGGGACCTCGTCGAGTTCTGCAACCGCGCCAACATCTTCTGCCAAGGGCGAGGAAGCGCCGCCAACAGCGCGGTCTGCTACGCCCTCGGCGTCACCAAGGCGGATGCCGTGTCGCTCGGTCTGCTGTTCGAGCGCTTCCTGTCGCCCGAGCGCGACGGTCCGCCGGACATCGACATCGACATCGAGAGCGACCGCCGCGAAGAGGTTATCCAGTACGTCTACGGGCGCTACGGCCGCCACCACACCGCGCAGGTCGCCAACGTGATCACCTACCGCTCGCGCTCGGCGGTGCGCGACATGGCTCGCGCCCTCGGCTTCGCCCCCGGCCAGCAGGACGCGTGGAGCAAGCAGATGGACGCATGGGGCAACGTCGCCGCCACCGAGCAGCAGGGCGACCACGACATCCCGGCATCGGTGATGGAGCTGGCCGCCGAGATCGAGGACGCGCCGCGCCACCTCGGCATCCACTCCGGCGGGATGGTCATCTGCGACCGGCCGGTGATCGAGGTCTGCCCGGTGGAGTGGGCGCGGATGGACCAGCGCAGCGTGCTGCAGTGGGACAAGGACGACTGCGCCGCGGTCGGGTTGGTCAAGTTCGACCTGCTCGGCCTGGGCATGCTCAGCGCGCTGCACTACGCCGTCGATCTGATCCGCGAGCACCGCGGCTACGAGGTCGACCTGGCCACCATCCCGCAGGAGGACGACGTCTACGCCATGCTCTGCCGGGCCGACACGGTGGGCGTGTTCCAGATCGAGAGCCGGGCGCAGATGGCCACGCTGCCGCGGCTCAAGCCGCGCCGGTTCTACGACCTCGTCGTCGAGGTCGCGCTGATCCGCCCCGGGCCCATCCAGGGCGGGTCGGTGCACCCGTACATCCGTCGCCGCAACGGGCAGGAGCCGATCACCTACCTGCACCCGCTGCTGGAGAACAGTCTCGGCAAGACGCTCGGCGTGCCGCTGTTCCAGGAGCAGCTGATGCAGATGGCCATCGACGTCGCCGGCTTCACGCCGAGCGAAGCCGATCAGCTGCGACAGGCGATGGGATCCAAGCGCAGCAAGGCGCGGATGGAGCGGTTGAAGGTTCGCCTCTACGAGGGCATGGCCGAGCGCGGCATCCACGGCGAGGTTGCCGACGAGATCTTCATGAAGATGGCAGCCTTCGCCAACTACGGCTTCCCGGAGAGCCACAGCGTGTCGTTCTCGTACCTCGTCTACGCGTCCTCGTGGATCAAGTTCCACGAGCCGGCGGCGTTCTGCGCAGCGCTGCTGAACGCGCAGCCGATGGGCTTCTGGAGCCCGCACACGTTGGTGCAGGACGCTCGCCGCCACGGCGTGGAGGTGCTCACCCCCGACCTCAACGCCTCGATCGCCGGCGCCACGCTCGAGCCGTGCGTCGGCAGCGTCGGTGACGTGGCCGTGCGGTTGGGCATCGGCTCCGTGCGCGGCGTCGGCGCCGATCTCGCTGCCGAGATCGAGGCCGGGCGGCCGTACGCGTCGTTGGAGGATCTCGTGCGCGGCGTGCCCTCGTTGCAATTGCAACAACTGGAGGCGATGGCCACTGCGGGGTTGTTCGAGCAGTGCTTCGGCATGGAGCGTCGTGAGGCGTTGTGGGCGGTCGGCGCGGCGGTGCAGTCGCGGCCCGACCGGTTGCCCGGCACGGCGACGGGGGAGCGCGCCCCGCAGCTGCCGGGGATGGACCTCATCGAGACCGCCGTGGCCGACCTGTGGGCCACGGGCGTCGCGCCCACCGGCCACCCGACGCAGTTCCTGCGCACGGAGCTCGATCGCCGCGGGGTCACCACCTGCCTCGGGTTGTGGGACCGCCCGCCGGGGTGCCGGATCACCGTGGCCGGAACGGTCACCCATCGCCAACGGCCGATGACCGCGCAGGGCACCACGTTCATCAGCCTCGAGGACGAGACCGGTCTGATGAACGTCGTCGTCTCCAAGGGGTGTTGGGCGCGACACCGGCGCATCGCCCGCGACGCGCCGGCACTGCTGGTGCGTGGCCGCATGGAGCGCAGCGAGGGCGTCATCAACATCATCGCCGAAGAGCTCACCCCGCTGCCCGTCCCCGCCAGCAACCGCAGCCGCGACTTCCGCTGACGCCGACCCGGTGACACCGCAGGCATCAGATGTCCGCGTCAGGCGGACATCTGATGCCGGCGATCGAACTCATCGGTACCCTGCCGCCACGGCCATGCGCCGCTCGTCGCTCGTCCGACCTCGACTGTCCGAAGACCTGTTGGAGGGTTGGCCATGAGCGCCACCGGCACACGCGATCCGTTCCGCGACTACATCACCCCCAATGGCGACATCGGGCCCGAGTGCACGCACTGGTGTGCGCCACTGCACATGGTGACGAAGGCGCTCGACGGCGCCGACTTCGCCAGGCACTTCAATCCGAACGACTTCATGGTGATGGCGGCGCTCAAGCGCCGCGGCAAGCCGCTGCTGTACCTGTACAAGCACTCCTACACCCGTCGCTACCTCAACGTCGACGCTGCGGGTGGCGTGTGGAAGTACTGCGCACCGAAGGATCTCACGAGCGATTCGCGTGGGCGCTACGTCCGACTTCGGGATCTGCGGACGGCGATCATGCGGCTGGAGCTGTGGTTGCTGCCTCGCATGGATCCGCGGCGGTTCGGTGGCCCCGAGTTGGCGGACTGGGGCAACGGCGATGATTGGGACGACGTCCCCTGGGCTGCTGCCGACACCTACGATTGGTCGACCTGGGACGATGTGCAGTAGTAGTATGGGCACCCATATGAAGACCACGGTGGAGATCGCCGACCCGTTGTTCAACGAGGTCAAGGCCGCTGCACGAACTCGCAACACGACCGTGCGCGCCTTGATCGAAGAGGGGCTGCGGCGCGTGCTGGCAGACCCCGCCGGGCAGCGGTACGAGTTGCCCGACCTCAGCTACGGCAGTGAAGGCCCGACCGATCTGTGGAACACGACGACGTGGGAGCAGAAGCTCGAGATCATCTACGAGGGGCGCGTGTGATCGCCGTCGACACCAACGTGCTCGTCAACGCGCATCGACCTCGAGCGCCGTTCCACGTGGCCGGCGCCGATGCGATGCGCGAGCTCGCCGAAGGCGACGCGATGTGGGCAATCCCCTGGCCGTGCGTGCACGAGTTCATCGGGGTCGTCACCAGAGCGTCCCTGTGGCCCGACCCCACCCCGGTTGCTCGAGCAGTTGCGCAGGTCCGAGCCTGGGTGGGATCGCCGACGGCGCGATTGATCGGGGAGAGTGAACACCACCTCGACACACTGGCCGATCTACTCGACCGCGGACAGATCACGGGAGCGAAGGTCCACGACGCTTGCGTGGCGGCGATCTGTCTCGACCACGGGGTGCGTGAATTGCTCACCGCAGATCGCGACTTCAGCCGCTTCCCGCAGCTGCGAACGCGCAACCCGCTCATCGCCTGAGTGGCTCGGTCAGGCAGCACAGGTTGCGTGCGGCGCAACTTCTGATGCCTGGGCGGGCGGTTTCGTAGGCTCGTCGCATGCGAGCGTTTCGATTCGGGTACCAGGCGCGTGGGGGCACGGCCGACGAGCTGCGGGCGCAGGCTCGCTCTGCGGAGGCGGCCGGTTTCCACGTCATCAGCACCTTCGACCACGTCGGCAGCAACTGGGGCCCGACGCTGCCGTTGCTGGCGATGGCCGAGGCAACCACCACGTTGCGGGTGTGCCCGATGGTGATCAACAACGACTTCCACCACCCGGTGCACCTGACCGCCGAGTACGCCGCCCTCGATCACCTCACGGGTGGGCGCGTGGAACTGGGCATCGGCGCCGGCCACTCGTTCACCGAGTACGCCGCGATCGGTCAGCAGTTCGACCCGCCGGCGATGCGCAAGCAGCGGATGGCCGAATCGATCGAGGTGCTCCGCCGGCTGCTCGACGGCGAGACCGTCACGTTCCACGGCGAGCACTACGACCTCACCGAGGTGTCCACGATGCGTTCGCTGCAACCGCGGCTGCCGATCCTCGTCGGAGTGAACGGGAAGGCCGCGCTCACCCATGCCGCACAGCACGCCGACACCATCGGGCTGATGATGCTCGGCAAGACCCTGGAGGACGGGCAGCGCCACGAGGTGCGGTGGCAGGCCGACCGCCTCGACGCGACCGTGGCGTTCATCAACGATGCGGCCGGGTCGCGGCGCGACGACATCGAGCTCAACGCGCTCGTCCAGGTCGTCGCCGTCACCGACGATCGTGAGACTGCGCTGGCCGAGGTGTGCGAGGGCGTGCCGACGCTGTCCCTCGAGGACGCCCGCACGACGCCGTTCATCGCCGCCGGCACGGTCGACGAGATCGCCGCTCACCTGCGCGCCTGTCGCGATCGCTGGGGGATCACCTACTTCACCGTGCGCGACATCGACGCGTTCGCACCGGTCATCGCCGCGCTGGGCGACGACGTCGCACCACGTTGACGGGAACCGCGCGCCGCTGCCACAGCGTCGAACGTGCGATGCGCCGCTTGCTGATCACCTCGTTCGTCATCGCCATGGGCGCGGTCGCCGTCGCCGGGTGCTCCGACGACGGCGACGCCGGGCCGGCGACGTTCAAGCCGGCCAGCGTGTCGGTGCCGTCGGGCGACGTCGCGATCACGGAAGCCTTCGACGGGTTCCAGTACTACGGCGCGTGTCGCAACGAGACCGTGATGGTGGGTGCGACGATGTTCTACCCGCTGCTGCAGGAGCAACTCGATCGGCTCGACGTGTCGCGGTACGCGACCGAGGCGCCGCCGACGACAGGGGCCAAGTCCGGCCTCGCCGCTCGCGTCGTTCCGCCCGGACCCGGTGACGACATCGGCACGATGATCGTCTTCGAGGACGGCATCGCCCGCTTCGAGTCCGAGAGCGGCCGCGTCCTGTGGTTGACCGATCAGGAGCAGACGTACGACTGGGAGTGCTGAGTCCGTCAGTCGATGGCGTCAGCTCGTGTGCCGACGACCGGCGCTGGCCGTGGCGGCCACGAGACCGAGGCCGATGAACATCGTGCCGGCGACGTAGCGCTGCACGAACGGGAGCGCCCGGCCGCGCACCAGCAAGGCGCGCAGCGAACTCGCCAGCAACGAGTAGCTGCCGTCGGTGATGCAGCCGACACCGACGAACACCAGCCCGAGCACGAGCGTCTGCAGTTCGGCGTTGCCCTGGTCGGGGTGGATGAACTGCGGCATGAACGACAAGAAGAACAACGCCACCTTCGGGTTGAGCACGTTGACGACGACGCCCTGACGGAACGCCCGCTTCGGCGTCACGCCGGGTCGGTCGGCGTCGATGATCGCCGGGGAGCGCATCAGCGTGCGCACGCCGACGAACACGAGGTATCCGGCGCCGAGCCACTTCACCGCGTTGAACGCGGTGGCCGACGTGGCCAGCACCGCGGACAGGCCGACCGATGCGGCCAGCACGTGCACCAGGCTGCCGAGCTCGATGCCGGCCACGGCCGCCAATCCCACTCGGCGCCCGTCGCTGACGCTGCGGTTGATGATGTACAGCACGGCCGGCCCGGGGATCAGCATGATCAGCACCGAGGCGATGGCGAACGCACCGATGGTGGAAGGCGAAGGCACACGGCGACGCTAGCGGTGCCGCCGTGTGCCGATCCGGGTCCTATGCGCTCAGCGTGGCGACGAGGTCGTCGAGGCGGTTGAACGAGATCTGCATGCCGCCTTCCATGCCGGAGTCGACGTGGCCGTCGCGGTGCTCCTTGGAGCTGTGCTGCACGAGCGTGGTCAGCGTCGTCACGCCGTCGACCTCGGTGAGGGTGACCACGTTGATGGCCTCGCCATCGGGGAAGCCCTCGAACACCTCGGTCGACACGAGCCGATGCGGGGCGTCGATCTCGCGGTACACGCCGTGGAAGCCGACCTCCATGTCGCCTTCGCGCACGACGTAGCGCCAGCTGCCGCCGACGCGCAGGTCGATCTCGCAGACCTCCCACACGCCGGTCTCGAAACCCCACCAGCGCTTGACGTGCTCGGGCGTGGTGAAGGCGCGGAAGACGAGCTCGGCCGGGGCATCGAAGCTGCGCGTGATGAGGATCTCGGTGTCCGACGGCAGGGTGACGGTGGCCGAGCCGTGACGGCGGCCGGTGTTGGTGGTGCTCATGGCGTTGGGTCCTTTGATTGATGTTGGGTGTCGTTCTGCAGCTCGGCCAGCAGGTCGTCGAGGCGGTCGAAGCGCTCGTTCCAGGTGCGCTCGAAGCTGCGCACCCAGTCGTGGACCGGCTTCAGCGCCGGGCCGTTGATGCGGTACCAGCGGCGCTTGCCGTCGGCGCGCACGATCACGATGCCAACGGTGCGCAGCACGCCGAGGTGCTTGGACACCTGCGGTTGGCTGAGACCGACGCGCTCGACGAGCTCGCCGACCGTGGCCTCGCCCGTGCCGAGGGCATCGAGGAGGTCGCGGCGGCTGACCTCGGCGATGGCGTTGAACGCATCCGTGGTCGTCGCTGTGCGGGCCATGGCGACATCATATTCCGATAATGGAATATGTCAACGGTCAGATGGCGACGTCGATCGGTTGGGACGGCGGGCCGTGACGCAGGATGTCGGCCAGCAGGCGAGGCAGCTCGCCGGGCACGAACGTGGTCGTGGCCGCGGCGACCTCGGTGAGCGTCCACCAGCGGATCTCGAACATGTGCTCGTCGTGGAGCTGCTCCCAGGTCAGTGCTGGCGCCGGCTCGAACGCGGCGGCGCGCGCCAGGTGGATGCGTTCGCGCTGGCCGTCCCACTTGCCGTCGATGAAGGGGATGACGTGCAGCCGGTTCCAGATGTGCGGCCCGATCATCGGGTCGTGGAGCCCGGCCTCCTCGGCGAGCTCGCGCCGGAGGGCGTCCTCGGTCTCCTCGCCGGGCTCGATGCCGCCACCGGGCAGGGCCCAGCGGGTGCCCTGCGGGAACTCGAAGCGAACCAACAGGACACGATCGTCCGGATCCAGCACCAGTGCGCGGACGGCCTCGCGGATGCGCAGGCCGGACGTGTCGGTCATCAGTCCGTCGGGTTCTCGTTGAGCCCGTCGTTGAACGCTCGGTACATCTCGTACACCGACTTGCACTTCTCGCAGACGGGCAGCTGCTTGGGGTCGCGCGACGGCACCCAGACGTGGCCGCACAGCGCCTCCAGTGGCGTGCCGTAGATCCGCGCCTCGAGCACCTTTGCGGCCGCGCTCTCGCCCGGCTTCGTCTTGACGATGTGCGCCGCTGCCGGCTCGCCGGTCTCGGTGACCTCGTCGGTTTCGGGGATCGTCGTGACCGGCATGGTCGTCAGTTCGCTCACGTGTTCCAGTCAATCACGCCCGGCCGGTAGCGTGCCGGGCGTGCCCCGCTACGAGTTCCGTTGCAAGACCTGTGACGACACCTTCGAGGTGCGTCGCTCGATGAGCGAGGCCGGCCTGCCGGCCCCGTGCCCCGCCGGCCACGAGGACACCGTCAAGCTGCTGTCGATGTTCGCCAGCGTCGGCGCGTCCGCCGGTGGCGCTCCCGCTCCGGCCGCGATGCCATCCGGCGGCGGTTGCGGCTCGGGCTGCGGCTGCGCCCACTGACGAGTCAGCGCAACGTCGCCAGCTCGGCCTCGAGGTTGGCACGCGCCCGTCGCTCGCGCGTCGAGCGCATCGTGGCGGTCGCGTAGATCCGGTCGCGGCCGAGGAACGACTGGAGCACGGCGGCTCGGCCGACCCGCCACGCCGCGTCGTCGACGTGCGCGTACTCGGCACGCACCCCGCTGACGTACGCCGCATATGCCGACGGTTCGGATCCGAGAACGGACAGGTCGGCATCGAGCAGCACGGCGGTGTCGCCCTCGACAGCGACGTGGCCTGCCGTCGCCTCGATCATCTCGACGACGCACCCGATCCGCTCGGCTGCCCAGCCGAGGTCGGCGAGGTGGTGCGCAGCGACGACCGCGCTGTCGGGCTCGTTGGTCGTCGAGCGAGGGTCGTAGACGATGTCGTGGAACAACGCCGCAGCACGCACGGCAGCGAGGTCGGTCACCGGCTCGGTGCGGGAGAGCTCGTCGACGTGGCGGACCACCCACATCACATGCGTGATCGTGTGGTACCTGCGGTGGGGCTCGCTGTGTCGGGCGATGAGCGCGTCGGCCGTACCGTCGTGGCCCGGTCCGGCGACGCGGTGCCAGGCGCGCACCACTTCGACGGTCGGCTCGGTCATCGAGGTGGAGGCTATTGCGGCTGGCATGCTGCAGGGGATGGCCGTGCTGATCGATCGACCGCTCTGGTGGTTCCGCGGGCGGCGGTGGTCGCACCTGGTGAGCGACGTCAGCCTCGACGAACTGCACGCCTTCGCCGATGCGGCGGGCATCCCTCGGCGCGGCTTCCAGGGCGATCACTACGACGTGCCCGAGGACTACTACGACGAGCTGGTGGAGGCGGGCGCACAGCCGACCGAGAGCCGTGAGCTGCTGCGCCGGCTGCGTGCCGCCGGGTTGCGCTTGAGCCCGACGGAGCGCCGGGCCCTGAAGTAGCACGCTCACCAACGTGACGGCTCGGGCGTCAGGGCGCGCACGCAGTCGATGCCGGACTCACCAACGATGAACCAGTCGATGAGCTCGATGCCGTGGACGTCGGCGATGTCGCTGAGCTCCCACCAGCGCTCGACGTCGCCCGGCAGGAGCCCGCCGATCGGGCGGACCGAGGCGAGCACGAGCCGCCCGAGTGGTGGCACCCGCTCGCCGACGGCAGCGAGGCACTCGGCAACCGCGAACACGCAGTCGGGATCGCCGGCGTCCTTGACGACGAGGATGTGGTTGCCGCGGCCGCCGTCGTCCAGCAGGAAGCCGATGATCTCCGGTTCGAGCGGATGGTGCACGACGGCGTCGATGAGGTCCATGGCCGCGGCCGCGCTGCGGATGGGAGCGGAACGGCCGGGACGGTGCGAGGAGGTGATGTTGGTCATGACGGCTTCCAGGATTCGTGCTGCTGAGTCGGGGGGAAGCCGTGTCGGTGACGGTACGCCGGGGGTGTGACGAGGTCGTCGTGGGGTGCCTACAGTCGGGGCATGGCCAAGGCTCCGGACGTCACGATCTTCCACAACCCGAACTGCAACTCGTCGGTGAACGCGGTGCGCATCGCCGAGGAGCTCGGAGCGGAGGCGAACATCGTCCTCTACCTGAAGACGCCCCCGTCGGCCGACGAGCTGCGCGGCATCATCGCCAAGCTGGAGGACCCGGTGACCGACCTCGTCCGCCGCGATGCGACGTGGCAGAAGCTCGGCCTCACCGATGCCGACGCGGCGACAGAGGACCAAGTGGTCGACCTGCTCGTCAAGCACAAGCAGCTCCTCCAGCGGCCGTTGCTCGTGACCAAGAAGAAGGCCATCATCGGCCGCCCGAAGGAGCGGGTGCGCGAGTTGCTGGGGTAGGTCAGCGGCGGCGTCGGCGGCGGGTACGGCCGCCGATGGCTTGCAGGGCCAGGAGCAGCAGGATGGCGCCGAGCGCGGCGACGAGCACGCTGCGGATGCTGAACTCGTTGATTCCGTCGCGACCGCTCCACTGCATCAGCGCGCCGCCGATCAGCGCGCCGAGCACACCGACGGCGACCGTGTAGAGGCAACCGGTCTTGTCGTCCTTGACGATCCAACGTGCCAGCAGCCCGGCGAGCAGGCCGACGACGATCCATGCGAGCAGGTTCACGCCGCGCATGGTATTCGACTGCGACCCAACCGGGGTCGGGGCCTAGAGTCCGGCCACGTGGGGGAGCAGCGCATCAGTGGTTGGCCACTGCTGCGCACCGTGCTCAGGGCACAGCGCAAGGGCCTGATCGGCGGGGTCGTCGTCGGCCTCCTGTGGAGCGCCGGCAAGGTGACGGTGCCACGCCTCACCCGCACGGCCATCGACCGCGGCATCCTCGGCCACGGCTCGCTGTGGTTCTGGGGCGGCCTGATCGCCATCGCCGCGCTGATCGCCGGCGTGTTCTCGGGGTGGCGGCGGTGGCTGGCGTTCCGCGAGAGCCGCCTCACCGAGACCCGCCTGCGCGAGGACATCTTCGCCCAGGTGCAGCGTCTGCACATCGGCTACCACGACCACACCCAGACCGGCCAGCTGATGAGCCGCGCGTCGAGCGACCTGATGCAGATCCAGGGGTTCGTGGTGATGATCCCGATCACCGCGTCGAACCTGGCGATGGTGCTCGCCGTGATCGTCGTGCTCATGACCTCGCAGCCGCTGCTGGCCGTCGTCGCCCTCGCCCCACTGCCCCTCGTCAACATCCTCGCCCAGCGCTTCTCGCGCAGCATCCACCCGGCGGTGCTCGCCGTCCAGGCCGAGCAGGCGCAGCTGGCCACCGTGGTCGAGGAGTCGGTCACCGGCATCCGCGTGATCAAGGGCTTCGGCGCCGAGGCGGTGCAGGAGGCCAAGTTGCGAGTGGAGGCCGACGACATCCGCACCGAGTCGCTGGAGGCGGCTCGCATCCGCAGCTCGTTCCTCCCGGCACTCGACCTGCTGCCCAACCTCGGGCTGATCGCGGTGCTCGGCATCGGCGGCCACCGCGTGCTCGACGGCAGCATGACCTACGGGGCGATGGTCGAGTTCATGCAGTACATCGCCCTGCTCGTCTTCCCGCTGCGCAACCTCGGCATGACCGTGGCGTTCGGTCAGCGCGCTGCGGCGGCGCTGCTGCGCGTGAACGAGGTGCTCGCCACGGTGCCCGAGGTGGCCGACGCCGAGCACCCGGTGGCGCTGCCCACCGAGGCGCCCCTCGGAGCCGTGCGCTTCCGCGGCGTGCGGTTCGGGTACGACCCCAGCGCTCCCGTGTTGGAGCACTTCGACTTCGACGTCGAGCCCGGATCGTCGGTTGCGCTCGTCGGCGCCACCGGGAGCGGCAAGAGCACCGTCGCCCGTCTGCTGACGCGCTTCTACGACGTGCAGGAGGGAGCGATCGAGATCGACGGCGTCGACGTGCGCGACCTCCGCCTCGGCGACTTGCGCCACGCGGTCAGCATCGTCTTCGAGGACACGTTCCTGTTCAACGACTCGGTCGTCGGCAACATCGCCTTCGCCCGTCCGGACGCGGACATGGCCGACGTCGAACGCGCTGCCCGGTTGGCCGGAGCGCACGACTTCGTGACCGAGCTGCCCGAGGGGTACGCGACGGTGATCGGTGAACGCGGCTTCTCGCTCAGTGGCGGCCAACGCCAACGCATCGCCATCGCTCGCGCCATCCTCGCCGACCCGCGGGTGCTCGTCCTCGACGACGCCACCAGCGCGGTCGACCCATCGAAGGAGCACGAGATCCGCGAGGCGATGGCGACCGTGATGAACGGTCGGACGACGATCGTCATCGCCCACCGACCCGGGACGATCGCGCTCGCGTCGCGAGTGGTGCTGATCGACGAGGGCCGCGCCGCCGACATGGGCACGCACGACGAGCTCCTTGCTCGCAACCCGCGTTACCGCGCGGTGCTCGCGGCGTGGGCCGAGGCCGACGACGAGCCGGACGACGCCGCTGACACCGGGCTGCAGCCCGGCCGCTCCGTCGTTGCGGGAGGCGAGTGACATGTGGGGGATGGGCGCGGGCCTGACCGACGAGGACCGGCTCGACCGCTCGCAGACCGGCGCGGTGATGCGTCGCTCACTCGAGTTCGCCAAGCCGTACCGCAGTGCCGTGTGGAAGGCGATGGTCTTCGTCACCCTCTCGACGTTGTGCACCGTCGCCGGGCCGCTGCTGGTGCGCATCGCCAGTGACCACGGTCTGTCGGAGAACAACGCATCGGTGCTCAACACGGTGATCGTCGTCTACGTCGTCGTGGTGATCATCAACTACATCGTCGGCCGCCAGCAGTACCTGTTCATCAACATCGCCGGCGAGGGTTTCCTGCGCGACCTGCGCGTGCGCGTCTTCGAACGGCTGCAAGCGCAGTCGATGGCCTACTTTGATCGCAACAAGGCCGGCGTCCTCGTCTCACGCATGACCGCGGACATCGAGAGCATGGGCGAGCTGATCCAGTGGGGTCTGCTGCAGTTCATCTCCGCTGCGCTGCTGCTGCTGATCACGTTGATCGTGATGGTGGCGATCAGCTGGCAGCTGACGCTCGTCGTGCTCGCCGTGATGCCGGTGCTGATCGTTGCATCCATCCGCTTCCAGCGGCAGTCGAACAAGGCCTACCTCGACGTGCGCGAGAAGGTCGGGCAGAACCTGTCCGCGCTGCAGGAGGGCATCTCCGGCGTGCGCGTCATCCAGGCGTACCACCGCCAGGAGGAGCAGACCCGCCGCTTCTACAAGTCCAACCGGACGCTCTACGCGGCGAACCTGCACACCGTGCGGATCAGCACGTGGTACTTCGGTCTCGTCGAGTTCGTCGGCGTCTTCTCGATCGCGCTGATCGTCGGCGTCGGTGGGTGGATGGTGCACGCCGACGCGGTGTCGGTCGGCACGGTGATCGCCTTCGTCCTGTGGCTGGCCAACCTGTTCGACCCGGTGCAGCAGCTGTCGCAGCTGTACAACACCGTGCAGAGCGCCGCCGCCGCGCTGCACAAGCTGTACCAGCTGATCGACAACGTGCCCGACGTCGCCGAGCACCCGCACCCGGTCGACCTGCCGGCCACCGGCGACCTCGTGGCCCACCACGTCACGTTCGCCTACGAGGGCTCCGAGCGCCCGGCGCTGAAGGACGTCTCGATCTCCGTCGCTCATGGCGAACGCCTCGCGCTCGTCGGCCCGACCGGTGCCGGCAAGAGCTCGCTGGCCAAGCTGATGTCGCGCCTCTACGACCCGACCTCCGGCACGGTCACGTACGGCGAGGTCGACGTGCGGCTGGCGTCGCTGCACTCGCTGCGCGAGCGGGTGGTTGTGGTGCCGCAGGAAGGCTTCCTGTTCGGCGGCACGATCCTCGACAACATCCGCGTCGCCCGCACCGAGGCCACCGACGAGGAGGTCGCCGAGGCGCTCAACACCATTGGCGTGCTCGACCGGTTCCTCGACTTCCCCGAGGGCCTCGACACCGAAGTCCGTGAGCGCGGGTCACGCCTGTCGGCCGGCGAGCGCCAGCTCGTCTCGTTGGCACGCGCCGCACTGGTCGACCCTGCGGTGCTCGTCCTCGATGAAGCCACCAGCAACCTCGACCCCGGCACTGAAGCCGTCGTGGAGCACGCGCTGGAGCAGCTGATGACGGGCCGCACGGTGATCGTCGTCGCCCACCGGTTGAGCACCGTGCGTCGAGCCGATCGCATCGCCGTCATCGACCACGCCCGCCTGGTCGAGCTCGGCACCCACGACGAACTGGTCGCCCTCGGCGGCCGCTACGCCGCGCTCTCATCCGCCTGGGCGAGGTCCCAGCCCGTCGCCGGCCACTGATCCGACGATCTGATCCGGCACTCGGCAACAGATCGCGAATTCTGAGGCGACAGGTTCCCCTGCGCGCCGCGCAGGGAAACCTGGCCGATCTCTGGAGCGAACACGTCGGTCGCCACGGTCGACCGAACCGGATCGAGATTTCTTTGTGCGCGTGTCGATCTGGGGCAGAGCCCGTTCGTTGTCCTGATGAGAACCGGCACCGAGCCGGTCCGCCCGAAAGGACACGATCATGAGCACCACCACGTTCCCCGCAACGCAGGCTCCCGCCGTCACCGGCACGTCGACCGGTCGCTACGTCCGCGCCGGTCTCATTGGCGGCCTCGTCGCCGCAGTCGCCAACACCGCCCTCGTGGCTGTGGCCCATGGCGCCGACGTCAGCCTGGACGTCGCCGACGAGGCGATCCCGTTGGCCGGGTTCGCCATGCTGACCATCGTCGGCGCCCTGCTCGGCATCGGGCTCGCGGCCATCCTGCGCCGTCGTGCGACCCGCCCGCAGCGCACCTTCGTCATCACGACCGTCGTGCTGACCGCGCTGTCAATGATTCCCGACGTCACGGCCGATGCCGCGGCGAGCACCCGCGTGCTGCTGCTGGCGACCCACCTCGTCGCTGCGGCGATCATCGTGCCGACGATCGCCCGCCGTCTCGCCGACCACCGCTGAACCGGTCAGCGCCAGAACGCGACGTTCGCTTCTGGCGCTGGCCAGTTCGCCGGATCAGGCGCGGTCGAAGACGAGGACGAACTCGAGGAGACCGTCGTCGCCGGTCTCGGCGAAGCCGTTCGACGGGTTGGGGATGCCGTAGTCGGCGAAGACCACGGTGATGTTGCCGAGCACGCCGATGCGGCCGTTGGTCGTCTTCGCCGTGAGGTCGAAGGTGACGCTCTTGGTCACGCCGTGCAGGGTGAGGTCGCCGGTGGCCGACACGGTGATCGACTCGCCGTCGGCGGGGATCGTGCCGAAGTCGATCGGCTCGGTGAGCACGAAGGTGCCCGTCGGGAACTCGTCGACCGACATGATCCGCCCGTTGAACTGGCCGTCGCGGCGGCCGTCGTCGCTCTCGAAGGTGGCCATGTCGACGGTGAACTCGCCAGCCGTGGCCGTGGTGCCGTCGATGGTCAGGCTGCCGGTGACGGCGTTGGTGCGTCCGGCGCCTTCGGTGTCCAGACCCGCGAGCGTCTCCTTGACGCGGTAGCCGACGGTCGAGTCGGCGGAGGCCAGGGTCCAGGTGCCGGTGGCGTCGGTGAGCGGACCGCTCACGGTCGTCCCGTCGGGAACGGTGCCTCCGGTCGTGCCGGCCACCGTGGTCGTCGTGCCGTCGAGGGCAACGTCGACGTCGCCCTCGTCGAGCTTCTTCGGCGCATCCTCCTTGATCACGAAGAACCAGATCAGGAAGGCCGCAACGGCCAGAACGGGGACGGCGGCAACACCGATGATGATCTTCGTGCGCTTCGACATGTGCATCCTTACGGGGGCGGGATGAGAACGGTTCGCATCACGCTACGGCAAGGAGGTGAGAAGACGGTAAGAGCGCCGAACACGGCGTGTTCGCAGTTGGTTCGTTTCAGCGAGCGACGAAGTACTTCGACTGCGGGTGGTGGCAGATGATCGCGGAGGTCGTCTGCTCCGGCTGGTACTGCCAACCGGTCTCCTCGTTGACCTCGATGCCCATCCGCTCGGCGCCGAGCAGCGCGGCGACCTTGGCGTTGTCCTCGAGATCAGGGCACGCCGGGTAGCCCCACGAGTAGCGCCCGCCGCGGTACTGCTGGCGGAACAGGCCACCCAGCGACGGGCCGTCCTCGTCGACGAAGCCCCACTCGGTGCGGATGCGGTGGTGCCACATCTCGGCAAGCGCCTCGGCCATCTCCACGCCGATGCCGTGCAGCATCAGGTAGTCCTGGTACTTGTTGGCGGCGAACAGCTCGGCCGCGGCCTCGCTGACCGGTGCACCCATCGTGACGATGTGGAAGGCGGCGTAGTCGATCGCGCGTGACTCGATCGGGCGGAAGAAGTCGGCGATGCACAGGAACGGCGCCGTCTTCTGCCGCGGGTAGTGGAAGCGGGCGATCTCCGCCGAACGATCGGTGTCGGCCCACACGACGAGGTCGTCGCCGTCGCCGTTCACCGCGTAGTAGCCGTAGACCAGCTGCGGCACCAGCACGCCGGCAGCCTTCGCCGCGGCGAGTTGCGCCCGCAGCATCGGACGGATGCGATCCTTGAACTCCTCGTCGGACTCCACGGTGCCGTCGGCGCGCGACTCCGGTCGGAATTGCCACTGGTTGCGGAAGAGCGCCGTCTCGTTGATGTACGTGGCGATCTCGTCGAGCGAGAGGCCCTTCACCACACGACTGCCGAGGAACGGCGGCACGAACACGGTGTTGTCGTCGGCCACGTCGGGGGAGCGGCGGGGCAGCTCGACCGGCGCAGCGTTCGTGCTGCCAGTGCGCGCCGGCAACACCCGACCGGTGGGGACGCGTCCGAAGTCCGGGTCCTCCACGCCGCCACGCTTGATCGTCATCAGCTTGTCCAGCGTGTGCAGGCCCTCGAACGCGTCGCGGCCGTAGAACAGACGGCCCTCGTAGACCTCGCGCAGGTCGCGCTCCACGTAGCTGCGCGTCAGCGCTGCGCCACCGAGCAGCACCGGGATCTCGGCCAGGCCGAGCTGGTTCAGCTCCTGCAGGTTCTCGCGCATGATCAGCGTGCTCTTCACGAGCAGGCCGCTCATCCCGAGTGCATCGGCGTCGACCTCCTTGACCTTGGCCACCATCTCGCTGATCGGCACCTTGATGCCGATGTTGTGCACCTCGTAGCCGTTGTTGGTGCAGATGATGTCGACGAGGTTCTTGCCGATGTCGTGCACGTCGCCCTTCACCGTGGCGAGCACGAGGCGACCCTTCGACGAGTCCGCGCCCTCGACGCGCTCCATGAACGGCTCCAGGTAGGCCACCGCGGTCTTCATCGTCTCCGCGCTCTGCAGCACGAACGGCAGCTGCATCTGCCCACTGCCGAAGAGATCGCCGACCACCCGCATGCCGTCGAGCAGCACGTCGTTGACGATCGCCAGCGCGGGCATGCCCGACGCCATCGCCTCGTCGAGCTCGGCGCTGAGGCCGTCGCGCTCGCCGTCGATGATGCGGTGCTTCAGTCGCTCGGCGACCGGCCAGTCGGTGCGGTCCTCCTTGACGGCCTTCACGCTCTTGACGTCGGCGAACACCTCGAGCAGCTGCTGCAGCGGGTCGTAGCCCGGGCGACGGCGGTCGTAGACGAGGTCCATGCACACGTCGAGCTGCTCCTGCGCGATCTTGTTGAGCGGCACGATCTTCGCGGCGTGCACGATCGCCGAGTCGAGGCCGGCTTGCACCGCCTCGTGGAGGAACACGCTGTTGAGCACGTGGCGAGCGGCGGGCGACAGGCCGAAGCTGACGTTGCTGACGCCGAGGGTGGTGTGCGCTCCCGGGATCTCGGTCTTGATCCGCTTGATCGCCTCGATCGTGTACATCGCGTCACGGCGCAGATCGTCGTCGCCAGTGGACAGCGGGAAGGTCAGCGCGTCGAAGATCAGGTCGTTCGACGACAGGCCGTAGCGCTCGGTGGCGATCTCGTGGATGCGATGAGCGATCTCCATCTTCCACTCGACGTCGCGCGCCTGCCCGCGCTCATCGATCAGGAGGCAGATCACCGCCGCGCCGTAGTCGCGTGCCAACGAGAAGACGCGGTCGAGTCGACTGCCCGGCAGCTCGCCGTCTTCGAGGTTGGCCGAGTTGAGGATCGCCCGCCCGCCGATGTGCATCAGCCCGGCTTCCATCACCTGCGGCTCGGTGCTGTCGAGCACCAGCGGCACGCTCGCCTGCGTGGCGAAGCGGCTGGCGATCTCGTGCATGTCCTCCGTGCCGTCGCGGGCGACGTAGTCGACGCACACGTCGAGCACGTGGGCACCCTCACGCACCTGCTCGATGGCAATCTTCGTGCACGCGTCCCAGTCGGTGTTGAGCATCGCGTCGCGGAACGCCTTCGAGCCGTTCGCGTTGGTGCGCTCGCCGATGATCAGGAAGCTGGCGTCCTGCTGGAACGTGACCGGGCTGTAGATCGAGGTGACGCTCGGCTCGAACACCGGGGTGCGTTTGGCCGGCTCGGCGGCACGCACCGCCTCGACCACCTGGCGCAGGTGCTCGGGCGTGGTGCCGCAGCAGCCACCGACGACGCGCACGCCGAGGTCGGCGACGTGATGGCGGTGGAACTCGGCCAGCTGCTCGGGCGTGAGGTCGTAGTGCGTGCGACCCTCGACGACGCTCGGCAGGCCTGCGTTCGGGATGACGCTGATCGGGATCGTGCAGTGCTGCGACAGGTAGCGAAGGTGCTCCTGCATCTCCGCCGGCCCGGTGGCGCAGTTGATGCCCAGCACGTCGGGACGCATGGCGATGATCGAGGTGAGCACCGCGCCGATCTCGCTGCCCATCAGCATCCGGCCGGTGGTCTCCATGCTCACCTGCACCTGCAGCGGCAGGTCTCGACCCGCCTCGCGCATCGCATCGCGGCAGCCGAGCATCGCCGCCTTGGTCTGCAGCAGGTCGATGCACGTCTCGATGAGGAACAGGTCGACGCCACCCTCGAGCAGCCCGACCGCTTGCTCGCGGTAGGCGGCGCGCAGGTCGGTGAAGCTGATGTGCCCGAGGCTGGGCAACTTGGTGCCCGGACCGATGCTGCCGGCGACGTAGCGCGAGCGGCCGTCGGCGGCTTCGTACTCGTCGGCGACTCGCCGCGCGATCTGTGCGCCGGCGACGTTGAGCTCGTGGGTCTTGTCGGCGATGCCGTACTCGGCGAGCACCACCGAGAAGCTGCCGAAGGTTGCGGTCTCGAGCGCATCGACGCCTGCGTCGAGGAAGGCGCGGTGCATCGCCTCGATCACATCGGGGCGGGTGAGGCACAACATCTCGTTGCAGCCCTCGAGCGCAGGACCACCGAAATCGTCGGCGGAGAGGTCCAGTCCCTGCACGAACGTGCCGAAGGCGCCGTCGTAGATGATCACCCGGTCGGCAATGGCCTCCAGGTACGGCTCCCGCGTCATGGCAGCCCAGGCTACCGATGACTACCCTGCGCCCCATGACCGATTCCGTGATCGCCAGCGTGGAGCTGGCGCGCAGCACCCCCAAGAACGTCGACGCAGTGGGCGTCCCTGTCGCCGCGAGTGGCCCCGTGCCGCGCTCACTCGGGCTCAGCCGTGCCGCGCTTGCCGCCGCCGGCTTCGAGGGCAAGGCGGGCCAGACGCTGGTGCTGCCGTCGCCGACCGGGCCGACGCAGATCGCCGTCGGCATCGGCGATCCGGCCAAGGTGAACGCGCAGCTGCTGCGCAACGCAGCCGCGTCACTCGTGCGTGCCGCCGGCAAGCGGGCCACGATCGCAACCTCGCTCGCCGACGTCGAGGGGGTCGACGGCGCCACGGCGGGGCAGGCCGTTGCGGAAGGTGCGCTGCTGGCGTCCTACAGGTTCGGCGGGTTGAAGAGCGACAAGCCGACGCCGTCGCTGACGCAGCTCGTGCTCGTCGCCGGTGACAAGCGCTCGGCCGGGGTGCGGCTCGGCGCGGACCGCGGCGCCGTCACCGCTCGTGCCGCGGCGCTGGCGCGCGACCTTGCCAACACGCCGCCGGCGCACATGACGGCGCGGATCATCGCCGATCGAGCGGTGGCCATCGCCGCGGAGACCGGTCTGCAGGCCGAGGTGTTCAACCGCGATCAGCTCGCGGCGATGGGTTGCGGTGGCATGGTCGGGGTCAACAAGGGCAGCACCGAACCGCCCCGTGTCGTCAAGCTGACCTACACGCCGCGCAACCCCAGCGGTCACCTCGCACTCGTCGGCAAGGGCGTGATGTACGACTCGGGCGGCATCAGCCTCAAGCCGTCCGACGGCATGCACGCGATGATGAAGATGGACATGAGCGGTGCCGCCGCAGTGCTGGCCACGATGAGCACCCTCAAGGCGCTGAAGTGCAAGGCCAAGGTGACCGGCTACCTGATGTGCACCGACAACATGCCGTCGGGCAGCGCGCTGAAGCTCGGCGACGTGCTCACGTTCCGCAACGGCAAGACGGCGGAGATCATGAACACGGATGCCGAGGGGCGGTTGGTGCTCGCCGACGGACTGTCGCTCGCGGTCGAGGAGACGCCCGATGCTGTGGTCGACATCGCCACGCTGACCGGTTCGGCGTTGGGTGCGCTCGGTACGAAGATGGCAGCGGTCTTCTCCAACGACGACGCGTTCGCGGCGAAGGTCAAGGACGCTGCTGCGGACACCGACGAGCAGCTGTGGCAGATGCCGCTGGAGCGCTCCTACCGCAAGCTGCTCGACTCGAACGTCGCCGACATGAAGAACATCGGCGGGCCGTACGGCGGTGCGATCATCGCCGCCCTGTTCCTGGCCGAGTTCGTCGGCGACACGCCGTGGGCGCACCTCGACATCGCCGGCACGATGAACTCCGACGGCGACGATGGTTGGCTGTCGCGCGGCGGCACCGGCTTCGGCACGCGCCTGATGATCGATCTCGCCACCTCGTTCCGCAGCTGAGCCGTTCGTGAACGGCGGATCGTGGGCGGTGCTGGCGGTCCTCGCGGTCGTCTGCGTCGGGAACTGGTGGTCGCGGTACCGGCACATCCCCAGCCTCGAGGTGGCCACCAAGCCGTTGGCGACGGTGCTCGCTGGGGCGTTGTGCATCGTGCACGGCAGCGGCGGACCGGTTACCGCGATCGCGGTGATCGGGTTCCTGCTCTGCCTGGCCGGCGACGTGTTCCTGCTCCCGCAGATCGACCAGTTCATCGCCGGGCTGGCGTCGTTCCTGCTCGGTCACGTCGCCTTCGTCGTCGCGTGCATCGTCGCCGGGCTCGACGAGAGCACGTGGGCGTTCCCGGCGATCATCGTCATCGGCTTCGTGATGGCCACGGTGGGCCGCCAGGTGCTCGACGGTGCCCGCTCGAAAGAGCCCGGGCTGCTCGTCCCGGTGACGGCCTACCTCGTCGTCATCGGCTCGATGTTCGTGTTCGCCTCGGCGACCGGTCGGGTCGTGGCGGTGATCGGGGCAGCGTTCTTCGTCACCTCGGACAGCATCCTCGGCTTCGACAAGTTCGCCCGGCAGCAGCCCAGGGCCGACGTGGCCATCATGGTCACCTACCACCTCGCCCTCGGCGGCCTCGCCCTCGGCCTGTAGCGCTGCGGTTCTCGTTCCGAATCGTCACGTGACGCAACGCGGGCGGTTCGGCGTTGGGCGCGCTCGCGGCGAGACAGCGATCTCGGCGCCCGTGGTGACGGAAGCCGTCACGGAACTCGCCGAGAAGCGGCGGTTCGTCGCGATCGCGCCCAAGGTTTCGTCACGTGACGATTCGCAAGGAACCCTCAGGCTGGCGGGCGGCGTGCCTCGAGGGCCAGGCGGACCTGGCTGGCCAGCCACTCGCCGACGGCCGTGTAGCCGGCCCCGATCAGGTGCGGGCAGCGGTTCTCGGTGTAGTCCGGATGAGCGGCGAGGAACGTGGGGTAGTCGGCGAGGGCCAGGTTCGGCCAGCGACCCGTCGCCGTCTGGAGGTCGGCGTTCATCTTCACCGTCGCGGCCTTGTAGGCGCTGGAGCAATCGTTGGGCGGTGCCAGCATCGCCCACACGACCAGGCGATCGCCTGCCGCTTCCATCACCGTGTCGATGAGCCCGGGGAAGTCGCCGCTGCGCGACATGGAGTACGCGTTGTGGAACCCGAGCATGACGACGGCGACCTCGGCCGGTTGGCCCTTGGCCTGACCCAGCGCAGCCGCACCCTCGGCCACGGTGATGCCGGGGCGCCCGCCCTTCCAGACGAGCTCGCACTGGACGCCGGCGAGCGCCGCGTCGAAATCGTGGTTGATCACGCCGGTGCCCACCGAGTCGCCGACTGCCACGACGTGACACGGTGCCGGGACGAAGACGGTGGTCGTGGTGCTCGTCGAGGTGGTCGATGTCGAGCTCGTCGTCGTCGGTTGGCTCGACTTCGGGACCGCGGTGCTCGTCGTCGTGACGGCGGCCGTCGAGTCCGCCACCTGGGCGGCGGACGTGTCGCGGGGACTGCCCGAGGAGTCGTTGTTGCGAGAGCTCGCGACGAGCACCGCCGCGACGGCGAGCGCCGCCGCGACGACGAAGAGCGCATGCCGCGTCGCGCCCCGAACTGGTTCGCCCTGAGCCACGAGCGAAAAGGCTACTGGCGTCAGGCGGAGAGCGCGGCGATGTCGGTGGCCGTGGCCGGGGTGATGCCGAGTGCGAGCAGCTGGCGCTCGATCACCTCGGGGTCGTCGCCAACGGCGGTCATCGCCGCGGCCAGCACTCGGGCACGGGACGTCTCTGAGGCGCGGTCGACCGTGCTGCGTTGCCACGCCAGATGCGCCGACCGCAGGTCCTGCGGCATGCGTGCCAGGTGGCGTGCGGCCACCGGGGGCAGCTTGCGGCGCACGGCGAGCGCTCCGCCGCCGAACTGGGCGACGCCGAACAGCACGCAGCGGTTGAGGGCGCGGATGAACGGGCTGTTGGCGCCCGGGTGGTACGCCACGCCGAGTGCCTTGGCCGTTTCCGCGAGGTCGACCTCGTAGCCCAACGGATAGCGCTGGAACCCGTGCACCAGTCGACGCTGCAGCCAGAGCGCGGTCGGGCCGATGACGTTCAACCAGAACATCTCGACGTACTCGGACCGGACCTCGAAGCCGACGTCGTCGACCACCGGGTCGAGCCACGGCACGACCATCAACTCGGTCTGATCAACGGGGATGTCAAGGGCGACGTACGACATGGCTGCCTCCAGCGGTGTGGTGCGACGAAGAAGGCCGCATCAACAAAGAACCGTGCCGAACCCGCCGAAGCGGAAAAGCCGCTGCTCAGTCGGTGGACAAGGCTCCGGCGACGAACACCTCTGCCAAGGAGCGAGCGTCGGATTCGGTGAACGCGCCAGTGATCGTCACCTGACCCTCGAAGAGGTCGGTCTGCACGGTCGGCGCGCTGATGATGTCCTGACCGACCTGGATCGCGAGGCGTCCGGTCGGACACGTCGACGTGGTGTGGTTGCACTGCGTGGCAAGGTCGTTCCACACGTCCTGGCCATCGGCGCCGGGTCGCAAGGACACGGTGATGCCCCACCCGCTCTCGGCCAGCTCGGCCCTCGCATCGGGTTCGAACACGGCACCCGTGCCGCCGGCCGGGCCGACCGAGCAGATCTCCCGCGTGGCCGAGTCCGGTGCGGCGAGCACGAACAGGTTCTCCGTCCGAGTCGTGTCGGTCGAGCCGACGTCCGCGGCGATCGTCTCACCGGGGGTCGACGCGGTGATCGTCTGACACTGCAGCACCCGGCCCGAAGGAAGATCGCGTCGCCGTCGTCGATCTCGACCGCAGTGATCGGTGCCGTCGGGGCGACTGATGCGATGGACTCGCTCGATCCGGCATCGCTGCCGCAGGAAGCGGCCACCATGACCAGAACTGCCAGCAGCACCATCAACCCAGATCTGCGCATGGCCGGGATGGTAGGTGTTCGGCGAGACTGGGGACGTGAGCGACGTCGACACAGCACGTGAGTGGATCGAGGCGGCGCAACGCGTGACGGTCGTGACCGGTGCCGGCATCTCGACCGACTCCGGCATCCCCGACTTCCGCGGTCCGAACGGGCTGTGGACGAAGAACCCGGCGGCCGAGAAGTCGGCCACCCTCCAGCACTACCTCGCCGACCCCGAGGTGCGCCGATTCGCGTGGCAGAACCGGCTTGCACTCACCGGCGTGGGACGCAGCGCACGAACTCGGGGCATCGAGCGATCGTCGAACTGCAGCGCCGCGGCACCCTGCAGGCCGTCGTCACCCAGAAACGTGGACGAGCTCCACCAGCGCGCCGGCATCGAGCCGACGAAGGTGATCGAGGTGCACGGAACGATGTGGTGGACGCGTTGCTGGGGTTGCAACGACCGTCGTCCGATGCGCGAAGCGCTCGATCGAGTGGCGGCGGGTGACGACGATCCGGCGTGCTTGCTGTGCAGCGGGGTCCTCAAGAGCGACACGATCTCGTTCGGCCAGTCGTTGGTGCCGGACGTGATCGACGCGGCGATGGTGGCCGCCGAGCGATGCGATCTGCTGCTCGCCGCCGGCTCGACCCTGTCCGTCTATCCAGCCGCCAACGTGGTCCCGCGGGCGAAGACCGCCGGCGCTCGGGTGATCATCGTGAACGGCGATCCGACGAACATGGACCGCTTCGCCGACGCCGTGCTCATCGGCCGCCTCGGCGACCTGCTGCCGCAGCTCCTGCCGGCACGCGAGCCCGTAGCTGAATCCCGACTAGCTGAGTAGGCTTTCCATCATGGCAACGTTCCGAGACCTGCTCGCCGCAGCGAAGGCAGAGATCACCGAGGTCGACACGGCAGGCGCTCAGCAGCGCATCGAGGCAGCGTCGTCCGCTGCGCCGGTCGCCGTGCTCGACGTGCGCGAGCCCGACGAGTACGACCAGGGCGCGCTGCTCAACGCGGTGCACATCCCCCGCGGTCATCTCGAAGCACAGGTCGAGGGTCGCCTGCCGGACAAGAACGTGCCGGTGATCATCTACTGCGCCGGTGGCGTGCGCAGCGCGTTCGCCGCGCGCACGCTGCAGGAACTCGGCTACCGCGACGTCGTGTCGGTGGCCGGCGGCTTCGGCAAGTGGAAGGGACGAGGGCCGCCCGTGGCGCAAGCCCGTCGTGCTGACGCCCGAGCAGCGGGGACCGCTACGGCCGCCACCTGCTGCTGCCCGAAGTCGGCACGGCCGGTCAGGCCAAGCTGCTCGCCAGCAAGGTGCTCATGCTCGGCGCCGGCGGCCTCGGCTCGCCCAGTGCGCTGTACCTCGCCGCAGCAGGTGTCGGCACGATCGGCATCGTCGACATGGACGAGGTGGACGCCAGCAACCTGCAGCGTCAGATCCTGCACAACCTCGACCGCATCGGCGACCGCAAGGTCGACTCGGCGAAGAAGACGCTGAGCCTGCTCAACCCCGACGTCAACGTCGTCACCTACGACACGCGGCTCGACGCCAGCAACATCATCGACATCATCACCGGCTACGACGTCATCGTTGACGGCGCCGACAACTTCCCGAGCCGCTACCTGCTCAACGACGCCAGCGTGAAGCTCGGCATCCCGGTCGTGCACGGCAGCATCTTCCGCTTCGAGGGCATGGTCAGCGTGTTCCACCCGCTCGAAGGCCCGACGTACCGCGACATGGTGCCCGAGCCGCCGCCCGCCGAGCTCGCCCCCAGCTGCTCCGAGGCCGGTGTGCTGGGTGTTGCTGCCCGGCATCGTCGGCAGCATCCAGGCCCTCGAGGTGATCAAGGTGCTGCTCGGCATCGGTGAGCCACTGATCGGTCGCATCCTCTCGGTCGACACCACCGACATGAGCTTCCGCACGTTCAACCTGCGCAAAGATCCGAACAACTTGGTGACCTACGAGAACCGCGACCGGCTCGTCGTGCAGGACCTCGAGGGGCCTCTGCGCCCCCGGGCTGTCGCACTAGGAATCGGGTCGCACTAGGTTCTCCGGCGTGCTCACGCACGCTGCTCCAACGGGCTGTTGCCACACGCCGCCTCTGGCTGCATGGTCCAGTCCGAGATGTGCTGCTCGGCTGGTGCTGGCTGCCGATCGCGGCTGTCGTGCACGTCGCCGAGCCACACGTGAGCACCGTGCAGGGCATGGTCGGCATCGTCTTCTTGATCTCGTTCGCCCATCAGCCGCTGACGATGGGACTCGTGTACGGCGACCCGGTGCAGCGCGCCGCGCATCGTCGCCTCTACCTCGTCGCCCCGTTCGTCGCCGCGGCCGCGATCGTCATCGGGCTCAACGTCAGCCTCACGCTCGTCGCGCTCGTCGCGGGGCTGTGGAACGCCGAGCACACGCTGATGCAGCGCTACGGCGTGCTGCGCATCTACGGGCGCAAAGCTGGCGACGATCACGGCGGGTTGGAGAAGCCGATGCTCGTCGTCTGGCTGATCGCCGCGCTCGCCTACGTGGGTGCGTTCGTCGACTTGCGCGACCTCGCTTGGAAGCTCGGCGTCGACGGCACCAACACGCGCTCGATCAACCTGCTGCAGCCGTACCGCGCGCCGGCGCGCGTGCTGTTCGTGGTCGCTGTCGTCGTCGGCTTGGCGATGCTGATGCGGTGGTGGCGCGCCGAGCGATCGCTCGGCGCGCAGGCCAGCCGGCCGAAGCTCGTCTACATGCTCGGCACGCTCGGTCTGGTGGTGGCGGTGATGGTCGACCCGGTGGCCGGCTTCGCCGGGTACGTCGGCGCGCACGCCATCGAGTACTTCGCCGTCGTGCACACCAGCCTGCGCACCCGCCGCGACGATGCCCCGATCGCGAACGCAACGCGCACGGTGTGGCGACGCGGCGCGATCTACGTCGCCTACTTCGCGGTGATCGTTGCCTGGATCGAGCTGACCACCACGAACGGTGGCGGCCACACGCTGTTCGGCTTCTCGATCCTGTTCTTCGGGGCGCTGCACATCCTCTACGACGGCTTCGTCTGGAAGCTTCGCCGCCCGTCGGTGGCCGCGTCGCTCGGGGTCATCCCGGCAGCTCCAACGGCTGCTCCGCGCTGACCTCCCGGTCCTGCACCACGACGGCGGCGATCACCAGCGCGGACCCGAGCAGATCGAAGCCAGAGGGCACCTGATCCAGCGCCATCCAGCCGACGATCATCGCCGTCACCGGCAGGAGGGCGAGCAGGAGCGCGAACCGTCGCGTCGGGATGCGCCGCATCACGTGCTGATCGATGGCGTAGGCAACCGCAGTGGACAGTGCGCCGACGAGTGCGCACAGCGCCAGCAGCCGCGGCGTGGTGAACACCTCGGTGCTGCCGCTGATGCCGATCGGCGCGATCGCGACCGCGCCGATCGCCAGCGCCATTCCGAGACCGCCGAGCCCGCGATCGAGCGACGCGACCCGCCGCCCGACGACGATGTACACGGCCCACATCGCCGAGGCGATGAAGATGAAGAGCAACCCCAACGGCTCGTCGTCGACCTCCACGCCGGACAGGACGACCACGCCCGTGATCGCCAGCAGCAGCGCAACCGCGTTGCGTCGCGTGCGGGTCAGCGCGGCGGCGACGGTGATCGGCCCGATGAACTCGATCACCACGCTCTTGCCGAGCGCGACTCGATCGATGGCGAGGTAGAAGAACAGGTTCATCAGCGCGGTCGCGACGCCGAACACGGCGGCACTGAGCAGCTGCCGTCGGGTCCAGCCGCGCTGCTGGCGCCAGCTGACCGCGAGCACGGCGATGGCCGCTGTGACGACGCGCATCCACGCCACCGTTGCCGGTCGCAGCTCGTCGAACAACGAGTGGGCGATGACCGCGCCGGTGTACTGCGAGATCCCGGAGATGACGAACAGCGCCTCCGGGGAGGCGGTGTCGAAGAAGTGCCCGCGGCGAGCGGTGACGGGCGCGGTCAGAGCGGGTGGCTCAGTCGAACAGGTCGGGATCGGAGCGGCAGATCTCCTGCCACAACGGCTGGAAGCTCAGCCATCCGGCGGCCGGGAAGCCGGTCTGCTTGAACGTGTACTCGGCCATCTCGTGCGGGATCAGCTTCGGCGTGCCGGCGGCCATCGCCAGCAGCTGCGCCTGGCAGCTGCGATCCATGCTGAGGAACCAGAAGCACGCTTCGTCGACGCTCTGCCCGACGGTGAACAGGCCGTGGTTCTGGTGGACGGCGGCCTTGCCGGTGGGGAAGTGCGACGCCAGCTCGTGGCCGGCCTCGATGTCGAACACCACCGCGCCACCCTGCGCGCTGATCACGGTGTGGTCGGTGTAGAAGATGCAGGAGTCCTGGGTGATCGGGTCGAGCGGGATGCCGAGCGAGCTGAACGCCTTGCCGTGCACGCTGTGGCTGTGCGCCGCGGCGATCACGTCGGGCCGGGCCTGGTGCACCGCGGAGTGGATGACGAACGCTGCCCGGTTGACCGGCCGCGAGCCGTAGACCACGTCGCCGTGGTGGTTGACCAGGATCAGGTCGCTGACCTTGACGTGGCGGAAGCTCATCGCGAACGGGTTGACCCAGAAGTGGTCGGGGAACTCGGGGTCGCGCACGGTGATGTGCCCGGCGACGCCTTCGCCGAAGCCGACGCGGCCGAAGATGCGCAGCGCGCCGGCCAGCTTCTGCTTGCGCTCGAGGCGCTCCTCCTCGACGGAGGCGAACGACGTGGGCGGCAGGCCGAGGTGGACTTCCTTGGGGGTCAGCTCGACCCCGTCGATCGTGCGCGTGACCCCTTCTGCCTGAGTGTTGGCGACAATTGTCATGCGGACAGCGTAGATCCGGCTCGTGCGGTCCGCGGCACCGGCCAACATGGGGCGATGAACACCGAGATCATGCCTGCCTCGATCGCCCCGCCCGCTGCCAACTACGCACACGCCATGCTCGTCGAGCAACCGTCTCGGTGGTTGCACACGAGCGGCGTGGTGGCCATCGCCGTCGACGGCACCGTCCCGGAGACGATCGCCGAGCAGGCCGACCTCATCTGGCACAACATCGGGGCGATGCTGGCGGAAGCCGACATGACCGCTGCCGACATCGTCAACATCGTGACCTACGTCGCCGTCGACGAGATCGGCTCACTGGCCACGGTGATGGCCGCCCGCGACCGCGCCATCGGCACCCATCGAGCGGCCAGCACCCTGATCACCGTGCCCCAGCTGGCACGTCCGAAGTGGAAGATGGAGATCGCGGTGATCGCCGCTCGCTGAGTAGCGTGCGCTCCCGACACAGGGGGTCACATGGAGTTCAAGGAAGCCGTTGCCGCAGTCACCGCACCCGGTGCGCCGTTCGAGATGGAGCGCATCACCGTCGGTGGTGTCGAGGTCAACGCCTTCAAGAACGCCCCGCCCTCGTTGCGCTTCCTGCTCGGCATGCAACGTGGCGACAACATCTTCCTCGTATATGAAGATGAACGGATCACGTTCGCCGAGGCACAGGAGCGCATCGCCGCACTGGCCCACGTGCTCGTGCACACGTACGGCGTCGGCAAGGGCGATCGCGTCGCGGTCGGCATGCGCAACTTCCCGGAGTGGGTGCTGTCGTTCGCTGCCATCGTCTCGATCGGTGCCGTGTCGGTGTCGCTCAACGCGTGGTGGACCGAGGACGAGCTCGACTTCGCCCTCGAGGACTGTGGCGCCACCCTGCTCATCGCCGACATCGAACGGGCCGACCGCAGCCGTGCCTCGTGCGCCCGCCTCGGGATCCGCACGATCGGCGTGCGCGGCGCCACTGGCGAGGGAGTCGACGCATGGGACGACCGGGTGCTTGCAGCGATGGGCCAGCCGCTCCCCGATGTCGACGTGCACCCCGACGACGACGCGACGATCCTCTACACGAGCGGTACCACCGGCCGCCCGAAAGGTGCGGTCAGCACCAACCGCGCCGTCCTGCAGTCGTTGATGGCGTTCAGCTGTCGCGCTGCGGTCGAGACGCTGCGCAAGGGTCCGCCGGCCGCCGATGCACCGGCTGCCACCGCGCCGTCGTTCATCCTCATCGTGCCGCTGTTCCACGTCACCGGATGCGTGCCGGTGATGCTCAGCTCGTTCGCCGCCGGGCTGAAGCTGGTGATCATGTACAAGTGGGATCCGCTGCGCGCCCTGCAGCTGATCGAGCGCGAGCAGATCACCAACTTCGTCGGCGTGCCGACGCAGAGCTGGGACCTGCTGGAGTGCCCGGACTTCGCCGAGTACGACACGTCCAGCCTCGTCAGCATCGGCGGTGGTGGTGCGCCGGCTCCGCCCGAGCTGGTCAAGCGCGTCGAGAACAGCTTCGCCGGGCGCCCGAACATCGGCTACGGCATGACCGAGACCAACGCCTACGGCCCGGGCAACAGCGGCGATGACTACGTCTCGCACCCCACCAGCACCGGGCGCTACGTGCCGATCCTGGAGATGGAGACCCGCGATCCCGAGGGCGAGGCGCTGCCCGCCGGTGAGATGGGCGAGATCTGGTTCAAGGGTCCGCACCTGATCCGTGGCTACTGGAACCGGCCCGACGCGACGGCGGAGACGATCGTCAACGGCTGGCTGCGCAGCGGTGACCTCGGCAAGATCGACGAAGACGGCTTCGTCTACGTGCTCGACCGAGCCAAGGACATGGTGCTGCGCGCCGGCGAGAACGTCTACTGCGCCGAGGTCGAAGCGGCGATCTACGAGATCCCTGCCGTGTACGAGGTGGCCGTGTTCGGCGTGCCCCACGAACGGCTCGGGGAAGAGGTGGCCGCTGTGGTGATGCTGCGCGACGGCGCGTCGTTGACGGTGGAGGAGCTGCAGGCCGACCTGCGCGCTCGCATCGCCAACTTCAAGGTGCCGACGCAGATCACGTTCGTCGACCAGCAGCTGCCACGCAACGCCAGCGGAAAGATCCTCAAGCGCGAGCTGCGCGACTCGATGTTGGCGGGCTGAGCGATGTCGTTGCCGATGAGCTGGCTCGAGCAGCACGCCGACGAGGAGAACTGCTACGTCACCACCACGGGTCGTCGATCGGGCAACCCGCACGAGGTGGAGATCTGGTTCGGTGTCATCGACGGCACGCTGTACCTCATCTCCGGCAACGGCCCGAAGGCCGATTGGTACCGCAACGCGCTCGCCAACCCGGCGGTGTCGGTGCGCATCGATCGCGACACGCACGGCGGTGTGGCCCGCGACGTCACCGACGCGGATGAGCGTCGGCGCGTCGGTGAGCTGATGGGTCTGAAGTACCCGTGGGACGGCGACGCCTCGATCGGGTTGACGTTCGAGGCGTGGTGCTACACCGTGCCGGCGTTGGCGATCAGCGACTGGAGCTGATCAGCTCGCTGACGACGAGAGGTGCGCGACCTCGACCGGCGGCCGGTCTGGCGGCTCCACCGTCGAGGTCGCCCAGCCGAGGTAGATGATCGCGCTCACGTGCGTGCCCGGCTCGAAACCGCACAGCTCGGCAACGACGTCGTTGGCACCCTTCGGGCACGAGCCCCAGTAGGTCGCCAGGCCGAGTGCTGTCGCTCCGAGCATCAGGTTCTGCACCCCGGCCGCGACGGCGTCGCGGTTCTCAGCGGTGCGCAGCGACGAGTCGCCCGGCGCTGAACCGACGACGAGCGTCGCCGGCGTGCGCAGGTACTTGGTGCGCGCCTTCGCCACCTTCTCCGGCGGGTCGCCGTGCGCATCCATCGCGTCGGCGATCGACTCGCCGAGGCGGGCCCGTGCGTCGCCGTCGAGGAGGGCGAAGCGCCAGGGCCAGGTGCGCTTGTGGTTCGGCGCCCACTGGGCCAGTTCGCAGAGCTGGGTGACGACGTCCAGCGGCACGGCGCGCTCGCGGTCGACCAGCATGCTGGTGCGGCGGCTGCGGATGAGGTGCGAGAGGTCGTCGAAGCTCACCCGGCCAGTGTGCCAGCGGGTGCTCACGAAGCGCGAGACTCCCGACCCGTGACCTCGATCTCCGTCTCCCGTTCCGTCCACGCGTCGCCCGAGAAGGTGTGGGCGATGGTCAGCGACCTGCCGCGCATGGGCGAGTGGTCGCCGGAGAACTGCGGCGGCAAGTGGGGCAAGGGCGCCATCGGGCCGGCGGTCGGGGCGACGTTCGTCGGCGACAACAAGAACGGCAAGAAGGAGTGGAAGACGAAGTCGACCGTCACCGCGTGCACGTCGCCGTCGGTGTTCGAGTTCCACGTCTCGGTCGCCGTCGTCAAGGTGGCCGACTGGCGCTACGACATCACGCCCGACGGTGACGGCTGCATCGTCAAGGAGACCTGGACCGACCGTCGCGGCTGGTTCGCCAAGAAGCTCGGCGGCCCTGCGAGTGGAGTTGCCGATCGCGAGGCCCACAACCGGGCCGGCATGGAGCACACCCTCGACGAGCTCGCCAAAGCCGCCGAGTCGAGTAGCTGAGCGCCCCTCAGCGGCGTCCACGTACTCCACTCGCGCACGGCCGTTAGAGTCCGGCGGGTGAGCGATCGACTGCGCGTAGGGGCCGATGGGGTGGTGCGGTGCTGGTGGTGCGGCGACGATCCGCTCTACGTCGGCTACCACGACGACGAGTGGGGCCACGAGGTCACCAACGACACCCGGCTGTTCGAGAAGCTCTGTCTCGAGGGGTTCCAGTCCGGGCTGTCGTGGCTGACGATCCTGCGCAAGCGGGAGAACTTCCGCGCCGCGTTCGACGGGTTCGACGCCGCAACCGTCGCCGCGTACGGGCCGACGGAGATCGAGCGGCTGCTCGGTGATGCGGGCATCGTCCGTCATCGCGGCAAGATCGAGAGCACCATCAACAACGCCAACCGGATGCTCGAGCTCGAGGCCGCAGAGGGCTCGCTGTACGCCTACGTCCAGCGGTTCAAGCCGCCGGCTCGCGCGCGGCTCGGCCAGGACACGCCCATCCAGCCGTCCACGCCGGAGAGCACGGCCATGTCCAAGGACCTCAAGAAGCGCGGCTGGAGCTTCGTCGGTCCGACCACCGTCTACGCCTTCATGCAAGCCATGGGCTTGGTCAACGACCACATCGAAGGCTGCGAACGCGACGCTGCGAGCTAGTTCTTGTGCAGGGCGGCGTTCAGGCCGTCCCACTTGACGGAGCGGGGGAGGGCCTCCACCGCGCCGGTCTGGCTGTTGCGGCGATACAGCAGGCCGCCCGCGCCGCTCAGGGTCTTGGCCTTCACGACCTCGCCCTCGGGGAGCACCTTCACCAACGTGCCGGCGGTGACGTAGAGGCCGGCTTCGACGACGCACTCGTCGCCGAGGCTGATGCCGATGCCGGCCTCCGCGCCGAGCAGGCAGCGTTCGCCGATGGTGACCTGCACGGTGCCGCCACCGGACAGCGTGCCCATGATCGAGGCGCCACCACCGATGTCGCTGCCGTCGCCGACGATGATGCCCTGGCCGATGCGGCCCTCGACCATCGACGTGCCGAGCGTGCCGGCGTTGAAGTTGACGAAGCCCTCGTGCATCACGGTGGTGCCGGGCGCGAGGTGGGCGCCGAGGCGCACGCGCGAAGCGTCGGCGATGCGCACACCGGACGGCACGACGTAGTCGGTCATCCGCGGCATCTTGTCGACGCCGTTCACGGTGAGGTTCCCGCCATCGCGGCGGACCCGCCAGCGCAGCTCCTCCAACCCCTCGACCGGCGCCGGGCCGAGGTTCGTCCACACCACGTTGGACAGCAGACCGAACAGCCCGTCGAGGTTGATCGTGCGCGGCTGGAACAGGCGGTGTGACAGCAGGTGCAGACGGAGGTACACGTCGGTGGCGTCGACCGGCGCATCATTGACATCGATGGTCAGCTCGACGGCGCGGATGGACACGCCGCGCACGTCGTCGCGTCGCTCGGCCACCGAGTACGCCTCGAGGGTGCCGGGATGGATCGGCTCGCCGAGGCCGACCTCGCGGAACCACGTGTCGAGCACCACCCCGTCACCGGTGACGGTGGCCAGCCCTCGCCCCCATGCTGCTGAGTTGGGGGTTGCGGTCCCCATCAGAAGACCTCCGGACGCAACGTCGGGAACAGGATGATCTCCTTGATCGACGGCACGCCGGCGATCAGCATCACGACGCGGTCCATGCCGATGCCGAGACCACCGGTCGGTGGTAGCCCGTACTCCAGCGCGCGGAGGTAGTCCTCGTCGACGGTGCCGGCCTCGACGTTGCCGGCGTCCTTCGCCTTCTGCTCGTCCTCGAAGCGCAGGCGCTGCTCGACCGGATCGTTGAGCTCGCTGTAGCCGTTGCCGTGCTCGCGGCCGTTGATGAAGAACTCGAAGCGCTCGGTGAGGAACGGGTCGGTGCGATCCACGCGAGCGAGCGGAGAGATCTCCACCGGATGGCCGGTGACGAACGTCGGGCGGATGAGCGCCGACTCGCAGTGCGCCTCGAACAGCTCCTCGATGATCTTGCCGCTGCCCCACGCCGGGTTGACGGCGACGTCGTGCTCGCCGGCGATGGCGCGCATCTTGTCGACCGACATCGACGGGTGCACCGGCACGCCGATGGCCTCTTCGATGAGGTCGATCATGCGCACTTGCCGCCACGGCTCGGACAGGTCGACCTGCTCGCCGGCGATGTCGATGACAGTCGTGCCGAGCGCGTCGCGCGCTGCGTTGGTGACGAGCTCCTCGCTGATCGCGATCATCTCCGAGTAGTCGGCGAACGCCTGGTAGAGCTCCATCATCGTGAACTCGGGGTTGTGTCGGGTGGAGATGCCCTCGTTGCGGAAGATGCGCCCGATCTCGAAGACGCGGTCCATCCCGCCGACGATCAGCCGCTTGAGGTGCAGCTCCAGCGCGATGCGGAGGTACAGCTGCATGTCCAACGCGTTGTGGTGGGTGAGGAACGGGCGTGCGTGCGCGCCGCCGGCCTCCACGTGCAGCACCGGCGTCTCGACCTCGACGAAGCCGTGGCCGTGCAACGTGCGCCTGAAGCTGGCGATCACCTCGTGGCGAACGCGGAACGAGCGACGTGCGTCCTCGTTGACGATCAGGTCGGCGTAGCGCTGGCGGAAGCGCGTGTCGGTGTCGGTGAGGCCGTGCCACTTGTCGGGCATCGGGCGTACCGCCTTCGACAACAGCTCGAAGCGTTCGACCTTCACGCTCAGCTCGCCCTTGCGCGTGGTCATCACCGTGCCGTGCACGCCGACCCAGTCGCCGAGGTCGAGGTCGCCGAACGCGGCGAAGCCGTCGTCGCCGATGACCGCCTTCGAGACGAACAGCTGCACCTCGGTCTCGCGCTCGCGGATCGTGGCGAAGATCAGCTTGCCCTGCTCGCGGCGCAGCAGCATCCGGCCGGCGATGGCCACCTGCACGTCGGTCTCGGTACCCGGCTCGAGGTGCCCGTGTGCATCGCGCAGCTCGGCGAGGGTGGTGCTGCGGTCGAAGCGGTAGGGGTACGGGTTGACGCCCGCCGTGCGCATCTCGGCCAGCTTGTCCAGCCGCTTGGCCTTCTCGGCGACCAGCCCGGAGCCGGTGAGACCCGGTTCCTCGTCGACGTCAGTGGCGGGAGGTCCGGGATCGGACGCGGTCGGATCAGTGCTGCTCACAGTGGGTAGACCGTACCGCCTGGACGCTCCCGCCCGCGAGTGCATTGACGCCCGGTGGTAGGTTGCCCACCGAGTGGGCCCGACTCTGCAGGAAGATCGATGCGCGTGTTGAACCGGATGAACCGGCAACGACCCCGGCACTGGGGTCGTCGACTTGCCACCACGGGTGTGGCGATGGTGATCGTCACGGCGATGGTCGCCGACACGGCGGCCGCCCCGAGCTCGATCGACGGGCCGGCGTCCGCGTCCGAGGCGGCCGACTACACCGGGCCGCTGGCGGTCGACATGGTGTCGGTGTACAACTCCGGCGCGCTGCTCAGCAACGTTCGCGATTCGGCGATCGCCGCTGCGGCCGACGTCGGCGCCGCGTACGCGGTCGGCCGCGGCTTCACCATCGGGTTGACCCGCGTCCGTCGCGGCAGCACCGTCATCCAGCAGGCGAGTGGCGGCGCAGCCGGCCCGTGGCGGTTCCCGATGTCGGTCACCGCGTTGCCGATCGACACCATCGCCGGCGTGATGGGTCGCAACGTGTCGCGCTACGTCGGTGGGGCGAGCATCGTGATGAGCCAGACGTCGGCGTCGATGCGCGGCGCTCAGGTGGGCGACACGATCGACGTCATGGCCGACGGTGGAGCGATCATCACCTACACCATCGGACGCATCGCCACCGATGACGAGGTGGGCGGCGCCGAGATCACGATGACCATCCAGCAGTCGGATCAGCTCGGCGCCAACATCGACACGCGGGTGCTGATCTGGGGCATGAAGGATCGCGCCGCGATGGAGGGACGCCTGTTCGCTCGCGGTCTGTCCACCAACTCGAAGATCCGTGTGCGCAAGAGCTGGGACGCCTTCGACCCCGATCTGACGCTCGGCGTGGCCGAGACGAAGCAGCAGCTCGGCGAGTTCGACTTCACCGTCTCGTCCAGCGGGGCGATGTCGGTCAACCCGGCCTGGACGTCGGCGAACATCCCGAACCGTACGCCGGGCGCGCCGAACATGATCAACAGCTACATGGTCAACAGCTGCCACCAGCGGATCAAGCCCGACCTCGTCGCTGCGCTGAACGACGTGGCCGCCGCCGGGCTGACCGGGCTGCTCACCGGCGGGACGATCGGCGGCTGCTACACGCCGCGGTTCGCACGCCAGGGCCTCGGGTTGTACATCGGCTCGGTGTCGCGCCACACGTGGGGCCAGGCGATGGACATCAACACGGTCGCCAACTGCCAGGGGTGCGTGCCGAAGATGGACTGCCGCATCGTGCGCATCTTCCGGGCCCACAACTTCGCCTGGGGTGGCAACTTCATCTTCACCGACGGCATGCACTTCGAGTGGGTGGGCACCCGACGCGACGGCTTCCAGTATCCGTCGAGGTACTGCCCGAACCTCCCCGGCGGCAGCTCGCAGACCAACTCGCTCGACCCACCGACGATCACCCCTGCCACCACGCCCGCGCCGCGCAGCGAGTTCTTCGCCGCCGACGGCTTCATGCTCGACACCGGCGAGTAGCCGTTCACCTCGGGCTCGCTGCGCTCGCCTCCCGTGCTCGCTCGCTGGCGCTCGCTCACCCGAACTCCAGTTCTCGCGTCGCAGGTCAGTGGGTACCCGCGCCGGTAGGCTGCCCGCCTTGTGGCGACTCGATTTGTGATCATCGGTGGCGGGCCGGCTGGGAACACGGCCGCCACGTACGCGGCTCGGCTCGGTGCGGAAGTCACGCTGATCGAACGTGACGTCGTCGGCGGCGCGGCGCACCTGTGGGACTGCATCCCGTCGAAGACGATGATCGCCACCGGTGGCGCCATGAGCTTCACCAGGCGGATCCAGGGCATGGGTCTCGAGCAGCAGGTGGCCGAGGTGGACATCGAGGCGCTGCGCGTGCGCATCGACTCGATCAAGGACCGGTTGCAGCACGGCACCACCCGTCTGCTGCAGAGCCAGGGCGTGACGATGCTGCACGGCACGGCGCGCATGGTCGGCCCGAACGACGTCGAGGTCACGACCGCCGATGGCGTGCGCCAGATCCACGCGGACGCAGTGCTGGTCAGCACCGGGTCGCGGCCGCGCATCCCGGAGTGGTGCCAGCCCGATCACGAGCGGATCCTCGTCACCCGCGACTGCTACCCGCCGGCGATCTTCCCCGAGTCGATCACCGTCATCGGGTCCGGCGTCACCGGTGTGGAGTTCGTGCACATGTTCTCCAGCTTCGGTGCGCACGTCACCCTGGTGGTCAGCCGCCAGCAGGTGCTGCCGCAGAAGGATCCCGAGGTCGCCGCGGTGCTGGAGGACGACTTCCTCAAGCGCGGGGTGCGATTGCTGAAGGGCGCGCGTGCGACGTCGATCGACCGAGAGACGTCCGACGCCGGCGCCGATTCCGTGGTGGTGCGTTGCGACGACGGTCGCGTCGTGCGCAGCTCGCATGCGGTGCTGGCCATCGGCTCGATCCCCAACAGCGACGGGCTCGGCCTCGACCTGGCCGGCGTGGAGATGGATTCGGGCGGCTACGTCACCATCAACCGCCACTGCCAGAGCAACGTCAGTCACATCTACGCAGCGGGCGACGTGTCGGGCAAGCTGCCGCTGTCGAGCGTTGCGTCGATGCAGGGCCGCAAGGTGGCCGAGCACGTGATGGGCTTGCAGAAGGTGGCCCACCGCCATCTCGACTACGACAAGGCCGCAAGCGCGATCTTCACCGAACCGGAGATCGCCGACGTCGGTCTCGCCGAGGCTGAGGCCTTCGCCGTCGGTCGCAAGATCCGCGTCACGAAGGTGCCGTTCAGCGCAACGCCGAAGGCGCTCATCAACGACGACGCTCGCGGGTTCGTGAAGATCATCAGCGACCCGGCGACGGGTGTGGTGCTCGGCGGTTCGATCGTCGGGCGTCACGCGGCGGAGCTCATCAGCGTGATCGCGCTGGCGGTCACCGCCAACCTGAAGGTCACCGACATCGTCGAGAGCCTGCTCGTCCATCCGGCACTGTCGGAGGCACTGGCCGAAGCGGCCGAGTGACCTGATGTTCTCCGCGGGCGAGGACGTCGACGGCCCGGCCATTCCCGCGGGCCTGACCCTTGCTCCCTTTCCCCGGCGCATCGTCGGACTGGTGATCGATCAGGTCGTCATCGTGCTGCCGGTGATCGCTGTCGCCATTGCGTTCGGGTACACGCCGGGCGACGACATCTCGGACAACGCGTTGCTCGTGTTCAACATCAGCGTCGCGGTGTTGGGGCTGACCTACGAGACCCTGCTCATCGGAGCGTTCAGCCGAACCCTGGGCAAGCTGGCCACGCGCACACGGGTTGTGCGAGCCGTCGACGGCGGCAGGGTCGGGTGGCCCGAAGCGCTGCTGCGCGCGCTGGTGCCGACCGCGCTCGGCGTCGTGCCGACGTTCGGCGTCGCTCTCGGGGCGATGGTCTACATCTGGGCAACGTTCAACCCGCTGCGTCAGGGCCTGCACGATCGTGCGGCGGCGACGTTGGTGGTGCGCGAGCGGCGCGTGAAGTCGTTCAACCGTCCGGCAATCGACGAGCATCCGGTCATCTGAACAGCGGTAAGGTGCGGCGAACCGAGGAGGGCACATGCCCCAGAAGTCGCCAGAGAAGAACAGCGCCAAGAAGGCCGGCAAGTCGCTGAAAGAGAAGCGCGAAGTGAAGAAGGCCAAGAAGGCCGGCAAGTCGGGCCTCGGCTGAGACGCCGGCGTTGGCGCTGCAGTACCCGCTGACGAGCCTCCACGACGACGCCATTCGCCTCCGCGAGTGGCGCCTTGACGACGTTGCCTGCATCGAGGCCGCGAGCGCTGACGCGCGCATCCCGGAGGGCACCACCGTGCCCGCGACCTGGTCGCCCGACGAGGGCCGCGCCTACATCGAGCGGCAGTGGTCGCGGCAGACGAGCGGAGAAGGGCTGTCGTTCGCCATCGCCCGCATCGACGACGATCGGGCCATCGGCTCGATCGTGCTGATGATGCGCTGGCTGCCGGAGACGGCCGGCATCGGGTACTGGCTGCTCGACAGCGAGCGCGGCCGGGGCGTGGCCAAGCGGGCCGTCGGCCTGCTGGCCCCGTGGGCCGTCACCGAGGGCGGCATCGCTCGCGTCGAGGGACTGGTCGAGCCAGAGAACATCGCCTCGCAGCGCGTGCTGGAGTCGTGCGGCTTCCAGCTCGAAGGCCGACTTCGCTCGTACCTCGTCTTCCCGACTCGGCGCGCGGACGCGTTGTCGTATTCGCTGATCGCTCCGAATTCCCGCTGACCTGTCACCTGTCGGGGGGTCTCGTTCGTCAACATGGTGACGCCCCGCCACGGAAGGAACCGACATGACCCAACGACTCAACTTCGCCTCGACCTCGCCCGAGCTGTACCGCCACCTGGCGGCGCTCGAGGGGCACATCGCCGGCAAGGTCGATCACACGCTCTACGAGCTGATCAAGCTGCGCGCCTCGATGATCAACGGCTGCGCGTTCTGCATCGACATGCACAGCACCGATGCGTTGCAGGCCGGTGAGACGCCCGCTCGCCTGTTCGGCCTCGCTGCGTGGTGGGAGACGCCGCTGTACACGCAGGCCGAACGCGCGGCGTTGGCGTTGACGGATGCGGTCACGAAGTTCGGTGAGCACGGCGTGCCCGACGACGTCTACGACGCTGCGCTCGCCGAGTTCGGTGAGGAAGGCGTGCTGTACGTCGTGGCCGCGATCGCGATGATCAACACGTGGAACCGGTTCGCCATCACCTTCCAGACCACGCCGGCCAGCGCCAGGCGTTCGAACGCGGCGAACTGACGTGCTGCAACGAGCGGTGCTCATCTACCTCGCGTTGAGCGGGGCGTTGGTCGGCGTGTGGGCGGCGTTCTTCCCCCGGTCGTTCTACGACGACTTCCCCGGCGCCGGTCGAGTGTGGATCGCCGTCGACGGGCCGTACAACGAGCACCTCGTGCGCGACGTCGGCCAGTTCAGTCTGGCGCTGATGGCGGTCACGATCGTTGCTGCAGCCACGATGCAGACACTGGTGGTGCGCGCCGCAGCGGCGGGTTGGCTGGTCAACGCGGTGCCGCACTTCGTGTACCACGTGCGCCACCTGGACAACTACGACACCGCCGATCAGGTCGGCAACGTGGCCAGCCTCGGCCTGCTCGTCGCGCTCCCGATCGTCGTGCTGGTGCTGTCGTTCCGAGGGCCGTCGTCCGCCGCGCGAGCATGAGGCGATGGATGTTCATGAGCTCCTCGCCGATCTGTTCGGCCGAGTCGACGAGCACGTGCACGAGGCCGTCGACGGGCTGACGCCCGCGCAGCTGCGCACCGCTCCGCTGCCTGGCGCCAACCCGATCGGTTGGCTGGTCTGGCACCTCGCGCGCGTGGAGGACCACCACGTCGCCGAGCTCGTCGGCGACGATCAGATCTGGATCACCGCCGACTGGGCACAACGCTTCGGCCTCGAGCCCGATCCGGAGAACTCCGGCTACGGCCACTCGTCAGTCGACGTCGCCGCGGTGCAACCGGAGAGCGCAGCCGCGTTGGTCGAGTACTACGAAGCGGTGCGCGCTCGAACCCGGACGTACGTCGCCGGGCTCGTGCCGGCCGACCTCGACCGCGTCGTCGATCGCCGCTGGGACCCACCGGTGACCCTCGGCGTGCGCCTGGTCAGCATCATCGACGACGAGATCCAGCACAGCGGCCAGGCCGCGTACGCCCGAGGGATGATCAGCTAGCCGTTACTCGCGCGGCTCGTGCACGGTGCCGATGCGGAGGCGGTTGCCGTCCGGATCGGTGAGCTGGATGTCACGGGCCCACGGCTGGTCCTCGACCTCGACGCCGAACTCCGCGGCGAACCAGTCGACGTCGTCGACGTAGTAGTACACGAGCGCGAACGGATGCGCGTCGCCCGTGTGCTCGGACAGGTGCAGGTGCACGTCGCCGCGACGCAGGAACATGTACGCGGGCATGTGCGGCTCGAAGCGGTGCACGCCGAGCACTTCGAAGCCGAGCCGGGCGTACCACTTCGCGCTCTCGCTTGCGTCGCGCACCCGGAACACCGGGACCATCTCCTCGCTCATGGAACTCGACCGTACCCGCGCCGGCGCGTTCGTTAGGTTCGATGCGTGCGCACCGTGGAGGAGCTGACCGCCGATCTCCGTGCACTGGGCGTTGCATCCGGCGATCTGGTCATGGTGCACGCCTCGCTGCGGCGCATCGGGCCCGTGGTCGGCGGGGGCGATGGCGTGCTCGACGCGTTGCTGGCTGCCGTCGGCCCGGACGGCACGCTGATGATGAACGTCGGGGTTCGCGACGACTGGGGATGGGTCAACGATCGGCCGGAGCTGGATCGGCTGGCGCTGCTCGTCGATGCCGAGCCGTTCGACCCGTTGACGACTCCCGCCGAGCCGGACAACGGCGTGCTCGCCGAGCTGTTCCGCGTGCGGGCGGGAGCGGTGGTGAGCAACAACCCGGAGGGTCGGCTTGGCGCCCTCGGTCCGTTGGCCGAGGGTCTGATGGCGGATGCGCCATGGGACGACTACTACGGGCCCGGGTCACCGCTGCAGCGTCTGGTCGAGGCCGGCGGTAAGGTGCTGCGGCTCGGCGCCGACCTCGGCACGGTGACGCTGATCCACTACGGCGAGTACCTGGTGGACCTGCCGTCGAAGATCCGGGTGCGACGGCATCGTCGGGTGCGCACGCCGGCGGGTTCGGAGGTCCGCACGGTCGAGTGCCTCGACGACAGCACCGGCATCGTCGAGCAGCCCGACGGCACGCCGGACTACTTCGAGACGATCCTGATCGACTACCTCGCCGCCGGACGGGCGTCAGTCGGAAGTGTGGGCAGCGCGACGAGCGAGCTCATCGACGCGGCCGATCTGGTCGCCTTCGCCGTTGGGTGGATGGGCGAGCACCTCCGCCAACTGGATGTCTGACGCGCGGCAGAGCCGCGTCTCCGACATCCAGATCGCGACTACTCGATGATGACGACGACGTCGCCGGCGCCGACGGTGTCGCCGGCCTTCACCTTGATCTCCTTGACCGTCCCGGCCTTCTCGGCCTGGATCTGGTTCTCCATCTTCATCGCCTCGAGCACCACGACGGCCTGACCGACTTCGACGGCCTGACCGATCTCGACGAGCACCTTGACGATCGTGCCCTGCATCGGCACCTCGACGCTGCCGGTGCCTGCCACGCCTGCCCCGGAGCCACCCGCTGCACGAGCCGGCTTCTTCGCCTTCGCCGGGCCGGCAGCGGCAACCATCGGCACGTCGGGCACCCACAGCTTGACGTCGAAGCGCTTGCCGTTGACCTCGACGGTGGTGGTGCGCTCGACGAGCGGCGTGGCTTCCTCATCCTTCGGAGCCGGCGGCTTCGGCGCCTCGATGTTGGAGAGGTCGAGCTTCTCCTCGACCCACTTCGTGGAGTGCTCGAAGGCCTGGAAGTCGGGGTGCTTGAGGATGGCGAGGTCGGCCGGGATCGTCGTGGCGACGCCCTCGACCACCATCTCCTCCAGCGCGCGGATCGTGCGGGCGATCGCCGTGTCGCGGTCCTTGCCCCACACGATGAGCTTGCCGACGAGGTTGTCGTAGTACTGGCTGACGGTGTCACCGGTCTCGTAACCGGCGTCGAAGCGCACGCCGAACCCGTCGGGGGCGACGAGCTTGGTGATGTCGCCGGGGGAGGGGAGGAACTTGCCGCCGGCCGGGTTCTCGGCGTTGATGCGGACCTCGATGCCGTGGCCGCGTCGCTGCGCAGCGACCTGCTCCTGGGTCATCGGCAGCGGTTCGCCGGAGGCCACGCGGATCTGCCACTCGACGAGGTCGATGCCGGTGATCACCTCGGTGACAGGGTGCTCCACCTGCAGGCGGGTGTTCATCTCGAGGAAGAAGAACTCACCGTCCTGGTAGATGAACTCGACGGTGCCGGCGTTGAAGTAGCCGACTGCCTTGGCGGCCTTGATCGCCGCCTCGCCCATCGCTTCTTCGATGCCCTCGCCCATGTGCGTCGCGGGAGCCTCTTCGATCAGCTTCTGGTGACGACGTTGCGCCGAGCAGTCGCGGGTGCTGACCCACACGACGTCGCCCTGCTGGTCGCCGACGACCTGCACCTCCACGTGACGCGGCCAGGTGAGGTAACGCTCGACGTAGATCTCGTCGCGGCCGAAGAACGCCTTGGACTCGCGCTTGGCGGAGTCCATCGCCTCCTGCACCTCGTCGGCCGACTGCACCACCTTCATGCCGCGACCGCCGCCACCGAACGCGGCCTTGATGGCGATCGGCCAACCGTTGCTGTTGCCGAAGTCGCGGATCTCGTCGGCGGAGGTGACGAACTCGGTGGTGCCGGGCACGATCGGGCAACCGCCGCGCAATGCGGCCTTGCGCGAGCTGACCTTGTCGCCCATCTCCTCGATCGCCGCTGGCGGCGGTCCGATGAAGGCAACGCCCTTGTCGGTGATCGCCCGGGCGAAGTCGGCGTTCTCGCTGAAGAAGCCGTAGCCGGGGTGCACGCCGTCGGCGCCGCTCTGCTCGATGGCGTTGAGGATCGCCTCGGTGTTGAGGTAGCTCTCCGCTGCGGTCTGCCCGCCGAGGGCGTACGCCTCGTCGGCGAGCCGCACGTGGAGGGCGTTTCGATCGAGCTCGCTGTAGACCGCGACGGTCTTGATGCCCAGCTCTCGGGCGGCCCGAATGACTCGGACGGCGATCTCTCCACGGTTGGCGATCAGGATCTTGGTGAGCACGAATGACAATGTTGGTGCCATGGACACCCCCGGCGCCACATTTGATGAATCAGGCTTCCCTGCGGGGTGGCACGTCGGCCGTGTCGAGGTGACCGGAAGCACCAACACGGACCTCCTCGAAGCCGCCGCTGCGGGTGCCGCGGACCGCACCGTGCTGGCCACCGGGCACCAGACGGCGGGTCGTGGACGGCTCGATCGGAAGTGGGACGCGCCGCCGGGAACGAACCTGCTCGTGTCGATCCTGTTCCGCGTCGTGCCGGCGCATCCGCACCAGCTGACCCAGCGGGTCGGGGTGGCTGCGGTGGCCGCGGTGGCTGCGGTCGCCGGGGTGAGCGCGGTGCTCAAGTGGCCGAACGACATGTTGCTCGACGGACGAAAGCTCTCCGGGATGCTCGCCCAGGCTGCGGGGGGCGGCCCGAGTGGCGGGCCCGATCACGTTGTCGTGGGCATCGGCATCAACGTGCGGTGGGCGCCGGAGGGTGCTGCGCTGCTCGGCGAGCAGTACGACCCGATGGACGTGCTGCGAGCGATGCTGGCTGCGCTCGACGCCCAGCCCGCTGACATCGGGCCGTCGTATCGAGCCGCGCTGGCGACGCTCGGGTCAGCCGTTCGGGTGGAGCTGCCCAGCGGGGAGCTCCACGGGACGGCCATCGACGTGGAGCCGGATGGCCGTTTGGTGGTGCTCGACGAGTGCGGGATCAGCCATCGCGTCGACACCGGCGACGTCGTTCACCTGCGGTGATGGAATTTCTTTGATTTCTGTGTGATGCATTCGCGCCAGCCGGACATCAGGGGGTGTGGCGTGGAACCCCTCCGGGTTTCCCGCTCGGGCTCGTCCGACCCGAGCGGGGAACCCGGATCGTTCCGTCACCCTCACCTCCGTGCTCGCTGCGCCCGCTCACCTGGGCTCCTGCACTCGGGATGGTGGTCACGTTCTGGTGCTCGGTTCGCCCCGCCGGACCACCCGACCGCAGTCGGCTCCGTTGCGAATCGTCACGTGACGCAACCGCCGCTCGAGTTGGGGTCCTCGTGAATCGTCACGTGACGCAAGCTTGGGCGCGGAACTGACTCGTCGCGATCGCGCCCAAGGATTCGTCACGTGACGATTCGCAACGACCCCGACCACGTGATGAAGCCCAGGTCAGCCGACTGCGTGCTCCGACGGGCCGTGCGGCCGGCGAGACGTGAGTCGGGTCGTAGCCGGCTGGAGTTCGGGTGAGCGAGCGTCAGCGAGCGAGCACGGCAGGTGAGCGCAGCGAGCACCGAGATGAAGGGGGTGCCGAGCCCGGGGACGTGGCTGGGACTACCGTCGAGGCACGTGCTGGCCATCGACACGTCGCCCCGCCGTCGGCGGCGACGACTCCCGACGTTTCTCGGCATCGCCGTGGTCATGGCGGTGCTCGGTGGCGCCGGGTTGATGATCGCCGCGCGGCGAGTGGTCGATGCCGTCCCTCGCGTGGACGGTGTCGCCTCCGAGCTCACCGACAGCACCGCGGAGGTCGAGAACTTCCTCCTCGTCGGCAGCGACAGTCGAGTCGGCGCCGACCCCAACGATCCCGACTTCGGGGGCATCGGTTCGGATACCGACGTCACCGGCAACCGCAGCGACACGATCATGATCCTGCGCCGCGACAAGAAGACCGGTGAGGCGTCTCTGCTGTCGATCCCGCGCGACCTGCTCGTCACGGTGCCCGGCCACGAGAAGAAGCGGCGGATCAACTCGGCCTTCAACGACGGGCCGGACATCCTCGTGCGCACCGTGCAGGAGTCGCTGGGCATCCCCATCGCTCACTACGTGGAGATCAACTTCGTCGGCTTCAAGCACCTCGTCGACGCGCTCGGCGGCGTGCAGATCTGCTTCCTCTTCCCCACCCGCGACACCAACACCGGGCTGAACGTCATCACGCCCGGCTGCCAGATCCTCGACGGCGTGCAGGCGCTGGCCTACGCCCGCAGCCGTCACTACGAAGAGTTCAGGGACGGTGAGTGGAAGGAGGACCCCACCTCCGACCTCGGCCGCACCACGCGCCAGCGCGACTTCGTCAACCGGGCGCTGCAGGCTGCGCTCGATCGCGTCAAGGTCGACCCGTTCTCCGCGGGTCGGTTGATCGACGCGATCAGCAAGTCCATCCGCGTCGACAGCGATCTCGACCCGATCGGTGCCGCCTCGTCACTGCGCACCGCGGTCGATGGTGGGTTGGGCACGTACTCGCTGCCGGTCGTCGGCAAGACCGTCGACGGCCAGGCGGTGCTCCTGTTGGGCGACGGTTCACAGGTCGTTCTCGACTTCTTTGCCGGGCGTGGGCCGGCCCCGGCCGCCTGACCCGGCATACTCTTCGACCGTGCCCGACATCAGCGAGAGCTCCGTGATCAGCGGCGTGTGGGTGGTCGAACCCACCATCCATGGCGATCAGCGCGGGTTGTTCATCGAGACCTACCGCCGCGAGTGGTTCCCCAATGGCCGCGAGATGCTGCAGGGCAACCGAGCCAACCGCCAGGCCGGCGCACTCGTCGGGCTGCACTACCACCTGCACCAGGCCGACTACTGGTACGTGCCGTTCGGTCACGCCCGCGTCGTGCTGCACGACCTGCGCGAGGGCGGTCCGACCGATGGTGCGACGCAGACCTTCGACCTCACCGGCGACAACCACATCGGCGTGTACATCCCGCCGGGCGTGGCCCACGGCTTCGCCGCCGTCACCGACATGGTGATCACCTACCTCGTCGACGGGTACTACAACCCGGCCGACGAGCTCGGCGTTGCGTGGGACGACCCGGCGATCACCGCCGACTGGGGTGTCACCGATCCGATCCTGTCGGCGCGAGATCAGCAGAACCCGCGCCGCGCCGACCTGCCTGCGGGCCGCCGGCCGTACTGGCCGATGCGCACCTGATCCTGGAGATCCACTCGTGAAGCTGTTCGTCACCGGCGCCGCCGGGTTCATCGGTTCCAACTACGTGCGCTGGCTGCTGGCCAACAGCGACGACGAGATCACCATCCTCGACGCACTCACCTACGCCGGGAACCTGGCCAGCATCCGCGACGTGCTCGACGACAAGCGGGCGAACTTCGTCCACGCCGACATCTGCGATCAGGACGTGATGCTGCGCGAGATGGAGGGCCACGACGCGGTCGTGCACTTCGCCGCCGAGAGCCACGTCGACCGCTCGATCGCCGACCCGTACGCGTTCGTGCGCACGAACGCCTTCGGCACCAACGTGCTGTGCGACGTCGCTCGTCAGGTGGGCGTGCAGAAGTTCCTGCACATCAGCACCGACGAGGTCTACGGATCGATCGACGAGGGCTCGTTCTCGGAGACCGACGTCCTCACACCGCGGTCGCCGTACTCGGCGGCGAAGGCCGGCAGCGACCTGATCGCGCTGTCGTACGTCACCACCTACGGGTTGCCGGTGGTCGTGACGCGCTGCTCCAACAACTTCGGTCCGTACCAGTTCCCGGAGAAGGTCATCCCGCTGTTCACCACGAACCTGCTCGACGGCAAGAAGGTGCCGCTGTACGGCGACGGGCTCAACGTGCGCGACTGGATCCACGTCGAAGACCACAACCGCGCTGCGCACCTGGTGCTGCACCAAGGCGAGGTCGGGGAGATCTACAACATCGGCGCGCACAACGAGGTCACCAACTACGACCTGACGCACCGCCTGCTCGAGCTGACCGGTCGCGATGCCTCGTTCATCGAGCCGGTTGCCGATCGTCTCGGCCACGACCGCCGCTACTCGGTGAACATCGACAAGATCTCGGCGCTCGGCTGGAAGCTCGAGCGGCCGTTCGAGCAGGGGCTCGCCGACACGGTGTCCTGGTACCGCGACAACCGCTGGTGGTGGGAGCCGTTGAAGGCGAAGGCCGGTCTCTGATGCGCGTGCTCGTCACCGGTGCGGGCGGACAGCTCGGCACCGACGTGGCGTTGGCGTGCGAGGCGATGGGCGACTTGGTCGTCGCGCTGTCGCGCGCCGACCTCGACGTGACGTCTCGCGACGGTGTGCTCGGCGCGATCACGATGGTGCGACCTGATGCGGTGATCCACTGCGGGGCGTGGACCGCGGTCGATGCGTGCGAGGGCGATCCGGCTCGCGCGTTCGCGGCGAACGGTGCCGCGGTGCGTTGGGTCGCCGAGGCGTGCTCGCGGGTCGGCGCGCATCTCGTGTCGATCAGCACCGACTACGTCTTCGACGGCACGCTCGATCGGCCGTACCACGAGTGGGACGCGCCGAACCCACAGAGCGTCTACGGCGCGTCGAAGCTGGCGGGGGAGCGCGAGGCGCTCACGCTCGGCGCCGGCGCGGCGGTGGTGCGCACGTCGTGGGTGTGCGGCGCGCACGGGTCGAACATGGTCAAGACGATCATGAAGCTCGCCGCGGAACGGCCGGAGCTCGCGTTCGTGTCCGACCAGGTCGGGCACCCGACGTTCACCGCCGACCTGGCGCCCGTGCTGCGCCGGCTCGCACTGGATCGCCGGTCGGGCGTGCACCACGTCACCAACCAGGGCTCGGTGAGCTGGTTCGAGTTCGCCCAGGCGGTGGTCGGCGCGATGGGCAAGGACCCGTCGATGGTCAAGCCGATCGCCACCGCCGACCTGCAGCCCGCCCGTCCGGCGCCTCGTCCGGCGAACAGCGTCCTCGACAACGCCGTCCTGCGCGCCTCTGGACTCCCCGAGCTGCGCCACTTCTCCGCCCCCCTCGCCGAGACCGTCGCCGCCCTGTCCGGTTCGTGAGCCTCGACCACCGCAGCGGTGGTCGAAACTCACGGATGGCCCGCCCGGCGAGCGCGAAGCTGGGCGCATGTTGCGCATCGGGACGACCGTCGTCGGAGTCGGCGACCTGCATCGGGCGATCGAGTTCTGGACGAAAGCGCTGAACTACCGCGTCAAGCGCGAGGTCACGCCGGACGACGACTTCATGATCCTCGTGCCGATCGCCGGCGACGGCGCTCACCTCGCGCTGGATGTGAGCGAGTCGCCCGTGCAGTCACGCCCGCGCGTCCACCTCGACCTGTATGCAGGCGATGCGGCGGACCAAGAAGCCGAAGTCGAGCGGCTCATCGGGCTCGGTGCCACGCGCGTCGACTGGGACCTGTACCCGGCCAACCCGGACTTCGTCGTGATGGCCGACACCGAGGGCAACCTCTTCTGCGTCATCGACACCAGCGGCGATCCCAACCAACTCCCGGCTTCGTGAGTCTGGGGGCCACCGGCGGCACCGAAGCTCACGAAACGCCTGGTTGCGTGAGTCTCACGGCCACGGGTGGCACCCAGACTCACGAACGACCGAACGCACGAGTGAGCCGAGCAGGTCAGCGGGTGGCGGCGACGACGCACGCGCCGCCGACGGCGAGGACGACGCCCAGGGCGTTCGGGCGCTCGACTCGCTCGTGGTCGATGCGCACCGCCAGCGCGGTCGTGACGAGCGGATAGAGCGAGCCGAGGACGGTCGCCACCGAGATCGGGCCGAGCTGGAGGGCGCGCAGGATGGCCAGGCTGGCGACGGCCTGCAGCACACCGTTGACGACCGCCAACGCCGGTGGCCGACCGACGGGTTCGCGCCCGATGGCGCAGGCGATGCCGGCGGTCACCGTGCCGGCGAGGGCGGACATCACCAACGGCCACTGCCCGCTGTCGGAGCTCGTGTGGCCCATCACGACGAAGAAGACGGAGAACAGCGCGCCGCCGCCGAGGCCGTAGAGCAGCTCGGCCGGCAGGCTCATCCGATCGTCGGCGACGGCACCGGAGGACGACGAGCGGTACGCCAGGAGCGGGATGGCGACCAATGCGATCGCCACGCCCACCCAGCGCCAGGCACTGAGGTGCACGCCCTGGATCACGTCGACGATCACCGGCACGAAGGCGGTGACCACCGCGGTCAGGGGCGCGATCACGCTGATCCGCCCGTGGGCCATCCCGTGGAAGAACGCCAGGTACCCGGCGCCGGCGGCGGCGCCGCCGATCGCGCCGATGAGGAGGTCGCCGTTGTGCAGGTTGCTCCACCCGGCGACGAGCACGACGATCGGGATCAGGATCGCGTTGATCAGCTGGGCGTGGAACGTCACCGCCAGCGCCGATCGCTTCGTGCTCGCCTTGGCGCCGGCGAAGTCGGCGAAGCCGATCACGAACGACGCGACCAGCGCCCAGACGACGACCATCCGACGAGAGTAGTGGAACCGGGTAAAGTCGTTCGGGGCCTAACGATTCTGGAACGGAGCGCTCGACATGGGAGAGATCGTCGGAGCGGCCATCGTGTCGCACGTGCCTCCGTTGGTGCTGCCAGAAGAGGTGCGCCTGGAGATGAACTTCGGCGAGGACTACTCGATCGTCGAGGGCCTGCACCGCCTGCGTCGTGAGTGCCTCGATCGCGTCGACGCCGACACGTTCATCGTGTTCGACACGCACTGGTACACCACGTTCGAGCACATCGTCACCGCTCAGGATCGACGCAGCGGCAAGTTCACCAGCGACGAGCTGCCGCGCGGCAACCCGCAGATGCCGTACGACCTGCCGGGCGATCCCGAGCTGGCGCGCGCCATCGCCGCAGCGGCCGACGGGCGCGACGACACGTGGGTGCACGCGACCGACGACCCGTACATCGGCATCCACTACCCGACCGTGTACCTGACCCCGTTCCTCCAGGGTCGTGAGAAGTGGATCTCCGTCGGCGTGTGCCAGACCGCAACGCCCGACGACTTCCTCCTCTTCGGTCAGGTGCTCGCCGAGGCCATCCGCGGCATCGATCGTCGCGTCGTGCTGCTGGCCAGCGGTGGCCTCTCGCACAAGTTCTGGCCCCTCAGATCGATACGTCAGCATGAGCCCGCGCATCTCGATCACATCATCTCGCCGGAGGCACGTGCCGCAGACGAACGGGTGATCGAGCTGCTCGAGGCCGGCGATCACGCCACGGTGCTGGCGGAGTACCCGGCGTTCCGCAAGTTCTCGCCGGAGGGCTTCTTCGCCCACTACCTGATGATGATCGGCGCGCTCGGCGGGGCCGAGTGCACCATCAAGGGCGAGCGCTACAGCGACTACGAATCCGCCGCGGGCACCGGGCAAGTGCACATCTGGTTCCCCGTCTGACAAGCTCGGGTCCATGCGCCTTGCGAACCTGAACGGACGCGCCACGATCGTGATCGAGGGGCGGGCCATCGATGTCGAGACGGCCAGCTCCGGCACGATGTCGAGCGATCCGATGATCCTGTGCGAGCTCGCCCACCACGAGACGCTGCGTCGTCTCGCCGAGCTGGCGAAGCCGAACGATTGGCCGGAGGTGGACGAGAGCCTGCTGCGTGCGCCGGTGCCGCGGCCGCCGAAGGGGTTCGGCGTGGCGCTGAACTACCGCCAGCACGCACTGGAGAGCGGCCGCGACCTGCCGACCGAGCCGCACCTGTTCGGCAAGACGGAGAACTGCGTGTGCGGGCCGTTCGACGAGATCGTCGTGCCCGCCGGTCTGCACGAGGTGGACTACGAGGCCGAGCTGGTGATCGTCTTCGGTCGCACGTGCAAGGCGGCGACGCGGCACAACGCATGGAGCTACATCGCCGGCGTCACGTGCGGTCAGGACATCAGCGACCGCGCCGAGCAGTTCCGTCCGCCGGTGAAGCAGTTCACGATCGCCAAGACCTACGACACCTTCGGCCCGATCGGGCCGTACCTCGTCACGCCCGACGAGCTGTCCAACCCGGATGGCCTGGAGCTCGAAGGCCGTGTGTCGGGCGAGGTGATGCAGCACTCGAACACGAGCGACCTGATCTTCGACGTGCCGGCGCTCGTCGAGTGGCTCAGCCGTTACATCACCTTCGTCCCCGGCGACCTCGTGTGGACGGGAACGCCCGGCGGTGTCGGCGAGGCGCGCAACCCGCAGCGCTTCTTGCGCGATGGTGACGTGGTGGAGACCGAGATCGAAGGCATCGGCACGATGCGCAACCCCGTGGTGGTGAGGTGACATGAAGGTGATCCCGAACGGCGAACGCTCGTCGCACTACAAGGGCCGGTTCACCGGTCACGTGGAGCTGGAGATGCTCAACGCCACGCCGACCGATGAGGAGCCCGACACGGCGCTCGTCCACTTCACCGACGGAGCCGTCACGTACTGGCACCACCACCCCGGCGGGCAGCAGCTGTTCATCGTCAGCGGCGAGGCGCGAGTTGGCACCGAGGCCGACGGCGAGGTGCGGTTGTCGCCCGGCGCGCTCGTCGTGTGCCCGATCAACGAACGGCACTGGCACGGCGCCGCGCCCGGCGCGGACGCGACGATGCTGGCGGTCACGTGGGGCACCACGCAGTGGGAGGAGGTTGCGCCGGAGTGATCCGGCGCAGCGCTCCAGCATTCGATGTGGCCATCGTCGGACTCGGTCCGACGGGCGCGGTGCTCGCCAACCTGTGCGGTGCGGCGGGGTTGCGCGTCGTGGTCTTCGAGCGCTCGCGTGCGGCGTTCGCGCAGCCGCGTGCCTGCCACCTCGATGCGGAGATCGCGCGGGTGCTGCAGCAGTGCGGCCTCGGCGCGGCGTTGACCGACGTGCTGACGGTGTCGGCCGGGATGGAGTACGTCTCCGCCGAGGGGGAGCGACTGTTCACGTTCGAGGGCTTCGAGCGAGCGCCGTTGCTCGGATGGCACGAGGACTACGTGTTCGTGCAGCCGGAGCTCGACGCGCTGGTCCGCAGCGGGTTGCATCGCTGGAACGACGTCGAAGTTCACCTCGGTGTCGAGGCGCCGTCGCTGGAGGCGTTGACCGGCTTGGCGACGTGGGTGGTCGCATGCGACGGCGCATCGAGCCCGGTGCGCACCGCGCTGGGCATCGAGCTGATCGACCTCGGCTATGACGAAGAGTGGTTGGTGGTCGACGTGATGGTTCACGACGACGCGCCGCCGCTGCCGACGATCATCCAGCAGGTCTGCTCGCCGTCGCGGTTGGCGACGTTCGTGCCGTCGCACGGCGCGCATCGTCGTTGGGAGTTCCGCGTCGATGCGGACGAGGCGCCCGATCCGTGGGACCTGTGCGCTCCCTGGGGAGTGCATCCGGGCAACAGTTCGATGGTGCGGTCGGCGCGGTACAGGTTCCACGCACTGGTGGCCGAGCGATGGCGCGAGGGCAACATCTTCCTCGCCGGCGACGCCGCCCACCAGATGCCGCCGTTCATGGGGCAGGGGATGTGCAGCGGCATCCGTGATGCAGCGAACCTGTGGTGGAAGTTCGACACGCCCTCGCTGCTGAATTCGTACGAAGCCGAGCGCCGGCCGCACCTCGAAGCCGTGATCGAACTGTCGATCCAGGCCGGCCAGCTGCTCGGTTCGCTCGCCGCAGACGTCGCGGCGGGTCGGGCGTTGCAGCTGCCCGCCGCATCGGCGCCGGATCCGCAGCGCTGGTCGCGCCTGCCCGGCCTCGATCTCGGCGGTTCGTTCCCCATCGGCCACCAGCTGCCCCAGCCGTACCCCGGCTTCGACGACCGCCTGCGCGGCTGGACCTGGGTCGCCGCCGACGCGGAGTTCCGGGCCCCCGATCGCCACCCCGTGATCGTCGAACCCACAGCGACGATGGGCCATCGAGCCCTGCTCGTCCGCCCCGACCGCTACATCTCGAGAGTCGCCGAACTGGATGTCTGACAGCTCGACATTCGAGCTGTCAGACATCCAGTTAGCCGCCGGCGGAGGGGTAGTCGACGATCGGGCGGCCGGGGAGGACGCTGCCGTCGATGAGCTGTCGATCGCCCAGCGGCGCATCGAGGTGGATCGTGATCGGGAACGGCGGGTTCGACGGACAGTCTCCGAAGATCGGCACGACGAGCACGACGACGCTGACGGTCTCGGCGGTCTCGGTGACCGAGGCGATGATCGGCCTACCAAGTGGCAGCTGCCCCCCGGCGCAGTTGCTCTCCGTTGCCAGCAGCGTGATCTCGGTTGCGTTCGGGCCAGGGAGCGGAACGTCGATTTCGGTGTTCAGCTGGGCGAACCCGTAGCCGTCGGCTTGCAGCTCCAGCTGGCACTCACCGACGGCGCCTGTGCCGGGCCCGTTCGCCTCAAGCCACCCCGTTCCGGCGCGGTCAACGACCACCTCGCCAAAGCGCGTGGGATCCGCTCCGGCTCGGGGCAGGCCGAGGAGCACGACGCGCTCGGCATCGCTCGACGCGAGTCGCCAGTCGTAGTCGGTCGCCGCGCCTGGCAACGCCGCCGGAAGGCTGACGGCGTAGTCGAGCGCTGAGCGAGCCTCGTCGTCCATCGGTCGCAGCTGCGCGACGATCGTGTCGAGGTCGGTCGTCGGGAACGTCAGCGCGTCGCAGCGCGAGGTGATGCCGGTCGGCAGCGTGGACGGGAAGCCGGTGCAGAGCTGCCCGTCGATGGTGCTGTCGCCGTGTGGCAGGGCACGCACTTCCTGCGAGAAGTCGTCGACCTCGTAGATGCGCATCGACGCTTTGGTGGATCGCTGGTACACGAAGATTGCCGACGGATAGGTGTGGCCCTCGCGAGGCGGAATCACGGATCCTCCCGGCTTGAAGATCACGGCCACGAACGTCGGCGTTCCGTCGGCGATCGCTCCTGTGCCGTCCGCCCCGATGCCAAGGTCCAGGCGCAGCACCAGCTCGTCGAGCGACGCCGGGTCCATCATCGTGAAGGCATGGATCGTCGCTCCGTCGAGCGCGAGGTCCTCGTTCTGGACGCGCAGGTCGTTGACCGAGCCGTCGACGAAGTCGTCGATCGAGTCGTACGGACCGGTCGCGCTCGTCGCCGTCCAGTTGACGACGCACGGCGCCGACGCCGGGGTGGTGAGGACGGTCGTGGTCGTCGGTGCCGTGTCGGGAGGCGTCGCGGTGGTGACGTCCTCGACGCGCTTGGGGTCGTTGCCGCGGGTGACGATCACGCCGACGGCGAGTACGGCGACGGCAACGCCGGCGGCGGCCAACGCCCACCGACCACGATGCGGCGCGCGAGCCGGGACACGGTTCGCCTGTGCGGCGTGGCGTGCAGACGCCTCGTCGAGCTCGCCGGCCAGCCAGCGGATCCGTTCGGTCGGTTCGTTCGGTTCGTTCATCTCCCCTCCCCGAGGAGCTGGCGGACGTGGGTGAGCCCGCGATGGACGTGGTTGGTCACGGCGGCCTCGCTGATGCCGAGGAGGGTGGCGGTCTCCCGGTACGTGAAGCCGTGACCGTGCACCATGAGGAGAGCGACGCGTTCCTTCGGTCGCAACCGGGCCATCGCGGTTGCCAACTCGTCGTCGGCCAGCGCCGGGTCCGCGTGGGCGGTGAGGTCGGTGAACGGCCAGACGCGCCGCCGGCCGCGGAGGAGGCGGCGCGCTGCGGTCTGGCCGACGCGGATGAGGTAGCCGGCGGGGTTGTCCATCGACTCGACGCGGTCGCGATGCTCCCACGCCCAGGCGGTCGCGTCCGCGGCAGCGTCGGTGCCGACCTCGACGCCGTACCTCGCGACGAGCGCCCGCCGAACGGGCTCAGCGACGGCGCGCATCGTCACTTCGAGTCCCGTCACCCTCGGTTCTTCCTCGTCTGCGCTCACCGCCATCACCCCCTCACCAGAGCACCAACCACCCCCGATCCTTTCGCGGAACTTGGATGTCTGAGCGCGGCACTATGCCGCGCTCAGACATCCGGATTCGGTGGACGGCATCATGGGTGGGTGACGGCGGCGTCTGTTCGGGGTGCCCCGATTTCCTCGTCCACTGCGTTGGCTGGTCGTTACCGCGCTCTGTTTGCCGGTGCTCGGATCCTCCACAGCGCTCGCTCAGCCAGCTGACCTCTGGTACACGGCGGTCGGCAACAGCGACTGCACGATCACGTTCCAGTTCAGCAACCCGACGAACGCCTACTGGGCGGCCCGCGCGCACGTCGGGGTTGGCGTCACCGGGCCACTCGCCTCCGGCTACGCCAACGGCACACCGAGTGGCCCGGCCCCGTACTTCGGCACCACCGGCGTCAGGTTTCAGCAAGGGCTGACACCACAGCTGAGCACGGTGACGATCCCGTTGCTCGCCTCGTTCCACACGGTCGACTCGTACTCCCTGGTCGTCTCCATCGACGGCGGCCCGACGACGCAGTGGCGCACGGACATGGGAACGTTCGCCGTCGACGTGAGCGGCTGCCTGCCCGTGGTCGCGACCACCACGACGACCACCACGACCTCGACCACTACAACGACGACGGAACCGGCGACGACGACCTCGACCACGACAACCACGACGGAACCGGCGAGCACGACATCGACGACAGACCCGGCAACCACCACGACGAAGCCACCGCAAGCATCCTCGACGACAGCGACCGCCGCGACCACCACGACCGAGGTGTCGTCGGACCCGCCCGGCGCCACGACGACGGTCGAGCCGACCTCGACCGCCGTCGCATCGACCACGTCGACGATCGTCGGCTCCGGAACACCGACCAACTCACTTCCCGCACCGAGCAGCACCGGCCCCGTCGGTCAAGGTTCGCTGCCCGTCACTGGCGGGTCGACGAACGCGTCGCTGACGGTCGCTGTTCTCCTCCTCCTCGTCGGGTCCGCGCTCGTCGCGCTCCGGCGCTCCGCCGCGCGCTGAGATCGCGGTTTCTGGATGTCTGACGCGCGGCTGTGCCGCGCGTCAGACATCCAGTTCGGCGATGTCGACGGCGTAGCCGGCGAAGTGGTCGTCGGCGGGGTGGTCTTCCCAACCGTCGACGGATTCGCGCAGCTCGAACCGACCGGAGCCGGCGAGGGGCCGGAGTGCACGTTGACCCTCGACTGCCGCGTACCGGCAGAACACCGCCTCGATGCGGGTCACGACGCCGGTCACGTGAGGTGTCGACGGATCCAGGTCGCCGTGGTGCTCCTCGTCGTGCGTGAAGCGCGCCGCCTCCTCGGACCCCATGAACGAGCTGATCCACTCCCGATCGATCTCGGCGAGCACGGTCCAGTCGACGGTCGATCCAACGCTGAAAGGATCGCCGCAGCACTGCATCTGCCACGCATCGACCCACACGCGATACGTCACGGTCGAACCTCGGTGAGCCGGCGGGTCAGCTGGGCAACCTCGGCTTCGGTTGGCGCGAGCGCGATCGCCGCTTCGTACTTCGTCGCGGCCTCGACACTTCGTCCGGCTCGACGAAGCAGATCGGCCTGCGCGGCGGGGACGAGGTGGAAGCCGTCGAGGTGCTGCGCCACCTCGTCGATCAGCGCCAGCCCCTCGGCCGGGCCGTCCAACATGCCGACGGCGATCGCCCGGTTGAGCGCGATGACGGGAGACGGGTTGTGCCACAGCAGCTCGTCGTAGAGCCCGACGATGAGCGACCAGTCGGTGAGCGCCGCAGTCGACGCGACCGCGTGGCACTGCGCCAGCAACGCCTGCAGCACGTACGGCCCACGTTCGCGAGCCGAGGCGAGCACCGCCGAACCTCGACCGATCTCGGCCTGGTCCCACAGTGCGCGGTCCTGCTCCTCCAGCGTCAACAGCTCGCCGTCGTCGTCCATGCGTGCATCGCGCCGTGAGTGCTGGATCAGCATCAGCGCCAGCAGCCCGCACGCCTCGGACTCGAGTGGCATCAGGCCGACCACCGCGTCCGCCAGTGCGATCGCGGTGAGCGCCAGCTCGTCGTGGGCGATGTCGCTGTAGCCCGCGTTGAACGTGAGGTAGAGCACGGCAAGCACGCCGTTGAGGCGCTCGTCGAGCAGCTCGACCGGCGGCACGCGATACGGGATGCCGGCCTGCTCGATCTTGCGGCGGGCCCGCACCAACCGTTGCGCCATCGCCGTTTCGGAGACGAGGAAGGCGCGGGCGATCTCGTCGACATCGAGCCCGGCGACGGTGCGCAACGTCAGCGCGACCCGCGAGTCCAACGGCAGCGCTGGATGGCAGCAGGTGAAGATGAGGCGCAGCCGGTCGTCCTCGATGTCCGGTGCGTCCGGGGGCGGTGCGTCCATGATGAGCGTGCCGAGCTTCGATCGGGCGGTGGTGGCAGCGCGCAGCAGATCGATGGCTCGGTTGCGGGCAACCGTGTTGAGCCACGCGGCCGGTCGATCGGGGAGGCCGTCGACCGGCCAGCGCCTCAGTGCCGCGGCGAACGCGTCCTGGGTGGCGTCCTCGGCGATGGTCCAATCCCCGGTGCGCCGGATCAGGCCGGCCACGATCCGACCCCAGTCGGATCGGTGCGCGGCAGCGATCGCTGCTGCGACGTCGTCGGTCGCCCGGCTCACTCGTCCCACACGTAGAAGGCACGCACCTCGATGCGCCCGAAGCGCGCCATCGGGTGGCGGGTGGCGTAGTCGACCGCTTCGTCGATGGATTCGCAGTCGACGATGTCGAAGCCGGCGATCCACTCCTTGCTCTCGGTGAACGGCCCGTCGGTGACGAGCAGCTCGCCCTTGCGGATGCGGACGGTCTTGGCCTCGGCCGTGGCGACGAGCCGCTCACCATCGAGGCGGATGCCCCGGCGCTCGCCTTCGGCGACCCACTCGTCGATGTCAGGAGCGGTGCCGTCGTCGACGTCGGGCTCGGTGTCGGTGGCGATGAACAACATGAACTTCATTGGGAGGTCCTCCTCAGGACGGTTCGTTGCCAGTACGACGGTTCCCGATCCGCCGATCACGACACATCGCCGAGATTCTTGCTCAGGTTCTCGTTCCCTCCGCCGGACCGAAGATGACCAGCACCGACAGGTCCTCGGTGATGTCGGCGAAGCGGTGCACCTCGTGAGCTGGAACGAAGATCACATCGCCTTGCGACACCTCGGCCTCGCCGTCACCACTGACGAACCGGGCCCGTCCCGTGACGACCACGTAGATCTCGTCCTCGGCGTGTGGGTCCTGCGTGTCGTCGGCGCCAGCGGGAAGTGAGTACGTGCCGACCGAAAGGTCCGTCGTGCGCAAGTGCTCCGAGTAGTCGATCGCCCGGTCGGGCCCCAGTGTCAGCGCCCCAGCCCCGCTCAAGATCTGCATGGCAGCGACGCTACGACGTCCCGCTGGCCCGAAGCTCCAACTTCTCGGTGCATCCTGCGACACGACCTGTCGCAATCCGCACCGAGAACGACGTCACATCAGCCCGGCGCGCTCCAGCACCTCGCGGGTGAAGCCGAGGTAGCGACGCAAGTCTTCTCGCTCCTCATCTGACGACGCCGCGGCAAGTGCACTGGTCTCGTCGTCGAAGACTTCGAGGGCCGCGGCTGTGTTCCCCGCGGCAATGAGAAATGCAGCCCTGACGGAGCCGTCGGTTTCGGTAGCGAGCACCCGCGGGTCCAACCGATCGTTCAACCACGGAAGGCCGAATCGCACAAGGAGCTCCGCCACCTCGGTGCCGTCAGCCGGATCGGCATTCATCCACCACACATCTCGACCAAAGGCGACGTTGCCGAGTCGGGCATAGCCAGAGGTGACCGCCGTGATGGACAACTCGGCCCAGCCTAGAAGTGCTTCAACCGCGGGGTAGACAACTCCGAGATTCACGCAGAAGGCCGGCCCGAATGCAGACCCCTGCGCCTCGACGACTTGGTAGACGTCGCCGACCTGGCGGACCCATCGGTTGCGGGTGCGTTTGAAGCCCTCTCGTTTGAGGAGTGGCGCGACGGTGTCGCGCAGGAGCGCAGTGAGCTGCTTCGCTGATTCCGAGGTCATGACGTTCCGCCGCCTTCTCGTTGCATTTGACGACCGATTCTGTCGCTCAATGCAACGAGAACGCCGAGCGGAGCTACGCGGCGCTGCGGCCGGACTCGTCGAGGGTCCTGACGAGGTGGGCCGCGACCGAGTCCGTCTCGGATCCGCCGCTGCCGATGTAGCTCGACCGGCGGGTTCTCGTCAGGCTGCCGCCCAACGTGTACAGGCCCTCGACGTTGCGCACGACGCCGCCGTCGTGGACGAGCTTGCCTTTGCGATCGAGGACGGGGAGGTCGAGCCAGGAGTAGTCGGGGCGATAGCCGGTCGCCCACACGATGGTCGTGATCGAGCCGTCGCGCAGATCGGCGGAGAGCACGGCCGGCGGCACGACCGTCGGGGCGAAGCGCTGGACGCAGCCAACCGGCGCGCCGGACGCCGCAGCCCACGCATCGAGACGCGCCAGCAATCGGTTCATCTTCAGGTCGGCCAACGCGACCGTGTTGGCGAGCGAGCCGGAGAACTGGGCGACGCCGTCGCGCATGCCGGCGATGCGGCCGACCAGCCGCACGCCGATGCCCGACAAGACGTTGAGATCGAGCGTCCGTCGATCCGGGGAACCGATCAGTTGCGGTGAGGGCACGTGCCGTGCCCGCACGAGATCGTCGACCTCGTCCCACCGCTCGTCGAGGATGCCGGCGGCATCCATCCACCACATGATGTCCCTGCCTCGGTACATCCGCGGCATGCGCACGTGCTCGCCGACCGACAGCGTCACCTGCCGGCCGCTGCGCTGGATCTCCTCGGCCAGCTGCACTCCGGTCGCCGACGCACCCACCACGAGCACGCCGCCATCCGGCAACGACGCAGGGGAGCAGTACGTCATCGGGTTCACCTGCAGCACCGACGCGGGAACGCCCGCAGACAGCGCCGGCACCGAGGCGATGTTGTTCGCCCCACTCGCCAGCACGAGCGAGCGGCACCGCCACACTCCCTGGGGAGTGTGCACCGAGTACCCGCCCTCGGCGGGACGCACGCGCGTCACCGTCGTGCCGGTGTGCACCGGAGCGTCGATGCGCTCCGCGTACGACGAGATCATCCGCACCACGGATGGCATCGACATGAAGCCATCCGGGTTGCCGAGCAGCGGCGCCTGGCCCGGCAACCGGTTCATCCAGTTCGGCGTCAGCAGCCGAAGCGAGTCCCACCGCTCGGTGCGCCACGAGTTCGCCACCTCACCGCGCTCGAGGACCACGTGGTCGATCGAGCGTTCGGTGAGGCGGCGACTCATGGCGAGCCCGGCGTGCCCGGCCCCGATGATCACCGTGGTGGCATCCATCGCGGAGTGCCGGTGCAACGCAACCATCGGGATCAGCCGACCTCGACGGTGACGTTCGTCGGGTTCGTGAAGAGGTCGAACACGGCCGACCGCTTCTGCGACTGGGCGACGATCGCCTTGATGTCCTCCGGCGACGCATCGGCATCGATGTCGAAGCGAACCGTGACATCGCTGAAGCCGTTGCGAACATCGGGATCGGCACCGAGGATGCCGAGGACGTTCATCTTCCCCTCCAGGTGTGCGGTCACCGACCGCAGCTGGACTTCCCGGTTCTGTGCCACCGCGGCAACGCCCGCAGTGAGGCAGCTGGCCAGCGCGGACAGCGCGATCTCCACCGGCGTCGCGCCGCGATCCTCGGAGGCGAAGCACGCCGGGTGGTCGGCGTTGAACGTGAACGCCTGCTTGTGCTCGTGCTCCTGGCCGAGGCCGGAGAACCCGGTGACGGTGGACTGCGTGAAGGTGCCGTGCACCCACTTGCAGGTCGCCTTCCAGGTGAAGTCGGCGGCCTCGGGAGCGCCGCTCAGTGCCTCGCGGGCTCCGAGCAACGCGGCCGTGTTGACGCCGTTGTCCACGGGTGTGTTCGTGATGGTCATTGCATTTCCTCTCGTGGTTTGTTGTGTTGAGAACTCAGTCGCGTCGCCCGGAGGCGATGACGAACTCGCCCGGCACGCGGTAGCCCGCGCCGTCGGCGAAGGGGGCGATCGAGGCGAGGTACTCGGCGTAGGCCGAGGCACGGGTCTCGTCGTCGAAGCGGGAAGCGGCAAGCGCCACGGGCCCGCCGAGGAAGGCAGCGCCGATCGCCTCCTCGTCGGAGCCGTAGACGAGCTCGACGCTCAACCGCGTCTCTGTGACGTCGGTGAAGCCGGCGCGTTCCATCGTCGATCGCAGCACGCCCGGGCCGCCGAGGGCGAAGAACATCGGGCACACGTCGGACGAGACGCGAGCGTCGACGATCGGGAAGATCTCGGCCCAACCGCAGTTGCGCCGCTCGCCCCACACGGACACGACCGTGCGCCCACCGGCGCGCAGTGCGCGATGCATCTCGGCCAACGCAGCGGGCGGCGACGGCACGTACATCAGGCCGAGCGAGCAGAGCGCGACGTCGAACTCGCCGTCCACCCCGAGCGACTCGGCGCCCGCGGTCGCGACGTCGACGTTGGTGATCCCGGCGTCGTGCGCGCGCTGTGCGACCGCGGCGACCATCTTCGGTGCGATGTCGGTGGCCAGCACCCGTCCCGATGGGCCCACCTGCAGTGCGGCGGGCAGCGTCACGAGTCCCGTGCCGCAGGCGACGTCGATCACTCGCTCGCCAGGCTGCATCGCCGCGGTGTCGACGACGCAATCGAGCGACGGCTGCAGCTGCGTGCGCCAGAACTCCTCGTAGCACGTCGAGGCGCGATCCCAACCCTGGCGCTGCACCCAGCGCATCAGCTTGGCCTCCATCACGCCACCGGCACTTCGGTCGATGGCGTCGCCGCGTTCAACGCGACCGTGCGACTGACGGCGACGGAGCGGGTGAACAGGTCGAGGACCGGGCTCAGCTGATCGCCCTCGTCGATGAGGCGCATCACGTCCTCGTCCGCAGCCGGGCTGTCGATCTCGACGTGGAAGCGCACGCTGCGGAAGCCGGCCGGTTCGCTGGTGTCGGTCAGCAGCATCCCGGCGACCGCGGACTCGGTCTCCACCGTCACGCGCACGGACGTCAGCGGCACGCCGTGCTTGGCGGCTCGCAAGCGGTAGCTCATGGCCATGCAGCTGCCGAGCGCGGCGCGCATCAGCACGCTCGGCGCTGGTGCCGAGCCTTCGCCGCCGATGCGGTCGAGGAGGTCGGCATCGGTGTGCCACGGCCCGTCCTCGGTGGTGCAGCGCAGGCCGCTGGTGAGAGTGGTGACGGAGGTGGAGGTGCCGACCCCGAAGCCCGGCTTGCGGGTCAGTGCGGTCTCCAGGCGGTCGATGGCGGTGGCGATGGTGTCCATGGTGTTGGTGTCGATTCTCTCGTTCGGTCGATCGACCGAAAACATCGCGCCTCGCCCAAGTCCTTGTCAACCCCATTGTTGACAACCGCAGGTGAGGTGCGTCACACTCCAATCGGTCGACCGACCAAATGTCCTGCCAAAAGGCCAAAGGGAGAGCGCGTGAAGCTCAGCACGCTGGAGTCCGAGACGGCGATGTCGATCATCGACGCCGCTCGTGCCCGTCTGATGATCGACGGCTACGCCGGCCTGTCCACTCGTAAGGTGGCACAGCAGGCGGGCGTGCCGCTCTCGCAGGTGCACTACCACTTCGGTTCGAAGGGGGCCATGGTGCTGGCCGTGTTGGAGACGGAGAACCGCCGCCGGCTCGACCGACAGGCTGGCATGTACGCGCAGGACTCGCCGCTGTGGCGGAGGTACGAGCAGGCCTGCGACTTCCTCGAGGACGACCTCGACAGCGGCTTCGTGCGCGTGCTGCAGGAGATGATCGCGGCCGGTTGGAGCAACCCCGAGATCGCTGCGGCCGCTCGCAACGTGCTCTCCGGTTGGTACACGCTGCTGACCGAGGTGGCCACCGAAGCATCCGAGCGATTCGGCGGGCTCGGCCCGTTCTCGCCCGCCGAGGTCGCCGCGTTGATCGGCAACGTCTTCATCGGCTCGGAGGCGCTGCTCCTGCTCGGCTTCGATCGCCACCAGATGCCGATCCGCACGAGCCTGCGTCGCATCGCCGACGTCATCCGCGTCGCCGAGGAGGCGCACGCCGCCAACGGGAAGCAGCACTGATCGTGCGCGCGATGGAACCCAGTGACAGCGGCTTCGTCACGCGCGACGGCGTGCGCATCCACTGGGAGTCCTTCGGCGAGAGCGAGGTCACCGTGCTGCTCGCGCCGACGTGGTCGGTCATCCCGTCGCGGTTCTGGAAGCTGCAGGTGCCGCACCTCGCTCGCCGCTACCGCGTCATCACCTTCGACGGTCGCGGCACCGGCCTCAGCGACGCGCCGGTCGGGCCCGAGGCGTACTCGCACTTCGAGTTCGCCGACGATCTCGGCGCAGTGCTCGACGCCAACGGTGTCGAACGCGCCGTGCTCGTCGCGCTGTCGTGCGGGACGACGTGGTCGGTGCAGTTCGCCGCCGACCACCCCGACCGGGTCGCCGGGCTCGTCAGCATCTGCCCGGCGGTGCCGCTGGTGCCCGGCCACCCCGAGCGCCAGCAGCCACCCGCTCGACGAACCGCTCGACACCGCAGAGGGGTGGGCGAAGTACAACGCGCCCTACTGGCTGAGCGGTGAGGAGCACTACCGCGACTTCCTCGAGTTCTTCTTCGCCCAGATGTTCCACGAGCCGCACTCCACCAAGCAGATCGAGGACTGCGTCAGCTGGGGGCTGGAGATCCCGCCGTCCGTGCTCGTCGACGCCACCCGTGGTCTCGAGGCGTGCGGGCTGGAGAGCTTCGCCCAGGTGTGCACGCGGGTGACCGCGCCGGTGCTCGTCATCCAGGGTGACGAGGATCGCATCCGTCCTGCGGCCGGTGCCGTCGCGCTTGCCGACCTCACCGGTGGCGAGCTGGTGGTCGTCGCCGGGGGCGGCCACGGCCCACAAGCCCGCGATCCGATCCTCGTCAACCGGCTGATCGAGCAGTTCGTCGATCGCATCCACCCACGGCCGAAGGCCCGAACGTGGACGCACGCGGCACGGCGGCCGAAGAAGGCGCTCTACATCTCGTCGCCCATCGGCCTCGGCCACGCGATGCGCGATGCATCGATCGCCGACGAGTTGCGCAAGCTGCACCCCGACCTGCAGATCGACTGGTTGGCGCAGCACCCCGTCACGAAGGTGCTCGAGCACCGCGGCGAGACGATCCACCCGGCGTCGCGCTTCCTCGCCAACGAGTCGGCGCACATCGAGCACGAGGCCGACGAGCACGACCTCCACGCCTTCCAGGCGATCCGGCGGATGGACGAGATCCTCGTCAACAACTTCATGGTCTTCGACGACATCGTCAGCGACGAGCACTACGACCTCGTCATCGGCGACGAGGCGTGGGACGTCGACCACTTCCTTCACGAGAACCCGTCGCACAAGCGGTTCGCGTTCGCCTGGATGACCGACTTCGTCGGGTGGCTGCCGATGCCCGATGGCGGCGAGCACGAAGCAGCGCTGACCGCTGATTACAACCTGGAGATGATCGAGCAGCGCCAGCGGTACCGCCGCCTGCGGGACGCATCGATCTTCGTCGGTGATCCCGACGACATCGTGCCCCACTCGTTCGGCCCGGACATGCCGCGCATCCGCGAGTGGACCGAAGCCAACTTCGAGTTCTCCGGCTACATCACCGGCTTCGACCCGATCGACCTCGGCGAGCGCGATCGGTTGCGTGCCGAGCTCGGCTACGGCGCCGACGAGCTCGTCTGCGTCGTCACGGTCGGCGGCTCCGGTGTCGGCGGGGACCTCCTGCGCCGCGTCGTCGACGCGTCGCCCGCGGCGCGGCGGCTGGTCGGCAACCTGCGCTTCGAGGTGGTCGTCGGGCCCCGCCTCGACCCGGCGTCACTGCCTCGCCACGACGGTGTCCGCTACCACCGCTTCGTGCCCGACCTGTACCGCCACCTCGCCGCGTGTGATCTGGCGATCGTGCACGGCGGACTCACCACCGGCATGGAGCTGGTGGCCAACCGTCGCCCGTTCATCTACGTGCCGCTGCAGCACCACTTCGAGCAGAACTTCCACGTGCACCACCGCCTGCAGCGCTATGGCGCCGGGCATCGCATGGACTACGCCGACACGATCGACCCCGACCACCTCGCCGCAGTCATCGCCGCCGAGATCGGTCGCGAGGTGAACTACCTGCCCGTCGAGACCAACGGCGCAGCGAGAGCCGCTGCCTCCATCGCCGCCCTGCTCTGACGGCGCGGGCGGGCGATGAGCACGACGCATCCGGCGATGACCAGCAGCGAGATCGCGATGTCGATGCCCCACACGATGCGCGCCTGCTGGTGCACCAGCTCGCATGGCTCGCGGTTGTAGACCAACGCCGGCCGATCCGCCGGTTGCTCCTTCAACGTGGGCAGCGGGTCGCCGTCCCTGGCCGCCGAGTCGAACAACGAGTTGCAGCTGACCCGCTGCGACACCGGGATCGCCGCCTTCGGTGGGTTCAGCGCGAGCGTCGAGTAGTCGATGCCCACCGGTACCGAGTCCTTCAACGGTTGCAGCGCCCACAACGCGAGGATCGCCACGTTCAGGGCCACGACCACCCCGATGATCGTCGTGCACGCCCCGACTCGCGTCTTCGGCCGAAGGATGCTCACAGCCGACAACCTACGGCACGTTCCTCGGTGACCACCATCACTTGGTGGGTCTGGGATCTCACCAAGTATGATCGGCGTGTGGCCAGGTCGGAGCGCTTCAAGGTGTCGTCCTCAGGTCAGCTGTCGCTGCCGGCAGCCGTACGGCGTCGCTGGCACCTGGTCGACGGCGGGCAGGTTGAGGTGATCGATCTGGGCTTCGGCGTGCTCACGGTTCCGGCAGGCCAGGCGGGGCGCCTGCTCGACATGGTCCTCCCGGCCGAGGTCCACTACCAGAACGTTGCCGACGAGACGGATCCCGATCTTCGGACGACGTAGCAAATGGCTGTCGTCCTGCTCGATGACCACCTGACCCGTGACTGGCTGGCGGGGCCCGATCCTGCGCTGCGACGTGCCATCGGGCGTTCGCCGATCGCCACCACGAACCTGTGGTTCGCCAGGCTGTGCAGGAGCGCGGCCGGCCATCAGGGCGGAGCCCTCCTCGGCGCGTGGGAGGGCCCCGAACGCGATGCCGTGATCGCCGGTCTGGTGGCGCTTCCGGTGGAGGTGCTGGTCGTGCCGATGCGCGACCTGGCGTGGCGGATGGGGCAGTTGGCCAACGAGCACGGCGGGCTCTCGACGCTCGGCGCAGAGGCGGTCGCCGCGGCCGAGCACCTGCGAGCTCGCATCCTCGCCTCGTCGAGGGACGACGGTCCCGGCATCCGGGCGGCCTGCAGCTCGTTGCGGATCAAGTACTCGACGCTCGAACGTTGACGCCCGCGGTTCCGGCGTCAGCGGGGGTGGAGCGCGACAGGGAAGGACTTGGCGCCGTTGATGAAGTTGCTGCGAACTCGTCGCAGCTCGCCGGTCTGCTCGACGCGCTCCACGCGGGCGGCGAGCTGCTCGAGCATGACGCGCACCTCCAACCGTGCCATCCACTGGCCGAGGCAGAGGTGTGGTCCGCCGCCGCCGAACGTCACGTGGCGATTGGGCGTGCGACCGATGTCGAACGTGAACGGATCAGGGAACGCCTCCGGGTCGAAGTTGGCGGCCATGTACCAGGTGACCACCTTCTCCCCGGCGGCGACGTCGACGCCGCGGATCGTCGTGTCCACCGCCGCGGTGCGACGGAAGTGCAGCTGCGGGCAGGCCCAGCGAAGGACCTCTTCGACGGCGGGTTCGAGCAACGACGAGTCGTCGCACAACCGGTCGAGCTGATCCGGGAACTGGGCGAAGGCGTGCAGCGCGTGCGTCAGCGAGTGGCGCGTGGTCTCGTTGCCGGCGATCAGCAGCAGGAGGAAGAACGTGCCCTGCTCGCGATCGGTCAAGGGAACGCCGTCGACCGCGGCGTTGGCCAACACCGTCAGCACATCGCCGGCCGGCACCTCACGCCGCGCCGAAACGAGTCGTGCGACGTAGTCGAACACCTTCTGTGACACGGGGCTGCGAAAGGGGAGCAGCCGGTAGGGATCGGTGTCGGTGCGGTCGATGACGGCCTCGGAGAAGTCCGGATCGGCGTGGTAGACGATCTGGTCGGCCCAGTGGAAGAGCTCCTCGGCATCCGACGGCGGCACGCCCAGCAGGTCGACCAACATCCGGATCGGCAGCTCGCGCGAGATCGCGGTCACGGCGTCGATCGGCCCCGCTCCAATGGCGTCGTCCATCAACGACGCCATGATCGATCGCGCATGCGCGGCGTACGTCTCCACCGAGGCACGGCTGAACGTGGGGTTGACCATTTGCCGCAGCTTCGTGTGCCGCGGCGGATCGGTCTCGAGCATCGTCTTGCGCGCCTCGATCGCGTCGGGCTCCATCTCCTCCAGCTCGGTGCCACCGAGCTCGCTGGAGAACGTGCGCCAGTCCTTGTGCACGGCCACGATGTCGTCCCATCGAGTCAACGACCAGAACCCGGCTCCGCTGTAGCCGTTCGCCTCCGTCTCGTTGATCCAGGCGACGGGCGACTGCGCGCGGTACAACGTGTACTCGTCGTGCGGAAGTCGTTGCTCGTAGACGTCGTTGGCGAGGATGTCCACGCCGGGCAGCGAGTCCGGCCGCGCCACCACGGCTATGCCTGCGAGCCGAGGTAGGCCGTGGCCACCTCGGGGTTGGCGCGCACCTCGGCGGGTGTGCCCTCGGCCAGCACGCGGCCCTCGGAGAGCACGACGATGTGGTCGCTGATGCGGGTGATGAACCCGAGATCGTGGTCGATCACCAACACGCCGGCGCCGACGCGCCCGGCCATGTCGCGCACGCTCTCCACCATCGCCTGACTCTCACTGTCGCTCATGCCCGACGTGGGCTCGTCCAGCAGCAGGAACTCCGGTGCCAGCGCGGCCGCGCGACAGAGCTCCAACCGACGCTGGTTCCCGTAGTCCAGCGTGCCCGCCTGGCGGTCGGCGAGGGCCAGCAGGCCGGCACGCCCGAGCAGGGTGTCGGCGTCGGTGGCGACGCGGTCGGGGCGATGACGTTGGGCGACGAGTGAAGCGAGCTCCACGTTCTCGCGCACGGACAGGTTCTTGAACAGGCGCAGGTTCTGGAACGTGCGGGCCAGGCCGGCACGCGCCACGACCACCGGAGACGCATCCGACAAGTCGAGATCGCCCAGGCGCACGGTGCCCTGCGTCTCGTCGACCAACCCGGTGACCACGTTGAACAACGTCGTCTTGCCGGCGCCGTTCGGGCCGATCAGACCGACCACTTCGCCGGCGCGAACCGTGACCCCGGCGCCGTCGAGCGCGGTGAAGCCGCCGAAGTTGACGACGATGTCGCTGGCTCGCAGTGCTCGCCCGCTGAGCGGTGGCGGCGCGAGCTTGGTCTCGGGCGCAGGTCGGCGACGGAACCGTCGGCGCAACCATCCGGCCACGTCGCGATCGCCGAGGATGCCGCCCGGCCGCAGCAGCATCACGAGCAGCATCGTGCCGCCGAGGAACAGATCGGGGAAGCGCTCGATGTTCCACCGTTGCGGATCGCCGAGCTGACGGAACAGCTCGTTGCCGGCCGTCACCAGCACGGTGCCGAGGACGGCGCCGCTGATCGTGCGCATCCCACCGAGCACCAGCATCACCAGGATCAGGATCCCCGCGTCGAGTGTGAACTGCTTCGGGTTCACCGAGCCGAGCGACTGCGCCCGCAGCGACCCACCGAAGGCGATCAGCCCGATGCTCACCGTCCACGCGGCATAGCGCGACGTGAACAGGCGGATCCCCAACGCCGGCGCTGCGAGCTCGTCTTCGCGGGTCGCCACCGCGAAGCGCCCGATGCGCGTCTCCTGGAAGAAGTGGGCGACGAGCAGCGCGACCGCGGCGCCGACCCACAACCACACCGAACCGATCCGCGGGATGGCCGAGAGGCCGCCGGCGCCGCGGGTCATCTCCTTCCAGTTCTTGACCACTTGATCGACGACGTACAGAGCGGCAAGCGTGATCATCGTCGGCGCCAGCCCGCTGGCGCGACAGACGACGATGCCGATCAGCGCGCCGACCACGAGCGTGACCACCACGGCGACGGCGGTGCTGCCGAACGCGCCGAGGTGCACGTCGGACAGGCCGAACGGGATGTCCGGCAGCGACTTCGCCTTCGCCGCCACCGGGATGGCCACCACCGCGGTCGCGTACGACGCCACCTGGGCGAAGGCCATGTGGCCGAAGGAGAGCACGCCGGTGTTGCCGATGAACACCTGCATCGCCAGCACGAGGATGAAGTTGGTCAGCATCTCGTCGATCAGCAGGTCGCGCGACGACCCACCCCACGACGTGTAGACGGTGGCCAGCACCCACACCACAGCGAGCAGCACGGCGCTCGCCGTGATGCTGCGGCCGGCCTTGCCACCGAACGTGCCCATCACACCCGCTCCGCGTGCGACACCTTGAACACGCCGTCAGGACGGAGCACGAAGAACAGGGCGATGAGGATGAACACGATGCCGGTGGAGAACCGGTCGAGGCCCTTGGCCAGATCGGGCAGGTAGGCGCGCGTCACCGTCTCCAACAGCCCGAGTGCGAGCCCGCCGATGATCGCCCCGCTGAAGCTGCCGAGCCCGCCGATCACGGCGGCGATCACCGCCTTCAACAACCAGTCGCTGCCCATCGTCGGGTCGGCCGACGGCGACCTCATCAAGATCAGCACCGCGGCGACACCTGCCAGCGCGCCGGCGAAGGCGAACGCGCCGGAGATGACGCGATTGGCGCGCACGCCCATCAAACGTGCCGCGTCGAAGTCCTCTGCTGCGCCGCGCACGGCGATGCCGAACAGCGTGCGCTTGAACACGATCGCGGTGATCACCAACGTCACCGCGGTGACCCCGACGGTGACGAGGTCCATCAGTTCGAGGCGGAGGTCGCCGATCTTGAACACGCGGAACACCCACGACGGCTTGGGGAACGCACGCTGCTTCGGCGAGACGAAGATCTGCCACAGCGCATGCGACAGCCGCTCCAGCGCGAACGAGGTGAGCAACAGCGTGAACGGGCTGGCGCTGCGCACCCAGCGAAAGGCGATCTGCTCGGTGGCCACCGATGCGAGCACAGCGGCGCCGATGATGATGATCGGCATCCACCACCAGCTGCCGCCGTGGAGGAAGAAGAAGTAGGCCGTGTACGCGCCGACCGTGATCAGTTCGCCGTGGGCGAAGTTGACGAGGTGCATCACGCCGAAGATCAGCGAGATCCCGAGTGCGAGCAGCGCGTAGGTGCTGCCCAGCCCGAGCCCGTCGATCAGCGTCTGGATCGCCTTGATCACGACGGGCCGGCCCCGCCGATGAACGACTCGAACAGGTCGGTGCTGGCCGCCAGCTCGGCGCCCGTTCCCGTGGCGACGATCGAACCCGACCGCAGCAGGTAGCCGCGGTCGGCCAGCTGCAGTGCGCGGTGCGCGTTCTGCTCGACCACGAGCAACGTGCGGCCCTGCGCTCGCAGCGTGGCCAGCAGCTCGAAGATCACGTCCACCAACGTCGGCGCCAGTCCCAGCGTCGGCTCGTCGAGCAGCAGCAGCTGCGGGTTGCTCATCAGCGCGCGGGCCACCGCGAGCTGCTGTGCCTCACCGCCACTGAGGTAGCCGGCCGATGTGGACCACTTGTCGCGCAGCACCGGGAACAACGTGCGCGCCTCGTCGAGGCGCGACTTGCGATCGGCGGGCTTGGCGGTCGTGCCGGCCAGCTTGAGGTTCTCCTCGACCGTCAGGTCCTTGAAGATCCGCCGGTGCTCCGGCACCAGTGCCAACCCGCTGCGCACCAGCTTCGCCGGCTCACTGCCGGTGATGTCCTTGCCGAGGAACCGTACGGTGCCCGACGCCGGGCGCAGCAGGCCGGCCACCGTGTTCAGCAGCGTCGTCTTGCCGGCGCCGTTCGGGCCCACCAACGCCACCACCTCGCCGGCGGTGACGTTGATGGACGCGTCGCGCAACGCAGTCACCGCGCCGTAGCGCGTGGTGATCGCGTCCAGTTCGAGCACTGGCCGTCCCTCGATTCGGCGATCAGACAGCCGGGATGTAGTCGGGGCGCAGCGCCTCGACGAGAGACAGCTCGCCGCCTTCGATCTCGATGATGCTGACGTCCTTCTCCGGCACGCCACCGGTGCCGTCGTAGGACACGGTGCCGGTGGTGACGGGGACGTTGCGCAGGGTGTTGATCGTGGTGATCAACGTCGGGCCGTCGACCGAGCAGGCCTCGTTGACCGCGGCGACGATGATCTGCACCGCGTCAGCGGCGAGCGCTCCGAAGCTGATCGTCTCGATGTTGGCGCCCGCTGCGGCGGCGTCGGCGAGGAAGGACTTCACGCCCTCGTTCTCCTCCGACGTGTGCGCTGCGAAGAACACGCCGTCGGCGACTGCGCCGGCGCTCTTGACCACCGTGGCGTCGAAGCTGTCGGCACCCATCACGACGATGTCACCGAGATCGGCGGCGTCGAGCTGCTCGAGCAGCGTCTGCACCTGCGGCATGATCATCGCCGTGAACAGGACTTCGGGCTTGTCGCTGAGACCGGCGATCTCGTTGACCTGCGTGGAGAAGTCGGTGTCGGCCAGGCTGAAGGAGAAGTCCTGCAGCACGGTGCCGCCGTCGTGCTCGAAGGCGTCCTTGAAGTACTCCGGGTTGCCGCTGAAGTAGACGTCATCGGTGGAGCTGAAGGTGATCGCCTTGGTGAAGCCCTTCTCCGTGGCGAACTGCGCCATCGCCGACGCCTGGACCGGATCGCTGAAGCTGGCCAGGAAGGCGCCGCGATCGGGGTCGGCGAGTGCGGGGTCGGTGCTGGCCATGAAGACCACCGGCACCTTGCCGTTGGTCGTGTCGAGGAGGGGAGCGCCGGTGCTGGCGAAGGGCGGGCCGATGATGGCGTTGACGCCGTCGTCGAGCAGCTCCTGTGCGGCGCGTTGCGTGGCGGCCGGGTCGCCCTGGATGTCCTTCACCGTGTACTCGATCTGCTGGCCGCCGACGCCGCCGGCGTCGTTGATCTTGTCGACCATCACCTTGGCGGCTTCGGAGCCGGGCTGGTCGGAGAAGGCGCCGAGCTCGCCGAGGTCGGCGGCGAAGCCGATCTTCAACGGTGCGTCGAGCACGCAGTCGCTCGGGGGTGTGGTGCCGGTGTCCCCGGTGGTGCCCGTCGTGTCGACCGGCGCAACGGTGCCGGGCGCATCCGTGTCGGAGGGCGCATCCGTCGGCGCTGCCGAGGGCGCCGGGGTGCTGTCGGTCTTGTCGTCGGAACCACAGGCTGCAGCAAGCAGCGACAGCGATGCCACCAGCACGGGCACGATCCGCTTGGTCATCATCTCTTCCCCCTGTACACGTCGTGAACTCGCCGCATCGTAGTCAAACGGAGATCGTTAGGGAACAAACGAGTTTGTCGTGGGCGTGAAGTCCGTGTTGCTCACGTGTCCGTCAGAACGTCACACGTGACCCGTCACGCCAAACCCAGGATCGGCAAGCAGGCTTCTGCGCCGTGGACGACGATGTCGTCGCGGCGCAGGTGCGCGTCGAAGTGCTCGCGCTCCATCTTGAAGGCGATCATCTCGTCGGCCTGGTCGCGACGCAGCTTGCGGACCACGCCATTGGGTTCGTAGCCGAGGCTGCGAGTGACGCCGAGCGACGGCCCGTTGTCCTGCCACGCGCCGGTCGTGGCGCGCGTCGCGCCGAGCCCGATGAAGCCGACGTGCAGCGTGGCGATGCGCATCTCCTTGCCGATGCCGCGGCCCTGGAAGCGGCGGCCGAGCCACGAGCCGGTCTCGAACTGGCGCAGCTTGGGGAAGTCGAAGGCGAACATGCCGGAGGTGCCGACGAGCTCGCCGTCGTCGAACACGGCGAAGTTGATGTTCCACTTCTCGGGCGACATCTCGGCACGGCAACGCCAGTAGAACTGCAGGGCGCCCTCCTCCAGCTTCGGGGACGGCTGGTCGGTCCACGGGATGCCGAACGGCATGAACGTCGGCTCGTGGATGCCTTGCGCGGCGAGCTGTGCCAGCTGCAGGGCGAGGTCGTCGTCGATCGCACGAAGCTCGAGGCGCGGCGTGGTGACCCGGAGGTTGAACAGGTGCCAGATCGGGTGCTGCTCCATGGCGCAGTGTCGCGCTGTGGCGCGCGCCGACCCGGCCGATTTTGGGGTTTGGTACTGTCCCGCCCATATGGGAAATCGACGTGTGCGCGTGATGTGGTGCGATCTCAACGGCCTCTCGCACGGGCGGTACATCCCCGAGCGGCGACTCGGGGAGCACGGCCACCACGCCGTCACCACGCTGACGATGTCCACTGATCGCGACATCCTGCCGATCGACGGCTACTCCGCCGACGTCGGCTTCCCCGACCTGTCGACGGTGCCGCTGCCGAGCACCCGCCGCACCGGCTGGGAGGTCGACACCGACGTCGTCATCGCCGACCTCGAGTTCCAGGGCGAGCCGCTCGCGCTGGGGCCGCGCAACGCACTGAAGCGCGTCGTCGACGCCTGGCGCGCGCTCGGCTACGAGCCGCAGCTCGGCTTCGAGATGGAGTTCTACGTGATGCAGCCCGACGCGTCGGCGCCCGGTGGTTTCGGTCCGCTGGACAACCCGTCGCACCGCGTCTACGGCGTCGGCACCGGCGCGGACACCACCGGTCTCCTGTTCGACATGTTCGACGCAGCAGAGAACGCCGACCTCGATCTCGAGGGGATGATGGGCGAGTTCCACCCCGGCCAGATGGAGCTGAACATGAAGTACGGATTGGCGCTCGACGCGGCCGATCGTGCGTTCATCTGCAAGGAGATGACCCGCGAGCTGGCCGCCGCGAAGGGCTACAAGATCACGTACATGGGCCGCCCGTTCGCCCACTTCGTCGGCAGCGGCCTGCACATCAACTTCTCGTTGGTGCCCATCGACGGCGGCGCCAACTCGTTCGACGACCCCACGGCCGAGCACGGCGTGTCCTCGCTGGCTCGGCAGTGCATGGGTGGGCTGATCGCCCATCACGAGGGGTTGGCGGCGATGTCGGCGCCGTTGGTCAACAGCTACAAGCGACTCGTGCCGGGGCTGATCGCCGGTTACTGGGCGAACTGGGGCCTCGACAACCGGATGAGCACGTTCCGCGTGCCGGGCGAGCGCGGGTCATCGACGCGCATCGAGAACCGCATGCCGTGCGCCAGCGCCAACCCGTACCTCGCTGCGGCGGTGATGCTCAACGCGGCGCTGATCGGTGTGGCCGAGGGGCTCGACTGCGGCACGCCGCAGGAGGGCGACGGCGACAGCGAGCCCAACACCGACCGGCACACCCCGCACGATCTCGCCGAGGCGCTCGATGCGCTGGAGGCGGACTCGGTGCTGTGCGAGGCGATGGGTGCCGACCTCGTGCGTGCCTTCCTCGCCATCCGTCGCGACGAGCTTGCCAAGTGGAGCGCAGCCGGCAACGAATGGGACCTCGAGTCCATCGCCCCCTGGGAGCTCAGCTCCTACCTGCCGTACTACTGAGGCGAGCGAGGGCGTCGAGCATCAGGTCGAGCGCGAACTCGAAGCGGTCGTCGGCGGTGCCGGCGTAGAGGTCCCCGGCGAGCGCGACGGACGCCGGATGCTCGTCGGGATCGAGGGCGGCGTAGTCCGCGCGCCAGCGCCGGTACGTCGCTGCACGGCTGGATGCCGGCTCACTCGCCAGCGCTGCGTCGATGGTTGCGGAACCGATCGTCAGCTCGATGAGCGCGTGATAGGCGGACGCGATCTGAGACGGCGACAGCCGGGCTCGCATCAGCGCGCCGAGGAGCGCCTCGGTCACCGCGAGCTCGTTGGGTTGCCGCGGTGGCTCACCCTGGTTGAGCATCGCCAGCACGGGACGAGCGAGGTGTGCAGCGCGCAGGCGCACGCACACCGTCGTCACCGTCTCCCGCCACGGCGCCGTCGGCTTCAGATCGGCCGTGACGTCGACGAGGATCCGATCGCCGATCGCCCGCAGCAGCTCGTCCTTGTCGCGGAAGTGGCGATACAGCGCAGTCGCGTGCACGCCGAGACGATCGCCGAGGTCGCGCACGCTCAGGGCCGTCGACGGATCGTCCTCGAGCATCGCCATCGCCACGTCGACGATGCGGTCGCGGTTGAGCGCCGTGCGGGTCGCCATCAGTCGTACAACCGAGCCTTGGCCAGCCGCTCCATGCACACCTCCGCACTCCACGGCAGCATCAGCGAACCCAGCCGTGAGTCGCGGTACATCCGCTCCAGCGGGAGGTGCTTGAGCATCGCCTGTCCGCCGCACACGCGAATGGCGGTGCTGGCCACTTCGGCAGCGTGCTCCATCACCGTGATCGCCGCCGCCCACCCCAACGTCAGCTCCTCCTCCGACGGGTCGAGCGTCGCCGTGTCGATGGCGCGGTAGAGCATCGCTCGCGACTGCTGGTGTCGAAGCTGCATCTGTGCCCAGCCGACCTGCTTCATCGGGTGGTCACGCCGCGCGCCGGCAGCTTGACCGGGCAGCTCGCCGCGCAGGTAGGCGCGGGTGACGTCGAGCACCCCACCGGTGAGGCCGAGGTAGCTCGGGCACAGTGAGAGGAACAGCCACGGGTAGCGCTGCGCTGCCTGGTCGTAGGCGCCGGCGGGCAGCCACTCGTTGTCGGTGGGCACGAACACGTCCCGCATCAGCAGCGTGCGCGACACCGTGCCGCGCATGCCGAGCGGGTCCCAGTCGTCGACGATCTCCACACCGTCGGCGTCGGCCGGCACGCCCAGCAGCCGGATGACGTCCTCGCCGGGTGACTGGCAGATGACGTTGTAGAACGTTGCCGCGCCCGACAGCGAGGCGAAGATCTTTCGGCCGGTGACTCGCCAGCCACCGTCCACCGGCACCGCCTTCGTCGCCACGCCAGCGGTCGCGCCGGGAGCGAGACCTTCGCTGAACGGCTGGCTGTGGATGTCGCCGCGGTGGACGACGCCACGGAACATCGCCGCACGAACCTCCTCGTGGCGTTCGCGGTCGGCGGGGGAGAGGTCGAGCAGATCGGCGACTTCGCCGCACCACAGCATCGTCGCGTTGTGCATGTTGAAGGTCAGCGCGGTCGCGCCGCACCAGCGGCCGACCTCCTCGCTGACTCGGACGTAGTCGGCGTAGCTCGCTCCGAGCCCGCCGTACTTCTTCGGTACGCACACGGCCAGCAGCCCGGCGTCGCGGAAGTCGGCGAAGTTGTCGAAGGGGAAGCTGGCCTCGCGGTCGTGCACCACGGCGCGTTCCGCCATCGTCGGCCCGAGGGCGTGGACGCGTGCGACCAGTTCGTCGCGATCGACGTTCGTCATGGCATCAGTGTGCGAGCTGTCATCGGTGATGTCAACAGTGTTGACATCAGGGTCGTCGACGGTGATGATGAGCACCGATGCACGCGCCGCACGATGTCGAACGCGATGGTCTGGCGTGGCGCGAGGCGGGTGCGGGTGACGCGATCGTCCTCCTCCACGGCCTCGGTGGCAGCCGGATCTCGTGGGAGCCGCAACTCGTCGCCCTCTCGGCGCATCACCGTGTGGTCGCGTGGGACCTGCCCGGCTATGGCGAGTCAGCTCCACTCGACGGCCCGGTCACGTTCGAGGCCCTTGCCGCTGCGGTCGGGCGGTTGCTCGACGCGATCGGGGTCGAGTCGGCGCACCTCGCCGGCATCTCCTTCGGCGGGATGATCGCCCAGTACGCCGCGGCGGCGATGCCGTCACGTGTCCGCACGCTGACCCTGCTGGCGACCAGTCCGAAGTTCGGCCTGGACGGCACCGATCCCGCCGCGTGGCGAGCAGCGAGGTTGGCACCGCTGGACGCTGGGCAGTCGCCCGCCGACTTCGCACCTGCCGTGCTGCGCTCGCTCGCCGGTCCGGGCATCACCGATGAAGCGATGGGCGGCCAGGTCGCAGCGATGTCGCGCATCACCGCGGACGCGCTGCGAGGATCGATCGCCTGCCTCGTCACACACGACAGCAGGGGAGTCCTGCCGCGCATCACCGCGCCGACGCTGTGCCTGGCGGGCGAGCTCGACGAGGAGACGCCGTCCGCCTACCTGGCGGCCATCGCCGAGCTGATCCCGAACGCGCAGCTCGTCGTCGTGCCGGGTGCCGGCCACCTGTTGAACGTCGAGGCACCGCACGTCATCGACCGGCTGATGCTCGATCACGTCGAGCAGTGGCGCGAAGGTGGTGCCTGATGGGAACCGAGTGGCGCTACGTCGCAGCCTTCGCCGAGCACTTCGCCCGCTGTGGCCTGCACGAGGGTGAGACCGTCGCCCTGCTCAGCGAATCGCAGAGCCGACCGTCGCTCGTGGAGACGGCGCGCCTCGCCGCGCAATCACTCGGCGGACAGGTGGTCGACGTCATCGTGCCCACGCCGCCGTCGGCACACGTCGTGCCGATCCGCTCCACCGGCGCGTCGCAGGCACTGGCGGGCCATCCCGTCACGTTGGGCGCGCTGTGCGCCGCCGACCTCGTCATCGATTGCACCGTCGAAGGTCTGCTCCACGCTCCCGAGCTCGGCGACATCCTCGGTGCCGGCACCCGCGTGCTGATGATCTCCAACGAGCACCCCGACGTGCTCGAGCGGCTGCGTTGGGACGACGACCTGCCGCGTCGCGTCGCCCTCGGGCACGAGTGGCTGCGTGCCGCGTCGACGATGCGCATCACGAGCGATGCCGGCAGCGACCTCACCGTGCAGCTCGCCGGCGCGTTCACGGCCGGATCCACCGGTGTCACCAACGGGCCGGGCAGCATCGCTCACTGGCCCGGCGGCTTGGTCCTGGCGTTTCCCTCCGAGCACTCGGTCAGCGGCACGCTGGTGCTCGCCGCCGGCGACCTCAACCTGACGTTCAACCGGATCATCGCCTCGCCGATCGCACTGACGATCGCCGACGACCACATCGTCGCCATCGACGGCGAGGGCGTGGACATGGACCTGTTCTGCGACTACCTCGCCTCCTTCGGCGATCGGGAGAGCTACGCCACCAGCCACGTCGGATGGGGCATGAACCCTGCGGCGCGCTGGGAGTCGATCGAGCTGTTCGACAAGCGCGAGACGTGGGGTACCGAGGCGCGTGCCTTTGCCGGCAACGTCCTCTACTCCACCGGCGCGAACGAGAACGCCGGTCGGTTCACCGCCGGTCACTTCGATCTGCCGATGCGTCACTGCACGCTGACGCTCGACGACCGCATCGTCGTTCGTCGCGGTGTGCTGACCGCAGAGTTGCAGCCGCCGTCGGCAGCAGCGCCTCAGTAGGCGGAAGCGCCGGCCCGCTCCGCACGGTCGGCCTCGGCCATCGCTGCGATCTCGTCGATCTCAGCAGTGTCGAAGCCCGCCATCTCGCGGAACTTGCGGGCGAGCTTGATCGACGCCTCGCGGTTCTCGCCGCGCAGGCCGCGGAAGTTGAACAGCCCGTCCACCGTGCGCTGGAACTCGAGGGCGCTTGCCTGTCGCTCCTTGTCGTCCTTGGTGACCTCACGCAGCCAGGTGCTGCCCATCTTCACGTGGGTGACCTCGTCGGCGAGCATCCAGTCCTCGGCGAAGTAGAGCACCGGATCGCCCATCTCCGTGGCGAAGTCGCGCATCGTGGTGAACACGTCGATGGCCAGGCCCTCGAGCGCCCGGTTGACCCCGGCGAGGCGGAACACGGGATCGGGGTGGCAGGCCGCTTCGAACAGGGTGACCGACTCGCTGAACTCGCCCGGGTTGATGCCCATGTGGTCGCCGAGCAGCAGGCTGATCTCGACGTGGCGAGCCTCGTCCCAGCACTGGCGGGCCATGTCGAGCTTCATCGCGAACGGGGTCTCGTCGGTGGTGTAGTCGAACGCCGTCCGACCGGCGCCCTCGAGCGCCTGGATCTCGCCGACGAAGATCCCGTGCATCTGCCGGCGTGCGTTGTCGGCCGCCGACGACGCCTCGGGATCGATGCGGCGATCGCCGCCCTGGTCGTTCGGCCGCTCGTCGTTGAACCGCTCGGCGGTGGTGATCCGGTGGAAACGATCGTCCCGGGCCAAGGCCCCCGGCGGCAACTGCGTGCGCATGTGAAAACCGTACCCCGAACCGCCACCCCATGGTCGACGCAGCCGCGCCCGATCGAGCGTCGTCCGCTGAGGTGAGAGGTGTGCGCCGCATGGCCGATCACCTCGCACCGGGATTCGCCGGATGGACAACGAGGTGAGAGGTGTGCGCCGCATGGCCGATCACCTCTCACCGGGATCCGCGGGATGGGCGGCGAGGTGTCAGGGCCGCACGCCCGGCCGCTCGAGCGCGTCGGCGCGGCGCCCTGCAGACATGGCAAGGGTGTCCATCGCGTTGTCGAAGCTGCGCTCGAGGGTGAGCCGGGCGACTCGGTGGATCTGCCAGTCGATGCCGTGGCAGGCGAGGTCGCGCTCGCGGTCGCGCGTGCCGCCGGCCTCGGTGAAGTGCTCGGGGTGCACGTCGACCTCGACACCCCAGCGCAGCGAGGTGATGCACGCGTCGAGTCGGATCGGCCCGAAGTCCGGCACGTCGAGCCAGCGCTGCGCCTCGACGTCGATGCCTCGCTGCCGGAGCGCGTCGAACACCCGGGACTCCCAATGCGACTCGGGCGCCTTGCCCTCCGGGATCCTGTCGAGGATGCCGAGGAACCGCCGCGCCCACGGCCGCCCCGGCGTCGCCAGCGGTTCGGCAACGCGCCTCAGGGTGGCCAGCGTGCACGTGCCCTCGTGACGCAGTTGGTCGATCACCGACCGCAGGTCCTCGTCCGACAGGTGACGGGCGAGATCGACCGCCGTCCGCGGTGGCGAGGTGACCACGATCCCGTCACTGCGCCGAACGATGTCGCTCGGCGCGATCGCCGCAGTCCGGTAGACCTGGATCCACGGCTCAGCGACCGGGTGGCTCCCTGGTGGACCGATCACGTAGACGATCCCGTCGCGTCCGACGCGCCGAAGACCCCAGAGGCGCCCACCCGTCGGTCCGGTGACGATCAGTCCGACAGGTCGCGCGCAGACGGCAACGCATCGAGAGAGCTCGTCGGCGGGGCTCGAAGCAACCCGGTAGCTGCCGTTGACGATCCGTTGGAGGAGGCCATCGGCGACCAGTCGTTTGCGTTGGTGCAGCGTGATGCCGTAGCGAGCCAGGTCGCGTTCGGTGACGACGCCGGCATGGGTCTCGGCATGGGCGAGCATCGCCCGAAGGTCGAGTGACATGGGTTCCCCCGTGGTTGACGCAACAGGTGGGGGAAGCCGACCCGACGGTACGCCCGTTTGGCGTCGAGCCACCCCCATGGACCATTCCCGCCCGAGCCCGATGAGGTATGAGCGGCGCATGACCGCTCATACCTCATCGGGTCGGGGCGGTGCGCTGGCGCGATGAGAAACAGGCGGTCATGGACCGCTCATACCTCATCGGTCGGGATCGAGCGGCGGGCGCGCCCGAGGTCAGTCGTGCGCGGCCGTGGGTCAGTCGGGGGCGCGTTCGGCTTCTTCGCGGTGGGCGAGGTACCAGTCGATGGTGGTGCGCAGGCCGTCCTCGAAGGGCATCGTCGCTCGCCAGCCGAGGAGCTGCTCGGCGCGGCTGGGGTCGACGCGGCGGCGGGGCTGGCCGTCGGGCTTCGTGGGGTCCCAGACGAGCTCGCCGTCGTAGCCGACCATCGTGGCGATCAACTCGACGGTCTCACGGATCGTCACCTCACGGTTCGTGCCGAGGTTGATCGGCTCGACGTGACCGGCGCTGTCGTCGTGGTGCTCGGCCGCCAGCACGATCGCCTCGGCTGCATCCTCGACGTACAGGTACTCGCGACTGGCGGTGCCGGTGCCCCAGACGTCCATCTTGTCCTCGCCGCGCTCACGGGCCTCGACGCACCGCTTGATCCGCGCCGGGATGACGTGGCTGACCGACGGGTGGAACTTGTCGCCGGGCCCGTACAGGTTGGTCGGGATCAGGTACGAGAAGCGCTGCCCGTACTGCTGCGCGTTGACCTGGGCGTGGATCAGGTGCGCCTTCTTGGCGATGCCGTACGGCGCGTTGGTCTCCTCCGGGTAGCCGTCCCACAGGCTCTCCTCGCGGAACGGCACCGGGGTGAACTTCGGGTACGAGCAGACCGTGCCGAGCAGCACCGTCTTGTCGATCGAGGGTGTCGCCCGCGCCGCCTCGATCACGTGCGTGCCCATCAACAGGTTCGCCAGGTACAGCCGGGCGGGCTCGGCCTGGTTGTAGCCGATGCCGCCGACGTCGGCGGCGAGGTGGATGACGTGCGACGGAGCGGCGTCGGCGAGCAACCGCTCGGCCACACCCGGCAGCGTCAGATCGAAGTCGGCGCTGCGCGGCACGACGACGTCGGCGCCGAGCGCGTGCAGCTTGGCGACCACCACTCGCCCGAGGAACCCGGACCCGCCGGTGACGACGACGCGACGGTCCTGCCAGAACGTACCCATGACCCCGATGCTACGACTCGCCCGGCCATGATGGAGGGCGTGCGGGTGGCCTACACGTTGGAGCAGTGCTGGCACCGCGTGCCCGGCGGCACCGCGGTGAGTGCGCTGCGCGTCGCCGAGGCGATGGGCTTCCACAGCGACGTGCGCCTCGTCGGTGTGGCCGGCCGACACCACCACCTCCCGGACGACCCGTGGATCCCGCCGATCCCGGTCGCCCACCTGCCGCTCTCCGGTCCGTTCCTGTACGAGGGGTGGCTGCGCCTCGGGCGCCCGAAGGTGGAGCGGGCAACCGGTCGCGTGGACATCACCCACAGCACGTCGATCATCCCGGCACCGAGCAACGGCAAGCTCGTCGTGACGGTGCACGACCTCGCGTTCCTGCACGAACCCGACCACTTCACGCGCCGCGGCGTGAGTGTGTTCCATCGCAGCCTCGAGCTGGTGAAGCGCAAGGCCGAGCTGGTGCTGTGCCCCAGCCAGGCAACGATGGACGACTGCGAGGCGGCCGGCATCGGCGCCGACCGGTTGCGCCTCGTCCCGTGGGGCGTGGAGACCGAGCGGGCCAGCGCCGACGAGGTCGCTCGCGTGCGATCGCTGTACCGATTGCCCGAGCGCTACCTGCTGTTCGTCGGCACCGTCGAACCGCGCAAGAACCTCGGCAACCTCGCGCTGGCGATCGCCATGCTCGACGACCCGCTGCCACTCGTCGTCGTGGGGGCCGACGGCTGGGGCTCGACCGAGGACCTGGGGGAGGCGACGTTCCTCGGCTTCGTGCCGAGCGAGGACCTCAGCCCGCTCTACGCCGGCGCCGACACGTTCTGCTACCCGAGCGAACGCGAGGGCTACGGGCTTCCCGTGCTGGAGGCGATGGCGCAAGGCGTTCCCGTGGTCACCAGCCGGGGCACCGCCACCGAGGAGACGGCCGGCGGCGCAGCCGTGCTCGTCGACCCGATGGACCCCGCCGACATCGCCCGCGGCATCTCCGACGCGCTCGGGCGTCGAAGCGAGCTGTCCGCCAAGGGATTCGCCCGCGCCAAGCGCCGCAGCTGGGCCAACGCCGCCGCCCTGACGGCAGCCGCCTACCGCGAGATCGCCGGCTGACCGATGCCGCGCGAGCGCGACGGCAACGTTGCCGTGAACCTGCTCTGGTGCGTGCCCGGCAAGGTCGGTGGATCCGAGGAGTACCTCGTCCGTCAGCTGCTCGGCCTGCGCGAGGTCGCACCGCACTGGCAGCTCGAGCTGGACGTGCTGCCCGGCTTTGCCGAAGCGCACCCCGACCTCGCCGCGCAGTGCACCGTGATCGCCGCTCCGATCGACGGCGCCAGTCGCCCGCGGCGGATCTTCGCCGAGTCGACGTGGCTGCGGCGGCGAACCGCGTCGAGTGGGCTCGTCCACCACGGCGGTGGCACCGCGCCATGGCGCGCGCGGCGGCCGTACGTGCTGACGATCCACGACCTCCAGTACCGCGACCTGCCGCAGAACTTCTCCCGCGCGAAGCGCCTCTTCTTCGGCGCCGTGCTGCCTCGATCGGCGCAGCGCGCGGCGGCCATCGCCGTGCCCACGGAGTTCGTTCGCGGCACCGTCGTCGCCGCGTTCGGTGTCGCGCCGGAGCGCGTGCACGTCGTGCCTCACGGCATCGAACCGACGCTCGTCGACGCTGACGGCATCACGGCAGCCGATGAGCTGCGCCGCCGCTTCGCGCTCGGCGACGGCCCGCTGCTCGTCTACCCGGCCATCACCCACCCCCACAAGAACCACCGCTTCCTGCTGGCGCTGATGCGCACCCGCTGGACCGACCTCGATCTGCGGCTCGTGCTCATCGGCGGCGAGGGCGCGGCGGAGGCCGAGGTCGCTGCGTGCACGGACCGGCGGGTCCGCCGCCTCGGCCGGGTCTCGGCGGCCGATCGCAACGGCCTCCTCGCCGCCGCCGCAGCGATGGTCTTCCCCAGTGAGTACGAAGGGTTCGGTGCGCCGTTGATCGAGGCCATGACGCTCGGTGTGCCCGTCGTGTGTGCCGATTCGACGTGCCTGCCGGAGGTCGCCGGCGATGCGGCGATCGTGCTCCCGCTCGACCTCGACGCCTGGGCCGACGTGCCCGCCCGAGCTGCCGCCGAACGCGACCGGCTGATCGCCGCCGGTCGCGTACGCGCCACCCAGTTCACCAGCGCGGTGTCCGGCGCGGCACTCGACCGCGTCTACGACTCCGCGCTCACGAACGCGGGCGCTCGATGAAGATCGCGGTCCTCTGCCCGCACTTCGCGCCCGACACGGCGCCGACCGGCGAGGTGATCACGCGCATCGTCACCGAGCTCGCCGCGCTCGGCCACGAGCTGCACGTCGTCACCGCCCTGCCGTGGTACCGCGAGCACGCGGTGGAGCCGGGTTGGACCGGCAAGCTCGTCCGCCGCGAGCGCATGCCATGGGGATCGATCACGCGCGTCCACCCGTTTCCCGGCGACGACAAGCGCAACCTGCTGCGTCGGGCGGTGGGCTTCGCCGGCTTCAGCGCGCTCTCCGGTGTGATGTCGTGGCGCGGCGGTCGCGTCGACGCGGTGATCGCCATGTCGCCGCCCCTGACCATGGGCCTCACCGGCTGGACGACGCACCTCCTGCGCCGCGGGCCACTCGTGTTCAACATCCAGGACGTGTTCCCCGACGCCGCGGTGCAGACCGGGGCGATCACCAACCGCAGGATCATCGCCGTCGCCTCGTGGCTGGAGCGGGTCAGCTACCACCGAGCTGCCGCCGTCACCGTGCTCAGTGACGACCTGCGCGACAACGTCGTCGCCAAGGTCAGGCCCGACCATCGCGATCGCGTGCGGGTCATCCCCAACTTCGTCGACACCTCGTTCATCCGCCCGTTCCACCGCGAGACGCCGCTGCGGCGCGAGCTCCGCATCGGCGACGAACCGGTCGTGCTGTACGCGGGCAACGTCGGCTTCTCCCAGTCGCTGGAGATGGTCGTCGACACCGCACGTCTGCACCCGCGGGCCACCTTCGTCATCAACGGTGACGGCGCCGCCCGCGCCACGCTCCAGGAGCGAGCCGCCGGGCTCGCCAACGTTCGCTTCACCGGGTACCAACCGAAGGAGCGATTGCCCGAGGTGCTGGCCACCGGTGACATCCACCTCGTGCCGCTGAAGGCGGGTCTGGGTCGGGTGAGCGTGCCGTCGAAGACCTACTCGATCCTGGCTGCCGGCCGTCCGGTGCTGGCCGCGATCGACCCCGGCACCGAGGTGCCGCGGATCCTGGAGGCGTCCGGCGGCGGTCTCGCGGTGCCGCCCGACGACCCGGTGGCGTTCTCGACGGCGCTCGGCGACCTGCTGGCGCATCCCGAGCGCACGAGGCAGATGGGCATCGCCGGTCGGGCCTGGGTGGAGGGCGCGGCGTCGCCTTCCGCCGTGGCCAAGGCCTATGAAGCCCTGATCGTGGAGCTCCGGTCAGCGGGCCGCGCTCGCCGCTGACGACCAGCTTTTCGGCGGCCGGACCTGTAGCCTCGCTCCCTCGTGGCAACGTCATCATCCGCCAAGAAGGTCGCCAAGCTCGCCTCGCGCGGCAAGGGCAAGAAGGTGCGCTTCCAAGGCGGCACCGTGTTCCCCGCTGTCGTGCTGGTGCTGGTCGTCTTGCTGCTGGCCCTCATCGTCTACGCACGTCAGAGCCGTCCCTCCGACGGCGCCGGTTCACCGAAGGTCGGTGAGCACTGGCATGCCGCGTACGGCATGAAGGTCTGCGACGTCACCCTGCCCAAGCTCGCCGGCGATCTCGAGGGCACCGACGCCTTCAACCTGATCGGCGTGCACAGCCACGGCGACGGCGTCATCCACTACCACCCGTACAGCAGCAAGAGCACGGGCAACCGGGCCAAGCTGGGCGTCTTCCTGAACATCTACGACGTCGACCTCACCGACTCGGCGCTGAAGCTGCCGGCCGCGCAGGGCGGCGAGGAGTTCAGCATCAAGGACGGCAAGCTCGTCGTGAAGCAGAACGGCAAGGAGATCGACCTCGCCACCAGCGAGTACGCGGCGTGCGCCGGCAAGGACGACATGGTCCTCAAGGTCCGCGTGTGGAAGAACTTCTCCGACACCGGCGCCTTCCAGGACTACGTGACCGAGTTCGACGGCATCCGCATCCGCAACGACGGGATGGTCTTCGAGATCGCCCTCGTGCGCAAGGACGCTGCCATCACGCAGCCCGATTGGGCCGCCGAGCTGCCGTCACTGGGTGCCGCCGATGGTGGCAACGTGCCCACCACGACGATCTCCGGAGCGACCACGACGGTCGCCGGGACCACGCCGGGCACGTCCGCCGACACCACCCCCGGCACGGTTGCGGACACCACCCCCGGAACGGGCACGACGCCCGAAGTCACCTCCACCACGTCAGGCTGATGCGCGCCGTCGTGCTCGTGGGTGGCTTCGGCACCCGGCTGCGACCGCTGACCTACACCGTCCCGAAGCCGATGCTGCCGGTCGGTCACCTGCCGATCATCCAACGTCTGATCGGCAACCTCGGCCGCGGTGGCGTCACCGAGGTCACGTTGGCGCTCGGCTTCCGCCCGGAGCCGTTCATCGAGGCGTTCCCCGACGGTCACTGCGACGGCGTGGCCCTGCGCTACGCCGTCGAGCCCGAGCCGCTCGACACCGCCGGTGCGATCCGCTTCGCTGCCGACGCCAGCGGCATCGAGGACACGTTCGTGGTCGCCAACGGTGACGTCCTCACCGATCTCGACGTCGGCGCGCTGATCGCCTTCCACCGCACCGCCGGCGCGGAGGCGACGCTGCATGTGATCGGGGTCGACGACCCCTCGTCCTTCGGTGTCGTTGCGCTCGACGAGGAGCGGCGGGTGCAGCGCTTCGTCGAGAAGCCGGCCCGTGGCACGGAGCCGTCGAACCTGGCCAACGCCGGCACGTACGTGCTGGAGGCGTCGGTGCTCGCTCGCATCCCGGTGGGCGTGAAGACGTCGATCGAACGAATCACGTTCCCGGCGATGGTGCCCGACCGGGGCGTGTTCGCGATGGCCACCGACGACTACTGGATCGACACCGGCCGACCGGATCTCTACCTGCGCGCCAACATCGACCTGGTTGCCGGGCGCCGCCTGCGGGAGAGCTGCCAGGGCGTCGACGCCGGGGCCGTGCTCGGCGCCGACGTGCGCATCGTCGAATCGGTCGTCGCCGCCGGTGCAGAGGTGCACGACGACGCGGTCATCGAGCGTTCCGTGCTGCTGGCCGGCGCCGTCGTCGGCCGCGGCGCGGTGGTGACAGACTCGGTGGTCATGGGTCGGGTGGGTGATGGCGCCGAGGTGCGCGACTGCGTGCTCGGCGCGCACGGCACCGTCGCTGCGGGCGAACGCGTCCGTGGTGAGCGGCGCCCCGATCCTGACGCCACGTGAACGTGATGGTGGTGGGCGGGGCCGGGTTCCTCGGCTCGCACCTCACCGAACGCCTCCTCGCCGAGGGCCACGCCGTCGACGTCGTCGACGACCTCAGCTCCGGCAACCTGGCCAACCTGTCGGACGCCCGCACGTCGGGCGGTGAGCTCAAGATCCACACCCTGTCGGCGACTGCCACCGAGTTCGGCGCGCTGGTCGCCATCCGCCAACCGGAGGTGATCTTCCACCTCGGTTGGCTGCCGCCAGGCCGCTCCGGCGCCGTCGCTGCCGGTGCGGCGGTGCACTCCACCGTCGCCGTGTTGGAGGCGGCTCGAGCGGTCGGTGCGAAGGTCGTCACCACGCTGCCCGCCGGCTGGTTGTACGGCGAGGTGCCGGCCCGGGAGCTGCCGGTGAAAGAAGGCCGGGCGTGGGCGCCGATCGGCCTCGCCGGGGTGCTCGCCCGCACCGTCGCCGATCTGCTGGCCACCCACCGTGCCGATCACGCCGTCGAGTTCACCGCGCTCGCTGTCACCACCGTCTACGGCGCGCGTCAACGACCGGACGCCGGCGTCGTCGCCGCGTTCCACGCCGCCCACCGCGAGCATCGCGTGCCCACGGTGCACGGCGACGGGCGACAGACCCGCGACTTCCTGTTCGTCGACGACGCCGTCGACGCGCTGGTGCGTGCCGCCACCCGGGGCGGCGGGCTCGTCGTCAACATCGGCACCGGCGTGCAGACGCCGATCCGCGAACTGTGGACGCACATCGCCGGCATCGACGCGCCAACCCTGGTGCCGGCGCCGTACCGCGAGCCCGACCTGTCACGCGTCTCGGTGTCGCCGACGCGCGCCCGCATCCACCTGTCGTGGGCACCGTGGACCGACCTCGCCGTGGGGCTTCGCTCGCTGAGGTAGTCGGGCAGCAGTAGGTTGCGATCAGCCGAAGCACCGAGGAGGTGTTGCTGATGGACGTTCGTTCGATCCTGGCAAGCAAGGGCACGCAGGTCGCCACCGTGCAGCGGGAGGCGACGCTCGCCGACGCGGCTGCGCTGCTGCGCGACCACGGCGTCGGCGCGCTGGTCGTGTCCGGTGACTCGTCGCGCATCGACGGGATCATCTCCGAACGCGACGTCGTGCGTTCCGTCGCGTCGCACGGCGCCGGCGCGCTCGGGCGCAGCGTCGCCTCGGCGATGACCACCGACGTCGTCACCTGCGCGGCGGAGGACTCGGTCGACCAGCTGATGGCGTTGATGACCGCCAAGCGCATCCGCCACGTGCCCGTCGTCGGCGCCACCGGCCTCGCCGGCATCATCTCGATCGGCGACGTCGTGAAGGCTCGCGTCGGCCACCTGGAGAGCGAAAACCAGACCCTCTTCGACTACATCAACGCGCGCTAGCGAGGACTCGCTCGCGGCGCTCGTTCACCGAGGCTCGATCTCTCGACCAGCCGCCAGGACCGATCGGGCGAGGGCTTCGCTGATCTCGGGGCTCGACATCACGGAGGGTTGCACGATGGCGCGCATGCCCTCGGCCTCCACGGCGGCGGCGAGGTGGGCGTCGACCGGGTCGATCACCAACGCGGCGGCGATCGGCGCGTACATCCGCGCCACTCCGACCACGGATGCCTCGTGCCCGAGCTCGGTCAGCATGTGATCGGCTGGACCCTTCAATGCAGCGCCACCGACGATCGGGGAAACGGCGACGACGGACTCGCGCCGAGCCACGAGCGCGTCGTTGATCCCCGCCAGTGCACGCAGCGGACCGATCGACACGACCGGGTTCGACGGGGCGACCACCACCACCTCGGCATCGCGAAGCGCGGCCAGCGCGGCCGGTGACACCCGGGCCGCCTCGGCGCCGTCGAATCGCACCGCCGACACTGCAGGCGCGTGGCGCAGTTGAACGAAGTACTCCTGGAACGAGATCTCGCGGTCGTCGTCGCGCAGGCGCACCACGGTCGACACGCGGTGGTCCGTCATCGGGACCAGGTGCTGCTGCACACCGAACGCGCGGGCGATCTCGTCGGTGACGTCGGTGAGCGTGGCGCCCTCGGCCAGGCGGGCCGTTCGGTAGAAGTGCGTCGCCAGATCCTGGTCGCCGAGGTTGAACCACGTCGGAGCGGCAGACGATCCGGCGGGACGCACCTCGACGAAGCGAGCCAACGCTTCCATGGCCCGCCACGACTCGTCGCGCAGCCCCCAGCCGCGCTCGGGGTCGATCGCGCCGGCGAGCGTGTAGGTGATGGTGTCGATGTCGGGCGAGATCGACAGGCCGTGCATGACCGTGTCGTCGCCGGTGTTGACGATGCCGAACGTGTCATCGGCCGGATGCACCAACGCCAGCGCACGGAGGAACCTGGCCGCTCCGACGCCTCCACACAGCACTGCGATCATCGTCCGTCCCCTTCGGCCAACCGTCGGTAGAGGTGGGCCAGCCGGTCGGCGCAGCGAACCCACGAGAACTCGTCGAGCTGGACGCGGCCGGCGTCGAGCAGCGTGCGGCGCACCGCGTCGTCGGTGAGCGCGCGCACGAGGTTGGCGGCGAGCCCGTCGACGTCGTCGGGCGCGCACAGAAGAGCAGCCTCGCCGGCGACCTCGGGGATCGATCCGGCGTTCGAGGCGACCACCGGCACACCGACCTGCATCGCGTCCAGCAACGGGAAGCCGAAGCCCTCATCGAGCGACGGGTAGGCGAGCACGGCGGCGTTGCGCAACAGCCAGGCCCGCGACTGATCGTCGACGCGGCCGGTCAAGAGGATTCGACCGGCGACGTCCGGCCCCGCAGCATCGATGGCTGCGTCGATCGCCGCGCGGTCGTCGCCGTCGCCGCCGGCGAGCACGAGGACCGTGTCGGCGTGCTCGGTGGCGATCGAGGCGAAGGCGCGAACGAGGCGAGGCAGGTTCTTGCGCCGCTCCAACGTGCCGATGGCGAGCACCATCCGTCGCTCGCCGAGATCGGCGATCACCGGTGCAGCGGGCGACTCGGCGACCGGCAGTGGACCGAGGTGGATCACCTCGACCGACGCGCTCGGGAACAGGTCGCGAACCTCGTCGGCCGTCGACGTCGATGACGCGTGGACCACGGCGCCGCGGGCGATCGCGCGGCGCAGCACGACACCGGCGCGGCGCACGGCCGGCGACGCCGAGGTGGGGTGGCGCAGGAACCAGCAGTCGTACACCGACACCACCGAGGGCCGCCGCGTCGGCGGGACGACGTAGTTGGTGCCATGGACGACATCGGCACGGAGCCACCGGTCGGCGCGAGGCACGTCGCGTCGCGACCAGCAGCGGTGGGCCAGCGCGGCAGGCATCGGCAGGCGCACGGTTCCCGCAGTGACCTTGGCGCGGAACGAGATCAGGTAGTCGACCAGCGCGACGTCGTCGCGTCCCTGCAACTCGTGGTGCATCGCCGCCACGGCATGGCCGACTCCGGTGCGCGGGCCTGCCAACGGACCGATGTCGAAGGCGGTGCGGACGGGATCCATGACCTGCGGCGAGGTTACCGTTGATGCGTCTCGAGCCACGGCGACGGATGCCGGCGTCCTGCCCCCGTAGACTTCACGGCTCCCACCGTCTTTTCAAGGATCCCCTCATGCCCCGAGCGTTCATCACCGGCATCACCGGCCAAGACGGCCAGCACCTCGCCGAGTTCCTGCATTCCAAGGACTACGAGGTCTTCGGCATGGTCAAGGGTCAGAACAACCCGAAGATGACCTCGATGCGCGACGAGTTCCCGTACGTCGAGCCGGTCCCCGGCGACCTCGCCGACCTGCCGTCGCTGATGAAGGCGCTCGACCACACACAGCCCGACGAGGTCTACAACCTCGGCGCGATCTCCTTCGTCGCGCTCAGCTTCAACCAGGCAGAGCTCACCGCCAACATCACCGGCACCGGCGTGCTGCGGATGCTCGAGGCCATCCGCATCGTGGGCGGCGCCGAGAACAACCCCATCCGCTTCTACCAGGCCAGTAGCAGTGAGATGTTCGGCAAGGTGCGCGAGACCCCGCAGACCGAACGGACGCCGTTCCACCCACGGTCGCCGTACGGCTGCGCCAAGGTGTTCGGCCACGACATCGTCGTCAACTACCGCGAGAGCTACAACCTGTTCGCCTGCAGCGGCATCCTGTTCAACCACGAGGGGCCGCGCCGCGGCCTCGAGTTCGTCACTCGCAAGGTCACCAACGCCGTTGCTCGGATCAAGCTCGGCATCCAGCAGGATCTCGTGCTCGGCAACCTCGACTTCAAGCGCGACTGGGGCTATGCCGGCGACTACGTGAAGGCCATGTGGCTGATGCTGCAGCAGGACGAGCCCGACGACTACGTGGTGGCCACCGGCGAAACGCACACCGGCCAGGAGCTGGTCGAGCTGGCCTTCGAGGAGGCCGGGCTCGGCGACTGGCAGCAGTACGTCCGCCAGGACCAGAAGTTCTTCCGCCCGGCCGAGGTCGATCTGCTGATCGGCGACGCGACGAAGGCCAAGGAGAAGCTCGGCTGGACGCCTGAGGTCGACTTCCGCACGCTGATCAAGATGATGGTCGAGCACGACCTGAAGATCGAGACCGACAAGCTCCGTCGCGCCTGACGCAACGACCTGGCGGGGCCGGGCTCGACCGGTTCAGTTCTCCAGCGGCATGTCGGTGAGCGCTTCCATGATCGACTCGCCGGTCGGCACGACGCCGATGCGCAGGCGGTGACGCAGGGCGAACGCGAACGCCACCAGCGCGGCGACCGATGATGCAACCAGGCCGAGCTCGACGCGCCGGAACAGGTCCTCGTCGTTGAGCCAGGTGACGAGCAGGAAGATGATCCCGGCCGACGCCCAGCCGAAGGCGACCAGCATGTGGCCGCGCAACGCGATCACGGCCTGCGCCAAGGCGAGGGCGAACATGTAGACGGCGCTGCTCAGCGCCAGGGTGGCGAGGGTGCGTCCGCTGAGCTCGGAGTCGTAGAACTTCTTGATCACGAACGGCCCGAGCAGGAAGGCGCCGGCGGTGCCGACGACGGCGACCACGAGCACCATCTTCAGCAGGCGGTTGAGGCCCTGGCGGAACTCGGCGATCTCGTTGCGAGCGGCGAGGCGCGACAGACGGGGGAGCAGCGCGGCCTGCACGGCCTGGAAGAGGAACAGCGGGATGCGGGCCAGCAGCACGCCGTAGGTGAACTTTGTGACGAGCTCTTTTTGATCCGGCTCGGCCAGCACGGTGGCCGCGAGCGGACCGGCGTTGACCAACCCGGCGGCGAAGATCGACCCGGCGAGCAGCCAGCCGAGGTTCTGGGTGACTTCACCCCACTCCGCCGGCGGACCGTCGTCCACCTTCAGCTGACCGCGCCAGTACACCCACAGCACACCTGGCAGTGGAGCGAAGGCGATCGCCAGCCCGTACGGCCCGACGGCCTCGACACCGATGACGGCGAGCATCAGGCACAGGCCGATGCGGACGACGCCGTCGGTGGCCATGACGATCGCGTAGGCGCGGAAGCGCCCGTGACCGCTGGCGACACCGCGCGCGATGTGCGCCGGCGTGTAGGAGACGAAGGCGATCAGCAGGGCGAGGACGAGCACCCAGTCGTGATCGAAGAAGGCGGAGGCCAGTGCCGGACTGGCGGCGAGGATGCCGACGGAGACGACCGCAGCGAGGATCGCTCCGAGCACGATCACCTTGCGCAGCACGGGTTTGCCGCCCAGACCCAGCGCACGTCGGTGCGACAACGCACGGGCCAGTTCCTGCTCCACTGGGAGGAACACGCCGGGTGCGAGCGCGAAGGTGGCGACCCACAGGCTGGTGATCGGCTGGAGGGCTTCGTCGCTGCCGAGTGCCTCCTTGCCGACCTTCAAGAACAGGTAGCTGGCGACCCCGGCGACGAGCAACCCGATGGCGACCGGGAGGGTCCCCTCGGGCACGGGGATGCGCGGAGAAGTCGCCTCACTGGACGTAGGGGTCGCGGCTTCCACTCGGCCAGCGAGGTTATCGGGGACGACGGCCAGAACGGGGACGCGACGCCGTCGATCGCCAGCCACCCGGCAGGGTGTCGCGGTGTGCGCACGGTCAAGGCGGCCACGTTCGGTGCCGATAGATGTCACATGCGTCGAAGCCTTTCCGCGTTCGCCGCCGCGTTCCTCGTGGCCGCAGTGGCCCCGATTGCCGCCCCCATCGGCACGGCCACCACGGCCTTCGCCGCCACGTCGGTCGTGCTCGACGGCCACGGCTACGGGCACGGCGTCGGGCTCAGTCAATGGGGCGCGTACGGCTACGCAGTGGACTACGGCTGGAGTGCGACCCAGATCCTCGACCGGTACTACGGCGGAACCGTCTCGGCGACCAGCGACGTGACGACGATCAACGTCCGCCTGATGAACGAGGACGACCTGCAGACGGCGGTCGTCAACGAGCACGGCCTGCTCGTCGTCGACGGGGTTGCCGGCGGGCCGTGGCGCAGCGTGCTCGCGCGCGAGACGTCGAACGGGGTCTACGCCGTGTGGGCGCGCAGCGATGCGCAGGTCTGCCCGTCGGCCTCGGGCGACCCGGTCGCGTCGGGCTGGACGCTCGTCGCCGGAGGCGTGGCGTCGTTCGTCAACATCCGCACCACGGCCAACAACACGACGACCAACGACTTCGCCGACCTCCCTGCAGTGTGCGAGCCGAACGGCAACGTGCGCACCTACCGCGGCATCATCCGTGCGATCAACGGCACGGCCGGCGAGAACCGCACCGTCAACGAGGTCCCGATCGAGCAGTTCCTCCGGTCCGTGATCGCCAAGGAGATGTCACCGTCGTGGGCCGCGGCCGGTGGCGGCAAGGGCGCGCAGGCGTTGCAGGCGCAGGCGATCGCAGCGCGCAGCTACGCGCTGGCGGAGAACCGCTACTCCTACGCGCGCACCTGCGACCTCGTCTGCCAGACCTACCTCGGCGCTGCCATGCGCGGCAGCGTCGGCGGGACGTACACGCGCATCGAGTACCCGCAGACCGATGCTGCGGTCGCTGCGACCGCGGGCGTCGTTCGCCGGGTCGGCAGCACCAGCGGAGCGATCGCCTACGCGATGTTCTCGGCCTCGTCCGGCGGGTGGACGGCACCGACCAGCCTCGGCTTCACCCCGAACGAAGACCTCGGCGACGCCACCGCGTCGAACCCGAACCACAACTGGTCCGTGACGATCACGGGCGCGGCGATCCAGGCCAAGTACCCGGCGATCGGCACGTTCACGGACCTGACCGTGCTGGCTCGCAACGGCTACGGCGACTGGGGCGGACGCGTCACCTCCGTGCGCGTCAGCGGCACGGCCGGTTCGGTCACCGTCACCGGCGACCAGTTGCGCACGGCGTTGTCGTTGCGCAGCAACTGGTTCAACGTGCGCGGCACCACCGAGCCGCCGCCGGTCACCCCGCCGGCCAACACGTGCGGATCGCGCGTGCCCCCGACGATCACGACGTCGGGTGGCACCGCGGATCCGGCGCTGTTCACGCCGATCACCCCGCTGCGCCTGATCGACACCCGCACCGGTCTCGGCACCGATGCCACGCCGCTCGGTGCCGGCTGCACGCTGATCGTCGACCCGCACCTCGATCCCTCCGTCACCGCGGTCGCGGTGAACATCACCACGGTCGACCCTGCCGTCGTCGGTCACGTGACGGCCTACCCGTGTGGGCAGCCGAAGCCGATCGCCTCGGTGGTGCAGCCGTTGCCGCGCCGCACCGTCGCCGGAGCAACCGTCGTGCCGCTCGGCGACGACGGCACGTTCTGCGTCTTCAGCTACTCGGCCACCCCGCTCGTGATCGACCTGTTCGGCAGCTACGCGCCCGACAGCGGCGACCCGTTCCAGCCCGTCAACCCGCGGCGGCTGTTCGACTCACGCAATGGGGCGCGGGTGAACGGCGGCACCGTGGTCCGCGTCCCCGTCGTCGGCGCGGGTGCCGCGCCCGCCGGCTCCACAGCGGTGGCGCTGACCGTGCACGCCAGCAACGCGTCGGGGGAGGGCTTCGTCACCGTCTTCCCGTGCGACACGGCGATGCCGCTGGCCAGCTCGACCAACGTCTGGGTCGGCGGCTCGGTGGCCAACCACGTCGACGTGCGCCTGTCGACGTCCGGCGACATCTGCCTGTACTCGTTCTCCAGCGTGCACCTCGTCGTCGACCTCAGCGGCTGGTACGGCAACGGGGCGACCACCCGGTTCACAGCGATCACACCGGTGCGCGTGATGGACACTCGGGAGAACCTCGGCACGACCGGCATGTTCGCAGCGAAGGCCAACCGCCGCCTGCAGCTGGCCGGTACGTTCGGGCTGCCGCCCGCGGGCACGTTGAAGGGTGTCGTCGCCGAGGTCACCGAAGCGGACGCGACCGCCGTCGGCTACGTCACCGTGCATCCCTGCCAGACCCCGGTGCCCGACCTGTCGATGGTCCGCTACTCCGCCGAGGGCGCGTCCGCCAACGTCGTCACCGGCATCGTCGACGCCACCGGCGGCTGGTGCCTCATGCCCAGCACCGCCACCCACCTCCTCGTCGACGTGAGCGGCTACTTTTCATAGCGGTGGGCGTTCACAGCGGTGGGCGTTCATAGCGGTGGGCCTGCGGCCCCTGCCGTGTTCGCTCGCTGCGCTCGCTCACCCGAACTCCCGTCCTCGACCGGGTCTGGTCGGCTCTCCCGAGTACTCGACGCGCGGTGACCGCGCGTTCGGTACTCGGACGGGTTGCATCGAGTACTCGACGCGCGGTGACCGCGCGTCCGGTACTCGGATGGATCGCGTCCGAGTACTCGACGCGCGGTGACCGCGCCGCCGGTACTCGGGTGGGGTGCTCGGACACGCCGCAGCGGATGCCCGATGAGGTGTGAGCGGTCATCCGCCGCTCACACCTCATCGCGTCGGGCGGCGGGGTATGACCGAGTGGTCGCTGCGCTCCTTTCAGAGCAGGGGGTTGGGTTTCGAACCGGCCTGAAAACGCGACGAGGGGCAGGGTCCGGATGGACCCTGCCCCTCGATGCAGCGTGATCAGGCGGCGTTGCGAACGAGGCCACGGACCTGCTTGCGAGCAGCCTTGGCGATGTCGTGGGCCTGGCCCAGGAGGGCGCCGGCCTGCTCGGGGAGCTTGGCCTCGAGCTTCTCGACGGCGCTGTCGATGGTGGTCTCGAGGGCGTCGATGCGCTCGTCGAGTCCGCCGAGGCGAGCTTCGAACGAAGCGAGCAGCTCGTCGATCTGACCCTTGCTGGTGCCGAAGCGCTCGCTGATCGTGGCGATCAGCTCACGACGACGGACCTGCGCCTGCTGGACGGCCAGCACGCCGAAGCCGATGGTGACGTACGCCGCATCGCGCAGCGCCGTGAACAGCTTCTCGCTGTCGACGCCCGGCAGGTCGATGGTCGGCATCTGCATGTTGCGCAGCTTGTCGGCGTCGATGCGCGGGAGCTTGATGTTGCTCAGGTCGAGCTTGCTGAAGTCGAACGACGGGAAGGAGGGGAAGGTGGCCATGATGTGATGTCCTTTCTCGGACAGTGTTGGTCCCGGTCTCGGGGGGCTCGACCGGGTATGCGAACACCATACCGCAGAGTGCTAACTATTGCAAGCACTTGTTCGTATCTTCCCCTGCCCGACCCGCGCGCGAGCCTGCCGCTAGCCTCGGACCCTCGTGGAACCGACCTTGCAGCTCGCCCCGCCCGTTGTGGCGGTCATGGTGGTGCACGAGCCGGGACCCTGGTTCGACGACGTGCTCGAAGCACTGGCGGAGCAGGACTACACCAACCTGAAGAGCCTCTTCCTGGTCGCTGGTGAGCCGGGCGACATCCCGGCTCGAGTGCGCGATCGCGTGCCGAACGCCTTCGTGCGCGCCGTTGCCGGGAACCCCGGCTACGGCGCCGCCGCCAACGAGGTGCTGCAACTGGTCGAGGGCGAGAACGGGTTCTTCTGCTTCCTGCACGACGACGTCGCCCTCGAGCCCACGGCGATCCGTACGCTCGTCGAAGAGCTCTACCGATCGAACGCCGGGATCGTCGGCCCGAAGCTCGTCGAGTGGGACCACACGTCGGTGCTGCAGCACGTCGGGCTCGGCGTCGACCGCTTCGGCGAGGTCGATCCGTTGATCGAGCCGGGGGAGGTGGACCAGGAGCAGCACGATGCCGTGCGCGACGTGTTCGCCCTCCCGTCGGCCTGCCTGCTGGTCCGCGCCGACCTCTTCCGCTCGATTCGCGGCTTCGACTCGGCGATCGACTTCTATGGCGACGACGTCGACCTGTGCTGGCGAGCCCACCTCGGTGGTGCGCGGGTGGTCGTGGTGCCGACGGCCCGCGCCCGACACCGCAAGGAGCTGGTCGAGCGTCGGCCTGATCTGGCGCACGCGACGCTGGACGCCCGCCACCGGCTGCGCAGCGTGGCCACCCTCAGCGGTGCCCGGCACCTGCCGCTGCTGTTCGTCCAACTGCTGCTCGTCACGGTGGCCGAGCTGCTCATCGGCGTCCTCACCGGCAAGCCTCGCAGTGCGTTCGCCTCGGTGCGCGCCCTCATCGGGCTGGTGCCGCGCGTCCCGGCGATCATCGCCCGACGCGGGGAGGTCCGGCCGCTGCGCCACGTGCCCGACAGCGAGGTGCGCGGGTTGCAGGCTCGCGGCAGCGCCCGCCTGTCGTCGTACCTGCGGTCGCGCGACTCGCGACCGGTGGATCCGGAGTCGACCACCGAGAAGCGCTGGCGACAGACGGCTGGCTCCGCCCCGGCCATCGCCTGGTTGGCCGTGATCGCGCTCGTCGCCATCGGCAGCCGCAACCTGATCAGCGGCGGGATCCCGTCGATCGGCGAGTTCCTGCGCTTCCCGGCCAGCCCGCGGCGCCTCGTTGGCGACTTCCGCTCCGGTTGGTGGGGCCACGGTCTCGGCGCAACGGCAGCAGCCCCGACCGGCGTGTTGCTGATCGCCCTCGGCAGCGTGCTCACCCTGTTCCACATGGCGTTGTGGCAGACCGTCTCCGTGCTCGGTCTGTTCGTCGTCGGCTACATCGGCATGTGGCGGCTGGCATCGATCTTCCCGACGGCGCGCGCTCGCATCACGGGTCTCGTCGTCTACGCCGCGTTGCCGCTGCCGGCACAGGCGCTCTCGGCCGGCCGCTGGGGCGCGCTGGCCTGCTACGCGGCGATGCCGTGGGTGGTCCACCTGCTGCGGCGGATCACCGGCATCGAGTCGCTGGAAGCCGGCAGCGCCGACACCGTCGAGCAGATCGTCGAGGTGCCGAGGCGCAAGCGGATGCGCTTCATCGCCCAGCTGGCGCTGCTGTCCGCGGTGGTCATCGCGTTCACCCCGGCGTTCGCGCTGGTCCTCGTCGGCGTCGGCGTCGTGCTCGGTGTGAGCACGCTCGCAGCGCAAGGTTCGTGGCGGGTGTCAGCGGGGATGATCGGTGCGGCCGTCGCCGCTGCAGTGCTCGCCGTCGTCGTCAACTTCCCGTGGTTCGCCGATCTGTTCGGCGACGGCGGTTGGGACGTCGTCGCCGGCGTGCCGCCCGTCTCGTCGCGTTCGGTCGGTGTCGCCCGGTTGGCGCGCTTTGCGCTCGGCCGCAACGCCGGCAGCTTCCTCACGATCGCCTTGTTCGTCCCGGTCGTCGTCGCACCGCTCGTGGCGCGCAGCTGGCGCCTGACGTGGGCGATCCGCGCCGTCGGGCTCGTGGCCGGCTTCGGCTGGCTGATCGTCCTCGACGACCGCGGCAGCCTGCCGATCCGCTTGCCCGAGCCCGGCGTTCTGCTCGCCCCGGTGGCGGTCGGCCTCGCCCTCGCCGCGGCCTGCCTCGCCGCCTCGTTCGCCGACGACGTGATGGGCGGCTCGTTCGGTCTCCGTCAACCAGTCGCCGTGCTCGCCGCGTTGAGCGTCGTGGTCGGCGTGCTCCCCGGCATCTACGCCGTCGGCAGCGGCCGCTGGAACATGCCAAGAGTGACGTTGGCCTCGCAGCTGCGCGAGTTGCCTCCGGACAGCACGGACGGTGACTACCGCGTGCTGTGGATCGGTGATCCGCGGGTGTTGCCCGTCGAGGGCTGGACCCTGCGCCCGGGCATCGCCTACGCGATCACCGACGACGGCGAGCTCGACGTACGTGAGCACTGGGCAGGGCTGCCGACCGACGCCGAGCAGCGAGTGGCCGATGCGCTGGGCACGATGACGCGCGAGACCACCCTGCGACTCGGGCGCCTGCTGGCCCCGTACGCCATCCGCTACATCATCATCCCGGTCGCCGACGGAGCGGCCAGCACGATCAAGCGCCCGTTGCCGCTCCCCGGTGGACTGACGGACGCCCTCGACGATCAGCTCGACCTGCGCCGGCCACTGACCAGTCCGCTGAACTACATCGTCTACGAGAACACGGCCTGGATCCCGACGCGCAGCCTGCTGACCGGTGACGCCGCCGCGGCGACCACCGTTGCCGGCGACGAGGCGCTGGTGGCGAACAACCTCGAGGGAGCCGTGCCGGTCGGTGCCGGCGGTCTCGATCGTGGTCCGGTCGGCTTCGACGTGGGGGCCGGCACCGTGCACATCGCCGTCCCCGACGACGCTCATTGGAAGCTCACGGTGGACGGTCAGGCAGTGCCGTCCCACACGGCGTTCGGGTCGACGATGGCGTTTGACGTTCCCGCCGGCCGAGCCACGCTGACCTACGACACGTCCTCGTCGCGCACGCTCGGCATCGCGGTGCAAGTGCTGCTGTGGCTGGTGCTGTTGTACGTGGCCAGCACACTCGATCCGGTCCGTTGGTGGCGTCGCCGTCGCCGGCTGGCGACGGCCGGCGCGTCGCCGGTGGTGCTGTCGATCACCGAGCCGATCATCCAACCGGTCGAGCCCGAGCCCGACGCGTACGACGAGCCGGCGCCGTGGGCCGACGAGCCGATGACGGACCCGCTGGTCGTCGTCGGCGATGACGAGCCGATGACCGAGATCCACACCGACCTCGCCACCGATCCCACCGCCGATCTCGCCGACCTTGCCATCGACCGCGCCGACCACCGCGACGGCGACCGCGCCGACCACCGCGCCGGCGACGAGGACGCGACATGATCGCCCGTCGCCTCGTCGGCGTGCTGCTGGCGTTGATCTCGATCGTCGGGATCATCGCCATCGATCGCGATCGGCCGTCACGCACCGACGCGGTGTTCGCCAACCTCGGAGCGCCGTCCGCACCGTTCGTCCCGCTCGGCGGGTTCATCAACTCGTCGTGGTTCTGCCCCGGCGTGCCGATCGGCGATGCCGGTCAGGGCGGCGTCGTCGTCGTTGCCAACCCCAGCGACTCGCAGCGGTCGGCGCGCGTCACCGTGCTCACCAACGCGCCGGACACGCCACCGGTCGTCAGCGACGTCATCGTGCCGGCGCGAGACACCGTCACCGTCGACCTCGCTGCGCTGCAGCCGGCGGGCACGTTCCTGTCGTCGGTCGTCGAGGTCGCCGGCGGTGGCGGGATCGTCGAGCAACGCGCCGACACGGCGATCGGCAGTGCGGTGGCGGCGTGCTCGAACTCGACGTCGTCGAACTGGTTGTTCGCCGACGGCTACACGCTCGACGACAGCACCGAAGACCTGGTGATCACCAACCCGTTCCCCGGCGATGCGATCCTCAACTTCACGTTCGCGTCCACCAACGGCGACCGCAAGCCGAACCAGCTGCAGGGCTTCCCGGTGAAGGGCAACTCCGTCTCCGTGGTCAACATCGATCAGCTGATCCGCGACGAGAGCGTGCTGTCGGTGTCGGTCTCCGCCAGCCGCGGCCGCGTGGTGGTGGCCAGGTCGCAGCGATACCAGGGCACGCGAACCGGATACACGATGAGTCTCGGTGCGCCGTCGCTGCGCACGTCGCAGCTCTTCGCCGACGGCGAGGTCGGCGACGGCATCACCGAGCAGTACGGCATCTTCAACCCGACCGACCAGGACATCACCGTCAAGGCCCTGTTCTTCGGGTTCGACATCACGTCCGACTTCGCCAACGACACCGAGGTCGTCGTTCCGGCGCACAGCGTCAGCGTGCTCGACACCAGCACGATCGCCGGGCTGCCCGCCGGTCGCCACGCGGTGGAGCTGACCACCGACCTCGCCGATCCGGTCACCGGTCAGCTCGTGCCGAGCTTCGTGGCCGAGCGGGCGATCACGCGGCCGCACAGTGCTGGGGGAGTGGCCACCACGGTGGTCATGGGTGCGCCGTCGGCCAGCACGCAGTGGAGCATGGCGATCAGCAGCACCGACCCGCCGTTGGCGGTCGAGGACGTGCTGATCGTCTACAACGCCTCGCTCGGCGAGTCCACTGTTCGGGTGATGATGCTCACCCCCGGCGGTGTCGTGCCGGTGCCCGGCCTCGAGGCGGTGCCGCTGCCCTCTGCCGGGGTGATCACCATCCCGCTGACCGACGCAACAGCGCTCGGACGTCCGCTGTTCGTGCAGAGCGACGTGCCGATCGTCGTCGAGCGACGGCTGCCGCGCTCCGCCGATCTGCGCGGTCGCTCCGGCTCGTTCCCACTGCAAGGCTGACATCGTGCCGCAGCTGCTCGTCGCGCTCGTCGTCGCCGCTGCTGCCATCGCGGTGGCCGCGGTGCTGCGACGCCGCCAGCGGGTGGCGGAGCCGACACCGGTCAGCTACGAGGTGCCCAGCCGACTCGATCGAGGCGACTTCGACGGCGTCGACCGCCCCTGGCTCGTGGCTGTCTTCTCGTCGTCGACGTGCGACGCCTGTGCCGACATGCTGCGCAAGGCCAAGGTGCTGGCCACCTCCGAGGTGACGGTGGTCGAGGTGGAGTACACCGCCAACGTCGAGCTGCACCGCAAGTACGGCATCGAGGCCGTCCCGATCATCGCCGTCGCCGATGCCGATGGTGTCGTTCGTGCCGGCTTCATCGGCCCGGCCAGCGCCACCGACCTGTGGGCCGCCGTCGCCGAAGCCCGCGACCCCGGATCGTCCCCGGAGCCCGAGTTGGGAACGTAGAAGTTCGAACTACAGGTGAAGCGGCTCGGAGTCGCTGGTCTCGCCGAGGCCCTCTTGGACCAGGCGGGCGACTTCGCCGCCGTCGATCGTCTCCCGCTCGACGAGCGCTTCGGCGACCAGATCGAGGCCCTTGCGGTGCTTCAGCAGCATCTCGTGGGCCCGGGTCTCCTGCTCGTGGAGGATGCGGGAGATCTCCTCGTCGATGATCTTGGCCGTGTCGTCGCTGATCTCGCGACCACTCGTCATCAGGTCCTCACCGAGGAACACCTGCTGCTGACCGTGCCACGCCATCGGGCCGACGCGATCGCTCATGCCCCACTCGCGCACCATCCGCTTGGCGATGCCGGTGGCCTGCTCGAGGTCGTTGGCGGCACCCGAGTTCAGGTGACCGAAGACGATCTTCTCGGCAACACGACCGCCCATCGCCCGGCAGATGACGTCCTCGAAGAACTCCTTCGAGTACGTGTGCCGCTCCTCGGGCAGGCTCCAGGTGACACCGAGTGCCATGCCGCGGGGGAGGATGGTGACCTTGTGCAACGGGTCGGCGTGTGGCAGCACCACCGTGAGCACGGCGTGGCCGCCCTCGTGGTAGGCGGTCGCCCGCTTCTCCTCGCCGCTGAGCACGAGGCTCTCGCGGCGGGCACCCATGACCACGCGGTCGCGGGCGTTCTCGAAGTCGATCCGCTCGACCTGCTTGCCGCCGCGGCGAACGGCGAACAGCGCTGCCTCGTTGACCAGGTTGGCCAGATCGGCGCCGCTCATGCCGGGCGTGGCGCGAGCCATCACGTCGAGGTCGACGTCGGGGCCCATCCGCTTGTCGCGGCTGTGCACCTTGAGGATCGCCAGGCGCTCCTCGTTCTCCGGCAGCGGCACGACGATCTGACGGTCGAAGCGGCCCGGACGCAGCAGGGCCGGGTCGAGGATGTCGGGGCGGTTGGTGGCGGCCATGATGACGATGCCCTCGGACGTCTCGAAGCCGTCCATCTCGGCGAGCATCTGGTTCAGCGTCTGCTCGCGCTCGTCGTGCCCACCGCCGAGGCCGGCGCCGCGCTTGCGGCCGATCGAGTCGATCTCGTCGATGAAGATGATCGCCCGGCCCATCTTGCGGGCCTGCTGGAACAGGTCGCGGACGCGGCTGGCGCCGACGCCGACGAACATCTCCATGAAGTCGGAGCCGGTGACCGAGAGGAAGCCGACGCCCGCTTCACCGGCGACCGCCCGAGCGAACAGCGTCTTGCCGGTGCCTGGCGGACCGACGAGCAGCATGCCCTTCGGCACCCGCGCACCGATCTCACGGAACCGCTCGGGCATCCGCAGGAAGTCGACGACCTCGCTGATCTCCTGCTTGACACCTTCGTAGCCGGCGATGTCGGAGAAGGTGGTGCTCGGCTTGTCGGCGCTGTAGGCCTTGGCACGGCTGCGACCGATGGACATCACGTTGCCCATCTGGCCCGCGGCACGACGCTGCATCCAGACGAAGAAGCCGATGATCAAGACCAGCGGCAGCAGCAGACCAGCCCAGCTGAGCAGCCAGTTGGACTCCGGCGTCTTGGCCTTGAAGTCGACGCCCTTGTCCTGGAGGAGCTTGGTCTCGTCGACGTTGGGGAACGTGTTCGGCGCCGTGGTGGAGAACTTGGTGCCGTCGGTGAGCTCGCCGGAGATCGCATTGGAGTCGTTGCTCAGCTCGGCGCTCTTGACGTCACCGGCCTCGACCTTGGTGATGAACTCCGTGAAGCTGATCTTGTCGGCGTCGGAGCTCGGCCAGATGCGGGGCAGGGCAAAGGCGGCGATGAGCACGACCAGGAGGACGGGGATGGTCCAGCGGGGCCAACCGGCACCCAGGGGACGACGTCCGCCCCGCTCGGGCTGCTGGCCGGGCTGCTGCTGGCCGCGCCCACCGGGTGTGCGTCCCGGGGGCGGCGGAGGCGGCGGCGGAGGCAGGTCGCTCATGTCGCCAATGCTACGGCTGAACCCCGGTGTTGGTTCCTTCAGGCTGCACGATCAACCTGGGGGCGGGGGTCGCATCCGTCATCAGGATGAGGCCCGACATCCATCCCCCACATCCACCATCGAGACGCGCCCGGCGCATACCGTTGGCGCCCATGACGCGGCAGTGTTCACGTACCGGGTGCGCCGAGCCGGCCACCACGACCCTGGCGTACCAGTACGCCCGCGCACAGGTGTGGCTGGACGACCTGGCGCCCGAGCGCGATCCGCACCGGTACGACCTGTGCGAGCGGCACACCTCCACGCTGTCGGTGCCCAACGGCTGGCGCCTCGAGGACCGACGGTCGCGTCGCGTCCTGACGTACTCCAGCTCGGTCCGTCTGGCCGGCTGAAACCCGCACCGCGAATGCACCTGGCAGCTCGTCGCCGTTAGCCTCTGCACCCATGCCCGACGTGCGAATCCCGCCGACGCGCGTCGGCGGAGGGCAGCCGGACATCAGCATCGGCCAGGCGGCCACGCTGTGGTTGGCCACGTGGCTCGGCGGTCAGCTCCTCGCCGGAGCGGTCCTCGCCGCGTCTGGCTACGCGAGCACCAACGACGCTCCGGTGTGGGTGACGGTCGTCGGCGCTGCGTGCCAGTGGGCGGTCATGATCGGCGGGCTCGTCTTCATCAGCCGTCAACGCGGCAGCGGCAGCCTCGCGGTCGACTTCGGGTTGTCGTTTCGACCCGTCGATCTGCTCGGCATACCCATCGGGGTCCTGGCCCAGCTGGTCCTCGTTCGCCTCGTCACCTGGCCGTTCGAACAGGCGTGGCCGGGCACCTTCAGCCGCAAGGCGGTCGAGAAGTCCGCTCGCGACCTGTACCAGAGCGCCGACGGCGCATGGAAGCTCGCGCTCGTCGGGCTCGTCGTCATCGGTGCCCCGTTGGTCGAGGAGCTCGTCTACCGCGGCCTGCTGCAGGGTGCGTTCGTTCGTCGCCTCAACGACGGGCTCGCCGTCGTCGCGGTCGCGGCGATCTTCGCCCTGATCCACTTCAAGCCCGTCGAGTACCCCGGCCTGTTCGCGTTCGGGCTCGTCGTCGGCATCTGCGCCTGGCGAACCGGGCGCCTCGGGCTGGGGATCATCACCCACGTCGCGTTCAACGCGACCGGTCTGGCGCTGGTGGCTCGATGAGGGTTGCTCGGTGACGGGGCAGAACGGCGTGCGGATGACAGGATTGCCGACGGCATGACCGAGCAGCTTGTCGAACACGACGGAACGCGAGACGACGACGGCGACGACAGCGCGTCGTTCGACGCCTTTGCTGTCGACGATGCTTCGCCCGAGGGCGCGGCGCGGCCGCAAACGGGTCGCAGCGACGACATCCTCAGCCGCATCGGGCGACGGATCGTTCGCCGGCCGCGCGACTGGCTCGACGCGCCGTGGCCCACGTCGCGAGTCGTGCGCTACATCACCGCGTTGGTGATGGTCGGTGGGGCCACCCTCGCCGTGCTCAACGTCGTCCAGCCGCAGCTGATCATCCGCAACAACACGCCGACCGGTGGCGACATGGGCGCCCACGTGATGGGGCCGGCGTACCTGCGCGACCACCTCCTGCCGCATCTCCAGCTGAGCGGGTGGAGCAACTACTGGTACGCCGGGTTCCCGCTCTACCGCTTCTACATGGTGGTGCCGGCGCTGTTCATCGTGCTGCTCAACATCATCGTGCCGTACGGCATCGCCTTCAAGGTGATCGCCGTCTCCGGCTTGGTGACCCTGCCGTTCTGCTGCTGGGCCTTCGGTCGGCTGGCCCGCTTCGCCTACCCGATCCCCGAGCTGATGGCACTGGCGGCGATCGTCTTCCTCTTCGACGAGAGCTTCTCGATCTACGGCGGCAACGTGAAGAGCACGATGGCGGGCGAGTTCTCGTTCTCGATCGCGCTGAGCTTCGGCATCCTCGGCCTGGGATTGCTGGCACGTGGGTTGGAGAACGGCAAGTACCGCAGCTGGGCGGCGATCGTGCTCGCCCTGTCGTTCCTCTCGCACGGCATCGTGCTGCTCGTCATGCTGCCGGCGGCAGGCCTGCTGTGCCTCGTGTGGATGGACCGCACGCGCCTGAAGTACAGCGTCTCGGTGATCGGCGGCGCGATCCTGCTGTCCGCGTTCTGGGTGGTGCCGTTCCTCACCAACCACGCGTACATGACCGACATGAAGTACGGCTTCCGGCCCAACGGCGGCGGCGACTCGTTCTGGGACATGTTCTTCCCGTGGCCGACGTTCCTCGACCTCGTCGTCTGCGGGTTCGCCATCATCGGCTTCGTCGCCAGCCTGGTGAAGCGGAACCTCACCGGTGCGTGGTTGGGGATCGTCTGCGTCGGCCTGATGGCCGCCACGTACCTCACCCGCGACAGCCTCCCGGTGATCGGCTTGCTGTGGAACCCGCGCCTGCTGCCGTTCCTCTACCTGTTCCGGTTGCTGCTGATGATGATCGGCATCGTCGAGACCGCACAGTTCTTCCATCGTGCCCTCCGGGCGATGAACGGCAAGCCGCTGCTCGACAAGCACACGCTCGTCGTCGGCGCGGCGACCGCGGCGTTGGTCGGGACGTTCGTGCTCGTCGCCGAGCTGTTCCTGTTCCAGGTGATGCCCGGTGCGCACTACTCCGTCAAGGACGGCAAGAACGTCTACTCATGGGGCATCGGTGGCGTCGATCTGGTCTCGCTCACGCCGACGGCCACCGACGCGCTCAGTGACGGTTGGTCCTCGTACAACTTCCAGGGATACGAGGGCAAGCCGGCCTACGGCGAGTACAAGGCCTTGGTCGACACCATGGCCGGCCTCGGCAAGGGCTCCGACGAGGACGGTCTCGGGTGCGGCCGAGCCCTGTGGGAGAACAACGGCAAGAACGGCGGCTACGGCACGACGATGGCCCTCATGCTCCTGCCGCACTGGACCGACGGTTGCATCACCAGCATGGAGGGCCTGTTCTTCGAGGCGTCAGGAACGACGCCCTACCACTTCCTCACCGCTGCGGCGATGAGCTCGCAGAGCTCGAACCCCGTGCGCGGGCTGCGCTACACCAACCACGACGCAGCGATCGGGCTGCCGTACATGCAAACCCTCGGGGTCAAGTACCTGATGGTGTTCACCGACGAGGCCAAGCGCAACGCAGCTGGGCAAGAGGGCCTGACCTACGAGAAGTCCTCCGGACCGTGGGACATCTATCGCGTCGACTACGCAACTCGCGACGAGGACCTCGTGCAGCCGCTGACCGTGCAGCCGGTCGTGGTCAACAAGCGTTCTGGCGACCCGCGAGAACGCAACCTCGAGCTCGGCACCAGCTGGTTCCAGCACCGCGACGAGTGGGCGGCGATGCCCGCCGACGACGGCCCGAAGGAGTGGCAGCGCATCGACGTCGCCGTCGACCCGAGCCGTCACGTCGACAACCAGGTCGACATCGTCGTGCCACAGGAACCGATCCAGGTGACGAACCTCCCGGCGAACACGGTGACCAACGTCGACCTCGGCGAGCAGGAGCTGTCCTTCGACGTCACCCAGGTCGGCGTGCCCGTGCTCGTCAAGATGAGCTACTTCCCGAACTGGCAGGTCGACGGGGCCAAGGGCCCGTACCGCATCGCCCCGAACCTGATGGTCGTGGTGCCGACGAGCACCCACGTGCACCTGCACTACGAGCGCGACACCATCGACTACCTCAGCTACCTGCTGACGTTCGCCGGCATCATCCTGTTGATCTTCATGCGCCGTCGAGGAGACGTCGTCCACGCCAACACGCACCCGTTGCTGCCGGCCGCGACCACCGAGGTGATGGCGCCGGCACCCGTGTGGGCGACGTCGGGGTCGGCCACCACGGGCTCCGATGACGACGTCGGGCCACCCGATCTCGACCCCACGTTGCCGCTCGCCGACGTGCCCATCGACCAGTTCGACGACCCCTGGCGGCCGCAGACCGATAGCGTCTGAGCCCCATGTCCCACCCCGACGCGATGGCGTCCGATCCCAGCCGGTTCGCAGCGATCCTCGACGAGATCGTCAAGGCCTACGACGTGCGCGGCACGGTGCCCGACCAGATCTCTCCGGAGGTCGCCCATGCCCTCGGCGTCGGCTTCGCCCGGTTCGCCGGGGCCACCCGCATCCTCGTCGGCCGCGACATGCGTCCCTCGGGCCCAGAACTGGTCGACGCGTTCGCTCGCGGTGTGATGGAGCAGGGCGTCGATGTTGTCGACCTCGGCCTGGCATCCACCGACCTCGTCTACTACGCCGCCGGCACGCTCGACGCGCCCGGTGCGATGTTCACCGCCTCGCACAACCCGGCGCAGTACCAGGGCGTCAAGTTCTGCCTCGGCGGAGCACGTGCCGTCGGCCAGGACACGGGCCTCGACGACATCAAGGCGATCGCCAAGGACGTGCTGAACGGTCATGGCCCGCTGCATGCGGCGACGCCTGGTTCGTCGAGCTCGCGCAACCTCCTGGAGAAGTTCGCCGATCACGTCGTGTCGTTCATCGATCCCACGGCGCTGCGTCCGATGCGAGTCGTCGCCGACACGGCCAACGGCATGGGCGGCCTCGTCGTGCCAGCCGTCTTCGAACGACTGCCGCGGTTGCACCTCGAGGTCATGTACGGCGAGCTCGACGGCACGTTCCCGAACCATCCGGCCGACCCGCTCCAGCCCGCCAACCAACGCGACCTGCAGGCGCGCGTGGTGTCCGGCGGCTTCGACGTCGGCCTGGCCTTCGACGGCGACGCTGATCGCGTCTTCGTCGTCGACGAACAGGGCCGCGGCCTCAGCGGCAGCACCACCACGGCGTTGCTCGCCGCAGCGGTGCTGCGCGTCAACCCGGGCGCCACGGTGCTCTACAACCTGATCTGCTCGCACGCGGTCCCCGAGGTCATCCGCGAGCACGGTGGTGTGCCGATGCGCACCAAGGTCGGCCACTCGTTCATCAAGCAGGTGATGGCCGAGACCGGCGCGATCTTCGGCGGCGAGCACTCGGCGCACTACTACTTCGCCAAGAACTTCCGCGCCGACAGCGGGCTCATCGCCTCGATGCTCGTGCTCGCCGAGATCAGCCGCACCGGGCAGGACCTCTCCGTCGCCCGCAAGCCCTTCGAGCGCTACTCGTCGAGCGGCGAGATCAACACGCACGTCGCCGATACGAACGTCGTCATCGAGCGCGTCGCCGAACTGTTCCGGGACGTGCAGCAGGATCGTCTCGACGGCCTCACCGTCGACAACGGCTCGTGGTGGTTCAACCTGCGGCCGTCGAACACCGAGCCGCTGCTGCGGCTGAACCTCGAGGCGGCCGACCGCGACTCGTGCGATCAGCACGTGGCCGAGGTGCTCGCCATCATCACCAGCGACTGAGAGAACGAACGTGGCACTGGATCCCCGCTTGCTGGCCGTGCTGGCCTGTCCCGACGACAAGGGCCCGCTGTACTACCTCGGCGACGAGGGCGGGCTGTACAACCCGCGCCTGCACCGCCGGTACGTGGTGCGCGAAGGCATCCCGGTGATGCTGATCGGTGAGGCCGAAGCCGTTGCCGACGACGAGCACACGGCGATCATGGAGCGAGTTGCCGCCGAGGGCTTGACCCCGACCTTTGCGGTCTGATCGACTCGGAGCGGACGGGTCGTGCTCGACGCAGCGCGGTGGGTGGCACACGGAGCGAAGCACCGTGACGGAATGGTTACGAACTCGAGGGGTAGGCTGCTGAGACCATGAAGATCCGACGCACGCTCCACGCTCTGCTCGGTTGGTCACTGGTGGTGGGCGCCGCCGTCGTGGCTGTGCCCGGAGCCCCATCCGTCGTCCACGCCGCCGGCCTCGGTGGCGGGGGCGAGTACCACGCGCTCACCCCGACGCGCATCTTCGACTCGCGGACCGCGAACTCGCTGAACGACGTCGCCCCGATCGGCAAGAAGCCGACCACCCCGGGCGCCGGCAGCGGGTTCGACATCCAGGTCACCGGCCTCGGCGGGGTGCCGAACGACGGCACCGTCCTGGCCGTGGTGGCCAGCATCACGGTGGTCGGCCCGACCCGCGAGGGCTTCCTCGGGGCGTACCCCGCCGGCTCGCCGTCGACGAACTCGATCATCAACTTCAAGGCCGGGCAGACGATGCCCAACCTGACCATCCTGCGTCCCGGCAACGGCGGCAAGGTCAGCATCGTGCTGTCCAGCAGCCCGACTGCGGGCACCGCCGACGTCTTCGTCGACGTGTCCGGCTACTTCACCACCTCCAGTGGTGCTCGCGGGGCCCGGCTGGTGCCGGTCGGCAATCCCGGTCGGATCTTCGACCGGCGCGGCGCGCAGAGCCTGGGCGCCGGCCAACAGGCAACGGTGCCCATCCGTGGCGCGGACACCGTGGACAACAGCCAGACCGACATCGTGCCGAACGATGGCGACGTGGTCGGCGTGCTGGTCAACATCACCGCGACGGAGATCACCGGCAACACGTTCATCTCGGCGGTGCCCGACACCCCGGTCGGCCCGCCTGCGACATCGAACGTCAACGTCCTGCCCGGGCAGACGAAGGCCAACATGGCCCTCGTGCCGGTCGGCAGTGATGGCGCCATCCACCTCTACAACGATCAAGGCACGGCAGGGATCATCCTCGACGTGATGGGCTACCTGTTGGCCAACGAGCCGGAGGGCACGCGTGCCGGTCGTGTCGTGCCGCTCGACTCACCGTTCCGCGTCTTCGACACCCGTCAGCCGCCGTGGGGCCAGGCCGCCATCGGACCGGGTCAGGCCGAGGACTGGAGCTTCGCCGACTTCGTCGCCCACGTGAACATCGGGGCGACGTGGGTGGGCAACCAATCGGCGCTGATCGGCAACCTGACCATCGCCGAGGCCAAGCGCCAATACCCGACGGTGCCGGTGAACGGCGGTTATCTCACCGCCTACCCGAGCACCGCGTCGCGACCGTTGATCTCCAACCTCAACTCGGTCGAAGGCGCTTCCGTGCCCAACCTGGCGTTGATGCGCTACGGCACCAACTCGGTCGTGCGCATCTACAACTCGCTCGGCTACACGCACTACATCCTCGACGTCTCCGCCGTCGTCCTCGCCGACTGACGCGCTCGACGCCGCGCGTCATGGCGGTCGCTAGGCTGTTGGTTCGTCACTCGGGCTGATTCGAGAGCTGCCAGCTGGCACCGGCACGGTGAGACAACTCGTACTGTCGTCTTCCACCGGAGGAAACCACCATGACCGAATCTGCTGCGCGCCGCGACTTCCGCGTCGCCGACCTCTCCCTCGCCCCGTTCGGGCGCAAGGAGATCCACCTCGCCGAGCACGAGATGCCCGGCCTGCGCGCCCTGCGCAAGGAGTACGGGCCGCTGAAGCCACTGGCCGGCGCCCGCATCTCCGGATCGCTGCACATGACCATCCAGACCGCGGTGCTGATCGAGACGCTCGTCGAGCTCGGCGCCGAGGTGCGTTGGGCCAGCTGCAACATCTTCTCCACCCAGGATCACGCTGCCGCTGCGGTGGCCGTCGGGCCGAACGGCACCGAGGCCGACCCGCAGGGTGTCCCGGTGTTCGCCTGGAAGGGCGAGACGCTGGAGGAGTACTGGTGGTGCACCGAGCAGATGATGTCGTGGCCCGCCGACGCCAACGGGCAGCCGACCGGTCCGAACATGATCCTCGACGACGGCGGCGACGCCACGTTGCTGCTGCACAAGGGCGTCGAGTTCGAGGCGTCCGGTGAGGTGCCGGATCCGACGTCCGCATCGAATCCGGAGTTCGCCATCGTCCTCGGTCTGCTGCAGCGCTCGCTGCGCACCGAGCCGCAGAAGTGGACGCAGATGGCGTCGCGCATCAAGGGCGTCACCGAGGAGACCACGACGGGCGTGATGCGCCTCTACAAGATGCACGAGCGCGGCGAGCTGCTGTTCCCGGCGATCAACGTCAACGACTCGGTCACCAAGAGCAAGTTCGACAACCTCTACGGCTGCCGTCACTCGCTGGTCGACGCGATCTGCCGTGCCACCGACGTGATGCTCGCCGGCAAGGTCGCCGTCGTGTGCGGCTACGGCGACGTCGGTAAGGGCTGCGCCCAGGCGCTGAAGGGCCAAGGCGCGCGCGTCATCGTCACCGAGGTCGACCCGATCAACGCGCTCCAGGCGGCGATGGAGGGCTACCAGGTGACCACGATGGACGAGGTCGTCGGCATCGCCGACATCTTCGTGTCGGCCACCGGCAACGACCACATCATCACCGTCGATCACATGCACCTGATGAAGCACAACGCGATCGTGTGCAACATCGGCCACTTCGATAGCGAGATCGACATGGCCGGCCTGGCTCGCAGCGGTGCCACGCGCGACGAGCTGAAGCCCGGCACCGACCTGTGGACGTTCGACAACGGCCGAGCGATCCTCGTGCTCGCCGAAGGGCGCCTCGTCAACCTCGGCTGTGCCACGGGCCACCCGAGCTTCGTCATGAGCTGCTCGTTCAGCAACCAGGTGATCGCCCAGATGGAGCTGTTCGCCAACACCGAGCAGTACCCGCTCGGTGTGTACGTGCTGCCGAAGAAGCTCGACGAGAAGGTGGCCGCGCTGCACCTCGATGCGCTCGGCGTGAAGCTGACCAAGCTCACCGACGAGCAGGCCGAGTACCTCGGTGTCGATCCGAGCGGCCCGTTCAAGGCCGCCCACTACCGCTACTGAGGTCCTGCCCGCTCGAGCGCCGACTCGACGGCTGTGGTGTCAGGCGATCTTCGTCCAGGTGCCGCAGCCGTCCGAGTGGAAGCCGACGTCGCCGGCCTGGATCTTCACGGTCACCGTGGTGGGCGTCTCCAGGAAGTCGCTCTCGATGACCGATTCGAGGCGCTCGTCGAAGCTGGAGATGCGCTCCCAGTAGCACGCCTCGGTGGTCCGGGCACGGTACGTGCCGGCGGCCAGGTCGTCACCGACGATGTGGTCGCCGGTCGTGATGCTGGTCGTCGTGTACCCGATGGACGAGTAGGGCACGAACGTCCCGCATGCCGCCGTGAACGCGAAGCCGACGTCGGACGGCCCGAGGTCGATGATCTCGGTACCGTCCTCGAACTGGAAGAAAAGCGCGTTGATCTCGTCGTCCGAACCGCCGAACCCGTTCACGGTCTCCCAGGCGCAGTTGGCCTTCGACGTGAACGAGATGTATCGGCCGTAGGGCACCTGCGACGGGACGAGGTACCCACCGGGCGTCAGCGGCGGCACACGGGTGTCGAGCAGTCGCGCCGGCGAGAGTCCGTTGAAGGAACCGTCGTCGGGGAACCAGCCGACCACGTCGACGATCACGTCGAGCGTTCCGAACGGGTTGAAGAAGGAGACCTGGGCGCCGGCGCCGAGCGGCACGATCACGACGTTCGGCACGGTCTGGCCCGGGACGAAGTTGAGGTTCGATGCGTTCGGTTGGCTGGTGCCGGCGGGCCACACGGTGAGGAACCCGGCGGCGGACGGGTTCGTGACCGTCACGTTGAGGGCCACCGAGCCGGCACCGCTCGAGGGCACACCGCCACGGCCGGCCAACGCGACGTCGAGCGTGCTCCCCCCGGCGATGGCCCCGATGCCCTGGTATTGGCCATCGTCGGTGTGCTGGCCGGAGCGCGTGTCGACCATCCGAGATGGCGTGACGCCGTGAAACGAACCGCCGACCGGGAACCAGCCGAGGATGTCGACGACGACCTGCGTCGAACCGATCGGGTTGAGGATGGAGATCTGGCCGTTGGCGCCAACGCCGGACACGACGAGGTTCGGCACGGTCTGGCGGGCGACGAAGTTGACGCTGGACGTCGCCGGTTGTGCTTCTCCGGCGGGGAACACGGTGATGTAGCCGTCCCGCGTCGGGTCGGTGACCGTGACGTTCACGGCGACGGCTGCGACACCCGACGCGGGCACGCCGGCGCTGCCGGTCACCGTGAGGTTGCGGACCTCGCCCTGACCGAGTGCGTGCGACGGCTGCCCAGGCGGCGTGCGTGTGTCCATGATGCGCGCCGGCGTGAGCCCGTTGAACGAGCCAGGGGGGAACCAGCCGAGCACGTCGATGATCGCGTCGATCGTGCGCGTGCTGCCGTTCTGCAGGGAGACCTTGCCGCCGGCACCGACGGGCACGACGACCATGTTCGGTACCGTCTGCCCGGCGGAGTAGTTGACGTTCGACGCCAGGGGTGTTGGCTGCCCCGTGGGCCAGACGACGAGGTAGCCGGCTGCTGCCGGACTGGTCACGGTGACGTTGAGCGCAACGGACCCGACGCCGCTCGCCGGGACACCGCCGCGCCCGAGGACTGGTACCTCGATCGTGCCCCCGGCGGCGATCCGCCCGGTGTGATCGGACTGCCCGTCGATCGTGGTCGCGTTCGCGCCCGTCGAGAGCGCCACGCTCGTCGACACCGCCAGCGCGACCAACGTCAGAATCCGCCTTGCCCGCATGCCGCCGACCCTCCTGCTCGTGCGCCGTGCGCACCGCTCCGCTCGGCCGATGGTAGGTCATCGACGGATGGTCGATCATCAAGGTCTCGTCAAGACGCTCCGTGCGAGAGCGACGCGCCACGGCCGCCGCGCATGGCCAGTCGCGGCAGCGTGACGTGGACCATCGGGCCGATGGCGACCACGAAGAACACGGTGCCGAAGCCGATCGATCCGCCGAGGAAGATGCCGATCACCATCACGGCCACCTCGATCGCCGTGCGGGCGACGCGCACGGACATGCCGCGTGCGTTGAGTCCCATCATCAGACCGTCGCGCGGACCGGCACCGAGTCCGGCACCGATGTAGAACCCTGAGCCGATCGCCAGCACGACGGTGCCACCGACGACGTAGGCGACGCGCGAAACGAGCGTGGGGGAGTACGGCAGGTGGTCGCCGATGAGGTTGACGACCAACCCGATCTCGATCGCGTTGAGCACGGTGCCGAGGCCCGGGCGTTGATCGAGCGCGAACCAGCTGACGATCAGGATGACGACGCCGAGGATCTCGATCCACGTGCCCAACGAGATGCCCGTGTGGTTGCTGAGGCCCTGGTGGAGCACGTCCCACGGGGCCAGACCGAGGTCGGCAGTGATGAGCATGCTGATGCCGAGGCCGAAGCAGAACAGCCCGGCGATGCAGCGCACGAGGCGTTCGGGCAGCCGGTCGGGCGGGATGAAGCGGTACGGCGTCGTGACGCGGGAGTCGTCGGGCGTCGTGACCATCGCCAGCGAAGCTAACGCCCGCCATCGGTGCGCGGCGGGTGCTTTCACCACCACGAACTGCTCAGGGCGCGACGCGCCTAGCCTCGGCGGCGTGTCCGTTCCGTCGTTCAGCTCCATCCCGGTGCTGTCGCTGTCCGGTTGGCGTGGCGATGCCGATGCTCGATCCCGGTTCGCCGATGAGCTGCTCGCTGTGTGCCACCGAGTCGGGTTCTTCTCACTGGTCGACCACGGCGTTCCGAACGATTTCCTCGGTCGCTGGTGGGTGGGGTTGGAGGCGTTCTTCGCGCTGCCAGAGGCGGACAAGGAGCGCATCGACAAGCGCCGGTCGCCACACTTCCGCGGGTGGGAGCGCGTCGGCGCCGAGCTGACGGACAACCGCGTCGATCATCGCGAGCAGCTCGACGTGTCCAGCGAGCATCCCGCTCGTGACCTCGAGGTGCTGCCCGCGTACCTGCGTCTCGACGGTCCGAACCAGTGGCTCGACGAGTCGATCCTGCCGGGCTTCCACGCGCTCGTCGACGAGTTCTTCGTGCGCATGGGCGCGGTGGCCGACGAGCTGATGGCGGCGCTGTCGGTCGGCTTCGGGCTGGCACCCGACCACCTCGACGGGCGGTTCGGCGAGCGGCGGCTGTCGTTCGCCAAGTTGATCGACTACCCGCCCACGCCACCCGGCGAGGCGGGCGTCAACGGCCATCACGACGCCGGGTTCCTCACCCTGCTGCTGCAGCACGGCGTCGGTGGCCTGCAGGCGCAGAACCCGGACGGCGAGTGGATCGACGTACCGCCGCGCGACGACGCGTTCGTCGTCAACCTCGGCGAGATGCTGCAGGCGATGTCGGGCAACTACGTCGTGGCGACGACGCACCGGGTGATCGCCGCCGAGCGCCGGTTCTCGTCGGCCTACTTCCACGGCCCGGACCTGCGCACGACGCTCGAGCCGCTGCCGCTCGACGAGCGGTTCGTTCGCACCGTGGCCGCCAGCGAGCGTCACCGGGGTGCCGGGTTCATGGCCCGACGCGAGGAGCTCGAGGCCGGGTTGGGCGGCACGCGGAGCGCGCCGCCGCCGGTGTACGGCGAGCAGCTCTGGAACTACTACGTGCGCTCGTACCCGGACAACGTACGGGCCCACTATCCCGACCTGATCTGAACCGATGGCCCGACCTGATCTGAACCGATGGCCCGACCTGATCTGAAGCCGGACTGGGCCTGAAGGTCCTGCTCAGCACCGTCCAGGGAACCGCGTCACACCCCCGTGGTGTGATGGCGGCATGGTCATCTCCGTCATCTCCTCGTCCTGCGCCGGGTGCAACGAGCCCGGCTCCGCACTGTGCCGGCGCTGCCGGTTCACGCTCGCCTCGGTGCCGTCGGTCGTCGCCGACACCGGGGTGCGTGCCGCGTTCCCGTTCGACGGCGTTGCTCGCCAAGTCGTGCTCGGCCTGAAGTACCGCAACCGTCGGCGCGTCGCCGCGGTCCTGGCCAACCAGATCGTCCGCCGCCTCACGCTGCCCGATGTCGATCTCGTCACCTGGGCGCCCACGAGCCGTGCGCGTGTTGCCCAACGCGGGTTCGACCAGGGCGAGCTGCTGGCGCGTGCGGTGGCCAAGCGTCTCGGGGTGCCGTGCCGGCGCATGCTGTACCGCCAGCACGGTCAGGCCCAGACCGGCCGTTCGCGCACGCAGCGGCTCCAGGGCCCAGGGTTCCGTGCCCGGGCACCGCAGGACGGGCTGCGCGTGCTGCTCGTCGACGACGTGGTCACCACCGGGGCCACGCTGTCGGCGGCCGCGCAGTCGCTGCGCGCCGCCGGTGTCTCGCTGGTGGTTCCGGTGGCCGTTGCAGCCACGGCGGGGCGCTGGGCTCAGAGCCCGGCCAGGTTGCGCACGGTGGCCACCGCGGGAAGCGGGTCCTCGTCCACCAGCACGCCGATCATGCCGACGGCGTCGGCCGCGGCCACGTTGGTGGCCACGTCGTCGAGGAAGGCGGTGCGCGACGCGGATGCTCCCAACCTCGCCAAGGCGAGCTGATAGATCGCCGGGTTGGGCTTGCGCAGCCCAACCTCGTGACTGTCGACGATGTCGTCGAAGACCTCGTCGAAGTCCATCAGGCTGCGCCACAGCGGCTTGAACTCGAGCACGTTGTTGGTCAGCACACCGAGCCGGATGCCGGCCGCGCGCAGGTCGTGCACGAGTGCGATCACCGGCTCGTTCGGTTCGAACACGAGCGGCATCGCTGCGCCGGATGGCGCTGGAGGGAACACGATGCCGAGCTCGGCGAACGCGGTTCGATTGGCGTCGCGGTTCTCCTCGAGGGTGATCTCGCCGCGCTCCAGGCGATGCCACGGGTGATCGCCGTCCGTGCCGTAGTCGCCCATCAGCACCCGCGTCAGCGCCTCGGCGTCGTGGTCGGGGAAGCGCTTGGCGAAGTCGCCCGGACGGCCGTTGCGGGCCAGCACGCCGCCGAGGTCGAAGATCACCGCGTCAACGGCTCGGTCGGGGTTGGCTGGTGCGGGCGTCGTCACGATCAGGGAGTCTGGTCGCGGCAACGCACAGGTGGCGAAGCGCGACTGCCGTCTGCCTACCATCGCCGCGGGCAGTCAACCTGGGGGTTCGATGACACAGCCAGCAGACGCATCGCAGTACGACACGGTCATCGTCGGCGCAGGGTTCGCCGGGATGTACATGCTCCACCGGGCGCGGCAAGCCGGGTGGCGGGCGGTGGTGTTCGAAGCCGGTGGTGGGGTCGGCGGCACGTGGTACTGGAACCGCTACCCAGGCGCCCGCTGCGACGTCGAGAGCATGGAGTACTCGTACCAGTTCGACGAGCAGCTGCAGCAGGAGTGGGAGTGGTCCGAGCGCTACGCACCACAACCGGAGATCCTGACCTACGCCAACCACGTCGCCGATCGCTTCGGGCTGCGCGACGACATCGAGTTCCACACGCGCGTCGTCAGCGCGGTGTTCGACGAGGAAGCGTCTCGGTGGACGGTCACCACGGCGCCGTCCGACGGCGACGGCGCGGGACGCACCGTGACCGCGCCGTTCGTGATCATGGCGACCGGCTGCCTGTCGAGCACGAACGTGCCCGAGTTCGCGGGCCGCGACTCGTTCGCCGGCCCGACGTACCACACCGGCGCGTGGCCGCATGAGGGCGTCGACTTCAGCGGTGCGCGGGTGGCCATCATCGGGACGGGATCGTCAGCGATCCAGTCGATCCCGGTCATCGCCGCGCAGGCCGCGCATCTCACCGTGTTCCAGCGGACGGCCAACTACTCGGTGCCCGCCCAGAACGGTCCGCTGGACCCGGCGTACGTCGCCGAGATCAAGGCCACCTACCCCGAGTTCCGCATGCGCAACAGCGAGCAGGTGGCCGGTTTCGGGTGCAACATCGAGCGCGGCGAGGGTTCGGCGTTGGAGGCCGACCCGCAGGAGCGCGAACTGGACTTCCAGCGCCGCTGGGAGCGTGGGGGGTTCGGCTTCCTCGGTGGGTACATCGACCTGATGCTCGACCCGGCGGCGAACGAGACGGCCGCCGAGTTCGTGCGCGGCAAGATCCGCGAGATCGTGCGCGATCCGGCGGTGGCCGAGCTGCTCTCGCCGAAGCAGGTGATCGGGTGCAAGCGGCTGTGCGTCGACACGGGGTACTTCGAGACGTTCAACCGGCCGAACGTCTCGCTGGTCGACATCAGCGAGACGCCGATCACGGCGATCACGCCGACCGGTGTCCAGGTCGGTGACCACGTCTACGAGGTCGATCGCATCGTCTACGCCACGGGCTTCGATGCGATGACGGGCACGCTGCTGAAGATCGACATCCGCGGTCGTGGCGGGGAGTCGCTGCGCGACGCGTGGGCGGCCGGTCCGCGCACGTACCTCGGGTTGCAGGTGGTGGGCTTCCCCAACCTGTTCACCATCTCCGGGCCCGGCAGCCCGTCGGTGCTGACCAACATGATCGTGTCCATCGAGCAGCACGTGAACTGGATCACCGACTGCATCACCGACCTGCGCGAGCGGGGCGCGAGCACCATCGAGGCAACGCAGGAGGCGCAGGACGGCTGGGTCGATCACGTCAACGAGATCGCCAACTTCACGCTCTACCCGTACTGCAACTCCTGGTACCTCGGCGCCAACGTGCCCGGCAAGACGAGGGTGTTCATGCCCCTGCTCGGCTTCCCGCCCTACGTCGAGATCTGCGATCGAGTCCGCGCCAACGACTACGAAGGCTTCGCCCTGACGTGAGGTCGAGCGTTTGATCGCAGCTCCACCGCCATGGTGGCTCAGCGACCAAACGCTGAGCTGCGGGTTCGGGCGCGACCACCCCCGGTAGGCTTCATCCCCGCATGGGCATCCTCGATCGCATCCTCCGGGCGGGTGAAGGCAAGAAGCTGAAGGCTCTCGAAGGCCTGGTCCCCGACATCAACGCGCAGGAAGCTGCGATCAAGAGCCTCAGCGACGACGCGCTGCAGGCCAAGACGAACGAATTCCGCCAGCGCATCGAGCGCGGTGAGTCGCTCGACGACCTGCTCGTCGAGGCGTTCGCCGTCACACGCGAAGCCGCCACCCGCGTCATCGGCCAGCGCCACTTCGACGTGCAGATGATGGGCGGTGCAGCGCTGCACTTCGGCTGGGTCGCCGAGATGAAGACCGGCGAGGGCAAGACCCTGGTCAGCACGCTGCCGGCGTACCTCAACGGGCTGAGCGGCAAGGGCGTGCACCTCGTCACCGTCAACGACTACCTGGCTCGGTTCCACGCCGAGTGGATGGGTCGCATCCACAAGTGGCTCGGGCTCGAGGTCGGCCTCGTGCTGCCCGGTTACAAGGATCGGCCCGCCGACAAGCGCCTGAACTACGCCGCCGACATCACCTACGGCACGAACAACGAGTTCGGCTTCGACTACCTGCGCGACAACATGGCCGGCAAGCTCGAGGACAAGGTGCAGCGCGGCCACAACTTCTGCATCGTCGACGAGGTCGACTCGATCCTCATCGACGAAGCCCGCACCCCGTTGATCATCTCCGGTCGCGTCGCCGACGCCGCCAAGCTCTACTACCGCTTCGCCAGCATCGTGCGCTCGCTGCGCCGTGACGTCGACTACGAGGTGGAAGAGGACAAGCGCGTCGTCGTCCCGTTGGAGGCCGGCATCGAGAAGGTCGAGGAGGCGCTCGGGATCGAGAACCTCTACGACGAGGTGCAGCAGAACCTCGTGCACCAGATGTCCGTGGCCCTCAAGGCCAAGGAGCTGTACAAGCGCGACAAGGACTACATCATCCAGAACGGCGAGGTGAAGATCGTCGACGAGTTCACCGGTCGCATCCTCGAGGGCCGCCGCTGGAGCGAAGGCATCCACCAGGCCGTGGAAGCCAAAGAAGGCGTGAAGATCAAAGAGGAGAACCAGACCCTCGCGACGATCACGCTGCAGAACTACTTCCGCATGTACGACAAGCTCGCCGGCATGACCGGAACGGCCGCCACCGAGGCCGCCGAGCTGATGAACACCTACGGCCTGGCCGTGGTGCCGGTGCCGACGAACAAGCACGTCGTGCGCGCCGATCAGCCCGACCTGATCTACAAGGCCGAGGTGCCGAAGTTCGGCGCGGTCGCCGACGACATCGCCGAGAAGTACGAGCGCGGCCAGCCGGTGCTGGTCGGCACGATCAGCGTCGAGAAGAGCGAGTTCCTGTCGCGACTGCTCGAGAAGCGCGGCATCCCCCACGAGGTGCTCAACGCCAAGCAGCACACCCGTGAGGCGCACATCGTCGCCCAGGCCGGGCGCCTGCACTCGGTCACCGTGGCCACCAACATGGCCGGCCGTGGCGTCGACATCCTCCTCGGTGGCAACCCGGAGGGCCTGGCTCGCGCCGAGGTGATCAAGGAAGGCCACAGCGCCGACGTGCTCGTCGACGAGTTCGACCTGCCGGTGGCGCTGTCCGAGATGCCCGAGGAGTTCCGCGACGCTCGCACCGCCGCGCTGGCCCGCTACGACCAGCTGCTGGCCAAGTTCAAGGACGAGACGCAGGTCGAGGGCGACAAGGTCCGCTCGCTCGGCGGCCTCTACGTGCTCGGCACGGAACGCCACGAGAGCCGGCGCATCGACAACCAGCTGCGTGGCCGTTCCGGTCGCCAGGGCGATCCCGGCGAGAGCCGCTTCTACCTCAGCCTCGACGACGAGCTGATGCGCCTGTTCGCCACCGGCGCGCTCAGCTGGGTGATGGGCCGAGCCCTGCCCGACGACGAGGCCATCGAGGCCAAGATGGTCACCAAGGCCATCGAGCGAGCCCAGACCACCGTCGAGCAGCGCAACGGCGAGATCCGCAAGAACGTGCTCAAGTACGACGAGGTCATGAACGAGCAGCGCAAGGTGATCTACCAGCGCCGCGACCAGATCCTCGAGGGCGCCGACCTGAAGTCGGCAGCGATGGAGTACCTCGCCGACGCCGTCAACGCGCTGATCGAGACGCACTGCGCCAGCGCCGCCGACGACGAGTGGGACCTCGACGGCTTGGCCAAGGAGCTGAAGACCTTCTGGCCCAACGACATCTCCCAGGCTCAGCTCGAGGAGTGCGACACCACCGACGAGATGTACGACCTGGTGATGGCCGACGCCTCGGCGTACTACGAGAAGCGCGAGGCCGAACTGACCCCGGTGGTCATGCGCGACGTCGAGCGTCAGGTGATGCTGCGCATCATCGATCAGCGCTGGCGCGAGCACCTCGAGGAGATGGACTACCTCCAAGAGGGCATCAACCTGCGTGCCGTTGGTCAGAAGGATCCGCTGACCGAGTGGCAGCGCGAAGGCTTCGAGATGTTCGGATCGCTGATGAAGGGCATCGCCCAGGACTTCGTCAAGTACGTCATGCACGTGCAGGTCATCCGCAACGAGACGCCGGCACCGGTGGTGCAGAACCTGCGCCAGTCATCGAGCGACGACGTCCAGACCGGTGGCTTCACCGCTGCCGCCCAGGCCGCGGCCGCGGCCGGCGAGATCAGCCCGGAGGCGGCGGCCTCGGCCGCAGCGCCGACGGCGACCAAGCAGCAGACCGTCGTCAAGGACGAGTGGTCCAAGACCCCGCGCAACGCGCCGTGCCCATGCGGCAGCGGCAAGAAGTTCAAGATGTGCCACGGAGGAACGGTCGCCTGAGCACCGTTCTGGAACATGCGTGACTTCTCCGATGATCTGAAGGACCTTCGCCGCCGCCTCGGCGAGGCTCAGACGTACCTGAAGATCGACGTCAGTCGGGCACGGCTCAGCGAGCTGGAGTTCGAGGTCGGTCGGCCCGACCTGTGGGACGACCAAGAGGCGGCGAAGAAGCTCACCGGCGAGTACTCGAACGTCAAGTCGGACATCGACGCCTTTGATGCACTGTCGCAGGACCTCGACGACGTCGAGCTGCTGCACGAGATGGCCCGCGACGTGGACGACGCATCGCAGGAGCCCGACATCGAGGCGGCGGTCGGTTCGATCACCGCTCGCCTCGATCAGCTCGACCTGCGCAGCCTCTTCACCGGTGAGCACGACGACGCCGACTGCATCGTCCAGATCAACGCCAAGGACGGCGGCGTCGACGCTCAGGACTGGGCGGAGATCCTGCTGCGGATGTACGGCCGCTGGGCCGAGCGGCGCGGCTTCGGTTTCGAGGTCGACGACATCAGCCAGGGCGCCGAGGCCGGCATCCTGTCCGCCGAGTTCACGCTCACCGGCCGCTACGCCTATGGCCTGATGACCGCCGAGCGCGGCACCCACCGCCTCGTGCGGATCAGCCCGTTCGACAACCAGGGGCGCCGACAGACCAGCTTCGCCGGCGTGCAGGTGTGGCCGGTGATGGATGCCCCGGACATCGAGATCAACGAGGCCGACGTCGACATGCAGGTCTTCCGGGCCAGCGGGGCGGGCGGCCAGCACGTCAACAAGACGTCGTCGGCGGTGCGCCTGATTCACAAGCCCACGGGGCTCGTCTCCTCCAGCCAGGAGGAGCGCAGCCAGCTGCAGAACCGTGAGAAGGCGATGAACCGCCTGAAGGCGATGCTGGCGGCCAAGATCGAAGACGAGCACGAGGCCGAGCTGGCCAAGATCGCCGGCCGTCAGGCGCAGGTCGGCTGGGGCAGCCAGATCCGTTCCTACGTGGTGCAGCCGTACCAGATGGTCAAGGATCTGCGCACCGAGGTCGAGTCGAGCCAGGTCACGGCGGTCCTCGACGGCGATCTGGACCAGTTCATGGAGGGCTACCTCCGCTGGCGACGCCGCGAGGCGGAGTGATGCGGGTACTCTGTCGCCCGTTCCGGGCGGAGCAGGGCTGGGTTTCCCGCGCTCACCACGATTGTCTGACTGATCGGTCCGCCGCATGATCAAACTCGAGAACGTCACCAAGAGCTACTCCACCGAGGTCACCGCACTTCGGGAAGCGAGCTTCGACGTGCCCAAGGGCGAGTTCGTCTTCCTCGTCGGCCCGTCGGGCTCCGGCAAGAGCACGCTGCTGCGGTTGATGAACCGCCAGGAGAAGCCCGAGCGCGGTGAGGTCTGGGTGGCCGGCCGCAACATCAACGAGATGCCGGACTCGAAGGTCCCGCACCTGCGCCGCAACATCGGCAACATCTTCCAGGACTACAAGCTGCTGTCCAACCGCACGGTGTTCGAGAACGTCGCCTTCGCCCTCGAGGTGATCGGTCGCCCCAAGCACGTGATCAAGCAGCAGGTGCCGGCGGTGCTCGACCTCGTCGGGCTCAACGGCAAGCAGGAGCGCCTGCCCCACCAGCTGTCCGGCGGCGAGCAGCAGCGCGTGTCCATCGCTCGTGCCTTCGTCAACCGGCCGCTGATCCTCCTCGCCGACGAGCCGACCGGCAACCTCGACCCGACCACCGGCGAGGGCATCATGCGCCTCCTCGACCGGATCAACAAGACCGGCACGACCGTGGTGATGGCGACGCACGACCAGCGCATCGTCAACATGATGCGCAAGCGCGTCATCCAGCTCGACCGCGGCATCATCGTGCGCGACCAGGCCCGCGGAGTGTACGAGTGATGCGGCGTATGAGTGAGCACGGTGTACGAGTGAACCGAGTCGCCGAATGATCAGCCGCGTCGCCTACGTCTTCCGCGAGATGTGGGCCAGCCTCAGCCGCAACGTCACCCTCACGGTGGCCGCGCTGATCACGGCCACGGTCTCGCTCCTGCTGTTCGGCGTGACACTGCTGCTGCGCGCCTCGTTCGACAACCAGCTCGACCAGTGGAGCGGTGGCGTCGAGCTGATCGTCTACGTCAACAACGAGGCCACGCCCGATCAGGTGCAGATCGTCAAGGACGCGCTGACCGCCGAGAACTCGGTGGTCAAGTCGGTCAGCTACTGCGACATCCCCTGCTCGATCGAGAACTCGAAGCGGCTGTTCAGTGGCGAGCCGGACACGCTGAAGCTGCTGACCTCGTCGAAGATCCCGTCGTTCTTCAAGGTCGTCCCGGTCGATCGCAACGACAACGACACGCTCACCCAGCTGGCGACCCGATTCAAGGAGCTGCCGCAGGTGAACACGGTGGCGTTCCCCGGCAAGCAGATCGACCTGCTGAGGTCGCTGAAGGCGTTCTTCGGCACCCGCGCGCTCGTGTTCTCGCTGGTCCTGCTCGGCGTGTCCGTGCTGTTGATCTGGAACACGATCCGCACGGCGATGTTCGCCCGTCGGCGTGAGATCGAGGTGATGAAGCTGGTCGGTGCGACGAACTGGTTCATCCGCCTGCCGTTCATGCTCGAGGGCCTGTTGCAGGGCCTCGCCGGCGGGATGCTGGCCAGCGGGGGCCTGCTGTACCTCAACGCCGACTGGACACGAGGGGTCCGTGGGTTGCCGGACCAGTCCGGCTTCGCCTCGTTCGTCGTCGTCGGCTCGTACCCGTGGACCGTGGTCGGGATCATGCTGCTCGTCGGCGCGTTCGTCGGTGCCATCGGTTCGGCCACTGCGGCCAGCCGCTTCCTGGACGTGTGACCGAGCGGGCCAGCCGCACGGCGGTGCTCGTCTGTCAAGGACGAGCCGTTGCACATGGGCGCCTGGCGCCGACTCGCTTCGATGACGCGTTGGCGATCGAGCTGCTCGACGAGGACGAACGAACGGTGGTCTCGCTCGCGCGCGCCGGCACGCCACCGCAAGGCGCCCGGGCGCGCATCGAGTACGAGCGCGCGGTGGCGGTGGGCGAGGGGATGGTGCCGCGGACGGTGGCGATCGACGACGCGATCCGTGCCGTGCGACATCCGCAGCTGGTGGTGCTCGGCGCCGGCCTCGATGATCGAGCGTGGCGGATGGTCGAGCTCGCCGGCGTCGAGGTCTTCGAGGTCGACCACCCGGCTTCGCAGCTGGACAAGCGGCGCCGCGCGGTGCGGCTCCCGCCGGCGCATGCGCCGGTGCACTTCGTCGGTGTCGACTTCGAGCTCGATGATCTGGACGCGGCTTTGGCCTCCGCCGGCCATCGCGCCGAGGTGCCGACGACGTGGGTGTGGGAGGGCGTCGTCGCCTACCTGAGCAAGGACGATGTCGAACGGACGTTGCGCGTGCTCGGCGGCCGATCGGCTCGTGGCAGCAGGCTCGTCGTCAACTACCAGGCGCCGTCGCTGCGGGCACGGCTCGGCCGTCGGTTGGCTGCAGTCGCGGCTCGGCTGTCGGGCGCTGATGATCCGTTGGCCGGCGAGCCGTGGCGCTCGCTGTGGCGAGCGTCGGCGATGGGCGCGTTGCTCGTTCGCCACGGTTGGCGCGTCGACGCCGACGACGACCTGTTGACGTCGGCGATGCGGCTCGACATGACGGTGGCGCACCGTCGATCGCTGGCGTCAGGTCGGGTCGTGGTCGCCGATCGCTGACTCGTGATGCGTCGTCCACTCGGCGCGGGTGATGGTCCACGTCCAGCCGACTCCTTCCTGGCCCGGCGCCACGATCTCCCTCGGCTGCTCGTCGGTCAACGTGTAGCCGAGGCGGCGGGGCACGGCGGCACTCGCCGTGTTCGCCCGGTCGTGGTGGATCTCGACGCGCTCGATGTGCGGCAACGTGAACGCGGTGGTGGTCAGCGCCGCGGCAAGTTCGCTCGCATACCCGCGGTGGACGTGGTCGACGTGGATCCAGTAGCCGATCTCCAGACCAGCCGGCCCGATGCGTCGGTGCAGACCGCCGCCGCCCACGGGCGTGCCGTTCAGGAACACGCCGACGACCAGGTCGCCGTCCTCGCCGTCGCCGTTCTCCTGCCAGCCACGGATCAGCCCTACACGGTCATCGACGGAGAGCGGCTCGAAGGCGACCCATGGCATCCACGGTCGGAGGTGCTCGATGCTCTCGGCGATTGCGCGGTCGAGCGCCGGCGCATCTGCTTCGGTCCATCGGCGGATCGTCAATCGCGGGGCGGGGATCGGGTCGGGCACGTCGATCATCCCGGAACTCTGGCGCACGCGCGGTGATGGGTGCGCATGGGTTTGTGACCTACGTTCGGCGCATGGAACAGATCACGTACGACGTCAGCGAGCACATCGCCACGATCACCCTCAATCGGCCGGACAAGCTCAACGCGTTCACCGGCACGATGATGTACGAGATGATCGAGGCGTTCGATCTGGCCGATGCCGACGACGACGTGCGCGTCATCATCGTCACCGGTGCGGGCCGCGGCTTCTGCGCCGGCGCCGACCTCTCCAGGGGCGGGGAGACCTTCAGCCGCGGTGGCAGCGACGTGCAGACGCCGAGCGGTGTGCCGCGCGACGGCGGCGGTCTCGTCAGCCTGCGGATCTTCGAGAGCACCAAGCCGGTGATCGGTGCGATCAACGGGCCGGCGGTCGGCGTCGGTGTGACGATGACCCTGCCGATGGACATCCGCATCGCCAGCGCGTCGGCGAAGTTCGGGTTCGTCTTCGCTCGCCGCGGCATCGTGCCGGAGGCGTGCTCGTCGTGGTTCCTGCCTCGCCTGGTCGGCATCAGCCAGGCCGCCGAGTGGTGCTACACGGGTCGCGTGTTCGACGCCACCGAGGCGCTCGACGGCGGGCTGGTGCGCAGCGTGCACGCCCCCGACGACCTGCTGCCGGCAGCGCGGGCGATCGCCACGGAGATCGCCGCCAACACCGCGCCGGTGAGCGTGTCGCTGACTCGTCAGATGCTGTGGCGCATGCTCGGCGCGGATCACCCGATGGATGCCCACCGCGTCGACTCCCGCGGCATCCTCGAGCGGGGCCGCAGCGCCGATTCGGCCGAGGGCGTCGTCAGCTTCCTGGAGAAGCGCCCCGCCGTGTTCCCGATGAAGGTCAGCGACGGCCTCCCCGACATCTTCCCCGACTACACCGCCCCGGAATTTCATTAGAGATTCCAGCGATTGCCAGCCTGATCAACGCTCCGGCAGACGCAGACGGTCAAGCGGGAGAACGCGCCCGAGCACTGGAGCCGGGGCGAGCGCCCGAGCTTGCGAGGGTCGAGCACGGCAGGTGAGCGCAGCGAACCCGAGGATCACGGCGGGTCGCCGAGGAGGTAGCGGGGGCCTGATCCGGTGCTCGCCGCTTGGTCGTCGGCGTTGAAGAGGGCGCACACGTCGAGGGACAGGCAGCCGCAGCCGATGCAGCCATCGAGGCGGTCGCGCAGGTTGACCAGCAGGCGCATCTGCTCCTCGAGGCGACCCTGCCAACTCGTCGACAGCTCGTGCCACTCGCCGCGCGTCGGCGCCCGTCCGGACGGCAAGGTGCTCAGCGCGGCGGCGATCTCGGCCAACGACAGCCCCACCTTCTGGGCCACCCGGATGAACGACACGCGGCGCAGCACGTCGCCGTGATACCGACGATGACCTGCGTCGTTGCGGGCGGAGGTGATCAGTCCCTGCTCCTCGTAGAAGCGCAGTGCCGAGGTCGCCACTCCTGCCCGGCGGGCGACGTCGCCGATGGTCAGCTCGCGGTGGGGGTCAAGCATGGTTGAAGTCTGCCGTGCCAGTTTCGTCATGCCTCCGTCATGTGCGCGTCATCCAACTGTTACCGGAAGGTTTTCGTCAAGCCGGTCACCACAGGTGCCGATGAACTTGCGACGTGAGATCAGGTCGACGGAAAAGGACGTGATGGGATGAGCGCAGTTGCAGTTCGGCTGAAGGCCGGCGATGTGATCGAGTTCGAGATGGACGGCGAGACGGTGTCGGCCCTGGTGTTGCTGGCCAACAGTGAGACCGTGATCTTCGACCTCAACGACGGGTCCATGCCCCGCGTCGCGGACATGGCGGCGATGCCCGCCGTTCGCGTCTTCAACGGCCGCCGCGACTGAGCCGGTCCACGTAGCCTCGTCGGCGTGACCGACGAGACCGGGCCGGACGAGACCGGGCAGGAGCCGACGCTGTACGACGGCGCCGGCGGGATGCCGTTCTTCGAACGCCTCGTCGACACGTTCTACGCCGGTGTGGCGACCGACGACGTGCTGCTGCCGCTGTACCCGGAAGCTCCCGACCTGACCGGCGCACGCCACCGACTGACGCTGTTCCTGGCGCAGTACTGGGGCGGCCCGACCACCTACGACGACGAGCGCGGCCACCCACGGCTGCGAATGCGGCACATGCCGTTTCACGTCGGCCCGCTGCAGCGCGACCGCTGGCTCCACCACATGGACGCCGCAGTCGCCGCGTGTGCGCCGAGCGACGAGATCGCGGCAACGCTGCGCGCTTACTTCCACCCGGCTGCCGAGCACCTGCGCAACGACACCGGCCTGCCGATCAGCAGCGCCCGTCCACGCTGAACCCGAGTCAGCCGAAGACCGTCACCTTGCGCGGGATGACGGTGAGGATGACCCGGTCGTCGCGCAGCGCCGGGTACGTCGACGAGTCGCGCCCGTAGCGCGTGACCACCGTGTGCATCACGGAGAGGTCGGTGTCGTCGACGACGGTCACGTCACCGCGGACTTCGAGGCTGCGCCAGAAGTTGCCCTCCGGATCGAACACGAACAACGTGCCGTGTCCGTAGCGGCGGGCGTTGCGTGCCTTCTGACGCGAGCCGATCATCGTCATCTTGAAGACACCCTCGTCGTACCAGTACCAGACGGCGGTCGACTGGAGCAGGCCATCGGGGCCCATCGTCGAGAGCACGCCGACGAATGCGCCGACCGCCAGGTCGAGGTGCGTGTCGGGGATGGTGGCGGGTGCCTCGGCCGGGACGGAGTTCGTTTCCATCGCCGCAACGTACGGAGGCGAGCGTTACACGGGGCATGGCCTGGGGCGGCGCAGCGCGTGGAGCGCGATGGCGCTCGCCGCCGCGGCGTTCAACGAGTCGACGCCGTTGTCGAGCGCGATGCGAACGCGCTGATCGGCGGCATCCAGCGCGGCGGCGCTGAGGCCGTCTCGCTCGGCGCCGATCATCACGGCCACTCGCTCCGGTACGTCGACCGTCGAGAGCTCGTCCGCATCGATCGCCGGGGTGAGCGCCAGCACGCGGATGCCGGCCGCACGCATCGCCAGGATCGCGCCCGGAAGGTCGTCGGAGCGGGCGAAGGGCAAGTGCAGCGCCTGGCCCATCGAGACGCGCAACGCTCGGCGCGCCAGCGGGTCGGCACTCGTGTCGTCGAGCAGCAGGCCGTCCCAGCCGAGCGCGAGCGCGTTGCGCACGATGGAGCCGACGTTGGACGGGTTGTCCACCGCTTCCAGCACCACGAGCCGCGTGCACGCGCCGATCAGCTGGTCCGGCGTCGCCCGCGGTGGCCGCTGGAACAGGGCGACGATCGGTTGCGGCAGTCCGAGCTGGAGCACCTGGGCGCGCACGCCGGCGCCGCCGGAGAAGACGGGCACGACGCCGGCGAGGTGCGCGGCGACGGCCGGGGGACGGTCGGCATCGACCAGCGCGGCGATGGGCCGGCACCCGGCGTCGAGTGCGCGTTCGACGACGAGGTCGCCCTCGGCCATGAACATGCCGTCACCTTCCGAGCTGTTCGGCTCAGCGCGCCGTTGCGGGCGAGTGGTGAGCCCACGCTCGCTCAGCCGGAACATCGCCACCCGCGGGTCGTTGACGTCCTCGATGGCGATGAACACGAGGATCGACGCTAGCGGTGGCCCGGAAAGTCGTTCGTGCCGTCTCGGCGAACGTTCCTACGCTGGCGAGATGAACACGATGATCATGACGGTGCGTGCCCGTGCGCTCGGCGCCGCGCCGGCCACCGCCATGGGGGTTCCACCGCCTCGCTGAGGACGCGGCGGAGCGTCTCGTCGCCGCCAGTGGCGCGGGCCGCGGCGACCTCGTGATCGACGTCGGGGCCGGCGACGGGGTGATCACCGACGCACTGCTGCGGCGCGACGCGCGCGTGATCGCCGTCGAACGCCACCCGCAACGGCTCGCTGATCTGCGCGCCCGCTATGCAGACGACCGGCGGGTGATCGTGATCGGCGCCGACGCGGCTGACTTGAAGCTGCCGCGGCGCCCGTTCCACGTCGTCGCCAACCCGCCGTTCGCGATCACCACCGCGTTGCTGACCCGGCTGCTGCACCCGTCGAGCCGGCTGATCAGCGCAACGCTGGTGCTGCAGGAGCAGGCGGCTCGCCGGTGGGCGTCACCGTCGGCGCCAGGCGCGGCGCGCTGGCAACGTCACATCGACGCACGCGTCGGCACCGTCGTGCCGCGCCGCTGCTTCGATCCGCCGCCACCCGTCGAGGCACGGGTCCTGCTGCTGCGGCGACGGCCTCACCGAGAGCGCAGCGGTCAGTAGTACCAGGGGAACGGGGACCAGTCGGGGTCGCGCTTTTCCAGGAACGAATCGCGACCCTCGGCGGCCTCATCGGTCATGTAGCCGAGGCGCGTCGCCTCCCCGGCGAAGATCTGCTGGCCGACGAGCCCGTCGTCGATGAGGTTGAACGAGTACTTCAGCATGCGCTGCGCCATCGGGCTCTTGCTGTTGATCTCCTTGGCCCACTGCAGTGCGGTGGCCTCCAACTCGGCGTGCGGCACGACGGCGTTCACCGCGCCCATCGAGTGCATCTGCTCGGCCGAGTACTCGCGGCCGAGGAAGAAGATCTCGCGAGCGAACTTCTGGCCCACCTGGCGAGCGAGGTAGGCGCTGCCGTAGCCGCCGTCGAAGCTGGCCACGTCGGCGTCGGTCTGCTTGAAGCGGGCGTGCTCCGCGCTCGCCAGGGTGAGATCGGCAACGGCGTGCAAGCTGTGCCCGCCGCCGGCAGCCCAACCGGGAACGACGCAGATGACGACCTTGGGCATGAAGCGGATCAGCCGTTGCACCTCGAGGATGTGCAACCGCCCCGACCGCGCCGGGTCGATGGACGCCGCGCTGTCGCCATCCGCGTAGCGGTAGCCGTCCTTGCCGCGGATGCGCTGATCGCCGCCGCTGCAGAACGCCCAGCCGCCGTCCTTCGGTGACGGGCCGTTGCCGGTGAGCAGCACGCAGCCGACGTCACTGCTCATCCGAGCGTGGTCGAGCGCGGTGTACAGCTGGTCGACGGTGCGCGGCCGGAACGCGTTGCGCACCTCCGGTCGGTTGAAAGCGATGCGCACGGTCCCCTGGTCGACGGCGCGGTGGTAGGTGATGTCGTCGAAGTCGAAGCCCGGCACACGCGTCCAGGCGGTGGGGTCGAAGATCCCGGAGATGTGTGGCACGGGGACGGGAGCGTCGCTCATCGGCCCAGTCTGCTGCACGCGCCGCTGGTACGTTCAGCCCATGACGTCACCGGTGGCAGGGCTGCAGATCTTCGGTGTTCCCGGCTTGCCCGAGATCGAGGAGGGCACCGACCTGGCCGCCGCCATCGTCGAGGCGGCCGACGCTGCCACGCCGATCGAGAGTGGCGACATCGTCGTCGTCGGCTCGAAGATCGTGTCCAAGGCGGAGGGCCGCAGCGTGTGGCTGCGCGACGTCGTGCCGTCGCCGTTCGCGCTGGCCTGGTCGCAGCAGTGGGACAAGGACCCGGCGGTCACCGAGCTGGTGCTGCTGGAGTCCAAGCGCATCGTCCGCCAGCTCGGGCCGGTGCTGATCACCGAGACGCATCACGGTTTCGTCTGCGCCAACAGCGGCGTCGATCAATCGTCCAGCGGCGCCCACGGTCGGGCCCTGCTGCTGCCGGTGGACAGCGACGAGTCGGCGCGGCGGATCCGCGCCGGGTTGCTGGAACGGGGCATCGACGCGGCGGTGATCATCAGCGACACGTTCGGCCGGGCGTGGCGCGAGGGGCAGACCGACATCGCCATCGGCATCGCCGGGATGCAACCGATCACCAGCTACATCGGCCAGGTCGACCCGCACGGCCACGAGTTCAAGGTGCAGGCGCTGTGCACCGCCGACGAGATCACCGGCGCCGCCGAACTGGTCAAGGGCAACCTGTCGCGCGTGCCCGTCGCTGTCGTGCGTGGCCTCCCGTGGGAGGTCGACGACACCGCCGTCATCGCCCCGGTCCTGCGCGACCAGACGCGCGACCTGTTCCGCTGAAGCGCTACTCGGCGGTGAAGGCCGTGAGCGCGGCGACGCCAGCTGCGGGGTAGTTGATGTTCAGGCCGTCCATGCCCTGCTGGAGGAAGTCGGCGTAGGCCGCCTCGTTCTCGAGATAGTGGTCGTTGGGCCAGACCCAGATCAGGTAGCCGGCGTCGTGCGACTTCTGCACGTTCGCCGGGCTGAGCACCTCGATGTCCTGGAACATCGGCGGCAGCTGCAGGATGCGCATCCCGTCGGGCAGCGGCGTGCCGTTGAGGATCCACGCCGACGAGGCGCCGATGCCGGGCGAGATCTCGACGTCGGGCAGCAGCGCGTGGAACACGCTGACGGTGGCGTCGTCGAAGGAGGCGACCACGCTGGCCTCGGTTCGGTCGAGCTCGACGAGCAGATCGGCCAACGCCTTCGCCGCCGCAGCGCCTGCCTGACCGTCGCCTTCGATCTCGATGTTCAACGGGATGTCCGGGTACGTCTCGATCAGCTCGCGCAACGTCGGCACGGCGAAGTCGTCAGCGGTGTAGCCCTCGGGCGGCGGCTTGGCGCCGGTGCGCACGCCGCGCCAGACGTACGCGGCCTCGTCGAGCTCCCGGCACACGCACCCGTCGCTGAACCAGTAGGCGTTGTCGAGCGTGTGCACCTCGTCGAAGGTCATGTCGGCGATCTTTCCGGTGCTGTTGGTCAACCGGTCGACGCTGTCATCGTGTTGCACGATCAGCACGCCGTCCTTGGTGAGCATCACGTTCAGATCGAGCATGTCGACGTTGGCCTTCATGCTCTCGCCGAAGCCGTACATCGTCGAACCGGGGAACTCGTCCTCGCCGGCGGTGTGGGCGAGCACGATCGGCCGGCCGAGCGAGAGCAGCTCGTCGACCGTCAGATCACGGGATGCGACGGTCGTGGTCGTCGCCGGTTCCGTGGTCGTCGTTGCCGGTTCCGTCGTCGTGGTGGCGGCCTGCGTGCTCGTCGTCGCTGCATCGGTGGCCGTCGGTTCGGGACTCGGGGTGGACGCGGTGCCGTCGTCGCTGCTGCACGCGGCGGCCACGATCGCCGTCACCGACAGGACGATCAGAAGGCGTCTCATCGCACCAGGTTCGCGTACTCGACGGCGATCTGCGCAGCGACGGCGGCGTTGTTGCGCACCAGCGCGATGTTGGCCGTCAGGCTGCGCCCGCCGGTCTGCTCGACGATGCGCCCGAGGAGGAACGGGGTGACGTCCTGACCGGTGATGTGCCGGGCCTCCAGTTCGCTCAGCGCCTCCTCGATGACCGCGGCGATCTCCTCGGCGGGGATCTCGTGCTCGGCCGGGATCGGGTTGGCGATGCTCACCCCGGTGTCCAGCCCGAGTTCGTCCCACGTCGCCCGCAGCACCCGTGCCAGCGATGCCGCGCCGTCGACGCGACGTGGCGCCGGGAGGCCGCTGATCCGGCTGTAGAAGGAGGGGAAGTCGTCGCTGCCGTTGACGATCACCGGCACGCCCAGCGTCTCCAGGTGCTCCAGCGTGAGGCGGATGTCGAGGATCGACTTGATGCCGGCGGAGATGACGGCCACCCGGGTGCGGGCCATCTCGGTGAGATCGGCGGAGATGTCGAACGACGTCGGCGCGCCGCGATGCACACCGCCGATGCCGCCCGTGGCGAAGACGCGGATGCCCGCCGCCGCGGCGAGACGCATCGTGGCCGCGACCGTGGTCGCCCCGTCGAGCCCTTCGGCGATCAGCCACGGGAGGTCGCGCGTCGTGGCCTTGTGGATGTCGGTCCCGGTCGCCAGCGCTTCGAGTTGATCGGCGGTGAGCCCGATGAGCGGCACACCTTCGAGCACGGCGATCGTCGCCGGCACCGCACCGTGGTCGCGCACGATCTGCTCGACCTCGGTGGCCATCTCCACGTTCTGCGGGTACGGCATGCCGTGGCTGATGATGGTGCTCTCCAGGGCGACGACTGGCGCGCCGGCATCGAGTGCAGCGCTGACGTCGGGGTGGAGGGCGAGAGCGTTGTTCGGCATCGCTGTTCAGTATCGCCGGAACTCGGCGTCGGCGGCACTGAGCGCGGTGCGCAAGGTGGCGGCGATGAAGGCGAACTCCTCCTCGCCGGCGATCAGCGGGGGAGCGAGCGTGATCACCGGCTCGGCTCGGTCGTCGGCGCGGCAGATCAACCCGGCGGCGAACAGCCGTGGCGACAGGAAGCCACGCAGCAACCACTCCGCCTGCTCGGCGGTGAAGGTCGTTCGCACCGTGGGGTCGGGCACCAGTTCGATGGCCATGAAGTAGCCGTCGCCGCGCACATCGCCGACCAACGGGATGTCGCGCAGCCCATCGAGCGCGGCACGGAACGCATCCTGGTTGGCGAGCACGTGCTCGTTGATGCCCTCGCGCTCCATGATGTCGAGGTTCGCCAGCGCGACCGCGCAGCTCACCGGGTGGGCACCGAACGTCTGACCTTGGAGGAAGACCGCCGGATCCTCGGCACGCACGAACGGCTCAGCGATGCGATCGGAGACGATCAGTCCACCGAGGGGCGAGTAGCCCGACGTGACGCCCTTGGCGAAGGTGATCATGTCCGGCTGGTAGCCGTACCGCTCGCTGCCGAACGTGTGGCCGAGCCGCCCGAATGCACAGATCACCTCGTCGCTCACGAGCAGCACGTCGTGGCGATCGCAGATCTCGCGCACGCGTTGCCAGTAACCCGGCGGGGGAGCGAACGCCCCACCGGTGTTCTGCAACGGCTCCATGAACACCGCGGCCACGGTGTCGGCGCCCTCCATCTCGATGCGCAGCTCGAGGTCGTCGGCGCAGCGCAACGTGCACGCGTCGAGGTGGCTGCAGTCGATGCAGCGGAAGCGGTACGGCGTCTGCACCTTCACCGCGCCGGGCATCAGTGGCTCGAACGGGGCCTTGATCGACGGCACGCCGGTGAGGCTCAGGGCGCCGATCGAGGTGCCGTGGTAGGCGAGCGTGCGGCTGATCACCTTCGTGCGCATCGGCTGCCCGGCCAGCTTCCAGTACTGCCGCGCCAGCTTGATCGCGCTCTCGACGGCGTCGCCACCGGTCGGGGTGAAGAACACGCGGTCGAGATCACCGGGCGCCGCGGCCGCGATGCGCGTCGCCAGGCGGATCGCCGGCTCGTGGGCGAACGACCAGACCGGGAAGTAGGCCAACGTGCTCGCCTGCTCGGCTGCAGCATCCGCCAGCTCGCGCCGGCCGTGGCCGACCTGCACGGTGAACAACCCCGACAGCCCGTCGAGGTAGCGCTTGCCGTCGACGTCGAACACGTGGCATCCCTCACCGCGGGCGATGATCGGGATGTCGCCTGCCGCGCCGCCGAGACGTGTGAAGTGCCCCCAGAGGTGCTGCGCCGCGTCGGCACGCAGCGCTGCGGCGTCGGAGGCGTTCACGGTGCACTCGGCGTCGGGGCACATGCCGTGGAGGTGAACTCCTGCAGGTTCTCCGTCGCGGCCTGCATGTCCGGGCTGCTGAGCTGATCGACCACGCTCTGGAAGGCAGGGTCCTGGCGGGCGGCGGCCAGGTCGTAGTCGACGCCACGCAGCGAGGTGATCAGCAAGCGGAACGTGCTGACCAGCACCTGCACGTCCTTGGCGATGACTGCAGGTGCCGTGTCCTGCAACCGGGTGAGCTGATCGTCGGCGGACTCGATGGTCGCCTTCACCGTGGCCGTGTCCGGGTCGTCGGCGTTGAACAACTGGTCAGCGATCTGCTGGTAGGCGGCGACTTCGCCGCAGAAGTCGGCCGTGGTCGGCTTGGCCTCGTCGCTGCACGAGCTGGCGATCACGCCGGCCGCCACGACGACGGCGAGAAGGTGGTGCCAGCGCATGCCGGGCACGTTAGCGACGAGGTCTATGGTCGACGGATGCGCCTCGCCCACGAGATCAGCGGCCCCGACGACGCCGCACAGATCGTGCTCATCCACGGCATCACCGAGAGCCGTCACACCTGGCGGCCGATCATCGAGGCGCTGGCGGCCGATCATCGGGTCCTCGCCGTCGATCTGCGCGGTCATGGCGAGAGCCCGAAGGGCGATGCCTACGACCCCATCAGCTACGCCACCGACGTCGCCGAGACGGCCGCGGCCGAGGGGTTCGATCGGGCGATCGTCGTCGGTCACAGCCTTGGAGGTGTGGTCGCCACCGCCTGTGCGCTGGTGATGCCGCTCGTCGCCGTCGTCAACGTCGACCAGCCGTTGCTGCTGTCCGGGTTCAAGGACGGTCTGAGCCAGCTGGAGCCGATGTTGAAGGGATCGCCCGCCGAGTTCCTCGCTGCACGCGACATGATGTTCGGGGCGATGGACGGCCCGCTGCCCGCCGCCGAACGGTCCCGTTTCATGGCGCACGCGCACCCCGAGCAGGACGTCGTGCTGGGCACGTGGGCGACGGTGTTCGAGAGCACTGCGGCCGAGCTCGACGAGACGGTGGGTCAGCTCGCCGGCGGCGTCACCGTGCCGTACCTGTCGTTGCACGGCATCGATCCCGGGCCCGAGTACGCGGCGTGGCTCACCGGCCTCGTGCCGACGGCGATCGTCGAGGTGTGGCCCGAGCACGGCCACTACCCGCACCTCGTCGACCTGCCCCGCTTCCTCGCCCGCCTCGGCGAGTTCGAGCACCGGGTCCGAGCATGAAGGTCACGTCGTGAGCGATCCGGGCGCTGTGCGCGTCGAGATCGACGGTTCGGTCGGCACCATCTGGCTCGATCGTCCGGAGAAGCGCAACGCGATGACGTACGCGATGTGGGCGCAGCTGGAGGCCGCTGCGCTGTCGCTGGGCGAGGATCCGACGGTGCGCGTGGTGCTGTTGCGCGCACGTGGCCCGCACTTCTGCGCCGGCGCGGACATCACCGAGCTGCGTGCCGAGCGGGCCCCCGGCGAGCGCTCCTTCAGCGACACCAACATGGCTGCCGAGGCCGCACTGGCGACGTTGCCGAAGCCGACGATCGCCGTGATCCACGGCGACTGCATCGGTGGCGGCTGCGCGCTGGCGATCGACTGCGACATGCGTCTGGCCGACAACGGGGCGCGCTTCGGGATCACGCCGTCCAAGCTCGGCATCGTCTACCCGGCGCCGTCGTTGGAACGCGCCGCGAGGTTGCTCAGCCCTTCCGCCGCGAAGCACCTGCTGTTCACCGGGGAGCTGATCGACGCCGAACGGGCGCTGCGCATCGGCCTGATCGACGAGCTGCACCGCGAGGTCGGACTCGACGCTCGCGTCGCCGAGCTGTCGGCGACGCTGGCCGAGCGTTCACTGCTGACGCAGGCGGCGACGAAGGAGATGATCGCCGCGGTGGTGGACTCCGGCAGCGTGCCGGCCGAGATGTCGTCGCGCTGGCAGGACATCGCCGCTGCGGCCGCAGATCCGGCGGAGGGCATCGCCGCGTTCGTCGAACGTCGGCCGCCGAAGTTCACCTGGCCGGCCACCTGACCGGTGCAAAGCTGGGCGCATGTACCGGCCCGCCTACTTCGACGTCGCCGACGTCGCCAGGATCCACGACCTGATCGACACCATTCCGTTCGTGCACCTCGTGTCGCACGACGGCGACGGGCTCGACGCCACGCCATTGCCGATGATGCTGCGACGCGGAGACGGCCCGCTCGGCACGCTCGTCGGTCATGTCGCCAGGCCCAACCCGCAGTGGCGTGCCCTCCAGGTGGACGGGCGAGCGCTGGCGATCATCTCCGGGCCGGACGCGTACATCTCACCGTCGACCTACGCGAGCAAGGCAGTCGATCCGAAGGTGGTGCCGACGTGGAACTACACCGTCGTGCACGCCGAGGGCACCGTGATCGTGCACGACGACGCCGGTTGGCTGCGCCAACTGGTCACCGATCTCACCGAACGTCACGAGGGGGCCCGCGGCGTGCCCGACCCGTGGCACGTGTCCGATGCGCCCGACGACTACATCGAGCGGACCCTGCGCGGCATCATCGGCATCGAACTGCGCATCGAACGCCTCGAAGGCAAGCACAAGCTCAGCCAGAACAAGCCCGAACCCGACGCCCGCTCCGCCGCCGCCGCCCTCCAAGCGATCGGCGGTGCGGCGGCGGCCGTCGGTGCGGCAATGAACGAAGCGCGCTGACAGTGGGTGGTGTCGCCCACCGAAGCGCCCTGGACGCAGTGTGCGCTGGTCGCAGTGGCGGCAGCGACGAAGTCGCCATCAGAATCGGTGGTGTCGCCCACCGAAGCGCCCTGGACGCAGTGTGCGCTGGTCGCAGTGGCGGCAGCGACGAAGTCGCCATCAGAATCGGTGGTGTCGCCCACCGAAGCGCCCTGGACGCAGTGTGCGCTGGTCGCAGTGGCGGCAGCGACGAAGTCGCCATCAGCAGCAGGACTCAAGCGTCGCGAACCGCTCTCATGCGGTCGCCGATGGTGTCGATGGTGTCGGAGATGGACAGGGTGCGGGCGCCGCGGAGCTTCTCGACGAGGTGCTCGCCGGCGGTCGTCGGCGGGTACTTCGCCGGACGCTCGTCGCTGCAGCACGTCGGCAGGCACTCGACGACGGCGTCATAGTTGCCGTCGAAGAAGAAGGCGATCGACCGTCGCCGCACCTGCGGTCCGCCGGGCACGACGCGGTGGATCGTGGAGCGCCACTAATCGTTGGTCCACTGCGCGAGGAGATCGCCGAGGTTGATCACGAACGCGCCCGGCTCGGCGATGACGTCGTGCCACCGGCCATCACTGCCGAGCAGCTGCAGGCCCGGCTCGCTGTCGGCGTAGAGCACCGTGGTGATGCCGTAATCGGTGTGAGCGCCGAGGCGTTGCTGGCCGTCGCTGACGGTGGCCGTCGCTCCGAGGCGCTCGTAGTAGTTCACCCGGAGCGTCTCGGTGGAGTGGTCGGTCGCCGAGCGGAACCAGCCCTCGGGGAGGCCCAGGGCGATCGCGTAGATGTCCACCAGCGTGCGAGCAACGACGGTGACCGCGTCGAAGTACGCGGTCATCGCCGGGCGCAGACCCGCTGGTTGGTCCGGCCAGATGTTGGGCGTGAACACGCCGTACGGGTTGCCGCGGTGGACGTCGTCGTCGGGCACGACGTCCGGGCCGACGACGAACGCTTCGCGCAGGTCGACCGGCGCATCGACGCCGGCCGTGTAGCTCAGCGCCTCCGAGCCCAGCGGGAGGAAGCCACGGTTGACGTCGTCGCTCGGCGGTGCGCTGCGCATCTTGTCGGCGAGCGGCAGGGCGAAGAACTCGTCGACGTCGGCCAGCGCTCGCTCGAGCACGTCCGCCGGGAAGCCGTGGCCGACGATCTGGAAGAAGCCGACCGTGCGACAGGCGGCGTGGACGGCGGCGGCGATCGTCCGTCGGTCGTCGTCGCTGCCAGTGGACCAACGGCTGATGTCGATGACCGGGACCGTGCCGGCGAGCGGCGCGGGAGCAGGCGAAGGCATCGATGCAACCTACCCACCACATCGTCGGCCGCGAGGCGTGTGCAGGGGGTTGCGTGCCACGATGACCGGATGACGGGCCGATCGGGCGATCACGGCACCAGGCTCGGCGCGATGCTGGCCGCTGCCACCCTCGTCCTCGGCGCGTGCTCGAGCGGCGGATCGGGCGAGCCGCCGGTCACGCTGACGGCGCCCGCGGGCACCATCCAGCTGGACGCCGCGGCTGCCGGAACGCCGATCGATCCGCGGCTGTTCGGCACCAACGCACCGGCGTGGGTCGGGCCCGAGCACCTCGCCGACCCAGCGTTTCGTGCCCGCGTGCAGCAGCTCGGGACGACGGTCGTGCGCATGCCCGGCGGCAGCTGGAGCAGCTCGTACGACTGGCTCGGGTGCGAGAACGACGATGCGTCGACCTGCTACTGGACGTGGGCGGCACGCCCGACCGACTACGTCGACTTCCTCGCCGCGACGGGTGTCGCCGGGATGTGGACCGTGTCGTTCAACGGCACGGCGCAGGAGGCGGCTGCGCTCGTCGCCTTCTTCAACGGCGAGGTGGGCAACACCCAGTCGATCGGCGTCGATCGACACGGCCGCGACTGGGGCACGGTCGGCGAGTGGGCGCAGCTGCGGGCGGATCACGGGCATCCGGCGCCGCAGCCGATCCGGCTGTGGGAGGTCGGCAACGAGGTGTTCGGGGCAAAGGCCAAGGCCGACGGCGACTGCGCCTCGTTCGGCTGGGAAGATGTCTGGACCTGCGACGGCGATCACTACGTCCATGGTGACGACGAGCACGACGGCTACCTCGCGTTTCGCGACGCGATGCGCGCCGTCGACCCGGACATCGAGGTCGGTGCAGTGGGCATCGGCGGCGATCAGGGCGGGTTCGCCGACTTCGGCAACGAGGTCATCGATGGCACCGCCGGCGCGCTCGACTTCTACATCGTCCACGACTACGGCTTCGGCGAGGACGGCTCGGTCGCCGACGTGCTCAAGCGACCGGTGCGGGCTTGGCCGACGACGATGAAGGGCGTCGACGCGGCGTTGGCCGCTGCCGCTCCCGATCGCCGAGTTCCCGTCGGCGTGACGGAGTACAACCTGTTCGCGTTCGCCGACGGTGACGACGAGCAGCTGATGAACCAGGCCGTCGCTGCGCTGTACGTCGCCGACACGCTGGGTCAGATGGCCGAGCGCGGTGTGTCGATGGCCAACCACTGGAACCTCTGGAACGGCGCGGCGAGCAACGGCGCGGACTACGGGATGATCGACGTCGACTCGCTCGGCCGGCATCCGCAGTACGACGCGCTGGCGATCTGGACTCGCTTCGGCAAGGAGCTGCTGCCCGTCGGCAACGGCTTCGACGCGGCGACGCAGCTGTCGGTGTACGCCGGGCGACGTGCCGACGGGGCGATCACGTTGCTGGTGATCAACAAGACCGGCGCCCCGGTCGAGGCGACGTTGCAGCTGGCCGGCCTGACCGGTTCGGCGGCCGTCACCGCTGACGTGGTGGCAGCGGAGTCGCCGCACGCAACGTCGATGACCGTGAACGGCGATGCCGACCCACTGGCCGTGTTTGCCGCGGCCGCGCCGGCGTCGCTGCCGCCGTTGACGGACGGCCAGGGAGCGGCGACGTTCGAGCCGTGGTCGATCACGTTGCTGACGATCACGCCCGCCTGACGCGACAGCTAGGCCGGTTCCACCGGGGGCGGTCGCCGAGCGGCGGGGTCGCGGCGGTACCAGTCGCTGAGCGCCCCGTACAGCGCCGGTTCGGTGGCCAGCAGGAGCTCGGGTCGGGTGACGAACAGCTCGCTGGCGACGGCGAAGAACTCGCCGGGGTCGGTCGCGGCGTAGTCGTCGAGCGCCGGGTGCGGCTCGCGTCGCAACCGTTGGTACACGGGGGTGCACACGTCGACCCAACGCTGACGCGAGGCGTCGTCGAGGTCGGGCGGGGTGCCGTCGACGATGCCGTCGACCATGTCGATCTTGTGGGCGAACTCGTGCGCGGCCACGTTGCGGCCGTTGCGCCAGTGCCTCGACTCACGGCGCACGCTGTCCCACGCGAGCAGCACGGGGCCGTGGTGGTGGTGCGCCTCGCCGAGCAGGTGCCGTGGCGCGTCGCTCATCATCCCACCGCGCCTCGGCGCCGGGCCGGTGAGCACGATGGTGGTCGGGTGCACGACGACGGCGCGCACGTGGCGATACAGCGACAGGTCGCGGCCGAGCACCAGCAGCGCGGCGTGCGCGGCGATCACGGTGCACATCTCGTCGGTGAGGTCGAAGCCCTTGGCCGCCTCCCACGACTTCGTCGACAGCAGCTCGTCGATCGACGCTGCCAGCCGCTCACGCTCGTCCTCGTCGAGCCACTGCCACTCGCCCACGTAGGTGCGCATCACCCGATCGAGATCGGGTGACACCTGCCGCGCCGGGCGGCGCTGCCAGAAGCGGGGGATCGCGCTCAGATGCCCTCGGCGGCGCTGAGGCCTTCCTCGTCGACGGCCAGGCCGGCGGCGAGCTTGGAGAACACGGCCGGGGGATCGCGCCACGGGTCGGGCAGCGTGCCGGCCTCGGCGTCGACGATCGCCTGCCACACCCGCTCGCTGGTGCACGGCAGGTCGATGTGGCGCACGCCCAGATGGGCGAGCGCGTCGATGATCGCGTTCTGGACAGCCGGCGTGCTGCCGATGGTGCTGGCCTCGCCGATGCCCTTGGCGCCGAGCGGGTTGAGCGGCGTCGGGGTCTCCGTGCCGTGCACCTCGAAGCTCGGGAACTCGGCCGCCGACGGGATGCCGTAGTCCATGAAGTTGCCGGTGAGCGGGTTGCCGTCCTCGTCGTAGACCACCCGTTCGTACATCGCTTGGCTGATGCCAGCGGCGACGCCGCCGTGCTGCTGGCCCTCGACGAGCAGCGGGTTGAGGACCGTGCCGCAGTCGTCGACGGCGATGTGCCGGCGCAACGTGACCTTGCCGGTGTCGCGGTCGATGTCGACGACGGCGATGTGCGCGCCGAACGGGAACGTCGCGCCCGCTTGCGAGAAGTCGAGCTGCGCGGCCAGCCCGGCAGTGCCGTCCTCGTGATCGACGACGCCGTCCGGGGCAGTGGCGGCGGCGGTGGCGAGCGCGGCCCAGTCGAGCGCGTTGGCAGGCACGCCGGCGACGCCGATCGTGCCGGCATCGGTGTCGATGACGATGTCGCCCGGGTCGGCCTCCAACAGGTGCGCGGCCAGCCGTTTGGCCTTGTCGACCATCGCCTCCGTGGCGCGGTGCACGGCCGAACCGCCGAGCTGCAACGACCGTGATCCGCCGGTGCCGCCGCCGCTGCGGACGAGGTCGGTGTCGCTCTGGACGAGCTTGATGTCGCCGACGGGGATCCCGGTCTGCGCGCTGACGATCATCGCGAACGCGGTCTGGTGGCCCTGCCCGTGGGCCGACGTGCCGGCCATCACGGTGGCGGTGCCGTCGGGGTGGATCTCGATGCTGCCGTACTCGTTGGTGCCGCCGCCGGCGGTGATCTCCACGTATGCGGCGACGCCGATCCCCATCAAAGTGCGATCGTCGGCCGCGCGCCTGGCGGCCTGCTCGGCGCGCAGCTCCTCGTAGCCCGCCAGGCGTGCGGCCTCGTCGAGCGGTGCCGTGTAGCGACCGCTGTCGTATGTGACGCCGGTGAGCGTGCGGAACGGGAAGATGTCGTCACCGAGCAGGTTGCGCTTGCGCAGCTCGATCGGGTCGATGCCGAGCTCCAGGGCGGCGTGGTCGACCGCTCGTTCCAACAGCGCGGTGGCCTCCGGGCGACCGGCGCCTCGATACGCGCCGGTAGGCGTGGTGTTCGTTGCCGCAACGGCGATGTCGAACTGGATGGCGGGGAAGTCGTAGGTGCCGTTGGACATCCGCTTGGTGCCTGCGGGCAGGAAGGCGCCGAGCGAGGGATACGCGCCGGCGTCACCGACGAGGCGCACGCGCAGCCCGGTGAACTTGCCGTCATCGGTGACACCGAGCTCGACGTACTGGATCTGGGCGCGGGAGTGGGCCAGCGACACCATGTCCTCGCTGCGCGTCGACATCCACGTCACCGGCCGTTGCAGCTTCAACGCCAGCGCGCCGACGATCAGCTGCTCGGGGTACATGCCGGCCTTGCCGCCGAAGCCACCACCGACCTGTGGGGTGATGATCCGCACCTGGTCCTTGGAGACGCCGAGCGAGGCGCTGAGGAGGGTGTGCAGCAGGTGAGGCATCTGCGTCGACGGATAGAAGATCAGCCGCCCGTCCTCGCCGATCTCCGCGGCTGCGGCGTGCGGTTCCATCGGGGCAACCGCAATGCGCTGGTTGACGTACCGGCCACGCACGACACGACTGGCACCGGCGAAGATGTCGGCGTTCACCGGATCGGTGGCCGACACGGCGACGTTGCCTGCCTGCCCGTCGAAGAGCACCGGAGCGCCTTCGGCCAAGGCGTCCTCGGGATCGACCACTGCGGGCAACGGGTGGTAGTCGACCAGCACGAGGTCGGCAGCGTCGCGTGCACTGGTGACGTCCGTGGCGACGATCACTGCGAGCGCCTCGCCGACGAAGCGCACCCGGTCGGTGGCCAACGGTGTGCGCAGGAACCCGGGCACGGCGACCATGTTCTGCATCGGTGGCAGGTCGAAGTCCGCCGCGGTGTACACGCCCACCACACCCGGCGCGGAGGCCGCGGCGGCGGTGTCGATGCCATCGATGCGCGCATGCGCCATCTCCGAGCGGACGAAGTGGACGTGCAACGGATCGCGCAGCAGGAGATCGTCGACGTACCGGCCGTCACCGACCAGCAGCTCGGGATCTTCGGTGCGCACGACTCGGGTGCCGAGGATCGAACCAACCATGTGGCGAACCTACCTGCGCAGGCTGTTCGAGCGCGCTCGATCTCGCCCGGTGTCCGACGTCGGGGTCCGACAGCGGATGTCTGGCTCGGGTGTCAGGGTCCGGTGCCCGGTGGGAGCGACGCGCCGGGTGCCGTCGTGGTCGTCGACGAGGTCGACGTGGTCGACGTGCTGGTGGTGGTCGTGCTGGAGCTGGTCGTGGTCGTGGTCGTCGATGACGAGGTGGTCGTCGGCTCGGTCGTGGTGGTCGTGCTGTCCGTCGTGGTGGTCGTGCTGTCGGTCGTCGTCGTGGTGGTCGTCGTGGTCGTCGGTGGCGGCGGCGCGACGAGCGCGGCGACGGTGAACATCGGTCGGTAGCGCTCCGGGTTGTTCCACGCGTCGCGCAGCATGTTGCGTGCGTTCTGCGAGACGCTGATCACCAGCCGACCGCTGCCGTCGAGCCACGGCATCAGGTGCGCGTGGTAGGTGTTCATCAGCCCGTCGCCGTTTCGCGGGCCGAGGCCGCGGACCTCGACGGTGGTCCACGGTCCCCACGGGTCGGTGGCCACGTCGATGGCCAGCTGGCCGCCCCAGTAGCCGTCGACCTTCGTCGTCGCGACCCACTGCCCGTTGAGGTAGCGCGGCTGCATCGGGTTCTCCGCCCAGTAGCGCTGGGTGATCGGCACCGCCTGCGTCGGGTCGGCGGTCCACCCGTCGGCAGTGCGGTACTCCGGCGCGCTGCCGAGGCGTCCGGCGGGCACGCGTGCCAACCACATCCGCGTCGCCGAGTGCGGTCCGCTGAAGAAGCCGCCCTCGCGGCTGAGGTTCTGCTCAAAGGTGTTGCCGAACAGGTACGTGAACTGCCCGTCGCTGGCGACGGCGTACCCGTAGATCGGGCTGACCCCCGAGTTCGGTGCCGGGGCGAAGCCAGTGCGGGCCAGCGACTTGGCGTTGTACGTGGCGATCCACGTGCGTGTCGGGTGCCAGCCGAGCCCGTCACCCGGGCCGGGATCGCCGCCGTCCTTGTGCATCTCTGCCCAGAACACCACCAGGCTGCCGCCGACCAGCTCGCCGCCCATCGGCCAGAACCAGGTGCTGAGCACCGATTCGCCGCTGCCGGGTTCGAACGACGCGGGCTTGGCCACGTCGCCTCGGTGCAGCAGCGTGAAGCACGCACCGTCTTGCACCATCGCCGCGTTGTGGACGAAGGCCGCCTGGCTGAAGCGGGTGGCGGCGCCAGACTGGTCGAGGAAGCTGTCCTGCATCAGCCACAGGAATCGCTTGCCGCCGAGCGGATAGACGTGCTGGTAGTCGAAGCCCAGCAGCGGCCCGGCCCGTGCGGCGAAGAAGGCGTCGAGCGCTCCTGCCGACGTGCCGTTGGCGCAGCCGAGATCGGTGCTCAGGTACCCGGCGCCGGTGGTGTGGACCGACGAGGCCCACGGCGGAGGAGGAGCAGCGGGCACCGTCTCGCTCGGTGCCTCCGGCACGGTGCGGCTGAGTTCGTTGTCGCCAGGCGGCGGCGGTTCCACCGCAACCGTTTGCGGTGGCGGGGCGATCGTCGTCCCCGCGATGGGTCCCTCCGCGGTCATGTCGAGCGTGGTCGATGGGTCGCTGGTCGACGGCGCCGGCGGGTCGACGGCGACGAGCAGCTTGGGTTGCTCACCGTCGAGGGTGGTGACGTCATTGTCATCGACGTCGCCTGCGATCCCGGTGAGCTGGTGCGGGGCGACCGAGGACGTCCCGACTCCCTGCGCAGCGATCGCCACACAAGCAACGACGGCCGTGCTCAGGACGAGTGCGCGTCGGGGAGACATGCGAGCGCGGGTCCGCACTTCGAGCAGCCGATCCTCACGAGCGCCGCCTGCTGGATCCACCTGGACTGCGTCGTCCGTGGGTTCGCCGGCAACGCCGTCGTCGTCGGGCAAGGGCCTCACGCCTGGCTCCGCACCCGTCGGACCGTACCAGCGGGCGGTTGCCGCGTCTCGGCGCGGCGTCTCGGGCGGGCGCCATCGATCGTCGGCTGCTGGGCGAGACTGGTCGCATGGTGACTCGTTCGACGCCGCGGGACCTCGCTTCGTTCCAGGGATGCACGGTCGACGACCTCCTACCGGCCCGTGGTCGTCTTCGGCTGCTGTTCGTCGGGATCAACCCTGGCCTGTGGACCGCCGCGGTGAACGCCCACTTCGCTCGACCCGGCAACCGCTTCTGGCCGGCGCTGCACCGCGCCGGGATCCTGCCTCGCTTGCTCGACGTCCGCGACGGGATGTCCGCTGCCGATCGACGGCTGGTGCTCGGTGCCGGGATCGGGATCAGCAACCTCGTGCCCGTGGCCACGGCGCGCGCCGACGAGCTGACCCCGGCCCAGCTGCGCGACGGCGGTGCGGCACTCGAAGCGCTGGTGGCCCGCCGTCGACCGGCTGTTGTGGCGATCCTCGGCCTCACCGCCTACCGCCAGGCGTTCGGCGCCCGCTCCCGCGGCGCCGTCGCCGGCCGACAACCCGATGGTCTCGGCGGGGCGGAGCTGTGGGTGCTGCCCAACCCGAGTGGGCTCAACGCCCACGACACCGTCGATTCGCTGGCCGCCGCCTACCGAGCCGCCGCGTCAGCCGCCGAAGTCGAGTTGTCGGGCTGATCGTCGGTGGCCGCACCGACAGCCGCTGGTCGGTCCTTCGGTGGGGGAGCGGCTCTGCCGATCCGGTCGGTGAGCATGAGCGCCAGCTGCAAGGTGACGAGCAACCCCGCCAGCACCAGCTTGTGCGGTGGGATCGCTGTGCTGAATCGGACGCGGTCGATGACGAGCACGCCGACCTCGAGCAGAACCACCCAGCCAAAGGTGACCACCCACAGCTCGGACACCGACAGGCTGATCACGTAGACGATGAACAGCAGCGCGAACGTGGCCACGCCGGCCACCAGCAACAGCCACCTCGGCCGCAGTGCGTACTCCTTCGCCAGCACCGCGCCGGCCAGATCGAGCCCCGCCAGCGTCGCCACCGCCGCCGCACCCCACCACGAGATCCCCACGCTCATGCCCCACAGAGCCTCCGCCGACCTGCGTGATACCCGCCGCGGGTGACCATGGGCGCGAATTCGGCGACAGGTCGTCGATCCCGCGCCCAAGCGATGTCGAGTCACTACCGACGCGCTGGGAAGACGGCGACGTCACCTCCTGGCATGGCGAGGTACATCCGACCGTCAGGGAACGACACGCTCCAGCTCTCGAAGCTCGGGTCGAAATCTGCGGCCAGCGTGAAACCGTTCTCCAGTTCGAGCGTCAGTCGTCCGACAGCCGTCGCGCGGGCGAGCAGGACCGAGACGTGAACGAGCAAATGCAGAACTGCTGCCGCCGAAGCGGGATCGTCCGGTTGGACATCGATCCGTGAGCCGAGCCCGTCCACCATGACGAACGGCATTTCGAGCACGACTTCGGCTCGATCGCCAAGTTGCAGGGCGAGCCCGAAGTCGACGCGCAACTGGTCGATGGTGACGCCGGCGAACGGGAAGTCCCAACCCACGTCCGTTTCGATCACGTCGACAGCACCTCCCGCCATCAGCTCACCTCCTCACCGTGTGTTCGCGCTGGCGGGCGTGCGAGCACGGGTGGCGGCGTCGGACCGCGGCGGGGTGGAGAAGAGGGTGCGGCCGTCGGGGAGGTTGATGACGAGGCGTGTGGCATCGCCGCTGATGCTGTAGCCCGGTAGGTGGGTGCAGGTGTGGTGATGCCTGCAGAAGAGCACCAGGTTCCTCATGCAACCTCAATATGCCCGACTGGATTCGTCGTTGGTTCTTGCAGCGTTCTGAGCGGTGGTGGCATCTGAATGGGTGTGAGGCTGACTCAAGTGGATCCCCCGCAGGACGCGACTTCACCGTCATTCGCTGAGTTCTACACGTCACACCGCGATCGTGCCGTCCAGCTCGCGTGGCTCATGACCCATGACGCGACGTCGGCCGAAGACATTGCTCAAGATGCGTTCGGGTCGATGCTCGATCGCTACTCCACGATCACCGACCCCGGCGCGTACCTGAGGCGCGTCATCGTGCACGCCGTGTACCAACGCTCGCGGGCGAGCGGGCGTGAGCGGAAAAGACTTGAACTTGTGGCTCGGGCATCCGCGGCAACGACGCCCGGCCCGAGCGGTGGCGTCTCCGACGCGATCGCCGCCCTGCCTCTCAACCAGCGCACCGTCGTCATCCTTCGCTACTGGGCTGACCTCGACCACCGCGCAATCGCGGACGCCATGGATCTCCGGACCAGCACCGTCCGTGTACTCCTGACCCGAGCACTCACTCAACTACGAAGGACCGTCACCCCATGAACCAGCTCGAAGACGCTCTCCGCTCCGCGCTCCACGCTGATGCCGCAACCGCACCGACACTCCCGCCATCGTGGGATGAGACAATGCTGATCAGCGCAACATCCCCGCGTCGCTCTCATGTTCGTCCCGAGCGCTGGCTCGCAGCCGCGGCGGCCTCGACGGTTGCCGTGGTCGGTCTCTGGGTGGTCGCCGACCGAGGCAACGGATCGCCAGCAAGCGCACCCAACGTCTCCACCCCCTCGTCCACAGCTGTTGATGCCGCACCATTTGCGAACAGTTCGCTGACCGGTCTCATCGGAGCAACCAAATCGGCACCAATGGTTGCGATCGACGACGGCGACCTCGCGGTGACCGGGTACTACGACGACCAAGGGCGCGTCTGCGTCACCGCTCACATCGCGGGCATCGGCGGATCAGGCTGTTTCCCGGCTCCACGCATCACGGCAGGCGACCTCACAGCGCTGTCCACGGACCCGGACCCATCGGGCAGAGTCCTCGTAGCAGGCATCGTGCCAGACACCGTTGCCACCGTGGCCGATGGCGACGATCTCATCCAGCCGATCAACAATCTTTGGTTCGCCGTCGTCGATCGAACCCCTCACAGTTTCGTTCTCGCGTCTGCTGACGGGTCGCGCACCCAAACCCTCACGGTCTACGAAGACACCGCCGGAGGCAATACCGATGACAGTGTTCCGGCCGCCGAGCCGACGAGCAGCGGGTAGGGCGATTCGCTCGCTGCCGATCGGCCCGACCGAAGGGTGGTGATCTCGCTACTCGACTAGCGGCGCGGCGTCCACACTTGGAGGATGTCGGTGCCGGTCGGCACGAGCTTGCCGTCGGGACCTCGCTCGAACGCGGGCCCGGTGGCAAAGCGGGACACCGGGCGGCGCGCTGGCAGGTCGAGTGCGCTCATGGTCATCGACTGGGCCGGCGTGCCGAGGATCAGATGTTGGCAACCGAGAGCTAGGTCGAGGTTGCGCTGGGCGGCCTGGGTGCGGCTGAGGCGAACGAAGTCGGGGCGGGCGCGGTGTGAGAGAACGAGCTGCTTGGTCGGGTCGAGAGGGAAGCGAAGTTCCTCGGCGTTCGTCAACCCGATGCCTTCAAAGGTGTCTCTGACCGTCGGCTTGCGCCATCGTACGAACGGGGAGTCGGAAGTGATGAGCGACGCCTTCCGGTCATGCTCGACGGTCCAGTGCATCGTGAGGAGCAGTGGCTCGCATTGCTCGACCGACTTGAACATGATCTGGAGCGTCATCTCCGGCGTCACCTCGCCGACCATGTGCATTGCCGCCGAGACGAAGGCGGTAACCCCGTCAATCTCGTTGGCGGACGGCGTGAATCCGAGGTGGTGCTCCTCTAGGTACTCGGCGACCAGGTCGCGTGAGAACGGTCGTCCGTCGAGGAACTTGACGACTGTCTCGGAGAACATCGCTCGCTCCCGATGCTCGGGCGTCCTCGTGTACTGGAACGCGAGGAAGCGGGCCAGCGCGAGTCGGTTGGTGTCGTCGAGTGACGGTGGCCGTCCGCTCTTGTCGATGGCGCGCATGGCGTCCGCTGCTGCCCCTTCGACGTCGGAGAGGTAGTCCTCCACTTCCGTCGACAGATTGCCGTCGTCGTCGTGCGTGTCGTAGAACCCAGTCTCAACGGCGACGTTGTGAGTGCCAGCGACAAAGGACTTGCCGTCCCGTCGCCGGACCGCGATTCGACCGTCGATCGCCCACCGATTTAGGTAGAACTCGGGCACGAAGTGATGGCGACGGGGCACGTTCATCTTGAGCCGAAAGCTAGACGGAGGGTGCGACGGGTCTGCGGCGAGGGTTGGTGGAGATGGTCTGGACTTCGGCCGCACAGAACGTCCAGCACCGGAGCCAAGGAACTCGTCGCGTTGATGGCGGCGAAGTTCTCGACGCGCCCGAAGGTCCTTGCTCGCTTGGAGATCACACCCGAGGAGCTGACCCGCCGCCTGGCCAGGATCTACGACCGGCTGCGCCGTGCCGAACATCGGCGCAGCTATCGAAGTCCGGCACGACGCTCGGCACCGGAAGTACCAGAGCGAGTACGCCGCCGACAGGTACCGGAAGGAGAAGGCGGCCGCGGCTGCAGGCGACCCCGTAGCGAACGCGGCGATTGCTCAACGACGAGCGTACGAGACGCTGCGCGCACGAGAACGAGCGATCGAGATCCGGCAAGGGCGACCGACGCCGACGAGACGAGGGCAGGGGTGAAGTCGGGGTTGAACTATCGAAGCGCATCCGGCAGCACGGACGCCGTGACAATGACGACGAGAGCGATGATGCGTGGAACGCGCAGCGACAGGTTCGTCCGCTTGAGGCCGCCTCGCCGTCCGAGTTCCCACGAGGCGATCGGGCGCGCTTCCTGTCTGCGGATCATCTGTCGCACGGTGTCCCGCGACGTGGCAGGTCGCGGGTTCATCTCGCGCACCGGGTACGGCACCATCGGCAACGCCCGAATGAACTCGGCACGGCAAAGGATCTCGTCGTCCCCGTCGAACTCGATCAGCGCTTGGTACCCGCGGACGTAGATGCCGTCGATGTTCCAGTGCGGAATGCGTTTCGGGCCACGGATCTGCATCAGCCTGCGCATCGGCCAACCGCCAACCGCATCGAACGTGATCCCTTGCTCGTCGACCTCGATGCTGCCGAGAGGGAGGCACCAGTGGTGGTAGAAGATCTGCGATAGATACATCGTCGTCTCCGCCTCGTGCACGTCACGGGGGTAAGGGTTTCCACCCGTACTTATCGACCGCTGAGACGCTGCGCATGACCCCTCTCGTCGGACCGGACTGCGGGACGTTAGGCAGTCGCTGAGATCTACTGCGGCTCGTTCCGATGGTTGCTCGACCTTCAAGGCTTCCGCAAGATCGTTGACGGACAGTGTCACCGCGGCGCAGAGTGACCGGAACCCGAGCGGAGGGGCGGCAGATGCGGCGAGCATGGATCCTGACGGCGTTGGCGTTGACGACGACAGCCTGCAGCGACGGCGGCGACAAGGTGAACCTGGCGGACCCGTCCGATCGGACCGAAGCGTCTACGCCGCAGACTGATGCGCTGACGACCACGGCGGTCGAGACGACGATGCCGGCCACCACAACGACAGTCGAAGCAACGACGACAACGCTTGCTCCGACAGGCTCAGCGACAGCCTGCGACGGCTTCCTGACGCTCGACGATCCAGACGCTGACGGCCACGGCGAGTGCATCGTCACGATCGAGGGCGCCGGGCAGCAGTACTTCGTGATCTCCGGGAGGATCAACAACGTCATCGAGCCGATGGGCTCCAGACTCAACGCCAGCGAGTGCGTCGCCTACCTGCAGGCCGCCCAGGTGTTCATCGACGACCTCAAGGCCAACGTGTGGCCCGCAGAAGCGCAATCGGCGATTGACGAACTCACAGCAGCGAGCGAGTACGAACTGTTCGTTCGAGACGACAAGTGCCGAGGCGACGTCGCGTCGATCAACGAGGCAATCGACCGCGTCTCCAAGGCCGTGTTCGAGGTGCGGCGGATCCTCGGCGTCGGCACCGACTTCGACGCCTGAAAGGAGCTGAGCTGATGGAAGACCCGCACGGGACTGTCACCGACGAGGACACCGGCGTCGTGCTCATGGGCTGGGTGCTGCTCATAGTGTCGTGCGGCGCTGGCGGCGTAGTCGTCGCCGCGTCCTCCGAAGATGGCGAGCCCTTCAACTGGCTGCTGTTCTCGTTCTACGCGGCCGCCGGAATCGTGTCCCTGGCGATCTGTCTGGCGGCGAACGCCGTGGTGCAAGCAATCAAGCGGAGCCGCCCGAAGCCGTAGCCCGCCCGACCAGTCTCGTGCGCTCGTCGGCAGAGCCTGAGCGTCAACCGGGGCGTCCGGAACGGCCGGGGAGGGTGCCCAATCGGCGTGGTCGACGTGAGATCACTCCGGTCGCTCCCGCACGAGGCCGCGGCTAAGTACGCCAAACGCAGAGACCCGGTGAGGCATCGACCGCGTTCTGGCTCGTCGCGACTAGGGAACCAGTCCTGGGATCGACACCGACTGCAGAGTCGGCGAGTCGTTGAGTACCCACATGAGCACGGTGCCGTCAAGGAGGCAGGCCACGTCTCCGGTCGGCAAGATGAAGCTCGTCTGGGTGGACGGGATCAGCAACAGCGTCGCTGTGGTGCCGAGGCGGTCAAATGTCACGACATCCACCTCGACCCCGTTCGAGCTGACGTAGTGCGTGCAGCCGCCCAGCTCGCAGGTCGTGCTGCCGCCGACGAGGATCGGCAGCGCTGACACCTCCTTCTCCGTCATCGGTGATTGCAGCCACCAATCGCCGCTTGCGATCACCGGGCCGGAGGCGATCGTCGCCGGGCCGCAAGACACCGCCACTCGTGTGACGGTTGGTGTGGAGCATGTCGCTCCGTCCTCTTCGTCGATGAGCCTGCCGTCCGGCATCGAATAGGCCGACAACGTCGTCGCCGCGACGTCGACCACGTACAGCCGGCCGTCTGCGCCACCGGCGAGCACGGGCGTGAGTCGCGATTCGATCGGCAGCGGAACAGGTTCTCGATCGTCGCCGGCGACGAGTCGAAATGCGAAATTGCGATCGGCATCGATCCCTTCGGCAACGACGACCACATCGCCGTTCGCGGTTCCGATCCCTGCTGCCGCCGGCCCCTGGCTGACGATGACCTTCGCAGTGGTGATCGACGTGGTCGTCGCTAGGGCGGTCACGGCCGCGAGGTCGATCATCGGCCGGTCGGGTTCAGTTGTCGAGATGGTCGTGGACGACGCTGTAACGGTCGGAACCGAACTCACCCCGTCAGTGGCCGAAGTGCACCCCAGCAGGGTGAGGACCGCTGCCATCGCCTCCAAAGATCGGACAGCGGCCCGTCGAGTGCTCACTCGTTCATCCTTGTCCACGACGGTGGCCACGCCATCCAATGTGCGTGACTGACGCCCAGGCCTCAGCCGGTGGATCGGCGGGCCCGGGCGTCAGAATCCCGAACCGCAATCGTTGCGACTACTCCCGAACCCCACGAGCTGATTACTCGCGTCGAAGTAGAGCACGGTGGCGAGGCCAGTAGCTGACTGGATTTGGATGCTTCGCGAGTTGTCGTCGTTCGGGTGGCCGGGGAACGCTTCGGCGACTTCGCTGACCGTGGAGCCGATTCGGATCCTCTCAGCGGTTTCGATACCCGTAGCGGGGCTCGTGGTGGACGGAGGCGGACCGAGTGGGGCCAACATCTGGGCGGTGCCCACACTCCATGCCGTCAGCAGTGTGCCGCTCGTGCTGCGTTCGAATGTCATGCGTACGTCTCCCCACCAGAGCGTGCGATACGAGTCGTTGCCGGTGCATGTGAACTCCGTCGGCATGGGCTGCCAGTCGGTGTCCCACGTGACCTCTCCGAGCGACGGTCGCAAGAGCGCGATGGCCACATCGGGACTTGCTGCGCTCATCGGGGCGAGCCCGAACAGGGTGCCCTTGGCGATGTCAGGCGTGTCGTCCGTTTCGACGATCGGTGATGATGAGCCGGTTGCCGGTGTCGATGGCTCGGTTGACCGCACCGTTGTCCCTGTTGGCTCTTGAGTTGCCGAAGGACCGACATGGTTCTCGGTGGGACGCTGCGAGATGTAGACAAGCCCGAGCGCAATGACGGCGGCGGCCGAGCCGATCAGAACCATCGTCCCAACCGTGCGAGGGCGGCGCATCGCACTGGGCCTCGATGTGGCGCTGGGAACGGCGTCGAGGCCTGGCCCCTCGGCGGGCAGTTCCGCGGTCAGCTGCTCGTAGTAGCTGATCAAGCGATCCTCGAGAGAACTGTTCATGAAACGATTTCCTTTCGCAATGTGGCGAGTCCCCGTTTGATGATCGAGCGGACAGTGCTCGGCCGGCAGTCCAACGCCGTGGCGATTTCTGCTTCCGTCAGATCAAGGTGGTAGCGGAGCATCAATGCCGCCTGTTGCCGCCACGGCAAACCGCGCAAGGCATCGCCGAGTTCGTCGTGGACGTCGATGGCGAGTTCCTGTGCGGGGATCACCGTTCTCGAAACAACCGAGTTGTGCCGATGCGTCGAGTGGCAACCGTTGATGACCGAGCGGCGCAGGTAGGCGCCCGGGTTCACGACGGCAGTGCGGGTCGATTGCAAGCCCACGAACGCATCCTGAACGATCTCTTCGGCGAGCGTCAGCGATCCCACCAATGCGTAGGCCGTGCGCAACAGCGGACTCCATTCGCGTCGGTACAGATCGATCAAATCGGCCTTGTCGCCGGACACTTCAGCCGCCCTCATCCGCATCACATCAGTGACGACGCCTCGCGACGTCTATCCGTGGCATCACTTCGAAAATACTCCGTCGGACTCTCGACGGTCCGCGGCTTCGGGCGGACGTTCGGCGATGACGGTTCGACCTTTGGCGGAGAACTGCCGGCGGCTTGCAGCCCGTCGAGAGCTTCAAGCGGTGTGACGGGCCCATGGGCCGTGTGTCGAGACGGTGTGTTCATCGCCGGCCACGCCTGCCCACGTCGCGGGCCGCTGCGGACGACTATCCGACGCTTGAGCTGGTTCCGGTTTCGATCGCAGTCGGATCGAGAGTCGTCGGCGCCGGGGGCGCTTGGGTTCCCGTGCCGGAGCTGAGGTAGGTCACCCCGAGCTCACGAATCCTGGCGGCGATCGTCTGCTTTGTGCTGCTCACGCACGTGCCCCAGACCTGTGACGCCTGCCTATTCTCTGCGACTGAGCCGACGTTGCCGACGAATGACGTCCCGGCATCAGTCAGGCAGCTCTTCAGCTCTGAAGCGGTGAGCTGCTTGAGTTCGATGGCGCGACTCTCTGGGATGTCCGCGACGAGAACGTCGAAGTCGCCGGCCCGCTCTGCGACGGCTGCTTGGATCGCGGAATCGATGCGAGCGAGCTCTTGTCCCTGCTCGTTGTATGCGATCGCGACCTCGTCGCTGCCTCCGACGTTGGGGAACACCGCAACCCCACCGATCGGTCGTTGCCAGAGTTCGAGATCGCCGTCGACGTACGTGACGTACGCGGCTCCGCTCGGTAGAGAGATCCACGACCACGTCGCCACGTCGCCGTTCGAACTGAGTTTGACGAAGACGTCCGCGCCGAACTCCGCATAGTCGGGCACGTCCATTCCGCCGTACCCGCTGACCCAGACCGATCGAACGACCACTGGTGCCTCGTTGCTCTGGTACTCGAGTGTCGTCTTCACCGTGAGAGCAGCAGATCCATCAATCCCCACGACTTCACCGAGCTCGGCCAGCGTCGGTTCATCGCTCGACGCCGGCGGCCCGAACGAGATCAGCGGAAGCTCAACACCGTCCGGCGAAAATGACCCGTCGCCGCTCGATTGGTCCTCGCGGCTCAGAACAGCGAGGGAACCGGCTACCCCCGCAACGACGACGACGGACGCTGCGATAGCGACCGGCCAACGCGATCGCGCTGGATGAACGGAGGTGGAGAGTGGAGGCATCTCATGCTCAGCGGTCGGTGCGGCGGCGACCAGATCGGCGAGCGCGGATCGGACAGCGAGTTCTTCAAGGTCGTTCATGGAATGCCTTCCGTAGGTGGGCTTGGGCTCGGGTGAGGTGGCGGCGGATGCTTCCGACTGAAACCCCGAGCGAGTCGGCGGCGGCGCGCTCGGTGAGGTCCTCCCAGTAGATGAGATAGATCGTCGCTCGCTGCTTGACGCTCAGCTGGCAAACCGCCTGACGTACGTCGACGTTGGGATCCGAGACTGACGAGCTGATCGGTCCGACCGCCGCGAGGTCGCGGACCCAGCGCCGTTCGCTCGCTCGTCGAAGGTCGAGTGCTCGGCGAGTCACTGCGCGGTACAGGTAGGCGCGCTCGTCGGTCGGCGCTTGTTTGGTGAACGCCTCCGAGCAACGAAGGACCGCTTCAACGACGATGTCCTGGGCGTCCGTCGGGCCGACCAGGGCAGTCGCGAACCGCAGGAGGTCGCTGGCGTGACGCCGCCACAGGACCTCAGAACTCAAGGGGGCGATGTCATCGATCTCGACCATTCCACTCTGATGACGCCGCCGTTGACCCTCACGCGTGACAGCACTCTGACGGGACTTCGGTCGACGGTCACCGGATCACCGACCGGGTCTGACAATCGCCGAGCGATCAGCGCAGGCCGATGGCAGCGGCCATCGCCAGCGTGGCCGCTTCGAGGAGGTCGTCGTGGGCGTCGACGATGTTGCGGGTCTGGCCGAACAGCTCGAAGCTGATCATCCCGAACAGCTGGGTCCAGGCGATCAACAAACGCGCCAGCGCCTGATCCGGCATCGGTGCAGCGAGCTCGCGCCGCAGCACGTCGAGGTCGGCGGCCAGGGCCGGCGTGATGACCACCTCCGGCTGGCGCGGGAGGCGCAGAGATCCGTCACGGTGCGCGTCGACGACGACGCCGACCAGCGCGAGCGACACTCGAGCTGCCGGGCCGATCGTGTCCTGTGGCGCCTCGTAGCCGGGCACGGGTGAGCCGTAGATCAAGGCGTACTCGTGGGGGTGCTTCAACGCCCACTTCCGAATGGCGCGGGCCACCGCCACCAGTCGTTGCGGCCCCGGCTCGGCCAGCGACCGACGTGCTGCCGCCTCCGCCGCTTCGCCCAACGAGTCGTACGCCTCGATGATGAGCATCGTCAGCAGCTCGTCGCGGTTGGCCACGTAGCGGTAGATCCCCGAGGAGACCATGCCGAGCTCGCGGGCGACGGCGCGCACCGACAGCCCGGCGGCGCCGTCGACGGCCAGCTGGCGGCGGGCCTCGGCCGTGATCTCGGCGGTGATCTCGGCACGGGCGCGGGCCCGAGCGGTGAGCGGGGCGGTGGACGTCATGCAAGCAGTGTGCCAGATCACAGCTCCGAAAAGTGAGCACTGCTCTTGACAATCCTGACTCGGAATGGTTCACTGATCTGAAACGAGAGCACTGCTCACAATCAGGAGAACCCACCATGATCGCCACCCCGGAACACGCCACCTCGCCCACCGCCCGCTACCTCGCTCCCGACTGGTTCACCCGTCGCGTGTTCAACCCGTTCCTCGCTCGGCTCACCCGCTGGGGCCTCAGCTTCCGCGGATCGCGCATCCTCACCGTTCGCGGCCGCGCCAGTGGCGAAGAGCGCTCGACGATCATCAACCTCCTCGTCGTCGACGGCGTCCGCTACCTCGTTGCTCCTCGGGGTACCACGCAGTGGGTGCGCAACCTGCGCGCTGCCGGAACCGGCAGCCTCCGCGTCGGCCGTCGCGTCGAGCAGTTCACTGCCGTCGAGCTGACCGACGACGTCAAGCCCGACGTGCTGCGTGCCTACCTCAAGGCGTGGGCGTGGGAGGTCGGCAAGTTCTTCGACGGGTTGACCGCCGAGTCCTCCGACGCAGACATCGCGGTCGCCGCTCCCGGATTCCCGGCGTTCCGCGTGGTGTCCACCGAGCACGCCGGCTGACAGACTGCGGGCGTGGCAGCGGGGGCGGATTCGGCGGCGTGGCGCGGGCACTCGATCAGCCGTCGCGACCTCGCTCGCTGGGCCGTGCTCGGCGCAGGCGCTGCACCGCTGGCGGCGTTGCTCGCCGCATGCAGCAGCGACGGGTCCGCAGCCGTGGCGACGAGCACCAGCGCGCCGCGCACCACGACCACGCCGCCGCCAACGTCCATCGCAGTGACCACCACGACCGGGCCCGTGCCGACGACGATCGCCGTCGATCCGGCTCGGCCGTGGTGGATGCAGGGGGGCTTCGCTCCGGTGCGCGACGAGGTGATGTCCGAGCGGCTGACCGTGCGCGGTTCGCTGCCGCCCGAGCTCTCCGGGCTCTACGTGCGCAACGGCTCCAACCCGCCGAGCGGCGACTCGCCGCACTGGTTCTTCGGTGACGGCATGGTGCACGGCGTCCGGCTCGAGGCGGGGAGCGCCACCTGGTACCGCAACCGCTACGTCAGCACGCCGCTGTACGAGGCGGGCGAGGGGTTCGGCCAGGGTGCGCCCGGCGGAGCGAACAACCAGTCGAACGTCTCGTGCATCTGGCACGGCGGTCGGCTGCTGACGAGCGGCGAGGTCGGCCTGCCCTTCGAGCTCAGCGTCGACGACCTGACCACACGCGGCCCGTTCGACTTCGCCGGACAGCTCACCAGCGCGTTCACCGCACACCCGAAGATCGACCCCGTCACCGGCCGCATGCACAGCTTCGGCTACGGCTTCACCCCGCCGTACCTCACGTATCACGTCGTCGAGGCCGACGGCACGATGTCGCACGCCGAGGTGATCGATCTGCCGCGCAGCACGATGATGCACGACTTCGCCATCACCGAGCGCGACGCCGTCTTCTGGGACCTCCCCGTGGTCTTCGATCTCGATGCGGCCATCGCGTTCATCGACGATCCCACCTCTGGCGTGTTCCCGTACCGCTGGGCGCCCGAGGCCGGTGCGCGCATCGGCGTGCTCCCGCTGGCCGGCCGCACGGCAACGGAAGGCGTCCAGTGGTTCGACATCGACCCGTGCTACGTCTTCCACGGCGTCAACGCGTTCCGTCGCGGCGACGAGGTGGTCGTCGACGTGTGCCGCATGTCGTCGATGTTCGCGCCCGGCGAGATGCTCGGCGGTGAGGCGTCGCTGCGACGGTGGTCGATGAACACCGCGACCGGTGCGATCTCCGAGGACGTGATCGCCGGCGGGCCCGGACAGCCGAGCAGCGGCGACCTGCCCAGCCGCGACCCGCGGCGACTCGGACGCGACTACCGCTTCGCCTACCTCGTGCCCACCCGCGACAACGAGGCGACGGTCGACCTCGGCGGGCTGATCAAGCAGGACATGACGACCGGCACTCGCGAGACGTGGGATCCCGGCCCGACCAGTCACGCCGGCGAATGGCTGTTCGTCCCCGCCGGCACCGACGACGCGGACGACGCCGGCTACCTGATCACCTACGTGACCGACGAGTCGACGTCGCGCAGTGAGCTCGTCGTCCTCGATGCGAGCGACATCGCGGCCGGGCCCGTCGCTGCAGTCGAATTGCCGCAGCGGGTTCCGTACGGCTTCCACGCCGCGTGGGTCCCGGCCTGACGTCGGCGCCTGCGACGGCTACGGCACGAACGCGCCGGTGAGGTCGACCACGACGTGGGTGACGCCGAAGGACCGCACGCACGCCGTGCCGTTGGTGACGCCGGTGATCGCCGACGCGGCGACGGTCGCTCCCACGGACGTGTTCGCGTTCGACATCGTGCCGGCGCTGCACTCGACGACCGCCACCCAACCCGCCGCTGTCGTGTCGGTCGCGGTGACGACCACCTGTGCCGCTGCCAGGCCCACCGGCGTGCCGAGGACGCCCACTCGCAGTGCGAGCTCGTGACGGCCGTCGCTGCCGACGGCACTGCCGGAGCGCGTGTCGAGCACGCGACTGGGGGCGAGCGGCACGAACGACATCCCGTCGTCGCCCGCCACGAAACGCGCCTGGCGATCGATGATCAGTTGCGTCGCCGCGTTGGTGTGCACGCACACGGTCCCGGAGGGGGAGACGGCGGTGATCAGCGGGGTGGCCGTCGTCGCCCCGATCGTCGCCTGCCCGGCCGAGGTCGATGGCAGGGAGGAGCACGATCCGCTCCACACCGCGACGTATCCGTTCTGGCGGACGTCAGTAGTCACCAGACCGAGCACGGCGGCGACCGTCCCGGGCGGGGCGACGTTCACCTCGATCGTCATGCCCGGCTGCAGCGCGGCGGTCGAGCGGGTGTCGAGCACGCGGCTCGCATCGGCGACGAGGGTGGCCCCATCGCCGGTGACGAACCACCCACTGATGTCGATGATCACGTCGGTGGCAACGGACGAGATCACGCACAGCCCCGCGGTGCCGAGCGGCACGATCGTCGAGTTCGCCGCCGTCGCGCCGGAGTCCATGTTGACGGTGGACGTGCCGCCACGCCCGCTGCTGCACGGGTAGGCGCTGGCCCAGCCAGGCCCTGTCGGGTTCGTCACGGTGAGGGTGATCGCCGCGGCGACGCTGCCGGCGGGGGGTGCCGGCAGCGTCACCGCTTGTGCGACGCCGGGGGAGAGCCGTCGCACGGGCGACCCGGTGGTGCGTGAGTCGACGACGCGTCGCGGCCCGTCGACGACGAACTGCGAGCGAGCGCCGATCACGTTGGTCGTCGGCACCAACGTCGGCGCCGGCGCGACGGGCCCGGCGACGTCGAACGACCACTCCACGACGCGGGTGCCGGCGTCGAGCCGCACGCTGTGGTGACCGGGCTGCAGCGGCGCCAGCGGGATGATCGACACGGCGTTGTCCCCGCCGAGCAGGCTGCGCCCGTCCGCGTTGCGGTCGTTCGCTGCGGTGATCACGCACACGGGCAACGGCCCGGTCGGCCCGGTGAGCGTGGCGGTCGTCGACGCAGCGGGCGCGTCGGGCAGCATCGCCAGCAGCGGCAATCCGAAGCCACTCTGGGTGGTGGGGCAGTTGATCGTCGGATCGGGAGTCTCGGTGACGAACCGCTTCAGCGTCGTGGTGCTGCCGTCAGCGGGAAACAGGATCGGAGCGTCGATGCGCTGGGCGGCCATGCCGCCGAGAACATCCAGCGCGGCGGCGGACTTGACCGAGCCGGTCGCGTCGGTGCAGTGGCCGTAGCCGATGCTGCGCAGCCCCGGTCGGAGGATGCCGATGGCGTGGTACGGCCCGCTCATCCAGACGTCGACGAAGCTGGCGTCAGTGCTCGCAGCGTTCGACGACGTGCCGACGTTGGACCGTCCCGCAGCGGCATCGCCGGCAAGCGTGTAGCCCGGCGTGCCCGACGGCTCGTCGTGGGACAGCTGGTCGTTCGCCACCATCCAGCAGGCGTGCAAGCGGTCGGCCTCGCTCGCCACTGCGTCGAGCGCGACCGGTGGCACGTGCGCGTCGGCGCGCAGGGCGTTGATCATCGTCAACACGCCGGCGGTGCCGTCATCGGCGAACGCAGCCGGCGCGGCGCCGGCCACGTTCCCGTCGAGTGCTCCTGCGATGGCACCGATCGCGGCGCCTGCCGCGATCCCGGCCACGATCGTCGGCAGCACCATCAGCGCCGCGATGAGCGCCGCCCGTCGTCCCGTCGTCATTGCTTCCTCGTCCCTGTCCGTTCGGCAGGCCCGGCTGCTGCCGGGGCCGAGGAGGGGACGACCAGATGGGGTGCGTCATCACGCCATCAGTGATCGCGTTCAGCGCCAACGCGATCAGAAAAGCAGTGCGGCGCTCAGGCGATGGGTTCGAGCAGGGGCATCACCTGGTCGGCGACCGACGTCAGCACTCGCGTCCGCGAGTCCAGCGGCGGCAGCAGGACCACCTGGTGGAGGCCGGCGGCGGCCAGCTCGCCGAGACGCGCCGCCAGGTCGCTCGCCGTTCCGATGAGGCACGTCGCTTCGAGGAGCTCGCGGGTCACGAACCGCTCCTCTTCGGGGATGACCCAGCAGTTGTGGCCCTCGTGGATGCGCAGGTGCAAGCGATCGGCGGGCACGTCGGCGAGCATGGCCACGTAGTCGTCCCAGATGCCAGCGAGGTGCGCGGCGGGCCGTCGGCCGAACTGGCGCCACTGCTCGTAGGAGTAGTGCAGCGACGAGATGGCGAAGGCTCCGGCGTCGTGCTTCACCCGGTCGCAGTCGACGGCTTCGCCTGGCTCGAGCACGACCATCGTGGTCAGCGAGGCGACGAAGAAGTTCGACGGATCGATCTCCCGCCCGACCGCCGCGGCGCCGGCACGCAGCCGGCTCCAGGCCGCTTCGACGGCGGCGACGTGCGGCCCGACGGAGGTGATCAACCCATCACCGTGCTGCGCGGCGAGCGCCACGGCTCGCGGACCGAAGCCGGAGACGTACATCGGCATGCGCGGCTGGAAGGCGACGAACCCCGTGTCGGGCATCAGGTGCCGCGCCGGTGCGGTGGACCCACGCCACCGCACGGATGCTTCGCCGCCGTCGAGCAGCACGCGCAGCGTGGCGAGGTGGTCGTCGAACTCGGCGATCGAGATCGGCTTGTGCCCCATGATGCGCATCGCCGTGTTGCCGGTGCCGATGCCACAGAACACTCGGCCCGGCGCGATTCGGTTGATCGTGGCGTGCGCTGCGGCGGTCACCGCGGCCGGTCGCGAACCTGCGACTGCGACACCGGTCCCGATGCGCATCGTCGACGTGCGGGACGCCATCAGCGCCATCGTCGCGTAGCAATCGGACCAGAGCATCTGGCTGTCTGCCACCCACATGTCGCGATAGCCGAGCCGCTCGGCGAGCACGGCGTACTCGATGTCGGTGACGTCGGCAGCGGCGCACACGCCCAGCTGCATCACGGCGCGGTCATCGGCAGCATCACCGGCTGGGTCATCGTCGGAAGGTACCACCGGCCGGCACCGTCCAACTGGAGCAGTGATCCGAAACAACACTACGATATCAGCGATGTCCGAGCCCCGCGCGTCGTTCGTCCCGTGGAACCGCCCCAGCCCGCTGTTCGATGCGATCGGCGGGTTCGAACAGGACGAGCTCGATCCACTGCACCTCGGCTTCGTCGTGGAGGGAGCCAAGCTGAACGGCCGCGGGTTCCTCCACGCCGGGGTGATCGCTGCCATCGGCGATGCAGCGATCGGCCACGCGCTCGCCGCGCTCAGCGATCCGCCGGCCCGACTGGTGACCATCAACCTGTCGTGCGACCTGCTTGCGTCGGCGCAGCGCGGCGAATGGGTGGACGTCGTAGCTGCGCCAACGCGCGCCGGGCGACGGCTGGCGTCGGGAATGGCGACGTTCAGCACCGATCGTGTGGTCGCTCGCGTCACCGGCCTGTTCGTGCCGGCCTAGCTCGACTGCTCAGCCGATCACGCGGTGATGGCGCGCATGCGGTTGTTGCGCGCCTGATGCTCCACCTCCGCCAACCCGAGCACTTCGAGCACGGGCGGCACGTAGTTGGCGAAGCGCCCACGGAGCCCCTGCTTCAGCCCGTACCAACCACCGACGGGGTTGTCGTCCGAGCGCCCCCACGCCTCGACGGTGCCCTCCTTGGCCGGCTTCTGCTCGTCCGCGTTGCCGAGCGGCATCCAATCGCCGTTGGCGAGCAACATCTGATGGAGGTCGTCGATGCAGCGCAGGTGGTAGCGCAGCTGCGTGGTGCCGACCTGGACGACGAGCGCAGGCGGTGAGGCGGCCTCGTCGCGCCACGCCTCGAACTCGGAACCACCCGGCGGCGTGGTCAGGATCCAGGGGTGGTCAGCGGTGCCTGCGGTCGAGCTCATCGCTCCAGTATCGTCGTCAGTACATGACATCTCCTGTCGTGTATCGCGGACTCGAGTTGCGGTGAGCGAGCTCGCGAGCGAACACGGCAGGCGAAGCACCGAGAGGGAGTTCGCTCGTATGCGTGCGGGACGGTTGGTTCAGTTGATGCGACTGCTGCAGGTCCGCGGTCGCATGACCGCGGCGGAGCTGGCCGCCGAGTTGGAGGTGAGCGAACGGACGGTGCTTCGCGATGTCGAGGCGCTCAGCGGTGCGGGGGTTCCCGTGTATGCGATCCGCGGGCCGAGCGGCGGGTTCGCCCTGTTGCAGCCGGAGTCGACCGCGTCGCTTCCCGTGCCGGTGTCGCCGAAGCGCGGACGAGTCGGCGCTCAGCGTGCGGTGGTCGCCCTGTCGCCACTCGGCCGGCAGATGGTCCTCCTCGCCGGCCGCCCGGCCGGCATCCACATCCGCCGGCGCCCACCCCCGGACCACGTCGTCGACCCGTCGTGGACGACGGTGTCGTACCCGCTCGGCAACCTGGATGCCGCAGCGTCCGAGGTGCTCGCGCTCGGCGCTGATGTCGAGGTGCTCGAGCCCGCCGAGCTGCGCCGGCTCGTCGCCGATGTCGCGCAGCAGATCGTGGTCAGGCACTCGGACGACGGAGCATCGCCCACACGTCCGGTCCGCCGTTCGGGATCGTCAGGTGATCGATGACCGCGAACCCGAGCCGCTCGTAGAACGCGACGTTGGAGGCTGACGAGGTCTCCAAGAACGCGTCGAGCCCGTCGCGGTCGAGCGTCGACAGCCGCGTGGCGAGCACGTGCGCCGCGAGACCCTGGCGTTGCATGGCGGCGCGAGTCCCGATCGTGGCGAGGAAGGCGTGTCGATGAGGTGGGCGCCAGCCGGCGATCGATCTCTCGGCGGCGGTCGATGCGTCGTGGCGGTCGCCTTCGAGCTCGCCGATCTGCGGCGCGAGCTCGCGGTCGACCTCCGGCGGCACGGCGGTCGCGCTGTCCATCCACACGGCGGCGCACACGATGCGCCCGTCGACCTCGGCCACCCACACCTGACCGAAGGCCAACCCGTACCGCTCGACGGCGATGCGTTGCAGCGCCCGGACGCGGCCGCGGTGGTCGTCCGCGCCGACGGTCCAGCGCGTCCATGCGTAATCGGCGAACGCGTCGGCGAGCACATCTGCGATCTCGTCGATGTCGGTCGCAACCGCCTGGCGGACGACCGTGTTCACGCGACGGTGACGATCGACTTGACCACCCGACCGGTGGCCACCAACCGTTCGCCGTCCCAGGCCCGGGCGGTGACGAACACGAGCGATCGCCCCTGTCGGTCGACCGCCGCCTCGAAGCGAACGGTTCGCCCCGGAGCGACGGAGGCGATCAGCGACACGTCGATGTTGACCGTCACGGCGTTCGTCCCCGGTGCGAGCTGATCGACTACCGCGATGTAGGCGGCGACGTCGAGGCACAGCGGGACCAGACCGCCATGAAGGCTGCCCGATGGGTTGAGAGCGAGATCGCCGATGTCGATGGCAACACCAGCCGTCGGATCGTCGTCGTCGGTCAGGCGCAGCCCGAGCGTGCGGTGCAGCGGGAGCTCGAGCACGGAACGAACAGCGGGCGAGATCATGAGCCGACCTCGCTGGAGGATCGGAGCAGCAGGGCCGCCCGCTCGGCGACGGCGAGGACCGCCAGGTGGGTGTTGGCTCGCGGCACCCCGGGGAAGATCGACGCGTCGACCACCCGCAGCCGTTCCAATCCGTGCACCCGGCACCGTGGGTCGACGACGGCCTTCGGATCGGCAGCAGCTCCCATGCGGGCCGTGGCGCACACGTGCGCGGCGTCGTCGGCGGTGCGCAGTGCCCAGGCGTCGATCTCCGCGTCCGACGCCGTGCGCGTCGGCGGCTCGACCGTCGCGGTCAACGGTCCGGCGGCGATCGCCCGGATCGCGTCGGACTCACCGAGGTCGAGCACGCGGCGGATGCCGTCGCGCATCCGTTCGAGGTCGCGAGGGTCGTCGAGCATGCGCTCGTCGATCACCGGGTCGGCGGTGGGATCGGCAGACGCCAATCGCAACGTCCCCTCGGACCAGCACTCGTTGACCCAGGCGCCGAGGAACCCGAGTGGCCTGCCGGCGACGAAGTTGAGCCCGACGATCATCATGTCGTTGCGTCCAGCGCCGACGAGGTCCGACGAGTAGCGGACGCACACGTTCGTGTGCCGATCGAACGCCGACCCGGGCCGTGCCTCCTCGCGCAGTGGCACCACGACAGCGCACAGCGGATGGTCCTGCACGTGCATCCCCACCGGGAGATCGGCGACGCTTCCGGCCGGCCCGACGCCGGAACGCAGCAGGATCGCGGGGGAGTGCACCGCCCCGGCGCACAGCACCACCTCACCGGCCTCCACGGTGGTCCACTCCCCGTCGATCCGCACGCGTACGCCGATGGCTGCGGTGCCGTCGAACAGCACGCGATCGACGAGTGCGTCGCCGCGGATGGTGAGGTTCGGCCGATCGCGGGCCGGCTCGAGGTAGGCGTCGTTGAGCGTGACGCGCTGCTCACTGAGCGGATCGCCGTTGATGGCGTACGGCGAGACGCCTGAACCGGCGGGGGCGTTGTGGTCCGCGCACCACGGATGCCCGGCGGCCAGTGCGCCGGCCGCGAGTGCCCGGTCCATCGAGCCCCATCGGTCCTGCGACAGGCGGAAGATCGGCAACGGCCCCGACGATCCGTGCCACGGGTCGCTCCCGAAGTCGTGGTCGTGCTCCAACCGGCGGTAGCAGGGCAGCAGATCGTCCCAGCCCCAGCCGGGCTGGCCCCAACCGTCGTGGTCCTCCGGCAGGGCGCGGATGGCGAGCACCCCGTTGACGGTGGAGCTGCCGCCGAGTCCACGACCGCGAGTGAACAGGCGCGGCTCCTGCGCCGTCGTGCGCCGCGCCTGCATCGACGGGTACTGGAAGTCGTCGAACTTCTCCTGGGCGATGACGAGTTGTGGGTTCAGCGAGCGCATCTCGGCCGTGGCATCGTCCGACCGCCAGTCGGGGCCGGACTCGAGCAGCAGCACGCTGACGTGCGCATCCTCGCTGAGCCGGGCGGCGAGCACTGCACCTGCCGAGCCGGCACCGACGATCACCCAGTCGTATGGCCCGGTCACGCTCGGGCCTGTCACGTGGCGCGCCGACTGGGCATGATCGTGTCGACCGGCAGGTCCATCGTGAGGAAGCGGAGGATGATCTGCCCCGTCTCCTCCGGTTGCTCCAACGGCAGCGCGTGCGACGCCGCAGGGACGACGGACAGCTGGGCACCCGGGATCGATTCGTACATCGTCACGGTGTGCGACAGCTCGATGATGTCGTCGTCGCCCACCAGGACGAGCACCGGCACCGACACCTCGTTCAGGTCGGCGGTGGTCAACGTCGGCTCGGAACCCCACAGCGTCAGGGTCTTGGTGACCACCTCCTCGAAGTGCTCCGGTCCGTTCGGTGAACGTTCGCCGTACGAGGCAGCCAGCGAAGCGAACATCCCGTCGCCACCACCGTTGAACGGCCGCGCGCCCTCGTGGTGGTAGTTGACGCCGATCAGCACCACCCTGGCGACGAGGTCGGGGCGACGGAGGGCGACCAGCAACGAGACGATGCCGCCATCGCTCCACCCGACCAGGTGCGCCGGTGTGCCGAGGTGCTCGATGACCGCGACGGTCTCGTCCACCATCGAGCCGAAATGGAAGGCGTCGATCGTGTCGGCGGTGCGCCCGTGCCCGCGTCGATCGAAGGCGACGACGCGGTGCGTCGGTCGCATCACGTCACCGAGGTCGTCGAGCTCATCGCTGTTCGACAGCCCGCCGTGGAGCATCACGATCGGTGGCGCGCCCGGCAAGGCGCCCGCGTGGCCGGTGTCGACGACCCACGTCGGGTGTCCGAGCACATCGAGGTAGGTCATCCGCCGAGCGTATTCATCAGAACCGGTGGCACCCCGATCACGGACGCCGGCGCCGCCGACGTCGAGGAACGAAGCCCGGCCCTGGGTTGCTACCGTCGAGCCGATGACGCGGCTCGATTCGATGACGTGGAACGCCCCGGCGCACGGGTCCGCGCGGCGCAGCCGCATCGCTCGCCCGCTCGAGGGCAAGGTGCGCGGGTTGGCGCCCGAGGCGCCGACCAAGTCTGAGCTCACCCGACAGCGAATCCTGGACGCAGCCGCGGCCGTGTTCCGTGCGCAGGGGTACTCGGGGGCGAGGCTGGCGGACATCGCCCGTCACGCCGGCATCCAGACCGGAAGTCTCCACACCCACTTCGCCTCCCGTGAGTCGTTGGCCGACGAGGTGCTGCACACCGGCGTGGCGATCACCCGCCAGCACATCGGTGCAGCGCTGGCGGCGCTGGCTCCGTCGGCAACACCCGTCGATCAGCTCGTGGCTGCCATGCGCGCCCACGCCGAGGCGGCGCTGTCCATCAGCGACTACACGGCAGCCAGGACGCGCATCGTCAACGAGGTACCTGCCGACGTCCGCCGGCGCCACCTCGTCGACCACGGGCACGACGATCAGCGCTGGGATGCGCTGCTGCGCGCCGCGGTTCGTTCCGGCCAGCTGCGCGCCGACCTCGACCTGGCGATCGTTCAGTTGCTGATCCTCGGGGCGCTCTCCGTCGCCGCCGAGTCGTATCGGCCGATGTCGGGCAGGTCCATGCGGTCGATCGTCGATGCGTCGGTCGGCGTGCTGATGGGTGGGCTCGCGGCGCCGGCATCGGCGCAGGCGTCAGGCGTGACGAAGCCGCGCATGATGCGTCGCCGCTGAGGCCGCGAATCATGGTGCGCAGCGCGAGTTCGGCGCGCTACCATTCGTCCAATGAACGAGAACAGAATCTCAGAGAGTGAGAATCAGTACACACACGGTCATGCCGACGCCGTGCTGCGTTCGCATCGTTGGCGTACCGCCGAGAACTCCGCCGCGTATCTGCTCGCATCGTTGCGGCCGGGCATGCGGCTCCTCGACGTGGGCTGCGGCCCGGGCACGCTCACGGCCGACCTCGCTGCTCGGGTCGCACCTGGCGCGACGCTCGGCATCGATCTCTCACCATCGGTCATCGCCGAAGCGACCGAGGCGGCTGCGGATACACCGGGGTTGACGTTCGCTGTGGCCGATCTGCACGCCGTGGATCCGCCCTCGGGCGGGTTCGACGTGGTGCATGCGCACCAAGTGCTCCAGCACGTCGAGGACCCGGTCGCTGCGCTCCGCGCGATGGGTTCGTTGCTCGCGCCCGACGGGCTGGTCGCCGCGCGAGACGCGGACTACTCGGCGATGACCTGGTGGCCGGAGGAGCCGGCGCTCGATCGGTGGTTGGAGATCTACCGTGCCGTCACGAAGCGCAACGGCGCCGAGTGCGACGCCGGTCGCCGGCTGCTCCACTGGGCGCACGATGCCGGCTTCGAGCAGGTCGACTTCACCAGCTCGACGTGGACGTACTCGACGACGGCCGACCTCGCCTGGTGGTGCGACCTGTGGGCGGAGCGGGTCACCAGCACCCGTCTCGCCGAGCAGGCCGTCACCTTCGCGGTGTCCACCGCCGATGAGCTCGCGGAGATCGCCACCGGCTGGCGCTCCTGGGGCCAACGTGCTGACGCGGTGTTCATCGTGCCGCACGGCGAGATCGTCGCCCGCCGACCCGCATGACGCATGACGCGTTGCTCAGCCGCGCTCGAGCAGCTCCAGCGTCTGCGTGGGGTCGGCCACCTCGGCGCCGAGCGATTCGACGAGCGCGACCGCCTGGGTGACGAGGTCTTCGTTGCGCGGGATGGACGAGCCGGCGAAGTCCTCGAGGCCGACTCGAACGTGGCCGCCGTGCTCGATCGCTGCCGCGGCCAACCCGGAGGAGACGACGTCACCGCCGATCACGCCGACCATCCACGGCAGCCCGGTCCCGGCGAGCATCGCCCGGTAGGCGTCGAGCGACGTCGTCGTCGGCGGCAACCCGAACGGCACGGCGCCGCCGAAGTAGAGCTGCACCTTCACCAGTTCGGGCAACGTGCCTGCCTCGAGGTGAGTCAACACGGTGCGCAGGAAGCCCGGTTCGAAGACGGACACGTGCACCGGGAGGCGACGGCTGCGGCACCAGTCGAACATGAAGGCAGCGTCGTCGGCGCTGTTGCCGTAGAAAAACGGGCCGATGGCGACGACGCCCGGGTCGGCCGATGCCATGGGCAGCATCCCCGCGTCGAACAGCGCGTCCAGGTGCGAGTACCGGTCGACGATCGGTGCATCGTCGGACATGCCGCGGACCGTCGGGTGCAGCAGTGCGTCCGGCCGGCGATCGAGCACCTCGCGCCAGGCGTCGGCGTAGGGCTGTGGATCGTGGCGTGCCGGGCCCCCGACGTTGGGGTCGTCGTTGTGGTTGTGGACGATCGCCGCGCCGCGATCCAGGCACTCGAGCGCGCACGCGGCGATCTCGGCGGGGGAGCGGGGCACGTTCGGGTTCGTCCGCTTGCGCGTCGATCCGTTGATCGCCGCTTCGATGATCACCGGCGGCCGGTGCATCGGCTCAGAAGCCGGGGAAGGCGTGGCGCAACGCGTCGAGCTCCGCAGCGTTGCCGCTGACGGAGCTCGGTGTGTGCTCGGCGTCGAGCCGTCCGTACACCAGACGCACGAGCGACTCGGCCGGCATCGTGATGTCGGGCAGAGCGGCGGACTCGGCCGGTTCGAGCGTCAGGCCATCGGCAGTCACGACGACGACGACGTCGCGATCCGGATCCGTCGTGTGGATCGTGATCGTTCGCGCGTTGCCGTCGGACTTTCCGGTGAAGCGGACGAGCATGCCCACGGTGTCGACGATCAACGCTGCGGCGCTCGCCGGCACGGTGGCAGCGGGATCGAGCGCGACCTCGACGTCCCACGTGTGCAGCGCGTGCTCGTTGAGTCGCATGCCGACGAGCCCGGCGGTGTCGAGCGTCATCGGCCCGAGTGTGAAGGTCAGGTTCGTCCACTCTGCGTCGGTGAGCGATCCGGCGCGTTCGATCAACGCCGCATCCGCGGCAAGCACGCCATCGCGCTGCGCCACTGGCAACTTCGCGTTCCACTCGTCCCACACCGACTGATTGAAGTCCGCCGGTACCTCGTCGCCGGCTGCCGTGGCGTCGAGGCGGGTGCGCATGATCACGGCACCCGAACCGAGGTGGGACAGCGTCTGCGCGACGGTCCACTCCGTCGGGAAGGCAGGAGCGGTGAGCTGACCCTCGTCGAGGTCGGCGACGAGCGATCGCAGCCGATCAACGGACCGGGTGAGCTCCTGCAGCTGGGCGTTCATGCGGACCATCCTGCCGCATCCGAGCCAGACCGAGGTCGATGAAGCGGGCAAGCACGGGCGACGGAGTCCAACCGGGTGAGGGGATCCAGCCCGGGCGGCCGGCTCGGCGGTCAGTGGGTCGTGGCGAGCTGTGCATGGAAGTGGTGCTCCACGTCGTGGCCGAGGGGGCAGCGAGCGGTGGCGATGAGGCCGTGATCGGTGTTGCGGAGGGACGTCATCTCGGCGATGTCCATCAGGTAGGTGCGGTCGCATTGGGGGCAGTGGAGATCGAACATGTCACCAGTGTGAGCCGGTTCATTCGAAACAACAAGCGATGGTTCCTACCGTGTTCCGTGTAGCTTTGCTTCATGATCGACGTCACCCTCCAGCAGCTCCGGATGCTCCGCGAAGTGGCCGCACGCAGCACGATCGCCTCGGCAGCCGAGTCCATGGGGTACACGCCGTCCGCCGTCTCGCAACAGCTCGCCGGCCTGGAGAAGGCGACGGGAGTTGCCGTTCTCGAACGAGTCGGGCGCAACGTCCGGCTCACCGACGCCGGGCGCGAACTGGTGCGCCACGCCGACGGGCTGATGGCCGGGATGGAAGCGGCACGCGTCGCACTGGAGCGGGTGAACAACGAGGTGCGTGGCACGCTCGAGATGGCGGTGTACGAATCCGTGGCCACCACGCTCGTGCCGCCGATGCTGGTCCGGTTGCACGACATCTACCCCGACCTCCACGTGCGAACCCGTCAAGCCGACCCCGACGTGGCAATCGAGTCGCTCGTCACGGGCGAGATCGATCTCGCGTTCACCGTCGACTACCCGCACACACCGGCAGCACCACGCGCCGACATCATGCGCGACAAGTTGCTCGTCGATCACTTCCGCGCGGTCGTGCCAGCGGACGACGCGCTGGTCGGCCCCGTGATCCGTCTGGCCGACCTGCGCGACCGCCCGTTCATCTCCTCGCCGGGCACGATGAGCTGTGGCCGCTGCGTGCTGATGGCGTGTCGTGAGGCCGGCTTCGAGCCCGACGTCGCGCACCAGCTCGACGACTACCCGACCACCCTGCACCTCGTCGCCGCCGGGCAGGGCGTTGCCCTGATCAGCGATCTCGGTCTCGTCGGCATCGGCGACCGGGTGCGCGTCCTGCACCTCGACCAGCCGCTGACGCGAACGATCGAGCTGGCCTACCGACGGGCCAGCGCCGAGCGGCCGGCGATCGTCGCCGTGCGCGACACGCTGCGGCGGATCGTCGCCGAGCAGTTCCAGCTGTCGCGCTGACCGGCGACTACAACCACTCGCGCTTGCGGAACAGCACGTACAGCGCCGAAGACAGCACGACCACCAAGCCGCCCGAGGCATAGACGCCCCAGGTCTCGCCTTCGCCCGGGTACGGCACGTTCATGCCGTAGAAGCCGGTGATCAGCGTCGGTACGGCGATGATCGCGGCCCAGCTGGTGACCTGCTTCATCACCTGGTTCTGGCGGTAGTCGCGCAGGCTGATGTTGGTCTCGACGATGGTGCTGACGAGGTCGCGCAGGGTGTCGGTGGACTCGCTGACCCGCAGGATGTGGTCGTAGACGTCCTGGAAGTAGGGAAACAGGCTGTCGGCGACGACGTCGTGATCGCGTCGCATGAGGCTGCTCACCGCTTCGCGCATCGGCACCACCAACCGGTGGAATCGCACGAGGGCGCGGCGCATCTGGAACCAGTGCCGCTGTTGCGCCGGGTCGAGCGGGCGCTCGGAGAAGATGCCTTCGCTGACCTCGTCGTAGTAGTCGTCGAAGGCCTGCACGGTCTCGAAGCAGCCATCGACGATCACGTCGAGCAGGCCGTAGAGCAGGAAGCTGACGCCGTGCTTGGCGAGCTCACTGGAGCGGTCCCAGCGGGCCAGCACCGGGTCCATCGAGAAGCCCTCGTTCTTGCGGACGGTGATCAGCCAACGCTCGTTGATGAACGCGTCGACTTCGGTCTCGTCGAGGCCTCCCTCTTCCGCATTGACCTTGACGGCGTACGCGGAGAGGAACAGGTGCGAGTCGTAGCGGTCGAGCTTGGGGCGCTGGTGCGCGCTCAGCGCGTCCTCGACGGCGAGCTCGTGCAGCCCGAGCTCTTCGGCGAGCTCGTGGATCTGCTCCTTCGACGGGCCGCAGAAGTCGACCCAGACGATCGTGCCCTCTTGATCGAGGTAGTCGGAGACCTCGGCGAGCGGGAAGCCCTCGGCCTCCATCACCCCGTCGCGGTACACACGAGTCCGGGCGTCGCTCATCGAGCAAAGCTACGCCGGTCACGAAGTGAACGGGTTGCTGTGCCACGCTGCGCGCATGCGTCATCGGATCGAGCAGGTCAACGGGATCCGCATCCACTGCGTCGAGGCGGGCTCCGGTCCGCTGGTGCTGATGGTGCACGGCTTCCCCGAGTCGTGGTACTCGTACCGCCACCAGCTCGGCGCGCTGGCGGCCGCCGGGTACCGGGCGGTGGCGATCGACGTGCGTGGCTACGGGCGTTCGTCGGCGCCGACGCCGATCGAGGCGTACCGGATGACGCAGCACGGCAACGACAACGTGGCACTGGTCGCTGCGCTCGGCGAGACGGAGGCGGTGATCGTCGGCCACGACTGGGGTGCCCCCATCGCGTGGACCTCGGCGCTGCTGCGTCCCGACGTGTTCCGCGCCGTCGCCGGACTGTCGGTGCCGTGGTCGCCGAACGGCCCGAACCGTCCGACGGATGTGTTCCGAGCGATGGCCGCCATGGCCGATCCCGGCTCGGAGTTCTACATCGAGTACTTCCAGCAACCCGGGCGCGCCGAAGCGGAGATCGAGGTCGACGTGCGCCGCTGGCTGCTCGGCTTCTACCACTCGCTGTCGGGCGATGCGCCGACGCGCGCGCCCGGCACCGGGACGGTGGCGACCATCGCGCCCGGCGGGAAGTTGATCGACCGGCTGGACTTCCCGGCGACGATGCCGGCGTGGCTGACCGACGACGACCTCGATGTGTTCGCGGGCGAGTTCGAACGCACGGGGCTCACCGGAGGGCTCAACCGCTACCGGAACGTCGACCGTGACTGGGAGGACATGTCGGTGTTCCGCGGCCGACCGATCGAGGTGCCGGCGTTGTTCATCGGCGGCGATCGCGACGGCCCGACGATCTGGGGTCGTGCGTCGATCGAGCAGTTCCCGACGACGCTGCCGAAGCTGTTCCGATCCGTCGTCTTGCCAGGCTGCGGCCACTGGACGCAGCAGGAGCGTCCGAACGAGGTCAACGAGCTGCTGATCGAGTTCCTCGGGTCCCTTGACTGAGAGCGCGCTCGAAGTTCTACGGTGGCCCGATGGCCGTCACCGATCTGGACACGTCCCCACCAGGAGCGAGTGACCTCAGCATCTCCGACGCCGCGCTGGCGACCGGGCTGAGCACGCACACGCTGCGCTACTACGAGCGTGCCGGGCTGATGCTGGACCGCATCCCGCGTGCGTCGTCCACCCACCGGCGCTACCGCGACATCGACGTCAACTGGGTGATGTTCCTCACCCGGCTCCGATCCACCGGCATGAGCATCCGCCAAGTGCGCCAGTACGCCGACCTCGTGCGCACCGGTGCCAGCACGGAGCTCGATCGGTTGCAGCTCCTGGAGCAGCACCGCGATCGCGTCGTCGAGCAACTGGCGGAGATGAGTCGCCACCTCGACGCCATCAACTTCAAGATCGACCTCTACCGCGAAAGGACCGCGTCATGACCCGACTCGGCTACCAGATCCCCAGCTTCACCTACCCCGGCGTCGGCCCTGCCGAGCTGTTCGACGTGGTCGCCCGCCAGGCGCGCGACGCCGAGGCAGCCGGCTTCGACACCGTCCTCGTGATGGACCACTTCTTCCAGCTCGCCCACCTCGGCAAGCCGGACGACTACATGCTCGAGTGCTACGCACTGCTGTCCGCGCTTGCCCAGCACACGACGCGCGTGCGCCTCAGCGCGCTGGTCACCGGCAACACGTACCGCAACCCCGCCATCCTGGCCAAGACGGTGACGACGCTCGACATCGTCTCGGGCGGCCGCGCCCAGCTCGGCATCGGGGCGGGATGGTTCGAGCTCGAGCACCAGGCGTTCGGCATCGAATTCGGCACGTTCACGGACCGCTTCCAGAAGTTGGAGGAGGCGCTGCAGATCATCATCCCGATGCTCCGCGGCGAGAGCGCCAACTTCGCGGGCAAGCACTACAACGCGGTGAACGCGCACAACCAGCCGAATCCGGTCGGCCGCATCCCGGTGATGATCGGTGGCAGCGGCGAGCGCAAGACGCTGCGCATGGTGGCCCAGTACGCCGACGAGTCGAACCTCATCGCCGAGTCGAAGGACGTGCCGCGCAAGTTGGACGTGCTCGCCGAGCACTGCGGTGCGCTCGGTCGCGATCGCAGCGAGATCACCGTCTCGTTGCAGCGCACGACGTGCATCGCGCCGACGATGGAGGAGGCACAGGCCGACCTCACCGCCTATCTCCGCGGGCATGGCCTCGACCTCGAGGCGATGGCCGATGAGCAGCGCGCGGCGATCACGCGCATGGTCGTGTTCGGCGATCCGGACACCGTCGGCGAACGCCTGGCCGCCGACCTGGCGCTCGGCGTCGACGGGTTCACCATGAACGCGCCCGCCAACGGCCACATCCCCGGCCGCGTCACCCTCCTCGGCGAAACCGCCGCCAAGGTCGTCGGCTAGCAACGTCACCGACCATGCGCGAGCTCCTCGGCCCTCCATGGTTCATCATCGCCATCGCCGTCTTCGTCAGCTGGTCCGTGCGCTTGGTTCGCCTCGTGATCGTGTTCGCACCACCAAAGTGGGGCAAGTGGCTGGTCGCAACTTTGGCGTTGCCCGTCGTCGTCCCGTTCTGGTTCGTTGTTGTGCCCATCCTCATGCTGCCGCGCTTCGACAGGTACGACGGGCAGGTCGGAGTCGCACGAGTCTGGGCCTGGCTCGGGGAACGGGTGGACGAGACCGAGGGGTTCGAGCGAGCGCAGCTGAACGGACGGCGTGTCGCCAGGCGGCGGAAGCCATCGCCACGCGAGGACGTCGGATGAGAAGAGCTTGCTGATCACCGTTTCTGGATGTCTGACGCGCGGCACAGCCGCGCGTCAGACATCCAGAAACAGAACGTGACCGCCAGGGCGGTGATCGACGGTGAGTGGTCAGGACGTCAGCGACTGCTCGGGGAGGTCGAACCAGCGCAGGTGCTCGAACGAGGCGGACAGGGATGCGCGACTCGTGCCGTCGTCGGTCCAGCCGTCGGCGGCGGTGAGCAGCGCACGGGCCGCATCGATGTAGCCGGCCAGCGCGGACTCCGGCGCTCGCGCATCGTCGACGGGCGGGCGAACGAGGTCGCCCGTCGCCGCGTCGTAGGACAGCTGCGACAGCCGAAGCGGCGGCTCGACGGCGCCGAGGTGATGTCGCCACAGGCCGTTGGACGGATCGAAGCGGTACTCGGGCAGCAGCTTCCAGCCGTGCTCGGCCACGAGGTCGACCGCGTCGACGAGGTACTGGAACACCGTCTCGGAGATGAAGTAGTTGAAGCTGACGCGCGTCCAACCCGGTTTGATGCCTTCACAGCCGAGCGTGATCTCTTGCTCGAACTCGTGCGATCGCTCGATGTCGATGCCCAACAGGCGATGCCCGTACGGGCCGGCGCACGAGCAGCCGCCACGCGACTGGATGCCGAACAGGTCGCTCAGCAACGCCACGACGTAGTTGTGATGCAGGTAACGCCCTGCGGGGCGACGCACGACGAACGAGATGATCGACAGGCGCTCGGCGTGCGTGTTGCCGAGCACCTCCAGCGCCGGGTTCGACGCCCATGCCTCGACGGCCCGACGCCAGTAGGACTCCTCGTGCTCCTTGATCGTCGACACGCCCACTGCCTGCTTCAGCTGGAAGACCATGCCGGCACGTATCGACTCGATGATCGCCGGTGTGCCGCCTTCCTCGCGGTGCACCGGGTCGTCGAGGTAGCGGTGGTCGGTCGGGTTGACGTAGGCGACGGTGCCTCCGCCGACGACGTCGGGCACGCGGTTGGTCAGCAGCGAACGCCGGACGACGAGCACGCCCGGAGTGCCGGGGCCGCCGACGAACTTGTGGGGGCTGATGAACACGGCGTCCTTGTTCGCCAGCGGGTGCTCGGCGCACTGGGGGTACATGTCGATGTCCACGTACGGCGCGGCACAGGCGAAGTCCCAGAACGACAGCGCGCCATGGCGATGCAGCACGTCGGCGATCGCGCACGTGTTGCTGACGATGCCGGTGACGTTCGACGCAGCGGAGAACGAGCCGATCTTCAGCGGTCGATCGGCGTAGGCGACGAGCTCTGCGTCGAGCTGGTCCAGATCGATGTGCCCGTCGGCGTCCTCGTGGATGGTGACGACGTCGGCGATCGACTCGCGCCACGGCACCTCGTTGGAGTGGTGCTCGAACGGGCCGACGAAGACGACCGGCCGTTCGTTGGCCGGGATCTGATCCGACAGGTGATAGCGGTCGTCGAGGTCTGCCGGGATGCGCAGGTTCATGATGCCGATCAACTTGTCGATCGCCCCGGTCGCACCGGAGCCGCAGAAGATCACCGCGCAGGCGTCGTCGCCGCCGACCGCAGCGAGGATGATCCGTCGCGCGTCCTCGCGCAGCCGCGTCGTCTGCAACCCGGTGCCGGACGACTCGGTGTGCGTGTTGGCGTAGCGGGGCAGCACCTCTTCGCGGATGAAGTCCTCGATGAACGTCAGTGCCCGTCCGGACGCGGTGTAGTCGGCGTACGTGATCCGGTGTGGCCCGTACGGCCCGTCCATCACCTGGTCGTCGCCGATCACCGACTCGCGGATCCGGCACAGCAGCGGGTTGTCGACGGGGTTCGCCACATCGGCAACCTACCCCCTCGTGGCCGCGTCGATCCGGGCCTCAACCGGGCGCGTACGTCGCCGTTGCGCAGCCGATCCGAGAGTCGGCGACACCGACGTAGAGGATCCACCGGTCGCGGTGCAGCACGAGCGCCTGGGCGAACACGACGTTGCCGACCTGCCCGGCTTCGTCGTCCACGCCGGCGCGAATGCACGGCTCCGTGCAACGGGCGACGCAGGAAGCCGGGTCGAGCGCGTCGAACAGTGCCTGGCCCGGTTGGTACGCGAACGGCGGCGTCGACGTGTCACCCGTGGTCGGATGGTTGGCGCCGTTGTGGATCAGGACGATGCCCGCCTCGGTGCGCAGCGCCGGCGGACCGGGCTCGACGAGCAGCGAGTCGAAGCGGCCGGGCCGCGGGAACAGGACCGGACGCAGCACCTGCTGGCCGGGAACACGATGGAGGTCCCATCCGCCGCGTTCGAGCGTCATGTACCGATCGGCGGTGGGATCGAACGTCAGCGGCGTCCAACGGATGAGATCGTCCGACGTCGCCGCATAGGTCACGCCTTCGCCCCAGTACATCCAGAAGCGGCCGCCGATGCGAGCGGCGACCAGTCGGCCGTCGATCACCTCCGTGACCACCGCGCCGCTCTTCGACAGTCGTCGCGCGTGGGCGGTGCCGGCAAACGCGTGACCGTGCTTGGTCCACGTTCGCAGATCGTCGGACGTGGCGACGAGCAGGGTCGGCGACTTGCCGTCGAAGGCGGTGTACGTGCAGACGTACCCGCCATCGGGCGAGGCGACCAGACGAGGGTCCTCGCATCCGCCCGGCCACTCCCACGCCTGCCACGGGTCGTCGTCGGGGAACAGCACCGGCTCCGGCTCGAGATCGAAGGTGACGCCGTCGTCGCTGACGGCGAGGCCGATGCGCGACACCCCGTGGTAGCGGCCGACGGCGTCCTCGGCGCGCACGAGGAGGTGCACCCGACCGTCGTGCACGACCGCCGCCGGGTTGAACACGTCCTTCGCCGCCCATGCGGTGTCGATGCCGCTGACCGGGCAGCGGAACATCAGGTCGGGCCGCGGGCCGAGGATCGGCTCGGCATGCCGGGTGAACGGGCCGAGCTGCCAGCTGTCGTCGAGCACGCGGCGAGTATCGCATCGGGCGGCTGCGCTAGAACGTTCCGAACCACCCCAACACCCTCGCGGGCAGAGACGGAGACTGCGACGATGACCGACCACTCGACTGGCAACCTGACCGAAGAGTCCTGGGCGCTGCAGAACAAGCTGAACCCGTTCCCGGTCGCGGGCACCCTCGCCTGGGACGGCGACACCGGCACCCTCTCGTTCACGCTCGGCACGCTGGCCGGTGACGCGGCACTCGGCTGGGTCGAGAAGCGGTTGGGCACCGACGGCCTGGCCGCCAGGTTGAGGGCGGGCGAGGCGGTGGACGTGTTCCGCTGGACCAAGGGGTCCTTCACCGCCTCCTGGCCGAAGCTCTACGGCGGCAGCGTGGTCGAGGTCACCGGCCCGGGCGCGGATTCGCCCTCGTGGCTGATCAGCCTCGACTACCCGTCGGGTGGTTCGATCAGCCAGACCATCTCGCTGTTCACCGGTCGCAAGAAGGGCAAGGCCTGGAAGCAGGCGCTGAGCGCATGACCGACGTCGCGTTGGTCTCGACCTCGGCGATCGACAGCCCGATCGAGTTCGTCGGCGCGCTCGATCTCGATGCGACGGCGACCGGGGGCATCATCCCGCGGCGCCTGCCGGCGTGGACGCGCCCGCAGATCCCCGACCTGTTCATGGACGTCATGGTCCAGATGCCGTCGGGGGTCCGGATCCGGTTCACCACCGACGCGACGGCGATCGAGCTCGACGTGATGCTCACGCTCATCCGGATCGGCGCCAACCCGCTGCGGCCCGCGGTGTTCGACCTCGTGGTCGACGGCGCGCTGGTGGCGCAGCGGCCGACCACCGAGGGCAACGTCATCGGCATCGTCGGGCCCGGCGATGCCGATGTCACCTTCGAGGTCGGACAACCGACCACCATCCGCTTCGACGAGCTGCCGGCGGGCACGAAGGCCGTCGAGCTGTGGCTGGCGCAGGGAACCGGCGTGGAGGTGCGCGGTCTGCGCGTCGACGACGGCGCATCGGTCGAGCCGGCGCCGGCCGCGTCCGGTCGTCGATGGATCCACTACGGCAGCTCGATCAGCCACTGCTTCGAGGCGGCGTCTCCCACCGGCACGTGGCCGGCGGTCGCCGCGCGTGAAGCCGGCGTCGATCTGCGCAGCCTCGGCCTCGCCGGCCAGTGCATGCTCGACCAGTTCGTCGCCCGCACCATCCGCGACGAGCCGGCCGACGTCATCAGCCTCAAGCTCGGGATCAACATCGTCAACGGTGACACGATGCGCCAGCGCACGTTCGCTCCTGCGGTGCACGGCTTCCTGGACACGATTCGCGACGGCCATCCGGACACGCCGATCCTCGTGGTCTCGCCGATCTGGTGCCCGTCTGCCGAGGATCGGCCGGGGCCGACGGTCGAAGGGCCTGGCGGTCGTTACGTCACCGTTGCCGGCGCCGAGGAGATCCGCACCACCTGCCTCACGCTGCAGCGCATCCGGGCCACGCTCGCGGCCATCGTCGACGTGCGGCGCGGCCTGGGCGATGGCAACCTCCACTACCTCGATGGGCTGCAGCTGTTCGGCGAAGCCGACGCCGCGGACCTGCCCGATGATCTGCACCCCAATGCGGCCGGGTACGTGCGCATGGGCGAGCGCTTCGCCCGACTGGCGTTCGGCCCCGGGGGCCCGCTGGCGAGCTGAGGCCCGTCATCATCAGACGTCGGCGAGCGTCTCCAGGTCGAGCTCGTCGATTCGCTCCGTCGCGGCGATCATCTCGATGCGCACGATGTGGCCGTCCGACACCGTGACGTCCCACACGACCTTGGTTCGCCCGCCCGGCGCCCATGCCATGCCCACGGAACCGTCGATCAGCGTCGGTTGGGCACCGAGGGCACGACCGCAGAAGACGCCGGCGACAGCGGCCGCACCGCTGATCAGTTCGAGGGCGCCCATCTGCACGCCGGCGGAATCGGCGTGCAGCACGACGTCGGGGTGCAGCACGGTGAGCAACGCCTCGAAGTCGCCGCTGCGCGAAGCGGCGAGGAACGCGTCGACCACCCGGCGTTGACGAACCGGATCGGTCTCCGCGCCTGGCTCGGTGCCTTGCACTCGGCGCCGCCCGCGGCTGGCGAGCATCTTGGCCGCATCCGTGGATCGATCGAGGATGACGGCGATGTCGTCGAACGGCACTGCGAACATGTCGTGGAGCACGAACGCCAGCCGTTCGGCGGGGGAGAGGGTGTCGAGCACGATCAACATCGCTGCGCCGATCGAGTCGGCCAGCACCGCTTCCTGCTCCGGGTCCGCAGCAACGTCGATCTCGTCGTTGCCGTTCGCAGCGTCCGTTCGATCCTGGCGCGCGGCGCGACTGCGCAGCACATCGAGCGCAACACGCGACACGACCGTCGTCAGCCATCCGGCGATGTTCTCGATCCCCGCTGCGTCCGACCGGCTGAGGCGGATCCACGCTTCCTGCACGGTGTCGTCGGCGTCCGTGGCCGACCCGAGCATGCGGAGCGCGACCGAGCGCAGATGACTGCGTTGTTCCTCGAACCGCGCCGCCAGCCAGTCCTGATCACTCATGGTCACCTTCTCCTCGTTCGCTCCGTCATAGCACTGACGACCCGACCGGGGTCGACGTAACACGGATGCGAGGACCATCGACATGTTGGGTGTGAACACGTACAGCCAGGAGCACATCGCTCGTTGCCGCGCGCTCGTCGACGCACAGATGACGGCCTACCGCGCCCTGGTGTCGCAGGCCGGGCCGACGACTTCGGCGCGCGAGGCGTTCGAGCACCAGTTCTTCAACAACCTGGTGCTGGCGCTCGACCAGATGTTCGTGCACCGCCTGCGCGGGCAGGAGGGCAAGGACGGCAACCCGCTCAACGAGGTTCGTCTGCTCAGCGCGGCGATCGTCGAGCACGACGGACGCCTCGACAAGGACAAGCAGATCAAGCTCGATCCGGCGACGTCGGTGCTCGGGCTGCAGGTCGGTGACGAGGTCCACATGACCGAAGCACAGTTCGTCGCGCTGGCGACGGCGTTCCTCGACGAGATCGAGGCCCGATTCACCTGATCTTCGATCAATGGTATAGAATATATACCAATGAACGAGACTCTGCTCACCACCTTCGATCGCACGACGGCCGTCGACGTCGACCCTGATGTTGCTGGACGGTTCGTCGTGCAGCTCGCCGAGGAGTGGAGCTCGCTCCGCGGCGTGCATGGCGGCTACATGGCCGCGTTGATCGTGCGCGCCGTCGAAGCAGGCCTCGACGAGCGATTCGTGCGCACCGTCACCGTGAGCTTCCTGCGTCCAGGCAAGGTCGGGCCGGCGACGATCGTCGTCACGCCGATCCGTTCGGGTCGCACGATCGAGGTCGTCAGCGTCTCGCTGACCCAGGAGCACGGCGAGGTCGCCACCGCGCGTGTCACGTCGACCACCGCGGTTGCCGGCACCGAGTGGGGCGGCACGGTCGAACTCGGCTTGCCGCCGATCGACGAGTGCGTGGCCAACAACCCACCGCCTGGCATCCGCCACTTCGAGCACGCCGTGGTCCGCATGGACCCGTCGAGCATGCCGTTCTCGAAGCAGGAGCTTGCCCGGCTCGGCGGCTACGTGAGGCCGATCGAGCCGAGGCCGATCGACGCGGCGTGGCTGACGATGCTGCTCGATTGGTTCCCACCGTCGCCGTTCACCCGGGTCGACCCGCCGACCGGTGGGGTCAGCGTGGACTTCACGGTGCACCTCCACCGCACGTTCCGCACGCTTGCGGACGACGAGTGGCTGGCCGGTCGCTTCGAGGTCGAGCACAGCATCGGCGGGCTCGCGCTCGAGCACGGGAGGATCGTCGCGCCGGATGGATGCGCCCTCGGCGAGTCGTTCCACACCCGCTACACGGGCTGATCAACCGTCGGTCATGGTGGGGTTCGGGCTGCGGGCGCACGATCGCGCTGGTTGACCAGCAGGAACGCGAGCAGACCGCTGAGGGCGACGGCGATCCCGACGACCTGCCAGCCGTTGAGTCGTTCGTCGAGCAGCGCGAACGACCACACGAAGGCGAGCGGAGGCTGCACGACCTGCGTGATGCCGATCGTGCCGATGGCGATCGTCTTCTGGGCGAAGACCATCATCCCGTGAGCCGCGACGCCAGTGAGGAACGTGAGGATGAGCACGTAGGTCCATCCGGTCCGGCTGACGTCGAATACGTCACCGTTGACGATCGCCAACGGCAGCACCGTCACGACCGCGATCGGGCTGATCGTGGCCATGAAGACAGCGACGTCCATGTCGCGTCGGAAGCGACGCGTGGAGATCACGTAGGCGGTCCACAGCAGCATGGCCATGAGCCCGAACACGTTGCCGAGCATCGTGGCGTCGCCGGCAGGTGGCGCGTTGAACAGCACGACAGCGAGACCGCCGAACGCGACGAGCGCGAACGCGAGGGCTCGCGGGTTGACGTGCTCGTTGAACAAGCGTGCGCCGAGCGGCACGATGAGGAACGGCGACAGCGAGCCGATCAGTGCGGCATTGGCGACGCTGTTCTTCGTCGCCCCAGCGAAGAAGACAGCCAGGTTGAGCCCGAAGCACACGCCCGGCAAGGCTGCCTGGCGCACGTCACCCCACGTCACCTTCCGACTCGTGGCGCGCACGTACACGTTCCAGACGACGCTGACGATCGCCAGCCTCCAGAACGCGACGAGGACGCCGGGTGTGTGCGCCCGCTTGGCCAGCGTCGAGCTGAGGGAGAAGGCGATGACCACGCCGGCGACGGCCAGCACGCCGAGTGTCTTGGCGCTGAGAGCACCGAGGCGGCGCGTCGACAGCTCCGCGGTCACGCGTGGGCCAGGCGCTCGCGGATCGCGAGCGCGTCGGTGCGATCTCGATCGGTGATGAAGTGCGACGACGAGGTCATCAGCAGGTCGGCCGACGCGCACAGGGAACGCGCGACGTCGAGATCGCCGCGCTCTGCTGCCAGGCGAGCGAGCGCGTCGAACGCGAACACGTCGACGTGGGGCGCCGCGCTGGACGAGGACTCCTCGAGGACGACGCGCAGCCGATCCTCGGCACCGGCGACGCCGTCGGCGGCGTCCATCGCCGCCAGCAAGCAGTCCCCGAGCGCAGCCTGCTCGCCTCCGCCGGCACGTCGGTGCCAGGCCGCCGCGGCCTCGAGTGCCGCACGCGCCCGCTCGGTCTGCCCGAGCGCACGCAGGACGCGACCGAGGTGCACTCGGGCGAGCGCCGCCATGCGCGCGTCGCCGGTTGCTTCGGCCTTCTCGACGGCCAGCGCGAGGGTGGCCGCCCCGGCCTCGTCGTCGCCGGCCTGGCTCTGGGCGCGGCCGAGGCTGGCCGTTTGGTACGCCTCGGTCTGCAGGAAGCCGAGGCGTCCGGACGTGGCGACGGCCCGCCCGATGTGCAGGACAGCGTCGTCGAATCGGTGCTGCAACCGGGCGAGCTCGCCGAGCATCGCCTCGCCCCGAGTGTGCAGCCACGGGTCGTCGACGGATCGCAGCCAGCGCTGCACTTCCTCGCACTCGGCGACGCTCCGGGCCTCGTCGCCGGCAGAGATCGCGGCGCGTGCGGCGAACAGCCCGTTGGCGGCTTGGTCCCAATCGCGATCGAGCCCGCTGTAGAGCGTCCGGCTGCGGTCGGTGAGCTCGAGCGCGTGGCGGAACTCTCCGTCGTGGGACACGACGTAGGCGAGGTAGTACGAGCACCGCGCTTGCAGGTCGACGTCGCCGATCTCGTCGGCGATCTCTGTCGCTTCGGCGACGTGGCGGCGAGCCGGAGCCAGATCGCCGGTGGAGGCCTCCACCCATCCGGCCAACAGCAGCGCCACCGCGCGCTGGTGGCCGGGCGCGTCATCGCCGGCAGCGTCGAGTGCAGCCAGGATGCGTTGCGCAGCCCGGCTGTCGCCGAGCACGACCCACGCCCATCCGAACCCGATGACGATGCTCACCGCGAGCAGCGGGTCGTGGATCGTGCACCACGCAAGCGCGGCGTCGATGTTGGCCCGCTCGGCGCGTGCTGCGGCCAGGTGCTCGGCTTGGTCGCTGCTGCGCACGCCCGCCGTCGACGACTGCGACGCGCGAGCGAACCATGCGGCGTGCGCAGCGTGGCCCGTCTCCGTCTCGCCGGCATCGCTCATGGCTTCGAGCGCGAAGGCGCGCACGCTGTCCAGCAGCCGATAGCGAACGAGCAACCCCTCGGCCTCGTCGTGATCGACGATCACCAGTGAGCGGCTGGCCAGCCGACCGACGACGTCGATCGTTGCGCCGGCCGGCACGCCCAGTGCTTCCAGGACGGATTCCACTGCCGGCAGCGGCGCACCACCTGCGAACGTCGCCAGGGCCCACAGTCCTCGCTGGTCGTCGGGGAACAGCAGCTCGTAGCTCCAGCGGATGGTCGACTTGAGCGCCCGTCGGCGCTCGGGTCGGCGACTGGTGGGATCGTGGAGCACGTTGAACCGGTCGTCGAGCCGGCGGGTGATCTCCTCGATCGACAGCGTCCTGGTGCGCGCGGCAGCCAACTCGATCGCCAATGGCAGGCCGTCGAGTGAGCGGCACAGTTCGAGCACCGCGTCCTGGTTCTCGTGGATCCGGCGGCTGGTGCGCTGTGCGGTCGCCCGCAGCGTGAAGAGCTCGGCGGCGTCGGCAAGCGCCAGCGGAGACAGCTCGACAACGGTTTCGCCGTCGATGTCCAGCGGCACCTGACTGGTGCACAGGATGCGGATGCCGGGGACGCCCTCGAGCAGGCGGCCGACGAGATCGGCGGCCGCATCGACGACGTGCTCGCAGTTGTCGAGGATGACCAACGACGGGCAGCCCTTCAGCCGCTCGTGCAGCGCGGCCTCCCCGCCGGCCACGTTCACTGCGGCGACGAGGGCGTCGACCACGTCATCGGACGTCACGGCCGTCTCCAACCTGGCGAGCCACACGCCGCCCAGGCCGAGCTGCGTGGAGGACCCGGCCGCACGCCCGGTCGCGATCGCGACGGCGGTCTTGCCGATGCCACCCGGCCCAACGATCTCGACGAGCCGATGGTCGGCGAGCAGCTCGGCGAGGGTGGCGATCTCGCTGTCTCGTCCGATGAGCGCGGTGGTCAGCGTCGGCAGGTTGCCGGCGGGCGACCCCGCCGCGGCGACGGCCCACGTCACGGCGGCATGCGCCGGCGCGATCGCCGCGTCCTGGGCGAGGACCTGCTGCTCGAGCTGGCGCAGCTGCGGCCCAGGGTCGAGCCCGAGGTCGTCCGCGAGGCGCTCACGCACCCGTTGGTAGGCGGCGAGCGCGTCGGCCTGGCGGCCGGCTCGATACATCGACGTGATCAGCAGCACCCACAGTGACTCGTGGTAGGGGGCGCCGGCCACCGCCGCCTCGAGGTCGCCGATGACGTCAGCCGGATCACTGAAGCGCAGGCGCGCCGCGCACCACGTCTCGACGAGCTGCGTCCGTGCCGCCTCCAGCCGGGCGCGGTGGGGGACCACCCACTCACCGTCTCCGGCGGCCACGAGCAGGTCGCCGCGGAACAGCGGCAGGGTCGCTGCGCACATCGCTGCTGCGGCGCGATCGTCACCGGCTTCGAGCAGCGCGGCAGCCTCGGGTGCGCGGGAGAGCACGACGTGCGCGTCGACGTCCAACGGGTCGATGTCGAGCCGGTAGCCGCCGTCACCGCCGACGAGCACCGGCAGGTCGCCGAACGCACGCCTGAGCTTGGCGATCTTGGACTGCACCGTGTTGCGGCTCGTGTTGACGGCGTCGTCGCCCCACAGGTCCTCGGCCAGCCGGTCGGTGCGCACGGAGCTACCGGCGTCGAGGGCCAGGCGAACCAGCAGCTCCGAGGTCTTGCCCGCGGGCACCGGGACGATGTCGCCGGCGCGTCGGACCTCGACGGAGCCGAGCACCGAAATCGTCAACATGCGACAGCCTACGATCCGTCAGGACCGGCCTTCGTCACGTGAGCGCTCGACGGCGTCGGACGCGATCCACGCGACGATGAGGCTGTCGGGGAAGTCGACGAGGTGGTCGCGAGCCAAGGCGTCGACGAGCTCGCTGTTGCCGTGCAGGTGAGCGCGAGCGATCTCGACCACCTGGCGATCGCGACTCGTCGAAGCGACCGCCAGCGCTCGTTGGAGACGGAGCGTTCTTCGCTCGAGCAGCGCGGCCATGGCGATCACGAGCGCCGACTCGGTGGTGTCCGCGTGACCGAGGATCCAGGTGGTCGCGTCGCGATCGCCACCGATCGCTTGACGGATCACGGTGTCGACGGTGTCGTCTGTCATGGGGGCCATCGTCGCGACCGTTCATGACACCGACATGACACCGAACGCCCTCGGGTGGCGCTGCCGGGCCACTTCGGCTCATCGCTGCGTCAGCGCCGCGTCATGACGGCCGTTCACGATCGGCCCGACGGGCAGCACGGCCCGCACGTCATGCGAAAGCAGGCCCTCATGTTGAAGCGCATCACCTCCTGGTCCTTCCGCCACCGGCGCATCGTCGTGGTCGCATGGATCGTCGTCCTCGTGGCGATCAACCTCGCCGCGATGACCCTCGGCGGCGAGAACAAGCAGGAGTTCATGTCACCCGGCACGGACTCGAAGGCCGCCATCGACCTCCTCGACGAGCGGTTCCCGGCGCAGGCCGGCGACACCGTGTCCATCGTGTTCCACGACGCCGGCGGAGTCGCCTCGCCGGGGGTCCTCGCCGTCGCCCAACCGCTGGTCGAAGCGGTGCGGTCGCTGCCGCACATCCTCGCCGTCACTGCGCCGTGGGATGCGGCCGGTGCCGGGCAGATCTCCGGCGACGGGACGACGGCGTTCGCCACGGTGCAGCTCGATTCGACCAGCGCTGCCTTCCCGATCGACGTCGCCAGCGACATGCTCGACCTCGCTGCCGACGCTCGTGCGTCCGGCGTGCAGGTCGAGCTCGCCGGTCAGGCGATCGACAACGCGCAGTCCACGAGCATCGGCGCCGAGGGGCCCGGTCTTGTGGTCGCTGCCGTCATCTTGCTGATCGCCTTCGGTTCGTTGGTGGCGATGGGGTTGCCGCTGGCCACCGCGTTGTTCGGTGTCGGGGTCGGCCTCGCCGTCGGCACGCTGCTGACCAACGTCCTCGACATCCCGGAGTGGGCCAGCTCGGTGGCGACGATGATCGGGCTCGGCGTGGGCATCGACTACGCGCTGCTGATCGTCACCCGCTATCGCAGCGAACTGGCCCACGGCGCCGCTCCCGCACGGGCGGTGGCGACGGCGATGGGCACAGCGGGACGCTCCGTCGTGTTCGCCGGCGTCACCGTCGTCATCTCGCTGCTCGGCATGCTCACGATGAACCAGCCGTACGTGCCCGGTGTCGCCTTCTCCGCGGTCGCCACCGTGCTCGCCGTCATGCTTGCCGCGCTGACGCTGCTGCCCGCGCTGCTCGGCTTCACCGGTCGCAACATCGATCGCTTGCGGATGCCGTTCCGCCACCCGTCGGCCGACCACGCGGGTCGTGGCTTCTGGTACGACTGGAGCCGCTTCATCCAACGTCACCCCATCGTCACCGGCCTCGCCGGCGCAGCCGCGTTGGCGGTGCTGATCGCGCCGGTGTTCGGGCTGCGCCTCGGTTTCCCCGATGCCGGCAACGACCCGACCAACCTCACCACCCGTCGGGCCTACGACCTGATGACCGACGGATTCGGCGCCGGGTTCAACGGCACGTTCGTGCTCGTCGCCGACGACGGCGACAGCCGGGCGATGGCCACGTTGACCGAGCTGCAGGCGGCGCTGGCGGCAACGCCGGGGGTTGCTGCGGTGTCGCCGCCCATCGCCAGCCCCGGCGCCGATGCTGCGGTGATCGCCCTCACCCCGCTCGCCAGCCCGCAGGACGAAGCGACCACCGAGCTCCTCTCGGTGCTGCGCGACGACGTCGTCCCGGACGCACTGGCCGGCACCGACCTGCACGTCGTCGTCGGTGGGATCACCGCCTCGTACGTCGATCAGACCAACAGCATCTCCGAGCGCTTGCCGCTGTTCATCGCTGCGGTGATCGTGCTGTCGTTCATCCTGCTGCTGGCGGTGTTCCGTTCGGTCCTCGTCGCGGCGAAGGCCGCCGTGTTGAACCTGCTGTCGATCATCGCCGCCTACGGCGTGGTCGCCTACGCCTGCGAGGGCGGCTGGTTCGGACAGCTGTTCGGGATCAGCACACCCACCCCGATCCCGGCGTTCATCCCGATGATGATGTTCGCGATCCTGTTCGGGCTGTCGATGGACTACGAGGTCTTCCTGTTGTCCCGAGTGCGTGAGGAGTACCTGCGCACCGGCGACAACGCGACGGCCGTCGCCGACGGCCTGGCAGCAACCGCGAAGGTGATCACCGCGGCGGCGCTGATCATGACCGCCGTCTTCGGTGCCTTCGTCCTCGACGACCAGATCTTCCTGAAGATCATCGGCATCGGCATGGCCGCTGCGGTCGTCATCGACGCCAGCATCATCCGCCTCGTCCTGGTGCCGTCGACCATGGAGCTGCTCGGCGACAGGAACTGGTGGATGCCGCGCTGGCTCGACCGGATCATCCCGCACCTCGACATCGAGGGCAGCCACGAGTCGGGGGCCGCGCCGGAAGCTGCGCAACCCGAGCACGAGCTCGTGTCCGCCTGACCCGTCGCCGACCGTTCACCGTCACCAGAGGAGACACCCAGATGTCCGTTCACACCACTCGAATCGCGAACACCGCCGTACATGCGCCACCGAGGAGCGCGGCCAAGGTGGCGCTGCGCTGGTTGCCCACCTTCCTCGGATTCCCGGCGGGCGGCTTGCTCGCCGAGCTGGTGGGCCGCGTCGACAGCCCCGGACCCGCGATCGCCGGTGGAGCGATCACCGGCGCCGTGCTCGGTCTCGCCCAGTGGCTCGGCATGCGCCGGACCGGCCCGGAACCCGCGGCCTGGATCGTCGCCACCTCGGCCGGCCTTGCCGCGGGGCTCGGGCTCGGTGCCGCCGCAGCCGGCTACCACACCGACCTCGGTTCGCTTGCCACACAAGGGGCGATCTGCGGCGCGGTCGTCGGCGTGGCACAGGCTGCGGTCCTCGCTCGGCGGCTGGGCCGACTCGCGGCGGTCTGGCCGTTCGTGCTCGCCGCGGTGTGGGCGCTCGGATGGACGATCACGTCCTCCATCGGCGTCGACGTCGAGGCGCAGTACACCGTGTTCGGCTCCAGCGGCGCGCTCGTCGTCACCGCGCTCACGTCGATCCTGCCCGTGGAGCTCGCCCGCCGAGCCACTGCCCCGAAGGACGCATCATGAACCGGAAGCTCACCGCCATCACCCTGATCGCTGCAGCGCTGCTGACCAATGCCGGGTTCACCTCGCTCGGCAGCACCTTCAACTACCCCGACGTGCTGAAGGAGCCGACGGGCGACATCCTCCAACGCTTTCGCGAGCACCAGTCGAGCGTGTCGATCTGGTTCGCCGTCCTCGCCGCGTCGGCGGCGTTGTTCGCCCCGATCGCCATCGGGATCGGGCGCCTCCGTGCCGACCGTCGGATGAAGCTCGCCGTGCCGGTCGGCATCACCGCCGCCCTCGTGCAGGTGATCGGTCTGCTGCGGTGGCCGGTGCTCGTGCCCGGGTTCGCCGATGACGCGGCGAGCGCCGACCCCGTCATCGCGGCCGCCGCTCGGGACCACTTCGACACCGCGCACACGATCCTCGGCAACGTGATCGGCGAGACGCTCGGCTACCTCTTCACGGCCGCCTGGACGCTGCTCGTCGTCGTCAGCCTCGGGAAGCGCTTCGGTGGTCGAGCGTTCGCAGCGCTCGGTGCCGCTTCGGGGGTGATGATCGTCGTCGGCGTGCTGTCGCCCCTCGACCTCGAGATCGTCGATTCCGTCAACTTCTTCGGCTACGTGCTGTGGAGCGTCTGGCTGCTGTGGCTGGCTGTCGTGCTGCTGCGCGGCGGGCGTGACAGTGTCGCAGGATGGACGAGGGTCGATCGCCGCAGCGAGCACGGCGAACCGCCGTCTTCCTCGAGGGTGTCAGCGACGAGCTCGCCGTCGCTGCGCTCGCGAGGCGGCTCGGTCGCGACCTGAGTGCGGAGGGCATCGAACTGGTGCCGATGGGCGGTGCGACGAACATCCACCGCTTCCTCGGCCAGTTCGGACCGAACGGTGTGAACGCTCGGATCGCCGGGCTGTGCGACGTTGGGGAGGAGCGCGTCCTGCGTCGCGGATTGGAACGTGCCGGCCTCGGCCAGGACCTCACGCGCAGCAGCATGGAGGCGCTCGGGTTCTTCCTCTGTGAAGCGGATCTGGAGGACGAACTGATCCGCGCCCTGGGCGCGCCGGCCGTCGAGCGGGTGATCGACGCGAACGGCGAGTTGAGCTCGCTGCGCATCCTGCAGCAGCAACCGGCCCAGCGCGACCGCACCGTCGAGCAGCACCTGCGGCGGTTCATGAGCAGCAAGGGCGGTCGCAAGATCCACTACGCACCGCAGCTCGTCGATGCGCTCGATCTCGACCGCGTTCCCCGTCCGCTCCGGCTCCTGCTCGCCTCGATGTGAGCAACCCCGGGACGGCCAGAAGCTTCGGCGGGGATCCTTCGCGCACGGCCAGTCCTCCCTAGGATGTCCTCCGTGGAGCACGCGACCGCCGAGGACCAGCCGACAGCGACGTGTCCGTTCCCGCACGCTGCAGCGGCGCCAGCTCCGACCGCTGCCGCGACGTGTCCGTTCCCGCACGCAGCAGCGGCCCGGCCGCCGGTGCAGCGCTCTCGCGCCGACCTGTTCGTGCGGCGCGTCCTGCGGATCCGCGAACGCCCAGCGGGGGTGACGGCCGCGTCGGCCTACCGGACCTTCCAACGCTCGATGCTGATCTCGGCCACCCGCTGCACGCTCACGTACGTGATCTTCCCGTTCGTCCTGCCGGCCGTTGGGCTGGCGACCGGTGTGGGCCCGGTCATCGGCATCCTCGTCGGAACGCTGGCGATGACATGCGACGTGTTCACGATCCGCCGCTTCTTCGCCGTCGACCACCGCTTCCGCTGGCACTACTCGACGATCGCCACGGGCATCATCGTGCTGCTGCTCGTCCTGCTGGTGCAGGACATCGCCGACCTGCTCACATAGTGGCGTGACGATCAAGATCGGGGTGCAGGTCCACCCGCAGACACCGCGCCTCGCGGACATGCGAGCGGCGTGGCGCGAAGCGGACGCAATGGGGGTCGACTCGCTGTGGATCTGGGACCACTTCTTCCCGCCGCTCTATGGCGAGCCGGACGACCCTCACTTCGAGGGATGGTCCCTGTTGGCGGCGATGGCGGCGGACACCGAACGGGCGACCGTCGGCATGCTCGTCAGCTGCATCGCCTACCGCAACCTCAACCTGCTGGCCGACATGGCGCGCACCGTCGACCACATCGCCGACGGGCGGTTCGTGCTCGGGCTGGGATCCGGCTGGATGGAGCGCGACTACCTGGAGTACGGCTACGAGTTCGGCACCGTGCGATCGCGTTCGCTGGCCCTGCGTGCTGCGATCCCCGTGATCCGCGAGCGCCTGGCCAAGCTGGTGCCACCGGCCATGGGCACGATGCCGATCCTGATCGGCGGCATCGGTCCGACGATCACGCTGCCGACGGTGGCGATGTCGGCGGACGCCTGGAACGCGTCGGGGCCACCGGAGACGTACGCAGCGATCAACCGCAAGCTGGACGAGTGCTGCGCGGCGATCGGCCGCGACCCGAAGTCGATCGAGCGAACCATCGCGATTCGCGACCACCAGATCGGGATGTGGGCCGAGTACATCGAGGCGGGCGCCGATCACCTGATCCTCATGCTGCCCGCCCCGTACGATCTCGGGCCGCTGCGCGAGCTGATGGCGGCCTGCTCCGGCCAATGACGGCGCCGACCGCTCGACACCTGCTGCGGGCGAAGGATCTCGCCGACGCGCGCTACGCCGAGCCGCTGACCGTTGCCGATCTGGCTCGTCACGCAGGCCTGTCGCGTGCGCAGTTCAGCCGGGAGTTCCGGCGCACGTTCGGCGAGTCGCCACACCAGTACCTGCTCACCCGGCGGCTGGAACGAGCGGCCACGCTGCTGCGCAACACCGATCGCTCCGTCACCGAGATCTGCTTCGCCGTTGGGCTCGCCAGTCTCGGCTCGTTCACCACGTCGTTCCGGCGCATCCACGGCGCCACCCCGACCGCCTATCGGTCGAGCTTCCCTCCGGCGCAACGGCTCATCCGCATCCCCGACTGCGTCGCTCGGGCCCACGGTCGTCCGCACAACCGCACGTTTCGAGAAGTCGCGTCGTCGAACCCGTCGTAGCGTCGCCGCATGATCACGATTGCCAACGCACAGTTCTGGGTCCACGACCAGGAGGAAGCACTCGACTTCTACACGCGTCTGCTCGGCTGGGAGGTGCGATCCGATGTCACCATGGCGGAGTGGAACTTCCGCTGGCTGGTCGTCGGGCCGGTCGGGAGCGATGACGTCGGACTGGTGCTGATGCCGGTGCCCTCGCCGCCGATGCTCGACGCCGACAGCAGCGGTCAGCTCGCGGAGCTCGTCGCCAAGGGTGTCGGCGGCACGCTGTTCCTGGAGACCGACGACTGCCAGGCGGCGTACGACGAGCTGTCGGCGCGAGGTGTCGTGTTCAACGATCCGCCGACGCCGCAGCCGTACGGGATCGACACCTCGTTCCGCGACCCGTCGGGCAACAACATCCGTCTCACGCAGGTGATGGAGTTCTCGCTGGAACGGCGTTGACCGGACCTGCATGATGCCGCGGCTCTTCCTGGCCGTGTGGCCGCCCGATGACGTGGTCGAGGAGCTGATGGCGTTGCCGCGCAAGGACCAGCGCGGTGTGCGGTTCGTTCCCCCCGATCGATGGCACATCACGCTGCGCTTCCTCGGCCAGGCAGACCCGAATGCGGTGGTCGACGCGCTCATCAGGACCGCCCTCGTGCCGGCCGTTGCCCGGCTCGGCCCTGCTGTCGACGTGCTCGACGAGCGAGCATTGATCGTCCCCGCCGACGGTCTCGACGATCTTGCGGCTGCGGTCACGCATGCCACCGCCTCGATCGGCGAGCGTCCGCGCAAGCGGTTCGTCGGCCACCTGACCGTCGCACGGGTGAAGGCGCACGCGCCGATGCCGCGCGCGCTGGGGACGATGATGGCCGCCGAGTTCGACGTCGACGAGGTCGCGCTCGTTGCCAGCCGGCAGCACCAGGACGGTGCCCGCTACGAGACGATCGAAACCTGGGCGGTGCCGAGCTCGACGGCTCCCTAGCCTCGACACATGTCGATGTTCGAGAACCCTCCGTTCGATCCCGATGCCGCGCCGCTCGACGGCGACGAGCGGGCGGCGTCGTGCTGGCTGCTCGACTACCACCGCCACGTGTTCCTGCGAAAGGTCGATGGCATCACCGAGGAGCAGGCCCGCACCACGGTCGCCGCGAGCGACCTCACCCTGCTCGGGCTTGCTCGTCACCTCGGTGGCGTGGAGCAGTACTGGTTCGCCGAGCTGTTCCTCGGGCTCGACGAGCCGGCCCACTGGGACGACCCCGATGATCGCGACCGAGACTTCCACGTGCGTGACGGTGACAGCCTGAGCGATGCCGTCGCCGTGCTGCGCGCCGAGATCGACCGGGCCAGGGAGCTGACCGCGATCACGTCGTTCGACGCGGTGGCGGTCCGCGATCGACGGGGCCAGGCGGTGAACCTTCGTTGGATCGTCGTCCACTTGATCGAGGAGTACGCACGGCACTGCGGCCATGCCGACCTGATCCGCGAAGCGATCGACGGGGTCACCGGCGACTGACGGCCGGCGCTCGTACAAGGATGTGACCATGACGAACGAGGACGCAACTCCGAGCACGTTCAACGGGGCACGCCTGACCGGCGTCGACTTCTCCGGGGCGGTCCTGCGCGACTGCGACTTGAGCAACGTGAAGATCGTCGACTCCTGGTTGGTCGACGTCAACATGTCCGGACTCATCGGCAACGTCGTCGTCAACGACGTCGACGTGACGGAGTTCGTGAATGCGGAGCTCGACCGTCGTCACCCGGAACGGGTCCAGCTGCGCGAGATGAGCGCGGCCGACGACTACCGGGCGATGTGGACGACGATCGAAGCGCTGTGGTCATCGTTGGTCGAGCGGGCCCGTGCACTGTCGGAGGATCAGGTGCAGCAGCGCGTCGACGACGAGTGGTCGTTCGTCGAGACGCTTCGTCACTTGGTCTTCTGCACCGATGCATGGGCCAGCCGCACCATCCTCGACGATCCGCGGCCGTACCACCGGCTCGGCTACACGCATAGCTCGTACCCGCCGGCGGACGCAGCGGCGCTCGGCATCGATCTCGAGGCGCACCCGTCGTTCGCCGAGGTGCTCGTGGCACGCGTCGATCGGATGGCCGTCATCCGTCGCATCGTCGACGGGTTGACCGACGCCGAGGTGGAACGGGTGTGCCTGCGCACGCCCGCACCGGGCTACCCGGAGGAGCCGCGCACGGTCGGCAAGTGTCTCAGCGTGGTGATGGGCGAGGAGTTCGATCACGCCCAGTACGCCATCCGCGACCTCAGAGCGCTCGAGGCGACGCGCTGACGGCGAAGTGGTAGCGCTGGCGGGGATCGGTGATCTCGGCCGGTTGCGGTGCAGCGCGGAACGATTCGATCGACCACCACTCACGCATCGCTCGCTCGCCGATGAGCCGTTCGATCCGCTCGGTCTGCGACCGGTGGGCGCGCAGCGCTGCGAGCTTCGTGTGCGCGCGTTCGCCGGTGAGCTCGATCCGGTGGGACAGGTCGTCGATCGGCGTGCTCGGCCGTTCGCAGTTGGGGTACCAGAAGCCGACCCGATCGTTGACGACGTCCCAGCGGTCGTGGAAGTCGGGTGTCACCGTCGCGTACCAGAGCTCGGCGTCGGAGGCCGATGAGCGCCACGCGTCGGTGGCCCAGCGAGACACGGCGATGTGGTCGGGGTGACCGGTCATGCCCTCGGGGCCGAAGGTCACGATGCGATCCGGTCGGATGATGTCGATGTGACCGGAGATCGCTTCGGTGCCGTCGCCGCTCAGGCAGTCGCCGTCCTCGAACCCGAGGACGTGGATCTCGTCGACGCCCAGCACGGCCATGCTGCGCCGGAGCTCGTGCGAGCGCCGCGCGGCGAGGCGGGCGGGCGGCCAGTGACGGGGATCGTCGGTGCCGTGATCGCCGAGCGTCGCCGTGACGATCACGACGCGATCACCACGTGCGACGTGGTCGAGGATGAGCCCGGCCGACATGAACGTCTCGTCGTCGGGATGGGCCCAGACGCCGAGGAGGGTGCGTTTTCGAGTACTGGTGCTGGTGCTGGTTGTGGCGGACATGGTGGTCGTTCCTTCGTGCGGTGTGTCCGTGCCATCGTCGGCGCACCATCGCCCGTCGTCATCGGGAGCAGCTACCCATCTGCCGAACGCCGTCGCGGCGAACCTCGGTAGGCACTCGGTCGGGCTGCCGCCGAGCCGCCGAAGATGGGGAACGGGTCCCGATGTCGGTGCACGCTCGTGGGCGCACCATGCAACGACCGGCAGCGAGCTGGCCACACCGGCCGGCTCGGAAGTGAGGCCGGAGGCAGGAGCCGCTCGTGTACCAGTTCCATCCACTCCAGACAGCGCACGTCCTCGACGCACATCAGCGTCGTGTCGGCCGCGCGGATGCACAGCCGGGTCGGCGCGGGCGAACTCGCCCGCGCCGCCCGGTCAGGCGTCGATGAGCCCGAGCTCGACGCCGCGGCGCACCGCGTCGCGACGGCTCGTGACGTGCAGCTTGGACAGCAGTGCCGACACGTGGTGGTCGACCGTCTTCGTCGACAGGTAGAGCCGCTGGGCGATCTCGGCGTTCGTCGATCCGTCCTCGAGCAGCTGCAGGATCTCGATCTGGCGGTTGGTCAGCCCGAGCGGGTTGGCGCGAGTCGACTCGCGGCGCCGTGCGGGGATCGTCTTGGTCCCCTGTCGGCGAAGGTCCTGGCGCACCTTGGCGGCCACCTCGTCGGCGCCGAGCCGGTCGAGCAGGTCGAGCCCGCGGCGCACGTCGTCGGGATCGTCGGTGTCGACGAGCGCGAGTGCCTGTTCGTACGGGTCGCCCAGCTCCGCCCAGGTCGCTGCCGCCCCGGCGGCGTCGCCGGTGAGGAGCTGCCGATACGGCTCGGCGATGTCGCCGGCCTGCTCGAGGCTGACAGGGTCGCCGAGCCGGTGGAGCCACACGGCCAGGTCGCCGCGACCCCAGTCGAGGCCGGTGCGGGGCACGCGGTCGAGCAGCGCTCGACACGCATCGAGCCGGTCGTCGGGCTCACCGGTCAACCACGCCCGCTCGACCAGTGCCGCTGCAGCCGGGAGCAGACGCATCGGCTCGTCGAAGCGGCAGGCGAGCGCCCACGCAGCGTCCAGATCGGCGTCGGCGTCTTTGTCGGCGTCACCGCCGCGGCGCAGTTCGACCAGGCCGCGCAGCAGATGCGGCCAGGTGCGGGCGAGTGGTGCTCCCGGCCCGGAGAGGACGATCTCGGCGTCGACGATCGCATCGTCCCATCGCCCCTCCATCAGCTTCAGCCGCCCTCGCGAACCGAGCTGCCACACGTAGCAGATCGGCAGGTCGCGCTCGACCGTCACCGGCAGGCTGAAGCCGAGCAGCTCGGTCGCCTTGCGCAAGCGGCGCTGCTCGACGTCGAGGTAGGTGAGGTTGCTGTACCCGCTGGAGTAGATCTCGTCGAGCTGCTCGTGCCCTTCGAGGATCGACAGCGTCGTCTCCCGACTGGCGTCACGGCCCTCGACGACGTCGCAGATCCCGTCGATCAGACGCAGCCGGACCTCCAGCGATCGGTCGCCGGTGCCGCGGCTGACCTCGACGGCGCGCCGCAACAGCTCGCGCGCTCGATCCAGCGAGTTGCTCTGCACCTCGAGGTACGCCTGGGTGGCCAGGCCGTGGCCGAGCTGCACGAGGTCGGCGGAGGAGCGCGACGGCAGGTCGGCGTCGAGCACGGTGACGGCAGCCGCGGCGTGCTCCTCGGCGACGTCGCGGTTGGCGCTGTACCAGTAGTACACGGACAGGGCGCGATGGTTGCTGCTCACCCCGGCGAGGTCGTGGCGCTGCTCGCGCAGTCGCATGGCTCGCTGCCCCGCAGCGATCGCATCGTCCAACCGGTCGATGAGGTAGCACTCGTCGGCGAGGAGCTCCAGCAGCTTCGCCTCCTCGTCGGCGTCGAGCAGGCCGCCCTCGTCGAGGGCGATGCGGTAGAACGCCGCAGCCTGCGTGTGCGCACCCGATCGCGCTGCGGCGCGCCCCGCTGCGGTGGCGTGCTGCAGCGTTCGCACGGTGTCGCCGGCGCCGACCGAGTGATGGACGAGGACGGCAGGGTCCGCCCCCGGCGTGGCCTCCAGTGCGGTCAGCATGCGGCGGTGGAACGCCACCTCGCCGCCCGGCGGGATCGTGCTGGCGATGGCGATGCGGCACAGGTCGTGGCGGAACGTCACGCCGCGAGCGCCGCGACGGATCAGGCCCGCGTCGCCGACCGCACGCAACGGCGTGAGCCCGACGCTCAGCAGGGCGAGCATCGGGTCGGGGATCGCCTCGGGCGCGCAGGCCAGCAGGTGCAGCAGATCCCAGGCGTCGGGCGGCAGTGCCGTGGTGCGGGCCAGGATCGCGTCGCGCACCGTGCGCGGGATGTCGTCGCCGTCGTGGTCGAGCATCTCGACGACGAAGAAGGCGTTGCCGCCGGTGATCTCGCGCAGGCGGTCCGATTCCGCAGCGCGATCGGGCGCGAGCGCGACGATCGCGTTCGAGCTGAGCGGCTGCAGCGACAGCGACGTCGCGTCGGGCGAGCGGGCGATGTCGCCGAGCAGCGCGCGGAGTCGATGGGTGGCGCCGATCTCGTCGTCGCGGAGCGCGACGATCACGAGCGACCGGGTGATGCGGATGCGGCGCAGGATGAATCGGAGGAGGTCGATCGTGCCCTGATCTGCCCAGTGGAGATCGTCGACGATGAGCACTGACGGGTGCACGCGCAGGTGCTCGAACACCGCAGCGAAGATCTCGTGGGGCTGCTGTGCACCGACGAGCGTCGACCGGACGACCTCGCCGAGCTCGTCGGCGAGGTCGTGGATCGGGCCGAGCGGGCGTGGCGTCGTCAGCGGATCGCAGGCGCTCCAGAGCACCGGGAGGTCACTGACGCACTCGTCGACGAACGCCTGGAGCAGCGCGCTCTTGCCTGCCCCTGACTCCCCGTTGACCACCACCAGCCCGCCGTGCCCGGTGCGAGCACGGTCGAGCTGAGCGGCGACGTGTGAGAGATCGTCATCCCGTTCCTGCAACCTCACCGATCCGAGAGTAGTGGTCACGGGATCACCACGAGACGGGCATCGACAGGGCGGCGCGGCTCACTTCGGGAGGTCGACACCGAAGATCGGCACGCCGGCCGGGCACAGGCGGACGGCAGGGTTCCAGTCGACGAACGTGCCGGCCGGGTTGTCCTTCCACACCCAGGTGTGCAGCACCCACAGCGGCAACGTCGGGTGGCGGTGGAAGTCGACACCGAACAGTCGCGGCGGCTTCTTCGCCGTCCACGCCTCGATCGGCACGATGTACTCGTGTGAGACGAGCCCGGCGATGTCGCCGTTGGCGTCGAGCTCGTAGACGAGCGCCTCGGGCTTGGTGATGTCGACCGTGCCGTCCATCAGGTCGCCGTTGATGTAGTGGACGCCCATCCCGCCGGTGCCCGGGTTCTGGAAGCACCCGAGTGCGTCGATGGAGCTGGCGTACCCGGCGGCTTCTGCCGAGGCGACGTCCTGGAACGCTGCGGTGGCACGCATGGCGGCCGAGCGTTCGATGGCCGTCATCTGCTTGTCGGTGTGGTGGTCGTGTTGGTTGCCGGCGGCTTCCGCCCCACCGCACGCGGCGAGTGCGGCGAGCGAGAGGGAGGCGGCGAGGCGGATGTTGGTTGCTGTGGACATGTGAGCTCCTTCGGGTTGGTGATGTCGTTGAGCGAGATCACCGTAAGAACGACGTCCTCCTGCGTCATCGGGAGCGACTACCCATCTGTCGCGGCGGGCGAAGGGACGCGGAAATGGGGAACCGGTCCCGATGTGGCGGCGACACGGAAGTTCGACAGTGGTCATGCACGCCGGCAAGCCCGCCGACTGCAGCACACAAGGAGAGAGCAATGCAGCGTTTCATCATCGAACGACAGATCCCGGGTGCCAGCGAGCTCACACAGGCTCAGCTGGCGGAGATCTCACGCACGTCCAACGCAGCGATGAAGTCGCTCGAGGTGCCGTACCGCTGGGTCAACAGCTACGTCGCCGGCGACAAGATCTACTGCATCCACGAGGCCGACGACGAGGAGACGGTGCGCGAGCACGCCCGCCGTGGCAAGTTCCCGGCCAACCTCGTCACCCCGGTCGCCAACGAGTTCGGCCCGCACACCGCCGACCTCGTCACCGCGTGACGCTCACGAGGTCCGGCCCGTGCGCGGGCCGGACCTCGGCGCGTATCGTCATGGCGTGTCGGCCGGACCTCCCGTGGGGGAGCACTTCTTCGAGCAGGTGCTCGACGCGCTCACGGGATCGGTGGCCGGCGCCTTCGGCCCACTTCGCTCATCGGTGCACCGTCGCGGTGTGAAGGTCTGGTTCGTCGAACCGGAGCGCGAGCACTACGAAGCACAGCTCGTTCGTGTCGACGGCGAGATCGTGCTCGAGATCGGCTTCCACGCCGAGCACGCCAAGGCGCCGCTGAACGAGGCGGCGATCGAGCGCCTCGTTGCCGTCGAGCCGACGTGGCGACCGCTGTTGGGCGACGAGGCGGTGCTCGGTGCGTTCCTCGGTCGCTCGACGTGGCGGCGCGTCTCCGAGTGTTGGCCGGTGCCCGGCTTGGACGTCGGCGCGGAGATCGATGACGAGCTGGACGCGACGATCGAGGTAGCAGCCCGACTGGCCGACTACATCACCGCGATCGAACCCTGCCGCCGTCGATCGTCGACGTGACCCAGGCTGCCTGAGCGCGGGATTCGAGCACGGCGAGGTCGCGGGTGGCGTAGCGGTGGTGCTCACACTCCTCGTTCATCACGGTGCGCAGGCACTGCCGAACGGTGTGCCGTTCGTCGGGGAAGTCGGGCGTCGGAGCCTGCGTGCACATCCGGTCGAGGTCGTCGTCGGTCAACGAATCGAGCACGCCGCGAATGGTGGCCATGCGATCGGCGCGGATCGCGGCGACGAGCTTGAACGACGGCTGTGCATCGGGCTCGAGACCGATCGCGGCACAGTCGGCCGCCGGGTACTCGCTGTGCGGGATGCCGAGCCGGTGGTACGGCATCGGTTCGGCGAGGATCGTCCGGCTGACCCACGCGTCGGCGGCGAAGATCAGATGGCGCATCGTCTCGACGAACGACCACTCGCCGTCGACGCGATCCTGCCGTGCTGACTCGGGCAGCCGCTGTGCGCGCTCGGTGGCTGCGGCCCAGACGTCCTCGATGCCGTCCCAGATCGAGCGGAGGTCGTCGAGCGTGCGCGCCTCGCGCAGCACCACCCGCATCGGGTGCAGGCGATCGAGCTCGGCCCGGACGAACGCGGTGACGTCGACATCGTTGACGACGACGTTCCCGAGGTAGCCCGACAGGCGGACGTCGTCGAGGTAGCTGTTGACGATCCGCAGTCGCGCGACGTTGCTGTTGCGCACCACGGCGCCGGACAGGTCACCGCCGACGATCAGCGCGTCGCGAAGGTCGTGCTCGGCCATCGCGCCACGGTAGCGATCAGTCGACTCGGGGCTCAACGTGCGCTGGGCGACCCCTCGAGCCCCCGACCTCGCTCCGATGTGAGCTGCTAGGCAATTGGGATGCTGATCCTGCTGCCGGCGTCGGATGCCAAGCATCCGGTCGCCAGCGGACCGCCGGTCGACGGCGACGCGCTCTCGTTCCCCGGGCTGGCGTCGACGCGCGCTGCGGTGCGAGACGCGCTGATCGAGGTCAGCACTCAACCGGACGCGCCGCGACGGCTGAGCGAAGCGGCCAGCCGGATCGACGAGATCCGCGGCAACCTCGAACTGCTCGACGCACCCGCCGGCTCGGTCAGCTCGCTCTACGCCGGCGTGCTCTACGACGCCCTCGCCCTCGACGACCTGCCTGCGGCCGCGCGTCGGCGAGCCCAGACGTGGGTGGTGATCGTCTCGGCGCTCTGGGGCGCGCTGCGACCGAGCGACGCGATCCCGCCGTATCGCTTGAACATGTGCGGTCGTCTGCCGGGGCTGGAGCACCTGCCGGTCGTGTGGCGTCCGGCGCTCGACGCGGTGCTGCCAACGGCAGCAGGTCGCGGCGTGGTGGTCGACTTCCGTTCGTCCGACTACGCGACCGCGTGGCGCCCGACCGGTGCGCTCGCCGAGCGCACGATCATCGTCAAGGTGGTGCGCGACCTCGACGGCAGGCGCGGTGCTCCCGGCCACAACGCCAAGCGCACGCGTGGCCTCGTCGCGCGCCGGATCCTCACCGACGCGATCGACCCGACTCACCCCGAAGGTCTGGCCGAGCTGTTGTCCGCCCACTTCGATGTCGAGATCCACCAGACCAACCGCCTCGGCCGCTCCTGGGAGCTCGCCGTCTGCTCATAGCAGGCTCGCTTCGCTCACCTCCCGTGCTCGGCCTCGCAGGCTCGGCGCTCGCCCCGCCTCGCGGCTCGGACGCGTCCGGCCGGTCCGAGTACTGGAGGCGCGGTGGGCGCGCGTTGGGTACTCGGGCAGCTCGTTCGGGGTCAGGTCGGGAAGTCGATGCGCATGACGCGGCGGCGTTTGGTGGGGGCGATGACCTGGGTGAAGCCGGCCTCCTCGAAGACCTGCGCAGCGCCGACGTGGAGCTCGCCCCAGGTGATCTCCACACCGGGCACGGTGACCATCGGATAGCCCTCCACCGCGCTGGCGCCGCGAGCGCGGGCATGTTCGGCGGCCGCCTCCGCCAGCGGGTAGGTGATGCCTCGCCCGCGGTAGCCCTTGCGGACGCAGAAGCAGGTGATCGCCCACACGGTCTCGTCGTCCTTGTCCTCGCTGCGGCCGGTCCACGGCACACGCGAGCCGCGCAGCTTCGGGTAGTCGATGCGCGGCTCGACGGCCACCCAGCCCACCGGTTCGTCGCCCAGGAAGGCGACCAGCCCGCTGGTGTGCTCGGCGGCGTCATCGCCGCAGTTGGTCTCCGCTTCGTGCATGGCGATGCGCTGGTCCAACGTCGTGTCCCGCCACAGGTATCCCGACACCTTGAAGCGCTGGCACTGGCAGTGGTACGGGTAGTCGGACGTGCCGAAGATCGCGGCGATCTCGTCCCACGTCGCCAGGTTGGCCGGCACGATGCGCAGGTCCTCGGCCGAGACGGGCTGGTTCATGCCGTGCATCTTCCCAGGCCCCGTTCCGAGGCGCGGCGTCAGCGAATCGTGAAGCGCACGCCGGCGATCGTGTGCTCTCGGCCGGCGTGCGATCCGTCCGCACCGTCGAGCGCGACGGCGACGAGCGAATCGATCTCGCCCGGGATGAACCCGATCGTCGCGTTCTCGACGGTGAGGACGCGCCCTGCCGGCGTCACCCCCATGATCTGGCCCCATCGCGTCGCGGTCGTGTCGGGGTCACGGCTCTGCACCTCGACCGCGCTGATGCCGTGGACGACGTCGGTGCGCCGCGCCCGCTGCCAGTCCGGGCCGGCCGGCATCCACGGACCTTCGAGGTCCTCGCCGCCGGGCTGGTGGTCGATCTCCAGGAACGACCCGCCGGTGTCGCCAGGGTGCAGCTGCATGATGCGGTAGCCGTGGTCCTCGACGTCGATGACGGTCCGCACGCCGCGCTCGGCTGCCCGTGTCCGCACCGCAGGTTGGTCGTCCGTGTGGCAGATCACCATGTAGCCACCGTCGCCGCCCAGCCGCTCCAGCTGGCGCCCGCCGGCCGTGCCCGGTCGCGTCGGCGAGACGACCTCGATGAACTGGTTGCCGACGGGGAGCACGGCGTTCTGCAGCCCGAACGTCGCCACGCCGGGATCGCGGAACGCGACCTCGAGGCCGAACGCGTCGTGGAGCTGCCCGACGACGGCTTCGAGGTCGTGGGCGACGAGCGCGATCTGACGCAACCGGATCCAGGTCATCCGAACGTCCTCATCCGAACTTCGGTGCGCGCTTCTCGACGAAGGCACGGAACGCCTCGGCGGTGTCCGCACTGGCGGCGATGCGCAGGTGCCGCTCGGCCTCGTAGTCGACGAAGTCGGCCAACCCGATGCGCTCGGCGACGACGTAGTGCTCCTTCAACCCGCGCAGCGCGGTCGGCGACTTGGTCAGCAGCGCAGCGACGAGCGCTTCGGTGTCGGCGCGGAACGTGTCGTCGGCGAACGTCCTGGCGACCAGCCCGATGCGCAACGCTTCCTCGGCATCCACCTTGCGCGGCAGGAACGACAGGTCGCGAGCGCGAGACGCACCGATCAGCCGGGGGAGCGACCAGGGGATGGCCATGTCGCCGGCAACGGCGACATCGAGGAAGGCGGTGTTCAACTTGGCCGACGCCGTCATCACGCGCAGGTCGCAGGCCAACGCCCAGCCGAGACCGGCGCCGGCGCACGCACCGTTGATCGCTGCCACGGTGACGGCCGGTATCTCGTGGAGGAGCGTGGTCACCTTGAACTCGCGAGCTGTCAGCCGTTCGTCGCTGCCCCCACTGGTGAAGTGCTTCAGGTCGGCGCCGGGGCAGAAGGCTCGACCCTCACCGGTCAGCAGCAGCACGCGCACGGACGGGTCCGCTGCAGCGAGCTCCAGTGCCTCGCGTGCCTCGCGCACCATCCGGTTGGTCATCCCGTTCATGGCCTCGGGTCGATCCAGGGTCAGGCGCGCCAGCCCACCGTCGACCTCGTAGCGCAGCGTCTCGAACTCGCTCATGAGCCGGTCCCCGGGGAGGACAGACGCGGGAACACCGGCGCACGCTTCTCCAGCAGCGCTGCCGCGCCCTCCTTGGCGTCGATGCGGTCGAGCGCGGCGTACTGCGCCTCGTCCACCTCGTCGAGCGCTTCCGGATAGCCGATGCCGGCGTGTCGGTAGACGAGCCGTTTCGTGTCGGCCATCGACGCCGGCGACACGTTCGCGGCGAGGTCAGCAACGTAGCGATGCGCCGCCGCGAGCAGGTCATCCGGCTCGACGACGGCTTGGACGAGCCCCAGACGGTGCGCCTCCGTGGCATCGATCTTGCGCGACGACCACAGGAGGTCGAGGGCCGCGCCGCTGCCGATCAGTCTCGGCAGCGCCCACGTCATGCCGTGCTCGGCGATCAACCCGCGTTTGGAGAAGATGGTCACGAACGAACCGGCGCTGGAGCAGATGCGGATGTCGCTCATCGTGGCCAGCACGAACCCGCCGCCGGCGGCGACGCCGTTGACCGCGGCGATGATCGGTTTGGGCACCTCGAGCAACCAGGTGAACATGCCCGGCACCTCGTCGGTGCGCTGACGAGACGACGACCCGGCCGTTGCCGTCGCCCCGAGGACCGCGGCGTCGAGGCCCGAGCAGAACCCGCGGCCGGCACCGGTGATGACGATGCCGACGACGCGTGGATCGGCGGCCGCGGCGTCGACGGCCTCACGGAGCTCACGCAGCATGCCCATCGTCAACGCGTTGAGCTTGTCCGGACGATCGAGCGTGATCGTCGCCACCGGATCGTCGACCTCGTAGCGGACCTCGGACATGTCATCCCCCCATCGACGTGTGCGCCCCGACAGTAGGTCGACGTCGAAGCGCGCATCCGGTCGAGGGAACGCGGATCAGGGGCCGGGGTTCCAGCGCTTGTCGCGCCACGTGGCGACGGTCTCGTCGCTGACGTCGTACGTCCACTCGTGACGGCCCGAGCCGACCTCGATCGGCGTCACCAGATCATCGGCGACGCCCGGCCGGGTGATCGTCGCCGATGAGTTCGGCGGCACGGCGACGGCCAACGTCATGCGCGTGCCCGCCAACGACCAGCTGCAGGACGCGCGCCCGTACGGCGTCCTCAGCTCGGCGGTCGCCGCGGTGACGCCGGGACCGGGCACGGGTGCCACCCGGATGCGCCGGTAGCCGGGCTCCGCCGGTGCGAGGCCGCCGATCACGTGGTGCATCCAGTCGGCAACGGCACCGAACGCGTAGTGGTTGAAGGACGTCATCTCGCCGGGGTTGATCGACCCGTCGGGCAGCATGCTGTCCCACCGCTCCCACACGGTCGTTGCTCCGGCGAGCACCGAGTACAGCCACGACGGCCGCCGCGTCTGGGTGATCAACCGGTACGCGTTGCTCGTCTCGCCGCTTCTCGTCAGCGCCGGCAGGGCGACGGGGGTGCCGAGGAAGCCGGTCGTGATCACCCACCGCCACTCGGCGACGCATCGAACGAGGCTCGCGCTGACGCGCTCGCGTACGTCGAGCTCCTCGATCAGACCGAACTCCAGCGCGAGGGCGTAGGCGGTGACCGTGTCGGACATCAACCGACCATGGGGCGTGAGGTACTCGAGCCGGAACGCGGCGCGCACCTCCGCGGCGAGCACGCCGTACGACTGCTGGGCATCGAGCTCGCCGAGCAGCCCGGCGACATCGCTGACGATCTGCGCCGAACGGGCGAAGTAGGCGGTGGCGACGAGCTTGCTGTCGGTCCTGCCGAGGAACGGCGCATCCGGCGGTGCGTTGGGGTCGAGCCAGTCGCCGAGCTGGATGCCGGCGTTCCACACACGTCCCGGCCCGGCGTCGCGGACGATGAAGTCGACCCAGGCGCACATCGCGTCGAACATCTGGCGAAGCACGCCGACATCTCCGTACGCGGTGTGCAGCGCCTGCGGCACCACGGTCACCGCGTCGCTCCACCCGGCCGTGTAGTTCAGGAACAGCGGCTCCACCCCCGGGATGACGACCGGCACGGTGCCGTCGGGCCGCTGTTCGACGCGAAGGTCGTCGAGCCAGTTGCCGAGCATGCCGCGCACGTCGTAGAGGTACGCCGCAGTCGGCGCGAACACCTGCAGGTCGCCGGTCCAGCCGAGCCGCTCGTCGCGCTGGGGGCAGTCGGTGGGCACGTCGAGGAAGTTGCCGCGCATGCCCCAGACGACGTTCTCGTGCAAACGGTCGAGCAGCTCGTGGTCGCACGTGAACGTGCCGGTGCGCTCCATGTCGGTGTGGACGACAACGGCGACGACGTCGGCGGGGTCGAGGTCGCCGGGCCACCCCTCGACCTCGGCGTAGCGGAAGCCGTGGAAGGTGAACTCCGGCTCCCAGGTCTCCGGTCCGTCGCCGCGCAGCGTCCACCGATCGGTCGCCTGCGCGTTGCGCAGCGTGCGGTAGCCCGGCTCGCCGTGCTCCAGCACCTCGGCGTGGCGCAGGACGATCGTCGTGCCAGCCGTTCCGTTGGCGGTGAGACGCAAGCGTCCCACCAGGTTCTGGCCGAAATCGAGGACCGTGCGTCCGGCCGGCGTGGTGAGCACCTCCCGCACGGCGACGGTCTCGATGCGCCGCACCGGTGGGCCGGGTCGGGCGACGAGTGCACCGACCTGCGGTGCGAAGCGCTCTGCCGCGATCCACGCGGCATCGTCGAACCCCGCGCGATCCCAGCCGTCCTGCTCGAGACGGGCGTCGTACGTCTCGCCCTGGTAGAGGTCGGCGGTGACGAACGGGCCGGTGGACGTGCGCCACTGCTCGTCCGTGACGATGCGCTCGACGGTGCCATCGTCGTACTCGATCTCCAACTGGGCGAGCAGGCCGAGGCGTTCGCCGTACCAGTTGCGCTTCATGTCCCAGCGCAGGTGGCCGCGCCACCAGCCGTCGGCGAGCACGGCCCCGAGCGCGTTGCCACCATCGACCAGCAGTGCGGTGACGTCGTGCACCTCGTAGCGCAAGCGGTGGTGGTAGCTCGACCATCCCGGTGCCAGCACGTGATCGCCGACGACGCTGCCGTTCAGGTGGATGCGATGCACGCCGGCAGACGTGACGTACAGGCGAGCCTGCTCGACGTTGCGACCGGAGGACACGAACTCGCAACGGAGGAACGCCGGCGGCGACATGGCGTCGAGCGGGTCGATGTGCGCCGGCGTGATCCAGGACGCCGACCAATCGGACTCGTCGAACAGCCCGGCCTCGACGTGCAGTGGTTCGCTCCACGGTGAATCGTCGCCGCCGTCACCCCACACGCGGACGCGCACCGACGCTCGCCGGCGCGAGACGAGCGGCGTCGCCGGCCACGGGACGAGCACCGAATCGTCGCTGTCGATCCGGCCGGAGCCGACGCCGTCGACCTCCACCTCGTAGGCCGCCTGCCGCCACGACGGCGCATCCGTCACCGTGATCCACGACAGCCGCGGCGAACGCTCGCCGATGCCGAGCGAGTCGTCGCGACGGTGTTCGACGTGCAGATCGAGCACCTTCATCGGTCGCCTCCACGTGCGGCGGGTGCGAGCAGCGTCGGGTCGAGCGCGCCGATCGACTCGGCGCCGATCAGCGTCATCGTGCGCGCCACGTCGGCGCGGAACCACTCGAGGACGCGGTCGACGCCGCGCTCGCCGCCGGCGCCGAGGCCGTAGAGGTAGGCGCGCCCGGCCATGCACCACGACGCACCCGCGGCGATCGCCTTGACGATGTCGCTGCCGCGGCGGACGCCGCCGTCGCACACGATCTCGGTCTGTCCCCCGATCGCGTCGGCGACGGGCGCAACGAGCGAGAAGGGCGCCGGCGATCCGTCGAGCTGGCGGCCGCCGTGGTTGGAGAGGATGACGGCGTCGACGCCGGAACGCGCAGCGATCGTCGCGTCCTCGACCGATTGGATGCCCTTGACGAGCAGCTTCCCGTCCCAGACGGAGCGCAACCAGGCGATGTCGTCCCACGACAGCGCGGGATCGAACTGCGTGCTGACGTACGACGACAGGTCGACGGGCGAGGCGCCATCGCCGACCGATCGCCCGACGACGTTGGCGAACCTGATCGGCTCGTTGCGCAGGAACGCGAGCGTCCACGCGGGGTGCAGCGCGCCGTCGACGAAGGTCGACGGGCCGATGGTCGGCGGGAGTGCGAAGCCTCGCCGAACGTCGCGCTCGCGCCTGCCGAGCACGGCCGTGTCGACCGTGAGCATGAGCGCCTCGTAATCGCACGCGGCCGCGCGAGCGATCATCTCCTCGACCAGCCCGCGGTCGCGCCAGGCGTAGACCTGGAACCAGAGCCGGCCGCTGCTGACGGCGCGCACGTCCTCGATCGAGCGGGTGCTCAGGGTGGACAGCGTGTAGGGCAGGCCGGCGCGCTCAGCGGCGCGGGCCACGGCCAGCTCGCCCTGCGGATCAGCGATGCGAGTGAAGCCGGTGGGGGACAGTGCCAGTGGATACGGGACTCGCTGCCCGAGCACCGTGGTCGACGTGTCGATCGATGTCAGCCCGCGCAGCACGCGCGGGTTGAACGACGTCTCGGCAAACGCGTCGGTGTTCGCTCGCAGCGTTCGCTCGTCCTCGGCGCCACCGTCGATGTAGTCGAAGACGCCTCCGGGCAGCCGTCGCTTGGCGAGCAGGCGGAGATCGGCGACGGAAGCGGTGCGCGCGAGACGTCGCTCGACGAGGTTCGTCTCGACGCGGCCGAAGCGCACCACCGAGCGCAAGGCCGACGGGACGAGCCGGGTCAGGGGGTTGGACATGGCTCGTACCTTCGCAGTTCGGTGGATGCGGCAACGACGGCACGGAGCGCTTCCAGGGTGCCGGCGATGGCACCAATGGCTCGTGCCTGGACGAGCACGTTGCCGAAGGCAGTCGCCTCGACGGGCCCGGCGACGACGGGGAGGCCGGTGGCGTCAGCGGTGAGCTGGCAGAGCAGCTCGTTCTGCGATCCGCCGCCGACGATGTGGATCGTGCTCACCCGCTGGCCGCTGATCTCCGTCGCCGCCGCGATCGTTCGCGCGTAGCCGAGCGCGAGCGAGTCGATGATGCACCGGACGATCGCCGTGGGAGTCAGGTGATCCTCGTTCACGGCCGCAGCGATGCGAGCGGGCATGTCGCCGGGCGCGATGAAGCGCTCGTCATCGACGTCGAACGTCGGGCCGCCGGGTGCGATCGCCGCAGCCGCGGCGAGCAGCTCGTGGAGGTCCGGTGCGGCACCCGCCTCCGCCCATGTCCGCATCGATTCCTGCAGCAACCACAGCCCGCCGACGTTGCGCAGGAACCTGGTTCGACCGTCGACGCCGCCCTCGTTGGTGAAGCCTGCATCGAACGCTGCCGGCACGACGATGGGCTGGTCGAGCTCGAGGCCGACCAACGACCAGGTGCCGCTGACGACGTCGGCGACGTCGCGCCCGACGGCGGGCACACCGACGAACGCCGACGCGGTGTCGTGCGACCCGACGGTGGTGACGACCGTCGAGGCGTGCATCCCGAGGCGGCTCGCGATGGCCGGCAGCAGCTGGCCGCGCACGTGGCCCGGGCGATCGATCGGCGGCAGCATCGCCGGCGCGATGCCGAGGTCGCGCAGGAGCGAGGAGGACCACTGCCCGGTCGTGATGTCGACGAGGCCGGTCGTGGTCGCGTTCGTGTGCTCGGTTCCCAGCTCGCCCGTCAGCCAGTACGCGATCAGGTCGGGGAGCAGCACGACGTGCGCCGCGGAGCTCCACAGCGGTCCGTTCTGCTCTGCCGCCAGCTGGTAGATCGTGTTGAAGGGCAGGAACTGCAGCCCGTTGATGGCGAACAGCGCGGCACGGTCGACGGCGGTGTGGACCCGCTCGACGGCCTCGGTCGTGCGCGGGTCGCGGTGCGACACGGGCTCGGCGAGCAGCCGTTGGTCGGCGTCGAGGAGCCCGTAGTCGACCGCCCAGGTGTCGATGCCGATCGAGGCGACGTCGGGGTGACGCTCGGCAAGGAGCGCGAGGCCGTGGAGGACCTGTTCGAACAGCTCGGTGACGTTCCAGCGCAGGTGCCCGTCGACCTCCGTCGCACCGTTCGGGAAGCGGTGGACCGGTTCGAGCGTGACGCGTCCGGCGTCGACGATCCCCGCCATGACCCGGCCGCCGGAGGCGCCGATGTCGACCGCGGCGACGACGTGTGGGAGCACGATCACCGTCCCACGACTAGCGCAGGAACGCCGCGGCGACGCCCGCATCCACGGGCACGTGCAGGCCGGTGGTGTGGCTGAACGCGTCGGACGTGATCGCGGCAACGGCGTTGGCGACGTGCTCGGGCAGCACCTCTCGCTTGAGCAGCGTGCGCTTGGCGTAGAACGCGCCCAGCTCGTCCTCGGGCACGCCGTACACGGCGGCGCGTTGCGCGCCCCAACCGCCGGCGAAGATCCCGCTGCCGCGCACGACGCCGTCGGGGTTGATCCCGTTGACCTTGATGCCGTGCTCGCCGAGCTCCGCGGCCAACAGGCGAACCTGATGCGCCTGGTCGGCCTTCGCCGAGCTGTAGGCGATGTTCGCCGGGCCGGCGAAGACCGCGTTCTTCGACGAGATGTAGACGATGTCGCCACCGAACCCCTGGGCGATCAGCGTCGATGCCGTTGCCTGGGAGACGAGGAAGCTGCCCTTGGCCAGGACGTCGTGGAGCAGGTCCCACTCGTCCTCGGTGGTCTCGGCGAGCGACTTCGAGATCGACAGGCCTGCGTTGTTGACGACCAGGTCGATGCCGCCGAAGGCGAGGATTGCCGCGTCGACGGCCGCACGGACGCGCTCGGCGTCGGCGACGTCGACGGCCACACCGATGGCGACGTCCGTCGATCCGATCTCTGCGGCGGCCTGCAGCGCGCCGTCCTCGCTGAGGTCGGCGACGACGACGCAGGCGCCCTCCGCGGCGAGCCGTGTGGCGATCGCCTTGCCGATGCCGCTGGCCGCGCCCGTGACGAACGCGATCCGCCCGGCGTGCGAGCGAGGCTTCGGCATGCGCTGCAGCTTGGCCTCCTCCAACGCCCAGTACTCGATGCGGAACTTCTCGGCTTCGTCGATCGGCGCGTAGGTGGAGATCGCTTCGGCACCGCGCATCACGTTGATCGCGTTGACGTAGAACTCACCGGCGACGCGAGCGGTCTGCTTGTCCTTGCCGTAGGAGAACATGCCGACACCGGGAACGAGCACGATCGCCGGGTCGGCACCGCGCATCGCGGGGGAGTCCGGCGTGGCGTTGCGCTCGTAGTAGGCGCGATATTCGTCGCGATACGCGGTGTGCAGCTCAGCCAGCCGGGCGACGAGCTCCGCGATCGATGCGTCCGGCGGGAGGTCGAGCACGAGTGGTCGCACCTTGGTGCGGATGAAGTGATCGGGGCACGAGGTGCCGAGCGCAGCGAGCCGCGGCATCTCCTCCGCGGCCAGGAACTCGAGCACCTCGTCGCTGTCGGTGAAGTGACCGATCAGGGCGCGGCCGTTGGCGACCGCGTCGGCGGAGGCGATCGCCCGGACGTGCGGAGCCAGCGCCGCGGCGCGAGCCCGACGCTCGTCGAGTGGGAGCGGCAAGCGTGCGGCAACCGCCGGGCCGAACGGCTCGGCGCGGCCGTGGCGTTCGATGTGCTCGGCGGCCGTGCGGATCATCCACAGCGAGTTGGCCTCGGCCTCGTCGCTGGTCGCGCCCCAGGCCGTGATCCCGTGGCCGCCGAGCACGACGCCGATCGTGTCGGGGTTGCTCGCGTGGATCTCGGCGATGTCGAGCCCGAGCTGAAAGCCCGGCCGGCGCCACGGCACCCACGCCACGCGTCCACCGAAGATCTCCTTCGTCAACTGCTCGCCGTCGACCGCGGCGGCGATGGCGATGCCGCTGTCGGGGTGGAGGTGGTCGACGTGCGCGGCGGCAACGAGCCCGTGCATCGCCGTGTCGATCGACGGTGCGGCGCCTCCCTTGCCGTGGCAGCAGAAGTCGAACGCGGCGACCATCTCGTCCTCGCGCTCCGGGCCGGGGTAGACGCCGACGAGTGCGCGCAGCCGGTCGAGCCGGAGGACGGACAAGCCGGCCTCGTCGAGCGTGCCGAGGTCGCCACCGGATCCCTTCACCCACATCAGCTCCACCGACTCGCCGGTGACCGGGTCGACATCGGTGCCCTTCGCGGAGGTGTTGCCGCCGGCGAAGTTGGTGTTGCGCTTGTCGGCGCCGAGTCGGTGCGAGCGGTCGAGCAACTGGCGAACGGTGTCGATCACGCGCCCCACCCGGCCTGGTTGCCGCCGGCCCGGTCGGCAGCGATCTGCGCTGCGTGACCGCTCGACGCGTACGTCCGCATCGGGTCGGCGGGCAGACCGCGCGATGAGCGCCAGTCGGCCAGATCCGCTCGCACATCGGTGTAGAACGCGTCCATCAGCACCTGGTTGCCGCCGAGCACGTCGCCGGCGGCCTCGGCCTCGCGCAGCGCGCCGCGATCGACGAGCAGCGCTCGCGCCAGCATCTCCTGCACGTTGAGCACCGACCGGATCTGGCCCGGGATCTTCGGCTCGATGTTGTGGCACTGGTCGAGCATGAACGCCACGTCACTTCCGACGTCGTAGCCGCCGCCGCGCACGACCTCGAACATGATCCGGAACAGCTGGAACGGATCTGCCGCGCCGACGATGAGGTCGTCGTCGGCGTAGAAGCGCGAGTTGAAGTCGAACGACCCCAATCGCCCCAAACGCAGCAGCTGCATGACGATGAATTCGATGTTCGTGCCGGGCGCGTGGTGGCCCGTGTCGAGGCAGACGACGGCGCGATCACCGAGTGCGACGCACTGGGCGTAGGCCGTTCCCCAATCGGGCACGTCGGTGGCGTAGAAGGCCGGCTCGAAGAACTTGTACTCGAGCACCAGTCGCTGTTCCGCGCCGATGCGTTCGTAGACCTGCGCAAGGGAGTCGGCCAAGCGATCCTGGCGGTCGCGCAGGTCGCCCTGGCCCGGGTAGTTCAGACCATCGGGCAGCCACACCTTGAGGTCGCGGCTGCCGGTGGCACCCATGATCTCGATGCAGTCGCGCATGTGCGAGATCGCCTTCGCGCGCACGCGCTCGTCGACGTGGCACAGGCTGCCGAGCCGGTAGTCGTCGTCCTGGAAGGTGTTCGTGTTGATCGTGCCGAGACGCACGCCGAGGCTCTCGGCGTGCGTGCGCAGGCGATGGACGTCGTCGACGCGATCCCACGGGATGTGCAGCGCCACGGACGGGGCGATGCCGGTGAGCTCGTGGACCTTCGCCGCGTCGGCGACCTTCTCGAACGGGTCGCGTGGCACGCCCGGCTGGGAGAAGACCTTGAAGCGCGTCCCGGAGTTGCCGAACGCCCACGACGGGAGCTCGATCGCCTGGCGTTCCAGGTCGGCGGTGATGTCGGCAAACGTCTTCGTCAACGCGGCTCCTGTGAACTGCGGGTTCTGTGAACTTCTGTGCAATCGTACAGTTGCTCACGGATCAGCGTCAACGTGTCGCGAGCGCAGCGACTCCGTTCGCACCGACCGTGTGGGCCCCAGTGGCTCCGGCGTTGCCGATCAGCTCGACGACGGCGGCACCGACCTGCGCCGGCGACAGGGCCGGTCCGCGCGCCGCGCTGAACGCGTCGCGGTCGACTCCAGCGCGGTCGGCGTACGCGGCGACGGCCGCGGCACCGAGTCGCGTTGCCGGCGTGAGGTCGGGGAGGAGCGACAGGAAGCGGATGCCAAGCCCGGCCCGGTCTGCCTCGCCGGCGGCGTACTCGGTGATGAACCCGATCGTCGCCTTGGCCCCTGCGTAGCCGCCGCTGAGGGGCGAGCCGCGCAGCGCCGCCCACTGGAGATGGCGACGACCGTGCTGCCGGCGGGAAGTGGTCGCAGCAAGGCCTCACGAGTCCAGTGGAACACGTGCTGGGTGTCGACGTCCCAGTTCCGGCTGAACGACTGCCAGGTCTGCTGCTGGATCGGTCGGTTGTGGGTGGAGGCGCCGGCGTTGAGGACCAACAGCGTTGGCTCGTGGGCGTCGATCAGCTCGGCAACGAACGTCGGATCGCACGCGTCGCCGATCGCTGCGGTGAACGCCGAGCCCAGCTCGGCCTGCAACGGTCGCATCCGCTCCTCGTTGCGCCCGACGCCGATGACGTGGGCGCCGGCGGCTGCGAGCGAGGCGCTGATCGCCCGGCCGAAGCCACCACTGGCACCGGTGACCATCGCCGTTGCACCGTCGAACGATGCGGCGCTCATGCCGTCCTGCCGAGGTAGGCGATCAGCTGCTCGGTCGGCCCGGCGCCGGCGGGCGCCGGCACCTCCGGCTCGAATCGGCCGACGCGAACATCGGCGGAGATCGTCGCCCGGCTGGCAGACAGCGCCGCAGCGGCGATGTCGTCCGGCAGTGCGGCTGGCTGACCGGTTGCCGTGGCGATGTCCCACGCATGCGTTGCCGTGTCGAGCAGGTTGATGTTCGCGACGGCGCGACCGGGCATGGCTCCGGCGCCGATGACGAACGTGACGTCGAGGACGCCAGGGTTGCGCCACGCCGCAAGCGCCGCCTCGGCCGCGTCGGCGAACTGGGCAGCGGGGTCGGGCCCGAGCACGAATGCGCCGGGTGTCGTGCCGGCGGCGACGGCACCGAGCTGGGCGACGACGCCGATCGTGTGGCCGAGCAGGTCGCGAACAGCCCAATCGGGGCACGGCGTCGGGTCGTCGAGTTGGTCGGGGCGGACGTTGGCGATCACGTGGTGGGTGTGCCGGAACGTGCGGTCGAGGGTGTCGATGAGCGCGTCGTCGCTGCGGCTGTCATCGGTCGAGGGGTCGTTCGTCGTGGGGCTGGTGTGGTTCATGGTCGATCTCCCGATCTATGTAAGAAACTGCTTACACAGTCGCGCCATCTGTGCGAGAATGCAAGTGCCGTCCGATGGACCGACACCGGATCGAGCGACAGCGAGATGAGACGGAGCGTGGTGATGGACGAAGCGTTGCGAGCAGTGGCCGACCCCACCCGGCGCGCCATCCTGCGCCTCGTTCGCGACGAGGAGCTGGCCGCCGGCGAGATCGCCACCCACTTCCCGGCGATGAGCCGGCCGGCGGTGTCGCAGCACCTTCGTGTGCTCACCGACTCGGGGCTCGTCGAGGTGCGACCCGACGGCAACCGGCGCTTCTACCGGTGGCGCAGCGAAGGCCTCGACGACGTCGCTGCCTTCCTCGACGAGATGTGGTCGGATCGACTGTCCCGGCTCAAGGCAGCTGCCGAGCGCGAGGAGCGGCAGACGGCGTGGCCCGAGCAGATGCGGGCAGCAGCGACGAAACGACGACAACAGCGAAAGGACCCGACATCGTGACGGAAGCGACGATGGGCGACGCCGGTGCCGAGACGGTCGAGCAGACCGTGCGCATCAGCGCGCGCCCGGAGACCGTGTGGAAGTACTGGACCGATCCCCAGCGGATGTGCGACTGGTGGGGGACGGCGGCCGAGCTCGACCCGCGGCCCGGCGGGCGGTGGACCGTCGAGATGGACCACGGCCCGGTGATGACCGGCGAGTACCTCGAGCTCGACCCCTTCGATCGACTGGTCCTGAGCTTCGGGTACCGACCCGACGATGGCTCGCCGCCGATCGCACCAGGCTCGACGCGCGTCGAGGTGACCTTCGTCGAGGAGGCCGGCGACACGATCATGACGCTGCGCCACAGCGGCATCCCACGCGCCTTCGCCGGGCTGCACGCGGCCGGGTGGACGTCGCACATGCCGGACCTGATCGCCGCGGCGGGCAAGGACCTCAGCTCGTAGCGGGGCTGGTGGTGCGCATGGCGATCACTGCCTGGATCGCATCGACGACCGCGTCGGGCCGATCGATGGACACGAACGTCGTGGCATCGTCCACCTCGATGAGCTCCGCCTGCGGGAGGGCCTCGACGAGCCGCCGCCCGAGCGCAACCTTGAAGTGCCGGTCTCGCGTGCCCCACACGACGCGACTGGGCTTGTCGAAGGCACCCAACCAGCTGGCAGCGTCGCGCAGCTCCTTGCCGGACATCGCCCGGGTGAAGCGGTTGATGTCCCGGCGGATCGCCGCATCGCCGATCGCTGACTGAGCCCAACCGCGAGTCAGGGTCGCCGATCGGGGTCGGCGGATCAGCGGGCCGTAGGCGACGGCGGAGTGCCGAACCGCGCGCACGCGGACCGTTCGCGTCAGGTTCCACACCGTCGGCCGGAACTTCGCCAGGAAGAACAATGGCCGGAACCAGCGCGGCGGGAACGTCTCGAAGGCGTCGCAGTTTGTCAGCACCAAGCCGCCGATCCGAGCGTGATCGCCGGCCAGCGCGAGCTGGCAGATCGCCCCGCCGGTGTCGCTGCCGACGAGCACGACGTCGCGCAGGTCGAGCGTGGCGAGGAGGTCGAGCACGCTGTCGGCAACGGACGATGGCGACAGCTGCCGGTCGGCGGGGACCGGGATGCGGTGCGAGCCGAGGGGCCAATCGGCGACGATGCTGCGCACGCCGTACTCGGCGAGGCGAGCGGCCACGGGATCCCACAGCGTCCCGTCGACGAGGAAGCCGTGGACGAACACAGCAGTCGGAGCGTCCGCCTCGTCGGGCCCGAACCGGCGGACGTTGATGGCACCGCCCGCCAGATCAACGGCGCGGTCGACGGTGCGGTCAACGGTGCGGTCATCGGTCGTCATGGCGATCGGCTCCTGATACGTTCGTCACTTCCGAACACACTGTACGGAAGTTGCATGCAGTCTGCATGGAAGTGAGAGGGGTTGTCAACCGATGGCACCACCGCGTCGAACCCAACGCGAACGCACCGAGGCGACGAGCGCGTCGCTCGTGGCTGCAGCGCGCCACCGGTTCGGTGCAGATGGCTTTGCGGCGGTCGGCACCGAGCGCGTCGCCCGAGAGGCCGGCGTCAGCAGAGGTGCGCTGTACCACCAGTTCGCCGACAAGACCGAGCTGTTCGCGGCCGTCCTCGATCAGGTCGAAGCCGAGATCGAAGCGCGCATGATCGCGGCAGTCGCCGCGTGCCCTCCGGAGGACACGGCGACCCTGCTGCTCGTCGGCGCGGATGCGTTCCTCGATGCCTGCGCCGAGCCCGACATCCAACGCATCGTGCTCATCGACGGCCCGTCGGTCCTCGGGTGGGAGCGGTGGCGGGAGATCTGCCTGCGCCACAGCGTCGGGCTCGTGGCGGCGCTGCTCGGCGACGGGATGCAGCGCGGCACCATCGTGGCTCAGCCGGTCGAGCCGCTGACCCACGTGCTCGTCGGTGCCGTCGACGAAGCGGCGCTCTACATCGCGCGAGCAGCCGACCCGGTGCAGGCGCGACGCGACATCGGCGCGGTGCTGCGCGGCTTGGTTGCCGCCATCGCGTCGCCGGAGTGACGGTCAGCTCGCCGAGTTGACGGTGACGAGCGTCGGGTTGCGCTGCACCAGGTAGCGCCGTTCGAACAGCCGGTGGAAGCCGACCGCCACGACGAGGCTCAGCGAACCGGCGACGAGCACGATCGCTGCGAAGTTCTCCGGGATGTTGAGCTGGCTGCGGTACACCCACGTCAACGTCACGGCGCCGATGATCGGGAAGTGCACGAGGTACAGGCTGTAGGAGATCTCGCCCAGCCACGCCAGCGGTCGGATCGACAGGAGCCGGCGAACGAGCGAAGCGAGGCCGCCGTCGTCGGCCGACGCCGCCTGGAGCGCGATGAGCATCACCGCCGCGGCGCCACCCACCACGAGACCGCGCGTGAACAGCAGACCGTCTGCGGTGTGGATCAGCCGTCCCTCGAGCGCGAACGTGAGGGCGACCGCGCCCAGGGCAGCGGTGAGGACGAGGTCGACGCGGCCGCGGATCATCCTGGGGATCCATCCCGTCGGTCGTTGCGTCGCATCCGCTGCGCACATCCCGAAGGCGAACAGCACGAGCATCCACGGTTGTGCCCAGCTCAACCCGGCGGCCATCAGCGCAGCGGTCACGGCGGCGCACGCAACGACGACGACGAGGTTCGGCCGGCGCCCAACGGACCGGCGCCACAGCGGAAGAAGACCGAGGACGAAGACCGCGTAGATCTGGACCTCCAGCGCGACCGACCACATGGGCGTGTCGATCTCGTAGCGCCAGCTGCGGCTCCAGTTGTCGACGAGCAGCAGGTGGGCCACGATCGTGCCGAGGCTGAACGCCGGGAGCGACACGTCCCACACGGTGCCGGATCGGTGATGCAGCGATGGGATGGCCAGGATCAGGATGCTGCTGCCGACGAGCGCAGCGAGGTAGCCGGGCCCGAGGCGCCGCAGCCGTCGGCGGGCGAACTGCCAACGGCCACCACGCAGCGCCAGCGAGTCGTCAGCGGCGACCGGCAACATGAGGCAGTAGCCGGACACGACGATGAACACGGCGACACCGCAGTCGCCGTACTGGAAGACCGAGAACGCCTTCCACCAACTCGGTGTCGGCCCCGAGAACCGGACGCTGGCGAATTGGTACATGTGGAACAGGACCACGTAGCAGGCACTCGCGCCGCGGATCCCGTCGATGTACGGCAGCCGCCGGTCAGCTGCGCTGGAGCGCTGCACTCGGTCGAGATCCGTCACCGCGTCAGCCGTCATGTTCCGCACGTCATCTCCCGCCTGTACCCAGTTCCGCTGTTGAACGCTCAGAGTAGCGACTCCCACGCCAAACGTGCTATTCTTCGATCAACTTCGCGCCACGAACGGTTGCGATCGGCGGCTCGCGGCACCGCCGACCATCCACCCGTGGTCCCGGCCGGTGCGTTTGACTGGCCGGCGTCCGTGGGTACGCGCGACTGAGCAGTGAACCCGACGGGTTCAGAGAGGCGGGGCAGCGATGGAGATCGACTCGGTGAAGGACCTCGAGACGCGCGGGTTCGTGATCGTGCGCGACTTCCTGTCGCCCGACGAGGTGCAGTTGCTGCGCGACGACTACTCGCAGCTCTCCCTCGACGACAACCGCAACTTCAATTCGAAGGCGCCGACCGTCGACGTGGTGGCGAAGATGACGCCGAGGTTCGACGACGTGCTGCGCCAGATCAACGAGCAGACGACCATTCGGGTCGACGTGTACGTCCCCGACACCTCGCTGTACTTCGAAGTCGGTACCAAGGAGGGCGTCAACTTCCCGTGGCACCAGGACCACGAGAGCTTCTACATCGTCCAGAACCACTTCGACTACGTCAACTTCTACATGCCGATCATCAAGCCGCAGCTGGCGAAGTCGAACGTGAAGGTGATCCCGTTCGATGTGCTCAACAGCGTTGCCCCGAGCGCGCACGACTTCCTCGTCGGCAACGGTGCCGGGCACTTCCATCCGCTGGGCGATCGTTGGCTGGCGACCAACGACGACCTCGGTGGGATGCGCGTGATCAAGGCGGACCTCGAGGACCTGGCTGTCACGCCGGAGCTCGACGTCGGCGACCTCCTGCTCCTTCGCGGCGACATCATCCACCGGACGCAGGACGCCGACACCACCCGTGTCGCGCTGTCCTGGCGGGCGGCCAACGGTTCCACGGTGGTCCGGCGCTCTCGGCTCGCCGACGGTGGCGTTCGCAAGGCGCAGATGATGCGCAACCACGTCGCTCCGTACCAGAAGATGTTCGACGCGTTCGATCGTGCCGCCAAGGACGAGATGCCGTTGCGAGAGCTGCTGGACATGTACGCGACAGCGCCGGCCACCACGACGATGGAGTCACGCGCGTTCGCCCGCAAGCTGGTCCGTGAGAAGCGCCGTGCTCATACGTTGGGCAGCTACGTGTCGAGCGTGCCGATGGCCACTGGCGTTCGCGGGATGCGCTTCGCCCAGACCTGCAGCGGTCGCCTGAAGCGCAGCCTGCGCCGCGGCTAGTTACGAGCGCCGGCGCTGTGCTGCGTCGGCGACGCCCGGTGGGACGTAGCCGGCGTCCGCCCAGGACAGGTTCGTGCCCGCCGGCACGATCGCATCGATCGCATCGAGCACGTCCGTCGACAACGTGACGTCGGCGGCGCCGAGCTGACCGGCGAGGTGCTCGGCCGTGCGCGGCCCGATGATCGCCGACGTGATCGCCGGGTGGCGCAGGACGAAGGCGATCGCCAGGTGGATCAACGGCATCCCGGCCTCCTCGGCCAGCAGCGCCAAGGACTCCGCGGCGTCGAGCTTGACCTGGTTGCCCGGGATCGACAGGTCGTAGCGAGCCGGCAACCGTTTCGCCCGAGTGCTGCTGACGGTGTCGTTGCCCTTGCGCCAGTTGCCGGACAACCAGCCGCCCGCGAGCGGGCTCCAGCTGATCACGCCCATGCCGTGGCGCTGGCATGTGGGCAGCACGTCGGCCTCGATGCCGCGTACGAGCATCGAGTACGGCGGCTGCTCGCAGACGAACCGTTCGCGGTGGCGCCGCTCTGCTGCCCACTGCGCCTCGACGATCTCCGACGCGGGGAAGGTGGACGAGCCGAGGTAGCGGACCTTGCCCTGGTGCACCAGATCGCTCAGCGCTCCCAGCGTCTCGTCGATGTCGGTCAGCGGGTCTGGCCGATGGATCTGGTAGAGGTCGATGTGGTCGGTGCCGAGCCGACGCAGGCTGTTCTCGCACTCCTGGATGATCCAGCGACGCGAGCTGCCCTGGTGCAGCGGGTTGCGGCTCATCGGGAAGAAGGCCTTGGTGGCGATGACCAGGTCGTCGCGCCGGCCGGCGATCGCCTTGGCGACGATCTCCTCCGACTCACCGTTGGAGTACACGTCGGCGGTGTCGATGAAGTTGATGCCTGCGTCGAGCGCGGTGTGGATGATCGCGATCGAGTCGTCGTGATCCTGGTTGCCCCAAGCGCCGAACATCATCGCCCCGAGGCAGAGCTCGCTCACCTGAAGGCCGGTCGTGCCAAGTCGTCGGTACTGCATGCGTCCATCTTCGCTCATCGGCGAGTGCGAAGATCGTGGCGGCGAAAGATCTTCGGTGGCGATGTCGATCCACGGCATCGCCGTTCGACGTGTGGATGAGACCGGGCCGCAGTGGCCCACGACACCAGGAGGAACACCGTGAAGTACATGCTGATCATGCGAGGCAACGACGAGGCGATGGCGTCGTTCGCCGACGTCGACATGGAGCAGATGCTCGACGCCATGGGCCAGTTCAACGACGAGCTCATCAACGCCGGCGTGCTGCTCGCCGCCGAAGGGCTCGACCCTGCCGAGGAGGGCGTCGTGGTCGACTACTCGTCGGAGCCGCCGATCGTCACCGACGGTCCGTACGGCGAGACCAAGGAGCTGTTCGGCGGCTACTACATCCTCGAGGTGGCCTCGAAGGAGGAGGCGGTCGAGTGGGCCAAGCGGCTGCCGATGACCCGCCCGGGGATCAAGACCGAGATCCGCCGCGTGCCGAGCATCGACGAGTTCCCACAGGACAACGTCTGGATCCAGAAGGAGCGCGCATGGCGGGAGGCGACCGGTCAGCTGTGAGCGCAGCTGCGGCACGCGACGTCGTCGGTGCGGTGTGGAGGATCGAGTCGGCGCGCATCGTCGGTGCGCTGGCTCGATCCACCGGTGACCTGTCGTTGGCCGAGGACGTCGCCCAGGAGGCGTTGGCCGAAGCACTCGTCACCTGGCCGCGCGACGGCGTGCCACCGAACCCGGGCGCGTGGTTGATGACGGTCGCCAAGCGACGCGCCATCGACGCGTTCCGTCGCCGCAGCGCGCTCGACGAGCGCTACGCGGCGATCGCCCACGAAGCCGGCGCGGAGGCTGTCATCGACGACCTTCGCGATCCGGACCAGATCGACGACGACGTGCTGGCGCTGTTCTTCACCGCCTGCCATCCGGTGCTGACGCCCGAGTCGCAGGTGGCGATGACCCTGCGGGTGATCGGCGGGCTGACGAGCGACGAGATCGCCCGCGCGTTCTTCGTCCCGACCGCGACGATCCAGGCCCGGATCACCCGGGCGAAGAAGACGTTGTCGGCGGCGCAACTGCCCTTCGAGGTGCCGTCACCGGAGGATCGCCGCGCCCGCCTCGGTGCCGTGCTGAGCGTTGTCTACGTGATCTTCACGGAAGGGTCGACGGCGACGTCCGGTGACGCGTTGATCCGCGTCGATCTCGCCCGCGAGGCAACGCGCCTGGCGCGCGTCATCGCTCGGCTGGTTCCCGACGAGTCGGAGCCGCACGGCTTGCTCGCGCTGCTGGAGCTGACCGCGGCGCGGTTCCCGGCGCGTACCGATGCCGCAGGTGAGTCGGTGCTGCTGGCCGACCAGGACCGCCGGCGTTGGGACCGTTCGGCCGTGCGTCGCGGTCGTGGGGCGCTCGCCCAGGCCACGAAGGTCGGGCGCGGACTCGGCTACTACGGCCTCCAGGCGTCCATCGCCGAGTGCCACGCGATCGCTCCATCAGTCGACGACACCGATTGGGAGCGGATCGTCGTGCTCTACGACGCGCTCGGTCGTCTCGCTCCGTCACCGATCGTCGAGCTCAACCGGGCGGTCGCACTGTCGATGTCGCAGGGGCCGGTGATGGCGCTGCAGGTCGTCGACCGATTGGTGGCCGAAGATCGCCTGGCCGGCTCGCACCTCCTGCCGAGCGTCCGCGGCGAGCTGCTCACGCGACTCGGGCGCGTGGCCGAAGCCCGCGCCGAGCTGCTCGTCGCCATCGAACGCTGCACCAACGTTCGCGAGCGATCGGTGCTCGAACGCAAGCTCGGCGCGCTGTCGGAGTGAACCGGTTGTCAGCCCGGTGCGCGGCCGGTGAACGCCAACAGCCGATCCTGGGGTGAGGCGTGTCCGTCGATGGCGACCTCCGGCTTGAAGACGCCCGTGCGCTGGTCCTCGGTGAACGCGCCGTGCACGAGCTCATATGCCGCCTCCGGCAGCCCCGTCGGCATCGTCGTGTCCTGACCGGTCGCCTTGGCGAGATCCCATCCGTGCAGCAGCTGATCGCTGAACGCGATGCCGAGCGATGGCCCGGTGCGTTCGATCACGCCGTCCTGCCCGAACGTCCGGATCGTTTCCGTGCGGCCCCGCTCGAAATCGCCGATGGGATCGTCGGAGAGCTCGTCGGTCGGCTGAGGGCCAGGAGGCGACGCCTCCTTGCCGAGGGCGGCGTCGACGAAGTACCGCTGCGTCTCGAGCATGTGGCTCAAGAGGTCGCGCACCTCCCAGCCGTCGCAGGGCGTCGATGCATCGAGGTGCGCTGCGGCGCCCCGCACCTTGCTGAGCGTCCAGGAGCTCGCCTGCTCGTAGAGGTCGAGTGGGTTGGTCGGCATGGGTCCCTCCAGATCGGGTGCTGCTCGATCTGTACCCGCGAGCCCGAGGTGACGAAACCGATCGGTGGGTCAGCGAGCCTGCTCGACTGCGGCGAGCAGCGCGTCCTCGACGAGCTGAGCGCGGGCATGGGTGCCGACGTGGGTCGTCAGGAACGCCCATGCCAAGCCGAGGTCTGCGCGAGCTGCACCCCACTGGCCGCCGAGCCCCGCCATGCCGACGGTCGGTCCGTCGATGCGCCCGCTGCCGAGCGTCCACGTCACCCGCTCGTGCACGAACCGGTCGTACCCGGTGGCACCCGGCAACCCGAGCCCGGTCGGCAGCCGCCCATCGAGGAACGCCTGCCAGAACGAGGCGAGCCCGCGGGCGGTTGCGTGGCCGTTGACCGCGGGCACCTCGGCCTGACGCCACACCCGGTCGTTGACGTCCACCCACGGCCCGAGCGAGCGGTGCCACACCGAACCCGCACGGCCGCGCGTCTTGGCCCACCACGCCCGATCGAGTCCAACGGTGTCGGCGACGCGGGTGAGGTCGGTGCCGGCCACGCCGACGACGACGTCGATGCCGAGTGGCCCGGCCAGCTCCTCGGCGAGGAAGCGGCCGAGTGAACGACCGTCGATCCTGCGGACCAGCTCGCCGACGAGGTGGCCGAACGTCTGCGCGTGCTCGCAGAGCACCGTGCCCGGCACCCACTCGGCATCCATCTCGGCGAGCGCGGCAACCGACGCTTCCCAGTCGGTCAGCGGCAGGGGAGGGACGGCGATCCGACCCGCCGCGTGGGTGAGCACGTGACGCACGAGCAGTCGGTCATCGCCGATCTCCGGCCAGATCGAGGTGACCCGGTCGTCGAGGCCGACCAGCCCGCGGTCGACGAGCAGCAGCAGACACGAACCGGTGATCGGTTTGACGGTCGACCACGTGCACACGAGCGAGTCCTCGGCGAGACCGTCGGTCCACAGATCGATCACCGGACGCCCGCCGACGTACGCGGCGACAGCCACGCCCGGCCCGCACGCGTCGACCACGGACCGGACGCCCTCGTAACCCGGTGCGCACGTGCCGTCGGTCGTCATCGACTCATTCTGTCGTCGACGACGAAGCACCGAAGATATCTGTTGCAACGACTATCGTTGTGACGTACAGTCCTCGCATGCGGAACGCGACGTTGGCGAGAGAGCCGAAGGCGGTCCGTGTCGGGCGCGGCGTGCACATCAACGTCCTGCTGCTCGCCAACCGCAACCTCGAAGCGCTGGAGGAGCTGTGCCGGCCGGATGGGATCACCCACCAGCAGTACGTTGCGCTGTGGACGCTGTGCCTCGCCGACGGCGCCGATGACGGCCTGCCGATGGGAGCCGTCGCCGACGGTCTGCTCAACCGCGCGTCGGACACGACGCGTCTTGTCGATCGAATGGTGCGCGACGGGCTCGTCGAGCGACTGCCCAACCCCGCAGACCGTCGCTCGGTGCTGGTGCGTGCGACCGAGGCGGGTCGACGGGCCTTCGCTTCGGTCACACCGAAGCTGCAGGACTTCCATCGACGCCAGTGGGTCGGGCTCACCGCCGCCGAGGTCGACACGCTGAACGCGCTCCTCGCCAAGGCCCTCTGGGCCGACCCCACCTGACCGGCCGCGCGGCCCTCACCCACGTCGGAGACGAACCATGGACCACCAGATCGAGCTCGCCTACCTCGGCATCGAGGTGCCCGACCCCGCCAGCCTGACGTCGTTCTTCGGCGACGTCATCGGCCTCGTCCAAGGCGAGCCCGCCGGCACGGGAACGATCACGTGGCGCGACGACGACCGCGCACATCGTCTCATCCTTCGACAGGGGGCGGCCAACGACGCGGTCTTCCTCGGTGTCGAGGCGGTCGACGCCGCCGCGTTCGACGCCACCGTTGCCCGTCTCGCCGGCGCCGGCTTCGATGCCGTCGAAGTTCCTGCGGACGCCGCATCGAGACGAGTCGCCCGGATCGCCCGCGTGGCTGCACCCTGGGGCATCGACGTCGAGATCGTGCAGGGCCTGCAGGCAGCGACGTCGCCGTTCGACTCGCCGCTGATGGCCGGCGGCTTCCACACCGACGGCGTCGGGTTCGGTCACGTCGTCTTCGCCACGACCGCCTTCGGCGAATCGGACCGCTTCCTCATCGACGGTCTCGGGTTCGGCCGCACCGACTGGTTGCAGATGGAGGTCGCGCCCGGGATCGAGCTGGAGGTGCGCTTCTACCACTGCAACGAGCGCCACCACACGGTGGCGCTGGCGAAGGCTCCCTTCGACCTGCCGCAGTGCCTGCACCACGTGATGTTCGAGGCCAACGAGCGTGATGCGGTGGGTGCCGCGTTCGATCGGGCGTGGGCCACCGAGCTGCCGATCCCCAACGGACTCGGCCGGCACGACAACGACGGCATGTTCAGCTTCTACGTCCAGAGCCCGGCGGGCTTCCAGGTCGAGGTCGGCCATGGGGCCCGCGTCGTCACCGACGACTGGGACGACGATCGTCGCTACGACCGGATCAGCGCGTGGGGCCACCAGCCGGCACGGCGCGGATGACCGTGAGCACGAACACCGCGGAGGTCGACGTCGATGCTGACGTCGTCGTGGTCGGAGCGGGCCCGGTGGGGCTCGCGCTCGCGGTCCTGGTCGCCCAGTCCGGCCACTCGGTGGTCGTCCTCGAACGGTGGCCGAGCCCGTACCCGCTGCCGCGGGCGGTGCACTTCGACCACGAGGTCGGTCGCATCCTGCAGTCGTGCGGCATCGGCAGCGAACTGCGCGAGGTCAGCGAGCCGGCCGACATCTACGAGTGGCGCAACGCAGCCGGTGCCACGCTGTTGAAGTTCGGCCGCGTCGGAGACGGCGCATCGGGATGGCCGGAGTCGTCGATGTTCTGCCAACCCGAGCTGGAGGCGCTGCTGGAGTCTCGGGCCGCTCGGCTTCCGGGGCTCGACGTCCGGCGTGGCATCGAGGTCGTCGGCCTGGACCAGTTCGACGAGCACGTCGAGCTGCGTGACGCCGAGGGTGGCATCGTGCGGGCGCGCTACGCCGTGGGGTGCGACGGCGCGAACAGCACGATCCGCGGGCTCGCTGGACTCGAGGTGCGCGACCTCGGGTTCTTCTACGACTGGTTGATCGTCGACGTGATCCTCGACGAACCCCGTGTCTTCCACCCGCTGAACGTGCAGATCTGCGATCCGGAGCGCCCGACGACGGTCGTGTCGGGCGGCCCGGGTCGCCGTCGCTGGGAGTTCATGCGCCTCCCGGGCGAACGGCTCGACGACCTCAACGACGCCGGCCGCGCCTGGGAGCTGCTGGCGCCGTGGGACGTCAGCCCGGCGAACGCGCGCCTCGAGCGGCACGCCGTCTACACGTTCCAGGCCCGCTACGCCGAGCAGTGGCGGGCGGCGCGAGTGCTCGTCGCCGGTGACGCCGCGCATCAGATGCCACCGTTCGCCGGACAGGGCATGTGCGCCGGGATCCGTGACGCGGCGAACCTGGCCTGGAAGCTCGGCGCCGTGCTGGACGGCGCAGCGCACACGTCGCTGCTCGACACGTACGTCGAGGAGCGCCTGCCCAGCGCGCAAGCTGCCATCGAGCTCTCGATGGCGCTCGGCAAGGTGATCTGCGTTGCCGATCCTGCGGAAGCGGCAGCGCGCGACGAGGCGATGACCGCCATGGTCGGCGCCGAGCCGATCGAGGTACCGGCGCTGCCGGGAGTTGCCGCCGGCATCGTGCACCCGACCTCACCCCACGCCGGCGGGCTGTTCGTCCAGGGCCGCGTCGACGGCGTCCCGTTCGACGACCTGCACGGCGTCGGCTGGCGGTTGATCTCGATGGGACCGGTGTCGCCCGACATCGACGCAGCCACGCTCGGCTGGTTCGAATCGATCGGCGGCCGACGGGTCCACGTCGACGACCCGGAGCCCGCCTTCGTCCGCTGGAGCACCGGCCATGACGCGACGATCGTGCTGCAGCGTCCCGACTTCCACCTCTACGGCACCGCCAACGACGGCGACGGCGCCTCCGACCTGCTCACCCACCTTCGAGCCCGTCTGTCGACGGGCACCACGACCGGCATCTCGACCGGCATGACGAACGACATCGCTCACCGAGGAGACCCAACATGAAGCTCGCCACCCAGAACGACCGCGCCGTGCTCGTGCTCGACGACGAAGTCGTCGACATCGCCACGGCATCGAACGGTCGCTTCGGCCCCGACGTGATGGGGCTGTACGACGACTGGGACGCGTTCGTCGAATTCACCGGCGGCTCGAACGCTGCCACCGGCGCGCTCGACCCGGCTGCGCTGGGCAACCCCGCGCCGCGACCGCGCCAGGTGTTCGCCATCGGGCTGAACTACCGCAGCCACGCCGAGGAGTCGGGCATGGCCGTTCCCGCAGTGCCGGCGACGTTCACCAAATTCCCCGCATCGCTGTCCGGCCCGTTCGACGACATCGAGATCGCCGGTCCGGCGATCGACTGGGAGGTCGAGCTGGTGGCCGTCATCGGCCGGCGCGCCGACCGCGTCGCCGAAGCCGATGGCTGGTCGCACATCGCCGGCCTCACGGTCGGGCAGGACATCAGCGATCGTCAGCTGCAGTTCGCCGCCGGAGCGCAGTTCTCGCTCGGCAAGTCGCGACGCGGCTACGGCCCGATGGGCCCGTGGTTGGTCACGACCGACGAGCTCGCCGATCCTGGCGACCTCGCGTTGGGCTGCTCGGTCGACGGCGTCGTCGTGCAGGACGCGCGGACGGGCGACCTGATCTACGACATCCCGCGCCTGGTGGCCGAGCTCTCTGGCGTGCTGCCGCTGCTGCCGGGCGACGTGATCTTCACCGGGACGCCCGCAGGCGTCGGCGCTGGGCGCAAGCCGCCGCAGTTCCTCCAGCCCGGCCAGGTGCTTGAGACCTGGATCGAAGGGATCGGCACCATCCGCAACCGGTGCGTCTGATGACCATCGAACCCGCCGGCCACGGTGACGTCGCGCTGCAGTCCGATGTCGGGCGCCCAGGCTGCCCACCACACTGAGTGGAGGTTTTGGCGTCCGTACGGGTGCGCGTGAAACCCTCCGCGGCAGCCGAGTGGAGGGTTCCGGGTTCGCACGGGTGCGCGTGAAACCCTCCACGCGTGTCGGCTGGGTTTGGAGTGGTGCTCTAGGTTTTGGAGATGCCTGTGACCGGAGTTGCCCGTCTGCACCACAACGCCTGGGTCACGCGTGACCAGGAGGCCACGCGTCGGTTCTACGAGGACCTGATCGGGCTGCCGCTCGTGGCCACGTGGAGCGAGACCGACGAGCTGTTCGGCGCCGAGCGCGTCTACTGCCACACCTTCTTCGGTCTCGCCGACGGCAGCGCGCTGGCCTTCTTCCAGTTCGCCAACCAGTCGGATCAAGAGCTGTTCGGCCCGACGATGCCCGAGTCGCCGTTCTCGCACATCGCCCTGAAGGTCGATCACGACACGCAGGACGGCGTGGCCAAGCGCCTCGCCGATGCCGGCTACGAGGAGCCGGCCACGTTCGTGCTCGAGCACGGCTACTGCCGCTCGCTGTACGTGCGCGACCCGAACGGTCTGCTCGTCGAGCTGACGGCCGACCACCCCGATGTCGAGGCGATCAACGCCACGCGAGCGTCGACCGCCCACGCCGATCTGGCCAACTGGCTGGCCGGCGATCACACCAGCAACAACACGTACCGCTGACCCCGTGCCGACCAGCACGCCGTTGCCGCTGATCCCGACGACGGTCATCGGCAGCTACCCGCAGCCGGCGTGGTTGATCGATCACGATCTCCTCGTCGAGAAGGGCGTACCGCGCACCCGCGTCGCCGACGTGTGGCGAGTCGCGCCGGAGCACCTCGACGACGCGCTCGACGCAGCAACGCTGCTCGCGATCCACGATCAGGAACGGGCCGGCGTCGACATCGTCACCGACGGGGAGATCCGTCGCGAGAGCTACTTCAACCACTTCGCCAACGCGCTCGACGGCGTCGATCACGACCGGGTGGGCGAGGGCGTCAACCGCGTCGGCGGGCGCTCGCTCGTCCCGTTGGTCAACGGCCCGATCAGCCGCGGTGAACCGATCGAGCTCGCCGCCGCGACGTTCCTGCGATCGGCGACCGACCGCCGCACGAAGGTCACCCTCCCCGGGCCGTTCACGCTCAGTCAGCTCGCCCAGAACGAGCACTACGCCAACCAGCGTTCGCTCGCCCTGGCGTACGCGGATGCGATCCGCGAGGAGATCGTCGATCTCGTCGCCGCGGGCATCGACGTCATCCAGCTCGACGAGCCGTACCTCCAGGCGAACGCCGACGCGGCACGCGGCTTCGCCGTCGAGGCCATCGACCGAGCGCTCGCCGGCATCGACGCCACGACGGTGCTGCACACCTGCTTCGGCTACGCCGTCTACGTCGCCGACAAGAGCGGCGGCTACCCGTTCCTCGCCGAACTGGCCGACTGCGCCGCCGACCAGCTGGCGATCGAGTTCGCCCAGCCGCACCTCGACGCGACGGTGTTGGCGCCCCTGTCGCACAAGACGATCGTGCTCGGCGTGCTCGACCTGTCCACCAACGACGTCGAACCGGCGACCGTCATCGCCGAACGGCTGCGTGCTGCGCTGCAGTTCATCCCACCCGAGCAGCTCGTCGCCGGGCCGGACTGCGGCATGAAGTTCCTGCCTCGCCCGGTCGCGTTCGCCAAGCTCGCCGCGATGGTCGAGGGCGCAGCGATCGTGCGAGCCGAGCTCAGCTGATCTCGCTGGAGCGTCCGAGCCGACCGAAGCTCATCGTCCCGCTGCCCGCGCGCACCGCCTCGATCGGATCGCGCACGTCGTCGATGTAGCCCAACGCGTACGCGCCGGTGCGGTAGCCCATCAGTCGCAGCAGTTCGTCGTCGAGCGTGGCAGCAACTTCGCGTGGCACCGAGAGGTACTGGTTCTCCTCCTGCCGAAGCCACCCGACGACGTACGTGATGTTGCCGGCGATGCGCACGTCGTCGGTCTGGTTCGCGCCGCCGCCGTGGTACACCTTGCCCGTGTAGAGCAGGCAGGAGCCGGCGTTCATCTCGGCGGGCACCGTCTCGTCGGCGGTGTGCGACGTCGAGTCCGGCCAGTCCTGAGATCCGGGGATGAGCCGGGTCGCGCCGTTCGCCTCGGTGAAGTCGGTGAGCGCCCAGATCGTGTTGCACTGCACGTGGTGATCGGACGGGAACGGGAAGAAGTCGAAGGCCCACTGGTCGCGATGGATGGACTGCGCCGGTTCGCCCGGCCCGATGGCGATCGTCTGCGTCAGGTGCAGCTGGAAGTTCGTTGCTCGGTGGAGCAGCAGACCGGTGACGTCGAGGATCAGTGGGTGCTGGATCAGTTCACGACTCGCAGGGGAGCGTGCGATCAGCGCCCCGGTTCGCCGTGTGCGATGACCGGCGAAGCGGTCGCTGCCGAACGGCGTCGCCTCGATGTACGGCGCCAGCTCGCTGCGCATCTTGGCGATGCACGCCGGGTCGGCGAGGTCGTCGATGACGACCCCGCCGTCGGCTTCGAGCACCTCGTGCACCTGCGCCGCCGTCGCACTCGGCGGCAGGTGCCTGATCTGTGCGGCCACCGATCGACCTCGGCTCAGCCGACGTCGAAGCGATCGGCGTTCATCACCTTGTTCCACGCAGCGACGAAGTCCGTGACGAACTTCTCCTTGGCATCGTCGGACCCGTACACCTCGGCGATCGCCCGCAGCTGCGAGTTCGATCCGAACACGAGGTCGCAACGGGTGCCGGTCCAGGTGACGGTGCCGGTGGCGCGGTGGCGGCCCTCGAAGACGTCCTCCGATGCGGCGGTCGGCGACCACTCGGTGCCGATGTCGAGCAGGTTGACGAAGAAGTCGTTCGTCAGCGTGCCGACCCGGTCGGTGAGGACGCCGTGCGTCGATCCACCGGCGTTCGCGCCGAGCACTCGCAGGCCACCGACGAGCACGGTCATCTCCGGCGCGCTGAGCCCGAGCAGCTGTGCGCGATCGACCAGCAGCTCCTCGGCGGCGAGCGTGTGGCCCTTGCCGAGGTAGTTGCGGAAGCCGTCAGCGGTCGGCTCGAGCGGTGCGAACGACTCGACATCGGTCTGCTCCTGCGAGGCATCGGTGCGCCCCGGCGTGAACGGAACGGTGATGTCGAGCCCTGCCTGCTTCGCTGCGGCCTCGATCGCTGCCGCACCGCCGAGGACGATCAGGTCGGCGATGGAGACGTACTTGCCCGAAGCGTTGAACGACGACTGCACGCCCTCGAGTGCGCCGAGGATGCGACGCAGCTCCGGCGGGTTGTTGACCTCCCAGTCGTTCTGCGGCGCGAGGCGCAGGCGGGCACCGTTGGCGCCACCGCGCTTGTCGCTGCCACGGAACGTCGACGCCGACGCCCACGCCGTCGACACGAGGTCGGCGGTGCTCACGCCCGAGGCGAGGATGCTCGCCTTCAATGCAGCGACGTCGGCGCCGGCGAGCGGGGCTTGGTCGGCGGCGGGCACCGGGTCCTGCCAGATCAGCTCCTCCTGGGGAACCTCAGGGCCGAGGTAGCGGGCGATCGGGCCCATGTCGCGGTGGGTCAGCTTGAACCACGCACGGGCGAACGCGTCGGCGAACGCGGCCGGGTCCTCGTGGAAGCGGCGGGAGATCGGCTCGTAGATCGGATCCATCCGCAGCGCCATGTCGGCGGTGGTCATCATCGGGGCGTGCGAGCGCGCCGGGTCGTGGGCGTCGGGCACGGTGCCCTGCGCCTCCGGGTTCGACGGCGTCCACTGCTTGGCGCCGGCCGGGCTCTCGGTGAGCACCCAGTCGTAGGCGAACAGCGTGTCGAAGTAGCTGTTGTCCCACGTGATCGGGGTCGGGGTCCAGGCGCCCTCGATGCCGCTGGTCGTGGTGTGCACGCCCTTGCCCGTGCCGAAGGCGTTCTTCCAACCATGACCCAGTTGTTCGATCGGTGCGGCTTCGGGCTCGGGCCCGACGAGCGCGGTGTCGCCGGCGCCGTGGGCCTTGCCGAACGTGTGCCCACCGGCGACCAGTGCGACGGTCTCCTCGTCGTTCATCGCCATGCGCAGGAACGTCTCGCGGATGTCGCGTGCCGAGCCGAGCGGATCCGGGTTGCCGCTGGGGCCTTCCGGGTTGACGTAGATCAGCCCCATCTGCACCGCGCCGAGCGGGTTGGCCAGCTCGTGGTTGCCGGAGTAGCGGGCATCGCCGAGCCACGTGGTCTCCGGGCCCCAGTAGATGTCCTCCTCGGGCGCCCACACGTCCTCGCGACCGCCGCCGAAGCCGAACGTCTGCAGGCCCATCGTCTCCAGGGCGACGTTGCCGGCGAGGATCATCAGATCGGCCCACGAGAGCTTGCGGCCGTACTTCTGCTTGATCGGCAGCAGGAGGGTGCGCGCCTTGTCGAGGTTGCCGTTGTCGGGCCAGCTGTTCAGCGGAGCGAAGCGCTGCGTGCCGCTTGCCGCGCCACCGCGGCCGTCCTTGATGCGATACGTGCCGGCGCTGTGCCACGCCATGCGGATGAAGAACGGCCCGTAGTGGCCGTAGTCGGCCGGCCACCAGTCCTGCGAGTCGGTCATCAGCGTGGCCAGGTCCTGCTTGACCGCGGCGTAGTCGAGGCTGTCGAACTCGGCGGCGTAGTCGAAATCGTCGCCCATCGGGTTCTCGGCGGGGGAGTTCTGATGAAGCATCCGCAGGCTCAGCTGATTGGGCCACCAGTGCTGGTTGGCGGTGGACCCCACGGCGGTGTGGCCGGCGTGTGGGCCGCCCATGACCGGGCACGTCTGGACGGTGTCGTTGATCTCGAGTGCCTTGTCGTCGCTCATTGCTGCTCCTTCATTGGTCGTGGTTTCGTTCTCTGTCTTCATTGCTGTTGTTCCGTCTGGTGCTGGCACGCAGGGCACGTGCCCCAGTAGATGACTTCGGCTTCGTCGATCTCGAAGCCGTGATCGTCGTCTGCCGTGAGGCAGGGCACGGCGCCGACCGCGCAGTCGACGTCGGTGGTGCTGCCGCAGGTGCGGCAGATGAGGTGGTGGTGGTTGTCGCCCACTCGGCTCTCGAACCGGGCCGCCGAGCCCGCCGGCTGGATGCGGCGGACGAGGGCCTTGTCCACCAGCACGCCGAGCGAGTCGTACACGGCCTGGCGGGAGATCGACCCGATCACGGCGCGAACGTCACCGGTGAGCTCGTCCACGGTGCCGTGGGGACGTGCCGCCACGGCGTTCATGATCGCCAGCCGCTGCGCGGTGACCTGCACCCCGTGCTGACGGAGGAGCTGGTCGGGGGCGACGACGTTCGACACGTCGTCGATCCAACCACGGAATCTGGACTGAGTCAAGAGTTTGATCTGTTCAACCCACCCTGCGAGCGAGCCGCTCGGCGATCACGTGCCAGACGTCGGGGTCGATGCCCATGCCGAAGTGCGTGCTCGTGACCTCGATGTTCTCGACGTCGGGCGATCGGCGATCGATGCAGGCCGCCGGCTCGACGATGCCGTCGTTGCGGCTCCAGATGGCGGTGATCGGCACGCGGATCGGCGTGACGTTGCGGGCGTCGGACAGCGCACCGATCGCGCGCAACGTGGCCGCGTCGTACCGGCGGGCGACGACCGAATGCCTCGGACCACCCATCGCCGGCGTGCCGAACGTGATCACCCGGGAGACGGTGTTCGGGACGTCGCGCGCCGCTTCCCGGGCGAGCACGCCGCCGATGCTCCAACCGACCAGTGCCACCTGACGGCCGGTGCTCGTCGCGATTCGCTCGACCCGCTCGACGACGCGGAGGTACTGCCCCGCGACGTCGTCGGTGACTCGCCCGAGCTTCGCCGCGCGTGCATCGTGCCCGAGTCGCCGCAAGTAGATCCGCAGGGGCAGCAGCGACTCGTCCGTGGCGCCCAGTCCGGGCACCATCAGCACCGGGCCGCCCGAGCCGCGCGGCGCGCGTTGCAGCCGCAACGTGGCGAGCGGCAGCCGAACCGCCTCGCGTGCCGTCGCCAGCTCGCGCAGCGCCCGCGACACCGGTGGTGGCTGCGTCGGCAGCTCCGGAAGTGGGCGGCTCGCGCGGCTGGCCATACGGCTCCAGCCTCGCGCAGCCGTCAGGTGGCCGGAACCGAAGGATGTGCCAACGCGCGGATCAGCTCGGACGTTCGTGGGTACACGTGGCCGAACGCATCGAAGATCCCTGCACCGCGGGGCAGGACTGCAGCACGATGGATCTGCACGACGGCACACCCTTCTGGCCGCGACGCGACGGCATCCTCGCCGTTCACTCGCGTCTGCAGGCCGACCGCCGTTGCGACGTCGTCGTGGTCGGTGCCGGGATCACGGGCGCGCTCATCGCCCTAGAGATGACCCGTCGGGGCCTCGATGTCGTGGTCGTCGATCGGCGAGACATCGGCGGAGGCAGCACGTCCGCGAGCACGGCGATGCTGCAGTACGAGATCGACGAGCTGCTCGTGGACCTCGCGGGGGCGATCGGCGACGATGCTGCCGCGCTGGCGTACACCGAGTGCGGTCGTGGCATCGAGCTCGTCGAACGGGCGACGCAATCCATCGGTCACAACTGTGGCTTCCATCGCTCACCCAGCGTCTTCGTCGCGATCAAGCAGCCCGACGTTGCCACGCTGCGCGACGAGCTCGACGCCAGGCGAGCTGCCGGGTTCGACGTGCGGTGGCTGGACGAATCGGAACTGCGCACCCGCTGGGGTCTCACCGGACGCGCCGCGATCGAGTCGGCGCTCGGCGCGTCCATCGACCCGTACGCCCTCGCGTTCCATGCGCTCGACACGGTGCGCGATCGCGGCGGTCACGTCTTCGAACGCACCGAGGTGACCGATGTCGAGTTCTCACCGAGGCGCGTCCGCGTCACCACCACCGGCGGGACGATCACGGCCAAGCACGTCGTCATGTCGACCGGCTACGAGGTCGCCGAACTGCTGCCGCAGCTGCCGTTCACCTTGCACAGCTCGTTCGCGCTGGTGACGCAACCGGTCGAGTCGTTGCGCCAGCGGTACCCCGACGGCGTGCTGTTCTGGGACTACGACGACCCATACCTCTACGGCCGCACGACCGATGACAAGCGACTGCTGCTCGGCGGCAAGGACGAGGACTACCGCAACCCGCTGCGTCGCTCGCGGGCGTTGCCGGCGAAGGCTCGAGCGCTCGCCGCTGCGATCCCGAAGCGGCTGCCCGACCTCGAACCGGTCGAGGTCGCGTTCAGCTGGGCGGGCACATTCGCGGAGACGCCCGACGGACTGGCCTACATCGGGTCGCATTCGAAGTTCCCGCGATGCCACTTCGCGCTCGGGTTCGGCGGCAACGGCATCACCTACAGCGCGCTGGCCGCCCAGTACATCGCCGACGCCATCGACGGGACGGGCGCGAACGATGCGGCGCGCCTGTTCGACCTCGAGCGCCGGGTCATCCGGCCGAGCGGATGAACCCGGCGAGCATCGCCAGGAAACCAGGAGCGAGCTGCGAGGTCCGATCGACGCCCTCGACCGGATCGGCGACGAACAGTCCGTGGTTCGCTCCGGGGAACACGACGACGCCGCTCGGTTCGCCGATGAGGTGGGGAAGATGTGTCGCGAACGACTGGACGCTCGCCGCGACGGGAACCAACGGGTCGGAGGCACCGAACGCGGCGAGCACAGGACAGGCCACCCTGGCCATCACCGGCACGGGGTCGAAGTCGAGGATCCGCGCGAGGTAGCGCAGCGCGACCGGGTCGTCGAAGTGCTGCAGGGCGACGGGCGCCCATGCACGATCGGCGAACCGAGCCTGCTCCTCGATCACCTGCTGCACCGGTTCGCCGGCCAGGAGCAGCCGCGTTCGACGGTCGATCCAGTCGAGCGCCTCGGCGACGTCCTCGGGATCGGTGGCCGACTCGCGCAGGGCCATCTCGATGCGATGTCGGTCCTGGGCGTGCACGGTGACGCCGGGGCCCGACATCGAGACGACGAAGTCCACCTGACGGGGTTGCTCGGCCGCAGCGAGCAGCGACACCCGCCCGCCCTGGCTGACGCCGAACATGCCGACCGGCCGCCCGGCGACCTCGGGTTGGGCGCGCAACACCTCGATCGCCGCCAGCGACTCGAACGCGCGCTCGGCGATCCCCTGATCGGTCCATCGCCCCGGCGACCCGCCACAGCCGGGCTTGTCATGGGCGAGGACGACGGCGCCGCACTCGGCGATGCGCTCTGCCCACCCACCCCACTCGTCGTACGCGCCGTCTCCCGAGCCATCGACGAGCACGACGCCGGGCAACCGCCCTCGCGGTGAGTCGGCGTCATCCGGGGCCCACACACCGGCGCGCAGATCGCCGACGGCGGTCGGGACCCGGCACTCGCGGATGAGCGTCGTCGCCATCGCGGGAGCGTAGGCGCGCGGCGACGGCCGGTCCTCGAATGCGAGCTGCGCCGCTCGGATCGGGCACCATGGTCGGGCGGGGCCGCCCCCAGGTGCCGCTCGGTCAGCGGAGGCAGGCACGCACATGCAGCACGATCACGATCACGGTGCGAGCGGGCACGACCACGAGCCGGTCGCGCCGCGGAAGCCGAAGCAGGAGCAGGAAGATGCCTCGACCGACGTCACCGAGGTGGCGCCGGGAGTCCTGAGAACGCAGCTGCCGATCAGCATGCCCGGGCTCGGACACGTCAACTGCTACATCCTCGAAGACGAGCGCGGCATCGCCGTCGTGGATCCCGGTCTGCCCGGTCCGGAGTCGTTCGGGTTCCTCGTCGATCGAATCGGTCGGGCGGGGTTCTCCGTCGACGACGTGCACACCGTCGTGGTCACCCACTCGCATCCGGATCACTACGGCGGCGCGAACCGACTGCACCACGAGAACGGCGCCGAGATCGTCACGCACGAGTCCTTCCGCACGTTGATGGACGTGGCCAACGCCGACGACCGCGAGGACTCCGAGGAGCTCGACGTCAACTCGCCGGACGATCGCGCCGCGGCGATGGAGCGCTACCTCGCTCAGCCGTCGCCATGGGGAGGGCGTCGCCCCGGACCGCCACCGGAGTTCGTGCGCCGGATGACCGAGGGTGGACCGGGGTCCAGCTTCGCCGCTCCGCGTCCGACGCGGACCTTGATCGACGGCCAGACGATCAAGTTGGCACGACGTGAGTGGGTGGCGATGCACACGCCCGGCCACACCTACGACCACCTGTGTCTGTACGACCCCGAGTCCGGCGTGGTGTTCACCGGCGACCACGTGCTGCCGTCGATCACCCCGCACATCAGCGGGCTGGCGCCCGACGCCGATCCGCTGGCGTTGTTCTTCTCTTCCCTCCAACGCATGGCCGAGATGACGAACGTGTCGATCGCGCTGCCGGCTCACGGCCATCCGTTCGTGGATCTCCGCGGGCGCGCCGAGCACATCATCGAGCACCACGAGGAGCGCCTCGACATCATCCGCGACGCCGTGCCGACGCTCCCGAACGGCACGGTCAACGGGTTCATGCGCGTGCTGTTCAAGGAACGGTCGTGGGGCGACATGGCCGAGAGCGAGACGTTCGCCCACCTCGAGCACCTGCGCGAGCGCGGCGAGCTGGTTCGTCACTTCGAGCACGGCATGGCGCAGTACGCGCCCGCCGGCTGATCGCTCGTCGTCGATTTCTGGATGTCTGAAACGCGGCAGAGCCGCGCGTCAGACATCCAGTTTGGCGTGTCGTGTCGCCCCGACCGTGCGTTGGTGCGTCTGTGGGTGCATGACGAACCACGCCGTTGCCGCGCCACACCGCTTGCATCGCGTCCTCGATCTCGCGCGCAGCTGGTGGCCGCTGCCTGCCTTCATCGCCGTCTCGCTGATCTGCCAGGAGGTGCTGCTGATGTCGCGCTACGACGTCGGTGGGCACGCCGCGGAGCACCTCGCCGGCGCCACGGTGCCGTTCATGGCAGCCGCGGTCCTGAGCGTCGTCTTCTGGGCGACGCCACTGGCGCGGCGTCAGGTCGATCTGCTCCTCGTCGGCGCGGCGTGGCTGGCGACGACGGTGCTCGTGCTCGTCGGGAACCTGCGCGTCGTCGACGATCTCGTCGCTGCCGGGTACGGCCGCACGCCCACCGGATCGATTCCCGACATCGCCGACCACGGGTTGGCGAACTCGTCGGTGTGGTACGCCGAGGCAGCTGCACTCGCGTTGATCGGGGCATGGCGACGCCGTGGTCACATCGGCAATCGAGCGACGATCGGTGCGGTCGCGACGACGCTCGTCGTGCCACCGTGGTTCATCCCCGGTGCGGGCGTGATCGTGCTGGCGATCGTGCGATTGGCCCACCGAGGTCGTGCCGTTTCGGCATCCTGACCGTCCCGCGAGGGCCGCCTGTCTTCCCCGCCAACCTCAACGTAGTCCAGGGGTGGGGGCTTGAAGCAAGTGCCTCGATGTGCTGTGAATGCTCGCTGTCGATTGGTTGGGCGGAGCATGGGAGGGCAATGAGATGGGAACGCGTTCGACGGACTTCGTGGTGGGATTCGAGGAGATCGACCGGACCTGGGGTGACCTGGTCGGCGGGAAGGGCACGGGGCTGGGAGAGCTGTGGCACCTCGACGGCGTCGACGTGCCGGAGGGGTTCTGCGTGACGACCCACGCCTTTCGCCGGGTGATGGCAGAGTCGCCGTCGCTCGACGAGCTGATCGACCGGCTCTCGCGGCTGGAGCTGGAAGATCGGGACGCGATCAGCGCCGCGAGTGCGACGATCCGCACGGCGATCGAGGCGATCGTCGTTCCCGACGACATCGCAACAGCGATCATCGCCGCGCTCGATGATCTCGGCGCCGAGTCGGCGTACGCGGTGCGATCCAGCGCGACCGCGGAGGACCTGCCGAACGCGTCGTTCGCCGGCCAGCAGGACTCGTTCCTGAACGTCGTCGGGGCAGCAGCGATCGTGGAGAACGTCAGCCGCTGTTGGGCGTCGCTGTTCACCGAGCGCGCCGTCAACTACCGCATGCGCAACGGCTTCGACCATCGCACGGTGTCGATGGCGGTGGTCGTGCAACGCATGGTGCAGCCGATGGCATCGGGCGTGATGTTCACCGCTGACCCGATCTCGGGGAACCGGAAGGTCGTCGCGATCGAGGCGACCCACGGCCTCGGGGAGGGGCTGGTCTCCGGGCGGGTGAACGCCGACTCGTACGAGGTTCGCAGCGGTGTCGTCAGCACGATCCGGATCGCAGGTGAGCAACCGATGCTCGGTGATGCAGATGTGCTGCGCCTCGCCGAGGCGGGTCGGCGGATCGAGGTGCACCTCGGCAGTCCGCAGGACATCGAGTGGTGCCTCGATGGCGGCGGCGAGCTCGCCATCGTGCAGAGCAGGCCGATCACCACGCTGTTCCCGCCGCCGGTGGCGGACGACGACGGGTTCCATGTGTACGTGTCCGTCGGGCACCAGCAGATGATGACGGATCCGATGCGGCCGCTCGGGTTCTCGATGTGGCAGATGAACGCGTTGCCGCGGATGTACGAGGCAGCGGGCCGGCTGTTCGTCGACGTCGCCGACCGCCTTGCGTCGCCGGCCACGAGCGCCGGTCTGGTGGCGATGTTCACGAAGGCCGACCCGCTGATCGGCGGCGCGATGCAGACCATCCTCGATCGCGGCGACATCAGCCCGGCTCCTCCGGACGCCGCGCCTGCGCCACCGTTGCGGGGTGCCGGCGGACTCGACCCGGTGGAGACGGACCCGGCGATCGTCGCTGCGCTCATCGCCCGGAACGAGGCGTCGGTCGAGGTGATGCAGCACGAGATCCGGATGAAGTCGGGTGAGGCACTGCTCGAGTTCATCCGCACCGACATCCTGGAGCTGAAGCGGCTGCTCTTCGATCCGCTCAGCCATCAGGCGCTGATGACGGGGATGGACGCCACGTGGTGGCTCAACGAGCACATCGAGGAGTGGCTCGGCGAGAAGAACGCGGCGGACGCGCTGACACAATCGGCGCCCGGCAACATCACGTCGGAGATGGGTTTGGCGCTGATGGACGTCGCCGACGTCATCCGTCCGCACGACGCGGTCGTCGGCCTCCTCGAGCGCGGCGTCGACGACGGGTTCCTCGCCGCGCTTCCAGCGTTGTCAGGTGGACCTGCATCACGCGACGCCATCCAGGCCTACCTCGACCGGTACGGCATGCGGTGCGTCGGCGAGATCGACATCACTCGCCCGCGCTGGAGCGAGCGGCCGAGCACGCTCGTGCCGGTGCTGCTGAGCAACATCAAGAGCTTCGAGCCCGGCGAAGGCCAGCGCCGCTTCGAGCATGGTCGGCAACAGTCGCTGGCGAAGGAAGCCGACGTGCTGCGGCGCCTGCGCGAGTTGCCCGATGGGGACGCCAAGGCGGACGAGACGAAGCAGATGATCGACCGCGTCCGCACCTTCGCCGGCTACCGCGAGTTCCCGAAGTACGGCATCGTCCGACGCACGTTCATCTACAAGCAGGCGCTGCTGAGCGAGGCGCAGCGACTCGTGCACGACGGTGTGCTGCGGGATGCCGAGGACATCTTCTGGCTGACCTTCCAGGAGCTCGAGGAGGTCGTGCGAACGAGCCATGCGGACGACGAGCTCATCGCTCGTCGAAAGGACTCGTTCGCGACGTATGCCGCGCTGACGCCGCCGAGGGTGATCACGTCGGACGGTGAGGCGGTCATCGGGTCGTACGGGCGCGCCGACTTCCCGGTGGGAGCGCTCGTCGGACTGCCCGTGTCCAGCGGGACGATCGAGGGACGCGCACGCGTCATCCTCGACATCTCCGAGGCGGCCGACATCGAACCGGGCGACATCCTGGTCACGCCGTACACGGACCCGAGCTGGTCGCCGCTGTTCGTGCTGATCGCGGCGATGGTGACCGAGGTCGGCGGCCAGATGACCCACGGCGCGGTGATCGCCCGCGAGTACGGACTGCCTGCCGTCGTCGGTGTCGAGCACGCCACGCAGCTGATCCGCGATGGCCAGCGGATCCGTGTCAATGGCACGAACGGCTACGTCGAGATCCTCAGCTGACTGCTGGTCGCGATCTGCGCGACACGGCGAGGATGCCTCCCGCAATGGCGGCGGACAGCACGCCGCCGACGAGATCGCGTCCGGTCTGTGTCGTCGCCTTGAGCACGAACAGGTGCACCAGCGATGCGCCGAGCAGTGGCGCCCACGCGGTGTCGCGAGCGGGGTGCTCGGCGACGTGGCCGAGCAGCAGCACGTTGAACAGGATGTGCCCGGAGAAAGCCCAGTCGAGCGCCAGCGCGATCGGGCTGACCACCGCGGCAGCACCGAGGGTCAACCACCAGCGCGGTGTCAGCGTCGTGCGCACCTGCGCGACGTACGGGATCCCGATGCCGAACAGTGGGAAGGCGTACCAGTACAACGCGGTGCGCGGCGACATGACGAAGGCGAAGGCCGTGCCGAACGCAACGCTCGTGCCGATCACGACGGGCCAGTTCGGGCCGTGCCCGCCGTCTGCAGTCGCAGGATCGGACTTCTTCGACATGATCCGGGTCCGGGGCATCACCGCCCCGACGGTACCCGTGGCTGCGATGAGTTCGACACGGGTACGGCGTCGAACATCCAAACGAACGAGGCGAGAGGAGCACGCCATGACGAAGGTCATCGCCGACATCACGATGTCGCTCGACGGGTACGTGACCGGACCGGGCGCCGACATCGAGCACGGGCTCGGTGATGCTCCGGAACTGCATGGGTGGGTCGAGCAGCAGGACTCGGTCGACGCCGAGATCCTCGCGTCGTCGACCGAGGCGAGCGGTGCGGTCGTGATGGGCCGACGACTCTTCGACACCATCGACGGCCCCGGCGGCTGGTCGTCCGAGATCGGGTACGGCGCAGACCAGGTCGGCATGCCGCCGTTCTTCGTGGTCACGCACTCGCCACCATCCGACGTGCGCCTGGAGCGAGAGCTCGGCATGCGGTTCACGTTCACACCGGATCTGCCGGCGGCGATCGGGCAGGCCCGAGCCGCCGTGACGCACGGCGACGTCGTGATCATGGGCGGCGGTGACGTCATCGGTCAGGCATTGGAGCAGGGTCTCGTCGACGAGCTCCGCATCCACCTTGCGCCCCTGCTGCTCGGTGGCGGCACTCCGCTGTTCCGTGCCGGAACTCGGCAGCGCTACCGCCAGCGCGAAGTCCGCCCGTCGAGCAACGCCGTCCACATCACTTACGAACGGGCCGACAGCTAGGCGCCATCACGAGCGGTGCTCGCGGTGGAACGCTGCGGTCAGCTCGGTTCGATTGCGCACCCCGATCTTCGCGTAGGCGTGCTCCAGGTGGGTCTTGACCGTCCCCGCACCGATGAACAGGCGCTCGGCGGTCTGTCGGTTGGTGAGGCCCTCAGCGACGAGCGTTGCCACCTGACGCTCGGCCGGCGTCAAGCCGTCCCAGCCGCTGCTGGGCCTGCGGCGCGGACCCGTCGATCGCGCAACCGAGGCGAACGCCGCGTCCGGGTCGAGACCCTCGCCCAGGGTCCTCGCTGCGATCAGATCGACGTCGTCGACGGACGTGAGATCGGCGAGCGCGGCAGCGAACAGCGAGCCGCACGGTTCGTCGACGACACCGATCCGGCGGGCAAACGCATCCGCCGCGCCGATCACGCGCATCGCGCCGGTGCGATCCTCGAAGGCTGCGCAGCAGAGCGCCATGACGCGCAGGCACCCGATCGCGTGTGCGTCCAGGCGGTCGGCGCGCAGCACCGACCACGCAGCGATCGCCGACCGCCACGCCACGGTCGGTTGCGACGCGCTCGTGGCGATGAACGCGTTCCAGCACTGCACGACGGCGAGACCCGGCGCGGTTTCGTGGCGCTGGGCCACTCGCTGCGCCAACGCCGCCGAGGACTCGGCAACCTCCGCGTCGCCGACGGCGAGTGCCCAACGGCATCGCTGGAGGTGCAGCGTCATCGCGACGTCCGGGGCGTGCTGCTCGACCTGACCTTCCACGTCGTCGAGGAGCTGTCGCGCTCGGCCGAAGTCGCCGATGCAGAGGCGGGCGTCGATCGACGCGCCGAGCAGCGTCAGCGCAGCGGTGTGCGCGCCCTGTGCCACGCAGCGATCGAGGGCACGTTCGAGGTCCACGAGCGTGTCAGCCGCGCGACCAGCGCGTTGCGCCACCTGGGACCGGGCCGCGACGAGCAGGGCACTGATCGATGTGTCGCCTGCGGCTGCGACGTGCTCGACCGTCTGTCGCTCGAGCACACCGGCCTCGACGACGTCGCCACGGATCGCCGCGGCTTGGTAGCGACCCAACCAGTCCCACGCCAGCAGTGGCGGGTGGCGCAGGTGCTCGACGAGCGGTCGCACCGATGCCAGGCGACGCACGGCATCGTCGACGCGCAGCTCCTGCAGGTCGATGTACGCCAGCACCTGCGACGAGTCGACGTGGCACCAGTCGTCGAGGCCGACGGAGCCCTCGATCGACGATCGCAGCACCTCACGTGCCCTCCTCCGCTGGTTGAACATCCCACCGACGCCGAGGGCGTTCTCGCATCGCGCGACGAACGATCGATCACCGATCTGGCGCGCCATCGCCAACGTCTCGTCGGCCAGCGTGAAGGCGCGCTCGACGTCTCCGGAGTACACCGCGAGGTGCGCTGCTCCCCAGCGCGCCGGCAGCTGAACCGTGATCGGGATGTCGAGGTGCTCACAGCACTCGGCGAACCACTGCGCTCCTTCGGTGAACCGGCCTGCGGCCACCCACACGAAGGTCAACGACCCGCACATCTGCCAGAGCGTGCTGGCCTCGTCGTTCGCGGCGGCGAAGCACATCGCCGAGTCGATGTCCGATGCATGCCGCGACAGCGTGGCCAACCAGTGCGACTGCCGATTCGTCTCCAACCCGGCCCTGCCGTCGTCGCACAGCGCGGCGAAGTGCTCCATGTGTCGCCGCCGTGCGATGGCGGACGACTCGTCGTCGATGTGCTCACGAGCGAAGGCTCGAACGACGTGCAGCATCCGATATCCGGTGTCGGCGGCATCTTCGTCGCGTTGGATCAGCGACCGGTCGACCAACCCGCCGAGGACGGCGATGATGTGCGACGACGATGCGCTCGGGTCGAGCACCGCCCGAGCATCCGCGAGGCGGAACCCGCCCTCGAACGTGGACAACGAACCCATCGCCTGCCGCTGGACCTGATCGAGTTGCCCGAACGATGCGTCGATGCACGCGTGCATGGTCCGTTGACGCGTCGGCACGTCGACGCCGTCGAGCGTCAGCAGCGAGAGGTCGAGACGTACCGCATCTGCCAGCGCGACGAGGTCGACGGAGCGAGTGCGTGACGCCGCCATCTCGATCGCCAACGGCATGCCGTCCAGGCGCGAGGTGATGTCGCGGATCGAACGCCACTGTGCTTCCGTCGGTTGAAGGCCTGGGGAGACCAGCCTCGCTCGATCGACGAACAGCTGCGCCGCTGCGGGCACCTCGCCATCGGTGGTCGACAGCGGGCGCACGTCGTAGAGCTGCTCGCCGGAGCGTCGTAGCGGCTCTCGGCTCGTGGCGAGCACGGCAACGTGCGGAGCGCGGGCGAGGGTGTCGATGACGAGCCTCGCCGGCGCGTCGCCGAGGTGCTCGCAGTTGTCGAGGACGAGCAGCGCCGGCTCCCCGTGCGCCCAGTCGACGATCATCGCCGCTGCATCGTCGAGCGGGACGGCACGGATCCCGAGCGATGTGCCGATGGCCTGGGCAAGGCGATCCGCACCCGTCACCGATGCGAGCTCGATCATGCCGACGCGCCTCCCACGCCGGCGCATCCGGTCGGCAACGGCGTTCGCCAGGGTCGTCTTGCCGACTCCGCCGGGCCCGGTGAGCGTCACGGCACGGCCGCCGGCGATCAGCCCGTCCAAGGCGGCCAGGTCTGCGTCGCGCCCGACGAGGTCGTGGTGGCCGGGCGTGCTCATCTGCTCATCTTCTCAGTGGCGGATGCGCGGAAGATCTGCCGAACGGCAGATGTTCGCCGCGACGACGATCCGTACGGTCGAGCGGCATGGGAGATCGACCGGACATCGCAGCACACACGGATCGCCAGGCGGCGGCACAGGCGTTGTGGGACGCCGTCGGGCGTGGGGACTACGAGCCGTGGTTCGAGAACCTCGTCGACGACGTGGTCGTCGACAACGGTCCCGGCGCGGGGCCGTGGCGGCACACCGTCGGCAAGCAGGCGTGGCTCGAGTTCGCCATGCAGTTCGCGCCGATCTTCGGCGACACCTGGCGCCAGGTCGGCACGTGCGTCTACGCCGATGCTGACATGTCGATCACGATGGTCCACGAGACCGGCCAGACGCCCGAGGGTGATCGGTTCGACAACCGCGCCATCTGGGTCGAGCGCCTCGATCCCGACGGTCGGGTCAACCGCATCTGGACGACCGACCTCGCCCACGAAGCGCTCGAGGAGTTCTGGCTGCGCAACCCGGTCTCCGTCGCGGCAGGCGCTGCGGAATGACCGCAGCTCGGCGTCGGGTCGGTCGCCGCGCGGCGCTGCTGCTCGCCGTCGCCGTGACGTCGTCGTGCGCGAGCGACGATGCACGAGACCGGGCGGTGGCGACCGTCGCAACCGCTGGCGTCGACGCGACGGCGATCACCGCTCCGGCGGATTGCGGCATCGAGGCGGCCGTTCGTGAGCAGATCCGCGAGATGGCGATCGATTTCGTCGACGACCAGCACACGTACGGCGTCACCGTCGCCGCTCGACTGCCAGGCGGTTGCGACGTGCTCGTCAACGCCGGAGCGGACGGCCGGGATCCCGAGACCCGCCAGCTCGGCACCGGTCGGGTCCTCATCGCCTCGGTGACCAAGACGTTCATCGCCGCCGAGATCATGGCGCTGCAGGAGGACGGCAAGCTCGATCTCGACGACACGATCGAACGTTGGGTGCCGCAGGTGCCGAACGCAGCGAACATCCACATCGGTCAGCTGCTGACACACACCAGCGGGTTGACCGACAACGTCGACACGGCCGCCTGGCGCAACGCGCTGCTGGCCGATCCGACTCGGCGGTACACGCTTGCCGAGGCGCTGGATCTGGCAGCGCCGCAAGCCACCAACGAACCCGGGCACTACCAGTACGCGCAGGCGCCGTTCATCATCGCCGGGATCATCATCGAGGAGGTCAGCGGGCGATCGTTGTCCGACGAACTGACGCAGCGCTTCTTCGTGCCATTGGGGATGAGCGACACCACCATCGATCCAGACGACGCGTCACGAGGACTCGACCACGGCTGGTTCACGCTCGACGGCAACGGTTGGGGTGGCATCCAGGGTGATCGGACGACGTTCGACGACACCGTCGCCCGCGACGAGGACATCGCCTCGACACCCGTGCTCGGCGTGCTGCTGTCGGCCACCGAAGCCCATGGCGGCGTGGTGTCGACGATCGACGACCTGCTGACGTGGGGGAGCGCACTCGGCGACGGGCGAGCGCTCGGCGGCGCCACCGACGACTTCTTCTTCCGCCCGACGCCGATCTCGGCGACGGCAGACGAACCGGCGCACACGGGCTGGGGCACGGGTTGGCTGGCGCACGTCTGTCCGTGCGACCTCGAGAACACGACCACGCCGACCGTGGTCTTCTCGTTCCACGACGGCGAGACGCTCGGGTCGCGCACGATGCTGGCGGTCGACCGTGTGCACGGCATCACCGTCGTGATCCACGCCAACACCCGCGAGATCACGGACGAAGCACTGCTGACGCTCGCCTACGACGTCCACCAGACGCTCGTCGCCGAGCTTTCTGGTTCGGGCTGACTCGACTCTTCGTGGAACGGGTGGAGCTGGGGGGAATCGAACCCTCTGCGACAAGTTTTCGCCGTCGAAGTCGTCACTGAACTACCGGACAGAGCCGTCATTGAATTGCGGATATGTGGAATTGACGGGGATTCGCCGATTGCGCCGTCATCCGCAGAACTGACGTCCGTATGTCACGGTATGCCACGCACATCGAGCCGCCGGCGGACGCGGCGTTATTCGATTGTGGTGAAAGACTTATCGACCATCGAAGCGGCGGCTCGGCTCGGCGTCTCGCCGGCAGCCGTTCGCCGAGCAGTGCACGCCGCTCAGCTTCCCGCGGTTGCGGTCGGCGGGCGCATTCGCATCCCGAGAGCGCGCTCGTGATCGGCGAGCGTTCTCCGGCGGAGATTCTGTTCGCCTGCCGCTCGGCGACCTCCCCACCCTTGTGGGCGCCGATTGGCTGTGTCCACGCGTCGTCGGCCTGTCGCTCCGCGGGATCCGAACGGCGATCCAAACCGGCGACATACCGTCCGTCCCGGTGGGCCGAACGCGTCGCCGCGTGCCGCTCGTCGCCTTGGTCGAGTGGCTGACCGTCGGCCATCCCTACATCGACCACGCCGCCGTGCGACAAGTCGAGTCACGCTTCCGCGCCTTTCCCGAGCGGCCGGGTCGCGTCTGCAAATCGGCACAGCGATCGGCGCAGCTGTGTGAGAGCGTTTCGACTCATGGGAGAGGACGGAGAGGACGGAGAGGACGCAGCCCCGATGCCCGCCGAGCCGGAACCCTATGTATTCGACACCGCACACGTTCCGGAAGCTGCGGCGATGCTGGATAGCGCGTGCGTCGATCTACAAGACGGCTACGTCGGTGCCTCTCGAATTCAGAGTCTTGCGAGTGCGTGCGGGCTCGGTGACAGCCCACTGATGTGGGAACTCGTTCACGTCGCGGGGTACGGCTTTCAGCGACAGCCCGACGGGCGCGCCGGGTGCTTGCTCGGTCGAAGCACCGAGGAAGAGCTGCTTCGATGGCCTCGCCCGGTCGGCAAGGCACCTGAGGCCGCGCTCCAGCTGTGGGAGGCCGTCGCGCGGTTAGCGACAGCGCCTGCAGCGATCGCCCGACTCGAAGACCTCCTCTTCCAACGTCGAGTTGGCAACGGCCGGCAGCGCGCCGGCCGCGCGGCGACCAACTACCTCCTCGCTGTTGACGCCGCAGACGAAATCGGCATGGACGAGGTGAGTGGACTTCTGCGCGCGTGGACGTTGGCGCGTGCGGTGAAGGAGTACGCCGTCGAGGCGGACGTCCGACGGCGCATGGTCGAGATCTGTGAAGAGGTGATGGCAAACACGCCAGGCTCTCGGCCCGGGGTCGTCCTCCCGCTCCTTGGAGCACTGGCGCTCGGCCCGCGAGCCGACCCGGATCCGCACGACGTCGACGCGATGCTCGCGACCGCGGCGGCGGCGTTCCAAAAGGGCCATCTGGCTTCAGAGATCGCTGGCTATCGACGCAGCCGAGCGAGGGGCGATTCGTCCGAGCTGGAGGCGATTGCGCGAGACGAAGTCGCGGCGTATCTCGCGGAAGCCGACGGCGCATCGAATGGCGCTGTACGGATGCACCACCTGAATAATGCGGCGCGGGTTGCGACAGATCGTGGCTTGCCGGACCTGGCGCGCGAAGCGGCTGCGCGAATGCAACGAATCGGCCAGTCCGAACTCGGGATGCAGACCATCCGCGCCGAGTCGAGCCTGCCAAAGTTCGTGCCCGAGAGCTACGTCGCCGGGTTTTCGCGCGGAGGCTCCTGGCGCGATGGACTCGACTACTTCTTGTCGAGCGACGTTCCGTCTGGCGACGTCGATCGACTTCGCCAGATGGAGTCGACGAGGGGGCCGCTGGCGAGTCTGTTCCCGACGACGCTGTTCGGCGCGAACGGCCTTCCGATTGTCACCGCCGCGGACCCGGTCGCGCACGAGATGAGCCAAGCAGCCTCGATGTCGGCCCAGTTCTTCGGCCAGATGTTCGCCGTCGGCCTTGAGCACATCGTCGAACGCTTCGGGAAGCCCTCGCTCGACGAGATCGTTGACGCACTCGTTGACGCAGGCTGCAGGGATCCTCAGCTCGCGCAAGGGCTGGCTCGTGGATTCAAGCACTATTTTGATCGTGACTACGAGAGTTGCGCCGCTGTCACGATTCCCAAGTTCGAGGCAGCGGCCCGCAGATTGCTGCGCGAGCTTGACGAGGGGATCTATCGCGTTCAAGTGGGCAACGACCCCGGAGGATACGTCGGGCTGTACAACCTGCTGGATGAGCTCAAGAAGTTGGCGCTCGACGAGTCCTGGGCGTACTTCTTCGAATGGCTCTTGCTCGGCCCGTACGGCGCGAACTTGCGCAACGACGTCGCTCACGGGTTTGTGTTCGATCCAGGCCCTGTCTTTGGTGCGCTGCTACTCCGCGCTGTGTCGGTGCTCGTTCTCGTCGCCGATGTCCTTCCAGAGGACGGTGCCGGCCCGATCGCTGGCGTCGAACAGATGTCGGCAAGACCCAGACAGGCAGTGCTCGACTCGCTTGCCGACCCAGTCGGCGGCGACCGAACCTCACACGCGATGTCCTGGATGGCGGGTGCCTTAGAACGAGGCGTGTGGTGGCTCCGGGCCCGCGCCGCCGCACGAACGACGCGGCAACGAGCCCGTCGTCGTGGCGGCAAGGGCACCGGATGAATAGCCAGTCCGCCGTACCTCGGCTGAGGTGCCCTATCGACGAGCGAACGCTTGATGGGGCGCCTCCTCGTGTACTCGGTCGTCCGGCGGCAACGTCGTGAATGACCTGCCGGCATCGACACCTCCGCGGTGATGTCAGCGCGCTCGGTCGATTGGAGTCGCCCGAGGCGGCCTCGCCCTGAGGGTTGAGATCTACCCGAGCGACTCTAGGGCGAGTCGGATTTCGGCAGTGCGATCGACAGCTCCAGGCAAGCCCTCGAGATCGGCTCGGGTACCGACGCGGTGTCCCTTGACCCAGGCGGATTCTCGGGCGACTTGCACAACGCTCGCAACGGGCACCTCAACCGAGCGGACGACTTCGTAGGTATGAGCATCCAAGAGGACGAAGACGCAAGCGTCGAAGTCCCATGACCGGAAGATGCTGAAATTCTGCGACGCGTTGCGTCCGGTGACCACTAGCCGAACCTTGACTTGCAACCGACGGTTTCCGGCCCGAACGTCCCAGCTCTTCGCTGACGGCGGAGCCAGCTCTCCTCCGTAGGCGATGGCGACCAGATACTCGGCTAGGTCGCCTGCTGGGGCATTGCGCGAACGGACGACGCGCCTGTTGACAAGCTCGGTGAGGATGTTCGCATACAGGCGAAGCAGTTCGCCGGTCGATAGGCGCTCAAGTTCCACTCGTACCTTCTACTCGCGGCGGTGGAGTCAACGACTCCGCAGCCGACCGCTCTCGCCGACGCCCGATCTGCTCATGGTCGTGTACTTCTGCGCTGTCCAGGCGCCCATGGTCAGATTGAGACGTGAATCCAGCAAACGCGAGACGAGCGCACGAGCGAACGATCGTGGCCGACGTCGCGAGAACGATCTGCGACAAATCAGCGCTGACCCTCGTAGACCTTCAGTACCCGGAGGACGACATTCCTTCCCGGGACGGCGAAATCGACGGTCTCGCATTGACATCGGGACCTGCGATAGCGATCGAGCACACGCTGCACCAGAGCTTCGAGAATCAGGTGTCCCAGGGTATTGGTTCAAACCGATCGCCAATCTCGCGAACTCGATCAGCGACACCCTGCCAGGTCCCGGACGATACGAGCTCGGGCTTCGAGCCGAAGATCTTGAGGGCGGTCACAGCCAAACCCAGCTGGAACTGCTCGCGGCGTGGATTCGGGCCACAGCACCGATGCTGACCGAGTCTCGGGGCGGCGGTCGCACGCCAACGAACGTTGCGATCGGATCGACTCCCGACACGCCGTTCCCAGTGCAGCTCATCCGAGTACCCCATAGCGATGGCGGACCTCCGGCCGGCAGTCTCACTCTGCGATGGAGCTTGGACCTCGATCGCCTCGCCGAGATGAATCTTGCGGAGATGGTTCGCACTCTGGAGCGAAAGCTCCCCAAGCTGGAGCTCCGTCGGCCGGTGGACGGTTTGACGGTGCTGCTTCTTGAGAACCAAGACCTCCAGCTGGTGAATCCCGACAACGTGACGAACGCGCTCCGGAGCGCACTCGATCAGTGTCCCCATCTGACGGAGCCCAACTACATCCTCATGATCAATGTGATCGGGAACGAACGGGGGATCAGCTGGATCAAGGATCCGTCCGGGTGGCAAGCGCTTGAACGCTGGTACTGGGTTCCAATCACGCCGGTTTGAAGCGCCACGGCACGACTCGACGAGGCGCGACGAAGAGATGCCATCACTGCCTCCCATCGCTCACGCGCGGTCACCCGACAGGATGAACGCGAGCGTCACGAGGTCGCGGAGCTCGCGTCGATAGAAGTCGTCGTAGGCGTTGACCGCAACGGCTGTCCCGTCTCGCAGGGTCAGTCGCGCCGCGTTCGTTGTCATGTCTGGTAACTCGCCGGAGCAGGCAACATCGTGTGACCTCACTAACTAGGAGCGTCGAGGCGCAACGATCACCCGCCGCTGCGTTGGAAGACCGCCGCTGGTGACCAGTTGGTCGACGCCAAATTGAAGTGACCGCTTCGATTCCACGGCTGTGGCAATGACGTCACCGATGACCAACAGTTACGTCTTGCGTTCGATGAAGAACTGGTGTTTCGAGGGGTCAGGCATCGAATGACGGTCGACCGTCACTTACTGGCCTTCGCCGGCCAGATTGCTTGCGACGCTGGAGCCCGTGTTGCGCTGCGCCGCCGAGAGCTTGGCTGGTCCTACGCCGACCTTGCGGCACGGTCAGGCGTCACCGCCGCAACTGTCATCCGCATTGAGCAAGGTCTGCTCGCGCCTCGCGATCGTGTGCGCTTCGGGATTGCCGACGCACTCGGTCGACCGCCCGCGACACTGTGGGTTCAGCCGACACTTCAAGCAATACGCGACGCACGCCGGTCCGCGGATACGGAAGAACGTCCGTACGGCGCAGCCGCTGCGTCTCGAGGACGCAAGCGAAGTGACCTCGCATGAGTCGCATCATTCGGACCAGCGCCGCGGCCGCACTCGGGGCGATCATGGCGATCGTCTCGCTCGCAGGGTGCGACGTCGCCAAGTCCCACAGTCCGGACAGAGCCGCCGTCGCAGCCGTGGCCGCTGATCCCGCACTGATGACGGAGGTCGCCGGGTACAAGCTCGTCGGGAAACCCAAAGTCGCTTCCGGAACCAGCGACGGACCGTTCGAAGAACCCGGATACGTCAGTCAACGCTGGGTGCCTGAGCGCACAGCCGTCGACGGCTCCGACGCAGGAGTGATCGCCGTCGCTGACATGATGCATGCCGCTGGGTGGATCGAGGGGAAGCGGTCAGACCGGCGGTGGCGGACTCTCAGCAAGCCGTTTGTCATCGACACCGGTGGCGAGTACGACGGGCAAGCAGTCGTGAGGGTCGATGCGACGTCAGGTGATGTGATCGTCAGCGTGTCTGTGTCCGAGGCGGGGCACGGGCCGCCTTGGCCCGCAGACAGCATTCAGGCTCGTAATGCTGAAACGCCGTAGCCGGTTGGGCCCATAGCTGCCACCGCCCGACCGGCCGAGCTCTATTTGTCTCTCCAAATCGTCGCTGCACCCAGGTGGATACGTCGCGCGAGGAACTGCGGGAGCGCAAGGCGTCGTTCTGTGGCGATCATCATCGGGGTGCCACGCGCCTCCCACGGCTCGGTCAGCGGCGGAACCGTCAGCGTCCAGGCTGGCCGATGAAGACTTCTCGCGTCAGCTTCAACCTCTGCGATAGCCGCGAGCAGATTGTCGACGCGTGGGCTGATGGCTGGCGGCTGATCAGTGATCGAGGCAACAACCGACGTGGGGCGCCGGCGGTAGTGATCGGTGGCGTGGAGCAGGAGCGACCAGTTGATTTTCGCCCACCTCGTCGACAGGATGCTCGGCAACGCTGGCGAGGGGTACCGGACCGTGCCATCTACGCACGAGCAGATGCTTGATCCGATCTGCTGATCGGTCATCGCCGGCCTCGAAGAAGGTGAGCCAGTCTGAAGCGACCGTTCCCGCCGGTCGGCGACGGAGCTTGGGTGCATTGGCGACCAGCTCGTTGAACGATCGAGTGCCTGCATCGACGTCGATGAGGAACTCCGCAATCTCGCTCGGTGTCCATTCGACAGCCACACGAACGAACCGTACCGATGCTCCGTGCACTCTCGGGCTGTTCACCACCGATCGCTTCCGCAATGCACAGGCGAAGTTTATGATGAACAACGTTGCTCGGCTCACCGACCTCGCGTTGTCGAGGTACCAAGCAGTCGACGCAATCCTGAGGCGGGCGGCTCGGGGCGATGGAGTGATGATCCACCTGGCGTGCGCGAACGACCTGGAGACCTGCGTCTTCAGCGTCGAGAGGGCCAACCGATTCGCGCGGCACCTCGGATCGATGGGTGTGCTGAACGTAGCGCTACTGCCAGCCGATGCCGACGCCCTTGCCGTCACCGAGATCCGCGGCGCTGTCGAACATTCGGAGGAGCGCATCATTGGGGCGCCGCAGGTGCAACGTGGCCGCAGGCCCCCGCCGTACCGCCCGCCGATCGTCTCAGGACAACCGAACTGGCTGGCGGCGAACGAAGCCTTTGCCGCGATCGGAGAGCAACGCCTGCTGTGGACGGTTCTGGCTCGCAACATTGAGGCGCTGTACATCGCGGTCACTAATCCGATCGACTGATCGTGACCAATCCGTGACCACCGGCCAGGGGGCAGACCCCCTGACCTGGGCCGAACGGGTGGAGCTGGGGGGAATCGAACCCCCGTCCATCAGGCACTGAACGTTCGTGCTACGACCATTCCCGACTCACCCTCTGACGCAGAGGGACCGGCGGGTCGGCTGGCAGTCGATCACTCGGCTGCCCACGGATCGTCTTTCCGATCAGTCAGCGGTCTTTCCCACGGTCAACGGTCTTTCCCATTGCCATCCCCCGCTTCTGTTGCCGGGCTGCGGTGGATCGGCCCCGTGCGCCATTGCTGGTCACGATGTCTCTCTACAAACTGACTAGGTCAGGCTGCGAGAGCGAACTGCTCGTTGGCAATTCTGTTGTTTGCCCCGTTTAGCGAGTCTGAGCAACTCGGGTCGCACGCTCGAACAATGAAACTGATGTCGAAACCAGTCAGCCCCGTGTGAAAGCGAAGCGCCAGGCTACCGCCACCGGACGGCGCTGGGTCACGCATGGGGGAGGGGGATGTCGCCGCGGTCGACGGCGCGGGCCAGCTCGATGCGCGAGCGGCAGCCTGTCTTGGCGTAGAGCCGGGTGAGGTAGACCTCGACGGTCTTCACGCTGTAGTGCATCGTCGCCGCGATGTCGCGGTTGCTCATGCCGGCGCTGACGAGCTTGGCCAGCGCCGCCTCGGTGTCGGTGAGCCCGGCGTCATCGGCCGATCGGCGAGGCACGGTCGCTCGCCGAGAGCGGAGCTCGGCGGCGGCACGCTGTCGCCACGGCAGCGCGCCGAGTTGGTCGAAGATCTGATGCGCGGTGGTCAGGTCACGAGATGCGTCATCGCCGAGCGTGCCGAGCAGCAGCAGCGCCTGCGCGTGATGGAAGGTCAGTCCGAGCGAGGCAGCGCTCTGTGCCGCGGCACGCGCGGCATCGGCGTCGCCGCGAACCCTCGCTGCGGCGAGCTGGGCCCGGATCACGCAGAGCGGTCGGGGCCAACGGCGAGCTTCTGATTCCAGTTGATCGAGCCGGGCCTCCGCAGCATCCCGATCGCCTGCGGCGAGGCAGGCGTCGATCAGTGATTCGAGGAGGATGTCGAGGCCGTAGCGCAGACCGCTCGCGTCGATGTCGTCGAGCGCTGCCGTGAGGACCGCACGAGCACCGGTGATGTCGCCCTGTGCGAGTGCGACCTTGCCGATGGTGGCGCAGACGCGCTGGCGCACCGCCTCGATGTGCCAGCGGAAGCCGGCAGCCACCTCGGCAGCCTGCTTCGTCTCGCCGCGCTCGAGATGGATCTCGCAGACGACGTGCTGGATGATGCCGTTCAGCTCGATGGTCTCGGTGTGCTCGAGCTCCCAGGCGAGGTCGGGCACACGTGCCATGACGTCGTCCCACTGGCCGAGCTGGAAGCCGAGCAGCACCTCGGCGGTCTCGATCTGCGCGCCGAAGCTGACGCTGCGATCGTTCACGCGCAACGCGGCCGCGGCAGCGAGCACGCGCTGCGCCCGCTCGACATCGGTGAGGAACGCCGCTTCGGTGGCGATCGCCCCCAGCGTGCTGATCTGCGTCTGTCGCGAGGTCGCCGGACCGAGGCGCTCGAGGTCGTCGAAGAGCTTGTCGACCGTGACGCCGTCGCCGCACAGACCGGCGCGGTGCAGGTCGTGCGTCATCATGTTGGCCGTCTCCGCAGCGGTTGCGCCGGGGTGCGTCGCGGCGTGGTCCGGCTCGGCGTCGAAGCGCTCGCCGAGCTCGGTGCGGAAGTGGGCTCGCTGCGCCAGCAAGGGTCCGTCGAGCCCACCGGCGCGCCGCTCCTCGTCGTCGAGGACCTCACCGGCCAGGCGCAGCTCACCGCAGATGTAGAGGCTGTTGACGGTCTCTGCCAGCGTGCGCGAGCGGGCCGCCCCCGCGGGCAGGTGTTCGAGCGCCGCTCTCCCCAGCCGCGCCGCCGCCCGTGGACGCGAGGCGCGGAACATCGCAGCTGCCTGTGACGCGGTGATCGTCGTGCGCGTCGGCGAGTCGACCGGCAGCAGCTGCGCGCATCGTTCGAACCAGCGCGCCGAGACGAGCGGCGCAGTTCGTGCGGTGGCTCGCCCGGCTTCGGCCAGGATCGCCGCGGCCGCTTCGTCGCCGGGGTCGGCAGACAGCGACACGTGCCGAGCGAGATCGGTGACGTCGACCGCCACCCCGCGATCGCGTTCGCGGCGAAGGCTGTCGGCGATCAACTGGTGCAGGCGCCGCTGCTCGCCCGGGCCGACGTCGTCGTACAGCGCCTCGCGCAGGATGCTGTGGGCGAACTCGAATCGGTCGTCGCCGACGCGAACCAGCAGCTGCTCGGCAACGAGTCGATCGAAGCATCCGGTCGTGTCGCCCTCGGGCAGCTTGGCGATGGATGCGACGAGCGCCAGCTGCCGCACCGACACCCGTCCGAACGCGGAGATGATCCGCGCGACGTGTGCGTCGTTGCTGCCGACCTGGAAGAAGCGATGCACGAGCGCGGTGCGCGGCCGCAGCACCGGTTGGTGCTCCAGCAGCCGCGCCTTGCCGCCGTCGAGGGCGACGCTCGACGAAGCGACCAGCGATCGCGCGGTCTCGGTGGCGAAGAACGGGTTGCCGCGGCTGGACTCGAACACGAGGTCGACGATCGACTGGTCGGGGCTGACACCGATGACCTGCGCGACCAGTGCGTGGACGTCGCTGCGGTCCAGCGGCCCGACGTCGACGACGATGCCGCGCCCATCGAGCTCCAACTGCTCGACGAGGCGATCGAGCTCGGCGGTCTCGGCCCCACTGCGCTCGCGCATCGATCCGATCAGCAACGCCCGCCGAGCCGAGAGCTGCCGGGCGAGCCGCATGAACAACGACAGCGAATCGGCGTCGGCGGCATGGAGGTCTTCCCACACCATGACGAGGGGATCGCGATCGGTGATCCGCTCGATCAGCTCCACGACAGCGCTCAACAGTGCGTGCGGCCGCGCGCCACTGCGGTCCTGTGGATCGCCGATCTCGATGAGATCGGCCAACCGTCGCGTTCGATCGACGACGTCGGCGGGCGCATCGCGTGGCACGTTGCCGAGCAGGTCGCGCACGAGCGCGTAGGGCGTGCCGCGGTCTGCGGACGCGGCGTGCCCGATCATCACGACAGCGCCCATCGGCGCCACGCGGGCGAGGACCTCGTTGGCCAACCGCGACTTGCCGATGCCGCCGTCGCCGCGGATCAAGGCCATCGAACCGTGCCCCGCTGCGGCGCGCTTGAATTCGGCCAGGAGCTCGGCAACGTGCGCGTCGCGGCCGATGAGCTGCTGGCCGATCGAGGTGGCCTTCTCGTTGAGCGTCTGCATCCGTTCCCCTCACGTCGATCGACGGCCGGACCTGGAGGACACTACCGGATCCGCCGCGTAGGGGACCCCTACACCCCAGCTCAGACTGGGTTCGTCGGCGAACCCGTGGGGGTCGCGCAGGGCGATCCCTACTCCCGCTGCGTGTGCGGAACGCGCAAGCTGCCGTCTCGTGGCGGTTCTCGCCACTGGGGGTGTGTGGAGCGATGGGAACGCGGATCGAGCTGGAGCTCGCACCGAAGCAGCAGCACGACGACTCGGCCGGGGTGTCCGGATCGTTGCGCGTCGACGGCGGCGCGCTGACGCCGTTCGTCGGCTGGGTGCAGCTCCTGTCGATCCTCGAACGATCGATCCACGCCTCCCCGTCCGACGACAGCACTCGTCCGCGACCGGACCGTGCACAAGGGGGAACACGATGAGAGCTCGATCGAAGATGGGGCTGCGAGCGGTGCTCGCCGCGACAGCACTGCTCGCCGTCGCGTGCGGCAGCGACGACGACACGACCGGCACACATGCGGCGACGAACGCGCCGAGCACGGGCGACACGACCGCAGCGTCGACGCCCGCGCCCGATGGCACGTCGGCCTCTGGACCGGATCGCACCGGGCAGACGATCAAGGTCGGTCTCGTCAACATGGACGCCGGGCCGTACGCCTTCCCCGAGTTCCGCGTCGGCGCGCAGCTGGCGATCGATCAGATCAACGCGTCGGGTGGCATCAACGGGGCGAAGCTCGACGTGGTGTCGTGCAGCACCGACCTCACACCTGAGTCGTCGATCGACTGCGCCAACCAGCTCGTCGAGGCAAACGTCGCGCTCGCCTACACCGCGATCGACCTGGCTTCCGATGCCGCGTTGCCCGTGTACCAGGAGGCCGGGATCCCGTACATCACGACGAACAACTGGGGCTCGGCGCAGTCGAACGCCGACGGCTCCTACCTGTTGCACACCGCCAGCGACGCGTTCGCGATGGGTGCGTTCGCACTCGCCGAGCAGCTCGGCATCACCAAGGTCGCGGTCGTCTACGAACAGAGCCCGTCGGCGGAGGACTTCGCCAACAACGTCGTCGTGCCGCTCGGCCAGCAGCTCGGCGTCGAGCTGCAGGTGATCCCGGTCGACGCTGCCGCTCCGGATTGGACGGCCGCCGTCGCAACGGCGAAGGCCGGCGGTGCCGGGATGATCTGGGGCCAGCTGTCCGAGGGTGGATGCATCGGCGAGGTCTCCGCCGCTCGCGCCGCCAACTTCGAGGGCGCGGTCGTGGCCGGCGCGTGCAACGCGTTCATGGCCGAGCTCGGCGACGACTCGGTGGGCATCTACACGCTGCTCGGCTCGCACATGCCGAGCACCAAGGCGTCAGCCCCGGCCGAGATCGCCCAACGACTCGACGACTACGTCGCCGCCATGGACGCCGCCGGCGAGTCGAAGTACGCCGAGGGCTACGCGACGTGGCCGTTCAGTGCGTGGATGGAGCTGCGCAGCGTGCTCGAAGCCGTGCCCGGCGACATCACTCCGGCTTCCATCGAGGCGCAGCTGGCCGAGCACGTCGCGATCCCGGGGTGGTTCGGACCCGACCTGCACTGCGCGGACGCGCCGTGGCCCTCCTCGAAGTCGAACTGCACCGCCACGCTCGGCGTGTTCCAGACCGAACAGGCAGACGACGGCTCGCTCGTGCGCACCAACGTCATCGACTTCTTCGACGCCTACGCCAGGTCGCAGGCCTGAGCGTCCGCTGAGCCAGTGGGATCGGGGGAACCATGGACCAGTACATCGTCTTCGCGCTGATCGGCCTCGGCTTCGGCGCCCTGTACGCGGCGATCGCGATGGGTGTTGTCATCACGTTCCGCGGCACCGGCGTGATCAACTTCGCGACCGGAGCGATGGCGATGTGGGGTGCCTACGTGTACGCCGATCTCCGCAAGCGCGGCGATCTCGTGCTGCCCGTCGTGGGCATCCCGCATCGGGTCCACCTCGCTGATGACGTGCCGTTCATCGTGGCGTTCGGGCTCGGCGTGCTGTCGTGTGCGGTCATCGGGTTCGCCGTGCACGTCCTCGTGTTCCGACCGCTTCGGTCGGCGCCGGTGCTCGCCAAGGTGGTCGCTTCGGTCGGCTTGTTGCTCCTCCTGCAATCGCTCACCGCGCTGCAGTTCGGGACAGCGAGCCGGCCGGTGGCGTCGATCCTTCCGGCCGAGCCGCTGACGATCGGCGACGCCGACTTCCCGAGAGACCGCCTGTGGCTGCTCCTCGTCGTCGTGCTGGTGGCGACGGCGGTGTCGGCCACCCTCCGGTTCACCCGGTTCGGCCTGGCAACGCGCGCCGCGGCCGAGAGCGAGCGCGCTGCTTCCTTGGCGCGGTACTCCCCGCAGCTGCTCGCTGGCAGCACGTGGATGCTGTCGAGCGCGATCGCCGGTGCCATCGGCATCCTCGTGGCACCGATCACCGTGCTGAGTCCGGTGACCTACTCGCTGGCGATCGTGCCGGCGCTCGCGGCTGCGCTGCTGGGTCGCTTCCAATCGATCCCGCTGACCGTCGCCGCGGCGCTGGCGCTCGGGTCGTTCCAATCGATCGTCACGTTCCTGACGAGCCGCCCGTGGTGGCCGACGTGGGCGGTGACCGGCCTGCCGGATGCCGTGCCGTTCGTCGTGATCGTCGTTGCACTGTTCGTGCTCGGCGATCGGCTGCCGACGCGAGGCACCGCCGCGACGCCACGACTGCCGCGAGTGGTGCGGCCGCGGAACCGGCCGACGGTGATCGCCGCGCTCGTCGCGGCGGGTGCCGCGGCGATCCTGCTCACCAGCGGCACCTACCGGTTCGGGGTCATCACCAGCTTGATCGTCAGCATCATCATGCTGTCGCTCGTGCTGCTGACCGGGCTCGTCGGTCAGATCTCACTGGCGCAGGCAGCGCTCGCCGGTGCGGCCGGCTTCACCCTGTCGCGCATCACGCACGGCGCGGGCGTGCCGTTCCCGTTCTCGATCTTCATCGCCGCGCTCGCGGCGGCGGTGCTCGGTGTCCTGATCGGCGTTCCTGCGCTGCGCATCCGTGGTGTGCAGCTCGCCGTCGTCACGTTGGCCGGTGCCGTCGCACTCGAGCGGTTCGTGTTCCGCAACCCTCGCTTCACGTCGTCATCGGGAAGCCCGATCAGCGATCCGACGCTCTTCGGGCTCGACCTCGCGATCCGCCAGGGTCGCGACGTCGCCCGGTGGCAGTTCGGCATGGTCGTGCTCGTGCTGGCCACGATCGCCGCGGTGCTGGTCGGCAACATCGCACGCGGCGCAACCGGCAGGCGGTTCCTCGCGGTGCGCTCGAACGAACGGGCTGCTGCCTCCGTCGCCATCGACGTCGCCGCAACCAAGCTGCTCGCCTTCGCACTAGCGTCGTTCCTCGCCGGCATGGGCGGGGCGTTGATCGGCTACAGCCGTGGCCAGCTCTCGGCGGACAGCTTCAGTGCGCTCGTCGGTTTGTCCATGCTCGCCTTCGCCTACCTCGGTGGGATCACATCCATCGCTGGGGCGTTGGTCGCCGGCATGTTCGCACCGCTCGGCATCGGGTTCGTGCTCGGCGACCGGCTGCTCGGTCTCGGCAACAGCTACGGCGTGTTCGCCGGCTTCAGCCTCGTGATCACTGCGCTGTTCAACCAGGAGGGCATCGCTCGCGCGATGCGCGACCAGTTCGCGCAGCTGCGGCGCCGACTCGGATCGCCGCGGCCGCCCGAGGTGACCGACAGAGCGACGACGACACCCGTGGCGCGTCGAACGGCCCCCCGTCGCGTCGTCGACGACGCACCTATCGTGTTGCGTGCCGACGGCATCAGCGTGCGCTTCGGCGGCGTGCAGGCTAACGACCGGGTGAGCGTGCGAGTGCGCGAGGGGCAGATCGTCGGGCTCATCGGGCCGAACGGCGCCGGCAAGACGACGTTCATCGATGCCCTGTCCGGGTTCGTGCCCGCCAGTGGCGCGCTGACGTTCGGCGGCGAACGGCTCGACCACCTCGCACCGCACCGCCGTGCCGGCACCGGGCTCGTTCGCACGTGGCAATCGGTCGAGCTGTTCACCGATCTCACCGTCGGCGAGAACCTGCAGGTCGCCAGCGAGCCGGGCACGCTCGGAGAGCTGGCCCGCGATCTGATCGCGCCGCGTCGGCGCGGCGAACGGCAGGCCATCGACCAAGCGCTCGAGCTCATGGGGCTCAGTGGTGTGGCCGACGCCGAGCCGTCGACGCTCTCGCTCGGTCAGCAGAAGCTCGTCGGCGTCGCTCGCGCGCTGGCGCGCCGGCCACGACTGATCATGATGGACGAGCCGGCCGCCGGCCTCGACACCGCCGAGAGCGTGGCGTTGGGGGAACGCCTGCTCGACATCGCGGACGCGGGCATCGCCGTGCTGCTCGTCGACCACGACATGGGGCTGGTCCTGGAGGTGTGCGACTACCTCTACGTGCTCGACTTCGGCCGGATCATCGCCGAGGGAACGCCCGCCGAGATCCGCGCCAGCGACGCCGTGCTCACCGCCTACCTCGGCGCGACGGTGGCCGCGTGAGCGCGATCGCCGTCCGGGGGCTCGTCGCCGGTCACACGGGCGTGCCGGTCGTGCGCGGCATCGACCTCCACGTCGACGCGGGCGAAGTCGTCGCACTCCTCGGCGCGAACGGCGCCGGCAAGACGACGACCTTGATGACCATCGCCGGTCTGCTCCCGTGCCTCGGTGGCCACATCGACGTGCTCGGGGCCCCCGCAGCGGGCGTTGCACCGCACCTGCTGGCACGACGCGGTCTGGCGCTGCTGCCAGAGGATCGCGGTGTCCTGTTCCAGCTGACCGTGGCGGAGAACCTGCGACTGCACCGCCACTCGCGCAGCTCGGTGACCACGGCCGACGTGCTCGACTGGTTCCCCGCGCTCGACGCACTGATGGGCCGTCGTGCCGGGCTGCTGTCCGGCGGCGAGCAGCAGATGCTCGCGTTCGGGTGCAAGCTCATCGCCGACCCGAAGGTCCTCATGGTCGACGAGATGAGCCTCGGGTTGGCGCCGATCATCGTTGCTCAGCTCTTGCCGATCGTTCGTCGCATCGCCGACGATGCCGGTGTCGCGGTCCTGCTCGTCGAACAGCACGTCCAGGCCGCCCTGTCCATCGCCGACCGCGGGTACGTGCTCTGCCGCGGTGAGGTCACGCTCGCCGGATCGGCACTCGCGCTCGCCGGCGACCGTGACGAGCTGGCGCGCAGCTACCTCGACGGGCACCGTCGCCAGTTCGCTGCGGACGTGGTCGAACGCGAGATCATTCCTTTCACGAGCCAGGAGGCAACGACATGACGATCCAGGGAACCAGTGACGATCGCTTCGCCCGGTTGGGCGAGCTGTTGGAGGCGAGCATCGAGGCCGGCGACGACCTCGGCGCGTCCGTGGCGGTGGTCATCGATGGCGAACCGGTGGTGGACATCTGGGGCGGCTGGACCGACCCGGCGCGCACCCAGCCGTGGCAGGCCGACACCATCACCAACGTCTGGTCGACGACCAAGACGATGACAGCGCTGGCCGCGCTCGTCCTCGTCGATCGCGGCGAGCTCGACGTCCACGCACCGGTGGCTCGCTACTGGCCCGAGTTCGCGGCCAACGGCAAGGACGCCATCGAAGTGCGGCACCTGCTCTCGCACACGTCCGGCGTGGCCGGGTGGGATCCGCCGGTCGAGATGGCTGATGTCTACGACCCGGAGCGCTCGGTGACGATGCTCGCCGCGCAGGCACCGTGGTGGGAGCCCGGTACGGCGTCGGGGTACCACGGCATCAACCAGGGCCACCTCGTCGGCGAGGTCATCCGGCGGATCACGGGTCGCTCGCTCGGCACCTTCTTCGCCGAGGAGATCGCCGGCCCGTTGGGTGCCGACTTCCACATCGGCCTCGATCCGTCGCACGACGCGCGTGTCTCCAACGTCGTGCCGCCTCCGCCGCTCGACTTCGACATGGACGCGATGGATCAGAGCAGTCCGGCGTTCAAGTTCTTCACGGGTCCGGCTGTCGATCCGACGAACCCGTGGACGTCCGAGTGGCGTCGCGCCGAGATCGGTGCGGCCAACGGTCAGGGCAACGCCCGGTCCGTCGCGCGGATCCAGTCGATCGTGTCGAACGGCGGCGAGGTCGACGGCGTGCGCCTGCTGTCGCCGTCGACCCTCGACGTGATCTTCGAGGAGCAGTCGAAGGGCATCGACCTGTGCCTCGGCATCCCGCTGCGCTGGGGCGTTGGTTACGCGCTGCCGTACCCCGAGGCGTTCCCGTACCTGCCCGACTCGCGCATCTGCTTCTGGGGCGGATGGGGCGGGTCGATGGTGATCAACGACCTCGATCGGCGGATGACCATCGCCTACATGATGAACAAGATGGAGGCCGGCATCATCGGCGGCCCCCGCAGCGAAGCCCTGATCCGCGCAACGTACACAGCACTCGGATAGTACCCCATTGTCCTGCATCGTCGACGATGATGTAGAACGATGGGGTGCAATCGTCCAATGAGCAGATCTGGTCCGTGCTGTCCGACCTCCACCGCGAGCGTGCGATGCCAGCGCTTGCGGGCGTCATCGACCTCGACGAGGTCGGCGCCGTCGAACCGTTGACCGGCGGTGCATCGGGGGCCGGGATCTACCGATTGCGAATGGCCGAGCGCGACCTCGTCCTGCGCGTGGACACCGCCCGCGATCCGATGCGCAACCCGAGTCGCTCCTACCCGGCGATGCGCGCTGCCGCCGACGCGGGCGTTGCTCCGGCGATCCACCTCGCCGACGAGTCGGTCGGGGTGGTGCTGATGGACCTCGTGGAGCAACGTCCGCTGGGCGAGCACCCGGGCGGCACGCCGGCCGTCATGCGCGAGATCGGAGCGCTGATCGGCCGCCTGCAGCGCACTGCGGTGGCGCCTGCGCTGCTCGACTTCCGCACGCTGCTCGACCTGATGCTCGGCATGCTCGAGTCGAGCGGCCTCTTCGCGGACGGCGTGCTGATGCCGATCCGTCAGAGCTTCACCACCGTCGCCAAGGCGTACCCATGGCATGTCGAGTCGGAGGTGACGAGCCACAACGACATCAACATGTTCAACGCCCTGTCCGATGGGCACCGGCTGTGGATCATCGACTGGGAGCTCGCCTTCCGCAACGATCCACTGGCCGACGTTGCCGGAGCGATCAACAACTTCCGCGCATCCGACGACGACGCCCACGCGCTGCTGTGCCAGTGGGCGGGCCGTGAACCTGACGCGCCGCTGACGGCGCGCGTGACGCTGATGCGCTGCCTCAACCAGCTGTACTACGGCTGCCTGATGATGAGCATGTTCGTTGGCTCGCCGCAGATCGAATCGCTCGACGCCCCCACGGTCGATCCGTTCGAGACCGACATCGCCGCCGGCCGATACGAGCCCGGTTCGGCAGACGTCGTCAACGTCCTCGGCCGCATGCAACTGGCCGGGTTCGCGCTGTCGTCGATGTCGGACGAGGTCCGCCGTGCGGCGGACGGGGCATCGGCGTGATCACCGCCCGTCCGTCCGACGACCTCGTCACCGTCGACGCCGCGGCGAAGCGGCTGCAGGTGCACCCGAAGACCGTGCTGCGCTCGATCCACGACGGACGGCTCCGCGCCACTCGCATTGGCAAGTCGTATCGCATCGTACGCGCCGACCTCGACGCGTTCGGCGGCGTGCCCGTGCCATCCGAATCTCCTCGCGCCGAAGCTCGCGTGACGAGCATCGTCGACATCGAGCACGTCGGCGGCAACCTCGCGCGCAAGCTGTCCTCGTCGGTCACCAACGCCCTACACAGCCGGCCGGCCGGCAGCGGAGATCTGAACGTGCACGTCGACTACGACGAGCCACGATCGCAACTGCGCGTGGTCGTCCACGGCTCGCCCGATGACACCGCCAGCCTGCTCGGCCTGATCGCCATCTGGGTCGACCAGCTCACGCCGTGACCCGCCTCCGTGAGTTCGGGTGCCACCCGCGGCCCGGAACCTCACGGATGGATGGGCTTCGTGAGTTTGGGAGCCACCGGTGGCACCGAGGCTCACGAACGGGCGGATGGTCCGCGGGCTACGCGGTGTAGGTGGGTGGGGGAGCGATGCGGCGGTAGGCGGGGCCGAGGGGGCCGTGCTCGAAGTGGAGCAGCTCCTCGGCGTCGACGTGGCCGAACATCTGGATGAGGGGGGCGACGAGGCCGGTCCAGCCGGTCTGGTGCGACGCGCCGAGGCCGGTGCCGTCGTCGCCGTGGAAGTACTCGTAGAACAGCACGAGGTCGCGCCAGGTCGGGTCGTCGCGGAACTTCGTCGCAGCACCGTGCGACGGCCGGCTGCCGTCGGCACCGACGAGGAACGTGGCGATCAGACGATCGGCGATGTGCTTGGCCACCTCGTACAGGTTCATCTCGTTGCCGGAGCCGGTGGGGCACTCGATGCGGAACGCGTCGCCGTAGTAGCGGTAGTGCTGCAGCAGCGAGCGGATGATCAGCACGTTCATCGGCAGCCACACCGGCCCGCGCCAGTTGGAGTTGCCGCCGAACATCCCCGAGCGCGACTCGCCGGGTTCGTACTGCACGCGGAACACGACACCGTCGACGTCGAGCTCGAACGGCTCGTCGAGGTGCACTCGCGACAGCGAGCGGATGCCGTGAGGACCGAGGAAGAGGTCCTCGTCGAGCATGCGCTCGAGGATGCGGCGCAGCTTGTGATCGTTGACGAGCGAGAGGATGTAGCGCCCGTCGACGCCGCGGCGCAGCGGGTTGGCGATCGTGGCCAGCAGGTCCTCGTTGCGTTCGACGAACTCGAAGATCCGCCGAGCGAGCTCCGGCTCGCGCTCGATCACGTCAGCGGCGATCACCGTCGTCGCGCACAGCGGCAGCAGCCCGACGAGCGAGCGCACCTTCAATCTTTCCCCGCTGCCATCCGGACGCCGGAGCACGTCGAAGAAGAAGCCCTCTTCCTCGTCCCACAGCTCGTCGGGCCCGTCACCGATCGGGTCGACGGCGGCCGCGATCCAGAAGAAGTGCTCGACGAACTTCATCACCAGATCGGCGTACGACCGGTCGCTCTCGTAGAGCACGAGCGCCAGCTCGAGCATGTTCAGGCTGTACAGCGCCATCCACGCCGTGCCGTCCGCCTGCTCCAGATGGCCGCCGGTGGGCAGCTGCGACGAGCGGTCGAAGACGCCGATGTTGTCGAGGCCGAGGAAGCCGCCCTCGAACAGGTTGCGGCCACCGCGATCCTTGCGGTTGACCCACCACGTGAAGTTGAGCAGCAGCCGCGTGAACAGCTGCCTCGTCGCCCCGATGTCGTCGCGCCGGTGCATGCCGGCGAGCTGGTGGGCGAACAGGGCGGCGAACGCGTGCACGGGCGGGTTGACGTCGCTGAAGTTCCACTCGTAGGCGGGGATCTGGCCGTTGGGGTGCAGGTAGCCGTGGCCGAGCAGCAGGTCGAGTTGGGCGATGGCGAAGTCGGGGTCGACCATCGCCAACGGCACGCAGTGGAAGGCGAGGTCCCACGCCGCGAACCACGGGTACTCCCACGTGTCGGGCATCGAGATGACGTCGTCGATGCTCATGTGGAACCAGCCCTCGTTGCGCGCCTCGTGACGCTCGGGGTGGCGCAGCGGGTGGGCGTGACGTTCGCGCAGCCAGATGTCGACGTCGAAGTAGTACGTCTGCTTGGCCCACAGCATCCCCGCCAGGGACTGGCGCATCACCGCGGCGGCATCTGCGGAGACGTCGGGCGGTGTGATCGACGCGTAGAACTCGTCGGCGTCGACGCGGCGGGTCTCGAGGATCATCGCCGCGTCGGCGAACGGCTCGTTGAGCGGTTCGTCGCGGCGGGTGAGGCGGAGCCACGTCGTGACGCTGCCGCCGGCCGGCACGACGTGTCGCGAGTGCGCAGCCGCCTTGGTGCCGGTGCGCTCCGGGTTGACGGTGTCGGAGCCGAACACGACGTGATCGTGGATGCCGTCCTTGGGGAACGGCGGCGACTCATCGGCACCGGCGACGCGGGCGAAGTTGGTGTCGTTGTCGCAGAACAGCAGGTCGGTGCCGGATTCCGCGTGGAGCTGCCACGTGCCCGCCTGCTGGTGCTCGACGCGGATCACGTGGTCGTTCGCCGCGCTGATCACGGGACGCGCCGTGTGCGGGTGCACCGCCCACGTGTTGCGACACCACACCGTCGGCAGCAGGTGGATCGGCGCGTCGTCGGGACCGCGGTTGTGGACGCTGATCCGACAGACGACGTCCTCCGGCGACGCCTTGGCGTAGGCGACCTCGATGTCGAAGTAGCGGTCGTCGTCGAAGATGCCGGTGTCGAGCAGTTCGTACTCGTCTTCGTCGCGCGATCGGGCGCGGTTCGTCTCGATGAGATCGACGTAGGGGTAGGCGGCCTGCGGGTACTTGTAGCGCCACAGCTGGAAGGAGTGCGTCGGCAGGTTGTCGACGTAGAAGTAGTACTCCTTGACGTCCTCGCCGTGGTTGCCCTCCTCGTTGGTCAGCCCGAAGAGGCGCTCCTTGAGGATCGGGTCGGTCTCGTTCCAGAACGCCAGCGCGAAGCAGACGTGCTGGTGCGCGTCGCTGATGCCCGCCAGCCCGTCCTCACCCCAGCGATAGGCGCGCGACCGGGCGTGGTCATGGCTGAACGACGTCCACACGTCGTCGCTCACTCCGGCGAGGTTGACGACGTCCTCGCGAACGGTGCCCCACTGCCGTTCGCTCAGGTACGGCCCGATCGAGCGCCACGGCACACCGCGGCGTGCCTCCACCAGACGGCGCTCTTCGGCGGTGAGGGCTGCGTTCACGGATGCTGTCTCACGGCTGCGACACGCCGCCGAGGTCGCGCACGATGGGTTCGACGATCCGCTGCGGCAGTCCGACGAGGAACGGGAACGCCCCGGCGCGCTTGGGCAACCACACCGAGCGCTTCTCCTTCTCGATCGCCCGCACCACGCCGTCGGCAACCTTGGTCGCCTTCACGTTCGGCATCAACTGGATGCGCCGGAAGCGGGCGAACGACTTCGCCGCCGGCTCGTAGGTCAGGTTGGCGAGCAGGTCGGTCGGCACCGGGCCGATCTCGATCGCACTGAGCTTCACCGGCGTGCCCTTCAGGTCCTGGCGGACGATGCGGGTGAAGTGGCTCAACCCGGCCTTCGTTCCCGCGTACACCGCGAGGCCGGGAAACCCGCCGGCGGACGCCATCGAGGAGACGTTGACGATGTGGCCGCGACCGCGCAGCACCATCCCCGGCAGGGCGATGCGGCACAGCTGCAGTGGCGTGGTGAAGTTCAGCTGAGCGACGTCGGCGAGCTCGGCTTCCGTCGTGTCGAGGATGCTCTTCGTGTACTCGATGCCGGCGTTGTTGACGAGCACGTCGAGCGGGCCGTTGAGGTCCTCGGCCCGATCGATGAGGGAGGCCACCTGCGTCGGATCCAGGAGGTCGGCGACGAGCGCCGCTCCGCCGAGCGTGGCGGCCAGCGCGGTGAGCTGCTCGCCGCTGCGAGCGACCAACGTCAGCCGCGCACCGCGTGCCGCGAGCGCGTCGGCCACGGCACGACCGATGCCGCGAGAAGCGCCGGTGACGAGGCAGTGGCGATCGATCAGGTCCATGGCGGAAGTCTGACGCGTCCCAGCGGTACTACCGTGCGCGCATGGGCATCGGCGACGAGAAGTACGTCTCACTCACCACGACGAAGCGTGACGGCACGGCTGTCGCCACCGCGGTCTGGATCGTGCCGCTCGCGGACGGGCGGGTCGGGTTCTGGACGTCGTCCTCGTCGGGCAAGGTCAAGCGCATCCGCCACACACCCGCCGTCATGCTCCAGCCGTCCGACTCGCGGGGTCGTGTGACGGCGGGATCCACGCCCGTCACCGGGACGGCAGCGCTCGTCACGAGCGGCCCCGAGACGGACGAGATCCGCGGCAAGGTGAAGGCCAAGTACGGGCTCATGGTGCCGATCAGCAAGTTCTTCAACAAGATCGGTGCGCTGATCAAGCGCAAGAAGCAGGCGTACGGCGACCTGGCCGTGCTGATCACGCTCGACGGCGCGTAGGTCGCAGCCGATGGCGCCACGCGCTGGCAGAGCACCGGCGATCGAGATCGTCGTCGGCGACCGGACGGTGCGGGTGTCCAACCCGGACCGCGTGTACTTCCCGGCGACCGGGGCGACGAAGCTCGACCTCGTCAACCACTACCTCGCCGTCGGCCCGGGGATCGTCAACGCGCTCCGCGAGCGGCCGTGCATGATGCATCGCTTCCCGACCGGGCTGAGTGGCGACAAGGTGCACCAGAAGCGCGTGCCCGCCGGCGCACCGCCATGGCTGGAGACGGTGCGCGTCACGTTCCCGCGCTACGGGCTGCACGCCGACGAGCTGTGCGTCACCGAGCTCGCGTCAGTGATCTGGTCGGTGCAGATGTCGACGGTCGAGTTCCACCCGTGGAACTCGCGGCGCGGCGACGTCGAGCGGCCCGACGAGTGGCGCATCGACCTCGACCCGATGCCCGACTGCACGCTCGACACGGTGAAGCGCGTGGCGCACGTCGCCCACGAGGTGCTCGACGAGCTCGGCGTGATCGGCTGGCCGAAGACGTCGGGCGGGCGAGGGATGCACGTGTACGTGCGCATCGAACCGGCGCACAGCTTCACCGAGGTCCGTTTGGCGGCATTGGCGTTCGCCCGCGAGGTGGAGCGACGTGCCGGTGGTGCGGCGACGACGACGTGGTGGCGCAAGGACCGCGATCCCGCCGCAGTCTTCGTCGACTACAACCAGAACGCTCGCGACCACACGATGGCGGCGGCGTACTCGGTGCGCGGCACGCCACGCGGCACGGTGTCGACGCCGATCCGCTGGGACGAGGTGGACGCGTTCGAGCCCGACGACTTCACCATCGCCACCGTGGCGTCGCGCTTCGCCGCGTTGGGCGACCTGCACGCCGGGATCGACGACGCGCCGTGGTCCATCGAGCCGCTGCTCGAGTGGGCCGCCCGAGATGGGTTGGCAGAACGGTTGCCCGATCCCGAAGAAGCGGATTAGGCGGGGTTCGGTACGCGGACGAGCAGCACGTGCTGCGGCTCGTCGAAGGATTCGATCGTCACCGCATGGTGCGTATCGGTGATCCACTCCAGCTGTCCGTCGATCTCGATGCGGGCTTGCAGCGCGAGCCGCTGCGGGCCGCGAATCGACGCGGTCGGCACGAGCAGTTCGAATTCGATCGGCACCTGGCCCGGCGCCTCGATCTGCGCGGCGGCGAGCTCGGTGGACGGCGCGTCGGCGCGAGCCGTGTCGACGAGCGCAACCCGCAGGACCGCATCGGCCGGCAGGGCGATCCGCTCGCGGTACAGGGCCGTGCCGCGCAGCACGAGCGACGGTGTCGCGGCAAACGGCTCACCGTCGTCGGTGCGGGCGAGCTCCATCACGGCGGCGTCAGCGGTCTCGATGCGCAACGTCGGCTCGGTCCAGCGAACGTTCGTCGCCAGTGCGAGCACCTCGAAGAACTGGCGTTCCTGGCGCATCGCCGGCTCCGGTCCGGCCATGCGGGTGCCCAGCGCCGGGCCGAACGTGATCCGGTCGGCATCGTGGGTGTACGTGGCCGCGTAGCGGTTGACGGTGGCGTTGCCGTGCACGTTGCCGTGATCGTCGAACTCCATCGTCGGGGTGAAGTCGTCGAACACCGGCGTGCCGTCGATGCGCTCGACGCGCCAGGACGTGCTGGCCAACGGGATCCCGTCGCTCAGCACGTCGCTCACATCCCCTTGCGGTCGCGCCCGAGCGCTCGTTCCATCTCGCGCTTCGAGTCGCGCTCGGCCATCGCCTGGCGCTTGTCGGCCTTCTTGCGACCCTTGCCGATGCCCAGCTCGACCTTCACCTTGCCGTCCTTCCAGTAGAAGGCCAGTGGCACCAGCGAGTAGCGCTCGTGGGCCACTTCGGCGGCGAGCTTCTCGATCTCCTTGGCGTGCATCAGCAGCTTGCGTGCCCGGTTCGGGTCGTGCGCGCCGATGCCGTGGGCGAACTGGTACGGGGGGATGTGCACACCGTCCAGCCAGACCGCCCCGTTGACGATCCGTGCATAGGCGTCGGCCAGCTGCACCAGACCGAGGCGCAACGCCTTCACCTCGCTGCCCTGGAGCACGATCCCTGTCTCGATGGTGTCGACGATGGCGTAGTCGTGCCGCGCCTTGCGGTTCGAGGCGATGGTCTTGTTGCCTGCGTTGCGATCGTTGCCAGCCATGACAGGCAGAAGGGTACCCTCGCCGTCGTGCAGGGATCGCTCCGCTTCTCCCATCGGGCCTACGCCGAGATGATCGGCCACGCCTACGACGGTTACCCGCTCGAGGCGTGCGGGCTGCTGGTCGGCCGCGGCTCGTCGGTGGAGCGTTTCGTCGCCTGCACCAACGAGGCCGCGTCGGCGCGGATCTACACGATCCCGCCGCGCGAGCTGCTGCGTGCCGAGCGGGCCGCCGAGGACGACGGCTTGGAGGTGCTCGGCGTGTTCCACAGCCACACCCACAGCGAGCCCTACCCGAGCCCCACCGACGTCGCCCAGGCGCCCGATCCGGGCTGGCACTACGTCATCGTCAGCCTGAAGCGCGAGGCCCCCGAAGCGCGCAGCTACCGCATCGTCGACGGGGTGATCTCGGAGGAGCCGATCGCGGCAGGCTGAGATACCGTGCCAGCCATGTACGCCAGTGTGCTCGACATGATCGGCAACACGCCGATGGTCGACGTCAGCCTGCTCTCGCCCAACCCGAACGTGCGCATCGTTGCCAAGCTGGAGAGCCAGAACCCGTTCGGCTCGGTCAAGGACCGCATCGCCAAGGGGATGATCGAGCACGCCGAGAAGAACGGGTTGCTCGCTCCCGGTCAGACGATCCTCGAGCCATCGTCGGGCAACACGGGGATCGCGCTGGCGGCCATCGCGCAGCTCAAGGGCTACCCGGTGAAGATCATGATGCCGACGAGCGTGTCGATCGAGCGCCGCCAGATGCTGGAGGTGTTCGGCGCCGAGCTGATCCTGACGCCGGGGGAGGAGGGCAGCAACGGGGCGGTGCGTCGCGCGCAGGCTCTCGCCGCCGAGCATCCGGAGTGGTACTTCCCCTACCAGTACGCGAATGACGCCAACCCGCGCGCCCACTTCGAGGGGACGGGTCCGGAGATCTGGCGCGACCTGCCGGAGATCACCCACTTCGTCGCCGGTCTCGGCACGAGCGGCACGCTGATGGGGACGGGCACGTACTTGAAGCAGCAGAACCCGGCGATCAAGGTCGTCGCGGTGGAGCCGCCGCTCGGCGAGCGAGTCGAGGGGTTGCGCAACATGGAGGAGGGCTACATCCCTCCGGTGTTCGAGAACTGGGGTGGTCGCGATCTGCTCGATCGCAAGCGCGTCGTGCGGCCGCGCGAGAGCCTGGAGTGGACCCGGCGGTTGGTCAACGAGTGCGGTGTGTTCGCCGGGATCTCGTCGGGCGCGGCGTTGGCCGGCGCGGCGAAGGTGGCATCGGAGATCGAGTCCGGTGTGATCGTCTTCATCGTCTGCGACGGCGGGTGGAAGTACCTGTCGACGGGTGCCTACACGGCCGATCTCGACGAAGCCGAGCGCAACGCCGAGGGGATCATCTACTTCTGACCACGGCGCGGAGGCGGGCCAGCGTCACGTCGTCGGGAGCGTCGCCATCCTCGACGAGCCCGAGCTCCGCCGGGTCGAGCTGGTAGCGCATCGTCAGCAGGTAGGCGAGCCGCCGGCGGGGAGCGTCCTTCGGCGGACCGATCAGACTCTCGAGGCGACCGATCGTCGTGTGGTTCAGCGTCCGGGCGGTGGCGATCTCGATCCAGTGCGCAGCGGCCTGGAGCGTGAGCTTGCCGTCAGGGCTGGACTCCCGGGCGCGGCGGAGCTTGTCGCCCCAGGGCTCGTCCGGCAGCGGACGCAGGTGTTGCTGGTGGTCAAAGGCCACGTTCGTCATGTGCACCATTGTGCACATGACCATCCGCGCGTAGCAAGTCGTGGTGTGTTACAACTCGCTTATGCCCAAATGTGCAGCTACCCAAGTGGGCGGCAAAGTGCGTGCCGCTCGCCATGACAAGGGGATGACGGTAGAGCAACTCGCCGCCGCATCCGGAGTTGGAATGCGAGCGCTGATCAACATCGAGCACGGCCGCACGATGCCTCGCATCGACACGGCCGAGCGGATCGCAACGGCGCTCGAGATGTCCCTGTCCGATCTCGTCGCGGTGGCTGCGTGATGGCCGCCGAGCGAGTGATGGTCGTGATCGACGTCGACCGGTTCATCGTCGAGCGTGGCCCGTGGTCGTTCCGGCGCGTGGCGGCGGGCGAGTGGACGATCGCCGGCGCCGGCGACGGTGCCGATCTCTCGGTCGCGCTCGGCTGGTTCGAGGGCGACGAGCACGGCACCGCGCTGACGGCGTGGCTCGATTCGGTGTACGACGCGCACTACCCCCCGGTGCTCGGCGTGTGCCGTGAACGCCACCTGTACATCGGGCCGCTCGGGCCGGACCTGTGGGCCGCTCCTCTCGTGTCGCATCCGAGCGACAACCGCGAGGAGACCTCGGCCCACGGGTCGCCTCGAGTGCAGATCGATGGCCTCCGGATCGGAGCCGGGTCATGAGCTCCGGTCCGATCGCTCCGTGGCAGCAGACCGCCAAGAACCCGCCGCCTCCACCGGTCGCCCAGGATCGGGTGACCTCGCCGCCGCTCGGTGAGCCCGCACGTTGGGCGACGGCCGGTCAGGTGCTGACGACGTCGTCGTCGCTCGGCCGGTTCCTCGTCGAGCTCGCACGCGAGCGTGAGCGCCAGGAGGCGAAGTTCCCCGAGCAGCACTTGCCGAGCTCTGCGCCGGCGACCGCTGAGGCGACACTCGGCTACCCGCCGGTGCGGGCACTCACCTCCGATGTGCGGGCGTACGTCGAGGTTGCAGCTGCAGCCGGGATGCTGTCGTGGCGCGACGTGTTGCACGAGGAGTTCTGCGAGGCGATCGACGAGGCCGACGCCGGCGACGTCAACGTCGACGCGCTGCGCAGCGAGCTCGTTCAGGTCGCTGCCGTGTGCGCCCGGTGGATCGAGGACCTCGACCGTGCCGGAGTGCCGCTGTGATCGCGCCGAAGGGTGTTCGGTTCAAGCGGTTGGGTCGGTTCCGTTGGGAGGCCGCCGGTCAGATGCACACCGTTGGTGTGTGGATGGTCGGCCACGGTTGGTGCCGTCGCTCGGCGTACCGAGATCTGTTGGCCAAGCGGATGGGCCGTCCGTCGACTCGCGCGGAACGTCGTGTCGCGTTGCGCCCGGATCCGATCGGCCGTGATCGCGGCTCGATCGAGGTGCGCCCGTATCCGCCTCGCGGCGATGGTGGTGGCGGGTTCCCGATCATCGCTGTGTCGGTCGCGATCTTGTTGCTCGCAGTGTTGGTCCCGTTGGCTCGCACCAATGCCCCGTCGGACCATCCGCCGGCGACGGTGGTCACGGTCGAGGTGGTCGAGGTGGGTTGCCCTCCGGTCCCTCGTGACCCTCGCCTCGAGGACGGCACCACCCCGGCCGTCGCCGACGCGTGCTCGACGCCGTCGATCGATGGCACGTTGGTGATGACGCCGTGATGCGGCGTGCGGTCGCTGTGCTGTGGTGGCGGGCCCGGTTCCGTCCGTGCCGCGTCGAGCCGTTGCGTCGCTCGCATCCGCTGCGCCAGCCGTACGGCGGGTTCGTGAAGGCACCGGGCCGATGAGCCGCGAGCGGACCAACCCGTACCTCGACGTGTGGGATCACCCGTCACCGGCCGCCGGCGAGCACCTCGACATGATGTGCGTCGGTGAGCCGGCGGATCCGCCGCGCTCGATCTGTGCGCTCGGCAACGAGATGATGGGCCCGGGCGTGGATCCGGTACATCGCCCGGGCGGACAGCGCAAGCGTCGCGCAGCGACGTCGGAGCGTGCCCAGTGAGCGCGTGGGATCTGGCGACCGCCCCGTCGGACGATCGTGGCGAGAACGTGCACGACTTCCGTCGGCCGACGCGCGGCCGCTCGAGGCGTGGCCCGGTGCCGCCGTTGCCCGATGAGGTTCAGGTGCGCCCGCTCACCGACGACGAGCGCGCCGAGCGCGATCGCCAGTTGAAGCTGACCGACGAGGAACGTGAGCGCGCTGCCCGGCACCTCGCCGAGATCCGCGCCCGGTTCGCCAACCACCCGCTGAACGGGCGCGCGTCGTGACCGATCACCGCGTGCGCCACATGTTCGCCCCGTCGATGGTCAAGCCCGAGGTCTGTTGGATCTGCGGGCTGCGCGCCACAGCGCTTCACGTCCACATGCCGGCCCCGGCCGAGACGACGCCACCGGCGCCGGTGCGGCCGCTCTCGCCGAACGTGCCGCTTCCACCGGTCGAGCTCCCCACCGTGCCGCCCCCGGTGGATCCCGAGCGCATCGCTGCCGCCGATCGGATCCTCGCTCGAGCGTTCGGTCCGGTGCCGACGGTGGCGACGTCATACCGGTTCGCCCACACCACCGATCGACGCAGCAGCGAACGCCTTGACGGTGCCGCGGCCACGTCGTGGATGGATCGAGTGCGGAGCGTGCTCTCGTGAGGCCGTCGTCGATCCCCGACGCCGAGAACTGGGGCCACCGGATCGTGATCTCCGCGCCCGATGGTGATCTCCTCAACCCGGACATCGCACCGGTCGAGGTGATCGCCGACGAGCACGGTCTGAACATCCGGTTGGTGCCCGATCCGGGCGATCTCGAGCGCATGGCCGCCGGCGTGCCGCTGTGGCTCACCCTCTACACCCACCGGTTGCCGATGTTCTCCGTGTGCGTCCCCGTCGACGACGTCGCCGGCGACCACCCGGGTTGGTCGACGCGGCTCTCGTCCGCTGACTCGGCCACGTTCGAGGTCCTGTGCGGCGACGCCGTCGTCGGCACGTTCATGTGGACCGCCCCGATCCCTCACCCAACCATCGCAGCGCACGCCATGGCCGCCGGCCTCACAGCCGCCGGCATCGAAGGCCCACCCGCCCCGCCGTCTCCGCCGCCCGCCTGACCGGGCGCCACCTCGAAAGGACCACAACCGATGACCCTCTTCCTCTCTGCGCCCCGGATTCAGATCAACGGCGGCTCGCCGATCAACGTCGCCGGCGTCACGTTCAACGAGCTCGTCGCCGAGCGGCCGGCACCACGCGCGCCGCGTGCGTTCGTTGGCATGCGCTCGATGGTCCGCTCGTTCACGATCGAAGCCGAATGGACCGACGAGGGCCTCGCCTTCCTCGACCGGCTGCTCGGCATCTGGCGAGGCGCCGAGCACCGCCGCGCCGCCAACCGTCAGCTCCTCGCCCGCCACCGCGCCCGCCGGGGCCGGTCATGACCGACCGTCGAGTGGTCATCATCGAACCGAACGCGCCGGTGCCGGTGTACCACGCGTTCGAGAACGCCCGGTTCGATCCGACGACCGGCGCCGCGACCTCGTGGGTGATGCGCTGTGGCGCGGCGGACTCTCTGTTCGGTGTCAACCAGATCCGGATCGAGCACGCCGAGCAGTTCGCCCGCCCGTGCTCGAGGTGCTTCCGCGGCACGCTCCCCGGCCAGCCGCCGGCGCCGGCTGAGGTCGCGCTGATCGAGCTCTACCGGTACGTGCAGAACGAGCTCGAGCACACCCCGTTCGAGACGCCGATCGAGGACTACGTGATCACCCCGGCAGCGCGGGTCGCCGCCCGGGCCGCGTGGGCCCGTGCCGAGAAAGCGGCCACCGGTGGCTGATCTCCCGCACCGCACCGTGGCCGCTGCGCTCGAGCGGTTGGCGACCGACATCCTGATCGCCGACGACGGCCCGCACGTCCTCATCTCGATCGGCGTCAACGTCGGCCACCCGCCGACCGTGTGGATCGCCGACCGCGAGGGCAACCATTACGACGTCGCCGCGATCCGCCACGGCAACGTCGACGCACCCGACGACGGCGAGCCCGACGCTCGGCACGCCGCACCGTGGCGGATGACTGATCTCGTCGAGGCGGCGAACTTTCTCGTCGACTGGGTCAACTCCGTCATGCACACCGGGCACGGCCTCGCATCGCTCGCCGTCGCCGGCCAGGCCCACGTCGCCCGACGCGACGCAGTGATCGAACGCCAGCTGCGCAAGGACGCCTACGAGCTCGCCAACCCGCACGTGTGCGACGGCTGCCGCCGGCGTTTCCCCGAGGAACTCGCCCGCGATGTCCACCGCCGCCGATGCACAGCATCCGATGGCCATCACTTCGAGACCGGCTGGGTCCAACAGATCGGTGCCATCACGATCATCTGCAACTGCGGCGGCGCCGTGAACGGTGCGACCTACACGGAGGCCCGCCGGCGGATGCGTGACCACATCGACGCACGCGCTCGACGTGAGGTCCAGCCGTGACCGCCGAGCTCTTCCCCGTCGCCGTCGACTCCCGCGCCGAGCTCATCGCCGCCGCGTCATCCCGGGCCGACGTCGACTGCCGGCTCGGGTTGGCCAACCTCGAGGTCGTCGCCGCCGGCGCACCCGAGTTCGCCGTCTCCGGCGACGCATCCGGCAAGCGCCTCCTCGTCGCCGTGCGCGGCCCGCTCAACGGGATGCTCGCCCACCTCCGCCGCTCGATGACCAAGAACGGAGTCACCTCATGATCGTGTACATCCCGCAATTCCTCGGCGTCGCCGACATCGGCCGCATCGCCGAGGCGATCGAGCAGCGCCAGCAGCGGTTCCCCGACGAGACGCTCACCATGTCGGTCGGCGTGGTGCTCATGAACTACGGCGAGCGACAGGTCAACGTGCGCTGCGTCGCCGACGAGTGGACCGGCACCAAGGGCGAGCTCGCGCCGCGAGACGGTGTGCCGCTGTGCCCGAACGGTCACCCGCTGCTCGAGATCTCACCGGCTCCTCGTTTGGCGCTCGTATGAGGCTCTCGGCGTCCGGTGCGCTGCTCGCTGTGGTCGGCTCGTTCCAGCAGACGTCCGCGAAGCGGTCCGGTCTGGTGTGCCCCGCCGGCGGGTCGCTGTGGCGCAGCACCGACGGCCTTCGGGTGATCTCGTCGATCGGTGTGATGGAGCTCCCCGGCGGCGACGGCAAGGTCGGACCCACCTGGCTCGTCTCCGTCAGTCGTCCGCCCGGGCGCTGCTCGCTCGAGGACATGATGCGCGTCGTCGCCGGGTTCGCCATGCCCGCGTTCGACGAGGACAACCACCACCCCGGCGTGGCCCGCATGCTGTTCTGCCCGATCGACGAGCGCTACCGCAACGCGTGCGAGTGCAAGACGACCGAGCTCCAGCTCACCGACGAGGACGGCTACCAGTGGACGACCGACGTCAACGGTGAGTGCCGCGGTTGCACCTACGAGCGGATGATCGCCGGCTTCGGCCGCCAGCAACCGTGCCCGATCCACAAGGCGGTCGCGTCGTGAGCCGCGCCGAACACCGTCGAGCAGACCGAGCCCGGGCCAAGGGCGTTGTGCCGATCCACGAGCGCACCTACCCGATGTCCGTCGGCGTGCTCCCCGACGGCAGCAAGGAAGCGATCGCCCAGGCGATGGTCGAGGCCCACGAGATCCTCGAGCCGATGCCTGGCACACAGGTTCAGGTCGTCACGTACCCGGACCGCGAGCACGGCCTCAAGGTCGTCGACGGAGCGTTCGGTCCCGAGGCCGTCGCCCACATCCGCCGGCTCCTCGACGAGCGCGGCCCGAGCTCGGTGATCACCGTCTGCATGCGCTCCACACCGGAGATGCGCGCCGACGCCGAACACCACCGCCAACACACCCACACCAACGACTGCGAGCACCCGTGAGCGACGACCGACTGATCGTGCTGTGCGCACCCGACCGACCCGCCGCCGAGAGGGTCAGGCGAGCAAACCTGTGGACCGTCCGACAGGTGATGTACGCCTCCGGGCCGAACCTCCTGCGCGGCCTCACCAACTTCCGCGCTGTGGTCGTGCCCGGCTTCTGGACCCGACGTGACGCCGCCGAGATCCGCGACGTCCTCATCGACGCCGCCGGCATGTCGCCGGCCAGCGACGTCCGGTCACTCTCGTGATGGCGACCCGCAAGAACACGCCGGCCAAGGAGCTCAGCGACGAGGAGTGGGAGGCGTGGCGCGCGACCCGACCGTTCAGCGGATCGCACCTCATCCGCCACGTCGGCGACGACGAGACGATCTGCGGGCTGCCGTCGGAGAAGTGGGCGCACGGCCTCGCCCGCGACGCTCGCGAGAACATCGCCAGCCACAACGCGAACGTCTGCCCGAAGTGTCTGGAGCGGTGGGACGCCGAGGCCGACGACCGGCTGCCGAAGATCCCGGACCCCGAGCAGCTCGCGCTCGCCGAGCTCCACAACATCTGCGCCCACGTGATCCGCTCGGCACCCGACCTCGCCGACGTCGGCGAGCTGCGCGAGCTCCAGGCCCGCCTCGAGGCCGTCGACGCCTACGTCGCGTCGAGGACCTCGACCGGCCGAAAGGATCTCGCCAAGGCGATGCGCCACATCGAGATCCGCGTCGGTCAACTCCTCGGCGAAGCGAAGCCGAAGGCCGGGCCCGGACGTGGCAAGAAAACCGTCGCGGACCGCGACGGTTTATCTCGCCAGGATCGGTCGCAGCTGCGCTCGATGGCGGCCAACCCCGACGTCGTCGCCGCTGTCGTCGAAGCCTCGACCGACGAGAAGCCGGCCACCCGCAACAAGGTGCTCGAAGCAATCAAGAACAAGGCCGCCGACGCGGCCCCACCCGCGCCGGCGCCGGGCGACGAGTGGTGGCGTCGCCGCGGGGCGGCCGTGTCGATGGAAGGTCGCACGTTCGACTTCGCCGGCCTCCGCTGGGGCGTCGTCGGCAACCGCAAGGACGACCCGCACGTGCCGCACGCCGTCGAGTTCATCGTCCAGGCGATCGCCAACGAGCAAGCCGCCACCGCCGCCACGATGCGCGAGCCCGACGTCGACCACACCGTCGAGCCGTGGCCCGGATACCGCCGGCAGGGTGTGAAGCGCATCATCCTGTGGCTCGCCGGCAAGTCGCTCGACGAGCTCGCCCACGTTGCCAACTTCGAGGCCGCCAACAGCAACCGCCGCGAGGTCATCGACGCCGTGCCGCCGCTGGACGATCGCCTTCACGGCACCAGGCCGACCGCAGTTCGGCGCCAGCGACGTCATCGAGCTCGCCGACCGCTGCACACCGACAATCGAGTCGAAGGACCTCGACGAGCACGAGCTCGTCCACCGCGGCGCCTGTCTCGGGTGTGGCTGGTTCGGACCTGCCCGCTCCGACGAGAACGACGCCGTCGCTGACGCCCACGATCACGCCCTGCCGCGGTGGCGCGAACTCCCGATCTCGGCCGCCCGGCCGGCGAACAGCAGCGGCTCCGACGCCAAGACGAAGGCGTGGCGCAAGTCCGTCAACGCCCATCGCGACGGGTTCACCGAGGAGTACCTCCTCGGCTGGGGCGGACCCGTGCTCACCATCCGCACCGGGTTCGGCACCCGCTCGCACTACCTCGGATCCGGCGATGGCTACGACATCTGCGCCAACGACCACCTCCCGACCACCCCCGACAACCAACACGAGGAGCAACCGTCATGACCGACACACTGACCACCGCCATCGACGAGCTCGACGCCGAGCTCGCCACCAACGACGCCGCCGCCGCAGCGTGGGACGAACGCCGCCCGCGAGTCGTCGACGCCATCGTCGCACTGCGCAACCTCACCACACCCGCGTCGCCCGGGTTCACCGACGAGCAGGTCGCCGGAGCGTTCGGCGTCACTCTCGCCGACGTCGGGCTGGCCGACCCGCCGACCTCGCCGCCGCCGCCGGCCTCGACGACCCTGCGCGCGCAGCTCGACGCCCCGTCGCCGGCGACAGGTGTGCCGCTCGAGTGCGAAGTGCCCGGCTGTGGAAAGCGGTTCAACTCGGCGCACGGATTACTCGTGCACACGAGCCGCCTCCACAAGACGACGGCATCAGTTGAGCCGGGGGGGGGTCTGCCGGATCCGGCACCCGCCGGCGAGCCGTCGCCGGTTGCGGCCGCCGACGCCAACGAGGAGCTCGTGCTCGCTTGCAACTCGTGCTCTCTGGTCCTGCCCGCGAACGCGCTGGCGGACATGCGCCGGCACACGAAGGCGCTCCACCTCCGGTCGCCCGAGGACTCCGAGCGCACCCCGATCCGTCGCGGCGACGCCTGACCCGCTGACCCCTCCAGCTCAACCGTGCGGACACCATGACCCTGCTCACCATCGCGCCCGACGACGGGCCGCCGTTCACGATCGACACGTCGTTCGCGAACTGGTCGCGCCGCCGCGCCAGGATCGAGGCGATGCTCTTCCGCGTCTCGTACTGGGTCGCGCGCGACGGTTGGGCCGACGACGCAGCGTGCACCGGCATGCCCACTCGCCCGTGGTACGTGTACGACCCGCGCGCCCGAGAGATCTGCGAGGGCTGCCCGGTCCGGCTGGACTGCCTGACCGCGACGTTGCACCGCGAGGTCTACTCGGACCCCTCGACGATCTTCGGCTACGTCGCCGTGCCGGCGAGGTTCCGCCGCCGGTTCATCGCTCACGTCCACGCGACGATCGGCGAGCCCGTCACCGTCAAGCAACGCGCCCGCAAGGCGGTCTGCGGCACCGACAGCGGCTACTACCGCCACCGCCGCAACGCCGAGGACCCGTGCGACCCCTGCAAAGCCGGCCACGCCGCCGCAGAGGCCGAACGGGTGGCCCGACGTGCCACCGTGACCGTCGACGCCGCCCTGTGGGGCCAGGAGCGCCGCTACACGCCCGTCCAGGTGCAGCTCGGCCTCCAAACGCTGACCATGCCGCTGGCGGCCGTATGACGAAGTCCGAACCGGTCCGCCAGATCGACGGGAACACCCGCGTCTGGTTGAAGATCCACAACTCGCGCAAGCCGCAGCTCGACGGGCTCTCGTTCGACGCCGCCGGCGTGTGGATCCACCTCGCGATCTACTGCACGGCGAAGGGCAACGGCGGCTCGATCCCGCTCTCGAAGATCCCGGTGGCCATCGGCCGCAAGATCTCAGGCAAGCGCCTCGAGGCCGCCCTCGCCGAGCTCGCCGAAGAGGTGCCGCCGATGATCGTGCTGACGCCGACGACGTTGGAGATGGACGACGTCTTCAAGGTCGACAACCCGTCGCCCGAGGAGTTCGCCGACCCGATCCGTCGGTGGAAGCGCAAACGCAACCGCGACTTCTGGCACATGGATCGCCTCCAGGAGGCGGTCCGCAAACGCGACCGCGAGCTCTGCCGGTACTGCGGCGTCCGGGTCGATTGGCGCGAGGGCGCGAAGTTCCGACCGCACGTCGCCGGCACCTACGACCACGTCGACCCGATGGGTGACAACACGTTCGAGAACATTGTCGTGGCTTGCCACCGATGCAACATCGTCCTCAAGAAGGAACGCACCCCGGAGCAGGCTGGCATGCCGCTGCTGCGCCCGGGCACGACAGCAGCTGATGTTGCTCGTGCCTCGGCCAGTGCCGCATCCACAGCGCCGAGCGCCCTTCCCGACACATCGCATCCGCCCGACGATGACGGACCGGTCGCCGGACCGGTGCCGGACCGAGCGCAGACCGGGGTCACGCATGCACGTGCGCGCACGCGAACGGACGTGCGCGACTCGCCACGAAACGGACCGGAGCCGGACCGGAGCGCAGCGCACCGCGGTGCAGCTGTACTCACCGCACCCGCCTCCGAGCCCGATCTGCCACCCCCGCACAACGACGACGATTGGAGACCCTGAATGCCGTCGATCGAGCAACAGGTCATCGCAGCAGAGAAAGACATCGCCGAGTCACGCGGTTGGATCTTCCGTGCAGCCCGCAACCTCCGCGAGCTCCAACCCGGCTTCTCGTCGACGACCCCCGGCAACGGCTCACCGGGGGGTGGCAGCTCAGTCACGATCGGCTCGTCGGTTGAACGTGCTGCGCTCGCCAGCACCGGCGAACCGGACCCTGCGGTGTGGGCGCTCGAGCAACTGACGAAGGTCGCCGCTCGCATCGCCGCCGATGCTCACTTCCTCCGATCGCTGGCGACGACGTTCGGCTACCCGACGCCCGGCGATCGTGACCCGAACCCAGCGAACCGTGGCCGGGCGACCGAGAGCGTCTCGAACGCCATGCGTTGGTGCTGGAACTGCGAGCGGCTTCGTGACGACGAAGGTCGAGCGCATGCGTGTCTCGTCTACCGGACGGTGGAGGTGGCGAAGCCGGCGCCGGCGGGCAACAACACGGCGAAAGCGCTCGAGCCGGTGACGATCGGCCTGTGTCGCTTCTGCTACGACCACCGTGACCCGATCACGAACGACCCGCCCGAGCTCCACCTCGTCGAGCTCCACCACAACGGTTGGACCGTCACGACTGCGATCGCCAAGAACCTCCGCAAGCGTGAGGCCGAGCAACCAACGCTCGACCAGGCCGAGGCCGATCGCCTCGAGCGCATCGCAGCGATGCGGCCGCCGCCCGAGGACGAGACCAAGAAGGAAGCCAAGAAGCGAGCAGCGATCCGTGCGCAGCGTCGACGTCGAGTCAGCACGTGAGCTTCGATCTCGTCGTGCCGCCAGCGTTGCCCGGGCCGTTGTCGGACATCGACGAGATGGCCGAGTGGTTGATCGATCACGTCCACCACGTCGACCACCTCCGTCGAAGGAAGGGCGTGCGCGGATGGACGTTGCGGGTGTGGGTACGCAAGTGGAGCGAGGACTACTCCGGTGTCACGTTCGCCGGCGACACGATCGAGGCCGTCCTCGGCGCAGCAGTGGAGCACGTGATCGAGCAGCGTCGTTCGCAACGAGAAGCCGCCTACATCCCAGCGCCCTGAGGATCAGCTCTCGTCGAGCTCGAGCCAGATGCGCAGATGGGAGTCCTGGCCGTGGCCGATCGTGGCCGAGAACGCCTTGGCGTCTCGCTCGCCGGCGTCGAAGTCGTCGTGACGGAGCCGGCGCTCCTGGACGACGACCACATAGGCGTCGTCCGGCAGGTTTGCCTCGGCGATGAACTGCTTGAGCATCCCGACGGTGAGCGGTTCCATGGCGGTCGAGACTAGTTGTGCGATCTGCACGGCGGTGACGTGCATCTTCGGTGACGCGTGGTATCTTCTCGATTGGCTTGGCCGCTGTGTCCCCTCGGGACCGGCGGCCGTTGTCGTTCTCGGGAGGTGATGCATGGCGAGTATCCCCACCGCGACGGCCGGCTCTGTGCTGACCGCTGCGTACGTCAACCTCATCGGTTCGGCGGTCAACTCGCTGTTGCCCGGTGGCAACCAGGTGCAGTGCAAGGCGGCGAAGTTCGCCACGCAATCGCTGACGAACGTGACGTTCACGAAGGTCTCGATGCCATCCGAGTACGGCGACGCCCAGGGCTTCCACGACACGGCGGTGAACAACTCTCGGCTCACGGTGCCGGCCGGTCTGGCCGGCTGCTACCTGTGGGGCTATCAGCTCGTGTTCGCCGCCGGCGGCGCAGCTGGCTACCGCACGGCGTTCCTCGACTTCAACAACGATGGCGTGCGGCGTGCGTGGCAGGGGCAGGTCTCGAACGGGAACGTCACGCTCGCTGCGTGCGAGGTGATCAACGCCAACGCCGGCGACTACGTCGAGCTGAACGCATACCAGGACTCGGGCGGTGCGCTCAACTGTGGCGACGCCGTGCAGGGTTCGCTGCTGTGGTGCGTGCGGCTCGGCCCGCTCTGACCGGTGCCTCGCAAGCCGGTGGCCCGGTGTGGTGCGTTCGGTCAGTGCGGCAACTTCAAGCCGTGTCCGTTGCACGGCCGGCGCTCGAGCTCGGCTCAGCGAGGGTACGACGCAACGTATCGACGTGAGCGTGCCGACCAGCTCGCACAGGATCCGTGGTGCTACTGGCATCGGCAGCGCGGCGAGTTCGTGAGGGCAACCACCGCTGATCACGTGCCCCCGTTGAGCGACTTCCCCGACCCGCAGCAATGGTCGGGTGTCCTCGTCTCCAGCTGCGGCCCGTGCAACATCGGGCGCAGCAATCGTGACCGCACGGCGTGAGATTCGACGGCTGATCTCACACACGCAATGACCTGGCCTGCCTCGCGTTTGTGCAGGTCAGAGGGGTCGCCGGAACCTCGGCCAGGTCGCGGCGAATCGGTCGAATTGTTGACAGTTTTCTTGACGCCGGAGGGTGGTCGAACCGTGCACGTCGTTCACACTTCAGCGCCGCTCGACGAAATCGAACGGCGCCTTCGAGCTGGTCAGCCAGCACGGCAGATCGCCGAGCAGCTGCACGTCGGGAAGACGACGGTCTACCGAGTCCGCACCGAGCGCGGCGTCCCTCGACCCGATCGGTTCTGGTCGCATGTCGCCGTCGCCGCCGCCGACGAGTGCTGGCTGTGGACCGGCGAGCTATGGCCCAACGGCTACGGCATCTTCGTGCTGCCGCGATCGGGCGGCCGACGGATCGGTGCACATCGACACTCGCTCCAGCTGGCGCTCGGCCACGAGCTCGCCGGCGAGGAGATGGCCTGCCACCGCTGCGACAACCCACCGTGCTGCAACCCGGCCCACCTGTTCGCCGGCACCAAGAGCGACAACACGCAGGACGCCATCGCCAAGGGGCGCTTCACCCAGATGCATCGACGAGCGCTCGACGACGACCAGCTGCGCAGCGTGCGCCAGCGGATCCGAAAGGGCGAACCACTCGCTCTCATCGCACCCGACTTCGGCGTCACCGTCGACGTCATCCAAAGGGTCCGGCGTGCAATGGCCACCGGACCACACCAGCTGCCTCGGCAGCATCGGATGCACAAGGCCAACCGATGACCGGCAGCCGCGGCCGAGTGTCGATGTCCGACGCTGAGCGCGAGCGGAAGGGCGCCCACCCCGGGCGTTCGTCGACGAAGTCGGGCCGCAAGGCGATCAAGCTCCCGCCGGCGGCACCGCACATGCCGGAGGATCTGGACGACGAGGCGGTTGCCGAGTGGGCGCGCGTCGTGCCGTTGCTTCACGAGCGAGGGCTTCTGTCGGAGGTCGATCGAGCGGTGGCGGCGTCGTACTGCCGGGCGTGGTCGCACGCCTGCGCAGCAGAAAAGCAACTGACGGAGGACGGGTTCACCCAGACCGACAAGAACGGCGACGTCCGCAAGAACCCGGTGTGGCAGATCTGGCGCGAGTCAACGACGCTCGCCGCGGTGCTCGGCAAGGAGCTGTTGCTGACGCCGTCGGCCCGGTTGCGCGCGTCGATGCCCGAGGGAGATGGCGATGGCGCAGAGGGCGCGAGCATCCTCGATTGAGCAGCAGATCGAGAAGTCGATCGCGGAGTGGATCGAGGACGGGCTGATCGCCGACTCGGGATGGACGGGCAAGCCGTTGATCCGCACGCCGTTGCCGAAGGGCAAGGGCATTTGGTTCGACCCGCGATCTGTGGAGCGGGTGCTCCGGTTCTTCCTGTTGCTGACGCAGACGATCGGCCGGTGGGCCGGCCTCGAGTTCCGGTTGTTCGACTGGCAGGTGCGCTACCTGATTGCGCCGGTCTTCGGGATCAAGCACGCCGATGGTCGTCGGGTGATCCGCACGGTGTGGTTCGAGATCCCGCGCAAGAACGGCAAGTCGACGTTGTGCTCGGGCCTCGGGCTGTATCTGTTCAGCGCCGATCGCGAGTGGGGCGCGGAGGTGTACGCCGCGGCCGGCTCACGAGTCCAGGCGGGCGTCGTGTTCCGAGCTGCTCGGGCGATGGCCAACGGCTCGAAGGCGCTACGCGAGAAGCTCGGTCGCAAGGGGATCCAGCGAGCGCTGCTCGAGCATCCGGTGACCGGTGCGATCTTCCGAGCACTCTCATCGAACGGCGATCTCCAGCACGGCCTCAACGTGCACGCCGCGATCATCGACGAGGTCCACGTCCACAAGAACCCCGACGTGATCGAAGCGCTCGAGTCCGGCACGGGCTCGCGCGAGCAGCCGCTGATCGTGTTCATCACGACCGCCGACGCCGGCACCGACGGCACGATCTACACCGAGAAGCGGGAGTACATCGAGGCGCTGTGCGCCGGCACCAAGAAGGACCAGACGACCTACGGCGTGGTGTTCGCCGCCGACGAGAAGGCGGTCGGGTTCGACCCGTTCAGCGATGAGACGATCATCGGCGCCAACCCCGGTGCCGGCTCGACGGTGACGATGGAGTACCTCCGCACGGCGGCGGTCAAGGCGCGCAGCTCGCAGCGCGAGCTCGCCTCGTACCTTCGGCTCCACCTGAACGTGCGCACCAAGCAGACGACGAAGTGGCTGCCGCTCGATCGCTTCGACACGACTCGCGGCGAGATCGATCCGAACGAGTGGAAGGGCACTGTGGTGCGCGGCGGGCTCGACCTCGCAACGGCGTCGGACCTGACGGCGTTCGTGGTCCGTGGCGCCGGCGAAGTGCCGCTGCTGCACGCGCTGTTCTGGATCCCGGAGGAGCGCATCGGAGAGATCGAGAAGCGCACGAAGATGCCGATCGGCGAGTGGGTCAAGGACGGTTGGATCGCCGTCACCGAGGGCAACGTCACCGACTACTCGAAGGTGCGAGCGGACATCATCGCTGAGCTGGAGCGCCTCGACGTGATGTGCGTGTCGATCGCGTACGACCAATGGAACGCGACCGAGACCGCGATCGAGCTCGCCGCGGCTGGCTTCGCGATGGTCCCAACCCGCCAGGGCTACGGGCAACTGTCGGCGCCGGCCAAGCAGATCGAGCGTCAGGTGCTCGGCTCCAAGAAGGGCAAGCCGCTCGTGCGCACCGGCGTCAACCCGGTGCTGCGCTGGATGGCCGACTGCGTCGAGGTGCGCACCGACGACGCCGGCAACATCAAGCCGGTCAAGCCCGACCGGGAGAAGTCGACGAAGCGGATCGACGGCATCGTCGCCTGGATCATGGCCGAGCGCGAGGCGATGCTCGGCGACGCGGCCGGCGGATCGTCAGCGATGGCGCTGCTCGACGGGCTGATGATCCCGTGCCCGTCGTGCGCTGTGGTCAATGCATCGAGCCGGGTGCTCTGTTCATCGTGTGGCGCCCAGCTCGGGCAGCCCGCTTGAGGAGGTGACGAGTGACGAAGATCGACGAGGCCGTGGCGCCGTTGCACGCGAAGATCGATGCGCTCGCCGAGCTCGTCGAGAAGAGTGTCGGCCTCCGCCCGACAACGACGGACATCGCCGGCCTCGCCCAGGCGCTCGCCCTGCAGGGCGGTGGCCGCAACGTCGACGACGGGTCCGGCGCGGCGTGGGCCGGTCTGCTCGGTCCGGGTGTCCCGCTCGGCGTCAGCGCCCTCGACCCGCGGCTGCCCGGCAACGGCCGCTACTCGCCGCGCCGGTCGGAGTATCAGCCGGGCGTCAACCTCAACGTCAACAACCGCTCGACCCCGTTCGCCACACTGCGCGCCGCCGCCGATCAGGTCGACGTGATGCGCCGCTGCATCGAGGCACGCAAGGCCCACATGCAAGCGCTCGATTGGGACATCCGACTGACCCGTCGCGCGCTGCGTCAGATCATGCTCGACGAGAACCTGAGCAACCCCGGCAAGGCAGCAGCGATCGCCCGCCAGCGCTTCGAGCCCGAGATGATCCGGCTCCGCAACTTCTGGGAGAAGCCCGACCGGTTCAACCAGCAGGGCTGGGGCACGTGGCTCGGCGCGCTGATGGAAGAGCAGCTCGTTACCGACGCCGTCACCGTGTTCCCGCGCCGCACCATGAACGGCAAGGTCGCCGCCTTCGAGCTGATCGACGGCGCAACGATCAAGCCGCTGTGGGATCACCGCGGCTCGACCCCGGCCCCGCCGGCGCCGGCGTATCAGCAGATCCTCCACGGCCTGCCCCGTGGCGAGTGGGTCGCCTCGACCGACGGCGTCGCCGATGCGTTCACGCTCGAGCAGCTCGTCTACCGCCCGAAGGTCACGCGGTCGTTCACGCCGTACGGTCTGCCCGAGACGGAGCAGGCGCTGTCGGCGATCGACCTGTGGATGAAGTGCATGCAGTGGGTCCGCTCCGAGTTCGACGCCGGCGTGGTCCCCGACATGTGGTTGAAGACCGACATGAAGGTCGCGATGCAGGCGAGCACGCAGACCGGCACCGTCACGCCGGCGCTGCTGCGCGAGATGGAACTGACCATGAACGCGATGCTCGCCGGCAACTTCGACGAGCGCCACGGGCTGCACCTGCTGCCGGCCGGCTTCGAGCCGATGGCGATGGCTTCGTTCATCGAGCGGTTCAAGCCGGAGCTGTTCGACATGATCGTCAAGCTCGTCTGCATGTCGTTCGCCGTGATGCCCACAGAGATCGGGTTCCCGCCGTCGTCGGGCCTCGGCGGCAAGGGCCACCAGGAGGGCGAGGCCAACTCGGCGTGGCGCAAGGACATCCGTCCGACGTGTGAGTGGCTCGGCGGTCTGATGACCGATCTGTCGCGCGAGTGGTTGGACATGCCGATCGAGCTCGAGTTCGCCATGATCGGCTACGAGGTCGAGGACCAGGGCGAAGCGGAGAAGGTCACCGACAGTCAGTCGCGCCGCGGTGGCATCACGATCAACGAGGATCGTGCCGCTCGCGGGTTGACGATGTACGACTTCGAGGAGGCCGACGAACCGTTCATCGTCACCGGTGCCGGCCTCGTGTTCCTGCGTGGCGCACGCAAGGCGCAGGAGGCGGCAGCCGCCGCCCCTGCGCCGGCGCCGGCGGGCCCAGTCAGCGAGGCCGAGATCGACCCCGCTCCAGCCGACCGTGACAACGAGGTCGCCAAGTTCATCTCGTTCGCCCGCAAGCGCGCCGGCCAGTCGTGGCGCGACTTCGAGTTCACCACGTTCGACGACGCCACCGTCGCCGAGCTCAACGCCGCCGGCGCCGCCGGCGACATCCCCACGATCCGCAAGATCGTCGCCCGCTGAGGAGACCAGCCAATGTCGCTCACCCGCACCTTCGCACCCATCACCAAGAGCGAGAAGCTCCCCGACGGCTCGATGCTCGTCTACGGCCAGATGACCGGGCCACAGCTCGATCTCGACGGCCAGGTCTGCGACCCGGCCTGGCTGAAGTCCGCCGTGCCCGAGTGGTTCAAGATCGGCAACGTCCGCGAGATGCACCAGGCGTGGGCTGTGGGCAAGGGCGTCGAGGTCGAGCAGGCCGGTGACGATCACTGGCTGACCGCCAAGATCGTCGACGCCGACGCGATCGTCAAGGTCGACGAGGGCGTTTACACCGGCTTCTCGATCGGGATCAAGAGCCCGAAGATCGTGAAGGACGCCGGCGCTCCGAACGGTCGGATCATCGGTGGCACGATCATCGAGACGTCGCTCGTCGATCGCCCGTGCAACGAGAGCGCCAAGCTCGTCCTCGCCAAGATGGCCAAGGGCGGCGAGTGGACTGCAAGCGACGCGCTCGTGAAGGACGCCGGCACCGTCGAGGCGGTCGACGAGGTGGCCGAAGAGAGCCTCGTCGCGCAGGCAGTGGCGGCGCTGAACGCACTGTTGCAGCAGGAGGTCGACGAGTACCTCGAAGGCGATGGCGGCCGTGGGCCCGTGCGCCGTGTGCTCTCGCTCCTCGAGGACCTCGAGTGGTACGTCGAGGTCGACACGTGGGACGACGCCCAGTTCATGGGCGCCCTGAAGATCGCAATCGCCGGCGACGCCGCCGAACCCCAGGAGGAGCTCGTGAAGCTGTCCACCATCGCCGATCTCGTCAAGGCTGCCACGGCCGACGACGCCGATCTCGTCGAGGTCCGCAAGGCCCTCGGCATCGACGAGCTCACCACGAAGGTGGACGAGCTCGTCGCAAAGTCCGACCAGGAACCGACGACAAAGGTGGCCACCGCAGAGGAGCTCGAAGAGCTCGCGGATCGGCTCACGAAGGTCGAGGGCATGGCGGCACCGGGTGGCCCGCACCGGGCAACCCACAGCGGCGGTTCACCTGTGGATGCGCGCAAAGCGGCTCTCACCGCCGACGTCGCCAAGTTCACGGACATCGCCAACACCACCAACGACCCCGACATGCGTCGCGGCTACACGGAGCTGGCCAACAACGCCCGCACCGAGCTCGCCGCACTCTGACCCCACCAAGGAGCACAGACCCACCATGGTCCCCATCAAGGAACTCTTCGCCGACGCGCAGTCGCCGGCAGAGGTCGCCAGCCGATTCGAGGCGTTCAAGGGCGCCCTCGACGCCTCGGCGCACCAGCAGGCGGCCGCCAAGGCCGCCGGCATCTCGTTCATCTCGGATCCCGATCACGGCCCGAACTGGATCCGCCCCGAGGGCAACGCGTCCGCTGACGCGCTGGCCACGCTCGGCAAGTCCGTCTCGCCCGACATCCTGGCCTCGCTCACCGAGGAGCTCAACAAGAACGGCACCCTCAACAAGGACCTGTCGCTCACGTCGCCGATCTCGACCGGCCTCGTGCCGTATGACCTCGAGGCGCCCGCCAAGTTCCTCGTGCCGGTCCGCACCCCGCTGCGCAACCGGATCCCGCGGATCAAGGGCCAGGGCACGAGCCGCCGGTTCAAGCAGATCACCGGCATCTCGAACTCGGGCACCGGCGGCGTCGCCAACCTGTCGCCGTTCATCAACGACGCGTCGACGATGACCTCCGGCTCGCTGACCCTGCGCCGCGGCGCCAAGATCAGCTACGCCGGCGCCGACAAGAACGTGAACTACAAGCAGATGGGTCTGTCCGATGTGGCGACCTGGTCCGCTCAGTTCGCCGGCCAGGGCTTCGGCGACGCTCGTCAGCTCTCGCACACCGCGGTGCTCTACGCGTCGATGCTCGCCGACGAGATGGCGCTCCTCGGCGCACGTGGCACCGACGCCGGCGTGTTCGTCGGCCAGCTCGGCACGCCCGCCGGTGGCTCGGTGGTCCTGACCGCTCGAGTCGCAGCCGGCACCGAGGTCGGCAACTCGGCCAACATCGCCACGCTGTACGTGCGTGTCGCCGCCGAGGGCCTGTTCGGCGAGTCGATCGCATCGGCCGAAGTCACGACCACCGCCCTCGCTGCCGTCACCGGCCGCGTCGTCGACGTGACGATGACTGGTGCGTTCGTGACCGGAGCGACCGGGTTCAAGATCTACGTCGGCACCGCCACCGCGATCGCCAACCAGTTCTACTCCGGGCGCACCGGCGCATGGGGTGGCACGGCTGGCGCAGCGACCGCTGCCTACACGATCCAGTTCACCGGTGCCGGCACCGGCGGCGCACCGAGCACGGGTGACAACGGGCTCGCCGCGGCGACCGCTGCCACGGCCGATCAGTACGACGGTCTGCTGACCGTGCTGACCGATCCGCTGCAGTCCGGGGCGATCTTCTCGAACGGCGGCCTCGCGCTGTCGACCGGCACGCCCGGCCTCGAGTTGCAGAACGTGTTCGCCGCACTGTTCTCCGGCGTCGCCCCCGGCAACGGGTACAGCGGTGTGCTCGCCAGCGGCACCTCTCGAGGTGTGAAGGCAGATCCCAACCGGGTGCTCGCGGCCGGCCAGGACCGCAAGCAGCTGTCGAACACCATCCTCGCCGGCAGCTCGGGCAACCCGACGTTCATCATGACCGTCGACGTTCCGGATCAGGCCGGGATGCGCATGGGCACGGTGGTGTCCGGCATCGTCAACCAGACGACCGGCCGCACTGTGGACGTCGAGGTCCACCCGTACCTGCCGCAGGGCACGATGCTCGTCTGCTCGGACGAGCTCCCGATCCCCGACAGCGAGGTGCCGTCGGCGTTCGCGTACGTCTTGCCGCAGGACTACCTCGGCATGGACTGGCCGGTCATCCAGCACACGTTCGACGTGGGCTCGTACTGGTTCGGCGCCCTGGTGCCCTACGCGCCGTCGTTCTCCGGCGCTGTGGTGAACATCCTGCCGAAGTGATCTTCGGCAGCTGACGGCTACCCAACAGGCGGAGCTTCTGGCTTTCGGCTCCGCCAACCGAAGGCTCGGCGCGGGCGCACCTCACGGTGTGCCCGCGCCTGGCCGACCCTCGATCCACAGGAGCGCCACCGTGGCCAAGCTCTGCGTTGCTCAATCGCTGTGCGCCGGCATCGACGCCGGCGGCCGCCGGTACATGGCCGACCGCAAAGGTCAGGTCGACGTGCCCGACCATCTCGTGTCGTCGCTCAAGCGCGACGGCCAGCTCTTCGAGCCGAACCTCGGCGGTCCTCGTACCGACGGATTCGTGTGCGAGGGGTGCGGCTTCCATGCCGTCTTCCGCAAGTGCGGCCGGTGCGGAGGCACCTGCCATCGACCAGGAGAAGTGACCACACCATGACCACCACCACCCCCAAGAAGCCCGCCGCCAAGAAGGCCACGGCGCCCGAGGCCACCGAGGCCGAGGTCGCATCGACGCCGGCCGATCCTGTCGTCGAGCCCGAGGCAGCTGCGCCGGCGCCGAAGGAGAAGGCGCCGCCCAAGCCGCGCGTCAAGAAGCAGGGCGTCACGACCGAGGGGCCCGATGGCACGTTCGTCTCGAACAACGTGCTCGAGGAGACGTTCGAGTCGAACGGTTCGCTCGATCCGAAGGTCAAGACGCTCGACAACTCCGAGCCGGCCAAGGGCGTGTTCTACGCCTTCGGTGTGGAGCACGTCGCGCTCGGCGAGCGCGGCGAGTGGAAGGTGGACCCCGAGACGGGGTGCATCACCGGCAAGGCCTGACCGGTCGCCGTGCAGACGATCGATCTGATCGCCGATCAGCGCATCCTCGTCAACGTTGCCGCGACGCTTCGGTGGACGTTCGTCGACAGCAACGGTGAGCCCGACGTGCTGACCGACGGCGTCGATGACGTCACGGTCACGGTGCTGCGCGCTGACGGCTCCACGCTCGTCGCCGCACAGGCCGCCACGATCGGCGATGCGGGTGCGGTGACGTACCTGCTGCCTGCCGCGTCGAACGGGTTTCTCGACGTCCTGGCGGCGTCGTGGACGGTCAACGACGTGCTCTCGGGTACGACGACGATCGCCGTCGTCGGAGCGTTCTGGTTCAACCTCGCTGAGGTCCAGGCGCTCGCCGGCATGAAGGGCACCAACATCGACAAGCTGCTGCCGGTTCGCGCCGAGGTCGAGGGCCGCGGCGAGAAGGCGACAGCTGTGGCGTGGGTGCCCCGCCTCCACGTGGCCGTCGTCTCCGGCACCGGGCGCGAGTCGATCGTGCTGCCGGTGAAGCGGCTGCGCCGGGTGCGGTGGGTGCGAGTCACCGACCCGACCACGCTGGCCGTCACCGAGTTCGACAGCGACGAGCTCGCCGCCATCCCGGCGGATCCGGATGGCATCGCTCGTCGCCCGTCGGGCGATCTGTGGACTGCCGGGTCGGGCAACATCGAGATCGGCCTCGAGTGCGGCTACGACCGCCCGTCGCCGGCGGTCAAGGCGGCCGGGTTGCTCGCGACGCAGTACCTGCTGCAGCGCGACTCGTCGGGCCTGTCGTTGCGGGTGACGTCGAAGTCGACGATCGAGGGTGGCACCGAGACGTACTCGTACGCCGGCGACGGCGGGGGAGTGCACCGCGAGTTCGGCATCCCCGACGTCGACGCTGTGCTCCAGGCCAACGATCACTCGAACCGTGGCGGGTTCCTGTGAGCCGGGCCGCCTCGTCGACGCTGCTGATCCCGTTCCGCCGGCGGTTCGTCGAGCTTGCCTTCGCCAAGCTCGAGGCGTCCGACGTCGAGACGCCGGCGATCTCCGGCTACTGGCCGGGCAGCAAGTTCATCGACAAGCGTGTCGTGTACCTCGGCCAGGCCGTGATCGGTTCCGAGGTCGAGGGGTTCCGGGCGGGCAAGAAGGCCTACCGGCAGACGGTGCGCATCCCGATCCTCGTCGAGGTCCAGATCGACGAGCCGACCACCGAGGACCGGCCGACGCTCGAGATCGCCGAGGCCGACGCGCTGGCGATCGCCGACGAGCTCCTCGAGCTCGTCGCCACCAACGTCACCTTCGGTCGCTACGACGCCAACCAAGGCGCGTGGGTCGAGGGGCTCGTCAACGACGTGATCGTCGAGGGCATGACGTCCGACGCCGGCTGGATCACCAACGGCCCACCAGGTGCGCACGCGCGCATCGATCTTCGCTACCGCATCGACGTGCTCTGAGGAGGGCAACCCACCATGACCATGAGGCTCCGTTACATCGGCCCGTACGCGCCGCCGGTGTCCACAGCGTTCGGCACGACCGACGACGAAGGGTTCATCGACGTGCCTGACGGCATCGCTGGCCGCGCCCCTGACCCGCGTCTCCACGCGGCGATGGAGGAGCTCGCCGCTGCGGTCGCTGCGATCAACCACGAGGCGGCGTCGGTGCTGCGCGACGAGATCACCGGCACGGCCGACGCGCCGGCGCTCGACGTCGGCGAGGGCCTGCTCGCCCAGCACGAGACGTGGACGCTCGTGAAGGCGTCGACGGCGTCGACGAGCGACGCGTCGTCAGTGGCCACGAGCGACGGATCGCCGTCGGCGCAGACGCCGGCCGAGCGCAAGGCAGCCAAGGCGGCCGCGGCCGCAGAGACCAACGGAGGTGAGAAGTGACCACGCTCAACGCACAGCTCGGCACGAAGATCGAGACGACCTACGGCACGGCTGTGGTCGTTGACCGGTTCTGGGCGTTCGAGCGCGACACGCTCAAGCCGATCCCCGGGCGCACCGAAGCGGACGGCGAGCTGCGCCCCGGCTCGATCGCCATGGGCGTCGATCAGTTCGTGCCGTACGACGGTGGCGCCGAGGGCGAGGTCGAGCTCATCGTCCCGACCAAGGGCATGGGCTGGTGGCTCGACAAGGCGATCGGCACCGCCGTGTCGATCGGCGCGCCGACCGACAGCAACTCGTTGCAGACGTACACGCCCGGGGTCAACAAGCTCGCCGGCAAGTCGTGGACCCACCAGCGCAACACCCCGTTCAACCCGGGCGGCGGCGATCAGGCGATCACGTTCGCCGGCGTCAAGTGCGACTCGTTCGAGTTCTCGATGGAGCTCGACGACTTCCTGCGGTTCGTCGCCACGCTCGACGGTCAGACCCACAGCACCGCCACCGCGTTGGCGACCGCGTCGTACCCGTCGTTCGGCACGCTCGGCGCCGGCTCGAAGTTCCCGTGGTCGCTCGCCGCGATCACGATCGGCGGCAGCCAGGTCGAGACGACGCTGTTCAAGTTCCGCTGCGACAACAACCTCAAGACGGATCGCCGGTACCTGCGTGGGTCGGCGCTCAAGAAGGAGCCGGTGCGCAACGGCAAGGTCACCCCGGAGTTCGAGCTCGAGGTCGACTGGGTCGATCTGACGCAGTACACCCGGATCATGTCGGCCACCGCCAACGGTGCGTGCGCACAGATCGTGGCCACGTTCTCCGGCCCCGTCGCGCTCGCCGGCGCCACGGTGCCACAGCTCGTGATCACGCTGCCGGCATGCCGGTTCGACAACGACGCAGCACCGGGTGTGGAGAGCGACGAGGCGCTGATGCAGCCGCTGTCGGGTGTGGTCCTCGACGACCGCACCAACCCGCTCTTCACGGTCACGTACCGCTGCCCTGACACCGCCGCCTGATGGCTGCAGCGGGGATTCGGGTCAAGGGTCTGCGCGAGCTCCGCAAGGCGTTCAAGGCGGCCGGGTCGAAGGATCTCGACAAGCACCTCAAGACGGCGCACGTCAAGATCGCCAAGGTCATCCTCGACAAGGCCCGGCCGGGGTTGGCGGCGCAGTCGACGTCGGTCGCTGCGTCGGCCCGGGTGATCAACTCGGCGGCCGCTGCACGGATCAAGGTCGACAACGTGCGTGCCGGCGGCACGATCTTCGGCGCCCACCAGAACCAGCCGCGCATCGGCCCATCGGGTCGCCGGTTCGTTGGCTACAACCAGTTCCGACCGGTCGCCCGCGACATGCCGTACCACATCTTCCCCGAGGCCGACGAGGTCCTCGAGCCGATCGCCGACGAATACGAGAAGGCGCTCGTCGCCTTCCTCGACGAACAGGGGGTGCCCCGAGGATGACCACGACTCGCCGACAACCACAGGACCGTCAGCGGCCGAAGTCGGCCAAGCATGTGCAGCGCGATCGGCCGATCAACGAGATCGACTTCACGTTGCGGATCGCGCCACCCGACGGGCCCAGCAACGCAGAGGGTGATCCGATCCCGGTCGATCTCCACGTGACGCTCCGCAAGTTCACCCTCGCCGAGCGCCAGCTCGCCGCACGGGCGCTCGCCAAGATGGTGCAACCGCCGACGGTCGAGTTCATCTACCTCGTTCACGGGTGGATCGTGTGGCGGCGCACGAACCCGACGTCGTCGCTGCAGGTGTGGATGGACAGCATCACCTTCGGTGACCTGATGGACGGCCTCGAGGGCCACGATCCCGAGAACGTTGTATGGGACACGACGCCGGAGGGCTACGACCCGGAAGCGTGAAGCGGCGCCTGATCGACGCGTGGGTGCCGCTGTGGACACAGCTCGGTGTTCGACCAATCGACATCGAGCACATGACGCTCGACGACGCCCTCGTCGCCGAGATCTTCGCCGAGTCAGCACGCGCTGCGCTGCGTGCCTCCAGGCGAACCAATCGACCCGTACGGAGGTGACCGATGGCGAAGCGTGCTGTGCTCATCGACGTCCTCGGTGACTTCAAGAGCTACATCTCCGGGTCGAAGTCCGCGGCGACGGCCACCGGCACCTTGGATGCCGGGGTCGCCAAGCTCGGCCGGACGATCCTGTCGACGTACACCGCCAAGAAGGTCATCGACTTCGGGACCGCTGCCGTGAAGGCCGCCGTCGACGACGCAGCTGCGCAGACGATCCTCGCCAAGTCACTGAAGAACTCGACCGGGGCGACCGACGAGCAGATCGCTTCGGTCGAGAACTGGATCGACAAGACGCAGCGCCAGGTCGGCATCGCCGATGACCAGCTGCGCCCGGCGCTCGACACGTTGGTGCGTTCGACCAAGGACGTGACCAAGGCGCAAGATCTCCTGTCGCTCGCGATGGACGTCAGCCGTGGCACCGGCAAGGACCTGGAGACCGTGTCGGCGGCGATCGCCAAGGCGTACGCGGGCAACACCACAGCGCTGACCAAGCTCGTGCCCGGGCTCAAGTCGGCCGGCGAGAAGACGATCGATTTCGCCACGGCGCAGGAGCGGCTGAACACCCAGTTCGAGGGGCAGGCCGAAGCGTTCGCCAACACCGACGCCGGCAAGCTCGAGCGGATGCAGGTCACCTTCGGTGAGCTCCAGGAACAGATCGGTTCGGCGCTTCTGCCGGCGCTGTCCAAGGTGGTCTCCGTGATCGGCGCGGTGATGGATTGGTTCAACGGGCTCGACTCGTCGACGCAGAACGTCATCATCACCGTCGGCCTCGTCGCCGCCGGCCTGTACGTCGCGGTCACCGCGATCAACGCCGTGTCGGTGGCCGCGTCAAGTCTCGGCATCACCATCGGCTCGGTCATGCCGTGGCTGCTCGCGATCGGTGTCGCGATCGGTGCGGTGATCGCTGCAACGGCGGCCTTCTCCGACGAGGAGGATCAGAGCGCGAAGGCGACCAAGGCCTACTCGGACAGCTTGAAGCAATCGGCCTCGGCGGTCGATCTTCAGACCATCGCCGTGCTGTCCGCCGTCGACGCGCAGCGCCAGTACGGCAAGTCGATCTACGCCGACGTCGAGAAGAAGGCCCGCGACGGCGTCGCCGCCAGCACGGCGATGACCGACGCGATGAACGCGCTCGATATCAAGATGAGCGACGTCACCCTCGCCAGCCACGACCAGGCCAAGGCGCAGGAGCTCCGCGCCAAGATCAGCAAGTACGCAACCGACAACGACATCGACATGGGTGAGGCGTTGCTCGATCTCGCCGACGGTTCGACATCCGTCAACGCCGGCCTCGCCGGGCTCAACGCAGTGCTGGCGAGCAACGCCACGGCGGCCGAGAACTCCACCGAGCAGAACCTCGCGCTCGCCCGTGCTGGCGATGTCACCTCGATCTCGATCCTCAAGCAGCAGGGCGCGCTCGATCTCCTGACCCCGGCCGAGCAGGCTGCCGCCGAGGCGGCGCTCGACGCAGCCGCCAAGGCCGGGAACCTCGCCTCCGCCCAGGATGCGCTCGGCGTCATCCTCGACGGGACCACATCGGACTTCAAAGAGCAGAACGACGCGATCGCCGATCAGCAGGCCAAGCTCGAGAACCTGTTCGACGCGGTGCGCTCGGCGATCGATTCGCAGTACGGGCTCAAGGACGCGACCAAGGACGCGACCGATGCGATCTTCTCGTACAACCTGATGTCGCTCGACGGGGCCCGCTCCGCCGACGAACTCGCCGTCGCACAGGAGGACGCTGAGAAGGCCGCACTGAAACAGGCCGACGCCGCCGTGCGACTCGCCGAGGATCAGGCCAAGGCCAACGGTGCGACCCTCGACGCCAAGGCGAAGAACGATCTGATGGCCGCCACCCTCGACGGGCTCGCCGCGAAGATGGCCCCCGGCTCGCCCGCTCGAAAGAACCTCGAGGCCTACGCCAACGAGTTCAGGAACTTCCCCTCCTCCAAGAACGCGACGCTCACCGTCGATCTCGTCGCTCGCGTCACGCAGGGTGTCGGCACGCTGCGCAAGCAAGCCCATGGCGGGTCGTTCCGTGCCGGCGAGGCGATGATCGTCGGCGACAGGTTCGGCGTCGGCTCCCCGTCCGCTGAGGCTGTGGTGTTCGACCGACCGGGCACTGTCGTCCCGAGGGTCAACATGGCCATGGGCGGCGGCGGCGGTGGCGGCGGCTCGCTCGCCATCGCGGTGAGCGTGCAGGGGTCGGTGATCTCCGAGCGCGAGCTCAAGGCCGTCGTCGCTGATGCGGTGATCGAGGCGACGCGGGCCAACGGGCGCAGCCCGCTTGCCTACAGGGTGGCTCCGCTGTGAGCGGCCGCTCGAGGACGATCACCGAGTTCGGTGCGGCGACGCCGATCGGCGGGTTGGCAACGCCGTGGTCGACTGCAGTGTCGTGGACGGACATCTCGGGCGACGTCGTCGAGTGGTCGACGGGTGTGCGCGGGCGGGCGTCAGAGTTCGCCGGGCTGTCTGCGTGCGACCTGAACGTCAAGATCGACGGCTCCGGCCCGCCAGCGGGCACGTACGACCCGGAGAACGTGAGCTCGTCGCTGTATCCGAACTGGACGACGTCTCGTCGGATCCGGGTGCGCGAGCAGGTCAACCTGATCACCCTCGCCGAATCGACCGGCGGCTCCGCTGCGTGGGTCGCCGGCGCCAACACGACGATCGTCACCGATGCGCTCGCCAACACGATCACGAACGTGACCGGTGTGGACAGGCTGACCGCCACCGCCGGCGGTTCGATCAACGCGACCACAGCGGCCGGCACGGCCGGGTTCCGGGTCAACGTCGGCGAGCCGTTGAAGGCAACGGTGTGGTTGAAGGCTCAGACCACAGGTCGCACCGCGACGTTGGGGATCCGCTGGTACACCGCCGCCGGCGCCACCGTGTCGACGACCACCGGCAGCGGTGTGGCCGACATCACCGGCGGCTGGACCAAGGTGACCGTGACCGGCACGGCGCCGGCCACCGCAGCGTTCGGTGCGCTGATCCTCACGATCGCCAGCGCCAGCGCAGCGGAGCGGCACTACATGGCGGCAGCGACGATCGTGCCGATCGACACGGACCTCGTCAACGCCCCCTACGCGGAGGTGTGGTTCGCCGGCGGGCCGTGGCCGATCTTCGACGGGATCGTCGAGACGATCGACCCCGAGCACGACTACCCGGAGGCGCAGACCGTTGTCGTCGACGCCCTCGATGCGTGGGCGTACATCGCCGCCCAGGAGATGGGCGACTCGATCTGGTCGACGTGGGTCACCCGCTCGAAGCCTGACGCATGGTGGCGCCTCGGCGACGCCGACACGATCGCTGTGGATTCCGTCGGGGTGAACAACGGCACCTACGTCGGTGGACCGGTCGCATCCGAGTCGCTCGTCACCGGCGGCACCGATGGCGGTCACACCTTCTCGACCCCCACACCGTTGGTCGATCCGAGCGATGCGCAGTACATGATCGCCGGCGCCCCGATCGGAATCACCGGCAAGACAACCGTCGCCGTGTGGATCCGGATTCCGCCCGGCACCACCATCATCGGCAACTACCTCGTGCAGATCGACGGTGGGGTGATCAAGCTGCAGCTCGGCACCTCGGGCTATCTCATCGCGTCCGCCCCGTTCGGCACGCAGTCGTTCGTGCCGGTCGACATGCGTGACGGTCAACGGCATTGCGTCGTGATGACCTTCGAGCTCGCCGCCGGCGTCGAGTACATCTCGATCAACATCGACGGCGGCACCTACACCGACAGCGACAACGCCGCCGGCGGCGCCTTCACGTCATTGCGCACACTGGTCGGCGATCGGGCGATCAACACCGAGATCGACGAGGTCGTCGTGTGGACGGGTCGCACCTCGTTCGTTGACGCCTACTCGATCAACGCCGCCGGCCGTGCGCTCCGAGATCTCAAGGGCGACGTGGTCGCCAAGTTCCTCTTCAACATGGCCGGCGCACTCACCCTCGCCCAACTCTCGAGCCCGTCGCTGACCACGATCGCCACCGCTCAACCCGTCGTCTCGTGCGATGCCACCGACTACCTCTCGCTGATCGAGGCGGCCGCAGTCACCGGTCGGGTCACCGCCTATGTCGATGGCACCGGCACACCACAGGTCGCAGCGATCGGGTACACCAACGTCGGCACGCTCGGCGGCGCCGGCTACCCGACGCGTGGCCGGCCCTCGGCGCCGCTCTCGGCGAAGTCGGTGCTGTCCGACGTCTCGGCCCAACGACCGAACCGGTCACCGGTGATCGCCCGCAACTCGACGACAGCAAGCGTGGTCGGTGCCCGCACCGCAACCGTGTCCACGCTGTCCGGTGACGCCGATGCGTTGCAGGTCGCCTCGTGGATCGTCAACCAGTATTCGACGGCGGTGCCCACGATCGCCGCTGTGGTTCCGGACACGACGCGCGTCGACGTGTTGCAGTGGTCGCTGCAACGTCAGATCGGCGATCTCGTCTCCGTCTCCACCACGGCGTCGGGCACGGGCACCACGACGACCCGCGAGTGCCGGATCATCGGGATCCAGTGGGCCAAGAAATGGCCGTCGCTCGTGCCGCAGTGCGTGCTCTCGCTCGCACCGGTGCGGTTCCGCCCGTTCGTTCTCGACGACGCCACGTACGGGATCCTCGACACGTCACGGCTCGGTCTGTGATGCGTCGCCCGGATCCCGAGGCGACGGTTGTCGATCCGTCGATCGAGTTCGTCTACGTGCTCCACCCGCTCGACGGTGATGCCGGGTGGCGGTGGGCTGTGTACATCGGCGTCGAGCTCCTGGAGTTCTGCGTCAACTCCGGCGGCCGCCCGACGCGCCTCGAGGCGGATCTCGACGGGCAGACCGTCCTGTACTCGTTGCTGAACCTGATGCACATCGTCGGCGGCCAAACCTCGGTCGTGAACGTCGAGCACGACCACGACCCCACCGCCGGCCAAGTGCCGGCCGCCGTCGGCGTCGCACCGCACCTGACCGTGCTGCGCTGACCAACCCCACATCGGAGGACCACATGGCCCGCAACCGTGGCGTACCCGCGCCCGAGATCATCTTCGGTGATCACCATCCGGACGATGCCGTCGACGCCGGCGACACAGGTCGGATCCGCACGTTCCTCGCCAACCTCGTCGCCCCGCGCCGTGGGATCTGGCTCGACGATCTCGCCGACGTGCTCCGTGCTGCCGGCCTCCAGGTCGTCGAGGTCGACGGGTGGCGCACCCGTTCACGCAAGACGGGCGGCTTCGATCAGATCCTCGGCACGGTGTGGCACCACACCGCCAGCCCGGCCTCGGCCAACGAGGCGGCCGCCGTCGACTACATGGCCAAGCGCGCCGAGTTCTCGCCGATCTGCAACGTCGGCCTCGGCCGCACCGGCATCTGCTACGTGTCGGCCGCCGGCGCCTGCAACCACGCCGGCAAGGGCGGCCCGTACCCGGCACCGCCGGCGAGAGCATGGTTGGCGCAGGACCGGGCCAACACGACGATGCTCTCGGTCGAGCAGTTCTCTGCCGGCGACGGCGTCGAGGTCTGGCCGGCCGCTCAGATCGAGGCGTCGCTGATCCTGCGCGACGCGCTCACCGACCGCTACGTCTACCCGGACGATCACAACATCGCTCACAAGGAGTGGTGTGGCCCGAGGACGTCGACGCCCGGCCGGAAGATCGACCCGCTCGGCGAGTGGCACAACGACCCCGCCGGCCTGTGGGCGCCCGGCTCGGACTGGGGCCCGGGCCAAGGGACGATCGCCGGTTGGCGCAACACCCCGTCACACCACATCGCACCTGAGCCGGAACCGCCGGTCGAGGTGCATCCCGATCCCGAGGAGGACGACATGGCCAAGGTTGCGATCTACACCGTCGAGAACGTCGACAGCGCTGGCCGGCCCACCGGCTCGAACGTCGACGCCCAGTTCATCGCGATGGTCACCGGCGGGCCCAACCCGGTGGCGTTGCACTTCGAGTGGACGGGCCCGGGCAGCGACCCGAAGGTGCAGGCCCGGGTCGCAGCGCACAAGGCCGCCGGCGCTCTGCAGCTGCACTGCTCGATGAACGACCTCGCCAACATCTCGTTCCTGTACGGCCGCAACGGGCTGCCGTGGGGTGACCGCTTCCACACGTGGAAGGGCGCCGAGTTCGCCGACGTGATCGGCGGCTGACCCCTTGACGGCGGAGTTCAGAGTTCGGCGCCGGCACGAGCGTTTGCTGTCGGGGTTCGTCGTCGGTGGCTTCTCGTTGTCGGCAGTCGGGTCGCTGCTCGGCTTCACGCCACCGTGGCCGGCGCGTGTGGTCTGGGCTGGGCTCGCAGCGGTCGCTGCGATCACGGTCCTGTTGCACGCGGTCCGCCCGACGCTGCACCGGTTGCAGCTGTCGACGGTGGCCATGTCGGTTGCAGCGTTGGCGCGTGGCCTCGGGTACGCGACGACGTCGGCAACGGTCGGCGGCCGCATGGCCGCCGCCGGTGCGTGGCTGGTCGTTGTCGCGTTGATCGGATTGCGTCACCGTGCCGCCCGTGAGGGGTTCCTGTGAGCTCGTCAGCGCATGCCATCGCCGGCGTCACGGTGGTTGCGGCCGCCGGGAAGTTGGGCATCGCCCTGTCGCAAGCAGTGATCGCCACCGACGACTCGCCGAAGTCGATCTTCGCTCAGGCCGGGGTGTTCGCTGTGGCGTTGGCGATCGCCTGGTGGATGCTCAAACGCTCCGACACTCGTGAGGCCGCCGCTGCGTCGGCGGCCCGCAAGGAAACCGATTCGGTTCGTGCCGAGCTGGCCACCGAACGCCGAGATCACCAGGCGGTGCTCGTCGAGCTCGCCACGTTGCGCGCCGAGATCACCGTGCTGCGCGCCCACATGACCCACCCAACCCAACCGCCCACACCTGGAGGCACCACACCATGAGCTGGCAACTGTCCATCGCCGACGTCGACAAGTCGGAGATCTCCGATCTTTCCCCGGATCCGCAGACCGCACCCGAGGGGTGTGAGCAAGCGGCCGCCGAGCAGATCGACGCGGTCCTCGAGGCGCTCGAGAACCTCGCCGGCGTCGTCGGCCGCCCGGGCGACAAGCTGATCGTGTCGCTGTCCGGTCATGCCAACCCGGACCACGGCCCGTGCGAGGGTTGGGCCGACGAGCGGATCTCGATCACGATCACCGCGCACCCGGCCCCGCCCGCTGTGGACGAGGACGGCGAAGGGTGATCGGCCTGTTGCGTAAGGCCGGGTCGGCGATCGCCGCCCGGTACCGCCGCCTCGAGCACTCGACCAAGGCGGGCATCACCACAGCGTGGATCGCCGCCGTGTCGGTGTTCGGCGTGAGCGTGCTCGGGTTCCTCGCCGACGTGCAGCAGTGGGCCGGCACCGAGGGCGCGCACTTCCCGTCGGTCAACCCAATCGGCAAGGCGGCCGCATCGCTCGTCGTTGCCGGCGTCGCCGGCACGTTGAACGTGCTGTTCCGCAAGGTCAAGCCCGGCCCGACCTACACCCGCTTCTCGCCCGAGGAGCGTGCCGCCGCTGTGGATCGGGCGATCCAGAACTCCAACGGGTTCTACGTCTCGACGATCGACGAGACGCATCCGCCGGCGTGGTCACCGATCCCGCCCGGTGCGCCGTCCACCGGCACTACCTCGACGTCGTCGACGACGTCGACCACCACCCCGTCCAAGGAGGACTGACCATGCCGTACACCACAGCAGGCCGCAACGCGATCGGCACCTCCGGCAAGGCCGGGCTCCCGTACATCGGTCTGATGACCGACGTCAACGGCACCGAGCTCGCTGGCGGCAGCTACGCGCGCGTTGCTCTGGCGCTCGGTGCGATGTCCGCCGGGAAGTGCTCGAACTCGGGCGCCTTGGCGATCAACGTCCCGGCCGCCGGCGCACCCGCGGCGCTCGGGATCTTCGACGCATCGACCGCCGGGAACCTGCTCGGCACGTTCCCGCTCGGCGACTCGACGCAGTACGTCGACGGCGTCGGCGTGGTCGACACGATCGCCAACGACACGATCCTCTCGCGTGGCCACGGGCTGACCACAGACGACCGGGTGTTCTTCTCGGCGATCATGGGCGAGTCGCTCCCGGCCGGCATCTCGGCCACCGCCCTGTACTTCGTGCTCGCCTCCGGGTTGACGACTGACGCGTTCAAGATCTCGACGACGTCGGGTGGCGGTGCACTGGACATCACCGGGCTCGGCGAGGCGGCGTTCTGGAAGACGGTGCCACAGGTGTTCGCCTCGGCTGGCACGGTGAGCTACGCCATCGGCCAGCTCGTCATCGACCTGACGGCGATCTGACCATGACCGCCCCGATTTACGACATCGACACCGGCGGCACCGTCTCGCTCTCGGCTGCGACGGCGAAGTCGATCCTCGGCGCGAAGGCGCACGCCAACTCTGGGCTGCTGCTCGAGTCGTTCTGGTTGGGCCTCACGGGCGTCACCGCGTCGGAGGTGCCCGGCTCCGTCGAGCTCTGCTACTGCACGTTCGGCGCGAACCCGCCGGGCACCAACTCGTCGTCGGTGACCCCCGTGCAACGGTCCGGTCGTGTGCTGACCGCCGGCTTCACTGCCGCCAAGACCTGGTCGACAGAGCCGACCACGATCACGGTGATCCGGTCGTTCCCGTTGTCACCGAACGGTGGGCTCGTGCTGTACGACTTCCCGCTCGGGACCGAGCCCGACACGGCACTCGGCGAGGGCCTGTTGCTGCGTCTCAACTACGCCGCCGCTTCAGCGGTGCGCGCGTCCATGTCGTTCTCGCGCTGCTGAGGAGCTCGCCACCATGTCCAAGGTCATCATCAAGGAAGCCGTCGTGTTCTGCGAGACGGACCCGGCCACCCCGTGCGGGCTGATCACCGTCGCCGGCGAGACGCCCGACTTCTACCGGGCTGTCAACGTCGCCGGACCGAACTCCGTCGAGCAGCGCTTCGATTCGTTCGACGAGGCGGTCGCGCACTGTGTTGCGCATGCAGACGCGATCGACTCGACCGACGTCAGCGACAAGGCGACGCGCCTCGACTACGAGCGTCGCATCGCCGCCAAGAACGACGAGCTCGCCGCGAAGGAGGCCGAGCTCGTCGCCAAGGACGAGGAGATCGTCAAGCTCCGGCTCGAGCGCGACCAGAAGGCCGCCGAGGCTGAGGCCGCCGTCGGGGTTGCTGTCCCGATCAAGGGCTGACCGGTGGCGGCACCGTCGATCGCCGGGACGATTGAGGTCAACGACGGCAGCAGCATCACCGTCACCAAGCCGGCCGGCGGCGCGGCCGGTGACATCTACATCGTCTGCTGCACCGTCGAGTCGGGAGCCAGCCCGGGCCTCTCGCTGACCGGGTTCACGGCGATCGGGGCCGAGGCCGGCAACAACGGTGGCGGGCAGGCGTCGTGGTCGCTGACGTTCTGGCGGGTGTACGACGGCACCGAAGGATCGACCTTCGGGCCCGTCACAGGCACCGGCGGCGACTACACCAACCTCGAGTCGCTGATCATCCGCGGCGCAGACACCGGCACCGCGCCGATCGTCGGGGCGCCATACGGCGGGTTCACCGATCCACATGGCATCGGCGGGCTCACGACGGTCACGAACGACTCGCTCGTCATCGCCGACTTCACTGCCTACTTCGGGCTCGGCAGCCCCGTCACCCCGCCGTCGGGGTTCTCGTTGGAGAGCGTGCACTCGGGCAACTCGTCGTACATCTGGTCGCTGGTGAAGACGACCGCCGGTGCGGTCGGCACCGCGACGGTCACGTACGGGTTCGACACGGCGGCATCCGGTCGGATGTTCGCCTTCGCCCCGTCGGGTGGTGGTGGTGCGCCGGCAGGGCGCCCAACGATCGTCGTGCCGCCGACAGCGCTGCACCGTGCAGCGAACTGGTGAGGTGAGTCGTGGCCCGTCTCGGTAGAGCCCAACCCCGCAACGTCATCATCGTCCGCGCCCCGGCGGCGGCCGCTCCCGTGGACTTCGCCGCCTACTGCGTCGCTGCGATCGGTGGCATGTCCACCGGTGCAGCCGCGCGCGAGCTCACCGGCTCAGCCGTCGCTCTCGCCGGCGGCATGTCGGTGCCGGCCGCCACCCACGGCGTCACCGGACAGGCGACCGCCGCGCTCGGCGCGGCTTCGCAACCCTCGGCATCGCACGACGTCGTCGCCTCGAGCACGGCGCTCCTCGGCCCTGCGGCGACCGGAGCCTTGACCGTCGACCGGGCGGCGGCCGCCCAGGCGCTGCTCGGCCCGATGGCCACCGGGGCCCTCGCCCGTGACACCCCGCTCGCCGCGGCCGCTGTGATCGGCGGGACCGTCGTCGCTGCGATCTCGGTCGCCGGCGACTTCGCCGCGTACTGCACCGCCGCCGGCGGTGGCACGGTGATCGGCTTCGCGACGCACGACCTGACCCTCTCCGAGATCGCCGCTCTCGGCGGGCTGGCCACCGGCGCCGCCGCCCGTGACACGTCTGCAGGAGCGACGGCTGCTGTGGGAGGCGCCACGATCGCCGCTGCGGCACATGACGTTCTCGCCACCGCGACCGGGTTACTCGGCGCCACGGGGCAAGGAGCCGCCAATCCGGGCCGAATCGCGGCAGCGACCGCAGCGCTCGGCGCGACGGCGACCGGGAATGCCGGCAACACCCGCACCGTGGCCGCCACAGCGGTCCTCGGATCCACAGTCGCCGGCGCCATGACGTTGCGGCTCACACTGGCGGCGAACGCGCCGATCGGCGGCATCGCGTACAAGCTCGTCGTGATCGAGACGGCACCCGGTGTGCTGCGCCTCGTTGGCCCGTTCACGAGCGAGATCGATCTGGAGCTCGCCGGCGCCCGGATCGTGCTGATCATCGAGGTCCCCGAGGCCTCGCTCGACCTGGAGGTCTGACCGTGCCCAAGCTCGTACCCGACGTCGGCGACGTCGCTCGCATCTTCGCCCGGATCTACGCCGCGCCGACCGCCGACCAGCAAGCCGGCGGTGAGCGCGGCGCCCCGGTCGATCCGACGTCGTCGACGGTCAAGGTCACCGACCCCAAGGGCGGCGTCGTCTCGTACACGACGATCGCCAACCCGTCGATGTTCACGCACTTCGGCACCGGCGAGTGGTCGATCGACATCCCCGTCACCCTGCCCGGCACGTGGGCGACGAAGTGGATCGCCGCCGGCGCCGTCGTCGCTGTGGAGACCAAGACGTTCGTCGTCAACGCCTGACCCCATCGCTCACTGCGAGGACCGAACCGAGGTGATGCGCGATGGACTGATCTCGGAGCGACGCTCCCGCCACGCCACGAGACGCAACGAGCCCCCGGACCCGCCATCGTGGCGGGCGCCGGGGGCTCGTTGTCGTTCTGCCGATGATCGCCGTTAGTGGCCGCCGAGGCGGACGCCTCGGTATGAGCGTCTCGGGCTAGATCCGTTCGAGTCGCGTCAGCGCTCCGTCGACGGCGTCCAGCATCGGCGGAAGGATCTCGTGCAGGCGTGCGATGCCGACGCTCGGCGCGTCGATTGCTACTGCGAGCTGGAAGCGGGGGTCGAAGTCGCGCGGCTCGCCCGGCGGCGGTTTTGGGATGACGCACATAGTCCCGCCGACGTCGATGTTCTTCTCGAGCGGGTTCCAGAAAAGTTCCGCGAACGGCATGTCGTCGATCGACGCGGGCACGCCGCCGGGCGGTGGGTTGCGCTGCATACGCCAGAGCATCTTCGCTCGCGTGTCAAAGCTGACGGCGAACGCGATCGCTGCCACGAGCAGATCCTGGTGCTTGTCGGCGACGTCGAGCTCGTGAGCTTGCCAGAGCAGCTCGCCCGCGCCGCCGGCGAACGGTTCCATCCGGATGACTTCGTCGATCGCTGTTGACCGCGCGCCCTTGAGGCGTCTCTCGACCTCGGCGCGAAGCTGCTGGGGCGATGGAGTGACCGGGCCGCGCAGGATCGGGAACTGGGTCGTCGTGCGGATCGTGCCGCCGCCGCGCGTGACGAGCTCACAGGCGATGTGGTCGAGGGCTGAACGGGCGTTGTGTACGAGGTCGCCAAGCACGACGGCGATCGTCGCCGGCGGCTCCTCGATGGCTGACAGGATGAAATGCAGGTCGTCGCCGACCTCGCGTATCTCGACTTCCGGAGCGGCGATCTTCGCCCATTCGGAGGCGATGCCGAACGCCTCGTCGAGGAAGCGACGCGCCCGATCGAGCTTGGCGCGGCTGCTCGTCGTCGTCATGAGGTACACATCCGATGCGCGGTCATTGGTCTGCGGCAATGAGCGCTTGAAGGAGTCTGGCGACGAGTCCCTCGACGGTGCGGCTGATCGTGTTGAGGTGTTCGCCTCGGAGCGAGTGTTCGCTGTCGATGGTGATGCGAAGGTCCTCGATGCGCAGGGTGGTCGGCGCGCGAATGACATCCGCGGCGGTTGAGAATTCGACGGTGGCCACGACGTCGCCGTCGCCGGGTGTGGTGCGTCCGGCCGCGAACGCCACGACCGTGCCGCCGTGCTCTCCTAGGTCGAAGTCGAACGGATCCGTTTCCTCATCGAGGCTGGCGGTGACGACGACGACCGAAAGCGCACGATGCTTGTCGCCGAGCTCGAGCCGGTGGAGATCGGCGAGCGCATGCGACTCGCCGTCGGACAGGCCGGTCGCCCACGGTTGCGCTGCGTCGATGACGTCGAGGATTCGTGTGCTCGTGATGCCGCCAACCATCCGGTCCCGATCGGCTCGGTACTTCGCTTCGTTGTCGAGCAGCGGGAACTGCACCTGCCGATCGCCGCCATCGCTGCGATTCGCAACGGGCACGGTCGACTCCATGCACTCGAAGAGCGCGTGGTCGAGTGCTGCCCGCAGGTTGTGCAGGAAGTCGCCGATTATCGCCGACCACTCCTCGGTCGGCGGCAGGGTGGCCACTCGAGCGGTGAACGTGTGCTCGCGACCGTCGTCGGAAACGTGGTGATCGACCGCCATCGGGTGGTCCGTGCGATAGGCGTCGAACGATGCCTGGAGTTCCTTGAGGTGTGTCCGCGCTCGGCCGAGCTTGGTTCGCGCGCTGCGGAGCAAATGGTCGGTCTCGCTCACGGTGCTCAAATCCGCGGCGTCAGCCGGCATTGAACGTCCAGTTGCCGTCGGCGACGACCTCGATGATGGCTGGACCGGGCGGGATCGGTTGGCGTCCGTTGTAGGCGCCAATCTCGTTGATCAGTCCGTCGCTGTCGCTGGCGGTGGTGACGTGGACGATGAAGTTGCGCTCACCGTCGTGGGCCACTGTGAAGATTCCGCCGTCACCCTGGTAGAGCACCACCTGTGATCCGATGCCCCCGAAGGCCGGGTCGTCGACCGACTGGAGGTCGGTGATGGTCAGGAGATCGAACGTCCACGCGCCGTCGGCTTGGACTTGGAGGAAGCGGATGTCGGCTGGGTCGCCGAAGGATGCGAGCGTGACGGTGCCCGACCATGTGCCGATCTCGTTGACGACGCCGTCGACGCGCTGCAGGTTGGCGTCGAGGGCGGTGACGATGAAGTTGCGGCGGCCTGTGTGCGATGCCCGGACGAAGAGCGAAGTGTTGCCGACACCGAGGTCGACGACGTCGTCACCTCGGCCCTCGAAGTGTGGCGGCGGAGGTGGCAGGGTGGTGGTCGGTGCGAGCGTGGTGGTGAGTGCAACGGTCGAGTCGAACACAAACTTGCCGTCCTTGCACACCCACCGCTCGTAGGAAGTGTCCGTTGCATTGCGTGTTTCGGAGGCGCGGCCGGTGCACTCGGGCTTCTCGCTAGTCGTCGTGATCGCTTCGCTCGTGGTCGGAGCGTCGGTGACTGGTGCGAGCGTGGCGCTTGGCGAGGGGTCGGTCACTGATGTCCGTTCGGTGGTGGTCGCACCGGTCGACGACGAGCAGCCGGCCAACAGCACCGCAGCGATGGTGATTGCAAAGCGTCTCATTGCCGCCCCCGTTCGTCGGGAGCCCACCGCTCGCGACCGTCGCAACGTACACGGCTCTGGCATCCCGATTGTTCAGCGATCGTCAAGATCGCCGCTCCGTGTAGGCGTCACGTTCATTCGTGAGGTTTGGGGTTGGAGCTCAGGCTGCTGCGCGCCGCGCTGGTGTAGTCGAGCGTCGGATGCGCACACTGCGCGACCTCGTGGGTGCGCTCAAGGCGGGCCGGTAGAGCGTGCCCACGATGGCGGCGGCTTCGCCGGGGACGAACTGGGTGTAGATCGACGTCGTGGTCGGCGACGAGTGGCCGAGCATCTCCTGCGTCATGCGCAGGTCGCGGCCGGACTTTCGGTAGAACTCGGTCGCGTACGAGTGGCGCAGCTGGTGCCCGGAGGCGACGATGCCGCAGCTGTGGATGTGCTTGCGGAGGAACGCGGAGACTCGCCACGGTGTCAGGCGGCCGCCATCCGTGTGTCGGAACACGGGGCCCTTCATCGGCAGTCGGTGCCGTGCGAGCGCTTCGAGGATCTCGGGCCCGATCGGGATGACGCGCTGCTTGTTGCCTTTGCCGTGGACGATGATCACCGGCGGCTCGGCGGCCGCCATCACGTCGCGCGTGTCGAGGTTGGCGATCTCCATGCAGCGCAGCCCGGCGTGCGCGGCGAGCGTCAGCATCGCCGCGAGTGCGGTGTTCGGCGCCTGCTCGATGATGCGCAGCACGTCCTCGGTCGGGATCGGTCGCGGCAGCGGCAGACGCAGCTTCGGTCGGATCAACCGCACCGTCGGGTCGGCGTCGATCAGCTCCTCGAGGACGGCCCATTTGAAGAACATCCCGAGGTGCGAGATGTACGTGTACCGGCTCCGCGGTGCGAGCTTGGGGTGCTCGTCGATCCACAGCCCGAGGTCCTCGTAGGTGGCGTGAAGCAGCGGTTTGCCGATGGCATGTTCGCATCGGCTGAGGATGCTCATCCGCTTCTCGATCGTGCCCGGGCTGAGCGCCCGCCGTACTTGATCCCGTCGGAATTTCGCCAACGCTGGTGACCCCACATCGAGCAACACTCCCGCCTCCCCGTCCGTCGGCCTGGAATGCGAGGAGCTTGGTGTGCGACGTCGCTGCGCGTCAACGGCCTTGCCGGAGTCTTGACGGCGGCGCGGTGCGAACTGCGCGACGTTCACGGGTCGACCTAAAGATCGGTGGTTCAGGCTGTGGTCGGGGGCGTCGCTCGCCAGGCGACCTCGAACTCGTTGTCGGGCAGCGGTCGGGGCTCGGCCACCGCGACGTCGACGAGAGCGGCGGATCTCCCGGACGTCGCGGTGGCGCGAGTGTCGGCCACCGCTGGAGCGGATGAGGTGGCGGGAACCTCGGCCCCAGCAGTGGCGCGATTGATGCCGGCACACGGTGCCGGAGTGAAGTCCAACGGGATGATCTCGACCTCGCACGCTCCGATCAACTCGAAGTTGGGATCAGGCTCGTCGGCGTCGCGCTTGAGCCACTTCGCGAGCAGATCGTCGACATCACGGTAAGTGCCGCCCGCCGGCGACGTGGTCGGGAGCACGAGCAGCCGGCCGCCATCGCGTGCACGGTGCACCAGTGCGAGCCGTCGAAACGGGCGCAGGTCGTCGCAGCTCATGCCGCGTCGGCCAGGTCGGCGAGGCCGATGATCAGTGAGAAACATCTACTTCTAACGCCCCACGACCAGCGTGATCAGGCCGACGCCGACCACGCTCGCGGCGGCGATCCTGCGGCGGCCACCCTCCTCCTTGAGGAGGTGGTGGCCGGCGAACGCGGCGATCACCACGCTCGACTCGCGCAGGCACGTGACGTAGCCGACGGGGGCGCGCTTGAAGGCAAATTGGACGAGGCCGTAGGCGGCGCCGACGACCGCGCCGACCGCGGTGTAGCGGCGCCAGTCGATGCGCATCGCGGCGACCATCTGCGGGCCGCGGTGGGTGATCAGCCCGACGGCGGTGATGCTGATCGCCGTCGACAGGAACGGCGCCGCGGCGTAGAGCGGCGAGTTGGTCGAGCGGATCGCGTGCGCGTCGATGACGCTGTAGGCGCCGATGCTGGCGGCGACGCCGAGCGCGTAGCCGACGCCCTTCGCGCCGGTGCCGGTGAGCCCGATGATCCCGGCGGCGACGACGACCATGCCGGCGATGCCGATCGGCGACAGGTGATCGTCGAGCAGGAGAAGGCCGCCGATGCCGGCGAGCAGCGCGCCGGCACCGCGGGCGACCGGGTAGGTGAGCGAGAAGTCGCCGACGGTGTACGCCTTGGCCAGGCAGATGCAGTACGGGACATGGGCGAGCGCGGTGAGCGCCGACCATCCGTAGCCCGCCTTCGTCACGCCACCGAAGATGGCGAGCACGATCGCAGCCATCACACCGGCGGTGAAGAACTGGCCCCAGAGGGCGATGAAGCGGTCGCCGCTCTGCTTGACGGCCAGGTTCCAGCCGGCGTGGAGGACGGCGGCGGCGAGGGCGAGGACGGTGGCGAGGAGCACGGGTCAGTTCGACGTGGCCGGCGTGGGCTTCGGCTTGGGTTCGCGGGTCCACTGCCGGCCGAACAGCCAGATCACCGGGAGGGTGAAGACGAGCGGGCCGATGAACGCCAGCGGGCGGTAGAGCCACCACCAGAACGTCGGCTGGCGGGCCTCGTTGCGGTTGCCGGCGAGTGCGTAGCGGACCGCGCGGTGCAGCGCCATGCCCGTGGTGTGGAAGAGGAAGAGCGGCATCGAGAAGCGGTTGATCGTGTCGTTGACCCGGCTCCACCGTGGTCGCCCGAGGCGAGCCTCGATGGTCGGGCGGAGCACCTCGGCGACGCCTGCCTGGAACGCGACCAGGGCGATGATGCACAGCGTTGGCGGGGCCATGTTCGAGCGCTCGCCCGGAACGCCGACCATCGAGCCGGGATAGAGGCCGCTGCCGACCAGCCCGGCCAGTCCTGCGAGGCCGGCCCAGAGCAGCGTCCAGTCGGTGCGGCGGGCCGCGGCGACGATGCGGTCGTAGAAGAAGCCGAGCTGGTGGCACAGCCCCCACACGGCGATCATGTTGATGTAGCCGAGCCACTCGTAGCCCTCGCGGAAGCGGAGGATGTCGACCGCGCCGGCGATCGCCGCGAGGAACACGAGCACGATCGTGTCGTACCGGCGGTGCAACCAGAGGAAGACCGGCAGCAGCGCGACCAGCATCAGGTAGACACCCATGAACCACAGCGGGCTGACGACGAGGATCACGGCTCGGCCGATCCAGTGCAGGTCGAACACCGAGCCAAGCACGATGCCGAATGCGATCCAGACGCCGAGGAGCGCGAGCGCGGGGATGGCCAGCTTGTTGATCCGCTTCCACACGAAGTGGCCGAGGTGCTCGCCGCGGGCTCGGGCGCGGTCCCACGCGGTGAGGTGGGCGTAGCCGCCGACGTAGAAGAACAGGGGCATCACCTGCAGGAGCCAGGTCGCGGTCCACAGTCCGGTGGTGAAGCCGATCGGGTTCGTGGCGTGCGGGCCGTCCTTGTTCCAGCGGATGATCGTGAACACCCAGTGCCAGGCGACGACCACCAGCAGGCTGAAGGCGCGCAGGAAGTCGACGTAGTGGTTGCGTTCCGGCGTGCTGCGTTCGGGGCCCGGTGGAGCGGCTGCCGGTACCCTCGGTTGCATGGCCGTCGAGCGTAGGTCGTGGGCTGCGACGTTGGTGGGTCTGTTGCTGCTGCTTGCGGTGGCCAACGTGATGTCGAACCGGGTGCTGCCTGGTGCGCTCTACGTCCCGTGGAACGCGTCGGTGGCGGTGGCGTGCGTGTGGTGGGCGCGTGCGGAGGTGACCGTGGTGGGGATGGGCTTCGCCTCATGGCGCCGAGGAGCGGCGTGGGGACTGACCCTGCTCGTGCTGACGGTGGCGGTGATGGCGGCTGCGGTGGCGATGCCGGCGTTCCACGACCTGTACCGCGACAAGCGAGTGCACGACGGCGTGTGGACGGTGTTGTACCAGGCAGGTGTGCGCATCCCACTCGGGACGGTGCTGCTCGAGGAGACGGCGTTCCGAGCGGTGCTGCCGGCGGTGCTGGCCGTGCGTCTCGGGGTCGGTCGGGCCTGCGTGGTGGCCTCGCTGCTGTTCGGGGCGTGGCACGTGCTGCCGGCGCTCGGGCTGAACCAGGTCAACCCGACGGCCACGGAGGTGTTCGGCAGCGGTGCGGGCGGGACGATCGCTGCGGTCGTGTTCGCGGTGGTCGGCACGACGTTCGCAGGTCTCTGGTTCTGTTGGCTGCGCTACCGCTCGGGCAGCGTCCTGACGACGATGCTCGCTCACGTCGGGACCAACTCGGTGGGCTACGTCATCGCCTGGTTCGTCCGCTGACCGTCGCTTCCGACCCGGCCTGGGTCGGGGTCGTTGGTGGTGATCCAGTGCACGGTCTGCTCGGCGTCGAGCCGACGTTGTCGGGTTTCGTCGAGGAGTGATCGGATGCGGGCGAGCTCGTTCGATGCGTTGATGCCGTAGCGCAACGGGTTGGCGGTGGCGACGGCGGTGCAGGTGGCGCATGAGTTGGGGTGGACGATGTTGAAGTGCCCGTCGATGGGTCGGGCGAGGAGCCCGCAGAGGGTTTCTCGGCGGTGGCCGTCGGGGCGGACGCTGGTGCGCAGGGCGTGGATGCGGTGGTGGTTGGTGGGGTTGCCGCCGCGTTCGTAGCCGGTGTATTGAACCGGCCGGGGCTTTGCATCAGGTCCTCTGAAGTCCTGAGAGGATCAGAAGATGCCAGCGATGAAGGAGTACACGGCCGAGTTCAAGGACCAGGCGGTGAGGTTCGTGCTCGAGGAGATCGAGCCGAACGAGTCGCGCAAACACGCGTGTGATCGGCTCGCGCCGAAGCTGTCGGTGAAGGCGGTGACGCTCTACAACTGGGTGAAGCAGTCGACGCCCGGCAAGGCCCGCCCGACCGCGCCGCCCGGGTCGGTCGAAGAGCTCCGCGCGCAGATCAGCGCGTTGAAGAAGGAGAACCGGGAGCTTGCTCGGGCGAACGCGATCTTGTCGGACGCCGCGGCTTTTTTTCGGGGCGGCGCTCGACCGCCAAAGGAGGTAGCAGCGTTCGTGGTTGCGCACCGTCATCACGGGGTCGTGCCGATCTGCAGGGTGCTGCAGGTTGCCCCGTCGGCTGTCCGCTCGGCGATGTCCCGCCCGGTGTGCGCCCGCCGGCAGACCGACGACACCGTGAAGCCGCTCCTGCTGCAGGTGTTCAACGCGAACTATCGGGTCTATGGGCGACGGAAGATGAAAGCCGCGCTGCGCCGCGAGCACGGCATCGTGCTGGACAAGGATCGGATCGCCCGGCTGATGCGCGAGCTGGGCATTCGCGGCGCGACCCGCACCCGCAGCACGGTCACGACCCGCCCCGATCGGTCCGCACCGCGGGCGCCGGATCTGGTGAACCGACAGTTCAAGGCGACCCGACCCAACGAGTTGTGGGTCACCGACTTCACCTACGTGCCCACATGGTCCGGGTTCGCGTTCACCGCGTTCGTCACCGACGTCTACTCACGCACGATCGTCGGTTGGCGCACCGCACCATCGATGACCACCCCGCTGGTGATGGACGCGTTGGAGATGGCGATCTTCTCCCGCCGCCGCCAACTGGTCGCCGGGGTAATCGCGCACTCCGATGCCGGCAGCCAATACACGTCCGTCGCCTACACCGAACGCCTGGCAGAGATCGGTGCGCAGCCCTCGATCGGCTCGATCGGTGACAGCTACGACAACGCCATGGCCGAGTCCGTGAACGGGCTCTACAAGACCGAACTCATCCGCCGCCGAGGCCCCTGGCGGCACGCCGAACACGTCGAGCTGGAGACCCTCGCCTGGGTCGACTGGTTCAACCAGCGTCGCCTCCACAGCGAGCTCGGCGACATCCCACCCGCCGAGTTCGAACACGACTACTACGCTCGAACCCGGCACCATCAGCAAGCCCCAACACCCACCCGGACCTGATGCAAAAGACCGGCCGGTTCATATCGCCAGTGGTCGCCGTCGTGTTGGCCGGGGAGTTGGGTTGGTGTGCGGGGGTGGTGGAGGCCGTGGCGGTGTTCGTAGGCGCGTTGGCGGCAGTTGTGGCCGCAGTAGAGGCGTGGGCGTCCGGGGCGGTGGGCGATGGGGAACTCGGTGGCGCACCACGAGCAGGCGCGGTGAGTGGGTGTGGGCAGGTGCAAGTGGGGCATGCGTCAGATGTACACAACGCCACCCCGCCCGCCCGCCCGCCCGCCCGCCACCGCCCGCCTCCCGAGCGAGATCGCGGCCGGTTCCGTGACGGTTTCCGTCACCCACGCCGCCGAGATCCCATCGCCGCGCCCTCGCACACATCCCGGGACTTCGGCTGACGGCATCCGTCAGCCCGTGACCCGAGACTCAACTTGCCCGCCCAGCCGATCGACCCGCCCCTCAATCCGCCCGCTCATCCCGCCTGCTCATCCCGCCTGCTCATCCCGATCGGCGCGCCCGCTCGCCGGCCCACCAGCCTTCGGTCGAGTCCCTTCGGGATCGTCACGTGACGAATCGGGATCAACCGCCAAGCACTTTCGAATCGTCACGTGACGAATCGGGATCGAGCGGCCAGCGCTCTCGAATCGTCACGTGACGAGTCGGGACTTCGTGGGCGGGGTTTCGTCACAGGACGATTCGAAAGGGTTGGGGGGTGGCGGTCGAAACGTCACGTGACGATCCCAGAGGTGCTGGGCCCTGGGCGCGGGGTCGGCGGCCGGGGCGCGGGGCGTGTGGCGCGGGGTCGGAGCGCTGGGGTCGGGGCGCGGGGCGTGTGGCGCGGGGCGTGTGGCGCGGGTCGGGGCCCGGGGGCCCGGGGCGCGGGTCGGGGCTGGGGCCGGGGCGCGGGCGCGGCCGGGGGCAGGGAGCCGGGACGGGTAGGGGTGGCCGGGAGGACGAGGTGGGCCGGGCGGGTCGGGCTGGGGGTGGGTAGCGTGACGGGCCGTATGGAGCGGCCGATCGGGATGTTCGACAGCGGGTTCGGTGGGCTCACCGTGGCGCGGGCGCTGATCGACCTCGTGCCGGCCGAGGACATCGTCTACATCGGCGACACGGGCCGGTACCCCTATGGCCCGCGGCCGCAGGACGAGGTGCGCGACTTCGCCCGGCAGATCGCCTGGAGCCTGGTCAAGGACCATGACGTCAAGGCAGTCGTCGTGGCCTGCAACACGGCTTCTGCGGCCGCGTTGGACGAACTGCAGAGCGAACTGCCGGTGCCGGTCATCGACGTCATCGTCCCGGGCGCTCGCGCGCTCGTACGCACGACGCGCACCGGCCGGGTCGGGGTGATCGGCACCACCGGCACCATCCGCTCCGGCGCCTACGAGCGCGCCGTCGGCGCGGCAGCGGTCGACGAGGCCCGAAGCGACATCGACCTCACCGCAGCCGCGTGCCCGGGCTTCGTCGAGTTCGTCGAGAGCGGCCAGGTCGTCGGCGACGACGTCACGCTCCTCGCCCAGCGCTTGCTCGAGCCCGTCCGAGCCGCCGACATCGATGCGCTGCTGCTCGGCTGCACGCACTACCCCTACCTCGCCCGTGTCATCGGCGAGGTGATGGGCCCGGACGTCACACTCGTGTCCAGCGCGGACGAGACCGCGTTCGCCGCCGCAGCGCACCTCCGCGCGCTCGGCCTGCTGCGCCAGCCGGGCGGCGGCGAGCCCGCCGTGCACCGCTTCCTGTCGAGCGGCGACACGACCTGGTTCAGCTACCTCGGTGGCCGCCTGCTCGGCCCCGAGCTGGGCAGCGCCGACCGCTGGGCCGCCGACGAGTGACCAGTCGAACACCAAGATCGCCAATGAGGAGAAGAACACCATGACCCGCCCCGATGGCCGCGACGCCGACGAGCTGCGCCCGATCACGTTCGAACGTGACTACACCGAGATGGCCGCCGGCAGCGTGCTGGTCACCTTCGGCAAGACACGAGTGCTCTGCACCGCGTCGATCGACGAGGACGTGCCGCGCTGGATGCGCAACTCCGGCAAGGGCTGGGTGACGGCCGAGTACTCGATGCTCCCCGGCGCTTCACCGGAGCGCATCGATCGCGAGGCCGCCAAGGGCAAGCAGAGCGGCCGCACCGTCGAGATCCAACGTCTGATCGGCCGCTCGCTCCGTGCCGCGTGCGACATGCGCGCCCTCGGCGAACGTCAGGTGGTCGTCGACTGCGACGTGCTCCAGGCCGACGGCGGCACCCGCACCGCCAGCATCTGCGGTGGCTACCTCGCACTGCACGACGCGCTGAGCCGGCTGGTCCAGCAGAAGAAGATCAGCAAGCACCCGTTGCACTCGTTCTGCGCGGCGATCAGCGTCGGCATCGTCGGCGGCGTGCCCGTGCTCGACCTGCCGTACGTCGAGGACTCGACCGCCGAGGTCGACATGAACGTCGTCGTGCTCGGTCAGCCCGGCGGCACCGAGGAACTGCGCTTCGTCGAGGTGCAGGGCACCGCCGAGGGCGCCGCGTTCGCTCGCTCGGAGCTCGACGCCCTCCTCGGTCTGGCAACCGGCGGCTTGACCGAGATCATCGCCCTCCAGGCCGAGCTGGTCGCCGAACAGCCGGCACCGCGCCAACTCGGCCGGTGAAGGCAACCCCAGTGCTCACACTCGTCTGCGCCTCGGCCAACCCCGACAAGGTTGCCGAGATCGCCGCGCTGCTCGACGGCGTCGTCGACCTGTTGCCGCGCCCGGCCGACGTGCCGGACGTCGTCGAGGACGCGCCGACGCTGGAGGGCAACGCCCACCTCAAGGCCGCAGCGATCTGCACCGCCACCGGACTGCCGGCCGTGGCCGACGACACCGGTCTGTTCGTCGTCGCTCTCGACGGCCGCCCGGGCGTGCGCACGGCCCGCTACGCCGGCGAGCACGCCACGTACGCCGAGAACCGGGCCAAGCTGATCGAGGAGCTCGCCGACCAGACCGACCGGCGCGCCTCGTTCGAGACCGTCGCCACCGTGGTGTGGCCCGACGGAAGAACCGTTGCCGTGCGGGGCGTGTGCACCGGCACGATCGCCACCGAAGACCGTGGCGAACGCGGCTTCGGCTTCGACCCGGTCTTCATCCCCGACGACGGCGATGGACGCACGTTCTCGCTGATGACCGAGGCGGAGAAGAACGAGATCTCGCACCGCGGTCGTGCCTTTGCTGCGCTCCTCGATGCGCTCCGTGCGTGATGGTCAGACGGGCGCGACGGTGACGATGAAGCCACGGTGATCGCTGCCGGGCAGGTCGATGTCGTGGATCGACACCGGCGCCAGCCCGGAGCCGAGCAGGGCGTGGTCCAGCCGCACCCACGGTCCGATCTTGCGGTCGTTCGGCCATGACGCACCGAAGCCGTGCCCCAACCACTCGTGCGCGTCGCGCCACCCTCGATCGAGCAGCTCGCGAAACACCGGGTGCCACCGCGACGCGTTGAAGTCGCCGACGATCATCGTCGGCGGTCCGGGCGTCGCCGCGAGATCGCCGATCAGCGGCATCGCCGCCTCCCAGTTCTCGGCGTTCCCGGGCGTGGTCGGCGGCCGAGGATGGACGGCGATGATGCGGATGTCGTGGCCCTCGACGGTCAACGTCGCCACCGACGCCGGACGATCGCGGATCTGCACGAGGTCGGTCGCGCTCAACGGGTACTTGCTCCAGATCCCGGTCCCGTCCGAGCCCCCCGGGTTCAACCACGAGTACGGGTAGATGTCGGCAGCGCCGGCGTCGTTCACCCACTCGTTGACGTGGTTGGTGTACTCCACCAGGACGAGCACGTCGGCGCCCGAGTTGACGAGCGTGTCGGCGATCGACTCCTGGCCGTTGAACGCGGCGAGGTTGCCCTCGAGGATCGTGATCCGGGGCGCCGACGCCGGGATCGAAGGGATGTCCGGCGGGAAGACGACCGGGAACGTGTAGGCCAGCAGGACGACGCCGATGACCCCACTGCACACGGCGAGCGCGGAGCGACGAACGAGTGATGCGATGAACGCGACGGGAATCGACGGCATCAACAGGTAGGGCAGCACCGTGTGCGCGGCCGCGATCGCCGGGTCGTTCCGGTACACGTACTGGCTGACGACGATGGACGTCATCCCGGCCACGCCGAACCAGGCGCCGAACTCGATCAGCCGGAGCAGGTTGCGCCGCCCGGTGGGGGTGGGGTAGGTGGTCACCATCCGCGCAGGTCCACGGCCCAGCGGTCGAGCACGGCGTCGTCGCGCACGAGCCAGGCCACGTCGTGCATGGCCATCGTCGGATCGATGTGCGCCGGGACGACGCGGACCCGATCGCCCACCGCGACCGGCGAGCTCGGTGCGAACGTCACGTGCTCGTCACTGCAGAACCACACCGCCGCCCCCTCGATCGTCGGATCCCCGTGATCCATCCCCAACGCCTTGAGCCCGACATCGGCCACTGCGTGCTGGCGCCCAGCGGCGATCACGGTACCCACGACGAAGCACGCTTGCTCCAGCCGAAGTGGTCGCCCGGCCAGGCTCGAGGTGTACGCGGTGTCCATCAACGCGTAGCTCCCGGCCTGCACCTCGGTGACACCCAGCCCGTCGTCCATCAGCCCCCGGTGGATCGCCGCGGTCCCCGTCCCACCGGCACTGACGACCTCACCACCGACGTCGTCGAGCGCTCGACGGAGGAGGGCCATCGACGCGGCGACACGCTCACGCTGCTCTGCCGCGTCGGTCAACGGCATCAGGTGACCCTCGTAGCCCATCACGCCGCGAACGGCGAGCCCGCGTCGACGAGCGAGGTCGGCCAACGCGCCCGCCTCGTCGGGCAGCACCCCGCAGCGCGGCAGACCGACGTTGACGTCGATCAGCACCTCGGTCAGCCCGGCCGCCGCCGCGGCGTCGACGGTCTCGGACGAGTCCACGGCCACGGTGATGCGCGCCCGATGTTGCAACGCGGCCATCGCCGACAAGCGACGCGGGTCGACCGACTCGTTGGCCAGGAGCAGATCGTCGCCCACGCCCGCGTCGACCATGCCCACCACCTCGCGCGGCGTGGCACACGTGAACGTGCGATGCCCGGCGAGCACCTGTGCCGCGGCGAGCGACGTGCACTTGTGCGCCTTCACGTGGGGGCGCAGCAACGTGCCGGGCAGCAGCGCAGACATCGCCGACAGGTTGCGCTGGAACGCGTCGGCGTCGATCACCAGCGCTGGCGTCGGGAGGTCGGTGACGTTCCGGGGATCAGGCGTCACAGCGTCGGGATCCGCTCGATCACGCCGAGCTCGACGAGCACCAGTCGATCCAGACCCGACGCCTCGGCCTGGGCCCGGGCTTCGTCGATGCCGTCATTGACGAACGCCCACCCGCTCGTGACGAAGGGACGATCGCCGGCGGCTTGGCGGGCCGCATCGAGGAACTCGCCGGCGCGTGGGTGGGACATGCGGACGTTGAGCCCGTCGGCGTGCTCGCCGGCCAGGCGGGCCAGGGCGACGCTGTTCGTGCCGACGTGGATCGGGAACCGGGGCACCGGCGCGGCGGCCGAACGTCCCAGCTCGTCGAGCGCAGCATCGATGACGGAGATCTGTTCGACGAGGGCATCGTGCCGCTCGGCCATCGTCTCCTTGAGCGCGATGCGGCGCTCGCGGTGCTCGGCCGCCCACGGGCTGGTCGGCGACGCACCCGCACCGATGCCGAGCATCAGACGTCCGCCGCTGATGCGCTGCGCGCTGATCGCCGCCGCGGCCGTCACCGCAGGATGCCGGTTGGCGACGTTGACGACCAACGTCCCGAGACCGATCGTCGTCGTGGACGCGGCGAGCGCGCCGAGAAGGGTGAAGCACTCGAGCATCGGTCGATCACCATCGAGCACCGCCCCGTCGAAGTGGTCGAAGCCCCACAGCACGCCGAAGCCCGCCGCCTCCGCCTCGAGTGCGGCGTCGCGCAGGCGCGGCCACTCGTTGTTCCCCGGATTGATCTGGAGGTCGATGTTCAGCACCGTCATGCGTGCGGGCGGAGGGAATTGAACCCACACTCCTTGCGGAACAGGGACCTAAACCCTGCGCGTCTGCCAGTTTCGCCACGCCCGCGGCGATCGGGTCAGGCTAGCGATCGTGGCTGCTCGCCGGGGGTGCGCGACTCGACGACGACCTCCGACGGTCCGTTCGGCAGCGCGCCGCGCAGGTGGATCGGTTTGTTCGGGAGCAACCGCATCGATCGCGACCGCATCACCACCGCTCCGGCGTTGCGGACCACGACCCGTCCGCGCCCTGCCTCACCGACGCGCACCGTGACCCCGCCGGCCATCGGCGCGGCCCACTGCACCGGCCACTGCGCCTCGATCGCCGACACGGCCGGCCATGCAGCGCCGCGGACGTGTGCCACCACCGCCGCGGCAACCGCGGTGCCACCCGCCGCGCATCGTCCAGCCGTCTCTGCCGGGTGGACGAGGTTGCCGACGGCGAACACCCCGGGCACCTCGGTCCGGGAGCGGCCGTCGACGATCGCTGCGCGCCCGCCCGGGAGCAGGCGCGCGCCCGCACCTCGGATGAGCTCGTGGTCGGTCACCCAGTCCCCGGTGAACACGACGGTGTCACACTCGATCATCTGCCCGTCGGACAGCTCGACCGACTCGACCCGGCCGTGGCCGACCACGCGCACCACCTCCACACCCGTGAGCACCGGCACCCGATGCCGCGTCGCGGTGAGCCATCGCAAGGGTGCGTAGGACTGATGCCGGGCGAGCGGAGTGATCATCGCCACCGTGCGACTGCCCGCATGGGCCAGTGTGGCGATCGCCGAGAAGCTGACGTGCTCGGCGCCGACGACGACGGCGCGCTCGCCGACGAACAGCCCGCGCTGCACGAACTGCTGCAGCGCGCCGGTGGTGAACACGCCGGCGGGGCGGTCGCCGGGAACGAGCCGCGCCGATCGTGGCCGCTCGCGCACGCCGGTCGCAACGACGATCGCCGAGGCCTCGATCGATGATCCGGTCGTCATCGCAACCGTTCCGTTGGAGATCGATGCGACGGTGACCCCGGTGCGCACGTCGACGCCGGCGCGCACGGCCCGCTCGACGAGACGGCGGGCGTAGGTCGGCCCGCTCAGGACCCGGTGGAAGTCGCCGATGCCGAAGCCCAGGTGATCCGTGTGGCGCGGCACCCCGCCGGCGTCGTCCTCCCGCTCGAGGACGACGACGTCGAGGCCGTGGCGGCGAAGTTCGGCCGCCGCCGACAGCCCGGCCGGACCACCACCGATGACCACGACCGGTGCGCTCATCGCGATCGCGCCGGTTCCAGACCGGTGGTCGTGACCACGTTGGCGGCGCAGTAGAAGCCTTGGCACCGCCCGGCCAGGGCGCGTGTGCGGCGCCGAACACCGTCGAGATCGACGGCCGGGACCGGTCCGGTGCACGCGTCCCGCAGCTCGTCGGCGGTCACACGCTCGCAGTGACAGACGATCGTGCCCCCGCGCTGGAACGGCCGCTCGTCGCTCTCGCCCAGGGACGTCATCCGCACCGATGCCAGCGCGCCCGGGTCGCGCTGCAACGCGACCCAACCGCACGACGACAGACGGGCCACTGCTTCTTCGGCCAAGGCCATCGACGCGGTCAACCCGGTGGAGCGGATCCCGCCGAGGCACACGTAGCCGCTGGATGCGTCGTGGACCAGCCAGTAGTCGCTGTGCTCGGTGGCCGCGCGCAGTCCGGCGTAGACGGCGGTGACCTCCTCGTCGAGCAGGCCGGGCAGGATCCGCGCACCCTTCTCGAGCAACGCGTCGATGCCGGCGCGGGTGGAGCCGGTGGCGGCGCGATCGTCGACGTCGTCGGCGGTCGGCCCGAGCATGACGTTGCCGAACACGGTTGGAGCGACGAGCACGCCCTTCGTCACGCTGGTCGGCACGGGGAGGATGGTGCGCGACAGCAGTGGACGCGACTGCTTGTCGAACACGATCAGCTCGCCGCGTCGCGGACGAATGGTGAAGCCGTCGAAGCCCATCGCTCGGTGGACCTCGTCGCCGAACAACCCTGCGGCGTTGACCACGAACGAGGCGCGCACACGGCGGCCGTCCACCGCTGTCAACAGCGTCGTGGCGTTCTCGCGCACAGCGCCGATGACGCGGAAGGCCGTGAGCAGACGGCAGCCGTTGCCGACCGCTTCGCGAGCGAAGGCGATCGGCGTCGACCACGGATCGATGATGTGCTCGTCGGGCACGAGCATGCCCCCGGTGACACCGTCGCCGAGATGTGGTTCGAGCTCGCGGACCGCGGCAGCGTCGATCAGCTCGGCACGCGTGTAGCCGTTCTGCGCGGCCTTCGCCGCGAGGCTCGGCAACGCCGCCGCTTGCTCGTCGTCCCACGCGACGAGCACCGCGCCGGTCGTCTCGACGGCGATGCCGACTTCAGCCGCGTAGGCGCGCAGGAGCGCGTACCCGCGGGCCACGAGGCGCGCTTCGGTCGAGCCGGGGGTGGCGTCGAACCCGGTGTGCAGGATGGCGGTGTTGGCCTTGCTGGTTCCGGCGCCGACGTCCGCACCGGCCTCCAGCAGTGCGACGCTGCCGGTGTGCTGGGAGAGCAGGCGGGCCACCGCGCAGCCGACGACCCCGCCACCGATGACGGCGACATCGACGGCGACATCGGCGTTCGTCACCCCAGTCGGGTCGTTCACAGCATCCACGTCGCGTCGGCCACCGACTGCCAGGCGGCGAGCCGCGCCGCGGCCTCGTCGGCGGAGATCGACGGCTCGACCACGGTCGGGTCGGCGATCGTGCCGGTCCACGCACCGCCGGCACCGACGACGGCCATCTCCGCCACGCCGAGCGCGGTGGCGTGCGGCGAGGGGTAGACCTCGACGGGCGCCTGCAGCAGATCGGCCTGCACCTGCAGCAGCGTCCCGCTGCGCGTCAGGCCGCCGTCGACGCGCAGTCGCGTGAGCGGGTTGCCGAGGTCGCGTCCGGCGGCGATGGCGAGCAATGCGACCTGCGCGGCGATGCCGTCGATGGCCGCGTGCACGAGGTGCCCGCGCTCGGTGCCGAGTGACATGCCCGTGAACGCCGCCTTGGCCGAAGGCTTCCACCACGGCGCTGCCAGACCGGCGAGCGCGGGCACGAACGTGACGCCACCGGCATCGGCCACCGTCCCGCCGAGCCGATCCAGGTCCGCCGGCTCGCCCATCACGCCCATGTCGATCAACCAGTTCACCGCGGCCCCGACGGTGTACACCTGCCCGTCGAGGCACCACGTCACATCACCGTCGACCTGCCACGCCGGGCAGCCGACGAGGCCGTTCGACGATCGAGTCGGTTCGGCGCCCGTGCACGCCAGCAGGAACGCGCCGGTGCCGTACGTGCACTTCGCCTCGCCTGCGGTGCGGCACCGTTCGGCGAAGAGTGCGGCCTGCTGGTCCACGCACGCGCCGGTGATCGCCATCGGCGCGCCGAAGACCGACGTCTCGCCGATGAGCGCCGAGTTGCCCACGATCGGCGGCAGCTGCGTCGGATCGATGCCGAAGATCGCGCACGCCTCCGCGCTCCACGCGCAGGTCTCCAGGTCGAGCAGCAGCGTCCTCCCAGCCGTGGCCACGTCGGTCACCGCTCGGCCGCACAGGCGCCGCAGCAACCACGCGTCCGTGGTCGTGATGCGCGCGTCGTGCCCGACTCGTTCGCGCAGCCAGACGAGCTTCGGGGCGACGAAGTACGGATCCAACTCGAGTCCGGTGATCCACGAGAGTCGCTCCGCGTGAGGCCGCACGCGGTCGCAGATCACCTCGGACCGGCGGTCCTGCCACACGATCCCCGGGCCGATCGGCGAGGCATCGGACGCGTTCCACGCAACCACGGTCTCGCCCTGGTTGGCGAGTCCGATCGCGTCGATGTGCGGGCGTCCGGCGAGGTCGAGCGCCTCGTTGCCGGCGGCGAGCACGCTCTGCCACAGCGACTGCGGATCGACCTCGACGGCGCCGTCCGGGCTGCTCGACACGGCCACCGGCGCCTCGGCCTGCGAGATCACCGAGCCGTCGTCGCCGACCACCATCGCCTTGGTCGCCGAGGTGCCCTGGTCGATGGCGAGCACGATCACGGCGCGGATCGTACGCTGCGCAGCGATGGCGTTCCGCGGCTTCCCCGACGAGGCGATCACCTTCTACGAAGGCCTGGTCGCCGACAACTCACGTACCTGGTGGCTGGCCAACAAGCCGGTCTACGACCGAGCCGTGCGCGGCCCGCTGCTCGAGCTGCTCGACGAGCTGGACGCCTACGGCCCGTTCCACGTGTTCCGGCCGAACCGCGACGTGCGCTTCTCGAAGGACAAGCGGCCGTACAAGGAGAACATCGGCGCCTACGGCGAGAGCCAGGGCGGCACCGGTCACTACATCGGCTTCAGCCTGACGGGAATGGTGGCGGGCAGTGGCTACTACTCGATGGCCGCCGATCAGCTGGAGCGGTTCCGCGAGGCGATCGACGGCAATCTGCTCGGCGGCGAACTGGTCGAGCTCGCTGCGAGCGTGGAGGCCAAGGGTCTGCGCCTCGGCGCGATGGAGTCGCTGAAGACCGCGCCGCGCGGCTACTCGAAGGACCACCCGCGCATCGAGCTGCTGCGACGCAAGGGGTTGATGAGCACACGCGAGTGGGCGCCGGCGGCGTGGATGCGCACGAAGGCGGTCGTTGGTCGCGTGCGCGACACGTGGGAGGCCGGAGCCGAGCTGAACGCGTGGCTCGACGCGCACGTCGGCCCGTCGACGATGCCGCCCGAAGAGCGCAACTTCTAGTTCGAGCCGGCTCAAGCCGGCACGGGGAGCCACACCAGCGCGAGCTGGGTGACGCGCACGTCGGTCTTCTCCAGCGTCACCGGTGTCGTGGTGATGTCCTTGGCGACGGCCATCCACCGCGTGTCGATCTCGGTGACCTCCTCGGTCAGCTCCTGCTCGACGTGCTCGAGCTGCTCGTGCAGCAGCTGCAGCTTGTTCTCCGCGGCGTCGACGCGATCGCCGGAGGCCGCAGTGCGCGAGCGCTTGCCGGCAGCGCTGCCGGCCTTGCCGAACACGGAGCCGAGCAGCCCACCGCGGGACTTTCGCCCGCCGAGCAACCCCCCGAGGATCGATCCGGCGGTGGACAGGATCTCCTCGCTGCGTCGCCCCTCGTGCTGGGTCTGCAGGACGCGGGCGCGGTCCTCGGCCTCCTGGATCTGGGTGTGCAGTCGGGCGACCTTCGCCGCGTACTTGTCGCGCAGCGCAGCGGTCTCGGTGTCGCCCTTCGCATCGGCAACGGCGTAGCAGCGTTGGAAGAACGCGTCCGCGGTCTCGCCGGGGCGGCTGTACAGCTTCAGCGTGCGGTTGGTCTGCAGCTCCATGGTGCGTGAGCGCACGAGGTGGTCGACGAGGTTGCGCTCCACCGCTGTCCAGAACGCCTTGTCCTTCAGCGGCGCGTCGCCGAGCACGTAGGCGCACGGGTTCGGCGCATCGGGACGCAGGTCGCGGTCGTCGTAGTCGACGGCGATCGCAGTGGTCACGTCGACCTGCGCGCCGAGCGGGTGGAGGATGGCCTCGTACTCCTCGTCGTGGACGAGGTCGGCCTTCTCCTCGTCGTAGCGCAGCGCGACGCGTGCTGCGATCGCCGCAGCGCGACGCGTGCTGCGCGTGTCGCCGCCGACGGATGCCAGCCACGGAGCGGCGACGTCCACCCAGCGCACGGCGATCCCGCCGGCGACCTCCGGGGCGATCGTCGTCTCGTCGTCGCGCAACGTGCCGCCGATCGGCATCGCCGGTGCGGGCGCCGGTGCTGGAGTGGGAGCGGGTGCAGCTGCTGCGGGTGCCGGCTCGGCTGCGGGTGCGCCGGTGGGCGGCGGCAGGGGAGCGGCGGGTGCTGGTGCCGGCGCGGCGATGCCCTTCTGCGCGGCCATCAGCGTGGCGATCTGGTCGCGGGTCAGTGGGCCGCGCAGGTAGCTCATCGCCCAACGCGTGGTGAACACCTCGGGCGTGTCCTTGCCGGCACGGCGCAGCACGAACTCGCGCTTGCCGAGGCCGCTGATCGTGTCGCCGATCGCGCCGACGTCGACACCGCCCGCTGCCGCGCTCATCCCGTCCAGCAGGCGCTGCTTGTCGCGATCGGTCTGCAACCGACCGATCATCCACGTGCCCGCGTTCGACAGCGCCTTGTAGTCCACGTCCACCGGGTTCTGCGTGCTCAGCACGACGCCGACGCCGAACGCGCGGGCCTGCTTCATCAGCGTCATGATCGGCTTCTTCGTCGGCGGCGCGGCGGTGGGCGGCAGGTACCCGGCCACCTCGTCCATGTACAGCAGGGCGCGCAGGTCGGTGGTGCCGCTCTGGCGGCGCATCCACGTGACCAGCTTGCTGAGCACGAGCGTGGTGACGAACTGACGCTCCTGATCGCTGAGGTGCGCGGTGGTGACGATCGCGGCACGCGGCTTGCCGTCTGGCGTGTGCAGCAGTGCGTCGATGTCGAGCGGCGGCCCGTTGATCCACGCCGCGAAGGACGGTGAGGCCAACAGGCCGTTGAGCCGCATCGCCAGCTGCGTGCGATCGGCGGGCGGGAAGAACTGGTCGAGCTCGAACACGCCGAGCTTGCGCAGCGGTGGCTGCTGCACCATCCCGACCAGCGTCGGCAGGTCGAGGTGGCGGCCGTTGCTCCACTCGTTCATGACGAGGTTCGACAGCAGGATGTGCTCGCGGCTGACCAGTGGGTCGGCGTCGATGCCGACGAGCCCGAGCAGACCGCTGACGAACCCCTCGATCTCATCACCGACCACCTCGGCGTCGCTGACGTCGGCCGGTGCCTGCAGCGAACCGACGATGTTCAGCCCGACGCCACCGTTCGAGCCGGGCGTGTAGACGGTCAGCTCGGTGCGCTGGCGCAGCGCAGCGATGTTCGGCGCGCCCATGCCCCAGACGGCCAACCCGTCGGTCCAGCTCTTCGCCTGTGCCGCGGCGAAGTCGGGCACGGAGAGCCCTGCCTTGGTCGCGTCGCCCTCGTTGACCCACGGTTGGAAGTCGGTCGGCGCCAGGTTCGGGAAGGTCAGGCAGAGGTTGGTCAGGTCGCCCTTGGGGTCGATCAGTAGCGCAGGGATGCCGGCGTTGAGGACCTCTTCGACCAGCACGACGCCGAGCCCGGTCTTGCCCGAACCGGTCATGCCGACGATCACGCCGTGGGTGGTGAAGTCACTCGAGGAGAGCACGACGTTCTTGTCGGTCTTCTGGTGCGTTGCCGGTTCGATGTCCCCGCCGACGAAGAGGTCTGCCATGCGGCGGAGGCTAACGAGCGCGTCAGCCCGCCGAGTTGCGCGGTGTGATGCGGTAGGCGCAGCGGGCGTCGCCGGCCAGGAGGTGCTGCACGCGCTCGACGACCACGTCGGGACCGAGCGCTCGCTGGAACAGATCCAGTTCGGCGGCGCACAACCCGATGCACGTGCCGGCGGCGGCGCTGATCGGGCAGTGGTGCTCGACCAGCACCAGTTCGTCGTTGCCGTCGTCGGCGCTCGTGACGACGTCGGCGAGGTAGCCCTCGTCGCTGCGCAGCTCAGACAGTCGGCGCACGCGCACAGCGATGTCGGTGCTCGTGCCGAGCGCGGTGCGGTAGTTGTCGAGCTGGCGGCTGGCCCGCTGCTGCACGACTCGGTCGAGCGCCTCGTCGCCGAGGGTCGTGCGGATCGCGTCGATCAGCTCGACGGTCAGCTCGCCGTGGCGGTCGGGGAACAGCTCGGCCGCCTGCGCGGTGAGCGCCCAGTTGACGGGCGGTCGCCCGCGTCCGACGGCCGGCATCGACCGCCGCTCGGCCAACCCGCCGGCTTCCAGCGCGTCGAGGTGCTGGCGCACCGCGGTGTCGGTGAGACCGAACTCCTCGGCGAGCTCGCTGGCCGTTGCCGAGTCGACGCGCTTCAACCGTTCGAGGATGCGTCGCTTGGCGCCGGTGAGGGTCGCCGCAGTGTCGGCCGACATCGCGTCAGGCTAGCGATCGCGGAGCGATTTCGGAAAGCACCCGCTTGCAGAATGTCGATGGGCTCGGGCTTTGACAAAATGTCAACCATGACCGTGAACAGCGCCGAGCTCGCCCTCGAGAACCAGTTCGGCCTCGCCGATCGCATCGTCGACGAAGCGGCGCTGGCGAACAGCGTGCAGCGGTTCCGCGAGCAGGGCCTGCGCCTGCCGACGTTCGCCCAGCTGGCCGACCCGTCCACGTTCGACGCGTCGATCGTCGGCGACGCCGACCCGCAGGGGCCGGACGCCCGCAACCTGTGGCGGGTCCACTGGTACAACTCGCTCGCCGGCGGCCGCGTCGAGGTGCCCGACCACGTCGTGCTGCCCAGCTCGCTCACGGGCGTGCCGAGCCCGATCATCGTCGTCTTCGGCGACCGCTTCCCGATGATCACCGCGCACAAGGTGCTCGCCGCGTACGCCTGCCTCGCGCCGCGCACCGTCACGGGTCAGTTCGATCCCACTCGCCACCGCGCCGTCTGGCCGAGCACCGGCAACTACGCACGCGGTGGCATCGCGATCAGTCGGATCATGGCGAGTCGCGGCGTCGCCATCCTTCCCGCCGGGATGAGCCAGGAGCGCTTCGACTGGCTCGATCGGTGGTGCGCCAACCCGGCCGAGGACGTCATCCGCACCGTCGGCACGGAGAGCAACGTCAAGGAGATCTACGACGCGTGCAACGAACTGGCGAAGGACCCCGGCAACTTCGTCTTCAACCAGTTCTGCGAGTTCGGCAACCACCTCGCGCACTACGAGGTGACGGGGCGGGCGTTCGGTCACGTGTTCGAGCACGTGCGCGCGGGGAGCGGGCGCGACCTCCGCCTGGCCGCGTTCACGAGCGCGACGGGTTCGGCCGGCACCATCGCCGCCGGCGATCGCCTGAAGGACGAGTACGGCACGCGCATCGTCGCCGTCGAGGCGTTGGAGTGCCCGACGCTGTTGGAGAACGGCTTCGGCGAGCACAACATCCAGGGCATCGGCGACAAGCACGTGCCCCTGATCCACAACGTGATGAACACCGACGTCGTCGTTGCAGTCAGCGACCGCGCCACCGATCAGCTGCAGGTGATGTTCAACCAGACCGACGGGCTCGGCTACCTCGCCGATCGGCGCTTGGTGCCGCAGAGCGTGCTCGCGACGTTGCAGCACTTCGGGCTCTCGTCGATCTGCAACGTGCTCGCTGCGATCAGCACGGCGAAGCTGCTCGGCCTCGGCGAGGACGACGCGATCATCACCGTCGCCACGGATGGTGCGGCGCTGTACCCGAGTGAGCAGCAGAAGATCATGGCCCGCGACTTCGGCGGCGGGTTCACGAACCTCGACGCCGCGGCGGTGTGGGGACAGCACCTCGCCGACGTGCCGACGGCCCATGCCTTGCAGCTCACCGAGCGCGACCGCAACCGCATCTTCAACCTCGGCTACTACACGTGGGTCGAGCAGCAGGGCACGCCGTTCGAGCTGTTCGAGGCCCGTCGTCAGCAGTCGTTCTGGACCGGACTGCGCCGCTTCCTGCCCGTGTGGGACGAGATGATCGACGACTTCAACGGTCGGGTTGCCGCCGGATGAGGCGCGCATGAACGTGACGGGATGGCGCTGCCTGACGTGTGGGGACAGGCTCGGCATCGACGCCGTGCTGCCGTGGCGCTGTCCGTCAGCCGGCGACTCGCGTCACCACGTCCTGGCCATCGAGCGGTCGCTCGCGCCGCTGCGTCCGACCGATGATGACAACCCGTTCCTCGCCTTCGACGACGAGCTGGCGTGGGCCGCGTTCGCGCGCGCACACGGCATGGACGCGGCGGGCCGCGCGGCGTTGGTCGCCGAGCTCGATGCCGCGGTGGCTGCCGTGGGCGGCACCGGGTTCCGGCGGACGCCGTTCACGCGGCGCAAACGACTGAGCGATGCGCTCGGCTTCGCCGACGTCGGTGGCGTGTGGGTGAAGGACGAGACGGGCAACGTCGCCGGCAGCCACAAGGCGCGCCACCTGTTCACGATCCTGCTGCACCTCGTCGCCGCCGAACGTCTCGGGCTGGCGCCGTGGAACGGCTTGCGGCGCCCGCCACTGGCGATCTCGTCGTGCGGCAACGCAGCCATCGCCGCCGCCACGTTGGCGCGCGCCACCGATTGGCCGATCGACGTGTTCATCCCGGAGTGGGCATCGGGCGTCGTGGTCGACACGTTGACGTCGCTCGGTGCCCGATTGCATCGCTGCCCGCGGGTCGCGACTGACCCGCCCGGCGATCCGTGCGTGCTGCGGTTCCGCGAGGCGGTCGCCGCAGGCGCGGTCCCGTTCAGCGTGCAGGGTCCGGAGAACGCGCTGGCGCTCGACGGTGGACGCACACTGTTCTGGGAGATGTACGAGGTGCTCGGCGCGTTGCTGGACCGCGTGTTCGTGCAAGTCGGTGGGGGAGCGCTCGCCGCGTGCGTCGCGTCGGCGCGCACCTCCGCCGGTGTGCACCCGATCTTCCACGCCGTGCAGACCGAGGCGTGCGCGCCGCTGTCGCGCGCGTGGACGCTGGCGCGAGCCGGCAGCGGACCACGCGCCGCAGCCGCGCACTGGGACGAGTGGATGCAGCCATGGGAGCACGTCGGCACCTCGGCCGCCGACGGCATCCTCGACGACGAGACCTACGACTGGGTGCCGGTGCTCGGCGCGATGGCCGACGGCGGCGGCTCACCGGTCGTCGTCCCCGAGTCGTTGGTCCTCGAAGCGCACGAGCTCGCCCGCTCGACCACTCGTGCGGACGTGTCCGCCACCGGCACCGCCGGACTCGCCGGGCTGATGGCGATCCGCGACCAGATCGCCGACGACGAACGGGTCATCGTCATCTTCAGCGGCGCCGAACGCTGACCCGCACCGCTGTCGGATCTGGTTGCTCGATGCGCGACCGGATCCGACAGCGATACGGTCCGGCGCATGCGCGCTGCGGTGTACTCCGAGGTTGGTGGCCCTGAAGTCTTCCGGTATGAGGAGGTGCCGGATCCCGAGGTTCGGCCGGGCGGCGTGATCATCCAGGTCGCCGCGGTGGGCATCCAGGGCGGCGACGTGCTCAACCGCCAGGGCGGGATGCTGGCCACCACGCCGCACATCGTCGGCTACCAAGCCTCCGGCACCGTGCTCGAGGTCGGCAGTGCGGTGACGTCGGTGACCGTCGGTCAACGGGTCGTCGCGACGATGGGCTTCGGCAGCCACGCCGAGCTCGTCAGCGTTCCGGAAGGTGCAGTGTGGGCGATCCCCGACGCGGTGTCCTTCGACGACGCTGCCGGCGTGCCGATCGAGTACGGCACCGCCGCCGACTGCCTGTTCGAGTTCGGCCACCTGCAGGCCGGGCAGACCGTGCTGATCCAAGCCGGTGCCGGGGGCGTCGGCCTCTCCGCGATCCAGCTGGCCAAGGCCGCCGGCGCGTCGATGGTGCTGGCGACTGCATCGAGCGACGAACGCCTCGAACGGCTCGCCCACTTCGGCGCCGATCACGGCATCAACTACTCGTCAGGGAGCGACGCGCTCGTGCGTGAGGTGCTTCGGCTGACCGACCGGCGCGGCGTCGACCTCGTCGTCGATCCGGTCGGCGGGAGCACCCTCGAGGCGAGCATCGGCGCGCTCGCATACCGCGGGCGGATCAGCTGGGTGGGGCGTGCCGGCCGCGAGGAGCGTCCGCCGGACATCTCGGCGCTGATGGGCAAGAACGCGGCGATCAACGGCGTGTTCCTCGGTGCCGAGCTGGCGATGAACCCGCAGCGCACCCGTCCGATGATCGACGAGCTGCTGGCGCGAGTCGCCTCCGGCGAGCTGCGGGTGGTCATCGATCGCGCCTTCCCGCTGGCCGAGGCCGCCGAGGCGCACCGCTACATCGAGAGCCGTCAGGCGTTCGGGCGGGTCCTGCTGCACCCGTGAACCGGCCGGTAGCCTTCCGACCATGCCGTCGAACAACGCTCCGCTCCCCGGGCCCATGGCCCTCGACTCCGGGTTCGACCCGCGCAGCGACGTCTTCAACCGCCTGCTCAAGAACCGCGTGATCATGCTCGGCACCGACGTCAACGACGACATCGCCAACCAGATCTGCGCCCAGCTGCTGTACCTCGAGGGCGAAGAGAACAACGCCGACATCTGGCTGTACATCAACAGCCCCGGCGGCTCCGTCACGGCCGGCATGGCCATCTACGACACGATGCAGTTCGTCAGCTGCGACGTCGCCACGGTCTGCATGGGCATGGCCGCCTCGATGGGCCAGTTCCTGCTCACCGCCGGCGCAGCGGGCAAGCGGTTCACGCTGCCGAACGCCCGGATCATGATGCACCAGCCGCTCGCCGGTCTGCGCGGTCAGGCCACCGACATCGCCATCCAGGCCGAGCAGCTGGCCTTCACCAAGCGGCGCATGGCCGAGCTCACCGCCCACCACAGCGGCCAGGCCCTGGAGCAGATCCAGAAGGACAGCGAGCGCGACCGTTGGTTCACCGCCGAGGAGGCCAAGACCTACGGCCTCGTCGACAACGTCATCGGCAAGCGCGGCGAGATCCCCGCCTGAGGATCGTCAGCGGTCCTCGGGCGCGATGCCCGAGATCGATGCACTGAACGCGACGACCTCGTCGTGAGTGAACGAGGCGTGGTGACGTGTCGTTCCCGCCGGCCGCTTGGCCAGTGACAGCCCGGGCCGCCACTCGGTCGACGGCCTGATCGGTCGCGGTGTGAAGCCGCCGCCGCAGTTCGGGCACACGTTCGACAGCGGACCGTCGACGCAGTCGGCGCAGTACGTGCACTCGTAGGTGCAGATCCGTGCCGCCGCCGAAGCGGGTGGCAGGTCGACGTCGCACAGCTCGCAGTTCGGTCGCAGTTCCAGAGCCATCCGGCGAGTGTGCGCATCGGCTGCCGAGAAGGCAAGGACGGATCGCCCACACCCACGGACACCGATCAGGTGGTGGCCGTCGCTGCTGTCGTGTTCGCGCCCGTGGCCGGGGTGGCGGTGTCGGGCGTCAGGCTGGTCGGCGGCGCGGTGACGGGGACGTTGCCGATGGTGATGCCGCACTTCGACTGCGTGTACTCGACGACCCGCTTGGCGGCCTGGGTCGACTGACGGGCCGTGTCCGCGGCGAGCTGTGCCGATGCCGGGTCGGCGGGGTCGACCGTGGAGGCGGTCTCGATGGCGGTGACCATCGCGTTCCACTCCTCTTCGACGGCGATCGGCGCCTTGGCGGCCATGTCGCGATAGAGCCGAAGCGTGGCGTCGATGTCGTCCTCGGTGGCGATCACGGGCGCGCCGAGCGCAGCTTGTTGTTCGCCGACCGCAGCGCAGTAGGCGCCCTCGGTGCGTTGCGGCGCATCGGATCCGCAGGCCGCGACAACGCCCGCGAGCAGGCACGCAGCGGCGACGTGGAGGAGGACGGGGGGCCGCACGGCGGTCAGTCTCACAGGTCGGCGCCCGGTCGCGCCGGTCACGAGTTGGCAACTGGCTCGCGCTCGGGTTGGCGTCGCCGCGGCGGTCGCTACCGTCCCTGCGACCGTCGTTGGGGCCGGACGTCCCTCCCGAACCGATGCACCGCGCGTCATCACGACGCCGATCGATCCGAGGAGGCGCGCATGCTCGCCGCTGTCCGTTCTGCCACCTTGCTGGGCGTTGCCGGCCGCCCCGTCACCGTCGAGGTCCACGTCGGCGCAGGACTGCCCGGCTTCCTCATCGTCGGCCTGCCCGATGAAGCCTGCCGCGAGTCGCGCGACCGCGTGCGCGCCGCCTTGATGAGCAGCGGGCTGCGCTGGCCCGACCGCAAGATCACGGTGAACCTCGCTCCGAGCTCGCAGCGAAAGGGCGGCTCGGGGCTCGACCTGGCGATCGCCGTCGGCGTGCTGGTCGCCGACGGACAGGTCGAGGCGGAGGCGATCGAGGGCATGGGCTTCCTCGGTGAGGTCGGGTTGGACGGCACGCTGCGCGCCGTGCCCGGCGTCGCGCCGATGGTCGCCTGCCTCGACGACGTGCGCCCGGTGGTACCGGTGGCCAGCTACCGAGAGGCGCAGGCGATCGCCGATTGCCAGGTGCGCGTCGCCGGGACGATCGTCGAGCTCGTCGCCGCGCTGATGGGGGAGGAGCCATGGCCGACGGTGCCGTTGGCAGAGGTGATCGACGACGAGCCGGCCGTGCCCGATCTGGCCGACGTGCGCGGCCAGGCGATGGCCCGCTTGGCGTTGGAGATCGCCGCAGCGGGCGAGCACAACCTGCTGCTGGTCGGCCCGCCCGGGTCGGGCAAGACGATGCTCGCCCAGCGGATGCCAGGGCTGCTGCCGCCACTGGACCGGGCCGTCGCGCTCGAGGCGACCATGGTGCACTCCGCTGCGGGAGTGCGTCTGCCATCCGCCGGTCTCATCCGCCTACCGCCGTTCCGCGCCCCGCACCACAGCAGTTCGATGGTCGCACTCGTCGGCGGCGGCAGCGTCAACCTGCGACCTGGTGAGATCTCGCTGAGCCACGGCGGGATCCTCTTCCTGGACGAGCTGGGGGAGTTCGCACCGACGGTCCTCGATGCCCTGCGCCAACCGTTGGAGGAGGGCGTCATCCGCATCGCCCGAGCTCGCGTCAGCGCCGCGCTGCCGGCGCACTTCCTGCTCGTCGCGGCGACCAACCCATGCCCGTGCGGTGGCGGTCCGCCCGGTGCGTGCGAGTGCGACGATGGCGCCCGCCTGCGCTACCTGCGTCGCCTGTCGGGGCCGCTGCTCGATCGTTTCGACCTGCGCGTCGGCGTCGACCGGCCGGAGGTCGACGACCTGCTGCACAGTGGTGGCGGGGAGAGCACGGCCGTCGCTGCGGCCCGCGTGGCGGTCGCCCGCGACCTGGCGATCCAGCGTGCCGGACACGTCAACTCGCGGATCCCGTCATCGTCGATCGACGCGCTCGCGCCGTTGGCAGACGCCGCACGCGAGCGTCTGCGCGTCGAGCTGGAACGCGACCGCCTGACGGGACGTGGCTACCACCGCATCCGGCGGGTCGCCCGCACGATCGCCGATCTCCTCGACCCTGGCAGCGAGCTGGTCCTCGACCAGCACGTCGTGCTGGCGATGCAGCTGCGCGTCCGCCTACGGGTGTCCACCAGGGGGCAGGCGGCATGACGCTCAGCCGATCCGACGCATTCGCCGCTGCGCTCGCCGGGTTCCGTGGCATGAACCTGTCCCGCCTGCGGGCCCTCCTGCGCCACCACGACCCCGAGCGGGCCTTCGCCGTCGCCACCGGCGACCTGCCACCGAGTGGCCTGATCGCCAAGGTCTTCCACGAGGACCCCGAGCTCCTCACTCGCTGGCGACACGAGGCGACGCGCCGTTCACCGGACGCCGTGGGCGAGCGCTGCGAGGCGATCGGTGTTCGCGTCGTCGTGCACGGCGCACCGGACTACCCGGATCTGCTCCGCGACGACACGGAGGCGCCACCGGTGCTGTTCGTGCAGGGCGACCTCGGGATGCTCGACGGGCGCCGAGCCGCCATCGTCGGCACGCGCAACGCCACCGGTCCCGGGCGGCACATGGCCACCCAGCTCGGACTCGAGCTGGCGGCCGCGGGAGTGCACATCGTCAGCGGATTGGCTCGCGGCGTGGACGGCTGCGCCCACCGCGGCGCGCTCAACGCCGCAGCGACGTCGGTGGGTGCGCCAGTCGGTCGTCCGATCGGTGTCGTCGCCTGCGGGCACGATGTCGTCTACCCACCCGAGCACCGCGAGCTGTGGCGGCAGGTCGGCGAGACCGGGCTGCTGTTGTCCGAGCACCCGCCGGGCTCGGCCCCGGAGGCGCACCGCTTCCCGTTGCGCAACCGCATCGTGGCCGCGCTCAGCGAGGTGGTCGTGGTGGTCGAATCACGAGAGCGCGGTGGCTCCCTGATCACGGTCGAGGCGGCCAGCCAGCGCGGCATCCCGGTGATGGCGGTCCCCGGTGGCGTGCACAGCCGTGCCTCGACCGGCACCAACCTGCTGCTGCGCGACGGGTCGGCACCGGTGCTCGATCCCGGCGACGTGCTCGTGGCAATGGCGCTGCAACGACGTGGCGCGCCGCCGGTCTCGATGGAGACGCGGGCGCGGCCGCTGCGCGAGGACGTGGCCGCGTACGAGGCCTGCGCGGCGGAACCGCGCACCGTCGAAGGGGTCGCGCTGGCGACCGGCAGCACGCTCATCGACGCCGCGATGGCCCTCGCCCGGCTCGAGCAGGCGGGGTGGTTGGCTCACCTCGACGGGTGGTTCGAATGCACCGGTACACCACTCCGATGAGGCCACTGGAATACCCTCTCCAGTCGTGCCTCGAGGAACTGTCGCGCCTGAGCCCGTCGCGGCGTTCGCGACGTGGTCGATCGCTGCGTTCACCGCGTCGCTCACCAACGCCTCGACGAACACCGTCGACGCCTACCGGCGCGACGTGGAAGCCTTTGCACGCTGGTGCGATGCGGCTGGCATCGGCGGCCCGGCGTCGGTGGACCGCCTGGCGTTGCGCCGCTACGTGGCGTCGCTGGCGGCCGGCCAGTACGCCAAGCGCAGCGTGGCCCGCAAGGTGTCCTCGCTGCACCGGTACTTCGGCCACCTCGTGCGTACGGGCGTGCTGGCAGCGGATCCGAGCGCGTCGCTGCGTGCCCCGTCGGGCGAATCTCGTCTGCCGCAGGTGCTCGATCAGCACGATCTGTCCACCTTGCTGGACGGGGCGACACCGGAGGACGAACCGCACTGGCGACGGTTGCGCGACGACGCCGTGCTCGAGGTGCTCTACGGCAGCGGGGTGCGCGTCGGCGAGCTGTGCGGCCTGGACGTCGACTCGCTCGACCTGCGGGCCGGCGCGGTCACCGTGTGGGGCAAGGGTGCCAAGGAGCGCCGGGTCCCGCTCAGCGCGCCGGCGGTGTCGGCGATGCGCGCGTGGCTCGGCGTGCGCAACGAGGTCGTGCCCGCTGATGCCGGCGCAGCGCTGTTCGGCAACGAGCGCGGCAACCGCCTGTCGCCGCGCGACGTCCGGCGCATCCTCGACCGACGCAGCCCGCGGCCGACGCATCCGCACGCGCTCCGCCACAGCTTCGCCACCCACCTGCTGGACGGTGGCGCCGACCTGCGCGCCGTGCAGGAATTGCTCGGTCACCGTGACGTTGCCACGACACAGCGATATACACACGTCAGCAAGCAACGCCTTCGCGCTGTCTACCAGGAGACCCACCCTCGAGCATGAAGAGCGAACACGATCTCGACAACTGGTGGCAGCGATGGACGGATCGCCGGGATCCGGTGGCTCGCGATCGCCTGATCGTGCACTACTCGCCGCTCGTCAAGTTCGTCGCCGGTCGCGTCGGTGCTGGCCTGCCGAGCAGCGTCGACCCCGGGGATCTGGTCAGCGCGGGCGTCTTCGGTCTGATCGACGCCGTCGAGCGGTTCGACCCGGAGCGTGGGGTCAAGTTCGAGACCTTCGCCGTCCCGCGCATCCGTGGCGCGGTGTTCGACGGCTTGCGCTCACTCGATTGGGTGCCTCGCTCGGTGCGCAGCCGCGCTCGCGAGGTCGAGGGCGCCTTCGCCGAGCTGGAGGGCCGCTTCGGCCGGGCACCCACCGACGAGGAGCTGTCCGGCTACCTGAAGATCACCGCCACCGAGTTCCAGAAGTGGCTCGTCTCGATCGCCTCGACCACGGTCGGCCCGCTCGACCGTGCGCTCGTCGCCGGTGCCGAGCCGCGAGCGCTGAACGGCGACGTGCCCGACTCCCCGGCGATGATGGTCGAGGAGTCCGAGGTCAAGCGGTTGGTGCGCCACGAGGTGCGCCGCTTGCCCGAGCGGGAGAAGCTCGTGCTGTCGCTGTACTACGACGAGGGTCTCACCCTCGCCGAGATCGGTGGCGTCCTCGGCGTCACCGAGAGCCGCGTCTCGCAGATCCACACCAAAGCGGTGCTGCACCTGCGTGCCCGGCTGAGCGCCTCCGGCGTCACCTGACGAGTCCGCCCCCGTTGCGCGGGGCACGGCGATGATCCGCCGGGCGTGCGTCGTCATGCGACTGCTGGTGGTCATCGCGGCCATGCTCGTCCTGGAGCTGATGCCGCCAGCTGTGGACGCTGTTGCCACGTGCTGGGCGCCTCCGGTGCGCGGCGCGCTGCTGCAGCCGTTCGACCCACCGTCGTGCACGTACTGCGCCGGGTCGCGCGGCATCGTCCTGGCCGCCGTCGACCACGAGCCGGTGCAAGCGGTGGCGGCGGGAACTGTCACGTTCGCCGGCAAGGTTGCCGGCACCGCCTACGTCGTCGTCGAGCACGCCGACGCGGTCCGCATCACCTACGGCAGGCTGGTCACCGTGGCCGTGCGGGTCGGTCAGACGGTGTCCGCCGGCACGACGATCGGCTCGGCGAGCGACGAGCTCTACGTCGGGCTGCGCGATCGCGACGACGAACCGCTCGACCCGACGCCGTTGCTCGGCCACTGGCGGGCCCGGCCGCGGCTGGTCCCGCTCGACGGCGCTCCACGCCGGCCGGCGGTCGTCACCCTGCGATGTCCTGGCGGCGTCGTGGCAGCGCCAGGTGGTGCTGGCTGACCTGCGCCGATAGCATCCTCCACCGGTTCGCCGTCCGGCGGGCCGCACTTCAACACATCGGCACAGCCCACCTGCGGTCGCTTCGGCGCTCGGGCAGTGTCACCGCAACCGCAGGAGAGGGAGACCCCGTCATGGCTGTTGTCACCATGCGTCAGATGCTCGAGGCCGGCGTGCACTTCGGGCACCAGACCCGCCGTTGGAACCCGAAGATGAAGCGGTTCATCTTCGGTGAGCGCGGCGGCATCTACATCATCGATCTCGAGCAGACGCTCACCCGCGTCGAGGCTGCGTACAACTTCGTCCGCGAGCTCTCCGCCAAGGGCGGCACCGTGCTGTTCATCGGTACCAAGAAGCAGGCGCAGGACCCGATCCGCAGCTACGCCGAGAAGTCCGGCCAGCCGTTCGTCAACGAGCGTTGGCTCGGCGGCATGCTCACCAACTTCGAGACGATCGCCAAGCGCGTCTCCAAGATGCAGGAGTACGAGCGCATGCGCATCTCCGGCGAGTTCGAAGCGATGCCGAAGAAGGAAGCGCTGCTGCTCACCCGTGAACTGGACAAGCTGCAGAAGAACCTCGGCGGCATCCGCAACCTCGGCAAGCGTCCCGACGCGGTGTTCATCCTGGACACCAAGAAGGAGCACATCGCGGTCACCGAGGCCAACAAGCTGAAGATCCCGGTGATCGCCGTCGTCGACACCAACGTCGACCCGGACGTCGTGCAGTTCCCGATCCCCGGCAACGACGATGCCATCCGCGCCAACGCGCTGATGTGCCGCGTCATCGCCGAAGCCGTCGAGGAGGGTCGTTTCATCGCCTCCAAGCGCAACCCGCAGACCGCAGCGCCCAAGCGCAGCGCCGAGGACGAAGCTGCCTTCGCCCAGGCGCAGGCCGACGCCCGCCGTCAGGCCGCGCAGGCACAGGCCGAGCGTGACGCCCGCGTCGCTGCTGCTGCCGCCGCACCGGCCGACGAGACCGCCGACGCCATCGAAGCCAACCCCGAGGCGATCGAGGCCAACCCGGAAGCCGTCGAGGCTGTCGAGGCTGCCCCGGAAGCCGAGACCACCACCACCGAGACCGAGAGCACGGAGAGCTGATCCGCGATGGCATTCACTGCAAAAGACGTCCAGGCGCTGCGCCAGAGCACCGGTGCCGGGATGATGGACGCCAAGAAGGCCCTCGAGACCAACGACGGCGACATGGAAGCGGCCAAGCAGTGGCTGCGTGAGAAGGGCCTCGCGGCCAGCGCGAAGCGCGACGATCGCGAGAACTCGCAGGGCGTCGTCGCCCTCGTGATCTCCGACACCGTCGGCGCCATCGTCGAGCTCAAGAGCGAGACCGACTTCGTCGCCGGCAGCGACCAGTTCAAGGACGAGGCCAACACCCTCGCCGAGCTGGTGGCCGCGAAGGGCGAGGCAGCGGTGGCCGAGCGCGCCCAGCAGCTCGACGATCTGAAGATCGTCCTCAAGGAGAAGATCGAGCTCGGCAAGGTGGCGCGCATCGAGGCCGCTCCCGGCAACGTGCTCGAGAGCTACCTGCACATCCAGGGCGGCCGCGGCGTCAACGCCGTGATCGTCGAGATGTCCGGAGCCACCAAGGAGCTCGCTCACGACGTCGCCGTGCACATCGGCTTCGCCCGTCCGAAGTACCTCGTTCGCGACGAGGTCCCGGCCGAGGTCGTCGACCACGAGCGCGAGACGTTCGAGACGATCAGCCGCAACGAGGGCAAGCCCGAAGCTGCGCTGCCGAAGATCGTCGAGGGTCGCGTCAACGGGTTCTTCAAGGACACCGTGCTCACCGAGCAGCCGTACGCGAAGGACGACAAGGTGTCGATCAAGCAGTTCATCGGCAGCGCCTCGATCGTCCGCTACGCGCAGGTCGAGATCGGCTGACGCCTCCGTCAGGAATGCTCCCGACTCCGGGAAATCGAGTAGACAGGTCTCTCGTGAGCGACACAGCACGTCCCCGGTGGAAGCGGATCGTCTTCAAACCATCGGGTGAGGCGCTTGCCGGGCCCGGCGGTTCCGGACTCGATGCGGCGACGCTCGATGCAACAGCACGCCAGTTGCAAGCCATCCGCGAGATGGGCGTCGACGTCGCCGTCGTCGTCGGCGGTGGCAACTTCTGGCGCGGCCGCACGGGCCAGATGAGCGGCATGGACGCCACGCAGTCGGACCACATCGGCATGCTCGGCACCGTCATGAACGCGCTGGCGTTGCAGGACTCGCTGGAGCGCGTCGGACAGGCAACGCGAGTGATGAGCGCGATCGAGATGCCACGCATCGCCGAGCCGTACATCCGCCGCCGCGCCATGCGCCACTTGGAGAAGGGCCGCGTCGTCATCTTCGCGGCCGGTACCGGCAACCCGTTCTTCACCACCGACACCGCGGCTGCGTTGCGTGCCGCGGAGATCGAAGCGGACGCGCTGATCAAGGGCACGCACTCGGGCGTCGACGGCGTCTACAGCGCGGATCCGCGACAGGTGGCCGACGCCACGCGCTACGACGAGGTGAGCTACCTCGAGGTGATGACGAAGGACCTCAAGGTGATGGATTCGACGGCCATCGCGTTCTGTCGCGACAACCAGATCCCGATCGTCGTGTTCGACATGACGGCACCCGACGCGCTGCGCGCCATCCTGCGCGGCGAGCGAGTGGGCACCATGGTGCACGGATGATCAGTACGCTGGCACGGTGATCGAAGACACACTCCTCGAGGCCATCGACAAGATGGAGAAGGCCGTCGAGCACGTGCAGAACCAGTTCACCACCATTCGCACCGGCAGAGCGACGCCGGCGCTGGTGGAGAAGCTGCTCGTCGACTACTTCGGATCGCCGGTGCCGCTGCAGCAGCTGGCCGGCTTCCAAGTACCAGAAGCGCGTCAACTCATCGTCAAGCCGCACGACCGGACCACGCTCGGTGCCGTCGAGAAGGCCATCCGCGACAGCGACCTCGGCGTCAACCCGTCCAACGACGGGGTGATCATCCGCATCAACTTCCCGGCGCTCACCGAAGAGCGCCGCAAGGAGTACGTGAAGGTCGTCAAGAACATGGCTGAGGACGGTCGGGTCGCGGTGCGCAACGTTCGCCGCGATGCGCGCAAGCACCTCGAAGCCGATGAGAAGGCCGGCGAGATGTCGGCCGACGATCTCGAGCGCGCGGAGAAGGAGCTCGACAAGATCACCCACGACCACGTCGAGCTGATCGACAAGGCTGTGGGGCGCAAAGAGCAGGAGCTGCTCGAGGTCTGATGGGGTCCATGGGCATGAAGAGCACGACTACCACCAAGCACAGCAAGGGACGCTGATGACTGACGATGCATGGCGCCGGGGACGCCGCGAGGAGGGCGACGACGACTTCGGTCCGCCGCTGTTCTCCGACGATCCCACCGGGACCATCTCCACGGATCTACCGACGAGCGAGGTGCACGCGGTCGACCTGTCGTTCGGGCCGAACGACACCGGTCCGCTGCCGCACTGGACCGAGCCGCCCACGGGCGAGCTGCCGCGCGTGCTGAGCTCCGGCAACGGTGGCGATCACACCGACGACCTCGACGTCTGGTCGACGTTCTCCGGCAAGCAGCCGGTGTGGCGTGACGACCCGGTCGAGGATCCGTCGGGCGCGATCGACGACTTCCGCGACATGGGCGAAGGCGTTGCCGGCGACGACGGGCTCGCACCCGATCCGTTCTTCGACGCGACTGCGCCCGGCAACGACACCGGTCGCATCGAGGTGCCGCCGCGTCGGGAGCCCGGTCGCATCACGATCGGCACCGATCCCACCGATGACGGCTCGCGGCCGATCCCGCGTCGCGGCCGTCCAGGCGAGCCGCCGCCGCGCGGCAAGAGCCCGGCTCGCTCCGGCGGGCGGCCCGTGCAGGGCGGCCGACCGGCCACGCCGACGGCCCGTCGCGCTGCCGGCGCGTCCGGCCGCGACATGCCGGTGGCCATCGCCGTCGGCATCGCGCTGGCTGCCGCGTTCGTCCTGGCGATCATGATCAGCCCGGTGGTGGTGCTGGTCGTCATCTGCGTCGTGCTCACGCTCGCGGCCGTCGAGTTCTTCGACAAGGTCACCGAGAAGGGCTACCGACCGGCCAACATCGCCGGGATCCTGGCCTGCCTCGGGGCTCCGCTGGCCGCGTACATGATCGATCTGCGCGCCCTGCCATTGGTGGTCGTGTTCGCCTTCGCCGCCGGCTGCGCGACGTTCATCGGCGCGACGAGCGTGGATTCGTCGCCCATGCCGAACATGGCCATCACTACGCTCGGCGTGGTGTGGATCGGCCTGATGGGCTCCTACGGCGTCCTCATCCTGAACCTGTCCAACATCGGCACGTTCGTCGCCGACGGCTTCATCTCCAAGCAGATCGGCACGGACACGCTGTGCCTGCTGGCCATCGGTGTCGTCGCCAACGACGTCGGCGCGCTGGCCGTCGGCAGCGTTGCCGGCAAGACGCCGCTGCGTGCCTGGATCAGCCCGAACAAGAGCGTCGAGGGGTTCATCGGTGGCGCCGTGGTCACCCTCCTGGCGATGTTCGTCATCGGCTTGATGGAGCGCTCGAACACGTGGAACAGCACCGGCGACCTGCTGCTGCTCGGTGTGGTCATCGCCATCTTCGCCCCGCTCGGCGATCTGACGGAGAGCATGTTCAAGCGCAACCTGGACGTGAAGGACTTCGGCAGCATCGTCAAGGGTCACGGTGGTGTGCTCGACCGCTTCGACGGCTTCCTGTTCACCCTCCCGGCGACGTACTACCTGCTCACCGTCCTGCACCCCTGGGTGACCAAGTAGCTCGGACGAGCGCCGAAGTCGTGACCCCGCTGCGAGACTGGGCGGCGTGACGGTTCGGGTTGCCATCGCCGGGTCGTCCGGCTCGATCGGGACGCAGACGCTCGACGTCGTGCGTGCCGAGCACGGCGCCTACGAGGTCGTCGGGCTCGGCGTGTCGTCGTCGGTCGACGTGCTTGTCGCTCAGGCGCTGGAGTTCCGCCCGCAGTACGTCGCCGTTGCCGACCCGTCGCGACGCGCCGAGGTTGCCGAGCGGTTGCCGTTCGCCACCGTCGTCGACGACCTGTCGCTGCTGGCCGACGATGCCGACGTGGTGGTCAATGCCGTGGTCGGCTTCGCCGGACTGCCGGTGACGATCCGCACCCTGGAGCTCGGCAGGCGCCTGGCGCTGGCCAACAAGGAGAGCCTGATCGCTGCGGGCCCCGTCGTGCAGCCGCTCCGGACGACCCCCGGCGCCGAGCTGGTGCCGGTGGACAGCGAGCACTGCGCGGTGCACCAGTGCCTGCGCTCCAGCGTCGCCGCCGATCGTGAGGTGTCGCGCATCGTCCTCACCGCCAGCGGCGGCCCGTTCCGCGGGCGTACCACCGCCGACCTGGTCGACGTGGGTGTCGAGCAGGCCCTGGCCCATCCGACGTGGAAGATGGGCCCGAAGATCACGATCGACTCCAGCACGCTGATGAACAAGGGCCTCGAGGTGATCGAGGCGCACGAGCTGTTCGGCGTCGACTACGACCGCATCGAGGTGGTCGTGCACCCGCAGTCCGTCGTCCACTCGATGGCCGAGTTCACCGACGGGTCGACGATCGCCCAGCTCAGCATGCCCGACATGCGGCTGCCCATCGGGTACGCCCTGGCCTACCCGGCGCGCATCGGTACACCGTTCGGGCGAATCGACTGGGCCACGCTGGGCACGCTCAGCTTCGAGGCCCCCGACCTCGTCACCTTCCGCTGCCTGGCGCTGGCCTACGAGGCGGGCCGTGTGGGCGGCACGGCCCCGGCGTGGCTCAGTGCGGCCAACGAGGTGGCGGTGGAGGCCTTCCTGGCCGGCCGGCTGCGCTGGACGCAGATCGGCGAGATCTGCGACGCCGCGCTGCAGCAGCACGACGATCGTGCCGATGATCTGAACCAGTTGACCGTTGCCGACGTCATCTCGGCTGACGGACAGGCCAGACTCGTGGCTGCAGCGATCTTGGATCAGTTCACCGAAAGGCGCTCGTGAGCGACACCTACCTCAAGTTCCGCAACGAAGTGATGGCCGGCGGCACCGACGGCCCGGAAGCGGACCAGACGCAGGGCGGCACTCGCGCGGTCGTCGGCATCGGTGTCATCGTCGGCCTGCTCGCGCTCCTCGGGTGGTGGAGCGGCTGGGCGCTGGTGTTCGTGCTCGGTCTGCTGCTGTGCATCTTCCTGCACGAGATGGGTCACTTCGTGACGGCCAAGTTGACCGGGATGAAGGCCACCCAGTTCTTCCTGTTCATGGGGCCGAAGCTGTGGAGCTTCCAGCGCGGGGAGACCGAGTACGGCGTGCGCCTGTACCCGGTCGGCGCGTTCGTGCGGATCATCGGGATGAACAACCTCGACGAGGTCGAGCCCGAGGACGAGCCACGGGCCTACCGCTCGAAGAGCTACCCGCGTCGGATGCTGGTGATCACCGCCGGCTCGATGATGCACTTCATCATCGCCATCGTCTTGTTCTTCGCCGTGTACGCAACGAACGGGCAGCGGGTCGATTCGAACCAGGTGTCCATCGCTCCGACGGCCGATGGTCCGGCGGCCAAGGCAGGCCTCCGCGAAGACGACGTGGTGATCTCCCTCGGTGGCGTTGCGGCCACGTCGCCCCAGCAGCTCGTCGACACGATCGTCACCCATCAGCCGGGCGAGACCGTCCAGGTCACCGTGCTGCGCGATGGCCAGACGCTGACCGTGCCGGTCACGCTCGGCAGCAACCCGAACGAGGGCGACAAGAACCAAGGCAAGGCATACCTCGGAGTTGCGCCGTACGACCGCCAGCACTGGGACAACCAGTCGATCGCCGACGCGTTCACGCACACGTTCACCGACGGCGGCGACGTGGCCTGGAAGAGCGTGGTCGGCGTCGTCAAGGTGGTCAACCCGATCAACCTCTTCGAGCACCTCACCGGTGAGAACGCCGACGTCACCACGCGGCCGAGCACCGTGGTGGGCATCAGCCAGGCCAGCAGCACCATCGGTTCCGAGCTCGGACTGGCCGGCATCCTGCTCACCCTCGCCGGCGTCAACGTCTTCATCGGCCTGTTCAACCTGATCCCCCTGCTGCCGTTCGACGGTGGCCACGCGGCGATCGCCACCTACGAGCGGCTGCGGTCGCGCCGCGGTCGCCCGCCGTACCGGGCCGACATCGCCAAGATGATCCCGGTCGCCATGGGCACGATGGCGTTGCTCGCCTTCCTCTTCTTCACGGCCTTCTACCTCGACATTGCCAAGCCCCTGTAACCCGGGGACTGGTGGCACACTGGACGCCGTGAGCTTCGAACGTCGCACCACTCGGCAGATCCACGTCGGCAAGGTGCCGGTCGGCGGCGGGTCGCCGATCACCGTGCAGTCGATGACGATCACCAAGACGGCCGACGTCGAGGGCACCCTGCAGCAGATCTACGCGCTGGCCGCGGCCGGCTGCGACATCGTTCGCTGCACGTGCAACGAGGCCGAAGCAGCAGAGGGTCTGGCGCAGATCGTGCCGCGCTCGCCGATCCCCGTGATCGCCGACATCCACCACCAGTACAAGATGGCCCTGGCGGCGATGGAAGCCGGCGTGCACGGCCTGCGCCTGAACCCGGGCAACATCCGCCGGCCGGAGCACATCAAGGCCGTCGCTGCCGAAGCGAAGGACCGTGGTCTGCCGATCCGCATCGGCGTCAACGGCGGCTCGCTCGACCCGGCGCTCTACGAGAAGCACGGCGGGATCACGCCCGAGGCGATGGTCGAGAGCGCGTTGCAGGAGATCGCCTACTTCGAGGACGTCGACTTCCACGACTACAAGATCAGCGTCAAGGCGTCGAACGTGCCGTTGATGGTCGAGGCCTACCGCCAGCTCAGCGAGGCGACGGACGCGCCGCTGCACCTCGGCGTCACCGAGGCAGGGCCGCCGCCAGCTGGTCTGGTGAAGGCGACGGCGGGCATCGCCACGTTGCTGCTCGAAGGCATCGGCGACACGATCCGCTACTCGCTCACCGCCGATCCGGTGGAGGAGGCTCGCGCCGGGCGCCAGCTGCTCGAGTCGCTCGGGCTGCGCGAGCGCAAGAACGTCGACCTCATCGCCTGCCCGTCGTGCGGGCGCGCCGAGATCGACGTCATCGACGTCGCCAAGCGGGCGATGGAGGCCTTCGGAGATCGCAAGATCCCGCTGCAGGTGGCCGTGATGGGCTGCGTCGTCAACGGACCGGGCGAGGCCCGTGAGGCCGACCTCGGCATCGCCGCCGGGAACAAGCGCGGCCACCTGTTCGTCAAGGGTCGCAACGTGGCCGTCGTGCCCGAGGCCGACATGGTCGACGCGCTGGTGGAGTGGGCCGAGTTCATCCACGAGCACGGCACCGACGCGGCGCTGGCTCGCGTCGACACCGCGCTGGCCGAGCGAGAGGCCGCCAAGGACCGGGCCAAGCTGCTCGGCGACCAAGGCGACGACGCCAACCACGCCAACGAGAAGATCGTCGAGATCCGCAAGACGGTGTCGGGCGGGTGAGCAGCGCCCTGCCGGGCCCCGCGCACCTGCCCTTGCACGAGTTCGATCCGGCGGTCGATGCGGTCATCAACCCGTCGATCCACGCGCCGAAGCTCGGCTTCCCCCGTCGAGCCGTGATGTGCTGGTTCGGCAACGTCGTGCGTGAGCGCACGGCCGGCATCGAGCCACTGCACCACGTGCCGTTCGAGCACGGCGACCACGCGATCTGCGTCATCGAGCACCGCGGTCAGCCCGTCGCGCTCGTCAGCCCGGGGGTGGGCGCGCCGGCCGCGGTCACCTCACTGGAAGTGGTCATGTCGCTCGGCGCGACGAGCATCATCGGCTGTGGGGGAGCGGGGATCGTGCGACCCGGCTTCGACGTCGGCCACGTCATCGTGCCGACTGGCGCCATTCGCGACGAGGGCACCTCGTACCACTACGCGCCCGCCGACGCCGTGGTGGCACCCCACCCGCGTGCGCTGGCGGCGATCGACCGCGTGCTGTCCGAAGCCGGCGTGCCACACGATCGTGGTCTCACCTGGACCACCGACGCGTTCTTCCGTGAGACGCCGGCCAAGGTGGCCCGCCGGCGCGAGCAGGGTTGCCTGGCCGTGGAGATGGAGGCCTCGGCGATGTTCGCCGCCGCCGCCTTCCGGGGCGTCGTCTACGGGCAGCTCCTCTACGCCGGCGATGACGTCAGCGCCGCCGAGTGGGACCACCGCAACTGGGAGCACCAGACCAGCGCCCGCGACCGCCTGCTCGACCTCGCCCTCGACGCTGTCCTGCTCCTCGAGTAGCGGCTCGGCAGCGACTCGGGGCGGCGGGTCGGGGCAGCGGGTCGGGGCTGCGATTCGAGACGGCAGCTCGGGGCTGCGATGAGGACAGCGGCTCGAGTAGCGGTTCGGGCGCCGGTTCGGGGCTCGACTCGGACAGCGGCTCAGAGCCCGGGCAGCGTCTCCTCGACGCGGAACACCGTCGCCGGGCCCTCGAGGGTGATCGACTCGTTGCGGGCGAGGAACGCGCACTGCCCGCGATGGATCGCACCGGCGTCGCCGTCGGTGCACAGCAGGAGCTCGCGCCCGGTGGCGGTGTGCTGCAGGGTCTCGTCGATGATCAGCCGCCACAGGCGGAACGGTGTGTCGGCGCTGTCGTAGCGCCAGCGGCCGGGACGCACCTCGACCGGGCGGATGACGGGCTCGAGCAGCGGCGTGAGATCGAGCACTCGCAGCAGTTCGGCCACGTCGACGTGCTTGAGCGTCAGCCCGCCGCGCACCACGTTGTCGCTGGCCGACATGACCTCCACGCCGACACCGTGGATGTAGGCGTGCAGGTTGCCCGGCCCGAGGAAAATGGCCTCGCCGGGCGCCAGGACGACGCGGTTGAGCAGCAGCGTGATCACCACGCTGGGGTCGCCGGGGTAGCGCTCGATCAGGTCGTTGACCAGCCCGGCCTCGGGGCGGGCGCTGCGCGCGCAGGCGGCCAGCGTTGCCTCGATCGGTAGCCGCCGCTCGTACAGCGCAGCGACGACATCGCCCAAGCCATGGTCGGCCAGGTGGTCGGCCAGGTCGGTGGCGCCGATGTGCCCGAGCAGCTCGGCGGTGGCAGCCGGATGGCGAAAGCCGCACAGCGCCTCGAACTCGGTGAGTGCGCACAGCACCTCGGGCTTGGGCATCCGGTCGCGGTACACCCGGGTGGGCGCATCGAAGGTGAGTCCCAGTGCCTCCTCCCGGTCGAAGCCGGCCTCTGCCTGGGCACGTGTCGGGTGCGTCTGCAGTGACAGTGGCTGACCGGCCGCGAGCAGCTTGAGCAGGTACGGGAGCTCACCCGAAACGGTGGAGAGCGCCCCGTCGCCAGTGATGTACGAGGGCGCCACGGGATGGGTGCCCAGCCAGAGCTCGGCCCACGGGCGTCCATCGGGCTCGACGTCCAGCAAACGGGGGATGGCGTACTGATCACCCCAGGCGTAGTTGCGCACCACACCGTCGATCGTCCGCATGTGCCGAACGCTACCCACCAGCGCAACCGCCATGGAACGGTGTCGCACAACCGCAACGCGCCCGTCATTTGGCGCTCGCTTCCTCGAACAGCGTGTCGGCCCGCGTCGGGGCGTCGAGGCACGGTGGTTCGGACATGAGGGTGCGCCCATCCGGCAGGTTGATGACGAGCCGACGGGCGTCGCCGGTGATGGAGTAGCCGGGGAGGTGAGTGCAGGTGTGGTGGTGTTTGCAGAAGAGCACCAAGTTGATGAGGTCGGTGAACCCGCCGGGGTCCCATTCGATGATGTGGTGTGCGTCGCACCAGCCGGGTGGCATCTCGCAGCCAGGCCATCGACATCGCAGATCTCGGACGGCCAAGGCCAGTCGTTGGGCGCGTGTCGCGGTCCGGACAGCACGTCCGAGGTTGAGGATCTCTCCTGCGGCGTCCTGCAACGCGTCGTGGACGGTGGCGTCACAGCACATCTGGATGAACTCCATCGCGGTCATCGGCTTGTCGAACGTCGTCGCGGTCGCGCCGGTGTCCTTGCGATGCACGATCACCACGGTCGGCTTCTCCAACCCACCCGTCACGGTGCCCTTCGCATACGCATCACACAACGCGACGAGAGCAACGGCCTGACGTTGTTCGGTGGTGCGGTCGTCGGTCTTTGACGGGGTGCCGATGATGTGGGTGATCGCGTTGCGCACCACCCGCGCATCCAACGGGGTCAGCAACAGGCGTCCTTCGATCATCCCGTCACCTGAATCACGGAACGTCAACGACCGCCGCCCGTACAGGCGGGCCCGTCGCTGCTCGGCGTCGTCGGCGGTGCGGTGGGCGGCGGCGTGTGCCTCTGCCAAACGTTTGGCTTCACGCGGTCCGACGCCCTTCAGGTCGGCCAGCAGCGCGGCAGCGGTCGCCTTGGCGGACAGGTCCGGATCTCGCAGGACAGGGAGTGCCGCTTCGACGGCACCAACCGAGATGTCTTCGTTGGCGATCGCGTCGGCGAGGTCGGGGTTGGCGGTGAGCGTGTCGCCCAGCTGGAGCTGTGATCTGGCGTCACCCAGGGACGTGTTCGTCTCGCCGGCCAACCAGGCGGCGGTGTCACGCGCCCCGGACCCGATCGCCGCCCCACACGCGTCGGCCTCAGCGAGCATCCGTGCTTGCACCGCGCGCAGCCGGTCGATCAGGCGCTTCGACTTCAAGCACCCCGGCCGCAGCGCGTTGGCGTCGAGGGCGCGCAGATCGAGGCCCTCCAACCGTGCGATCCCCGTCTCGATCGCGCCAAGCGCATCGAGCAACTCCATGCCCCCAAGCCAACCGCGCGGGTGTGACATCGCCGAGCCGTGATCAACAACGTTCACCGAGATCGAACGGATCGCACCAGCTCACCACCCCGAAAGACTTCTCGGCGCGGCGAACCCAAGGCCGCGTCGGCGACGCGCCGATCAACGAGGAAGGCCGAGCAGCTGTGACCACCGGGCTGCCAGCACCGCCAGCACGTGCTCGGCCGGCGCGCCGTACGTGCCGATCGAGAAGCCGTCGTTCAGCTCGACGACCGCCGTGCTGCCATCGGCGAGCACGCCGACGTCGAGCGCGAACCCGTCGAAGCGTCTGGCAAGGGCCGCGATGCACCGATCGATCACGCCACGATCCGGCACCAGCCGATCCTCGCCGTCGTAGTGGGCCATCCACACGATGTCCCCTCCCGCAACGAACACGCGCCACTCGCTTCGCCAGTCCACCGGGTCGCACGACCACACCGGCATGCGGTCGGGCAGCGTCGTCAGCGGCCAATCGTCCGGTGACTCGAACACGCGCCCCGTGAAGCGCTTTCGCGCATCGCGCGGCTTGACGAACCGCGGCCAACCATCCATCTGCCGGCGGAGTGAGCCGACCGTGGCCGGCCGAACGCTTCGCCCGAGGAGGTCTCGGACCTCGTCCGGGTAGTCGTCCGGCGGAGGAACGCTCGTGCCGAGCTGTCGCAGGGCGGCGGTGATGAACCGCAGCCCGCCGATCGCGATGGTCGACCGATCGACGACCACGCGGCCTCGCGCCAGGTCGTTCGTCGAGCAGCCCGTCGTCCGGAGCCCGGCATGGTCGAGCGCCACGAGGGCCGCGGCCGTCTCGACGTCGGCTCGCTCGGCTACTGCCCTCGTGAACACCCGCAGCGGATGAACGGCCACCGACAGGTCAGCGTCCTTGTTGGCGGTCCGTGCGCAGACGAGCGAGCCATCCGCGTCGGAGCCGGATGATGTCCATCTCGTGCCGGAGTCCTCAGAACAGGCGGAGGTCGTCGGGGCGCATGCCGCGCAGCTCGTCGTAGTCGACCTCGATCACCCGGAACCCACGAGCCTCGGCCAGCACGCGCGCCTGCGGCTTCACCGACTGCGCGACGAACATGCCGCGGATCGCGCCCAACGAGGAATCCAGCTCGAGCCGCTCGATGTACCGAGCCAGTTGCTCGACGCCGTCGATGTCGCCGCGCCGCTTGACCTCGATGGCCACCACCGTGCCGCCGTCGTCGCGGCACAGCAGGTCGATCGGCCCGATGGCGGTGGGGTACTCGCGCCGCACCAACGTCAGACCGACCTCGATCGCGTGCGGTGACGCCGCCAGCAGCTCCTGCAGGTGCGCCTCGACGCCGTCCTTCTGCAACCCGGGGTCGATGCCCAGCTCGTGCGCGGAGTCGTGCATCACCTCGTGCAGGGTGATCGTGAGCGTCTCGCCCTTCGGGTTGGTGACCACCCAACGATCGCCGTGGTCGACCAACGTGTTCGGCGCGTTCATCCAGTTGAGCGGCTTGTACGCGCCACCGTCGGCATGCACGGCCACGCATCCGTCGGCCTTCACCATCAGCAGCCGGTTGGCCTCCGGCAGGTGGGCGTCGAGCCGGCCGGTGTAGTCGACGGAGCAGCGGGCGATGACGAGGCGCATGGCCGAGCGAAGCTACCGCGCGACTTGGTCGCGCATGCGCTTCTGGATCAGCTCGCGCCGCGCCTGGAGCTCGCGATACGTCAGCGCCTCGGTGGCGACGTCGACGCCGAAGCCCGCCTTGACCCCGTCCATGGTGAGCTCGATCGAGGTGTGGTCGATGCCGAGCTCGCCTGCCAGGCGCTCGCCGTGGCGCTCGGCGAACATCATCGAGATCTTGGCGATCTCACCGAGCAGGTCGAGGTCGGGTGCCAGCCGGGCGATCGCCCCGTCCAGGAACACCATGTTCTTGACGTACAGCATCAACGGCTTCGGCAGGCGGGCGCCGTAGCCGAGGAGCGCCTTCACCACGCGCTGCACCTCGGCAATGAGCTCCTCGCCGGTCAGCGTCGTCGGATCGACCGGCGGTTGATCCAACCGGAGGTCGCGGATCACCGCATCGAGATCGGTGTCGGCCGGCAGCGCGCCGAGGTCGCGCATCGCCGCCATCTGGCCCTTCACGTCGTTCGTGGTGGCGCCGAGCATCATGCGCAGGAACGCCAACCGACGGTCGCCGTCGAGGCGGCCGACGATGCCGAAGTCGAGCAGGGCGGTGCGCCCATCGGCCAGCACGAGCAGGTTGCCGCCGTGGAGATCGCCGTGGAAGACACCCTTCACCATCGCGCCCTCCATCAACGCCACCATCGCCGTCCGCACCACGGCCTCGGTGTCGATGCCCGCGTCCTTCATCCCGGCGACGTCGTCGAAGTTGAACCCGTCGACGCGCTCCATCACCAGCACGCGGCGAGTGACCAGCTTCGGGTGCGGGCGGGGAACGACGTAGCCGTCCTGGTCGAGCTCGCGCAGCATCGCGGCGACGTCGAGCATGTTGGCTGCCTCGATGCGGAAGTCGAGCTCCTCCACGATCGTCTCGGCGAAGAGCTCGACGAGTGCCGGCGGGTTGGTGAGCGCAGCGATCGGGATGCGGCCGACGAGGTGCGGCGCCAGCCACGCCATCACGCGCAGGTCCTTGCGCACGAGCAGCGACACGCTGGGCCGCTGCACCTTGACCACGACTCGCTCGCCGGTGCGCAGCGTGGCGCCGTGCACCTGCGCGATCGACGCCGCTGCGATGGGCTTGGTGTCGAACGAAGCGAACACGTCCTCGATGCGACAGCCGAGGTCGCGTTCGACCACCTCGCGCACTGCGTCGAACGGCTCGGCGGGAACCTGATCGCGGCACAGCTTGAATTCGCGGACCAGCTCCGGCGGGAACAGCCCTTCGCCGCTGGAGATGATCTGACCGAGCTTGATGTACGTCGGCCCGAGCCGCTCGGCCGCCTTGCGCAGCTGCCGCGAGATCACGGCCCGACTGGCCTCCGGCGTGTCGTACCTCCCGCGCTTCTTGCTGACGAGCCAGGGCACCACCGCACGACCGAGGACGCCGACCACCGTCAGGACGCGCGCACCCGGCGGTACACGCGACGGCTTGGTGAGCCGCGGCACCTCGCCGGCCGCTCGCCGCCGCAGCTGCTCGGCCAACGAGCTCCACGAGATCTCGTCACGATCGAGCTGCCACGGCCCCGACTCGGTGAACGCACCCCATTGGCGATCGCCGTGCAACGCGGGGCTCTCAGCCGGAGTGGTCATGTGGCCAAGGCTACGATGCCTCGGCTTGCGACCCTCTGCGGTGCCAGGCGATTCACGATCGGTTCTTTGGGGGGACACGATGAGTGCGAAGTACTACATCACCGACTCTGACCTGTCGGGCCGGTTCCCGATCTACACGCGGGCGAACGTGGGCGAGGTGTTCCCCGATCCGGTGACGCCGCTCAGCAGCCAGATGCTGCTGTTCCAGGCCGAGCTCGGGTGGCGCGACGCATGGGTCCGGATGGGGGCCTTCGACGCCGATGAGTTCCCCGACGAGCAGTTCTGCCAGCTCGGTGTGCTGGGCGGCTACTGCTACCTCAACGCCTCGCTGATCCGCATCTTCGGTGAGCGCGCACCTGGCCTGTCGTGGCAGGCGATGGACGAGCAGTTCTTCGGCTCGCAGCCCGGCATCCCGCCGTACGAGGAGTTCGACGGCGACGTCCGCCCTGACCTCAGCGAGCAACTGGGCGGCACCTTCGGCTGGGTCCTCGGGCAGCACTCGCTGAGCGCCCTCACCGAGCTCACCGAGGACCGCGAGTCCACGATCGCCCTGCGGGCTGCTCGGCCCGATCTCAGCACGCTCTCCGACGGCGAGCTGTGGGATCGGTTCGTCAGCCTGCTGCCCGCCTTCCGCACGCTGTTCGCTCATCACATCTTCGCCAGCTACATGGCGACGCTCCCGCTCGGGATCATCAGCGCGGTCGCCACCGCAGTCGGCCGACCCGACCTGGTCCTGCCGATCGTCGCCGGCATCGGGGAGGTCGACTCCGCGGCACCGAGCATGGCGATGTGGGAGCTGTCGCGGATGGAGGAAGGCTCGCCTGAGTTCGACGATGCCTTCGCCCAGTTCCTCGTCGACTTCGGCAGTCGCGGCCCGAACGAGTGGGAGCCGCGTTCGCCAACGTGGGAGACCCGTCCGGCGCTCGCGCTGGCCGCCATCGATCGCATGCGACTGGCCCCGGAGGGCGCCGATCCGACGAAGCACAACGAGGAGCGAGCGACGATGCGCGCCGCGGCCACCACCGAGCTCCTGGCGATCGTCGAGGGCGATCCGGCCACGCACGGTCAGCTCGCTGCCGCGATCGCTGCGTCGTCGGCGTGGCTGCCCGGCCGTGAGCGCACGAAGACGAACAACATCCGCCTCCTCCACGAGATCCGCATCCCGCTGCGCGAGCTCGGCCGTCGCCTCGTCGCTCGCGGCGCGTTCGACGAGATCGAGGACTTCGGCTTCGTCTGCGCCGACGAGGCAGCGACCTTGCTCACCGACCCGCAGCAGCTGACCGAGACCATCCGGCAGCGCCGAGCCGAGTACCTCGAGCTGCAGGAGCTCGTGCCGCCGTTCGTGTTCGTCGGCCACGCCGACGGGCCGGACACGTGGGCGCGCCGCGACGACCCGCCCGAGAGCCGGCTCGCCACCGGCGACACGCTCGTCGGCATGCCCGGCTGCCCAGGTGTGGTCGAGGGCATCGCCCGCGTCGTGCTCGACTCCAACGACCCGACGGCCCTCGAGCCCGGCGACATCCTCGTCGCCCCGATCACCGATCCGTCGTGGACGCCGCTGTTCGTCCCGGCGGCGGGCGTGATCGTGGACGTCGGCGCACCGTTGAGCCACGCGATCATCGTCAGTCGCGAGCTCGGCATCCCGTGCGTGATCTCGGCGACGGACGCGACGAGACGCATCCCCGACGGCGCGCGTGTTCGAGTCGACGGCGGAACGGGCATGGTGACCATCCTGTGAACGCCGACCGATGGATCATCGACTGGGAGCCGTCGCAACGCTTCCCCGTGTACACGCGAGCCAACGCGGGCGAAGTGCTGCCCCATCCCGTCAGCCCGCTGTGCGCAACGATGCTGTGGGAACCCGGGTTCGCCATGGGTTGGCGTGACGCGATGACGTCGGTCGGCACGTTGAACGACGACGAGATCGCACCGAGTCGCCCGGAGGTGATCGGCTTCTTCGGCGGACACCTCTACATCAACGCCAGCGTGGCTCGGCTGTTCGGCGTGCGCGCCCCTGGGCTGTCGCCGGAGATGATCGACTACGTCTACTTCGGTGAGCACGCCGACGTGCCGCCGTACGAGCACGAGGCGTGGCACGACAGCGAGGCGAACACGGCGCAGCTAGGGGAGTGGATGCAGCGCTACCTCGTCGCCGACGACCTGCCCGAGCTGCGCGACGACCAGGCCAAGGCCAACGCCGCCCGAGCGAGCCGTCCCGACCTCGGGACGCTCACCGACGAGCAGCTCGTCGAACGGGCGCGATCACTCGTCCCGCTCATGCGCCACCTCTTCTGTCGCCACCTGGACATCACCGCGGCAGCGTCCATCGGGCCCGGGATCCTGTCGGCGATCGCCGCGGCGATGGAGGATCCGACGCTGTCACTGACGTTGATCTCCGGCGTGGGTGACGTCGACTCCGCGTTGCCCAGCACCGCGCTGTGGAACCTGTCGCGACTCGACGCGGACAGCGACGCGTTCCGCACCGGCTTCGACGCGTTCGTGCGCGAGTTCGGCTCGCGTGGCCCGAACGAGTGGGACATCCGCAGCGACACGTGGGAGACCGACCCACGTCTCGCCTCCTCGCTGATCGCCGTGCTGCGCAAGGCTCCCGTCAGCGACGCGCCCGAGATCCGCGCCGATCAGAAGGTGGCGGCGCGCCTCGCCGCCGCGTCGGCGGTGCGCACAGCCCTCGCTGATCAACCCGACACGCTGGCGCAGTTCGAAGCCGGGCTGCGCAGCGCACAGCTGACCCTGGCGGGTCGAGAGCGCACCAAGACGAACGTGATCAAGGTGCTCCACGAGGCGCGGGTGGCGATGCGCGAGCTCGCCGCCCGCCACGACTGCACGGCGTCACTGCTGACGATGCTGCTCGACAGCGAGCTCGATGCATTTGTTGCCGACCCCCAGGCGTTCCGCGTCCGGTTGGCCGCTCGCGAGCAGACGTACCTCGACCTGTACGACCTGGAGCCGCCGTTCATCATCCACCGCACGGTCCCGCCGCTCGGCGAGTGGCCGCGCCTCGGCGCGACCCACGCGTCGGCCGCAGCATCCGGCGACGTCCTCACCGGCGTGCCCGGCTGCCCCGGCATCGCCACCGGTCGAGCTCGAGTGATCCTCGACCCTGCCGACCCGACCGACCTCGAACCGGGCGACGTGCTGATCGCCCCGATCACCGACCCCGCTTGGACGCCGCTGTTCCTCTCTGCCGCAGCGGTGGTCGTCAACGTCGGCGCGCAGGTCAGCCACGCGGTGATCGTCAGCCGAGAGCTCGGCATCCCGTGCGTCGTCAGCGTCGCCGACGCCACCGAACGCATCCCCGACGGTGCGATGATCGAAGTCGACGGATCGGCGGGTACGGTCAGACTTCTGTGACCGAAACGGTTCCCGCCGCCACCATCACCTCGCACAACGAGCAGGTCAGCGTGTTCGGCCGATCGATGCCGTACAAGTACGTCGTCGCGATCGTCTACGTGACGGCGCTCTTCCTCGACATCCTCGACACGACGATCGTCAACGTTGCCCTGTTCCCGCTCGGCCAGCACTTCCACTCCGGCAATGCCGAGTGGGTCGTGCTCGGGTACACGCTCAGTCTTGCTGTGTGGATCCCCGCGTCGGGTTGGCTCGGCGACCGAATCGGCACGAAGCGCACCTTCCTGTTCGCGCTGGCCGCGTTCACGGGTGGCTCGCTGCTCTGCGCGTGCGCGCAGTCGATGGGCCAGCTGATCGCGTTCCGCGTGCTGCAGGGCGTCGGCGGCGGGATGCTCACACCGGTCGGCATCGCCATGCTCTTCCGGGCGTTTCCGCCGATCGAGCGGGCCAAGGCGGCGATGATCATCATGATCCCGACGCTGGTCGCTCCCGCGCTCGGTCCAGTGCTCGGCGGGTTGCTCGTCACGCACGCCAGTTGGCAATGGATCTTCCTCGTCAACGTGCCCATCGGGATCGGTGCGTTCTGGTTCGGGTTCCGCCACCTGCGCGAGCACCGCGAACCCTCGGCCGGCCCGTTCGACGTGCCTGGCTTCCTCCTCTCCGGCGCGGCCCTGGCGCTGCTCGTGTTCGCACTCAGCGAGGGGCCGAGCGACGGTTGGACATCGCCGTTGGTGCTCACCACGGCGATCGTCGGTGCGGCCTGCGCCGTGGCGATGGTGCGCGTCGAGCTCACCGTGGCCCGTCCGATGCTCGCCCTGCGCCTCTTGGGCAACCGCATGTTCCGCCAGTGCAACATCGTCAGCTTCCTCAGCATGGCCAGCTTTCTCGGGCTGACCTTTCTGATGCCGCTCTACCTCCAGTTGCTGCGTGGACAGGACGCGCTGCACAGCGGGTTGACCACCTTTCCGCAGGCCTTCGGGGTGATGATCTCCTCGCAGATCGCCGGCCGCCTCTACAGCCGCCTCGGTCCACGCCGACTGATGTTCGGCGGACTGCTCGCGGCCGGGTTGACGATCGCCATGTTCACCAACATCGGGCTCGACACCAGCCTGTGGCTGATCCGCGGGATGATGTTCCTGCGTGGGTTGTGCATGGGCTTCGCCTTCGTGCCCATGCAAGCGGCGAGCTACGCGACGATCGCTCCGGCCGACAACGGCCGAGCATCATCGGTGTTCTCGACGCAACGACAAGTCGGTGTGTCGATCGGCGTCGCCGTGCTGTCCAGTGTGCTGGTGTCCTACATGACGCTCGATCGCCGCCCCGTCGGGGCCGAGATCGGACGCGCCCTCACCGGGTTCCACTGGGGGTTCTTCATCGCCGTGCTGTTCGCCATCGCGAGTGCGTGCGCCGCGCTGTTCATCCGCGACAGCGAAGCCGAAGCCACGATGCTTGCTCGGGCTCGCTGACGCTCGCCTGCCGTGTTCGCTCGCTGCGCTCGCTCACCCGAACTCGATGCTGCGAGGTGCTCGAACGTCCTTTCGTTCCGGCGTTAGCCGAGCAGGCCGTCGCCGTGGGCGTGGTCGCAGAGGCGTTCTTCGCCGGGGTTGATCTGGCCGGCGCCGACACCTTCCAGGGCGGCGAACGGGCCGCACGGGTTGGACGTGATCCACACGTGGATCATCGGCGACGGCGTGAACTTCTGCAGGCCAGCCGGGCACCCGCCGGTGGACGTCGTGACGCCGGCGACCTTCGGTGCGTCGCCGGTCGTGAAGCACAGGTTGTCGTGGATGTGCCACTGCATCAGCGCACCTCCCATGTTCGGCACGTCGGCCAGCTTCACGGTGCTCGGCAGCATGTACATCGCGCTGACGAGCTTCTTCGAGCCGTCGGGCTGCGGTGCGTAGACCAGGCTCTCCGGGTGATCCGGATCGAGGATGACGTCGTCGTCGATCCAGTCCCACTGGATGAAGTGCTCGTGGCCGGTGAGGGCGTCGCCGATGCTCTGGAACCCGGCAGCCTCGGCGTCGTGGTAGTCGGCCCACTGCGGCAGACGAACGAGGGTGACGGCGATCAGGTTCTCGGCAGCGGCCTGCTGCTCGGGCGTCACGCCGGCGGTACCACTGAGGTCGATGGGCTTCGTCGGGTCGAACGGCACCGGCGTCGCGGTGGTGCCCGTGCCGTGATCGTGAGCGCCGGTGCACATGTCGACGCGCTGATCGGTGGGCACGGCTGCGTTGCCGGCGCCGACGCCCTCGAGCGCAGCGAACACCCCGCAGGGATGAGGGACGATCCACACGTGGACCATCGGCGTGTCGCCACCGGTGGAGACGCCCCGCACGCAGTTGCCGTTGGCGTCGGCGAGACCGACGACGATCGGCTTGCCACTGGCGTCGAGGCTCCAGCACAGGTTGTTGTGCACGTGCCACTGCATCAGCGGCCCGGCGTAGTCGGTGAGCGACGGGTCGTCCAACGGACGCGGGCTGGCGATGTACATCGCGCCGGCCAACGTGCGCTTGCCGTCCTTGCCGACGTTGTACACCAGCGACTCCGGGGCCTTCGCGTCGAGGAGGTCGTCGTCGTTGATCAGCGCCGGCTTGATGTAGTGCTCGCTGCCGGTGCCGGCATCACCGATCGATGCGTAGCCGTCGGCGATCGCCGCCGCCGTGTCTGCGTACTTCGGCAGGTCCTTCAGCGTCTCCTCGATCAACGTGGCGGCGCGCACCTCCTGCACGGGGGTGACGCCGTCGACGCCGGACACGTCGATCGGCTGCGTCGGATCCCACGGTCGTGGCCACGTGGCGGTGGCTGTCGTGGTGCCGTGGTCGTGCGGCTGCGACTCGTCGATCGTCGTCCCTGTCGTGTCCGTCGGGAGCGAGTTGCCGTTGGCGTCGTGCTCGTGTGGCTGCGACTCGTCGATCGCGCCGGTGCCTGAACCGTCGGCCGCAGCTGCGGTGTGGGTGTGTGCGGCCGCGCCCTCGTGCGAGTGCACGTGCGTTCCGCCGCTGATCATCGCCGGCACGCTCAGTGCGGCGACCGCGATGCTCGGCATCAGCAAGCGCACCGATCGACCGGGACGCCAGCCCGCCAGCGCAGCGGCCGCTGCGGCACCGGCGGCCACGGCACCGAGTGCGGCGCACACCGTGTCGGCGAACTGGGGCGACTCGGCCACCTGCAGGCCGTCGATCCACGAGATGCCCGTGATGCGCGTCGCGAGCCACGCCGCCACAGCCCCGACGTTCAGCACCGAGATGGCGATCGCGACCAAGCGCGTCGGCCGAACCGCGGCCCACAACCCGAAGCCCAGCTGTGCCGCCGCGCAGAGCACGAAGAGCCGCGCCAGCTGCGGGTGCTCGGCGTGGATGCCGGCAGCAGCGGCGTGGATCGCGCCGGCGCCGAACGAGGCGACCGCGGCAACGGCAATGCCGGGAAGGCGACGGACGCCGGATCGATCGGCAGGGGCGCCAGTGGTTGCCGTTGCGGACGCCGCGACTTCCGGCTCCGGCGACGGCACCCCCCCAGGGTGCGTCTCAGTGGACATTCGCGGAAGTGTACGACTGCAGGTGAACCCGCTCGTGGTCAGCGGGTCACAACCGGGCGTCGCGCGGTAGAACCATGACGAGATTCAGAAGCGCGGGGCTCGCTTCTCACGAAGCGCGGCGACTCCCTCACGGTACTCGGCCGTCCCGGTCGCGAGATCGAGCAAGCGGTTGGACTCGTCGATCGCCGCGGCAGGGGAGTGGTGCAAGAGATCGGTGTACAACTGGCGCTTGGCCATCGTCACCGCCTGCGGGCTGACACCGGTTGCCAGGTGGCGACCGAGCGCCAACGCAGCGTCGAGCGTCGACGCGGCGTCGGCACCGACCTCGTTCCACAGTCCCCACTCCGACGACTCCGCACCGGTGACGGCTCGACCGGTGAGCAGGAGATCCGCGGCGCGGGTGACGCCGACGAGCCGCGGCAGCGCCCAGCTGAGTCCGTACTCCGCTGGCAGCCCGAGCTTCGGTGCGGCGGTGGTGAACTTCGCCGTTGCGCTGACGACGCGCAGATCGCAGAAGACAGCCAGTGCGAAGCCGACGCCCGCGCACGCGCCGTTGACGGCGGCGATGATCGGGAAGCGCATCGCGTACTGGAACGCGAAGTCTGCGTCGAGCTCCGGCGGCAGCACGCCACCGGGCCGAACGTCGTCGTCGACGTCAGCAGCGTCGCCGGCAGCGCCGAGCCCGTTGTCGTAGCCGCCACGGTCGGCGTGGCCCGCAAGCGCCTCGCTGTCGCCGCCGACGCAGAACGCGGGCGGCGTGCCGGTGACGACGACGGCGCGCACGTTGGTGTCGGCGTCGAGCGTTCGCAACAGCCACCGGTACTCGCGGTGCATCCGCCCCGTCCACGCGTTGTGCCGATGTGGACGGTGCAGGCGGATCACGGCGACGTGATCGTCGATCTCCAGGGCGGTGGCGCGCAGCTCCATGACGTCACACGAAGCGGGCGCGGCGGTTGCCGCCGAGTGCGTCGAGCACGGCGCCGGCGAGCTCGACGCGGCACACGAGCACGTCGGGCATCCACGCGTCGCGAGCGTTGTAGACCATGGGTGATCCGTCGACGCGACTGACGTGCAGTCCTGCGGCGAGCGCGACCGCGGCAGGCGCTGCCGAGTCCCACTGGTACATGCCACCGTCGTGGACGTAGATGTCGGCCTCGCCCGTCACGACGGCCATCGCCTTGGCGCCGGCAGAGCCCAGCCGCACCGCATCGGCGTCGAGCGCCTGGGCGACGAGCACAGCGGCGTAGGGGTTGCGCGTCCGCGACGTGACCAGCCGCGGGCGGGTCCGCGTGGTCGGTGGCAGCACGGGCGGATGCAGCGTGGAGAACGTCCTGCCGACGGCGGGCAGCGCGACCGCGCCGGCCGTCAGCCGATCGCCCTCCCACAGCGCCACGTGCACCGCCCAGTCGTGGCGATCGGGTTCGCCGTACTCGTTCGTGCCGTCGAGCGGGTCGACGATCCACACGCGCGGCGCACCGACGCGGCGGAGGTCGTCGACACCTTCCTCCGAGAGCACGGCGTCGTCGGGACGGGCCTGCTTCAGCTCCTGCACGAGGAAGCGGTGAGCGCTGAGGTCGCCGGTGTCCATCAGCTGCCAGCTGTAGGCACCTTCGCTGACGAGCTGCTCGCGCACGCGCATCAGGAGCTCGCCTGCCTCGGTGGCCAGCCGCGCGGCCAGCTCGTGGTCGGTCTCGGTCATCGCCGCGACAACCGCATGGCGTCGCGCACGAGGGAGCGCACCGCAACCTCGTCGGCGCCACCGTCGACGAGCGAGCTCACCTGTTCCTCGAGTCGCTCGGCGTCGGCATCCTCGAACACCTCGATGCGTTCACGAGCCGTGGCCGAGCTGACGGCGATGAGCACGATCGCGGCGAGCGCGGTGCACCCGCCGATCGTGAGCACGATGCCTTCGTTGTTGCCGGCGATCGAGCTGATGATCAACCCGGCGATGCCGCACACGAAGATGGCCGCGCAGAGCCGACCGATCGTGCGAGCGCTCACCGGGATCGACTCATCTCAGCGTGCCAGCGGCTTGTACTTGATCCGGTGCGGCTGCTCGGCGCCGACGCCCAGCTCCTTGCGCCGCCACGCTTCGTACTCGCTGAAGTTGCCCTCGAACCAGCGCACCTGGCTGTCACCTTCGAAGGCGAGCACGTGCGTGGCGATGCGGTCGAGGAACCAGCGATCGTGGCTGATCACGACGGCGCATCCGGGGAAGTTGTCGAGCGCCGACTCCAGTGCGCGAAGCGTGTCGACGTCGAGGTCGTTGGTCGGCTCGTCGAGCAGCAGCACGTTGCCGCCGTCCTTGAGCACCTTGGCGAGGTGGACGCGGTTGCGCTCGCCGCCGGAGAGGTCGCCGACGCGCTTCTGCTGATCGCTGCCCTTGAAGTTGAAGCTGGCGCAGTACGCGCGGCCGTGGATCTCGCGGTTGCCGACCTTCATGTGCTCGATGCCGCCGGTGATCTCCTCGAACACGGTCTTGTCCGGGTCGAGCACGTCGCGCGACTGATCGACGTAGGCCAGCTCGACGGTGTCGCCGACGACGACCGATCCGCTGTCGACGGGCTCCTGCCCCGTGAGCATCTTGAACAGCGTCGTCTTGCCGGCGCCGTTGGGACCGATGATGCCGACGATCCCCGCCTTCGGCAGCGAGAAGGACAGGTCCTCGACGAGCAGTCGATCACCGAAGGCCTTGCGGAGATCGTTGACCTCGATGACGGTGTCGCCCAACCGCTTGCCGACCGGGATGGTGATCTCCAACCGGTCCGGACCGCGTTCGGCGGCCTCCGCCTCGGCCTGCAACTTGTCGTACGCCGCAAGGCGGGCCTTGCCCTTCGACTGGCGTGCCTTGGGCGACATGCGCACCCACTCCAGCTCGCGCTGCAAGGTGCGTTGACGGGCCTCGTTGCCCTTCTCCTCGCGGGCGATGCGCTCCTGCTTCTGCTCGAGCCAGCTGGAGTAGTTGCCCTCGAACGGGATGCCGCGACCGCGATCCAGCTCGAGGATCCACTTGGCCACGTTGTCCAGGAAGTAGCGGTCGTGGGTGATGGCCACCACGGTGCCCGTGTAGTCCTGCAGGAACCGCTCCAACCACTCCACGCTCTCGGCGTCGAGGTGGTTGGTGGGTTCGTCGAGCAGCAGCAGGTCGGGGTGGCTGAGCAGCAGACGGCACAACGCCACGCGACGACGCTCGCCGCCGGAGAGCTTGGTGACGTCGGCGTCGTCGGGCGGGCAGCGCAACGCGTCCATCGCGATCTCGACGTTGCGTTCCAGGCTCCATGCGTCGGTGGCGGCGATCTTGTCTTCGAGCTCGGCCTGCAGTGCGCCGATCTTCTCGTAGTCGGCGTCGGGGTCGGCCCACATGGCCATCACCTCGTTGTACCGATCGATGACGCCCTGCACGCCGGCGACGCCGTCCATCACGTTGCCCTTGACGTCCTTGGTCGGATCCAGCTGCGGCTCCTGGGCGAGGTAGCCGACGGTGAAGCCCGGCGTGAGGCGTGCCTCGCCGCTGTAGCCGTCGTCGAGCCCGGCCATGATCCGCAAGAGGCTCGACTTGCCGGCGCCGTTGGCGCCGAGCACACCGATCTTGGCCCCCGGATAGAACGACAACGAGATGTTCTCGAGCACCGTTCGGTCGGGCGGGTAGAAGCGGGCCAGCTTGTAGCAGGTGTAGATGAACTCGTGAGCCACGACCGACGAGACTAACGGCGCTACCACAAGCATCGCTTTGTGTTCGGTCGGGTCGGTGCTACGTTCCGGTCCGACGTCTTTTCACAAGGAGGGGGTACGGAAAGTGCTCGCTGAATACGCAGGTTTCTTCAGTCGCAACAGCTTGGGGCTCTTCGGGTTCCGCTGGCTGCACATCCTCGCCGGCATCACCTGGATCGGGTTGCTGTACTACTTCAACTTCGTCCAGGTCCCCGCGTTCGCCGCGTACGGCGACGAGGGCCGGGCGCGCAACATCGCCATCGACAAGGTCGCCCGCAAGGCGCTGTGGTACTTCCGCTGGGCGGCGATCAGCACGTTCGTCACCGGCATCCTCATCACCCTGGTCACCGAGAACTACTTCGACGATGGGTTCGGCAAGTCGGTGCGGGGTCTGTCGATCAGCACGGGCATGTTGCTCGGCACGATCATGATGCTCAACGTGTGGGGCGTCATCTGGCGCAACCAGAAGGTCGTTCTGGCCAACGCGGTCAACGTGCTCAACGGTGGCGAGCCCGACCCGGCCGCAGCCGCAGCCGGACGCAAGGCGTTCATGGCCAGCCGGCAGAACACGTTGTTCTCCGTGGCCATGCTGTTCTTCATGGTGTACACCGGCCACGGCCCGTACGGCGGCGAGGTCAGCAGCGGGAAGATGGGCGCCTGGTGGGCGATCACCCTCATCCTCATCGTCGTGCTCGAGCTCAACGCACTGCAGCTCCTCCCGTGGAAGGGTCAGGCCAACAAGGGCCTGAACGTGCTCTACGACGGCCCGGGCGTCCGCAACGTGATGATCGCCGCCTTCGGGTTGTGGGCGATCTTCCTCGTGATGACGGAGATCCTCTTCAAGATCTGACCAGCCGTCCTCGGTTGAATTGCAACGGGCCCGGTGCGATCGCACCGGGCCCGTTCGCGTGCTGCGTCGATTGCTCAGCTGACGACGAGGGTGGCCTTCATGTTGCTGTGGCCCGGGATCTTGCACAGGATCGTGTAGGTGCCCGCCGTGAGGGAGAAGTCCTTGGCGTCGCTGGAGCCCTTGCTCGGCAGGTCGATGAACTGCGGCGCCTGCGTGCCGTCGGCGGCGACGACGTACAGGTTGTGGGCCAGGCTCGAGTCGTTCTCGGCGGCGATCAGCACCTTGCCGTCGGTGGCGGTGGCGGTGAAGTTCTCGGCGTCCCACTTCAGGCCGTCTTCGGCCTTGACGGTGACGTCGGCGTCGGCCGGGAGCGTGGACTTCGAGTCGGAGCTGCTGCCGCATGCGACGAGCAACGAGCCGCCGGCGAGCAGCACGGCCAGCCTGGCGAAGGGGAGGGAACGTCGGGTCATGCAGCGATTCTAGAAGTCGGCGCTTCGGAAATGCAACGCAGGTCCGACCCTGGGTTACCTTCGAACACATGCGCTTTCGGACGACCATCGAGCTGGGCGGGAAGACGGCGACCGGGTTCGCCGTGCCGGCTGATGTGGTCGAGTCGCTCGGGGGCGGCAAACGGCCGCCGGTGGTGGTCCGCATCGGTTCGTACGAGTACCGCTCGACGGTCGCGGTGATGGGAGGGCGGTTCATGGTGCCGCTCAGCGCCGAGCACCGCAGCGGCGCCGGGTTGGCGGCCGGCGACGAGGTCGATGTCGAGCTCACGCTCGACGCTGCGCCACGCGTCGTCACGGTGCCACCGGAGCTCGCATCCGCATTGGCGCCCCATGCGGACGCGTCGGCGTACTTCGCGGGCCTGTCGTTCAGCCACCAACGCGCCTACGTCGACTGGATCGACAGCGCGAAGAAGGCGGAGACGCGTGCCGCCCGCGTCGATCAGGCGGTGGCGATGCTGCGCGAGCGCCGCACGCGCTGAGGTCGGTGCGCTGAACCCGGTGCTCGGAACACCCGGAAACGGCAGGCTGAGGTGGTCGAGCGGTGGGCTGCGCGAGGTGCTCGGCCACTACCATCGATGGTGATGACTGCCACCGACAGTGCGAGTCCCGGGTTCGGCGCGAACTCCTGGCTCGTCGATGAGATGTACGAGCAATACCGCGACGACCCGAGCTCGGTCAGCGAGACCTGGCAGGAGTTCTTCTCCGACTACAAGCCCGGCGTCGCCATCGCCGACGCCCAGCGCGCTGCGGCACCCCCCGCTGCCGCAGCGCCCGTGGTCGCTCCGTCGAGCGCGCCGGCACCCGCCGCACCTGCAGCCACAGCCCCCTCGTCGTCCGACGACGTCGGCGAGCCGATCCGTGGCGCCGGCGTGGCCATCGCCGCGAACATGGAGCGCAGCCTCACCGTCCCCACGGCGACCAGCTTCCGCAACGTGCCGGCCAAGCTGCTCGAGGTCAACCGCAAGGTGATCAACGGCTATCGCAGCCGCAGCGGTCAGGGCAAGGTCAGCTTCACGCACATCATCGGCTACGCGATCGTCCGCGCCATCGCCGCCGAGGTGCCGAACATGAACAACACGTTCGTGCACGGCGCCGATGGCAAGCCACGCATCATCCGCAACGAGCACGTCAACATGGGCCTCGCAGTCGACGTCGGCAAGGCCGACGGCAGCCGCACGCTCGTCGTCCCCGTGCTGCGCGACGCGGACACGCTCGACTTCGGCGGCTTCCTCGCCGCCTACGAGGACCTCATCCGCAAGGTGAAGGGCGGCAAGCTCACCGTCGCCGACTTCCAGGGCGCGTCGATCAGCCTCACCAACCCGGGCACGATCGGCACGGTCCAGAGCGTGCCGCGCCTGATGCCCGGGCAGGGCGTCATCGTCGGTGTTGGCAGCATCGAGTACCCGGCTGAGTTCCAGGGCGCCGACGAGCGCACGCTGAGCAGCCTCGGCGTCAGCAAGGTCGTCACGATCACCAGCACCTACGACCACCGCATCATCCAGGGCGCCGAGAGCGGCATGTTCCTCAAGCGCGTGCACGAGCTGCTGATGGGCGAGCACGGGTTCTACGAAGAGGTCTTCAAGGGCCTCGGTGTGCCCTACGAAGCGGTGAAGTGGCGCAGCGACGTCAACCCGATCAACAGCGAAGAAGCCATGCTGCACAAGCAGATGCAGGTGGCCACGCTCATCCGCGTGCACCGCGTGCGCGGGCACCTCATCGCCGACCTCGACCCGCTGCGCTGGAAGGCGCCGGAGATGCCTGTCGAGCTCGACCCGGCCACCTACGGCCTCACCATCTGGGACCTCGACCGCGAGTTCCTCACCGGCGGCGTCGGCGGCATCGACAAGATGAAGCTCGGCGACCTGCTCGGTGTGCTGCGCAACGCGTACTGCCGCACCATCGGCATCGAGTACATGCACATCCAGGACACCGACGAGCAGCGGTGGATCCAGGGCAAGGTCGAAGGCGTCACCTACGAGGTGTCGAAGGCGCACAAGCAGCGCATCGTCGAGCGGCTCAACGCAGCCGAGGCGTTCGAGAAGTTCCTCGCCACCAAGTACGTCGGCACGAAGCGCTTCGGCCTCGAGGGCGCCGAGTCCGCGATCCCGATCCTCGACCAGATCCTGTCGATGTCGGCCGACGCCGGACTCGACTCTGCGGTCATCGGCATGGCCCACCGCGGCCGGCTCAACGTGCTCGGCAACATCATGGGCAAGAGCTACGACCAGATCTTCAAGGAGTTCGAAGGTCACGTCGATCCGTCCTCGGTGCAGGGCTCCGGCGACGTCAAGTACCACCTCGGCGCGACCGGCAAGTACGAGAGCCTCGCGGGCGCGGACATCAAGATCGAGCTCGGCGCCAACCCCAGCCACCTCGAGACCGTCGACCCGATCGTGCTCGGCATCGTGCGCGCCAACCAGGACCGCATCGATCCGCCCGGCTCGTTCCCGTCGATCCCCCTGCTGATCCACGGCGACGCCGCGTTCGCCGGACAGGGCCTCGTCGCCGAGTGCCTGGCGATGAGCGACACCTCCGGCTACCGCGTCGGCGGAACGATCCACCTGATCATCAACAACCAGATCGGCTTCACCACCAGCCCGCAGTACGCACGCAGCTCGCTGTACTGCAGCGACGTGGCCAAGACGGTGCAGGCGCCGATCTTCCACGTCAACGGCGACGACCCCGAAGCGTGCGTCCGCGTCGCCCAGTTCGCCTTCGAGTACCGGCAGCGGTTCCACAAGGACGTCGTCATCGACATGGTCTGCTACCGCCGCCACGGTCACAACGAGGGCGACGACCCGAGCTACACCCAGCCCCTGATGTACAAGGCGATCGCCGAGCGGCGCAGCGTGCGCAAGCTCTACGTCGAGGCGTTGGTCAAGCGTGGCGAGCTCACCGTCGAGGAGGCCGAGGGAGCGCTCGCCGACTTCCAGAGCAAGCTCCAGGTCGCGCTCGACGAGACGCGTGCACACGCGCCCGACCGCGTGAAGGCGGCCAAGCCGCCCAAGCCGCAGGGCGTGCTGCCGCACGTCGAGACCGGCGTCGCGCGCGACGAGCTCGTTCGCATCTTCGACCACCTCACCGAGTACCCAGAGGACTTCACGCCTCACCCGAAGCTGGCTCGTCAGTTCGAGACACGCTCGAAGATCTTCCACGAGCAGGGTGAGGTGGAGTGGGCCACGGGCGAAGCGCTGGCGATCGGTTCGTTGGTCGCTGAGGGCACGTCGGTGCGCCTCGCCGGTGAGGACAGCAGGCGCGGCACGTTCAGCCAGCGTCACACCGCACTCATCGACTACGAGAACGAGAACGTCTGGATCCCGGTCCAGGACCTCGCCCCTGACGGCACGAACTACTGGGTCTACGACAGCCTCCTCAGCGAGTACGCCGCCGTCGGTTTCGAGTACGGCTACGCGCACGCCAACCACGACGCACTGGTGATGTGGGAGGCGCAGTTCGGCGACTTCGTCAACGGCGCGCAGATCATCATCGACCAGTACGTGGTCGCCGCCGAGGACAAGTGGGGCCAGCAGAACGGCCTCGTCTTCCTGTTGCCGCACGGCTTCGAGGGGCAGGGCCCCGAGCACTCGTCGGCGCGCATCGAGCGGTTCCTGCAGATGTGCGCCGAGGACAACATCCAGGTCTGCAACGCCACGACCGCGGCGCAGTACTTCCACCTCCTGCGTCGCCAGGTGCGCCGCGACGTGCGCAAGCCGTTGATCCTGTTCACCCCGAAGGCGCCGCTTCGCATGAAGGAGAGCCGCTCGCCGATCGAAGCGTTGACGACGGGCTCGTTCGAGGAGGTGCTCGACGATCCGACCATCGCCGATCCGTCGACGGTGCAGCGCCTCGTGTTCTGCAGCGGCAAGGTCGCGTGGGACGCATTCAGCGAGCGCGACAAGCGAGGCGCCGCGGTGGCGATCGTCCGCATCGAGCAGCTCTACCCGTTCCCGCAGGATCGGTTGCTCGAGGTGCTCGATCGCTACCCGAACGCTCGCGAACTGGTGTGGCTGCAGGAAGAGCCGGAGAACATGGGCCCGTGGAACTTCGTCGAGGCCCGCGTGTGGCGGATCAAGGAGCGCGGCTACGACCTGCGCCACGTCGCCCGCGTCGAGAGCGGCAGCCCCGCCACCGGCACCAAGGCCATCCACGACCAAGAGCTCGCCGACCTCCTCGAGGAGACCTTCGCCACCTGGTGACGTGACGCTGGAGCCTTCGGCCTCCCGTGCTCGCCGCCTCCGCAAGCTTCGGCGCTCGCCCCGGCTCGCGGGTCGGCCGCGACCGGCGCGCGCTCAGGTCTGCTCGAGCACGTTCCAGAGCTCGGTGAGGGCGACGTCGGGATCGACGACCTTGATGGTGCGCATGCCCATGGCGGCCGCGGGCTTGAGGTTGATGCCCAGGTCGTCGAGGAACACGCATTCGTCGGGCTGGGCGCCGACCAGTTCGCAGGCGATCTCGTAGAACCGGGGCTCCGGCTTGCGCACGCCGACCTTGCTCGACTCGACGATCGCGTCGAAGCGGGCCATGATCCCGCCGATCACCTCGGCACGCTCCATCGACGAGTGCTCACCGCCGACGTTGTTCGTGAGGCAGGCGATCACGTAGCCGTCGCGCTTCAGCCGATCGAGGGCGTCGACCATCTGCGGGCGTACCTGGCCGGAGAGCAGGGCGAGCACGTCGCCGCCGGGCACGCGGTGGCCCATCGCCTCCGACTCCGCGGCGAACTCGTCACCGAACTGAGCTGGGGTGATGTCGCTTCGCTCCAGCCTGGCCCAGGCGTTGTCGAGGTGGTTGGTGGCGTTGACGGTCCGGATGAAGTCCTTCGGCAGCCCGTTCGCCTGCTCGTAACGGGCGAACGCCTCGAACGGGCTGGACAGGATCACACCGCCGAAGTCCCACAACACTGCTCTGATCGGTCGCTCTGGCACGGCGAGATCATTGCCGCATCACCGTGGCTGAGGCGAATGGCGTGGTTGACTGACGGGCGTTATGCCGCAACACATCGTCGTCGACGGGTCGAACATCGCCACGGAGGGCCGCAACCTCCCCAGCCTCAAGCAGCTCAACGAGGCGGTGATGGCGTTCATCGACGAGCATCCCGATGCCCTGATCACCGTGGTCGTCGACGCAACGTTCGGTCACCGCATCGATGCCAAGGAGGTCGCCGAGTTCGACGACGCGGTGAGCAACAACGAGCTCGTCGCCCCGCCGGCCGGTGCCGTCGGCCGTGGCGATGCCTTTCTGCTCTCCATCGCCAACAAGGTCCACGCCACGATCCTGTCCAACGACAGCTTCCAGGAGTTCCACGGGCAGTACACGTGGCTCTTCGACGAGGGCCGGTTGATCGGTGGCAAGCCGGTGCCGCACATCGGCTGGGTGTTCGTCACTCGGGTTCCGGTTCGCGGACCGATCAGTCGCAAGGCTGTCAGCGAGGCCAAGCGCCGTGGCCCGAAGGGTGAGGGCGCCAAGGCTGGCAAGCGTGAGACGGCTGCCGAGAGCCGCGACAGCGTGAAGCGCCAGGTCAGCAAGGAAGCCAGCCTGCCGATGCCCGTGCCCGCGGCGCCGCCGCCAAACGCTGTGCTGCCGGGTTCGCGTCGCGCGAAGCAGCCGACACCCGTTGCCGCGGCAGCACCCGCCACGGCCGCGTTGCAACCTGCGGTGAAGGCCACCGGCACCAACGACCTGCTGCCCTTCCTCACGTTCGTCGAACAGCATCCGCCGGGAAGCAGCGTCAATGCGATCGTCGAGCACTACTCGTCGCACGGCGCGTACGTGAACATCGGTGACGTCAAGGGCTACGTGCCGCTGCGTGCCATGGCCGACCCGGCGCCGCGCAGCGCTCGGGAGTTCATGAAGATCGGCGAGTCGGTGACCCTCGTCGTCGAGAGCTACGTCGCAGCGCGACGCAGCATCGATCTGGCCACGCCGGCGATGGCGACGGTCCGTCTTCCGATCGTCGAACCTGCCAAGAAGGCGGCCAAAGCAGCGAAGGCCGTCAAGCGGGCGGCGAAGGAGCCGACCAAGGCGACCCGGGCGGCCGCCGAGGCCGCTGTCGAGGAGTTGGCGACCACGCTGGCCGAGGTTGCTCCGCCGCCACTGCCCGAGCCGGCCGCCACGCCGACACGCGCCAGGTCGCGCCGTGGCGCCAAGCCGGCGGCACCTGTCGAGACAGCGCCCGTCGAGGCCGAGGCCCCCGCCAAGAAGCCGCGTCGTGCCGCGAAGACGGCGCCGGCGGTCGCGCCCGAGCCTGTCGCCGAAGCACCGACTGCCCCGGCCAAGCCGCCTCGCCGCACTCGCAAGGCTGCGGCTGAGCCCGTCGCTTCGCCTGCCGTCGAGGCGTCGCCGCGCCCGGCCAAGCGGGCCGCGAAGAAGGCGTCCGTCGCACCGGCCGAGCCGGTGGGCGCACCGGCGCCCGTGGTGTCGGCGCCCGAGCCTGGCCGCAAGCCGCGGCGTGGCTCCAAGCGCGCCTGAGCTTGTACGGTCGTCGGGTGCGCATCGCCACCTGGAACGTCAACTCGCTGAAAGCCCGACTCCAACGGGTCGAGGAGTGGCTCGCCGATGTGCAGCCCGATGTGCTGTGCATGCAGGAGACCAAGCTCTCCGATGACGCGTTCCCGGCACTGACCTTCGCGGCGATGGGCTACGAGTCGGCCCATCACGGTCAGGGACAGTGGAACGGTGTCGCCATCCTCTCCAAGGTGGGGCTGGAGCAGGTCGTGCCGAACTTCGCCGACGGCGGCGAACCGGATCCCGATGCCCGCATCATCACCGCCCGCTGCGGTGGAGTGCTCGTCTCCAGCGTCTACGTGCCGAACGGCCGCTCGCTCGACCACGAGCACTACCAGTACAAGCTGCGCTGGATGGCACAGCTGCAACGACACATCGCCGCGCTGACCACCGTCGATGACGATGTCGTGGTCGCCGGCGACTTCAACATCGCGCCAGCCGACGTGGACGTCTACGACCCGAAGAAGTTCGTCGGCGCCACGCACACGAGCGAGCCCGAGCGAGCGCTGCTCGCAGAGATGAGCGCGTGGGGCTTCACCGACCTGTTCCGTCACGTGCACCCCGACGAGACGAAGGTCTACAGCTGGTGGGACTACCGGGCCGGCGACTTCCATCAGGGTCGCGGGTTGCGCATCGACCTCGTGCTGGGGACACCGTCGGTCGCCGCGCGCACGCACTGGAGCATCATCGACCGCAACGCGCGCAAGGGCACGTCCCCGTCCGACCACGCACCCGTCCTGGTGGACATCGACTGATGGCCGTTGACTGATGGGGTGGGACTGATGGCCCTCGACCCCAACGACGCCCGCCTGCGCCTGGCCGATGCCACGCGGCGGATCATCGATCAGCTCGCCTCGTCGAGCACCGACGCCGCGGCGTTCGCGGTGGCGCGCGATCTCGTCGAGCAGGCGGCGGCGACGCTTGCCGAACGCGACAGCGTGCGCGCCTACGAGGGTGCCGCCGAGGGGGCGGTCGGCGACGTCACCGGCTTCGACCTCGACGCCATTTACCAGTACAGCCCGTTCCTCGGTCAGCTCAACCCGCTGGCACCGCCGATCCGCGTCACCTTCGACGGCGCTACGGCACGTGGGGATGTCACCTATCCGATCGCCTACGAAGGGCCGCCCGGCTGTGTGCACGGCGGCTGCATCGCGGCCGGGTTCGACGAGGTGCTCGGTGTGATGCAGGCCACCACCGGACGGCCGGGCATGACGGCTCGCCTGCAGATCGACTACAAGTCACCGACGCCGCTCTTCCGCCCGGTGCGCTACGAGGCGCGCATCGTGCGCGTGGAGGGCCGCAAGATCTTCACCGAATGCACGCTGAGCGTGCCGGAGGAAGGTCGGCTGTGCGCACAGGCGGAAGGCTTGTTCATCTCGATGCGCACCGACGGCTTCGCCGACATGATGCGCGACCGAATGAACAACGCACGCATCCCCGACTGACGAACGCAGCTCAGCGCAGCGACGGTGGGAGGGTGAGCCGCTGCGCAGCGGTGACGCTGATGCCCAGCCGCTCGGCCAGCGCCGGCGTCGTCTCCGGCGGGTCGTCGAGCAACGATCGCAGCACGCGGTCGGAGCACACGGCGACGTCGACCACCCCAGCAGCGCGAGCGACGGAGTTGCGCCAAGCGCGCATCGGCACCATCGGATCCGGAGCCGCTCGAGCGCGCACCACAGGTGGGGGAGCGGGTCGGTCGGCTTCGGTGGTGGCCTCGACCGCGGCCAGCCACGGGCTCGGCGCGGCCGGTGCGTTCCGTCGGGTGGCTGCGTGGGTGATGACGAGTCGCGACGAGGCGCGGGTGAGCGCGACGTAGAGCAGCCGGCCCTCCTCGGCGATCTGCTCGGCGGACACCGCGGACGAGTGAGGCACCAAGCCTGCTTCGACGCCGGTGACGAACACGGCGGGCCACTCACGACCCTTGGCGGCGTGGAAGGTGAGCAGCGCGACAGCGCCTTCGTCGGCAGGCGGTTCGACGTCGTCGAACGGAGCGCGGGCCTCCACCCAGGCACGGAACGTGCCGAACTCACCGGAGGTGAGGAAGCGGTCGGCCTCCTCGGCGACGCGGCGGCGCATCGGGTCCTGCTCGGCACCGCGCTCGGTGCCGGCGCGCTCGGCGAAGATCGACTCGACCCACGTCGCCAGCCGCTCGCGGGTGTGGGCCCGATAGGCCTCGGCGATGGCGACGTCGAGTGGCGACCGGCCACGCGAGCGCTCGGTGGGCACCTCCAGCGCGTCGAGGGCTCGCTGCAGCGCGGTGAGCTGATCGTTGGTGCGGGCCAGCACGGCGATGTTCGACGCGCCGAGGTGGGGCACCAACGAGTGGACCTGGTTGGCGACCTCGACGGCCTCGGCTGCGTCGTCGGCGAACGCCCGGGTGCTGACCGATGGGCCGTCGGGTCGGCGGCTCTCCGTGTCGTCGAGCTGACCGACCGAAGCGAGCGCAGCAGTGCCGGCGCGCACCACCTGTGGCGAGCAGCGGTAGTTGCCCGTGAGTGCGACGACCGTGACGCCTGGGTAGCGAGCCTCGACCTCGGTGAGGTTCACCGGGTCGGCGCCGTTCCAGCCGTAGATGGCCTGACGCGGATCGCCGACCAGGCACAGATCGGCACCCGGGCCACGCCACGCCTCGAGCAGCTGGTGCTGCAGTGGGTTGAGATCTTGTGCTTCGTCGACGAAGAGGTGACGGAACCGCCAGTGCGCTGCCTCGCGGAACGAGGCGTCGGTGCGCAGCGCCTGCAGCGTGTTGGCCAGCAGATCGTCGAAGTCGAGCACGCCGCGGCGCTTCTTCAGCCGCTGGTACGCAGCCATCAGCTCGGGGAACCGGGCCGTCGGGACGGCGCTGCGCCGGCGGGCGTTGCGCGACGCTCGTTCATAGGCGTCCGGGTCGATCATGCGCGCCCGCGCCCAATCGATGTCGGTGCCGGCGAGGTACGGCTCCGTCTGGATGCGGAGTTCGGTGAGGCACTCGCGCAGCAGCCGCACCCGGTCGGGCGCGAGCTGCGGCGGGGTGCTGTGGTTGGCCAGCGCCCGGTCGCGCAGCAGCGACAGGGCGACGCTGTGGAACGTGCCCGCCTGGATGGGTTCGCTGATGTCCAGCCGGCGGATGCGGCGGCGCAGCTCCGACGCGGCGTCGCGGGTGAAGGTGAGAGCAAGGACGTGGCGCGGGTCGGCGGAGCCGTCGATCACGCGGCGGGCGATGCGCCTGGTGAGCACCATCGTCTTGCCGGAACCGGCAGCGGCGATGATGGCCAGGGGAGAAGCGTTGGAGGTGACGGCCTCGCGCTGGGCAGGGTCGAGCCCGCCGAGCAGTGCGCGGCGAGCGTGCCGCAGGTCGGTGGCGTCGCCGGTGACCGTCATCGGCGTCACCCTACGGCAGGGGTGTCACGGCCGGGCCGCTCTTCGTCGCCTTGCCAGCGGATCGCGGCAGCGTGAGGGCCTTGCCGGGTACAGTTCGGCCATGACGTTCCCGAAGAAGAACCTCAACCCGAACGAGACCATCGCGCTCGACATGCACCCCCACTGGTGGTACTTCGCCGAGCCGGCCATGTCGCTGTTGGGCAGCATCGTCCTCGGGATCGCCGTGCTGGCCAAGACCGAATCGGGCTCCAACGCCCGCAAGGCGCTCGGGATCCTCGCCATCGTCCTGCTGATCGGCACCGCTGCGTGGCTCATCGTGCGCTACCTGAAGTGGCTCACCACGAACTTCGTGATCACGTCCCACCGGCTCATCTTCCGCCAGGGCGTGCTGGCCAAGAGCGGCATCGAGATCCCGTTGGAGCGAGTCAACAACGTCAACTTCAACCAGAGCATCTTCGAACGCCTGCTCGGCGCGGGCGACCTGCTGATCGAGTCCGGCGGGGAGGACGGCCAGCAGCGGTTCACCGACATCCGTCACCCGGATCGGGTGCAGAACCTTGTGAACGCACAGATGGAGAACCACGCCATGCGTCGCAGCGGGTTCGCCGCGCCGGTGGCCGTCGTGCCGTCGGTCGACCTGGCCGATCAGTTGGAGCGGCTCGAAGGGATGCTCGAGCGAGGCACGCTGACGCAAGAGGAGTTCGACGCGCAGAAGCGTCGCCTGCTCGGCTGAGCGTGCGCGTCGTCAGCCTCGTTCCGTCGGCCACCGAGACGCTGATCGCCTGGGGCGTGGACGTCGTCGCCTGCACGCGCTTCTGCGAGCAGCCGCACCTCGCCCACGTCGGTGGGACGAAGGACCCGGACCTCAGAGCGATCGTCGCGCTCGCACCGGACATGGTGGTGATGGATCGCGAGGAGAACCGCCTGCCCGACGCGGATCGGTTGATCGCCGCTGGGTTGCGTGTGCATGCGACTCACGTGACATCGCTCGCTGGCCTCGGCACGGAGCTCGACGGCCTCGCCCGCGCCGTCGGGGTGAGCGCCCCGGCCCTGACGATCGGCGACGCGCTCCCGCTGCGAGCCGTGACCTTCGTTCCGATCTGGCGTCGACCGTGGATGACCGTGAACGGCGACACGTTCGGCGCCTCGATGCTCGCCCACCTCGGGATCGCGACAGCGTTCGCCGACGCGGCGATGCGTTACCCGGAGGTGTCGTTGGACGACGTCGCCCAACGGCGTCCCGATGTCGTCCTGCTGCCGAGTGAGCCCTACGCCTTCGCCGATCGACACGTCGTCGAGCTGCGCGCCGTGCTCGGCGCCGACATCCCGGTGGCGTTCATCGACGGGCAGGACCTGTTGTGGTGGGGAGCTCGAACGTCAGGCGCGCTGGACCGGCTGGCGGCAGTGATCGACGACCTGCTGCGCTGATCCGGTCAGGGGAGTCCGGCGTGGCCGACGGCCACCTCGGTGACCATGATCTGGCCGGTCCGCACCTTGCTCGCTTCGACGGCGAGCGACTCCTGAGCTGTCACGATGAACAGCGTGCGACCGTCGGGGCCGCCGAGCATGCAGGCGAAGCAGTGGCGGTCGGTGGTCAGCACGTCGGTGATCTCGCCGCCCTCCTTCACGCGGATGCACTCGGGCGCGGCGGCGTCGGCAACCCACACCGCACCCTCGGCATCGAGGCAGATGCCGTCGGGGAACCTCGTGCCGAGCTGCGCCCACAGGCGACGGTTGGACAGCGATCCGTCGGCCGCGATGTCGAACGCGGTCAGCCGTGAGGCGCCGGTCTCGGCGATGATCATCGTGGCGCCGTCCGCCGTGATGACCGCTCCGTTCGGGAACATCATCCCCTCAGCGGCAACAGTGGAGGTGCCGTCGGGATCGACGCGAGCGAGCCGTGCCCCTTGGTGCTCGGCCAGCGCCTCACCGAGGCGACCTTCGATGATCGACGTGTCGAGGTCGAAGCCGAAGTTGCCGACGTACGCCCGACCGGTGGCATCGACGACCATGTCGTTGCAGTGGAAGTCGGCGATGTTCGACAGGTCGGCGTGGACGACGAGGTGGCCGTACTCCTGGCGCAGCACCTGTCGGTCGGTCATCGACACGACCAGCATCCGCCCGTCGGGCAGCCAGCCGAGGCCGCTCGGTTGACCGGGCACGGTGACCTTGATCTCGACGTTGCCGTCGAGGTCGACCGTCTTCACCGCGTGGTCGTAGAAGTCGCTGAACCACAGCTTCCCCTGGTGCCAGCGCGGACCTTCACCGAAGTGCAACCCATCGATCAGCAGCCTCATCGGGGCGGGACGCTACACGCGGTGAGCGCCACCAACGGCCCGGACGGTCCAGCAGTCGTCGATGTGCGATCGAGCGATCGCGCCGGTCTCGCAGAGGGCGACGACGCAGCCACCGAAACCGCCGCCGGTCATCCGCGCACCCAGCACGCCGGGGCAGGCGACGAGCTCCGCGACCGCAGCGTCCATCCCCGACGTCGAGGTGCCGAAGTCGTGACGAAGGCTGTCGTGGCTGCGCACCATCACCTTTCCTGCGGCCCGGAGATCGCCGGCGGCGAGTGCTGACGCGAACTCGCGCACGCGCTCGTTCTCGCTGATGACGTGGCGGGCGCGGGCGGCGACGATCGGGTCGTCGATGCGCGTCGTGGCGTCGATGCTTGCGAGACGCAGCGGACCGATGATCGCCTCGGCGCGAGCGCACTCGGCAACGCGGTCGGCGTACTCGCTGCCGACGAGCGTGCGGTGGGCGACGAATCGCACGACGACGTCGACGCCTTCGGGCACAGCGACAGGATCGACCGTGAGCGCATGACAATCGATGAGCAGCGCGTGATCGTCGACGCCGGCGGCGATGGCCAACTGGTCCATGATCCCGCTCGGCACGCCCGACGCGCGTTGTTCGGCGCGTTGGCACAGCAACGCGGTCTCCAGGGGGGTGCCGCTGCACCCGAGCGCGAGCGCGACGGCCAGTTCGAGCGCAGCACTGCTCGACAGCCCGGCGCCGATCGGGATGTCGGTGTGCACCGTGCCGCGCAGCCCGATCGCCGGGCCGACTTCGGCGACCACGCCGGCGACGTACCGGCCCCACGCCGGCTGCACTCGCTCGGGATGGTCGATGAGCAACGGCAGGTCGACGTCGTCCGGCTCGTCGGCCGATGAGAGCGAGATGCGATCCCCGCCGGCCTCGGCGTCGATCGTGGTCCAGCGATCGATGGCCATCGGCAGCACGAGGCCGCCGGTGTAGTCCGTGTGATCGCCGATGAGGTTCACCCTGCCTGGGGCGCGGACGAGCACGACTCGGTCCCGTCAGGCGAGCTTCAGCGCTGCGGCGAAGCGTTCGAGGGCCTCGAGGTCGAACGGGGCCCGCAGTGCGATGTTGACCTGATCCGCTCCAGCGTCGACGTACTGCCCGATGCGATCGACGATCTCCTCGTCGCTGCCCATCAGCACGCCGGGCGACACGTACTTCGACAGCGCACCGAACTGCTGCTGGAGGCTGTCGTCGCTGTAGGCCAGGCCGAGGTTGACCGCGCAGCGGATCTCCGCGTTGTCTCGTCCCACGCGCTCGCAGTGCTCGTGGAGCACGCCGCGCTTGTGGGTGAACGTCTCCGGCGCGATGAACGGCACGTTCCAACCGTCGGCGTACTTGGCCGCGATCGACAGCGTGCGCTTCTCGCCGCCACCGCCGATCCAGATCGGCAGCTTCGCCTGGACGGGCCGCGGCTCGTTGCGTGCAGACGTGAGGTTGAACCACTCGCCGGCGAAGTCGGTGACGTCGTCGTGGAGCAGTCCGCGCAGGCACTGGATGCCCTCCTCGAGCTGATCCATGCGCACCTTGGTCGACGGGTACGGGATCCCGTAGGCGTCGTACTCGATGGTCGCCCAACCGGCGCCGATGCCCATGTCGGCTCGCCCGCCCGACAGCTGATCGATCGCCGTGATCGCCTTGGCCAGCACGGCCGGATGGCGGTAGCCGATGCTGTACACGAGCGACCCGCAGCGCACCTTCGTGGTCGTGCACGCCAGCGCGGCGTGCATGGCCACCGCCTCGAGGCAGGCCGCATCGTTCGGGTCGCCGGTGGCGCCGTAGAAGTGGTCCCACACCGAGATCCACCCGAAGCCGAGATCCTCGATCCGCTTCCACACCCCGCGCAGCTCGTCCGCAGTCGTGTGCTGCAACCCCACGTGCACTCCGAACACCGTCATGCGTCGCACCGTACTCCGGGCCGCGGGAGTGACCATTCTGTCGCGAGAATTCAACGTCCCACGTGAAGAACTCTCGACATGGACGCTGTCCTCACGGTGGTCAACACGTACGTCGGATCGTCGACGACGTCCGCAGTGGTGAACTCGAGGACCATGTACCCGGCCTGCTGAAGCTCGTTGCGTCGCCGGGCGTCGTTCTGGCGATCTCGGTCGGATGCGTGACCCAAGCGTCCACTGACCTCGATCACCAACCGCTCTGGCGTGAACTCGAAGTCGACCCTCCTCACTCGGTTCGTGCCCGAGACGTGCACGACCTGGCAGCGAGGCCGAGGCATCGACGAGTCGCGCATGAGTCGGAGGAAGCGCCGCTCGAGCTTCGACTCACCGCCGGAGTCGAGGAGCAGCTCTCGGAGCAACTGCGTCCCCGCCCGTCCAGACCCGCCGAGGTCGGTCATCCGCGCGACGAGGGTTGGGATGGAGGTCAACCGCATCCGTACGCCACTGTCGATCGCAGACTCGAGGAGCGCAGCCGAGCATCCGTGTTGGGCGAGATCGATCACCGTGCGCGTCACCGACGTGACCGGGAGCGACCGGTGTCGCAGGATGTCGCGCCGGTCCCAGGCTGAGGTTGCGTGAACCGTCAGCCCGGTGCTCCAGCGCCGCGAGCGCGGCACGGCGAACTCGACTGAACCCGGAACGAACCCATCGAGGCCCCACCAGGCCCCGGCCGCCAGGGTGCCGATGGCGGCGTCCCGTCCCAGGGTCAGCAGTCCTGCTCGCAGCTCCAGTTCCCATGTCAAGGCTGTTGCTGCGTGTCGCCACACGCCAGCCGCGACGCTCAGCCACTCGCCGCGCTCACGACGTCGCGCCCACTGAGACGGACTGAGTCCGGCTGCCTCTACATCGCCGCGTCTCACGAGGCCGGATTGGCGAAGCGCTCTCTGGAGCAGGAGTTGATCAGGGTCCACGTCATACAAAGAACCGTGCTCGGCGAGCTCGAGAGGAGAACACCCTGGTTCTTGGCAGCGAATTGTGATGTCCCACGTAGAGAACTCCTGACAGGAACCGAGCGCGGCGGGTGGGGCTACGGTGCGGCGATGGCCAGGGCTGCGGTGTCCACGGGGATCGAGATCGAGTACGAGACGACGGGGGATCCCTCGAACGAGGCGCTGCTGCTCGTGATGGGCTTCACGGCACAGCTGATCGCCTGGCAGGACGACTTCGTCCAGCGCCTGGCCGACGGCGGCCGGTACGTCATCCGATTCGACAACCGCGACTGTGGTCTGTCGACCAAGTTCGACGGCATCAAGGTGGACGTCGCGGGAGCGATGACCGGCGCGAAGGTCGACGTGCCGTACACGCTGAGCGACATGTCGGACGACGGCTTCGCCTTGCTCGATCACCTCGGGATCGAGACGGCGCACATCCTCGGCGCGTCGATGGGCGGGATGATCGTGCAGACGATGGCCATCGAGCACCCCGAGCGCGTGCGCAGCATGGTCAGCGTGATGAGCACCACTGGCGAAGTCGAGTACGGGCAGGCAGCCCCGGAGGCGATCGCCACCCTGCTCAGTCCGCCGCCGACGGATCGCGACGCCTACATCGCTGCGTCGGACAACTCGGCGATCTGGTCCTCGAAGAAGCACCACGACATCCAGCGCAACCGCGAGATGGCAGCTCGCGCCTACGACCGCGGCTTCTACCCCGATGGCGCGCAGCGCCAACTCGGCGCGATCTTCGCCAACGGACCGCGTGGCGAGCAGCTCCCGAACGTGACCGTCCCCACCCTCGTGATCCACGGCGTCGACGACACGCTGATCACGCCGAGCGGTGGCCAGCGGACCGCAGCGCTCATCCCGGGCGCGCATCTGCTGATGGTGGCCGACATGGGTCACGACCTGCCACCGCCCCTGGTGCCGTTCATCACCGACGTCGTGCTGGCTCACACCCGCGCCGCCGGCTGACGCCGCTGACGTCGGCGGGTCGAGCGTCGATCACGGGTGGCAGGCGCTGAAGTGCTAATCAAAGGGCCATGCCTGGACCCCTTTCTGGATATCGGATCATCGAGATCGCCGGCATCGGCCCCGGCCCGTTCGCGGCGATGCTGCTTGCGGACATGGGCGCCGAGGTGATCCGCGTCGAGCGGGCCCAGTCGGTGCGCGGCCCGGCGCCGGATGCGCCGAGCTACGACATCTCGCTGCGCGGCCGGCGCAACATCGCCATCGACCTCAAGCACCCCGATGGCGTCGCGACGCTGCTCGATCTCGTCGCCAGTGCCGACGGCCTCATCGAAGGGTTCCGCCCCGGCGTGATGGAGCGCCTCGGTGTCGGCCCCGACGTGTGCCTGGAGCGCAACCCGAAGCTGGTCTTCGGCCGGATGACCGGATGGGGTCAGGACGGTCCGTACGCGCTCGCCGCGGGCCACGACATCAACTACATCTCGCTCGCCGGTTCGTTGGCCCACTTCGGCCGACGCGGCGAGGCGCCCGTGCCGCCCTTGAACATGGTCGGCGACTTCGGTGGCGGTGGCATGTTCCTCGCCTACGGCGTCGTGTGCGCGTTGCTCGAGGCGCAGAAGAGCGGCCTCGGTCAGGTCGTCGACACGGCGATGGTCGACGGCACCGCGGTGCTGATGACGATGTTTTGGGCGATGAAGTCGATCGGGGTGCACGACGAGAACGAGCGCGGCACGAACCTGCTCGACACCGGCGCGCACTTCTACGACGTGTACCGCTGCGCCGACGGCAAGTACATCTCCATCGGATCGATCGAGCCGCAGTTCTACGCCGAGCTGCTGCGTCTCACCGGTCTGACCGAGGACGCCGAGTTCGCCAAGCAGATGGACAAGGCGCTGTGGCCGCACCTGAAGGGCCGGCTGCACCAGCTGTTCGAGACGAAGACCCGCGACGAGTGGTGCGCCATCATGGAGCACACCGACGTGTGCTTCGCTCCGGTGCTGACGATGTCCGAGGCGGCCGAGCACCCGCACAACATCGCTCGCGAGACCTTCATCGAGGTCGGTGGCGTGAAGCAGCCGGCCCCGGCACCGCGCTTCTCGCGCACCGCCGCCGAGGTCGTCTCGGCGCCGGCCCACCCGGGGCAGCACAGCCGCGAGGTGCTGGCTGATTGGGGCGTCGCCGCGGAGCGCATCGACGAGCTCGTCGCCAGCGGCGCAGTCGTGGACGCCTGAGCCATGGGCACGCTGGTCGTCTTCCACGCGCATCCCGATGACGAGTCGATGACCACTGGCGGGTCGATCGCCCGCGCCGTCGCCGAAGGCCATCGTGTCGTGCTCGTCGTGGCCACCGGTGGCGAGTACGGCGAGGCGCCGGAGGACCTGGCCGAGGGTGAGACCTTGGTCGATCGTCGCCGCGTCGAGACGCAGCGCAGCGCAGACGTGCTCGGCGTGCATCGCATCGTGTGGCTGGGCTTCAAGGACAGCGGCATGACGGGTTGGGAGCAGAACAGCGACCCGGAGTCGTTCATGCAGGCGCCGCTCGAGGCGGCGGCCGAGCGACTGGCGGCGGTGCTGCGCGAGGAGCACGCCGACGTCCTCACCGTCTACGACTGGCACGGCAACTACGGCCACCCGGATCATGTGCGCGTGCACACCGTCGGCCATCGCGCCGCCGAGCTCGCCGGCACGCCGTCCGTCTTCGAGGCGACGATGAACCGCGATCAGATGAAGCGGTTCTTCGAGGCGATGAAGGAGGCCGGGGTCGGCACGGGCGACGACGAGCGGATGGATGAGTTCAACCCGGACGCTCCCGCCGACGACGGCAACCCGTTCGGTCAACCGGAGAGCGATCTGACCCATGCGGTCGACGTGAGCCAGTGGGTGACCCGCAAGCGCGACTCGGTGGCGTGCCACGCCAGTCAGGTCACCGACAGCGGCATGTTCCTCTCGATGCCCGACGAGGTGTTCGCCAACGCCTTCGGTACCGAGTGGTTCACGAAGAAGGGGTCGACGCAGTCGTTGCAACCCGGGTGGCTGTTCGAGTGACACGGGTGCACCTGGTGCGCCACGGCCGCGCTGCTGCCGGGTGGGACGCCGATCCCGACCCGGGCCTCGACGGCCTCGGCGAGCAGCAGGCACGTGACGTCGCCGAACGGCTGGCCGCGCTGGGTCCGCTACCGGTCGTGACGAGCACGTTGCGTCGCTGCCAGGAAACGGCCGTCCCACTCGCAACGCGTTGGTCGGTGGCGCCACGCATCGAACCGGCCGTGGCCGAGATCCCGTCGCCCGCCGGCGTGCCGATGGAGGAGCGGGTCATCTGGCTGCGCGAGGCCATGGGTGGCACGTGGTCGCAGCTCGGCTCGACGTACACGGACTTCCGAGACGGCGTCGTCGCCGCGATCGCGTCGATGCCGGTCGACACGGTCGTGTTCAGTCACTTCATCGCCATCAATGCGGTGATCGGCGCGGCGTCGGGTGACGATCGGCTGGTCATCCGCAGCCTCGACAACTGCTCGGTCACCGTGGTCGAGGTCGTCGACGGCGCCCTCCGGCTGATCGAGGGCGGCCACGAGGCCGACACGTTGATCCGTTAGGTGGGCGACGTCCGCTGAGGCTTCAACGCGGCTGCCGGTGGATCCGCCACCCTGCGTGGCAGACTTCGCGGATGAGAACCCCCCGGCTCTCGCTGGCGCTGGCGGCGCTCCTCGTGCTCGCGGCCTGTGGCGGCGACGACGACTCCAAGGACACGCTGCCCTCGACGACGACATCCAGCGTGGTCACCACCACGACCGTGGCGCCGACGACGACCTCGTCCACCACCACCTCGACGACCTCGACCACCTCGACGACGTCCACCACGACGCCGCCGACCACGATCCCGCCCGGCGCGGCACTGGTCCTCAGCGAGAACGGGCTGGGCACCACCGAGTTCGGCGCCGACCCCGAGGGCGTCATCGCCTACGTCTCGTCCATCATCGGCCCGCCGACCGTGGACACCGGCTACGTCGACCCGCTGAGCATCGCCCCCTGCCCCGGGACGGAGCTGCGCATCGTCAGCTGGAACGACCTGTCGCTGTACTTCAGCGACGACTCGCCGGTGGTCTCCGGCCGCCGTCACTTCTTCTCCTACGTCTACGGCCCGAAGTTCGCCGCCGCCATCAACCCGTTCGGGCTGAACACCAACGCCAACATCGGCGTCGGCAGCACCGTTGATCAGCTCATGGCGACGTACCCGGCGGCCGTGATCAACCCCGGCGACGACCTCGGCGGGCCGACGTTCACGATCGTCGACGGACTCGCCGGCTTCCTCTCCGGCACGGCGGGCGGCGATACGATCACCGAGGTCGTCGGCGGGAACGCCTGCGGCGAGTAGCCGAGAGCTCGCATCTGCAGAGGGGGTCGAAGTTGAAGCGAATCCTTCCCGTGGCCGAACTGGCCCGAGACGAACGGTTCATCCACGTCCGCATCGAGGACACCGTCTTCGATCCGCGCAACCTCAGTCCGGCCGCGCAGATCAACGGGCTCGCGCCCAAGCACCGCAACGCCAGTGACAACGCACGCGGCCTGATGCACGGCATCTTCGTCGGCGAGATCCAGGCGCTGGAAGGCGCCGGGCGCACGTGCTTCGACTTCGATACCGGCGATGGCCGCGATCAGGCGCCGTTCGGTCTCAAGCTCGACATGGCTCGGCAGTGCTGGGACGAGGCGCGCCACGTCGAGATCAGCTGCAAGCTCGGCGACCACATGGGCAGCGAGATCGGTGAGTTCGCCGAGCAGACGATGCTCTACGAAGCGGCGTGCAACGAGGATCCCGTGCTGCGCCTCACCGGCGTCAACCGCGCGCTCGAAGGGCTGGCGATCGACGTGTTCAAGACGATGCGCGACTTCGGCACGGAGCTCACCGATCCTGTGCTGGCCTTCGCCGAGGACTGGATGCTCGCCGACGAGGTCACCCACGTGAAGATGGGCAGCGACTGGCTGCGCAAGCTGACGGTGAACGACCCGCAGCGGATGAAGGACGCGCTCGAGTTCCAGAAGGCAGTGGACAAGCTGTTCAGCTTCGGCGGCTTCCGTGGCGAGCAGGACATCAACCCCGTGCACCTGGCGCGCAACTTCCGTCGCCTCGCCGGGTTCTCCGACGACGAGATCAGCGAGTTGGTGGACATCGCGGCCGACGCCTTCGCCGAGGCACAGGCGCAGCAGACCGAACGCCAAGCCGCTCTCTGAGAACGGATCTGCTCTGAACGCACTGGCGCTCTACGACCTGCACAAGAACTGGGCCTGGTTCGTCATCATCGGCAACGGGGTCGCCGGTGCGTGGGCACTGGCGGCGAACTGGTTGACGTCGCTGCGCACGCGGGCGCTGTGGTGGTTCATCGGCATCGCCGAGCTGACGATCTTCGTGCAGGTCACCCTCGGCGTGATCCTGGTCAACAAGTACAAGCTCGAGTTCCCGAAGTTCCATGCGTTCTACGGGTTCGTGGCGATCATGGCCGTGGCGATCATCTACTCGTACCGCAACCAGATGAAGCACCGCCTGTACCTGCTCTACGGGCTCGGTGGCCTGTTCCTGATGGGCCTCGGCATCCGCGCCATGCTCGTCGGCGAAGGCCGCTGACGCGTCACAGCCGGAGGTAGCCGTGTCGACTTTGCTACCGATTCGGTAGCAAACTCGACACGGCTCGACGGAACCGACCCGACGGTGACGTCGAAGGGACGTGACGATGAGTGAGCGGCGGTGGGTGATCGACGACGAAGTCTCGTTGATCGCCTGCTACGACGCGACCGTCCTCGAGGTCTATCGCTATGCGAGCCGGCTGGCGAGCAACGACCGAGGTCTCGCCGATGATCTGGTGCAGGACACGTACTTGAGACTCGTTCGTGCCGCACGGGGCGGAGACATCACCGAGATCGGCATCGGATGGCTGATCACGACGGTCCGCAACCGGTTCTGTGACGGCATCCGGAGCGCGCAACGAGAGGAACGTCGAGTGCGACTGGCACATCGACCCGACGAGGCGACCGAACCGCAGGTGGCCACCGACCTGTCGGATCTGCCGCAGCGCGAACGCACCGCGCTCCTGCTGCGTTACGTCGACGACCTGTCCGTGGCGGAGGTGGCCGAGTTGATGGGCACGACGGTCCACGCGACGGAGTCTCTGCTGGCTCGAGCGCGCCGGCGAGTCCGCGCGCGGGAGGTGCGTGATGCCTGACATCGACATCGAACGACTGGCCACCTCGATGGAGCCGAGCGAGGTCTTCGTTCGCCACCTTCGCGGCGCGCTCGCCGAGCAATGGCGAACTGAGATCGCCGTGACGACGTCACCGCGCCGTTCGCTCCGGCGATGGCTTGCCGCCGCAGCGGTGGTCGCCGTGGCCGTCGGGGTCGTCGCTGCAGTGCGACGAGATGACGGCGTCCCATCGATCTCACCGACGACCACGCCGTCGACTGCCTTGCCCGACGGTTGGGAACGTGTGGCGACCATTCGCTTCGACGAAGCGACCGAGGCGTCGATTGGCATCGACGGCACGCTGGCGTTGACGAAGCGTGGCGAGCAGTGGTGGCTGGGAACGTACGCGGCCGATGGAGTCACCGTCGAACGACCGATCGACGAGGTCGAGTCGCCGCCGGGGACCATCTATCGCAGCCAAGGTGAAGTTGTCGTCGGCAACCGCGCCTACACCGTTGTCGGCGACCGATGGGAACACACTGCAGATGCCATGCCGGCGACGGGGCCCGATGCTTCGATCGAACGGGTCGGGACGCAGTGGGTCATCAGTACCGACCTCACCACGTGGACCGTCGACGTGCCGACTGACTCAGACGGAACGGAACCGGTGCTGGTGCCCGGCTTCCACGGCGCGGGCTACGGGGTGCTGATCTCCACGACGACCGGCAGCACGGTCATCGGCGCGCTGCCGCCGCTCAAAGCCGCCGCAACAGCGCGAGTCGAGGGCGAGTGGACCGCGGTCGGAGCATCCGGCCGTGGCCTCCTCGTGCGTCGCGTTGACGAGACGAAGCGCGACTACTCGGTCGTGCGTGCGCCTTGGCCGACGAACGTGCTCGCTCCTGCCGACTTCGTGGACATCCGCTGGAACGTCGACTACTTCGGCTTTCAGCGCTTCGACCAGTGGGGCATCTGGTACGAGTTCCATGCCGACGGTTCGCTCACTGGCAACGACGGCTGCGCGGACTACCGAGTCGAGGCTCCGGCGTGGCGAGTCGAGGGATCGGCATCGTGGCGACGCACCCGATCCCGCAGGTCGGCCACTGTGCCGCGTGGTTGTACGCCCCGTTCGGCGAAGCGTCGGTCACCGACGGAGGAACGAGGCTGACGATCACGCAAGAGTCGGAAGGTTCCGACATCTCGGCATCGAGCGGATAGCCCGAACGACGCTGGGGCACGGGCGCGGGACTGACGACATGTCGTCGGATCCGAGCCCAAGCGGGCCGGAGGATCAGGAGAGCTTGGCGGCGAGGGAGTCGAGGGCCAGGTTGAGCTCGGCGGGCAGCTTGTCGCCGAACTGGGCGAAGTGCTGGCGGATCTGCGGGATCGCGCCTGCCCAACCCTCGGCATCCACTTCCAACAGATCGGCGAGGTCCTCGTCGGTGACCTCGAGGCCGGCGACGTCGAGATCACCGGCGATCGGCAGCGAGCCGATGGCCGTGTCGACCGCACCGACTTCGCCGGCAACGCGCTGGAAGATCCACTTCAGCACGCGGCTGTTCTCGCCGTAGCCGGGCCACAGGAAGCGGCCGTCCTCGTCGCGACGGAACCAGTTGACGAAGAAGATCTTCGGCAGCTGCGCGATGTCGGTGTTCTTGCCGATCGACAGCCAGTGGGCGAAGTAGTCGGCCATGTTGTAACCGCAGAACGGCAGCATCGCCATCGGATCGAAGCGCAGGTTGCCAACGGCACCCTGCTGCGCGGCGGTGGTCTCGCTGGCCATGATCGAGCCGAGGAACACGCCGTGCTCCCAGTCGAAAGCCTGCGTCACCAACGGCACCGTGGTGCGGCGGCGGCCGCCGAAGAGGATGGCACTGATCGGCACGCCGGCCGGGTCCTGCCACTCATCGGCCATGCTCGGGCACTGCGAGGCGGGAGCGGTGAAGCGAGCGTTGGGGTGGGCGGCCGGGGTGTCGGTCTCCGGCGTCCACTGCTGGCCCTTCCAGTCGGTGGCGCGGGCCGGCTTGTCGTCGGTCATGCCTTCCCACCACACGTCGCCCTCGGAGGTGAGTGCGGTGTTGGTGAAGATGCTGTTGCCCCACAGCGTCTCCATCGCGTTGGCGTTGGTGTCGTACCCGGTGCCCGGCGCGACGCCGAAGAAGCCGGCCTCCGGGTTGATCGCGAACAGCCGACCGTCGGCGCCGAACTTCATCCAGCAGATGTCGTCGCCGATCGTCTCGGCCTTCCAGCCCGGGATCGTGGGCACGAGCATCGCCAGGTTCGTCTTGCCGCACGCCGACGGGAACGCGGCGGCGATGTACTTGGCCTCGCCGGCCGGGTTGGTGAGCTTGAGGATCAGCATGTGCTCGGCCAGCCAGCCGTCATCGCGAGCCATCACCGAAGCGATGCGCAGGGCGAAGCACTTCTTGCCGAGCAGGGCGTTGCCGCCGTAGCCCGAACCGAACGACCAGATCTCGCGGGTCTCGGGGAAGTGGACGATGTACTTGTTGTCCGGGTTGCACGGCCACGGCGAATCGGTCTGGCCCGGCTCCAGCGGAGCCCCGACGGAGTGCAGGCACGGCACCCAGTCGTTGTCGCCGAGCGCGTCGAGCGCGCCCTGGCCCATGCGGGTCATGATCCGCATGTTGACGGCGACGTAGGCGCTGTCGGTGAGCTGCACGCCGATGTGGGCGATGGGTGAGCCCAGCGGGCCCATGCTGAACGGCACGACGTACATCGTGCGGCCGCGCATCGAACCGGTGAACAACTCGGTGAGCGCAGCGCGCATCTCCGCAGGCTCGCGCCAGTTGTTGTTCGGGCCGGCGTCCTCGGCGTTCGTCGAGCAGATGTAGGTGCGGTCCTCGACGCGGGCGACGTCGCCCGGGTCGCTGTGGGCCCAGTAGCTGTTCGGGCGCTTGGCCTCGTCCAGACGGGTGAACGTGCCCGCATCCACGAGCGATTGCGCGAGGCGGTCGTACTCCTCCGCGGAGCCGTCGCACCAGTAGATGTCCTCGGGTTGGAGGATTGCTGCCCAGTCGGCGACCCACGCTTGCAACCGTTGGTTGGCAGTGGTTCCGCTCATCGCGATGTCTCCTTCGTCAACCCCCGGCGCGCCGCTGCGCCGGAGAACTGGTGATCGACGAACGCCCGGCCGATCAGCCGGGCGTTGCCATGTCGACTTCAGAACCCAGCCGGAGCTGGGTCGCTTTCCCGTCCGCGTTCAGGATGAACACGACGCGCTGCCCTTGGCGCAGCATGCGAAAGATGGACCCCTCGAGCGCGTCGCTCGCCAGGTCGTATTCGGCCAGGTCGGTGTCGGTGAGGACACTGCCGTCTCCCGAAGCGGGGTCGTAGCTCTTGATGACGCCCTGCATCGGAGACCTACCGGCTTCAGCCGGCCTTGACGACCTTGCCGCTTTTGATGCAGCCGGTGCAGACGTACAGCCGCTTGGGCGCGCCGCCCACGAGAGCGCGCACCCGCTGGATGTTCGGGTTCCACCGACGCTTGGTACGACGGTGCGAGTGCGACACCGACATGCCCCAGCTCGGGCCTTTGCCGCAGAGTTCGCAGTTTGCTGCCATGACTTCGGTTCCTTCGATCCTGATGCACCCGAACTGGTTCGGGCGAAGCTGAGCAAGGCTACCAACACTTCAGGTCGATCCTCCAAGCCACATGGCCTGCTAGCTGATCGTTTGCAGTGATGACCTCGTTCTCTACGATGGATTTCGTGCCCACCCTCGAACGGTTCAGCCCTGACGCGCTGCGGAACACGGTCATCACCTTCCGCGACACCATGCGTGCCAACGCTGCGGGCATCAACCGCCTCAACGTCTACCCGGTTCCCGACGGCGACACGGGCACCAACATGGCCCGCACGCTCGATGCCGTCGTGGCCGAGCTCGACGGTGCCGACCTGGGGCTCGATCCGACCTGTGATGCGATCAGCCACGGCAGCCTGATGGGTGCCCGCGGCAACAGCGGCGTCATCCTCAGCCAGATCTTGCGCGGCATCGCCAGCACCCTCAAGGCGGCCGGCAAGGGCGCCGCCGAGGGCACGGCCGCCAAGTTCGCCGAAGCGTTGAAGGCTGCGTCCAACGCGGCCTACCAGGCCGTCCTCAAGCCGATCGAGGGCACGATCCTCACGGTCGTTCGCGAGTCCGCAGACGGTGCGCAGGCTGCGGCTGCTGAGGGCGGGTCGCTTGCGACCGTGCTGCGGGCCGCTCGGGACGCCGGCAAGTCGGCGCTGGAGCGCACGCCGGAGATGCTGCCGGTGCTGAAGGACGCGGGTGTGGTGGACGCCGGCGGCGCCGGGTTCCTGCTGTTCCTCGACTCGGCGCTGCACGTGGTCGACGGCGAGCCGTTGCCCGAACCGTTGGCCGGCGACGGTCCGTCGGCCGAGCAGCTCGAAGCCGTCGCCCACCGCACGGCCACCGATGGCTCGGTCGACGTCAGCGAGCTGCGGTACGAGGTCATGTACTTCCTCGACCTCGTCGACGACAAGATCCAGGCGTTCAAGGAGGGGTGGGGCGAGATCGGCGACTCGATCGTCGTCGTCGGTGGCGATGGCATCTGGAACTGCCACGTGCACACCAACGACATCGGCGCAGCGGTGGAGGTCGCGCTCGATCTCGGGGGCCGGCCGAAGAAGATCCGCGTCACCGACCTGTTCGAGGAGGTCGCCGACGAGCACGCGCATCGCGAGGCTGCAGTGCTCGGCCAGACGAGCGCGGGAGTGGCCGCGCCGCATCCTGCGTGGGCCGCCGGCCTCCCACCGGTGACGTGCGCGATCGTCGCTGTCGCAAGTGGAGACGGGCTTGTCGAGCTCTTCGGTGCGCTGGGCGTGCAGGGCGTCGTCACCGGTGGGCAGACGCTGAACCCGTCGACGGCCGAGCTGCTCGACGCCGTCAACACGGTCAACGCGCAGCAGGTGGTCGTGCTGCCGAACAACAAGAACATCATCCCCGTCGCCGAGCAGCTCGATGCACTCACCGACCGCACCGTGATCGTCGTGCCGACGATGTCGATGCCTGCCGCGCTCGCCGCGCTCGTCGTGTACGACCCCGAAGCGTCGGCTGCCGAGAACGCCGAGGAGATGGGCGCGGCCGCAGCCTCGGTCGCGACCGGCGAGATCACCCGCGCCGTGCGCGCCACGGCCAGCGATGCGGGCCCGATCGCCGAGGGCGACTGGATCGGGATCGTGCGCGGTGACGGCATCGTGGCCATCAGCGGGGGTTTGCTCGGCGCGGCGCAGCAGCTGCTCGAGCACCTCGTCACGCCGGGACGGGAGATCGTCACCATCGTCGAGGGCGAGGACGCGACCGGGGCCAACACGGATGCATTGCGCGACTGGCTCGGCGAGCACCACGCCGACGTTCAGGTGGAGGTGCATCGCGGCGGCCAGCCGCTCTACCCGTACCTGTTCGGCGTCGAGTGATCCGCTGATGTCCGAGGCACCCACCGCGCCGCTGACGCTGCGCGACCTTGCCAACATCGGCGTCGAGCGGATCAAGGGCGTCGGCGACAAGAAGCTCGCCTCGCTCAACGAGGTGGGGGTGCACAACGTGCTCGACCTGTTGACCACGTACCCGCGCCGGTGGGTCGATCGCACCAACGAAGCTCGCGTCGCCGACCTCGTGCCCGGCGTCGAAGCGCTCGTGCTCGTCAGCGTGCGCTCGGTGACCAAGCGGATGACGCGCAACCGTCGGGCGATGGTCGAGGTCACCGTCGGCGACGGCAGTGGCCGCCTGCACGTCGTGTTCTTCAACCAGCCGTGGCGCGAGCGTCAGCTGCGCGAAGGGTTGCAGATCGCCCTGTTCGGCAAGCCCGACGTGTACCGCGGCGGGCTGCAGATGACGAACCCGATCGTCGATCTCATCGGCGATCGCACCGCCAAGATCGTGCCGATCTACCCGCAGAGCGAGAAGGCCGCGCTGAGCACGTGGGAGATCGCCGGCTGGGTGGAGGATGCGCTGCACAAGTGCGCACCGCGAGGCATCGCCGACCCGTTGCCGCCCGCCACCGTCCGACGGCTCGGCATGGTGCCGCGCGGTCAAGCGCTGGCGTCCATCCACGCGCCGGAGACGATGGGGGAGAAGGAGCAGGCTCGCCGCCGCCTCGCCTTCGACGAGCTGCTGCGCGTGCAGGCGATCCTCGTCATGCGCAAGCGCGCGTTGGAGCGCGACGCCAAGGCCTTGCGCCACGACGTCGGCGGCAAGCTGACGTCGAGGTTGTACGACGCGCTGCCCTACGAGCTGACCGCCGCTCAGCGTCGGGCGATCGCCGAGATCGAGGTCGACCTCGCCGGCCCGCACCCGATGCACCGGTTGCTGCAGGGCGATGTCGGCTCGGGCAAGACGCTCGTCGCCGTCAGTGCGATGCTCACTGCCGTGCAAGGCGGCCACCAAGGCGCGCTGATGGCGCCGACGGAGGTGCTCGCCGAGCAGCACGCCACCGGAGTGCGACGCATGCTCGAGGGCGTCACCGTGCCCGACCCTGGCAACCTGTTCGGCGATCGTCCGCTTCGTGTCGAGCTGCTGACCAACCGGATCACCGGTGCCGATCGTCGTGAGGTGCTCACCGGGCTTGCCGACGGCACGGTCGACATCGCGATCGGGACGCACGCGCTTATCCAGGAGGGCGTGCAGTTCCACAGCCTCGGCGTCGTCGTGGTCGACGAGCAGCATCGCTTCGGTGTCGAGCAGCGCGCCGCCCTGCGCTCCAAGGGACGTGACGATGCGGTCCCCGATGTGCTCGTGATGACGGCCACGCCGATCCCGCGCACCGCAGCGATGACCGTCTACGGCGACCTCGATGTCAGCGTGCTCGACGAGCTGCCGCCCGGCCGCACGCCGATCGTCACACACTGGGCCAACGGTCCGCTGATGGAAGCAGCCGCGTGGGCAACGGTGCGCGAGGAGGTCGGTGCCGGACGTCAGGCGTACGTCGTCTGCCCGCTGATCGAGGAGAGCGAGAAGCTCGAGGTTGCCAGCGCGCAGGAGACCTTCGAGCGCCTCGTCCACGACGAGCTGCGCGGTCTACGTCTCGCGTTGCTGCACGGCCGCATGCCGTCGGCGGAGAAGGAAGCGGTGATGGATCGCTTCCGCGCCGGCGAGATCGACGTGCTCGTTGCCACGACCGTGATCGAGGTCGGCGTCGACGTGCCCAACGCGACCGTGATGGTGGTGCTCGACGCGGATCGCTTCGGCATCGCCCAGCTGCACCAGCTCCGCGGTCGCGTCGGTCGTGGCGCGCACGCCAGCCAGTGCTGGCTGATCACCGCCGAAGCAGATGGCGACGCCGGCAACCCTCGCGTCGAGGCGTTGGTGAAGTCCACGGACGGCTTCGAGCTCGCCGAGGTCGACCTCGACCTGCGCGGCGAAGGCACGATCATGAACACGATGCAGAAGGGTCGCAACGACCTCAAGCTGGCGTCGTTGCGTCGCGATCGCGAGCTCGTCAAGCTGGCACGCGACATCGCCTTCGAAGTCGTCGACGCCGACCCGATGCTCGACGACAACCCCATCCTGCGCGATGAGCTCGCCCTCCTTTTCAGCAGCGAAGACGAAGCGTTCCTCTTCAAGAGCTGAGCACTGGCTCGGGACAGTTGCGCGGTGGGTCAAGCGCGGGCACGATCAGCTGCTGTGCAGCACTCCACGGCGTACCCCGAACGGCGATTGAGGGCTCGACGGCGGACGACGAACAAGACACTTGCACTCGGCAGCGTGTTGTTCGGCATGTCGTTGTTCGCGGCCGTGGCGACGGGAAAGCTCGTCGGCTGGTTCGGTGTCGCATTCTTCGGTTTCGGGTTGGCGGCGTTCGCTCTCGATCGGGTCCGACCAACGACCATGGAAATCCTCCAGGAGAGCCTCGAAGTCATCGGCCCGCTTGGCGGTCGGAAGTCGTATCAGTACTCGTCCTGCGGGCCGTTCGGCGTCTTCAGGCAATCGATTGCTCGGGGCCAACGCGTCGACTGGCTCACCTTCGACTACGACGGCGAGAAGCCTCGCACGTGGCCTCAGCGTGCGAACTCACGGATGGCCGGGACGAATTCGCAGCTCCGCATGGATGGTTTCGACGAGGGTGCGGACGAAATTGCCGAGTTGTTGAACCGCTACCGAGCCAGAGCGCGGGCGCAGCCCACCGAGCGTGAGCGCTGACCGACACACAGCTCGCGACGATCCGCCGTTCGGGACGGGGTGCTCGCTCGGAGTGCCGGCAAGCGGCCTACATCTCCGTGAAGCCCCACTGCGCATAGGTCTGCTTGTCGATCGTGGGGTGGTCCGTGGTGTACGTCCCCCAGCCCATGTGTTCGTAGTACTGCGTCATCGCGTCGAAGTGGGTGTCGGCCTCGACCGTCCAGGTGAGCACCGCGTCAGAGGGCATGAGGGCGCGAGCGTCGTCGCCATGACGACCAGCCAGGCAAAGCGTTCGTCCGCCTGAATAGACCCACAGTTCGTGGAGCACGTGGAGATCGTAGAACCGAGCGGAGGAGTGACAGGGGAGCCGTGGGTGCGCGACGACGCATGGGCTGCCGACCTGTTCGGGTCGACGAACGTCAGGGTCGTTGCTCCTTCGCAAGCTGCTCGTTGCGGGGCGGTGTGGTCGCTGGCGGCACGCGTGCCAGCAGACCGACGACGCCGAACAGCATCAGATGGCCACTGAACATGCGGCTCTGCTGAGTGCGTGCTTCAGCCGCCTGCCGCTCGGTGGCGGGGCCCACCACCTTGCCGTGATCGGTGAACACGAGCTCTCCATTCACCACCTCCGGCGAGCCTCGGTACTGGGCGAATGCAACGAAGAACGAGACGAACACCACGACTCCCAGCGCACCGACGAACGCCGCCTGTCGGCTCGTGAGCACGTCTCGCCACTGGAATCGTTGGGTCGGCAGTTGGGGCGAGAACGGTCCACGTCCGAACCGACGAGGTCGCTGCTGCCGTCCGAGGTCGATCGTCATCACCACGAACGGGATCAAGGCGGGCGCAGACAGGACGATGAGGAGTCCGATTGGCCAGGAGGCGAACGGGGACACCGACTTCCAGCCGAAGCTGAACACGACCGCTGCGAACAACGTCGACGGAATCGCAGCGAGCTTCAGGCGATGCTTCCACGAGGACGACACGTCGCCAATCATGGCCGGAGCAGACGCCGCGCTGTGCTCGTTCGTCGAGCCTCGTCGGCGTCTCGAGCGGAGGGTTTCACGCACTCGCGGGCGAGCCTCAAACACTCCGCGCAGCGGGAGCGGAGGGTTTCAGGCGCACCCGGCTGAGCTTCGAACCCTCCACTCCGGCGGTGGCATCCAAATTGTGATGGCAGCGACGGCTCAGATCGACCACGATCTGCAGCACATGAGCGATCACGGCGTGATCATCCGGGACGCGGTGGTGGAAGACGCCGTCGCGATGGGTCGATTGCACGTGCGTGCGTGGCAGCACGCGTACCGCGGCGTGATGCCCGACGAGTACCTCGACGGTCTCCAGCCGGACGAGCGGGTCACGATGTGGGCCGGCCGCATCGGTCGGGCCGACCTGCCACCGGTGCTGGTCGCGGTCGTGGCCGACGAGGTCGTCGGGTTCGCCGCCTTCGGCGCCGAGGAGCCTCCGACGTCGCCGTCATGTGGCGAGCTGTATGCGATCAACCTCGACCCGGATCGCTGGGGGCGCGGCATCGGTCGCGTCCTGCTGCACAGCGTCACGCAAGCGCTCACCGACCTCGGCTTCGACGAAGCGGTGCTCTGGGTCGTCCCCGAGAACGAACGGGCGCGTGGGCTCTACGAGTCCGAGGGCTGGGTTGCCGACGGAGGTCGGGCCACCGAGGAGATCCTCGGGGTGACCGTCACCGACATCCGCTATCGACGGCCGCTGGTTCAGCGCCTCGACGCGTACGACGAATAGCGTTCGGCCGATGGATGCGCTCGATTGGTTGCTCGACGGGGATCCGGCGATCCGGTGGCAGGTGCTCCGCGACCTGACGGACGCAGCGCCTGACGAGGTCGCCGCCGAGCGCGCGCGGGTGGAGCACGAGGGGTGGGGCGCTCGCCTCCTCGCGCTCCAGGGCGACGACGGCTTGTGGGATGGCGGCGCCTGCTTCCCCGGTGGGTACGACGGCAGCGAGCCCGGGCAACCGTGGACCGCAACGATGCACACGCTCCAGACACTCGTGATCTTCGGACTCGACCCGGCGTGCGAAGCAGCACGTCGCGCCATAACGCTCGTCGCCGAGCACGGGCACTGGGAGCACGACCACCAGCCGTACTTCGAGGGCGAGGTCGAGCCGTGCATCAACGGTCGCACGATCGAGGCCGGTGCCTACTTCGGCGTCGACATCGCGCCGATCGTCGATCGCGTCCTCGGCGAGGTGATGACCGACGGCGGGTGGAACTGCGAGCAGGAGAACGGCTCGGTGCGATCGTCGTTCCACACGACGATCGACGTGCTCGACGGGCTGCTCGAAGTCGAACGTGCCGGCCTCGGATCCGACGCACTTCGAGCCGCGATACGCAGCGGTCAGGAGTACCTCCTCGATCGAGGTCTGTTCCGTCGCAAGAGCACCGGCGAGGTCGCCGACCCAGCGTTCCTCGAGTTCGCCTTCCCGTACTACTGGCGCTACGACGTGCTCCGCGGACTGGACCACTTCCGCGGCGCCGGTCTTCGGCCCGACCCGCGAATGGCTGACGCGATCGAGATCGTTCGGTCGAAGCAGCAGCCCGACGGCCGCTGGTTGCTGGATCGCATCCACCCAGGCCGCGTCCACTTCGACCTCGAGGGTGATCTCGGCACACCGAGCCGGTGGAACACCATGCGTGCGCTGCGCGTCCTCGACTGGTGGGATCGCGGCTAGTTCGCATACCAAACGAGTTGTGTTTGGTCTACCTAACAAACAGTCGATACGTTGGCGTGATGCGCCGATCTCCGTTCCGCCCCGCCCTCGCCGTCTCCTTCGGCCTCGTTGCACTCGCTGCGTGCGGGAGCGATGGTGCGTCGACGGATGCGACGCTCCCGACCTCCGCCACCACCACGACCGTTACGGACACGACGCCGGCCACCACGCCCGTGACGCCCGTGCCGACCGATGCGGCAACGACCACTACGGAGCCGCAGGCACACGTGGTGCAGCACGCGATGGGGGAGACGGAGGTGCCGGGCGCGCCGACGCGAGTTGTCGTGCTCGACTCGTCGTTCCTCGACGCCTCGATCGCACTCGGGCTGGCGCCGATCGCCGCGACGGAGGGCATCTCTGGTTCCGGCCTGCCTGCCTACCTCGGCACGTCGCTCGACGGCATCGAGCTGGTCGGGCTCACCGCGGAGCCGAACCTCGAGCAGATCGCCGCGCTCGAACCGGACCTGATCCTCGGTGCGAAGGTGCGTCACGAGGCGCTTTACGAACAGCTGAGCGGCATCGCCCCGACGGTGTTCAGCGAGTCGTCCGGCACGAACTGGACCGAGCAGGTGCGCCTCACCGGTGAAGCGTTGAACCGCTCGGCCGAAGCCGAGCAGCTGCTCGCCGACTTCGACGCTCGCGCCGCGCAGGTCGGCGAGGCGATCGGTGCCACGGGCAAGACCGCGGTCATCGTCCGCTTCATCCCCGGCCAGATCCGTCTCTACGGTCCCGCGACGTTCTCCGGCTCGGTGCTCACGGCAGTCGGCTTCGATCTCGGAGAGAAGGACTACGACCCGAGCTTCGGCATGGCGATCATCAGCGCCGAGCGCATCGACATCCTCGACACCGACGTCATCTTCGCCACCAACCCGGAGTCCGAGAGCGGCGGCTCCATCACGTCCGACCGCGGCGCCGTCGAATCGCTCTGGGCGGCGCTGCCCGCGGTCCAATCGGGCTCGCAGTTCGACATCCTCGACAGCACGTGGATGACCGGCATCGGTGTGCTCGGCGCCAACAAGATCCTCGACGACCTCGAAACGATGTTCGCCTGACCGAGTCGCTCGTCAGCGGGAGCGGTGGGGTTCTCCGTCGTCGTCGTCGCTGGCGCCAGTCGCTGCGAACAGACTGGTGATCAACGCCAAGAACATCACGAACGCAACCGACCCTGCCACCACGTTGAAGCTCATCACGGTCGTTCCGTACCCGATCTGATTGGCCGTCAGTCCGTCGGCATCAGTCGACAGGCCATCGCTCGGTAGCGTCGGCGTCATGGGTCGCACCTACGAGCGGATCGAGCCGGCCGTCGCCGAGTTCGTTCGCAAGCAGCACATGTTCTTCGTCGGCACCGCGCCATCCGCTGGCGGGCACGTCAACGTGTCGCCGAAGGGGATGGACAGCCTGCGCATCCTCGACGACCAGCGCGTCGCCTACCTCGACCTCACCGGATCGGGCATCGAGACGATCGCGCATGTCCGCGAGAACGGACGTCTCACGTTCATGTTCTGCGCGGTCGACGGGCCGCCGCGGATCATCCGTCTGCAAGGAACCGGCACGGTCGTGACCATGCACGAGCCGGGCTTCACCGAGCTCGCCGCACAGTTCCCGATCCATCGCGGCGCCCGAGCCGTGATCGTGCTCGAGGTCGACCGCGTCGCTGACAGCTGCGGGTTCTCGGTGCCGCTGTACGAGTACGTCGGCGATCGTGACGTGCTGACGAAGTGGGCCGACCACAAGACGGACGACGAGCTGGCCGAGTACCGGCTCGCCAAGAACGCGACGAGCATCGACGGCGTCCTCGGCTGGACGGCCGAGGACTGACGAACTGGGCACGCCCGGAATCGCACGTCGCGTTCTGGGGATGCCCGGAACGGCCGACGCCTTCGAACCGGTCAGCACCGGAACGGCACGTCACGATCTGGCGCTGGCCAGAAACGTCCGCTGTCAGCGGTCAGTCGTCGAGGTCGTCGTCGGGGAGGACGAGGTCCCAGCGGTCGCGGCAGTCCTCGCAGCGGTAGGCGACGATGTCGCCCGGCAGCCACAGGTCGTCTTCGGGCGGATGCGACAGGAGGTGGCAGCGCCCACCGCAATCGACGCACGTGATGGTCGGCTCAGGTCGCAGCATCGCTTCTAGTCTGCCGGGATGCGCGTGATTGCAGGGGAGTACGGCGGCCGCCGATTGGTGGCACCCGCCGGCTTCACCACCCGACCCACCACCGACAAGGTCCGCCAGGCCGTGTTCAACTCGTTGTCCAGCTCGGGCATCCTCGACGACGCGGTGGTCGCCGACCTCTTCGCCGGCTCGGGTGCGATGGGCATCGAAGCCCTCAGTCGCGGCGCCGAGAAGTGCACGTTCGTCGAACGCGACCGCGACGCGTTGAACGCGCTGCGCACCAACATCACGACACTCGGGCTCACCGACCGCACGGACGTCGTCACCGGCGACGTGCTCGCTTGGGTCGGTGCGATGCGCAACGTCGACATCGCCTTCATCGATCCGCCCTACGAGTTCGACGCATGGCCGAAGCTGCTCTCGCTGCTCGACGTGACGATGATCGTCGCCGAGTCGGCACGCTCCCTCGACGCCCCCGAACCCGACCACGGCAAGGCGTGGACGGTGCTGCGGTCGAAGCGCTACGGCCGCACCTGGGTCACCGTGTTCGAACGAGTAGCGTGACTCGCCGCATGGCCACCGTCCTGTACCCCGGAAGCTTCGACCCGTTCCACCTCGGTCACCTCGACGTGATCGAGCAGTCCGTTGCCCTCTTCGGCAACGTCGTGGTCGGCGCGATGCACAACCCCACCAAGCCCAGCGGCATGTTCACGCTCGACGAGCGGATCGAGATGATCCGCGAGAGCATCGCCTACATGCCCAAGGTGAAGGTGATGAGCTTCGCCGGACTCGCCGTCGACGCGGTGCGCTCGATCGGTGCGGCATTCATCGTGAAGGGTCTACGCACCGGCGGCGACTTCGAGGTGGAACAGCAGATGGCGCACACCAACCACGCAGTTGCAGGCGTGCGCACCGTGTACCTGCCGTGCAACCCGGCACTCGTGTTCATCAGCAGCCGGTTCATCCGCGAGATCGCGAACTACGGTGGCGACGTCACCTCGCTCGTGCCGGCACCGGTTGCGGCGCGCCTCACCAAGATCCGTCCGAGCGACCGCGACATCGACAGCGCCTGAGCACGTCCCGAGAACCATGAGCTACGACGACCAGTACAAAGACGACCAGTACAGCGACGAGGACGACGAGGATCTCCTCGACGACTCGGACGCGTTCGTTCGCAGCACCAACAGCTACGTCGGCGACGCCGAGGCGATGCTCCGCCGTGCGATGGACATCATCGTCGCCGCGCCGAACATGCCGCTGTCGTCGTCGCCGCGCATCGACCGCGACGAGATCATCGAGCTGCTGAGCGAGGCCCTCCACCGCTTGCCGGAAGAGATGCGCCAGGCACGTTGGATGATCAAGGAGCGCCAGGAGTTCGTCGCCAAGACGCGTCGTGAAGCCGACGAGCTGCTCGAGGCTGCACGCGTGCAGGCGGAGCGGATGGTGCAGCGCACCGAGGTCGTCCGCGCCGCGGAGCAGCGAGCCCGACAGATCAGCGAAGCCGCCGACACCGACGCACGCCGCCTGCGACACGAGACCGAGGACTTCCTCGATCAGCGCCTCGGCAGCTTCGAGGTCCTCCTCGATCGTCTGGTGAAGACCGTCCACGCCGGCCGTTCGCGGCTGTCGATCGGCGAGCACCGTCAGGTCGAGGCGATCGAGGACGACGACGACCCGACCAAGGGCTTCTTCGACCAGGACCGCGGCTGACGCCCTGACCGCATCGCGGATCTGACCCGCCGACTCGTCGGTAGCCTCGATCCACATGGCCAACCTGCTCCTCGTCAACGCAGCCGAGCTGCTGCGTCGCCCGGGTTCGGAGAAGCGCCTCGCCCTGCAGCCGACGATCACCGAGCTGGCGATCGACGACACCCGCTTCGGTTCCGCCGACCCGGTCAACGTCGAGCTGCGCCTCGAATCGCTCACCGACGGCATCGTCGTCGACGGCATGGTCTCGGTTCCATGGCACGACACGTGCCGCCGATGCCTGAAGCCGGTTGGCGGCGTCGTCGACGGTGAGGTCCACGAGCTGTACCAGAACGTGGTCACCGATCCGGAGGCGTTCGAGATCGTCGGCGATCAGCTCGACCTGGTGCCGATGGTGCGCGAGGTCCTCCTCCTCGACGTCCCGGCCGCGCCGCTCTGCCGACCCGACTGCGCCGGCCTGTGCCCCTCGTGCGGCGCCGACCTCAACGACGGCTCGTGCAGCTGCACGGCGGCCGCCGCCGACCCCCGCTGGGCCGTCCTCGACCAGCTCAAGGACATCGATGCATCCGACGATCAGGTCGGGTAGCCGCATCGGCCCCGTCCACCGATAACATCTCGTAGCCCATTTGCCGTCAGGGAGTTCACCGTGGCTGTTCCCAAGAAGAAGAAGTCGAAGTCGAAGTCGCGCAGCCACCGGGCTGGCGCTTGGAAGCTCGGCACCCCCGCCCGCAGCACGTGTCCGCGCTGCGGCAACGCCAAGCTGCCGCACACGGTCTGCCCGTCGTGCGGGTGGTACAAGGACCGCGTCGCCGTCGACGTTGCCTGACCCCGGCACCAGCCTGCACATGCTCCCGATCGCTGTTGATGCGATGGGTGGCGATCGTGCCCCCGGCGAGATCCTCGCCGGTGCGCACGCCGCGGCCGCGCTGGGCATCCCCGTCGCGCTCGTGGGCCCTGCTGGCCTCGAGGGCGTGCACCCGCTGCAGCTGATCGAGGCGTCCGAGGTCATCGCCATGGACGAGGACCCGGCGCAATCCGTCCGTCGCAAGAAGGACTCCACGCTGGTTCGCGCCGCCGAGGCGGTGCGCGACGGCAGGGCCAGCGCAATGGTCTCCGCCGGCAACACCGGTGCCACGATGGCGTCCGCGCTGCTGCGGATGGGTCGGATCAAGGGCGTCAACCGCCCGGCGATCGCCACGCCCATCCCGGTCCCCGGCGAGCTGCCCAACGTGCTGCTCGATGCCGGTGCCAACAGCGAGGTGCAGCCCGAGTGGCTCGTGCAGTTCGCCCAGATGGGCTCGGTCTACGCCCGCCACCGGTTCGGCATCGCCACCCCCAAGGTCGGCCTGCTGTCCATCGGCGAGGAGCCCGGCAAGGGCGACACCCTGCGCAAGGAGGCCTACGGCCTCCTGGCCGTCGCGCCCGGCATCGAGTTCATCGGCAACGTCGAGGGCCGCGACATGATGCTCAAGACGGCCGACGTCATCGTCACCGACGGGTTCACCGGCAACGTGGCGCTGAAAACGCTCGAGGGCGGTCTGCGCGTGCTGTTCGGTGCGCTGCTCAACGCGTTCGGTGCCAAGGAGGAGTACAAGGAGCACGCCGACGCGCTGCTGCCGGCGCTCCTGCCGCTGTACGAGCAGATGAGCCCCGACACCTACGGCGGGGCGATGCTGCTCGGCGTCGACGGCGTGTGCATCATCAGTCATGGCTCCACCAACGAGCGCGCCGCCCTCAACGCGATCAAGATCGCGGCCGAGATGGTCGAGCTGCACGTGGTCGACGAGCTGCGCGCCGCCATCGCCGCCAGTGCGTAGAAGCCGCATTCGGCGCGATTCGGCGGGCTAACGTCGCCAACGCGCCCAGTGCATCGAGGCACACGGAGCGCGACGACCGGAGCCATCCGGAGAAATGGACGGAGATCCACGTGCCTGCCGAGACCCATGTCGAACAGGGCCCGCTCGACCGTGCCGCAGTGCTCGAGATCGTGCGCGGCAACCTCGCCGACATCCTCGAGATCGAGCCCACCACGATCAGCGAGGGCCAGTCGTTCGCCGACGACCTCGACGCCGATTCGTTGGCCCTGATCGAGCTCGTCGAAGCGCTCGAGGAGGAGCTCGGCGAGCGCTCCGTCGGGTTCCGCATCGAGGACGAGGACCTCGTCGACCTGAAGACCGTCCGTGACGCCGTCGACTACGTCTGGGCCCGAGTGCAGGACGCATCCTGACCACCTTGTTCGAGGCCCAGGCGGACCACGATGCGATCCTTGCCGCGCTCAGCGATCGGCTCGCGTACCAGTTCAACGAGGTCAGCCTGCTGCGGCGGGCGATGGCCCACCGGTCGTGGTGCGCCGAGGTGTCGGGTGAGGCGTCCAACGAGCGACTCGAGTTCCTCGGCGACGCCGTCCTCGGCTGGGTGATCGCCGATCTGGCGTACCGACGCCACGGCGATCTGCCCGAGGGCAAGCTCACCGATCTGCGCAAGAGCGTGGTCAACGCGTCGGCGTTGGCCGAGGTGGCCGTCGAGATCGACCTCGGCGCCTGCCTGCTGCTCGGTAAGGGCGAGGCCTCGGCGGGCGGGCGGATGAAGCCGTCGATCCTGTCCGACGCGCTCGAGGCGGTGCTCGGGGCGATCTACCTCGACGGCGGCGTGCAGGCGGCCGCCGACGTGATCGACCAGCTGTTCACCGAGCGCCTCGTGCAGGCGGTGCAGCGCCTCGACCGCCTCGACTACAAGACGCTGCTGCAGGAGATGACGGCCCGCCTGTACGACACCGCGCCGGTGTACGTCATCACCGACACCGGGCCCGACCACGCCAAGCACTTCTTCGCCACCGTGATGGTCGGCGGCCAAGCGTTGGGCGATGGTGAGGGCAAGTCGAAGAAGACCGCCGAGCAGGCTGCCGCCGAGCAGGCCTGCGACGCGCTCGCCGCCGCCGAGGCCTGACCTCCGATGCCCGAGCTGCCGGAGGTGGAGACCGTCCGTCGCGGACTGGTCGGGCCGCTGACCGGGCGCCGCATCGAGCACGTCGAGGTCGGTCGCGAGCGCACCGTTCGGCGCACCTCGCGCCAGGCCCTGATCGACGGGCTCACCGGCGTCACCATCGAACGGTTCGGCCGGCGCGGCAAGTACCTCCTCGCCGACCTGGACTCGGGCGACCAGCTGATGATCCACCTGCGGATGAGCGGTCGGGTGCTGCTGTCCGAGCCCGGCGAGGAGCGGCCGGCGCACACCCACGTCGTGCTGCACTTCGAGCAGCCGAAGCCGGTGGAGCTGTGGTTCGTCGATCCGCGGACGTTCGGTGAGATGGTCGTCTTCCACCCCCACCACGTCGCCGTCGAACTGCCGGAGCTGTCCAAGCTCGGCATCGACCCGATCACCGACGGGATGTCGCGAGACCAGCTGAAGCGCATCGTGCTGGCCAGGTCGCGGCAGATGAAGGCGCTGATCCTCGACCAGCACGTGATCGCCGGGATCGGCAACATCTACGCCGACGAGATCCTGCACCGGGCGAAGATCAGCCCGCTGCGCCTCTCGAACACGCTGACGCCGCGGGAGATCACCAGGCTCCACGAGAGCATCCTGGGCATCCTCGGCGAGGCAATCGAGGCCGGTGGGAGCACGCTCAGCGACACCCAGTACGTCGACGTGATGGGTGACGGCGGCTCGTTCCAGCTCGATCACCGCGTCTACGACCGCGCCGGCCAGCGCTGCCTGACCTGCGGCAAGGCGACCATCCTGCGCATCGTCAGCGGCGGCCGCTCGACCTGCTTCTGCCCCCGCTGCCAACACTGATCCGGCCGGCGTTCTGGGCGGGATTTTTGCCGGTTTCCGAGAAGGATCCCGCCCAGAAGCGCTGCTCGCGGGGGAGGCCCGGATCGCGGACGCGCGAACGCTAGGGTCGCTGGCGCTGTGTTCCTGAAGTCGCTCACCCTCAAAGGTTTCAAGTCGTTCGCCGACCCCACCACCCTCCAGCTGGAACCCGGTGTCACGGTCGTCGTCGGGCCGAACGGGTCGGGCAAGTCGAACGTGGTGGACGCCATTGCCTGGGTGCTCGGGGCACAGGCGCCCAGCGCGGTGCGCAGCCAGAAGATGGACGACGTCATCTTTGCCGGCACCGCCAAGCGCCCCGCCCTCGGCCGCGCCGAGGTGACGCTCACCATCGACAACTCGGCCGGGCTGCTGCCCATCGAGTTCACCGAGGTCACCGTCTCGCGCATCCTGTTCCGCACCGGCGAGAGCGAGTACGCGATCAACGGCGTGTCGTGCCGCTTGCTCGATGTGCAGGAGCTGCTCAGCGACGCCGGCGTCGGCCGACAGCAGCACGTCATCGTCAGCCAGGGCCAGATCGACGCGGTGCTCAACGCCCGCCCCGAGGATCGCCGGGCGATCATCGAAGAGGCAGCCGGCGTGCTCAAGTTCCGCCGCCGCAAGGAGAAGGCCGAGCGCCGTCTCGACGCCACCGAGGCCAGCCTGCTGCGCGTGCAAGACCTCCTGAGGGAGGTGCGCCGTCAGCTGCGACCGCTCGAGCGCCAGGCCGATGCCGCCCGCCGCCACGGCGACCTCGTCACCGAGCTCGATGCGTTGAAGATCTTCCTCGCCGGCCGCGAGATCGCCTCGCTCCGGGCACGGCTCACCACCCACGCCACCGAGAAGATCAGCACCTCGCGGCGCGAGCAGGAGCTGCGCAGCGAACTGGCCACGCTGGACACCGGCGTGATGGCGGCCGAAGCGGAGCTCACCGCACGCGGCGACACCGACCTGTCCGACGAGATGGTGCGCGTCGAGCAGCTTCGTGAACGGGCTCGTGGCCTCAGCGCCGTCATGGCCGAACGGCACCGTTCGATGGAGCGCGATCGCGGTCAGCTGATGGATTCCGGCGTCATCGCCAACCTCGAGGCCGACGCCGACAAGTTGCGCACCGACCTCGACAACGTGCAGTCCGACCTCGCCGCCCTCGGCCCGGAAGCCGAGACGCTGCAGGCCGACGAGGAGTCCTTCGCCGCCGATCGGCGCGAGACGATGGCCACGCTCGACAACGTCGTCACCTCCACATCGGCCGCCAGTGCCGCAGCGGAGGTGCGCGGCGAACTGCGGTCGCTGCGCAACGCCGCAGAGCGCGCCGAGCACGAGGCGCGCCGGGTGCGCGCCCGCCTCGACACGCTCAGCGATCGCGCCGGTCGCCTCGAAGCCGACGTCGAGCGGTTGCGCTCCGAGTGCGAGGTCGCCGCGCAGCAGGAGAGCGCGCTCGTCGCCGATGTGGAGGCTGCCGAGATCCGCCGGCAGGCGGCGATCACCGCGCACGAGTCCGCCACGTCGACGCGTCAATCGGCCGTCGAGGAGCTCGCCCGCTGGCGCAGCCGATCCGAAGCGCTGCAGCAGGCGTTGGAAAGCGCCCGCGCTCGCGCCGGCGCCGATCACCTCGCCGGCGTCGACGGTGTGCTCGGCACGCTGCTCGACCTGATCGAGATCGACACCGGCTGGGAGGCCGCCGTCGAGGCCGCCTTCGGCGAAGCGTTGCAAGCGGTCGTCGTCGAGAGCCCGCAGGCGGGTCGTCTTGCGCTCGCATCGCTGCACGCGTCCAACGTGCACGCCGCCGTCCTCGCGCTCGGTGCACGTCGGGCGACGCCGTCATCGACGCCCTCCAGTGGCGTCGCTGTGCGCCCGCACGTGCGCAGCCGGCACGCGTCCGTCAACGAGCTGCTCGACACGGTGATGGCCGGCGCGGTGCGAGTGGCCACCTGGAGCGAAGCGGTCGACCTGGCACTGGCCGAACCGACGGCCATCGTCGTCACCGAAGCGGGCGACCGGTTCGGGCCGTCCGGTTGGCGTCTCGGCGCAGCAGGTGGCGGCGCCACCGCAGCCGCGCTGGACGAGGCGCTGGAGCACGTTGGCATCGGCGAAGCGGAGGTCGCACGCCGGCAGCATGCGCTCGACGCGGCGAAGGCCGAGCTGGATGCGGCGAAGGTGCTCGAAGCCACGCAGATCCGCCGCCTCGACGATCACGACGCCGGGTTCTCGGCCAGCAGCGAAGCGCTCGCTCGCGCCCAGGCCGAGCGCCGCGACACGCAGACGGAGCTCGACGGCTCACAGCGCGCCGTCACCGAGGTCGAGGAGCGGCTGGCACGCGAGCAGGCGCGCATCGCCGAGTTGGAGCAGCTCGTTCCCGCGCTCGAAGCCGACGAGGCAGCCGAACTGCAGGCCGCTGCGATCCGCGGCGAGACTCGCGCCAAGCTCGACGCCCGTTCTGCCGGTCTGGCCGCACGCCGTCAGGAGTTGGAAGTGCGCAACGCGGGTCTCCACGAGCGGTCGATCTTCTTGTCGCGCCGCCTCGAGGAGACCGAGCGCCGGCTGCAGGCCGACACCGAAGCGCGGGCCATCGCCCACGAACGCCGTCAGCTCGTCGAGCGTTCACTCGATGCGCTGCAGCGACTCGAAGCGCTCGTGCACGGGCATCGCAGCGCGATCGAGGTGCGCCACGAGGAGCTTCAGGAGATCCGTCGCCGCCAGAGCGATGAGGTGCGCGCGATCGCCCAACGCCTTGACGGTCTGCGACGTCGCCGCACCGCCGCCGAGCGTGAGCTCGAAGAGCTGCGCGAGCGCACTCGCCGTGCCGAGATCGACGAGGCCGAGGTGCGCATGCGCCTGGAGGGAACGGTCGAGGCGTTGCGCCGCGATCACGACCTGGAACCGGCCGCCGCAGAAGCCACCGAGATGCCGGCGCTGCCCGAAGGAATCGGCGCCGCAGCCCGCGTCCGCGACCTCGACCGCGAACTGCGTCTGATGGGCCCGATCAACCCGCTGGCGCTCGAGGAGTTCAACGAGCTGCAGGAGCGTCACCGCTTCCTGGAAGAGCAGCTCGAGGACGTGCGCACGACGCGCCGCGAGCTGCTGCGTGTCATCAAGGCGGTCGACCTCGAGATCCAGACCGTCTTCGCCGGCGCCTTCGCCGACGTCAGCGGTCACTTCACCCAGCTGTTCTCGATGCTCTTCCCGGGCGGTGTCGGGCGCCTCGTGCTCACCGAGCCGGAGAACCTGTTGAACACGGGCATCGAGGTCGAGGCCAAGCCGAGCGGCAAGAACGTGAAGAAGCTGTCGCTGCTGTCGGGTGGCGAGCGCTCACTCACCGCGCTCGCGTACCTCTTCGCCGTGTTCCGCAGTCGGCCATCGCCGTTCTACGTGATGGACGAAGTCGAGGCCGCCCTCGACGACGTCAACCTGCACCGCTTCCTCGGGCTGATCCACGAGTTCCGCCGCGAGGCGCAGCTGCTCGTCGTCAGCCACCAGAAGCGGACGATGGAAGCCGGCGACTGCCTGCTCGGTGTGACCATGCAGCTCGGTGGCTCGAGCAAGGTCGTCACCGAGCGCGTCAGCACGTCTGCCTGAGCTCCATCGTCCGAGCGGGTGACGCCGAACGGCTATCGTTCTCGTTTGGTCATCGACGACGAAAAGCAGGGGAGCGCACCAGTCATCGTGAGCGAATCCGTCGCAGTGCAGCAATCCCACGACGGGAATCGTGCCGGTCTGCCCGCCATTCAGTTGGTGCGCCTGTCGAAGCGGTTCGGCGACGTCGTCGCCGTCGACGACGTCGACCTGGAGATCGCCGATGGCGAGTTCTTCTCGTTGCTCGGACCGTCCGGGAGCGGCAAGACCACGGTCCTGCGGATGATCGCCGGCTTCGAACTGCCGTCCACCGGCGCGGTGCTGCTGCACGGCAGCGACGTCACTCGCCAGGCGCCCTACGACCGCGACGTCAACACCGTCTTCCAGGACTACGCGTTGTTCCCGCACATGAGCGTGCTCAAGAACGTCGAGTACGGCCTCAAGGTGAAAGGCGTCGATCGCTCAGAGCGCAAGCGCCGCGCCGGCGAGATGCTGGAGTCAGTGCGGCTGTCGCAGTTCGGCAACCGCCGTCCGAACCAGCTCAGCGGTGGCCAGCGCCAGCGCGTCGCCCTTGCCCGTGCGCTGGTCAACCGACCGAAGGTGCTGCTGCTCGACGAGCCGCTCGGCGCGCTCGACCTCAAGCTCCGCGAGGAGATGCAGGTCGAGCTGAAGACCATCCAGCGCGACGTCGGCATCACCTTCGTGTTCGTCACCCACGATCAGGGTGAAGCGCTGTCGATGAGCAACCGCGTCGCCGTGTTCAACCACGGCCGCATCGAACAGGTCGGCACGCCGCGCGAGATCTACGAGTCGCCGCGCACTGAGTTCGTGGCCGGCTTCGTCGGGACGTCGAACGTGCTCGACGCGGTGCAGTCGCACCGGCTGCTCGGCCCGGCGGTGCCGCACTCCATCCGGCCCGAGCGGATTCGAATCGTCCATCAGGGCGCGGCCGACAGCGAGGTCGTCGTCGCCGGCAACGTGATCGACGTCCAGTACCTCGGCGCCGACTGTCGCGTCCGCGTCTCGCTCGACGACGGCGGGCACCTGTTGGCCACCGTGCCCAGTGACGGGCTCGGCCCGCTCGAGCCGGGTGCCCCGATCCGCCTGGCCTTCTCGAAGTACGCCACGTTCGCGCTCGATCCGAGCCCGCAGGACGTTGCCGCCGATCCATCAACCACCACCTCAGAAGGGGGAGACCAATGAGGAAGACCAGAACAAGGGCAGCGGTGCTGGCATCGTTGCTGCTCGTCGTTGCCAGCTGTGGCTCCGACGACAAGGAGTCCAACGGCACGCCGGCAGGAACGGCAGCGCCGTCCACCGATGCACCGGACACCACAGACGCACCGGACACCACCGATGCACCCGACTCGACAGACGCACCGGACACCACCGACGGCGGCGACGTCGACTACATGTGGACGCCGAACGCCGACCTGGTGGCCGACGCCGAGGACGAGGTCAACATCATCGCCTGGGCGGGCTACATCGAGGACGGGTCCACCGACCCGGCCGTCGACTGGGCGACGCCGTTCACCGACTTCACCGGCTGCAAGGTCAACGTCAAGCTGGGTAACAGCAGCGACGAGATGGTGCAGCTGATGCAGAGCGGTGAGTACGACGGCGTGTCCGCATCCGGCGACGCCACTGAGCGGCTGATCGCCGGCGACGAGGTCGTCGCCATCGATCCGGCCGAGTACCCGAGCTACGCCGACATCTTCGACGACCTGAAGCTGCAGCAGTGGAACTCGGTCGACGGGACGCCGTACGGCATCCCGCACGGCCGCGGTGCCAACCTGCTCGTCTACAACACGGAGGCGTTCGGCGACACCAAGCCCGACTCCTGGAGCCCGATGTTCGACGGCGGCACCGCCGCCGACGGTGCGGTGTCGGTGTACGACAGCCCGATCTACATCGCCGACGCGGCGCTGTACCTCATGGCGACGCAGCCCGACCTCGGCATCACCAACCCGTACGCGCTGGATCAGGACCAGTTCGATGCAGCCATCGAACTGCTGACCAAGCAGAAGGACCTCGTCGGCCAGTACTGGGCGTTGTACACCGATCAGCAGGCTGCCCTCGAGGGCGGCACCGTGCTGGCGGGCACCACCTGGCAGGTCATCGTCAACCTGGCGCAGGCCAACGGGGCGAAGATCGATGCGGTGAAGCCGAAGGAAGGCGCCACCGGTTGGTCCGACACCTGGATGCTGTCGTCGAAGGCCGCTCACCCCAACTGCATGAAGTTGTGGATGGACTGGATCACGTCCCCCTGGGCCAACGCGCAGGTGGCCGAGTGGTTCGGTGAGGCACCGAGCAACGCCAAGTCGTGCGATGTCACCTCGACGCCCGAGCACTGCGCGATCTTCCACGCCGACGACACCGAGTACTGGACCGACGTCTGGTACTGGACCACTGCGACCGAGGAGTGCATCGATGGCCGCACGGACGTGAAGTGCGTGCCGTACACCGAATGGGTCAACGCTTGGAACTCGCTCCGGGCCTAGCCGAGCTCGAGTCGCACGGGGAGCCGGATCGTCCGGCTCCCCGGCGCGGCCGCGCCGTCAACCGGTTCTTCCGCCGCAACCGCCGGGCAGGGCTCGCCGGGCTCTTGAGCCCGGCGGTGCTGTGGCTCACCCTCATCTACGTCGCCTCATTGGTGCTGCTGATCGTGGCGGCGTTCTTCAAGCTCGACGCCACCACGAGCAAGCCCAGCACGGAACTGACCACGGAGAACCTGAGCGAGGCCTTCACCGTGTTCACGTACGTGCAGGTGGTGCTGCGCAGCGTCGGGATCGCTGCGGCGGTCACCGTCCTCTCGTTCGTCATCGCCTTGCCGGTGGCGTTCTACATCGCCAAGGTCGCCAAGCCGTGGGCACGCCGCTCATTGATCGTCGCCGTGCTGCTGCCGTTGTGGGCCGGGTACCTCGTCAAGGGCTACGCGTGGAAGGCGATGCTTCGCCCGGCCTCGAAGTTCGGTGTCGACACCAACGGCGGCTTCCTCGAGTCGGTGTTCGGGTACACGCCCGGGTTCGGCTACGTCGCGGTCATCCTCGCTCTGACGTACCTGTGGCTGCCCTACATGGTGCTGCCGATCTACGCCGGTCTGGAGCGTCTGCCACCGTCGTTGCTCGACGCCTCCGGTGATCTCGGCGCCCGGCCGCTGCGGACGTTCCGCAGCGTCGTGTTGCCCATGCTCGTTCCGTCGATCGCCGCCGGGAGCATCTTCACGTTCTCGTTGTCGCTCGGCGACTACATCATGCCGAACATCGTCACCGAGCGGAAGGTGCAGATGATCGGCAACCTCATCGAGCGGTCGTTGCTCGCGCCGAACCAACCGTTGGCTGCCGCCTTCACGATCTGGCCGCTGCTGATCATCATCGCCTACCTCGTCGGGATGAAGTTCCTCGGCGCGTTCGAGAACGTCTGATCGTGCAGCTGTCGTTCTTCTCCCGTCTGTCGTTGCGGCTCGTGACGATCGCCGCGCTGCTGTTCCTCTACCTCCCGCTCGTCGTCGTCGCCGTCCTCTCGTTCAACAAGGCCAAGTCGCTGTCGTGGCCGCCGCAGGGCTACACCACCCACTGGTGGGGTGATGCGTGGAACGCCGACGGCCCGACCGATGCGTTGTGGAACAGCGTCAAGGTGGCCTTCGTCGCGACGTTGATCGCTCTCGTGCTCGGGACGCTCGCCGCGTTCGCCATGCAGCGCTTCCAATTCTTCGGCAAGAACGCTGTCTCGTTCCTGTTCGTGCTCCCCATCGCGCTGCCCGGGATCGTCACCGCGATCGCTCTCCAGAACACCTTCTCTCGCACGATCGACCTCGGGGTGGTGTCCTTCCGCATCGGCTTCGGCTTCCACTCGCTCGTGATCGCGCACGCCACCTTCTGCGTGGTGATCGCCTACAACAACGTCGTTGCTCGTCTGCGTCGCTCGTCACCCAACCTGCTCGAGGCCTCGGCAGACCTCGGCGCGCACGGTACGCAGACGTTCCGCTACGTCACGTTCCCGCTCGTGCGATCGGCGCTGCTCGCCGGCGGCATCCTGGCGTTCGCGCTGAGCTTCGACGAGATCGTGGTCACCACGTTCACCGCCGGGTCCGGGTTCCTCACCCTGCCGCAGTGGATTCTCGCCAACATCAGCCGCCCGAACAATGTTCCACTGGTCAACGTGATGGCCACGTTCGTGATGGTCGTCTCCATCCCGCTGGCCTGGCTGGCGCAGCGACTCAGTGACGGGGGCGACTCCGTTCGTCCGTGAGCACCCGACGATCGGTCGGGTTGCGCCCGGCTCGATAGCTTGATCGCACCATGCCCTGGATCTATCTCGTCCTGGTCGCGGTCGTCCTCGTGGTCGGCCTCGGCATCCTGCTCCTCAACCGCCGCCGAACCGGTGCTCCGGACGTGCCGGCGAGTTCGGTCACCAGCACGATCGACCGGCCGCCGCCTCCGATCGTCGAGCCCAGGGCACCCGCCGAGATCGGGCCGGACGTCGATGTCGAAGAGCTGCCCACCGACGTCCCAGAGCCGGTCGAGCCGGTCATCGAGATCATCGAGCGTCCGAACTTCCGCGCTCGCATGTCCAAGGCGCGCGGCGCCTTCGCCGGCGCGTTCCTCGGCATCCGCGGTCGCGCCGGGATCACCGAGGACACGTGGAACGACCTCGAGGACGCGCTGCTGCGCGCCGACGTCGGCATCCGGGTCACCGAGGAGCTGCTCGGCGGTCTGCGCGCACGAGTGAAGTCCAAGGAGATCACTGACCCCGACGGACTGCTCGACGCGCTGCGCACCGAGATGACGGCGCGCCTCGACGGTGCCGATCGCGTGCTGCACCACGTCGATCACGATGGACCGAACGTGTGGTTGTTCATCGGCGTCAACGGTGTCGGCAAGACGACCACCATCGGCAAGGTCGCGGCGCAGCAGGTGGGCGATGGCCGCACGGTGCTGATGGCGGCGGGCGACACGTTCCGCGCCGCAGCTGCCGAGCAGTTGCAGACGTGGGCCGACCGCAGTGGGTCCGAGTTCGTGCGCGGCGCAGAGGGCGGCGACCCGAGCTCGGTGATCTTCGACGGCATCGAACGGGCGAAGGCGCGCGACATCGATCTGGTCCTCGCCGACACCGCAGGTCGACTGCACACGAAGAGCAATCTCATGGACGAGCTGCGCAAGGTGCGACGCGTCGCCGGCAAAGGCGCCGGCGTCGTCAGCGAGGTGCTGCTCGTCGTCGACGCGACGACGGGCCAGAACGGTCTCACGCAAGCCCGCCAGTTCGGCGACGCAGCTGGCAGCGGTGATGACGGCGGCGCCAGTGGCCTGACCGGCGTGGTGCTGACCAAGCTCGACGGGTCGGCCAAGGGTGGCATCGTCTTCGCCATCGAGACCGAGCTCGGCATCCCCGTCAAGCTCGTCGGCCTCGGCGAGACCATCGGCGACCTCGTCCCCTTCGACCCCACCGAGTTCGTCGCCGCGCTCTTCGAGTAGCTGTTCATCCCCAGATAACGTCTGACAAGCATGTTCGACTCGTTGTCCTCCCGCCTCGAAGGCATCGTCAAGCGGTTGCGCGGCAAGGGCCGCCTCACCGCCGACGACGTCGACGAGGTCATGAAAGAGATCCGCACGGCGCTGCTCGAGGCCGACGTCAACGTCGGCGTCGTCCGCAACGTCGTCGCCCGCATTCGCGAGCAGGCGATCGGCGTCACGGTCAGCCAGGCGCTCGATCCGGCGCAGCAGGTGGTCAAGATCGTCAACGCCGAGCTCACCGCAATGCTCGGTGGCGAGACGCTGAAGCTCACCTACGCCGGCCGCCCGCCGACGGTCGTGCTGATGGCCGGTCTCCAGGGTTCCGGCAAGACCACCAACGCGGCCAAGCTGGCGCGCTGGTTCAAGAGCCAGGGTCGCCAACCGCTCCTCGTCGGCGCCGACCTCCAGCGCCCGGCGGCCGTCGAGCAGCTGCGCACCCTCGGCCGCCAGATCGACGTGCCGGTGTTCAGCGAGCCTGGCGATCCGGTGTCCACCGCCAAGCGCGGCCTCGACGAAGCGCGCCGGCTCGGCCGCGACGTCCTCATCGTCGACACCGCCGGCCGCCTGGCCATCGATGCCGAGATGATGGAGCAGGTCCGGCAGATCTCGGCCGTCATCGATCCGCACTACACGTTCCTCGTCATCGACGCGATGACCGGTCAGGACGCCGTGTCCGTCGCCGAGGCGTTCCACGCCACGCTGGCCATCGACGGCGTGATCATGTCGAAGCTCGACGGCGATGCTCGCGGTGGCGCTGCGCTGTCGGTCAAGGAGGTCATCGGTCGACCGATTGCCTTCGCCTCCACCGGTGAGAAGCTCAACGAGTTCGAGCAGTTCCACCCGGATCGCATGGCCGGCCGGATCCTTGGCATGGGCGACATGCTCACCCTGATCGAGCAGGCCGAGCAGGCGTTCGAGAAGGACTCCGCGGAGAAGGCGGCCGAGAAGCTGATGGAGGGTGAGTTCACCCTCGACGACTTCCTCGAGCAGATGCAGCAGCTGAAGAAGATGGGTTCACTCGGGAACCTGCTGGGGATGATGCCGGGCATGCCCAAGGAGCTGAAAGGCGCCGAGATCGGCGACGATCAGCTCAAGCCCATCGAGGCGATCATCCGCTCGATGACCCCGCTGGAGCGGCGCAAGCCGGAGATCATCAACGGCAGCCGCCGGACGCGCATCGCCAACGGCAGCGGCACCTCGGTCGGCGATGTCAACCGCCTCGTCAAGCAGTTCAGCGAGATGCAGAAGATGATGAAGCGAATGGGCGGCATGGGGATGGGCAAGAAGGGCGGGAAAAAGGGCAAGAAGGGCGGCTTCGCCGGTCTTCCTGCTGGCCTGCCCGGTGGGTTTCCCGGCCTGAACTAGCTAACATCCAACGGTTCGCATTTTCCCCCGGCCGCCCGGCGCGGGGATCGTCAAGGAGCACCGAAGTCGCATGGCAGTAAAGCTGCGCCTCACCCGAGTCGGCAAGACCAAGCAGCCGCAGTACCGCATCGTCGCCGCCGACGAGCGGTCGCCGCGCGACGGTCGGTTCATCCAGATCGTGGGCACCTACAACCCGCGCACCGAGCCCTCCACGTTGAACGTGGACAACGAGAAGGCCGTCAAGTGGCTGCTCCAGGGTGCGCAGCCCACGGAGCGGGTGCGCAAGCTCCTCGAGATCTCCGGTGCCTGGGCAGACTTCAGCGCCGCCCGGCCGGCCAAGTGACCTCCCAGACCGACGGCGACGCTGAGATGAGCGAGCCTGGCACCGACAGCGGCGCCCCGACGGCAACAGCGGTCCTGACGCACGTCGTCAAGTCGATCGTCGACGACCCCGAGGCGGTCCGCGTGGACAGCACGGAAGGTCGCAACCGCCTGCGTCTCGAGGTGAAGGTCGGCCCTGGCGATCTCGGTCGCGTGATCGGCCGTCGTGGTCGCACCGCGCAGAGCATCCGCACCGTCGTCCGCGCCGCCGCCACCCGCGACGGCGTCGAGATCGACGTCGACTTCGTCGACTGACCGATCCGACATGTCGCCAGCGCTGTTCGAGGTCGGCCGGATCGGCCGACCCCACGGCGTGCGCGGCCACCTGTTGGTCTCGCTCCTGACGGATCGCGTCGAGCGAGTTGCTCCCGGCGCGAAGCTCCGCGCCGGCGAGCACACCTGGCTCACCGTGGTCGGGGCGCGCCCCCAGGGCAAGAAGTGGATCGTCGAGTTCGAGGGCATCGGGACCCGCAACGCTGCGGAGCCGCTCGTCAACTCGGTGCTGTCCGCCGAGCCGCTGGCCGACCTCGAGCTCGACCCGGATGCGCTGTGGGTGCATCACCTGATCGGATCGCGCGTGGTCGATGACCAGGGCGTTGATCGGGGAACGTGCGTCACGGTCCTCGACAACCCGGCACACGCCATCCTCGAGCTCGACACCGGATGGCTCGTGCCCATCGTCTTCGTCACCCGGACGGCCCACGGCGACGACCCCGACGGCACGCGCACAGTCTTCATCAAGCCACCGGACGGGCTCTTCGACTGACGTTCCGTGGTCGTTTCACCGGCCAACCGTCAAGAAATCGGCAAGTCGGTGACGTGGCGATGAATAAGGCGAACGACCTATGGGCCTCTTCGGGGACTCGTCGTACCATGGTCTCCGGACGGAGGAGTTCGCACCGCTGGGCACCGAATGTGCTCCGAGTGGCGAACATGTGATCGATGGCGAACGCACGAGTTTCAGGGCTGCAGGACGGCGACGTCGGTGGAGCTGACCCGAGCGTTCTGGCCGCGCCCAGCTGGTGGCGCCGGAACCGCCTGAAGATCGCGCTCGTCGGTGTCGACGCGTTCGCCCTCCTGATCGCCTTCGTGGTCGCCCTCGACGTCAGCAACTACCGCGGCTACCACGGCAACCTGCGCAGCCTCGTGGTCGTCGCTTCCGGGGTCGCTGTCGGCCTGCTCGCTCTTCGCTCGCAGGGCTTGTACCTGGCCCGCGTCAGCGCAGTCCGTCTCGTCGAGATCACTCGAGTCACCCGGTCCAGCGTCATGCTCGGCGCCGGCGTGCTGCTCGTCGATCGCATCACCCGCATGGACGTCCGGGTGCGCGACGTCACGCTCGCCGCGACGATCGCCTTCCTGCTGCTCGTCGTCGGGCGCTCCGGCTACCGCTGGTGGCTGTCCGGTGCCCGTCTGCGCGGCGACTTCTGCCGCCGCGTCGTCGTGCTCGGCACCGACGAGGAAGCCACACGGCTCATCGATCTGTTCATCACCCACCCCGAGCTCGGCATCCGCGTGGTCGGGCTCATCGGCGACGGCGGCCGGGCGTACGACCGTGGACTCTCCTACCTGTGGCTCGGCGAGTACGACGACGCCGAGGAGCTCGTCGGATCCGTCAACGCATCGGGCGTGGTGATCTCGCCCAGCGGGATCACGCCGGGGCGGATGAACTCGTTGATCCGCAACTTCCACCACGACGGCGTGCACATCCACCTCGCCACGGGCATCTCGGGCATCGACGCCCGGCGCCTTCGGTCGATGCCGCTCGCCCACGAGCCGCTGCTCTACGTCGAGGCGCTGAGCCTGGCGAAGACGCAGCTCGTCATCAAGCGGGTCTTCGACACCATCGTCGCGGTCCTGGCGCTCATCGTTGCGGCGCCGATCCTGCTGGTCGTCGCGGCAGCGATCAAGCTCAACGACCGCGGGCCGGTCTTCTTCCGCCAACAGCGCGTCGGCAAGGACGGCAAGCTCTTCGGCGTCCTCAAGTTCCGGACGATGCGCGTCGACGCCGAGCAGCTGATGGCCAAGCTCCGTGCCGAGAACGAGCGCAACGGCCCGCTGTTCAAGATGGTCGACGACCCTCGCGTCACCAAGGTCGGCCGGTTCCTGCGCGAATCCAGCCTCGACGAGCTGCCGCAGCTGTTCAACGTGCTGCGCGGCGAGATGAGCCTGGTCGGCCCGCGCCCTGCGCTGCCGGCCGAGGTGGCCACGTTCTCCGCCGAGCTGCGTGCCCGCGAGCGAGTCATGCCCGGCATCACGGGTCTGTGGCAGGTGGAAGCCCGCGACAACCCGTCGTTCGAGGCCTACAGCCGGCTCGACCTGTTCTACGTGGAGAACTGGTCGACGACGCTCGACCTGATCATCATCCTCGGCACCGTCGAGCAGTTCGTCGGACGGCTCCTCGGTGCGTTCTGGTCGCGCCTGCGCAAGGACCGCAGCGAAGCCGCCGCCGAGGCAACGCCTCGCGTCGCACTGCAGGTCGTGCGCGCCAACGACGACGCAGCCTGAACCCCCGACCGAGCGCTGTGCTCGTCAGCTCGGCGGCGCCCAGGCAACGCCCGGCGGAAGCGGCTCGACACGGATGACGGACGCGAGGTCGATCGGTCCGTAGACGTGGGGGAAGGCCTCGGGGGCCCCGTCGAGCTGCTCGACGACGAGCGGCGAGGTCAGCAGCGCCTCGTCGACGTGCAACAGCACCAAGCCATCGACGCCGACGTAGAAGCGTTCGAGCACCCCGTTGACCTGCGCGGCGGTGCTGCAGTGGATGTAGCCCTCGTCGGCCAGTTCGACGTCGCGCGTCGATCCGGTGTGCGACCCGTCGGCCTGCGAACGCGTCCAGCGGGCCTCGTCGGTGATGTGGAAGATCATGGGTCCGTAGGCTGGCAGACCGTGCGCATCGATGTGTTCACCATCTTCCCCGGCCTCGTCGACGCGTTCTGCTCGGAGAGCCTGCTCGGCCGCTCGCGCACGGCGGGCAAGCTCGACCTGCGACTGCACGACCCTCGCGACCACACCAGCGACGTGCACCGCACCGTCGACGACGCGCCCTTTGGGGGCGGCGCCGGCATGGTCATGAAGGTCGAGCCGCTGCTCGCCGCGGTCGAGGCAGCCACGCCGCCGCGGCCGTTGTTCCTGCTCGGTCCGGGCGGCCGTCGGTTCGATCAGGCGCTGGCCCACGAGCTCGCCGCGCTCGACGGGTTCAGCATGATCTGCGGGCGCTACGAGGGCGTCGACCATCGCGTGCGCGAGCACGTCGTCGACGGCGAGCTGAGCGTCGGAGATGTCGTGCTCAGCGGCGGGGAGGTTGCTGCGTGCCTGGTCATCGAGGCTGTCGGACGCCTGTTGCCGGGCGCGATGGGCAACGACGTCAGCCCGGTCACCGAGAGCTTCGGCGAGTCCGGGCTGCTCGAGGAGCCGCAGTACACGCGCCCGGCATCGTTGCGCGGATGGGACGTCCCCGACGTGCTGCGCGGCGGCGACCACGCCCGCATCGCTCGCTGGCGGCGGGCCCAGGCGTTGCACCGAACCATGCTCCACCGGCCCGACCTCCTCGACGCGCACGGTGGCCTGTCCGACCAGGATCGACGCCTGTTGGAAGAGTTCCCTCCCGTCGCCTATCCTTGAGCGTTCGCTGAACCCGCCGCAGCTTGCGGTGTCCACGAGAAGAGCCCTCCATGAAGTCCACCGACCTTGTCGACAACCAGTACCTCCGCTCCGACGTGCCCGACTTCGGGCCCGGCGACGAGGTCAAGGTCCACGTGCGCGTGGTCGAGGGCAACAAGGAGCGCGTGCAGGTGTTCCAGGGCAACGTCATCGCCCGCCAGGGCAGTGGCGTCGCCGAGACCTACACGGTCCGCAAGGTCAGCTACGGCGTCGGCGTCGAGCGCACCTTCCCGGTGCACGCGCCCACCGTCTCGAAGCTGGAAGTGCTCAAGCGCGGCGACGTTCGTCGGGCCAAGCTGTACTACCTGCGCGATCGCACGGGCAAGGCAGCCAAGATCAAGGAGAAGCGCGACGCCTGAGCGTCGGGCGATCTCCCGTTGAGTTCTGACGATCTCGAGAACTTCGAGGCCGAACGAGAGCTCCAGCTCGCGCAGGAGTACCAGGACGTTGCCGGCATGTTCCGGTACGCCGTGGAGACCGAGCGCCGGTTCTACCTGGCCAACGATGTCAAGGTCACCGTCACCGGTGAGGCAGCGCGGCCCGTCATCGAGGTGGTGCTGAGCGACGCATGGGTGTGGGACATGTACCGGAAGACCCGCTTCGTTCCGAAGGTGCGGGTGCTGACCTTCAAGGACGTCAACGTCGAGGAGCTCCCGCCGGCGGAGATCTGACCCGATCCCTGGCCAAGCGTGCGCGCGGCCAGTTCGGCGAACGCGAAGCGCTGCGGTGGTACGAGGCGCACGGCTACTCGCTGCTGGCACGCAACTGGTCGTGCGACATCGGCGAGCTCGACCTGATCGTCGGCCGGCCCGGCGTCACCGTGTTCGTGGAGGTGAAGGCGCGCGCCTCGAACCGCTACGGCACACCGCAGGAAGCCGTTGGTCCGGTGAAGCAGCGCCGCATCCGCTCGTTGGCGCTGCGCTGGCTGGCGCTGCACCCGGACCAGCGTGGCGCGCTGCGCTTCGACGTCGCCGCGGTCACCGGCGTGCGCGTCGAGGTGATCGAGTCAGCGTTCTGAGGCGGCGCGGTTCGAGCCGGTCAGGCGAACAGCACCCAGACCATCAGTGCGATCACGGCGATCACGGCCGCGGCGACGTAGACGTAGTCGGCCTTCGAGGCAACGTGCTTGCGATGGGGGTTGAATCCGATGTGCTCAGTATCGTCGGCCGGCGTGGAAACCATCGCAGTCAGTCGGGCGGACGGCGTCGTCACGATCACGTTGCAGCGTCCGGAGAAGAAGAACGCAGCGAACTCGGTGATGTGGAACGAGTTGTTGGCGACGTTCCGGGAGGTCGGCGACAGCGACACCGATCGGGTCGTGGTGATCACCGGTGCGGGCGGAGAGTTCTGCTCTGGTGCCGATTTGAGCGGTGACGGTGCCCGCGGTGAACGCCACCAGTTGGCGGTGATGCGCCACATCGGCGATGTCGCCCTGGCGTTGCACCGCCTGCCGCAGCCGACGATCGCCAAGGTTCGCGGCGTCGCCGTCGGTGCCGGGTGCAACATGGCGCTCGGGTGCGATCTCATCGCCTGCGACACGACGGCCCGCTTCTCGGAGATCTTCGCTCGGCGCGGTCTGTCGTTGGACTTCGGTGGTTCATGGTTGCTGCCGCGGCGGATCGGGTTGCACCGTGCGAAGGAGCTGGCGCTGCTTGCCGACATCATCGACGCTGCGGAAGCCGAGCGCATCGGACTGGTCAACCGCGTGGTGGCGCCCGACGCGCTCGACGACTTCGTCGACGCGTGGGCGACGCGGCTCGCCGCCGGCCCGCCCGTGGCGATGGCGATGTCGAAGCGGATGCTCGACAACGCGCACTCGGTGACCTTCGAGGAGGCGCTCGACGACGAGGGCGTGGCGCAGACCGTCAACTTCGGCACCTCCGACACGGCCGAGGCGATGGCCGCGTTCCTGGAGAAGCGCGCCCCGTCGTTCCGCGGTCGCTGACCGGCGCCGCGAGCGGCCGCTCGCTAGCGTGATCGAGTGGTGCGCAACGGACGACGGCTCGTCGTCGGGCTGGTGATGGCAGGCGGAGCAGTGTTGGCGCGCCCCGTCGCGGCGTCCGTCCCGCCCGCGACCGAGGCGCCGACCACCACCGCAGCGCCGACCACCGAACCGCCCGTCCTCGGCGAGAACACCGACATCGGCCCGGAGGTCAGCGTGCCGATGCAGCAGCCGCCGTTGATCAGCCAGACCCAGGTCGTCTCGGCGCCGTTGATCGTCGTGCCTGCCGGATGCACGTCGCCGGCACCGGCCCGTGCCGTCTTCGTCGGGACGCTCGAGCGCACGGGGCTCCTTCCGGGCACGCAGCACGAGATGGCTCGGTTCACCGTGGCCCAGCTTCGCGCCGGCACCCTCGACGGCTACGAGATCAACCGAAGCGTGGACGTGCTCTTCGACGACGACATCCGCTTCCTCGACGAGGGCAGCACGTACATCGTCGGTGCGAACGTCGACCAGGTCTCGCAGCTGCTCACCTCCAAGGTCCGCGAGCCCGCCCCGTTGTTCGGTGGCGATGCGGTGATCGGCGTCAACGACAACGACGTCGAGTGTCCGGTGCTGGAGGATCCGGTCCGCACCGTCCGCCCGGACGGCGCAGCTGTCGACACCGGAGTGCTGACGCCGTTGGCGAAGGCCAAGGACTCGCTGGCGCGAGCGGTGCTGCTGCCGCTGGGCGTGGCCTTCGCTGCGCTCGTGGTGCTGGCGACGATGAAGTTGCTGGCGCAGGGGATGCTGCGATCGTTGTTCGGTCACCACCAGCCGCTGCCGGTCGCCCGTACTCGACGCCACAGCACGGCCGACCCCGCCTCATCGCCACCGACCAGTTGACCGTCGCCCGCTGCGCGATGCGTCGTCAGCCGATCACGCTGCCGCCGGGATGTGGCCACACCGGCTCTGCCTCCGGCACGAGCACGGCGCGCGCAGGACGTCCGGCGCGCCCGACCAGCAACCAGCGCTCGCTGACCGGGGTGCCGGTGGCCTGTCGGACGGCGACGCCGTAGGAGTTGAGTTGTGTGGCGTAGCGGCGGAGCAGTTCGTCGTCGCCGGCGGCAGAGCTGTCGGTCTTGAAGTCGACGACGACGAGTGAGCCGTCGTCGGCCTGGAACACCGCGTCGACGTAGCCCCAGACGGTGAGTTGTTCGGGCGGCGTTCCGACGACGGTGCCGACGTAGACCTCGCGTTCGCACATCGCCGCGGATCGCATCCGCTCGAACAGCGGGCTGGCGATGATCGATCCGGCGAGATCGGCGACGCGCCGCCGAGCGGCACCGACCAGGTCGACGTTGTCGCAGGCCGCAGCGACCAGTTGGGAGAGCCCGGACGCGGGGTCGTCGAGGCGGACGAGTTGCAGCACTTCGTGCACGGCCGTGCCGACGTCGGTGCCGTAGCGCCCGCGGCTGCGGGTCGGCTCCAGCCCGGCCAGCGGATCCTTGGCCAGGCCCGCGTCCCCGGGATCGGGATCGAACCCGTCGATGGCGATCGGTGGACCACCGAGCCCGATGTCGTCGTCGCCGGCATCGTCGTCGCTGCCGTCGAGCAGCTCGTCGCGTTCGCGCGGGGCTCCGTCGGTGAACGTCGGCTCGTCGTGCTGCGCCGCCGCCAGCGCGGACGGTGTCCAGATGACGCGTCGGTCGGCGGGCGGCCGCGCGGGGAGCTCGCCGGTGCCGATCGGTGCGCTCTCCCCGGTACCGAGGATGTCGGGAGGCGAGACAGCGATGGCCTCGGTGGCACTGGGCGCCTGCCAGCGCTCGGCCGTCGTCAGATCGAAGTGGGGGGCGATCCGTTGCGCCGCGTTCGGCGTGGATCGGGCTGACGTGTGGCAGGAGATGGCCAGGTGGTCGCGAGCTCGCGTGGTGGCCACGTAGAGCAGGCGGGCTTCCTCGGCCCATTGAGCTTCCTCGTCACGGTCGGGGTAGCTGGCGCCGCGCAACTTGCCGAGGCGATACGTCGGCCGATCGGCGGCGCCCGCCCCGACGCCCGGGACCCAGGCGGCAGTGAACGGATCGGCCTGCACGTTGTCCTTCGTACCGAGCGCGGCGACGACGACGATCGGGAACTCCAGACCCTTGGCGGCGTGCATCGTCAGCACTCGGACCGACTGCTCATCGGTCTCGTCCGGCGCGATCTCGGAGCGTTCGACCGTCTCGACCTTGTCGGCGACCCAGCCGAGGTAGTCACGCAGCGTTCCGCCGGTCTCGTCGGTGAACGCCCGAGCCTCGTCGATGAGGTAGCGGACGCGTCGCCACGTCTCGGCACGGGCGTTCGACCCGTCGAACGTCGCCGCGGCGATGCCCATCGACCAGTCGAAGATCTCCGCCAGCAACGCAGCAGGACCGCGCTGATGTGCGCCCGCGCTCCACTGCGCCAGCTGCGACAGCGCGGCACGCACGCGCAGCGCGGCAGCCTCGTCGGACGAATCGGTGGGGTGCGGCGGGTCGATCGGTTCGGGCCGGCTCGGCAGGCGCCACCACCCACGCATCCCGCTCGGGTGTCGGTGGCGATGGATGAACAGGTCGGCGTCCGAGCAGCCGAGCACGCTGGTGCGCAGCGCGGTGACGACCAGCAGCTCGTCGGCCGGGTTCTCGACGGCACGCAGCACACGCAGCAGCTCGTAGACCTCCCGGCTCTCGTAGGCCAAGGTGCCGCCTTCGACGCGGAACGGCACGCCCGCTCGGCGCATCGCCGACTCGAGCACCGCGAGCCCGGTGCGCTTGGCCACCAGCACGGCGACGTCGCCCAGCTCCGCCGGACGGCTGCGCCACGTCAGGGGTCTCCCGTGCTCGTCGTGCTCGTCGGGGCGCAGCACGCGCCATCCCTCGTCGATGATCCGCCGCACCAGTCCGACCACGTCGTTCGCCTCGGCCTGCTGGGCGAGCTCGGCGGTCGTGTGCACCGCCGGCGTGCCGTCCTCGGTGACGCCGAGCAGCACCACCGCCGGGCCGGGGTCGTGCGCGTCCGGGGCGCTGTCGGGGCGCGTCGCCTCGAGCGGCTCGTACGGCACCGTCACGCGTGGTGGCCAGGTGTCGGCCTTGATCCGTTCGTTGAGTGCCTTGGCGCTGAGTGCTGGGGCGCGGAATCGTTCGGCCATCACCGTGTTGATCCATGCTGCGACGTTGCCGCGCGTGCGGAAGTTGGCCGTCAGTTCGGCCAGCGATCCGTCGGTGGCGCCGTGAGCAGCGAGGCCGGCGAACAGCTCGACGTCGGCGTGGCGGAAGGCGTAGATCGACTGCTTCGGGTCACCGACCGCGAACAGCCGTGGCGACGCCGCAGGGGCCACACCTGGCTCGGGGTCGGAGAGCATGCGGATGATCTCGAACTGCACGCGGTCGGTGTCCTGGAACTCGTCGACGAAGATCCGTTGGTAGCGGCGGCGAGCGTCGGTGAGCACGTCCGGACGGGTCCGCAGCACGCGCTCGGTGAGGATGAGCAGGTCGTCGTAGCCGAGCGCGCCGTTGGCGATGCGCGCGTGCGCCTCGCGGATGACGGGCCGGCGAAAGGCGTCGACGACCTCGTCGAGCACCAGCGAGTGCGACAGCCGAACGACGCGGTTGAACACCGCCAACACCTCATCACGTTCGGGCTTGGAGCCGACGGTGCCGAGCTTCAGCACCAGCGCGGCGACATCGGCGACGGCGAGTGGCCGCTCTCGCAGCGGAGCGACCAACGCCCGTGCTGCCCCCAGCGTGGCGTTGTCCTTGGCGCCGGCGAACTCGTCGAAGGCGAGCAGGAAGTCGTCGGCTGCCGACCACAGTTCGGTGATGGTGGTGGGCGAGGACGTGGTGGCCTCGAAGCGGTGCCACTGCCGATCGATCGTGTCGACCACGGCGCCGAGGCGAGCGAGGCCGACGAGCGTGGCGACGATCTGCAGCGCGTCCATGAGCTCAGGACGTTCCGGCGCGGCGTCGTAGACCTCGTCGATGATCAGCCGCCGGCGCCGCGCCGCGTCGGCCTGCGAGGTGATCTCGTCGGCCGTGGTGAACCGTGGCGGCAGGCCGGCTTCGATCGGGAAGCGGCGCAGCACGCTGGCGCAGAAGCCGTGAATCGTGCCGATGAACGCATCGTCGATGCCTGCTGCACCGCGCTCACGCAGGCGGTGCACCAGTTCGCGTGCGGCCTTGTCGGTGAACGTGATGACGGCGATCTGGCGAGGTGGGACGCCGGCGGCGATGGTGTTTGCCACGCGTGCGACGAGCTGGGTGGTCTTGCCGGAACCGGCGCCGGCCACCGCGAGCACGCGGCGATCCACGTCCTGGGCGATGGCGTCGCGAGCCGCGAGGTCGCTCATCCCGCGTCCCCGATCGGCTCCGCCGACTCCCCGGACTCGGCGATGCCGACCAGCCAGCGGGCGGCGCGAGCGGTGACGTCGCCCAGCCCGAGCCCGTCAGGGCTGCAGGTGTTGCATCCCCACACGCCCGGCTGCTTGGGTCGGAAGTCGCCATCGTGCATCGCCACGGCGATGCGCGACACAGCCTCGTGGAGCACGTCGACCCACTCGTCGCGGAACGCGACGACCTCACTGGCGTCGCGGCGCAGGAACACGTACTGACCGGTGACCGGGCCACCGGCGTGTTCACGCTGGACCACGCTGCTGTACAGGCCGGGCTGGAGGTACTCGCCGCGGGCCACTGCGTCGTCGCTGTGGGTGCGCACCTGCGCGGCCCGTGACGTCTTGAAGTCGGTGACCCGCCACGTGGACGTGCCCGCGGCACCGCCGAGCTGGTCGATGCGATCGATCTTGCCGCGGAAGGAGACGTCGCCGAAGTCGTCGATGGCCAACCGCTGAGCCGGCCACGTGCTGTCGTCGAAGCCGAACGCCTGCTCGGCGGCGATCGGGGTGCATGCTTCGTCGGCTTCGCGACGCAGCGTCGCCCGCAGCGCGCGCAGCAACATCGTGCGCTCGATGCGCCACGAGGTGGGGTGACCGAGGCGGTGCTCGGCGGCCAGCCGGCGGGCCTCGACATCGATCAGCTGCTCGGCGCGCCGCACGGTCGCGTCGAAGTGCTCACCCTGCAGCCAGGCCGGCTGCCGGCGCGCCGGCAGCGCCAGCCACTCCAGGACCAACTGCTCGACGACGCCGTGCACGAGGTTGCCGCGGTCGCGCGGCTCGATCTCGACGATCTCACTGGGATCGGTGTCGGTGTCGACGCCGAGCACCCGCTTGACGAAGCTGTCCAGACCGCACAGCGCGTGCTCCTCGTACCGTGTGATGGCCTGGACGGTGCGCCGCGGGTCGTGCTCCGGGTGGGCGCCGATCCACCCTTCGAACTCGCCGGCCTGATCGGCGGCGCGAGCGGTGAGGGCGATCGCCCGGCGCTGCAGCTGCGTCGACGCAGCGACCATCGACGCGGTGGTGACCCGCCGTGCGGCGCACTCCGCGGCGGTGAGCGGCGCCAGGTCGAGCACACCGCTGGCGTGCGACGGATGGATCTCGATCGGGATGCCGGCGACCCATGACGACGGGTACATCGCCCCACCGCGCCGCAGGTCGGTGCGCGCCCACGTGACCGTGACGTCTGCGCCAGAGCGCAGCAGACCGTTCCAGGCGCGAGTGAGTCGGTGGCGCTGCCAGTCGGCGTGCTCGACGACCGACGCAGCCACATCGCCGAGCTCGGACGGCACCACCAGATCGTCGGTGCGCGGCGGCGGGAGCACGCCTTCGTTGGCGCCGACGACGAACACGCGACGGGCATCGAGGCAGACACCATGCTGGAGCGGGAGCAAGCGCACGCCGACGGCGGTGTCGCCGGCCTTGCGGACCTGCTGCTGCAGCTCGCTCTGGATGATGCGTCGCAACGCGCCGCGGTCGAACGGCACACGGGTTCGCTCGTCGTCGAACTGGGCGAGGGCGTGGACGAGCGTCTCCACCTGATCGGCGGCGCGCCGTTGCCACACCGGCGCGTCGGCCCAGTGGGTGGCACGCCAACGAACGTCGCCGATGTGATGACCGAGCTCGTCGGCCAGCGCGGTGGCAGCGGCCGTCCACGTCGTGGACCGTCGGTACGCAGTGGCGCTGCGGCGGATCGAACCGACGAGCTGCACGAGCCGGCCGAGGCTGTCCAGATCGCGCTGGTCGCCGCTGCTGTGGCCGTTCGGTGGCGCCGACGGCTCAGTCGGAGCGAAGCGCTGCCTGCGCACCCGGCGGGCCTCGAAGGCGCTGCGCAACCGGTCGATCGCGTCGTCCCAGTCGCGTTCGAGGACGACACCGGCAGTGCGGCACAGCCGGCGCCAGGCAGCGACAGGACGGGGCAGCGCACGCTCGTTGGTCCAGCGCGGGGCCACGGCAACGAGGTGCAGCACGCGCTCGCGGTCGCTGCCCTCATCGAACAGGTCGAGCAAAAGCCGCAGCACCTGCCCGGCCATCGATCCGCGGAGCAGTTCCACGGCCGGACCACTGGTGACGACACCGGCGCGAGCGAACTCGTCGCGCAGGCTGCGGGCGTAGCCACTGGCCGGCGGGTAGAGCACGACGATGTCCTCGGGCATCGCGGTGGGTGCGGGTGCGCCGAGTGCCGGGCCCCCGGGCGCGCCGGCGATGGCCTCGACCACCGTGCGCACCACCCACCGGGCCTCCTCGTCGGGGTCGGGGCTGCTGACCACGGTGGGCACGCTCGGCGCGGATGCGTCCACCGGCGGTGCCGCACCGAACAGACCGAAGAGGTCGATCAGTTGCGCGGCGAGATCGAGGTCGTCCGCCACTGGTGGGCTGGCGACGACGCGTGCAGCGGGCGCGTAGCGCAGCACGCTGCGCACGAAGCGCAGCTGCGCCGGGTGGACGACGTCGGTGGCGACCACGACGACGGGTGCGGCGATCGTGGACGTGCCCTTCTGCAGCGCCGACATCGCTGCGCCGATCACCTGCGCCTCATCGCGAAAGCCGCGCTGCAAGAGGCGAGCGCGCGCCGCCCCGGCGACGTCAAGCAGTGCTCGGCGAACCGGCTGGCCATGGGTGAGCTCGGCACGGGCGGTGGCTTCGTCGTCCGCCAGGCGCACAGACCTCAGCCGATTGGCGGCGTGGACGAGCGCGTCGATCGTGGCCGGATGACGACGCACCGGTTCGAGCGCGGCGGGGCAGCGCTCATCGAGCTCGGCGTGCACGGCGGCGGTGAGCAGCAGCGGCGTGATCGGCCGGCTGCGACGCACCGCCAGGGGAGCGAGGTCGAGCGCCAGGTCGGGGACGGTGCTGAAACGGATGCCGGCGATGCCGATCGTGCCGCCGGCGGGCGTGACGGTGGCCGGCAGCAGTCGCCGCAGCGTGGCAGCGGTGGACCCGGGCGGAGTGAGGACGATCACGCTGCGCAGGGGAGCGCCCTGCTGCAGCTCGCGCACCGCGGCGGCGACGGCAGCGACGGTCTGCTGCCCTGGTGCTGCCCAGATCGGGCTGATCGTGCCGGCCATGAGGTCACGCTAACCAAGCGGTGTGACAGCCCGTTCGGGACCCCGGGTTTCGCCAGGACGGAGCGCGGTCAGCGCGCGGCGGTGGCCAGGCGGCGCAGTTCGTCGACCGCGTGGCCCAGACCCGCAGGGTCGCGGTACAGCGCGCTGCCGGCGACGAGCACGTTGGCCCCGGCGGCAGCCGCGCCGGTGACCGTGTCCGGCGAGATCCCGCCGTCGACCTCCACGTCCACCCGGTCGCTCGCTCCAGCTGCGTCGATCATCGCCCGAACGGCGCGGATCTTCGGTTCCATCGTGGCGATGTACCGCTGCCCGCCGAAGCCGGGGTTGACGGTCATCACGAGCACGAGGTCGATGAGGTCGAGCACGTGGGCGATCGTGTCGATCGGCGTCGCCGGGTTCAAGGCCACCGCGGCGGTCGCGCCGAGCTCGGCGATGTTGCCCAGCGTGCGATGCAGGTGCGTGCACGCCTCAGCGTGGACGATCAACCGCGAGCAGCCGGCCTCGATGTAGCGGGCGGCCATCACGTCGGGCGTCAGCACCATGAGGTGCGCCTCGAACGGCAGCGTCGTGTGCTGACGCGCTGCGGCGATGACGTCCGGGCCGATGGTGAGGTTCGGCACGAACTGTCCATCCATGACATCCCACTGGATGCGGTCGCAGCCTGCCGCCTGCAGGGCGGCGACCTCCTCGCCGAGCTTGGCGAAGTCGGCCGGTAGGACGCTGGGAGCGATCTCGATGGGTCGTGACATCAGCGAGCACAGTACCCGGCGACCGCATCGGCCGTTCGGTGATGACGGGCCAATACGCTCGGGTGCGATGCGAACCGCCACGTTGCGCCCCCACGCGCTGGCCGCGGGCGGTGACGCGATCGCCCGACATGCCGACGGCGATCACGTCGGCAAGTTGGTGTTCGTCGAAGGGGCGCTGCCGGACGAGCTGGTCGAGGTGGAGGTGCTCTCCTCCAAGCGCGACTTCGACCGTGCCCGCGTGCTGACGGTGATCGAAGCATCGCCCGACCGCGTCGCGCCTCCCTGTCCCGCGCTCGCCGCCGGATGCGGTGGCTGCGACTGGCAGCACGTGGACCCGACCGCGCAACTGCGGTGGAAGGCGACGCTGGTTGCCGACGCGTTGCGACGCATCGGACGCATCGAGGAGCCGTCGGTGTGGGCGCGCGCTGCTGTGTCGCCGTGGGCGTACCGGACGAGCGTTCGAACCACCGTCGACGCCGCCGGCCGCCTGGCGTGGCGAGCCGCAGCGTCGCATCGGACCGTCGTGCCCGGCCACTGTGCGGTCGTGCATCCGTCGATCGACGAGCTGATCCGGTCGATCACCTGGCAGGGACGTGATCGTTCGGGCGAGCAACCCGAGGTGTCGCTGCGCACGTCGATCGCCACCGGTGAACGAACCGCGTTCGCGTCCTGGGGCCACCTCGACTCGGTGCCCGAAGGTGTGAGCGTCGGTGAGGGTGCCGTCGTCCACGAGGAGGTGGCCGGGCATCGCCTGCGGGTGTCTGCCGGCAGCTTCTTCCAGTCCGGTCCCTCAGCCGCCGAGCTGTTGGTGGCGGCAGTCGAGGACGCGGCGGCCGACGCCGTCGACGCGCCCGGGGCGATCGACGGCTACGGCGGCGTCGGCCTGTTCTCGGCTGCGCTCGGGCTCCGAGCGCCGGTGCTCGTCGAGGGCTCGGCCGCGGCGTGTGCCGACGCTCGCGTCAACCTCGCCGACCTCGGTGCGATCGTGCACGAGGCCGCGGTGGAGGAGTGGCAGCCACAGCCGGCCCAGCTGGTGATCGCCGATCCGTCACGGCGCGGACTGGGCGCCGTCGCAGCGGAACGCCTTTCGGCGGCCGGCGCCGACACGTTCGTCCTGGTCAGCTGCGATGTCGCCTCGCTCGGCCGAGACGCCGCGCTGCTTGCCGGCCACGGCTACCACCACGCCGGCAGCGCCGTGCTCGACCTGTTTCCGCAGACCTCCCACGTCGAGGCGGTCACCCGCTTCACCCGCTCGACGACGAATCCCCGGGGCTGGTGATCCAGTGGACCCCGAGCTCCGTACAGGTGGTGTGCGCCCCGACCTCACCATCGCGTCCGACGCGGTCCTCGTGATGGGCCTGGCGCGATACGACCAAGCGTCGCTCGCCGAGCTCTACCGCCGCCACGCCGGCCCGGTGTTCGGCCTGTCGAAGCGCATCCTCGGCTCCCAGGCGCAGGCGGAAGAAGTGGTGCAGGAGGTGTTCCTGCGCCTGTGGAACCAGCCCGACCGCTTCGACCCCGAGCGCGGGACCGTGCGCAGCTACCTCCTCGCCCAGACGCACGGGCGATCGGTGGACGTGCTGCGCAGTGACATCGCCCGCAAGCGACGCGAGCAGCGCGACGCCGTGACCGCGCCGATCGTGGACGACGGCCTGGAGCGCGAGCTGTGGGACCTGGCGCTGGCCGATCAGGTGCGCACGGCGATGGAAGCGCTGCACCCTGGCGAGCGGGCGGCGATCGAACTGGCGTACTTCGGCGGCAAGACCTACCGGGAGGTGGCCGTGACGTTGGGTGAGGCAGAGGGAACGGTGAAGAGCCGCATTCGTGCGGGCATGAAGCGGCTCCGCACCGAACTGGTGGCTGCAGGTGTGACGATGGGTTCCAACGACGGCAACCAGGAAGGCCGCCAAGACAGAGGATCATGGACATGAGCGCCGACGAGCCCATGTACGACGAGCTGTTGGGCGCGTACGCCCTCGATGCCGTCGACGAAGAAGAGCGCCGCGTCGTGGAGGAGTACCTCCAGGTCAACCCGGCCGCCGCCGAGGAGGTCCGCGAGCTCCGCGAGACGGCAACGATGCTGGCGTGGTCCTCGGTGCCGGCACCGGAAGGGCTGTGGGACAAGATCGCCGCCTCGATCGAAGGCGATGCGGCTCCTGCGCCGCGCGGCGAGCTGGCCAAGGTGATGCCACCGATCCCGATCACCGTTGCATCGCGCCGTCGCAAGGTGATGCGCACCGCAGGTGCATGGGTCGCGGCCTCGGCTGCTGCAGCTGCAATCGCCGTCGTGGCCGTTCGCGTGACCGACGACGGTCCGCGCTCCAACGGCTTGGCGGCCGCCTATGCCGAAGCACGGAGCGACCGTGATTCGCGGATCGTGCAGCTCCACTCGGACGGTTCCGACGTCCTCGTCGAAGCGGTCGTCGATCCTCGCGGTCACGGCTACGTCCAGGGCGCGTCGTTGCCTGCGCTTTCGTCGGATCGCACGTACCAGCTGTGGGGCGTGATCGACGGTTCGGCGATCTCGCTGGGCGTGCTCGGCCACAGCCCGGATCTGGAGCCGTTCTCCGTCGATGGCGACCTCACGACACTCGTCATCACCATCGAGAAGTCCGGCGGCGTCATCAGCAACGGCAACCCCGACGGCGCCTACGCCGGCGCCGTCGCCTGAGTCGGTGATCTAGCCGCGCAGCACTCGCGCCTGCGCGGGGTCGAGGTACTCCTCGATGCGTTGCACGTGCCCGTTGTCGATGTCCACGCGGAGCATCGCGGCCATCCTCAGTGCGCCGCCTGGAGCGGTGCCCAGCAGGACGTGCTGCTGCACGAAGCCGTCGTCGGTGATCGTCCGGCGCACCTCGGTGTAGCGCATGTCGGGCATCAACGAGTGGAGCATCGTCAGCGTCTTCAAGTTGTCGACCACGGGCTGGTCGATGTCGTCGTAGTTGTGCCAGATGGTGGCGTCCGGCGCGTAGATCTCGCGCAAGGCGTCGACGTCGCCGGCCTCGATCGCGGCGAAGAAGCGGTCGGCGATCTCGGCGTTGCTCGTCATGTGCGTCAGCCTGCCAGCCGACGCATCCGGTCCTCGACACGGGCGAGGAAGGCGGTGCGCTCCGCCTCGGAGGCGCGATCGATCTTGTACAACGCCAGCCACGTGGTGCGGCAACGTCGGTGGCACAGCGCGCGGATCGCGCGGGACACGACCCGCTTGCCGCCTTCGCCCTCGACCGCGTTGACCCATTTCGCCGAACCGTGGCTGGTGATGACGACGAGGCGGCGGATGTTGGTCAGCAGCGGCCGCACGCGGTTGCCGCCGTCCGGCAGCTCGAATGCGACACCGCGCACGAGGATGCGATCGAACCAGCCTTTGAGCATCGCCGGTTGGCCGCTCCACCACGTCGGGTAGACGAGCACGAGCGCCTCGCACCACCGCAGCGCCTCGACGTAGGCGATCTCGAGCGGCGCGTCGTCGCGCGTTCGGCGCTCGTGAAGGTCGAGGTAGTTGCGATGCTCGTCGCGGGTGAGCTCCGGCTGGAAGCCGTCGGCGTAGAGGTCGATCTCGCGGACCTCGTGGCCGGCACGGTGGAGACCAGCCAGTGCTCGACGGCGCAGTTCGGCGACGTACGAATCCTCCAGCGGATGGCAGTGGACGAGCAGCGTCTTCACAGCGACCGCATCGCGTGCTCGACCTTGGTGAGGAACCGCATCCGCTCGGCCGCCGTCGACGTGTCGATCGCATAGAACGGCAACCACTTCGCCCGCGTCCGCAAGCCCGTGCTGACCCGCAGCGCCCGAGTGATCGTGCGCCGACCGTTGTCGTTCACCACCTTGACGTACGCGCGCGGCGAGCCGTACGAACTGATGCCGATGATGCGACGCACGTTGGTGAGCCCAGGACGGACACGGCCCTGGTCGTCGAAGACGAAGCCGACGCCCGGCACCATCACTCGCTCCAGCCAGCCCTTCAGCACGGCCGGCAGCGAGCTCCACCACGTCGGGTAGACGAACACGAGCGCCTCGGCGCGCTGCACTGCAGCGATGTGGGCCCGTACCTGTGGATCGAGCACCGGATCGTCGCCGTGGTAGGCGTGACGCTCTTCCGCCGACATGGCAGCACGGAACCCATCGGCGCAGAGGTCGAGGACGTCGACCTCGTGACCGGCGTGCGCGAGCGCCGCCGTGGCGGCCTGAGCGATGGCGTGCGTGAAGCTCTCCGGGTTGGGATGAGCAACGATGACCAATGTTCGCATGACCTGCGGACGCTAGCGCTGCACCCCCATCCGCGAGCCCATCGGTACGATGCGCCGGTGAGCGCACCGATCGACTCCGTGCGCGCCGCGAGACACGTGCGGGATGCGCCGGTTCGTGCGTACCTCGGCGGGTTCATCGTCCTCGGGTTGAGCAGCAGCATCGCCGGGCCGGCGCTGTCGCACCTGCGCGATCGGGTCGGCACGACCGACGGCGGGATCGCCAGCGTGTTCGCGGTGAACGCGTTCGGCTACATCATCGGGTCGCTCGGAGCCGGCCGGCTGGTCGATCGCGGCAACGCCCACCGCTGGTGGGCGATCGCGCTCGCGGTCGTCGTTGCGGCGATGCTCGTCGTCGCCGAAGCGCCGAACCTGTTCGTGCTGCTGGTCGCCTTTGCCGTGATGGGGGCAACGGGCGGGCTCGCCGACGTCGCCGGCAACACGCTCGTCGTGTGGAGCCGACACGGTCGTGCGACGTCGCTGCTGAACGGGCTGCACCTGTGCTTCGCGCTCGGAGCACTCGCCACCCCGATCATCGTGGCTCGTTCGTTGGACTGGTTCCACTCGTTGTGGGCCGTCACGATCCCGACCGGAGCGATCGCCGCGGTGTGCGCGGTGCGCATGATCACGCGACCGGAGCCGGAGCGCTCGATGCCGCCGCCGGTTCCGGCGGGCGACCGCCACCCGCGGGCCCGCTCGAGCCAACTCGCCTCGGTGTGCGTGTTCTTCTTCCTCTACGTGGCGATGGAGTCCGGCTTCGCCGGGTGGATCCACACCTACGTCGAGCAGGTCGATCCGAGCAATTCGGCGACCGGCGTCACCGTCGCGTTCTGGGCCGGCTTCGTGCTCGGTCGGATGATCGCCATCGCGGTCGGCACGCGGATCAGCGCCGGGCGGATCGTCGGCTCGTCGATGGTGGTCGCGCTCGCCGCCACCGTGTGCCTCGTCGCCTTCGGTCGCACCGGGCCGGCACTGTGGGTCTTCGTCATCCTCTACTCGGTGTCGATCGCTCCGCAGTTCGCGTCGATGGTGTCCTACGCCGAGCACCACCTCTCGCTGTCCGGCGCGTCCACGTCGTTGTTCATCGCCGCATCCGGCATCGGCGGGCTGTCGCTGCCGTGGGTGATCGGCCAGCTGTTCGACTCACTCGGCGCCGAGTCGCTGCCGCCGACGATCCTGGTCGTCACCGTGCTCGCCGGCGTGAGCGCTCTGGTGGTGCGCTGGATGGTCGGTCAGCGCCCGCCGGTCACGTCGAGGAAGGTGCCGGTGACGTAGCCGGCCGCCGGCGACGCCAACCAGATCACGCCCGCGGCGACCTCCGCCGTCGACCCGCTCCGTCCCATCGGGATCATCGGGGCCATCCGCTCGACGCGACCGGGCGGCGCGTGGTCGTGGAAGTCGCTCTCGATCAGACCGGCCCGCACGGCGTTGACGCGCACGCCGTGCAGTGCCAGCTCCTTGGCAATGCCGGTGGTCATCGTCTCCAGCGCGCCCTTCGACGCGGCGTAGTGCACCCACTCGCCGGCGCTGCCGAGCACGGCCGCCTTCGACGAGATGTTGATGATGCTGCCGCCCCGCCCGCCGCGATCGGTGCGCATGCGCGCCGCGGCCTCACGCGCACACAGGAACGCGCCGGTCACGTTGACGGCCCAGAGACGTTGCAACATCTCGGCGGTGACGACATCGAGCTCGCCGTACGCGCCGGCGACGCCCGCGTTGTTGACGAGGAGGTCGAGGCGTCCGAAGGTCTGGTCGATCTCGGCGAACATCGCCACGACCTGTTCCTCGTCGGCGACGTCTGCTGAGACCGCCAACGATCCGTTGCCGAGCTCGGCGGCCAACTCGTGAGCCGGGGTTGCGCTGTTCGCGTAGTTGACGACGACGCGGTAGCCGTCCGCGGCTGCTGCGCGGCAGACGGCCGCGCCGATGCCGCGACCGCCACCGGTGACCAGCGCGACGGGTGCGTCCGCAGCATTCAACGCAGCAGCGCACCGAGCGCGTCGCGCGCCGCGGGCCACTCGTCATCGGTGATCGAGAAGATCGCAGTGTCACGGGCTCTGCCCATCTCGGCCGGCACGTACGAGGCGCGGTTGTGGCGCAGGATCCCCTCGAAGGAGGCGCCGACGCGTTGGATGGCCGCGCGGCTGCGTTCGTTGCGAGCGTCGGTGCACAGGCACAGGCGTTGCACCGACCACACCTCGAACGCATGGGTGAACAGCAGCAGCTTGGCCTCGGTGTTGATCCCGGAGCGCTGCGCCGAAGCGGCGAGCCAGGTGCCGCCGACCTCGACCTCGTCGGGAAAGGCACGTCCTCCCCACCAGGCCAGCTCCATGTATCGCGTGCAACCGACGAGCGCGCCATCAGCGATGCGACGCTGCACCAGCGGGACCACGGTGTTGCGCTCGGCCTGCTCGAGCAGGCCGGTGATGTAGCGCTCCATCGCCGGTCGATCGGCGGGCACCATCGTCCAGCCATACGTGTCGCGATGTTCGGAGGCAGCGACGAGCAGGTCGTCGACGTGTTCCATGGCGATCGGTTCCAGTTGGACCAGCGCGCCGGTGAGGGTGGGGGCTTCGAGCAACATCTGCCCGACAGCTTGGCAGTACCGTCCGGTCGGTGAGCGCACCATTCTCCGGGACATCATCCGAACCGTCATCCTCCGCGCACCGCGCGGTGGTCTGCCACGAGTTCGCCCCGCTCGATCGTCTCGCGGTCGAGGAGGTTCCGTCGGCGCCGTGCGGTGATGGTGAGGTGCGCATCGCCGTCACCGCGGCCGGCGTGAACTTCGTCGATGCGCTGTTCGTGCAGGGGCTCTACCAGATCAAGCCGCCGCTGCCGTTCGTGCCTGGCAACGAGATCGCCGGCGTGGTCGTCGAGGTCGGTGCGGCGGTGACGTCGCCCGCGGTCGGCGATCGTGTCTTCGCCAACGTCGGACTCGGTGGGTACGCGAGCGAGGTGGTCGTGGACGCCCGGCGCGCCCTTGCCATCCCGGCCGGTGTCACCGACGGACAGGCCGCAACGTTCACCCAGAGCTACATGACCGCGTGGTTCGCACTCGTCGAACGGGCGAAGGCGCGCGCGGGCCAGTGGCTCCTGGTGCTCGGCGCCGGCGGTGGAGTGGGGCTCGCCGCAGTGGACGTCGGGCGGGCGCTCGGCTTGCGCGTGATCGCAGCCGCGTCGACGGCGGAGAAACGTGCCGTTGCGACAGCGCACGGCGCCGAGGTGGTCGTCGACTCATCGAGCCACGACGTGAAGGCGGTCGCCCGCGAGGTGGTCGCCGCAGCCACGCCGGGCGCCACCGGCGTCGACCTCGTCTACGACCCCGTCGGTGGCGTCGCCGGCGAGGACGCGCTGCGCGCGTTGGGCGAGGACGGCCAGTTCCTCGTCATCGGATTCGCCAGCGGGACGATCCCCAAGCTGCCCGCGAACCAGGTCCTGCTGCGCAACCGCCGAGTCACCGGGGTCGACTGGGGCGCTTGGGCCGGCCGCAACCAGGCAGCCAACCAGGCGATGCTCGGCGACGTGCTGCAGGCGATCGCCGATGGCCGGCTGTCTCCGGTGGAGCCGACGAGCTACGCGCTCGACGATGTGGCCATCGCGCTGGCGGATCAGCAGCAGCGCCGCGTCGTCGGCAAGGCCGCGCTCGTGCCGTGACGGTTCGGCCACGATCCGCCGACGGCGGCATCGACGCGGTCCCGGTGCCGGGTGCGTCGGGACGGCTGTGGCTCGCCGGCAAGCACGCTGTCGCCGCCGACCCGGAGGCAGCGATGGCGCGAGTCGGTGCGTCGCTCGTGGTCTGCCTGTGCCAGGCACACGAACTGGACGACCGGTTCCCGGACTACACGACGTGGCTGCGCGAGCACGAAGGGCGAGGATCGGCGCGGTGGTTCCCCACGCCCGATCTCGGCGTTCGATCGTTGGCCGAGACCGCCGCGCTGGTCGACGTGCTCCTGGCCGAGGTGACGGCCGGCGAGGACGTCCTGATCCACTGCGGCGCTGGGATCGGGCGGGCTGGAACGCTCGCCTGCGCCGTGCTGATGGCAGCAGGGAGTGACGTGCCGACCGCCCTGCGCGTGGTCGCTCAGAACCGCCCGATGGGGGGTCCCGAAGCAGGTCAGCAGTCGGATATGTTGCACGAGTTCAGGCACCACCTCGGTCGCTGACAGCGCGACGCGTATCAGCCGGGGCGGGTGGTGCTCTGTGCATCGTTCGGGCCACGTCGCCCGCGAGACGGAGGACCACGGTCATGTACGAGTCCGAGTACGGCGAGTCATCGTCGATCTGGCGCAAGGTTGCCGGGCTGGCGATCGTTGCCGCGCTCGCCGGTGGCGGGTTCGTCCTGTACACCTCGATGTCGGGCGGATCGAACAAGCCACGCGTCGCCTCGGCGCCGCCCTTCAACACGTCCGCTGCCACTGACACGACTGCCGTCGTCTCGGTCGGTGCAACGACTTCGACCACGGTCGCATCCGCCACCGACGACACCGTGGTGCCCGCCTCGACGCCGGCCTCGACACCGGCGATCGCGTCGACCACGTCGACCTCGATCGTCGCCTCGGATGCCCCGCCGCCGAGCACGCTGCCCGACGGCTCGTTCGCACCGATCGTCGCCATCTTCGACACGGGAACGATCTCGCTCCAGGGCTCCGTCCCGAGCCAGGCAGCGTCCGACCTCCTCGAGACCCTCGCCGCTGCCAACAGCAAGACGCCCGGGGTGGCGGTGCTCAACCTGACCAACATCGACCCGCGGGTGCCGGCGGGCATCGGCGTTCGAGTGATCGAGCTCACTGCTTCGCGGTTCCCCGAGGGCAAGGACGTCGTCGTCCCGGAGCACGCCCTCGAGCTCGATCGAGTCGTCAACATCATGAACGCCTTCCCCAACGTCACCGTGCTCGTCATCGGGCACGCCGACCAGACCGGGACGGTCGAGCACAACCAGGAGCTGTCCGAGCGTCGGGCCGTGGCCGTGGTCAACTACATGGAGGCCCACGGCATCGCCGCCGATCGCCTGTCGAGCCGTGCAGTTGGCGAGAACGATCTGCTCAGCGTGAACAGCGACGCCGCCTCCCTGGCGATGAACCGTCGCACCGAGTTCGTCTTCTACGGTCTCCTCATCGGCGCCTGATGTTTCTGGATGTTTGAGACGCGGCACAGCAGCGTCTCCGACATCCAGTTCCGTGCTGCGAGACTCCGCGGATGTCTGACGTCGTTGCTCCGAGGCCGATGCCGTACTCGCCGTCGGCCGATCAGTCCACACCCTTGGTGTACGCGTGGCCGTTGAGCGTCGTCGCCGGCGACGAGGTCACCATGCACGCTCGTGGCCCGGTCGGGAGCGCGACGCTGGAGATCTCACGAGTCGGCGCGTCACGTTCGACCGTCCACGCGATCACGGTCTCGCTGCAGCCGGAGGACCTTCCACCGGAGGCCGACGCAGTCGGGTGCGACTGGCCGGTGACTGCCGCCGTCATCGTCCAAGCCGATTGGCCGTCGGGCTACTACGAGGTCGTCATCGGCCTGTCGGACGGACGCGAGGCCGTTGCCTTCTTCGTCGTGCGCGCCAGCGCGCCAGACCCGACGCGGCCGTTGCTCGTGATGACGACCAACACGCTCAACGCCTACAACGACATCGCCGGCACGAACCTGTACAACGGCGGCACCCACGCCTCGTTCATGCGGCCGATCGCGCCAGGGTTCCTGCGCAAGCCAGCGGGTCCGGGCTTCCGCGTCGCCGTGCTCGATCCGCCGGATCCGCGCATGCGAACGCACGTCGGGCACATCCGCAGCAACGGGCTCTCGGGCTGGTCCGGATCAGCGGGTTGGCCGTCGTGGGAAGAGCCGTTCGTGCGGTGGTGCGAGCAGCAGGGGTTTGCGCTCGACTACGCGATCAACGCCGATCTGGAGGAGTGCCCTGAGGTGCTCGACGGCCGACGCCTCTACCTCAGCGTCGGCCACGACGAGTACTGGTCGTGGGGCATGCGTGACACCGTCGAGCAGTTCGTCGCCGGTGGTGGCAACGCTGCGTTCCTCAGTGGCAACGTGTGCTTCTGGCAGGTGCGTCTCGAGGAGGCGGGCCGAACGATGGTCGGCTACAAGCAGCGCTTCGAGCAGGATCCCGTGTTCGCCACGGATCGCCAGGAGCGGCTGACGAGCATCTGGAGCGATCAGCTGATCGGCCGGCCGGAGAACTCGATGAGCCTGATGTCGTTCAACCGCGGCGGGTACCACCGCATCGGCCGATCGGTCGGTTCAGGCGCCGGCGGGTACACCGTGCACCGCGCCGACCACTGGCTCTTCGAGGGCAGCGACGTCGGTCGTGGCGATCTCCTCGGGGCCAAGGGCACCGTCGTCGGCTACGAGTGCGATGGCTGCGAGATGCGCTTGGTCGACGGGGTGCCCGAGCCCACCGGCAGCGACGGCTGCCCCGACGGCACCGTGATCCTTGCGACCGCTCCGGCATCCGGCTTCACGCGTGAGACCGCACAACGGCCTGTGCCGGAAGACGGCCTCTCCGAGGTCGAGTTCCACGCGTGGCGCGTGCTCGGCTCGCACGATGTGGCGACGACGCATCGCTTGGAGAACGGCCACGCCGTGTTCGGCGTGCGTGACGGCGAACAGGGGAGGGGCACCGTGATCGCCACCGGTTGCACCGATTGGGCGTGGGGCCTCGACGCCGCCGACGCCGCGATCGAACGGATCACCACCAACCTCATCCGCCGCCTCGGCTGACGCGCCGAGTCCGCCTCCGATCAGGTCGCCACCGCGGTGTCGAGCGCCTCCTGCACGATGCGCTCGCCGGTCGCCAGGTCCGGTCCGCTCAGGCACGCCCGCACGATGGGCACGTTCGATCCGTTCGGGGTCGGGATCCAGGCGGTGATCGTCTCGTCGCCGCCGCAGTCACCCGGCAGCTCCTTCGTCACGACGGCGTCACGCCCGGCGATCGACGTGTTCGGTGCGACCTCTGGTGCGACGCCCGTGCCCATGCCGGAGAGCACGCCGAAGCTGACGACGACACCGTTGGCCGGAGGGCGCCGCACACCGCCGCATCCGGCCGGAGTGCAGCCGTCACCGAGGGGAAAGTTGGCGTAGTAACCGTCGGCGGCTTCGACGCTGCTCGTGAAGCCGTCCGATCGGAACGTCAGCGCCCCCGGAACGGTGAACGTCGTGCCGGGCTCGGCGACCGATCGCGCGAACGTCGTCGTGGTCGGCCCCGATGCATCGCTGCTGCACGCGGGCAGCACGAGCAGGACCGCCGCCACCGCTGCTCGCCGCATCAGCTCATAATGAGCGCCCGAGCAGTGATGTGCAAGGCGTCAGGAGCGTTGTTCGCGGGTGCCTTGCTTGCCGCCGTCGATCGCCAGGTCGCAACCGGTGAGGAACGAAGCGTCGTCGGACGCCAGGTAGATCGCCGCTGCGGCGACCTCGTCGACGGTGCCGACGCGCTTGAGGATCGTGCTCTGCGCCCACGCTGCAGCCCGTTCCGGGTCGGCCATGATCTCGGCCGACACCGGCGAGGCGATCGGCCCGGGGCTGATCGACACCGAGCGGATCCCGAACGGTGCGCCCTCGGCGGCGAAGGCCCGAGACATGGACAGGACGGCACCCTTGCCCGTGCAGTGGGGGACCAGATTGGCGATCCCGACGTGCCCGGCGATCGAGGCCGTCGAGATGATGATGCCCTTGCTCTCCTTGAGGTACGGCCACGCGAACTTGGTGACCCAGAACACGAGGTCGACCTCGTTGCGCATCGTGAAGCGCCAGTCGTCGATGGTCAGCTCCTCGATCGGCTTGTGCCGCCCGATCCCGGCGTTGTTGTAGAGCACGTCGACCTTGCCGAACGCAGCAGCGGCCTCGTCCACCCACGCCTTCGCCTGTTCGGGGTCGCCGAGGTCCACGGGCGCCATGCCGACCATCTCGCCGCCCGCGGCGAGCACCTGGCGGACGGTCTCCTCGTTCTCCTCGACGAGCACGTCGCAGCCGACGACCCGGGCGCCCTCGGCTGTGAATTTCAGTGCCGCCGAGCGACCCTGGCCGCCGCCGGTGCCGGTGATCAGCGCCACCTTGCCCTCGAGCCGGCCGGTCATCGCCCGACCTCCTCGAGCGCGAGCTCGCCTCGGCGAGCGGGTTCGTCCTGGCCATCGATGCGCAACGGTTCCACGATTGACGGACGCTAGGAGCACCCCCGTTTACGCAGCCGTTACCCGCCGCCCGCCAGAACGCAAACTGACCAGACCCGAGGCCTGGTCAGTTCGAGGTGCGCCCCCTGGGTTTCGAACCCAGAACCTGCGGATTAAGAGTCCGTTGCTCTGCCGTTGAGCTAGAGGCGCAGCAGGTGCAGGAGTGTAGGTCGGCAGGCGACGGACACCACTGCACTTGGGGTGACCGACGGGGCTCGAACCCGCGACATCCAGGATCACAACCTGGCGCTCTACCAGCTGAGCTACGGCCACCATGCGAACGAACGCATCTTGCGATGCGGCCGTCACAGGCCCGACATTCTGCCATCCCCCTCCTCGAAAAGCACAAGCTGATTGCGGCAGTTCGTCGCCGCACGACCCGTGACGGCCGGCTCGTCGGGTGCGCATTCCGTGGTCGGCTAGGCTTGCGAGAACGAAATCCGTCAGGAGAGGGTCATGACCACAACGGAATCCGTCAACGATCGCCAGCAGCAGCTGGCGGCACGGGCCCGTCAGATCACCCAGCGGGAGCTCGGCACGTACATGCAACGCACGGCTGGCTCGATGAAGGCCAGCGAGCGGGCGCGCAAGGTGCTGCCCCTCGGCGTGCCCTCCAGCTTCCAGGCCTACGACCCGCACCCGATCGTCGTCAAGCGGGCCCAGGACGCCTGGATGGAAGACGTCGACGGCAACCGCTACATCGACTACGACATGGGCTTCGGCGCCCTCTTCTCCGGCCACGTCAACCCGGCCGTCCGCCGCGCGATCGAGGCGCAGCTCGACGACGGCACGTTGTTCGTCACCCCGTGCGAGATGAACGCCGAGGTCGCCGAACTGCTCGCAGCGCGCTACGGCCTGCCGATGTGGCGCTTCACCAACTCGGGCACCGAGGCGACGATGGACGCGATCCGGGTCTGTCGCGGCATCACCGGCCGGGAGAAGATCGTCAAGGTCGAAGGCGGCTACCACGGCCACCACGACGAGGTGATGATCTCGATGAAGCCGCCGATCAGCGAGGCAGGCCCGGCCGACTCGCCGCGGGCCATCCCCGCCACCGCGGGGATCACACGCGCGGTGCTGGCGGACACGCTCGTCATCCCGTACAACGATCCTGCGGCGCTCGAGCGTGTGCTCGCCAACGGCGACGTTGCGTGCTTCATCGTCGAGCCGGTGATGGAGAACATCGGCATCTGCCTGCCGCAGCCGGGCTACCTGCAAGCCGTGCGCGAGATCACCAACCGCTACGGCACGAAGCTGATCTTCGACGAGGTCAAGACCGGCATCACCGCCGGCTGGAGTGGCGCCACCGGGGCCGTCGGCGTGCTGCCCGATCTCGTGTGCCTGGCCAAGAGCATCGGCGGCGGTCTGCCGCTCGGAGCGTTCGGCGGCACGCAGGAGTGCATGGACCAGATCACCTCCGGCCGGGTGCTGCACCTCGGCACGTACAACGGCAACCCGCTCTGCATGGCCGCCGGCCGTGCCGTGCTGGCCGAGGTCTGCACGCCGGAGACCACGGACGCCACGATCGCTCGCAACCGCATGCTGCTCGACGCGGTCGACGGGATCATCGCCGACGCCAACCTGCCGGCACACACGGTGCAGTTCGGGGCGAAGGGCTGCGTCACGTGGGCGCCCCAGCAGATCCGCAACTACCGCGACTACAAGGGCACCGACTTCGACCTCGCGTTCGCGCAGTGGATGCACGGCATCAACCGTGGGGTGCTGCTGCCGCCGGGCCTCGACGAGCAGTGGCTGATCTCCGTCATGCACACCGACGCCGACACGATGCACTACGCCGACGTGTTCGCCGAGTTCGTCGGCGAGCTCATCGCCTGATCCTCGGGCGCTGCCGTCACCAACGTGTGGCTCGGCGCCAGCCACATCGCACCGATCACGAGGATCGCGAGGGCAGTGCCGAGGGTGACCGTTCGCGGACCGAACCACTCGATGGTCGGTCCGGCGATGGCGTAGCCGACGGCGATGCCGATCGTGTTGGCCACGCCGATGCCGGCATAGGCGCGACCGCGCATGCGCTCGTCGATCGCGGCGACGAACGCCGGCTCGGCGAGCACGATCTCGGGCCCGAGCGAGATGCCCCACACGAGCCAGCCGAGTCCCATGAGCCACGGCACGTGGGCCAGGACGCCGACCGCACAGCAGACCGCGTACACGGGTGCGGAGAGCACGAGCACGGTGGGCAGCGGCAGCGTGAAGCGACGGCCGCCGAACAGCGCGAGGCCGGACGCGGCGCCGATCCCGTAGCACGAGATCGAGAGCCCGTACCAGTAGTCGGGCGCGTCGAGCGTGCGCTGGAACCACACCAGTGCGGCTGCCATGCAGAGGCCGATCGTCGCGTTCTCGAACGCCCAGTACAGGCAGAGGCGGCGGACGAACCTCGTCCGCACGACGATCGCCATCCCACTGAGGAGATCGCTCAGCTGAGAGTCGTGGTGAGCCCGGCGTCGGGTCCGCGCTTCGACGTCGAGTCCGAAGATGCCGACGTGGATCAGCGCGGCGACCGCGAACGTCATCGATGCCAGAGCGATCGTGGCCGTCTCGCCGACCGCCCACACGAGCAGCGCACCGGCAGCCGGGCCGATGATCAACGACACGGACTGGATGAAGCGGCGTACGGCCAGCACCTGCTGCAGGTCGTCGCGGGCCTGCGACGGGATCAGTGCGTCGAACGACGGGTTGTCCAGCTGACCGAGGGATCGGGCAGCGACCCCCAGGGTGACGGTGAGCCACAGCGGGCCGACGGCCCACGCTCCGAGGAGCAGCGCGGTGCGCGCGAGGAACGACCACACGAGCACCTTCTGTCGGTCGAACCGGTCGGCCAGCACGCCGCCGACGATGCCGAGCACGACGCCGGCCAGCATCTCGGCCGTGAAGGTGATCGACGTCGCTGTCGCCGAGCCGGTGCGGGCGAACACCAGCAGCGGCAGCGCCACGGTGACGATGCCGTCGCCCGTCTCCGACAGGAACTGCGCGCCGACGAGATGTCGAAGGGCGCGGCGGCGCAACGGTGTGATGATCGACGATCCGATCCCCGGAACGCTACGGCCGCTGACGTTCGGCCGGCCTCGTTCAGACCCGTCGAGCGATCAGCTCCAGCGCCGCTCTTCGTTGTAGCGGTAGGTGCTGACCGGTGTGCTCCAACGCTTCCGGCGGCGCATCATCCCCGAGCTGACGAGCAGGCCGAGACCACTGCCGATCAGCAGCAGCTCGACCGCGATCAGCACGCCGACGGAGTCGTCGGCAAGGCGCGCCGGCACGTTCGACCACGGGTTGTTGCTGAGCGCGGGGATCAAGAAGCGCGGGATGAGGTAGCCGAGCACGATGCCCAGGACCGCCAGCAGCAGCAGACCGAAGCCGAGGCTTCGCACGAGCGCGCTGCGATCGGGGTGGGTGGTCATGCCGACAACTCCGAAGGCGAGCGCGGCGATCGCCGCGATCGGCACGAGCCACGTGAGGACCTGGCGCAGGATGTTCAACAGCCCGATTCGCGGAACGGGCAACGTCACCGGTGGCAGTGCAGCGACACGTTCGTCGCGCACCACCTCGACCATCTGCGCGCCGGTGATCTGCACCGGCTTGTCCTGTTCGCCGATCAGGTGGGCGTGGGCGTCGCGCAGGATGTTGGCCATCAGCTTGGCGCCGGCGGGCGTGCTGGCCACCTGGGTGACGGTGGTGCGGACCTGATCGAGCGTGATGTTCGGATCGAGAGCGGCAAGCGTGGGTGTCGCCGCGTTGGAGATCACGTCGACGAGCTCGGTCTTGATCTCGCTGTCGCCGAGCACGACGGGAGCGAGATCGGCGGTGCGATCGGGCTCGAACGCGGTCCGCTGCAGCAGCCAGCCACCGAACGCAAGGCTGGCGCACGTGTACGCGATCCCGAACAACAACCCCGCGAGTGTCCTGCGCACCGGAGCATTATGGTCGACCTGTCAATGCGGGCGCTCAGCGGCACGCTCGAGGACGGTGGCGGTCAGCCGATCGCGGCGCGTGCTTCGGCCAGTTCGGCCGGCTCCGGACGGTGCACGGCGAGGTCGAACGCGAGCCAGACCGTGAAGGTGAACGGGTAGATGACCACCGGCAGCAGCAGCGCACCGATCGCCAGGCCGACCACCAGCGGCAGCACGGGGATGTCCGGGGTCGTGGTGATGATGCCGACCGCCATCGCCACCGTGAGGGCGAAGAACGTGACCACGGTGTTGACCGTGATCGCGCCGAGCTCGAAGCCGACCTCGCGCCGCCACTTGATGCCACAGGTGCGGCAGCGGTCGTGCTTGCCGAACCAGCCGCGCAGGAAGGTGCGCCGGTTGCCGCACCACGGGCAGTGGAGCACCAGCGCTCGGCCGGCCATGCGCTTGAACGACGGAACCTTCGGCGGTGGACGGCGATCGGACAGGCGAGGCACAGCACCAGGATACGAGCTGTTCGAGGATGCTTGATCGAACGGCTGTTCGTAGTTACACTCCTGTCGTTCGAACGTCTCCGGGGAACCGTGTCACACCCCCGTCGTACGGTTCGCTCATCGAGATTCGGGACCGTGCGAGTCGGTCTCCAGCAGGCAGGCAGTGAGCTCGTGCAGGCAGTGCGAGCACCCGGAACCACAGGCCCGGGCAACAGAAACGGAGACAGACGTGAGCAACGGCAACGACCGCGACAAGGCACTCGAAGTGGCCCTGGCAGCCATCGACAAGCAGTTCGGCAAGGGGTCCATCATGCGGATGGGCGAGAAGGGCAGCATGGCCATCGAGGTCGTGCAGACGGGTGCGCTGTCGCTCGACCTCGCACTCGGCGTGGGTGGTCTGCCCCGCGGCCGCGTCATCGAGATCTTCGGTCCGGAGTCCTCCGGCAAGTCCACGCTGGCGATGCACGTCGTCGCCGAAGCGCAGCGCAACGGCGGCATCTGTGCCTACGTGGACGCCGAGCACGCGATGGACCCGATCTACGCCCGGGCCATCGGTGTCGACGTCGATCAGCTGCTCATCAGCCAGCCCGACACCGGTGAGCAGGCGCTCGAGATCGCCGACATGCTCGTGCGCTCGGGCGCGCTCGACGTGGTCGTCATCGACTCCGTCGCCGCCCTCACCCCTCGCGCCGAGATCGAAGGCGAGATGGGCGACACGCACGTCGGCCTGCAGGCCCGGTTGATGAGCCAGGCACTGCGCAAGCTCACCGCCAACCTCAACCGCACGAACACCATCATGATCTTCATCAACCAGCTGCGCGAGAAGATCGGCGTCATGTTCGGTTCGCCGGAGACCACGCCCGGCGGTCGGGCGCTGAAGTTCTACTCGTCGGTGCGCCTGGACATCCGCCGCATCGAGAGCATCAAGGACGGCGCCGAGGTCGTCGGCAGCCGCACTCGCGTGAAGGTGGTCAAGAACAAGGTCGCCCCGCCGTTCCGCCAGGCCGAGTTCGACATCATGTACGGCAAGGGCATCAGCCGTGAGGGCTCGCTGCTCGACATGGCAGTCGACATGGGCATCGTCAAGAAGTCCGGCGCCTGGTTCACCTACGACGGCGAGCAGCTCGGTCAGGGGCGAGAGAAGGCCAAGGACTTCCTCTCGGACAACCCGGAGGTGATGGCCGAGATCCACGACAAGGTGCGCGTGCAGGCCGGCATCGGCCAGGACGCCGAGCCGCAGCCGTTCACGGCCGTGGACGACGAACCGATCGAGATCAGCTGACGCTCGACGACCATGCCATCCGACCCGGGCTGCAGGCTCGCGTCGGATGGCATGGCGTCGTTGCCGTAGCGTCCGGCCATGCAGATCCGTCGCGTGGTCACCGGTCATGACACCTCCGGCCGTTCGGTGTTCGTCGCCGACGCCGAGGTTCCCGCCTTCGAGCCGGCGATCATGCCCGGCGCCTCGTTCCACCGGTTGTGGGGCTTCGACGACGCACCGACGTTCCCTGGCGATGGCAGCCAACCGTCCGGCACCGCCTACTTCCCGGCGCCCGGCGGCGTGCGGTTCGGCTTCTTCACCTTGGCGCCGGCGAACTCGCCGGGACCGGACACCTCGGTCGACGTCGCTGCGGGCATGGCCGCCTTCGAGGCGGCGATGCCGGGTCTGCTCAGCCACATGGAGCCCGACGTTCCGGGCATGCACACGACCGACACGGTCGACTTCGAGGTCATCATCACCGGCACCGTGGTGCTCGAGCTCGACGACGGAGCATCCGTCACGTTGCACCCGGGCGACACCGTCGTGCAGAACGGCACCCGCCATCGCTGGTCGAACCCCGGCGAGGTGCCGGCGTTGATCGCCGTGTTCCTCACCGGCGCCCACCGGAGCGCACCGGTAGCCTGATCGGCCTGTGAGCCAGCCGATCGAGACGCCGCACGAAGGGGACTCAACGACGTCGTCGATGCCGCGCACGTACATGGTGCGCACGTTCGGCTGCCAGATGAACGAGCACGACTCCGAGCGCATCGCCGGGCTGTTCGACGCCGACGGCTTCACCGCGGTGTCCGAGGAAGCCGACGCGGACGTCGTCGTCCTCAACACCTGCTGCATTCGGGAGAACGCCGACAACAAGCTGTACGGCAACCTCGGGTTGTTGAAGCGGTGGAAGGACGAGCGCGACGGCCGTCAGATCGTCGTCTCCGGATGCCTCGCCCAGAAGGACCGCGAGGTCGTGCGCGACAAGGCGCCGTGGGTGGACGTGGTGCTCGGCACGCACAACGTGCATCGTGCCGCGGAGCTGCTGCGCACCGCCACCGAGCACGGCCCCGTCACGGAGATCTTCGACGCGGCCGTCATCGACGATCACGCCCTGTTCCCCAGCGCGCTGCCCGTGCGTCGCGAGACGTCGTACAACGCGTGGGTCACCATCCAGATCGGCTGCGACAACAGTTGCGCCTTCTGCATCGTGCCGTCGGTCCGTGGCGTCGAGATCAGCCGACCGTTCGCCGACGTCGTCGCCGAGGTCGAGGCACTGGCGCTCGCCGGTACCACCGAGGTCACGCTCCTCGGCCAGAACGTGAACAGCTACGGCCGCGACCTGCAGCTCGCAGCACGGCAGGGTGGCGACCACGACGCCCGCGTGCGTCCGCTGTTCGCCGAGTTGCTCGGCGCGGTCGGTGCCGTGCCGGGGATCCGTCGCGTTCGCTTCACCAGTCCGCATCCCAAGGACATGCGGCCCGACACCTTTGCGGCGATGAGCGCCACGCCGGCGGTGTGCGAGCACCTGCACTACCCGCTGCAGTCGGGCAGCGATCGGGTGCTGGCGCTGATGCATCGCGGCTACACCGCCGAGCGATACCTGCAGCGGCTCGTCGAGGCACGTGCCTCGATCGACGATCTCGCCGTGTCCACCGACATCATCGTGGGCTTCCCGGGCGAGAGCGAGACCGACTTCGTGCACACCCTCGAGGTGGCCGCCGCTGCCGAGTACGACTACGCCTACACCTTCCTGTTCTCGCCGCGCGCCGGCACCGAGGCAGCAACCATGGAGCACCTGTTCGTCGATCCCGCCGTTGCTGCCGATCGGTTCCAGCGGTTGCGCGTCGTCGTCGAGCGCAGCGCGCTGGCCAAGCATCAGGCCCGCGTCGGCATGATCGAGGAGGTGCTCGTCGAGGGTCCGAGCAAGCGGGATCCGTCGGTGACCAGCGGGCGTACCCGTCAGAACAAGCTCGTCCACTTCGTCCCGCCGCAGCCCTTGCGCACGGGTGCCTACGCGTCGGTCGAGATCACCTACGGCGCACCGCACCACCTCACCGGCCGGTTCGTCGAGCACCTTGCCGATCCGATGCACAAGCGCCGCATCGCCGTGCTCGCCGGGTGACCGACGCGGACGCGGTGGTCCGATCGTCGATCGTGCTGCTTCGATGAACGAACCGATCGTCATCGTTGGCCCGACCGCGTCGGGCAAGAGCGATGTGGCGATGGCGTACGCCGCCGACCATTCCGGGAGCGAGATCGTCGCCGTCGACGCGATGCAGGTGTACCGGCACATGGACATCGGCACGGCCAAGCCGACGGCGCTCGATCGTGCGGCGGTGGCGCACCACTGCCTCGATCTGGCAGAGCCCGCTGACGAGTTCACGGTCGCCCAGTTCGCGGTGGCGGCCGCGGCGGCGCTGCACGACGTCGCCGGTCGCGGGGGCACTGCCGTCGTGGTCGGCGGCACGGGCCTGTACCTGCGGGCGCTCACCGACCCGATGGACCTCCCGGGTCGGTGGCCGGCCGTTCGGGCGCAGATCGAAGCGAGGCTCGACTCCGACGGGGTGGTCGCCCTGCACGCGGAGCTCACGGCCCTCGACCCCGTCGCCGCGTCGCGCATGGAACCGACCAACGAGCGGCGCGTCGTTCGCGCCCTCGAGGTCACCCTCGGCGGAGGAAGACCGTTCAGCTCGTACGGCCCCGGCGTGAGCACGTACGCGCCGACGCCGTTTCGTCAGATCGGCATCGCCTGGCAGCGCGAGGCGCTGGCCCGGCGCATCGAGCAGCGCGTCGAGCGGATGATGTCGGCGGGGCTGCTCGACGAGGTGGCGCAGATCGACCGCACCACGACCTGGTCGCGGACAGCTCGCCAGGCACTCGGCTACAAGGAGCTGCTGGCCCACCTCCACGGCGAGGTCTCGTTGGACGAGGCGGTCGCGACGACCATCGTGCGCACGCGGCAGTTCGCCGTTCGGCAAATCCGATGGTTCCGACGCGACCCACGCATACGCTGGGTGCCGGTCGGCGACGATCCGGTGGAGGAGCTCCTCCCCGTCTTGCGTTCGCTGCCCGATGGATCTCCAACGGCACCATGACTGCAACACCCTCCGCATCCGACGCACCGGCCACGGTGCAGCTGTCCAAGCACGAAGCGCTCGGCAACGACTTCCTCGTCACGTTCCACCCACACGTCGACGATCTCCCGGCGTTCGCCCGCGAGTTGTGCGACCGTCGCCGTGGTATCGGCTCCGACGGCCTGCTCGTGGGGGAGAGCGCCGATGGATACGCGGCGCAGATGGTGCTCTACAACGCCGACGGATCGCGCGCCGAGATGAGCGGCAACGGCATCCGGTGCTTCGCCCAGGCCCTCGCATCGCGACGCGGCGACGAGCATCCGCAGCGGATCCTCACCGACGCAGGTGAACGTCTGGTGACCTTGCTCGGCGGCGACGCACCGGGTGAGATCCTCGCTGCGGTGGACATGGGTGAGGTCGCCGCGATCGAGGAACCCGCCGACTGGCGACAGGTCGGCTGCGATCCGATGCGGCCGGTGAGCCACCTCAGCGTGGGCAACCCGCACACCGTCGTCGGCGTCGAGGACGTGCGTGCCGTCGACCTGCTCGCCATCGGCACCGTCGTCCCATACGTCAACCTGGAGATCGTCGAGCACGGGCCAGAGGTGCACGCGATCACGATGCGCGTGCACGAGCGCGGCGCCGGGATCACCGAAGCGTGTGGCACGGGTGCGTGCGCGGCGGCGTGGGCAGCCGTCGCCTGGGGGTTGGTGCCGGCCAGCAGCCCGGAAATCCTCGTGCACATGGACGGCGGCGATGCAAAGGTTCGTTTGCACCAACCGGACCACGGGCGCGTCACGCTGATCGGTCCGGCCCGCCACATCGCCGACATCACCGTTGCCCACCCAGCACACCGGAGCACCACTGCATGACCACCCCGTACAACGAAGCACTCGGCGCGACGCTCATCGAGCGCACCAAGCGGGAGCGCATCGTGCTCGTCGGGGTCACGCTGCCCGGCCACACCGACGAGGACACGGAGGCAGGGCTCGATGAGCTGGCGCTGCTGGTGGACACCGCCGGCGCCGACGAAGCGGCGCGCCTCGTGCAGCGCCGCGACTCGCCTGATCACACGTGGTTCATCGGCAAGGGCAAGGCGCAGGAGCTGAAGGAGATCTGCCTCGCCGTCGACGCCGACACCGTCGTGTTCGACAACGATCTCAGTCCGGCGCAGCAGTACAACCTGGAGAAGATGCTCGGTCGCACGGCGCTCGATCGCACCGCGGTCATCCTCGACATCTTCGGCCAGAACGCGCACACGATGGAGGGCAAGGCGCAAGTCGAGCTGGCGCTGCTCCGCTACCGCCTGCCGCGGCTTCGTCGCGGCAACACCGCCAACCTGTCGCAGCAGTCCGGCGGCATCGGGACGCGCACCCGTGGCAAGGGCGAGACCAAGCTGGAGACCGACCGACGAACGCTGATGCGCCGCATCAACCGGTTGGAGGACGATCTCAAGCACTTGCAGGGAACCCGTCACCTGCAGCGCAAGAGCCGCTCGCGCAGCGGGCTGTCCGCGGTGACGATCGTCGGCTACACCAACGCCGGCAAGAGCACGTTGCTCAACCGGCTGACGCAAGCAGGTGTGCTCGTCGAAGACCGGTTGTTCGCCACCCTCGATCCCACCACCCGACGCCTCGCGCTGCCCGGCGGTGAGCCCGTCCTGCTCACCGACACGGTCGGCTTCGTCCGGCGCCTGCCGCACGGTCTGGTCGAGTCGTTCAAGAGCACGCTGGAGGTGGCCGCGTCGGCCGACTTCCTCGTGCACGTGGTCGATTGCGCAGCACCCGACCCGGAAGGGCAGATCGCGGCGGTCCGGTCCGTGCTCGGCGAGATCGACGCTCAGTCCGTTCCCGAGCTCCTGGTCTTCAACAAGGTCGACGCCGCGCCGGATGTCGCTGCCGATCTGACGGCGCGCCATGAAGGTTCCGTTGCCCTCAGCGCGTTCACCGGCGAGGGCATCGACGAGTTCCTCGTCGTCCTCGCCGACCGGCTGCGCAGCATCACCGCGGTCGTCGAGCTGCTGATCCCGTACGAACGAGGCGACCTCGTCGCCGCCGTGCACCGCGAGGGCGAAGTGGTGTCGACGTTGAACGACACCAACGGACTGCGCATCCGTGCACGGCTCAGCGACGCGTCCGCCGGTCGGCTGTCGGAGTTCGTCGCGCTGGCAGCAGCGCACGCCGCTGCGACCGGCTGAACGTCTTCGGCGGAGGAATCCCGGTGAGCACTGTGGCCACGCGGGTGCAATCGGCCAAGATGGTCGGCGCATGACCGTTGACGCACCGGCCGAGGGATTCGTCCCGCCGCCGTACCCCTACGACCGCCTCGATCGTTTCGCGCCGCTCGGCGCACGGCTCGACGGCGGGCTCGTCGACCTCTCCGTCGGCACGCCGTGCGACCCGCCGCTGGCCGCCGTGGTCACCGCCCTCGGATCGTCGAACAGCGAGCGCGGCTACCCGCCGAGCATCGGCACCGAACCGTTGCGCGCCGCGGTGCAGGCGTGGATGCGGCGACGTTTCGACATCGACGTGCCGCTCGCCCAGATCGCCGCATGCATCGGCACGAAGGAACTGGTCGCCACCACGCCGCAGTTCCTCAAGCTGCGCACGCCGTCGCGCGACACCGTGCTCTTTCCGGCCGTCGCCTATCCCACCTACGAGATGGGGGCGATCCTGGCCGGGTGCCGGCCGGTGCCGGTCCCGCCGCTGCCGGATGGTGGCATCGACCTCGACGCGATCGATCCTGCGGACGCCGCACGGGCACTGATGCTGTGGGTCAACAGCCCGTCCAACCCGACTGGTGCGCTCAGCGATCTCGGTGCCGCGGCCGCGTGGGGTCGTGCGCACGACGTGCCGGTGTTCAGCGACGAGTGCTACGTCGAGTTCACGTGGGACGCGGCGCCGACGAGCATCTTGCAGCACGGACTCGACGGCGTGGTCGCCGTGCACTCGCTGTCCAAGCGGAGCAACCTCGCCGGCGTGCGCGTCGGCTTCTACGCCGGCGATGCCGACATCGTCGGCTACCTCAAAGAGGTGCGCAAGCACGTCGGCATGCTGGTGCCCGGTCCGGCCCAGGCTGCCGGTGTCGTGGCGCTCGGCGACGACGCGCACGTCGCGGTCCAGCGCGACCGCTACCGCCATCGGCTCGAGCGGTTGGCCCACGTGCTGTCGGCGTGGTCCGGTCTCGAGGTGCCGATGCCGGCCGGCAGCTTCTACCTCTGGTTCGATGCCCAGGACGGATGGGCGTTTGCGGAGCGGCTGGCGACCGAAGGTGGAGCGCTGGTCAGCCCCGGCGACTTCTATGGAGCAGGCGGTGCGCAGAACGTCAGGGCCGCCGTGGTACAACCTGACGAACGGATCGAGCTCGTCGCACGGCGACTGGGGGTCAACTGATGTCGTACCAACCGCCGCCGTCTGAACCGGGAGCACCCGGACCAGCGCCGTACCTGCCGCCTGGTGCCGCGCCGTACGCGCCGGCACCGGCTGCGTACGCACCGGTCACGACCGCGGTGCCGACGTCCGCGCCCGACGGAGGTGTCGGCGGTCGCCGAACGCTGTTGTTGCTGCTGGGCGTGGTGCTGCTCGTCGCCGGCATCGGTACCGCAGTCGCTGGCTTCGTGCTCAGCTCCTCGCGGCTCGACGACGGCGTGAAGCAGCTTGCTCGCGCCCCCGTCGGCTGCACGACGACGCTCGAGTTCGACAAGGCCGGCACGTTCAACGTGTTCCTGGAGACGAAGGGCAAGCTCACCGATCCGCTGAAGGGTGACTGCGCGGCGAAGGACGAGTACGACCGCGGCGACGACGACGCGCCGGACGTCACGCTGACCCTCAAGGACGGCAACGACGACGAGGTCACCATCGACGAGTCGAGCGGTCCGAACTACGACGCCGGCGGGTTCGTCGGCTCGGCCATCGGCAAGGTGACCATCGAGGAGGCGGGCACGTTCCGTCTGAAGGTGGACTCCAGTTCCGATGACTTCGCCATCGCGCTGGGCAAGGATCCTGACGGCGATGCGTCGTCGCTGCAGACGATCGGTCTGATCGCCGGTGGTGCGGCTGCGCTGCTCGGTCTGCTGCTGCTGTTGCTCGGCATGCGTCGTCGGCCGGCTCCGGCGGCGGGCATCGTGCCACCGTCACCCTGGAACGCCGGTCCGGTCGGCACGCCGTCGGTCCCGGGCTACGTCGCTCCGCCGCCCGCCGCGCCGCCGATCGACGTGTGGAACGTCACCCGGCCACCATCCGAGCCGTTGCCGACCGAACCGATGCCGACGCAGCCGGCGCCTTGGCAGCCGGCGACCGAGCAGATGCCCGTCGCTCCGGACGAAGAGCCGCCGCCTGCCGCACCGTGGGGGGCGCCGCAGGTCTGACGGCCGTCGCTCAGAGTCGGCGCATCACCGTGACGACCTTGCCGAAGATCTGCACCTGATCGGCATCGAAGACCATCGGTGACAGGCGCGGGTTGGCCGGGATCAGCGTGATCGTGTTGCCGTCGCGCTGGAGCGTCTTCACCGTGGCCTCCTCACCGGGAATGCCCGCGATGACGATGCAGCCGTTGTCGGCGGTGGTCTGCGCACGGGCGACGACGAAGTCGCCGTCCATGATCCCGACCTCGATCATCGAATCGCCGCGCACACGCAGCATGAACAGATCGCCCGTGCCGGTGAAGTCCTCCGGGAGCGGGTAGAGCTCCTCGACGTTCTCCTGGGCGAGCACGTCGGTGCCGGCCGCGACGTCGCCGACCAGCGGCACGTGGCGCACGTGGCGACGTTCCATGGCAACGCCCGACGACGGATCGAAGCGGACCTCGATGGCGCGCGGCTTGGTTGGGTCGCGCTTGAGGAAGCCCATGCGCTGCAGCGAGGCCAGGTGGCTGTGCACCGTCGAGGGGGAGGTGAGGCCGACCGACTCACCGATCTCACGCACGCTCGGCGGGTAGCCCCGCTCGCGCATGCTGGTTTCGATGACATCGAGGATGCCGCGCTGGCGGGCCGTGAGCTGTTCGGACATGGGCACAGCGTACGCGCGTTCGCTCATCAGGTCAAACATCCGTTCGTGCAACAGATGTTCGATCCGGGGTTGCGGTCGAACAACCGTTCGTGGTTGACTACGAACAGTCGTTCGACCGAGATCCGGCCGACGAGTCGTTCGGAAGGGGAATCGCCATGGCTGTGCAGATGTCGCCGCTCCACATCACCTCGTACGCCGTCGTCGTTCCCGGTCGGCAGTTCCGTCCGGCTCCGTCGGCGCAGGTGTACCTGCGTCGTCGGGTGCTCGCCGGCATTGCGCTGGCCACCGTTGTCCTGATGCTGCTCGTCAGCGTCAGCCAGGTCCTGGCGAACCGTGGGGGCGACCCTGCCTCCGTCCCCACGGTTCGTCCGGCAACCGCTGCGGCCGCGGCCGGCGCCGGTGTCGACGTTGCCACCGGCCAGGCCATCTACGTCGTCCAACCGGGCGACACGCTGTGGTCGATCGCCGAGCAATTCCACGGCGACGGCTCCTTGACGCACTACGTCGACGTGCTGGTGGATCACAACGACGGCACCGAGTTGGCCGTCGGACAGCGCCTGCTGTTGCCCTGAGCGCACCGCTAGCCTCACCCGGGTGCGATGCCCGAAGTGCCACGTCGACGACACCAAGGTGATCGATTCGCGCGAGGCCGCCGACGGTGCGGCCATTCGACGTCGTCGCTCGTGCCTGTCGTGCCTGCACCGCTTCACGACGTACGAACGGCTCGAGGAGATCCCTCTCGTCGTGGTCAAGAGCCACGGCGTGCGTGAACCGTTCGACCGCTCGAAGGTCGTCGCCGGGGTCAGCTCGGCGTCCAAGGGACGTCCGGTGACGGCGGAGCAGATCGAGGCGCTCGCCGAAGCGCTGGAGGACCACGCCCGGCTGCAGGGCAGCGAGATCAGCTCGGCCGAGATCGGTCTCGAGGTGCTCGATCGGTTGCGTCAGCTCGACGAGGTGGCGTACCTGCGCTTCGCCAGCGTCTACAAGAACTTCGATGCGGCCGCCGACTTCCAGCGCGAACTGGTGCTGTTGAAGAAGCTGCAGCGCTCCTGATCACCGTGCGTCGCCTGCTCGTCACCTGCACGGCGTTCGCGGTGCTCGCTGCGTGCTCATCCAGCGGTGGATCCACGGCGACGCCGCCGACCGGCACGGTCGTCCCACTGGCCACCTCGACCACGGTCGCCGCCACGACGACCAGCAGCACCACGACCACCTCGACGACCAGCACGACGAGCACCACCAGCACGACCACGACCGTGGCTCCCTCGACGACGACCACGTTGGTACCGGACCAGTTGAGTGAACGGGTGATCGGCACGTCCGTGGAGGGGCGTCCGATCAGGGCGATCGAGCGCGGCACAGCCGGGGGCACCGTCGTGCTCGTCGTGGGCGTCATCCACGGCACCGAAGACGCCGGGTTGGCGATCGTCGACGATCTCAAGACTGCGCCGCTGCCGCCCGGCATCGACCTGTGGCTGATCGACGCGATCAACCCGGACGGCGTCGCCAACCAGGTTCGCGGCAACGGCAACCAGGTCGACCTGAACCGCAACTTCCCGCACGACTGGACGCAGATCGCGCAGCTGGGCGACTGGCAGTACAGCGGCACCGGGCCTGCCAGCGAGCCCGAGACCCAGGCGTTCATCGCCTTCGCCGACGAGATCCAGCCGCGCCTCACCATGTGGTACCACCAGGACCTGTTCCGCCTGCAGCCGAGCACGGGGCTCACCGGGCAGCTGGTCGAGCGGTACGCGGCGATCACCGGTCTCCCGATCCTGACGGTCACCGGCGGCACCTACACCGGGGTTGCGGCAACCTGGGTGCGGCGAACGATCCCGTCGGGGATCTCCTTCATCGTCGAGCTCGGCCCGACCCTGTCGACCGACGAAGCCCAGACCCACGCCGGCGCCGTGCTGGACATCGCTCAGATCGTCCGCGACGCGTAGCTCGAGGGAACGGACCGGTCAGGTCGACCAGCGAGGCGGGGCGAGCGCAGCGAGCCCGAACATGCAGCGAGCCCGAGCACGCAGCGAGCCCGAACATCAACGGACGTAGCGGGTGAAGAGGAAGCCGTCGTCTTCGAGGACGTGAGCGAGGCGCATGCGAGCGGCGACGTTCGCCGCACCAGCGGTGAGCCGGGGGCCGTCGCCACCGGCCAGCTGCGGCGACAGGGTGAGGTTGAGCTCGTCGATCAGGTCGGCTTCGAGCAGCGAGGCGTTCAACCGCGCACCGCCTTCGGCTTGCACGAAGTCGCCCTCGATCTGAGCGAACGCGGCGACGAGATCGACCTCGCCTTGTCCGGCGCGGATCGTCGGCAGTGACGTCGGCGGCGCGTCCTCGGGGATGATCAGGAAGCCGGCGCCGGACGTGAACAGCGCAGCACCGGCATCGACGTCGCCGCGACGGCTGACCACACCGACGCGCTGGCCGGGCTTGCTCGGCGGTTTGTAGCCCTCGATGCGCACGGTGCTGGCACCGACGACGATCACGTCGGCGAGGCGCCGCAGCGTGATCAGGACCTCGCGATCGGCAGCGCTCGACAGGCTCTCGCTGCTCTGGTCGACGACCGTCGAGCCGTCGAGGCTGCTGACCATGCACAGACCGATCCACGGACGGTTCGCGGGACGGGGGCGAGGCACGTCGTACGCCTCGCGCACCGTGGTGTTCGGTGCCGGGTGCTGACGCCCCGGGTAGTCGTCGAGACGCCGCACGGGTGCGATGATGCCACCCATGGGGATCAACGGTGACATCACGCGCACGGCTTTCCGAACCTGCCCGCTCTGTGAGGCTGGCTGCGGTCTGGAGATCACCATCAAGCGCGACTCGTCGGGCGCGGAGTCGGTGACGCGCATCCGCGGCGATCGCGACGACGTGTTCAGCAAGGGCTTCATCTGCCCGAAGGGTTCGACGCTCAAGCAACTGCACGACGACCCGGACCGGTTGCGTCATCCGATGGTGAAGCGCGATGGCGTGCACGTCGAGGTCGACTGGCCCGAGGCGTGGGCGGTCATCGCCGATCGCCTCGGCGCGGTCATCGCCGAGCACGGACGTGAATCGGTGGCGTACTACGGCGGGAACCCGTCGGCGCACAGCCTGTCGGCGATGCTGTTCAGTCGGACGTTGGCGCAGGGGCTGGGCTCGCGTCAGCGCTACAGCGCGTCGACCGTCGACCAGATGCCGCGGCAGGTGGCCGCCGGTTTCGTCTTCGGTTCTCCGGTCGCCGTGCCGGTCCCCGACCTCGACCGTACCGATTACCTCGTCATCCTCGGCGGCAACCCGTACGCGTCCAACGGCAGCATGTGCACGGCGCCCGACTTCCCCGGTCGCATCGAGGCGATGCGGGCCCGCGGCGGCACGCTCGTCGTGGTCGATCCGCGACGCAGCCGCACCGCCGAGGAGGCAGATCGCTGGCTGGCCATTCGTCCCGGCACCGATTCGCTGCTGCTTGCGGCGATCGTCAACGTGATCGCCGCCGAGGGGCTCGCCGATGTCGGCGACCACGTCGCGGCGCACATCAACGGCGTGGCCGACGTGCTCGCCGCGTGCGCGCCGTTCACCCCGGAGGCCGTTGCGCCGGCCACCGGCCTGGCCGCCGACGACATCCGCCGGCTTGCCCGCGAGCTGGCGGCCGCGCCGACAGCTGCGGTCTACGGCCGGATCGGCACGACGACGACCGAGTTCGGCACCACTGCCTCGTGGCTGATCGACGTCGTCAACACCATCACCGGCAACCTCGACCGCGCCGGCGGTTCGATGTTCTCGATGCCCGTCGCCGGCGGGGCGACGACGCGTGGCACCGCGGGCACCGGCGCCGGGTTCCGCACCGGTCGCGGGCACACACGCGTTCGTGGGCTGCCCGAGGCGATGGGGGAGTACCCCGTCGCTGCACTCGCCGAGGAGATCACCACACCCGGCGACGGCAAGTTGCGCGCGCTCGTCACCGTCGCCGGCAACCCGGTGCTGTCCACGCCGAACAGCGACCGGCTCGATACCGCGCTGGCCGAGCTCGACTTCATGGTCAGCGTCGACATCTACCTCAACGAGACGACGCGTCACGCCGACGTCATCCTCCCGCCGCCGTCGCAGCTGCAGCGCTCGCACTACGACGTGCTGCTCCTGCAGTTCGCCGTGCGCAACGTCGCCAACTACAGCCCGGCGCCGCTGGCCCTCGACGACGGGCAACCCGACGAGTGGGAGATCCTGGCCAAGTTGGGCATGGTCCTGCAGGGCGCCGGCATCGACGCCGACCCGGCGGATGCCGACGACCAGGCGATCGCCGGGCTCGTTCGTTCCTCCGTGAAGGACCCGACGTCGCCGATCCACGGGCGCGACGTCGACGAGGTGCTGGCGCTGCTGTCCGCGCGCCGGGGCCCCGAGCGGATGCTCGACTTCATGCTCCAGACCGGCCCGTTCGGTGCGGCGTTCGGTGCCAACCCCTCTGGCGCCGAGCACGGTGGTGCCAGTCTCGACCTGTTGGAGGCCAACCCGCACGGCGTCGACTTCGGTCCGCTGCAGCAGCGCCTGCCCGGCATCCTGCGCACGCCGAGCGGCAAGGTCGAACTGGCCCCGCCGCAGCTGCTCGAGGATCTCGACCGGTTGGCCGCCGCCGTCGAGCCGTGGTCCGCGCAGGAGATGGTGCTCGTCGGTCGTCGTCACCTGCGCAGCAACAACTCGTGGATGCACAACATCGAGGTGCTCGTGAAAGGCAAGCCGCGCTGCACGCTGCACGTGCACCCCGACGACGCCGACCGGTTGGGCCTGCACGAGGGCAGCGTCGCTCGGATCACCAGCCGGGTCGGTACGGTCGACGCGCCCGTGGAGGTCACCGACGCCATCCGTCCCGGTGTCGTCAGCCTGCCCCACGGGTGGGGCCACGGCCAGCCTGGTGCCAACCTGCGCGTCGCTGCCGAACGGGCCGGCGTGAACAGCAACATCCTCGCCGACCACGAAGCGATGGACCCCCTCTCGGGCACCTCCGTCCTCAACGGCATCCCCGTCGCCGTCGCCGCGATCTGACCCAGGGCGCTGACCTGGGGGTCAGCGCTCAGCCTGTGTACAACCTTGTGGAAACACTGCGTCTTCGTCGGCTGTCCCCAGTCCGTTCAGCTCCAATTCACATGGTTGTCCCCCTTCCTCCCCACAGGGCGCGACCCGTATGGTGACCGCTCGGAACTGGCAGCGGTGCGAGGCGCGGATGGACGCCGAACGACCACTCGAGGAAGGTTGTCCTTCGTCGTGTGGCCGGCTCGTCGTGGGGCGAGGGTCTCGAAACCTGCGACCTCGCACCGTTCGCCAGTGGCGTCCGACCAGTCGCCCGAGGGTCGTGAGCACGGTGTTCGCGATTTCCTCGGACGGTGGCTGATCGGTCATTGACAGCGGTGTAGTTACAGTGCTGTAATCTCCAATCCCTGGTGGTGATCCGCGGTTCACGGGGGAACAGAGCACCACATCTTGTGGTTTCACGAAACCACATCACTGAAGTTTCAAGCGGCTGCAGCACGCCGCACGCACGTATTCGAAGATAAGGGAGCACACATGTCACTGGCGCCGGAGCGTCTCGCCATCGGGATCAACCGCCACTTCACCACGCCTGGGGTTCACCCCTACGACGAAGTGGTGTGGGAACGGCGCGATGCGCGCATCAGCAACTGGAAGGACGGCACCGTCGCCTTCGAGCAGCTCGATGTCGAGTTCCCGCTGTCGTGGTCGCTCAACGCCACCAACATCGTGGCCCAGAAGTACTTCCGTGGCACCCTCGGCACCCCGGAGCGCGAGCACTCGCTGCGCCAGGTGATCGACCGCGTGTCCGACACGATCAGCAAGTGGGGCGGCGAGGGCGGCTACTTCGTCGACGATGCCGAGCGCGAGACGTTCAACGCCGAGCTCAAGCACATCCTCGTCACCCAGCGCGCCGCGTTCAACAGCCCGGTGTGGTTCAACATCGGCGTGGCCGGCGTGCCCCAGCAGGCCAGCGCCTGCTTCATCCTCGCCGTGGACGACACGATGGACGGCATCCTGAACTGGTACCGCGAGGAAGGCACGATCTTCAAGGGCGGGTCGGGTTCGGGCATCAACCTGTCCAACATCCGCTCCAGCTACGAGCTCCTCAACGGTGGCGGCACGGCCAGCGGCCCGGTCAGCTTCATGCGTGGCGCCGACGCCTCCGCCGGCACGATCAAGAGCGGCGGCAAGACCCGGCGTGCGGCGAAGATGGTCATCCTCAACGTCGACCACCCGGACATCGAAGAGTTCGTCTGGTGCAAGTCCAAGGAGGAGCGCAAGGCTCGCGTACTGCGCGATGCCGGCTTCGACATGGATCTCGACGGCAGCGACTCGTTCAGCATCCAGTACCAGAACGCCAACAACTCGGTGCGCGTCAGCGACGAGTTCATGCAGGCCGTGCTCGACGACTCCGACTGGCACCTGCGTGCCGTGCTCACCGGCGACATCGTGCGCACGGTGCGGGCGCGCGACCTGTGGCGCGAGATCGCCCAGGCGTCGTGGGAGTGCGCGGACCCGGGCCTGCAGTTCGACACGACGATCAACAAGTGGCACACCGCGCACGCAACGGGCCGGATCAACGGCTCCAACCCGTGCAGCGAGTACATGCACCTCGACAACTCGGCGTGCAACCTGGCCAGCATCAACCTGCTGAAGTACCTCGACGACACCGACACGTTCGACATCGAGGCCTACAAGCACACCGTCGAGGTCATCTTCACCGCGCAGGAGATCCTCGTCGGCCGCGCCGACTACCCGACGGCGAAGATCGGCGAGACCAGCCGCCTGTTCCGTCAGCTCGGCATCGGATACGCCAACCTCGGCGCACTGCTGATGGCACTCGGCCTGCCCTACGACTCCACCGAGGGTCGGGCGTGGGCCGCTGCGCTCACCTCGCTGATGACCGGCCACGCCTACGCCACCAGTGCCCGCACCGCCAGCCGCATGGGCCCGTTCGCCGGCTTCGCCGAGAACGAGCGGCACATGCTCAACGTGCTGCGCATGCACCGCGACGCCAGCTACGAGATCACCGGCGCCGAAGCCGTCCTCGACGATCTGCTCGCCGCCGGCCAGCAGGCGTGGGAGCTGGCCGTGCGCGACGGCGAGGAGTACGGCGTGCGCAACAGCCAGGCCAGCGTGCTGGCGCCCACGGGCACCATCGGCCTGATGATGGACTGCGACACCACCGGCATCGAGCCCGACCTCGGCCTGTGCAAGCTGAAGAAGCTCGTCGGCGGCGGCACGATGACGATCGTCAACCAGACGATCCCGCGTGCGCTGGTTCGCCTCGGCTACACGCCGTCGCAGATCGACGACATCATCGCCTACATCGATACCGAGAAGAGCATCCTCGGCGCCCCGCACCTCGCCGCCGACCACGTCGCCGTGTTCGCCTGCAGCATGGGCGACAACACGATCCACTACGAGGGTCACGTGCGGATGATGGGCGCCGTGCAGCCGTTCATCTCCGGCGCCATCTCCAAGACGGTGAACATGCCGGAGGAGGCCAGCGTCGAAGACATCGAGGCGCTGCACCAGCTGTCGTGGGAGCTCGGCTTGAAGGCCGTGGCCATCTACCGCGACAACTGCAAGGTGGCCCAGCCGCTGTCGACCGCCAAGAAGGCCGTTGCCGAGGGTGACGTTCCCGTCGCCGAGGCGGCAGCCACGCAGGTCGTCGAGAAGATCGTCGAGCGCATCGTGCACCAGCCGATCCGCCAGAAGCTGCCGCGCAGCCGCCGCGGTCGCACCTTCGAGTTCCGCGTCGCCGACTGCAAGGGCTTCGCCACGATCGGCGAGTACGACACCGGCCAGCCCGGCGAGATCTTCCTCACCGTGTCCAAGCAGGGCTCCACGCTCAGTGGGATCATGGATGCGTTCGCCAAGAGCATCAGCTACGGCTTGCAGTACGGCGTGCCGATCCGGGCGTTCGTCGAGGCGTTCACCAACATGCGCTTCGAGCCGGCCGGCATGACCGACGACCCGGACATCCGCTTCGCCTCGTCGATCATGGACTACCTGTTCCGTCGCCTGGCGCTGGAGTACATGACCTACGACGAGCGCGCCGAGCTCGGCATCTTTTCCATCGACGAGCGCCTGCAGCCCACGCTGCCGGGCGTCGAGGAGAGCGCCATCGAGACCCGTACGGGCTCGGAGATGGCCGCCGACCCGAAGAGCGTCCCGTCGATGGACGAGTTCGCTGCGCAGCTCGAGCTCGGCATCGCCTCGCCGGCGCCGAACAACGACGTCACCAACCCGGCCGGCATCGCCGTGCCGTCGCAGATCGTCGCCAAGGGCGTCAAGCACAACGACGCCCCGATGTGCATGCAGTGCGGCGTGCAGATGAACCGCGCCGGCTCGTGCCACGCCTGCCCCAGCTGCGGCAGCACCAGCGGCTGCAGCTGACACGACGCACGTCGACCGCTGGCATCACAGGTTGCCCCTCGGGCAACTTCTGCTGCCAGCGGTCAGCTGAACGGTGACGCCGAGCAATGCTGGGGCAGTGGACCAGCTGTCGGTGATCCTGCGCGTGCTCGGCGCGATGGAGATGGTCGACGCCGACGGCGTCGTGCGTGACCTTCCCGGTCGTCGGTTGCAAGCGTTGCTCGGCCGGCTGGTGTCGCAGGCGGGGCAGGTCGTCTCGGCGGATGCGCTGATGGATGCGGTGTGGCCGGACGGGCTGCCGGACGACCCGAGCTCGGCCTTGCAGACACAGGTCTTCCGGCTACGACAGCGACTTCGATCCCCGGGAGCGCCGACGGTCGTCACGCGAGCTCCGGGCTACGTCCTGGAGCTCGGGACGGCGCAGGTCGACGCCATCGAGCTCGAGCGTGCGGTGCGGGCCGCGACCGGTGCGGAGCCGCCGGTCGCCAGGTCGCTCCTGCACGACGCGTTGGCCCTCTGGCGTGGTGCGCCGTACGTCGGCTTCGACGACGTCGAGTCGTTGCACGCCGAGCAGATCCGGTTGGTCGAGGTGCACCTCCAAGCGATCGAGGCTCACGCTGCAGCGGTGCTTGCCTGCGGCGAGCCGAATCGCACGATCACCGAGCTCGAGGTCTTCGTCTCGGACCATCCGCTGCGGGCCGACGCGCAAGCGACGTTGATGCGCGCCTTCGCCGCCCTGGGGCGCGACGGCGAAGCGCTTCGCGTGTTCCAATCGCACCGGCACCACCTGCTCGAAGAGCTCGGCTTGGATCCGTCGCCGCGTCTCCGGCGATTGGAAGCGGCGATCCTGCGCGGCGACGTGGACGAAATCGATGCACCGCTTGGCTCGGCGGGTGGCAGCGAGCGGCGGTCCATCGACGGCTTGCGGTTGCAGCGCCTGACGGGCGGCGGGCACGACCTCGCGTGGAGCGAGCTGGGCGACGGGCACCCGGTGATCGTGGTTCCGGCGTGGGTCTCCAACCTGGCAGTGATCGCCGAAGGGCACGACCCTCGGTCGTCGCTGATCGAGCAGCTGGCGCAGCACTGGCGGGCGATCACCTACGACCGCCGCGGCACGGGGTTGTCCGGCGGTTCGGTCCGCGACTTCGGCGTCGATGCCGCCGTCGAGGAGCTGATCGCCGTGATCGAGCACCTGGGTGAACCGGCGGCGTTGTTCGCCATGTCCGGCGCGGGCCCGATCGCGCTGGCGTGCGCGGCCCGTCGTCCCGATCTGGTCTCGCACCTCGTGCTCTTCGGGACGTACGCGAGCGGACCGGCGACGTTCGGCGATGTCGGTCGCCCGATCCTGGAGCTGCTGCGTCAGCGCCCGAACGTCGCAACCGAGCTGCTGGCCGGCCTCTACCGCCCTGGAGCATCCGGCGCTGCCACGCTGCAATTCGCCCGGATCCTGCGCGAGAGCGCCTCGGTCGAGGTCGCAGCCGGCTACCTCGAGGCGATCTACGGCGCTGACGTCACCGACCTGGTCGACGCCGTTCGCGCCCCCACGCTGGTGCTGCACTACCGCGGTGACCGAGTGATCCCATTCGCCGGAGGTGAGGCCCTCGCTGTCGCGTTGCCGCATGCCCGATTCGTTGCACGGGACGGCGCGTGGCACCTGCCGGACGCTCGTGACGTGGGCGACATCGTCGACGCCGTCGAGGAGCTGCTGCGTTCGTAGGCCTCGCCGCCACGCGAGCGCGACGCGAGCGGTGCTTGCGACAGTCACGAGATGACCGAAACGCACGATCTCGCGCGACCCCAGCCCGCGCATGACCATCACACGACCCGAGCATGGGCAAACGCCAGGTTCTTCGAGTCGATGGACTGGTACCTCCACCGTCGCCTCGGCACCCGCAAGCGGGAGCTGTTCGCCGACCTCCCTCGCGAGGTCGTCGAGCTCGGTGCGGGCGCCGGCGCATCGATGCGCTACCTCTCGCCGGGCAGCCGCCTCGTGGCCATCGAGCCGAACCCGCACACGCACGAGGCGCTGCGTCGCAAGGCCGCTCATCACGGGGTCGAACTGGAGGTCCGTGAGGAGAGCGCCGAAGCGATCGGTCTCCCGACGGCCAGCGTGGATGCGGTGATCTGCACGCTCGTGCTCTGCACGGTGGATGATCCAGCGGCCGCGCTGGCCGAGGTGCAGCGCATCCTGCGCCCGGGCGGTCGCTTCGTGTTCATCGAACACGTCCGGTCGGCGCCCGGACCTCTTCGAGCGATGCAGCGGGTGCTGCAACGCCCGTGGCGGTACACGTTCGACGGTTGCCACCTCGATCGCGACACCCAGGGCACGATCGAGGCCGCCGGCTTTGCGGACGTGCGCGTCGAACGGTTCCGGCTCGGTGGCGCGTTCGTGCCGGTGTGGCCCCAGATCAGTGGGGTGGCGGTCGCGTGAACGGCAGACCGCCGATCTCCGTGGGCATGGCCGCGCTCACTCCTGACGCGACGCCGTCGACGTCGACGCGCGCGATCGCCGCTGCCGGTCTCGACCATGCCGTTTGCGGTGATCACGTCAGCTTCATCAACGGGGCGGGGTTCGACGGCCTCATTGGAGCGACTCACGAGCTGGCGACCGATCCGTCGCTCCGGGCGTTCGTCGCGGTGTACCTGCTGCCGCTCTGCCACCCGGTCCTCGTGGCCCGCCAGCTGGCATCGATGTCCGAGCGATACCCCGGCCGCCTGACCCTCGGCGTCGGGGTGGGTGGCGAGGATCCCCACGAGCTCGAGATCTGCGGCGTCGATCCTCGCACGCGTGGACGTCGCATGGACGAGGCGTTGCACGTGCTCCGCCAATTGCTGACCGGCACCCCGGTCACGCACCGTGGCGAGTTCTTCGACGTGAGCGAGGCTCTGGTCCTGCCGGCACCGAAGCCGGCGATCCCGATCGTCGTCGGAGGACGATCTGACGCTGCCGTCCGCCGCGCTGGCAGGCTTGGCGACGGTTGGATCGGCATCTGGTGCTCTGCGAGACGGTTCGAAGAAGCGACCTCCATCATCGACGACGTCGCCGCAGCGGCTGGTCGGCGCGACGTGCAGTGGCAGCACGCGATGCAGGTCTGGTGCGGCATCGGAGCCGATGCGGCGGAGGGACGGGCCTGGCTGGCCCCGACCATGTCCGGCCTGTACGGCATCCCGTTCGAACGGTTCGAGCGGTCCAGCCCGTGCGGCACACCGGAGGTCATCGCCGAGTTCCTGGCGCCGTTCGTGGCGGCCGGTTGCCGCACCTTCAACCTGCTCGCCTGCGCCGCGGACCTGGACACGGCGGTGAGCGGTGTGGCCGAGATCCGTCGCCTGCTCGGCATCGGCTCCGTCGAAGGGCCGACGAGTGAGTGAGCTCAGCTGCGCATCCGACGATCCGGCGCTGTCCACCGCTCTCGAGATGTTGCGTGGCAGTCCGCATCACTCGTGGACGGTGGCCGAGCTCGCGGCTGCTTCGTTCGTGTCGCGCTCGTCGCTGGACGACCGCTTCCGCCGCTGCCTCGGCCAGTCGCCGATCCGATACCTCGCGGAGGTCCGAATCAACGTCGCCCAAGCACTGCTGCGGACGTCCGATCTGCCGTTGCGCATGATCAGCCGGCAGGTGGGATACGCATCGGAGGAGGCGTTCAGTCGAGCGTTCCGGCGCAGCATCGGAGTGTCGCCCGGCGCATGGCGGACTCGTAGGGTGACGACGATGTTCGACGAGGTGGCCGAGGCCAACCAGGCGTTCTACGACGCGCACGAGGCGCGCGACTTCGAGGCCATGCGCGCCGTGTGGGAGCACAGCGAGCGCGTCGCATGCACGCATCCCGGCTGGCCGATCCTGCGCGGATGGGTCGACGTGGAAGAGTCGTGGCGACGGATCCTCGGCGGGCCGGGGCGCAACCAGTTCATCCTCACCAACCTCGGCATCGTCCACCAGGGCGACGCAGCGTGGGTGACGGTGGACGAGAACCTCGTCGCCGGCGACGGCACCGGCACCGTGGCCGCGACCAACGTCTTCGTGCGTGGTGCCGCTGGCTGGAAGCTCGTCCTGCACCACGGCTCGCCCGTGATGTCGCGCTGATCGCGAACTGGATGTCTGTCAGCTCGAATGTCGAGCTGACAGACATCCAGAAACGGGATCAGCAACCGGTGACGATGACGATGCCGGTGAGGGAGCCGACGTTGCCGCGGACGTCGGTGGCGGTGACGGTGTAAGCCCACGTGCCGTTGACCGTGAGCGGGCCGACTCGGCCGATCCAGCCACCACTGCGCTCGGTCATGGCGCTCGTGCCGGTGGGCCCGGGCCCGATCCAGGTGGCGACGACACCGCGGATCGTAGATTCGTCGGCCACGGTGACCGACACCGTGGGCGATGCGTTGCAGGTGACGGATCGCAGGGCGCGCACGAGGGTGACCACCGGCGGGTGCTCGACCGAAGCGCGCAGGAGCACGACCTCGGAGCCGACTTCGGTGCGCACGCTGAGGTCGCGGGCCAGATCGCCCTCCGCCTGGCCGGTTCGGTCGAGCGAGACTCGCACGCTCGTCGAGCCGCCCGGTGCGATCTCACCGCTGGCCGGCGAGAACACGAAGGGAGCGACGCCGTTGCCGACAACGGTGAACGGCATCGGCGCATCGCCGATGTTCTCGATGGTGATGTCGCCGGATCCAACGGTCGCGCCGAGGTCGACCGTGTCGGTGACGACGCGCAGCACCGGCAGCGGGGGAGCGGTGGTGCTGCTCGTCGATGTCGTGGTCGATGTGCTGGTCGATGTCGGTGTGCTCGTCGTCGGGGTCGATGTCGGGGTCGTCGTCGAGGATGTCGGCGCAGCGCTCGACGAGGGCGCGCCGTTCGTGGCGGGAGCAACGGTCGGCGCCTCGCCCGTGTCGTCGCCGGAGGCAACCGCGATCGTCACGCCGATCGTCAGCAACACGACCGCGGCGACGGCGATGATCGCCGCGAGCCGGCGACGCATGCCTGCCCCGATCGGGAAGCCGGTCGATGCGGCGAACGTCGGCGGCGGCGGAGCCGAGGCGCCCCCGACCGAGGCGAGCACGCGATCGCGCAGGCCGGCAGGAGCGGCGAACGCCGGGGCGGTCGCCATCATCGGGGCGACGGCCCACCGTCGACGGTTCTCCTCGCACACCTCGCACCCGTCGATGTGCCGGGCGACGCGCTTGCGCACGAGCACCGAGAAGGTGCCGTCCCAGCCACGCAGCACGCCGGCGAGGTCGACGCAGTCGCGCTGACCCATCCGGGCGATGGTCAACGCACCGAGGCTGCGAGCCATGCGGTCGCGCATCCGGTGCACGAGCACGTAGCTCTGAGCCACGCTGACTCCCAACGCGTCGGCGAGGTCGTCGCCGCTCAGCGATTGCCGGGCGGACAGCTCCAGCACGAGCTGATCCCGAGCATCGAGCCCGCTCGCCGCCGCCCGCACCAGGCCGGCGAGCTCGCTGCGGTCGGCGTCCGAGTCATGGTCGCCGGAGACCTCGGCCGCACGATCCCAGGCCGCAGCCGACAGGTCGGTGGGGCGGCTGCGTCGGCGCTTCGCGGTTCGTCGGTAGACGTCGTGGCGCAGGATGGCGAACAGCCACGCCCGCAGCCGTGACGGATCTCGCAGCTGCGCCATCGAGCGGGCCGCGGTGACGAACACGTCGTGCGTGGCGTCCGCAGCTTCGTGCTCATCGCCCAACATGGCCGCCGCCGTGTCGTACAGCTGACCTGCGTAGCGGTCGTAGATCGCACCGAACACCTGGCGGTTGCCCGCCAGGTGTTCGGCCACGAGCCGGGCATCCGTCAACCCGTCGTCGCTCAGCCCGTCGTCCATGCGTCATCATCCCAGTCCGTCGTACCGCTCAGTTGAGCACGTCGAAGGAGACGACCGTCCAGAAGCGAGCTTCGCCATGGCCCGGGTCGCCGGTCTCGATGCGCACGCAACGCGTTTCCGGGTCGATGCTCACGATTCCGTAGGCGTCGCACGTGGGATGCGTGGCGAGGTCGTCCAGCGTCAGGGCATCGGTCGATGCGACGTTGATGTGCGTGTCGCAGTTGGCGATGTAGTACGGCTGGCTGAAGATGCCGTTGCCCATGGCGCAGAACTCGATGCGGGCGTCGAGGTCGCGCTCGGCGATGTCGACCACCACGTTCGGCAGCAGGTCGGTGACGTCCCGGACGAGGAACTGGCTGGCATTGCGGGCGAACGAGCGCGTGGCGGGGTCCGACATCTTGTCCTCGCCGATGCCGCCGACCTTCTCGTCGCCGACGCCCCAGCGGAAGCTGATCTCGCCCCGGTTCTTCCAACTGGAGTCGCCGTCGTAGGTGACGTTGAGCTCGTGCACCGTGATCAACACGTCGTGCTTCGGCTCGGCCAGCGTGTGGAACTCGCCCACCCGGTAGGAGCTGAACCCGTCGGCATCCGTGGCCTGGACGATGATCGCGTAGGTCGTGTCGCCGTCGAGACCACCGAGCTGCACCGGCCAGTCCTGCACCTTGGTGCCGTTCGTCGTCGCCGCTGCAGGAACACCACCGAACGTCGGGATCTCGCCGTCCCAGACGACGTTGCCGGTGGACACCCACACCTGCATCGAGGCGGGCACGACCGTGTGCACGGCCAACCCGACGACACCGACCTGCGGGGTCACCTTGGCCTGATCGATGCACTGCGCGGCGCAGCCAGCCGGCCCATCGCCCTGCAGATCGTCGATCTGAACCGGCGTGGTGGTCATGAACGAACCGACTCGGTAAGAGGTGTGGTCGTTGCTGTCGATGGCACGCACGACGATCCAGTACTTGGTGCCCGCCTGCAGTGGCTTCAACGAGGCGAGCCACGAGGTGCGCAGGTCGTTGGTGTGGGCGATCGGGGCGACCGGCACGTTCTGCGGCACGCCGTTCTTGCCGACGGTGATCTTGCTCGTCGAGACGAACACCGACAGATAGGCCGGCGTGTTGGTGCCCACGTCGAGGCCGACGTTGGGTGAGGTCATGTTCGGCTTGAGGATCGCCTTGGTGATGCACTGGTTGTTGCATCCGCCGGCATCCTCACCGGCCGACAGCGGCACGTCGGCGACGACGTCCGAACCGAACGTCGGGCGGAACCCGTGGACGTTCGCGTAGTGGCTGTTGCCCGGCTCGACGACCTTGATCTTGAAGTCGAACGCGCCGGGCTCGATGGCGTTCGCATCGATGTCGAAGGCGATGGACGTGGTCGAACCGGCGGCGAGGTTGCCATCAGCGTGGGCCAGCTCGACCCACGGCTTGGTCGACGCGGTCCAGTCGATGCCGGCGTCGCCGCAGTTGGTGACGTCGAGGTTGCCGACGAGCTTGCGATCGACGAGGACGATGTCCTTGGCGACGAGGAGCTCGCCGTCGGTGAGTCCGTCGCATTGGGCGGGCGTCTGCGGTGCGTTGTCGAGATCGACCGGGTTGCCGCCCTGCGACTGGTCGGGAGTGGGCGTGAGGTCGACGGGCATGGCCTCGTCGCCGAAGCCGGCCGAATCGTCCAGCGCCTCGGCGTCGGCCTGGTCGTCATCGATGACGGGGGTCGTGGTGCTGGTGTCGGATGGTGCGGTCGTCGGCGTCGACTGGCTGCTGACCGCCGGGCCGCTCTGGGCTGCCGGGTGGGACGACGTGCCCGTGCCACAGGCGCTGGCCAGGACGGCCGTGCCGGCCAGGAGCGCCAGTGTGGCGATGCGACGGTTGCGGTTGATCTTCATGTGAGGTCTCCATTGCTCGTGGGGATGGGTGTCGTTCGTGACACCGGGGAGAGCAGCGGGATCGACCGATCTTGCAAAAAGTTCCGGGTTGTTCGCGAGACTGGGGCGGTGACCGCGTTCGCCGACCTCGTCGCTGCCGCGCAGCAGGTCACCGGTACTCCCAAGCGCAGCGAGAAGGTCGCCGTGTTCGCCGATCTCCTGCGACGGCTCCACCCCGACGAGGTCGTCGCAGCCATCGGGCTCCTGATCGGCGAACCTCGCCAAGGCCGCATCGGCGTCGGCTGGGCGACCATGAGCGGCCACCAGGGAGCCGCCGCCGGTGAGCCGTCGCTGTCGATCCTCGATGTCGATCGAGCGCTCTCCGAGCTGCAGGCGATGTCCGGTGCGGGTTCGCAGGGCGCCCGCGCCGAGCGGCTCGCGCAGCTGTTCGGCGACTCGACGGACGTCGAGCAGCAGCACGTGTTCCGCGTGCTCACCGGTGAGATGCGCCAGGGAGCGAACGAGGGCGTGGTCACCGACGCGGTGGCCAAGGCGTCGGGTCGTCCGCTGGCCGATGTTCGTCGCGCGGCGATGCTGCTCGGCGATCTCGGCGTCGCTGCACGGCTCGCGCTCAGCGGACAGCCGATCGACGACGTCGGTCTCACGACCGGCGTCGGCGTGCAGCCGATGCTCGCCGCGACCGCAGCCAGCGTCACCGACGCGTTGGCGCTGACCGGGCCGGCCAGCGTGGAGTGGAAGCTCGACGGCGCTCGGGTGCAGGTCCATCGGCGCGGCGATGACGTGCGCGTGTACACGCGCAGCTTGCGCGAGATCGCCGCGGCGGTGCCGGGCATCGTTGCTGCGGTGCGCGACCTTCCGGTCGACGACATCGTCCTCGACGGTGAGGCGCTCGGCCTCGACATCGACGGCAACCCCTTGAAGTTCCAGGACTCGATGAGCGGTGAGTCGCATCTGCGCCCGTTCTTCTTCGACCTGCTGGCTGCCGACGGCACGTCGTTGATCGACGAGCCGCTCTCCGATCGCAAGCGACTGCTCGCCGAGCTCGTACCGCAGGCGATGCGGCTGCCCACGATCGACACCGACGATGCCGCGCTCGCCGAGCGCTTCGCATTCGACGCGGTGGCCGCCGGACACGAGGGCGTGATGGTCAAGGCGTTGACGAGCCCGTACCAAGCCGGGCGGCGCGGGGCGACGTGGCGCAAGGTCAAGCCGGTGCACACGTTGGACCTCGTCGTCATCGCCATCGAGTGGGGGCACGGCAGACGCACGGGGCTGCTGAGCAACCTGCACCTCGGCGCCCGCGGTGCGGAGGGGTCGTTCGTGATGGTCGGCAAGACCTTCAAGGGCATGACCGACGAGCTGCTGCGCTGGCAGACCGAGACGTTCCAACGCCTCGCACTCGCGACGGACGCGCACGTCGTCCACGTCCGTCCGGAGATCGTCGTCGAGATCGCCATCGACGGTGTGCAGCGCTCGACCCGCTACCCGGGCGGTGTCGCCCTGCGCTTCGCTCGCGTCAAGCGCTACCGCGAGGACAAGCGTGCCGACGAGGCCGACACCATCGAACGAGTGCAGGCCATGCTGTGAGCATGCGCGTGATGACCTGGAACCTGTGGTGGCGGTTCGGGCCGTGGGAGCAGCGCCGCGCGGCGATCGAGGCCGTGATCGACGAGCAGGCACCGGACGTGCTCTGTCTGCAGGAGGTGTGGAGCGAAGGCGAGTCGTCGTTGGCCGAGGAGGTCGCGGTTGGTCGCGGCTGGCACGTGGCCGTCACCGACGACCCGTTCCCGCAGCGCGACGTCGGGTTCCACAACGCCATCGTCAGTCGCTGGCCGATGACCGACGTCGAGAGCATCGCGTTGGTGGCGGGCGACGGGACACCCGGCCATCGGCGAGTGCTGGTCGCCGACGTGCACACTCCCTGGGGAGCGTGGCCGGTCGGGTCCACTCACCTGGCCTACCGATTCGACGAATCCGCGCTTCGTCAGCACCAGGCCGAGCAGCTGCTCCACGTGGTCGCCGGCCGCCGCGGCGACCCGGAGACCGCGCTGCCGATGGTCCTCTGCGGCGACTTCAACGCCGTGCCCGACAGCGACGAGGTGCGCCTGCTGACGGGCCGGCGCGCCGGACCGATCCCCAACCTCGTGCTCAGCGATGCGTGGGAGCAGGTGGGCGACGGGGCCGGATGCACGTGGCGGAGCGACAACCCGTACCAGGGCGACACGGCCTGGCCGAACCGACGGCTCGACTACGTGTTCGTCAGCTGGCCGCGCCCGAAGCCGGTCGGCAACCCGGTCCGGGCGTGGCTGGCCGGCGCCGAGCCCGTTGACGGACCGGCGGGACCGATGGTGCCGAGCGACCATGCAGCCGTCGTCGTCGAGCTGCGGGTGCCCGGGTAGGGTCGGCGCCCGTCATGGCAACCCTCCGCTTCAACTTCGGCACGATGGGCTCGGGCAAGAGCACGATGGCGCTGCAGATCCATCACAACCTCGCCAGCCGCGACCTGTACGGGCTGCTGCTGACCAAGCTGGATCGCGAGGGTGCGCAGGTCACCAGCCGCCTCGGGGTCGCCGCCGACGCCATCGAAGTGCTGCCCGAGCTGGACATCTACAAGCTGGCCGTCGACCACTGGCCGCTGCACTACATGATCTGCGACGAGGCGCAGTTCTACACCGAGGCCCAGGTCGACCAGTTGGCTCGCGCTGTCGACGATCTGGGCATCGACGTGTTCGCCTTCGGGCTGATCACCGACTTCCGCGGCCTCCTGTTCGATGGCACCAAGCGGTTCCTCGAGGTGGCCGACGAGCGGGTGCCGATGCAGGTCGAGGCGCGCTGCTGGTGCGGCGCACGGGCCACGCACAACGCCCGCGTGGTCAACGGTGAGATCACCTACGAGGGCGAGACGGTGGTGGTCGGCGACACCGACGAGCACGGCGAGCAGCCACTGTTCGGTGACGTGGTGCGCTACGAGCTGCTCTGCCGCACGCACTACCGCAACGGTGAGATCGGCACGTAGATCCGAACGCTCACTCAGGCAGTTGCGTGGCGGAGCACGAAGTTGAACGACTGATCGTCGGCGCCTGCTGGCTGGCCGGCGTCGCTCATCACACGTGAGACCCCGAGCCCGCTCGCCTCGACGAGGGACCGAAAGCCGTCCTGCGTGTACCAGTGCAGCATCCACGGCCGTTCGACGACCTCGCTCGACTCGGCCGTGTGCAGTTCGTAGCGCAGCGTCGTGATCTGCGTGCGGGCGACGTCGTCGCGCGCCTCGCTGACCGCGCTGAATCGCATCTCGGTGCCGTCCTCGGAGGTGCGCGTTCGGAATCGCCCGAACGCGGTCGGCTTGGTGGGTCTCGGGATGAACAGCGGGATGAGCACGCTGCCGCCGGGGGCGAGGTGCACGCGGATGCGCTCGAGCGCTCGCAACGCGGTGGCGTCGTCAGGGAGCAGGTTGAACGTCGGGCCGGCGAGGAAGATGGAGGAGAACAGACGCTCGATCTGCATCGACTCGATCGGCTGCTCGTGCAGCGTCACGGCGAGCCCTCGCGCGTGGGCGGCATCACGGCAGCGGGCGAGCATGTCGGGCGAGGAGTCGAGGCCTTCGACGTCCAGGCCCATCGCCAGCAGATCGAGCAGCGGGTCGCCCTCGCCGCACCCGAGCTCCAGCGCCGGCTGGCCCGACCGCTCGATGAACCGTGCGTACGGCGTCGGATCGAACGGGCCCGTTCCGCGCAGCGCGCCGTAGAGCTGGGCAACGATGCCGGTGTAGAACAGCGCAGGATCGGGCGACGACATGCCGTACCTAATTGCTCGCAGCAGCGGCGGCCACGAGGATGAGCACGAAGATCGCCACGCCGACGATCATCAGGCACGAGCTGATGATCCCGCAGACTCGCCCCGCCGTGACGTTGCCGCGGTTGGTCCAGTTCACACCCGGCTGCGAGTCCATCTCCCGGATCGCGCTGTTGCCCATCGCCCAGGCGAACGGCCCGAGCAGCGCGCAGCCCACGAGGCTGAGGATGCCGAGCACGAGGATGGTCGTCCCGTTCTGGTGCTCGCGAGTGTTGCCCTGAAATCCGTACGGCCCGGCCGCATATGGGCTCGGGGCGATGTACCCGGGTGGAGGCGGACTGCCGCCCCAATTCGGCGGGCGCTCAGGACCAGGCGGAGGCGGCATCGACACGCGGCGATGCTACGTCGGACCTGTCGCGGCTGCCGCAGGCAGCAGATGTCCGCCTCAGCGAGACATCTGATGCCAGCGATCGCACACTCGCGTCTCGATGGGAGGTGAGCGGTGAGCTGTCGCGGCGGCTACCAACCGCGTCGACGCCACACCGGCGCGTACGTGCCCTCGACATCGAGCGACGCCCACCCGCTGAGCGCGGCAGGTGCGACCGCAGCCACGAACACGATGCAGATCTCGGGCCACCAACCACTGGCCAGCATGCCCAGAGCGAGCACCGGTCCACCGCCGACGAGCTGCGCGACGACAGCGCTCGACCAGCGACCGGACCGGGGTGCGACCTTGCGCAGGAGCAGCCGAAGCGCACTCGCCCAGAGCGCGAGCACGACGAGGTAACCGGCCGCAGCCGCGGCGAACACCACGAGAGTGACCTCGAGGCACGACGGAGTGTCGTCACACCGTCCACCGTTGGAGCGCACGGCCACGCTCACCGCTGCCGCAAGAAGGCAGGCGGCCAACACGAGGTGCACGAGTCCACTCACCACGGCGACGCGCCACATCGATCTGGTGGTTCCGGGCGGGATCCTTCTCGGTTTCCGAGAAGGATCCCGCCCAGTCGCGATCGGAGCAGTCGGGATGCTTCAGTCTGATGCTTCGAGGACGGCGAGGTCGCGCAGCGCGTAGCGGTTGTGCCAGAACGCTTCCTCGAACACGGTGTACAAGCCCTCGCGGAGCGGGTGTGGGCCGTTCTCGAGCACGTCGATCTCCCGGTCGAAGTCCGTCGCCTCGACGGTCGACACGAAGTCGCGAACCTTCGCGGCTCGATCGCTGAGGACGGCGAGCGCATCGTCGAGCGATGGCGTCAGCGAGGAGTCGAGCCCGGGGAACGGGAAGTCGACCGAGCCGCGGTTCGGCATCCCGAACGGCGACAGCGCTTCGCCGAGGATGGGTGCCGTGAACCACTTGTCGATGGCGAAGACGACGTGGCGCAGCGTCTCGACGAAGGTGAACTCGCCGTTGACCGACTGGTGCATCGAGGCCTCGGGCAGGGCCCGCGCTCGGGCGATGGTGGCGCCCCACGTGTCCTCGAGTGCCGTCCACGCAGCGCGAGCGCCGTCGCCATCGGTCGGTCGGATCATCGCCCGCAGCGGGTACCACTGGTCGCGCTCGTTGACGAACGCGGTCACATCGACGCCGTTGATGACGAACCGATCGATCTGCGCGTCGATGTCGACGTCGACGAGCAGCGCGTGGCTGATCCGCACGCCGGTCAGGTTGACGTCTCGGAACTCCGAGCGGCTGAGGTCGGCGCCCCAGAACACCGACTCGGCAAGATCACCCTCGAACTCTTCCGGCATGAATCCTCCTGTGGCATCGTCGACCAGGTCACCGTATGCGAGGTTGCGGACGAGATCGGTCCGCAACGACGCGCTCGCTGCGGTCGCGAGAACCAGGTGGCGCTGGAGCGCGCTGCTCAGTAACATCCAGTTCACCTTTCCGGGCCAGCGTCGTCCCGAGAGCCACCCAGCCGACATGCGGTTCGCCGCCGACTTCGTGGAGCTCACAACTCGATGCACTCCTTTCCCAACGCGGGGCTTCCCGCGCCCTCGGGTCTCTACGACCCACGGTTCGAACACGACGCCTGCGGTGTCTCCTTCGTCGCCAACATCACCGGTGCGCGCAGCCGCACGATCGTCGCCATGGGCATCAGCGCGCTCTGCAACATGGAGCACCGCGGTGCCACCGGCGCGGAGGCAGACACCGGCGACGGTGCCGGCATCCTCATCCAGGTGCCCGACGGCTTCCTGCGCGCTGTCACCTCGTTCGAGCTGCCCCCGGACGGTCACTACGCCGTCGGCACCGCCTTCCTCCCGTCCGATGCGCTCGACGGGGAGAAGGCCCAGTCGGCGATCGAGCAGATCGTCGCCGATGAGGGCTTGACGACCCTCGGCTGGCGCGACGTGCCGGTGAACTCCACCGTCATCGGCGCGTCGGCACTGGCGGTGCAGCCGTCGTTCAAGCAGCTCTTCGTCAGCGACCCGGCCGGAGCCGTGGGCATCGACCTGGACCGCAAGGTGTTCATCGCCCGCAAGCGCATCGAGCACGAGCTGCCGTCCGACCAGCGCACCTACTTCCCGTCGCTGTCGAGCCGCACGCTGATCTACAAGGGGATGCTGACCACCCCGCAGCTGGCGGTGTTCTTCCCCGACCTCGCCGACGAGCGGATGGAGAGCGCGCTGGCGCTGGTGCACAGCCGGTTCAGCACCAACACGTTCCCGTCGTGGCCGCTGGCCCACCCGTACCGCTACATCGCCCACAACGGCGAGATCAACACCGTGCAGGGCAACCGCAACTGGATGCGCACGCGTGAGGCGCTGCTGGAGAGCGATCTGCTCCCCGGCCTCGAGCGCGCCTTCCCGATCTGCACGCCCGGCGGCAGCGACTCGGCCAGCTTCGACGAGGTGCTCGAGCTGCTGCACCTCGCCGGCCGCAGCCTCCCGCACGCGATGTTGATGATGATCCCCGAGGCGTGGGAGAACCACGACACGATGGATGCCGACAAGCGCGCGTTCTACCGCTTCCACTCGTCGCTGATGGAGCCGTGGGACGGCCCGGCCAGCGTGTGCTTCACCGACGGCACCGTCATCGGCGCCGTGCTCGACCGCAACGGTCTGCGCCCCAGTCGCTTCTGGGTGACCGACGACGACATCGTCGTGCTGGCCAGCGAGGTCGGCGTGATCGACGTCGATCCGGCGAAGGTGGTCCGCAAGGGCCGGTTGCAGCCGGGTCGCATGTTCCTGATCGACACGGCCGAAGGTCGCATCGTCGACGACGACGAGGTCAAGCGCTCGCTGGCGCAGGCCGAGCCGTACGCGCAGTGGTTGGAAGACGGGCTCGTCGAGCTGGTCGACCTGCCCGAGCGCGAACACATCGAGTACAGCCACTCCAGCGTGCTGCGCCGCCAGCAGGTGTTCGGCTACACCCACGAAGAGCTGAAGATCATCATCGCCCCGATGGCCAAGAGCGGTGGCGAGCCGCTCGGCTCGATGGGCACCGACACGCCGATCGCCGTGCTCAGCGACCGCGCCCGGCTGCTGTTCGACTACTTCCAGCAGCTGTTCGCGCAGGTCACCAACCCGCCGCTCGACGCGATCCGCGAGGAGGTCGTCACCTCCGTCGGCTCCACCGTCGGTCCCGAGGCCAACCTGCTGCAACCCGGCCCGGCCAGCTGTCGTCAGCTGGTGCTGCCGTTCCCGATCATCGACAACGACGAGCTGGCCAAGATCGTGCACGCCGGCGAGGACGAGCAGTACGCGCACCTCAAGGCGGTGACGATCAGCGGCCTGTACCGCGTCGCCGGCGGGGGCCTGGCGCTGCACCGGGCGCTCGACGCGATCCGCTCCGAGGTCAGCAAGGCGATCGACGAGGGAGCGCGGATCATCGTGCTCAGCGATCGCAACAGCGACGAGGTCTACGCCCCGATCCCCAGCCTGTTGCTCACCGGTGCGGTGCACCACCACCTGATCCGCGAGAAGCAGCGCACCAAGGCTGGTCTGATCGTCGAGTGCGGTGACGCCCGCGAGGTGCACCACATGGCGCTGCTCGTCGGCTTCGGCGCCGGTGCGATCAACCCGTACCTGGCGTTCGAGAGCATCGAGGACATGGTTCGCGAGGACCTCCACGGCCTTGGCGGGATGGACCCGCACAAGGCGGTGAAGCTGTACATCAAGGCCGCCGGCAAGGGCGTGCTCAAGGTGATGAGCAAGATGGGTGTGAGCACCGTCGCCAGCTACACCGGGGCGCAGATCTTCGAAGCGATCGGTCTCGGCCAAGAGCTCGTCGACGAGTACTTCACCGGCACGGTCAGCCGCCTCGGTGGCATCGGGCTCGACGAGGTTGCCGCGGAGGTCGCCGCGCGCCACCGTCAGGCCCACCCGCCGCGGCCGGAGGAGCGGGCGCACCGCAAGCTCGAGCTGGGCGGCGAGTACCAGTGGCGTCGCGAGGGCGAGCTGCACCTGTTCAACCCGGAGACCGTGTTCAAGCTGCAGCACGCCACGCGCGCCAAGCGCTACGACATCTTCAAGCAGTACACCGCGCTGGTCGACGATCAAGCGAAGCGCCTGGCAACCCTTCGTGGGCTCTTCGAGTTCAAGTCCGACCGCGTCGCGATCTCGATCGACGAGGTCGAACCGGTCAGCGAGATCGTCAAGCGGTTCAGCACCGGGGCGATGAGCTACGGCAGCATCAGTGCCGAGGCGCACGAGACGCTGGCGATCGCGATGAACTCGATCGGTGGCAAGAGCAACACGGGCGAGGGTGGCGAGGACAGCGACCGCTTGTACGACCCGCAGCGACGCAGCTCGATCAAGCAGGTGGCCAGTGGCCGCTTCGGCGTCACCAGCGAGTACCTCGTCAACGCCGACGACCTGCAGATCAAGATGGCGCAGGGCGCGAAGCCCGGTGAGGGCGGTCAGCTCCAGGGCCTCAAGGTCTACCCGTGGGTGGCCAAGACCCGTCACAGCACGCCCGGCGTGGGCCTGATCAGCCCGCCGCCGCACCACGACATCTACTCGATCGAGGATCTCAAGCAACTGATCCACGACCTGAAGAACGCCAACCCGTCGGCGCGCGTGCACGTCAAGCTCGTCGCCGAGGTCGGGGTCGGGACGGTCGCGGCCGGCGTGAGCAAGGCGAAGGCCGACGTCGTGTTGATCAGCGGTCACGACGGCGGCACCGGCGCCAGCCCGCTCACGTCGTTGAAGCACGCCGGCGCGCCGTGGGAGCTCGGCCTCGCCGAGACGCAGCAGACGCTGTTGCTGAACGGGTTGCGCGACCGCATCGTCGTGCAGGCCGACGGCCAGTTGAAGACCGGTCGCGACGTCGTCATCGCCGCCTTGCTCGGTGCCGAGGAGTTCGGCTTCGCCACGGCGCCACTCGTCGTCAGTGGCTGCGTGATGATGCGGGTCTGCCACCTGGACACGTGCCCGGTCGGAGTCGCCACGCAGAACCCGGAGCTGCGCGCCAAGTTCAGCGGCAAGCCCGAGTTCGTCGTCAACTTCATGGAGTACATCGCCCAGGAGGTGCGCGAGTGGATGGCGCAGCTCGGCTTCCGCACGATCGCCGAGATGATCGGTCACGTCGAGGCGCTCGACGCCAAGCAGGCGATCACGCACTGGAAGGCGCGTGGCCTCGACATCTCGCCGATCCTCGCCGTGCCGCAGAACCCGTATGGCCAGACGATGTACCAGTCGGTCGGCCAGGAGCACGGTCTCGACGAGGCGCTCGACCAGCAGCTGATCGCCGCTTGCGAGCCGGCCATCGAACGTGGCGAGGCGGTGCGTCTGGAGATGCCCGTGCGCAACGTCAACCGCACGGTGGGGACGATGCTCGGCAACGCGGTCACCCGACGCCATGGCGGCGCGGGGCTGCCCGATGGCACGATCGACATCAGCTTCCGCGGCTCAGCGGGACAGAGCTTCGGCGCCTTCGTGCCGAGCGGGATCACGCTCCGCCTCGAAGGCGACGCCAACGACTACGTCGGCAAGGGTCTTTCGGGTGGTCGGTTGGTCGTGCGTCCGGATCGGCGTGCGCCGTTCACCGCCGACCACAACGTGATCGCCGGCAACGTCATCGGCTACGGCGCCACGAGCGGCGAGATCTTCTTGCGCGGCACCGTGGGGGAGCGCTTCTGCGTGCGCAACTCCGGCGCCACGGCGGTGGTCGAGGGAGTTGGTGATCACGGCTGCGAGTACATGACCGGTGGCCGGGTGATCGTGCTCGGCCCGACCGGCCGCAACTTCGGCGCTGGGATGAGCGGCGGCATCGCCTACGTGTACGACCCGCACGAGGTGTTCGCAGCGAAGCTCAACCGCGAGATGGTCGAGCTGCAAGACCTCGACGAGGTGGACCTCGAGTTCGTGCTCGCCACCGTGCGGGCGCACGCCGAGCACACCGACTCGCCGGTTGCCCAGAACATCGTCGACGGATGGATCGACACGCAGCACTCGTTCAAGCGGGTGATGCCGGTGGACTACCAGCGCGTGATGAACGTGATGAAGCAAGCAGAGGCCGATGGCCTGGATGAAGAGGCGACGTTGACGAAGGTCATGGAGGCCAGCCGTGGGTGAGACGACCGGGTTCATGCAATGGGATCGCCAGACGCCGACGCGTCGTGCCGTGCCGGTGCGACTGCGCGACTGGAAGGAGGTCTACGAGGACTTCGACCAGTCCAAGCTGCGCCTGCAGGCGGGACGCTGCATGGACTGCGGCATCCCGTTCTGCAACAACGGGTGCCCGCTCGGCAACCTGATCCCCGACTGGAACGACCTCGTCTACCGCGATCACTGGCGTGACGCCATCGACCGCCTGCACGCGACGAACAACTTCCCCGAGTTCACCGGTCGGCTGTGCCCGGCGCCGTGTGAGAGCGCGTGCGTGCTCGGCATCAACAGCGACCCGGTGACCATCAAGCAGGTCGAGGTGGAGATCGTCGATCGTGCCTGGGAGGAAGGCTGGGTGCTGCCGCAGATCCCGTCGGTGCGCACCGGCAAGCGGTGCGCCGTGATCGGCTCCGGTCCCGCCGGCCTGGCCGCGGCACAGCAGCTGACGCGCGCCGGCCACGACGTGGTCGTGCTCGAGCGCGCCGACCGCATCGGCGGCCTGCTGCGCAACGGGATCCCCGAGTTCAAGATGGAGAAGCGTCACCTCGACCGGCGCATCGCCCAGATGGAAGCGGAGGGCACGGAGTTCCGGACCAACGCCCCGGTCGGTGACGGCGTGGACATCGAGGTGCTGCTCGCCACCTACGACGCGATCGTGCTCGCCTGTGGCGCGACTGCCGCTCGCGACCTGCCGATCCCCGGTCGGGAGCTGGCCGGCATCCACCAGGCGATGGAGTACCTGCCGTTGTCCAACCGGGTGCAGGAGGGCGACCTCGACGAGTCGCCCATCAACGTCGTCGGCAAGCACGTGGTGATCATCGGTGGCGGGGACACCGGCGCCGACTGCCTCGGCACTGCGCTGCGCCAGCAAGCCGCGTCGGTGACGCAGCTGGAGATCATGCCGCGACCGCCGGACCTGCGCGCCGACAGCAACCCGTGGCCGCAGTGGAGCCTGGTGTACCGCGTCTCGTCGGCACATGAAGAGGGTGGTGATCGGGTCTACAGCGTGAACACCGAGCGCTTCGTCGACGACGGCAACGGGCGCGTGAAGGCGCTGATCCTCCACGAGGTGGAGATGGTCGACGGTCGTTTCCAGAAGATCGAGGGCTCCGATCGCGAGCTGCCGGCTGACTTCGTGTTCCTGGCGATGGGCTTCGTCGGCCCGGAACGCGGCACGTGGCTGGAGCAGCTCGGCGTGAGCTTCGACGAGCGCGGCAACGTTCGCCGCAGCGACCAGTACATGACCAACGTGCCCGGCGTGTTCGTGGCCGGCGACATGGGCCGCGGCCAGAGTCTGATCGTGTGGGCGATCGCCGAAGGGCGCTCCTGCGCCGCCGGCGTCGACTCGTGGTTGCTCGGCGAGACGCAGCTGCCCTCGCCGATCCTGCCCACAGCCCGGCCCCTCACCTGACCTGAGCGCCATTCAGGCGTGCCAGCGCGTACTATCTGCGCGATGCGTTTGAAGCCGTCTGCTCTCATCGTCGCGGGCGCGGCACTGCTCCTGCTCACCAGCTGCGGCAGCGATGCCACCGGGGCGTCGACCACCGTGATCCAGGTCGGGCCGACCAACTTCGTCACGGTGCCGCCGCCCTCGACCACCGACCCCACTGCCACCACGGCGGTGCCGGCACCTGGCGAGACCATCCTGTCGCCGCAGACCTACGAGATCGTCGGCGGCGACTACCCGTTGCTCGTCGCCAAGAAGTGCGGCGTCACGAAGGATGCGCTCGACGCGGCCAACGCGGACACGGACGGCTACGCAGTGTTCCCGGTGGGCGTGAAGATCAACGTGCCTGCCGGCGCGCTGATCGGCTGCACCGGGGTCGTCTCGACGCCCACCACCACGATCGCGGCCGGCGGCGAGACCCCGTCCGACACCACCACCACGGTCAAGCCGGCAAGCACCACCACCACGACCGAGAAGTTGGAAGACGGCCCGTGCAAGCCCGTCGGGACCTACAAGATCGTCGAGGGCGACCTGCCGAGCACGGTGGCCTCGAACTTCGACGTCACGAAGGCGCAGCTCGACAAGGCCAACGTCAACACCAAGGGCTACAAGAACTTCGTCGTCGGGGTGACGATCAACATCCCCGGCCCCGACTGCTGACGCTGAGCAACACGGCTACACCAATCGAACGGTGATCCCGCAGAGCTGATGCTCTTCGCCGGCGCGCGCCCGGTGGGTGGCGACCAGCTCCAGCTCATCGATGCCCTCCCCTCGCTCGCCGGCCGGTCGGAAGCGCACGGCGTGGTCGAGCTCCAGTTCCGCCCACCGCGTCTGCATCTGGTTGGGGTTGTTGGCCCCGATCGTGATGCCGGCGATGCCTGACACGATCGCGTTGTCGTGGTGGGCGGTCCACTGCTTGCCTGCCCACGCCCACGACCCGTTGGGCACCGGTTGATCGATGCTGACGATCGCCCCGCCGACGTCGGCCGGATGGAGGTGCCGGCCGCGGATCGACGGTGCATCGGCCTGCCACACGATCCGCACGCCGTGCTCGCGGATGGCGGCCTCGCGGCGGTCGAGGTCGTCGACTTCGTAGATCGCCATGTAGCCGCCGTCGCCGTTGCGCTTGGCGAGCAGCCGGCCCGCGGTGGTGCCGTCAGCGGTTGGCGACACCACTTCGAGGAACTGGTCGCCGATGAGCATCAGCGCGTTGTGCAGACCGAACTCGGCGACACCGGGATCGCGGAAGCAGACCGTCAGGCCGAGGGTGTCGCACAGCTGGTGCACGGAGGAGTCGAGGTCGGCGGCGACGAGGGCCACCTGGCGGAGACGGATCATGGCTCGTGAATCTACGCAGCGGAACCCGGCCGTCTCGCGCCCGGCCGTAGGGTGTGCGCATGCTGGACGCGATCGACGGACGAGTGCTCGGCTCCTTGATCGAGAAGGAGCACACGGTGCCCGACCAGTACCCGCTCACGGTGAACGCCTTGGTGCTGGCATGCAACCAGTCGTCGTCGCGCGAGCCGGTGATGGCATTGACCGAGGAGGACGTGCAGCAGGTCATCGAGCGGTTGAAGGTCGACGGCTGGTTGCGACGCGAGCTCCCGTCGCACGGCCGCAGCGTGGTGCGCATCCGGCACAAGGCCGGCGAGAAGCTCGGCGTCGACGCCGACGGCGCAGCCGTGCTGACGGTGCTCGGGCTGCTCGTCCTGCGTGGTCCGTCGACGATCAACGAGCTGCGTCAGCGCAGCGAGCGGTGGTACCGCTTCGAGTCGTCGGCACACGTCGAGTCCGCGCTCGGCTGGTTGCAGGAGCGCGGCCACGTGCAGCTCATCCCGCGTGTCCACGGCCAGAAGGAACCGCGCTGGCAGCAGCTCCTCGCCGAGGAGCAGGCACCATCGACGGCCGCCCAGTTCGGTGGCACGTCGGCCGGTCGCGCCGCTGCGTCCGACGCGCTCGCCGAACGCGTCGCCGCCCTCGAAGCCCGCGTCGAGTCGCTCGAAACCGCCCTGCGCGACCTCCTCTGAGGGGCCGATTCGCGGAGTCCCATGAGGTATGAGCGGCCCATGGCCGCCTGTTCCTCATCGCGCTCGACGAGGTGACGGTGAGAGGTGATCGCCCATGCGCCGCAGATCTCTCACTTCGGAGGTGGGTGCCGGCGAGCCGGTGAGAGGTGATCGGTCATGCGCCGCAGATCTCTCACCTCGACGTGCAACGACTCGCGTCGGTCAGGGGTCGCGCTTCCACCAGCGGCGCTTCGGCGCAGCGGGGTCACCGAGGTCGGATGGGGTGGTCAGGCCGGGATCGGCGATCGGCTCGATGTCGGTCGGCCGGATGACCCGGTCGGCCTCGAGGTCGTAGAGCACCAGACCGAGCTCACGACTGCGGCGGACGATCTCGGCGCGCATCTCGTCGGCGTGCGAGGCGGTCAGGTTGAGCTCGCACCCGGTGCCGTTGGCCACCGGCTGGCGCAGTGGCCAGCTCGCCCAGGGCGAATCGGTGCCGTCGTCGAGGTCGGGGTAGCGCTCCTCGAGCTCGCTGATCAACGCTTCGACGCCAGGGGCGAGCTCCCAGCCCGACTCGTCGCCGAGCAGGGCACGCACCTCGTCGTCGTCATCCGGCGCACTTGCATCGAAGACGTACAGATCCACGCGGCTAGCATCGCGCGTCTGCTGGCTAGGTTGCGGCGATGTCGCCAGAGCGGTCACGCTTCGCCGGAGGGGATCAGCGGTACCTGCGCGAGCAGCAGTACGGCACCTCCGATCGACTCGCGGCACGGGCGCGGCTGCACGCCAGGTACACGACGGCGACGATGCCGTGGTTCGACTGGGTGGCTGGCCAGTTCGGCATCACCGACGGTGATCGTGTGCTGGAGGTCGGGTGCGGCGCGGGTTGGCTGTGGGAGCAGACGAACGTTCCCGCCGCGACGGGAACGTCGATCATGCTCGTCGACCTGTCACCGGGCATGGTCGATGAAGCCGTCGAACGCGTGACGGGCACGCGCCGCTTCGGGTCGGTTCGCGGCGAGCCGGCCGACGCGCAGTCGCTGCCGTTCGACGCTCGGTCATTCGACCGCGTCATCGCCAACCACATGCTGTACCACCTCCCCGAGCCGGCGAGCGGCGTCGCCGAACTGGCTCGGGTGGCGCACGACGACGGCACGGTGATCGCGGCGACGAATGGATCCCGCCACATGCAGGAGCTGTGGCGCATCCGCGGCGAGGTGTTCGGCCTCGCCGCCGTCGATCAGACCGTCGACGTGTTCGGCGTCGACTCGGGCTTCCCGATCCTGCGTGCCCACTTCGCCGACGTCCGATGGCTGACCTATCACGACGAACTGCACTGCACCGTCGTCGACGACGTCGTCGCCTACCTCACCTCCACGCCGCCCGGTGAGGACGCCACGGACGCGCAGCTCGCCGAGATCCACAGTCGAGTGCAGGCAGCGTTCGACGCCGGCAACGGCGTCATGACCATCAGCAAGGACACCGGCTGCTTCGTCTGCCGGTCGCCACGTCGTCCGTAGTGTGACGACGTGCTCGTCACCCGCCCCCTGATCGATCGGCTCGAGACGAGTGCTGCCCTCGCCTGCGAGCGCGCCGTCGCTTCGATGTCGGGAGCCGAGACGACGCCGTTCGGACGTGGGCTGCTGGTGGCGATGGGGGAGGGCCGATACGTCAACCGCGCCATGGGCGTGACGATCGACGAGCTCGACGACGAGTCCGTCGGCGACCTGGTCGCGTGGTACCGGGATCGCGGTCTGCCGCCGATGCTTGAGGTGTCGGCGTGGGCGTCACGAGAGACGCTGGCCGCCCTCGCCGGTCGGGGATTCGCCCCGTCGTGGTTCCGTGCCATGTTCGCCAGGACCTGCGACCCGTCGACGGACGTTCCGGCGAGCGACGTCGATGTGTTCGCCGTCAGCAGTGACGACGACGCTGCCACGTGGCGGCGCGTCTTCGCCGCCGGCTTCGGCGTCGTCGAGCCCGACGCCATCGCGATCAGTGACGAGTACGCGGCTGCCGATCGAGCGATCGAGTCAGGCCAGCAGTTCCTGGCCGTCGTCGCCGGCGAGGTGGCCGGTTGCGGTGGGGTCGTCATCGCCGACGGCGTCGCGTGGGTGGGCGGCGCCGCCACGCTGCCCCAGTTCCGCGGCCGCGGTGTGCAGGCGGCGCTCGTGCGCCGCCGTCTGCAGCACGGACAGGAGCACGGCTGCGACCTCGCGGCCGCAACCGCCGTGCCGATCGGCGACTCGGCACGCAACCTCACCAGGCTCGGGTTCCACCTCGTGCAGCACCAAGTGGTGATGAGCGTTACGACCGGCGGGCGCTGACCAGCCAGACGGCGCCGCGCAGCGTGAGCTCTCCGTCGACCACCCTCGACTGCAGGTCGGCGCGGACCTCGTCGACCAAGCGCTCTTGATCCTCGGGGGCCAGGTGCTCGGTCATCAACCGGCCGGTCTCGCCGGCGAGGATCATCGCCAGTCGCTCCTCGACGCCGTCGCTGTCGTCGGTGGCGTAGCGGATCGATCCGTCGAGTGGCTCGACGGCGATGTCGATCCATCCGGATCGATCGAGGATGTCGTGCACACGCTCGCCGTCGGCGAACGCCACCGGGCCCGGAGCGTGCGGGTCGGCCGGGGCCGACGTGGGCAGTGCCGCGGCGATGATCGATGTGCCGGCGGTGAAGTTCGGGTTCTCGGCCACGCTGCGCCAGCAGACGAACACCAGACGGCCACCGGGCGCCGTGGACGCGCGGATGTTGGTGAACGCCTCGACGGGATCGTCGAAGAACATCACGCCGAACCGCGAGAGGACCGCGTCGAACTCGCCGGTGAGCCGATCGGTCTGCGCGTCGGCGACGACGAACGTGGCCGTGGGGACGCGCGCCCGTGCTTCGTCGATCATCGTCGCCGAGATGTCGACGCCCGTCACCGTTGCGCCGGTGGCGGCGAGGACGGACGCGGTGGTCCCGTACCCACACCCGACGTCGAGCACCCGCTCGCCGGGCAGCACCGCCAGCTTGGCGATCGCCGCGTCGCCGAACTCGGCGAGCGCCTGGTCGAAGATCCGTTGGTGCTGCACCCAGGAGACGCCGCCGTACTTCGTCCAGTGGTCGCGCATCAGCTCGTTGGCCATGCGCACAGACTGTCAGCCCAGGTCGGGCCAGCGGCGCTTCTGTCGTTTTCGCTGCCCGGCCTTGCCGAGCTTGCGTTGCTCGGCAAGCGCCCACTGGCGCCGCCAACCCGTGTACTCCGGGCCGCCGAGTGATGGGTTCTCGCGCTTGGCCGTGCGCTGACGGGCGCTCCACCAATCGGTGAGCGCCTCGTCGCCGAGTGCGACGACGGCGGCTTCGATGCGCGAGTTGAAGCGGCGTGTGCTTTCGCCCTCCGCCGGCCACATCGGAGATCCGAACACGACCTTCGTCCGGCCGGGCTTCAACCGCTTCATGCCCTTGCCGAAGATGGCGCCGCTGCCGTCGATGAACACCGGCACGACGGCGGCACCGGTGCGCGCCGACAGGTAGGCCGCGCCGCCCTTGAACTCCTGGCCCCAACCGTCGGGCGAGCGCCCGCCCTCGGGGTAGATCACGAGGCTCCAACCGTCGTCGATCAGCTTGCGGATCTGATCGCTGTTCTTGCGGCCGGTGACCTCGCGGTCGATCGGCAGCGCGTTCAGCACGAGCGCCGAAGCGGTGCCCTTGATGCGCTTGTCGAAGAAGAAGTCGGCGGCGGCAGCGATGAACAGCTTCGACCGCCACGGCTCCGGCACCACGGTGATGATCAGCGGCGTGTCGACGTGGCTGTGGTGGTTCGGGGCGAAGATCACTGCTGGCACGTCATCGCGCTGGCGGAGGTCCTCCAGCCGATCGGTGCCGACCACCTCGGGATCGGCGATCAGCTTGACCCCGAGCCGCATCGGTCCGGCGACGATCACCTTGCGTGCGGCGCGGGCCGGCAACGAGCGCGCCCACTCCGTCTCGAAGTTGGCGCCGAGCGTCGTCTCCTCCTCGGGCACCACCACGCCGCGCGGCTTGGTCGGGGCGCGGTACGGGAAGCCGGCGGACGCGATCGTGCGCTTCACCGTCGAGGTCTTCGCGCGTGCCGTCTTCACGGCGCGGCCGGCGAGTCGCTTGCCGGCGAGGGGAGTGGGGACGCCGTTGCGCACGCGTGCCATGTCGACGCCTACTTCACGTCCGCGATCATCAGCGGTGGTGTGTGCAGGTGGGTGATCGTCGCGTTGCGACCGACGACGTCGCTGGCGATCTCGAACGCGTCGTCCATGGTCGATGCGGGCGTGAAGCCGAGGCGGCGCACCGCCTTCGCATCGCCGCCCACGATGATCACACGACCGGCGTGCTTCATCCCGTGGCTGCCCCAGTACCACATGTAGAACGGGTGCACGCCGTGGTACGCGTGGCTGGTGCGGTACAGGTGCTTGTACCACTCGTCGTGGGCGAACTTCTCTTCGAACTCCTTCGACATGCGGTGCGGGTCGGTGGTCTCGGCCAGCACCTGCTCGTAGAAGTCGATGTAGCTCGGGTGGTGCACGGGGTGGAAGTCGGGCAGCGTCGGGTGGGTCATGATGATGACGCCGCCCTCACGCACCAACGGCTTGCCGCGGTACATGTTGAAGTAGTACCCGAGGCCCATGCACATCACGAGGATCGGGTTGAGGATCGAGTGCACGTTGTACGGGCTGATGTACGGGATGCCCATCGTCAGGATGTCGGTCTGCCCCTGCACCTCGACGAGCTGTTGCGCGTAGACGTGCTCGGTGGTGATCTTGTGCACCGCCTCGACCTCGCCACACTGGATGCTCGTCATCTGGTGCGGCGCTTCGATCGAGTGGAAGATCTTGCGGGCGAGCTTGACCGGCGTGCGATCGAGCGACTTCTTCACCCCGAGGAACGTCGCCCGATCCTTCGGGCCCCACTCCCACTCGCGCTTGGAGAGGAACTCGAAGCCCTTCGGGAACGTGTCGGTGTTCAGCGTGGTCTCGATCTGGAACACCTTCGGCCCGTTGTCGCGCATGATCTTGCCCATCCGCCAGTTGCTCTTGTGGAGCTCGCTGCGGTGCTGGTCCATGAAGCTGTGCGAGGCCTCCATGGTGGTCGGGTTGTGGTGGTGGCGCAGGCTGCGGTAGCTGGCCAGGCCGGTGGCCGTGCTCTTCCACCCGCCGTCCATCGCGACGAGGTTGATGTTGACGTAGACGAGCAGGTCGCTCTCGGCGGCGCGCTTGTTGATCTCCACCTCTTCGCCCTCGGGCGTCGCGCCGAGGAACGACAGCCCCTCGGGATCCTCGGCGTCGTGCTGGTAGAGCAGACCTCGCGGTGCGAATGCGTCGTACACGCGATCACCGACGGCGTGGCGCAGCTCGAACTCGTGCATCCGCCGGTGCAGTGCGAGGGCGACGATGATGTGCACGTCGTCGACGCCGGCCTCGGCGGCGAGGTCGAGCACCGCTTCGATCACGCGCTGGCGGATGTCCGGTCGGCGCATCTTCGGCAGCGGCAGGCTGACGTCGTCGAAGGCGATGGTCAGCTTCATGCCGGGGAACAGCAGCGCCGGCAGCGGGTCCATGTCGTGCGGGTTCAGCAGTGCATGACGGATGGCCCCATCGATGTCGTCGAGCGCCGGCAACGGCTCGGCCGGGTAGATGATGCGGCTGCGGTTGGCGGGCAGCTTCTCGAGGCTGAAGCCCTCACCGCGCCAGAACAGCGTCGGCGGGGTGGAGCGGTCGACGTCGAGGACGAAACCGGGACGGGGCATCTCAGCGACCTCTTTCTTGGATGTGGTCGTGTCGGAGGTCGAAGGCGATCTTGATGGCGCCGCGGCGGCCGGCGTTGGCGGCGTGCTCGATGGCGTCGGCGTAGTCGGCCAGGCGATAGGTCTGGGAGACGAAGCGGCCGAGGTCGTAGCGGGCGACGAGGTCGATCGCCGTGTCGAAGTCCTCGCGCTGATAGGCGTAGCACCCGCGGATGGACACCTCACGGTGCCACAGCGTGGTGAGGTCGAGCTTCACCGTTGCAGGCATCCCGACGAGCAGGATCTCGCCGCCGGGGGCGACCACCTGCAGCGCCTGGGCGAGCGAATCGCTGGTGCCGACGCAGTCGATGACGAGCGGGACGCCGGACGTCAGCTGGTTGCCAACCACCATCGAGGCCGTGCCACTGCGCACTGCTCTGGCGAGCTCGGACGTGGCGACGGTGTGCCCGCCGAGCGCCTTCGCCGCGGCGATCTGGTGCGGGTAGCGGGCGGTGATCATCACCGGACGGGTGTCGGAGTCGCGGCGGGCCCCGATGGCGGCGAGGGTCAGCAGGCCGAGCGTGCCGGCTCCGATGATCACCGCGTCGTCACCCGTGTACCGGGAGGCGGCGTGGACGGCGCACGCGGTGGGTTCAACCATCACCGCCTGCTCGTCGGTGAGCTCGGCGGGCACGTCGACGAGCTGGCTCTCGTGGGCGACCATCTGCGGGCTCCAGCCACCGCCGGTGTCCTTGCAGAACCCGGTCTGCAGCCCGGGGGAGAGGTGTCCGAAGGCGACGTTCTCGCACAGGTTGATGCGATCGGCGGCGCACATCTCGCAGTCCGGCAGCCCGCGGGTGAGACAGGTGAGGACAGGGATGACGACCACTCGTCGACCGTCGGCCGTGTCGGCGACGACCTCGTGGCCGGGCGTGAAGGGGAAGCTGACGATCGGTTCGAAGTAGCGGCTGGTGACCGCGTCGATGGTGGCCAGGTCGCTGCCGCAGATCCCGCTCAGGCGTGGGTGCAGGACCTGCCAGCCCTCGGCGGGCAACGTCGGCGGCTCGATGTCGGCCAGTTCGAGCGGACCGTGAGCCCCGCCGGCACCCGGCGAGATGGCCGACAGGATCCGCGCCGCGGCGAACTTGGCGACCTTGCGATCGATCTGCAGCGCCTTCACGTGATGCCCGCCTTGTCGCTGCGGGTGCGGGCGACGGGGAGGAGCGGACGCGGGGCGCCCGGCGCCTTGTCCCAGTGCTCGACCAGCCAGCCGCGCTTGCGGGCGATCGCCGCCAGGCGGGTCTCGGGATTGACGGCGACGGGGAAGCCGACTGCTTCGAGCATCGGCAGGTCGCTGGTGGAGTCGGCGTAGGCGATCGACTCGTCGAGCCGCAGCCCTTCGGACTCGCAGTAGTCGGCCAGGATCTGCGCGCGGGTCTCGCCGGTCGGTGGAACCTGCAGCAGTCGACCCGAGTAGACCTCGCGGCCGCTGCGGTCGATGTTGGTGCCCATCTCGGCGGCGACGATCTCGTCGAACAGCGGGCGCAGGCTCTCGACGACGAAGTCGAGCGCGCCGGTGATCAGGATCGTGCGGTGCCCGGCCGCGCGGTGGGCGCGCACGCGACGGATGCCCGCCGGGAAGCTCTTCGTCAGGATCAGCTGGGTGAACAGCTCGCGGGCGTCGGTGTCGATCTGGTCGACCGGCGCGTCCTCGTAGCGACGGTAGAACGACCGCAGGAAGTCGCTGCGGTCGCGGCGGTCGAGGGCCAGCATCCCCGGCGCCTGGCGGAGCGTGCGCAGCACGTAGCGAACCTTCTCCGGCTGGTTGAGACGACGGGTCGCCAGCCACGAGTAGCTCTCGACGACGTTGCTGGCGATCAGCGTGTTCTCGAGGTCGAAGGCGGCCACGTGGCGTGCCGGTTCCAGCACCTGACGGCGCAGGCGCGACGAGCGCGACTCGCTGTTGTTCTTGCCGGGCGTGGTCTTGACGCGACCGTGCTGGACGATGCTCGGCAGGTGCGTCTCGCGGATGTACAGCGGCCAGTCGACGACACGCGGATCGAAGCAGAAGTCGGCTTGGTCCGCAGCGTCGAGGTCGTTCCAGATGCGCAGCAGGTTGTCGACGGAGTAGATCGCTTCGCACTCGGTGTAGAGGCCGTACAGCTCGACGTACTGCAACGCCCGCTCGACGTCGCCCTTCTTCTCCTCGAGCTTGGCCGACCAGTCGCCCTGCTTGCCGCGCAGCGGCAGTTGGTGGAGGATCTTCTCGCCGCGGATGATCAGCTTCTGAGCACGCTCCAGCTGACCCTGCACACGCCCGCGACCGGGGAAGCGGAAGTCAGGGACGACGATCGGCTGACCCTTGCTGTCGTAGACCGGGTGCTCGTTGAACCAGTCGCGCACGTTGTCGACGAGGATGCCGTAGTGCAACGGGTTGGTCGACCCGGAGGCGACCTGCGTGATCGCCGGGGCGTCCTTCGGGCCGAGTGCGGCGACGGCGATGATCGCCGCGACGACGAGGTCGACCGGAATGACGTCGACGGTGCCCTCCGGCACGCCCGGGAACTCGCTGAGCAAGCCGCGTGCGTAGGAGAGGATCACCGGCTCGGCCATGCGGAAGCCGCGGATCCAGCCGGGGAACGGCTCGGCGACGGCGGACTCGATGATCGACGGGCGCACGATGCTGACCGGCACGGCGCCCTTCGTCTCGGTGAGCGCCTGTTCGCCGAGTGCCTTGGTGAACGCGTAGGCGTCCGGCCAACCGACCGACGCGGCGCGGGCGCGGCCGGCTTCGATCAACTGATCGCTGACCCAGCGCTCACGGTTCTGCTCGGTCTTCGAGGCGAGCGCAGGTGTGCCTGCGGCGCCGAGCTCGCGGCGGGCCTCGTGGCGGAACTCGACCAGTCGTTCGGGCTTGCGGCTGCGGTCCTCGAGGTCGGCTCGCAGCCGGCGTGCAGCGTCCACTTCCTTGCGCCAGCTGAGACCGATGTCGAACGGGCCGGCGGAGACCAGTTCTTCAGGGGCGCTGCCGCGCCGGTTGCCGGCGACGTAGCAGGTGCTGACGGCGACGAGGTGGGGCGCGATGCCGAGGTCGTTGAGCGTCGCTGCGATGCGAAGCGGACCCATCAGGTTGATCTCGACGGCGGAGTCGAGTGGGGAGTCGAACGACACTGCTGCGGCCGAGTGGATGACGATGTCGCACGTCTTCAACAGGGCGCGATCGACGTCGTTGAGCCCGAGCCCGTCGGCGCTGACGTCGCCGGTGATCGTCACGATGCGGCGAGCGGTCATCTCGTCGAACGTCTCGGCACCTGCATCAGCGATGATGCCGCGCAGCTTGTCGAAGGCATCGTTCTTGAGGATCTCGCGACGGACTCGTTCGGCGGCGACGGTGCGCTTGCCGGCACGTACGAGGAGCACCAGGTTGCAGCCGGGTGCGCAGCGCAGCAGCCGTTCGATGAGCGCGGTGCCGACGAACCCGGTGCCACCGGTGATGGCGATCCGCTTGCCGGCGAGTTGTTCGGCGATCATGACGTCTCGCTTTCTAGCACGGTTTGTCTACCATGTGGTAGAGACGCCATGAGAACACCGACCATCCGAACATCCACGCGGGAGAGGATCCTGGAGGCGGCCACGGACCTGTTCGGCACCCGCGGCGTGGATGCAGTGTCGCTCGACGTGATCGCCGCCGAGGTCGGGGTGGCCAAGCAGACGCTGCTCTACTGGTTCCCCAGCAAGGACGATCTCGTGCACGCCGTCCTCGTCGCAGCCGTCGCCGAGCTCACGGTGGTCATCGACGCCGCGGTCCGCGCCGCCTCCGACGACCCGCTCGATCGCATCGACGCCGTCGTCCGTGCCGTCTTCCGCCCCGCGGTGCGTCGCCCCGCGCTGCTCGGCTTGATCCGCGAGGTCAGCCGCCTGTCGGCGTCGGCGGCCGATCAGCTGACCGGCTCGCTGGCTCCGCTCGTCGATCGAGCCGTCGGCTACCTGAGCACCGAGATGGACGCCGGACGGCTGCGTCGCGCCGACCCGCGCCTGGTCGCATCGCTCTGCTACGCCACCGTGACCGGCATCGCCACCGAACCGGAGGCCCTGCGCGCCGTCGGCTGGCAGGCCGACGCCCCCGGCCTGCGTCGCCTGCGCACCGAGCTCCTCGCCTTCCTCCGAGCGGCCCTCCGGCCGTGACGCTCGGTGCTCGCTGCGCTCGCCTGCCGTGTTCGCTCGCTGGCGCTCGCTCACCCGAACTCCAGTCCGCGGGGCACTGTCCTGACCCGGCTGCTCGATCTGTCCGAGTACTGAACGCGCGGTGAGCGCGCGTTCGATACTCGGATCGATCTTGTCCGAGTACTGAACGTGCGGTGAGCGCGCGTTCGGTACTCGGACACTTTCAGGTCAGGTCAGGTGATCTTGGCGAGCCAGGACTCGAGGGCGGCCTTTTCGGCGGGGAGGTTGTTGCGGTCGTCGAGGCGGCGGCGCAGCGCCGCAGGGAGGGCCGCCACGGCGGCCTTGCGGTCGACGTTGCGCAGCATGGCGCGCAGGATCACCCAACGAGCGAAGAGCTGCAGCCCGCGCTGGACGCGACCGTCGGGCAGGCCGAGCGCCTTGAGGATGATCCACGAGGTGGCGACGTCTTCGCCGCGCGGCGCGGCGCGGGCGTTGGTCCAGTCGATGAGGTACGGGCGGCCGTCGTGGAGCATCACGTTGTCCGGGTGGAGGTCGAGGTGCACCACACCATCGCCAGGCGTGAGGCTCATCCACTCGGGAACCGGCAGCGCATCGAGCAGGCGATGCAACCGTGCGAGCTCCACGCCGGTGCTCCACAGGGTCCACGGCTTGCGGAGGACCTGGGCCAACAGCGTCGGGCCGTCGAGGCGCTCCATGACGAGGTCGGATCCGGACGACTGGTACACCTCCGGCACGGGGATGCCGTGCTGATGCGCCCACGTCATGATCCGCGCCTCGTGCTCGTACGACGCGCCCTTGCGGCTCCGTCGCAGCACCCGTCCCGGCGCGATCGCGAAGACGTCGGCGTCGCGGCCCGTCCCGATGAGGTCCATCAGTGCGCCGTGTTGCGGCGACGGCGACGATGCCGTTCGAGGGCCAACTGCACGAGCTCGTCGATCAGGTCGGAGTAGGGCAACCCGCTGGCGATCCACATCTTCGGGTACATCGAGATCGGCGTGAACCCGGGCATCGTGTTGATCTCGTTGCAGAGGAAGCCGCGCCCGCCCTCCTCGAAGAAGAAGTCGACGCGGGCGAGGCCCTCGCAGCGGAGTGCGGTGAAGACCCGCAGCGCCAACGCGCGGACCTCCTCGGTCTGCTCGGCGGTGAGCGGCGCGGGGACCAACGTCTGCGAGCCGTCGTCGAGGTACTTGTCGGCGTAGTCGTAGAACTCGGCGCCGGGAACGACCTCGCCGGGCAGGCTGGCGCGCGGCTCCAGGTTGCCGAGCACCGCCACCTCGATCTCGCGGCCGACGACGGCCTCCTCGACGACGACCCACTCGTCGTAGGTCAACGCGGTGGCGATCGCGTCGCGAACCTCCTCGACGGTCTTGGCCTTGCTGACACCGACCGACGAGCCCATGTTCGCCGGCTTGACGAACAGCGGAAGCCCGAGCTCGTCGGCCAATCGTCCGGGCAGTCCAGGGGTGATCTCGTGCTCTCGGAAGGCCCGGTGGCGCGCCTGGGCGATGCCGTTGGCCGCCAGCACCTGCTTGGCCATCGCCTTGTCCATGCCCAGCGCGGAGCCGAGCACCGGGCTGCCCACATAGGGAACGTCGAGCAGCTCGAGCATCCCCTGGACCGTGCCGTCCTCACCCATCGGTCCGTGCAGCAACGGGACGACCACCGTCGGCCCGTTGCCGTGCACCGCGTCGGTCGGCACCATGGCCGTGCCCGACGTGTCGAGCTGCGCGGGCAACGCGTCGACGCCGGCGGCCAGTGCCTCCTGCGCGCCGGTGGCCAGCGCCCACTTGCCCTCGGTGGAGATGCCGATCGGGGTGATCCGGTACTTGGCCGGGTCGGCGGCGCGCAGCACGTGCGTGGCCGTGGTGCGACTGACGTCGTGCTCGGCCGACTGCCCGCCGAACAGCACGATCAGGTTGATCCGTCCGTCGTGTGCGTCGTCGTGTGCGTCGCCAGGGGAGTCGTGATCAGCAGCCATCCAACCGCCGACGGTACCGTGTGCGCCGATGCGATTTCGAGCACTCGACGTGGCGCACGCCACCGGCGGCACCCTGCATGGACCGGACGTGGAGCTCGATGGGGTGTCGTTCGATTCGCGCAGCGTCCGTGCCGGGCAGCTGTTCGTGCCGATCGTCGCCGACCGTGACGGACACGACTTCATCGCCGCCGCGATCGCATCCGGTGCAGGCGCCCACCTCACCGCGCGGCCGCCCGAAGGTGACATCGGCACCTTCGTTGCGGTCGACGACACGCTCGCCGCGTTGATGCGGTTCGGCGCCGCGTTGCGCAATCGCGTCACGGCCCCTGTCGTCGGCATCACCGGTTCCGTCGGCAAGACCAGCACGAAGGACCTCCTTGCGGCAGCGCTCGCACCGAGCAAGCGAGTGCATGCCAGCGAGCGCAGCTTCAACAACGAGCAGGGGCTGCCGACGACGATCGCCAACGCGCCCGACGGCATCGACGTGATGGTGCTGGAGATGGGCATGCGCGGCTTCGGCGAGATCGCTGGGTTGTGTGAGATCGCGCGGCCGCACGTGGGTGTGATCACTCGTGTCGCCGAGGCGCACAGCGATCGCCTCGGAGGCATCGAGGGCGTGGCGCGGGCGAAGGCCGAGCTCGTTCGCGCGCTGCCCGTCGACGGGACGGCGATCCTCAACGCGGACGATCCGCGAGTGCTGGCGATGGCTGGCGACACGGCAGCGCGCGTCGTGACCGTGGGGGAGTCCACGACTGCGGACGTGCGCATCACCGACGTACGCCTGGACGACGAGGCGCGAGCGTCGTTCGTCATCACCGGTCCGTGGGGAACGACGTCGGTGACCTTGGGGATCAGCGGTCGGCACATGGTCGTGAACGCGGCGCTCGCGCTGGCAACCGTGCACGTGGTCGGCGGCGATGTGGCCGCCGGTGCCGCGGCGCTCGCCGACGTCGGGTTGACCCCGATGCGCATGCAGGTCCACCACACACCGGCGGGCGTGACGATCATCGACGACAGCTACAACGCCAACCCGACGTCGATGCGCGCGGCACTCGATGCGCTGACCGATCTGCCCGCGACGCGGCGCATTGCCGTGATCGGCCTGATGGCCGAGATCAGCGACCCCGAAGGCGAGCACCGAGCGATCGCCGCGTACGCGCACGCTCGCGGCATCGACGTCATTGCGGTGCGCACCGACCTCTACGGCGTCGAATCGGTGGACGACCCGCTCGCCGCGCTCGGCTCACTCGCCGGCGGAGATGCCGTGCTCGTCAAAGGTAGCCGTGTGGTCGGGCTCGACCGGGTGGCGGCTGCCCTGCTCGGCGCCTGACGCTCGGTCGATCGCGACCACGTCGCACCACTTCGCCAGCCACAGCGCCCAGACCGCGCCACCGAGCAGCACCCAGCGGGCACCGATGGCGTCGATCACTGGACCGAAGGCCAGGCCGGCCAGCGGCACGGTCCCGCCGAAGGCCATGAACCACAGGCTCAGCACGCGCCCGCGCTCGTGGTCCTTGAGGCGGCTCTGGATCACGGTGAGCATGCAGGTCGTCGTGCCGAAGTAGGCGAAGCCGAGGAGGAGGCCGGTGGAGAACGCTCCGATCGGTTCGCGCACAAGCGCGAATGCGCTGAGCATCACCGCGAAGGCGGCGAACCCGAGTCGGATCAACCGTCGCTTGTCCCAGGAAACGAAGACCGTGCCGATCGCCAGCCCACCGAGGCACGCACCGAGGCCCCACGTGGCGTAGAGCCACTTGTACTGAGCGGACTTCTCGCCGATGCCGAAGTTCAGCTTGGCGACCGCAGGGAACAGGCTGACGTACGGCAACGAGAGCAACGAGAAGGTCGCCAATGAGATCAGCAGCCGACTGTTCACCGGGTTGTCGCGTGCGAGTCGAAGCCCCGCGGTGAACTGGCGTGCCCCTGCCTCGTGCGTGACGCGTGGGGTCGGTGGGAGGTGCGTGACGACGAGCGCGACGACGACGAACAGGTACGTGGCTGCGTTGATGATGAACAGCTGAGCGGTCGAGACGCCGACCTGTGTGAGGACTGCGGCGATGATCGGGCCGACGACGCGCGAGCCGTTGATCATCGTCGAGTTGAGTGCGATCGAACCCGAGAGGTCGCTGGGACCAACGAGCGACGGAAGCATCGCCGACCACGCCGGAGCGTTCAACGCGTTGCCGATGCCCACGCCGAGCGAGACGAAGAACAGGGCCCACACCGGTGCGTCAGCGGCAGCAAGTGGTGCGAGCGCGAGCGAGAAGACGAGCTGCACGATCTGCATCGCGATCAGCCAGCGGCGTCGATCGAAGCGGTCGGCGATCACACCGCCCGGGATCGACAGCAGCAGCAGCGGTCCGAGCTGAGCGAAGACGAGGAGACCGACCAACGACGCCTTGCCCGTGCGCTCGTAGACGTACGCCGGGAGCACGACGTTCTGCATCCAGGTGCCGATGTTCGAGGCGAACGAGGCGACCCACATCCGGCGGAAGTCCGGGTAGGCGAAGGCGCCCCGTGCGCTCCCAGGGCGATGTCCGTGATCGAGTTGCGGCGTTCCGAAGACTTGACTGACGGGTCAAGACTACGCATCCGACTCTCGTTGACCTGGGCCGATCCGTGCACGCAGGTCGTGCCGGGTGTCACACTGGCGTCGTGGACGACCGGGTGACCATCACGGCAAGCACCTCCTACCGGTTGTCGCCGAAGAACTGGTTGGCCGTGGTGCGCGGCGCCGACCGCCTGGGCGTGGTGCTGACGCCCGATGGGATGGAGCTGCGCAGCGCGATGCGCAGCGAGGTGGTGGCCTGGACCGACATCCTCGGCGTCCACCTCGTGTGGCGCTCGTGGAACAACGGCACCGGGTTTGCGGTCGAGCTCACCCTGGTGCCGGGCGTCGACGGCCCGCGTCGCGACCCACCGGTGCTCGGTCCCGGCGCTGACCAGACGATGCGCGCCTACCTCGGGCGTCGCAACATCGACATCCCGGTGGATCCGCCACCGCCCTGGCGCGACCGGCTCGGCGGCTGGCACAGCCCGTTGCTGGAGCTCGACCCGTTCGAGTCGGTGCGCACGTTGCGCCGCGCCGGTGTCGGGCCGTGGCTGATCACGGTCCGGCCGCTTGCCGAGGGCTACGACGCAGTCACCACGCAGGCGCACACGGGCGAGGTGGTGCGGCGCGCCGAGGTGCGCTCGAGCCTGCTCGATGCCACCGAGGACGGCGTGGAACAGGTCACCTTGGCCCAGGAGGCACTGGCCCACCTCGAGCTGGAGTCCTGACGGTCGGACGAGCTCGGCCTCACAGCCCGGTGAAGATCTCGGTGGCCGCGAGGTAGCCCGGTTCGACCAGCTCCGTCGGCCACGCGCAGTCGGCGATCGCCCGCCGCAAGGGCGCCATGTCCGTCGGGGTGGAGAAGCCGGGCAGCCAGTCGTCGTGATGGCTGAGCACGACGCGCTTGGGTTGCACGGCGTCGACCTGCTTGGCGACGAACTCCGCCAGCGAACCCTGGATCGGCTCGCCGTCGACGTTGCCGCGACCGGCCGCGGCGAGGATCGCCACATCCGGTTGCAGCCCGTCGATGATGCCGCTCCAGTGACCGGAGGTGTCCTGGTAGAGCAGTGAGCCCTCGGGCGTGTCGAGCAGGTACAGGAGCGCGCCGCCGTCGCCGCGAGGGGAGTGGCCGGGCGCGGATGCGATCAGGTGCTCGACCGAACCCTGGTCGAGGGTGGCGAGGAACTGGCTGAGCCCTTTCATCCGCTCCTGCTGCTCCTGCCACGTCACGCCGAGGTCGCCGATGCACACGTCGCCGGATTGGCTCATCCCGGTCTGCGACCAGACGCAGCTGTGCTGGCTGGGGAACACCGACACGGTGATGTCCTCGGACAGGCGCACCGTCTCGCCGCCGGCGACGCAGATCATCCGTTCGGCCGGGACGCCGGCAGCCTCCATCACGCGGATCGTCTCGTAGCTGCCGACGAGCGTGGCGTTCGTGTTGGCCATGATGCGCTCGGCGCCGAAGAGGTGATCGAAGTGCGAGTGGCCGATGAGGATCCAGTCGCACTCGTCGATCGCGTCCGCGGTGAGCCCCGTACCGGGCGCGCCGGCAGCGCGGTCGATGTACGCGTCGAGGAAGATCGTCAGCCCGCCCGTGCGGAGGCGGAAGGTGGCGCAGCCGTACCAGTCGAGCGTCGTCGGTCCGGTCGTTGCCGTCATTGCGTCACGCTCCGAGGATCAGGTCGGCGTAGAGCGGGAGCGCCTGCTTCGGGCCGCCGACGAGGAACGTGGTGATGCACGTCTCCTTCCACCTGGCGAGCTCGCCGCGGATCTTGTCCGGCGGGCCGACGAGTGCGACGTCCTCCACCATCGACAGCGGGATCGACGCAGCGGCCTCCTGCTTCTTGCCGGCGAGGTAGAGCTCCTGCACCCGCAGGGCAACGTCTTCGTAGCCCATGCGTGCGAACACGTCGAAGTGGAAGTTGGTGTCGCGGGCGCCCATCCCGCCGGCGTACAGGGCGAGGAACGGGCGGACCATGTCGGCGCAACGTTCGACGTCGTCGCCGGGCACGATGGTCACCGTCGCGGCGACCTCGAAGTCGTCGGCCCTGTCGGGGTTGCCCGACGCGGCGAAGCCATCGGCGAGGCACTGCCGGTAGAAGTCGTCCGCCTTCGGGCTGAAGAACAGGGGAAGCCAGCCGTCGCAGATCTCGGCGGCGAGCGCGACGTTCTTGGGACCCTCGGCGCCGAGGTAGATCGGGATCTCGGTGCGGAGTGGGTGGATCGTGCTCTTCAGCGGCTTGCCGAGCCCGGCAGCTCGCGGATCATCGCTCGGGAGCGGCATTGCGTAGTGAGCGCCCTGCACGTCCACCGGCGCGTCACGGCGGACGATGCGGCGCACGAGGTCGACGTACTCGCGGGTGCGCGCCAGCGGCTTCGGATACGGCTGGCCGTACCAGCCTTCGACGACCTGTGGGCCGGACGCGCCGAGGCCGAGGATGAACCGGCCGCCGGAGAGGTGATCGAGCGTCATCGCGGCCATCGCCGTCGCGGCCGGAGTGCGCGCGCTCATCTGGATGATCGACGTGCCGAGCTTGATCCGCTCGGTGTGCGCGCCCCACCACGCCAGTGGGGTGATCGCATCGCTGCCGTAGGCCTCGGCGGTCCAGACGGAGCTGAAGCCGAGGCGCTCGGCCTCCTGGATGCTGTCGAGCGCGCCTGCCGGTGGACCGCTTCCCCAATAGCCGGTGGTGTAGCCGAGCTGCAGCTGTTTCGTCATGACGCCATCCTCGCGAACCTCCGTTGCCCGGCGGCGTAACGTGCGCGTCCATGGGCTTCGAGGCGCGACACGCAACCGGGAACGAGATCGCCGAGGTCTCGCTGACCTTGGCCAAGGCGTTCCAGGACGATCCGATCAAGCTGCACCTGACGGGCGGCAAGGAGCTGCCCGTGGCGAAGGTGCTGCCGTTCTTCGACGCGTTCCTCCACATCCAGCTCCCGCACGAACTGGTGTACACCACGCCGGGTTTCGAGGGCGCGGCAGTCTGGGCGCCGGTGGGCGAGTGGAAGGTGCCGTTCAGCAGCATCGTCAAGTACACGCCGCGGTTCCTGAAGCTGTACGGGAAGCTGTTCGTCAGCAACCTGATGCTGCTCAGCGACCTGGAGAAGAAGCACCCGAAGGAGCCGCACTACTACCTCGAGTTCATCGGCACCGATCCGGCGCACCAGGGCAAGGGTGTCGGGACCGCACTGATGGAGCCGGTGCTGGCGAAGGCCGACGAGGAGGGCGTGGGCGCGTATCTCGAGAGCTCGAAGGAGAGCAACCTCGCGTTCTACGGCCGCTTCGGGTTCCAGACTCGAGAGGTGATCACCCACCGCCGCAACGGGCCGCAGCAGTGGCTCATGTGGCGAGATCCCCGATAGAGGCTCGCTCACGCGCCGAACTGCTCGACCGGGTTCAGTGCCCGCTATCGAACGTGACGGGGAGCTTCTCTGGGCCGAAGATGCCGACGCCATCCGGCTTCCAGGTGACCGGCCCGTCGAGGCGCAGGTTGGGCATGCGCTTGGCGAGCAGGGGCAGCGCCTCCTGCAGCTCCGCGCGAGCCAGCGACGCGCCGAGGCAGTAGTGGATGCCGGAGCCGAAGGTCAGCTGCGGTTGGTTGGGTGCGGGCGAGGTGATGTCGAACGCGTCGGGAGCGTTGAACACGCTCGGGTCGCGGTTCGCTTCGGCGAGTGCGAGCGACATGAACGTGCCCTCGGGGAAGATCACGTCGCGGTACTCGATGTCGGTGCTGGCGAAGCGGGCGGTGCCGCGGACTGCGCCGAAGTAGCGCATCGTCTCCTCGACCGCTCGTGGTGCCAGCTCGGGGTGCTCTGCGAGCAGCGCCCACTGGTCGGGGTGCTCGGCGAACAGCGCGATCGCGCAGCCGAGCTGGTTCCGGGTCGTGTCGGTGCCGGCGACGATGACCGCGTTGACCATCATCACCAGTTCGTCCGTGCTCAGCTTGTCGCCGGCCTCCTCTGCGGCGATCAGGTCGCTCAGCAGATCGTCCTTCGGGTTGGCGCGGCGCTCGGCGATCATCGCCGTCGTGTACTCGTTCATCTCGTCCTGGGCGCGCATGACGAGGTCGAGCTTGTCGGCGAGGTCCATCGAGAACACCTGGAGGATGTCCTCGGCCAGGCGACTGAACAGCTGCCAGTCCTCTTTCGGCGCGCCGAGCAGCTCGCAGATGATCGGGATCGGGTACGGGTCGCAGAGGTCGGCGGCGATGTCCGCCTTGCCGGCCGCGGCCACCTTGTCGACGAGCCCGTTGATCACGTCGCGCATGAAGGGCCGCAGACCATCGGCCTGGCGTGGCGAGAACGCGGGGGCGACGAGGCGCCGCAGGCGCACATGCAGATCGCCTTCAGCCGACAGGATGTTGACTTGCTGGCGAGACAGGAACTCCTCGTTGGTGATCCCCATCAACTCGGGGATGCGACCGCTGGCGCTGTGCCACCGCTTGTCGCGAAGGATGCCGACGCAGTCCTCGTAGCGCACCACGGCGAAGCCGAAGAGGTTGCGCACGACCCAGTGGTCGCCGGCGAGGTCCATCGCCTTGGCGAAGCGTTGGTCGTAGTTGCCATCGGCCAGCGTGACTTCGGGCAGGTCGAGATCGTGCACCAGGGTTGCCATGCGCGAACGCTACGCCGCCCGGGTGAACGTCTGCGGATCGAGCCCTGCCCGTCGGACCGAAGCGCCCAAGGCGGCCGCTCCGCCCATCCCTCGCCCATCCGTCTCCCATCCCGGTCCCATCCCGGTCGATCCCGTCCAGCCGGCAGCCGGTTGGCCACGGCCCCGGACCGCGGCCGGTCGAGCCCTTCGGGGATCGTCACGTGACGTTTCGATCGAGCACGCAAACCCCTTGCGAATCGTCACGTGACGAAATCGCCGGACCGGTGCGCAACCTCACTGTTTCGTCAGGTGACGATTCGCAAGCGTTCTGGACGCCGACCCGAATCGTCACGTGACGATCCCGAAGGGGCTGGTCGAGACAGGAGGCCAGGCGGCCAGGGAGCCACCTCCTGGCGACGGCGGACGGGGCCTCGTCTCGGGACATGGCCTGCCGCGACCGACTCTCGGGCACTGCGACGACGGAATCGGTCAGCGGGTGTCCCAGGTCCAACGACAGAACAGCGGCCGCACCACCGGCCGCGATCTCACTCGGCGCGACTGGTCGGCCGGCGGGCGGGGTGGTGTCGCACCCCTTGTGTACATCTGACGCATGCCCCACTTGCACCTGCCCACACCCACTCACCGCGCCTGCTCGTGGTGCGCCACCGAGTTCCCCATCGCCCACCGCCCCGGACGCCCACGCCTCTACTGCGGCCACAACTGCCGCCAACGCGCCTACGAACACCGCCACGGCCTCCACCACCCCCGCACCCCAACCCAACTTCCCGGCCAACATGACGGCGACCACTGGCGCTACACCGGCTACGAACGCGGCGGCAACCCCACCAACCACCACCGCATCCACGCCCTGCGCACCAGCGTCCGCCCCGACGGCCACCGCCGAGAAACCCTCTGCGGGCTCCTCGCCAAACCCATCGACGGGCACTTCAACATCGTCCACCCCAACTCATGCGCCACCTGCACCGCCATCGCCACCGCCAACCCGTTGCGCTACGGCATCAACGCATCGAACGAGCTCGCCCGCATCCGATCACTCCTCGACGAAACCCGACAACGTCGGCTCGACGCCGAGCAGACCGTGCACTGGATCACCACCAACGACCCCGACCCTGGGCGAGCGGGAGTCAGGCCAGCGCGATGAGCGGCTCGACGAACGCCGTGCCGAGGAACTCGGCGACGGGCTCGTTGGTCACGTGGCCGGCGTGCGTGTTCAGGCCGTGGGACAGCGCCGCGTCGCGCCGGCACGCACCGGCCGCGCCGTGCACCGCCACCTCGAGCTGGAAGGGGAGCGTGGCGTTGGTCAGCGCGTAGGTGCTCGTGTGGGGTACGGCGCCAGGCATGTTGCCGACCGCGTAGTGCAGCACGCCGTGCAGCTCGTAGACCGGCTCGTTGTGCGTCGTCTCGTGGATCGTCTCGATGCAGCCACCCTGATCGATGGCGACGTCGACGATCACCGCACCAGGCTTCATCGTGCGCACCATGTCCTCGGTGACCACGACCGGCGCGCGACCGCCGGCGACGAGCACTGCGCCGATGACGAGGTCGGCGTCGGCGATGTTGCGCTCGAGGGCTCCACGGTTCGAGGCGAGCGTGACGATGCGGCCCTTGTTGATCTGATCGACCCATCGCAGGCGATCGAGGTTCTTGTCGAAGAGCACCACTTCGGCTTCCATGCCGGCAGCGATCCACGCCGAGTTCCAGCCGACGTTGCCCGCGCCGAGGACGACCACCTTCGCCGGCTGCACGCCGGGCGCACCGCCCATCAGCACGCCGCGGCCGCCGTTGTGGCGCTCGAGGTAGTGCGCGCCCATCTGCGGCGCCAACCGACCGGCAACCTCACTCATCGGGGCCAACAGCGGCAGCGCGCCGTCGGCGGTCTGCACGGTCTCGTAGGCAAGCGCGGTGCAGCGCGAGTCGAGCAGCGCCTTGGCGACCTCGGGGTACGCGGCGAGGTGGAGGTAGGTGAACAACGTGAGGTCGGGCCGCAGGAAGCCGAACTCCTCGGCCTTCGGTTCCTTGACCTTGACCACCATGTCCTGCGCCCACGCGTCGGCCGCGCCGGGAACGATGTCCGCACCGGCGGCGCGGTAGTCGTCGTCGGTGAAGCTCGCGCCGGCCCCGGCGCCGGTCTCGACGTAGACCTGGATCCCGGCCCGCTCGAACTCGCGCACCCCGTCGGGGGTCATCGCGACGCGGTGCTCGGCGGTCTTGATCTCCTTGGGAACACCGAGCGTCTTGATCTTGACGGAAGCTGCAGCAGTCATGGGCGACATGATCCGCCCACGGCGACCGTTGATCAACAGCCAATTTCCCGGCAGACTGCTGCGATGTCCGAAGGAACGTTGCCGCTTGACGCCATTGACCATCGAATCATCGGTGCGCTGCAACGCGACGGGCGGATCACCTGGCGCGAGCTCTCCGAACGGGTGCACCTCGCCCCCAGCTCGGTGGCCGACCGGGTTCGCCGGCTGGAGAACCACGGCGTCATCCGTACGTACCGCGCCGACATCGACCCGGCTGCCCTCGGCCGCGGCGTCCGTGCCGTGATCGACGTCGGACTCTCGCCAGGGGCGGACACGAACGCCTTCGAAGAGCTCCTCCGCCAGCGCGACGAGGTCGCCCTGGCGATGTATGTGACCGGCCCGGCCGACTACGCGATCATCGTCGACTGCGCCGGCGCCGATGGCCTGGACACGTTCATCCGCTGGCTCAAGGCCGAGGCAGGCGTGGCTCGCACTGAGAGCAAGTTCGTGCTCCGCCCCGTCATCGGCTGATCGATCCCGCGCGGCACGAGTTGCGGACACGGTCGGGTCGCCCCGGCTGGTTCAATCGAGTGCATGGAGCACACCCCACTCACCGCTGACGAGTTCGCCACCCTCGACGGGCTCGCCGATTGGCGCTACGTCCTCGGCGCGATTCACGCCGACTTCCGCGCCGGCTCGTTCCCGGCAGCAGCGGAACTCGTCTCGTCGATCGCCGATGCAGCAGAGGCGGCACAGCACCACCCCGACATCGATGTGCGCTACCCCGATCGAGTGCGCGTCGTGCTCACCACCCACGCCACCGGGGGATTGACGACCCTCGATGTCGATCTCGCCCACGTCATCTCCGGGCTCGCCGGCGATGCCGGCGCGACGAGCGATCCGTCGGTGCTGCAGGGCGTCGAGATCGCCATCGACACGATGGATGCCGACCGAATCCGTCCGTTCTGGGCGGCGGTGCTCGGCTACCGCGACGTCGACGGCGCGTTGGTCGACCCGTTGCGCATCGGGCCGGCGATGTGGTTCCAGACGATGGACGAGCCGCGCACCCACCGCGACCGCTTCCACATCGACGTGTCGGTGCCCCACGACGTGGCCGAGGCGCGCACCGCAGCGGCACTCGCCGCCGGCGGCACGTTGGTCACCGACACGTTCGCCCGCTCGTGGTGGGTGCTCGCCGACGCCGACGGCAACGAAGCCTGCGTCTGCACCTGGCAGGACCGAGGCTGAACGTCAGGAATCCAGGTTCGCCATGACGTGCTTGATGCGCGTGTAGTCCTCGAGCGAGTAGGCGCTGAGGTCCTTGCCGTAACCCGACTTCTTGAACCCACCGTGCGGCATCTCGGCGACGAGCGGGATGTGCGTGTTGATCCACACGCATCCGAAGTCGAGTCGCTTGGACATGCGCATGGCTCGACCGAAGTCCTTCGTCCACACGCTCGATGCCAAGCCGTACTCGACGCCGTTCGCCCAGGCAACGGCCTGGTCCTCGTCGGTGAACTTCTGCACGGTGATCACCGGACCGAAGATCTCGCGCTGGATCATCTCGTCGTCCTGGTGCAGGCCGGCCACCACGGTCGGCTCGTAGAAGAAGCCCGAGCCGCTCACCTTGTGGCCGCCGGCGGCGACGTTGGCGTGGTTCGGCGCACGATCGACCAGCCCACTCACGTGGGCCAGCTGCGTCGGGTTGTTGACCGGCCCGAAGAGCACGTCCTCGTCGTCGGGTGCGCCGGTCTTGGTGCCCTTCGCCTGCTCGGCCAGGGCCGCGACGAAGTCGTCGTACACGCCGGGCCCGGCGATCACTCGCGTCGCGGCGGTGCAGTCCTGGCCGGCGTTGAAGTAGCCGGCGATGGCGATGCCCTCGGCCGCAGCGGCGATGTCGGCGTCGTCGAACACGACCACCGGCGCCTTGCCGCCGAGCTCGAGGTGCACGCGCTTCAGGCTCTGCGACGCAGCCGACGCCACCTCCATGCCGGCGCGCACCGAGCCCGTCACGCTGACCATGCTCGGCGTGTCGTGGGTGATCATCGCCCGGCCCGTGTCGCGGTCGCCGCAGATCACGTTGAACACGCCGGGCGGCAGGAACTCAGCGGCGATCTCGGCGAGCAGCGTGGTGCTGGCCGGCGTCGTGTCGCTGGGCTTGAGCACGACGGTGTTGCCCGCCGCGAGCGCCGGGGCGAACTTCCACACGGCCATCATCATGGGGTAGTTCCACGGTGCGACCTGGGCGCACACGCCCACCGGCTCGCGGCGGATGAACGACGTCATGTTGCGCATGTACTCGCCCGCGCTCTTGCCCTCGAGGTGCCGAGCCGCTCCGGCGAAGAAGCGGATCTGGTCGACCATCGGCGGGATCTCCTCGCTCGTGGTCAGGTGGATCGGCTTGCCGCAGTTCTCCACCTCGAGCGCGATCAGCTCATCGGCGCGGGCCTCGACCGCGTCGGCGATGCGGTACAGCGCCAGTGATCGCTCGCTCGGCGTCGAGTCGCGCCAGCTCTCGAACGCTGTCGACGCAGCGCTCATCGCCGCATCGATGTCGGCGCCCGACGACAGGGGAGCGGTGGCGTACTGCTCGCCCGTGACCGGGTTGACGACCGAGGTCGTGCGCCCGTCGGCCGCATCGACGTGCTGTCCGTTGACGAAGTTCTGGAAGGCCCTCATGCCGCCGGATGGTAATCCGATGCCGACCGGTCGTCAGCGAGCACCCCACGTGTACGTCTGCTTGACGAGGTCGAGGTAGATGAAGGTCTCCGTCGTGGTCACGCCCTTCACCCCGCGAATGCGGTTGGTGATGTCGAGCAGCTGGCCGTCGTCGCGCACGACCACTTCGCACATCAGGTCGTAGCTGCCGGCGGTGACGACGAGGTACTCGATGTCGTCCATCGACGAGAGCGTCTTGGCGATGTCGTCGGTCGGGCCCTCGGTGCGCACGCCGATCATCGCCACACGACGGCGGCCGAGCGACAGCGGGTTGGTGACGGCGACGATCTGCATCACACCGGCGTCGAGGAGGCGCTGCACACGTTGGCGCGCCGCCGCCTCGCTGAGGCCGACGGCCTGCCCGAGACGGGTGAAGGGAATCCGTCCGTCCGCCTGGAGGTGTTCGATGATCGCCCGATCGGTGGCATCGAGCTGGCTGCCGTTGCGGTCCATGAACTACGGATCATGCTCCTCGGCGGCATCGCCAGCAAGGCGATCCGTCGCGCAAGGCTGTCATCGGCGTGGAACACGTTGTGTCCGGCCTCGTCGCGACATGGGTTTAGGATCGCCGCCGAGCCGTCGGAACGACTGTCAGGGGACCAATCTGAGCGTGAACAGCAATCCGGGAACGGGCACCGATCCAGTCATTCGACTGGAGCACGTGCGCAAGGAGTTCGGCAGCTTCATCGCCGTCCACGACGCCAACTTCAACATCGATCGTGGCGAGTTCTTCGCCATGCTCGGCCCGTCGGGATGCGGCAAGACCACGACCCTGCGGATGATCGCCGGCTTCGACCTTCCCACCGGTGGCACGGTGCGGCTGGAGGGTCAGGACGTCACACGCGTCCCGCCGTACAAGCGCAACGTCAACACGGTCTTCCAGCAGTACGCGCTGTTCCCGCACATGAACATCCGCGAGAACGTGGCCTTCGGCCTGCGGAGCAAGGGCGGCATCGCTGAGTCGGAGATCAAGCGCCGCGTCGGCGAGATGCTCGAGATCGTCCGCCTCGACCAGTTCGCCACGCGCCGACCGACGCAGCTGTCGGGCGGCCAGCAGCAGCGCGTCGCGCTTGCTCGCGCGCTCGTCAACCTGCCGAGCGCGCTGCTCCTCGACGAGCCGCTCGCCGCGCTCGACCTGAAGCTGCGCCAGGCGATGCAGATCGAGCTGAAGCGCATCCAGCGCGAGGTCGGCATCACGTTCGTCTTCGTCACCCACGATCAGGAAGAGGCGCTCACCATGAGCGACCGGATCGCGGTGATGAGCCAGGGCAACGTCGAGCAGATCGGCTCGCCCGAGGAGATCTACAACAAGCCGGAGAGCATCTTCGTCGCCGGCTTCATCGGCTCCGCCAACCTGCTGCCCGGCGAGATCGTCGAACGCGACGGCGACGGCTACGTCGTGCAGCTGAAGTGCGGTCCGCGCGTCAAGGTCTCCGGCGAGAACGGATCGCCCGGCGATCCGGTGACCGTGATGGTGCGCCCCGAACGGCTCTACCCGGCACGTGCATCGAAGGACACGCCCAACGAGGTCTACGGCACGATCACCAACATCATCTTCCAGGGCTCCAGCTCGAAGATGGTGCAGGTGCTGGAGGACAGGACCGAGCTGGTGCTGCACCTCGAAGCGGGCGAGGCCGACGACATCCGCGTCGGCGACCAGGTGTACACGTCGTGGCCCGCCGATGGTGCGTACATGCTGCGCGGCTGGTCGGCCATCGTCGGCGCGACGACCACCGACGTCGACGAGGTCCAGGCGCAGATGGACGGCAAGGATGCGCCGACCGCGGCGGCGGAGCCGGTCAAGGAGGAGAAGCCCAAGATCAACCGTCGTGCCCTGCTGATCGGCGGTGGTGTGGTCGCCGCTGGTGCGGTCGGCGCGCTGCTGCTGTCGGGAACCGGCAAGTCCGGCGACGGCGGAGGCGGCGACTCGGCGACGATCGGCGGCTTGGGCGGCGGCAGCTCCGACGTGCGCATCCTCAACTGGACGGCCTACATCGACCCGACCGAGGACGGCGCCACCGGCACCGTCGATCGCTTCACCAAGACGACCGGGATCAAGGTCAAGTACTCCGAGGACTTCAACGACAACAACGAGGTCTTCAACAAGGAGTTCCAGGCCAACATCGGCACCGGCGGCGAGATGGCGTGGGACATCGCCTGCCCGACCTACTGGATGGCGGCGCGGTTGAAGGGCCTCGGCTGGCTCGATCCGATCCCGTACGACCTGATCCCCAACTACGACAACGTCGACCCGCTGTACCTCAACGTCAGCTGGGACAAAGGCGGCAAGTACAACCTGCCATGGCAGGCCGGCATCACCGGCATCGCCTACAACCGCAACCTCGCCGGCCGCGACCTCACCAGCATCAACGACCTGTTCGATCCCGAGTTCAAGGGTCGTGTCGCGCTGTTCACCGAGATGCGCGACACCCTCGGCCTGGTGATGATGGGCATGGGCATCGACCCGAGCGTTGTCGACGAGGACGGCATGAACGCTGCGCTCGACAAGATCGCCGACGCGACCGACAGCGGCCAGATCCGAGCCTTCACCGGCAACGAGTACATCGACAGCCTCAACAACGGCAACTTCGTCGCCTGCGTCGCCTGGTCGGGCGACATCGCCTCGGCCGTCACCAACCCGGACGTGCAGTTCATCGTGCCCGAGGATGGCGGGATGAGCTGGTTCGACACGATGGTGATCCCGAAGGGCGCCGACAACGCCGTCGCCGCGGCCGCGTGGATGAACTTCGTCTACGACCCCGTGCAGGCCGCGCAGCTCACCGCGTACGTGCAGTACGTCTCGCCGGTCGTCGGCGTGAAGGAGGAGCTGATCAAGCTCGGCGGCGACTTCGCTGCGCTGGCGGACAACCCGCTGCTGTTCCCCACTGACGCCGACAAGGCGCGATTGCGAGTGTTCGCCGACCTCCCACGCGAGCTCGACGCCTCGATCACCGACCGCTTCCTCGGGATCGCGGGGGCCTGACATGGCCAAGGCTGCCACCGGCACCAACAAGGCGCTGCGCGAGGGCAAGATCGCCCCGTACGTGATGACCCTGCCGGGGATGCTCTGGCTGTACTTCTTCTTCCTCGTCCCGTTGGTGACGCTGTTGAAGATCGCGCTGTCGGTGAAGCCGAACCGAGACCTGCCGGCATACGACCTCACGTGGGCGTGGGGCAACTTCAGCACCGCGTTCGACGACTACGGCGAGCAACTCGTCCGTGCGTTCGCCTACGCGGCGGTGGCGACGGTGCTGTGCGTGATCATCGCCTACCCGATCGCCTACTTCATCGCCTTCAAGGCCGGCAAGTACAAGAACCTGATGCTCGGGCTGGTGATGTTGCCCTTCTTCACCAGCTTCCTGCTGCGCACGTTGGCGTGGCAGACGCTGCTCGCCGACCAGGGGCCGGTGCTGGACATCGCTCGCAAGCTGCACATCGTCGGCGTGCTCGACTGGATGCGGATCACCACCGACGGCAAGTTGATCAACACCCAGACCGCGGTGATCGGTGGCCTGACCTACAACTTCCTGCCGTTCGCCATGCTGCCGATCTACGTCAGCCTCGAGAAGGTCGACAAACGTCTGATCGAAGCGGCCAACGACCTGTACAGCAGCTTCGCTCGAGCGTTCCGCAAGGTGATCCTGCCGCTGTCGCTGCCCGGGGTGTTCGCCGGCACGCTGCTGTGCTTCATCCCGGCAACCGGCGACTTCATCAACGCCCGGTTGCTCGGCAACCCGAACACCGGGGTGATCGGCGACGTCGTGCAGAACCAGTTCCTCGGCCGCAACGACTACCCGACGGCGGCGGCGATCAGCTTCGTGCTGATGGCGATCATCACCGGGGCAGTGCTCGTCTACGCCAAGTTCCTCGGAACGGAGGACCTCGTATGAGCGCCACCACCGCGACCCTCCACGACGACAGCGACCCCGACCTCGATGCGCCCCCGCCCGGAGGCCGCAACAAGCAGCGCCCGAAGATCGGCACGATCGCACTCTGGATCGTCACCGTCGGCGGCGTGCTGTACCTGTTCGTCCCGATCGTCACGATCGCGGTGTTCAGCTTCAACGACCTGCGCGTCCGCCAACCCGACGGATCCATCCAGGAGGTCAAGAAGAACAGCACGTGGAACCACTTCACGTGGGACAACTGGCTGCACCCGTTCGCCAAGAAGGCGTTCACCGACGCGCTGATCGAGAGCCTCAAGGTGGCAGTCATCGCGTGCATCGTGGCCACCGTGCTCGGCAGCCTGATCGCGCTCGCGCTGGCCCGCTACCGGATGCACGGTGGTGGGGCGATCAACCTGTTGCTCGTGCTGCCGCTGACGACGCCCGAGATCGTCATGGGTGCATCGTTGTTCACCCTGTTCTTCAACCAGGGCGTGGAGCGCGGCTTCGTGACGATCGTGATCGCCCACACGATGTTCTGCCTGAGCTTCGTGGCGATGACGGTGAAGGCACGTATCCGTGGTCTCGACTGGACCTTGGAGGACGCCGCCGCGGACCTCGGCGCGACGCCGTGGCGCACGTTCAACAAGATCACCCTGCCGATGATCACCCCCGGGATCATCGCCGCGTTCATGCTCTCGCTGGCGTTGAGCATCGACGACTACATCATCACCTCCTTCGTCGCCGGCGACGTGCGCACGTTCCCTCGGCAGGTGTTCGACGGTGCCAAGAACGAGCTGCCGGCTCAGGTCCACGTGCTGGCCACGATGATCATGCTGGTCGCGATCGCGATCATCGTCGGCGGCACCATCGTGGGCAATCGCCGATCGGCGCAAGGGCGCTAGCCTTTCGGCCGTCATGCCCAGCATCCCCCCAAGTCGATCCGGTCGTTCGGGCTCCACGCACGAAGGACCGCCCCGAATCGCCATTGCGCCGGACGGCGCCCCCTCCTGGATGACGGAAGCCGTCGTCACCGGTGGCGGCCACATCGTTTCACTCGAAGACGCGGAAGGTCTCGTGTGGGCTGCCCCGCGCCAGCCCGATGCGTTGGAGCAGGCGCTCGAGGACGCACCGCAGCTGACGTGGGTGCAGCTGCCGTTCGCCGGCATCGAGCAGTTCGTGCACCTCGTCGACGACGACCGCCTGTGGACGTGCGGCAAGGGCGTCTACGCCGATCCGGTCGCCGAGCTGGCGCTGTCGCTCGGCCTGGCCGGCATGCGCCACGTCGGCGCCTACTCGCGCGTCACGACGTGGGAGCGCCCGCACGGTCGCAACCTGTTCGGGGCCAACGTCACGATCCTCGGTGGCGGCGGGATCACCGAGTCGCTGCTGCGCCTCCTCCAACCGTTCGACTGCCACACCACCGTGGTGCGCAACCGCGTGCAACCGATGGACGGTGCCGACGAGGTGCTGGAGGCCGATCGGTACGTCGACGCGTTGAGCGGTGCCGACCTCGTCGTGGTCGCGTTGGCGCTGACGCCCGAGACCGAGGGCATGATCTCGCGCACGGAGCTGGAGATGATGGAGCGCCACACGTGGCTGGTCAACGTGGCCCGCGGGCGGCACATCGTCACCGACGATCTCGTGTGGGCGTTGGAGAACGAGATCATCGGCGGCGCCGGGCTCGACGTCACCGACCCGGAGCCGCTTCCCGACGGGCATCCGCTGTGGATGATGGACAACTGCATCATCACCCCGCACGTCGGCAACACGCCGGACATGGCTGTGCCGTTGCTCACCGAACGCATCGTGCTCAACGTCCGCCGCTTCGCCGCCGGCGAGGCGTTGCTCGGTCCGGTGCACCATGACCTCGGCTACTGAACGAGAGCTGGACGCGGCCACGCTGGTCGGCCTGCTGGCCGACGACCATCGTCGCCAGGTGTTCGCCGCCGTCGAGCTCGGCGCGTCGTCGCTCGACGCGGTCGTGTCGGCCACCGGCCTGACGCAGCCCGCTGCGGCCAAGGCGCTGGGGCGTCTGGTCGAGGCCGGACTGGTGATCGCCGCCACCGATGACGGCGTGCAGTTGCTCCACGTGATGGGGGCCGCGTTCCAGGCGGCGGCACGGGTGGCCATGCAGCGCGCGCCGTCCGATGAGCACCGAGATCTGCCCGACGAGGCCCGCCGTGTGATGCGCGCCTTCGTCGTCGACGGCCGCCTCCAGTCGATCCCGACCGCGTACGGCAAGCGCCTGATCATCCTCGACTGGTTGGCGCAGGACTTCGAGCTCGGCCGCAAGTACAGCGAGCCGATGGTCAACCTCGTCATCGGCAAGCGCCACCCGGACACCGCGGCGCTGCGCCGCTACCTCGTCGACGCCGGCATGCTCGACCGCGCCGACGGTGAGTACTGGCGCTCCGGCGGCAGCACGGTGCGTTGACGCACTACGACGCGCTCGGCATCGCCTCCGACGCGTCGGCGGCCGAGGTGCGCGACGCCTATCGCAGCAAGGCTCGACGGCTGCACCCCGACAACGCCGGCGGCTCGGCCGACGCGATGGCGACGGTCAACGAGGCCTACCGCGTGCTGCGCGATCCGGGTCGTCGTCTCGACTACGACCGCGAGTTGCGCGCCAGCTCGACATCGACGGGCTCGGCATCGCGGCCGACGAGCTCCCGGCCGGCTGCGCCGCAGTTCTCCGAGGCGCGGCTCAACCCGCTGGCGCGCTACCAGGATCCGCCTCGCTTCCCGTGGCGGTTCATGGCCGCGCTGGCCGGGCTCGGCATGATCGTGGTCCTGATCGGTGTGATCACCTACCAGCCGCCGACGAAGTCGCCGCCGGACAACCTGCTCGAGCCCGGATCCTGCGTCATCATCGAGACCAACGGTGACGCCCGCGAGGTCAACTGCGCCGATCGCCACGACGCGCTCGTCGATCGGCTGATCCCGATCGACGAGGACTGCCCGGCGGGCACCGAGGCCCACCGCGATCACCAAGGGATGGGCACCGCCTGCGTCGTCCGGTCCTGACTCGCCCGCGAGTCGACGGCGGCCGTACCGTCGGCGTCGATGGATCACGATGTCCTGCACGCACAGCTGGAGCGATGGGCAGCGGCGCACTACCACGAGGGCGTGACCGTGGCCGGGCTCGAGGTGATGCCGGGCCACGCCGGGCTCTCGTTCGGGTTCCGCGTCGAGCATCTCGCGCAGGTGCAGGACGATCTCGTCGTGCGCATGCCGCCGAAGGGCGTGCGTCGCAGCGGCAACACCGACGTGCTGCGTCAGGTGCCGCTGCTGCGAGCCCTCAAGCGCTGCGGCGTGCCTGTCGCCGACGTGATCTGGTTCGATGACGACGAGTCGTGGTTCGACGTGCCGTTCACGATGGTCGGACGCCTGCCGGGCAGCACGTGGACGGTGCGCGAGCACGCGCTCGCCGAGGCGTCGGCACGTGACGAAGCGGTCGGCATCTTCCGCCAGGCCGTCGAGGCGCTGGCGCTCGTGCACCTCGTCGACTGGCAGCGCGAGCTGCCCGACTGGGAGGAGCCCAAGCAGCTGCACGACGAGGTGGTCTTCTGGGACCGGCTGCTGGAGAAGGCGTCGCAGAGCGACTGGGGCGAGTCGGCGTGGCTCGACCTCGGCCGTCGGACGCGCGACCTGTTGCTGGCCTCGCTGCCGCAGGACCCGACGATCGGCATCTTCCACGGCGACTTCCAGACCAACAACATCCTCTTCGATGGCGGCACGCTGACGGCGGTGCTCGACTGGGAGATCAGCGGCATCGGTGCACAGCTGCTCGATCTCGGCTGGCTGTTGATGATGAACGACCCGCAGAGCTGGAGCGACGGCGAGGGCCTGCGCATCGTGCCTCCGTTCGACGACGTCGTCGCCTGGTACGCGGCTGCCGCCGGGCGACCGACCAACCTCGACGACGTGGCCTGGTACCGGGCCTTGTCGGGCTACCGCTTCGGTGTCATCTCCTGCTTCAACGTCATGCTGCACCGCACCGGCAAGCGCCCCGACGCCGAGTGGGACCGCATCGCGCCGAGCATCCCGTACCTGTTCGGACGGGCCGCCGAGCTGCTCAACCGGTAGGCGATCCTCGAGGCGCGCTGCTAGCCTCACGTGCTCGTCAGGTCGTGTAGCTCAGTTGGTTAGAGCACTACGTTCACACCGTAGGGGTCCACAGTTCGAGTCTGTGCACGACCACCCTGCCAACATCTCGAAGCGTTTGATCGCTGCCCCACCGCCACGGTGGCTGAGCGATCAAACGGTCGTGGGTGGCGTGCAGTCACCGGGGATCACCGAGTCGAGGCGGCCGGACGAGCCGCCCATCGTGATCAACTCGGTCACGTCGCCGCTCGCGTCGGCGTGCAGGAGCGTCGGGCCGAAGTACCAGGTGGTCGCACACCGCGCGGAGGCGAACTCGATCTCGGGCAGATCGGGCGCGGAATCCGGGCAGGGCTGCATCAGATCGAAGCGAACGTTCGGGTCGACGATGCACAGGCGAGCGACGCCATCGTGCAGCACGAGCGTCTCGGCGACCTGGACCCAGCCGGCACCGTCGATCTCGTCGAGTCCGATCATGGGCGGGAGCGACGGGCGCACTTGCTCGGCACCCCCGGGCGTGACCACCGGCGAACCGGGGACCCGGTCGAGTCCGTTCGTCCGAACCATCACCCGATCGCCGTCCAGCTCCGCTGAGAACCCCGCCAGGTCGTGCTGTCGCCCCGCGTTGAGGGCCCGGCCCCACTCGTCCCAGTGCTGGGCCCCGACGAACGCGTGCCCGGTCGGCGACCAGCTGACGAGCTGCCACAGATCGGGCAGCGTGTTCGTCTCGGGGAACGCCGACGCTCGCCGAACCCACGCCTCGGGCACGTCGAGCGAACCAACTCTCGCCCACTCGCGGTGGCAACGCAGCAACGCTTCCTGGGCCAGATCGCGCGCCGCCTCGTGCTCACCGATGAGCGCCGAGGCGACGGCGACGAGGCGTGGGTACTCGGTGCGGAAGAAGTCATCGAAGGTGCGTGGGCGAGCAGCGGCAGTGATCCCCACATCCTGTACACGCCCACCGAGGCCCGGCGGTTTACCCGAGACGTGATCGAACGTCGGACTAACGTCGCCGCTCGATGGCGCACTGGCTGATGAAATCGGAACCCGACGTGTTCGGCTACGCGGACCTCGTTCGCGTGAAGCGGGAAGGGTGGGACGGCATCCGCAACTTCCAGGCCCGAAACTTCCTGCGCGAGATGGCCAAGGGCGACCTCGTGATCTTCTACCACTCGAACGCGACGCCGCCCGGCGCCGCCGGCATCGCCAAGATCGTCAAGACGGCCGAGCCCGACCCGACGCAGTTCGACCCGAAGTCCAAGTACCACGACCCAACGTCGAACCCCGCCGATCCGCGCTGGGACTGGGTGACGGTCGCACCGGTCAAGGAGCTGAAGTTCGTGTCCCTCGACGAACTGCGCACCATCCCGGAGATGGCCAACTCACGGCTGCTCGCTCGCGGCAACCGCCTGTCGGTGGTGCCGTTGACCGACGAGGAGTTCGACTCGATCGTCGCCTTCTCCAAGCGCAAGCGCTGAACGGACCGCGTCGCGGGCGGGTTTACGCTTCGGCGATGGCAGAGGTGAACAACGGCCGCTGGACGGCCGACATCGAAGGCGACTTCGTCGTGTTCATGATCGGCGCTCGCGTCAATTCCAAGTGGCGGCTGATCAGGTCGATCGGCGACCTCGGTGGCCGGCGAGGCATGGGCCACATGCTGAAGTACCTCAGCGCGCACCCGGAGAAGGGCATGCTCGGATACCAGCAGTTCGGGTTCATGAACGTGCAGTACTGGCGATCGTTCGAGGCGCTGGAAGCGTTCGCCAAGGACGTCGACGATCCCCACCTGGAGCCGTGGCGCGCGTTCTGGCGCCGGGTCGGCAAGTCCGGTCGCACCGGCATCTGGCACGAGACGTACCTCGTGCGCAACGGTGAGTACGAGGCGATCTACGGCAACGTGCCACCGACCGGTCTGGGCAGGGCGTTCCCGTTGGTGCCCGTGGGTGAGTCGGTCACGGCGCGTCAGCGCTTGAAGGCGGGCCGCGGTTCGTCCTGACGAACATTGAACGGTCGAACTGCGCACAACATGGTGTGAAGCCAGGTCACGCACCGTGGTGCGCAGTAGGTTGAACGGGGATGGGCAGGCTCTGCGAGCGACCGGGTTGTTCGGCACCCGCAGCCGTCCTCTACGCCATCGATGCCGAGCACCTGACGGTGTGGATCGATGCCATCGAACGGTCCGACGTGCTGCGCGGCGGCGTGCTCTGCCGTCGACACGCCGACGCGATGGTCGTGCCGATGGGCTGGACCCTCGACGACCGCCGCGATCCCGAGCTGCGCCTGTTCAAGTCGCGCACGGCCGAGCCCGCAGCACCCAAGCCGCGCAAGCCGAAGGTTCCCCGGCCCGCGCCTGCGGTGGTGCAGTTGCAGCTCGACGAGACGCCGGCGCCCGTGCGGCCGACGAAGAAGCGCCAGCGCGTGACCGCTGCGACCAGCGGAGCGGTGAACGGCAATGGTGCGGCCAACGGAACCGGGAACGCGCCGGAGGCCGACGAGGCATCGCCCTGGAAACCGATCTTCGATCAGTCGGACGACCTCGACGGCCTCCTGGAAGCCAGCGGCCCGCTGCTGCAGCGTGCCTTCGGCAAACGTCCGCGAACGGACTAGCTCAGGCGTCGGCGGGAGCCGGCGCGTCGCAGTGCTTGCTGACGAAGGTGTCGAACTTCGCCTCCTTGGCAACGATCTTGTCGCTGAGCTTCTGCAGGCGCTCGAGGCGCCGGTCGATGTTCTTGACCACCTTGTCGTGGCCTGCCGCCGCAGCGGTCGCCCGACGCTCCTGGAGCTTGGTGATCCGCTCGGCGATGCGTGCTTTGGCCTGATCGATGCGGGAGTCGATGTCGTCGACTCGGGCGCAGACCTTGGCGATCTTCTCCGGGCTGGGGGTGCCGGTCGCGTCACCGTTCGAGGCGAAGGCGCTGCCACCGAGTGCCAGGGTGCCGGCGAGCGCTGTGCCGGCGATGGCGATGCTGAGCTTCTTGAAGTTGTTCATGAGCCGATGCTGCGCCCGACCTGTGATGGAACTGTGACGCGCCGATCATGAAACGCCTGCGCGGTCCGAAGTGGGCGATACTGGCCCCGTGGATGTGCATGCCTCGCTCGAGGCGCCCTGCTCGGCCGACGACCTGTTCGCGCTGGTCGACGATCTCGCCAAGTATCCGGCGTGGATGGACCTCGTCCATCGCGCCGAGCCCGAGTCGGACGACTTGACGTGGAGAGTCGAGCTGCAGGCGCGCGTCGGTCCGTTGGCGCGCAGCAAGCGCCTGCGCATGGTCCGCGCCGCCTGCGATCCGGTCGCCCACACGGTTCGCTTCGAGCGGCAGGAAGCCGACGGCCGCCGGCACTCGCCGTGGGTGCTCGACGCGCGCATCGACGAGGTTGCCGGCGTCAGCACGCTGACCATGCACCTGCACTACGGCGGTGGGTTGTGGACGGCGGGTGTGCTCGAGCGCGTCCTCGCCGATCAGATCACGAGTGGTCGCGAGCGCCTGTTGGCGCTGGTGTCGCCCACGCGCTGAGCCGTCCGTCGGGACGTCGTTGCAACTGCAACGGCATCCGGAAGCACTCGCTGAGCGCCTCGGCGGTCAACGTGCGCGCGATGGGGCCACGGGCCAGCACCTCGCCGTCACGCAGCATCATCACATGCGTCATCCCGCCAGGCACTTCGTCGAGGTGGTGGGTGACGAGCACCAGCGGGGGAGCGGCGGGGTCATGGGTCAGCTCCGCCAACGCGGCGACCAACTGCTCGCGGCCACCCAGATCGAGTCGCGCGCTCGGCTCGTCGAGCATCACCACGCCGGGCGCGTTCATCAGGGTGCGCGCCAGCAGGACGCGCTGCTGCTCGCCGGACGAGACGGTGCCGAGGGACCGTTCGGCGAACCGTTCGACACCCATGCGGGTGAGGCACGACAGGGCTTGCGCCTCGTCGGTCGAGTCGTAGCGGTGCCACCAGGGCTCCATGGCCGCGTACTTGGCGGTCATCACCACGTCGAGGCAGCGCAGCTCGGGTCGCAGTTGCGCGGAGAACGCGGCCGAGAGGTACCCGATCCGCCGTCGCAGCACGCGGACGTCGGTTCGGCCGAGCTCTTCGCCCAGCACACGCACCCTGCCAGTGCTCGGATGCTCGTACAGCGAGGCGATGCGCAGGAGCGTCGTCTTGCCCGATCCGTTGGCGCCGAGCACCAACCAGCGCTGTCCCGGCTCCACCGTCCAGCTCAGCGGCGCCAGGATCGTGCGGTCGTCGCGGACGAAGCTGACGTCGGTGAGCTTCAGAACGGCCGTCATCCGGCCGAAACCATAGGGTGCGAGCTTCGACGGACGAAACCCATGGCGCTGTTAGCCTGCAGCAGCACATGCGGCGATTGCTCTCCATCGTCTTGGCAGTCAGCTGTGCGGTACCCATGTGGGCGCCCGTGGCTCGTGCCGACGACGGCGACACCGTGCCCCCGAGCTCACCGGCGCAGACCTCGGCGCAGCAGGCGGCGAGGGAGATCGCCGACGCTCGTGAACGGGCCAACGCCGCGGCCGACGCGTACTTCCAGTCCGAGTCGCGGGTCGACTCGCTGAGCCTCGAGGTCAAGTCATTGAACCTCGACGTGAAGAACCTGCAGGAGCAGATCGATGAACTGGCCGAGGCGGTCACGAACGTCGCGATCGAGCGCTACACGTCCACCGGCACCGACGGCGCTCCTGTCCTCACCGGCTTCGAGGCTCCGGCCAACCAGGTGCAGAAGGAGGCACTCGTCGCCGTCGCCAACGACACGGCCGATGACGACTTCGATCGCTACGACGCGCTGAACAACGACCTCATCGCCAAGAAGGCGGAGTTGAAGCGCAAGCAGGACGAGGCCGAGGCGGAGAGCCGCAACCTGGCCACCTTGCGCGAGCAGGCCAACGCCGAGGTCGAGCGGCTGAAGGACGTCGAGGCGCAACGACTCAAGGACGACGCGGTCCGTCGCGCGCTCGAGGCCGAGGAGAAGGAACGCGCTCGTCAGCAGATGCTCGACCAGCAGGCCAAGCAGCAGTCGGCCGTGTCGACCACCACGATCGCCAACGAGACCGACGCGGAGGACGGTGGCAGCGATGGCGGCGGCGCGGCCATCGGACGCGACGGCGTCGGTTCGGGTGGCACGGGTGCCGGCCAGACCGGTGGTGGCGGTGCCGGCGGTCGACCCGGCGGTGGCGGCGGTGTCGACTACGGCGGCGTCGACTGGTTGTGCCCCACGGGTGACGCACCGGTCGCGTTCGGCGACACGTGGGGCGCACCACGCAGCGGTGGGCGGCGTCACCAGGGCGTCGACATGATCGGCACCCGCGGCACGCCGATCCTGGCGGTGGTCTCCGGGTTCGCCAAGCAGAAGACGAACACGTTGGGCGGGCTGACCGTCGGCCTCACCGGCTCCGACGGCAATTACTACTACTACGGGCACATGGACAGCTGGGGTCTCGCCGGCGCGGTGCAGCGCGGCGACATCATCGGCTACATGGGCGACACCGGCAACGCCAAGTTCAGCGTGGTCCACCTGCACTTCGAGGTGCATCCCGGCGGGGGCGCCGCGGTCAACCCGTACCCGACGGTGCGCGCTCACTGCTGAGCCGCACCAGAAGCAGGTTGACGATTGTGCCGACTCGGCTCGGTTGCAGTCGGCGGCCACGGATCGGCAAGGCTCTGCGCCGATGGCCGACGACCCGGTTGCCCTGCTCGCCGCGCAGCTGCGCGATGCGCTCGACGCGAAGCAGATCGACCACCTCGTACGCCTGTCGGGCGGGGCGTCGCGAGAGACCTGGCGGTTCAACGCCGACGGTCGCGACCTGATCCTGCAGCGCCAGCGATCGGGCGACGTGCGCGACATGGGCGTGGAGATCGCGGCCCTCCGCGCGGCACGTGCGGCAGGGGTGCCGGTGGCCGAGGTGGTCACTGCGTCAGCCCAGGCCGCCGACATCGGTGCCGGCTACATGGTGCTCACCGCGGTCGAGGGGGAGACCATCGCCCGCAAGATCCTGCGCGACGCCGAGTTCGCTGACGCTCGCCGCCTGCTGCCGCGTCAGCTCGGTGCGGCGCTGGCGGCAACCCATCGCATCGATGCCAGCGCCGTCCCGGGCCTCGTCATCCCCGACCAGTTGCACGACTACCGGTTGCTCCTCGACAGCTACAGCGAGCCGCACCCGACGTTCGAGCTGGCCTTCGAGTGGCTGGCCGCCAACCGTCCGCCGGCGAACACGCCGAAGGTGGTGCACGGCGACTTCCGACTCGGCAACGTCATCGTCGGTCCGGACGGGTTGCGCGCGGTCATCGACTGGGAGCTGGCCCACCTCGGCGATCCGATGGAGGACCTCGGCTGGCTGTGCACGAAGGCGTGGCGCTTCGGCGCTCCGAAGCCGGTCGCCGGGGTCGGCGACTACGAGGAGCTGTGCGCCGGCTACGAGGAGGCGGGCGGTGGGCCTGCCGACCCCGAAGTGGTCCGTTGGTGGGAGGTGCTCGGCACGTTGAAGTGGGGGATCATGTGCATGGGCCAGGCCAACACGCACCGCACGGGCGTGGTGCGCAGCCACGAGCTCGCGGCGATCGGCCGGCGCGTCTGTGAGAACGAGTACGACCTGTTCCTTGCGTTGGACGGTCGATGGAACGCGGTGACAGCACGATGAGGACGTCGCGATGAGCCTGCACGACCTGCCGACCTCGGCCGAGCTGCTCGAGGCCGTGCGCGAGTGGATGGAGCGCGACGTGATGTCGGCCACCGAGGGCCGGCTGCAGTTCCACACCCGGGTGGCGATCAACGTGCTGGCGATCGTCCAGCGCGAGATCGAGCTCGGTGCCGGTCAGGCCGTGGCGCAGGCCGCGCGGTTGCATGCGCTCGGATGCAACGACGAGGCCGATCTGGCCACGAAGATCCGCGACGGGTCGTTCGATGATCGTCTCGACGAGGTTCGCGCTCTGGTGCGCGAGTCGGTGGTCGACAAGCTGCGGGTGGCCAACCCCAAGTATTTGGATGCGCGGGATCTGGATGCGCGGGACGTGGATGCGCGGGACGTCAACCCGGCCGACGCGAGCTGATCGGGCTCTTGACCGAGACCGGCTGCCCGGCGGCCAGCTGACCGCACGCTGCGTCGATGTCGGTGCCGCGGTTGCGGCGGATCGTGGCGTTGACGCCGAGGTTCGTCAGCAGGTCGCGGAACTCGGTGACCCGCCGGGCCGATGAACCGACGGTGGGGTAGCCGGGCGTGGGGTTGAGCGGGATCAGGTTGACGTGTGCCGGCAGTCGCAGACGCCGGCACAGGCGGGCCAGTTCGCGGGCGTCGCTGTCGCGGTCGTTGACGCCGTCGATCATCGCCCACTCGAAGCTCAGTCGTCGGCCCTTCGCCTGGAGGTGATCCGAGCACGCTTGCATCAGCTCGTCGATCGGGTAGCGCTTGTTGATCGGCACCAGCTCGTTGCGCAGCTCGTCGTTGGCAGCGTGCAGTGAGACGGCGAGGTTGACGGGAAGCGGACGTCCGGTGAGCGTGCGGATTCCCGGCACGAGGCCCACCGTGGAGATGGTGATGTGCCGCGCCGACAGACCGATGGCGCCGTGGATGCGCTCGACCGACGCCCACACGTTGGCCTCGTTGGCCATCGGCTCGCCCATGCCCATGTAGACGATGTTGGCCAACCTGCGGCCCATCGCCTTCGCATCGCGTGCTGCGAGCACGACCTGTTCGACGATCTCACCGGCGGTGAGGTGACGGGTGAACCCGGCCTGCCCGGTGGCGCAGAACCCACAGGCCATGGCACAGCCCGCCTGACTGCTGACGCACACGGTGACGCGGTCGGGGTAGACCATCAGCACGGTCTCGATGCGCCCACCGTCGTGCAGCTGCCACAGGTACTTCACCGTGTCGCCGTCGTCACTGACGCTGCGCACCACGAGCTGCAACGCCAGCGGAAGATCCGCGCTGAGGCGGGCTCGCAAGCCCTTCGGCAGGTTGGTGATGTCCTCCGGTGCGGCGAGCTGCGCGTAGAGCCCGTCCCACAGCTGGTCGAGGCGGAACCGCGGCTCGCCGTCCAGCAGTTCGGCGAGCTCGTCGCGAGTGGGCGCGTAGAGGGTGCTCAACTGTGTGCTCTTCTGGGTGCTGCCGCCAGCTCCTGGTACTGCGCGATGCGCGTCCGGATGACGTCGAGGCTCGCCGTCCAGAAGGCCACGTCGGTGACGTCGAAGCCGAACGCTCCGGCCAGTTCCTCGGCGGAGCTCATGCCGACGCGGGAGAGCACGTCGTCGTAGTGCAACCGGAACCGCTCCGGGTCGAGCTGGTACTGGGCGAACAGGCCCATGCCGAACAGCAGCCCGTACGTGTACGGCCAGTTGTAGAAGTGCGAGCTGTAGTAGTGCGGCTTCAACGCCCACATGTACGGATGGGCGGTGGACTGCACGAGTCCATCGCCGTACGCGTCGGCCTGCGCCGCCAGCATCATCTCGTTCAGCTCGGATACGCCGAGGGTGCGCCGTTGCCGGCGGGCGAACACCTCGGTCTCGAACAGGAACCTGCTGTGGATGTCCACGACCACCTGGTTCGAGCCCTGCAGGTCGACGTCGAGCAACGCCAATCGATCATCGCCGGTGAGGCGGCTCAGACCCTCCTCGACGACGAGCGTCTCGCAGAAGATGCTGGCCGTCTCTGCCAGCGCCATCGGCAGCTGGCGTTGCAGCGGCGTTCGCTGCGCCAGCTGGGTGTTGTGGTAGGCGTGTCCCAGTTCATGTGCGGTCGTCTGAGCCGAGTCCACGCTGCCGCTCCAGTTGAGGAACACCAGCGAACGGTCGCCGCCGAAGCCCATGCAGAACGCGCCGCCGCGCTTGCCGGCGCGCGGTTCGGCGTCGATCCACCGTTCGTCGACCGCTCGATCGACCAACCCGGCGAGGCTGCCGCCGTACGCGGCGAAGGCGTTGCGCACGATGCCGAGGCCGTCGGTCCAGCTGATCTCCGCCGGCGCGAACGGCAGTGGGGCGAACAGGTCGGTCCACGGCAGGGCGCCGTCATGACCGTGCAGCGCGGCCTTGGCGCGCATCCAGGTGCGGAAGTCGGGCAACGAGGCGACGATCGCCTCCTGCATCGCCTCGAACGTCGGACGGCTCACGTTGTTGGCGAACAGCGACGCATCCAACGGAGACGTCCAACCACGTCGCCGGTTCACCGTGTTCGCCTCGCCCTTGACGCCGTTCATCGCAGCCGCACAGGTGACAGCGATCGTCGGCCACGTGGCGAGCTCGGCGTCGTACGCAGCGCGACGCACCGCAGGGTCGGCATGCGAGGCGAGGCCACGCACTGCGGCCATCGGCAACGACGGCGCGGTGCCGTCGGGCATCTGCACGGTCGCCGACAGCTGCGACGTGACGTCGCTCTGCAGTCGGTACCACGCCGACGACCCGCTGACCGTGAGCTCGGCGTAGAGCCCTTCCTCCGCCTCGCTCATCTGGTGCTCGGCACGCTGCGCGAGCTTGCGCAGCGGCCCGGCGTGGTCGGCGGCCTCGGCGCTCACTGCGGCGAGCGCGTCGGCGTCGAGCGCGCGCACCCACTCGGCCAGCCGGGCCATCAGCGGACGATGCCGGCTGGACAACCCGTCGAGCTCGCTGTTCAGCCCTTGCGCTTGTTCGTCGTAGCTGTTCGTGCTCAGCGTGGCGTACACGTACGCGCTGATCAGCTCGAGCCGCCGGCGCGTGTCGTTCACCGCGCGCAGCACCGCATCCGCAGCCTCGCCGTCGGCGGACGTCGCCGGTCGGACGTCGATGCCCCGGATGTCGTGGTGCTCGAACAGCGCTTCCAATCGATCGGTGTCGGCGCGCACCTCGTCCATCGCATCGGAGAAGGAGCGTGCGTCGAACGACTCGTGCACGTCGGCGACGCTCCAGCGCGGCAGCTCGACGTCCGGTTGCGTGTCGCTGGTCATTCCGGTGCTCCTGGTGCCGCGCCGACGAAGGCGCGATCGGTGTGGTGGATCGTGAACTCGAGGTGTCGATAGAGGTTGACTGCGACCGTGTTGTCGGCGTCGACGTACAGCATCCCGACGCTGATGCCGCGCTCGGCCAGGCTGCTCAGCCCGGCGATGGTCAACGCGCCCCCGAGGCCCATGCCCTGGAACCGTGGGTGCACGCCGATGACGTAGATCTCGCCCACGGGCGGTGTGCCCGCGTGGACCTTCGTCCAGCAGAACGCGGCGAGCTCGTCGTGGCGTTCGTGCAGACGGAACCCGTCCGGATCGAACCACGGCTCCTGCTCGCGCTGCTGCAGCATCGCCAGGTCCCAGCCGCCCTGCTCGGGGTGCCACTCGAACGCCGCGTTGTTGACCTCGAGCCAGGCTTCCTCGTCGCGCCCGACCACGAACGGACGCGTGATCACGTCGGTCGTCTGCGGCATCGGCAGGTCGCGGCGCATCTGATGCAGCGCGCGCCCCGGTCGCAGCCCGAGGTCGTCGGCCACCACCGGGGCATCATCGGCGCTCGTCCACCACGTCACGTGGGTCCCGGCCGGCAGCGCGTCGAAGAGCCCGGCGAGGAGGTGTCGTCGCAACGCCCCAGCAGCGGTCGCGTCGGCCTCCGCGTCGACGATCGCGTCGACCACGACGCCGCCCTGATCGGCAGACGCCTGGGCGTACCCGAGCACCCGTTCGTGCCCGGTGTTCGCCGCTGCCAGTGCGACGGCGGCGAGGAAGCCCGGCCGAGGGCCGTGCCGCAAGTCGAGGAGCAGATGATCCGGAAGGCGGTCGCCGGCAAGCTCCTGCGTCGCCAGGAACGCTTCGATCGCAACCCGATCATCGGGCGCGAGCGTAGGGTGCACCCGGATCGTCGCCATCCAGGGTGAGGCTACTGGGGCGGCTCGCGGGCGGCAGCGAACGCGTTCGTCGACGCGACCGGTCGTTACCCTTCCGTCGATGGGCACACCACGCACGCCGCAGGGCCGCGCCACCGCCATTGCCGCCCTCCTCGCCGAGGAGTACCCGCAGGCGATCTGCGAGCTCGACCATCGAAACGCGTTCGAGCTCCTCGCGGCGACGATCCTCTCGGCGCAGACGACCGATGCCCGCGTCAACATGGTCACGCCTGCACTGTTCCTCCGCTTCCCGACAGCAGAAGCGCTGGCGATGGCCGACCCCACCGAGCTCGAGGAGATCGTCCGCTCGACGGGCTTCTACCAGACCAAGGCGCGCAACCTCATCGGCATGGCGGTCGGTGTGATGGATCGATTCGGTGGCGACGTGCCCACCGCGCTGGAGGATCTCGTCACGCTCCCAGGCGTCGGGCGCAAGACGGCCAACGTCGTGCGCAGCGTCGCCTTCGATCTGCCGGGCCTGCCTATCGACACCCATGTCGGCCGCCTCGCCCGCCGCCTCGCGCTGACCGTCGAGGAGGATCCGGTGAAGGTGGAGACGGAGCTGTGCGCGCTGATCAAGCCGGCCGAGTGGGGTGCGTTCAGCCTGCGCACGATCCTCCACGGACGGCGCGTGTGCGACGCGAAGAAGCCGCGCTGCGGCGACTGCCGGCTCGAGCAGCTGTGCCCGTCGAGCTTGCTTCCGAGTCGTTCGAAGCGGCGGATCGCGTCGATCGCAACCTGACGAACGCGTGACCTCTGACCATGGATCGAGGGCGTTCGCGCTGTCTTGCACCACCCCCGATTCGGTGTACTATGGTCTGACCAACCAGGTTCCCGCCACCTGGTTTGCGTGCGATGCCGGGATCCGCCGCCTGGCGTCGCCGAAGCGACGGCCCCGCAAGGGGCCGTCGCCGCTTTTTCGGCCAGGGGTCATCCGATCCGTAGGATCACGGATCGGATGACCGCCTCGCCCACGCCCGATCGACCGTTGATGCCGGGCTACGGGATCAGCGATGAGACCGACGGACTGCTGCCGTTCTCGTGGGCGCGGGAACGGTTGATCGGTGCCCGGCGCGCCGTCCTGTCCTCGAAGGATCGCTCCGGCCGTCCACACGCGGTTCCCGTGTGGACGGTGTGGCATGCCGACGCACTCGCGTTCTCCGTTGGCGGTCAGGGAAGAACGGCGCGCAACCTGTTGTCCGATCCGCGCTGCAGTGCCGTGGTGCAGTCGGATGCGGACGCCGTTGCCGTGGAAGGCCGTGTCGTGCGCGTCGTCGACACCGCCGCGGCTGCTGAGATCCAGCAGGTCTACTCGGCCAAGTACGGGTCGGGGTTCCCCGACATCGAGGCCAGCCCGTTGTGGCGGTTGGTGCCCGAGGTCGTGTTCGGCTTCGTCGAGGACGACTCGTTCAGCACCAGCGCCACCCGCTGGCGCTTCACCACCTGACCCCTCACCTGGCGAGCTTGGCGGCGCGGCGCAAGGAGCGCCCGGCGCTGCGCAGCGCCCGTTCCGCCTCGTAGATGGCCGACACGAGATCGGCCTCCTGCTCTTGCTGGAGCCCGGACGCGAGGTGGGCGATCTCGTCGCGGTAGCGGTCGACGTGGTCGTTGATCACCGCGAGCACTGCGGCTGTCTGCGTGTTCGCCATGCACCCAGTCTGCCGAATAGCAATCGGAGACGGCGAGCGTGCATCGGTAACGTGGCTCGGGTGAGCATCGTGCCCGTCCGCGACGACCTGTCCGCCCTGGAGGGCTACCACTCGCCACAGGTCGACGTGCGCGTGCGTTTGAACACGAACGAGTCGCCGTATGCGCCACCGGCCGCGTGGCGTGATGCGTTCGCTGCCGAACTGAGCCGCGTCGACTGGAACCGGTACCCCGACCGCGCAGCGACGGCGCTGCGCGAGTCGATCGCCGATCTGCACTCGGTGCACCCCGATCAGGTCTTCGCCGCCAATGGCAGCAACGAGGTGCTGCAGACGCTGCTGCTCACCTACGCCGGGCCCGGCCGCACCGTCGCGACCTTCGAGCCGACGTATCAGCTGCACGGCCACATCGCTCGCCTCACCGGCGCGACGGTGGCCGAGGGCGAACGCGCTGCGGACTTCTCGCTCGACCTCGCCGAGGTCGAGCGCGTCATCGCCGCATCGCAGCCCACCGTGACGTTCCTGTGCTCGCCGAACAACCCCACGGGGCTCGTCGAGCCGGAGGCCAACGTGCGCACCGTGCTGGCACAGGCGCCTGGTCTGCTCGTGGTCGACGAGGCGTACGGGCAGTTCGCCCCGTGGTCGGCACTCGGACTCGTGTCCGACGACGTGCCGCTGGTCGTCACCCGCACGTTCTCGAAGACGTGGTCGATGGCCGGCACGCGGTTGGGGTACCTCATCGGGCCGCGCTGGCTGGTCGCAGAGCTCGACAAGGTCGTGCTGCCGTACCACCTCGACGCGGCCAAGCAGATCGCCGGTCGGCTTGCGCTGCGGTACGCCGACGACATGGAAGCACGCGTCGGCGAGATCGTGTCCGAGCGCGAACGGATCAGCGCCGCGCTCGCCGCGCTGCCCATCGACGTGTTCCCGAGCGGCGCCAACTTCCTGCTGTTCCGCCCGCGGTCGATCGGCGGCCGGGCGTTGTGGAACGCGCTGGTCGAGCGCAGCGTCCTCGTGCGCGACTGCTCCGGCTGGCCGCGGCTGGAGGACTGCCTGCGCGTCACCGTCGGCACGCCGGCTGAGAACACCGAGTTCCTCGACGCCGTGCGAGCGGTCATCGAACGAGAGGGAGTTGCAGCATGAGCCGGTCCGCCACGGTGTCGCGCACGACCAAGGAGACGTCGATCGAACTGTCGATCGACCTGGACGGCAGCGGTCAGGTCGAGGTCAGCACCGGCATCCCGTTCTACGACCACATGCTCGAGCAGATCGGCAAGCACGGCGGATTCGACCTCACCATCCGGGCCACCGGCGACCTGCACATCGACACGCACCACACCGTCGAGGACGTCGCGATCGCGCTCGGTCAGGCGTTCAAGCAGGCGGTCGGCAACAAGGCCGGCGTGCGCCGCTTCGCCAGCGGGCTGTACCCGCTCGACGAGGCACTCGTCGAGGTGGCGCTCGACCTGTCGGGTCGGCCGTTCGTCGTCTGGGAGATCGAGATGCCGGAGAGCCTGCCGCTCGGCAACCCGGCGTTCGATCCACAGCTGGCCGAACACGCCGTCGCCTCGTTCGCCACCGCGGCGGACATCACGCTGCACTGCACGCTGCGACGCGGACGCAACGTGCACCACATCATCGAGGCCACGTTCAAGGGGCTGGCGCGCTGCTTGCGCGACGCGGTCCGCATCGAGGGGACGTCGGTGCCGAGCACGAAGGGCGTGCTGTGACGTCGACCGACGGACCGCTCGGATCGTCGTCGCGGCCGCTGATCGCCGTGCTCGACTACGGCATCGGCAACCTGCGTTCGGCGCAGAAGGCGTTGGAGCACTGCGGTGCCGACGCGCGGCTCACCGCCGACCACGGGTTGATCGCCGACGCGGCAGCAGTGGTGCTCCCTGGTGTCGGCGCGTTCGGCGCCTGCATGGATTCACTGCGGGCCGCCGGGCTCGAGGACGCCGCGCACGCGGCCGTCGCCAGCGGGCGACCGTTCCTGGGGATCTGCGTCGGCATGCAGATGCTGTTCGACGGCAGCGACGAGGACGAGCACGCGCGCGGGCTCGGCGTCATCCCCGGCACGATCCGCTGGCTCGGGCGCGAACTGCCGCGGCCGCAGATGCAGTGGAACCGGCTGACGCTGCAGATCTCCGACGACCCGATGTTCGCCGGACTCGGCGACTCGCCGTGGGTGTACTTCGTCCACTCGCTGCACGGCGTGCCCGCTGACCCTGGTGTGGTCGCGGCAACGACCTCATACGGTGGCGTGGTCAACGCCGCGTTCCGGCTCGGCAACGTGTTCGCCACCCAGTTCCACCCGGAGAAGTCGGCAACAGCGGGACTCGCGCTGCTCACCAACTTCGTCGGGCTGGCCGCACGCGCCGGCGTCCACGCGTGACCGCCGAGCTGTACCCGGCCATCGACCTGCGTGACGGCAAGGTGGTGCGCCTGATCCAGGGCGACTACGACCGGCAGACGTCCTACGGCGACGACCCGGTGGCAGTCGCCGTCTCGTTCGTCGAGCAGGGCGCCACGTGGATCCACGTCGTCGATCTGGACGCGGCGCGGTCGGGCTCGGCGCAGAACCGCGACGTGGTCGCGGCGATCGCCGACGCAGTGCGCGGCCGGGCGTCGGTGCAGACCGGCGGGGGAGTGCGCACGATGGCCGATGTCGAGGCGCTCGCCAACGCGGGCGTCGCTCGTGTGGTGATGGGCTCGGCGGCGGTCGCCAACCCGGCCTTGGTCAACGTCGCCGCCAACGTGCTGCCCGTGGCCGTCGGCCTCGACCACCGCGACGGCGTCGTTGCCGTGCACGGCTGGACCGAGTCCAGCGATCTGCACCTGCTGCACGCGCTCACGATCTTCCCCGCCGCGGCGACGTTCGTGATCACCGACATCTCCCGTGACGGCATGCTCCAGGGCCCGGACCTGGAGGGGCTCGCTGCTGCTGCGGCGCGTTCGTCGGTTCCGGTGATCGCCAGCGGTGGCGTGGCGACGCTCGACGACGTCGCTGCTGCAGCAGCGATCGGCAACGTCGGCGGCGTGATCACCGGCAAGGCCCTCTACGAGGGCCGGTTCACGGTGGCCGACGGTGTACGGGCGTTGGCGGCGCTGTCGTGATCGTCCCGCGTGTCATCCCGTGCCTCGACGTCACCAACGGTCGGGTCGTCAAGGGCATCAACTTCGTCGACCTCCGTGACGCCGGCGATCCGGTGGAGCTGGCCGCCAAGTACGACCGCGACGGTGCCGACGAGCTCGTCTTCCTCGACATCACCGCGTCGTCGGATGGCCGCGACACGATGGTCGACGTCGTCTCGCGCACCGCCGAGCAGGTGTTCATCCCGTTCACCGTCGGCGGCGGGATCCGCGCCGTCGAGGACGCTCGCCGGATGTTGCGCGCCGGGGCTGACAAGGTCAGCGTCAACACCGCGGCCGTGCAGCGACCGGACGTGATCGCCGAGATCGCCACCGAGTTCGGGTCGCAGTGCTGCGTCTGCGCCATCGACGCCAAGCGGCGGGAGGATGGCAGCGGCTTCGAGGTCTTCCTGCACGGTGGGCGCACGCCGACCGGCATCGACGCGGTCGAATGGGCGGTGCGGGCCACCACGCTCGGAGCGGGCGAGATCCTGCTGACGTCGATGGACCGCGACGGCACGAAGGAAGGGTTCGACCTCGAGCTGACGGCGACGATCAGCGACGCCGTCGGCGTTCCGGTGATCGCCAGCGGCGGGGTGGGAACGTTGGATCACCTCGTCGAGGGCGTCACCATCGGTCACGCCACGGGTGTGCTGGCGGCCAGCATCTTCCACTTCGGTCAGCACACCATCGGCGAGGCGAAGGCCGTGCTCGCCGCCGCGGGCGTGCCAGTTCGCCTGGGCTGAGGCCGGCTGGGCTGAGGCCGGCTGGGCTGAGTCTGGCGGGCGTTGGGTAGGGTCCGGCACATGACCAAGATGCAGTACCGGCGGCTCGGCCGCAGCGGCCTCCAGCTCTCCGTGCTCTCCTTCGGCAGCTGGGTCACGTTCGACACTCAGCTCAAAGACGACCTCGCTCTCGACTGCATGCAGGCCGCGCACGACGCCGGCTGCAACTTCTTCGACAACGCCGAGAGCTACGCCAACGGCGAGAGCGAGGCGCTCATGGGGCGGGTGCTCGCGCAGCTCGGCTGGGGGCGCGAGACGTACGTGGTCAGCAGCAAGTTCTACTGGGGGCTCGATCGGTCCGTCCCCAACATGGCCTTCACGCTCAACCGCAAGTACCTGACGCAGGCGATGGATCGTTCGCTGGAGCGGTGGAACCTCGACTTCCTGGACCTGATCTTCTGCCATCGGCCCGATCCGAAGACGCCGATCGAGGAGACGGTCTGGGCGATGAGCGACATCGTCAGCTCCGGCAAGGCGCTGTACTGGGGCACCAGCGAGTGGAGCGCCGACGAGATCCGCGCCGCGTGGGACATCGCCGACAAGCACCACCTGCACAAGCCGGTGATGGAGCAGCCCCAGTACAACCTGCTCAGTCGCCGAAAGGTCGAGCAGGAGTACGCCCGCCTGTACGAGGACATCGGACTCGGCACGACGATCTGGAGCCCGCTTGCCAGCGGCGTGCTCACCGGCAAGTACCGCGACGGCATCCCGGCCGACAGCCGCGGCGCGGTCGAGGGGTATGGGTGGCTGGCCGACAACCTGACCAACAAGAAGTCGCTCGCCAAGGTGGAGAACCTTCGCCCGATCGCCGAGGAGCTGGGCTGCTCACTGGCCCAGCTGTCGATCGCCTGGTGCGCGGCGAACCCGAACGTGTCCACTGTGATCACCGGCGCCAGCCGGGCCAGCCAGGTCACCGAGAACTTCGCCGCGCTGGACGTCCTGCCGCTGCTCACACCCGAGGTGCTGGCGCGCATCGACGCTGCCGTCGCCTGACACGTCGCCGATATCTTCACGAGGTGGCCATCGACGAGAAGCTGCCGATCAAGATGCTCAACGACCGCCTCCTGGTGCGCATCCCGGACAAGGACGGCGAGCGTCGCTCGACCGGTGGGATCCTCATTCCGGCCACGGCCCAGCTGTCCAAGCGACTCGTGTGGGCCGAGGTGGTCGCGTTCGGTCAGAACGTGCGATCCGCCGAGGTCGGCGACCAGGTGCTGTTCAGTCCGGAGGATCGCTACGAGGTGGAAGTCGGCGGCAGCGACTACATCATGCTGCGCGAGCGCGACATCCACGCCGTGGCGGCGAGCCGCATCGAAGCCAGCACCGGCCTGTATCTCTAGGGGTGCGCAGCGCGCAGCCTCCTAACATGACCGGATGCCCACCGGCGTCCGCATCGAAGCCACCCCCGACCAGCTCGCCGGGGTGAAGTACGACAGCGCCGGGCTCGTGCCGGCCATCGCCCAGGACGTGGCCACCAAGGACGTCTTGATGGTCGCCTGGATGAACGCCGAGACGTTGCGGATGACGCTCGACGAGGGGCGGATGGTCTACTGGAGCCGCAGCCGCAAGGAGATCTGGCGCAAGGGCGACACCAGTGGGGACCGCCAGTTCGTGCGTGAGGCGCTGTACGACTGCGACGCCGACGTGCTGCTGTTCATGGTCGAGCAGGAGGGCAAGGGCGCCTGCCACACCGGTGCGTACTCGTGCTTCTTCCGTCGCTTCGGTGGCGACGACGCGGGCGGTGCCGTGTGAGCCACGTGATGCAGCCGTCGCTCGACGAGTTCAAGCGGTTGGCCGCCGACCACACGGTGGTGCCGGTGTGGACCGAGCTGCTCGCCGACCTGGAGACCCCGGTCGCGGCCTACGCCAAGCTCGTCGGCGACGGACCCGGTTTCCTCTTCGAGTCGGTGGAACACGGGGAACGGTGGGCGCGGTACAGCTTCGTCGGCCGCGATCCGGTGGCCACGTTGACGCTGCGCGACGGAGCGCTGTCCGTCGAGGGTCCGATCCCGACCTCGGTCCCGCTCGATCGCGGGATGCTCGCCGCGCTCGACGAGCTGATCGCCGTGTACCGGGCGCCGATCATCCCGGATCTGCCGCCGTTGCAGAGCGGTGTCGTCGGCTTCCTCGGATACGACGTCGTGCGCGAGGTGGAGCGTCTGCCCGACATCCCCGCCGACGATCGTGGCTTGCCGGATGCGGTGATGAGCGTGATCGGTTCGCTGGCCGCGTTCGACCACTGGCGCCAGCGGGTGTACCTGATCGAGAGCGTGCCGGTGCTCGGCCTCGACGACGCCGCGCTGGAGGCTGCCTACGAGCAGGCTGCGGCCAGCGTGGAGCGTGCCGTCGGCAACTTGGCCCGTCCGCTGCCGTACGTGCCGGTGGCCCCGCCGCAGCCGAGCGAGGAGCTGCCCGAGGCCCGCAGCTCGATGGCGAATGGCATGTACCAGCGCGCCGTCGAGGTGGCCAAGGAGCACATCCTGGCCGGCGACATCTTCCAGGTCGTGCTGGCCCAGCGCTACGACATCGAGCTCGAGGCAGATCCGTTCGACGTGTACCGCGTGCTGCGCCAGGTGAACCCGAGCCCGTACATGTACTTCGTGCGCCACCCGGACATCACCATCGTCGGCAGTTCGCCGGAACCGATGGTGCAAGTCCTCGGCCCGAAGGTGATCAGCCGTCCGATCGCCGGCACGCGCAAGCGCGGTCGCGACGACGACCACGATCGGCGCATGGCCGGCGAGCTGAAGGAGAACCCGAAGGAGGTCGCCGAGCACATCATGCTCGTCGATCTGGCGCGCAACGACGTCGGTCGCGTCGCCCGCTTCGGCACGGTGCACGTCGACGAGCTGATGACGCTGGAGCGCTACAGCCACGTGATGCACCTCACGTCGCAGGTCAGTGGCGAGCTGGTCGCCGGCAAGACGCCGATCGACGTGCTGCGTGCCACGCTTCCCGCCGGCACGGTGAGCGGTGCGCCGAAGGTGCGGGCGATGGAGATCATCGATTCGCTCGAGCCCGTGAAGCGTGGGCCGTACGCCGGCGTCGTCGGCTACGTCGACTTCAGCGGCAACCTCGACACGGCGATCGCCATCCGCACGATGTTCGTCGGTCCCAACGGGGCGTGGCTGCAGGCGGGTGCCGGCATCGTCGCCGACTCGATCCCCGACGAGGAAGACCTGGAGTGCCGCAACAAGGCCGCCGCGTTGTTGGCCGCGATCCCCGCCGCTCGCCGGATGACCGCCGAACGAGCCGCGAAGGGCACCCCCGCCTGACATCGCTGCGATCTCGGCGGGTTCTGTGACGCTTTCCGTCACTGTCGGCGCCGAGATCCTGCTCCGCTGTGCGAAGGTGAGCCGGTGAGCGAGGCCGAAGCGGATCTGCGTGCGTTCTACGACCAGGAGGCGGCGCTGCGGGCGGTGCGTGACGTCGATCCGGTGCGAGTGGGATGCCGGGATGCGTTCGTGCAGCAGCTGCTCGACGAGGACCGCACGTCGATCGTCGAGGTCGGCACCGGGCCGGGTCGCGACCTGACGGCGTTCCGTGACGCGGGACTGACGACTCAAGGCGTCGACCTGTCGCCCGAGCACGTGCGCCTCGCTCGCGAGGCAGGGCTGGACGTGGTTGAGGCGTCGTTGTTCGATCTGCCGTTCGACGACGGGTCGTTCGACGCCGGCTGGACGATGAGCACGCTGCTGCACGTGCCGGACGAGCGCTTTCACGAGGCGATGGCCTCGATCGCGCGAGTGCTCCGTGCAGGTGCACCGCTCGCCGTTGGTCTGTGGGGCGGGTTCGACCGCGAGGGCATCAGCGACTTCGACACGATCAAGCCGCCGCGGTTCTTCAGCCTGCGTGCGCACGCCCGAGCAAGGTCGATGCTCGCCGAGCACGGCACGGTTGAGCGCTTCGACACCTGGACCCACGGCAATGGCCAGTGGGAGTACCAGTTCGCGGTGCTGCGCGTCGGCTAGCTGCGCCCGTGCTGGACGAGGAAGTTCCAGATCAGCAGGCTGGAGTCGAGGCCCATGTACACCGGCCCGACCCTGCCGGAGCCGCCGGTCTCGTGACCCATCCACGCGTGCCCGGCGCCGGCGACTTCGACGAAGACGACCTCGGTGCCCGCTGCGCACGGCGACCACAGGTGGATCATCAGGTCGGCGTTCGTGGCATCGGTCGTCGTGGTGGGGGCAGCGTCGCAACCATCCGCAGCGGCGAGCGCCGTTGCTCCTTCGAGCGGCTTGTTGAAGTCGACGCCGCTCAACGCGTTGGGACCGACACCGCCGTCGATGGGCAGGTTCTGGTCGGCAGCACCATGGATGTGGATCGCCGAAACGGGCTGATCAGGTGTGCACGCATCGATCTCGAGCGCGGACGACTGCACGCCGATGGCCGCGATCCGATCAGGCAGCTCGCAGGCCAGGCGGTAGGCGAGGATGCCGCCGTTGGAGTGGCCGGCGGCGAACACGCGGTCGGCGTCGATGGGGAAGTCGGCCTCCAACTGCGTGATCAGCTGGTCGATGAACGCAACGTCGTCGACGTTCGTTCGCGCCGCGATGCCGCAGCACGCGCCGCCGTTCCAGGTGCGCTGCTGATCCGCGTTCGGTCCGTTGCCGACGCCGTCGGGGTAGACCACGATGAACCCGTTCGCCTGGGCCAGCCCGTCGAAGCCGCTGTTGCGTTCGAACTGCTTGCCCCATCCGGTGCCGCCGTGCAGGGCGATCAGCAGCGGCACGGGCCCGCCGGCAGGCAGGTCGGCGGGCACGAACACGTGGTAGGTGCGGTCGCGTCCGTCCGCGGTGCGCAGCGTGGCGTCCGTGGAGACCGCAGTGACGGCGACGGCCGGTTGCACCCCGATCGCCATCGGGTCGACGGGCGCCGGGACCGTGCTCGTCGTGCTCGTGCTCGCGGTCGGTGCCGTCGCGGTGGTGGTCGTCGCCAGGTTCGTCGCGGTCGTCGCGGTCGTCGTGATCGAGGTGGAGACCGGCCCGACCGAGGTCTGCGCAGGCCCGGTGGCGGTGCTGGCACAGCTGCTGACCAGCAGCGCAGCACCGACCAGGAGGGTGATCGAACGTGACGTCATCGGGCACAGTGTGCGCCTGAGATGTGAAGAGACGATGAGGCCCCAGGAGCGATGCGATTGATCGTCGTGTAGGTTCGTTCGGCATTCCGAACGAAGGATCTCTTCCCGCCATGAGCGACGACACCAGCACCAGCGACGACACTGCGGTCAGCGAGGAGACGGCCCCCCCGGCCGCCCCGGCGCCCGTGAAGGCTCCGCCTGCTCCGTCGAAGTCCGGCAAGACCTACTCGGAGGCCGAGAAGGCCATCCGCAAGGACCGTGTTGCCAAGGCCAAGGATGCGCTCGCCCGCTCCGTCGGCATGAAGGGCGACCACGTCACGGCCGCTCGCGCCTCGCTGAAGACCTACTTGCAGCGCCTCAACGAGCCCAAGCAGCCCGACGACGGTCAGTTCGAGGCCCTCATCGCGGCCCCGTTCGCCGTCCCGTACAAGAAGAAGCAAGACCGCCGCTTCTGAGCTCGCCCGTTCCGGATCTGGGCACGCCTGGAATCGAACGTTGCGTTCTGGGTGTGCCCGGAACAGCCGAACCGCGTCGTTACAGGCGGCTGCGGAGGGTCCAGATCTCGGGGAACATGACGACGTCGAGCATCGCTCGCAGGTAGCCAGTCCCGCTGGTGCCGCCGGTGCCGGGCTTGCTGCCGATGATCCGCTCGACGGTGCTGACGTGGCGGAAGCGCCACAGGCGCACGGCGTCCTCGAGGTCGGTGAGCTCTTCGGCGAGCTGGTAGAGGTCCCAGTGGTCGGCCGAGGTGCGGTAGATCTGCAGCCAGGCGTCCTCGACCTGCGTGCTCGCTTCATGGCGCACGGTCCAGTCGCGCTCGATGTCGGCGGCCGGCAGGCTGAAGCCACGGCGGGCCAGCAGACGCAGCGCTTCGTCGTAGAGCGACGGTGCTTCGAACGCCTCGGTCACCTCGGCCAGGCGCGTCGGGTTGTGCTCGTGCGGGCGCAGCATCGTCGCGTTCTTGTTGCCGAGGCGGAACTCGATGCAGCGGTACTGCCAGCTCTGGAAGCCGCTGCTGTTGCCGAGCGACGGACGGATCCCGGCGTACTCGGTGGGCGTCAGCGTCGCCAGCACGTCCCAGGCATGCACCAGCTGCTCCATGATCCGGCTGACCCGGGCCAGCATCTTGAACGCCGGCGCGAGGTCGTCGTTGGCGATCCGATCGATGGCCGCGGTGAGCTCGTGCAGCACGAGCTTCATCCACAGCTCGCTGGTCTGGTGCTGGATGATGAACAGCAGCTCGTTGTGGTCGGTGCTGCGCGGGTGCTGCGTCGCCAACAGATCGTCGAGGGCGAGGTAGTCGCCGTAGCTCATCGACTCGCTGAAGTCGAGCTGCGCGCCGGTCGTCGCGTCCGAGTCGGGCTGGCTCATGTGACCGCGTTCCGGGTGTTGAACTCCGGCCGCTGCCACTCGTCGGTGGTCATCACGTCGAGGAGCGCGTCGACGGCGTTCCACACGTCCTCGAAGCCGATGTACAGCGGGGTGAACCCGAAACGCAGCAGGTCGGGGTTGCCGGCACGGAAGTCGCCGATGATCCCGCGGGCGATGAGCGCTTGCATGATCGCGTAGGCGTGCTCGTGGCCGAGGCTGACCTGCGAACCGCGTCGGTGGTGCTCGCGCGGCGTGACGACGGTGAAGCCGAGGCCGGCGCAGCGCTCCTCGACCAGCTCGATGAACAGGTCGGTCAACGCCAGACTCTTGGTGCGCAACGCGGACATGTCGCCGCCAGGCGCGGCGGCGAGCACGGTGTCCAGCCCGCACTCCATTGCCGCCATCGAGATGATCGGCTGCGTGCCGCACAGGAAGCGGGCAGCGCCCGGTGCGGGCCGGTAGTCGGGAGTGAACTCGAAGGGTGCCTCGTGGCCCCACCAACCGGCGAGCGGTTGCCAGAAGCGGTCGGCCAGCCGTGACGCGGCCCACACGAACGCGGGCCCGCCAGGACCGCCGTTGAGGTACTTGTAGCTGCAGCCGACGGCGTAGTCGGCCCCGCAGCCGTTGAGGTCGACCGGCACGGCTCCGGCGCTGTGGGCGAGGTCCCACACGACGACGATGCCGAGGTCGTGCGCAGCCTTCGTGACGGCGGCCATGTCGAACATCGCGCCGTTGCGGTAGTTGACGTGGGTGAGCATCAGCACCGCCACGTCGCGCGACAACGCATCGAGGATCTGCTCCGGGCCGTTGTCCGTGTCGGCCAGTTCGAGCACGTAGCCGCGCCGCCGCGTCGCTGCTTCGGCGATGTACAGGTCGGTGGGGAAGTTGGTCCGCTCGGACAGGATGACGCGCCGCTCCGGGTCGTCGACCTCCTGCAGGTTCATTGCTGCGCTGAGGACCTTGAAGACGTTGATCGACGTGCTGTCGGTGACGTAGACCTCGCCGGGCGCAGCACCGATCAGCGGGGCCAGCTTGTCGCCGAGGCGGCCGGGGTGCTCGAACCAGCCGGCGCTGTTCCATGAGCGGATCAGGCCGTTGCCCCACTCAGCGGTGACCACGTCGGCCACGCGCGTTGCAGTGGTGCGCGGCAGCGCGCCGAGGGAATTGCCGTCGAGGTAGGTCACCCCGTCGGGCAGGTCGAACAGATCGCGGCAATGGCGCAGCGGATCCGCGGCATCGAGGCCGCGGCAAGCGTCGAGGGTGTTCATCGCCGCCAGTCTGCCGCGCCGGCGCTCGCGCGTCAGTCGATCAGTCAGTCGATCAGTCAGTCGATCAGTCCGGCGATGAGCAGCACGGTGCCGAGCGCCCCGACGGCCAGCATGCCGAGCACGGCGACGGCGGCCAGCCCGGGCACGGACGTGATCGCCCGCACCCCGGCCCACAGCGCTGGGAGATCCTTGCGTCGTTGGTTGAGCTCGGTGCGCAACGCTCCGAACGAGCGGACCGTGACGTTGAGGTTCTGCCCGGAGTCGTGGTCGATCAGCGCGCTGGCCGCGCTCGAACCGGTGTGCAGCAACGAACGGACGTCGGTGAGCAGCTGCGGTGCGTGCTTGGCCGTGCGACTGACCATGAACCAGCCGATGACCGCCGCGGCAGGCGGGATGATGCACAACGCACCGCCGATGACGATCCACGCGGTGCGACTGCCGTCGAAGATCCACAGTCCCGTGGCGAAGGTCGCCAGCCCGATGATCGCCGCGACCACGGCCGTTCCGAGCGCCAGGGTGCCGAGGCGACGCAGGGTGGTGCCGAGTGCGCTGGACGCCTGTGTGGCGAGCCGCTCGATGTCTGCCATGCGCTCAGTGTGTCACCGAGAGCGGATGCTGCGACACTGGCCGGATGGCACATTGGTTCGACGATCCTCGGGACGTGGTGGCCGTCATCGGGCCGGACGCCTCCACGTATCTGCAGTCGCAGCTGTCCAACGATCTGCGCGGGTTGCCCGTCGGTGCCAGCCAGTGGGCGTTCCTGCTGCAGCCAACAGGCAAGGTGGACGTGCTGCTGCGCGTCTGGCGTCGTGGCGACGAGGAGTTCGTGCTCGACACCGACGCCGGCTTCGGCGAGGTGATGAAGGCCCGCCTGAACCGCTTCAAGATCCGTGTGAAGGCCGACATCGAAGATCGCGACTGGCGCAGCATCGCCGTGCGCGGCGAGTCGGGCGACGGGCTCGTTGCCTGGGGCGAGGGCTACGACCTGATCGGCCCCGACGCGCAGCCGCCGAGCGATGCGCAGCAGGGGAGCGCCGACGAGCTCGAGTCGCTGCGCATCGACGCGGCGTGGCCGCGCATGGGCGCCGAGATCGTCCCCGGCGAAGCGATCCCGGCGGAGACGGGTGTGGTCGACGCCGCGGTCAGCTTCACCAAAGGGTGCTACCCCGGCCAGGAACTGGTCGAGCGGATGGACAGTCGAGGATCTTCCGCGCCTCGTCACGTGCGGCGCATCGACGTGCCTGCCGGGACAGCCGTCGGTGAGACGGTCGAGGTCGACGGTCACGCCGCGATCGTCACGTCGGTGCAGGGCACCGCTGCGCTCGCCTCGGTGCGCCGCGCCTCCGTGACACACTGAGGCGATGGCAGCGACGCCTGCGCAGTTGCGCAAGAACCTCGACCGCATCCGCACCATCGCGCTCGGCTTGCCCGAGGCCACCGAAGAACTGACGTGGGACGACATCAACTTCCGCGTGCGCAAGAAGATCTTCTGCTTCCCGGGCAGCGGTGGATCGCTGACGGTGAAGGCCGATCCGGCCGAGCTGCCGGCGCTGCACGGTGACACCCGCTTCTCGCCGGCGCCGTACCTTGCCCGCGGCGGCTGGGTGCGCATGGACCTGACGAGCGCGCCGATCGACTGGACGGAGGTCGAAGAGCTCGTGCGGACGAGCTACTGCCTCATCGCCCCCAAGACCCTGGCCAAGCAAGTTCTCTAGGCGGCGGGATCGAGGAGGAAGGCGAACTGCGGGTCGTCGCGCATGCGCTCGAACTCCGGCGCATGCATGACCGTGTTGAGCACGGTGTCGCTGGGGGCGTGCACCGTCACCGCCGTGCGGAGCCAGGCCAGCGCAGTGGCCCGATCAGCCAACGCCGCAGCGCCGCGCGCGACGTTGACGGCGAGCATCGGAGAACGAGTGCGGCCATAGGCGTCTGCGGCGTACATCGCCGCCTCGCGGTACCGGCCGATCTGCAGCAGCACGCCCGACAGCACGTACTCGCTGTACGGGTGGCCGATGGGCAACGGCGTGGGCAGCAGGTTGACGAGCGCGTTCAACGCCTCGGTCGGTGCGGTGTCGGGCGGCCACCACGTGGGTGTCTCGTGGTTGTCGAAGTCGTCGAGCAGGATCTGACGCGCACCGATCGGGTCGCCGCGGTCGAGAGCGATGTGCGCACGCAGCCACGGGCTGCTCTGCTGCCCGCCCGCGAACTGGTTGGGGTTGAGCGTCTGCCAGCCGACCGACTCCGCCGCGGCGAACAGGGACGTCGCCGCGGGGATCGTGCGTCGCTTCTTGAAGTCGGTGTGCGCCCGCAGCATCTGCAGCTGAGCGATCAGCGGGATGGCACCGAAGATCAGCAGCCCGCTGAGCTCACGCGATCCGAAGGCGACGACGGCGATCATCGCCCCGACCGTGACGACGACGCTGAACCACAACATCACGATGCGCGAGCGGCCGGGGATGATCTTGTCGATGCCCGCCATCACCACGTTGCCGCCGTCGAAGGGCAGCACGGGGATCAGGTTGAACAGACCGATCACCGGGCCGGCCCAGTACAGCGCGCGGGCGGCGTGCGAGCTGGCGCGGACCGCTTCGATGTCGAGTGGGTTGACCTTCAGCGCGAGGAGGACCGCACATGCCAGCGCGATCTGGGTCGCCGGACCGGCGAGCGAGATGCCAGCACGTTCCCACGGCTTGAGCTGACGAGTGGGGGTGAACGCGGCGTAGCCGTAGAAGAAGTCGAGCGCGATCTCGGCGTTGGCGCCGGTGGCCCGTGCGGCGAACGCGTGACCGAGCTCGTGGATCAACGTCAGCGACGCCATGAAGAACGCCAGCCACAGGGCGAACGACGGATCGACGTTGTAGTTGGCCACCACGACCAACCCGAGGAACATCAGGAAGCCGACGCGCACGTGCACGGGGAACCCGAACAACCGGAACGCAGGTGCACCAGCCACTGCCCAGGAGCATATGCGGGTTGGTGGCGGAAGGATCTGCAGACCTGAGCGTGTCTCGCCGTAGACTCGCTGCCCGTGCCGTACGTCTACGCCTTCTCTCACAAGCATCGTCGCCCTCCCATGGAGTACAAGGACCTGCTGGGGGGCAAAGGCGCCAACTTGGCAGAGATGACCAGCGTGCTGAAGTTGCCGGTGCCGCCCGGGTTCACCATCTCCACCGACGCCTGCCGTGCGTACATGAAGGCGGGCTGGCCGCAGGGGCTCGACGAGGAGATCGCCGCCCACGTGTTCCAACTGGAGCAGACGATGGGACGCAAGTTGGGCGACCCGTTCGACCCGCTGCTCGTCTCGGTGCGCTCCGGCGCCAAGTTCTCGATGCCCGGCATGATGGACACCGTCCTCAACCTCGGCCTCAACGACGAGAGCGTGAAGGGCCTCGCCGCCGTCACCAACGACGAGCGCTTCGCCTACGACAGCTACCGCCGCTTCATCGCCATGTACGGCCGCATCGTGCTCGGCGTCGACGGCGAGCTGTTCGATCACCCGCTCGAGAAGGCCAAGCAGACCGCCGGGGTCAAGAGCGACGCCGAGCTGACGGCCAAGGTCCTCAAGGACCTGTGCAAGCAGTACCAGGCCGTCGTCAAGAAGGCGACGAAGAAGCCGTTCCCGCAGAAGCCGCGCGAGCAGTTGCGTGGTGCTGTCGAGGCCGTCTTCGCCAGCTGGAACGGCGCTCGCGCCATCGCCTATCGCGTGCGTGAGCGGATCAGCCACGACCTCGGCACCGCGGTCAACGTGCAGACGATGGTCTTCGGCAACCGCGACGACAACAGCGGCACCGGCGTCGGCTTCACCCGCAACGCAGCCACCGGTGAGAACAAGCCGTACGGCGACTTCCTCATCAACGCGCAGGGCGAGGACGTCGTCGCCGGCATTCGCAACACCGAAGACCTCGACCACATGAAGGCCGAGTTCCCCGTGATCCACAAGGAGCTGCTGGCGATCTTCGATCGGCTCGAGCGGCACTACGAGGACATGTGCGACACGGAGTTCACCATCGAGCAGGGCAAGCTCTGGATGCTGCAGACCCGCGTCGGCAAGCGCACCGGTGCTGCCGCGCTGAAGATGGCCGTCGACATGACGAAGGGCTCGGGCAAGGGCAACGCCCGCTGGAAGATCAGCAGGCAGGAAGCGATCATGCGGGTCACCGCAGATCACCTCGATCAGGTGCTGCACCCGCAGTTCGCCAACAAGGGCAAGGTGCTCGCCAAGGGTCTTGCCGCTTCGCCGGGTGCTGCGGTCGGCAAGGTGTACTTCACCGCTGACGACGCCGTGAACGCCGACGATCGAGGCGAGCACGTGATCCTGGTGCGCAACGAGACCAGCCCGGAGGACGTGCACGGGATGATGGTCAGCCAGGGCATCCTCACCGCTCGCGGCGGGCTCGTCAGCCACGCTGCCGTCGTCGCCCGCGGTTGGGGCACGCCGGCCATCGTCGGCGCCGACGCGGTGAAGATCAGTGGCAAGCAGTTCTCCGTGGGCGACGTCGTCGTCAAGGAGGGCGACATCATCAGCATCGACGGGTCGACCGGTGAGGTCGTCCTCGGCGAGATGAAGATGACCGCCGCCGAGCCGCCCGCCGAGTTCCACACGATCCTCACGTGGAGCGACGTGGTCCGCAAGGGCAAGCTCGGGGTGCGCGCCAACGCCGACACCGGCGAGGACGCCAAGAACGCTCGCGAGCTGGGCGCCGAGGGCATCGGCCTGTGCCGCACCGAGCACATGTTCCTCGCCCCCGATCGCCTACCGGTGGTGCGCCAGATGATCCTGGCCGACACGCCGAAGGAAGAGGAAGCAGCGCTGGCCGAGCTCGGTCGCGTGCAGCAGATCGACTTCGAGGAGATCCTCGAGGCGATGGACGGGCTGCCGGTCACCGTGCGCCTGCTGGATCCGCCGCTGCACGAGTTCCTGCCGTCGGTCGAGGAGCTGCACATCAAGCAGGCCACCACGGGCCTCAGCAAGACCGAGACGGCCGAGCTGCGCGCCGCCGAGGAGTGGGCCGAGCACAACCCGATGATCGGTACCCGCGGCGTGCGCCTCGGCGTCGTCAAGCCGGGCCTCTACGCCATGCAGGTGAAGGCGTTGATGGCGGCGGCCGCCTCGCTGCGCAAGCGCGGCAAGAACCCGATCGTCGAGGTGATGATCCCGCTGACGGTCACCCGTGAGGAGCTCGGCCTCGCTCGCGGCTGGGCGCAGACGGAGATCGACAAGGCGACGAAGGGCTTGAAGAACAAGCCGCACGTCACCATCGGCACGATGATCGAGACGCCGCGTGCGGCCATCCGCGCCGACGAGATCGCCGAGGAGGCCGACTTCTTCAGCTTCGGCACCAACGACCTCACCCAGCTGACGTTCGGCTTCAGCCGTGACGACGTCGAGAGCCGGATGATGCCGGCCTACCTCGAGCAGGGCCTGCTGAAGCGCAACCCGTTCGAGACCATCGACAGGTCCGGCGTCGGCGAGCTCGTGAAGATGGGCGCCCAGCGCGGACGTTCGGTGAAGAAGAACCTCAAGCTCGGCGTCTGCGGCGAGCACGGTGGCGATCCGGAGAGCATCGCCCTGTTCTACGAAGCCGGCCTCGACTACGTCAGCTGCAGCCCGTTCCGTGTGCCCATCGCCCGCCTCGCCTCGGCGCAGGCGATCATCGGTGGCTCGAAGTCCGAGACCAAGTGACCGGTCTTCCGGCGTGATCGCCGAGTCCTCCGGACGCGCCAACTTCGTCGACATCGACGTCCCGGGCTGGGCCTGGGGCGCGACCCTTGGTGTCATCGTCGCGTTGTTGCTGCTCGACATCCTCGTGCTCAACCGCACGCCGCACGCGCCGACGGTGCGTCGTGCGGCGATCGAGACCATTGGTTGGGTGATCGTCGGGGTGACCTTCGGCTTCGTCGTGTGGGCGTCGTTCGGCCACGCCGCAGGCGGCGAGTGGTTCAGCGGCTACCTCATCGAGTACAGCCTGTCGATCGACAACGTGTTCGTGTGGGCGCTGGTGCTCACCTACTTCGCCGTGCCGGCGAAGTACCAGCGGCGCGTGCTGTTCTGGGGCGTGTTCGGCGCACTCGTGCTGCGCGCCGGGTTCATCTTCGCCGGGGTCGCGTTGATCGAGCGCTTCGAGTGGTTGCTGTTCGTGTTCGGCGGGTTCCTGCTGTTCACCGCGGTGCGCCTGTTGACGTCGGATGGCGACGCGGTCGACCCGTCGAAGAGCCGGTTCCTGAAGGCGGTGCGCAAGGTGGTGCCGATGACCGACACGATCGACGGCCAGCACATGTTCACCCGGCGCGAGGGCGCGCTGGTGGCCACGCCGCTGTTCGCCGTGCTGCTGCTGATCGAGGCCACCGACGTGCTCTTCGCCGTGGACTCCGTGCCCGCCGTGCTGGCGGTCAGCAAGGAGCAGTTCATCGTCTTCACGTCGAACGCGTTCGCCATCATGGGCCTGCGATCGCTGTACTTCCTGCTCGCCGACATGCACGCCCGGTTCAGCTACCTGCAGCAGGGCCTGTCGATCATCCTCGCCTTCGTCGGCATCAAGATGATCCTCGAGGCGCGCAACTGGTACCACATCCCCACGCCCATCTCGCTGCTCGTGATCGCCCTCGTGCTGACGGCCTCCGTGGTGTTCTCGCTGAAGGCGACGCGCGGCGTCGACGAGCCACATCGGGCGCCGGAAGCGCTGCCGCCCGCCGACGAGCGCTGAGCACCGCAGCGCCGGGGAGCGTTGTCACAACCCATCGCTAAGGTGCCGGGCATGGCGATCGTCGATGAGGATCTGGAGCGGCTGAAGGCCACCATCTCCATCACCGACGTCATCCAGCAGTACGTCGCGTTGCGCAAGACGGGCCGCAACTGGGTGGGCCTGTGCCCGTTCCACGCGGAGCGCAGTGGCTCGTTCAACGTGCGCGAGGAGACCGGCCGCTACAAGTGCTTCGGCTGCGGCGTGGCCGGCGACGTGTTCACGTTCGTGCAGGAGATCGAGCACGTCGACTTCGTCACTGCGGTCGAACAGCTGTCGGCCAAGGCCGGCATCCAGTTGCGCTACACCAGTGGCGGCGAGAGCGAGGATCGCCGCCGTCGCAAGCAGATGATCGAGGTGATGGCCAAGGCGGTCGACTGGTACCACCATCGCCTGCTCGAAGGTCCGGATGCGCGGGCCGCGCGCGACTACCTGCGCAAGCGCGGCTTGGCCGGCGACGTGGCGCGCACGTTCAAGCTCGGTTGGGCGCCCGACGACTGGGACGTGATGAGCCGCGAGCTCGGCGTGCCCTCGGAGCTGCTGCGGACCACCGGACTGGCGTTCACCAACAAGCGCAACCGCATGCAGGACTCGTTCCGGGCGCGAGTGCTGTTCCCGATCTACACCGAGTCGGGCGACCCGGTGGCGCTCGGCGGGCGCATCCTTCCGGGTTCGACGGATCCGGCGAAGTACAAGAACTCGTCGGAGACGCCGATCTACGCCAAGTCGAAGACGCTGTACGGGCTGAACTGGGCGAAGAACGACATCGTCAAGGCCGACCAGGTGGTGGTGTGCGAGGGTTACACCGACGTCATCGGCTTCCACCGCGCCGGCGTGCCGATCGCGGTGGCCACCTGCGGCACCGCGCTCACCGAGGAGCACGTGCGCATGCTCAAGCGCTTCGCCAGTCGCGTCGTGCTGGCGTTCGACGCCGATGCTGCCGGGCAGGGTGCTGCAGCTCGCTTCTACGAGTGGGAGCAGCGCTACCAGGTGCAGGTCAGCGTGGCCCGGTTCCCTGACGGCAAGGACCCGGGCGAGCTCAGCGTCAGCGCGCCGGACTCGTTGCGCGCCGCCGTCGATGGAGCGCTCCCGTTCCTCGGCTTCCGTCTGCAGCGCGAGATGACCGGCAAGCCGCTGCGCTCGCCGGAGGAGAAGGCTCGCGTCGCCGAGCACGCGATGGCGGTGGTCAACGAGCACCCCGACGCCAACGTGCGCACGCTGTACGCCGGTCAGGTCGCCGCGCACGTCGGGCTGCCCGTCGAGCAGCTCGTGCGCATCGCCCAGCAGCGCAACACGCGCCCCTCGGTGCGCGTTGCCCCGACTCGTCGCATCGGCACCTCGGAGAACGCCGAGTTCGTCGCCGTCGCGTTGTTGCTGCAGCGCTGGGACGACATCGCTCCATGGCTCGTGGAGCCGTTGTTCTCCGACGAACTGTCGCGTCGCGCCTTCCTTGCGCTGGCCGACGCGCACGGTGTGCTCGACGCTGCGCTCGAGCTGGCCGACCCCGATGCGCGTGAGCTGCTGGAGCGTGCGGCCGTGGCGGATCTCGATGCCGATCCCACCGTCGAGGCGCGCAGTCTGCTGTCTGCCGCGGTGCGTCGCGAGCTCGCTCACAACGTGCGAATGACCGACGGCGCGGAGAACCCGGAGGACGCCGACGCGCGGCGGCGGCTGCACCAGTTGGACGACCCGATCGCGGGCGGAGACGCGGCAGAGGCATTGCTAGGGTGGCTGCAGCGGCGTTACGAGGAGCGCGAGTGAGCCAAAGTGCAGCTGACGCAGCGGCGCAACCGACACCGTTCGATGGGGTCGATGCCGCGGAGTGGCAAGCGCTGCTCTCACGCGGGTCCACGCATGGCGTGCTGCACGCCGAGGAGATCACCCACGTCCTGCGTCAGGTGGAGCTCACCGGCGACGTGCTCGCCGAAGTCACCACGCACATCTCGGCGCGCGGCATCAGCATCGACGACGACGTCGAGGAAGTGCTCGACGAGACGCCGGCGGTCGGCACACCGGTGCCCAGCGCGCCGCTCGCGGTGGAGGACACCGAGGGCATCCTCGCCCGCCGTCGGCGCCGCCGCTCGGAGCGCATGGGCAGCGTCGGCGACGTCAGCGGTGGCGACACCGTGCGCATGTACCTCAAAGAGATCGGGCGCGTCGACCTGTTGCTGCCCGATGACGAGCGTCGCCTCGCACAGGCCATCGAGGACGGCCACACCGCTGCCGCGCAGCTCGATGCCGCACTGCTCGACGACCAGGCGTTGGAGGCGATGGCCCAGCGTCGCCTGATGCGCACGGTGCAAGCCGGACAGCGCGCCAAGAGCGAGCTGATCCAGGCGAACCTGCGACTCGTGGTCAGCATCGCCAAGCGCTACAGCGGGCGCGGCATGCAGTTCCTCGATCTCATCCAGGAGGGCAACCTCGGGCTGATGCGTGCGGTCGACAAGTTCGATCACACGAAGGGCTTCAAGTTCTCCACCTACGCCACGTGGTGGATCCGCCAGGCGATCACCCGCTCCATTGCGGATCAGGCACGCACCATCCGCATCCCGGTGCACATGGTGGAGAGCATGAACCGGGTGCTGCGCACGCAGCGCCAGATGCACCAGGAGCTCGAGCGCGAGCCGACGCTCGATGAGCTCGCCGACCGCTGCGGGCTGCCGCCGGATCGCATCCGCGAGATCCTGCGCATCTCGCTGGATCCACTGTCGCTCGATTCGCCGGTGGGGGAGGAGGACGACTCCAACCTCGCCGACTTCATCGAAGACCTCACCGTCGACGCGCCGGCCGACATGGCGACGAAGCGGATGCTCACCCAGGCCGTCGAGGAGGCGCTCGGCGAGCTGAGCGAGCGCGAGCAGGAGATCGTCCGCAAGCGCTTCGGCCTCGACGACGGTCAGGCCCGCACGTTGGAGGACGTCGGCAAGGAGTTCGGCGTCACCCGCGAGCGCATCCGCCAGATCGAGGCCAAGACCCTCGCCAAGCTGCGCCACCCGATGCGCAGCCAACGCCTCAAAGAGTTCCTCGAAGAAGAGTGACCCCGCCCGGCGGCCGGCTGGCCCGGCGTCGTGAGTCTGGGTGCCACCCGTGGCTCCCAACCTCACGAAACTCGTGGTTGCGTGAGCCTCGACGCCACCCGTGGCACCCAGACTCACGAATGGGTGAGTCGTTGCGGGCCGGTTCGTTGCTATCCTCAGCGCCGCCTTCCGAGATAGCTCAGTTGGCAGAGCAGCTGACTGTTAATCAGCGGGTCGCAGGTTCGAGCCCTGCTCTCGGAGCCACACCAACAGCCCGCCCATGTGGTGGGCTGTTGGCAATTTCAGGGGCGGTAGCTCAGCTGGTCAGAGCAGGGGACTCATAATCCCTGGGTCGTGGGTTCGAGCCCCACCCGCCCCACGATGGTCCCGCCGGTCAGCGCGGTGGCGGTGGCGGGGGCGGAGGGACCGCGGGCGGGGGCAGCGACGAAGGCGGCGGACTCGGCGGCGGCGGAGCAGGGCTCGGCGGGGGCGGGCTCGGCGGTCGGGGGGCGACGGTTGCCTGGACAGGTTGCCGCGTGTTCGGCACGACGTTGCCGGGCGAACTCTTGCGCCGCTTGCTGAAGTCGTAGCCGCCGAGGGCGACCGCTCCGGCGGCGAGTCCGATGGCGGCGGGCCAGGCCCACTGTGCCGCCCTGCGCTGATTGTCGCGTTGCTCGGCAAACGACTTGGTGTCACCGCCGACCGACTTGCACAGGTCGCCTGGCTTCATGATCCGACGGCCGCAGGTGACGTCGTCGGAGCTCTGCGTGAACGCAAAGATCAGCGCGCCGGCAGCGAGTGTGGCGATGAATTGCCAGCGAAGCCATTTCGGGCGTTTCATCAGGCATTCCTACCAGTTGGTGGGGCAGCGCCTACCGGCGGAAGGAGTCAACGTCCGGTGAACAGCTTGCGGGCTTCGGTGTCGAAGCGTTGGCTGGCGCGGTAGACGAGCACTTCGTCTCGACCACTGCGGAAGCGCAGGCCGATCCAGCGGGAGCGCGCAACCTGGATGCGGCGGATCCAACCGGCGAGGGTGACGAACACACCGAACGCGATCAATGTCGGGTTCGCATTCGTGATCCCGATGACCGTGAACCCGAGGCCGACGCACGTGATCGCTACCGCCACCGACAGCCGACGGATCAGCGTCTTCCACGTGTCCGCCTCGACAGCGAGCACGACGCGAGCGCGTGGCCGGCGGACGATGAACGCAACGGCACTCGTCAACGTCGACCCGAACAGCAGTTGCCACACGTCCGCGCTGGGGAGATCGACCGCTGTCGCCTTGATCGCGTGGTTCGTCGCCATCCCGGTCGTCACGCACACCATCGGTGAACGGTCCTGGCGCTGATCGACCATTCGCAGCACAGCTGTGCGGCCGGTACGAACCCTGCGATGCAGCCGGCTCAGCATCGATGTCCGACCAACGTCATGAACGCTTCCACTGCCGGCATGATCGCACGTGCTCGGTGCTCGATCGGTCCCCTGCGTCAGTCCCAGACCGCAGATACACTTCGCCGATCGGTTGACCAGGTCGGGGGTGACGTGCGGCGGGTGCGGGGGATGCCTCGGGTGACACGATGGGCCGTTCCTCGTCTGGCGAAGGCGCTCGCCGGGTTCGGGATCTGGGTGAGCGCGTTGATCGCCATCCCTGCGGTGCTCGCCGGGTACATCGGCTACCGCCAGATGACACCCGATGCCGGCCGTCTCGACTCGCTGTACTCGGCGCTCCAACTGCTCGGCGCCAACGGTGGGTCCACCCCGGACGGCGTCCGGACGCCGCTCCTCCTGACGGCCGGCCGCCTGCTGGGCGTCGTCGTGGCGCTCTCGACGCTCGCGTTCATCGTGCTCCGCCTCGGTGCATCCAGCATCTCTCGCATGGTCGCGTCGGGCCTGCGCCGCCATCGGCTCGTCATCGGCGGCGGTGCGTTCGCGGAGGTGCTCGTGGCCGAGTCGAATCCGCGCGCAGTGACCGTGCTGGCGGGTGAGCTCGACGCCGAAGCGGCGAACGATCTCCGCCGGACCGGCGCGATCGTGGTTCGCGCCGGCGCAGGCGCGTTGCCTCGTTCGTTCATTCGCGGGGCGGCGGAGATCATCATCGCCGAGCAGCACGACCTCGACGCCGAGGCGCGTCTGGCCGAGGTGCGTGAGGCGGCGATGAGCCATCGCGCACCGCCGAAGGTTTGCGTGGTGGTCAACACGGCAGCGATGGCGCGCACGCTGCGGAACAAGGCATTGGCGCAGAGGGACTACAGCACGTCGGTCGCCTCGGTGTCGGAGATCATCGCCCATCGGCTCATTGCCCGACATCCACCGACTGCAGACCGAACCCGCCGTGAGCTCATCGTCATCGGAGCCGGCGAGCTCCCGCTCGACATCGTCATCACTGCGGTCAACCAGTACGCCATCGACGGGCACGGCTGGACGATCCACGCGGTCGGCGCACGCGGCGAAGCGTGGCTCGATGCCGTCCAGCGGCGGGCCACGCATGCGAACACGCACGTCGAGATCCACCACCTCGTCGTCGATCCCGCGCTGATCTCCGACGACATCGCCGGGCTCTGCACGCCGGCGCGTGGTCGAATGAAGCCGGCCCCATTGGTGCTGATCGCCGGCCTTCCCGATCCGGCGGCGGTGGCTGCTCGTGACGAGCTCACCAGAGGGCTGCCTGACGCGTCGGTCGTCGTCGTCCTCGACCACGCGCCGCGCCGACGATCGACCGCATCGAGCAACGTCGATGAGCTGCGCATCCGTGAGCTGCTGACCGATCCCGAGGCGATGGATTCGAGTCCCGTCGCGTTGCTTGCCGTTCAGTGCCGCCGATACATCGAGCGCCACGGTGGCGACGTCCGCCGAGACGCGCCGGACGACGCGAGTGCGCGGATCGGCACCGGCAGCGCACCGCTGCTCCGAGCGCGTGCCGAAGCGCTCGCTGATGGCGATGACGGCGTTCGTCCGGCGGCGGCCGAATTGTTCGAGCTCGTCACGACCTCCGGTGGTCAGGTCCGCGCCGTGTCGATCGTTCCGCCGCACCCCGACGCTCGGCTCGGGGCGGTGAGAACGCGATTGCGTGCCTCGATCATCAGCGCCTATGCGTCGCAGCTCGAGCCGACTGGCAGGATCCCGACACGGTCGGTGAGCATCCTCATCTCCGAAGTCGCTCGGATGATGGGCCGCGTCGGTCTCGTCATCGAGCCGGACCCCCAGTTCCTGTGGAGGACGAACATGGATGAAGCACTCATCGATCGACTCGCGCAGGCGATCCATGCGCAGTACCGGCGCAGCTTCGCCGCGACCGGCAACCCGACGCAGTCGCGTCTCGCCGACCTGGACTGGGCGGGGCTCGAGGAGTCCGACCGGGAGTCCAGTCGTGCTCAGGCGGTCGGCATCGAGGAGAAGCTGAGCCTGTTGGGCCTCGACCTGGTCGAGCTCGGTAGCGCCGGTTCGTCCGATCTGGACGTGCCGGCGGACGCCCTGGAGGAGCTGGCCGAGCTCGAGCACGACCGGTGGTGGGCACACAAGGTGGAGACCGGCTGGGTGCTCGGCGACGAACGTGACCCGGCCAACAAGGTGCACGAGCTGCTGAAGCCCTACGACCAGCTCACCGACGGACAGCAGCAGCTCGACCGCGACCCGATCCTGGAGATGCCCGGACTGCTTCGCGACGCTGGACTCGCGGTCAGGCCGGCCGACTGACGGAGGCGAGGCTCAACGCCCCGGTCGGCTCAGCCGAAGGTCGAGCAAGTCGTCGAATGGCCGCATCGCCAGGAAGTCGCGCGGTGTGATCAGGTCGGCGATGTCGCCGTCATCGAGCTCGTCGCGTCGCTGCTGATACGCGCGCCGGACGTGACGGCTGGTGAGACGGAGGAACATCGGCCAGCCGAGCCGGTCGATCGCCGATTCCGAGTCCGGGGCCTCCGGCAGGCGATCCGCCTCCTCGAGGGCGAGCGCGAGTCGCTCTACCGACCCGAGAGCGGGCGGGGAGCCATCGCTCAGTGATCCGATCGCGTCGGCCAGCGGATCGAGCGGCCGGACGTGGCGAATCGCGTCCTGGAGGAACAGCCCGTCGTGCGCCAGCGGAACGTGCGCTTCGTGGAGGATGCGATAGACGAGCTCGGCGCAGATGATCCGTTTGGTGCCGTCGGCGACGATGTCGGCGAAGCGCCGTTCGAGCTCGTCTGCGCGGTCCTCGCCGAGCATCAGATCGGCTGCCCGTTCCGTCCAGAACTGGCCGAGCCCGACGAGCAAACCGGTGAACACGATGCCGGAGCTGGAGAACACCGGCTGATCGTCGAGGAACCGGCGGGCGGCGGCGACCACGATGTCGTGGCGTACGGTCGCCGGCCGCCGCACCACGATCCGGTCGACGTACTTGCCGGCGATCACCTCGGACAGCGGACGCAGGTAGACGCCACCGTGACGATCGTCGGCGAGGTTGCGGTACTCGGTGGCCTCGACGATCATCCCGTCGCCAACGCACACCATCACGTGACTCACCTGCGAGCCGGTGGCTCGTTGGATGGCCGCCGAGACCGGATCGTGGTTGCCGGTGACGATGACGTCGCCCGGTTCGAGGCCGAGCGTGGCGAGACGCTCGAGGACGTCGGAGATCGCCATGGTGCCCGCCATGGGGGCAAACTACTCGTCGCAGGCAGCGTCGGCTTCGGCTCGAGCGCCCACGACGACGGCTCCGGAGGACACGTGATCGACGACAACGACCAATCCACGGCGCGTGCATCGTTCCTCGGTGACGCCGAGGTCTCCGAGGCGGCGCAGACGCTGTTCGACGAGGACGTCGAGCAGTTCGGCTTCGTCATGAACATCTCACGCATGTGGGCCCATCAACCGGCCGCGCACGAGGGCCTGTTCTCGATCCTCGGCTCGATGGTCGAGGCGGCCGGCCTCGACTTCCGAGATCGCGGCGTGCTCGTCTCCGCGACCGCGTCCACGTTCGGCGACGCGTACTGCTCACTCGCGTGGGGTGGGCGGTTGGCCGGGGAGTCGGACCCGGAGACCGCCGCCGCGGTGCTCCGCGGCGACGACCAGCGGCTCCAGCCGCGCGAGCAGGCGATGGCCGCATGGGCCCGAGCCGTGGCCAGCCGTCCGACGGAGACGACCGAGGCGGATGTGGGTGGGATGCGAGCTGCCGGCTTCACCGATGATCAGATCGCCGCGATCACCGTGTTCATCGCCTGTCGGATCGCGTTCTCGACGGTCAACAACGCCTTGGGGAGCCGGCCCGATGCCGGTTTCCGAGCCATCACGCCGGCAGCTGTGCTCGACGCCGTCACGTACGGCCGTCCCATCGCCGACTCCTGATCGTCAGCCGACGCCGCGCCGCTGCCGTCGGCGTTCCTGGAGCAACCACAACGAGACCCCGAGCGCGCCTGCGACGGTGATGAAGCTCAGGATCACGAGGAGATCTGCCGCAATCGGACTGGCCCTGCGCGACGCGATCAGCACCGTGAACGTCGGCACGACGATTGCGGCGGCCGTCAACATCCGCGTGCCGGCATCGGCAGCGCGACTGTCCGACATCCGCTGGTCCCCCTCGTGCCAGCGCGGCGCCGTCAGCCATGCGATCGCCAACAGGATCGCGCCGCCGACGACGAGCACCTTGGCCAACTGCCACGGCCAGAGGGGCACTCGGTAGACGACGTCCTCGAGCTCCGGGTGAAAATTGCGGTCGTCGACGGACGGTTCGCCGATGAGCTGGTAGCAGAGTCCGAACACAGTCCCGGCCAGCCCTACGACGAGGCCGACAGTGGCGAACCAGTAGCGCCAGCCGACGTATGAGCGGATCGCGCGGTGTCGCATCGACGGGCCGTTCAGTCGATGTTGATGCTGTTGACGACCTTGGCGTAGAGGGACGGGCGTTCGTCGGTCGGGCCGTCGCCGAGCACCGTCACGACGCGAGTCCCACGCACGAAGACCGTGGCGAACAGGTAGCCGTCGGGCAGCTTGATGAAGGCGCTGCGGACGACCGTGTTGGTCATCGGGACGGCGCTCACGCGATCCACGCTGCCTCCACGGGTCGCGGCGAGCCCATTGATCACCTCGTCGAGCGCGCTGGACGCCCGAGCGAGATCACCGCCGGACAGGCTCGGGGCGACATAGGTGATGAGCGTGATCTCCGTGCCGTCGTTGTTCGAGGTCCACGACGAACCGTGCACCTCCTGCCCGAGCAGGGTGCCGCTGAACGACTGCTTGGCGGCCGGCGGCATGATGACGGCCACCCCGTCCTCGTGCACCAACGCCATCGCCTGCGGACCGGTCGGCTGCGACGAGCTGCCGTCGTTCTCCGACATCACGTGGTAGACGAAGTAGCCCGTCCCGCCGAGCACCGCGGTGATGAGCAGGAACCAGAGCAGCTTCGACACCGCACCGAACGTGGAGTGGTAGCGCTTGCGCTTGCGGCCGGTCTCGACGCTGTGCTCGCTCTTGATCGCGGCGCGCACGAACTGCGGGCTTGCGGCTCGTGGCGCAGACTTCGAGCCGCGCCGACCGGATTGCGCGACTGGCATGACACATGATCGGCGCCAGGGGGTCGGACCTTGAGCCGGATCGGACGCGAGCGGCGCTACGACCGGAAGCCGGCGTACAGCTCCAGCGTGATCGCACCGTTCTCCACCGTCAGCACGCGAGGGATGAGCACGCTGGTGCCGAAGCGATCGAGCGGCTGCCCCTGGTCGGCCACGACCTGGAACAGCACCGGCGGTGCGTCGCCGTCGCTGAACCACAGCTGTCCGGTCATCTGCTCGGCAGCGGACGAGAACCCGTCGCGCGGGTTCGCCTGCAGATCGGCGACGATGGCGTCGGGCGACGTGCCGGCGTTCAGCGGTCCGGTGAACTCCGTCGTGTAGGCGTTGGAGATCGCCGACATCAGCGCGGCCAGACCGGCGCCGTCGCTCGAGCGGAGGATGCCCACGAGCTGTCCGTTCGCCGCGGACACGGTGTCCTGGCTGCCGAGGTAGACCGTGACCGACTCGTCCAGCGTCAGTTCGAGCCGGCGGGACTCGGCGGAGAAGCCGACGTCATCGGGCCCGTAGGTGCCGTCGCTCATCGGTGAGCACCCCAGCACGCCGTCGGCGCAGCGCACGAGGCTGCGGATCGACACGATCAACGTCGTCGGGTCGTGCGGCTCCCAGCCCGTGATCTCCAGCGCGTAGGTGCCGTCGGCGAGTTGGCCCGGGTCGGCAGTGAGCGCAGGCGACGGCGAGCCGGTGGCGTTCCCCGCGGCCTCGCTCTGCCCGAAGTCGCTCGGGTAGGCGGCGACGTCGGTCCATGTCGCCGTGGGCAGCGGCGAGGTCGATGGTGTCGAGCTCGGCGTCGGCTCGGTGATGCCGGGTGTCGCCGACGGAGCGATCGACTTGTCGTCCGGCCGGGTGGCCACGACGATCGCGAACGCTGCAGCCGCGGTGGTGAGGATCGCCGGAGCGATCATCCACCGGCGTGACCTCGTCGGACGCCGATCGATGACGCGCGGTTCGTCGAGCGAGCGCAGCGCGTCCTGTGTCATCGCGGTGGTGGGCGCCGTGTCGCGGAGCCGACTGCCGGCGTCCTTCAGCAACTGGTCGATGTCGTTCATTGCGCGGTGTCCTTCCGGCGATCGTTGAGTTGTTGTGCGAGCGTCGCCCGAGCGCGAGAGAGGTGCGTCTTGACGCTGCCCTCCGAGCACCCCAGCACCTCGGCGATGTCGGCGACGCTGCTGTCCTCCACGTAGTGGAGAGCGACCGCATTGCGTTGCCGCTCCGGCAACGCGCGCACGAGATCCCAGAGGTGCTCGTCGTTCGGTGGCTCGGTCGCCAGTACCGAGGTCGAAGTCCCGATGCGGCTGAGTGCCGCTGCCTCGCGGCCACGGCTGCGACGCACGTTCGATGCGCGGTTGAGCGCTACGCGCCGCACCCACGTCCCCGGCTTGTCGTAGGTGTGGACCTTGCCCCACGCACGTTGCGCGGCGACCAGTGCCTCCTGCGCGACGTCCTCGGCGCGGGCTCGGTCGCCGAGGACGGCGTGGAGCATCGGCACGAGGCGCGGGTACTCGGATCGGAAGAAGTCGTCGAAGTTCGCCGGCATCTGCGGCTGCCTCACGGTGGTTGGACTGGACTGCACGATGATCACACACCGCTCCTACGGAACGGGTTGACACGAATGGTCGTGTTCCGCTGAGGGCCTGCTCGTTCACTACGATCGCCGGACGGACGGGTTGAGTTCGATGACAGGTGAGGGGCGTGACGGTGGCATACCAGTTGGGCGTGGATCTCGGGACCACGTACACGGCGGCCGCGGTCCGACGCGCTGGCGGAGTCGTCGAGATCTCCACGCTGAGCCCGGCGAACCCGGTGATGCCCTCGGTGATCTCGGTGCGCGACGACGGCGAGATGCTCGTCGGTGAACCTGCCGTGCGCCGCGGTCAGACCGACCCCGGCCGGACGGCTCGCGAGTTCAAGCGTCGGCTCGGCGACCCGACTCCGTTGGTGCTGGGCAAGACCCCGTACAGCGCAGAGTCGTTGATGGCCCGACTGCTACGCGAGGTGGTCGACATCGTCGTCGCCCGCGAGGGTGCGCCTCCGACGGCGACGGTCCTCACGCTGCCAGCGAACTACGGCCCGTACAAGGTCGAGATGATGCGCGAAGTGGCCCGCCTCGCCGGGCTGGACCTCGCCACGACCTACCTGCTCTCCGAGCCGCAAGCGGCCGCCATCGCATATGCGACGCGTGACCGCGTGGAGCCCGACCAGCGGATCGCCGTGTACGACTTCGGTGGCGGCACGTTCGATGCCGCGGTCCTCGTCCGGACGGCAACCGGCTTCGAGCTGCTCGGCCAACCGGAAGGCCTGGACCGGTTCGGCGGCATCGACATCGACGCAGCGATCGTCGCCCACCTCGACGAGTTGGTGGACGGCGCTCTCGGCACGGTCGATCACGACGACCCGGCCGTGCAATCCGGGATGCAGCGCCTGCGCGAGGACTGCCGGTCGGCCAAGGAATCGCTCTCGTCAGACCGCGACACAACGATCGACGTGTCGCTGCCAGGCGTGCAGCAGCGAGTGCTCCTGACGCGTCAGGAGCTGGAGGACATGATCCGACCACGCCTCCGTGAGACGACAGACGCGCTGCGTCGCTCGATCGCCAGCGCCGGACTCGAGCCTGCCGACATCGATCGGATCCTCCTGGTCGGTGGCAGCTCTCGCATCCCGCTCGTCGGAGAGATGGTGGCCCGCACGATCGGCCGACCCGTCGCTCTCGACGCGCATCCGAAGTTCGCCATCGCCACCGGTGCGGCTGCGTTCGACGTGTCCGGCAATGCGCCGATGAAGGGCTTCGAAGCACCACCGCCGATCGCACCAGTCTCGGTTCCGCCGCCACCGGCGTCGCCCCACGCGCCGACGAACCCGAACGGGCGGCGCAATCTGCTCATCGGCGTCGCAGCCGTCCTCGCGTTGATCATCGGCGTGGTCATCGCCACGTCCGGGGGCTCAGACGACACGACGCTGCCCACGGTCGAGGCAACTGAGCCGGACGCGACGGTCAGCGACGGGGACGACCCAGCGCCGGCGAACACCTCGCCGATCGCCACCGAACCCGAACCAACCGACCCGCCTCGCACCGATCCCCCGAGAACAGACCCACCCGACACCGACCCTCCTGAGACGGACCCGCCGCAGACGAATCCTCCCGAACTGGGAATCGACACGTCTGCTGCGTCTGCAAGCTTTTCGCGCGCCGTGAGTCCCCTCGCGCCCTCTGCCAGCGCACCGTCACAGGATGCGAGTGTCTCCGTTGATCGTTGCCCCTTCGACTTTCGCCTCGTGGAGAACTACGCGCCGGCGTCCGCACGCGTCGATCAGTACGAACGGACGAGCAGCTCGGTCTACTTCTACACCTCGGAGTCAGCCATCTTCTGTACTGCGAGATCGGACTCACCAACCAGGATCTCGACGTTGTACACGGTCTCAGTCAGAAGCCCTGCGGTGTTCGGAGCTCCAACGGTGCCACCAACCGAGTCCACCTTGACCTTCGAGGGGACGAGTGTCGATGTCGATGGCGGCACCGTTCGAGCCTTCTGCAACGAGAACTTCTGCCGCGCACGCTGGTCTGCAGATGGTGAGCAGCTGACGTACGAGCTGTCCGCCACGTCGTCAACGGCGGCCGCAGAGTTGGTCAGATGGCTCGCCGACTGCGTCGTCGCGTTGAACGAGGCGGTCGCAGACGCCGTCTTGGTCAGCGCGAGCTGATCGCGCGTGTCGTTCGTCTCCTCTTCGACGCGCGACCATGCCGCATGGAGTACACGCAGATCACGTACGAGGTGCGAGGCGAGGTGGCGGTCATCACGCTCAACCGGCCGGAGAAGCTGAACGCCTGGACACCGCGGATGGCCGAAGAACAGGTCGACGCGATCACTCGTGCCAACGACGACTCGGCCATCGGCGCGATCGTCACCACGGGCGCCGGCCGTGGGTTCTGTGCGGGCGCGGACATGGAGGCCACGTTCCAGACGCGCATCGATGGTCAGGATCCGGGCAACGACACAGCCGGTGGCGTCGGCGGCATGCCGAAGGGCGTCGACTGGGTGACGCTCGTCCGAAACTCGAAGCCGATGGTGGCGGCGATCAACGGTGCCGCGGTCGGCATCGGCGTGACGATGTGCCTCCCGATGGACCAGATCGTGACCAGCTCGTCGGCGAAATTCGGCATGGGCTTCATCAAGATGGGCCTCGTGCCTGAGCTGGCCAGCACGCGCTTGCTGGCCGATCGTGTGGGTTTCGGAGTTGCCAGCGACCTGTGCCTCAGCGGTCGGCTGATCTCCGGCACGGAGGCGCACGCTCTCAAGCTTGCCGACCGCGTTGCAGAGCCCGACGCGTTGCTCGACACCGCGATCGACGTCGCCGCCTCCTACGCCGCCAACCCGGCGCCGCAGCTGCGGTGGATCAAGCAACTGCTCTCGCAGAACGCCGTCGAGCCGGACTTCGGCATGATCCAACGCAACGAGCAGCAGTGGCTGGCCAAGTGCTGGGAGTCGCCGCAGCACAAAGAGGCAGTGCAGGCCTTCCTGGCCAAGCGCCCGCCCGTCTTCACGCGCTGACGCCAGCGGGCAGGTCAGAGCTCGACGGGCTCGGTGCAGTCGAGGAGCACGAAGCCTCGCTCGACGTCGGTGCGCAACGACGCACACGTGTAGCGGCGCCATGGGCCGTCGGTCTCGCGGCCGATGTTTGGCCGGTAGACCTCGACAGTCCCGTCGTCGTTCGATCGGTAGACGAAGAAGTCGGGTGTGCTGGGCACGATGCCCGTCTCGTACGAGGACAGCTCGGCGGCGACGTGGTTGGCGTTCGCATCGATGAAGCACTGGCGCTGACGGCTGACGCTCGGGGAGCCTTCGTCGAGGGTGAAGTCCTGCCCGCAATCGCCGTACGGCTCACGGAACGCGAACGCATCGGGCACCGGCGAGTCGAGTGCGATCTCGGTCTGGGTGATCGTGCAGCCTTGCCCGGGAGCGAACTCGATGGTGATGAAGGTCGGGGCTCCGGCGCTGACATCGACATCGGACTCGCACTGGTCGGTGGGCGGATCGAGGCCTCCGCAGTTGCCCTCGCACGGCCGCTGGTAGGAGTGGACGACGTACGAGCCGACCGGAAGGTCCAGCTGGACCAGTGGGAGGATCGCGTTGATCGGTTGCACCTCGCGATGAGCGGACGGGTCACCATCGGACGACGTGATGTCGAGATACGAGACCTGCCCCTCGGTGTAGCAGCAGGAAGTCTGGTGTTGCGTCACTCGCAAGGTGCCCGTTGACGGGGCTGCGTCCGTGACCGGTACGACGGTCATCGGCACCTCGGTCGTCGGCGCCGCCGCATCCATGGTCGCCGTGTCGACGCTCTCGGAGGATGCAGAGCCACACGCGCTGAGTGCGATGCAGCACCACGTGACCGTCACGGCCCGATGGATCCCCATGCGCCATTCTGGCAACTCGGATCGGATCGACGAGACGTTGCGCTCAGAGCTCGTCGGCGCAGGTGGCGCGTCGCTCAGCGGCTTCGGCCTCGACGTCCTCGGTGGCGAGGTCGCGGAAGTCGTCCTGCGAGTGATCGGCGTAGATGGCCACCCACACGCACTCGGCCAGCTCGGGGTCGAGCAACGATCGCGACTCCTTGCGGATCTGGAAGGCGCGGCCGAGCAACTCGTCGATCGCATCCGACGCGGGCGTGCGCTGATCGACCTCGGTGCCGGGGTCGCAGATGGAGACGTAGATCGACGTGCCGTCGCGACCGACCTGTGCGCCGCTCTCGTCGGGACGACTGGCCGCCCACCCTTGGATCGCGTCGTCGAGGCGGTCGGCGTCACTGCGGCTGTCGGCGACCACGTGCATGTCCACGCAGAGCCGGTCGTCCAGCCGATACGCGGTGAAGGCGTCGCCTCCCCATCCATCGGCGGCGGTGAGGGCGACGTTGTCGGGGCTGCTGAGGCTCAGCGCGAGGTAGGTGGTGAGGTAGCCGAACTCGCCAGAGCGCACGAGCTCGCCGCCGCGCGGCACCGGCGGTGCGTCGACGTGCTCAGTGGTGTCGCGGCTGAGGTACTTGGTGGCCGGCAGGCCGAGCTGATCGAGCGCCGTGGGGCGGTCGTCGTTGATCGCCTTGGTGATCAACGCGCGGTCGGTCTGGCGCAGCGCCTCCACGAACGTCGCGCCGAGTTGCTGCGCGGCGACTCCGAAGGCCTGCTGGGTCGGGGAGCGGTCGAGGACGCTCTCGGGGTCGTTGCCGTTGTTCAGCTCGCCGCGATCGGCGATCGACAGTGAGTCGACGTACCGCTCGGTCGCCCACAGGGTCTGCCCGCCGAGCAAGCCGACGAGCGTCGCCTGTTGTTGCAGCGTCGGGAGATCCCGGACCGTTTGCGCACCACGGAGTCGCTGCAGCTGCAGCACCTGTGTGAGCGAGCTGATCAATCGCACACGCACACCGACCGGAAGGTCGTCCTCGTCGGATCGCACGAGGACCTCGTCGTGCTCGCGGTCGAAGAACACAGGGCCGAACGACGACACGGTCCGCTCGCTCGAGAGCGAATCGGTCCTGCTGATCAACCCGAGTGCGCGAGCGATGGCGTCGGTGTCGGCGGTTCGTTCGAGCTCCTCCGCGGTGGGAGCGGGCGTTGCGGCCAACACGTCGCGCAGCTCGTCGTTGTACGCGTTGAGCCCGAGGAAGCGGACCTTCACTGGGTGCTGGAACGTCAACGACGTCACGCCTTCGACGAAGTCGGCAAGCGGTTGCACCGATTCCGGCCATGCGGCCGGGTGGTCATCGCTGTCTTCGAACGGCTTCCACCGCTGCAGCACGACGGCGCCAACCACCAACCCGACCACGACCACGGCAAGGATCACGCCGTTGATCGCCCGCCGCCGACGGGACCGCCGAGCCATCACGGATCAGTGATCGTGACCGGCGTGATCGTCGTCGCCGTGCTCGATGGCGTCGAGGAACGCGTCGACGTCGTCGTCCTCGCCGCCGACCAGCCAGATGACGACCTCGTCGGCCTCAGCGTCGTCGTCGTGCCAGGGGAGCATGCCCTCGACGCTGTAGCGGTCGACGGTGATGTCCTCACTGTCGTCGTCCACGGGGGCGACGACGGCGAGCTCCACCTCGGCGTCCGGCGGCTGGTCCTGCAGCATCTCGATCAGTTCGCTGACTTTCATCGCAGAGCGGCCTTTCGGGTCGAGTTCAGGTGAATGATGTCAGAGATCGCCGAGCCACTCGGTGGCTCGTTCGAGGAGGAACAGGCTGATGTCGCGGCAGCGGTCGAGCGTGTCGCAGAACGGCTTCTCGTCGCCGAGGTAGACGTGGGCGAGGTCGACGGGGATGCGGGCGACCATCGACAGGCTGCGCTCGGGGGCGTCGGTGACGCTGGCGAAGGAGTCGATCGCCGACACCTCCACAGGGAGGTCGACGGTGCCAACCCCGGCCAGCTCGGTGGCCAGCACCAGCAGGTCGGGCGGGTGGGGGAGCGGAGGCAGCGTCCAGGTGAACAGCAGCGGGAAGCTGAACCCCTCGGGCGGGTCGGCATCGGGATCGTCGAGCTTGACGATCTCATCCTCGAAGCCGAGGAGCGCCCGCGGGTCGACCTCGAGCGACAGGTGCAGGTCGATCGGGCCGTTGCACGCCTCTTCGGGGTGCAGGTCGACCTCCCACAGCTGACGCAGCGAGTAGGTCTCGACGAAGTGCCGTTCGTCGTGCACGTGGAACCCATGGTCGATCGCGTGGCTCTTCAGATCGGCGACGAAGCCTGCGACATCAATGACTGCCACGGGAGCCCTTTCGACGATCCGGGTGCGGCTGGCAGCGACACTACCGTCTGCTCGATGAAGCTCGACCGTCTTGACCTCCTGCACCGCACCGCAGACGCCGTCCGCGACGCGCTGGACGGGGTGCGCGACTGGGGGCCGAGCGGGCTGCGTGAGGGGCAGTACGCCCTCGACGTGGCGACGGACGAGGCCGCGCTGCAGGTGCTGCGCGAGGCCGGCGTGGGTGTGCTGTCGGAGGAGAGCGGGTTCGAGCGCGGCCGTCTCGATGAGGTGGTGGTGATGGATCCGGTCGACGGCTCCACCAACGCCAGTCGAGGCATCCCGTGGTTCGCCACGTCGCTGTGCCTCGTCGACGCCGACGGTCCGGCCGTGGCGCTGGTGGTCAACCAGGCGAGCGGCGTCCGTTTCTGGGCAGAGCGTGATGGGGGAGCCTGGCGTGACGGTCGACGGCTCGCCTCGTCCGGCTGTGGCGACCTGTCGGCAGCGATCGTCGGCGTGTCTGCGGTGCCGCCCACTGACGCGGGGTGGGCGCAGTTCCGGGCGCTCGGTGCGTGCGCGCTCGACCTGTGCGCCGTTGCCGAGGGTGTGCTCGACGGCTACGTCGACTGCGGCGACGATCAGCACGGCGTGTGGGACTACCTCGGCGGCTTGCTCATCTGCGCGGAGGCGGGGGCGGTGATCAGCGATGCGCGCGGCCGCGACCTCGTCCACCTCGAGCACGCTGCTCGGCGCACCCCCGTCGCCGGAGCGACGGCAGCGCTGCACGACGCACTGATCGCGGTGCGCACTCGCTGACTTCCAATCGCTGTCGGATCTCGTCGCGCATGGAGGAACCAGATCCGACAGCGATCGCGATCGAGCGGCAGCTTCGTCAGACGGGGAGGAAGCGCAGGGTCTGCACCATGCGTTCGTGCTCGCTCACTCGCACCGACGTGAACCCGGTGCTGATGACGACGACGAAGTGCGTCGGCGACGTGATGAGGTGCACCTCGGTGGTGTTCGAAGCACTGCGGATCACGCCATGACGGGCGCCGCCCGCCGGCAGCACGACGATGTCGGTCGACTCGATCGCGCCACCGCGTTGCAGCGTCGCATCGGCCAGGACGGCGAGGAAGGCATGGTCGGCGAGCTCGTCGGACATCGGGACGTCGAGGACGATGTCGTACACATCGAACGTGTTGCCGCTGCGTTCGCTCGACCACGTCGTGATTTCGAGTGGCCGCCCGTCGATCTTGAGCGTCCGGCTGCCCTGCAGGTTCGGCCCGGGCATCATCAGGCTGAAGTTCGGGCCCGTGACGAACGCGGCGACGTCCGGCGCCTGCGGGAACGCCTCCGCCGGCGTCGTGGAGGACGGGCGTTCGGGCGACGACGAGTCGTCGCCGACGATGGCGAAGACGATCGCGATGATCGCGCCGACGACGAGGTTCAAGACCGCCAGGATGAACCAGTACTTGACGAGCTGCCCGAGGCACGAGCCGCGGTTCTTGTACGGCTTGCGCTTCGGGCCCATCGGCGCCGAGTCGAACGCAGCTCGGATGAACTCGGGACTTCCGGGCGCCATCGGGGCGACGATGCGTCCACCCGGGCGGGTCACGAATCCGGGAGGCGGAGAGGGCGGGGGCGACGCATCCACCCATGACCATCGGCCTCGCCGGCCGAGGCCTTGAACGATCAGGCGGTGCCGGACTCCTCGGCTTCGAGTCGCTCCACGTCAGCGTCCGGAAGCACGTCGCGCAGCCCTTCGTAGCGCTTCCACTCGGGCAGCGGCGTCTCCACACCCTCGCGGGGGACGAACTCGGAGATCTCGTCGTTCTGGTGGATGTAGCGACCGCAGTTGGGGAAGATGCGCACGGTGCTGACCACGATCACGGCCTGTGCTCCGTGGTGCGCGCCGACCGTCGCCGCGTCGGTGGCCACCTGTGCGGTGCCATGGACGCGCATCCGCCACGGGCGGCTGGTGTCGACGAAGAGCAGGGCAACGCGGCCAGTGTCGGCGATGTTGCCGAGGGTGCGCATCATCCCGTTGCCGTCGTAGCAGGGGATGTGCAGCTCGGTCGGCGAGGCCACGTGGATGAACCCGACCTCGCCACCCTTGTAGGACACGTCCGGCCACCCGCCGGCATCGACGGTCGAGATCCACACGGTCGACTGAGCGTTGACGAGCGCGATGTCGTCCTCGGTGAGCTCGGGGTGCACGGTCCACCCGCTGAGGCGATCGGCGAGGCGGCGCGTGCCGAACTCGTCCTGGAAGGCGCGTGCGCCGTCGCCGTAGAGCTCGCTGACATCGATGTCCGTCATGGCGCGATCATCGCGCGTTCAGGCGCGCGGGCAGGCCGCTCGAGAGGGACCAGGCATCGCCGTGACACCGTTGTAGACCTTCCAGAGCACGGGTGACTGACCGGGCACGCACACGATCACCGTGTCGTCGGTCAACCACTCGTAGTTCGCGGGCGCCCTGATCGGGAACGGGTAGACGTCGACGACGACACCGTCGAACGTGGTGATCACCGGGAACTCCTGCGGCACGCCGTTCTTCGGTGCCTGCGGCACACCCATGGCAAGGAACGAAGCGTCCACCGACATCGTCGGGTCGTTGTAGAAGAACGGCAGCTCGAAGGTGTCGAACGGGAAGTTGCCGTTCGGCAGGAAGTAGCTGATGGAGAACTGGCCGGCGTTCGAGTTCACGTAGGCGATGACCGAGCTGTCCGCGGAGAAGCCGACGGCGCGGTAGCCGTTGCCGACACCGGATTGGATCTGCTGGCCGGTGGTCACGTCCCACGCACCGGCGAACGAGGCGAACTTGACGTGACCGTCGTTGGTGACCACGAGTCGCTCGATCCCGGCGAACGATCCGAGCAGGAGGTTGAATCGAGGGGTCACGGAACCGTCGAAGCGATACTCGACCACCTTCACGAGCTGGTTCCCGTTGTCTTCGTGCTGGAACACGTAGACGCCACCGCAATCGGGCGAGAGCGTCGGGTTGAGCGCTCTCGCCAGCCCGGCACCGGTCACGGTCCGTTGTGTTCCGGTGGTGACGTTGCGAACGGTCAACGAAGTGCCCGATGGGGGGAATGCGACCATGCCGCAGCGCGGCGTGCTGACCGTTCGTGTGTCGAAGGCCCGTTGCGGCGATGCCAGAGGCACGTAGGCGGCGGTACCCGTGAAGTAGCCGGAGACGTCGGCGATGAGGTGCACCGGTTGGTACGTCGCCAGACAGACCTGCCCCGCGGGCGACAAGGCGGCCACGACGAAGTTGGCCACGGACGCTGTGGCGAGGTAGTTGAGGTTCGACGTGCCCGGCAGGGCACCGCACGGGTACACCGTGACGTAGCCGGGTGCGGTGGCCTCGGTCGCCGTGACGTTGATCGCCACCGCCGTCGCTCCGGCCGGAACGGTGTTCAGTCCGGTGACCTGCAGCGTGACCGGGGCTCCCGGGTTCACCTTGCCGACCGGGGCGCCGGTGCCGTCGCGGGTGTCCAGCGCACGTGCCGGGTTGAGGATCGACGTGTACCCGGATCCACCAGCCGGCACGTAGGCGATGACGTCACCGATCAGATGTGTCGGTGCCGTGGTGTGGAGGCAGAGCTTCCCGGTGGGATCGAGGCGAGCGATCACCAGGTTCGGTCGCAGGTCGCCGGCGACGAAGTTGATGTTGGATGCGGCCGGCAGCGGTTCGGTGCATGCGTGCGCGGTGACGTGCCCGGCCGCCGTTGCATCGGCGACCGTCGTGTTGATGACCACCGCCGAGGCGTCGGCGGGGATTCCGGGCTTGCCGCCGATCTGCACCGCGAGCTCGCCTGGCTGGACGAGTCCTTGCTGCGCTCCGGTGCCGTCGCGAGTGTCCAGGATGCGGCTCGGCGACGCCAACGGCGTGATCGCCGAGCCGGCGGGGAAGTAGCCGGCGACGTCCACGATCACGTCGACCGCCTGCGAGGTGACGAAGCAGACCTCGCCGTCGGTGCCGATCTTGGCGATCACCGCGTTCGGGATGGCGTAGGCCGCGGCGACATAGTTCAGGTTCGACGTCGACGGCACGGGTGCGCCGCACGGGTAGACGCTGATGTAGCCCGGCTTCGCTGGATCAGCCGCGGTGACGTTGAGCATCACCGCCTGCGCGTCGACCGGGATGCCGTATTCACCTCCCACGGCGAAGCTGTAGATGAACTGCGAGTTCGCAGCTCCGCCGGACGGCCCCGCCACCGCCTCGCCCGTCGTCAACGAACCGATCAGCAACACCGCTGCCGCCACCCACCTCGCCCGCATGTCCGCTCCCTCGTCCAGCCCTGACGGGAACGTAGCCGATCCGCAGAACGCAACGGCGAGGCCCCGCCGGACCTGCACTTGTAGGCTGGTGGCTCGTTCCGGGCGCATAGCTCAGCTGGTAGAGCGCTTCCCTTACAAGGAAGATGTCGGGGGTTCGAGTCCCTCTGTGCCCACCTGGTGACGTCCCTGGTAGGTGCCGATGCGGCGGCGTCGCGGCACCAAGTGGCCAAGTCGTGATGCAACCCTGATGCAACCGGCGACCCGCTTTGCCTCTCCCTGCGGACCCCGAAAAACAGCCGGGCCGCGCTTGTAACCGCGCCGACTACCGCGTACCTTGCTGTACGCCCCGGTGCGGTACGCCTAGCGCCGGGCAGCAGGCACCAGCGGTGTCTCGTGCGTGAGCAGCAGGCCAGCGGCCGTGTTCCCCACACTGATGCAGTGCCAGCGGCGCACGTCAGGAGCAGGCAAAGACTCACGTCCGCGAGAGCTGGGCGAGAGCGGCCCTCGTGTGCTGTTCACGCTCGGCCTCCTGCAACTCAGGAGCACCGATGGAAAAGACCATCTACAACACACCCGCCGCTGCCGCCTACGTAGACCGAAGCGAGTTCTTCGTGCGGCGAACGCTGCGCCTTGAAGTGCCGTACATCCAACACCGCCCGGGCGGGCCGCTGTACTTCCGCAAGAGCGACTTGGACATGTGGATCGCCCGGCACACCCACGTCCCGGCTGGGCGGTGACGATGACGCTGATCAAAGTCAAGGGCGACACGGTCACGTTCGTGGACAAGCCACCGGGCGGCGGCGGGCCGGAGCCCGAAGGCTCCAGCCACGAACCGGTTCACCGCACCACTGAGCAGCCTGGCCAGCTACCCGCAAGCAACGGTACGGAGCCGTCGGCAGCCGAGCAAGGCGCATCTGCGGTCGACGACAGCGACCCGTTCGGCGACGAGCCGTTCGTTGACACGCTTCCGAAGGAAGTGGGTTGGGTGCTAGCCCAGGGCTACGCGGCCGTCCCGGTTCGCATCCAGGCGGACGGCAGCAAGAAGCCTCAGGTGCGCGAGTGGACAACCAAGAAGGTGGACCCCACCTACATCAAGAGGCTCGCCCGCAAGAACGATCCGGACCTGCTGTTCGCTGTTGCGACTGGCGACCTGTCGGGCGGGCTGATCGCGTTGGACTTCGACGGTGTTGCGGGCATGGCGACACTTCGCGGCCTTGGCCTACAGCCGACGTTGACCACGCCTGGCGGTGGCGCGCACGTGTGGGTGTCTGCGCCCGGCCTAGGGGCACGTACACGGGGCTACGTGCCCGCCTTCCCGGCCATGGAGGTCAAGGCCAACGGGGGCAAGGTCACCTTCCACGGTGAGAACAAGACGAAGGGCGGCAGGCGGTACGAGTTCACCGAGTGGCCTCCGCGCATCGTGCCGTACGGAGACCTCCCTGCTTCCCTGCGGGCGCACATTGAGTCGAAGCTGGTTGCTGGCCAGCCCGCGCCGCAGCGGGAGGGCCGGGTTGACGAGACCGGTCCCGACTACGACTGGATCTGGATGCGCCTCGCTGATGCCGTCCGGCGGGTGAAGATCCAAGGGCTCAGCCGGAACGAGAACGGCTACTGGCTCATGGAACGGCTCTGGCATCAGGGTGCGGATGAAGCCGACATGCGCCAGTGGGGAGGGCGCTACCAACAAGACGTCACCGACCTCGGTGATGGCCCGTACTCGATGGACGAGATCAACGACACGATCAACGGGCTGCTCCGCCGAGACCCGAAGGAGCGTGATCCGGAGAGTTACAAGAAGCTGCCGTCGTTGAGATTGACCGTGCCGTCCTTCAGGCTGGTGACCTTGGCGACCGGCATCTCCTCGGTGGTGCTGCCGCGCTTGACGATGATGGTGCGGCCGGCGATGGCCTTGCGCAACTGGTCGAGCGTGGCGGCGGACAGGTCAACCGGTTCGACGGCGGCGACGTTGCGGCGGACGAGCACGCTCTCGGCGTGCGGGCGCACAGCACCCGAATACAGCCGCCGTGCGGCCCCTGGGCTGCCGAGCTTGAGGGCGTCGGCCACCGCGGCCCATGACCGTTGTTCGGTGTCGCGCAGGCGCACCAGCTCGTCGCGGCTGGTGATCAGCTGGAACTGGGGGTCGTCTTGCTTGCGGGTGTTGGGCATGGCTGGCTCCTGGTGGTTGGTGCCCCGCAGGTGGAGCGGAGGCGTTGGAGCACATGGTGCAGAACCCTGCGCGAGAAGTTCAGGAGTTTCTCCCAAAGACCCGTAATAGGGCAAATGGGCATATGCGCCATATATCGAATAAAGAACCGCTTGTCAGCGGCCCATAATTTCTGCACGGTATGGGTATGCAAGTTGCCAACAACACGGGGCCCTCGGTTCGGCCGGGCCCAGTTCCAACATTCACCAAGAAGCTGAAGGTGTGGGTGCGTCCGGACCAGGACGCAGCCCTCGGCCGTATCGCTCGTGCACTGGGCATGACCGTCAGCGACGTCGTCCGCATGTTTCTGGACACCGGGATCGACGCCGTTGAGCAAACACCTTCCTATCGAACGATCAGCAAGGAGACCGCGAAGTGAAGATTGACCCGAACGAAACGAAGATGCTGCGGCAGCGCCACGAGTGGATCGTCGCCAAGGGCGAGGCGCTGCAACGCGCATCGTTGGAGGCCGAAGACGCGCTGTCGGCGCTGGAGGACCGTGAGGCCCGCCGTGCCACCCGCAACGCCACTGCGGCGAGCGAGCTGCCGTTCGGTGGTGTGCGATGAAGCGCACGCTGGCGTCGGCCGCGCGGGCCATTGAAGACTTTCGGGCGTCGTTGCCCGGCCCGGTGGTGGAGGCGTATCAGACCGAGCTGGAAGCGGCACGCGCCCATGCGATGGAGACGGCGGCGACGGCGCACGCTGAGCGAGCGCAGGCTGCCCATCGTCTCGCTGAGGAGGTTCGGCCGGCAGTGGAAGATGTCCTCGCCCGGTACGCCGAACTGGCCAAGCGAGCAGCGCTCGCGGAGACGCCGTCACGCGAGATCTCCAAGGCGCTGCAGTCGCTGCGCATGGAGCACCGAGCCGTCGTCCGCAGGGGGCAGGAGGTCGGTCGGGTGATGGCGAACCTGCAGACCATTGAGGCCGACCCCATCGGCTGGGTGGATGAGACCGTGTACGCCCAAGTACCCGCTCACTTCACCCCGAGTTCAACTTCTAGGACCAGCCGCCATGTGGCACCTCACCCACCCCCTACCTTGCCCCTGCGGGAACGACGCCGACCACGCCGTGCGCCCGCCCAACCTCCCGCACTGGCCCGGCGAGGCAACGCTCGGACGGGCGGCGGTGGAGCTCTTCAAAAAGGAGCACCATCGCCGCCCGAACTGGGTGGAGCTGATGAACACGTTGGAAGCGATCGTGGGCGACCACGAGGTTGCGGCCACCGTGCTGCGCAACGCCGTCGCCTGGCAGGCCATCACGGCCCGCCCCACGTACACGTGGCCCGCCGAGACCTACGACGTGGGTCCGTACAAGGTGCCGCAACTCTTGCTCGCTGCGTGACCACAACTCACACAACTGTCATTCAACGCTCCTGACTCAAGCCCTGACGGAGTTGGCGTTGAATACTTGAACGCGCGGCCGCCGAGCCTCTACACTCGGCGTTGTGGAACTTGAGCGCCCGTCAGACGCCATTCGAACGGCGGTGAACGAACACCTGGAGCTACTCACCCAGGCGCGAGCTTTGGAGCATCAGGCGCGACGAAAGCTTGAAGCGGCGCAGGCGAAGGTGGCCAAGATCAGCTCGCTGTTGGACACCTACCGGGCGATCTACGACCTTGACGTTGAAGACGAGATCGTCGGGGAGCCAGATGACGATGGCCGCACCCACGGGCCGCGCCCTCATACAACAGGTCCTCCAGGCGAGCGGGGACACGCCGCTGACGCCGCGGGATGTGTTGGAGCGGATCGAGATTCTTGGATGGACCACCAACTCGAAGGACCCTCTGAACGTGGTGCGCACGCAGCTCGGCCAGTTGCGCGAGCGCATCCCCAACGTCCAAGAGGAACGTAGCGGCAGCCACGTTCGCTACACCTGGCGGGACAAGCCCCAGTTGAGACTCGGGCCAATCCGTGCGAGACCGAGCAACGTCGGATAGCACAAGGACTTGTGGGCCACGTCGCCAACGTGGATCACGAGAAGGGCGACGGGAGCTAGTTCGCCGCAACCTCACATCCAGTGAGGACGACGAACTAGCCCCGTCGTTGCAACACAAATCGTAGCGGCAAGGCCCCGAGCGGATCGGGGCATCGACGCATGGGCACCTGGAAGGACGGCGACGTGACACCGGCAGAACGAGTGCCGATGCTGAGGCGAGTGGCGGGTCGGCTTGCCGAGTTTGTGTCGGGAGACATTGACCTTCACTTGCGCGAGTTCGGCTTCCCATCGCGCGGCTGGTTCCAAGAGGAAGAGGACTACGACTACGCGCTACGTCAACTGTCGAAGGGTGCCGACGAGAACTTGGTCCAGCTGGACGCGTTCCTGTTCGGCAACGACCCTGACCCCAGCGACACAGACCTCGTCTGGATGCCCGCCACCTTCAGGCTGTTCATCTCCCACATTTCGCCGCACAAAGACGATGCGATGAAGCTGGCCAAGGTGTTGCACGAGCGCTACAACGTGCATGGCTTCGTAGCGCACGAGGCGATCAAGCCGAACTTGATGTGGCAGCAGACGATCTTGAACAGCCTGCGCACGTGCGACGCGTTGGTGGCCCTGTTGCGACCGAAGTTCCACGAGAGCAACTGGACCGACCAAGAGATTGGCTACGTGCTCGGGCGGTCGCGGCCGGTGCTCAGCGTGCGGCTAGGAGTAGATCCTTACGGCTTCTTCAGCGTGACGCAGGCCATCTCTGGCACCGGCAAGCGCGCACCTGAGATCTCGCAGGAGATCGTCACAGCCCTTGCGTCCGACCCACGTTGCAACGAGGCGCTCCGCGACGCGCTGGTGCAACGACTGGCCACGGCTGGATCCTTTGATCATGCCCGCGAGCTGATGGGCTACTTGGAAGCGACACCGGCTATCACGGTGGAGCAATATGAGATGCTCGGTCGCAACGCGAGCACGAATGTGCAGCTAGGAAGCTGCACGGAGTATCCGTCGTTCATGAAGCGGCACCGCCCCGCAAACATGCCGAGACCAGACCCGGTGTATGGCGACGAAGAACCGTTCTGATGCAACCGTGATGCAACCGGTGGGGTTACAACAGGTGCCACGGGGTTACACGTCGTGCTGCCATCACCGCAGGTAAAAGGGTAAAAGTGCAGGTCGGGAAGGTGGCCCGGACCTTGCTTACAAGGAAGATGTCGGGGGTTCGAGTCCCTCTGTGCCCACCCGGTGACGTCCCTGGTAGTTGCCGATTCGGGGGCAGCACGGCACCGACGAGCCATGTCGTGATGCAACCCTGATGCAAGCGGCGAGCCACTTTTGCCTCTCCCTGCGGACGCAGAAAAACGTGCCCGCCGCGCTTGTAACCGCGCCGACTGCCACGTACGTAGGCGGCACCACGGCATTGCAAGCGGGCGGGGTGCACCCGCGGTGCAGCGAGCGGTTAGTCCATCAGCGGTGAGCCCGGTCAGTTGCCGTCGGTCGTGGCAAGCAGGTCGGCGTGGTCGGTTCCGATCATGACGAGCACGTCGACTTCACCTGCAGTCACTGGTATGGGCCTGGTCTGGCGGATTGGTAGGGACTCCGGCATCGGCGCGATGTCCGCACCGCCGAGCCGGTCTGCGAGTGCTGCCGCAACGTCGTCGAAGCCGGGTCCGAAGTAGACAACGGATTGTTCGAGCGTCGATCTCGCATTTACGGCGTCAACGACGACGTACTTCGTCTCGTTGAGGAGGACGACGGAGAATGCTCCGGCGACGCCATCGGTGTTGGCGGCGTTCGCCACGATGACGCGGGGTGGTGAGCTGGGAACGACCGAAGGGGTCGTTGGTGCAGGTGTGCTGGTCGTGCTCGCGACAGCTGAGGTGGTGGTCCCCGCGGTCGTGTTCGGTGTCGTGGCACTTGTCGGGCTGGTCAATGAGGTGGTGTCGACCGAGCCGGCTGTGTCGTCGGTGTCTCGAGTCCTCGCGATGGCCACGATGCCGCTGCCGATGGCTGCGACAGCGAGTGATGAAGCGATCATTCGTCTCCGGTCGTTGGATTTCGGTGCTTGGAAACGTGGCGTGAAACTCGCGTACTCGTGCCGGTGTTGTGCTGCGGCTGTGCGAAGGCGGTCGTCAATCATGGTCAATGTCCTCTCCGAGGCGCTCGGCGAGTGCTCGCCGAGCGCGTTGCAGGTGGGTCTTCGCCGTCGGTACGGCGATTCGAAGCACGTGGGCGGCTTGTTCGACGGTGAGATCGTCGATGTAGACGAGAGCGAGCAGGCTCGCCTGCCGTCTCGGTAGGCGACGAACTTCGGCCCACAGATCGTCGTGGCGCGGCGGCTGGCTGTTCTCGATGTGGTCACGCTGGCCCAGCCGCGCCATCGATCTGCGCTCGACGCCTCGACGTCGCCGCCAACTGAGTGCGCGGTTGATCGCCACCCGCCGAAGCCAGAGGTCGGGTCGGTCGAGCAACGAGACGGTCTTCCAGCGTCGGTGGGCGGCGATGAACGCTTCTTGCGCGACCTCGGCCGCAACCTCTCGGTCGCCGGTGACGCCGCCAACGATCTGAAAGATGCCCTGGTAGTTCTGGCGATAGAACGTGTCGAAGGCGACGGGTGGGACCAGATCGACAACAACCTGGCGTGCTACGTCGTCCGACACGGATACAACACTCCCAGCTACCCCTCGACGGATGACAAGGCCGTCAGATCGTCCCGGCTTCTTCGCTCAAGGTGGACGGCGGCGGGTCACACCGGGCAACGGTGCGGACGGGTTGAAGCGCAGACCGCTGTCGGCGTGTGTTCTCATGTGCACGTGGCGTTTCGTCCTGGCGGACCGCGAAACTCTGGGATTCCACACGCCCTTGTCGGAGTCCGGCCCTGACGCAGTTGAGCTGACTCGTAGCTGATTCGTCGCAGCGGCGGGAGCATGCGCGGCGACGACTGGTGCTGGGGGCACATTGCCCGCGTTCCCGAGAGCGCGTCCGGCGCCGGCTCGTCACTTTGCGCGGCGCCTGGCGTCTGCTGACGTTCGATCCACGGCCGTCAGCCTTGTTCGAGCCTGGCAGCGATCTCTCGGTATCGAGTGACAGGAATCAGGTGAACCCCGTCAAAGGCACCCGAGTGTCGAATGTGGTCGACCATCGAACAGGCGAAGTCGACATCTGCGTTGCTTGACGACTCGAGGGCTTCGATCAGTGACTCGGGTACGGCGAGTTGTGGGATCTGTGCGGAGAGCCTGCGTGCCATCGCTGGAGAGGGCGGGGCCATGACGCCGGCAAAGATCGGACCGCTGAAGGTCACGGTGTCGCGCCAACGCATCAGGTCGTCGAACGAGAAGCTCACTTGCGCGAACATGAAGTCGGCTTCGAGCTTCCAGGATGGCAGCTGGCCCAGACTGGAGCTCACACCGATGCGAAACGGTGTGGGTGCGAGCGCTGCGTCCGAGCCGAACCGCCGAGCATGGTCGATCATCGAGCGAACGGTGAGGTCATCGGAGCGTCGCCCTGACTCGGGCCGATCGCCGTACACGAACAGAAACTCGCTGACGCCGTACGCGGCAGCGGTGAGCAGGTCGCGCTGGAAGCCGAGAACGTTGCGGTCACGGGCGTTCAGACATGCGATCGATCGCCCGCCCATCAACGCCACCTCGCGAGCGACCGCAATGCTCGACACCGTCGCTCGGCCGATGTGATTGTCGGGAATCAGAAACGACGACGCGATGCGGCTCATCACCCCGATCTGGTGTCGCACGCGCATGAGGTCGGCGCGAGTGGCCGGCTCTACCTCGCAGACGATGCTGAATTCATCGGTCGGCACGTCTCGACAGTACGCGTCCGCCTGAGTCCTACCCGCAACCCCATCCCGGTCCTTGCTCGTCCATCTGCAGCCGCAGTGGTTCGGCGGCGAGCACCACTGTCGGATCGGACGTGTCGTAGACCGCAATGGTGACGATCTTCCCGAACGCCGCTGTCGGCGTGCCGGGCGCAAAGCCGAGGAGCTTGTCGCCCTCGTACCTGCCGAGCACAGTCGGGTACGACGTGCCGTAGGTCTGACCCTCGAACTCGAGCTGCACGACGACCTGACGAGCCATCATCGAGGACACGTGCGCGGTCAGCCAAGCTCCATCGGTTGGCCCGCACCCGTACGAGACCGCGAGGTTCACGTCCGATTCGGCGCGCACGACCGTCGTGACCGTCCTCGTCGTCGTCGAGGGAACGGGCACAGTGATCGTGGTGGTTGCAGTCGACGAGGTCGACGAGCACGATGCCAGGAGGACGAGCGTCGAAGCGAGGAGCGCCACGGTCCGTTGCATGGGTGGTTTCGACGTCTGCGCCGTTGGCCTGGTTCCCCAGGCCGAGGCGTTCCTGGCGTCGATGTCGTAGCGGGTGATTTCGATGAGGTAGTCGCGGCGCTGTGGGCTGAGCACGCTCATCCGGCCCCTGGAACGCATCACGGATCTCGCAGCACGACGAGTGCCCTCGTCTCGGCCACGCGACGTCGGCCGACCGAGATGGATCGGTTGGCGACGACTCGCCACGCACGCGGATCGTCCATCTGCGCCACCCGGTCCCAGTGTCGATAGACGACGAGGTACGCATCCTGCGCTAGATCCTCCGCCGCAGTCCGACTCCCGGACAGCACGTATGCGAGCCCGATGACGCTGCGGACCTCGCGGTCGTAGAACGCGTCGAAGCCCTCACGAACGAGCACCGCAGTCAGCGGTCGATCCTCTGGCTCCTGGTCCGTCACCTCCATCATCGATGGCTCAGACGCACTTCGACGTCGGAAAGGATGAGCCACGCGACGATTCTCGCCGTGGACGACGCGCCGACATTCGAAGCAACGTCGCCACCGTCACTGAGGTCAGCCGCCGGGTAGCACGCAGTTCGCCGAGGGGATGTTGATCCGCAGGCCGACGAAGAACGCGTCGTACCCGTCCGTTGCGGCGTTCACTGCGTCGAGCTCGTCGAGGGTGGTGTCGAACGTCGCGGCCACGCCGGCGGGGAAGTCGCCCTCCTTGATGATGTACACGCCGGCGATGCAATCGTCATGGACGACCGAAATAACCGGCGGGAGATCCACGGTCTGCAATGTGTCGCCGGAACCCGTAGCGGCGTCGAGCACCTGGTTCGCCAGCACGGTGAGGTTGGCGAGCGCCGTCGGGCTCGGGTCGGAGCTGGCGACGTGCACGGCGAGACCACTCGGATCGACCATCCAGAACGCGACTGCGTCCTCGTACAGGCCGGCGCCACTCACGCTGCCGACGCCCATCGTTCGAGCTGCCGGCCGCGGCCACACCTCGTTGACAAGCCGAACCGAGACATCCGCCCCGAGCGCAGGGTTCGAAACGACGTTCCATCGATGGTCGCCCGAGCTCATGAACGAGTTGTCGAGCGTTCGCCCGCCGAGGTCTGATCCGATCAGCATCGCGGTCACCTCGACCGTCGGTACTGGGGCGAACGTGAGGCTCTGAACGCTGTCGAGGAGCTGCGTCGGCGAGGTGGCGTCAGCCACCGCCTGCACCGCGACCGAGTCGAACGCCCCCGCTGCGGGCTGGGAGCAGTCGGCGATCATGTCCGTGCCACGACGCACGGCGAGCCGCGCATCGCACGTGACGACCACGTCGTTCGCCGTCACGTCGATCTCGAGGGTCTTGCCCGCGGCAATGTCGATGGCCACGAAGTGTGCGCCGGAGGCCGTCGGGCCGGTGAAAGCGAGGTATTGGAACCGGTCGGGCACCGACGGACGCAAGAACGTGAACCACGCCGGATCCGTCGCAGTGGCGGCGACGCTCGTTGGCACGTCAGCCGGTGGGAGCCGATCGTCGCCTCGGCGAAGCACGACGTAGCCGACGACGGCGACGACCACGAGCGCGGCGCACCCGACGACCAGCGCGGTCCGATGTGCTGGTCGACGCGGGTGCTGCGGCGTGCGGCTGGGCTCCGCTTGATCGACCAGCGCGGAGATGTGCGTGTCGAGCACGGGAGCGATGCGGCGGATCCGTTCTTCGACGTCGATGGTCATGACTGCTCTCCCAGGATGGAGCGGAGCTTGATCAGCCCCCGGTGGACGTGGTTCTTGGCGGCCGCTTCGCTGATGCGAAGCAGCTCGGCGGTCTCGCGATAGGTGAACTCGTAGGCGTGCACCAGGACGACGGCGACGCGCTGGTTCCTGCGCAACTTGGCGAGCGCGGCGAAGACGTCGCCCTCAAGCACAGGTGCGTCCTCCCAGCGCGGTTCGTCCGGAAAGTCGAGGCGGATCCGACGGCGATGCCGCCGTGCTGCGGTCTGGCCGACCCTGTAGAGGTACCCGGTCGGGTTCTCCATCGTGACGAGCCGATCCCAGTGCTCGACCGCCCATGCCATCGCATCAGCGGCGGCTTCGACGCCGACCTCGAGCCCGTTGCGGGCGACCAGCGCGCGCCGCAGGGTGACCGTGAGCGCGGAAGCGTCAAGCGAGGCAGCTCGCCCTTCGGCCGTGTTCGACGTCGTCACATCCTCACCAAAGCACCTGCCTCGACGATTCGATTCATCCGATCACGCCGGCCGCACCAGGATGTGCGTCGAGAAGGGTTGCGCGGGCGTCACAAGTTGCGAGGGGTTCAAGTAGCTCTGCGCCCACCAAGGCTCCGTCCTTCAAACCCCGGCGCTGTTCCATGTACCGAGGTTTCTCGTTTCCGGAGACCCGGGCGAGGTCTCTGCTTCACTACTGTCGTCGTCGTGCGGGGCGGTAAGGGGATTAGAGGCGTGGCCTCGGTGGTGGCGGTCGCGTGTTGTGCGTTGTCGACCAGCCCCTCGACATCTGCGGCCGCGCCTGTTCCAGGGCTCGTGACCTCCTTCGGGAGCGGCGGCACCATCGTGTACGACACGCCCGATCCCGTGATCGAGCAGCTCGGGTTTGCCAGAAGCGGTTCGCTCGCAGTGTTCGGCCGGGTGGATGGCAACGTCGCCGGCCTTCCAGCGTCGTCGTTGAGCGGTGGTGTCGAGGTGGTCACGGGCACCGAGGGCGTCACGCCCCTCGACGCACGCGGCGTCGACGTGTTCGCCGGGATCGAGACGGCCTCGCCGCACCGTCTCATGGTGGCCCGGCAGTACGGCGGTGAAGGCGACCCGTACTTCGGTGACCACGGCAAGGTCTGGATCGATGCCGATGCGCACGTTGGCACGGTGCACTTCAGCATCCCGGAGTCGGGGCCGCCGGTCGCCGCAGCGCTGCATGACGTCGGTGGAGTCGCAACAGCGTTCGTCGCCATGTTCGGCTACCCGTTCGGCGCGAACGGCATCGTCGACGTCGATCTCGGGCCCGGGCCCGACGAGGTGATCGACGTGCAGTACGTCGGCAACGTCATCGCCGTGGTCGGCCGAGCGAACGGCGAATTCCGCGCCGCGCTGCGCGCGTTGAACGGGGACGTCGTGGTGTGGGGCGGCCATGCAGACGGGGTGGGGACGCTGCCGATCCCGACCGACGCTGTCATCACCGCCGTCGGTGCGCCGTACGGCCTCGTCGTCGGCGGGCACACGGCCGCCGGCCAGCCGTTCGTGCAGACCCTCAACGGCGCTTCGCCAGTGTTGCTGTCCGGGCTCGGCACGGTGGGGGCGATCGGGACGAGCCTCGACGGCCCGAACGGGTTCACCGCGTCGGTGCTCCGCTCCGCTACGACGCTGTCGATGTTCCGGTTCGACGAGCAGGGCACACCGATCACGTCGTGGGGTCTCGGCGGTGAGGCAACCGCAGCCGTGCCGAGCGGAGCCTCGATCGTGCGATCCGGTTTCAACGGTCGCGTCGTCGAGATCGCGACAGGCGACTCGTCGGTGAGCATCGAGTTCGCCGGCGATGGGCATGGGTCGACAGCGACCACCCACGCGTACGAGTGGAAGGTGCCGGCGTCGGACGTGGGCACGGCCGCCACGGTGCGCGCGGACGGGTCGATCGTCTTCGGCGGTTGGCGCCAGACCGGTGATTGGTTGGCGGCGCTGTCGCCGACGGGCGCTCCGTTGACGTCGTTCGGGACCAACGGCAGCCTGCTGTTGTCACGTCGAGGGACCATCGATGCGATCCGTCCGTTGTCCGACGGGAGCATGCTCGTCGCGTTCAACTCGTCGTCCCAGACCACGCTGGTGCGGATCACGGCGGCAGGGGCGGTGGACACCTCGTACGGCGACCAAGGCCAGGTGCCGATCCCGATGCGCCCGACGCATGGTCTGCTCGTCACCGACGACGGCACCGCGTTGGTGGTCGGCGATCGGGGGTACCGCGTCGGACCGACCGGTGTGATCGACCCGACGTGGGGGGTCATCACCCAGAACAGCACGTTGGTGCACGGTGACGAGCAGGTCGTCGACGTTCGCTCGGGAAGCGACGGCGTGATCCGGGTGATCATCGCCTCGGGCCTGGGTGGCATCACGCAGGTGCGGTTGCAGGCGAACGGTGATCTGGAACCGTCGTCCTCGCAGACGATCTTCGGTGGCAGCTTCGGCACGTACGGAGCGAGGGCGGCGACGCTGTCGAACGGTCGAGTCGCGGTGCTGTCGACGCGCGGCGTGGTCAACAACACGCAGCGCATCGACGCGACCGCGTTCGACGAGAACGCACCGTGCTGCTCGCCGCCACGTCAGCTCCAGCTGAGCGACCCGTACGCCTCGCCGCTCTCGATCGTCGCGACGCCTGACGGAGGGCTGCTCGTGCTGTGGAGCGGGTCCACATCCGGCGGTGTCACCAAGGTGCGTGGCGACATGAGCATCGATCGCGGGTTCGGCATCGACGGAACCATCTCGGTGAGCGACGCCAAGGCGTTGGCGATCGGTGCGAGCGGCGTTGCAGCGGCCGTCGGTGGCCGGCCGGGGAGTCACGGCTACGCCGCGACGGTGACCGCCATGCGCAGTGACGTGCCGCCCGTCAGCGCGGCGTCGCGGTACGTGCCGTTCGCGACACCCGTGCGCGTGGTGGACACGCGTGGTGGTGCCCCGCTCGAGGCCCTGGAACCGCGGTCGTTCGCACTGACCGGCACCAACGGGATCCCCGCCAACGCGACCGCGTTGGCGGTCAACTTCACCCTCACCGAGGCGATCGGCCCGGGCTTCGGGCAGGTCTTCGGAACCGGGTTCCAGTACCCAGGAACTGCCAGCAACGTCAATCTCCCGAGCAACGGCGGAACGGTCTCCGGGTTCGCCGCCGTGCGCATCGGCCTCGGCGGGGCGGTATCGGTGGCCAGCTCGACGCCGTCGCAGGCGATCATCGACGTCTTCGGCTACTGGGTGCCGGCCGACACGGCGACGTCGGGGCGGTTCGTCGCCGCCGGCCTGGCCGGCCGACGGGTGTTCGACTCCCGTCAACCATCGTTCGGCAGGAAACCGCTCAATGCCGGCCAGGTGGCGACCGTCGCGACGCAAGGCACCGGCATGGCCGCGGCGGTGGTGAACATCACGGTGACGCAACCGGACGCACCCGGTTGGCTGGCGGCGTTCTCGACCGTCGCTCCGAGCACCTCGAACCTCAACTTCGTCGGGGGCGAGACTCGCCCGAACCTCGTGCTCGCACCGCTGAACGCAAATGGCTCGTTCCGGATCGTCACCTCGGCACGCACCCACGTCATCGTCGACGTCGTCGGGTACATCACCGGCAACGGCGCGGCTTCCTCGTCATCCGGGCTGTTCCATGCCGAGTCGCAGAGCCGCATCGTGGACACGCGGCTGTCCGGTCAGGGCGGGTCGCTGAGCCCGGGGGGTGTCCGCGCGTTCACCGTGAGCGGAGCGTCGGGAGTCGATGGAACGGCCGTCGCGGCGCTGGTCAACGTGACGACGACCAACACGAAGCAGGCCGGGTACATCAACCTCCGTCAGAGCATCGCCGCCGCTGACGACGGGACATCGACGGTCAACGTGGCAGGTGCCGGAGGCACGGCCAGCAACGCCGCCGTCGTCACGCTCGGGGCCGGCGGATTCGCTGTGTTCTCGTCGGCCGGTGGGGATGTGATCCTCGACGTGGCCGGCTGGTTCAGCACCTGACGACGCGCGTTCGACAGGATGGTGGCTCAGGCATCGCAGGTTGCGTCTGACACGACTCGTGCTGCCTGAGTGAACTGCTCAACGTTCGACTGCGAGGGAACCGCGTGCCGCAACTGTCCAGACTGGTGACTCGACAGCGAGCAGCCATCGCGGGCTTGCTCGCGTGCGCCTTCATCGCACCGGCGTGCAGCTCATCGCAGTCGTCGGACGCACCGATCACGACCGCATCAACGACGACGATCGCGGTCACCACGACTGCCGCGGTCACGACGACGACGAACCCGCCGGCACCGCCGGACTACGCCGCCCCCGGACCGTTGTCGATCACGATGCAGCTGATGACGATCCCCGACGACGGCGAGGGCCGGCCGGTGCCGGTCACGCTCTGGTATCCGGACGTCGACGACGGCGCGCCCTTCCCGCTGTTGGTGCTCTCGCACGGGCTCGGCGGCGGTGCTGCGATCTACGCCGACCTCGCCGAGCACCTCGCTTCCTACGGGTTCGTCGTCATCGGTGCCGATCATGACGACCGATTCAGTGGTGCTGCCGAGGCGACCACGGCGTTGCTGTACGAACGCCCGCACGACGTGGTGCGCGAGATCGCCTTCGCCGACGATCTCACCGCGCGGGGCGGCGAGCTCGCCGGCATGATCGACACCGAGCGCATCGGCGTGCTCGGGCACTCCACGGGTGGCACCACCGTGTTCCAGGCCGGTGGCGCTCGCGTCGATTTCGACGCCGAAGCGACCTTCTGCGCGGACAAAGACGGCGACACGCTCGCAGACGAGGCATGCCAGTTCATCGGCCAGCGCGACGTCCTCGCGGCGAAGTACGGCGCCGTCTCATCCGACGTCGGCCTGCTTCCCGCGCTCGCCGACTCTCGTGTCGACGCTCTTGTGGCGATGGCGCCGGGCGGCGAGCTGCAGGTGTTCGGCGTTGACGGCATCGGCGCGGTGAACGTGCCGACGCTGATCCTGCAAGGCGCGGCCGACGAGTTCCTCTCGCTCGAGTACAACGCCTACTGGGCGTACAACCACATCGGCAGCTCGAACAAGGCGCTGGCCGTGTTCGAGGGCGGTTCGCACCTGATGTTCCTCGACTGCTGCGGCTACGACGCCTCTGCCGGCGGACCTCGCTTCGAGGACCTCTACCCGCATCTCGCCACCGCCTTTCTGCTCGACGTCCTGAAGGACGATCCGGTCGCCCACGCCGCGCTCGCACCCGACGCCGTCGACATCGACGGCGTCACCTTCACGACCCATCGTTCGACTTGAGTGCCCGGCTGCCGATCGCTGGCAGCAAATGTCCGCGTGAGGCGGACATGTGATGACAGCGGTGCGGGCTACTCGCTGAGCATCGCCAGGATGAGGGCTTGCTCGGCTTTGGCCTCGGGGGAGCCGGTGCCGCCACGGCCGGTGGTGTGCTGCGCGAGGGTCAGCGCAGTGGAGCCGGAGTCATTGCGCCGTAGCGGGTCGGCGCCGGCGTCGAGCAAGGTTCGCACGGCGTTCGAGCACCGGTTGCGAACGGCTCGGTGCAGCGGCGTCACGCCGCCACTGGCCGGCGCGTTCGGGTCGGCACCACCTTCGAGCAACGCGACCATCGTGGCGGTCTGCCGCGGCGGGTCCCAGTGCGTCGAGTTCGGCCCACCCGTGATGGCGGCGTGGAGCGGCTCCGCGCCGCGTCGGTTGCGGGCCCGCACGTCGGACCCCAGTGACAGGAGGTGCCGAACGAGATCGGGCTCGAAGGCGAACGCTGCGGCGTGCAGCGCCGTGTCGCCTCGGTAGACCTGCACGAAGCAGTCGTCCAGGAAGAACTCCACGGCAGAGCGTCCGAGGCAGGCGGTGGCGAGCGAGGGCGCGGCGTCGATCATCGCGATCGCCGACGCCGTGTCGCCGCGGCCGATCATTCGGATCAGCGCGGTCAGCGATTCGTCGTCCGACATCGCCGCGAACCGTAGCGGTGCCGCGCGCAGCGAACGTCCGGGCTGGCTCACCCGAACCTGTCCGCGACTACCTTGGGGGTCATGCCGAACCCCCAGCACGCGATCCTCACCAACCTGACGAAGTACCAGTGGTACACCCACCTCAGCCGCACCGAGGGTGCCGATCTGGGCGTCATCAAGGAGGCACTGCGCGCTCTGCGCGCCGCCGGCGCCGAGGTCGGCGTGACCACCCCGGTCAACGTGTGCATCCTGTTCGGCCCGACCCTGCTCGCCGACCTGACCACCGACATCCCCGAGGACTTCCAGGCCTACCCGGGCTACGAGTCGCCGGACGGCAAGATCGCCAAGGCGACCCAGGAGGAGCTCCTCATCTGGATCCACTCCGACGACAAGGACCTGTGCTGGGAAGCGCAGTTCAACTTCCGCAACGCCGTCGCCGGCCACATGACGGTCGCTCGCGAGACCCCGGCGTTCATCTACCGCAACAGCCTCGACCTCACCGGCTTCATCGACGGCACCGGCAACCCGGCGCCGGAGGACCAGCACGACCGCGGCATCGTCCCGGAGGGCAAGCCCGGCGCCGGCGGCGCGTTCTGCATCGCCCAGCGTTGGGTGCACGACCTGAAGTACTTCAACGGCCTTTCACTCGAGGACCAGCAGAACACGTTCGGTCGTACCAAGGACGACTCCACCAAGCTGGCCGTGCAGGTGCCCACCTCGCACCTGTCGCACGTCGAGCTGCGTGAGGGCACCACCGGCGACGACGGCACGGCCAAGCGCGGCGAGATGGTTCGCCGCTCGACGCCGTACGCGTTCCACGACGGCACCGTCGGCCTCTACTTCATGGGCTTCTGCCGCGAGCAGGCACCGATGCGCGAGCGCATGGAAGCGATCTACGGGATGAACGGCCAGGCGCGCGACGCGCTCACCGACTACTCCACGCCGGCGTCGGGCTCGTACTACTTCGCCCCGTCGGTCGAGTCGCTGGACGCCGCCCTCGCCTGAGCCGACCGGCTGCACCCCAGCCGTCATCACCCGTTTGCGTGCCGTTCACCGGGGCGTGATCCGGCGTCCTCCTGGATCGGGCAGGATGCACCTGTTCTCGTTCGTTCAAGTTGGCCGCGCAGCGTGGCCGGCACGGCCCGTCTCGCCTTTGGAGTCCTCCTCGATGTCATTTCGTCGCTCACGTCGCACCGGTGCCCCGGCCGCTGCACTCGCCGCCTCGCTGCTCGTGATGCTGCTCGCCGTCCCGTCGCACGCTGCGGCCGGCACCACCCCGGAGCAGACCACCACGACGACGACGCCGGACGACACCACGACCACGACGACGCAGCTCGGGGCATCGGACGGCACCAGCGCGTCCACGCCGACCTCAGTTCCCGACGACTCGACCACCACCACGACCACGACGCCGGACGGTGTGCCCGTGGAGCCACCGCCCGATGACGACGTCGATGCCGAGGTGCCGCCGACGGAGGCGCTGACGGTCCGCCCGATCGAGTTTCCCGTGCTCGGCCCCGTCGTCGGCTTCGACGACTGGGGCGCGTGCCGCGACGCGTGCACGCGGTTCCACATCGGCAACGACCTGATCGGCGTCCGCCTGCAACCGTTGGTCGCTGCCGTCGACGGCACCGTCACCAAGATCTCCACGGGAGCGAACGGCACCAGCATCTGCCTGCGCATCGTCGACGCCGACGACTGGTCGTACATCTACTGCCACCTCAACGACGACACGCCCGGCACCGAGGACAACGTGTTCCCGGCCGACTGGCGCTCGCCGTTCACCATCGCGGTCGGCACCGAGGTGAACGCCGGCGACGTCATCGGGTTCATGGGCGACAGCGGCAACGCCCGCCTGTCGGTGCCGCACCTCCACTTCGAGATCCGCGACCCGGAGAACCTGCCGGTCAACCCGTGGTGGTCGCTGCAGGCCGCCGAGGCGATGTCGTCGATCTGCGTCGCCACGATCCAGACCCCGCAGCTGCCGGAGCTGATCATGGCGTGGGCCGCCGCGACCGACGGCGACGCTGCCACCGTGAGCGCCATCCCGGTCGATGCGAGCAAGGCCTTCGCCGTCCCGGTGGTCGCCTCCGCGATCGTGCCGACGAGGACCGGGCTCGGCTTCTTCATCGTCGACACCGCCGGTGGCGTGCAGGCGTTCGGTGACGCGCAGCGCGTCGGTCGCAGCGTGTCGCGCGACGGTGAGCCGTGCGATCCGCCGGCCCCACCCGCATCGGCCACCCCGTCGATCCCGCTGCTCGCCCTGGCGCCACCGAAGGCAGACCTGCACCTGCAGTAGCGCTCTCGAGCGCGAGCCTCAGGGGATGAGGTCGGCGTAGATCATCCAACGGAAGCGAGCGCCGTCACACGTCTGCAGCAGCAGGCGCGGGGCCAACCCACCGCCGCCATCGGTGCGGAAGACGGCGTCGAACGTCGCCGCCTCCGTGGCCACGCCCGCAGCGTTGATGACCCGCCCGTTGCTGGCCACCTCGACGTACACGCGACCGACGATCCGGTACTTCGCCGTGACCGTTCCGTTCGACACCGTGACGACTGCACCGTCGACGAGCGACGGAACGGCAGCGAACGCACCGCCGTGCGACGTGCGGTGCGCTGCGATCCACAGCGTGCCTGCGCCGCCCGGCGTCGTGGCGAACAGCGAGCTCGTGCCGCGATCGTTGACGAGCGTGACTGCGCCCGCATCGATGGTCGATTGGCCGCCGGCGTAGACGGGGCAGTTGTAGGAGATGTCGGGGATGACGATCGTCATCACCGCGTTGGGCAGGTTCGTGCGACACGTCGAACGGTTGACGACCGGGGCGGGAGCGACGACGGGAACCGGTGGATCAGCGACGGCCACGACGACCGGCTGCGGCGCCGGCGGATCGAGGCGAACGGCGGGCGACGCAACGGACAGTTGGGCCGCACCGCTGATCGGGACGACGACCACGTCAGCGGTGGTCGCCTCGCGTGCCTCGGCGGTGTGGCTCGACGAAGGCCCGTCGATCCCGCCGACTGCGACGAGCGCTGCGGACACCAGCAACATGCGCATCGCAGTGGTGCGCCGGCGCGGCTGCGGGACTCGAACGGTTGACGGCGACATGGCACCCATCCCTTCCGGATGCCTCGCCGTCGACGGGATGTCGACAGCGAGGTACGGAGTGGGGTGGGTTCGCAGTAGCTCCTCGCCGGACGAACGACCAACATGGCCGGCGGATCAACGCTTCCCTCTCGGGACTGGACCGTACCGGTGGTCGGCGCGTCGCGTGGGCGCCGATCACCGAATGGGCCGAACGGACCAGCCGTCCGGCCCGATCAGATCAGGGCTGGATCTCGGTCCTTCGGCGGACCGACACGGTCAGTGCCGCACCGAAGGCGAGCATCGTCGCCCCCAGCAGCGACGGCAGCAGGACCGAGCGCCCGGTGCTCGGCAGCGTCAGGCCGAGGGCTCCGTTCGCGCCGCCAACGCCGCCGCCAGTGCCGCCACCCGTGCCGCCAGTGCCACCCGTTCCACCGGTGCCACCCGTTCCACCGGTGCCACCGGTGCCACCAGTTCCACCTGGGGCCGTGGTGCTCGTGGTCGGCGTCGTCGGGCCGGTGTCGCAGCTCGGTTGGGTGAACGTGTCGTTGATCAACGTGACCGCGCCGTTGCGAGCGAGCGCCCGACCGTGGACGGTGACGCTGTCGTTCAGCGAGATGGACTCGAGCGCCATGATGTTGCCGGTGAAGACCGAGCCGCTGCCCAGCGTGGCCGAGCTGCCGACCTGCCAGAAGACGTGGCACGCCTGCGCGCCGTTGGTCAGCACCACCGAGCTGCCCGACGCGGTGGTCAGCGTCGAGTCGGTCTGGAAAATGAACACCGAATCGAAGTTGCCCTCGCCATCGAGCACCAGCGGCCCGGTGATGAGCAGGGCGCCCTTGCTCGGCCCGGAGTAGACGCCGGGCAGGAGGGTCTGGTTGCCGAGGTCGGCAGTGGTCGTGGCGTTGATCGGGCGGTTGGCCGCATCGACGTAGGCCGCGGTGAGATCGGACTGCGCCTGAGCCGCAGCGGCGTTGGTCGCGTCGATCACGCCGGGCGGCACGATGTTGCCCGGCGGGAAGCCGACGACGTCGGTGCCGGGGGAGAGGCCGAGGCTGCCGTTGAGCACGCTCGGGCCGGTGTTGGTGACCGTCGATCCGCCGAGCACGGCGTAGTTGGCGGCGGTGGCCAGGCCGACGTTGGGCACGATCGCTGCGGAAGCGGGCGTCGCTCCGGCGGCCATGACGGCGAGCGTTGCTGCTGCGAGCACGATGCCGGCTCGGCGGGCGGTGAAGCGCGGGGTGCGCGTGGGCGCGCTTGCGCCTCGGGTGGACTGGAACATCGGGGGACTCCTCAGATCGTGAACGTTGCTGCAGTCCGGCGGCCGTGCCGCTGTTGCGCGGTGTAGGCCCGTGACCGTTTCGCCGTCTGATCTCGCAGAGGTGACCGTTTCGCCGAACGCACCGGCTTTCCCCGTACGTCCCCAGCACCAACCTGGCTGTGCTGACTCTTCATCGGCCCATTGGGGCCGAACCTTGAGGAAGAATTTCAGATCGGTCGGATCACCAGTGCAACGTGCCGGGCTCGCCCTTGAACGGGCCGACCACCTTGCTGGTGATCCACCCGCCGTAGAAGCCACCGGCGTTGGCCTGCACGCGTTCGTCGTCGACCCAGCACTCGTCGACGCGCTGCGGGTAGAAGGCGAGGTGGTCGGTGATCGACGCGAACGATCGCGTCGGGTTCGGGTAGCTCCACGCGACATCCAGCACAGACTCGCCCTCGACGACCAGCGTCCAGTAGTTGGCGGCGCCCTTCCACTCGCACAACGTGCGCGACGTGGACGGCCGCAGCAACGACGTCGCCACGTCGGTCGGTGGCAGGTAGTACGCCGGCGGCTGGCTGGTCTCGAGCACGCGGATCGATGCGTGCGTGTCGGCGATCACGACACCGCGGTGGACGATGCGCACGTGCTCGGTCGACGCCACCACGGCGGGCGGGCGCGGGTAGTCCCAGACGCTCTCCTGGCCCGGGCCGGGCTCGACCCGAACGGGCCGGCTCATTCCTGAAGTCGCTGCAGTGACTGCAGCGGACTGTCGAACGGAGCGCCGAGCATCCGGTTCAGGATCTCGAAGCAGACCTGCTGCGGATCGATGCCGTCTTCGCTCCAGGCGATGAGCGAGGCACGAATGACACCCATGCACGCGTTGGCGATGGCGTGCGACCGAACGCGGGCCTCCACGTCGTGGCCCCAGTGCTGCATCAGGTAGTCGGCGATGATGCCTTCGTAGTCGTGGTCGGTGCGTGCGTCCTCGTCACGTAGGGCCTCCACCTTCGCCAGCAGCTGGTACCGGGCGCGACGCATCGGCGAATGCGTGCGAACGTCGCTCAGCAGCAGCGTGAGCAGGTTGGGGATGGGGTTGCGGCCACCGGCGCCGGCGAACAGCCGTTCACGAAAGGCGACCACCCGCTCGTCGTGGTCGGGGAACGCAGCGGCCGCCTTGGTGGGGAAGTGCAGGAAGAACGTGCGCGGGCTGACACCGGCAGCGGTGGCGATCTCGTCCACGGTCGTCTCGTCGAAGCCGCGTTCGTGGAACAGACGGATCGCGTGCTCGGCCAGCACCCGCCGGGTCTCCAACCGCTGCGTCTCGCGCAGAGTCTTCACCTCGGGTTCCCTGGCTGCGGTTGACGGGTCCTTGACGCTCATTGCACCAGCGTATTTACTACACCCACTGCAGCGACAGGGGTCACGCAGGGATCGGGGAGGATCATGACGCACGGTCGGTCTCGAAGGGCTGGTGCTCGCGTTGCCGCGGCGCTGCTCGTGGTTGGCTCGCTGGCGCTGGCCGCCTGCAGCAGCGACGACAAGGGTGCCAGCGATGGCACCACCGCCGGAACGGATGCCCCGTCTGGCACGGACGCCACGGGCGGCACCGTCGCTCCGGGAGACAGCACGGTCACGACCGACGGCGGTGGCGGTGACTCCGACACGGCGTTGGTCGTCGCTCGCCAGATGGACATCAACTCGCTCGACCCGTCCCTGGCGTACTGCGACACCTGCCAGATCTACATGACCGCGATCTACGAGACGCTGATCGGCCTCGATGCCGACAACAAGACGCTCGTGCCGCGACTGGCCACGTCGTGGGAGAGCAACGACGAGCAGACCGAGTTCACGTTCCACCTCGATCCGGCCGCGACGTTCGCCGACGGCACGCCGGTGACGAGCGCCGACGTGAAGTTCTCGTGGGAGCGCCTCGCCGGTCTCCAGGGTTCGGCCTCGTACCTCGTCGGGTCGATCGAAACCATCGACACACCGGATCCGGAGACGGTGGTGGTCACGTTGAACGCGGCCAACTCGGCCTTCCTCGCGCAGGTGAACGCCAGCTACCTCGGCATCATCAACAGCAAGCTCGCGCAGGAGAACGGCGCCACGACCGACCCCACCACGGACAAGGCCGAGGACTGGTTCGTCCAAGGCAACTCGGCCGGCAGCGGGCCGTTCACGTTGGAGAGCTACACAGCGGGCAACGAGCTGAAGTTCCTCCGCAACGACGACTACTGGGGCGCCAAGGCGCACTTCCCCGAGGTGATCATCAAGGAGACCCCCGACGCAGTGACACAGCGCCAGGAACTGGAGCAGGGTGCGGTCGACATCGCCATGCAGATCTCGGCCGACGTCGCCAACGGCATGAGCGGCGACGACATCACCGTCACCCAGGTGCCGAGCTTCAACTACGTCTACATCGGCCTCAGCCCGGGAGCGAAGGGCGGTGAAGCGCTCAAGGACCCGAACGTTCGCAAGGCCATTCGCCTGGCGCTGGACTACCCGGGCCTGCTCGACGTGACGGTTGCCGGTGCTGGCCACACGCAGCCGTCACCGATCCCCAACGGGTTCCTCGGCACCGACGGGTTGGCCGAGCCCGAGCAGGACCTCGACACGGCCAAGCAGCTGATGGCCGACTCGGGCGTCGGCGACATCACCCTCGATGCGACGTTCCCGACGTTCAACGTCTACGGCGTCGACTTCTCGACGGCGATGCAGAAGGTGCAGACCGATCTGAAGGAGATCGGCGTCAACCTCGAGCTGAACCCGGTGGAGTATTCGGTCTGGGCGGAGAAGATCGGTGGTGACGGCATCCCCGTCACGGCGATCTACTTCGCTCCCGACCACACCGACTCCAGCCAGTACGTGCAGTACTTCGGGCTGATCCCCAACTCGACCTGGCTTGGCTTCAGCAAGGAGGCGGAGAACACCGAGGAGACCGACCTGTTGGCGCAGGCGTTCGCTGCTGGTGACGACGCCACGAGGGCCGATCTCTACCAGCAGTTGGCGCAGCTGATGATCGACGACCAGATCGTCATTCCGCTGGTGAACCCGGACCTGTTCCTGGCCAGCCGCAGCGACATCACCGGCATGCACTACAGCGCCTGCTGCAACCTCGACCTCGCCCGGCTCGGCAAGTCCGACTAGCCGGCGTTGAAGCGGTACCTCCTTCGCCGCCTGGCGGTGATGCCGTTCCTGCTGCTCGGCATCGCCACCGCGGTCTTCATCGTCTCACGGTTGACGCCGGCGGATCCGCTGGCGTCGATCGTGGGCGTGCGCAACCTCAACAACCCGGTCATCGTCAACGCGGCGAGAGCGAAGTGGGGCCTCAACGACAGCGTGATCGTTCAGTACGGCAAGTACATGCGCAACCTCGTGCACGGCGACATGGGCACGTCGTTCTCGACGCGTAAGCCGGTGGTGCACGACCTGTGGGAGCGCCTGCCGGCAACGCTGGAGCTGACCATCACGGCGTTGTTCATCGGCGTCGTCATCGGCGTCGGTCTCGGGGTTCTGGCTGCACGGAAGCGCAACAAGCTCGTCGACCACCTGGCCCGCTTCTTCGCACTGATCGGCTCGTCGCTGCCGGCGTTCTGGGCCGGGCTCCTGGTGCTCTACGTGTTCTACGCCGAGCTCGGCTGGCTGCCCGGCCCAGGCCGGCTCGACCCGCGCGCCGCTGCCCCGGACAAGATCACCGGCTTCTTCACCATCGACTCGTTGCTCCACGGCGACATGACGACGTTCAAGGCCGCGGTCATGCACCTGATCCTGCCCGCCAGCGTGCTGGGGTGGGGTGTGGTCGGCATCGTCTCCCGCCTGGTGCGCGCCAGCCTGCTGGACGAGTTCTCCATGGAGTACGTGCGCGTCGCCCGCGCGATGGGCCTGCGCGAGCGCACCGTCGTGAACACCCACGCGCTGCGCAACGCACTGCTTCCGACCATCACGATCGTCGCCTTCGCGTTCGCCTTCCTGATCACCGGCGCCGTGCTCACCGAGACGGTGTTCGCCTGGCCCGGCCTCGGCAGCTACGCGGTCGAGGCGTCGCGGAAGCTCGACTACCCGGCGATCGTCGGCGTCACCGTGCTCGGCGGCGCCGCGTTCCTGCTGACCAACCTCGTCACCGACATCGCCTACGCGATCGCCGACCCGCGGATCAGGTTGTCGTGACCGACGCCGTGGTCACCTCCGTCCGGGCGAGCACCCGTCGTCGTCGGCCCGCGTACCTGCGCGGCCCGTCGCTGATCGGGTTGATCAGCATCGCCATCTGGGTCATCGTCGCCATCACGTTGCCGATCTGGACACCGCACGATCCGCTCAAGAAGGTCGGTGGGCGACTCCTGCACCCGAGCGCCGACCACTGGTTCGGCACCGACGCCCTCGGTCGCGACGTGTTCACCCGCATCCTGTGGGGTGCTCGCACGTCGCTGCCGGTCGCCGCCGTCGTGATCGTCTCGGCGGTGCTCATCGGCACGATCGTCGGGGCCGTGTCCGGTTTCTTCGGCGGATGGATCGACGCAGCGTTGATGCGCCTCGTCGACATCACGATGGCCTTCCCGCCGATCCTGCTGGCGATGGCGATCACCGCCTCGCTCGGGCCGGGCATCCGCAACGCGCTCTTCGCGATGGTGCTCGTCTGGTGGCCGATCTACGCCCGGCTGCTGCGCGCCCAGGTGATCGCCGTGCGACAACGCGAGTTCATCGACTCCGCTGTCGCGATCGGCGCGTCGCGGTGGCTGATCCTTCGGCGCTACGTGCTGCCGATGTCGTACACGCCGGTGCTCGTCAACGCGACGATGGACTTCGGTCAGGTCGTGCTGCTCACCGCGTCGTTGAGCTTCATCGGCCTCGGTGCCCGCCCACCGTCGCCGGAGTGGGGTGCGATGATCACCGAAGGCGCCACCAACTTCTACCAGTGGTGGATCGCCGCCGGCCCGGGCATCGCCATCCTCCTCGTGGTGCTCGCGTTCAACTTCGTCGGCGACGCGCTGCGCGACTCGTTCGACGTGAAGGACACGAACCGGTGAGCGAGAACGTGCGGGCGACCGCCCCGCTGCTCGAGCTGAGCGACCTGCGCGTCACGTTCGACACGCCCACCGGGCCGGCGCCTGCCGTGCGCGGCGTGAGCTTCTCGGTCCATGCCGGTGAAGCGGTGGCGGTGGTGGGGGAGTCGGGTTCGGGCAAGAGCGTCAGCATGCTGGCCACGCTCGGTCTCGTGCAGAACGCACGCGTCACGGGCTCGGCGCGCTACCGCGACACCGAGATGGTCGGCCTCGACCCGGCGCGGCTGCGCGAGATACGTGGCTCGCGCGTCTCGATGATCTTCCAGGATCCGATGACGTCGCTGAACCCGGTGCTGACCATCGGCAAGCAGCTGTCCCTCGTCATGCGGGCGCACTCGGACATCTCCAAGAAGGCCGCGGCCGCTCGCGCCGTCGAGCTGATCGACCGCGTCGCCATCCCGCAGGCCAAGCGGCGTTGCGACTCGTACCCGCACGAGCTGTCCGGCGGCATGCGCCAACGGGTGATGATCGCCATGGCGATCGCCAACGACCCCGAGGTGCTGATCGCCGACGAGCCGACCACCGCGCTCGACGTCACGGTGCAGGCGCAGATCATGGAGCTGCTCGGCAACCTGCGGCGCGAGCAGAACCTGGCGCTGGTGCTGATCACCCACGACCTCGGCGTCGTCGCCGGGGCTACCGATCGAGTGGTGGTGATGTACGCCGGCAGGGTGGCCGAGCACGGCGACGTCCGCCCGCTGTTCGCCTCGCCCAACCATCCGTACACGCGCGGGTTGCTCGATTGCCTGCCGCGCCTCGACGCCCGCCACGACGTGCAGGCGTCGATCCCTGGTGTGCCCGCCTCGCCGCAGTCGTTGCCGCCGGGCTGCGCGTTCGCGCCGCGCTGCTCGCGGGTCGAGCCCTCGTGCTCCGAGCACGAGCCGCAGCTCGAGCTCTTCGGCGGCACGTCGGTGGCGTGCAGCGTGGTCACTCGCAAGGCGGCGGTGTGAGCGAACCGAACCGCACCACCGAACCGATCCTGAGCGTGCGCAACCTCGTCAAGGAGTTCAAGGTGCGCGACCGCGGCCGCTCCGTCGTCGTGCACGCGGTGAGCGACGTCAGCTTCGACGTGATGCCCGGCGAGACACTGGCGTTGGTCGGCGAGTCCGGTTGTGGGAAGAGCACCACCGGCCGGTGCATCCTGCGCCTGATCGAGCCGACGAGCGGCGAGGTGCACTTCCAGGGTGCCGACCTGCTGCGCCTCGGTCGCAACGACATGCGCAAGGCGCGACGCAACCTGCAGATCGTCTTCCAGGACCCGCAGGCGTCGCTGCACCCGCGAATGACGGTGCGCCGGCTGCTCAGCGAACCGCTCGAGGTGCAGGGCGTCGACGATCAGCAGGTGCGTGAGCGTGTCGACGAACTCGTGCGCCTCGTGCAGCTGCGCCCCGAACACCTCGATCGCTACCCGCACGAGTTCTCCGGTGGGCAGCGTCAACGCGTCGGCATCGCCCGCGCGCTCGCGATCTCGCCGGCGATGCTGGTGCTCGACGAACCCGTGTCGGCGCTCGACGTCAGCATCCAGGCCGAGATCATGCGCCTGCTGATCGACCTGCGCGAGCGGCTCGGCCTGTCGTTCGTGTTCATCGCCCACGACCTCGCCGTCGTGCGTCAGCTCGCCGACCGCGTGGCCGTGATGTACCTCGGCAAGATCGTCGAGGAGGGCGTCGCCGACGACGTCTACGACAACCCCCAGCACCCGTACACGCGCGCACTGCTCTCAGCCGTGCCGATCCCGGATCCGAACATCGAGCTGCACCGCCAGCGCATCGTGCTCAGTGGCGAGCTGCCCAGCCCGATCGACCCGCCGAGCGGTTGTCGCTTCCGCACGCGCTGCTGGCGCGCGCAGGAGATCTGCGCGCTGGAGGAGCCGCCGCTCGTCGCCCGCGACGCGCCGCAACAAGTTGCCTGCCACTTCCCCGGAGTCGACGTGCAGATCAGTGACTCGATCCAGTCGGAGCTCGGCTGAGATGGGAGCGCACGTGCTCGCCGTCGACCTCGGCTCCACCGGGATCAAGGTCGCGGTCGTCGATCCCGAGGGTCTGGTGCTGTCCGGCACGGGCGAAGTGCTGCCCCTGCTGTTCACCGACGACGGTGGCGCCGAGCAGGATCCCGAAGGGTGGTGGGACGCACTCGGTCGCTGCTCGCGGCGGGCCATCGCAGCGGCCGGCGTCAGTGGTGACGAGGTCGGCTTCGTCGCGGTGACGAGTCAGTACACATCGATCGTCGCCGTCGACGACCGTGGCGTGCCGCTGGGCAACGTGATCATGTGGATGGACCGCCGCGGCCGCCGTCATCACACTGCGATCGCGACCGCATCCACCGCCGAGCGGTGGCGCGAGGTGCACGGCGCCGCGCCGTCCGGCTACGACGACCTCGGCCACATCGCCTTCATCCGCGCCTGCTGGCCCGACGTGTACCAACGGGCGCGTGCGTTCGTCGAGCCGATGGACGCGCTCGCGGCGCGGCTCACCGGTCGCGTCACGTCCACGCAGAACACGGCCTTCCCGTTGTTCTCGGTGGACAACCGCACGTGGGGTGCAACGGCGTACAGCGACGAGCTCCTCGGCATGTCTGGCCTCGACCCGTCCAAGCTCGCAGAGCTGCTGCCGATGGGAACCCCGAGAGGTGCAGTCACCGCTGCGGCGGCGTCGCACCTCGGGATCAGCGCGTCGGCGGTCGTCGCCGACGCGACGATCGACTCGGTCACCTCGGCGATCGGCACCGGCGCCGTCGAAGGCTCGCGCTGCGGGCTGATCATCGGGACCACGTCGGTGATGGCCACGCACGTCGACAGCAAGCGACACGACCCGGAGCACGGGCTGACCACTGCGCCGAGCCCGGTGCCGAACAGTTGGTTCCTGCTCGCCGAGAACGGCATGGGCGGCAAGAACCTCGACGTGTTCGTCAACCAGTTCGTGTTCGCCGACGACGGCCTGTCGGCGCCAGCCGGTGACGACGCGTTCGATCGCGTGCTCGAGCTGGCCGCGACGTCGCCAGCCGGCGCGAACGGTGTGCTCTTCCTGCCATGGCTGCTCGGCTCGATGGCCCCACGATTCGACCGACGCGTGCGCGCCGGCTTCCTCAACATCGGCCTCGGCACCACCCGCGCCGACCTGGCACGAGCGGTGCTCGATGGCGTCGGACTCAACGCCGCGTGGCTCCTCCCACACTTCGCCGAGCTGGCGCACACCTGCTACGGCGAGCTGTCCCTCGGCGGCGGGGGAGCAGCGTCGCCGCTGTGGGGTCAGGTCCTCGCTGACGCCACCGGTGTGTCGGTGCGCCGGTTGGAGAGCTCGCGCACCACGAACGCTCACGGCGCGGCGTTGCTCGCCCTCGTGCAGGCCGGCAGGGCCACGTTCGCCGACGTGCCGTCGATGTTGCGCACCGCCGAGGTGCACCACCCCGAACCCGTCGCCGAAGCGCGTGCTGTGCGGCGCCTACAGGCGATGACCGAGCTGCACCAGCACCTCGGACCGATCCACGATCTCCTCAATCATCACTCGGAGGCAATGCCATGACGTCCTCGTCACCGTTCCACCCCTACGCCGGTCGGTTCCCCGTCCACGCCGAGCTGCCCGAGGACGGCGTGCCGCGCGCCGAGATCCTCGAGACGCTGCGTCAGATGGCCACCGAGGAGGATCGCAAGGGTGACAGCGGACGCGTCTCCGGGTCGATCTACTCCGGCGATCACGACCACTACGCGTTCCAGGTGGAAGCGTTCGCCCACTTCGCCCACGCCAACGTGCTCCAGCGCGACATGTACCCGAGCGCGACCAAGCTCGAGTCGGAGATCGTGGCGATGACCGCGGACATGCTCCACGGCGACGCCGACACGGGCGGCATCGTCACCTCCGGCGGCACCGAGAGCCTCGTCACCGCGATGCTGACCTACCGCGAGTGGGGCCGGAACCAGAAGGGCATCGAGCGGCCGCAGATCATCATGCCGGTCACGGCCCACCCCGGTCACGACAAGGGCTTCCACTACTTCGGCATCGACGTGATCAAGGCACCGGTCACCGACCAGTTCCAGGTCGACCTCGACTTCGTGCGCGCCAACATCGGACCGAACACCGTCGCGCTCGTCGGCAGCGCCGGCACGTACCCGCACGGCGTCGTCGACCCGATCCCCGAGCTCGGGCAGATCGCCCTCGAGCACGGCATCAACCTCCACGTGGACGGCTGCCTCGGCGGCTTCATCCTCGCCTGGGCCGCCGATCTCGGCTACCCGGTGACACCGTTCGACCTCCAGGTGCCGGGCGTGACGTCGATCTCCGCCGACACCCACAAGTACGGCTATGCGTTGAAGGGCACGTCGGTGCTGCTGTTCCGCCCGATGTCGCTGCGGCGCGAGCAGTACTTCATCATCTCCGGCTGGCCCGGTGGCATGTACGCCTCGCCGAGCATGGGTGGCAGTCGCTCCGGCGGGTTGATCGCGGCGACGTGGGCGTCGATGCTCAACCTCGGCCGATCCGGCTACCGCGAGATCGCGGCCGACATCTTCCGCACCGCTGGCGAGATCAAGGCCGCGGTGAAGATGCACCCCGAGCTGCAGCTGATCGGCGACTCGCTGTTCAACGTCGCCTTCCGCAGTGACGAGGTCGACATCTTCCACGTCAACGACGCGCTCGCCCAGCGCGGCTGGCGGATGAACGGCCTGCAGGTGCCGCCGGCGCTGCACTTCTGCGTCACCCGCCCGAACACGCAGCCGGGCGTCACCGAGGCGTTCGCCAACGATCTCGCCGAGTCCGTCGCCTACGCCAAGGACCCGCCCACGCCGATGCCCAAGAGCGGCGCCACCTACGGCTCGGGGGGTCGTGCCGTCGACCTCGACCGCGTCTTCTCCGGCACGTTCGACTACTTCGACAAGATCTACGACGTCGGCCCGCGCGACTGATCTCGATCGCGCTTCACCAGTAGGCGGCCATGATCTCCGTCGCCCACGCCGGCTCGCGGATCTCGCCGCGGGCCATGAAGCCGGTCATGTGCGGCTTGATGTCGAGCACGGGTGTGCCGTCGATCGCGTCGAGGCCGCGAACGGTGATCGTGGTGCCGTCCACGCCGACCAGCGCGCACGTCGTCACGCCCAACCGGTTCGGGCGCACCCGACCACGCTGGGCGAAGATGCCCACCTCCGGCCAGTCGGCTCGCCCGCGCGGTCGGCGGGCACCGAGCACGACGTCCTCCTCGGCCACCTGATGGAACTGGTAGACGACGTCGAGATGGGAGAACGCATCGAGCCCGGTGACCGAGCCGGCGCCGAATCGATCGTCGAGCACGATCTGGCACACCTCGCCGTCCCAGCCGTCGTCGTCGGGTTCGATGCGACCGTCTCGAACGGTGCCGATGGGGACGAGTGCGATCGGAGCGTGCATGTGCTCAGCATTGCATACAAGTTCAATACAAGCAACGGCTGAGCTGGGGCGACGAACGAACGGAACGTTCTCGGTCCCGTAACACCAATGAGCGCGCTGGCGACCACCGTGCGTCATACCGTTCCCCCATGGCGAGTGCGGTGATCGTGGTCGACGTCCAGAACGACTTCTGTGAGGGTGGCGCCTTGGCCGTCGCCGGGGGAGCGGCGACCGCTGCCCGGATCACCGAACGTCTGCGCCTCGATGACTACGACCTCGCCGTGGCCACCCGCGACCACCACATCGACCCCGGCCGGCACTTCTCCGACCGCCCCAACTACGTCGACACGTGGCCGGTCCACTGCGTCGCCGGGACGCACGGCGCCGAGATGCACCCCGATCTCGACCTCGGTCTGATCGAGGCGATCTTCGACAAGGGCGAGATGAGCGCGTCGTACTCCGGCTTCGACGGTCGATGGGTGGGGCAGCGACTCCACACGTGGCTGACGATGCGCGACGTCGATCAGGTCGAGATCGTCGGCATCGCCACCGACCACTGCGTGAAGGCCACGGCGCTGGACGCCGTCCGTCTCGGCTACCGCACGATGGTTCGTCTCGATCTCACCGCCGGCGTCGACGTCGAGTCGACACGCCTGGCGATCGCCGAGCTGCGCGCCGCCGGTGTGCGCATCGACGATCGCACGGCGCTGATCGCCAGCTGACCTACGCTGCGCGTTGATGCGCCAGGGGTGGCGCACGCAAGCGGACTCCCGAAGGGGAGCAAGGGGCACTCACATGGCGCAAGCAACACTCGACATCCCGTACACCGAGGCGCGCAACCGCGGCACGGTGGCGATCCGGATCATCCTGGCGATCCCGCACACGATCCTCGTGTACGCGTGGGCCTACGCCGTGCAGCTGGTCTCGGTCATCCACTGGTTCATCCAGGTGTTCACCGGCAAGCGCAACGAAGGGCTGTTCAACTTCTCGAACAAGTACCTCGGCTACGCCACCCGCGTGTACACGTACGAAGGGTTGATGTTCGACCAGTACCCCGGGTTCATCGACGACCAGGGCAAGACGCCGGTGCAGTACTCGCTCACCGACAGCGGCACGGTGAACCGCCTCACCGTCGGGTTGCGTCTCATCTGGGCCATCCCGGCGATGCTGCTCGGTGCCGTCTTGATCCTTGCCGCGGTCGTCGTCACCGTCGTCTCCTGGTTCGCGATCGTGATCACCGGGTCGATGCCGCGCGGCATGTTCGACTTCCTGTTGCGCGTGCACAAGTACGCGGTTCAGCTGAACGCATACACGTTGCTGCTCACCGACGACTACCCGAAGTTCGCCTGACCCGCGATCAACCTGCACAGGTTCGTCGCATCGGCCGCACGAGCAGCTAGCGTGTTCGAGTCGGGCACGTTGCTCGACAGATGAAAATCGGAGTTCAGGCAATGGCAAACGGCACCGTGAAGTTCTTCAACGCTCAGAAGGGCTACGGCTTCATTTCGCGAGAGGGCGGTGCCGACGTGTTCGTGCACTTCTCCAACATCGAGGGCAGCGGCTACCGCTCGCTCGAAGAGGGACAGAACGTCGAGTTCGAAATCGGCCAGGGACGCAAGGGTGACGAAGCCCTGAAGGTCAAGGTCGTCTGATCCAGTGATCCGGTGAGCGTGCGTGTGCCGCAAGGCGTGCGCACGCTCACCGTTGATCGCCCGGTGGTGGCATGGCAACGCCATGGCCGCCACTTCGTCGCGTCCGGTGTGAAGTCGCCGAGTCGGCCCGTCGGTTCGGTCAGTGACGGCTGGCGCCGCGCCACAGCTGCAGCGGGGTGAGATCGCGCGGTCCCTCGAACGGCACGGCCACCTCGGCACCGTCGAGGCCGGCCGACCAGTACGCCGCGCACACCACGTCGAGCACCTCTCGGCCGAACGCCGCGCTCATCAAGGGTGCGCGCTCCTTGGCGACGTCATCGACCAGCGCGCGCAGTTGGCCGAGGTACCCGAAGCTCTCCACGGCCGGAACGGGCGCCGAGGGCGGGGAGATGTCCACGGTGTCGCCGTTGTGCTCCAGCAGCGGGTGTGGCAGCAGCTCGGCGCGCACGGTCCCCGACGCGCTGGCCGCCTGCACGTCCCACACGGGGTCCGGTCCACCCTGCCAACTGGACACCACCGTGGCAACGAGCCCGGTGCGGAACGTCAGCTGCACCTCGGCGTGTTCGTCGCTGCCGTGACCCTCGCCCCCGCGCAGGATGGCGGAGACGGCGATCGGCCGACCGGCCCCGGAGACACCAGCGGCGAGCATGGCGATCGCCAGCGGATGCACCCCGAGGTCGAACAGGGCACCGCCGCCCCACTCGTCGGAGGTGAACGCACCCCAGGTCGGCAGTCCCTGCAAGGTGCGAACTTCGAGGTGGGTCAGGGGTCCGAGCTCGCCGGTGCGGACCAGCAGCTGTTGCACGATCGGCGCGTAGGCGAGGTTCTCCGCATACAGCAGGCGCTGTCCGTGATCGGCCGCGGCATCGACGATGCGGTCGGCATCGTCGAGCGTCGTGCACAGCGGCTTCTCGAGGAGGACCGATGCGCCCGCCTCGAGCAGTCGGATCGCGTCGTCGGCGTGGCACTGCGGCGGGGTGGCGACCACCACGATGTCGGCGTCACCGGGCAGATCGTCGTAGGTCACGGCGCGCGCACCCAGTTGCTCGGCCTGCTTGGCGGCCCGCTCGGCGCTGCGCGAGGCGACGGCGACCAGCTCGAAGCCGTTGAACTTCGCCGCCGCGGCGTGCGCCATGGAGATCCAGCCGGCGCCGTGCAACGCCACTCGCACCTGTTCGCTCACGTCAACGCCCAGCCAGCTCGGCGACGACGGGTGCGAACTTGGCCGCATCGTTGCCGCCGACGATGACGTAGCTGAAGCCCCAGCGCTCACGGAGCGCCAGCAGCTTGTCGACGAGCATCGACGGCGGGCCAATGAGCGCGTACGGGCTCTGTTGCAGCATCGGGACGTCGACACCGATCGCACTGGCGAGGCCGGCCATCGCCGCGTCGCCGTCATCGGTGACGTTGACGAGGAACGAGCGGATGTTGAGCTCGATCGCATCAAGGCGGTCGCCGGCCGCAGCGCGCACGATGCCGATCTTCTCGTCGACCGACTCGGCCGTCATCCCGCCGATGGCCTCCGGACCGATGCGGCCGGCGTGCATGTTCGGGTTGATGCCGATGATGTCGGCGTGCTTGGCAGCGATGCCGAGGACGCGCTTGCCGCCACCGCCGATGAGGATCGGCGGGCACGGCGCCTGCACCGGCTTGGGCAGCGCGTCGTGCTCGGTGATCGTGTAGTGCGTGCCGCTGAACGAGAACGCACCGGGAGCCATCGCCCTGCGGATGATCTCCAGACCTTCGACGAAGCGGTCGATGCGCACACCGGCGCTGTCGTAGGGGATGCCTGACTGCTCGTAGTCGGTGATCATCCAGCCGGCCCCGAGGCCGATCTCGACGCGCCCGTCGGAGATCACGTCGAGCGTGGCCAGTTCCTTGGCGAGGACGATCGGGTGCTTGTAGTCGTTGTCGAACACGAGGGCGCCCACGCGCAGCGTCGTGGTGACGGCGGCTGCTGCGGTGAGCGCGACCATCGGCGCGTACTGGTCGCCGAAGTGGTCGGGCATCGTGAGCGTGCTGTAGCCGAGCGATTCGACCTGTCGGGCCAGCTCGGTCCACGCCGCGCCGTTGGCGGCCTTGTCGGCCTGCACGCCGAACCGGAAGGGGTGATCGCTCGTGTTGCTCATGCGCGGCACGGTACACGGGGTGATGCCCTGCGCGAAGGGGCGGAAACTAGCCTCGACGGCGCGTGCACCGACTTGCCTGGCCACTCCGCTTTGCCTGCATCGTGCTGGCGGGTGCTCTGCTGCTCACCGGCGCTGCCATTGGCATCGCGCCGCGCCTGTGGCGCACCGCGAATGCTCACGAGCAGATGCCCGTGTCGCTGCCCGACTTCCAGCCGCTGTCGCAACGCACGCTGGTGTACGACATCGCCGGCAACGTCATCGCCGTCTTCGAACGGGAGAACAGCCAGCCGGTGAAGCTGGCGCAGGTGCCGCCCGATGTCGTCAGCGCGGTGCTCGCCGTCGAGGACACCGAGTACTACGTGCACCACGGCGTGAACCTGCGCAGCTTCGCTCGCGCCCTGCTGTCCAACTTCTCCAGCGACGCGCCACGGCAGGGTGCCAGCACCATCACCCAGCAGGTGGTGAAGAACGAGTTCCTCGCCGGTCTCCCGCGCGACGGGCGCTACAAGGGTCTGCAAGCGCACTACGCAACGATGCTCGAGAAGGAGAAGACGAAGGACGAGATCCTCGAGCGCTACCTCAACACCGTGTTCTTCGGCAACAACGCGTACGGGTTGCAGGCTGCTGCCGAGGTGTACTTCGGCAAGAACGTCGAAGACCTGACGATGATCGAGGGCGCGTTCCTGGCCGGGCTCGTGCAGTCCCCGTCGGGGTACGACCCGATCCGCCACCCGGATCCGTCGCGGCGCCGGTTCCGCACCGTGCTCGATCGGCTGGTGGACACCGGGCTGGTGACGAAGACCGACGCGGCGACGCTCGGCGACGAGTGGGTGATCCCGGAGACGACGCGCAAACTGTCGACGATCAGCACCAAGCCGACCTACTACACCGACGCGTTGCGCACCTACCTGCTGGAGAAGTCGAACATCCTCGGGCCGACCGAGCAGGAGCGCGCCAACCTGCTGTACCGCGGCGGGTTGCGCATCCACACCACGCTCGATCCGAAGATGCAGGCGGATGCCGAACTTGCCCGCAACCGGCTGCCGAACACCGCCGCCGGGTTCGACGCGGCGATCATCTCGCTCGACACCCGGTCCGGGGCGATCAAGGCAATGGTCGGCGGCAAGGGCTTCGGCACGCCGAGCGTGATCAACATGACGTTGGAGCCGCGGCAGACCGGCTCGAGCATCAAGTTCTTCATCCTCGCCGCGGCGCTGCAGGCCGGGGCCCAACCGACCGACATCATCGACGGCGTGCGCGGCTGCTCGCTGCCGGACCCCGGTGATCCGAAGGCGCCACCGTTCATCGTCGAGGACGGCGTCGCCGGCAAGATCGGCACGCTCAGCGAGGTGACGTGGCTGTCGTTGAACTGCGCCTACGCCCGCCTGTCACAGATCGTCGGCCTCAGCCGCGTCGTCGACACGACGTACCGGATGGCGCAGTCGGCGTACCTGTACCAGGGCCAGGACCCCAAGGAGCGCGAGCCGATCCACCCGTACGCCAGCTTCGCCACGGGCGCCAACGAGATGGCCCCGATCGACATGGCGTCGGGCATGCAGACCCTTGCCAACCAGGGCGTGCACCAGGAGCCGTACTACGTCGACCTCATCGACCGGGCCGACGGCACGCGCATGTACACGCACGAGAACGTCGGCGTGCAGGTGCTCGACCCGGGTGTCGCGCTCACGGCGATCAGCACCCTGAAGGGCGTGCTCACCCGCGGCACCGCGCGCAACGCGCTGTCGAAGTTCCCCCGCCCGGCGGCCGGCAAGACCGGCACCCAGGAGGACAACACCAACTCCTGGTTCGTCGGCGCGACGCCCGAGCTCACCACCGCGGTGTGGGTGGGCAACCCCAACGGCTACGTGGCGATGAACAACATCCCCGAGTTCCGCGCCGACGGCGTCAGCAAGGTGCAGGGCGGCACCTACCCCGCGCTGATCTGGGGCAAGTTCATGGAACCGGCGCTCGACGGACTGCCGGTCACCGACTGGCCCGCCGCACCGGCACCGGCCCGCAAGGCGCTGCGCCTCTACCTGCCCGGCGTCGAGTGCCTCGCCCGTCTCGTCAGCGGCACGTTGCCGCCGAACCCGGGGGAGGCGACGACCACCAGCACGACGACGCCGCCGGCGACCGATCCGCTGACCGGCCAGCCGATCCCGACGACACCGACCACGCCGCCGAAGGCGGTCATCCAGCAGGTCGACAGCGGCACCACCATCGCCCCCGACGTGCTCGATCCTCGCGCGCCGATCCCCGCGGTGGATCTGAAGACCGTCGTGTACAACTGCCTGAAGCCGCCGCCGAACGTCGTCGTCACCGGCAAGAAGCCGAAGCCATGAGCGGTGCCCTAGCCTCCCGACGATGAACGGTTCCGCGCTCCTGGCGCTGCAGCGCATCGACACCTCCCTCGACGCGATCGCCAACCGACGTGCCCGGCTGCCCGAGTCGGCTGCGCTTGCCGCTGCCACGGCGGCGGTACGAGCTCATCGAGCGGCGATCGCCGCAGCGCAGCAACGAGCGGCCGACGCGCAGACGGTGATCGACGGCACCGAGCACGAGAGCGAGGCGCTGACGGCCAAGCGCACTCGCCTGGAGGCACAGCTGAAGACGGTGATCGCGCCCCGCGAGGCCGAGGCGTTGATGCACGAGATCGCCACGATCAACGGCCATCGCAGCGACCTCGACGATCGCGAGCTCGAAGCGTTGGAAGCGCAGGCCGCTGCGGAGGACGAAGCGTCGTCGCTCGCCTCGAGCGAGGGCGGGTTGGTCGACGCCGAGGCCGAGGCGCAGGCAACGCTCGACGCGGTGATGGCGACGCTCGACGAGGAGCAGGCCGCGCTGCGGTTGCAGCGCGAGACCGCGGTCGCCGTGTTCGACGCGACCGAGTTGCAGGAGTACGACACGATGCGCAAGCGCCACGACGGCGTCGCCATCTCCGTGCTGGACGGGCTGCGCTGCACGGGTTGCCACCTCGACCTCTCGCGTGCCGAGGTCGATCAGCTGAAGGCGCTGCCCGCCGACGAGGTCGCCGACTGTCCGCAGTGCGGTCGCTGGCTCGCTCGCTGAGCCCGACCGGCCTCCATGTTTCTCTGGTTCATCGGCACTGCGGTGCTGTCCGTGTGGTTCGTGTTCCGTGACCCGCGCTTCGACTACCGGTTGCTCGCGTTGGGTTCGCTCGTCCCCGACCTGATCGATGTTCCGATGGGTCGAGCGCGATGGGCACACAGCCTGACGGTCGCGGTCGCCGTGCTCGTGGTGATCATGCTCGCGACCGCCGGACGCAAGCCGATCCGTCGCCTCCTGCTGGCGCTGCCGATCGGGATGATGCTGCACCTCGTTTTCGACGGGATCTTCTCGTCGACCAAGGTCTTCTGGTGGCCGTTCGCCGGGTCGTGGGGCAGCGTGCGGGTGCCATCGCTGGAGCGTGGCTGGCTCGACGTCGTGTTCGAGCTGGCGGGGGCGGGGATGCTGGTGTGGGCGTGGCGACGCTTCGGCCTCGACGATCCGCAACGCCGATCGACCCTGGTGCGCCACGGACATCTGAGCGAAGCGCGGCCCGGCGTGCGGCGTTGAACGATCTGCGTGCGACACTGGCGCAGTGCTGATCCTCGTTCGACACGGCCGCACCGAGGCCAACGCGTCCGGTCGGCTGCAGGGCTGCCTCGACCTCCCGCTCGACGAGGTCGGCGTCGAGCAGGTGCGCGCGCTGGCCGAGCACCTGGGCCCGCCCGACCGGATGATCACCTCACCGCTGTTGCGCGCTCGCCAGACCGCTGAGGCGTTCGGTGTGCCGTACGAGGTCGACGACCGGTGGGAGGAGCTGCACTACGGCGAGTTCGAGGGCCGCTCGATGAACGAGGTCAGCCCGGAGACGTGGCAGCGGTGGCGCACCGATCCGGACTTCGCGCCGCGAGACGGCGAGAGCATGAATCAGCTCGGTGCGCGTGTGTGGGCCGCGTGCGAGTCACTGTGTGACGAGGCCGCCGATCAGAACGTGATCGTGGCGACGCACGTCTCGCCGATCAAGGCAGCGGTCGCGTGGGCCTTGAACGTCGACCTGAAGATGTCGTGGCGTTGCCACCTCGATCAAGCGTCGATCTGCCGCATCGCCATGCTGGCGCGCGGTCCCGTGCTCGTCGGGTTCAACGAAGTCGTCTGGGCCTGACCGCCCAGGACGCGGTCAGGTGAGGTCGTCGATGCGTGCCGTCGGCGCGTCTCGCTTCACGGCCTCGATGCCGTTCAGCGCTCCGGCCTTCGCCGTGTAGCCCTCGCCGCCGGTGGCGATGATCTGACCGTTGGCGGATCGCAGACGCCAGCGGTACTGATCGTCGGTTCCCTGGTAGACCTCGAACTCTGCGGCCATCGTGCGCCTCCCGTCGAGCGCACCCCCACGACGCGCTCGTGCCGAACGGTAGTGCCGATGCACCGATCAGGAGCGCGACGCTCGCGGGCGTCGCAGCCGTCGTCGCAGGCTGGCGAGCGACGGCGCCGGCCAGATCTCCCCGACCTCCACGCGCAGCGCGGCCGCGATGGCGAAGCGCAGAAGATCGCGCGGCGCGACCACGCCCTGTTCGACGCGGGCGATCGTCGACTCGCTGGTCGACACGATCAAGGCGAGCTCTCGACGATCGAGACCGCGCGCCTGGCGCAGCACGGCCAGCCGTTCACCGCAGCGATGGAGCCACTCGTGCTCGAGTTGTCGCGCGGAGAGATCGGGTTCGGGCCGGTTCACATCCACCACAAGTGCGCAGCGTCGGTTTGCTGACGGAACCTTGACAGATTTCTCGAAACCTTGGTTTTGCCGTGCACCTGTTCGGGTACGACGTCACCGGGTGGACGGTTCGCCGCTCACCCCGGTGCAGGCGTCGGAGGGATCAACCCCGCCCACGCCACCGTCTGCACGACGATGAGCCCTGGCCACTCGGTGTCCGCCCGCCCCGGCCGGGGCTCATCCGCGTGCGGGGTCACGCGCGATGATGGTCGCCATCGAGACTCGAGCCATCGACGTTCGACACGGCATCGTCCGATGTGCGATCGCCGCCGTCCTGTTCGGCGTGTCTGCGCCGGCCGCGTCGCAGCTCGCTGACGAGCTCGGAGCGTTCACGTTGGCGGGGTTGCTGTACGTGGGCGCGGCGATCGCCGTCGTTCCCGTCATCGGACGCACGCGTCCCAACCGTGCGTCGCTGCGACGCGGTGCACCACGTCTGGCAACGGCCGTCGTGCTCGGCGGTGCAGTCGGCCCGGTGCTGCTGGCCGCTGGCCTCAGCCGCGCTCCCGCGGCGACGGCGTCGTTGCTGCTCAACCTGGAGCTCGTGTTCACGGCCGTCCTCGCCTTCCTGTTCTTTCGCGAGCACCTCGGTCGTCGTGTCGTCGCCGGCACCGCACTCGTCGTGGTCGCCGGCGTCGCACTCGGCTGGTCCGGCGACCCGAGCGCTCGCTGGGGCGCGCTCCTCATCGCCGGCGCGTGCCTGTGCTGGGGGTTGGACAACTGCCTCACCGCCAATCTCGACGAGCTCGCGCCGTCGCACATCACCTTCGTCAAGGGCGTGATCGCCGGGGGAGCGAACCTGACGATCGGCCTGCTGCTGCACGGCTCGGTCTCCGCTGGCGCAGTGCTCGCCGCGCTCGTCATCGGGGCCTTCGGGTACGGCGTGTCGATCACGTTGTGGGTCGCCGGAGCACGCGAGCTCGGCGCCGCCCGCGGGCAGCTGGTGTTCGCGGTGGCGCCGTTCGTCGGAGCGATCGTGGCCTGGACGGTCTTCGGCGATGACGTGACCGTGCGCGAAGTGATGTCGCTCGTCGTGGCCGCAGTCGGGGTCAGCTTCGTGCTGCGAAGTGAACACCTCCACGATCATGTCCACGAGCCGGCGGAGCACGACCACGAGCATCGCCATGACGACGGACATCACGAACACGTGCACGACGATCCAGTGGCACTCGGCGCGCGCCATCAGCACCGCCACCATCATGAGCGGCTCGTGCACGCCCACCCGCACGTGCCAGATGTGCATCATCGACACGAGCACTCGCACGGCGGTTGATCGCGATGGTGCATCTGCACTAACCCCGTGACCAAGTAAGGTGACCCATCGTTCGGTTGTTCCCCTGACCCCTCGGAGGAGCCATGCAGATCACTGTCCACTTGGACGATGGACAGACCGTCACCGGCGTGCTCGTCGGCAGCGAAGAGTCGGACGACTGGCACCTGGTCGTGCCTTCCGCCACCTCGTTGCACCCTGACGCGACCGGCTTCGTACGTCTCGACGGCGACAGCTTCTCGGTGTCGCACCGCGATGGCGTGTTCGTGCTGGCCGCTCGTGACGGCATCAGGCATCGTCCGGCAGTCATGCCGACGCCCGGCCGCGCCACGCTGTGACGAGGCGCTGAAGTCGGCGGCGCGAGACTGACGGCGTGGGAACGGGCAACATGAGGGTGAGCGAGATCTGGCGGCACCCGGTGAAGTCGTTGCAAGGCGAGTCGCTCGCGACGGCGACGCTCGAGGCCGACGGGTTGCACGGCGATCGGTGCTGGGGCATCCGCGACGACGCGACTGGTCGAATCCTCACCGGACGGCGTGAGCCGGAGCTGTTGCTCGCATCGGCGTCGCTGGACGCCGACGGTCAGCCGGTGATCACGCTGCCATCCGGAGCGGTGCATCGCGGTACGGGTGCGGACGTCGATGCGGCGCTGTCCGACTGGCTGCGCCGGCCGGTGACGTTGGTCGGTTCCGTCGGCGCGCCCGCGGCGCCGGCCGAGTTCTTCGCCGATGCCACCGACGACAGCAGTGAGGCCCTCGAGTGGACGATGCCCGCCGGTCGTTTCGTCGACGCGCTGCCCATCCTGTTGCTGACGACCGCGAGCATGCGCGCCGGTGCCGCCCTGCATCCGGCCGGTGACTGGGGCGTGCGTCGTTTCCGCCCGAACGTGCTCGTCGAGGTGGATGGCGATGGTTGGATCGAGGACTCGTGGTGCGGTCACTCGGTGCAGCTCGGCGGCGTTGCGCTGCAGCCCGTCGCCGGGTGCAGTCGCTGCACGATGGTCACCCGGCCGCAGCCCGGCATCGATCGAGACCTCGACATGTACCGAACCCTCGCTCGCCACCACGGCGGCACGATGGGCGTCTGGTCCACCGTGCAGACGCCCGGCAACCTCCGCGTCGGCGCCAACGTCACCGTCGCAAAACTGGATGTCTGAGCGTCGGACTATGCCGCGCCCAGACATCCAGTTTCGGTGATCGCTGCCGTTCGGGCCACTCGCCCCGTAGCCGCTCCATTCGTGTCGGCAGTTCCGCGTTCAATCCGACCGCTGGACTCTGCCTGCTACCCACGGAGCAAGGATGGTGGCGGCCATCGCCGGGGCGATGATCGCGAGGTAGACCGGAAACGACTCGCCCTGCCCGCCGCCGGCCCACCGCCAGATGACGTAGCTGGCCAGCGCACCGACTGCGTAGATCGTGATCGCGAGCACCCTCGCCCAGCCCCGCGTCCGAGACATCTCCGTCACATCAGGCTGCGGATCGCGCTCGAAGGGCCATGTCGCGCATCGTGCTCGCTCGTGGCCGTCGGCGCAACCATCTCGCTCAGCGCCGCTGCCGATCCTTGACCAGGAACTCGTCCCGAGACGTCGCCCGAGCTGGACACCCGCTAGCAGTACGGTTGTCGGTGTGAACGGGCGCGTGGTTGCACACGACTCGCCGGAGTCGGCGGTCATGGCTGAGTGGGCCCACCACCGGGCTGCTCAAGCGTTTGTCGTGCGCGTCGAGTACATCGACGAGCACCACGCGACGGTCATCACCGACACCGTGCCCTCTCACCCGATGGCGAACGACTGCTTCCGCAAGCTGGACGGGTGGCACTTCAGCGGAGACTCGACAGCATGAACTGGTCGATCCGCCATTGCTACGTATTGGTGGACGACTGATCGTCATGCGCGCGCGAGTTGTCGCGCTCCTCGCGATCGTCGGAGCGACGTTTGTCGTTGGATGCTCAGATGATGCGCAGTCGTGCGACGGGATGCAGGCGCGGCTGGACGCATTGAAGAACAGGGCCGTCGACACAGACGATGCCGTCGCTTTCGCTCAGAACGCGGTCGACCAGGTCGAGCTCACGAGGGAAATGGCGGGTGTCGGATGCTTCGCGCCGATCACCGCCCCGTGAATGCGCCAGCCTGATGGCGCCAGGGTTGGGTTTGTCTGGTGCACAGTGGCGTCACGGTCCCCTCCGAGAGCGGCATCACCGCAGCTCGGAGGGATTGTCGACGGTGAGTCGGTCCGTAAGCGGGACGGGTTCGCAGGGATATTCCGGACCTGCGCCGGGACCAGAAAACAGGCTCTGAGCAGCGGTTGGACTACCTAGCTCTACTCGGCACTTCCCACTGTTTGACACCGTCTTGTGTCACGTTCGTGTCACGTTTGCCCTCGTGGGAGCCGTCAGTCGCAATGTCGCGATCTGAGCGCGCCAGCGGCGTTTCGGGCACCGTTGCGCCCGTCGAGCCAGCGCCGCGCTCAGCGCGATTCCGGGGCCACTCGCGCAATGGTGAAGCCGTCATCGGCCTGCCCTCGGGGCGATCCGCGATGCCCGGATCGTCTCGTTTCCGGAGTGCGCACCAGGTGACTCGATCGGTCGTGCCATAGTTGATGCGTGACGGGACGAGCGGTGGAGGCGGGTCGATGAGTACGTCGCGAGCCGCATGCGCTCGCTCATCCGAGGGCGGGGTCTGGGCAAGTTGAGCACCGTCCGCCGCGCGTACTCGACGCTCTCCGGAACTGCGTACTGGGCGACAGTTGAGGACTTCATACGCGGGCCCGAAGCGGAAGCGCTGAAAGGCCAGGTGCAACTCATTCTCACGAGCCCACCATTCCCGCTCGTGCGAAAGAAGGCATACGGCAACCTCAGCGGGGACGCGTACATGAACTGGGTTGCAGACGTGATGGCGAGTCTGGTCGAGCTGTTGTCTCCGACGGGTTCCCTCGTCGTGGAACTTGGAAATGCTTGGGTTCCTGGAGCACCTGAAATGTCCACGCTGCCGCTGGAAACACTTCTAGCCGTCAAGGAACGAGGACAGCTGGTGCTCTGCCAGCAGTTCATCGTGCACAACCCTGCGCGTCTCCCAGGGCCCGTTCAGTGGGTGAACATCGAACGTCGACGGGTGAAGGACACCTTCACGACGGTCTGGTGGCTGGCAAAGTCTGCTGATGCCTTTGCGGACAACCGAAGCGTCCTGCAGGCCTACAGCCCCTCGATGAAGAAACTCCTCCGCCGCGGCACCTACAACTCGGGACGGCGGCCGTCCGGCCACGGCATCGGTTCTAACTCCTTTCTGACTGACCATGGCGGCGCGATTCCTGCGAATGTGATCGAGGTCTCGAACACATCGGCTGCCGGTCGATATCAGAAGTGGTGTCGAGATCTCGGAGTTCCCATCCACCCTGCGCGAATGCAATCGGAGGTGCCGAACTTTTTTATCAGCATGCTTACGAAGCCGGGGGACGTCGTGCTTGACCCCTTCGCCGGAAGCAACACCACTGGGGCCGCAGCGGAGGCCCTCGGCAGGCAGTGGGTAGCCCTTGATGCGGAGATCAACTACCTGCGCGGGTCTGTCGGGCGTTTCGACGATGCTCGTTGGTGGCTCAGATCGAGGCCGCTTCGGGGAACGGAACCGAAGTGAGTCGGCTCGTCGCGGAGTCGGGCGTGTTCGCCAGGCGACACCACACGGAGTTGCGCGCCCGCGAGTTGACTTCGATGCTGATCGGAAGCAGCAAGGAGGCCTTGCCCGGCCTTGTCACACTGCCCGCCGCGCTCGTGAAGTGGTACAACGGAGACGAGGTGTCGATGGACGTCGCAATCTTCGACTTCAGCGGATCACGCTGGTGGGCCGGAAGGGTTCTCCCAACCGTTGACGACCTCGTCGAGGAGGTCATCCAGCCGACACACGCCCTCCGGCGGACCCAATATTTGACCGAGGATGGCGACGAGATAGCCCGGGGTGCGACGGCGACGAATCGAGAGGACGTTCGGTCGCTAGTTCTCCGAGAGGTGCCTGGCGTCGTCACGTTCACCAGCAACCCGTCACCGAACTGGTATGCCGAGGTGAGTCAAGCAGAGGGATCTCTAGCCGTTGTCGAGGCTTTTCGAGGGCCGGACGGGAAGACGATGTTGAGGTTGAACGGCAACCTGCCGCGTGCCACCGGATCCCGGCTCGGAAGCTGCTCTCGCGTTCCGACGACGCCGGGCGTACTCAAGGTTGCGGACGGTGCTGCCGGGTGGCCGCCAGGTCCCAAGTCGTTCGAGTATTTCGGAGCATCGGTGGACGTTACTGCCGAAGCGGCTGGAGTCGACTTACTACTGATCGTCGAGCCCGGCTTAGCGCAGCTTCTCGGCGACGTCATCTCGCTGTGGCAAATCACGGAAAGCCACTACGAGCTACGAAGGGAGATCTGACGAGCATGACGAGTTTCTCACTGGGCCATGGTTCGATCCGTTCCTACAAGCGGCTCTCATACACGCCGTGGCACGCGCTCGCTGAGTTCGTGGACAACTCGACTCAGGCGTACTTCGACAACCTCGACGCATTGGACGAGGTTTTCGTGAAGGAACGTACAACGCTCACCGTTGCGATCAGGTACGACTCAGCGGTTGGCGAGATCCGCATCAGCGATAACTCGTTCGGGATGAACGCGAGCACGATCGACCGCGCGATGACGGTGGGCGAACCGCCGCCGAATCCTATTGGTCGCTCACGCTACGGCATGGGCATGAAGACGGCCGCCTGCTGGCTCGGCGACTACTGGACCATCCGAACCACGCAACTAGGTGATCCCCGCGAGTACACCGTTGTCGTTGATGTCGAGGCGGTGGCATCCGGCGTGGTTGACCTGCCCATTACCGAGACCCCCGTCGCCGAGACATCGCACTACACGGAGATCGTCGTCTCGCGCCTGAACGTGTCGTTCAAGGGTCGACGGATCGGCAAGACGAAGGACTTCCTAGCCTCGATGTACCGTTCGGATCTTCGAGAAGGCCGCCTGCAGCTCACATTCCAAGGCGATCAGTTGAAGTGGGAATCAGCGGTCGGCACGTTCCGTAAGGGTCACGATGGTCAGGAGCTTCGCCGCGATGTCTCGATCACAGTGGCGCGGGACCCGAAGCCTTCTGGAAATGGCGAGACAGCCGACTCGGACGGCTCCGCCGGGAGCGCCACAGTTACAGGTTGGGTGGGCGTGCTCGAGAACGGCAGCCGGTCGAAGGCTGGCTTCTCGATGTTCCACAGCAATCGCATGGTTCGTGGGTTCCCAGACTCTTGGCGGCCTCAAGAAATCTTCGGGCAGGAGCAGGGGACTAACAACCTCGTGAACCAACGCGTCGTCGGGGAATTCAACCTGGACGCGTTCCCTGTTACTCACACGAAGGACGACATCCTTTGGTCGGACGAAGAGCAGGAGCGAGTGGAGCAAGCCATCCGGGACGAGGTCGCCGACCTTCTGATCGCGGCCGAGTCGCTCCGAACCGCCCGCTCAGGCGGTCCGAAGCCCAGCTCCGTGAAGGCTGTAAGGGACGCCTTGCAAAACGAACTTTCGGAGAGGCAAGCTCGGCTCCCGCGAGCGCCAGACTCGAAGACGATTGCGCAGAGAGCAAGTCAGTCGAGCAACCTCGCGTCTCGCTACGAAAAGCTGAATCCAGACCTTGACACGGTTCTGATGGGGAGTCGAGTGAGGGGTTACTACACGCGTGACGAAAGCCCAGATGCGGTCTACGCAGCGATTTCGAGCGGGACAGACGGCATCGTGATCGTGGCGAACCTTCGGCACCCATTCCTGTCAGAGGTCGTCGCGGTGGAGATGTTGAATCTCTACCTCAAGCTTCTCATCGTGGACGCTGTCTCCATGTCGTCGCTGTCCTTCAGCGGAACCTCCGATGCTTGGATTCCTACCCGAGATGTTCTACTGCGGTCGTTGGCGTAGGGGAGCAACCACATGCGCACCGAGTTCTGGGACTACTACCCGCCCGACGAGGAGACCCTGAGCACGATCAGCGAGACCGGACTCGTCGTGCTTGATGCGAACGCCCTCCTCCACGCCTATCGGCTCTCGCCGACTGCCTCCGACGCGTGGCTCACGTTTCTCGAAGAAGTTTCAGATCGGATCTGGGTCCCGCACCAGGCGGCGCTTGAATACCAGCGAAATCGCTATTCACTCGTTGCGTCGCAACGGTCACTCGCTTCCGAGATCGAGCGAATTGCAAACAGAGTCGCGTCGATTGCAAGGGACGACTTAACCAAGCAGCGCAGCAACATCAAGCGTTCGCGAGTCTTCAACATCGTTGAGGTCGACTCGGCTGTCGAGGCGCTGAGCAAACCCTTACAGGACCTTGTTGTGCGAGCGCGTCAGGACTGTTTCGACCTTGACGTTGCGTCCAGGTCCGAGGACACGATCCACGTTCGACTGACGAACGTGCTAGCTGGAGCAGTCGGGCCGGCTCCGGATGATGCTTGGTACGAGGCGGCGACGAAGGAAGGCAAGCGTCGCTACGAGGCCGAGTGCCCACCAGGATTTCGAGATGCAGGCAAGGGCGACCTAAGGAAGTACGGCGACTGGTTCCTCTGGCGGCAGACGCTGGAGCACGCGGAGGCTTCGCCTGTGCCCGTCGCACTCGTGTCGGAGGAACGCAAGGTGGACTGGATTCGCACAGAGTCAGGCCGCAACTTTGGGCCACTCCCGGCTCTACGTCGCGAGTTTCAGGATCGGGTGGGCGAACCGTTCTGGATGTACTCGGTCGCGAAGATCCTCGAGCAGTCAGCGAGCTTCGGCGTACCCGTCGACGGTGCTGCGCTCCACGAAGCCAACCAGTTGGAGCAGGAGTCCGTGAGGTCTGAGTCGGAGGCAGATGCTCGATCTGTTCGACTCTCGGAGATTCTTCGGGCCGTTGAGCGGTTCTCGGACCCGACCATCGTCCAGGATGTGGACTTGCGAGCTGAGGTGAACCAGATGCTTGCTGACCTGCTGTCGTCCGAGTTGAAGGCAAACGCCGAGAGGCTTCGCGGTCCCGGTTCTGCCGACGCTCCGTTCGCGGTAAGTTAAGAACACCTCGGGTCACCTGCCATTGCAGCATGCCGTTCATTCAGCAGCCGGAACCCGAAGTTCCGTTGAGCCTTCGCTTGACCGAACACAGGTTCGATACTCGCGTGATGCTGAACTCGCACCACATCACCGGGCTCCGAAGATCGCTGGCGATGGCACCGCTGTCGCGCGACGAGACGGAACGGCTGCTCGACTCGTGTGAGCAGATGGCCCGCCAGCGCTCGCTGATCCGCACGGTGCTCGACAACCTGCCGACGACGGGTGCGGGACCTCAGGCAGTCGCTGAACGACCTACAGCGGCTCGTTCGCGAGTAGGTAGGCCGTGCGGATGAACGCTGTCGTGAACCGTGCCGCGGACGTGCCGCCGATGTCGACGAGCCACGAGTCGTCGTCAGTGCGTTCGCGCACCGGACGGGGCCAGCAGGTCGCGGACGTTCAAGCTCGCCCGCGACGCGCAGGCGTTCGAGATCAAGGTTCGCTATGACGTTGCAACCGGCGGCTACGTCGACCCGGCGGCGGGGAAGATGCAGTTCGAGGAGTACGCCAAGGTGTGGATCGACAGCCGTCGCGGGCGGCAGCGTGCGGCGACGATCTACACGTTTGAGAGCCAATTGCGTCAGCACCTGAACCCGAAGTTCGGCAACCATCAGCTCAAGGCGATCACCCGCGACGAGGTCAAGCTTTGGGCGGCCACCGTGATGTCGAAGATGCAGCCGACCACGGCGCGGCAGGTCGTGTTCACCCTGGCGTCGATCATGCGCGAGGCCGTCGACGACGGGCGCATCGCTCGCAACCCGGCCGACCGGATCAGGGTCGGGTCGAAGACCGAACGGCGAGTCGACCCGCTGCACATCTCCAAGATCAGCGCCAAGGTGCCGCCATCGCGGCGGCGATGCCCCCGCGCTGGCGCGCCGGGGTGCTGCTGATGGCGTCCACCGGGCTACGGCTCAGCGAGTGCCTCGGGTTGAGCGTCGACCGGGTCGACTTCTTCCGCCGAACGATCCGCGTCGATCGTCAGCTCATCACCATGCGCGGGTCACACGAGACGACCTTCGGCCCGCCGAAGACCCGCGCAGCGATCCGCACCATCCCGGTGCCGCAGGGCGTGATCGACGTGCTGGCCGCCCACCTGGCCGCCTTCCCGGCAAACGAGAACGGGCTCATCTTCACCACCGGGGCAACCCGAGAGAATCTGGCCGGTCGGGCGATCTCACGGAACCGGTGGGCCGACGTCTACCGCGACGCGTGCTCGACCGCCAAGGTCGAAGGGCGCACCCGTTCCCACGATCTGCGGCACGTCGCCGCGTCGTCGATGATCTCGGCCGGGCTGTCGGTCGCTGCCGTGCAGGCCGTGCTCAGGCACGCCTCGCCATCGGAGACGCTCGACGTCTACACGCACGTCTGGCCGACCGACGAGGACAAGACCCGCGCCGCGATGGAGCAGGCGTCAACCGGCTGGATTCGCGTCACCGGCTGACTGCTGAGCGGTGGAGGCGTAGCGCGACCCGCACATCTGGCAGCGATACCGTTCTCCTCGTGGATGCCGGACGTGAGAGTGCGAGCGTTGTGGTGTCACGCGTCGCTGTCGGGCAACGCGACCGTCTTCGCAGATACAGGGTGCTCGTGGACGGTGTCGAGATCGGACGCATCAGGCGCGGGGAACAGATCGAGACCAACGTAACGCCCGGCGAACACGTGCTGACGGTCGCGATCGACTGGAAGAACAACGAGCGGCGGTTCTCCCTCACCGCCGGTAAAACTCGACACTTCACGTGCGCGCCTAACGGTGACGCGACTCCAACCGACGTGTTTCGAGACCTAGCGGATGGTTCGCAATGGGTGGCTGTTCACGAGGTCACCAACCAGCAGTAACCGGTTGCACTCGGTCGGCTCGCGCGGAACCGGCTGAAACATGTCGTGTCACAATGGTGTCACGGTCCCCTCCGAAAGCTGCATCGCCGCAGCTCAGAGGGGGTGTGACGGTGAGTCGGTCTGTAAGCGGGATTCTGTATCGCCTTGCGGCGATGGTGGCCATCCATCTGATGCGACCTACCCGAGGGTTGTGACGACCGGAGTCGTCACGAACGGGCCGCTCATGCCCTCTGCTTGGCCTTGCTCCGAATGGGGTTTGCCGAGCCACGCATGTCACCACACGTGCTGGTGCGCTCTTACCGCACCGTTTCACCCTCACCTGTGATCGACCGGATCGCTCCAGCCGGCCCATCGGCGGTCTCTCTCTGTTGCACTGTCCGTCAGGTCACCCCGACCTGGCTCGCGCCAGCACTCTGCCCGATGGAGTCCCGACTTTCCTCGACCTGATGGACTCAGGCCGCGGCCACCCGGCCGACTCACCGTCGGCCCACGAGCCTAAGCCCCGCCGCGCCGAACCGTCCGTGAGGTTGGGAGCCACGGGTGGCCGTGAGACTCACGAACCGACTCATCCGTGAGATTGGGAGCCACGGGTGGCCGTGAGACTCACGGACGGGCCCAGGCGTCAGCCGATCAGGCGGGGCAGGCGCCTTCGTACTCGTAGACGAGCGAGTTGAGGCTGGGGGTCTCGAAGTTGACCTTGAGGCGCACGCCGTTCTCGTCGCCGGCACCGACCACCACGAGCAAGGTGCCCAGGTTGCCGAACGAGGACGGGATGGCTGCGACTTCCGGGATCTCGGTGAGCGGAGCGCCACCGACCACCGTGCCGGGAACCGTGGTCTCGGCGGCGATGTCCTGCACCGTGGTGGGCGTACCGCCCTCCTCGGTCTCGGTCGTGGTGGCAGCGCTCGCTGCCTCGGTGGCCGTGATGTAGCCCTTGCTGGGGCTCGCAGCGTTGATCGAGATCGCCCACACCGCGGCGTGACGGGCCTCGGCAACGCCGACCGTCATCACGCTCTGGCGGATGGCCGGATCGGCGATCCAGTTGACGAATGCCTGCGCCGACGAACTGGCCAGCGACTCCATCCCGTGCAGCAGGTTGCGGAAGTCGCGGGTGGGATCGTCGCTCGCAGGGATCTCCAGTGCCGCCTCGGTGGCCGGCGTCGCTGCGGTGATGCGATCGATCATCGGCTTGATGATCGCCGAGTCGTAGCGCGGGTTGCCGCACGTCCAGGCCACACCACCGGCGTCGGTGGTCAACCCTTCGAGCACCTTGGCCTGCTCTTCGTGCTTGGCCTTCAACGCGTTCGCCAAGGCGACGTCGGCGCCGGAGAACCCGCCCTGCTCGAGCGCCGTGTCGTAGACGGAGACGATGCTGTGCTGCAGTGACGATGCCGTGCGCAGCAGGGCGATGTCGGACACGACACCCGTGGGCAACGCCGACGTGGTGGGCGCGAGGCCGACGCGGCCGATCTTGCCGCCGCCACCCTCGGTGCAGGCCGCGACGAGCGCGCCGACCGTGATGGTGAGGCCGCCCAGACGCAGGACATCGCGCCGGTTCCATTCGTGCTCGGTCACGTCCATCACCCTTCCGCCGGCGTCAACGCGTCGGCTTCCTCGGACACGAGGAGCGCTTCGAGATCGGAGGAACCGCCCAGCGACACCAGCACCGTGCCGTGACGGGCCTCGGTGACGACGAACGAGGCGATGAGCTCGGCGGCGTCGCCGCCCTGCAACTGGCCAAGGAGGTCGAGGTGCGTGGCGACCAACGTGCTCTCCAGGTCGGCGGCAGCAGCGAGTGCGTCCTCCAACGATCCACTGAAGTCCGGCGTGCGCTGCTTGACGAGATCGTCGTCCTGCGCCCCGGTGGTGAGCCGTCCGAGCAGACCGGACAGCGCGTTGCCGTAGGCGAGGTGGTTCTCGCGAATCGTGACGAGCACGCTGCGGGTGAGGTCGTCGAGATCGGTGAGCGACCGCAACGCCACGTCGTACAACGACTTCGCCGACAGCTCGACGCTCTCGGCGAAGCCGAGCAGCGGCACGTCGGAGTCGGTCGGACGCTTTGCCGGCGCGGTGGTCGTGGTGGCCGGTGGCGCCGTTGTCGTGGGCGCGCCCGAGTCCGGTGGTGTGCTGGCCGCAGCCCGTTCGCTGAGGAACGGCAGCAGCGACACCACCGCACCGCCCAAGCCAGCGCGCACGAAATTGCGCCGGGGGAGGGGCTCACCAGGTCGGTTGGCCTCCGTCACATCGTTGTCCACTCGGGAAGTTCCTTTCGAGACGATCACACCAAGCCTTCCAAGCCGAGGGTGAACGGAGCAACTCTAGAAGTCCAAGGCGGACAGGTCGGGTATCCAACCCCTGGCCCGCTCGACGGCCCGAGCCCATTGAGCCCGGTCGAGCACGCCGGTCGGTTCGATCACCTGGCGCGGCGACCACGCCGAAGCGATGTCGTCGAGCGACCCCCACACGCCGGTGGCCAGACCGGCCAGGTACGCCGCGCCGATGGTGGTGGCCTCGGTGTGCGGCGACACCTCGACGACGCGCTGCGACGCGTTGGCCAGCGCCTGCACGAACGTCGGGTTCTCGCTCATGCCGCCGTCGACGCGCAGCACGGGGACCAGGAACCCGGTGTCCGCCTCGGCTGCCTCGACGAGGTCGGCGCCACGGTGGGCGACGCCCTCGAGCACGGCTCGAACCACTTGGGCCCGACCCGTTCCGCGGGTGATGCCGAGCATCGTGCCGCGGGCGCCGTAGTCCCACGACGGCGTGCCCAGACCGAGCAGAGCCGGCACGTAGACGACGCCGTCGGTGGTGTCGCACTGGCTGGCGACGGCGTGACTGGCTGCCGCGCTGTCGATGATGCCGAGGTCGTCGCGCAGCCACTCGACGTTCGTGCCGGCCGACAACATGATCGCCTCGGAGCCCCACGTGAGCTCGCCGTTGCGGCTCCACGCGACGATCGGGAAGGTGCCCCGCGCGGCACGACGGCCGGTGACCGGAGCAGACTCGCCGGTGCACAGATCGAGCATGCCGCCGGTGCCGAACGTGATCTTCGCCTGGCCGGGGTGGGTGCAGCTCTGCCCGATGAGGCTGGCCTGCTGATCGCCCACCAGCGCGGCCAGCGGCGGCGAGCCGGGCAGCGCCGATGCCTCCCCGAACACGCCGGACGTGGACACGATCGATGGCAGCATCCGCATCGGCACGTTGAACGCGTCGCAGACGTGCGCCGACCACTCGGTGGCACTCGGCACGCTCAGGCCCGACACGCCCGCGTTGGTGTGATCGGTGGCATGCACGGACCCGTTGGACAGCACCCACGCCACCCACGTGTCGACGGTGCCGAAGCACAGGTCGCGCGAGCGCTGCGGATCGAAGGTGTCCAGCAGCCAGGCGACCTTGGTGGCCGACTGGTTCGGGGCGACGTCGATGCCGTGCTCCGCCTTGGCGGTGATGCACGAGAGCACGGTGCGCAGGTCTTGCCAGCCGAGTGCCGGGCCGATCGGTTCACCCGTGGCACGGTCCCACACGATCGTCGAACACCGCTGCGCGGTGATGCCAACGGCGGTCACCGGACCTCCTTCGGCGAGCACTGCCTTCGCCGCGTCGAGCACCCGCGCCGCCATGTCGGCGGCGTCGAACTCGACGAGCCCAGGGAACGGCGACGACGGCGGGAACGCCGTGTACTGCGCCGCGCGCGGCGTGCCGTTGCCGTCGACGACCGCAGCGCGCAGGCCGGATGTGCCGATGTCGACCACGAGGATGGTCATGACTGGATGCTCATCTCGATGTCCCCCCAGGACGCGTTGTCGATCCACGCTGCGATGGTGCGAAGCCGCGCTTCTGCAGCGCAGCACCCAGGCCGCCGCCGATCAGACCGGCGACTGCGACCGCGGTCAGGTTGAAGATGGCCGCGAACCAGCGCACCTCGCGGCCGGTGACCAGCCGGGCGATGATGAAGATCGTCTGGGCGATGACGTACGTGCCGATCGCGCACACCAGCCCGTGCATCAACGGCAGCTGCCGTTGCTGCACCCACGCGGCGACGCCGGCACCGAGGACGAAGCCCGCCACGGCAGCAAGGCTCAACCAGGTGGCCGCGGCGGACGTCCCGTCTTTGCCGCTGGCGACGAACGTGGCCGCGGCAGAGAACGGCACAGCGAACACCAGGGCGACCATGCCACCGGCGCGCAGCGCGGCGCGATCGAGCCGCCCGAACGTCGTTTCGTTCACGGCCAGGCGACCGATCCGAACGGCGACCGCAGACCGAGCTTGCCCGGGTTGAGGATGCCGACCGGGTCCAGCGCGTCCTTGAGCGCCTGCAGCACTGGGAGGCCCGAGGCGAGCGCCTCGTCCATGAAGCGCGACCGGTTAAGACCGACGCCGTGGTGGTGCGACAGGTTGCCACCGGCCGCGAGCACAGAGCGCTGTCCGGCGTCCCACAGCGCGACGTACGTCGCCTCGATCTCCTCGGTCGGCGGCGTCGCCGCGAACGTGAAGTACAGGCAGGCGCCGTCCAGGTAGCTGTGCGAGAGGTGGCACGTCGCGGCGCGAGCGTGCGGCACAGCGAGCATCGCCGCGCGAACCTCGTCGAAGATGCGCGGCAGGTGCGACCACGGCGCGGCGATCTCCATCGTGTCGACCACGAAACCCTTGCGCGTCAGGGCTTGCAGCGCACTCGTGTCGTTGCGGTGGTGCATCCACTTCTCGACGAGCTCGACCGGTAGCTCGCCGGCGTCACGGCACTCGTCGGCCACCACCGCCATGGTCGCGTCGATGATCGCCGGGTCGCCTTCGTCGAGCACGAGCAACACGCAGTAGGTGCCGTCGGCGCCCTGACCGCGCTGCGATTCCGGCTCGTCGTACAGCCGCAGCACCGCGGGCGTTGCGCCGCGCTGGAGGATCCGCCGGCACGCGTCGACGCCGTCGACGAACGAGCCGAACGAGTACGCCGCGCGACGCTCGGCGGGCGCCACCGGGTGCACGCGCAACCACACCCGGGTGATGATCCCGAGCGTGCCTTCGCTGCCGAGGAAGAGGTGGTTCAGGTCGGGCCCGGAGGCACCGGCAGGCCAGCCACCGGTACGCACGACCGAGCCGTCGGCCATGACCACTTCGAGCCCGACGACGATGTCCTCGATCTTGCCGTAGCGCGTGCTGTACTGCCCGGCGCCGCGACAGGCGACCCAGCCGCCGACGGTCGCGATGTCGAAGCTCTGCGGGAAGTGGCCGACCGTGACGCCGTGCTGCTCGGTGAGCTCCGTTTCGAGGTCGGGGCCGAACGTGCCGGGAAGCACCTCCGCGATGCCGGACGTGACGTCGACGGAGATCAGCCCGGCCATCGCCGTGACGTCCAGCAGCACGCCGCCGAAGACGGGCACCGAGGCGCCGCACACGCCGCTGCGGCCTCCCGCTGCCGTCACGGGCACACCGGCCGCGTTGCACGCGGCGAGCACCATCGACACCTGCTCGGTGGTCGACGGACGGCACATCGCCGCAGCGACTTGCGGTGCATCGCCGGCAAGCGCCCAGTGCATCGCCAGCGGCCACCAGTCGCGGCTGGCGTTGGCGACGTCGGCGGGCGTGACGGTGGTCGGGCAGATCGACTCGAGGATCGCCAGCAGCTCGCTGCCGACCGGCACCGTGGTCGTGCGCAGTCGTGCACCGGTGCCGGTGAGCTCGATCGGTTCGGTGGGTTCGGTGGTCATGTGCGCACCCGGCCGTCAGTGGATCGAGCCGAGCAGGTCGGGTCCGGGCACGAGGCCGGCTGCTTGCTCCTCGGCGCAGCTGGCCTGGAACGCGGCCACCTGGGCGGCGGTCTCGACGGCGTCCCAGCCGAGCTCGCCGGCGAGCAACTCGGCGACGTCGGTCGCCGCGGCAACGGCCGCAGGACGATCGAACAGACGTGAGCGAGTGCGCCGCGACAGGACGTCGTCGAGGGTGATCGCCATCTCGTGGCGGGCCGCGTGGACTGCCTCGGCGCGCAGGTAGGGGAGGCCGGGCACGAGCGGCTGCCCGAGCGACGGGTCGGCGTCGACCAGCGACCGCACGTCGGGTGCGAGCGATCCGTAGCGATTGGCGAGATGCGCCTCGGGCGAGCCGACCGGTTGGTCGCGGTAGCCGTCGGCGCCGAGCAGCGCCAGCTTCTTGGTGCGGCAGCGCAGCTTTCGGCCCAGTACGTCGACCGCCTCGTCGACGGTGTCCTCGGCCATCTCGCGGAACGTGGTGAGCTTGCCGCCGGTGACCGTGATCAGACCGGCGCTGTCGCGAACCACCTTGTGCCGCCGCGACAGGTCGGCCGTGCGACCGCTGTTGGCGCTCTTGACCAACGGCCGCAGACCCGCCCACACACCGGTCACGTCGGCCTCGGTGACGCCGGTGGTGACCGAGGCGTTGAGCGCTCGCAGCACGTAGTCGATGTCGTCCTTCGTGCACTGCGGGTCGACCAGCGGGCCCTGGTAGTCGGTGTCGGTGGTGCCGATGTAGGTGTGCTCGAAGGTGCCATCGGCCTTGGGGCCCCACGGCACGACGAACAGGCTCCGCTTGTCCTTCGGCACCGGGATGACCACCGCGATGTCGTTGCGCACCTTCTCCCACGGCACGGTGAGGTGCACGCCCTTGGCCGGGCGGATGGAGTCCGGATGGGTGCCCTCGGCGAGTGCACGGATGTCGTCGCTCCACACGCCGGCGGCGTTGACGACGACGGTGGCACGCACCGTGAAGCGGCGACCGTCGGCTTCGACCAGGGCGCCCGTGACGTTGCCCGACGAGTCGCGGGTGAGCTCGACCACCGAGCACCGGTTGGCCACGGCCGCGCCGTTCGCGGCTGCGGTACGAGCGACGGTGAGGCACAGGCGAGCATCGTCGACGGTGGCGTCGTAGTACAGGTAGGCCGAGGCCAGCCGATCCTTCGGCATCGTCGGCAGGTGGGCGAAGGCAGCGTCCTTCTTCAGACGGCGGTGGAACTTGCCGATCCGCCAGCCGCCGGTGAGGTCGTACATCCACATCGCCGAGCCGAGGGCGCGAGCGATCTTGCGCGAGACCACACCGTCTTTGGTGAGCACCGGGATCATGAACGGCAGCACCTTCACCAGATGCGGCGCGTTGCGCCGCAGTCGCTGGCGCTCGTGCAGCGCTTCGTAGACGAGGCGAACCTCGCCCTGCTGCAGGTAGCGAAGGCCACCGTGGACGAGCTTGGAGCTCTTCGACGAGGTGCCCGAGGCGAAGTCGTCGCGTTCGACGAGCGCTGTGCGCAGCCCGCGGGTGGCGGCGTCGAGTGCCACGCCGACACCGGTGATCCCGGCGCCGACGACCAGCACGTCGAAGGTCTCGCTCTCGAGCCGGGTGAGCATGTCGGGGCGGGAGAACGGCGCTGCTGCGGGCATCGCCGCCAGTCTACGTGGCGATGCGATGTCGGCATCTGCGACGCATGCTCGTTCGCAACGATTGCAGATCACCACGCTGCGCGCGCTACGGTCGACGTCGTGCGCACTCCTACCGAGCTGACCGCTTCCTTCCGGGCAAGTGGTCTCAAGGTCACCCCGCAGCGCCAACTGCTGTTCCGCCTGCTGCACGACAACCGCGCCCATCCGAGCGCTGACGCACTGTTCGCGGTCGCCAGCGAGCTGATGCCGGGCATCTCGCTGCGAACCGTCTACCAGACGTTGAACGACCTCGCCGCGATGGGGGAGCTGCAGACCGTGTGGCTCGGCGGCGGCTCGGCGCGCTTCGATCCGAACGTCGTCGATCACCACCACGCCGTCTGCCGCAGCTGCCACGCGGTGACCGACGTCTACGTGGCCGACACCGGCGCGATCGACGTCGACGGGCTCGACGGCTTCCAGCCGGACGGCGCCTCGATCATCTTCTCCGGCACGTGCGCGTCGTGCCGGACCAGTTCTCCACCCCCAACCCCCCAGGAGCAGCAATGAGCCTCGAAGGCACCAAGACCCACGACAACCTGAAGGAGGCGTTCGCCGGCGAGAGCCAGGCAAACCGCCGCTACCTGTGGTTCGCGCAGAAGGCAGACGTCGAGGGCTACCCCGACTCCGCGATGCTCTTCCGCTCCGTCGCCGAGGGTGAGACCGGCCACGCGCACGGCCACCTCGAGTACCTCGCCCAGGTCGGCGACCCGGCAACCGGCGAGCCGATCGGCGACACCGAGGCCAACTTCAAGTCGGCCATCGCCGGCGAGACCTACGAGTACACCCAGATGTACCCGGGCTTCTCCAAGACCGCTCGTGAGGAAGGTCTCACCGAGATCGCCGAGTGGTTCGAGACGCTCGCCCGCGCGGAGAAGAGCCACGCCGGCCGCTTCGCTCAGGGCCTCGACAGCATCAGCTGAGCTGTCTGCCTCGTTCGTGTGTCGAGTTTGCTACCGGATCGGTAGCAAACTCGACGCGCGCTCCCCGTTGTCCTCCTCTCGCGACTGAACCCAGGCGGCCATGACCACGACGTACGACCCCAAGCACCCGAAGTACCTCGACGAGGCCGACGTGCGCGGCGAACTGACCCGCGTCTACGACCTGTGCCACGGGTGCCGGTTGTGCTTCAAGTTCTGCACCTCGTTCCCGACGCTGTTCCAGATGATCGATGCGCACGACGACCAGGACGCGGGTCGGTTGACGCCGGCGCAGCAGGACCAGGTGGTCGACGAGTGCTTCCAGTGCAAGCTCTGCTACATCAACTGCCCGTACATCCCTGAGCTGCACGAGTGGGCGCTCGACTTCCCGCGGCTGATGCTGCGGACCGATGCCATGCGCACGGTCAACAAGCAGATGAGCGTCCGCTCGCGGGCCACCAACTCGATGATGGGTCGCACCGACCTGCTCGGCACCGTCGGCACGATCACCGCGCCGCTGGCCAACAAGGTCATCGGGGCGAAGGAAGGGTCGGTCGTCCGCAAGGCGGTCGAGAAGGTCACCGGCGTGTCCGCCGTCCGCTTGCTGCCGCCGTACGCCCGTCAACGGTTCAGCACGTGGTTCAAGAAGCGTCCGAAGCTGCGCATCGCCAAGCGCCAGGGACGAGTCGCGCTGTTCCCGACGTGCCTCGTCGAGTACCAGAACCCTGCGATCGGCCAGGACCTCGTCAAGGTCTACGAGCGCAACGGCATCGAGTGCTCGATCACCAACGACGTGAGCTGCTGCGGTGCACCGTGGTTGCACAGCGGCGACGTCGAGCAGTTCACCAAGGTCGCCACCAAGAACGTCGCCTCGCTGGCCGCCACGATCCGCAAGGGCAAGGACATCGTCGTGCCCCAGCCGACGTGCGGATACGTGCTGAAGAAGGACTACGTCGACTACGTCGGCGGCGCCGACGCCGAGCTCGTGGCTGCGCACACCTTCGACGCCGCCGAGTACCTGATGCGCGTGCACAAGGGCGAGGGCACCTCGCTGGACGTCGACTTCGGTGGGTTCGTGCCGGCCACCGTCACCTACCACACCCCCTGCCACCTCAAGGCCCAGAACATCGGGCTGAAGAGCCGCGACCTGATCAAGCTCACCGGCACGAAGGTCAAGCTCGTCCAGCAGTGCAGCGGCATCGACGGCATGTGGGGGCTGCGCGCCGAGAACGCCGAGATCAGCCTGGGCATCGCCAAGAAGCTGGGCGACGAGATCCGCCGCGCCGACGGCGACGTGGTGGCCGGCGACTGCCACCTGGCCAACACCGCCATCACCGAGCAGACCGGCGAGACGCCGCTGCACCCGCTGCAGCTCATCGCCCGCGCCTACGGCATCCCCGAAGAGGAGCCGCCGCGATGACGGGTCGGAAGTTGACGCTCGCCGACATCGCCGACACGCGAGCGTACGAGCGCGAACGGGCGTCGTTCCGCGAGCGGATCATCGCCCTCAAGGCCCGTCGGCGCATCGCCCTCGGCACCATCGTCACGGTGCTCTTCGAGAACCGCGACACCATTCGCTTCCAGGTTCAGGAGATGGCGAGAGCCGAGCGCACGAGCACGGACGAGGGGATCCAGGAGGAGCTGGACGTCTACAACCCGATGATCCCCGAGCCCGGCCAGCTCTGCGCGACCCTGTTCATCGAGCTCACCACGGACGAACAGATGCGCGAATGGCTGCCCAAGCTGGTCGGCATCGAGCGTTCGCTGGAGCTGCACCTCCCCGACGGGGTGATCGTGCGCAACGTCGTCGACGCGCAGCACGCCAGCCAGCTGACCCGCGACCACATCACCGCTGCGGTGCACTACATCACCTTCGATCTGACCCCTGACCAGGTATCGAGCTTCGGTGAGGGCGTCGTGCTGGCCTGCAGCCACCCTGCCTACCTGGAGTCCGTGGAGCTGGCTCCGGCCACCGTCGCCGAGCTGCTGGACGACCTGCGCGGCTGAGCGCGCACAATCGTTACGAATTGCCCCTTTCCAAGTGGAGGCGGTGAACCTAGATTCGTGCTCCTGCTCGGCACGACAGCCGAACAGCGAAGCCAGATCCGGGGGACGAAAGTCGTGTCGGCGAAACAGATCGTGTGGCGGGAGCTCGGAGCATGTCGGGGGCTCGAGCCGACCGTCTTCTACCCAGATGACGAGGATGACGCGCTCGACGCAAAGGCCGTGTGCGCCGAGTGCGGCGTGCGCGTTGCGTGCCTCGAGTACGCCTTGCAGGTGCGTGAGAAGCAAGGCGTGTGGGGTGGTGCAACGGAACGCGAGCGGCGGCGGATGATCCGCCAGCGGCGCCGTTCCGCGTAGCCTCGACCGATGAGCTTGCTCGACGAGTTGGGTGGTTGGCCCGCGCTCCTGACCGAACTGCTGGAGCATCGAGACCTCCCCGCGGCGCATGCCCGGGCGGCGATGACCACCATCCTCGCCGGGGACGCAACGCCGGCTCAGCTGATCGGCTTCGTCGTCGCGCTGCGCGCCAAGGGCGAGTCGCCCGAGGAGCTGTCCGGCCTGCTGGACGCCGTCCTGGCCGCGGCCGAGATCGTGCCGCTGGGCGACGACCTCGCGTCGCGGGCGATCGACATCGTCGGCACCGGCGGCGACCGCAGTCACTCGATCAACGTCAGCACGATGGCGGCGATCGTTGTCGCCGGCCACGGCGTCCCGGTGTGCAAGCACGGTGCTCGTGCCGCGTCCTCACAGTGCGGCACGGCCGACGTGCTCGAGGAGCTCGGTGTCGCCATCGAGCTGCCGCCGGAAGGGGTGCGGCGCTGCGTCGAACGGGCAGGCATCGGCTTCTGCCTGGCGCCGCGGTACCACCCGGCGTTCCGGTTCGCCGCGCCGAGCCGCCGCGAGATCGGCGTGCCGACGGTGTTCAACCTGCTCGGGCCGATGGCCAACCCGGGTCGGGTCAAGCGTCAGCTGATCGGGGTGGCCAACCCGGCCACCGCCGAGCGGATGCTGGCGTCGTTGCGGCTGCACGGCTCGCACCGGGCGTGGGTGGTGCACGGTGACGGGCTCGACGAGTTGAGCACCACCGGGGTGTCGACGGTGCTCGCGCTGGACGACGACTCGGTGCACTCGTTCACGGTCGACCCCGTCTCGCTCGGGCTGGCTCCGGCGATCAGCGACGAGCTGGTCGGTGGCAACCCGGCGCACAACGCTGCGGTCGTCCGGTCCGTGATGGCGGGGCAACGCGGCGCCCACCGCAACATCGTCGTGCTCAACGCCGCGGCCGGGCTGGTGGTGGCCGGCGTGGCGACCTCGTTGAAGGAGGGGCTGCCGATGGCGGAGGAGTCGATCGACAGTGGCCGCGCGGCGGCGGCGTTGGCGGCGTTCGTCGAGGAATCGCAGGCGGCTCGGGCCGAGCTGGGCAGCTGAGCGCTGGTGCCCGATGTACTGGTGCGGGTGCCGGCATCGTCCGCAAACCTCGGCCCCGGTTTCGATGCGCTAGGGATGGCACTGTCGCTCCACGCCGTGCTCGGCACCGGTCGGGCGCTCGCCGACGACGCGGGAAGTCGAGACGTCGACGAGCACCATCCGGCCCTCATCGCCTTCCGCCGGGCCGGCGGGGAGGGGCCGCTGCGACTGCGCTGCCCGATCCCGATGGGGCGCGGGCTGGGATTCAGTGGGGCGGTGCGTGTCGCCGGGTTGATGGCGGCCCAGGCACAGCGCGGTGAGCCGGTTGACGTGCTCGCCGAGGCCACCGTGTTGGAACGCCACGCCGACAATGCTGCCGCCTCGTTGCTCGGTGGAGTGGTGGCCACCGCGGGCGGGCGTGCCGTGCGGGTGCCGCTGGGGTTCGATCCGACCGTCGTCGTCTGGGTGCCGACGACGAGCACCTCCACCGACGATTCCAGGAAGCGTCTGCCGGCCGAGGTCAGCCGGTCCGATGCGGTGTTCAACGTCGGGCGCACCGCGCTGCTCGTCGCTGCCTTCGCAGCCGGTGACGTGGACGCCCTGCGAACCGCCACCGAGGATCGTTTGCACCAGGACACCAGGTTCGCCGCCGTCCCGCAGTCGCGAGCGGCATTGGACGCAGCGCTGGAGGCAGGCGCATGGTGTGGCTGGCTCTCCGGATCCGGCCCGACGGTGGCCACCCTGTGCGCGACCGAGGCCGCTGCGTCGATCGCCGAGTCGATGCCGTCCGACGGCCACACGAAGGTGCTCACCATCGACACCGAAGGAGCCGTCATCCTCTGATCTCGTCACGTGACGATTCGGAAGGGAGCTGGGTGGCGGAGTGGGGCGGGGTCGGGTACGGATCTCGGCGGCGGTGGTGACGGATTCCGTCACGGAGCTCACCGAGATCGCGTCGCCGGCGGCGATCGTGACTCGCCGGGGGCGGCTTGGGCGCGATCGCGACGAACTGTCGTTGGTTTCGCGCCCAAGGGGAGACGGTGGGGCGGTCAGGCGGCGTGGAGGCGGGTGAGGGGGGAGAGGCGACCCGCCGGGGAGGTCCACTCGCCGTCGCAGTGCTGCACTCGGGCCTGGCCGGCGAGCCGGTCGAGGCCGCGGGCAAGGCAGAGCACTTCATCGACGGCAAGACGGGGGAGCGGCCCATCGACGTCACCGGTGGACGGCGCCGGCAGCGGCAAGGTGAAGGGCAGCCGATCGGGCTCGCCGACGTGCTGGAGCACGCCCCGATCGAGATGGAGCACGACGTCGCCGACGGCCACCTCGGTGGCACCCATCGCGCACATCCGCTGGATCATCCGCTGTCGCTGCATGGCGTTGACGAACGCATGGGCGCGATCGCGCACCGCGGCAGCCTCTTCGAAGCGTTGCTCGGCGGCCAACGCGATCAGGCGCGTGCGAAGCACGTCGAGCACGAGGTGCGGGCTGGACGTGATCGCCGCGACCGCGCCGGCGCTGATCGCTGCGTAACGGTGTGGATCCACGGACTGCGCGCACGGGCAGGTGGACACCCCGAGCTGAGCCGGCGTGCAGGGCGCGGCGAGACCGGTGGGCACGTGGTTGCGCCCGAGCTTGGTGGTGCATCGGCGCAGCGGGAAGACGGTCTGCAACGCTTCGATGACCAGCGTTGCCATCGCCTTCGACGGCAGCGGGCCGAGATGCGCACCGAGCCCGGTGGGGTCGCGCACGACGCTGAACCGCGGCCAGGCCTCGTGCGTGGACAGGCGGACGTAGCAGTACCGATCGGAGGTGGTGCCGACCTTGTTGTACCGCGGCGAGGCGTGGTGGATGTAGCGCAGCTCGAGCACCTCGGCCGACAGCACGTCCGGCGTTGCGACGCACGAGATCCGCTGGGTTTCGCGTAGCAGTGCGCCGATCTTGCGGCGGTCGTCGCTGCCGAAGTAGCTGCGCACGCGCTGACGCAGGTTGGTCGCCTTGCCGACGTAGAGGATCTCGTCGCCCAGACCGTGGAACAGGTACACGCCGGGCGAGCGCGGCAGCGACGTCGTCAGCTTGAGCTTGCCGACCATCGGATGGCTGCCGAGCTTGGGCAGAGCGATCAGGTCGTCGAGTCCGAGCACGCCGTGACCCGCGGCGCGTTCGATCAGCAGGTGCAGCAGATCTGCGGTTGCCAGCGCATCGTCGAGCGCTCGGTGGGTCGGCTTGTGATCGAGGCGGAAGCGGGTGGCGAGCGTGCCGAGGCGGCAGTCCGGCACCTCGTCGCGCACCAGCCGTCGGGCGAGCGGCAACGTGTCGACGATCGGGTGATCCATGCGTGGGCGATCGGAGCGACGCATCGCCGCGTTGAGGAACGCGGTGTCGAAGTTGACGTTGTGGCCGACGACCACGCAGCCGTGGGCGAACTCGAGCAGCGCCGGCAGCACCTGCTCGATGCGAGGCGCCGGTGCGACCATCATGTCGGTGATGCCGGTGAGAACCGTGATGGTGGGTGGGATGGCCCGGCCGGGGTTGACCATCGTGTGGAACGTGCCGAGGCACTCGCCGGCGCGGACCTTCACTGCGCCGATCTCGGTGATGCCGTCACCGTTGCGGTCGCTGCCGGTGGTCTCGATGTCGAGCACGCAGAACGTCACGTCGCACAACGGGGTGCCGAGATCGTCGAAGGAGCGTTGCACGAAGCACGAGCGAACCACGAACGTCCGTTCGATGTCAAGAACATCTGTTCGAGTGCCGGTTCGCGGCGCCTCGGTAGCGTGACGGCCGTGGACGACCAGACCGCAGCGGACGGCGTGCCGGACTCGATGCTGCAATCGGCGCTCGAGTTCGCCGTCGGCATCGCTGCCGCCGGTTCGAAGCTGCGTCCGCCGCTTCCGTTCCCGGCCGGGCTGCGGCCGTTCCTGCGGTTCCACAAGCTGCCGCCGAAGGCCCTCGGCCCGGTGCGCCGCGCCGTCGAGGACGATGAGGTCTTCCGTCAGCGACTCGGCTCGGTGGCCACCGACGAGCTGCTCGACCACGCCGCGATGCTCTGGCTGCAACGACCCGAGGGGTGGCACGGCTCGCTGCTCGAACTGCTGGCGATCGCCTCGACGGCAGGCGCCGACGCGGGCAGCGAGCTGCGACGCGAACAACGACGCCGGGAGGCCGCCGAGGCAGCAGCCGCGCGAGCTCGCGTCGAGCTGCTCGCGGCGCAGACCGAGCTCGACCGTGAACGTGCGGACCGAGCCGGAGACGCCGGCGCGATCGCTGCGCTCACCGATGAGGTCGCCACGCTTCGACGGCGACTCGACGCGGCGACGTCGGCCGCCGCCGCCGCAGACGAGGCGCGACGCGCGGCGGAGACCGCCCGCGACGCGGCGCAAGCCGACGTGCGCGCCACCACCGACGCGCTGCGCCGGTCCGAGCAGCAGCGGTCGGTGGAGCTGCCCGACCTGTTGGAGCGGGCCCGAACGGCGGCGACCGATCTCGCCGGCCTGCTCGCCGACGCGCACGTGGTCGCCGCGCCCCGCCCGGCGCCGGCACCGCGTCGACGTCGTGCGCCGGCACCGCACGGAAGAGTTCCGCTGAAGCTGCCCGGTGGTGTTCGCGAAGGGACCGCCGAGGCCACCGAGCACCTGATGCGATCCGGCGCCGTGGTGCTGGTCGACGGCTACAACGTGGCCAAGCTGGCCTGGCCATCGTTCGACCTCGAGCACCAGCGGAGCGCGTGCATCGATCTGGCCGAGGACGTCGCCCGACGCTGGGGGACGGCGATCACCATCGTCTTCGACGGCGCCGACGTGCCCGGGGCCTCGGCGCCGCGCAAGCGCCTGGTCCGTGTGAGCTACTCGCCGGCCGGGGTGCTCGCCGACGACGTGCTGCGCGAGGAGGTCGATCGCCTCGACGTCGAGCGGGCCGTCATCGTGGTCACCAACGATCAGGCGGTGGTGACCGACGTCCGTGCCGCCGGCGCATCGGTGGTCAGCAGCGACCAGTTCATCCAGGTGGCGCGACGCTGAGCGGCACGTCGGGGCGCCGTGTCACACCCTCGTGGTTCAGTGAGCCACATGAACATCACCATCGATTGCGACAGTTGCAGCATGCGCCGCACGGCCACCTGCGCCGATTGCGTCGTCACGCACATCCTCTCGCCGGCACCGGTGGAGCTGATGCTGGTCGGCGATTCGGAGGAGGCCCGCGTGGTGCGCCTGCTCGAAGCGGCAGGCATGCTGCCTACGCTTCGCTTCCGTGAGGCCTCCTGACCCGGCGCCCGTCCCGGTCGATGCGTCGCTCGTCGGCCGTCTCACCGCCATCGCCGCCGAGCACGGCATCACGCACGTGGGCGTCGCACCGGCCGAGCCGCTGCTGCGGGCTCGTGCCGAGCTGCACCGCCGACGCGAACTGAACCTGCACGACGGGATGTCGTTCACCTACCGCAACATCGAGCGGTCCACCGATCCGGCGCAGGCAGTGCGCGATGCCCGCAGCATCGTCGTCGGCGCCCGTCCGTACTTCGACGACGATGTCGAGCCCGTTGCGCGCCCGGCTGGTCGGGTTGCCCGCTACTCGTGGGCCGACCACTACGCGCCGCTCCGCGAAGGCCTGTGGGCTGTGGCCACCCAGCTGCGCTCCCTCGGCTACCGCGCCGTGCCCTTCGCCGATGACAACAGCATCGTCGATCGCGAAGTGGCCCACCTGGCCGGCCTCGGCTGGTTCGGCAAGAACGCCAACCTGTTGCTCCCCGGCGCCGGCAGCTGGTTCGTGCTCGGCTGCGTCATCACCGACGCTCCGCTGCCCGTTGCCGAGCAGGTGGTGCCCGACGGGTGCGGTGCATGCCATCGCTGCATCGACCGATGCCCGACTGCAGCGATCGTCGCCGACGGGGTGATCGATGCAGGACGTTGCCTGGCCTGGTTGCTGCAGAAGCCGGGCATCGTCGAGCATCGCTGGCGCGCGGCGATCGGTGATCGCATCTACGGATGCGACGAGTGCCAACTGGCGTGCCCGCCGTCCATGCGGCCGAGCATCGACAACCGGGCACCCGACGACGTCACCAGCGCGTCGGCGCGGCAGCCGTGGATCGACGTGTTGGCGTTGCTCGAGGGTGACGACGACGAGGTGATGGACGTGTGGGGCCGTCGCTACCTCGCCGACCGCGATCCGCGCTGGGTGCGGCGAAACGCCCTGATCGTGCTCGGCAACGTGGGCGACGCCACTGATCGCCGGGTCGCCGACACCGTGCTGCGGTACCTTGCTCATCCCGACGCGGTGCTGCGGGCCCACGCCGTGTGGGTCGCGCAGTCGCTGGGGATGCACGACATGCTGCCCGCCACCGATCCCGATCCCGACGTGCTCGCCGAGCTGGCCCGCGTGTGAAGCACCTCCTCGTCACCAACGACTTCCCTCCGAAGATCGGCGGCATCCAGTCCCTGCTCTGGGAGTGGTGGCGGCGCCTGCCTCCGGATCAGTTCACGGTGCTCACCACGCCGTACCGCGGCGCTGAGCAGTTCGATGCCGAGCAGCCGTTCCGGATCGTGCGCACCCGCGAGCCCGTCCTGCTGCCGCACCCGTGGATGGTGCAACGCATCGACGCGCTGGCGCGCGAGGAGGGCGCCGACCTCGTCGTGCTCGATCCTGCGCTTCCGGTCGGCCTCGTGGGTCCATCGTTGAAGCTGCCGTACGACCTCGTCGTGCACGGCGCCGAGGTGACCGTGCCCGGGCGCCTGCCCGGTTCGCGCCAGACCCTCGGCTACGTGCTGCGGCGCGCCCGGCACATCATCGCCGCCGGGGCGTACCCCGCCGCCGAAGCCCGGCACGCGGCCGGACGGGCGCTGCCGATCACCGTCGTTCCGCCAGGCGTCGACACCGAGCGGTTCCGCCCGTTGTCGCCGACGGAGCGCATCGTCGCCCGCGAGCACTTCGGCTTGCCGGTCGACGCCGAGCTCGTAGTCAGCATCAGCCGACTCGTGCCGCGCAAGGGGTTCGACACCGCCATCCGCGCCGCTGCCTTGCTGCGCCGCAGCCGCCCTGATCTGTTGCTGGCGATCTCCGGCGGTGGCCGCGACGAAGCTCGTCTGCGGCAGCTGGCCGCTGGGCTGAACGCACCGGTGCGCTTCCTCGGGAGGGTGTCCAACGACGAGCTGCCGGCGCTCTACGGCTGCGGCGACGTGTTCACCATCCCGTGCCGCAACCGCTGGGGCGGGTTGGAGCAGGAGGGGTTCGGGATCATCTTCCTCGAAGCTGCGGCCTGCGGGGTGCCGCAGGTCGCCGGCGACAGCGGCGGGGCAGAGGACGCGGTGGTCGACGACGTCACCGGGCTGATGGTGCGCCACCCCGACGACCCACGCGAGGTGGCCTCGGCGATCGAGTCGCTGCTCGATCAGCCGACGCGGCGCACGGCGATGGGCGCAGCGGCTCGAGAGCGTGCAGTGGCGGAGTTCTCCTACGACGTGTTGGCTCGACGCCTGGGGCGATCGCTGGGTGCGCTGCCAGAATGAACCACGTGAGCAAGCTGGTTCGCCTCGACGTCATCGGTACGGCGGTGTTCCTCGCCGTGCTGGCTGTCGCCATCCCGTTGCGCGACCGTCGACCGGCGCAGTTCACCATCGGCGGCGTGTCGATGGTGCTGTTCGCGATCGGTGTCGCTGCGGCGCTGTGGGGCTACACATCCGCGCTCGAGCGGTCACGGACCGACGAGGTCGGTGTCGCCAACCTGTTCCTCCTCACCGGTCCCACGGCGCCCCCGTCGGCGCGCCGCCCGCTCACCGCATCGCTCGCCCTGCAGGTCCTGGGGGGTCTCGGGGGTGCCATCGCCGGTGTGGTCGGGCTCGACGAGGGCAAGCTGAACGCGCTGGCCTTCGGCGTGCTCGTGCCGATGTTCGGCATTGGCATCAACGGGCTGTGGGCGGCGCGTTACGGTTCCTTCGGCCCTCGGGTCGCTTCGTCATCCGCACCGTCCAACCGTCCGATCGAGTAGAACACCACCATGGCTGAAACGGCGTCCCAGACCATCACCATCGCCGCGTCGCCCGAACGCGTCTGGGCCATCGCGGCCGACGTCGAGCGCTACCCCGACTGGGCCAAGGACGTCAAGGACGTCATCATCCGCGGCCGCGACGGCGAAGGACGTCCGTTGGAGGTCGAGTTCCGGGCGTCCGCGCTCGGCCGCAGCACCCACTACACGCTGGCCTACGACTACAGCGATGCGCCGTCCGTGCTCGCCTGGTCGATGGTTCGCGGCGACATCATGCGCACCATCGACGGCGCCTACCACTTCTCGCCCACACCGGATGGCGGCACGGAGGTGCGCTACGACCTGGCCATCGAGCTGGTCGTGCCGCTGCCCGGTTTCGTCAAGCGACGCGCCGAGGTGCGCATCCTGAACACCGTGCGCGAGCTCAAGGTCCGCGCCGAGTCGTGAACGCCCCGGCAGCTGTCGGCATCGATGTCGGCGGCACGAAGCTCCTGGGTGTCGCGCTCGACGCCGACGGAACGAAGATCGACGAGTTCCGTGAGCCCACGCCGAACGACTCCGAGGCGCTGCTCGCGGCGATCGCCGGGATCGCCAACCGTCTGGGCGGCACCGGCACCATCGGCCTCGGCGTCCCCGGGTTGGTCAATCGCGACGGTGTGCTGCTCGCAGCCCCGAACGTCACCAGCGTGCGGATGCTGCCGCTGCGCGACGAGATCGGCAAGCGCACCGGACGCAAGGTGATCGTCGACAACGACAACACCGTCGGCGCGCTCGCCGAATGGAAGCTGGGCGCAGGCCGAGGCGTCGACGACATGTTGCTCGTCGGGCTCGGCACCGGCATCGGCGGTGGCGTCGTCAGCGGGGGAGTGCTGCAGCACGGCTACCACGGCTTCGCGGCCGAGTTCGGCCACGTCGTGGTCGATCCCAACGGCCCGCGCTGCCCGTGCGGCCGGCGCGGTTGCTGGGAGCGCTACGCCTCCGGCTCCGGGCTCGCCTGGCTGGCCCGTCAAGCGGCGCAGGCCGGCGATCTCGACGCGGTGCTGCAGACGGCCGGTGGCCTCGACGCGTTGCGCGGCGAGCACGTCCGCGATGCTGCCGAGCACGGCGATCCGCAGGCCATCGCCGTCGTCGACACCTTCGCCCAGTGGGTGGCGCTCGGGTTGATGAACCTCACCAACCTGTACGACCCGGAACTGATCGTCATCGGCGGCGGGTTGAGCACCAACGCCGACCTGTACCTCCCGCCGATCGAGAAGTGGTTCGCCGAGATGAGCTTCGTCGGTGTCGACCGCCCGGCCCCGCGCCTGGCCTTCGCCGAGCTCGGCGCCTACGCCGGCGGCATCGGCGCCGCCCTCCTGTCACACGGCTACTAGTCCCTCGGGTTCGCTGCGCTCACCTGCCGAGCTCGCTCGCTGCGCTCGCTCACCCGAACTCCAGTCGGAGCGGCGCTCACCCGTGGCCCGGGTAGTTGGCCCGGGCTTCTTCGATCTCCTGCCAGGCGGCCTCGCGACCGGCGAGACCGGCGGTGGATGAGGTCTTGCCAGGCTCGAGGGCCTTGTAGACCTCGAAGAAGTGCTGGATCTCGTAGACCAGCTCCGGGGTGAGGTCGTCGAGGTCGAGCACATTGGCCCAGCGCGGCTCGCGTGGCGGTACGCAGATGATCTTGGCGTCCTCGCCCGCCTCGTCCTCCATGTACAGCACCCCGACCGGGCGGGCATCGACCCACACCCCAGGGAACACCGGATCCTCCAGCAGCACCAGCGCGTCGAGCGGGTCGCCATCGCCGCCGAGCGTCTCGGGGATGAACCCGTAGTCGGCCGGGTAGGCGGTCGCCGTGAACAGCCGGCGGTCGAGGAACACACGCCCCGTCTCGTGGTCGATCTCGTACTTGTTGCGCGACCCGCGGGGGATCTCGATCACGACGCGGATGCAGCCGTCCGGGGGATTGGCGTTCATGCACCGTGATGCTAAGAGCACGCCGAACCGGCCGCGCGTTCAGTGCGCCCGCGAACTAGCGTCGAGTCCGTGGAATTCCGCCGGATCACCAACCTCCCCCCGTACGTGTTCACGATCATCAACAACTTGAAGATCGAGGCACGTCGCGCAGGGGCAGACGTGATCGACCTCGGATTCGGCAACCCGGACATCCCGTCCCCGGAGATCGCCGTCGAGAAGCTCGGCGAGGCGGCGCACATCGCCCGCAACCATCGCTACTCGCTCAGCCGCGGCCTGCCCAAGCTGCGCGAGGCCGCCTGCGCGCTGTACAAGCGCAACTGGGACGTCGACCTCGACCCCGAGTTGGAGATCACCAACACGATCGGCTCCAAGGAAGGCTTCAGCCACCTGATGTGGGTGCTGCTCGACCGTGGCGACGCGGCCATCGTGCCCAGCCCGAGCTACCCGATCCACATCTTCGGCCCGCTGTTCGCCGGCGCCGACCTGCGCCAGGTGCCGATGCGCCACCTCGCCGATCCGCGCGTGCAGGGCGACTTCACCGGCGACTTCTTCGACAGCTTGACCACCGCATACGACGTCGGCTGGCCCAAGCCGCGAGTGCTCGTCATCTCCTTCCCGCACAACCCGACCGGTGCCGTCGTCGACCTCGACTTCATGCAGAAGGTGGTCGACTTCTGCCGCGAGCGCGGGATGATCGTCGTTCACGACTTCGCCTACGCCGACATGGGCTTCGACGGCTACAAGCCACCGAGCATCCTCCAGGCGGAGGGCGCCAAAGAATGTGCCGTCGAGCTGTACTCGATGACCAAGAGCTTCTCGATGGCCGGCTGGCGCTGCGCCTTCCTGGCCGGCAACAAGGACGTCGTGCAGGCACTCGTCAAGCTGAAGAGCTACCTCGACTACGGCATGTTCCAGCCGATCCAGATCGCCGCCACGGTGACGATGAACGAGGCGCCGGACTTCCCCAAGGAGGTCTGCGCCATCTACCAGAGCCGCCGCGACGCCTTGATCGACGGGTTGGCCCGCATCGGCTGGGACATCCCCAAGCCGAAGGGTTCGATGTTCGTGTGGGCGCCGATCCCCGAGCCGTACGCCGAGATGGACTCGGTCGAGTTCTGCTCGCACGTCGTGCGCGAGTGCGACGTCGCGCTGTCGCCCGGTGTCGGCTTCGGCCCGGGTGGCGAGGGCTTCGCCCGCTTCGCCCTGATCGAGAACGAGCAGCGCATCGCCCAGGGCCTGCGCAACCTGAAGAAGGGCCTGATCAAGCTGGGCTGAGCCCGGTGCCGAGCAGGTTCACACACCTGTCACGAAATGGTGACGGGCCGCGAACATCGCCTCAGTAGCTTCACGCCGATGCTCACCTACGTCGTCCGCGTCTGGCTGCCCGACCGTCCGGGCGCGCTGGGTCAGGTGGCCAGCCGCATCGGCGCAGTGCGCGGCGACGTCATCGGCATCGACATCCTCGAGCGCGGCGGCGGCAATGCCATCGACGAGTTGACCGTCAGCCTGCCCGAGGACGGCCTGGTCGACCTGCTCGTGGCCGAGATCCGTCAGGTGGACGGCGTGGCCGTGGAGGACGTGCGCAGCGTCTCCGCGGCGCGGCCCGATCCGGGCACCGCGGCGCTGATCGTCGCCGCCGACCTCGCCGAAGCGTCACCCGATGTGCGCGTGCGCGTGTTCTGCGAGCACCTGCGCGAGTTGGTCGACGGCGAGTGGTGCGTGGCGATGGCCGTGGACGGTGGAGTGCTGTCGAGCGCCGGGCCGGTGCCCGACCTCGGTTGGCTGAGCGCGTTCATCGAAGGCAGTCGCCACCTCGACGCGGCATCCGACACGACGCCGGGCGACATCGTCTGGACGCGCCTCGACCGGATGGGTGTGGTGTTCGCCAGCGGGCGTGCGGGCCGACCCTTCCATGCCCGCGAACGACAGCAGGTGTCACTCCTCGGTCGGATCGCCGATGCCCTCGACGGTGTCGTCGCCACCGGCCCAGTGGCGTGACCGCTCCACTGCCCGGGTCCAGGTCGCGTGGGCCAGATCGGTGAACGTGCGATCCGGTTCGGGCTCGAAGGCGCGGTCGAGCGTCCAGGTCGCGCCGATCGCGTCGAGCGACGGCCAGATGCCCTCGGCCAGCCCGGCCAGGTAGGCCGCACCGAGAGCGGTGGTCTCCTGATCGGTCGGGCGGCGCACGGTGACGCCGAGCTGGTCGGCCTGGAACTGCAGCAGCACATCCATCACCGACGCTCCACCGTCGACGCGCAGGTCGTGGATGTCGACCCCCGACGCCGCGCTCATCGCGTCCACCGCGTCGCGGGTCTGGAAGGCCATGGCCTCGATCACGGCGCGAGCGAGGTGCGCCTTCGTGCTGCCGCGGGTGATGCCGAGGATCGTGCCACGGGCGTACGGGTCCCACCACGGGCTGCCGAGTCCGGTGAACGCAGGGACGATCACCACGCCGCCGGCGTCGTTGACCGATTCGGCGAGTGGGCCGATCTCGGCCGACGTCTCGATCACGCCGAGTCCGTCGCGCAACCACTGCACCGCTGCGCCCGTGACGAAGATCGCTCCCTCCAACGCGTACGCCGTCGTGCCGTCGGCCAGCGTCCAGGCGACGGTGGTGAGCATCCCCGGCGTCGGCGTCGGGCACGTCGGGCCGACGTTCAGCAGCACGAAGCTGCCGGTGCCGTACGTGTTCTTGGCCATCCCGGGGTGCACGCACGCTTGCCCGAACAGCGCTGCCTGCTGGTCGCCGGCGATGCCCGAGATCGGGATGCCGACGGGCAGCCCGCTCGACGAGGCAGTGAGGCCGAATCGTCCGCTCGACGGCATCACGCTGGGCAGCGCCGTCATCGGGATGTCGAACAGCGCGCACAGCTCGTCGCTCCACTCGAGGCGAGTGATGTCGAACAGCATCGTCCGGCTGGCGTTCGACGGATCGGTGGCGTGCACGGCATCGGCGCTCCCGGTGCCGCCCGTGAGGTTCCACAGGATCCAGCTGTCGATGGTGCCCAGCGCGAGGTCGTCGTCCACCGGGATGTCGCGGTTGGCCAGCATCCACTCGAACTTCGTGCCGGAGAAGTACGGGTCGAGCACCAGCCCGGTGAGAGCGCGCACCCGGGGGAGCGCGCCGGCAGCGGTGAGCTCCTCGCAACGTGAGGCGGTGCGACGGTCCTGCCAGACGATCGCGTTGCCGTACGGGAGCCCGGTACGGCGGCTCCACGCGACCACGGTCTCGCGCTGGTTGGTGATGCCGATGGCCGCGACGTTCTCAGCGCCGACGCGCTCGATCACGTCGGTGAGCGTCGCCGTCACCGCATCCCAGATCTCCACGGCGTCGTGCTCCACCCGACCGGGCTCGGGGAAGTGCTGGGTGAACTCGCGGTACGACGCGATCACCTCCGTCGAGTCGGGGCTGACGGCTCGACTGCGGACGCCCGTCGTGCCGGCATCGATGGCGATCACCGTGCGAGGTGCGGTTCCGGGTTCGCTCATCGGCGGCGCTGCTTGTTGGTGCGGTTCGGCCGCTGCGACGGGCCGGTGGTCGTTCGTTTGGTCGGTGCCGGTCGGTTCCGCGACGCCACGACCGGCTGCTGCGATCCTTTGGCCGCGGCCTTCGCCGCGGCCGCAGCGCGTGTGCCCTCGCGCAGGTCGCGCAACGTGGACCGCAGGTAGCCGAACTTCGCCAGTACGGCACTGACGAGCACGAAGAGCACGGCCCCGAGCGCCAGCCCGGTGTACGTCGCGGCCGGGTCCTTCGGGTCGAAGACGAGGGCCACCAGCAGCACCCCGATGGCGAGGAAGAGCAGCGCCTCGCGCCCAAAGCGCCTCCACGGGATCGGACGGGACGAATCCCAGGCCATCAATCTCTCCTGCAGTCGATCATCGGCCGCCTAGCGTGTGCAGGCGTGCGAGTCGGCATTCTGACAGGTGGCGGTGACTGCCCGGGCCTCAACGCGGTCATCCGCGCCATCGTGCGCAAGGGCGAGCTGGAGCACGGCGACGAGCTGATCGGCTTCCTCGACGCGTGGGACGGTGTCCGTGAGCGGCGCACCATGGCGCTGGACGTGCGCTCGCTGCGCGGCATGCTGCCCAAGGGTGGCACCCTGCTCGGCACGCGTCGTGGCAGTCCGTACGACCTGGAGGGCGGACCGCAAGCGGTGCGCGACACGTTCGACGAGATGGGCATCGATGCGCTCATCGCCATCGGCGGCAACGGCACGCTGTCGGTGGCGTGCAACCTGCACGAGGACCTCGGCCTGCCGATCGTGGGCGTGCCGAAGACGATCGACAACGACATCGTCGGGACGGACATCACCTTCGGCTTCACCACCGCGGTGCAGATCGCCACCGACGCGATCGATCGTCTGCACACCACGGCGGAGAGCCACGACCGGGTGATGGTGGTCGAGGTGATGGGGCGCCACACCGGGTGGATCGCCACCCACGCGGGCATCGCCGGCGGGGCGACGGCGATCATCATCCCGGAACGCCCGTTCGACATCGACGAGGTGTGCGACCTCCTGCGCAAGCGCCACGAGCGCGGGCGGTACGCGTCGATCGTCGTCGTTGCCGAAGGCGCCGAGCCCAAGGAAGGCACGATGCCCGCGCGGGAGAAGATCTATGACCAGTTCGGCCACGTGCGCCTTGGCGGCGTCACCGACGCGATCGCTCACGCGATCGAGCTGCGCACCGGCTTCGAGACCCGCGTCGTCCTGCTCGGACATGTGCAGCGCGGCGGAACGCCCACCGCGTACGACCGGGTGCTCAGCACCCGGTACGGGGTGGCAGCGATCGACATGGTCCACGAAGGGCGGTGGGGCGAGATGGCCGCGCTGCGCGGCACCGAGGTGGTCGCCGTGCCCCTGCGCGAGACCGTGGGCAAGACGCGCACGCTGGACATGGACCTCTACGACGTGGCCGCGGTCTTCTTCGGCTGAACGTCAGGCGCTGGTGACAGCGGTGGGGGAGGGCAGCGGCGGGTACGACGGCTGCGCCGACACCACCAACCCGGGGAAGTCGTAGGGGGTGAGCGGCTCGCCCTTGAGCTCGCCGTTCCCGGCCGGCCACTGCTGGGGCAGTGCCGTCGACGACGATTCGGATGCGGTCGACGCCGGCCTCGCTGGCGGTCAGCACGATCTGCGCGACGGCTGTGACGAGGGAGTCTCCCGACAGCAGCTGCAGCTCGCTGGACACATCGACGATCAGCACTCCGGACTGCAGGCGCGTACCCAAGAGGTGTGCGTCGGCAGGCAGTGCCGTGCGCAGCTGCGCATCGCGTTCGTCGTCGTTCGGTCCCTGGAACAGCGCGGCGAGCAGCGACTGCGCGGTCTCGTCGACGTCGCGTGCCACGGGTTGCAGCTTGCGGCTCTGCCCTTGCTCGTCGGGTGCGACGAGGTAGATGCGCGCTGCACCGGTTGCGGCGCCGCCCTGCTGGCCGTTGCCCAACTGGAGCTCGGTGCGTTGATCGGCCCCGATGGTGCGCGGCGAGTCGTCCGACCCGATCGAGCAACCCGATGCGACGAGTGCCAGGAGCCCGAGCCAGATCGCGAGTGCGAACCGGGGCGCGCGTCGAGTCGTCCGATGCGCTTGAGCACTCGCTGCGATCACGGTCAGACCTCTTCCGCCGGCAGCTCGAGCACGAACCGCGCACCGGCTTCGCCGTCGACGCGGTCTTCCACCCACACGCGCCCGCCGTGCATCCGCACGTGCTCGTCGACCAGCGCCAGACCCAGGCCGGCGCCGTCGCTGGTGGCCCGGCGCCCGGCGGCACCGCCACGGGCGAAGCGCTCGAACACCAGCTGACGTTCCTCCATCGGCACCCCGACGCCACGGTCCTCGACGGCGATCCACACGTGCCCGAGCGGCTCGCCCTCACCGTCGGCTTCGAGCACCGAGATCGATGCCTCGCCACCGCCGTGCAAACGGGCGTTGTCGATCAGGTTGGCCACCACACGGGCCAGCCGCCGCTTGTCGCCGCTCATCACCATCCGCTCGGCACGTTCGGTGACGACCACCTTCGTCGACGGCATGCTGCTGACGGCGACCGCCTGGCGCACGAACTCGGCGACGAACAGCTCGTCCAGGTGGAGGCGGATGGCCCCGGCGTCGAACCGCGAGATCTCGAGGAGGTCGGCGACGAGCCCCTGGAATCGGGCGACGTCGGCAACGAGCAGGTCGAGTGCCGCCTGGGCCTTCTCCGGCATGTCGTCGCGGCGTGCCTGCATCACCTCGACGCTCGCGGCCAGGGTCATCAACGGTGAACGCAGCTCGTGGCTGACGTCGCTGGCGAAGCGTGCGTCGCGTTCCACTCGTTCCTGCAGCGCGGCCGCCATGTCGTTGAACGCGTTGGCCAGGATCTGCAGGTCGTGATCGTCGGTCGGCTCCAGGCGGGTGTCCAGCCGGCCACCGGCGATCGCCTTTGCTGCCTGGGCGGCATCGCCGAGCGGCTTGACCGCACGCCGTGCGGCGAGCGACCCGATCAGGGCGCCGGCCATCGTGGTGATCACGCCGCCGAACACGAGGCTGACGGCGACGTTGCGCAGCGTCGTGTTGGCGTCGTCGAGGCTGACGAACTCGAAGTACGAGGCGTCGGTGACGGTGAGAGGGATGCCGATGACGAGCACCGGGCTGCCGCCGACGTCGGTGATCATCCGCGCCGGTTCGCCGTCCTGCATCACGCGCGACTGCAGCGCGACGGGGATCGCGTCCGGACCGAATCGAGAGGGTGATGTCGCCGCCCACGCGCCGCGCACGTTGACCGCCGCCCGAGCAACGCCCAGCGACAGCAGCCTGGCGTTGACGTCGTTGGCAGACGCGTTGCCGACGAGCTCGTTCTGCGCGACCTGCGCGTTGCGGTACGCCTGCTCGATGCCGGAGCGATCGCGCTGGTTGACCATGCTGCTGCGCGTGAAGCTGTAGGCGGCGGCGGCGAGGAACGCGGACAGCAGCAGCGCGCCGAGCGCGAACATCAGCAGGATGCGCGTGCGCAACCCGAGCCGCGCCGGGCGGACCTGGGCCGACCACTCCGTGAACCGTTGTCGTCGTGTCGGACGGGTGAGCCCGGTCGTGGCCGTGTCGTCCTCGCCGCGTGCCAGGTCGACGCTGGTCACTGCACGGTCACGATTGCAGTCGGTACCCGAGCCCGCGCACGGTGACGACGTGGCGCGGGTTCGCCGGGTCGGCCTCGACCTTGGTGCGCAGCCGACGGACGTGCACGTCGACGAGCCGACCGTCACCGAAGTAGTCGTAGCCCCACACCTTGTCGAGCAGGCTCTCCCGGCTGAACACGCGGCCGGGGTTCTGGGCCAGCTCGCACAGCAGACGGAACTCGGTCTTCGTCAGGTGCAGCTCGGTGCCGCTGCGCAGCACCTTGCCCTCGTCGGGGATGATCTCCAGGTCGCCGAACACCAACCGGGCGTGCGACGGGCTGATCGGGCGGATGCGACGGAGCAGGGCGCGGATTCGCGCCGACAGCTCCTTCGGCGCGAACGGCTTCGTCAGGTAGTCGTCGGCGCCCGCTTCGAGCCCGGCGACGACGTCGTGGGTGTCGTTGCGCGCGGTGACCATCACGATCGGCACGTCGCTGTGACGACGCAGGGTGCGGCACAGCTCGAAGCCGTCGATGCCGGGGAGCATGATGTCGATGAGGACCACGTCCGGCACGGCGGCACCGAAGAGCGTGATCGCTTCCTCGCCGCTGCCGGCTTCGTCGACGGTCCAGCCTTCGTCCTCGAGGGCGAGCTTCACCGCAGTGCGGATGCGCTCATCGTCTTCAACCGTCAGAATCCGGGTTCCCACGGGTCACATGATGCCAGGCCGGGGGCCCGCTTCGGTGTTCGCCAGCAGGTCGACCATCTGATCGAAGAGGAACGGGTTCGCCACGAGCACGTTCGAGTGGTGCGCCGGGCCGCCGTCGAAGGAGCCGGTTCGGCATCCCGCCTCACGCGCGATGAGCTCGCCGGCGGCCATGTCCCACGGCCCGAGGAAGCGCTCGAAGTAGACGTCGACGCGCCCGGCGGCAACCGAACAGAGGTCGGTCGAGGCGGCGCCGGAGCGACGGATGTCGCGCACGCGTCCGATCATCTCGGCGATGCGCTGGGCCTGTGCGATCCGTCGCTCGGGCAGGTAGGAGAAGCCGGTGGCGATCAGCGCCTGAGCGAGGTCGGTGGTGGTGCTGCACGTCAGCGGACGTGCACCGAGTTTGGCGCCGCCGCCGCGCACCGCGGTGAACAGCTCGTCGGTGGCGGGCACGTAGACAGCGCCTGCCTCCGCGCCGTCGTCGGTGCTCGCGGCGATCGACACGGCGTAGCCGGGCAGCCCGTAGAGGAAGTTCGTCGTCCCGTCGATCGGGTCGATCAGCCAGCGGACACCGGTGGTGCTCGTCGTGTCGGTGCCCTCCTCGCCGATCACGCCGTCGCCCGGCCGGGCAGCGGCGAGCTCACCGACGATGAAGGCCTCGGACGCTCGATCGAACTCGGTGACCACGTCGGTGGCCGACGACTTGGTCGTCGCCGCAGCGATCCCGCCTTCCCGGCCGGCTCGCACCATCCGGCCGGCCTCGGTCGCCAGCCGCGCGGCAAGGGTGACGAGCTCCTCTCGATCCACGTTCTGCAGGTTCATGGGCGCGAGATCAGCGAGATCTCGTCGGTTCCGCGCCCATGAGAGCTGGGCGCGGCGGCACGGGCGCGTGGTGAGCGAGATGTCGTCGGTGTCGCGCCCATGGTCATCGGCGTGGGGTACCGGGACCGACAGCGCCGCGCTCACGGGCTTCGATCTGGCGCCACTCACCGATGGCCCGCAGGACGAGCACAGCGACGATGCTCATCCCGATGGCGGCGAGGACCGCACCCGAGAACGCTCCCACGCCGCGCCCTGCGGCGCATTCGCCGTGGCACTGCAACTTGACGAGCGTGTAGCCGATGAGCCCGCCGGCGAAGCCGCCGAGGAGGATGGCCACGAACGCCAGCACGCGAGCGCCAGGTGACGGAAGCGCGGAGAGCGGGCGATCCGCGTCGGTTTGGCCGGAAGTTGGACTCGGTGCCACGGCAGCCATCGTACGGGCACCGTAGAGTGCCCGACCGTGCGCGTGACGGTCGTCGTTCCGACATACAACGAAGCGGACAACATCGATCGGCTGTGCCGCGCCGTGCGCGCCGTCGCCCCGGAGGCGACGATGCTGATCGTCGACGACGCCAGCCCGGATGGCACCGCCGACCTCGCCGAACGGCTGGGTGTCGAGCTCGGCAACATCGACGTGTTGCGCCGTCCGGGCAAGACGGGGCTCGGCGACGCCTACCGCGCCGGATTGCGCGCCGCGATCGAGGCCGGCGCCGAGATCTGCGTCCAGATGGACGCCGACATGTCGCATCCACCCGACGCGCTGCCGGCATTGATCGCCATCGCCGAGCACGGCGGCGATCTGGCCATCGGCAGTCGCTACGTGCCCGGCGGGCTCACCGAGAACTGGCCGCCGCGCCGCCGATGGCTGTCGCGCTGGGGCAACCGCTACGCCGCCGGTGTGCTCGGGCTGGCGATCAACGACGCCACGGCCGGATACCGCGCCTACCGGACCGAGGCGTTGGAGCGGATGAAGTTCGAGACCGTCGCCGGCAAGGGCTACGGCTTCCAGATCGAGATGACGTACCGGCTCGTGCGCCTCGGTGGCAAGGTCGCCGAGTTCCCGATCACCTTCCGCGACCGCACCGAGGGCACCTCGAAGATGTCCGGCAGCATCATCAGCGAGGCCCTCGTCCTCGTGATCAAGCTGTGGGTCGCCGACTTCGGCGGTCGACGGACACGCCGCGCCCGCGGCGGCTGAGCGAGACTGCTTCGGTGCGCGACTGGCTGGTCGGCGGAGCCCTCATCCGTCACGGGGACGGGCTGCTCCTCGTCGGCAATCGCCGTCGTGACGGATCGGTCGACTGGACGCCTCCGGGCGGCGTCATCGACGCCGGCGAGTCGCTGCTCGACGGGCTCGGCCGGGAGGTGTTGGAGGAGACCGGACTGCGCATCGCGGACTGGGTCGGTCGCCGATACGCGGTCACCGTCGAGGCACCCGACATGGGTTGGCGGCTGAAGGTCGAGGCGTGGGAGGCCGTTGCTGCGGACGGAGATGTGTGCATCGACGACCCCGACGGCATCGTCGAGGATGTTCGCCACGTCGCCGGCGAGGAGGCAGCGATCCTGCTGGCGACGAGCCCGCCGTGGGTCCACGTGCCCGTCACCCACTGGCTGGGGGCGGGTGCTGACGGCGACCACGCGTTCCAGTTCGTCCTGCGGGGCACCGACCGGTCGTCGGCGATCATCGAACGGATCTGATGAGCGCGCCGCGCGTCATCCTGCACGTGGACATGGACGCGTTCTTCGTGTCCGTCGAGCTGCGCCGACGTCCCGAGCTGGTGGGCAAACCGGTGGTCGTCGGCGGTGCAGGGGCGCGCGGGGTCGTCGCCGCGGCGTCGTACGAGGCTCGCCGCTTCGGGGTCCGTTCGGCCATCCCCAGCACCACGGCGCGCCGGCTGTGTCCCGACCTGGTCTTCCTGCAGGGCGACCACGATCTGTACGGGCGGGTCAGCGCCGAGGTGCACGAGATCTTCCGCTCGGTGACGCCGACGATCGAGCCACTGGCGCTCGACGAGGCGTTCCTCGACGTCACCGGCTCGCAGCGGCTGCTCGGTCCCGGCGCGCAGATCGCCCAGCTGGTCCGTGATCGCGTGCACGACGAGTTGGCCCTGGCCTGCTCGGTCGGCGTCGCACCGAACAAGTTCCTCGCCAAGCTGGCGTCGGTGGCGGCCAAGCCGCGTGTCGGCGTGACGGGCATCGAACCCGGTGCCGGCGTCGTCGAAGTGCGACCGGGGGAGGAGCTCGCCTTCCTCCATCCGCTGCCCGTGCAGGCGCTGTGGGGCGTCGGCCCGGCCACGCTGGAGCGCTTGCAGGGCCTCGGGGTGCGCACCGTCGCCCAGCTCGCCGAGCTCGACGAGGCGGCGCTGATCGCAGTCATCGGCAAGGCGCACGGCAGCCACCTGCACCGGCTGGCGTGGGCCATCGACGATCGTCCGGTCGAGGTCGACCGGGCGCTCAAATCGATCGGCCACGAGGAGACCTTCAGCACCGATCGGCACACGCACGCCGAGCTGCGCGCCGAGCTGGTTCGCCTGGCCGATGCGGTGGCCGGCCGGTTGCGCGCTCATGGCGGTGGAGCGCGCACGGTCAGTGTCAAGGTGCGCTTCGGAACCTTCGAGACGATCACCCGGTCGACGACGCTGTCGGCCGCCGTGGGCTCGGCCCACGCGATCATCGCCGCCGCCGAACCGATGCTGCAGGCGATCGATCCCGGCCCCGGCGTTCGGCTGCTCGGGGTGAGCGTCAGCAACTTCGCCGATCAGGCCGAGCAGCTGACGATGGACAGTTTGTTCGACGAGCCCGGTCGCCGTGCCCAGCAATCCGGTGCTCAGGACGTCGGACGGGACTGGCAGCTGGCAGAGGAGACCATGGACGCGATCCGGGAGCGCTTCGGCGCGACGGCCATCGGACCCGCCAGCGCGGTCTCGACCTCCGGGCTGCGAGTGGTGCGACGTGGCGCCCAGCAGTGGGGCCCGGCGGCGGACGAATGACGCCCCGTTCGGCCTGCGTCGGCGCGTTTCGGATCATGAAGAGATTCGCAGGGATGACCGCTGCGCGTTGTCTCACCGGGCCGCGCGTGGAATGATGCTCAGAGGCACAGCTGAGGAGCACGCCCATGCCGCTTTCTGAAGACGAACAGCGCATCCTGCGACAGATCGAAGAGCAGCTCCAGCGCGACCCGAGCTTCGGTCGCGAGATCCGTCACCGTGCACCTGGATCGAGGCGAGCCATGATCGTCACCATCGGCGCCACGTTGGTCTGCCTCGCGGCATCCGTGCTGCTGCTGCCCGTCAGCCCGTACCTGGCGTTCGTCGCCTTCGTCGGCGCGGTCTTCGCCGTGTCGATGGCCGAACGCCACGTGCGTGCGCTCGGCGAGCACAGCATCAGCAGCCTGGGCTCCAGCGTGCGCAACCGCTTCGGCGGGCCCAGCGCGCCTCGCCCGTCGAACTGAACGGCCGGCGCTAGCCGCGCAGGCGCATCCGAGCGATGCGTGGGTCGATCCGGCTCATCAGCCGCGTCGTCCACGGGATGCGCTCGCGGACCAGTTCGTCGATCTCGTGCTGCAGCTGCTCGCACCGGCGAGCGGCGGTCTCGTCGACCGGCCGTGCCGAGTACACGGCTCGCGTGACGTGCCGGGCGATCTCGCCAATCATCCGCCGGTCGACGCCGGTGGCCAGTTCGACGTCGCGGGCGTACTCGGTCGGGGTGGCACCGGCGACGGCGGGTGCGCCGGCCAGCCGCACGCTGGCGACGGTGTAGGTCCAGGCGGCAAGCACGCGGTCGGCTGCGGTGGTTCCCTCCTGCTGGGTGCGTCGAACGATCCGCGGCATGAACAGGATCCAGCCAATGGCGGCGGCGACGAGCCCGAGCAGGACCAGCAGCACGGTCGTCGCGCTGGTGCCGCCGTCGTCGGAGGAGAACCCGGCGACGGCGATGGAGGTCGTGGTGCTGCCACCATTGATCGGGCCGTTGAGGTCGAGCCCGGTGGTGGGCGTCGGGTTGGTGGCCGGCGTGAGTGAGGTGGCGGGGCCCGGCCCGGTGCCGGGGCCGGCGGCCGTGGTGTCCTGCTGAGCCGGGACGCCGGTGTGCGCCTCTTGCCCGGGGGCGCCGCGGCCGGGCGTCGGGTCGAACAGCACCCAGCCGTAGCCCTCGAACCAGATCTCCGACCACGCATGGGAGTGGCGTCCGGCCACGTGGTACTTGCCATCGGACTGCAGCTCGCCCTGCGTGTAGCCGACGGCGACGCGGGCGGGCAACCCGACCGAGCGGGCCATCGCCGTGAACGTGCCGGCGAACTGCTCGCAGTAGCCACGCTTGATGCGCAGGAAGTTGCGCATCGCGTCGTCGCTGTGACCGCGCTGCACGTCGGTGTCGTACTCGAAGTTGTTACGGAAGAAGTTCTGCAGGAGGATCGCTGCGTCGTAGGGCGTTGCCGCTCCGCGGACGATCTCTCGGGCTTGGGCGCGGATCTCGTCGGGAAAGTCGCTCGGCAGCTGGGTGGCGTCGGGGTCGGGCACCCCACCGGTGGTCGCTGCGCGCAGCTCGTCGGGCGTCGGGTCGGTGACGGCCGAGATGATGTTGAACTGCTGGCCCGCGTGATAGCCGTCGTTGGGCACGACCAGGGTCTGCGTACTCGGAGCCCACCAGAGCCCGCTGGTGGTCACCTGCAGCGGGCTGTACGCGGCGGGCACGAAGTTGCCCTCGAGGTTGGAGATCGTCACGGTCTGGGCGACCGTCCTCGCGTTGGGCGCGGGGTCGACGAGGAGGTTGCCGCTGGCGGGCTGCAGGTCTTGATCCGACGGCGTCCAGACGGTGCCGTCGAACTGGGAGAGGCCGGCGACGCGCCAGTACGAGGGCTCCGACGACGAGACGACGAAGTACTCCACGTTGGACTTGTTCACCAGTCGCGAGCGGATGTCGACGAGGGGGCTGACCACCTGGGTGACATCGCCGTCGCGGTTGCGGGTGTCGAGCAGTGCCTCGTCGCCTGCACCGGGAAGTCGCGGGGCGGCCAACCCGGCGCCGACGCCGGCAACGAGCGCGCACGCAACGGCCGCCGGCAATGCAGACGAGAGCGAGCGGCGCCGGTTGCCGAGCCATGCGGTCTCTTCGCGGGCGTGACAGAAGCGCAGGATGGCGACGGTCAACAGGGCAACCGCGACCCAGAGCGCGCCGGCCGCGACGCGGTTGCGGTCCGAGCCGAGCGCCGAGGTGAAGACGAACACGACGCCCGTGGGCACGATCGCCTCGGCACGTCCGAACGCGCGGAAGGCGAATGCATCCGCGACCAGTGAGCACACGGCCAGCAATGCCGTCGCCGAGACGGCGAAGCTTCCCTCGCTGGGCACCGGAGCGACGGCGCGTGGGAACTGCTCCCACACCAGGCGGAGATCGGCGCGGAACGTCTCGAGGGTCTCCGAGCTGGGCAGGCCGAGTCGCGTGGTGTCTCGGTAGTAGACCAGCGCCAGCAGCTCGACGATGAGCAGCCCGACGATCGGGATGGCGATGTAGCCCGGCACGCGCAAGCCGCGGAGCGCCGCACTGGCGAGGTGCACGCCGACGCAGACGACCACCATCGATTGCAGGTAGGCCCAGTCCGGGAAGATGCGGCAGAAGCCGATCGCGGTGACGACGGTGAGGATCGTGACGATCGACGTCGCCAACGGCTCCACCTGGTTGCCGCGGCGGGTCGCCGCGGTGCCGGCGGTCGAGCGGCGGCTCGACGGCGCCGGCGCGGTCGCCGTCGCCGCAGTCATCGCATCGCTCCGGCGTTGGTGCCGGCGATGAGGATCGCCCAGCTCCGCTCCAACGAATCCATCGACGTCGCGTCGACCAGGAACCGGCCCTGGACCGGCGCCGCGCCGGTGGTGACGACGACGAGTGCGTCATCGGGTCCGAGCGTGCCCGACGCCTGCAGCACCGCATGGCTGCGGTCGTGCCCGGTGACCATCACGACCATGCCGAGGCCCTCGCTCGGTCCGCCGCGCAACCAGTCGCCGTCGAACTCGGCCGGTGACGGCTGCGCGCTGGCCAGCCAGCGCAGTGCTGCCGTGGCGACGTCGGGGCCGCGAGCGTCGAGGTCGGCGCCGATGAAGCGAGTGGTGATGCCGGCGGCAGCAGCGCTGCTGACCACGCTGGCCGCTGCCGAGACCGCGAGCTCGAAGGTGTCGGCGTCGTACTCGGAAGCGTTGGGGTCGAGGACGACGGTGCACCGGCGCAACCCCTCGAGTGCCGTCTCGCGCACCAGCAGCCCGGTTGAGCGGGCAGATGCCTTCCAGCTGATCCGGCGCAGGTCGTCGCCGGCGACGTACTCGCGCAACGAGTGGAACTCCGAGCCGGTCTGCCCCCACGCCTTCAGGCGCAAGTGCTGGCCGAGTCGCCCGGCGGAACCGAGCTGCGGGAAGGTCAGGGGGATGTGCGCGGGCACGACCAGCACCTCGCCCGTGCCGGCCATCTCGTTGGTGCGCGAGCACAGTCCGAGCAGGTCGCGGTGCTCGGCCAGGAGCGGTCCGGTCTGCAGCAGACCTCGTCGGGCGGTGGGCACGCGATAGGCCGCCATCGCCGACTCGCCGATGGTCAGCGGGGCGAGCTGCATCGGCGCCCCGCCGTTCTCGCCGACCGGTTCCCACAGGTTGAGGTGCGGGCTGCGTCGGCGTCCGCGATTGACCACTTCGATGTCGACGCGCGCCGATTCCCCGACCACCACCATCGGCGGACGAGCAACGCGATGGACGTGCAGCGCGGGCAGCGCGCGCTGCACGGCGAACAGCGCGAGCACGATCGCGAACACCAACCCGGTGCCGAGCACGTACAGCTCGATGAGACCGAACAGCCGACCGACGATGAACGCGGCGACCGCCGCGACGACGGCAGTCCAGCCGTGCCGCGTGAGCACGGCTCAGCGCCCCGTGGGCACGGCGACGTGATCGAGCAGCTCGTGGACGACGTACTCGCCGTTCACGCCGCGGGCCGCCGCATCGGGGCGCAGCACGACTCGGTGGGCGAGCACGGCGACCGCCACGGACTTGACGTCGTCGGGTGTGGCGTAATCGCGCCCCTGTGAGGCGGCGACCGACCGAGTGGCCCGGGCCAGCTGCAACGTCGCCCGCGGCGACAGGCCGAGCACCAGCGACGGATGCTGACGGCTGGCCTCCGACAGGTCGACGAGGTAGCTCTTCAGCGGGCCGGCGAGGTGCACCGTGCGCACGGCATCGATCATCATCTGCACCTCGGGCACGCCGACGACGGGCCGAAGGCCGGGCAGCGTTTCGTTGGCGCCCTGAGAGTCGAGGATCTCGAGCTCGGCGTGGCGAGCCGGGTAGCCGAGCGACAGTCGCATCAGGAAGCGGTCGAGCTGGCTCTCCGGAAGCCGGTACGTGCCCTCCTGCTCCACGGGGTTCTGCGTTGCCACGACCATGAACGGTGCCGGCAGCACGTGACTGACGCCGTCCGAGCTGATCTGGCGCTCCTCCATCGCCTCGAGCAACGCCGACTGCGTCTTCGGTGACGCCCGGTTGATCTCGTCGGCGAGGACGATGTTGGCGAACATCGGGCCCTGCTGGAACACGAATTGCTCGGTGGCCCGCTGGTACACGCTGACGCCGACGAGATCGGCGGGCAGGAGGTCGGGCGTGAACTGCACCCGCTTCCACGAGCAGTCGATCGACGCCGCGAGCGCTTTGGCCAAGCTGGTCTTGCCGACGCCGGGCACGTCCTCGATCAGGAGGTGGCCCTCGGCGAGGAGGCAGACGACGGCGAGGTCGACCGACTCCTTCTTGCCGTGGACGACGCGCCCGATGTTGCCCGTGATGGCATCGAAGAGCGATGCGAACGTCGGAGTGGGTTGGGTCTGGAGCGCCGACACGAGCCGAAGGGTAGACGGCGATCGCCCATGTGCGCATTCACGAGGTACCGTCGGCCGCCGTGAGCACCGTCGCACCATCGGGGACAGCGACGAGCGGATCGGCGTTCGCTGCGGGTGGCGGCCGTTCGCCGGCGTGCTACCTGGCGATCGACGTCGGCGGCACGAAGCTGGCTGCGGGCATCGTCGACGAGTCGGGAGCGGTGCTCGTCCGCGACCGCGTGGCAACGCCGCCGCGCGACGTCTGGCCGGCGCTGTCGCGCTTGGTCCTGCGCGTCCTGGCCGCCGCGCCGACGCCACCGATCGCGGCCGGTGTCGGTTGCGGCGGGCCGATGGATCCGGCACAGCGCACGGTGACGCCGTTGCACATCCCGTCGTGGACGGCGTTCCCGTTGGCCGCCGAGGTGGAGGAGCTGACCCAGCTGCCCACCGTCGTCGACAACGACGCGAAGGCGTTGGCACTCGGGGAGATGTGGTGTGGGGCAGCGATGGGGGAGAGCAACTTCGTCGGCGTCGTGGTTGGTACCGGCGTCGGCGGTGGCATCGTCAGCCGCGGTCGTCTGCTGCACGGTCGCGTCGGCAACGCCGGTCACATCGGTCACATCGTCGTGGAGCCGGACGGACGGCCCTGCCAGTGCGGCGGTCGCGGTTGCCTGGAGGCGTACTGCAGCGGTCCGGCGATCGAGGCAGAGACGGGCCGCCCGCCGCAGCGCGCACCGCAAGCCACCGTCGAGCGGACCGGGATGCTGATGGGCCGCGCGGTCGCCTCGCTGGCGGCGATCTGCGATCTGCGGCTCGCGGTCATCGGCGGGTCGGTCGCCCTCGGCTTCGGCGACACGTTCTTCCGCGCTGCGGAGAACGAGGCGCACCAGCGTGGCCGGCTGTCGTTCACCTCCGACATCCGCATCATCCCCGCCGGCCTCGGCCAGTGGGCGCCGCTCGTCGGCGCAGCCGCTCTGGCCCGGCTCGCGCCGCGCTGAGGTCCGGAGGCAGACGATGCCCGTCGCCGGTGGCGTTCCCTCCACGCCGTCCGAGCGGCTTACCGCCGTGGAGGCGATGCTTCGCCAGGTCGAGGTCCTCCGCGCGGATGGTGCCGACGCCGCGGCGGTGGCCGTGCAGGACGAGATGATCGGTGAGTTCGGGACCGACGTCGACGCGGTGCGCACGCACCAGCTCGTCGCCGGCGCGCTGACCGATCGCGCCCAGCGCCTGTTCGATCGCGACCTGTTCGCCGCGGCCGCGACTCGCTACGACCGGCTGATCGATCGCTACGCCGACTCGCCCGACCCGGTCGTGCAACAACTCGTCGCGTCGGCGGTGACCCAGCGAACCGCGGCGCTGACGGCCGCCGGTCTGGTGCGCGGCGAGCCCGCAGGTCCCGAGGAGCCGGCCGCCGTCGATGCCGGTGCCGGTGCCGGTGCCGGCGCTGGCGCCGAGGACGCTGACGCGGCGGTCGACGACGGCTCGGTCGCGCACGATGTCGATGATCTGGCACCGCGGATCCCGTTGAAGTTCGCGTGGATCCGCGCTCGCGAACGCCGCGCGCGGGGATGGCCGAAGCCGCGCTGACGGGCGAGTGCGGCTGCCGTGACTACCGGTGGGTAACCTGCGGCCATGCATCCGGTCTACACACCCGAAGCCGAGGCCTATCGCGAGAAGGTCCAGGCGTTCCTGGCCGAGAAGTTGCCCGCCCGTTGGGGCGGCATCGGCAAGCTGGAGGGTGACGAGCTGCACCAGTTCGTCACCGACTGGCGCAAGACCCTCTACGAAGGTGGCTACCTCGCTACGGGCTGGCCGACGCAGTACGGCGGCGCCGGACTGTCGGCGCTCGAGCAGGTGCTGATCGCCGAGGAGTTCGCCAAGGCGGGCGTGCCGACCGGTGGCCCGAACGACGTGTTCGGCATCCAGATGCTCGGCAACACGCTGCTGCAGTGGGGCTCCGAGGAGCAGAAGCAGCGCTACCTGCCGCGCATCCTGTCCGGCGAGGACGTGTGGTGCCAGGGCTACAGCGAGCCGAACGCCGGCAGCGACCTGAGCAACCTCGGGCTGCGCGGCGTGCTCGACGGCGACCAGTGGATCCTCAACGGTCAGAAGATCTGGACGTCGGCCGGCCACCTCGCCGACCACATCTTCACGCTCGTGCGCACCGACCCGGACGCGCCACGTCACAAGGGCATTTCGTTCGTCCTCGTCGACATGCGCCAGCCGGGCATCGAGGTTCGCCCGATTCGGATGATCTCCGGTGAGAGCGAGTTCAACGAGGTCTTCTACACCGACGCCACGGCGCCGAAGGAGGAAGTCGTCGGCGGGCTCAACAACGGTTGGGCGGTGGCGATGACGCTGCTCGGCTTCGAGCGCGGCGAAGCGGCAGCCACGATGCCGATCCGCTTCCAGGCCGAGCTCGACCGGTTGCTGATCCTCGCCAAGGACGCCGGCGTCGCCGACGACCCGCGGATCCGCCAACGCCTCGCGGCGTGCGCAACCAAGGTGCAGATCATGCGCTACAACGGGATGCGCGTGCTCACCCAGTTCCTCAAGGGTCACCACCCCGGCCCGGACGGGGCGATCTCGAAGCTCTACTGGAGCGAGTACCACCAGGAGGTCACGGAGCTGTCGATGGACATCCTCGGTGCGGCCGCGCTCACGCCGGACGGTCGTCGCCCGTCGTCCGCGTTCCAGGCCGACGACGCCGGCGCGCCGAACAGCTCGTGGAGCTGGGTGGGCACGTTCCTCAACGCGCGAGCCGGGACGATCTACGCCGGCTCGTCGCAGATCCAGCGCAACATCATCGGTGAGATGGTCCTCGGGTTGCCGAAGGAGCCGCGTTGAGCGCTCGCGTCGTGCTGCGCTGCGCCGCAGCGGTCGCCCGTCGCCCGTCGCTGTGGGGTGCCGCGCTCGTCCAATGGAAGCGGACCACGCCGAACCAGTGGTGGCGGCGACGCCCGTTCCTGCCGGTGCCGTCGCGTGCCTACGTGGAGTTCCGGATGGTGACGCAGTACGGCCGAGTCGATCACCCGGTGGAAGCGGACGATGTGCTGAACTACCTCTCATGGTGCCGACGCGCACAGTGACACCAGTGCCGACGGGTCACCTGATACCACCTCCTGGCGTGCGGAATTCGCCGTCGACGCAGCGAGCGCGTCGGTAGGGTCCCCCCGCATGAGGAGCGCGCTGGTGTTGAACGCAACGTACGAGCCGCTCTCCGTGGTGCCCGCACGCCGGGCCGCCTGCCTTGTCCTCGCCGACAAGGCCGACATCGTCGCCGACGACGGGACCGAGTTGCACTCCGAGTCGCTGACGTTGAAGAGCCCGCTCGTCATCCGCCTGCGCTACGTGGTCAAGGTGCCGTACCACCGGCGCACCGCGCTGTCGCGTCGTGCCGTCTTCGCCCGCGACGATCACCGCTGCCAGTACTGCGGAGAGACCGCCGACTCGATCGACCACATCATGCCGAGGTCGCGCGGTGGCCAGCACACGTGGGAGAACGTCGCGGCCGCGTGCCGCCCGTGCAACCTGCGCAAGCGTGATCGCACGCCGTCCGAAGCGGAGATGTACCTCGCTCGTCCGGCGCACGCGCCCAAGGAGCTGGCGTGGGTGCTGATCTCGGTCAACCGCGTGCCCGAGGAGTGGAAGCCGTACCTGGCTCGCGCCAGCTAGACAGGTCGCATGTCGTCGTGGCGCCTCGCACACATCGAGGGTGATGCGGCGGCCTTCCACGGCGAGGACCCCAGCCCGCACCGATCGGCGACGTTCGTCGGCGTCGACCGGGCCACGCTCGTACTCGGTTCCACGCAGTCGGAGTCGACTGTCGACGGCGATGCCGCGTCGCGGCGCGGCATCGCTGTCGTGCGCCGGCGCAGCGGGGGAGGCGGGGTGCTGCTGCTGCCCGGCGAGTTCGTCTGGCTCGATCTGGTGATCCCCGCCGACGACCCGCTGTGGTCGCCCGACGTCGGGGTCGCCGGCCACTGGGTGGGGGAGCTGTGGCGGGATGCGCTGGCGTCGCTCGGCGTCGACGGAACGATGCACCGCGGGGCGATGATCACCTCGAGGTGGTCGCGCCAGGTGTGCTTCGCCGGCGTCGGCCCCGGTGAGGTGATGGCCGGTGCCGTTCAGGAGGCCGGGAAGTTGGCGGGCGTGTCGCAACGCAGGACGAGGTCGTTCGCCCGCTTCCAGACGATGTGCCACCTCCGCTGGCGCCCCGAGATCGCCGCCGACCTCGTCGCCGCCCCCAAGCCATCGATCGCTGACCTGGCCCCCGTTGTCGCCGAGGTCCCCGCGACCGCCGAGGACATCACCGCCGCCCTGATCCTCCACCTGCCGGACTGAGTCGCCCGCGTCGAAGCGTTGGTGATGTTGCGGTTGACGAACCCGATGCCGGGTTCGTGACCGGCGTCGTTGGATGATGGTCATGGGCGCTCCTTGCCGGTGGTGCCCGAGCGGCTCAGGGAGCACTCGATCGGGTCCGCGGCACCTCAACCCATGCTCCGGACGGAGCGCAGCGAGCACTCGACCAGGTCCGCACTCGGTGAGTTGAGCGATGTGCGGCGCATGGGCGCTCACCTCTCACCTGCCGCTCCCTCGCGTCGAAGTGTTGTTCGCATGGGCGCGGGATGAGCGAGATGAGCGAGATGTCGTCGGTTTCGCGCCCATGCGGGGGTGGCGCAGGGGAGGCGGGGAGGGGTTTCGGGACGGTGTGGGGAGTTGTGGGGGGAAATGGTTGACTTCGGGGGGTTGTGGGGTGAAGAATGGGGAATCGGCGCGGAGCCCGGTGTTCACCGTTCCTCCGTCTCGATCGGATTCGACACAGCTCGGCGAGGCAGGCCGACGAGGCAGCAGGAAGGAGGTGGCGCGACGTGCTCTTCGTCGGTGCGCACGAGCGGCAGCTCGACGACAAGGGACGGCTGGCGCTGCCGGCTCCCTATCGCGCGCACCTCGGCGAGCGCTGCTACCTCGTGAAGGGGCGCGACAAGTGCGTCGACGTGATCCCCGAGTCGGTCTTCGAGGACGAGGCGGCCACCGTCAAGCGTCAGGTGCAAGCGGGTGAGGTGCACCGCCACCAGCAGCGCGCCCTGTTCTCCAGCGCCACGCTCGTCAACGTCGACAAGCAGGGTCGGATCAACCTCGACGAGCGCCTGCGGGGCTACGCCGAGATCGCCGGCGAGTCATCGGTGATGGTCGCCGGCAACTACGACCGCCTCGAGATCTGGTCGCCGGAGCGCTTCGAGCGGGTCACCGCCGAAGGCACCAGCGACATGGCCGGCGACGACGACCCGGCGTGAACCACCACTTCGACCATGAAGACCCACACAGAACAGGAGGAATGAGGCAGCACACGAACCAGCACGGGTCGCACCACCCGCTCATCTGCAGCCTTCCGGTTTGCAAGATGGACAGCCCAACTCCGCCCGCTTCCGTCGTGTCCGACCGGGGAGACATCCCGGCGACAACCGCGGACCGGGGGGCTGCAGATGAGCGGTCGATGCGACCATGAGCGATCAGGAATTCCAGCACGACCCGGTCATGGCCGAGGAGATCGTCTCGATCTTCGAACACGTTCCGGCCGGCGTCCTGCTCGACGCCACGCTCGGCGGCGGTGGCCACACCGAACTGATCCTCGAGCGGTTCCCGCACCTGCGGGTGCTCGGGATCGATCGGGATCAAGCAGCACTGGAGGCGGCCACACGGCGCCTGCAGCGCTTCGGGGATCGCCTGCTCGTGCACCACGCTCGGTTCGACCGTCTCGAAGACGCCATGGAAGCACTCTCCGTCGATCATCTCTCCGGTGCCCTGTTCGATCTCGGTGTCAGCTCGCCGCAGCTCGACCACGCCGACCGCGGCTTCTCGTACCGCCAGGACGCTCCGCTCGACATGCGCATGGACCGCGATCAGTCGTGGGATGCCGCCGACGTCGTCAACGGGTACAGCGCCGAGCAACTGGCCTCGGTGCTGCGTCGCTTCGGCGACGAGCGCTTCGCCAAGCGCATCGCGATGGCGATCGTCGCGGCTCGTCCGATCGAGACCACCACGCGGCTGGCCGAGGTCGTCGTCTCGGCCATTCCCGCGCCGGCGCGGCGCACGGGCGGTCACCCGGCGAAGCGCACCTTCCAGGCGATCCGCATCGAGGTCAACGGCGAGCTCGAGGCCATCGCGCCGGCGCTCGACGCGGCAATGGAGCGCACGGTGCCCGGCGGGCGCGTCGCCGTGCTGTCGTACCACTCGGGCGAGGACCGAATCGTGAAGGAGCGCATGCGTTTGGCGGTCACCGGCGGCTGTGCGTGCCCACCCGATCTGCCATGCGTCTGCGACGCGGTGCAGATCGTTCGGCTGGTCCGCGGCGTGCCGCGCACGCCGTCGACCGATGAGCAGACGACCAACCGCCGGGCGGCGAGCGCGCGCTTGCGCGTCGCCGAGCGGATCATCGACACGCCTCGTCGCGAGACGGGCGCCTGACCATGGCAATGGCGAGCAGCACCGCGCCGATCACCAGCTCGATCCCCCGGCGCACGCGTGCGCACGCCGGTGGTGCCGGCGCGCTGGTGGTGCGCCCGATGGTCAAGTCGACCGAGGGCGTCAAGCTGCCGGTCCGCGCGCCGCTGGTGGTCGTCGCTCCTCGCCGCCGTCACGCTGCTCGCTGGGTGGCGCTCGCCGCCGTCTTCATGTTCTGCACCATGCTCGCCGCCGCCGCGTTTCAGATGCAGCTGGCGCCGCGCCAGGTGACGCTGGACCAGCTCGACACCCAGATCGCCGCGGCGCGCAGCGAGTACGACGTGCTGCGTCGCGAGCGCGCCGAGCTCCGCGCCCCGGAGCGACTGGAGCGCCAGGCACTGGCCCTGGGCATGGTTCCGGTGTCCGACAACCACTTCCTGACCATCGATCCCGACGTGGTCGCCGAGGTGCAGGAGTCGACCGGTGGCGTGTTCTCCGGCGAGGGTGACGCACCGAGTGAGTTCGCCGAGCTGCAGGCCGTCAAGTCCGTGGCCGGGAGTGCGCCGTGAGGTCAACCGATCCCCGCGATCGAAAGGCAGGCGATCGGCAGGCAGGCGATCGGCAGGCAGGTCAGCGACAGGCAGCAGCGGGACGAGCGAGGTCGCACGGCACCAGCCGGTCCACCGGGCCGGCGCGTCCGGCCGCCCGTCCCGGCACGCGTGGCCGCCCGCCGGCCCCGCCGGCAGCGCGTCCGCTCGCCCGGCGCCATCAGCCACGGGCCGCCCCGCGCCCCGCATCGGGCCCTGGGTCGTTGCACGATCGTCGCCCAGCGGCACGGGCCGTCGATCGCCGGCCGTTGCAGAAGCGGCCCACCGCACGGCGCGCCCCCCGCGTCGTGCGCCACCACTTCAAGCCCGGCTCGTCGCACCGTCGGCTGTTCGTCGTCTTCGCCATCGCATCGGTGCTGTTCCTCGCCGTGCTCGGCCGGATCATCCTGCTGCAGACCACCGAGAGCGACGCGCTGCGCCAGGCGGGCAAGGCGCAGCGCACCACCGAGTCGGTCCTCAAGGCCCGGCGCGGCACCCTGTTCGATCGCAGCGGCAACGAACTGGCGATCTCCGTTCCGCAGCGCACGCTCTACGCCAACCCGCGGCTCGTGACCGATCCGCAGGGCACGGTCAGCATGCTCGCCGCGCTGCTCGGCCTCAGCGCCGACAAGCAGCAGTCGCTGCTCGCCTCGTTCACTGCCAAGGACAAGGGCTTCGTCTACGTCGACCGACAGGTGGACGACGAGCTCGCCGACGCGGTGATGGCCCTCGACATGCCCGGCATCAGCGGATACTCCGAGGACAGCCGGATGATGCCGAGCGGCAACGTCGGGCGCAGCGTCATCGGACGGACGGACGTCGACGGCGTCGGCATCGCCGGGCTGGAGCTGCAGTTCAACCCGTTGCTCGCCGGCGTCAACGGTGAGCGGGTCGTCGAGCACGATCGCGACGGACGTTCGATCCCCGGCTCGGGCACCACCACGCACGCAGCGGTCGCCGGCGAGGACGTGGTGCTCACGCTCGATCGTTCGCTCCAGTACCAAGTGGAGAAGCTGCTCACGCAGCGCGTCACCGACCTGCTCGCCAAGGGCGGCACCGCGGTGGTGCTCGACTCGTCCACCGGCGAGATCTACGCGATGGCGAACGTCGAGCGCAACGAAGACGGCACGGTCTCCGTGACATCGGCGAACCTGGCAGCAGTCGGCGCCTACGAGCCCGGCTCGGTGGCCAAGGTGTTCAGCATCGCCGCGGCGATCAACGAGGGCGTGACGACCCCCGACACGACGATCGACGTGCCGGGCAAGTACGTGTTCGACGAGGACACCCAGTGGGAGTACACGATCTCCGACGCCGAACCGCATGACACGATGCCGATGACGCTGCGCGACATCATCGTGCACTCCTCGAACATCGGCACCCTGCTCACCGCGGGGAAGATGCCGGTGACCACGCTGGCCGGCTACCTCACGGCATTCGGTTTCGGCCAGACGACCGGGCTCGACTTCCCCAACGAGAGCGCCGGCATCATCAAGCCCGTCGACAAGTGGCAGGGCTCGGAGAAGGCCACGGTCACGTACGGGTACGGCTACGCGGCGACGGCGATCCAGCTCGCTGCGGCAGTGAACACGATCGCCAACGATGGCACCTACGTCGCGCCGAAGTTGGTGCTGTCGACCATCGACGCAGTCGGCAAGGTCACGCCGACCGAGCCGTCGCCGACTCACCAGGTGGTGACGCCGCAGACCGCAGCAGAGATGACGGCGATGATGAAGGACGTCGTCTGCGACGACAAAGGCACCGGCAAGCTGGCGCGCATCGACGACATCTCGGTCGCCGGCAAGACCGGCACCAGCCGCAAGGTCCAGGCCAACGGCACCTACGTGGGCGATGACGGCGAGATGTCGTACACCGCCACCTTCGCCGGGTTCCTGCCCGCCGATGACCCGAAGGTGACGATCCTCGTCTCGATCGACGAGCCGGACCCGACATCGCGTGACCGCTTCGGTGGCACCGCAGCCGCGCCGCTGTTCGCCAAGATCGCCGACGCAGCCATCCACGAGCTCTTGATCACCCCGCCCCAGGGTGACCAGGTCTGCGCCGCGACATGACCCGGAACCGGTGATCAACGTGCCCTCGCGCAACATCCGAGACCTCGTCGTCGCCGCCGGTCTGCAGCATGCAGCGCTCGTCGGCGACGCCGCGCTCGCCGGTTGGGACACGACCGTGGACGAGATCGTCTTCGACTCGCGCGCCGTGCGCCCCGGCGCGCTGTTCTGCTGCCTGCGCGGCGAACACGTCGACGGTCACACGTTCGCGTCCGCCGCTGCGGCTGCCGGGGCGACGGCTCTCCTCGTCGAGCACCAGGTCGCCGTCGACGTCCCGCAGGTCGTCGTGCCCGACAGCCGGGTTGCGATGGGGCTGCTCGCCGCTGCGTTGCACGACCAACCGTCGCGACACCTGACCCTGGTGGGCGTCACCGGCACGAACGGCAAGACGACGACGACGCAGTTGATCGCCGACGTCCTGGAGCACGCCGGCACGCACGCAGGCGTCATCGGCACGCTCACCGGCGTGCACACGACCCCCGAGTCGCCGCAGCTGCAGGACCGGCTGGCACGCCATCTCGCCGAGGGCGCTGGTGCGGTGGCCATGGAGGTCTCGTCGCACGCGCTCGCGCTCGATCGGGTGGTGGGCTGCCACTTCCGGCTCGCGGTGTTCACGAACCTCGGCCGCGACCACCTCGACCTCCACGGAACGGTCGAGCGCTACTTCGCGGCCAAGGCCCGTCTGTTCACACCGGCGCTCACCGAGCGGGCCATCGTCAACGCCGACGACACGCACGGACGGCTCCTGCTCGACGCCGCCGAGATCCCCACCGAGCCGTTCTCGCTGAGCGATGCCACCGACGTCACCGTGAGCGCCACCCACCACAGCTACACGTGGCGCGGCGTGCGCATCGAGGTCGCCATCGGCGCCGACTTCAACGTGATGAACAGCCTCGCCGCTGCCACCGCGTGCGCTGCGCTCGGCCTGACCCCCGAGCAGATCGCCGCGGGGCTGCGCGTCGCTGCCGCGGTGCCCGGCCGCTTCGAGCCGATCGTCGCCGGACAGCCGTTCGCCGTCATCGTCGACTACGCCCACACCCCCGACGGCCTCACCGAGGCGCTGCGTGCGGCCCGCAGTGCATCGCCGGACGGACGGGTCATCGTCGTCTTCGGTTGTGGCGGCGATCGCGACCGCGACAAGCGCGGCCCGATGGGTGCGGCGGCCGCCACACTGGCCGACACCGTCGTCGTGACGAGCGACAACCCCCGGTCGGAGGAGCCCGCCAGCATCATCGATGCCGTGATCAGCGGGGTGCCCGAGGACTACCGTGACCGAGTTGTGATCGAGCCAGACCGTCGCCGCGCCATCGCGCTGGCCTTCCAGCAGGCAGTTGCGGGCGATGTGGTGCTGATCGCCGGCAAGGGTCACGAGACCACGCAGACCATCGGCGCCGAGGTCATCGCCTTCGATGATCGTGTCGTCGCCCGATCGCTGCTCGACGACGTCCCCCGTCCCACCGAGGACCTGCGACCGGAGGCAACGCTGTGATCGCCGTGATGATCGCCGGCAGCATCGCCATGATGCTCTCGCTGTTCAGCACCCGCTTCCTGATCACGTTCTTCCGCACGCGCGGCAAGGGTCAGCCGATCCTCGGCAAGGAAGATCGTGGGCCGGACTGGCACGCCCAATCGAAGGCGGGTACGCCGACGATGGGCGGGCTGGCGATCGTGGCGACCGCGGCCATCGGGTGGACGGTCGCCCACCTGCGCCAAGGGATGGTCTTCTCCACCCAGGCGCTGATCGTGTGGGCGGGCATCCTCGTCATGGCCGCAATGGGTTTCCTCGACGACTGGATCAAGGTCAACAAGAAGCACAACCGCGGCATCTTCTGGAAGAAGAAGAGCTACATCACGCTGGCCTTGTCGTTCGGCATCGCCTGGTGGCTGGTCGTCGGCACCGGCATCAGCACGCGCATCTCGCTCACCCGCGCCGACCTGCCCGGCTGGCACGTTCCCACGGTCGTCTACGTCATCTTCGCCGGGCTGATCATCTGGGCGACGACGAACGCGGTCAACGTCACCGACGGACTCGACGGCCTCGCCGGTGGATCGGCGCTGCTGGGCTTTTTCGCCTTCATCGTCATCGCCTACTGGGCGTTCCGGTACCACGACATCGAGGCGTACCGCCTGGCCTACGGCAAGGTGGTCAACCCGCTCGACATGGCCGTCTTGGCGTCGGCGTTCGCCGGGGCGTGCGCCGGCTTCCTCTGGTTCAACGCGGCCCCCGCGCGGATCTTCATGGGTGACGTCGGCGCGTTGGGCATCGGCGCCGCACTGGCACTGCTCGCGCTGACCACCAACACGATGCTGCTGCTCGCCCTGATCTGTGGGATCAACGTGATGGAGGCCGGCAGCGTTGCCGTGCAGATGGTGGTGTTCAAGGCATCCGGCCGCAAGAAGCGCCTGTTCCGCATGTCGCCGATCCACCACCACTTCGAACTGGTCGGCTGGCCGGAGACCACCGTGATCATCCGCTTCTGGCTGATCGCCGGGGTCTTCGTCGCCGTCGCGCTGGCCATCTTCATCGGCGACTTCACCCACTTGGAGACCGGTCGATGACCGACTCCGTCGCCAGGTGCGCGCTCGTCTACGGCTGGGGCATCACCGGGGTCGCCGTCGCCAACGCGTTGCATGCGCGTGGTGTGCGGGTGCTCGCTGCCGACGACACCGTCACCGATGCGAAGCGCGCCGCCGCAGCCGCCGTCGGTGCCGAACTGATCGCTGCGCCGGCGGGCGACGACCTGGATGCGCTCGTCGCCGTGGCCGACGTCGTCTGCCCGGCACCCGGAGTGCCCGAGACGCACCGCGTGATCGTCGCCGCGACCGCGCACGGCGTGCCGATCCGCACCGAGATCGACCTGGCCTACGAGTGGGAGCAGCAGCGACCGCAGGGACCACGCCCGATGCTGGCGATCACCGGCACCGACGGCAAGACCACGACCACCATGATGGCGGCGGCGATGATCGACGCCGGTGGTCGGCGCGCGGTTGCGGTCGGCAACACCGACGAGCCGTTGATCGCCGCGCTGGACAGCGACGCGGACGTGTTCGTGGTCGAGTGCAGCAGCTTCCGCTTGAACTGGCTCGATCACTTCCGCGCCGAGGCGTCCGTGTGGTTGAACCTCGCCGACGACCACCAGAACTGGCACACGTCGATGGACGCCTACGAGGCCGCCAAGGCGCGGATGTGGCGCAACCGCCGCGCGACCGATGCGGCGATCGGGTTCGCCCTCGACCCGGCGGTGATGCGCCACCTGCGCGCGCTCGACGGCGTCGTCCGCACGTTCGGCGCGCCCGGAGCCGACTACCGCCTGGAGGGTCGGTCGCTGCGCGGCCCGTCCGGCACGATCGCCACGCTCGACGACATGACTCGCACGCTCCCGCACGACGTCACCAACGCGCTCGCGGCCGCGGCGCTCGTCCTCGAGGCCGGCGTCGCCGACGAGACCGCTGTCGCTGCCGCGCTGCGCACGTTTCGTCACCCGCCGCACCGCATCGAGCCGATCGGCGAGTTCGACGGTGCTCGCTGGTACAACGACTCGAAGGCGACGACGCCGCATGCGGCGCTCACCGCCATCCGCGGCTTCGACCACCTCGTGCTCCTTGCCGGTGGCAGGAACAAGGGGCTCGACCTCGCCAGCCTGGCCACCGAGCACGACCGCATCCGTGCCGTCGTCGCACTCGGCGAATCTGCGCCCGAGGTGCGCGACGCGTTCGCCGCACATTGCCCGGTGTCCGTCGCCGGCTCGATGGGCGACGCGGTCGAGATGGCCGCTGCCTACGCCGAACCGGGTGACACCGTGCTGCTCTCGCCGGCGTGCGCCAGCTTCGACTGGTACCCCGATGGCGGCTATCCGGCACGAGGCGACGACTTCCGTCGACTCGTTGCCGACCACTTCATGCAGAGAGAGGCATCGTGACCACCTCGTCCACGCTCATCGGTGATCGCCGTCGGGAGGCGCTGGAGCGCGTCGCCGCCGTGCGCCGCCACCCGGCGCGCCGCGACGTGTCGCGGCCGAACACACCGCCCACCGCGGCCTTCTACGTGATCGCGCTGATCGTCACCGTCTTCGTCATGCTCGGCCTGGTGATGGTGCTGTCGGCGTCGTCGATCGATCAGTTCCACAAGGGCAACTCGCCGTGGCGCATCTTCAACCGCCAGGCCAGCTGGGCGGTGTTCGGCGCCGTCGGCCTCTACTTCGCCTACAAGGTGCCGTACCACTCGTGGCGGCGCCTGGTGACGCCGGCGCTGATCGGTGCCTACGGGCTGATGCTGCTGCCGTTCGTGCCCGGCCTCGGCGAGAACATCAACGACGCCAACGCGTGGGTGACCGTCGGCTCCTTCTCGTTCCAGCCGTCGGAGTTCCTGAAGCTGGCCGTGGTGCTGTACTGCGCCAACCTGCTGGCTCGTCGGCACGCCGACATGGCCGATCTGCGCCGCACGCTCTACCCGGTGCTCGGTGTGGCGATGCTCGGTGCCGCGATGTGCCTGGCCCAGGGCGACCTCGGCTCGGCGATCGTGCTGGCGGCCATCGTCTTCGTGATGGCGTTCATCGCCGGGACCCCGCTCGCCCCGCTCGGCCTGGCCGGCGCGCTCGGCACCGTCGGCGCGTGTGCGTTCGTCGTGTCCACGCCGTACCGCCAGCAGCGGTTCACCGCGTTCATGAACATCGCCGCGCACAAGGACCACCTCAGCTACCAGACCTACCAGGCGATGATCGCCATGGCGCAGGGTGGTCTCACCGGTCAGGGCGTCGGACGCGGCGCCACTGAGCTCGGTTCGTTCCTGCCGCTCGCGCACAGCGACTTCATCTTCGCCGTGATCGCCGACGAGCTCGGGCTGGTCGGCGTCGTCGGCGTGCTCGGTGGGTTCCTCGTGCTCGCCTACGCCGGCGTGCAGGTCGCGCTGGCGACCCCTGACCGGTTCGCCACGCTGCTCGCCGGCGGCATCGTCTCGTGGCTCGTCGTGCAGACGATCATCAACGTCGGCGGCGTCACCGGGATGATGCCGGTCACCGGTCTCACCCTGCCGTTCTTCTCGGCCGGCGGCAGCTCGCTGTTCGTGTCGATGACCGCCGCCGGGTTGCTGCTGAACGTCGCCCGCAACGTGCGCTGATGCCGGACCCGATGCCAGCGCGCGAGCAGGCGTACGCCATCGTCACCGGTGGTGGCACCTCCGGTCACGTGCTGCCGGCGCTGGCGATCGCCGATCAGCTGGTCGACGCCGGTCACCCGCGCAGCTCGATCCACTACGTCGGCACGAAGCGCGGCATCGAGACCTCGCTGCTGCCACCCACCGGGTACCCGCACACCTTCCTCGACGTGATCGGCCTGCAGCGCAGCCTGTCGCGGCGCAACCTGATGTTCCTGCCGAAGCTGATCGGCTCGACGTTCGCCGCCTTCCGGCTGCTCGGACGAGTGCGGCCGAAGGTGGTCGTCAACGTCGGCGGGTATGCCAGCTTCCCGGTCAGCTTCGCTGCCAAGCTTCGACGCGTGCCCCTCGTCGTGGTCGGCTACGACCGTCGCCCCGGTCGCGTCTCGCGCATCGTCGCCCGTGGCGCCGCCGCATCGGCTGTTGCCTACGAGGGCACCCCGCTGCCGCACGCGGAGATCACCGGTGCGCCGATCCGACGCGCCATCGCCGAGATCGACCGGCAGGCCGACCGCACCGCAGCGCGCAACGCGCTCGACCTGCCCGATGATCGCTTCGTGATCGGCGTGGCGTGCGGTTCGCTCGGGGCGCAACCCGTCAACGACGTCGTAGCCGGCCTGGTGGAACGGTGGTCCGACCGCACCGACGTCGCCATCCACCACGCCGTGGGGGAGCGCTTCCTGAGCGCTGCCGCGCCCGCTCGCGACGGCAGCTCGGGCATCCTGTACCGCGTGATCGGCTACGAGGAGCGCATGGTGCACCTGTACGCAGCGGCTGATCTGATGATCACCCGGGCAGGTGCCGGTACGGTCGCCGAGCTCTCCGCCGCGGGCGCGCCCGCGATCCTGGTGCCGTGGCCCGGTGCCGCCGAGAACCACCAGGTCGACAACGCTCGCGTCCTCAGCGACGTCGGCGCCGGGATCCTGATCGAGCAGCCCGACCTCACGGTCGATCGACTCGCCGGCGAGGTCGATGCGCTGATCGCCGAACCGTCACGCTTGGCCGCCATCGCCGCGGCAGCCCATGCCGCCGGGGCGGTGCATCGCAGCGGACGACTGGTGCAGCTGATCGAACGGGTGGCGGCATGACCGACACTGCTGCGCCGGTCGCCCCGCTCGACCTGTCCGCACCGCATCGGCTGCACGTCGTCGGCGCCGGCGGACCGGGGATGAGCGCCATCGCCATCGCCCTCGCCGAGATGGGTCACCACGTCAGCGGCAGCGACATCCGCGAGCGCCCGGTGCTCGAGCGGCTCCGCGCCGCTGACGTCGTGCTCAACGTCGGCCATCGCCGCGACGTGGTCCACGGCGTCGACGCGGTCACCGCGTCCACCGCCATCCCGTCCAACAACATCGAGCTCGACGAGGCGCGAACGATCGGCGTGCCGGTCCTCACTCGCGCGGGCATGCTCGCTTCGATCTGCGCGATGGCCCGCTCGCTGGCCGTTGCCGGCACGCACGGCAAGACGACGACGACGTCGATGCTGATGCTGATCCTCGCCGAGGCCGGATGGCGCCCGTCGTTCGTCATCGGGGGCGACGTCACCGACATCGGCACCGGAGCGCAGTGGACGGGTGGCGAGTGGTTCGTCGTCGAGGCCGACGAGAGCGATGGCACCCACCTCGAGCTGCCGCTGCACGGCACGGTGCTGACCAACGTCGACGTCGACCACCTCGACCACTACGGCACCTTCGCCGGCATCGTCGCCGGGTTCGACCGCTACCTCAGCCACATCGACGGTCCGAAGGTGCTGTGCGGCGACGACCCGGTGTGCGCCGAGCTCGCCGTGCGCCACGGCGCCACGACGTACGGCACCGGCGAGTCGTGTGACGTTCGTGCCGTCGACGTCGTGGCCCACCACGGCGTCTCCACCTTCACGGTGCTGCGCGGCGACACGGTGCTCGGTGCGATCGAACTACCGCTGCGCGGCATCTACAACGTGCGCAACGCCACCGGAGCGCTCACGATGGCGTTGGCGATCGGCGTGCCGTTCGACGTCGCCGCTCGAGCCCTCGGCAAGTTCGGCGGCGTCGCCCGCCGCTTCGACGTGCGTGGCACCGACGGGGGAGCGACGCTCGTCGACGACTACGCCCACGTTCCTGCCGAGATCGACGCCGTCCTCACCGCGGCGCGCGACAGCGACGACGGCTGGCAGCGCGTCGTGGCCGTGTTCCAGCCGAACCGCTTCAACCGCATGGCGGTGATGTCGCCCGAGTACGCCAGCGCGTTCAGGTCGGCCGACCTCGTCGTGCTCACCGACATCTACGCCTCGGGCACCACGCCGATCCCCGGCGTCACCGGCAAGCTCGTCGTCAACGCCGTCCTCGATGCGCACCCCGACACGCGGCTCGTGTGGCTGCCCAAGCGCGGGGACCTGATCGACTACCTCGCCGGAGAGCTGCGTGCCGGTGACGTATGCATCTCGATGGGCTGCGGCGACATCGCAACCCTGCCCGACGAGGTGCTCGAACGGCGCGCCGAGCGGGCACGACGATGACGAGCGCGGTCGCCGAAGCGGCGCTGCGCCTCGCCGAGCTGGCGCGCACCGATCAGCCGCTGGCGCCGCTGACCACCTACCGCGTCGGTGGTGCGGCTGCGGTCCTGGCATCTCCACGTTCCGTCGACGACCTCGAGCTCATCGGCCGTGTCGCGTCCGACACCGGGTTGCCCGTGATCGTGGTCGGACGTGGATCCAACATGCTCGTCGCCGATGACGGGTTCGAGGGCATCGCCGTGTCGCTGGCTGGGCTGGCGACGGGGATCGACGTCGACGGCACCACGGTCACCGCCGGGGGCGCTGCGGCTCTCCCTGTCGTGGCGCGCCGCACTGCGGCGGCCGGGCTCACCGGGTTCGAGTGGGCCGTCGGCGTGCCCGGCTCGATCGGCGGCGCGGTGCGGATGAACGCCGGCGGCCACGGCTCGGACATGCAGGCCTGCGTTCGCGACATCCACCTCTTCGATCTGCGCTCGGGCCACCATGGTCGGGTGCCCGTCGACGACCTCGGCCTCCGATTCCGTGGCTCCGGCCTCGGCGACCACCAAGTGGTCCTCGCCGCCGCGCTCGAGCTCGCCCCTGGCGACGTGGCGACGTCGGAAGCGATGATCGCCGACATCGTGCGCTGGCGGCGCGAGCACCAGCCCGGCGGCCAGAACGCCGGCTCGGTGTTCGTCAACCCGATCCCTGGCGAGCTCTCGGCGGGTGAGCTGATCGACCGCATCGGCCTGCGCGGCCTGCGCATCGGCGGCGCGCACGTCAGCGAGAAGCACGCCAACTTCATCCAGGCCGACGACGGCGCGACCGCCGCCGACGTGCGCGCCGTCATCGATCTGGTACGTGCCCGCGTGCACGCCGAGACGGGCTTCCTGCTGCGCAGCGAGGTGCGCCTGATCGGGTTCGCCGACGTCGAGACGGAGCTCGTGTGAGCGACCGCCGACCCGCTCCCAACGGCGCGACCGCCCCCACCGGCAACGAGCACGTGCCCGAGCACGTCCTCGACGAGCTGCTCGCCGCGTTCAACAAGCCCGAGCGGGACATCTCCAACGTCGACTTCGACGACCCGTCGATCGACCGCCTGCTCGGCATCACGCCCTCTGGCGGCGCCCACGCGCCGGCGTCGGGCGCCGACGACGAGATCGCAGCCGTCGAGGACGACGACGACGATGACGTCGTCGATCTGTCGATCGGCGTGATCATCGAGCCGCAGCCCGACCCCGAACCAGAACCCGCCATCGCGCAACCGGCAGCGCAACCCGCCGAGGCACGGCAACCCGCCGAGGCACGGCCGACCATCGTCATCGGCGGCGGCGAGGTCGACGAGCTGCCCGACGCCGTGTACCTCGACGAAGAGGGCGAGCGGCGCCTGCGTGCCACGCACAGCGGGAGCAACGACGACGAGCGGAACACGATCGTCATCGCCGACCTCGACGAGAGCGGCTCCATCGAGCAGCTGCCGGCGCGTTCGTCGGGCGCGATGGACCCACGCGTCCGCGCCCGGCGCATCGCCGTGCGTCGCGCCGAAGGCCGTCGCCGTCTCATCTGGGTCGCCGTCGCCGCCGCCGTCGTGCTCCTCGTCGTCGGTGTCATCGCCGTGTTCGCCTCGTCGCTGTTCGACGTCACCGAGATCCGCGTGCAGGGAGCGGTGTACACCGACCCGGAGCTGCTCGCCTCGGTCGAGTCGGACGTCCGCGGCGATGCCACGTTGCTGGTCGACACCCGAGCGCTGGAGCGCAAGCTGGAGACCAGCCCCTGGGTGGAGGCCGCCCGAGTGACGACCGACTTCCCCCACACCCTCACCATCGACCTGCGCGAGCGGGTGCCGCTGGCCGCGTTCGCCGGCTCCGACGGCCAGTTCCGCGTGATCGACGCCGACGGCCGGGTCCTCGACGTGCTCGCCGGCCTGCCGGTGGACTACATGCTCATCACGGGCGCCAACCCGGACACGGAGCGTGGCCAGTTCGCCGGCCCCCTGTACGCCTCGGCGGCCCAGCTGGTGAAGGCGCTGCCGGCCGAGATCCGCTCGATCACCAAGTCCGTCGGGGTCGACACCTCGACCAACGAGCTGAGCATCACCCTCGTTCGGCCCGGGGCGCCGGACAACGACGAGGGCATCCACGTGCGTCTCGGCACCGCCGACGGGCTGCCCGCCAAGCTCGCCACGCTGCTGCAGAAGGTGCGCAACGGCCTCGGCGACGGCGAACCGATCGACGTCTCCACCTCGGAGATGTCCGAATCGGGCTGACCGGTGCCGTCCACCGATTCGGGGCCGCGACGTGCGAGACTTGGCCGCAAGATGTGTGTGAGCAGCGGAAACGCTACGCTCAGCGCACCCAGAGTGCAGGAAGTCGAATGATCACCAGAACGATGTGCCGATCTCTCAAGTTGATGTCCCTGTCTCACAAGATGATGCGGAGGTACGGCTGATGGCCGGCGCACCCCAGAACTATCTCGCCGTCATCAAGGTGATCGGCGTCGGCGGAGGTGGCGTCAACGCGGTGAACCGGATGATCGACGCCGGGTTGAAGGGCGTCGAGTTCATCGCCGTCAACACCGACGCCCAGGCCCTGCTGATGAGCGACGCCGACGTCAAGCTCGACATCGGGCGCGATCTCACTCGCGGGCTCGGCGCCGGCAGCGACCCGGAGGTCGGTCGCAACGCGGCCGAGACCCATCGTGACGAGATCGAAGAGATGATCAAGGGCGCCGACATGGTGTTCATCACCGCCGGTGAGGGCGGTGGCACCGGGACCGGCGCCGCGCCCGTGATCGCCGAGTTGGCGCGCAGCATGAACGCGCTGACCATCGGCGTGGTCACCCGGCCGTTCAGCTTCGAAGGTCGTCGTCGTTCGGTCCAGGCCGACGCCGGCGTCCAGAAGCTGAAGGAGAAGGTCGACACGCTCATCGTCATCCCCAACGACCGCCTGCTCACGGTGGCCAACGAGAAGACGAGCGTGCTCAACGCGTTCAAGATGGCCGACGAGGTCCTGCTGCAAGGCGTGTCGGGCATCACCAACCTGATCACCACGCCGGGCCTGATCAACACCGACTTCGCCGACGTGAAGATGATCCTGTCCAGCGCCGGTTCGGCGTTGATGGGCATCGGCCAGGCCAGCGGTGAGAACCGCGCCGTCGCCGCTGCCAAGGCAGCCATCTCCAGCCCGCTGCTCGAGGCCGCCATCGACGGTGCACGTGGCATCCTGCTGAACATCACCGGTCCGTCGGCGATGGGCCTGTTCGAGATGAACGCCGCAGCCGAGATCATCCACGCGGTGGCTCACCAGGACGCGAACATCATCTTCGGCACGGTCATCGACGACGAGATGGGCGACGAGGTCAAGGTCACCGTCATCGCCGCCGGTTTCGATCGCTGGGACGGCCCCGGCAAGCCACCGCTCAAGGTGGTCGAGCCGAAGACGTCGACGTTGAAGGACCTCTTCGCCGAGGACACCAAGGATCCCCTCGACGACGATGGTGATGACGACTTCGACGTCCCTTCGTTCCTGAAGTGATCCGACCGGCCTGAAGTGCTTCGGGCCGGAGCGCATTGATGCCCGAGCAGCACGACGACCTGAACGTGCGCGTCGCGGCGCGCCTCGAGGTCGTGCGCGAACGCATCAGGGTCGCGGGCGGCAACGGCGTCGACGTCGTCGCGGTGACCAAGACCTTCGGCGTCGAGCACGCGCTCGCGGCCGTCGCCGCCGGTTGCCGGTGGGTCGGTGAGAACTACGCACAGGAGGTCGCTGCCAAGTGGGCCGACCGACTGGGCCGCGGCTCGACCGACTTCGGCCTGCAGTTCATCGGACAGCTCCAGACCAACAAGGTCCGTTCGCTCGTCGGCGTCGTCGACCTGTTCGCCTCGGTCGACCGACCGTCGCTCGTCGCCGAGCTGGCCAAGCGGTCGCCAGGTGCACATGTCCTGATCCAAGTGGCGCCCCCGGGCGGATCGGCAGGCACGCTCGATGCCGGCACGGGCAAGGGTGGTTGCGCCCTCGCGGCGGTGCCCGCCCTGGTCGACGCAGCTCGCCACGCGGGGCTGGTCGTCGACGGATTGATGACGGTCGGCCCGACGGTCGGCGGCCCTGAGGCGTCACGCCCCGTGTTCCGTGCGGTCCGCTCGCTCGTCGACCGGCTCGGCCTGACGGTGTGCTCGATGGGGATGAGCGACGATCTCGAGGTTGCGGTCGGCGAGGGGTCGAACCAGGTGCGGATCGGCAGCGCTCTGTTTGGAGAACGTTCAGGCCGTCGCTGACGCAGACGGTCTCGTGCGGTAGCCTCGGCCGCGCGCAGGAGGCACGGAATGGCGATCTGGAAAAAGGCAATGGACTACCTGGGTCTCGGCCCCGACGATGCCTATGACGACTACGACCCTGCGCCGGAGCCCGAGCGTGCGCAGCGGACGCAACGGGCACCGCGTGAACCCGAGCGCGCCCAGGGCCGCTACGCCCCGGAGTACGAAGCGGATGCCGCCGTGCGCACGGTGCCGGCGCGTCAGACGTTCCCGCAACGCGAGCCCGACCAGCCGTCCGCTCGCCGCCCCGTGCCGGCAGGTGACGACTCCAGCGTGCAGCCGCGTCCGATCAACCCGCCTCGCCAGGCCAGCGCGACGCGAGTCATCGCGACCGACAAGACGGCGGATCCGTACACGGTGCGGCCGCGACGGTTCGATTCTGCGCAAGAGGTCGCCGACAAGTTCAAGGAAGGCCAACCGGTCATCATGAACCTGGAGGCCACCGACCGCGACGTGTCGCGCCGGCTGATCGACTTCGCCAGTGGTCTCTGCTACGCGTTGAACGGCAGCATGGAGAAGGTTGCGACGGGCGTCTACCTGTTGAAGCCGATCCCGCCGCGCTCCGCCGGGTACGACGGTGGCGACTACGGCGCGTGATGTCACGGCCGCGCACACCGCGCAGGCGTAACATCAGCCCATGGAACTGAGCCCGCAGAAGGTACGCACCGCCTCGTTCAAGACGGTCAAGCGGGGATACGACCCCGATGAGGTCGACCTGTTCAAGGAACAGGTCGCCGGGGCCATCGAGTCGGCGCAGAACCAGGCAACCGCGATGGAGGCCCGGGCACGCGCCGCCGTGGGCAAGTTGCAGGAGGTCACCCAGCAGGCCAGCGCGGCGCGCGAAGCCGCGCCGGTGGCAGCAGCGCCCGCACCGGTCGCCGCTCCCGCCGAGATCGGGCCCGATGCCGAGATCATCAGCCGCACCCTGCTGCTGGCCCAGCGCACCGCGGACAGCACGGTGGCCGAAGCCAAGACCGAAGCCGACGCCATCTCCTCGGCAGCGCGCGGCGAGGCGACGAGCATCCTCGAAGGAGCGCGGGCGATGGCCAGCAAGCTGCTCGACGAGGCTCGTTCCGAAGCGCGTCGCAGCGCCGAGGACGAGCGGGTGAAGGCGGAGAACGAGGTGCAGGCACTGCTCGCCCGGCGCGACTTCCTCCTGAGCGACGCCGACCAGCTGGACCAGTACCTCGCCGCGCAGCGCGAGCGCCTGCGCGACGCCGCCGTGTCGCTGCACGATCTCGTCGATCGCGTGCCGGGTGGGCTCGGTGAGATGCGCCGACCGTTGCTGTCGGCATCGGCCGACCCGGTCGCCACTGCGCCCATCGAGGCCACGCGCTCCGAGGTTGCTGCGCTGGTCGAGTCGTTCGTCGACACGCCGCCCGCCGATCCGGGCGAACGCGTCGACGACGGCGTCGGTCGTGATCTCGACGCGACGATGGCGATGGAGCCGCCGCTGGCGACCTCCGACGACGACGACATCTGGAAGGTGCTCGACACCGAGAGCAGCGACGCCACACCGGCGGCCGGTGAGCCGTCGCTCGACTTCGGCGGCGCGCCGAGCGACGGCGGGCTGCGAATCGGCGGCGACGAGCTGCAGTAGCACCGCTAGCCTTGCGGGCACGGCGACGACGAGGCGATCACCTCCGAGCCTTCGGAAGAACAGCAGCACCGCCGACAGCCTCCACGGGGTCGTCGGTGCCGCCCAGTAGAACCGGACGGGTCCAGCCCGACACCGCTGGCGCAATCGAGTGGCAGGCACCCGTGGGTGCGTGCAAGCAGGGTGGCATCGCGGCCTTCGGGTCGTCCCTGTGCGGCAAGCACGTTCACCAGCCAGGAGCCACCCCGTGACGTATCCCACCGTCGATCCGCAACCGTCGTTCCCCGCCGTCGAGGCGGAGGTCCTCGCCTTCTGGGACGCCGACAAGACGTTCGAGGCGTCGATCGCGCTGCGAGCCAACGCAGACGAGTTCGTCTTCTACGACGGTCCGCCGTTCGCCAACGGCTTGCCGCACTACGGCCATCTGCTGACCGGCTTCGTCAAGGACGCCATCCCGCGCTACCGCACGATGCGCGGCCAGAAGGTGGACCGCCGGTTCGGTTGGGACTGCCACGGGCTCCCGGCCGAAGTGGTCGCCGAGAAGGAGCTGGGGATCTCCGGTCATCCGGCGATCACCAAGTTCGGCATCGACAAGTTCAACGATCACTGCCGCACCAGCGTGATGCAGTTCACCGACGACTGGCACCGCTACGTCACCCGCCAAGCGCGTTGGGTCGACTTCGCCAACGACTACAAGACCCTCGACCTGCCGTACATGGAGAGCGTCATGTGGGCGTTCAAGACGCTGTGGGACAAGGGCCTGATCTACGAGGGGTTCAAGGTGCTGGCGTACTGCTGGCGCTGCGAGACGCCGCTCAGCAACACCGAGACGCGCATGGACGACGTCTACCGCGACCGCCAGGACCCCGCGCTCACGGTGTGGTTCCAGCTGGAGACCGGCGAACGCATCCTGGCCTGGACGACGACGCCGTGGACGCTGCCGAGCAACCTCGCCCTCGCGGTCGGACCCGACATCGAGTACGCGGTGATGGAGGAGCCCGCTGCTGACGGCGACGTCGACGGCGTCCCGACGCGGTACATCCTCGCCGAGTCGCGCCTCGGGTCGTACGAGCGCGAGCTGGCCAACGCGACGCGCGTCGGCACGCTGTCCGGCGCGGACCTCGTCGGCCGGCGCTACCAGCCGATGTTCCCGTTCTTCGTCGACACGCCGAACGCGTTCCACGTCCTCGCCGCCGACTACGTCAGCACCGAGGACGGCACGGGCGTGGTGCACATGGCCCCCGGCTTCGGCGAGGAGGACCAGAACGTCTGCAACGCGGTCGGGATCCCCACGATCTGCCCGATGGACGAGCACGGTCGCTACACCACCGAGGTCCCGCCGTGGGCCGGCGTGCACGTGTTCGACGCCAACCCCGAGGTGATCAAGGAGCTCAAGAGCCGCGGGGTCGTCGTCCGCCACGACAGCTACCAGCACTCGTACCCGCACTGCTGGCGCTGTGCCGAACCGCTCGTCTACCGCGCGATCAGCTCGTGGTTCGTGAAGGTCACCGCCTTCCGCGACCGCATGGTGGAGCTCAACCAGCAGATCAACTGGGTGCCCGAGCACGTCAAGGAAGGCAGCTTCGGCAAGTGGCTGGCCAACGCTCGCGACTGGAGCATCAGCCGCAACCGCTTCTGGGGTTCACCGATCCCGGTGTGGAAGAGCGACAACCCGGAGTACCCGCGCATGGACGCCTACGGCTCGATCGCCGACCTCGAGCGCGACTTCGGCGTGACGATCACCGATCTGCACCGTCCGCAGATCGACTTGCTCACCCGGCCGAACCCCGACGACCCGACCGGTGCGTCGACGATGCGCCGCGTGCCGGAGGTGCTCGACTGCTGGTTCGAGAGCGGCTCGATGCCGTTCGCTCAGGTGCACTACCCGTTCGAGAACCGCGAGTGGTTCGAGGACCACTACCCGGGCGACTTCATCGTCGAGTACATCGGGCAGACGCGCGGCTGGTTCTACACGTTGCACGTGCTGGCCACCGCGCTGTTCGATCGGCCGGCGTTCGAGAACTGCGTCAGCCACGGCATCGTGCTGGGCGACGACGGGCTGAAGATGTCCAAGAGCCTGAAGAACTACCCCGACCCGATGATGGTGTTCGATCGCTACGGCAGCGATGCGATGCGCTGGAACCTGCTCAGCTCGGCCATCCTGCGCGGCACCGACCTGATCGTCGTCGAGGAAGGCATGCGCGACACGGTGCGCCACGTGCTGCTGCCCGTGTGGAACACGTGGTACTTCCTCTCCCTGTATGCGAACGCAGAGCAGGCCACCGGTACGTTCCGCACCGATTCCACCGACGTGCTCGATCGCTACATCCTGGCGAAGGTGCACGACCTCGTCGTCGACGTCACTGCGTCGATGGACGAGTACGACCTGTTCGCCGCATGTGGCTCGGTGCGCACGTTCCTCGACGCGCTGACGAACTGGTACGTCCGACGCAGCCGCGACCGGTTCTGGGCCGGCGAGCAGGACGCGATCGACACGCTGCACACCGTGCTGGCGCTGCTGTGCCGAGTCGTCGCGCCGCTGCTGCCGTTGACCTCCGAGGCGATCTACCGCGACCTCACCGGTGAGCGAAGCGTGCACCTCGCCGACTGGCCGAACCCCGACGACGTCCCCGCCGACCCGGCGCTCGTCGAGGCCATGGACCTCGCTCGCGACGTGTGCTCGTCCACGCTTCGCCTGCGCAAGACCCACCAACGTCGTGTGCGCCAGCCGCTCGGTTCGCTGTCGGTGGCCGTTCCCGGTGCTGAGGCGTTGCGTCCGTTCCTGGAGCTCATCGCCGATGAGGTCAACGTGAAGGAGGTGACGTTGAGCGACGACGTCGCCGCCGTTGCGTCGTTCGACCTGCAGGTCGTGCCGGCGGCGTTGGGTCCCCGTCTCGGTGGTCAGACCCAGCAGGTCATCAAGGCGGTGAAGACCGGGGACTGGCATCGCGAGGGCGACACGGTCGTCGCCGGTGGGTTCGAGCTGCACGAGGGCGAGTACGCGCTGCGGCTCGTCGTCGCCGGGCGTGGCGACGACGATGGGCAGGAGCAGGTCAGCACGCCCCTGTCCGGCGTCGAGGGCGTGGTCGTGCTCGACACCGCGCTCACGCCGGAGCTGGAGGCCGAAGGCATCGCCCGCGATCTCATCCGACTGGTGCAGCAGGCGCGCCGGGACGCCGGTCTGCACGTCAGCGACCGCATCGAGCTGACCCTCGGTGTGCCCGAGTCGATCCGACGTCAGCTGGTGCCGCACCTGGCCCTGATCACCGAGGCCACGCTGGCCGAGACGGTTCGCTGGGAGGCCGGCGAGCCGAACGCCGAACTCGGCTCCGACGGGGTGTTCATCGCCGTCGGCAAGCGTTGAGCGGGTAGCATCCGTCGTTCTCACGGTCGCTGGAGGTTCCCTGACGATGGTTGCTGCCAAGAAATCACCTGCCAAGAAGGCTGCTGCTCCGGCGAAGAAGGCTGCCCCGGCTCCGGCCAAGAAGGCCGCCGCCGCACCCGCCAAGAAGGCTGCCCCGGCAGCGGCCAAGCAGGCTGCCGCAGCCCCCGCGCCCAGCGCGGCGAAGAAGGCTGCCGCTCCTGCGGCAGCACCGGCCGAGCCGGTCAAGAAGGCCGCTGCGGCACCTGCACCCGCACCGGTGAAGAAGGCTGCGCCGCCCGTGAAGGCGGTCCCGACCCAACCGCAGGTCAAGGGCGTGACGAAGGACGGCGTGGCGTACACGAAGGAATTCGACGTCAAGTTCCTCACCGCCCAGAAGGCGTTGCTGCTGGAGGAGAAGGCGTCGTTGCTCGGCCAGGCCGTGTTGCTGGAGAACGAGGCCAACGCGCTCATCGAGGAGTCCGAGATGGGCGACGTCCAGTTCGACGACGAGGGCGGCGAGGGCGACACGATGGTCGTCGAGCGCGAACGCGATCTGGCGCTCTCCGCGGCCGCCCGCCAGACCATCGCCGACATCGAGGACGCACTCGTGCGCCTCGGCCTCGGCACCTACGGCTACTCGATCGAGTCGGGCCGGCCAATCCCTCGCGAGCGGCTCGAGGCCATCCCGTGGGCCACGGTGCTCGTGGAGGAGAAGGTCGGAGGGATCGGTCGTCGATGACCGACCAGGCGGCTGAGTCGTCGGTCGACGAGCAGCCGCTCCGTCCTGCTGCTCGGCCGCTGCGCCGGGTGATCGGCCTCCCCGTCATCACGGCGGTGATGGTCCCGCTCATCGTCGCTGCCGATCAGCTGAGCAAGCACTGGGCCGTCAACGCGCTCGCCGACCAGCGACCGCGCCACGTCATCTGGACCCTGCAGTGGAACCTGTCGTTCAACAGCGGCATGGCCTTCTCGCAGGCGCAGGGCATCGGGCCGATCATCGGCGTGCTGGCGCTGGTCGTCATCGCCGGCTTGGCTCTGTCGGCGCGCAAGCTCGACAGCGCGACGCTCGCCGTCGCCATGGGCCTGATCGCCGCCGGCGCGCTCGGCAACCTCAGCGATCGCGTGTTCCGGGGTGACGCGTGGCTGCGCGGCGCGGTGGTCGACTTCATCGACTTCCAGTGGTTCCCGATCTTCAACATCGCCGACAGCGCCATCACCGTCGGCGGCGTCGTGTTCGTGATGTGGTCGTTGTTCAACAGCGAACCGCGGCAGCGATGATCACCGAGATCATCCCGGGCGCGCTGGCGGGGGAGCGGCTCGACCGCATCGTGTCGCTGATCACCGGCGCCAGCCGCGCCGACGCCTCCGAACTGGTCGTCGCGGGCGGCGCGACCGTCGACGGCGAGGTGGTCATCATCGGCAAGGTGCGCCTTCGCGAGGGCCAGGAGGTGGTCGTCGACGAATCGTTGTTGCCCGTCGCCGAACTGCCCCAGGCCGAGGCGGACGTCGTGTTCAGCGTGGTCCACGAGGACGACGACGTCATCGTCGTCGACAAGCCCGCCGGGCTCGTGGTGCACCCGGGTGCCGGCAACCTGGAGGGCACGCTCGTCAACGGGTTGCTGCACCGCTACCCGGAGCTCGTCGGGGTCGGGGAGTCCCATCGGCCGGGCATCGTCCACCGTCTCGACGTGGGGACGTCGGGGCTGCTCGTCGTCGCCCGGACCCAGGCTGCGTACCACCACCTCGTGTCGCAGCTCGCCGCCCACGACGTGGAGCGCACCTATCGAACGGTGGTCTGGGGGCACCCGGCCAACCCGACCGGCGTGGTCGACGCCCCGATCGGGCGCGACCAGCGCGACCCGATGCGCATGGCGGTCGTCGTCGACGGTCGACCGGCGCGGACGGCCTACCGCGTGCTCGCCACGTTCCGCACGCCCGCCGAGACCGCCTCGCTGGAGTGTCGCTTGGAGACCGGACGCACCCATCAGATCCGCGTCCACCTCGCCGCGATCGGCCACCCCGTCGTCGGCGACGCCAACTACGGCGGTTGGCGCGACGCCATTGCCATCCCACGGCCCTTCCTGCACGCCGCTGCGCTGGCCTTCCGCCACCCCACGAGCGGCGCACTCCTGCGCTTCGAGTCGCCGCTGCCCGACGATCTCGCCGACGTCCTCGCCACCCTCGAGTGACCGCCGTCTGCGCGACGGCCCCGGTGAGCGATGAGTGATGAGCGGCCATTCACCGCCAGTTCCTCATCGCGCCCGCCGGCCCGGTCAGCCCGATGAGGTATGAGCGGCCATTCGCCGCCCGTTTCTCATCGCGCTTCGGGCCCGCCGGCCCGCCGGCCCGGTGAGCGGTGATCGCCCATGCGCCGCACATCGCTCACCTCGCTCACCTCGCCCGCCGGCTCCGTCAACCGATGAGGTATGAGCGGCCATTCACCGCCCGTTCCTCATCGCGCCCGCCGGCCCAGTCAGCCCGATGAGGTATGAGCGGCCATTCGCCGCCTGTTTCTCATCGCGCCCGCCGGCCCGTCAACCCGGTGAGAGGTGATCGCCCATGCGCCGCATATCGCTCACCTCGCCCGCCGGCTCCGTCAACCGATGAGGTATGAGCGGCCATTCACCGCCTGTTTCTCATCGCGCTCGCCGGCCCGCCGGCCCGGTGAGAGGTGATCGCCCATGCGCCGCATATCGCTCACCTCGCGCTCGCCGGCCCGGCGGCCCGGTGAGAGGTGATCGCCCAAGCGCCGCACACCTCTCACCTCGGGCCCGTCAACCTGGTGAGAGGTGATCGCCCATGCGGCGCACACCTCTCACCTCCACCCCCGGCAACGGGCCGGCGCCGGGATCGGCGGAGCTGTCAGCCGGGGATGCTGGCGATGTCGAGCGGGCGATCGAGGCGGGCTTCCGGCCACGGGGCATTGCCGCGGGCGGCTTCGGCCACGGACTGCAGCGTGAACGCTTCGAGCATCCGCTGCATCTGCTCGCCGGCGCTCTTCCAGATCGCCAGCAGCACGCACTGACCCTCGTGGTCGCAGGCTCCGTCCTGGTGCGGCTCGCCGAAGTCGCCGAGGCTGATCGGGCCGTCGACGGCGGAGAGGATCTCGCTGACGCGGATCTCGCGCGGCAGTCGGGCGAGCACGTACCCACCCCCGACACCGCGCTTCGAACGCACCAGCCCGGCACCTTTGAGCGCCAGCAGGATCTGCTCCAGGTACGGCTGCGGGATGGCCGTTCGCTCGGCGATGTCGCGCACCGACGTCGGGCCCGGCTCATCCTCGTGCAGGGTCAGCGAGAGCAGCGCTCGACACGCATAGTCACCCTTGCTGGAAACACGCACCCCTTCATCGTAGAGGCCGATGCCCATCCTGATGCGCGACCGCAGCGCACGACCGGCTGGCGCCCGAGCCGCAAACCCTGCTGGACTGACGCCAACGTGAACGCGAAGCCGGTCATCCCCACCTACGGCGGTCCGAACGTGCGGGGTATCACCCCGGCGCTGTTCGGCCCTCGTGGCGCGCCGTTGCCCTCGTGGTTCCCCGCTCCGGTCCATGGCGCGAAGCAGGTGGTGGTGCTCGTGCTCGACGGTCTCGGGTGGGAGCAGCTGCAGGACAATCGGGCGCAGATGCCGGTGCTGGCATCGATGGCCGGTCAGGCGATCACGACCGTGGCGCCGTCGACGACGGCAACCGCGCTGACCTCGATCACCACTGGCCTGACGCCCGGTGAGCACGGCTTGATCGGCTACCGCTTCGATGTCGGCGGCGACGTGCTCAACGTGCTGCGTTGGAACGCCGGCCACGGCGACGCTCGGCGCACCCACGAGCCGGCGCGACTGCAGCCGTTCGCCCCGTTCCTCGGCGAGTCGGTGCCGGTCGTCAGCAAGGCCGACCTCGAGGGCTCGGCGTTCACCGAGGCGCACCTGCGCGGCACGCGCCCGTTCGGGTGGCGTGCACCGTCGAGCCTGCCCGTGATCGTCGGCGATCTCCTCCGTGCCGGCGAGCGAGTGGTCTACGCCTACTACGACGGCATCGACAAGATCGCCCACGAACGCGGCTTCGGGCCCTTCTACGAAGCGGAGCTGCGCACGGCCGATCGCCTCGTCGCCGACGTCGTCGAGCAGTTGCCGCCGGGCGCCGCGCTGATGGTCACCGCCGATCACGGTCAGGTCGACGTCGGAACGAACACGCGGCCGCCCGCCGATGCGGTGCGCCGGCTGTGCAAGGGCTCGTCGGGCGAAGGACGCTTCCGGTGGCTGCACGCCCGTTCGGGTGCCGCCGACGAGCTGCTCGAGACCGCCACCGGCGCGCACAGCGACGTCGCCTGGGTGGTGTCTCGCCAGCAGGTGATCGACGAGGGCTGGTTCGGGCCGGTCGTCAGCCCGCCCGTCGCCGCCCGGCTCGGCGACGTCGCCCTCGTTGCCCACCAACGCATCAGCTTCGACGATCCGGCCGACACCGGCCCGTTTCCGCTCGTGTGTCGCCACGGGTCGTTGACATCTGCGGAGATGTTGGTGCCGTTGCTCGCAACGGTGGCAGGCTGACGGCGATGAGCGACGCGACCGAACCGACCCAGACCCCCGATGCCAGCCTGGTCCCGGCCGAAAGCCCGGTGCCGGAAACCCTGCCCGAGGCGGTGCCGACGGAGACGATCATCGAGCCCGGCAAGGTGATGCGCATCGGCTCGATGGTCAAGCAATTGCTCGAAGAGGTGCGCGCCAGCAGCCTCGACGAGGCCAGCCGCGAGCGCCTCGCGGAGATCTACGAGCGCTCGATCGTCGAGCTCAGCGGAGCGCTGTCGCCGGATCTGCAGGAGGAGCTGCGCAACCTGACGCTGCCGTTCCGCGACGGCGAGGTGCCGAGCGAGGGCGAGATCCGGGTGGCCAAGGCGCAGCTCGTGGGCTGGCTCGAGGGCCTCTTCCACGGCATCCAGGCGACGCTGTTCGCCCAGCAGTTCGCTGCCCGCCAGCAGCTCGAGCAGATGCGCCAACTGCCGCCGGGAATGGCTCCCGGAGCGCCCCAGCAGGTGCCGATCGACGCCACGGAACGGCCCGGCACGTACCTGTGAGGTGAACGGCGTTCGCCGGTTTTCGCAGCCGGATCTTGCGGCTAGGGTCGAACGAATCACACTCGTGTAAGCCGCTTGCCCCGAGCGCGGCCGAATTCGCTGCCCGCAGGAGGTGCCGACCGTGGGGGATTCGTTCACCCACCTCCACGTCCACACCGAGTTCTCGATGCTCGACGGTGCGGCGCGGCTGGAGGAGCTGGTCGCCAAGGCGGCAACCGACGGCCAGCCGGCGCTGGGGATCACCGACCACGGCAACATGTACGGCGTCCTCGAGTTCTTCAAGGAGTGCCGCGAGCAGGGTGTCAAGCCGGTCATCGGGACCGAGGCGTACATGGCCTTCGAGACCCGCCTGGAGCGGCCGGCACGCCGCGGGCGGGTGGACGACTCCGGCGGCGACACCGAGGGCGGCAAGAAGCTCTACTACCACCTCACCCTGCTGGCCGAGACCGACCAGGGCTACCGCAACCTGATCCAGCTCTCCAGCCTGGCGTTCCTCGAGGGCTACTACTACAAGCCGCGGATGGACTGGGAGCTGCTGGAGCGCTACCACGACGGACTGATCGCCACCACCGGCTGCCTCGGTGGACACGTGCTGCAGTCGTTGATGCAGGGCGACGAAGCGGGCGCGCTGGCCAACGCCGGGCGACTGCAGGAGATCTTCGGCAAGGACAACCTGTTCGTCGAGCTGCAGGACCACGGGCTGCAGGCCCAGCGCGACACGAACCCGAAGCTGATCGAGATCGCCAAGAAGATCGGCGCCCCGCTGATCGCCACCAACGACTCCCACTACGTGCACCGCGAGGACCACGAATCGCACGGGGCGCTGCTGTGCGTGCAGACCGGGTCCACCCTCAGCGACCCGAAGCGGTTCAAGTTCGAGGGTCAGGAGCACTACCTCAAGACCGCGACGGAGATGCGCTACCTGTTCCGCGACGTGCCCGAGGCGTGCGACAACACGCTGTGGGTGGCCGAGCGCGCCGACGTCAACATCGAGTTCGGCAACCCGCAGCTGCCCAACTTCCCGCTGCCGGAGGGCTTCGAGGACGACGCCGGCTACCTCGACGCACTGACGTGGAAGGGCGCGCAGGAGCGCTGGGGCGACGACCTCGCACCTGCGGTCGTCGAGCGGTTGGCCTACGAGCTGCAGGTCATCAAGAACATGGGGTTCGCCTCCTACTTCCTCATCGTGTGGGACCTCATCAAGCACGCCAAGGACGCCGGCATCCGCGTCGGTCCCGGCCGTGGTTCGGCCGCCGGTTGTGCCGTGGCCTACTGCTTGCGGATCACCGACCTCGATCCCATCAAGTACGACCTGCTGTTCGAGCGCTTCCTCAATCCGAGCCGCATCTCGATGCCCGACATCGACATGGACTTCGACTCCCGTTACCGCGACGAGATGATCCGCTACGCGGCGGAGAAGTACGGCCGCGACCACGTCGCCCAGATCATCACCTTCGGCACCATCAAGGCGCGCAACGCGGTGCGCGACGCGGCTCGCGTGCTCGGCTTCCCGTACGGCGTCGGCGACAAGGTGGCCAAGGCGATGCCGCCCTTGGTGATGGGCCGCGACACGCCCCTGAAGTACTGCTTCGAGCAGAGCCCGAAGTACTCGGACGGCTACAAGGCCGCTGCCGACCTGCGAGCGATGTACGACGCCGACCCGGACGTGAAGCGCGTCGTGGACGTGGCCAAGGGCCTCGAGGGCCTGAAGCGCAGCGACGGCATCCACGCCGCAGCGGTGGTGATCACCAAGGACCCGTTGACCACGTACCTGCCGATCCAGCGCAAGCCCGAAGCGGGTGGCAACATCGAGAACTCGCCGATCGTCACCCAGTTCGAGATGCACGGGGTGGAGGAGCTCGGGCTGCTGAAGATGGACTTCCTCGGCCTGCGCAACCTCGACGTGATCACCGACACGGTCGCCATGGTGCGAGCCACGAAGGACCCTGCCTTCGACATCGACGCGGTCGCCCTCGACGACGCCGGGGTCTTCGAGCTGCTCGGTCGCGGCGACACGATGGGCGTCTTCCAGCTCGAGTCGCCACCGATGCGAGCCCTGCTGCGATCGATGGCGCCGAACTGCTTCGAGGACGTCGCCGCCCTCATCGCGCTCTACCGGCCGGGCCCGATGAGCGTGAACATGCACTACGACTACGCCGACCGCAAGAACGGCCGCCAACCGGTGAGCTACTTCCACGCCGACGCCGAAGCGGTGCTCGGTGACACGTACGGGTTGATGATCTACCAGGAGAGCGTGATGCGCGTCGCGCAGAAGTTCGCCGGGTACTCGCTGGCGGACGCCGATTCGCTCCGGAAGGCCATGGGCAAGAAGAGCCGCGAGGTCATGGCCAAGGCGCGTGAGGGCTTCGAGATCGGCGCGGAGACCACCGGCTACGGCAAGGCGCTCGGCGAGCAGCTGTTCGACGTCATCGAGAAGTTCGCCGACTACGCCTTCAACAAGAGCCACTCCTTCGGCTACGGGCTCGTCACGTACCAGACGGCGTTCCTCAAGGCGCACTACCCGGTGGAGTATTTCGCCTGCCTGCTCACGAGCGTGAAGAGCAACCTCGACAAGGCCGCGGTGTACCTCAGCGACGCGCGATCGATGGGCATCAAGGTGCTCACCCCCGACGTCAACCGCTCGCAGGCCGATTTCACCGCGCTGCCGCCGTCGGAGGCGCCGATCGGCACGGAGCTGCCGGTCAACAGCCCTGGCGTGATCCCCTTCGGCCTGTCGGCGATCCGCAACGTCGGCGAGGGTCTCGTCGGCCTGCTGCTGGCCGAGCGCGAGGCCAACGGGCCGTTCGAATCGTTCCACGACTTCGCCGAGCGCGTGCCGGAACCGGTGCTCAACAAGCGGACCATCGAGTCGTTGATCAAGGCAGGAGCGTTCGACTCGCTGAACCATCCCCGCCGCGGTCTGCTGATGTCGTTCGAGCAGATCATCGACGGCACCGTCGTCCGCCGTCGCGAGCGCGACCAGGGCGTGATGAGCCTGTTCGGCGACCTCGGCGACGAGGCGGGCGGTGGGTCGGGTTTCGACGAGCGCGTCGGCATCCCCGAGCACGAGTTCGACAAGAGCGACCGGTTGAAGTTCGAGAAGGAGATGCTCGGCCTCTACGTCAGCGATCACCCGCTGCTCGGCGTCGAGGCGGCGCTGCGGCGCAAGGCCGACTGCGGCATCGCCGAGGCGGTCGAGCGCGAGGACGGCTCGATCGTCACGCTCGGCGGCGTGATCACCAACCTGTCGCGCAAGTACACGAAGAAGGGCGACCAGATGGCCGTCTTCGTCCTGGAAGACCTCGACGCCACCATCGAGGTCACCGTCTTCCCGCGAGTGCTGATGGAGCAGGGCTTCAAGCTCATCGACGACGCCATCGTCACCGTGAAGGGGCGCATCGACCGTCGCGACGAGAGCCGCATCGGGTTCATGGCCCAGGACGTCACCGTCGTCGAAGGCCTGGACACGGCCGGGTCGTCGCCGCTGCGGTTGCGGGTACCGGCGTCGTCGCTGAACGAGCTGAAGATCCACCAGTTGCGCAAGATCCTGCGCGACCACCCCGGCGAATCGGCGGTGTTCCTGCACATCGGGCAGGGCAAGGTCCTGCGCCTCTCCGACGAGTTCTGCGTCGACCTCGACCGGGTGGTCGGGGAGCTGCGCGTGGCCTTCGGTCACGACGCCGTGATGCTCTGAACGTCGGTTCCAACGACCTCGCCTTTTGGAATGGGCCGTTTTGGTGGCAGAATGGTTCCTCACGTTTGAGCAACAAGGGGAGTTCTCGGTCAATGGCACTCCAGGTGGAAACCAGGGATTGTGCGGCGCTCACCGACGCCGACCTTGACGAAATTGCTTCGATGGGGGCCGCCTTCGACATCGGCGTCCTCTCGAAGGCCAAGGAAGATTGGGTGCTGTGCACCCGCGCACGCATCGACGAGAAGCTGCACGGCGTCACCTTCAGCACCCTCGAGCGCATCGGTGGCACGCCCTGCGTGCTGCTCGGGCTGGTCAGCGTCAAGCGCACCAGCAAGCGCGACCAGGTGGTCAAGGGTCTGATGGCCGAGGCGTTCCACCGGGCGCTGATGGCGTTCCCCGACGAGGACGTGGTGGTCGGTTCGCGCTTCGTCGACGCCGGCGCCCTCGAGACGTTCAAGCAGATCGACGATCTCATCCCGCGCCCCGGTCACCGGGCCGTCGGTGAGGAGCGCGCCTGGGGTCGCCGTCTGGCCAAGCGCTTCGGGGTCGACAGCAATTACGACGAGCAGTCGTTCGTGGTCAAGTCCAACGGACAGAGCGGCTTCTTCGATCACGAGACGTCGAAGCCGGAGAAGGTCCCCGCCGACGTGGCGGCGATGTTCGCCCCGGTGCCGCAGGCCAAGGGTGGTTCGCTGGTCGTCCACGGCTGGGTGATGGCCGAAGACCTCGTCAAGCTGGGCGCCCGCACCTGAGCGAGCCGCGTTCGCTGGACGACGTCATCCGCCGCCGGCGGATGACCCGCCGCTTCGATCCGACGCCGCTGCCCGACGAGCAGATCGCCGAACTGGTCGACCTCGCCCGGCGAGCGCCGTCGGCAGGGTTCAGTCAGGGCGTCCACTTCATCGTGCTCACCGGCACCGCGTTGGAACGGTTCTGGGACGTCACCGGCGCAGGGGAGTGGTTCGACCGCACCCAGCCCGGCGTGCACACGGCCCCGGCGATGATCCTGCCGGTCGCCGACCCGGTGGCGTACACGTCGCGCTACGCCGAGTCCGACAAGATCGAGCACGGGCTCGACGTCGCCGCCAACTGGGAGGTCCCGTTCTGGATCACCGACACGGCGATGGCCATCCAGAACCTGTTGCTGCTGGCCGAGGATCGCGGGCTCGGGGCCTTGTACTACGGGTTGCAGAACTCGGCGGGGCTGTTCACCGAGCTCGGCGTTCCCGACACGATGCTCCAGGTCGGCGCGGTCGCCCTCGGCCGCCGCGCCGTCGACGACGTCCCCAGCGGCTCGGCCATCACCCGCCCCCGCCGTCCTCAGATCGACGTCGTCCACTGGCAGCGCTGGTAGACGACTTCGGTACAGTCGGCCGCGATGAGCGAACAGATCCCCCTCGTGAACTACCTCACCCTCGGCGAGCAGCCGCACCTGGAGGCCAACGAGTGCACGACCTGCGGGGCGCGGTTCTTCGACCGCCGCAACGCGTGCGCGTCCTGCGGTGGCACCGGCTTCTCCAAGGTGGCGATCGCCACGGACGGCGAAGTGCGTGCGTTCACCATCGTGGCCCTCGCTGCGCCCGGCGTGCCGGTGCCGTTCGTGTCGGCAGTCGTCGACTGCGGTGGCACCAGTGTGAAGGGCAACATCATCAACATCGAGCCCACCCCGGACACCGTGTCGCTGGGGATGAAGGTGCGCCTGGCCACCTACTCGCTGGGCACCGACGACAACGGCACCGAGGCCATCGGCTTCGGCTTCGAGCCCAGCAACAACTGACCTGAATTTCTGACAGCGCGAACGGAGACGACTGACATGGCTGAGGACATCTGGATCCTGGGGATCGCGATGACGAAGTTCGGCAAGCACACCGACAAGGACATCGTCGACCTCGGCGCCGAGGCGGCAATGGCCGCGCTCGCCGATGGTGGCGTGTCGATCAAGGACATGGGCATCCTCGCGGCCGGCAACCTGATGGGTGGCGGCGGGTTCGGCCAGCAGCTGCAGAAGCAGATCGGCCAGACCGGCATCCCCGTCTACAACGTGTCGAACGCGTGCGCCACCGGCGCCACCGCGCTGCGCACGGCGATCATGTCGGTGAAGTCCGGCGAGAGCGACTACGGCCTCGCCGTCGGGGTCGAGAAGCTGGCCGGCGCCGGACTGCTGGGCGGCGGCGGCACGGCCAAGAGCGACGGCAAGGAGTGGAAGCCCAGCGGTCGCTTCGGCTCGGTGGCCAACACCGACGGCCGCATCGGCACCGCGACGATGCCCGGCGTGTTCGCCCAGGTCGGCATGGAGTACGCGCACAAGTACGAGGGCGTCGACTTCGAGCTGTTCGCCAAGATCAGCGAGAAGAACCACGCCCACTCCACGCTGAACCCGCTGGCTGCGTATCAGAAGCGGTTCACGCTCGAGGAGATCATGGGCGACATGATGATCGCCTACCCGAACACTCGCCCGATGTGCTCGGCCAACTGCGACGGCGCCGCTGCGGCCGTGGTGGTCAGCGATTCGAAGCTGAAGACGCTGTCACTGGAGCAGCGGCGCCGCGCCGTCAAGGTCTCCGCGTCGGTGCTCACCACCGACCCGTACGAGGAGGCCTGCCAGGTGCTCCCCGACGTCAACACGCTCACCCGCAACGCCGCCCGCATCGCGTACGAGCAGGCCGGCATCGGGCCGTCGGACCTCAACCTCGTCGAGCTGCACGACTGCTTCGCCACCGCCGAGCTGGTCCACTACGACAACCTGATGCTGTGCGAGGAGGGCGGCGCCGCCGACTTCTTCAACTCGGGCGCACCGTGGCGCGACGGCTCGACGCCGGTCAACGTCTCCGGTGGCCTGCAGAGCAAGGGACACCCGATCTCGGCGACGGGCATCGCCAACATCTGGGAGGTCTGCCACCACCTGCGTGGTGAGGCCGGCCCGCGTCAGATCGAGGGCGCCAAGGTGGGCCTGGCCCACGTCATCGGGCTCGGCTCCGCCTGCGGCGTCCACATCCTGGAGCGCTCCGCCGCCTGAGCAGCGGAGCACCGGACCTGCCGCTCAGGTCGTCTGGCAGTTGGAGTCGAAGTAGGCCTGCACGCGGTTCGACGCGGCCTGGATCTCCGGCGTCCCCATCTCCTGCAGCGCCTGCTGGGCCTCGGGATCGGTCATCGCCTTGTTGATGTCGCCGCCGTACTTGGCCAGGATCTCGCCGTAGGTCTTGTAGGCCCCGGCCAGGATCTCGCCGTCGGCCTTGAGCTCGTCGGGCAGGCCGGCCTGCATCGTGCTCAGCGCCTCGTCGAGGTCGACTTGCGACGCCGCGGGGTTCACCGCAGCCGACAGCATCTGACCGAGTGCCACCGCCGCCTGGGCACACTCGCCGGAGACGTTCGGCAACGTCACGCCCGGCGGCAAGGTGACACCGTCGGGGAGCGTGATCTCATCGGGGATGGTGATGTCGGCTGGGATGGTGATGCCATCCGGCAGGGTGACCCCGCCGGGCAGCGTGTTGCTGCCGCCCTTGGAGGTGTTGTCGCTGCTGCACGCGGCGAACGCCAGGCTGCCGATGGCCACCGCAGCGAGCAGCGGAAGACGGGAGATGTGACGGATCATGGCCGGAGCGTACCGGGCCACCTCGACGTCACTCAGGCAGGTGAACGAGTTGACAATTGTGTGAGCAACTCTTGAACGTCGGCTGCGGGGAGCTGACACAGGTGGTCGTGGCAGACGTAGGCGAAGCCGTCGGCGCGTCCCTCCCACAGCGGCGACGCGCTGCGCTCGCCCCAGGCGATGACCGCGTTGGGCAACCAGGTCGAGCGGACGACGGCGAGGAGGTCCGGACGATCGCCGGTGATGACGATCTCGGTGCTGCCACGGCGACGCATGTCCACCGCCGCCAGTGCGTGGGAGAAGCCGCCGGGCGCGTTGTTGAGCACGCGGGCGAGCAGCATCAGGATCCGGTCGGCGTGCTGCTGGTAGCGGCCCTCGCCCGTCACCGCGGCGAGCCGCAGCAGGGCGATCGCCGCGTGCGAGTTGGCCGACGGCGTGGCGTTGTCCATCAGGTCCTTCTGACGGACGATCAGCGCCTCGGCGTCGTCGGCCGTGGTGAACAGCCCGCCGCGATCGACGTCCCAGAAGTGGTCGAGCATCGTGTCGGCCGTGGTCATCGCCGCCTCGGTCCAGCGTGCCTGGCCGGTGAGCTCGCCGAGGCGGGTGAACGCGTCGACGAGCGCGGCGTGGTCGGCGGCGAGCGCGGCATGTCGTGCGGGTGGGTTGCCGTCGGCCTGCCACGAGCGGAACCAGCGACCGTTCGCGCCGCGCAGCTCGCGCAGCAGGAACTCGCCGTTGGCGATGGCCGCGTCGGTCCAGTCGTCGCGACCGAACGCGGCCGCAGCTTCGCAGATCGCCGAGAGCATCAGTCCGTTCCACTCGGTGAGCACCTTGTCGTCGAGCCCCGGCCGTGGCCGCGACTCGCGGTGCTCGAACAGGCGGGCGCGGGCGGCCTCGACCTCCGGCGGGCGGGCGAGTTGGCCGCGGTGGTGCAGCCGTGAGGGGATCCACCGCGGCTCGTGGCCGGGCTCGGTGAAGTTGGCCGACCCGTCGAGCTCGTACCACTCGAGGGCCACATCGGCGTCGCCGCCGAGCACGGCGCGGACCTCGTCGGGCGTCCAGGTGGTGAACAGGCCCTCGTGACCGTGGCCGTCGGGGCCCGGCGCATCGGCGTCCTCGGCGGAGAAGAAGCCACCGGACGGGTGGCGAAGGTCGCGCAGCACGTACTCGATGGTCTCCTCGACGACCTGCCGCCAGCGCGGCACCTCCAGCTGCAGCGCGGCGTGCGTGTAGACCGTGGTCAGCAGCGCCTGGTCGTAGAGCATCTTCTCGAAGTGCGGCACCAACCACTGCGCGTCGACCGAGTAGCGGGCGAAGCCACCGCCGAGGTGGTCGTACATGCCGCCGCTGGCCATCGCGTCGAGTGACGTGGTGACGATCGCCGTGGCGTCGTCGCTCGGTTGCTGGGCGAGGGCGCGCAGGACGAGGTCGATGTTGAAGGTGCCGGGGAACTTCGGGGCACCGCCGAAGCCGCCCCACTCGGCATCGAACGACTGGGCGAGGTGGGTGAGGCCGTGGTTCAGGTGATCGAGCCCGGGTAGGCCGTCGCCCGGCTGGATCGCCGCGGTGCGGGCCAACGACTGGGTGAGCGCGTCGATGTTCTGCTGCACGTCGGCCGGTCGGTTCCGCCACACGTCGTCGATGGCCGCCATCAGCTGCATGAACTGCGGCTTGGGGAAGTAGGTGCCGCCGTAGAACGGCTTGCCGTCGGGTGTCATGAACACGGTCATCGGCCAGCCGCCGCGGCCGGTCATCGCCTGCACCGCGTCCATGTAGATCGAGTCGACGTCGGGGCGCTCTTCACGGTCGACCTTGACGTTGACGAACAGGCGGTTCATCGTCTCCGCGACCTCGACATCCTCGAAGCACTCGTGGGCCATCACGTGGCACCAGTGGCAGGCGCTGTAGCCGACGCTCAGCAGGATGGGGACGTTGCGCTCGGCCGCTTCGGCGAACGCGTCGGTTCCCCAGGGTTGCCAGTCCACCGGGTTGTCGCGGTGTTGACGAAGATAGGGCGAGGTCTCGCCGGCCAGCCGGTTCACGGGGCCGACGCTATCGACGGGTCAGCTCAGCCCGCCTGCGGCGAGGATCACAAGAGCGACGAGCACGACGGGCACGGCCGTGAGCGCGACCCGAACGCGCGGCGACATGCGCCAGCCGTCGGCCTGGGCGACCATCGTCGCTCGCATCGCCCACACGATCACCGCGTAGATCGGCGCCAACGCGATCACCCGGATCAGCCCGCCAGACGCGCCGAAGTCACCGATCAGCTGCCCGCCGACCATGGCGAACGGCGCCAACGCGATGAGGGTGACGAGCACTCGAACGGGGCGCGGCCACTCGGTGCGGCTGACCGCAAGCCCGCCGAAGACGACGGTCGGCATCATGATCCCGCCGGCGGCCATGAACAGCGGCAGGGTGACGATGCCGGCGACGGCGCGCGCCACGGTTCGTGCAGGTCGTCGCCAGCCGGCATGGCGCGCCGCGGCGGCCAGTCCCTGACCGGTGCCGAAGACGGTGAAGCCGCCGATGATGAACAGCGTCCCGCTCCAGCTGAACTCGGGATCGGTCGACACCCAGCGCATCCACAGTCGAGCCACCGTCCCCCACACCGCTCCGCCGATCAAGCCGAGCGGTGGAAGCGCCCAAGCCGGTACTCGTCGTTGGTCCATGCCCCGACAGACGGCCATGGCTGGCGGCAGGGCGACAGCGCATCGCGATTTCGTTCAGGGTTGCGGGGTGTCCGGGGCGGGGTCGATGCGCAGGATCCAGGTGCCCTGGCCGAGCGGGGGGAGCGCACCGTTTGATGAGGGTGCCGGCGGTTCGGTCGGTCCGTCGAGGCGCTTGTTCAGCGAGAGCAGGCGACCGATCACCGGCAGGGCGACGACGTTGAGCGCGTGGAGCACGCCCATGATCAGCAGGATCCCGCCGACCCGGGCCACCTCGTGCTTGAGCTGCTCGCCGGGGGAGTCGGGCCAGTGCTCGGAGGCCACGAACGTCACCGTGAAGAGGATGAACGCGGTGAAGATCAAGTAGTAGGCGACGTCGGTCAGCACGAGGTAGCTCTTGCCGGTGCGCGGGTTGGCGCGGAACACGTCGGCCGCGTACGCGCGCCCGAAGCGCTTGATGAACGGACCGAGCCCGACGGCGATGCCGACCAGCACGAGGTTCGTGATCAGTTCGATGATCCACCAGTCCATGTGCATCCCTTTCGAATCGGAGGAGAGCGAGAGCAGCAGTGCCAGTGCCGCGAGCGCGGCGACGATTCCGGTGAGCACCAGCGCGACTCGCCATCGCCAACGACGGCGGGCGCGGGCCTCGGCGATCGACAGGTTGACGCGAGCGAAGAGGTCGTCGCTCGGCGAGACCGTGCGGCGAGCGTCGGCGAACGCATCGCGGAGCGCTCGCTCGACCGCGGTGGTGCTCACGTCGCGTCCAGCTTCTGCTCGAGCCTGGCGAGGCCGCGCTGGAGGTGCGTCTTCACCGAGTTGGCCGACACGCCGAGCGTGGTCGCGATGGCCTCGATGCCGAGCTCGTCGAAGTAGCGCAGGGTGATGCAGTCGCGTTGTCGCGCCGGCAGATCGGCCACGGCGCGCAGCACCGCGGCGTGCTGCTCGCCGGAGACCAACGGGTCGGCGAGCGCGTCGGCCGCGTGCGCGTCGGCGTGCAGCTCGCTCGTCGAGTGGTGGCGCAGCGACACGAGACCGCGACGGTTGTGGTCGCGGGCGAGGTTGAGCACGATCGAGCGCAGGTACGCGGGTGCCGCGTCGTCGCTGCGGATCCGCGACGCAGCGCGAGCGAGCCGGAGGAAGGCCTCCTGGACGATGTCCTCCGCCGCGTTGCGATCGTCGACGAAGAGCCGGGCGAGCCGCACCAACGACGCTCCCTCGGCGCGGTACAAGCGGGTGACGAGCGCCTCGGCGTCGAGCGTGATCGTCTCCCCGGATGCGCGCGCCGACGCGACGGTCGACTGCAGCGCGAGCAGACCGCACGCGATCACAGGATCCAGGCTCTCACGTCCGGACAGACGAACGAACCGGCCTCCTGGGTGACAGCTACACGGCGACGGCGTGGAAGCCGCCGTCGACGTGGACGACTTCGCCGGTGGTGGCCGGGAACCAGTCGCTCAGCAACGCCACGCACGCCTTGGCGACAGCCGAGGAGTCGGTGACGTCCCAACCGAGCGGGGCGCGGTCGTCCCACACGTCTTCGAACTTCTTGAAGCCGGGGATGCTCTTGGCCGCCATCGTCTTGATCGGCCCGGCGGCGACGAGGTTGCTGCGGATGCCCTGCGACCCGAGCTCCTTGGCCAGGTAGCGGCTGACGCTCTGCAGTGCAGCCTTGGCCACGCCCATCCAGTTGTAGGCCGGCCAGGCCTGGATGCTGTTGTCGAAGTCGAGTCCGACGAACGAACCGCCGTTGGTCATCAACGGAGCGAAGGCGTCGGCCAAGGCCTTGTAGGAGTACGTGCTGATGTTCATCGCCACCGACACGTCGGCCCACGTGGCGGCCATGAAGTCGTCGCCGAGGCAGGCCTCCGGGGCGAAGCCGATGGCGTGCAGGACACCGTCGACGCGTCCCCACTTCTCCGCCAGCGCATCGTGCACCGAGGTCAGGTGCTCGGGCACGGTGACGTCCAGCTCGAACACGTCGACCGGGGTGTCGAGCTTGCGCGCCGTGCGCTGCGTCAGGCTCAGCGCCCGGCCCGCGCCGGTGAGCACGATCTCAGCGCCTTCGGCCTGGGCGAGCCGGGCCACGCCGTAGGCCAGCGAGGCGTCGGTGAGGACGCCGGTGATCACGATGTGCTTGCCGTCGAGGAGCCCCATGCCGGCGACACTAGTCAGGAGGTTGCCGCCGACCTGGTTGGCTGGTCGCCGGGGCTGTTGTGCAAGGCTGCCGCAATGCGAATCGGCATCCTGGGTGGCACCGGTCCGGCGGGAAGCGCGCTCGGCGCGCGTCTTGCCTCGATCGGATATGGCGTGGTCATCGGCTCGCGCTCGAAGTATCGGGCCATGGAAGCCCGCGACAGCCTGGTCGCCAGCTCGCCGGAGCTGGCACCGCTGCTCGAGTACGGCGACAACGCGATGGCCAGTGCGTGCGACGTGGTGGTGATCGCCACTCCCTGGGACTCGGCGGCGACGACGGCGCAGGAGAACGAACAGCTGCTGCGCGGCAAGGTGGTCATCAGCATGGCCAACGCGCTCGTGCGCGTCGGCCACGAGTTCCAGCCGTTGGTCCCGCCGCGCGGCAGCGTGGCCGCCCACGTGCAGGCCGCCGTGCCCGGCTGTCGCGTCGTGGCGGCGTTCCACCACCTGCCGGCCAAGGAGCTCGGTCACCTCGGCCAGCCGATCGACAGCGACGTCCTGATCTGCGGTGACGACCCTGCAGCGGTGCGCACCGTCAGCGAGATCGTCTCCAACATCCCCGGCTGCCGCCCGCTCGACGCGGGCGAGCTGTCCAACGCGACGGCCATCGAGGCGTTCACCGCCGTGCTGCTGCAGCTGAACGTGCGCTACAAGACCCGCGTCGCTCCGAAGCTGACGGGAATCAAACGCGACCCGCGAGAGGTTGCGGGCTGACGATGCGTCTCTACGACACGGCCCGCCAGGCTGTCGTGCCGTTCGAGCCGGGGGAGCACGTACTCATGTACACGTGCGGCATCACGCCGTACGACGCCACCCATCTCGGGCACGCGGCCACCTTCATCGCCTACGACGTCCTGCAGCGACGGCTGATCGACCTCGGTCATCGCGTCACGTGCGTGCGCAACGTCACCGACGTCGACGACCCGTTGTTCGCCAAGGCGCGCCAGCTCGGCGTGCACTACCTCGACCTGGCCGCTGGCGAGGAGGCCCGGTTCAACCGCGACATGGAGGCGCTGAACGCGCTGCCGGTGGCCAGCAGCCCGCGTGCGTCGTCGGCCATCCCCGACATCCGCGGCTTCATCGGCATGGTGCTCGATCGCGGCTTCGCTTACGAGTCCGGCGGCAGCGTCTACTTCGACGTGGCCAAGTTCCCGTCGTTCGGGTCGCTCAGCCACTACTCCGAAGCGGAGATGCTGGACTACGCGCGCCAGCGCGGCGGCCACGTCGACGACCCCAACAAGCGCCACCCACTGGACTTCGTGCTGTGGCACCCGTCGGCCAGCGACGAGCCGGCATGGGACACGATGTGGGGGCCGGGCCGGCCCGGTTGGCACATCGAGTGCAGCGCGCTGGCCCTGCGCGAGCTGGGCACCACCATCGACCTCCACGGCGGCGGCACCGATCTGATCTTCCCGCACCACGAGTGCGAACGCGCCCAGAGCGAGGCCGCCACCGGCGAGCCGTTCGTCAAGCACTGGATGCACGTCGCGATGGTGTGGAAGGACGGCAGCAAGATGTCGAAGAGCCTCGGCAACCTGGTGTTCGTCGACAAGCTGCGCACCGAGTGGGACCCGCGGGCCATCCGCATCGGGATCATCGAGCACCACTACCGCACCGAGTGGTCGTGGGACGAGGAGCTGATGCCGAGGGCGACCGGTCGCCTCGAGGCGTGGACGCGCGCCGGCGACGGTTCGGCCGCGCTCGACGACGTGCGCGCCGCGCTCGACGAGGATCTCGACACCCCGGGCGCCCTGGCGCTGATCGACGCCGCCGCAGCCGCCGGCCACGGTGTCGGTGACGCCGCCGCCCTCCTGGGCGTCGATCTCTGAGCCTCCGCGCACGACCGCGGTCAGTGGCGGGCGTAGTGTGCGCGACATGAACGCTCAGGGGGCTGGGAAGTTGCAGACGCGGTTCCGTCGCGTCGCCCGCCCGGTGTCGACCAAGCTCTGGACCTTCCACCTCGAAGGCTTCGAGCGACTGCCGGCAAGCGGCCCGGCGATCCTCGCCCCGAACCACGTCAGCTTCCTCGACAGCGCGTTCTTGATGCTCCACGTGCCGCGCAACATCAGCTACGTGGGCAAGGCCGAGTACATGGACTCGTGGAAGACGAAGTTCATCTTCCCTGCGCTCGGCATGATCCCCATCGACCGCGCCGGCGGCGACAAGAGCCAGGCCGCGCTCGACACGGCCGAAGGGGTGCTGCGCCGCGGTGAGCTGTTCGGCATCTTTCCGGAGGGCACCCGCAGCCGTGACGGCATCTTGCACAAGGGCCGCACCGGTGCGGCCCGCCTGGCGCTGAAGGTCGGGTGCCCGATCTTCCCCGTCGGCGTGCTCGGCACCCGCGAGATCCAGCCGCCCGACGCCAAGCTGCCGAAGATCCGCCGCGACTGCACGATCAAGATCGGGCGGCCGATCAACGTCGAGCGCTACCGCAACCGGGCCGACGACCACCTCGTGCTGCGCCAGATCACCGACGAGCTGATGTTCGAGATCCGTGAGCTCACCGGGCAGGAGTACCGCAACACGTACGCCGGCAAGACCGCTGACAGCGAACCGACCAAGGTCGCCAAGGTCGGCGTCATCGGCCACGAGAGCACGAGCGACGACTCGCGACTGGCAGCCGTCGCCGGCGAATAGAGCGTCGACGAGTCAGGCGCGGTCGATGCGGATGTCCCCGGAGATCGTGCGCAGACGCAGGCGCACGGTCCGCCGGTCGCCGCCATTCGGTTCGCCGGTTGCCGGGCGTGGCAGCACGGTCTTGCCGCTGAGCGTGGAGATGTCGGGATCGACGCGGATGCCGCCGGGGAGGCCGAGGCCGACGTCGCCGGAGACGGTCTTGACGACCACCTCGTCGCCGAGGCAGCGGCCGACGCGGACGTCGCCCGACGCGGTGCCGACGTCGAGGCTGCCGCCGACGTGATCGCAGCGGAACGTGCCCGAGGCAAGCGATGCTCCGACGCGTCCGTCGGCGCGGTCGACGGTGATGTTGCCCGAGGCCGACTTGGCCGCGACATCGCCGTGGACGACATCGACGCGGATGTTGCCCGAAGCGCTGTGCAGGTCGGCGCGCTGGGCCTCGTGGAGCTCGATCGCCCCGGACGCCGTGTGCACGTTCACCGTGCCGAGTCGGGCGCGCAGGCTGACATCGGCGGACGCCGAGTGCACGTCGACGTCGGTGCCCGCCGGAACGTGCGCGGTGAGCCGCACGCTGCGGTTGTGGAGGCTCCAGGTGGATCGCTGGCGTAGCGAGACCGTGTCGTCGAGCTGGGCGATCTCCAGGCTGTCGCGGTCGGCGGTGTCGATGCGCAAGCGGATGACGCCGGCGTCGCCCTCGACGACGCGCACGTGGCCGGCGGGCACGTCGAGCTCGAGTCGCGGATTTCCGCCGACGGTGAACTGCTCGTCGAAGATCATCCGTTCCTCCTCGGTGTCGGGCTCACAGATCGAAGCTCTCGGTGATGTGCGTGCCGGACTTGCGCGACTGGCGGGCCCGGTTGCCGAGCGCGTCGACGACCCAGCCGTTGACGGACTCGCCATTGGTCTCGGCGGCTTGCTCGATGAGGTTCTTCAACGAGGGGGGCAGGCGCAACGTGATGCGCGCGTCGAAGTCCTCGGAGGCCGACTTGGCGGTGGCCGTCTTGCTGTCGCCGACGCGCAACGTCGGATCGCCGTCGACGAGGACGACGTCGACCGTGTGTGCCGGGAGCTGTGCGGCGATCTCAGCGGCCGCCTGCTGGGCCAGATCGATGGCCGCCAGGCGCAGTGCCGGCGCGATCGCCTCGACCAGTTGGGACGTCGCCTGGTCGACCGCGGATTCGACGCCGGCCAGGCGGCCCGTGTCGATCAACGTCTGCTGCACGGTGCGGATGATCGGGTCGACGTGCATCAGCGTGAACGGCGACGGGGGAGCAGACGAGCGGTGCGCTCTTCGGTGAACCGACGCGGGCTCATCCGACGTTGCTGATCGGCGGCCATCACCAGGGCGAGATCGTGGTTGAAGTAGGAGGTCATGACGACATCATAGTGATGTCACCATGACATCACAACAGCTGTCAGAGTGACAGTCGTCTCACGGGCGATCGTCTGAGGCGGTTGCCGAGCCGACTCACTCGCCCGCGAACGAACGCCGATCGACCGCAGCCAGCGACTCCAGCCGCAGCCCGAACTCCAAGAACTGATCGATGTCGCGGCGCAGCTGCATGGTCAGGCAGCGCCGGGCGTAGCGCAGGGTGAGCATCGTCTGGCGGTTGATCTCCCGTGCCAGCTCCCAGGCGCGGTCCATCAGCTCGTCCGGCGGCAGCACCTCGGCGACGACGCCGAGGTCGAGGGCCTCCTGCGCGGACAGTGTGCGGCCGGTGAGGAGGAAGTGTCGGCCGCGATTGGGGCCGAGCAGCAGCGGCCACACGATGTGCACCCCGTCGCCCGGCACGACGCCGGCGACGAAGTGTTCCTTGTCGGCGAACGTCGCCGTGTCGGACGCCAGCACGATGTCCGACAGCAGGGCGATCTCGGCGTGCTCGGTGACGGGGCCGTTGACCGCAGCGATCACCGGCACGTCGATCCGCAGCAGCTCGTCGAGCATCCGTCGTCCCTCGCGGACGATCTTGTCCCAGTCCGCGGGTGACGTGGATCGCGTCTCGAAGTGCAGCTCGGTCATGAAGTCGCGTCCGGTACCGGTGATGATCACGACCCGGTTGTCGGGATCCTGTGCCACGTCGTGGAACGCCTCGGGGAACTGACGATGGGCGCGCTCGGACCACTTCACCGAGTCGCCGTCGGTGTGAAACGTGAGGCAGATGATGCCGTCGTCGCCTCGCTCCATGCGGATGTCGGGATACGCGTCGCGGTAGTCCTCGAAGCGGGTCACGAGCTGACCGCCTCGGCGAGTGCACCGAACGCAGCCGGACCTTGGATCAGCTCGAAGGCTCGCTCGCTCTGCACCTCGCCGAGCACGGGGTCGGCGCACAGCCGGAACTTGTCGTGCAGCTGCTGCTCGCTCATCGGGCGCTCCGGGTAGCCGCGGGGACGCTCGGTGCGCTGCTCGTCTGCGCCACCCGTCCACGTCGCGCGGACGATTGCGGGGAAGCCGGACCACGTCGGCGGTGGCGTCAGCGCGTCGTCGAGGACGACCTCGATGCGCTCCATCATCGATCGCACCCCCGCTCGTTCGAGCGCAGCCGCGCTGAAGTCGTCGGGCGTCACCGCGCCGGTGCACCACGCCGTGGCGATGACGTACTGCATGCTGAAGCGCGCCTCGTCGGGCGTGGCCGGCGACGGGAACTCGAGCGCGTTCATCACTCGCGGCGGGCTCGACACGCGCAGCGTGACCGACGGGTCGTCGATGCGGTCGGGCACCCGGTTGCGCAGCTCGATCGTCGACTCGATGGCGGTGTGCGACGCGCCGCACGTCGGGAAGAACTTCGGCGCGAGCGGGACCGGCTGGAGCTCGCCGGGTCGGGCGAGCTCCGTCAGCTGCTCGTCGGTGATGCCCATCAGCCGCATGACCACGTCGACCGCCTCCGCTCCGGACTCGAGGCCCTCTGCCGCCAGCAGCACGCTGCGCACGGCCGCCGCGGCGACGATGCCTGCCTGCGCCGGCTTGTAGCGCGTGCCGGTGTGGGCGCGCAGCCCGATCATCTGCGTCGCCACCATCCCGAACGCTGCGCTCGCGGTTGCCTCGTCGGCGTCGATGGCACTGAGCAGTGCGGTGACTGCACCGAGCGGTCCCATCGTGTGGGTGGGCTGGATGCCGCGGTCGTAGACCTCGTGGGTGAACGCCTCTGCCAGCCGATCGATCACCATCAACCCGCGGACGTAGCCGGCGAGCGCACGCTCCGGCGTGGTCCGGGCGAGCAACGCCGTGATCGCCGGGACCATGATCGCGCTGACGTGACTGACGCACGACGGGGCGATGTCGTCGTAGTCGAACGCCTGTGCGGCGGTGCCGTTGAGCAGCGCAGCGGATACCGGGTCGGTCCGCGCCCGAGACCCGAGGATGATCGCCGGCCCGCTGCCACCGACCTCGGCGATGTGCCGTTCGACGCGATGGACGGACGTGGCGCGGGTCCCGGCGACGGCGACGCCGGCGAGGTCGCGCACGGCAGTGGCAGCCAGTCGGATCTGCTCGTCGGTCGGGGTGAGGGGAGTGGTCGCTGTGGCGACGAGCCAATCGTGCAGTGGGGTCATCGTCGCCATTTCGCCCGAATCGCCGTTAACCCGGCCATTAGTCGACATAACGGCTGGAGTAACTCGTGGCCCGTCAGGCTGGTGACCAGGGGCTGCCGAGCACGGCTGCCGTGCGTTGTGTTGCCGAGCAGAGGAGAGCCGAGCGTGTTGGGATTCGATGGAAGGGTTGCGATCGTCACCGGAGCGGGCGGCGGCCTGGGCCGGGCCCATGCATTGGAGCTCGCCCGTCGCGGCGCCTCGGTCGTTGTCAACGACATCGGAGCGGCGCTGAACGGCCAGCTCGGTGAGGGCGCTGCCAGTCCTGCCGACAAGGTGGTCGAGGAGATCAAGGCGCTCGGTGGCGAGGCCGTCGCGAACACCGACTCGATCGCCTCGGTCGAGGGTGGAATCGCACTCGTGCAGTCGGCAGTCGACGCGTTCGGGCGCATCGACGTCGTCGTCAACAACGCCGGCATCCTGCGCGACAAGACGTTCCACAACACGTCGCCCGACGACATCGAGCCGGTGCTCGACGTGCACCTGCGCGGCGTCTTCAACGTCACTCGCCCGGCGTGGGTGAAGATGCGCGAGCAGGGATACGGCCGCGTGGTCGTCACCTCGTCGTCGGCCGGCCTGTGGGGCAACTTCGGCCAGGCGTCGTACGGCTCGGCGAAGATGGGTCTCGTCGGCCTGATCAAGGTGCTCGCCCAAGAGGGCCGCAAGTACTCGATCCAGGCCAACGCGATCGCCCCGGTGGCGCGCACGCGCATGACCGAAGGACTGAACGGCGTCCTGGAGGACCTGCTCGATCCCGAGCAGGTGTCTGCTGTCGTTGCCTTCCTCGCCCACGAGTCCTGCTCGCTGTCCGGCGAAGTGCTCAGCTGCGGCGCCGGGCGCGTCGCTCGCGTGTTCGTCGGCGTCACGCAGGGGTACCTGGCCGACGGCCTGCTCGATGCGGAGACGATCGCCGAGCACCTCGACCAGGTCTTCGACGACACGAACTACGTCGTACCCGGATCCAGCGGCGAGGAGGTGGCGCTCCTGGCGAGCATGATCGCGGCTCGCAGTGGCGCCGGGGCGCAATGACCGGAGATCTCGGCGCGCGGCTGTCGCGCATCCAGATCGGCGAGTGGATCGACATCGCCACCCGCCAGGTGCCCGATCAGGCGTGCTTCGTCCGCGGTGACGGCTCGTCGCGCACCTATCGGGAGACGCAGCTGCGCGTCCACCGCCTGGCCAGTTCGCTCGCCAAGCGCGGAGTCGATCAGGGCGACCGCGTGGCCATCCTGGCGATCGACTCGATCGAGTTCATGGAGACGCTGATGGCGATCGCCAAGCTCGGGGCGACCGCGGTGCCGTTGAACTACCGGCTCCAGGGGCCGGAGGTCGAGACGCTCCTGCGCACCGGAGCGCCGTCGTACCTGTTCGTCAGCGCTCGCTACGTCGAGCTCAGCAACGACATCGTCAACCGGTTGGATCACGCGTGCGTGGTCGTCAGCTACGACGGCGGGGACGCGATCGCCTACGAGACGCTGCTGGCGGAGGGCGACGACGTGTTCGCCGACCGTGAGGTCAGCGAAGACGACATCTTCAGCATCTCGTTCACCAGCGGCACCACCGGGTTGCCGAAGGGCGTCCTGCAGTCGCACCGCATGTTCAAGCAGATGGCGGCGAACACGGTGCTCGAGTACCGCTTCCTGCGCAACGAGTTCCGCTACTCGGCGGCGCCGTTGTTCCACGTGGCCGGCATGGGGCTCGTGATCAACAGCGTCATCCGCTGCCAGACCGCGTTGATCCTCCCGCAGTTCGACGCGGCCTCGGTCGTCACGTGGCTGCGCCAGGGACTGACCGGCGTGTTCCTCGTGCCGACCATGATCAGCAGCATCCTCCAGCTGCCCGACGTGCGCGAGCAACCGTTCCCGAAGCTGAAGACCGTGTTCTACGGCGCCTCGCCGATGACCACGGCGCTGCTGCGCGAGGCGATCGACGTGTTCGGCGATCACTGCGACTTCTTCAACGGCTTCAGCGCCGGCACCGAGGCGGGGATGCAGACGCTGCTGACCCCGGAGGACCACCGCCGCGCCCTGGCCGGCGAACCACATCTGCTGGAGTCGATCGGCAAGCCCGGTTGGGCCGTCGACCTCCGCATCGTCGACGAGGACATGAACGACGTGCCCCGCGGCGACGTGGGCGAGATCGCCACACGCAGCGACATGGTGATGAGCGGCTACCTCGGACAGCCGGAGAAGACCAGAGAATCGGTGGTCGACGGCTGGTTCCGCGGTGGCGACCTCGCCTGGCAGGACGCCGAGGGGTTCCTGTACCTCGCCGGTCGGAAGAACGACATGATCATCCGCGGCGGCGAGAACGTCTACCCGGTGGAGATCGAGTCCGTGCTCGCGGACTACCCCGGCCTGCGCGAGACCGCCGTCATCGGGGCCCCTGACGACCACTGGGGCGAGGTCGTCAAGGCGTTCATCGTCCCGGACCCCGACGTGCCGCTCGACACCGACGCGCTGCTGCAGTTCTGCCGCGAGCGCCTCGCCGGGTACAAGGTGCCGGCCGTCGTGGTGGTCGTCGACGAACTGCTGCCGCGCAACGCCAGCGGGAAGATCTTGAAGAGGGAGCTGCGTACATGGAAGTCCTGAGCCGTGACGCCGTCGACGCGTCGTACATCCAGTCGGTGGCCGACTTCCTCGCCGCCAACGCACAGCCGGTCCCGCCGCGCGCCAGCGGATGGGGCGTCGGGCCGGACGCGTTGGTCGAGCGGGCCGACGATGCGCTCGAGGCCGAGAACTTCGAGATCGCCCGCGCCTGGCGACGCACCCTGTACGACGCCGGGTTCGGCTGGATCGAGGGTCCCGTCGACCTGGGTGGCGGCGGCCTCGACGCCGCGCACCAGCACGCCTTCGACGCCCTCGCCGGCGCGTACGAGCTGCCGGACCACGTGTGCTTCATCGTCGGCCTGCACATCGTCGCCCCGACGGTGGAGGCGTTCGGTACGCCGGGCGCCAAGCAGCGCTACCTGAAGGGCCTGTACCGCGGCGACGTCATCGGCTGCCAGCTGTTCTCCGAGCCCGATGCCGGGTCGGACCTGGCCGGCGTGAAGATGAAGGGTGTCCGCGACGGCGACGGTTGGCGGATCACCGGCCAGAAGGTGTGGACCAGCGGCGGTCACCACGCCGACGTCGGTGAAGTGCTGGTTCGGACCGATCCGGATGCGCCCAAGCACCGCGGTCTGACGATGATGATGGTCGACATGCACGCTCCGGGCGTGACGGTCCGGCCGCTCAAGCAGATCACCGGCGGGTCCGAGTTCAACGAGGTCTTCCTCGACGACGTCTTCGTGTCCGACGACGACGTGCTCGGTGCGCCGGGCCAGGGCTGGCAGGTGGCCAACGCCACGCTCGGCAGCGAACGCCAGGACATGGGTGGGCGTGACGAAGGCGAGAGCGATCCCAGCCTGCGCCTCATCCAGGCCGCGCAGCACTTCGGCATCACCGCCGATCCGGTCGTGCGCCAGAAGCTCGCCGACATCGCCATCCGCACCGCCGTCATCCGTCATACGACGAACCGCTACCGCGATCTGGCGAACGCCGGCGACCCCTCGCTGACCGGTTCGGAGACCGCGGTCATCAAGCTGTTGAGCACCACCCGCCTGCAGGACATCGCCCGCCTCAGTGGCCACCTCGTCGGCATGTCGACGGTCGTCGAGACCGGCGACTGGGGCACCTTCGCCTGGGGCGACTTCTCCCTCCTCGTCCCGTCACACCGCATCGCCGGTGGAACCGACGAGATCATGCGCAACGTCATCGGCGAGCGCGTGCTCGGCCTGCCGCGCGAACCCCTTCCCCCGAAAACCTGAAGAACAGGAGCAAGTACGAATGGCAAAGAGACAAGCCGCCATCGTCGGTGTCGGTCTGAGTGACCTGCCGAAGGCGCCCCACCTCGACACGGTGCAGCACCACGTGCTGGCACTGCGTCGCGCGTTGGACGACGCCGGATTGCAGGCCAGCGACATCGACGGCTACATGGCCGCCGGCGGCGACTTCAAGGCCACCGACAACGCCGGCACGATGGTCGAGTACCTCGGCCTCAAGCCGCGCTACTTCGAGGGCACGCAGGTCGGTGGATCGTCGTTCGAGCTCTACGTCCAGCACGCCATCGCCGCCATCGAGAACGGGATGTGCGACACGCTGGTGATGACGTACGGATCGGACCTGTTGACCGCGTCGGGCACCAACCCGGGGTTCGGTCAACGCGCCGAGGGCGAACTGGTCGACGGCATCCTGCAGTACGAGATCCCGTTCGGCAACACCCTGATCGGCTGCTACGCGATGGCCGCGCAGCGGCACATGTACGAGTTCGGCACGACGTCGGAGCAGCTCGCCGAGATCTCCGTCGCCTGTCGGATGCACGCCGGGCTCAACCCGAACGCGCAGTACCGCAAGCCGATCACGGTGCAGGACGTCGTCAACTCGAAGATGATCGCCGACCCGTTGCACATGCTCGACTGCTGCGTCGTCTCCGACGGCGGCGGGGCGATCATCATCACCACCGATGAGCGGGCCAAGGACCTCAAGCAGCCGCCGATCCCGATCCTCGGTGCCGCTGCCGGGCAGACGCACTGGAACATCAACCAGATGCCGGACTTCACCGCCACCGCGGCCAAGCAGAGCGGTGAAGAGGCCTTCCGCATGGCCGGCGTGACGCCGGCCGACATCGACACCGTGCAGCTGTACGACAGCTTCACGATCACGGCGATGTTGATGCTCGAAGACCTCGGCTTCTGCAAGAAGGGCGAGGGCGGCTCGTTCGTCGAGGGCGGCACGCTGCAGCTCGGCGGCAAGCTTCCGCTGAACACCGATGGCGGCGCGCTCAGTGCCTGCCACCCCGGCATGCGCGGCATCTTCCTGCTCGCCGAGGCCACCCGCCAGCTGCGCGGTCAGGCCGGCGACGCTCAGGTCCCCGATTGCGAGCTCGCCCTGGCCTGTGGCTCGGGCGGCTGGCTGTCGGTCATCGGCACGGTCATCCTCGGAAAGGAAAGGCGCTGACATGGAAGCAACCAAGGAATTCGTGGAGGGCCGCCCGATGCCCCGTCTCGACCCCGTGTCGAAGACGTTCTGGGAGGGCACCAAGCGCGGCGAGCTCCTGTACCAGGAGTGTCCGGCGTGCGGGAACCGCCAGTTCTACCCGCGGGCCTGCTGCACCAAGTGCCTGGCCGAACCGGACTGGAAGGTCGCGGCCGGCACCGGCACGATCCACACCTTCTCCGTCGTCCGCCAGAACTACGCGGCGCCGTTCAAGCAGTGGGTGCCCTACGTCGTGGCGATCGTCGAGCTCGACGAGGGTCCGCGCGTGCAGGGCAACATCGTCGGCGGTTCCGTCGACGACGTGAAGATCGGCCAGCGCGTGCAGGTCAGCTTCGTCGACGCCAGCGACGAGGTGGCCTTCCCGTTCTGGCACGTCATCACCGACTGATCGTCATTGCCGGTCCGCGACGCCGGCGAGGTCTCGCCCCCCGAGACCTCGCCGGCGTCGTCGCGTCCCGGTGCTGCCGCTCTGGTCAGCTGGTCGGCGACCGCCCGTCGGGCGGCCACGCCGCGTAGTTGTCCTCCAGCGGCACGCCGAGCGAGACGGTGAACGAAGAGATCGCCGTCCACACCGCGATGCAGTAGACGAGCTCGACGAGCTCGGCGTCGGACTCGAGGTGCGAGCGCAGCTCGAGCAACGTCGGGCGTTGTGCCACGCCGTCCTTGACGATCTGGTCGACGGTCCGCACGAGGCAGCGCTCTGCCGGACCGAAGCCCTCGTGATCCTCGCCATCGCGAACGCCGAGCCCTTCTGGTTCGCCTGCGCCGGGGAAGTTGGTGTCCAGCATCGGGGCGAAGTGATGGGCCCAGACGTACGTGTCGCCGTGCAGCCAGGAGATGCGCATGATCGCCAGCTCGCGAAGCTTCAGCGCCTCCGGCCGCTTCGTCAGCACGCCGGCGCGCACGAGCTGCATGTTGATCTCGTTCTCCACGACCGCGGTCTGCGGCGACTGCAGGAGCATGCGGTACAGGTTCAACTTCGCCAGTTCGGGGCGCAGCCCGACGGCCTCGAACTGAGCCGGTGCGTCCTCGATCGACACCATCGGCACCACGGGTGTCGTCGGTCCTGCGTTCTCTTGAGGCGTCATCGCGCCCTCCTCCACGACGAGCAGCGCCGGGTGCGACTGGCTCGCCTGCCGTTATCGCACGGACTCGATTTGCAGCCCGTTACCACGCCGTTCGAGGGCTTCGCAAACCGTGTCGAACGTTAACGGTGGGAGTAACGAACGACAGCGACGATGGGCCTTGCACGGCTGAGAACGTCAGCGCGTGTTCGGTGGGCGGTCTGTCCGTCCCCGTTCCAACAAGGGGGAAACGCCACCATGCACAAACGCGTCCTGACGACGCTCGCACTCGCGTCGCTGATCGCTCTCGCAGCTTGCGGGAGCGACGACAAGGAGGGAAGTTCCACACAGGCCACCACGCCTGCGACGGAAGCCACCACTCCTCCCACCGACGCGCCCGGCGGCACCGATGTGCCGGGGACCACGGGCGAGCCCACCACCACTGCCGCACAGCTCGACCTCCCTGCGGAGATCCACATCGGCGTGCCGCTCGACATGTCCGGCTCGGCCGCGGTTGCTTCCGTCGGCGTCGACGAGCTCGACGGGATCAAGCTGGCTGTCGACGAGATCAACAGCAGTGGCTACCTCGGCGATTCGAAGATCGTCCTCGACGTCGTCGACACCCAGGCCGACAAGCAGAAGTCCGTCGAAGCCACGCTCAAGTTCGTGTCCGATGAGGTCACCGCCGTCGTCGGCTTCACCATCACGCCGTCGTGGCTCGCCGCCGCACCGGCGCTGCAGGAAGCCGGCATCCCGGCAATGGCCGTCGAGCTCAGCGCCAAGGGCGTCACCGAGGTCGGCGACAAGATGTTCCGCCTCTACCCGGACATGGGCAAGGTGATCCCCGGCGGCGACGTCGACTTCGCCACCGCGTTCGGTTCGACGAAGGTTGCCTACCTGTACCAGAGCGACGCCGCGTCGACCGCTGAGATCCACGCTGCCCGCAAGGCCGCTCTCGAGGCCGCCGGCTTCGAGACCGTCGAGGAGCAGACGTTCGCCGGTACGGACACCGACGTTCGTGCGCAGCTGACCGCCATCCAGGACTCCGGTGCCGACCTCGTCGTCGTCACGCCGTTGCCCGGTCTGATGACGATCGTCTACCTGCAGGCCGCCGAGATCGGGCTCGACGCTCAGATCATCGGCTCTCCCGACGCCAACCAGGCGATCCTGGAGCAGGCCGGTCCGGAGATGCAGTGCCTCGTCTACACCACCGCTTGGAACCGCAAGTCGACCGAGGGCGCCAACACGCACTTCCTCGAGCTGTGGGCCGAGAAGGGCACCGGCAAGGACCCCGACGTGTTCCACGCTGCCGGCTACTCGGCGATGTGGGCCATGGCCACGGGCATCCATGACGCCAACAGCGTCGAAGGTGCCGACATCGCCGCAGCCATCGTGGCGATCGACAGCCTGCCGACGACGTTCGGTGATGTCGACTTCAAGGACAACCGCGCTGCGAAGGTGCTCGGCACGAAGGTGCAGATCCTCGACTCGCAGGTCGAGCTGTGGGACGAGTCGTCCACCTGCTCGAAGTGACCTGAGGGTTCGCAAGCAGATCAAGTAGTCAACCGACGGCCGGGGCGTGGGGACATCGCAGTCCTCACGTCCCGTCCGTCATTCACGAGAGGAACGCCCACGATGATGGACGAAGGGACGACCACGTGCAGCAGCTGATCAACGGCTTGGCACTCGGCAGCAGCTACGCGCTGCTCGCCGTCGGGGTGACGCTGGTGTGGGGTGTGCTCAACATCCTCACGTTCGCCCACGCGCAGATGATGACCGTCGGCGCGTTCATCACCATGATCCTCCTCCATCGCGGGTACGACATGATCCCGTCGGTGATCGGCGGCATGGTCGTCGCCGGACTCGTATCGGCCCTGATGGACGTGGCCCTGTTCACCCCGCTGCGGATCAAGAAGGCACCGGAGTTCTCGTTCGTCGTGGTGACCATCGGTGTCGCCCAGATCGTGACGGCGATCATCTCCCTGCGCACCCGTTCGCAGACGCTGCCGTTCCCGCGGCGCGTGTTCCCCGTCAAGCCGCTCGAGCTGTTCGGGCGCAACATCCCCCGCCTGTCGATCGTCATGCTCGTCGTCAGCCTCGTGGTCATGGTGCTGCTCGGCGTGTGGCTGCAGCTCACCAAGTCGGGCACCGCCGTTCGGGCCGTTGCCTACTCGCGTGAGACCGGCGAGCTGCTCGGCATCAACAGCAAGCTCGTGTTCGCCTCGTGCTTCTTCATCTCGGGGGCCCTTGCGGCCATCTCGGGGATCTTCCTGGCCGCTTCGTCCGGCCAGCTGGCGCACTCGTCCAACGATCCACTGCTGCTGATCGCGTTCGCCGTGATCGTCCTCGGTGGGATGGGTTCGATCCGGGGCGCCGTCGTCGGTGGGCTCGTGCTCGGCATCGTCAGCGTCTACTCGACGATCTACGTCTCTTCGGTGTTCCGCGAAGCGGTCGCCATGCTCACCATCCTGGCGGTCCTCGTCCTGCGGCCCTCCGGGCTGTTCGGCGGAAAGGCGACGGCTCGTGTTTGACTTCCTCAGCCCGCTCCAGCAGTTCACGCTCGACACGACGCTGATCACGACGCTGCTCGTGATCAGCGTGCACATCACGTTCCGCGCCGGCCTGTTCTCGCTGGCACCCCTCGGCTTCGCCGCCATCGGCTCCTACACGACAGCGGTGCTGGTGACGAAGAAGGACTGGCCGGTGCTCGGCGGCATCGCTGCCGGGGTGGTCTTCGCCGCTGCGCTCGCTGCCGTGTTCGCCATCCCGGTCCTCCGGCTGCGCGGCATCTACTTCGCGCTCGGGACGGTGGCGCTGGCTCAGGCGACCATCGTGTTCATCAGCAACTTCGACATCACCAACACCACGCTCGGCATCTCGGGGATCCCCAACGACATCGAGACGTGGCACCTCATCGTGATCCTGCTCGTCGTCTTCACGTTCCTCCAGCTCGAGCACCGGTCGCGCTTCGGGCGTGCCCTGGCTGCGGTTCGCCTGGACGAGCGCACGGCGAGCGGGCTCGGCATCAACGTCAAGTGGCTGCGCTTCACCACGTTCGTCGCCTCCGCCGGCCTGGCCGGTCTGGCGGGTGCTCTGGAGGCGCACCGCACGACGGTGATCAGCCCCGAGCAGTACGCCTTCGGGCTGTTGATCCCGCTGTTCACCTACGCGCTCGTCGGCGGGCACGGCCACTGGCTCGGTCCGGTGCTCACGGCGTGGGCGCTCACCGCGCTGCGCAACTACATGGACTTCAGCAACAGCAAGTGGGAGGACCTGATCTACGGCACGTTGTTGGTCGTCGTCATGCTCCTCGCGCCCTCCGGCCTGACCGACCCGACCATCGCCCGCAAGCTCGGGCTGCGGCGCAAGCGCAAGCGGCGGCCATCGAGCACCCTGGAGCCCGATCCGGCCGGCCTCACCGCAGCCGCCACGGCTGCACCGACGACCGGTTCGACGGCAGCGACGGTGGCGTCATGACCGCGCTGCTCGACGTCGCCGGCGTCTCCAAGAACTTCGGTGGCGTGCAGGCGGTGCGCGATGCCACCTTCCACGTCGATGCGGGCGAGGTGTTCGGCCTCATCGGCCCCAACGGCGCAGGCAAGACGACGATGGTCAACCTCATCACGGGCTACTTCGATCCGACCGAGGGCACGATCCAGTTCGACGGTCGATCCGTCGTGCGCACGCCACCGTTCAAGCTCGCCCAGCGCGGGCTGGCCCGCACCTTCCAGAACCTGCAGCTGTTCGACGGCGAGTCGGTGCTCGACAACGTGTTGATCGGCCGCCACATGTCGTTCCACGGACGACGCTGGCAGATGTGGTCGAAGCGTCGGCGCGAGGAGCGCGAGCAGCACGACGCTGCCTACCGCCTGCTCGATCGGCTGGGTCTGACCGACCTCGCCGACGCCGATGTGAGCGGGTTGCCGTACGGCATCCGCCGTCGGGTGGAGGTGGCCAGGGCGCTGGCGGTGGAGCCGCGCCTGCTGCTGCTCGACGAGCCGACGGCCGGCATGACGCGCAAGGAGAGCGATGACATCGCCGATCTCATCCGCTCGGTGAACGAAGCCGGTGTCACGGTCCTGCTCGTCGATCACAACGTGCGCCTCGTCACCGACGTGTGCCATCGGATCGCGGTGATGGACTGGGGCTCGGTCGTCGTCGAGGGCCCTCCTGAAGAGGTGTGGAAGGATCAACGGGTGAAGGACGCGTACCTCGGTGCCGGACGCACGCCCAGGAAGGCCGTCGGCGCCGTCGTCGGCGCCACGATGGGAACCGACGCAGGGGAGGCCGACGATGTTGCAGGTCGATGAGCTCGTCGTGCGCTACGGCGCCGTGGTAGCGCTGCACGGCGTGTCGCTGACGGTCAACGCCGGTGAGGCGGTGTCCATCGTCGGGCCGAACGGCGCCGGCAAGACGTCCCTCATGCGCGCCCTCGCCGGACTGGTCAAGCCCGCCGGTGGTGTCGCCACCCTGGACGGCAAGCGGATCAGCGGACGTGTCGCGCACCGCGTCGCCCGTGAGGGCGTTGCACTTGTCCCGGAAGGCCGCGCCATCCTGGCGCCGCTGACGGTCCGCCAGAACCTGGTGATGGGCGGCTACAACCGGCCCAAGGCCGAGGTGAAGGAGCGCATCGCCGAGATGTGCGAGATCTTCCCGGTCCTCGGCGACCGACTGCACTCGGCAGGCGGGCTGCTGTCCGGCGGTGAGCAGCAGATGCTGGCCATCGCCCGCGGCCTGATGGCCAAGCCGCGCCTGCTGATGCTCGACGAGCCGTCGATGGGGTTGGCGCCGGTGGTGGTCGACAGCATCCTCGAAGCGCTGCGCGCCGTCACCGGTCAGGGCACGGCGATCCTGCTCGCCGAGCAGAACGCGTCGCTGGCGATGGACGTCACCGATCGTTCGTACGTGCTCGTCGGTGGAGAGATCGTTGCCGAAGGCGCCGGCTCGGAGATGGGCGAGGACCTGCTGGAGCGTTACCTGGCATGACGGGCGCGCCTGCCGATCAGGTTCGCTTCGGTCTCGCCGTCCCGGCTTCGATCGGCGGCTTCGCCACCGGTTTGGACGATGCTCCCGGCGCGGTGTCCGACGTCGGCGTCGACGAGTGGTTGGACATGCTCACCGATCCGTCGGTGGCCTCGATCTGGGCGCTCGACCAGCTGGCCGGCAAGGCGCCGACCCCCGAGGCGTTCTCGGTCCTGAGCTTCCTCGCCGCCCGCACGACGACGCAACGACTCGGGATCGCCGTGCTCATCGGCGCGGGACGCGGTCCGGTGGCCACGGCCAAGGCGGTGACGACGCTCGACTGGCTGTCGCGCGGGCGCGTCGACCTCGGGTTGGGGCTCGGTGCCGGCGCGCACTACCCGTCGTACGGCGTCGACCGACAGCGCGGTGGCGGCATGGGATCGATCCTCGACGAGCTCATCCATCTGACCCGACGGCTGTGGACCGAGGACAGCGTGACGGCCGACGGGGCCACCTGGCAGTTCCACGACGTGCGCATGAACCCCAAGCCGCTCCAGCATCCACACCCGCCGGTGTGGATCGGCGGTGGAGGCACACGAGCGCTCGAACGCGCCCTCGATCTGGGTGCCGGCTACATCGGCGCCGGACGGCACTCCAGTCAGGAGTTCCTCGATCACGTGGAGCAGTTGCGCGCGCTCGCCGAGGTCCGGGGCGGCCTGCCCGCCGGCTTCGGGCTCGCCAAGCGCGTCTACCTGGTCGTCGCCGACCGTCGCGAGGACGCCGAGTCGACCGTTCGCAACTGGTTCGACCGGTTCTACGGGTGGCCCGATCTCGGTGCTCAGGTCACCGTGTTCGGAACCGTCGACGAGTGCGCCGCCGAGTTGGCAGAACTCGTCGCCGCCGGTGCGACCGAGCTGATCATCCACCCGCTGATCGATCGCCCTGAGCAGTACCGGCGAGTGGTCACGGACGTCATGCCGGCCACGCTCGCCCTGCGCTGAACCGCCGCTGCCCAGCGGCGTCAGCGCGACTGGATCAGCCGGACGATGTCCGCCAGGCCCTGCTCCAGCGTCCATCCACCGGTGTAGCCGGTGTCTCGGCGCAGCGGAGCGTCGTCGAACACCTGCGACCAGTTGTGCTCGCCGGGCTCGGCGGCCACGTCGGCGCCGGGGATGGCCTCGCGAGCGGCCTGCACGGTCTCGTCGATCGTGCGCGAATCTCCGGCGATGTTGTAGGCGAACGTGTCCGTCGTGGTGGCCCGACTGAGCCTGACGAACGCGTCGGCCGCGTCGATCGAGTAGATCCAGTTCATCCGCGACGACGCCCACGGCACTCGGCCCGGCTCGCCGCGGAGCGGCTTCTCGACCAGTTCCTCGACGAAGCGCGCGGCCCAGCCGATCCGGCAGCCGAACCCGTAGGCGAGACCGATGCGCAAGGCCGCGTTGTCGACGCCGAACTTGCGGAAGTAGAACTCGCCCTCGGACTCGCCGAAGATCTTGCTGGCCTCGTACACGTCGGCCGCGTAGAGGCGAGCGTCGTTGGCGATCGGCCCGGGCGGCTGGTTGCGCGGGTGACCGAAGATCGCCGCGCTGCTGGCCGTGACGACGCGGCGGATCGGCTGCATCCGTGCGACCTCGAGCACGTTGTGCGTGCCGATCACGTTCGACTGGATGCACGACCACGGGTTCTCCGCCGATCGGGCGTGCAGCTCACCGGCGAGGTGGATGATGCGCTCGATGCCGTGCTGCTCGCACACGCGCAGGAGGTGGGCGAGGTCGGTGACCTCGCCGACGACACGAGTCAACTCGGGGCGCGAGGCGTCGCCGAGCACCAGGTCGAGCGCGCCGGGAAAGCTGCGGTCGAGGGCGACGACCGACTCGCCCTCGTCCAACAGCTGACGCACCACGTAGCTGCCGATGAACCCGGCGCCCCCTGTCACCAAGTACGACACGTCAGACCGTGACCTTGTCCTGGAGCGCCTCCAGCGCCCACTGGGCTCGCGGCTTCACCTCGGGCGGGGTCAGCCCGCCGATCTCCGGGTACACCTTCGTGGCCATCAGTTCCATCTCCCGCAGCAGGTCGTCGGTCGGCTGTTGCGCCCAGTGCCAGATCAGGATCGAGTACTCGTACGGAACGGCGTTCCACTCGGCGGAGAACTGGCGGCACGTCTCGTCGACGGTACCGCCGACGAACAGGCCGGAGTCCTTCACGGCCTGGAGCACGTCGCCGCCCATCGGCATCTTCTTCTTGAAGAACTTGGCGTAGAAGTTCTCGAAGATGTCGGCGTCCCAGTCCATCAGGGCCTTGTCGAAGTCGGCTGCCGTGTTGGTCACGTGCGGCCAGCGCACCGGCGCCTGGTTGGCACCGAGGGGGAGCGGGTGGCCGGCGGCCTCGGCCTCCTCGGCGTAGATGCGGGCGAGGTCCTCGGTCTTGGCGGCGGGGGAGAAGTGGCAGACCACGAAGCCCTTGCGCGCGCAGTACCGGATCGACTCGTCCGACGTCGAGGACGAGACGAACACCGGCGGGTGCGGTGTCTGGTACGGCGACGGGGTGACGGAGATCCGACGGATCAGCCCATCGTCGTCGACCTCGCCGGGGGCGCCGTACAACGCGGCGGTGTCGGCGGCCGGGTAGTCGCGGATGCCCGAGTGCGGGAACGGCACCTGGCTGAACTCGCCGTTGTGCTCGAAGGAGTCCTGCGTCCACGCCTTGAGGACGATCTCCATCTGCTCCTCGAAGACGCGCCGGTTCTTCTGGTCGGCCTCGCTGCCGTCGGACAGCGTTGCCTGCGCACCGAGGTGCTGTCCCATCACGTCGGTCCAGCGCGACTGGTAGCCACGGCTGGCGCCCGCCCAGAAGCGGCCCTCGAGGAGGTGGTCGAGCACCGCCGTCTCTTCGGCGACCCGCACCGCGTCGTGCGTGGCCAGCGGGTACCCGTTGGTACCGATGTTGATCCGCGAGGTGTGCGCCGCCAGCCACGCGTTGATGACGCCCGGGGCCGGGGCGATCTCGTAGCCCTCGGAGTGAAAGTGGTGCTCGATGTTGGCGATGCCCCAGAAGCCGAGGTCCTCGGCGTGCTTGGCGATGCGCGCCCAGTCCTTCAGCACGCGCTGGAAGCGGCCCCGATCGCGCCCGTGCGGCCGTCCGACGGACCGGTCGGCCGCGTCGTCGAGGGGCAGGGTGGGATACAGCTGGACGATCGCCTTGACGCTCATCGGGTCCGCCGTGGGGAGGTGAGGTTCATGGGGTGAGCTTGAACCGGTGAAGTTAACCCTGCCTGCCGGGGGAGTGACGCGTGGGTCGTTAACGCGAGAGGTAACGAACGCGTCTCAGTCTGGGCAACGCACCGGCAGGGGGCTCGGTGGCGCGACCGCCGCCACCCCTCGGCCCCGTCACCAGTCCCAGAGATCCTCAGACCCGAGCACGTCAGACCCGAGCACATCAGACATGGAGCGAGATGTACCAGTACTTCCCCGGCAACTACCCCTGGTCGTCCGCCTTCAACCTCGCGATCATGGCGGGCGGCACCCTCGGCGACCTGCATCGCTGGTTGGAGCCGCTGCGCGACGGTGAGCCGGACCCGACCGCCTGGAGCCAGGCCTGGGAGCACATGGCCGAGCAGCAGGAGCAGCTCGCCGAGCGCGACCTCGCGGCCGGGCGACGGCGCAGTGCCGGTGCGCGCTTGCTGCGCGCCGCCGTGTACCACCAGAGCGGCGAGCGCCAGATCCCCCCCGGCGACGAGAAGACTGCCAGCTACCTGCACTCCTTGGACGACTTCGTCCAGGCCGTGGAGCTCTGCGAGATCCCCCTGCAGCGCATCGAGGTGCCGTCCCCCGACGGCATCCTCCCCGGCTACATCGTCCCGCCGCGCCCGGGCACCGTGCCGGACGGCCAGCGGCCGCCGGTGGTGATCTTCTACGGCGGCTTCGACGTCACCAAGGAGCTGCTCTACTGCTTCATGAAGGACGTCTTGGCCGAACGCGGCATCGCCCTGCTGGTCATCGACACCCCTGGCATCGGCGAACCGCTGCGCTTGCGCAACGTGCCGTCACGTCCTGACTACGAGGTGCCGACGAGCGCGATCATCGATCACCTCGAGACGCTCGACAGCGTCGACGCGACGCGCATCGGGATCATGGGCATCAGCCTCGGCGGCTACTACGCACCGCGAGCCGCCGCATTCGAACCGCGGATCAGCGCCGTGTGCGCGTGGGGCGCGATCTGGGACTGGGGCAAGACCTGGGAGAAGCGGTGGGCCACGCGCTCGCCGAACGTCTCCGTGCCGTGGTTCCAGCTGCCCTGGGTGATGGGCACCGAGACGATGGAGGAGGGTCTCGAGCGGGTCAAGCAGTGGACGCTCGTCGACGTCCTGCCCCAGCTGCGCCAGCCGTACCTCATCGTCCACGGTGAGCTCGACCGGCAGATCCCGATCGCCGATGCACACCTCGCCTTCGAGGCGGCCGGGTCGACCGACAAGGAGCTCGTCGTGCTCACCGAGGCCGAGGGTGGCGACCAGCACTGCCAGACCGACGAGCCCGACCCCGCACGCCAGCTGATCGCCGACTGGTTCACGGTCAAGCTCGCGACCGGCGCGTCTGGCTCCGGCGCGTGAAGCTCGCCCGGTTCCGGCCCGCGACGTGGCCGGCGCAGATGGTCCGGTCCGGCGCCGTTGCCGGTGCCGGCGACGACTTGCTCGGACGCGCCGGAGGCGACGAGCTGCTCGTCGATCTCGCCGCGACGCTCGCGCACGTGCTGATCACCGAGGAGGGGGCAGACGTCGATCAGGCCTGCCGCTTCGCACAGCTGGCCATGCCCGCCAGCACGGTGGAGATGCTCGGGACGTGGCAACGCTCGTCGGCCCTGGCTCGCGAGCTGCTCGACCGCGTCGAGCGCGGCGCGATCGACGCCGCCACCGTCACGCCGATCGGACCCGTGACGTGGCGGCGCAACGAGGTCCAGCTGCTGGCCCCCGTGGATCGGGCGCCGTCGATCCGAGACTTCTTCGCCTTCGAGACGCACATGAAGAACTCGTTGGCCAACCTCGGTCTCGAGGTGCCGCCGGCCTGGTACGAGGCGCCGTCGCACTACGTGACTCGCAGCGCTTCCGCGTTCGGCCCCGACGACCTCGGTGCCTGGCCGCACTACACCGAGCTGCTCGACTTCGAGCTCGAGTTCGGCATCGTCATCGGACGACGCGGCAGCGACATCGACGTGGCCGACGCCTGGGACCACATCGCCGGCTTCACGATCTACAACGACCTGTCGTGCCGCGACGTGCAGCGGCGGGAGATGGCCACACGCGTCGGGCCCGCCAAGACGAAGGGCTTCGATCGGGCCACCGGCCTCGGTCCGTACCTCGTCACCGCAGACGAGTTCTCCCGCCCGTTCGACGTCGGCATGCGCGCCTACGTCAACGACGAGCTGTGGTCGGAGGGCACGAGCGGCACCATCTACTGGTCCGTCGAGCAGTTGATCGCGCACGCGTCCGCAGCGGAGACGCTGCTCCCGGGCGACATCCTCGGCTCGGGGACCGTCGGCACGGGTGCCGGCATCGAGATCGATCGCTGGATCGCGCCCGACGATGTGGTCCGCCTGGAGATCGATGGCATCGGCGCACTCGAGACCACCATCCGCCGGCGCACGATCGGCGAGGACGCCGGGGTGGACGCCGGCAACGAAGCAACGGCGACGAGTGGGTCGCTCCAACCAATGGCGAAGGGACGTGTTCGATGAGTGAGGGACAGGGGCCGACGGGGAACGTCACGCTCGACGATGTGCACGCGCTGTGCGATCGGTACCGCAACTGGGGCAAGTGGGGAGCGGACGATCAGCTCGGGACGGTGAACTACATCGATGAGGCATGCGTGCAGTACGCCGCCTCGCTGGTGCAGACCGGCAAGGCGATCTCGTGCGCGCTTCCCTTCGATCAGGAGGGTCCGCAGAACGGCGGGTTCGGCCGAGTCAACCCGCTGCACTTCATGCTCCAGGACGGCGGTGACGTCGCCCACAACCACCAGGACCACCTGGCGCGGCTGCGCTACACCGACGATGCCATCTACATGCCGCTGCAGTGCGGCACGCAGTGGGACGCGCTCGCGCACATCTTCTACGACGGCAAGATGTACAACGGCTACGGCCCCGAGCACGTCTCCAGCAGCGGTGCCAAGCGCAACTCGATCGAGGTGCTCGCCGACCGAGTCGTCGGACGCGGCATCCTGCTCGACATCCCGCGCTTCCGCGGGGTCGACTGGCTGCAACCCGGCGACGCGATCCACGATCACGAGCTGGCGGCGTGCGCGGCAGCGCAGGGCATCGAGCCGCGACGTGGCGACATCGTCCTCGTGCGCACCGGCCACATCAAGATGTGCAAGACACAGGGCTCGTGGGGCACGTACGCAGCGGGCGACGCGCCCGGGCTCGCGCTGAGCAGCTCGCACTGGCTGTGCGGCAACGAGGTCGCCGCCGTCGCCACCGACACGTGGGGCATGGAGGTCCGGCCGAACGAGACCGAGGAGATCTTCCAGCCGGTCCACGTCGTGCTGCTCGTCAGCGCGGGGATGTTGATCGGGGAGATCTTCGATCTGGAAGCGTTGGCCGACGACTGCGCGGCCGACGGCCGGTACGAGTTCATGTTCGTCGGCCCGCCGCTGCCGTTCACGGGTGCGGTCGGTTCGCCGCTGAACCCGATGGCGATCAAATGAGTGACGAGAGCAGGGGGACGTCGGGCGTGGACGGACATCGGGGGCACATCGAGCGGATCGGCTTCGGCAGCGGGACGATGATCGCCCAGGGCTACGGCCGGGTCGACGAGGACGACGCCAAGGGCGCCGTGCGAGCTGCGTTGGACGTCGGCGTGCGGTTCTTCGACACCGCCCACTTCTACGGTTCGGGCCGTTCCGAATCGATCGTCGGGGAGATGCTCGACGGTCATCGCGACCAGGTCCGCATCTGCACCAAGGGTGGCGTGCGCTACACCGATCTCACCGACCTTCGGACCCTCGTCACGGACGCGTCGTACGACGCGCTGCGTACCTTCATCGACGAGTCGCTGACCCGCCTGCGCACGGACCACGTCGACGTGTACCTGCTGCACCAGTTCGACGTGAACCTGTCACCCGAGGCGCAGATGGAGAACCTGGCCAGGCTGCAGCAGGACGGCCTCGTCGACGAGGTCGGGTTCTGCAACTTCGGCGCCGATGCGGCGAAGCGGGCGCTGGCGACCGGCATCCCGTCGTTCGTCGAGTACAGCTGCAGCTTGCTCGACCGGCGCTACGTCAACGAGCTCACCGACGCCGGGCAACGCGGCTGCACGCGGATCACGTTCGGCTCGTTCGTCCACGGCCTGCTCTCGGAGGACTTCGAGGAAGACCACGAGTTCGACGCCGAGGACTGGCGTGGGCGCAGCCGCCGGGAGGGCTCGTCGGGCACCTCCGGCAACGTCTTCTTCGCGGGCGACGCGTTCGCCCGCAACCTCGGTGTCGCCAAGCAGCTGCGCGCCATCGCCGGCCGCTACGACCTGTCGCTGGCCGCGTTCGTGCTGGCGCTGTCGGTTCGCCAGGAGGAGAGCGACATCGCCCTCTACGGCTGCCGCAACGCGCACGAGGTGAACGACGGTCTGCGCGGGCTCGATGCCGTGTTCAGCGCCGAGGACCTCGCCGAGGTCGACGCGATCCTGGCGACCGTGGACCGGCCGACGGAGAACGTGCTGGGGTTGGCGTGACGACCGATGACCAGGCGATCGCCTGGCGTCCGGACCCGGCGGCGTTCGCCGCGGGTCCGCTCGGCCGGATGGCCGCCCGGCACGGCATCACCGACTTCGACACGATCGCCGCGCGTGCCGTCGAGGATCCGGCGTGGTTCTGGGCCGCCGCCGCCGACGACGTCGGGCTGCAGTGGATGTCGCCGTACGAGGAAGCGCTCGATCTGTCGGACGGCATCGCCTTTCCGCACTTCTTCCGCGGCGGCAAGCTCAACTGGGCCGACTACAGCGTCGATCGCTGGGTGCGCGAGGGACGCGGTGATGTCGAAGCGATCTGGTGGGAAGGCGACGACGGGGCACACCGCACGCTGACCTACGCAGAGACCAAGGGCCAGATCGATCGGGCCGCCGGCGCTCTGCGGGCACTCGGCGTCGGCCGCGGTGACGTCGTCGCGATGCTCCTGCCGATGGTGCCCGAGGCGATGGTGACGCTGCTCGCCGTGGCCAAGATCGGCGCGATCGTCGCCCCGATGTTCAGTGGCTTCGGCCCCAAGCCCGTGTCCGAACGACTCACCGACAGCGAGGCGAAGGTCGTCGTCACGTGCGACGCCTTCCCTCGCCGCGGCAAGCTCGTACCTCTGAAGGAGGTCGCTGACTTGGCGATCGCCGACGCGCCGTCGGTGCAGCACGTGCTCGTCGTCCGGCGCACCGGCACCGAGGTGCCGTTCACCGCGGATCGCGACCTGTGGTGGGACGAGGTGCTCGATGCCGCCGAGCCGGTGACGGCCGCCGAGCCGATGGACGCCGAGGACCTCTGCCTGCTCCTGTACACGTCGGGCAGCACCGGACGGCCGAAGGGGTGCGTGCACACGCACTCCGGCCTGCCGTTCAAGTTCGCCCAGGAGGCTCGCCACGGGATGGGCGTCGACCTCGACGATCGCGTCCTGTGGCTCAGCGACATGGGCTGGGTGATGGGCACGTGGCTGACCACGGCGGCGCTGACCAACGGCGCGACCGCAGTGATGTTCGAGGGCGTGCCGGACCACCCCACGCCGGCTCGGCTGTGGGAGGTCGCTGATCGCGCCGGCGTCACGGTGATGGGCATCGCGCCGACGGTCGTGCGCGCGCTCATGGCGCACGGCGACGAGTGGCCCGCATCGCAGCCGATGGCGTCGCTGCGCGCGATCGGATCGACCGGCGAGCCCTGGAACATCGGACCGTGGTGGTGGTGCTTCGAGCACGTCGGCAAAGGCCGGCTGCCGATCGTCAACATGTCGGGCGGCACCGAGTGCGGCGCCTCGATCGTGGCCAACACCATCTACCAGCCGATCAAGCCCATGGCGTTCTCCGGGCCGACCCTCGGGATGGCCGCCGACGTCGTCGACAACGACGGTCGATCGGTGCGCGGTGGCGTCGGCGAGCTCGTCGTGCGCCAGGCCTGGCCCGGCATGACGAAGGGCCTCTGGGACGGGCCCGATCGATACCTGCAGACGTACTGGTCGCGGTTCGACGGGATGTGGCAGCAGGGCGACTTCGCCCACGTCGACGACGAGGGCTTCTGGTACCTCCACGGTCGTTCCGACGACACGATCATGTTGGCCGGCAAGCGCGTCGGCCCGGCCGAGATCGAATCGGTGCTCGTCTCCGACGTGGCCGTCATCGAAGCGGCTGCCGTGGGCGTGCCTCACCCCGTGAAGGGCGAGGGGCTGGTCTGCTTCGTCGTGCTCACCGACGGTTCGGTCCTGGCCGAGATCACCGACCGGTTGACCGACGCGGTCATCCGCGCCGAGGGCAAGACGGTGAAGCCGTACGCCATCCACCAGGTGCCGGCGTTGCCGAAGACCCGCAACGGCAAGGTCATGCGACGGATCGCCAAGGCCGCGTACCTCGGCGTCGACGTCGGCGACGTGACCGCCCTGGAGAACCCCGAGGCGCTGGCCGTGTACCCCGGGTTGCGCCCGGTGCTCGACGCCGAGGTGACCGCATGAGCGTCCACGAGGAGCGCGTGCGGTTCTTCAGCGATGGCGTCGAACTGAGTGCCGTCCTCGTCACCGACGATGCCGTCGATGACGCAGCAGCGCCGCGTCCGGCGATGATCTACACCCACGGCTGGAGCGGCGCGGTGAACGACCGCGTGCTGCCGCTGATGCGCCTGCTCGCCGCCGACGGCTACGTCGGCTTGGCCGTCGACCACCGCGGCTTCGCCGAGAGCGACGGCGTTCGGGCTCGCTGCGATCCGCACGAACAGGCTCGCGACGTGTCGAACGCGGCGACCTTCCTGCTGCAGCGTCCGGACGTCGACCCGTCGAGGTTGCTGGTGCTCGGCGCCAGCTTCGGCGGTGCGATCGCGATCGCCGCCGCGGCTCGCGACGATCGCCTGCGCGGCGTGGTGTCGATGGTCCCGATGGGCAACGGAGCGCGCTGGCTGCGCGAGCTCAACGGCGACGAGCGCTGGGCCGGGCTGATGGCGCGCGTCGAAGCCGACGCGGTCGCCAGGGTGACCACGGGTGTGGGGGAGCGGGTGCCGTTCGGCACGCTGCTGCCGGGGCCGAACAGCCACGAGGAGCCGAGCGGCGACGATCCGATCGCCCGGATGTACCCGACGGGGTTTCCGTTGGAGAACCTCGAGCTCGCCCTCGACTTCCGACCGGAAGATCTCGTCGGGTCGATCGCACCGCGGCCCGTCGTCCTGATCGGCTGCGACGACGACTCGATCATCCCGGTCTCCGAGACGCTGCACATCTTCGAGCGGGCGAGCGACCCCAAGCGCCTCGTCCGCTTCGAGACCGGCAACCACCTCGGTCCGCTCGGGCCGCGCGTCGAGGAGACCGCCGAGGCCGTGCGCGAGCTCGTCAGGGGGTTGTGATGTCGAACGAGATCGCCGACGGACGACGGGTGGTCGTCGTCACCGGGGGCGCCTCCGGGTTCGGGCGCGCCACCGCGTTGCGATTCGCTCGCGGTGGTGCCGCCGTCACGATCGCCGACGTCGCTGCGAACGGTGACGACGTCGCCGCCGAGATTGCCGTCGAAGCGGGCGGCGGTTCGGTGCGATTCGCACGTTGCGATGTCAGCGACGCGGCCGAGGTCGCCTCGGTGGTCGGTGCTGCGCACGGTGCCGGCGGCCGCTTGGACGTGATGGTCAACAACGCCGGCGTCCTCGGTGGTGGCTGGATGCACGACGACGACGCCGACCTGCACTTCCACCGCCACGTCGCGGTGAACATGGTCGGGGTCTGGAACGGTTGCCGGGCCGCGCTGGCGCTGATGCGCCCCGCGCGCTCGGGGGTCATCGTCAACGTCGCGTCGCCGGCCGGCATGGTGCCGACGCCGGGTGCCGCGGCATACGGGATGACGAAGGCCGCCGTGCTGCACCTGACGCAGTCGATGGCGCAGGGCTACGGCCGCGACGGCGTGCGGATCAACGCCGTGCTGCCCGGTCCGGCGCTGACGGGGATCTTCCAGCTCGACGGCGCGAAGCGCGCCAGGCTCGAGGCGTCGTACATCTCGCGCGTGCCGCTCGGCCGTGTCGCCGACGTCGACGACATCGCCACCGCCATCGAGTTCCTGGCCAGTGACGCCGCGTCGTTCATCACCGGCGCCGCGTTGAACGTCGACGGCGGGTTCCGACCCTCACTGCCGCCGGCAGTGATCGCACGATGACCGGACCAGAGATGAAGGGATCCCCGTGAGCGTGATCGTCGAGCGCGACCTTGTCGTGCCCACCACCTCCGGCGTCGAGATGCGCGCCGACGTCTACCGTCCCGCCGATGCCGAACCGCACGCCGTGCTGTTGCACTACACGGCGTACAACAAGGCGAACTGGCTGTCGGTGTTCGGCGCGATCAATCCGCTGCGCGCCGTCGCCAACGGGTTCGTCGTCGTCGCCGTCGACGCCATCGGCCGCTTCGCCTCCGGTGGCGAGCCGTGGCGTCCGTTCCTCTCCGACGGTGAGGGAGCCGACGCGGCGATCCGCTGGATCGCCACCCAACCGTGGGCCGACGGAACGGTGGGGATGTACGGGGCGTCGAACAGTGGCGTGCCCACGTGGCAGGCGGCGCGGCTGCACAGCCCCGGGCTGAAGGCGATCGTCCCGCACTTCACGGCCAGCGAGTTCGCCGATGGCTGGGTCTACCGCGGGGGAGCGTTCCAGTACGGCTTCAACGCGTGGTGGACGCTGGTCAACCTGGCCCCGGACCTGATGGCACGGGCCGCCGCTGCCGGCGCCGACGTCGGTCCGGCGCGCGCCGAGGCGGCCGTCCTCGGTGCCAACCCGGATGCGTTGTTCGCGCGGCGTCCGTTCGACGCGCTCGGCGCGGTGCACGAGTTCGTCCCGCACTACGAGGAGTGGCTGCGCAGCGAACCCGGCAGCGACTACTGGACGTCGACGAGCATCGCCGATCAGATCGGTGAGATCGAGCTGCCAGTGCTGCACGTTGCGGGCTGGTTCAACGTCCACCTCGACGGCAACCTGGCCAACTACGAAGCGATGCGCACGCGCGGTCCGGGCTCGGTTCGCGACCACCAGCACCTCGTCATCGGCCCGTGGACGCAGTGGATGCCGGCCGTCGGCGATCAGTGCGGTCCCGAGGCCAGGTTCCCGACGGCCCTGTTCGACATGGAGGGGCTGCAGCTCCAGTGGTTCGACCGGCACCTGCGCGGTGCCGATGTCGCGCCGATCCCGCGAGCACGCGTGTTCGTGATGGGCGTCGACGAGTGGCGCGACTTCGCCGAGTGGCCGCCGCCGGAAGGTCGCACGACGGAGCTCAGGTTGACGTCGGGCGTGAGTGCGGTCAGCCGCAGCGGCGACGGCGCGCTCCTGTTGGACGATGAACTGGCGACCGACGGCGTCGACATGTACCGCTACGACCCTGCCGACCCGGTGCCGACCGTCGGCGGGGCGACGATGCTCCCGTCGTTCACGGTCAGTGCCGGTCCGCGCGACCAGTCCGCGGTCGAGGATCGCGGCGACGTCCTCGTGTACTCGACCGCGCCGCTGCTGGAGCCGTTGACCGTGGTCGGTCCGGTCACGCTGCGCGTGTTCCTCTCGTCGACGGCCGGCTCGACCGACATCGTCGCCAAGCTGGTCGACGTGCACCCGGACGGCCGCGCGGTGGGCTTGTGCGACGGCATCGTGCGCACCGGCGAGCACGGCCAGCCGGTCCTGGACCCCGACGCGCCGAACGAGATCGTCGTCGACCTCATCGCCACCGCGAACGTGTTCCGGCGCGGCCATCGCGTGCGGCTGGAGATCGCCGGCAGCAACTACCCGAAGTTCGACTTGCACACTCGCCGTCCCGGCCCCGGCGTCGTCGCGGTGGTCGACCCCGACCTGTCCGTGCAGACCGTCCACCACGGCCCCACCCACCCCAGCGCCCTCATCCTCCACGTCCTCGAGTAGGCCCGCCCCCCATTGGAGGTGGACGTCAGAGCTCGTCCGGCCAGGGGCCTTCGGTGCTGGGGACGACGGCCATCAAGCCGCCGTCGACGGGCAGGACGACGCCGCTGATCCAGCGGGCTCGGTCGCCGGCGAGGAAGGCGACGGCTTCGCCGACGTCCCACGCGGTGCCGGGGGTGCGCAACGGTGCCGCCATCCGTCGCCGGAGCTTGCCGGCCTCGTCGCCGCGACCGTCGACCATCGGTGTCTCCACCATCCCCGGCGCGACGCAGTTGACGCGGATGCCGTCTCGCCCGTGACGTGAGGCGAGCTGGCGGGTCATGGCGACGACTGCGCCCTTCGATGTGGCGTAGAACAACGAGCTCGTTCCGGTGCCCGCCAACGCGGCCACCGAGGCGATGTTGATCACCGAACCGCCACCACTGCGCTGCATCGCCGGGAAGGCGGAGCGGCACATCAGGGCCATCGAGGTGACGTTGACGTGCATCGCCGGACCCCACGTCGACGCGTCGACGCCATCGACCCCGTCCTCCGGACCGAAGATGCCGACGTTGTTGACGAGGACGTCCAGCCGCCCGAGGTCGCGTTCGGCGACGTCGACGATGTGCGCGCACGTGGCAGCGTCGGTGACGTCACCGACGATGCTCACGCATCGAACGTCGCCGTGCGCGGCAACGAGGGCCTCGGTGCCGACCAACGTCTCGGCAACGCGATCGACGATCACCACGTCCATCCCGTCACGAGCCAGCAGGGCGGCGATGGCCCGGCCGTTGCCGACGCCGTCGCCACGCGAGCCCGCACCGGTGATGACAGCGACACGACGTTCCTGGTCCATCGCGCCAGTGCAGCAGCCCGTCGTTACTCGCGCCATGGCGGAGCCCATAACGATGGCCGTAACGAAGTGCGGAGTGTGCTGTCGGCATGAGCGGCGATGTCGGCAGCGGTCGCGGGCCGTTGTCGGGCATCCGGGTGGTCGAGCTCGCCGCACTCGGCGCCGTGCCGCACGCGGCGATGATGCTGGCCGATGCTGGTGCCGACGTGCTGCGCATCGACCGACGACCGGATCCGACTACGGCCGACGACATCGTCGAGCGCGGTCGTCGCGGCAACGCAGTCACGCGCTCGCGCCGGTCGCTGATCGCCGATCTCAAGCACCCCGACGCCGCCAACGCGGTCCTCGGCATCGTCGCTCGCGCCGACGTGGTGCTCGAGGGGTTCCGTCCAGGGGTCACCGAACGTCTCGGCATCGGTCCCGCCGACTGCCTCGCCGTGAACCCGGCGATCGTCTACGGCCGGTTGACCGGCTGGGGACGCACGGGTCCGTTGGCGGCACGCGCTGGCCACGACATCAACTACCTGGCGCTGTCGGGCACGCTCGGCGCCATCGGCGCTCCCGGCGAACTGCCGCAGGTTCCGCTGAACGTGATCGCCGACTTCGGTGGCGGCTCGATGCAGTTGGCCTTCGGCGTGGTCGCTGCGCTCGTCGAGGCGTTGCGCACGGGCCGCGGCCAGGTCGTCGACGCAGCGATGCTCGATGGCGTCGCGTCGCTGACGACCTACGTCCACAGCATGCGCGCTGCCGGCACGTGGAACGACGAGCGAGCGTCGAACGTGCTCGACGGTGGTGCACCGTTCTACGGCACCTATGCGACGAGCGACGGGAGGGCGATGGCGGTCGGCGCGATCGAGCCCGCGTTCTACGCCGCACTCCTCCGCGGCCTCGAACTGGATCCGGCGTCCCTGCCGGCGCAGCTCGATCGAGACGCCTGGCCGGCCGTGCGCGAACTGATCGCCCAGCGCTTCCGCACGCGCACGATGGTCGAGTGGGAAGCCGCGTTCGACGGGGTGGACGCGTGCGTGACGCCGGTGTTGACCATGGGGGAGGCCCCGACGCACGATCACGTCGTTGCCCACGGCACGTTCACTCGTGTCGACGGTGTCGTGCAGCCGGCTCCGACGCCGCGCTTCGGCAACGGTGACCCCGTCGCGCCGCGTGCGCCGGTCCCGCCTGGCACGAACGGGCTCGCCGCGCTCGAGGAGTGGGGTGTGGCCGCGGCGGCGGTCGACGGTTGGCTCGCGTCGGGCGCCATCGCATCTGCGTGACCGGTAATGGTCGACGTAACTTGCGCCGGGCCAGCATGAACGGCGCCCTCGAACGCACCCCCGAACCCCACACCCGCCTGACTGACTGACAAGGGAGCGACATGGTCGCCGCGATCCGCAACGCCAAATGGTTCACGTACTTCCCCACGGACTACCGCTGGTCGTACAACACGATGATCACCCTGGCGCTCGCCGGCACCGGTGGCGCCGAGATGGGCGAAGTCGACCGTGTCTGTCGCAAGCTGGTGGACCAGGTCGGCAACGACGCGGCGTGGTTCGCCGAGTGGCGGGCGATGGGCGATCACGTGCGCGCGATGGCGGAGGATGCCGAGCAGCAGGGGCGCGTCCGCACCGCCGTCGCCCACTACCGCCGGGCAGCCGGCTACTACTTCGCGTCCGAGCGCTTTCGCTTCCCGAAGGACGAGGCCGCGTATGACGTGTACCGCGACATGCTGGCGACGTTCCGCCGCGCCGGCGAGCTCGACGACGACGTGACGATCGAGCACGTCGAGATCCCGTACGAGGACACCGCGCTGCCGGCGTTCTTCGTCAAGGCGCGCAACGACGACGGGTCGCCGACGCCGGTGGTGGTCTTCTTCAACGGGTTCGACGGCAACAAGGAGCTGAACTGGTTCCTCGGCACCGAGGAGCTCGTACGCCGTGGCATCTCGGTGCTGTCCGTGGACAGCCCCGGTGTCGGCGAGGCGATCCGCTTCCGCGACATCCCGCTGCGCCACGACTACGACGTCGCCGGTTCGGCGGCCATCGACTACCTCGAGCAGCGCGGCGATGTCGACGCCGACCGGGTCGGGATCATGGCCCTCAGCCTCGGCGGCTACTACGCATCGCGCTCGGCGAGCATCGAGCACCGCTTCAAGGCGTGCGTCGCGTGGGGAGCGATCTGGGACTACCACCGCATCTGGCAGGAGCGCATCGAGGCCGCGTTCGAGAAGCAGCTTCCGGTGCCCGGCGATCACCTCGCCTGGAGCACGCGGACCGCCTCGCCGCTGGAGGCGCTCGAGGCCATCTCGGGCTTCAAGCTCGACGGCGTGGCGCAGCAGATGCGCTGCCCGTTCCTCCTGGTGCACGGCGAGGACGACCAGCAGGTGCCGGTGTCGGACGCCCAGGCGCTGTACGACGCAGTCGGCAGCGAGGACAAGACCTTGCGCGTCTTCACCCACGACGAGGGTGGCGCGCAGCACTGCCACATGGACAACCTGTCCATCGCCACGCCGTACATCTTCGACTGGCTCGGCGAGAAGCTCGGTGCCACCGCGCCGGCCGGACGGCCATGAGCCTGTTCCACGTCACGATCGCCTTCACCGCGAGCGACGTGCCGGAAGCCGATCGTTCGGCGGTGCTCGCCGACGAGCGAGTCGCCGGCCTCGCCCTGTACGACGCCGGGAACCTGCAGCGGATCTGGCGGGTGACCACCGAGCACGGCGGCCCGGGTTCGAGCGTCAGCATCTGGTCCGCCGACGATCGCCACCACCTCGACGGGCTCTTGGGTTCGCTGCCCATCGCGCCCTGGTCGCGGTTCGACGTGCTCTCGATCGAGCAGCACCCGTTGGAAGTGGAGGCCACCCGTGCCGATCGACGTTGACGCCACCGGGCGCAAGAGCGCGCCGTACACGGCGTCGTGGACCTCGAAGGACTCGTTGATCTACTCGCTCGGCGTCGGCGCCGGCGTCGACGAGCCGGCGTTCACGACCGAGACCACCGAAGGTGTCGATCAGCGCGTGCTGCCGACGTTCGCACTGGTCATCGGGGCGTCGCTCGACACGATGCCCGACTTCGGCACCTACGACCTGGCCAACCTGGTGCATGGCGAGCAGCGCGTCACGGTGCACGAGGCGATCCCGTGCGCGGGCACCGTGGAGATCCACCGCGAGATCGTGGGCGTGTGGGACAAGGGCAAGGCTGCCGTCGTCGCCACCGAGACGGTGGCCATCGATCAGGCCACCGAGCGGCCGCTGTTCACCACGTGGTCGTCGTCGTTCATCGCCGGTGAGGGTGGCTGGGGCGGCGACCGCGGCCCATCGGCGTCCGGCAACGTGGCGCCCGAACGCCCCGCTGACGCTCGAGTCGTCTACGAGACGAGCCGCGACCAGGCGCTGATCTACCGCCTGTCGGGCGACACCAACCGGCTGCACACCGACCCGGCGTTCGCGGCCCGAGGCGGGTTCCCCCAGCCGATCCTGCACGGGCTGTGCACCTACGGATTCGCCGGCCGCGCCCTGCTGCACGCGCTGTGCGGTTCCGATCCGGCTCGATTCCTGCACATGGAGGGTCGCTTCTCCGCCCCGGTGCTGCCCGGCGACACGCTGACGGTGGACATCTGGCGCACCGCGCCGGGCGAGGCCGTCTTCCAGACAGCGCGCACCGACGGCACCGTCGTCATCGATCGTGGTGGGGTTCGCTTCGTCGAGCCGTCGGCACCGCACCCCGGCTGGCAGGCGGTCGTCTGATGGCGCTGCAAGGCCTGGACGGCTCGATCGCGCTCGTCACGGGCGGCGGTGCCGGCATCGGCCGGGCGATCTGCCTGCGCTTGGCGCGAGACGGCGCGCACGTGGTCGTCAACGACCTCGTCGCCGATCACGCCGACGCGACCGTGCAGGCGATCGCCGAGCAGTCCCGCACCCTCGGGCACGGGTCGGCCGAGTCGATGCCGTTCGACGTCACCGACTCGTCCGCTGTGGACGCCGCGGTCGACTCGATCGTTGCTCGCCACGGTCGGATCGACGTCCTCGTCAACAACGCCGGCGCCGGCAACAGCTACCGGCCCGAGCAGCTGCGCAACGCCCAAGAGGTCGGCGCGCGCCGGGCCGCGGGCGAGCGCCCCGGCTCGTTGTCGATCACTGTCGCGCGCACCGACGAGGAGTGGCGCACGACGATGGAGCTCCTGCTGTCCGCCCCGTTCTACGGCACCCGGGCGGCGCTGCGGCACATGGAGCCGGCCGGTCGCGGCTCGATCGTCAACATCGCCTCGACTGCCGGGATCATGCCGGCACCGTTGGCGTCGGACTACGGCGCAGCGAAGGCCGGTGTGATCGGCTTCACCAAGTCGGTCGCCCACGAAGTGGCCGGTGCCGGCATCCGCGTCAACGCCGTTGCGCCGGGCACCATCGACACCAGCCTCAACGACCGCTTCGGTCCGCTGCGCGCCGGTTTGGCGACGCGTCAGGCGAGCGGGCGGATGGGCAAGCCCGGCGAGATCGCCGAGGTCGTCGCCTTCCTCGCCAGCGATGCCGCGTCGTTCTGCTTCGGCGAGATCTTCACGGTGTCCGGCGGTCTCGCCTGACGGACGGGCGCGTCAGCGAAACGGGTGGAGGGGCAACCCGGCAACGGGCCATCCGTCGTACCTGACGGCGGCCCCGGCGTCCGCCGCCGTCGCAACGAGCATGCCGTCGGAACCCAGTGCGACGTTGGTGACCAGCCGGCCGAGACCGGGCACGACCGCCTCGGCGAACGTGCCGTCGGGCGTCCACACCTGCACCTCGCCCTGTTCACCAGGGTCGGGCTGCGCGGCATCACCGTCGCGCACGACACCACCACGGATCATCACGGTGCCGATGACCAGGTTCCCATCGACATCGAAGGCGAAGCCGTCCGGCGCGCCGTGCGTCATCTGGATGGCGACGGTCGGATCGCCGAGGCGCGTCGCACCGTCGACGACCTCGACGGGGAAGCGGATGATCTGCGACGCGGTGGTGTGCGCCACCCACAGCACGTCGTCGTCGAGCCCGAAGCCGATGCCGTTCGGGTACCACGGCACCTCCGCCATCAGTTGCGGTTCGCCGGACACAGGATCGCACCGCCAGATGCGTCCGTCGTCGCTGCCGAGCGGTCGGGTCGGATCGGTGCACCACACCCATCCGTCGGGTCCGATGCAGATGTCGTTCGGCGACGTCGGGCGCGTCGTCAGCCAGCGCACGTGTCCGGCGCGGTCGACGGCCTGGATCCCCCCTGCCGACCCCAGTGCCGCTTCGTCATCCGGCCCGATCGGCGACGCGCTCCCGCACTGGGCGACGTAGATCGTGCCGTCGGCACCCTCGGCTGCCCCGTTCGGGGCGCTGCCCACGAACAGCTCGGCGACGGCGCCGCCGTTGCGGTCGAGCCAGTGCAGCGTGCCCGTGTCCACCGAGGTGACCAGCACCCGCCCGTCCTGGAGCAGGACCGGGCCCTCGGTGAAGCCGAGGCCGGAGGCGAGCGTGATCGGGCCGGTGCGCATGGTGATGAGCATCCTGTGGCCACCATCACCGCGGCCGTTACGACCGTAACGGCGACGGTAACGCCGTCTGCATATGGTGGCCCTGCCGGTTGATTCACCGTCGACACCGGCACCGTTCGAGAGGAGTGGTCGTGTCCACGCTCACCAAACACCGTCTGTTCTCTGCCGATTCGCACGTGGTCGAGCCGAAGAACCTGTGGCTCGACCGCCTGCCGGCCAAGTTCCAGCACCAGGCACCGCAGGTCGAGTCCAAGGATGACGGCGACTACTTCGTCATCCCGAACACGGGCATGGCTCCGAAGCCGGTCGGCACCGAGGGTGCGATGATCGACACCAAGATCAACGGCGAGATCATGGGGCCGAAGGGCTACCGCTTCGAGCAGCAGCGCCCCGGCGCGTACGACCCGAAGGCTCGCCTGCTCGATCAGGACCTCGAGGGCATCGAGAACGAGGTCATCTACCCCGGTTGGCTGATCGTGCACAGCATCCAGGACTTCGAGCTGAAGGCCGCCTGCGTTCAGGCCTACAACAGCTGGCTGTTCGAGGACTTCTGCGCGTACGCACCGCAGCGCCTCATCGGCGCCGCCGCCATCCCGGTCGGCAACGGCCCGATCGAGCCGGCCATCGCCGAAGCGCAGAAGTGGGCATCACGCGGCGCACGCACGTTCCTGCTGCCGCAGTCCGTGCCGGGCTACGCCTGGGGTGACGAGCACTTCGATCCCCTCTGGGCTGCGCTCAACGAGATCGGCCTGCCGGTGTCGTTCCACCAGGCCGCCGGCCAAGTCGCCGTGTTCCAGAACAAGATGGCGCCCGGCGCCTTCTGGACCACCGCCCTCGGCAACAAGATCAGCCTCGGCTGGGTCTTCATGCAGCTCTGCTACGGCGGGATCCCGGAGAAGTACCCGAACCTACGATTCGTCCTCGTCGAGGGTGGCATCGGCTGGATCGCCTTCCAGCTGAACACGATGGATCACATGTTCAACGACCACAAGAACTGGACCGAGCCGAAGCTGTCGCTCAAGCCCAGCGAGTACTTCTGGCGCCAGTTCTGGGCGACGTTCGAGGACGACCGCCCGGGCATCCTGACCCTGCCGATGATGGACCACACCAAGATCATGTGGGCCGGCGACTACCCCCACACCGAGGGCAACTTCCCTCGCGGCCAGGAGTACGTGGCGAAGGACTTCGAGGGCGTCGACCCGGCGATCACGCAAGCCATCGTCCACGACAACGCCCTCGCGCTCTACGGGCTCAACCAGCCGACGAGGTGACGGTTACGGTGACCCGCGTGCTGCAGTGGTTCCGTCCCTCTCGTCACCGGGGCTTCATCACGCTCATGGTCTTCCTGGTCCTGTGGGACCAGATCTCCCGGCACTGGGTGGACAACCGCCTGTTGCTGGTCGGCCCCATCGAGGTGTTCCGCGCGCTCGTCGACTCGTGGCGCGAGGGCACCCTGCAGACCGACCTCAAGGTCAGCGGCGAGGAGTTCCTCAAGGGCTTCCTGCCGAGCGTCGCCTTCGGTCTGGTGCTCGGCATGCTCCTCGGGACGAGCAAGCGGATCAAGGGCTACCTGGATCCGGCGCTCGACGCGCTCAACGCCACGCCGTTCATCGCGCTGGCACCGCTGCTCATCCTGTGGTTCGGGATCGGCACCACGAAGACCATCGTGCTGGTCTTCGTGCTCACCTTCTCGCCCGTGGCGACCAACACCGACACCGGCATCCGTTCGGCAGACCCGCAGCTCATCGATGCCACGCGGTCGTTCGGCGCCAGTCCGCTGGAGCTGTTCACGAAGGTCCGACTCCCTGCCGCGCTGCCGCTCATCCTCACCGGGGTGCGCATCGCCATCGGTCGCGGGTTAATCGGCGTCGTCGTCGGCGAGCTGTTCGGATCGCAGCAGGGCGTCGGCTACCGCATCCTCATCTCCTCCCAGGTCTTCGCCACGCCGTTGCTGCTCGGTGGCGTGGTCGTGTTCGCCATCGCCGGCGTGCTGCTCGTCAAGCTGATGCAGTTCATCGAGCGCAAGGCCGCGCCGTGGCGGGCCGTCCAGGACGGTCGGTTGGAAGCGCAGGGCAAGGCCGGTCGCAACGCCAGGCGCAAAGCGCGCGAAGCGGCGGTCGCCGGGCGGACGCGCCAACCTCTCGACGCGTAACGCTTCCGTTAACGACGCATTAAATATCGTGCTCGAAAGGATTGTTGCGAGCCGTGGGGGCCTCGTGTGTCAGAACATCGACCCTGTCCCCGCCTTGCCGGACGACAAAGGGGACGACGATGGGAAAGCGCAACGTACTGGCCTGGATCGCCATGGGCGCGGTGGCGGCAACGCTGGCCGCCTGCGGCAGCGACGACGACTCGGCGGCGACCACACCGGCCACGTCGCCGGTGACCACACCGGCAGCCACGACCCCCGGCGGCACGACGCCTGACGGCACGACACCCGGGGCCACCACCCCGGCCACGGAGCCGGCACCGACCACCGTGCCCGACTTCGGCAAGATCACCTTCAGCGGCGTCACCCCCAACGCCGGCAACTGGGCGTTGCAGATCGGTGTCGAGAAGGGCATCTTCAAGGACTTCGGTGTGGATGCCGAGCTGATCTACTCGCAGAGCAGCGCCGCCTCGCTGGCGGCGCTCTTCGGTGGCTCGGTGCAGTTCACCACCGCCATCTACGACGCGGCGATCCCCGCGTTCCAGCAGAACCCGGACATCGTGTACGTCGCCAGCGGCTACGACTTCCTGCCGTACGAGCTGATCGTCGATCCGAAGATCACGTCGGTCGAGGACCTCGAGGGCAAGACCTGCATGGCCCAGAACCCGCCGACCATCGGTGACGGTCTGTACGTGCAGCTGATGCTGTCGGAGGCGTCGGGCGAGGAGCTCTCGTACCCCGACGACTACCAGATCGCCACGCTCCCGGTGACTGCGGCGTCGGCGCTCGGCGCGCTGCAGTCCGGTCAGGTCCAGTGCGTCGGCCTGCTCCCGCCGGTCAGCGGTCTGCTCAACAACGAAGGCTTCCCGACGCTGATCAAGGCCGCTGACCTCGACGGGTTCCAGGGCCTCCCGTTCTTCGGCCTGAACACGCTGCGGTCGTGGGCCGAGGACCACGAGGAGGAGACGGTGGCGTTCCTCAAGGGCTACCTGGCGTCGATCGCCTGGCTCGAGGATCCGGCCAACAAGGACGAGGCGATCTCGATCCTGGCCAAGAACGCCGGTCTCGAGATCACCGACGCCGAGGCCGCCTATGCGTGGGTCACCGCCGGTGGCTTCCCTCGTGAGGGTCTGATCAAGGACGACGCGATCGCCAACGACCTCGGCCTGGCGCAGAAGTTCGATCGGCTCACCGATGTGAAGCCCGAGGACCTCGCCGATCTGGTGGACCTGCAGTACGTGCAGCGTGCCTACGACGAACTGCCGCAGGAGATCAAGGACACCCCGTCGGTCGTCGAAGGGTGATGCCCGCGACGCACATTCGGCGACTGAAAAGCAACTTTGCCGCTGCCGGAGCCGTCGCGACAGACTGGGCCTCGAAGGTCGCGCCGGGGGGTGCGACGTCGGGGTCCGCCACTCAACCGCCAGCCGTCTACGGGGAGGCCGGGTGATCGTCAAACGCAAGCTGTTCCCGCCGGGTCTCCCGGCCAGGGTCATCGCTCGTCCAAGGTTGGACGAGCTGTTCTCCAGCCTCCTCGAGGCGCACGGCACGCTGGCCGTGTTCGCCGCGGGTGGGTCGGGCAAGACCGTGCAGGCGCAGATGTTCGCGGCTCGCTACGGCTGGCCGATGTGCTGGTTGACGTTGGACGAAGCCGACCGTTCCGGCAGCAGGTTGCTGTTCTACCTCGCCGAGTCGGTGCGCCCGCTCTGGCCGGAGGCGCCGAGCTCGGTGCGGGCCGCGTTGCAGGGTGGTCTGTCGCTGTCCGAAGTGGCGGCGATGCTCGCCGACTCGCTCGACGACCGTCACTTCCTCATCGTCCTCGACGATTGCGAGAACATCGCCGGCTGCGACGAGGCGTCGAGCGTCCTCGGCGTGTTCCTCGAGTACCTGCCGGTGAAGGCCAAGGCGATCCTGCTCAGTCGCGACGAGCTCGAGAAGCCCGTGGCGCGCATGCTCCTCGAAGGTCGCATCGGTCGCGTCGCCGACGTCGAACTGGCGCTCGACAACGACGAGGCACGCGCCCTGTTGACGGCCCATGGCCAGCCCGATCGGGATCACGAGCAGATGCTCGCCCAGACCCACGGCTGGGTCGCCGCATGCGCCTTCGACGTGCGCCCGGACGATGCCGCGCAGAACGAAGACGTGCTCATCACCTACCTGCGCACGGAGATCCTGGGTCGGCTGCCGGAGGACGAGCAGCGCTTCCTGCTCTTCACGTCGTTGCTCAGCGCCGTCACGCCGCGGCTCGCGGTCGGCCTGTGCGGCCCGGAGGCGTACGGGCTCTGGCGGCGCATCCGCAGCAGGTACCTCCCGGCGACGATCACCGCCGACCGCACGCTCGTCTACCACGGGCGGTTCCGCGCGTTCCTGCGCGAGCAGCTGGAGGATCGCTACGCCGAGGAGCTGCCCTCGCTGTACCGGCGCCACGCCCTGCTGCTGATCGACCTCGGCATGTACGAGGAGGCGGTCTCGCTGTACCTGCAGCTCGGCGATCTCGACGAAGCCACGGTCGTCGCCGAGAGCGCCGTGCCGCAGCTGATGGCCCGTGCCGACTGGGCGTTGATCCTGCGCTGGTTCGCCGCCTTCGGTGACGACCGCGTCGCTGCCCACCCGGTGCTGATGGGCGCGTACATCCGCTGCCTCTACGGAACGCGACGCATCGCCGAGCTGAACGAGCTGATCCACAGCCTGCACCGTTCCGGCGAGATGGTGAAGGTGGCCAAGGCCGATCCGGGCGTTGTTGCCCACCTCGGCTGGGCGCTGCAATGGCGTCCGGCAGAGGCGCTCCAGATGCTGGACACGTACCAGGGCGACTTCCGCACGGACGGCGTGCGCTACGAGCTGCAGGCGATCAGCGGTCGCAACCCGGTGGCCGCTCCGGCCGAGACGCGCTGGAGCGACATGGAGCGCGTGGTCAGCTGGGGTCTGCTCGTGCAGGGCCGGCTCGACGAGCTGATCTCGATGCTCCCCGGTGACGAGGAGTGGCCGCCGATCGGCTTCTACCGCACGCCGCACCCGCTGCTCGGCCTGGTCTGGCGCGGCGAGATCGCCAAGGCGCGCGAGCTCCTCGATCAGGTGCCGTCGGCCATCCGAGAGGGCGCGCACACGGACCTCTGGTACTTCCACGAGGCGTGGCTGGCATGGGCCGAGAACGACGTTCCGGCGGCGTTGGCTGCAGCGCGCGCCGCCGTGGCGCACAGCTCGCGAACCCAGTTCGGGTGGGAACCCGTCTGGTACGCGGTCATGGGCTACTTCCTGACGCTGCTCGGAGAGACCGACGACGCCCGCGACGTGCTCGGCGAGTCGGTCCGCCGCTCCGCCGCAGCCCGCAACCGCGCCTACGCCGAGTGGGGCCTGACCTTCGACGGCCTGGCCTCGCTGATGATGGGGGAGCCCGCCGACGCGGTGCGTCGCCTCCGTCGCGCCTACGACGGCATGCGCCGTGCCCGACGCGTGCTGATGATCCCGCTGGCCGGTCTGTACCTCGCCGAGGCGGAGTGGCAGATGGGCGAGGAGGAGCGGTCGATCCGCATCGCCCAGGAGACGTACGACACCGCCAACCAGATGGGCGCGCTGTTCGTGCTGCAACGCGGACTGGAGCAGGTGCCGAACCTGTTGGAGCGGATGATCGCCCAGGACGACGGCGACCACCGCTGGCGTCGCGTGCAGGGACTGCGCAAGGCGCCGACCCCCGTTGCCGCTGCACCGGTTCGCCCGGTGGCGCTCAGCGCCGGCGACTCGGCCCAGCACACGCTGGAGATCCAGCCCTTCGGCGACTCGGCCGACTTGATCGTCGATGGCGTGCCGGCCGGCGTCCGCCGGCTGAAGACCATCGAGATGGCTGCGTTCCTCGCGCTGCACCCCAACGGCGTCGATCGCAAGCGGTTGCAGTCGCGGCTGTTCCCGGACGCGGATCAGCGTCACGGCGGCAACTACTTCCGGCAGATCGTCCACAAGCTGCGGCTCAGCACGGGCGTCAGCCTGGAGCGCAGCGGATCCGGGTTCGTCACGTGGCCGGACGGCCTCTTCGTCGAGGGCGTCGATCAGCGATTCGAGCGGCTCGTGCGCGAAGCCAGCCAGCTGACCGGTCACGAGCGACTCAACCGTCTGCGGGCCGCGCTGGCCATCCCCTCGGGCGACTACCTCCAGGACAGCGATCTCGACTGGGCCGAGGAGCGGCGCTTCGACCTCGAGCTGCTGCGTGTCGAGGCAACGACGGAGACGTCGCAGCTGGCCCTGTCGCTGGGCCGGATGGACGAGGCTCGCGAGTTCGCCGAGCGGGCCGTGAAGGCGGACCCGTACGCCGAGCCGGCGTACCACACCCTGATGGAGGTCGAGGCGGCCGTCGGCGCGCCGGGCGGCGTGATGAACGTGCTCAAGCGACTCACGGAGTCGCTGTCCACCTTGAACCTGCAGCCGAGCTCGGCCACCGTTGCCCTGATGAAGCGGCTGCGCGACAACTGACGCCCGCCGTTACCAGCACCGTTATCGCGTCGGCCGCGCCCGGTGATGCAGGGCGGGGAAACGTCGGGAATCGATCGACGAATCGGGCCGCGGCGCATGGTGGCGGCATGGACGTGACGAGCAGACGCGCATGACACCGACCTTCGACCTCGACGGGCAGGTGATCGTCGTCACCGGTGCGGGGCGCGGCATCGGTCGATCGGTTGCACTCGCTGCACATCGGGCCGGCGCCCGTGTGGCCGTGGGCAGTCGCACGATGGGTGAGCTGGAGACGCTGCGCGACGAGATCGTCGCTGACGGCGGCGAGTGCATGATCCACGCGCTCGACGTGAAGGACTCGTCGTCGATGGCCCGGTTCGTCGCTGCCGTCAGTGATGACCTCGGCCCCATCGACGGACTGGTCAACAACGCCGGCGACAACATCGGCCTTCCAGCGTTCGAATTCACCGAAGAGCAGTTCGACCACATCGTCGACGTCAACTTCAAGAGCGTGTTCCTGCTCTCGCGGCTGGTGGCCGAGCGGCTGCGCGACAGCGGCCGTCCCGGTTCGATCGTCACGGTCAGCTCGCAGGCCGGCTGCGTCGGCGCACCGGGCCGTGCGCCGTACAGCGGCGCCAAGGCGGCAGTGATCAACCTGACCCGATCGCTGGCGGCCGAGTGGGCGCCCCTCGGCATCCGGGTCAACACCGTGGCACCGACCTTCACCCGCACGCCGTTGGCGGAGGCGATGCTCGCCGGCAACCCGGCGCTGCGCAAGCAGGTCGAGGAGAAGATCCTCCTCGGTCGACCAGCGGAGCCGGAGGAGATCGCCGCACCGGTGGTGTTCATGCTGACGAGCGCGGCGGCGATGATCACCGGCCACACGTTGGTCGTCGACGGCGGGTGGACGATCGTATGAGCGTGCCGTTGAACGGACAGGTGATCGTGCTGACCGGCGCGGGACGCGGCATCGGGCGTGCGGCTGCCGGCGAGATGGCCGCGCAGGGCGCGATCGTGCACATCGGCGACATCGACGCCGAGGTGGCGGCGACGGCGGCCGCCGAGATCGCCGATGCCGGCGGCGTGGCCCACGGGCACGCGTGCGACGTGACCGACCACGACGCGATCGGCCGGTTGCTGGCGAAGATCGGCGAGGCCCACGGGCACATCGACGTGCTGGTCAACAACGCCGGCATCTATCCGCGGCTGAAGTTCGCCGAGACCACGATCGAGGACTACGACCGGGTGATGGGCGTGAACATGCGCGGCGCGTTCAGCGCCACGATGGCGGTGCTGCCGTTCATGACCGAACGTGGCGGGGCGATCGTGTTCATGAGCTCGGGCGCCGGCACGCTGGCATCGATCAGCCAGGCCACGGCGCGCAGCCTGCCGCTGTACGGGGCTGCGAAGGCCGCCGTCGATCGGTGGGCGCTCGGGGTGTCGCACGAGCTCGCGGCGATGGGAATCGCCGGCAACGTGCTCTACCCGGGTGCGTTCGTGCGCACGGGCGGGCTGGAGGCGCTCCGGCTGAGCGAGGACGAGATGGCTGCCACCGTCGGGCCGGAGTTCGTCGCCCCCGCGCTGTGCTGGTTGGTGCAGCAGCGCGTCGACGACATGCACGGCCAGCTCGTGCGAGCCAGTGAGTTCGGCACCGTGTGGGGCCCGACGTGAGCGGCTTGGAGGTGTTCGGGTTCAGCCTCGTGCCGCCGCTGCCCGACGCGTCCCATCGGGAGGCGATCGAGCGCAGCCTGCGGATGATGGAGCTGGCCGATGGGCTCGGCATCGACGGCTGGTTCATCGCCGAGCACCACGCGCAGGGTCACATGTCGCTCAGTGCAGCACCGAGCGTGCTGCTCGGCGCCGCCAGCCAGCGCACCACTCGGCTGCGGCTCGGAACCATGGCCTCGGTGTTGCCGTTCAACCACCCGGCCCGGCTGGCCGAGGAGCTGGCGACGTTGGACCTGCTGACCGGTGGCCGTCTGGAGGCCGGTGTCGGCCGCGGTCACCTGCGCGCCGAGCAGATGATGTTCGGCGTCGATCGCGTGCAGGCGACGGGCATGTTCGACGAGGCGATCGACGTGGTCATGCGGCTGCTTCGCGGCGAGACGGTCGACTACCGCAGCGACTGGTGGGGCGGGGAGGCCGCCGAACTGGTGCCCCTGCCGGCGCGTCAGATCCCGATGTGGCTCACTGCGGTCAGCGACGAGTCGATCGACAAGGCGGCGCGTCTCGGCTTCTCGTGCGCGACGGCGTTGCTGCCGCGGGCCGTTGCCGATCAGCGGATGGCCACCTATCGCGACGCATGGCAGCGGATCCGTCCGAACGAGCCGTGCGGGCGCTTCGCCATCACGGCCACCGTCGCCGTCGCCGGTTCCGAGGAGGAGGCCGTCGCCGCGACCGCGCAGGAGATCGTTCGTCGCCAGGAGCACTTCGCCAAGGCGATCACCGATGCCCCGAGCGATGCCGACCCGACCTACGAGGGCCACAAGGGCACCTACTCGGCGTTCGTCGGAACCGGTTACGCGTCGATGATCGACGACGGGTTGCTGATCGCCGGTGACGTCGAGCGGTGCCGCGAGCAGGTGCGGGCGATCGAAGAGCGCGGCATCGACACCCTCATCTGCACGTTCCACGGCCCGGCCGGCGACGGCGCGTGGGCCGAGGAGTCGATGACCCGCTTCGCCCGGGACGTGCTCGGCAGGAGCTGAGCGCGTCGATCAGTGATCGCCGGGCGCGTCGACGAGGGAGTCGAAGACCTCGCGCTCGATGAGGCCCCAGATGTGCTCGACGTGGTCGGTGAACTCCTTGCTGCGCTTGCTGGCAAGGGTGCGCGGGCGCGGTGCATCGATGTCGATGACCTCGCGGACGCGGCCGGGGTGGGCGGCCAGGACGACCACGCGGTCGCCGAGGAACACCGCCTCGTCGAGCTGGTGAGTGATGAACACGACGGTCGTCTGGTTGCCCGACCACACGTTGAGGAGCTCCTGCTGCATCGCCTCGCGAGTCTGTGCGTCGAGCGCGGCGAACGGCTCGTCCATGAGCAGCAGATCGGGGTCCACGGCAAGGCCGCGAGCGAGGTTGACGCGCTGGCGCATGCCACCGGACAGCTCGTGCGGGTAGTAGTCCTCGTATCCACCGAGCCGAACGAGCTCGAGGCACTCGCGGGCGCGCGCGTCGTGCGACTTCTTCGACCCGCTGCGACGTAGCTCCAGTCCGAGGCGCACGTTCTGCAACGTCGTTCGCCACGGCAGCAGCGAGTCCTGCTGGAAGATCATCGCCATCCGGTCGTCTGCGGGACGGGCCGGCTGGCCGCGCAGCTCGATCGTGCCGCTCGTCGGTTCGACGAGCCCGTTGATCGCCCGCAACAGGGTGGTCTTGCCGCAGCCGCTGGCGCCGACGATGCAGAGGAACTCGCCCTCGCGCACGTCGAGGTCGATGCGCTCGATGGCCACCGTCGTCTGCTCGCCGCGGTGGTAGACCACCGACAGGTCGCGAACCCGGAGCAGTGCGTCGCCAGGCGTGTCTGCGGTCATGCTGCTCCCGTTGTCGTGGCGCCGGTGGTCGTGGCGCCGCCAGGCTGGTGGTCGACGGCGATCACTGCCCCAGCTGACGCTGGATGGTGAGGATGTCGGTCCACCCATCCTCGCGGGCGATCAAGCCGTCGCGGAACTCGAACACGTGCAGCATGCTGAAGCTGAACGGGCGATCGTCGCCGCGAAGGCCGAACGGTGTACCGATGGCCACTGCATGGAACATCGACCAGTCGAAGAGCGCACCGTCCGCGTGCCAGCGCTCGGTGGTCGTGCAGCTGGTCAGGCGCATGTCCGTGAACAGGGCCTCGTAGGCGCGGCGGGCGGCGTCCTTGCCGGTCGAGATCACGTCGCCGCTGCTGCGCCTGCTGACGTCGTCGACGAACGTGGCCAGCACGCCGTCGATGTCGCCGGCGACTTCGCGATCGAAGTGGCGGTCGACGAGCTCATCCATCGCGGCAGCGTCCCGGGTCACGGTGCCACCGTGGCCCCGGTCTCGTTACGGCCGCCGTTACGGCCGATCCGGCGGACCGCCGAGACGATCGGACGCATAGCGTTGTCTCGTGACAGCTCCTCTCGACGGTGTCCTGGTGGTCTCCCTGGAGCAGGCGGTCGCGGCACCGCTGGCGTCGTGCCGGCTGGCCGACGCCGGGGCGCGGGTGATCAAGGTGGAGCGCCCCGAGGGCGACTTCGCCCGCGGCTACGACGTCGCCGCCAACGGTGCGTCGAGCTACTTCGCCTGGATCAACCGGGGCAAGGAGTCGATCGCCCTCGACCTGCGCGACGAGGCCGACGTCGCCGTGCTGGAGGCGATGCTCGATCGGGCCGACGTCTTCATCCAGAACCTGGCCGTCGGCGCCGCGGCTCGCCTCGGCTTCGGCGGCGAGGCGCTGCGTCAGCGCCACCCCCGGCTGGTCGTCTGTGAGATGTCCGGGTACGGGCCGTCGGGTCCGCGGACCCATGCGAAGGCCTACGACCTGCTCGTGCAGGCGGAGAGCGGGCTGCTGTCGGTGTCCGGGCCTCCGGGCCCGCTCGGTCGCGTCGGCGTGTCCGTCGTCGACATCGGCACCGGTCTCAACGCTGCGTTGGCGATCACCGAGGCGCTGTACCGCCGGCAGGTGACCGGCGAGGGAGCGCTGCTGCACGTGTCGTTGTTCGACTCGATCGCCGAGTGGATGGCGGTGCCGCTGATGCACTTCGAGCACCTCGGCAGCGCTCCTGAACGCGTTGGTCTGGCGCATCCGTCCATCGCTCCGTACGGCGCGTTCGTGACGGCCGACGGCGCGACGATCCTGATCTCCGTGCAATCCGACCGCGAGTGGGCGGTGCTGTGCACATCGGTGATCGGCGATCCGGCGTTGGCCGATGACGTCCGCTTCGCCACGAACGAGGCTCGCGTCGCGCACCGAGCCGAGACCGATGAACTGGTCGCAGCGGCGTTTGCGCGACGAGACCAGGCGGCGTTGATCGCCGAGCTCGAGACGGCGCGCATCGCCTACGGGCTGGTCAACGACGTTGCCGGGCTCGCCGCCCACCCGCACCTGCGTCGCACATCCGTGCACCACTCGCTCGGCGACGTGGACGTCCCGGCCTCGCCCATCCGCAGCGATTGGGACGTCGACGAGGCCGCGATGCCTGCGCTGGACGAGCACGGCGCGGCCATCCGCGCCGAGTTCGCACCCGCCGGTTCGTGATGCTCAGGCCGGGCTGATCGCCACGGGACGGCCGCTGCTCGCCGACGTGGCGACGGCCTCGAGGACCTCGATGTTGTGGACCAGTTCGGCATCGCTGAACGGGTAGGTCGCGGTGCCCTCGATCGCTGCGGCGAACGCCTCCAGGTTGGCGCGCACCGCGTCGACGGCGCCCGGCACGTGCAACGTCGCCGGCTGACCGCCGCGTGCACACGTCGTGACCGTCGCACCGGCGCCGACTTCGGGGTGATCGTCGTCGCGGACCTCCACCCACCCGTGCGATCCGAACAGCGCCAGTCGCCCGTAGAACGGGGTGGCCGATACGGCCGACACCGCGGCGGTCGTTCCGCCGGCGAATCGGAGGTGGACGGAGACGACGTCGCCGCAGGGCAGGGCGAGGATGCGCGAGGCGGTGTGCGCATGGACCTCGGCCACCGGACCGAGCATCGCGATCAGCGCGTCGGTGAGGTGCACGCCCATCGCCGTCATCCCGGCCGCCGGTGCCTCTTCGAACGAGCCGCGCCAGTGATCGGCGGAGAGGTCGAGGAAGCGGTCGTGGCTCATCGCCGCCTCGGCGTGGAGGATGGTGCCGAGCTCACCCGACGCGACCATCGCCCGTGCGAGCTGCATCGGCGACTCGAAGCGGCGCTCGTGTCCGACGCCGAGCACGACGCCCGCGTCGCGGCAGGCGGCGACGGCCTCACGGGCCGAGTCAGCGGTGAGCGTCAGTGGCTTCTCGCAGAACACGTGCTTGCCGGCAGCGGCGGTGGCGACGATCGCTGCGGCGTGCTCGGAGTGCGGCACGCACAGGACGACCGCATCGACGTCGGGGTGCGCCAGTGCATCACCGAGGCGCGTCGAGTCGGCTCCGGCCGCAGGGTTGGTGTCGACGGTCATCACCAGCTCGAGTGCCTCGCTGGCGTTGATCTTGCCGATCAGGTGGTGGCCCCACCAGCCGAGCCCGACGACGGCGACACGAACGGTCACGAGAGTTGCGGCAGCACGTCGGCGGCGAAGCGACGCAACGATCGGACGACGTCGTCGTGGGCGATGCCGGCAAGGTTGACGAAGAGCAGGACACGGTCGATGCCGAGGTCGGCGAGCCGCCGAAGACCTGCCACGCACGTGTCCGGATCGCCGCAGAGCGCGGTGTCCAGCAGGCTCGTGCCGTCGGCGAGCTCGAACGGGTTCCGTGGCGCCTCGTTGCGCTCCTGCCCAGGCGCAGCGGCCACACGAGCCGCGGCCTCGAGGAACTGCGCGTAGGGCGCCAGGAAACCGCGCTGCGCCTCCTCGTCGGAGTCGGCGCAGTACATGCCGCGGGCCACGGTGACGGGTGCCGGCGCATCCGGTCCTGCGGCCGCGTCGACGTGGGCGCGGAAGCGCTGGACCGTGTCCGCCACCACCGAGTGTGGTGTCGCCTGGCCGAGCAAGGCACCCCATCCTTCGCGTGCGCACCGTTGCAGTCCGCTGTCGCTCCCGGTGGCCAACCAGAGCGGCGGATGCGGTTGCTGCAGCGGTCGCGGCTGCGGTGAGGCGGCGTCGTACTGGTGGAACTTGCCGTCGAAGGCGAACGGTCGATCCGCGGCCCAGGACTGCAGCAGCAACGACAGTGCCTCCTCGAAACGATCGGTACCTTCGTCGAAGCGGATGCCGAAGCCGTGGTACTCGGTCCACTGGTAGCCGCGGCCGACACCGACGTCGAGGCGTCCGCCGCTCAGGTGGTCCACCAGTGCCGTCGATTCGGCGAGGCGAACGGGATCATGGAACGGGAGCACCAGGACGGCGGTCCCGAGCCGGATGCGCGAGGTGCGGGCAGCGAGGTGGGAGAGCAGTGCCAGCGAGTCGCTGGTGATGCCGTGACGGCTGAAGTGGTGCTCGGTCAGCCACACCGATTCGAAGCCGAGCTCCTCGGCGAGCACGCACTGCTCGATGAGGTCGCGGTAGCGCTGACCCTGGTCCGAACCCTCGGGCCACTGGGCTGTCTGGAAGAGGCCGACCTTCACGAAGCGCTCGGCGCCGCGGTGAGGAACGGGAGCACCGCGTCGGTGAACGCTGCTCCGGCTTCGAGCGGGGTGAGGTGGCCGGCGCCCTCGAGCACGACGAGCTCGGCACCGGGGACGCGACCGGCCATGTCGGCCATCACTGCCACCGGAGCGGCGGGGTCCTCGCTGCCGACGACGAACAGCGTCGGCGCGCCGATCTCGCCGAGGCGGGGCAGGTAGCCGAGGCCCTGCACGGCTCGGGCGCACCCGATGAACCCATCGGTGGCCGTTCCCAGTGCTCGTGCGCGGACCTCGTCGACGAGCTCCGGACGTGCGGCTCGGAAGGGTGCGCTGAACCACCGCTCGACCGAGCTGTCGATCACGGGCCCGAGGCCGTGGGCCTCGATCGTGGCGATCGAGCTGTCCCACATCGCCCGGTACGCATCGGGCGCGTCGGCGCGGCAGTCGGCGACGACGATCCGCTCGACGCGCTCGGGGGCGTCCAGCGCCAGTGCCATCGCGATGATCGCGCCGAGCGAGACGCCCATCACGCTCGCCCGTCCGATGCCGAGGTCGTCCATCACCGCCAGCACGTCGTCGCGCAGGACATCCAAGCTGTACGGCGGTGGTGTCGCCGAGCTGGCGCCGTGGCCGCGGAAGTCGGGACGAACGACGCGGAAGTGGGGGAGGAGCGCGTCCATCTGCTGCTGCCAGACGTCGCCGTCGGTGGCCAGTGAGTGCAGGCACAGCAGCACGGGCGCGTCGTCGGGGCCGTCGACGCGGACGTGGAGGTCGACGCCGTGTGCGCGCGTGTGCATGAAGCGCACGATCCGCGTCCGCACGTTACGAAGCGCATTACTGGTGCCTCGCGTGCACACGGTCGCGTCACGTGATGCTCGCCAGGTGACGCGGAGCGGTGATGATCGATGGCATGCCCATGCTTCCCGTCCTGCGTCATGACGATCTCGCCGCCGATCAACTCGAGGTGTGGAGCCAGGTCACCGGCGGCCGCCGCGCCGCCGCCCACGGTGGGTCGAGCGGTCTCGTCACCGCCGAAGGCGGTCTGATCGGGCCGTTCAACGCTTGGCTGCACGGCCCGGCCCTGGGGTTGCCGGCGGCGCAGCTCGGTGAGGCCGTGCGATTCGGGTCGAGCCTCGACCGGGCCACCCTGGAGCTCGTGATCTGCGTCGTCGCTGCCCACTGGCGAGCCGAGTTCGAGTACGTCGTGCACCGCCGCTACGCCGAGGAAGCTGGCGTCGCCGCCGCGTTGCTCGACGCCGTCGGACAGGGCGCAGAGGTCTCGTTCGCAGGTCCGGCTGAGCAGCTGGTGGTGGCGGTGACGCGCTCGCTGCTGGCCGACGGGCGAGTCCCCGCCGAGCTCGACGACCGCCTGCTCGGCGACCTCGGTGCCACGGGGGCGGCGGACCTCGTCACGACGGTCGGCTACTACACGATGGTCTCGTTCAACCTCAACGCCTTCGGCATCCCCAGGCCCGAGGGCTCGTCGGTGCCCTGGGCGACCCCGGGTGCGTGACGTGCTCCCGAGCCACCAAATGCCCTGATCGGGACCGGTGGGCGCTCGTACACTGGTGCGCCTATGGCCGATATCTCGATCTCACTCCCGGATGGTTCGCAGCGCACGCTCCCCGAGGGCGCCACTGCGACCACCCTGGCGGAGTCCATCGGCTCACGGCTGGCCAAGGCCTCGGTGGCGGCCGTCGTCAACGGTGAGGAGTGGGACCTCGGTCGTCCACTGCCCGCCGACGCGACGGTGGCGATCATCACGGCCGACTCGGATGCCGGCCGCCACGTGCTGCGCCACTCGACGTCGCACGTGCTCGCCCAAGCGGTGACGCAGCTGTTCCCCGGCGCCAAGTTCTCGATCGGCCCGGCCATCGAGGACGGCTTCTACTACGACTTCGACCTGCCCGAGGGGCGCACGTTCAACGACGACGACCTCGTCGCCATCGAGGCGCGCATGCGCGAGATCATGAAGGCCGACCAGCCGTTCGTGCGCTCCGAGCTCCCGGCAGCCGAGGCCCTGCAGCTGTTCGCCGACCAGCCGTACAAGTGCGAGATCATCGAGCGCGTCACGACCGGTGCGGCCGACGGTGTCGACGCGGACGAAGTCGGTGCCGGTGGCACGGTCAGCATCTACCGCAACTCGCCCGAGTTCGTGGACATGTGCCGTGGGCCGCACGTGCCGAGCACGAGCCGCCTCGGTCAGTTCAAGCTGATGAAGGTCGCCGGCGCGTACTGGCGCGGCAACGAGAAGGGCCCGATGCTGCAGCGCATCTACGGCACGGCATGGGAGAGCAAGGCCGCGCTGGAGGAGCACCTGCACCGCCTGGAGGAGGCCGAGAAGCGCGACCACCGCAAGCTGGCGACGGAGCTCGACCTGTTGAGCTTCCCGTCCGAGCTCGGTGGCGGCCTTGCCGTGTGGCACCCCAAGGGGGCCATCATCCGCAAGACGATGGAGGACTACAGCCGCCAGCGTCACGTCGACGGCGACTACCAGTTCGTGTACACGCCGCACCTCACCAAGCAGGTGCTGTTCGAGACGTCCGGTCACCTCGATTGGTACAAGGACGGCATGTACCCGCCGATGGAGATGGACAACGGCGTCTACTACATGAAGCCGATGAACTGCCCGATGCACTGCTTGATCTTCCGCAGTCGTCAGCGCAGCTACCGCGAGCTGCCGCTGCGGTTGTTCGAGCTCGGCACGGTGTACCGCTACGAGCGCGCCGGCACGTTGCACGGCCTGATGCGCATCCGCGGCTTCACGCAGGACGACAGCCACATCTACTGCACGGAGGATCAGCTCCAGGACGAGATCGCCTCGTTGCTCGAGTTCGTCATCTCGGTGCTGCGCGCCTTCGGGTTCGAGGACTTCCAGTTCTACCTGAGCACGAAGGATCCGGAGAAGTACGTCGGCAGCGACGAGATCTGGGAGAAGGCCACCGAGGCGCTGCGCAGCGCGTTGGATCGCTACGGGCTGGAGTACGCGATCAAGGAAGGCGATGCGGCGTTCTACGGACCGAAGATCGACATCGACGTCAAGGACGCCATCGGCCGCCGCTGGCAGCTGAGCACGATCCAGGCCGACTTCAACCACCCCGATCGCTTCCAGCTCGAGTACGTCGGCGCGGACAACGCCCGCCACCGCCCGATCATGTTGCACCGCGCCCTGTTCGGCTCGATCGAACGGTTCTTCGGTGTGCTGCTGGAGCACTACGCCGGCAACTTCCCGGCGTGGCTCGCGCCGGTGCAGGCACGCGTGTTGCCGGTCGCCACGGCGCACGAGGCGTACGCCCATGAGGTCGCGGCGCGGTTGCGCAGCGAGGGCTTCCGCGTCGACGTGGTGGACGCCAACGATCAGCTCGGCAAGCGGATCCGCGCGGCGAAGATGGAGAAGCTGCCGTACGTGCTCGTCGTCGGTGACGATGACGTGGCCGCCAAGACGTTGGGCGTCAACCCGCGCGGCGGCGAGGTCGAGCGCGGTGTCGCGCTGGACACGTTCGTGGATCGCCTCACGGCGGACGTCGACAGCCGCACCTGAGGTTCAGGCGCGCGGCACGCTCTGCAGGAGCGTGCGCTCCAGATCGAGGGCGTCGGCGTCCACGCCGCGCGCCGCGAACCACGTGCAGATGTTGACGCAGTCGCGGTGCAGGAAGCCGAAGCCCTGCGGGTTGCCGACAAGATCGACAGCCTGCGGCATGTCGATGAGGACGAGCCGACCTTCGTGGACCAGCACGTTGTACGGCGACAGGTCGCCGTGGGCGTACCCGGCGTCAGCCACCTGCACGAGCACCGTGACCATCTGCTCGTAGAGCAGCTCGGCTTCGCGCAGGTCCGGACGAGTCTCCGCGAGGCGTGGCGCGCCGACGCCGTCGCTGGTGCCGATGAACTCGATGATCAGCTCGGTGCCGTCGAGCTGCACCGGGTACGGCACCGCTGCGCCGGCGGACCACAGCGTCCCGAGGATCGAGAACTCGGCGACCGCCCACTGCCCGGCGAGGAGCTCGCGTCCGAACGCGGAGCGCGACTGCATGGCGCGCATCTCGCGGCTCTTGCGGACGCGCCGGCCTTCGAGGTAGCCGGCGTCGCGGTGGAACATCCGGTGTTTGGGGTCGCGGTAGCGCTTGGCCGCCATCAGCACGCTCGTACCGTCGTGGGTGCGACGGATGAGCGAGACGTCGGCCTCCTTACCGGTCTTGAGGACGCCGAGGTCCTCGTCGACCGCTGATGCGGAGGTGAGCACCCAGTCGGGAACGGGTTCGGGCCCGTGGGTGGCGTTGGGGTAGTTGCTCCAGTCCGTGTCCTGTTCGAGCTGGTCGTCGTCGAGCTCGTCGTCGAGCTGTTCGGCGGTGCCGGGCAGGGTGATGGAGGGACTGATGTCATACAGATCGTCGTCGAAGCGGCGACGACGGGAACGGTCGTTCACGAGAAGGCTCCTGGTGCGAGTGGGCACCGCCGCGCTGCGGAGCGCGTGTCGTGCGGGTGCCCGCGGTTACGGACGGATGGGGGCGCGGAGCAAGGAGGCGATGGTCATCATCTGGGCCCTCCTCGTTGCTCACGCGCCGCTCGACGGCGCACCGGTCTCGTACGACGGAAACGGTAGCTCATGGCTGCGAGGTGATGGCGGGTAGTTTCCGTGCGTGACTCCGCTCGAACTGCTGTGGAACGGGTGGCGTGGCGCGTACGTGCGCGGCGAGGCCGGCGACGAGATCGCCGGGCCGCGGACGGCCGATCGTGAGGGCAGCGTCTTCACGCGGATCCTGCAGTCGGGCTTGCCCGACGAGGAGACGAGCATCGTGCATCGCGGCGAGCTGGTGTTCGCCATCCTCAACGCCTTCCCGTACACGACGGGCCACCTGATGGTGCTGCCGTACCGGGAGGTCTCGGCGTTGGAGGACCTCACCGACGAGGAGGCCACCGAGCTGTGGCCGATGGTGACCGATGCGGTGCGGTCCGTGAAGGCCGCCTACTCGCCGGGCGGAGTGAACGTCGGCATCAACATGGGGCAGGCAGCGGGCGGCAGCATCTCCGAGCACCTGCACGTGCACGTGCTGCCGCGTTGGGTGGGCGACGGCAACTTCATGACCGCGATTGCCAACGCGCGGACGCTGCCCGAGGCGTTGAGCGACACCGCAGCGCGGATCAGAGCCGCGTGGCCGACCGCTTTCTGAGGGAGCTGATCGAGCTCGGCGCCGAGGTGCTCGTCGCCGAGCACGGGTTGCAGGCGACGTCGATCGAGGTGCTCGCTCAGCACTCGTTCAACACCGTGCTGCGCGCCGAGACCGGTGTCGGCACGTTCGTCGTGCGCATCGGCGACGAGCTGCGCATCCATGCCAGCGGCGTGGAGGAGGCGGAGGCCGAGTGGCTGGCCGCGCTGCACGCCGACACCCTGATCGGCGCGCCCGTGGTGCGGCGGACGCGGCGAGGCTGTGCGACCGCGAGTGCGACGCATGCCGGGCTGGCAGGGGAGCGAGTGGTGTCGGTCCTCACGTACCTCGATGGCGAGACGTTGCGAGATCGCGTCGACCGGGCTCCGAGCGAGGACGAGTGGGTCGCACTCGGTCGGGTGCATGCCGAGCTCCACGAGCATGCGGCAGTGCTTCCGTCGGCGGTGGCCGTGCCCGCCGAGGTGATCGCCGATCGGGCGGTGTACTTCGGTGACGCCACTGCGATCCTGCGCTACGAGAGCGAGGACGGTTCGTTGTTCCGCGAGGCGGTGGCACGCGTCGATGCAGCGATCGCCGGCTTGTGGGCTGCGCCGCCGCACCCGCCGCATCTCCTGCACGGCGACCTCGGGCCGCACAACGTCCTCGTCGACGGCGCCGGCTCGCTGCACCCGATCGACTTCCAGGATCTGCTGTTCGGGTTCGAGGTGCAGGACGTCGGGATCACGATCAGCGACCTCGGGCGATCGCGGCCGGAGGCGGTCACCCCGTACCTGCGCGGCTACGCCGAGCGGCGGGCGCTGCCGGAGCTACCGCCTGAGCTGGTCGCGGCGTTCGCAGCCGGGCGCAGCCTGAACGTGATGAACCTCGGGCTGCAGCTCCGTCGGCCCGGCATCGAGGCCTTCCTCGACGGGCACACCGAGCGGGTGCGCCGTTGGATGGTTCCGGGCGCCGGTGCGTAGCCTGGCGGGTGACATGAGCGATGCGCCTGACACCGAACCGGACACCCGACTCGACAACGAGCTGCACACCGATGCGCTGCCCGACGATCTCAACGCCCGAGATCTGGCAGGTCCGTACGAGTTCCCCGACAACAGCCGTCGCCGCCGTCCGGCGATGATCTACGTCGGGTTGGCCGTCGCCTGCGTCATCGCCTGGATCATCGGCGGCGACGACGGCGTGCTCGTCAACCGCGGCCTCCTGTGGGCGGCGATCCTGCTGACCGCGGTGGCGATCGTGTCATACACGTCCGGTTGGCGGATGAAGTTCGACGAGAAGCAGGCACTGGTCGCAGCACAGGGTGCTGTCGGGTTCGCCGTCGGCCACGCCTCCGCGCAGCAGGTCTGGCGCGGGCTGCGCAGCCGTCCGACGTGGCGCGTGCTGGTGTACTCCGCCGAGAACCCGCCGCGTCAGCGTGGGCTGGTGCTGGTGGACGCCGTCAACGGCAAGGTGATGGAGCACCTCACCCAGGAGAACCCGGAAGAGGACTGGAGCGACCTCGACGGGCCGCCGCCCACGAGCGACTGATTCAGCCGTCCGCAGCGCTCTCGGCGAGCGACTCGATGGTGCGGACGAGCTTGCCGAGCTCGAGCGCAATCGATCGCAGCTGATCGAGGTCGGCGTCGTTCCACTGGTCGGCGGGGCGGTTCTCGATGGCGTCAGCCAGCAGCCCCGGATCCGACGGCGCGCTCATCAGCGATGCCGCGGCAGCGATCCTCGCCTGCACGTCGCTCGTCGCTGCTGCGGTCGCCTGCGGCGGTGCGTCGCCCTGGGCCTCGTGGACGCGACGCGGGATCGAGCGGAAGGTGGTGGCCAGATCGCTGGGGGAGGAGCTGCTCATGGGCGTATCTTGCCCCTGATGGCCACCATCGAAGACGCGCGAGCGATCGCTCGGGAGCTGGAGCGGGCGTACGAGGTGGTCGTGCGCGGTCGGTTCAAGTTCCGCGTCGGCCAGATCGTGTTCATCGCCTTCTCCCAGGACGAGACGTTGATGGGCTTCGGCTTCCCCAAGGAGGAGCGCGCTGGGCTGGTCGCCGGCGAGCCGCACAAGTTCATGCTGCCCGGGCAGTCCGACATGCGGTTCAACTGGGTGGTCGGCCGGTTGGCCGAGATCGACGTCGACGAGCTGCGTGAGCTGGTGGTCGACGCGTGGCGGATGTGCGTCCCGAAGAAGCTGTCGGTGGCCTACGACCGGATGCACGGCCTGTCACCGGTGCCGCCGGATAGCCTGGGCTGATGTTCGACGGAAAGTTCCGCGCTCCGGTCGATCGGGCTGTGAAGCCCATCGGCAACGGCCTGCGGCGGACTGGCCTCACTCCTGATCACCTGACCATCCTCGGCTTGCTCGTCGCCGTCGGTGCTGCCGTTGCCATCGGCTTCGGCGCGCTGCGTCTCGGCCTGCTGCTGGTGGTCCTCGCGGCATTGCCCGACCTGTTCGACGGAGCGCTGGCGAAGGCATCCAACACGTCCAGCCAGCGCGGCGCGTTCTTCGACTCGGTGATCGACCGCGTCACCGACGCACTGCTGTTCGGCGGCGTCGCGTGGCACCTCGCCTCGGGCGACTCACCGCGGTTGGCGATCCTCCCGTTCGGTGTGATGGCGCTCAGCTCGGTGATCTCGTACCAGCGCGCCAAGGCGGAGTCGCTGGGACTCGATGCGAAGGGCGGGCTCATGGAGCGCGCCGAACGGATCATCGCCCTGTGCCTCGGTCTGCTGTTCAGCGTCCTGCTCGTTCCGATCCTCTGGTTGACGCTCGTGCTCACCGGCATCACCGCCGTGCAACGCTTCATCAAGGTGTGGAAGCAGGCCGCAGTGGCGCCGGTGACGGCAGCCAAGATCGAGATGCGTCGCAGTCGCCGCCAGACGCGTCGGGTGGTGCGCACCGAGCGCCGCCGTACGCGCATCGCCCGCCCCGGCCGCAGTTCCTGACGCGGAGGGTCGTCGTTCGTGGCTGAGGGCACGCCGCGCAGCAGGTTCACCGATGCGGCCACCGTTGGCGGCTACCGGCTCGGCTCGCTCGCTGCTCGGCTGATGCCAGGCCCGGTCGCGCTCGGCGCAGCTGCGTCGCTCGGGTTCGGAGCCAGCTTCACCAGCCCGGCCAAACGGGCGATGATCGAGCGCCACCTGCGTCGCGCCAATCCGAAGCTGCGCGGTGCGTCGCTGCGCGTCGCGGTGCAGCAGTCGTTCGACAGCTACGCCCGCTACTACATGGAGAGCTTCCGCCTGCCGACGATGTCGAAGCGTGCGGTCGACCGGGCGTTCACGCGCGACGGCTACCAGCACGTCGAAGCGGCGATCGCCGGTGGCAAGGGCGTGATCCTCGCCCTGCCGCACCTCGGTGGCTGGGAGTGGGCCGGGCGGTGGCTGACCGACCAGGGCCAGCGGATGACCGTGGTGGTCGAACCGATCGAGCCGCCGGAGCTGTTCGAGTGGTTCACCGAGCTGCGTCGCGACCTCGGCATGAACGTGGTGCCCCTCGGCCCGAAGGCCGGCCAGGAGGTGCTCGGCGCGCTGCGCAAGGGCGAGGTGGTCTGCCTGCTGAGCGATCGCGACATCGACAAGAGCGGCGTCGAGGTCGAGTTCTTCGGCGAGCGCACGACGCTGCCGGCGGGCCCGGCGACCCTGTCGATCCGCACCGGCGCGCCGATCCTGCCGGTCGGCGTGTACTTCACCAACGAGCGGTTCAACGGCCACCACGCGATCATCCGCCCTCCCGTGCCGGTGCAGCGCCTCGGCGACGGCCTGCGCGCCGACGTGGCTCGCATCACGCAGTCGCTCGCCCACGAGCTCGAGTTCCTGATCCGACGTGCCCCCGAGCAGTGGCACCTCTTCCAACCGAACTGGCCCAGCGACCCGGGCTACTAGCTCCAGCCGTAGTGTTCGTCGAGTGCGGGAGGTGAGGGCGTTGCTCGCTGTGATGGTCGCTCTGACGGGGTGTTCGTCGGACGCCGATGGAACCGGCTCCACCACGGGCGCCCCGACGACCGCCGCTCGCTGCGTCTGGCGGGGGAGCGCAATCGGCCATGAGGGCGCCGGCGGGCACAGCGCATCGGTGCTCTCCCTCACGAACGTCTCCGACGAGCCGTGTGCCGTTCCGACCCTCACCGGCGTGCGCGCGGTGGACGATCTCGGCTCGGTGCTCGCGGTCGGAGCGGCGGGTGGCTTCTTTCCGGTCGAACCGCTCGGCGTGGCGTCCATCGCGGTCGGTGGCTCGGCAGAGTTCGTGCTGACCACGACGTCACAGGACCTGTGCGGCAAGACCGAGGAGGTGCTGACCGAGCTCGTTCGGGTCACGTTGAGCGACGGCACCGAGGTGTCGGTGGCGTTTCCGTGGACGCTGAACGTTGCGTGCGGAGTCTCGTTCACGCAAGCAACTCGATGGATCGCGGCGGGAGAGTGATGTCGGGGCGACGCATGATCATGGTCGTTGGACTGGTCACGGCTGTCGTGCTCGCCGGATGCAGCAGTGAGACGAATCGCGCGGCGACGCCGGCGGCATGGGACTACGGGAGATGCGCACTCGACCGGGCGCTCATCGACGCATCGCACGTCGTGCGCCTGGATCCCACGAGCGGAGCGGTCACGTCGGTGGACCTCGTTCGGCAGTCGGACCCGCGCGCCGACACGTTCACCACTCATCCGATTGACGTGGGCGTCAACGTGACGCTGGCTCGCGCTGACGACGTCAGCGGGTTGGCCGATGCAGGCACCGAGGCGGTGGCGCTCATCGGCGAGCCGCGCACGGACCTGCCCGACGAGTGGACGGCGTATGCGATCGCCACGCAATCGGCCGGGACGCTGAAGTTCGTGGGTCCGTGTTCGATCGAGTTCGAGCGGCAGTTCGCGGCCGTGCAGCAGGCGTTCTCCGGGTCTGCGGACGTCGCGTTCCTGACTCGGATGGTCGATGAAGCGTTGTTGCCGGGGCGGGGCGCCGATCTTCGCAACGTGGCGATCTCACCGGCGTGGACTGCCAACGAGGTGACCGATCCGCTCGCACCGCGATGGGAGGGTGGTGTGCGCGTCGTGGCGATGACCGTGTCGTTCTCCCCGCAGGGGCACGGCGGTTCGGCCGGTCTGCAGTCCGAGGTCGGCTTCTACGGGATCGGACTCGGCCGGGGACTGGAGACGACCACGGTCTCGACGTTTGCCGTCGTTCCGCAGACTGGCCCGGTGCACGTGCTGATCCTCGACGACCTGGGACGGCTCGTCGCCACGGCACTCGACCTCACCGACACCGCGTGCCGCGATGCGAGTGGGCTGCACGTGAGCGTCAACCTCGTCGAGCTCACCGCCTCGTGCCGGCCCGGGATCACGAGCGACCAGCAAGCCGAGGTCGGCAACATCACGGCGAAGTTGAGCTTCGACCACTCCGTTGCCGTGCCGGACTTCGAAGCGGGCCCGGACGCCACGGAGTGACGCCGGCGGGCATCGAAGCGAAGCGATGGGGGTTCGTTCGACGCCTGATGCCGGTTCGGATGGCGGTTCTGTGGGTATTGCGTGTCCATGAACGACACTGACCAGATCACATCGCGCGATGTGTCCCACCTCGTCCGACTCATTCTGGCGTTGGTGATCGTGGCTGCGGTCGTTGTTGTCGCTCTCGACAACCGCGACGACGTGCGTGTCGGCTACGCGGTCGGCGACACGCAGGCGCCCATTTGGATCGTCCTGCTCGTGGCCGGTGTTGCCGGTGTCATCGTCGGGTGGTTGATCAGGCACCGCCCGCATCGGGGCTGAACGGCTCCGGCTCCGGCGGCACCGGCCGGCGGAGCACGCAGAACTCGTTGCCTTCCGGATCGGCCATCACGACCCAGGTCGGTGATCCCTGCCCGATGTCGATGCGCCGCGCCCCGAGCGACTCGAGACGGGCAACCTCGACGTCTTGATCGCCGTCGACCGGCGACAGGTCGATGTGCAGGCGGTTGGTGCCCACGCGAGACCCGATGTCGTCGACGGTGATGAACAGGATGGTCGGGGCGTTCGGTGCGCCGGCGATGGCGACACCGGTGTCGTCGCGCTCCGTCTCGTGGTAGCCGATCGCGGCGCACCAGAAGCGGGCCATGGTGTCGGGGTCGATGCAGTTGATGCAGATCTCGCTGATGCGCAGGCCCACGGATGCTCCTCGGGTTGGGTGCGGGGGAGGGGACCGCACGCGCCCCGCCGAGACACGGGAATGTTCGACGGGGCACGCATCATCTCAAAGTTCGAGCGTCGCCGTCGCTGACGCAGATGAACGGAAATATCTGTGCGACTTGGAGGTGGGCTCACCCGCTCCGTGGGGGACCGAGCGGGGAGCACGCACCTCTGCATCCAGTTCTAGCGAGCAAGGTTGCGCGGTGCGGCGCGATGCACGATCTGTTCATCTGCCCGTCGCGCATTCCCGTGGCGCGTCGACTCACTCGACGCACCTGGCCTCGTCGCGGCATCCCCTCCGGTTGTCCTCCGCGAAACGGGCGTTCCGGGTCGTCGCCGACGGTGGCAGGCTCACGGGATGAACGAGGTCGAGACCGCCGCAGGCCTGGCGCAAACGCCCAGCTACCGCTATGCCGAGTCGTCGGCAACCGCCTGTTCGTCGCGGGTCAAGTGCCGCTCGACGGCTCGGGCACCTTCATCGGCGCCGGCGACGTCGAGATGCAGGCCGGGCAATGCGTGGCCAACCTGCTGACGCTCGTCGGCGTCCACGGGTTCGGCCGCGAGGACATCCACCACCTGACGGTGCACGTCGTCGGACCGCATCAGAACCCGGTGAACGCTTGGATCGCGATCACTCGATGCTTCGAGGCCGACGTGCCGCCGGCCACCCTGCTCGGCGCGTCCTGTCTCGGTTACCAGGAACAGCTCGTCGAGATCGACGCCCACGTCGAACGCCGGGCCTGATCGCAATCACCTCGGCAGCGGATTCGTCTTGACGGTGATCGAACACATGTTCGATACTCGCGTGATGCTGACCTCGCACGACATCACCGGCCTCCGACGATCGCTGGCGATGGCACCGCTGTCGCGCGACGAAACCGAACGGCTCCTCGACTCGTGCGAACAGATGGCCCGAGAGCGCTCGAAGATCCGCACCGTGCTCGACAACCTGCCGACGACCGTGCGCGACCTGAGGCAGTCGCTGAACGACCTGCAGCGCCTGGTCGCCGATCAGTAGGACGGCGCGCTGCGGTCGAACCGTCGCCGCGAACGAAGTGACCCCCGCACTGTTACAAGCAGCCGGGGGTCCGGCCGAGAACCCGTGGAGGCGCTCGGCGGGGACGACGGTAGCCGCTCGAGATCGACGTGCCACCCGAGCCGGGCTCTAGGTGAGCACGCTTGTCGGGTGAGCGACGTACTTCCGCGCGCGATCTGGAGTTGTTTGCGTGCGCGATCCGCGGCGGGCATCATGCGGTGGTGTCGGTGGCTCGATCCGAGTTTCGCTTGTCGCCGCAGGAAGACTTCGTCTTCGGCGTGAAGATGCGTGGATCCGCGTTGTCGTTGGGGCCATCTGGGAGAGAGGTTGGCGCTGCGGTCCTCGTGAGCGCAGCGACAGCCGGAGTCGGCGCGCTCCTCGCATTCGGTGCGGGCACGGGTACAGCTGTCAGCGGGCGGGCAGTGAGGCACCCCACGGCGCTGGTGGTCATGGGGGTCGTGGTGATCGCGTACGCATCATGGCTGCTTGTGCGGTCGTTGCTCGTCGGTGTCCGCGCCGACGTAGGTGGGCTCGCTGTGCGCGGCGGTTGGCGCACCCGCGAGATTCCGTGGAGCACCATCGCTAGCGTCCGCGCCGACGAGACGGTGAGCCGTCGCTGGAAGCTGTTCGCCGGCATCGACTTCGTCACCTGGCGAATGCGCCCGGTCACGTCCTGGTCGATCGGTGTGGTCGTCTTGGTCGATGGAACGGTGATAGCGCTACCTGGGCTCTGGTCGGCTGCTCGAACGGAGAGCTTCGGGCCCGACGAACCGACTGCTACCGAACTGAAGTTGCAAGCGCTCAACCGGTACATGTCGTGTGTTGCGGGTCGATCCGCGAGCGTCGCGCCGGAAGGTCGCACCGGCGTCGCGGACCTCGACGGATCTCCTTCGACAATCGTTTGGTATGCGGTTGGAGGCGTGACCGTTTGGCTCCTCGTGAGCTGGGCCGTTGGCACGATCGTCAGCCCTGTCTTCCTCCTGGTCGGTCTCGCTCTCAGCCTGCTCCAGTTGAGACAGCATCGGCGCATCGGCTAGCTGGTACGAGCTGCGGCGCGCAACACGTGGAGTCGCCGCGTGGCGAAATCGGTTCGTCCTACGGTGCGTTCGAGGTCAGCCAGTCGCTCATCGTTTGATCGGTGACGTCGACACAGGGCTCCCACGCCTCATTCCCGGACGCATTGAGACAAGCGCGCATCGAGGAGTCGATGACGGTCCACAGTCCGTCCTTCTGTTCGGCGGACAGCCTCGACCAGTCGAAGGGTAGGAACTGCGGGAACGTCGCCGGGTCGATCTCATCCGACCGACCGACGACGTTTCCTTCGGTGTCGTACGCGATCCCGCGTCGAGCTCCAGATGGGCCATCGACCTCGAACGCCACCACTCCTGCAACCGGCCGCTGCCAGACTTGCTCGTGTCCGCCGTCGGTGAACGACACGTAGGCCACTTCGCCGGGGAGTCCAGTCCACGTCCACAGATCCCGACTCGCTCCGCTGTTGTCGGCAGTCGAGCTGATTCCGAGACTCTGCGGGATCCGATCCACGAACGGGGTGCACCCTCCGCCATCTTCCTCAGAGACGAGGCACTGTTCTTGTACCGCATGCCCTTCGTAGAACGCGACCGTGATGTACAAGTGGAGCGCTGGTCGGCCCGGGTAGCGGATTGATACGAGCGAGCCTGGCTTCACGAGCGGAAGGGCCGGAGGAGCCTCGGAGGTGATCGCCAGCGGGACCTCGCGGCCCGCAGGAACGAAACCCGAATGGCCAGGGCTCTGATCGCCGTTCGACCTTCCAGCGGTGACGAGCGCGGCCAGTCCGGCAACGCCGACGACGGCTACGCCCGCCATCAATGACCCGCGTCGTCGACGCTGACGTTGACGGACACGGCGCTCGATCGCTGCGAGTCCGTGAAGCGATGCCGGCGATCGCTCCGCGAGCAGATGCAGGTCGCGTTCCAGCCGATCTTCCAACTCGATGTTCATCCCAGCTCCTCCTTCAACTTGGTCAGTGCGCGGGCAAGGGTCGACTTGACGGTGCCTTCGGAGACCTTCAGGGTCGCCGCCACCTCGGCGGTTGATAAGCGTGAGTAGTAGCGAAGGACGACCACGGTCACGGCGCGCGGGGTGAGGCACTCCAGTGCGTCAGCGAGCTCGTTCGGATGGTCGATGTGGGCTTCTGGCCGCTCGACGGAGTCCTCGTGCCGCTTCACCAGCCGCCGCCGTCGAAGCCAGGACCTGCTGCGGTTGACAACGCAAGTTCGCAAGTAGGCGACCGGGGTGCGTAGGTCGTCCCACCGTTCATACACCCGGACGAATGCCTCCTGCACGATCTCCTCGGCAGCTGTCGGCGAGCCCGTGATGAGATGTGCGATCCGTGCCATCTCGACGCGATGCGACCGATAGCACGAGATGAACTCAGCATCGAGGGCCGGGCGCGTCAAGCTGACAGGAACCAAGCTCTCATCCCGGACCGCTTCGCTCACACCTTCATCGACGCTCAGCTCGTCGATCCGGTTGTTGTCAGCACAGGTGATTTCTTCAAGCAAGTAGCTCCCCAACTCCGTCTCGCATCATGCGTGCGGTTGCTTCAGGCCTCATGTCGACCAGCAGAGTGGCATGAGGACCAGACTGTGATCGATGGGCCTCAGACGATTCCTGAAGTCACTCGCGCCGAAACCGACGGTCTGCCCGCTGTGCGGTCGCCCAGTACGTGTCGAGCTGGAGTCATTCAGGGCGGGTCCGTGGATCGAGGTCGTGCCGCCACGCCACGACCAACTCGTTTACGCGTGCGAGCAGCAGAACAGGACGAGCCACCGCCACGTACCGAAGCAGAATTCATGACTCGGTGATCGCGGCCTGTCAGGCGTGGGCGGCGGCGACAGCGACGCTGAAGGCGATGCTGTCAGCGCGGATGCGGTCCCACTCGCCTGACCATGCCGGGGGTGTCAAGTAGGTCCTGAACCCCCGGGGAGTGTCGACGTACCGTGTGCCGCGACGCGAGCCGCGAGACATGCCGGTCTCGCCCAGACGACCGAGCACCGTGACTCGATGATGCACAAGCAGCGGCTGCGGTCACGGTCTGGATCGGCTCATCCAAGGCCGTGGGCGGTGACGAAACCGCCGGGCCGAGCGATCTACGTGCCGCCGTCATGCCCCGGCGGGCGATCACGCGCACTCCCGTGACGACCGTGGCGGTGACCTTGGAGTGGCCGTTGGTGCCGCGCTGGACGATCCCGGCGACTGCGGTGCGGTGAGCCTTGGATCCGACCTTGATGGCCTTCTGTCGGGGCTTGTGCATGTTGGCGCGCTTGCCACCGACGAACGTCTCATCGACTGCAAGCTGGAATGCTCGCCGCCTGGGTCGTGGGTGCCGACGATCGTGTTCGTGGCGATCGCTGTCGTGTTTGTCGTCGCCGCGTTGGTGCACTGGCGGCGCGAGCGTTCCGCCGTCTAGGTGAGCGCCCCGCGCGCCGATACTTGAGACGTGCGCAAGTTCGTCTCACCAGTAACCCAGTTCTACTCACCAGGCGGTGAGAAGGTGAACGTCTGGCGCGCATGGTGGAAACGCGGCGGAAAGTGGTGGTACTGGCAGATCGGCCCGGCCATAGGTGGCTACTGCCCCAGTCGTGACGAGGCGATCGCTACCGGAACGTTCCAAGCGGATGCAATCGACCGCTGACCAGCCCAGGTGAGTCAAGCCGTCTAGGTGAGCGCCCCGCTACGCGCGGTTCTGCAAGACGATCAAGGCGATGCCTGCCGAACTGACAACGGCCAACGCGGTCGCCGCGAGTGCGCCGAAGCCGTCACTCATCCCAGGGCCGAGGACGAGTGTGTCGGACGTGACGATGAAGAACCAGGCGATCCACGAGGCGACGAACAAGACCACACCAAGCCCCGCCACCGTCATCCACCCGCGCACCGTCGCCGGCTGCAGACGTCGAAGGTCACGCAATCGCACGTCTCAAGCATCGGCACCGATCGCCGGGCCTTTACCAGCCTGGGTGAGTCAAGTAAGTCGTTACCCCCTGGGGGGTGCGCGACGCCACGGTCGTCCGACCGGCCGACGAGCGGGAGGCGACACGGTGGTTCCTAGGATGCGGCGGTGGCGCGTGGGGCGAACGGGACGAGGTGGAAGCTGTCCGCGACCCTGCTCGGCGTGTTCGCGTTCGTCGTCGGTGTGGTGGTCGCGAACATCGGCTGGCTGCCCGATGGTTGGAGCGAAGTGCTCGGGATCGTCGCTGGTCACCTGGTGGTGATCGTCGGTGCCGTCTGGATCGTGCCGAGGTGATCTGGCTGATCTACCTCGTGGCACTGTTGGCGTTCGTGTTCGTGGTGATCATCTTCACGATGATCGGCGTCGCCATCTACCGATCGCGGCAGCGGCCGGACGATCCGCGGGGGCCATGACGGCTGCGCGGTCCTTCGGGGACGACGTCCGACGGAGCTGAGCGGGGGAGCGGGCACTACGGTCGGAGGCAGGCGTCGTCGACATCGGGGGGTTTCGTCACGTGAAGTTCGGCATCTTCTACGAGCTGCAGTTGCCCAAGCCCTGGACTCGCGATGACGAGTACCGGTTGCTCAACCACGCACTCGATCAGGTCGAGCTGGCCGACGGGCTCGGCTACGACTACGCGTGGGAGGTGGAGCACCACTTCCTCGAGGAGTACAGCCACTCCTCGGCACCGGAGGTCTTCCTCGCCGCAGCGAGCCAGCGCACGAAGAACATCCGCCTCGGTCACGGCATCGTGCAGCTGCCGACGAACCACCCGGCACGAGTCGCCGAACGGGTGAGCACGCTCGACCTGTTGAGCCACGGTCGAGTCGAGCTCGGCGTCGGCGAGGGCAGCAGCGTCACCGAGCTGCACCCGTTCGACCGCCGGTTCCGCGACAAGCGCGCCGTGTGGGAGGACGCCATGCGCTGCCTGCTGCCGATGTTCTGGGAGGAGGGCTGGGAGTACCACGGCGAGTACTTCGACTTCCCGCTGCGCAACGTCATCCCCAAGCCCCGCCAGCAACCGCACCCGCCGCTGTGGGTGGCCTGCAGCCAGCTGGAGACGATCGAGATGGCCGGTCGCCGCGGCATCGGCGCGCTCGGGTTCCAGTTCGTCAGCGCCGAGGCGGCGCGTGCATGGGTGAACGCCTACTACACGCAGTTCACCAAGCACCTCGATCCGCTCGGGCCGTACGCGACGAACCCGAACATCGCCGTCGTCTGCCAGTTCATGTGCGCCGACACGGACGAGGAGGCGCAACGCCGTGCCGACGGCAGCACCTTCTTCCAGTTCGCGCTGCGGTTCTACAACGAGCACGGCCCGGTGGTGCCCGGCACCGTCAGCCTGTGGGACGAGTACCAGACGTGGAAGGCCACGCCCGCGGGTCAGAAGGCCCAGGGTGGCGGGCTGATCGGCTCGCCGGCGACGATCCGCGCCAAGCTGCGCAAGTTCGCCGAGTCGAACGTCGACCAGGTGATCCTGCTCAACCAGGCCGGGCGCAACAGCCACGATCACATCTGCGAGTCGCTGCAGATGTTCGCCGACGAGGTGATGCCCGAGTTCCACGCGCTCGAACCCGAGCACCAGGAGTGGAAGCGCGGCGTGCTGGCCGGAACGATCGACGTCGAAGAGATCGACACCGCGCCGTTCCAGATGATCAGCATGCAGTCGACGAAGTGGAAGGACATGACCCCCGAGCAGCAAGAGGCGGCTCGCATGGCTGCGGCAGCGGGCGACTAAGCGCAACGCGGGTCGCGGGACGTCTTGCCTGCACCCGTTCGGGGAACGCATGGGACATGACATCGTTGTCGCATCGCGCCCGTCCGGCGCTCGAAGTCCACCGCGTCCTGCCGCTCGAGCCCTACGGCTCGCTGGAGGACTACCAGCTCGCCGGCGGTGGTGCCGGCGTGGTCGCCGCCGAGAAGGTGGAGCCGTCGGTGCTCATCGACGAGCTCGAAGCATCGGGTCTGCGCGGCCGCGGCGGCGCCGGCTTCCCGACCGGGACGAAGTGGCGCTCGGTGCTCGATCACGCATCGACGGAGATCGCCACCACGGTGATCGTCAACGCTGCGGAAGGCGAGCCCGGCACGTCGAAGGACCGAGCCATCCTGCAACGCAACCCCTACGCGGTCATCGAGGGCGCCCTCATCGCGGCGCGCGTGGTGCGCGCCACGAGCGTGGTCATCGCCACCAAGGAGCGCTTCCACGATCTGCTCGGCCCGCTGCGCGCAGCGATCGCCGAGGTCGAATCCGCGGGGTGGTCGGACGGCATCACGATCTCGATCGTCGAAGGCCCGAGCGAGTACCTCTACGGCGAGGAGACCGCGCTGCTCGAGGTGCTCGACGGTCGCCCGCCGTTCCCGCGCATCGCCCCGCCCTACCGTCGCGGCGTCACGGAAGTGGTGCAGGACGACGCCCCCACCGACGGCGACAGCGGACTCGCCGCCGATGTCGTGATGGCCACCACCGACGACGACAACGTCGTGCCGCCGGTGCTCGTCAACAACGTCGAGACGTTCGCCAACGTCGCGCTGGTCGTCACCAAGGGCGCCGACTGGTTCCGCACCGTCGGCACCCACGACTCGCCCGGCACCATCGTCTGCACCGTCACCGGCGCAGTGGCGAAGCCCGGCGTGTTCGAGGTCGCGATGGGCACGCAGCTCGACGAGCTGATCGAGCTCGCCGGTGGTCCCGCCGACGAGGATCACCGGACGATGATCGTCCTTGCCGGCGTCTCCAGCGCTCCGCTCACCGCCGATCGCCTCGACGTGCCCCTGACCCACGAGGCGATGCGCGCCGCCGGCTCCGGCCTCGGTTCCGCAGGCTTCATCGTCGTCGCCGACGACGTCAACCCGGTGGCCGTCGCCGCCGGCGCGTCGCGGTTCCTCGCCGTCGAATCGTGCGGCCAGTGCACGCCGTGCAAGCAGGACGGCCTGGTGATCTCCACCGCGCTGCGATCGCTCTGCGACGGCACGGCAGAGGATGACGACCTGACCCTGATCCACGCCAAGCTGACGACGATCACCGACGGTGCGAGGTGCAGCCTCGCCGAGCAGCACCGCACCGTCGTGCAGCGTCTGGTCGAGGCCTTCCCCGGCTCGTTCGAAGCCCGTCTCGACGTGCCGGCAACCGCACTCGCACCGTTCTCGGTGAGCGACGACGAACGTTTCGACAGCAAGCAACCGGACTGGACCTACGACGAGATCGACAGCGGTCAGAGCCCCGCCGACCGCCGCGCGTGACGAGAGCAGAACTACAGACACGTCATTCTTGACGAGGTCCAGACACACGCCTACCTTCCGAGCGGGGGCCGGCATCCGCCGGCTGTTGGGGCGACGCGGTGATCTGTCCGGCGATGTTTGGTCGCCGAGTCCGGGCGGGGAGCGAATGGCGAAACCGGCGTTCCGTCCATGGGCGCAGCCGCGTGCTGCGAGAGACGGGAGTCATCATGAGGTTGTCACGTCCGGCGAAATTCGCCGGTTTCGCTGCGTGCCTGGCGTTGTCGGGGGTGCTCGTCGGAGCAGCCACCGGCGCAACAGGTGCGTTCTTCACGGATTCGGAGTCGGGCACCTACGGGGGCACGCTCGGCTCGATCCAGATCAACGGGTACGGGGGCGGCGGGGTCGACGGCCTCGACATCAACTTCCAGAACATGCTGCCGGGTGAGCCGCAGACGCTGACGCTCAGCTTCCAGAACACCGGCGCCAACGCCCAGGACGTGTGGATCGTCTTCCCGAACGCTGATGCGTTGCACAGCATCAACGACCTCGGTACGTTCGGCGAGGTCCACCTCAAGGCCAACAACGACGTCAAGTTCGAGTCGGCCAACCTCAACGACGACAGCGGCGGCGGTTGCGGCGGCATCTTCGACGAGGCCGGCTGCTGGCCGATGCCGCAGAAGGTGCAGCTGTTCTCCAACGTCGCACCCGGCGGTAGCGGGAACTTCTCGTTCACCTTCAACTACTCGGGTGCGTTGTCCAACCCGGCGTACCAGGGTCAACCGTGGAACCCGTACCCGCTGTCGGACTTCCCGAACTTCACCCACTTCGGCCTGCCCTTCCAGCTGGTCGCCACTCAGGTCGGTCAGACGCCCTGAACAGACGCCGACGTCGAGCACTCCCGATCATCTCGGGAGTGCTCGTCGTCGCGCTCGCGTTCGCGCTCGTCTGGTGCTATCTCGCCGGCTTCCGCATCTACGTCGTTCGCACCGGTTCGATGTCACCCGGCTACCGGCCGGGCGATGCCGTGATCACGCGCGACCCCGGTCGTCTCGAGATCGGTGACGTGATCACCGTCGAACGCACGTCGGGACGGGACACGCTCGTCACCCACCGCATCGTTGCCATCGAGGGCAACGCGATCACCACCAAGGGCGATGCCAACGACAGCGCCGACGCCGTGCCGGCCCGACGCGCCGACGTCGTCGGCAAGGTGGTTGCCGGTGTTCCCCGACTCGGCTACCTGTTGATCTTCCTGCGCCAACCCTCCGGAGCCGCGGCAGCGGTGATCATGATCGCGGCGGTCGTGCTGCTGTGGCAGCTCTTCTTCGGCTCGCCTGCGCCGCCCGCCGGCGCTCGCCGCAGGACGAACGCTCCGTCGGCCGTGCTCGTCAACGCGCCGCGCTGGAGCGATGTCGCCGACTCGCTCGACCAGGTGGTCGCGCAGCTGGTGGCCCAACGTGGCGGCGCCAGCCCGCCCGAGGCGGACCCGCCTCCGCCGTACCCGACGAGCACCACCGCCATCGATCTGGCATGGAGCGACGCCCTGCTCGACGACCTGGACATGCTGGTCACACGGCTCGCCTGAGCCACTCCCTCAAGACGCGCACAGCAGGCGCCGATACCCCCTCCGTGCAATTCGACGGGGCGGACGGGAACCGATTGCCGACCGTGCGCGCCCGTGCGCTGGTCGCGTGGGGCCTGGCCATCGCCGCGCTGGGGGCGTTGATCATCGTCCACTCGGTCACGATCGACACGCTCACCGGCGATGCGACCTACGCGCTGGTCAACGGCGGCGCCGGCATCGTCGGCCTGGTTGCCGTGCGTCGTCACAGCCGCGGCCGGCGGCTGGCGTGGACGCTCGTGTGCAGTGGTGTGCTCCTGAGCGCGCTCGGTGACACCACCTACGCGGCGTACCACTGGTCCAACGGATCGATCCCGGACGTGTCGCTCGCCGACGTCTTCTGGCTGAGCTCGTACGTGGTCCTCTTCCTCGGCGTGCTGCGCCTGCTGGCGATCGGCGGTCGCACCCGCCGCGTCGACATCGACGGCATGCTCGACATGGGCGCGGTGGCGGTCGTTGCGACGATGGTGATCATGCAGTCGAACGCGTTCGACGTCATCGGCGACGACACGATCCGCCCCCTCGTGCGCGTCGTGTGGGCCGCCTACCCGATCCTCGACGTCGCCCTGGTGGCCGTCGTCGCTCGCGCCATCGTCTCGCGCCGCACTCGCTCGCTGGCTGGCGCGTTGCTTGCCGCCGGCGCGGTGTGCTGGCTCGTCAGCGACTTCGCCTACATGCTCCTCGCCGACCCGGCCGCCACCTGGCTGATGGACGCCGGCTGGATGGTCGGCTCGGCCACCATCGTCGCCGCTGCGTGGTGCCGCCCGATCGAACGCGACGTCGACGATGAGCTCGCCCTCGAACAGGTCGGCAAGGCCAGCGTCCTCCTCGGTCTGCTGCCCTTCCTCGCACCGTGGGCGATCCTGCTGTGGGCCCACTCGCGCGGGCGCAGCCCGAACCCGACGCCGATGTTCGTCTCCACCGCACTGCTCACCGCCTTCGCGTTCATCCGCACGATGCGCATGAGCCGCGTCAGCGTGCGCAACCAACGCCGCGTCCAGACGAGCCAGCGCTACTACTCGGCGCTCGCCGAACACTCGTCCGACGCGGTCGTCGTCGTCGACGCCAACCGGCGGATCATCACCGACACCCCGCGCCTCGCGGAGCTGCTCGGCTACCCCGGCACGCCCACGCGGGGCATCGATCTGCTGCAGCTCGTCCACATCGACGACGCGTACATCGCCACCGTTGCCTTCCAGCAGAGCCTCGACGCGCCCGGCCGCGTTCACGAGCTGGAGCTGCGTCTGAACCACGCTGACGGTGAGGTGCGCTGGCTCTCGGCGAGGTCCATCAACCTCCTCGCCGACCCGGACGTTGCCGGCGTGGTCGTCAACATCCACGACGTCACCGACCGCAAGGTGGCCGAGGAGCAGCTGTCGCACCAAGCGTTCCACGACACGCTCACCGGCCTGGCCAACCGCTCGCTCTTCCACGATCGCGTCGAGCACGCGCTGCGCCGCCACGCCCGCGTCGCCAGCGACGTCGCCCTCGTCTACCTCGACCTCGACGGCTTCAAGGGCGTCAACGACAGCCTCGGCCACGAAGCCGGCGACGCGGTTCTGCGCGAGACCGCGATCCGCCTCGCCGCCTGCGTTCGCTCGTCGGACACCGTCGCCCGCCTCGGCGGCGACGAGTTCGCGATCCTCGTCGAGCGCGCGTACCAGCCCTTCGAGGAGGCAGCAGCAATCGCCGAGCGCGTCCTCGATGCACTGCGCGTTCCGATCGAGGTCGCCGACCAACTGGTCATCGTCACCGGAAGTCTCGGCATCGCACTCGGCGACGAGCACTCCTCCGGTTCGTCGCTGCTGCGCGACGCCGACGTCGCCATGTATCGCGCGAAGGCCACCGGCAAGGCGCGCTGGGTGGTGTACGACCCGGCGATGCGCGTCGAAGTGGTCGAGCGTCGCCAGCTGGAGAACGACCTCCTCCACGCGTTGGAGCTGCAGCAGTTCGACGTCATGTACCAGCCCATCATCGAGCTGGAGAGCGAACGCATCGTCGGCTTCGAGGCGCTGCTGCGCTGGCACCACCCCGAGCTCGGCCTCGTCGGCCCCGACCGGTTCATCCCGATCCTCGAGGACAACGGCCTGATCGTCCCCGTCGGCTCGTGGGTGCTGGAGCGCGCCTGCCAGCAAGCGGTCGTCTGGCGCGACCGCCACGCGTGGGAACCGAACCTGACGATGGCCGTCAACCTGTCGACCCGCCAGATCGCGTGGACCGACCTCGTCAGCGACGTGCAGCGAGTCCTCGACAGCACCGGCCTGGCGCCCTCGTCGCTCGTCCTGGAGATGACCGAGACCGCACTCGTGCAAGACGCCGGCCTCGCCGCGCAACGCCTGCACGAGCTGCGCGAGCTCGGGGTGCGCATCGCCGTCGACGACTTCGGCACCGGCTACTCGTCGCTCAGCTACCTGCGCCAGTTCCCGATCGACATCCTCAAGATCGACCGCTCGTTCGTCAACACGATCACCGACAAGACGCAGATCCCGGCCATCGTGCGCGGCCTGCTCGATCTCGGCAAGACCCTGGAGCTGGAGACGATCGCCGAGGGCATCGAGCTCGGCGTGCAGCGCGACCGCCTTGTCGACGAGGACTGCCGCCTCGGTCAGGGCTTCCTGTTCTCCCGGCCGATCTCCGCGGCCGACGCCGGCGAGCTGCTGGCCAGAGCCCGCTCGGTTTCACCGGCACCTCAGGGGTAGCGGTCCGGTCAACGTGCGTACGTGCGCACCAGGACGTCGACGTCGACCTCCGTTGCCGAGTGCCACACCCGCTCGCGGCGGGACTCGTCGGTGCTCCACCAGTACGGCGTCATCTGCAGCAGCTGCAACCGTTGCTCCTCGTGCGGCAACGGCAGCGTGAAACGCACCGCTCGCTCGGCAGACACACGCCACGTCCCGTGTTCGTCGTCGGGCGGCTCACGATGGTCTCGCGGTGATTCGTAGATCAGTTCCTTCAGCTGACGCAGATGGCCCGAGCCCGGTGAGGCGACGACGATCACCCCATCGGTGCGCAGCACCCGCCCCATCTCGACGAAGTCGCGCGGTGAGAACACGCTCACCACCGCGTCGAACTCGCCGTCGTCGAACGGCAGCACATGCGCGGATGCGACGGCGTAGCGATGGTCGCGGTGGCGACGCGCCGCCAGCCGCACCGCCACCTTGCTGATGTCGATCCCGATGCCGGCCGCACCGCTGCGCTCGGTGATCGCGGCGAGGTACGTGCCTTCGCCGCACCCGCTGTCGAGCACCACCTGCGGCGAGTGAACGGCGATCGCAGCGGCGAGGGCGTCGTGCACCGGGCGGTACGCCCCCGTGTCGAACAGCTCACGCCTGGCCCGCACCATCCGGTCGTCGTCGCCCGCCGGTTTGCTCTTCAAGCGGCCCGCCGGCAGCAGGTTGACGTAGCCCTCACGGGCGACGTCGAAGCGGTGCCCGTCGGCGCACGCGAGCGACGCGCCATCGAGCGTCAGCGCCTGCTTGCACGTCGGGCATCGAAAAGCGGGGCTCACCGGGGGAGACCGTAGTGAGCCCCGCTTCACGAACCGGGGTTACGTGTGCGAGCTGCGCATCTGCCCGACGAGGAACGCGATGGCCACGACGAACAGGATGATGCCGACCGACGCCAGCCAGAAGATGCCTTGGATGAGCCCACCGATGCCGACGACGGCGGCAGCGAGCACGAGGAGCACGAGGACGATCATGCCCATCACGTACCCGCTCACTTGAACAGGTAGACGACCGCGACGATCAGGCCGAACGTGACCACGAACGCCCGCAGCTTGGCGGGCGGCACCTTGCCCGCCAGCCGCCCACCGAGGTTGCCGCCGACGAGGCTGGCCGGCGCCATCACCGCCACGAGGCTCCACTCGACGTTGCCCTTGAACACGAGGAACGCAGCAGCACAGACGTTGACCACGATCGACAGCAGTTGCTTGACCGCGTTCACCTGCGTCAGCGACCGGTCGGAGAAAAGGCCGAGGACAGCCATCAACATGATCCCCAGGCCGGCACCGAAGTAGCCCCCGTACACCGCCGCCACGCCCACCGTGCCGAGCTCGAGCAGGCGGTGCTCCTGGCGCGGCTCGCCCTCCTTGCCACGCCCGAACAGCCACGCGCGCATCCGCGTCTGCAGCGCCAGCAGGATGCAGGCGGCGAGGATCAGGAACGGCACGATCTGACGGAACGCCGCCTCGCTGCTGACGACGAGCAGGACCGAACCGGCCAACCCACCGAAGGCGGACACGATCAGCTGCGGCCGCAGCTCGTTGCTGAGCCCGCTGAGCTCCTTGCGCTGCGCATACGTGCCACCGATGTATCCGGGGCACAACGACACGGTGTTGGTGGCGTTGGCGATCTTCGTCGGCACGCCGAGCGCGGTCATCACCGGGAACGAGATCAGCGTGCCGCCACCGGCGATCGCGTTGACCACGCCGGCTCCGATCGCCGCGCCGCCACATGCCACATGCGCCCACGCGCTGAGATCCGTCACTGCACCATCATGACGGGGAGACGACGAGCGACTCCAAACCACGGATGACGAACGCCGGCTGGTACGTCGGCTCGACGAGCAGTTGCAGGCCGGGCACCTGCGTCACGAGCTGCTGCACGCTGGCCTCCAGCTCCAGACGCGCCAGCGGAGCACCGATGCAGAAGTGGATGCCGCCGCCGAAGCCGACGTGCGTCGCGTCGCCGCGGCCGGCGATGAACTTCGTCGGATCGGCGAAGTGCTGCGGATCGCGGTTGGCGGCGCCGAACAGCATCGCCACCTGCTCGCCAACGCGCAGCGGCTGACCGCCGATCTCGACGCCCTCGTCGAGCACCCAGCGCTCGAACAGCTGCAGCGGTGAGTCCCAGCGGATCATCTCCTCGATCACCGTGCGCGCCGTCACCCCGCCGTCGACCACGTGCTGCCACTCGTCGCGGTGGCGCATCAGCGCACGCGTGCCGTTGCCGAGGGTGTTCACCGTCGCCTCGTGCCCGGCGTTGAGCAGCACGATCACCGTGCACAGGATCTCGTCCACCGTCAGCTGCGCGCCCGCCTCCTCGACGGCCACCAGCTGCGACAGCAGCGCCGCGTCGGGTCGTGCCCTCCGCTCGTCGATCAGCGCCTTCGTGTACGCGACGAACTCGGCGGCGGCCCGCTCGGCCGCGGCGCGAGTGGCGTCGGTGGCGGCGAGCTCGTAGATGCGCACGATCGCGTGCGACCAGTCGAGCAGCAGCGGCGTGTCCGATGCGGGCACGCCGAGCATGGCGCAGATCACGGCAACGGAGTACGGCTGCGCGTAGTCGGCGATGAGGTCGAACGACTCGCGCTCGACCAACGGTGCCAACCGCGTCGCGGCCTCGTGCTCGATCATCGGCCGCAGTGCTGCCACCGCCGATGGCGTGAACACCTTCGACACCAGCGAGCGGATGCGGGTGTGATCCGGCGGCTCCAGGTTGAGCAGTGACCACCGCTCGCTCTCGGCGACGGCCGGCAAACCGCTGTACGGCACCGGCAGTCCGAGCTCCTCGTCGGTGTAGCGGTGGTGGTAGTCGCGCCCCAGCCGGCGGTCGCGCAGCGTCGACTGCACCAGTGCGTGCCGCGTGATCATCCACATCCCCGACGGCTCGTGGAAGAAGATCGGCGCGGCCTCCTGCAACGCTGCCAGCGTCGGGTACGGATCGGCGATGAACGCCAGGTCCGACGGATCGAACTGCGTCATGTTGCCCAGCTCACGTTGCCCGGCTCATGTGGCCCGGCTCATGTTGCATAGTCCTGGATCGTCCGGCCGTGCGTGCGATCGGTGATCTCGCGGGCGCGAGCGCGGAACTCGGCCAGCAGCGCGTCGCGGTCGATGGTCAGCAGCTGGCGGTCGCGCATCAGCACCCGTCCGTCGACGATCGTGGTCTGCACGTCATCGGGGCGAACGCACCACACCAGTGCGGCGGCGATGTCGTGCACCGGCTGGCAGTGGAAGCCGGAGAGGTCGACGAGGATCACGTCGGCCAGCGCGCCCTTCGAGAGCACCCCCAGCCGCCCACCCTGGCCGAGCACAGCGGCGCTGCCAGGCCCGGCCATCCGCAACGCCTCGACCGAGCGGAAGTCGGTGGCGTCGGCGCGCAGCTGCTTCTGCAGCGCCGCCGTGATGCGCATGTTCTCGAAGATGTCGAGCGTGTTGTTCGAGGCCGCCCCGTCGGTGCAGTAGCCGACCGGCACGCCGACCTCGGTCAGCGCCTGGATCGGCGTCAGCGGGCCGAGGGCGAACTTGAGGTACCCCTTCGGCCCGTGCGCCACGCCGACGCGGTCGCGGTACTCGGCGAGCAGCGGGATGTCCGACTCGATGATCCCGTTGCCGTGCGCGTTGATCAAGCCCGCGTCGAGCACGCCCGTCCGACGCAGCACCTCGATCGGGCTGATCCCGTGCAGGTCGATGCTGCGTTGCGCCTGGGCGATGTCCTCCGATGCGTGCGTGTGCACGCGCACGCCCAACCGGCGGGCGTGGTCTGCCGCCGTGGCGAGGTCGGCGTCGTCGCACGTGTACGGCGCGTGCGGCGCCAACGAGGTGGTGATCCGCCCGCCTGCGGCGCCGTTCCACTGCTCGGCGAACGCCGCCGAGCCCTCGACCCCAGCGGGACCCTGCGAGCTGAAGAACGCCGACCCGAGGTTGGCGCGCATGCCGCTGTCGATCACCGCGCGAGCCGCCTCGTGCATGAAGAAGTAGTGATCGGCGAACGTCGTCACGCCGCTCTCGATCATCTCCGCTGCGGCCACCAGCGTGCCGAGGTACACGTCGTGCTCGCCGACGTTGACCTCCATCGGCCAGATGTAGTCGTTGAACCAGGCGCCCACCTCCACGTCCTCGGCCGATCCGCGCAGGAACGTCATCGCCGCGTGGCAGTGGGTGTTGATCAACCCCGGCATGGCGATCAGCCCGCGTGCCTGGATCGTCTCACGCGCCGGCGGTGCGGTTGGTCCGTCAGGCCCGATGCTGACGATCTGGTTGCCGCGGATGCCGATCGTCGTCCCTGGCGCGAACGTCGCCGTGTCGCCCTCGGTGGAGACGAGCGCGGTGCACCCGACGATGGCCAGGTCCAGCTCGGTGGCGTCGTCCATCGCCCGAACCTACCGAACCGCCGGCTGCCGGTGATGTGTGCGATGTGAACGGTGCGTCCGCATCCCGTCGACGACCACGATCGCCGTCACCTCGAGGCCGACCAGCAGCACCGTGGTGGCGATGCCCAACGTGCCCGCCAAGGCACCGGTGACCAGCACCGCCACCGCCGCGCCGCCGACGAGCGCGGGATGCACTGCATCACCGTCGTGGCGCACGTGCGCCAGCTTCAGGTGCACCGCCCCGAGCACGAGCAGGTAGATCACCACCGGTACCGCGACCGCCAGCCCGGCCAGCAGCTCCGCCACGCCGTGCGCCGCCTCGGCGTCCACCTCCCTGACCGGCTCGCCGTGATGCGAGGCGGTCTGCAGCGCGGCGATGGCCACCTCCAGGCCGGCGCCGACCGCCGCCGCAGCGGCGAAGACGAAGTACTGGCCGTAGCCCCACACGAACGTCAGCACGTTGGCGCTCGCCCCGCCGAGCGTGTCGTCGGCCTGTCGCTCGAAGTACAGCCACCACAGCGCGAACACCAGCAGCAGCCCACCCACCAACAACCGCAGCACGGCGAACGACAGGCCCTCGGTGGCCACCGCGTCCTCGACGGCAACGGTCGCTGCGGCCACCACCTCGCCGAGCACGATGATCGTGAACAACCCGTACCGCTCGGTGATGTGGCGCGGGTGCCAGCTGGTCGTCGGCCCGGATCGCTCGGCCCACACCGGCACCGCCATCTCGGCAAGCGCCAGCACGATGAACGTCGCGTTCGACACCGTGCTCGGGAACCAGAGCCGGGCGATCCACAGGATCTGCACGCTTGCGATGCCGATCGCGTAGCGCTGATCGACGTGTCGGCGCAGCGGATCACTGGACGCGGCCCGCAGCCATTGCACCACCATGGCGAGGCGCATGATCACGTAGCCGACCACCATCACCGTGTAGCTCGATCGCTCGAAGGCGCGGTCCACGCCCGCGGCCATCACCAACGCGCCGGCCATCGTCACCAGCGTCAGCACCCGGTAGAGCACGTCGTCGGTGTCGTACGCGGAGGCGAACCACGTGAAGTTCATCCACGCCCAGTAGATGGCGAAGAACGCCGCGGCGTAGGCGCCGACCGTCGGCCACACGCCCCGACCGTCGGCCAGCGCGTGGTGCAGTCCTGCAGCAGCGCGGGCAACGGCGACGACGACGGTGAGGTCGAAGAACAGCTCCAACGGCGTCGATGCTCGATGGGTCTCGCTCGGGTCGCGAGCCTCCATCCGACGACGAAGTGGTCGGCCACGAAGTGCGGTGGTCTCGCTCATGGTCGCCGGACTCTAGTTGCACGCCCCGGTTCACCGGCTCGCCACGGACCTAGCCTCTCGCACATGGGCTTCGACAAATCGCACCACTTCCTCGACTCGTCCGTGCTCGGCTACATCGCTGCACGAACGACGCAGCCCGACGCACTGCAGCTCCGGCTGATCGAGGAGACCGCCGAGCGCACCGGGGCTCGTGCAGGGATGCAGATCTCCTCCGACCAGGGCGCGCTTCTCGCACTGCTCGTGCAGCTCACCGCTGCGAGCAACGTCGTCGAGGTCGGCACGTTCACCGGCTACAGCTCGCTTGCGATCGCGCGGGCCCTGCCAGCGGGCGGGCGCTTGCTGTGCTGCGACGTCAGCACCGAGTGGACCGACATCGCCCGCCGCTACTGGGCCGAGGCCGGCGTGGACGATCGGATCACGCTGACCATCGCCCCGGCTGCCGACACCTTGGCGGCGTTGCCGCTCGACGTGCCGATCGACCTCGCCTTCATCGATGCGGACAAGACCGGCTACGCCACCTACTACGAGGAGATCCTTGCTCGGCTGCGCCCCAACGGGCTGATCCTCGTCGACAACACGCTGTGGAGCGGTCGGGTCGTCGACGACGCCGCCGACGACGTCGACACCGTGGCCATCAGGACCTTCAACGACGCCGTTGCGGCGGACGTCCGCGTCGAGAGCTTCATCCTCCCGGTCGCCGACGGGCTGACGCTGATCCGCAAGCGCTGACCGCGAGACTGCTCGGGTGAACGGGCAGGGGAGCGCATGACCGAGCGCCGCGTCGTGCCTCGTCGGCTCGACCTGTCATCGATCACCGCGGCACGTGGCGCGCTCTGGGGCGTGTCGGCGATCATCTGGCTGGCGCTCGCTCGTCTGGCCGTCGCGTTCCTCACCAACGAGCTCTCGTGGAGCTACGTCGCCGGGCAGAGCCGTCGCGACGCGCCGTGGTACTACCGCCTCGCCGGCGTGTGGGGCGGCAGCGAAGGCTCGCTCCTGCTGTTCACCGGCGTCGTCGCTGCCATCGTCTCGATCGAGGCCCGCCGCTGCCGTCGGCCCTCGATCGTGTGGGCAGCCACCATCACCGTGGTCACGCTGACCTGCATCGATCTGGCCTTCGCCTCGCCCTTCGGCAGGCTCGACGCTCCCGCGCTGCGGGGCTTCGGCCTGACCCCGATCCTCGAACACCCGGCAATGGCGATCCACCCGCCGCTGCTCTACGTCGGACTGGCCGGCACGGCCGCTGCGGCGTTGGCCGTGCTCGACGGAAGATCGCCGCGAGCCTGGCTGCGCACGACCGTCGGCCTCGTCACGCTGGCGATGGCCCTCGGTGGGCTCTGGAGCTACGTCGAGCAGGGTTGGGGCGGCTACTGGGCCTGGGACCCGGTCGAGAACACGTCGCTGATCGTGTGGATGGCAGCGCTGATCGCCCTGCACGGCGCGTGGAGCGGCCGGCGAGCGATGGCGGCCGGCGCTGCGCCCTGGGTGCTGGCGCTCGTCGGGGCAACCCTGGTGCGGTCGGGCAGCACGCCATCGATCCACGGCTTCGCCCGCCAAGCGTCGGTCGGTTGGGCGATGCTCGCGCTGGCCGCGGTGACGGCGATCGTGATCGCGCTTGCCATCGCGCGCAGCACACGGCAGCCCGCCCCGCTGGAACGAGCGAACCCTGGCCTCGCCAACACCGTGCTCGCCGGGATCGCACTCGTGGTCGTGTTCGCGGGCACGGTGGCGCCGGTGCTCATCGACGTCGTCGGCGACCGCCCGAGCGCTGTGCGCGGGGTGTTCTTCTCACGCCTCGTCGGCCCGCTGGCACTCGTTGCCGTGCCGTTCATCGCCATGCGGCTGCGCCACCCGAGGGGTCGCCTGGCCCACGTCGGCATCCTCGTGCTGTTCGTCGGCATCGCCGCGTCCACGTTCGACCGTTCGGCCACCATCGGCATCCACGAGGGCGAAGCGGTGACCGCCGCCGGGATGAGCATTCGCGGTGGGCCGATCACCGTCGCCGATGGACCGCGGGCGGGAACGCAGGCGGTCGTCGCCGAGGTCGAGCTCGACGGGCACACGCTGCACCCGTCGCTGGTCGCCTACCCGGAGCGCGGCGGCGTGCTCGCCGAAACGGCGATCGTCACCAGGCCGTGGGGCGATCTGCAGGTGACGCTGAACAACGCCACCGACTCCGGACTGGCGTCGATCACCGTGCGCTCACGTCCGCTGGTGTGGCTCGTCTGGCTCGGTGCTCTGCTCACCGCCGCGGGCGCGCTTCCGAGCGAGCAGCTCGCTCATCGTCGCACTCGACGACGCCGGCTTCGGAGCTGATGAGGAAGCAGCCTTCGCCGCCGGCTTCGGCGTGGGCTTCGACGTCGCCGTGGTGCCGTTCGGTTCGGCTCGTCGGCTGACCGCCGGGTTCGGTGCGTTGGTCGGATCCGGAGCGCCGAGGCGGGGGAGCGAGGCGCGAACTCGACGTCGGGCCGTGCCCAACCCGGCGCGAGCGCCGGTGAGCGTCGCGCCACGGATCGACAGTCGTGACAACCCGACCGCCAGCGGCCACAGCAGGGCTGCAGCGAGCAGGAACGGCCCGGCCAGCTCCAGCGAGCGGAAGCCGGCGCGCAGGGTGCCGGCGTCGAACACCTGCGACGGCGTCACCTCGCCGCGACCGCCGCTGGCCGTCGACAGCTTGGCGAGCAACGCCGCGTCGGCGCTGCCCGGCGCGTACTCGGCCGGGTAGCTCTCGTTGGCGATCGTGCTGCTGGCGAGCACGGTGCTCCCGTCGGCGGTGATGTTCACGCCGACCGCGTAGGTGCCACTGCGGTTGGCCGGGGCAACGCCCTCGAACGTGTCGCCGGCGGTGCGCTCCAGCGGCACCTCGATGCGCTGGCCGTCCGGCCCCGACACGGTGGCGGTGCCGGCCGAGCCGTCGGGGAACGCATCGCTGCCCTGCACGGTGACGTGCAGCTGGCCGTTGCTCACCGTTGCCTGCGCGGCGCCGGCGGTGTCGCCGCTCTGGAACGTGTCCTTCACGACACGGCTCCAGAAGTCGACGTAGCCGTCCCAGTTGGCCAACTGCTGCGACCACGTCCGCGACGCGTCGCTGGTCCAGCTCGTGGCCTTGCCGAGCCCGGCCTGCCAACGCGCCAGCAGCGGATCGCGGTCCGGTCCGATGCGCATCATCGTCGTCGCACCCGGCTTGGCGGTGGTGGCCACGTAGCCGAGCAGGTCGGGGGAGGCGGTGAGCGGAGCGACCACCGGATCGTTGGAGGTCAGCTCGGGCAGGAAGTCGCCCTCGTTGATGAAGTCGCGGCTGGCGATCACGGCCTCTTCGGCCATGATCTGCGGCACGTCGGCGAGGTTGGTGCCGGGGTAGTAGCGGCCGTGGCCGGCGATGGCGACGTGCTCCAGCGACGGCGCGGCCCCCTCCCCGGTGCCGAGCACCGACACGGTGATGCCCGACTCGTCGTAGAGCTTCCCGGCCCGATCGGCGAGCTGCTCGATGATGTTGACATCGGTGAAGCCGTCGGTGAACAAGATGATGTGCTTCAGCTCGGCGCTGCTGGCCAGCAGCGCGTCGGCCGCATCGTCCAGCGAGGCCAGCAGGTTCGTGCTGCCATCGGGGTGGAGCTCGGCGAGGCCCTCGTCGATCACGCTCTGCGGCGGCAGCTGCTGCAGGTCGATCACCCACTTCGTCCCGGCGTTCCACGCCAGCACACCGACCTCGTCGTTGGCGGTCAGCGCCTCGATCGTGCGCTCGGCGGCAGCCTTGGCGATGTCGGTCTTGTTGACCCCGCCCTCGGTGCGCTGCTGGTCGGCACCGCTGCCGCAGTGGCAGTTGGCCATCGACCCGCTGGTGTCGATGCTGAGCACCTCGGCCACCGTCTTGCGCCGCTTCGGGTCGAGGATCTCGCTGTCCACCGGCAGCAGGTCGCTGAGCGGCGACTCGCGGTAGCCGCCGACGCCGTAGCTGTGATCGCCGCCGATCGTGACGAGTCCTCGCCCGAGGTCGCGCACCGCGGTGGTGATGCTCTCGATCTGCTCACCGGTCAACGACTTGGCATCCACGTCGACGAGCACGATGCCGGCGTAGGTGGCCAGCTCCTGCACGTCGGGCACCTCGGCCGGGTTGATCAGCTCGGTGGCGATGCCACCCGCGTTCAACGCGTTGATCAGCGTGTCGGCCTCGCCACTGCTGCCCTGCACCACCAGCACCCGCGCCGGGCCGTCCACCGGCACCGCGGCGAAGGCTGCGTCGTTCTGCGGTTGGGCGTCGCCCGTGCTGGTGACCACTGCCTGGTACCGCAGCACCGCCGCTGGCGTGTCGCCGGCGTTGTCGGTGAACGTCACCACGTTGTCGCCGGGCTTGACGTCCACCGTCTGCCTTCCGACCTCATCGCCGTCGCGACGGAGCACGACGGTGGCCTTGCCCTGCTGCGTCGCGGACACGTGCACGTCCACCTTCAGCTCGTCACCGACGCGAGCCAGTCGCGGCACGTCGATGCTCGACACCGCAACGTCGTTGCCGATCGACGAGTCGATGGTGTGCACGTCGATCTGGATGTCGCGCAATCCGAGTTGCTGCGCCTCGGCCAGCGCGTCGCCACTGGTGACCCGGCCGTCGCTGATGATCACGATGCGCCGCTTGGCGTCGCTCGGCAGCACCGCACCGCCGAGGCGCAGCGCGGTCGAGATGTCCGTCGCGCTCTCGTCGATCACCACCGCCGGTCCGTCGAACTGCTTCGACTGCTCGAGCACGCGATCGAGGCGGGCGTCGCCCCCGAACACGACGATCGCGCTCAGCGCGGCGTCGGGTTGTTGGGCCATGGCCTCGTCCAGCCAGTCAAGCGCGGCGCGATCGCCGGCGGGGCCGAGTGATGCCGAGCCATCGAGCAGGAACACGGTGGCGACGCGGTCGCTCTGTCGCCGGATCGTCGGAGCGATCAACGCCCCGATGAGCAGCGCGGCGACGACCAGTCGAGCTGCGACGGCGAAGCGCCACTGACGCCGCGACACGCCCAGCCGGCGCCACGCCAGCCACGTCTCGAACACCAGCAGGACGAGCAGCGGGATGATCACCCAGGGCAGCAGCGAGTGCTCCGTGCGCGCCGGTGTCACCGCGCGAGCGGCGTCGTCGACCGGCGGCACGAGCGTGTCGCGCGGCGAGACGGCCGACTCGCTGGCCGGGGGGTTGACCGCGATCAACCGATCCGGGTTGCCGCCGGTCTGGATGATCCAGAACCCCGGCAGCGTCGCCCGCACGGCGGGGTCGCCCGCGGTGAAGCCGCGGGTCTGGCCGTCGGAGCCGACGATCGTCGCGTCGGCGGACGGATCGATCGGCAGCGCCGCACCGACCTCGATCGACGGTGACGACAACGCGGTGCCCGACAGCTCGGTGAGGATCCGATCACCGAGGATCGGGAAGGCGATCTGCACCGGCAGGTTGGAGTCGGCGATGGCGAAGGTGATGTAGTCGAAGCGCTGCCCGCCGGCGGCGACGTCCATCTGACCGCGCAGCAGCAGCGGTGCGGCTTCGCCGGCGACGAGCACCTCGGCCGTGCCCGGATCGGTCACCCGCTGCGCCTGGGCGATGGCCACCGAGGTCAGGTCGATGCCGCTGAGCAGCGCGTCCTCGCTGAGCAGCAGCGTGACCGCCGGGCTGTCGACCGTGCCCGCCACGGTGATGCCGGGCACGCCGCCGGGTGGGGCGACCGCCAGGAAGTCGGCCGCCGGTGCGGCCGGGATGGCGACGCCGTTGTAGATGACGATGTCGTAGCCCTCGCCCGACGGGCCGACGGCGCCGGCGGCGACCTCGGCCAGGTCGACGGTGACACCGGGGATCGACGTCAGCAGCTGCTGCCAGAACAGCGGATCGCCGGCGATGAGCACTTTGAGGTCCGGCCGCTTGCCGGCAACGGCAACCCCGACGTCGTCCGCGGCGAGCAGGTCGCCACCGCCGAGGTACGCCTCGACACGCTCGCCGCCGGGCAGGTCGACCTCGACGTCCTTGGCAGAACGAGCACCGATCGTCACGCTCGGCGTCGCCGCGGTGGCACCGTCGACATCGACCCGAACAGTCTCGGTGACCGTCGTGTCGCCGTAGTTGCGCACGGTGACGCGGGCGTGCAACCCACTGCCACGCGGCTCGACGACGACGCGGCTGATCGCCCGGTTCGTGTTCTGGGTGCCGATGCGCTCGTAGCGCGTGTTCGGCGGCAGCAACTTCTCCTCGTCCGAGGTCAGGCCACCGTCGGACAGCAGCACGAACCCGATGTCGGCGGTCGACGTGTCCAGGCTCTCGGCGAGGCTGAACGCGCCGCCGAAGTCGCTGTGACCGGCGGTCGTCTGCACGGTGCGCAACGCGCCGGCGAACGCTTCCTCGTCGTCGCTGGCGGTGAGCACCACGCGGGGTCGATCCGAGGCGACGACGATCGAGGCGATGCCTCCGTCGGGCAGCTCGGCGCGCAGCTGCTTTGCCCGCTCCTCGGCGGCATGCAGCCGATCGGGCGACCCATCGAGCGAAGCCATCGAGCCGGACGCGTCGATGATGAACACGGTGTGCTCGCTCAGCGCCGACGCCTCCAGGCGCACCGGCTTGGCGACGGCCAGCGCGAGCAGCACGACCAGCAGCAGCTGGGCGAGCAGCAGCAGGCTCCAGCGCAGCTTCTGCCACGGCGACGCCGAGCTGACGGGTCGTTCGATCGACCGCCACAGGAACGTCGAGCTCACCGTCACGGCCTGTCGACGCGGCTTGAGGATGTGGAACAGCAGCACCGGCACGGCCAGGCCGAGGAACACCAGACCGAGGGGGTTGGCCAGCGTCCAGCCGAACGCAAGCAGGCCGGTCATCGGACCAGTCCCTGCTCGCGCCAGCCGCGGAGCACGACCTCCTCGATCGCCTCGTCAGCCATCACCTGCTGGTACACGGCACCGCGCGAGCGGCAGCGGGCGGCGGCCTCGATCAACCAGCGATCGACGACCGCCCGGTAGCTCTTGACGCTGTCGAGGCTGAGGCTGACCGCGACCTGCTCACCCGACTCGGCATCGACCACGTCGAGGTCGCCGACTCCGTCGGGCATCAACGTCGGATCGATCTCCTCACGAGCCAGCACGTGCAGCACCGTGACGTCGCCGCCACGCGCCGGGAGACGATCGATCGCCGGCTCCCAGGACGGCGTCAGCAGGTCGCTGATCACGACGGTCACCCCGGCCGGTCCGGGGCGGGCGAGCAGGTCGCCGGCAGCAGACCGCAAGTCGGTCGGACCGGCGGGTTGCACCGAATCGAGCGCCTTGAACAGCGCGCCGATCGCGTGGCGGCCGCTGAACCGCTGCGGCGGCCGGGTGCCCGGTTCGAGGTGCAACGTGACGACGTCACGACGAGTGAGCGAGCAGAACCCGATGGCCGCGGCGAGCCGCTTCGCCTGGGCCAGCTTGTCGTAGTGGCCCATCGACGCCGAGACGTCGAACAGGATGCGCACGTTGAGGTCGTCCTCGGCCTCGAACAGGCGAACGAACAACTGGCCGGTGCGCGCGTACAGCGCGTAGTCGATGCGCCGGTAGTCGTCGCCGGGGTGGTACTCGCGCTGATCGGCGAAGTCGAGGGAGTTGCCGTAGCGCGTCGAACGGTGCTCGCCCGAGAAGCGGCCGGCGAGTCGTCGGCGCGTCCGCAGCTGCAACTGCTCCAGTTGCGCCAGCAGCTTCGCGTCGAGCAGATCGGTCACGGCGCGCCGCGCATCCCGGCTGCCGGTTCGCGCACGGCGTCGAGCAGCGCACCGACCAGCTGATCGGGCGACACACCATCGGCGGTCGCCTCGTACCCGACGACCAGGCGGTGACGCAGCGCCGCAGGAGCGACGGCGCGGATGTCGGCGATCGAGACGTTCGGCCGTCCGTCGAGCAGTGCGGTCACCTTGCCGGCCAGCACGAGGGCCTGCGCACCGCGCGGCGACGCGCCGAAGCGCACGTAGCGACGGATCAGGTCGGGCGCGGCCTCGTTGTCCGGATGCGTGGCGACGACGAGGTCGACGGCGTGGCGCAGCACGTGGCTGGCGATCGGCACCTCGCGGGTCAGCTCGATCATGGCCAGCAGCGTCGGCGCGTCGGCGACCGCGTTCATCGTCACCGAGCCGGTGCCGGTGGTCCGCTCGAGCACGGTGACGAGGTCCTCCGCGGACGGGAACGGCACCAGCGCCTTCAGCAGGAAGCGGTCGAGCTGCGCCTCGGGCAACGGGTACGTGCCCTCCATCTCCAGCGGGTTCTGGGTTGCCATGACGAGGAACGGGCGGGGGAGCGGGCGCGTCGCGCCGCCGGCGGTCACCGATCGCTCCTGCATCGCCTCCAGCAGTGCCGACTGCGTCTTCGGCGTCGCCCGGTTGACCTCGTCGGCCAGCACGAAGCTGGCGAACACCGGCCCCGGCCGGAAGGTGAAGCCCTTGTGGCCGCGCTCGTCCTCCTCCAGGATCTGCGTGCCCACGATGTCGGCCGGCATCAGGTCCGGTGTGAACTGCACACGTGAGAACGGCAGCTCCACCGCCTGCGAGAGCGTCTTCAGCAGCATCGTCTTGCCGAGCCCGGGGACGCCCTCGAGCAGCGCGTGGCCCTCGGCGAGCAGGCAGGTGACGACGGTGCGGACCAGGTCGCCCTGGCCGACGATCACCTTGCCGACCTCTGACTCGATCTCGCCGGCCAGTTCGGCGTAGCGCTCCGGCGAGATGTCGGGAAGTTGGTTGCTCATCAGGAACGGCTCCTCATCATGAACGGCCTTGGAGTTGATCGAAGTAGGCGAGCACCACGCTGCGCACGGCCGGCGGCACCGACGGGTTGCTCATCGCATCGGTCGCGGTCCTCGCGTAGTCGTCGATGGCGTCGTTGACCGGCACCCGCGACTGCCCGTTGTTGGTCTGTCCGTTGGTCTTGCCGATGGTGCCGCCCTGGCCCGTTCCGGTGCCGCCGCCGACCACGCCCGTGTCACCGCCGGTGCCGTGCACCGGGTCGTAGATCGTCGACGTGTCCGGGATCTGTCCCTCCGGACCGTCGGTGTGGCCGGTACCCACGCCCTGGCCGCCCTGCCCGCCCTGGCCCGGTGAGCAACCCGCGCAGCCGCCCGTGTTGCCGCTCGGCGAACCGCCCGTCCCTCCTTGGCCTTGGCCTTGACCTTGGCCTTGACCTTGGCCTTGACCTTGACCTTGGCCCTGGCCTTGGCCCTGTCCTTGGCCTTGGCCCTGTCCTTGGCCTTGGCCCTGGCCTTGGCCTTGGCCCTGGCCTTGGCCTTGGCCCTGTCCTTGGCCTTGTCCGGGCTGGCCGTCGCGGGCGTCGTCGAGACGATCGCCGGCGGCATCGGCGGCATCGGCGGCCTGGTTCGCAGCGGACTGGGCGTCGACGTTGGCCGACGCCTGGGCGGCAGCCGTCGCCGCCTCACCGAGGCGGGCTTGCGCCGTGGCCACATCGCCCTCGCTCAGCGCTGCCGCGGCCGCGTTCAACGCTGCTGCAGTGGCAGGGTCGCCGGCCTGCTGGGTCGCCGCCAGGTCCTCCAGGCGCTGCGCCGCCTCCTGCTGCTGCTCGGGGGTCATCGTCGGCAGCTGCTCCTGCAGCGCCTCGATCTGCTCCTGCACGCTCTGGTTGCTCGATGCACCGGGCAGCGGCGAGCTCTCCAAGCTGCGCGCCAGGCCCTCACTGGCCGCCTTCTTGGCCAGGAGGTCGTTGCCGGCCTTGTCCTCGAGCTCCGACGTCGTCTCGTCGATCAGCTCGTCGGCCTTGTCCAGCGAATCGGTCTTGGCCAGATCCTCGGCCAGCTGATGCAGGCGTTCGGCGGCCTCGGCCCCGCCAGGCAGGGCTTCGATGCGCTGGGCCTCCTGCTCGATCACATCGGCCGTCGCCTGCACCGCGGCGCGGTCGCGTTCATGGCGCTCCCGCAGCGCGTCCTGTGGGTTGGCGATCAACGCCAGCGCGATGGCCGCCGGGGCGACGAACGCAGCAACGATCGTTGGTTTGCGCTGCCAGCGCAACGGCACGGCTGCCCGCGACGAGCCTGCCTCGGCGAGATCGCTGGCACGTCGTTGCACCCGGCCGGCGAACAGGTCGTCGTCTCGTTCGAGCTCCAACGCGGTGGCGAACGCGTCACGCGTCGCGAGGCCACGGTCGGCGGCACGCGCCACCACCTGATCCGGGACGCGCGTCGTGACCGCGGCGATGGCCACCAGCGCCACCGTGCCGACGGCCAGCCAGGCAGCGGCCGGCTCTGCCCACGACCACGGCAGCCAGCGCGCCGCCAGCACGAGCACCAGCGCAGCGACGGCCACGACTGGGGCCAGCAGCTGCGCGGTGGCCAGCGCCCACGCCAGGCGCAAGCGTCGTCGCACGGCGCGCATCAGATCCGAACGGCGGATGCTCCGCGTTCGAGTGCTCGGTGCGGGTTCAGGTTTCATCGTTCACTCTCCGCAGGTGTGCGCAGCCGTCGGGCTGCGAGGAGGGACAGGAGGCCGGCCAGGACCGTGAGGGCGATGGTGCCGACGGCCCACGCCGGGAACCCCGTGCGTTGCCCGTCGATGATCCGAAAGCGTGCGCCGAAGTCCTGATCGGGGAACCACGCCAGCCACGAGTCGTCGTTGCGCGACTTCGCCTCGACGATCAGCTTGCGCACGTCGCGCAGCGGGTTGCCGCCGTCGGTGGCCACCTCGCCGGCGGTCGCGTCGGCGACGATCGAGATCGGGTTGATCGCCATCAGCACCGCGGGCGGATTGACCTCGTCCGTGCCGCTGCTGCGATCGGCCACGGCCATCGTCGCAAAGGCAAGCGGGCCGGAGATGATCAGCAGTGCGGTGAACCCGTAGGCCAGCAACGTCGCCGTCTGCACCCGCTTCGCCACTGCGCTCAACGACGCGATCATCACCGTCAGCAACAGGGCGACGAGGCACACGACACCGAGGCCCTTCGCCGCGTCGAGCAGACGGATGCCGCCGAGGAGGTAGGCAACGGTCATCACCGGAAGTGCAGCGACGATCAGGAGTGCGAGGAAGCTCATCCCGGCGAGCACCTTGCCGAGGATGATGCTGCGCGGCCGGAGCAGGGTCACCTGCAGCGGCAGCAACGTCTGTCGCTCGCGCTCGCCGGCGATCGCACCGGCGGTGAGACCGGGGACGAAGAACAGCACCAGGGCGAGCATCACGAACAGCACCCACTCGTACACGTCGCGGCCGAGTCGCGTCTGACGGGCGAGGTCGAGCTCGATCTGCCCGCTCGCCGACGTGCCCTGGTACACGAGGTACACGGTGAGCGTGAGCATCGCCAGGAACACACCGATGACGACGAACGCGCGACCGGTGCGCATCCGCTCGCGCAGCTCGCGGCCGAGGACTGGGTTCATCTGCACGTGAGTGCTCCAGACATCATTGGACGAGTCCTTCGGTGATCGTCATGAACAGCTGCTCGAGTCCGCCGGACTCCTCGACGAACTCGACCACCTCGCGCTCGTCCTCGGCGACGAGACGGCGCAGCAGCGCCGACTGCTCGGCGTCGTCGGCGACGGTGAACGTCTCGGTGGCGTGATCGGAGTAGCGCACGCGCACCGTGCGCGAACCGCCGAGGCGCTGGAGGATCTCGCGCGGCGGCCCGCTCGCGAGCAGGCGGCCGGCCTCCATGATCGCCACGTCCGAGCACATCTCTTCCAGCTCGGCGAGGATGTGCGACGAGATCACGATGGTCTTGCCCATCGAGTTCAACGAGCGCAGCAGCTCGCGCAGCTCGACGCGCGCACGTGGGTCGAGCCCGCTCGCCGGCTCGTCGAGGATCAGCAGTTCGGGGTCGTGGACGAGTGCCCGCGCCAGGCTGAGGCGCTGCTTCATGCCGCGCGACAGCGAGTTGACCATCGCCGTCCGCTTCACCCCGAGGTCGACCAGCTCGAGCAGCCCGTCGATCAGCGACGGCCACTCGATGCGGGCGATGCCGTACGACGCGGCGAAGAACTCGATGTACTCGTCGACGCGCAGGTTGTCGTACACACCGAGGTTGTCGGGCATGTAGCCCATCCGCCGCCGGACGGTGCGCGGCTTGGTCGACGGGTCGGCGCCCATCACCGTGATCGAACCGGAGGTCGGTCGCAGGAGCGTGGCCATCATCGCGAACGTGGTGCTCTTGCCGGCGCCGTTCGGTCCGATCAACCCGAAGATGGAACCACGCGGCACGGCGAGCTCCAGTGAGCTCACCGCGGTGAGCGGGCCGTAGCGCTTCGTCAAGGCCACCGATCGCACCGCCATCGGCACCGGCTCGATCGCTCCGGCGCTCGGCTCGGATGCGTCGGTCGTCTCGATCACATCGCTCATCCGCCGGCCACCTCCTTGGCGGTCAGGCCACGCAGGATGACGGTCTGGTCGCCGTTGAACATGAACTGGTTGTCGTTGGTGATGCGGGCCAGCACGACGCCGTCGACGACGGCAGCGGCCGGGAGGCGCACGATCCGCTTCGTCGGCACCGACGTGGTCCAGGAGGTCCCGTTCCAGATCTCGATGTTGGGCAGGCCTGCGGGCAGCTCCAGCCCCATCGGTTGCCCGGCGCCGACCGACGGCGGGAGCATGAACCGGTACACCCAGTCGCTCAACCCGTTGCCGAACTGAGTGAACGGCGTGCGCACGGTGACGCCGCGGACGGCGGCCGCCGACAGCGGCCCAGCGCCCGGCTGCACCGGAGCGGTGGTGGTGACCACGGTGCGCGTCTGCAACCGGCTCGCTGACGCGTCGCCGGGGCGATCGGCGGTCCAGCCGGCGACGCGCACCATGCCGTGGGGGTACAGCGAGTGCGTCCCGGCCGCCAGGCCCCACACACCGCGCTCGACGATCTGGTCACTGGAGCTGTCCATCGGGACGTTGTTCCAGGCGCGGTCGAACAGCCCGAACCCCGGAGGCAGGGGATCAGCGTCGATCGCCGCCGTTGCCGACGCGCCGGGTGCCAGCTCACCGATGTACTTCGCCCCGCCGGGTCCGAAGACGGCCACGTCGTGGAGCGGGTACGGGTTGGTGTTGGTCACGGTCGTGTCGACGTCGTCGCCGTCGACGACGGCCTCGACGCGCAGCCCGACGTCGCCGGTCGCTCCGGCCACCGTCGCCGTGCTCACCTGGCCGGCCTCGAGTCGGAACGAGACGTCGGCGCGATCGCCGCCGGTGGCGAACTGCGAGGCGACCGAGCGGAAGCCGAACCACATGCTGTCGGCTTCGCTGTCGCTCTGCCAGCCGTCGGGGAGCGAGACGCGCGACGTGCCGCCGTCGCGACTGAAGGCGAGCACGCTGACCTGTGCATCGCCGCCGCCGGGGTAGCCGTCGACGAACGCCGACGCCACCGGCTTGCCGGACGAACGCCACTGGTTGCCGTAGGCGATGATCCCGCCGGCGGCGATGAGGGCGAGCACGGGGATCGCCACCCAGGCGAACGTCAGGCGCCGCGTGAACTTCAGCACGACGAACACGAGGATCGACACGGCGAACCAGTAGACGACCAGTGGCCACAGCAGAGGGCCGAGCGAGGGGAGGGTGACGCCGGCGCGCCGGGCGAGGTCCTGCTGCACCGGCACGGTCTGCTCGTTGCCGAAGAACTGGTTGGCGTCGTCGCTGTACGCCGAGCCGCTGGGCTCGATGATCGTCGCCCAGCGGCCGGCAGACCCCGCGCCATCGATGATGCGCACCTCGCCGCGACCCGCCCACGCGTACCCGGCGGCGCCCGGCTGCCACTCCTTCGGCAGCGCGCTCAGATCGCCGTCGTCGTCGAGGAGGAGGCGGCCGCCTCGGTTCAGCCAGCCGAGCAACGACGTCCGCTGGCCCGATGACATCGACCGGAGGTCGGCGGACGCCGCGACGATCGTGTCGTAGACCTCGAGGGCCGGCGAGCCGAGGTCGAACACCTCGACGGGCAGCTGGCCGAGCTGGGCACGGCCGGTGTCGCTGGACAGCGTGACCGCTTCGGGCACCTTGCCGACGCGAGTGGCCAGCGCGGGCATGACCCCGACGATCTCCACCTGCTCGGCGATCTTCATCGAGATCTGCTTGGTCGCCACCAGCGAGTCGCCGCGCAGCAGCTGGATCTTGATCGGACTGCTGTCGAACCCAGTCGGGGCGACCACGAGGAACGCTTTCGTCGTGCCGCCGGCCACCTCCACGTCGCGCACGACCGTCGCCCCGGACGTGGCCAGCACTTCGATGCGACCACGGAAGAGCGTCGACGCCTCGAGGGTGACGGTGACGACGACGTGGTCACCGAGGTCGAACCAACCACGCATGCCGGCGTCCACGGTGACCTTCGGCGGTGCCTCGGCGGCCGTTGCGGGTGCGGCCGGCGCGGATCCGATCACGATCAGCAGGGCGACGACGGCGAGCTGGCACGCGCGCCACACGACACGTCGGTTCACCGTCCCAGCTGCCACAGAACCTTCAGACGCACGCCGCCCCCCTCTGGTTCCCGGAGTCTTCCAGACGTACCAGGCCGGAGGCTGTCGCGTCATGGCTGGTCACGCCCTGCCGGTAACGTGCGCGCCGTGGTGCGTCGGGCCGGTCCTCTTCTTCGGGTCGGCCTCGTCTGCCCGTACAGCCTGTCGGTGCCAGGTGGCGTCCAGGCGCAGGTGATGGGTCTGGCCAGGGAGCTGCGCCGAACCGGGATCGAGGCGCGGGTGCTGGCGCCGTGCGACGGCCCGCCGCCGGCGACGTTCGTGACGTCGCTCGGCAACAGCCTGCCGACATCTGCCAACGGCTCGGTCGCCCCGCTCGCGCCCGATCCGGCCTGCGCGCTGCGCACCATGCGGGCGCTCCACGACGAGGCGTTCGACGTGCTCAACATCCACGAGCCGTTCGTCCCCGGCCCGACGATGACCGCCACGCTCATCCACCCGGCGCCGATCGTCGCGACCTTCCACGCCGCAGGCGAGAGCGCCAGCTATCGCTACCTCAAGGCCGGCATCCGCCCGACGCTGCCGAACATCAACCAGACGTTCGTGGTCTCCAAGGACGCCGGCCTGCTGCTCGACGAGTTCTTCGACATGCCCTACGAGGTGCTGTTCAACGGCGTCGAACTGCAGCCGTACCGCGACTCGCCGGCGCATCCGACCGACGGCCCGACGATCTTCTTCTGTGGTCGCCACGAGGAGCGCAAAGGCCTCGACGTGCTGCTCGCGGCAATGGCCGAGCTTCCCGAGGGCGTGCGGCTGTGGATCGGCAGCGACGGGCCGGACAGCGCCCGGCTGCGAGCCCAGTCGGCTGGCGATGCGCGCATCGAGTGGCTCGGTCGACTGTCCGATGCGGACAAGCGCGCCCGGTTGAAAGGCGCTGATGTGTTCTGTGCGCCGTCGCTGCACGGCGAGTCGTTCGGCGTGGTCCTGATCGAGGCGATGGCGGCCGGCACGGCGATCGTCGCCAGTGGGCTCGACGGGTACCGCAACGTGGCCACGGACGGGGTCGATTCGGTGCTGGTCGAGCCCGGTGATCCACTCGCCCTTGCCGCTGCACTGCAGCGGGTGCTGACCGATCGCGCCCTCGCCGAACGGATCGAGACGGCCGGTGAATTGCGTGCCGCCGACTTCTCGATGACCACCCTGGCCAGCATCTACGCCGAGCGGTTCCAGGTGCTGGCCGACGAACGGCGGGCCCAACGCGCCGAGCAGCGCAACGGCGCTGCTGCGCAGGCATCGAGCTGGCGTGGCCGACTGCGCCGTATGATCACCTGATCAGGCCGCAGCGACCAGCGCGCGGCCCTCGCCCATCGAAACCGGAGCAAGCCACATGGTTTGGATCATCCTCCTCGTGGTGGTGGCCGTCATCGCCATCTACCTCATCGCCTCGTACAACGGGCTCATCCGTCGTCGCAACCAGGTGGAGAACGCCTGGTCGCAGATCGACGTGCAGCTCAAGCGGCGCATCGACCTCATCCCCAACCTCGTCGAGACCGTCAAGGCCTACGCGGCCCACGAGAAGGAGACGCTCGACGCCGTCATCCGTGCTCGCAACGCGGCCATCGCCGCGCCGGCGACGCCGGCCGGGCAGGCCGACGCCAGCAACCAGATCTCCGGCGCGCTGCGTCAGCTGTTCGCCCTCAGCGAGGCCTACCCGGACCTGAAGGCCAACCAGAACTTCCTCGCCCTGCAGGAGGAGCTGACTGCTACCGAAGGTCGCGTGGCCTACGCGCGGCAGTTCTACAACGACGCCGTGCTGGGCTACAACAACAAGCTCCAGGCGTTCCCGACCGTCTTCTACGCACGTGCGCTGAAGTTCGAGAAGCGGGAGTACTTCGAGGCGGACGAGGCGTCCCGCGAAGTGCCGAAGGTGCAGTTCTGAGCCCTGCTCGCCCATGTTCGAACTGATTCGCGCAAACAAGCGGCGCAGCGCGCTCCTCATCGCCGGGTTCGTCCTGCTGCTCTCCGCCGTGGGAGCAGCGTTCGGCGCGTTCATCGGCTCTGGCCCGGTCGGCACGATCGTCGCCCTGGTCCTGTCCGGGGCGATGGCCTTCGCCTCGTACTGGAAGGCCGACTCGATCGCCCTCGCCGTCAGCCGGGCCAAGCCGGCCGACCCGGAGGAGTTCGCTCGACTGCACAACCTCGTCGAGGGGCTGTGCATCGCCAGCGGCCTTCCCAAGCCGCGGGTGTACATCGTCGACGACCCGGCACCGAACGCGTTCGCCACCGGCCGCAACCCGAAGCACGCGGCGATCGCCGTCACCACCGGGCTGCTGCAGAAGATGAACCGTGTCGAGCTCGAAGGCGTCATCGCCCACGAGCTGTCGCACATCCGCAACTACGACATCCTCGTGTCGACGCTCGCGGTCACGCTCGTCGGCGCGGTCGCGCTGCTCACCAACATCGCCGTGCGGATGATGTGGTGGAACGGCGGCCGCGTCCGCCGCGACGGCGACCAGCGCGACGGCGGCAACCCGCTGGCCATCGTCGGCTTCGTGCTGTTGATCTTCGCGCCGTTGATCGCCAAGGCGATGCAGGCCGCGGTCAGTCGCAAGCGTGAGACGCTGGCCGACGTCAGCGCGTGCCAGATGACCCGCTACCCGCCGGGGTTGATCAGCGCGCTGGAGAAGCTGCGCGACGACACCACCGTCACGCACGCGGCGTCCACGGCGACGGCGCACCTGTGGATCGAACAGCCCATGTCCGGCGTGGGTGACGACGGGAAGATGGGCCGTTGGAACAAGATGTTCGACACCCACCCCCCGCTCGAGGAGCGCATCGCGCTGCTCCGCGAGCTGTGACCCGGAGGTTGCCCACCATGTCCGCCACCCGAACCCACACGCGCGCCTCGCTGGCGCTGCTGCTCGTTGCCTCGCTCGGCGTCGCCGCGTGCAGCTCCGACAGCGGCTCGTCGGCCGACTCGACGATCGCTGCGACGACGCCGGCGACCACGCCGTCCACGGACACGACGCCGGCGGGAACCATCCCCGTCGACACGACGCCGTCCACCGACGCCACCACGACCACGGTTCCCGGAGCGCCGGTGTACCCGCTCACCGGTCTGCCGATCACCGACGAGGTCGCCGCCCAGCACCCCGCGCTCGTGGTCAAGATCGACAACAACGCCGGGGCGCGACCGCAGAGCGGCCTGAACAACGCCGATCTCGTGTACGAGGAGATCGTCGAGGTCGGCACGCGCTTCGCCGCCGTGTTCCAGAGCCAGGGCGCCGATCCCGTCGGGCCGATCCGCTCCGGTCGCACCCAGGACATCGCCCTCCTCGGCTCGCTGAACAAGCCGCTGTTCGCCTGGAGCGGTGGCAACGGACGGGTCACCGCGGCCATCGAGGCGAGCGACCTGTTCAGCCTCAGCAACCTCAACTCGCGGATCCAGAAGCAGGCCGGCTTCTTCCGCTCGAACGTGCACCAGTCGCCGCACAACCTGTACGCCCAGACCACCGGCCTGTGGACCTTCACGCCCATCTTCCACGGCCCGCCGGCGACGCAGTTCACGTACCGCGCCGCCGGTGCCGCACCGACCGGCGCGCCGTCCACCGGGGTCTCGCTGGTGATGAGCGGCTTCAAGATGGACTGGACGTGGGATGCCGCCTCGGGCACCTACCTGCGGACGTCCGAGGGCAAGGTGCACAAGGACGCGCTCACCGGCAACCAGCTCAGCACCAACAACGTCATCGTGCTCGTCGTCGACTACCGGCCGAGCCCGGCCGACGGCAACAGCCCGGAGGCCCAGACGCTCGGTTCGGGCCAGGTGATGGTGTTCACCGGCGGCACGATGGTGACGGGCACGTGGGAGCGCGCCGATCGCCTCGATCCGTTCACGCTGAAGGACGCCGATGGCAAGGTGATCGAGCTGACGCCAGGTCGCACCTGGGTCGAGCTGGCCGAAGCCGGCAACGCGACGCCGCACGCCTGACCGTCTGGCCGACCCCGGAACTCCTTGGGTCCGCCCTCGCCGCGGCGGTACGCTGACGCCATGAGCTCGCAGTCGCCCACGTCGCGCGTCACCGGCACCTACCAGGTGAAGCGTGGCCTTGCCGAGATGTTGAAGGGCGGCGTCATCATGGACGTCGTCACGCCGGAACAGGCCAAGATCGCCGAAGACGCAGGGGCCTGCGCGGTGATGGCGCTGGAGCGCGTGCCCGCCGACATCCGCCGCGACGGTGGTGTGGCCCGCATGAGCGACCCGGAGATGATCGAGGGCATCAAGGCCATCGTCACCATCCCGGTGATGGCCAAGGCGCGCATCGGCCACTTCGTCGAGGCGCAGATCCTCGAGGCACTGGGCGTGGACTACGTCGACGAGAGCGAAGTGCTCACCCCGGCCGACGAGACCCACCACATCGACAAGTTCGCGTTCACCGTGCCGTTCGTGTGCGGCGCCACCAACCTCGGCGAGGCGCTGCGGCGCATCAGCGAGGGTGCATGCATGATCCGCTCGAAGGGTGAGGCCGGCACCGGCAACATCGTCGAGGCCGTGCGCCACCTGCGCAACATCCTCGGCGACATCCGCAAGATCACCCAGGCCGACTCGGCCGAGCTGTTCAACTGGGCCAAGCAGCTGCAGGCGCCGCTGCCGCTCGTGCAGGAGATCGCCGAGACCGGCGTGCTGCCCGTCCCGCTGTTCTGCGCCGGTGGCATCGCCACCCCGGCCGATGCCGCGCTGGCCATGCAGCTCGGCGCCGAGGCCGTGTTCGTCGGCTCGGGCATCTTCAAGAGCGACGACCCGTCGCCGCGTGCGAAGGCCATCGTCGAGGCCACCACCCACTTCCGTGATGCGCACATCCTGGCCAAGGTCAGCCGAGGGCTCGGTGCCCCGATGACCGGCATCGCCATGGACGAGATCAACCAGCGCTACGCCGAGCGGGGTTGGTGAGCTCGTTGTCCCGAGTCCCTGGGCAGCCCCCAGGTGGATCAGCCCGTGCACGCGTCGCCCGTCGTCGGCGTCCTCGCGCTCCAGGGAGCCTTTGCCGCGCATGAGCGCGCCCTCGCCGAGGTGGGCGCCACCACTCGGCAGGTCCGCACGCCGGAGCAGCTGACCGAGGTCGACGCGCTGGTCATGCCCGGCGGTGAGAGCACGACGATGTCTCGTCTGCTCGACACCAGCGGGTTGTTCGACGAGATCGCGGCGCGCATCGCGAGTGGCATGCCCGTGTTCGGCACGTGCGCGGGGATGATCCTGCTGGCGACCGACGTCGCCGACGGCCGGCCCGATCAGCGCAGCTTCGCCGCCATCGACGTGTCGGTGCAGCGCAACGGGTACGGCCGGCAGATCGACAGCTTCGAGAGCGACATCGATGTCGCCGGTCTCGACGCGCCGTTCCACGCGGTGTTCATCCGCGCGCCGCTCGTCCGCTCGGTCGGCGCGGGGGTCGAGGTGCTCGCCGCGCACGAGGGCGTCCCGGTGTTGGCGCGACAGGGCACCGTCACCGTGGCATCGTTCCACCCAGAGCTCACCGCGGACGCGCGTTTGCACGCGCTGTTCCTGCAACGCATCAAGGAGATGTGAGACATGTCCGGCCACTCCAAATGGGCAACCATCAAGCACAAGAAGGGCGCCGCCGACAAGGCGCGCGGCAAGCTGTTCGCCAAGATCGCGCGACAGATCGAGGTCGCCGCGCGCGATGGCGGCGGCGACTCGTCGAGCAACGCGCAGCTGCGCACGGTGATGCTGAAGGCGAAGGCCGCGCAGATGACGAACGACGCCATCGACCGCGCCGTCAAGCGGGGCACCGGTGCCGACGACGGCGGCACCTACGAGGCGCTGACCTACGAGGGCTACGCGCCAGGTGGGGTGGCGCTGCTGATCGACGCGCTCACCGACAACCGCAACCGAACCGGCGCCGAAGTGCGCAACGTCTTCAGCAAGATCGGCGGCACGATGGCCGAGCCCGGCGCGGTCGGTTGGCAGTTCAGCCGGCGCGGTGTGCTGCACATCGCCGGTGGCGACGAGGACTCGGTGATGATGGCCGCACTCGAAGCCGGCGCCGATGACGTGTCGTCCGACGGCGAGGGCTGGCGGGTGCTGAGCGAGCCGTCGATCGTCTACGACGTGCGCGACGCGCTGCAGGCCGCCGGGTTCACGGTCGAGTCGGCGGAGAGCACGATGGTGGCCAGCATCTCGGTGGAGGTCACCGACCCGTCCGACGCCCGTAAGATCCTGCGCATCATCGATGCCCTGGAGGACAACGACGACGTGCAGGACGTGTACGGAAACTTCGACATCAGCGACGAGCTCATGGAATCGATCAGCGAATGAGCGTCGGCACCGGCGATCAGGCGCCGTCGTTCACCCTGCCGAGCACCGGTGGCGGCACCGTCTCGCTGCAGGACCTCCGCGGCAAGCCGGTCGTGCTCGTCTTCTACCCGGGCGATGACACGCCGGTCTGCACCAAGCAGCTGAACAGCTACAACGACGGGCTCGAGGAGTTCGCCGCGCTGGACGCGCAAGTGCTGGGCGTGTCGGCGCAGAGCATCGAGAGCCACGAGAAGTTCTCGGGCAAGCACGGGTTCCAGTTCCCGTTGCTGGCCGACACCGACAAGGCCGTCGCCGGGTTGTACGGCACGCTCGGCCCGCTCGGGTTTCCGCGCCGGAGCGTGTTCATCATCGACGCAGGTGGCGTCATCCGCTACGCCCACCGGGCGATCGCCGGCCTGACCTACCGCCCCGTCTCCGAGCTCACCGACGTGCTCAAGACGCTCAAGTAAGAGCGACTGCGACCTGAGTCGTCGGGCTGCAAGGCTCGTTCGGTGACCACGACGGTGCCGTTCGATCCGAGCTCGTTGCCGTCCAAGCTCGTCGGTGCCGGGTTGCTGATCCGCGACCCGGCCGGTCGCGTGCTGATCGTCAAGCCGACGTACAAGGCCGGGTGGGAGGTGCCGGGCGGACTCGTCGAGTCAGGGGAGTCGCCACGAGAGGCGGCGTGTCGGGAGGTGCTCGAGGAGCTCGGCACGGAGATCGTCGTCGGTGATGTGCTCTGCGTGCACTACTCCGTCGGCCCAACCGGCCGCGACGGGATCATGTTCGTCTTCGACGGTGGACGCAGCGACACCCCGGCCGGCGACTACGTCCTGCCGGCCGACGAGCTCAGCGAAGCGGCGTTCATCGCGCCGGCCGATCTCCACCACCACCTGCCGGCCGTCCTCGTCACCCGGTTGCTCGCCGCGATCGACGCCAGTGACGCCGGCCGCCCCACCTACCTCGAGCGCTGAGTCGTTCCTCTCGAAGCCGAGGACCCACGTGTCGCCGGCCAATCGAGTACGGGAGCGCCCGTGAGGGGCGCTCAGCTCCTCGACTGGCCCGACGAACCGGAGCGCAGGGCGAAACCGTCGTTCAGCGACGGTGTGGACCCGCGCTCGACCACCTCACATGGCGCAACATGCCGCGTCCGGCTGAGAGCGGCGGACTATGGTCGTACGCGTGTTCGTGACCGGGTCGTCGTCCATCACCGTCTTGGGGATCGATCCGGGCTTGACGCGATGCGGGTACGCGGTGCTGGCGGCGGTGGGCAGCAAGGTCACCGCGGTGGCCATGGGCGTCATCCGCACGCCGCCGACGATGGCCTTGCCGCAGCGCCTCGCCGACCTCTCGGCGGAGCTGGCGGCGCTGCTCACGCAGTACCGCCCGGACGCGGTGGCCGTCGAGCAGGTCTTCTTCCAGAACAACGTGCGCACGGCGATGAGCGTCGGCCAAGCGAGTGGGCTGGCACTGGCGCAAGCCGCCGCGGCCGGTTGCGAGGTCGCGCAGTACACGCCCAGCCAGGTGAAGGACACCGTGGCCGGGTGGGGTGGCGCCGACAAGGCGCAGGTGCAGCGGATGGTGCAGTCGCGCCTCGGCCTCGCCGCGCCACCGAAGCCGGCCGACGCCGCCGACGCCGCCGCACTGGCGCTGTGCCACCTCGCGGCTGCGCCGATGCGACGCAGGCTGGCCGCTTCCCTCGAGGCGGCCCGGCGATGATCGGGTCGTTGCGCGGTGCCGTGCTGGAGCGACTCGACGACGGTCGGGTGCTGATCGAGGTGGCCGGCGTGGGCTACATCGTAACGGTCACGCCGCGCACGCTCGCCGAGCTGGAGCCCACGTCGCCGGTGTTCCTCTACGTGCACCACCACATCCGCGAGGACGCTCAGACGCTGTACGGGTTCCTCAAGCGCGACGAGCGCACGACGTTCGAGGTGCTGATCGCCACGCACGGCGTCGGGCCGGCCCTCGCCGTCGCCGTCCTCGGCACGCACTCACCGTCGGTGCTGGTCGACATCATCGCCGGCAACGACATCGGCGCACTGACGCTCGTGCCAGGCGTCGGCAAGAAGACCGCCGAGCGCCTGCTGATCGAGCTGCGCAACCGCCTGTCGCTGCCGATGCTCGATCCGCTGCCCGCCGGCGGCGCGTCCACGCCCGGCACGGCGGTCGGCAACGTGCGCGAGGCGCTCGTGGGGCTCGGCTACGGCGCAGAGGAGATCCGTGACGCGCTGCGCGACCTGCCGACCGGAGCGGACGCGTCGACGTTGCTGCGCGATGCGCTGAAGCTGCTGGGGGCCAAGCGTGCGTGACGAGTTCCTGGAACCGGGGCCCACCGACGATCACGAGGAGACCGACGAGGTCGGGCTACGGCCGCGCCGGCTCGACGAGTTCGTCGGCCAGCGCGAGCTGAAAGAGCACCTGGCCATCGTGCTCGAGGCGGCCAAGAAGCGGGGCCAGGCCGCCGATCACATCCTGCTGGCCGGGCCGCCCGGGCTCGGCAAGACGAGCATGGCCGGCATCGTCGCCGCCGAGATGGGCGTGCACCTGCACATCACCTCCGGACCGGCGCTGGAGCGTGCCGGCGACCTGGCGGCCATCCTGACCAAGCTCGAGGACGGCGACGTGCTGTTCATCGACGAGATCCACCGCCTGTCGCGCGTCGTCGAGGAGATCCTCTACCCGGCGATGGAGGACTTCCAGCTCGACATCGTCGTGGGCAAGGGGCCCGCCGCATCATCGATCCGCCTGTCGCTGCCGAACTTCACGCTCGTCGGGGCGACGACGCGCACCGGCATGATCACCGGGCCGCTGCGCGACCGCTTCGGGCTCGTCGCCCGCCTCGACTACTACGCCGACGACGAGCTGGAGCTGATCGTCCGACGTGCCGCCGGCATCCTGCGCGTGCAGATCGCCGACGACGGCGCATGGGAGATCGCCCGGCGCAGCCGCGGCACGCCGCGCATCGCCAACCGGCTGTTGCGCCGCGTGCGCGACTTCACCGAGGTGCGCGGCGACGGCACGATCACCGCCAACACGGCGCGCCAGGGCCTGAAGCTGTTCGGCGTCGACGAGCGCGGCCTCGACAAGGTCGACCGGGCCATCCTCAACGCGATCTGTCAGCAGTTCGGTGGTGGCCCGGTGGGTCTCAGCACGTTGGCGATCAGCGTCGGCGAGCAGCCGGAGACGGTCGAGGACATGTACGAGCCGTTCCTCATCCAGCAGGGGATGATCGCCCGCACCCCACGCGGGCGCGTGGCGATGCCGGCGGCCTACACGCACGTCGGTCTGGCCGTGCCGACGCGGGGCGCCAGCGGTGCGCCGGGTCTGTTCGACCCGGACTGATCAGACCGGCAGGTACGTGGCGAAGTGAGCCATCGTCTTGGCCCACGCTGCGTTGGCCGCGGCTTCGTCGTAGAACATCGACGACTCGTGGTTGTCGAAGGCGTGGCCGGCGGTCTCCACGTTCAACGTGATGCCGTCGTGGCCGGCGATCGCCGCACCGAGCGCGTCGACGCCCTCGTTGGGGATGAACGCATCGGTGTTGCCGAAGTGGAACAGCGTGGGGCACGTCACCTGCGGCAGCAGATCGAGCATCGACGGCACGCCGGATCCGTAGTAGCTGACGCACGCATCCGGCTCGCCGTGGGCGGCGGCGGCGTACGCCAAGGTGCCGCCGAGGCAGAAGCCGATGACACCGGCGCGCTCGATGCCGTCAGTGGCGCGGAGCTGCTGCAGTGCAGCGATGCAATCGGCGACGGCGGTGGGGAAGTCGAGCTGTTGCACCTTCTCGAACGAGGCACTCAGCCCTGCTTCGTCGTGGCCGGCCTCCCAGTTGCGCTCGAAGCGCCAGAACACGTCCGGGGCGCCGACGAGGTAGCCGGCGTCGGCGAGTCGCTCCGCCACGGCCCGGATGTAGGGGCCGACGCCGAAGATCTCCTGGATGACGAGGATCGCCGCGTGCGGCGTGCCCTTCGGCTGCCAGACGTGGAGGTCCATCGCCCCGGCCTCGCCCCGATCCACCGTGTCCGTGCGCAACGTGCTCATGCGCGTCATGGTGCCACACCTCCGTAGCCTCTTCGGCCGTGCGCCTGGATGACTTCGACTACGAGCTGCCCGAGGCGCGCATCGCTCAACACCCCGTGGAGCCACGCGACTCGGCACGGTTGCTGATCGACCGGGGGAGTGCGGCTGCGGAGCACCGGCACGTTCGCGACCTGCCGTCGTTCCTGTCTGAGGGCGACCTGCTGGTCGTCAACGACTCGAAGGTGATCCCGGCGCGTCTGCGCCTGCACCGTGAGACCGGTGGGGCCGCCGAGGTGCTGCTGCTCGAACCGCTCGACGACGAGCGACGGGAGTGGGAGGCGATGGTGCGCCCGGCGCGCAAGCTGCGCGTCGGCGAGCCGCTGTTGGCAGCCGATGGTTCGGCTCCGATCGTGATCGGCGAGCGGACGACGGCCGGCGACACGGTGCGCGTGCGCATCATCGGCGAGGACGACCCGTTGATCACGTTGCAGCGACTCGGCGAGATGCCGCTGCCGCCGTACATCACTGCGCCGCTCGAGCGGGCAGACCGCTACCAGACGGTGTACGCGTCGGAACCGGGTTCGGCCGCGGCGCCGACTGCGGGGCTGCACTTCACCCCGGAGCTGCTGGCGACGATCACCGCGATGGGAGTGGAGATGGCCACCGTCGAGCTGATCGTCGGGCTCGACACGTTCAAGCCGGTCACCGAAGCCGATCCGCGCGACCACGTGATCCACAGCGAGCGCTACCGCGTTCCGCCGGGTGTCCTCGAGCGTGCGGCGGCGGCACGGCGCGTCGTCGCGGTCGGCACGACGAGCGTGCGCGCACTGGAGAGTGCGGCGGCACTGGGGGAGCGCGAGGGCCGCACACGCCTGTTCATCCACCGCCCCTACGAGTGGAGGGTCGTCGACCTCCTGATGACCAACTTCCACCTGCCGCGCACCACGCTGTTGATGATGATCGACGCGTTCGTCGGGCCGCGCTGGCGGACCCTGTACGAGACGGCGCTCGCCGGCGACTACCGCTTCCTCAGCTTCGGCGATGCGATGCTGCTCGACCGGAGGGCCGCCTGATGCGCATCGTCGAGCTGGAGGTGCTCGCCACCGATGGTGCGGCGCGCACCGGCATCGGGCACACGGCTCGCGGCACGTACCGCACGCCGTGCTTCATGCCGGTCGGCACCCGCGGTGCGATCAAGTACCTCAGCGCCGCCGACTACGAGCGCCTCGGTGCGGAGATCGTGCTCGGCAACACGTACCACCTGATGCTCCGCCCGGGCGCGGAGACCGTCGCCCACTTCGGCGGCCTCGGCCGGTTCGCCGGATGGGGTGGCCTGACGCTCACGGACTCAGGCGGCTTCCAGGTGTTCTCGCTCGACCCGAAGGTCGATGACGACGGGGTGACGTTCAAGAGCACCTACGACGGGTCGCTGCACCGCTTCACCCCTGAGATCGCGGTGGCGACGCAGGAGCTGCTCGGTGCCGACATCCAGATGGTGCTCGACGTGTGCCCGCCGTTGCCGTCGCCGCCCGAGGTGGTCCGCCTCGCCGTCGAGCGCACCAGCGCTTGGGCCGCCCGTGCTCGCAGCGCGCACCGGCGTGAGGATCAATCGCTGTTCGGCATCGTCCAGGGTGGCGTCGACGAGGCGATGCGCGCCGAGAGCGCACAGCGGACCGCGGCGTTGGAGTTCGACGGGTACGGGATCGGCGGGTTGAGCGTGGGGGAGACCCGGGCCGAGATGCTGCCTGCGTTGGCCGCGGCGATCGAGCACCTGCCCGCCGACCGGCCGCGCTACCTGATGGGTGTCGGCGATCCGGCCAGCCTGGTCGAGGCAGTTGCCCTGGGGGTCGACCAGTTCGACTGCGTGATGCAGACCAGACTCGGGCGGCACGGCACCGCGCTGACCAGCACGGGGCGCTTCCACATCAAGAACGCCCAGCACGTCCGGTCCGACGAGCCGCTCGACGCGACCTGCAGCTGCGAGGTCTGTGCCCGCCACAGTCGCGGGTACCTGCGCCATCTCTTCCAGGTCGGCGAGCCGACGGCGTCTCGCCTGCTCAGCCTGCACAACGTGGCCTGGACGCTGCAGCTCATGGGTTCGATGCGCGACGCGATCAGCGCCGGCACGTTCCGGCAGCTGCGCCAGTCGGTGCTCGACGTCTGGGGCTGACCTGCGAATCGCACGGAGGGATCGGTAGCATTCCCGATCGGTTCACGAGGGCACACACGCGCGCCCTTCCCACAACAGACACACGGACGCCTCTTCCATGCATCACCTGTCCATCCTCGCCGCAGAGAAGTCCAGTGGCGGCGCCGCCATCCTCCAGCTCGGCATCTTCCTGCTCATCCCGCTGGCGATGTACTTCCTGCTCATCCGCCCGCAGAAGCGCCGTCAGCGCGAGTCTGCGGCGCTGCAGTCGGCCATCGAGATCGGCGACGAGGTGATGACCACCTCCGGCCTGTACGGCTTCGTCACCGGCTTCGAGGACGACCGCGCCTGGTTGGAGATCGACGACAACGTGCAGATCCGCATCGCTCGCGCCGCCATCCAGCGCAAGGTCGACACGTCGAAGGGTGAGCCCGGGAGCACCCCGTCGGACAACAAGCCGCTCGCCGAGGGTTCCAGCCGCAGCACGGCGATCGCCGATGCCGACGGTGACTCGTCGAGCGATCCTGCCTGATGGTTCGCAAGCTGCTGATCTCGCTGATCGGGATCTTGGTCGTGTCGTTCGGCGGGTTCATCGCCAACGCGATCGTCGGCGACCCGCCGGCGCTCGGTCTCGATCTGCAGGGCGGGATCTCCGTCACCCAGGAGCCGGTCGGCAAGTACACCAGCGCGGGCATCGACCTCACGGTCGACCGCATTCGTGAGCGCATCGACTCCCTCGGCGTGGCCGAGCCGGAGATCATCCGTCAGGGAGACGCGATCGTCGTCAACCTGCCCGGCGTGAAGGACCAGGACACCGCGCTGCGCCTCGTCCAGGTCACCGGCCAGGTGTACCTGCGGCCGGTGCTGCAGTGCCAGACCGTTGCCAACCCCGATCTCAACTCGACGACCGGCACGACCACCCCGTCGGGCGCCACCACCACGACAGCTCCGGGCGCGACCACGACGACCACCGGCGGTTCGACCACGACGACCACCGGCGGTTCGACCACGACGACCACCGGCGGTTCGACCACGACGACCACGTCGCCGTCCTCAGGGCTCCTGAACCGCACCGTGCCACCGACCACGCCGGTCACCACCACGACGGTGCCGGCCACGACCACCACCGTCACCGGTTCGACGACGACCACCGCGCCGGCCACCACGACGACGCTGCCGGGCGGGGTCACCACGACCACTGCCTACGTCGCCAACCCGGAGGGACAGGAGTACCTGTTCGTCCAGCACGACGATGACGCCGCCACTGTCGAGATCTGCCTCGTCGGCCCGTCGGGTGGCACCGGCGAGGTCTTCGAGGACGACGCCACCGCGCGGATCCTCGACAACGGCTGGGGTGTCACCGTCGGACTGCGCAGCGGGTCGAAGGGCGAAGGGGTGTGGAACGCGTTGGCCTACCAGTGCAACCACTCCCAGAGCACCTGCCCGTCCGGCCGCTTGGCCATCCAGCTCGACGACGAGATCATCTCGGCGCCGGTCGTGCAGCAGGACAACTTCGGTGACAGCGTGTCGATCACCGGTCAGTTCAAGGAGTCCAAGGCTCGCGATCTCGCTCGCGTGCTGCAGAGCGGGTCGCTGCCGGTCACGTTGAAGACGCAAGCGGTGCAGAACGTGTCGCCGACGCTCGGCAAGGACTCGCTGCATGCTGCTGTCATCAGCGGCATCGTCGGCGTCGCCCTGGTGCTGCTGTTCATGTTGCTCTACTACCGACTGCTCGGGTTCGTCGCGATCGCCGGACTGATGGTCTCCTCGGCAATCCTCTGGACCACGATCTCGGTGCTCTCCAAGACGCAGGGGCTGGCGCTGTCGCTGGCCGGCGTTGCCGGGATCATCGTCTCGGTCGGCGTCACCATCGACTCGTACGTCGTCTTCTTCGAACGATTGAAGGACGAGGTGCGCAGCGGGCGCACGATGCGCAACAGCGCGCAACGTGGCTTCACCGGCGCGTGGCACACGATCCTCGTGGCCGACCTCGTGTCGCTGCTCGGTGCGTTGGTGCTGTGGTACCTGACCGTCGGCTCGGTCCGCAACTTCGCCTTCTTCCTCGGCCTGTCCACGTTGTGCGACCTCGTCGTCGCCTACTTCTTCACCCGCCCGGCGGTGCTGCTGCTGGCTCGTACCGAGTGGATGGCGCGGCGCAAGGTGATGGGCATCGAAGCCGTTCGCCCCGGAGGTGCCTCATGAGCATCGATCTCGACGACGACCGCTCCGCAGGCGATGCGCCGAACGACGCCTTGCGCGCCGGGATGAGCGGCGCTCGTCGCGGTCTCGGCGGTCGCCTGTACCACGGTGAGACTTCGGTGGACTTCTACGGCCGGCGTTGGTGGGGGTTGATCTTCTCCGGCGTGCTGTTGCTGATCACGCTCGTGTCGCTCTTCGTCAGCGGCCTCAACCTCGGACTCGACTTCGAGGGTGGTGTCGCGTGGGAGGTCCCCGCCGCCAACGTCAGCATCGACGATGCACGCTCGCTGCTGGCCGACCACGGCATCAGCGGCGACGACGCCAAGATCCAGCAGCGCACCCAGACCGATGGCAGCAAGAACCTGTTCGTGCAGGTCGGCGACCAGCCGTTGGCCAAGCAGGAAGAGGTCCGACAGGCGTTCGCGGCGAAGGCGCAAGTCGACGTCTCTGAGGTCAGCAGCTCGTCGGTCAGCTCCACGTGGGGACGGGCGATCACGGAGAAGGCGGTGCGCGCACTGGTCATCTTCCTCGTGCTCGTCGCCCTGTTCATCGCCTGGCGCTTCGAGTGGCGGATGGCCTTGGGCGCGATCGCGGCGATGGTCCACGACGTCCTCATCAGCGTGGGCGTCTACTCGGTGTTCGGGTTCGAGGTCACCCCGGCCACCGTCGTTGCCTTCCTCACCATCCTCGGCTTCTCGCTGTACGACACGATCGTCGTGTTCGACAAGGTCAAGGACAACACCGAACGGTTCAGCTCCACTCGCGTGCCGTACGGCGACATCACCAACGTGTCGATGAACCAGGTGCTGATGCGTTCGTTGAACACCAGCCTCGCCGCGGTGCTGCCGGTGCTGTCGTTGCTGATCCTCGGTTCGGAGATCCTCGGCGCAGTCACGCTGCGCGAGTTCTCGCTGGCACTGCTCGTCGGTCTGCTCACTGGCTCGTACTCGTCGATCTTCATCGCTGCGCCACTGCTGGCCATCATGAAGGAGCGCGAGCCGAAGTACCGCTCGATGCGAGACGAGCACGCGACCGGACCGGACCTGGAGCGGTTGGTGCTCGGTGGCACACCGGTCAGTCGCCATGCCGCGCGTCAACGAGCTCGCCGTCCGGCTGGCGCGCCGATCGTCAGCGGCGCGGAGTTCAGCGAGGCACCTCCCGTCGGCGTGGTGAGCGATGCGCCGAAGCCCGTGCTCACGCACCCGCCGCGGCCGCGCAAGAAGAAGCGCCGCGACGCCTGACCGGTAGCCTGACCCGCATGGGGCCGAACGGGCACTGGATCACCAACCACATCCGCGACATCGACGACTACCCGGTCCCCGGGGTGACGTTCCGCGACATCACACCGCTGCTCGGTGACGCCGAGGGGTTCTCGAAGTCGATCACCGAACTGGTGCACCGCTTCGATGACGTGCCCACCGATCGCGTGCTCGGTGTCGAGGCTCGCGGCTTCATCGTCGCGGCCCCGGTGGCGTACCGCATCGGCGCCGGCTTCGTGCCCGTGCGCAAGGCCGGCAAGCTGCCGTGGGCGGTGGTTCGCGAGGAGTACTCGCTGGAGTACGGCAAGGACAAGCTGGAGATGCACCGCGATGCCATCCACCCGGGCGAGCGGGTGCTGGTGATCGACGACGTGCTCGCCACCGGCGGCACGGCAGCGGCGGTGTGCCGGCTGGTGGAGGAGCTGGGCGGTGTCGTCGTCGGCCTGGGCTTCCTGATCGAGCTGGACGACCTCGGCGGCAGATCTCAACTCGGCGGCCGGCGCGTCGAGAGCCTGGCCCGGTACTGAGTCACCAATGGCCGCCGTCGATCGCGTTCTTCCGTGGCGCCGGCATCAGAACGCCACTGCCGAGGAGCTGACCCCGATCCTCAGCGCGTACCGTCGCCGTCACCCGAAGGCGCCGGTTGCCCTGATCAACCGTGCCTACGAGACGGCGCGGGAAGCACATCGCCATCAGTCGCGCAGCAGTGGCGAGAGCTACATCAACCACCCGTTGGCCGTCGCCCGCATCGTTGCCGACATCGGCCTCGACGAGATCTCGCTGGCGGCTGCGCTGCTACACGATGCGGTCGAGGACACGGATCTCACCGTCGCGGACGTGGAAGCCGCGTTCGGCGCCGAGGTGGCCCAGATCGTCGACGGCGTCACCAAGCTCGAGCGGCTGCAGTTCGACTCGAAGGAGGCGCAGCAGGCCGCGACGATGCGCAAGATGCTCGTGGCGATGGCCCGCGACCTGCGCGTGCTCATCATCAAGCTGGCCGACCGACTGCACAACATGCGCACCATCGCCGCGATGCCGATGGAGAAGCAGCGTCGCATCGCCCAAGAGACGATGGACATCTACGCGCCGCTGGCCCACCGCCTCGGCATGCAAGAGCTCAAGCAGCAACTGGAAGACCTGTCGTTCGCCGCGCTGTACCCGAAGCGCTTCGCCGAGTTGGATCACCTCGTCAGCACACGGTCGCCCGAGCGTGAGGTCTACTTGGCCAAGGCGATCGCCGAGGTGCAGGGCCGGCTGACCGAGCTGAACATCCAGTCGGAGGTCACCGGTCGCGGCAAGCACCTGTGGAGCATCTACGAGAAGATGGTCCAGAAGGGCAAGGAGTTCGACGAGATCTTCGACCTCGTCGCGGTGCGCGTCATCGTCGATTCGGTGAAGGACTGCTACGCAGCGTTGGGCTCCATCCACGGTCGGTACAAGCCGGTGGTGGGTCGGTTCAAGGACTACATCGCGATGCCGAAGTTCAACCTCTACCAGAGCCTGCACACGACCGTCATCGGGCCGGGCGCGAAGGTGCTCGAGGTGCAGATCCGCACCCGCGAGATGCACCAGCGAGCCGAGTGGGGCGTCGCCGCGCACTGGGCCTACAAGGACGACGTTCCGTCGTCGGACATCGACTGGCTGAACCGGATCATCGACTGGCAGGCCGACATCACCGATCCGGCCGCCTTCATGGAGAACCTGAAGACCGACCTCGAGCAGGACGAGGTCTTCGTGTTCACGCCGAAGGGTCGTGTCGTGCCGCTGCCGATCGGCTCCACCACGGTGGACTTCGCCTACGCCGTGCACACCGAGGTCGGGCACGCATGCATCGGGGCCCGGGTCAACGGTCGGCTCGTACCGCTGACGCATCAGGTGCGCAGCGGCGACACGTGCGAGATCTTCACCTCGAAGGTGGAGAGCGCCGGGCCGTCGCGCGACTGGTTGCAGTTCGTGCAGTCGCCTCGCGCCCGCAACAAGATCCGCCAGTGGTTCAGCCGCGAGCGACGTGTCGACATGATCGAGCAGGGTCGCGACGAGATGACCCGCGAGTTCCGACGTGAAGGTCTGCCGCTGCAGCGCATCTGGAACAGCCCGGTGCTCGTCGCCGAGATCGAGGCCGCGTCGTACGAGAACCTCGACGCGCTGCTGGCGGCGGTGGGGGAGCACCACATCTCCGCTCGCTCGCTGGCGCAGAAGGTGGCTCGCGGCTTCCGCACCGGAGACGACGCCGAGCAACTGCCCGCCACAGTGCTGCCGCGCGAGGGCCGTCGGCGCACGCGCAACTCGGCCGGCGTGCACGTCGAGGGCCTCGACGACGTGCTGGTGCGCCTGTCGCGCTGCTGCACCCCGGTGCCGGGCGACGACATCATCGGCTTCGTCACTCGCGGCCGTGGCGTGTCGGTGCACCGCGCCGACTGCGCCAACGCGGAGAGCCTGATGAGCGAGCAGGCGGCGCGCCTGATCGACGTCGACTGGGACGGCGACCAGAGCAAGACCGTGTTCCGCGCCGGCGTCGAGGTGATCGCCCTCGACCGTTCGCGGCTGCTGCGCGACGTGGCCAACTCGCTCAGCGACCAGCACGTCAACATCGTCGCCTGCAGCACCCACACCGGTGCCGACCGCGTGGCCAAGATGCGCTTCGAGTTCGAGATGGCCGACCCCAGCCACCTCGAATCCGTCATGCGCACCATCAAGACCATCGACGGCGTCTACGACGCCTACCGCCTCGTCCCCGGCAAAGGCGGCTGAAGCCGAGCGTTTGATCGCAGATCCACCGTGGCGGTGGATCAGCGATCAAACGGATTCGCGTCAAGCTGTTGTCGATGGGGGCGAAGGGATACGCGGCGGAGACGCTCGACGACGTGATGACTGGGCTCGCCCCCGTGTTGGCGCAGCACGGGTTCAAGCGAGCAGGGCGGTGCTTTCGTCGTCGTGACGCCGACCTCGACGTGGCCTTGTCGTTGGAAGGGTTTCGCGACAACCGCTTCTCTTCCGATGGAGGCGGGGTCGAGTTCCGTCTTCGACTCCTTGTGTACTGCCGTCGGATCGACGAAGTGTTGGACCGCCCGGTGGAGCGCAAGCCGACGTATGGGCACTCCTGGATCTATTTGGCAGGCAATCGACACTCGACTGTCTTCCTGGTCTTCCCACGGGTGGGAGTGACCCTCGACGAGGTCGTCGCGCTGGCCGTCGAGCGGTTCACCAACGACGGCGTGCCGTGGCTCGCAGAGCACGACTCGCTCGCGGCGTTGGACGAGGAGGTGATGCGTTGGCCCTTGCTGTCGATGGAACAGTTCGCATTCTGTGCGATCCGCGGCGACCTGGCCGACTGGTGGCGGCGGTACGACGCGTTCCTGGCCGACGTCAGCCCGGCGCACGAGCGGATCGCCGACTACGTCCGGGCCGAGCTCGAACGCCTGAACGTCCACCGACCCGGTTGACGCTCCAGGTTTGAACCCAGATCCACCGTGGCGGTGGATCAGCGATCAAACGTACCGGGGGTGGCTCGGACCTGGCCGGTAGCCTGACGGGCCGTGAGCCGCACGCCTTTCAGCACCAGCCCAGGCATGCGCGACATCCTGCCACCGGACTCGTCCCGGTTCCGTCACTACGTCGAGGTGTTCGCCTCCGTGGTCGAGCCGGCTGGCTACGGCCAGATCATCCCGCCGCTGCTGGAGGACCTCGAGGTCTTCATCCGCGTCGGCGAGGCCACCGACGTGGTGACCAAGGAGATGTACGACTTCGTCGACAAGGGCGATCGGCGGGTGGCGCTGCGCCCGGAGCAGACCGCCAGCGTCTGCCGGGCGTTCGTGCAGCACCGCCCGGTGGTGCCGTGGAAGGTCTGGTACGCCGGCCCGAACTTCCGCTACGAGAAGCCGCAGCGCGGTCGGTACCGCCAGTTCGATCAGGTCGGCATCGAGGTGCTCGGCGCCGACGACCCGTACCTCGACGTGGAGGTCATCGCCCTCGGCTGGCAGTTCTACGCGGCCCTCGGCCTGCGCCAGGTGACGCTGCTGCTCAACTCGCTCGGCGAACCCGACGACCGTGCCCGCTACACGGCTGCGCTGAAGGCGCACTTCGAGGCGAACCTCGACGCCCTGTCGGCCGAGTCGCAGGTGACGCTCGGCAAGAACCCATTGCGCGTGCTCGACTCGAAGCGTCCCGAGGACGCCGCGCTCGTCGCTGCTGCGCCACGCATCGCCGAGTTCTACAGCGACGAGGCGGGCGCGCACTTCGAGGCCGTGCAGGCCGGTTTGCGCGTGCTCGACATCCCGTTCACCATCGACCCGACGCTCGTGCGCGGGCTGGACTACTACCGCCGCACGACGTTCGAGTACCAGGGCGGCACGTTGGAGTCGGCGCAGAACGCGCTCGGCGGCGGCGGTCGTTACGACGGTCTCGTGGAGTCGCTCGGCGGTCCGCCCACGCACGGCATCGGCTTCGCGCTCGGCATCGATCGCACCTTGCTGGCGTGCGAAGACGAGGGCGTGTTCGGCGACGAGACGCCGGCGCTCGACGCGTTCGTCGTCGACACCACCGGTGGCATCGAGGCGCTGACGCTGACCAACGAGCTGCGCGCCGCCGGCTTCCGTGCCGACCGCGCCTACGAGAACCGCAGCATGAAGAGCCAGATGAAGGTGGCCGACCGCAGCGGCGCCACGTTCGGCGTCATCGTCGGCACCAACGAGGTGGAGGCCGGCACGGTCGTCCTCCGTCCGCTGCGCTCCGGCGAACACACCCAGCAGACCATCCCCCGAACCGATCTCATCGACCACCTGAAGCGAGCACTGCAATGACCGGTACATCCATGCGCACCCATCAGTGCGGCGAGCTCCGTGCGGAGCACGTCGGGCTCACCGTGCACCTCTGCGGCTGGGTGGCCACTCGCCGCGAGCACGGCGAGCACTTGGCCTTCATCGACGTCCGCGACCACACCGGCGTCACGCAGTGCGTGGTCGACAACTCCGTCGACGTGCGCGCCGAGTACGTCGTGCGCGTCACCGGCACCGTCGCCGCCCGCCCGGCGGAGAACGTCAACGACAAGCTCCCCACCGGTGGCATCGAGATCCAGGACTGCACCGTGGAGATCCTCAACACCGCCGAGGCGCCGCCGTTCCCGATCAGCGAGCGCACCGACACCGTTGCTGAGACGACGCGCCTGCAGTTTCGCTACCTTGACATCCGCCGCGACCGGATGCAGCGCAACCTGCGGATTCGCTCGGCGGTCAACTCCGCCATCCGCACGGCGATGGAGGCACAGGGCTTCGCCGAGGTCGAGACGCCGATGCTCGTGCCGAGCACGCCCGAGGGCGCGCGCGAGTTCATCGTGCCGTCGCGCCAGCAGCCCGGTTCGTTCTACGCGCTGCCGCAGAGCCCGCAGCTGTTCAAGCAGCTGCTGATGGTGGCCGGCATCGACCGCTACTACCAGCTGGCTCGCTGCCTGCGCGACGAGGACCTGCGCGCCGACCGTCAGTACGAGTTCATGCAGCTCGACGCGGAGATGAGCTTCGTCACCCAGGACGACGTCCACGAGGCCATCGGCGCCGCCGTGCTCGCTGCGGCGCAGGCCGTTGGCCAGGATCCCGGCGACATCGTCAAGATCACGTGGCACGACGCGATGAACCGCTTCGGCATCGACAAGCCCGACCTGCGCTTCGGCATGGAGCTGCAGGAGCTCACCCCCGTGTTCGCCGCGACCGAGTTCAAGGCGTTCGCCGGCGCGTCGTGCATCAAGGGCATCAACGCCACGGGCAAGGCCGACGAGTACGGCCGCAACAAGCTCGACGGGCTCACCGACAAGGCCAAGAAGATGGGCGCCAAGGGGCTCGTGTGGTTGAAGGTCGCCGCCGACGGGACGTTCGAGTCGCCCGTTGCCAAGTTCCTCTCGGCCGACGAGCAGGGCACGCTGCGTTCGATCTTCGACGCGCAGCCCGGCGACCTGATCCTCATCGTCGCCGACGAGTGGACGACGGCGTGCGAGGTGCTCGGTTCACTGCGCAACGACCTCGGCCGTCCGCCGGTGCACCAGGGGCCGTACCGCTACCTGTGGGTGGTCGACTTCCCGCTGTTCATCGGCGTCAACGAAGCCGGCCACGCCCAGTCGGGCCACCACCCGTTCACCCAGCCGCACCCCGACGACCTGCACCTGCTGGAGACCGAGCCGTTGAAGGTGCGCTCGCAGGCGTACGACCTCGTGCTCAACGGCTGGGAGCTCGGCTCGGGTTCGATCCGGATCCATCAGCCGGAGCTGCAGGCGCGGATCTTCTCGATCCTGGGCATCAGCGACGAGGAGGCGCAGAAGAAGTTCGGCTTCTTCCTCAACCCGTTCAAGTACGGCGCGCCGCCGCACGGTGGGTTCGCCTTCGGCATCGACCGGCTCGTGGCCATCCTCGCCGGCGAGGAGAACATCCGCGAGGTCATCGCCTTCCCGAAGACCCAGTCCGGCTCGGACCCGATGACCAACGCCCCGACCCCCGTGTCCGCCAAGCAACTCGACGAGCTCGGCATCCGAGTCCTCCCGCCAAAGTCCTAGATACCCTTCCCCCAGTTCGACTTCCCCCACCCCCAACCGTTTGTGCACAGATCGGGACCCCGTCCCGAAGTTCGCACAAACGCTCAGGACATCTGGGAGCAGTCATGTCGATCGAACGATGGGCGGCGCGTCACGACGCAATCGTGACCAAGGCAGTGGCAGAGGAACACGGATTGACGGAGGAGCAGCTCCGTCATCGGGTCGATACGGGTCGCTACGTGCGGGTTCGCCCGAACGTGTATGCGATCAACGGTGCACCGGCCACCTGGCGTCAACAGGTTCGTGCCGTGATCGAGACCTGTGGTGGACGGGTATCCGGATCGCACACGACGGCGCTCCGAGTGCTGGGCGGGGAGGCTCCGATCGACGACGACATCCACGTTCTCGGGCCGCTCGCGGCACAAGTGCGGCTTCCCGGTGTCATCGGGCATCGTTCCGGCCTGCTTGCTCCCGAGGACGTCTGCACTCGGTTCGACATGTCGATCACCTCCCCGCTTCGCACCGTCATCGATCTCAGCGGGATGTTCGACGTGAAGCTGCTTGGGCGCGCCACGGACCAACTGATGCGACATCGCCGGCTCGACCTCGAAGAGTTGCGCGGCCGAGTCTCGCTGCTCCGGCCCGCGCCAGGGCGATCGATCAAGAAGCTCAAGATCGTCCTGGCTCAGCGGATCCCTGGCTACGACCCGGGCGAGAGCGAGCTCGAGGCGCGACTTCGACAGATCATCGATGCGAACGGCTTGCCGCAGCCGACGCACCAGCACCGCGTCTCGTACGGGGACGCTCGCTACCGGATGGACTTCGCATGGCCAGAGCGGCACCTCTACCTCGAGGGCAACGGGTTCGGGTCGCACCGGCTCGCGTCCGACCTGGACGGCGATGCCCGCCGCCAGAACGAGATGGTCCTCGATGGCTGGCGGCCGATCGAGCTCACGTGGCGGATGACCGACGCCGAGATCGGTGTCACCCTGTGCCGCTTCCTCGGCTGACCGTTTGTGCACAGATCGGCTTGGGACCCCGAAACGTGCACAAACGCTCGGCAGGTAGGTTGGCGGGGTGGCGCAGCACTTCAGGGCTGGGGTGGTGATCGTGGTCCGGAACCCGGAGCGCACGCACGTGCTTGCCTTCGAACGGGCGGATTCACCGGGAAGCTGGCAGCTGCCGCAGGGTGGGCTGGAGCGTGGCGAGGAGCCGATCGAGGGAGCGTGGCGCGAGCTCGCGGAAGAGACCGGGCTCACCGAGTCGGACGTGCGGGCGTGCGCCGAGTACCCGGAGTGGGTGGCCTACGAGTGGCCGGAGGAGCTGATGCGCGAGCACGGCAAGGAGGGCAAGCGCCGCGGCCAGGTGCAGCGCTGGTTCCTGTTCGACGCCGCGCATGCCGGCATCTTCCCGACGCCCGACGGCAGCGAGTTCGTCGCCTGGAAGTGGGTCGCCCCGACCTGGCTCATCGGCCACGTGCTGGAGTGGCGTCGCCCCGCGTACGAGCGCGTGCTGTCGACGCTGTGAGCTGTCGACGATGAGCGATCTGTTCAGCGCCGCGGCCGAGGAGCACTTGCGCGGCCAGGCGCCGCTCGCGGCCCGGCTGCGGCCGCGCACGCTCGACGACGTGGTCGGCCAGGAGCACCTCGTCGGCCCGGGCAAGCCGCTGCGCCGGTTGGTCGAGCAGGACCGCCTGACCAGCGCCATCTTCTGGGGGCCGCCCGGCACCGGCAAGACGACGTTGGCGCTCGCCGTCGCCGGCACCACGAAGCGCGTGTTCGAGCAGCTCAGCGCCGTGAACGCCGGGGTGAAGGACGTGCGCGAGACGATCGAGCGGGCCAAGCAGCGCCTCGGTGAGCACGGCAGGGGTACGATCCTGTTCCTCGACGAGATCCACCGCTTCTCCAAGTCACAGCAGGATGCGCTGCTCCCTGCAGTCGAGGACGGCACGCTCACCCTGATCGGGGCGACCACCGAGAACCCGTTCTTCGAGGTCAACCCGCCGTTGCGCAGCCGCAGCACGCTGTTCCGCCTCGAGCCGCTCGACCGCACGGCGATCGAGTCGCTGATCGCCCGCGGCCTCCAGGCGGAAGGGACCACGGCATCGCCGGAAGCGATCATCCACCTCGCCGACCGCGCCGGCGGCGATGGCCGGCAGGTGCTCACCGCGCTCGAGGTGGCAGTGGCGCTGGCCCATCCCGGGTCGGTGGAGATCGAGCACGTCGAGAGCGCACTCGGCACGAGCGCCTTGCGCTACGGCCGCGACGATCATTACGACGTGGTCAGCGCCTTCATCAAGAGCCTGCGCGGCAGTGACCCGCAGGCTGCGGTGTACTACCTGGCACGGATGCTGGAGGCGGGGGAGGACGCCCGCTTCATCGCCCGGCGGATGATCATCTTCGCCAGTGAGGACGTCGGCCTGGCCGACCCGACCTCGCTGCTCGTGGCCGTCGCCGCCGGGCACGCGCTGGAGCACGTCGGGTTGCCCGAAGCGCAGCTCAACCTGAGCCAGGCGGCCATCCACCTGGCCACCGCGCCGAAGAGCAATCGAGCCGCGCTGGCCATCTGGAACGCACGGAGCGACGTGCGCGACGGTGCCGTCGGCGAGGTGCCCCCACACTTGCGTGATGCCCACTACCAGGGCGCGGCATCACTGGGTCACGGGACGGGGTACGACTACCCTCATGACCATCCCGACGGGTGGGTCAACCAGCAGTACCTGCCCGATGAGCAGCGCGACAAGCGCTACTACGAGCCGAGCGGCCATGGTCGTGAGGCGGAGGTGGCACAACGCATGCAACGCCGTCAGCAACTCGATGAACAGGACCGCACATGACCGCCGGTGAGCTCGCCGTCGTCCTGGCCGCAGTCCTCTGCTGCCTCGGCTTTGCCGCGCTGATCGTCGTGCTCGTGCGTGTGCTCGACGCGCTGAAGCAGGTCCGCACCGAGGTCACCGCCATGCGCGAGGAGACCGTGCCGTTGATGGCGGAGCTGCGCGCCTCGACAGATCAGGCCCGTCACATCATGACCGGTGCACGTCAGGACCTCGATCGCTTCGATCGGGTCATCGGTTCGACCGAGGCGGTCAGCGGCGCCGTCGCCAACACCAGCAGGGTCACTCGTGCCGCGTTGAGCGCGCCGGTGATCAAGACGGCGGCACTCGCCACCGGCACGTCGCGAGCGGTTCGCCGTCTGCGCAGGAAGGAGCCGAAGTCCGCATGATCAAGCGACTCACGTGGTTCGTCAGTGGCGCGGTGGCCGGCATCGCCGGTGCCGGGCTGACCAAGCGCAAGGTGAAGCAGAAGGCGTCCGATCTCGCCCCGTCGAAGTTGGCCCGCAACGCCGCGCAGCGCGTGCGCGATGCGGCCAGCGAAGGGCGTCGGGCGATGAAGGCCAAGGAAGCCGAGCTGAAGGCCCGGCTGGACGGGCGCTCGGCCACGTTGGCCGACGAGCTCGACGACGGCGACGCCGTCCTGGTCGACGGTCGCCCGGTGGAACCGGGTCAGGTGATCGTGCTGCGTCAGGTGCGTGAGCGCACCGATGCGGATCGGGCATCATCGGCGGCCGCCACGGCCCGCCGTCGCCGCCGCCGAGCATGACGATGGTCGCGGCCGAGCTCGTTGCCGCGTTGGGCCGAGCACTGTCGCCCGACCGCATCCGCACGTCGACGACGGAGCTCGACCTCTATCGCCGTGACGCGTCGAACATCGAGGGCAATGCCGGTGTTGTCTGCTTCCCGACGAGCACTGCCGAGGTGCAGGCGTGCGTCCGGCTGGCCGTCGAGCACGGTGTGCCGTTCGTCGCGCGTGGATCGGGCACGGGGCTGGCGGGCGGTGCGACGCCACTCGATGGTGCGGTGGTCATCGTCACGACGAAGATGAACCGGGTGCTGTCGGTCGATCCGGTGCGCCGCTACGCCTGGGTGGAGCCGGGCGTGCTCAACCTCGACCTCTCTCGCGAGACCGCCAAGCACGGTCTGCACTTCGCTCCCGATCCGAGCAGCCAGCAGAGCTGCACGATCGGCGGCAACGTGGCCAACAACTCCGGTGGTCCGCACTGCCTCGCCGATGGCGTCACCAGCGCGCACATCCTCGGCGTCGAGGTCGTCCTGCCCGACGCGACCGTGGCGACCTTCGGCGGCGACGTCGACGACGACGGCCTCGACCTGCGCGGCGCCTTCGTCGGCAGCGAAGGCATGTTCGGCATCACGACGAAGGTGTGCGTGCGCCTCACCCAGAACGCGCCGGCCGTGCGCACGATGCTGTTCGACTTCTCCACCGTGGAGGACGGTGCGCAGACGGTGAGCGCGATCATCGCCGCCGGCATGGTGCCCGCGGCGCTGGAGATGATGGACCAGCTGTGCACGCAGGCGGTCGAGGAGTACATCCATGCCGGGCTGCCGGTGCACGCCGCGGCGATCCTGCTCGTCGAGGTCGCCGGGCTCGAGCACGCGGTTGCCGCCGACACCGATCGCATCGTCGAGATCGCCAAGGCACACGGCTCCGGCAGCGTGCGAGTCGCCCAGGACGAAGCCGAGCGCGCGCTGCTGTGGAAGGGCCGCAAGACGGCCTTCGGTGCGATCGCGCGGATCAAGCCGAACTACTACCTGCACGACACGGTGGTGCCGCGCCGCATGCTGCCCGAGGTGCTGCGCAAGGTCTACGAGATCACCGCCCGCCACGACCTGCTGGTGATGAACGTCTTCCATGCAGGCGACGGCAACCTGCACCCGCTGCTCGTCTTCGACAAGCGCGAGCCCGGTGTGATGGATCGCGTCCACGCGGCCGGCGAGGAGATCGTGCGTGCCTCGGTCGCCGCTGGTGGCGTGTTGTCCGGCGAACACGGCATCGGTCTCGAGAAGCGCGACTTCATGCCGCTGATGTTCGGTCCCGCCGATCTGGAAGCGCAGGGTGCGATGCGCCGCGCGTTCGACCCCGTCGGCCTGGCCAACCCGTTCAAGGTGCTGCCGTCGCCGGCATCGTGCGGCGACGCCCACGAGGTCGCCGAGGGCATGTGGATCTGACGTCGTTCGCCGACGAGGTCGGCCAGGACGGCCCGGTCACGATCGCCGGCCTCGGCACTCGCGGCGGCGGTGTCGAGGGTGTGCGCGCCGTGCAGGCGCCGAGCGGCATCGACTGGGTGCAACCCGACGAGATGATCGTCTGTTGTGGCGCCGGCACGTCGGTCGTCGAACTCGACACGGCGCTGGCCCAGCACGGCCAGTGCGTTGCCATGCCCTCTTCGGGCACCGTCGGCGGCGTGCTGGCAACCGCCCACAGCGGCATCCGTCGACTGGGCTACGGCCCGGTGCGCGACACGCTGCTGCAGGCGCGTTACGTGTCTGCAGCTGGCGAGGTGGTCAAGGCCGGTGGGCCGACGGTGAAGAACGTCAGCGGCTTCGACCTGTGCCGTCTGCTGGTGGGGTCGCGAGGCACGTTCGGCTTCCTCGGTGAGGTGATCGTGCGCACGCGGCCGCTGCCAGCGACGTCGCAGTGGTACCGCGGTGATGCCGCCGACCCGTGGGTGACCTTCGGGTCGCTGCACCGTCCGGTGTCGGTGCTGTGGGACGGCGCGACCGTGTTCGCATTGCTGGAGGGTCACGGCGACGACCTCCGCGCACAGGCCGCCAGCGCGAGGCTCACCGAGTGCGACGGCCCGCCACCGATCCCGCCGCACGCCCGCACCGTTGGCCACGACGCGGCCGTGACCGTGGCACGCGCCGGTGACGCGATCGCCGAGCTCGGTGTGGGCGTGGTCCACACGATCGAGCCGATCGCGCTGGCGGACGACGCCCGGATCGATCCGGTCCGCGCCGAACTGACCACGCGGCTCAAGAGCGAGCTCGACCCGACCGGACGGCTCAACCCAGGCGTACATGTCACCTGACCTTCCGTTCGTGATCGAGCCGCCCGGCGACGCCGCCGCCGTCGACCGGGCCGCGGCCTCCGCTGCTGCCACCTGGAAGTTGCGGCCGGTCCACCGGATCCGCCTCGGCATGAACGGCATCTACGCCGCGGGTGACGACGTCATCGTCCGCGTCGGTAGGACGACCGCGCCTCCGTCCGCCGCTGGTCATCTCGTCGAGGTGCTCGCCGCGCACGGCGTGCGAGCGCCACGGCTGTTGCGTGAGCCGGTCGAGGTCGACGGCCTCGGCGTGTTCGCCATTGAGCGTCTCGTCGAGTCCGGTCCGGTTGACTGGCGAGACGTCGGTGAGCAGGTGGCGCGGGTGCACGCGATCGATCCCGGTCTGCTGCCGACGGCGTACCCGTTGCCGTGGTGCGGTTCGTTCCCGTGGTGGCGGGTGGAGGACATCTTCGCCGACATCGCCGATCTGCTCGATGCGCCGGCACGGGCGGGCCTGGAGGACGTGATCAACGTCTCCCTGCCTGCGTTCCGCGCTCGTCTCGGCGGTCCGGACGTCGTCTGCCACGGCGACGTCCATCCCGGCAACGTCATCCAGACCGCGGCCGGTGCCGTGCTGATCGACTGGGACCTCCTCTGCCACGGCCCCGTTGCCTGGGACCACGCAGCGATGCTCACCTGGGCTGAGCGGTGGGGAGGGGAGTGGGGCACCTACGACCGGTTCGCCGAGGGCTACGGCCGCTCGCTCCGCGGCGACATCTTCGCCGAGGGCCAGGCCGCGCTCCGTCTGGCGATCGCCACCGTGATGCGTCTGCGCGCCGGCCGTACGAACCCGGCAGCCGCCGAGGAGGCGCAGCGCCGCCTGAGGTTCTGGCGCGACGAGCCCGGCGCGCCGGTCTGGACGGCGCAGTAGGCCCGGTTCAGCTCGGCTGGCAGTGCGGGCAGAAGTAGCAGGGGCGGCCGCCGAGCTCGACGGTCATGATCGGTGTGTCGCAGCGCAGGCAGCGATCGCGGTGGTACACGTACGTCGCCTCGCCGCGTCGCAGCTTGCCCTTCGACACGGGGAACTCGCGTCGATCGACGGTGATGATCCGGTTGTCCTTGACGCCCTGCTTGAGCATCACCGCGACGGTGTCCCACAGCGCGTGCAGCTCGGCCGGCTCCGTCGCGTTGCCCGGCCGTGACGGATGGATGGCATTCACGAACAGCGCCTCGGCGCGGTAGACGTTGCCCACGCCGCACATCACCTTCTGATCGAGCAGCTGCGCACCGAGTGGCTGCTTGCTCTTCGCCATCCGGGCGATGGCAAGCTCCGGCTTGGCATCTCGGCGCAGCGGGTCCGGACCGAGACGGGCGACGATCGAATCTCGTTCGTCGGAGGTACCGATGCTGCACGCCGTCGGCCCGGCGAGATCGATGGTCGCCCGCTCGCTGACCATCCGCATCCGCACCTCACCGATGGGCGCCGGAGCGTCCGGCCCGAGGTGAACACGGAACTTGCCGAACAGCCCGAGGTGCACGTGGCCGATCTGCCCGTCCGACCACTCGTAGAACAGGTGCTTGCCGTACGGCTCGATGCGCCGGAGCACCTGGCCATCGACGCGAGCCGCGTCCGCCTCGAAGCGCCCCTGCGGTGACGACACCCGCACCGGCAGACCGCCGAGCAGCTTGTTGTGATCGCGGGCGATCCGGTGAATGGTGTGGCCTTCGGGCATCGGCGTCGAGGTTACGGGCGTCGCGCCGCGCTCGGCGGGTACGGTGAGCGGGCCGTGAAGCTGCACATCACCGACGACGAACTGGCCACCTGTGTGGGATGTGGGCTGTGCCTGCCGCACTGCCCGACGTTCCGGGTGACGGGCGAAGAGGCGCTGTCGCCTCGCGGTCGGATCGCCGCGATGCGGGCCGTCCAGTGGGAAGGCGCCGAGCCGACCAAGGACTTCCTCGGTTTCATGGAGACGTGCGTGCAGTGCCGCGGCTGCGAGCCGGCCTGCCCGTCGGGCGTGCCGTACGGCCGCCTCATGGAAGGCACGCGTGAGACGCTCGCCGAGCAGCACCGCATCACCCCGTGGTACCAGCGGATCGGATTCAAGGTGCTCGGTCATCACCGTCTGCTGCTGGTCGGATCCACCGCGCTCGCAGTGGCGCAACGAGCGCGGCTCGTGCCGAAGCGGTTGGGGATCTCGCGGCTGCCGCTTCGTCGCGGCAAGGCAGTGACCACAACGGGCACCGACGTGTGGCTGTTCACCGGATGCGTGATGGATGCGTGGCTGCGCGAAACGCACCGCAACACGGCGGAAGTGCTCGACGCTGTTGGCCTGACCTATGCGCTGCCGGGTGCCGGCGGGGCGTGCTGCGGTGCGCTGCACGTGCACGCCGGACTCGTCGACGAGACACGACGGCTCGCAGCGCGGGTGATCGCGTCGATGCCCGGCGATGCGCCGATCGCCGTCAACTCCGCCGGATGCGGTGCAGCGTTGAAGGACTACGGGCACCTGCTCGGCACGGCAGAGGCAGCGGCGTTCAGTGCGCGCGTGCGCGACGTCCACGAGGTGATCGCGGAGCGCGTCGAGCGCCTCCAGCCGAAACGCCTCCTCGGCAAGGTGATCGTGCAGGACCCGTGCCACCTGCGTCACGTGCAGCGTGCCCACCTGCCGGTGCGCACGGTGCTCGGCGCGGTCGCCGACGTCGTCGAGCTCGACGACGATGGCCTGTGCTGCGGCGCCGGCGGTGCCTACTCGGCGCTCCAGCCCGAGCTCGCCTCGGACATCCGAGATCGCAAGCTGGCATCGATCGAACGCGCCGGTTCCGGTGTCGTCGCCAGCGCCAACCCCGGCTGCGCGATGCACCTCGCGGCCGCCGGGTTGACGGTTCGGCATCCGATCGACCTCGTTGCCGAGGCACTGCGGTGACCGGCTCCTACGACGACCTCGCCGATCGCCTCGAAGCGATTGCCGCCGACCTCGACGAGCGCAGCTTCGACCTGCTGCGCGAAGCAGCCGCCGAGCGAGGCGGCCGACCCGCCGACGACAAGCGCCTGATGCAAGCCCGCCGCGCCGTCGAGAAGGCAGCGCAGCTCCTGCGCGGCCGCGACGCCAGTGACGACTGAGGCGCTCCGCGGTCAGACGCCGTGGTCTGCTGCTCGTCGCAATCGAACGTCGAACGTGCCGATCGGAGTCCGATGGCGTCGCGCCGTGAGCAGAACGCAGCAGTCGGGAAGCTTGCAGCCCGTCGAGTTGCGCAGCTCAGCCAGCGAGAGTGGATCTGTCGGCGTCTCGTCGACGACGACGCCGACGGCTGCGAGGTGGTCCATCACCTCGCGACCGCGGTCGAGACGAACCGGCCCGACCAACGCCTCAGCAAGCGTGATCGGATGCACGAGCAGCGGTGGAACGGCGGAGGCGAGGATCTCGATGGCTGCTTCGTGGTGCGCATCGCGACGCGAGAGGTAGGCGATCAGCACGCTCGCGTCGAGCGTGATCACTCGGGCCACTCCGCCCGCAGATCGTCGAGGTAGCCGTCGGGAAACGCCGCTTCGAAGCCACCGGCGAGTTGGCGCACGAGCTCACGCCGACTGGCGCTCTTCCCATCAGCGCTTTGAGCGCCGAGCAGCACCAGCTGGCGGAGGATCTGCGCCCGCGTCGCGCCGGGGTAGTTCGATTCCGCGCGGTCGATGGCGGCGGCGATGTCGTCGGTCTCGGTGACGATGTGACGTGGACGGGTCGTTGGCACGACAGAAGTGTAACACTCGGGCAATCGGTGATGCACCTCACCGATCCGACGCTGCCATCAGCCCTTCGGGACGAACGAGTTGGTGGTGTCGATCAGCTCGCGCAGGTCGCCGTAGCCGTGCTTGGCGAACACGAACCCGATGCGAGCCAGACCGAGCCGATCTGCCTCGCGTCTTTCCGCGTCGGACGGGTCGACGCGGGTGATCGAGCCCGACTTGCACAGGTGACCGAACCGCTCGTTGAGCAACGCGAGCTGCTCGTCGGTCGGTGCGTGCTGCAGGCGGATCACGAGCAGGTCGCCGACGTAACGCAGCGATTCGTAGTTGCGGTAGAAGCCGAGGATCTCATCGACGGCCACCGTGCAGTCGTCGGTGACGAGGTACAGCCCGGTGTCGCTGGGGCTGACCAGTCCACGCTTGACGAGCTGCGTGTCGATGAACTCGTGCACCGTCTCCCAGTAGGGGTCGCCGGGCGTGTCGAGGAAGACGATCGGCACCGGCACGCCCTTGCCGGTCTGCGTCAGCGTGAGCAGCTCGAAGGTCTCGTCGAGCGTGCCGAACCCGCCGGGGAGGCAGACGAAGCCCTTGCTCTCCTTGATCAGCATCAGCTTGCGGGTGAAGAAGTACTTCATGCTGACGTACTTCGTGTTGCCGGCGATGATCGGGTTGGCGCCCTGCTCGAACGGCAGGCGGATCGATACGCCGATCGACTGGTCGCTGCCGGCACCCTCCATCGCCGCCTGCATGATCCCCGGGCCGGCGCCGGTGACGACCATCCAACCGGCCTCCGCCAGCTTGGCGGCCACCTCGCGGGCGGCCGCGTAGAGCGGGTCCTCCGGCCGAGTGCGTGCCGAGCCGAAGATGGTCACCTTGGCGTGATCGGCGTACGGGGCGAACATCGCGAACGCGTCGCGCATCTCCTGCAGTGCGGCGGAGGCGATCTTCAGATCGAGCGTCTCGGGTTGATCCGCGATCAGCGCGGCGGCCGCCTTCAGCAGCTGCTCGGCCAGACGCTGGTCGCGCCGATTGCTGAGGTCGCCGGCAACCGTGCTGAGGTGCTCAGCCGGTCGGCCCGGTGTCGACGGGGCCAGCGGCTCGTCGCCCATCGTCGTCACTCTGACGAACGGAGCTCTTGCGCCTTCGTCTCCAGCGCATCGAGCAGCTCGTCGAAGCTCTTCTGGAAGCTCGACACGCCCTCGCGCTCCAGGGTCGCCGCCACGTCGTCGAGATCGACGCCGACCGCCGTGAGTCCGGCCCACGCAGCTTCGGCCTCAGGGAGATCGGCATCGATCCGGCGCGCCAGGGTGCCGTGGTCGGCAAAGGCCTCGATGGTGGCGTCCGGCAGGGTGTTCACCGTGTCCGGCCCGATCAGCTCGTCGACGTAGAGGGTGTCCTTGTACGCCGGGTTCTTGGTCGACGTGCTGGCCCACAGCGGACGCTGCACGCGAGCGCCGAGGTCGGCCAACCGGTCCCAGCGAGCGCCGCTGAACGCCTTCAGGAACAGCTGGTACGCGAGCTTGCCCTGTGCGACGGCAGCTTTGCCGCGCAGCTCCAGCGCCTCCGGCGTCCCGATCGCATCCAGGCGGCGATCGATCTCGGTGTCGACGCGGCTGATGAAGAAGCTGGCAACGCTGGCCACCTTCGACAGATCGGCGCCCGGAACCTTCGAGTACGCATCGAGACCGTCGAGGTAGGCGTCGACAACCGCCTGGTAGCGCTCGAGGCTGAAGATCAACGTGACGTTGATGCTTCGCCCTTCGGCGATCATCTGGCGGATGGCAGGGATGCCTTCCTCGGTCGCCGGGATCTTGACCATCAGGTTCGGTCGATCGATCTTCTCGTGCAGTTCTCGCGCCGCGGTCTCCGTGCCCGGACCGTCGTGGGCGAGGGCCGGAGCGACCTCGACGCTGACGTACCCGTCACGGCCGTGGCTGTCGTGATGCACCTCCGCAAACGCGTCGAGTGCACCGTTGATGTCCTGCAGCACGAGCGCCCAGTAGTCGTCGATCACGGGCTTGTCGTCGTTGGCCAGCACGGTGAACTGCTCGTCGTAGTCGGGCGAGCCCTGGATGGCCTTCTGGAAGATCGTCGGGTTGCTGGTCAGCCCGCGGATGCCGCGCTGCACGAGGCGGTCGATCTGCCCCGAGGTGATGTAGCCGCGCTTCAGGTTGTCGAGCCAGGGGCTCTGGCCGAACTCGTGGTAGAGGGTGTTGAGGCGGTCCATGACGATCCTTAGGTGTGAGGGCGGGGTGGGGCGGTGCGGGATATCAGCGGTTGACGAGGGCGGTCGCTCGGGCGACGACGTGGTCGACGTTGATGCCCAGCTTGTCGAGCACGAGGTTGCCGGGAGCGCTGGCACCGAAGCGGTCGATGCCGATCGAGTCGGTGGCGTATCGAGCCCAGCCGAAGGTGGTTGCCGCCTCGACGGACAGGACCGGCACGCCGGCTGGGAAGACGCTCGTCCGGTACTCAGCGGTCTGCTCGGCGAAGCGATCCCACGACGGCAGGCTGACGACACTGGCGCGGATGCCGGCATCGGCCAGCGCCGCAGCGGCATCGACGCAAACGGCGACCTCGCTGCCCGTGCCGACGAGCACGACCTGCGGATCGTCGACCGGTCGGATGACCGCGCCGCCGGGCCCGACCGCCGAGCCGTCGGTGACGACCGGGATCGCCTGCCGGCTGAGCACCAGCGCCGTGGGTCCGTGGTGCTCGACGGCGGCCCGCAAGGCGGCGACTGTCTCGTTGGCGTCGGCTGGTCGGATCACCTGCAGCTCGGGGATGGCGCGCAAGGTGGCGATGTGCTCGACGGGCTGGTGGGTCGGCCCGTCCTCGCCGACGCCGACCGAGTCGTGAGTGAACACGAACAGCACCTTGGCCTTGCTCAGCGCGGCCAGCCGCACCGGCGGGCGCATGTAGTCGAGGAAGACGAAGAACGTGCCACCGGCCGGTAGGACGCCGCCGTGGCGGGCCATGCCGACCATGGCCGAACCCATCGCGTGCTCGCGGATGCCGTAGTACACCTGGCGGCCACTGGGCGTGGAGATCGACTGCGGCTCCTGGCCCGTGAGCTTCGTACCGGTGTTGCCGGTGAGGTCGGCGGCGCCGGCGACGAGGCCGGGCAACCCGTCGAGCGATGCGTTGAACGCCTTCTCGATGGCGACGCGAGTGGCGATCTTCTCGCCCTGCTCGAAGACGGGCAGGGCGGCTTCCCAACCCGGCACTCCGCCACCGGCCCAGGCGGCGTCCCACGCGACGCGGTCGACGGACGACGCGGCGAAGCGCTCCTGCCATGCGGCGTGCTCGGCAGCGCCACGCTCGGCGGCGTTGGCGCGCACCGCAGCGACGAGGTCGTCGGGTGCCCAGAACGGCTCGTCGGGGATGCCCATCACGGCCTTGGTGCGGGTGATCTGCTCCGCCGTGAAGGGGTTGCCGTGGGCCTCGTGGTGATCGGTCAGGTCGGGGCTCGGCGCACCGATGTGGCTGCGCAGGATGAGCAGGCTGGGCTTGTCCGTGACGGCGATGCCGGCGCGGATCCCGGCCTCCAGCGCGTCGAGGTCGTCGGCGACCTCACCGAGGTGCTCGACGTGCCAGCCGTATGCCTCGAAGCGCTTGCCGACGTCGTCGCTGTACGACAGCGCTGTGTCGCCGTCGATGGTGATGTGGTTGTCGTCGTAGACGCAGATCAGGTTGCCGAGCCCGAGGTGCCCGGCGAGCGACGCGGCCTCGTGGCTGACGCCTTCCATGAAGCAGCCGTCACCGGCGATGACGAACGTGTGGTGGTGCTGCACGTCGTCACCGAACTTCGACCGCAAGCGACGCTCGGCGATGGCCATCCCCACCGAGTTGGCAAGTCCCTGTCCGAGTGGTCCGGTGGTGACCTCGACGCCGGCGGTCAGCTCCGCCTCCGGGTGACCGGGGGTGAGCGAGTCCCACTGGCGGAACGCCTTGAGATCGTCGAGCTCGAGCCCGTAGCCGTTGAGGAACAGCAGCGAGTACTGCAGGATCGAGGCGTGGCCGTTGGACAGCACGAAGCGATCGCGGTCGGGCCAGTGCGGATCGGTCGGATCGTGGCGCATGATCCGGCTGAACAGCACGTGACCGAGCGGGGCGAGGGCCATGGCCGTGCCCTGGTGACCGCTCTTGGCCTGCAGCGGGGCGTCCATCGCCATGCCGCGGATGAGGGAGACGGCGAGCTGATCTTGTTCGGGGGTCAACGCAGGGGGCACGAAGTGGACTGTACCCGCAGGTGGGCCGGTCAACCGGCGGGTGGCAGGAGGGTGAACGGGACCAGGTGCCAGGGGCCGCGGTCGATGCGGCAGTGGGCGAAGATCTGGCCGTACTCGGCGAACTCCAGCTCGCCCTTGACGAGGCGGTACGTGAACTTGCCCGGCTCGACGGTGAACGGGCTGACGTTGCGCGCCACCTGCTCGTCGTCCTCGCCGGCACCCTTGCGGAAGACCACCTCGAACACGCCGGACCCGCTCTCGCCCGGGAAGCAGTAGATGAGCCCGACGAGGTGCGGCGACACGGTGACCGGAGCCGGTGACGGCGAAGCCATCGAGAACATCGCACCGGTGAGGTCGATGCGCGTGCTCGGTCCCGGCGCCTGGCGCATCTCGAAGTTCTCGACGAAGAGGGCGGACACGATCTGCATCGGTCGAAGGGTAGCGAGCCCCATGTCGGTCAAGTCGGCGAACAACCCGACGGCTAGCGTCCGAGCCATGGGGTACACCGCAGCGCCGGATGGTTGGTGGCAGTCGTTCGTGCTCGCGAGCCCGGCGCGAACCGGCAAGCTGGCGGTCACCCGCAAGGACGGCACACCGCACGTCGCACCCGTCTGGGTCGACCTCGACGGTGACGAGATCGTCTTCATGACCAGCGCAGAGACGATCAAGGGCAAGAGCATCCTGCGCGACGGGCGCGTCTCGATCTGCTTCGACGACGACCGCCCGCCCTTCTCGTTCGTCACGGTCACCGGCACGACGACCACCACCACGGATCCGTTCAAGCTGATGCACTGGGGCACCCGCATCGCCGCTCGCTACATGGGCAAGGCATTGGCGCAGCAGTACGGCATGCGCAACGCGGTCCCGCCGGAGATGGTCGTGCGCATCACGCCGACCAACGTCGTCGCCATCGTCGACGTCGCCGACTGACAAGCACGGCCGTCAGCGCCCACACGGAACCGAGTTGCTGAGCGCCGCTCAGGGGCGTTCAGCTACTCGATTGCAGTCGACAGATCGGAGTGCACGGTTCAGCCCGCAACTAGCGGACCTGATCGCCGGCGACCCAGACGTGGCGGATGCGCCAGTCGGCGTCGAGCGCGACGAGGTCGGCGCGGCGGCCGACCTCGATCGTGCCGCGATCGGCGAGGCCGAGCAGGCGAGCCGGGGTGGTGCTGGCAGCGCGCAGCGCGAGCTCCGGCGCGACGCCTGCCTCGATGCACACGCGGAGGCACTGATCCATGGTCGCCGCGCTGCCGGCGAGGGTGCCGTCGGGAAGCCGCGGTGCGCCGTCGCGCAGCTCCATCCCCACCGGGCCGACGGTGCCGGCTCGCCAGGCGACCGCATCGGTGACGAGCACGGCCCGGTCGCGGCCGAGGAGCGAGAACGCCAGCTTGACCATCCGTGGATGCACGTGCACGCCATCGGCGATGATCGACGCGGCGACTGACGGATGGCCGAGCACCCATGCGGCAACGCCCGGTGTTCGGTGGTGCAGCCCGCTCATCCCGTTGAACAGGTGCGTGGTCAGCGACGCGCCGGCCGTTGCGGTGGCATCGAGCTCGTCGAACTCGGCCGTGGTGTGACCGATCGAGACGATCGTTCCTCGCGACGTCATCCGTGCAGTCGCCGTCGCGGCCTCGGGTTGTTCGGCACCGATCGTCATCACCGCGATGTGGTCGGGCAGCGCGTCGATCCAGGGGAGGTCGATGGGGATGATCCACTGCGGCCGATGCGCGCCGGGCGCGCCACCGAGGAACGGACCTTCGAGGTGCGCGCCGGCGATCGACGGCCGACCACCAGCCGGGCGGCCCATCGCCGAGCCGATCTCGGCCAATGGGCGGGCGAAGCGATCGAGCGGCATCGTCACCAACGTCGGGCACCACGTGGTGACGCCCTGATCGAGGAGCAGCCCGTCGAGCCGATCCCATTCGGCTCCGGTGGCGGTGCTGACGTCGACGTCGTCGATCCCGTTCACCTGCAGGTCGACGAATCCCGGGACGAGCGTGAGCCCATCGGCATCCCCTGCAGCCGGCTCGATCGCGACGATGCGGCCGTCCTCGACGAGCACGTTCGTCGGACCACGGAACCCGCGTGCGTCGAGAGCCCTGCCGGAGGTGATCACCATCCGGTCAGGATGTCAGCCGGAGACGGCCTTGCGGCGCGACGTAGTGGCCGCCGTTGCAGCGGCCTGCGCCTTCGATGCAGCCTGAACGGCAGCGGCCTGGGCGGTGAGGCGCAGGTCGGTCAGCCGCACCTTGGCCAGGTGGAACCAGCTGAGCACCTTGATGACCCACCAGCCCGGATCGATCTCGAACCAGCGATGCGACAGCTTCGCCGACGTCGGCGCTGCGTGGTGGTTGTTGTGCAGCCCTTCACCGGCCGTGAGGAACGCCAGCCACTGCAGGTTGCCGGCACCGTTGGGGTACGGGCGCCGGCCGAAGTGGTGGCCGATCGCGTTCACCGCTGCGCTGCCGCCGAGGTACAGGTTGACGTGCACGAATGCCGCGAGCAGCCCGATCACCGGACCGAACACCAGCACCAGCACGCCCACGCCGATGGCCAGGCCGACCAGTGCGTGGTCGTAGAACAGCCGGTCGGCGCGCGTGGCCGGGAGGTCCTTGGCGTAGCGGGCCAAGGTCTCGGGGTTGCGAGCCTCGCGCCGGTAGAGGCGCACGTTCTGCATCTGCACCTTCATCCAACCGAGCAGGACGGGGGAGTGCGGGTCGCCCTCCACATCGGTGAACGCGTGGTGCTTGCGGTGCACTGCCACCCACTGGCGGGGGCGGATCCCGGTGGTGATCCACTGCATGAAGCGGAAGGCCTGGGTGACCGGCGGCGACAGCGACACGGCACGGTGGGAGAGCGCCCGGTGCAGGAACACGGTGCTGCAGACCTGGGCGATCATGGTGACGACGAATCCGGCCGCGAACGCGGTGACGAGCACACGAATCACGCCCGCCACGCTACCACAGCCGTCTACCTACCAGTCGGTAGGCTCTGGCCCCGGTAGTGTCGCTCACGTGCGACCGTCGGTGCGTGGGTCCTTGGCAGCAGTCGAGGGTGTGGTCTGAGTGGCTGATCATGGGGAGACCCTCAGCACGCGAGAGCTGATCCTCGCCGAGGCGCTGAAGTGCTTCGCCGACGGCGGCTACGAAGGCACGTCGCTCAACGACATCGCGGCCGGTGTGGGCATCCGCCGGCCGAGCCTGCTCCACCACTTCGCCTCGAAGGAGGCGCTCTACGTCGAGGTCTTCGAGCGGTTGTTGGGCGACTGGTTCGAGCGGCTGGCGACGGCGGTCGACAGCCAGCAGCGCGGCTGGGAGAAGGTGCAGCTCGTCATCTCCGCCGGCTTCGACTTCTTCGCCGACAACTACGACTACGTGCGCCTGATGCGCCGCGAAGCGCTCGACGCCGGCGCCCACGTGGGCATCGATCTGGCGGCCGTGCTGCGCCCGATGTGGGACCGCAGCGTGGACTACTTCAACCGTGAGATGGCCGCCGGCACCTTCCGAGAGCACGACCCCGAGCAGCTGCTGCTCACCGGTTACGGCGCGCTGCTCAGCTACTTCTCCGATGCGCCGTTCCTCGGCGGTCTCCTCGACGACGACCCGTTGGCCAGCGAAGCGTTGCGTCGCCGCCGCGACCACATCACCACGTTCTTCCGCACGGCTCTGGTCCCGTAGACCGACGCCGCTACGGTCGGCGCCCATGCCCACGCTGAACGTTGGATCACAGACCGTCGGTTACGCAGTCGAGGGCGATGGCGAGCCCGTGCTGTTCCTGCACGGCACGACCATGAACCGCACCGGGTGGGACCTCGTTCGCGGCGCGCTGCCGGCAGACGCCGGGCTCCAGCAGGTGCTCGTCGAGTTCCCCGGATCTGGCGAATCCCCGCGCGCTGACGCGCCGTTGACCGTCGACGGGCTGGCCGATCAGGCGCACGCGGTGATGGCCGAGCTCGGCCACGAGCGCTACCACGTCGCCGGCTACTCGCTCGGAGCGGTGGTCGCAGCGGGCGTCGCTGCGCGTCATGCCGACGCGGTGCGCAGCGCGACGTTGCTGTGCGGTTGGGTGACCAGCGACGCACGGCAGCGCTTCACCTTCGATCTGTGGAAGCGGCTGATCGAGGCCAGCCCTGAGCTGTTCATGCGCTACGCGGTGGCCGACGGCTTCACCGCCGCGGCGATCGGTGGACTGGAGCCGATGCTCGACGGAGTGGTCGCACTCGGAGCCAGCTCGTTGGCTCCTGGTTCGGCGGATCATCTCGACCTCGACATCGTCGTGGACATCGCCGACCTGCTGGCGTCGATCACCGCGCCGACCTTGGTGATCGGTGGCGTCGAGGACCGCTGGTGCGGGATCGAGCACAGCCGGGCGCTGGCCGCTGGAATCGCCGGCTCGCGACTGGTCGAGCTGCCCGGCGGGCACCTCATCATCCAAGAGCTCGCCGGCGAGATCGCCACGCTGCTGTCGGCGCACGTCGCCGACGCAGTCGCCAACCCGGCATGAGTCGCGCCGACCAGTTCACGCCGCTGCCGGAAGCCGCGCTCGCCCGCTGGTCGGGGTTCGGCAACTGGGAGCGTGAGTACTTCCCGTCGCTCGTCGGGCTCGTCGTCGAGGAGGTGCGCACCGACTACTGCCGGATGCGCATGCCGTTCCGCCCCGTGCTGGAGCAGCCGGCCGGGGTCGTCCGCGGTGGAGCGATCGCCACCTTGCTGGACTCGGTCGTCGTTCCGGCGATCGGTGCGGTCTACGGCCCGGACGTGCGCTACTCGACGGTCGACATGCACGTCCAGTACCTGTCGGCCGCCGTGCAGACCGACCTCGTCGCCGAGGGGTGGATCGTGCGGCGCGGACGGACCATGGTGTTCTGCGAAGCCGAAGCGGTGTGCGTCAGCAACGGCCGCATCGCCGCGCGATCGATCCTGACGTACCACGTCAGCACGCCAGCCGTTTCGGCCGGGTGAGGTCGCCCGCTCTACGGTTCGCCGGATGAGCACGCACGAGTCTCGCCACACACTGTCGGAGTCGGCGTCGAAGCAGCTCCTGCGCGACGCGGGCGTGCCGTTGGCACCTGAGCGCGAGGTGGCCACGGCCGCAGACGCTGCCGCGGCGGCCGGTGAGCTCGGCTTCCCAGTGGTGGTCAAGCTGTGCGGCGCCGCGATCGCGCACAAGACCGAGCGCGGCCTGGTGAAGTTGCGACTCGGTGACGCAGGTGCGGTCGAGTCGGCCTCGAGCGAGCTGCTCGGCAAGGCGACGGCTGACGATGGTGATGTCAGCCTGCTGGTCGCGCCGATGATCAGCGGCAACCGCGAGCTGATCGCCGGGCTGGTGCGCGATCCGCAGTTCGGTGCGAACGTGATGCTCGGCGTCGGTGGCGTGCTGGCCGAGGCGGTGGCCGATGTCGTGTTCCGGCCGGTGCCGGTGAGCGACGTCGACGCGCAGGAGATGATCGAGGGTCTGGCGACGCAGAAGCTGCTCGGCGAGTTCCGCGGTGAGGCGGCGATCGATCGCGTCCAGTTGGCGGCGGTCATCGTCGGGCTGAGCCGGTTGGCCGTGGAGCGCCCGGACATCGCCAGCATCGACGTCAACCCGTTGATCGTCGCCGCCGACGGCACCGTCGTGGCCGTCGACGCGCTGGTCGAGCTCGGCGAGACGGCCGAGTCGGAGCGGGCGGCGATCCGTCCGCGGCCGACCGACGAGCAGTTCCGCGCGTTGTTCGAGCCGAAGGGTGTGCTCGTCGCCGGGGCCAGTTCGCACCCGGGCAAGTTCGGGTTCGTCAGCCTGCACAACATCCTGGCCGCAGGCTTCGCCGGTGGTGTGTACGGCACCAACCTGCAAGGCGAGGAGGTCCTCCGCATCAAGACGGTTGCCGACATCGCCGAGCTGCCCGACGGTGTGATCGATCTCGTCTTCGTGTGCACCCCGGCGAGCGCCAACCCGGCGCTGCTGCGGGCCTGCGCGGCGAAAGGCGTCAAGGCTGCGTTCCTGACCAGCGCCGGCTACGGCGAGGCCGGTGACGAAGGGCGCATCGCGGAGGACGAACTGGTGGCGTTGGCCGACGAGCTCGGCATCCTGCTCGCCGGTCCGAACGGGCAGGGCGTGGTGTCCACGCCGGCCAAGCTGTGCGCACAGATCGTGGCCCCGTACCCGCCGGCGGGCCGCATCGGCGTTGCATCGCAGAGCGGCAACTTCGTCTCGAGCTTCCTCAACTACGCCCGCCAGACCGGCGTCGGCATCAGCCGAGCGGTGTCCGCCGGAAACGCGGCCGCGGTGACCCCGGCGGACTACCTCGACTGGTACGCCGACGACGGTGCAACCGGGGTCTCGTTGGCCTACGTCGAGGGCATCGTCGACGGTCGCACGTTGCTGGAGCGCTTCGCCTCGGTCGCCGCGCGCAAACCGCTCGTGGTGGTCAAGGGTGGGGCCACCGAAGGTGGGGCCAAGGCGGCGGCGAGTCACACGGGTGCGCTCGCCGCCAACGACAAGGTGTTCGACGGTGCCGCCCGCCAGGCAGGCGTCACCCGCGCGGCGACGGTGGAGGAGGCCTTCGAAGCGGCGGCCACGTTCGCCACGCAACCGTTGCCGAAGGGACCGAACGTCGTCATCCTGACGACCGCCGGCGGGTGGGGTGTGGTGACGAGCGATGCGATCGTGCGCGACGGTCGCCTGTCGCTGCTGACGCTGCCGGCCGACCTGGCCGCGCAGATCGACACGAAGCTTCCGCCGCGCTGGAGTCGCAACAACCCGGTCGACTGTGCGGGCGGCGAGACTCGCGACACGATCCCCGAGGTGCTGGAGATGATCGCCGCCCACCCCGAGGTGCACTCGGTGATCTACCTCGGCCTCGGGATCCAGAGCAACCAGGCCCGATTGATGCGCGAGGGCGGCTTCCACCCGGGCTACGGGCTGGACCGCATCGTCAGCTACCACGAACGCCAGGACGAACGCTTCGCCCAGGCCGCGTACGACCTGTCGGTGCAGTACGACAAGCCGATCCTGTGCGCCACTGAGCTCGCCGTCGCCGACCCGGACAACCCGGGCCCGGCCACCGTGCGCGCCACCGGGCGGCTCTGCTACGCCAGCGGCAACCGAGCGGTCACCGCGCTCGGCCACCTCTGGCAGTACTCCCGTTTCCGCCAGCGCCGCGCGCTGTAGATCTGGCGCGGCCGGTCAGCCCGGCGCGTGGCAGACGGCCTCGACGTTGTTGCCGTCGGGGTCGCGGACGAACGCGCCGTAGTAGTGCTCGTGGTACTCCGGCCAGACCCGAGGTGCGTGGAGGACCTCGGCGCCGATGCTGATCGCTGCGGCGTGGAAGGCGTCGACGTGTGCGCGTGACTCGGCGGCGAAGGCGATGTGCGACTCGCTGAAGCCATCGCCCGAGTCGTGCACGCTGATCCAGAAGTCCGGCTTGTCGACGCCGTACCCGTAGGCGACACCGAAGTCCATGAGGCGCGTCGCTCCGAGCGGGGCGAGGACGGTGTCGTAGAAGTGCGAGCTGGTGGCCATGTCGCGGCACTGCATCCCAAGGTGATCGAGCATGCCGACATTCTGGCCGAGCTCGAGTGGCCTCGCCGAGATGCGAGTGCTGGAGTGCCCGGACCGGAGCACCGACCCGTCGTAGGCTTCGCAGCGAGATGACGGCACGCAGGAGGAACCCCATCGCTGCGCTGGCGCTCGTCGCCGCCGTCCCGGCGCTCGTGCTCGCGGGCGTGTGGAAGCTCGCCGACAGCCAGGCCGGCGACGCAACGCAGGGCGTCGCCCCATCCGACTCGGCCTCGTCGGCCGCGGCGCTCGACACGCCGCTGCTCAGCGTTCGCCGCGCCCCCGGCACGCTTGCTCGGGACGTGAACGTCGCCGCGTTCACCACGGCGCTGCAGCCCTTGCTCGACAAGGTCGGTGGCTCCTCCTGCGTCGCCGTTGCCGTCAACGGTCAGCTCGTGGCGGCGAAGAACGAGACCGTGCTGGTGCGCCCGGCGAGCACCGTCAAGCTGCTGACGGCGCGCGTCGCGCTCGACGTGCTCGGTGCCGACTTCACGTTCACCACCACCGTCACCGGCGACGTCGGTGACGGTGGCGTGGTCGCCGGCGATCTGTACCTCGTCGGGGGTGGCGACCCGTTGCTGGCCAGCACGTGGTGGAAGGGCCCGAGCGCCAACTACCCGGAGTTCAACCACACCTCGATCGAGGCGTTGGCGCAGTCCGTCGTCGATGCCGGTGTCACCACGGTCACCGGCGGCATCGTCGGTGACGCCAGCCGCTACGACGAGGAGTGGTATGCGCCGACGTGGCCGCAAGACGTCCGCTTCTCCGACGGCGGACCGGTGTCGGCGCTGCTGGCCAACGACTCCCGTGAGAGCCCGACGAAGAGCTCCAACGATCCCGTCGTCGGGGCCGCGCAGGTGCTGATCGACGAGCTCGTCGCCCGTGGGGTCACCGTCGGTGGCGCAGCATCTGCCGGCAAGGCCGGCTCGTCGAAGCCGGTCGCCTCGATCAATTCGATCGCGTTGCCGGGGGTGATCGCCGAGATGCTGACCACGAGCGACAACAACACCGCCGAGCTCGTGCTGAAGGAGATCGCCCTGCACGAGACCGGCACCGGCAGCCGCGAGGCGGGGCTGGGTGTCGTGCGCGACAAGCTCGCCGAGTGGGGGATCCCCACCGACGGGTTGACGCTGGTCGACGGATCGGGCCTGTCCACCGAGGACGAGATGACGTGCACGACGATGCTCGGCGTGCTCGAGCACGGCACGGTGGACGATGCCGTCGGGGCCGGCATGCCGGTGGGCGGCGCAGCCGGCGGCACGTTGTCGGACGCGTTCCTCGACGCGCCACTGGCCGGGCTGATCCGTGCCAAGACCGGCACGCTCAACCACGGTGGGGCGAAGGCGCTCGCCGGTTACGTGCCGCTCGACGGCGGCGGCAGCATCCAGTTCGCGCTGATCCTCAACGGCACGACGATCTCCAACAAGACCGAGTACCGCCCGATCTGGGACGACCTCGCCTCAGCGCTCGGCGCCTATCCAGCCGGGCCGACGGTCGCCGCCCTGCTGCCGCGCTCATGACCTCGCTGCCGATGTTCCCACTCGGGTCGGTGCTGCTGCCCGGTTCGGTGTTGCCGCTGAACATCTTCGAGCCGCGCTACCGCCAGCTGGTGCGCGACTGCGTCGAGGCGCCCGAGCACGAGTTCGGCGTGGTGCTCATCGAACGGGGGAGCGAGGTCGGTGGCGGCGACGTGCGCCGCGATGTCGGCACGATCGCTCGGATGGTCCAGGTGGCCGAGCTGCCCGACGGCCGGTACGCCGTCATCGCCGTCGGCACCGCTCGGATGCGCGTCGTCTCGTGGCTGCCCGACGACCCGTACCCGCTCGCCGACGTCGAGGAGCTCCCCGACGTGCTCACGGATGCCGATGCCGAGTCGCTGTGGCCGGTGATCGACGGGCTCCTCGGCCGTGTGCGCAGTGCCGCTGCGCTGGCGTTGGAGCTCGGCGACCCGGCCACCGATCCGACGAGCATCACCCGCGACGCGCTCGGCGAGGACCTCGTCCACGCGTCCTACCGCATCGTCTCGGCCGCTCCCGTGGGCAGCGACGACCAGTACCGGCTGCTCGCCGCGAGCGGTCCGGCCGAGCGGCTGACGCTCCTCGCCGAGATGCTCGAGTCGCTCGAAGCGGTCCTCTCCTTCCGGCTTGCCGATGCCGGTGAACAGGCCGGAGACGACCTCGGCGGCGGCTGACGCGTGCTACACATATCGGGTGCCCGAACCGGACGCCAAGAAGAAGTCAACCGATGACGGCCAGATCGGCCAGATGGTCCAACTCGTCAAGGACTACGCCACCCAGGAGGCGCTCGGCCCTGTCAAGGGCGCCGGGCGTTGGCTGGCGTTCGGTGCTGCCGGCGCGTTCGCCATCGCCATCGGGTCGCTGTTCCTGGTGCTGGGCCTGCTGCGGATGCTGCAGACCGAGTTCCCCGGCACGTTCGGCGGCAACTGGACGAGCATGTGGCCGTACGCCATCGCCTTCGGCTTCGCGTTGCTGGTGATCGGTCTCGCGGTCAGCCGCATCGGCAAGGGCACGCTGCAGCGAACCAAGGAGAAGCACTGATGGCCCAGCGAATCACCCGCGACGACCTGGAGAACCGCTTCCGCGACTTCCAGGGCGATCTGCAGGGCAAGGCCAACGACGCCAAGCCCAAGCTGGTCACCATCGCCGCCGCCGGCGGTGTCGTGCTCCTGCTGCTGATCTTCCTGCTCGGCAAGCGCAGCGGCAAGAAGAAGACCACGCTGGTCGAGATCCGGCGGGTCTGACGACGCATGGCTCGAACTGCTCGACGCCGGCCCAGCCTGCTGTCACCCACCGCGTACCTGCGCCGCGGCGCGCTGTACAAGGGACTGCTCGGCGGCAAGCGCGGCTGGATGACCGTCGGCGCCGTGCTGTGGGCGCCGCGCGTCATGAAGAAGGCGTTCGGCAAGAACGAAGAGGTCGTCGCCCACGAGGTGCTCAAGCCCGGGCAGGCGATCCGACTCGAGGCGATCCCGCCGCCGACGCGCCAGCAGCGCAAAGCTGCGAAGCGCGCTCGTTGACCCCAGACTGGACGTCATGAAGATCCTGCTGCGCAACCCGCGGCGCGAGATCGAGCTGGCCGGTCCGCGTCGCGTGCACGCCGTGCTGACCCAGCTCGAACTGAACCGCGAGTCGCACCTCGTCATCCGCAACGGCACGCTCGTGCCCGGCGACGCCGAGCTGCTCGACGACGACGTCGTCGAGATCCGACCGGTGATCAGCGGGGGAGCAACGTGACCGCCTCGTTCTCGAAGTGTCGCGTCTGTCGCGGGCCGGCGATCATCGACCTGCCCCGCCACAACGCCAACTTCTGCGCGGAGCACTTCCTCGAGCTGTGCCGTCGCCAGGTGGTCAAGGCGATCGAGCAGTTCGACATGCTCGACCGCGACGACCGCATCCTCGTCGCCGTGTCCGGTGGCAAGGACAGCCTGGCCGCGTGGGACATGCTCGTCGAGCTCGGCTACCAGGCGGACGGGCTGTACATCGGGCTCGGCATCGGCGACTACAGCGACGTCTCGGGCCAGTACGCCCAGGCGTTCGCCGACGAGCGAGGGCTCACGCTGCACCGGGTGTCAGTGCGCGAGGAGCACGGCTTCGACATCCCCACCGCAGCGCGCGCGACGCGCCGCGTGCCGTGCTCGGCGTGCGGCACGACGAAGCGCCACCTGTTCGACAAGGCCGCGATCGACGGCGGGTACACGGTGCTCGTCACCGGCCACAACCTCGACGACGAAGCCGCGGTGCTGTTCGGCAACACGTTGCGATGGGAGGTCGAGTACCTCGCTCGCCAGCTGCCCGTGCTCGCCGCTCGCAACGGCTTCCCGAAGAAGGTCAAGCCGCTGGTGCGACTCACCGAGCGGGAGACCGCGGCGTGGTGCGTCGTGCGTGGCATCGACTACCTCGTCGAGGAGTGCCCGATGGCGGCCGGCAACCGACACCTGGCCTACAAGGAGACGCTGAACTCGATCGAGAACACGTCGCCCGGCACGAAGGCGTCGTTCTACCTGAACTTCATCGAGAAGATGGCGCCGCTGCTGGCCGGCCAGGCCGGCGAGCACGGCGAGCTGGGCACGTGCTCGCGGTGCGGTTCACCTGCCTCCGGCGAGATCTGCGCGTTCTGCCGCATCGAGGAGAAGGCGTCGGCGCACGAGCCCGTGCCCGTGGAGATGATGATCAAGACCCGTCCGCGATCAAAGGAAAGCCGTCGATGAACGTGCCGTTCGCCATCGGCGACAAGGTCCTGCTGCTGGACATCAAGCAGCGTCGCTACCTGATCACCCTCGCCGAGGGTGGGCAGTTCCACAGCCACTCCGGCTTCTTCGAGCACAGCGACCTCGTCGGCCAGCTGGAGGGCACGGTGATCAAGAGCACCAAGGGCTCGCCGTACACCGCACTGCGCCCGACGTTGGAGGACTTCGTCGTCGAGATGCCGCGCGGCGCGCAGGTGATCTACCCGAAGGACCTCGCCCCGATCTGCATGCTGGCCGACATCGGCCCGGGCGTGCGCGTCTTCGAGAGCGGTGTCGGTTCGGGTGCGTTGAGCATGACGATGCTGCGCTACGGCGCATCGATCGTCGGATACGAGCTGCGCGAGGACTTCGCCAACCGTGCCCGCACCAACGTGCGCAGCTTCCTCGGCGAGGACGCGCTGACGCGCTACGACGTGTCGTTGCGCGACAGCTACGAGGGCATCGAGGAGCGCGACTTCGACCGCATCGTGCTCGACCTGCCCGAGCCGTGGCGCGTCGTGCCCCACGTCTATGAAGCGCTGCGCCCGGGCGGGATCCTGATCGCCTACAACCCGTCGATCACCCAGGTCTCACAGCTGCGCGACGTGCTGGCCAACAAGCGCTGGAACGGCACCCGCACCCTCGAGGTGATGCACCGCGGCTGGTACGTCGAAGGCCAAGCCGTGCGCCCCGACCACCGCATGGTCGCCCACACCGGCTTCCTCACCGTCGGCCGCTTCCTCGGCTGACCTGGAACGCGAACGAGGCGGCCCGCAGGCCGCCTCGTCAGATCATGTGATCGAACCGGCTAGGGCTCGATGAAGATGCACTCGCCGGGGCACTCCTCGGCGCTCTCGATGACGGCGTCGAGCTTCCCGTCGGGGATCTCGGCCATGCCGTCAGCGCCCTGGGGGTTGCCCTTGGCGGTGGCGTACACCTTGTCGCCCTCTTTGACGTAGGCAAGGCCATCGTCGAGCAGGGTGAACACGTCGGGCGCGATCTCCTCGCACAACCCGTCGCCGGTGCACAGATCCTGGTCGATCCATACCTTCATGTCGTCGTATCTCCTGCTCAGAAAGGGGTGAGACGTGGTCGAGTGTACACAGCCGTCCCGTTTCGACCATGTTCCGGTCCGATGAACGCTGACGTGAGGTACGCCACACCGTCGCCGACCGCGTGTAGGTTCCGGTCATGGCCGAGGACCAGGAAACCGGAGCCGCCGAGGACGACGCTGCGCTGCGTGCGCAGCTCATCGTGCTCGACGAAGAGATCAGCGCCCTGCGCCGCAAGCTCGCGGACGCGCCGAAGCGCCAACGCGCGCTGGAGGAGCGGCTGCTCGAGACGAAGGGTCAGCTGGCCCAGGCCGTCTCGCAGAACGAGAAGCTGAGCTACACACTGCGCGAGTCGCGCGAGCACATCGCTGCGCTGCGCGACGAGGTCGACAAGCTCACGCAACCGCCGAGCGCGTACGGCGTCATCGTCGGCAAGAACGACGACGGCACCGTCGACGTGCTCACGAGTGGTCGCAAGATGCGCGTCGGCCTGCATCCCGACATCGACCACGAGTCACTGCCGCGTGGCAGCGAAGTGGTACTCAACGAGAGCTTCAACGTCGTCCAGGCCCGCACGCCGGAGGTCACCGGCGAGGTGGTCACCATCAAGGAGATGATGGAGGACGGCGTGCGCGCGCTGGTCGTCGGCCGCGCCGACGAGGAACGGGTGTGCGAGCTGGCCGACGTGCTTCGTGGCGTGCACCTGCGCAACGGCGACACGATGCGCCTCGACACGCGCACGGGCATGCTCCTCGAGAAGCTGCCCCGCCCCGAGGTGGAAGACCTCCTCCTCGAAGAGGTGCCCGACATCTCCTACGAGGACATCGGCGGTCTCGACACACAGATCGAGCAGATCGCCGACGCGGTGGAGCTGCCGTTCCTCTACGCCGACCTGTTCGCCGAGCACCAGCTGCCGGCGCCGAAGGGCATCCTGCTGTACGGCCCGCCAGGCTGCGGGAAGACGCTCATCGCCAAGGCGGTCGCCAACTCGCTGGCCAAGAAGGTCGCCGAGAAGACCGGTGGCGAGAAGGGTCGCAGCTACTTCATCAACATCAAGGGCCCCGAGCTGCTCAACAAGTACGTCGGCGAGACCGAGCGGCAGATCCGGCTCGTCTTCCAACGTGCCCGTGAGAAGAGCGAGGAGGGCTGGCCGGTCATCGTCTTCTTCGACGAGATGGACTCGATGTTCCGCACCCGTGGCTCCGGCATCAGCAGCGACATGGAGAGCACGATCGTTCCCCAGCTGCTGGCCGAGATCGACGGTGTCGAGGGCTTGCGCAACGTCATCGTCATCGGTGCCACCAACCGCGAAGACCTCATCGATCCGGCCATCCTGCGCCCTGGCCGCCTGGACGTGAAGATCAAGATCGAGCGCCCCACCGCGGACGCGGCGCGGCAGATCTTCGCCCGGTACCTCACTGACGAGATCCCGATCGCTCCCGGCGCCGAGGTGCCCGACATGATCGCCGAGACGGTCCTCGAGATGTACCGCGCCGACGCGGACAACCAGTTCCTCGAGGTGACGTACCAGAACGGCGACAAGGAGATCCTCTACTACAAGGACTTCTCGTCGGGCGCGATGATCGAGAACATCGTCCGCCGAGCCAAGAAGCTGGCCATCAAGCGGGTCATCGCCGGCGGTGCCCGTGGCGTGTCCACGCAAGACCTCCTCGACTCCATCAAGCAGGAGTACAAGGAGCACGAGGACCTGCCGAACACGACCAACCCGGACGACTGGGCGAAGATCAGCGGCAAGAAGGGTGAGCGCATCGTGTTCATCCGCACGCTCACCAAGGGTCGTGAGGAAGCGGACCGCGAAGGCGGACGGGCCATCGAGCGGGTGGGCACCGGGCAGTACCTGTAAGCACAACCGAACGTTGGGGGCGACGTGATGCGAGGGACGAGGCGCTGGGGCGCGCTGCTGGTGTGTGGTGCGTTCGCGCTCGGTGCGTGTTCGTCCGATTCGAGCTCGCCGACCACCGGCGCGAGCGCGCCGGAGGTCACGGACATCGGCGAGCCGGCGACGGCGCCACCCGTCACGTCGCCGGGGCCGTCCACGCCAGAGGCGGAGCCGGACCTGCACGCCGGCGCATCCAGCCGCAGCGTGCTGCCCACGGTCGAGGGCGAGCGGGCCTACCTCGACGATGCACCCGGCTGGCCGGAGGCCGGCACGGAGCCGAACGACATCGGCGTGTTCGTGCCCGAATGGGATCAGGGTCGGGTCGACGTCGGCAACGGCAGCGAGGACGGCTCGTGGGTGCACGACGATCTGCGCGTCACCGCGCTCGCGGTCGAGTCCAACCTGGAGATCGTCGTGTTCGTCAGTGCCGACGTCTACATGGTGTTCGCCGCCGACGCGGCGGAGATCGAGCAGCGAGCGCTGGCGTTGATGCCGGCCGAGATCGCCAAGTACACGCACGTCATCGTCAGCGCGACGCACAACCACCACGGCCCGGACACCGCGTTCAGCGTCAACGACGACTGGTACGACATGTTCGCCGACCAGGCCGCCGGAGCAGCGGCGGACAGCGTTGCGGCACTCGAGCCGGCCACGTTGACCGTGGACGGTGGCGAGCACCGCTTCGGCGTCAGCGACGGACGCGATCCGATCGTCCTGTACCCGGCGCTCCTCACGGCCCGGTTCGCCGCCGAGGACGGCTCGACGATCGCCACCGTCGTGCAGTGGGCCAGCCATCCGGAGAGCACCCTCGGCTGGAAGCCTCCGGTGGACATCACCGAGCAGTGCGCGATCAAGGGGTGGGAGGGCGACGACTGCAGCGCCGAGGGGCGCATCTTCTCCGCCGACTACCCGGGCGTCCTGCGCGATCGCATCCAATCGGCCGACGGCGGCGAGGTCGTCTACTTCAACGGCCCGATCGGCAGCCAGATCGGACCGGGTGACGCCGACGTGTGGATCGTCGACGCGGAGCATCCCGCCGCCGGAGCCGACGGGGTGCAGGGCTCCACGGCGCCCGTCGGGGCGCAGCCGGTTGCCGGCGCCACCGACTTCCGCGACCGCAACATGGCCCGCCCCGCGGCGATCGGCACGCAACTCGCGCTCGCCGTGGAGGAGCAAATGGTCGAGGCGCGCGAGGCCCCGACGTTCGGCATCGAGTGGACGGAGCAGCCGTTCTACACGAGGCTCACGAACATCGGTTTCCGGGTGCTGCTGGCGGACGGCGACCTCGGCTGGCAGACGCCCGACGCGTTCAACTGCACGGCCAAGCCGTTCACCGACGACAACTGCATTAGCGACGGGGGAGCGGTGGAGGACGACCCGGTCCTGACCCCGCTCGTCGACAGCCAGATCCGCGTCGGCGACGTGCTCAAGACGCGGCTCGTGAAGGTCACCCTGGACACCGCGGCCGGTGGCATCGGCTTCCTGTTCATGCCCGGCGAGCTGCCGCCGGAGCTGGTCGTCGGGTTGCCGGCGACGTTCAACACCGACCCGGCGCCGTTCTACACGGAGCCCGAGAACCACGCAGTCGGTGCCGACTACGTCATCCCGGGCTACCTCGGCGAACTGACCGACGACGAGCTGATGTTCACCATCGGGCTCGGCGGCGACGAGCTGGGCTACTTCGTGCCGATCAACGAGGTCCGGCTGAAGTGCCTCGACCTGGCCCTGCCGGCCGAGGCCGGGTACACGTGTCAGCGACTGTTCGACGAAGGCTGGTTGGTCACCCCGGATGCCGTTGCCGGCCCGGTGTGCCGCCAGCTGACCGATCCGGATCCGGCGCTCGCGGCGACGGTGCCGACCGGCGACGCGGCGACTGCGCTCGTCGCCGTCTGCCGCTACGGCCAGGCGCTCGGACGCGAGCTCGGTGAGCCCGCCGGCCACTACGAGGAAACCAACTCCGCCGGATGGGACCTCGTCGACGACGTGATGGCCGCCGCCGAGACGCTGTTCGGCAAGACGTTCACCAGCGGGGGCATCGCTTGATCTCGGTGCTCGCTGCGCTCGCCTGCCCGTGTTCGCTCGCGAGCTCGCTCACCCGAACTCCAGTCCGTTCGCACCGCGCGGAACAACTCGTCAGGTGGCGCGTTCTTGCTCCAGTGAGGTGACGAGGGTCGAGAGGGTGGAGAGGAGCTGGGACTTGCGCGTCGGGCTCAGCTCGTCGAACAGGGCGGCGATCTCGCACAGGCGCGGGGCGAGAGCGGTCATCGCCACGGCCTTGCCCTCCTCGGTGATCTCCAGGATGGTTGCTCGTCGATCCGTGGGGTGCGGCGTGCGGCGCACGAGGTGTTCGGCCTCCAGCGCGTCGGCGACGCTGGTCATGTTGCGGGCCGGCAGTCGGAGGGCGTCGGCGAGGTCGACCATCCGTGCGGGACCCTGGCAGTGCAGCGACTCGAGCACGCGCAACCGCGGATACGTGGACAGTGCGCTGTCCGGAGCGCCCTCCAGCCAACGTGAGAACGCCTTGGCGAAGCGGCCCGACATCTCGACCAGCTCGCGGTTCAGCGGGTCGAGGCCGGTCGGCTCGTGATCGGCGTGCTGAGCGTTCGCCACGAGGTCGAGCGTATCGCTGTGATCCGATCGCAATGCTGTCGTTCGAAATAGTTACGTATGCAACTATCTCGCGATACACTACCGGTCATGACTGACGCCACGACGACCGACACGAACACCGGCTTCGCCCTCGACGACGAGATCCAGGAAGCCATCGCCGCCGCGTTCGGGGAGATGAACGCGCTCACCACCGGATACGTGGACGCCGACGGTTGGGCCCAGCTGTCCAAGCGGGGCACCGTGCAGGTGCTCGACGGCCAGACCATCGGCCTCTGGGTGCGCAAGACCACCGACGGCATGGCCGTGTCGATCGCCGACCGCCCGCAGGTGACCCTGCACTACGTCGATCTCGCCAACCGCGGCGTGCTCTACACGCTGTTCGGCACGGCGAAGGTCACCGACGATCCCGAGCTCCGCGCCCGGATCTTCGACGGCTCGCCGGAGTACGAGCAGAGCATGGACCTCGAGCGCAAGGGCCTGGCGATCGTCGTCGACCTGCAGCGCATCGTCGGGCTGAGCCGCCGCCCGGAGCGCAACTTCGACCTGCGCCGCTGAACACGCGGCCAAAACTCCGGCAGCCAAAACTCAGGCAGATAGGGTGCGCGAATGGCCCTGCCGAAGGTGTGTGGCATCGAGACCGAGTACGGGATCATCGTGCGCGGCGCCGACAGCAACCCGGTCACCGCCTCGTCGCTGCTGATCAACGCCTACCTGGCGGCGACCAACCGGCGGGTCGGGTGGGACTTCGAGGACGAGCGCCCCGGCAACGATGCGCGCGGGTTCAGCGTCGACGATCTGATGGCGCCGGACATCGACACCCACCTCGTCAACGCGGTGCTCACCAACGGGGCGCGCTACTACGTCGACCACGCCCACCCGGAGGTCAGCACGCCGGAGTGCCTCGACGCACGTGAGGTCGTGCGCTTCGACCGCGCCGGCGAGGAGATCGTGCGGGCGAGCATGGTCGCCGCGTCGTCGATGCTCGCCACCGGTGCCGAGCTGATCTGCCACAAGAACAACTCCGACGGCAAGGGCAACAGCTACGGGTGCCACGAGAACTACCTGCTGGCCCGGGAGGTGCCGTTCGGTCGGATCGTCGCGCAAGTCACCCCGCACTTCGTCACCCGTCAGATCGTCATCGGCGCCGGCAAGGTCGGCTGCGAGCTGCCCGGTGTGCAGGCCAGCGAGATCCCCTTCCAGATCAGCCAGCGCGCCGACTTCTTCGAGGAGGAGGTCGGGCTGGAGACCACGTTGAAGCGCCCGATCATCAACACTCGCGACGAGCCGCACTGCGACGCGTCGAAGTACCGCCGGCTGCACGTGATCGTCGGCGACGCGAACATGAGCGAGGTCGCCACGTACGTCAAGGTCGGCGCCACTGCGTTGGTGCTGGCGATGATCGAGGACGACGCACTCGGCGACGACTGGGTGCTCGCCAACCCGGTGGCGGCGATCCGACAGGTCAGCCACGACACCTCGATGACGCGCACGATCCTGCTGCGCAGCGGCCGCCGCGCGACGGCCCTCGAGGTGCAGTGGGGCCTGTACGAGCGTGCCCGCAAGTACGAGCGCAGCCACGGGCTGTCGGCCGTTGGCGAGGACGTCGGCGTCGAGGTGCTCGGCTGGTGGGAGACCATCCTCAGCGGCCTCGAGCGCGACCGCGGCACCGTTGCCCACGTCGTCGATTGGGTGGCCAAGGAGCGGCTGGTGCAGGGCTACCAGGACCGCCACAACGTCCGCGATGGCGACGCCCGACTCAAGGCACTCGATCTGCAGTACCACGACATGCGCCCGGACAAGTGCCTGGCGCTCCGCGTCGGGCTGGTCACGATGGCCGGCGACGCCGAGGTGCGCGATGCGATGACCCAGCCACCGACCACCACCCGGGCCTACTTCCGCGGCCGTTGCCTGGCCAAGTGGCCCAACGACATCGTCGCCGCGAACTGGGACAGCCTGGTCTTCGACGTCGGCCGCGACCCGCTGCGGCGGGTGCCGATGATGGAACCGCTGCGCGGCACAGCGGAATACGTGGCTAGGTTGATCGACGAGAGCAACACCCCAGCGGAGCTTCTTGCTCGGCTGGGTGCCTGAACAGCAACGACGACGTCCACACGACGGCGATCACGAACAGCCGAGGCGATCACCATGGCCGAGCGAACCCAGAAGCAGAAACCAGCGCCGTCACGGACGGAAGAGGTCGTCGAGGAAGCACCGGCTGTCGCCGGTCAGGGCGACAAGTTGAAGGCTGAGCTGGACGACCTCCTCGACGAGATCGACGACGTCCTCGAAACCAACGCGGAGGACTTCGTCAAGTCGTACGTGCAAAAGGGTGGCCAGTAGTCCCCATGTCGATGCCCTTCTTCCGCCCGGGTGACGACCCCGGGTCGAGCTTCCCCGACCTCCTGCGCCGCATCGGACTGGCCCCCGCCGAGGCCGTCGACACGCACTCCCTCGCCGTCCCGCACGCCACGACGTGCGTCGCCATGCGCTACGCCGACGGCGTGCTGATGGCCGGCGACCGCCGCGCCACCAGTGGCAACCTCATCAGCCATCGGGCGATGGAGAAGGTGGTGCAGGCCGATCAGTTCAGCGGTGTCGCGATCGCCGGCGCCGCCGGCCCGGCGATGGAGATGATCAAGCTGTTCCAGTTGCAGCTCGAGCACTACGAGAAGGTCGAAGGCACGTCGCTGAGCCTCGAGGGCAAGGCCAACCAGTTGTCGATGATGGTGCGCAGCAACCTGCCCGCAGCGATGCAGGGCATGGTCGTCGTCCCGATCTTCGCCGGGTTCGACACTCGCCGCCTCGGCGGCCGGCTGTGGACCTACGACGTCACCGGCGGACGCTACGAAGAGCACGAGTACGTCGCCACCGGCTCAGGCAGCCTCCATGCCGGCACGGTGATCAAGGTCGGCTACCGCGAGAACATGGACCGCGATGCGGCGCTGGCGCTCGCGTGCCGCGGCCTCTGGGAAGCCGCCGACGCCGATTCGGCGACGGGTGGTCCCGATGCGCTGCGCGGCATCTACCCGGTCGTCGCCACGATCTCCGCCGCCGGTTGGCAGCGTGCCGCCGACGAAGAGCTGGCCGCCACGTTCCAGCAGATCGCCAGCGAGGTGCGTGCCCGATGAACATGCCGTTCTACGTCGCTCCCGAACAGGTGATGAAGGATCGTGCCGACTACGCGCGCAAGGGCATCGCCCGCGGCCGCGCGCTGGTCGCCGTTCGCTACACCGACGGCATCGTGCTCGTCGCCGAGAACCCCAGCAACACGTTGCGCAAGGTCAGCGAGATCTACGACCGGATCGCCTTCGCCGGTGTCGGCAAGTACAACGAGTTCGATCAGCTGCGCGTCGCAGGCGTCCGCGCCGCCGACCTCAAGGGCTTCCAGTACAGCCGCGACGACGTCGATGCGCGCAGCCTGGCAAACCAGTACGCACAGATCCTCGGCCAGGTGTTCACCCACGAGATGAAGCCGATGGAGGTCGAGATCCTCGTCGCCGAGGTCGGTGCCGACGATCACGGCAACCAGATGTTCCACATCCTCTACGACGGCACGGTGATGGACGAGAAGCACTTCAGCGTGCTGGGCGGCGACGCCGAGGCGATCACCACTCGCGTGAAGGCGACGTTCGAAGAGGGCCAGACGTTGGAGGCCGCGGTACGCAGTGCCACTGCCGCCCTCGCCGGACCGGATCGGACGCTCGTCGCCGACGACCTCGAGGTGGCGATGCTCTCGCGCTCGAACGGGCGTCGATGCTTCAAGCGGCTCACCGACGCCGACGTCGCCGCCCTCCTCGGCGGCTGATCGTCCCGGTTGCTGATGGCCGTCGTCGACCTGAACAGCGATGTCGGTGAGGGCTTCGGTGCCTGGCCGGGTGGTCCCGACGACGAGCTGCTCGGCCTGATCACGTCCGCCAACGTGGCCTGCGGGTTCCACGCCGGCGACCCGTCGATCATTCGTCGCACGTGCGCGCTCGCTGCTTCCAACGACGTCGCCATCGGCGCGCAGGTCAGCTACCCCGACCTCGCCGGGTTCGGTCGCCGGTTCATCGACATGCAGCCCGACGAGCTGGCCGACGCAGTGCTCTACCAACTCGCCGCTCTCGACGGGATCGCCAAGGTGGAAGGCAGCTGGGTCCACTACGTCAAGCCCCACGGCGCGCTGTACAACGCGATCGTTCGCAACCAGCCGCAGGCCGCGGCCGTCGCCGCGGCGGTGCACGACTTCGATCCGTCGTTGCCGATCCTCGGCCTGCCCGCCAGCGCGATCGAGAGCACGGCCACCGACGTCGGGTTGCGCTTCGTCGTCGAGGGCTTCGCCGATCGTTCCTACACGCCCGAGGGCACGTTGGTGCCGCGCACACAACCGGGCGCGCTGATCACGGTGGCCGGCGACGCAGCTGCGCAGGCGACCCGATTGGTGGACGCCGGCATCGCATCCATCTGCGTGCACAGCGACACTCCCGGCGCCGTGGCACTGATGGTCGCCGTGCGCGACGCCCTGGTTGCCGCCGGGCACGAACTGGCGTCCTTCGCCGCGTGAGGCTGTTGCCGTACGGGCCCCGAGCGATGCTCGCCGAGTTCGACACGCTCGAGGAGGTCATCGCCGCGGCGGCAGCGCTGCGCGCCCGTTGCGTGGACGGCGTCATCGACGTCGTGCCGGCTGCACGCACCGTGCTCGTGGTGCACGAGCCACGGTTCGAGCGCGGCGCAGTGCTCGATGCGCTGTCCGGTGCGACCGCCGGGGAACAGCGGCTCGGTCCGCTCGTCGAGCTCGCCGTGACGTACGACGGCGCTGACCTCGCCGACGTTGCTGCAGCTACGCAGCGATCGGTCGACGAGGTCGTCGCGCTGCACTCCGGCGTCGACCACGTCGTCGCCTTCTGCGGGTTCATGCCCGGCTTCGCCTACCTCGTCGGACTCCCGACCGAGCTGCACCTGCCGAGGCGCTCCGAGCCCCGTCCCCGCGTGCCGGCCGGCTCGGTGGCCATCGCCAGCGAGTTCTCCGCCGTCTACCCGACAGCCAGCCCCGGAGGATGGCACCTGCTCGGTCGTACGGACGCAGTGCTGTGGGACGAATCGCTGGTGCAGCCGGCGCTGCTCGCTCCGGGCACTCGAGTGCGGTTCGTGCCGACGTGATCGACGTCATCTCGACCGGGATCGCGACGTCGGTGGTCGACGCGGGCCGGGGCGGTCGTGGTTCGATCGGACAGAGCCGCGGGGGAGCGGTCGACCTCGACGCGCTGCAGCTCGCCAACCGTCTCGTCGGCAACGCTCCTGACGCTGCGGGTTTCGAGACGAGCGGTGGGTTGACGTTGCGCGTCGCGTCCGCAGCGATGGTCGCCATCACAGGTGCGGCAGCCGACATCGACAGCAGCGGTCCGCCGGTCGGATGGGGCGCCCCCGCCTCCTTGCCCGCCGGGACCACCCTGCGCATCGGCCGGGTCCGCGACGGTGCGCGTACGTACGTCGCACTCCGCGGTGGGGTGATGGCTTCCGATGGACGTTGGCGCGTCGGTCCGGATCCCGGTCTCCCCGCAGCGTCGGAGGTCGCCGTGCCGCGACCGCGCCTCGACGTCGTCGACCTGTGGCCGGGCCCGCGTCGCGACTGGTTCACCGAGGAGGCGTGGTCGTCGCTCGTCTCCAGCACGTTCACGGTCGAGCCCGACAGCAACCGGGTCGGTGTGCGCCTCGGCGGTCCGTCACTGGACCGGATCGAGCGCCGCGAGCTGCCGAGCGAGGGGCTGATCGAAGGTGCCATCCAGGTGCCGCCCAGCGGTCAGCCGATCGTCATGCTGGCCGACCACCCGACCACCGGCGGCTACCCCGTGATCGCCGTCGTCGACCCGAGTCATCTCTCGCACATCGCCCAGCTCGCCGCCGGTCAGACGATCCGCTTCCGGCCGATCCGCGGCTGACCGCCAGACAGCCGAGCACGGGTGCACCGGGGTGCGTGCGCGTTCGACGGGATGCCGCTACGGTGCGGCCATGGAGCGCCGCATCTACGGCCTCGAGAACGAGTACGGCGTGACGTGCACGTTGCGTGGGCAACGCCGGCTCAGTCCTGACGAGGTGGCCCGCTACCTGTTTCGCCGCGTGGTGTCGTGGGGACGCAGCTCCAACGTGTTCCTGCAGAACGGTGCGCGGTTGTACCTCGACGTCGGCTCGCACCCCGAGTACGCCACTCCGGAGTGCGACAGCCTCTACGAGCTCGTCGTGCACGACAAGGCCGGGGAGCGCATCCTGGAGAGCCTGCTCGTGTCGGCCGAGCAGCGGCTGCGCGAGGAAGGCATCCGGGGCACGATCTACCTGTTCAAGAACAACACCGATTCGGCCGGCAACAGCTACGGCTGCCACGAGAACTATTGCACCAGCCGTCGCGACGACCTCGGTCACTACGCCGAGGTGCTGATCCCGTTCCTCGTCAGCCGGCAGATCTTCGCCGGCGCCGGCAAGGTGCTGCAGACCGCCCGCGGCCCGATGTTCTCGATGGCGCAGCGAGCCGAGCACATCTGGGAGGGTGTCAGCTCGGCCACCACGCGCAGCCGTCCGATCATCAACACCCGCGACGAGCCGCACGCCGATGCCGAGCGCTATCGGCGGCTGCACGTGATCGTCGGCGACTCGAACATGAGCGAGTACACCTCGTTCGTGAAGGTCGGTTCGGCGGCGTGCATGTTGCGGATGCTGGAGGACCCGTCGGTCGTGTTGCGCGACATGACGCTGGAGAACCCGATCCGGGCCATCCGCGACATCAGCCACGACATCACCTGCCGTCGCAAGGTGCGCCTCGCCAACGGGCGCGAGGTCAGCGCGCTCGACATCCAGCGCGAGTACCTCGATCGTGCGTTGCGCTACGCCGACACCAAGGGCTTCCCGCCGCTGGAGCAGAAGGCGCTGGAGATGTGGGAGCACTGCGTCAGCACGATCGAGAACGATCCGCTGAAGCTCGATCGCGAGGTCGACTGGGTGATCAAGTACCGGCTGATCGAGGCCTTCCGCGCCCGCCACGACCTGCCACTTGGTCATGCGCGCGTGCAGCTGCTCGATCTGCAATACCACGACATCTCGCGCGAGCGCAGCCCGTTCTACAAGCTGCAGGATCGCGGCCTCGTCGAGCGGATGTGCACCGACGCCGACATCGACGCTGCGGTCGACATCCCGCCGCAGACGACGCGTGCCCGCCTGCGCGGCGAGTTCATCAAGAAGGCCAAGGAGCGCAAGCGCGACTACACGGTGGACTGGGTGCACCTGAAGCTCAACGATCAGGCGCAGCGCACGGTGCTCTGCAAGGACCCGTTCCGCAGCCGCGACGAGCGTGTCGAGAAGCTGATCGCCTCGCTCTGAGCTGCTGCGTCACGTGCGAGCCCTCCCGCTAGCGTGACGCCCGATGTCCGACCCTGCTGCTCCTGGTTTCGACGGCCCGGTCGTGCTCGACGAGGCGGACCACATCGCCCTCGTCGACGTCGACGGGCCGGTCGACGGCGACGACACCGACCAGGTCGCCGCGCCGGCCAAGCGCAAGCGCAACCCGTTGGTGGAGTGGCTGATCGTCATCGCCATCGCAGTGGCATCGGCGTTGCTGGTGAAGACGTTCGTGGTGGAGCAGTTCGCCGTCGAGGGACACTCGATGGACACCACCCTGCACGACGGCGACCGCGTGCTGGTCAACAAGTTGAGCTACCGCCTGCACGACCCCAACCGCGGCGACGTGGTGGTGCTGAAGACCATCGAGGGCGTGCGCGAGCGCGACCTGATCAAACGTGTCGTCGGCCTGCCCGGCGAGACGCTGTCGTACCAGAGCTGCGAGCTGCGCATCGACGGCAAGCTGGTCAACGAGCCCTACCTCGATCCGGCGATCGTGACGCCCGGCAACTGCGGGCCGGATCAACCGTCGGTGATCATCCAGCCGGACCACGTGTTCGTGATGGGCGACAATCGCGGTGGGTCGCAGGACAGCCGCATGTCCAACGTCGGACAGGTGGACTACGACGACCTGCTCGGGCGAGCGTTCGTGATCATCTGGCCGTTCGGCGACTGGAAGTGGCTGTAGCGATTCGTCGCGATCACACGGAGCGCGGTGCCCCGAGCTCTTGGGTGTAGACGTCGATCATGCGATCGACCCAGTCACTGAACACGCCATCGAGCCCCATCCGATAGGCCGGACGAAGCACGTGCTCGTCTTGCATGTCCCAGCCGAAGGTCACCCGTTCGAAGCGATGGAACAGGGCCACGAGCCCGCCGTTCCAGTCGGTGTGGTGCAGGTTGACGGCGTCGATGCCCTCCCTCGCGAGGGTGGCGGCGCGTCGCTCCGGGCCTTCCTTCATCTTGCTCAACCGGGTCGAATCGACGAGCCGCGCACCTTGGCCACGGAGTGGCAGCAGCGCTTCCCACGTCGGTGAGCAGAGCCACAGCCGGGGGAGCAGCTCGGGCGCGATCGCGGCGACCACGTCGATCGTCGCCTGCCCGCTCGGCCCGTCCTTGAGGTCGAGCGACAGGTGGTAGCGGGTGCCGCAACGCTCGAGCAGGTCGGCCAGCGAGGGGATGTGGGCGGGGAGCTCAGCGCGGGCGTAGGTGCTGATGGGCCGCGATCGGCCCATCGATCGGCGGACCACCCCGTCGTGGTCGAGCACGGGGATCCCGTCGGCCGTGACCCAGACGTCGCTCTCCAGTCCGTTCGCGCCGAGCTTGAGACCGAGCTCGAAGGCGGCCAACGTGTTCTCCGGGGCGTGTGCCCGAGCACCGCGATGAGCAAACGCGATCGGGTCGTCGAGCAGCGATGGGAGGCGTTGTTGCACCGCTCGATGATGCCACGCGCCCATAGACTCGGCCTCGTGTTCAACCTCAGCGGCAGTGAACTGGTCTTCCTGCTCCTGCTGGCGCTGATCGTGCTCGGTCCCGAGAAGCTGCCGGAGGCCGTTCGCCGGTTCGGCAAGACCTACGGCGAGATCAAGAAGATGTCCACCGGGTTCCAGAGCGAGTTGCGCTCGGCACTCGACGAGCCCATGCGCGAGATGCGCGAAACCGCCGACGCGTTGAAGAAGGCGGTCAACCTCGACGAGCTCAGCGATGTGGTCAAGCCGAACACGTGGGCCTCGAAGGTGATGAACGCCGAGCCGGATCCGGTGCCGACGGCGAAGCCGGAACCGGCTGTCGAACCGGCCGCCGACGCACCGGTCGTTGCTGAAGCGGTCGAGCCGGTCGATGCGGAGACATCCGCGGACGTTGCCGGCGCCGAACCACCCATGCCGGTTGCATTCGAGCCGGCTGCGACGCCGCCGACCGTGGAGGGTTCCTCCGAATGAAGCTGCCCTTCCGCAAGGGAGGCGAGAGCGCAAAGGTGAAGTCGCCCGACGATCGGATGACGCTCACCGAGCACCTCGCCGAGTTGCGCACCCGCATCATCCGCGCCCTGCTCGGCGTCATCGTCGGTGTGATCGTCGTGCTCGCCGCGTACGACCAGGTGCTCGGGTTCATGCTGCGTCCGTACAAGACCTTGTGCGCCAGCAAGCCGGTCGGGTTCTGTGAAGCGCAGCTGAACACGCTCGGTCCGCTGGAGGGCTTGACGACACGGCTCTCGATCGCCACCTATGGCGGGATCATCCTCGCCCTGCCGGTGATCCTGTGGCAGATCTGGCGCTTCATCGTGCCGGCGCTGCACGCCAAGGAGAAGCGGTACGCGATTCCGTTCGTCGCGTCCAGCGTCTTGCTGTTCGCGCTCGGTGCGTTCATTGCCTACCTCACCCTGGAGAAGTCGCTCGAGTTCCTGATCTCGTGGTCGGGCCAGGACGTGAAGGCCTCGTTCCAGGTCAGCAAGTACGTCAGCCTCGTCGGGCTGATGGTCGCCGCGTTCGGCATCGGCTTCGAGTTCCCCGTGCTGCTGGTGTTCCTGCAGATCGTCGGCGTGCTCACACCGCAGACGCTGATGAAGCAGTGGCGCTACGCGATCATGGCGATCTTCGTCATCGCCGCGGTGATCACACCGAGCGGCGACCCGTACTCGATGCTCGCCCTCGCCGTGCCGATGAGCATCTTCTACCTGATCTCGGTGGTGATCGGGATCATGCTCCAGCGGCACAAGCGGAAGACGGCCTCAGCTGCCTGATGCCGGGCTGATCGCCCACTACGGCTTCACGCTCGATCCGTTCCAGCTGCGCGCCCTCGACGCGCTCGACGCCGGTCGGTCGGTGCTCGTGGCCGCACCCACCGGGAGCGGCAAGACGGTCGTCGCTGAGTACGCCATTGACGTGGCGATCAGCCGCGGCCGACGGGCGTTCTACACGGCGCCGATCAAGGCGCTGTCGAACCAGAAGTACCACGACCTCGTCGATCGCCTCGGCACGCACCAGGTCGGTCTGCTCACCGGTGACAACAACATCAACGGCGACGCACCGGTGGTGGTGATGACCACCGAGGTGCTGCGCAACATGATCTACGCCAAGAGCCACGCGCTCGACCGTCTCGACGTGGTGGTGCTCGACGAGGTCCACTTCCTGCAGGACACCTACCGCGGTCCGGTGTGGGAGGAGGTCATCATCCACCTCCCGATGGAGGTCAACCTGGTGTGCCTGTCGGCCACGGTCAGCAACGCCGAGGACTTCGCCGACTGGATCACGACCGTGCGCGGCGCGACGACGGCGGTGGTCGAGGAACGTCGTCCCGTGCAGCTGGACAACCTGTACATGATCGGCGACAAGACGCACGATCGGCTGCACCTGCTGCCGACGCTCGTCGGTGGCCGGCCCAACAACGAGGCGGCGCGGCTGGACGCTGAGGCGGCACGCAGTTCGCGCGGCAAGGACGCTCGTCGCGGTGGAGTGCAGGGGCGCCGGCGACTGTTCACCCCGAACCGGCTGGAGGTGGTGGAGCTGCTCGACCAGCAACAGATGCTGCCGGCGATCTGCTTCATCTTCAGCCGCAACCAGTGCGACGAAGCGGCCAAGACCTGCCTCGCGGCCGGCGTGCGGCTGACGACGGGGGAGGAGCGCGAGCGCATCCGCGACATCGTCGACGCTCGGCTGGCCGGCATCGATCCCGCCGACCTCGCCGTGCTCGGCTACGGCCAGTTCCTCGCCCAGTTGGAGGCGGGGATCGCCGCGCACCACGCCGGCATGGTGCCGCCGTTCAAGGAGGTCGTCGAGGCCTGCTTCGTCGAGGGTCTGGTGAAGGTGGTGTTCGCCACCGAGACGTTGGCCGTGGGCATCAACATGCCGGCCAAGACGGTGGTCATCGAGAAGCTCAGCAAGTTCACCGGCGATCATCATGCGTTCCTCACGCCTGGTGAGTACACGCAGCTGACTGGGCGGGCGGGGCGTCGCGGTCTCGACGACCACGGCAACGCGGTCGTCCTGTGGAGCCCGTTCGTTCCGTTCGATCAGGTGGCCACGTTGGCCAGCAGTCGCACGTTCCACCTCAACTCGGCGTTCCGTCCCACCTACAACATGGCCGCCAACCTCGTGCGCTCGTACAGCAGCGAGCGGGCGCACCACCTGTTGAACCTGTCGTTCGCTCAGTACCAGGCCGACCGCGACGTGGTGAAGATCGAGGCCCGTCTGGAACGGCGTCAGGCGCACCTCGCGGAGCTCGTGGACAAGTCGAAGAGCCCGTTCGGCGACATCGACGAGTACCGCGCACAACGTGCCGCGCTGTCGGCAGAGCGCGCCGCATCCACCGGGGTGGTCGGACGCGACGACCTCGTCTCGCTGGCGATGATCAAGCTCCGTCCGGGAGATGTGATCTACGTGGAGAAGGGCAAGTACGTCGGCCGCGCCGCGGTGCTGGCGAGCGCTCACCGCAAGGGTGGGATGCGGCTCACAGCGTTGACCACGCGGCGCGACCTGCTGATGCTCACCAGTGCCGACTTCCCCGAGCCGCCGCGCGCGTTGGGCCGCATCGAGCTGCCGGTGGACTACGCGCCGAACCGGCACGACTACCAGCGCGAGGTGGTCACGCTGTTGGAGCGCGCCGACATGGCCCCGCACGCCCGCTGGGCGCGGCGGATGGTGGACGACGAGGCCGTCTCCGGGCCGCACCCGGTGGAGGACGACCCCGATCTGGCCGAGCGGATGAAGGCTGCCGCCAGCGCCGAACGCATCGCCCGAGAGGTGGAAGAGCTGCGTCAGCGCGTGCGCGGCCGAACCCAGTCGATCGCCCGGGACTTCGACCGCGTGCTGCGCGTGCTCGACAGCTGGGGCTACGTCGACGGTTGGTCCCTCACCGACGCCGGCGAGATCCTGGCGCGCACGTTCCACGAGAGCGACCTGCTCGTCGTCGAGTGCATCCGCCAAGGGCTGCTCGACGGTCTCGATCCGGCGGCGTTGGCCGCCCTCGTGTCGGTGTTCGTCTACGAGCACCGCAGCCCGGAGGCACCCCCTGCGCCGTGGTTCCCGTCGCCGCTCGTGCGCAAGCGGTGGCAGCGCATCGCTGCGATCAGCTACGAGCTTCAGGACGTCGAGGAAGAGGCTGGGCTCAGCGTGCACCGCCCTCCCGATCCGACGTTCATCGCCATCGCGTTCGCGTGGGCGGCAGGAGAGGGCTTCGCCGAAGTCGTCGAAGCGGAGGAGCTGTCGGGCGGCGACTTCGTGCGCACCACCAAGCAGCTCATCGACGTGCTGCGTCAGTTGGCCATGATCGCCCCCGAACGCGACACGCGACGCGCCGCCGAGGCTGCCGCCGAGCACCTGTTCCGTGGTGTCGTCGCAGCTTCCAGCGCGGTCGAGATCGAGCAACCCGACCCGCCGGGCGCCGCACCAGCCGAGGCGTCAGGTGACGATCAGACGCGGTGAGGCCTGGGGCGAGATCGCCTCGCTGACGCCGGCGGTCCGGCGCGTCCACGGCGACACCGGGTTGCACGAGTGGCTGCAGACGGCGATGACATGGCCGGTCGAGGAGCGGGTCGTCGCAGTGGCGTCGGGTGATCTTGCCCGCACGTTGGGCGGGGGCACACCCGGTCGGCTCGACGGGCCGGTGCTGCGCGCGCCGATCGACGTCGTCGAGGTGATCGCCGGCGACGAGTCGGTGTGGTGCGCCAGCCACGTCGTCGCCCGCCGCAGCTGGTGGCGCGGCGAGGTGGTGCTGTCGATGAACGCCCAGTTCCTCGGCGAACGCGACATCGCTCCACGTTCGCACCCGAACGACGGCAAGGTCGACGTGCTGCGCGTCGACCCGTCGATGGCGGTTCGTGCCCGTCGACAGGCCGCAGCCCGTGCCCGAACCGGCAGCCACCTGCCGCACCCGCAGCTGTCGATGCGATCGGTGGCCGAGGTGCGTCTCACCTTCGAACGCCCGCTGGTCGTCTGGGTCGACGGCGTCCGTTGGGGTTCGTTCCCGGAGCTCGCCCTGCGCGTCCGCTCCGACGCCATCACCGTCTACGCCTGAGGATCTGTTACCTCGGTGCTCGCATGACCGAGCTCTGAGGACTGGAGTTCGGGTGAGCGAGCTTGCGAGCGAACACGGCAGGCGAGCGCAGCGGGCACCGAGCGTTACGGTGAGGTCCATGCAGGCTTGGATCCTCGATGAATCGCCCGGGAGCTATCGATGGGGGACGATCGATCCGCCGCCGCTGGCTGCCGATGGCGTGCGCGTGCGCGTCGTCACCAGCGCGTTGAACCACATGGACCTGTGGGTGACGCGCGGTCAGCCGCGGCCCCCGCTGCCGCACGTGCCGGGCTGCGACGTCGCCGGCATCGTCGAGTCGATCGGGAGCGAGGTGACCACGGTTGCTGTCGGTGACGAGGTGGTCATCAACCCGGGGGTGTCGCCCGTGGACGAGATCGTCTCGCTCGGCAACGACAGCCCGATGGGTTCCGGCTTCATGATCTACGGCGAGCACTGCTGGGGTGGCCACGCCGAGTTCGCCGACGCGCCGGCGCGCAACGTGCGCCCACGGCCGGCGAACCGCACGTGGGAGGAGAGCGCAGCGTTCCCGTTGGCCTACCTCACCGCCTACCGCATGCTGCGGCGCGCTCGTCTGCGCGCCGGGCAGACGGTGCTCGTCGTCGGGATCGGCTCGGGTGTGTCCTGCGCGGCGTTGGCGATCGCCAAGCACATGGGCGCCACGGTGGTCGCCACCAGCCGCAGCGAAGCCAAGCGCGCTGAGGCACTCGCCATGGGTGCCGTCGCCGCGCATGACAGCGCTGCGCCGAAGTGGCCCGTGGAAGCCGACGTCGTCATCGAGAGCGTCGGCCCGGCCACGTGGGAGCAGTCGGTGCGTTCGCTCAAGCCTGGCGGGCGCCTGGTGGTGTGTGGCGGCACGTCCGGACCGAAGGTGGAGGTCAACCTGCCTCGCCTGTTCTTCAAGCAGATCGAGATCATCGGCTCGACGATGGGGAGCTACCAGGAGTTCGACGAGCTGCTGACGCTGGTGAACGCCGGCGTCGACATCCGCGTCGACCAGACCGTGGCGCTCGAGGACTACGCAACGGCGCTGCAGCGCCTCGAGCAGGGTGATCAGCTCGGCAAGATCGTCTTGACGCACGGCGGCGCGCCGGCATGACGGAGATCGGGATGACGGATCTCGCCGCGGCCAAGACGCGGGTCTGTGCCGAGGTCGATCGCCTCGCCGATCGATTGATCGACGCGAGTCACCGCATCCACGCGAACCCCGAGCTGAACTACGAGGAGCACCATGCTCACGACCTGCTGACGTCGATCCTCGCCGACGAGCACGTGCCGACGCAGCAGCACGCGTGGGATCTGGCGACGGCGTTCGACGGCGCGGCGGGGGAGCAGGGTCCGACCATTGCCGTGTTGTGCGAGTACGACGCGCTGCCGGTGATCGGCCACGCCTGTGGTCACAACGTGATCGCCACCGCCGGCCTCGGTGCCGGCCTTGCCGCGGCAGCGCTGGCGAGTGATCTCGGCGGGCGGGTGCGGATCATGGGCACACCGGCGGAGGAGGGCGGCGGCGGCAAGATCCGCATGGCCCGCGTCGGAGCGTTCGCCGGCATCGACGCAGCGATGATGGTGCATCCGGCCGACGCCGACCTGATCTCGATGGACACGATCGCCGTGCAGGAGCTGCACGTCCACTACCACGGGAAGGCGGCGCACGCTGCCGCAGCACCGTGGGAGGGACGCAACGCGCTCGACGCCGCCGTGCTGGGGTACACCAGCGTTGCCGCGCTCCGGCAGCACATCCGCCCCACTGAGCGGATCCACGGCATCATCCTGCGCGGCGGCGACAAGGCCAACGTCGTGCCGGACGAGACGTCGATGGAGTGGATGGTGCGGTCGGCGACGATCGAATCGTTGCAGCCGTTGAAGGATCGCGTCTTCGCCTGCCTCGACAGCGCGGCGACTGCCTGCGGCTGCTCGATGACGCACCAGTGGGCGGGCGAGACGTACGCCGACATGATCGACAACGGGCCGATGGTCGCCAGCTACGTCGCCAACATGGCGGCGCTCGGCCGAACGGTGCAGGATCCGGCGGCTGTCGGCAGGCGCGTCGTCGGCAGCACCGACATGGGCAACCTGAGCTACCTCGTGCCGTCGATCCACCCGATGATCAAGGTCGCCGCCGACGGCGTGGCGATCCACACCAAGGACTTCGCCGAGTGGGCGGTCAGCGCAGATGGTGACCGCGCGGTGCTCGACGGGGCCAAGGCGATGGCGATGACGGTGGTCGACCTGTGGGGCGACGAACGCCTCCTCGCGGCCACCCAGGCAGCGTTCGCCACTCGGCCGACCGGCGTCGACGTGCTCTGACTGGCTCTGACCTGGGTCGATGCGGCAATCCCCGGTTTGTGGGGCCTCCTGCCCGTACGATGACCCCTCGATGACGGTCTACGTCCCCGAGGAATTCACGCCCGACGAGAGCGACGTCCTCCGCCGATACTTCACCAACCTCGACGGCCCGGTGTTTGCCTTGGTCAACCTGCCGGAGGTGGTGAAGGGAGCGCTCTTCGCTCGCTACAGCCGCAGCCCGAAGAGCCTGCGCCGGTTGTTCCTCGACGAGTTCGTCGGCGAGCTCGACATCAGCGGCGATCACAGCGTCGACGCCACCGTCGGCCTGCAGCGCGCCGAGGAGCTCTACGAGAAGGTCTTCTTCGAGTACGGCGACGACTCGGTGGCCCAGCTCGGCGGGGTGCACCTGGCCTGCGAGCAGGCGTCGAACATCCTCACCAAGATCCTCGAGTGGGGCCGCTTGATGAGCTACCTCGAGCAGAGCACGCGCTACATCGCCTACGACGCCCGCCTCGGCGGTCGGTACCGCTACTTCCGCGACCCGGCGATCCTCAACAGCCGCTTCGGCACCCGCTACGTCGGCGACATGGACCGCATGTTCGACGCCTACAGCCTGCTGATCAACAAGGTCACCGAGCACGTGCGGGCCACCGTGCCGCGGTCGCCGGAGGACAGCGACTTCGTCTTCCGCCAAGCCACGCGGGCCAAGGCGCTGGACGCCGTGCGCGGCGTGCTGCCGGCGGCGTCGCTGTCGAACGTCGGCATCTACGCCAGCGGTCAGGCGTTCGAGGCGTTGCTCGTGCGGATGCGATCGCACCCACTGCCCGAGGCCCGCCACTACGCCGACCTGATGCTCTTCGAGTTGCGCAAGGTGGTGCCGAGCTTCCTGCGTCGCGTCGACCTGCCCGATCGCGGCGGGCGAGCCAGCCAGTACCTCGCCAACACGCGAGATCGCACGCACGAGTTGGTCGAGTCGCTGTTCGGCACGACGCCCGTGGAGCAGGTGCCGGGCGTGCAGCTCGTCGACTTCGACCCGGACGCGGAGGACAAGCTGCTCGCAGCGATCTGCTACCCGCACACGAACCTGCCGGAGAGCCAGCTCGTCGAGCGGGTCAAGCAGCTCGGTCCGACAGAGCGCCTGGCGCTGCTGCGGGCGTACATCGGTGAGCGGGAGAACCGTCGCCACAAGCCGGGTCGTGCGTTCGAGCGGGTGGACTACCGATTCGACGTGCTCAGCGACTACGGCGCCTTCCGCGACCTGCAGCGCCACCGCATGCTGACCATCGAGTGGCAGGAGCTGACCCCGAACCACGGCTACGTGCGTCCCGAGCTGGTCGAGGAAGCCGGCATGGCCGACATCTTCGACGACGCCATGGCCCGCTCGGCTGCGCTGTACGACGCACTGCGCGAGGACTTCCCAGCGCAGGCCGGCTACGCCGTGTCGATGGCCTACCGGATGCGCTACTCGATGCAGTTCAACGCTCGTGAGGCCATCCACCTGCTCGAGCTGCGCTCGTCGCCCCAGGGTCACCCGGCCTACCGGCGCGTCGCGTTGGAGATGCACCGATTGATCGCCGAGCAGGCCGGGCACCGCGCCGTGGCCGGAGCGATGACCCACCTGACCACCGAAGCACCGGAGCTCGAGCGGTTGGAAGCAGAGCGGCGGGCCGAGGCCCGTCGCGGTCCTTCCTGACCGGATCGACGCCGATCGACAGCGCTCGCAGTCCCCATCTCGGGTGAACGTGACGGTTGTCACAAAGGTCGTGAACAGGGTGGCCGGACGACCGCCGTAGTATCCCCGGCCGCGCGACGGTTCATGTCGGTGAGCTCCACTCGCAGCGACCTGGGCACTCCAACAATCCCCCGACGGCGAGGAACACATGGCTGACGAAGACGAAGAGGTGCTGGAGCCCGACGAGGAGTTCGAGGTCGAAGAAGACGTCGAGGCCGAGCCGGAGGAGCTCGAAGACGGCGAGCTCGACGAAGACGCGCTGGACGAGGACGACGAGTTCGCGGTCATCGGCGAGGAGTTCGAGGCGGACGAGGAGGAAGAGGCCGACGACGACACCGACGGCCCCGTCCGCAAGGCGGTCGTCGCTGCCGACGAGGACGACGACGACGACATGCTCGCCCCCGACGACGTCGAGGCCGACCTGGACACGATCCTCAAGGACCGCCTCGTCGCCGCCGAGGACGAGGTCAACGAGGACGAGGAAGAGCCGGAGGACCGCACCGAGACCGGCGATCGCCTGCAACCCAAGCGCGCCGACGAGCAGCTCTGTCCGAGCTGCTTCCTCCTGGTGCGCCAGACCGCACCCGGGTGCCCCGTCGGCGACGACGAGTGCCCGTTGTTCAGCTGATCGCCGACACGGTCGCTGCGATGCCCGAGCGGACGACGCCAGATGATCGTCCGCTCATCGAGCGCCTGATCGACCTGGCGCTGTTCCTGCCGGCCGGTGTGGCCGCGCAGATCCGCGACGATCTCCCGGGGTTGGTGCGCAAGGGTCGCGAGCAGGTCCAGGTGGCCCGCTTCTTCGGCGAGATGGCCGTCACCTTCGGACGCAACGAGCTGATCAAGCGGCTCGAGGAAGCCGAGGCGGCGGCCGCGGTCGTCGTTGCCGACACGATTCCGGAGGCGGCCCCGTTGGCGATCGTGGCGATGCCACCGGTGCCCTTCGACGGGTACGACACGTTGCCCGCCGCGCACGTGGTGCAGCGGCTCCGTCGCCTCGATGCGGACGCCTTGGCCGGGGTGCGCGACTACGAGACAGCGACGCGAAACCGGCGCACCATCATTGCCAAGGTCGACCAGCTGCTGGGCTCCGGCGCTCCGTGATCACCGACGTCCAGCTCGACGAACGCGTTCGCCCGGCAGTCGTCGCCGATGTCGGCGCGCTGTCCGATCTCGAGCGCGACGCCCGCGACGGGTTGGTCGGCACCCGTGGCGGCGATGCGTTGCTGGCCGAGCTCGCGCCGGTGGGGGACTGGTCGACCGTCGTCGACGCGGCCGGGCAGATCGTCGTCGTGTGCACCATCGACGCCGGCGACGGAGCGGCGGTCGTCGGCTACGTCCAGGCGATCGTCGCCGATGGCTCACTCGGGCGAACGGTGACGGTACGTCAGGCGTACGTGCACCCCGAGGCGCGAGAGCTCGGCTTCGGCTCGCACATGTTGGATGTCGTCATCGCCACCGCACGCGCGCAGGGCGCGGTGATCGTCGAAGGCACCGCCCTCCCAGGTGATCGCGATACCAAGAACCTCTACGAGCGCGCCGGCATCACCGCACGCAAGATCACCGTCTCGAAGCGTCTCGAACTGGATGTCTGAGGCGCGGCACAGCCGCGCGCCAGACATCCAGATCGGCGGCTCGGATCAGTCGGTCAGCGGCCCTTCCAGGTGGGGGCACGCTTCTCGATGAAGGCGGTCAGGCCCTCGCTGGTGTCCTCGGACGCCATCACCTTGGCGAACTCGGCGTCGGTCATCTTCTTCAGGGTCTCGTCGTCCTCGGTGGCGGCCGCGAGCACGACGCGGCGGCTGGCCCACACGGCCAGCGGAGCGGCAGCGGTGATCGAGTTGGCCAGCGCGATGGCCTCCTCGACGGCTTTGCCCGGCTCGACGAGACGGTTGACGAGACCCAACGCGTACGCGCGCTCGGCGGGCAGCGGCTCGCCGGTGAGGATCATCTCCATCGCGGCCGAACGGCCGATGGCGCGAGGCAACCGGAACAGGCCGCCGGCGCCGGCGATCAGGTTGCGCTTGACCTCGGCGAGGCCGAACGACGAACGCGTGGTGGCGACCACGAGGTCGGCGGCGAGGACGATCTCGCAGCCACCGGCGGTGGCCAGGCCATCGACGGCGACGATGACGGGCTTCGTGCGCTCGCGGTAGGCGAACCCGGCGAAGCCGCCCTTCTTGGTGCCGAGCGATCCACCGCCGCCGGAGTTGATCGCCTTCAGGTCGGCGCCGGCGCAGAACACCGGGCGCTCCTGCCCTTCGGTGTTGGCGCGCAGGATGCCGATCCACACCTCGGGATCGGCTTCGAGCTGGTCGATGGCGGCTTCGACGCCTTGGGCAACGTCGCCGTTGACGGCGTTGCGGGCCTCGGGACGGTTGAGCGTGATGAGACCGATGCGGCCTTGCACCTCGTACTGCACGATGTCGGACATGGGCAGCGACTGTAGGGGTGTCGCCCCAGCCCAGGCGAACCCACGCGCCGAAACTGGATGTCTGAGCGCGGCAATGTGCCGCGCCCAGACATCCAAGTCGCGATCAGTCCGTCGAGTCCTCGGTCGAGGTCGGCTCAGTTGCCGGCTCGGTCGCAGCGACGGGCTCAGGCGTCGCCTCGGGCTCGACAGCGTCCGTTGCCGGCTCGGTCGCAGCGACAGGCTCCGGCGTCGCCTCGGTCGAGGTCGGCTCGGCCGGCTCGGTCGCAGCGACAGGCTCAGGTGCGGCCTCGGGCTCCACCGCATCGGTCGAGGCATCAGTGTCGGACGCCTCCGCAGCGGCAGGCTCAGGTGCGGCTTCCGATTCAACGGCTTCCGATTCAACGGCTTCCGTCACGGCGTCCGTTGCCGGCGCGGTTGCAGCGACGGCCTCGGCCGGTTCAGCTGACTCGGGAGTGGGCTCGGCAGCCGTCTCAGGTTCGGCAGCAGCCTCCGCAGGTGCGGGCTTCGGTGCGGCAGCCGCCGGCTTGGGGGCCGGGGGAGCGGGTGGCTTCGGCGGCGCCTTCTTCACGGGACGCGTCGGGCGCAGCGGCTTGGGCGAGTGTGCGCCTTGGCGAACCTCGACCTCGAACAGCGCGGCGATCTGTGGCAGCAACGAGGCCACTCGGGTGACGGTGGCGGTCAGCTCGTCGCTGGACTGCTGCGGCTTGGCCGCCGCAGTCACGTGCGTGTGGATCGGCGCAAAGGCCGCGGCTTCGAGCACGGCAACCCATCGGTCGGGCAGCGAGTCGGCGGTGAGGCTGGCGTTGGTGGCGTCGATGAGCCGCGTCGCCAGTTCCGCCGGAAAGCGGATGCCGGCCTTGGGCGGTTGCGACGACAGCTTCAGGGCGCGCACGATGCGGCCGACGCCGATCGCAGCGTCGATGTCGCCGAACCACAGGTTCAGCTCCTTCTCCTGCTTGGTCGCCAGCGCGGTCTTCAGCGAGGCGGCCAGTTCACGCGTGGTCTCGTCGCGAGCGACGACCGGATCCTCGGAGGCGGCCACGACGCTGCGCAGGTCGCGCAGGTCGAGCTCCTCGATGTCGGACGTTGCCGCATCCGCTCGGTCGAGCCACTCAGCCACGCGCAGCTTCGGCAGGAGCTGCTCGGCGAGCGCCAGCAGACCAGCAGCCGGCACCTCGGGCTGACCTTCGGCTTTGAGGCGAGCGTTCTGCTCGATGACAGCCTGGCGCACCGCGGGGATGCCGCCCTGCAGCGCGCGCTCGGCAACGGGGCGCTGCTCCTCGGGCAGCTCGGCGAGCACTGCGTTGCGGTGGGCGCGGCCGGGCTTGAGGCGCTTGGCCTTCGGCCGCTGCGGCAGCTCCGGGGGAGCGGTGAACGAGGGGCGCTGGCGGCGCTCGGGGCGCGGACCGCGATCGGTGCGCGGTGCACGATCGCCGCCGGGCCCGCGGTCGGGACGCGGGCCACGATCGCCACCGGGGCCATCACGGCGCGGCGCGCCATCGCTGCGCGGCGGACGGTCGCCACCGGGGCCGTCACGACGGGGTGCGCCGTCGCCGCGGGGCGGACGATCGCGGCGCTGCGGACGATCGCCGTCGCGGCGCGGTGGGCGATCGCCCCGGTCGCCGCGGTCACGCTTGGCGAGTTGCTGGGTGACCTCTTCGAAGGGGCGGTCGCTGGGGATGAAGGCGAGCAGGTTGCCCTTGTCGCTCTTCTCCTTCGTGCCGGTGACGCTGAGGATGGTGATCCCGTCGAGCTCGAATTCGGCCTCGGCGCGCAGCACGAGTCCGGTGGCCGCGCCGTTCGGCAGCAGCCCGCCGTCGAGCACGCCCTTCGGCTTCTGCGCACCAGCGGCTCGCCAGGTCCACGTGCCGTCGGGGCGCGCGCTGGTGAGCTCGATTTCGATCCTGCGAGACATGGTCAACCACGGTATCTGCTGCGACGGCCTTCGCTCCATCCCCGTTGCACTCGTACGCTCTCGACGTGCCCATCTACGCGCTTGGCGATCAGGTCCCCGACATCCATCCCGACGCCTACGTCCACCCGGACGCGGTGGTGATCGGCTCGGTGTCGATCGGCGCTCAGAGCTCGATCTGGCCCGGCGCCGTGCTGCGGGGCGACGACGGGTTCATCAGCATCGGCGCCCGCACGAGCATCCAGGACAACTCGGTGCTGCACACCACGCCCGAGCAACCGACGATCGTCGGCGACGACTGCGTGGTCGGCCACATCGTCCACCTCGAGGGCTGCACCATCGAGGACGGCTGCCTCGTCGGCAACGGGTCGATCGTGCTCCACCGGGTCAACGTGCGCAGCGGTGCCATCGTTGCGGCGAACGCGGTGGTCCTCAACGACACCGAGGTGCCGTCCGGTGCGATCGCCGTCGGTGCGCCGGCCGTGATCAAGGAGGGGCGGGCGAAACCGGAGATGATCGCCAACGGTGTTGCCTCGTACGTCGGACGATCGGTTCGCTACCGCGAGCAGCTGCGGCGGATCGGCTGATGCTCGCGCTCGTTGTGAGCGTGCCGGCCGGCGATGCCGAGCTCGCCTCCGACGCGCTGTGGGCGTTGGGCGTGCTGGCGGTCGAGGAGCGCGAGCCGGACGGTGCGATCGCGGGTGCGCTCGATCACGTCGTCGAGCTGTGGACGTCGCTCGGCGATGACACCGACGACATCGCCCGCCAGCTCGCTGCGTTGCCGGCGCGGTGGCGGTGGCGCTTCGTCGAGGTCGATGACGCTGTGGTCGACACGTGGCGGCAGCACGCCACGGCGACGTGGGTGAGTGCCGACGTCGTCGTCCATCCGGCATGGGTTGCGGTCGACGTGCCCGCGGCGACGGTTGCGATCGCCATCGAGCCGGGCGTGACGTTCGGGCTCGGTGATCATCCGACGACGGTGCTGACGATGCGCGCCATGCGTGAGGCGATCTTCCACGACGCGACGGTGCTCGATGTCGGCTGCGGCTCCGGTGTGCTGTCGATCGCCGCCTGCCGCTTCGGCGCTGCGCGCGTGGAGGCCATCGACATCTCGCCGGCAGCGGTGCCGACGACACTCGACAACGCGCGACGCAACGGGGTCGAGCAGAGGATCTCGGTGAGCACGACGCCGCTCGACGCCGTCGACGGGCAGTTCGACGTCGTCGTGGCGAACATCCTCGCCCCGGCGCTGATCGCGCTCGCCGCCGATCTGCGTCGGGTGCTGGCGCCTGCCGGGGTGCTGGTGATCAGCGGGATCCTCGCCGATCGCCACGACCACGTGCTCGATGCGCTGGCACCGTTGCGCGTGGTGGCGACGCACGAGCGTGACGGGTGGGTGGCGATCAGCCTGCGTTGGTGACGAGGGCCTCGATCTCGTCTCGCGTCGGCAACGAGGGCACCGCCCCGCGTCGGGTTGTGGCCAGCGCCCCTCCGGCCGCCGCCCATCGCAACGCAACGGGCAACGGATCTCCGGCGGCGAGCCGCGCGCACAACGAACCACAGAACGAGTCGCCCGCCGCAGTGGTGTCGACAGGTGTCACCGAGAACGCATCGATGTGGACGACGCCATCGGCGGTGTGCAGGTCGGCGCCCTCACCGCCTCGCGTCACGACCACGGCGGTTGCGCCGAGGGCGAGGAGGTGTGCTGCGCCGCCGAGCAGCTCGGCTTCGTGCTCGTTCGGCACGACCACGTCGCAGTTGCGCAACGTCGCCTCGTCGAGCTCGTGAGCAGGCGCCGGATTGAGGACGGTCATCACGCCAGCGGCACGTGCCAGCTCCAGGACGCGAGCGACGGTGGGCAGTGGCACTTCGAGCTGGGTCAGCAGCACGCGACATGACGGCAGCTCGTCGACGGTGACCGTGCCGTTGGCGCCCGGCACGACGATGATCGAGTTCTCGCCCTCGTCGGACACACCGATCAGGGCGCGGCCGGTGGGTGCCTCGGCGATGCTCAACGCGGTGGTGTCGATGCGCTCGTCGTTCATCACCTGACGCAGCTGCAGCCCGGCGGCGTCGACGCCGATCGCACCGACGAACGCAACCGACGCTCCGGCGCGTGCCGCGGCGACGGCCTGGTTGAGCCCCTTGCCGCCGGCGTGCTCGGCGAAGGTGGTGCCCATCACGGTCTCGCCCGGACCAGGGAGCCGGGGCGCACCGGCGACGAGGTCGAGGTTGGCACTGCCGACCACGCAGACATCGAACACGGTCATGCGCGCAGGGAGAACTCGATCGGCAAGCGCTTGAGGCCGCCGACGAACAGCGTGTGCATCAGGGCCGGGTCGCCGGCGAGGGCGACGCGCTCGAGGCGGGGGATGAGCTCGGTGAAGATGGCCTTCATCTCCATGCGGGCCAGCATGGCCCCGAGGCAGAAGTGCACACCGAAGCCGAAGGCGAGGTGCTTGTTCGGCGAGCGGCCCACGTCGAATTGCTCCGGGTGGTCGAAGACGTCTTCGTCGCGGTTGCCGGACGGGTAGGACAGCAGCAACCAGTCGCCCTTCGCGATCTGCGTGCCGCGCAGCACGTAGTCCTCCTGGGCGGTGCGCATGAAGTGCTTCACGGGCGTGGTCCAACGGATCATCTCGTCGACGGCCTTGGTGATCAGTGCGGGCTCGTCGCGCAGCCGCTGCAACTGGTCCGGGTTCTCGATCAGTGCTTGCAGGCCACCGGAGATCGCCGAGGACGTGGTGTCATGGCCGGCGGTCGCGATGATCACGTAGTACGAGATCAGCTCGAGGTCGTTCAACGGCCGGTCGTCGATCGTTGCATTTGCAATGACCGAGGCAAGGTCGTCGGTGGGGTTGGCGCGACGCTCCGCGGTGAGTGCGCCGAAGTACTGGAAGAAGTCCATGATGATCGCCTGGAGGTCTTCCATCGTGGTGCCGCGCTGCATGTCCGGGTCGGCAGAACCGAACAGCTCCTGCGTGAGCGAGAGCATTCGTGGGAAGTCGCTCTCCGGGAGACCGAGGATGTTGAGGATCACGTTGAGCGGGTAGTTGACGGCGATGTCGCGTGCGAAGTCGCAGCGGCCGTCGAAGTCGAGCATCCGGTCGACCGTCTGCTTGGCCATCGCGGCCATCGTCGCTTCCATCTTCTGCAGGTTCTTGGGCAGGAACCACTCGGCTGTGAGTCCGCGGAAGATGCGATGGTCGGGGTCGTCCATGTGGATCAGCGTGCGCAGCATCTCGCCCTGGGCGATGGCCGCTTCCTGCCCGGCGATGTTGCTGATCACCGAGAACGGGGCGTTGGTGAAGATGTTCGGCTTGGCCTCGACCTCCATGATGTCGGCGTGCTTGGTGATCGCCCAGAACGGGGCGAACTCGCCCCACCCGTCGACGCGGTGCACCGGCGAGTCGCGGCGCAGCAGCGCGGTGCTGGCGTTGAAGAGCTCGTCATCGGCGTACGCGGCCGGGTTGACGAAGATCGAGCCTGCGGTCTCCAGCGGTGTCATGTCAGGCATTGTGCAGCAGCGGCGATGCGTCGAACGTATCCAAGGCGGGCAGGTAGTTGCGCACCGCATCGCGGCGGAACTGGGTGCACAGGTCCGGACGGAAGAAGCGGGCGCCTTCACGCACGACGTAGTTGAGGATGAAGAACCGGTACACCTCCGGCAGGAAGCCGAGCTCGTCCTTCGAGAGTGGGAACACGCTGCTGTAAGCGCGCAGGAAGGCGAGGAAGGTCGGCTCGGTCAGGGTGTGCGGCCCGTAGGTGAACCGGGTTCGGTCACCGGTGCTGCTGGACACGCGCGAAAGGAAGTAGAAGTCGAGGAGGCGGGGTTCGATGCGGAACCAGTCGTAGTCCCAGCGGCTGAAGAGGCGGAAGGAACCGTCGGGGTTGTTGGCCACCGAGAAGTTGCCGAGGTTCCAGTCGATGAGCACCGGGATCTTCGGCCACTCGTCGTAGCCGACCTCCACGAGCCGCTCGAGGAAGCGATGCGTGTGACGCCACAGCACGCTGATCGACTCGGGTGGCAGGTCGAAGTTGCGCGTCGCGAACGGGCTCTCGAGGAGGTCGAGGAGGTGAATTGCGTCGCTCTTGATCGTCTTCGATCCCGACGGGATCTGTGGCGCCAGGTCAGTGCAGGCGATGTGGAAGGCAGCCATCTCGCGGGCGAGGTTGGCGACCTGCATCTCACTGAGGATGCGTGGGAGCGACTCGCGGCGCGGCACGTCGTCGTAGAAGACCGCCCACATGTTCTGGTCGTACCAGGTGAAGACGCGACCGTTGCGCTTCCACATGTCGGCCAGCATCCCGCCGAAGCGAGTGCCGTCGAGGAGCTCGGCGCAGCGGGCGAGGCGTTCGTGGTCCTCGACGAAGAGGAAGTAGGAGCCGTACGACGAGACCTTGCCGACCAACGTGGAGCCGTCGTCGAGGTGCAACCGGTAGACGCGGTTGGTGGAGACGTTGGCGCTGACCTCGTCGACGCGCACGACCATCCGCGGGTCGCCGTATGCGGCCCAGGCCGCGCCGATCGCCTGGCGGTGAACGTCCGGTGCGGCCATCTCCCCGATGGTAGGCCGAGACCTCAGCGTCGCTCGCCTGGGCCGCTCGGGTTCCATAGGCTCGGCGCGTGCCCATCACGCTGAACAACGTCGGGATCGTCGTCGAGGACCTCGCCGCGGCGATCGAGTTCTTCGAGGAGCTCGGCCTCGAGTCGGAGGGGCGCGCGATGGTCGAGGGCGAGTGGGCAGGTCGAGTCACCGGCCTCGGTGATCAACGCGTCGAGATCGCCATGATGCGCACGCCGGACGGTCACAGCCGCCTCGAGCTCTCACGCTTCCTCGCCCCGGCAGTGATCGCCGATCACCGGAACGCTCCGGTGAACGCGCTGGGCTACCTGCGCGTCATGTTCGAGGTGGACGACCTCGACGACACCCTCCAACGCCTGGCGCCACTCGGCGCGCAGCTCGTCAGCACCGACGTGGTCCAGTACGAAGACGTGTACCGGCTCTGCTACATCCGAGGGCCGGAAGGCATCCTCATCGGTCTGGCGCAGGCACTGCGCTGAGCCGAACGCTCGGATGGTCGGCGGTCAGCTGGCGTTGCGGGCGCGGACGCCGATGGGGGCGATCAGGCGGTAGCCGGCGGCGTGCCGCTCGTCCTCGCTCTCGCCACCCCAGAAGCCGTACTCGTGGTTCGAGCGGGCGTACTCCTGACAGGTGCCGTTGACGAAGCAGCTCGCACAGACGGCCTTGGCCATCGATTCACGACGGTCCCTGGCCTGCGGGCGCTCGGCCGGCGGCGGGAAGAAGAGGTGGGTCAGACCCTTGCAGGCAGCTTGACCCATCCACCGATCGTCGGTGAGCTCGCGATGAAACAAAATCTCGACCGCAGCCATGAAAACCCCCGTTCCTTGAGCGGCACAACCTCATCGAACACACGCTCACCGGCGGACCGGATGATCGTGCGGAGCCTCTCCCCAGTTGCTCCGGGCGTCACCATAAACCGAAGTAATCCGACAGTCAATTGTAGATTGCAATGAAATTCGTCACGGGACGATTTCAGGCGCGTTCGGCGCCGATCGCGTGCCGTACGCCGGCGGCGAAGCGCTCGACGTCCTCGATGGTGGTGTCCCACGCGGTCATCCATCGCACCTGCGACTGGCTGACGTCCCAGTCCCAGAAGAAGCACCACTGGCGCAGCGGCTCGATCACCGAGGGTGGCAGGAGCGGGAACACGCTGTTGACCGCCGGGGCGTCGGCGTAGACCACCTCGGGGATGTCGTCGGTCAGCCGGTAGAGACGGTCGGCCATGGCGTTGGAGTGCTCGGCCAGGCGGATCCACAGGTCGTCGTGCAGCAGCGCGTTGAACTGTGCTGCGACGAAGCGCATCTTCGACGGCAGCTGGTTGACCATCTTGCGGACGTACTTGGCTCGCTCGGCCAGGGTCGGGTTGAGGAAGACGACGGCTTCGCCGCCGACGAGGCCGGCCTTCGTGCCGCCGAAGCTGACGACGTCGACGCCGGCATCGACGGTGAACGAGCGCAGCGCAGCGGCGGTGCCGCCGAGCGCAGCCGTGGCGTTGGCCAGGCGTGCGCCGTCCATGTGCACGACCATGCCCATGCGGTGGGCGGTGTCGCAGAGCGCGGCGACCTCGTCGGCGGTGTAGAGGGTGCCGAGCTCGGTGCTCTGGGTGATGCTGACCACGCCGGGCTGAGCGTGGTGCATGACGCCTTGCAGGTGGTGAAGTGCCTCGAGCTGCGCGGGCACGAGCTTGGCGTCGACGGAGGGTTGTGTCATCAGCTTCGAGCCGGTGATCCGTTCCGGCGCGCCGGCTTCGTCGACGGCGATGTGCGCCCACTCGGTGCACACCACCGCATCGCCGGGCTTGACCATCGCCGCCAGGCTCATGACGTTCGCGCCGGTGCCGTTCCACACGAGGTACGCCTCGCTGGACGGGCCGAACAGATCGCGGAATCGGGCCTCTGCCTCCTCGGTCCAGCGGTCCATGCCGTAGGCCAGCGCGTGGCCCTCGTTGGCGGCGACGAGCGCGTCGAGCACCGCCGGATGTGCACCGGCGGCGTTGTCGCTGGCGAAGGCGTGCAGGGGAGCGGGGGGCATGGTCGCGCTGGCCGTGCTGGTCGAGGGATCGGCGGATGTCGCGCCGGAGATATCGGTGGTCACCTCGCCATTCTGCCGTCCTATGGTGCGCCCATGCCCGACCCGATCGACTTCTTCGGCCAGCTCGACGTCGACATCGACGCCTTCGCCGCTGCGGTGGAGGCCTGCCCCCTCGACGCGCCGGTCGTCGCCTGCCCGGGTTGGGATCTCGCCGACCTGGCCGCACACCTCGGCGGCGTGCATCGCTGGGTGATCGGGGCGTTGGAGGCGGGAGGCCCGCCGACGCCGAACGACAGCGATCCGTCGCCCGCCGACGCCGTGGAGCTGGCTGCGTGGGTGCGTACCGGTGGCGCTCGAATGTTGGGGATGCTGCGCCCACTGGCGGCGGATGCACCGGTGTGGCACCCGTTCCCGGTCGCCAAGGTCGCCGCCGTGTGGCCACGGCGTCAGGCCCAGGAAGCCTCGGTTCACCGCTGGGACGCGCAGTTCGCAGCAGGGCTCCCGGCAACGATCTCGACGGCGATGTCGGTGGATGGCATCGACGAGTACCTCGGCGTGATGCTCCCCAGGTTGGTCATCCGCGAGCACCTGGCGCTGCCGAGCTCCACGGTCCGGTTCGTGGCGACGGACACCGGTGACTCGTGGACGGTGGATGGCAGATCCGGCTCGGTCGTCGCCGCCGCCGAAGGATCGCGATCGGAGGCGACGATCAACGGGCGAGCGGAGGACGTGCTGCTGAGCGTGTGGCATCGCCCGATTCCCGCCGACGCCGTCACGATCGAGGGCGACACCGAGGTGGCCGACGCCTGGTTGGCCCTCGGCGGCGCTTGAGAAATGCAGCCGGCGAGCCGATGAAGACTGCATGTCTGCTGTGCTGCCCATCGGGCGCCCCGTCGCGCCCGTGGATGTCCGGCAGCTCGCCCATGGGGTGACCGGCGCGGTGTCGTCGCTGCTCGCCGGCCGGAGCGAGCAGATCGACCTGGCCACGGCGTGCATCCTCGCCGGTGGTCACCTGCTCATCGAGGACATCCCGGGCGTTGGCAAGACCCTCCTGGCGCAGGGTCTGGCGGCGGCGCTCGGAGGTTCGTTCTCGCGCATCCAGGGCACTGCCGACCTGCTGCCGTCCGATGTGGTCGGTGCGCTGTCGCCGAACGCCGATGGCCTCGGCTTGCACTTCCGCCCTGGCCCGATCTTCGCCAACGTCGTGCTCTTCGACGAGCTCAACCGGGTGAACGCTCGTACTCAGTCAGCGCTGCTCGAGGTGCTCGAGGAAGGACACGTGACCGTCGATGGCGTCGAGCACCCGGTGCCGCAGCCGTTCACGTTGATCGCCACACAGAACCCGGTCGAGATGGCAGGCACGTACGCGCTCGCCGAGGGCGTGTCCGACCGGTTCATCGCAGCATTCAGCCTCGGGCGAGCCAACGCGGAGGAAGAGGTCGAGGTGCTCACCGGTCGCCGCGGCCGAGCGCGTCTCGCGGACGTCGCTGCGGTCGCCGCGCCGGACCAGATCGTCGCCGCGCGCGCCGAGGTGGCGCGCGTGCACCTCCATGACACGGTGGCTCGGTACGCGGTGGACGTGCTCAACGCGACTCGCGATCACCCGCGCGTGCACCTCGGTGCGTCGACGCGAGCGGGCGTGGGGACCATCGCGCTGGCGAAGGCGTTTGCGGCGATCGACGGACGCGACTTCGTCTCGCCGGGCGACGTCGCGCGGGCCGCTCGGCGCTCGCTGGCGCACCGGCTCGTCGTGGCCGGCACCGACCGTCGGGTGGTGGCCGAACTGGTCGAGGAGTGCGTCTCGTCCGTGCCCGCGCCGCGCCGGTGACGAAGCTCCGGCGATGAGCGGAACCAGGACGGGTACGGCCATCAGCAGGCCGATCGGGATCGCCGCCGGCACGTTGGGGTTGGTGGCCGCGTGGGGTGCGGGGCTGACCATCGCGCTGCTCACCGGTGCGACCGCAGTGGTGATCCTCCTCGCTGCCGGCGCCGTGGGGCTGGCGATCGCGACGATCGCCGGCACGTTGACGTTGCGCCGCGCTGCCGTGGTGAGCGTGACGACGAGTGATCTGGTCACGATCGGCGACGAGGTCCGTTGGCACGTGCAGGCGCATGCATCGAGGCCGGTGTGGGTGGAGCTGGCCGTGGACGGTGACGTCGTCGCCACCGGTGTCGTCGGCGGCGGGACGACGAGCCTGCACGGCAGCGCGCCGCGCCGTGGCGTGCACGACAACGTCGAGGTGCGCTGCTCGAGTGCCGGTGCGGCGGGTCTGCTTCGTTGGCGGCGGCGAAGCACACTGCCGATCGCTCGCCTGTGGTCCGCACCCGCGAGCGCCGACGAGCTCGCCCCGGTCGACCGCCAGCCGACTCCGGAGACCACCGGCGCTCGCGCCGTCGCTCGACCGGGGACGGATCAACCGGACGGCGTTCGACCGTGGCGCGACGGCGACGAGGTGAACGCGGTGCACTGGCCGTCGAGCGTGCGCAGCGGCGAGCTGATCATGCGCCAACAGGTGCGCGACGGCGCTGACCGATGGACCGTCACGGCACGCACCGGGACGAGCGACGCCGACGCCGAGGCCGCGCGTGTGCGACGTGCACTCGACGACGGGTTGAGTGCCGGCGCTCGCGTCGGGGTACGACTCGACGGTGGCGCAGTGCAGACGATCGATGACTCGTTCGAGGCCGCGCGTTGGACCGCCGAGCTCGATGCACGGTCGCATGATGCGCGCGGCGTGCGATGGTGGCGCTCGGCGATGCGACTGCGCGCGGCCGAGCCGTCGTCGACGCTGACGGCACGCGCAAGATGGGCCGTTGCTGCGGCGACCGCGGTGCCGTTGGTGATGCTGCTCGAACCGCTCGGCTACGGACCGGCCGAGGTGTCGGTTGTCGTTGCCGCAATCGCGCTGTCCGCAGCGGTGAGCAGTGGCGGGTTGCCGCTGCGGAACACACTGCGTCAGCTCGTCGGGTTGACCGCTGCCGTGCTCGTCGCCGCGACGCTGATCGACCCCTCGTCGATCACCAACGTCGCCTCAGCACTGCGCTTCCTGCTCCCACAGGTGCTCGTGTCGTTGGTCGTGGCGCAGGGCTTCGAGTGCACCGACCGGCGCTCGGCTCGCGTGGCATTGGCATCTGCGTCGGTGCTCGTCGCCTACTCGGCCGGCGTGCGCGTCGACCCCGACCTCGGAGCGTGGATGCTCGTCGCCAGCGCGTGCATCGCATTCGCACTCACTGAGATGACCCGGCCCGACCGGACGATCGCCCGCAGCAGTCGGCGTTCACTCCGTGGCGGCGGTTCGCGTGCTGCGTCGACAGCGCGACGGGTGGTTGGCGCCACGGTGGCGGCCGCAGTGACGGTGGGGTTGCTGGTGGCGGTGCCCATCCCGCGCGGGCCGGCGCAGCTGAGCCTGCCGAGCTGGTTGAGCGATCGTCGACCGACGTCGACGAGTGGTGCGCTGGCGGCGACCGACGGGTCGGTGCTGCTCGGTGGCGGTGCCTCCGCGGCGGGCGGCGCCACGTCGCGCGCCAGCGGCGGTTCCTACGCCGGCTTCACCAACACGATGGACACGTCGGCGCGCGGCGAGCTCGGCGACGCGGTCGTCCTGCGCGTGCGCGCTCCTGTGGCTGACTTCTGGCGTGGTCAGACGTTCTCGACGTTCGACGGCCGTTCGTGGTCGATCGATCCGAACGAGGGGGAGGGCAGCGACGGGCCGGAGCACCGCATCCGCTCGGCCGCCGGCGACGTCCCCGGCAGCGGCGATGAGTTCATCCAGACCTTCTACGCCGAGATCGACCTGCCGAACCTGATCTTCGCCGCGAGCTCGGCGCGGCGAGTGCTGCTCGACGCGCCGCTGTGGCAGCGGCCCGATGGGGCGCTGCGTGCCGACGTCGTGCTACCCGCAGGCAGCGCGTACACGGTGCTGTCCGAGCGCTCGTTGCCGACGGCCGACCTGCTGCGCTCCGACGGGATCGTGTCGGCGCCGAGCTCCCTGCTGGTCTACCTGCAGCTGCCGCCGTCGACCACCGATCGCACGCGAGCATTGGCACGGCAGCTCGCCGCGGGCTCGACGTCGACCTACGACACGGTGCTGGCGATCGAGGAGTGGCTGGGTGCCCACGTGCAGTACGACCTGGACGCGCCGGTGCCGCCGGAGGGCGCAGATGCGGTGGACGACTTCCTGTTCGGTTCGCGCCGCGGCTTCTGCGAGCAGATCGCCAGCGCGATGGCAGTGCTGCTTCGATCGCTCGGCGTGCCGGCGCGAGTGGCCACGGGCTACGTGCCGAGCGGTCGGGACGAGGTGGCCGGTGTGTGGATCAGTCGCGAGAGCGACGCCCATGCGTGGGTGGAGGTCCGCTTCCCGAGCGCGGGCTGGGTGGCGTTCGACCCGACCGCATCGGTGCCCCTGTCGGGCGAGGCTGACGCCGCGTCGATTGGTGGCCGGCTCGCCTCGGCGATCAGCACGTGGTTCGCCGCGCACACCGCGGAGCTGCTCATCGGCGTCGTCTCGCTGGCGGCGGTGGTGTTCGTCGGTCGCACGACGCGCCGCCTCGTCGCTCGTCACCGTCGCGGTCGGTGGGGGCAGCTGCAGGATCGGTTCGTCGAGGTCGCGGTGCGCCGCGGTGCGCCACCGACGGCACCGAACGCAGAGCTGGCGTCCGTGTTCGACGACGCCGGAGCGCCGGTCGTCGCGCGGCTGCTCGATGCGGCAGCGTTCGCACCCGGCTGGATCGACGACGACGCCGACTTCGAACGCGCCGTCGCCGCGCTGGACGGACTGACGCGCCAGCGCTGAGCGTCAGGCGCCGAAGTGCGTGGTGATCACGCGGCCGTGCCGGTCGGCGGCGCTGGCCAGGAGGTCAGTGACCACGAACGTGCGCTGCAGCCAGCGATCGGTGCCATCGAAGCGGGGCGTGAACGGGCTGCGGCCGTGCACCGCAACGGAGTTGTCGATGATGATCAGGTCGCCGGCTTCGAGCACGTGGCCGGTGTGGAAGCGGGCGACGGCAGCGGCGAGGGTGCGAAGCGCTGCATCGGCTTCGGCGTCGATGCCGACCATCAGATCGGCGTCGAAGACCATCGACGGCCGCTCGCGCTTGCCGCTGAGCACCGCCATCGGCGTGCCGAGCACGTTGGCTCGACCGTGGAGGTAGCTCTCGTCCACGGCTGTGCGGAACCGCTGTTGGAACAGCACGTCAACGACGTCGGCAGGCAGGTGGGGGAGCACCTCGAAGATCGACGAGAGGGTGGTGGTGGCGAGTGGGTCGCCGCGCAGGGCGAGCAGCAGCAGGTACCGCGGCCGGTACGGGTGGAAGGCGGCCTCGGTGTGGAACATCAGGGTGACCTTCGACGAGGTCGACACCTGACGGTCGGCGGCCGCCTGCGTCGGCACGATGTTCTGGACGAGATCGCCACCGTGTTCGGGCTCGTAGCCGACCGGCTGGCCGAGCTGACGGGCGATCGTCAGCAGGGTGAGCTCGCTGGTGTTGTCCTTGGCGGCGTGCGCGGTGGGCGTCGCCGGGGTGGCCGGCAGGATGCCGACCGGCAGGCCGCGCAGCACGAGGCTGCCGGACTGCGGCGGCGTGTCGACGAAGTCGATCAGCGCCCCGTGCAGGTGGCGGGGCAGGGTGTGGCCAGCGTGGCCGGCAGCGCGGACGAACGCCTCGGCGCCGACCGGACCGGTGGGAGCGATGGGCGGGTTCCAGGTTCCGACATCGACGATCGCCGGGTCGACGTGGGGTAGCAGGGTGGATGTCGACGTCTGCATCGGAGCTCCGATCGTGATGCACGAAGAACGGGGACTGGCCTGGGATTGGAACGAACGTTCCCATCGTAGCGCATCGCGGAACGTCCGTGTCGAGGGAACGGGCCGTGGAGCGCGGCGCGCAAGTAGGCTCCGCCGCCATGGAGGTGCAGGAGCGGATCGCGAGGGCCAGTGGCGTGCTGACGACCGCCGAGCGACGCGTCGCCGAAGTGGTCCTGGCCAACCCGCAGCTGGTCGCTTTCGGCACCGTTGCCGAGCTCGCCGAGGCAGCCGGTTCGGGCGCGGCGACCGTGGTGCGCCTTGCCAGCAAGCTCGACTTCGACGGGTTCACCGCCCTGCAGTCCTCCGTGCAGCACGATTTGGCCAACCAGCTGCGCCCCGCAGCGGAACGCATTCGCGAGCCATCGACATCCGACGCGGTCAACCGCCACCTCCAGCTCGAGGTCGGCAACGTGCGCAGCACGCTCGACGGGCTCGACGCCGAAGCACTGGCAGACGTCGACGCGCACCTGGCCGATCCGGCGGCGCGGGTGTTCGTGCTCTCCGGCGATGCGTCCCGTGGCGTGGCCACGCAGTTCGTCGCCGACCTCGGCGCGCTCCGCGACGGCGTGTCGCTGCTCGACGGCAACGACGTCGCCGTGCGCCGGCAGGTCTCGTTGATCCGCCCAGGCGATGTGCTCGTGAGCATCGACCTGCGCCGCTACGACCGCTGGGTGGTCGACACTTCCAAGGCCGCTCGGGCCGCAGGTGCATGGGCCGTCGCGGTTGCCGACAGCGTGCTGTCGCCACTGGCCGCCGGCGCAGAGCGAACGCTGGTGGTGTCTGCCGCCGGGGCCGGTCCGTTCGACAGCCACGTCGGCACGCTGGCGTTGCTGAACGTGCTCGTTGCCGGTGCAGCCGATCGGTTGCGCGCCCACGCCACCGAGCGGCTCGACGCGATGGAGTCGGCGTGGCGCGAGACCGGCTCGCTCACGGATCGCTGACGCTGCCGACCGGAACCTAGGGTCCGCACCCATGCGATTCGGATTGATGTTCGTCAACACGGGGATGGGGTCCACCGCGGCCGGGGCGAAGGCGCTGGCGGCGAAGGCCGAGCAGCTCGACTTCGAGTCGCTGTGGACGGTGGAGCACGTCGTCGTGCCGAGTGGGTACGAGTCGGCCTACCCGTACGACCGCAGCGGCAAGATGGCCGGCGGTGCCGAGGAGTTCGACCTGCCCGACCCGTTGATCTGGCTGGCGTACGTCGCCGCAACGACCGAGCGCATCAAGCTGGCCACTGGCATCCTCATCGTGCCCCAACGCAACCCGTTGATCACGGCCAAGGAGGTGGCCACGCTCGACGCGTTGAGCGGTGGCCGGATGATCCTCGGCGTGGGCGTCGGCTGGCTGGCGGAAGAGTTCGCCGCGCTCGGCGTGCCGTTCGAGGATCGCGGGCGGCGCCACGACGACTACGTCGAGGCGATGCGCGCGCTGTGGCAGGGCGACAAGGCATCGGTCCACAACACGTACTCGTCGTTCGACAACTGCATCAGCCGTCCGCGTCCGGCGAACGGGACGGTGCCGATCGTCGTCGGCGGGCACTCCAAGCGGGCGGCGCAGCGCGCAGCGCGCATCGGTGACGGCTTCTTCCCCGGCAACGGCGGGCTCGACGAACTGGAGGCCGTGTTCGGTCTGATGCGCGCCGAGTGCGCAGCGATCGGGCGGGATCCCAACGAGGTCGAGCTGACCGGGAGTGGGGGAGGGCGCGACCTCGATGCGGTGTCGGCACGCGTCGAGCAACTGCAGGCGCTCGGCGTGTCGCGCGTCATCCTGCCGCCGCTCCCAGGCGACCGGCTGGACGAGCTCGCCACCGGGCTGGCCGACCGCTTCGGCATGAGCTGACGCTCAGCCCATGTAGACGGCGTGGCGCTTGGCGACCACTTCGCGGTCGACGGGGTCTGCCGCGGCGAATCGTTGGATGAGCTCGGTGCGCAGTGACTCGAACGGCACCACGGCGTCGATGATCATCTCGCCGGCGAGGCGGTACAGGTCGACGTCGAGCTCGTACTCGGCGCGCTGCTCGGCGATGAACGCGGCGCGCTCGTCGGGGTCCTCGAAGGCGGCGATCTTGTTCGCGTACACGGCGTTGATCGCCGCCTCCGGACCCATCACGGCGATCTTCGCGGTCGGCAGGGCGAGGGTGGCGATGGGGTCGAAGGCGGGACCGCACATCGCGTAGAGGCCGGCGCCGTAGGCCTTGCGGACGACGACGCAGATCTTGGGCACGGTGGCCTCGGTGATCGCCGTGATCATCTTGGCGCCATGGCGGATGATGCCCTGACGCTCGACCTGCGTGCCGATCATGAAGCCGGGCACGTCGGCCAGGAAGACGAGCGGAACGTTGTAGGCGTCGCACATCCACACGAACCGCGCTGCCTTGTCGGCGGAGTCGCCGAAGAGCACGCCGCCCTTGGCCATCGGGTTGTTGGCGACGACGCCGATGACGTGACCGTCGAGGCGGCCGAAGCCGGTGATCAGCTCCGGAGCGAAGAGCGGCTTGAGCTCGAAGAAGGAGTCGGCGTCGATGAGCGTGTCGATGACGCGATGCATGTCGTAGCCCATCGCCTCCTCGGCGGGCAGTGCGGCGCGGGTGAGCTCGCGCAGCGGTGCGTCGGGTGCGGTCTCGGGGGGCAGCTCGCGCCAGTTCGACGGGAGGAAGGAGAACAGTGATCGGGCTTGCTCGAGTGCGTCCGCGTCGTCGACGGCGAGGTTGTCACCACAACCGGACACGGTGGCGTGCATGCGCGCGCCACCCATCTCCTCGAGGGTGACTCGCTCGCCGATGACCTCCTCGGCCATGCGCGGCGAGCCGAGGTACATCGACGCGTTGCCCTCGACCATGATCACCACGTCGCAGAAGGCGGGGATGTAGGCGCCGCCGGCCGCTGACGGGCCGAAGAGGCAGCAGATCTGCGGGACCTTGCCGGACAGCTTGACCTGGTTGGAGAAGATGCGGCCGGCGCCGCGGCGGCCGGGGAACAGCTGCACCTGGTCGGTGATGCGTGCACCGGCCGAGTCGATCAGCCAGAAGATCGGCAGCTCGTGGCGCAACGCGTACTCGGTCATGCGCACGATCTTCTCGACGGTGCGCGCGCCCCACGAGCCGGCCTTCACGGTGGGGTCGTTGGCGACGATGCACGCGGCGCGGCCGTCGACGCGTCCGATGCCGGTCACGACGCCGTCCGCGGGGAGGTCGCCGGCGAGCGTGTTGGCCAACAGCCCATCCTCGACGAAGGAGCCCTCGTCGACGAGGAGCGCGATGCGGTCGCGCACGAACAGCTTGTTCTGACGGGCGAGCTTCTCGCCCTCCTTGGCCATGTTGCCGGCGAGGGCGCGCTGCGTCCGTGCTGCCAGCTCGTCGAGCGCCTCGTCGTTCTCGGTGCTCATCGCCGGACCTCAGCCGACCGGCAGCCCGAGGCCACGGGCGATGACGAGGCGTTGGATCTCGCTGGTCCCCTCGCCGATCTCGAGGATCTTGGCATCGCGGTAGAAGCGCACGACAGGAGTCTCCTCGATGAAGCCGGCTCCGCCGAACACCTGGGTTGCGATGCGGGTGGCGGTGACCGCGGTCTCCGTCGCCTGCAGCTTGGCCATGGCGGCCTGCTGCTTGAACGGCTTGCCGCTGTCCTTCAAGCGAGCGGCCTCGTAGACGAGGTGGCGGCTGCACTGCACGGCGACGGCGAGATCGGCCAGTTGGAAGGCAACGCCCTGGAATCGGCCGATCGGACCACCGAAGGCGTGGCGCTCCTTGGCGTACTCGACGGCGTGATCGAGGCAGGCCTGCGCGCAGCCGATGGCGAGTGCGGCGATCGCGATGCGCCCGTCGTCGAGGATCTGCAGGAAGTTGCGCAGCCCGCTGCCGAGGGAGCCGAGCAAGTTGGTCTCCGGGATGCGGCAGTCGACCAGGGTCAAGCCGTGGGTGTCGCTGGCGTGCCAGCCGAGCTTGCGGTAGGCGGGCTCGACGATCAGTCCGGCGGTGCCGGCGGGAACGAGGAAGGCGGTGATGCCGTGGTCGGTGCGGGCGGTGACGGTGACGATGGAGGTGATCGCCGTACCGGAGTTGGTGATGAACGCTTTCGAGCCGTTGATCACCCACTCGTCGCCGTCGAGCTTCGCCGTGGTGCGCGTGCCGCCGGCGTCGCTGCCCGCGTCGGGCTCGGTGAGGCCGAAGGCGCCGAGCCGCCGTCCGGCGACGAGGTCGGGCAGCCACTGCGCCTGCTGGTCGGGGTTGCCGAACGAGGCGATCGGGTTGGCGCCGAGGCCGACGGCCGCGGACAGCGTGATGCCGAGTGACTGGCTGACCTGACCGATCTCCTCGATGGCGATGCACAATGACGTGAAGTCGCCGCCGCTGCCGCCCCACTGCTCGTCGAAGACGATGCCGAACAGGCCCAGCTCGGCCATCGATGCAACGGCGTCGAGCGGCAGCTCGTTGGCGTCTTCCCACGTGTCGACGTGTGGCGCCAGTTCGCGCCGGGCGAAGTCGCGCACGACGGCGCGGAACGCGTCGTGCTCCTCGGTGAACTCGGGCATCGTCCCACCCCTCGTCGTGCGGCCGTCGGCTGCGCTTGAACGATCGTTAAGGTAGCACCTCGGTCAGCCGGAGACGATCGTCCGGGCGGTGATGCCGAGCTCGGCGAGGCCCTGTTCGCGCAGCTTGTACTTCTGGATCTTGCCGGTGACGGTCATCGGGAAGTCGTCGGCGAACAGCACGTATCGCGGCACCTTGAAGTGGGCGATGCGGCCGCGGCAGTAGTCGCGGATCTCGTCGGCGGTGGCGGTCTGGCCGGCCTGCAGCTTGACGAAGGCGGCGATCTCCTCGCCGTAGCGCTCGTCGGGCATGCCGACCACCTGCACGTCGCTGATCGCCGGGTGGGTGTAGAGGAACTCCTCGATCTCGCGCGGGTACACGTTCTCGCCGCCGCGGATGATCATGTCCTTCGAGCGGCCGACGATGCTGACGTAGCCATCGCCGTCCATGGTCGCGAGGTCGCCGGTGTGCATCCAGCCGGCACCGTCGATGGCGTCTGCGGTGCGGTCGGCGTCGTTCCAGTAGCCGAGCATCACCGAGTAGCCGCGAGTGCACAGCTCGCCGGGTTCGTCGCGGTGCAGGGTGCGTCCGGTTGCGGGGTCGACGATCTTCACTTCGACGTGCGGGTGCACCGGACCGACGGTGCCGACGCGCTGGTCGATGGTGTCGTCGGCGGTGGTCTGCGTCGACACCGGCGACGTCTCCGTCATGCCGTAGCAGATGGTCACTTCGCTCATGTGCATGCGACTCAGGACCTGCTTCATGACCTCGACGGGGCATGGCGATCCGGCCATGATCCCCGTGCGCAGCGAGGACAGGTCGTACGACTCGAAGTCGGCGGTGGCCAGTTCGGCGATGAACATCGTCGGCACGCCGTAGAGGCTGGTGCAGCGCTCGTCCTGCACGGCTTGCAGCGTTGCCTGCGGGTCGAACGCGGCGGCCGGGATGACCATGCAGGCGCCGTGGGTGGTGCTGCCGAGGTTGCCCATCACCATGCCGAAGCAGTGGTAGAAGGGCACCGGGATGCACACGCGATCGGCAGCGGTGTAGCCGCAGCGCTGGCCGACGAAGTAGCCGTTGTTGAGGATGTTGTGGTGGGTGAGGGTGGCTCCCTTGGGGAAACCGGTCGTGCCGCTCGTGTACTGGATGTTGATCGGATCGTCGCTGCCGAGCGTGGCGGCGCGTTCGTGGACAGCCTCGTGACCGAGGCGCCGTCCGCCCGTGGCGAGTGCGTCCCATTCCGGTGATTCGAAGAGCACGACACGTTCGAGATCGGGTGTGGCCGGACGGATCTCGGCGAGCATCGCCGCGTAGTCGCCGCCCTTGAACTCGGAGATGGCGACCACCACGCGGCAGCCGGATTGGCGCACCGCGTACTCCAGCTCACTGGTCCGGTAGGCGGGGTTGAGGGTGACGAGGATGATGCCGGCGCGGGCGGTGGCGTACTGCAGCACGGTCCACTCGGCGCGGTTCGGGCTCCACACGCCGACCCGGTCGCCGGCCGCGAGACCGCTGTCGATCAGCCCGGCAGCGAGGTCGTCGACGGCGCGATCGAACTCGGCGTAGGACATGCGGATGCCTTGGTGGCAGGACACAAGGCAGTCGGCGTCGGGTGTCGCCGCCGCCATGCGGCGCAGGTTGTCGCCGATGGTCTCGCCGAGCAACGGCGTTGCCGACGTGCCATGTGAGTAGGCCAGCGCGCTCATCGAAACCCCCTCGATCGACGTGTGCTTCGCAGGGTACTCAGCGCGTCGGCGTGGCGCCTCGGTTGACGAACTCGGCGGGGAGGCGGATGTCGGACGTGGGTCGTTGGGGAAGGTCGCCGTCGGCGCGTGGCCAGGCGATCGGGGTGACGTCGCTGTCGATGCGGGCGCCGACTTCGATGCCGGCTCGGTCGACGGCGAAGTGCGGGTACGGGTAGCCACGGGTGCTGCCGTCTGGGAAGTAGATCACCGTGTGCACGGCGCGATCGCGGTCGGTGCTGTTCGCCTCGGCGAGGTGCACGGTGAGGCCGTGGTGGAAGGACACGCCGCCCTTCGGGACGTCGACGAAGACCGGCTCGATGCCGGCCACCTCGGGGTCGCTGAGGATGTCCTCCGGCTCGCCGAAGAAGATGTTGACGAACTTGCGGAGCCCGATGGTGTGCGTGCCGGGCAGGAACGCGAGTGCGCCGGAGCCGCGCGTCGAGCCCTCGAACGGGATCCATGCGGTGACGCTGGCGGTCTCCTTGATCGGCCAGTACGGGTGGTCCTGGTGGGCGTCGGTGACGCGTCCGCCGGCCTGCTTGTACAGCGCCTGGTCGTGCCAGATGCGCAGTGCGTCCACGCCGAGCAGCGCGCCGGCGACCTCGCCGATGCGCTGATGGAAGGTCAGCGGGCGGACGGTGTCGAAGTCCTCCCACAGGTTCATGCACTGGATGAACGACTGCTCGTAGCGGCTCTTGTCGGCCAGCGTGCGATCGTCGCGCGCCGTGCGCGCCTTCACCGACGCGGTGACCTCGGTGCCGTAGTGAGCGAGCTCGTCGTCGGTGAGGAGGTCGGGCACGACGACGTAACCGTCACGACGGAACGACTCGATCAACGACGGATCGATCGGCTGCTCGGTGATCATCAGTGGCACCCCTTCCCCTCTCCGTCCCCGAGGGAAACAGTAGGCAGGGGAGTGGTGGTGGTTCGGGCTCGACGAGCGTGGCTCGTTCGGAGAGGCTGGGTCGGTGGATGACCCGCTGCTCCTCGCTCAGCGATGGGCGGCGCTCATGGTCGACGTCGATGGTGTGTTGGTGGTCTCGCGCGGCGGTCGTCGTTGGGACGCCGACCTGCTTGCGGATCTCGGGATCGATCCATCGGACCTGCAGCGCGAGTTCTTCGCGCCGCACTTCCTCGACGTGGCGACCGGCCGCGCCGATCTGCATGCGCGACTCCGCGAGGTGCTGGCAACGCTTGCGCCGTCCGTCTCGGCCGAGACGCTCGTTCGCTACTGGCACGAGCACGACGCCGTGCTGGATCACCGGTTGTTGGACGACCTCGCCGTCGTTCGCGGTCTCGGCGTGCACGTGCACCTGGCGACGGTGCAGACGCACGAACGGGCGGCGTACCTGTGGGACGACCTCCGGTTGTCGAAGCGATTCGACGCGATCCACCACTCGGCCGCTGTCGGCGCGGTGAAGCCGGATCCGTCGTACTTCGGAGCGGTGCTTGCTCGCACTGGTTTCGTCGCCCGCGAGGTGGTGCTCATCGACGACAGCGCGGACAACGTCGTTGCGGCGCTCTCGGCCGGGTGGAGCGCAGTCCGGTGGCGCCCGGGGGAGAGACTGGCTGACGCGCTCGAGGCTGCGCTCGGCTCGGGACCTCTCAGCGCGACGTCGAGCCCGTCCGGCGGAGCTGATCGACCCACACCTTCGTGATGGGGCGACGACGCCAGGCTCGCAGCGCCAGTCCGAACATCAGCGCGCTGAGCACGACGGAGATGACGTCGGTGGCGGTCAGGTCGATGTCGGGATCGCCGACCACGACGATCACACGAGCGATCGACGCGATGCCGATCACGCCGGCGACGACCATGGCGAGGATGACCGGTCGCGGCTTGAGGACGGCGACGAGATCGAGCCGCTGGAGGAACGAGAGCTGAGGGCCGGCGGGCATGTGGAGATTCTCGCAACGCGCAGCGACGGATCGCCAAACGACGTGGCTGCGCGTGGCAGGCTTTCGTCATGACGAAAGATGACCCGGGCGATGGGGAAGGGGAGCGACGGTCGAGGTGCCGATGGTGCCGCCGCGTGCTCCCCGAGCAGACGATCGGCCGGCCCCGTCAGTTCTGCAGTCAGGCGTGTCGACAGTGGGACTGGGTCGGCAGACAGCGGGCGCACGATCTGCAGTTGAGTGACGACGAGTTGATCGTCGCCAAGCGCGAGCTCGACGGTTTGCACGATCAGCTCTACGTCTTGGCGTGCGCGGTGAACGACGCAGAACGCGACCTCGCCTCGGCCGGAGCGAAGGCGACCGCCGGCGAGTTGCGCGAGGTCCTCGACTGGCTGCTCGAAGCAGCGCGCCCGCTGCGCGACCGCGAGCTCGCTTGAGTTGGCGGCCGGGGGCCCGACCGGCACTTTCGTCATGACGTAAGTACCGGATGGGTGAGTGGTGCGGGGGATCAGACCCCGATCGACCGAATTCGGGGCCCGGCCAGGTCGCCCAGCGGAAACTGGATGTCGGAGACGCGGCAGAGCCGCGCGACAGACATCCAGTTGGCGCCATTCATCCCGGCACCGCTGCGAAGTCGGATCTCGTTGCATCTGACGACCGATGATGTCGTCCAACGCAACGAGAACGCCGAACCATCAACCCGCCGTACGCCTTCCCAGCTCCTGCCACATCGCCCATAATCATCGTTATGTCAGAAACCTGATGAAGGCGGGCGGGAGGGACGTGACGCTCAGCGTTCTCCCCTGGTCGCTGGAGGTGGAACCGCTGCGCTCCATCCGTCGTCCAAGGTCGCATGCGGGTTGCGTCGAAGGTTCTGGTCGCCGGGCTGTTCGTCGCCGGCTGCACCTCCGCGGTTGACCGACCGCAGGCTCAGCCCGATCCGACGTTCGCGACGCCGGTGACCGTGCCGCCGACGGCTCAGCCGCGGACCTCCGAGGCGGCGCCGGTGTTCGAAGTCATGAAGGAGTGCCCGGTGAGCTCGTTGACGACCGTGGTCGCCATCGTCGAGGTCTCCCCTGCCGGCACGTTCGAGGACGTGCACATGTCGGAGTCGGATCGCTCCCTGCTCGCCGACGTCCGTGTGGACCGGGTGGTGTGGGCCCGTCCTGAGGTGGATGTGGTCGAGGGCGATCCGCTCATCGGGATGTTCTACCTCGATGACACGGTGCGGCAGGACGCCGAGATCGACGACTGGTTGGCCGGCGGCGCACCGCGGCTGGTGACGCTCTACCCGACGAGCTTCCGCCAGTTCGCGGCACCGTTCGAGCTGTGGCCGATCAGCGGGATCGGCTCGTCGACGCTTGACTTCCGTGGCACCTGCGTGCAGGACCGCTTCGCGCAGCTGGCGGCGCTGGCCCAGCGGCCGGCTGAGCTCGACCTCTACGTGGAGCTCCTCACCGAGCACGAGGCGTGGCTCGAGTGCGGTCGGAGCTCGACCAGCTGCGTCCCCGGGCCGGTGCTGGCCGTCGGCTTCGCCATCGACGAGTCGCTTCCGGGGATGTGAGATCGTCCGTCGGCGGGCCGAGCACGCTCAGCGGAGCAGCCCTGCTCGCATGCGCATCAGACGGTTGATCTGGGCAAGAGTTCTGCATGCCGATCGACGGGGAGCTCGTCACCGAGACGCTGGCCCACGGTGGAGGGCGTCAGGTCACGGTGTACGTCCCTGCTGCTTCGCCCGAGGTGATCGTCTACGCCGGCGACGGTCAGCTGATCTCGTCGTGGGGGCCGTCGCTCGAAGGGTCCGACGTCCCGCCGACGATGATCGTCGGAGTCCACCGGGTGGCCGACGAGACGCTGCGGCTCTACGAGTACTCCCCCGGCTTCGATCCTGAACGGTTCGCAGCGCACGAGCAGTTCATCGTCGAGGACGTCCGCCGTTGGGTTGGTGACCGGTTCGGCGTCGAGCTTCCGGCCGAACGGACCGTTGTGCTCGGTGTGTCTGCCGGCGGGGAGCTGGCCCTCGCTCTCGGCCTTCGCCACCCGGACGTATATGGCGCGATCCTGTGCGCCTCCCCCGGCGGCGGCTATCGGCCGCCCGAGAGGATGCCGAGGCCGCTCCCCCGCACGTACCTCGTCGCCGGCACGCTCGAGCCGTTCTTCCTCGAGAACGCCACTCGCTGGGCAACGGCGTTGCGCGATGCGGGCGCCGACGTCGTGATGACCGAACGCGTCGGATCGCATGGCGACCCCTTCTGGCGAGACGAGCTGCCGCTCATGCTGACGTGGGCCGTCGGGCGGTAAGACGCGTGCGGTGTGCGCACAGGGGCGCTGCGACGGGGCGGATAGGGTCCGGAGGTATGCGCATCGTGGCGGTGTCGATGGCGATCCTGCTTGCGCTGAGCGCTTGTTCGGATGACGGGCGCGGGGCGGTCGGTCCGCTCGGCGGCGGCAACCCGCTCGCTCCGGCGAGCAAGGACGAGATCGACAAGGCCGTTGCTGCGTTTCAGCCAGGGGCCGCCGCTGACCACGTCGACCGATCGGCACTTGATTCGTTGACCGCCGATCGACGCTCCGAGTTCGCCCCCACGGAAGCCGAACTCGTCGGCCTGCTGCCGTCACCCGATGGGTTCGGCTCGTTCCGACTTGCGAACCTACAAGTCGACGACCCGAATGGAGACGGCCGGATCGGCGAGTTCTGGTACCCGCCGCGAGTGCTGCGGCAGGAGTGCGCGGCCAACCGGTGCAACGGTGACGTCGTTCGGTGAGCAGATGACGGCGATGGAGTTCATCCAGATGTGCTGTGACGCGAACGTCCACGACGCCCTCCAGGATGCTGAGGGCGAGGTGCTCAACCTCGGTCGCGCTGTCCGCACCGCAACGCGTGCGCAGCGGCTGGCGCTGGCAGTCAGAGACCTGCGATGTCGATGGCCAGGCTGCGAGCTACCGCCCGGTTGGTGCGACGCGCACCACATCATCGAATGGGATCCGGGCGGACTCACCGACCTCATCAACCTGGTGCTCCTCTGCAGGCATCACCACACCTGCACCCACCTCCCCGGCTACTCCATCAGCGGCGACGCCACACGCCTCGTGATCAGCCTCCCCGATGGCCGCACGCTCGTCTCCGAACCGCCACGTCCCGACAGCGCACCGCGGGCGGCATCGCTCTTCGACGAGGTGATGGTCTGATGCTGAGACGACCTGATGTTTCACGGTTCTCCCCAGTTCGCACACAGGTAGTTGGCACTGACGATCCACAGGCACGGTGGTGCACAGTGGACGCATGAACACGTTCCGGCCACTCCCCCGCCACCCCGCCTGGCGCCGCCGGCGGACCACCCTCGAACAGCCCGATCGTCGGGCGCTCGAGCGTTCCGGTTGGCGCACGCTGCTCGACTACTCCGAGAACCACGTCCGCGACCACAACGGCCGGCTGCTGTCGGTGCAGCCGCGCTGGATCGCGGAGGCCGAGCGTGTGCGCGGCGAGGTACTCGTTGCAACTGCAACAGCCACGACCATCGACGACGCCTGGGCCAAGCTGCGTCAGGCAGTGCGCGAGCGCGAGGTGGTCCGCAGCGCTGGGTGACGTCGAGGTGAATCGCGCGGTCGCTGGGCGGCGCGGGTCGCTGGGTGGCGGCGGGGTCAGCCGGCGCCGTGGGCGATGCCGATGACCATGGCGTCTTCGGCGAACCGGGCAGCCATCGCCGCGCGCTGATCACGCGTGGCGCCCATCAGGGCGCCGAGGCGGTCGACGACGGCGCGACCGGGGATGTCGAGGTGCATCGCCAGCACGTCGATGTCGTCCTTGCGAAGGTCGACGACCATCGAGTGCGACTCGCCGCGCAGCATGCGGACCAGCCGGAGGTACGCCGCGAGCAGTTCGCTCTCGTTGCCCATGGTGAACTCGGCACGCGCGCCACGCGTGGACACGGCACCGTCGTTGACGACGATCGGGGTGCGCGACGGCAGGATCTCACCGAGGTCGACGCCATAGAGCTCGACGACACGCTCGACGACCTCCGAGTCCAACGGGTGCTTGCCCGACTCGAGCGCCTTGAGCTGCGAGCGGTCCAGCGAACCCCCACTGCCCTTGGCGATGGCGCGCAGGGAGAGGTGACGGCGACGCCGCGCCCCACTCAGCAGTTCCGCAAGACGCGTGGCGAACAAGTCCCCCACTTCGTCCAGCGCCCGGTTGTCGACCATGAGACGCCTCCCGTCTGCCTCCCCTATCGGCACGTTTCCGGCATCACACAAGGGGAAATGTTGCTGGCCCGTCGAGCCAGGGTTCACGGCTTGCGCGAACCCTGCCCGACCTTGTCGCGCTTGTCGCGGTCCCGCTTGACCTTCACGTCCTTGTCCTTCTCTGCCTTGTCCTTCGCGTCCTTCGCGTCCTTCTCGGCCTGTTCCTTGTCGGACTCGGCCTTGGCGTCCTTGTCGGCCTGTTCCTTGTCGGACTTGGCCTTGGCGTCCTTGTCGGCCTGATCCTTCTCGACCTTGGCCTTCGCGTCCTTCTCGGCCTGTTCGCGTTCGGCGCGCTCGTGCTCGGCCTGCTTGTCGGCCTTCGCCTGATCTTCCTTGTCACGTTCGGCGCGCTCGGCCTTGAGCTGGTCGATCTTCTTGTCCTGCTCGTGCTTGTGCTGCTCACGCTCGGCTTTCGCCTTGTCGCGTTCCGCCTGCTTGGCCTGGCGTTCCTTCAGCAGGCGCTCGCGCTCGTGCTTGCGACGCTCCAGCTCGGCGTGCTTCTCCGCGCGCTGCTTCTCGCGTTGAGCCTTGAGCTTCTCCTGCTCGGCGCGCTTGGCCTCGCGTTCCTTCTTCAGGCGCTCGCGTTCGTGCTTGCGTCGCTCTTGTTCCGCCTTCTTCGACTCCGGGTCGGCCTTGACCGGCGCGGCAGCCTCGGCGGCTTCGTCCGTGCCGTCATCGGCCGTGTCGTCGACGGCGTCATCGCCGGTGTCGTCGTACGTCGCCTCGTCCTCGGGCGCCGCCACCTCGTCGGTGGGCGCTTCAGCATCCGGGAGGGCGTCCTGCCCAGGATCGGAGGCATCCTCGGACGGCGTGTCCGAGGTTTGGTCGGCTGGCGCGGTCTCGTCGCCGGTGGAAGGGGCCTCTTCGCTCGGCACGTCGTCCGTCACGGTGTCGTCGGCTGCGTCTTCCGCAGGATCGTCCTCGGTCGGCGCGGTCTCGTCGCTGATGGTGTCGTCGCCCGCTGCAGCTTCCTCGTCGGTCGCGGGTGCTTCCTCGGCGGGAGTATCTGCGGTCTGCTCGGCCGGCGCGGTCTCGTCGTCGGTGGCCGGGGTCTCGTCGGCTTGGTCGGCCGGGGCGGTCTCGTCGGCTGGTGCCTCATCGTTGGCGCCGTCGTCGCTGGGCGCAGCTTCGTCGTCTGCGGGCGTCTCGTCGTCGGTGGCGGGCGTCTCGTCGGCGGGGGCCGTCTCGTCGTCGGTGGCGGGCGCTTCGTCGGCAGGGGCGTCGGCGGTCTCGTCGCTCGGCGCAGTCTCGTCAGCGACCTCGGGTGCGTCGTCGGAAGACGGCGTCTCATCTGCCGGGGTCGAGTCGCCCGGTGCTTCGTCGGTCGCGGGGGCATCGTCAGCGGCTTCATCAGCGGCTTCGCCGGTCCCGTCGGCGGCGGGTGCTGCTTGATCGTCGTCGGCGAGCGGGGCCTCGCTGTCCGTGCTCGCTGCCTCGTCACTCGCCGGATCGGTCGCGCCGTCAACGGCATCGTCGAAGCTCGTCTCGTCGTCGACGTCCGGCGCGATGTCGGCCAGCTCGTCGAGCGCACGGTCGTCATCACTCGCCTCGGCGTCAGCATCGGCGCCGGGCGCCTCGTCGGCAGGAGCTGCTTCATCGGCGGGTGCCGAGAGATCGCCGGCGGCGCCATCGACTGCGTCGTCCGCCACTTCGTCCGGTGCCTGATCGCCACCGGGCAACGTTGCAGCGGCACCGTCATCACCGTCGTCACTGGCAGCGTCGGAGGAGGGAGCGGTGTCGGCGGTGTCGCGGAACAGCAGCGCCGGACCATCGGCGGAACGATCCAACACCCGCACCGTGTTGGCACCGGCACCCTCGAGGTGACGTGGCTTGACCCGGTGGATCACCGTCGAGCTGACCTTCGGCGAGGGCGACGTGCTCGCATCGCTGTCACTGTGCATGGCCGTGGCGCTCGTGCTGAGCCCGATCACGATCGCCCCGCTGGCGAACAGGGTGGCCATTGCCGTGCGTTGGGTGCGCGTCGCACCCATCAGCGCGGCCAACCGCTCGACCACGGTCTCGCCGGTCTCGAGCAGGTGGGCAGCGAGCGCTTCGATGTCGTCACGACGCAGATCGACCGTCGGCGCCTTCTTCTGGTGCCGCAGCTGACGGATCAGCCGCAGGTACGCGGTGAGCAGCGAGGTCGAGTCGGCAGGGGTGAAGCTGGTGCGCACTCCCCCAGCACTGAGCACCCCGTGCCCGACCACCACGGGCAGCCGGCTCGGCAGGATCGAATCGAGGTCGGCCTGGTAGCAATCGGTGACGTCCTCGACGAGCTCTTCGGTCAACGGCATCGTGCCGGCCTCGAAGCGCTTGAGGTCCTTGCGCCGGTACCGACCCTTCGAATCTCGCGCGATGTGGCGAATGCTCAGTCCACGCTCACGGCGCGTGGCCTCGAGCAGGTTCGCCAAACGGCGCGCAAAGACCTCGGGGGCGCACTCGAAGATCTGTGTGTCCGGTGATGTCGTCGACATCGCTTCCTCCCGCCAGGCTTTCGTTCCGAACATTGATCGGCACGTGCGGACCGGGAAACAAGGGTTTTGTCGGGAACCTGCACAGGGCGCACGACGTCGAAGCAGCGTGCGAGGGCTGCGCGTGCTCATGGCGATGGCGATCCTCGGCCTCGTTGCCTGCGATTCGGGCGAAACGGGTCGGGCGCCAGCCGAGATGGCCCCACTGGTCACCCCGGCGGCACTGCCCGACACGGTCGCTGACGCCGGGCTCCCGCTCGATCGCTGCACCATCACCGACGTCGCCGCCCGGGCGACGGCGATCGTCGATCCGGGCATGGTCAGCCCGGTCGAGGGCAATCAGATCGAGGTCGCTGATCAGGCGATCGTCTGGGAGCGCAGCACCGGAACGCTCGTTCCTGCCACCCTGAGCGCCGCGACGGCGCTCATCGACGACGCAGACGCCAACGCCGACACCGTGCTGTTCGTCGTCGGAGGAGCGGATTCGGCGACGTTGCTGGCGTTGATCGACCCTGCCTTCGATGCGGTGCGCACGCGCAACGAGTGCGACGACGACTTGAACGCCAGTCTCGACCGAGTGCAGGTGCAACTCGACGGCGCCCCCGCCGTGCTCGCCTTCGCCGCACTGGCGGACGAGATCGCCACCGACCGTCCCGGACCGCTGCAGACCGCCGCGTCGTGGATCTGAGGCGCCAACGGACGAGCCGACAAATTCCATGTTGAACCGGTCACGATCTGGCCGGTTTCATGGCGCATGATGACGTCACCGCTTCGAAAGGACCACCACCATGCCCGGACTCGTTCCCCCCGTTCAGGACGAGCGCGAGAACCTCCTCGGTTTCCTCGCCCAGCAGCGCCTCGTGCTCAAGCTCACCGCCCACGGACTCACCGACGAGCAGGCTCGCCAGGCCGCAAGCGTCAGCACGCTCACCGTCGGCGGCTTGATCAAGCACGTCGCCAACGTCGAGCGCAACTGGGCCGACACGATCCTGCAGCAGCGATCGATGAGCGACGAGATCTACCTCGACAGCTTCTCGATGCGTGACGACGAAACCCTCGCCGACGTGATCGCCGAGTACGACGCCGTCGCCGCGCGCACGAGCGAGATCGTCGCCGCGATCGACGACCTCGGGCAGGCGGTTCCCGTCCCGAAGGGCGTGCCGTGGTTCCCCGACGACGTCGATGCGTGGTCGGTGCGCTGGGTGCTGGCCCACCTCATCCAGGAGACGGCGCGCCACGCCGGCCACGCCGACGTCGTGCGCGAGTCGGTCGACGGCGCAACTGCGTTCCCGTTGATGGCCGCCGCCGAAGGTTGGCCGGCAACCCCGTGGATGACCCCCTGGAGCGCCGACAACTGACGCGTCAGCGAACGGCGACGAGGTCGACGACGAAGACGAGGGTCTCGCCGCCCTTGATCACGCCGCCCGCGCCACGTGCGCCGTAGCCGAGGTCGGGCGGGATGACGAGGCGGCGGCGACCGCCGACCTTCATCCCGGCCACGCCGCGGTCCCACCCTTCGATCACCTCGCGTGCCCCGAGGCGGAAGTCGAACGTCTGCCCGCGGTTCCAGCTGGCGTCGAACTCCTTGCCCGTGCTCCACGCCACCCCGGCGTAGTGCACCACGACGCGCTTGCCGACCACGGCCTCGTCGCCATCACCGACGACTTCGTCGTGCACCTCCAGCTCGGCAGGCGGGGTGGAGTCGGGGATGGTGATGCTGGGCTTCTCGCTCATGGGCGAAGACGTTAGGGGGAGAACCGGGTTCCCAGGGAACTCTCAGGAACCTCTCAGCACCCTCGGACCGCACCCGTCGAGAGTCTGATCCCATGCGATCACCGAGCCTCCCGTCCCGATCCCGCGCCTCTCTCGCCGCGCTCGGCGTCACCGTCACCCTGTTCGCCGCTGCGTGCGGCAGCGACAGCGCCTCCTCCCAGGTCGCCTCGCTGGGCACCACCGCCGGCAACACGGCGACCGATGGCACCACCCCAGCCAACACCCAGGAGGCTTGGCTGGCCTTCGCCCAGTGCATGCGCGACAACGGCATCGACATGGAGGACCCAACGTTCGACGCCGATGGCAACATCCAGAGCGGCGGCCTGTTCGGTCCAAACTCCGGGCTCGACATGCAGGACGAGACCACCCGCACCGCGCTCGACTCGTGCCGCGACCTGATCGGCGACATCGGCCCGGGCGGCGGCAACGGCGGCGGCAACTTCGACCGCACCGCCATCCAGGACGCGTTCAACACCTTCATCGAGTGCCTGCGCGATCAGGGCCTCGACGTCGATGACATCACCTTCGGTGCCGGCCCCGGTGGCGGTGGCCCCGGTGGCGGCGCGACGCCGGGCACCGGCGACGTCCCGCAACCGCCCACCAGTGACGGCGCCGGCGGCGGAGGATTCCAGGGCGGCCCGCCCCCCGGCGCCGGCGGCGACGGACAGGGCTTCGACCCCACGGCGCGCATCATCGAGCAGCTCGGCCTCGACGACACCGACCCGGCCGTGACCACCGCGCTCGACGCCTGCCAGCCCGCATTGGAGTCGGCCTTCAACCAGAACGCTCCCGGCGCGACGACGGACGCGACGACGGCGACGACGGACAGCGGCTCGTGAGCCCGAGGGGACGTGTGGCGCTGTGCGCCGGCGTCGTCGTGCTCATCGGCGCTGGCGCGACCACCTATGCGATGACGCGTGACACCGCGGCAGCGAGCAACGAACGAGCAGCGGTGCAGCTCGCCACCACCACGATCCAACAACAGGACGTGGTGACCTACGACGAGACCACCGCAACGCTCGGGTTCACTGGATCGGCCACTGTCTCGTCCCCGGTGGCCGGCACGGTGACCACCATCGTGTCGGACGGCGACATCGTCGACGCCGGCACGGTGGTGGCGACCATCGACGGTGCACCGGTCGTGGCGCTCATCGGTGACGTGCCGGCGTGGCGCGACCTGTCCACCAGCTCGACCAACGGCGTCGACGTGCGCCAGCTCGAGCAGAACCTCGTCGCGCTCGGCTTCGATCCGGAGCACGAGATCGTCATCGACGAGGAGTACGACTCGGCGACTGCCGCCGCGGTGACGCGCTGGGAGGACTCGCTCGGCCTCGACGGTGACGGCAAGGTGCCCGAGAGCGAGATGGTCTTCATCGGCGGGCAGGTGCTCGTCGACTCCGTCGACGTCAACGTCGGTGGCGCAGCGAGCTCGGGCAGCTCGCTCGTCTCCGGCCGTCAGTCCGAGCGCCGGTTCCTCGTGTCGGTGCCCAGTGGCACCGTGTCCAGGTTCGCCTCGGCCGGCACCGACGTCGTCACCGGCACCGTGCTGATGGCCGACAACGGGCTGCCGCTGGTCGCCATCGAGGGCGATCAGTCTGCCGTGCCGGCGTTGCAGCGCGACCTGTCGGTGGGTGTCGATGACGGTGCCGATGTCAAGCTGCTGGAGCGGATGCTCGTCGCCGGCGGTTTCGACCCCGATTCGACAGTGACCGTCGACGACCACTTCGACGATGCGACCGCTGCGGCCGTGCTGCGGTGGTGGCAGTCCTACGACTCGGCCATCGCCGTTGCCGACGTCGCCTCACTCGTCGTGCCCGCCGGCAGCTTCGTCGTCGTGCCGTCCGGCCTGCAGGTGGGCACAGCGTTCGCCGCCGATGGCGCCGCGCTCGCCGGTCCTGCCGTGCCGCTGACACTCACCTCGCCAGCGCGCGTCGTCTCGACGACAGCACCGATCAACGACGAGACGTTCTCGCTCGGCGCGACGATCGACGTCGAATTCCCCGACGGCACGATCCAACCCGGGACGGTGGTGAAGGTCGGCAACGTCGCCTCCAACTCGAGCGGCAACCCCGGCGACACGCCGACGGTGTCGATCGACATCCACGTCGACGGCATCCCCGCCTCGGTCGACTCGTTCGTCTCGATCCCGGTGACGCTGCGCGTGGTCGACCAGTCCGTCCCCGACGCGTTCGTCGTGCCGGTGAGCGCGCTGGTCGCGCTCGCCGAGGGCGGCTACGCGGTCGAGGTCGTCGACGGCACCGACAGCTCCGGCAAGCAGATCACCCACCTGATCGCCGTCGAACCCGGCCTGTTCTCCGACGGCTTCGTCGTCGTCACCGGCAGCGACGTCGCCGCCGGCCTGAACATCGTCGTGCCGTCATGACCGGTCTCGGCTTGACCAGTTCCGGCATGAACGGTGTCGGCAAGACCGGTCTCGGCGTGAAAGCGGAATCGTTGAAGCTCGTCGACGTGCGCAAGGAGTACGACGGCACGCCGCCGATCGCCGCCCTCGACGGGGTGTCCCTGACCATCGAGGAAGGTGAGCTGGCAGCGATCGTCGGGCCCTCCGGGTCGGGCAAGTCGACGCTGCTGCACATCATCGGCACCCTCGATCGTCCCACCAGCGGCACGGTGCACATCGCCGGTGTCGAGACCTCGGCGATGAGCGATCGTCAGCTCTCGGCCGCCCGGTCGCAGCTGATCGGCTTCGTGTTCCAACAGTTCTTCCTGCTCGACGGGATGAGCGCGCTCGACAACGTGGCCAACGGCCTCCTCTACCGCGGCGTCGCCCCCGCCCAGCGTCGACGGCAGGCGGCCGAAGCGCTCGAGCGCGTCGGTCTCGGGCATCGGCTGCAGCACATCCCCAGCCACCTCAGCGGCGGCGAGCGCCAGCGCGTGGCGATCGCTCGCGCCATCGTCAACCGACCGTCGATCGTCCTCGCCGACGAACCGACCGGCAACCTCGATTCCAAGTCCGGAGCGTCGGTGATGGAGCTGATCCGCGAGCTGCACGCCGAGGGTCGCACCATCGTGATCATCACCCACGATCGTGAGCTGGCCGCCTCGCTCCCCCGCCAGATCTCGATGCGCGACGGCGTCATCGCCGACGACGTTCGCGTCGACGAGCCCGTGCTCGCCGGAGCCGGCTCGTGAGCGGCGCAGCGCCGCAGCTGCGGGCCAGCCGACTGCGTCCCGGCGACGTGATCCGCGTCGGTGCGCTCGGGTTGCGAACGCGCCGCCTGCGCACCGGCTTGTCGACGATCGGCGTCGCCATCGGCATCGCCGCAATGGTCGCCGTGCTCGGCCTGTCCGCCTCCTCGCGTGAAGACCTGCAGTCGCGGATCCGCGAGCTCGGCACCAACCTGCTGCAGGTCGAAGCCGGGCAGGGCTTCGGCCGTGGCACCGGCCAGCTGCCGGACACCGCGGTGGCGATGGTCAGCCGCATCGCACCCGTCACCGCGGTCAGCTCGATCACCACCATCGACGCCACCGTGCGCCGCAACGACACGATCTCCGAAGGCATCACCGGTGGCATCGCCGTGTTCGCCGCCGACCAGGGGCTGCTCGACGTCCTGCACGCCTCGCTCGCCGACGGCGTGTTCCTGAACGACGCCACCGAGACCTACCCCGCCGCGGTCCTCGGCTCGGTGGCTGCCGAGAAGCTCGGGATCACCGACGTCGCCGACGGCGTACGCGTCTACATCGGCGACCAGTGGTTCGCCGTGGTCGGCATCCTCGATCCCGTGAAGGCGGCGACCGGCCTCGATCGTGCCGCGATCATCGGCTACGGCGCTGCCGAGTCGTACGTGGTCGGCGACGACGTCGTCCCCGAGATCATGTACGTCCGCACGAGGGACGGCGCAGTCGACGACGTGCGCAACGTGCTACCCGCCACCGTCAACCCGCAGACGCCCGAGGAGGTCGAGGTCTCGCGACCGTCCGACGTGCTCGCCGCGCAGGACGCCGCCGACAACGCCTTCACGTCACTGTTCCTCGGTCTCGGCGCGGTCGCGCTCCTCGTCGGCGGGATCGGCATCGCCAACGTGATGGTCATCGCCGTCATCGAGCGACGCACCGAGATCGGTCTGCGCCGAGCTCTCGGCGCAACGAAGGCGCACATCCGCCGGCAGTTCCTCACCGAGGCGCTGCTCCTCGCCGGCGCCGGCGGTGTCGTCGGTGTCGGGCTCGGCATCGGGGTCACCGCGATCTACGCGTCCATGAAGCACTGGGCCATCGTCGTTCCACCGGAGGCGATCGCCGGTGGCGTCATCGCCGCCATCGTCATCGGTGGCATCGCCGGTCTCTACCCGGCGGCGCGAGCGGCCCGCCTCCCACCCACCGAAGCCCTCCGGAGCAACTGACGTGCGCAAGCGAACTGCCATCCGCAACGGCCTCGTCGCCGTCGTCCTCGTCGCCGGTGTCACCGCCGCGGCGGTCGCCGTCAACCGACGCGACGACACGAAGACCGTCGTCGCTGCCAGCCCGCACAAGACGGCGGAGGTCACGAGCGGCGATCTGACCACCAGCGACAGCATCGACGGCACCCTCGACGAGACCGACACCGTCACCGTCGTCCACCGCATCGCCGGCCAGACGAGCAGCCAGACGAGCGGCCAGACGAGCACCAGCCAGACGAGCGGCCAGAGCCCGACCGCACCGGCATCCGGCCTGCTGTCGTCGAGCTCGGCCACGCAGTCGATCAGCGCCGCCATCGAGGCCGTCGCGCCGACGGACTGCGCCGCGCCTGTGCCCGATAGCCCGTCGTCGACCGTGCCCGATAGCCCGTTGACCGTGTCCGATAGCCCGTTGACCGTGTCCGATAGCCCGTCGGCGACCAGCGCGCCAACCAGTTCGACCGCGCCGGACGCGTCCACCACGACGACCGCGCCTGACGTTCCGGTGACGTCGACGACGGACTGCACGAGCACGGGTTCGACCGGTTCGGGCGGTTCCGGCACGCGGCCCAGTGGGTCGGGCGCGGCCGGTGGCTCGTCGACCGGCGGCACCGGATCGTCGGGAAGCACCAGCAACGCGCGGGTCACCGAGAAGGTCACGTCGGTCACCGCGGTCGGCGCCATCATCGGGCTCGGCGACGTGCTGTACACGGTCGACGGCACGCCCGTCGTGGCGATGAGCGGCGCGCTCCCGGCGTGGCGAACGTTCGCCAGCGGCATCGCCGACGGCACCGATGTGCAGCAGCTCGAGCAGAGCCTGGTGTCGATGGGTTACGACCCCGACGGCACGATCTCTGTCGACGACCACCTCGACACGGCCACGGTGAAGGCGATCAAGCGCTGGCAGGAGGGCCTCGGTGTGGAGCAGAACGGCGAGGTCGAGCTCGGCTCCGTCGTGTTCCTGCGCAACGCCGGCGCCACGGTCACCGGCACCAGTGCGGCCGTCGGCGACGAGGTCGGTGACGGCGACACCATCCTCTCCCTGTCGGGCACCACCCAGCAGATCGTGATCACGGTGCCGGACGAGGACCAGTCGGTCGTCGCTCCCGGCTTGTCGGTCACCGCCGGCGGGCAGGACGCGACCGTCACGCTGCTGCGCTCGGCCGAGCAGGACGGTGCTGTCACCGTGCAAGCGGTGATCACCCCGAACTCGCCGATCACCGACGTCGCCGCGGGCGACGCGATCAAGGTGCAACTGAGCGTCACCGACGCGACCGGCGTGCTGATCGTGCCGGCGGAGTCGATCGTGTCTCGACTCGATGGCGGTTACGCCCTGCAGGTCAGTGACGACGGCACCGCATCGGGCGCCTGGCACTTCGTCACCATCGAGGTGCTCGGCATCAGCGGCAGCAAGGTCGCCGTTCGAGGCGACGGCATTGCCAGCGGAACCGTCATCCTGCAACCCGCCTGACGCGGCACGCGCTCAGGCAGGGCGCACGTACGTGCCCTGGGCGACGGCGACCGGCTTGTCGATCGACGTCGTCCACGCGACCACCGTGCCGACGATCGACCGCCGACCCACCTGGTGCAGGTCGGCCCGCGCGCGCAGCACGTCGCCCTTCGCCGGGCGCAGGTAGCGGATCGACAGCTCGCTGGTCAGCACCATCGGCTCGATGCCGATCACGGTGAAGCAGGCGTAGTAGAGCGCCGCGTCGCATGCCCCGAAGACGGTGGGTCCGCTGATGATCCCGCCGGGCCGGAGGTTGTTCTCGTTCGGCAGGATCAACGCCACGGCCCAGCCCGGCCCGACCTCCTCGCACCCGTTGCCGCTTCCGGCGAAGTCACGAGCGAGGAACGCGTTGATCTCCGAGACGGTGGGCATCGTGAACGAGACATCGTTGGCGTCGGAGCTCATCGCCCGAACGTACAGTCGCACCCATGGCGATCCCCGACCGTGGCATGGCTGCCGCCGACGTCCTCGAGCACCTCGACGCGGTGAAGGTGAACGACGTTCGCTGGCGCGAGGGCCGGGCCTTCACGCTCGCGTACTCCGCCGGCCCCGAGGTGCTCGCTGTCGCCGAGGAGGCGTACCGCCGCTACAGCGGCGAGAACGCGCTCAACACCGACGCCTTCCCCAGCCTGCGCGAGCTGCAATCCGACGTGGTCGGCATCGTCGCCGACTGGCTGCACGCCGGGCCCGGTGGTGCCGGTTTCATGACGTCCGGTGGCACCGAGAGCCTGCTGCTCACGGTGAAGGCGGCACGCGATCGAGCGCAGCTCGAGCGCAACATCACGACGCCGAACGCAGTGCTCCCCGCGAGCGCGCACGCCGCGCTCGAGAAGGGATGCGCCTACTTCGGGGTGGAGAGCCGCCGCGTGCCCGTGAGGGCCGACTGGCGCGCCGACGTCGACGCGATGGCCGACGCGATCGACGACAACACGGTCCTCGTCGTCGGTTCGACGCCGCAGTACCCGCAGGGCGTCATCGACCCGATCGGCGACATCGCCGCGCTCGCCGCCGAGCGGGGGATCAACTGTCACGTCGACGCGTGCATGGGCGGTGTCACGCTCCCCTACCTGGCCCGCCTCGGGCACCACATCCCGCCGTGGGACTTCCGCGTCGAGGGCGTCACCAGCATCTCGGTCGACCTCCACAAGTTCGGCTACACCGCCAAGGGCGCCGGTGTGCTGATGCACCGCACCAAGGCGTTGCGCGCCCACCAGACGTTCGTCACCGACAACTGGCTCGGTGGGCTGTACGGATCGTCCGGCGTGCTCGGCACGAAGAGCGGCGGCAGCATCGCCGCGGCATGGGCGGTCATGCACCACCTGGGCGACGACGGCTACCTCCGCGTCGCAGCGGCAGCGCGACGCGCCACCGAGGCGCTCGTTGCAGTCGTGCACAGCGCACCGGAGCTCTCGCTGCGTGCCGAGCCCGACGCGATGCTCATCGCGGTCGGCGCCGCTGACCCTGCTCAGCTGGACGTGTTCGCCGTCGCCGATCGGCTGTGGACGCGCGGCTGGTACGTCGACCGCCAGGGACCGCCGGCCTCGTTGCACTTCACGGTCAACGCGATCCACGACGGCCTCATCGATGCGTTCGCCGTCGATCTGCGTGCTGCCATCGACGAGGTGCTGGTGACCAATGACACCGGAGCCGCAGGGGCGTACGGCACCGTCGAGTGAGCAACGGGTGCTCACGCCACTCGTAGCATGGCCCCATGGCTGAGTGGGGACCGCCGACCGCGACACCTGCATCGCCGCGCATCGAGATCACCAGTCGCACCGGTTCGATCACCGTGCGCGCCATCGACGGCAGCGCGGTGGTCGTCGCCGGCGGCCCCGGGCGCTTCGACGCCGACGGGGTGATGGACGCCGGCACCGACTCGGTCGAGATCCACTGTCCGCCCGGCACCGACGTGGTCGTCGCCAGTCGCACCGGTGAGGTGCGCTGCCACGGTCCGCTCGGCCGGGTGTTCGCCTCCACGCGCACCGGTTCGGTGCGCATCGAGGCCGCCACCGAGGTCGACGTGCGCAGCCGCACCGGCTCCGTCGACGTCGGCGCGTGCGCCGGTCGCTGCGCGGTGGTCGTCGCCACGGGCAAGGTCCAGGTGGACCGCGCGGGTGCGGCGGAGGTGTGCACCTCCACCGGCAAGATCACCATCGACGACGCGGTCGACGCCGTCCTGAGCACCGCCACCGGCTCGGTGCACCTCGGCACGCACGGTGCCGGCACGGTGCGCATCCGTTCGGTCAGCGGTCGTGTGCGCGTCGGCCTCGCGCCGGACGCCAACCCGGAGACGAAGTTGCGCTCGCTCACCGGGCGAGTGCGTCGCCGTGACGCGCGCGACGGCGCGCTCGACGGCAGCGTCATGGTGGAGACCGTCAGCGGGTCGATCGACATCGAATGATCGCCGTCGAATGATCTGCGTCGAATGAACAGCTGGGCATGACCGCGACGACGGCCCGGTCATCGACGACGGTGTCGGGCACGTTGGTGTTCACCGACCTCGCCGGCTTCACCGCGTTCACCGCCGAGCGCGGCGACGATGCAGCGCTCGCGCTGGTCGAGCGGTTCGAGTCGATCGTCACCGAACTGCTGCCGGCCGACGCCCGAGTCGTCAAGCAGCTCGGCGACGGCCTGTTCCTGTACGTGCCCAACGCGCACGAGGCGGTCTCGGCGGCATGGGCGTTCAGCGAGCGCTGCGCCAACGAGTCGACGTCGGATGCGCCGCTCTGGGTGCGCACCGGTGTGCACGTGGGCACCGCGATCGCCCGCGGCACCGATCTCATCGGTCACGACGTCAACATCGCATCGCGCATCACCGCGCTCGCGGCACCGTCGGAGGTGCTCGCCTCGGACGCGACACGCCGGGCGGTCGAGCACGAACTGCTCGACGCGCCCGGCGCGTGCCTTGATGTCCTGTTCGAAACAGTCGGCCCCGTGTTCGTCAAGGGCATCGACGATCCGATCAGGTTGTCCCGCGTGCTTCCCCGGCGTGGTTGACGACTGCGCCGGCTGACTGATCAGGCCGGGACGGCCCAGTTGATCCACAGGTTGCCGGCGTTCACCGGGTCGACCTTCACCCGCAAGCGGGCACCGGTCTGCACCTTGGCGAAGTCGAGCTGCTGGATCACTTCCTGACGGGTCACCGGCACCGGGACCCCGCTCGGCATCGTCACCAGGAGGTCGAGCTCGACCACCGGGCAGAAGTTGACGAGCGCACCGGTGTGGCGTGCGCCGGTCACCGTGGCGATCGCGTCGGCACCGGACGCCATCACGCCGGTGGCCTGTGTCGAGGCCTGTGCCATCGAGGCCATCATCGCGTTGGCGTTGGCCATCGACCGCTGGGCGTTGGCCAACTGCTCTTGCACCGGATGCGCCTCGCGCATCTCCTCGCCCATCTTCTTCAGGTTGTGGATGTCCTTGAAGAAGCCCATGGTCAGGCGTTGCGGTAGTGCTGGTTGAAGGCCACGCCGACGGCCGGGTCGGCCTGGATGCGGGCGTTCCAACCCGCAGAAGCGGCGTCCCATGAGGCGCCGTCGACGCCACGCGAGGCGGCGATGCCGGGCAGCAGCGACTGGTCGTAGTTGTGCGGTGCGATCGCCTTGGCGATCTGGGCGAACAGCTCGATGCTGACACCGGCGATCGGGTCGAGGTTGCCGGGCTGTGCGCCGAGCGTGCCGTTGGCCGCAGCCTGGAAGGCCATTGCCTGGGGCATCACGGCCTGCTGCTGTGCCATCAGCGCGGCCTGGTTGGCCTGGTACTGCTGGGCGTTGGCGGCCATCTCGTTGGCCTGCTGGATCATTCCGGGGGCGGCAGCCACCGTGTCCTTCATGTCCTTCATCTGCTTGAAGAAACCCATGGTCGTATCTCCTTCGTCGTTGCGATCTCTGTGGGGATGTGCCCACTGTGAACGTTCCGGCTCACCTGCGCTTGAGTAGCCACTACTCAAAACGCGTCAAGCTCTGGTCATGACGGGTCTTGCACGCAGCTGGCCGCTCGGCGGCCGACAGGCCCAGGTGGCCCTGCTGACGGCGATGGCGCTCGATCGCAGCGCGGATGCGGCCGTCCTCACCGGCGATGCCGGGGTCGGCAAGACGCGGCTGGCCGACGAGGTGGCCGAGCGGCTCACGGCCCAGCACATGATCGTGCACCGGGTGGTCGCCGGTTCGTCCACCCATCAGGCTCCCTTTGCCGGCGTGTCGCACCTGGTCAGCACCGACATCGTCGCCACGCTGCACCAACCCACCGGCGCACTGCGCCTCGCCAGCGCGCTGCGCGACCGCCTGTCCACCGTGGACGGCCGGCGCTGCGTCGTGCTCGTCGACGACGCCCACCATCTCGACGAGCCGACCTGTGCCGTCCTGTCCCAGGTGCTGGTCAGCACCGGCACGTTCGTGCTCGTCACCGTTCGTGATGGCGCGCCGATGCCCGAGAGCCTGCACCCGGTGGTCCACCGCGACCGTTGCACGTGGACGCGGTTGACGCCGTTGCGCCGCGACGAGTGTCGGGCCGTGGTCGAAGAGGCCCTCGGCGCACCGCTCGACGCCGAGACGGAGCAAGCGCTCTGGCAGGCCTCGGCGGGCAACCCGCTCTACCTGCGCGAGACCGTCCTGGCGGCCCACGAGAGCAATCGGTTGCGACTGAACGGCGGCCTGTGGGAGCTGACCGGCCCGCTCGTGGTGACCGACCGGTTGCGCGAGGTCGTCGCCTCCCGGCTCAACCGCCTGTCCGACGCCCACCGCGACCTGGCCAGGCAGATCGCCCTGTGCGAACCGCTCCGCGTCGATGTGCTCGACGCGCATCGTTCGATGGTGCTGGAGGAGCTGCTCGAAGCCGGCCACGTCAGCGTCGACACGCGTCGCGGCGACACGCACGGCTCGAGCGGCGTGCTGCTTGCCCGCCTCTCGCATCCGGTGATGGCCGAGGTGCTGCGCGACGAGCTCGCTCCCGACGATCGGCGCCGGTTGCTCAGCGATCACATCGCACAGCTCGGCGACACCACCAAGTTGAGCCCGGACGAGCAGGTGCAGGCGGCCGTGTGGAGCCTGGAGGCCGGCCTGCCCGCCGACGCGTTCGTGCTCCTGCGCGCCGCGCAGACCGCCCGAAACGCTCGGCAGCCGGAGCTGATGGGCACCCTCGCCGGCGCGGCGGTGTCCGCAGGTGGCGGGTGGCGCGCCCTGCTGCTGCACAGCGTTGCCCTGCACGAGGTCGGCGATCACCAACGTGCCCTCGACCTGATGCATCAACCCTTCGCCGACGAGCGCGACGAGCTGGCCGTGGTGCGACTCGTCGTGCACATGCAGCGAGTGATGCAGTGGGGGCTCGACGACGCCGACGGAGCGTTCGCCGTGCTCGCCGAAGCGCTCGACCGTGTGACCGAGCCGCTGCTCCAGCGGTTGCTGGTGGCCTGTCAGATGAGCGTGCTCACCTTCTCCGATCGTCCCGACGAGGCGCTGGCGCTGCTGCCGTCTGCCGCCTCAGCCGAGATCGCCATTCGCTCGCTCGCCGGCGTCGCCACTGCCGTTGCACTCACCTCCACCGGGCGCACCGCCGAGGCGCTGCGCGAGATCGACGCGCTGCGCCAGGCGGAGCTGGCCGAGCCGGGGCACAACCAGGCGCTGCAGCCGTCCTTGCACCTGGGCATGCGCAGCCGGGCGAACGCCGAGGAAGGCAACCTCGACCGGGCGATCGAGGACGCCGCGTCGACGTTCGTCGACGTCGTCAACAACGGCGAGAGCCTCGGCGAGACCTGGGCCGCACTGAGCGCTGCACGCGCCCACGGCTACGCCGGCCGGTTGGCGACGGCGCTGCGGTGGACGCGCCAGGGTGCGCTGGCAGCCGAGCGAGGCAGCCTGCCGATGGGCCGTCGTGCCGCGCTGACGCTCGGCGCGTACTGCGCGGCGCAGCTCGGCGAGGATCCGGAGCGGCACCTGGCGGCCATCGTCGGGCTCGATCTGCGCCGCGGCTTCCTGCGCCACGAGCTCCCGGTCGGGCTGGCCTGGAGCCTGACCGTCACCGGACGCGAGGAGGAGGGACGCGACGTCATCCGCCAGACGCTGGCCGGCATCGATGCCGACGCCGGCCCGTTGACGTCGCACGTCTTCGCCGTCCACGAAGCGGCGCGACTCGGCCTCGCCGACGAAGTGGCAAGTCGCGTGGAGCGCTTGCGCGGGCTGGTGCACTCGCCGCTCCACGCCGCCCGTCTCGACGATGCGCGGGCGCGAGCCGGCGGATCGGCCGACGAGTGCCGCGCTGCTGCCGACGAGCTCCGCCGCATGGGCGCGCACCTCTTCGCCGCCGAGGCGTACGCGATCGCCGCCGATCGGGCGACGGCCGCAGGCGACCGAGCACTTGCCGGACGGTGCGACGCCGACGGCAGCCGTAGCCTCGGACTGTGCGAGGGCGCCGCCACCCACGCGGTCGCACGGCTGCGGTCGACGGCCACGCTGACCGCGCGCGAGCGGGAGATCGCGCTGCTCGTCAGCCGTGGCCTCACCACCCGGCAGATCGCCGAGCGCCTCGTCGTGTCGATGCGCACGGTCGACAACCACGTGCAGCACATCCTCGGCAAGCTCGGCGCCCCGTCGAGAGCCGAGATCGGCCGCCTCCTCGGCCACGACCACCCCGCCTGACCCGCCGACAACCATCCCCAGTGGAGGCTTCCGCGCCCACCCGGGCGCCCCTCAAACCCTCCACGCGGGAAGAGCGGAGGCTTTCGCGCCCGCCCAGGCGCGCCCCAAACCCTGCGCGCGGGCTGCTGGGCCGGGGGAACGGGCGGCCCGGCACGGTCGGGGGCATGATCACCGCGTCTGCGTACGCGCCGTGCCGGCCGTTGCCCGACCGCCTTGCCGACCGATTCGTCACGCTCGAACCCGACGACGACACCCAGGCCTTCGCCGAGGCCGAGCAGCACGCGCCGCAGCCACGACTGCGCTGGCTCACCCGCGCCGCGATGCGACCGTTCGCCAGCGACTTCTCGATCAACGCCCTGCTCAACACATACCCACTGTTCCTGTTGAGCACGCCGCAGTGGCGCCAACTGCTCGGCAACGACGGCGGCAGCCTGCTCGACATCGGCGCCGCGACCGGCGACGTGACTGCACGGCTGGCTCCACTGTTCGACGACGTGCTCGCTGTCGAGGTCTCCGGCCCGATGGTCCGCCGCCTGCGCGAACGAGGGCTGGACGCCCGCCGGCTGGATCTCACCCGACGCCCCGCCGAGCCGGGCAGTCCCGAACACGGTGGCTACGACACCGTGGCCATCCTCAACGTGCTCGACCGCTGCGCCCGCCCGGTGAGCCTGCTGCGCAGTGCGATCTCGAGAGTCCGACCCGGCGGCCGTTTGCTCGTGTCGATGCCGCTGCCGACGTCGTCGTGCTGGTACGACGGTCCGCGACTGCGCGCCCCGCTCGAGTCGCTCGGCATCGATGCCACGACCTGGGCCACCGGCGCGACCGCGCTCGCCGATGTGCTGCAGGCATACGGCCTGCGCGTCGACGCGCTCGCCCGGGCGCCGTACCTGTCCGGCGGCGATCGCCGCCAGGCGCTCTACGCGCTCGACACCGCAGTGCTCGTCGCCAGCAAGCCGGCGAACGCCCGTGCCGCCGGTGCCGGCGGGCCGGTGCGCACACGGCGGTAGATCTGCGCGTAGCGAACAGCGACGGCCGGATCGGTGTCGATGCGCTCACGCCACGCATCGTGCACGCGCTGCCACCGAGCGGAGGCAATGCCCCGTGAGGCGGCGATCACTTCCAAGAACGTTGCGTCGAAGCCACGCTCGGCCATGCACCGCACGACCAGCGCGTACTCCGACAGGTCGACTCCCTCGATCGGGCGCAACACCGCTGCATCCGGGCAATCCAACGCCCGCCGTGCGGCCTCGAACGCCGCTGCCCTCGCTGTCACTGTCCCCGCCCACGCTGTTGCTGTCATCGGAACACCCCTTCATCCGCAGGCCGCTGCCGACCGTGGGGTCATCCTCGCGGAGGTTGCTCATGAGCGGATGAGTAGCTGACTACTCATTTCACGGTTGTAGTTCGCGCCACGGTCGTCCGACACGACCGCGACCGAGTGCTAAGAACGCTCATGCCGAGCTTTCAGCCCCACGACGCCCCGATGCGCTTCGGGATCTTCCTCCCGCCGATGCACAAGACCGGGGTCAACCCGACTCTGGCGCTGCACCGCGACCTCGAGCTGATCACCCACCTCGATCGACTCGGCTACGCCGAAGCATGGATCGGCGAGCACCACTCGGCCGGCAGCGAGCTGATCGCCAGCCCGGAGGTGTTCATCGCCGCCGCGGCCGAGCGCACCAAGCACATCAAGCTCGGCACGGGCGTCAACTCGCTGCCGTACCACCACCCGTTCGTGCTCGCCGATCGGATCGTCATGCTCGATCACCTCACCCGCGGCCGGGCGATGTTCGGCGCCGGTCCGGGGCAGCTGACGAGTGATGCGGCGATGCTCGGCATCGATCCGCTGCAGCAGCGCCCGAGGATGGAGGAAGCCTTCGACGTGATCATGCGCCTGTTCCGCGGCGAGACGGTGACCAAGCACACCGACTGGTTCACCTGTGAGGAAGCCGTGCTGCAGATCCGCCCGTACAGCGACTTCGACGTCGCCGTGGCCAGCAGCATCTCACCGTCGGGCAGCAAGCTGGCCGGCCGCTACGGCACCGGCATGCTGTCGATCGCCGCCACCGAACCCGCTGCGTTCCAGGTGCTGGACTACAACTACCAGGTGTGGCAGGAGGAGGCCGCTCGTCACGGTCACGAGGCGCCGCGGTCGCAGTGGCGGCTGATGGGACCGATGCACATCGCCGAAACGCTGGAGCAGGCCAAGGCGAACTGCCGCTATGGCCTGCAATGGGTGTTCGAGTACCTCAGCCACATCATCCCGATCGGCGACCCGTCGGCACCGCCGCCGCCCACCGACTTCGACGAGTTCGTCGACTTCGCCAACGAGAGCGGGCGGATGGTGATCGGCACGCCGGCGATGGCCGTCGAGCAGATCCAACGGCTGTCCGAGAAGACCGGCGGCTTCGGCGCCTACCTGTTCCTCGGTGCCGACCTCGCCGACTGGCAGGCCACGCTGCGCAGCTACGAGCTGTTCGCCTACGAGGTGATGCCCCACTTCACCGGCCAGGCGGTGCCCGTGCAGACGAGCTACGACATGGTCATCGGCGCCGGCTCCAAGTGGGTCGATGCCACGCTCGGCGCGCAGCTCACGGCCATCGCCGCGTACGAGGAAGAACGCGCCTCGCGCGCGTGACCGATGTACCCTGGGCGCTGCTGATACGCCCGATCGGGAGAGTCGGCGACGCGGCCAGCGTCGACGGCGCCGAAGGAGCAACCGCCCCGGAATCTCTCAGGCCAACGGACCGATCGGATCGGCAACGCTGGAAAGCAGACGGAACGCTGGTCGCTCCGCCTCGCCGACGGGGAAAGCCGGGCGCTGCAACACGAGCGGCCGGTGAAGCTCTCAGGCATCGATGACAGCGGGGGCGCCGTGCACGCACGCGCCACACCCCCGTTCGCATCTCCCACCTGGAGGCCCACCGCCATGACTTCGCTCGACGAGCTGATCGGCTCCGACGACTTCGTCCGCCGCCACATCGGTCCCACCGCCGACGACCAGGCGACGATGCTCGCCGCCGTCGGTGCGGCATCGGTGGAGGAGCTGCTGGCCGAGACGGTGCCGGCATCGATCCGCCTCGACGGGATGCTCGACCTCGCTCCACCGCGGCTGGTCGACGACGTGCTCGACCAGCTCGCCGGTCTGGCGGCGCGCAACCGCCCGCGCACGAGCCTGATCGGCATGGGTTACCACGGCACGATCACGCCGCCCGTCGTGCTGCGCAACGTGCTCGAGAACCCGGCCTGGTACACCGCCTACACGCCGTACCAGCCGGAGATCAGCCAGGGCCGGTTGGAGGCGTTGCTCAACTTCCAGACGATGGTGGCCGACCTCACCGGCTTCGAAGTGGCGAACGCCTCGCTGCTCGACGAGGCCACCGCCGCCGCGGAGGCGATGACGATGGCCCGCCGAACGAGCAGCTCGTCGAGCGATCGGTTCGTCGTCCACCACGACACGCACCCGCAGACGATCGCCGTGCTCGCCACGCGCGCCGAGCCGGTAGGCATCGACCTCGTCGTGGGTGATGTCGAGGACATCGACGCCGGCTGCTTCGGCGTGCTGTTCAGCCTGCCGACGTCGAGCGGGGCGATGACCGACTGGCGTGCAGCAGTCGAGCGCGCCCACGGCGTCGACGCCGTCGTCGTGATGGCCACCGATCTGCTCGCATGCGTGCTGGCCACGCCGCCGGGCCAGCTCGGTGCCGACATCGCCATCGGATCGGCGCAGCGCTTCGGTGTACCGATGGCCTTCGGCGGTCCGCACGCGGCGTTCATCGCTGCCGGCGAGCGCGTCGCCCGTGCGCTGCCCGGCCGGTTGGTCGGAGTGAGCACCGACACGATGGGCCGCCCGTCGCTGCGCCTCGCGTTGCAGACGCGCGAGCAGCACATCCGCCGCGAGAAGGCGACGTCGAACATCTGCACCGCGCAGGTGCTGCTGGCCAACATCGCCGGCTTCTACGCGACGTGGCATGGCCCGGCGGGCTTGACCCGCATCGCCGAGCGCACGCACCGGCTGACGTCGATCGCCGCGGCCGCCGTGCGCGCCGGTGGCCTGTCGCTGACCAACGACACGTGGTTCGACACGCTGACCGTCGCGTGCGACGCAGCGATGGCACACGACCGGGCTGCAGCCGCCGGCATCGACCTGCGCCGCGTCGACGACGGGCACGTCGGCGTGTCCTTCGACGAGACGTCCTCGCTCGCCACCGTGCAGACCGTCCTTGCCGTGCTCGGCGTGGCCGCCAACGCCGCCGACCGAGACGCCGTCGACGGCCTGCCGTCGCGACGCACCGACGAAGTGCTCACCCACTCGGTGTTCCAGCGCTACCACAGCGAGCACGAGATGCTCCGGTACCTGCGTCGCCTCGCCGACAAGGACCTCGCGCTCGACCGCACGATGATCCCCCTGGGGTCGTGCACGATGAAGCTCAACGCCACCGTCGAGATGGTGCCGATCACGTGGCCGGCGTTCGCCAACGTCCACCCGTTCGCACCGGATGAGGAGACCGAGGGCTACCGGGCGATGATCACCGACCTCGAGCGCATGCTGGTGTCGATCACCGGCTACGCCGCGGTCAGCCTGCAACCCAACGCCGGCAGCCAGGGCGAGCTCGCCGGGCTGCTCGCCATCCGCGCCTACCACCGCTCCCGCGGCGACGCCCAGCGCACGGTGTGCCTGATCCCGTCGAGCGCCCACGGCACCAACGCGGCCAGCGCGGTGATGGCCGGGATGAGCGTCGTCGTCGTCGCCTGCGATGCGTCCGGCAACGTCGACCTCGCCGACCTGCGGGCGAAGGCGGACGCTGCCGGCGATCGGCTCGCGGCGATCATGGTCACCTACCCGTCCACGCATGGCGTGTTCGAGGAGGGCATCGGTGAGCTCTGCGAGGTGGTGCACGCCCACGGCGGGCAGGTCTACGTCGACGGCGCCAACCTCAACGCACTCGTCGGGCTGGCCCAGCCCGGTCGCTTCGGCGCCGACGTCAGTCACCTCAACCTGCACAAGACGTTCTGCATCCCCCACGGCGGCGGCGGCCCCGGCGTCGGACCGGTCGCCGTGCGATCTCACCTCGCCGCGTTCCTGCCCGGCCATCCGCTCGGCGGCCTCGGCCAGCCGGTCGGCCCCGTCTCCGCGGCGCCGTACGGGTCGGCCGGCATCCTGCCGATCTCGTGGGTGTACATCGCGCTGATGGGCGCGTCGGGCCTGCGCGACGCAACGGCCGCGGCGGTGCTCAGCGCCAACTACATCGCCACTCGCCTCGACCCGCACTTCCCGGTGCTGTACACCGGGTCGCACGGGCGGGTCGCCCACGAGTGCATCATCGATCTGCGGCCGATCACGAAGGCAACCGGCGTCACCGTCGACGACGTCGCCAAGCGCCTCATCGACTACGGCTTCCACGCCCCGACGATGAGCTTCCCCGTCGCCGGCACGTTGATGATCGAGCCGACGGAGAGCGAGTCGCTGCGCGAGATCGATCGGTTCTGCGAGGCGATGGTGGCCATCAAGGGCGAGATCGACGCCGTCGCCGCGGGTACGTGGGCGATCGCCGACAGCCCGCTGCGCCACGCCCCGCACACCGCCGAGGACCTCCTCGGCGAGTGGGACCGTGGGTACTCGCGCGAGGTCGGCGCGTACCCGTTGCCGTCATTGCGCGCGGCGAAGTACTTCCCGCCGGTGTCGCGGATCGACGCGGCGTACGGCGACCGCAACCTGATCTGCAGCTGCGAACCGCTCGAGGCGTACGCGACGGCACACGGCCAATAGCCACCCGCGCTACCGTGCGCGCATGGCAGACAGCAGCACGTCAGGTTCTGGGTTCGGCGATCTCCTCGGTCTCTTCGGCGGGACGAACCCACTCGGCGGGATCACGAAGTCCGTCGGTCAGTTCCAGCGCGGCGTCTCCGACTTCCTGTCGGCGGTCGAGAACCTGAACAAGACGATGGAGCAGCTGAACGGCATCGCTGCGCGCGTCAACGGGTTGCTCGACACCGTCGAGGAGCCGATCAAGCAATCGGTCGCGCAGGTGACACGCACGTTGAAGGCGGCCGACATGATGGTCGACACGCTGAGTGCCCCGATCGAGCGCGTCGCCCCCGGCATCAACCGCTTGGCCGACAACCTCGCCGCACCGTCGCTCACCCGCTTCTCCGACGACATCGGCGAGTTCCTCAACACGCTCGGCGATCTCGCTCGACGCCTGCAGCCGCTCGGCCAGCTCGCCGAGTCGGCCGGTGGTCTGTTCGGCCTGCGTCCACTCGCCGCCCTGCGCGCCGGTGGCGGCCGCCCCGTCCAGCAAGCCGCCCCCGCACCTCCCCCGCCCCCGCCCGCCCCGGCCAAGAAGGCACCGGCGAAGAAGGCACCGGCGAAGAAGGGTCCGGCGAAGAAGTCAGCCGCCAAGAAGTCAGCGGTGAAGAAGGCCTCGGTCACGACGAAGTCCGGGCCCACCCACAGGTCCCCGGTCCAGAAGGTCTGACCGTTCGTGCACGAACCGGGACCATGTCCCAGTTCGTGCACAGACGCAGTTCACATAGCCGGCACGTCGCCGAAGAAGCCGGTGACCTTGGCGAGCTTGCCGTCGGCGGTGAACTCGGCGACGTCCATGCCGGCCAGGGCGACGGCGCCGTCGGGGCCGACGAGGTCCCACCCGTAGCGGGCCATGCCGTGGTGGGCATCGACACCGCTGGTGCGGCGGAAGGTGTGGCCGGCGAAGTGGGCGTGCAGGACGTCGGTGAGGGCGGCGATCCCGTCGTGGCCGTCAGCCTCCAGCGGCGGATCCTGCAGTCGGCCGTCGACCGACCACGCCTGGCGGACGAGGGCGATGCGCTTGGTCGGGTCGGCCTCGCCGTACGCCTCCAGGTAGGTGTCGATCACGGTGACCATGATCTCGGGTGTGAGGGTCTCGGTGGTGCTGTCTGGTGTGGTGGTGTCAGTGCTCATGGGGATCATCGTGCGCTCGGCGTCGCGGTGAAGCGATGACCCGTTGGGTCATGGATCCGTTACCTCACGGGTCATGGCGCCGCGGCCGCGGCCTCCGTACCCTGAGCCGATGGCCCGCAACGGAGTGGGCGTCCTGGTGCGCGAGTGGCGCACCCGACGTCGCATCAGTCAGCTCGATCTCGCGCTCGAGGTCGGCGTGTCCGCACGCCACCTGAGCTTCGTCGAGACGGGTCGCTCGAAGCCCAGCCCGGAGCTCGTCCTGGCGTTGGCCAACGGGCTCGACGTGCCGCTGCGCGAGCAGAACACGCTGCTCCTCGCGGCCGGCTACGCACCGCGGTTCGCGCAGCGCGACCTCGACGACCCGACGATGCGGCGGGCGAAGGCAGCGCTGCAGCGGATGCTCGACGCGCACGACCCGTACCCCGGCGTCGTCATCGACCGTCAGTGGAACATCGTGCTCGCCAACCACGGCGCGTCAGCGATGACCGTCGGCCTCCCCGACCACCTCCTGCAGCTCCCACTGAACGTCTTCCGCATCTGCCTGCACCCCGAAGGGCTCGCGGCGCGCACGCTCAACATGCCGGAGTGGGGTGGCTACCTGCTGTGGCAGCTGCGCCGCAACCTGGCGATCAGCGGCGACGAGCAGCTGGCCGCGCTGCTGGCCGAGGTCGAGGACTACCCCAACGTGCGCCGCCTGGCCAACGGGGATCAGCCCGACGAAGCGCCGTTGCTGGTCCCGCTGCGGCTGCAAGCCGGTGACGGCGAGCTGTCGTTGTTCACGACACTGACCACCTTCGGAACACCTCGCGACGTGACCCTCGACGAGCTCGCCGTCGAGCTGTTCTTCCCCGAGGACGACGCCACGGATCACGCCCTGCGCGGTGCGTGACCGTCAGTGCCTGGGATCTGCTCGAACGTCAGTGGTCGAACGTCAGTGCTTGGCCAGGAAGGGCGTGGCGACGATCCGCCCCGGGAGCTGCGAACCGCGCACCTCGACGGAGACCGGGGTGTCGACGTCGAGACCCGGCTCGACGAACGCGAGCGCGATGCCATGACCGAGCACCGGTGAGAAGTTGCCGCTGGACACCGTGCCGACGGCGTTGCCGCCGACGAGCACCGGGCAATCCGCGCGCGGGGGGCGCCGACCTTCGGTGGCGATGCCGACGAGAGTCCGACTGACGCCACGCTCACGCTCGGCCAGCAACGGCTCGCGGCCACGGAACTCGTCCTTGCCCCACGCGACCACCCAGCCCAAGCCGGCCTGCAAGGAGGTGATGCCCGGTCCGAGCTCGTGGCCGTGCAACGGCAGTGCCGCCTCCAGACGCAACGTGTCGCGAGCACCGAGGCCGGCCGGGGTGATGCCGGCGCCGGTGAACGCCCGCCACAGCGACGTCGCCTCGGCGGCAGGCACGGCGATCTCCACGCCGCGCTCGCCCGTGTAGCCGGTGCCGGCAACCGTGCAGGGCACGTGGTCGTTCCAGCGCGCCTCGGCGACGCGGAAGCGTCCGACGGCTGCTGCCTCGGGGAACACGGTCGCCAGCTTGGCCAACGCGTTCGGTCCCTGCACGGCCAGCACGGCGCGGTCGTGCGTGGTCTCGACGCCGCCGATGGCGGCGCGCACGCGATCCGTGTTGGACGCGTTCGGCATGACATCGAAGACCTGCTCGCTGATCCACCAGATGATGATGTCGTCGAGCACGGAAGCGTCGACCTCGTCGAGCAGGTGGGTGTACTGCGCCCGCCCCGGGGCGATCTTGGCGAGGTCGTTCGTGAAGGCCCACTGCAGCCGCTCGTCGGCGTCATCGCCCGTGACGCGCACGGTGCCGAGGTGCGACACGTCGAAGACGACGGCGTCGTTGCGGCAGGCGAGGTGCTCGTCGATGGTGCCGATCGGGTAGTCGAGCGGCATGTCCCAGCCGCCGAACTCCACCAGACGGGCACCGAGGTCGCGGTGCTCGGCGTCGAGTGGGCTGGTCTCCAGTGCCTCGTCGGGCGCCGACATGGCCGGGCTCAGATGGCCTGGAGCTGCGCCGGGCGCGCTGGCTCGTCGAGCTCGGTGATCTTGTCGTCGAGCTCCTGCTTCACGCCGCCGAGGTCGAGCACGTTGAGCATGCCCTGGCCGCCGCGGATGACGCTGATCAGCTGGTCGCCGTCGCACAGCACCACATCGCTGCCCTTGATCACGAGGGTGGCCGCGGCGATGTCGGTGTCGGTCTTGGTGCGCAGGTACTCGAACGCCGAGCGCACGGACTCGAGCTTGATCCCGGCGTCGAGCATCGTCTTGACGACGCGCAGCTCGAGCAGGTCGCGGTAGCTGTACTGGCGACGGCTGCCGCTACCGGCGGCGTCGGTGAGCGACGGGCGGACGAGGTCGGTGCGTGCCCAGTAGTCGAGCTGGCGGTACGAGATGCCGACGATCGTCGCTGCCTTCGTGCCGCTGTACCCGGGGATGCCTGCCGTGCTCGTGCTCATCGGGGGTTCTGCCTCTCCGTCGCCTGCCTGGCGGAACGAGTTCGACCGTGAAGTACGACTGGCGTAGTTACGGCGCTGTAAGGACTGGTCATGGTAGGTGGCGAGGCGCGATCCGTCAAGCACGGATCGCGCGAACGTTCGCGCGAATCGCGCGAACGTCAACCGCCGAAGTCTTCGGGCGTGATCTCGTCCAGGAAGTCGCGGAACTCGTCGAGGATCGCTTCCTCTTCCTGCTCGTCGAGCTCCTCGGCGTTCTCCACGCCGGCCTCTTCGAGCAGTGCGTCCTCGGCGAAGATCGGCACGCCCACGCGTACGGCGATGGCCAGTGCGTCAGACGGGCGGCTGGAGATGACGAGCGGCTTGCCCGCCTGCTGCAGGTGCAGTTCGGCGTAGAACGTGTGGTCGCGCACCTCGGTGACCACGACGTGCTGCACCTCGACGCCGGTGGCGGCGAACAGGTTGACGATGAGGTCGTGGGTCAGCGGCCGTGGCGGCACGATGCCCTCGAGCGCGGTGTGGATGGCCGACGCCTCCGGACTGCCGATGAGGATCGGCAGCAGACGGTGCCGTCCCTCCTGCTCGCGCAGGACCACGACAGGTGTGTTGGCCGGCACCTCCACGCGGACGCCGACGAGGTCCATGCGCATCACGTGACTGATCGTACTCAGCGACGCGGCAAGTCAGGATTCAAGATGATGACGGAGCGATGCGTGCACGATCGCCGAGCGCAGTTCGCCACCGAGCACGGTGAGCGACTGGAGCGTGTCCAGCGCTTGCTGGCGGGCCTGCGGGTTGCGCTGGCGCAGCAGCGGCAGGATCAGCTGCTCGTAGAGCGCCGCCTCGCGATCGGCCGCCTGGCGCCACGCCCGCAGGTGGCGACCGCCGACGCCGTGCGCCAAAAAGCCGGCAGCGGCCTTCGCCACTGCGACGTCGGCCGCGGTGTACAGCGCGCTGCGCCCGGTGCCCTTGCCGGCGACGAGCCCGAACGATTCCAGCTCGAGCAACTGCTCGTCGGTGATGCCCGCTTCCTTGCACAGCTCACCGGCGACGTAGGCGTCGCTGGAGGCGTGCCGGCCGCCGGCAGGTGCGGGCGAGCTCGCCGCCGTGGTGCGGACCGGTTCGGGATCGGGATCTGCGGCGACGGGAGCGAAGGACTCGGCGACCACCGGTGCCGGAGGGGGCGAGGCAACGGCTGCCGCCACGACCGGCGATGCGGTTTCGGTGCGCGAGCCGACGAGGCTCATCACCGGCGGCGCAGCCAGGCGAACCTGTGCGGCCGGGTGGTTGGCCGAGGGCACCTGCGGCGTGTGCGGCCGTTCGTAGGGGCCGCTGTCGTCCCAGTAGTCGGAGCCATCGGACGAGTCGGACGCACTGGCTACGACGGTGGTCGGCGCTGCGCTGGTGGGAGCGGTCGCCGTGGTGACGTTGCGGATGCCACGAGGCGGGGTGATCGGTCCACTCGGATCGCTCTCGATGACCCCGCTCTCCAGCCGATCGCGGATCACGCGCAACGGCAGGAAGTTCTCGCGCTGCTCGCGCAGGATGACGCGGAGTCGCTCGACGTCGCCGTCGTAGAACTTGCGGTACCCGCTGGGGGTGCGCTCCGGATCGATCAGGCCCTGGCTCTCGAGGAAGCGGATCTTGGAGATCGTGACGTCGGGGAACTCCTCGAGGAGGAGTCCGAGGACCTCGCCGATGGACAAGTAGGGACGTTCAGCCACAGGTCGCAACTCAGCCGTCGTTGCGTTCGAAGAAGACGAGGCGGAACTTGCCGATCTGGAGCTCGTCGCCGTGGTGCAACGGCGCCTGCTCGATGCGCTCTTGGTTCACGTAGGTGCCGTTGAGCGAGCCGGCGTCACGAACGACGTAGCCGTCGGCGGTGCGTTCGACTTCGGCGTGCCGACGCGAGACGGTGATGTCGTCGAGGCTGATCTCGCTGTCGGGATGGCGGCCCAGCCGAGTGAGGTCGTCGTGCAACGGGAAGGTCGCACCGGCCTGCTCGCCTGCCCGCACGATGAGCGTGCCGACACCGGTGGCGAGATCGCCCATGTTGACGACGACGTCGTCGGACGGACCCGGCGCGTCCTGCAACGGGTCGACCTTGGCCAGCGTGATCGTGTGGTCGTCGAGGCGATCGAGCACGCCACCGCACGACGAGCAGAAGCTGGACTCGGGTGGGTTTCGGTGACCGCACTGGTTGCAGAACACGTACGCCATCTCGTCGACTCTAACCGGCTGCTGGAATCGTCCGTCCCCCGACCCCACCTAGCTCGCGACCAACGCCTGGTAGGCCGCCGCATCGAGCAGCGCATCGAGCTCGGACGGATCCGACAGCTCGATCTCGCAGATCCAACCGGCACCGTACGGGTCGTTGTTGAGCGCGTCGGGCGCATCGCCGAGCGCCTCGTTCACCGCGGAGACGGTGCCCGACACCGGGGCGTAGATGTCGCTGACCGACTTGGTGCTCTCGACCTCGCTGAACGTGGCGCCGACGCTGACAGCGGTGCCGACGTTGGGGACCTGCACGTAGACGACGTCGCCCAGTTCGTGCTGGGCGTAGTCGGTGATGCCGATGCGCACGACGTTGTCGCGCACCTCCACCCATTCGTGGTCACTGCTGTAGCGGAGGTTCTCGGGCACCTGCATGGGCCGAGAGACTAGCGACGAGCGAGCGTGCTCCGAACCCCGGTGCCAACCCGGCGACGCGTCGAGCGCGAGTGCGTCAGCGGATCAGCTGGCGGATGCGCCGCGCGTACTCCTGGGCGATGCGTCGCGCTTCGGTCTCGGTGCCGCTCTCGGCCCACAGGTGGGTGATCGGCTCCTCCGGATCCGGCAGCGCCAGCACCCATCCGTCGTTGTTGCGGATCTTCACGCCGTCGACGAGCTCCACGTCGCGACCGGCAAGTTCCATCAGGCTGCGCATGACCATGCCCTTCTGGTCCCACGGCGTCACGACGGTCTCGTGGACGAGGTGCACCTTCGGCAGCGCGTCGACGATCGCACTCAGCGACCGCTTGCTGCGGGCCAGCAGGTCGAGCATCTTCAGCAGTGCTGCGGCGCCGTCGAAGGCGGGCATGAACCCGGGCAGGATGTAGCCGCCCTTGCCGTCGGCGGCGAAGCCCACTGCAGGATCGGTGGCTGCCAGCATCAGCGCAGGCGTCGACATCTTGGTCGTGACCACCTGCACCTGGTGAGCGGCGGCGATCTCGTTGGCGCGCTCGGTGACGTTGACGGGGAGGGCGATGGTGTCGCCGAGGAGGTGGTCGCTGACCAGCTCGACGAACGACAGCAGTGCCTCGGTGTCGGACAGCACGCGGCCCTCGTCGTCGATGAACGTGATCCGCTCCCCGTCGGGGTCGATGACGGCACCGAGGTGGGCGCCGGATGCGCGCACGAGGCCGGCGACGCGTTGGAGGCCCTGCTCGATGTCGAAGCTGACTCGCCCCGCCGTGGACACGTACGGGTTGACGGCCAGCACGTCGGCGCCGAGCTTGCCGAACAGCTGGGGCATCACCGTGCTCGTCGCGCCGTACGAGTAGTCGACGACGAGCTTGAACTTGAACTCGCGGATGGCGGCGGGCTCGACCGTGGCCTCGAGGGCGACGGTGTACTCCTCCAGCGCGCGAGGCGGGAACATGATGTCGCCGACTTCTTCGGCGAGGGCGCGGCGTGCGTCCTCGCGTTGGAAGAGTCGCTCGATCTTGCGCTGTGCGTCCTCGGTGATGTCCGAGCCGGCGCTGTCGAAGAAGCGGACCTCGACGCGATCGGTGTCCTCGTGGTGCAGGCGCACGGTGAGCCCGCCGAACGCCCGCGGCGAGCGCACGAGGAAGCGGGTGACGGGGACGCTGGCCACCTCGAGGTCGAGCACGTCGACACCGGCCGCGTTGAGGCCGGCCATCATCGCCCGCTTCAGCATGCGCGCCGCACGACTGGAGTCACGAGAGGTGACGACGGTGGTGCCCTTGCGCAGGGACGTGCCGTAGGCCATCGCCACCCGCACAGCGAGCTCGGGGGTGACGTCGACGTTGGCGAGTCCGCTCACGCCGTCGCGGCCGAACAGGCTGCGCGCACCCTTGCTCTCCCACACGATCGAGCTGTTGACGACAGCGCCGTCCTCGATGGTCTTGAACGGGTAGACCTTCACGTCGCCGGTGATCACCGCGTCGCTGCCGACGAAGACCTCGTCGCCGAGCACCACGCCTTCGTCGATGCGCACGTTGTTGCGGATGCTGGAGCTGCGCCCGACGATGCTGCCGCGCATGCTCGTGCGGTTGCCGACGTAGACGTTGTCGTGCAGCACGGTTCGGTCGATCTTCACCTCGCGCTGCAGGCGCACGTTGCTGCCGAGCACGGCGTACTCCCCCACCACACATCCGGCCTCGACCTTGCAGCTCGGTCCGATGACGGCGGGGCCGGTGACGGTGGCCTCGGGTGAGATCTCGGCGCCCTCGCCGATCCACACGCTGTCGTTGATGCGGAAGCCGGGGATGTCGACGGCGACCTTCTGGTCGAGCACGTCCTGGTGCGCGCTCAGGTAGGCCTCGAGCGTGCCGACGTCCTCCCAGTAGCCCTCGACGATCGCACCGAACAGCGGCTCACCGGCGGCGAGCAGTGCGGGGAAGACCTCGCTGGAGAAGTCGACGCTGCGCCCCTCGGGGATGAAGTCGAAGATCTTCGGTTCGAGGACGTAGATGCCGGTGTTGATGGTGTCGCTGAACACCTGTCCCCACGTCGGCTTCTCCAGGAACCGCTCGATCGAGCCGTCCTCCTTGGTGATCACGATGCCGAACTCGAGCGGGTTGTCGACCGGTGTGAGACCGATGGTGGCGACTGCCTTCTTGGCCTTGTGGAAGGCGAGCACCTGCCCGAGGTCGATGTCGGTGAGCACGTCGCCGGAGATGACCATGAACGTCTCGTCGAGCAGGTCGCGTGCATTGCCGACGCTGCCGGCGGTGCCCAGCGGGACGGGCTCGTCGGCGTAGCGGATGGTGACGCCGAACTCGGCGCCGTCGCCGAAGTAGGTCTTGATGTTGTTGGCCAGGAAGGCGACGGTGACGATGATCTCGTCGAAGCCGTGCTTCTTCAGCAGCGTGATGATGTGCTCCATCATCGGACGGTTGGCGAGGGGCAGCATCGGCTTCGGCGCGTTGGAGGTGAGCGGTCGCAACCGCGTGCCCTCGCCGCCGGCCATGATCACGGCTTTCATCGAGATGTCCCTTCTTGCGCCGGTGCGCGTCGTTGCGCCCGGCCCGTTCGGATGCTGTCACGAATCGTCGGCACGTAGGTGACCGCGGTGTAGTAGCTGAGGATCAGCCCGGGGATGCCGAGGATCCACGCCGCGACCTGGAACGCCTGGTGTGCCGGGAAGTCGCTGGCGCCGAGCATGAACCCGGGCAGGGCGAACATGAGGAGGAAGGTGGCCAGCTTGCCCCAGTAGGTCACGTCGAAGCGCTGCATCTTGAACGCCAGCGTGGCGATCACGACGACCCCACCGAAGACGACTTCGCGGGCAACGACGAGCCAGGCGAACCAGAGCGGTGCGCTGCGATCGATGATGATCCCGGCGATGCCGACGATGAACAGCAGCCGGTCGGCCGTCGGGTCGAACGCCTTGCCGAACTCGCTGACCTGGTTGAAGCGACGGGCGAGCCAGCCGTCGACCCAGTCGGTGGCGCCGAGGCCGCCGAGCAGGAACGCCGCCCCGGCGCGGTTGTCGCGTCCGAAGAGCAGGTAGAGGAACAGCGGGATGCAACACAGCCGCAGCAGGGTGAACGCGTTGGGTGCGGTGAGGAAGCGGTTGCCCGCCAGCTGTTGCTCGCTCGCCGTCATCCCGGCGGCGCTCGCCTGGTCGTTGCCCTGCACGCGGTGAGCGTACGCCGCATACAGTCGCCGACATGTCACTTTCTGAGGACTCGAGACGATCTGCTGGTCAGGCTCTTGCTGGTCAGGTCGCCTTCGTCACCGGCGCCGGATCGGGACTCGGCGCAGCCTTCGCCCGGCGCCTCGCGGCCGACGGAGCGACCGTCGTCATCAACGACCTCAACCCCAACGCGGCCTCCGACGTGGCCGCTGAGGTGGGCGGCGACACCGCGGTCTTCGACGTCACCGACTCGGTCGCTTTCGACGAAGCGGTCGACAAGACCGCCGAGCGCTACGGCCGGCTCGACATCGTCATCAACAACGCCGGCATCGCCCCGACGCCGGACGAGAGCCGGATCGAGAAGGTGATGGCCAACACCATGCTGCGCATGGAGGGCCGGATCGCCGAGATGCAGCCGGTCGATCTGTTGACCTCGTTGAGCGACGCGCAGTGGGACCGCATGCTGAAGGTGCACCTGTACGGCGCGTTCTACGGGACTCGTGCTGCGTTGCGGCACATGCAGGCAGCGCGTCGCGGGGTGATCGTCAACGTCTCGTCGGTGCTCGGACTGGCACCTTCGGCCGGAGCCGCCGACTACTCCGCGGCGAAGGCGGGGATCATCGCGCTGACGAAGTCGTCGGCGTTGGAGGTCGCACACCTCGGGATCCGGATCAACGCCGTGTGCCCCGGGTACATCGACACCCCGCTGCTGGCGCCGTTCAGCGACATGATGCGCGCCGGCATCACGATGCGCATCGCCAGCGGCAGGATGGGTCGTGCCGAGGAGCTGGCCGAACTGGTCCGCTTCCTCGCCGGACCGGAGAGCAGCTACTGCACCGGCGACGTGTTCAGCGCATCGGGAGGGTACGTCTGATGGCCACCATCTTCACCAGGATCATCGAGGGTGGCATCCCCGGCACGTTCGTCCACCGCGACGACCGGTGCGTGGTCTTCATGTCGATCAACCCGCTGGCACGCGGCCACGCGCTCGTGGTGCCGATCGCCGAGATCGACCACTGGGTCGACGCGCCTGCCGACCTCGTCGCCCACCTCTTCGCCGTGAGCCACCGCATCGGCAAGGCGCAGCAGGCGGCGTTCGGCTGCGACAAGGTCGGCCTGATCATCGCCGGCTACGAGGTGCCCCACGCCCACATCCACCTCATCCCGACGACGTCGATGAGCGAACTGAACTTCGCCAACGCCGCCTCCAGCGTGAGCCGCGACGAGCTGCAAGCAGCCGCCAACGCCATCACGTCGGCGTTGGACTGACCTCGGCGGTCAGTTCGGGGCCTTTGTTCCTCACGTTGTTGACGTCGGTGGAGACGGGGTGCATGGTCAGCAGGTTGTTCGGGGCGGGCACCAGGAGGCGCTTGAGCGACTCGATGTCGTGATTGTCGGGGTCGAGCCACTCGTCCCACACCGATGCCGGGAGCAGCACCGGCATGCGGTCGTGGACCGGCGCCATCGTGTCGTTGGCCGACGTCGTGACGACGGTGCAGCTGTGCAACCACGGTGCGTCCGGCCCGAGCGTCTTGTCGCGCCACGCGCTCCACAGCCCGGCGACCGCCAGCGGCTCGCCGTCGACGCGGTGGATGAACATCGGCTGCTTGATCAGCTTGCCCGTCTTGCCGACCGGGCCGCCTTCCTTGCCCTGCTGCCACTCGTAGAAGCCGTCCATCGGGATGATGATCCGGTGCTTCTTGAAGTCGCTCTTGAAGGCCGGCTTCTCAGCGATCGTCTCCGAGCGGGCGTTGATCATCTTCGAGCCGATCTTGACGTCCTTTGCCCACAGCGGAACGAGGCCCCAGTGGAACATGCGCACGACGGGCTCGACGTGACCCTCCGTGGTGGCCGGCCCGGCGACCACGCCGTACACGTCGTTCGTGGGTGCGACGTTGAAGTTGGCCGGCAGCGCTTCACCCTCGAACGACGCGCCGAAGTACTCGGCGATCTTGTCCGGTGAGTTGGATGACACGAAGCGGCCGCACATCGAGTCCAGGCTAGGCACGCCCCGAGCCGGTAGCCCGTCAGCGAGCCAGTGTCAGTAGCGTCCAGAGCGCCATGCCCCTTGCGCCGTCCGACTCAGCGACCACCCCGCCCATGCCTGCACCGCTGCCGGCCGACATCGAACGAGTGGTGCGCCGCTTCGGCCTCCGACCCGCATCGGGCGACTTCACCGGCTCGCTCATCGAAGGCGGCGTGTCGTCATCCGTGTGGCGGGTCGACACGACCGACGGCCCGGTGTGCGTCAAGCAGCCGCTCGGCCGCCTGCGCGTCGCGTCCGTGTGGGAGGCGCCGCTCGAGCGCGCCGCGCTCGAGGCGGGTTGGCTCGACTTCGCCTGGAGCACCGATCACGACACCGCGCCGGAGGTCCTCGGGTTCGATGCGAAGGAGCATGTGCTCGTGCTGCAGTGGCTGGCCCCCGACACCCACCCGGGGTGGAAGGCGCAGCTGATGGGCGGGCACGTCGACGTCGCCACCGCTTCGTTGCTCGGCGCACGACTCGGTGCGCTGCATCGCGAAGGAACCGCGCTGTTCGCCGACGCCCGGCGGCGTCCGGTCTGGGATGCAGCAGCGCCGCTGTTCGAGACGCTGCGCATCCAGCCCCACCTCGTCACGACGGCGGAGCGCGTGCCCGAGGTGGCCGGAGCGCTCCTGGCGATCGCCGCGTCGCTGCGGGCCACGAGGACCACGATCATCCACGGCGACGTCAACCCGAAGAACGTGCTCGTCGGGCCGAACGGCCCGATGATCATCGGCGCCGAATGTGCGTGCTCCGGCGACCCCGCCTTCGACGTGGCCTTCCTGCTCAACCACATGTTGCTGAAATCCGTCCACCTGCCGGCGTCGGCGGCGTCGCTGCGCTCCGCAGCGGAAGCGTTCTGGGCTGGAGCGTCCGCAGAGGGCGACGCCGGCTTGGAGACGAGAACGGCGCAGCTGCTTCCGGCGCTCGGACTCGCTCGGGTCGACGGACGTTCACCGGTCGAGTACCTCGACGAGGACGAGCGGCGAACGGTTCGGGTGGCGACGATCGGACTGCTGCACGATCCCGCGTCGAGCATGGCCGATCTGTTCGATCGCTGGTTCGGTTCCTGAACCCGTCGGGCGTCAGCTGGTGCTGATGTCGATGACGATGCGTGTCGGGCTGTCCAGCACCGACACCGTGAACGGTCGCTCGGCGTCGAGGCCGATGGCCCAGGCGCTGTAGCCCTCGAAGTTCTCGATCATGCGCATCTCCTGCACGTGGTCCACGTTGGTCGGGAAGATGTCGTACGGCCCGTCGTAGCCGGTGCCGTCCATCGGGTTCATCCAGCAACCGAGGTGGATCACGAGCGTTGCGTCGCCGAGGATCTCGACGGTCTCGTCGCTCGGATCCTTCACCTGCGGGTCCGGCAGGTACTCCACCCTCCAACCAGGCACGTCGCCAGTGCCTGCGAGCTCGATGACCACTCGCTCGAAGCAATCGTGGCGACCGGCGCGCACGTCGGCACCGACCTTGCCGGACAGCGTCAGCGACTCGCCCGTCTGCTGCCGGGCGGTGCTCCAGCTCGAGGTGTCGCAGTTCGGCGGCAAGGTCGACGTGGACGGCTCGTCGGTGGTCAACGGCCCCGACGGTGCCGATGACGACGAGGCGACGGTCCCGACGGTCGTGACGTCGGTCGTCCCGACGGTGGTGGTTGCTGGGGCGGAGGTGGTGCTCGACGGGGGCGTCGTCGTGGTGCTCGCTGCAACGTCGGTCGTGTCGGTGCTGTCGACCGTGGCGATCTTGGCCGGACCGTCGTCGCGGCGGACAACGGCCACCACGCCACCGACGAGCGCGACGACTGCGGCGCCGGCAAGCGCACCGCGGAGCACCGCGCGCCGCTGCCGCGACCGCTGCAGTTGGCCGAGGCCGTCGGCGGGGGCCGGCCGACGCAGCGCGTCGCCGGCAGCCCGAGCGCGCTCTTCGAAGGGATCGACGTTGGTCGGGTCGTTCGGGTTGGTCGGGTCGTTCGTGTCGCTCATGGCGTCACCTCAGTTCGTTCTCGAGCGCGGAACGCGCCCGGGTGAGATCGGAACGGACCGTCCCCTCGGGAACTCCGAGGATCGCGGCCACGTCTGGCACGGTGAGGTCGCCGGCGTAGTGCAACGCCATCACCATGCGAGGGCGCTCGGGCAACCGGCGAACGGCGATCCAGAACGCGAGGACGTCGGGTGAGGGGCCGCCTGTCGCGGGCTCCTGTCGACGGAGGCGGGAGAGGAAGCGGCGTTGCACCGTGATCCTCCGATGCAGGCTGCGACAGGCGTTGACGAGGACGTGATGGCACCACGCACCCGGCCGATCGAGGTCGCCGACGTGGTCCCACCGGATCAACGCCTTCAGCATGGTGTCCTGGACGAGGTCCTCTGCTTCCGCGTCACCGGCCAGCGCCGTGGCAACAGCGACCAGCCCGGGGTACTCGAGGCGGTAGACGTCCGCGAAGGCGGCGCGGGTCGCGACGAGCTGCGTCAGTTGCGGGCTCGGTCCCGACTGCGAGCTGGGGTCGTCCATCATCCTCTGTTCGCCCGTTGCACACGCCTGGCTGGTCAGTGTTGCATGCATCATCCACACACACGTCCCAGGTGGACGATCCGCTGCAACGTTCTGCACTTCGGTCAAACTGCTGCTCGATGGTGTCTCGACGAGCGTTCCTGGCGGGCGGCACGGCTGTCGTCGCCGCCGGTGCCGTGGCGTTCGTGAACGCCGGGCCGCGCAAGATCTTCCACACCGTCGGACTGGCCAACAGCCCGGATCATCGGGTGCCGCCGTCGGACTGGCCGATCATCTCGCAGACAATCGACAGCGCAGCGATGCAGCGGCAGGTGCCGTGGGCGATCAGCGTGCCGCCGCAGGGCGCCACGGGCGTCGTCGTCTGCCTGCACGGACGCAACGACGACCACCGGTTCGCCTTCGACGCGGTGCACCTCCACGACGTGGTGCACGACATCGGCGGCACCTGTGCCGTCGTCGGCGTGGACGGAGGCGCATCGTCGTACTGGCACGCGCGGGCCGATGGCACCGACGCGCAGCGAATGGTGCTCGACGAACTGCTCCCGGCAGTGGACTCCTACCTCGGCGCGACGCTGCCGCGGTCGTTGCTCGGATGGTCGATGGGCGGGTACGGCGCACTGCTCGCGACGGAGGCCGCGCCCGACCGGTTCACCGCCGTCGCCGCGGCGAGTCCAGCGTTGTGGCACCAATTCGCTGACGCGTCACCCGGCGCGTTCGACAGCGTCGACGACTTCACCGCGCACGACGTGTTCGCTGGATCAGCCGCGCTCGACGGGTTGGTGACTCGGATCGACTGCGGGACCGACGACGAGTTCGAGTCGGTGGCGCGCTCGTTCGCCTCCACGATCAGCGGCGGCAACCCCGGCGGGTTCACGCCGGGTTTCCACGATCACGAGTACTGGCGCAGCATCGCGCCGGCCCAGCTGGCAACGCTGGGCGCGGCGATGGACGGCTGACTCGATCGCCCGGGGTACCGTCGCGGCGTGAGCGACTCGTTCCCACCCCCTCCCTTGCCGCCGCCGTCCGGCAACCAGCCGCCGGCCGGTGCACCGTTCGCCCCGCCGGGTGCGCCGCAGGACGCTCCACCTGCGACGGGATTTCCCGCCGCCGCTCCACCACACATGGCACCGCCGCCGGCGGCCGACCTGGCAACCGCTGAAACCCCGGCGCCGAAGTTCGCCGGTCTTCCCGTGTACGCCTGGCTGGGCATCATCGTGGTGCTGATCGCCGGTGGCATCGGGCTGGCGTTCGCGCTCGGCAGTGACGACAAGAAGGAGGCGATCACCGCCAGCAGCGACTCGGTCGAGACCGAGGTCGACGAGACCGATCCGGACAGCCCGAACACCGCAGCGACCGCCGTGCCAGTGACCGCGGCCGACACCGTGCCGGAGGAGACCACGCCTGAGGAGACGTTGCCCACCGAGAACACGATCCCGCCGGGCGAGGGCGTCGTCGCCGGCGCACCCGCTGGTGCACGCGGCGATCGCTCCAGTCCGGTCGGCGTCGGCCAGGTCGCCGACATCGGCGGTGGTTGGCGGCTGCAGGTGCTCGGCGTGGTCGGCGACGCGACCCAGGCGATCATCACGGCGAACGACTTCAACGAACCGCCTCCCGCTGGATCGCAGTTCACCATCGTCCGCGTCGCACTCGGCTACTTCGGCGTCGACGACCCGCAGAGCCTGTTCCTGCCGACGGTGTCCGCGATCGGAGCCGGGAGCGTCGAGCTGCCGACCGACTGCGGCATCGTCTTCGATGCGCTGCCGCTGTTCTCCGACGTGTTCGCCGGCGGCGTGGTGCAGGGCAACCTGTGCTTCGTCACCACTACCGCTGATGTCCCGGCGCTCTCGTTGTACGGATCGGGCGACTTCTTCGGCGACAACGTGTTCCTGAACACCGCGGGCGCTGACGGCAGCGTCCCGCCGATGTCCGGGTTGCGCGGGGCGCAGGCCGGCGCGGCGTCCACAGCCGGCCGGACAGCGCCGATCGCGATCGGCACACCGGCCGACGTCGGCAGCGGATGGCAGCTCACCATCAACGGCCCGGGCTCGGACATCACCCAGCAGGTGCTCGCGGCGAACTCGTTCAACTCACCGCCGCCCGCCGGGTACGTCTTCTTCGGGGTCCCGATCACGTTGACCTACGACGGCGCCGACAGCGCGTCGCCGTTCGAGGTGACCACTGGGCTCGTCGGTGCCGGCAACGTGTCGCAGACCGGTTCGTGCGGCGTCGTCGACGGCGAACCCGACCTGTTCTCCGACGTGTTCGCCGGTGGGTCGGTCAGTGGCCTCGCTTGCGTCGCCGTTCCGGCCGACGAGATCGGCACGTTCGTGGTCACCGCTCGCGGCGACTTCGACCAACCGACCCGGTTCTTCGCCGTCTCCTGACTGCCGGACCTGACGACACGATGCAACCGTTCCCGCCCCCGCCGTCAACTCCGCCCCCGCCTCCGCCCTCGCCTCCGCCCTCGCCAGTGCCGGCGGATCGGTCAGCGGACCGATCCACTCGGACGAGGACGATCGCGTTGGTCGCCGTGATGGTCGGTCTCGTGGTCGCCGGCGTCGTCGCCGTGAAGGTGCTCGGCGACGACGACAGGTCGTCCTCGACATCCGACAGCGCCGTCACGACACCGGCCGAGGCGGACGGCGACAGCCTGGGCGAGTTCGTCTTCGGTACCGGGGCGTGTGCGCCCGACTCCCCCGGCACGCCCGACAGAGGACCGTTCGCCGACGCTCCCCAGCGCTGCATCGGTGATGGTCCGTTGACCGCGACGATGGTGACGAGCGTCGGAACGATCGTCATCGAGCTCGACGTCGACGCCGTGCCCGGCACCGTCAACAACTTCGTCACGCTGGCGAGCTTCGGCGCCTACGACGACACGACGTTGTTCCGCGTCGATCCGTCGATCGACATCATCCAGGGCGGCGGGTCGAGCAACATCGATACGCCCGGCTACGCGATTCCGGACGAGGCGGACGGGTTCACCTACGACGACGGCGATCTGGCGATGGCGCGGACGCAGGCGCCCGACAGCGGCGGGCAGCAGTGGTTCTTCGTCACCGGTCCCAACGGTCACCTGCTCGACGACCAGGGCACGTACGTCGTCTTTGGGCACGTCGTCGAGGGCCTCGACGTGCTCCACGACGTCATGAGCGTCCCGCTCCAGAGCGACGGCCAGACGCCCGTCACCCCCATCCAGCTGATCTCGGTGCGCATCACCGACGGCTGAACAACTCGCTCGCCCCGGCGCAGCTCGAATCGGTACGGTCGCAGCGACCAGGAGGTCCGATCATGGACGAGCAGCAGGGTTGCTTTTGAAGCGATGAGCAAGCGCCGCAGGGGGTATCCCCAGCGAGGCGAGAGTTGGCCGAGGTGATCGCGGGGCGCGTGGCGGTGAGGTCGAGTTCGTCGAGAAGCTCGGGCGAAACGACTTGTGCCCCTGCGGATCCGGGAGGCGCTTCAAGCGCTGCTGCATGAGCGCCGGCCAGTTCGATGGCACCCGGCGCGACTACTACCGGCGCGACTGACGGACCTCAGGCGGCTGGTGGGTCGGTGAAGAAGACCCATCGGCTGTCAAGTCGTTCGCCGATCGGGTGCTGATAGCGGTGCCCTGGTGGTGGTCCGGGTGGTGGACGGTCGGGTGGGGTCGGTGGGGAGTTGGCCGTGAAGATGCGACCGTCGGCGCGGATGAAGGTGAGACCGTCGATCTCGTCGGCGTTGCCGCTGATCTGCAGTTCCCCGCGATGGTGCTCGTCGTGGTGGTGATCGCACTGGGCAACGAGGTTCCACGAGGCGGTGGGCCCACCATGCTCTCGGTGCACGACGTGGTGGATCTCCAGATGGCGGCTGACGGTGCAGCCGGGGGTCCGGCAGGTGCGGTCGCGATCGAGCACGAGGCGCCGCATGTGCTCGGGGATCACCGGCGAGCACGGTCCGACGTTGATCGGGACGCCGTTGGTGGTCCACACCGGTTGCACGATCCCGTCGCACAGGATCCGCTCGATCAGGTGCTTCGGCAGTCGGGGGCCGGCGTTGATCCACGCACCTTCGGTGTCGACGTGCGCGTACACGCGATGACGATCACGACGACCACGCGACGTCACCGCTTCCATGGATCGGGTGCAGACGTTCAACAGCGCATCGAGGTCGGTGACATCGTGCTTGCCCTCATCGAACAGCCGGGTTCGTGCTTCGCGTAGCGCCTGCTCGATCAACGCCCCCTCGGCCGCATCCGCTTGCACACCCATGTGGAACGTACCGTCGTCATCGAACCACCGCGACAGGTACCGCGGGGCCAACCCCGTCGGCGCCTCGTTCGACGGATCCGGTTCACCGTCCTGCTCGGCCCGCTTGCGCTGCTTGTTGACGGGCGTGTTCCGCTCCTCGCCGGGGTCGGGCGCGGGGCGGTTGAGGAACGGGTAGCGGCGCAGCACGGATTGCATCTGCGGCACGGTGCACCGCTTGGCCAACGAACACACCTCGGCATCGTTGTTGGCCGGTGTGTGCGCCGAGACGACACCGACCTGATCGATCGACAGCTCGCCGTTGCCGAACGCTTCCATGGTGACCGGCAATTCGCCACGGCGGCGGGCGATGCGCACCCACTGGCGCGCCCGCGAGTGCGACACCCCGGTCTGCCACACCAGCCAGTGCTCCAACGAACGGATCCCGGCCTGCTTCCACAGACCCGACTCCAACGCTTCGGCGACGAGCTCGAGCATTCGAGCGTGTGCGACGTTCAACACACCCGCCGCACACGACATGCGCCGGTTCAGTTCCTCCATCGCGAGCTCTTCCGCCACCGGATCGACCAACCGCATGGGACCATCAAACCATCGGGGTGTGACGCGGTAGCCGGGGTCGGGTGTCGGCCAGTCGTCGCGGGTCATTCGGCGCGACGCGCCTACGTTGTGGCGATGAGCGCATCCGAGCGGCTGACCGCACTGGGCATCGAGCTACCGGCACTGTCGCCGCCGGCGGGGTTGTACGCGCAGACGGTGCGCACCGGCAACCTGCTGTACCTGTCGGGCAAGGGACCGGCGCTGCCCGACGGAACGTACGTGACCGGCAAGGTGGGCGCCGACGTCACGCTCGAGGAGGCACGTATCGCTGCTCGACTCGCCGGTCTGCAGCTGCTCGCCGCCATCGCCGCTGAGCCAGGCGGGATCGACAACGTCGCACGCGTCGTGAAGACGCTCGGCATGGTCAACTGCGCGCCGGGGTTCACGGCCACCCCGTCGGTGATCGACGGCTGCTCGGAGCTGTTCATCGACGTCTTCGGTGAGGGCGGCCGTGGCGCCCGCTCCGCCGTCGGCATGTCCGAGCTGCCGGCCAACATCTCCGTCGAGATCGAGGTCATCGTCGAGCTCACTTCCTGAGCCGCTCGACCGAACCCGAGAGCGCGCCGATCGAGCGACACCGCTTTGGGTCGGCACCGTCACCCTCCCCGACAGTCAACGACGCCTGGAAGCCCTGCAACGCCGCCTCGACAGCTGATCGCCTTGCCCGTGTTGCCCGACCACCGCGACTGCTGGATCGCGACTGATCAGAAACCAGTGGCGCGGCGCCGCTCACGCGCTGCCATCATCAGCAACGCGGCGGCGAGTCCGGCGAGTGCGACACCGACCGGCCAGCCGACCACCGCGCGGACGAAGCCGCCGAGGTCGAAGCGATCTGCGGCCTCGGCCACCGGTTCCGGATCGAGGTAGATCCGCAGCGCGGCGAAGCCCAGGAGTGCAGCGATCCCCATCAGCACGGCGCGGCGCGGCCGATCTCGATGCCACCGCGCTCGGAGCAGCATGCTGATCGCGATGACAGTCGCCGCGATCGCAGTGAACCGCGCCACCCCGTACGCCCCATCGCCCAGATGATCGGCCAGCACCCCGCGATCATCTCGCTTCAGAGCAGGGTAGTGCAATGCACCCGTCGACGCCGGATGACCCGTCGGTCGGCTGTCTGGCGGGTGACCTACGCTCGGGTTGTGCGAGCGTCGTTGGTTGCCGTCATCGCCGTGGCGGCATCGATCGTGTCCTCCTGTGACTCGAGCAACGATGCGCCGACGCCGACGCCGCCCGTCGAGCAGACAGCGCTGTCGCTGCCACCGGCTTCTTCGCCGAGCATCCCGCCATCGTCGCCGGCCGTGGAACATTGCAGCGCTGCGGTGATCGGGTACTCGGAGGACATGATCGTCCTCGATGCCCGCCGCACGAACCGCGGTGCGGCAATCGACGCCCAACGATCACTCGTCCCCACCTCCGTGGGCAACCTGCCGACGACCTCCAGCGAACCGCCGCTCAACGACAACGCGTACCTCTGCTGGGCCTTCGAGGTGGCGGTCATGGACTTCTTCTGGACGGACGACCGCGCCGTGTTGCACTGGATCTGCAGCTACGACGCTCCCGAAAGCCTCACCGACTTCCACGGCACCATCGCCTGCTCAGCGTGAGCCTCGAGCGGCGCGCCCAGTGACGACGGGACGCGCGGGTACGGTCGAAGGATGACGACAGGTGGGTTCTCGCACGCACGATTGAGCCGCTTGAACACCGTGCTCCATCGACTCGTCGACGACGGATACGTGCCAGGCGCCGTTGCCGTGCTCGCCCGACACGGCAACGTGCACACCGACGCCGTCGGCCGCCTCGCCTTCGACGGCGCCGGATCGACGACCGCAATGGCGGGCGACACCATCTGCCGCCTCGGTTCGATGAGCAAGCCACTCGTCTCTGCCTGTGCGATGACGCTCGTCGAGGACGGAACCCTCCGCCTCGACGATCCCGTCGACGAGCTCCTTCCAGAGCTGGCCAACATGCGGGTGCTCAACCATCCGCACGCTCCGCTCGACGACACCGTGCCGGCGGACCGCCCGATCACGTTGCGCGGCCTGCTGACCTACACGTTCGGAACCGGCATGGTGCTGGCCGAGCCCGGGGTAGCGCCGATCGCCGACGCGCTGAACGCCTTCGAGGAGATGCCACCCGACGAGTGGATCCGCCGTCTCGGCGAGCTGCCGCTGGTGCACCAGCCCGGCGAGCGGTGGCTGTACCACACGGCCGCGAACGTGACCGGGGTGCTGATCGCCAGGGCGACGGGCATGACGTTCGGCGAAGCCCTGCGGCAGCGGATCTGCGAGCCGCTCGGCATGCACGACACGGGCTTCAGCGTCGACGACGACAGGCTCGATCGTTTTTCGACCGCCTACGCGCTCGACCACGACACCGGCGAGCTGGTCGTCGACGACTTCTCCCACGGCACGTTCCGTCCGCACCCGGTGTTCGAGGCGGGCGGCGGCGGGATCGTGTCCACCGCGGATGACTTCCTCGCCTTCGCCTCAGCGATGCTGGCCGGCGGTCGTCACCGCGGCGAACGCGTGCTGTCGCGGCCTTCCGTGACGCTGATGACGAGCGACCACCTCACCGCGGAGCAGAAGGCCGTCTCCGGCTTCCGGCCGGGCTACTTCGACGACATGGGGTGGGGCTTCGGGATGTCGGTGCGCACCCGGCAACAGGGCCTCGGACCGTCGGTCGGCAGCTACGGGTGGCCGGGCTACTTCGGCACCGTCTGGTACAACGACCCCGCCGAAGACCTGTCCACGATCGTGATGATGCAGCGCTCCCACGCGGGCGACCAGGCCCTGCCGATGTGGACCGACCTGTGGACCGCCGTCTACCAAGCCATCGACGACTGAACAGCACCTACCCTGCCCGCATGAACTGTGAGAGCGGGACCCCGATGAGACGAGCGCTCGAACTTGCATGGGACTCGTACCTCGCCGGCTCGTTCCCTGTCGGTGCGGTCCTCACGGATCCGGCCGGAACGATGGTCGCCGAGGGACGCAACCATGCCGGCGAGTCGAGCGCCGCCGACGGGTTGATGCGTGGCACGGTGATCGCACACGCCGAGATGTCGGTACTCGCACAGCTCCCCCAGGGTGACTACGCCGACTCCACGCTCTGGACGACGCTCGAGCCGTGCCTGCTGTGTCAGGCGGCCGCGACGATGTCGCATGTCGGCCACGTCCGCTACCTCGCCCCGGACGCGATCTGCGACGGGCTCGACGCGCTGCCGACGATCAACGCTCACGCCAAGCGCAGGTACCCGGTGATGGTCGGCCCGAGCGAGTGCGACGAGGCCTCGTTCGCAGCTGTGCTGCCGATGGCTGTGCTGGCACGGTCGAATCGTCAGGGGATCGCCGTCGCCCACTACGTCGAAGCGTCGCCGGCTGCGGCGGCCGTCGCGTTGCGGATCGTTGATGAGGACCTGTGGCCGAGCAGGGATCTCGACGTCGACGGAGCGATCGCTCATGTCGTGGCGATTCGTGATTCGACGATCACGACCTGAGTGCGGCGATACGACGGTCTGCTCCAACGTCGAACGCCCAGGCCGTGTGACCTGGGCGTTCTCGCTGTCGGGCTGACAGGATTTGAACCTGCGACCCCTTGTCCCCCAGACAAGTGCGCTAACCAAGCTGCGCTACAGCCCGTATGTGGTCGCCCCGGCCAAGGCCGAAGCGCCCGCTGAGCCTACTGGTCGAGCACCCCGATCGCCCACGACGAATGGACCGGACTCTCGGCGGGATCCTTCTCGGAAAGCGAGAACGATCCCGCCCGAAGTCGTCGGTGGGATGAACTGGGCGGCCTGGTGACCGGGAGCCGGCGACGAGGCCGCCCAGAAGCGATGCGACCGGGCCAACCGGCGGCGGCGGGCTTCAGATGAACAGGTAGACGATGCGCCAGGTGAGGTAGAGGGCGAGGAGCACCATCATCAGCTTGAAGTGCCACGGAGCCTTCGGGTCGTCCTCGCCGTCTTCGACACCAGCGGCCAGGCGGCGGACGTCGATGTTCTTGGCGGTGGCTCGCGGCGGCGCCGGCGCTTCGACCACGCGTCCACACGTCGGGCAGGTGCCGTCCTCGTTCATCGCTGACGGCGTCCAGTACTTGGCGCAGTCCTCACACCACGGCACGGCGGACTACTCCGTCCGTTTGCGCACGCGCAGCTTCAGCGGCGTCGAACCGAACTCGAACGCCTCGCGGATGCTGCGCTCGAGGTACCGCAGGTACGGCGCCGGCAGCTCGCGGTTGACGAACAGCGTGAACGTGGGCGGGTCGGTGGCGCCCTGCAGGGCGTAGAGCACCTTGAGGCCGTGGCCGGCGGGTTGGCGCTGCTGCGCGTCGGCGATCACCCGGTTGACGTCGCGGGTGGGCACGCGGCGGTGGTACTGCGTGATGGCTTCCTGCAGCACGGGACGCAGCTTGTGCACGCCCTTGCCGGTGAGCGCCGAGATCTTCAGCACCGGCGCATCGCCGACGAAGTACAGCTTGCGTTGCAGCTCGGCCTGCACCTCGAGGCGACGCTCCGGATCCTCGATCAGCTCCCACTTGTTGAGCATCACCACGATCGGGCAGCCGGACGCGTCGACGCGCTCGGCGAGGCGCTGATCCTGCGAGGTGACGCCCTCAGTGGCATCGATGACCAGCAGGGCGATGTCGGCGTCGTCGATCGCCCGCAGCGCACGTACGAGCGAGTAGTACTCCGCTGAATCGTCGATGCGGCTGCGACGACGCATGCCGGCGGTGTCGACGAACACGATCGGCCCGTCGGGCGTCTCGACCAACGTGTCGATGGCGTCGCGGGTGGTGCCGGCCATGTCGTGGACGACGCTGCGGTCCTCGCCGACCAGCCGGTTGAACAGCGTGCTCTTCCCCACGTTCGGACGGCCGACGATGGCGACGCGCGGCGGCTTCGGATCGCCAGGCTTCCACGGCTGCTCCATCAGCTCGCCGTCGAGGTCGATCATCGGCGTGTCCACCTCGACGTCATCGTCCGACGGTGGGAAGCGGGAGATGACTTCGTCGAGCAGGTCGCCGGCGCGACGACCGTGCAACGCGCTGACCGGGACCGGTTCGCCGATCGCCAGCGACAGGAACTCCCACCGGTCGTTCTCTCGGCGGTCGTTGTCGGCCTTGTTGACGACGACCATCACGCTGGCCTTCTCCTTGCGGAGCCAGTTGGCGATCGCCGAGTCGTCGTCGGTGACGCCGGTCGATGCGTCGACCACGAACATCACCACGTCGGCCTCGCGCACTGCGGTCTCGACCTGGCGACTGACCTTGGCGTCGAGATCGCTGCCGCCGGGCAACCAGCCACCCGTGTCGACGAGGAGGAACTTGCGGCCCAACCACTCGGCCTGCTCCTCCTTGCGATCGCGGGTGATGCCGGGCCGGTCCTCGACGATGGCCACCTGCTCGCCGATGATGCGGTTGAACAGCGTGCTCTTGCCGACGTTGGGGCGGCCGACGACGACCACGGTGGGCAGGCTCATGACGAAGCTCCGACGAGAGAGGGCACGCGCGCATCGAGCGCGGCGCGCAGGGCGATGCCGTCGGTTGCGACGACCTCGACCGGGTGGGGAAGGTCGGCCAGGGTGAGGCCGTCGAGGAAGCGGCCTTCCTGCAGGCACACGTCGGGCAGCAGGTAGCGATGGCCTCTGGGCTCGGAGGCCAGCACGCGCTGGAGGTCGGCGCCGACCATCAGGCCGGTGACCGACGTGTTGCCGCCGAAGAACTCGTTGCGCACCGGCACGATGCGCACGTCGGGACGAGCGAGCGTCGCGACGAGCGGTGCCAGCACCTTGGCCCCGAACTCGCCGGTGAGGATGCCGATCGGCGCGTCACGACGCGGCGAGAGCTGCAACGAGCCGGAGCTCGTCGTGTCGCCATCACCACAGCCGCGCGACCGCAGTGACGTGTACGACGCCGGGTTGGCGGGCGCGGCATCGACGGCTGCGAAGAAGCCGCTCTGCACGCCGGTGGCCTGCGCCACCCGCCCCATGAACTCGAGCTCGAACGTGCGTGCCATGCCGATGCCGTCCTCGTGCATCGGACAGCCCTCGTAGGCCTCGACCGAGGGGAAGGGGCGCCCGGCCATCAGGTAGTACTCGTCGGCGGCGAACACCATGCGCCGGCCGAGCACGCTGAGGAACACCTCTTGCCAGTCGTGGACGGCATCGACCATCGCCGCCGCCTCGGCCTGAGTGTGCAAGCGCATCGACGGCTCGGTGTTGAACCGGCTGAGCCCGAGCGGCACCACGGCAACGGACTCCAGCTCGGGGTACTGATCCAGCACGCCGGCCATCGTGCGATCGAAGATCTCGCCGTCGTTGACGCCCGGGCAGAGCACGACCTGGCCGCGAACCGTGATGCCGTGATCCAGCAACGCGCGCAACCAGCGCAGGCTCATCCCACCACGCGGGTTCTTCAACATGCGCGCCCGCACATCTGGGTCGGTGGCGTGGATGCTCACGTGCAACGGCGACAGACGCTCCGTGACCACCCGCTCCAGATCTGCCTCGGTGAAGCGGGTGAGCGTGGTGAAGTTGCCGTACAGGAAGCTCAATCGGTAGTCGTCGTCCTTCAGGTACAGGCTGCGGCGCATGCCCTGCGGGAGCTGGTAGATGAAGCAGAACTCGCAGTGGTTGTCGCACGTGCGCACACGGTCGAACACTGCGCTCGACACCTCGGCCCCGAACGGCTCACCGGCCCGCTTGGCCACGGCAAGCGTGAGCTCCAGGCCCTCGCGGCGGACCTCCAGCTCGACGTCGGCGTCGTCGGTGGCGAAGCGCCACTCGATGATGTCGCGCGGCATGTGCCCGTCGATGGCCAGGATCTCGTCGCCGGCACGCAACCCAGCGCGCGCCGCGGCCGAACCTTCGGCGACGGTGACGACGCGCGGAGCCAGGCGAGACGAGTTGGACACGGCCTCTCAGGCTATCGGCCCAGCTAGCCTGCGCTTCGTGGACGTCGATCGCGTGCTCTTGGCCGAGCCGCGAGGGTTCTGTGCAGGGGTTGAGATGGCCATCAAGGCCCTCACCTGGATGGTGCGCAGCTTCGAGCCGCCCGTGTACTGCTACCACGAGATCGTCCACAACAAGATCGTGGTCGAGCGCTTCGAGGACCAGGGTGTGGTGTTCGTCGACGACATCGAAGAGGTGCCACCCGGCCGCCCGATCATGCTCTCCGCCCATGGCTCGGCACCCGAGGTGGTCGCCGCCGCCCGCGCCCGCGGCAGCTACGTGGTCGACTCCGTGTGCCCGCTGGTCACCAAGGTCCATCACGAGGTCAAGGTGCGCGCCGGCAAGGGGTTCCGCATCGTCTACGTCGGCCACGACGGTCACGAGGAGGCGATGGGCACGATGGCCGTCGCCCCCGATTCGATCAGCCGCGTCGAGAGCATTGCCGAGGTGGACGCGCTCCCCCAGTTCGACCAACCAGTCGCCCTCCTCGCCCAGACCACCCTCTCCCACCGCGACTGGGCCGACGTCGCCACCGCCGTCAAGGTCCGCTACCCCGGCGCGTGGACGCCCGGCCGCAGCGATCTGTGCTTCGCCACCACGAACCGACAATCGGCGCTGATGGCGATGGCCGAACGGTGCGACGCGATCGTCGTCATCGGCTCCCACAACTCGTCGAACACCCGAGCCCTGGAGAAGCTGGCCATCGGCGTCGGCTGCCCGCGCGTGCTGCGGATCAACACCGCCGACGAGCTCCCCGACGACCTCAGCGGCATCGTCGGGGTCACCGCCGGCGCATCCGCACCCGAGGAGCTGGTCGATGACGTGCTGGCCCGCCTTGCGCCGCGCGACGGTGTCGAGACGGTCAACGTCACCGACGAGGACGAGTACTTCCCGCCGCCGCGCAACATCCGCGAGCTGCAGGTCGCCATCGGCACCTCGGCGGCGGCGATGCTCGGCGGCCCGTTGGCGGCGTCCGCGCAGCTCGACGACCGCGCCTTCGCCGCCAGCGACGCCCTCGAAGCCCTGCGCTCGTGATCGACGAGGTCGAAGTGCCAGGCGCACGTTCGCGCATGAATCTCCGCGTGCTCTTCGTGGTCGGTGCGCTGGCGGTCGGGTTCGTCGGCTTCGGCGTGGCGCTGGCGCTCCTGCCCGATCGCGTGCACGACCTCGGCTACAGCGACCTCGCCCTCGGTCTCGTCGCCGGGCTGTTCCCGGTGATGGCGATCAGCGGACGCCTCGCCTCCGGCTGGATGATCGACCGCGTCGGATCCAGGATGTCGATGGCGATCGGCCTGTCGGTCACCGCCGCCGGCGCAGCAGCGTTCGCCCTGCCGGGCCTGGCCGGCGTGTTCGTCGCCCGCGGGCTGCAGGGCCTCGGTGACGGCCTGCTGTACACGTCCGCCGCTGCCGCAGCGCTCGACCTCGTCGCCGACGACCGCCGTGGTCAAGCGCTCGGCTGGATGAGCGCCGGACTCTGGAGCGGCCTCAGCCTGGGCACGGCGATCGGCGCACTGTTCGACTCGCTGCAGGTCGCCGGCCTGATCTTCGGAGGCATCGGGGCGTTGGCGCTGCTCTTCGTGCCGTCGCTGCCGCCCGGTCGCACCGACCGCGTGGAGACGTCGGAGTCCCTCTTCAACCGGCTCATCGCCCGTGAGGCACTGCGTCCCGGCAGCGTGGTGGGGCTGACCAACCTCGGGTATGCCGCCATCACCGGGTTCGCGGTCGTGCTCTTCGCGGATCGATTCGATCACGGCAACTACGTGCTCACCGCGTTCGGCGTCACGCTGCTGATCGTCCGTGGCGGCTTCGGCTTCCTCGTCGATCGGCTCCCGCCGGCGCGGGGCATCGACATCGCCCACGTCACGCTCGTCGCCGGCATCATCATCCTCGCCGTCAGCCCATCACTGCCGATCGCCATCGTCGGCGCGATGGTCTGCGCGGTCGGCCACTCGCTGCCGTACCCGATCCTGGTCACCGTCGTCCTCGATCGGAGCGGGCCAGAACGACGCGGCGCCATCCTCGGCACGATGATCGCCTCCTTCGACATCATCGTCGCCATCGCCCTGTTCGTGTTCGGCGTCGTGTCCGACCTGTTCGGGACGGTCGTCGTCTACATCGTGGCCGCCTGCGGCATCGTCGCCGGGAACCTCATCTCCCGCACCCTCGGGTTGCCCTCCTCGACGCGCTCGCACCCGTCGACGACGCCCGAAGCGGTTGGCTGACCGCCGACGGCCCATCGCTAGTTTGGTCTCGTGCTCTCCCCGACCGCCGACACGATCCGACTGTTCCTGCACGTGCTGTCAGCGTCGATCTGGGTCGGCGGCCACGTCGTGATGGGCTTTGCGGCGAAGCCGCTGAGTGACCTCGCGCCGGATGCGCGCGGTACGTTCACGCGCGCCTACTCAGCCGTCGTGTGGCCGGCCTTCGTGGTCGTGTTCGCCACCGGCATCTGGAACCTGGTGGAGGTGGACATCACCAACACCGACTCCGCCTACCAGGTCACCGTGCTCCTGAAGATCACGGTCGCGATCGCATCGGCCGTGTTCGCTGCGGTCGAGCAGTTCGGTCGCACTCGGGTCGTCATCGCAATCGGCGGCGCCCTCGGCGCGCTCAGCGCGCTCGCGGCCGTCTTCCTTGGCGTCCTCCTGCGGACGGGAACGGGCTGACGATGCCTGACGAAACCCTCGACCCCGGCGCCTCGATCCGCGCTCGCTGGGCGGCTGCGCGAGGTCCGTTGTTCACCGACCTCTACGAGCTCGTGATGGCCCAGATCTACTTCCGCGAGGGCATCAGCGAGCAGCGTTCGCAGTTCGACCACTTCTTCCGTCGGAACCCGGACTACGGCACGCACCAGGCCGGATTCTGCGTCACCGCCGGGCTCGGTCCGTTCCGCCGGTGGCTCCGCAACCTTCGCTTCGGCAACGAGGAGGTCGCCGCGCTCGGTGCGCTGCGCGACTCGGCCGGTCGGGCGATGTTCGCCACCGACTTCCTGGCTTGGTTGTCCGCGCCCGATCGCTTCGCCGCGCTCGAGCTGACCGCGATCCCCGAGGGACGCGTCGTCCACCCGCACGTCCCGGTCGTCACCGTCACCGGGCCACTCGCTGCAGCGCAACTGGTCGAGACCGCGCTGCTCAACCACATGAACTACGCCACGCTGATCGCCACCAAGGCGTCGCGCATCGTCGGCAGCGCGCGCGGCGGCACGGTGCTCGAGTTCGGCATGCGCCGCGGGCCAGGCGCCGGCGCCAGCGACGGGGTGCGCGCCGCGTTGATCGGTGGCTGCGCCGGGACCTCCGACGTGGAGGCTGCGATCGCACTCGGCACCCAGCCGCGCGGCACCCACGCGCACGCCCTGGTGCAGGCCTACCTGGCCAACGGCGGCGGCGAGCTCGAGGCGTTCCGGGCGATGGCCCGCGCCGCACCGGACGACTGCGTGCTCCTCGTCGACACGGTCGACACCCTGCACTCCGGCGTGCCGCACGCCATCACCGTCTTCGAGGAGCTGCGCGCCAGCGGCCACCGACCGGCCGGGGTGCGCCTCGATTCAGGCGACCTCGCCTACCTCGCCGTGCAGACGGCGAAGCAGCTCGACGATGCCGGCTTCGGCGATGTGCCGATCGTGCTGTCCGGCGATCTCGACGAGCTCAACATCTGGCAGATCCTCACCCAGGTCGACGAGGAGTCGCGCCGCGTCGGGCTCGACACCGAGGGTGTACGTCGCCGGCTCGCCTACGGCGCCGGCACCCGGCTGATCACGTCACATGGCGACCCGTCGCTCGGCGGGGTCTACAAATTGGTCGGGCTCGAGCGCGATGGTGAGTGGTCGCCGGCGATCAAGATCTCCGAGGACCCCGGCAAGGTCCCGCTGCCCGGCCGCAAGCGGGCATGGCGCCTGTCCGACCGGCGTGGAATGGCGATCGTCGATCTGGTCGCACTCCCCGACGAGCACCCACTCGACGTGCCGCTCCTGATCACCCACCACCCCACTCGCCCCGACCTGCGCGCAGTCCGTGCGCGCGACGACATCGCCGACGTCGAGGTGCTGCACCAGCCCGTCGATCTCGACGCACCCGACGAACCGCTCGACGTCATGCGTGAGCGCTGCCGCGCCGACATCGAGCGGCTCGACATCGGCGTGCGCCGGCTGGTCAACCCGCATCGCTACCACGTGTCGGTCAGCAACGCCCTGCACCAGATGCGCGCCGAGCTCATCGCCCGCACCGACCCGACCGAGGTCGGCGGGGCGAGCTGACTCAGCTGACCGGATCGGTGGACACCATCCACGGCGTGCCGAACTCGTCGGTGCACATCCCCCACGCCGGCGAGAAGAACGTCTCGGTGAGGTCTTGCGTCCGCTGGCCGCCATCGGCGAGGGCTGCGTAGACACGACGGGCCTCATCGGCGTCGCCGGTGCTGAAGGTGACCATCATCCCTTGCACCGGGCCGAACGGCACCGTCATCGGATCGTCGGAGGCCATCAGCAGGTCGTCGCCGATCTTGAGTGCAGCGTGGGCGATCAGATCGACGTTCTCCGGCGCTTCGCCTTCGCCACCGGGGATCTGCCCCATGGGCAGCAGCACGAGCTCACCACCGAAGATCTCCTGGTAGCGCGTGAACGCGTCGCGGCAGTTGCCGCCGAAGAACAGGTACGGCTGAAAGGCCATGGGAACCTCCAAGTGGTCGTGGTGAACGACAGCTTGGACGATGTGTCCGGCACGAACTCATCGCGCCGAGTCAGGTCAGTTGCGGGGAACCTGGCTCCACGGGACCTCGCGGTCGACGCGGACGTCGCCGGGCAGGCCCAGCACGCGCTCGCCGAGGATGTTCAGCATCACTTCCGTGGTGCCACCCTCGATCGAGTTGGCGCGGCTGCGCAGGAACGCCTTCTGCAGCGTCTCGAAGCCCATCGCGGTCTCCGGGCGGAGCATCTCGTAGCTGCCGTAGAGCATCCCGTCGGCGCCGAGCAGGTCCATCACCTTTGCGTAGATGTCCTTGTTCAAGTTGGCCGAGGCCATCTTGCCGATCGAGCCTTCCGGCCCCGGGTCGCCCAGCTTGCGGTTCTGCGAGGCGCGGATGTTGGTGAGGCGAAGCAGCTCGGCGCGGATCCACAGCTGCATCACCTCGTCGAGCGTCGCCGAGTCCTTGCGATCGTCGGGCAGCTGCTGCCACGTGCTGACGAGGTGGGCGATGGTGCCCGAACCCTTCGCGGGAATCGCGCCACCGATCGAGACTCGCTCGTTCATCAGCGTCGTCAGCGACACGCGCCAGCCGTCACCGGGCTTGCCGAGCATCTCGCTGTCGGGGATGCGGGTGTCGGTGAAGAAGACCTCGTTGAACTCCGCCTCACCGGTCATCTGACGCAGCGGCAGCGTCTGCACGCCGGGCGCGTGCATGTCGACCACGAACGCGGTGAGACCGGCGTGCTTGACCGCCTCGGGATCGGTGCGCACGACCAGCAGGCCCCAGCGCGACAGGTGGGCCAGCGTGGTCCACACCTTCTGACCGTTGACGATCCACTCGTCGCCGTCGCGCACGCCCTTGGACGACAGGCCGGCGAAGTCGCTGCCCGAACCGGGCTCGCTGAACAGCTGGCACCACACCTCTTCGCCGGTGAACAGCGGGCGCAGGTACCGCGTCTTCTGCTCCTCGCTGCCCCACACGGCCACGGTCGGGCCGGTCATGCCGTGACCGATCGGGTTGCGGTACATCGGGTTCGGTGCGCCGGCGGCGTACACGCGCTCGTTGATCAGCCGCTGCAGCTTGGCGTTGAGGCCGAGGCCGCCGTGGCCCTCGGGGAAGTGCACCCAGGCCAGGCCCTTGTCGAACTGTGCGCCGAGGAAGTCGACGACCGACGTGGCCTTCGGCGGGAACTGGTCGAGGAGCTCGGTGACGAGGTCGTCGACACGCTGCTCGTCAGCGTTGAGGTGCGTCTCGGTGATGGTCATGGCCCGTCAAGGTAGTGGTCCTGTGCAATCAAACCGCAACCGGGCCGACCATCAGTCGGTGTCGTCGCCGCCATCCGTGTCGGCATCGAGGTCGTCGAACCCGGCGGCGGCCAGGCGTGCCAGCAGCGTGTCGCGGATGCTCATCCCCGGCTCGCGTGCGCTGCCACCGGCGATGCGCCAGCCGAGGCGGCTGCTGTAGAGCAACGGAGCTTCGCGAAGGCGGTTCGCGCCCACCGCGACCACCCGGGCGAAGAACAGCTCGTGATCGATCATCGGCTTGATCTCGAACGTCTCGCACGCCAGCCAGGCGATGCAGTTGCGCACCACGGGCAAGCCCGCACCGGGTCCGTCGCCAGCGATCGGCTCGAGGTGCTCGTCGGCGATGTAGCGGAACTTGCGTCCGGGATAGGAGAAGTACTGACCGACGTCCACCTGGTCGCCGGCGAGGATGCTGACGCTGAACCGGCCGCTGGCCACCATCAGCGGATGGGTGTCGTGCTTCGGTGAGACGCTGGCCATCACCACCGGCTCCTCGAAGCTGACCTGGCTGACCCAGTGGCTGCAATAGGCGCGGGTGACGCCGTCGTGGTGCGCGCCGACGATCTGCACGCCCTTCATCATCTGGCCCAGCGAGCGCTTGATGGTCGGATCGATCACGAGAGCGCCGTCACCGATCCGGACTGGAGATCCTCGAAGCTGGCCACGCAGAAGAACTCTGCGCGCACGACCGAGAGGCCGCCCTTCTGCCGGAAGGAGGCGACGCTGGCGTCCGCGTCGATCAACGCCTGCCGGCGGGCCGATGCCTGCTCGTCGATGCACACCCGCTGCACCGCTTCCTCGATGGAGGGGTCGCCGACGTCGTCGCCCGCGACGTTGAGATCGAGCGTGCCGAGCGTGCTCGGGAGCGTCGACTTCAGGACGAAGGTGCCCTTGTCGTACACCTCGGCGATGTGCGCCTTGTCGCAGCTGACGTCATCGATCGTGGTGAACGTGCCATCGTCCGGCAGGGACTTCAGGCACATGCCGATCTTCAGGTCGTCGGTGCTCGTCTCATCGTCCTTCAGCGCGTTGACCACCGCGCCGGCCATCAGCGCCACGCCGACGCCGAGGATGATCCGCCGGTTGCGGGTGGAGCTCCCCTTGCCCGTCGCGGCGGGGAGTGGTCTGAACGTCGGGTCCGCCATCGCGGCGAATCTAGTCAGCTGTCGTCGACGGCTGGCCGTCCAGTGCGCCGCGGCGCGACTCGAACTCGGCGACGCAGAAGAACTTGCCTGCCTTGCGTCCCTGAGCGAGGTAGCTGATCTCGGCATTGGCATCGATGAGCTGCTGGCGCACGGTGTCCGACACGGCGTCGATGCACCGCGACGACGCCTGTTCGTCGGCCGACGTCGAGCTGAGCTCGCTGAAGATCCCCTGCCCGAAGATCTCCACCGTGTGCTGCTCGTCGCAGCCGACGTCATGGATCGATGTCACCCGACCCGACGGCACCTTGGTCAGGCACATGCCGACGCGCAGATCGCCGAAGCGCGACGGGTCCTGCGTGCCGGTGCCGAACCAGATGAACCCACCCACCAGCACGGTGCCGATCAAGATCGCGCCGAGGACCGTGCGCACCCGCGAGCGGGGGCGTCGCGGCACGTGCATCGCGTAGTCCGGGGTGCTCGGCGCCACCGGCGACGGGGCCGACCATGGCAGTGACACGCTCGAACCGTACTGCTCAGGTGGTCATCGTGCGATCGGGTCGACCGACACGCCGAACAGCACGACGTCCATCACCACGGCCAACCCGACGTTGCCGAGGCCCTTCAACCGCCTCGACCGCGTCGTCGCCTTAGGCGCCGAGATAGTCAGTCAGTTCCAGGCGCTCAGCCAGCGCTGGTGCTCGCGGCGCTCGCCCGCGGCAAGCTCGGGGAAGGCATCGCGAAGGCGGGCCAGGGTGGCAAGTGCGATGCGATCGGCCACGTTGTCGGGTCGTTGCAGCAGGGCGACGCGCAGGTTGTTGAGGATGCGCAGCGCGATCGTCCGGGACGGTGCGGGCAGCAGCATCGCCGCCGTCATCCGGTCGCGCGTACCGGTCAACCGTTGCCAGTGCTCCTCCGCCTCGCTCGCAGCGACGACCCGTCCGCCGTTGAACGGATCGCCCATCCGTCCCGTCGCCGGATCGCGCACCATGAAGTGACCCGGCAGACCGATCGGTTCGATGAGCACGTCCAGACGGCGAGCGACCTCGACGGCCACCACCGACAGCGTGATCGGCATGCCGAGCCCGCGGCGGATCACCTCGTGGAGGTACGAGTTCGCCGGGTCGTGGTAGTCCTCGCGATTGCCGATCATCAGCCCGGTTCCGAACAGCGAGGACATGACGCCGTCGAACGACCGGTCGCACCTCGACGCAAGATCGTCGAGCCCGCGAATGACGACACCGACGTCGACCGACGGCTGGAAGCTGGCGCCGATCAAGCCGATGAGCAGATCGAGGTGGTCGCCCGCCTGCACTCGGTTGACGAGACGGGCGAAGCGCGTCGCGGCATCGGTCCCACCCGAGGAAGCGGTCGGCTCCATGGCGAGAACGTACCGTCGGCTACCTTCCGAGCCATGTTCCCAGGCGCATTCGTCGAGACCCACCCGGACAAGCCCGCCATCATCATGGGCGGTTCAGGGTTCACCCAGACCTTCGCCGAGCTCGATGCAGCCGCCAACCGATGCAGTCGCTTGCTGCGCGCCGCGGGTGTCCAGCCGGGTGATCACGTCGCCGTGTGCATGGAGAACCACGACCGCTACTTCGAGGTGATCTGGGGTTGCCACTACGCCGGCGCCGTGTACACGGCCTGCTCCAGCCGCCTCACCAGCCCCGAGCTGTCGTACATCCTGCGCGACTCGCAGGCCAAGGTGTTCATCACCTCCAAGTACAAGGCCGACCAGGCTACGGAGATCGTCGCCGACACACCCGGCGTGACGCTGCGCCTGATGCTCGACGGCACGATCCCCGGCTACGAGGGCTACGAGCAGGCGGTTGCCGAGCAGAGCCCGGAGCCGCTCGAGGGCGTCCGCATCGCCGGCACCGACATGCTCTACTCGTCGGGCACCACGGGCATGCCCAAGGGCGTGACCAAGCCGTTCGAGTCGATCGTCCTCGGCGACGCAGCGGCCGGGGTCGGCTCCACCTTGGCGGCACTGTTCGGGGCCACGTTCGACAGCATCTACCTCACCCCGGCGCCCTTCTACCACGCTGCGCCGCTGCGCTTCAGCCTCGGTGCGCAGGCGCTCGGATGCACCGTGGTGGGCATGGAGCACTTCGACGCCGAGCAGTACCTGGCGCTCGTCGAGCGCTACGACGTCACGCACACGCAGGTCGTGCCGACGATGTTCGTCCGCTTCCTCAAGCTGCCCGACGAGGTGCGCGCCAAGTACGACGTGTCGTCGCTGCAGTGCGTCATCCACGCCGCGGCGCCGTGTCCGATCCCGGTGAAGAAGCAGATGATCGAGTGGTTCGGCAAGGTGATCCACGAGTACTACGCGGGCACCGAGGGCAACGGCTTCGTCTACTGCAACAGCGACATGTGGCTGGCGCACGAGGGCACGGTCGGCACGCCGATCGCCTGCGTCGTGCACATCGTCGGCGAGGACGGCGAGGAGGTGCCGCACTACGAGAGCGGCACGATCTACTTCGAGGGCGGCGCGTCGTTCGAGTACCACAACGACCCGGAGAAGACGAAGGGATCGCGCCACCCGAAGGGCTGGAGCACGCTCGGCGACGTCGGCTACCTCGACGACGACAACTTCCTCTACCTCACCGATCGCAAGGCGTACATGATCATCTCCGGCGGGGTGAACATCTACCCGCAGGAGGCCGAGAACGTGCTCGTCACGCATCCGAAGGTGATCGACGCCGCCGTGTTCGGCATCCCCAACGACGACTTCGGCGAAGAGGTCAAGGCCGTCGTGCAGCCCGTGGCGATGCCCGAGTCGGACGAGGAGGCGGCGGCGCTCTCGAAGGAGCTCATCGCCTACTGCCGCAGCCAGCTCGCCGACGTGAAGTGCCCGCGCAGCATCGACTTCCGCACCGAGCTCCCCCGCCACCCCACCGGCAAGCTGTACAAGCGCCTGCTCAAGGACGAGTACTGGAAGGCCGCCGGCCGCTCGATCTGAGACGGCACGAGGCTTCCGGGCGGGATCCTGCTCGGAAGCCGAGAACGTGGCCGCCCAGAACTGGTCGGTGTCAGATCGACGCGGCGTGGAGGGCGTCGATCCAGCGAGCGAGCGTGATGCTGTGGGTCGAGCTCCAGGCCGGTTGCGCGCCGTGCTCGACGACGTCGGCGAACTGGTCGATCATCTGCCCGTAGGCGTCTGCGCCGGCCACCTCGTGGTCGATGCCGCTCCCGTCGGGGAGCCGAACCGTCAGCGTGCTCGGCTCAGCCGGACCGGGGGCCGACTCGGTGAGGATGCGGATCGAACCGGCGGTGCCGATGATCTCCAGCGATCGCTGCTCGGCGGCGTCGAAGCTGACCGATGCCGTGGCGGTGAACCCGTCGCCGAGATCCAGCCAACCGCTGAGCGACACGTCGACGCCCGCACCGTTGCGCACCGCTGACGCAGCAACGGCGACCGGCTCGCGGGTGGCGAGCAGCACGGCCGGACCGAGGCAGTAGATGCCGACGTCGAACAGCGCGCCGGCACCGCGTGCGTCGAGCCGGTGGTCGTCGAGCTTGCGCAACGGGAACATGAACGAACCGGTGGAGAACCGCAGCGCGCCGAGCTCGGTGCGAGCCAGCTGCAGCACGAGCTGGTGGCGCGGGTGATGCGGCCACATGTACGCCTCGACGAGCACCCGACCGGCCGCGGCTGCGGCGTCGTAGACCTCTGCGGTGTCGGCAGCCGAGAGCGTCAGCGGCTTCTCGCAGAGCACGTGCTTGCCCGCCTCCAGGCAGCGCAGGATCCACGGCTTGTGGCCGTCGTTGGGCAGCGGGATGTACACCGCGTCGACGTTCGGGTCGCGCAGCACGTCGCCGTACGGAGCGTCCGAACCCGACGCGTCGCGGCTCGCTTCGGCGACCACGGTGTGGCGATCGCTCGTCTCCATCGGCGGCAGCAGGCGCCCGCGGTAGATCCGCGACGACGCCCCGATCACGCCCCATCGAAGTGCGCTCATCCGTTGATCACGCACATGCGGATCTCGGTCATCTCCTTGATGCTGAACGCGGGTCCCTCACGGGTGTTGCCGCTGTCGCGCAGGCCGCCGTACGGCTGCTGATCGGCCCGCCACGTCGGTACTTCGTTGACCAGCACGCCGCCGTAGTCGAGCGTGCGGATCGCCTTCATCCCCTTGGAGATGTCGGAGGTGAAGATCGCCGCCTGCAGACCGAAGTCGCTGTCGTTGGCGATCGCCAGCGCCTCGTCGAGCGTGTCGTAGGCGGCGATCGCCACGACCGGACCGAACACCTCCTGCGAGCAGACCTTCATGTCGGGCGTGGCCCCGGTGATCACCGTCGGGAGCAGCACACCATCGGCCGACAACTCGCCGCCCGTTGCCACGGTTGCGCCCGCTGCCTCGGCCTCCGCCACCCATCCGGCGACGCGTTCGCGCTCGCTCTTCGAGATCAGCGCCGACACGTCGGTGGTCTCCTCCATCGGATCGCCGACCACCAGTTGCTTGACGTGGCCGACCAGCTCCGCGGTGAACTCCTCGGCGATGCTGCGGTGCACGAGGATGCGCTGCGTGCTGATGCAGCTCTGCCCGGCGTGGCTGAACCCGGCGACCTTGATCTTCGCCGCCGCGGTCTTCCAGTCCCCGTCGGCCTCGATGATCACCGGCGCGTTGTTGCCGAGCTCCAGCCCGACGCGCTTGCGCGGCGCCCGAGCGCGGATGCCCCAACCCACCGACGGCGAGCCGGTGAAGGTGATCAGGGCGACGTCCGGGTGGTCGACGATCGCGTTGCCGACCGTGCCACCGCCGCCCGTCACCACGTGGAGGTAGTCGGCAGGCAGGCCGCACTCGTCGATCAGCATCGCGGCCAGCGTGATTGCGCTGAACGGGGTCTGGCTGGCCGGCTTGAGCACCACCGGGCAACCGGCGGCGATCGCCGGCGCCAACTTGTGCACCACCAGGTTGAGCGGGAAGTTGAACGGGGCGATCGCCCCGACCACACCGATCGGCACGCGCAGCGTGAAGCCGAGCTTGCCCTCGCCGGCGGAGATGGCGTCGAGCGGGATCATCTCCCCCGCCAGCGTGCGCGCCTCGGCGGCAGCGAACTGGAACGTGCCGACGGCGCGCTCGGCCTCGACGCGTGCCGTCTTGATCGGCTTGGCCGCCTCTTTGGCGATGATCGTCGCGAACTCGTCGCGCCGGGCGGTGAGGCGCGCAGCGGCCTTGTCGAGGATCTCGGCCCGCTTCCACAACGGCAGCGGGTTGTCCTTCAGCGCCCGCTTGGCGGCCGCGACCGCGGCGTTCACCTCGGCCTCACCGTGCTCCGGGATCTCCCCGATGATCGAGTCGTCGTACGGGTTGCGAACCGTGATCGTCATGCGACCGACGATACTGGCCCCCATGCCGCCGGTCTCCCACGCCTACCTCGACTGGGACGGCCCCATCGCCTTCGCCCACCGCGGCGGCGCCAGCGACGTCCCGGAGAACACGATGCCGGCGTTCCAGTACGCCGTCGACAACGGCTATCGCTACGTGGAGACCGACGTGCAGGTCACCGCCGATGGCGTGCTCGTCGCCTTCCACGACGACGACCTGCGACGTACCTGCGGCCGCGCCGGGCGGATCAGCCAGCTGCCCTGGAGCCAGGTGCGCACCGCGATGGTCGACGGGAAGGCACCGATCCCACTGCTCGACGACATCCTCGGCGAATGGCCGGAGCTGCGCGTCAACATCGACTGCAAGAGCAACCGCGCCGTCGACGCGTTGGTCGCTGCGCTGCGCCGGACCAACTCGCTTCCACGCGTGTGCGTCGGTGCGTTCAGCGACACCCGCCTGAGGCGGTTGCGCGGCATTCTCGGCAGCGACCTGTGCACCACGCTCGGCCCGGGCGCCGTTGCGGCTTTGCGGTTCGGACGCCCGAGCGGCACCGGCCGCCGCGCCATCGGCGGGCTCGCTGCGCAGGTGCCGGTCCGGCAGGGACCGTTGACCGTGACCGATCAGCGGTTCGTCGAGCGTGCCCACCGGCTCGGCATCCACGTGCACGTCTGGACGATCGACGAGCCCGTCGAGATGCGACGCCTGCTCGACATCGGCGTCGACGGGATCATGACTGATCGTCCCGTCGTGCTGCGCGAGGTGCTCGAGGAGCGCAACCTCTGGCATTGACGGACGATCGGGAATGCAACGGCGACCAACGACGTTTGCGCCCGCAACATCCGTCCACGATCCAGAGGTCTCCCATGTCCTACCCCGCCAGCCACCTCGACCTGCTCCAAGCACCCGGCACGGCAATGCTCAGCACGCTCACGCCGTCCGGCGCGATCCAGACCACTGCCGTCTGGTACCTGCTCGACGGTGACGAGCTGAAGTTCAGCCTCAACGCATCACGCAAGAAGACCCAGCACCTGCTGGCCAATCCGACTGTCAACGTCTTCTTCCTCGATCCGCAGAACCCGTTCCGCACCCTCGAGGTGCGCGGCACCGCGTCGCTGACCCTCGACGACACCTTCGAGCTGCGCGACAAGGTCGGCAAGCAGTACAGCGCCGACGTCGCCAGCTTCGACGAGCCCGGCGCCGTCCGCTACGCCGCCGTCATCACCCCGACGAGAGTCGTCGCCAACGGCTGACCGTCCGTCGCGGAACGTCGGCGAGCAGGAGTCCCGCGACGTCGATCGTTCTGGCGAACGCGAGACCTCGCCGACGAAACCCCACCGACCGCAATCCGTCCGCCAAGGCGCTGAACTTCGGCATGACCGGACGATACGCCGGTCGGCCGCAGTCCCATGATGCAATCGACGAACCGAGGTGAAAGGTGCGCGGTCATGGGCCGCACATCTCTCACCTCCCGAGGACGGGACTCCAGCGCGATGAGGAACAGGCGGTCATGGGCCGCTCATACCTCATCGGGATGGCGGATTCGTTCGCTTGGGCGCGGGGTGAGCGAGATGTCGTCGGTTTCGCGCCCATGCGTGGGTCAGCCGGCGAGCTCGGCTCGGAGCTCCTTCTTCAGGACCTTGCCGGTGGCGTTGCGGGGCAGGGCGTCGTCGCGGATGATGACGATGCTCGGGACCTTGAAGCGGGCGAGGCGCTCGGCGGCGAAGCCCTGCAGCTCGCCGGCGGTCAGCGTGACCCCGTCCTTCGGGATGACGATCGCGGCGACCTCCTCGCCGAGCGATGCGTGCGGCACGCCGACCACAGCGACGTCAAGCACACCGGGGTGCTCGAACAGGGCTGCCTCGACCTCGGCGCAGTACACGTTCTCGCCGCCGCGCAGCACCATGTCCTTGATCCGGTCGACCACGTAGACGTAGCCGTCCTCGTCGATGCGCGCCGCGTCACCGGTGTGGAACCAGCCGTCGACGAACGCCTCGGCCGTGGCCTCCGGCTTCTTCCAGTAGCCGCGCACGTTGTTCGGGCCACGCACGATCAGCTCGCCGACGGTGCCAGTGGGCAGCTCGTTGCCCAACTCGTCGACGACCTTCGCGTCGGCGACGGGTGCCGGCAGGCCGACGCTGTCCTTCTTGGCGAAGTACATCGACCCCGAGTTGGCGATCACCGCCGACGTCGTCTCGGTGAGGCCGTACCCGTTGGCCGGCGACACCTTGCCGGCGAACTCCGATTCGATCTTGGCGATCGAGTCCGGCGGCACCGGCGATCCACCCTGGGAGATCCCGGCCAGCGTCGACAGGTCGCGGTTGGCCGCGTCGGGATGCTCGAGCAGGCTGCGGACCACGGTCGGCACGCCGGCGATGACGGTGACCTTCTCCCGCTCGATCAGATCGAGCGCTTCGTCGACGTCCCACTTGTACTGGGTGACGATGCAGCCGCCGGTGGCGGTGATCAAGTAGAGGCCGGTGAGCCCACCGATGTGGAAGAACGGGAACGTCCACAGCGCAACCGTGCGCGGTGCCGGCGCCGGAGGCGGTGCGTCGGCCGCAGGCGGCGGTGCCATCACGGCCAGCATCGCCCCGTTGACGATCGTGTTGGTGATGTTGGTGACGTGGTTGCGGTTCGACCCCACCGCGCCCTTCGGGAACCCAGTGGTGCCGGACGTGTAGAGGATCGTGGCGTCGTCGTCGGGAGCGATGTCGACCTCGGGCAACGATCCGGGATCGGCGCCGGCCATCAGGTCGGCCCACAGCACACCGGTCAGACCGGCCGGCAACGAATCGGCCCGCGCCACCACCGTCGTCACGATCGGCAGCCTCGGCGCCACCTCGTCGAGGCGCTGCGCCCGCTCGCCGTCGATCAGCAGGGCGGTCGTTCCGCTGTCGGTGAGCGCGTACTCGAGCTCGGAGGCGATCCACCACGCGTTGAGGCTGACCGAGATCGCACCGATGGCCTGGCAGGCCCAGAAAGCAATGACCCACTCCGGGTAGTTGCGCATCCCGATCGCAACGCGATCGCCCTTGGCGACGCCCGACGCGACGAGGTGGGCGGCGAGCACGCGCACCTGGCGATGAGCTTCGTCGTACGTGATCCGATCGCTCCCGTAGACCAGGAAGACGGCGTCACCGTGCACCGCCGTGGTCAGCCAGATGTCGCGCAGGCTGGCCGGAGCGTTGACGTACGCCCGCAACGGCTGCCCGTCGATCTCCACCGGACCGATCTCGAACGGTGCACCCGGGCCGGTGAGGAACGCCAACGCTTCGCTTCGTGTTGCCATGGCCGGGAACGTAGCAACCTGGTCGGTGGCGGCGAGAGGCGTAGGTTGACGCAGATGTCAGGTGCTTCTTCCCTCACCTCCAGTGTTCCGTTCACCAGCGTTCGGTCGCCTGGTGGAATGGTCGCCAGTGCCGACCAGCTGGCCACGCAGGCCGGCCTCGTGGCGCTCGCGCTGGGTGGAAATGCCGTCGACGCAGCGATCGCGACCAACGCGGCCATCGCCGTCACTGCGCCGCACCTGTGCGGACTCGGCGGCGACCTGTTCGCGCTCGTGCACATCGACGGCGCCGTCCATGCGCTGAACTCCACCGGCCGGGCCGGCTCCGGCTCCGATCCGGACGCACTCCGCGCCGAGGGCCATACGTCGATGCCCTTCCGTCACGACATCCGCACCGTCACCGTTCCGGGTTGCGTCGACGGCTGGATCGCGCTGCACGAGCGCTACGGCTCGCTACCGCTCAGCGATCTGCTCGCACCGGCGATCGACCTCGCCGAAGGTGGCTTCCCCGCCAGTCCGCTGCTCGTCGGATCGCTCGCCTCGGTCGACGCACGAGGCCGCGAAGCGCTCCACGAACTGGCTACGCAGGCGACTCGGTCCGGGGCACGCGTGCGCCGTCACGGTGTCGGTCGTACCCTGCGTGCGGTCGCCGAGGGCGGACGCGCGGCGTTCTACGACGGCGAGTTCGGCGCCGGGCTGCGTGCGCTGGCCGGCGATCTGTTCTCCGCCGACGACCTGCACCAACGCCAGTCGGAGTGGGTGGCACCGCTCCGAACCCGTGCGTGGGGCGTCGACTTGTGGACGTTGCCGCCGAACTCGCAGGGCTACCTGATCCTGGCTGCAGCCGCGCTCGCCGATGGTCTCGATCTGCCCACCGATCCCGACGATCCGCAGTGGGCGCACCTCCTCATCGAAGCGGCGACCGCCGTCGGACACGACCGCCCGCAGGTGCTGCACGACGGCGCAGACGGCGACGCACTGGTACGCGAACGCGCCGCGCGCGGCGCGATGGTCGACCCGGCCCGCGCCTCGCGTCGACCGGTGCCCGGGCACGACGGTGACACCACGTACCTGTGCACCACGGACCGCCATGGAAACGGCGTGTCGCTGATCCAGTCGAACGCATCGGGCTTCGGCAGTTGGATCGTCGAGCCGACCACCGGCATCAACCTGCACAACCGCGGCCTCGGCTTCTCGCTGGAGCCCGGTCATCCCGCCGAACCGTTGCACGGCCGCCGGCCGCCGCACACCCTCTGCCCGGCCATGGCCACCAATGCAGCCGCACCGAACGAGCACGGCAGTCTTCGCGCCGTGTTCGGCACCATGGGCGGCGACGCCCAGCCGCAGATCGTGCTGCAGGTCGCAGCCCGCCTGTTCGCTCACGAGCAGTCCCCCGCCGTCGCCATCAACAGCGGCCGCTGGACGCTGCGCGGCCCCGTCACCGGCTTCGACACCTGGACCGCACCGCAGGGTCCGCTCGTCGAGGTGGAGGGCAACGCACCTGTCGAGTGGGCGGCAGCGTTGGAGGCGAAGGGTCACGCGGTGGTCCGCTCCCCTGCCTTCGACAGCGGGTTCGGTCATGCCCACGCGATCGTCCGCGACGATGAGGGGTTCTGGTCCGGCGCCGCAGATCCACGCGCTCGCGTCGGCTCTGTTGCCGGTCGATGAACTCCCGCTGAGCACCGGGACGCCTTGGTCTGACCAGTAGTACCGTTCGCTCATGCGCGTCGACAGCAACTTCTTCTGCACCGTCCCGATGCCCGACGCCGGTGATCCGGCCATCGCCGCCACCGCGAGGCGCTACGACAACGACGCCGTCGTCGAGTGCTACCGCAACCTGGCCGAGTGGGCAAAGACTGCGGACTCGCTGGGCTTCGACACGATGTGGCTCACCGAGCACCACTTCCAGTACGAGGGCTACGAGGTCCTGCCGAACCTGATCCAGTTCGGCCAGCACCTGGCGATGTTGACCAACGAGCTGCGCTTCGGACAGATGTTCAACGTCGTGCCGCAGTGGCACCCTCTGCGTCTCGCGGAGGACTTCGCCCTCGCTGACATCGTCACCGGCGGACGGATGGAGTTCGGCGTCGGTCGTGGCACCGTGCCGCGCGAGGCGTGGGCGCTCGGCACCGTGGTCGCCAGCGGCGACAACGCCATGTCGGCCGAGCACGATCGCATCAACCGAGAGGTCTTCGAGGAGGCGATGGAGGTCATCAAGCTCGCGTGGGGGCAGGAGCGCTTCAGCTACCGCGGCAAGCAGTTCACCTTCCCGCCGGACGACGTGCCCGACCGCGGCACGACGGTGAACGACCTCACCCTGATCCCCAAGCCGACGCGCCACGTCGACATCTACCAACCGGTGTCGTCGCCGGAGACCGTCGAGTACGTGCCGCGCGCGCTGCACAAGGCCGTCTACTGGCTGAGCAACGCCACGAGCCAGAAGCAGAAGTGGGATCGCTACGCCGAGGTCCGCGACGAGGTCGGCTCGCCCGTTGGCCCCGGCGAGGACCGCTGCCTCGTGCTCAACCTGCACGTCGGCCGCACCCGCGAGCAGGCGATGGTGAAGGGCAAGCCCGGCCACGACGAGTTCGTCAAATTCTTGTCCCCATACGGCCGCTTCGCCTCGTACCAGAACCCCGACGGTTCGAAGGTGCCGTTCGACTTCCAGCCGACCGTCGAGGACAGCCTGGCGCAGAAGATCCAGATCGTCGGTTCGATCGACGACGCGGTCGACGCCATCGGCTACTGGCGCGATCTGCTCGACCTCAAGCACATCTGCTTCTTCTTCGACTTCCCCGGCCTCACCCGTGAGGACATGAACGAGCAGATGCACCTCGTCGCCGACGAGGTCTTCCCGCGCCTCGGCGAGCCGATCGAGCGACGCCCGCTGCCGAACCTGTCGCCGATCCGCTGAGCGCCATGGAGGAGATGCCACTCGCCGCCCGGGCGCTGGACGAGGCAGGCTTTCTGGTGCTGCCGTCGTTCGTCGAGCCGCACGCCCACCTCGACAAGGCGTTCCTGGCCGAGACGGTGCACAACCCGTCGGGCGACCTGATGGGCGCGATCATGGCGATGCACGACGCCCGCGACCGGATCAGCTACGAGGACACGGTCGAGCGTGCCGAACGCGCTGCCCGGCTGATGTTGAGCAACGGTGTCACGGCCATCCGCACCCACGCCGACACCACCACCGCCAACGGCCTGACGTCCGTGCGGGCACTGATCGAGGTGCGAGAACGGCTCCGCGGCCTGATCGAGATCCAGGTCTGCGCGCTCACCGGCTGGCCGACCATCGGTGACGAAGGCGCCGAGAGCCGCGCGCTGCTACGCGAGGCGATCGCCATGGGCGTCGACGTCATCGGCGGTTGTCCTCACCTCGAGACGGATCCGTGCGAGGCGAACGAGAACTTCTTGGCGATGGCGGCCGAAGCGGGACTGCCGCTGGACCTGCACACCGACGAGACCCTGAACCCGGACATGCTCGGCCTGGCAGATCTTGCCGAGCGAGTGATCGCGTCCGGCTTCCCCCACGGCGTCACCGCCAGCCACTGCTGCAGCCTGTCGATGCAACCGGAGGACCGGCAGCAGGAGGTGTCCGAGCTGGTCGCCGAAGCGGGCATCCACGTGATCGCGCTCCCCCAGACCAACCTGTTCCTGCAGGGTCGCGACCGGCAGTCCGGCATGCCGCGGGCGCTGACCGCGGTGAAGGCGCTGCGCGCCGCTGGGGTGAACGTCGCCGCCGGCGCGGACAACCTGCAAGACCCGTTCAACCCGGTCGGTCGCGGCGATCCGTTGGAGACGGCGTCGTTGATGATCGCGTCCGGCCACCTGCTGCCCGACGAGGCGCTGCACTGCATCACGTCGGCCGCTCGCTCGGCGCTCGGGATGCTGCCCCACACGTGGGACGCCGGCTGGGTGGCCATCCCGGCACGCACCGCGCGTGAGGCCATCGCCTTCGGCCCGGCCGGACGGGTCGTGGGACGTGGCGAGCGCGTGCTGGTGGGCGCCGATTCGCGCTCCACCACCTGGTGACAGCGGCCGAAACGTACTGTTCACAGATCTCAACTCCAGCCCCTCTGGTGGGTGCCCTACACTCCGGGACGTCATGGGGTCGCACGAGGGAACCACGCTCGACAGCGGGCGTCTGGCCGGTCGGCGGGCGGTCATCACAGGAGCTGCACGAGGCATCGGTGCCGAGATCGCGCGCGCCCTCCACGGTGCGGGCGCCTCGGTCGCCATCCTCGACGTGTCGCCCGACGCGAAGGCCGTTGCCGAGGAGATCGACGGATTCGCCGTGTCGGTCGACCTCGCTGATGCGGCAGCCACTCGCGAGGCCACCGAGCAGGCGATCGCCCAGCTGGGCGGCATCGACATCCTCGTCAACAACGCCGGCATCCTCAAGATGGCCCCGTTGCTCGAGATCTCCGTCGAGGAATGGGACCTCACCTTCGACATCAACGCCCGAGCGATGCTCGTCACCACCCAGGTCGCGGCGAAGGCGATGATGGCCGCGTCGTGCCCATCCGGGCGGATCATCAACATGGCCAGCATGGGCGGCAAGGTCGGTTCGCCGAACCAGGCGCACTACGCCGCGTCGAAGGCGGCCGTGATCTCGCTGACTCGAGTGTCGGCGATGGAGCTCGGCTGCCACGGCATCACGGTCAACTGCATCTGCCCCGGCTACGTGCTCACCGAGATGGGCGCGGCCACCCGCACCCAGGAGATGATCGACACGTGGTCGGCCAAGTCGCCGCTCGGTCGGCTCGGCCAGCCATCCGATGTCGCCAAGGTCGCCCTCTTCCTGGCCTCCGACGACGCGGCCTACTGCACGGGACAAGCGTTGAACATCACCGGCGGGATGGTCATGCACTGATGAAGCTCAACCCACGAACCGCCGGCGGGATCGAACATCGAAGGAACTGCCCATGACCGCAACTGACGCAACCCCGGCCAGCATTGCCGTCGCTTCGCGCCCGGCCCTCAGCTTCAACGGCGTGTCGATGGTCTTCCCGGACGGCACCCACGCGCTCGCCGAGAACACCTTCGACGTCAAGCCCGGCGAGTTCGTCACGGTCGTCGGACCGTCCGGATGCGGCAAGAGCACGCTGTTGCGCATCGCCTCCGGGCTGAACCAGCCGACCACTGGTTCGGTCACCGTCGACCGCTCGACGCTCGGGTACGTCTTCCAGGACGCCACGCTGCTGCAGTGGCGCAATGTGCTCCGCAACGTCGAGCTCCTGGCCGAGCTCGAAGGCATCCCGAAGCCCGAGCGCCGCCAGCGAGCGATGGAGAACATCGCCCTCGTCGGTCTCAGCGGATTCGAGCGCAAGTATCCCAAGCAGCTCTCCGGCGGCATGAAGATGCGTGCCTCGCTGGCGCGCAGCCTGGTCCTCGATCCCAACGTCTTCCTGTTCGACGAACCGTTCGGTGCTGTCGACGAGATCACCCGCGAGCGCCTCAACGACGAGGTCATCTCGTTGTTCCAGCGCAAGGGCTTCGCCGGGCTGTTCATCACTCACTCGATCAGCGAGGCCGTCTTCCTGTCGACCCGAATTCTCGTCATGAGCGCTCGCCCCGGCCGCATCGTCGCCGAGTACCACGTGCCCTTCGAGTACCCGCGCTCGCCCGATCTGCGCTTCGACCCGAAGTTCGCCGAGCTCGCCGGCGAGATCTCCCACGCGCTGCGAGGAGCTCACGCATGACGACGACGGTCCCGAACCCCACCACCGACGACACCGACGACTTCTCCGACCTGAACCGACTCGACGCGCCGCCGCCGGTCGCCTCGAAGCCGGCGTTCGAGTGGAGCCGCGTGATCGGCCCGATCATCCTCCTCGGCCTGTTCCTCGCCGTGTGGGAGTACATGCACCGCGACGGCATGCGTCGCTGGTTCGACAAGCCCGGATTCCTCGTCCCCTCCCCGGCGACGGTGATCAACAAGTCGTTCTTCGAGAGCAGCGTCGTGCGTGGCCAGATGATCGCCGGACTCGGCTGGACCGCGTACTCGGCGCTGCTCGGCCTGGCGATCACCATCGTCTTCGGCATCGCCCTCGCCGTGTTCATGGCCCAGGCTCGCTGGGCGGAGCGGTCGATCTTCCCCTACCTCGTCGCCCTGCAGGCCATCCCCGTCCTGGCCATCGTGCCGATCATCTATTCGATCTACGGCGGCGGCATCCAGTCCCGCGTGTTCGTCTGCGTGATGATCTCGATCTTCCCCATCGTGACCAACACGCTGTTCGGTCTGATGTCCGCCGACGTCGGCCAGCACGAGCTGTTCACGTTGCGTGGTGCTGGTCGCTTCAAGCGCTTGTTCAAGCTGCAGTTCCCCGCCGCGATGCCGGCGATCTTCACCGGCTTCCGGATCTCGGCCGGCCTCTCGGTGATCGGTGCGGTCGTCGGCGAGCAGTTCTTCCGCCAAGGCGAGAAGCCCGGCATCGGGATCATCATGGAGCAGTTCCGTCAGAAGACCCGGTACCCCCTCGTCTTTGGCGGTCTCATGATCGCTGCCGGTCTCGGCATCGCCGTCTTCTTCGTCTTCAGCTTCCTCGCCCGTCTCGTCGTCGGCCACTGGCACGAGGGCACGCGCAAGACCCGCTGACCGACGACGGCCACCATCTCCCACCCACCCGAGGCTTCAGCCGCCTCCCCAACCAGCGTGAACAACCAACAAAGGAGCAATCCATGCAATACCGACGCAGCAAGAAGCTGCTGACCCTGCCGGTGATCGCCGCCCTCGCCCTCGCGGCGTGTGGTAGCGATGACAAGGCCGACAGCACCACCCCACCGGGAACGATACCGGCGACCACGCCGGCCACCGATGGCGGCACCGTTCCGGTGACGACGCCCGGCACCGACGGCGACGGTACGACGCCCGAGACGACGCCGACGGGCGAAGGTGTCAGCCTCGCTGGCGACTGCCCCGAGACCGTGACCATCCAGACCGACTGGATGCCGGAGGCCGAGCATGGCTTCCTGTACCAGATGGTCGGCGAGGGCTACACGATCGACAAGTCGAAGGCCACCGTCACCGGTCCGCTGATCGACGCCAACGGCAACGACACCGGCGTCAAGATCAAGATCCAGTCGGGTGGTGCCGCGCAGAACTTCAGCCCGGTCACCTCGCTGCTCTACCAGAACGACGACATCCTGCTCGGCTACGTGTACACGGACGAGGCGATCCAGTACTCGGAGGAGTTCCCCACCGTCGCGATCGAATCCGGGTTCGAGAAGAACCCGCAGATGATCATGTGGGACCCGGCCACCTACCCCGACGTCACCGACATCGCCGGTCTCGGCACGGCCGGTGTCAAGGTCCGCTACTTCGGTGGCGCGGCGTACATGGACTTCCTCACCTCCACCGGTGTGCTGTCCAAGGACCAGGTCGACGGTTCGTACAACGGCGATCCGAGCCTATTCATCGCCGACGAGGGCAAGGCGGCGCAGCAGGGCTTCGGCTCCGCCGAGCCGTACCTGTACGAGAACGAGTACCAGGACTGGCTGAAGCCGGTGAAGTTCCAGTACATCAACGACATCGGCTGGGAGAACTACGCCGAGTCGATCGCCACCAAGCCGGAGAACATCGACAAGTACTCGGCGTGCTTCACCAAGCTGGTGCCGATCATCCAGCAGGCCAGCGTCGACTACATCAACGATCCGGCTCGCACCAACGCGATCATCCTCGACGCCGTGAACACGTTCGGCGGTGACTTCGGGTGGAACTACACCGAGGGCACGCTGGACTACGGCGTCTCGACGATCAAGGCCGACGGCCTGGTCGCCAACGGTCCGGACAGCACGGTCGGCAACTTCGACCTCGACCGGGTCAACGCGCTGATCGAGAAGGCGATCCCGGTGTACACCGCCCAGGGCACCCCGCCCAAGGACGGCGTGAAGGCCGAGGACATCGTCACCAACCAGTTCATCGACGAGTCGATCGGTCTCTGACCGCTCGCAGCGTCGCTGCACGTTGATCGAGGGCGTCGGCTTCGGCCGGCGCCCTCGTCGCGTTCACGGGCCGTTCAGCCGGCGCGATCCAAGATCACCTGCAGCAGCACGTCGGCACCGGCGGTGACGTCGGCGGGCACGGTGTGCTCGGCGATGTTGTGCGAGAGGCCGTTGACGCTCGGCACGAAGATCATCGATGTCGGGCAGACGCGTGCGAGCATCTGCGCGTCGTGACCGGCCCCGGAGGGCATGCGTCGTGTGCTGTGGCCGAGGCGCTGCGCCGTTGCCTCGACGAGATCGATCATGGTCGGGTCGAACTCGACCGGCTCGAAGCGGGCCAAGGTGTTGGTGGTGATGGCGACGCCTTCGGCGATCGCGAGCTCGTCGAGACGGGCGTGGAGCATTGTCTCGGCGCGACGCAGCAGGGTCTCGTCGGTGTTGCGCAGGTCGACCGTGAGGACCGCCTCGCTGGGCACGACGTTGACGAGGTTGGGCGTCAGCTCGCAGCGCCCGACCGTGCCGACCTGCGTGCCACCGAGCTCGGCGGTGATGCCGCGCACGAACGTGACGATCTCGGCGGCCACGTAGCCGGGATCGTGTCGCAGGCGCATGGGCGTCGTGCCGGCGTGGGCCGACTGACCGACGACGTGCACCTCGGTCCACGAGATCCCCTGCACCCCGGTGACCGCACCGATCGTGATGCCCTCGTCCTCCAGCACCGGCCCCTGCTCGATGTGCAGCTCGACGTAGGCGTGCGGGACGAGCGTCGACGGGCACGGCGTCGGGCCGGCGTAGCCGATGCGGCCGAGCTCGTCGCCCAGCCGGCTCCCGTCGTCGGCTGCGATCGCATCGAGCGCCTCCTCCAGCGCGAGCCCGCCGACGAAGACGAGGCTGCCGAGCATGTCCGGAGCGAAGCGGGCACCCTCCTCGTCGGTGAAGAACCCGACGGCGACCGGGTGGCGGGTCTGCACACCGTGCTGCTCCAGCGTCTCGATCACCTCGAGCCCGGCGAGCACGCCGAGGTTGCCGTCGAAGCGGCCGCCGGTGCGCACCGTGTCGATGTGCGAGCCGGTCATCACCGGCGCCGCGTCCGGATCGGTACCGGGGCGGACGCCGACCACGTTGCCGATCGCATCGATGGTCACCGACAACCCGAGGTCGTGCATCCACGCCATGACGAGATCGCGACCATCGCGGTCGGCGTCGGTGAGCGCCAGCCGCGCATTGCCGCGCTCGCCGTTCGGGCCGAGCACCGCGCCGATCTCACCGAGCGCCTCCAGTCGCTGCCACAGGCGCTCGCCGTTGACGCGCAGGTCGTCGTGCGCGCCCATCAGCGTCCGAAGTCGCCCGTCATCGCCCGAAGTCGAACGTCGACACTTCTCGCAACGCCTCGCCGAAGTTGCGCACCGCTCCCTCGAACAACGTCTTGCCGAGCGTCGGATCCGCTTGGGTCGGGTCGCCGATGTAGCCGTCGGGGAAGAAGTCGTTGCTCAGCCAGCCGAAGCTGACCCGGCCACCGAATCGCACGTGACTGTTCTCGGCGAGGCGCTCCGGCACGCGCCGTTCGACGCTCGACAGGTCGACGAGCTCTGGCGCCAGGTGGAGCATGATCGACGTCTCGTCGATGCCGCCGTGCACGCCCATCCCGAGCTCCGCGGCCGGCGACACACCGCCCTGGTCGGCCGGCATCCCGGGGTGGGTGAGGAACGTCATCAACCCGTGATTGAGCCGGATCTCGCGCAGCGCCACGCCGAGCAGCGCGCTGTTGCCACCGTGCCCGTTGAGGAACACCAGCCGCTTGGCCGGCGTGGTCGCGATGCAGCGCCCGATGTCGTCGAGCACGGCCAGCAACGTCGTCGCACTCAGCCACACCGTCCCGGGCGACCACGCGTGTTCATTCGACTTCGTGTACTGGAGGGTGGGCAGCAGCCACGCGTCGAGCTCGTCGCCGACATCTTCGATGGTTGCTTCGGCCACCGCGGTGGCGACCACGGAGTCGGTCGACAGTGGCAGGTGCGGCCCGTGCTGCTCGATCGCGCCCAGCGGCTGGACCAGGATGCTGTGCTCGGTGAGGCGGGCGCCCACCTCAGGACCGCGCAGGTCGGCGAACGATCGGTGCGTCACGAGCGCACGTTACTGCCGCGACCGCGCGCCAGGACAGAATGAGCCGATGCCGACGAACAGCTCCGCGAACGATTACGACGCGATCGTGATCGGCGCCGGGCACAACGGTCTCGTGTGCGCTGCGTACCTTGCCAAGGCGGGACGGCGCACGCTGTTGATCGAGGCTCGCGAGGGCGTCGGTGGCACCGCCGCGACCGAGGCGTTCGGTGGGGCGATGGTCAACATCTGCAACTGCGACCACATCACGTTCCGCACCACGCCGGTGATCGACGAGCTCGGCCTCGCCGGTCATGGTCTGCGCTACATCGACGTCGAGCCGGCCGGGATCAACATGTCGTGGGCCGGCGGTCCCGCGTGGCTCGGTCACCACGACCTCGAGGCGACGATCGACGAGCTCGGTCGCACCTACCCGGGCGAGATCGACGGCTACCGCCGCTACGTCGCCGCGGCGATGCCCGCGGTGCGGATGATCTTCGACGCCGCCAACGACCCACCCACCATCCGCGGGATCGGACGCAAGGTGCTGTCCAAGCGCGGGCGCGGCGTCAGCACGCTGCTGCGCTGGAGCCGGCGCAGCGCCGCCGACATCATGCGCGAGTTCTTCACCGCCGAAGCGCTGCGCGGCCCGGCCCTGGCCACCGGGCCGATGGTGTGGGGCATCTCACCCGAGACGCCCGGCAGCGGGCTCGGAGCGCTGACCTACGCCATTCGCCACGTCGGCCGACTCGGGCGCCCGGTCGGTGGCAGTGGCATGGTGCCCGACACGCTGCAGCAGGCGTTCGCCGCGTCCGGCGGCGAGCTGCGCCTGTTGACCAAGGTCACGGCGATCACATGCGAGGGTCCACGGGTACGTGGTGTCAGCCTCGACGACGGCACCGAGGTGACGGCCGCCGTGGTGGTATCGGCGTGCAACCCGCACGACACCTTCCTCGCCTGGTTGACCAACCCGCCGCCGCAGGCGAATGGACTGGTCGAGCGGTGGCGAGCGATCCCCCATGACGACGGCTACGAGTCGAAGATCGATGCCATCGTCGACGAGGTGCCAGTCCTCCGCGCCCTCGGCGATCGAGGCACGGCGGCGATGATGGGCGCGACCGCGATCATCGCTCCCCCGCTGGCCGACATGCACCGCGGCCACGCACTGATGCGCCAGGGCGCGGTGCTCGATCAGCCGGCGATGCTCGTCAACCTGCCGACCGTGCTCGATCCGTCGATGGCCGTCATGTCGAACGAAGGGTCCACGGGCAAGCACGTCTTCAGCCTGGAAGCGCTGTACACGCCGTACGGCCTGGCCGGCGGATGGGCAGGCAGCTCGGAGCCGAAGCGCTGGCTGGACCAGTTCGCCACGCTCGTCGGTCCCGGCTTCCTGGACTCCCTCGGCGAGTGGCGGGCGATGACGCCCGATCGCTACGAGCGCGAGTTCCACCTCCCGCACGGCCATGCGACGAGCTTCGCCGGCGGGCCGCTGGCCGCGCTGCGCAACAAGAACCCGGAGCTCACCCGCTACGAGACCCCGGTGGACGGGCTGTTCCTCACCGGCGCGGCCACGTTCCCCGGCGCCGGCGTGTGGGGCGCCAGCGGCCGCAACACCGCCCTCACCGTCCTCGCCCGTTCCTAGCCCGACGCATCGGGAGTACCGTTCGGGCATGAGCGCGCCGTACGAACTGCCAGAGCTGGACTACGAGCCGGGAGCGTTGGAGCCGCACCTCAGCGCCAAGATCGTCGAACTGCACCACGGCAAGCACCACGCCGCATACGTCGCCGCCGCCAACGCCACACTGGACAAGATCGCCGCAGCACGCGAGGCGAACGACTTCGGCGCCATCGTCGGGTTGGAGAAGGCGCTCGCCTTCAACCTCGGTGGCCACGTGCTGCACTCGATGTACTGGACCAACCTGTCACCGGACGGCGGCGGGCGGCCCGAGGGCGAACTGGCAGCGGCGATCGACGACCAGTTCGGTTCCTTCGACGCCTTCCAAGCGCAGTTCTCGCAGGTGACCACGCTCGTGCAGGGCTCCGGCTGGGGCCTCCTGTCCTACGAGCCCCTCGGCCAGCGGCTGATCATCGAGCAGCTCGAGGTGCATCACCAGAACACCACGCTCGGCGTCGTGCCGATCCTGGCCATCGACGCCTGGGAGCACGCCTACTACCTCCAGTACGAGAACCGCCGCGCCGACTACGTCACGGCCATCTGGAACATCATCCACTGGCCCGACGTCGCCGCCCGACTCGCCGACGCAAGTCTCTAGGGATCGCTTGGGCGCCGGTCACTCGTCCTCGCTGCGCCTCTCGCTCGTACCCGACCATCCCCCACAGCCCAGCCCGAACCGCGCGTCGATTGCTCCTTGCGCCAGCCCGAGGCGCAGCACATCGGCGGAGACGCCCGCTCGATTCTGGGCGGGGATCTTCTCGGAACCCGAGAACGAGCCCGCCCGGAGTGTGCGTGCGCCGGGAACTGGGCGGCCTGGTGACCGTGTGCCGGCGACGCGGCCACCCAGAAGCGCGGCCGGACGGCCTTGCTACGCGTCGGCGACGGACCAGTCGCGCTTGGCGACGGGGGGCTTGTCGCTCCAGGGGAAGTTGATCCACATGTCGGTGCGCTTCCACACGTAGTCGCACTGCACGACCGAGTGGGACTTCTCGTACAGCACGGCGGTGCGCACCTCGCCGACCTTGCCCTCGCAGAACTGCTGGACGCTGCGCAACGTGTGGCCGGTGTCGGCAACGTCGTCGGCGATCAGGATGCGGGCGTCACCGAGATCGACGAAGTCGGGGGCCGGCGGCAGGATCCGGGGCACCTCGAGTCGCTCGTCGACACCCGTGTAGAACTCGACGTTCATCGTGTACACGTTCTTCACCGACAGCGCGTAGCCAAGGGCGCCACCGATGAGCAGGCCACCGCGAGCGATCGACAGGATCATGTCGGGCTCGTAGTCGTCGGCCACCATCTGGGCGATCTCGCGGGTGGCTGAACCGAACAGCTCCCACGTCAAGACTTCGCGCTCGTTGGACACCGCGTACCGACCCTTCTGCTGCTCGAATCTGTTGCCCGATGACTGCCCGAGCAACCTAACCGACGAGCGGGAGCCGGTGAAACCGGCTCCCGCTCGCGATCAGATCAACGACCGGTCAGACGACGACGTCGACGGCGGTGACGCCGATCCACTGCGTGCCATCGGTGTGGATGACGGCACCGAGGTACTCACCGGGAGCGAGGCCGCTCCAGCCGACGGTCAACGTGCCGCTGGTGGCGGTCACAGCGGCCGGCACCGGCGGAACGACAGCGAGGCTGCCCCCGCCCGTGAGCGGCACGTCCCACTTGTCGATCGAGTACGGCGTCGCCGGAGCAGGAACCGCCCAACCGTGGACGACGAGCGTGTAGTCGCCATCAGCGGGTGTCACCAGATCGATCTGCTCGTCGGTGCCGGCACTGGTGCTCTGGGCGACGACGTTGCCGTCACCGTCGAACAGGTACAGGTCGAGGTCGAGATCGCCGGGGACGACGATCTTCAACCGGAAGTACGCCGAGCCGGCGATGTGGATCGGGATCAGATCGACGCCGCTGCCGTCGTCACCGCTCGGGAACGTCGCGTCCGGGTCCTGATCGATGGTGCCGGCGATCGGCGCCGACGGGACCAGACCGAACACGGCCGGGACGTAGGTGCCGGTGTAGCCGAACTTCAACGGGATCGCCGCCGTTCCGGTGGCGCCGGTGCCATCGACCTCGGCGGGCGCCGCCAGTTGCGTGCCCTTCACGGCGATCGCGCTGCGTGCGGCGTAGCCACTGCCACGCCACGTCAGCGAACCGTCGCGCCACTCGCCGGGGGTGCCCTTGCCGTTGTTGACGATGCTCATCGTGAACGTCGCGCTCGCACCCGGCTGCAGGGTGATGGTGCTCGGCGACACGGTGACCTTGTAGCCCTTCGGCGCCTTCACCTCGGCCTTGAGGGTGATCTTCTTCGAGGCCACGCTGGTGATGGTGCGCACGATGGTTTCCGAACCAGCGAGCTGCGAGACGCCGATCGACGGGTAGTTCAGGTCCACCGCTCGCGTCGGCACGCCGAGGTCGGCCAGCTGAGCGCAGGCCTGCACCGGGTCGAAGCCGACGAACGCCAGCAGCAGCGGCTCCGTGTCGCAGCCGAAGCCGAGGTAGTCGAAGGTTCCCGCGTCGTACACGATGCCCGGATCGAACGGCGTGTTCTTCTGACCCGGCTTGCCAGGAGCTGCCTCACCGGCACCCATGGCGAACGGACCAGCCTGGGTCTTGCGGTTGTTGTCGACGACCTTGGTGTTGGCCGTGGTCATCAGTGCCGACTTGGCGGCAGCGGACGACCAGTCAGGGTGCACCTGGCGGAGCAGGGCGTAGATGCCGGCCACCTGCGGGCTGGACATCGACGTGCCGGCGATTGCCTGGAACAGCTGACCGGACGGCTGGGTGTCGCCCGACGGCATCGGCGTGTTGCCGGCCAGGATCTGCAGACCCGGGGCGGTGATGTCCGGCTTGATGATGCTCTCGGCGGTCGGGTTCGGGCCACGAGACGAGAAGATCGTCATGCTCGGCGCCGGCTGCCAGGTGGAGATGTTCCCCGTGACCAAGCTCGCCTTCGGCGTGCGCGCCTTGGCGATGTACGACTTGACCTTCAGGCCCACGCTGTTGTCGACCATCACGGTCGGCACGAAGAAGTTGTCGCTGAACAGGTTGTCGTCGTTGCTGTTGTTGTACAGCACCATGCCGGCGCCGCCGGCCTCGGAGACCGCGAGGCTCTTGTCGATGCGACCGTTTCCGCCACGTCGGCACAGCACGATCTTGCCGGCGACCTTCGACGGATCGAGATCGCCGGGGATGCACAGCTCGCTGCCCGCCGTTCCGGCGTCGATGATGCCGATCTTGTTGGTGCCTCGAGTGATCGACGAGCCCTTGAAGGTCTGGCCGTTGTCGAGGCGGATCGAGCCCTCGTAGAAGCGCTTCTGCGTGTTGGCGCCGACCGCGGTGACCCACGGGACGTCGGCGGGACCACCGATGGTGCTGGCGCCGGGGCCGTCGTTGCCGGCCGAGGTGGCCACCCAGATGCCCGCATCAGCGGCGAAGAGGTACTCGATGGCGTCGCCACCGATCAGGCTGGGGCCGCCGCCGACCGAGTAGTTGATGACGTCGACGCCGTCGGCGATGGCCTGGTCGATCGCCGCCATGATGTCGGAGGTGTAGCCACCGAGGGCGCCGAGCGCCTTGTAGGCGATGATCTGCGCCTTCGGGGCGATGCCCGAGGTGGTGCCGACGTAGCGGCCGAAGATCGTTGCCCGAACGTTGGCGTTGCCCGCCGCGGTGGAGGCGGTGTGGGTGCCGTGGCCCTCGTCGTCACGAGCGGTGCCGTACTCGCCCGGGCCGAAGCCCGTGAGCGCACCGTAGGTGTCGAGGAAGGAGCGAGCACCGACGAGCTTGTTGTTGCACGTGAACGGCACGTCGCCGGGCACGGCACTGCCGAACTCGCAGGCCGAACGGTCGCTCGTGTCGAGCGGGGTGTGCGGGGCGAGCGTGCCGTCATCGGCGAACATCGGCTGCTCGGGCCAGATGCCCGAGTCGATGACGCCGACGGTGACGCCGGTGCCGTTGATGCCCTTCGACCACAGACCGTTCCGACCGGAGATGCCGAGGTAGCTGGCCGTCGAGGCATCGTCGTTGGAGTCCCACCAGCTGCCGCCTCCGCCGGAACCGGAGCCCTTCGAGCTGGTCGTGCGCAACACGTCGGGGATGACGAGGGCGACCTTCGGGTTGCCGGCAAGGCGCTCCGCGGCTTCGTGACTGAGGATCGCCGAGAAGCCGTTGACGGCGTTGGTGAAGTCCTGGACCTTGGTCTTGGTGCTGGCACCGACTTCACGCAGGACCTGATCGTGGCTGGCGTCGAGCGCGTCGGCCTTGGCCTCGGCGGCCGGAGTGCCCAGCAGCTCAGGTGCGATGGTGGGCACCAGCGGGTCGGCCGTGAGCACGACGATGTAGCTGCCGGTGTCGCTGACCGGCACGTCCTTGGTCGGTGCGCCTGCCGGATCATCCGCGGGCGAAGCGCCCGTCGAGCCGATCGGTAGGCATGCCAGTGCGAATGCGCCGATGCCGGCGACTGCCATCCACTTCTTCACGTCCCAGTCCCTCCCTGTCGAGCCGCCGGATGCGGCAAGGCATCTCCTGTGAACGTTTCGGTGCAGCCCCTGTCACCGACTCGTCGTGAGGGCGAACCTAGGCGCGGCCCGTGGAGCAAGACAAGTGCAACTTCGTCAAGGACGGAACAAATGTTCCGCGACGAGTGCCCAGGTCAGCCCCCATCTACCCGAGTGGGTGTCAAGGTCAGCGACCGTTCGCACAGGAACGGCCGCGTGGAGTCACCACTGTGGTATCGGTACACCCGTCCGCCGGTGACCAGCTCGATCACCGAGCCATCGACCAACGCCTGGGTGTACACCATCCCCTTCTCCGGGCATCCCATCGCGCCGTCCGGCCAGACCACCAACACGGCGGACGACACGGTGATCTGCGCCTCGGAGACGCCGAGCCGGGAGGACAGGTCGGTGAGGGCCAGATCGATGTACGGCTGCAGCGCGTCGTCGATGTCACCCGCTGGGAAGACGGTCGACGTGCTCCCTGCCGGAGGGGCGCCGTCAGTCCCGCCGTCGGTGCCGTTCGGCGAGACCGTGTCCTCTGAGCTGGGCTGCGGGCCGGTCGGCAGGCTGGTCGTGGTGACGCTGGTGGTGGTCAGCTCGGTGGTCGTCACGCCGCCGCTGATCGGCACGCTGTCGTCGGGATCCGAACCGCACCCGGCCATCACGACGGCGGCCATGACCACCGCGATCGAGGTCACCATCGTTCGGCCCGTTCCCGTGCGCATGCCGCGGACCCTACTGAGCCGGCGCGTCTCCGGGGCGGCAGATGTCGGATGGCCGCACGGGCACACGGACGAGATCGTGGCCGATCGCGTCGCGGATCGCGGCGACGATCGCCGGCGTGACCGAGATGCACGGCGGCTCGCCGACACCCTTCGCGCCGAGCGGCGCCATCGGGTCGGGCAGCTCGATCAGGGTCGCGATCACGTCCGGCATGTCGAGCATCGTCGGCAGCAGGTAGTCCGTGAAGCTTGCGTTTCGGACGCGTCCGTCGGTCTGGATGATCTCCTCCATCACCGCCAGGCCGAGCCCCTGGGCGATCCCGCCCTCGATCTGGCCGACGACGCTCAACGGGTTCAACGCCCGTCCGACGTCCTGCGCAGTGGCGATCTGCACCACCTTCACGAGGCCCAGCTCGGGGTCGACATCGACGACGGCGCGGTGGGCGACGAAGGCGAACGCGGTGTGGCAGTTGCCCTGGCCGACCTCATCGAGCTCCTCGGTCGGGCGGTGGTGGTGCTCGAACGTCTCGTCGAGCTCGATGCCGGCTGATGCCTCGGTGACCGGCACGCGCAACGTGCCAACGGTGTCGATGACGTCACGCCCGTCGATCGCGAGCTGCAGCGGGTCGATGTCGTGCACGCGGCCGACGTGCTCGAAGAGCCGCTCGCGCACGAGCCGGCAGGCGCCGTCCACGGCGCCGCCACTCATCCACGTCTGGCGTGAGGCCGACGTCGATCCGGCGGAGCCGATCGTCGTGTCGATCGGCTCGAGCACGACGTCGTCGACACCGAGCACGGAGCGGGCGATCTGTGCGGCGATGGTGACGAAGCCCTGGCCGACCTCGGAGGTGGCGAACTTCAACGAGGCAACACCGTCGGCCAACCGGCAGCGGGCCGTGGCGTAGTCGTCGAAGGCCTCGCTGTACATCAGGTTCTTGATGGCCACGCCCCAGCCGATGCCACGGCGGATGTGGCTGACGTCGGCGGTGCGGCCGGCCCCGCCGGGCAGGTGCAGCGGATCGCCGTCGTGCCCGCCGACGGGCGTGTCCGGAAGCGGCAGTGCCGCGGTGTCGCGGATGCACTGCGCCACCGGCGCGACGTTCTCGATGACCTGGCCGGTGATCAGGCGGTCGCCGGTCTCCATCGCATTGCGCAGGCGCACCTCGACGGGATCGAGTCCGCACGCAACGGCGAGCTTGTCCATCTGGCTCTCGTGAGCGAAGCACGCCTGCACGACGCCGAAGCCGCGCATCGCACCACACGGCAGGTTGTTGGTGCGCACCGCCCAACCGTCCACCGTTGCGTTCTCGCACTTGTACGGCCCCTGGGTGTGGGTGATCCCGTTGATCAGGACCGCCGACGACGTCGATGCGTACGCACCGCCGTCGAACACGAAGCGCGCCTCCACTCGTTGCAGCACGCCGTCACGAGTGGCGTGGTGACGCATCCACACCGTTGCCGGGTGGCGGTGCACGTGGCCGAGGAAGCTCTCGGCGCGGCTGTACGCGATGCGCACCGGGCGGCTCGTGCGCAGTGCCAGCAGACAGGTGTGCACCTGCAGGCTGATGTCCTCGCGCGCCCCGAACGCACCGCCCACGCCGCCGAGCGTCAGGCGCACCTGATCCTCGGCGAGGCCGAGGCAGTCGGCGATCTGCTTGCGATCCTCGTGCAACCACTGCGTGGCGACGAAGAGCTCGATGCCGGCGCCGCCGGGGTCGGGCAGGGCCAGCGCCGCCTCGAGCCCGAGGAAGGCTTGGTCCTGCATCCCGATCTCGTAGGTGCCCTCGACGACGACCTCGCCGATCAAATCCTGATCGCCGCGCACGATGCGCTGGTGGCGGATGACGTTGCCGTCGGGGTGGATCGGTGGATGGCTGCCATCGATCGCCCGCTCCGCGTCGACCAGCGGATCGAGCACCTCGTACTCGACGACGATCGCCTCCAACGCCCGCCGGCACACCTCGGGGTGGATGGCTGCGACGGCGGCAACCGGTTCCCCGACGAAGCGGACGAACTCGCTGGCGAACACCGGCTGGTCCTGGCTGATCAACCCGTACGTGGCCACACCCGGCACGTCCTCGGCGGTGATGATCGCCTCGACCCCGTTGATCCTCCACGCGGCTGACAGATCGATGCGCACGATGCGTGCGTACGGGTGCGGCGAGCGCAGCGTTGCGCCCCACAGCGCGCCGTCGGCGGACAGGTCGCCGGAGAAGGCGAACGTGCCCTGCACCTTGGCCATGCCGTCCGGCCGCACCGGGCTGTCGCCCAGCCGACCGGTGATCGCCGCGTCGTTGATCGTGCCAACGCCGGTGCTCGTCCCCGTGGTGGTGCTCACGCCCCGCGCTCCGAAGATTCGGCGCGACGGGCGACGCTGACGCGCTGCACGGCTTCGATGATCCGCCCGTAGCCGGTGCAGCGACAGATGTTGCCGGACAGCTCCTCGCGGATCTGCAGCTCACTCGGTTCCGGGATGCGTTCGAGCAACGAGTGCGCCGAGACGATCAACCCGGGCGTGCAGAACCCGCACTGCACGGCGCCGCAGTCGACGAACGCCTGTTGCACGTCCGACGGGCTGCCCGGCGGCGCGATCCCTTCGATGGTGACGATCGCCTGGCTCGGCGCGGCTGCGGCGAGCACGAGGCAGCTGCAGACCAGCTCGTCGTCGATCAGCACGCTGCACGATCCGCACTCACCTTGTTCGCAGGCGCCCTTCGAACCGAGCAGGCCGAGCCGTTCGCGCAGCACGTAGAGCAGGCTCTCCCCCACCCACGCGTCGCGCACCTCGTGCGGTTGTCCGTTGACGTGCAGCACGTACGCCTCGTTCGTCCCGACGAGCTGCACGTTGGGCTGGACGCCGCCGCCCGTCGGATCAGCCACCGGGGAACGCCCTGCGAAGCAACCGGCCGGCCATCACGCCGATCGCGTGACGGCGGTACTCGGCGGTGGATCGGTGATCGTCGATCGGCTTCGCCGCGGCCGCGGCCAGTCGGGCGAACTCGTCGACGTCCGCGTTCGAGACGGATCGCGCGCCGAAGTCGATCGCCGCGGCGGCGTGCGCCTCCGCGTCAGCGCAGCGGATGATCGTCGGACCGACCGAGCCGAGCGCCAGCCGCACGTACTGGCCGGAGAGGTCGGTGACGAGACAGGCGCCGGCGTTGGAGATCACCATCGCGTTGCGCACGCCGACCTTCGCGTAGCCCTGCCATCCGTCGAGCACCGGCACGGTGACCGCGACGATCAGCTCTCCCGGCTCCAGCGCGGTGCGCTTGGGCCCGGTGGCGAAGTCGGCGAACGCGACGTCGCGCGTTCCGGTGGACGAGGCGAGGTGCAGCACGGCGTCGAGCGCAGCGAACACCGGGAGTCCATCGCCGGCGGGAGATGCGGTGGCGAGGTTGCCGCCGATGGTTGCCGCGTGACGGATCTGCGGCGACCCGACGGTGCGGCCGGCCTCCGCGAGCGCAGGGAACCAGTCGCACAGCGGCGCATCGAGCACCGAGCTGTAGGTGACGCCGGCGCCGAGGCGAACGGTGCCGGCCGTGGGATCGTGCTCCCACGAGCGCAGCTCGGCGACGCGGTTGACGGCGATCACCGACACCGGACGGCGGTGACCGGCGTTCATCTCGACCATCGCGTCCGTCCCACCGGCGAGCACCATCGCGGTGGGGTCGGCCGCGAGCGCATCGAGCGCGTCGGTGAGGGTGGTGGGCACGATGACCGGCATGCGGCGCCGACTTTACAATTCGTCAACCGTCGGCGGGGGTTCTCCGCAGGTTGTTCACACGATGGTGATGTCCTCGAGCCCGGGCTCCGGCGGCGGGAACTTCGGGTCGAGGCGCTCCAGCGTGCGCAGCAGGATCTTGGCGACGGCCAGGTTGCGTACCCAGTTGCGGTCGGCCGGGACCACGAACCACGGCGCATGCGCGGTGGGACGTGCGCTTGATCGCGTCGTGGTAGGCAACGCGGAAGTCGTCCCACAGGGCGCGGTCCTCGAGGTCGCCCTTGCGGAACTTCCACTTCTTCGTGTCGTCGTCCAACCGGTCCTGGAAGCGGGCGGCCTGCTGTTGCTTCGAGACGTTGAGGAAGCACTTGACCACGGTGGTGCCCTCGTCGACGAGCATCCGCTCGAAGTGGTTGATGTGATCGAAGCGCCGCTTCCACTGCGCCTCTGGTACGAACGACTTCACCCGCACGACGAGCACGTCCTCGTAGTGGCTGCGGTTGAACACACCGATCTCGCCCTTGCCGGGGCAGCGCTGGTGCACCCGCCACAGGTAGTCCTGCGCCAGCTCGCGACCACCGGGCGCCTTGAACGACGACACCGGCACGCCGGCAGGGTTGAGTCCGGAGAGGATGGCCCGGATCGTGCCGTCCTTGCCCGCCGCGTCCATCGCCTGGAGCACGAGCAGCACGCTTCGCTTGTTCTCCGCGTACAGCCGCTGCTGCAGGGCGTCGAGCTTGATCTTCACCGCATCGAGCTCGGCCTTGGCGGACTCCTTGTGCCACCCGAGGGTGTCCGCCGGATCGTGATCGTCGAGATCGAACGACTTGTTGCCCTTGGTGTCCTTGACGCGCAACGCGTCGATGCCCTTGCCTGCCATCCCCGGGACCGTAGTGGACCCGGATCAGGCGTCGCGGTAGGGGCAGTGGCGGCAGCTGCTGTCGCAGCACGAGCCGCGGCTCAGGTGGAACGCGGCGGTGAACACGCTGAGGCCCGAGACCGGGTCGACGTACACGGGCTCACCGCGGCGGACCGCCTCGGCGTGGCGAGCGACGACCTCGTCGCTGAGCGGTCGCCGCGACGAGGGTTGGCTGGCGGCCAACCTCAGTTCGAGGCGCCGACGCTCACCGGCGTCTCGCTGCCGATCAACGGGTAGTGACAGGCCACGAAGTGATCCGGCAGCAGCTCGCGCATCTGCGGCTCCTCGGCGCTGCACCGCGGCTGCGCGTTCGGGCAACGGGTGTGGAAGCGGCAGCCCGACGGCGGCAGCACCGGCGACGGCGGTTCGCCGGTGATCGGCGTGCGGTTGATCTCCACCGTCGGATCGGCGACCGGGATGGAGCTCAGCAGCACCTCGGTGTACGGGTGCGCCGGGGCGCGGTACAGCTCGTCGCTACCGGCCACCTCGCACAGCTTGCCGAGGTACATCACTGCCACGCGGTCGCTGATGTTCTTGACCACCGCGAGGTCGTGGGCGATGAAGATCAGCGTCAGGTTGTACTCGTGCTTGAGGTCTTCCAGCAGGTTGAGCACCTGGGCCTGCACGCTGACGTCGAGCGCCGAGACGGGCTCGTCGCAGATGATCATCTTCGGGTTGAGCACGAGTGCCCGGGCGATGCTGATGCGCTGGCACTGACCGCCACTGAACTGGTGCGGGCGGCGATCGCTGGCGACGGCCGGATCGATGCCGACGTCCTCCAGCGCCTTGTTGACGCGGGCGAGCCGCTCCTCCTTGGTACCGATCTTCCAGACGTTCAACGGCTCCATGACGATGTCGCGCACCTTGCGGCGCGGGTTCAGCGAGGAGATCGGGTCCTGGAAGATCATCTGCACGTTCGTGCGCAGCTCACGCATGCCTTCGCCGTGCAGCTTGGTCAGCTCGTTGCCACCGAAGCGGATGGAACCGCCCTTCGGCTTGGGCAGCTGCACGATCGCTCGACCCGTGGTGCTCTTGCCGCAGCCGGACTCGCCGACCAGACCGAGCGTCTCGCCGGCGAGCACGTCGAAGCTGATGTTGGACACGGCCTGCACGCGCAGGCCGGTGCGGCCGACGGGGAACTCGACGAGCAACTCGTTCACGCTCAGCAGCGCGTCGCTGCCGGCGCGGAGGTGGGCGGTGCCGGTGCCGGCCATCAGGCTGCTCCGCCGGGCGCGCTCATCGCGGCAGCGACGTCGTTGCCGATCTGGCCGGCGACGAGGCCGGCTTTGACCTCGTGCCACCGCGGCGAACCCACCGGATGGAAGCACGCGTACCAGTGGCCCGGCTCTGCTTCGACCAACGGGGGCTCCTCACTGCGGCACTGATCGGTGACGTACGGGCAACGCGGGCTGAAGCGGCATCCTGTCGGCGGGCTGATCAGGTTCGGCGGGCGACCGCCGATCGTGGTCAGGCGCGTGTGGCTGGCGTCCTCGAGCTTGGGGATGCTGCTGAACAGCGCCTCCGTGTAGGGCATCTTCATGTTGCTGAAGAGCACCTTCGTCGACGCCTTCTCGACGATCTTGCCGGCGTACATGACGATGATGTCGTCGGTGTGCCCGGCGACCACACCGAGGTCGTGAGTGACCAGGATCAGCGACATGTTGCGGTCGCGGCGCTGGTCCTCGATCAGGTCGAGGATCTGTGCCTGCACGGTGACGTCGAGGGCCGTCGTCGGCTCGTCGGCGAACAGCACCGTGGGGCCGCACGCCAGCGCCATCGCGATCATCACGCGCTGGCGCATGCCGCCCGAGAGCTCGTGGGCGTACTGATCGAGTCGCTTGCTCGGGTCGGGGATGCCGACATCGGTGAGCAGCTTCAGCGCAGTGTCGCGAGCGACCTGGCGGGACATGTCGAGATGGACCTTGAGCGGCTCGGCGATCTGCGTGCCGATCTTCATCACCGGGTTCAGCGACGTCATCGGGTCCTGGAAGATCATCGACATCTCGGTGCCCCAGATGTTGCGCCGCTCGCGCATCGACATCGTGGTCAGCTCCTGGCCCTCGAAGAGGACGGAGCCGGAGCGGATGGTGTTGCGCTTGGGCAACAGGCCCATGATGCTGCGCGACAGGATCGTCTTGCCACAGCCGGACTCGCCGACGATGCCGAGCGCTCGTCCGCGCTCGAGCGTGAACGAGACCCCATCGACCGCGCGAACGACGCCGAGCGCCGTGTTGAAGTGCGTCCGCAGGTCGGTGACCTCGAGCAGCGTTCCCGATTCAGAGCGGCGTGATGCCTGTGTCTGGTTCATCCGATGGCCTCCCGCACACGGAACTTCTCGTTGAGCACGTCGCCGAGCAGGTTGATGGACAAGACGGTGAGGAACATCGTCGCTGCCGGAGTGAGCGACATCCACCAGGCCGTGTCGAGCTTCTTCTGGCCGGCGGCGATCATCGCCCCCCACGTGGGCGTGGGCGAGTTCACCGACAGGCCGAGGAACGCGAGCGCACCTTCGGCCACGATGAGCAAGGCCATGCCGGTGAGGGTGAACGTGAGCATGGCCGGCACCACGTTGGGCAGGATCTCCTTGAACATGATCCGCGTGTTGCCGGCGCCGATGCTCTTGGCAGCGGTGACGAACTCACGTTGCGCGTAGACCATCGTGTTGGCACGCACCAACCGGGTGATGGGTGGGATCGACAGGATGACGAGGGCCAGGATGACTGGCCAGATGGATCGGTTCTCCGCTTCTGCTGCGGTGGACGAGTCGAAGAACCCGACGATGAAGATCGCCAGCAGCAGTGCTGGGAACGCCAGCATGATGTTCATGATCGTGTCGATGACGCGATCCAGCCGTCGGCCGAAGTAGCCGCTGATCAGCCCGAGACCACCGCCGATCAGCAGTCCGAAGATGATCGACAGGGCGCCGATCATCAACGAGTTGCGAGCGCCGTACATCGATCGGCTGAACAGGTCGAAGCCGTTGGTGTCGGTGCCGAACCAGCCGATGCGAGGCGGCGAGCCGGGGAACGACGGCAGCTCGGACTTCGAGAACCCGGCCCACGCCGGCGGCTTCTCCAGCTTGAACGTGGAGCCGTTGATGTGCGTCGAGCACTCCGCCTTCTTGTCGAACTGCGAACAGGAGTGGTTCACGTACGGCAACCACGAGGCGCCGACCGCGGTGAACACCAGCGCGGCGAGCCAGGTGATGGCCAGCCACTTGGTGACGCGGCCGCGCTTGCGGAACTTCTTCACCGTGGCGACCGGCGCGGGAACTTCCGGCGCGGAGCCGACGAGGGGCGTTTCGAGGGTGGCAGTCATGTCGAGGGCCTCCTACGACAGCGAACGGACGGCTCGTACACGGGGGTCGAGCCACCCGTACGCGATGTCCACGAGGAAGTTGATCATCACGTACACGATCGCCAGGATGACGACGGTGATCTGCACGAGGCGGAACTCGTTGGCCAGGATGCCCACGACGGTCTTGCGACCGAGACCGTTCATGTTGAACGCGGTCTCGACGATGAACGAACCACCGACGAGGGCACCGACGTTCACCGCCGCAGCGGTGATCAACGAGAACAGCGACGGCCGCAGTGCGTGCCCGAACAGGATGCGTGACGTGCTCATCCCCTTGGCCCGTGCCGTGGTGATGAAGTCGCTCTGCAACGTGTTGACGAGGTCGGCGCGCAGCAAGCGCATGTAGGTGGCTGCCAGCGGCAGGGCGAGCACGATCGTGGGCAAGAAGTAGTTCTTGATGTGATCGAGCGGACTGCCGAACAGCGAGACGTCCTTGGAGATCGTCGGGAAGATCTTCCAGCGCACGCAGAACAGCAGGATGAGGATGACGGCGAGGATGTAGTTCGGCAACGACAGGAGCCCGAACGACGTCGTCGTGCTTAATCGGTCGAACACCCCGTTGTTGCGATACGCGGCGAAGATCGCCACCGGGATGGCGATGAGCAGCGCGAGGAGCTGGGCGTAGATCATCAGCCGCAGCGAGATCTTGAGGCCGTCCCAGATGGACGTCTGCACCGACTGGTTGCCGTTGAAGGTGACCCCCCAGTCGACGGTGACGAGGTCCTTGAGGAAGTAGCCGTACTGCTTGACGACCGAATCGTTGAGGTGCAACGAGTCGAGCAGCTTCTCCTGCTCGGCCGGGTTGATGGCACCGCTGCCCTTGGCCGCGATGATCCGTTCCTTCGCGTTCGGCAACGCACCGAGCGCGAGGGACACCGTGAAGGTCACGGCGATCAAGACGATGACCAGTTGGACGAACTTCTGTCCGAAGTACCGCATGATCTGACCGATTCCCTTCCGGTGTCCCTCGTTCTCAGTGTGCTAGTTCACTCGCAGATCAGATGACGTTCGTCGACTACGACGAGCGCCACATGGTCTGCGGGTAGAAGGTTCCGGCGATGCCGGCGCCCTCGATCGCCTGACCGCCGCCGTCGGGCAGGGTGAGGTTCGTGGCCTCGATGCCCTCGACGCCCGGCTTGTGGGCGATCATCCAGATGGTGTACGTGCCCCAGATGTTGTAGCACTCGGTGGCGAACAGCTTGTTCACGTCCTCGGCGATCTGCTTCTTCTCAGCCGGGTCAACCGAGGCCCGGTTGGCGTCGAGCAGTGCGTCGAGCTTCGTGTCCTTGATGCGGCCGAAGTTGAGTGCCAGGCCACCGACGTCCAGCGCGGTGGACGAGTGCCACCAGAAGTACTGCTGGTCGAGGTCGATGCCACCGTGGTTGCGCCACTGGAACACCTGGAAGTTGCCCAGGAGGGCGGTGACGATGTAGTTGCCCTGGTCGATCTGGTCGATGGTGACCTCGTCGACGCCGGCCTCTTCGAACCACTGCTTCTGGAAGTTGGCGATCACCAGGTTGGTGGCGTCGTTGGTGGTGGCAAGGGCCAGCTTCAAGTCGCCCGGGTTCTCCGCCTTGTAGGCAGCGATGAGCTCCTTGGCCTTGGCCATGTCCTGCTTCAGCGGGTAGCCGCTGTCTTCCAGGTTGCCGACCTGCCCGGGCGAGAACGGCCCGTTGGCGAGCTGGAACACGCCTTGGTTGATCGACTGGTTGACGGCGTCTGCGTCCGAGGCGTAGGCGAGGGCGCAACGCACCCGCTGGTCGGTGAGCGGCGAGCCTTCAGCCGTGACCTCGAGCAGCGTGTAGGCGGTCTCGCCGTTCTTGCTGAACTCGATCGACGGGAAGTTGTCGGCGTCGTCGCGGAACTCCTTGATGACCTGACCGTTGGTGGTGTGGATGAGGTCCACGTCACCGGCCTTGAGGGCGTCACGACGCTGCAGACCGTCGGCGATCGGGATGAACTCGATCTCGTCGAGGTACGGGTACGGCGCGTTCCAGTAGTCCGGGTTGCGCTTGGCCTTGAAGTACTCGTTCGGCTTGTAGTCCTCGTAGATGAACGGACCGGTGCCGACCGGCTTCGAACGCAGCGTCTCGTCGGTGTCACTGGCGAGCAGCCACGTCGGCGAGGCGACGTAGCCGGTCTGGCCGGTGAGGTAGTACGGGAACGTGGCCCACGGCTTGATCGTGGTGACGATGGCCGTCATCGGATCGCTGGGATCGATGACGACGTCCTTCACGTTGGCCAGTGCCGTGCCGGTGAGCAGCGAGACGCGGTCGCGGTTGAGGTTGTCGACGATGGCAGCGCCATCGAAGTCCGTGCCGTCGTGGAACTTCACGCCTTCACGAGCCGTGATCTTCCACTCGGTGTAGTCGGCGTTGGGCTCGATCGCGCTGGCGAGGTACGGGTGCACCGCGTTGTCCTGGCCGGGGATGGCGAGCGTGTCGTACACGGAGCGGATGGTCTGGTGGCAGGAGATGGCGCAGACCATCTCGGCCGGACGCCACGGCGACGAGGTGTCGGCCTCGATGCCCACGACCAGGCTGCCACCGGCAACCGGCTCGACCGTCGGCGTCGTCTCGACCGTCGTATCACCCGGGGCGACGGTGTCGCCCGGTGCCACGGTGTCGCCCGGGGCGTCAGTGCCGCCCGGTGCCTCCGTGCCAGCAGGTGTCGTGCTGTCGCCCTTCTTGTCGTCGGACGAACACGCGCCGGCGAGGAGCGCGAAGCTCATCACCACAGCCCCGACGATCACTCCGGGGCGACGCCCCACCGATCGTTTCGTTGTCCTCATGGACTCCCCCTTGTTGGTTTCGTTGACACCCGTCGACAACGGGTTCGACGTGCACTGTGACCCCCGCCACAGCGACGTGGACGCACCTTAGCCACACCGCGCACGACGGATGCGAACTCGGAGCGCCCTGTTTTCAGGCAACGTCATGAATTGGTGAAGTTGGGTGGGCGGCGTTCCAGGAACGCCGTCATCGCCTCGCGATGATCGCGAGTCGCGGAGGCCATGATCTGCTGGCGGTTCTCCAGATCGATGGCGGCCTGCATGCCCGGGATCTCGAGCGCGCTCCACATGCCCTCCTTGGTCAGCGCCACGCCGAAGGGTGAGTTGGCCATCACCAGATCGGCCTTCGCCAGCGCGGCATCGAGGACGGCGCCGTCGTCGACGAGCTCGACGACGAGCCCGATTCGGTACGCCTCCTCGGCATCGAACACGCGCCCAGTCAGCATCAGCTCCTGCGAACGGGAGGCCCCGATCAGACGCGGCAGCAACCAGCTCGTGCCGATGTCGCACGCAGACAGACCGATGCGGATGAAGGCAGCGTTGAACTTCGCCGCGCGCGACGCGATGCGGATGTCGGAACCGAGGACCAGCGCGAAGCCGCCGCCCGCGGCCGCACCGTTGACCGCGGCGATCACCGGCTGCGGCAGCGAGCGCATCCGCGGGATCAGCGAAGCGATGTGCTTCTGCACGGCGAAGCCGGTCTGCGTCGGACCGAGGTGCGCCGTGTGCGGCGCGGTCCCGTACCCGCCGAGGTCGAGACCGGCGCAGAAGCCGCGACCGGCACCGGTGAGCACGACGACGCGCACGGATGGATCGACGGCGATCGCCTCGAGGTGCTCATGGAGGCTCTGGACGAGCTCGCCGGTCATCGCGTTGAGCTTCTCCGGACGGTTCAAGGTGAGCAGGGCGACGCCCTCGCGAGGACTGGTGCGTTCGATCACAGACATGACCTCATCGTTGCCGATGCTCGCGACGCCGTGCGATCCGGGTGCATCGCGTGACCGGGCCGCCGCGTCTACGGTCGGACCGATGGTTCGCGCTGCGCTCCCGCCGGTTTCGACGTCCACGTCGACGGTGTCGAGCTCGGGTGGCCGCTCGACCGCGTTGGCGGTGTTCCGCTACGGCCGCTTCGATCCGACGACGCGGCTCGGTCCCGGCGAGCTCTGGCGCGCATCGCTCACACCCGACGGCCCGGGCACCATCCACGTCACCTGGACGACTGACGACCACCACGTTGCGTCGTGGGGACCGGGTGGCCCGTGGTTGGAGGCACGAGTCCCGGCGATGTTCGGCGACCTCGATCGGCCGGAGCCGTTCGTCGACGCCCACCCTGCCGTGCTCCGCGCACAGCACAACCACCCCGCGCTCCGGCTCGGGGCCAGTGGCGACCTGTACCACGAGCTGCTGCCCAACGTCATCGGCCAACGGATCACCGGTGGTGAGGCGATCGCCCAGTGGCACCGGCTCGTCCGAGCCCTCGGTGAACGTGCGCCCGGACCGCACCCGGAACTGCGCACGCCACCAGCACCCGACGTGCTCGCCCGCCGGCCGGCGTGGTGGTTCCACCCGCTGGGGATCGAGGCCAAGCGCGCCGAAGCACTGCGGCAGGTTGCACGCCACGCCGACCGCCTGTGGCAGTGGGCCGAGCTGCCGGCGCCCGAGTGCGCCCGCAAGTTGGCGCTGCTGCGCGGCATCGGGCCGTGGACCATCGGCTCCGCCACCGGTCCGGCGCTCGGCGATGCCGATGCTGTCGCCGTGGGCGACTTCCACCTCAAGAACATCGTCACGCACGCGCTGAGCGGCCAGCCCCGCGGCACCGACGAGCGGATGCTCGAGCTGCTGGAGCCGTACGCCGGACAGCGCGGGCGGGTCGTGCGGCTGCTGCTGCTCGACGGCCATCGAGCCCCTGCGTTCGGCCCGAGGCAACGCATCTTGCCGATGGCGCGCTGGTAGCTTCGCAACGCACCCGTGCCTGGTGCGTGCGCCGCGATGACCGACTCCGTCTCCACTACCTCGCTCCCCAGCTCGGCTTCCCACCCCACCGCTGACGCGGACCACGTGCAGGACGCTCGCTGGCGGCGGATCCTGTGCAAAGCCGGACTCGTCTACCTCTTCTCCCGCGTGTGCGTGGTCATCGGCGCAGCGATCGTCGCCGCCGAGCTGCGCGCGGACGCCAACAAGGTGGAGGCCGACCTGCCCGGCTCGCCGTTCGCCGATCCCCAGTACCTCGACGGCAAGGTGATCCCGAAGAACGCGCTCCGGCCGATCCTCGACGTCCTCACGTCGTGGGACGGTCGGTGGTACCTCAACATCGTCCGCGACGGCTACCCCCACGTCGTGCGCCCGAACGTGACCTACGAGGTCGACGATGCGCGGGCGGCGTTCTTCCCGACCTACCCGATGCTCGTCCGCGCCGCCGACCGCGTGCTGCCCGGCAACGACACGTTTGCCGCGCTGTTCGTCAACTTCGTGCTGGGTGCGATCGCCGTCCTCCTCGTCGGACTCATCGCCAAGCGGTTGTTCAACGTCGACGTCGCCGAGCGATCGATGATCCTGATGGCGATGTTCCCGGGCAGCTTCGTGCTGTCGTTCGCCTACACCGAAGCGCTGCTGATCACGCTCGCTGCGGCCTGCCTGCTGTGCCTGATCGAGGAGCGCTGGTGGTTGGCCGGCGTCTTCGCCGCACTCGGCACCGCGACTCGCCCCAACGGCATCGCGCTGATCGGCGCGTGCGCGGTGGCGGCGTTCATTGCCATCCGCCACCGGCGCGACTGGTGGTCGCTTGCCGCTCCCCTGCTCGCTCCCGTCGGGTTCATCGGGTTCCAGCTCTGGCTCGGACACCACACCGGCGAGCGCAAGGTGTGGTTCCGCGTCCAGACCGAGGCCTGGGGTGAGGGGTACAGCTTCGGCGTCACCGCGCTGCGGCGCAGCTTCGGTGCGTTCGCCCACCCGCTCAGCTCGCCCACGAACACGCTGACCGGCGCATCGCTGGTCGCCATGGTGCTGTTGATCTGGTTCGTGTGGCGACACCGCCTGCCGTGGCCGATCATCGCCTACTGCGCCGGCATCATCCTGTTGATGCTCCTGCCGGCGACGGTCACCGCCCGGCCACGGTTCCTCTACACCGCGTTCCCGTTGCTGATTGCGGCCGCCGCCTGGTTCCGCACCGATCGCCGCGACTGGTGGCCGTACGCGATCGGCGCGTGCAGCGCAGGCCTCGTCGGGCTCACCGCGCTGTACGGCGTGCTCGGCGCAATCCCGTGATCCAACCGCCAGGATCTCGGCCGGGGCGATTGCTGCCCCGTCGGGGCCGGCTCGGCACGCTGCTGCTGGCGATCCTCGCCTACGTCCCGGCGCTCACTGCCTCGCCGGGGCGGATGCCGACCGACACCAAGCTCTACCTCTACCTTGATCCGGGTCGTCTGCTCGGCGACGCCGCACAGACGTGGGACAACCGGCAGTTCCTCGGGTGGGTGCCGCACCAGGTGATCGCCTACCTGTGGCCGTCCGGGCCGTGGTTCTGGGTGTTCGACAAGTTGGGTGTGCCCGACTGGATCGCCCATCGGCTGTGGATCGGCACGTTGCTCGTGCTCGGTGGGCTCGGCGCACGTTGGGCTGCACGTCACCTCGGCCTGCCCGGCGCGGCAGCGCTGTGCGCAGCGCTCGTCTACCAGCTGTCGCCCTACGTGCTGCCCTACGTCTCACGCACCTCGGTGATGCTCCTCCCCTGGGCCGCCGTCGGCTGGCTCACCGGGCTCACGATCCGCGCCGCGACGCGATCGACGAGACGATCGCAGTGGCGCGAGGCAGCGCTGTTCGCGCTGGTGATCCTGACGGTGGGCGCCGTCAACGCGACCGCGTTGGCGATGATCGCGCCCGCGCCGATCCTGTGGCTGGTGCACGCCGCATGGCAACGCACCATCACGTGGCGCCGGGCCGTCGCGACGTCGCTGCGCATCGGCGCGCTGAGCATCGTCGTGTCGCTGTGGTGGATCGTCATGTTGCTCGTGCAAGGCGGCTACGGCGCCGACGTGCTGGCCTACAGCGAGACCTTGCGCGCCGTGTCGCTGACGTCGGTGAGCACCGAGACGCTGCGCGGACTGGGCTACTGGCTGTTCTACGTGCGCGATCCCTTTGCGGCCACCACCACCGCGTCGGTCGACTACATGGAGAGCGGACGGGTGATCGTCATCGGCTTCGCGCTGCTGCTGCTGTGCCTCACCGGTCTCGCCGCGACGCGCTGGGCCAACCGTCGCTACGCCGCGCTGCTCGTCGCCGTCGGGATCATCCTCGCCGTCGGTGTGCACCCGATCGACGACCCGTCGCCACTCGTCCGGCCGCTGACCTCCGCCGGGCTGTCACTGGCGCTTCGCAGCAGCACCCGCGCCCTGCCGCTGAGCACGTTCGGGCTGGCGCTCGGCGCCGGCGCACTCGTCGCGGCGGTCAGTCGGTGGCGCTGGCGGCCGCGTCTGCCCATCGCTGCACTCGCACCTGTCGCCGTCGCCGGCCTGGCCATCCTCAACCTGCCGGCTCTGTGGACCGGTGGCTTCGTCGATCCGGCGCTGACGCGCGACCAGTCGCCGCCGGACGCGTGGCTCGATGCGGTGGCGGCACTCGACGCGTCGTCGCACGAGAGCCGGGTGCTGCAGCTGCCCGGGCAGGAGTTCGGCGCGTTCCGCTGGGGCTACACCGTCGATCCCCCACTGCCGGGGTTGACCTCGAAGCCGATGGCGACGCGTGACCTGCTGCCGCTCGGCGGCGCGGGCGCGATGGATCTGCTCGACGCGTTCGACGACCGGCTGCAGACCGGCACGCTCGACCCGGCATCGGTCGCCGTCGTCGCCCGCTTCCTCGCCGCCGACCGGGTGTGGCTGAGCAACGACGCGGCGTTCGACCGCTTCCGCACGCCGCGTCCCGAACGCGTGGCCGCGATCTTCGCCGCCGAGCCGTCGGGTCTCGGCGAACCGGTCAGCTACGGCACGCCCGTCGTCAACGCGCCGTCGGTGCCGATGATCGACGAGACAGCGCTCAGCGATCCTGCAGTCGGCACACCGGTCGCGCCGGTCCAGCTCGTTCCGGTCGACGATCCGGTGCCGATGATCCGCGCCACGACACGCGTCGTGGTCCTCGCCGGCAGCGGCGACGGCATCGTCGACGCGGCCGCGGTCGGTCTGCTGCACGGCGACGAAGCAGTCGTCTACGTCGCCGACGCCAACCGCCAACCAGTGCTCGCCAATGGCGCCGACGCCGATCCGTTCGCCACCGCGGCAGCCGTGATCGTCACCGACTCCAACCGCGACCGCGCCCACCAGTGGCGCGGGTCGCAGGACGTCACCGGATTCACCGAGACCGGCGGGCCGAACACCGACGTGCTGCGCGAGGACGACGCCGATCAACGTCTTCCCGTCTTCGCCGCCGCCGACGGCACCACACCCAAGGACGACCCGGCCGACCAGGCCACGAACGGTCAAGGTGCCGGCGACGTCGACCCGACCGAGCAGACGGTGGCGACCTTGGCCGACGGACTCGTCGTACGAGCCACGGCCTACGGCGAGGCGTTCGCCTACCGGCCCGAGGATCGACCGGCGATGGCGGTCGACGGCGACCCGCGCACTGCATGGGTGGTCGCCGATCGCGGCAACCCGATCGGCGAACGGATCGAGGTGTCCGCCACGGACGGCACGTTGCGGCTGCTGCAGCCGGCGCACACGTCGACCGGTGCGATCCCGAACCGGATGATCACATCCGTTCGAGTGCGGTCGCTGGCAGACCCGACGCGCTCGACCGACGTCGCACTCGACGAGCGTTCGCTCACCGGCGACGGTCAGCGCATCGAGGGCGTCGACCCCGCCGGCGTGAGCATCACCATCCTCACCGTCGACGATCGGCCCGACGGCACCGACACCGGAGCGTCAGGGGTCGGCTTCGCCGAGCTCGGCGTCGGGGCGCACGAGGAGATCGTCCGCGTGCCGACGTCGTGGACCTCGCGTGTCCAGCCGGGCACTCCCCTCTCGTTCGTGTTCACACGGCTGCGCGAGGAGCCGCTGAACCGTTGGCGTGACGACCCCGAGCACCGCCTGATCCGCCAGTTCGAACTGCCGGCGGACGACCACCTCGACGCGGCGGTGACGGTTCGGCTCAGCCCACGGGCCGACGACGCCGTGCTCGCCCGCGTCCTCGGCGCCGGCGCGTCTGCGAACCGACGGATGGCCGGTGGCTTGATCAGCGCCGGCTGGAACGCGGTGGACGGCGACGCTGCCACCGCGTGGACGTCGCCGTTCGGTGATGCGGTCGGGTCGTCGCTCACCGTGCCAGCTGCGAACGGCAGCGTCGGCGTGCTCCAGATCCATCAGCCGACCGACGGGCGTCATTCGCTGATCACCGGGATCTCGGTCGGCCGTGCCGGCGAGACCGCCCAGGAGCTGACCGTCGGCCCACCGGATGCCGACGGCATCAGTGCCGTGCTCGTGTCCCTGCCGGTGCCCGGCGAGCGCGACGGGAGTGCGTTGACGATCACGATCACCTCGATCGATGCGCGCACGACGATCGATCGTCGCTTCGCCGAACCGACGGTGCTTCCGGTGTCGATCGTCGAGATCACGGGTCAGGCGATCACCGCTGCGACGCCAGCCGTCCCCGCACCGGTGTGCCGGACCGACCTGCTGACGATCGACGGTTCTTCGCTCGACGTGCGCATCGAAGCCGACGACTGGACCGAGCTCATGGCCGGGCGCCCGGTCACGCTGCACCGCTGCAGCGGCGGCGCGCTCGACCTCGCCACCGGAACGCACCTCGTCGAGTCCGTCGACGGCCGCGACACCGGGCTCGACGTGGACCGCGTCGTGCTCTCGAACGGCACCGCGCCTGCCGCCGGCGCGACCCAACCCGCGGTGACGGTCACGCGCACGAACACGACGCGCACCGCAACGGTGTCGCCGTGCCCTGACGGGTGCTGGCTGATCATGGGCGAGGGCTACAACCGCGGCTGGACCGCCGACGCCGGTGGCGACTCGCTCGGCAGGGCAACACAGATCAGCGGCGGCTTCAACGGATGGTGGCTGCCCCCGAGCACGACGCCGACCACGGTGACCATGACGTGGGAGCCACAACGGCGGCTCGACCTCGCGCTCGGCGCCAGCGCACTGGCGATCGTCGGTTGCTGCGTGCTGATCTGGCGCGGCCGACGTGGCCGACGGGGTGAGGTCGATGAGCCACTTCCCGAGATCGACCCACCGGCGATCGATGCCCACTGCCTCGTTCCAGCCGAACGTCGTCCGGCGCTCGTCGTCGGTGCCGCGCTCGTCGTGGCATCCGGGCTGGTGATCGCGCCGACGTTCGCGCTCGTCGCGCTTCCGTTCGCGATCGCGCTGGTCGTGCTGCGACGGTCAGTCGTCCTCACCGCGTCGTCGGTCGTCGTGATGGGCCTGCTCGCGCTGCTCGTGCTGCGCCGCGTGCTCGTCTACCGCTACGGCCCGGATGCAGCGTGGCCGGGCAACTTCGAAGACCTCCACCACTGGGGTCTGTTCGTCGTCGTGCTCCTCGCGGCAGGAGCGCTGCTGCCTCAGGGGCAGCGCGCTCAGGTCACCAGCACGTCGAGCAGCGCCGGCACGACGAACTCGTCGGAGGCTCGGTAGGCGGACTCGGGGGAGAAGTGCAGGCCGTCCGCACGCCACGTCGTGTCGGTGAGCCCGCCGATGCTGCGCAGCCAGTGGTCCATGTCGATCACCGAGATCTGACCGGGGTGTGCGGCCGCGACCTCACGGATGACGTCGAACTGCACCTGGTAGCGCGCCGGGTCGGCCATCTTCGCCTGATCGGCCTGCCACGGCACCGTGGGGAACGGTGCCAGCACCCACGCCAGGTGCGGCGCACCGTCGGCCAGCAGCTGCTGCGCCATCGCCTCGTAGGACTCGCGAAGGCGGGCGGCGAACAGTGGGTCGAGCGGCGACCGCAGCACGCCGTCACCGAACTCGTGATCCTCCACGTCGCGCAACGTCACCATCATCACGACGACGTCGGGCACGAGGGTGCGGATGTGCTCGGGCAGTTCGTCCTCCAGGGTCCGCTTGCACTCGCGGGCGTACACCGGTGGGTCGTCGGGGATCGTCCCACCCGTCAGGAACCCGCAGCCGGGCTGGGCGTCGAGCGTGACGGCGGCGACGTCAGGGTGATCGAGGGCCCACTGCGCCAGCCCGACGCCGAGTGCGTCAGCGGTCGAGTCGCCGGTGACGATGATCCGCATCGGCCGGTTGAGCACCGGCGTCGATGCCGGCGCCGTCGTGCTCGTCGTTGTCGACGGTGCGGTGCCAGTTCCAGTGCCATCAGTGGACGGGATGCCGGTGGACGGGACGCCGGTGGTCGAGACCGTGGTGGCCGGCGCGACGGTGCCCAGGCTGGGGAGCGGACCGGTCGCCGGGACGATGCCGTTGACGTCGGCACCGGCGACGGTGGTCGGCTGGTCGGCCGGCACCACCACCAGCGCAGCGACGGCAAGTGCGGCGGTGGCCGCCAGGCCGGCGAGCAAGGGCACGCGTGGCAGCGACGGGTTCCATCGACGGATCGGTCGCTCGACGATCACGAACGACACCGTCGCCAGCGCCAGCGTGACGGCCAGGCGCAGCGCCAGCAACGGCCACGTACCGATGTCGAAGCGGGCCGACGTGACCACGGCGAAGATCGGCCAGTGGTACAGGTAGACGCCATAGCTGATCGTGCCCAGCAGGACGAGGGGCCGCACGCTCAGCAGGCGGGTGAACGGCGCGGCCACCTGCACGCCGGCGATCAGCGCCACGCTCGCGAGCGCCAGCAGCGGCAGCCAGCCGCGGTACGCCGGGCCGCTGGCCGCCGGCCAGCGAACAGCAGCGATGACGATCACCGCCAGGCCGGCCGGCGCGAGCACGGCGAGCAGACGTGACCGCGTTCCGCTCGCGGGAGCCGGCCAGACGCGCAGCACCCCGGCGAGCGTCGCTCCGGCAAGGATCTCGCCGAGGCGTGCGGGCGTCGCCCAGTACGCCGCGTCGGCGCCGTAGCGGTGAGCGATGGCGAACGCGGCGAGGGTCGCCAGCGCCCACCCGACCGCCAGCGTGAGGGCGCGCCCGCGTGCGCTGCGAACCACCCGCAGCAGCACCAGCGCTGCCAACGGCCACACAAAGTAGAACTGCTCCTCGATGGCCAACGACCAGTAGTGCTCCAACGGCGCCACCCGGCCGACGGTGGCGTTGACGAGATCGCCGTAGCTCTCGCCGGCGGCGAGCTTGGTCCAGTTGAACACCTGGAACAGCGCGCCGAGCACGTCGGTGCGCATGCGCGTGACGTAGTCGAACTCGCCCGCCGCCGACAGCACTGCGACGCCGCCGATGCACAGGAGGCTGGCGGGCAGCAGCCGCTTCATCCGCCGTGCGTAGAACGTGCCGAGCCGGATGCGACCCGAGCCGTCGTGCTCGGCGAGCAGCAGCGAGGTGATCAGGTAGCCGGAGAGCGTGAAGAACACCGAGACACCGACGTAGCCGCCGGTCATCCACGACACACCACCGTGGAACAGCAGGACGAGCACCACCGCGATGGCGCGGATGCCATCGAGCGCCGGTTGGTAGGCGATCAACGGTGGATGTGATCGTGGCCGGGGATGCCGGCCGTCAGGCGGCATGGCTCCGTTCCCGCCAACGGTCGAACAGCCACGACGCGCACACTGCTGCAGCGATGACGATGGTCGGTTCGGCGCTGGACCTGATGCGGTGCGCGCCGTAGAACACGACCGTGGTCACGAGCACCGTGAGCACGGGCGCGAGCAGGACCCGTCGGCGCCGGCGGTCCAGACGACGGAGGCCGATGAACGCCATCGGCGCCAGGACCCAGAACGCGACGATGCCGGACCACGATGCAGCCGCCGACTTCTCCTCGCCCTTGTCCATCGTCAGCAGGCTGCGGAACCCGTACAGGTCGAGCGTGCGACCGACGCGGGCGAGCACGACGCGCGGCAACGATCGGAGATGGCCGCGCAGGTAGTGCAGGGCGACGTCGCGGCGCTCCTCGCTGCGCACCGAGGGTTCCGGGATCGCCTCGTTGCCGAGGTCGCCACCGATCGCCCCGATCGACCAACCGCCGATCTCGCGACCGTAGAACGCGTCGTCGTTGTACGTGCCGGCGAGCGTCGTGCCGTCGTTGGTCGACAACAGGACCGGCCGTTCGAAGCGCGACAGGTTGAGGATCAACCACGGAGCGAGCACCATCGCCGCGGTCGCCAGGAGCAGCGCCGCACCGACGACGCGACGACGGCCACCCCCGCGCCGATTGTCGGTCTGCGGATCCGGCCTCGACTCGTCGAGCACGTCGGACTCGCGGCCGGTGCGCCAGACCAGGAGTGCAAACATCGGGATCATCAGCACGAGCTCGCTGCGCGCCAGCGCGCCGAGCCCGGTGATCGCTCCGAGGGCCACGCAGCGCCGCAGCGAGACCGTGGCGGTGACCTCGCCACACCAGCGAACGGCCAGCAGGAGCATGATCGTCACGATGCAGATGCTGATGCTCTCGGACATGATCAGCCCGTCGCCGATCCACAGGTTGGGGTACAGCGCGGCGATGGCCGCGGCGATCAGTCCGACCCTCGGTCCCGCCACCGCTCGCCCCAGCAGCCCGATCACCGCAACGGTGGCGATGCCGAACAGCACGGTGATCACCCGCTGCCACGGGATCGGATCGTCACCCCAGCTGACCAGTGCCAGGATCGTCGACGTCAGCGGCACGTGCTCGGCACCGGGGCCGGTGGTGAACGGCTCGCGATAGAGGAAGCCGTGGGCCAGGTCGGTGGCCTGGGCGGAGTAGTACAGCGAGTCGTTGAGCTGCAGCGGACGGTCCCACTTGCGGCTCAGCAGGAAGAACCGCCAGGCAGCGCCGATGGCCACGATCACCGACAGCTGGAGTCGGAACGAGCGCTGGCGGATGGCGAGAAGGGACGGCATGGAGCGATGCGCCGGCGGCACACCAGCGCCGGCTGGCCGCATTCTGCCACCTCGTCGTGGCCTTCGCCCGTGCTGCGAACCACAACGACGCGCCGCTACGCTCGTCGCCCGTGCCGACCGCCCCGCGACGCTGCCTCAGCGTGATCGTGCCCTGCTACAACGAACAAGCGACGATCGCCGAACTGCTGAAGCGGGTCACCGCCTCCCCGTGGGTCGCCGAGGTGATCGTCGTGGACGACGGATCGACCGACGAAACCCGCTCGGTCCTGGCAACGATGACCGATGCCGCTGCGCACGAAGCGTCCGGCGATCGACCCGGCGTGCGCGTCGTGCTGCAACCACACAACATGGGCAAGGGTGCTGCGCTGCGGACGGGGATCGCCGAGGCGACGAGCGACTACGTCGTCGTGCAGGACGCCGACCTGGAGTACGACCCCGACGAGTACGGGATCCTGCTCGGACCGCTGGAATCGCAGATCGCCGACGTCGTCTACGGCTCGCGGTTCCTCGGCGGCCAGGCGCACCGTGTCCTGTACTTCTGGCACTCCCTCGGCAACAAGCTGCTGACCCTGCTGTCGAACATGTTCACCGACCTCAACCTGACCGACATGGAGACCTGCTACAAGGTCTTCCGTCGCGAGCTGATCCAGTCGATCACGCTCGAGGAGGATCGCTTCGGGTTCGAGCCGGAGATCACGGCGAAGATCGCCGAACGGCGGGTCCGGATCTACGAAGTGGGCATCACCTATGCCGGGCGCACGTACGCCGAGGGCAAGAAGATCGGATGGCGCGACGGCGTCCACGCACTGTCGTGCATCGTGCGCTACTCCCCCGTCGGTGCGCGCCTGCGCCGTCGGCGGGGCTGACGAAACCTAAGCTCCTGCCACCGTGTCGAGCCCGTCGCCATCCCCCCTCGAACGGCAGCAGATCGCCGTTGCCGACCCGGCGAAGCAGACCTACTGGCACCGTGTCCGGTTCCACCTCGTCGCCAACGATGCTGCGCAGCGGGGCGCGACGACCCTGCTCGACGTCGGCGCCGGCTCCGGATTGCTCGGCGAGTGGCTGCAGCGATGGGGACAGCCGTTGCACCTGCGCTACCGCTTCACCGAGCTGTCGCCCGTGCTCGACGCGCAGCTCACCGAACGGTTCGGAAGCGACGCCCGCCACGGGCCGCAGGAACCGATCGACGAGCTCACCGCGGTGGCGATGCTCGACGTGCTCGAGCACATCGAGGACGACGGCGCAGCACTGCGCGAGCTCCACCGGAAGATGGCACCTGGGGCACGACTGGAGATCACCGTGCCGGCGCTGCAGTGGGCGTTCTCGTCGTGGGACACCGAGCTCGGGCACCACCGCCGGTACGGCAAGCGGTCGCTGCGCAAGGTGGTCACCGCCGCCGGGTTCACCGTCGAGCGGTGCGACTACCTCTTTCCCGAGCTGCTGCCACTGCTGCTCGTGCGCAAGCTGCGTCGCGCACCACGCGCCGACGTCGACTTCCCGCACCTTCCGGCTCCGGTGGCCGCGGCGGGGTACGGCGTCGCACGCGCCACCACCGCACTGCGAAGGATCTGGCCGGCGGGCACGTCTGTCGTCCTCACCGCGAGCCGCCCGCGATGACGCTCTGGATCGTCAGCCCGATGCTGCGCGACACCGAGTCGTTCGTGCGCCTTCGTGGTGAAGTCGCCGGCGCATGCGCGACTGCGTCGCTGGAGTGCGGGCCGATCCGCCACCTCGTGGTCGACGACTCGGCGGGCACCGACCCCGACGTCGCTCGACTGACGGCGCTCGACGACGTCGTCGTGCTGACGCCGCCGTTCAACCTCGGTCACCAGCGGGCGATCGTCTACGGGTTGCGGTCGATCGTCGATCAACTGGCCGCCGACGACATCGTCGTGACCATGGACTCCGACGGCGAGGACCAACCCGCCGACGTGCCCCGGCTGGTGACGACGCTGACGAGCGCCGACGTCGCGCTGGCACTGGCGCTGCGCACCTCGCGCACCGAGCCGCTGGTGTTCCGGGTCATGTACCTGTTCTTCCGCGTGCTGTTCCGCGTGCTCACCGGCACGACGGTGCGGTCGGGCAACTTCGCTGCCCAACGGGCGACGTCGCTGGCCGTGACGATCAACCACCCGAGCTTCGACCTCTGCTACTCGTCGACGCTGCTCGCCCTCCGCCGCCCGACGGCCACCGTGCCGTGCGCCCGTGGGCGTCGCTTCGCCGGCCAGTCGCGGATGAACCGCGCCGCGCTGCTGGCCCACGGGATCCGGATGATGCTGCCGTTCAGCGAACGCATCGCCGTTCGGTTGATGGTGGTGGCCACGGCGACGTTCACCGCGCTGGCGACGATGCTCGTGCTGCTGGCCACCGACGTGCTCGACCACCCCGGCCCCGTGGTGCTCAGCGCGACCACCGGGCTCGGTGTTGCGTTCCTGGCCTCGTTCACCGCGTTCGTCGTGCTGTTCTCCGGCTTCAGCCAGACCTCTGCGATCGCGATGCAGAGCGTGACCGGTCTCGGCGCCACCGGTACCGACGCATGACGGACGAACCCGTCGCGGGCGTCGAGCACGATGGTCCGTCGAGGTGGTGGCGCGTGCTGCTCACCGCGCTGGCCGTGCTGCCCATCGCGGTGGCGATCATCCGCGCCATGGTGCACCACTGGTTCCCGATCGGCGACTCGGCGCTGCTCTACGTGCGCGTGCGCGACGTGTTCACGTCGCACCATCCGCTGCTCGGTTCGTGGACGTCGGCCTCGCTGAGCGTCGGCGAGAACATGAACAACCCGGGGCCGCTGTACGACGATCTGCTCGCCCCGTTCGCCCACCTCCTGCCGGCTGCGTCGACAGCGGCACTCGGCGTCGGCGTCGTCAACGCGGCATCGGTGGTCGGCTCGTCGATCGCCGCCCGCCACATCGGCGGATGGTCGATGCAGCGGTGGGTGCTGCTCGCCGCCGCTGCGCTGAGCTGGTCGATGGGCAGCGAGATGCTGATCGACATCTGGCAGGCCCACGCCCTGCTGCTGCCGTTCTTCTGCTTCCTCGTGCTCGCCGTCGGCATCAGCCTCGGGCGCTGGCGATGCATCCCGTGGGCGGTGCTCGTGGCGACGCTGCTCATCCAGACGCACATCAGCTACGCGTACATCCTCGCCTGCCTCAGCGCCGCGGTGATCGTCATGCTGCTCGCCGAAGCGCGCCTCGACAAGCGACCGATCCCGTATCGCGAGTGGCGCGCCGCACTGACGTCTCGCGTCGCGCTGTGGTCGTACGCGGTGTTCGCCCTGACGTGGGTGCAGCCGCTGTACGAGCAGTTCTTCTCCGACGGACGCGGCAACCTGACTCGGCTGGCGTCGCACACCGGGGGCGGCGATCTCCAACTCGGCATGCGCAGCGCGATCCGCCTCAGCGCTCGGGTGCTGGTCGAGCCGCCGTGGCAGCTGCGCAGGGGCTACGCCACGCTCATCCCGGTGGCCAACGTCAGCGACACGCCCGACGGTCCTCGACTGTTCGTCAACGGCATCCCCGGCGTCGTCGCCGCCTTTGCCATGCTGGCGCTGCTCGTCGTCGTGCTCGCTGCGCTGGTGTGGGTGCATCGCCGCCGCGGCAATCGGGTCGTGGCCCACGTCGGCGCCCTTGCCATCGCCGGCGTCGGGAGCGCGGTGCTGTGCTTGGCGCTCCTGACCATCGGTCGTGTCGGCCTCGCTCAGCACCACGTGCGCTGGCTGTGGACGATGACGGTGTTCATCGAGATGGCCATCGCCTGGGCGCTGCTGGATCTCATCGCCGCCTGGTGGCGGGCGCGTGCCGCGGCACCGACGACATCGATGGCATCGAAGCACTGGGTGAGTGCCGTCGTGCTGACCGCCTTCGCCGCGCTCACCGTGGCCAACCTGCCCTACCTCGCCCAGCCTCAGGGTCCGGTCACCGACTACGCGGCGATGCCGGCGCTGACACGCATCTTCCGACAGCTCGAGCCGCTGCGCGACAGCGCGCCGGTGTTCTTCGACACCAGCAACGTTCGCGTCTACGAGCCCTACAGCAGCGCCGTGATGATGCGCCTGCAGGAGCTCGACATCGAGTTCCGCGTCTCCGACGAAGGCATGGTCCGCCAGCTCGGCGACTCGCGCCGCGCGTCCGGCAACGAGCGGACGCGCATCTTCCAGCTGGAGGGCGTTGCGGCACTGACCTACGACGGGTCGGCGTGTCGCATCGCGATCGCCAGCGCCCGCACGCCGGCGCAGGAGGACGAGGCCGCCACGTTGGCCGAGTCGCTCGCCGCGCAGCTCGTGAACGGCACGTTGCAGGTGGACCCCAACGGCCTCAGCGACGACCACCGCGAACGTCTGACGCGAGCGCAGGACGGCGACGAAGCGGTCGCCATGGTGCTCGTGGAGGACGGTGCGCTCGCCGACTGGGTGCGCCGCGGCCTCGTCGCCGATCCCGACCCGGCGCTGGCCGGCCAGCTCGACCTGATCGGCGCGTGGGTCTTCTCCACCTACGCCCTCTTCGCCGACAACCCCGCCACCTGCCCGACCGTTTGATCGCTCACCCACCGCCACGGTGGGGCAACGACCAAACGCTGAGTCAGCCGCTCGTGCCCGCAGGGACGATGAAGATGGCGAGCGGTTGGCCGAGGACGAGCATGCGGTCGACGGACTGCTGCAGGCGAGGCGGCACGCGCGGATCGAGCTGCACACCGAACAGGTTCGTGTCCACGGTGTCGACCAGGTCGTCCAGCCCGAGGGCGGTGAGGTCGGCGATCAGCCCGGCGCGCAGCGCTTCGAACTCGGCTCGCTGCGTGTCGTTGCGCGGGTCGTACGACGCCACTTCCACTGCGCCCGGCATCGCCTCCCACTCGGCGACGAACACACCCGTGGCGAGGTGCACTTCGGCCGTGGCCTCGTCGGCGGTGATGACTCGGTGGTCGGTGATCGGCACGTGCCACGTCGGCAACAGGCCGGCGTCGAAGCCTCGGCGCTCGAGCTCGCTGACCAACCCGTAGCCCTGCGATCCGAAGTTGGCGGCGTCACTCCACGTGATGACGTAGCGCCCACCCGCACCGTCGGCCGCGCCGTCGCCGCGGCGGAGCGCGTCGGCCGTCGGGCCGACGAGGTGACCGAGCGAACGCGACAGCTGCGCCTCGGGCGGCTGCACGGTCGCCGCGTCGACGGTGATCGCCACGAGCAACGTTGCGGCGAGCACCGCGCCGGCGGGCAGCGCAGCTCGACGAACCGCGCGACCGCGTGAGCGCGTCCTCGGGACCGCCGCGATCACGGTCCACACCACAGCGACGACGAGCAAGGTGGTCGTCGTCCACGCCCAGAGCGTGAGGTAGTACCAGACCTTGCCGAAGATGCGGCCCATCGACACCGCTCCGAGCAGCAGTGCGGCGCCGACGACGATGTGCAGGCGCTGCAACAGGCGGTGGCCGATGCGCAGGCTCCACCAGGCCGCCACCAGCCAGACGGCGAGCACGACCAGCCCGGGCCACCACGCACCGTCCAGGCGGAAGCCGGCGTCGAGAAAGAACCCGGGGCCGTGCTGGAACGCCAACCCGATCATGCGGAACACGTCGAGGTGGCGCAGCGCGAGTCGGATCCCCTCGAGCGCACCGGCCGGCTGTTCGGGCGGGTTCTGGAAGTAGTCGCGGAGCATGCTGAGGTTGCCGGGCGTGTGGCGTGCCTGGTCGATCAGCACCGGCAACCACAGCACGAAGCCGAACGCCAACGACGTCCCGATCCAACGAAGACGGCGGCGGCGCTCGTCGGCACGACGGATCGCACCGGTCGTTGCCCACACGATCGCACCGGCGCCGAGCCCGACGCACAGGCCGAGGTAGGGCATGTGCGTCTGCGCGCAGAGCGACCCGGCGCCGACGAGCACCGGCAGCATCGCCACGTCGTCGCACAGCACGCTCCAGGTGGCCAGCAGCACGACCAACCAGAACATCAGCGGCAGGTAGGGGTTCCACGGTTGGGTGAGCACCTCGAAGCCGTAGCCGAACACGACGACGAGCACGACGGCGGCGAACACGAGCATCAACGGCCGCCCGCCACGCCGGTGCGCCAACCACAGCACCAGTGCAACGGCGCCGAGCGCCAGCAGGATCATGCCCAGCTCGAGCCCCCAGGCGCTCGAACCGACGATCCGGTACGTCGGAGCGAGGAGGTAGTAGCTCAGCGGACCGGGATGGCTGCCCTGGTCGGGGAAGACGCCGATGCGGCCGGGCAGGCCGATCAACGGGGTGTGACTGGTGCCGACGTCGCGGACGCGCAGCTCGGTCATCGCCAGATCGAGCACCGGGAACCAGTGCCGTCCGGCGAGCACCGCGGCAGCGATCACCCAGGGGACGGTGAGCAGCACGGCGACCAGCAGCGTCGTGCGCCGAGCTGGAAGTCGGCGAGTGATCACCGGCGACGCGACAGGCGGTCGCCGATCCCCCACCGCGTCACCAGCAGCATCGACTCGGCAATGATCCGACCGGACATCTTCGACCGGCCACGCACCCGATCGCGGAAGATGATCGGAGTCTCGACGACCCGGTTGCCGTTGGCGACGAGCTTGCGCACCAGCTCCGTGAGAAAGGCGTAGCCCTCGGCGGTGGTCGACGCCGGGTCGACGGCGTGCAGCGCGTCGGCACGGTAGGCGCGGAAGCCCGAGGTGCAGTCGCGGACCTGCATGCGCAGCACGGCTGCGGTGTAGCGGTTGCCCCAGCGCGACAGCAGCTGGCGATGCACCGGCCAGTGCTCGGTGCCACCGCCCGGTACGTACCGCGAGCCGACGACGACATCGGCGCCGTTGTCGATCAGCCGCAGCATCTCGGGGATCACCGCCGGATCGTGGCTGAAGTCGCTGTCCATCGAGACGATCGCCTCGTAACCCTCGTCGAAGGCGACGGTGAAGCCGTGGCGATAAGCGGCGCCGAGACCGAGCTTGCCGGGGCGGGTGAGCACCTTGATCCGACCGAGGTCGGCCGCCGTGGTCTCGGCCAGCGCACCCGTACCGTCAGGGCTGTTGTCGTCGACGACGATGACGTCCACATCCGGCGCTGCGGCACGGACCGCGCCGAGGAAGTCGACGATGTTCTCGGCCTCGTTGTAGGTGGGGATGACGACCACGCAGCGCACGATGCGCCAGGCTACCGGGCGGTCCCTGCGGGTCACCGGCATCCGAAGCCCGGGACGCGGAGGTGGTCCGGCGCTAGCCTCAGCGGGCGCGCCGCCAGGCTCTGGAGTGCGCTCTGCACATGACTCGCTTCCCCTCGCACCCTCTCGTCGGTCCCTTTGCGGATGCGTTGTTCGCCGCCGATCTGCCGTCGTTGCCCGCCGACCGCCGCCGCGAGGTGGTTGCCTTCGTCGCTCGTCGCGCGGATGGGCTGCCGAGCTTCATCCGCTTCGGCGTCCTCGTGATCGCCGCGCTGTACCGCGGCGCGATGGCCCTGCCGGGGGCGTGGCCGGTCGTGCGCTTCATCGCCGGCAAGCCCTTGCCGGTGATCTCGGAGTACCCGCGGCTCATCCGCTCGCTCGGTTACACGTACATCTGGGAGCGCTGGCCGGCCACAGCACCCGACGGGAGCGCCCGATGACCGACCCGATCGCCAGCCCGATCGCCAGCCCGGCGACTTCATCGATGGACGCCGAGGTGCTGATCATCGGCTCCGGCGCGGGCGGAGCGACGACGGCGACGGTGCTGGCCGAGGCCGGCTTCGACGTGCTCGTCGTCGAGGAGGGTCCGTGGGTGGAGCAGGGATCGGTCGTGCCGTTCTCGCTGGACCAGATGGACCAGCAGTACCGCGCCGGCGGGGTCACGGTGGCACTCGGGCTGCCGTCCATCGCTTACACCGAGGGGCGCTGCGCCGGGGGTGGCACCGAGGTCAACTCCGGGCTCTATCGGCGACCGCCGGCCGAGGTGGTGGAGCGCTGGCGCGACGACTACGCCATCGACGACCTCGACCCCGACGACCTGTTCGGCATCGCCGATGACGTCGAGGTGGCGCTGTCGGTCAGCACGGTGCCCGGCGAACCCACGGCGGCCAGCGACGTCCTTCGGCGCGGCGCGGCGGCACTCGGGTGGCAGCACAGCGAGATCCCGCGATGGATGGCGTACCCACCGGGCGGCGATGCAGCCAGCGGTCGCCGGCAGAGCATGACGCGCACGTACCTGCCTCGCGCTGTCGCGGCCGGGGCTCGCCTGGTCGTCGGTTGCCGCATCGACGCGCTCGAGATGCACGGCGGAACGGCGCGCTCCGCGCGAACGACCCTGGCCGACGGCACGCCCGGCACGATCCGCTTCCGGCACGTGTTCGTGTGCGGTGGCGCCATCCAGACGCCCGCGCTGCTGCAGCGTTCGCGCGTCCGCGGCCACATCGGCCACACACTTGCCGTGCACCCGACGGTGAAGCTCGCCGCCCGGTTCGCCGACGAGCTCAACGTGCCCGACGACGTGCCGGTGCACCAGGTGAAGGAGTTCGCTCCTGACCTGTCGTTCGGCGGCTCGGCCAGCCACCCCGGACTCGTCGCGCTGGCGTTGAGCGACCACTGGAAGGCGTTCGCCGAGGCGATCCCCGACTGGCGTCGGATCAGCGTCTACTACGCGGCGATCACCAGCGAAGGCCGCGGCGTCGTGCGTGCCGTGCCGGGCCTGCGCGACCCGATCGTCACGTACCGGCTCACCCATCACGATCGCGAGATGTTGCGCAGCGGTCTCGCCCGTCTCGCGCTGCTGATGCTCGAGGCCGGCGCCGACGAGGTCTACCCGTCGTTCCGCGGGGCGCCGTTCGTGCGCAACCGCGCCGACCTCGCCACCTTGCAGGAGCGTTTCACCGCCCGCCGGGCAACCGTGATGACCGTGCACCTGTGCTCCACGGTTCCGATGGGCGAGGCAACCGACCGCTGCGGTGCCAACTCCTACGGCCGCGTGCACGGCTGCGCCAACGTCTACGTCAACGACGCGTCGCTGCTGCCCAGCGCGCCAGGCGTCAACCCACAGGCGAGCGTGATGGCGTTGGCCATTCGCAACGCCCTCCACTTCGCCTCGGAAGGCCGACATGCCTGAGACCCCCTCTGCGTCACGCCCATCGCCCGGCACCACTGTCGTCACCGGCGCAGCCGGTTGGCTGGGACGTGCCCTCGTCGATCGGCTGTTGCACGATCCCGAACGCACGCATCTGCGCCTGCTCGTCCACACCACGGCAGAAGCGGATGCGCTGCGCGAGGTTGCAGCTGCACATGCCGGGACGACTCGCGTCGACGTCGTCATCGGCGACATCGCCAAGGCCGACACCGCACGCCGGTTGCTCAACGGGCTCGGTGACGACGCGCACCTCCTGCACACCGCCGGAGTGATCCACCCGAAGAACGTCAAGCAGTTCTACGACGTCAACACCGAGGGCACTCGCCATCTCGTCGCCGAAGCGGTCGACCGCCGGGTGGGGTGCATGGTGCACGTCTCCTCGAACAGCCCCTTCGGCACCAACGCCAAGCCCAACGACACGTTCCGGGCGATCGAGCCGTACCACCCGTACTACGGCTACGGGAAGTCGAAGATGCTCGGCGAGCGTGCCGTGCTCGAGGGCGTCGATCGCGGTCTCGACGCGACGATCGTTCGCCCGCCCTGGTTCTACGGCCCGTTCCAGCCGCCGCGCCAGACGACCTTCTTCCGGCTCGTGCGCTCCGGTCGCTTCCCGGTCATCAGCCCCGGTGATCAACGGCGATCGATGGTCTACGTGGACAACCTCGTCGACGGCATCCTCGCCGCCGAACGCACTGCTGCGTCGCGCGGCAACGGTTATTGGATCGCCGACGCGCGTGCGTACACCGTCAACGAGATCGTCGCCACGGTCGGCGCAGCGTTGCGAGACGCCGGCTTCACCGTGAAGGACCCGGGTTCGCCGATGCCGGCCATCGTCGGGCGCGTCGCCGAACTGGCTGACAAGCTGATCCAGAACGTCGGTCGCTACCAGCAGCAGTTCCACGTGCTCGGCGAGATGGACAAGACCATCGCCTGCGACATCGAGGCCTCACGACGCGAGCTCGGCTACGAGCCGGCCGTCGACCTCGCCGAGGGCATGCGCCGCAGCATCGCCTGGTGCATCGAGCAGGGCCTGGAGCTGTGAGCCCGTCGAGCTCCGGTTCCGTCCGGCTCGTCACCGGCGGCAGCGGCTACTTCGGATCGCTGCTCGTGCGCAAGCTCGTCGACGCCGGCCATCGCGTTCGCGTGCTCGACCTGTTCGATGCCGATGATCGTCCGGAGAGCGTCGAACTGATTCGTGGCGACATCCGCGACGTCGCTGTGGTCGCCACCGCTGTCGACGGGATCGACGTGATCTACAACAACGTCGCGCAGGTGCCATTGGCCAAGGACGAGGTGCTGCTGCGCACCGTGAACGTCGACGGGACCGCGCTGCTGCTCGCCGAGGCGCAGCGCGCCGGCGTGCGCAAGGTGGTGCACACGTCGTCGAGCGCGGTCTTCGGTGTGCCGGCCGCGAACCCGGTGCTGCCCTCCACGGTGCCATCCCCGGCCGAGGCCTACGGGCACGCCAAGCTCGCCGCCGAGTGGGCATGCCTGCGCGCCGTGTCCGACGGCCTCGACGTCACCATCGTCCGGCCGCGCACGATCCTCGGTCATGGTCGACTCGGCATCTTCGGCATCCTGTTCGAGTGGATCGCCGACGGCGCCGACGTGTTCGTGCTCGGCGACGGCAGCAACCGCTACCAATTCATCCACGCGGACGATCTCGCCGAGGTCTGCGTGCGCGCCGGCGATCGCCCCGGCCCGGCCGTGTTCAACGCCGGCACCGATCGCTTCGGCACGATGCGCGAGTCGCTCGAGTCGTTGTGCGCGCACGCCGGCACCGGCTCATCGGTGCACTCGCTGCCGGCCCGCCCGGCGTCGCTGTTGATGCACGCGGCAGCAGCCGCACACCTGGCGCCCTTCGCGCCCTACCACTGGCTGATGTACTCGAAGTCGCTGTGGTTCGACATCGAGCACGTGCGCACCGCACTCGACTGGGAGCCGACGTGGTCGAACGAGGAGATGCTCGCCGACAGCTACGACTGGTTCCTGGCCAACCGCGCATCCGCCGGCGACCACGACGCCGATCGCTCCCACCACCGCGTCAGCGCCAAGCAAGGCGCACTGACCCTCCTCAAGCGAGCAACTCGGCTGCTGCCGAACTGACCGTCATCTCGGTGCTGCTGTCATCTCGGTGCTTTCATCTCGGTGCTTCGCCTGCCGTGTTCGCTCGCTGCGCTCGCTCACCCGAGCTCCAGCAGGAACGCAACTGCCGCCCGTTCGAGCACTCGAACCTGTGACCCGAGTCGCCAACGCGCGCTCACCGCGCGTTCGGTACTCGGGTCTCAGGGGCGGCGTTTGCGGGTGGCCTGGCCGTGGAGGGCGGCGAGGATGCCGAGGGCAGACGCATCCCACGTGAGGGTCTTGGCCCGGGCGAGAGCGGCTGCTCCGAGCTCGGCGCGCCGCACGTCGTCGAGCAGCACGTCAGCAAGGCGCTGGCCGAGCTCTGGCAACGGGGCCAGCACGCCGGTCACGCCGTCGACGACGCTGCTGTGGTGGCCACGTACGTCGGTGGCCACGGCGGGCGTGCCGCACGCGGCCGCCTCGGTGAGGGTCAGGCCCCAACCCTCGGCGAGTGATGCACTGCTCACCAGCCACGCACGCTGGTAGAGCGCGACGAGCTCATCGTCGCGGACGTGCCCTGCGAGGTGGATCCAGTCGCCGGCGTGATGACCGGCGATCCGAGCCTCGAGCGCCGGCCGCAGCGGGCCCTCGCCGGCGACGACCACCTGCAGGTCCGGGACGCGCAGCTTCGTCTCGGCGACGGCGTCGATGAAGTGGTCCTGGCGCTTCACCGGGGCCAGGCGGCCGACGCACACCACGAGCGGCACCGGCGAGCGTTCCCCACCGGGCTGGTAGCTCTCCTCGACGCCGTTGGGCACGGCGAGCACGCGATCCGGTCGGAAGCCGAGCTCCAGCAGCTCCTCGCGGGTCGCGTCGCTGGGCGTCAACGTCAGCCCGCGCCGATAGATCGGCGGGGCCAGCCGCGACTCCACCGTGCGACCCAGTCGGGCAAACGGACCGGGCATCAGCTGATCCCACATCGGCCCGTGGACGTGGTGGAAGAATGTGAGGCGCGGTTTGCGCGTCCACAGTGGACTCAACCAGGGCACGCCGTTCCACACCTCGACGAGCGCGTCGAACCCGCCCATCCTCCGCGCCAGCTCGCTGCCGACGGCGCGTGGAAAGACCGAATATCGGCTGCCGCGTCGAACCACCTGGTAGCCGTTGCGTTCTGCGGTGGCCGGCAGCCCGACCGCAGCGGACGTCCGGTGGGTGACCTCCAGCCCGGCTGCCGCCCAGCGACGCATGAACTGGTCGGCGTGCACTTCGGAGCCGCCGGCGTCGATGTCGTCCAGGTCGCGCCAGGCCAGCACGTGCACGCGTCGGATCCCGAGGTCGCGCAGGTCGGCCGCGTAGTCGGCGATCGACGCGTCGGAACCGCCGAGCTGGAGCTTCATCGTGGAGCGACGCTATCGACGCCCGGGTCCGGCTCGGGGGAACTCGGTAGAGTCGCCCGCCATGGACATCCGCAGCGCCGACGTTCCGCTGGCGGCCGCCGGCGTGCCCTTCGTGCTCGGCGGCACCCTGGTCGGTCGACTGCGCGGACCCGATCGCCTGCGGGCGACGTGGCGGTCGTGGGCATCGATCGCCGCCGTGCTGGCCGTCGTCGTCGTGCCGTTGCGCGGCCTGTACCTCGGCACCGGCAGCTCGATGGAAGAGGGCTTCATGCTCGTCTTCCCCAAGCGCATGCTCGCCGGCGACGTGCCGAACGTCGACTTCCTCCACCTGTACGGCCCAACGGGGCTGCGGGTGCTCGAGGTCTGGTACTCGGTCTTCGGCTACACGTTGGAAGCGCAGCGCACCTTCGGTCTGCTGCAGCACCTCGGGATCATCTTCGCCGTCTATGCCCTCGGCCGAGCGTTCGGTCGGCGGATCGCGGTCGTCAGCGCCGTGGCCGTCACCCTGCTGGTCCTCACCCCGATCGGGCTGTCGGCCCTCGCGTGGGAGGGCGGTGTCGCCCTTGCACTGTGGAGCGTGGTCTTCGCCCTGCGGGCCGCGCACCTGGAACAACGTCCGCGCCTCGTTGCATACGCGACCTCCGGACTCCTCGCCGGGCTCGCGCTTGGGTACCGACCCGATCTCGTCGTCGCGCTCGGCATCGCCCACCTCGCCCTGCTGTGGCGCCGACGAGCGTTGCGACCGGTGCTGATCGGCCTCGCCGTCGGACTGATCCCGGTGTTCGTCCACCTCGTGCAGGCCGGCCTGACCAAGTCCGTGCGCGGCATGGTCCTGCAGCCGGTGTTCGACTTGCGCCCCGGCCGCGAGCTGCCTCGGCCGCCGAGCTGGGGCAAGATCGACGGCGCGCTGCAAGCCGTCGCCGAAGGCCCCGCCGACGCGCCGTGGTGGCGGGTGCCGGCACTGTCGGCCAACCACCAGCTGTTCATCTGGTTCTTCGCCGTCGTCGTCGTCGCCATCGGGCTCGCCGTCATCGCCGTGCGGTGGCACCGACGCTCACCATCACCGCAACGCTTGGTGCTGCTCGGCGGTGCGCTGCTCGGGCTGGGGATGCTGCCCCAGGCGATGCAGCGCCCCGACTCCACCCACCTCGCCTGGGGGTCGTGCGTCTCGTTCGCCATCCTGCCGATGGCCCTCGCCGAGTGGCTGAGCTCGGCATCCGCCGACCGGACGCTCCTCGCCCGCCTGCGACCTCACCGTCAGCTCGTGATCGGCGCCGCGATGGCGCTCGGGCTGCTGATCGTCTGCCCGTTCTACACGTACCGCTCGTACCTGCTGTTCAGCCGGATCAGCGTCGGCAACAAGCCCGGCGGTTTCGAGGTGTCCCGCGACGGACGGCGGTTCTACTTCGGCAACCAGCCGCTGCAGAACGCCAGCCAGGCGGCCATCGACCAGCTCGCTGCATCGATGCAGCCCGGCCAGCGGCTGCTCGTCGGCCCGGCCGATCTGAGCCGCACGATCTACAGCGACGTCGTCTTCTACTACCTGTTCCCCGAGCTCACGCCCGCGACCTACTACATCGAGATGGACCCCGGCCTGGCCGACCAGCCCGGCTCGAGCCTGGCCGATGACGTGGCCTCCGCCGACTGGCTGATCCTGACCAACTTCTGGACGGGTTGGTACGAGCCGAACGCCTCCTCGGACTTCGGCAGCGACGCACCGAACCAGGTCGTTGCCGACCAGTTCTGCCTCGTCGGCAACTACGAAGACGCGCTCGTGCTGCTCTACCAGCGATGCGATCAGGGCGACGGCGTCAGCCCCGCCGGCCTCGGCCTCGGCGCCGACCGCCGCGCCAGCCTCGATCACGAGCTGGCCATTCACTCGGGCTCGCTGCGCTCGCCCTAGTCGAACGGCAGGCGGCGCCAGATGGGGGCGGGGAGGTGGCGCAGGGTGGAGAACACCGGGCGCAGGATCCCCGGAGCCCAGACCATCCGCTTCTTGCCCCGCAGCGCCTTGGCGGTGGCCGTGGCGACGGCCTCAGGGGTGGTTGCGAACGGGGCGGCCTTGCGGCCTTTCGTCATCGCCGAGTGCACGAACCCGGGCCGCACGATCAGCACGTGCACACCCTCGGCCGCCAGCGAATCGCCGAGGCCCTGAGCGAAGCCGTCGAGGCCTGCCTTCGTGCCGCCGTACACCGGGTTGGCCGATCGCACCCGCTCGCCAGCGACGCTGGACAGGATGACGATCGAGCCGTGACCCTGGCGGCGCATCTGGTTGGCGACGGCGATGGTGGCCGTCACCGATGCGGTGAAGTTGAGGTGAGCGACCTCGGCTGCGGCGGTCACGTCGGTCGACGTCTCCGGCCCCTCACCGAGCAAGGCGAAGGCGAGGATGGCCACGTCGATGTCGGCGCCGTCGGCCGCGGCGCGCACCGCTGCGTCGTGCGACTCGGTGTCCGCACCGTCGAAGTGCTGCACGCGCACCTCCAGGCCGCTGCGACGAAGGCCCTCGGCGGCCAGCTCGCCCTTGGCGACATCACGGCAGGCCAGCACGACCGAACGAGTGACAGGGCTGAGCAGCTCGCGAACGATGGCCAGTCCGATGTCGCTGGTGCCCCCGAGGAGCAGGATCGATTGCGGTTGTCCGAGCGCGTTGTCCATTGGGGTCTCCGGTGTCAGTCGATCAGTTCGAGGCGGCGGCCGAGGTCGCTGCGCCACACGCCGTCTGGGTCGGCAGCATCGCGGACGGCACGCCACTCGGCGAGGCGCGGGTAGCCGCGGCGGATCGCCTCTGGCGTGGTGTGCGCGTCCTTGGCGAAGTAGTGCCGACCACCGGCGTCGAGCACGAGGCGGTCGAGGCCGTGGAGCAGATCGCCGAGCCCGCTCAACCCGGCCGGCACGTCGTATGCCAGCGTCCATCCGGGCTGCGGGAAGCTGAGCGGCGCTTGGTTGGCCGCACCGAACCGCTTCAGCACAGCCAGGAAGCTGGCGGCCGAACTGCCGGCCAACCGCTCGACGACCGTGCGCAGCGTCTCTTCCTCGCCGAACGGCACGATCACCTGGTACTGCAGCATGCCGCGCTTGCCGTACACGCGGTTCCACGAGCCGACGAGGTCGAGCGGGTGGAAGAAGGCCCCGATGCCCTGCACTTCACCGATGCGCTCTCGCGGTGACTTGCGGAACCACAGCTCGTTGAACGCCGCGATCGTCGCCCGGTTGACCAGGCCTGGACTGGGCACCAGTGGCGGAAACGTCGCCAGCTGATGCGGTCCGTAGGCAAAAGGCGCGGCCGCCTCCTTCGGACCGAGGTCGTCCTGTCGGGCATGGTCGCCGCGGGTGAGCACGCTGCGCCCGAGGTTGCGACCACGAGCAACGAGATCGACCCAGGCCACGCTGTAGCGAAAGTCGTCGTCGGCGTCGTCGGTCATCGCCGCGAACAGCGCATCGAGGTCGGGGAGGCGGTTGGTGTCGACGCGCATGCGACTGCTCTCGATGCGCAGCAGGCGGAACGTGGCGTCGACGATCACGCCCGTCAACCCCATCCCGCCGATCGTCGCCCAGAACAGCGCCGGCTCGACGTCGGGGCCGATCACGCGCGTGGAACCATCGGCCATCAGCATCGTCAGGCGGACCACGTGGTTGCCGAAGGAGCCCTCGACGTGGTGGTTCTTGCCATGGATGTCGCTGGCGACGGCACCGCCGATGGTGACGAATCGCGTGCCGGGGGTGACCGGCACGAAGTAGCCACGGGGCACGATGAGGCGCAGCAGCTGATCGATGCTGACGCCGGCACCGACGGTGACCGTCGCTGTCTCCTCGTCCAGCAGGACGTCGCCAGGGCCACCGCGCAGCCGCAGCAGCAGGCCGCCGCCGTTCTGCGACGCGTCGCCGTAGCTGCGGCCGAGACCGCGGGCCAGTGCGCCGCGCTCCCCCGCCGACTTCAGCGCTGACGGCACCTCGGACGCGGTGAGGTCGAGCACCTCACTGACGGTCGGGTTGGTACGTCCCCAACCGATCGCCGCATCGCGAGCCGCCTCGTACATGATCGCCAGGCTACCGACCGGACCGTTTTGATCGCAGTAGGCCCAACGACCTGTTCTGCACCGATCAGTAGGGCCATTCCGGCGGGCGGCCGGTGATCCGCTGCAGCACCTTGCCCAGGTGCAACGTGAGCAGCACCTTGATGGCCAGGTTCTTGGCGAACCACGGCAGTTGCGCCGCCTGTCGAGCAAGGTTCATCGCCCGGCTGCGAGCCGTCCCGTCGAGGTCGGCGTGGTACACGGTCATCGACCGCGCCCGACCGACGTAGCGGAAGCGCTTGCCGGCGAACAGCTCGCGCATGATGGCGAGCGTGACGCCGACCGACGAGAACGAGTCGTGGATCAACAGGGTGCCGCCGGGCTGCACTCGTGCGCCCCACTCGCGGATGTCGCTGCGCGCGGGCGCGTAGCGGTGTGCTCCGTCCACGTAGAGCACCGCCAGCTCACCGTCGACGGCATCGTGCGCGGCGTCGCTGAACGCTCGGACGTGACGCACCCGCTCGGCGACGCCCGCCCGCGCGAGGTTGGCGTTGAACACGTCATGATCGGTTGCCGCCTCGGCGGCGAACCCATCGATCTCCTGCGGGCCACGGTCGTTGCCGGCGTGTGGATCGATGGCCACGATGTCCACACCAGCAGGTGCCGCACTGGCGAGCACGATCGTGCTGCGCCCGCGAAAGCTGCCGATCTCGACGATCGTGTCGCCGGCATGCGTCGCCAGTGCGGCGCGGTACAGCTCATCGGCCTGGTCGGGCGACATCCAACCGTCCACACCATCGACCGCAGCCACGGTTGCGTCGAACGTTCGCAAGCTCATCGCAGGTACACCCCCAAGCCGAACATGATCGCCCACAGGGCGCCGAGCACCTGGATCGTTCGATCCGAAGCGAAGATCTCTTCTGGCGCAGCGCCCTTGCCCTGCTCGAGCAGCAACGTGTAGCGCAGCAGCGCGGTGCCCATCGGCACGATGGACAGCTCGTAGTACGGCAGCGTCGTCTGGGCGATCTCCTTCGTGTCGAAGGCCCAGATGCAGTAGGTCACCAGCGCTGCCCCGCAGCTGACCGACAGAACGGTGCGTAGGAAGCCGACCGTGTACTCCTCCAGCGTCGGCCGCGTGCCGCCACCGTCGCCGATGTCGCGCAGCTCCGCGTAGCGCTTGCCGGTGACGATGAACAGCGATCCGAACGAGGTGGTCAACGAGAACCAGCTGCTCATCGGCAGGTTGGTCGCCACGGCTCCGGCGACGGCGCGCAGCACGAAACCAGCAGCGACGGCGACGAGGTCGACGACGGCGACGTGCTTCAGCGCCGCGCTGTACAGCGAGGTGAGCGCGACGTAGCCGAGCACGACGAAACCCGCCTGCCATCGCACGAGGAACGACAGCCCGATGCCGGCGACGAGCAACGCCGTGCCGATCACGCGAGCGAGCCCGACCGGCAGTGCGCCACTGGCGATCGGGCGCTTGCACTTCGTCGGGTGCGATCGGTCGCGCTCGCGGTCGACGATGTCGTTCCAGTAGTACGTGCCGCTGCTGGCCATGCACAGGGCGACGAACATCAGGAGCGACTTGCCGATGTAGCTGCCGTTGTCGAGGGCACCTGCGGCACCCGGTGCGGCGAACACCAGGACGTTCTTGACCCACTGCTTCGGACGCGCTTCGCGCACGATCGCGGCGATCACGAGGACGCTCCCGGATCGGCGCTGATCGTCACGTCGTGCACCCACACCGCGTGATCGGCGGCCGCCAGCATCTCTCGGTCGCCGCGGCTGTCGCCGTACGCCCACAGCGGCACCTGCGACAGGTCGCGCTCGGAACGCCAAGCAGCGAGGCGACGGGCCTTCTCCGCGGCGCGACAGTTGCCGTCGATCAGCGTGTCGCCGTACGAGGCGACACCGGCGGCTGTGGTCACGACGTGCACGTCCGTGCAGAGTACGGCGTCGATGCCGAGCAGGCGGGCCAACGGGCGCAGATACGGACCCAGCGACGCCGATACGAGCACCGTCGCGTGACCACGTTGCTGGTGCCACCGCAAGCGCGCCACCGTGTCGGGGCGCAGCCAGTCGTCGTGCACCAGGGTCGCGAACGTCTCACCGATGCGATCGATCTCGGCGACGTCACGACGGCGCAGGACCCCGCCGACGACCACCTCCTTGACCGCATCGCGGTCGCGTCGGGCCAGCGCGGACAGTGACGCAACCGGCCGTCGCAGGATCGAGGTGGCGATGCGGCGCCGGCCGCCGACACGTTCGAGGAACGGGCGCACGCAGTCGCGCACGGTCAGCGTGCCGTCGACGTCGAACGCGGCGACTGCGTCCGTCACGTGCCGGTCTCCAACGCTTCGAACGTCTGCCAGAACGCAGGCCAGCTCTTCGAGACGACGGCCGGGTCGTCGACCTCGATGCCCGCGACACCCAGCTGCTGCGCACCGAGCCCGAGGACGGCGAACGCCATCGCCAGACGGTGGTCGTGGTGCGTGCCGAGCACGACGGCCGAGCCCATCGCCCCGGTCGGGACGGCAGGCGTGACGGTGATCCCGTCGGCGTTCGGCGTGGCGTCGACACCTGCTCGCCGCAGCTCGGCACACAGGTCGCCGATTCGATCGCTCTCCTTGCCGCGGATGAAGCCGACGCCGCGGATCACCGTCGGCGTGTCGGCGAACGCGGCGACGACGGCGAGCGTCGGAACGAGGTCGGAGACTTCGGCCATGTCGATGTCGATGCCGTGGAGCGAGCCCGTGCGTCGCACCTCGGTGCGGTCGTCGTCGATCACGACGTCGCATCCCATCCGAGCCAGCAGCGTCGCGAACGCTGCATCGCCCTGCATCGACCGCGACCCAAGACCGGGCACCGCCACACGGCCACCGACAACGGCTGCCGCAGCCAACGGATAGCTCGCCGAGCTCGCGTCCGGCTCGACGTCGAAGTCGCACGACCGGTACGTGCCGGCGGGGACCGTCACTCGATCGTCGCCGATCACCACGCCGTCCACGCCGAAGCTGGCCATCACGGCAGCAGTCATCTCCACGTAGGGGCGAGACACCAGCGGCGTCGTGATGTCGATGCGCAGCCCACGGTGCAGCAGCGGAGCGATGAGCATCAACGCCGTCAGGTACTGGCTGCTGATGTCGCCCGGCACCGCCAGCGTGGCCGGCTCGTCGCCGTCGCCATCTCGTCCGACGCCGCCCCGCAGCTCGACGGGCAGGTGTCCCCACGTCTCGCCGGGTACGAGCTGCGCACCCAACGCGGCCAGTGCGTCGTGCAACGGCGCCATCGGCCGGGCACGCAACGGCGGCAGCCCGTCCACGGTGTACGGCCCGGGGCCGAGCGCTGCCAACGCTGTCATGAACCGCGAGGTCGTGCCGGCCAGTCGCGTCGGCAGCACCAACGGCCCGGGCAGCCACCGCCCGCCGGTGCCGGCGATGTGCACCACCGCGGGATCAGCGTCATCACGTTGCACACCCACGCCGAGGACCTGGAGGCACTCGAGCATCGCTTCGGTGTCGTCACCGTCGGGCACGTTGACGAGCGTCGTCGGGCCATTCGCCATCGCCGCGCACGCCAACGCTCGGTTGGCCAGGCTCTTCGATCCCGGCACGGTGACGATGGCGTCCAGCGGCACAACGACGGGATGCACGCGACGGGTGGTCATGATCGGGTGCGACTCAGCTGAGACGCTGCGCCGCTGGCCGGTAGCCGCGAGCCATCAGGCCGCCGCGATAGAGCTCCATCGAGGCTGCATCGACGAGCACGACGGCTACACCGCGATTGCCTTCGACGCTGTGCACCACTTCGAAGCTGGCGATGTTGACGCCGAGCTCGGCAGCGAGCGTGAAGACCCCGGCGGCCGCGCCGGGACGGTCGGGGATCGGGATGCGCAGCTCGGCCAGCTCGTTGGGCTGGTTGACGCGACTCGGCAGGTTGGTGCGTGCGTCGCGGGCCTTCGCCAGCCGGCGCTGCAACTCGTCGCGGTCGTCGATGTCGACCACGTTGCGCATCGCGGCCAGCCCCTCGATCAACCCGTCGAGCGCGGACAGGATGGCCGGCCGGTTCTCGGCGCAGATGTCGAGCCAGATGCCCGGGTGCCCGGAGGCGATGCGGGTCATGTCGCGGAACCCGCCTGCGGCCAGCCGCAGCAGCGCGGCGTGCTCCTCGGCACGATCGCTGGCCAGTCCCATCAGCGTCGCCGCGGTGAGGTGCGGGACGTGGCTGATGACGGCGACCACTTGATCGTGACGATCGGGCGGGAGCGCGATCACGTCGGCACCGAGGTCGGCCACGACCGCGGCGATCGCGCTGAACGTCGTGTCGGCGGTGGCATCCGACGGGGTGAGCACCCAGACCGCACCCTCGAACATCGACCCATCGGCGCCGTCGAGACCTTCCAGCTCGCTGCCCGCCATCGGGTGCCCGCCGATGAACCGGGCGTCGTCGATCGCTGCGGCGATGCTGCCCTTGACGCTGCCGACGTCGGTCACCAGTCCGGTGGTCTCGGCGAGCGCCCGCTTGACGAGATCGACCACGGCCAGCACCGGCGTGGCGACGACGGTGATCTCGGCGTCGGGATCGAGGCCGGACGCATCGATGACGCCGAGCGTGAGCGCCCGCTGCTCGCGCGCCGGATCGATGTCGTCACCCGACACGTGCCAACCGCGTTCGCGCAACGCCAGACCGATCGATCCACCGATCAACCCGAGCCCGCAGACGTTGGCGCGTCGCGCCGGTGCCTCAGGCGCTGGAACGGTGCTCGTCACGGGCAGCGAGCCTACCGGCGAGACGCGGCCCGACCCCGGAGATTGGGGACCGCACGTCGCGAGCCCTCAACGGCTGCGATTGGCCCGCAACTCGTCGCCGCCGCTGGCCAGCACGAGGTCGCGTACCTCGGCCTGCGTCAGCTCGCGCCACGTGCCGGGCGCCAGCTGGGCGTCGCGGAGCGGCCCGATGCGCACGCGCACGAGCCGGCGCACGGGATGGCCGACCGCCTCGCACATCCGCCGCACCTGTCGGTTGCGACCCTCGTGGATCGCGATCCGCAGCAACCCGGGCTCGGGTTGCGAGACGGTGGCCGGTGCCGTTCGACCGTCATCGAGCTCGACGCCGTCGCGCAGCTGACGGATGCCGCCGGCCGACACGTTCCCGCCGTCCACTGCGGCCAGGTACTCCTTCTCGACGCCGTGGCTGGGATGCGCCAGGCGGTGGGCGAGGTCGCCGTCGTTGGTCAGCAGCAGCAGCCCCTCGGTCTCCACGTCCAGCCGACCGACGGGGTACACGCGTGGTTCGTCGGGCACCAGCTCGACCACGGTCGGGCGACCCTGCGGATCCGACGCGGTGGTGACGACACCCGTCGGCTTGTTGAGCAGGTAGTAGACGAGCCCGGGGCGCACGCCGATCGGGCCGCCGTCGACGGCCACCTGGTCGAGGTCGACGTCCACCCGTCGGCCGAGCACGGCCACCTCACCGTTGACGGTCACTCGCCCCGCGGCGATCAGGTCCTCGCAGACGCGACGGCTCCCCCATCCACGCACGGCCAGCACCTTCTGCAGCCGCTCGCCCTGGGGCAACGCGGCCGATTCGGCAGCACGCTGCTCCCACAGCGGCGGCTCGATGTCGGTGCCGGCGTCCTCGGTCGGGTCAGTTGCGGGCATCGGGCGGATCGATGCGCAGGCCGTGCTCGAGCGCTTCGACGACATCGGCGCCGGGCACGAACTCGGCGATCGGCGGCAGGTCGCTGAGCGAGTCGAGGCCGAGCTTCTCCAGGAACGCCGGCGTCGTACCGAACAGCACGGCCTGGCCGGGACCGGAGTCGCGGGCGACCTCGGTGATGTAGCCACGGGCCTGCAGCGTGCGCAGCACGCCGTCGGGATCGACGCCGCGGATGCTCGCCACCTGCGCCCGCGACAGCGGCTGCTTGTAGGCCACGATCGCCAGCGTCTCCAGCGCAGCTGCACTCATCCGGGCGCGCTGCCCGTCGAGCAGGAAGCGTTCGACGTAGGGGGCCAGATCTGCGTGCGTCTGGTAGCGGTAGCCGCCAGCGACGCGGACGAGCTCGAAGCCGTGACCCGCTTCGCGATACGCGGAGGCCAGCTCGTCGCACAACCGCTCGATCATCACCACCGGCTGCTCGAGCAGCTGGGCCAGCATCTCCGGGGCGACCGGCTCGACGGCGACGAGGATGATCGCCTCGATCGCCCGCACCGTCTCCGCGTCCGGAGATCCGGGCATTGCATCCGGCGCCGCCGGCTCGACAAGCTCCAGTGCTTCAACCGGTGCCGACTCGTTCACGTCCGACTCGACCGACTGCGGTTCGCTCGGTTCGTCGCTCATCGAGTCGTCCGTCATCTCCTCGCCCGTCATCCCCTCGCCCGTCATCCCCTCGCCCGTCATCCCCTCGCCCGTCATCCGCGGTACTCGTCGATGGCGAACCCGGCGCTGACGCTCTCGTCGTCGCGATCGAACCCGGCGTCGCCGAGCCAGGTGACGTCGATGTCGCCGAACCACTCGCCCTGGTCGAGATCGATCGATCCTTGTTTGAACAGCTCGAGGATGGCCAGGAAGCGGACGATCACGTCCAGCCGCTCGACCAGCCCGGTGGTCAACCGGCGGAACGAGATGCGGCCGACGCGGGGCAGCTCGTCGAGCAGTTCGGCCACAGCGTCGGCCACGGAGGCACGGATCGGGGCGACGTGGAACAGGTCGATGCGCGGCACCGGACGAGGGGTGACGACGCGCATGTACGCGGCGTGGATCCGCCGACCGGTGACACCTTCGAGCAGGTCGGGCATCAGCTCGGCGAAGCGCTCGTCGGCACCCACGGCACGCGGGTAGCTGCGATCGGCTTCGTCGGCCAAGCGGGTGAAGACGCTGGCCACGTCCTTGAACGTCTTGCACTCCAGCAGGCGCGCCAGCAGCAGGTCGCGCTCTTCCCACAGAGCCAGCTCCTCGTCGAGGTCGACGTCGTCGCGGCCGGGCAGGAGGCGCCGAGCCTTGAGCTCGACGAGCGTGGCGGCGATGAGCAGGAACTCGGTGGCCAGGTCGAGGTCGAGCTCCTGCAGGCGTTCGATCTCCGTGAGATACGAGTCGACGATGCGACTCAGGGACACCTCGTAGATGTCGACCTGCTCACGCAGGATGAGGTGCAGGAGGAGGTCGAACGGCCCCTCGAACACGGGGGTGGTCACCTCGACAGCCATCGCACCGATCGTACCGGTTGGGCCCCGCCGGACGCTGAATGCCCGGCATCACGCGGCCGTGGATCGGACAAAACCGGGGCCAGCCAGGGCGGGCGCACCGGTAGCGTTCCGGCCCGTGACCCGCGTCCTGTCGTGCATCCAACCCACCGGAGATGTCCACCTGGGCAACTACCTGGGCGCGCTGCGCAACTGGGTCAACGGCCAGCACGACGCCGAGGTCTTCCACGGCATCGTCGACCTGCACGCGCTGACCATCACCGAGGAGCCCGACGTCATCGGTCCGACGACGCTGCGTCTGGCGGCGATGCTCTTCGCCGTCGGGCTCGACCCCGACGTGGCGACGATCTTCGTGCAGAGCCACGTGCGCGAGCACGCCCAGCTGGCGTGGGTGATGGAGTGCACGGTCAGCTTCGGCGAGCTGAGCCGAATGACCCAGTTCAAGGACAAGTCGGCAAAGCGCGAGGCCGAGTTCATCTCCGCCGGCCTGTTCACGTACCCGGCGTTGCAGGCGGCCGACATCCTCCTCTACGACACCGACGAGGTGCCGGTCGGTGAGGACCAGCGCCAGCACATCGAGATCACCCGCGACATCGCCATCCGCTTCAACCACCGCTTCGGCGACACCTTCGTGATCCCCAAGGCGGTCACCCCGAAGGCCGGCGCCCGGGTGATGGACCTGCAGGACCCGACCTCGAAGATGAGCAAGTCCGCCGACGGCGATGCCGGGCTGATCTACATGCTCGACGACGAAGCGGCGATCATGCGCAAGTTCAAGCGCGCCGTCACCGACAGCGACAGCGACGTGCGTTACGACCGCCAGGCCAAGCCGGGCGTCAGCAACCTGCTCGACATCCTCTCCGCGTGCTCGGGCACCGACCCGGAGACGCTCGCTGCCGGGTACACGCAGTACGGCCCGCTGAAGAACGACGCCGGTGCGGCCGTGGTCGAGCTGCTGCGCCCGATTCAGGCCCGGTACCACGAGCTGATCGCCGATCGCGGCCAGCTCGCCGGGCTGCTCCATCGCGGTGCCGAGCAGGCCGGCGCGGTCGCCGGTGCCACCTTCGAACGAGCCATGAACGCGATCGGCTTCCTCCCCCGCTGAACCGATCCGGCTGAGCGCTCAGGTGACAGGCGCGACGGTGGCCGGCGATCCGGTCTCGGTCGGCTGGTACGAATCGCAGGCGTGAACGGTGTCGGACAGGAACCCGCCGGCGGGATCGGCGTGCGCGACGGCCACCACGCCGATCCGACCGTCGATGCGCAACCCGCGCACGAGCTCGCTGAAGTCGACCGGCTCACCGCCGAAGCGATCGACGTAGTACGACAGTCGGTCGTCGAGCGCGAGGTCGGCCGATGCGAACCCAGGCCCGATGAGGTCGCCCTCGAACGTCCCGCTGCTCTTCCCGTCGCACTGCAGGAACGGACTCGCCACCGGTCGCACGGGCGCATCGTCCGAGCACGACACGAGGCCACACGTCACCATCACGGCGGCCGAGAGACGCGACCGAGAACTGGATGTCCGACGCGCGGCTGTGCCGCGTTCTGGACATCCAGTTACGCGATCAGACCGTGCGAGATCAGACGCTTCGGGATCAGACATGGTCGGCGGCGCGGAGCGCGGCGGACCAGGGACCCTGGCCGCGGATGAGCTCGACGGTGATCGGGCTCGAGCCGATCGCTTCGATCCACTCGGCGCCGATGGTTTCGTGGTCGTGGTACTTCCGGAACGCGGCCGTGCGCGGACCGACGATCGTGGCCATCACGCGGCGGTACGTGCCGAGGCCGCTGTCGAGCTTGCCGATGTCGTGCAGCAGCGCGCCGGCCACCGCAGCGGGCGGTGCATCCGGGGCGAGCGAGACGAAGCGACGGGCGACGGTGATCGTGTGCCGTCGGTCGGGGTTGCTCATCCGTCGCCACATCGCCTGCTCGGGGCCGTTGAAGAACCCTTCTGCCCAGACGACGTCAGCGGCCGCGGGCGGCCGGTCGGACAGCGAGCCGAGGAAGCGGCGAACGAGATGGATCGCGTTCATCGGCTGGCGGCCCGAGGATGCGCGTTTCGGTAGACCTGCCACAGCCGCTCTTGGCTGACCTTCGTGTACACCTGCGTCGTCGAGATCGAGGCGTGACCCAGCAGCTCTTGGACGATGCGCAGATCGGCACCGTGGTCCAGCAGGTGCGTGGCACACGAGTGGCGCAGCACGTGGGGGGAGAGGCCGTCGGTGATGCCGACACGTGCACCGGCAGTCTTGACGACGGCCCACGCGGCCTGACGACTGAGTCGAGCCCCACGCGTGTTGAGGAAAACCGCTTCGGCGTCACCTCGCCGCGCCCACTGCGACGGCACCACTCGCGGCCGGCCATCGGCCCCGAGCCAGTCTTCCAGCGCTCTCGCTGCGGCGCTGCCGTACGGCACGATGCGCTCCTTGGCGCCCTTGCCGAACAGCCGCACGAGGCGCTCCTCGCGATCGAGGTCGCCCAGCGACAGCCCGCATGCCTCCGAGATCCGTGCGCCCGTCGCGTAGAGCAGCTCGAGCAGCGCTCGGTCGCGCCGATCGATCGGCTCGTTGCCGGTGACCGAGCCGAGCAGCTTGACGACGTCGTCCTCGCTCAGCGGGTGTGGGATCCCCGCCGGCACCCGCACGCCGTTGACGTCCGCCGTGGGATCGTCGACGCGCATCCCCTCCTCGACCATGAAGCGATGCAGCATGCGCATCGCCGCCAGCTGACGGGCGACGCTCGACGGTGCAGCGACCTCGCGACGAGCGCCGACGAACGCGTCGAGCGCGGCGCGATCGACGTCCGCAAGCGAGTGACCGTGCTCGGCGAGCCAGGTGACGTAGCCATCGAGGTCGCGCCGATAGGCGGCCAGCGTGTTGGCCGACCGCCCCCGCTCGGCCGCCATCCAGACGAGGAACTCGTCGATCTCCGGTGGCGCCGCTGCGGTGATCGGCATCAGCCCAGTGTGCCCTCTCGCCGCCGTCGATCGACGAGCAGGAGACCGATGATCGTCTTCGCGTCGTGGATCTGCCCGTCGAGCACCATGGCGATCGCCTCGTCGAGGGTGACGGTGAGCACGTCCATGTCGCGTTCTTCGGGGCCGTGCGTCTCGCGTGGCACCGAGGTCAGCTCCGTGGCGAGGAACAGGTGGAGCACCGAGTCGGTCATCCCCGCCGAGGGGTAGAACTGCAGCAGCGGCTCGAGCTTGCCGGCCTCGAGGCCGACCTCCTCGACGAGTTCGCGCGCCGCGGTCACCTCGACCGGCTCGTCCGCCACGTCGCGCATCCCGGCAGGGATCTCGATGACGTGCGCGTCGTACGGCGGCCGGTACTGGCGAACGAGCACCACGGAATGCACGCCGTCGGCATCGACCAGCAGCGGCACGGCCGCCACCGCGCCCGGCGAGCGGACGATGTCGCGGCGGAAGCGCTCGCCGTCGGGCGACTCGAAGTCGGCCAGCACGACGCGCCAGATGTAGCCCTGGTGGACCAGCTCGTCGCCGAGATGGCGAAAGCTCGCCGGCTGCTCCGGGACGTCAGGCAACGGAGGGCTTGGCGATGTCGCCGTCGACGAGCGACAGCAACGGCGTGCGCGCCTCGCGGCGTGCGAGCGCGGCGTAGGTCAGCTCGCGGAACAGCGGGTGCGGGCGGTCCGGGCGGCTCTTGAACTCGGGATGAGCCTGGGTGGCGACCCAGAACGGGTGGTCGGCGAGCTCGATGAACTCGACGAGACGACGGTCGGGCGACAGGCCGGTGCACAGCAGGCCGGCGGCCTCCAGCTTCGGCTTGAGCTGCGCGCTGAGCTCGTAACGGTGACGGTGACGCTCGCTGACCACGGGATCGCCGTAGGCCTGGTGCACACGGGAGCCCGTCTGCAGGATCGCATAGAACGCGCCCAAGCGCTGCGTACCGCCCTTGTCGGTGACGTCGCGCTGGTCGTGCATCAGGTCGATCACCGGGTATGGCGTCGTCGGATCCATCTCCGTCGAGTTGGCACCGGTCATGCCGAGCACGTTGCGGCAGAACTCGATGGTCATCGCCTGCAGCCCGAGGCACAGCCCGAGGCACGGGATGTCGTGCTCACGGGCGTAACCGGCAGCGGCGATCTTGCCCTCGAAGCCACGCTCGCCGAACCCGCCGGGGATGACCATGCCGTCGAGGTCGGCCAACCGACCGGCGGCCAACAGGCCTTCGATCTCCTCGGCCTGGATCCAGTCGATCTCGACCTTGGCGCCGTGGTGGAACCCGGCGTGCTTGAGGCTCTCGACGACCGACAGGTAGGCGTCCTGGAGGTCGATGTACTTGCCGATCAGGCCGATCTTCACCGGGCGCACGGCGGATTCGACCTTGTCGACGAGCTCCTGCCACGGCGTCAGGTCGAGCGGCGCATCGAGGCGCAGCACCTCGCACACCGTGGTGTCGAGGCCCTCCTCGTGGAGGATCAGCGGCAGCTCGTAGATGTTGCGGGCATCGGCGGCGTTGACCACGGCACCCTCGTCGACGTCGCACAGGTTGGAGATCTTGCGCTTCAGGTTGGGGCTCAGCGGCTCCTCGCTGCGGCACACGATGACGTCCGGTTGGATGCCACGGCTGCGCAGCTCGGTGACGCTGTGCTGCGTCGGCTTCGTCTTCTGCTCGCCACTCGGACCGATGAACGGGACCAGCGTGACGTGGATGTAGCAGACGTTGTCGCGGCCGGCGTCCTTGCGGAACTGACGGATCGCCTCGAGGAACGGGAGGATCTCGATGTCGCCGACGGTGCCGCCGACCTCGGTGATGACCACGTCGACGTCCTCGGTGGCCAGGCGCTTGATCCGCCGGCGGATCTCGTCGGTGATGTGCGGGATCACCTGCACGGTCTTGCCGAGGTAGTCCCCGCGACGCTCGGCGGCGAGCACCGCCTGGTAGATGCTGCCGGTGGTGGCGTTCGAGTCGCGGGTGAGCGGTTCGTCGATGAAGCGCTCGTAGTGGCCGAGGTCGAGGTCGGTCTCGCCACCGTCGTCGGTGACGAACACCTCACCGTGTTCGAACGGGTTCATCGTGCCGGGGTCGACGTTGATGTACGGGTCGAGCTTCTGCATCGTCACCCGCAGACCACGCAACTTGAGCAGGCGACCGAGTGATGACGCGGTGAGGCCCTTGCCAAGAGAGCTGGCCACGCCTCCGGTCACGAAAATGTGCTTGGGCATGTGAACCACAACCTCCGCTTCAGACGAACTGACAACGGGATCGCAGGCTACCCCTCTCCGTTCGCCGCGCGCGCGGATGCGCCGCGATCACGGTCGGCAACTACGACGTCGCCAGGTGGGCCACCGCGTCCAGACCGTTGTCCGCACCCGGTGCAGCTGCAGGAAGCAGCAGCGTGCGCATGCCGGCGACGGCGGCACCACTATCGGCGTGCGGGTCGTCGCCGACCATCAACGTGGCCGGCGCCGTGACACCGAGCCGGTCGCACGCCGCGATGAAGATGCGCACGTCGGGCTTGACCAGTTGCACCTCGTAGGACAGCACGAACACGTCGATGAGGTGCTCGACGTGGTGAGCGCGGAACACGGCGCGCACGTCCCACCCGGTGTTGGACACGACGCCGAGGCGCACGCCGGCGGCGCTGAGCGTGCGCAGCACGTTCGTGGTCGAGGCGTACGGGTGCCACTGCATCGGGTCGTGCATCGCCGTGTGGATGCGATCCCCCAGCCCGGCCGCCAACGCATCAGCCGCGCCGTACAGCACCCGCCAGCGCGCGTCCCACACCGCCGCGTCGAGGTCGCGCCCGAGCGCTCGCTCTGCGTCCGTCATCGCCGCGCCGTCGATCGCCGCAGCGAGCTCGACGGCATCGACGTCGACACCCGCATCCGCGGCGCACGAGGCGATCGTCTCGCGCAGCGTCGCGTGCGCGAACAGGGTGTTGCCGAAGTCGAACAGCACAGCCGTCGGCGAGTCCACGGGGGGCGACGCTAGCTGTGCCCCCGGCCGGCGCCGGACGACCGGTAGCGTGCTGCGCCGATGGCGACCGCGCAGCCCGACGGGCACGTTCAACGCGATCGCTTCCCGATGCAGCTCGCGGCGACGATCGTCGGGCTCGCTGTGCTGCTGCGCATCCCGACGTTCACCCGCCGACTGTTCGACCCCGATGAGGCGGCGATCGGCGTGCAGGGCATGGTCGTGCGCGCCGGCGGCACGCTGTACCGCGACATCTTCGACCGCAAGCCGCCGTTGCCAGCTCTGTCGTACGCGGCGTCGTTCGATCTCACCGGCTCCACCGACGTTCGCCCCCTGCGCGTTCTCGTCACCCTCGCGCTCGCCGCCGCTGCGCTGCTCGTCGCCGCCGACGCGCATCGTCGTTGGGGCCGCACCGCCGCCTGGTGCGGCGGGATCGTGTTCGTCCTGGCGGTCATGTCGCTCTACCCCGCGGACGCCGGTGCCGCCAACTACGCACACTTCGCCCTGCTGCCCGGAACCGCGGCGATGCTCTGGTCGCGGCGCGGCACCCTCGCCTGGGCGGGCGCTGCGGGCGCCGCACTCGGGGTGACGATCCTGTGCCGCCAGAGCTGGCTGCTGGCGATCGTGCCGGCTGCGTTCGCCGTGTGGCGGAGCGGTCGTTGGCGTCATGCCGCGGTGCTCCTGGTTTCGGCGGCGGCCGTCATCGCCACCACCGCGCTCTACGCACCGTTCGGTTCGTACTGGGAGTGGAACGTGACCAACAGCCCCGGCTTCGTGTTCGCGCCGGCAGGCCTCGGCGCGTCGCTCGGCCGAGCGGTGCTGTCGACGATCGGCTTCGCTGCGCTGCACCTCACCGTGGTCGTCGCCGCTGGTGTGGCCATGCGCCGTCGTCCGCCGTGGCGCCGGGGAGCGGCGAATCGAGGGAGCCGCGACGACCTGGACCTGTGGTTGTGGGTGCTCACCGGCCTCGGTGCCGTCGCCGCCGGGTTCCGCTTCTTCGGCCACTACTGGCTGCAGGTCGTACCGCCGCTGGTCGTCCTGGCGATCCCGGTGCTCGCCGAGATCGCCGCCCGGACCGCCGCTTCACGCTGGCGCAAGCCGGCCATCTTCGGGCTGGCGGCACCGGCGCTGATCGCGTTCTCGCTGCTGTTCGTCCCTGGCTCGTTCCGCGATCGTCCCGATCCGCGACGCGCCGCCGCCGAGGTCGACCGCCTGGCGGCGCCCGGCGAGCGGGTGTTCGTGTGGGGCTCCTACCCCGAACTGCTCCTCGAGGCGGACCGACTGCCGGCCGGCAAGCTCGTGCACACCGACTTCGTCACCGGTCGCTCCGGCGGCCGCAACGACCCGGCCGCCACCCTGTCGGCGGCAGCCCCCGGCGCCTACCAGCTGATGATCGACGATCTGCTCGCCCACCCGCCGGCGGTCGTGGTGGACACGTCGTCGTCGACGCAGCTCGGCTACGAGCACTACCCGCTCAGCCTGTTTCCCGAGCTCGCGGCGTTCGTCACCGACCGCTACGAGCAGGTCACCGTGATCGACGGCCTGACGATCTACCGCCTGCGCCCGTAACGTCCGGTTCGCGCTGCGGCGGGCCTCTACACTCGCGCGGATGGATACGTACGCCCCGGTCGACGACGATTCGTCGCGCCTGGACGATGCGGGCGAGCAGGCCGCCGAGGCGCCAGGGAAGCGCCAGCGGTCGATGCGCTCCCGCGTCGTGCGCGAGGCCGTGCTGGTCCTGACGTTCTACTACCTGTACCAGACCATCCGCCGGCTGGCGGACACCGGCAACAACAAGACGCGTGCGTACGCGAACGCCATCCGCCTCGTCGACCTGGAGAAGACGCTCGGCATCTTCACCGAGCACACCATCCAACGCGCCTTCCTGCCGTTCCGCTGGCTGATCAAATCGATGAACATCTACTACGGGACGCTGCACTTCATCGTCACCGCAGGGCTCTTGATCTGGCTGTTCGTCCGCCACCACGAGGTCTACCGGCGGATGCGCAACCTGCTCGGCGCCACCACCGCCCTGGCCCTCATCGGGTACTGGACCTTCCCGCTCGCGCCACCGCGGTTGTACAGCTGCAACTGCTTCGTCGACACCCTCGACACGGTCGGCGGTCTGTGGTCGTACCACTCGTCGGCGGCGAAGGCGATCGCCAACAACTACGCGGCGATGCCGAGCCTGCACTTCGGCTGGGCGCTGTGGTGCGCTGTCGTGCTCTTCCAGTTCGCTCGCCACCGCGTCACCCGCGCGCTGTGCGTGCTCTACCCGTTGCTGACGCTGTTCGCCATCGTCGTCACCGCCAACCACTACTGGCTCGACGCCGTCGGCGGCGCAGTGATCTTCGGCGGTGGGCTCGGTGTCGTTCGCCTGATCGACAAGATCTCGCTACGTCGCCGCACCGCCGCTGCGGCGAAGGCGTAGGCGCTGCGCCACGGCAGCCGAGGCGTTCCAGCCCGACCGCGATCGGATGGCGACGAACGCAGACCCGAAGACCAGCAGACCGCTGGCACCACCCAGGACCAACGCCAGTGCGGATTCACGCCGAGAGGCGTCGAACGGGTGCACGACGACGAGCATCGTCACCGCCGCCAGCCCGCTGCACAACAGCGACTCCACGACGGTGCGAGCGAGCGCGCGCGGCGATGCCGCGCCGGTGAGGCGATGCACCCGCACGAGCAGCAACGCCGCAGCCACCAGCTGCGCCACGCCATACCCGATGGCCAGCGCCGCGCTGCGCTCGTTGTCGTGGAGCGACAGCGCCAGCACCACCATCACCGAGGTGCCCACCACCGCACCGGTGACCTGCAGCACGGCGCTGCCACGCACGTCGCCGATGGACATCAGCACGCGCAGCATGACGAAGGCCACGCCGTAGCCGATCAGTCCGGGTCCGAAGGCCGCCAACGTGTGAGCGATCGGGGCGATGCCCTGGCTGGCGGTCTGCCCGAACGCCGCGGCACGGGCAAGCGGCCACGCCAGGACCGCCAGGGCAACGGCGGCCAGCGACAGCAGCGGCAGGCCGATGCGCACCGCACTGTCGATGTCGCGACGGAGGTGGTCGATCTCCTGGCGTTGCCAGCGGTCGGCGACGCGCGGCGACAGCGTGGTCGCCAACGGCACGGCGACGAGCGCGTGCGGCAGCACGAAGAACGCGAACGCGTAGACGAACACCGCCACCCCACCGGCGGCGCCGTTGCCGAGGACCAGTGCCGCAACCATCGGGACGAACGTGCCGACGACCGACAGCGTCGCCCATCCGAACGAGCCCCGCAGCGACTGCACTGCGGGGTGGCGCGGGAGCCAACGCACGGCGATCGGCACGCCCTGCAGCCGCAGTGCGATGACCGGAGTGACCGAGAAGGCGATCACGCCCAGCGTCGTCCCGCCGGCGATCAACCCGAACTGCCACGGTGACAGCGACAGCGACGACTCACTGCCGTGCAACGCCTGTCGGAACAGCAGGCAGGCGACGATGACGATCACGTTGTTGACCGCTGGGGCCAACGCGGCCGACACGAACCGCCCGCGTGCGCTGAGCGCAGCCGCGGCCACCATCCCGACCCCGTAGCAGACGAGTTGCGGGATGAACACGAGCAGCATCGGGACCAGCACGTCGAGCTTGTCGCCTGCCGTGCTGGCCGACGGTTCGGATGCGACGAGCAGGTTGGCGATGATCGGCGACACGATCAACCCGAGCGCCGCCACCGCGGCGAGCCCGACGAGCAGCACTCCCGACGTCGCTGCCGCCGCCAGGCCGAGGCCCTCGTCGCCACCGTCGCGACGGGCCGCGACGAAGCCGGGCACCAGCACGGCCTGGAGCACGCCACCGGCGGCCAGCTCGAACAGCAGGTTCGGCACGAGGTTGGCGCTCTGGTACACGTCGCCGAGCAGTCCGCTGCCGAGGACGGCGGCCGTGGCCAGGACGCGACCGAACCCGCTGATGCGCGACAACAGCGTGCACGCGGTGACCACCGCGGTATCCCGGCGCAGCGTGCGCTCCCCCATCGCCGCCATCATCGTCGCTTCGAGGGGCCGCCGCGTGCAATGAGCTCACCCGCGTGGGTTCGCGCAGATGCACCGGCGCGGTGGCCGGACAGCATCCGAGCCACTTCGTCCACTCTCGCGTCACCCTCCACGGGCACCGCGGTGGCGATCGTCTCGCTGCCAACGACCTGCTTGCGCACCATGACGTGCGAGGACGCGAGTGCAGCCACCTGAGCGAGGTGGGTGACCACGAGCACCTGATGGCGTTTGCCCAGGCGGGCCAGGGCGTCGCCGACGGCACCAGCCGCGTCGCCACCGATGCCGGCATCGACCTCGTCGAAGACCAGCGTCTCGGGGGCCTCGGTCAGCACCAGGCGCAGGGCGAGCATCGTGCGCGCCAACTCGCCACCGCTGGCAACGCGGGCCAACGGCAGCAGCGGCGCGCCCGGGTTGGCCGCCAGCAGGAAGGCGACGTCGTCGCCTGGATCCTCGTCACCGACGACGATGGCGATCGAGGCGTGGACCATCGCCAGGTCGCGCAGGTGGCCCTCGACGCGCTTGGCCAGCTCGGTGGTCGCGCCACGACGGGTTCGGCCAACGGCGGCCGCCGCCGCACGTTCGCCCTCGAGCGCAGTCCGACGCTCTCGCTCGAGCTCGGCGATCCGGTCGTCGTAGCTCTCCAGCTCGGCCAGGCGGGCGCGCACCTCGTCACCGAACGCCATCACCGCAGCCAGGTCGTCGCCGTACTTGCGGCGCAGGTCGCGCAAGAGCTGCCGGCGCTCGCGGATCGCGGCGAGCCGGGCCGGATCCTCGTCGATCGATTCGGCCAGGCCGCGAACCTCCGCTGCGATGTCGGTGAGCTCGACGACGGCAGCTCGCAGGCGCCGCTCCAGCTCGACGAACGGCGCCCGCGAGGCCAGGGCGTGCACCGCCTCGCCCGCTGTCTCCAACGAGCCCTGGTCACCGCTGAGTGCCGCCAGCGCAGCGAGTGCCGCGTCACGGTGGGCCACGGCGCCGGCGAGGACGTCTTCCTCTCGCTCGAGCAGCGCATCCTCGTCGGCATCGCCGAGACCGGCGGCGTCCAGCTCGGCGACCTGGAAGCGCAGCAGGTCGAGCTCTCGTGCCCGCGTCCGCCCGTCCCCGCCGAGTGCCGCCAACGCAGCATCGATCTCGGTGAGCGCGGAACGCGCCGCGCGCAGCGGCGCGAGATCGGTGCCGGCGAAGCGATCGAGAGCAGCGCGCTGGGCGGCCGCGCCGAGCAGGCTCTGATGGGCGTGCTGACCGTGCAGGTCGACGGCGCGCACGCCGAGCTCGGCCAGCGTGGCGGCGGTCGCCAGACGACCGTTGACGTACGCGCGTGACCGGCCGTCGGCGGGGATCACGCGAGCGACGATCCACTCCTGATCGTCGACCACGAACCGACCCTCGACGCGCGCCTCGTCGTGTCCGGGTCGGACCATCGACGCGTCGGCGCGGCCACCGACGAGCAAGCTGATCGCCTCGACCAGCATCGTCTTGCCGGCGCCCGTCTCGCCGGTGAGCGCGGTGAGCCCAGCGCCGAGCACGAGGTCGAGCGACTCGATGACGCCGAGCGACTCGATGTGGATCTCGGCGAGCATCTAGCGGTCCGCGAGCCCGAACTTGGCCTTGAGGATCTGGTGGAAGCGGCGACGTCCGAAGCGGACGAACTGTGCCGATCGATCCGAGGCTCGCACGGCGACGACGTCGCGCTCGACGAGCATCGCCACCTGCTGGCCGTCCACCGAGAGCGTGGCTTCGCGGTGACCGCTGACCTCGATGTCCACCTCCTCCTCGGGGTCGAGCACCAGCGAACGATCGAAGAGCATGTGCGGTGACACCGGCGTCAGCAGCAACGCCCGGTGTCGCGGCGACACGACCGGACCACGCGCCGACAGCGAGTAGGCCGTCGAGCCGGTGGGCGTGGCGATGATCAACCCATCAGCCGCGTACGAGGTGAACAGGGCACCGTCGATGCGCACGAGCAGGCGCACGGTGTGCCCGGCCTCGCGCTTCTCGACGACGGCTTCGTTCAGCGCGGACCACGTCGCCGACGACTCGGTCTCGCCGGCGCGCTGCACGTGGACGTCGAGCATCATCCGCTCCTCGATGCTCCACTCCCCCGCCTCCTCGCCGTCCCACCAACGCTGCAGGGCGTTGGTCAGTGCCGGCGGTTCGACTTCCGACAGGTAGCCGAGCAAGCCGACGTTGACGCCGATGACGGGCACGGGCGCGCCGCCGAGCATCTGCACGGCGCGCAGCATCGTGCCATCGCCGCCGAGGCTGACGACCAACGACGCACTCGCCGGCGATCGGTCGGCGCCGAGGTCGGCGAGACCCAACGCCTCGGCATCCTCCGGTGGCATCCAGACGTCGGCGCCGTGCTCGGTCAACCACTGCGCTGCGGCGCGGGCCAGCGCGGCAGCTTCGAGCCGCTCGTGGTGAGCGACGAGGAAGACGCTGCGCTTGGCGTCGGTCATGACGCGCCACCAGCGGCGGGTGCGGTGGTCGCGTGCACGAGGAGCTCGCGGTTGCCGTCACCGCCGGTGATCGGAGAATCGATCCAGCCGACGACGGTGCAGCCGTGCTCGACGAGGCTGGCGTCGATCTCACCGCGAACGCGCTCGTGGATGGCAGGGTCGACGATGACGCCACGCCCGCGACTGACCTCGACCCGGCCGGCTTCGAACTGCGGTTTGACGAGCAGGACCAACGTGCCCCCTGGTGCACACACCCCGGTGATCGCTGCGATCACGCGACGCAACGAGATGAAGGAGAGATCGGCGACGACCATATCGACGACGGCTCCGATTCTGTCCGGTGTGGCGTCGCGGATGTGGAACCGTTCGAACACGACGACGCGGTCGTCGTTGCGGATCCGAGGGTGCAGCTGCCCGTGCCCGACGTCGACGGCGAACACCTGGCGCGCCCCACGCTGCAACAGGCAGTCGGTGAAGCCACCGGTGGACGCACCGGCATCGAGCACGGCGAGCCCGGACACGTCGATCTCGAACGCCACCAGCGCGGCATCGAGCTTCTCGCCGCCGCGGCTGACGAACCGCGGGCCGTCGCCGAGCATCGTGACCGCATCCCCGGGCGCGACGAGACGGGCGACCTTGTCCGCGAGTGCGCCGTTGACGAGCACACGCCGAGCCTCGACCGCGCGAGCGGCGTCGGTTCGACTGGTGACGAGGTGGCGGCGAACCAGCTCGGCGTCGAGCCGCGAACGCCTGGCCACCGTGGCGGTGGGCCTACGCCCGCTTCGCCGGCGCCTTGCGCGCGGCGAGCTTGGCAACACCGGAGGAGCCGGCAGCCTTCTTGGTCGGCGCAGCCTTCTTCGCTGCGGCCTTCTTCGCTGGCGCCTTCTTGGCCGGCGCAGCCTTCTTCGCTGCGGCCTTCTTGGCAGGTGCCTTCTTGGCAGCAGCGGCCTTCTTCGCCGGCGCAGCCTTCTTTGCCGGTGCCGTCGCCGGCGCGGTTTCGGCGGCCGGCTTCTTCGACGTGATCCCGAGGGTGGAGGCCAGCTCCTCGACGCGCGACTCGACACCATCGAGGCGACCCGCGAAGCGACCGAGCTGCTTGGCGACTTCCGCCTGCACCGCGGACACCAACTGCTCGGTGGCCGAGCGTCCACGCTCGACGAGGTGGGCCACGGTCTGCTCGGCGTCCTTGCGGCGCACCTCGCCGGTCTTCACCAGGTCGGCGACGAGCTTCTCAGCTTTCGACTGCGAGAGCTCGGTGAACTGCATCCCAGCATCGAGGAACCGCTTGAACAGTGCGTTGCTTGCCATCGTCCCAGCCTATCGGTGCCTCACCAGCCCCCGATGACGAGGTCGGCAGCTGCGGCCAGGTCGGGCAGCTCCCGATCGGGCGCGGGTGGTTCCGTGCTCCCGGCCGCGGTGACGCCGGTGAGCACCAATGCGTATCGGCATCCGAGCGTGCGGGCGAACAGCCCGTCGGTCGACGGCCGGTCACCGACCATCACCGCACCGGTCGCAGCAGCATCTCCGATCGTGGTCCGGACCAGTTCGGCCATCGGCGCGTACGGCTTGCCGGCCACGACCGCCGACAGGCCGGTGGCCCGCTCGACGGCGGCCAGGATCGAACCACCGCCGGGGATCGGCCCGTTGGGTGTCGGGTACGTCGCGTCGTCGTTCGTCCCGATCAATCGGGCGCCCCGGCCCACAGCTCCGGCAGCGCGGCGCAAACCCTCGTAGTCGAAGGAGCGGTGGAAGCCGACGACGACCGCATCCACGACGACACCCGGAGCGTCGATGTCGGCAGCGTCGACCACCGCGACGCCACGGGCCTCGAGCGCCTCCACCACGCCCGGGCCGCCGCAGACGAAGGCCCGTTCGCCGGGTTGCATCAACAGCGCACCTGCCTGCGCGGACGTGAGCACGTCGCCCACGGCGGGGATGCCGATGCCTGCGAGCGACCGCTCCTGGTCGGCGAGCAGCGAGAACGAGTTGTTGGTGACGAACAGCACCCGGTGACCGTGGGCGCGCAGTCGAGCGATCGCCTCGACCGACCCGGGGATCGGCTCGTGTGACAGCCACACCACGCCGTCGAGGTCGCACAGGACTGAGGTCGGGAAAGGTGCGGGCTCAGCAGGCATGGAGGTTGCCATGTTGGCATGCCGACCTGGCAACCTGGGGTGGTGCCTCGCTTCGAACCGTTCCGCGCCCTTCGTTACGCCCCGTCGCTCCCGCTCGACGACGTCATCGCCCCGCCCTACGACGTCCTGTCGGCAGAGGACGTCGCCCGGCTCGCCGACCGCCACCCCAACAACATCGTGCACATCGACGTCCCCGCCGAACCCGATGCCGTTGAAGACGGCGATCGGTACGAGCACGCCGCCGCCTTGCTGTGGGCGTGGCGTGAATCACGCGTGCTCGTGGTCGACGACGTCCCCAGCTTCACCCTGTACCGGATGCGGTTCGTCGATGAGACCGGCGCGTCGCGCGACACCGTCGGGGTGATCGGCGCGCTGGAGGTGGTCGACGAGGGCGCCGGCGGGGTGCTCCCCCACGAACGCACGACGCCGAAGGCGAAGACCGATCGGCTCGACCTCACCCGCGCCACCGAGTCCAACCTGTCGCCGGTGTGGGGGCTGTCGCTCAGTGCCGGCCTCAGCGATCTGCTCGCCGCACCTGGCGAGCCGCTCGGCTCGACGACCGTCGACGGGGTCGACCACGTCGTCGAACTGGTCGACGACCCCGCACGAGTCGAGGCCATCGCCGCGGCCGTCGGGGCGCAGCCGGTGCTGATCGCGGACGGTCATCATCGCTACGCCATCAGCCGCACCTACCGCGACGAGCAGCGCGCCGCCGGTGCCGCAGATGGACCGGCCGAGCTGACCATGACCTACGTCGCCGAGCTCGTCGAGGACCAGCTGAGCATCGACGCCATCCACCGCCTGTACCACGGCGTCAGCGCGACCGATCTCGGCGAGGCGCTGAGCTCGTGCTTCGACCTCGCTCCCGCCGGCCCGGTCGACGCCACGTTTCCGGCGCAGCTCGTCGGCCGCGGTGCGCTGTGCCTCGTGGACGAGCGTGGCATCGGCACCTGGCTGACCCCAAAGGCAGATGCGCTGTCCGGCGTGCGCGCGCTCGACGGCGCCTACCTCGAGCATGCGCTCGGCGAGTTCGACATCGACGTCACCTACCAGCACGGCGTGGACGAGGTGCTCCACGCGTTGTCGACCGGGCTGGCGTCGGCTGCGGTCCTGATCCGGCCGACCAGCATCGAGGAGATCCGTCGCACTGCCGACGAGCGGCTGCTGATGCCCCCGAAGTCGACGTTCTTCACCCCGAAGCTGCGCACCGGCTTGGTCGTTCGCCCACTTCAGGGCTGACCGATGCAGCCCTGACACGACCTTGACGGTTCGGCGATCACGGCTCTCTACACTTTGCGACGTGACTGCTGACCGTCTTGCTGACCAGTTCCCCGCCGGTGTCCTCACGGGTGCCGCGGTGTCCGAAGTGTTCGCCGTGGCCAAGACGCAGGGCTTCGCCCTGCCGGCCGCCAACTGCACGGGATCGAACACGATCAACGGCGTGCTGGAGACCGCGGCGAAGGTCAACTCGCCGGTGATCATCCAGTTCTCCCACGGTGGCAGCGCATTCGTTGCCGGCAAGGGGATCGGCGTCAAGGGCGACCAGCCGTCGATCCTCGGGTCGATCGCCGCCGCCCATCACGTGCACACCGTGGCCGCGGCCTACGGCGCACGAGTGATCCTGCACACCGACCACTGCGCCAAGGACAAGCTCGGCTGGATCGACGGGCTGCTCGACGCCGGCGAGGCGCACTTCGCCGCCACCGGCCGCCCGTTGTACAGCTCGCACATGCTCGACCTGTCCGAGGAGCCGCTGGAGGAGAACCTCGACATCTGCGTCCGCTACCTCACTCGCATGGCAGCGATGGGCATGACGCTGGAGATCGAGCTCGGCATCACCGGCGGCGAGGAGGACGGAGTCGACAACAGCGGCGCGGACCAGGCCGACCTGTACTCGAAGCCCGAAGAGGTGGCCTACGCCTACGAGCGCCTGCTCGACGTCAGCCCCCGCTTCACGATCGCTGCTGCATTTGGCAACGTGCACGGGGTCTACAAGCCGGGCAACGTGCAGCTCAAGCCGAGCATCCTGCGCGACTCGCAGGAGTACATCGCCCAGAAGTTCGGCACCGGCCCCAACCCGGTCGACTTCGTCTTCCATGGTGGCTCCGGCTCCAGTCCGGCCGAGATCCGCGAGGCGATCAGCTACGGCGTGGTGAAGATGAACATCGACACCGATCTGCAGTGGGCCCTGTGGGACGGCATCCGCCGCTACGACCAGGACAAGCACGACTACCTCCAGGGTCAGCTGGGCAACCCGACCGGCGCCGACGCACCGAACAAGAAGCACTACGACCCGCGGGTGTGGTTGCGAGCCGCCGAGGTGAGCTTCAACGAGCGCCTGGCGCAGTCGTTCGCCGAGCTCGACAACGTCGGCACGCTGGGCTGACACCCAACAGCCGACCACATCAGCCGGCGTCAGCGAGCTGAGCTGCCGCCGCAGCGACCAGCTTGCGCACCTGCGCACGCTTGCCGGCGACGACGACCCCGCTCGCCACCACCTCCGTTCGACTTTGTGTCGCCGCGCCACTGCGGAAGAAGCGACGCTTGACGATGCCGGTGACGACGACCTCGGTACCGGCCGCGAGGTGACTGGACTCCGGTGCGTCGAACCACGCGACCGGCACGGATGCCGCCGCGGTGGTGACCTCCAACGAGAGCAAGCGCGATCCGGAGGCGAGCGTGCGCTCGACCGGGTCGCTGGACAGGGTTCCGCGAAGCACGACGACGTTCATGATGACGACCTTCCCGCGCCGAGATGGCGCAGTGCACTGGAGTTGATGCAAGGGGGAAGCCGCATCGATGACCGTACGCCGGGGGTGTGACGGTCGGGCGATGCCAGGATGAGCTGATGTCTCCCGGCGGTCTGCGACCGATGCTCGAGCCAGGCGATCGCGTGCGGTTGCTCTCGCCCGCCAGCTTCCCGACACCGGAGGCCGTCGCCGACGCGCTGGCAGTGCTCGAGAGCTGGGGCCTGCGTCCGGAGGTCGGCGAGCACGCTCTCGATCAGTGGGGGTACATGGCCGGCACCGACGCGGATCGCCTCCAGGATCTCAACGATGCCTTCCGCGACCCCGGCGTGCGCGCCGTGTTCACGACGCGTGGAGGCGCCGGCGCGTACCGGATCGCCGACGGCATCGACGTCGAGGCCGTCCGTCGCGACCCCAAGCCGGTCGTCGGGTTCAGCGACATCACCTACCTGCACCTCGCGCTCTGGCATCGCTGCCGTGTGACCGGCGTGCACGGCTGCCTCGTCGGCCAACGTGCCATCGCCTCCGTGCGCCAGTTGCTGATGACGACCGATCCGCTCACCTTGCACCGCGACCCAGCGGCAACGTCAGCGGCGATCCACGTGCCCGGACGCGCCGAGGGCACGCTCATCGGCGGCAACCTGTCGGCCGTGGCCGGCGTCATCGGCGCCGGGCTCCCCAGCCTGCACGGGGCGATCCTGTTCCTCGAGGACAAGCGGACCATCGGGCTCGGCCAGATCGACCGGCAGCTGACCCACCTCATCCGCTCCGGTTCGCTCGACGGCGTGCGGGCGATCGCCCTCGGCCTGTTCACCGGCTTCGAGGGCTACGTCGATCGCTCCTGGCGCATCGAAGACGTCATGCGCGATCGCCTGACGAACCTCGGCGTCCCGGTTCTCGGCGGCCTCGACGTCGGCCACGGTGGGGTCGGTGCGGACGGTGGACCCGACCAGGTGGCGTTGACGCTCGGCGTCACAGCGTCGCTGGACGCCGACGCCGGCACGCTCACCGTCGGACCGTGCGTCCAGGAGGTCGAGTCGCTCCGACCCGGTTGATCAGCGGCCGAGGGTGCGCAGCCGATCCTGCACGTCGGCGAACGTCGGATCGGCGTCACGCACGATGCCGAAGAACCGACGGGCCTTGATGACGTCACCAGAACGGTCGTAGAGGTCGGCCAGCACGTACCACTGGCGCAGGTGGTAGTCGCGAACTCGCCGCGGCACCTCCGCCGAGCGAGCCATCAGCTGCAGTGCGCCGGCCATGTCGCCCTGGTCGGCCAGCGCGCCGGCGGCGACGATGCGCCCCTCGGCCATGAGCGCGTGGTTCGGCGAACCCTCCCGGAGCTCGCGCCAGAGCGTGTCGACCTCGTGGAACCGGCGCAGGGCGCGGTAGCAGTCGGCCAGCACGGCGTGGTGCTGCAGCGAACCGTCGAGCTGGCGTGCCAGCTCGAGCTCGGCCGCTGCCTTGCGCCACTGACCGAGGCGGTACCAGGCCTGGCCGGCGATCTCGTGGGCGTAGGCGATGTCGGGCAGTTCGCGCAGCACCGGCTGCACCATCCGCTTGGCGTCGTCGAACCGCCCGCGTTCCAACGCTTCGGCTGCGGACGTCAGCCGCTCCTGATACCGGGCGACGCGGGCCGGGGCCGCCAGCTGACGGACGTCGTCCACGATCTCCGGGGCCAGTTCGGACGGCTTGCGCACGCGCCGTGGCGCACGTTCCGGCTCCGGTTCGACAGGCTCCGGACGCGCGGCGCGGCGCGTAGCGGAGCGGGCGACGTCGCGGATCGGACCGTCGTCCACCCATTCGTTGCGCTCCCACGGCGGCGGGGCGACCTCTTGCTTCTCCGGACGGGGACCGCGAGCAGCACGCACCTCAGCAGCACGCACCTCCGCGGCCGTTTGGGGACGTTCCACGCGACGCGGCGCGACGCGAGCCGGGCGACCGGCGCCACCTGGGCGACCACGACCGTCGTTCGGACGCCCACGGTTGTCACTCGGACGACGCGGACGATCATCACGATCGCCTCGATCCGGACGCTGACCAACCGGACGCGGCCCGGCGGGACGGCGGGGACGGTCGTCGCCGTCACCACGATCGGGACGCGGACCCGACGGACGCGGGCCGGCGGGGCGACGCGGCCGATCGTCACGATCAGACCTCGGACTCGCCGGACGCGGCCCGGCGGGACGGCGGGGACGGTCATCGCCGTCACCACGATCGGGACGCGGACCCGACGGACGCGGTCCAGCGGGGCGACGCGGCCGATCGTCACGATCAGACCTCGGACTCGCCGGACGCGCCCCGGCCGGACGCGGCCCGGCGGGACGGCGGGGACGGTCATCGCCGTCACCACGATCGGGACGCCGACCCGACGGACGCGGTCCAGCGGAGCGACGCGGCCGATCGTCACGATCAGACCTCGGACTCGCCGGACGCGCCCCGGCCGGACGCGGCCCGGCAGGACGGCGGGGACGATCATCACCGTCACCACGATCCGGACGCGGACCAGTGGCACCGGCCGCACGGCGCGGCGCACCGGCGCTCGGACGACGGTCACTGCGCTCACCGGACTCGGCACGAGGATCGCGCTTGGGACGGGCATCACCACGTCGCGCGCCTTCGCCGGCAGCGGGGCGGCGAGCAGGGCTCGCACCGCCAGTGCGCTGACCAGGGGTTCGATCGGGGCGTGGGGACGCGCCGGGGCGGCGAGGGTTGGGCGGCATAGCGCTCCGAGACTAGGGCGGAAAAATACGAACGCCCCCTTGCGGGGGCGTTCAAGTGAGAAATCCGGCGGCGACCTACTCTCCCAGGGGGTCTACCCCCAAGTACCATTGGCGCTGGCAGTCTTAACTTCCGTGTTCGGGATGGGAACGGGTGTGACCCTGCCGCTATGGCCACCGGAAACCTTTGAGTTGTCAAGGAAGGGCCGGGTGGGGCCCTCCGAGTACTCCAGAGCAAGCACGAGCGATTGTTCAAACCAAGCCCTCGGCCGATTAGTACCGGTCGGCTGAGCACGTTACCGTGCGTACACCTCCGGCCTATCAACGTGATGGTCTTGTCACGGGCCTTACTGCGTTGACCGCATGGGAATACTCATCTTGGAACGGGTTTCCTACTTAGATGCTTTCAGCAGTTATCCCTTCCGGAGGTGGCTAATCTGCCATGCCCTTGGCAGGACAACAGACACACCAGAGCTCCGTCCGTCCCGGTCCTCTCGTACTAGGGACAGCCTTCCTCAGTATTCCTACGGCTGCGGAGGATAGGGACCGAACTGTCTCACGACGTTCTGAACCCAGCTCGCGTACCGCTTTAATGGGCGAACAGCCCAACCCTTGGGACCTGCTTCAGCCCCAGGATGCGATGAGCCGACATCGAGGTGCCAAACCTTTCCGTCGATATGGACTCTTGGGAAAGATTAGCCTGTTATCCCCAGGGTACCTTTTATCCGTTGAGCGACCACACTTCCACACGTGATGGCCGGGTCACTATGCCCTGCTTTCGCACCTGCTTGACCTGTCAGTCTCGCAGTCAAGCTCCCTTGTGTCATTGCACTCGACGGCTGATTGCCAACCAGCCTGAGGGAACCTTTGGGCGCCTCCGTTACATTTTAGGAGGCGACCGCCCCAGTCAAACTACCCGCCTGACACTGTTCCTGATCCAGATAATGGACCTAGGTTAGAGCCCCGACATACACAGGGTGGTATTTCAACGTTGGCTCCACAATGGCTAGCGCCACTGCTTCCAAGCCTCCCACCTATCCTACACAATGCAGGTCAAAGCTCAATATCAAGTTGTAGTGAAGGTCCATGGGGTCTTTCCGTCCTTCCGCAGCTAACGAGCATCTTTACTCGTACTTCAATTTCGCCGGGTCTATGGTTGAGACAGTGGGGAAGTCGTTACGCCATTCGTGCAGGTCGGAACTTACCCGACAAGGAATTTCGCTACCTTAGGACCGTTATAGTTACGGCCGCCATTCACTGGGGCTTAGGTTCACAGCTTCGCCTTACGACTAACCGTTCCCCGTGACCTTCCAGCATTGGGCAGGCGTCACAGCGTATACAGCGCCTTGCGGCTTAGCACGCTGCTGTGTTTTTGGTAAACAGTCGCTACCCCCTAGTTTGTGACACCCTCTCGAGCTCAGGGAGTAAATCCCTTCACCCTAATAGGGTCATCCTTCTCCCGAAGTTACGGATGTAATTTGCCGAGTTCCTTAACCATAGTTCTCCCGATCGCCTTGGTATTCTCTACCCGCCCACCTGTGTCGGTTTGGGGTACGGGTGCCGTGCCAACTGACTGTTGGGCTTTTCTTGACAGTATGGGATCAATGACTTCGACTGAATCGTCTCGGCATCACGTCTCAGAGTTGATGTCCCCAACTCTCATCGGGGACCTCCTACACGCTTACCCGGGGACTACCATCGCCCCGGTTCACCTACCCTCCTGCGTCCCCCTCCAGCTATCCGCCACCAGCTCGACCGGATCGCCCGAAGGCAGCCCCGATGTCGCCGATCTTGGACCTGGCGCGGACACGGCAGTACTGGAATATCAACCAGTTGTGCATCGACTACGCCTTTCGGCCTCGCCTTAGCTCCCGACTCACCCTGGGAGGATTAGCCTTCCCCAGGAACCCTTGGGCTTTCGGCGGAGGGGTTTCTCACCCCTCTCTCGCTACTCATGCCTGCATTCTCACTCGATGGCGCTCCACGTCGGGTTATCCCGCCGCTTCGCTGCACCATCGACGCTCCTCTACCACTCCATCATGCGATGGAATCCATATCTTCGGCTCAGGACTTGAGCCCCGTTAAATTGTCCGCGCAGGACCACTCGACCAGTGAGCTGTTACGCACTCTTTCAAGGGTGGCTGCTTCTAAGCCAACCTCCTGGCTGTCTGGGCAGTCCCACATCGTTTTCCACTTAGTCCTGAATTAGGGGCCTTAGATGATGGTCTGGGCTGTTTCCCTTTCGACCAACGAAGCTCATCCCCCGTGGTCTCACTGCCGTGCTCTGGAGTCTCGGCATTCGGAGTTTGGCTGGGTTCGGTAAGCTTGTAGGCCCCCTAGCCCATCCAGTGCTCTACCTCCGAGACTGAACGCACGACGCTGCACCTAAATGCATTTCGAGGAGAACCAGCTATCACCAAGTTTGTTTGGCCTTTCACCCCTATCCACAGCTCATCCCCGCCATTTTCAACTGACGTGGGTTCGGTCCTCCACGGGGTCTTACCCCCGCTTCAACCTGGCCATGGATAGATCACTTGGCTTCGGGTCTACAGCGTGCGACTCAATCGCCCTATTCAGACTCGCTTTCGCTTCGGCTCCCCCTCACGGGTTAACCTTGCCACACACCGTAACTCGCAGGCTCATTCTTCAAAAGGCACGCCATCGTGGCCACCTTGCGGTGACGACACTCTGACTGTTTGTAAACCAACGGTTTCAGGTACTATTTCACTCCCCTCCCGGGGTGCTTTTCACCTTTCCCTCACGGTACTAGTTCACTATCGGTCGCCAAGGAATACTTAGACTTATGGGGTGGTCCCCACAGATTCATGCCGGTTTTCACGGTCCCGGCATTACTTGGGATGACATGCGGAGGTTGCGTACGTTTCGGATACGGGGCTATTACCCACTGCGGCCGGCCTTTCCAGAGCCGTTCTCCTACATAGCAACTTGGTAACTCCGTGGTACT
>CBDDIP010000002.1:3010000-3814825 GCA_965229005.1 Ilumatobacteraceae bacterium
GGTGCCGTTACGGCCGCACGAGGCGAGTAGCAACACTATCGAGCAGACGACGAAGCGTCAACCTGGCAGTGAAACTTTTCCGACCAGGAAGTCTCGCTTCCCTTTGCGCAGCAGCAGAAAACCACCACTGAGCAGGTCTGAAGGCGTGACTATACCATCAGTTCCGACGATTCGCGCCCCGGCGCGGATCGCGCCCTGCGTGAGCAAGCGGTTGACATCGGACTGCGATGTGGCCAGGCCGGCGCCGATCAGCAGCTCGTGGACGCGCACGCCATCGAGGGTCGCCAGCTCGACGCTCGGCACCTCGGCAGCGACCGTCGCGAGTGCGGCTGCCGATGCTTGCGTCGGATCGCCACCGAACAGCACCTCGGCCGCCTGGGCGGCCGCGTCGGCGGACGCGTGGCCGTGCACGAGCGCGGTGAGCTCCCCCGCCAACGCTCGCTGCGCCACCCGTCGTCCCGGCGCCGCCTGGTGCTCGGCGATCAGCTCGGTGAGCTCGGTCACCGGGCGCAGCGAGAGCATGTGGAGGTAGATCCCGACCATCTCGTCATCGGTCTGCATCCAGAACTGGCGGAACTGGTAGGGCGAGGTGCGATCGGGGTCGAGCCACACCGCGCCCCCGACCGACTTGCCGAACTTGGTGCCGTCGGCCTTGGTGATCAGTGGATGGGTGATGGCGAACGCGGACTGGCTCAGCCGACGGCGAATCAGGTCGACGCCGGCGACGATGTTGCCCCATTGGTCCGACGCGCCGGCCTGCACCTCCACTCCGTGGTGCTCGAACAGGTGGCGGAAGTCGTTGGCCTGGAGCAGTTGGTAGCTGAACTCGGTGAACGACAGCCCGTTCTCGCTGTCCAGTCGCTGGCGCACCGAGTCTCGGGCGCTCATCTGGTTGACCGTGGCGTACTTGCCCACGTCGCGCAGGAAGTCGAGCAGGGTGATGCCCTCGGTCCAGTCGGCGTTGTTGACGAGGGTGGCCTGGAACGGGCCGGGCTCGAAGTCGAGCAGCGAGCTCAGCTGGACCTTGATCCGCTCGACGTTGTGCCGCAGCGTGTCGATGTCCAGCAGGTTGCGTTCCTCGGAACGACCGCCTGGATCGCCGACCATGCCCGTGGCGCCGCCTGCGAGCGGGAACGGCCGGTGGCCTGCCAGTTGGAACCGGCGCAGGAACAGTTGACCCACGAGGTGCCCGACGTGCAGCGAGTCGGCGGTCGGATCGAATCCGATGTAGATGCCCGTCGACCCCCCGGCCAGCCGGGCAGCGAGCGCGGCCCGGTCGGTGGTGTCGTGGATGAGCCCTCGGGCCTCGAGGTCGGCGAGCAGGTCCATAGCAGGAGCCATGTTGCCACGGTGCGCCGCTCGATCGACGCTCGTTACGCTCGGCCAATGGCTGATCTCGACGAGCTGATGCGCCGGTTCCAGGCCTTCGGCGAGGAGTGCGACACTCGGGCGCCCCTCTACGGACGCCTCGCACGGACCATCGCCGCCGACGCCCGCCTGGCCGGGATGATGCTGGCTGCTCCCGCCGAGCAGCACAACCCGACGCTGCTGCTGTGTGCCGTGCACGACGTGCTCCTGGCCGGCACCGACGATGCGACGAGCGATGACACGACCAGCCAACTGGCCGCGTTCTACCCGAACCTCACCCCGTCGCCCAGCAGTGGCGACCCCGGCCCGGCACTGACGGCGTTCATGCTCGAGCACGCCGACGCGCTGCGCCAGATCGTGGCGACGCACCACACCCAGACCAACGAGATCGGCCGCTGCGCGCTGTTCCTCCCCGTGCTCGGCATCATCGCCGCCGAGCTCGACCCAGGTGCCTGCGCCGCTCCCCTGTCGCTCGTCGACGTCGGCACCAGCGCCGGGCTCAACCAGCTGCTCCCCCGCTACCGGTACGACTTCGATCCTGGTGGTTCGATCGGCCCGCCGTCGACCGTGACCCTCACGTGCGGCACCCGCGGCGGACCCCCGATCCCGACGACGATGCCGGTCATCGCCGCGACGTGCGGGCTCGACGCGATGCCGATCGACGTCGCCGACGACGAGGCCGTGCGCTGGCTGGAGGCGTGCGTGTGGCCGGATCAGGAGGACCGCTTCCAACGGTTGCGTGCCGCGGTCGCGATGGCTCGCCGGGATCCTCCGGACGTTCGCCTCGGCGACGCGGTCGACGACGTCGGAGCACTCGTCACCGAACTGGCTCAGCACGGTCACCCGGTGGTGCTGAACAGCTGGGTCCTCAACTACCTGTCCGACGAGCGCCGGCTGGAGTACGTCGATGCGCTCGACGCGTGTGGATCGCAGCGCGACCTGTCCTGGGTGTTCGCCGAGAGCCCCGCACAGACGCCCGGGCTGCCCGTGGCGACGACGACGGAACCGGAGCACCGCACGGTGCTGTCGCTCGTGCGGTGGCGCGACGGGGTCCGCACCGCACAGCGGCTCGCCACCACGCATCCCCACGGGTACTGGCTGCACTGGGAGACGTGAGCCCGGTCAGCGGGTTGGGGCGATTCGCCAGCGACGCGGCCAGTCGACCGCCTTGGTGATCCCGACACGCGGACCGACGACGACACCCGCGTCGTCGAAGTCGCTCGGTCGCTCGATGACCACGGCTCGCGAACCGTTGTCAGCCAGGTCGAGGCCGAACGCCTGGGCCAGCTTGCCGGGCCCGTCCGCCAACGAACGGTCGGGTCGCTCACCGCGCCGGACGCGCATCACGTCGATGCCGCGCACCGGTCGAACAGCGCGCAGCAGCACCGCCTGACCGTCGCCCACCGAGCCGGTGACGATGTTGGCGCAGTGATGCATGCCGTAGGTGAAGTAGACGTACCAGCGCCCGGCGGGGCCGTACATCACCGCGTTGCGCGGCGTCTGCCCGCGAAACGTGTGGCTGGCCGGATCGTCCGAGGTGTACGCCTCGACCTCGGTGATCACGCCGGCGCAGTCACCCACCACCAGCGTCGCGCCCAGCAGCTCCGGCGCGACCAGCGTGGCGTCGCGAGCGAAGAACGAGACCGGCAGCCGCCGCGCCAAGTCCGGTCAGCCTTCGATGCGTGCGCGCAAGCCGTTGAGCACCGACTCGAACCGACGCAGCTGCGCGTCCAACGGGTGCGGGCCGGCACCGCCCGGACTCGTGCGGCGCGACACACCGACGCCGGGAGCGACGAGTGCCGCTGCATCCGCACCGAGGCCGGGCTCGGCCAGGACGAGGTCGTGCAGCGACCCTTCGCCGGCGAGCGAACGACGAACGAGCAGCCCGACGACGGCGTGCGCGTCGCGGAACGGCACGCCCTGCAGCACCATCCACTCGGCGAGATCGGTGGCCGATGTCGACTCGGCGTCGGCGGCGCGGGCCATCACGTCGTGACGGAACGTCGTGGTGGCGATCATCCCGCCCATCGCCGACAGCGCCAACGAGACCTGGTCGACGGAGTCGAGCAACGGCTCCTTGTCCTCTTGCAGGTCGCGGTTGTACGACAACGGCAGACCCTTCAACGTCGCCAGCAACCCGGTGAGGTTGCCGATCAGGCGACCGCTCTTGCCGCGCGTCAGCTCGGCGATGTCCGGGTTCTTCTTCTGCGGCATCATCGACGACCCGGTCGAGTAGGCGTCGTCGAGGGTGATGAAGCCGAACTCGTCGGTGGCCCACAGCACCCACTCCTCGCCGAGGCGGGACAGGTGGATGCCGACGAGCGACAGGTCGAACAGCGCCTCGGCGACGTGGTCGCGATCGCTGACGGCGTCGAGGCTGTTGTCGAACGGTCGGGCGAAGCCGAGCAGCTCGGCCGTGTACGCCGGGTCGAGCGGCAACGACGAGCCGGCCAACGCTCCCGCACCGAGCGGCGACACGTCGAGCCGGTCGACGGTGGCCAGCAGCCGGTCGACGTCGCGGGCGAACGACCAGGCGTGGGCCAGCAGGTGGTGGGCCAGCAGCACCGGCTGGGCGCGTTGCAGGTGCGTGTACCCGGGCAGGTAGGCGTGACCGGCTTCGACGGCACGACGGAGCAGCACCTCCTGCAGCCCGACGATGCGCGCCGCGACGGCGCGCAGCTCGCGTTTGCACCACAGGCGCAGATCGGTGGCGCACTGGTCGTTGCGGCTGCGGCCGGTGTGCAGCTTGCCGCCGGCTGCGCCCGCGATGTCGGTCACCCGACGCTCGACAGCCGTGTGGATGTCCTCGTCGCTCGGCAGGAACTCGAACGTCCCGGCGGCGAGCTCGGTGGCCACGATGTCCAGGGCGGACAGCACGGCGTCACGCTCCTCGGTCGTCAGCAGTCCGACGTGGGCGAGCCCGCGGACGTGGGCTCGCGAGCCGGCGATGTCGTCGGGCCACAGGCGCCGGTCGACGGGCAGGCTGACGGTGAACGCCAGCAGCTCCTCGGCGGGACCGTGCTCGAACCGCCCGTGCCACAGCGTCTGGCCGGTCTGCTGCTCGTGTTCGTTCGTCATCAGATGCCCGCCAGGTCGCGCAGGGTGTCGGCGAGCGCCGAGCCACCGACGGACTCCTCGGCGACGCACAGCAACGTGTCGTCACCGGCGACGGTGCCGAGCAGCCCCGGCATGCCCGACCGATCGAGTGCGGAAGCGACCACGTGGGCGCAGCCGGGTGGCGTGCGCAGCACGACGAGGTCGCCGGAGCGCTTCACCTCGGCCACCCACTCGCCCATCACTCTCCGCAGCTGGTCCTCGGGGGCAAGGCGCGCCGGTTCGTACTCCGGGATCGCGTAGACGGTCTCGCCGCCGGGCACGCGCACCTTGACGGCACCGAGGTCCTCCAGGTCGCGCGACACCGTGGCCTGCGTTGCGGCGATGCCCTCCTCGGCGAGGAGGTCGACGAGCTGCGGCTGGTTCGTCACGATGTGGTTGCCGATCAACTTGGCGATCGTCTGCTGTCGTTGCACCTTCGATGCCACTAGCGGACTCCCATCATGAAGGCGAGCAGCGCTCGCGCGGCGTGCATTCGGTTGTGCGCCTGAGCGATGACGTGGCTCTGCGGACCGTCGATGACGTCCGCGGTGACCTCCAGCCCCCGGTACGCCGGCAGGCAGTGGAAGAAGCCCGCCCCAGGCGCGGCGGCAGCCATCATCGAGCCGTCCACCGTGAAGCCCTCGAACGCCTGCTTGCGCGCCGTCTTCTCGTCCTCCTGGCCCATCGATGTCCAGGTGTCGGTGTGCACCGCGTCGGCGCCGGCAACGGCGTCGATCGCCCGGTGGGTCTGAGCGATTCGGCCGGAGCCGATCGTCGCGAGCCGCTCGAGCTCGGCATCCGAGGCGGCAAAGCCGACCGGGCAGCCGAGCGAGACGGACGCGCCGAGCAGCAGGCTGGCCTCGGCCAACGAGCGCGCCACGTTGTTGTAGTCGCCGACGTAAGCGACCACCTTGCCGTCGAGCGACCCGAGCACCTGCTGCATCGTCAGCGCATCCGCGAGGCCCTGCAGCGGATGCGCGCGATCGCTGAGCATGTTGACGATCGGCACGGTGCTGACCGCGGCCATCCGTTCGACCACCTCGTGATCGAACACCCGAGCGGCGAGCACACCGTGATAACCGGCCATCACCCTCGTGACGTCCTCCACGGTTTCGCGCACGTCGAAGCCGACTTCCTCACCACGGGTGTAGACCGGATGACCGCCGAGTTGAACGACGGCCATCTCCATCGACTGGCGGGTGCGGTTCGACGGCTTCTCGAAGATGAGGGCGACACCCAACCCGGCCAGCACCTTGGGCAGGTCGGTGCGCTCCGCCATCGCGAGGACCGCCCCCAGCTCCGCTGCGTCGAGGTCGGTCAGCTCGAGGAAGTGGCGAACGCTCACGCCAGCGCCTGTCCGACCATTGCGAGCGCCTCGGCGATCTCGGCGTCGCTGACGGTCAGTGGCGGGGCGAAGCGCAGTGACGTCGGCGTGACCGCGTTGGTGACGAGGCCGCTGTGGAGCAGCTCGGTGTACACCGCCTTCGCGTCGCGTCCGTCGGCCAGTTCGGCTGCCAGCAGCAGACCTTCGCCGCGCACCGAGGCAACGCCGGCGAGCGCGGCCAGTCCGTCGCGCAGCTTGGCGCCCTGCGTGCGCGCCAGGGCCGGAGCGTCGATGCGACGCATCTCGTCGATCACCGCGCTGACCACCGCGGTGGCGATCGCGGTGCCGCTGTACGTGCTGCCGTGATCGCCGGGACGGAACACCGCAGCGACGTCGCGCTTGGCCCACACCGCGCCGACCGGGAACCCGTTGCCCATTCCCTTGGCCATCGTGACGACGTCCGGCACGACACCGGCGTGCTGGAAACCGAACCACTGCCCGGTGCGGGCGAAACCGGTCTGCACCTCGTCCATGATCAACAGCAGACCGCGCTCGTCGCACAGCGCGCGAACGTCGCGCAGGTACTGCGGATCGATCGGCACCACGCCGCCTTCGCCCTGCACCGGCTCGAGCAGCACCGCCGACACGGACGGATCGATCATCGCCTCGAGCGCAGCAAAGTCGTTGAACGCCACATGCCGGAAGCCGTCGGGCATCGGCTGGAACGGTTCGTGCTTCGCGGGCTGCCCGGTGGCCGCCAGCGTGGCCAGCGTGCGTCCGTGGAAGCTGCCGTACGCGCTGATCACCACGTGACGACCGCGGCCGCCGAACTTGCGCGCCAGCTTCAGTCCGGCCTCGTTGGCCTCGGCGCCGCTGTTGCAGAAGAACACCTGGCCGTGTTCACCCGTCGCCTCGTGCAGCAGTTCGTTGAGCTGCAGGGCCGCCCGCGTCGCGGCATCGTTGGTGAACAGGTTGCTGACGTGCAGCAGGGTTGCCGCCTGGGACGAGATCGCCGCGGCGATCGTCGGGTTGGCGTGACCCAACGAGACCACGGCGAGGCCCGTGAGGAAGTCGAGGTAGCGCTTGCCGTTGCTGTCCCACAGCTCGGTGCCGCTGCCGCGCACGAACATCACCTCTGGCGCGCCGAAGACCGGCATGAACGGGCACGCGTCGCCGGCAGGCGCTGTGTCGAATGCGTGTCCCGCAGGCGAGACCTGGTTGCTCGTTGTCGTGCTCATTGCACCATCGTTCCGATCCCTTCGTCGGTGAAGATCTCCAGCAGCAGCACGTGGGGGATGCGACCGTCGAGGATGTGCGCCCGGCGCACACCGTTGCGCACCGCCTGCACGCAGCTCTCGACCTTCGGGATCATCCCGCCGGCGATCGTGCCGTCGGCCATCAGCGCGTCGAGCTCGTCAGGTGTCGTCTGACGGATGAGGCTCGCAGGATCGTCGATGACGCGGCGAAGCCCTTCGATGTCGGTGAGGTAGACCAGCTTCTCGGCGCCGAGCGCTTCGGCGATCGCCCCGGCCACCGAGTCGGCGTTGATGTTGTAGGCCTGACCGCTGGCGTCGGTGCCGATCGTGGCGACGACGGGGATGAACTCGTCGTCGAGCAGCCCGTGCAGGATGGTCGGGTTGATCGCCTCGACGTCGCCGACGAATCCGAGGTCGGCGTCGCGGCCCTTCGCGCGGATCAGGCCGGCGTCCTCGCCGCTGACCCCGACGGCCAACGGTCCGTGGACGTTGATCGCTGCGACGAGCTGTGGGTTGACCTGACCGATCAGCACCATGCGGACGATGTCGACGGTCTCTGCGTCGGTGACGCGCAGGCCGTTGCGGAACTCGGTGACCTTGCCGAGGCGGGTCATCAGATCGCTGATCTGCGGCCCGCCGCCGTGGACGACCACCGGGCGCATGCCGACCTGACGCATGAGCACGATGTCCTCGGCGAAGAAGGCGAGAGCGTCATCGTCGGTCGCGCCGGCGAGCGCGTTGCCGCCGTACTTGACCACGACGACCTGACCGGCGAAACGACGGATGTACGGCAGCGCCTCGACCAACGTCGCCGCGCGATCCGCAGCAACCGCGCTCACGGATACATCCCGACGGTGCTCAGGCCGGAGGTCTCGGGGAGGCCGAGGGCGACGTTGGCCGCTTGGATGGCGCCCCCGCTGGCGCCCTTGGCCAGGTTGTCGATGGCGCAGATGGCGACCACCGTGCCGGTGCGCTCGTCGAAGCGGGCGGTGAGATGCGCGGCGTTGCTGCCGAGCGTGGCCTTCGTCGACGGCGAGGTCGGGCGGACGACCATGAACGGTTCGTCGCGGTAGAACGACGCCAGCGCGGCGAGCAGCGACGCCGTCGACACGTCCGCCGCCGGGCGGGCGTAGCACGTCGCCAGCAGTCCGCGGCTGAGCGGGGCGAGGTGCGGCGTGAACAGCACCTGGGCGCCGACCTCCTGCTCGATCTCCGGCGTGTGCCGGTGGTCGAGCAGCCCGTACGCCGTGACGTCCTCGTCGGCCGTGCAGAACAGCGACGCATGCTTCAGCGCCCGACCCGCCCCGCTGATGCCGGTCTTCGAGTCGACGACGATGCCGCTGTCGGCGATGAGACCCTGACGAACCAGCGGCGCCAACGCGAGCGTCGCAGCGGTGACGTGGCAGCCCGGCGTGGCGACGAGGCCCGCGCCGCGGAGCGCCTCGCGGTGCAGCTCCGGCAGTCCGAACACGGCGGCGGCGAGCAGTTCGGGTTGATCGTGGGCGAAGCCGTACCACTGCGGGTACAGCGAGGCGTCCTTCAACCGGTATGCCGCGGACAGGTCGACGACGCAACCGACGCGGCCGTGCAACTGCGGTGCCAGCGCCATGCTCGCCTCGTGCGGAAGCCCGAGGAAGACGACGTCCAACCCGACGGCGCGGTCGACGTCGAGCTCCTCGAAGACGAGGTTCGGATAGCGGGCCGTCAGGCTCGGGTACAGGCTGCAGGCCAGCGTGCCGGCCTGCGAGTCGCCGGTGGCGTAGACGACGTCGAACGACGGGTGCTGCGCGCACAGCCGCAGCAGTTCGGCGCCCGTGTAGCCGGATGCGCCGATGATCCCGACGCGCAGAGTGCTCGATCCCATAAGACGCATGATCATACAGAGGAACGCATGTTCATGCAACGATGCTCGAGCAGCGTCGCAGCCGGTTCCACCCGAACGTGTCCGTCACACGGCAGCTCGGCTTGGCAAGATGAACGGGTGCCACTCGGAGCCCGAACCACCAAGGGCCAGTTGCTGGTCGCCTCGCCGCCGCTGGGCGATCCGAACTTCGACCGCTCGGTCGTGTTCATGCTCGAGCACAACGAGGACGGCGCGGTCGGTGTCGTGCTCAACCGGCCCGACGAGGATCTCGAGTTCGACGGGCTGAGCGATTGGGTCGACGTGCTCGCTCCGCCGGCCATCGGCTTCGTCGGTGGCCCGGTCGAGTCCGATGCGCTCATCGCCGTGGCCACCGCCACCGCCCCCAACGACGACGCGTGGAGCGAGCTCGGGCCGTTCCCCCTCGGCCCCGATCGTCTCGGCGAGCCGGCGCTCGGCACCGTCGACCTCACGCTGCACCCGGCGGAGGTGGCCGAAACCCTGCACCGCGTGCGCATCTTCCGTGGGTACGCCGGCTGGGGTGGCGGCCAGCTCGACGACGAGCTCGACCTCGGCGCATGGATCGTGCTTCCCGTCGTCGTCGACGACCTGTTCACCGAATCACCGGCGCAGCTCTGGAGATCGGTCCTCCGCCGTCAGGGAGGTCGATTGGCCTGGATCGCCAACGCGCCCGACGACCTCTCGGCCAACTGAGCGCCCGGTCACCATCGGGTCCGACTGTCACCGTGCGCGGTCGCCGAGCACGGCGGACCGTCAGCTCTTGTCGAATTCTTGACGACCGGTGCGCCGCAGTGCCAGCCGGCGCTCGTCGAGCACGATGGCCACCAGCTCCTCCGCATGCTCCACGGACAGGCCGTCGCGACGCGCTTGGGCGACCAGCGCGCGGCGCTCGAGCTCGGGGACGTCGCCGAGCACGAACAGCAGGTTGTCGATCGACCCGACCAGGCCCTGCTCGACCTCAGCTCGCAACAGGCCCGGCACGGCGAAGAACGGACGCTCGGCCTGCGCCGATGTGGGGACGAGTGCCGTCGCGTCCGCGCCGGTCGTGATCACGGGCCGGACGGCCGACTCGAGTCGTGCGGGAACGTCGGGATCCGCCGTGGACTCGGCGACGACCTCCCCAGGCCGTCGCACGCTGCCGACGGACAACGAGTAGATGCCGTCCTCCCCCACCTCCAGGACCACTTCGACCTCGCTGCCGGCGGGGCAGTCAGCAGGCAACGGGAAGACGCAGCCTTCGGCGGCGACGACGTTGTCGGCGATCACCGCAGACTCGATCGCCGAGCGCTGTTCAGCGACGACGATCTCCACGGCCAGCTGGTGGTCGATCGTGGTTGCGAAGACCTCCGTGACACGACGCGGCAGCGGATCGTCGCGGTGAACGGCGAACGTGACCACCGTGTGATCGATCCCGTCGTCGAGCTCGACGTCGACGTCGGACTCGTCGACGACGAAGCCGATGCCGCGCGAGGCGACGCGTCGGATCGGCATCGGCACGGCGCGACCGAGCATCGCCGCGCCGATCGCCGCACCGATTGCCACCGCGTTCTCACGAACGGTGCGATGTGTCACCACTTCGCCGAGCGCCCGCTCGACGACGTCGACGACGTCCGGATCGCGCGAGCCGGTGCCACAGACGAGCAGTCGATCGAACGGACCCGGGTCGGCAGCGAGGGCGCGGGTCGCGGTGTCCTGGACGGCCTCGGCGAGCGCGTCGAACCAGCTGTCGGCATCGCTGCGCTCCACCTCCAGGCGACCGCCGATCGCCTCCACTCGCACCTCCTGTGCGCCCATCCGCAGCGCTGCGACCCCAATCGACAGCACGCCGAGCTCGACGACGAACACCCGTTGCGCGGCACCGGCGCCGATGGCGGTCAGCTCGGTCAACGCCGCGGCGACGGGTGCATCGAGGAGGTCGAGCACGCGCACGCCGCACGCGACCGCTGCCTCGCGCAGCCCATCGCGGCCGGCGTTGGCGAACATGGCCGGCACGGCGATGACGGCACTGCCGACGTGGTTGCCTGACGCGTCCGCGTCGTAGAGCACGCCGCGGAGTCTGGCCAGGACGGCAGCCCGAGCCATCGCTCGCGGCGACGGGTGCCCGTCGTCGTCGGACTCCAGACCGGCGAGCGGGGCGATGTCCACCGGCAAGGTGCGCGCGTTCAGGTAGGCGATCTCGTTGGAGCGGTCGACAAGGGCAATCGTGGCCGTGTCATCGCCGAGCTCGATGCCAAACGCGGCGACGCGGTCGCTCGGGTCTGCACCCGCGTCGACCTGTTCGTCATCCCGTCTGGCGTCCTGCTGCCCGTCAGCTCCCATCACCGTCATCCTTCGTGCTGAGCGCCGAACTGTACCAATGGCGCGATCGCAGGTCGGGACGTCAGCCGCCACGCAGCGTGGCGCCGAGCTTGGTCGTGGCGACCACGATCCGCTCGCGCAACTGTCCGATCTCGGCCTCCGTCAACGTGCGATCGGTCGCCTGCAGGCGCAGCCGGTAGGCCAGGCTGCGTGCGCCTGCCTCGACGCCCGCGCCCCGGTACACATCGAACAGGTCGAGGGCGACGAGCACGTTGCCGGCACCCTGCTTGATCGCCTTCTCCACCTTCTCGGCCGGCACGTTGTCGGGGACGACGAACGCGAGGTCGAGGTCGCTCGACGGGAACCGACTCGTCGGCCGCCAGACGGTCGGCTTGGGCTCGTCGGCCAGGAGCAGATCGAGGTCGAGCTCGAGCACGGCCACGCGTTCGTGCACGGCGAACGCATCGAGGACATCGGGATGCACTTCGCCGACGACGCCGACGCGCGATCGCCCGGCGGTGAGCGTCGCCGAGCGAGTCGGGTGCATGCCGGCCGGCGCGGTGCCCTGATCGATGCGCGCCCCGAACCCCATCGCGCTCGTCAGCTCGCGCCACACGGCGACCGCCTCGGCGGCAGTCGAACCGGCGAGCACGACACCGAGGGCCTCGTACTCCGCCGGGAGCTGGTCGTCGCTGGGCGGGTAGACGTGGCCGATCTCGAACAGCGCGACACCGTCACGGCGGTGCGATTCGTTGTAGGCGATCGCACGCAGCAACCCGGGCCGCAGCGACGTGCGCAGCACGCTCTCCTCCACCGCGAGCGGGTTGACGATGGTGACCACCGGACCGTCGAGCCCGGCCGACGTGAGGTCATCGGGCGACAGGAACGGGTTGGGCATCGCCTCGGAGAAGCCGAGGCCCAGGAGCACCTGACGGAGCTGGCGGCGACGTGACTGGCGCACGCTCAGCCGTCCGTGCATCGTCGACGACGGGACGCGCTTGCCGATGCGTGCGTAGCCGTAGTGCCGTGCGACCTCCTCGATGATGTCGACCTCGTCGACGCAGTCCGGCCGCCAGGTCGGCACGTGCACGCCCAGGGCCTCGGCCGCTGCGGCGTACTCGGTGGCGAAGCCGATCGGCCGGATGAGCGCAGCGATCCCGTCAGCGTCCAGTGAGGTTCCGAGCAGCCGGTTCACCGCCACGACGCGAACGTCGAGGCTGACGGGAGTCGGTGCGTCCTGCGCGGCGAGCTGCACGCTCTCGACGACGGCGTCCGGCGCCGTGAGGCGCAACAGCTCGACGAACCGTGCCGCCGCCGCAGCCATCCCGTCGGGATCGACGCCGCGTTCGAAGCGCAGCGAAGCCTCGCTGCGCAGCCCGAGCCGAGTGGCCGAGCGCATGATGTCGGCCGGGTTGAACCAGGCGATCTCGAGGGCGATCGTGGTGGTCGCTTCCGTGATCTCGCTGTCGGCGCCGCCCATGATCCCGGCGAGGCCGACGGGGACGTCGGTGGCATCGCAGATCAGCAGATCGGCCCCGTGCAGCGCGCGGTCGTTGCCGTCGAGGGTCCGCAGCACCTCGCCGTCGCGCGCCCGGCGAACGCGGAAGCCGCCGCCGCCGAGCTGATCGAGGTCGTAGGCGTGGTTCGGCTGGTTCAGCTCGAGCAGCACCGCGTTGCTGGCGTCGACGACGTTGTTGATCGGCCGCATCCCGGCTGCAGCCAGCCGACCGGCCAGCCAATCCGGCGACGGGCCGACGCGGACACCGCTGATCACCGTGCAGTGGAACAGCGGGCAGCGCGACGGATCAGCCAGCTCGATGGTCACCTGGCGCCCTGGCGCGGCGGGCGGCTCGATGCGCGGGCGCGGCCCGACGACCGCACCGAATCGCGGCGCGATGTCGCGGGCGACGCCGAGGTGGCCCCAGCAGTCCGGCCGGTTGCGGGTCAGGTCGATGTCGTACACGGTCTCGGTGGTGAGCCCGAGCACCTCGCCATACGGCACACCCAACGGTGCGTCGGCGGGCAGCAGCAGGATCCCGGCGTGGTCGTCGCCGAGACCGAGTTCGCGCGCGGAGCAGAGCATGCCCTGGCTCATGATCCCGGCGATCGGCTTGGGTTGGATGTCGCGGCCGTCGGGCATCACCGTGCCGGGCGTCGCCAACGGCACGACGTCGCCGGCAGCCATGTTGAACGCGCCGCACCAGATGTGGCGCTCGACGCCGTCGCCGGCATCGACGAAGACGCGGTGGACCTTCGTGTCGGGGTGGTTCTCGGTGCGCAGCACGCGAGCGGTGATCACGCCGGGCACGGTGCGACCAACGGTGAGCACCTCCTCGACGGCCAGGCCGAGCTCGGTCATCACGGCCGCGACGGCGTCGTGGTCGTCGGGCACCTCGACGAGCTCGTTGAGCCAGGAGTGGACGATCTTCATGGGGCGACGGCTCTCACTCGCGGTTCAGAACTGCTCGATGAAACGGATGTCGTTGGTGAACATCTCGCGGATGTCACCGACCTGATGACGTTCTTTTGCCATACGGTCGATCCCGAAGCCAAAGGCGAACCCGCTCCACTCCTCGGGGTCGAGTCCACCGGCGCGCAGCACGTTCGGATGGACCATGCCGCAACCGCCGAGCTCCAGCCACTCCCCCGCTGGCGTGCGGATGTCGAACTCGGCCGAGGGCTCCGTGAACGGGAAGTAGTTCGGGCGCAGGCGGCTGGTGAAGTCGCCGCCGAAGAACGCGGTGGTGAAGGCCTCGATCGTGCCGGCCAGGTCGGCCATGGTGATGTTGCGATCGATCACCAGGCCCTCGATCTGGTGGAAGACCGGCATGTGCGTCGCGTCGGGCGTGTCGCGACGGAACACACGGCCCGGCATGACCATGTAGATGGGCGGCTCGGTGGTCTCCATCACGCGGATCTGCACCGGCGACGTGTGCGTGCGCATCACCGTCGAGCCGGGCTCACCGTGATCGGTGAACAACGTGTCCCACATGCCGCGGGCGGGATGGCCCTCGCCCATGTTCAGGGCACCGAAGTTGTACCAGTCGGTCTCCACCTCGGGCCCTTCGGCGATCTGGAAGCCGAGTCCGATGAACACGTCCTCCAGCCGCTCCCATGCCTGCGTGACGATGTGCGCGTGACCGCGAGTCGGCCGGGAGCGCACCTCGGTGAGGTCGACGCGCTCGGACTCCAGCTGCACCAACCGCTCGGCGGCAGCCAGCGAGTGCAAACGCTCCGTGAGCGCCGCGGTCACCGCCCCCGTCGCCTCGTGGAGGGCGCGGCCGGCGTCCTTCTTCTCCTCCACCGTGGCCAACCCGCCGAGGCGGGTCTTGAACTCGGCGAAGGGACCGCGCTTGCCGAGCAGGTCGGCATCGAGGGCGCGCACCTCGGCGGCGGAACCGGCCGCAGCGATGCGCGCCAGCGCTTCGGCACGTGCGGTGTTGACAGCTTCGATCATCGTCGTTCTCTCCAGCGTGTACGACTTCGGGTGGACACGAGGCCCCCGGCGTCGGAGCGGCGGACGTCAGCGAGTCGGCGCGCAGCCCCGGGACCGGGGGCACCGAAATCGCAAGACCAGCACGCCTGGCATGTTAGCTGGCACGTCGCTGCCGGGCGACTTCGAATGCGAGCACGGTCGCAGCCATCGCCACGTTCAGGCTCTCCGCCGGGCCGCCGTGCGGGATGGTGATCCACTCGTCGACCGGCGCGTCGTCGGGCAGGCCGTGCGCCTCGTTGCCGACGACCACGGCCACCGGACGGCTGAGGTCGACCTCGGTGTACGAGGCACCGCGGTGCGACGACGTGCCCAACACGCGCACGCCCATCGCGGCCACCTGCTCCAGGGTCTGCTCGAGCACGGCGATGCGGAACAGCGAGCCGGCCGACGCACGAACCACCTTCGGGTTGGTGGCGTCCACGGACCCAGGGGTGAGGACGACCGCATCAGCGCCGGCCGCCTCCGCGCTGCGGATGATCGTGCCGGCGTTGCCCGGATCGCCGAGCTGGTGAGCGACCAGCAGGAACGTCGGTGCGGCCGGCACGTCGGGCCGGCGTTGGTGCACGACCGCGAGGAGCGGCCGAGGCGACTCGGTGGTGGCCACCCGCTCGATGACGTTCGGTGCCAGCAGGTGCACCGGCGCGTCGACGTCGGGCGCATCAGCGGTACCCGGCACGTACACGCCTTCGACCATCCAACCAGCGGCGATCGCCTGCTCGAGCAGCGCCGCGCCTTCGATGACGAGGACACCTTCCTCCGAACGCGAACTGCGGCGCCCCAGGAGGCGCCGCAGTCGTTGAACCTTCGGGTTCGAAAAGGTGAGCAAGTCGCTCAGAGAGCCGCCTTGGCGGCGACGACCAGCGACGTGAACGCAGCAGCGTCGGTGACCGCGAGGTCCGCGAGCACCTTGCGGTCGACGGTGATGCCGGCAGCGTTGAGACCGGCGATGAACCGGCTGTAGCTGATGTCGTTGAGGCGGCACGCGGCGTTGATCCGTTGGATCCACAGCCGGCGGAACTCGCCCTTCTTGGCGCGACGGTCGCGGAAGGCGTACTGCCCACTGCGCATCACCTGTTCGTTGGCCGCCCGCACAGAGCGGCTCTTGTTGCCGTAGTAGCCCTTGGCCCGTTCGAGCACCTGCTTGCGGTGCTTCTTCGAGCCGACAGCGCGCTTCACACGAGCCATGGTTGTCTTTCTCCTTCGTTTCGCTCGGTGGTGATCAGCGCTCGCCCAGGAGGCGCTTGATCTTCTTCTCGTCGCCGGAATGCACCGCAACCATGCCGTCGAGACGACGGGTGCGGGTGGACGGCTTCTTCTCGAACAGGTGCTGACGGTTCTGCTGCAAACGGCGCAGCTTGCCGGTCCCGGTCTTGCTGAACCGCTTCGCCGCGGTCTTGCTGGTCTTCATCTTGGGCATGGTGGTCTTCCTGTCGTGTCGTCTCGGTCCCACTCGATCTGAGCGGGGCCGGTCTGCCTCGCCGACGATCAGTCGGCGGGGGCGGTGGCGTCGGGATCCGGCGCCGCCGGCGTCTCGTCGACCGGAGCGGGTGCCTCGGTCGCCGGTTCTGTGTTCGCCGGCGCTGCTGCCGGCGGTTCGTCTTGGTGCGGTTGTTCGTCGTGCGGTCGGTCGTCCGGCTTCTTCTCGTCGGACTTCTTCAGCACCGGCTTCTTGTCGGGGGCCAGCACCATCGTCATGTTGCGACCTTCGAGGCGAGCCTGGGTCTCGAGCTTGGCGGTGGGACCTACTTGCTCGAGGACTGCATCGAGGATCTTCGAGCCGAGCTCGGGGTGAGCCATCTCGCGGCCACGGAACTGCAACGTGACCTTGACCTTGTGGCCTTCTGACAGGAACTCCTGCATGTGGCGCACCTTGGTGTCGAAGTCACCCTTGCCGATCTTGGGACGGAACTTCACTTCCTTGATCGACACCTGGATGGTCTTCTTGCGAGACTCCTTGGCCTTCTGGCTCTCCTCGTAACGGAACTTGCCGTAGTCCATGATCCGGCACACGGGCGGGTTCGCCATCGGTGCGACTTCGACGAGGTCGAGGTCGAGTTGGCGGGCCAGTTGCAACGCGTCGGGGAGCGCTTTGATCCCCAACTGGTTGCCATCGGCGCCGATGAGGCGAACCTCACGGGCTCTGATGCGCTCGTTGTACCGGTGCTCTGGTTGCTGCGGCGGTGCTATGGCTGCTCACTCCTGCGCAATGGGTGGTCCCTTCGTCGTTGATCTGGTCATGTGATCCGTGTGCCTGGCTGCGAAGCCACCGGCACGACGGGCCACCGACGCGACCGCCCTGGAGGGGCGGCAAACGGCGTGTGTCCGTGCCATGCATGTGACCCGGACGCACCGGCACCTCGCGAGGTGCAGCTGGCCGGGTGGGGGTGTGAGAACCGCGAGGTTCACCCCACTTCGCGTGAGTTGTCGGCCGGTAGGGTACCGCACGTGAGCGACGAAGCCACTGACCAGGCGCCCGACTTCGACGGCGACCAGCTCGACAGCGCGAACGCCGCACTGCAGGACGTCCGCCAGAAGCTGGCCGAGGTGCCACCGGAGGTGGTGGTCGTCAACCACGTGATGGGGCTCTACGAGTTGGCCGCCATCCACCTCGGGGCCACTCCCCCGCGTCTGGCCGAAGCCGCCCTGGCCATCGACGCCGTCGGTTGCCTGGTCGAGGGCTTGGGCGAGCGGCTGGGGCCGGACATCGCCACCCTGCAGGACGCGCTGAGCAACATCCGGCTGGCGTTCGTGCAGATCAAGAACGCCGGCTGAAGCGTCCGATCGGAGCGTCGAGCACCCGCCCGTCGCTCACCGTCACTCCCTCGCCGCGCAGCTGCGCGGCCTGCTCGCGCTCGTGACCGGGCACCAGCCTCCCGGCCGAGTTGACCACCCGCCACCAGGGAAGATCGAGCGAGTCGGTGCTGGTGGCGAGGATCCGCCCGACCAATCGGGACAGCTTCGGGAACCCGGCGTCGGCGGCGATGTCGCCGTAGGTCACCACTTCGCCCTCGCCGAGGCTGCGGATGACGGCGACGATCTGCTCGTCACGGCTCAGGCGGGTCGGACGTTCCACGCCTCGTACCGACCGAGCTTGGGGATCAGCTCGAAGCTGACCACGGTGCCGGTGGCGATGGTGCGGCTGCCGTCGGCGATGGCGATGCAGTGGAACGGGACCTCGGTGCCGTCCTCGGCGCGCAACACCCCCAGCCCGGCGTCGGCGTCGAACTGCTCGACGGCGCCAGAGCCCGTCCTGGCATCGGTGGTCACGGAACGATCTTGCTGATCGGCAGTTCGAGGATGTCGTTGGCGCCGGCGTCCTTGAGGGCCGGGATCAACGTGTTGATCGTGCGCTTCTCGACCACGGACTCCACGGCGTAGCCGCCCTGTGCGAGCTCGCTGATGGTCGGTGACTGCATCGACGGGAGCACGGCGAGCACGTCCTTGAACTGCTCGGTGGACACGTTGAGCTTCACCAGGACCTTGCCACGCGCCTCCAGCGTGCCCGTGAGCAGGGTCATCAGCTGGTTCATGGCGTGGCGCTTCTGCGGGTCGTCGAAGGCGGCGACGTTGGCGATCATCTCCGTGTAGCTGTGCAGGATCGTGTCGATGATCCGCAGGCCCGCGGCGCGCAGTGCCCGGCCGGTCTCGGTGATGTCGACGATGCAGTCGGCGATGTCGGGGATCTTGGCCTCGCTGGCGCCGTAGCTCAGCCGAACGTCGGCCTCGATGCCCTTCGAGGCGAAGTAGCGCTTGGTCAGCCCGGGGTACTCGCTGGACACGCGCACGCCCTGGGGCAGGTCTTCCACACGCTGGTAGGGGGAGTCACCACCGACGGCGACGACCACCCGGATCGGCAGCGCGGTGGCCTTGCTGTAGCGCAGCTCGCCGAGGCTGACCACCTGGCTCTCGGTCTCCTCGATCCAGTCGCGACCGGTGAGACCGATGTCGAACAGGCCTTCGGCGACGTAGCTGGGGATCTCCTGCGGGCGCAGGATGCGCACCTCGGCGACGCGCGGATCGTCGATCGACGCTTTGTAGTCCACCGATGACGACCGCATCACCGGCAGGTCGGCCAGCTCGAACAGCTCCAGCGTGGCCTTCTCCAACGACCCCTTCGGCAGCACGAGCTTCAGCACGCCGGGAGGTTATCGGGAGGCGCCATTCATCTTGGGCTCACTTCGTTCGCCTGCCGAGCTCGACCCTCGCAAGCTCGGGCGCTCGCCCAGGCTCGAGTCCGATGGCGACGATCCGAGACGCGTCGGTTCGTCAGTGCGATGTCTGCTCGTCGGCGAGCAGCTTGAGGGCGTGGGGGAGGACGTCGAGGATGGCGGCGAGCTGCTCCACGCAGCCCTTGGGCGATCCGGGGGTGTTGCAGATGATCGCCTGGCCACGGATGCCGGCGATGCCGCGCGACAGGCGCCCGAGCGGGCTGATCAATCGCATCGCCTCGGCGAGGCCGGGCGCCTCTCGCTCGATGACCTGGCGCGTTCCCTCCGGCGTCTGATCACGCGGGGCGAACCCGGTGCCTCCGGTCGACACGACGAGTCCGGCGAACCCGTCGGCCAACTCGGTCAGCGCGGCTGCGACGTTCTCCACGCCGTCGGCGACGACACGCGATTCGACGACGTCCCAGCCCGCGAGCGTGAGCTGCTCGACGAGCGCCACGCCGCTGCGGTCCTCTCGGGTGCCGTGCACCACCCCGTCGCTGACGGTGAGCACCTTGGCGGCCGGGCGGGGTTCGCTCATCGGCCTCGACGGTATCGGACGACGGCCATGCCGTCGGTGTCCGCGTCCTGCGGCAGCAGCCGCCAGCCCTGCTCGTAGCGACGCCAGGGAGCGGGCAGCTCGGTCTCGTCCAGCATGAGGCCCTTCGGGACCGGGTGGTGGATCGACTCCTCGGCGGTCAGCGTGCACACGCTGTAGATCAGTGAGCCGCCCGGACGGACCAGTTCCGCAGACGCATCGATCAGCTGCCGCTGCAACGCAGCGAGCTTCGGCACGTCGCCGGCTTCGATCCGCCAGCGCGCATCGGCGCGACGGCGCAACGTCCCCAGACCGCTGCAGGGCGCGTCGACGAGCACCCGATCGAACGACTGCGGTCGCCACGGAGGGTTGGTGCCGTCGGCGGTGATGGCAACGACGTCGGTGCCAGTGCTGATGATGTTCTCCGCGATGAGGCCGACGCGCGACTCGCGTGAGTCGGCGGCGACGACGAACGCTCCCGCACCGGCCATCCCGGTGGCCTTGCCACCGGGTGCCGCGCACACGTCGAGCACGGTCTCGCCGGCCAGCGCACCGATCGCATCGGTGACGAGCTGCGAACCGAGGTCCTGCACGTAGCCGTCGTCACGCGTGTGCACCGGGGGCGCTTCGTTCATCCGCACGAGGGCCGCCATCGCATCGGTCTCACCGAGCTCGGCGATGAGCCGTCCGACGATCCAGTCCGGGTAGCTCAGGCGAACGGCTTCGCTCGGCCACTGCGGCGGTTCTCCGGCGACCCGTCGCAGCACGGCGTTGACGAAGCCACGGGCCGGCTTCGGTGCCAGGCCAACGGTCTCCGAGACCGCAGCGTGGGCCGGCACGCGGCCATCGAGGATCTGGTACGCGCCGAGGCGCAACAGCGTGCGGACCGCGGGCGCTGGCGGCGAGGTGATGAACCGGTCGACGGCGAAGTCGCAGGCGCGGCGCATGCGCGTCGTGCCGTAGACGAGCTCGGTGGTGAAGGCACGGTCGCGCTCGTCGAGCTTGCTGCGGTCCAGCCACGCCTGGAGCACGAGGTTGGCGTACGCACCCTCGTGATCGATGCGCTGCAGGATGCGAAACGCCGTCGAGCGAGCGCTGACGATCCCGTCACGCTTCGCCGGGTCCGGCTTGGGCTGCGCGCGCTTCGGCGCGTCCCGTTTGGGTGCGTCTCGCTTGGGTGCGTCTCGCTTGGGTGCGTCTCGCTTGGGTGCGTCTTGCTTGGGTGCGTCTTGCTTGGGTGCGTCGCGTTTCGGTGTGTCGCGTTTCGGTGTGTCGCGCTTGGGTGCAGGCATCGTCAGTCCAGTTGCTCGTCGGTCGCCAGGCGGGCGCCGCGGGCGAAGTCGGCGAAGGGCATCGGGCCCTTCCCTTCGGGTTGCACGGTGCGCAGGAGCAGACCGCCGACGACGCCGTCGTGAAGGATTGCGCCGGGAACGTCGCCGACGAGCTCAGCAGCGACGATGCGCAGCCGCTTGCCGCGCAACGTGGTCCACGCTCCGCCGAGGCGCACCAACCGATGCACCTGCACGGGCGGCGCGGTCCAGTCGATGCGCAGCTCGTCGGCGGAGAGCTTCGACGCGTACGAGGGCTCGCCCACTTGCGGCTGCGCCGCGCCGAGGCCCTCGGTGAGCCGTCGGATCAGCAGGTCGGTGCCGGCACGTACCAGTTCGGAGCGCAGCTCGTCAGCGGTCTCGTCGGTGCCGATCGGCACCTCGACGCGCTCGTAGACCGGACCGGTGTCCAGCCCCTCCTCGAGCTCCATCAGGCAGACGCCGGTGACCTCGTCGCCGGCCAGCAGTGCGCGCTCGACGGGGGCTGCGCCACGCCACCGCGGCAGCAGCGAGAAGTGCAGGTTGACCATCGGCACCGCCGTCAGCACGTGCGGCTTGATCAGCTGTCCGAAGGCGACGACCACACCGAGCTCGATCGGCGGATCGATCGACGGGTCGAGCAGATCGTCGACGCGGTGCACGACGGGCAGGCCGAGCTCGACGGCGACGTCCTTCACCGGACTGGGCATCAGCGCGCCGCCACGGCCGCGTCGTTTGTCGACGCGAGTGACGACGGCGGCGACGTCGAACCCGTGCTCGACGAGGGCTCGCAACGGCGGCACCGACATCGTCGGCGTGCCGAGGTAGGCGAGCCGGGTCACGTCAAGCGCAGGCGACGCCGGGGTGCCGGTGCAGGTGGCGCTTCCTGCAACCGGCGGTACTCCGCCATGGCGTCCTTGCGCTGATCCCCGGTCATCCGGTCGAACATCAGCACGCCGTTGAGGTGGTCGATCTCGTGCTGGAACATCCGACCCATCAGGTCGTCGGCCTCGATCTCGACCTCGTCGCCATCCACGGTGAAGCCACGGACCAGCACGTTGCGCGGGCGCAGCATCTCCACGTACAGACCGGGGATGCTGAGGCAGCCCTCGTCGTAGACCCACTCGCCGGAGGCCTCGACGACCTCGGGGTTGATCAACGCCATCGCGTCGCCGTCGACGTCCCAGACGAAGATCTGCTTCTGCACGCCCACCTGCGGGGCCGCGAGCGCGAGACCGGAGTCGCTGTCGTACAGCGTGTCGAACATGTCGTCGACCAGACGAGCCACCTTGCCGTCGATCTCGGCGACCTTCGACGCCTGCGTCTTCAGCACCGGGTCGCCGTAGGTGCGGATCTGGTACGCCATGGCTGCAAGGCTACCCGTGATGGTTCGTGGTCAGCAGCCCAGCAGTCCCAAGCGCGCCGGCAGCGACGCTTCCCACTACTTCGACGACGATCCGGACGCAGTCTCCGAACGACGGACCGTCGAGCTGACCCTGCCCGACACCTCGATGCAGTTGATCACCGACCGCGGCGTCTTCGCCCACGGCCAGATCGACCAGGGCAGCAAGCTGCTGCTGTTGCGTGCGCCGGCCGCTGCCCCGACGGGCGACCTGCTCGACCTCGGTTGTGGCACGGGCGCCATCGCCCTGACGATGGCCCGCCGCTCTCCGGCGGCCACGGTGTGGGCGGTGGACGTCAACCGGCGAGCGCGTGAGCTGTGCGCCGAGAACGCCGAGGCGAACGGCATCGGCAACGTCCGCGTGGTGATGCCCGACGAGGTCCCCGACGACATCCGCATGGCGACGATCTGGAGCAACCCGGCCATCCGCATCGGCAAGCCCGCGCTCCACGCCATGCTCGTCCATTGGCTCGACCGCCTCGCCCCCGATGGCACCGCGACGCTCGTCGTGCACAAGCACCTCGGCAGCGATTCCCTGCAGCGCTGGCTGATCGAGCAGCACTTCCCCACCACCCGCCTCACCTCCAACCACGGCTACCGCCTCCTGCGCGTGCACTCTCGCTAGCGCGGCGGGTCGACGGCGATCCTGAGGCGCGAACCGGCGGGACGCGGGGTGTCGGCGAGGACGGGACCGAGCTGATCCCAGCTCGGGGCGCGGACGAGGAAGCCGTCGCCGTGGGTGGCCGACTCGAGCCCGGTGTCGGCAACGAACTCGCCGGCGGCGGCACCGGACACCTCGGCCAGCGCACCGAACGGGGGAAGGCCGAGCATCTCACGACGGGCCAGTTCGGCGTCGCTGACCCGCTGCGGCTCGGCGTGCAGCACCGCTTGGAGCACTTCGTGCTGCGGCAGGAACGTCTGCACCAGGATCCGGCCACCTCGCGATCGCGAGCCGACCAGTCGCGCCGCACGAACCATCAGACCCATCGCCTGTTCGGCGGCGCGATAGCGAGGGGCAAGCAGTTCGGCATCGAGGTCGAGGAAGGCAACGACGTCGACCGAGCGCACACGGTGGAGCACGGCCTCGGTGCCGACGAACACGTCGCCGTCCGGCACGTCGGTGGACGCACCGGTGACCGCTGCGACCGGACGGCCGGCGGCTGCTTCCAGCTCCTCGCGCAACCTGGTCACGCCCGGCCGGACGTTGGCCATCGCCGACGAGCCGCACACCTGGCACACCGCCGGGCGCACGGTGGCGCACCGGCCACAGACCATCGACCCGTCGTCGCGCTGCGACACCGAGGCGGCGCACCGTTCGCAGCGCTGCAGCGACTTGCAGGCGCGGCAGGCCAGCAGTCGGGCTCGGCCCGGCGCGTTGATCACGCACACCACCCGCTTCGACGCGTCACGGAGGTGACGGATGAGCGCCGAACCGATCAGCGAGCGCTTCCACGGTTCCTCGTCGGTGCGGTCGACCAGCTCGAGCAGGGGCCATCCGGCGACCTCGTCGCCGAGCGCCGGCGTGACGACATCACCGTGTGCGGCGTTCACGGCGACGGCCGATGGCGCCGGCGAGACCAGCAGCACCGCTGCCCCAGCCCTCGCCGCGCGTTCGATGACGACGTCGCGCGCATGCCACGTCGGTGTGCGCTCCTCCTGGTACGACTCGTCGTGCTCGTCGAGCATCACCACGGCGGCCATGCCGGGGCACGGTGCCCACGCTGCGGCTCGTGCGCCGACCACCACGTCGACGCCGGCCGCAGCCAACGCCCACTGCTCGGGGATGAGGGCAACGGTCCGGCCTGATTGACGAAGGCGACGCGCCAGCGCCCGAGCCCCGCCGACCGACGGGTGCATCGCCAGCACCGGTCCGCGCTCGGCGGCCTGGAGCACGATCGCCAGCGGGTCGCTGTTCGGGGGCAGGCGCTGCACGACGACACCCGGCGCGGCATCCGACGCAACGACGGCCGCCGGCCGTCCGCGGGCGCCGCGTTCGGCGCGCGGCAGGGCGCGCACCATCGTCGGCGGGCTCGCGGCGACGAGGAACGGCCGCAGCCGAGGCGTGCCCCAGCGGTCCGCTGCCCAGATCCCGAGCTCGATCAGCTCGGCCGATGGGCCGTGGCCGGACCAGGCTGCGATGGGTACCAGGCGGTCGTGGGCGACCGGCAGGTCCACCGGATCGATGTCGACCACCCACCCGCCGACGCGACGGCCGTGCAACGGCACGCGCACCATCGATCCGACGCGGATCACGTCGCGCAGGTCGTCCGGGACGAGGTAGTCGAAGTGCTTGTCGAGGCCGGTGACATCCGGGACGACGCGAGCCACCGGCGCGCCAGGCGCTCCGGTGGTCGGGGCGGTCACGCCCCGACGGCGCTGCGGAAGTCGTCGAGACGGCTGACGTGCTCCCAGGTGAACTCGGGGAGGTTGCGGCCGAAGTGGCCGTAGGCAGCGGTCTTGCGGAAGATCGGGCGCTTCAGGTCGAGGTCGCGCACGATGGCGCCGGGGCGGAGGTCGAACACGTCGCGCACGGCGCGGACGATCTGCGCCTCGTCGACGGTGTTGGTGCCGAACGTCTCCACGAGGATGCTGACCGGGTGGGCCATGCCGATGGCATAGGCCACCTGCACCTCGCAGCGCGACGCGGCGCCGGAGGCGACGACGTGCTTGGCCACCCAGCGAGCTGCGTAGGCGGCCGAGCGGTCGACCTTCGACGGATCCTTGCCGCTGAACGCGCCGCCACCGTGACGGCCCATGCCGCCGTAGGTGTCGACGATGATCTTGCGGCCGGTGAGGCCGGTGTCGCCGTGAGGCCCGCCGATGACGAACTTCCCGGTCGGGTTGACGTACACGTCGTAGGCGTCGTCGGCGAACTCGGCCGGCACGACCGGACGGATGACCTGCTCGATGAGATCGGGACGGATGACCGAGTCGCGGTCGATGCCGTCCTGGTGCTGCGTGCTGACGAGCACGTGCGACAGGCGCGCCGGGCGGCCGTTCTCGTACTCGATGGTGACCTGGGTCTTGCCGTCGGGACGCAGGTACGGCACGGCACCGGACTTGCGCACCTCGGCGAGACGCTCGGCCATGCGGTGCGCCAGCCAGATCGGCAGCGGCATCAGGTCCGGGGTTTCGTCACAGGCGTACCCGAACATCATTCCCTGGTCGCCGGCGCCCTGGCTGTTGATCATGTCTTCGCCGGCCTTGCCGCCGCGCAGCTCCTCGCTGCGATCGACACCCTGGGCGATGTCGCCGCTCTGCTCGTCGATGCTGACGATCACACCGCAGGTGTTGCCGTCGAAGCCGTAGAGCGCGTTGTCGTAGCCGATCCCGTTGATCACCTCGCGGGCGAGCTTGGGGATGTCGACGTAGCCGCTCGTGGTGATCTCGCCGGCGACGACGCACAGTCCGGTGGTGAGCAGCGTCTCGCAGGCGACTCGGCCGTCCGGGTCCTCGGTGAGGATGGCGTCGAGGACAGCATCGCTGACCTGGTCGGCCATCTTGTCGGGATGGCCTTCGGTGACGCTCTCGGATGTGAACGTGAACGTGCTCACGCCTGGGGGCTCCTCTGTTGGTGCGGACTTGCTTCGTCTGCGTCTGGATCGGCAGCTCGGGAAACCCTGGACACGCTATCGAGCACCGCACGGGCGACGGTGCGTTTGTCGGCCAGGGGGACGGATGCGCTCGTCGGCGCCCCGCCGTGCGGATCGGCACAGATGATCGTGACCGCGTTGGTGTCGTGCTGGAACCCGACGCCCGGCGCAGACACGTCGTTGGCGACGATCACGTCGAGGTGCTTGCGGCGCAGCTTCGACTCGGCGTTGGCCAACAGGTCGCTGGTCTCGGCGGCGAAGCCGACGAGCACCTGACCCGGACGCTTCGCTGCACCGAGGCCGGCAAGGATGTCGGTGGTCGGCTCGAGCACGATCTCCGGAACGCCGTGCTCCTTCTTGATCTTGCCGAGCTCGGCCGCCTTCGGCCGGAAGTCGGCGACAGCGGCCGCCATCACGATGACGTCCGCTTCGGCCGCGAGATCGGTGAGCGCCCGCTCCATCTGGGCAGCCGTCTCCACGGCGATGACCGTTGCGCCCGGCGGTGGCGGCAGCTCGACGGTGCTGACGAGCGTGACGCGAGCACCTCGGGCCAACGCCTCTGCCGCGATGGCGTAGCCCTGCTTGCCGCTGCTCCGATTGGCGATCACCCGGACCGCGTCGATCGGCTCGCGGGTGCCGCCGGCGCTGACCACGACGTGGCGACCGCTGAAGTCACGCGGGCCGAGCACCTGCTCGGCAGCGGCCACGATGCGTGCCGGGGCCGCCAGCCGGCCGGCACCGGAGTCGCCACCGGCGAGCCGCCCGACCTCGGGATCGACGATGTGGACACCTCGCGAACGCAGGAGAGCAAGGTTGTCGACGACCGCAGGGTGCTCCCACATCTCGGTGTGCATCGCCGGGCAGATGATCACCGGGGCGCGAGTGGCGAGCAGCGTGTTGGTGAGCAGGTCGGTGCTCAGCCCGGCCGCATAGGCGCCGATCAACCGAGCGGTGGCCGGCGCGACCAGGACCAGGTCGGCGGTCTGCCCCAACCGGGTGTGCGGAATCGGCGACGGACCGTCGAAGAGGCTGGTCTGAACCGGCTCGCTGGCGAGCGCCGACAACGTGGTGCGGCCGAGGAAGTGCTCGGCACCGCGGGTCATCACCGGGACGACGTGGGCGCCAGCGTCGACGAGCAGCCGACAGATCTCGACGGCTTTGTACGCGGCGATGCCGCCGGTGACTCCGAGGACGATGCGCTTGCCGGCCAGCATGACGAACCCTGCCGGGCTCAGGCGATGGGCTCGGCCTCGACGTCGCCGTCGACGTCGCCTTCGTGGACGTGCTCGGTGCGCACGATCTTGTCCGCAGCGATCTCCTCGAAGCCGATGCTCAACGGCTTGCGCGCCGAGGTCGGGACCTGCGGGGGGACCATGTGGCCGAGGCCGTCACCGAGCTGGTTGAAGTACGAGTTGATCTGACGGGCCCGGCGGGCGGCCAGGGTGACCAGGCTGAACTTCGAGTCGACGCGATCGAGGAGCTCCTCGATCGGCGGGTTCATCATCGTGTCGTGCGAGCGGGCCATGGGGTCTCCGTTTGAGCGTGCTGCGAAAGGGCTGAGAGCAGCGGTGCAGCCTACCGGGACCCGGGCTCAGGCGCGGCGATGGGCGTCGATGATGTCGATCAGCTCGCCGACGGTGCGTTCCAGGTCGTCGTTGACGACCACGTGGTTGGCTATGGCGAGGCCGACGGGCTCCTCGTCCTCCGCCTTGCGCAACCGGGCCTCGACCTTGTCCTCGGGGTCGCCGCGCTCGCGCAGCCGGCGCTGCTGCTCCTCCCGCGACGGCGGCAGCACGAAGATCAGCACGGCGTCCGGATGCAGCCGCTTCACCTGGCTGGCGCCGTCGACCTCGATCTCCAGCACCACGTCACGGCCCTGTTCGGCGTCCGGCGTCGGCGTGCCGTAGTAGTTGCCGAGGAAGTTGGTCCATTCGAGGAAGCCGCCGCGAGCGATGCGCGCCTCGAACTCGGCCGCCGAGGTGAACACGTAGGCGCGCGAGGACTCACCCGGCCGTTGGGCGCGGGTGGTCCACGAGCGACTCAACCAGATGCGCGGGTCGCGTTCGACCAGCGCATTGACGATGGTGCCCTTGCCGACGCCACCCGGCCCGGACACGATGAAGATCAGCGGTTCGCCAGAACCATCGCGGTCTGACGGCATCGTCAGCTGCGACGCCTCACTTGCCGAGGAGCTCGAGCAACGCCTGCTTCTGCTGCTGGCCGAGGCCCTGGACGCGGCGGTTGTCGGCGATGCCGATCTCTTCGATGATCTTGCGTGCCTTGACCTTGCCCACGCCCGGGAGCGATTCGAGGAGAGACACGACCTTGAGCTTGCCGACCGTGGTGGAGGTGGAGGCCAGTGCCTCGCTCAGCGTGACGGTGCCGAGCTTCAACTGGTTCTTCAACTCTGCCCGGGCCGCACGAGCTTCTGCGGCCTTTGCCAGCGCTGCAGCTCGTTGTTCGGGGGTCAATGACGGAGGTGTTGCCATGGCGGAAACCCTAGTGCCGTTTCGCGCGCCAATTCGGGCATCCCCGCTGCTCGGAGACCTCGACCGATGGTCAGGGTCGGGCGAGACCGCCGCGATGGGCCGCGCCGACGAGGTCGTCGAGCGATGCGATCCGACGATCCGCGCACCACTGCGACAGCTCGGTCAGCACACGCGCGGGCGCCCGCGGATCGGCGAACGTCGCCGTGCCCACCTGGATCGCGCACGCGCCGGCGAGCAGCAGTTCGACCGCGTCCCAACCCGAACGCACGCCGCCGACACCGACGATCGGCAACGTCGGGAGCGCAGCGTGCACGTCGAACACGGCGCGCACCGCCACCGGGTGGACCGGGGCACCGCTGTAGCCACCGCCGCCGGCGCCGAGCACGGGCAGGCCGGTTGCTCGATCGAGCACGAGCCCGAGCAACGTGTTCGCGATCGTGACCGCCTCGGCACCCGCTGCCTGCACCGCAGCAGCGACGTCGACGATGCGATCGGTGTTCGTGCTCAGCTTCGCCCACCGCGGCCGTCCGCATGATGCCGTCGCCGCGATCACTTCCGCTGACAGCTCGGGGTCGTGAGCAAAGATGCCGCGTCGACCCTCCAGGTTCGGGCACGACAGGTTGACCTCGACGGCGACGACGCTCGCCGGCGCGGCCGCGATCAGCGCAGCGGCTGCGGCGTAGTCGTCCACCGAGCGGCCCCAGATGCTGACGACGGTGCGCGCTCCCGTCGCGGTCAACGCGGGGAGATCATCGAGCAGCCACCGCGACACGCCCGGACCTTGGAGCCCGACCGCGTTGATCATCCCCTCCCCCGCCGGATGCACCCGGGGCGCGGCGTTGCCCGCCCACTCGAACGCGGCCAACGACTTGACGACGTGCGCGCCCAAGGTCGACAGGTCCACGTACGGATGCAGTTCGACCCCGTGCCCCGCCGTCCCCGACGCCGTCATCACCGGATTCGGCAGCACCACCGACCCGACCCCGGCGGCCAGGTCAGGCATGGAACTCCTGCAGTGACCTGACCTGCAGCGGCTGACCGGCCTGCTCCTTCATGCCTTGGACGGCGGCGAGGCCGGCTTCGACGGTGGTGACGGAGCTGACTCGGTGGGTGATCGCCGCCTTGCGGATCTGCTCGCCGTCGGTGCGGCCGCCGCGGCCCTGCGGTGTGTTGATGACGAAGCTGACCTTGCCGTCGGCGATCAGCTCGACGGCGGTGAGCTCGGCACCCTCGCTGACCTTGCCGACGATCAGGTCGACGGGCTCACCGAAGCGGGCGAGGTACGCGGCTGTGCCCTCGGTGGCGGCGATGCCGAGACCGATCTCACGCAGCCGGCGGGCGACGACGAGCCCAGCAGGCTTGTCGCGATCCGCCAACGAGAGGAACACGGTGCCACTGGTCGGCAGCACGGTGCCCGCCGCCAGCTCCGCCTTGAAGAACGCCCGACCGAAGGTGGTGTCGATGCCCATCACCTCGCCGGTGCTGCGCATCTCCGGACCGAGCGCCGGGTCGACCTCCGGGAAGCGGCTGAACGGCAGCACCGCTTCCTTCACGGCCACGTGGCCGTGGTCCGACGGCGGGCGCAGGAGTCGCTCGATGCGCAGCTCCTCCAGCGTCGCCCCGAGCATCACGCGGCTGGCCACCTTGGCCAACGGCACCCCGGTGGCCTTGGCCACGAACGGCACGGTGCGGCTGGCACGCGGGTTGGCCTCGATGACGTAGACGGTGGTCCCGGCAACGGCGTACTGCACGTTGATCAGCCCACGCACGTCCAGTGCGTTGGCGATCGCCCGCGTGTACGCCTCGATCACCTCGACCACCCACGACGGCAGCGTCTGCGGCGGGATCGCGCAGGCGGAGTCGCCGCTGTGCACGCCGGCTTCCTCGACGTGCTCCATGACGCCACCGATGAGCACCTCACCGGTGTGGTCGCGGATCGCGTCGACGTCGACCTCCTTGGCGTTCTCGAGGAAGCGATCGATCAGCACCGGTCGTTCCGCCGACAGGCCGCCCTCGCGGCCGAGCGTGCCGAAGCCGGCCAGCTCACTCATCGCCCTGGCGAGGTGGTTGCGATCGTGGACGATCTGCATCGCCCGGCCGCCGAGCACGTAGCTCGGCCGAACGAGCACGGGGAACCCGACCTGGTCGACGATCTGCAGCGCCTGCTCGAGGTCGGACGCGGTGCCGCCGGGCGGCTGCGGGATGCGCAGCTCGTCGCACAGCGCGTTCCACTTCTCGCGGTCTTCGGCGAGGTCGATCGATGCCGGCGACGTGCCCGCGATCAGCTCCTCGGGGATCAGACCGCTGAGCTTCAGCGGTGTCTGCCCACCGAGCGAGACGATCACTCGCGGCGCCACCCCCCCGGCCGCCACCGTCTCGGCGTGGATGACGTTGAGCACGTCCTCGCGCGTCAGCGGCTCGAAGTACAGCCGGTCGCTCGTGTCGTAGTCGGTGGACACGGTCTCGGGGTTGCAGTTGACCATCACGGTCTCGAAGCCGGCGTCGCGCAGGGCGAACGAGGCGTGCACGCAGCAGTAGTCGAACTCGATGCCCTGCCCGATGCGGTTCGGGCCACTGCCGAGGATGATCACCCGTGGCCGATCGCTGGTGCGCACCTCGTCCTCGTCCTCGTAGGTGCCGTAGTGGTACGGCGTCTCGGCGGCGAACTCGGCGGCACACGTGTCCACGGTCTTGTAGGTGGGGAACACGCCGGCGGCCTCGCGAGCGGCGCGCACGACGAGCTCGTCGACGCCCCACAGGTAGCCGAGCTGGGCATCACCGAAGCCGACCTGCTTGGCCCGCCGCCACTGCCGCTTGGTCATCGACGTGTGGTCGAGCTCGGCCAGCGCGGCTCGCTCTTCGACGATCTGCTGCATCTGGTCGAGGAACCACGGGTCGATCCGGCACGCGTCGTGGACGCGCTCGATCGACACGCCGCGGCGCAGCAGCTCGCCGGCGTGGAAGATCCGATCCGGCGTCGGGATGCCGACGGCGCGCAGCAGCGCCTCGTCGTCGAGCCCGTCGAGCTCGGCTTCCGCGGGATCGCAGCCGAGTCCGAGGCGGCCTTGCTCGAGCGAGCGAAGCGCCTTCTGCAGGCTCTCGGTGAACGTGCGGCCGATGGCCATCACCTCGCCGACCGACTGCATCTGCGTGCCGAGGATGCCCTTCGTACCGGGCAGCTTCTCGAACGCCCAGCGCGGGATCTTCGTGACGACGTAGTCGATGCTCGGCTCGAAGCTGGCCGGCGTCATGCGCGTGATGTCGTTGGGGATCTCGTCGAGCGTGTACCCGACGGCGAGCTTTGCGGCGATCTTGGCGATGGGGAAGCCCGTGGCCTTCGATGCCAGCGCCGAGCTGCGCGACACGCGCGGGTTCATCTCGATGACGACCTGGTCGCCGTTCTCCGGGTTGACGGCGAACTGCACGTTGCTGCCGCCGGTCTCGACGCCGACGCGGCGGATGCACGCGAACGCGGCGTCGCGCATGCGCTGGTACTCCACGTCGCTCAGCGTCTGCGCCGGGGCAACGGTGATCGAGTCGCCGGTGTGCACGCCCATCGGATCGACGTTCTCGATCGAGCAGATGATCACGCAGTTGTCGGCGCGGTCGCGCATCACCTCGAGCTCGTACTCCTTCCAGCCGGCGATGCTCTTCTCGATCAGGATCTCGCTGATCGGGCTCGACGCCAGCCCGTAGGCGGCAACGGTGCGGAACTCCTCGAGCGTGCTGGCGATGCCCGTGCCGCGTCCGCCGAGGATGTAGGCCGGGCGGATGATCACCGGCAGGCCGACCTGGTCGAGCACGTCGACGGCTTCCTCGATGGTGTGCGCGACGGCGCTCGCCGGCACGGACAGGCCGATCTCGATCATCGCCTGCTTGAACTTGTCGCGGTCCTCCGCGGTGGCGATCGCCTCGGCGTTGGCGCCGATCAGCTCCGGCGTGCCCGGCACACCGACGAGGCCCATCTCGAACAGCGACATCGCCAGGTTCAACCCGGTCTGCCCGCCGAGGGTGGGCAGCACCGCGTCGGGACGCTCGCGTTCGATGATCCGCGCCAGCACCTCCGGCGTCAGCGGCTCCACGTACGTGGCGTGGGCGAAGTCCGGGTCGGTCATGATCGTCGCCGGGTTCGAGTTGGCCAGGATGACGCGGTAGCCCTCATCGCGCAGCACGCGGCACGCCTGCGTGCCGGAGTAGTCGAACTCGCACGCCTGACCGATGACGATCGGCCCGCTGCCGATGATCAGGATGCTCTTGATGTCGGCGCGGCGCGGCATCAGGCACCGACCTTGACGTTGCGCGGATCGCCCATCAGCTCGGCGAACATGTCGAACAGGTACCTCGAGTCGTGTGGGCCGGGCCCGGCTTCCGGGTGGTACTGCACGCTGAACGCCGGCGCGTCGATGACGCGCATGCCCTCGTTGGTGAGGTCGTTCAGGTTCATGTGGGTGACCTTCACTCGCGATCCGAGGCTGGACGGCGAGACGCAGAAGTTGTGGTTCTGGCTGGTGATCTCCACGTGGCCCGTTGCCTCGTGTCGCACCGGGTGGTTGCCGCCATGGTGACCGAACGGCAGCTTGTACGTCTCACCGCCGAGCGCACGGCTGAGCAGCTGATGGCCGAGGCAGATGCCGAAGATCGGCACCTCACCGAGCAGTTCGGCGATCGACTGCACCGCGTAGCCGACCATCGCCGGGTCGCCGGGACCGTTGGAGAGGAAGACGCCGTCGGGCCGCAGTGCGAGCACATCGGCAGCGGTGGTGCCGGCCGGCACCACGTGCACCGTGGCCATCGCACCGAGATGGCGCAGGATGGTCCGCTTGATGCCGAAGTCGTAGGCCACGATCGTGCGCGGTCCATCGCCGACGACGTACGGCTCACGCGTGGTGACCTCGGCGACGAGGTCGATGCCGTCAGTGCCGGGTTCCGCAGCGGCCGCGGCGCGCAGGCTGGCCTCGTCGACTCCGGGCGTGTCGAGCGCACCGAACGCACCGGGCATCGCGCCGGTGTCGCGCAGGACGCGGGTGAGCCGGCGGGTGTCGATGCCACCGATACCGGGCACGCCGAAACGGGCCAGCATGTCGCCGAGCGACGACTCGGACCGGTGGTTGCTGTGCCGGCGGGCCAGCTCACGTACGACGATGCCGCGGCAGAACGGTCGCGACGATTCGAAGTCGGCGGCGTTGGTGCCGTAGTTGCCGATGTGCGGATACGTGAAGGTGATCATCTGTCCGGCGTAGGACGGGTCGGTGATCACCTCCTGGTAGCCGGAGAGCACCGTGTTGAACACGACCTCGCCGCTTGCGATGCCGGTGGCGGGCTCAGCGCCGAGCAGCTCGCCCTCGAACACGCTGCCGTCGGCCAGCACGAGGGCCGCATCACGGACGCTCATGGCGTCACCGCGCATTCGACGTGGCACACATCATCCGGTCGCATGACCATGCATCCTAGTGCATGTTCATGCAGCGGCCCACAACGAAACGACATCTCCACTCCTCCCGTATGGGCCTCACGGGACCCATTTCACGGCTCCGGGCATGCTAGTCGGTCAGCCTGCGGGATCGCGGACGAGCACGCCGCCCTCCTGGCCGGGCGGGACAACGCAGCGCACCGAGTGGCCCGTGCGCTCGTAGACCACCCAGTAGTCGTTCGACGCGGCCACGCTGAAGTCGGCCGAGATGATGTCCCAGTCGGCCTGCTGCTGATCGTCCAGGCTCGACGGCAGCATCACGTAGTCGATGTCGTTGGCCTCGGCCAGGCAGGCACGGATGTTCTCGAGGTCGGTGTTCGGCCCGTAGAGGACGACCCGCCACGGGTTCGGGAACTGGTAGATGTGCGTGCGGTGGGTGAGGTGCGGGTCGAGCGCGTGGTACGCCGACACGGCCGCCCCTGCCGGGATCACCGGGAACAGCTCACGCGCGGCGACCGGCGACGGGTAGTCCGGCTCCCAGTACGGCGGCGCAGCGCGGCCGATCGGGTCGTCCGAGTTGAGCGTGAGGATCCTGCCGACGGGCACGACACCCCACATCAGACACGACCACAGCGACGTGAAGGCGACACCGGCCACCACCCAGCGGCGGTGGCGCTCGATGAAGCCGATGGCGTAGACGGTGCCGATCACGATCGCCGGCACGGCCACGAGCGAGTAGTGGTACTCGATGTGGTACTGGTAGAAGAACGTGCTCAGCATGTTCGTGCCGAGCACGACGAGACTGATCAACGCCACGCTCGGAGCCCGGGCGAACACCCAGGCCACGGGGAACGTCATCTGCCAGAAGTAGAACGGCCGGTCCTCACTGCGGAAGTGCTGGATGACGTTGCCCGGCCGCGAGATGGCCTCTTCGATCAGGCCCTTCGGCCCGCCGAACGGGATGCGCCAACCGTTGCGGGTCGGCACGCCGATCAGGCTGCGCATGACGACGAACATGGCGAAGACCATGAACGTCAGCGAGGCGATGATCGTCGCCACGCCGTACCGCCAGCTGCGACGCACGCCGACCCAGACGCCGAGCGGCACGAGCACGAGCGAGGCGTCCTCCTTGACGAGCAGCGACAGCACGAGGAAGACGACGTACACGCGCCACTTGCGCTCCAGCGCGCCGTAGATGGCCATGCCGACGAAGAACCCGAGGAACGCGTCGGGGTGGAAGTTCTCACGGTTCGTCCAGCCGACCGCCGGGTGCAGCAGGTAGCAGATCGCCAGCGCCAGCGCGATGCCCTCGCTCTCGAGGCGCTTGCGGGCGTAGAGGAACACGGGCAACGCACCCATGCCGATGCCGAGGCTCTGGAAGAAGAACAGCGTGCCCGCCGACGGGAACAGCCAGTAGAACGGCGCGAGGAAGACCAGGATGAACGAGGCGTGGTCGCCCATCAGGTTGCGGCCCATCAACGTGACGAACGGAGCCTGGAACCGCGACATCAGCCAGACGCCCTGGTCGTAGAGCCCGAAGTCGTAGCTCGACGTGCCGAGACCGTGGTGGACGTCCAGCGTCACCTTGGTGAAGTAGGTGGTCCACAACGCGATGACGGCGGCGAGGCCCCACTGCCATCGAGTCCGTCTGCTGAGCCAGCGCGCCAGGGAACGCGCTCCGGCGGCCACGCGATCGGGCGTTCGTGTCAGACCGGCGGCGAACCGTGCCGCACGACTGCCGTCACGCAGCTGGATCGGCGCGTTCGCTGCATCCGGGGCCGACACAGGCAGAGTTTGGCAGCCCTCAGGCGCTCGGACGGAGCACCGGGGCGAGCGCGGCGAGCACACCGTTGACGAAACGGCCGGAATCGTCGGTGGAGAACCGCTTGACCAGCTCGACGGCCTCGTTGAGCACGACGGCCACCGGCACGTCTGGCCGGCCGAGCAACTCGAACGCAGCGATCCGCAACACGGTGCGGTCGATGGCCGGCATGCGCTTCAACGTCCAGCCGTGCGCGTGCGCGCCGATCTCGGCATCCAACCGTTCGATGTTGGCCTCGACGCCGGCGACCAGCACGAGCGCCAGCTCGTCGGGCGGCAGGACCTGGGCGGCAACGATCTCCGACGGGGCGAGCTTTCGTTGCTCGGCCTCGTACAGGAGCATCATCGCCCGCTCGCGCGCGTCGGTGCGGTGGTCGTCACCGGACGGCGATCGTCCCGACGATGACGCTGTCCGCGACGCGGCGGAACGGGGGCGGCGGGTCATCCGCTCAGACCCGCGTGATGTAGTCGCCGGTGCGCGTGTCGACCTTGATGCGGTCGCCGACGTTGATGAACAGCGGCACCTGCACCACCTTGCCGGTCTCCAGCGTGGCCGGCTTGCGAGCACCACTGACCCGGTCGCCCTGGATGCCCGGATCGGTGTCGGCGATGGTCAGTTCGACGGATGCGGGGATCTCGACGGTGACGATCTCGCCGTTGTGAAAGGCGATGATGGCAACGGCCTGCTCGACGAGGTAGTCGGCCGCGTCGCCGAGCGCCGTGGGGGCGACGTTCTGCTGGTCGTAGCTGTCGGTGTCCATGAAGACGTACTCGTCGCCGTCGCGGTAGAGGAACTGCATGTCCTTCTTCTCCAGCAGCGCCTGCTCGACGCGGATGCCGGCGTTGAAGGTGCGATCGAAGACGTTGCCGGACTTCAGGTTGCGCAGCTTGGTGCGCACGAAGGCACCACCCTTGCCGGGCTTGACGTGCTGGAACTCGACCACCTGGAACAGCCCGTTGTCGAGCTCGAGGGTGATGCCGTTCTTCAGGTCGTTGGTGGTGATGGCAGGCACGGAGAATCCTTGGGCGATGAGGTGAGGACGCGGCAACCGTCGCTGGTGACCACCACCAGATCTTCCACTCGGATGCCGCCGAAGCCTTCACGATAGACGCCCGGCTCGACCGTCACCACGTCCCCGACCTGCAATTTCAGGTCGCCGGTGCGGTTCACGAACGGGTCCTCGTGGATCAGCAGGCCGACACCGTGACCGGTTCCGTGGGTGAACCAATCGGCGTAGCCGCTGGCGGCGATGGCGTCGCGGCACACCGCGTCGAGCTCGCGCACGCTCATCCCCGCGCTCACGGCTGCGACACCCGCCTCCTGTGCGGAGAGCACCACGTCGTACAGCTCCTGCTGCAGCGACGACGGCGCGCCGACGACGAAACTGCGGGTCATGTCGCTGTGGTAGCCGTCGACCAGCGCACCGACGTCGATGATCACCGTGTCGCCGTCCTCGATCAGCCGATCGGTCGGACGGTGATGCGGGCGGGCCGCGTTGACGGGGCCGGAGGCGACGATCGTCTCGTAGCTCGGGCCGTTGGCGCCGAGCTCGCGCATGCGCACCTCGAGCTGGTTGCGCACCTGTGCCTCGGTCAGCCCACTGCCGAGCAGCGGCGCGACCTCGGCCAGTGCCTGGTCGGCGATGCGGCACGCCGCGGCCATTCGGTCGACCTCGCCGTCGTCCTTCACCCGTCGCTCGACCTCGACGATGCCCGACGTCGGCTGCAGCGCGGCGCCGAGGGTCTTCACGTAGCGCTGGAACTGCTCGTAGGTCACGTGCGCGGCCTCGAAGCCGACCAAGCGTGAGCCGGCAACGGCATCGCTGATGTGCCGATCCGTCTCCGTGCCCGACAGCCCGACCAGCACGCGTCCGACGACGCCGGCGTCGGCAAGCTGTGCTGCGGCCTGGTCGCCGTAGCGGCCGTCGGTGACCAGGACCAGGTCGTCGGCAGTGAGCACGACCCACCCGTTCGAGCCCGTGAACCCGGTCAGCCAGCGGATGTTGGTGAGGTCCGACACCAGCAGCGCCTGCCCACCGGTCAGGTGCCGGCGCACCCGCTCCGCTCGCGATCCCACGTCCATCGGCACCAGTTCCAGCTCCATGGACCCAGTCTCGCGTCCAGCCGACACCATCCGTGAGTTTGGAGGCCATCGTTGGCCGTGAGACTCACGAAGCGGGGCGACTCAGATGCGCGTGGCGAGGGCGGTGACGGCGAGGCGGTAGCCGTCGATGCCGAGGCCGACGATCGAACCCGTTGCCACGGGGGCGATGACGCTGGTGTGGCGCCACGGCTCGCGTGCGTTCGGGTTGGAGATGTGCACCTCGATCACCGGGCCGGCGAACGCGGCGAGCGCGTCGTGGAGGCTCCAGGCGTAGTGGGTGAACGCGCCGGCGTTGATGATGATCGCCGCAGAGGTTCCGCGTGCGGCGTGGATCGCGTCGACGAGCACCCCTTCGTGGTTGCTCTGCACCGCATCCACCTCGTGGCCGTGGATGGAGGCCGCGTCGCGCACCGCGGCGATGTAGTCCTCGAGCGTCGCCGTGCCGTACACCGCCGGCTCGCGCTGGCCGAGCAGGTTCAGGTTCGGGCCGTGCAGGAGGGTGATCAGGGCCACGACGTCATCGTGCCACGCCGGCCTGCCAGGCGCGGCGATCGATGCAGTAGAGGACGTGACGCTGCTCGGCCCAGCCGGGTGTCATCGGATGGTCGAACTCGCGAGACGGATCGAGGCGCATGCCGATCTTCTGCATCACCCGTTGCGACTTGAGGTTCTTCGTCGTGGTGAAGCTGACGATCTCATCGCCCGGGAGATCGACGTGCTCGAAGCCCCACGCCAGCGCGGCAGCGGCACCTTCCGGAGCCAGCCCGCTCCCCCAGTGCTCCTTCGCCAGGCGCCAGCCGACCTCGACGCACGGCGTGAACGACTCGGTCCACGACGGCGAAGCCAACCCGATGAAGCCGATGAACGCTCCGGTGTCGAGCCGCTCAGCGGCCCACAGGCCGTGGCCATCGTCGACCCACTTCGCCCGCATCCGCTCGACCATCGCATCGCTCTGCTCGGCGGTGAGCGTGGACGGGAAGTGGCGCATCACCTCCGGGTCGGCGTTCAGCCGCGCGTAGGGCGCCTTGTCCGCATCGAGCCAGCCGCGCAGCAGCAGCCGCTCGGTGCGAACCTCGGGGACGGACGAGAGCTCGGAGACGCGGCTCATCGAGGTGTCACCCGTCCATCCGGTTCAGCGCCTCGCGGGCAGCTCCCGCTGGGACATCGGCGACCACGTCGACGCCGTCGGCGCCGTCGAGCACGAAGGTCAGCCCGATGAGCGCCTTCTTGTCATGGGTCATCAGCTCGAGCAACCGCTCGTGATCGACACCGGGCGGCAGTTGCGTCGCCAACCCGTACGCACCGGCGACGACGTCGTAGTGCTGCTGGACGCGTTGGTCGTCGATTCGGCCGAGGACGCGCGCCAGGTGCGCGGCGTAGACGAGGCCGATGGCGACTGCTTCGCCGTGGGCGACACGGTGCTCGGTCGCCACCTCCAGCGCGTGCGCCAGCGTGTGGCCGTAGTTGAGCAGCGCTCGACGGCCGCCCTCGCGTTCGTCTCCCGCAACCACCTCGGCCTTGATCGCCACGCAGCGAGCGATGCGATCGGCGTCGCTCATCGCCAGCAGATCGTCGCCGGTGAGGAAGTGGTACTTGGCCATCTCGCCGCGACCGCAACGCACCTCACGATCCGGCAGGGTGGCCAGCGCGTCGAGATCGCAGACGACGCCGACGGGCTGCCAGAACGCTCCGACGAGGTTCTTGCCCTCCGGCAGGTTGACGCCGGTCTTGCCGCCGATGGCCGCGTCGACCATGCCCAGCAGCGTGGTCGGCACGTGGACCACCGGCACGCCGCGGTGCCACGCCGACGCGGCGAAGCCGGCCACATCGGTGACCATGCCGCCGCCGAGCCCGATGACGACGTCGTTGCGCGTCAGCCCGAGCGTGGCGAAGCGCCGGCAGAGCTGCTCGACGGTGGCCATCGTCTTGTGCTGCTCGCCGTTGCCGATGACGATGCGCTCCACGGGGAGCGGCAGGTCGAGCTCGAACGGGATGGTGTCCTGCGTGATCACCGCGGCGCGCTTGGCCGCCGGCGGCAGCAGCTCGCCGATCGACGCCTTGGCACCGTGGCCGACGACGACGTCGTAGCCGCGGTCGCCGAGGGGCACCTCCACGCGGATCATCGCAGCACCGCTTCGACGATGTCGCTCAGCGAACGATGGTCGACGAGCACGATCGCGTCGGCGACCTCGCGGTACAGCGGCGCTCGCTCTTCGCTCATCCGCTGCAACGTACCGGCGGGATCGCCGTCCAGCAGGGGACGGTGCCCGCCGCTGCGCACGCGCTCGACCAACGTTGCGGGGTCCGCGCACAACCAGACCACGCGAGCGTTGCCCGCTTCGAGTGCAGCTCGGTTCGCCTCGCTGAGCACGACACCGCCGGCAGCGGCGATCACCGATGGAACCGGGTTGGCCAACGCGTCGACGAGCGCCTCGGTCTCCAGTGCACGGAACGCCGGTTCGCCGTCGCTGGCGAAGATCTCCCGCACGGTCCGGCCGGTGCGCGCCTCGATCACCTGGTCGCTGTCGAGCACCGGACGTCCGAGCCGTTCGCCGACGAGGCGGGCAACCGTGCTCTTGCCGACTCCCATCAAACCGACGAGCACCAGGTGCTGATCGGCCGGTATCACTGCAATCCGGCTCGGAACGACTGTGCGTTGCGGACGAACTCGGAGATCGAGTCGCCGCCGAACTTGCGCTGCGCTTCGGCGGCCAGCACGAGCGCGACCATCGTCTCGGCGACGACGCCCATCGCCGGCACGGCGGTGACGTCGGTGCGCTCCTTGAAGCTGACCGTGCTCTCCTTGGTGATGACGTCGACCGTTTTCAACGTCGGCTGGTTCAGCGTGGCCAGCGGCTTCATTGCGGCGCGCACCACGAGCAGCTCGCCGGTGGTCATGCCGCCTTCGGTGCCCCCGGCCAACGCGCTCTCGCGGCGGTAGTCGGCAGCGTCGGCATCCCAGTTGATCGCGTCATGAGCGACGCTCCCCCGCCGGCCGGCGACCTCGAACCCGTCGCCGATCTCGACGCCCTTCACAGCCTGGATGCTCATGATCGCCTGGGCCAGCGCGGCATCGATCTTGCGGTCCCAGTGCACGTGGCTGCCGAGGCCGATGGGGACGCCGTAGCCGAGCACCTCGACGACGCCGCCGAGCGAGTCGCCATCCTTCGCCGCGGCCTTCACCTCGTCGATCATGGCTGCCTCGGCGGCCGCGTCGAAGCACCGGACCGGCGACTCGTCGACCGCATCGAGGTCGGCAGGTGTCGGACGCTCGACGGCCTTCGACCGCGCCGCGCCCATCTGGATGACGTGCGAGAGCACCGACACACCGAGCTCGCCGAGCAGCTTCTTGGCGACGGCGCCGGCGGCGACGCGGGCTGCGGTCTCGCGGGCGCTGGCCCGCTCGAGCACGTCGCGCGCGTCGGTGAAGCCGTACTTCTGCATCCCGACGAGGTCGGCGTGCCCGGGGCGAACCTGCGTCAACGGCTGCTTGGTGGCACCCGGCGCAGGCGACATCTCCTCGTGCCACTTGTCGCTGCGGAACCACTCGCTGTTCTTGATCTCGATGGCCACCGGAGAGCCGAGCGTGCGGCCATGGCGGACGCCGCCGACCAGCGTCAGCTCGTCCTGCTCGAAGCGCTGTCGAGGGCCCCGGCCATAGCCCAGCCGGCGGCGGGCCATCTCCGCCTGGATCTCCTCGACGGTGATCTCCAACCCCGCGGGCAGGCCCTCGAGGATGACCACGAGCGCTTGCCCGTGCGACTCGCCGGCGGTGAGGTAGCGCAACACGGGTTCGAGGCTACTGGCCGCGAGCAGCCAGTTCCCGCTCTGCAGCCGCTCGCATGACCGCCACGCTGGGGATCAGCCCGGTGAACAGCACCTGCTGGAGGACCGCTTGGTGCACGAGCATGCCGAGCCCGTCGACGGTGCGCGCGCCCGCCTGCTCGGCTGCGTCCAGGAAGGCCGTGCGGCGCGGGTGGTAGACGATGTCGGCGACCACCTGACCACCGTGCAGGAGACCCGGGTCGACCGGGAGCTCACGGCTGGCGGCGCCCATACCGACCGACGTCGCGTTGACGACCACGTCGGCCTCGCGGACCTCGGCGGCCACTCCGAGTCGCGCCCGCCCGTTGCCGAGCGACACGGCGATCTCGGCACGATCGACGCTGCGGTTGACGACGACGATCTCGCCGACGGGGACCCGCCCGAGTGCATCGATGATCGCCCGTGCCGCAGCGCCCGCACCGAGCACAGCGACCGATCGTCCGTCGAGGTCGACACCGGCCTCGCGCATCGAAGCGACGAAGCCGGCCCCGTCGGTGCTGTGACCCTGCAACCGCCCGTCCGCCAGCGCGACCACGGTGTTCACGCTGCGCAGTGCTGCGGCGGCCGGGTCGAGCACGTCGACGAGCTCGGCGACGGCCTCCTTGTGCGGCATCGTCACCGACAGGCCGCCGATGCCGAGCGCCCGCATTGCCGCCAACGCAGCAGCCGCCGTTCCTTCAGCAACGTCGAATGCGGCGTAGACCCAATCGGCGCCGGAGTCGGCAAACCCGGCGTTGTGCAGCGCCGGCGACAGGCTGTGTGCGACCGGATGACCGATCACCGCGGCCAGTCGCGTGCTGCCCCGAATCAGATCGGTGTGACTCACAGCAGGCCGGCGTCGCGCGCCGCCTGGACGTTGGCCTCGTGCTGCGCCTGCGTGACAGCAAACGCGTGGCTGCCGTCCTCGTTGGCCAGCACGTAGTAGTAGAGGTGGCAGTCCTTGTCGGCAACGCCCTTGCACATCGCGTTGCCGGGCGTGACGTCAGCGGCCGGGTTGAGCACGGCCTCGATGCTGGCCCGGCCGGGGTTGGCGATCGGCGTCGGCGGCAGCCCGGCGTGGAGGTAGGTGTTGTACGGCGTGTCGAGCGCCTTCAAGACGCTGAACGGGGTGTCCGGATCCTGCTGGTAGTACAGCGTCGCGTCGATCGCCAGGGGGAACGGCGTCTGACTGTGGAACCGGTTGAGGATCACCCGGGCGATCAGCGGCCGGTCGGCGTCGGTCTTCGCTTCCCGCTCGACCATCGAGGCGACGATCAGCACCTGGTACGCGGTGAGACCCTGCACGTAGCCGAGTTGCTCGATGTTCTCCTGGCGGCCGACGCGCTCCATCAGCGCCACCATCCGGGCCACCACCTGCCCTTCGGACTCGCCGTTCGACACCTGGTACGTGTCGGGGAAGAGCAAGCCCTCGAGCGACGTGGTGCCGGCCGGCCGGTACAGCGACGGGATGCTCGGGTCGTTGGCCGCGGCGAGGAAGTCCTCGGCGGAGAAGCGCGGCACCTTGTCGGCCATGCGCGCCGCCATCTTCTCCAGCGTGAAGCCCTCGGGGAAGGTGACCTTCGTGTAGGTCAGCTCCGGTGGCGTGCGCAGCACGCGCAGCAGGTTGCCCATGTGGTCGCGCGGGCGCAGCTGGTAGTAGCCGGGGGTGATCTCCAAGCCTCCGTTGTGTTCGACGTAGTAGCGGAACACGCGGGCGTTGGTGATCAAGCCCTCGTCCTGCAGTCGCAAGCTGATCGTCTCGACGGTGTCGCCGGCGTCGACGGTGAAGTTGACGGCCGGGCCCGGCGCTCCGGACGGGTTGACCTGACGGACGTACCAGAGGCCGATCGCCCCGAGGACCAGGACGGCCACGATCCCGAGCGCGCCGGCGGTGTACGTGATGTTCTTCAGCGAGCGGAACGAACGACGCGGCCGCTCGAGCACGATCGCGTCGGTCTGATCGGGATCGTCCCACGGGTCGTGCCGCCACGAGCGATCGTCCAACCGATCATCGAGATCCGTGTCGAGCTTGCTCATCGCCGCGACCGGGCATCAGGCGATTCGAGCCACGTCTGCAGCAGCACCGCGGCGGCGATCTTGTCGACGACCTTGCGACGCGCCGGGGCGCGCATGTTCGCCTCCATCATCGCCCGATCGGCGGTGACGGTGGTGCGACGCTCGTCGACGGTGACCACAGGCACGCCCACCACGGTAGCGATGGCGGCCGCTTCGGTCTTGGCAGCCTTCGCTGCTGGGCCCTCGCTGCCGTTCATGTTCAACGGCATGCCGATGACGACGATGTCGGCTTCTTCCTCGGCGACGAGCTCTGCGATTCGCTGATGGTCGATGCGCGTGGAGCCCGACCGCTGCAGCACCGTGAGCGGTGAGGCGATCGTGCCGGTGCGGTCGCCGATGGCGACGCCGATGCGCTTCGAACCGAGGTCGAGGCCGAGCGCGCGCATGGGTGAGTCGTCAGCCGACGGTCGGCGGGAGCCCGGCGGCCTCCGCGGCGATGCGCAGTGCTTCCGGCAGTCCGTCGGCGTTCTTGCCACCGGCCGTGGCGATGTCGCCCTTGCCGCCGCCACCACCACCGACCGCTTTGGCGGCCTTGCCGATCAGCTCGCCGGCGGAGACCGGGAATCCCGGGTTGACCGCGGACACGAGCGAGACGCCCCCGGTGTCGGAGACACCGCCGAGCACGACCGCGGTGACGCCCGGCTGCTGGCGCACGGCGACGGCGAGATCGCGCAGGTCGTTCGGGCTGAGACCGTCGACGCGCGCGATGACGACGCCCTCGATCGCCGAGGTCGCGATCTCGGAGGCCTGGCCCGAGGCGAGCTTGCCGCGCAGCGCACGGATCTCGTCGTTGAGCGTCTTGATCTCGTCCAGGCGACGCTGCACGCCGATCAGCAGATCGTCGGCTGTGGAACCGACCAACCGAGCCGCCTCGGCGACGAGCAACTCGTCGCGCTGCAAGAGGTGCACCGAGTTCTCACCGGTGACGGCTTCGATGCGGCGCAGGTTGCTGCCGATCGAGCTCTCGCTGACGATCTTGATCAGCCCGATGTCGCCGGCCGCGTGCACGTGCGTGCCGCCGCACAACTCGATCGAGTTGCCGACCTCGAGCACGCGCACGATGTCGCCGTACTTGTCGCCGAAGAAGGCGATCGCCCCGAGCGAGGCCGCCTCGTCCTTCGTGGTCTCGAAGATCCGCGCCGGCGCGTTGGCCAACGTCTCCGCGTTGGCAAGTCGCTCGATCTCGGCGATCTCATCCGGCGTGACCGCGGCGTAGTGGCTGAAGTCGAAGCGCAACCGGTCCGGCCCGACCAGCGAGCCGGCCTGCTTGACGTGCTGGCCGAGCACGTGGCGCAGGGCGTAGTGGAGGATGTGCGTACCGGTGTGGTTGCGACGGATCGCGGCACGACGGTTGCTGTCGATCGTGGCGGTGGCGATCGAGCCGACGGTGATGTCGCCTTCGGTGATCCGCGCCGTGTGGCGACGAAGGCCGGGGAGGCCGAACGTCGTGTCGACGACCTCGGCCGTCCCCGTCTCCGTGGTGATCGTGCCCGTGTCGCCGACCTGTCCGCCGGACTCGGCGTAGAACGGAGTGCGATCGAGGAAGATCTCGACGGTGCCCGATTCGGGACCTGGGAGCACGGCCAGCACCCGCGACTCCGACGTGTCGTCGCGGTAGCCGACGAACTCCGTGGTGCCGAACTGCTCGACCACCTCGCGGTAGCCCTCCAGGCGGTCGTCGTCGGTGTGGGCGCCCTTGCGCGCGGCCTTGGCCCGCTCGCGCTGCGTGCGCATCTCGTCGTCGAAGCCCGCACCGTCGACCGGCACGCCGCGCTCGCCGGCGATCTCCTCGGTCAGCTCCAGCGGGAAGCCGTACGTGTCGTGGAGCAGGAAGGCGGTGCTTCCCTTCAACTGCGCCGGTGAGGCGACGAGCTCGTCCTCCAGGATGCTCAGGCCGGTCTTCAACGTCTGGCGGAAGCGCTCCTCCTCGCGAGTCAGCACGTCGACGATGAAGCTGCGGTTGGCAGCGACCTCGGGGTAGGCGTTGGCCATCACGTCGACCGCCGTGTCGACCAACGTCGGCATGACGAGCTGCTCGGTGCCGAGCAGGTAGGCGTGGCGCACGGCGCGGCGGATGATGCGACGGAGCACGTAGCCGCGTCCCTCGTTGCTCGGGAACACGCCGTCGCTGACGAGCATCGTGCTGCTGCGGGCGTGCTCGGCCAGCACTCTCATGCTGAAGCTGGTGCGCTCCTCGTAGTCGCCGGGCACGTACGTCTTGCCGGTGAGCGAACAGGCCTGGTCGATGAGCGGCTGCATCAGGTCGGTCTCCCACACCGCGTCCACGCCCTGCAGCAGCGTGAGCATGCGCTCGAGACCGAGACCGGTGTCGATCGACGGTTTCGGCAGCGGCGTGCGCGTACCGTCCGGGGCCTGGTTGTACTGCATGAAGACGAGGTTGTAGAACTCCATGAACCGGTCGCCGCCGGGATCGTTGAGCGGACCGCCGGGCGGGCCGAACGCCGGGCCGCGGTCGATGTGGATCTCGCTGCACGGGCCGCACGGGCCGGTGTCGCCCATCTGCCAGAAGTTGTCCTTGTCGCCGAGGCGCTGGATGCGCTCCATCGGCACGCCGACCTGCTCGTGCCAGATCGCTTCCGCTTCGTCGTCGCTCTCGTGCACGGTGATCCACATGCGATCGCCATCGAGCCCGAACGTCTCGGTGACCAGCTCCCAACTGAACGGGATGGCGTCGGTCTTGAAGTAGTCACCGAAGCTGAAGTTGCCGAGCATCTCGAAGAAGACGAGGTGCCGCTTGGTTCGCCCGACGTCGTCGAGGTCGTTGTGCTTGCCGCCGGCGCGAGCGCACTTCTGGCTGCTCGTGGCGCGCTTGAACGGCGCCGCTTCGTCGCCGACGAAGTACGGCTTGAAGGGCACCATGCCGGCAACGGTGAACAGCACGGTCGGGTCGTGCGGGATCAGGCTGGCCGAGGGCACCACCGTGTGCGCCCGTGCCGCGTAGAAGTCCAAGAACGCGGAGCGGAGCTGGTCAGCGGTTTGCGGTGGCGTACCCATGGACTTGCCAGCCTACCGAGGTAGCTTCCCTGCGTGCCCAGGGATACCCGTGCCCAGAACGCGACCGAGCCGGCCATCGACCTGCACGAGCTGATCTCCTTCGAGGATCCCGACGAGCAGCGCACGTGGGTCTTCGATGCCACGTTCCTGCGCTCCAACTGGTCGTGCATCTTCGGCAGCGGATGCAAGGGCGTGCTCGACGCCGACGCCACCGAGATGGTCCAGGGCTGCTGCAGCTACGGCGCCCACTTCGTCGATGACGACGACGTGCAGACCGTCGTCAGCGCGGTCGTTCGCTTGGAGCCGCGGCACTGGCAGCATCACAAGACCGGCCGCAGGAAGGGCTTCCTCGACGTCGGCGACGACGGTGCCACCGTGACGCGGCTGGTCGACGACGCGTGCATCTTCCTCAACCGTCCGGACTTCGAGGGCGGCGCAGGTTGCGCGTTGCACGTGGCCGCGATGGAAGCCGGCGAGCGTCCGCTCGACTGGAAGCCGAACGTGTGCTGGCAGCTACCGCTGCGGCTGGAGAACCACACCGACGACAACGGTTACGTCACCTCGACGCTGCGCGAGTGGAAGCGCCGCGACTGGGGCGCCGGCGGCCAGGAGTTCCACTGGTGGTGCACCGAGAGCGACGATGCCTTCGTCGGTTCGAACCCGGTCTACGAGTACCTGCGCGACGAGATCATCGAGATGGTCGGTCAGTCGCCGTACGACCGGATGGTGGAGCTGATCACGCGTCCGAAGTGGACGCCGCTCCCCCATCCCGCCGTTCGTTCGCGCTGATCGCCGGGTCGCCTAGTGTCGGTGACACGTGCATGAATTGGCGGCGCACGACGACCACGGTGGGATGTGATGTTCATGGGCGTGCTGGGGACACGCAATGCAGCGGTCAGCGTGCGACGCGCACGTCGCGGACGCCTGGTCGCACTCGCCGCAGTCGCCGTCGGGTGTTCGTCGACCGACCACACAGCGAGCACCGCCCAGAGTGGTTCGCCGCCGGCGAGCACAACGGCGACCTCGGCTACGACCGAACCGTCGTCGACGACGAGCGCGCCCGGCGGTTCATTGCACGTGGCGTTGGCGTGGCCGGTCCTGTTCGCCGTGCCCGGCACGATCTTGCCGCTGTCGTTGGTGATCGACGGCCTCGATCCCTCCGGACAGGTCACGCTGCAGGCCCGCGCTCCGGATGCGGCGCCAACTGAAGCGACGTTCGACGAGACGTGGTCGACGTGGGACGCCGAGCTGCCTGTGCCGGAGCAATTGGACGCGACGACCTTGACGATCGACGTTCGCGTCGGGGCGCAGGATGTGCCGACAGCGGTGTCGTCGGTGAACGTGCCGGTCGCCGACGTGACCGGCGTGTTGCAGCCGACGTTCGTCGATGCCGTTGCCGAGCCGGTGGTGCTGTTGCCGTGGGGCGTCGGTCATGGCGAGGTCGCCTTCTCCGCCGGCGAGGAGGTAGCGACCATCGTTCCGGCAGCGTTCGCGATCGATGACCGGACCGGCGATGCGATCGTGCTCGACACGGTCAACCATCGGCTCGTCGTGGTGACGCATGACGGAACCACGACGGAGATCCCGATTCCGGGCACCGCTGCGTTGACCGATCTGATCCTCACGGATGAACCGGGAACGGTGGTCGTGATCGGATGGGAGATCGGTGACCCACCGCGAACCTCTGCCTCCATCGTTGACGTGGGAACGACGAAGGTGACGAGCATCGGTCCCGTGCTCTTGCCGACGCAAGCACCGACCAACACGTGGTTCGTCCTCAACCCTGTTGACAACATCGTCTACGGACGCATCGACAACCGCTACTACCCCTACCTTGACCTGACACGTCGGGCACTGATCCCGTCACTCGACACACGAACGTGGCTCGAGTCGACGGCGAACGGTTCGAACCTGCTCACGCTGGGATCCGGGGGCAGCGTCGTGAGCATCAAGTTCCCACCGGCTCTTGGCGGGCTCGGCGATGTCCAACGATCGGACGACGCCAACATCTGGTTCATCGAGACCGTCATCGATGCGGACGCCTCGTCGCAGCCAGCGATCAGCAGCTACCTCGCTCGTGTCGATCCGACGACGGGGACGGTGACGGCAGTTCCGATCCCAGAGCCAGGTTCGGACGAGTTCACGCGACGCCTCGATGCCAGCGATGGAACCGCGTACATCATGCGCGCCACCGTCGACGGACTGCTGATCGAGCACTACATCCTGCCGTAGCGGCCGCAGGACTGCGGCCGCCGCGGAGATCCGCTTAGACCCGCACCTTCTTGTTGTGCTTGCGGCGCTCTTCGAGGCCGAGCCAGCGCTTGCGGATGCGGATGTTCTTCGGCGTCACCTCGACCAGCTCGTCGTCGGCGATCCACTCGATCGCCGTCTCCAGCGAGTGGATCTTCGGCGCCGGCAGCTTCACCGCGTCGTCGTGGCTGTGCGTGCGGATGTTGTTCTTCTCCTTCGGACGAACGGCGTTGACCACCATCTCGTCCTCACGAGCGCACTCACCCACGACCATGCCTTCGTAGACCTGCTCGCCGGGAGCGATGAAGAACTGGCCGCTCAGCTGCAGCTTGTCCAGCGCGTAGCCGGTGCTCTGACCGATGCGGTCGGCGACCATCGCACCACCGCGCGAGTCGGGCATCTCGCCGGCCCACGGCATCCACCCGAGGTGGTGCTGGTGCAGAAGGGCGGTGCCGCGCGTCGCGGTCATCAGCAACGAACGGAAGCCGATCAGGCCGCGGCTCGGGCACTCGAAGGTGACGATCGTGCGGCCGGCGTCGCCGGGCTGCAGGTCGGTGATCCGACCCTTGCGCGGGGCGAGCTCCTGGGTGACGGTGCCGACGTGCTCGTCGGGGACGTCGCACACGCCGCGCTCCTGCGGCTCGAAGCGCTTGCCGTTGACTTCCTTGGTGATCACCTCGGGTCGGCTGACCTGCAGCTCGTAGCCCTCACGGCGCATCGCCTCGATGAGCACGGCCAGCTGCAGCTCGCCACGACCGGCGACCTCGATGACGTCGGGCGAGTCGGTGCTGAACAGCTTGATGCTCACGTTGCCGAGCAGCTCGCGCTCGAGGCGCTCGATCAAGTGGCGGCTGGTGAGGAACTTGCCGTCCTTGCCGGCGAACGGCGAGGTGTTGACGCCGAACGTCATGCGCAGCACGGGCTCGTCGACGACCAGGCGGGGCAGCGCGACCGGACTGTCGGCGGCGGCGATCGTGTCGCCGATCTCGACCTCGGGGAACCCGGCGACGACGAACAGGTCGCCGGCACTGAGCGAGTCGACCTCGTTGCGGCTGACGCCTTCGAAGGCCATCAGCTGGCTGAGCCGGCGCTTCAGCGGCGGCTGGCCTTCGGCGAACTCCTCCTCCAGCAGCGCAACGGTCTCACCACGGCGCATGACCCCGTTGACGATGCGACCGATGGCCAGACGGCCGAGGTACTCGCTGGCGTCCAGCGTGGTGACCATCGCCTGCAGCGGCGCGTCGGGATCGCCCTGCGGTGCGGGGATGGCTTCGAGGATCGTGTCGAGCAGCGGCGACAGGTCGCCGTCGTCGGCCGGGTAGCCGATGCCGCGCACGGCCTTGCCCTCACGGGCGATGGCCGAGATGATCTCGAAGTCGATGTGGTGGTCGCCGGCATCCAGGTCGATGAACAGCTGGTACACCTCGTCCAGCACCTCTTCGGCGCGGGCGTCGTGGCGGTCGACCTTGTTGATGATGACGATGGCCGGCAGGTCGAGCGCGAGCGCCTTCTGCAGCACGTAGCGGGTCTGCGGCAGCGGACCCTCAGCGGCATCGACGAGCAGGAGGACGCCGTCGACCATGGTGAGGGCGCGTTCCACCTCGCCGCCGAAGTCGGCGTGGCCGGGCGTGTCGACGAGGTTGATCTTGACCCCCTTCCAGGTGATGGAGGCCGCCTTGGCGAGGATGGTGATCCCTCGCTCGCGTTCTTGATCGTTGGAGTCCATCACGCGGTCGACAACCGCTTGGTGGGAGGCAAAAGTGCCAGTGGCGCGCAGCAGCGCGTCGACGAGGGTGGTCTTCCCATGGTCGACGTGCGCGACGAGGGCGACGTTACGGAGTTGGTTCATGTCTTCTTGGGGGTTGTTGGGGGCGGCCATCCGCGCGTGCGCACAGGGACCGCCACGCCGGCGGGTCAGTCGTCGGGATCGTCCGGGTCGTCGTCATCATCGAACGTGACGCCGTACTTCTCCGCGAGCGCGGCGTACTCATCGTCCTGTGTTTGTTCCTGATGACCATGTCCGCCGAGTCCCAGATCGAATGCGCTGGGACCTGCTTGCTTGAGCTTTCTCGCCTCTTCGAAGCGGCGATGACGACCCTTCTTCACGGTAGGGCTCCCGAACTAGAGATCTGACATTGCAGGTCAGTGTACCGGTTGCGACCTCCAACACGTGGATCGGGAATGGCGCGTATGGTTTCCGGATGCCCGCTCCCTCCCCGCTCCCCTGGTGGCGGACGGCGGTCGTCTACCAGGTGTATCCGCGCAGCTTCGCCGACGCGAGCGGTCCGGATGGCAGCCCGGACGGGGTCGGCGACCTGTTGGGGCTGATCTCACGGCTCGACCACCTTGCGTGGCTCGGGATCGACGCAGTGTGGCTCTCCCCCATCTTTCGGTCGCCGATGGCCGACTTCGGCTACGACATCAGCGACTTCTGCGACGTCGATCCGCTGTTCGGCACCCTCGCCGACATGGACCGGCTGATCGCCGAGGCACACGAACGGGGGATTCGGATCATCCTGGACTGGGTGCCGAACCACACCAGCATCGAGCACCCGTGGTTCGTCGAGAGCCGACGCGACCGGACCAACCCCAAGGCTGGCTGGTACGTGTGGCGCGACGAGCCGGCCAACAACTGGATGGCGGCGTTTCCGCTCGGCGAGACGGTGTGGCAGTTCGATGAGCAGCGCGGCCAGCACTACCTGCGCTGCTTCCTGGCTGAGCAGCCCGACCTCGACTGGGACAACCCGGAGGTCGAAGCGGCGATGCACGACACGCTGCGCTTCTGGCTCGACCGCGGCATCGACGGGTTCCGCATGGATGTCGTCCACCTCATCGGCAAAGAACTCGAGTGCGACGATCCTCCTGCCGCTGTGGCCAAGAACCGGCCGCACGTGCCGTTCAACGACGTGCCGGTGACCCACGAGCGGCTGCGTCGGATCCGCGGCGTGCTCGACGAGTACTCCGGCGATCGCACCAGCGTGGGCGAGGTGTACCTGCTCGACGAGGCGGCGATGGCGACGTACTACGGCAACGGCGACGAGCTGCACATGAGCTTCAACTTCTCGTTCCTGTGGTCGCCGTGGGATCCGGCCGAGCTGCGCCGGCGGATCGGTGCCACGCTCGGGCACCTCCGGGCGCTCCAGGCATCGCCGACCTGGACGCTCTCCAACCACGACGTGCCCCGCCACCGCACCCGCTACGGCGGTGACGAGCTGGACGCACGAATCGCGGCGGTGCTGCTGATGACGCTGCCGGGTACGCCGTTCATCTACCAGGGTGAGGAGCTCGGCCTGCTCGACGCCGACGTGCCCGCCGAGCGTCAGGTCGACCCGGGACTGCGCGACGGCTGCCGCGCTCCCATCCCCTGGACCGCTGCGGCCGACCACGGGTGGCCCGCCGACCCGTGGCTGCCGTTCCCGCCGGAGTGCGACGAGCGCAACGTCGAAGCACAGCTCGCCGAGCCCGGCTCGATGCTGCACTGGTACCGCCGGCTGATCGAGATGCGACGAGCGCATCCGGTGTTCGCCGAGGCCGACCTGGAGCTGATCGGCGACGAACACACGCTGGCGTACCGCTATCTGGATGGCGACGGTGGCGAGCTCGTGGTCGTCATCAACCCGACGCCGGAACCGGTGTCGGCCGCCGGAGGGCTGAGTGGGATGCGGGTGCTGCTGTGCACCGATCCGACGTTGGAGGGCACCGTCATCGCCGATGACTTCCCTGCGCGCAGCGCGGTGATCGCGACCCGTTCGTGAGAACATGGCCTCGATGGGGCATGTCGTTGCGATCTTGAATCAGAAGGGCGGGGTCGGCAAGACCACGGTGACGTTGGGGTTGGCGTCGGCGGCGATGCACGCCGGCCACCGGGTGCTGGTGGTCGATCTCGACCCTCAGGCCTCGAGCACGTGGGTGCTCGGCATCGACCCGGTGATGGCCGACACGTCGACCGCCGAGGTGATGGGCAAGGTGGCCATGACCCAGGCGATGGTGCCGTCCACGTGGGGCGGCGAGATCTGGGTGATCCCCGCGTCGAGCCGCTTGCAGGCACGCGAGCAGGGCACGCCGGCACGGTTGCGCGAGGCGATCGCCGAGGTGGCTGACCAGTTCGACGCGGTGCTCATCGACTGCCCTCCGTCGCTCGGCAACCTGACGATCAGTGGGCTCACCGCCGCCGACCACGCACTGATCGTCGTCGATCCGTCGGCGCTCGGGCTGCGTGGCATCGGCGCAGTGGCTGACGTCGTCGACGAGGTGTGGGACCTGCACAACCCGACGCTGGAGCTGACGGGCGTCGTCGTCAACAAGGTCCCCGCTGTCAGCGGCGAAGCCGATCGGCGCTACGACGAGCTCGTCCGGATCGTCGGCAAGAAGGCGATCTGGCAGCCGGTCGTGCCACAGCGAGTGATCGTCAACCAGGCCGTCGGCGAGCGCCGGCCGATCCACTCCTACGGCGCTCGATCGGCAGACGTGGCCGACGTCTTCGATCGTCTGTGGGCGAAGCTGCGACGCGTCGTCCGCGACCCGAAGCCGCACTGACCGGTTCGGTCAGAGCTCGATCAGGCGCAGGCCGCCAGGGCCGTCGCCGGCCGACGGTTCGAACGTGAGCGCGGCCTTGCCATCGACGAGGCGCTGCACGCGATCGCCGACGAGGTGGGCGCGCCACCCCAACGCCAAGCGGGCGTCGGCATCGCCACGGAGCAGCGCGACGAGATCGTTGCGCGTCGCCAGCAGCGCGGTGTCGATGCGCTCGCGGCGCGCGAGATCGCTGATCCAGGCGGACACGAGCGTCACGGCCGGTCGCAGCTGACGGTCGAGCTCGTCGCCGTCGCCCACCGGCAGCTCGACCTCCGAGCGCATGCCCTCCTCGACGGCGGCGAGGATCTCCTTGGCGATCGCACCCCGGGTGTGGCGATCATCGACACCCCGCGACTGGGCGAGGTCGGCGGTGGTGCGCGGCTGCTTCTGGGCGATGCCGAGGATGGCCAGATCCGGCAGCACCTGGCGAACCGGCGAGTCGATGCTCATCGCCCGGCGCTCGCGCCAGGCCGCGACGGCGCGAGCGACGCTGCGTGCACGCGGGCGCAGGGTGCGAACGTCCTTCAGCCGCAACCACGCCTGCTCCGGGTCACCGACGCCGACGGGGCGCGTGCGCAGCTCCTCGCACGCCTCCGACACCCAGTCCGTGCGATCGATGGCGGCGAGCTTCTCGTCCATCCGATCCTGCAGCGCGAAGAGGTGCGCCACGTCGGCGGCTGCGTACTCGCACTGCTCGGGCGACAGCGGACGTCGCAGCCAGTCGGTGAGGCGATCACCCTTGGCCGCCGTGACGCGCAGCTCGGTCTGCAGCAGCGAGACCAGGGATGGCGTGCTGTACCCGATGAACCCGGCGGCCAACTGCGTGTCGTAGAGCCGCTGCGGTACCGCACCGCATGCGTGCATCATCACGTCGAGGTCCTGCTGCGCGGCGTGCAGCACCGCCAGCGACGGCCCTTCGAGCAGGCGGCGCAGGATGCTCATGTCGCACTTCAACGGATCGACGAGGACGATCTCGTGCTCGTCGGCGAGCTGCAGCAGTGCCAGCTTGGGGAAGTACGTGCGCTCGCGGTGGAACTCTGTGTCCAGCGCGTATCGGGGTGCTTCGTTGAGCCGGTCGACGACCTCAGCGAACTCTCGATCGGTCTCGATCCAGCGACCTGCTGTCACGCAGGCTGATCTCCGGTGACGGTGGACCGCCCGCTGATCTGCCAGGCCATGGTGCCGCCGGCGACGTTGATCGCCTCGACGTCATGCGTGGCGAGCAGTTCGCACGCTCGCATGCTGCGAGCGCCGCTTCGACAGATGACGTATGCCGGACCCTCGCCGCGGAAGGCGTCGACGTTGTCGGCGACCGTGCCGAGCGGGATCAGCACGGCTCCGGGCACGTGCCCATCGGTGTACTCGTCCGGTTCACGAACGTCGAGCACACGGGCGCCTGACGCCATCGCTGCCTCGAGTTCGTCCACGCTGACCTCGTCGATCGACATCGGGCCACGCTACCGCGACGGTCGCGGATCGCCCTCCCCGGCCGGAGGGGCGTCGTTCAGGTCCTCGGGCCGGTTCACGTTCAGCGCACTCGACGCGTCGATGGGCACCTCGGCCACGGCAACGTGTTCGAAGAGCGCTCTGACCCGGCGCTCCCCTGCCTCGAACATCTGCCGCACGATCTCCTCGGTGTCCCGATGCCACATGGCGATCAGCGGCTGACGCCCATCGGAGGTCGCCACGACGACGCCGGTCCCGATCGCACTCATCGCATCGACCAACGTCCGAGCCGAGGTCGGCGAGAACCACGGCATGTCGCATGCGACGACGAGCGTCGCGTCGGTGGCGGTGTGTGCGAGCGCGGTGAGGATGCCCCCGACCGGACCCTCCCCGGGCCACACATCGAGCACGACGTCGCTCAGACCTGTTGCTCGCAACGCCTCGCGATCGCCACCGACCGCGAACACCGGTGCGCAGCCTCCGAGCTCGAGCGACCGCGCCACACGGACCGCCATCGCGGTGCCGTCAACGGGCAGGGTGGCCTTGTCGCGGCCCATGCGACGGCTGGCGCCGCCGCACAGGACGGCGCCGGCGATCAACATGCTCGTGGAGCGGAGCGTGTCAGCGCAGCTCGTCGGGGAGGCCCGACGGATCGAGTTGGTTGAAGAACATCCCGATGCGGTCGGCCTCGTCGTCCTCGCCGATGGCCGCAGCCATGCGGCCGAGCCCGACCAGGTTGCGCAGGAACCCACGGTTCGTCTCGTCGGCCCAACGCACGTAGCCGGAGCCACGCCAACCGTTGGCTCGCAGCGCGTCGAGCCCACGGTGGTAGCCGACGCGATACGCGGCGTAGCGGTCCATCGTGTCGCGGCCGAGGTCGCCGAGCGCTGCCCACGCGAGCAACGAGCGAGGATGCCGCGCGGTGGCCGCGGCCACGAGGGCACGACGATCCGGTTCGGCCGCGGCCAAGGCCTGCGCCAGCTCGTGACGAACCGCGGCGTCCTCTTCGGGGAGCACGGTGCGCGGTGGCCCCTGCGTGGACATCTGGATCGGTCGATCACTCACGAGGGGCAACGCTACGACCTAGGGTTCGACCATGGTCGCGCTCGGTTTGGAATTCGCCAAGAACCTCGCCATCGTGGTCGCGATCGCGTTCGGCATCTCGGCGATCGTGTCGATCTGGGCCGTCAAGAACATCACCTCCAAGCTGCTGGCCATCCTCATCCTCGGCGGCATCGCGCTCGGTGCGTGGACGCAGCGACGCAACCTGGAGAGCTGCGCTGATCAGGTCCGTGCCCGCGTCGAGGTCGGCGACACTGGCGAGCTGACGTGCACGTTCTTCGGCACCGACGTGAAGGTGCCGTCCGCCAACTCGTGAGCACCCGATGACCGCCGAGCGCACGCCACGATCGTTGTTGGCGACGCTCGTCGGCTACGTCCTCGTCGCGATCATCGCCTGGGTTTTGCTGCGGTTCGTCCTCGGCACGATCTTCTGGCTCATCCGCACGGTCATCGTCGTCCTCGTGATCGGCGGACTGCTCGCGCTCTACCTCAGCCTCAAGACCCCGAAGGACTAGCGACGGCGGCCCACTCGCCTCCGGCGGCGCGAAGCAGTGGGACCATGAGCTCGTCGTGGAACTGGGCGGCTTCACGGAGCGGGGCGTCGTGGTGGCAGCCGCTGAGCTCGATCAGCGTCGAGTCGGGAAACTGGCCGTGCACGTGCTTCATGCCCATCGTGTGGTGTGCGGCGCCGAGCGTGCCGTGACCGAGCACCACCGGACAGGTGATGTCGGCGGCGTGCCAGGGCTGTTCGAGCCGCAGGTCGCTCAGCTCGCCGACCATGGCGATGCCCTCGCGGCGACGGGTGGCGCGCGTCCCTTTGGGCAACGACTCCCAGCGCTCCTCGCCGATCATCCGTCGCATGAACCGCTCGGCCGCCTCCTCCGGTTGACCGGAGGTCGCCACCGCCTGCGCGCCAGCGGTGCTGCCCGGCCACCAGGGCTCCCACGACAGCGGTGTCTCGTACATCGCCACGGCCGCAACGAGGTCGGGTCGGCGCGCCGCCGCGGCCATCGTCACGTTGCCGCCGTAGCTGTGCCCGAACAGCACGGCTCGTCGTTCGTCGAGCAGCGCGATCAGGTCGTCGACCTGTGCCGTCATCGTGAACGGTCCGTCGCACGGCACCGATCGTCCGTAGCCGCGACGGTCGTAGCGCAGCACCCGGTAGCGGTCGTCGAGACGGCGACTGAGCTTCAACATGCCGGCGGACCGATCCATCGACCCGTGCACCACGACCACCAGTGGGGCGTCGTCGGGCCCCGCCTCTTCGTTCCAGATCACGCGATGCGCACGATACGCAACACGTCGGTCGCCGCGCCGCTCGGACGATCCGGCGCTCCGGCGAGCACGAGCACGGTCTGCCCGGGGCGGACCAACCCGTGCTGCACGGCCGACTCGACGGCGTACCACACCATGTCGTCGGTGGTCTCGTAGGTGCCGACGGGCAACGACGTGACGCCCCACGACAACGCCAGCGCGCGAACGGTCGCCGGATCCGGGGATGCTCCGATCAGCATCGGCGTCGGGCGGAACCTGGCCATCGCCTGCGCCGTGCGTCCCGACCGCGTGCAGCAGATGATCGCCTCCGCGCCGGCGTCGGCTGCGGCGAGCCCCGCGGCGTGGGTGATGGCCATCGTGATCCGGTCAGGTCCATCGGGCCACTGCGTGCGCTGCGTGCGACCGAGCCGATTGCCCCACTGCGCGTAGTGCGCCTCGGCCTCGGCGCGCTCGGCGACGCGCACCATCGTGCGCACCACCTCGACGGGGTCAGCACCGATGGCCGTCTCCGCCGACAGCATCAACGCGTCGGTGCCGTCGAACACCGCGTTGGCGATGTCACTGACCTCCGCCCGCGTCGGGCTCGGGGCGGTGATCATGCTCTCCATCATCTGCGTGGCGGTGATCACCGGCGTGCCGCTCTCCACGCACGTGCGGATGATCCGCTTCTGCAGATGCGGCACGTCCTCGAGCGGGCACTCGATGCCGAGGTCCCCGCGAGCGACCATCACGGCGTCGGCTTCGGCGGCGATCTCGTCGAGCGCCTCGATGGCCTGCATCGTCTCGATCTTGGCCACCAACCTCACCGGAAGCGGTGCAACCGCGGCGCGCACCGCACGCAGGTCGGCCGCGGCGCGCACGAAGGACACGGCGAGGAAGTCGGCACCCTCGGCGGCCATGATCTTGGCGAGCACGAGATCCTCGGCAGTCGGAGCGGTGAGCCGGAGCCGCTCGGCGGGCAGATGCACCCCAGGGCGACCTTGGGTTCGGCCACCGGTGCGCACCTTGCACCACGCTCCCTGCTCGCTGATGCTCTCCACCTCGAGCGCGATCGCGCCGTCGCCGAGCACCACGCGGTCAGCTGGCTGCAGGTCGTCCAGCAGCGACGGGTAGTCGACGGTCAGGTGCCCGACCGAGCTCGCCTCCTCGCCCGGCGACAGCAACACGGCCGCACCGACCTCCAGATCGACACCGCCGTCGGGGAGCTGACCGGCGCGCACCTTCGGGCCCGGCAGATCGGCCAGCACGGCGACCACGCAGCCGGTGCGCTGGGCGGCTTCGCGAACGGCGTGGAGCCGCACGATGTGGTCCTCGATGACGCCGTGGCTCAGGTTCAGACGGACCACGTCGACACCCGCCAGCAGCAGCGCATCGAGGATCTCCGGCGGCTCACTGGCCGGTCCGAGGGTGGCCACGATCTTCGTGCGGGAGTCCATTCGTGTTTACTACTCGATGTGGAACTGCTGCTGATCCGTCATGCCCTGCCCGTTCGCCGGGAGCTCGAGGTGGGGGCTGCCGATCCGGAGCTCTCCGAGGCCGGTCTCGCGCAGGCGCAGCACCTCGCCGCGTACCTCGCCGAGGAGCCGCTGGACGCCGTGTACGCCAGTCCGTTGCGCCGGGCGATGCAGACCGCCGAGCCGGTCGCGGCCACTCGGTCGCTGACGATCGGCGTCGAGGACAACGTTGCGGAGTGGGACCGGCACTCCAACGAGTACGTGCCGATCGAGGAGCTGAAGGCAGCCAACGACCCGCGTTGGCAGGCGATGGTGCGCGGTGAGTGGACGACGCACGACGAGAGCCCGGAGGAGTTCCGCGCACGGATCGTCGACACGATCGAACGGCTCATCGACGCACACGTCGGCGAGCGCATCGCCGTGGTGTGCCATGGTGGCGTGATCAACGGCTACCTCGCGCACATCCTCGGTCTCGAGAGCCAGCAGGGCTTCTTCTACCCGAACTACACCAGCATCCACCGCATCGCCGCCGCTCGCAGCGGCGAGCGTTCGGTGGTCACGATCAACGAGACGTCGCACCTGCGCGGCACGGGCCTGCCGATGGGCCTGTTCCAGGGGCAGTGATGGACGCGACGATCAACACGTCTGATGACGATGCAGCGCCGGCTCCGGGCAGCATCGACGACCTGACGAGCTACCTCGACTCGTCGCCGTCACCGTGGCACGCCACGGACAGCGCCGCGCAACGGCTGGTCGATGCGGGCTTCGAGCCGCTGGTCGCCACGGAAACGTGGAGCGATGTCCCCGACCGGGGGTTCGTGGTGCGCGGCGCGTCGCTCGTGGCGTGGAACCGCGGCACCGACCTCTCCCCCACGTCGCCGTACCGATTGGTCGGCGCGCACACCGACTCACCGTGCCTGCGGGTGAAACCTCGGCCGGACACCGGCAACTCCGGGTGGAAGCAGCTCGCCGTCGAGGTCTACGGAGGGGTGCTGCTCAACTCGTGGCTCGATCGTGACCTCGGCGTCGCCGGACGTGTCGTGCTGCACGACGGATCGGTGGCCGACGTCAGCGTCGACGCGCCGATCTGCCGCGTGCCGCAGCTGGCCATCCACCTGGACCGCGACGTCAACGAGCGCGGCGTGATCCTCGACAAGCAGCTCCACCTGACGCCCGTCTGGGGCACCGGTGCCGCGTCGACCGGCGAATTCGCAACCTGGCTGGCGGAGCAGATCGACGTCACCGCCGCGGAGATCGCGACGTGGGAGCTGTGCCTGTTCGATCGCACGGCGGCCTCGCTGCTCGGTGCCGACGCTTCACTGCTGGCCAGTGGTCGGCTCGACAACCAGGTGTCGTGCTGGGCAGCGGTCGACGCACTCGTCCACGCCGGACGACCCAACGGCGCGACCTCGGTGATCGCCCTGTTCGACCACGAAGAGGTCGGCTCGGCCAGCACCACGGGTGCGGCCGGCCCGGTGCTCGAGCACGTCCTCGAACGGCTGTCGCTCGCCGGGGGTGCCGGCCGCAGCGACCACCTCGCCCAGCTCGCCGGCTCGCTCTGCGTGTCCGCCGACAATGCACACGCGGTGCACCCGAACTACCCGGAGCGCCACGAGCCGGGTCATCGACCGATCGTCAACGAGGGCCCGGCGATCAAGGTCAACAGCAACCAGCGTTACGCCACCAGCGCCACCGGTGCCGCACGTCTGCAACGCACCTTCGACGAGGCCGGCGTGCCGTGGCAGGTGTTCGTCAGCCGCAACAACATGCCGTGCGGCTCCACGATCGGCCCGATCACGGCGACCCGTCTCGGCATCGAGACCGTCGACGTCGGTGTGCCACAGCTGTCGATGCACAGCGCCCGCGAGCTGTGTGGCGTCCGCGACCCGCTGTGGCTGGCCGCCGGTCTCACCGGCTTCCTCAGCGCCTGACGCGCCGTACCTGGGTCAGCCACCGGCGCGGGCTTGGGCGGCGTCGTAGAGGCGCTGCATCTCCGCGTGCAGATCAGCGGTGACGACGCGCATCGCCTCGCGCTGCATCCGGCCGGTGAGACCGACTTCGACCTGGAGCGGCTTGCCGACGATGGCGTGCAGCTTGCGCGGCGAGATGAACTTGGCACCCTTCGGCATCACCCGCTCGGAACCACCGATGCCCACCGGCACGATCGGCACGCCGGCCTTCGCCGCGACGTAGGTGGGCCCGTCGAACAACGGCTGCACGATCGGGCCGCTCTTGCGCTCGCCCTCGGGGAAGATCACCAGCGGTTGTCCGCTCTCGAGCAGCTCGATGCAGCGCCGCAGCGCCTCGCGATCGGCGGTGCCACGAGTGACCGGGAACCCGCCGAGCGCCGAGAGCAACCGACCGAACGTCCGGTTCTTCCACCACTTGTCGGCACCCATGAAGCGCATCCGCCTGCGGGTGACGGCCGAGCTGATCGGGGTGTCGATGATGCTGCGATGCGTCGGCGCAAGCACGAACGGGCCGGTCGCCGGGATGTTCTCGGCGCCCTCCACGGTCAGGCGGCACCACAGCTTCATGATCAACCACAGCAGGTTGCGGACGAACGAGTAGGCCATGCGGTCGATGAGCGAGCTGCCGGCCAGCTTGGTGTCGATCTTCGTCATCGGTCGCGGTGCTCCGTGTCGTTCTGGTTGTCGTTCTGGTTGCCGGCTTCGGCGAGGTGCCGCTCGATCGAGGCGAGCACCTCGTCGATGCTCAGCGACGTGGTGTCGACGACCACGGCACCGTGGGCTTCAGCCAACGGGCTGTCGGCGCGAGTCGAGTCGTAGTGGTCTCGTGCGGCGATGGATGCTTCGATCTCATCGATGTCGCCGCCGGCCTCGGCGACGCGGCGCTCGGCGCGGATGCGCGGTGAGGCGGTGAGATAGAGCTTCAGCTCAGCATCGGGGAACACGACGGTCCCGATGTCGCGACCCTCGATCACTCCGCCGCCGTGCACGCGAGCCCAACGCCGCTGCCGATCGACCAGCTCGGTGCGCACCTCGCTGTTGGCCGCCACCGGGCTGACCGCGGTGGTGACCTCGCGCGTGCGGATCTCGATGGTCGCGTCGACGCCGTCGACGAGGACACCGTGATCACCGACCTCCATGGTCACCTCACGGGCGAGCGCCCCGATCGCCGGTCCGTCCGTCGGGTCGATGCCGCGACGCAGCGCGGCGAAGGTGACCGCGCGGTACATCGCGCCGGTGTCGAGGTAGCGCAGTCCCAGCCGCGCCGCCAGCGCACGAGCGATCGTGCTCTTGCCCGCTCCTGCTGGACCGTCGATGGCGATGACCCGCATCTACCAGCTCGTCCCCTGCGGCATCCCCTCGCTGTAGCCGGCTGCGCTCTGCACGCCGACCACCGCACGGTCGTGGAACTCGTCGATCGTTGCGGCACCGGCGTAGGTGCAGGCCGAGCGGACGCCGGCGACGATGTCGTCGATGATGTCCTCCACGCCAGGACGTTCAGCGTCGAGGTACATCCGCGACGTGCTGATGCCCTCCTCGAAGAGCTCCTTGCGGGCACGCTCGAACGCTGTCTCCGAGCGGTTGCGGATCTTCACGGCGCGGTTGCTGGCCATGCCGAAGCTCTCCTTGTACAGCCGGCCGTCCGGGTCGCGCAGCGTGTCCGCGGCCGACTCGTAGGTGCCGGCGAGCCAGCTGCCGAACATCACGCTCGCGGCGCCCGCTGCCAACGCCAGGGCGACGTCGCGCGGGTGGCGCACTCCCCCGTCGGCCCAGATGTGCTTGCCCAGTCGACGTGCTTCCGCGGCGCAGTCGAGCACCGCGGAGAACTGCGGACGACCGACGCCGGTCATCATCCGTGTCGTGCACATCGCGCCCGGCCCGACACCGACCTTGACGACGTCGGCGCCGGCCTCGATCAGTTCGCGAGTGCCGTCGATGGTGACGACGTTGCCGGCCACGATCGCCACGTCGGGAGCGACGCCGCGAACCTCTTCGATCGCACGCAACGTGCGCGTCTGATGGCCATGCGCGGTGTCGATGACGAGCACGTCGACGCCCATGTGCAGGAGTGCCTTGGCCTTCGTCGCCGGATCGCCGTTGATCCCCACGGCGGCACCGATGCGCAACCGACCGAGCTCGTCGACCGCAGGACGGTAGATGGTGGAGCGCAGCGCGCCGGTGCGCGTGGCACAGCCGATCAACCGACCGAGCTCGTCCACCACCGGCGCCACCGACAGGCGTTGACCGGCGAGGCGTTCGTAGATCTCCTCCGGCGCTGCGCCGTCCTCGATCATGACGAGCTCGCGGCTCATCACGTTGCGCAGCTGGGTGAACCGGTCGTACCCGATGGCGTCGCCCTCCGTGAAGATGCCCTCCGGGTGCCCGTGCTCGTCGACGATGAACACCGCGCCGTGCGAGCGCTTGTGGATCAAGCCGAGTGCGTCGCCGACGGTGTTGCTGGCGCTCAGCGTGATCGGGGTGTCGTAGACGACGTGCCGCGACTTGACGTAGTCGACGACCGTCTCGATCACGTCGAGCGGGATGTCCTGCGGCAGCACCGTCAACCCGCCGCGACGGGCGACCGTCTCGGCCATCCGGCGGCCGGCGACGGCCGTCATGTTCGCGACGACCACCGGGATCGTGGTACCGAGCCGGTCGGGCGTGGTGAGATCGACGTCGAACCGTGACGGCACCGACGACAGGCTGGGGACCATGAACACGTCGTTGTAGGTGAGGTCGTAGGGACGCTCGGCGTGGTTCATCTCGTTGAGGAATCGCATCGCTGCTCCGTGTCTTGCGTTCGTGCTGCGGCCGTGCGAACAGGGCCACCCGAGGCTACGGCCGATCCGGCACCCGCCGCACACGCGATGCCACGGCGGTCGGGCCGATCACAGGTCGTAGACGACCGGGTTTCTCGATTCGTCGATGGCGACGAGGACGACGCGGCCGGGACCACCCTCCTCCAGCGGCTGCACGCCGTACCCGAACGCGAAGTCCTGGACCCCGGCGTTCGAAGGGATCTCTCCGACGACTTCACCATTGGTGAGGTCGAAGAAGGTGACGCCTCCGTTGCCGGAGACCGCCACCACCAGCCGCGTGAGCGAGCTCGGGTTGCTCAACAGGCGCACGCGTGTCACGGAGACCGGCAGTCCACCGCCGGCCAGCTGAAGCGGATCGTTGAGGAGCGTCCCCGTGGCGGCGTTCCACACCCGAACCGTCTGATCGCGACCAGCAGCGAGGATGAACGCGCTGGTGTAGTCGTAGCTGACGGCCTCGACGGCGCCGGTCAGGCCGGTGAGCGGCGGGCCGACGGCGAGACCCGTCGCAACGACCCACTCGCGCACAGTGGCGTCGTCGCCGCCCGACAGCAGCCGGTTGCCATCCATGCTCCAGACCACGGAGTTGACCGCGCCGACGTGGCCGGCCAACGGCGTTCCGATCGCCTCGCCGGTGGCGCCGTCCCAGATCTGGATCGTGCCGTCGAACCCGGCAGCAGCGACGCGACTCGGCGCGCTGAAGAAGAACTGCGCGGCGTCGTTGAACGCGATCGACATGATCGTGCTGTCGGCTCGGATCGGAGGAACCAGCAACGCGTGGGTTTCGGTGTCCCACAGCCAGATCGCATCGCCGGATGCGGCAGCGAGTTGCGTTCCATCGTCGTTGACCGCCACGGCCGTCACCGCGTTGCGTGATCCCGTGTCGAACGGATCACCGACCGCAGCCAGCGTGTCGAGGTCCCAGACCGTCACCGTCCCGTCGAAGCCGCCGGTTGCGATCCGAGCCGTCAGCGGGAAACCCGCGATCGCGTTGACGTTGCCTCCTGCGTCGATGGCTCCCGACCGCTGCAGGCTGAACATCGCTTCGCCCGGCACGCTTCCATCGGTCGACGGCGTCGTCTCGCCCGTGGTGATCTCGGTGGTGATCTCCGTCGTGCCGGCGGTCGTCCGTGGCCCCGTCGCCGTCGTGTCGCCGGTGGAGGTGCCACCGTCGCGGCGGGCGAGCAGCACACCACCGCCGACGAGCGCCACGACCGCTGCCGCAGCGACGGCGATGCTCCGACCGCGACCGCGGGACCGCCGTCGACCGAGCGGCGCACGCTCCAGACTGATCGGATCAGGGCTGATCGGGTCGGTCATCACGCGGCCTGCGGACGGCGTCGATCGAGTCGGCGACTTCGTCTTCGGGCGGGCGACAGCAACCTGACCACTGCCGGCGCGGAGCAACGGAGCACTGACGATCGCGGGCATCCCGGATCGCTGCAACCACTCGGTGCCCCACACTCGCGACCCGGCGCCGGCGAGGGCGATGCCGAACTCCTCGACCGTCGCGAACCTGTCGTCCAGCGCCGAGGCCAGCGCCCGATCGACAACGGCAGCGATCTCTGCTGGGACCGACGGCGCAACCGTGGACAGGGGGCGCGCCGGCTCATGTGCCCGGCGATAGATCGCAGCGGTCGTGTTGACGTCGGCGGGAAACGGCAGACCGTCGGACAACAGCTCGAACAGCACGACACCGGCGGCGTAGACGTCGACGGGCGGCCCGATCGCCTCGCCGCGCGCCTGCTCCGGTGCGAGGTAGGCAGGCGTTCCCAGGACCGCGCCATCGGCCGTCACGGAAGCATCCGATCCGCCGACGACCTTGGCGATGCCGAAGTCGGCGATCTTCACCGCTGATCCCGCCGTGTAGAGCAGGTTCATCGGCTTGACGTCACGGTGGACGATGCCGTGATCGTGGGCGTGCTGCAGACCCGCGCAGGCCGCGAGCACGGTGGCGCATGCCAGATCGGCATCGAACGGGCCGGCGCGCTGACGGTCGGCAACGGAGCCGCCGAGCATCTGCTCCATCACGAGCAGGCACAGCGGACCGTCGGCGACGTAGTCGTACACCGGCACGATGTGCGGGTGGTCGAGCGCGGCCAGGAGGCGCGCCTCCGCTGCGAACCGCGCGCGTGCGGCCTCGTCACCGACGAGGTGCGGCGCCAGTTGCTTGATCGCCACGGCACGGCCCAACGATCGGTGACGGCCGGCGACGACCACACCATGAGCTCCCCGCCCGAGCACCGCACCCACGGTGTAGGCAGGCAGGGCGGCCTCCAGTGCTGCCCGCTCCGCCGCGGTGAAGTCGTCGTTCATCACCCGACGATCACAGCGAGTACACGGTCGCCGCGCGGTCCAGGTCGACGGCCACGGCCACGGCGCTCGGCGGCATCTCGGGGTTCTCCCCGATCACGGCGAAGCCGACCGTGAACTCGAAGACCGTGGCGGAGGCCGGGATCCCTCCGAGCACCTCGCCCGTCGCGAAGTCGAGGAACGTCAAGCCGCCGTCACCGGAGACGGCGATGGCTTGGGTGGCAACCGAACGCTGGCTCGACGCCATCGACGCGACCGGATCGGCGGGGAAGAGCGCCTGCGTCTCCCCGATGACGTACGGGTCACCCAACTGCTTGCCGGTCGACACGTTCCAGATGCGGACCGTCTGGTCACTGCTGGCCGACACGACGAAGCTGTCGGTCGCGTCGAACGTCACGCTGGTGACCGAAGCGACGTGGCCGAGCAGCGGTCCGGACGCCGGCTGGCCCGTGCCGACGTTCCACAGCCGGACGGTGCCGTCCACGCCGGCCGACGCCAACCGATTGCCGTCGCTGTTGTAGGCCAACGCGTTCACGACGCCATCGTGCCCCACCAGCGGCAACCCGATCGACACGCCGGTCACCGGGTCCCAGCGCTGGATCATCCCGTTGAGGTCCGCGGTGACGAGCTCGGTGGGCGCTTCGAAGTTGTACTGGGCAGCCGCGTTGAAGGCGATGGCGGTCACCGGACCGCCGACGCTGATCGGCGGCCCGACCGGTTCACCGGACTCCGCGTTCCAGATGAAGACGTTCCCGAGCGACACCGCAGCGGCCATCGAGCCGTCCCCGTTCACCGCGAGCACGTCAATCGGACTGCCGGTGCCGGTGACGAAGGCGTCGCCGTCAGCCGTGCGCTCGGCGACGTTCCAGAAGCTCACCTCGCCGGAGGCGGTCCCGACGACGAGTCTGCCGTCGGCAGCCGAGAGGAGCACCGTGGTGACGTCTGCGATCGGCACCTTGCCGATCTCCTTGGCCTGGTACGACGCCCCCGGGTCCGGCGGCAGAGGCACGTTGGGGATCGAGCCGGGGAACGAATCGCCGGTCGATTCCGGGGTTGACTCCGGCGTCGACCCGGCGCTCCCGGGGTCCGACTGGGCAACGGTGGTCACGGAACCGGTCGAGCCGTTGTCGTCCTCACGGAGCAGGAGCGCTCCGGCACCGCCGAGCGCAAGCACCACGCCGACTGCGGCGGCGGCTCGACGCAGCCGCCGATGGTTCGGCCGACGCGCCGCCGACGCCGGCGTCGGCACCACGTCGAGCGATGCACGGTCGGCTCTCGCGGGGTCCATGCGGGCCACCGGCGTGGCACGCGTCGCCGAGCGGGCATCGACGCTGCGACCGGTGGTCCGCCGCCCCGACGCAGCACGCAGCAGGCTGGCACTGACCACGTTCGGCATGCCGGGTCGGTGCAACCAGTCGGGTCCCCAGACCTCCCCGCCGGCCTCGGCGAGCGCGGTGCCGAGCTCCTCGACGGTGGCGTAGCGAACGTCGAGCGAGGACGAAAGCGCGCGATCCACGACCTCCGCGATGGCCGCCGGGATCGACGGCGCCGCGGAGCTCAGGGACTGCGCCGGCTCGTGTGCTCTCCGATACACCGCGGCCGTCGGGTTGACGTCCTCGGGGAACGGGAGGCGGTCCGAGAGCAGTTCGAACAGCACCACGCCCGATGCGTAGACGTCCACCTGCGGACCGGCCGGCTCGCCACGGGCCTGCTCCGGAGCCAGGTACTCGGGCGTGCCCAGCACGGCACCGTCGATGGTGAACGACGACGTGGAACCGCTATCGCCACCACCCAGCACCTTGGCGATCCCGAAGTCGGCGATCTTGACCGTCGACGTGGCGGAGTACAGGACGTTGACGGGCTTGACGTCGCGATGCACGACACCTCGCTCGTGCGCATGCTGCAAGCCGGCACAGATCGCGAGGACCGTGGCGCAAGCAACGTCCGGCGCGAACGACCGGCCGGCAAGCCGATCGGCGACCGACCCGCCGACCATGTGCTCCATCACCAACAGGCACAGGGGACCGTCGGCGACGTAGTCGTACACCGGCACGATGTGCGGGTGGTCGAGCGCGGCCAGGAGCCGGGCTTCCGACGCGAAGCGCGACCGTGCCGACTCATCACCGACGAGGTGCGGCGCCAGTTGCTTGATCGCCACCGCTCGGCCGAGCCCGATGTGCCAACCGCTGACCACCACGCCATGCGCCCCACGACCCAGCACGGCGCCGACGTTGTATCCCGGGAGCGCTGCTTCGAGTGCGTCGCGTTCGTCGGCCGAGATCTCGTCAGGCGTCGCCATGACGGCGTTCCTCGGCGCCGAGAGCGGGCCCGGCAGCCCAGATGAAGGAGAGGTCGGTCGCACCGATGCGGATGACGTCGCCATCGGCCAGACGGTTCTCCGAGACGAGCACCCCGTTGACGAACGTCCCGTTCGTCGAGCGGCGGTCCACGATGGTGAAGCCGTCCGCGGTCCCGCGGATCACCGCGTGGTGCCGGCTCGCCTCGGCATCGTCGAGCACCACGGTGTTGTCGTCGTCGCGGCCGATCGTGCAGGACACGCCCAGGGTCAGCGAACGACCGGCCCACTGCAGCGTGGCGGGAGCCTGGTCGGCCGCGAACCGGCGCACCACGGTCGTGCGCGCCGCACTCGATGGCGCCCCGACGCCGGCCCACTGCAGCTGATCCGATTGCCGCAACACCTCGCCCTCCAGGCGGCGCAGCTCCGGGCTCGGTTCGAGGCCGAGCTCGTCGCGCAGGTGCTCGCGCAGACGGCGGAAGGCAGCGAGTGAGTCCGACTGCCTGCCGCTGCGGTACAGCGCCAGCATCAACTGGGCGACGAGCTGCTCACGCATCGGGTTCGCGCGCGTCAGCTCGATCAGCTCACCGACGACCTCCGCGTGGTGTCCGAGGTCGAGCTCGTCGCGGACGTGCCGCTCGTACGCCGACAACCGTTCCTCGACCAGGCGGACGATGATCGGCTGCGCGAACGGCTCGTCCTCGAGCCCGTCGAGCGGCGACCCGGTCCACTGCTCCAGCGCTTCGGCACGCAGCTCCCGCGCGCGACCGGCGTCGACGCCGGCACGCTGCTCCTCGCCGATCAATCGCCGGAAGCGATGCAGATCGACCGCGGCCGCCGGCACACGCATCAGGTAGCCCGGCGCCTGCGTGACGAGTGGTGACGATCCCGGCGCGGCGACGGCCAGTGCCTTGCGCACGTTGCCGACGTGCACCTGCAACGTCCCGACGCTGGCCGCCGGCGCCTCCTCGCCCCAGAGGCCTTCGACGAGCGCGTTGGTCGACACGATGCGATCGACGCTCAGCAGCAGCAGTGCGACGAGCGACCGGGCCTTCGGGCCCCCCAGGTTGACCGCTTGGCCACGAAACCGCGCCGACACCGGCCCGAGCAGGCGGAAGTCCCATTCCACCGTCGCGTCCCCGTTCGCCATCGCGTCACAGTAGGAGGTGGGCGCGCCACCCGCCTTCACGAAACGGCGGTGGGGTACGGTACGGCCGATGTCGACACCGGTCTTGCTCATCCATGGATGGGGCGGTTCATTCGCGCTCACGTGGCAGGGAAGTGGCTTCACCGAACTGCTGCGCGACGCCGACCGCGAGGTCATCGGCGTCGACCTCCTCGGCCACGGCGAGGCGCCGAAGCCCCACGATCCTGCGGCGTACACCGACATGACGGCGCGCGTCATCGAGGCACTGCCCGATCAGCCGGTCGACGCCGTCGGCTTCTCGCTCGGCGCCATCACGTTGTTGCAGCTGGCCATCCGCGAGCCACACCGGTTCAACCGGCTGGTGCTCGCCGGCATCGGGCGCAACGTCGTGCATCCCGAACCGGACGACGGACGCGGCGAACGGATCATCGCCGCCGTCGAAGGCACGGCACCCGACAGCGACACCGGGTCGCTCGTGTTCGCCAACTACGCCGGACAGGGCAACAACGACAAGGACGCGCTGGTCGCCGTGCTGCGCCGACCCCGGCAACCCGATCTCACCGCGGCCGACTTCGCCCGCGTCACGTGCCCGACGTTGGTGGTGATCGGTGATCGCGACTTCGCCGGTCCCGGCGACCCGCTCGCCGACGCGTTGCCGAACGCCACCTTGAAGACGCTGCGCAACACCGACCACTTCGCCACGCCGGAGTCGTTCGGGTTCATCGACGCGACGCTCGAGTTCCTCGACGCGCTGCCGGCCTGACGGCCGATGGGTCCCGTCATCGACGAAGCCCTTCGCGTGCTCGAGCGCGGCGGTCTGATCGCGATTCCGACCGAGACCGTCTACGGGCTGGCCGCCAACGCCGACGACGAGGCTGCCGTGCAGCGGGTGTTCTCGGTGAAGGGTCGTCCGACCGATCACCCGTTGATCGTCCACGTCGCCATCGCCGACCATCTCGGCTCGTGGGCAGCATCGGTGCCGCCAGCGGCAGAGGTGCTCGCCGCCACCTGTTGGCCAGGTCCGCTCACGCTGCTCGTGCCGGCCGCCTCGCGGGTGCTCCCGGTCGTCACCGGCGGTCGACCGACCGTCGGCATCCGGGTTCCTGCACACCCACTGACCACGCAGCTGCTGGAGCAGTTCAGCGGTCCGACGCATCGGGGGCTTGCGGCGCCATCCGCCAACCGCTTCGGTCAGGTCAGTCCGACGTCAGCCGAACACGTCCATGCCGACCTCGGGGGCGACGTCGATCTGATCCTCGATGGCGGACCGTGCCCGATCGGCGTGGAGAGCACGATCGTCGACTGCACGGTCGACCCACCGCAGGTGCTCCGTCCCGGCGGGATCAGCGCCGAGACCATCGCCGAGCTGCTGCACGGACGACTCGCCGCCGCCGCCGGCCCGAGCCGCGCGTCGGGGATGCTCGCTTCGCACTACGCGCCGGCCTGCCGCGTGCTGCTGGCCGAGTCCAGAGCCATCGCCGAACAGCTCGCGCTCGACGTGGGGCATGGCGTCGAGGTGATCGACCGCAGCGACGACCTCGTCGGCTACGCCCGCGACCTGTACGCGATCCTTCGAGACGCCGATGCCCGAGGTGTGACGACGCTCGTCGCCGTCCTCCCTCCACCCGCCGGACTCGGCCACGCCATCCGCGACCGCCTCACCAAAGCCGCCGCGCCGCGCTGAACTGCGCGGAGTGTTTCGCGCCCGCCCGGATGGACGTCAAAGCCTCCACTCGGGTCGTGCGGAGGGTTTCACGCCCGCCCGGGTGGGCGTCAAAGCCTCCACTCGGGTCGCGCGGAGGGTTTCACGCCCGCCCGGGTGGGCGTCAAAGCCTCCACACCGACGACTCGAGTTCGGGTGAGCGAGCCAGCGAGTGAACACGGCAGGCGAGCGCAGCGAGCACGAGATCAGAGGCGGTTGAGGTTGGCGACCCAGACGTCGCGGACAGACTCGGCGTCGGGGGCGGGGCCCCCGTCGGGGCTGGCGACGGTGAGGCTGACCGTGCTGCCGCCTGCGTCGGGCACGAGGTCGAGGCGACACCAGCACGGCACCGGATCGGTGAGGTGGACCTCCAACAGGTAGGGCGGATCGTCGACGAGCACCTCGCCGATCCAGGACGTCACCACGAGCAGCGCTTCGAAGGCCTCGGCCGGCAGCGCGTCGATGGTGAACGACGGGCTGTCGCGCTCGATGCGGAACCGAGGCGATCGCGGCCGGTGTCTGGGCGGCGCCGCCGCCGGGCTCGTCGGTGCCGGGGCGGGGTCGACCAGCGGGCGCCGACCGGTGAGGTGTCCGACGGCCGCGTCGAACGCCGCGTTGACCTCCTGCATGCGCACCCCATCGCCGCCGTGATCCGGATGGACCTCGCGCGCCAGAGCTCGTCGCGCGGCGCGCACGTCGTCCAGCGTTGCATCCCAGGTCAGACCCAGGACGGCGAAGGGATCGGTCACCGTCGCCATTCGGTGTGCTGGGTGCCGTCCGGGTCGACCGCCCACGACGCCGGCGCGCCCCACCGCTCGTCGTAAACGAGCTGATCGACCGGCTTGCGGCGCACGGGGCCGTGTGATCCGGCCGGGCGGCCGAGCGTGATCGTCGCCGAGATCGCCGCGCCATCGGGGATCTCGAGCAGCTCGCGCAGCTGCGGTTCGACCGCTTGGTGGAAGCCCGTGAGCGCTCCGCCGAAGCCGTGGGCACGTGCGGCCACCAGGAGGTTCTGGCACGCCGGGTAGATGGACGCGCCCTCCGACGGGTGCGGCGAGCGGTAGCGGACGAGGCAGGCGAGCACGATCACGGGGACGTCCTCGATGTGGTCGACGTAGTGCTGCATCGTCGCCGCCATGCGCGACTTCGGCGAATCAGCCACCGCGCCCGAGCCCTCGTCGTACGCGTCGGCAGCCCGCTTGGCTGCCCAGCTGGCCCGGAACGCCTCCCCCAGCAGCGCCTTGGCCCTCACCGCCAGCGGTCCGTCGCGCAGCACGAGGAACCGGAACGGCTGGCGGTTCGAGCCGCTCGGCGCGCGGGTGGCGTGCCACAGGATCGACGACAGGACGTCGTCGGGGATCGGCTCGGCGGTGTAGCGGCGGATCGTGCGCGTGGTGGCCAGCGCGTCCAGCGCCTCCGGCAGCACCGGCGAGTCGGTCATCGGTCAGTGGCCGGTGAAGGTCGCCGGCCGCTTCTCCATGAACGCGGCGACGCCTTCGCGGAAGTCGTCGGTGCGCAGCAGTGGCAGGAGCTGCAAGAACACGTGGTGAACGTTCTGTTCGAACGTCTCGGTCTCCGCAGCGCGCATCATCCGCTTGATCGCTCGAACGGCGAGCGGGGCGTTGGCGGCGATCTCCCCGGCCAGCTCGAACGCAGCCTTGGTCAGCTCGCCGTCCGGCACCACCCGGTTCACCAGACCCAGCTCGAGCGCCTCGTCGGCCAGCAGGGTGCGGCCGCTGAAGGCGATCTCGGCCGCTTTTGCGTACCCGACCATGCGCGGCAGCAGCCACGTCCCACCGCTCTCCGGCAGGATGCCGCGCTTGGCGAAACCCGGGTTGAGCTTGGCCGACTGCGTGGCGATGCGGATGTCGCAGCCGAGTGCCAGGTCGAGGCCGTACCCGGCCGCTCCCCCGTTCAGGGCAGCGATCGTCGGCGTGTCGATCTGGTGCAGCACGATCGGGGGCGCGTCGCGGAGCTCGAACTCACCCGGTTGCACATCGGTGCTGCCGAGTCCGCCCAGCGATCCCTTGGCACTGCCCATCTGGGCGGCCAGGTCGAGGCCGGCGCAGAAGGCACGGCCGCTGCCGGTGATGACGATGCACCGCACGTCACGGTCCCGATCCGCCCGGAGCAGCAGCTCGGAGATGCTGGTCAGCATCGCGCCGCTGATGGTGTTCATCCGCTCCGGCGCGTTCAGCGTCAGCACGGCCACGTGATCGGTGACGTCGTAGAGCACCTCCTCGGCGGGGGCGTGAGGCGGCGTGGAATCGGGCTGCAGATCGGTGTCGGGCACGTTTCGAAACGGTACTGCCGGTGTTGGGCGTCCTTGTTACCCGCCGGTCATCGGCCTAAGCTGCCTGTCTCGCAATCAACCCCAGGTCGTTTCGGCGTCCTGGTCTCCAAGGGGGAGAACCCAAATGCAGAAATCCCGTGTGCGCCAGTTCGGCGCACTCCTGGTAGGCCTCGGCCTGCTGGCAACGGCTTGTGGCAGCGACGACAAGGACGGAACCGGCACCACGCCGGCCGGCACCACTCCCGCAGTCACCGAGCCCGCCGGCACCGATCCCGCCGGCACCACGCCCACCGCCACCGATCCGGCCGGCGAAGGCGTCACCTGCGACGGCGGCGCCACGCTGGCCTTCCTCGGTGCGCTTTCCGGCGACAACGGAGCGCTCGGCCAGAACATGATCAATGGCGGCCAGATCGCCATCGACGAGTTCAACGCCGCAAACCCCGGCTGCCAGGTCACCTTCGACACCAGCTACGACTCGCAGGGCGATCCGGCCCAGGCTGGCCCGCTTGCCGACGCCATCGTGAACGACGACAAGATCATCGGCCTCCTCGGACCAGGCTTCTCTGGTGAGACCAACGCCACCGGCCCGACGTTCGACGGTGCCGGTCTCGGCTTCGTCAGCCCGAGCGCGACCAACGTGAAGCTCTCCACCAACGGTTGGAAGGTCTTCCACCGCGTGCTGGCCAACGACGGTCTCCAGGCTCCTGGCGTCGTCACCCTGATCAAGGACACGGTCAAGGCCACCAAGGTCGGCGTCATCGACGATGCCTCCGACTACGGCAAGGGCCTCGCCGACGCCGTTCGTGACGGCCTGGGCGACCTCGACGTTGCCGACGCAACCATCGACCCGAAGGCTGCCGACTACTCGGCCGCCGTGACGGCCATGGCTGACGCTGGTGTCGACACCGTCTTCTACGGCGGCTACTACGCCGAAGCAGCCAAGCTCGTCCAGCAGCTCCGCGACGCCGGCGTCACCGCCACGTTCGTGGCCGGCGACGGCGTGCTCGACCCGGCGTTCGTGGAGAACGGTGGCGAGGCCACCGACGGTGCATACGTCACCGCCACCGGCGCCCCGTCGGACATCAACCCGGAGTTCGCAGCCGCCTACGAGGCCAAGTTCGGGACTCCCCCGGGCCTGTACTCGCCGGAGTCGTACGACGCGGTCAACATCATGCTCGCCGGCATCGCCGCCGGGAACCTCGACCGTGAGTCGCTGAACACGTTCATCAGCGCCTACGACGCCGAGGGCATCACCAAGCACATCAAGTTCGACGAGACGGGTGAGGTGGCCGGTTCGGCCGTCTACTACTCGGTCGTCGAGGGTGGCGCGCTGGTTGCCAAGGGTCTCATCGGCGGCTGATCCAGCCATCGAAGTGATTCGCAATGAAGAGGGTCGAGACCGAAAGGTCTCGGCCCTCTTCGCTTTCCGCTACTGTCCGCAAACCATCAGCCCGGTCTGAGGAGCATCCTTGACGCCCGACAAGTTCATTTCGCAGTTCTGGCCGAGCAGCATCAACGGGCTCGTGCTCGGTTCGGTGTATGCGCTGATCGCGCTGGGCTACACGCTCGTCTACGGCGTGCTGCGACTGATCAACTTCGCCCACTCGGAGATCTTCATGGTCTCCGCGTTCGGCTCGTTCATCGCTCTCGACATCCTCAACGTGCCGGACGGCAACCCGTACAAGACCGGGCTCGCGTTGGTCGGCACGTTGGCGTTCTGCCTCGTCGTCTCGATGGCCATCGGTGGTGCCTCGGCGGTGGTGCTCGAACGCATCGCGTACCGACCCCTGCGACGACGAAACGCGCCACGGCTCGTCTTCCTGATCTCGGCGATCGGCGCCAGCTTCGCCATCTCCGAGGCCGTTGGTGAGTACGGCGCCAAGCACCGCGAGGAGTACCGCCTGCCACGCGTGCTCGAGCGCCAGGAGCTGTTCACCGTCTTCGGCGCCAAGGTCTTCAACAACTACATCATCGTCATCGTCGGCGCGCTGCTCATGATGTTCGCCCTCGTGCTGTTCGTCAGCCGCACCCGCGTCGGCCGTGGCATCCGTGCGGTGGCCCAGGACGCCGACACCGCCAAGTTGATGGGCGTCGACGTCGACAAGGTGATCGTCATCACCTTCCTCGTCGGCGGCATCATGGCCGGCGGCGCAGCCTTCCTCTACGAGATCTACAACGGCACTGCACGCAACTCGCTGGGCTTCCAGCTCGGCGTGAAGGCCTTCACCGCCGCCGTGCTCGGCGGCATCGGCAACATCCGCGGTGCGCTGCTCGGCGGCCTGCTGCTGGGCGTCATCGAGAACTGGGGGTCCAGCTTGTTCGGCGCCAACCAACAGCTCGGCAGCGTCGTCGCCTTCGTGGTGCTCGTGCTGGTCCTCATGGTCCGACCGACCGGTCTGCTGGGCGAGTCGATGGGAAGGAGCAAGGCGTGAACGACCGCTCTGCGCCTCCCACCGCGATCGTCAAGCAGGTCTTCGGCCCGCTCATCGGCATCTCCAGCGACGCCCAGCGGGCGATGCGCAAGCGCTGGCGGATGATCCCCAAGCCGCTGCGCATCGTGCTCGGCCTGGCCGGCATCGCCTTCCTCTACCTGCTGCCGATCATCCGACCGCCGTTCATCACCACCACGACGCCGGACTTCTCGTCGCTGCTCGCCCGCACGGTCGTCATCTACGTCCTCGTTGCCGTCGGCCTCAACGTCGTGGTCGGCATGGCGGGTCTGCTCGACCTCGGCTACGTGGGCTTCTACGCCATCGGCGCGTACACGGTGGGCGTGCTCAGCTCGCAGCACGGCAACCTGCCCTGGCTGATCTGCATGCCGATCGCCATCGTCGTGTCGATGCTGTCCGGTGTGCTGCTCGGCGCACCGACGCTCCGGCTACGTGGCGACTACCTGGCCATCGTCACCCTCGGCTTCGGCGAGATCATCCGTCTGCTGGCGAAGAACTACGACTGGCTCGGCGCCGCAGGCGGCATCAAGGCCATTCCCCCGCCGCCGAACATCGGGCCGTTCAAGTTCGGCGTGCTCAACAACAACAGCTACTACTACCTCGGCCTGACGATCGTGATCATCGTCTGCTTCTTCATCCATCGCCTGGAGAACAGTCGCGTCGGGCGAGCGTGGACGGCGATCCGAGAAGACGAGGACGCCGCGGCGCTGATGGGCGTGCCGACGTTCAAGTTCAAGCTGTGGGCGTTCGCCATCGGTGCTGCGGTCGGTGGCCTGGCAGGCACGCTCTACGCCACCAAGGCCAAGTTCATCAACCCCGACAACTTCGAGCTCAAGCTGTCGATCCTCTTTCTCGCAGCCGTCGTGCTCGGCGGCCCGGGCAACCAGGCCGGGGTCATCTTCGGTGCGTTCCTCGTCAGCTGGGTGCCGGAGCGATTCCGCTTCCTGAACACCAGTCGCTACATGTGGTTCGGCATCGCCTTGGTCGTGATCATGATCTTCCGCCCGCAGGGTCTGTTCCCCCGTCGCCTGGCCGCTCGGCGAACCGACGCTCCACCGGGTGTGCACGACGAGCCGCTGGTCGACGGCGGCGTCACCGAGCACCACATCGCCCTGGCCGACGAGGGGATCCCGGAATGAGCGCACTGCTCGAAGTCAGCAACGTGACGATGCAGTTCGGCGGTCTCACCGCGCTCGGCGATGTCGACTTCTCCATCGACGAGGGCGAGATCCTCGGCCTCATCGGTCCGAACGGGGCCGGCAAGACCACGTGCTTCAACGTGATGACCGGGGTGTACCAGCCGACGATGGGCGAGGTCCGCTTCCAGGGTCAGGTCCTGGCGAAGCTGGCCAAGCACAACATCACCAAGCTCGGCATCGCCCGCACGTTCCAGAACATCCGCCTGTTCCCGGAGATGTCGGCGCTCGAGAACGTGATGGTCGGCAGCGACACGCACCACCGCGGCAGCATCGGCTCCGCGATGTTCCACCTGCCTCGCTACAAGCGCGACGAGCAGCACGCCCACCAGCGTTCGATGGAGCTGCTGGAGTTCATGGGCATCGCCGACCGCGCCGATGACGCGGCGAAGAACCTGCCGTACGGCTACCAGCGCCGCCTGGAGATCTGCCGAGCCCTCGCCACCGAACCCAAGCTGCTCTGCCTGGACGAGCCGGCCGCCGGCTTCAACCCGGCGGAGAAGATCGAGCTGCAGGGCCTGATCCGCCAGATCCGCGACCAGGGGTACACGGTGCTCCTCATCGAGCACGACATGAGCCTGGTGATGGGCGTCACCGATCGCATCGTGGTCCTCGACTTCGGTCGCAAGATCGCCGAAGGCAAGCCCGAAGACGTGCGTTCCAACCCGGCCGTCATCGCCGCCTACCTCGGGGAGCCGACCGATGCTGCTTGAGGTCACCGATCTCCACGTCCACTACGGCCGGATCGAGGCCATCAAGGGCATCTCGTTCAACGTCAACGAAGGCGAGATCGTCACGCTGATCGGCGCCAACGGGGCGGGCAAGTCGACCACCCTGAAGACGCTGAGCGGGATCCGTCCGGTCACCTCCGGTCGAGTGATCTTCGAGGGCAAGGACATCACCAACATGCCGGCGCACAAGCGCACCGAGATCGGCATCTGCCAGGCGCCCGAAGGGCGCGGCATCTTTCCCGGCATGACCGTCACCGAGAACCTCGACATGGGCGCCTACGTCCGCAAGGACCGCAAGACCCCTGCGTACAAGGCCGACATCGATCGTGTTTTCGAGCTCTTCCCGCGCCTCGCCGAGCGCCGCTCGCAGGCCGGTGGTTCGATGTCCGGCGGCGAGCAGCAGATGCTGGCCATCGGCCGGGCGTTGATGGCCAAGCCACGCGTGCTGCTCCTCGACGAACCCTCGATGGGCTTGGCGCCGATGCTGATCGCCCAGATCTTCGAGATCATCACCGAGATCAACAAGCAGGGCACCACGGTCCTGCTCGTCGAGCAGAACGCGGCGCAGGCGCTCTCCCGCGCCGACCGCGCCTACGTGCTGGAGACCGGGCACATCGTCAAGACCAGTGACGCCAAGAGCCTGCTCGACGATCCCGCGGTCCGCGCTGCGTACCTCGGCGGCGCATGACCGGGCAGGGGGATGTCGGCCAGACGGGCATCACGCTCGACAGCACGCAGGCCATCCCGCAACCGACGCTGCGCGGTGGTCTGCGCCCGGACGAGTGCGAGATCCTGCTGATCCGTCACGGTCGCAGCGCGGACGTCGTCCCAGGTTCGCCCGAGTCCGCCGACCCATCCCTCCACGTGGTCGGTGTCGAGCAGGCCGAGCGCCTCGCCGAACGCCTGTCCTCGAAGACGATCCACGCCGTCTACAGCTCGCACCTCGCCCGTGCTGTGCAGACGGCAACGCCGCTCGCCGTGCCTCGCGGGTTGACGGTCGATCAGCACGTCGACCTCGAGGAGATCCGCCTCGGCGACTGGGCCAACGGCGAGTTCCGTCGGCGCGCTGCCATCCAGGACCCGGAGTGGGTGGCCTGGAGCCGGACCGGCCGCTGGGACGGCATCCCGGGCGGCGAGGGTGACGATGCGTTCCGGGGCCGCACATCGGCCCTGATCGAGCGCCTCGTGGCCGGGCACGGTGGCGAGACCATCGCCGTCGTCGCCCACGGCGGCACGATCAACGTCATCCTTTCCTGGGCGCTCGAAGTGCACCGCACGCTGTGGGCGACCATCGAGAACACGAGCATCAGCACGCTGCTGCTCGGCCCAGACGGGCCGACCGTCGTCGGCATCAACGACTGCCACCACCTCTTCGACCCGGTGCTGGCACGCGGCTGATCGCTACGTTCCAACGGTGACCGTTTCTCCGCCGCCGCCGATCCGCACCCGAGTCTCCGAGATGCTCGGCATCGACTACCCGATCGTGCAGGCGCCGATGGGGTGGATCGCCCGCTCGCAGCTGGCATCGGCAGTCAGCAACGCCGGTGCACTCGGCATCATCGAGACGTCGTCCGGCGAGCTCGATGCGATCCGCGCCGAGATCATCGCCATGCGCGAGCTGACCGACAAGCCGTTCGGGGTGAACATCGCCCAGCTCTTCGTGCGCGACCCGTCGATCGTCGAGTTCGTCGTGGAGCAAGGCGTGCGCTTCGTCACCACCAGCGCCGGCGACCCGACGAAGTACACCGCTCAGCTGAAGGCCGCCGGGCTCACCGTGTTCCACGTCGTGCCGACGTTGGCCGCGGCGCTGAAGGCGGTCGACGCCGGCGTCGACGGGCTCGTCGTGGAGGGTGGCGAGGGCGGCGGTTTCAAGAACCCCCGAGACGTGGCGACGATGGTGCTGCTGCCGCTCGTCGTGTCGAAGGTGTCCGTGCCGGTCGTCGCCGCGGGCGGGATCGCCGACGGCTGGGGCATGGCCGCCGCGTTCGCCCTCGGCGCCGAAGGAGTGCAGATGGGCACGCGCATGGTCAGCTCGACCGAGAGCCCGGTGCACTCGCACTGGAAGGAAGCAATCGTCGCGGCCGCGGAGACCGACACGGTGTTCCTCAACCGCTTCTCCCGCCCGGGTCTGCGAGCGCTGCGCACCGAGCGCACGACGCGCCTCGAGCGCGAGGACCACGTCGACATGAGCGAGTTCGACCGCGCCCTCGACCTCTACTTCGGCGGCGACATGGAGGCTGCGATCGCGCTCAGCGGCCAGGTGGCCGGTCGCATCGACGAGGTTCGGCCCGTCGCCGACATCATCAACGACACCGTCATCGAGTTCCGTGAGCGCGTCGCTGCGCTCGCCATCCACACCTGAGCCGTGTTCGTTCGGTAGCCTTTCGAGCGGGTGGAGACCCGGTGCTCGGCGACCTCGTCGTCGAGCGGAGTTCGAGGTCCACCGATGAAGTTCGAGACGATGAAGAAGATGGCGATCTACATGGCCTTCACCTTTGCGTTGCTCTCGATCTGGCACGACCCTGCGGGCGCCGCGGATGCGGCCGGCGAGTTCGTCAGCGGACTGGGCGACTTCTTCGCCACCGCACTCGACAAGTTCACGACGTTCGCCAAGAACCTCTTCTAGCGCTCCAGCAGCTCGCTCAGGTTGGCCAGCGCCATGCGCGTGCCCTCCTCGTTGTCGGCGATCGGCACCGCGTCGGGCAGCCCGTCGTGGAGCACCGTGACCTCGGTACCGCCGTCGACGTCGACGAGCGTCGTGGTCATCGTCATCACCCCGTGCAGCGCGGGATCGTCCGTCTCGAACTCGACCACCTCGATGATGCGTTCGTCGACGACGAGCTCGGCGAAGTGACCGTGGTAGGTGTCGGTGCGATCGGTGGTCTTGCCGACCCCCGTCGGCTGCACGTAGGTCAGCGACACGCGGAACGTGCCACCCTCACGAGCGTCGAACTCGTGCACCTCGCTGCGCATCCCGTCGGGCACTCGCCAGCGAGCGATGGCATCGGGGTCGATCAGCGCCCGGTACACCGCAGCGCGCGGCGCACGGATGGTTCGCGACACAGCGGTCGAGCTCATCGCTCCAGCTCGGCACGCGGTTGGTCCGCGCCGACCGCGTCGGCGAGCTGCGACGCCGTCAGGGCGACCCGGGTGGTCGAACACCACATCCACACGGTGATCGCCCACAGCGCGGTGGCGCCACCGACGTGCACGAACACGAGCCCGGCGGGCACGCCGGCGGCGTACTGCACGTAGCCGACAGTTCCCTGTGCGGCCGCGGCGCAGAACCAGGCGACGATCGGAGCATCGAGCACGCGGCGGTCGTGCTGCAGCCGACGCAGGTGCCACAGCAGCCACAGCGCCATCGCCACGGCGATCCAGACCACGACGCCATGGACGCGCGTCACCGTCGTGATGGCCAGGTCGAACCGACGAGCTTCCTCATCGCCGGCGTGCGGACCGGTGCCGGTGACCACCGTGCCGGCGACGATGGCCAGGGCGGTCCACACCGTCAGCACGACCACGCGTTTGCGGGTGCGCGGTACGACGGCAGCGATCCGTCGCCCCTCATCCGGTTCACCGGCGCGGTGCACCAGGACGACTGCGTTGGCGACGAGCGCCATCGACACGAGCAGGTGCGCCTGCACGGCTGCCGGGTGCAGATCCACGAGCACGGTGATCCCCCCGAGCACGATCTGCGCCAGCACGCCACCGACCAGGCCCACCGACAGCCACGTGAGGTCGCGCCGCCGTGGCCGGCGCAGCAGCGCAGCGAGCACGGCGACGATCACGCCCACGGACACCAGCCCGGTGAACAGGCGGTTGATCTGCTCGATCGCGGCGTGCTTGCTGGAGACGTCGATCAGCGAGCTGTCGTTGCAGTTCGGCCAGTCGTCGCACCCGAGGCCGGAATCGCTGAGACGCACGGCCGCGCCGCTGACGACGATGATGCACAGCAACGCCAGCGCGACCATCGCGATGCGCCGGTACTGCTTCGCCGAGATGCCGTCACGACGGATCCGCTGGATGGTCTGGCGCAGCCGCAACACGGCCAGCAGGCTAGGCGTGACGGGGCCTGAGCACCCAGCGGTCCTCCGGCCCCGAGCACCGGTGTGACGGATGAGTACGGTCGGCGCGTGCTCACCAGCTACGACGACTTCCCGATCCACCAGGCGCCGGTCCCGATGGCCCACACGGCAACGGCGGATCTGAACCACTACGACCGCTACTTCTTCAACGGCTACAGCGCTGACGGTGGCGTGTACTTCGGTGCAGCGATGGGGCTCTACCCGAACCGCCACGTGTGCGATGCCGCGTTCAGCGTCATCGTCGAGGAGGGCGGCGGACGGGTGCAACGCAACGTCTACGCGTCGCAGCGTGCACCGCTGGACCGCCGCGACGCGACGACCGTCGGCCCGATCCGCGTCGACGTGCTCGAACCCCTGCATCGCCTGCGCGTCACCGTCGATGCACCCGAGCACGCGCTGCGCGCCGACCTCGTCTTCACCAGCCGCTCACCGGCCATCGAGGAGCCGCACTTCTTCCAACGCGTCGGTGCCCGCGTGTTCTTCGACTACACGCGGCTCACGCAGTTCGGCAGCTGGGAAGGGTGGCTGGAGGTCGACGGCCGCCACATCGAGATCCGTCCGGACGACGTCCTCGGCTCACGCGATCGCTCGTGGGGCATCCGTCCGGTCGGCGAGCCGGCGCCCACTGGCGCGCCCGTCGGCCTACCGCAGTTCTTCTGGTTGTGGGCACCGGTCAACTTCCCGTCGCTCTCCACCCACTTCGACGTCAACGAGTTCGGCGATGGCCGCCGCTGGCACGAGGTGGGTGCCGTGGCACCGGTCGGCACCAACGACGCCGAGCTGTCGCGCACGGTCGACTACCGGGTCGAGTGGCGACCCGGCACGCGTTGGGCAGCGACGTTCGAGTACGACCTGATGGACTGGTCGGGCGGCGTGCACACCGTGACGCTGGAGCCGCAGTACGAGTTCCAGATGCTCGGCATCGGCTACGGCCACCCGCTGCACGGCCATGGCACGTGGCAGGGCGAAGCCATGGTCGCCGGCGACCAGATGACCCTGCCGGTGAGCACCCCGTGCACCCGCGAACACATCCACATCCAAGCCCTGTGCCGAGCCACCTACCGCGCCCCCGACGGGCGCACCGAGACCGGCATCGGCATCCTCGAACAGCTCGCCATCGGCCCCCACCCCACCGGACTGCACGGGATCTTCGACGGAGCTTGAACTGGATGTCTGTCAGCTCGAATGTCGAGCTGACCGACATCCAGTTCGGGCAATCGAGCATGGGCGCCGCGAGCCTGCGAGCAAGCACGGCAGGCGAGCGCAGCGAGCCCAAGATGATCAGTTACGTGTGACGGATGGTCATGCCGCCGTCGACGGGGATGCTGACGCCGTTGACGAAGCTCGAAGCGGGCAGGCACAGGTTCAAGGTCATGTGGGCCACCTCCTCGGGGTCGCCGTATCGACGAAGTGGCACGCGGCGCTTGGCGTAGATCTCCTTCGCCGCATCGTCGATGCCGGCGGTCATGCCGGTGTTGATCGGGCCCGGGCAGATGCAATTGACCGTCACGCCGTGGCGCCCGAGCTCGACCGCGAAGCTCTTCGTCAACCCGACCACGCCGGCCTTCGTCGCCGCATACGCGGACAGTCCGGCCGTCGTGACGATCGACTCGGTCGACGCGATGTTGACGATGCGTCCGCCGGTCGGCGCCTGGCGAAGGAACGGCAGGCACAGCCGGATCAGCCGCGAGTGCGACGTCAGGTTGACGTCGAGCGTGCGCGCCCAGTTGGACTCGTAGTCGTCCTCCTCCTGGAACGCGGAGTTGATCAGCGAGATGCCGGCGTTGTTGACGAGCACGTCGATGCCACCGAACGCGCCGAGCACCGAGGCGACGAGGTCCTTCAACGACTGGTGATCACCCACGTCGCAGACGACGCCGATCACCGCGTCGCGCCCGTACGCCTCGCGGATCTCGTCCTCGACGGCGGCGACGGCTTCGGCGTTCAGGTCGACGACGGCGACGCGCGCACCCTCGTCGGCGAACAGTCGCGCCGTTGCGCGGCCCATGCCGGACGCGGCGCCGGTGACGATGACGCGTGCGCCGGCAACCGAGCGGGACAGCGAGGTGAGACGGCTCATGACCCTGCCTCCGAACCGGCCGTCTCCGGCATCGGGTAGTGGATGCCGGGGACGCCCTGCTTCCAGTGCTCGAACTCGTTGGGCACGAGACCGGGGTACGGGGTGCCGACCTGCGGGGCGTCCTTGTTCCAGAAGAAGTGGCTCGGCGCGATCTGCCACGCTCCGCGACCCGAGTCGAACCCTCCGTCGACGAACAGGTTGTGGCCGGTGACGTAGCTCGACGCGTCACTGGCCAGGAACAGCATCGGGCCACTGAGATCCTTCACCGGATCGCCGAGGCGGCGCATCGGCGTGCGACTCTCGATCCACGGCGCCAGGCCGAGGTGCTCGAACAACGGCCGGGTCATCTCGGTGACGAAGTAGCCGGGCGAGATGGCGTTGACGCGCACGTTGCGGTCGGCCCACTCGACCGCGAGGTGCTTGGTCATCTGCACCACCGCTCCCTTCGCTGCGTGGTACCACGGGTTGACGAACTCGTCGCCGCCACTCGAGTGGATGGAGGCGATGTTGATGATCGAGCCGCTGCCGCGCTCGAGCATGTGCGGCGCCACCTCTCGGGTGAAGCACCACACGCCGAACAGATCGACGTCGACGACACGGCGGAACGTCTCGTGGTCGCTGGCCTCGCTGGGCAGGCCACGCAGGTCGCTGATGCCCGCGTTGTTGACGAGGATGTCGATGCGTCCGTGGGCCTCCATCGTCTCGGCGATCACCCGGCGAACGTCCTCGACCTCGGTGACGTCGCCGGCGTGACTCGTCACCCGGCGGTCGGGATGACGCGCCCGCAGATCGGCCGCGTTCTGCTCGAGCAGCTCGACGCTGCGAGCCGTGAGGGCGACGTCGGCGCCCGCCTCGGCGAGCACTTCGGCGAAGGTCACGCCGAGGCCCATCGAGCCACCGGTGACCAGCGCAACCTTGCCGGACAGATCGAAGATCGACATGGTCGGGCACCATATGTCCCGAGGTCGGGTGATGTCCCAGCGGAGTGCGAGCAGCAGCGATAGCGTTCGCCGCAGTGAAGAAACCGACGGTTGAAGAGCGCCGCGCCGAGATCCTCGAGACCACGTGTGAGGTCGTCATCGAGCGTGGCTTCGCAGGCACCCGCATTGCTGACGTGGCCAAGCGGCTCGACGTGTCGAGCAGCCTGATCCACTACCACTTCGACTCGAAGGAGCAGCTGCTCGCCGAGGCGTTCGCCCACTACGCCCGCAAGGACCTGGCCGAGATGGAGGGCGAGATCGAGTCCGCGCCGTCCGCGCTCGAACAGCTCGATCGAGCGATCGGCAACTACGTGCCCGAGGGCAGCGACGACGTCGAGTGGATGCTGTGGATCGACGGGTGGGGCGAGGCGTTGCGCAACCCGATGATGAAGAAGATCAGCCAGGAGCTCGACGAGCAGTCGGCAGAGCTGCTGCAGCGGGTGATCGCCGCCGGCGTCGAGTCCGGCGAGTTCACCTGCCCCGATCCGAAGGCCACCGCGGCGCGGCTCACCGCGCTCGTCGACGGGCTCGCCGTGCAGTTCGCCGCCCACGACGGGATGATGGATCGCTCGGCGCTCATCCACCACGTGCGGGTCATCGCCGCGGCGGAAGTCGGCGTGCCGGTGTCGGCGTTCGAGTCGGCGTCGTCGGAGGCCACAGCGGTTGCCGGCCCGCCATCGGCGGCCACCGAGGCCGCGCTCCGCCGGCTGATCAGCCGTTACTGCGACGCAGTGATGCGCAACGACGTCAAGCAGTTCGGCGCCTGCTGGACGAAGGACGCGGTGTGGCACCTCGGCGAGAAGCCGTCGAAGGGTCGGGCAGCGATCCAGCAGCACTTCGAGACCGCGATCGCCGGGCTGGCGTGGGTGGTGCAGAGCGCTCCGCAGATGGTGTTCGAGGTCGACGAGCTCCGTGGCACCGGCACCGGGCGAGTGCTCGTCAACGAACGGTTCAAGCGCAGCACCGGCAAGGTCGGCACGTTGCTGGCCACGTACCACGACCGGTACGTGCGCGTCGGTGGTGAGTGGCTGTTCGCCGAACGCCGCTTCGAGCTCATCGAACGCAGCTGACCACCCGGCGGTCGTGGTCCTACGGCCGCACTTCGTAGAACGCGTTGACGCTGTGGTCGACGTCGAGCTTGCGGAACCGGGTGAACCCCGCGGCCCCAGCCATCTCCCGGGCTCGGTTCTCCGACAGCCCGAGCGTGCCGAGGCCGGCCCCGTCGGGTTCGCTCATCGCCGAGCTCATGCAACTGAGCACGCTGATCCCGTACATCAACGACGCCATCGGGTTCTTGCGCGCGTTCTCGGCGAAGGTGTCGAGCGCCTTGATGTCCACCAGCAGCCACGTGCCGTCGTCGGCGATCGCTTCGCGAATGGTGCGCATCATCTCCTGCGGATGGGTCATGTCGTGGATGCAGTCGAAGGTGGTGATCAGGTCGACGGATCCGTCGGCGGGCATCGGCGATTCGCGTGGGTCGAAGAACGCGGCGTTGGTGGCACCCGCCTCCGCCTGCTTCTCGGCGGCGCGGGCCAGTGCATGGCGGGAGATGTCGTAGCCGCGGAACGACGACGCGGGGAACGCCTTGGCCATCAGCAGCGCCGCTCCCCCGGCGCCGCAACCGACATCGACCACGGACGCACCGGCGCGCAGCTTGGCCTCGACGCCGTCGAGCGCCGGCAGCACGACCGGTAGCAGGAAGGCGTTGTTCCACGGCTCGAAGCTGCGCTCGATGCCGACCGCACCCTGCGGACCGTGACTGTCGTAGTCGTGGCCGATCCCGGTGTGGAAGCTGTCGCGCACCTCTTCGACTGCCTGCATCGTCTGCGGCAGGCGGTGGAACATGCCCATCCCGAATGCCGGGTGCTCGGGAGTGGCCAGCACGGCCTCGGCCTCCGGCGTGAGCCCGTAGCGCTCCTCGCCGTCGTCGGCGACGTCGACCGTGATCAGCTTCGCCGCGGCCTGGTTGTGCGCCCACTCCCGCACCCACCGCTCGTGCATGTCGGTGGCGGCGGCGAGCTGTGCTGTGGTCACCGGACCGTCTGCGTGCATCGCCGACTTCAGCGCGGCGTAGAGGCCGAGACGATCGCCGAGGTGGATCATCCCGGCCGTCACCGCTCCTTCGAGCTTGGTGAAGACCTGGAACGAGTAGAGCTTCAGCGCATCAGGATCGACCGCGGTCATGATCGGTGCCGATCAGGCCGGGTCGGCGAAGTTGGCCGTGCGCTTCTCGAAGTTGGACATCACCGCTTCGATCTGGTTCTGACGGCCGATGAGCGATCCGATGATCCGCCGTTCCTCGGCGAACTGCTCGGCAGCACCCTGGTTGTTGAGACCGTTGAGCAACGCCTTGGCGCCGCGGATCGCGTCGGGGCTGCGGCCGGCGATCTCGGCGGCCATCGCGTGTGCGTCCTCGTACGGCGTGTCGCTGAGCCTCGTGGCGATCCCGAGCGCGTACGCCTCGCGGCCGTCGAACACGCGGGCGGTGAAGACGAGCTCCTTGGCCACGTCCGCGCGCACCAGCTGGCTGAGCATCAGCGTGCCGGTCATGTCCGGCACGAGACCCCAGTGGACCTCGCGCACGCTGAGCTGCGTGTCGGGGTGGACGATGCGGATGTCGGCGCCGAGCGCGATCTGGATGCCGCCGCCGAGCGCGTGCCCGTGCACCGCAGCGATCACCGGCACCGGCACCTCCTGCCACACCCAGCAGACCTGCTGGCCGAGGTGCGTGATGCGCCCCTCCTTCATCGCCCCCGGGCTGTCGTTCGAGTCAGCCGGAGGCCGGTCGCCACCTGCCTCCGGTTTGGTGGCCATCGCGGAGAACGAGGAGAAGTCGAGACCGGCGCAGAACGACGAGCCCTCGCCGCTGAGCACGACGGCGCGGATGCTGCTGTTGCCGGCGACCTCCGCCCCCGCTTCGGCAAGCGCGCTGAACATCGCGCCGTCCAGCGCGTTGCGCTTGTCGGCGCGGATCATGCGGACGTCGGCAACGCCGTCGGTGATGGTGATGGTGACGCGGTCAGACATGCGCGAAGTCTGTCAGGTCAACCCTTTCTGGCTTGCAGCGTGTACGTCATCGCCAACCGCTCCGGATGATCGCGGAGTCGGTACTCGTCGAGCTCCATCTCGACGAACGCGTCGCCCTGCGGGTTCCACGGCGCGGAGTCGTGCTCCTCGAAGGACGTCAGGGTCAACCCGGCGTCCATCACGGCCGTGATGATCTCGCCGAGACCGTGGTTGAATCCGACGCTCGCCGGTGACGCCAGCTCACCTTCGTGCTCGACGTAGGAGGTCGTCTCGACGAACACGTTGCCCGCGGTCTCGAAGTACGGGAACTCGACCACGAGCAGGCCGTCCGCACGGGTGTCGCCCAGCGACCACATCATCGGATGCCCCTCGCGAATGAACAACCGTCCCCCGGGCCTCAGCAGCGCGGCGACCACCTCGGCCCACCGACGCACATCGGGCAGCCAGCACAGCGCGCCGATGCCGGTGAAGACGAAGTCGAATCGTTCGGCACCCAGCGCGTCGACCGCGCCGTAGAGGTCGCTCTCGACGTAGTCGATCTTCTCGCCGCAATCGGTCGCGAGCCGTCGCGCTACGTCGAGAGCAGGCCCCGAGAAGTCGAGGCCGGTCATCCGAGCGCCGAGGCGAGCAAGCGACAGGGTGTCCGTGCCGATGTGGCACTGCAGGTGCACACCGTCCAACCCTGCGACCGAGCCGAGCCGCGGCAGGTCGAACTGCACCACCGTGGACAACCACGTCGGATCCTGACGAAAGCGGTCGAGCTCGTAGCCCTGCTCGTGGAACGCGACGCGGCTGTTCCAGTTGGCAAGGTTCATCTCGAGGTAGTTCGACAGCTCCGCTGCTTCGCCTTCGTCCGCATCCATCGCGCCAGCGTTCCACACGAGGGAACCCGCGATGCACGACGACCGGACTCAGGCTTGCGAGACGTCGCCCCAGGCGCTCACCGAGAAGCCACACGTCGGATCGACATCGGCGAACACGTCGACCGTGGTGCTCTCGGCCATGTGCACGCGCAACCCCGAGTACGGCGCCTGCGGTGCGTTGCCGCAGCCTGTGCCGGAGTCGAGGAAGAAGCCCAGCATCGCCCCGGGGTTCACGGTCGGGAGCGCGGGCGGGTCGCCGAAGTAGCTCCCATCCACCTCGGCGACGTCGAGTGTCGATCCGTCGGCGGCGATGCCGTCGATGACCGGGAAGCCGGTCATCGTGCACGGTGCAGCACCCACGTAGTCGAGGACGACGATCGTGCGCATGTGGCCCATCGCTGCGTCACCGCCGCGCAACGTGCCGGCGAAGTCCGTTCCCTTGCAGGTCCCCTCCACAGCCGGCCCGGCGGCGGAGGTCGTCGTTGCGGCGGTGGTCGGCAGTGCCGTCGACGTTGCCGGCGGAGCAGAGGTGGTCGCCGCATCCGACGAGCAGCCCACACCGACGACCGACATCACGCCGAGCACGACACGTTGTCCTCTTCGCATGCCATCGCCGTACCCGACCACGGTTGCGCTGAACCCTGGACGGAGACCCGACCGGCGTCGTGGCCCAGCGATGCCTCGTGACACACTGGCACGGTGAACCTCAACCTCTCCGCTGACGACGTCCTCAACACCACCCGAGCGGTGCGCAAGCGGCTCGACCTCGAGCGCCCCGTGGAGCGTTCGGTCATCGAGGAGTGCCTGCAGATCGCACTGCAAGCGCCGAGCGGCTCGAACACGCAGGGCTGGCACTGGGTGATGGTCACGGACCCCGCCAAGAAGAAGGCGCTGGCCGACATCTACAAGACGAACTTCGACCAGTACCGCGGTGTCGCCAGCCAGCGCACGTATGAGGAAGGCGATCTGCGTGGCGAGCAGGCCGCACGCGTCACCGACTCGGCGACGTACCTCGCCGACCACTTCCACGAGGTGCCCGTCCTGATGGTGCCGTGCATCTTCGGCAAGTTGGACGGCGCGCCGACGGTCATGGCCGCTGGCGCATGGGGTTCGATCCTGCCTGCGGTGTGGAGCTTCATGCTCGCCGCCCGTGAGCGCGGTCTCGGCACCGCGTGGACCACCATCCACCTCATGAACGACGGTGAGGAGCGAGCTGCCGAGATCCTCGGCATCCCGTTCGACAAGATCACCCAAGCCGGCCTGTTCCCCATCGCGTACACGATCGGGACCGACTTCAAGCCGGCCAAGCGCCTGCCGCTCGACGGGATCCTCCACTGGGATCAGTGGTGACCGAACTGGCCACCGGCGCTCGGGCCCCCGAGTTCACCCTCCAGTCGAACACCGCGTACCGCTTCGACTGGGGGCCGAACGGCCTGCGCGCACTGGCCGCCGGCAGCGACGTGGTGATCGTCGTCGACGTGCTGCGCTTCACCTCGGCGGTGTGCGCGGCGTTGGAATCCGGCACGACCGTCTATCCGTACCGCTGGGCCGATGATGGAGCGCCCGCGTTCGCAGCGGCGCGCGGCGCCCGGCTGGCCGGTCTGCGCGAGAACGGCGAGCCGTCGTTGTCACCGACCGATCTGCTCTGTCTCGAGCCAGGCACGCACCTCGTGCTGCCCTCGCCGAACGGCTCGGCACTGTGCTTCGCCGCCGCCGAGCACGGAGCGCGCAACGTGCTCGCCGGGTGCCTGCGCAACGCCGAGGCCACGGCACGACGAGCACGTCAGCTCGCTGGCCCCGGCGGCACGATCTCGGTGATCGCCGCCGGCGAACGTTGGCACGGCCACACCGGCCCGATCCGCCCCGCCGTCGAAGACTTGCTCGGTGCCGGAGCGATCCTGCACGCCCTCGACCCGGCCGCCGCGCTGTCGCCACCGCGCTGCTCGCCCGAAGCAGCCGCCGCTCGCGCTGCGTTCCTGGCCGCCAAGCCGACCCTGCTCGACACGCTCGAGCAGTGCAGCTCCGGACGCGAGCTGGTCGCCCGCGGCTGGGCCGACGACGTCGCCCACCGCCGCCGCGCTGAACGTCAGCACCACCGTTGCCGAGCTCAAGGACGGCCGCTTCCAGCCGTAACGCCCGGGTTTCACTCCACCAGGCGGAGGCCTTGGGGGGTGGTGGAGGGTTCGGCTTGGGGGAGCTCGACGACGAACTCGGTGCGATGTGCCGGGAAGACGTGCAGGCTCATCAGGACGGGTTGGCCAGTGGTGTCGGTGGTGATCCGCTCGCAGCGCAGCACCGGACTGCCCACCGGGACGCCGAGCACCTCGGCGTCCTCGGCCGACGCGGCGTCGGCGCCGATGGTCTGCGTGGCGCCGCGCAACGTCACGCCGAGCAGCTCGTAGAACGGCGTGCGCTCCACGTCTCGCCGGCTGAGTGATTGACCGAGCTCTGCCGGGCACCACACCGTGACGACGGCGAACGGCTGGCCGTCGGCCAGGTTCAAGCGGCGGACGCGCAGCACCTGGTCGACGCCGAGCTGAGCACGAACACGCGCGGGCGCAGGCTCGAACGCGAACTGGAGCACCTTGCGTTCGGCGTGCACACCGCGCTCTTCGAGCTGCCCCTCGATCGTCCCCAGCGAGCTGAGCTGCTGGCGCACGGGTGATGCTGCGACGAACCAGCCGAAGCCCTGGCGAGACTCGACGAGCCCTTCGTCGCGCAGCACCTCCAACGCACGTCGCACCGTGACGCGGCTGACGTCGAACTCGCTCGACAGGTCGCTCTCGCTCGGCAACAACCGACCGGCTCCGACCTCGATCAACCGCTGGCGCATCACGCCGGCGATCTCCTGGTAGCGGATCGTGCGCATCACTCGGCGTCGACCAGTTCGATGCGGTTGCCGAACGGATCGTCGACGTGGCAGCGGATCGTGCCGGGGATCTCGTCGCTCCATCGAACGTCGAGCGCCCGATCGGCCACGAACGCGCGCAGGCCGCGCACGCGCAGTGCCGGATGTGCTTTGCGGGCCGGCACGAAGTCCGCCTCGACACCGAGGTGGACGCGCACGTCTCCCGACTCGAACCAGCACCCGCCGCGAACGGCCAAGGCCGCCGGCTTGGGCACCTCGGGGATGCCGAGCACACCCGAGTACCACGCCCGTGCGATCGCCTCCGCGCCAACCGGCATCGCCAGCTGCACGTGATCGAGCCCGATCACCGTCGGCCGGGAGAGATTGGCTTGCACGCTCACTTGTATTATGCTTGTCTACATCAACGTGGATTGCAAGTACCGCTTGCAAGTGTGGAGGGCAGAACGATGACCGTCAGCGCAGGAACCCCGATCGAGCTCGTCGAGGGCGTGTACGCCACCCTCCCGGAGCGCCTGGCCGCCGGCAAGGCACGCCTCGGCCGCCCACTGACGCTGACGGAGAAGATCCTTCTCAACCACCTTTCGGCAGCCGACGAGCCCATCGAGCGCGGCGGCACCTACAACGACTTCCAGCCCGACCGGGTGGCCATGCAGGACGCCACCGCGCAGATGGCGCTGTTGCAGTTCATGACCGCCGGTCTGCCCACCACCGCCGTGCCGAGCACCGTGCACTGCGATCACCTCATCATGGCCAAGATCGGCGCCCGCATCGACCTCGGTGTCGCGGTCGACACCAACAAGGAGGTCTACGACTTCCTTCGCTCGGTCAGTGCCAAGTACGGCATCGGCTTCTGGGGGCCAGGTAGCGGGATCATCCACCAGGTCGTGCTCGAGAACTACGCCTTCCCGGGCGGGATGATGATCGGTACCGACAGCCACACCCCCAACGCCGGCGGACTCGGCATGGTGGCCATCGGTGTCGGCGGTGCCGACGCGGTGGACGTGATGACCGGCTTCCCGTTCAACGTGCGGTGGCCGAAGGTGATCGGCGTGAAGCTGACCGGCACGCTCAGCGGCTGGAGCAGCCCGAAGGACGTCATCCTCGAAGTCGCTCGCGTGCTCACCGTCGAAGGCGGCACCGGGGCGATCGTCGAGTACTTCGGGCCGGGTGCCGACACGATCTCGGCCACCGGCAAGGCCACCATCTGCAACATGGGTGCCGAGATCGGCGCCACCTGCAGCCTGTTCGGCTACGACCAGAACATGGCCGTCTACCTGAAGGCCACCGGTCGCGAAGCGATCGCCGATGCCGCCGACAAGGTGGCCGAGCATCTTCGCCCCGATGACGGCGCGACCTACGACCAGGTCATCGAGATCGATCTCGATCAGCTCAAGCCGCTGATCAACGGCCCGCACTCCCCCGACCGCGCCAACCGCGTCGGTGCTGCGGTTGGCGCCGAGGCCCGCGCCAACGACTGGCCGCTCGACATCTCCGCAGCGCTCATCGGCAGCTGCACCAACAGCTCGTACGAGGACATCACCCGCGCCGCGTCGGTCGCTCGCCAGGCTGCGGCGAAGGGCCTTCGCGTGAAGACCGATCTGCTGGTCTCCCCCGGCTCCGAGCAGATCCGGGCCACGATCGAGCGCGACGGTCTGCTCGCCGACCTCGAGGCGATCGGCGCCACGGTGCTGGCCAACGCCTGCGGCCCGTGCATCGGCCAGTGGGACCGCCCGGCCAGCGTGACCGGGCAGGCGAACACGATCGTCAACTCGTTCAACCGCAACTTCCCCAAGCGCAACGACGGCTCGGCGAACACCCTGTCGTTCGTCACCTCGCCGGACACCGTGATCGCGTTGGCGCTCGCCGGCCGCCTCGACTTCGACCCGACCACCGACACGATCACGGCTCCCGACGGCACCGAGGTCACGCTCGACTCCCCCGTGGGTGAAGTGCTCCCCGACCGCGGCTACGACCCCGGCCAGAACACGTTCACCGCTCCCCCGGCCGACGGCAGCGACATCGAGGTCAGCGTCTCGCCGACCAGCGACCGACTGCAGTTGCTCGACCCGTTCCCCGCGTGGGACGGCAACGACTACATCGGTCTGCCCGTGCTGATGAAGGCCAAGGGCAAGTGCACCACCGACCACATCTCCGCCGCCGGCAAGTGGTTGACGTACCGCGGCCACCTGGAGAACATCTCCGGCAACCTGTTCCTCGGCGTGGTCAACGCGTACGACGACGCCGTCGGCGAAGGCAAGGACTTCCGCGACGACTCGCGCGACACGTTCCCGAACCTGGCCAAGAAGTACGGCCAGGCCGGCGTGCAGTGGACCGCCATCGGCGATCGCAACTACGGCGAGGGCTCGTCGCGAGAGCACGCTGCGATGGAGCCCCGGTTCCGCGGTGGTGTGGTGATCTTCGCTCGCAGCTTCGCCCGCATCCACGAGACGAACCTGAAGAAGCAGGGCCTCGTGCCGCTGACCTTCGCCGATCCGGCCACCTACGACGAGATCGGTGAGGACGACCGCATCAACGTGCTCGGCCTCCCGCCGGTGCCCGGCCAGAACGTCCAGTGCGAGATCGTCAAGCCCGATGGCACCGTGGTCCCGTTCGAAGGCGTGCAGACCTTCAGCCCCGAGCAGGTCGAGTGGTTCAAGGCCGGCTCCGCCCTCAACGTCGTCCGCAAGAAGGTCGCCGACGCCCAGGGCTGAGGGGCTTGGCGCGTTCGAGCGGCATCGAGGCGAGGCGACGATCAGACACGTCGCCGACGCCCAGGGCTGAGCGGCTTGGCGCGTTCGAGCGGCATCGAGGCGAGGCGACGATCAGACACGTCGCCGACGCTCAGGGCTGAGCGACGTCACGGCGCGGCGACGAGCGCCGGGAGATCGGCCATCGACGCGAAGACGGTCGCCCCGGCGAGCGCCAGCCGATCCGCCGGGCAGACGCTTCCGGAGAACCCGAACGGCGTCATGCCGGCCGCCAGAGCTGCACGGACACCAAAGGGACTGCCTTCGACGACGGCACACCTTCGCGGTTCGACCTCCATTCGATGGGCCGCGTGCAGGAACAGGTCCGGAGCGGGCTTGCCGTGCGCAACCTCCGGGTCGTTCACGCTGAAGATCCGGCCGTCGAACAGCCCCATGAGACCCGTCTTGCCGAGCGTGAGCGCCATCTTGGAGTGGCTTCCGCTCGACGCAACGCACGTTGCCGATCCGGCTCGGTGGATCGCCAGGACGGCCTCAGCCACACCATCGATCGCGACGAGATCACGCGAGAGCGCGCTGCGGTAGCGATCGGCGTACTCAGCGTCCCAGTCGTCGGCGAGCTCCTCGCCGACCAACTCCGACAGTCGAGCGCGCATGGCCGCGTCGGAGAGGCCGACGAACTCGCGGATCGCGTCGTCCTCGGTGAGATCCCATCCGCGCTCTCGAAAGATCTGCGCCTCGAGGCGCACGATCAGCCGCTCGCTGTCGACCAGCACACCGTCGCAATCGAAGATCACCAGGTCGAATCGCCGCACGGCTGGACCGTATCGCCGGGCAACCTTCCAGCGCTGGCAGACTCGGGCCGTGGAGATCCTTGACGCCATCCGCACGAACGGCTCCGTTCGCGCGTTCACCGATGAGACCGTCGACGACGAAACGGTCGCTGCGATCCTCGACGACGCGCGCTTCGCGCCGAGCGGCGGCAACCGTCAGCCGTGGCGCGTCGCCGTCGTCAAGGACGTTGCCACCCGACGCTCGATGGCCGAACTGATGCAGCCGGTGTGGAACGAGTACATCGCCCGCGGCGCCACCGGCACGACGCCGTTCTCGGTGCACTCCGAACCTGCCGAGGCCCCGGTGCCGGTCTCACCGAACGCGCTGCTCGACTCGATCGAGTCGGTTCCCGTCGTCCTCGCCATCGCCGCCGACTTGAACAGCGTGGCGATGATGGACGCCGAGCTCGACCGCCGACCCGTCACCGGTGGCGCGTCCGTCTACCCGTTCTGCTGGAACGTGTTGCTGTCGGCGCGAGCACGCGGCCTCGGCGGCGTGATGACCACGTTCCTCAGCCGCGCCGAGCCTGGCGCTGCGCCACTGCTCGGTCTGCAACCCGATTGCGCACTGGCGGCGACGATCTTCCTCGGCCACCCGGTCCATCAGCCGACGAAGCTCAAACGTCGGCCCGTCGCCGAGTTCGCCACGATCGATCGCTTCGACGGGACCCCGTTCCATGGTTGAGCACCAGCCACCCGATCGCGTCGACCCGCCGTGGTCCGGCGACGAGCGCTCGATCCTCGTCGGCTTCCTCGAGTACTCGCGCCACACGATCGAGCTGAAGACCATCGGCCTGACCGACGCGCAAGCGGCGACGCCATCGGTCGAGCCGAGCATCCTGACGCTCACTGGTCTCGTGCGTCACCTCGCCGAGGTCGAGCGCAACTGGTTCCGCCGGTGCTTCCGTGGCGATGGCGCGCCGCCGATCTACTACTCGGAAGCACACCCTGACGGCGACCTCGACCAGGTCGACGCGACGACCTCAATGGCCGAGGCGATCGACGTGTGGCGGGCGGAGATCGCCATCGCCGACGAGGTGCTGGCCGAGTGCACCGACCTCGGCGAGCTGGCGGCAGTGGCGCGGCACGGCAACCTGCCGAGCATGCGCTGGATCCTCGTTCACATGATCGAGGAGTACAACCGACATGCGGGTCACGCCGACTTCCTGCGCGAGCGGATCGACGGGGTCACCGGCGACTGAGGCGAATCTCGACGAGCGTTTGGCCGCTCACCCACCGCCACGGTGGGTCAGCGATCAAACGGTGACTTGGTGGCGCTTGCTCGCAGCCTCGCGAGCGCGTTCGGCGAGCCGCCGGGCGGCGACACCGATGCGCTGGATGCGCTTGAGCAGCGCATCGCGGGCGATCTCGGCTTCCGAGGTGAGGCCCTGCAGGCTCTCCACCTTCCACCACTTGACGACGACCGGCTCGAGGATCTGATCGTGGTGCTGCTGCAGGTTGTAGAGGTTGCCGCGGGCGATGGCCTCGGCGTGCTGCTTGAACCCGGGGATGCCGGTGCCGGGCATCTCGAACTCGCGGACCTGGCGCTCCATTGCCGGCAGCACCAACGACGGTGCGATCTCCAGCGCCGCCGAGGTGAGGTCGCGGTAGAACAGGAAGTGGAAGTTCTCGTCGGTGGCGATGCGGCTGATCACTTCGTAGCCGGCCTTGCCGACCGGATGATCGCCCAGCGCGTCGGACAGGGCCTTGCCGGTGTTGCGGTGCGCGATGCGGGTGGCCAGCTCCTGGAGCGCGACGTAGACGAAGCCGTCGACGGGCGACTCGGGATCCGGGACCTGACCGCCGCTCATCTGGCTCATGCGGCCGTCCTCGACGACTCGCGGGTCGAGCGTGCGGGTGACGGTGAGGTAGTCGCGCAGCACGATGCTGTGGCGTGCTTCCTCGGCCGTCCAGCGGTGCGACCACTCGCGCCACACGCCCTCGCGGCCGAACATGCGGTCGATGGCCTGGTAGTAGTACGGCAGGTTGTCCTCGGTGAGCAGGTTGACGAACAACGCGCTGCGCACCGCGGACGGCAGTGGCACGTCTGCTTCCTCCCAGACCTCGTCCTTGACGAAGTCGCGACCGAGGCTCCACGGCACGAACTCGTGCGGGTACCACGGCTTGCACGTGTCGTAGTGGCGCTGCGTCAGCCGTTCGGCGACGGGCGTCAGCTCATGGAGCAGGGCGCGTTCGTCGATCACCGCTGGAGATGCCATGTCGGCAGTCTACCTACTGGTAGGTAGGCCGTCAGGTCGAGCGCACTATTTCTCCTCATCTCGGTGCTCGCTGCGCTCGCCCGTGCAATTCGGGGAAGAGCAACGCACCGCTTGACATGCCTGGGTACTGTCCCGGCGATGGGGGTTCGCACGTCCACGCTGCGTCGGCGCGCCGTCAGCGTGCCGGGGCTGTTCCTGGCGGCGCTGGCACTGCTCGTGCTGCTGCCGGTCTGGCTGCCGCTCGCCATCGTGTTCGATCTTGCCCGCCTGCGCCCGCGACTCCCCCTCAGCCGGCTGCTGCTGTTCGGTCTCTGCTGGAGCTGGCTGGAGTCGGCGGGCGTGGTCGTCGCCGGCGGACTGTGGCTGATCGGGCAGGCTCGGAACCGTCGCGCCCACGACCGGCTGCAGCGTTGGTGGGTCGCCAACCTGATGCGCGCCCTGCGGGCGACGACCGGCATCCGCATCGAGGCAGCGGACGTCACCGCCTTCTCCCCCGGGCCGGCGATCGCGCTCATCCGGCACGCCAGCCTGGCCGACTCACTGGTCAGCGCCTGGGTGATCACGAACGTCGCAGACATGCAGGTGCGCTTCGTCCTCAAACGGGAGCTGCTCGCCGATCCGTGCCTCGACATCGTCGGCCACCGCCTGCCCAACCACTTCCTCGATCGCGAGGCGACGGATTCGGCCGTCGAGCTCGAGGCGCTCAGCGCGATGGCCGCTGGGATGACCGCCGACGAGGTGGCCGTGATCTTCCCCGAAGGCACACGTGCCTCGCCGAAGAAGCGTCAGCGACAACTGGACCGACTGGCCGAGCGAGATCCCGCGCGAGCCGTTCGGTTGCGGCCGCTCGTCAACCTCATCCCGCCGCGCCCGGCCGGCGCGGCAGCGCTCCTCGCCGGAGCACCGCATGCCGACGTCGTGATCGGCTGGCACGTCGGCTTCGACGGTCTCGACACCTTCGGCGGCATCCTTCGCCATCTCGCCCACCCACCGCCACCGGTCCGCTTCGCCGCCAAGCGCATCCCACGCGCCGACGTGCCCGACGGAATGGCCTTCGTCGATTGGCTCGACACGGTGTGGCTGACGATGGATGCTGACGTCAATGCCCTCAACGGGCTCACACCACCTGGAGCTGCTCGATGAGCGAAGTCGCCACCGCCCTGTTGGTCGCCGCCGGAGCGATCGTCGCGTTGATGTTGATCACCTGGACCATCAGCGTCCTGATCAAGAACGCATCGATCGTCGACATCGTGTGGGGGCTCGGGTTCGTCGTCGTCGCCTGGGTGGTGCGACTGACGGTCGACGGCAGGCCGGCACGACAGAACCTGCTCGTCGCCATGGTCACCGTGTGGGGACTGCGTCTCGCGATCTACCTGTTCTGGCGCAACCACGGCAACGGTGAGGACTTCCGCTACCGGGCGATGCGCAAGCACTACGGCGACAAGTTCGCGCTCGTCAGCCTCGGCACCGTGTTCGGTCTGCAGGGCGTGTTGATGTGGTTGGTCTCGCTCCCCGTGCAACTCGGACAGACCCGCGCCACGCCGGCGATCGGCGTGCTCGCCTACGTCGGCATCGCACTGTGGGCAATCGGCCTGTTCTTCGAGGTCGTCGGCGACGCGCAGCTGGCTCGGTTCAAGGCCAAGCCGGAGAGCAAGGGCAAGGTCATGCAGACCGGGCTGTGGAAGTACACCAGGCACCCGAACTACTTCGGCGATGCGTGCGTCTGGTGGGGCATCGCACTCGTTGCCAGCGAGACCGGCATCGGGGCGATCGGCTTCGTCGGCGCGGTCGTCATGACGATCCTGCTGCGTCGCGTCTCCGGCGTCACGCTGCTCGAGAAGTCGCTCGTCAAGCGGCGCGAGGGCTACGTGGAGTACGTGGCCCGCACCTCACCGTTCGTCCCCCGCCCGCCCAAGCGCGTCGGGTGACCTTCACGTTGCTCCCGGCCGTCGACGTCGCCGATGGTCGCGCCGTCCGGTTGGTCCGCGGCGAAGCCGGCAGCGAGACGACGTACGGCGCACCGCGCGAGATCGCGCTCGCATGGCAAGCGGAGGGGGCGGAGTGGATCCACCTCGTCGACCTCGACGCAGCGTTCGGTCGCGGCAGCAACGCGGAGCTGATCGCCGCCGTCGTCGGCGAGCTCGACGTGCACGTACAGCTGTCCGGCGGGATCGTCGATGACGCGTCGCTCGCGTGGGCATTGTCCACCGGCTGCACGCGAGTGAACCTCGGCACGGCCGCGTTGCGGGACCCGGCGTGGTGCACACGCGTCATCGAGACCAACGGCGACAGGATCGCGGTGAGCCTCGACGTGCGCATCGCCGAGCACGCCGACGGCGTGGCGCACCACCGGCTCGTCGCTCGCGGTGGCGACAGCGATGACGGCGATGACGGCGACCTGTGGGAGGCGATCGATCGGCTCGACCGCAACGGCTGTGTTCGCTACGTCGTCACCGACGTCAGCAAGGACGGCACGCTGCGCGGACCGAACGTCGCGCTCTACGACAGGGTCACTCGGGCCACCTCGGCCTCCGTGATCGCCTCAGGCGGTATCGCCGAGATCGGCGATCTGCTCGCGCTGGCCGAGCTCGCCGAGGAGAACACGAACCTCGACGGGTCCATCGTCGGCAAGGCGCTCTACGCCAACCGCTTCACGCTTCCCGAAGCACTCGCCGCGATGCGTGGCGACGCGGCCGTGGGCCGGCGGTCCTCGCGCTAGCGGTCCTTGCCAGGCCGCCGCTTCGCCTCCGCCGCACCGTCGCCCTTGTAGCCGGCCGGCAGGGTGAGTGCGAGCTCCTCGTCCGTCGGCTCGTGGGCCACGCGGCTCTCCGGCGGCAGCAGATCCATCAGCGCCTGCATGATCCGCTTCGTGTCGCTGTCGGCGCTGCGGTACTTCAGCGGCACGGCCGAGCCAACGGTGACCGACACGGTGGGCGGGTCGACGACGTTGAGCACGTTCGGCAGGCGCGCGCTGCGCGGCCAGACCTTCTCCGTGCCCCACAACCCGACGGGGATGACCGGCGCCTTCGACATCGCCGCCAACCGGGCGGCCCCCCACCGACCCTTCAGCACCGGATCGAAGAACGCCCGACCGCGAGGGATGGTGCCCTGGGGCATGATCGCCACGACGTCGCCATTGGCCAGCGCGTCGGCGGCCGCCTTCAACGGCTCGTCGCTCCCCGTGCCTCGATCGACGCGGATGCCGCCCATCGCCGAGGCGATCTGACCGATCACCGGCGCGTCGAACACCTCCTTCTTGCCGAGGAAGCGGACCGTGCGTTCGGTCTTGGCGATGGCGAGCGCGATCGCCGCCGAGTCGAAGTAGCTGCGGTGGTTGCCGACGATGATCGCCGGCCCCTCTGCCGGGATGTTGGCCGTACCGTGGATCTCGAAGCGGGCGTACGGGAAGAACAACGGATGGGTGAAGCTGAGCGCCAGGCGCTGGATCTCCATGTTGACCACCGGGATCTTGGCCATCGTGCTGACGCTCCGTGTTGCTGGATCCGACTCGGTGGGCGCCGAGCGGGAGAGATCGAGGACCGGCCACCGCCGAGCAGCGGCCATGAGCACCATGCGCGGATCGGGGTTGACCACGTACGGGTGACCAACCGCGGCGAGCAGCGGCGTGTCGTAGATGCTGTCGCTGTAGGCGTAGCTCTCGGCGAGGTCGATGCCGTGCTCCTCCGCCCACGTGCGCACCGCGGCGAGCTTGCCGGCGCTCCACACGAACGGACCGTCGAGCGTGCCGTCGTAGGTGCCATCGTCGGCCACCGAGTACTTCGTCGCGACCACGCCGTCGAGACCGAGGAGCTGGGCCAGCGGAGCGACCATGTCGTACGGCGTGGTGGTGGCCATCACGATCGGCCGTCCCGCCGCGCGGTGCTCGGCGAACAGCGGGCCGGCCATCGGCTGGATCAACGCGATCAGCTGGTCGGCCGCCGCCGTCGCAGCGACTTGCATCGCGGCGCGAGACCGTCCCTTGGCCAAGGTGACCGCCTGACGAGCCAGCGCCATCGACGGCAACGTCTCGCCGACACGGTTGAACAGCTGGTACATGAACGACTCGCCGGGGATCGAGCGAGAGGTCATCCCCGTGCTGCGCATCGCCGCCGAGAACACCTCCCCCGACGCGCCCGACAGCAGCGTTCGGTCGAGATCGAAGAACGCAGCGCCTCGGGACGTCATGCGCCGCACAATACGGTCAAATCGATCCGAGCGAAACGGGCCCGAGAAAACGGGAAAGGCCCCGCTTGGGGGAAGCGGGGCCTCTCAACCTGGAACCCGAGACGATTGGGGGAACCGTCTTGGTGGGTTCTTTCGAGTGACTTCATTGGGGGCTGAAGTCACTTCGATTACATGTGAAAGTATGCACGTGAACGAGTGATCGTTCAAGCCGTTTGGGAAGATACTTGGTATCGTTTTTGCAGATGGATCTTCGGCAGCTGACGACGCTCGTGGCAATCGCCGATCACGGTTCGTTCTCGGCCGCCGCACGTGCGCTGTACACCGTGCAGTCCAACGTCAGCGGGCACATCGCCCGGCTCGAGCGAGAGCTCGGCGTGACGCTGATCGACCGGCAGCGCGGCGGGCTCACCGACGAGGGCGTGATCGTCGTCGACCGGGCCCGTCGAGTGCTCCACGAGCTCGACGACATCAGCGCTGACCTGGCCTCCCGGGGCAACGACGTGCGTGGCGACTCGCGCATCGGGCTGATCGGCACCACCGCGCGGTGGCTGCTCCCCCAGCTCCTCGGGCAACTCAATCGTCAGCACCCGGGCATCCACACGACCATCCACGAGGGCAGCACCACCAACCTGGTCCCCCGCGTGCTGTCGTCGCAGATCGATTCGGCCGTCGTCCACCTGCCGATCGACGACCCGGAGCTCACCATCGAGCCGCTCTTCGCCGAGGACCTCATGCTGCTCGCCCACGACGGGCACCCGCTCGGCCAGGCCACCAGCGTCACCCTCGCCGAGCTGGCGGCGGAACCGCTCCTGCTCCCGCCGCTGGGCACCGCGCTGCGGCGCATCCTGGACCGCGCCGCTGCCGCCAGCGACGTCGAACTGCAGGCGCAGGCCGAGATCGACGGAGTCCGGCTGCTGGCCTCGTTGGCCTTCGAGGGCTACGGCGCGGCGATCGTGCCGGCCACGGCCGTCCCGCGCTGGCTGAAGGGCGACTTCAAGCGCATCGCCGTTCCCGAGCTGCCCCGCCGCGTCGTCGGTTGGGTGCAGCGCCGCCGGCCGACGCCGGGGGCACCGACGAAGGCCGTGCTCAACGTGATGCGCGAGGTCGTCGCGCTGCAGGGTGCCAAGCAGCCGGGCGTGCACGTGGGCAGCGACGCCTTCCCGCTCGCTCGCGGCTGACATCGGTTAGCTTCTCGCGACGTGAGCGTCGCCCTCCGCAGCAAGGTGCCCGGTTCGGTCCGGGCCGACGTGCGTGACTTCGGTGATCGCACGGTCGTGTGGGTCGATGTCGACGCCACCGAGCGCAAGGGCGCGCTGTCCAGCGACTCGTCGTCGATCCTGGAGACGGCCGCAGTGACGGCGCGCACCAAGGGCTTCCCGCTCGTGGCGATCCTGCGCTCCAGCGGGGCCGACATCGTTGAGGGCTTCGGCGCGTTGCACGGATGGGGCCTGGCGGCGAAGGCGTTGGCCGACTGCTCCGGTGTGGTGCCGACGATCATGATCGTTGACGGCCCGGCGGTGTCCGGACCTGCGCTGCTGATCGGGCTCGCCGACCACGTGATCATGACCGAGGCCGCGTACGCGTTCGTCAGCGGCCCGACGATGGTCGCCGAGTTCACCGGCGTGGTGATGGACAACGACGAGCTCGGTGGCGCGACGAGCCACGCCCGCTACTCGGGGGCCGCCAGCCTGGTCGCCGCCGATCTCGAGGCCGCCATCGAGCAGGTCGCCTCGCTGCTCGCCTACTTCCCGGATCACAACGACGAAGAGCCACCGCGCTGGCCGACCGACGATCCGATCGAACGCGACACACCGGAGGCCGGCGCTGCCATCCCGGCGTCGTCCACCGGCAGCTACGACGTGCGCACGGTGATCCGCGCGCTCGCTGACGACGGCGAGCTGTTCGAGGTACGCGCCCGCTGGGCCGCCAACGTGGTCACTGCGTTCACCACCATCGGCGGGATGCCCATCGGCATCGTCGCCAACCAGCCGATCGTGCTGGCCGGCACGCTGGACATCCCGGCGTCGCAGAAAGCTGCGCGGTTCGTCGCGTTCTGCGACGCGTTCAACATCCCGCTCCTCACGCTGGTCGACACGCCGGGCTTCTACCCCGGCAAGGACCTCGAGTGGCGGGGCATGATCCGCCACGGCGCGCAGCTCGTGTTCGCCTATGCCCGCGCCACGGTGCCGCGCATCTGCGTCATCCTGCGCAAGAGCTACGGCGGCGCGTACATCGTGATGGACTCCAAGAACATGGGCAACGACCTGTGCCTCGCGTGGCCGTGGGCCGAGCTCGCCGTGATGGGTGCGGGGCAGGCGGCAGCGATCCTGCAACGTCGGGCCACGCCGGAAGAGCGCGCCGCGTTCGAGGCCGACTACACCGAACGGTTGCTCAACCCGTACATCGCCGCCGACCGCGGGCTCGTCGATGCCGTGATCGATCCGGCCGAGACGCGGCGCGTGATCGGCGAGGCGCTGCTCACGCTGGTCGACAAGCGCGAGCGCCTCGTCGCTCGCCCCCACGACAACACCCCGCTGTAGTCCGCGCCCCGACTCGACTCGTCCCCGCGCGGACTGGGCCGACCCGGGCTACCGCCGGGTAGTGTCGCCGCCGGGGAGCAAGCCCCGCCACTGCCCGTGTCGACCAAGGGAGCAACGTGCCCGACACCATCACCATCACCGACGATCGCACCGGCAAGACGGTGACGGTACCGATCACCGACGGGGTGTTCCCTGCCACCGCGGTGCGCGAGCTGGATCCGTCGCTGTTCATCTACGACCCGGCCTACATGCAGACGGCCGCGTGCAAGAGCGCGATCACCTACCTCGACGGCGACAACGGCATCCTGCGATACCGCGGCTACCCGATCGAGCAGCTGGCCGAGAACAGCACGTACCTCGAGGTCGCCTACCTCCTGCTGAACGGCGAGCTGCCGAACCCGGCGCAGCTGCAGCAGTGGACCCACGACGTCACCCACCACACGTTCATCCACGAGAACATGCGCAAGCGGTTCGTCGACGGTTTCCACTACGACGCCCACCCGATGGGCATGCTCGTCAGCTCGGTCGCCGCGCTCGGCACGTTCTACAACGACGCCAAGGAGATCGACGACAAGGCCAGCCGTGACAAGCAGATCCTGCGGCTGATCGCCAAGATGCCGACCCTCGCGGCCATGTGCTACCGGTTCTCGGTCGGCCTGCCCTTCAACTACCCGCACAACGACCTGTCGTTCCCGTCGAACTTCTTGACGATGATGTGGAAGATCGGTGAGTACGAGGTCGACCCGCGGCTCGAGCGGGCGATGGACGTGCTGTTCATCCTCCACGCCGACCACGAGCAGAACTGCGGCACCACGGCGATGCGCGTCATCGGCTCCAGCCACGCCGACCCGTACTCGTCGGTTGCCGGTGCGGCGTCTGCGCTGTACGGCCCGCTGCACGGCGGCGCCAACGAAGCGGTCGTGCGCATGCTCGCCGACATCGGCAGCATCGAGAACGTCCCCGCCTTCGTCGAAGAGGTCAAGAGCGGCAAGGGCAGCCGGCTCATGGGCTTCGGTCACCGGGTGTACAAGAACTACGACCCCCGCGCGACCATCATCAAGAAGACGGCGTACGACGTCTTCGAGGTCACCGGCAAGAACCCGTTGCTCGACATCGCGCTCAAGCTCGAAGAGGTCGCACTCAGCGACGAGTACTTCACCAGCCGCAAGCTGTACCCGAACGTCGACTTCTACTCCGGCCTGATCTACCAGGCACTCGGCTTCCCGGTGGACATGTTCACCGTCCTGTTCGCCATCCCCCGCACCGTCGGCTGGTTGGCGCACTGGCAGGAGCTGCTCGGCGACAAGGACCAGAAGATCAGCCGCCCGCGCCAGTGGTACACCGGCGCCGAGTCGCGCGACTACGTCGCGCTCAACCAGCGCTGACCATCGCTCCAGCAACTGGATGTCCGACAGCTCGAATGTCGAGCTGACAGACATCCAGTTCTCAGTCGACCGGAAGGAGTGCGACGAAGCGGTCGTACCAGCCGGCGATCAAGGCGATGCCGAGCAGTGCCATCAGACCGACGCTGACGTGTGAGAGCGCCGCGCCGCTGCGGCGCGTCCACGCGCGCACTGCCGGCCACGGCGCTGCAGCGAGCACGACGAACGGGGTGAGGACACCCAGCGCGAACGCGGCGAGCAGGATCGAACCGCGCCACACCGAGCCGGATCCGGCAGCGGCGGTCAGCGCTGCGCCGAGCAACGGGCCGACGCACGGCGTCCATGCAGCGGCCGTGCCGACACCCAACGCGACGGCACGCCAACGCCCGAACGACGGATCGAGCGCGAAGCGCGGACCGCGGCCGCGCAGACCGACGAGCAACATCGCCGCGAGGACGAGCAACACAGCCCCGCCGATCCGCTCGAGGATTCGCGGATCGAGATCGATCCCGCCGATCGATCCCGCCGCGGCGCCGAGCACGACGAACGTGCCGACGACCGCGAGCACAAAGGCTGCGAGACGTCGAACGCGCTCGTGACGCTCGAGCGCTGACGAGTCGCCGGCGACCAACAGGTAGCCCGGCAGGAGCGGCACGCTGCACGGGCTGATCGAGGCGACGACGCCGGCGCCGAACAGCGCCAGCAGCGCCACCACGCTCATGCCGGTGGGCTGTCGGCGTCCACGCCCAGGAGCGTGCGGATCGCTGCCTCGGTCTGGTCGTAGCCGCCCTCGCCGACGCGCTGCAGGCGGAGCTGTCCATCGCTGTCGAACAGCCGGATCGTCGGCCACGCACGGATGCCCCATGCCCGCCAGATCTCCATGTCGGGATCGAGCGCAACGGGGTAGCGCAGGTCGTGCTCGTGCACGAAGTCGGCGACGTTCGCCGGAACGGCCTCGAAATCGAACTCCGGGCTGTGCACGGTGACCACGATCAGACCGTCGGCGGTGTAGCGCTCGTGCCACGCCTTCATGGACGGCAGCGTGTGCTGGCAGTTGATGCACGCGAAGGTCCAGAACTCGACGAGCACCACGTGGCCGCGCAGGTCGGCGGCGGTCAGTGCGTTGCCGTCAACCCACTCGGTGGCGTCGATCGGCGGGATGGGTGCCGGCGCCAGCACCGGCAGCTCTGCTGCGCTGCTCACCGCCGGGGCGACACCTGCGGCGGCCTCGATCCGTTCCGGCGACGTCCGCCGGCTGACGACGACAGCCGATGCGACGAGCGCGATCGCCGCGGCGATGAGCAGCGCGCGTCGCACGTCAGGTGCCCGGCGTCATCGCGTCCGTCGCCGGCGTCATGGCATCGGTGGCGGGCGTCATGGCATCGGTGGCCGGCGTCATGGCATCGGTGGCCGGCGTCATGGCATCCGTGGCGGGTGTCATCGCTTCGCTCGGCGGTGTGGTCGCGCCGGGCTCCTTGTCGGTGTCGCTGCCACATGCCGTGAGGCCGAGTGCGCCGATGGCGGCGATCACGATCAGCCGGCGGGTTCCCTTGATCTGGTTCACGATGTTCACTCCTGAGGTTCTGGATGGCTGCAACGCGGCGGTGCCGCGACCTCGATGCTCCGCGGCGGATCTGTCAGCCGTCGGTCCGGTCCAGAAACATCCACGAAACTCGCCCTCACCGGCGCTGACACGGCCTGCGCAGCTCCGTAGCGTGGCGTCATGCCAGCAGGCCGAGTGCTCGTGGTCGACGACGAACCGACGGTTCGTGAAGTCGTCGCGCAGTACCTGCAACGCGATGGCTACGAGGTGTGCGAGCTCGATCGCGGCGATCTCGTCGCCGACGCGGTTCGCACGTTCCGACCGGATCTCATCGTGCTCGACATCATGCTGCCGGGTGCCTCCGGTCTCGACGTGCTGCGCCAGCACGACAGCAACCGGATCCCGGTGATCCTCCTCACCGCACGCGTCGACGAGGCGGATCGCGTGCTCGGCCTCGAGCTCGGCGCCGACGACTACGTCACCAAGCCGTTCTCGCCACGGGAGCTCGTCGCGCGAGTGCGCACCGTGTTGCGCCGCTCGCAGTCGACGGCGACCGACGACCGGTTGGAGTTCGACGGACTGACGATCGACACGCAGGCGCGCGAGGTGCTGCTCTGCGGCGACCCGACCGCACTCACGGCGAAGGAGTTCGACCTCCTTGCCTTCCTCGCCGCCAGCCCGCGGCGGGTGTTCTCCCGCGCCCAGCTCCTCGAGCAGGTGTGGGACTCGTCGCCGGAGTACCAGGATCCGGCGACCGTCACCGTCCACGTTCGACGGCTTCGTCAGAAGCTCGAGCGCGACCCCGAGGAGCCACGCTGGATCACCACCGTGTGGGGCGTCGGATACCGGTTCGAGCCATGAGCCGTCGACTCCTGCTCTCCCTGCTGGTGCTGGTGCTGGCAGCGATGGCCCTCGCCGAGGTGCTGCTCGACCCGCCCTCCGGCGACGAACGACTGCACCTCGCCGTCATCCTCGCCGGACCGGTCGTCGTCACCGCGGTGCTCGTCCCGCTGCTGCGCCGATGGGTGTCCGGTCGGGCCAGCGTCGCCGGTGCTGCATTGGCGGTGGGCCTGTGCTCGCTCGCGCTCGGCGCAGTCAGCACCTCCGCCGCATCGAACGCGATGTTCCTCTCCAGCCACGACTACCGCCTGTTCCTCGTCGTGCTCCTGCTCTCCTGCGGCATCGCACTCGTCGTCGGCGCCCAGCTCACCCATCCCCTCGCTCGCGACATCGAGCGGCTCGGCCAGGTCGCCGAGCTCGTCGGCGCCGGCGATCGCTCCGTCCGTTCCGGCATCGACCGCCGCGACGAGGTCGGCGCAGCGGCACGGGCGATCGACTCGATGGTGCAGTCGCTGGCAGACGCCGACGAGGCCCGTACCCGCGCCACCGCCGCACGACAGCAGATGTTCGCCAGCATCGGTCACGACCTGCGCACCCCGCTGGCCGCGATGCGCGCCGCGGTGGAGAGCCTGCAGGACGGGATCGCCCCCGACCCCGATCGCTACCTCGCCGTGGTCGCCGCGCAGGTCGGCACGATGGAGTCACTGCTCGACCAATTCGTCCAGTACGCGCGGATCGAATCCGGCGACGCCGGAACGCGAGCCACCGCGTCGATCACGGAGATCGCCCACGAAGCAGTCGAGGCGCTCCAACCCCTGGCCCACCGGCGGCACGTGCAGCTCTGCATCGAGGCGCACGATCCGGCACCTGCGCTCGTCAGCGCGACCGAGGTCTCGCGAGTCGTGCGCAACCTGCTCGACAACGCCATCCGCCACAGCCCGTCCCCCGGCGTCGTGCGCGTCGCCGTCAGCCCGACGCTCGCACCGAACGACGGGGTCGAGCTCATCGTCCGCGACGACGGCCCGGGGTTCCCGGCCGAGTTCCGAGCGCAGGCCTTCGACCCCTTCACCCGCGCCGACCCGGCGCGACCCACCGAATCCGGTCATGCCGGCCTCGGGTTGGCCATCAGCCGCGCGTTGGTGGAGAACCACGGCGGCCGGATCTGGATCGACCAGGAGCCGGGTGGCTCCGTACACATGTGGATCCCTCGCACAGCGAGCGGATCACCTGCCCCGAACCCCGAGGAGCAACGATGAACGAACCCGAAGTCGATCCAAGCATGGCGCCGCCGGCCCCGGCCGTCCCGGCATTCGCCGGTCCGCTGGCGGGCCTGGTCAGTGGTGGCGTGGCGATGGGCGTCGGGATGCTCGTCGCCGGGATCATCGAGGTGGTGTCACCCGTCGACGCCGTCGGCAGCGAGGTGATCGACCGTGTGCCTCGGTGGGTCAAGGAGCAAGCCATCCGCAGCTTCGGCACCAACGACAAGCTGGCGCTGCGCGTCGGCATCTGGTCGGTGATCGCCATCGCCGCCCTCGTCCTCGGGCGCTTCGCCGTTCGCCGGCCGATCATCGGCGGTGTCGGCATCGGCGTGTTCGGGCTGATCGGCGCAGCCGCCGCCGCGCACCGTCCCGGTGAGTCGGGCTGGGCCTTCCTGCCGCCGATCCTCGGCGCTGCGATCGGCGCGCCGCTCCTGATGCGCCTCGTCTCGCCGAGCCGTCGCGGGCCGCTGGAGACGCCCGGGCCCAGTCGTGTTCCGCTCGGCTGGGATCGCCGCCGGTTCCTCGTCGTCACCGGTACCGCGACCGGCGTCGCGGTGGTGGCCGGCGCCACTGCGCAAGCCCTCGAACGCCAGCGCGTCAGCGACATCGAGGCGCAGATCCCCGACTCGTTGCCGCCAACCGAGTCGACGACATCCGCAGTCCCGGCCACCGCGACCGTCGACGACGTCACGCCGTTCATCACCCCGAACGACGACTTCTACCGGATCGACACGGCGCTGTCGTTCCCGCGCATCGACATCGACAGCTGGTCGATGACCATCGGCGGCATGGTCGACAACCCCCTGAAGCTGACCTACGCCGACCTCCTCGCCCGTGAGCAGATCGAGCGCGTGGTCACCCTGTGCTGCGTGTCCAACGAGGTCGGTGGCTCGTACATCGGCACCGCGACGTGGCAGGGCGTGCTGCTGAAGCCCCTCCTCGAGGAGGCCGGCGTGCAGGCAGGTGCCGAGCAGGTGTTCACGGAGAGCCTCGACGGGTTCACCGCCGGCTTCCCGGTGGCCGCAGCAACCGACGGTCGCGACGCGATGGTCGTGGTCGGGATGAACGGCGAAGCGCTCCCGCTCGCCCACGGCTTCCCCGTGCGCCTCGTGGTGCCCGGTCTCTACGGCTACGTCAGCGCGACGAAGTGGTTGAAGTCGCTGACGTTGACGACGTGGGACGAGCAGGGCTACTGGGTGCCGCGCGGCTGGGCACAGCTGGCGCCGATCAAGACGCAGTCGCGCATCGACGTGCCCAAGCGCGGCGACGACGCCGCGGCGGGCTCCGTCGTGGTCGCCGGAGTGGCGTGGGCCCAGCACCGCGGCATCGCCAAGGTGGAGGTGCGTGCCGACGATGGCGAGTGGGTCGAGGCGACGTTGGCCGACGACATCAGCGACGACGCGTGGCGCCAGTGGCGCGCCGAGATCGACCTGTCAAAGGGCAAGCACCGGCTGCAGGTGCGTGCAACCGACAAGACCGGCGAGACGCAGACCGAGCAGGTCGCACCACCGGCGCCCGACGGCGCCACCGGGTACCACACCCGGACAGTCAACGTGACGTGACCGTCAGCTCCTGATCCGGACCAGGATCTTGCCCGTGTTGGCGTTCGACTCCATCCGCTGGTGCGCCTCGGCGATCTGATCGAAGTCGAACGTCGAATCGATCACCGGCCGCAGCCGGCCCGCAGCGAACAGCGGCATCAGCTCGGCGTCGAACCGACGGCACACGGCGACCTTCTCTTCGATTGGGCGAGGGCGCAGCGTGGTGCCGATCCACTTGAGCCGCTTGGTCAGCAGCAGCCCGACGTTCACCTGCGTCATCCCGCCGCCCATCAGCCCCACCTGCACGATCGTGCCGCGCACGGCAACCGCCTGCAGGTTGCGATCGGTCTCCTCGCCACCGATCACGTCGAGCACGGTGTCGAACCCGCTCGGCCGCGCCGCGCGCGCGTCGGCCAGCCAGTCGTGCGGCGAGCGCTCGAAGACGAGATCCGCACCGAGCTCGCGGCACGCGTCGGCCTTGCCCGCCGAGACGGTGACCGCGATGTGCGCGCCGATGGCCTTGGCGATCTGGATCGCGGCCGTACCGACGCCCGACGCGCCGGCATGCACGAGGCACCACCGGCCACTCGTCAACCCGCCCTGCAGCACGAGCGCATCCCATGCGGTGATGAACACCTCCGGGATCGCCGCCGCCTCGACGAGGTCGATGCCGTCGGGCACACGCACCAGCTGTCGCTCGTGCGTGGCGATCCGCTCGGCGTACGAGCCGCCGGCCTCGATCCCCATCACCCGGTCGCCGACCTTCCACATCCGGGCTCGCTCGCCAAGCGCAGACACCGTGCCCGAGAATTCCATGCCGGGGATCTCGATCGGCAACCCGCGCGGATCCGGGTAGAGCCCCATCCGCTGCAGGAGGTCGGCGCGGTTCAACGCCGTTGCGGCGATGTCGACCACCACCTCGTCGGGGCCGGGCATCGGATCGGCGGTCTCCTCGATCGTGAGGACCTCGGGACCGCCGTGAGCATGGAGGACGACTGCGCGCATGCGAGCAGCCTCACATGGTCATCGGATGGCGAGCACCCTCACCACGCCGGCCACCGGATCGACTTCGACCTCGGCACCGTCGGGGATCTCGCTGAGGCAGGACACGGCCCCGATCACCGCCGGGATGCCCAGCTCGCGAGCGAGGACGGCGGCGTGGCTGAGCGGTCCTCCGGCAGCCGTGACCACTGCGCCGGCGATCGCCAGGACGACGTTGTACGCCGGCGTGGTGCAGGGCACGACGAGCACGTCGCCCGGCTCCATCGAGTCGAGGGCCTCTTCGGGTGAATCCGCCCGCCGTGCAGTGCCGCGGTACACGGTCTCGCCGATGCCGGTACCGGACAGCCCGCTCGTGCGCTCGCCGGCCATGCCCATCTGCTCGAGCGCGATCTGCACCGCCGACACGATCTGACGCAGCGGGCCGGGCAACACCTCCAACGGCGGCGCGAGCTCCGGATCGCCAAGAGCGTCCGGTGCCACGAGCGCAGCACACCGCTGGCGTGCGGCGGCGCGCTCGGCGAGCACGTCGCCGGTCGGGCGGTCGAACGCGTCACCGAGCTCTGTGGGCTGCAGCTCGACGATGTGCGCAGTTCGCTGCAACGTGCCGCGCTCGACGCGGCGGCGTCCCACCTCCAGCAGCGCGAGGCGCAGCAACCCGAGCGGCCACTCGGCCGTCGTCGGGCCGTTGTCGTCGCGCAGGTTCATTGCCGCGCGCGCCTCGGTCAGGCGCTCGTCGAAGCGAGCGCGATCATCCACGGGCACCGTGGCGCGCAAGGCAGCGATCTTGTCGGTGAGGTCGACCGGTGCCTTCACCTCGGCGGACAGCACCGACTGGGCGACGACGTCGGGCACCTCGCCGAGCGTCACGCCATCGAGGTCGTAGCGCGAGAAGAGCAACGCCGTCCGCTGTCGCATGTACCCATCGATCAGCGCGGCGATGGCCGGCGACGTCGCGCGCATCTGCGCCAGCGTGGTTGCCGAACTGCCGGCACTGACGAGGGCGGCACGGATCGCAGCGAGCAACCGCACCGGCTCGCTCGTCGACGGCGACGCGCCTTCGAGCAACGACAGCGCGGGCCGCGGCGCGATGCCCCAGTCGCGGCAATCGGACAGGTACATGGCGATCGGTCCGAGGTCGTAGCCGTGCAGCCAGAAGTGGTGCTCGAGGGTCGCTCGGCAGTGCGTCCGCACCGCGGCGACATGAGCGAGCAACGCGGCATCGTCGAGGGTCGAGAGATCGACGTCCTGGAACCCGAGGTTCTGCTGCTCGATCACGGACCGACCGCCGTGCTCCCAGTCGTGCGTGACCGTCCGCCACGGGCGCTCGGCGATCACCGCAGCAGCGGTGCGCGCCCGCCGGCGCATCTCCGGGTGCAACCGCGTCGCCACCTTGAGGACGATGTTCGGTGGCAACTTCTTCGCCGGCTTGTCCGCGTTGATCAGCGGCCGCAGTCGCGTGTACATGAACCCGTTGACGAAGCGGCACGACAACGTCTCGGCCGGCGAACCGAGGTCGGTCATCACCCGGCGCATGCCGTCGGTCATCGCCGGCTCCATCAGATCCTGCAGGATCGGCGTCGCCCCGCCGGCGAAGTGCGAGCGATCGACGTCCCATCGCCCCGCGCCGGGCGCGGCGAACGTCGGTTGCGTTTCCTCAGTGGACATGTCGTCTTCCCAGATCAGATGCGTCCCGTTCGCCGTGCGTTCAGCTGCGAACGACCAGAGCTTCACACATCGCAGGCGAACGCCAGCCCCGTCGATCCGTCGAACTCCTCGTCGAGCTCGGGGAGCCGAACGAAACCGAGCCGGAGGTAGAGGTGCTGCGCGGCCTCCATGACGCCCAGCGTGTGGATGAGCAGGCGCGTCTTGCCGAGACGTCGCGTCTCGTCGATGCACCACTGCACCATCACCGCGCCGAGTCCGCTGCCCTGCGCTGCCGGGCTGACGCCAAAGTAGCGGAAGCTGGTCGCGTCCGGGTCGGCGAACTCGTAGTGCGGGCCGCCGCTGACGAACGTCAGGCAGGCGCGCAGCTCGCCGTCGACGAACCCGCCGAGCACGACCGTGTGCGGCTCGCGTTCGGCAACCCGTCCCGCGACGTCGGCGCAGACCTCCTCGATGTAGGACAGCTCCGACGCGGGAAAGCCAGGAAGGGCGAGGTACGACTCGCGCAGGATGTGCCCGGCGAGCGTCAGGTCGTCGTCGGGCGTGAGCGACCTCACGGTGCTGGTGCGAGCGGGAACGGTGTGGTCGGGCACGGCCGGGGATCGTACGCTGAGGCGATGAACGAGACGGAGCCGTTTGCCGACACCATCACGTCCACCGATGCGCTGCGCGAGATCTACCGCCAGCCGCACCCGGTGACCGCCGGCAAGGAGCGGCCACAGCTCGACCAGGCATCGACGGAGTTCATCGAACGCTGCCGCTTCGCCGTGGTCGGCACGTACGACAGCGAGGGCAACGCCGACACGTCACCGCGCGGCGGCCCGAGCGGGTTCGTGCGCGTGCTCGACCCCGGTCGACTGGCGATCGCCGACCTCGGTGGCAACAACCGGCTCGACACGCTGCAGAACATCGTCGACACCGGTCGCATCGCGCTGATCTTCGTCGTTCCCGGGCAGAGCGAGACCGTGCGCGTCAACGGGCGTGCCTGGGTGACGACCGACCCGTACGTGCTCGGCCGCTTCGAGCTGCCGCGCATGCCCAAGTCGGCGATCGGCGTCGCCGTGGACACCACGTACATCCACTGTGCCAAGGCGTTCCAGCGCGGCGGCATGTGGGAACCCGAGGCATGGGCAGAACTGGCCGATGTGCCCGACGGCGCGGCGATCCTGGCCTGCCAGGTCATCGTCGAGGGCGCCACCGCGGAAGCGATTCGCGCCGACCTCGACCAGGGCTACGTCGCAGCCCTGGCCGAAGAACGCAGTCCGGAGTAGCTCAGCCCATCTTGTTCTGGAGGCGGCGATCCAGGGCGTCGAGGAAGTCCTCGGTGCTCAGGTACGGCGCGTCCTTGGCGATCAGGATGGCGAGGTCCTTGGTCATCTCGCCGGCCTCGACGGCCTCGACGCACACGCTCTCCAGCGCCTCGGCGAACTCGACCACCTTGGGCGTCTCGTCCATCTTGCCGCGGTAGGTGAGACCCTGGGTCCAGGCGTAGATCGAGGCGATCGGGTTCGTCGACGTCTTGTTGCCCTTCTGGTGCTCGCGGTAGTGGCGGGTGACCGTGCCGTGCGCGGCCTCCGCCTCGACCGTCTTGCCGTCCGGGGTCATCAGCACCGAGGTCATCAGGCCGAGCGAGCCGAAGCCCTGGGCCACGGTGTCGCTCTGCACGTCGCCGTCGTAGTTCTTGCAGGCCCACACGTAGCCGCCCTCCCACTTCATCGCGCTGGCGACCATGTCGTCGATCAGGCGGTGCTCGTAGGTCAGGCCGGCGGCGTCCATCTCGGTCTTGAACTCGGTCTCGTAGATCTCTTGGAAGAGGTCCTTGAACTGACCGTCGTAGGCCTTGAGGATGGTGTTCTTGGTGCTCATGTACACCGGGTAGCCACGGTTGAGGCCGTAGCGCAGCGAGGCGCGAGCGAAGTCGCGGATGCTGTCGTTGAAGTTGTACATGCCCATCACCACGCCACCGTCGTCGCCGAACTGGGCGACCTGCATCTCCACCGGTGCGGAGCCGTCGGCCGGGGTGTAGGTGAGCGTGACGGTGCCCGCGGCGGGGACCTTGTAGTCGGTGGCCTTGTACTGGTCGCCGTGGGCGTGGCGGCCGATGATGATCGGCTTCGTCCAGCCGGGGACCAGGCGCGGGATGTTGGAGATGACGATCGGCTCGCGGAAGATCACGCCGCCGAGGATGTTGCGGATGGTCCCGTTCGGGCTCTTCCACATCTTCTTCAGGCCGAACTCCTCGACGCGGGCCTCGTCGGGGGTGATGGTGGCGCACTTCACCGCAACGCCATGGCGCTTGGTGGCGTTGGCCGAGTCGATGGTGACCTGGTCGTCGGTGGCATCGCGGTGCTCGATGCCGAGGTCGTAGTAGTCGAGCTCGATGTCGAGGTACGGCAGGATCAGCTTGTCCTTGATGAACTGCCAGATGATGCGAGTCATCTCGTCGCCGTCCATTTCGACGATCGGCTTCTCCACCTTGATCTTGCTGGCCATGTGCGCACCCTTCGAGGTCGTTGGTCTCTGATGACGGTCGGTCACTTGTATCGGACTTGTACAGGTTAGCTCACGCGAACCCTCCCGCACAGCCCGCTTCGCTGCACCTACCGGGCGATCAGTTACGTTGCCGCACATGGCCACCGCACCCAAGCTCGAGCACCTGTTCACCATGACCGCCACCACTTCGGTCAGCGCATTGATCGCGGCCGGGCCGGTCGGCACCCGCGTCGTGGTCGACGCAGGCGGCGGCGGCACGTTCGAGGGACCACGGTTGAAGGGGACCGTCCATGGTCCTGGCGGCGACTGGGTGACGGTGCGCTCGAACGGCAAGCTCGGACTCGACGTGCGGCTGCTGCTGAAGACCGACGATGGCGCCGACATCCTCATGGAGTACGTGGGCATCGGCAACGCCGATGCGTCGAACCTGATCACCACGCCGCGGTTCCAGACCGGCGCCGAGCAGTACGCGTGGCTCAACGACGTCGTCGCGGTCAGCACCGGGGCCGGCGGCGGCGGATCGGTCACCTACGACGTGTTCGCCGTCGGCTGAGCCCGTTCACCGCTTCAGCACTGCGGATCACCATTCCCTCCGGTGAAATGTTGACAAATCCGGTCGACTTCGTAGACTGGTCCCCGTGGCCATCACCTTTGCTCCCCGGCGCAGCGACGTCAGCTCGCTGGAGATCGGCGAGCAGTCCCTGTCGCGGCGCTACGTGCTGAGCACTCGGCGCATCGACGCCGAGGACGTGACGAGCATCCACCGCTACACGGAGATGTCCGGCGAGCCGACCTTCGTCGTGCGTGCCGGCTGGTTGCGCCAAATCGCCGTGCCGGTGGCCGACCTCGAGCTGCTGCACCACGCCGTGGCGTTCCGTGCGTTCGTTGCCGCTGCGGCTGCCGCCGGTGCATCGGTCGATGCCCGCCTGAACATCACCAGCTGAGCTCGCTGCGCTGAACGTGCCCGACTGAGCGGCCGCGCCCTACCATCGGCCGCGATGGACTTCGACTGGACGCCGGACCAAGAGGCGCTGCGCGAACGTGCGCGCCTCGTCGCCACCGATGCGGTTGCTCGCCTGGGTCGCTCGAACGACTCGTGGATCAACGGCTACTCGAAGGAGTTCGCTCGCGAGCTGGCGGCCAACGGGTGGATCGGGATGACGTGGCCGTCCGAGTTCGGCGGCGGCGGACGCCCGCCGATCGAGCGGCTGATCGTCGGCGAGGAACTGATCAAGGCGGGCGCGCCGATCGCCAGCATGTGGTTCGCCGACCGCCAGATGGGCCCGACGCTGATCGCCTACGGCCGCCCCGACCAGCAGGCCGAGTTCCTGCCGAAGATCCTCTCCGGCGAGACCACGTGGTGCATCGGCATGAGCGAACCGAACGCCGGCAGCGACCTCGCCTCGCTGAAGACGCAAGCGGTGCGCGACGGCGACCACTGGGTGATCAACGGCCAGAAGATCTGGACGAGCTTCGGTGCCGTGTCGGACTACTGCTACCTGATCTGCCGCACCAGCAACGACGGCCCGCCGCACGCCGGGATCTCGGAGATCATCGTGCCGATGGACAGCCCCGGCATCGAGGTCCGCCCGATCACCGACATGGCCACCAACCGCCACTTCTGCGAGGTGTTCTTCACCGACGTGCGCGTCCCGGTGATCAACCTCGTCGGCACCGAGGGCGCGGCCTTCAAGCAGACGATGCGCCAGCTCGAGCACGAACGCGGCGGCATCGACCGCCTGATGTCAAATCATGCGCTGTACCTGATCGCGCGTGACCGCGCCGACACGTCCAACCCCGTGGTGCGCCAGCAGATCGCCAAGTTGGAGATCGGCTACCGCATCGGGCGCATCCTCGTCTTCCGCGAAGTGCTCAAGCAGGCGCCCGCGGGCTTCTCGGCAGCGACGAAGTGCTTCTGCACCGAGCACGAGCTGCGCGTCGCCGAGTTCGTGTTCAGCACGCTCGGCGCCGACGCGACGCTGTGGGACGACATCACCCACGGGCTCACCTACGCCCCCGGGTACACGATCATGGGCGGCACGTCGAACGTGATGCGCAACATCCTCGGCGAACGCGTCCTCGGCCTGCCGAAGGGCTAGCTACACCGACGAGGAGGCCAGAGGCGGCGCGACCGCCGATCGTTGGGCCCGAAGCACGAGCACCAAGGCCGCGGCCATCACGATGCCGGAACCTGTGGTGACGGTGCGCAGCGACGTCCAGTCGGCAAGCGCGCCCTGGATGACCGTGCCAACCGGGTACAGCAGCCCGAGGATGAAGCTGTTGACCGCCAGTACGCGCCCGCGCATCTCGTCGGGCGCGTTCGACTGCGCGATGCCGGAGAAGGAGGTGAAGGCGAACCCGTAGCTCGCCCCGATCAACGTCAGGCAGGGCGCAGCGAGCCACAGCGAGGGCGCGCGTCCGTAGAGGAAGAGTCCGAGGCACATCCCGAACGAGGCGATGAACATCACGCGGCGAGCACCGTGTCGCCGGGTGATCGAACCGAGCGTGAACGCCGCAGCGACCGCGCCGACGCCCTGCGCGGCGACGAGCAACGACGTCGAGCGCTCATCGCCGCCGAAGACGTTCGTGGCGAACTGCGAGACGAACGCGATGAACGGCGCACCGACACCGATCACGATCGCCATCACACCGACCATGCGGCGCATCGCCGGGTTCGATCGGGCGAAGCGAGCGCCATCGGCCAGCGCCGCGAAGATCGGGCGGTAGACCGGCGCGCGCTGGGAGAAGCGGACCTGCGACACGGCGAGGATGACGGCGAAGAAGCTGAGCGCATTGATCCACAAGGCCAGGCCGATGCCGCCGAACGCGATCGCCAGCCCAGCAATGGCCGGTCCGACGATGCGACCCAGGTTCCACTGCGCGTTGGACAAGCCCACTGCGGCGACGAGGTGCTCGCGAGCGACCAGTTCCGGGAGCGTGACCTGGAACGAGGGAAAGACGAACGAGTTGATCGAGCCGGCGATGAAGCCGAGGATGGCGATGCCGAGTGGGCCCGCCGTGCCGCCGCCCACCCAGACCGCGAGCACGGCGGCGACCACCGCCGAGACGAGGTTGCCGAGCATGAGGACCCGCCGCCGGTTCAGGCGATCGGCCATCGCCGATCCGATCGGCCCGAGCACGGCGCCCGGCAGGAAGCCTGCGGCGGACACCACGGCCGACCACGACGCCTGCCCGGTGGTGTCGGCCACGTAGTAGCTCAGCGCCACGGTCTCCATCCAGGTGCCGATGTTCGAGGCAAGTGCCCCGGCCCACATCAACCTGAAGTCACGCGACCGGAACGGAGCGGTCGACGGCGAAGACACGGCGGGCGACGCTACCCCCGGCCGAGCGTGACCAGCACCAGCGCGAGACCGGCCATGGCCAGACCCGAGCTCTGCCAGCGGTTGACCCGTTCACGATCGATGAGGAAAGCGAGGAGCACCGTGCTCGCCGGGTAGAGCGAGCCGATCACGGCAACGACCGACAGCAGACCGCCGCGCGTGGCTTCGAGGTACAGCCCGTTCGCGCCCATGTCGAGCACACCGGCGATGACGGCGTAGCGCAGCGTCGAACGGGGCGTGCCGACCCGAGCCCGCATCCGCCAGCACAGCAGCACGAGCAACGGCACCGATGCACAACGGGCGGCGACGAGCGGCCAGAGACCCGATGACGAGTCGGCGCGGTCGAGCGCGACGAACAGCACCCCGAAGCCGAGTCCGGCGAGCACCGCGAAGCCGACGATGCGCCGCGGGGTCGGACGGTCGTGGTGGCCGATGGCACCGCTGACCAGTGCGACGGCGACGACGGCGACGGCGATGCCGGCGTAGGCGATCGGCTTGGGCCGCTCACCCAGCGACAACCCGACCACCACGGGCAGCGCAGCACCAACGACGGCGGACACCGGAGCGACGACGGTCATCGACCCGTTGGCCAGCGCGTAGTACAGGCTCGACAGCCCGACGGCACCCGCCGCACCGCCGAGCGCTCCCCACCACAGACTCGAGGCGCCGGGCAACGACGTGCCGACGACGAGCACCGCGACCACGACGAGCACGAGGCTCACCGCCTGGCCGAGCATGGTCACCAGCGCGGCCGGGTGCACCCGAGTGGCGCGTCCTCCGCAGTAGTCAGCGACGCCGTAGACGAGCGCAGAGGCGAACGCCAGGACGATCGGCATGAGTTCCGATCAGGAGCAGGCGTGCAGCTGGCCGGTCGCCACGACCTCACCGGACGACGCTTGCTCGGCGGGGTCGGCGGCCAGGTGCTCCTTGGTGACCGTGATGATCGGGAAGTCGGTGCCACTGACGCCGGCCCACGCAGTGGCCTCGTCGAGTTCGTGGAACGAGCCGGCGGGCACGAGGTACTTGCCCTCACAGTCCTTCAGCCACACCTGGTAGAAGTAGCCGCCGTCGCGACGAGGCAAGCCGGGCACCGACAGGTACAGGGCGACGCCCGACTCGGTCTGGTGGACGCCGAGCGTCCCGCTGACCGAGGGTGCCAGGTCAGTGCCGACCAGGTTCACGCTGGCGTCCGCCTGCTGCGTCGGCTGGTCGTCGTTGCTCGTGACGGCGACGGTGATCACCGCTGCCGCGGCAGCACTCGCCAGCGCAGCCAGCACCGGGCCCTGCCAACGCCGCCGAGCGCGAGCGGTCGCCGGCGATGGGAACGCGGCGACGGCGGCTGGCTGTGCGGCGCGGGACTCGGCGGTGACAGCGGTGATGACGGCCGATTCGAGGTAGGCCGGTGGCTCGTCCCACATCGCCGGCTCGGCCAGCAGGGCGCGCAGGTCGTCGGGCAGCGCTGCCTCGTCGTCGTCAGGAACGTCGATGTCGTCGAACTCGCTCATGGCTCACCTCCCGTCGGGTGAGTACGTCGCTGGTCGGGTTCCGGTTCTCCCGGTGCGTCCGAGCTCGTCGAGTCGTCCCGCACGTGGGCGAGGCGCTTGGCCAACTGGCGATGGGCACGGAACGAACGCGACTTCACCGTTCCCACGGCGATGCCGAGCCGTTCGGCGATCTCGACGTGGGTGAAGCCCTGCTGGTGCTGCAGGCGAACGATCTCGCGCTCGTTCGGCTCGAGGTCGTCGATGGCCTGACGCACCTGCCACGTCAGCCAGATCGTCTCGGCGTTCGGCGGCAGCGCGATCAGGGCGGGCTCGGACGGCGAGGCGTCGTCGAGCGCTCCCGTCGGCCGACGGGCCTCGCGCCGATGGATGTCGATGGCGGCGCGCCGGGCGATCGTCGCCAGCCACGGGCCGGGATCGCGACCGCGCTCGAAGTCGCCGGCGTGCTTCCACGCCTGCACGAACGTGTGCTGGCTGGCTTCCTCGGCAAGGCCGCGGTCGCCGAGGACTCGAACGGCGACACTGAACACGAGGCGTCCGTAGCGGCGGTACAGCGCGCCGACGGCGTCGGCTGAACCCGCACGGAACTCGGCGACGAGCGCGTCGAGGTCGTCGTCGATCGCGGCGCCGGGAGGCATTGCGCCAGGGTACTCAGTCGGTTGCTCGAGCCAGCGGCTTGCCCGCGCCGCTTCGGACCGCGCTGCGGAAATGGGTGTGCTACGAAAGACGTCATGGCCAACGAACTGATGGGTGAGACCACCGAGCTGCTCCAGGCGCTCATCCGCAACGAGTGCGTCAACGACGGCACTCCCGACTCGGGCGGCGAGACGCGCAACGCCGTGCTCCTGCAGGAGTTCTTCGACGGCTCTGGGCTCGCTGTGGAGCAGTTCGAGTCGCACCCGGGCCGCGGGTCGATGGTCGCCCGCATCGAGGGCAGCGACCCTGACGCACCGACGTTGTGCCTGATGGGCCACACCGACGTCGTGCCGGTGAACCCGGCGGGCTGGTCACGCGACCCGTTCGGTGGCGAGGTCCTCCCCGGACCGAACGGCTCGACGGAGGTGTGGGGTCGTGGCGCGATCGACATGCTCAACATCACCGCCTCGATGGCCGTCGCTGTCCGGGCGCTGGCGCGCCGCGGGTGGAAGCCGAAGGGCACGCTCGTCTACTTCGGCGTCGCCGACGAGGAGGCCGGCGGCAAGTGGGGCGCCGAGTGGATGTGCGACGAGCACTGGGACGCGATCCGGGCCGACTACGTGCTCACCGAGATGGGCGGATGGAAGATGCCGGCAGGCGACGACGTGCACCGCGTCGTGGTCAACACCGGTGAGAAGGGCATCGCGTGGCGTCGGTTGACCGTCAGCGGCACGCCCGGCCACGGTTCGATGCCGTTCGGCGCGGACAACGCGCTGATCAAGACCGCCGAGATCGTTCGCCGATTGGCTGCCTACCGGCCGGCCGCGAAGATCGGCGACGTGTGGCGCGCTCAGGTCGAGACGATGCCGCTGCCTGACGACGTGCGAGCCGCGCTGGTCGACCCGGCGCGCATCTGGTCGGCGCTGGAGACGTTGCCCCCGCCGCTGGCGCGGACGTGCCACGCGCACACGCACACCACCTTCTCCCCCAACGTCGTGCACGGCGGCCAGAAGACCAACATGATCCCCGACACGGTCGTGCTCGAGGTCGACATCCGCACGGTGCCCGGCACCACGGCGGCCGACGTCGACGCGCACCTCCACGAGGCCCTCGGCGATCTCGCCCATCACGTGTCGATCAGCCCGATCCAGTCGCACCCGGCCACGGAGTCGCCGGTGGGCAACCCGCTGTGGGACGCGGTCGCGTCGGCGACGCAGGTGGCCTATCCCGGAGCGACGTTGACTCCGGGGCTCATCGTCGGCGGCACCGACGCCCGCTTCTTCCGCGACAAGGGTGCCATCGCCTACGGCACCGGGCTGTTCTCCCCGCAGGTGACCCTGGAGTCGTTCGGTCAGCGCTTCCACGGCAACGACGAGCGGATCGACACCGAGTCGCTCGGACTGGCCACCGACTTCTGGATGCACATCGTCCAGGAGATCTGCGGCTGATCGCACGACACGTGGTCAAGGTGGTCCACGCGCAGTACTCGGACGAGTGGCCCGCGCAGTTCGAACGGATGCATGGCGTGATCGTCGATGCGCTCGGTGGTCGCGCGGTTCGGGTGGAGCACGTCGGGTCGACGTCGGTGCCCGGCCTCGCCGCCAAGCCGATCATCGACATCGATCTCGAAGTCGCCGAGACGCGAGACGAGGCCGCCTACGTGCCGGCGTTGGAGGCTGCGGGCTTCCAGTTCCGCTTCCGCGAGCCCGACTGGTTCGAGCACCGGTTGATGGGTCGTCCGTCGGGCGATCCGGCCGTGAACCTGCACATCTTCTCGACCGGGTGCGTCGAGGTGCTGCGCATGCTCGCCTTCCGCGACCACCTGCGCGCCGACGTCGCCGATCGTGAGCTGTACCAGCGCACCAAGTTCGAGCTCGCCGAGCGTGAGTGGGGAGCGGTGCAGGACTACGCCGACGCCAAGACCGACGTCGTTCGCGAGATCATGCGCCGAGCGCTGGCATCCACGCCGGAGCTGCTGCGACCCGAGGACGTCTGACCGAGATGATGCGCACGATCATCGGGTTCCACGCGGATGACGTCGGTGACTTCGTCGCCGAGCTCTCCTGCCTGCACGGGCAGCACGTGCGGCACACCCCACCGTTTCGCGAGCGCCCGTGGGTGACGACGTCAGCGGGCCGGGCCGCGGCGGTCGGCAGCGATCTCGACTGTCCCCTGTGCGATCGTGCGGAGCTACCCGACGGGCTGACCACGGTGCGCACCGCAGGACCGTTCGACGAGAAGTCCCTGCCCGAAGGACTTCGCCGTCCACATCGCGTCGCGGAATCGACCTGGGGCCTGCTGTGCGTGCTGCGAGGCAGCGTCCGTTTCACCATGGAGACCGTGCCACCGATCGATGTGACGCTTCTCGCCGGAGACGTGCAAGCGATCCCCCCGGCGACCACGCACGCCGTGCGATTCGACGACGCGACGATCAGCATCGACTTCCTGACGCGACCATCGCCGACGCGATGAACGGGCGAACGGGAACTCAGTGCTCTGGGAGCTGCGGTGGGCGTGACGGGGCTCGAACCCGGGACCTCCACCGTGTCATGGTGGCACTCTAACCAACTGAGCTACACGCCCGTAGCGGCTGCGAGGCTACCAGTCGGCGCCCCACGAGACACGTCGAAGTTCTTTTCGCATGAGCGTCAGCCGGCGGTGAGGACGTCGATCACCAGACGGGGCGGGCCTTGCAGGACGGTGACGGTGAAGGGACGGGCTTCGTCGACGCCGATGGCCCAGCGGGTGACGCCTTCCCAGTCCTCCGTGAGCCGCATCTCCTCGATGTGCTCGACAGTCGTCGGGAAGATGTCCGTCGGGCCCGTGTAGCCGGCGCCCTCCATCGTCTGCATCCACATGCCCATGCGCACCTCGATCGTGGCCTCCCCGGCGATGAACGCGGTCTCGTTGCTCTCCCCCAACGTCACCGGATCTTGGACGTACTCGACCCACCAACCGGGGAAGGTGCCGTCGCCACCGAGCTCGATGACGACCCGGTCGAAGCACGGGTGCGCGCCGACGCGGATGTCGGCGCCGAGCAGCACGCTCATCGCCAGCGGATCGGCGCTCTCCTTGCGCAACGTGTCGCCGGACGAGGCGCACCCTTCCACCGTCGTCGTGGTCGCCGGCGCGGTGGTCGTGGTCGACGTCGAGGGCGCCGTCGATGTCGTGGCTGGCGTGGTCGACGTCGTCGGTGCATCCGTGTTCGTCACCGTCGTCGACGAAGCCGGGGGCGTCGTCGATGAGGAGGCGTCGCTGCCGCACGCCGCGGTGAGCAAGGTGATCGCGATCCCCAACGACACGAGCCGTTCCATGTCTTGCAGCATGTGCTCCGCGTCGCAGAACCACCAGGGCCGAACGGCCCGACGATCAGTCGATGCGTTCCAACATCGCCACGGTGTCGGCGTTGCCGGCGACGCGGTAGCGGCGGTTGATGAGCTGCTCCAGCTGCCCGCTCGGATCGCACACGGCGAATCGCTGGTAGCGCGCGACGAACCTCGGCGCGTCGTCCGAGGCGAACAGATCGCGCAGTGCCTGCTGGGCGCCACGAGCTTTCACCACGTTGTCGCTCCACAGGTACGGGTAGGGCGGATCGGTGTGCGCCATCGCATAGACGGCGGCGCTGGCGCACAGCACGTAGAGCTGATCGCCAGGTTGGCGATGGGTGTCGAACCAGGCAACGACCGCCTCGTTGCGCTCGCCGCGGACGTCGTCGCTCGAGACCATGAAGATGTCCGCGTCGTCGGTGGTGATGACGCGCATCGTGGAGATCGCGGCCGGCACGAGCAGCGCGAACGCAACCACGAACGTCAGCCTCGGACGGGGCAGGCGAGCCAGGACCACGGCGCCGAGTGCCGCCATCGAGGGGGTCAACGTGACCCAGTAGTGCCGGTAGAACTGCCCACCCATCGCGAACGCGAGCACGGCGGTCACGAGCCAAGCGGACGCGCACACGACGGCCGGCGACGGAGCGCCCGGACGTCGTCGGAAGCGCGCCATCCGGCGAACTGCGGCAACCGCACCGAGAACGGAGCCGACCGCGATGACGATCAACAGCGGGACGACCATCGGGCGGGCGATGTTCGCCGTGACGCGGTACCGATCCCAGTTCGGCCCTTCGAGCGCGCTGCGGCCTTCCAGCCGATAGCCGCCGAAGCTGTACCACCAGCGTGAGAAGCCCACGGTGACCGCGCCGTGCAGCGCGCACAGGCCAAGGACGGCGAGCGCACCACCGGCCAGGCCACCGAGCGCTGCGAACGTCGCCGCGATCGACCGCCAGCGAGCGATCGCCGCCACCACGAGCAGCGCGCCGAGGGCGACGAGGCCTTCGAAACCGGACTGCTTGACGGAGATGGCTGCTCCGCCCAACAGGCCGCTGACAACGAACAGCCACGACCAGCGCCCTGTCCGCATCGCCCTGCAGCCGACGGCCAGGCCGGCGCAGGCAATCGCCCCGCTGAGGAGCTCGCCGTTGGCGACATGACCCTCGAGTGCAGGGCTCGACGACGTGACGGCCACGATCAGCGCGGCGGCGATTCCGGCCGTACGCCCGGCGAGCGAGGTCACGGCCGACGCGACGGACACGACCATCAGGATCCCGAACAGGATCGCCAGCACACGGATGGACGCGGTGCTGTTGCCGGTCAGCCAGTCCCACATGCGGTAGATGACCAGCAAACCCTGCGGCCGGTCGATCCACACGTCGCGGTACAGCGTTCCGCCGTGGCTCCACACCCTGGCCACCGCGACGTAGCCGCCCTCGTCGCCCGTGAGGGGCGTCGACACCATGCGCATGCGGGCCAGCACGGAGATGACCACCGCCAGCAGCACGCCGCGCCACGCGATGCCGTCGTCGCCGACGACCGAACCAGGGCGCGACACGTCTCGGACGTCGTCGTCGTCCGGGAACGGATCGAGGAGGGAACCTGCATGCTCCGCCAGCATGAGGCGAACCTAGTGACGCTCGCCGGGGAAGGGGCCGCGGCCAATGTGAACAACCCGCGCGGGTCAGCGCAGGCGCATCGACACCTCGTTGGCCATCAGCCGACCCGCGCGGGTGAGCCGCACGCGACCGTCGGACTGGGTGACCAGACCCTCGAGATCGGCAGTGTCGATGTCCGCGACGGCGACGCCATCGCGCATCCGCAGCGCCAGCTGCAGACCCTCGACGCGGCGCGTGTCGTCGTCGAGCGACTCCCCCGCTGCCTCGGTCGACTCGCCTGCCTCGACGAGCGCGATGTAGCGCTCCGGCGTGCGCACGTTCCACCACCGCCGGCCGCTGCGATGCGAGTGCGCCGCGCAACCGAAGCCCGTGTAATCGCCCTGCTGCCAGTACAGGACGTTGTGCCGGCACTCGTGGCCAGGCTCGGCCCAGTTGCTGACCTCGTAGTTCGTCAGCCCGGCAGCGACGAGTGCGTCGTCCGCAGCCTCGTACTTGTCGGCCAGGTCGTCGTCGTCGGGATGGCGGTTCGGGTCGGCTGCCAGCGGCGTGCCGGCCTCGATGGTCAGCGCGTAGGCGGAAACGTGCGGGGGACCGAGCTCGATCACCCCTGCCAACGTTGCTCGCCAGTCACCGAGCGACTCACCGTGGCCGCCGTAGATCACGTCGAGGTTGAACGACCGCAGGCCGGCTTCGCCGACCGCGTCGACGGCGCGGCGAACGTTGTCGGGCACGTGCGTGCGGCCCAGTGAACGCAGCACGTGGGGCACCATCGACTGCACGCCGATGCTCACCCGGTCGACGCCGGCGTCCGCGTACGTTCGCAACAGATCGACGGTCACGTCGTCCGGGTTGCACTCCACCGTCACCTCGGCACCGACCACCGTGGGGATCGCCTGCAGCACGCGGGCCAGCCCGTCACCCGGCACGCGCGTGGGCGTGCCGCCGCCGACGAAGACGCTCGTCACCGGCGCCAGCTCGGCGCGCGCGATGTCGGTGCGCAGCGCGTCGAGGTACGCGTCGATGAGGTGGTCGCGGTCGGTCCACGTGGCGAACGCGCAGTAGTCGCAGCGGGAGGCGCAGAACGGGACGTGCACGTACACGCCGAACGGCTGCAGGGTTGCGCTCACGCGCAGGAACGCTACGGGCGGTAGAGGAGGTCGAGCGCGTCGAGGCGCTGGCCGACCTGATCGACCGGGACGTCGAGCATCGCCGCGATGGCCCGGGTGTCGTCACCGCGGACGGTGATGACCTTGCCGTTGAAGTCCTGGCGTTGCACCTGGATCATCTTCAGGAAGCGGGTGAGCATCTCGAACGGGTGGCCCGTGAGCTGGCCGAGCTTGATGAGGTCGACGGCCAGCTTCTTGCTGGCGGCGTCGCCCTCCGACGGAACGGTGATGTCCTCGCGAGGCAGCAGCTGATCCACCGGAACGCTGTAGAACTTGGCCAGACGCTCGAGACGCGGCACGGAGATGGCCCGCTCGCCACGCTCGTACGCACCGAGCACGGACGCCTTGAACTCCTCGGTGGACGCGGCTTCGACCTCTTGCAGGGACAGGCGCTTCTGGCGGCGGATCACGCGCAGGCGATCGCCCACCTTGCGGCTGTACGGCGATGAGGTGACGTCATCGTCATCGAACTCTCGCATGCCCGCTCTCCCTGTCCGCTTTCGCCGCTTGCCCGCTTGGCTGCCCCGTCCCGGTCAACGACGCAGGAACGTGGCAATTCTGCCACACGATGCGCGGAAAAACAACGCTGCGTGACGAAGCCGCTACGCAGTCGCCTGCCCGAGGAGCACCGCTGCGGCGATCGCCGCCGTCTCGACGCGCAACACGGTCGACCCGAGCGACACCTGTGGCACACCCAGCGCCAGCTCAGCCGGGCTGAACCCACCCTCCGGACCGACGATCACACAGCTCGGCGGCCGAGCGGCGAGCGGCGAACCGGCCGGTTCGGCGAGCACCACACCCGCCTGGGTGGCGACTCCGGTGAAGGCAGTGACGCCCACGATCGACGGCAACCACGTGCGGCGCGACTGCATCGCCGCCTCGCGCGCCACCCTGCGCAGTCGCTCCAGTTGACGCTGCGCTCGCGGCCCGTCCCAGCGAACGACGCTCCGTTCGCACTCGATCAGCGTGATCGTGGCGACTCCGAGCTCGGTGAGCTTCTGGACCATCCACTCGCATCGGTCGCCCTTCGGGATCGACGCAGCGATGTGCACCGCCGGCGGCGACGGGACCGGCTCGTCGGCCGGTACGACGTCGACCAGGTCACCGCGTTCGAGGCGGGCGGTCCCCCATCGGCCGGCGCCGTCGCTGACCGAGACGACATCGTTGGCGCCGATGCGCAGGACGCGCCCGAGGTGGTGTGCGTCGTCGGAGTGAAGCTCCGGCGCGTCGAGCGATGCGACGAAGACGTGCGCCGCGCTGGACCGCAGCGCCGGGTTCACGTGAACGCGGACTTGATGCGCGAGAACAAGCCGCCGTGCTCGCCGGTGCCGACGGCCTCGTTGCGCGACTCGGCCAGCTTGGTCAGCAGCTCGGTCTCGAACTCGGTGAGCTTGGTCGGTACGCGCACGTCGACGCTGACGCGCAGGTCACCACGCCCACGGCCCTGCAGACGATGCACGCCACGGTTGCGGAACACGAACTCGCGACCGGGTTGCGTTCCGGCAGGCACCGTGATCTCCTCGTCGCCGTCGAGCGTGGTGAGCACCACCTTGGTGCCGAGCGCAGCTTGGGCGATGGAGACCGGGATGGTGGCGAACAGGTCGTCGCCGCGACGGGTGAACAGGTCGTGCTCGGCAACGCGGATGTGCACGTACAGGTCGCCGGCGCCACCGCCGCGCGGCCCGACCGCGCCCCGACCCGTGAGCCGCAACGTGGACCCGGTGTCGACACCGGCGGGCACGTCGACCTGGTACGTCTTCTCGGTGATCCGACGGCCCTCGCCGCTGCACGACGGGCAGGGCGTGGCGATGATCTGCCCGAGGCCGCCGCAACGCGGGCATGCCGACGAGGTGACCATCTGACCGAGCAGGCTCTGGCGAACGCGCTGCACCTGGCCGCGTCCGTTGCACTCCGAGCAGGTGACCGGCTGCGTGCCGGCCCCGGCACCCGAACCGCCGCAGTCGTCGCAACGCTCGGCGGTGCGAACGCTGACACCGACGGTGGCACCGAAGACGGCCTGTTCGAAGCTGACGTCGGCGACCACCTCGAGATCCTGACCGCGCGGCGGGCCGACCGGACCGCCGCCACCACGCGCACCGAACGGACTGCTGCCACCGAAGAACGCATCGAACAGATCGCCGAGGCCACCACTGCCGCCGTTGAAGAAGTCGCCGTTGCCGTTGCCCGCCCCGCCGACGCCCTGCTCGCCGAAGCGGTCGTATCGCTGGCGAGCTTCGGCGTCGCTGAGCACCTCGTAGGCGCGAGCGACCTCCTTGAACTTCTCCTCAGCAGCGGCGTCGCCGGGGTTGGCGTCCGGGTGCAGCTCGCGTGCGCGCTGCCGATAGGCCTTCTTGATCTCGTCGGGCGTCGACGTGCGGCTGACGCCGAGCAGTTCGTAGAAGTCAGCCATCAGCTCATCCTGCGCTTTCCATGCCACCGTCACCCAACCGCCGACCCAGCCGATCGCTGACCGCCTCCACCGTGGCCAGTGCCTGCGGGTAGTTCATCCGCGTCGGGCCGAGCACACCGATGGTGCCGACCTGCTCGCCTTCGACCATCACCGGGGCGACGACCACCGAGCACACCGACAGCGGCTCGACACCGTGCTCGGCGCCAATGGCCACCGACAGGCCACGATCGATCACGTCGCGCACGAGCGAGACGACGACGTACTGCTGCTCGAGCGTGCGCAGGACGTTGCGCACCGTCTCCACTGCATCGAAGGCACGTGCCATCGACGACGCCCCGCCGACGAACACCGGCAGGTCGGCCCGGCCTCGGCACAACGCATCGACGGCTTGGCGGGTGAGACCGTCGACGGCGGCGTCGCCGGTGGAGATGATCTCCCCGGGTTGGTCGAGCGCTCGGCCGATGAGCACGGAGGCGAGGTGCGCGGAGACGGCAGCAAGGCGAACGTCGCTGGTGTCGAGCGGCAGCTCGATGGTCTCGCTGTCGATCGACCCGTTGGAGAGCACCGCGACGACGGTGGCCAGGTGCGCCGAGAGTCCGACCACCTGGATCGATCGGACCACGGCACGATCGACGCGCGGACCAACGACGACCGCCGCGTGCTGCGTGACCGCGGCGAGCAGGTTGGTGGTCTGGTGGAGCAGCTCTTCGAGTCGCCCGTGGGCGCTCTCGAAGAACTGCCCGACGCGCTGCGATGCGTCGTGGTCGAGCAGTCCGGGGCTGGTGATGTGGTCGACGAAGAATCGGTAGCCCTTGTCGGTCGGCACCCGCCCCGCCGAGGTGTGCGGCTGGGCCAGGTAGCCCTCCTGCTCCAGCACCGCCATCTCGTTGCGCACCGTGGCCGAGCTGACCTGGACGCCGGGCGCGGCGGCGATGTGGGTGGAGCCGACGGGTTGAGCCGTGGCGATGTACTCCTGCACGATGGCCCGCAGGATGGCCGTCTTGCGTTCGTCCAGCATCTGGCAGTCCAGGCTATCGAGTGCTGGCAGCTACGACCCGGTACCGGGCCAGCGCCTCCTCGCGCTCGACCCGATGATCGACCATCGGTGCCGGGTAGGCATCGGGGTCGTTGCGTTCGGGGACCCACTGCTCGATGTACTCGCCGGTCGGGTCGAAGCGCTCACCCTGGCCGGTGGGGTTGAACACTCGGAAGTACGGCGCGGCGTCGGTGCCCGTGCCGGCAGTCCACTGCCAGCCGTGGCTGTTCGAGGCGAGGTCGCCGTCGACGAGGTGGCGCATGAAGTGCCGCGCGCCCCACTGCCATGGCAGGTGGAGATCCTTCACCAGGAACGAGGCGACCACCATGCGAACCCGGTTGTGCATCCACCCCGTGGCCGCAAGTTGACGCATGCCGGCGTCGACGAACGGGAAGCCGGTGGCCCCGGCGGTCCAGCGGTCGAAGCGACGCGTCGCCGCGGCGTCGGTGTCCACCGGCATCGCGTTCATCCGCTCGTTGAGGTTGGCGGACGCCGTCTCGGGCCGTTGCCGCAGGACGTCGGCGTAGAACTCGCGCCAGGCGAGTTCGTTGGCGAACGTGTGGTGCGCGGCGGACGAGCCGAGGTGGTGCAGCAGCTGGCGCGGATGGATCGTTCCCCAGCGGAGGTCCACGGACAACCGGCTCGTGCCCTGGACGCCCGGCAGGTTGCGGGTCTCGTCGTACGTGTCGAGGCCGGCGGCGACGAACGCGTCCCACCGATCGTGCGCAGCGCGCTCCCCCATCGCGGGCATCGCGCACCCCGGATCGACCTGAGACGGCGGTCCGTCGTCGCGAACGTGCGGTGCCCCGTACCAGTCGACGTCCGGTTCGTCGATCGGGTCGTCCCACCCGATCGCCCGCCACGCCTTCGAGAACGGGGTGAACACGGCGTACGGCGAGCCGTCGCCTTTCAGCACCGAACCCGGCGCCACCGCGTATGGCCACCCGACGCCGGCGAGCCGTCGTCCGCCGGCGCGCAACGCCGCCGCCACCGCGGCATCGCGGCGATGTCCGTACGGGCCCGCGTCGCGGGTGACGAACACGTCGCCCGCGCCGAGCTCGGCAGCCACCTCCGGCACCACGACGACGGGGTCGCCGTGACGATGCACGAGTGCGCCACCCATCGACCGGTTCAACGCGGCGAGCGCATCGGCCAGTGCGGCGCGGCGCGGCGCGCCTGCGGACGCGAAGGCCGGGTCGACGACGTACAGCGGGACGACCCGTCTGCCACCCTCCGCCGCGGTCGCGAGCGCTGGCAGATCGCCGAGGCGCAGGTCGCGACGGAACCACATGATCACCGGCGCGTCACGTCGAGCAGTTGCATCGGCCATCGAGATCAGTGTCGCCTAGCTTGACGGCGCATGCCTGATCCTGTGACCGATCACCCGCCGCTGGCCGCCCGCATCATCCTCGTGCGCCACGGTGCCACCGAGTGGTCGGCGATCGGGCGCCACACAGGAAGAACCGACGTCCCGCTCTCCGCGCCCGGCCGACGCGAGGCCGAGGCACTCGCGCCGATCGTGCGTCGGCTGGCCGGCACGGATGCGCTGGTGTTCACCAGTCCGCTGCGCAGGGCAATGGACACCGCAGCACTGGTGATGCCCGATGTGGAGGCCCAGGTGGTCGACGCCCTCGCCGAGTTCGACTACGGCAACTACGAGGGCCTCACCAACGAGGAGATCAGCGAGCAGGTGCCGAACTGGAACCTGTTCACCGACGGCTGCCCCGGCGGCGAGAGCGTTCGCCAGGCCGGCGCGCGCTGCGACGCGTTCGCCGCCAAGTTGGAGCGGATGGCGGTGAACCGCACCGTCGTCGCCTTCAGCCACGGCCACCTCAGCCGGATCCTGACGGCGCGGTTGCTCGAGCTACCGAGCGAGACCGGGATCGCCTTCTACAACGACACCGCCACCGTCAGCGTGCTCACCGCGCGCCGCGGGCGGTACGTGCTCACCGGCTGGAACCGCGCCGCCGACTGAGCGCGTCGCCGAGTAACGGAACCAGGCGCCGAACACGACGGCGATCAGCGTGATGGCGCTGCCGTAGCCGAGGCTCCACTCGGCGCTGACGTGGTCGGCGATCCACCCGGTCAACGGTCCGCCGATCGGTGTCGAGCCGAGGAACGCAACGCTGCCGAGCGCCAGCAGGCGGCCGCGCATGTCGGGAGGGCTCTCCTCCTGGCTGATCACGTTGAAGCCGGCGACGAACGCCGCGCCACCGATGCCGTAGGGGATGCACGCCGCGAACGCGATCCAGATCGACGGGGCCCAGGCAACGGCGAAACCGCCGAGGGCCATCAACACGGCCATCTGGTACAGCCACGTCGAGCCCGACTGCCGGCGGCGGGCCGTGAGCAGCGAACCGATCACCGCACCGACGCTGTCCAGTGCGAGCAGCCAGCCGAAGTTCGAGGCGCGGTGGAAGCGATCATCGGCGATCTTCAGCAGCGAGACGCTCTGGTTGAAGGCGAACGTGCTGACCACGGCGAACACGATGAACGAGACCAGCAGCCGCCGGTTCGAGCGCACGAAGCGCACCGCCTCGCGCACGGGCTGACCGCCGCGGGCCATCGGTGGCGCCCGATGCAGCTTCGAGGCGTCGATCAGCATGATGGGCGCGAGGATCGCGGTGAACGAGATGCCGTTGATCATGAACAACCAACCGGGGCCCAACGGATCGACGAGGGCGGCCGCCAGCGCAGGACCGAAGATCCGCGAGCACGTCATCACCGCTGTGTTCAGCGACAGGGCGTTGCCGATCTCGGCGGGCTCGGCCAGCTCCAGGACCAAGCCGCGACGGGCCGGGTTGTCGACGGCGCTGATCACGCCCAGCACGAGTGACATGACGTAGATCAGTCCGAGGCTCTCCCATCCGGCGAGCACCAGCCCGCCGAGCAGCAGCGCATGCACGGCCTGTGCGCCCTGCGTGCAGAGCGTCAGCTTGCGCCGGTCGACGCGGTCGGCCAGCACACCCGCGTGCACACCGAGCAGCAGCATCGGCAGGAACTGGCACAACAGGGTGATGCCGACGTCGGTGCCCTTGCCCGTGAGCCGATACACGAGCAACGACATCGCCGTCAGCTGCAGCCACGTACCGACCTGGCTGACGAGCAGCCCGACGAAGAAGAGCCGTGCGTTGCGGTGTCGCAGCGACCGGAACGTCCTGGACTCACGCACCCGACAGTTCTACCGCCCCACGGCGCGAACGTCAGTCGTCGAGCTTGAGGGCACTGATGAACACGTCGCCGGGCACTTCGACGCGCCCGATCGACTTCATCTTCTTCTTGCCTTCCTTCTGCTTCTCCAGCAGCTTGCGCTTGCGGGTGATGTCGCCGCCGTAGCACTTGGCCAGCACGTCCTTGCGCTTGGCCTTCACGGTCTCGCGGGCGATCACCTTGCCGCCGATGGCGGCCTGGATCGGCACGTCGAACATCTGTCGCGGGATGAGCTCCTTGAGCTTCTCGCACATGCGGTTGCCGTAGGCGAAGGCCTTGTCGCGGTGGACGATCGTGCTGAACGCATCGGCCGGGATGCCGTTGAGCAGCAGATCGACCTTGACCAGGTTGCTGCGGTGGTAGCCGCTGAGCTCGTAGTCCAGGCTGGCGTAGCCCTGCGTGCGGCTCTTCATCTGGTCGAAGAAGTCGACGACGACCTCGGCGAGGGGGATCTGGTAGTGCAGTTCGACGCGCTCGGGCGACAGGTACTCGAGCTTGGTCATGTCGCCGCGCCGGGTCTGGCAGAGATCCATCAGCGTGCCCGTGTAGTCCTTCGGGGTGATGATGCTGACCCGGAAGTAGGGCTCCTCGATGTAGTCGATCGCTTGCGGCATCGGCAGATCGGCCGGGTTGTCGACCAGCTCGATCTCACCGTTGGTGCGGTGCACGCGGTACTCGACGCTCGGCGCGGTGGCGATCAGTGCGAGGTTGAACTCGCGCTCCAGGCGCTCCTTGACGATCTCCATGTGCAGCAACCCGAGGAAGCCGCAGCGGAACCCGAAGCCGAGCGCACCGGAGGACTCGGGCGAGTAGGTGATCGACGCGTCGTTGAGCTTGAGCTTCTCGAGGCTCTCACGCAGCGTCTCGAAGTCGTCGCCGTCGATCGGGAACAGGCCGCAGAACACCATCGGCTTCGGATCGCGGTAGCCCTCGAGGGCCTGCGTCGACGGGTGCGAGAAGGTGGTGACGGTCTCACCGCTGCGGGCCTGGCCGACGTCCTTGATGCCGGCGATCAGGTAGCCGACCTCACCCGGGCCGAGCTCGGGGACCGGCGTGGGAACCGGACGGCGCACGCCGACCTCGATGGCCTCCTGCGGGGTGCCGGCGTTCATGAACATCAGCTTCGAGCCACTGGTGAGTCGGCCGTTCATGATCCGGATCGACGAGACGACGCCGCGGTACTGGTCGTACTGGCTGTCGAAGATCAGACCTTGGAGCGGCGCATCGGGGTCGCCCTGGGGCGCCGGGATGCGGGCGATGACTGCGTCGAGCAGCTTGTCGACGCCGTCGCCGGTCTTGGCCGAGATGCGCAGGATGTCCTCGGCCGGGATGCCGAGCACGGTCTCGATCTCCATCGCGTAGCGATCCGGGTCGGCCGCCGGCAGGTCGATCTTGTTCAGCGCGGCGACGATCTCCAGGTCGTGCTCCAGCGCCAGGTAGCAGTTGGCCAGCGTCTGCGCCTCGATGCCCTGTGCCGCGTCGACCACCAGCACCACGCCCTCACAGGCCGCCAGGCTGCGGCTGACCTCATAGCCGAAGTCGACGTGACCGGGGGTGTCGATCAGGTGGAGGGTGTGGCCCTTCCAGTCGACCCGAACGTTCTGGGCCTTGATCGTGATGCCCCGCTCGCGCTCCAGGTCCATCGAGTCCAGGTACTGCGACCGCATGTCGCGGGCGTCGACGGCGTTGGTCAGCTCGAGGATGCGGTCGCTGAGGGTGCTCTTGCCGTGGTCGATGTGGGCGATGATGGAGAAGTTGCGGATGCGGGCGAGATCCATGCGGAAGTTCTTGTCCGGATTTCTGCTGAGGGAGACGCTCGATCCTACCGGTCCGGTTGGCGGTCGGACCTGGCGCTGTTAGCCTCGACACGCTGTTCCGTGACGTTCTCGCGGACAGGTTTCCGCAGCAAGAAGGGTCTCCCGTGGCGAACATCAAGAGCCAGAAGAAGCGCATCCTCACCAACGCCAAGCGCGCCGAGCGCAACAAGGCTGTGAAGAGCGAGCTGAAGACGCGCGCGAAGAACGCCGTCTCCACCGCCGGCACCGAGGAGGGCGCCGAGGCGCTGCGCCTCGCCGTCAAGCGCCTCGACATGGCCGCCGCCAAGGGCGTCATCCACAAGAACCAGGCAGACCGTCGCAAGAGCCGCCTGATGAAGAAGATCAACGCCGCCGGCTGAGCCCACCCGCTCGCTCTCGCAGCACCGACGCCGACCCGGGCCCACCGCCCGGGTCGCTTCGCGTCTCGGTCCGGTTACCCCACCGTCGTTTCGACTTCTGGGACGGATCCGTGACGGTTTCCGTCACCCAGCCGTCCGAGATCGCCGGCTGACGGGGTCAGCGGCGGCCGGCGGGAGCAAGGCGGCTGAGGCGGGCGACGAGGACCTCCATCACGAGGTCGTCGGGCCACTCCTTGGCGCCACGGATGTCGAGGTCGGCCTGGGCCAGCAGCCCGATGGCCCGCACCACGCCGGCGCCGCCGAGCTTGCCGTACTGCTGCAGCGCCTTCTTGGCCGGGAAGCCGGGCTTGATGCCCATGGCCGCCGCGGCACTGACCTCGTCGCGAGCGTTGGCACCGTCGAGCGAGAGCAGCTTGGTGTAGTGGCTGTGCAGGATGGCCATCACCTGCAGCGGGTGACGATCGCCGGCCCCCATCATGCGATGCAGCAGGGTGAGCGAGCCGGTGGTGTCGCCTCGGTCGATGGCGTCGGTGAGGTCCCACGGCGGCACCCCACCGGCATCGCCGAGGAACGGCCGCACGTCGTCGGCGCGCACCATTCGCTCCTTGCCGTACGCCGACTCCAGCGTGTCGAGGATGCCAGACAGCCGACCGGCGTCCTCGCCGAGCCACGACCCGAGGAGCGCGACGGCGGCACCATCGAGCTTCAGCCCCGTGGCTGCCACCTGCTGGTCGAACCAGCCTGAACGCTCCCGAGCACGAGCCGGTGGCGCCGTGTCGATGACGGTCGCTTTCGCGGCCTTCAGTGCATCGCTGAGCGACTTCGGCGTGCGGCCGCCGCCGGCGACGAGGACCAGCTCGGTGCTCGGCAGCGGATCGCCGAGGTACGCGACGAGCGACGAAACGTCCTCGGTGTTGAACCTGCCGATGCCGCGGGCGACGACAACTCGAGTGTCGGTGAGGAACGGTGAGGTCTGGGCCGCGTCGACCACGGAGCGCATCTCGAACTCGTCGCCGTCGAAGTCGTCGACCATCAACGAGCGGTCGCCGTCGCCGACCAGCTTGTGGATCAGATCGGTGGTGGCGCTGAGGATGAGCGACTCGTCGTCGCCCGTGAGGAGGTGCACAGCCATGTCCCGATCAGGATGGCACACGGCTGTGACGGCGGCGGCGGTGCGCCCGGTCACAGGTCGAACAGCACGCCCCACGGCGCCACGTCGGGCAACTCGGTCGCCACCCAGGAAGGAACGGGAATGCGGAATTCGCGCGCGAAGTAGTCGGCCAGGTCGAAGCCGTAGACGATCGAATCGATGGGTTGCCAGATGCTGAGCACGGCGTTGCCGAACGACGGCAACGTCGTCAGCAGGTAGCGGTGGCCGTAGACGCGGAAGATCGCGGGCAGCGCGCCGACCCGAGCGTCCGAGATCTCGAACGCGTCGTGCAGGTCCGTCGGGCGCGGACCCCAGTCGGCCGGCCACACGTCGCCGTTGTGCTCGATGTCGAACCGGAACATGTGGCGGATCCTCGCCAGATCCTCGGCGCGCTCGCCTACCGCGTTTCGCCAATCGGGCCATCGCCGGCCAACCGGTACGCCGGTCTGCAGCAGGATCCTCAAGTCGGGCGGCATCGCAACGCCGTAGATCTCCTCGATGCGGACGACGTCGTCGTCGGACAAGCCGGGGTCGATGTGTTCGCACTCGTCATCCAGCGCGTCGGCGTGCAGAACCGCCTTCGCCCACGTGTGCCATTCCGCTGCGCCGGCCATGAGCGGACGCTAGCGAGGCGGACTCGACGCTCGACCGCCCTTTCGGTGCCCTGCGATCAGCGTCGCAGAGAGGATCACCACCCGGCCGGCGAGCGACCAGCGCGTCGGGGGTTCGACGCGACCGGCGAGTTGGCCATCGATCGCGACTGAGCGGGTGGCGAGCGTGGGCCGCCGCTCACCGAGGCCAGCAGATTCCACTCGCAATACTGTTCGGCACGACGCTGTTCGAGTTCTTTCCATTCATCCGAGGTTCCCGGCGCTGACGATGCCGAGCACGCGGCCGCGGCCGGTTGTTTCGTGTGGCGGAGGAACCGCTTCGACGGTCAAGGTTCTCAGCGCTATGTGCTGGCCGGCCGGGAACGATGCGTACGTCGCCTCAGATGCATGCGCCAGGCAACCGCCACAAGCACGACTGCCCAGCCGGCGAGCGACCACCGTGGCGGGGGCTCGATGCGTGCGCCGAGCTGGGCGACGATGGCGACCCACCGCGTGGCGAGGGTGGGCAGCCACATCACCGCGGGGCCGACGGCAGGTACGAGCGCCGCGAGCAACGCGGCCGGGATGCCGACGAGCATGACGAAGCCGGCCACCGGGACCGCCAGCAGGTTCGCCGGGATCGACACCAGTGGCAGGCGACCGAACACCAGCACGCTCGGCAACGCCACGCCGAGCTGCGCGCCGAGCGTGACGCCCAACGGCACGCGCAACCACTGCGGACCGGGCAGCACCGCAGCGATCTTCGGGCCGACGGCGGCGACCCCCCACGTCGCCCCGACCGACAACCAGAACCCGACCGACCACACCAGCAGTGGATCGATCAGCACCAACGTCGCCACGGCAACAGCGAGCAAGCGAACGGCCGACGCGCTGAGCCCGACGACGAAGCTCGTCGCCGCCAGCATCGCCATGAACCCGGCGCGCAGCACCGACGGCTCGAAGCGGGTCAGCGCCATGAACCAGCCGATCAATGCCAACGTCACCGCCCATCGCAGCCACGGCCGCAAACGCCGCAACAACGGACCGGCCGCGGCCAACACGAACACGACGTTCTGCCCGGAAACGGCGGTGAGATGAGACAGACCGGCATCGCGGAACTGCTGCACCATCGTGTCCGGCTGGCGCGAGTCGTCGCCGATCACCAGACCGGCGAACAGCGCCGACTCGTCGGCCGTCATCGACGCTTCGGCCGCGCGTCGGAGGGCTCGCCGGACCGTTGCGCTGGCTCGATCGAGCGAACCGCCGTCACGCACGTCGGCGACGAACTCAACGGCGAACCGCCCGACGACGTGACGAACCTGAGCACGCTCCGGATTCGCGGCGAGAGGTCGACGCTCGCCGTCGACCAGCACCCACTCCCCCGGCTGCCGCTCCTCCAACTGACGTCGTGACGACCCGTACACCCACGCGTCGAAGCGTTCGTCTTCGATCTGCAGCGTGATCCGCGTCGCCTTGCCGGAGCGCATCGGGTCGCCGACCACGCGGGCCCATCCGACGAACGCACCGACGTGGCGCGGCACGGCATCCGCCCACGCGACGTCGCTGCGCATCGCTCCGGCGATCACCAGTGCAGCGCACAGCCCGATCGTTGCGACCTGCGCACGACGCACCGCTCCGATCGCGGCGACGAGCCCGAGGAGCACCGCCACAAGCGGGCGATGGGCGTGGAGCAGCACACCCAGCACAGCAGCCGCGGCGAGGCCGCCGACGTGCAGGTCGCGCAGGGTGTGCCCGGGTTGCGCGAGCTCGGCGTCGTACGCTCCGGCGGTGGAAGTGATGCCGATCATGGCCCCGCCCGTCCGAGGAGGGCCTCGCGCCTACCGATCGCGCATCCGCACGTTCGGCCCCATCGCCGGGCTGCTGCCGCCTGCCGCACTCGGCATCGTCGCGGCGATGATGCTGCGCGGCCACACGTCCACCGCTCGCGGCGTCGCCGGGTTCGTGTTCGCCATCCTCGCTGCGCCGGGGCTCCTCGTGGTCGGCGCTCCGCTGACCACCGGGTCGGGCGCGTACGTGCCCGCCATCCTCGGCAGCGCAGTGGTGTGGTTCGCCTTCGGAGTCGTTGCGGCCCGGCGGGCCACCCGCATCCCCGTCGCCGCATGGGGTGACTTCTGGCGCGAGTACATCTGGATGGCTGCCGGGCTGTGGGTCGGTGTGATCGGCGCGTTGCTGGCCGCCAACCTCGTCCTCGGCCGCGCCCTGTTCTGACCCCGCGCGCAGCGTTTGATCGCTGCGCCACCATCGCGGTGGTTGAACGACCAGACGCTGCGGTCGCGCTCACACCGTCACCAGGCCGCGGAGGGCCTCGAGCTTGGCCGGACCGATGCCGCGGACGTCTGCCAAGGAGTCGACCGAGGCGAACGGGCCGTGCGACTCCCGGTAGGCGACGATGGCCGCAGCGGTTGCCGGGCCGACACCGGGCAACGAGTCGAGCTGATCCGTCGTCGCGCGGTTGAGGTTGACCGGGCCGGCCGGCGCGGCGCCATCGACCGGCGCACCACCACTCGAACCTGCCACCACCACCGGCACCTGCTCGCCGACGCGTGGCACGTACACACGCTCGCCGTCGAGCACGTGCGCGGCGAGGTTGACCGTGCCGCCATCGGCATCGGCCGCGAGGCCCCCGGCAGCAGCGATGGCGTCCACCACGCGCGCCGACTCGTCGAGCGAGTACACGCCCGGCGCGACCACGGCGCCGGCGACGTGCACGACGATGACCGCCGGCACCGACGCCCCGATCGTGGGTGCGGTCGAACCCGCGTCGACGATCGTCGTCGCGGCAGCGGGGATCGTGCTGGCGTACGGCAGCGACGCCTCCACCGGTGGCCGTGGCGCACGCAGCAACAAGAACGCACCGACGGCCACCGCCAGCACCGAGATCGCGCTGACCACCAGCCGTCCCGGCCCGAACCACACGACCCAGTCGCGCACGCGCTGCGACACCGGGCGCGGTGCGGCCGGCCGCCGTGGCGGTTGCACCGGTTCCACTCAGACCCCCTCGTGCGCGCATCAGCCGGCGACGGTGCGCTGCGCGCCGCCGCTCTTGGGGGAAGTCGTGCGTGACGCTACCGAGCCCGCCGGGGGCGCGCCCTAGGAGGACGTGGTGGAGGTCTCGAGCTGCTCGGTGACCGCGGTGGCCAGCGACCTGCGTGCCACCCAGTCCGCCTCGATCTCCAGCGGGATGCGCAGGTAGGCGCCGGTGTGGCCCTTGCGGCGCACCCGTCCCACCGCGTACGCGCCGACGTAGCGGACACCGAACCCAAGGACGCCGTGGCGCTTCCACTGGCGCACGTGCACCAGTTCGTGGCGCAGCAGGTACGGCGTCACCCGTCCACGACGGACGATCACCGTCGAACCGATCGTGATCCCGTCAGCACCTCGTGGGACCGGACCGCCCTCCCACAGGCGGTAGCCGTCACGGCGTTCGATGGACATCGACGCAACGGTACCCCAGTGAACCGCCGGACGAGGTCGCGCTCAGAACAGCTGAGCGGTGAGCTTCTTGCGGTAGCCGGCGGTGCGCGGGTCGTCGGCGCCCATCAGCTCGAGCAGGTCGACGTACTGCTGACGGGCCACCTCGTCGAGCTTGACGTTCGGCAGCAGCGCCATCAGCGTCGCATCGTGGTCGTCGTCAGGCGCAGTCTGCGCCTGACCGAGCCGTGCCGTCGCAGCGACGCGACGGGTGCGATCGTTCTCCGGGATGCGAGCGAGGAACGCCAGCGCCTCCTCCGACTGGTCGCGGGCAACGAGCAGCTCGGCAAGGCCGATCACGGCATCCTCGTTGCCGGGCTCGAGCTCCAGCGCCGCACGGTACGAGCCCTCGGTGCCCTCGGCGATGAGCGACGCCAGCGTCTGCTCCGCCTCGGACGGCATCAGTGCGTCGACGAACTCCTGCACGACGTGCTCGGGCAGCGCGCCGACGAACCCGTCGACCACCTGGCCGCCCTTCAGCGCGTACACCGCCGGGATCGACTGCACCTGGAACGCCTGGGAGATGCCCGGGTTCTCGTCGACGTTGACCTTCACGAGCACGACCTTGCCGTCGGTGGCGTCGGTGACCTTCTCCAGGATCGGTCCCAAGGTGCGGCACGGGCCGCACCACGGCGCCCAGAGGTCGACGAGGACCGCGGCGTCGAGCGAACGGTCGACGACCTCGGTCTGGAACGTTGCGTCGGTGACATCGATGGCCATGCATCGAACGATACCTGCGGGTCACCTGCCCGAGACCTGGCCCGAGACCGGGCGGCGAGCCTGACCGGACCGGGTGGCATCACAGCGGTGCCGATACGGTGGCGACACACATGAGCGAGCTGCCCGGCATCAACGTTCCTTCGGTCACCGAGTGGCTCACCACGCACGTGCAAGGTGCGGTTGCACCGTTCGAGTTCGACCTCATCGCCGGCGGGCACTCCAACCTCACCTTCGGGGTCACCGGCGCCGACGGCACGCGCTTCGTGCTGCGCCGCCCACCGCTCGGCCACGTGCTCGCCAGCGCCCACGACATGGGTCGCGAGCACCGGATCATCAGCGGGTTGCAGACATCCGCCGTACCGGTCGCGCCGGCCCTCGGCTTCTGCGACGATCCGGACGTCAACGGCGCGCCGTTCTACGTGATGGGCTTCGTCGACGGTCACGTCGTGCGCGATCGCCCGACTGCCGAGGCGCTGCTCTCCGTCGATGCTCGACGTCGCGCCAGCGAGAGCATCGTCGACACGATGGCGGCCATCCACGCCGTCGACCTCGACGCCGCCGGACTCGATGGCCTGGGCAAGCACGAGGGGTACATCGCCCGGCAGTTGAAGCGTTGGTACGGACAGTGGAACCAGCAGAAGACCCGCGAGCTGGCCGCCGTCGACGAGGTGCACGACGCGCTGATGCAGCGGATCCCCGAGCAGGGTCCCGCGTCGATCGTGCACGGCGACTACCGCCTCGACAACTGCATGGTCGGCGACGACGGCACGGTGGTCGCCGTGCTCGACTGGGAGATCTGCACGCTCGGCGACCCGATGGCCGACCTCGGGTTGCTGCAGGTGTACTGGACCGGGCCGAACGACGTCGCCTCGGCGTGGACCGGTTCGGCCACCTCCACCCCCGGCTTCCTCGACCGCGCCGATCTCGCCGCGCGCTACGCGGAGGTCAGCGGACGCGACATCAGCGCGCTGCCGTTCTACGTGTCGTTCGCCTACTGGAAGCTGGCGTGCATCCTCGAAGGCGTCTACGCCCGCTACCTCGGTGGTGCGCTCGGCGATCGCGACCCTGCCGAGCTCGCCCCGTTCAAGCTCCAGGTCGAAGGTGCCGCGGCGAGCGCGCTGGCCGCACTGCAGGAGGTGCCGTGAGCGACTCCTACGTCCTCCACCAAGCGCTGCCCCAGCTCGACCGCCCGGTGCTCGTGGTCATGCTCACCGGCTGGATCGATGCCAGCGCCGCTGCCGCCGCGGCGATGGTCGTCGTGCAGGAGGAGTGCAACACCGAAGCGCTCGCCACGTTCGACGGCGACGCGTTCATCGACTACCGCGCTCGTCGTCCGTCGATGGAGCTGCGCGAGGGCGTCAGCACGAAGCTGACCTTCCCCGACATCGAGCTGCGCGTCGGCAAGGACCCGGGCGGCAACGACGTCCTCACCCTGTCCGGCCCTGAGCCGGACTCGCAGTGGCGCCGCTTCGCCGCCGCAGTCGGCGATCTGTCCGAGCAGCTGGCCGTGCGCCGCATGGTCGCCCTCGGTGCCTACCCGTTCGCCGCGCCGCACACCCGGCCTGCGAGGTTGTCGAGCACGTCCCCGTCCGCCCAGGTGAGCGCGTCGGTGCCGTACCTGAAGAACTCGGTCGACGTGCCCGCAGGAATGGGCGCCGTGCTGGAGCACGAGCTGCACGGCCGCGGCATCACCGCGCTCGGGCTGTGGGCGCAGGTGCCCCACTACGTCAGCTCGATGTCGTACCCCGACGCCTCGGTGGCCCTGCTCACCGGCCTGCGCGAGATGGCCGGGCTGGAGATCGACGGCGCTGCCACGCGCACCGAAGCGGAACGTCAGCGCCGCCGACTGGACCAGCTGGTCGCCGGCAACGAGGAGCACCAGGGCATGGTGCGCCAACTGGAAGAGCTCTACGACACGAGCGCGCAGCAGACGCTGTCGCTCGGCATCGCCGACATCCCCAGCGGCGATCAGATCGCGGCCGAGTTCGAAGCGTTCCTGCGCGATCAGGACGACTGAGCCGGAGGCACGGTCAGCGGACTACGTTCGCTGACGTTCACCCATCGGCATCGATGGGCCGTCGCTGGGAGGCACGCACATGAAGGTCGATGGGGGCATCGGATTCGATCTGCACAAGGCAGGCGCGCAGGCGAAGGAGGCCGAAGCCGCCGGCTACAGCGGCGTGTGGACCGCGGAGACGTCGCACGACCCGTTCTTCCCGCTGCTGATCGGCGCGGAGCACACCGAGACGATCGAGCTCGGCACGTCCATCGCTGTCGCGTTCGCACGCAACCCGATGACGCTGGCGAACACCGGTTGGGACCTGCAGGCGTTCTCCAAGGGGCGCTTCGTGCTCGGCCTCGGCAGCCAGATCAAGCCGCACATCACCAAGCGCTTCAGCATGGAGTGGAGCCACCCGGCGGCGCGCATGCGAGAGATGATCCTGGCCATTCGGGCCATCTGGGACACGTGGGAGAACGGCACACCGTTGGCGTTCCGCGGCGACTTCTACACGCACACGCTGATGACCCCGTTCTTCACGCCCGAGCGCGCGGAGCTGGCCGGGTTCGGGGTGCCGAAGGTCTTCCTCGCCGGCGTCGGCGAGCTGATGACCGAAGTGGCCGGCGAGGTCTGCGACGGGTTCATCTGCCACGGCTTCACGACCGAGCGCTACCTGCGCGAGGTCACCCTGCCGGCGCTCGAGCGCGGGCGTGCCAAGGCGGGCAAGACGATGGAGGGCTTCGAGATCGTCGGGCCGAGCTTCGTCGTCACCGGGAGCAGCGAGGCCGAACTGACCCAGGCTGCAGCCGGCACGCGCCAGCAGATCGCCTTCTACGGGTCCACACCGTCGTACCGTCCGGTGCTCGAGCTGCATGGCTGGGGCGGTTTGCAGGACGAGCTCAACTCGCTGTCCAAGCAGGGCAAGTGGGTGGAGATGGGCGGTCTCATCGATGACGAGATCCTCAACACCTTCGCCGTCGTCGGCGAGCCCGAGCAGATCGCGCCGGAGCTGCACCAGCGCTACGGCGACGTCATCCAGCGGATCAGCTTCTACGCCCCGTACAAGACCGACCCCGATCGCTGGGCCGGCGTTCTTGCCGCCCTCAAGGCGGCGTAGGAGCGCGCAGACGCCCGGTCGTCACACCGCTGGGATAGAAACGGGTTGTGGCCATTTCCTGTGTGTACTGCGGCGAGAGCCACCCCGACGCGGCCGGGGTGCGCGCCTGCTGGCAACGCACGCAGGCTGACGCTCCCACCTTGTTCGACACCGTCGACCAGTCCTTCGAGCAGCCATTCGAGCAGCCGTTCGACCAGCAGCCGTTCGAGCAGCCGTTCGAACCGGATGACCGGCCGGCGCCCGTGCCCGTCGCTGCCACGCGCTCGGTTCGGCGCACGGCAGTCGCCCACGACGGGCCGGTTCGGCGTGGCCCGGCAGCGCTCGGTCGCAACGTCATCGTCGGCCTCGGCGACACGGCACCGCAGGAGTGGGACGATGCGCCCCGCGTGCGGGTGTCGCTGGATCATCCGCACGTCATGGCCGACGAGCTGGAGGCGCTGGCGCGCGCGTCGACGGGCGCGGTGCTGGAGATGGACGACCGCGTCGCCACCGCACTCGACGAGCCCGAGCGCGAGCAGCGAGAGCCGCACGAGCTCGGCACGTCGTTCCGCTTCGGACTCGAGCGGGTGCGGCTGCTCACCCGCGGCAACAGCTACGACGCGCGCACCAACCGGTGGCCGCTGTTGGAGGACGCGCTTGCCCTCGGCGCTGCCCCAGCCAACGACGGTCGCGGCGACGTCGTGCTCGCCGACGGGACTGCCGCGTGGCTCGACGGCGGTCCGGTCCGCTTCACCGAACCGATCGACGGCGTGCCGGTGCTGCACCGGGTGGTCGTCGAACACGGCTCGCTGCGTCCCTTCCCCGCCACCGACGTGCATGGCACGACGGCAGCCGAGCTGGCGCCTGATCAGCTGGCCGCCGTCGCCCACCGCGGCGGAGCAGCGCGGATCATCGCGCCCGCTGGTTCGGGCAAGACTCGAGTGCTCACCGAACGTGCCCGGCAACTGCTGCAGGTCTGGGGCCTGCCCGCGTCGGCGATCTGCCTCATCGCCTTCAACAAGCGGGCGCAGGAGGAGATGCGCGAGCGCACGCGCGACCTGCGCGGTCTGCAGGTGCGCACGCTCAACGCGATCGCGTTGGCGATCGTCAACGGATCGGCGCCGTTCGCCCCGCGTCCCTCGAAGCGGACCACCATCGACGAGCCCGAGGTGCGGCGGATCATCGGCAAGCTCGTCTCGTTCCCACGCAAGCGCAACGTCGACCCCGTCGCCACGTGGATGGAGGCGCTGTCGTTCGCCCGCCTCGGTCTGCGCGCCGCCGCCGACGTCGAGGCTCGCTACGACGGTGAGGTCGACGGGTTCGCCGCGTTCCTGCCGAAATACCGCAGCCAACTCGCCCGCACGGGATCGCTCGACTTCGACGAGCAGGTGCAGTGCGCGATCGAGCTACTGCTCACCGACGCCGATGCGCGGGCAACGGCGCAGCGGGCTTGCCGCGTGCTGCTGGTGGACGAGTTCCAGGACCTCACCCCGGCACACCTGTTGCTCGTGCGGCTGCTGGCCGGGCCGGACGGCGCCGTGTTCGGCGTCGGCGACGACGACCAGACCATCTACGGCTACAACGGGGCCAACCCGGCCTGGTTGATCGACTTCGCCTCGTTCTTCCCCGGTGCGGAGGATCACCCGTTGGAGGTCAACTACCGCTGCCCCGGTGGCATCGTCACCGCCGCCGACCGGCTGCTGCGCCACAACGTGCTGCGCGTGCCGAAGACCATCAGATCCAACAAGCCCGACGAGGTCGGCTGGTCGATCGCCTCCGAGGGCGACGCGGTCGCGGCCACCACCTCGGCGATCCAGGCAGCGATCGCCGGAGGCACCCCACCCGCCGACATCGCGGTGCTCTGTCGCGTCAACTCGCTGCTCGCCCCGGTGCAGGTGGCGCTGTCCAGCGAGGGGCTGCCGATCAACGGCGGCGTCGGCAACGAGTTCGCCGAACGCACCGCTGTGCGCGCCGCGCTCGCCTGGCTGCGATTGGCCACGGCCACCACCGCGTTGGCGCCGGGCGACCTCGCCGAGGCCCTGCGCCGGCCGTCGCGCCCGCTGCACCCGAACGTGGCCAACTGGGTCGGGGAGCAGTCGTCGCTCGACGGGCTTCGTCGGCTGGCAGCGAGGCTCACCACAGATCGCGAGGCCGAGCGGGTGAACGCCTTCGCCGACGACATCGAGCGGCTGCAGCACCTCGCCGCGGGCGGCGCCACCACGGCTCGGCTGATGTCCACGGTGCGCGACTCGGTGGGGCTGGCGTCGTCGATCGCCTCGCTCGACATCAGCCGCCGCGGCATGAACCGCGCCGCGCAGAACGACGACCTCACCGCCGTCGCTCAACTCGCCGAGCTCCAGCCCGACCCGAGCTCGTTCGAACGTTGGCTGCGCCAGCACCTCGGCGCCGGCAACCGCGCCGACGGCATCACGTTGGCCACCGTGCACCGCGTGAAGGGGCAGGAGTGGCCGTTCGTCGTCGTCCACCAGGCCGACGCCGACCAGTACCCGCACCGCCTCTCGGAGGACGTCGAGGAGGAGCGTCGGCTGTTCCACGTCGCCTTCACCCGGGCGAGCCGGGAGGCGCTGATCGTCGTCGCTGATCGTCCATCGCCGTTCATCTCCGAGCTCACCAACGAGCCGCCCGCCCGACGCGTCGGCGGCACGTCCGCCGTCAGCACCGACCGCTTCGGCGAGCGTGCGCCGAAGCCCGCGCCGGCGGCCTCTCGTCCCGGCCACGATCTGCAGCCGGCCGACGCCGCCCTGTTCCAATCGCTGCGCGACCTGCGCAAGCACCTGGCCGCCGGCAAGCCGAGCTACACCGTGCTGTCCGATGCGTCGCTGGCCGACATCGCCACCGGGCGACCGACCACCGCCGATCAGCTGGCCCGCATCCGCGGCATCGGGCCGAGCAAGCTCGACCGCTACGGCGCAGCGATCCTCGCCGTCGTGCTCGACCACGCCGACCCGGCCTGATCGGTGACATAGGTTGCGAGCATGACGCTCGCACCTCCGGCGATCACCCACATCGCCCTCACCGTCAGCGACCTCGACCGCAGCGTGGCGTGGTACACCGCGCTGTTCGGTGAGGCGCCGATCTTCGTCGGCGACTTCCTGTCGGGCACGCCACACGAGTACCGCGCCGCGGTCTGGCGCACGCCCAGCCTCGGCCTGCACTGCTTCGCCGACGCCGATGTTCCCGGTGCGTTCGACGCGCGTCGGCCCGGCCTCGACCACCTCGCGCTCCACGCCGACGATGCGGCTGCCATCGACGCTTGGGTTGCGCACCTCGATGCGTTGGGCGTCGCACATGGTGAGGTGCTGACGGAGGCATACGGCATCGGCCTGGCGTTCACCGATCCCGACGGGATCGCACTGGAGCTGTTCGCCCCGGTGCGCCGATGAGCCGGGAGACGGTCCTGCGCTACGCCGAGGCGTGGCAGGCGGGCGACGTCGGCACGATGCTCGGGCTGTACGCCGAGGACTTCGTGCTGCACTACTTCGGCGACAGCCCGCTCGCCGGTGAACACATCGGGCAGGCGGCCGCTCTCGAAGCGCTGCTGGCCGCCAGCGCACGAACCAATCGCACGCTCGTCGCCGTCGACGATGTGCTGAGCGGCGACGTGCTCCACGCAATCGTCGCTCGCGAACGAGTCGGCGCCGACCAGCGAGAGGTGCGTCGCGTACTTCTCTACCGCGCCGACGAGCACCACCTCACGGAGTGCTGGCTGTTCGACGAGGACCAACGAGCGATCGACGCGCTGTGGTCGGTGACAGGCTGAGCGCGACGGTCAGCCGTTGAGCCCGATGAGCCAGCGGCGGACGTTCTCACCGAGCGCGTCCACGTCGTAGCCGCCCTCTTGGAGCACCACGGTCGGCAGCCCCAGTTGTCGCACCGCAGCGCCGCAGCGCTCGAAGCCGTCGGTGGTCACCGCCAGGTCGGCGATCGGATCGGTGATGTAGGTGTCGAGCCCCAGCGACACGATCAGCGTCGACGGGCCGAATGCGCTGATCGCATCGAACGTGCGAGTGAGCGCGGCGACGAACGCGTCGTCGTCGGCTCGTGCCGGGAGCGGCACGTTGAGGTTGCTGCCCGCTCCCCTGCCGCTGCCGGTCTCGTCGGCGAAGCCGATCACGAACGGGTAGGCGCGCGCCGGGTCGCCGTGGAGCGACACGTACTGCACGTCGTCGCGGTCGTAGAAGATCTCCTGCGTGCCGTTGCCGTGGTGGTAGTCGACGTCGAGGACGGTGACCTTCGTGCCGGTGGTGCTGGCGATGCGGTGCGCGGCGATCGCTGCGTTGTTGAAGAAGCAGTAGCCGCCGTACATCGTCGAGCTGGCGTGATGGCCGGGCGGCCGGCACAGCCCGTACGCCGAAGTCGCGCCGTCGAGCACGAGTTGCGTCGCGGTGAGCGCAGTGTCGACTGCGCTGCACGCAGCGACGAACGTGCCCTCGGTCAACGCTGTCGTCGTCTCGAAGCACCACCAGCCGAGCCGGCCGTTGATGCTGGTCGGCTCACGGCCGTCGCTCATCTTGTTGCGGATGGCCGGTCGGTAGAACACATCGGGGAAGACGTCACGCGTCTCGCCGTTGGCCACCTGGAACTCCGCCCATGCCTCGCCGAGGAACCGCACCAGCCCGGTGTCGTGCACCGCTTCGATCGGCGCCAGCCCATGCCGATCGGGCCCGCGGAAGACGAACCGATCGTCCGCCTCGAGGACCGTACGGATCTTCTCGGCGCGCCCCGTGTGCTCGAACGGCGCGTGGATCCGCGAGTTCTCGACCTCGACGTCGGGGCTGTGATGCAGGTGATCGGCGGTGTAGACGACGGACATCGGGGTGGCCATCGCCCTATCGTGGCAAAGCGTGCGCCCCCGCTCCACTGTGATCTCGCTTGCGCGCGCCGTCGCGATGGTCACGGTGCTGTCGATCGCGTGCGCCGCATGCGCGTCCGACGGCGCCGCGACGGACAATGCACCGGGCAACACCACCTCGGGCAGCGGTGGCACGGTGGCGGCACCGACCGGCACCCTGGGCAACCCCGGTTTCCCCGGCACGGTGCCATCCACTGACCCAGCGGACTCCGCTTCGGGCTCGTGCACGGCGACCTTCACCGGCGACCTGGCCGACTCGTGGGAAGAGGTCGGCGACGAGGACTCCGTGCTCTACGGCCCATGGCTCGATCCGGCGACGGTCGACACCGCATCCGACGTCACGTTCGTGCGCGACGACACGCTGTTCGTCCTGTCCTGCGGCTCGTCGGGTGGCAAGGCCGTCAACATCACCGCCAACGACCCGGTGCTGCAGCAGAAGGCGACCTACCCGCTGCGCGGCACCGAGGGCGACCGCGTCGTCGTGCTGGCCAACGTGACGGGGTTCGAGGTGTGGACGGTCGCACCCGGCAGTGCCGAGTCGAAGCTGGTCATCGACGCCTTCGACGACACGCACATCGCCGGCACGCTCACCGTGCAGTTGGTCCCGATGTCGCAGATCCCCGAGCCGGAGGGCACGCTGCCGATCACCACCGGCACCACTCCGGCACCGCGTCTGGCCAAGCTCGTCCTGACCTTCGACTTCCCCCGCCCCTGACCGGGCCCTGACCGCCCTGATCCGGTCGTTGGACGTTCGTCGGACGGTCCGGTCGCATGGTTGCTGTCGTGGCACCGAGAACGGTGCCCGCTGACGGCCGAGCTCGCCGGGCGAGCTCGACAGATGGAGGGCGAACGATGGCACGCAACCGTGCTCGTGGGTCTCTGTTGCACCGGCTCGCTGCGATCGCGGCAACGACCGGCGTCGCGTTGTCCGGCGCCGTCATCGGCCTCGTACCCGGCGTGCTCCCCGCGCCGATCGCTGCCGCGTACAGCGCGTTCAACCCCCCGCCCCTGTGCTCCGTCACACCCGGGCCATCGTGCATCGCCCAGCCGGGAACGGCCTACATCGGCCTCGCCGCGAGCCCGTTGCGCATCGACATGCCGACGATGAGCATCAACTCGCTCGACCCCGACTCGCCGTACAGCGGCGAGGTCACGTTCGTGATCACCAGCTTCGGCATCCCCGCCGCGGGCACGACGTTCCGCAACATCCACTGGTCCAACCCCGTCGTGCTCACCCCGGTCGACGCCGAGCCGACCGCGACCCTGATCTTCATGGCTCCGAAGGGAAACTGCGAAGGGCGCCAGTCATGCACCTACACGACCACGTCGACCGATCTGAAGGGTGGCTGGTACTCGGCGAACTACGCCGGCTCACCGGTCGTGCTGGCCGGTGAGGACATGTGCCCGCCCAGCGGGTTCGGCTGCTCGGCGACCTACAGCCAGTCCGCCGTGTACATCCCCAACATCACCGACAAGGAGCCCCCGGCGATCGCCGCGAACGCCGTCGGCTCGGGTCGCATCACCAAGGCGATCGCCGTGGCGGAGGATCCCTACGGGCAGTCGATGAGCCTGCTCTGGGACTTCGGTGACGGCACCCCGGCCGTCCCCGGCAACTTCGGCCAGGTCATCTCCCACACGTACGCCTTCGTCGGCAACTTCTCGATCATGGCCAGGGTGCAGACCACCGACGGTCGCAACGCGGCGACGAGCATCGATGCCGGCATCACCCCACCCAAGCCGTTCCTGCTGTCCGTCGATCGCGTGCCGGCACCGAACAACGGCGTCGGCGCCGTCGCCAGCGGACTCGTGCAGGGCTGGCCCGCTGGCACCACCGCCCGCATCATCACGTGGTCGACCGGCTGTCCCGCCGACCCGTCCTCGAACAGCGCCCTCAGCACGGGCGTCCCCGGCGGTTCCGCGCCGGTCGCCGGCAGTGGCACCATCGACATCGCGTCCTCGTTCCTCGACCCTGATGCGAACGCAGCCGTGATGTTCGTCGAGGGGTACATCGCTGTCGACGGTCACGACGTGAAGGTCAGCCGGGTCAGCGATTGCCTCACCGTGATCGGGAGCGCAGCCAAGACCACCACCGACCTGTCCATCGGGGCGACCGAGGTGCAGGTGCCATCCTCGACGGTACCGATCGGCAACATGATGCTGATCGGCAGCGGCTCCGGTGCGGAGCGTCGGTTGGTCACCGGCCACGCCTCGTTGATCGTCGGCGCGCTCTCGCAGGCGCACCCGAGCGGTTCGCCGGTCGTTGACCTCGGTGCGCCGAAGGCGCCCTACGTCGAGCCCGGACCGCCCGCCGATCCGGTGGCGCCGGTGCTCGGTGGCGGCGGTGGGGGTGGCGGCACCGAGTACGTCGCGCTCGTCCCCGGTCGATTCCTCGACACCCGAACCGACCCCGGCATCACCACCATCGACGGCCAAGGCAAAGGCGCCGGACTCCGACCCGCCGGATCCATCACCGAGATCCAGATCACCGGACGCAACAACATCCCCAGCAACGCCACCGCCGCCGTCCTCAACCTCACCATCACCGGACCCCTCGGCGCCGGCTACGCCACCGCCTTCCCCTGCGGCACCACCCCACCCACCACCAGCAACGTCAACTACACCACCGGCACCACCATCCCCAACAACGTCATCGCCAAGATCGGCACCAACGGCCGCATCTGCATCCTCACCTTCGCCCCCACCCACCTCATCGCCGACATCGCCGGCTACTACCCCGCCGGCGCCACCTACACCCCACTCGTCCCCGGTCGATTCCTCGACACCCGAACCGACCCCGGCATCACCACCATCGACGGCCAAGGCAAAGGCGCCGGACTCCGACCCGCCGGATCCATCACCGAGATCCAGATCACCGGACGCAACAACATCCCCAGCAACGCCACCGCCGCCGTCCTCAACCTCACCATCACCGGACCCCTCGGCGCCGGCTACGCCACCGCCTTCCCCTGCGGCACCACCCCACCCACCACCAGCAACGTCAACTACACCACCGGCACCACCATCCCCAACAACGTCATCGCCAAGATCGGCACCAACGGCCGCATCTGCATCCTCACCTTCGCCCCCACCCACCTCATCGCCGACATCGCCGGCTACTACCCCGCCGGCGCCACCTACACCCCACTCGTCCCCGGACGGTTCCTCGACACCCGAACCGACCCCGGCATCACCACCATCGACGGCCAAGGCAAAGGCGCCGGACTCCGACCCGCCGGATCCATCACCGAGATCCAGATCACCGGACGCAACAACATCCCCAGCAACGCCACCGCCGCCGTCCTCAACCTCACCATCACCGGACCCCTCGGCGCCGGCTACGCCACCGCCTTCCCCTGCGGCACCACCCCACCCACCACCAGCAACGTCAACTACACCACCGGCATCACCATCCCCAACAACGTCATCGCCAAGATCGGCACCAACGGCCGCATCTGCATCCTCACCTTCGCCCCCACCCACCTCATCGCCGACATCGCCGGCTACTACCCGGCATAGCGGTGCTCGCTTCGCGAGCACCGGGCTACTCGGTGAGCTCGAGCTCTTCGGCGAGGTAGAGCTCGCGGCACTTCGAACGCTGAAGCTTGCCGGACGAGGTCTTCGGCAGCGTGCCCGGACGCACCAGCATCACGTCGCGAGGTGGCAGCCCGCAGACCTCGAGCGTGCGGTGATGGACCTCGTTGCGAACGTCGTCGAGGGTGAGGCCATCCGGCAGCCGAACCTCGGCCACCACGACCACGCTCTCCTTGCCCTTGTAGCCCTCCACCCCGAAGGCGATGACGTTGCCGGCGCGCACGCCGTCGAGCACCCCGATCGAGCGCTCGATGTCCTCGGGGAACACGTTGCGACCGCCGACGATGATGATGTCCTTGATCCGTCCGCACAGCACCAGCTCCCCGTCGAGCAGGTAACCGAGGTCGCCCGTGCACAGCCAGTCGTCGCGGAACAGCGCGGACGTCGCATCGGGCCGCTTGTAGTAGCCCGGCGTGACCGACGTGCCGCGCAGCAGCAGCTCGCCGACGTGTCGTTCCGGCAGCGGCTCGTACGTGTCGGGGTGGACGATCTTCATCTCCAGCCCGGGCACGGCGTGGCCGAGCAACGGGAGGCGGCGCACGTCGAGCTCCTCGTCGGCGTCGGCGATGTCGAGCTGCTTGGCGATGCGGTCGCGTTCGAGCACGCCCCGGTCGACGCTGTCGGTGCGCAACCCGCGGTGCCGCGGCGGGAAGACGCCGCCGATGGCCACCTCGGCCATGCCGAACGCCGGGAACACACCACCGGCGGTGAAGCCGAACGGCTCCGCGGCGCGCACGAACGCTTCGACCGCGTTCGGGTCGACCGGCTCGGCGCCGCTGAGCGCCAGGGTCAGCCGGCTGAGGTCGAGCCCCTGCATCCGACCGAGTGCCCGAGTGGCCAGCACCCACGCGAAGTTCGGACCGGCCGTGGCCGTGCCCTTCCAGTCGCTGATCCACTGCATCCAGTTGCCCGGCTTGGCCAGGAAGTCCTGCGGCGCGGCCTGCACGAGCTGCACGCCGGTGGTCAGCGGGATCGACAGGAAGCCGACCAGCCCCATGTCGTGGTACAGCGGCAGCCAGGACACCATGACCTCGGTGGGCCCGAGCTCGGCGGCCTCGCACGAGGCGTCGATGTTCGCGCCGAGCACGCGGTCGGGGATCATCACGCCCTTCGGCTCGCTCGTCGAACCGCTGGTGTACTGGAGGATGACGAGCCGCTCCGGATCGTCGCCGGGGATCTCCAACCGCTCACCCGACGGCACGCCCGGTGAACCGGCGAGCACCTCACTCATCGGCACCAACGGCGGATCACCCGGCGCCGACTCGTAGAAGCCGGCGAGCATCGGGTCGATCAGCACGAGCTTGGCGTCGCCGTGTCGGATGCGCGCCCGCGTGCCCTCGATGAAGGCGTCGAGCGACCCCATGCGCATGGGCAGCGGCAGCACCATGCTGGCCATCCCGGCCAGCCAGCAGCCCTGGATGATCGTGATCAGCGAGCGCGACGTCGGCCCGAGGATGGCCACGTGATCGCCGGGCACCAGGCCGCGCGCCTGCAGCGCAGCACCGACCACACGGGCCTCGTCGTGGACCTGGGCCCACGACACGAAGTCGGTGCCGGTGGCCGAGCCTTCCGGCACGACGCTCTGCCCGACGAAGCGCACACCGTGCTGCGAGGTCTCCGGTCCGCTGGCGGCGGCGATGAGGCGGTCGGTGATCGATCGGCGTTCGGGCACGGAATCCACGGTAGTGGCGGGTCGGCGGCTCGTAGAATCTTCGAGCCATGACTGCTCCGGACCAACTCGCCACCGACACGCCGACGTTCCGCTACACGGGCGCGCTCGCCAGCGAGCTCGAGGTCCGGTGGCAGGCGTGGTGGGACGATCAGCACACGTTCGAGGTCGCCAACCCGGCGGGCCCGCTGGCGGGCGGCCTGGACACGAGCCGCGAGAAGATCTTCATCCTCGACATGTTCCCGTACCCCAGTGGCACGGGGCTGCACGTCGGTCACCCACTGGGATTCATCGGTACCGACGTCTACGCCCGCTACCAGCGCATGGCCGGCAAGAACGTGCTGTACACGATGGGCTTCGACGCCTTCGGCCTCCCGGCCGAGCAGTTCGCCGTGCAGACCGGGACCCACCCGGCGGTCACCACGCAGCAGAACGTCGCTGCGATGCGCCGCCAGTTGCACCGCATCGGGCTCAGCCACGACCGCCGGCGCAGCATCGACACCACCGATCCCGGCTACTACCGCTGGACGCAGTGGATCTTCCTCCAGGTCTTCAACAGCTGGTACGACACCGATCAGCAGCGCGCCCGTCCGGTAGCCGAGCTGCAGGCCGAGTACGCCGACGGCACGCGCCCGACGCCCGATGGCCGCCCGTGGGCAGACCTGTCAGCTCCGGAGCAGCGCGCCGCCATCGACAGCCGACGCCTGGCCTACGTCAGCGACGCGCCGGTCAACTGGTGCCCCGGGCTGGGCACCGTCGTGGCCAACGAGGAGGTCACCGCCGACGGTCGCAGCGACCGCGGCAACTTCCCCGTCTTCAAGCGCAAGATGCGCCAGTGGATGATGCGCATCACCGACTACGCCGACCGGTTGATCGACGATCTCGATCTGCTGGAGTGGAGTGACGCGATCAAGTCGATGCAGCGCAACTGGATCGGCCGCAGCGAGGGCGCGACCGTCCACTTCGGCTCACCGGCGGGCCCGCTCACCGTGTTCACCACTCGCGCCGACACGCTGTTCGGGGCGACGTTCATGGTGCTCGCGCCCGAGCACCCGCTGGTCGACGAGCTGACGACGGTCGAACAGGCAGCGGCCGTGAGCGCCTACCGCGCCGCTGCCGGTGCCAAGAAGGACATCGATCGGCAGGACGAAGGACGCGAGAAGACGGGCGTGTTCACCGGCTCGTACGCGACGAACCCGATCAACGGCGATTCGATCCCGGTGTGGGTCGCCGACTACGTGCTCATGGGCTATGGCACCGGTGCGATCATGGCCGTGCCGTGCGGCGACCAGCGCGACTTCGAGTTCGCCCGCAAGTTCGAGCTGCCGATCGTCGCCATCCAGGAGCCCACCGACGGACGTGGCACGGACACCAGCACGTGGTCCGACGCGTTCATCGGCGACGCGCCATACGTGAACAGCGCCAACGAGGAACTGCGTCTGGACGGCATCGTCAGCGTCGACGAGGGCAAGCGCCTGACCCACGCGTGGTTGAGCGAACGCGACGCCGGCAACGCCACGGTCACGTACAAGCTGCGCGACTGGTTGTTCAGCCGTCAGCGCTACTGGGGCGAGCCGTTCCCGGTGGTCTACGACGACGACGGCATGCCCCACGGCCTGCCCGACAGCGAGCTGCCGTTGCTGCTGCCGGAGACCGACAGCTTCTCGCCGCGCACGTTCGACCCCGACGACGAGTTCTCCAACCCGGAGAGCCCGCTCGATCGGTTGGACTGGTGGATGGACGTCGAGCTCGATCTGGGCGACGGTCCCAAGCACTACCGCCGCGACAGCAACGTCATGCCGCAGTGGGCCGGCAGCTGCTGGTACGAGCTGCGCTACCTCGACCCGACGAACGAGAACGCGTTCGTCGACCCAGCGGTCGAGCAGTACTGGATGGGCCCGCAGCCCGCCGGCCGCGACGGCCACGAGCACCCCGGCGGCGTCGACCTGTACGTCGGCGGCGTCGAGCACGCCGTGCTGCACCTGCTGTACTCGCGCTTCTGGCACAAGGTGCTGTTCGACCTGGGTCACCTGTCGTCGAAGGAGCCGTACTACCGGCTGTTCAACCAGGGGTACATCCTGGCCGAGGCGTTCCAGGACGAGCGCGGCCTGTACGTCGAGGCGGCCGAAGTGCAGCGCCACGGCGAGGGCGCCAACCAGACCTTCACGTTCGAGGGTCAGCCGGTCACTCGCGAGTGGGGGAAGATGGGCAAGAGCCTCAAGAACGGCGTGCCCCCCGACGACATCTACGACGCCTACGGCGCCGACACCTTGCGCCTGTACGAGATGAGCACCGGCCCGCTGGACGGCTCGCGCCCGTGGGAGACGCGTGACGTGGTCGGTCAGTACCGCTTCCTGCAGCGGCTGTGGCGCAACCTGGTCGACGAGGAGACCGGGCAGTTGCGCACCGACGTCCCCGCGGCGAGCGACGACATCGTGCGCGCTCTGCACCGCACGATCGCCGGTGTCGGCGACGACATGGAAGCACTGCGCTTCAACACGGCGATCGCCAAGCTGATCGAGCTGAACAACGTGCTGACGAAGGCCGGCGGTTGCCCTCCCGAGTTGGCAGAACCGTTGGTGCTGATGATCGCCCCGTTGGCCCCACACGTCGCCGAAGAGCTATGGCGCAAGCTCGGCCACACGGACTCGGTCGGCCACGTGCCCTTCCCCACCGCCGACCCGGCGATGCTGGTTGCCGACACGGTCGAGTACCCCGTGCAGATCAACGGCAAGGTGCGCGGTCGGATCACAGTCGCCTCCGGGCTGCCCGCCGCCGACGTCGAGGCTGCCGCGATGGCTGATCCGAAGGTGATCACCGCATTGGCCGGAGCGACCCCGAAGAAGGTCATCGTCATCCCCGGCCGCATGGTCAACATCGTCGCCTGACGCGAGTCGGCTGATCCGGCCAGCGCCAGATCAGCACGTCGCGTTCTGGCGCTGGCCAGAACGAACGCCGCCGTCCGACTTCGCCTCTTCTGGGCACACCCAGAACGCGACGTGCGGTTCCGGGTGTGCCCGGAACGACCGGGGCAGCTGACCCGCTCCCCTTTGCCAACTGCGCGTGCAGCAGCAGTTCAGCTCGCGGGATCGGGCACCGGATCGACCGGCTCGGTCAAGTAGCGCACCCGCATCTGCATGAACGGTCGCTCGACGACGAGGTAGGTCAACGTCGCAGTGATGAACGTCGCCGGGATCAGCAGCAGCACTGTCACCAGCACCGCGTTCGACTGGCTCGATGCGCTGGCACCGATGAGGTGCGGGGTGTGATCGCGCAGCAGCACGACGAAGGCGTAGTGCAACAGGTAGGCCGAGTAGCCGACCACACCGGGCCACGTCAGCGCCCGGCTCCACCTGCCAGTCCAGCCGCGCGACGCCTGCAGGTACGCCCACACGAACCCGGCCCACAGCAGCCCCTCGATCAGCGGCCAGACGCTCTTCCACGCGGCCGGTTCCAACCAGCCGCCGTTGCGGTTGTAGACGAAGATGCCCATCAGCACGACGACGGTGGCAGCGATCAGCGCACCGATCCGACCGGCTCGAGCAAGCACGACCGGGTGGCGCACGACGACCCAACCGACGAGCATCCCGACGACGAACTGATCGAGGCGACCAACGATGGTCCAGTAGCTGACGTCGCGGATGTTGCCCGGGTTGAGCCCGGCGCTCATCAGCCGCAGCACGTTCATCACCAGCAGCACGCCGATCAGGTAGATCGGCCCGGATGCTCGAAGGAAGCGGATCAGGAACGGGAAGATCAGGTAGAAGGCAAACTCGACGCTGATCGTCCACAGCAGCGCGCCGAACGCGCCGAGCTCGGCAACCGCCAACGGCGGCGTGGCGTGCAGCGTGAGGTACGGGATGATCCCGCCCGCGCTGTACGCCTCCGGCGTCGTGTAGATCGCGACGACGAGCACCAGCAGGTACATCGGGCCGATGCGGAGCAACCGGTTGCGCACGAACGGGCCATAGCGAACCTCGCGCCCGCTGCCCAACACGCCGTACGTGAAGATGAACCCGCTGAGCACCATGAACAACGCGACTGCGGTGTGACCTTCGGAGATCAACGCCGCAAACGGGTTACTGGCGCGCGGCCAGTAGCGCTGCTGGACCTGCTGCACCCCGTGGTACACCACGATCAACAGCGCGGCCAGTCCGCGCAGGTGATCGACGCCGACGACGTACTGCACGTTCTTGCTGCGCACGGGAGCGCTGGCGCTGGTCACAGGACGGCGACAGTACTCACCGGTTCGTCGAGGTGCCGCGATCCACGAGAGCCGCGAGGAAGCGCACCACGTCGTCGGGCCCGGCCACGCGGTGCTCGGCGCGCGTCGGGCCTTCACCGACCTTGACCGTGACGACCGTGCCGATGCGTCCGTCCGAGCTCTGCTGCAGCAAGGCCTCGAACCCGGTCTCGTCGCTGGCGTCGTCACCGATGAACACCGCCGTCGCCGGATCGGCCATCGCGCGCAGCCGCTCGAGCGCGGCAGCCTTCGTCGCTCGGCGCACCGCGACCTCCAGCACGCGCTTGCCCGGGTGCGACGTCGTGCCCGCGATGCGGTCGGCGACGATGGTCGCGACCTGCAACGCGCTGTCACCGACCTCGACGTCCGCGGTACGAACGTGCAACGCGACCGAGAACGGCTTGACCTCGACGTGCGCGCCTGGCGTGGCGGCGGCGATGTCGTCGAACGCGTGGCGCAGTGCGGCGAGCCGTTCCGCTTCGTCGTCGGTGCGCGCCACGCTGCCGGTGAACTCGACACCGTGCGACCCGACGATCTGGAGGTGCGCCGGCAGCTGGAACTGCTCGGTGAGCTCGACCATCGATCGACCGGACACGACGGCGACGGTCACGCCGCTCATCGACTGCAGGTCCTGCAACGCGTCGAGCGCCCCCGGCGCCAACCGGGACTGCGACGGCTGCGGCGTGATGTTGGCGAGCGTGCCGTCGACGTCGGACGCGATCAGCCAGGGACGCGCCGAGCCGGCGACGAGCTGCGCCAGCGCGATCGGATCGGAAGCGGGGACCGTGCTCATACGTGAACAGATGCCAGCGCGTCGAGGAAGGTCGTCGACCAGTGCTCGACGTCGTTGACGGCGACGACGTCGCGCAGCCGGTGCATCCGCTGTCGCGCCTCGGCGCCGCCGAGGGCGATGGCCGACTCGATCGCGTCCACGAAGCCCTCGGGGTCGTGCGGGTTGACGATGATCGCCTGATCCAGCTCGTCCACCGCGCCGGCGAACTCGCTGAGGACGAGCACGCCGCCGCCGTCGGAGCGCGCAGCAACGAACTCCTTGGCGACGAGGTTCATCCCATCGCGCAGCGGCGTCACCAGCATCACGTCGGCGGCTCGGTACAGGGTGACCAACTCGGCCAACGGCAGGCTGCGGTAGAGGTAGTGCACCACCGGGTTGCCCAGCGTCGCGTACGCACCGTTGAGCTCGCCGACCAGTTGCTCCACACGATGACGTTCCTGTGCGTACTCGTCGACGCTCTCACGACTCGGCACGGCCACTTGCACGAAGACGAGCTGCGGATGCGCGTCCGGTCCGGCCTCGACGTCGCCGGCCGCGGCACGACGAGCGAGCAACGTGCGCACCGCGCCGAGGCGCTCCTCGATGCCCTTGGTGTAGTCCAACCGGTCGACACCGAGCAGGATCACCGCCGGATCGCCCAATCGGCGGCGCAGCTCGGCTGCGTGCTCGGCCGCCTTCGGTGCCCGCGCCAGCGCGTCGATCTCCGCCGCGTCGATCGAGATCGGGAACGCGGCGACCAGCACGCGCCGCCCGTCGACGATCATTTCCGTGCCTGCAGGCCCGTGCCCCATCTCGGCCAGGTCCGGCTCGAGGAGGTCCGGCTCGCGCAGCTCCGCGTCCACCAGACGCGAGCAGAGGCCGACGAAGTTCTCCGCCGCGACGCGTCGCTGGAAGCCGATCACGTCGGCCCCCAGCAGACCGTGCAGGATCTCGTCGCGCCACGGCAGCCGCATGAACAGCTCCTGTGGCGGGAACGGGATGTGCAGGAAGAACCCGATGCGCAGATCGGGCCGCTTGGCGCGCAGCATCGCCGGCACGAGCTGCAACTGGTAGTCGTGCACCCACACCGTCGCGCCGAACGCAGCGACCTCGTCAGCAGCGTCCGCGAAGCGCTGGTTCACCTCGCGGTAGACGCCCCAGCTCTCGTTGTCGAACGTCGAGGATCGGATGGCGTCGTGGTACAGCGGCCACAGGGCACCGTTGGAGACCTGTTCGTAGTACTGGCGGACCTCGTCGGCGGAGAGCTCGATCGATTGCAGCGCGACCCCGTCGGCATCGATCGTCCGCGCCGGATCGGCGTTGGCTCCGGTCCAGCCGAGCCACACCCCATCGCGCTGGCGCAGCACGCCGAGCAGCGCACGGGCAAGCCCGCCAGGACTCGGACGCCAGCCGGCGTCATCGGCGACGTCGTCGTCGCGCTCGACGGGCAACCGGTTGGCGACGACCACGAAGTCGTGCTTGACCACCTCGGTGCGCGCATGATCCAACTCCACGACACACCCGTACCCCGAGCAGGTGGGGATGAAACACGTCTCCGCACTTCACGCAGGTGAGAATGGGCGGATGTCGATGCCGTCGGACCCGCTGTGGTTCCAGCAGGCGGTGTTCTACGAGGTCTTCGTGCGGGCGTTCCGCGACGCGACCGGCGACGGCAACGGCGACCTCCGCGGCCTCACCGACTCGCTCGACTACCTGCAGTGGCTCGGCATCGATTGCCTGTGGCTGCTCCCGATCTTCGATTCGCCGATGCGCGACGGCGGCTACGACACGAGCGACTTCGGCGCGGTCCACCCGGCGTACGGGTCACTCGACGACGCACGCCGGATGACGGACGAAGCGCACGCCCGCGACATGCGCGTGATCATCGATCTCGTGCTCAACCACACCAGCGATCAGCACGCGTGGTTCGAGGCCAGCCGTCGCGACCGCGACAACCACGGGCCTGACTCCAAGCGCGACTGGTACGTGTGGGCCGACGACGAGCACGGCTACGCGGACGTGCCGATCATCTTCCACGACACCGAGCGCAGCAACTGGACGTGGGATCCGGTGCGCGAGCAGTACTACTGGCACCGCTTCTTCCACCACCAGCCCGACCTCAACTTCGCCAACCCGGACGTGCGGCAGGCGATGCTCGACGTCGTGCGGTTCTGGCTCGATCTCGGCATCGACGGCTTTCGTCTCGACGCCGTGCCGTACCTGTTCGAGGAGGAGGGCACGCTGTGCCAGAACCTCCCGGCGACGCACGAGTTCCTCAAGCAGCTGCGCGCCGACGTCGATCGCACCCATCCCGGGCGGCTGCTGCTGGCTGAGGCGAACCAGTGGCCGACCGAGCTGCGCGACTACTTCGGCGACGGCGACGAGTGCCACATGTGCTTCAACTTCCCGTTGATGCCGCGCATGTTCCTGTCGGCCAAGCGTGGCGATCGCACACCGATCGAGATGATCCTGAACACCACTCCCGACATCCCGAGCGGCTGCTCGTGGGGGCTCTTCCTGCGCAACCACGACGAGCTGACCCTGGAGATGGTCACCGATGCCGAACGCGACGAGCTGTTCACGGAGTACGCCGCCGACCCGACGATGCGTCGCAACACCGGCATCGCCCGCCGCCTGGCGCCGCTGCTGGGCAACAACCGGGTGCTGATGGAGCTGTTCCACTCGCTGCTGCTCAGCCTGCCCGGCAGTCCGGTGATGTACTACGGCGACGAGATCGGCATGGGCGACGACGTGCGGCTCGGCGACCGCGACAGCGTGCGCACGCCGATGCAGTGGACGCCGGACCGCAATGGCGGCTTCTCGATCGCGACGCCCGATCAGCTCTACCTGCCCGTGATCGCCGACCCGGTGTACGGCGTGCAGGCGCTCAACGTCGAAGCCGAGCAGATGAACGCGTCGTCGTTCCTGCACTGGGTGCGCCGCATGCTCCACGTGCGCCGCGCCCATCCGGTGCTGGCGACCGGGTCGCTGACGCAGGTGACCGTCGAGAACACGGCGATCTTCGCCTACGTGCGCGGCAGCGCCGACCCCGCGGTGAACGACCTGCTGTGCGTCACCAACCTGTCCGCTCGGGCTCAGCCGGCGCTGCTGCCACTTGCATCGCTGGCCGGCATGCAGCCCGTCGAGCTGCTCGGCGGAGTGCCGTTTCCGACGATCGGCGACGACCCGTACCAGTTGACCCTGCCGCCCCACGGGTTCTTCTGGTTCGAGCTGCGCGCCACCACCTGACCAGCGCTGTGACCAGTGTCACCCACAACGCGATGTTCATTCGATCGTTCACGATATATCGTGAGCGCATCGTGATCGGTCAATGGCGATCGACACGGAACTTCTTGAAAGGAAGGCACCACACATGGATCCCAGGAACCGTGAACAAGGAAATGACTTCCGCCAGCGCCCGATGCGCGGCGGGCCCCGACGCCGCGGCCACTGGCTCGGCGAGGGTGGCGGCCCCGGCTTCGGCCAGGGTGGCCCGGGCTTCGGCCCGGGACGAGGCGGACGCGGCCCCCGCCGCGACCGTGGCGACGTGCGCGCCGCCGTGCTGATGCTGCTCGTCGAGCAGCCGATGCACGGCTACGAGATCATCCGCCAGATCTCGGACCGCAGCGAGGGCAACTGGCAACCGAGCCCCGGCGCCATCTACCCCACGTTGCAGCTGCTGCAGGACGAAGGGCTGATCGCCGGCGACGAGGTCGACGGCAAGAAGGTCTTCACCCTGACCGGTTCGGGCCTGACGGCCGCCAACGAGCTGAAGGCCAGCCGCACCGCCCCGTGGGACGACGCCACGGCCAACGCCGGCGAAGGGCCGCTGGCCCTGCGCAAGGCACTCGTCGCCGTCGTCCACGGCATCAAGCAGGTGTCCCTGATCGGCACCCCGGACCAGCAGACCCGCGCCGCGGCCCTGTTGGACCAGGCCCGCAAGGGCATCTACGGCATCCTCGCCGAAGACGCCGACACCGACGCCTGAGGCCTGAGGCCTGAGGCCTGAAGGCCCCGCCAACTGGGCGGCCGGATGACCGGGTTCCGGTCGTCCGGCCGCCCAGAACCAATTCGGGTGTCGGGTCAGGGCCCGATCGGAACGAGCAACGACGTGAGCCGTACGACCCCTGGGCCATAGCGGCGATCGAACTCGAGCTGCAGTTGCGGCATCGGCTCGACCGTCGATGCGACCACGCCGTCGATGAGCACCGCACTGCCGCCGAGCAGCAGACCACGTTGTTCGGCGCTGATGCGTTCGCCGACCTCCGACTCGATCCGAAGCAGTTCGTCATCGGAGTAGGCACCCTCGCTCACGCACAGGGCACCCGGCCAGATGGCCGACATCTCGACACGATGTCGATCGAGGTCACCCGTGAATCGCGCGTTGAGCACCAGCCGGCGGGGATCGTTCATCCGCTCGTCAGGGCGACGTTGCCGCGGTGGGATCGGGGACCGTGGTCGTGGTCGTCGTCGTCGTCGTGGTCGTGGTCGTGGTCGTGGTCGTGGTCGTCGGAGGATCCTCGGGCGGCGTCGACACGGGCGGTGCGACAGGCACGGTCGTCGGAACCGTTGGTTCCGTCGGCGGGGGGATCACGGGCGGGGGCTGGTTGATCGTTGCTCCGGCGAACGGTGCGATGCAGCTGTAGGGCTTGGTCCACGGGCCGCGCCCGCAGGCGGCCCACAGATCGCTGGCGGCGTCCGCACAGGCCACGAGCGACGTCGTCACCGAATCGGTGGTCCAACCTCGCCGGCCGAGTGCGCCGGTCGGTGAGAACATCCCGCTGAGCGCGTTGAGCTGGAAGGTGCAGTACGACTCGTCCTGGGTGGACAGGTTGAAGTTCAGCGCATCGAACCGGCAGCCGCCTTCGCGAGAAGCGATGTAGACGGCCCACTGCTGGGTTGCTGCGTCCGCGCCGTCGACGGCGAACTCGGCGGCGATCACTGCCGCCTCGCTCGCGGTGCACGGCGTGCCGAAGCCGAAGTACGGGATGCCGGCCTTCGTCAAGTTCCAGTTCGGCAGATCCTGCATCGGCGCCGGGAACGGTCCGGCACCCGTTCGCACGCCGGGCTTGACCGTCAGCCCGCTCCAGATGCCCATCGCCTGCAACGTCTTCGCGCCGGCGACGCCGTCGGCCTTCAATCGTTGGTTGCGCTGGAACGCCTGCACGGCCGCCTTGGTCGGAGCGTCGAACAGACCCGTCACCGAATCGGTGTAGAGGCCCTCGCGGATCAAGGCGTGCTGCATGCAGGCGACCGACTCGCCGCGCTGTCCGGCTCGCAGCGTGGCATCCGCCAGGCAGGGTGCCGGAGCCGGGTTGATCACTCCGGAGAAGATGCCCAGGAAGGCGAGGGTGTACGCATCGGCGTTCCCCGTGGCGAGCAGCGGAGGGTGCTGGAGCTGGTACCACGCCACCGATTGCCCGGTCGCCTCGTCGAAACGGCCGGTCAGGGGACCGGCGTACAGCCCTTCGAGGACGAGCGCGTACTGCAGGCACGAGACGCTGGGACCGATCGAACCGATGCCGAGCTCGGCGTCGGCCGAGCACGTCTGCACCTCTGGCACACCGGCAGACACCGTTGCACCAGGCATTCCACCGCCGACCAGGGCGAGGATGGCCACGAGCAGGGCGACCGCGCGCGACCGCCAGGGTCGTGAGCGCGCGGGATCGGTTCGTGACATCGGGACAGACATCGGCACCAGCATGCCCGGGCTGTAGTGGTCCTCCGTCCGGAGCCCACCGAATTCACCCGCTGGACGCCCGGACGTCAGCCCAGACCGAGCAGCTCCGCGCCGTTGCCCCAGAAGAAGCGATCCTGGACGTCCTGCTCGAACGTGGACACCGCGTCACCGAAGTTCTCGAACGGGTGCCGCCCGCCCTCGGGGTGCGGGTAGTCGGTGGAGAACATGAACAGCTCGGGCCCGCCCTGCTCGATCAACCATCGGGTGTCCTCGAACGGGAACGGGGTGAACTTGACGTGCTGGCGGATGTACTCCGACGGGAGCAGCGGCAGTGCCTTGAACGCCGGCTCGAACTTGCTGAACGCCCGGTGGGCGTGATCGAGGTTGCGCAGCATCCCCGGCACCCACGACGCACCGAGCTCGATCGCCGCGCCGCGCAGGCCGGGGTGGCGCTCGAAGACGCCGTCGATGGCCAGGCAGGCGAGGAACCGCTCGGGCGAGTGGTGCAGCACCGGGAAGTCCTTGGCGCGCAGGTTCTCACCGCCGCCGAGCCAGTCCGACGGACGGGGCAGCCCGTTGTTGTGGAACGGCTTGGGCAGCAGCTTGCCGCCACCGACGTGGAGCACGAACGGCACGCCGGCATCGGCGAGGCGAGCCCACACCGGGTCGTACTTGACGTGTGCGGGCGAGCAGTCCCCGGGCGCCTCGGACGACAGCCAGATGGCGGCGATGCCACCGGCCAACGCCTCGTCGAGCACGTCGGCGGCCATCGCCGGGTCGTGGAACGGCAGGTATCCGACGGGCTTCAGGCGCTCGTCGTCGGCGCAGAACGCGCTCATCGCGCGGTTCAACGCGCGGGCGCCGCCGTACTGCACCTCGAGGTCGGAGCTGGCTGCGAAGTGACCGAGCGAGAACGTCGGGAACACCAGCTGCGCGGTGATGCCCAGCGCGTCGAGCACCTTCGATCGCACGTCGCTGTCCAGCGCTCCCGGCGCGAGCCAGCCCTTGGCTCCCTTGATCACATCGGCGTCGATCGTCTGCGTCCGGTGCTCCTCCCACACCGATGGCAGCCGCTCGAGCAGCTCGGCCGCACCGGCACCGGCGGCGTCGAGCCCCATGCCGGTCAACCTGCCGCGGACCGCCGGGTCGGCGAACGCGGGCAGCCACTCCCCCGTCTCCATCACATGGCTGTCGGCGTCGAAGATCGTTGCGCTCATCGTTCCCCCAATCGTCCCGGCCGTCATCCCGGCCGCATCAACCCGGCGTGATCCGGATCAGCTTGTCAGACCGTGCGAGGATCACGGGATGTTGGAGACCACCTTCACCTTCCCGGCCACCGACGGCACGCTCATCTCGGCGTACCGCTGGAGCGACGACAGCGCAACCCCCACCGCGATCGTGCAGATCGCCCACGGCATGGGCGAGCACGCGGCGCGCTACCGCCGCCTTGCTGCCGAACTGGTCGGTGCCGGCTACGTCGTCTACGCCGATGACCATCGTGGTCATGGCCGCACCGCCGGATCGGTGGAGGCGCAGGGCGACCTCGGGCCGGGTGGCTGGAACGGGCTCGTGTCCGACCTCGGCACCCTGTCGGCGTTCGCCAAGGCCGAGCACCCCGGCCTGCCGGTCGCGCTGATCGGCCACAGCATGGGCTCGTTCGCACTGCAGCAGCACCTCCTCGACCACAGCGCCGACCTCGACGCTGCGGTGCTCTCTGGGACCTCAGCGCTCGACGTCATCGCTCCGGGCATCGACCCCAACGCGGAGATCGACCTCAGCGCGTTCAACGCGCCGTTCGAGCAGCGAACCGGTTACGAGTGGTTGAGCCGCGACGAGGCAGAGGTCGACGCCTACGTCGCCGATCCCGGTTGCGGCTTCGGGCTCGATCCCGCCGGCGCGTCCGGCCTGCTGGCCGAAGCAGCTTCGACCGCCGACCCCGAGCGGTTGACTCACATCCGCGCCGATCTTCCGATCCTGGTGACGTCGGGCGACGCCGACCCACTGGCCGGCGGCGGCGCACTCATCGAACTGGTCGGCTCCCGCTATCGCGACGCCGGCGTGCAGGACGTCACCGTGCAGCTCTACCCGGAAGCTCGCCACGAGATCTTCAACGAGACCAACCGCGACGAGATCACCGCCGACGTGCTTGCCTGGCTCGCACGCGTGCTCCCGGCGACCTGAGTCGATTCACTCGGCCAGATCTGCGCCGAACTGCTTGAGGAACGTCAACAGGTCGTCGGCGTGCTCCTCCTCGACGGCGAGGATGCTCTCCATCAAGCGCCTCGTGGTGATGTCCTTGTCGCCCAACCAGCGGGCGATCTCGCCGTACGAAGCGATGGCCACCCGTTCGGCGACGAGGTCCTCCTTGATCATGTCGACCAACGAGTCGCCGGGCACGTACGCGGCGTGGCTTCGAGCAACCAGCGTCGCCGGGTTGAAGTCGGGCTCGCCCTGCAACTGCACGATGCGCGCTGCGATCTGGTCGGCGTGGCCCTGCTCCTCGGCGGCGTGCTGCAGGAACTCTGCAGCGACCGGAGCCGAGTTGATCCCTTCGGCCATGTAGTAGTGCCGCTTGTAGCGCAGCACGCACACCAGCTCGGTCGCCAACGCTTCGTTGAGGACCTCGATGACTCGCTTGCGGTCGGCGCCGTAGTCCTTCGTCAGCGGGCCACGATCGATGTGCTTGCGGGCGTTGGCACGGAGGGTCTCGACGTCGGAGAGGTGTTCGGACATGACATCCGATTACCCAGGCGGGGGAACATGCCAAACACTGGCCATTGTGCCCTAGTGACGTCGGCCGCTGCCGGGTGACACTGCTCCACATGGAAGTCGACCAGCAGGGCATGACGGTGCTCGACCCGCAAGCCTGCGAACAGCTGCTGCGCACCGTGCAGCTCGGACGTGTCTCGCTGTCGCTCGGCGCGCTCCCGATGATCCTGCCTGTCACGTTCGGCGTGTCGCCCGACGGCGTCATCCTGCGCGTCGGACCAGGTGCCGTCGGACGAGCCGCGCGGGATGGCCAGGTGGTCTGCTTCGAAGCCGACCACCTCAACGACGACAGCTCCGGCTGGAGCGTGTGCGTGATCGGTCAGCTGACGATGCTGCACGAGCCAGCACACCTCGCCCGAGCGGAGGCACTCGGATTGCGGGCGTGGTCGTCCGGCCCGACGGAGTTCGCACGACTCGTTCCGCAACTCGTCACCGGCCGCTCGCGGGTGCCCGTCGCCGCGGGCCTCGGCAACGGCAGTCAGACGAGCAACCTGCCGATCTGAGTCACAGGTAGCCGCGGGCGTCGAAGGCGTCCGGCCGACGACCGGAGCGCACCCAACGGCCCGTGACGCGGTCGACGTCGACGACCAGGACGACGCGCTTGTCGCCGGGAGCCCAGGGGTCCAGCAGATCGAGCACCGACCGGTGGAGGTCGTCGGCCCGAATCGACTGCGCGTGGCCCTGAGCGATGACGCTCCAGCCCTGCTTCGCCGGTTCGTCGATCGAGTCGACCTCGAACAGCACGCCGACTCCGTGAGGTACCGACCAGTCGGAACGTACGACGATGCGCTCGTCGACGACGACGAAGTTCACCGGTCGAATGATCAGCTCCGGGTCGGGCACCACCAGCCTGCCGACCGTGACGGCGCGCAGCAGCGTCCAGCAGTCGTGGGTCGCGATGGCGAGATCGGCCCCATTACCCGGATCCGTCGTCTCGCCGTTCATCGCAGGGGTCCGTTCATCGCAGGGGTCCGTTCATCTCAGGGGTCCGGCATGCGTCATCGCTCGTCGCTCGGGCAGGCGCACGTCCGGTCCGAGCAGCTCACGTCGGGCGGCAACTGCGTGGGTCCACCTCGCATCGGCTTCGGCGGTGAGCGCATCGAGGTCACCGAGATCGAGGTCGTAGTCGACGACGCACCGATCGAGATGATGACGCTCGGCGACACCCGCTGTGCGAAAGACCAGCTGCATCTCGCGGTTCTCGGCGAAGGTGGACGCACACAAGCGGCGCACACCCAGACAGCGGGCGATCACGGCGAGGTCCTCCAGCAGCAGGGTCCCGATGCCTTCGCCGTGGTGCGCGTCGCTCACCGCGAAGGCCACCTCGGCCTCGGTCGGATCGTCGCGCACGTGGAGATCACCGACCCCGGTGACGCGCCCGCCCATCCATGCCAGCATCACGACGCGACGGGGAAGCATCGTGGTGGCAAGCATGGTCAGGTCGCGTTCCGGGATCGAGTGCCGCACTCCGAGGAACCGGAGGTACGACGAACGGTCGTCGAGTGCCTCGAAGAACCGGCGCACCGCTTCGAGGTCGATGGGGCGACCGGGAGCGAGGTGCACGTACCGGCCCGTGGCCGCCAACGTCAGCCGATCGAACGGCCGGAGATCGACGTGCTCGACGAGATCGTTCACACCTCCAACGGAACCACTCCGTGCCTCGCATGAGAAGGGCCCTTTGTCACTCGCTTCGTCGCACACCTGCGCACTCCGGCTGCCCATACACTCCGCCTGCATGGAGCACATGGCCGGCCCGCGACAGCTACGGAGGCTGCTCGATGGTGTGCTGGCGATCGGCTCCGACCTCGATCTCCACTCCGTGCTCCGCACGATCATCGCCACCGCGGCCGATCTCGTCGGAGCGAGGTACGGAGCGCTTGGCGTGCTCGACCCGTCGGGATCGCGGCTGTCCGAGTTCATCACGGTCGGCATCGACGAGGAAGCCCGTGCGGCGATCGGCCACCTCCCCGAGGGCCACGGGATCCTCGGCCTGTTGATCGTCGACCCGAAGCCGCTGCGCCTCCCCGATCTGCGCGAACACCCGTCGAGCTTCGGTTTCCCACCGAACCATCCGCCGATGCGATCGTTCCTGGGCGTGCCGGTGATGGTCCGCGGCACCGTGTTCGGCAACCTCTACCTCTGCGACAAGGAGGGTGAGGACTCGTTCACCGACGTCGACCAGGAGCTCGCCATCGGCCTCGCTGTCGCCGCCGGCACGGCCATCGAGAACGCACGCCTCCACGCTCGCGTCGCCGAGCTGGCGACGATCGAGGATCGCGAGCGCATTGCGCGCGACCTCCACGACACGGTCATCCAACGACTGTTCGCCACCGGCCTCACACTGCAGGCGACCGTGCGCCTCACCACCGATCCCGCCATCGAACGTCGGCTGCTCACCGCCATCGACGACCTCGACGGCACGGTGCGCGACGTGCGGGCGGCGATCTTCGAGCTCCACACGCTGCGCCTCCCCGGCCGGTCGCTGCGCCAGGAGCTGATCCAGCTGTGCTCGGAGTCCGCTCGCGGCCTCGGCTTCGAACCGGTCGTCCGCTTCGACGGCCCGATCGACGCCGCCGTCGGCGACGAGCTCGGCACCGAACTGGTGGCGGTGACGCGCGAGGCGTTGACCAACGTCGCCAAGCACGCGCACGCCTCGACGGTCGAGCTGGCCATCACGGCGCGCGACGGCGTGGTGACGATCCAGGTGAGCGACGATGGCCTCGGCATGGGCGAGCGACCGTCGATCGGCCGCGGCCTCGACAACATGCGCATCCGCGCCGAACAGGCCGGCGGACGGTTCGGCGTCGTGCGCGGCGACGGCGGCGGGACCGTGCTCACCTGGAGCGCTCCGACCGGCCCGGCCGCCTGATCGTCCGCGTCAGGCAGTCCGCATGTCGAACACGACGCGGGCATCGATGTCGCCCGCTTCCACGGCCTTCATCGCCTCGTTCACATCCTCGAGGTGCCGCGTGGTGCGCACGACCCGGGTGAGACCGGCGGCGTGCAGCTCGAACACCTCGGCCAGATCCATGCGCGTGCCGACGATCGAGCCGGTGACACTGATGCCCTGCAGCACGGTTTGGAAGATCGGCAGCGACATCTGGTTGTCCGCCGGCAGGCCGACCATCACCATGCGGCCACCGCGGCGCATGCCGGAGAAGGCTTGCTCGAACGCCACCGGCACGACGGCGGTGACGATCGCCGCGTCGGCACCCCCGAGCTCACGCAACAGGATCGCCGGATCGTCGATTGCCGCGTTGACGGTGTAGGTCGCACCGAGCTCGCGGGCCATCGCCAGCTTGTCCTCGTGGACGTCGATGGCGACCACGGTGGCCCCGGCGATGCGCGCGTACTGCACGGCCATGTGTCCGAGCCCACCCACTCCGAACACGGCGACGATGTCCGAGGGATGGACCTTGGCGACCTTCACGGCCTTGTAGGTGGTGACGCCCGCACACGTCAGCGGTGCGGCGTCAAGGGGATCGATGCCCTCGGGAACACGCACGACGTACTTCGCCGAGGCGACGGTGTAGTCGGCGTAGGTGCCGTCGCATCCGTAGCCGGTGTTGCGCTGGTGCGGGCAGAGCGTCTCCCAGCCGGTGATGCAGAACTCGCATTCACCGCAGGCCCAACCGAGCCACGGGATGGCGACACGTGTCCCGACCGGCAGGCTGGTCACGCCGGTTCCGAGGGTCTCGACGATGCCGACGCCCTCGTGCCCCGGTACGAACGGGACCGTCGGCTTCACCGGCCAGTCGCCGTGGGCGGCGTGGATGTCGGTGTGGCACAGGCCGGTGGTCTCGATGCGCACGAGCACCTCGCCCGGGCCTGGCGTCGGGACCGGTCGGTCCTCGACGACCAGTGGACGATCGAACGATGTGACGACTGCTGCTCTCATGATGGAGCTCCTTGCTGTGGGTGCGTGAGCGCCGAGAGGGTCACTGGGTGACGATCAAGGCGGTGACCATGCCGAACATGCCCGTAGGTCCTTCGGCGTGGGTGAGGATGTGGCAGTGCCATGCCCAGGTGCCGGGCTCGACGGCCTTGTAGAGCACGGTGTAGCGCTCACCGGGGGCGATGTTGATCGTGTCGCCGGGCATCGGCTCGTCGAGCGGCACGCCGTCCTTGGCGATGATCCATCCGATGGGCTGGTGGAGGTGCATCGGGTGCGAGAGCAGTCCCTCGTTGAGGTAGTTGACCTCCATGACCTGGCCGACCTGCAGCGTGTACGGCTCGGTGGCCGGGAAGCTCTTGCCGTTGAGGCTGAGCCCGATCGTGCCTGCGTCGTTGAGCACCATGTTGACGTGCTTGTCGACCTGCGTGTAACCCTGGTCGATCAGCTTCTGGGGGATCGGCATCTCGTCGATCAGGAATGCGCCGAACAGGCCGTTCGGCACTTGGGTCTGGGCGTCGTGGTGCGAGTGGTAGATGCCGACGGCCGGGCCCTTGGCGGTGAACTCGTACGTGAAGCTCTTGCCGGGCTCGATCGCCGGCTGGGTGTAGGGGTCGACGCCGTCCATCGAGTTCGGCACCTGGATGCCGTGGAGGTGCAAGGACGTCGACTCGGGCAGATCGTTCTTGAGGACGATGCGCACCTTGTCGCCGTTGACCACGTGGATCTCGGGTGCGGGCACGACGCCGTTGTACGTCCATGCGTCGACGAACTTGCCGGGCTCGACCTCCCACTTGACGATCTCGGCGGTGAGGTCGAACTCCTTGGTGCCGTCGGCGAGGATCACCGGCTCGAGCGGCTCACCGCCGTGGCCCTCCGTCGTCGCCGGGAACCTGGCGGCGACGTCGGCCATCATCTTGTCCATCTCCTGCCACGTCATCGTCGTCGGCGTTTCGGGCAACGCTCCCTCGTCGGTGCCACCCGTGCCGCCGGCATCGGCCGTGACCATCAGCATCCCCTTCATGCCGTTGCCGGCATGGCCGGCGATCTCGCACAGCAGCGTGTAGTTGCCGACGGGCTGCGGCCCGACGCGCACGTCCTTCGATGCTCCGGGAGCCACGTCGCCGCTCTTGATCCCGAGCTCGGCGACGGTGAGGTTGTGCACCATCGAGCCGCTGTTGGTGATGTGCAGGATCGCTCCCGTCGTCGGGATCGTCACCATCGACGGCTCGATTGCGTACTCCTTGAGGTTCACGTTCACCGTCGGCATCGACGATGTCTCGCCTCCGCCGCCGGACCCGGTGCCCGACGCTGAACTGTCGTCGCGCAGCGCGAACAACGACGCGCAGAACGCCAAGACGGCGACCACGAACGCGAACCAACCAAGTGCAGAACGATCTTCTCGAGCCATGCCTCCACGATGACGGCCTGCGCCACCGCCGATCAGGGCCTGAGGGTGGGACACCGTAGGGCCAAAGGTCCCGACAGCACTGGTACGGTGCATGATCGAGTTCGACCGGTGAACCTGGACCAGGCGACGCGGATCGCTGTCGTGTTTGCACGCGGTGCCGCCCGCTCACCCCATCCAGGTCTGTGTGCGGCCTGCGTCGAGCTGCTCGATGTCAGCGAGGCTGGCATCACCGTGATGACGAGCAGGCAAACAGGTCCGATGTGCAGTTCGGGCACGGACGCCACCGCGCTCGAGGACGTGCAATTCGAGCTGGGCGACGGGCCGATCATCGAGTCGTTCCGCAACGCTCAGCCCGTACTGGCGCCGAGCATGGACGGTTGGGTGACGACGCAGTGGCCCGTGTTCGCCGCGATGGCGAACGACATCGGGATCCGCAGCGTCTTCGCCTTTCCGATGGTCTCGCGCGGCGCGAGAGTGGGCGTGATGAGCCTCTACCGGGGAACGGCCGGCGGCCTCAGCGCCGAGCAGCACGAGGACAGCCTGGCTGTGGCCGAGGTGCTCGCCGAGACGGTGCTCAGCCTTCAGGACGAGGCAGCCATCGGGGAGCTCGCTGCCGAGATCGACGACGTGGTCGCCTACCGGGCCGAGATCTACCAGGCGTCGGGCATGGTCTCCGTGCAGTTGCAGGTTCCGGCGGCCGAGGCGCTGTCACGGATTCGTGCCCACGCCTTCGTCCACGCGTTGCCGGTCAGCGTCGTCGCCGGTGAGATCGTCGCCCGCCGGTTGCGCCTCGATGACGACCGAGCCGGCACGAGCGAGGAACGAGGAGGTGAGGCTGATGTCCGATGAGCGAGCAGCACGGGAGATCGCCCGACAGGCGCTGACGGCAACGACGTTCGTCGAGATCGTCGACACGCTGGTCAGCGACTTCGACGTCATCGACGTATTGACCGCGCTCACGTCGCGTTGCGTCGAGTTGCTCGACGCGGCAGCGGCCGGGATCCTGTTGGCCGACTCCCGCGGGATGTTGCGGGTCATCGGTGCGTCGACGGAGCAGATCGGCCTGCTCGAGCTGTTCCAGATCCAGAACGACGAAGGTCCATGTCTCGACTGCTACCACTCCGGTTCGGTCGTCATCCAAGCCGACCTTGGCGCAGGGTCGTCGTGGCCTCGCTTCGCCGCCGAGAGCCTCGCCGCCGGCTTCCCGTCCGTGTGCGCCGTGCCGCTGCGACTCAAGGACGCGCGGCTCGGGTGTCTCAACCTGTTCATGGCCGAGCCGATCGCGTTGCACGACGCCGACGTCGCGCTCGCTCAAGCACTGGCCGACGTCGCCAGCATTGCGATCGTGCAGGACCAGGCGACGCGCGACGCTGCGGCGCGCGAGGGCCGTTTGCAGCACGCGCTGAGCAGCCGCATCGCCATCGAGCAAGCCAAGGGGATCATCGCCGAGCGCGCACACGTGGACATGGACACGGCCTTCAGCCGTCTTCGGTCGTTCGCCCGGAACAACAATCGTGGACTCACCGACGTCGCCGAGTCGCTCGTCCGCGGGACGTTGCACATGGACGTGCTCGCCCGGCCGAAGGGCGCTCCACCGCAACAGTGAGGATCCCGCCCGAACGGGTGTAGCGTTCGCCGTGAGCGAACGACCGCTCACGCGTTGCTCCGGACCCTGGTTGCGCACCACCCGATGGGAGCAACCATGGGCGTCGCCGATGGTGTTGCAGCAGCCGAACCGGCGCTGTCGATCACGACCACGATCGAGCGATCCCGGCGAGTCGTCGCGATCCGCGGGGAGCTCGACATGGCGACCGCTGAGGTGGTTCGTCGCGCATGCTCCGACGGCGGTCACGATGCCGTTGCCGACCTCAGCGAACTGTCGTTCATGGACTGTCGGGGCTTCCGAGGGCTGCTCGCGGCGGGCGCAGACCTCCAGCGTTCCGGCCACGTGTTGACGATGCGTGGAGCGTGCGGGCAGCCAGCTCGTCTGATCTCGATGTTCGAAGCGCTCCCGGCCCATGACGCCACCACGGCCTGAACCGGCGTCAGGGTTGGTGCTTGAGTCGCTCGGCCTGCCGGGCTGCGTACACGGCAGCTTCGGTCCGCCGGCTCATGCCCATCTTGGTGAGGAGGTTGGAGACGTAGTTCTTGACCGTCTTCTCGGCCAGGAACATCTCGCCGGCGATCTGCCGGTTCGTCATCCCGTCGGCGAGCAGTTCGAGGATGCGGCGCTCCTGCGGGCTCAGTCCAGCGAGGCGCGGGTCCTCGACCGGTCCACGACGGAGCCGCTCCATCACCCTGGTCGTCATCGCCGGGTCGAGCAGCGAGCGCCCGGCCCCCACCTGACGGACCGCGTTGATGATGTCGCTGCCCTTCACCTGCTTGAGCACGTAGCCCGCTGCGCCGGCGACGATCGCTTCGAACAGCGCCTCGTCGTCGTCGAAGGACGTCAGCATCAGGCAGGCCATCGCCGGGTGCGTCGACTTCAGATCGCGGCACAGCTCCACGCCACTGCCGTCGGGCAGACGCACGTCGAGCACGGCGACGTCTGCGACGACGGCCTGCAGGCGGTGCGTCGCCTCGTCGACGGACCCGGCCTCGCCGACCACCTCGAAGTCCTCTTCGGCCTCGAGCAGGTCGCGCACGCCCCGGCGGACGACTTCGTGGTCGTCGACGAGGAAGATCCGCAGCGCCATGGGCGTCACGCTAGAGGGACGACAGGTGCCGAGCCGCGGCTGGGCCAAGATGACATCGTGGGAGCCAACGCCGACGAAGTCTTCGAGGCCGTTCCGTACCGGCTGTGCACGGCCGTGCTCCACGCCGGCACCCGCAGCGAGGGACGCATCGGCCGCCTGTTCCTGAACGGGGAGGAGGTGACCGGTCACCGCGTCGGCAGCACGGTCGACGTGCCGACGGCGTCGGGACCGGTGCGCTTCACGTACCTCGGCGAGCAGCGACCACACCTGTGGTCGAGGAGTGGTTGGACGGTCGCGATGGCGCCGACGAGCGACCGCTAGGACGGCACCCGCACCGTGACTCGGACGGTGGCTCCGGGTGCCGGCCGGTCGACCGGATCGACCGAGACGATCTCCAGGTCCACCCGCGATGGCGGCGTGGCTTCGAACTCAGCGGCCGTCATCTCCCAGACGAACGGGCCTGCGAACGCGTCCATGATGTCGAACGGAGCGCCGACCGCCGGGTAGAAGCCTTGGTCCTCCTCCAGCCGGCCCAGTCGTCGCGTCGCGCAGGTGATGAAGCGCTCCGCCAGCTCCGGCTCTGGGCCGTCCTCGTCGGCGATCAGCGTGACCTGATATTGGTAGTCAGCCATCATCAGAACCTAGAGGTAGCCGAGCGATCGGGCCGAAGTGGTGAGGGCATCGCGGTGATGGGGGTGGGCGATGCCGATCAGCGCTGCAGCGCGCTGGCGGATCGACCGTCCGCGCAGCTCGGCGACGCCCCACTCGGTGACGACTTTGTCGACCGTGTTCTTCAGCGTCGTCACCACATCGCCGGCAGCGAGCTGCGGCACGATCTTGGAGATCGATCCGGCCGCCGAGCCCGGCTTGGTCACCGAGTGCAGGACGACGAAGCCCTGTCCCTCGCGCGAGTACATCGCACCGCGGGCGAAGTCGGCCTGCCCGCCGCTCGACGACCAGTAGCTGCCGCCGACCGTCTCCGACGCGCACTGGCCGAGCAGATCCACCGCGATCGTCGCGTTGATCGAGACGAACCTCGTTTCCTGGGCGATCACTCGCGGATCGTTGACGTAGCGAACGGGCCACAGCTCGAAGGCCGTGTTCTCGTGGAGGAAGTCGTACAACCGGCGAGTGCCGAGTGCGAACGTGCCGACCGTCTTCGTCCGGTTGAGCTCCTTGGCGACGCCGTTGACCACGCCCCGCTCGACGAGGTCCATCACGCCGTCGGAGATCAGTTCGGTGTGGATGCCGAGGTCGCGGTGACCGGTGAGCGACGCCAGGATCGCGTTGGGGATGCCGCCGATGCCCACCTGGATCGTGGCCCCGTTGGGGATCCGCTCGGCCACGAGCGCAGCGATGCGCTGGTCCTCGTCGCTCGGCTCGGAAGGCGGCACCTCCACCAGCGGGTAGTCGGCCTCGGTCCACCCCACCACCTGGCTGATGTGCACCTGCGTGCGGCCGAACGTGCGCGGCATCTGCTGGTTCGCTTCGAGGAAGAAGCGGGCACGACCGATGAACGAGGCGACGTAGTCGGCGTTGAGACCGAGGCTGAAGTAGCCGTGTCGATCTGGCGGCGATGCTGCGGCGATCACCAACGGGTCGGTGGTGGCCCGCTTGAGGATGTCGCGCATCTCCGAGAAGTTGTTGGGGACGAGATCCACGGTCCCGGCGCGAAAGCACGGGCGCGTGATGTGCGACAGGAAGTACGACACGTGGTGCAGGCGATCGCCGAACGCGCCGTGGAGGTACGGGCGGTCTCGCAGCGCGTGCATCTGGTGGACGCGCACCCCGTCGAGCTCGTCGGCGTGACGTTCGATCGCGTCGAGCAGCGAGACCGGTTCGCCGTTGGCCAGCGGCACGACGATGTCGCCGCCAGGGCGCACGTGCTCGACCACCGCATCCGCACCCGTGGCGTTCATGCGTGCATTCTGCCCGTACGACGGGTCAGGCACGCTCACGGCTGGATCGGCTGCCACTCCACGCTGAAGCCATCGCCACCGTCGCGCTTGGTGAAGCGTCGGCCGCTGATGCTGGCGACGTCGAGCACCACCCACTGCTGCTTGCCGTCACTGACGAACGGTTCCGTGTCCGGCAGCACCGCGGTGCTCGCGGCGCGACGCAGGTTGCCGCGCACGATCACGCTCCACGCCGCGGTCTGCGCAGCGTCGATGTGGTCGACCTCGAACGAGGCCAGACCCTCGCAACGAGCGAGCGCAGACAGCGGTCCGGTGCGCACGACGACGCGATTCACACCGTCGACGCGAACGAACCGGTAGTTCACCGGGAAGGCCAGCGGGTAGCCGTGCTCGTTCACGCAGAGACGACCGATGGTCTCCTCGCGAAGGAGACCGATGCTCTCCCACTCCGGGATCTCGAACCTCGTTGCGCCCATGGCCACAGCTCCTTCGTTCGCTCAGTTCAGTCGGTCGGCACCAGGACGGCACCGATGACGTGGATCACGCCGTTCGTCGCCTGCACGTTCTGCACCACGATCGGCACCCCGTCGATGAGGGTCACCCCGTCACGGTGCGAGATCGTCAGGGTGGAGCCCTCCAGCGTCGTCAACGGGCCGTCGAGCAGCTGATCGACGTTCAACTTGCCGGCGACGACGTGGTAGGTCAGGACCTTGGCGAGCAGTGCGGGATCGTTGACCACCGAGTTGCGTGTTGCCGCAGGCAGCGCCGCGAAGGCGCCATCCGTCGGGGCGAACACGGTGAACGGCCCGTCTGCTTGCAGGGCACTCACGAGATCTGCCTTGTCGACGAGGCCGACGAGGGTGGAGAAGCCCGGCAGTGTTCCGGCGACCGCGACGACGTCACCGAGCGCGGGCACGAGCACGTCACCCATCACGTAGACCTCGCCGTTCGTCGCCGTCACGCCGGCACCGACCAGGTTGCCGTCGACGAAGGTCTGGTCGCCCACTCGGCTCACCACGATGTTGTCGCCGGCGAGGGTGGTCAGTTCGCCCGGTACGAGCTGATCGGGTGTCAGCGTGCCCTCGACGATGTGGTGCTTCAGAACGGTCGCCAGGAGATCAGGGTCGTCCTGCACCGCGTGGAGCACGTCGCCGGGCAGCTTGGCGAACGCCGCATCGGTCGGCGCGAACACGGTGAACGGCCCACCCCGCAACGCCTCCACCAGTCCGGCATCGACGACGAGGCCGGCGAGCTCGTTGAACACCGTCGCCGACAGTGCCGTCCCGACGATGTCGTAGGGAGGGCCGAGCGTCGCGACCGTCGTGGTGGTCGCGCCGGGAGCCGTCGATGTCGGGCTCGGCACCGGGATCGTGGCCACGGCACCGTCGTTCGGGTCGGAGGCGCAAGCGGTCGCGAACAGTGGCAGGGCGATGGCGAACACCGCGACGCGGCGTGAGAGGCGAAGGTTGATCACGCCCTCGACGGTACGGACGGCCGCTCGATCGCCCTAGGGCACAAGGTCCCACCCATGCGTGCCGCAGGCCCCTGACCATCGGGACGCCGAATTCGTACGTTGATGTCGTCCCTCCAACACGGATGGGGACGGGATCTGGGAGGACCACCATGAGCACAGCAACCATCGATCGACCGGTCGAAGGACCGGCACCGATCACACCGCCAGTCGTCGCCCTCAAGCGGCGCACCATCGACACCGTGCTGATCAGCTTCGGCGTCGTGGCCACCGTGGTGTTCGCCGTCGCCGGCGCACTCCTCACCTGGGGCCACAACTTCTCCGCCGACTACGTGCACGACGAGCTGGCGTCACAGAACATCAGCTTCCCGAGCGCCGAGCAGCTGACCACCGAGAAGCGGACCGACCTGCTCGGCTTCGCCGGCCAGAAGCTGACCACCGGTGAAGGCGCCGAGGCCTACGCCAGCTACATCAACGGCCACTTGCAGGGCATCGCCGAGGGCGCCACCTACGCCGATCTCGGCACACCCGAGCGGGCCGCCAAGGCCGAGGTCCAGGCCGCCATCGACGCCGGCAAGCCGCAGGCCGAGATCGACACCCTGCAGGCAACCGCATCGAAGATCACGGGTCAGCGCGACTCGCTCTTCCGTGGCGAGACCCTGCGTGGCCTGCTGCTGTCGGCCTTCGCCTGGTCGAAGGTCGGCGCCATCGCCGGCTACGCCGCCATCGGGGCCTTCATCGCCAGCGGCCTCATGCTGGTCCTGTCGGTGCTGGGGATGTTCCACCATCGCAAGGTGGCCAAGGTCGCCTGAGCGACCTGCCCCTGAACTGCCACCCCTCCCTGGCGACAGGGGCGGGAACGAACGAAGGCCCCGGGCACCAGCCCGGGGCCTTCGCCGTTGTCGGCATGGCTGCGCAGGCAACCCGCTGTGAACGCCTTCTGTCGCGGGAAAAGCACGTTGCACGTGGAAAACCGTCGACACAAACTGAGCTCGTGGACGATGTGGACGAGGTGACCGACGAGGCGCTGGACGCAGTGACGGCGTGGTGCTCCTCCGACCCGGAGACGGCGACGTCGTTGCTCGAAGGCGAACCGGCCAGCTGGGTGCGAGCGCTGCAGCGGGCGTGGCTGCGCACGGCCCCACGAGAGGTCGACTGGTACGCCCCCTTGGTCTGGCTGCTCCTCGACCGTCCTGGCGGTGAGGAAGCGATCCGTTCCGCGCTCGGCGACGACGAGGTGCTCACCTCGCTCGTTGCTCGTCAACGCGGCAACACGTGGTGTGCCGAGGCGATCGGCGTCGAACGCTGCGGCCGCGCTCACGCGCGTCAGATCATCGACACCTTCGATCAGGATGCCGTGAACGCCGACGAGCGCAGACGAAGGGCCCTCCTCGAAAGCGAGCGGCTGTGCTGGTACCGCGATGTCGGTCACTTCGGAGATCTACGTCCGGACGTGTGGGTCCGGTGGATCCTCGCCGCCGTCGACGAGGCCCGCGATCATGACCATGCGCTGTTCATGATCGGCGAGTTCTCGCTGAGCGAGCTCGTCGACGATCACCCAGACACAAAGCCCGACTTCGTTCGCGCGGCGCGGACCAACCCGAACATCGCTCGGGTGCTGCAGATCCTCGAGCAGGACGCGGCCATGTTCGGCTCGCGCCCCGAGGATCTGTGGTGGCACGATTCGTCGGCCCACGCCGATGACTCGCGTAGGTTCGCGGCGGTGACGAACGATCCTCGGGTGACGGTCATCGGGCTCGACCACATCGTGCTGACGTGCACCGATGTGAACGTGACGTTGGCGTGGTACCTGGACGAGCTCGGGCTGGCTCCGGTGCGCGTCGACGACTGGCGCGCCGGTCGAGCGCCGTTCCCGTCCGTCCGCGTCGACGAGCGCACGATCATCGATCTGATCGAGGGCACGCCCACGGACGACCGGCTCGATCACGTCTGCCTCGTCGTCGAGCCGACCGATCTCGCTGCGATCGTCGCGTCGCGCCGATTCGATGTGCTCGAGGGCCCGGTCGCGCGCTACGGCGCGCAGGGCAACGGCACATCGATCTACATCCGCGACCCCGACGGCACCACTGTCGAGCTTCGCCACTACTGAATCCCGAAAACTGGATGTCTGGGCGCGGCACATTGCCGCGCCCAGACATCCAGTTGTGGGCCAACGACAAAGGCCCAGATCCCTGGGGACCTGGGCCTTCACACGTGGAGCTGAGGGGAATTGAACCCCTGACCTCTTCCATGCCATGGAAGCGCTCTGCCAACTGAGCTACAGCCCCGTGCGAGTCGGAGACGCTACCAGCGCGACCCCGTCAACCAAAACGCGATCGACGCCGGATCAGAACGTCCGACGCGAACGCAGGCGCGAACGCAACGGCCCGACGGCCAGCCGTACCGCCAACGTGATCACCACAGCGGAGACGAGCACCCGCAGCAGGATCGGCATCGACACGAGTGCCGGAGCGACGACCAACGAGACGAGCAGTGACACCGGGTAGATCCACAGCACGTCGGTGACGATCCGCTTCCACAGCGACCGCGGCGGCTCGGCGCGAGCCGGCAGCTCGAACCAGTTCTCCACACCAACGGTGCGGTGCACCCGCTCGGCCAGCACGAACGGCGCCGCCTGGGCCATCAACGCTGCCCGTTGCGGCGAGCGCTCCCACAGGCGCAGGTGCAACCCGTCGGTGAACCGGAAGATCACCTGGAAGTCGCCGCCGTCAGGACCGGGGCTGAGCACCGCAGCCCCGAGGCTGCCTTCGAACTTGGCCACGATGCGGATCGTCTCGTCCGCCCAGTTGAGGAACTGGCGCTCGAATCCGGGCCGCACGGTGCGAGACACCGTCAACGTGACGGGTTCATCGGCGATGCGTGGCAGCTGAGAGGTATCGAAGGGGCCGGACAGGGTGAGCGAGGACATGACGTGGAGCGATTCAGTGGAACGTGCGGAGCCATCAACACTAGAGATGGAACGGTTGTTCCCATCGGTGACGCTGATCACGTCACCCGCAGGCCGCGCTGTGGATCAGTCGGCTGCGGGTGCCGGCTGCCAGTCGATCCGGGGCACGTCGCGGTACAGCCGCTCGATCTCGTAGTACGTGCGCAGCTCCTCACTGAACACGTGCACCATCACATCGCCGTAGTCCATCAGCACCCACTGCTGCTCGGACACGCCCTCGACGCGCAGCGGCGAGCGGCCGTGCTGCTCGCGCACCACCTCCTCCACCTCGTCGACCAGCGTGCGCACCAGGCGCCGGTTGTTGGCGCTGGTGATGACGAAGTACTCGGTGATCGCCAGCACGTCGCCGACGAACAGCACGATGGTGTCATCGGCCTTCTTGTCGTCGGCGGCGATCGCTGCGGTGATCGCCAGCAACTTCGCGCTTTGATCCTTGGGCTGCGCCATCACGGCTCCGTGTCGGGGGTGCTCGACGACGAGGTGGCCACGACGTCCTTGCGGCTGAGGTAATCGGTGCCGAGCACGATGGTGACGTCGATGCCCTCGACGAGCTCGGTCACCTTCGGGAAGTCGACCTCGCCGAACAGGCCATTGGTCTGCTCGGCCTTCGAGCGGTCGAGCTCGTCGTAGACGTAGATGTCGGTGCCTGGTTGCGAGGCGCCGTTGAGGCTCACCGACAGCACGTTGCCGCCGAGGAACATGATCGCCTTGATCGTCTCCTTCACCTGCGCCTCGTACCCGGTCGGAGCTTCCAGGCGGAACACGAGCCCGGGCAACGGAGCCGACACCGACGCCGGCGAGATGCTGGCGAACACCAGGACGGCCTCGGCCCGGTCGAGCTCCTCGACGTCGAGGCCGTCAGGGTTGATGTCGTCGGGGGCAGGATCGGCGGGCAACCCGCGCGACCCGACTGCACCGGCGAACAGCTGCGGCACCAACGTCTCGAACGAGGTGATCGGCAACGTCGTCAAGGGGGCGGAGGTGTTCACCGGCACCGAGGGCTGGCCCTTGCCGGTGCCGATCGCCGCAGCGACCGACGCCCAGAACGCCTCGAGGTTCGGGCGGCGGACGCGTTCCTGCTCGCTCGAGTCGCGCGACGTCAGCACCTGCACGGCCTCGTCGGCCGACAGCGATCGCTGGCCGGCCGGGAAGATCGTCTCGACGACTCCACTCGCGTCACTGAGAACGTCGTCGGGGAGATCGACACCGATCGGCGCCAACGGCAGGAACAGCGCAGCGGCTTCCTCCGGCGTGGCGACGGACCAGAAGTCCAACGTGACGGACAGCGTGCTCTCCACGGCCAAGGCGAGCCCGTCGGGACCACCGTCGATGAAGGCCTGCTGCAACGTGATGCGCACATCACCCGAGCCCGACGTCGAGTCCGAGTTGACGGGCACCGAGATGATGCTGCCGCCGGGGTTGTTGTACGGGCTGAGCACGAACACCGTGGTGCTGGTGAGCACGCCATCGGCGTCGAGCGTGGCGAACAGGCCGGTGGACGTGCCAGGCAGCGGCTTCACCGGCAGTTCGCTGACCGCACTCTTCGACGCCTTGTAGTTCTTGAGCGCGACCGCGCCGCCGACGAGCATCGCCGCGACCGCGACGACCGCCAGCACGTTCAGCCCGACCATCAGGCCGGTGCGACGCTTGCGACGCCCATCGAGCGCCGTCACGCGGGCACCTGCGCAGCGAACAGGCCACGCCGCTCGATGATGTCGAGCACCGGTTCGGTGACCAGGTAGTCCAGCGGCCTGCCGTCGCTGAACCGGGCCCGCAGATCGGTGCTGGACACCTCGAGACGAGGCACCTCCACACGCGTCCAGGCGAACCCGTCGGGGAGCTCCACCGGTGTGCCCGGCCGGTCGACGACGACGAGCGTGGACCGCTTGGCCACCTCGTCGTAGCGCTCCCACGTCGTGATCCCCGCCGCAGCATCGTCACCGACGATCGTGAACAGGTCGGCGTCGGGATACACCGACGCCAGCTCGGCGAGCGTGTCGGCGGTGTAGCTCGGCCCACCGCGCTCGATCTCGAACGCGCTGGCCACCAACCCCTCGACGTCGCCGACGGCGGCCTCGACCATCGCCATGCGATCGTCCGCTGGCGTGATCGCCCGTGCGCCCTGCTTCTGCCAGGGAACGTTGGCGACCATCAGCACGACCAGGTCCAGATCGAGCGCGTGGCGCACGTTGACCGCGGTGACGAGATGACCGACGTGCGGAGGGTCGAACGTGCCGCCGAAGAGCCCCACGCGACGGGGGTTGGCAACTCGGTCGGCAGAGGGCACGGGCCACGAGTGTAGGGGTCGCCGAACAATCGACGGAGGCGGTCGAAAACCGTCACGCCTGGCCGACACAACGAGCGGAGGAGTCGCCCTTACCCGAAAAAAGTCTCACACCCAACCTTTACCCACTTCTGACGGGACATTTCCGCACCGATGTAGTACTGTGACCCGTCCCCCCAAATCCGAACCCCCCTCGGAGCAACGGGCGACACCCACACAGGGTGACCGCGCGTGCCCGGATCAGGACTTTGCTCACCGCCAGTGGCGAACGGCACATTGAGCCCCGAAATGCCACCACGAACGAACAAGTTGAGAACAGCTGCCATGAACGACTCCATCGGACTCTACCTGAACGACATCGGCAAGGTGTCCCTCCTCAATGCTGAGGAGGAGCGCGAATTGTCTCGCGTCATCGAAGCCGGCCGCGACGCGGCCGAGCGTCTCGCCAAGGGCGAAAAGGGCGCGGCTCTCAAGGCTGCAGTGGCCAAGGCCGCCAGTGCCAAGGACCGCTTCATCCGCTCCAACCTCCGACTGGTGGTCTCCATCGCCCGCCGGTACCCCCTGCCGCAGGGCATGGACCTGTTGGACCTCATCCAGGAGGGCAACCTCGGCCTCGAGCACGCCGTCGACAAGTTCGACTGGCGCCGTGGCTTCAAGTTCTCCACCTATGCCACCTTCTGGATCCGCCAGGCGATCGGCCGTGCGCTCGACCAGAAGGCCAGCCTCATCCGCATCCCCGGTGATCGCTCCGCCAGCCTGCGCGCTGCGCTGCGTCAGGCGTCCGGCGACGGCGAGACGCTCGACGTCGGCAACGCCGAACTGCACCGCCTCACCACGCCGGTGTCGCTGGACAAGACCATCGGCGACGATGGCGACGCCACCCTCGGCGACCTGATGGCCAACGGCGACGGCACCCCCGAAGACGCCGTCATGGCGATGGTCGACAGCGAACTGCTCGACGAGCTGCTCGGCACTCTGGACAAGCGGGCCCGCTACGCCGTCGAGGCTCGCTTCGGTCTGCTCGACGGTGAGCGCAAGAGCTTCCGCGAGGTCGGCGAGAACCTGGGCGTCACCGCCGAGGCCGCACGCCGCTTGGTGTCCCGCGCGGTCGCCGGACTGCGTGAAGACGCCGTCCGCATCCTCGCTGCCTGATCCTGGGCCGCCTGACTGATTGACGGCTGCCTGAACCGGCAGCCCACTACGCTGCCAACGCCATGAAGATCGGTGTGCTGGTCGTCGCGTACAACGCCGAGAGCACGCTCGTCGACGTCCTCGATCGCATCCCGTCCAGCGTGCAGTTGCAGCTGGCCGAGGTGCTCGTGCAGGACGACCACTCGGTGGACGACACGTTCGGTGTCGCCTCCGACTACGCATCACGGCCGAATCATCTGCCGCTCACGGTGCTGCGCCACCCGGAGAACCTGGGCTACGGCGGCAACCAGAAGACCGGCTACACCTACGCCATCAACCACGGTTGGGACGTCGTGGTCATGCTGCACGGCGACGGCCAGTACGCGCCGGAGATCATGGGCGACCTGATCGCGCCGATCGTCGACGGCCACGCCGACGCCGTGTTCGGGTCGCGCATGATGGAGCGCGGCCAAGCCCGCAAGGGCGGCATGCCGATGTACAAGTTCGTCGGCAACCGCATCCTGTCCACGTTCCAGAACGCGACCACGGGGGCCAAGCTCAGCGAGTGGCACTCGGGCTACCGCGCCTACCGCGTGTCGACCTTGGCCGAGCTGCCGTTCATCGGCAACTCCGACGGGTTCGACTTCGACACGGAGATCATCCTCCAGCTGCTCGATGCCAAGAAGCGCATCGTCGAGGTGCCGATCCCGACGTACTACGGCGACGAGATCTGTCACGTCAACGGGCTGCAGTACGCCCGCGACGTCGCCATCGACACGGTGAAGTACCGCCTCGGTCGATCCGGGTTCGGTGGCGGTCACGTCGGCAGGGTGCGTGAGCCGTACGCGTTCAAGCCGTCGCCGTACAGCTCGCACGGTCGCGTGCTGCAGATGCTCGAGGCCCGTCCGCCGTTGCGCGTGCTGGACGTCGGCTGCGGCCCTGGGTGGTTGGCAGCCGGGCTCTCGGACCTCGGCCACCAGGTCACCGGCGTGGACGTCGCAGCCGACGATGGCGTCGAGACGCGCATGCACCGCTTCCTGCGAGCCGACCTCGAGCAGGGCATACCCGACGAAGCAGGCGGGGACTTCGACGTGGTCGTCGCCGCCGACATCGTCGAGCACCTGCGCCAGCCGCAGCAGCTGCTGGAGGCGATGTCGCAGCGCGTGCGCCCTGGCGGCACGGTCGTGATCAGCGTGCCCAACTTCGGTCACTGGTATCCACGCGCACGCGTCGCCGCCGGCCTGTTCGACTACGACCAGCGCGGCATCCTCGATCGCACTCATCTGCGCTTCTTCACCCGGCGGTCCTTCCTGCGCATGGCCAAGGAGGCCGGCCTGGAGCCCGTGTCCAAGCGGCACACCGGTCTCCCGCTCGACGCGCTGGGTGTCGCCGACGTGAAGCCGGTCGCGGCAACGGTCGGACGACTCGATCGCGCCCTGGTGCGCATGTGGCCGACGATGTTCGCCTACCAGTTCGTGTACGAGCTGGCGCCGTGGCGAGCGGGTGCGCTTCGCCACGAGTCACCGCGCTGAGTTGCATCGCTGATGTGGCGCCGACGCGCTGACGGCACGAATGATCCGCACGACGAACGAGTGGCCCGTTGGAGCCGCCGCGTCACGATCGCCTTCGCCGTGCTGTTCCTGTTCGTCGTCTGCCGGTGGCGTCCGTGGGACCTGTTCGCACGCGGCGGGTTCAGCGCCGACTTCTACGACAGCCAGGCACACGCGTTCTGGCGTCTCCACCTCGACGTGCCGGCCACGGCGGCCGGGATGGAGGGCTTCCTCATCGACGGCAAGACGTACCTGTACTACGGGCCGACGCTGGCGATCGCCCGCATGCCGTTCGCCCTCTTCGGGCACTGGGCCGACGGACGACTGGTCGCCGTGTCGCTCGTCGCCGGATTCGTCGCGCTGTGCACTGCTGCGTTCCACCTGGCGCTCGAGGCACGCCACGCGCTGACGGCGATGCGGCCTGACCGCGACGCTTCGCACGATCACTGGCGCGTCGCCGGGTTCGTCGCAGCGGTGGCGTGCTCCCCCGCGCTGTTCCTCACCGGCTGGGTCAGCGTGTACCACGAGACCGAGCTGTGGGCCGCCGTGTTCATCACTGCGTCGATGGTGCACACGTTGGCGCTGTGGCGGGCGCCGGCGCGCCGGCACGCGGTGCTGGCGATCGTGTTCGTGTTCGCCGCCGTGCTCACGCGGGCCACCGTCGGCATCGGTGCCGCCGTCGGGCTCGGGCTGGTCGGTCTGCTCTTCTGGCGACGCGACCGACACCGATCGATCACGCTGTCGGTCGCCGCGTTCGCCGCGCTCGGCACGCACATGGTGATCAACCTCGCCAAGTTCGGCACGCTGCTCGATCTGCCCGCCGACCGTCAGGTGCTGACGTTGCAGTCGCCGTCACGCGCAGCCTGGTTCGCCGGCAACGACGGAAGCTTCTTCGGGACGCGCTTCCTCACCACCACGGTCCTGCAGTACCTGCGGCCGGACGCCGTGCGAGTGGAGCGCTTGCTGCCGGTCGTGCGCTTCGGCCCGGCGGCGCGAGATCTCGGCAGCTACCGGTTGGAGAGCAACACGCCGGCGTCGTCGCTGACCGCCTCGGCGACGCTGCTGTTCATCCTCGGCGTCGTCGGGCTGGTCGTGCTGGTTCGCCGTCGCCAGTGGGCGTGGGTGGCGGTGCTGGCCGGAGCGACCATCGCGGCCGTGCCGTCGTTCCTGATCGGCTTCATCGCCAACCGCTACCTCGTCGACATGCTGCCGATGCTGATGGTGCCCGCGGCGATCGCTGCACTCTCGCTGCGCGTGCCGTCGCGGCAGCGCACTCGGCGGGTTGTCGTGGCCGGGGTCGGTGCGCTCGTCGCCTGGGGAACGTTGACCAACGTCGCGCTGGCGACGTGGAACCAGAACCTGAAGGATCCTGGGTTCACGGCGTGGCGGTACCAGGTGGACGATGCCCTCTTCGGCAACCCGGCACCGGGCCTGATCACGTTGCAGCGCGGCGCGCCGGTGCCGCGAGACGGGATCGTCGCGTTGGACGACGCCGACGATGGCACGTGCGCCGGCGTGTACATCGCCGAGCAGCGCGGGTGGGCGGTGCTCGAGCGCGGCCCGACTCGCCACATCACCGGCGAGTTCACCACCGGGGACGACACGACCCTGCTCGACACCGGAGCGTCCAAGGTGGCACTCGACAACCGCGATGGCCATTGGTCGATCAGCGTGGAGGGCGCCGGGGCGACCAACCCGATCGCGACGCCCGTTCGGGCAGCCGGATCGAGCGTGCGCGTCGACGTCGTCGCCGATCCGATCTCGGGCGGGTTCGAGATCCGCATCGACGGCACGCAGGCGTGGTTCAGCTTCGAGGCGATCGACCTCGCTACGGCCGTGTTCGGGCCGGCCTTCGCGCCCGACGCGCCCGCAGCCACGCCGCTGTGCGACGAACTGCGAGCGCGCCGGTAGCTCAGGTTCCCTTGTAGTTGAGGATCTGGTGCAGCGTGTGCACGATCGACACGAGGTCCTCCTGGTTGGCCATCACCTCGTCGATGTCCTTGTACGCCGACGGGTGCTCGTCGAGCAGGGCCTCGGCGTCGCCGTTCCACGCCTTGCCGGCCATCGCCTCGGTCAGCGACGCCGCCGTCAGCTGACGACGAGCTTCCTTCCGACCGAGACGGCGTCCGGCACCGTGCGAGCACGAGCAGTACGACGCGGTGTTGCCGAGGCCCGACACGATGTACGAGCGGGTGCCCATCGAACCAGGGATGACACCACGATCGCCCTGGCCGGCCTTGATCGCCCCCTTGCGGGTGATCCACACGTCGCCGGTGCCCTCACGGGTGCGGTGACGTTCCAGCTGGGTGAAGTTGTGGTGGCAGTTGATCCGATCGGCGACCGCAACGTCGCGGCCGAGGAACGTGACCACCGCGGCGAGGGCGAGCGCCAACATCTCCTCACGGTTGCGCATCGCGTAGCGCTGCGCCCAGAGCATGTCGCCGATGTAGGCGTCGAACTCCGGGGTGTTGGCCGGGAGGTAGGCGAGGTCGCGGTCCTCGAGCTCGATGAGCCACTGCTTCATCAGCCCACGCGCCGTCTCGATGTGACGCGTCGCCAGGACGTTGCCGACGCCGCGCGAGCCCGAGTGCAGCACCAGCCACACGCGGTCGCGCTCGTCGAGGCAGACCTCGACGAAGTGGTTGCCGGAACCGAGCGAACCGAGCTGGAGCGACGCCTTGCGCTGCAGATCGTCGTTGCCCGGCAGCAAGCCAGGGGTGTCGTCGTCCCACGGCACCACCGACAGGATCGGCGGCGCAGTGCGGTGACCCTGGCCGACACCCGCCGGGATGGCGCGAGCCAGCGAGGTGTGCAGCGGCTGCAGGTCGTGCGGCAGATCGAACGAGGTCAGATCGAGACGGGCGGCGATCATGCCGCAGCCGATGTCGACACCGACCGCGGCCGGGATGATCGCGTCGCGCGTCGGGATGACCGAGCCCACCGTGGCGCCGAGGCCGAAGTGGGCGTCGGGCATCAGGGCCACGTGGCCGGCGATGAAGGGGAGTCGGGAGGTGCGCTCTGCCTGCTGGCGGGCGCCGGACTCGAGGCCTGGTGCCCACGAGAGCAGATGAGGGTTCAGCTGTTCGGGCATCGGATCATCATGCCGAGGGGCGCCGACCACCGATTCGTGATTTCCGCGATCGGGTATTGCGTTGCATTGGTCGCGACGACCCGGCAGGCTTTCCCGGTGGCAACAGCCTGGACTCCAACGAGCTGGCAGGGCTTTCCTGCCGAGCAGCAACCCGAGTGGCCCGACAGCGGCGACCTCGACCGAGCCCTGAAGCAGATCGCCTCCTATCCCCCGCTGGTGTTCGCCGGTGAAGCCCGTTCGCTGCAGTCGTCGCTCGCCCAGGTGGCCGCCGGCAACGCCTTCCTCTTGCAGGCCGGCGACTGCGCCGAGAGCTTCGAGGAGTTCTCCGCGGTCAACATCCGCGAGAAGCTGCGCGTCATCCTGCAGATGGCCGTCGTGCTGACCTACTCGCTCGGCGTTCCCGTGGTGAAGGTCGGGCGCATCGCCGGCCAGTTCGCCAAGCCGCGTTCGGCACCGTTCGAGCGCATCGGCGACGTCGATCTGCCGAGCTTCCGTGGGCACATCGTCAACGACGCCACACCGACCGAGGCCGCTCGCGTGCCGTCGCCGGATCGACTGGTGCAGGCGTACAACCAGTCGGCATCCACCCTGAACCTGCTGCGCGCGTTCACCAAGGGCGGCTTCGCCGACCTCAACCGGGTGCACGCCTGGACACAGGAGTTCGTCGCCAGCAGTCCGGAGGGTCGCCGCTACGAGCAGATCGCTGCCGAGATCGAGCGAGCGCTGCAGTTCATGCGCGCCTGCGGCATCGACACCGAGTCCAACCCGAACCTGAGCTCCGTCGACGTGTACACGAGCCACGAGGCGCTGCTGCTCGGCTACGAGGAGGCGCTCACCCGCCAGGACACGCTCACCGGCGGTTGGTACGACTGCTCGGCGCACATGCTCTGGATCGGCGAGCGCACCCGTCAGCTGGACGGCGCGCACATCGAGTTCCTGCGCGGCGTCGGCAACCCGCTCGGCTGCAAGATCGGCCCGTCCACGACGGTCGACTTCGTGCTCGAGCTGTGCGAGGCGCTCAACCCGACGCGCATCCCAGGCCGGCTGACGTTGATCAGCCGCATGGGTGTGCACGCCGTCGAGGAGTCGTTGCGTCCGTTGCTGCGCGCCGTGCGCGACGCCGGTCATCCCGTGGTGTGGGCGTGCGACCCGATGCACGGCAACACGTACACGTCGGCAACGGGCCGCAAGACGCGCGACTTCGACGAGATCACGCAGGAGATCGAGGGCTTCGTCCGTGCGCACCACGCCGAGGGCACCTGGCCGGGCGGCATCCACATCGAGCTCACCGGCGACAACGTCACCGAGTGCGTCGGCGGCGCGGACAAGATCCTCGACAGCCAACTCGACGACCGCTACCAGACGGTGTGCGACCCGAGGTTGAACGCTCGCCAGAGCCTCGACCTCGCGTTCCACGTGGCCGAGCTGCTGCGGTCCAGCGGCCTGGCCTGAGCACGAGCTCGTGCTGGAGGCGTTGCGGCTGACGGCCACCTGGCCGGTGCCGAACGTCGCCGCCGCAGCCATCGACGCAACGGGTGGCGCACACGTCGTCGGCGACACCAGCCGCACGTTTCGCTTGGCGTCGGTGACCAAGCCCCTGACTGCTTGGGCCGTGCTCGTCGCGGTCGAGGAGGGCATCGTCACGCTCGGCGACGAGGTCGGGCAGGCGGGTTGCACGTTGCGCCACCTCCTTGCGCACGCCGGCGGCTACGCCTTCGACGGCGACGCGCCGATCACCCGACCACGATCACGACGCATCTACTCGAACACGGGCATCGAGCTCGCTGCAGCACACGTCGCTGGCGCCGCTGCCATGCCATTCGCGGAGTACCTCGCCGAAGCTGTCCTGCAGCCGTTGGCGATGTCGACAACCGAGCTGCGCGGCTCGCCCGCGCACGGCGCGGTCAGCAGCGTCGACGACCTCGTCTCGTTCGGGCGCGAGCTGCGCTCGCCGACGTTGATCAGCGCGGCGACTGCGGCCGACGCGACATCCGTTCAATTCCCGGAGCTGTCGGGCATCGTTCCCGGCGTCGGACGGTTCGATCCGTGCCCGTGGGGACTCGGTCTGGAGATCCGCGGCAACAAGCAGCCGCACTGGACCGGCAACCGCTGCGGCCCCGCCACGTTTGGACACTTCGGGGGTGCCGGTACGTTCATGTGGGTGGATCCGGGGGTGAACGTCGCAGTCGTCGCGCTCACCGATCGCGCCTTCGATCAGTGGGCACCGGTGGCGCTGCAACGTTGGCCCGAGCTGTCCGATGCGGTCCTGGACGAGCTCACGGCATGAGATCCTGCCGGTGAGGTCGTCCATCGTGAGGTCTCGATGAGCTTCCGACCGGGCGATCGCATCCGCCTCGAGCTCACCGGCGACGACGGCTTGCCGTTGGTCCGCTACGGCTTCGTCGGCGGACTCGCCGGGAGCAGCGGCCCCGTGGTGGTGATGCTGGATGGCGAGCTCGGCGGCGACATCGTCGACATGTCGGAGATCAAGCCGGTGACGATCACGAACGTCGAGCTGTGCCTGCGTGGCACCGATCTGGTCGACGATCCCGAGCTGCGTCGAGGTCTCGTCGCGTTGTGGCACGCGGAGGCCGACACGGCCGGGCTCGACGTCGATGCGTTGCACCCGATCGGCGACGGGCTGCGCGACAGCAGCGACTCGTGGGCACTCGCCGAGCTGATGGCCGGCGGCGAGCACTACATCGTGCGGGCCATCCAGCTGCCCAACGAGCCCGACCTCGTGCGCATCCGCGCCGACCGCCCGCGTCCGCCGCTGTAGCCACGCCCGCTTGAGTGTGGCGCTCCGCGTGCCGATGAACATGTCATGCGGAGATCGGCGGTTGACGACCTGCCCAGCGCGCCTGCCTCGAGTCAGGCCGGCCAGGCGCTGCGCACGCCGGACAGCCTGCAGGAGATGCTCGCCCGTCAAGCCGCTGAGCAGGCAACCCATGCGCATCAGGTCAAGAAGCAGCGCGACCGCGGGCCGCTCAAGGTGCTCGCGTTCTTCCTCCTCGCTGCCGGCGCCGGCTACGTCGGTTGGAACTTCGAGGAGCTCAAGGCCAAGTACCTGGACAAGACCGAGGAGAGCCCGGCAGACGAATCCGCGGACGTTCCAGCGAACGCGTTTCCGGTCGACACGCCGCAGATGCACTTCGAGCTACCATCGGCGCCGAACGTCACGACCTACGAGGTCCCGGTCATGGGAGTGCAGGCGGCGGCGACCAGTTGGGAGTCCGTGGTCGGTTCGACGCGGACGACGGTGCTCAGCCTCGAGTTCCCCGGTGGCACGGCGTCGGCGAGCGTCACCGGCGGCTACGCAGGAATGATCGACAGCATGGTGCAGCAGTCGGCGGGGACGATCGAGAGCCAGCGCGACGAGGTCGTAGCCGGCGAGACGATCCGAACCGTCGTCATCGACACCGGCAGCGGGCGAGTCTTCGCCGTGTTCCGACACAACCAGCAATCGATCGTCGCACTCATCACGCAGTCTGGTGACTCGGTGGAGCCGCCCTCCCACATCGCGCTCGTCGACAGCTTCCGCTTCGTCTGACAGCGTGAAGCCGTTCGCGGAACTGGATGTCTGACAGCTCGAATGTCGAGCTGACAGACATCCAGATTCCGTCGCGGGTCAGCTGAGGCGCTCGACGATCATGGCCATGCCTTGACCGCCGCCGACGCACATGGTCTCGAGACCGTAGGTGCCGCCGGTGGACTGCAGGCCGTGGATGAGCGTGGTCATGATGCGCGCTCCGGTCTGGCCGAAGGGGTGACCGAGGGCGATGGCGCCACCGTGCACGTTCAGCTTCGCGTGGTCGATGCCGAGGTGCTTGGCCGACGGGATCACCTGGGCGGCGAACGCCTCGTTGATCTCGACGAGATCGATCTGGTCCATCGTCATCCCGGCACGCTGCAGCGCCTGACGGCTCGCCTCGATCGGGCCGAGGCCCATGATCTCCGGGTTCAGACCGCTCACGCCCGACGACACGATGCGCGCCAGCGGGGTGAGGCCGAGCGCCTTCGCCTTCGTGTCGCTCATCACCATCACCGCAGCCGCGCCGTCGTTGAGCGGGCAGGCGTTGCCGGCGGTGACCTTGCCGTCGGGGCGGAACGCCGGCTTCAGCGCGGCGAGACCCTCGAGCGTCGTGCCGTCACGCGGGCAATCGTCCTTGGAGATGACGGTGCCGTCGGGCAGCGTGATCGGGGTGATGTCGTTCTCGTAGAACCCGCTGGCGATCGCCGCCTGCGTGCGGTCCTGCGACTGCTTCGCCCACGCGTCCATCTCCTCGCGGGTGACGCCCTCGGCCTCGACGACGTTCTCAGCGGTCTGGCCCATGGCGATGTACATGTCCGGAAGACCGGTGGGCGGGGTCCAGTCGGGCTGGCCGCCCGCTGCACGCTCCGCGGTGCGCGCACCCGACGGCTTGAAGATCGGGTTCGGTGCGGTGTCACTGGCGCCGGCGCCGTAACGGCTGACGCACTCGACCCCGGCGGAGATGAAGCAGTCGCCCTCACCGGCGCGGATGGCGTGCGCGGCCATGCGGATGGTCTGCAGGCTCGACGAGCAGTAGCGGTTGACGGTGACGCCCGGGACATCGGTCAGACCGGCGAGCACTGCGGCGACGCGAGCGACGTTGAAGCCCTGCTCCCCTGCCGGCTGGCCGCAGCCCATGATCAGGTCCTCGACGTCGGAGGCGGACACCTGCGGCACCTGCGCCATCAGCGACTTGATGATCTGCGCAGACAGGTCGTCCGGGCGGATGCTGACCATCGAACCCTTGCCGGCCCGACCGATCGGGCTGCGAGCGACGGCGACGATGACGGCTTCGGTCATTGGATTCTTCCCCCTTGGAAGTCGCACGCGCGGTCCGCGGTGCGTTGCGTGAGACGACTGTACCTAGCGGGTCTCGACGCGGCGAAACGCTTCGGCGGCCCGTCCTTCGGGCAAACCGAACTGCTTGGCGATCTCCGCACCCCATGAGCGCATCCGTGCATCGGTGGACGCCGGATCGGGCAGCTGGCTGACGTGGCGCATCAGCGCCGACACCTTGCGATCGAGGTGATCGGTGATGTCCACGGTGTGCGTGGCATCGCCACCGGACATCAGCCACACCTCGGGGACCGACCACGGCTCGAGGCCCTCGTCGGCCAGCAGCTCGGGGAAGGCGAACGGGTTCCGTGCGTCCGGGTACACCGCGCACAGCGCTGCCTCGCCGGCGGCCAGGTGATCCGGGTGGCTGGCGTAGATGCGATCGAGGTTGCGCACCGGCGACTGGGTGATCACCAGTTGCGGCTGGACGATGCGGATGACGCGGCTGATCGCCGCCCGCAGCGCGAGGTTCGCCTCGACGCGACCGTCGGCGAAACCGAGGAAGTGGATGTCGTCGACACCGACCTCCTTCGCCGCCGCGGTCTGCTCCGCCTGTCGTAGCGCCGCCATGTCGGATCGTGAGACGGAGCGATCGCTGCCGCCGGCATCGCCGTTGGTGACGATGCAGTACGTCACGTGCACGCCCGCCTCGGTCAGCGCCGACACCGTTCCCGCCGAGCCGAAGTCGACGTCGTCGGGGTGCGCCGTGACCACGAGGGCGCGCTCGAGGGGCTCGGACCCGATGGTGGACAGGGTCAGCTCGGCCATGAGGGCACCCTATCGGTAGGGTTCGCGGCCATGACCCCCGCTGATGTCGCGCTCGGTTCCTTCAACCTGTCCGACCCCGAGTTCTGGCTGCAACCTCGCGAGATCCGCGAGGGCGCGTTCCACACGTTGCGCACGCAGTCGCCGGTCCAGTTCTTCGAGGAGTGGGACTTCGAAGGCTCGCCGTTCCCCAAGGGACCCGGCTACCACGCGCTGACCCGTCACGAGGACGTCTGGTTCGCCAGTCGCAACCCGCAGCTGTTCTGCAGCGGCAAGGGCAGCAACATCGGCGACCTGCCGATCGAGATGGCCGAGTTCTTCGGCTCGATGATCGCCATGGACGATCCCCGGCACTTCCGCCTGCGCAGCATCGTCTCCCGCGGGTTCACGCCGAAGGAGATCACGCGAGTCGAGAGCTACGTCAAGGAGAAGGCCACGTCGGTCGTCGACAACCTGCTGGAGAAGTTCCCCGACGGCGAATGCGACTTCGTCGAGGAGATCGCCGCTCCCCTGCCGCTGCAGATCATCTGCGAGATGATGGGGATCCCCGCCGAGGACGAGAAGAAGATCTTCGGTTGGACGAACATCATCCTCGGCGTCGGCGACCCGGAGTACGGCACCACGCTCGACGTGTTCATGGCGGCCGCGCTGGAGATGTTCCAGTACGCGCAGGCGCTCGGCGAGGAACGCGTGAAGCACCCGGGCGAGGACCTCACCAGCCTGATGATGAACGCCGAGCTCGAAGGCGAACGGCTGACCTCCGCCGAGTTCGGTTCGTTCTTCATCCTCCTCGTCGTGGCCGGCAACGAGACGACCCGCAACGCGATCACCCATGGCATGCGCTTGTTGACGGAGCACGAAGATCAGAAGGCGATCTGGTGGAACGACTTCGAGGCCAACACGAAGACGGCCGTCGACGAGATCGTGCGCGTCGCCACCCCGGTGATCCACTTCCGCCGCACCTGCACCGAGGACGTCACCGTCGGCGGCACCGACCTGAAGGCCGGCGAGAAGGTCGTGCTCTGGTACTGCTCGGCCAACCGGGACGAGACCGTGTGGACCAACCCGTTCGAGTTCGACGTGCGTCGATCGCTGCAACCGCAGCAGGCCGGCTTCGGCGCCGGCGGCCCGCACTTCTGCCTCGGCGCCAACCTGGCCCGCCGCGAGATCGCCGTCATGTTCGACGAGATCCGCCGACGCCTGCCGAAGATGCGCACGATCGGCGAACCCGCCTACCTGCAGAGCAACTTCATCAACGGCATCAAGCGCCAGCAGTGCACCTGGGTCTGACGCCAACGATCCCCTACCGGCGGCTCGCAGCGATGCTGTGGGCGGCCACGACGGCAGCCGTGCTGCTCGCCATCGCGACGCGTTTCAACGAATGGCGATCCTTTCTGGACGACGTGCCGACTCGGCCGCCACTCGGTCTGCGCGAGCACCTCTACGTCGTCAGTCGCTTCGTCGACGTCGATCTCGTCGTCCTCCTGCTCGCCACCGGCGCCTCGAGCCTCTTCATCAGATCGCTGGACGCTGATCCCCGTTCGACGTTGGTCGATACCTGCGCTCGGCTCACGGCAGTGCTCTGCGGCTTCTTCGCGGTCGTCTCCATCGCCGGCATCGCTTCGGCTGCTGTGCTGGACAACGAGATCGAGCGGTTGCCCGTCGCAGGGCTCGTCTACGCCCGCCTGGGCGTGACCGGATTGGTGGCGATCGCGGCAGCGGTGATGTCGTCGACCGGGCTCCCACACAGCGATGCGGATCTCGACGAGGTGATCGAGTGAGCAAACGGTCGTCGCTGCCCACCGTCGCCGTGCTGCTCGCCGGCGCAGCGCTGTGCTGGCTCGTCGAGGTGGCCGAGCTCACCCGACTCGGTCGCCAAACGCTGCCGACGGTGACGCCTCGTTGGGTCGTCTTCGCCGCGCAGTCGTACCTGCCGCCTTCGCTCGGGTTGCTGCTGCTCGTCGGCACCGCGTGCTGCGCCCTGTCCGTTGCGGGCGAGCGCCGCACGGTCGCTGCAATCTTGATCGTGCAAGTCTCCGCGTCGCTGGTGGCGGCGACGATCCTCGGTGCGATCGTGGCCTCGGAGCTGGCCGACCCCATCTACCGGTCCTCGGTCGTTCCCTTGCTCGACCGATCACCGTGCCTCGCGATGGCCATCGCCGCAGCGATGATCGCTGATCGCGTTCGTGTCTGGCAGCACCGAGCCGACGACGTGTCCGGGGACAGCCCCTGACGGGATCCGTCAGGGGCTGTCCCGAGAGGCGGAGATGGCGGGCGTCATCCCGAGACTGCGGCGGGCCGGGCGACTCGCGTCAGGTCAGGTTGATGTAGATCTGCTTGGTCTCGAGGTAGGCGTCGAGCGCGTAGGGGCCGAGCTCGCGGCCGACGCCGCTCTGCTTGTAGCCACCCCACAGGCTCTCGGTGGGAGCCGGTTGGCTGTCGTTGATCCACACCACGCCGGCGCGCACGGCGCGGGCGGTGTTCAGCGCCTTGTTGATGTCACGCGTCCAGATCGCTGCGGCGAGCCCGTACTCGGTGGCGTTGGCCAAGCGCACCACCTCGTCGACGTCGGTGAACGGGAGGACGGTCATCACCGGGCCGAAGATCTCCTCGCGGGCGATGCGCAGGTCGTTGGACGCCGCCTCGAAGATCACCGGCGGCACGAAGTACCCGCCGGCAAGTGACGGATCGGTCGGCACCGAGCCGGCGAACACCTCGCGGGCCTCACCGCGGCCGATGCCGATGTAGTCGCCGACGCGGGCCATCTGCTCAGCGGAGACCAGCGGGCCCATCGTGGTCGCCGGATCGAGACCGCTGCCGAGTCGGATCGTGGCCGCGTGATCGGTCATCGCCTGCAACGCCTCGTCGTAGATCGATCGCTCGACGAACACCCGCGAACCTGCGGAGCAGACCTCGCCCTGGTTGCCGAAGACGCCGTTGCAGGAGCCGGGAACCGCGACCGCGAGATCGGCATCGGCGAAGACGATGTTCGGGCTCTTGCCACCGAGCTCGAGCGTGACCCGCTTGAGCTGATCCGCGCAGGTGCGCATGATCAGCTTGCCGATCTCCTTCGAGCCGGTGAAGCTGATCTTGTCGACGCGTGGGTCGGTCAGCAGCGGTGCACCGGCGTCCGGACCGATGCCGGTGACCACGTTGAACACGCCGGCCGGCACACCGGCGGCCTCGGCGATCGCTGCCATGCGCAGCGCGGTGAGCGGCGTCTGCTCGGCCGGCTTGAGCACCACCGTGCATCCCGCGGCGAGCGCCGGAGCGACCTTCTGTGCCGCCATCATCATCGGGTAGTTCCACGGCACGATCAACCCGCAGACGCCGACGGGCTCCTTCACCACGAGGCTCAACGCTCCGGGCCCGACGGGTGGGATGTCGCCACTGATCTTCGTCGCCCAACCGGCGTAGTACTCGAACATGAACGCCACCTCGGCGATGTCGGCGACGGCATCTGCCAGCGGCTTGCCGCAGTCGCGCACCTCCAGCTCGGCGAGCGCGTCAGCCTGGTCGCGCACGAGCGCCGCGATGCGGAACAGGATCGCGGCGCGGTCGCGCTCGGACACTGCCGCACCCCACCGTCCTTCGTCGAACGCACGTCGCGCCGCGCCAACTGCGAGGTCGACGTCGGCCGCTGCGCCGGCGGGCACGACGGCGAGCACCGCGCCAGTCGCCGGGTCGAAGCTGTCGAACGTCGCGCCGGATCGAGCGTCGACCCACCGACCGTCGATGTACATCTGCTCGCGCGTCGGCTGGTTCACCGCGCTGCTCACTTCGTGCGGTCCTCGACGGCGAGGTGCTCGACGTCGCCGAGCTTCGTCAGGCTGAACGTGTGCCCGTCGCCGAGCTTCATCGTCTCCAGGTAGCTGATGCTGGCGTGACCCATGACGAAGCGGTCCCACTCCCACGGCACCGGGTCCAGCCCGAGCAGCTGGCAGAGGATGACGCCGTTGGTGCCCGCGTGAGCGACGACGGCGATGCGCGCCTCGCTGTCGTCCATGCTCCACACCGGCAGGATCTGGCGGCTGCGCGAGATGCCGCGAGCGGCGAAGAATTCGCTGCCACCGGCGCGAACGCGCTCGACGAAGTCGCGCGATGGCTCGCCGCCCTCCACGCCCATCCATCGATCCTCGGCAACGCGGGAGCGCTCCTCCTCGTAGGCCTTGACCATCAGCTCCTTGGGCGTGCCGTGCCAGTTCGGTTCGCGGATCTCGTGCAGCCAGTCCTCGGTGACGACGTCCCGGCCGAGCACCCGCAGCAGCGGCGCAGCGGTCTGCTGCGCACGGGTCAGCGGGGAGACGACCACCTCGTCGAAGTGCATCGCGCCGAGCACCTCGGCGACGCGTTGGGCCTGGCGGTGGCCGCGTTCGGTGAGCGGTGGGTCGACGACGTTGAGCCCGTCGCGAACCCATTCGGGCTCGCCGTGGCGGATGAGGATGATCTGCATGGCGCGGTCGAGCGTAGGCGCGCGCCCGTCCGGGTGAGTGGAGCCCGGTAGCGTCTGGTCCTCGTGGACACACCCGCCGGCTGGTACCCCGACCCGGGCGGACGTTTCGAGTTCCGCTATCACAACGGACAGCGCTGGACGGCCGACGTCTCGGTGCACGGTCAGCGCTACGTCGACGACGCACCGGGCGCGAGCACCGGCAACGTCATGCCACCGTTCGGCGTCGGTGGCTTCCCGCCGGTGCCGACGGGACCGAGGCCCCGCCGAGGTGCGGCCGTCGCCGCGTTCGTGGTCGGCCTCGTCTGCGCGCTCAGCGCCTGGATCCCGTTCTGGTTCGCCGTCGCCGCAGTGGGCGGCATCGTCGCCATCGTCCTCGGGGTCAACGGCCTCAAGCGAGCAGCCACCCAGGACGGGTTCGGCCGCGGCTTCGCCATCGCCGGACTGGTCCTCGGCATCGTCGCCGTCCTGTTCAGCGTCGTCGGCTTCCTGTTCACCCGCGCCCTGCTGCGCGAGCTCGACGCCTGGAACCACCCCGGCAAGTTCACCGTCGAGTCCGAACGGTGCGTCAGCGCCGGCGGGCGCCTCAGCGTCGAGGGCAGCATCGTCAACCAGGACTCGAAGCGTCGCTCCTACGTGATCGACGTGCTGTTCGAGTCCAGCGCCGGCACCGACACCCGGTTCGTTGCCGTCGACGACGTCCAGCCGGGGGCAACGGCGACGTGGACGGCCGACGTGTTCGGGACTGGCGCGTGCACCGCGGTGGTGGACGAGGTCACCGGTCCGTGGCCGTTCGGCATCGATCCGGGTCCGTGAGCCTCCGGGCTTGAGACGAGGTCAGCCGGCGCTGGTTGCAGCGACCCAGGCCTCGTACATCGCCGCGTAGGCACCGCCTCGTTGCAACAGGTCGTCGTGCGAGCCGTCCTCGACGAGGTGGCCGTGGTCGAGCACGAGCACGCGATCGGCGCGGGCTGCGGTGGACAGGCGGTGGGCGATCGCGATGGTCGTGCGTCCGGCGGCCAACTTGTCGAGCGCGCGGGCGATGCGCACCTCGGTGAGCGCGTCGACCGACGACGTCGCCTCGTCGAGCACGAGCACGTCGGGGTCCACCAGCGAGGCGCGCACGAGTGCGACGAGCTGACGCTCCCCCGCCGACAGCTGGCTGCCGCGCTGACCGACCTCGGTGTCGATGCCCTCCGGCAGCGTGTCGAGCCAGTCGCGCAGGTCGAGGTCGTCGATCGAACGCAGCAGGTCGTCCACGCTGAGCAGCGGGCGGGCGAAGCCGAGGTTGGCCGCGATCGTGCCCTCGAACAGGAACGGCTCCTGGGGCACCACGACCAGTCGGTCGCGCAGCTCGGCGTTGGCGACTCGCGTGAGCGACACACCGCCGACCAGCACGTGCCCCGCCGTCGGATCGGCCAGGCGAGCGATGAGGCGGCCGAGCGTCGTCTTGCCCGAGCCCGTCTCGCCGACGACGGCCACCTGCTGCCCGGCGGGGATGTGCGCGTTGACGTCGAACAGCACGGGTGGCTCGTCCTCGTTGCCGCGGGTGCGGTAGCTGAAGTCGACGTGGTCGACGGTGACGGTCAGCTTGCCGGCCGGCAGGTGCGTGGGCGACTCCGGTTCGGGCGGTCCGATCGGGATCTCGAGCACGCCGATGACGCGCCGCAACCCAGCGACGGCCGTCTGCGTCTGGTCCATCACCTCGGTGAGCTCGGCGATCGGTTCGAACATCCGGTAGACGAGGAACAAGAAGCCGATCATCGCCCCGGACGTCAGCCCCGACGACGGACCGCGCAGCACGCCCACGACGATCACCGAGCAGATGGTGAAGACGCTGAAGATCTCACCGCTCGGGAAGAGGAAGGCGCCGATCGTGCCCGCCTTGATGAACGACTTCGATCGCTGGTGGCTGATCTCCTTGGTCTCCGTGGCGTAGTGCTCGCCGGCGCCGTACTGCCGCAGCGTCTCCGAGCCGGAGACCACTTCGCTGATCTGCGTCAGCACCTCCGAGTTGCGACCGCGGGCATCGTCATATGCCGCGGTGAGGTGCCGCTGCATGGCGCGCAGCACGAGCGCTAGCGGGGCAGCGACGGCAAATGCGACGAGGGCGAGGATCCAGTCGTAGGCCAGCATCACGCCGGCGACGAGGACGATCAACGTGCCGTCGAGCAGCCAGGCCAACCCGCCCCACGCGAAGAACTGGGCGAGCGTCTCCATGTCGCTCGTCACGCGAGCGACGAGCGCACCCTTCCGCTCCTCACCGTGGTCGGCGATGCTCAGCCGATGGATGTGCTCGAAGAGGCGCACGCGCAGGACGTAGAGCGCTTCCTCGCTGCGCCGGCCCAGCCGGGCGACGGCGTTGCGTTGCGCCCAGGTGGCGATGAGGATGACGGCCAGCCCGATGGCGGCGAGCACCGTCACGGTGCCCACGTGCACGCGCCCCGGCTCGAAGCCCCGGTCGATCGCCTGCTGCACGAGCACCGGGATGACCACGCGGCCGACGGCACCCATCATCGCCAACGAGAGGGTGACGCCGAAGCCGGTGCGGAGCGCGGGCGCCTCGCGCACGCCCTTGCCGATCATCTCGACGGTCGACCAGCGGCTCATCGGTTCGCTCATGCGGCACCTCCCGGCACGCCGGCGTCCGCCACGGTGTCATCGGGCACCTCGTCGAGCGACTGCCGATCGTGCTCGAACGCGGCGATCAGCTCGCGATACGAGTCGACGTCGGCGACGAGTTCGTCGTGCGTGCCGTGGGCCACGACCTCGCCGTCGACGATGTAGAGCACGTCGTCGGCGAGTGCGATCGTGGACGGCCGCGACGCGACGACGACCACGGTGGTCCCACCGAGCGCAGCGCGCAGGTTCGACAGCACCTTTGCCTCGGTGGTCGGATCGAGCGCGGACGTGGTGTCGTCGAGCAGCAGCGCCGACGGGTTGCGCACCAGCGCCCGGGCCAGGGCGATGCGCTGGCGTTGACCACCCGACAGCCCGACACCCCGCTCGCCGACCACGGTGTCCACGTCCACCGGCAGATCGTGCACGAAGTCGGCCTCCGCCACGCGCAGCGCGGTGAACAGCTGCTCGTCGCCGGCCTTCGTTCCCATCGTCACGTTCTCGCGCACGGTGCCTGCCATCAGGAACGGCTCCTGGAACACGAGCTGGCAGCCGCGTTCGGGCACGGTGATCGTGCCACTGTCCGGGGCGATGAGTCCGGCCATCAGGTCGAGCAGCGTCGTCTTCCCGGAACCCGTCGCTCCGACCACGGCGACGGTCCTGCCCGCGGGGATGTGTGCGGTCAGCCCCGGGATGACCACTCGTTGGCCGTCGTGGCTGAACCGCACGTCGCGCAGGTCGATGCTGTTGTCGGTGCCGCGCTGCAGCGCTGCGGCCGGATCCGCCTCCACCGGCTGATCGAGCAGCTCACGGATGCGGTTCCACCCGGCGATCGAGTGGGGGAGCTCGGACAGCGCGAACCCGATGAGTCGCAGCGGGAAGACGAGGAGCGTGAACAGGTAGATGAAGCTGGTCAGCTCGCCGACCGTCATGTCGCCGGACCGCACGCGGTAGGCGCCGCCGACGAGCAGCAGGATGTTGGCGACGGTCGGCACGCCGTCGAGGAGCGCCTCGAACGTGGAACGGATGCGCACGGCGCCGAGCCGGGCCTCGCGCAACCGGCTGGCGATCACCGCCAGCCGCTCGGTCTCGCGCTTCTCGGCGCCGAAGCTCTTGACGACGGCGACCCCGTCGAAGCTCTCGTGGACCGCCGAGCTGAGGTGCCCGAGCTCGTCCTGTGCGGCGTTGAAGTAGACGTCGACGCGGCGCTGGTAGATCAGGTTGAGTCCGACGAGGATCGGGAAGATCGCCACGGCAGCCGCCCCGAGGACGACATCGGTGACCAGCAGCCACACGGCCGACAGGATCAACATGACGACGACGCTCGACGCGTACGGCAGCGGCTGCAGCACGGCCGTCGCCGCCTCGGCATCCACGCCGGCGCGGGTGATCAGGTCGCCCGTGCTCTGCCGACGGTGCCACGGCGCGGGCTGCACGACGACCCGGTCGACCACCTCCCCGGTGATCCGCTCGGTGACGCCCCACGCGGTGCGACCGGCCCACGTCCGACGGATGACGACGCCGACGGCGCGAGTGAGTCCGACAGCGACCAGCAGGCCGAGCACCCCGAGCACCGTGCCGCGGCGAACGCCGCCCTCGTCGAAGCGAGGGACGACGACCTTGTCCGTGATGAGGCGGATCATCACCGACGACAGCACGGTGCACGTGGCGAACACCGCAGCACCACCCACAGCGGTGAAGAACAAACGCTTGTGGTGCCGCAACAGGGCGCGCAGCAGCCGGAACGCCTGGACCAGGCGGTTGCCGTCCATCGAAACGCTTGTGCCGGCCCCCTTCACGACGGACCGTTCTACCAGCAAGCGTCACCGCGCGGGCGCGAATATGGCGGGCGCAGGTGCGCAGCGCGTAGCGTTGCGCCGTGCACCGCTTCGATCTCGCTCTGCTCGTGCTGCGTGTCGTGTTCGGTCTGACGATGTCGTACCACGGCTACAACAAGTTCTTCGGCGCCGGCGGGCTGACCGGTACCACCGGGTGGTTCGGCTCGATCGGGATGAAGTGGCCGAAGTGGCAGGCCCGCCTCGCCGCCACCACCGAGGTCGCCGCCGGCGTCCTGCTGGCGGTCGGGTTGTTCACGCCGCTTGCCGCCGCCGGGATGATCGGCCTCATGGTGGTGGCGATCGTGGTCGCCCACTGGAAGAACGGGTTCTTCATCTTCAAGGAGGGCCAGGGCTGGGAGTACTGCGCGTCGATCGCAGTCGCGTCGTGGGCCATTGGCGCGATGGGCGCGGGCGAGTGGTCGCTGGACCACGCCTTCGAGATCGAGTGGACCGCCTGGGACGGCTGGATCGGAGCGGTCGTCGCCGGTGCGCTCGGTGTCGGCGGTGGTCTGGCGCAACTGGCGATCAGCTACCGACCCCCCAAGGTGACGTCATGACGGATCTGCAGACCCGACCGCCCATCGAACCCGTCGAGCCCGACGTTCCTCCTGCCCGCCGTTGGGTGAAGGTCCTGCTCGCGTTGATCTGCGCCGGCATCGCGGCGATGTGGGTGTACGCGTTCGTGTTCGCCGGCAAGGACGGCGTCTACCGGGTGAAGAACGACCAGTGGCGCTCCGCGGCACAGACCATCTGCAAGGACGCGCAGGACCGTCGCCTCGCGCTGGCCGACACCGAGGGCGGGTACATCGCCAACCCGACGGTCGAGCAGATGCGCCAGCGAGCCGACATCGTGGACCAGGCCACCGACATCATCGAGCGGATGCTGAACGACGTCGTCGCCCTCCCGCTGACCACCGATCACGATCAGCATGCAGTGGACGTCTGGCAGCGGTACTTCCGCATCCTGATCGAGGACCGGCGCGCCTACACGGCACGGCTCCGCACCGGAGAGCTGGCCCCGTACCGTGAGTCGGTCGTCGAGGGTGGTCCGGTGACCAACGTGATCACCGACTTCACCAGCGGCAACAACGTCAAGAGCTGCGCCCCGCCCGGCGAGCTCAACGGCGACGCCTGACCCGCACGCGCCCATCGCCACCCGATGAGCCATGAGCGATGAGCGATGAGCGGCCATGTGGCGCACACCACTCACCTCACTGCCGTCGTCGCCTCAGTCGCGCGGGGATCGCCCGCAACCGGGCCACCTTGTCAGTCGGTGACGGCCTGCCACGCGCCGTCGGTGTAGCGGCGGATGACCTTGGCGGGTGAGCCGACGGCGACGGAGAAGTCCGGGATCTCGCCGGTCACCACGGAGTTGGCGCCGATGGTGACGTGCCTGCCGATGCGCGCCCCGGGCAGCACGACGGCGCCGTAGCCGATCCACGAACCATCGCCGATGCTCACCGCGCGCTCGGGCATGGTCTGCAGGCTGATCGGGCGCTCGACGTCCTCGTAGCCGTGGTTCTGGTCGGTGATGTACACGTGATGGCCCGTCCACACGTCATCGCCGATGTCGATCGAGAAGTGGCCGACGATGCCGCTGCCCTTGCCGATCAAGCAGCGATCGCCGATGCGCACGACCGGGTCGGTGAGGCACTCCTGCCCAGGCATCATCCCCGCCGACAGGGTGATCTGCGGGCCGAGCATCGTCCCCGACCCGATGTGGATGTAGCGCTCGTTGAAGATTGTGTTCGGCGGGAAGCAGATGATGCTGCCGTCGCCGAAACGCCCGAACCGCTTGCCGGCCTCGTCGTGCGGGCCGATCGCCGCCCAACGGGTGAACGCATCCCACCCGCGTCGCGCCAGCCGGGCGCGCATCGCCACGATCGACGGCGGGGTTCGCATGGCGCCGCACGCTACCGGCGCGGCGCCGACGCAGGGATACCGTTCGGCCCATGACAACACCGTCGCCCGTGACATCACCGTCGGAGGACGAGCGCACCGCTCCCGTGTCCACGCCGTTCGGCTCGATCGTCGGCCTGCAGCGCGGACCGATCAGCGTGTTCAAGGGGATCCGCTTCGCCACCGCCGAACGGTTCGCCGCGCCGGTGCCCACCGGCGCCTGGAGCGGTGACCTCGACGCAACGCAGTACGGCGCGCAGGCGCCGCAGCTCGTCGGGATGCTGGAGCGCGCGCTCGGCGCCAGCAAGCTGCCGATGGGTGAGGACTGCTTGTTCCTCAACGTCTTCACCCCCGGATGCGACGACCGCAAGCGGCCGGTGCTCGTGTGGATCCACGGCGGCGCGTACACCACCGGGACCGGCGCGATGCCGTGGTACGACGGCTCCGCGCTGTGCACGATGGGCGACGTCGTGGTCGTCACCGTCAACTACCGGCTCGGCGCGTTCGGGTTCGCCGGCACCTCGAACAACGGGCTGCGCGATCAGGTCGAAGCGTTGCGCTGGGTGCACCAGGCCATCGCCTCGTTCGGCGGCGACCCGACCGACGTCACCGTCTTCGGCGAGTCCGCCGGCGGCTCGGCCGTCATCGCCCTGATGGCGGTTCCCGAGGCGAAGGACCTGTTCCACCGGGTGCTGGCGATGAGCCCGTCGATCAACCAGTTGCGCAGCGGCGCTCGGGCCGAGGAGGCGCTCGGTGAACTCCTGCACGCTGCCGGCGTCGACTCGTTGGACGGGTTGCGCGACACACCGATCGACGACGTGCTCGCAGCCCAGTCGGAGCTGCTGCGCGACCTCGGCGCCGGGTTCACCGGGTTCTCACCGTGCGACGACGGATCGTTCGTCCCCGCGCCGATCCTCGAGGCGGCGGCCGCCGACCCACGCCCGCTCGTGCTCGGCACGACGCGCGACGAGATGAGCCTGTTCACCGCGTTCAACCCGGCGCTGGCCGAGCTCGACGAGGAGACGCTGACCCGGCCGTTCGTCCGCCGCTTCGGCGAGGCCGCCCCTGCTGCGGTCGCGGCCTACGAAGCAGCCAGGCCCGAGTCGTCGTTCGTGCAACTGGCCAGCGCGATGCAGACCGACGAGGTGTTCCGCGTTCCGGCACGGAAGCTGGCCGAGGCCCGCTCCGACACCGGCCTGCCGACGTGGATGTACTGGTTCACGTGGGCGACGCCGGCGTTCGGCGGCCGGCTCGGTTCGTGCCACGCGCTCGACATCCCGTTCGCCTTCCACAACCTGCAGCGCACCGGTGTCGAGGCGATGACCGGCGACGGCGCTGATCGAACAGCGGTCGCCGACACGTTCAGCTCCGCGGTGCTGTCCTTCGCCCGCACCGGCGAACCCGGCTGGCCGCAGTACGACGCCGGCGCCGACGGTGCCCGCGCGACCATGCAGATCGACGCGGCTTCGCGCGTGGTCGACGACCCTGAGCCCGGGCTACGGCAGCTCTGGAGCCTGCACAGTCGTTAGCATTGTGCAACCGTCCGTTCGGGGGTTCCCTGATCGGCTCAACGCAGACGAGACACCGCCGATGACCAACCATGCGCATCCTGGCCCCGAGCATGCGCATCACGGCCCTGCCCGCCACCCCGTCGCCAAGGGGTACCTGGTGCACTGCGTCACCGCCAGCGGAGCGGTGTGCGGCATGCTCGGCATCATCGCCGTGTCCGGTGGGCGACCGCGCGAAGCGGTGCTGTGGCTCGCCGTGGCGATGGTCCTCGACGGCATCGACGGCCCCGTGGCCCGCCACTGGTGCGTGCGCGAGAACGTGCCGCGCATCGACGGCTACACGCTCGACCTGATCGTCGACTTCGTCACGTGCATCGTCATCCCGGTGATCTTCCTGCACAAGTTCGAGATGCTCCCCCACGGCTGGTCGCTGTTCATCGGCGCCTTCGTGCTGTTCATGTCCGCGCTGTGGATGTCGCGCACCGATCAGATGACCGAGGACCACTGGTTCAACGGCTTCCCGTGCGAGTGGAACATGATCGTGCCGACGCTGTACCTCCTCGATTCGCCGAAGTGGTTCACCGCCGGGGCCTGCGTGGCGCTGGCCCTGACGCAGCTGACCAACTGGAAGTTCGTGCACCCGATGCAGGTGCGTCGCTTCCGCCCACTCACGGTCACGGTCACGATCGTGTGGCTGGGTTCCGTGCTGTGGTTGACGGCGCTGCACCCGGACAGGAACGAATTCGCACAGGTCCTCGTCATGGCGTGCCCGCTGTACATCGTCGGCATCGGCGTGTGGCGCACGATCGGCAGCGGCGCGCTGGCGGTCCAGCAGCCCGTTTCCGTGCACAGCGCCTGACCACGCACGTCATGCCGGGCTCTTTGACCGACGTCGACGGCCTGCTCGTCGGGCACCACCAACGGCTCGGTCGCGGGTGGCGCACCGGCACGACAGCGATCATCGCCCCGGCCGGCGCGGTCGCCGGTGTGGACGTCCGCGGCGGCGGGCCGGGCACTCGCGAGACGGATCTGCTGGCACCGCAGGCGATGATCGAGCGCATCCACGGCATCTGCCTGACGGGTGGGAGCGCCTACGGACTGGCCGCCGCCGACGGCGTGATGCAGTGGCTCGAGGAGCAGCACATCGGCTTCCCGGTGCTCGGCGGTCAACAGCCCGAGTGGGTCGTGCCGATCGTGCCCGCCGCGGTCATCTTCGACCTCGGCCGCGGCGGCGTGTTCGGCAACCGACCCGACGCCGGCTTCGGCCACCGCGCCGCGTCGGCCGCTCGTCGTTCGCCCGAACGCGTCGGTGCGGTGGGTGCCGGCACCGGTGCTCGCGCCGGCGGACTGCAGGGTGGGGTCGGTTCGGCCTCGCGGCGGCTGGCCGACGGCACCACCGTGGCCGCCCTCGCCGTCGTCAACGCGGTCGGCCAGGTGATCGACCCCTCGACCGCCCTCCCCTGGCACCTCGGCGATCTGCGGCTGAAGCGACCGACTCGCGCCGAACGCCAGGCACTGGCCGAGCACGTCGCCACCGTGATCCCGCCGTTGAACACCACGATCGGGATCGTCGCCACCGACGCCGCGCTCACCAAGGCCGAGTGCACCAAGCTCGCTGCTGTCGCCCACGACGGCCTCGCCCGCGCCATCCGCCCCGCGCACCTGATGTTCGACGGCGACACGATCTTCGGTCTCTCCACGGAGCGCCGCCCGCTGCTCGCCGATGGCGCACCGTCACGGCCGAGCGCGCTCAACGCGCTGCTCATCGCCGCCGCCGACTGCTTCGCCGAAGCCTGCACCAGCGCGGTGGTCAACGCCCGCTCCTCCCCCGGCGGCGCACCGTCCTACCGCGACCTCTGCCCCACCGCCTTCGCCTGACGCCGATGCGTGTGCCACCGGCCACGCTCGAACCCAGCTGGTGCCTTGGTGGGTCGGGCAGGGAGTCAGTAGGTTGCATGGCAAGCAGCCGGAGGGGGTCCGCTTCATGAGCAGCTCGACGAACGACCGCAAGAAGATCACCATCCCGGATCTGTCGAGGATGAAGACCATCGGCGACAAGATCGCCATGATCACCGCCTACGACGCCACGTTCGCACGGCTCGTCGACCTCGCCGGCGTGGACATGATCCTCGTCGGCGACAGCGTCGGCATGGTCGTCCAGGGCGAGGCCAACACGATCCCGGTCGAGCTGATCGACATGGCGTACCACGTGCGCCTCGTGTCCCGCGCCCACCCGAAGGCGATCATCGTCGGCGACCTGCCGTTCGGCTCGTACCAGGTCAGCCCGCAGCAGGCCGTCGAGAGCTCGATCCGGCTGATGAAGGAAGGCGCCGAGTGCGTCAAGCTCGAAGGTGGCGTGGCCATGGCCGAGACGATCGCTGCGATCACCCGCGTCGACATCCCCGTCGTCGGCCACATCGGGCTCACGCCGCAGAGCTACCACCGCATGGGCGGACACAAGGTGCAGGGTCGATCGAGCGGCTTCGAGGCGGGCAGTCGCGAGCGCCTGCTCGAGGACGCCCACGCGGTCGAGCAGTCGGGCGCATCAGCGGTCGTCATCGAAGGCATCCCACGCGAGCTGGCCAAGGAGATCACCGCCAAGCTCTCCATCCCGACCATCGGCATCGGCGCCGGTCCGGACTGCGACGGTCAGGTGCTCGTGCTGCACGACGTGCTCGGCCTCAGCGACATGTCGTTGAAGTTCACCAAGCATTACGCCGAGCTGCGCGACGCGGCCATCACGGCCACCGCGGCGTTCGTCGACGAGGTCCGCGAAGGCATCTGGCCCGACGACGCACACAGCTTCCACTGATCGATCGCTGACGAGGTGGAGCTCTTCGACGCACCGCTGTCGATGCAGCGTTGGAGTGACGAGCAGCGACAGATCGGTCGTCGCATCGCAGTCGTCCCGACGATGGGGGCGTTGCACGACGGTCACCTCGCATTGGTCGATGAGGCCCGTCGTCACGCCGACGTCGTCGTCGTCACGGTCTTCGTCAACCCGCTGCAGTTCAACGTCGCCGCCGACTTCGAGAAGTACCCGCGACCGATCGACGACGACCTCGCCGCGTGCGAACGCGCCGGCGTCGACGCCGTCTACGCGCCGACCGCGGCGGCGATGTACCCGGCAGGCTTCCAGACCCACATCGAACCCGGGACGTTGGCCGAGGTGCTCGAGGGAGCGTTCCGACCCGGCCACTTCCGCGGCGTGACGACGGTGGTCGGCAAGCTGTTCGCCGCCGTGCGGCCGCACGCAGCCGTCTTCGGCGAGAAGGACTTCCAGCAGCTCGCCGTCATCCGCCGCATGGCCACCGACCTCGACCTGGGCATCGACGTGATCGGTCTCGCCACGGTGCGCGACGACGATGGCGTGGCGATGTCCAGTCGCAACCGCCGTCTGACCCCCGAGCAGCGTGCCGCCGCCGTGTGCGTGCCCGCGTCCTTGCGCGCCATCGCCGACGCGCTCGTCGGCGGTGAGGTGCGAACCGCGGTGCTCGAAGGTGCTGCCACGGCGGTGGTCGCCGAGCAGCCGCTGGCGCGGTTGGAGTACGTCACGATCGTCGATGCGGCATCGCTGCAGCACGTGGACGCCGTGGACGGCGAGGAAGTCGCGCTGACCGCGGTGTGGTTCGGCGACGTGCGCCTGATCGACAACCTGCGGATCAGCGGCCCGGCGTCCAGCCGGTGAAGACGATGGTCAGCGCGATGGCGTTGATCATCGCGTGGGCGATCATGCCGGGGACGATGCGCCGAAAGAGGTAGGCCGCTCCCCCGAGGACACCGCCGACGACGGAGAGCACGAGGATCAGACCGATGTTGCCCTTGCCGCGGATCGGATCGAAGTGCGCCATGCCGAACAGCGCCGCCTGCACGATCACCGCCGCAGTCGCCGGCCAGATCGACAACATGCCCCGGAGCATCACGCCGCGGAACAGCATCTCCTCGACGATCGGAGCGACGACCACGGCGACGATGAGCAGCGCGACCTTGTAACCGCGGTCGACGTCGATGTCGTCGTAGCCCCGCGTGTTGCTGGTGAACGGCACGTCGAGCGCCAGGATGATCGCCGCGACGACGGCCTGGCCTGCGAAGCAGCTCACCCAGGTGAGCGGTCCCCAGCCCCAATCGCTGGATCGCGGCACGATGCCGAGGTCGGCGCGCACGTGCCCGCTGCCCCACCGGCGGCTGACCTCGCGGCACCACCACAACGACGGGGTGTACCCGATGATCCCAGCGAGGGCGACGTACACGAAGACCGGCCAGTCCTGGCCGGCCAATGACCGGAGCAGGTAGCGGCTGGCGATCAGGGGAACGGCGAGCGCGAGCACCGCACCGATGACCGCAGCGAACGGGAAGGTGACGATCTCGGGCCGGCTCGATCGCATCGCCGCCTGTGCGGTCCACCGCGAGCCGTCCCAGAAGCGCACCCCGTCAGGCATCCACGGATCCGGGTACCAACCGGGAGGCACCGAGGGTGGGGCGGCAAACGGATCGAACGCCAAGGCGGCGAGCGTACCGTCCGTCGCGCCCCCGGTCAGGGCACCGTCGTGGCACGTCTAGCCTGCCCGGATGCCAGCGAACGCGGCGACCTCGTTGTGGCAGGCCACGGCGCCGTCCGTCGCCCCGCGTCCGCCGCTGCCCGGAGATGCGACCGCCGACGTGACGATCGTCGGCGCCGGGTTCACCGGCCTGTGGACCGCGCACTCGTTGTTGCGCGCCGACCCGACGCTGCGCGTCCTCGTACTGGAACGCGATCACGTCGGCTTCGGCGCCAGCGGTCGCAACGGCGGGTGGTGCTCGGCGTTGCTGCCGATGGGCCTCGGAGCGATGGCCGCCGAACACGACCGCGACGCCGCGGTGCGGATGCAGCGGGCGATGTTCCACACCGTCGACGAGATCGAACGCGTCGCCAAGGAAGAGGGCATCGACTGCCACCTCTCTCGCGGCGGCACCGTCACCGTCGCCCGCAACGCCGTGCAGGCGCATCGCTTGCGCGACGAGCTCGACGAGGTGCGCTCGTTCGGCTTCGGCGACGACGACTACCGCTGGCTCTCACCGGAGGCCACGGCCGACCGCGTCGCGATCACCGGCAGCCTCGGGGCCAGCTACACGCCGCACTGCGCGGCGGTGCACCCGATGCGGTTGGTGCAGGGCCTCGCCGCAGCGGTGGAGCGGTTGGGCGGCGTCATCCACGAGGGCACCGCGGTGCGATCGATCGCCGGTGGCACCGTGGTCACCGAGCACGGCACCGTGCGAACCGACGTCGTCGTGCGCGCCACGGAAGCGTTCACGCCACAACTGGCCGGGATGCGCCGCGCGATCGCCCCGATCTACTCGTTGATGATCGCCACCGAACCGCTGCCCGCCGAGGTCTGGGAGCAGATCGGGCTCAGCCGCCGTGAGACGTTCAACGACGCGCGACGGATGATCATCTACGGGCAACGCACCGCCGATGACCGCCTCGCGTTCGGCGGGCGCGGCGCGCCGTACCACATCGGCAGTGCGGTGCGACCGGCCTTCGACAGCGACGATCACGTGCACGCCGCGCTGGCCGAGACGCTCCGCGAGCTCTTCCCGGCCATCGGCGACGCAGCGATCACCCATCGCTGGGGCGGCGCCGTCGGCGTGCCCCGCGACTGGACGTGCTCGGTCGGCTTCGACGAGACCACCGGCATCGCGTGGGCCGGTGGTTACGTCGGTGACGGTGTGGCCACCACCAACCTCGCCGGACGCACCCTGGCCGATCTGATCACCCGGTCGCCGAGCGACCTCACCGATCTGCCGTGGGTGAACCACCGGTCACCGTCGTGGGAACCGGAACCGCTGCGCTGGTTGGGGATCAACGCCGTCGTGCGGCTGCCCGTCGGCGCCGACCGTCACGAGCAACGGACGGGCAGGCCGGCCAAGTTGCGCAGTGCGATCCTCAACCGCCTGACGAAGCACTGACGGACGAACGACTGACGGGAAACTCGGTCGGCAGCTGGGTGGCGAACAGCCACTCGTCGAAGAAGGCGCTGAGGTCCTGCCCGCTGACCTGTTCGGCCATCGCGATGAACCCGCCGGTGGTGCACGAACGCCCGTCGTTGGTGGCCACCCACTGCTGCAGGAGCTCGAAGAACGCATCGTCGCCGATCGTCGCTCGCAGTGCGTGCAGCACCACCGCCCCGCCGTCGTAGCTGTTGAAGCTGAACAGCCCCGCCGCCGTGGGGTCGGCAGTCGAGCCGTTCGGGCGGCTGGCCAACGCGTCGTCCGCTGCGGCCTGCAACGGTTCCATGCCGATGTGGTCCAGCCACAGCCACTCGCCGTAGGTGGCGAACGACTCGTTCAACCAGATGTCCTGCCAGCGCGCCGGTGACACCGCGTCGCCGAACCACTGGTGAGCCAGCTCGTGCGACAGCAGCAGCTGCTGGGTGAAGTCGAGCGTGCCCGTGGCGAAGTCGAGTCTGCTGAACAGTGATCGGCCGAACGTCTCCATCGCCAGCCCCGGGTCGCTGTCGCTCATCGCGATGCCGTAGCGATCGAGCGGGTACGGGCCGAAAAGTGGCTCGAAGAAGGCGATCTGCTCGGGCGTGACGTCGATGTACGGCTGCATCAGCGTCCGGTCGGAGCGCAGGACGACGCTGGTCAGCGGAAGACCGTTCGGGCCGGTGCCGTCGACGATCTCGTAGTCGCCGGTGAGCAGCTGGATCAAGTAGGTGGTCATCGGTTCGTCGACGACCCACACCCACGTCTCACCCGTCGCATCGGTGATGTGCTCGGTCATCTCGCCGTTGGCGATCGCGGTCAGTCCGGCCGGCACGTGGATCTTGAACAGGAACGCGGCCTTGTCGCTCGGGTGGTCGTTGCTCGGCAACCACGTCCGCGCGCCGTCCGGCTCGTTGAGCACGTACGACCCCCCGCCGGTGTCGAACCAGCCGATCGGCACGCCGTCGGCGCCGCTGATCGTGTGCGGCGCGGGCACGGTGTAGTCGACGCGCACCACGATCGTTGCCCTCGCCGGCACCGGTGATGCCGGCGTGATCACCAGCTCGGTCGGCGTCTGCTCGAACGTCGCTGCCAGACCGTCGACGGTGACCGCCGACGTGACGGGGCCGACGGCATCGAGCGTGAAGCTCGCCAGGTCGCTCGTGGCGACGATGGTGATCGTCACCGAGCCACCGAGCGCATCGGTGGCCGGGTCGTAGGAGAGGTCGATCGCGTAGTCGTGGACGTCGATGCCCGGGTTGCCGAGATCGGGGAACAGCCGGTCCCCGGCACCATCACCCGCCGGCGTCAGCGGGTCGGCGTCGCAGGTGTCACCGTTGCCCGGTGCCGGGGTGGTCGGCGTGTCGGTGCCGTCCACGGGCGTCGTCGCGTCCGTCGGAGGTGTCTGCGACACCGGTGGCGACGGAGACGCCATCGGTGTCGAGCCTCCGTCTGCGGTCCCGCCGACGGAGCGCACGTCGTTGTCGCTGGAGCACGCGGCGAGCGCGAGCGCGAGCAGCCCAACGACAGCGAGCACGCGGCGACCTCGACTCGTCGTGATCTGCTGGAGCACGGCGGGCACCGTACTGGCTCAGCGGTGCAGCCGGGGGTCGTGCACCTGGGCACGCAGGCGGACCGTGAACACCGAGTCGCCGGAGAGCACGCCACCGCGAGCGAAGAGCCGCCCGTGCTGCCAGTTGGACAGGCCGAGCTCCGGCTGGTCGAGGGCGAACTGGCCATCGACCCAGCGGGTGAACCCGTCGCCGACGAAGGGCGACTCGATGGCCGCGTAGAACTGCTCGTGCTCGTCGGCGTCGCCACTGATCAGCGAGGCAGCGAAGCGCGGGCTGAAGCGGTTGAACGCGCCGACCGCGTCCTCGATGCGGTCGACGACGACGAGGCTGACCTCGGGCACGTCTTCCCACTCCCACTCGTGACCCAGCTGCGGGTCGTCGATCGACAGCTCGTGCACGACGGTGCCGGGCGGCAGAGCGCGGTGGAATGCCGGGACGAGGTCCCCGGCCCGCTCACGCACGATGCAGCACACGTTCATCGTGTTGCAGACCTTGCGGTCCAGCGAGTGCAGCACCGCCGCCTCGAACGTCCCTGCGTTCGCGCTCGCGGCGGCAACGAGCCACGCTCCCCCGGTGCCGTGCAGGCTGACCGGCGTGCCCTGCTGACGGGCGACTGCGCCGAGCTGGGCGACGGCGGGCCCGGAGCCGCGAGCCACGGCGAGTCCGAGTCGACGATCGGCGAACAACGCCCACCCCGCGGCGTGCGCGGCGTCGTCGATCAGCTGCACCGCTCCGCTCGGCAGCCCCGCCGCATCGAGCGCGGGCTGCAGCGCGTGCTGCACGATTGCGCGCGCCGTGCCGAGGGCGTCGCTACCGATCCGGAACACGACGGTGTTGCCGGTGCGCAGCACCCCGCAGGCATCGGCGAACACGTTCGGACGACCCTCGAAGACGAACCCGACGACACCGAGCGGCGCACGCCACGCACCGACCGTCCACCCGGTGTGACGCACCTCGGACAGCTGGTGCGAACGGCTGGTCTCGGTGTCGCGCCACAGGCGGAGCCCGGCGACCATCCCGGCGCGCATCGACGGCGACAGCTGCAGCCGCGTCGTCGAGCGCCCACGGGCGAGCGCGGTGGCGACGTCGGCCTCGTTGGCCGCAGCGATCGGGGCGAACGCGTCGTCGTCCGCGAGCAGCGCGGCGAACGCGTCGAAGAAGTCACTGATCTGCTCGTCGACGACGGCGCCGAGGGCTGCGAAGGCGTCGAGCGCGTTGCCGACCGCTCGCGACGCCAGCTCGTGCTGTGCCCGCGGGATGTGCAGCAGGTCGCCGCTGTCGTGCACCACCACGAGGTGGTCGCCGTCGCGGAACGCGGCGGCGAGATCGGCCGAGACGGCTGCCACCCGATCACCGCCGTAGGGCACGAGCTGCCCCTCCTGCAACGCCACCAGCCGGATCGCCGCGCTCACGGCTCGGTAGCGTACGGCCTCATGACCGGGACCATCCCAGAGCGCCTGTACTTCCGTCAGCTGCTGTCGGGCCGCGACTTCGCCGTCGACGATCCGATCGCCCAGCAGATGGTCAACTTCGTCTACGCCATCGGCGACCGCCAATCGGGCGAGTGCGTCCTGATCGATCCCGCCTACGCGGTGGACGAACTGCTCGACATCGTCGAGGGCGACGACATGCGCGTCACCGGCGTGCTGGCCACGCACTACCACGCCGACCACGTCGGTGGTTCGATGATGGGCCACACGATCGAGGGCGTGGCCCGCTTGCTCGAGCGCTGCGACTGTCCGATCCACGTGCAGTCCGCAGAGGCGCCCTGGGTGCAACGCACCACCGGCTTGACCGCCGATCAGCTGGTCGCCCACGATCCGGGCGACATCGTCATGGCCGGTGAGATCCCGATCACGCTCGTGCACACGCCCGGCCACACACCGGGCAGCCAGTGCTTCCACGCTGCCGGCCGGTTGATCAGCGGCGACACGCTGTTCCTCGAGGGCTGCGGGCGCACCGACCTTCCGGGAAGCAACCCAGAGGACATGTACCGCAGCCTGCAGCGACTGGCCTCGATGCCGGGCGACACGATCGTCTACCCAGGGCACCGCTACTCGATGCCATCCAGCGGCACCGTCGACGCGATCGTCGAGAGCAACTACGTGTTCAAGCCCAAGACGCAGGAAGCGTGGATGGAGTGGTTCGGCGGCGGACGCTGATCACAGCGTTGCCTTCGGCAGGTCGTCGCGAGCGACGACGCCATCGAAGATCCACACGGTCAGCGATCCGATCTCCGTTCGAGCTGCCGGCGGCTTGTCCGCCTGCGTCCGGAGCAGCTCCAGATCGACGGGGCCACCGGTGGTCACGACGACCGATGTCCGCGGCGATCGCTCGGCCTCGGCGACTGCGACGACGTCTCGGACCGGGATGATCTCGCCGGCACGGATGGTGTCCTCGCTGCACACCGAGAGCGGCGCTGCCACCCAGTACACCGCGTACGTCGCACGAACGGACTGCTGGTGGAGGTAGCCGATCGTCCGGCGAAGGTCGGGCGGGCACGGACCGGGACCATCCGCCAGCTCGCTGCCGAACTGCAGCGGCGCGGCCAGCAGTGCCAGACCGAGCGCTCCGTTCGCGGCGTGGCGAGGCAGCTTGCCGACGACGAAGCCGACCATCAACGCCAGTGGCGGCAGCACGACGAGCGCGTACCGGTAGGTCACTGGCTGGAGGTCCAGCCGGACTGCAGCCAACCAGAACGGCCAGATCACGACCGTGGCCCCGACGATCGACATCGCCCAGTCCCGACGGCGGGCGAACCACACGCACCAGGCGACGGACGCGACGAGCACCGCCACACCGAGCCAGCCCATCGGCGAGCGGCCGCTGACGAGCATGCTCGGCAGGACCACCGTGATCGCCTTCCACACCAGCCGCGGCGCAGCATCGGTGGTGCTGATGTGGCGCTGCAGACCGTCGAACGAGTGGACCACCTGCGCGGCGAACCAGGGCACCGCGCCGAGGCACAGCCCACCGGCGATCGCCGCCAGCTGTCGAGGCCTCCGGCGGACCCTCCAGCACACGGCGAGCAGCGGCGGCACGACCAGGCTGAGCATCAAGGGCAGCAAGAAGAAGGCCAGCCCGGCGAACGCCCCGCCGAGCACGAGCTGGCGGTGGTCGGAGCGCTCGAGCCACACCAGGAAGGCGAGTGATGACGCCAACGATGCGGAAACGCCGGCGTTGTAGAAGAGGTACTCGTGGCTGGTGTAGGAAACGGCGTTCAGCGGTACCAGCCACATCAGCACCGCTGCCGCGTCGGCCGCACCGGGCGTGAGGAACCGACGGCCGATCGACCGCAGGAGCACGACGTTGCCGAGCGCCGCCACGATCGACACCACACGGAACATGACGATGTGGAAGCCGAGGACCTTCACCATCGCCGCCTCGAGCCAGGACACGAGCGCGCCGCCGTAGTTCTGTCCCCAGTAGAAGAACGAGAACTGCCCGTCGGTCGCGGCGCGCTTGGCCATCAGGATGCCGACGGCCTCGTCGGCGTCCATCGCGCTGCCGATGCCATCGACGACGACGATCCGCAGCACCAGGCCGGCGACGATCCACACGACGAAGCGCCGGTGCGCCCGCCAGTGCATCGTCATGACAAGCCGAGTCGCTCGAACTGCTCCGCTGGCGCGTCGACGGACCGCAGCGCCACGCGCAGCAGCTCGGCCAGCTCCGCCTCCATCGACTCGCCGCGTCGGTTCTCCTGCTCGGACGGATCGACATCGAGGTCGTAGAGGTGGTGCTGGCTGTCGAGGCCGCGCCCCACCCAGAACGGCAGCAGGTCGCCGGCGCGGAACGGCTGGCGAATGACCGGCACGGTGCTCCCCGGCATGTGGTCGAGCACCGCCCGATCATCGGGCAGCGGCAGCCCCTGGATGCCCGCGGCGTGGATGGGCATCGTGCTCCAGCGGTTGCTCCACATGCTCAACGGCACGTTGTCGCCCACCGGGGCGCGGGCGTACTTGCGACGGCCGTCGGTGACCTGCACCCAGTTGCCGTAGACACCCCCGACGGCGAAGTCCCGCACGGTCGTCGCCGTGCCGGTGAGCAACGGCACCAACGACCTGCCGTGCGTTCGGTGCGCCGGCGTGACGTCGAATGCATCGGCGATCGTCGCGTGGAGATCGACCGAGGTGGTCAACGCATCGCACGTGCCGCCGCCGTCCACGCCCGGCCAGTGGATCAACAACGGAGTGTGACCGAGCGGCTCGAACTGTGGGGCGAGCGGCTTGCCCCAGATGTCGGCGCCCCCGCGCTCGTCGCCGAGGTAGAGGCCGTGATCAGTGCACACGATCAAGGCGGTCGTGTCCCACAGCCGGTGGCGATCGAACTGGTCGAGGATGCCCCCGAACCAGTGGTCGATCATCGACAGCTTGGCGCCGTAGTTGGCCCGGATCTGGCGGCCCTCGTCGACACCGAGGTGACCGCCGCTGATCCCGCCGACGACGTACGGCGGCCAGATGATGCGGTCCCCGTCGGCGTCGCCGGAGCTGTCCCGGTAGCGGCTGGCCCACGGCTCCGGCGTGTCGAACGGTTCGTGCGGGTCGAACTCGTCGACGAACAGCATCCAGCGCTTGTCGAGCTGCGTCGAAGCGCCGTCGAGCCACGACGACGCCGCCGACATCGTGCGCGGACCCGGGTAGTCGGACTCCTCGCGGAACCAGGTGCGCGTGCGGTCGTAGGCGCGATCGAGATCCACCACGCCCTTGCCGAAGCGACGCTCGAACCACCAGTTGCCCGACCGCGCCGGCGGGGCCGGGACGCCGACCCAGGTCGGGTCGAGCCAGCTCTTCCACGGGTCGCCCTCGTGGCCGCGGACGTAGTCCCACGCGCTGAAGTCGGTGTGGTAGTTCTCGCCGCCGGTCTCGAACAGGTGCGGATGGTCGGAGACGAGCATCGTCACCACGCCGTTGTGGCGCAGCGAGGCAGTGATCGGTTGCTCCCAGAGCTCGATCGATCCCCACGGCTTCCACAGGAAGTCGAGCGCGCCGCAGAGGATGTCGTGCCGAGCCGGCATGCACGGCAGCGAACCGGTGACGTGCTTGGTGAACCGCGTGGCGCGCTGGCCGGCGAAGCGATCGAGGTTCGGCGTGTCGAACTCGTTGCCGCCGTAGCAGCCGAGCATGTGCCGGTTCAACGAGTCCAACAGGACGACGCAGACGTTGGTGGGCTTCGCCATCTGCTCAGCCTGCCATCAGGCGAAGGCCTTGATGATCACGCTGGCACCGGCCACCGTCAGCAGTGACAGCACCAGCCAACGGAAGCGCTCGCCGTCGACGTGCTTGCGCACGGGGAAGCCGAGCACCTGACCGATGGCCATCGCCGGCAGGGCGATCGCCGCCGTGACGATGCCGTCGCGATTGATCTTGTCGCTGACGATGAACAGCGTGATGGCGAAGACGTTGCTGAACGCGAAGACGGTCGAGATCGTCGCCCGGAACCGCGCGGCGCTGAGCTGACGGGCCTGCAGGGCGAACACGAGCGGCGGCCCGTTGGTGGACAGCGAGGTGTTCAGCACGCCGCTGATGAGGCCCGCTCCGTACTCCAGCGAGCGACCCGGCTTGGACACGTCGATGCGCAGCCCGAGGATGACGACGAAGAACATCACCATCACCCCGAGCGAGATCTGCAGCGCCCGCTCTGGCACCCACGAGTAGATCGCCAGGCCGACGGGCATCCCGATGTACGCCGAGACGATCAGGTGCTTGGCGATCACCCGATCGGTGTCGTGGCGGAGGTGGATGGCCTGCCAGGTGGTGACGCCGACGCCTACGAGCGTGCTGACGATGACGGCCTGCCGCGGGGCGATGGCCAGGGTCATCAACGGGACCGAGAGCAAGCCGAACCCGAAGCCGGCGATCACCTGCGTGAACGACGCCGCGAAGATCGCCACGCCCACCATCACCAGTGCCCACCCAGTCATCGGGCCGGAAGTCTGACATGCCACGTACCGTTTTCCGATGAAAGAGCTGCACGGCCTGGTCGACCAGGCACTGTCTCGCGATCCGCGCACGGCACTGATCGCCGCCCACACGCTCGAAGCCGACCTGCAGTGGCTGATGGAGCGCGCCGTCGTGCTGGCGCGCAACGACGGGTGGAACTGGGCCCGCATCGGCCGCTTGCTGGGGCGGAGCAGGCAATCGGTGTCGGAGCGATTTGCGGACATCGTCCCGCGCCGCCTTCCGTCTCGTTCTGCAAACACAACCGATGCTCAGGAGGCGATCGCGCGCGGCATCGTCGACGAGCTCATGCGTCGGCGGGCAGGCGAGGTGCCGCGCCCGTACTCGACGGGTCGCTTGGGCGCGAGCTTCGCCGAGCTCCCTGATGATCCGGTCGCCTGGTGACACCCTGCCTTCAAAGATCGGACAGGTTTCCCTGCGCGGCGCGCAGGGAAACCGGTCGTCTCAGAAAACGCGATGTGTTGCCGGAGCGGACGGACGGCGCCACAGCGCTCAGCGGCTCAACGGCTCAACGTGTAGCGGCGGCTCGGGAGGTCGACGTCGGTGACGCGCCAGTCGCCGGCGAGGCGGGGGGCCATCTGCTCGCGGACCCAGATGCGGGCGTGGAGCGCAGCGGCGGTGGATCCGGCGATGTCCTCGGCCGTGACGGGCGGGACGGTGATCGTGTCGTGATGATGCCAGGCGCTCACGGCTCCGGTGAGGTCCCAGTGGACGGTCAGCCGATCGGTCGGCAGGTCGCCGTTGATGCCCCCGAGCGTGCCGTAGTGGTCCTCGTGGTAGCTGACGCCGACGGCGCCGAGGGTGCGCAGGTTGAGGTGCGCGTTGGCCAGCTGCAGCGGATCGAACGTCCAGCGCATCGCCGTGATGCCACGATCGAGGCACCAGGTGCGCTGGCGTTGCTTCAGCTCGGCACCGAGCCCGCTGCGCCGCAGCGTCGGATCGACGGCGAGGTAGTGCGAGTGCAGCACTTCGGGATCGCGCGTGGCGAAGCCGTAGACGACGCCGACGAGCTCGTCGCGGTCGAACGCGCCGATCGCCATCCCACCCTCGCTGATCGTGGCGACGAGCACGTTGACCGAGACGAGGTCGGAGGCACTCCCCCAGATCCGCCGTTCGAAGACCGGCAACGGCGCCAGCTCGTCGGCCGTCGTTAACGAACGGAACTCCAGGTTCGCCAGCGGGTTCAGCGGAGGACCTCGACGGACTGCGTCACATCGTCGAGGAACGGCCGATCGAGGGAGACCCCGATGCCGGCCCCGGGCGGGACGGCCATCGTGCCGCGCACCGCTTCGAGCGGCTGCTCGACGATGTCGCGTGCGTAGGTGCGGCTGGCGGACGCCGTGTCGCCGGGGAAGACGAATCCGGGCATCGTCGCCAAGTGGATGTTGTGGGCGCGACCGATGCCGGTCTCCAGCATCCCGCCGCACCACATCGGCGCGTTGCGCTCGACGCACAGGTCGTGGATCCGCTGCACAGCAGTGAGCCCGCCGACGCGACCGACCTTGACGTTGACCACCGAGCACGCGGCGAGGTCGAGCGCGGCGCGCACGCGGGCCGGGGACGTGAGCGTCTCGTCGAGGCACAACGCAGTACGCAGTTGCGGCGCCAGCGCGGCGTGGTCGAGCAGGTCGTCCCAGTGCAGCGGCTGCTCGATGTAGTGCAGCCCGAACCCGTCGATGACGCGCAGCACGTCGATGTCGTCCAGCGTGTACGCCGAGTTGGCGTCGACGGTCAGCTCGATGTCGGGGAACTCGCCGCGCACGGCGGTCAGCATCTCGACGTCCCAACCGGGCTCGATCTTCAGCTTCACCCGGTGGTACCCCTCGTCGACGTGGCGGCGGACGTTCTCAACCGTCGCCTCGACGGACGCCATGCCGAGGCTGGCCCCGACCGGGATCTCCGTGCGCTCGCCACCGACCAGCGCGCGCAGCGGCACGTCCTGCTGTCGTGCGTAGCAGTCCCACATCGCCAGCTCGACCGCGGTCTTGGCCATCGGGTTGCCCCGCCACCGGGCCCACGCGTCGATCAGCACGTTCGGATGCGCCACCGGGTTGGCCAACAACCACGGCACGATCGCGTTGCGGATCACCTGCAGCCCGCCGGCGATCGTCTCCTCGCGATAGAGCGGCAGCGGCTCCATCACGCCCTCGCCGTAGCCCTCGACACCCTCGCTGCGCACGGTGACGATCACCGCGTGCTTCTCGGTCTCCGCCCCGAACGACGTCTTGAACGGCGACCGGTACGGCAGCCGAACGATCCGGAGCTCCACCTCGTCGATCTGCATGCCCGGTTCCTACCAGGTATCGACGTTGGGCCGCTTCTTCCCGGAGCGAGGCAACGGCGGTGGCGATGACACGAGCACCGTGCTGATCCAGCGACGACTCTCGGCGGGGTCGATCACGTCGTCGATCTCGAAGTACGACGCGGTGTTCAGCGCCTTGCCGTGCTCGTACATTCGGTCCACCATCACCTGGAACGCCGCCTCGCGCTCCACCGGATCCTCGATCGCCTCGAGGTCGTGGCGGTACCCGAGCCGGACCGCACCCTCCAGCCCCATGCCACCGAATTCGCCGGTCGGCCACGAGACGCAGGCCACGGGCGCCTTCGTCGACCCGCCGAGCATGGCCTGAGCACCGAGCCCGTAGCTCTTGCGCAGCACGATGCTGATCATCGGCACGGTGATGTTCGCCCCGGTCACGAACAGGCGGGTGCAGTGCCGCACGAGCGCCGTGGTCTCCACCTCGGGGCCGACCATCATCCCCGGCGTGTCGACGAGCGTCACGATCGGCAGGTCGAATGCATCGCACAGCTGCAGGAACCGCGCCGCCTTGTCGGCGCCGGGGCTGTCGATCGCGCCGGCGAGGTGGTTCGGGTTGTTGGCCAGCACGCCGACCGGCCGTCCTTCGACGCGCGCCAACGCGGTGACCATCCCGAGCCCGAAGTCGCGGCGCAGTTCGAGAACGCTGCCGACGTCGAACATCGCGTCGATCGCGGCGCGTACGTCGTAGCTGCGCTTGCGATCCTCGGGGATCACGTGGCGCAACAGCCGTTGATCGGCGGCCTCCCACTCGTCCACTGGGCCCTGGAAGTACGAGAGGTACTGCTTGGCCAGCTGCACCGCATGCGCCTCGTCGTCGGCGACCAGGTCGACGACACCGTTGGCCCGCTGCACGTCCATTGGCCCGATCGCCTTCGGCTCGAACACGCCGAGCCCGCCGCCCTCGATCATCGCCGGACCACCCATGCCGATGTTCGAGTCGAGCGTGGCGATCACCACGTCGCAGCAACCGAGCATCGCCGCGTTGCCGGCGAAGCAGTAGCCGGCGTTGATCCCGATGAGCGGCACGAGCCCACTGAGCTGGGCGAAGTACAGGAACGCCAGGCAGTCGAGGCCGGCGATGCCGATGCCCCCGTCGGTGTCGCCCGGCCGCCCGCCGCCGCCTTCGGTGAAGAAGATCACCGGTAGGCGAAGCTGCGCGGCCACCTCGAACAGCTTGTCCTTCTTGCGGTGGTTCTGCAGGCCCTGTGTGCCGGCGAGCACGGTGTAGTCGTACGACACGGCGACGGCCTGTGCGGCGTGGCCGCTGAACAGGTGGCCGTTGACCGACCCGATGCCACCGATCATCCCGTCGGCGGGCGTGCGCTCGATCAGCTCCTGGACGGGCCGCCGACGGCGCTGGGCGGCGATCACCACGGGCCCGTACTCGACGAAGGTGCCCTCGTCGACGAGATCGGCGACGTTCTCGCGCGCCGTCCGCCGGTGGACCGCGCGCCGTCGCGCCACGGCATCCGGGCGGGCCGCGTCGAGACCGATCTCGTGACGAGCGAGCACGTCGGCGAGATCCGGGCGGATCCGGTCCAGGTCGACCGCGGCAACCTCGACCACGGCAGCGGCCACTGCAACGCCCTCGGTCATGCGCGCCAACACGTCGCCGGCCATCACCGTCGAACCCGCTTCGACCAGGAGCTCGTCGACCACGCCGCTCGCTGGCGCCTCGATGGCATGGTGCATCTTCATCGACTCGATCATCATCAGCTGCTGGCCAGCGCGCACGGTGGCGCCCGGCTGCACGTCGACGACGACGATCGTTCCCTGCATCGGCGCGTTGACAGGGATCGAGGTCACGATCGGCAACCGTAGCGATCGGATCGATCAGTCGAGCGAGTCGTCGATCAGGGTGTTCAGGCGCTGATGGCCCGGCGAGCCCGGGTCGTAGAAGAACACCTGGAACCAGCCGCACTCGGTGATGCCCGTCGGCCGCCCGATCCGCGTGCGTGCGTTCTTGCCCATCACCGGACCGTCGGCCACGACGAACGAGAAGTCCTGTGAGCGGTACGCCCCGACGTTGGTCAACCACTTGTGGGCCTCGAAGGTGTTCAGCACCTGCATCACTCGCGGGCCGCCGTACACGTCGAGGGCGCGCGCCCGCCAGAAGTAGCTCACGCCCGCGGTCGCCTCGTGGTCGGCGGCAGCAGTCTCGAGACACTGCAAGCCGTTGGGCTCGCTCGATGCCAGGGCCCGCACGCTGCCGACCTCGGTCATCGCAGTCACCCCGACCACGACCAGCACCGCGGCCATCATCCCGGTCAACACGTGTCGCCGGCGGCCGGCAGCCGTCTGCGGCGCTGCGGCAACGATCGAGAGCAGCGGGAACAGGGCCATCGGCATGAGGTAGCGGGACTCGACGTTGCTGGCCACCACGACCATCGCCAGCACGACCGGACCGGACACCGCGGCGAACCAGGCAACGAACGCATGCCCGGGCTCGGTGCGTGGGCTGGTGCGCATGGCGACGACCACCGCAGTGAGCATGGCCACCAGCACGAGCACCAGCTCGAACACCTGAGATCCGTTCGCCATGTCGGTGAGCACCTCGCCGAGCTTGCGCAAGCTGATCTCGAGGTCGCCGCCGCGGAGGTACGAACCGACGTCCGAGACGATGAACTGGCGCAGCACGGTCGCCCGTGCGAGCAGCGCGAGGCCGGTGCCGCCGGCAAGGGTGGCCAGCTCCCACGCAGCGACTCGCGGCGGCAGCAACCGGCGGGCGGCCAGCACGATCACGACGGCCAGCAGCGGAGCCACGACCTGCAGGAGGAGCAACGGGTCCGACGCCCCACCGAGTGCGACGAGCATGCCTGCGGCCGCCAGTTCGATGCGCGGTCGACGATGCTCGAGCGATCGCAACGGGGCCAGCAGCACCAGCAACGCCAGTCCGATGTGCAGGACACCGACGTAGTACGTGCTGAACATGACGAACGTGGCCATGCCTTCGTCTCGCGACGAGACGCCGGACTCGAGGAGCATGCAGGTGAGCGTCAGGAACGTCACGGTCAACGAGGCGGCGATCCCGGTGCGGATGCTCAGGCCGAGCCGCGAAGCGAGGCAGCGCACGAGCACGTAGACGATGACCACGTTGAGCACCGCGTTCGTGATCACGGCCCACTGCACCGAGGGCGCGAGCAAGTGGCACACGAGGTACACGGGCAGCTCGGTGAAGAAGAACAGCGGGGACGAGAAGACCCAGTGGAAGTGCTCGTCGCGGGTGAACGAACGCGCCAGCATCGGCATCAGCTGGGAGTCGCCGTTGAACAGCAGGAGCTGACCCCAGGCGTTGCCGACGAACTGCCCGAGCACCACCAGCGCAGCCAGCACCACCCCGAGACCGGCGGCGATCTCGGCGTACCACCTCCGTGCGGCGGTCACTCGAGGGACTCGGTCGACGGTTACCGTGGACCGAGTGGGTGACAGCGTGGAGATGGACATCACAGGGAAGATCGTCACGATCACCAGTCCAGACAAGGTCTTTTTCGCCACACGGGGTGACACCAAGCTCGATCTGGTCAACTTCTACCTCGCCATCGGCGAGCCGCTGATGCGTCAGATGATCGATCGCCCGGTCCTGATGCAACGATTCCCCAACGGTGCCGAGGGGTCCTCCTTCTTCCAGAAGCGCGTGCCCGACAACGCTCCCGAGTGGCTGCAGACGGTGATCGTCAGCACCCCGAACGGCACCGAGTCGCGCGCGTTGGTGATCGCCGACCTGGCCCACTTCATCTGGGCCGTGAACCTCGGCTGCCTCGGTTTCCACTCCTGGCCCACCCGCGCATCCGATCTCGATCACTGCGATGAGCTGCGCATCGACCTCGATCCTGGCCCCGGCACGAACTTCGCCATGGCCCAGGAGACCGCCGCGTTGACCAAGGCGTTGATGGACGAGCTCGGCGTGCGAGCCTTCATCAAGACCACCGGCAATCGCGGCCTGCACGTGTACGTGCGCCTGCGTCCGGAGTGGGACAGCTACGCCGTCCGGTCCGCCGCCGTGGCCGTCGCCCGCGAGCTGGAGCGTCGCCGCCCCGACCTCGTCACAGCGTCGTGGTGGAAGGAGGAGCGTGGCCCGAGGATCTTCATCGACTTCAACCAGAACGCCCCGCACAAGACCGTGTTCGCCCCGTGGAGCGTCCGCGCCCACCCGTACGCGCCGGTGTCCTACCCGTTCGAGTGGTCGCAGCTCGCTGCGATCCGGCCACCCGAGTTGACCATCGACGTCGTCCCCGGTCTGGTCGCCGAGCACGGTGACGCCTGGGCCGAGATGGACCAGCAGCCGCAATCGCTGGAACCCTTCCTCGAGATGGTCCGCGCCGATCAGGCCGCCGGTCTCCCCGACGCCCCCTGGCCCCCCGTCTACCCGAAGGTCGATGGCGAGCCCAGTCGCGTCGCCCCGAGCCGAGCCAAGAAGCCCAAACCCCCCAAACCCACCTGACCGAGCCCAGTCTCGGGAGGTTCTCCGACGCATTGCGTCACGCGCTGTCCCCGGACACGTCGAGCCCTACGATTCGACCATGCGAGCGGGGGCTGCGGCGTTGTTGTTGACGTTGCTCCTCACCGCGTGCGGAAGCGACGCCTCGACGTCGACGCCGACGGCCGCCGTGTTGCCCACGGATGCGTCGACCAGCACGTCGACGATCCCGATCGATCGTTCGCTCGGGTGGTCGGAGCGCGACCTGACCTTGTTCTGCAGCCTTCGCCAGCCCGTCATCGATGCCGCGTATCTGCTGCGCATCACGATCGACGGGCCGATCGACACCGAGCCGCTGCCCTCCCGGCGAGCCGGTCTCGTCACGCGCGACAGCATCAACCCGGCCGACGTCCCGCCACCGGTGGTCGATCGAGCGACGGCACACGTCGACGAGGTGCTCGCCGCTCGGAGTGACGACCCTCGTCCGAACCTGCCCATCGCGGCCGGCGACGCGCTCACCACCTTCCAGGTCCTGCAGGGCAGTGTGCTCCCCGATCTCGTCGGAGCCGGACCGATCATCGCTGCGATCGCTCCGTGGGACGAGGGGAACGGCATCGTCTGGAAGCTGGAGACTGCCGCACGCGAGAACGCGGACGGTTCGCTGTCGTTCTTCGGCGCGTGCGCGAGCCAGATCGGCCTCGACCTCGGTGCGCTCGCCTCAGGGCGGGGTGTCGCCGCTGACGTCGGGCTGTTGGCGACGACGATCGAGTCGGCGCTCGTGCCGGGCTTCATGGCTGACGTCGACTACCTCATCGACGGGTTCGGGCTCTCGGACGGCGTTCCGCTTCCACCACTGCTCGTCGGCCGCGTGACGGTGACCGGACTGCTGTACGACCCTGTTGACGCGACGGCCGGCATCGTGTCGTTGCGGAGCGGCTCGGTGGGCAGCGCCTACTCGAACTCGACGGCGAACGGCGTCGACCCGTCCGCACTGCCGGCGTTCTTCGTCGTCGACGAACCGATCGAGCTCGTCGTCGACTCGGACGCACCACGAGTGCCGGGCACCGTGCTCGCCACGTTGCCGGCGGGCAGCATCGGACCTGAACAAGCGCTCGTCGCCGACTTCGACCTGTCGACCATGACGGGCACGCTCACGGTGATCACCCTCGAGGAGTTCAGCGCCCGCTCCGGCTACCCGATCGACTCCCTGCACACCATGCGCGACGGCTACCTGTCTCGTCTCGTCGCCTCGACCGACGTTCCCGAGCCGGAGCGCGCCTTCTTCCCCATCGACTGACGCGTCGATCTCGGCGGCCGTGGTGACGGTTTCCGTCACGGAACCCGCCGAGAAGTTCTCTACGATCCGGGCGTGATCGAACTGCACGAGCGAAACGTCGGGTTCGAGTGGCGGGACCAGACGTCGCCGCCGTCCACCCTGACACCGGAGCAACAGGCCCAGTTCGACCGCGACGGCTACGTCGTTGTCCGCGACGCGATCCCGCGCGAGACCATCGCCGACCTCGAGGCGGCGATCGACCGTTGGGAGTCGCAGGCCGAGGAGTGGCTGCGCACGCAACCCAACGGCGAGATGTTCATCGCCAAAGCCGACGAGATCACCTTCACCGTCCACCTCGTCACCCGTTGCCCGGAGGCCAAGGCGTTCAGCGAACACCCGACGCTCGTCGGCATCGCCCACGACGTGATGGGGCCGGACGTGAGGATGTACTGGGACCAGGCCGTGTACAAGAAGCCGGAGCCCGACCGCGAGTTCCCGTGGCACCAGGACAACGGCTACGCCTTCGTCGAGCCGCAGCAGTACCTCACCTGCTGGGTGCCGCTCACGTCGGCGACGCTCGACAACGGCTGCCCGTGGATCGTGCCGGGCCTGCACCGGATGGGCACGCTGCAGCACCGCACGACAGCGGTCGGCTTCCAGTGCCTCGATCAGCCCGAGGGCGCGGTCGCCGCGCCGGCCGAGCCCGGCGACATCGTCGTGTTCTCCTCGCTGACACCCCACCGCACCGGCCCGAACGGCACCGACGCGACACGCAAGGCCTACATCGTCCAATACGCGCCGGCGGGCGCCGAGGTGGTCCAGGCCGACGGCACGCGAGTGCCGGCCGACGACCCCGACCGCCAGTACCCGGTGTAGCTGCTCGCCCTAGAGGACGACGACGCTGCGCAGGACCTCGCCGCGCTCCATCTTGTGGAAGGCCTCCTCGACGGCGTCGAGGGTGATCGTCTCGCTGACGAAGCGATCGAGGTCGAGCCGGCCCTGCTGGTACAGCGAGATCAGCATCGGGAAGTCGCGCGACGGCAGGCAATCGCCGTACCACGAGCTCTTCAGCTGACCACCTCGACCGAACAGCTCGATGAAGGGCAGCTCGATGGTCATGTCCGGACGAGGCACACCGACGAGCACGACGGTGCCGGCGAGGTCGCGAGCGTCGAACGCCTGGCGGTAGACGGCAGGGTGACCAACGGCGTCGATGCAGACGTCGGCGCCGTTGCCGTTGGTGACCGACTTGATGTACTCGACCGGATCCTGCTCCTTCGAGTTCACCGTGTGCGTCGCTCCGAAGTCCTTGGCCCAGGCGAGCTTCCGGTCGTCGACGTCGACGGCGATGATCGTGTGCGCGCCGGCGAGCTTGGCCCCGGCGATCGCCGCGTCACCCACACCGCCGCACCCGAACACGGCGACCGAGTCGCCACGCCCGACGTTGCCGGTGTTGATCGCTGCGCCGATGCCAGCCATCACACCGCAGCCGAGCAGACCGGCGGTGGCCGCCGGCGCCGTCGGATCGACCTTCGTGCACTGGCCGGCAGCGACGAGCGTCTTCTCCGCGAACGCACCGATCCCCAGTGCGGGCGACAGCACGGTGCCGTCGAGCAGCGTCATCTTCTGCGTCGCGTTGAAGGTGCTGAAGCAGTACCACGGGCGTCCGCGCAGGCAGCTGCGGCAGGTGCCGCACACGGCGCGCCAGTTGAGGATGACGAAGTCGCCGGGCTGCACGCCCGTCACGCCCTCCCCCACCGACTCGACCACGCCGGCCGCCTCGTGCCCGAGCAGGAACGGGAACTCGTCGTTGATCCCGCCCTCGCGGTAGTGCAGATCGGTGTGGCACACGCCGCACGCCTGGATCGCGACCACGGCCTCGCCGGGCCCCGGATCCGGGATCACGATGGTTTCGATCGTCACCGGCGCGCCCTTGCTGCGCGCCACCACACCCTTGACCTGTTGGCTCATGGTCGAGCAGATTAGCCACGAGCGTCCAGTACGGTCAGCGCTCGTGACTGACGCGACGACCGATGCAGCAGCCGGCCTGACGTCGTCGGAAGTCGCCGAGCGCGTCGCCGCCGGCAAGGTCAACACCATCCCGAACGCGCCGACGCGCAGCGTTGGTGAGATCGTCAAGGCCAACGTGATCTCGCCGATCAACCTGATCGTGGCCATCCTCGCCGCGCTGGTGATCATCGCCGGGTCACCCAAGGACGCGCTGTTCGGCGGGGTGATCGTTGCCAACAGCGTCATCGGTGTCGTCCAGGAGCTGCGCGCCAAGAAGACGCTGGATGCGCTGCGCGTCGTCAGCGCGCCGAAGGTCCACGTGATCCGCGACGGCGCGAAGTCGGAGATCCAGGTCGGCGAGCTCGTCCTCGACGACGTCGTCGAGCTGCGCGCCGGGGCGCAGGTCGTCGCCGACGGCAAGGTGCTCGATCGCGACAACCTCGAGATCGACGAGTCGTTGCTCACGGGCGAGGCCGACCCGATCGTCAAGGACGTCGGCGATGAGGTGCTGTCCGGCAGCGCGGTCGTCGCCGGCACCGGGCGCGTGCAGATCACCAAGGTCGGCGCCGAGAACTACGCGGCGAAGCTCGCCGAGGAGGCTCGCCGCTTCACCCTCGTCAACTCACCGCTGCGCAACGACATCAACCGCATCGTCAAGTGGGTCGGCTTCCTCATCATCCCCGTCGGGCTGTTGCTGGCCAGCAGCCAGTTCCTGCGCAACGACAACGGTTGGCAGGACGCGATCATCAGCACCGTGGCCGGGCTCGTCGGCATGGTGCCCGAAGGGCTCGTGCTGCTCACCAGCGTCGCCTTCGCCGTCGGTGTGGTCCGGCTGGCCAAGCAGCGTTGCCTCGTGCAGGAGCTGCCCGCCATCGAGGTGCTGGCGCGGGTTGACGTGCTCTGCGCCGACAAGACCGGCACGATCACCGAGGGCCGCCTCGCGCTTGCCGAGGTGGAGGTGCTCGACCACGCCACCCCCGCCAACGTGCACGCCGCGCTCGCCGCGATCGCGGCCAACGACCCCGACCCGAACGCCACGCTGCTCGCGGTCAAGGACGCGTACCCGGACACGCCGCCGTGGGCGGTCAGCGGTCGCGTCCCGTTCTCGTCGTCACGAAAGTGGAGCGCGATGGCCTTCACCGGTGAAGGCAGCTTCGTGCTGGGCGCCCCGGAGAACGTGCTCCTGAAGGCCTTCGAAGGTGATCTGCGCGATCAGGTCGAGCGGCACGCGGCCAACGGCCAGCGCGTCCTCGTGCTCGCCCACACCGACGCGCAGATGAACGACGGCGACTCGCTTCCCGACATCACGCCGGTCGCGCTGGTGCTGTTCGAGGACATCGTGCGCGCCGACGCGGAGGAGACGATGCGCTTCTTCGCCGAGCAGGGCGTCGTGCTCAAGGTGATCTCGGGCGACAACCCGGTCACCGTCGGCGCGGTCGCCCGCCGAGCCGGGCTCGAGGGCTGGGACAAGAACATCAACGCCCAGGACCTCCCCGGCGACGACGACCTCGAGGGACTCGCCGACGCGCTGGATGCGAACACCGTCTTCGGTCGCGTCACCCCGCACCAGAAGCGGGCGATGGTGAAGGCGCTGCAGTCGCGCGGCCACGTCGTGGCGATGACCGGCGACGGCGTCAACGACGTCCTCGCGTTGAAGGACGCCGACTGTGGCGTGGCGATGGCTTCCGGCAGCGAAGCCACTCGCGGTGTCGCCCAACTGGTCCTGCTGGACTCCAACTTCTCCGCGCTCCCGCCCGTCGTCGCCGAGGGTCGGCGGGTGATCAACAACATCGAGCGCGTCGCCGCCCTCTTCCTGGCGAAGACGACCTACTCGGTCATCCTGTCGGTGCTCACCGGCGTCATCGCCCTGAACTACCCGTTGCGGCCGATCCACCTCAGCATCCTCAGCTGGTTCACCATCGGGGTGCCTGCGTTCTTCCTGGCCCTCGAACCGAACGACGAACGCGTGCACGACGGCTTCCTGCGACGCGTGCTCGGCAAGGCTGTGCCGGCCGGCGTCGTCATCGCCATCGCCACCGAGGCGATGTTCTCGCTTGCATCGCTGGACGACTCGATCGACCTCGACCACGCACGCTCGGTGGCCGTGCTCGTCGCCGGCTCGATCGCGCTGATGAACCTCTACCGCGTCGCCCGACCGATGAACCCGCTGCGACTCGGGCTCGTGATCGTGATGGCCGTCTGCTTCGCGATGGCGTTCGTCATCCCGGTCGGCCGGCGCACGTTCGAGCTGCCGCTCACCGCGGGGTGGACGTACCTCGTCGCCGCCGGCCTGATCGTCGCCGCCTACCCGTTGCTCGTCCTCGGATCGCGGCTCGCCGAACGGCGCATCGAGGCCAAGCGTTAGGGTCCGCCCATGTCCAACTCAGATGTCGAGACCGTCGAACGCGTCATCGCCGCGCCGCCCGACGAGATCTTCGCCCTCCTCGCCGATCCCGATCGTCACGCCGAGTTCGACGGCTCCGGCACCGTGCGCAAGGCCCACGTCTCGGAGAAGCCGCTGAAGCTGGGCAGCACGTTCTCGATGGACATGCACAAGGGCATCGGTTACACGATGGTCAACACGATCGTCGAGCTCGAGCAGGACCGTCGCATCGCGTGGCAGCCGAGGCCCGACAACGGCGTGATGCGCCTCTTCATCGGCGGGCGCATCTGGCGCTACGTGTTGGAACCGCTGGCCGACGGCAGCGGCACGAAGGTCTCCGAGAGCTGGGACATCAGCCAGGAGAAGGTCAAGTTCGCGGTGGCGCCGCTGCGCAAGCAGACCCACGAGGCGATGGCCAAGACGCTCGAGCGCATCGAGCAGCTCCTGGTGCCATGAACGGCAGCGCGATGAACGGCAGCGACCGGCTCACGGGTGCCACCACCGACCTCCTGCAGACGATGATCCGCAACGCCTGCGTCAACGACGGCAGCGCGGCGTCCGGCTTCGAGGAGCGCAGCAGCGACACGCTCCACGCCTTCCTCGGTGCCACCGGTCTCGATGTCGAGGTCTACGACGCAGCACCCGGGCGCCGGTCGCTCGTGGCCCGCATCGAAGGCACCGACCCGAACGCGCCGAGCCTGTGCCTGATGGGCCATACCGATGTCGTCCCGGTCGATGAACGGCAGTGGACGCGTGATCCCTTCGGCGGCGAGATCGTCACCAACCCCGACGGCAACGCTGAGGTGTGGGGCCGCGGCGCGGTCGACATGCTCAACCTCACCGCGTCGATGGCCGTCTCGTTCCGCGAGCTTGCAGACACCGGCTTTCGTCCACGCGGTGACCTGATCTTCTTCGCCGTCGCCGACGAGGAGTCCGGCTCGGCCTACGGCGCCCGCTGGATGGCCGAGCACCACCCCGACGCGATCCGCGCCGACTACGTGCTCACCGAGAACGGCGGGCTGCATGGCGGAACACCGGACGCACCGACCATCGACGTCAACGTCGGAGAGAAGGGCGTTGCCTGGCGTCGCATCCGCGTGCACGGCCGGCCCGGTCACGGCTCGATGCCCTACCGCAGCGACAACGCGCTCGTCACCACCGCGGCCATCGTGCAGCGCCTCGTCGACTACCGGCCCGACCCGAAGTTCCACGAGCTGTGGCGCACCACCGTCGACCACCTGGCGATCCCTCCGGACCTGCGGGCGATGCTGCTGGACGAGGCACAGGTCGACGAGGCCCTGGCGCTGATCCCCCACGCCGGTGCGGCCGGTCACCTCCACGCGCAGACGCACACCACGTTCTCGTGCAACGCCGTGCACGGCCCGATGAAGACGAACACGATCCCTGGCGCGATCGATCTCGAGGTCGACGTGCGCACCCTGCCCGGCGAGGACGGCGACGACGTCACCGAGCACCTGCGCATCGCGCTGGGCGACCTGTTCGATCAGGTCGACGTGGAGATCATCCTCAACGATCCGGCCACGATCAGCCCGACGAACACACCCTTGTGGGACTCGGTGGAGCGGGCGGTCAACCGGCCGTTCCCCGGTGCCCGCCTGGCACCGCACATGGTGGTCGGGTTCACCGATGCTCGTGTGTATCGCCAGCTCGGGGCGATCGCGTACGGCGCCGGGCTGCTCAGCCCAGCCGTTGACGCCGGCGCGTTCTCGCAGCGGTTCCACGGCAACGACGAACGCATCGACGTCGAGTCGCTGCGACTGACGACCCACTTCTGGCTCGACGTCGCGCGCGACCTCCTCGGCTGAGATTGGCCACCTCTGACTACGTGACGGACGTCACAGGAACTACCTGGCGCAACGCGGCGACCTAGTCACCCGATGAACCGTGCACTGATGCTCCGCCCCCTCGCCGCTTCGGCAGCCGCCGCGACCACGCTGCTGCTCCTCGCTCCCACCGCGTTCGCCCACGTCGGCGTCGACAAGGACGAGATCACGGCAGGAGCGAGCACGACGCTCTCGTTCAGCTTCAGCCACGGCTGCGACGGTTCGCCGACCAACTCGCTGAAGTTCCAGATCCCCGAAGACGTGTTCACGGCCAAGGCGCAGGTGCACGCCGGGTGGACCATCGAATCGGAGACCGAGACGCTCGCCGCACCCGAGGAGGTCGGTCACGGTGAGGAGATCACCGACCGCGTGGCCACCATCACGTTCACCGCGCAGCCCGGCTTCGAGGTGCCCGACGACCAGCGCGACACGTTCACGATCGCATTCACCGCGCCGGACACGGAGGGCCAGCAGTACTGGAAGGTCGTGCAGGGCTGCGAGTCCGGCGAGAACGCGTGGATCAACGAGTGGGACGGCACCGGCGAAGAGCCGGACAACCCGGCACCGTCGGTGAACGTGGTGGCCGGCGCCGCCGGCGAGGGCGACCACGGCCACGACGAGGCCGAGGGAACCACCGACACGACCGTCGAGGTCGGTGAGCACCACGACGAGGGCGCCAGCGACGACAGCGGTGACAGCGACGACAGCTCCAACGGGTTGGCGATCGCCGGCCTCGTCGTCGGCGGGCTCGGTCTCGTCGCCGGTGGCACCGCCCTGCTGCGCACACGCAAGTCGTCGGGTGCCTGACCGCGGCACCATCGCCCTGCCGGCCGCACACGCCGCCGTCGCCGTCGCCGCCACCTGGCCGCTGGCCCTCTCGACGATCGGCAACCCCGATCGCCTGCCGCTCGGCACCGAGACGTCGGCGACCGTGCCGCTGTTCAACCTCTGGACCCTGCGGTGGGGCGCCGACCACCTGCTGCCGTTCGGTGACTCGTACTGGAACGCGCCGATCTTCGCGCCTCATCGCGGCACGTTCGCGTGGAGCGAGCCGCAACCGCTGACCTCGTGGGTGTTCGCCGTGGTGCGCCACATCAACGGCGACGTCACCGGGTACGCGCTGGTCCTCCTCGCCGGGTTGACGTTGAACGGCGTGGCCGGCGCGCTCCTGGCCCGACGACTCGGCGCCGACCGCGTCCCCGCCGCGCTCGTCGGCGCGGCGATCCAGGTGATCCCGTTCGCGATGGGCCAGATGGGCGTCCTGCAGCTGACCATGCTCTCGCCGTTGCTGTTCGCCCTCGCCGCGTTCGTCGCGTGGTGGCGAGCGCCCTCGATGAGGCCGGCCGTCGAGCTCGGTGTCGCGCTCGGCGCCGCGGCGCTGGTGTGCGGAAACACGCTCCTGCTGTTCGTCATCGCCCTTGCCCTCCTCGCTCCCGCAGCGGCGTACCTGCGCCGTCACGACGCCGTCGATCGACTCGCCAGTGCGGCCGTCGCAGCGGGAATCGTCGCGGCCGTCGCCGGACCGGTGGTGATCGCCCAGCAGTCGCTGCTCGGCGACCGGCAGTGGCGGGCGGCAACCGTGCTCGCCGGCTCCGCGTCGTGGAGCGACTGGTCGCCGAACGGGCGGGCGTGGCCGGGTTGGTGGCTGCTCGTGCTGGCTGCCGGCGGCGTCGCGATCGGCTGGCGGCGGCGCAGCACGTGGATGCTCGTCGCCCTTGCGGCCAGCGCTGCACTCGTCTCGTTCGGCAGCAGGACCGCCGTGCTCGGATGGCATCCGTGGAGCACCGCGGTCGACGTGCTGCCGTCGCTCGGACGACTGCGCAGCCCGTGGCGCGCCGCGGTCGTCACCCAGCTCTGCCTGGCAGCGATCGCAGTGCCACTGATCCAGGCCGCCTGGGTTCGGCGCCGACGGTTGATGCTCGCGGGAGCAGCTGCCACCGTCGTCGCGCTCTCGATCGACGGTCCGATCGGCGCAGGCACCCTCGTCGCCGCGCCACCAGCGACATCGGCAGCCACGCGAGCGCTCGCAGCACGTCACGACGGCGCGGCGGTGGTCGCCCTGCCGTTCGCGCCCGGCCCACGCGCCGCCGACTTCGAACCGACGGTCGTCGCCATGCTCGCCGCCCTCGACCACGGCCACCCGCTCGTCAACGGCTACTCCGGGTTCTTCCCCAGCGACCACACCGCCCTGCGCACCGAGCTGGCCGGGTTCCCGGACGCAACGAGCCTCGCGGTGCTCGCCGACCACGGCGCCCGGTACGTTGTCGCCGACCCGGCGTGGCTCGTGCCACGTCGAGACGACCTCGACGACGCGGGGATCACCCTCCTCGTCGATCAACCCGGCGGCGTCCTGCTGCTCCTGCCCACATGAACCACCACCTCTCCAAGCACCCAGCGCTCCGTGGGCTCACAGCGATCGTCGTCGCCTGCATCGCGCTGACGCTCGTCGCGCCGCGGCTGGCCAGCGCTCACGCCGAGCTGCGATCCACCAGCCCGGCGGCCAACAGCATCCTGCCGACCTCGCCGTCGCTGATCTCGCTCACGTTCAGCGAGGCGATCGACACCGTGCCGGACGCCATCCGCCTGTTCGCTGCCGACGGCAAGCAGGTCGACATCGGCGACGTCGATCAGGACCAGGGCATCGAGACCATCGAGGCCACCGTGCCGACGTTGGCCGACGGCACCTACGTCGTCTCGTGGCAGGTCGTGTCCTCCGACTCGCACCCGATCAGCGGGGCGTACACGTTCAGCGTCGGTGCCCCCACCGAGACTGCGCCCGGCCTCGTCACCGGCCTGCTCGAAGGCAGCAAGCCCAACGACGGCACCGAGGTCTGGCTCGGCGTCGGCCGGTGGGCCAGCTTCATCGGCGTCGGTGTGCTCCTCGGCGCGTTCGCCGTCCTGGCCATCTGCGCGCCGGACGTGCTGCGTTCCCGCCGCGCCGGCGTCGTGCTCGCTGCCGGGGTCGCCGTCGGCGTGCTCGGCACGATGCTGATGGTCGTCGCCCAAGCGGGCATCACCGTCGGCGGCGCGTTCACGCCCGGTTCGTGGCGAGCGGTGTACCGCACTCGCGCCGGGGGCTGGTGGGTCATCCGGCTCGTGCTGCTGATCGCCGGCGCCGCAGCGATACCGGTCCGCCGCCGCTTCTCGGCGCGCGGGTTGTGGCCGACCATCGTGCTCCTCTACGCAGTGGCACTGCTCGCGGTCACCGCGGCCGGCGGTCACGGGATCAGCGGACGCTTGGTCGCCGTCGGGTTCATCGCCACCTGCATCCACCTCGCCGCGATGTCCACCTGGCTCGGCGGGTTGGCCGCGCTCGGCATCGCCGTGCCGCGCTCCGAGCTGCGTCACGCCGCAGCGCGCTTCTCGCCGATCGCGCTCGGCTCGGTGGTGCTGCTGTCGCTCACCGGTGTCACCAACGGTTGGCGCCAGGCCGGTTGGTCGCTCGGCGACCTCGTCGACAGCACCTACGGCCGCTGGCTGGTGGTCAAGCTCGTGCTCATCGCTGCTGTCGTCGCCATCGCCGCCGCCAGCCGCTGGCTCGTGCGCAGCGCCCCCATCGGCGAGCCGGACGGCGAAACGATCGGCGACGCGGATGCCGACGTCAGCCGACCGCTGCGCCGCACCGTGCTCGCCGAGGTGGTCGGGATGGCGATCGTCCTCGGCGCCACTGCCGGGCTGGTCAACTCGCCGCCGCCTCGCGAACTGCGCATCGCGCCCGTCAGCGTCAGCGTCGTCGTGGGCGATCGCATCGCCCAAGTCGACCTCGACCCGCCCGTCACCGGTGGCACGACGATGCACGTGTACGTGCGCAGTGCCGGCGGGAGCCTGTCGCAGCCGACCGAGCTGTCGGTCACCGCCAGCCTTCCCGCCAGCGGGATCGACAAGCTCGCGCTGCCGTTGGAGCTGGCGGGGCCCGACCACCTGACCTCGGAGTCGGTCGACCTGCCGATCGCCGGCACCTGGACGTTCATCGTCACGGCTCGCTACGGCGAGTTCGACGAGGTGACGTTCACCCTGCAGATCGACGTGCGCTGAGCGGGCGACGATGAGGCGCGGCACCCTCGGCGCGCTCGTGATGATCGCGGTGCTCGCGCCCGGTGGCACGGCGTTCGCACACACCGGCACCAGCGGCACGGCCACCAGCAACTACCGGACACGAGTGACGGACGTACAGCCGGCCGTGCCCGACCTGTCGGTGCGCGTCGCCGACCTCGACGGCCGGATCACGCTGTCGTATTCCGGGCCGGGCACGATCATCGTCGAGGGCTACGAGGGCGAGGCGTACCTTCGCTTCTCCCCCGCCGGCGTCGAGCGCAACCGCCACTCGCCGGCCACGTACCTCAACACCGACCGGTACGCGCAGGTCGCCCAACCCGCGGCCGCCGATGCGACGGCCGCACCGGACTGGGAGCGCGTCAGCGACGGGCACACCTACACGTGGCACGACCACCGCACCCACTGGATGTCGCCGACACCGCCCACCGAGGTGGTCGCCGACCCCGACCGCGAGGTGGTCATCTTCGACCACTGGGTGATCCCGTTGGAGCACGACGGCGCAGCCGTGTCGGTGGTCGGCGACCTGCGCTGGCTGCCGCCACCGTCCGCGCTGCCGTGGATCCTCGTCGCCGCAGCCGGCGCGATCGCTGCGTTCGTCTGGCTGATGCGCACACGCTGGCAACGCACGGCAGCACTGCTCGCCGCGGCCGGCGCGATCGTCTGCCTCGCCGACAGCCTCGGCTACCTGGCCCACTCCACTGGACGATTGGACAACCGGTTGCTGGTGCTCGCCGCGCCGGTCATCGTCGGCCTCGCCGCGTGGCGCTGCTGGGTTCGCCGCAACGCGGCGCATCCGGCGATCGCGATGAGCGTCGCCGCGCTCGTGCTCGGCGTCCTCGGCGGCATCGACCGATCAGACACGTTCGACCACTCGCTGATCGCCACAGCGCTGCCGGCGTGGGGCGCCCGTCTGGCGGCAGCGATGTGCCTCGCCATCGGCGCGGCGTTGCTGGTCCGGTTCCTGGTGTTCCTGCTGCCGGCGGCGTTCAGCCGGCCAGCGGTGCCGGCTCGGCCGTCGACGGGCTGAGCGCGTCGATCGCCGGAACGGGCAGGAAGCCCTCCTCGGCAACGACGTGACGCACCGACTCGGCGATCGCGTCCCGGACCAGGTTCAGACCGTGGAGACCGGGGAGCAGGTCGATGCGATCCTCGATGCGATCGATCAGCTCCATGCCCTCACCACTTCCGAAGAGGAACGCCGTGGCGAACGAGGTCTCGATCTTCGGCACATCGCCGTTGCCGACCGGCGCCCACTGGCTGTTGAGGAACCACTTGGTCACCTTCTGAGCGCGACGATCGTCCTCCAGCAGCTCACGGGCGTAGCTGCTGTAGTAGCCGGCGTGGCGGCCCTCCTGGCGCATGATCCGGGTCAGCAGTTCGGTCAGCACCGGGTGGTCGGCGATCTTGGCCAGGCGGTTGTACGCCGCGTTGGCGGTCCACTCGTTGATCGCACCCCACGTCATGTGGACGGCCGGGAACTTGCGCACGCCGTGGCCGAGCAGCCAGAAGATCGCCGGGCTCCAGAACAGGTAGCGCTTGTTGAACCGGCGCATGTCGGTGAGCCTTGCGTCGTGCGCCGGCCAGTCGTGCATCGCCAGCACCGTGCCGAGGGCCTGGCCGTGCCAGTACTCCTCGTAGTTCCACAACGTGATGAACGCGGTGAACTGTGGGTCCTTCCAGGCCGGGGTGACGAGCAGCTCGCGGGTGTACAGCACGGTCTGGTACTCGATGTCGTGCATGTAGGACAGACAGCGGAGCACGTGCTCGTCGAGCGGGTTGCGCCGGAACTCCTCGAAGTCGAGGTCGTCGGTCTTCAGGCGTCCGCCCTGTTCCTGGAACTTCTCGATGGGGATCGGCATGCACTGCCGAATTTACCCCCGATGGCGCGCTGCGAGCGCGGCTCCCGTGCTGGCCAGCCGGCGGCGCAGCTCGACGGGCTCGAGCACCTCGATGTCGGCCCCCATGCGGAGGAGCTCGTCGTGGGCGACTTCGACCGATTCGGAGCGGATGACCACACGCTGCCGCCCGGTGCGATCGGCCGGACTCGCAGCGGCGATCGCCTGACTGGCCGCGGGCTCCGGGAGCGCATGGCGCAACCGGTGGAGCACGTTCGCGGGCACCAGTGCGACGACCTCGATGTCGAGCAGGTGCTCCGCGAACGACGCCGCCGCTCGTGCCCACCGGTCGGCCAGGTCGAAGCCCTCGGGACGATCGAAGTGGTCGCCCGACGTGGCTCGGCGGATCCGCGAGATCCGGTACGTGCGCATCTGACGCTGCCGCCCGGCGTCGGCCAGCAGGTACCACGTGGCGCTCTTGACCACGAGCCCCAGCGGCCGGACGCGGCGTCGCACCGGCGCGGTGCCCGCCCGTTCGTAGACGATGTCGAGCAGCTGCGCGTCCCACACGGCAGCGGCGACGGTGGCCAGGCACGGCGTCTCCTCCGGCGGCCGGAACCACTGCGGCTCGTCCACGAGGAACCGCTCGCGCAGGCGCACGACCCGCCCGCGCAGCTCGACCGGCAGCGCCGCGTCGACCTTCGCCTGTGCGGCGACGAGCACGGCACCGAACCCCAGTTGTGCCGCCGCCGACGGCGCACCGGCGAGCGCCAACGACGCAGCCTCGTCCGAGGTGAGCCCGGTGAGCTTCGTCTCGTACCCGTCGATCAGCTGGATGCCACCGCCAGGACCGGACTCGGCGTACACGGGGACCCCGGCGCCGCTGAGCGCCTCGACGTCGCGGTAGACGGTGCGCACGGACACCTCCAGCTCGTCGGCCAGCTGGGCTGCGGTGCACCGCCCCCGGCGCTGCAGCACCAGCAGCATCTGCAGGAGGCGTGAGGCGCGCACGGTGTCATCGTATCCCTGACAGGAGATGTCAGCGATGCCGTCGCACACTGAGCGCATGATCACCTTCGACGAGCTGCTCGCCGCCACCCCGACCATTGCCACCGCCATCCGCGAGCGCCTCGAGTCCACCGGGCTGGCGATGCTCGGCACGCTGCGCCGCGACGGCTCACCGCGGATCAGCCCGGTGGAGGTCACGTTCCTCGACGGCGGCCTGTTCATCGGGATGATGCCGAGGTCGCAGAAGGCGCTCGATCTCCTGCGCGACCCGTGCGCCGCGCTGATCACGCCGGTTGCCGACAAGCGAGACCTGTCCGGTGAGGGCAAGCTCTTCGGCGTGGCGCGAGCACTGCACGCCGAGGAAGCCACGCGCGTGCTCGACCATGCGATCGGGCAGATGGAGGGCGACCTCTCGGTGGACGACTTCGCCGGATCCCACGTGTTCGAGATCCTCGTCACCGGCGCGGCGTGGCAGCACGCCAGTGAGGACGAATTCGTCACCCGCTCGTGGACCGCCGCTGCAGGCGAACGGCTTCGTCGCCGCACCGGTGCAACGGGCTTGCCCGAGGACGTCGCGCCAGAATGACCTGATGCCGGACCGCATCGACCAGCGCGCCCTCAACCGCGCCACCCTGGCCCGGCAGCACCTCCTGGAACGGGCCATGATGCCAGCGGTCGACATGGTCCGCCACCTCGTCGGCATGCAGGCACAGGCGCCGTTCCCGCCGTACTACGGGCTGTGGTCGCGTCTGATCGACTTCGAGCCGGGCGAGCTGGCCGATCTGCTCGTCGATCGCACGGTGGTGCGCATCGGGTTGCTGCGCGGCACCGTCCACCTGGTCACCGCGGATGACGCCCTCACCATTCGACCGCTGGTGCAGTTGCTGATGGAACGTCTCGTGCGGGCCAACAAGCTGTACGCGACCGCGATCGCCGAGGTGGACCTCGACGAGACGCTCTCGCTCGGGCGGGAGTGGACCGAGGAGCAGCCGATCGCCCCGATGGTGCTCGCGGCGAGGCTGAGCGAGCGCTGGCCCGAGGTCGACGCCAACGCGCTCTGCAACGCGGTGCGACTGATCCTGCCCCTCGTCCAGGTGCCGCCCCGCGCGGTGTGGCGCCGAACGGGACAGCCCGCCGGCACCACCCTCGAACGTTGGCTTGGTCGCCCGCAGGTCGAGCGACCGTCGCTCGACGACGTCGTGCTGCGCTACCTCGCCGCGTTCGGGCCGGCGTCACCGAACGACGCTCGCGCGTGGAGCGGCATCACGGGAATGAACGAGGTGTTCGAACGGCTTCGCCCGCAGCTGATCGAGCTGACCGCCGAGGACGGTCGGGCGTTGTTCGATCTGCCGGATGCGCCGCGGCCACCCAGCGACACGCCGGCGCCGGCGCGACTGGTCGCCGAGTTCGACAACCTGCTCATGGCGTACCGCGACCGCACCAGGGTGATGTCCGACGACTCGAAGGCGCGCGTGTTCACCGTCAACGGGATCATCAAGGGAACCGTGCTCGTCGACGGCTTCGTCGCCGGCACGTGGAAGGTGAGCGAGTCGAGGCGCGACGGCGTCGCTGTCGCCATCGACCTGTTCGACGCGCAACCGAACGACGTCGTCGAGGCCATCGGCAGCGAGGCGGTCGATGTCGCCCGCTTCACCAACGCCGACGTGCCACGTGTCGTCACGGTTGGCATGCCCGGCACTCCACCGGTACCGTTCTCCAGCGGAGGGGAGTAGCCCCGACGCCATCCGATCGACACACTGGGTGATCGCCCCGGTCGATGGATCTCACTGGTGCTCCAGTGAGGTGGACGAGACCTCCGATCGGCACCAACCCGTGCCCGATCGGAGCGTCGCGCATGCGGTTTCCGGCGGGCCAGCAGGAGACAACCCCATGCACGCACTCTTCCTCAGCTTCGGCGTCATCTTCGTCGCCGAGCTCGGCGACAAGAGCCAGTTGATGGCCCTCACGTTCGCCGCCCGCTACAAGGCGTGGCACGTGCTCATCGGCATCACCATCGCGACCGCGCTGGTGCACGCCGCATCGGTCGGCCTCGGCGCGGCGCTGTCGGTCAGCCTGCCCACGCGAGCGATCAACATCGTCGCCGCGATCGCCTTCCTCGGCTTCGCTGCGTGGACGTTCCGCGGCGATCGGCTCAGCGACGATGAAGCGGACAAGGCAACGCGGTCCAACCGCTCGGCGATCCTCGCCGCCAGCGGTGCGTTCTTCCTCGCCGAGCTCGGCGACAAGACGATGCTGGCCACCATCACGCTGGCGACGAAGGAAGGCCTGTGGGGCACGTGGGCCGGCTCGACGTTGGGAATGGTCGTCGCCGACGCGCTGGCCATCGTCGTCGGCAAGGCGCTCGGCGCCCGCCTACCCGAGAAGGCCATCCGCATCGGCGCCGGCATCCTGTTCCTCGTCTTCGGCATCGCCCTGCTGATCGAGGCGCTCTGACGCGTCAGACGCGCAGCACGACCTCGAAGCTGAGCAGGTCGGCACCGGTCGACACGGGCTTGCCGTCGGTGGACTCGGCGCGGGCGTGGCCCTGGCCGAAGCTCTGGCTGTTCACCCAACCCTGGAACGACTCCTCGTCGGCCCACCGGGTGTAGACGAAGTAGCGCGTCTCGCCACCGTTCGGGCGCAACAGCTCGAAGCCCTCGAACCCGGGCATGTTCTCGACCAGCCCGGCACGCTTGGCGAAGCGCTGCTCGAGCTCGGCGCCCATGCCTTCCGGCACGGCGATGGCGTTGATCTTGACGACGGACATCGTTGTCTCCTGTTTTTCTCGGGTCACGCGCACGGAGTGCGCGCGCTGGACATGAACGAGCAGAACACGTCGCGGTCGACGGTCCACGCGTCACCGATCTGCTCGACGGTACCCGTGAGCGCCGAGTAGATGGCAGTCCCGGCGAACAGCACGTCGTAGGTCACCGTGGCCGTGCTGCCGTCGATGGCGATGGCCGTCGGCTGCAACGTGATCCCACCGGCCGCTGTGCCCGCTTGGCCGTAGGCCTCGATCGTTGTGGCCAGCGCGTCGGCATCGGGCAGGAACGGCCGCTTCTCCTCGATCGTCGTCGCGCTGTCGAACACCGCGATCCACGCGTCGGCCACTGCCTGTTCCTCCGGGCCGAAGCCGGTCGGCGCTGCGGTGGTGGTCGGCGCTGCGGTGGTGGTCGGCGCTGCGGTGGTGGTCGGCGCTGCGGTGGTGGTCGGCGCTGCGGTGGTGGTCGGCGCTGCGGTGGTGGTCGGCGCTGCGGTGGTGGCCACGGTCGTCGTCGGTGCAGCACTCGGCGGTGACGTGCTGTCGTCGGCGCTGTCGGAGCCGCAAGCGGCGAGCAGGATCGCCGCGGCGATGGTGGCGCGGATCACGCGGGTCTGGTTCACGGGGGTGCCTTTCGGTTTCATCGGAGTGCGTTCAGATCGGCGACGAGCTGGGCCAGCATCCGGCCGGTGCGCGGGCCACCGCCGAGGAGCAGTTGGTCCTCGTAGGCGAGCACCGCACGGTGCTGGCCGGCGGGTGTCTGGGCGATGCCGGGGATGGCCAGGAGCCCCTCGATGCCACCGACGGAGTCGAGCCCCGTGGTGGTGACGAGGATGACGTCCGGTGCAGCCGTGATGAAGGCCTCGACGGTGATCGGCGTCGACTCACCGAGGCCGAGCACACGCCCGAGGTCGCGGGCACCGGCCGCTTCGATCAGCATCGTGCTGTTGCTGCCCGGCCCGAAGATGAGCTGCGCGTTGTCGCCTCGGAGGTAGAGCATGGCCACGAGCGGCGGGCCGGTCGTGTCGTCGTTCAGGGTGCTCGCGCCGGCGGCCATCGCATCGTCGATCTCGGCCTGCGTCGCAGCGGCGAGCTGTGCCCCCGCTTCGCTGAGGCCGAGCGCATCGGCCACGGCGCGGATCTTGTTCGCCGGCCCGTCGATCGTGTCGACGCGATCGACGACCACGACGGTCACACCCGTCTCGCGCAGCTGGTCGATCACTTCCGGCGGGCCGGCCAGGTCGGTGGCCAAGACGAGCGTCGGGTCGAAGCTGAGGATCGTCTCGGCGGTCAGCGCCCGCTGGTAGCCGATCTCCGGCAGCGCGTCGGCGGCCGGTGGGTAGGTCGCCGAGAGGTCGGTGGCCACCACCTCCTCACCGAGGCCGAGCGCGAAGACGATCTCGGCCAGGTCGCCATCGACGGGGATGATCCGCCGCGCTGCGGTCGTGATCGGAGTTGCGGCCGTCGCGGTCGTCGATGCGGTGACCACCGGCGCCTCGACCGTTGACCCTGTCCCGCTCGGGGCTCCGCACGCCGTGAGGAGCAGTGCGACGAGCACCACCGAACGCACCGATCCCCGACCGGATGCGGACCACGTGGACAGTCCGGCCGGTCGGGGATCAACGGCGCTTCGATGCACTTACTTCATAGTATTAGGTATACCTAACATTGTCCAGTCCCATCGCTAGATGGCGAATCAGCTGGTGGGGGTCGTCTCCAGCGGGACGGTGTCGCCGACGACGATCGTGGCGTCCGGGGGCACCGTGTCCCCGGTGACCACCGTGCCGGCGGGATCGGTCGGGGTCTCGTTGTTGTCGTCATCACTGCCGCAGGCGGTGACGGTGACGAGGGAGAGTGCGAGCGCGGCTGCGCCAAAGGCAATACGTCGTTGCATGGGGTTTCCTTGTGTTCACGCCGCCCGCTTGCCACCTCCGTACCCGCGGACCGCCGATCGAACACCGGACAGGTTTCACACCGAAACCGCGCGGGAACGTCTCGAGCATGCCGAAACCATCGACGACCTGGTCGGCGAAACGTCGCCGGCAGTACGAGCACATCCGCGACTCGTTGGAGGAACGCGGCCGTTCCGAGGACACCGCCGAGGAGATCGCGGCGCGCACCGTGAACAAGGAGCGCGCCCAGCACGGCGAGTCGGTGACTGCCAGCCCGACGAGCACCGACGACCTCTCCCCCGGTCGTCGAGGTGGGTTGCGTTCCCATCGAGGCGCCGCCGGGCGCACCTACAAGCAGCTCTACGCCGAGGCCCAGCACCGCAACGTGCGCGGCAGGTCGTCGATGACCAAGGCCGAGCTGCAACGAGCCGTCGACAGGTAGTCGTCGACGCCCTCCTTCCGGTCCCACGTTCCGGACAGATCCCGGCAGAAGCGGTTCGTACGCTCATCTCATGTTCGACTGCACGGAGCTCTTCGCGGCCCTGGACGACCAACGCCGAGAGCGCGGCCTCGACTGGAACCAGCTCGCCGACGACCTGTTCGAGCAGTCCTTCGCGCTCAACGCCGAGCTGATGGACCACGGCATCTGCCCGGGCGCGGTCGTCCGGTTCCGCAACCGCGGCTCGATCTCGTGCCAGTACGCGATGTTCATGTTGCGTTGGCTCGATCGGGCGCCGGAGGAGTTCCTCACCCGTCCGGTCGTCGAGGTCGGGGACGTGCGGTTGCCCGAGGCAGGGCCCGCCCATCGCCTGCGGTGGGACCTCAACCGCCTCTACACGGAACTCGACCACGCACGCACCGAGCGCGGTCTCAGCTGGGCGGGCCTGGTGATCGGCCGGCGTCAGCGGTTGCCGCGCGCCGCGGCGTCGACGTCGAGCGCTGAACGCACCGCGTCCGGATCGATGTCCCCGGCGCGTTCGGCTTCTTCGAGCACGACATCCAGCAGCGAACGACGCTCGTCGACGGCGCGGTGCACGAGGACTGCAGCGCGGTCGTAGCCGAGCAACGAGTTCAACGCCGCTGCCGTCGCGGTGGTCCGTTCGGCGAGCGCGCGGCTGTGCTCGACATCGGCCTCGATGCCGTCGACGCAGCGGGTGGCGAACTCCGAGCACGCCCGATCGAGGAGGTGGACGGCCTCGAGGAGGTCGGCCGCCATCAACGGCTGGTACGTGTTCAGCTCGAGGTGACCCTGGCTGCCGGCGAACGCAACCGCAGCGTCGAGCCCGAAGACGTGGACGGCCACCTGGGCGACCATCTCGCACATCACCGGGTTGACCTTGCCGGGCATGATCGACGACCCGGCCTGCAGCTCCGGCAGGTGGATCTCGCCGATGCCGGTGGAGGGGCCGGAGGCCAGCAGTCGAACGTCGTTGGCGATCTTGAGCAGTGCGACGGCCAGGCCTCGCAGCTGCGAGGACAGCTCGACGAGCGAGTCGCGGGCGCCCTGTGATGCGAACGCGTTCGGCGCACGCGTCAGGTCGATCTCGCAGCGCATTGCGAGGCGGGCGATCACGGCATCGGCAAACCCGACAGGCGCGTTCAGTCCGGTGCCGACGGCGGTGCCGCCGAGTGGCACCCGCCCCAGACGCGGCAGGCACGCGGTCAGCCGCTCCCCCGCTTCGGCCACCTGGGCGGCGTAGCCGCCGAACTCGTCGCCGAGAAAGATCGGCACGGCGTCCATCAGATGCGTGCGACCGGGCTTGACCACCGTTGCAAACCGTTGTGCCGCGCCGTCGAGCGACTGCTGCAACGTCGCCACCGACGGCAGCAGCCGGCGTCGCACCGCCACCTGCGCCGCGATCGCCACGGCCGTGGGGAAGGCGTCGTTGGACGACTGTCCGATGTTGACGTGATCGTTGGGGTGCACTGTCTGCCCGGACGATCGTGAGGCGATCGTCGCGATCACCTCGTTGACGTTCATGTTCGTCGACGTGCCCGACCCGGTCTGGAAGACGTCGAGCGGGAACTGGTCGTCGTGCTCACCGCGTTCGATCGCCGTGGCGGCAGCGCCGATGGCGGCGGCGATCGATGGCTCGAGTCCACCGACGACCGCAGCTTCGGCCTTGATCGCCGCGAGCGCGTGCACGACACCGAGCGGGACGCGCCGATCGGAGATGCGGAAGTTGTCGATCGCCAGCTCGGTCTGACGACCCCACAGCGGCCCAGCGAGCGGCGCGACGTCGCTCACCCGACCAGCGCCGCCTTCACGAGCGCAGCCACCTTTGCGCCGTCGACGCCGGCACCGGCGCGCTCGCGCACTGCCTTGACCACACCGCCCATCGCCTTCGGTCCGGTGTTGCCGGCAGCGGCCGCATCGGCGATCGCCTCCGACACCAACGCCTCGATCGCGCTGTCGTCGAGCGCGGCGGGCAGGTACTGCTCGATCACCGTCAGTTCTGCTCGCTCCTGCGCAGCGCTCTCGTCGCGGCCGGCCTGCGCGTAGATCTCTGCCGCCTCGGCGCGACGCTTCGCCTCGCTCTGCAGCACGGCGACCACCTGGTCGTCGCTCAGCTCGACGGCCTGCTTGCCGGCGACTTCGGCGTTGAGGATCGCGGCGCGCACCATCCGCAACGTCGACACGGTGAGCTCGTCACGACGCTTCATCGCGTCGGTGAGGTCCTGCTGCAACTGCTGCTTCAACATGGGACGAGTCTGCCAGCCAGCGGACGCGAGGAGCGGTTGACTTCAGGCGGCGTTGGGCTTGGCCGTGCTGATCGCCGCCAGCACGGAGCCGGGATCGCGCTTCTTGGCCAGGTCGCCGAGGCTGATCACGCCGAGCAGGTGGCCGTCTTCCACCACCGGCACGCGGCGGATGGCCGCACTGGTCATCACGGCGATCACCTCGTCGATGGTCGCCTCCGGTCGCACCGTGTGCATCGTCGGGCCGACGAGGTCGCTGACTGGCGCATCGGGCGACTTGCCGGCGGCCGTCCCGAAGACGACGAGGTCGCGGTCGGTGACGATGCCGATCGGATGGCGGTCCTCGTCGACGATGATCACGTCGCCGATCGCCCCGTTGGCCATCACCAGTGCGACGTTCTGCAGCGTGGCGGTGGGCAGCACGGCGATGGGGTCGGGTGTCATCAGGTCGATGGCCCGATCATCGGCCTGGTCGGCGCCACCGGAGATCGAGAGCTGGTTGCTGACGTCGGCAACACCGAGCGTGTCCCAGCAGTCGTCTCCAGCCGATCGCTTGGCGAGTCGGCTGTCGACGTCGCCCTGCAGGATGACGACCGCCTGCTTCACGTCGACGCGAATCGTGTGCGCGGCCGTGTGCTGGTTGACGCGCAGGCGATCGACGATCTCGGTCTTGATCGCGCCGTCGGGCCGGTGGTGCGGCAGGTCCGGTCGACCGGCTGCGTCATACCAACCGGAGTAGTAGCGCTCGGCGGGGAGGATCCACGGGTCCATGACCCAGTCCCTACCCGCCGAGCGCTGCTCTCACACGGGCGGCGTCACCGGGGTGCCGTCGACGATCGGGCCGATGGCGGCCTGGACCACGCCCGGCTTGCCGTCGACGTCGGCGTTGTAGGTGATCGCACTGATCGCGCCACCGACGACCGTCACTTGCACGGTCACCGATGCGTCACCGGGGATGCCGAGGCTGACGCTCGGCACGGTCGCCGTCAACTGCACCGTGGTGCCGTCGTTGGCGTCCACCGTCACGCCCTGCGGGGTGCGCAGTGCGGTGATCGGATCCGTGGAAGGTGCTGCTTCGAGTTGCTCCCAGTCGCCGTCCACGGGCAGCACCCACGTGCCGGCGGGGAGGATGACGTAGGAGACCTGGGCCCCGTTGCTGTCGATCACCAGCCGAGTGCCGTCGCCGACCTTGTCACCGTCGGCCGACAGCGCCAACGCGCCGTCGACGGTGATCGTGGTCGTGAAGTGGTACCCGGCGGCGAGTGCGTCGACGCTGCTCTGCAGCAGCGCCACGCCGTCGACCGGCGCGAGGGTCGTGGTGGGCAGTTCAGTTGCCAGGGGGAGCGCAGTGGTCGTCGGATCGGCCGGTGCCGTCGCACCCACGGTCCCCACAGGAGGGAGCGTGGCGGCCGAGTCGTTCGAGCTGCTGCAACCGAGCAGTGCCACCGTGAACGCCAGCAGTCCGGCCCCTCTCGCGAGGGACCGGACTACTGTCATGCGTTGATCAGTCATCGTCGCCGGGGCGATCGTCATCGCCTCCGTGCTGGCCGCCACCGTGGTGGCCCCCGCCATTGCCCCAGCCGCCGTTGCCCCAGCCGCCGTGATCGCCATCGTGATCCTTGCCATTGTCGTCATCGACATCGGGATCGGTGGTAGTCGTCGGGGCCGGCTGACCGTTGATGGTCGGGTCCGGCGAGTCGCAACGGAACTTCTCCTGGACGCTGATCTTCAGCTGGCCGTCACGGGCCTTCACGAAGATCTTCACCCGCTCGGTGTCGCTGAAGCGAACGTCGGCGTGGTTGCCGTTGACGCTCGACTTCACCGGCTCCGGCGTGGCGACGACGTCGGAGATCGTGCCGTCCTCGGCGAGGTTGTAGCCGATCGTCGCCGTCGACCCGTCGCAGAGCACGCCGGTCCACGTCTTGGCACCGGCAGCGGTCGCTGCGTCCTGTGCCACGCCGCGGAGCTGGCTGAGCCCGACGCCGAGCTTGGCCGTCGACTCGTCACCGTGCGTGCGAACCTCGACGAGGATGCCGAGCGATCGCGACTGGCTGCCGTTGTCGAACTTCACCCGCACGGATGCTGCCTGGTACGTGGAGTCGTCGTCGCCCCAGTGGTGCCACCCGTGGCCGCTGCCGTCGAAGTGGTTCACGTCACCGACGACCGCAGTGGCGTCGGACGAGGTGATGCCGGTGATGTCCGGCGCGCCGTCGGCGGTCGGGCCGACGGTGAAGTCGACCGTGGTGGTCGTGCCGTCACCGAAGACGTCGCCGCTCCAGTGACCGGCTCCGGACACGTCGGCGAGGGTGCCGGCCTTCACGGCCACGCCCTGTCCACCGTGGCCGCTGCCGACCTTCACCTTGGCGGTGCCGTCGGCGTTCTCGAACGTGACGCGATGTGTGTCCACCTTGGTCGCGGTGAGGCCATCGGCCGGATCGACCGACACGTCGGCGATCGCTCCACCGGGGCCGGTTGTCACCGACACCGTCAACGATGCGCCGAACAGCGGCAACGTCGTGGCTGTCGTTCCCGGCACCTCGGCGGGCGCTGCATGCGCGGCGCCGGCGAACACGGCCCCGGCACCTCCCAGCGCCACCATCGTGCCGGCGAACAGCACTGCTGCTCGCGAGCTCAAGCTTCGTCTCATCCGCGTCTCCATTCGGGTCTCCATTCGGTTCGACGCCCACTGCTTGCTTCCCCGGTGACACGTCCCGCCGATCGGGCTGGTTTGGGTTCCTCCGACAAGACCTGCTCCTGTTGAACGCAGAGCGTGACGGCCGATAGGGCATCGTGTCGGAGAGCTCGGTCCACGTCGGCCACACCCAGAGCAACTGGGGGAAGTGGTGGGATCGGCATCCGCGCGCCCTGCACACCCTCGCTGTGCTGGCACTGGGCGCGGGACCCCTCTACTTCACGTGGAGGTTCACCCGCACCCTGTCGGGTGCCCAGCCGGTGCTGGCCGGGTTGCTGCTCGCGTGTGAGCTGTTCGGCTACTGGTCGCTCATCACGCTGGCCTACTTCTCCTGGCGGGTGATCCCGCCGACGCGTCCCCAACCGACGCCCGGTCACCTGGTCGACGTCTACGTCTGCACCTACAACGAGTCGGAAGAGGTGCTGCGGGCCACGCTCACCGGCTGCCGGGTGCTGCGCTACCCCCACACCACCTACCTCCTCGACGACGGCCGCCGCGACGAGATGCGCGTGCTGGCGGAGGAGTTCGGGGCGATCTGGATGACCCGTCCGGACAACAGCCACGCGAAGGCCGGCAACATCAACCACGCCCTGCAACGGACCTCGGGCGAGTTGGTGCTCGTGCTCGACGCGGACCACGTGCCGATGCCCGATGCGCTCGAGGCGCTGGTCGGCTACTTCGACGACCCGAAGGTGGCGGTCGTGCAGACGCCCCACGACTTCTACAACCACGACTCGGCGCAGCACTACGAGGTCGGTCGCCACGAGCAGAGCGTGTTCTTCGAGGTGATCTGCCCAGGCAAGGACCGTCAAGGCGCGTCGTACTGGTGCGGGTCCGCGGCGCTGATCCGGCGCCAGGCGCTGCTCGACGTCGACGGTGTGGCGACGGAGACCATCGCCGAGGACTTCCACACGACGATCAAGATGCAGCGCCTCGGCTGGACCACCCGGTACCACGCCGAGACGATCGTCCAGGGCCTGGCGCCGCACAACCTGGCGGCGTACCTGTTGCAGCGCGACCGGTGGGCACGCGGCAACCTGGCCGTGTTCACGACGCGTGAGAGCCCGTTGCGGGCGCGGGAGATCGGCCGCTTCGCACGCGTCTCGTACTTCGCTTCGCTCGCCGCGTACATCGCCGGTCCGGTCCGATTGCTGACGCTGGCGATCATCACCGTGGTGGTGTGGTCCGGTCTGCTGCCGATGCAGTCGGACCTGCTCGGCCTGCTGGCCGTGTGGCTGCCGTTCACCGCACTGAGCCTGCTGGCCGGGTCGGCGTTGTGCCGTGGGCACATGAAGGTGAAGGACGCGTTCCACTTCGAGGTGCTCACCGGGCAGATCCACCTGCGGGCGATGCGCTGCATCGTGCGACCGGGTCGGATGAAGTTCAAGGTGACGCCGAAGGAGGGCATCGACACGGGCGGTTGGGAGACGCTGCGCCAGCTGCCACTGGTGATGGCGATGACGGTGGTCATGTGCGTCGGCGTCGGATGGCGCTTCGTCGAGCTCGCCGGTGGCTGGCACGTGCTGCCGGTGCTGCCGCACATGGCGGCGATCGCCGTGCCGTTGATCGCGTTGGTCGAGTGCCGCCGACTCGTGCGGACGTTGCGACACGTGATGGCCCGCCGCCAGCGGCGCCTGCACTACCGCTTCCCGTGCTCGCTGGCCGCGACCGCAGAAACGCCGATGGGGCGGATGGACGGCGAGGTCACCGACATCTCGCCTCGTGGGTCGCGGATCGTCGTCAACCGGCGCATCGACGCCGGCACGTCGATCTGGTTGCACCTCCGCATGCCGGACGCGGCCGGTGAGTGGCACGAGCGGATCCTGCTCGCCCGCGTGACCGGCAACCATCTCGCCGGTGAGGGGTTCGGCCACGGTCTGGCGTTCATCGACCTCGACGACGACGCCCGCCAGTCGGTGATCGAGTACTGCTACGTCGTGCGCTCCTACGAGCGCTTGCGCGGCGAACGCCCTGCCGCGCCGTTGGCGTTGCCGGTGGCACCTGCTGAAATGGCGAGATGACCGAACCGGACGTCCGCAACGAACCCGAGCAGCACCGCTACGCCATCTACGTCGACGACGCGCTTGCCGGCTTCGCCGAGTACGGCCATCGCGACGGCCGGGTGGTGTTCACCCACACCGAGATCGACGACGCCTTCGAAGGAAAGGGACTCGGCTCCAAGCTGGCCAAGGCAGCGCTCGACGACGCGCGCGCGTCGGGCGCCCAGGTGGTGCCGCTGTGCCCGTTCATCGCCCGCTGGATCGAGCGTCATGCCGACTACAAAGATCTGGTGGACGAGACGCTGACGAGCACGCTGCGCGGATGACCACCTGGATCCAGCCACGGCAGCGCTCGATCGGGACGAGCACGGTGCGCCGCGTCCTGCCGTTCGTGACGCACCGGATGGTCGGGCCGTTCATCTTCGCCGACCTGATCGGGCCGGAGGAGCTGGCCGCCGGCGAGGGCATCGACGTGCCGGAGCACCCGCACATCGGGCTGGCCACCGTGACCTACCTGTTCGGCGGGGCGATGGTCCACCGCGACTCCACGGGCGCCGTGCAGCAGATCGACCCGGGTGCGGTGAACTGGATGCACGCCGGCCGCGGTGTCACGCACACCGAGCGGTCGCCGGCGGCGGAGCGCGCCACCGATTCGGTGCTGTCCGGACTGCAGACGTGGGTGGCACTGCCGGCCGAGCACGAGGACGACGAGCCGTGGTTCGAGCACTGCGCTGCCGCCGACGTGCCGGAGGATCGCATCGGCGAGACGACGGTGCGGCTCGCCGTCGGGACCGGTTTCGGGATGGTGTCGCCGGTGCGCATCGCTTCCCCGCTCCTGCTGGCCGACGTGTCGCTGGCTGAGGGCGGGTTCAACGTGCCAGCGGACCACCCCGAACGGGGAGTGCTGGCCCTCACGGCCGGCCTGACCCTCGACGGGACGTCGATGGCGGAGGGGTCGATGGCGGTCCTCGACGCGGGTGATCAACCTCGGGTCGAGGGTTCCGGGCAATGCGTCGTGCTCGGCGGTGAGCCGGTGGGGCCGCGACAGATCTGGTGGAACTTCGTCGCCTCGTCGGCGGAGCGCATCGAGGAGGCGAAGGCGGCGTGGCGCGAACAGCGGTTTCCCCGCGTACCGGGCGATCACGACGGCTGGGTGCGATTGCCGGAATGACGCGCAGGTAACGTCCCCCGGCGAACGAAGGGGGACGTGCAGATGAAGGACTTCCAGGGGAAGATCGCCGTGGTCACCGGTGGCGGCACCGGGATGGGGCGCGAGCTCGTGCGGCAGCTGTTCGCCGACGGATGCCACGTGGCGACGTGCGACGTGTCCGCGGAGAACATGGCGGACACGAAGGCGTTGTGCGAGGGCCCGACGGGCACGCGCATCGCCACGTTCGTCGCCGACGTCACCGACGAGGCGCAGCTCGAGGCGTTCCGCGGCTTCGTCGCCGCCGAGTTCGACACGAAGCACATCAACCTGCTGTTCAACAACGCCGGCATCGGCGGCGGCGGCAGCTTCGTCGCCGATCCGCGCGCCGACTGGGAGCTGACCTGGAACGTCTGCTGGGGCGGCGTGTACTCCGGCTGCCGCGTGTTCCTGCCGATGCTGCTGGCCAGCGACGAGGGCCACGTCATTAACACCAGCAGCGTCAACGGGTTCTGGGCGTTCATCGGACCGACCGTCCCGCACACCGCGTACAGCGCGGCGAAGTTCGCGGTGAAGGGCTTCACCGAGGCGTTGATCACCGACTTCCGCGTCAACGCGCCGCACCTCAAGGCGTCGGTGGTGATGCCGGGCCACATCGGCACGTCGATCGTCATCAACTCCAGCAAGCTCCACGGGCGCGATCCCAAGGAGCTCAACGAGGAGCAGCTCGTGCAGGTGCGCGAGCAGCTGTCGAAGATGGGTCTCGACGTCAGCGGAGCAAGCGACGAGGACCTGCGGATCGGGATGCAGGCACAGGCCGAGGCGTTCCGCGACAACGCGCCCATGAGCGCCGCGGAAGCAGCGACGCGCATCCTGCAGGGCGTGCGCGACGAGGAGTGGCGGATCCTCGTCGGCAACGACGCGCTGTCGCTCGACGCGCTCGTTCGCGAGAACCCGGTGGAGGCTTACGAGCCGTCGTTCCTGCGCAAGTTGCAGGAGCGCAGCACCATGGACTTCACCCGCCCGCGCGAGAGCATCAACGACTCGCTGCTCTAAGCGGGTTCGTCGACCGTCCAGCCGCGGCGGCGCAGTTCGTCCGCGAGCACGTCGGCGCGAAAGCCGCGTGCGACCGCTGCTTGCGTGGCCAGCACCTGATCCTCGACGTCGGGCTGCGTGCTGCGCGCGCTGCCGGGTTCCGATTCGCCGGCGGGCTCGTTGCCGAGCAGGCGGTCGATCAGCTCGGACGCTTCACGCGTGGAGAACTTGCCACCCGACTGGCGTTGCGTGAGGCCGTAGGTGTGGCGCGCCTCGCGCAGGGTGGCGAAGCCTTCCTTCTCCAGGAGCGCCTTGAGGTAGGCCACCTGCTTCTGCGACGCAGGGGGACCCTGCTGGCCGAACGACATGCCGAGAGGGTACCGGTGTTGCCTCGTAGGATCGGCGGGTGATCGTCATCACGGGTACGGGCCTGTTCACTCCGCCGGAATCCATCAGCAACGCAGAGCTGTGCGAGTCGCTCGGCCAGTTCGTGGAGGCGTGGAACGAGGAGCACGGCGACAGCCGCCCGTCGCCGGACGAGGAGTTCATCGTCAAGGCCAGCGGCATCCGATCGCGGTACGTGATGGAGAAGAGCGGCGTGCTCGATCCCACTCGCATGCGCCCGCGGTTGGAGATGCGAAGCGAGGACCAGCTCGGCATCCAGGCGGAGATGGCGATGCCGGCGATCAACGAGGCGTTGGCCATGGCCGGGCGCTCGGGTCACGAGGTCGATGCGGTCATCGTCGGTTGCTCCAACATCCAGCGCGCCTACCCGGCGGTGGCCATCGAGATCCAACGCGAGCTCGGCGCCGGTGGGTGGGCGTACGACATGAACGTCGCCTGCTCGTCAGCGACGTTCGCCGCACAGGCCGGCGCCGACGCACTCCGCGCCGGATCGGCGAAATGCGTCGTGGTGGTCAACCCGGAGATCACCTCCGGCCACAACAACTTCGAGATGCGCGACTTCCACTTCATCTTCGGTGACGCGTGCACTGCGATGGTGATGGAGCGCAACGAGGACGCCATCGGCACAGAGCGGTGGGAGCTGCTCGGCACGAAGCTGGCGACGCAGTTCTCCAACAGCATCCGCAACGACTTCGGCTTCCTCAACAGCAGCGAGGTCGGCCAACGCCACCCCGACGAGCTCGTGTTCCGCCAGCGCGGTCAACAGGTGTTCCGCGACGTGTGCCCGATGGTGGTCGATCACATCAACGACCACCTCGCCGCCGTGGGCATCGTGGCAACGGACGTCCGTCGCTTCTGGCTGCACCAGGCCAACTTGAAGATGAACCAGCTGATCGCGAAGGGCGTGCTCGGCCGGCCGGCCGACGACAAGGAAGCGCCGGTGATCCTCGACGAGTACGCCAACACCAGCTCGGCCGGATCGGTGATCGCCTTCCACCTCTACCGTGACGATCTCGAGGCGGGCGACATCGGAGTGCTGTGCTCGTTCGGCGCCGGCTACTCGGTCGGCAGCGTGGTGGTGCGCAAAGCCTGACCTGCCATGCTCCGTGCATGACTGACGCATGGATCATCGACGCCTGCCGCACCCCTCGCGGCATCGGCAAGGTCGGCAAGGGCGCGCTCGCCGACATCCACCCCCAGCAGCTCGGTGCAACCGTGCTGAAGGCCATCGCCGAGCGCAACAACCTCGACACCAACGACGTCGACGACATCGTGTGGGGCACGAGCAACCAGTCCGGCACGCAGAGCGGCGATCTCGGTCGCATGGCGGCGCTCGATGCGGGCTTCGCCGTCACCGCCAGCGGCGTCACCCTCGACCGCTTCTGCGGCTCGGGGATCACCGCCACCAACCTCGCCGCGACGTCGGTGATGTCGGGCATGGAGGACGTCGTCATCTCGGGTGGTACCGAGATGATGTCGTCGTACAAGGCCAACGCCAGCGTGCGCCGATCGCCGTTCATCGACGGCGACAACCTCCGCCTGCGCGAGCGCTATCCGCAGCCGCACCAGGGCATCGCCGCCGACGCCATCGCGTCCATGGAGAAGATCCCCCGCCGCGCACTCGACGAGCTCGCCGAGGAGTCGCAGAAGCGCGCCGCGACGGCGATCGCCGAGGGTCGCTTCGATCGCAGCCTGATCCCGGTGCACCGCGCCGACGGCACGCTCGCGTTGGATCGGGAGGAGTTCCCCCGTCCCGGCACCACGGCCGACTCGCTGGCCGCGCTGCCGCCGTCGTTCGCAGCGATGGCCGACCACCCGCTCGACGACCAGGGCACCACGTTCCGTCAGCTCGTCGCTCGCGCCTACCCCGATCTCGTCATCGAGCACGTGCACCACGCCGGCAACTCGTCGGGCGTCGTCGATGGCGCTGCTGCGCTGCTCATCACCAGCCCGGCCTACGCCAAGTCGCACGGCCTCACGCCGCGGGCCCGCATCGTCGCCGTGGCCAACATCGGCGACGACCCGACGTTGATGCTCAACGCCCCGGTGCCGGCCGCTCGCAAGGTGCTGGCCAAGGCCGGGCTCACCGTGGACGACATCGATCTGTTCGAGGTCAACGAGGCGTTCGCCGTCGTCGCCGAGAAGTTCATCCGCGACCTCGACATCGACCGCGCCAAGATCAACGTCAACGGCGGGGCGATGGCACTCGGCCACCCGATCGGCGCGACTGGGGCGATGCTGGTCGGCACGGTGCTCGACGAGCTGGAGCGCATCGACGGCCGCTACGGGTTGATCACCATGTGCGCCGGCGGCGGCATGGCCCCGGCCATCATCATCGAACGGATGTAGCGCTCCTTCAGGATCCCTTCAGTGAGGTCGCTCATCGTGAGGGCATGAACAGCACCGCACGCATCCACAGCATCCTCGCCGCAACCGGCCTCACCCTGATCGCCAGCCTGGCGCTCTCGAGCACCTCGGCCAGCGCCGCCGGTGCCTGGGAGTGGTACGACCTCAACCGCGACGGCCGCTACGACACTGCCGCCATCGACGACACAGGCGACGGCAACGTCGACCGCGCCTTCACCGACTTCAACGGCGACGGCTACTACGAGATCCAGTACTACAACAACGACGCCGACACCGCGCTCGACTGGATCTACATCGACGCCGACGGGCCGGGGCAGTTCTGGTTCCACGACCTCAACAACGACGGCGTGATGGACCACGTGCTGCTCGACCGTGACGGCGGCGGCAACTTCGAGGGAGAGGTCTACGACAGCAACCGCGACAACGTGTTCGAGTGGCAGAAGGTCGACCTCTACTGGTCGGACGGCATCGCCGACACGTGGACGCAGTCCGGATCGTCGAACAACGCCAACGTGGTCAACACCATCCTCGTCAACCACATCTCGACGATGACCGTGCTCGGCAACCTCGCCCGGGCCGGGCTGTGACGGCGAGCGGAAGCGAGACTCAGAGCGTGCGCGGCCCGAAGCGGACGCGCACGCCCTCGCTGAACAGCACGCTCTCCGGCGGACGATCGACCACGCCGGGCAGGCCGGCGGAGGCGACGAGCTGATCGTCGAGGTGCTCGAGCGTGGCCGCATGCAATGGCCAGGCGTCGTGCTCGTTGGGCCAGAACCGGGTGCGCCCACGGCGGTCGGGCAGGAACAACCCCCACCGGGCGGTGAGGTGGTGCTCCAACGGTGACGGCTCGATGACATCGCCGATGCGCACGACGGCGTGTGATGCGGTGCCGCGCGGGCCGGGCCAGCGGCGAGCCGTTCTGTACTCGATGCGGTCGCCCTCACGTTCCACAGACATCCGAGCCCACAGGTAGTTCAACCCGGTGGCCCACCGTGCCGCCGCGACGGTGACGAGGCGAGATGCCTCGAGCGAGCAGAACACGACACCTCGACGGCCTTGCTCGTCGACGCCGTAGAGGCGCACGTTGGTCTCGGCGAAACTGCCGAAGTACGGGATGCCCGGGGTGCCGGCGATGCCGATCTTCTCCATCGAGAACGGCACCAACCCGACGTGCGAGGTTCCCTCGTGCACGTCCGGCACGATCCCTTTCGGCAGCAGCGGCGCAACTCGATCGGGGTCGACCGCCCAGTGGATGAACGTCAGTCGCATCCACCGTTGCGTGAAGACCGTTCGCCCCGCCGGCCTCGGCGCGGTGGGCGTGATCGCCTCGATGTCCACCCGGCCACCCTGCCACAGCCACCGTCGTAGGGTGACGCCGTGGACCTCGACTTCTACTCGACCCCCGGTCCGCTCACTGCGCTCACCGCGGATCAGGCCGCGCTGGTCTCCCGACTCGACCCGGATCCGCTGGAGCTGTGTCGTGCTGCGCAGCGCCTCGTCGTGTCGCCCCCGGACGCCGCGCTCGCTGGGCTGTCGAAGGATCGCATGGCCGAGATCAACGTCCGGCCGGCCAGCGCCTTGCTGACAACGGTGCTCGAGCTCGACAACTCGCCGCTCGACCAGGAGCGGCCACCCGACCGGCGAGTGGTCGGCACGTGTCGGCACTTCGCCGTCATGGCCACGGCGCTCCTCCGCGCGGCGGGCCTTCCTGCGAGGGCACGCTGCGGCTTCGCCACCTACTTCATCCCGCCGAGGAAGGTCGACCACTGGATCGTGGAGCACTGGTCCAGCGCAGACCAGCGCTGGGTCCGCATCGATCCCGAGTGGGTCGACCGCACCACGCCGGGGTCGGCGCGGACGGAGGACCTGCGACCCGGTGAGTTCCTGACCGCGGGCGAGGCGTGGGAACTGGTTCGCTCCGCACAGGCGGATCCCGCGTTGTTCGGCGTCTTCGGCACGGAGAACTGGGGACCGGGAGAGGTCCGCGGCAACGCCATGCGCGACCTCGCCAGCGTGCTCCACAAGATCGAGATGCTTCCCTGGGACGAGTGGGGGCCGATGAAGGCCTCCTACGACGGCACGACCGGCGAGGACTTCGACGTCCTCATGGATGAGCTCGCGATTGCGTGCGCCGACGACGACGGACCCCACATGCAGCGCGTGTACGACGAGCTCGCTGTGCCGCCGTCGATGGTCTGCTGAGCATCGATCGGATCACGCCGCGCGGCGGGCAACTCTGTAACACCCCCGTGCTTTGATGGTCGTATGGACTCGGCGGAGTTGCTTGATGTCGATGACGACGTGTTGTCGTTGGACGACGCGGCGTTGGCGTTCGCTCACGCCGAGTTCCTCATCCGCCGCCTGCAAGCAAAACAAGCGCGCATCGCCGCAAGGATCGAGGAGACGGGGCACTGGACCGTCGACGGTCACCGCACCATGCGCCAATGGGTCTCAGCGACGATCAACTGCTCCCCCGCGGTCGCCACACAACACGTCCACCGCGCACGCGTTGCCCGCCAACTCCCCAAGGTCACCAAACGCTGGTCCGACGGCGACATCGGTGGCTGCCAGATCGACGAGCTCGCCCGCCTGCTGCGCAACCCCCGCGCCGGACAGCACCTCGCCGACTCCGAAGAGCTCCTGCTCGAACAAGCCCGATCGCTCCGCTACCACGACTTCACCGTCGTCACTGCCCGCTGGCTCGCCTACGCCGACCCCGACGGGAACATCCGGTCACACGACGACGCCCGCAAACAACGCACCGCGTCCTCCGATTTCGTTGGGTCGTTGTTCCGGTTCCGCGCCGACGGCGACACCATCACCGGCACCGAGATGAACAACATCTTCGGCCACTTCACCACCGGCGAGTTCCTCGCCGACTGCGACCACGCCAAACAGATCTACGGGCCGAACATCACCAAGAACCAACTGGCCCGCACCCACGCCCAACGCGCCTACGACGCCCTGCTCACCATCTTCCGCACCGCCGCCGCAGCCGGCACCGTTCACGTCAAACCGTTCACCCCCGACGTCGGCATCGTCATCGACCACGCCACCTACGAAGCCACACTGCGACGCCTCCTCGGCGACGACGACGCACCCTGGCCCGACCCGGTCGACGTCCTCAAGCTGCGCTGCGAAACCCACGCCGGGATCCCCGTCGACCCGCGTGCTGCAGTGATCGCCACGCTCACCGGACGCGTCCGCCAGATCGTCATGGACCAAACCGGCCACATCACCCGCTACGGACGCAGCCAACGCACCTTCCCCGACCACCTCGCCCGCATGATCCGCATCCGCGACCGCCACTGCACCTGGCTCACCTGCCCGATCCACGCCAACCATTGTGAGACCGACCACATCATCCCCTGGGCCCGCGGCGGTCTCACCGACTTGGAGAACGGCGACTGCGACTGCGGCTACCACAACCGGTTCAAGAACCGCGGCTACACCGTCACCCGCGACCAACACGGCACCTGGCACCACCACCGACCCGACGGCACCGAAGTCTGCCCACTCGACATCAACCCCGACCGACAGCCGTAGGCGCGCCCTGCGCTGCCACGTCGACGACGGCTAGGTTCGGTCGATGGTCGAGATCGTTCCCGCGCGGCCCAACGTGATGGCAGCACTGCCCCTCAGGCGAGCAGCTCGCGAGCGACTCGGCGAGCTCCTCGGGGCAACGGTGCACGACATGCGCGCACCGATCGACCACCCGGACATGGTGCTCACTCCCTCGTGTAGCCCGCAGCTGATCGGCGCGCTGAAGCGCCGCTTCAACGGTGCCCCGGTGATCGTCGTCGAGCTCGAGGACTGGGAGCTCGACATCGACATCGCCGGACCGGTGAAGCGCTTGCTCTCCACCGGAGCCGACGCGTACATCCTCGCCGACAGCCTGGAGGATCTCGCCCGACGGCTGACGACCGCACGCGCCACTGCGGAGGCGTTGCCGTCCGCGACGCACGAGCTCCCGTCACCGACGATGGACGACCTCATCGCCGCGTTCCTGCACGAGTCGATGGATCAGTCGCAACGAGTCCGCGACCGCCGAAACGACTGACGTGCCGAGCAGGTCTGGCCATGACGAGCGCTGACGAGATCCGAGCGGGACAGCGAGCGACGTGGGCGCGGCTCTCGTCGAGCTGGGAGAAGTGGGATGCGGTGATCATGGACCAGTTGGGTCCGGTCGGCGCGGCGATGATCGAGCGCCTCGACGTCGCAGAGGATCACCAGCACCTCGACATCGCCTCGGGCACTGGGGAGCCAGGTTTGAGCATCGCCAAGCTGGCGCCGCTGGGCCGTGTCGTGCTCACCGACATCTCCCCCGAGATGTTGGACGTCGCCGCACGTCGAGCCAGCGAGCACGGCATCGCCAACATCGAGACCACGGTGTGCAGCGCTGACGATCTGCCGTTCGAGGACGCAGCGTTCGATGGCGTGTCCGTGCGCTTCGGCTACATGTTCTTCCCCGACGCGGCCCAGGCGACCAACGAGTTCGTGCGCGTGCTGAAGCCGGGCGGACGGCTGTGCGCGTCGGTGTGGATCAAGCCCGACGAGAACCCGTGGACAGCCATCGCCATGCAAGCGATCGCCACGGAGACCGTGGTGCCGCCGCCCGACCCGAACGGACCGAGCATGTTCCGGTTCGCGTCGCCTGGCTCGATCAGTGAGGTCTACGAGCGCGCCGGGCTCAGCAACATCGAGGAGTGGGACGTCCACATCGAGCTCGTGACCGAGTCGCCGGAGCAGTACTGGGACATGATCAGCGAGCACGTATCGCTCGCAGCCGCTGCGCTTCAGCACGTCGACGCGCCGACGCGCGAACGGATCCGCGCCACTGCGATCGCCAAGGTGAGCGGCTTCGAGCGCAACGGCCAGATCCACGTTCCCGGTGTGGCGCGCTGCATCCTCGGCACGAAGCCGCTCGCCTGATCGAGCAGCAGGATCAGCGCTGCGATCGCAGCACTGCGACCTCCGGCATCTCGTCGACCGGACCGAAGCCGTGCTCGGCCAGCCATCGGACGGCCAGCAGGCACCGCATCGACCACCACGCGCGGATCACGTCGAGATCGACGTCGCTGCCGTAGCCGGCGAGGAGGTCGCCCAGGTGCTCTTCGTGAGCGAGCGTCAGCACGGCGAGGTCGAACAGCGCGTCGCCCCGGCACGCGTCGGACCAGTCGATGATCCCGGTGACCTCGTCGCCTTCGACGAAGACGTGGGCGATCTGCAGATCGCCGTGGGTGAACACCGGTGTCCACGGCCGCAGCACTGCCTCGGCGATCTTGCGGTTGCGGGTCACCACCTCGGTGGGAAGGACCTCGTTGGTGATCAGCCACTCGCACTCGGCCTCGAGACGTGATGCGAACTGGTCGACGCTCCACCCGGGCCACGGCGGCAACGGCGCGTCGTGCAGCGTGCGGATGGCTGCGCCTGCAGCAGCCCACGCGGACGGTGACGCGGTCGACGGCTCGCTGAGTCGCCCGAGTGCCGTGCCGCGAACGGCAGCGAGCGCGAGCACGGGCGGCTTCCGCCACAGCACGTCGGGCGTCGGAACCGGCGCCAATGCCATCGCCGCGACCTCGACGTCGGTGCGCACCTGATCGCCGTCGACCTTCAGGAACACGTCGCCGACGCGCAGCGTCGCCCGTTCCTGATGAGCAACGATGACCTCGACCTCCGGCACGCCGCAATCCTCGCAGGATGCAGAGCTGACAGTCCGAGCAGAAACTTCGATCGACCACGAGACCGAACTGCCGTACACAGTCATTGGCCCATGAGCAGCACGCCTACGATCGGGCGGTGTTCGACGCGAACCCAGGCCTCACGGCGATCGTGAAGGGAATGGCAACCGCGCTCCCGGCTGGGTTCAGACGCAGCGGCCGGAAGTGGATACGTACGTTGCCCGGCGGGCTTCGACAGGAGGTGCACCTCTATCGCTTGATGTTCTCGTATGGGCTTCTTGGCGCGATCTTCCGGCTGAATCTCTGCTACGGGATCGACGGCCAGGAACTGCAGGTGCGTGACTACTGGGCTCCGCTCGCCACGGGAGGAAGCCGGCGCGACTGGAAGATCGATGGTTCGACGACCGACGCGCGTTTGTCGGAGATCATCGAAGAGGTCCGCGCTGACCTTGTCGGCGCCGTGCGATTCCTCGAGGACGTGTCGACTCCTGACCTGTTCTGCGATTGGCTGGATCGGTACGGACGTCCGGTCGACCTGCTGGCGGCGTACACCGCCTTCGACCGCTCATCCGATGCCATGGCGTTGCTCGACTCGGGGCGACTCGTCCGGCTCGATCACCGTGAGCTTGCCCTCGAACTGGCGGACGTCGTCACGGCGGCCTACGACGCACTCGGTGTTCGGCCATCCGCAGAGTGGCGTGAGTTCTGCGAACGCTCCGTTCGGGCCTTCCGTGGACGACCGCCGAAGAAGTATCGAGCGATGTGGCAAATCGTCGGCGATCGCCTCACCTCCTTCGCCGTGACCTGAGCGCTGAACGCGGCCAGTGCTCGGATCGTCGATGTCAGGGCCGATGACCACTGCGATCCGCTAGGAATCGGATGTGGATGCCGCCGAGATCCAGCGCGAGTTCGCCGGCCCCGAGCACAAGATGCCCTGGGGCTAGCGGTGTCCTGGGATGTGGAGATCACGCTGCACGCGGTGGACGACGACGTGCCAACTGCGGAGCTGCGGGCGTACTACAAAGCCAACGAGACGCCATTGCTCGACGAGATCCTCGAACGATCAGCACACATCCGACTCGGCACAACCGAGGTGATGCTGACCGAGAACATGAACACGCGCGGCCCGGTCGGCCGTATCGACGACCTGATCGACCTTCGTGGCACGAGCGAGTGGCCTCCGAGCGCCCTCCCGTTGCTCGACGAGGATCTCGAGCACGACATCCTGAACTCGCTCGAAGCACAGATCCAAGATCCGCAGTTCGAAGTTGTGCCTCGGTCCCAACTCGTCGAGTTCCTGGCCCGCCATCGCGGCAAACGTCTGGCGACCACGTCTCGATCCATCTGAATTGACCGGCCGACTCGATTCGGCCTCGTTCACTGGCGATGTGCAGCAGCCTCCGGAAGCAAGAGGTTGCGCGGTGAGCGCATGGCGGGCAGTCTGCGCTGGTGACGGACTTTCCAGAACACCTGCGGACGAAGGCCATCCAAGGGCTGTCACTGCTCGACGAGCACGATCGAGCGGACACCTACGTCGTGTCCTTCTTCGTCCATGACGACAGCGACGATCCCCGCCTACCCACGCTCACGGTCGGCACCAACACCGAGAGCCAGGTGAGATTGGCAACGGAACAGCCCGCTGACTTCGCCATTCCCAACCCCTTTTGGACACCGACCGACGAACAAGAGGCTCGATGGAACTTCGCGTTCTGGCTCCAGAACGAACTGGTGGTGATCGGTGAGCAGCGCACCGACACCACGGGCGCTGAACTACGTCGATCGTGGCTCGAAGGCCGAGGGCTGTGGTTCGACGATTTCGAGCGTCTCGACTACTCCGACGAACAGATGGCACGTGGCGCAGCGATCACCGGGGCGTTCGTCGAGCTCTGCGTGAGGACGGTTCGAGACCTTCACCAGACTGGCGTTGTGGAGGGCATCTTCGGCCGAGCGCTTCCAGTCATCATTCACGAGCTGGAGTACTACGACGCGATCGCGACGCAGAACACAGAGGCCAACGGCGAGGCTCTGGCGGCCGGCCTCGCGCGCTGGATCGACTCGATGTACTCGACGTAGATCTGCCGCCTTGCCCGGAAAGATGCACCCGCGCACGGGACCGCCCGCACTGGACTGGTCCGGCGACCACTCTCCTCACGTCGTTCGATGCGCCGGGTACACCCAGCACGGGGGCATGTCGTGCTCCGTCATGGCCGTCGGCTGACCCTGAGGGTGCGCATCCACTAACACAGCACCCGCAAACTGCATCGGAGTCGAACGCCGCCCGGCGGGCGAGAGAGTTGCGCCAGATCGCACAGGTCAGGTTTCGGTCGTCAGCAACGGAAGATTTGTTCGACCGGTACGTCCGCGACGTCAGGCAGGATCGGCCAGGCGTAGTAGAACGCGTCGGGCGGGGGTTGCTCCGTCTCGACCAGGCGGCAAGCGGGATCCCATATCAGCGCGTAGTACTCCGTCGGCTCCCACCCCGACTGAGGTTCGCCGACACCGAGGGTGCGCAGGCGGTCGGCGAACTCAACGATCGGCTTCGCTTCGTCAAAGGCCGGATCGCCATCGATGCGTTGCTCCACGGACTTGCCGTCGAAGTTCAAGTAGACGATCAGCCCGAGGTCCTGGTCGGTGCCTGTCGGAACGATGGGGCTCTGATGGCGATACGGCGGATCGAACAGACCTTCGCTGCGAGCCAGGCGCAGGACTTCCTGGATCTGCGCCTCGTCGAGGCGGTTCGAGCGCCAGGTCAGCCACTCTCCTTGGATCACGGTCCCGTCGCCGTACAGGGTGAAGGTCGGCCCGCGAGTGAAGCGGTCCGTGTTGTCGTTCTGGTACCGACCGACGCGAATGAGCACGTCGGCCGCGCCGGTCGCATGCGCGATCGGCCCCGACGTCGGATCGGACGCCACGGTGCTTTCCGCGGCCGTGTCGGAGGGGCGAGGGGACGACCCGCCGTCGGAACACGCGGCGATCAGCGCCAACGTTCCGACCACCAACCATCGCGATGTCCCGCGGTCTCTTCGCACGACGCCATCATCCCGCACCGAAGGAGCCGTCCGCTGCCGGCCGATGAACTGGGCACACCCAGAACGCGACGTGTCGATCTGGGTGTGCCCAGAACGACCGACCGCCGGCGCCGAGCCGGGAACGTCCCGAAAAGCCAAACGACCTGTGCACAAAGGCCCAAGTCAGTGGTGTCGGAGGACCGTTGCCATCGTTCTCCCTGAGGTCTCGGATCGCCGGTAGTCCGCCGCGCAGGCCTCAGCGCTGAACGAGTCGTTCGAGGTCCGGCGATCACCGTGGGGGGTGCAGCCCTGCTTGGCCTGGCCGGGCGAGCGGCTTGCGGTCCACCCCGTCTGCTTCAAGAACCGCACCGCTCCGAAGCGCTTCCGCCGCCCTCATGCCCAGCGACGCTGCAGACTCCTTCGATTGAAGCCTCACTCCGAAGGTCAGAAGGCTGTGGTCTGCATCACCTTTGCGACCGAGGAGGGCCATGCCGACGATCTCGTCGTCCCCACGAGGCCAGAACCCCCCGGGCCTCAGGCGAACCGACTCAAGATCGACTTGGCGTACTTGTTGTTCAGCCAGGATGGCGGCCCGGCGCGTCGTCGGTTCCCACGCGCTTCTTGGCGTTGCGCCGTGAAGCGCCGCGGCATATTCGTCGCGGTCGAACACCACCGGGCTCGCTGGGATCGCCACTCGATCCGCACGTACGTCCGATCCGTGCTTGAAGTCGTCCCAGATCACCCGTTCGCCGATTACCTGAACCCGAGCGATCAGTGCGTCACATGCGAGGTGAGTGCAGTTGCACCGGGCAACGATGCGGTCGGCCGGAGCCTGTGGGATCGCGAGGCTCCGGTGCACGTCGGACGAGTCCTCGGGGGCAAGCCCCATCCATGCGTGCCACCGACCGCGACCGAGAATCGCGAGATGATCGTTGCCATCGATGAGTGCGACGACCTCGTCGTAGTGCGTGTCCCCATCTGACGCCCGAAGCACTCGGAACTCGATGGACGAAACCATCGCGTGACTCTACGACGGCGCCGACGCGCGCCCGCCGGGCAATCTCGATTGCTGTGGCATCGAACTGGTCAGCACCAGAACTCGACGTCGGCTTCTGGTGCTGACCAGTTCAGCCGACGACCGAGATGAGCCCGAAAAGCCAAACGACCTGGGCACGAAGGCCCAGGTCAGTGGTGTCGGAGGGGGGACTTGAACCCCCACGTTCTTGCGAACACTAGCCCCTCAAGCTAGCGCGTCTGCCTATTCCGCCACTCCGACGTGGTGGGTCTCCAGGGTAGCCCTCGGCTAGTTGCGGACCAACAGGAAACCGAGTGCAACGACCGTGAAGATCCAGATGATGGCGAACACGGTGGTGATGCGGGTGAGGTTCCGCTCCGCCGCCGACGAACCGAGGGCAGCGCCACCGCCACCACCGAACATGTCGCTGAGGCCACCACCGCGGCCGCTGTGCATGAGCACGCCGGCGATCATGCCCAGCGTGGACACGATGTTCAGCACGATGGTCACATACATCACGAAGTCACGCACGGTGCGACAGCCTATCGGGAGGGTTTCCGGGGCGACGCGTCAACCGGCAACGGCCGGAACGGCGACCGAGGTGACGATCTCGGCGAAGTGGCACGCCACGGGGTGGCCCTGGCCACGCATGATCAGCTCCGGCTCCTCGTCGGCGCAGATCGCTTCCGCCTTCGGGCACCGGGTGCGGAACCGGCAACCCGACGGCGGGTCGATCGGGCTCGGCACGTCACCCTCGAGCACGATGCGCTTGCGTTGCCGCTCGATGACCGGATCGGGCTCGGGCACGGCCGACAGCAACGCCTGCGTGTACGGGTGAGCCGGGGTCAGGTAGATCTGCTCGGCGGGCCCGATCTCCATGATCTTGCCGAGGTACATCACCGCCACCACGTCGCTGATGTGGCGCACCACCGACAGGTCGTGGGCGATGAAGATGTAGCTCAGACCGAGGCGGTCCTGCAGGTCCTCCAGCAGGTTGACGACACCGGCCTGGATGCTCACGTCGAGCGCCGACACGGGCTCGTCGAGCACGATCAGCGACGGGTCGAGCGCGAGCGCACGGGCGATGCCGATGCGTTGACGCTGACCACCGGAGAACTCGTGCGGGAAGCGGCGGGCGTGATCGGCAGACAAGCCGACCAGCTCGAGCAGTTCGGCGACGCGCTCAGCGTGGCTGCCGCCGATCTTCTGGATGTCGAGCGGCTCGGCGATCGCTGCGCCGACGGTGCGGCGCGGGTCGAGCGAGGCATACGGGTCCTGGAAGACGATCTGCATCTCCTGGCGCAGCTTGCGCAGCGACTTGGGGTCCATGCCCATCAGCTCGCGACCCTTGAAGTTCATCGAACCGGCGGTGGGTTCGATGAGCCGCAGGATGCAGCGGCCGACGGTGGTCTTGCCGCTCCCGCTCTCGCCGACGAGACCGACGGTCTGCCCGGCGTGCACCTCGAGCGACACCCCGCTGACGGCTTGCACCGTGCGGCGGACGGTGCGCAGCCCCTTGGAGCTCTTCACCTGGAAGTGCTTGACAAGGTCGGTGACGGTGAGCATCGCCTTCGGAGCGTCGTCCAGCGACAGACCGGCAGTGGTTCCATTGGTGGACGCGTCGGTCACGACATGGCGCCTTCCAGCTCGAGCTCGCGGACGCGAACGCAGGCCGTCTCGGACAACCCGAACGGCACGAGGTCGGGGATCACACCGGCGCACACCGGCGCGGCGTGCGGGCACCGGGCCCGGAACGCGCACCCGCTGGGCGGGCGCAGCATGTTCGGCGGCGATCCGGGGATCGGTGACAGGCGCTCCTGTCCAAGCCGCGGCATCGAGTGCAGCAGACCGACCGTGTACGGATGCGTCGGGTGGGCGAACAACGTGTTGACGTCGCTGCGCTCGGCAGCGCGGCCGGCGTACATCACCTGCACGCGATCGGCGACGCGAGCGACCACGCCGAGGTCGTGGGTGATCAGCACCACCGCGGTGTGCAGGTCGCGCTGGATGCGCTGGATGACCTCGAGGATCTGCGCCTGCACCGTCACGTCGAGCGCCGTGGTGGGCTCGTCGGCGATAAGCACCGTCGGGTTGTTGGCGATCGCCATGGCGATCATCACGCGCTGGCGCATGCCACCGGAGAACTCGTGCGGGAACTGCTTGGCGCGATCCTTCGGCTGCGGGATGCCGACGATGTCGAGCAGCTCAACGGCGCGCGTGCCGGCCTCGTCCTTCGACATGTTCTGGTGCGACTGCAGCATCTCGACGATCTGCTTGCCGATGCGGTGCACCGGGTTCAGCGCCGACAGCGGATCCTGGAAGATCATCGCCACCTGCTTGCCACGCACCTCGCGCATGATGCGCTGCGGCGCACCGACCAGCTCGATGCCGTTGACCGTGCCGGACCCGGAGATCTTGGCGCTCTTCGGCAGCAGGCCCATCAGCCCGAGGAAGGTGACCGACTTACCGGAGCCGCTCTCCCCCACGACGCCGACCATCTCGCCGGCAGCGACGTCGATGTCGACGCCGCGCACGGCCTGGACATCGCCGTATGGAGTGGGGAACGAAACGCGGAAGTCGCGGAGTTGGAGGGGGAAGCCAGCCATCAGGCGCGACCCTGATCGGCCTTCGGGTCGGTGGCGTCGCGAAGCCCCTCACCGAAGTAGTTGATGCTGAGCGCCAGGATGACGAGCATCAAGCAGGGGAACAGCACCAGCCACCAGTAGCCGGTCTGCACGCCGATCTTGGAACCGCCGACGAGGTTGCCGAGCGAGGTGTTGCCCGAGCCGGCGTCCGGGCCGAAGCCGAAGAAGCCGAGCGTCGATTCGGCGACGATCGCGCCGACGACCGACAGCGTCAGCGCCACCAGGATCGGGCCGATCGCGTTGGGCAGGATGTGCTTGATCACGATGCGGGGGCCAGTGGCCCCCAGCGCTCGAGCCGCCTCGACGAACTCGCGTTCCTTCAACGACAGCACTTGGCCGCGCACGATGCGCGCGACGCCCATCCACCCGAGCAGCGACAGCAGCACGACGATGAACGAGACGTCGTTGACGTCACCGATGATGCTGGTGATCCACGTGACGTTGCCGAGGAACTGACGGATGACCAGCAAGGCAACGAGGAACGGGAAGGCCAGGAACACGTCGGTGACACGCATCAGGATGTCGTCGAGCAGGCCACCGCGGAAACCGGCGACGGAGCCGACGGCGACACCGAGGATCACCGATGCAAGTGCTGAGAACAGACCGATCATCAGTGAGACGCGCACGCCGTAGATCAGACGTGAGTACAGATCGCGGCCGATGTCGTCAGTGCCGAACCATGCCTCCTTGCGCGGACCGAGGAACGAGTTGGGCCGGCCCGGCACAGCCTTGAAGACCGCTTCGTTGACGCCGTACCGCGCGGTCAACGGCGCGAGCACGACGAAGAGCACGAGGATCGTGAGTGCGACGACGGACGCCATTGCACCCTTGTTGCGGCGGAACCGGAAGAACGCCTGTCGCATCGGCGACAGCGACTCCGCGGTGAGCCCTTCGACTTCGTCGACCGACGTGTCGGGCGACGGCTGCAGTGTGGTGGTCGTTTCGTCAATCAAGGCGGATCCTCGGGTCGAGAACGGCGTAGGACAGGTCGGCAAGGAGGTTGAAGACGATGACGGTGACGACGATCAGCACCATCAACGGCATGAGCATCGGGAAGTCGCCGAGACCGAGGTTCTCGATGAAGAACACGCCGACGCCGCGGTAGTCGAAGACGCGCTCGGTGATGATCAACCCGCTCAGGATGGCGCCGACGTCGATCGCGGCGATGGTGACGATGGGGATGAGCGCGTTGCGCAGCGAGTGGCGCATGAGCACTCGACTTTCCTTGATCCCCTTGGCGCGAGCCGTGCGCAGGTAGTCGCTGTTGACCACCTCGAGCAGCGAGGCCCGCATGTAGCGGCTGTAGCCGGCGACCACCTGGATGGCGACGACGAACACCGGCAGGACGAGGTACTTCGCCCGCAGCACGAGGTCGAAGCCCTGCTGCCCGGGCGGGTAGACACCCGACACCGGCAGAATCGGCTTGTCGAGGTCGAGCCAGTTCTTCATGGTCACACCGAAGAACAGCTGGAGGATGAGTCCCGACACGTAGGGCGGCACCGAGATGCCGATGAACGAGCCCGTCGTGGCGGTGGTGTCGAGCAGCTTGCCGGGACGCAGCGCCGAGAAGACCCCGACGGCGATGCCGATGCTGATCCCGACGACGGTGGCGATGCCACCGAGGACGAGTGAGTTGGCGATGGCGTTCTTGAGGTTCGGCCAGACCTCTTTGCGGCCCTTGATGCTTCGCGGCCAATCGCCGGTGACGAAGCCCTGGAGCCACTTGAAGTAGCCCTTCACGTAGCCACCGAAGCCGTCGTACAACCCGTTCAGCTCGCGGTACTCGTCGAGCTTCGCCTTCGACGCACGCTGGTTGATGCGGTGGTATGACGCAACGGGATCGGTGCCGATGCGGATCGCGCAGTACACCAGGAAGGTGACGAGCATGACCGTGGGGATCGCCCACATCAGTCGTCGAAGGGTGAATCGAAGCATCTCTTGCTCCTTCGGAGAACCGGCCGGGATAGCACCGTGGGGCCGGCCGAAGCCGACCCCACGGTCACACTACTGAGGTATCAGATCCTCGATGTCCGGCTCAGCTGCCGGCCACGACGACCGTTGCTTCACCGGTGAGCACCGGCGTCGGCACGTAGCCACCATCGTTCGTGGTGTCGTACGCAGCCGGGAACAGCGGGAAGCCGACCAGCCACTGGTACCACGACGAGTTGGCGCACTCGGTGATCGGGTTGAGGCAACCCGGCCACTGCTCGGCACCGATGACGATCTTGCCGTCACCATCGAGGTCCGTCCACACCGGGGTGTCGATGAACGCTTCGTAGTTCGTCAGGTTGCCCTCGACGTTGTCCACCTTGTCGGTGCGGTACGCACCGGACTTCGGGAACTGGAACAGCGGGATGAGCACGGAGTCCGTGTCCATGAGGACGATGGCCTGCTTGAGCAGGTCCGCACGCTTGGCGACATCGACTTCCTGATCGGAGTCGTGCAGCAGCTTGGTGGCCTCTTCGTTGTTCCACGCCTGGGTGTTCTGACCGACGTTGCCGTTGTCCGCAGTCGGGATCTGGTCGCCGGCGAACGACGGAACCAGGTAGCCGGGGTCCGGCGGGGCGGTGCTGATGTACATCGCCAGGTCGTAGTCCAGGCCTGGGAGACGCTGCTGGAACACGCAGTCGGCTTCGCAGTTGTCGGCGACCACGTTGAAACCAGCTGCCTGCAGCAGCGGGATGAGGTACGCCTGGGTGTTCTCACGACGGGTGTTGCCGGCGTTGACCATCCACTTGATCTCCGGGACCTCTCCATCCTTGGCCCACATGCCCGAACCATCCTTGGCCCAACCGCCGGCCTCGAGGACGGTCGCAGCCGCGTCGAGATCGAACTTGTTGCCGAAGATGCCCTCGGGGCAGTAGTCGCCCGGGACGATCGGGCCGCAGGTGAGCAGCTGACCGTTCGGGTCGATCGGGATGTAGATCTGCGTGAACAGGGCGTCGAGGTCGATCGACTTGTAGAAGCCCTCGCGGAGTGCCGGATCCGCGAACGGACGGCCTTCCAGCTCGTTCATGTACAGGGCCTCGTAGTCGCCGCCGTACGTGACCGCAACCTTGACGTTGGGGTCGGCCAGGGCGTCCTGGATGCCACCGAAGTACTGCGGGTAGATGAAGTCCACCTCGCCGGCCTTCAGCGAAGCGATCTCGGTGTCGCTGTCGGCCTTCGGGACCATGATCAACTGGTCGTAGCCAGCCTTGTCCTCGCCCCAGTAGTTCTCGTTCGGGACGAAGATCTCCTGCGTCTCACTCCAGGAGTCGAGCTTCCACGCGCGACCCGAGAACGGGACGTCGGTGGCGAAGTCTTCCGAGACGTCGTTGCAGTCGTCGACGGCGTCCTTCTTGATGAGCGCACCGAACAGACCGCGGTACGGCGCGTAGACCTTGTCGAGGCTGACGACGGCCTGCTTGTCGGACTCACCGGCGGTGACGGCGGTGATGTTCTCCCAGCCGGCGGTGCTGAGCGTGCCGGGGGTGTTCAGGTTGGCCTGCCACGTGCACTCGAAGTCGGCAACGGTGATCGGGGAGCCATCGTCCCACACGGCATCAGGGTTGATGTCGTAGGTGATGGTCATGGCCGCGTCGCCACCGGTGTCGGTGGTGTCGCCGGTCGTGCCCTCGGGCGTGGTTTCGCCGGGCGTGGTCTCGACGGGCGTCGAGCCATCGGTGGACGGCGGCTGGGTTGACTCGCTCTTGTCATCGCTACCGCAAGCAGCAGCAATGACCGCGAGACCAACGGCGAGAGCGGCGAGCTTGCCGCGCTTCGTGGTCCTCACGTGGTGATCCTCCTATGTGAAACGGAGGGAGGCGGGGACGGGCGGCTCACGAACCGACCACCACTCACAACGTCCTCCCCGATCGAAGTGAGCGGGCCGAGACTATCAGTCACGTCTACCGAGCGGTAGCAAGCGTGTTCCGTTTTTACGTTTTGTCGGCGCGTTCGTTCCAGCCGCACCTGAACGGGTGATCACGCACCGAGCTTGGCGATCCGGGCGAATTCGTCCGCATCGAGGCTGGCCCCACCGACCAGCGCACCGTCGATGTCGGGCTGGGCCATGAGCTCGGCGATGTTGGTGCTCTTCACGCTCCCGCCGTACTGCACCCGGACCTCGGCGCCGGCCTCCGCGCCGAACTCCGCGACCACACATGCCCTGATGGCGGCACACATCTGCTGCGCGTCGTCGGCGGTTGCGGTGCGCCCCGTGCCGATCGCCCAGATGGGCTCGTAGGCGATCACGAGCGAGCCGACCTGCGCCGCGCTGCGACCCGCAAGGCCGGCGCGAACCTGTCCGACGACCTTCGCTTCGGTCTCTCCGGCCTCGCGCTCGTCGAGCGTTTCACCGACGCAGAAGATCGGTGTCATGCCGTTCGATTGGATGGCGACGATCTTCTTGTTCACGAGCGCGTCATCTTCCCCGAACAGTTCGCGGCGCTCGCTGTGGCCGGCGATCACGTACTGGACGCCGAGCTTGGCCAGGAACACCGGCGAGACCTCACCGGTGAACGCACCCTTGGCCTCGAAGTGGCAGTGCTGCGCTCCGAGCGCGTAGCCGAGCTTGTCGCCCTCGATGACCGTCTGGACGCTGCGGATGTCGGTGAACGGCGGGTGGATGCTGACGTCGGCAGCGGCGAGCTCCTCCTTGCCGATCAGGAACGCCAGCTTCTGGACCGTCTGGATGGCCTCGAAGTGGTTGTGGTTCATCTTCCAGTTGCCGGAGATGAGTGGCTTACGGGGCATTGGGCGCCTCTCGGAGTGCTTGCAGGCCGGGCAGGTCGCCGAGCTCGAGCAGCTCGAGCGAGGCACCACCGCCGGTGGAGACGTGATCGACCTCGTCGTCGAGGCGGAACTGGGCCAGCGCGGCGGCCGAATCGCCGCCACCGACGACGGTGAAGGCCTTGGTGTCGGCCATCGCCTGGGCGACGGTGCGCGTGCCGGCCTCGAACCGCGGATCCTCGAACATGCCCATCGGGCCGTTCCAGAACACGGTGCGAGCGTCCATGATCACATCGCTGAACGCGGCTGCCGTGCCCGGACCGATGTCGAAGCCCTTGGCGCCGTCGGGGAGGCGGATGCCGAACGTGGCGTAGTTGCCGGCGGCGTCGACGCCGACGATGTCCTCCGGCAGGTGGATGGTCTTGCCCCGCTCCTTCGATTCGGCCAGGAGCCGACGGCAGGTGTCGACCTGATCGGGCTCCCACAGCGAGTCGCCGATCGGGTAGCCCTGGGCGGCGAGGAAGGTGAAGCACATCGCCCCGCCCACCACCAGCGCATCGACAGCGTTGAGCAACGCCTCGACGACACCGAGCTTGTCGCTGATCTTCGAACCACCGAGCACGGCCACGAACGGGTGCTTCGGCGAGTTGCGCAGGCCGAGGAGCACCTCGACCTCCTTCTGCATCAGCAGACCCATCGCCGACGGCAGCGTGCGCGGCGGGCCGACGATGCTGGCGTGGGCGCGGTGCGCCGCGCCGAACGCATCATCGACATAGGCGTCGATGCCGTCGACGAGCTTGGCGACGAACGCAGGGTCGTTGCTCTCCTCGCCCGGATCGAAGCGCAGGTTCTCGAGCAGCTCCACGCCCGGGGCCAGCTCGGCCAACCGGGCGCGCACCGCATCCATCGAGTACTTCGGGTTCGGTTCGCCCTTCGGACGGCCGAGGTGGCTGGCGCACACGACGGTCGCCCCGCGCGACGTCAACCACTCGATGGTCGGCAACGCGGCGCGGATGCGGAAGTCATCGGTGATGACTCCCCCGTCCAACGGCACGTTGAAGTCGGTGCGCACCAGCACCCGCTTCCCGGCGACATCGCCGAGATCGGCCAGGACGGGGATGCTCATCGCTGCTTCCCTCATCGCTTCTTCTTGGGGACCTTGCCACCCGCGTACAGCGCGGTGTCGACGAGGCGATTCGAGTAGCCCCACTCGTTGTCGTACCACGACAGGACCTTGACCATCTTGCCCATGCTCATCGTCAGGCCGGCGTCGAAGATGCTGCTGTGCGGATCGCCCTGGATGTCGCTGGAGACGATCGGGTCCTCGGTGTAGCGCAGGATGCCCTTGAGCGGGCCACTCGACGCGGCCTTCTTGAAGGCGGCGTTGATCTCGGCGACCGACGCTTCCTTCTTGAGGTTGGCCGTGAAGTCGACGATCGATCCGGTCGGCACGGGCACGCGCAGCGACGTGCCGTCGAGCTTGCCCTTCATCGACTCCAGCACGAGTGCGGTTGCGCGTGCAGCCCCGGTGCTCGTCGGCACGATGTTGATCGCCGCGCCGCGGGCGCGGCGCAGGTCGCTGTGCGGACCGTCGACCAGCTGCTGGTCGCCCGTGTAGGCGTGCACGGTCTGCATCAGGCCCTGCTCGACGCCGAACGCATCGTCGAGCACCTTCACCACCGGCACGAAGCAGTTGGTGGTGCAGCTGGCGTTGGAGATCACCTTCTGCGTCTTGAAGTCGAAGTCCTTGTGGTTGACGCCGTAGACGAACGTCGCGTCCGCGCCGTCACACGGGGCCGACACGATCACCAGGGGCGCGCCACCCTCGAGGTGGGCCGCAGCCGCGCCGCGCTTGGTGAAGAAGCCGGTGGACTCGATGACCACGTCCACGCCCAGATCGCCCCACGGCAGGTTCTTCGGGTCGCGCTCGCTGAGGACGCGCAGCTCGTCACCGTCGACCGAGATGCCGGTCTTGGTCGCCTTGATGGTGTTCGGCAGCACGCCGAGGACCGAGTCGTACTTGAGGAGGTGGGCCATCGTGGTGAGCGAGCCGAGGTCGTTCACCGCGACGAAGTCGATGTCGACACCGCGCTGCTTGGCAGCGCGGAAGAAGTTGCGGCCGATGCGGCCGAAGCCGTTGATGCCGACGCGTACTGTCATGGAAGACCTTTCGTTGAGCACTGGTGCGCGTGAGCGAGCGCCACCGCAGCCGCAGCGTAGTCAGCGAGCGATGTCGCGATGCCCTGTGCGCACGGCAAAGCCACGTCGGCGGAGCCGGGCAGCCAGGTCCTCGGCGACGGCGACGCTGCGGTGCCGACCGCCGGTGCAGCCGATTGCAATCGTCAGGTAGCTGCGTCCCTCCGCCTCGTAGAACGGCAGCAACGAGCCGAGCAGGTCGTCCAGCCGGTCGAGGAACTCCGATGCCTGCGCCCGTTCCAGCACGAAGTCGCGCACGGCAGGGTCGTGGCCCGTGAGCGGCCGCAGCGCTTCCTCCCAGTGCGGGTTGGGCAGGAAGCGCACGTCCATCACGATGTCGGCGTCCAGCGGCAGCCCGTGCTTGAAGCCGAAGCTCTCCACGGCCACCTGCAGGTGCTGGGCGTCCGGAGCGTGATCGAAGGCGGCGACGAGCTTGGCCTTCAACTGGTGCACGTTGAGCTCGGTCGTGTCGATGATCAGGTCGGCGCCGGCCTTCACCGGCTCCAGCAACGTGCGCTCGAGCTCGATCGCCTCGACCAGCCCGGCGGCCTCGCCATCGAGCGGGTGCTTGCGGCGCGTCGCGTCGTAGCGCTTGACGAGCTCCGGCGTTGCAGCATCGAAGAAGACGACGCGCACCCGGTGGCCATCGGCGCGCAGCGACGCCACCTTCGGCAGCACGTCGAGGTGCTGACGCCCGGAGACCAACGCGAGTCGATCGATGTCGCTGCCCGGCTTGCTGGCCAACTCCACGATCGTGTCGACGAGCGACGTCGGCAGGTTGTCGACGACGTACCAGCCGAGATCTTCCAGGACCGCGGCTGAAGCGGATCGTCCGGCGCCCGAGAGCCCCGTGATCAACGCGATGTCGGCCACGGCGCCATTTTAGTGGCGCGCAGGTACAGCAACCTCGGGATGGTTGCCGAGTCCTCGTACTCCTCGGCTCGCTCGATGAACCCGGCCGGCGGTGCAGGCTCCACCATCCGTCCGATGTACAGTCCGTTGGCGATGAGCGCGTTGACGTAGCGGCTCAACGGTCGGTGGATGAACGGGATGAACACGTTCTTCTCCACCTCCTCCAACGTCTCGTCCTCGATCAGGTAGGGACCGATGCGCCAGTACTGCTCCGGCGGGTCGAGGATCTGATCGTCGATCCAGCCGCTGTTGGGCGTCTGCAGCAACGGGTGGTTGAGGAAGAAGCAGAAGCGCCCGCCGGGCCGCAGCACGCGACCGACTTCGGCGATCGCCGCGTCCACCTCTCGGATGTGCTCGAACACGAGGCAGGCAACGACCGCGTCGAACGACTCGTCGGGGAAGGGCAGTTCTGCAGCGCCGCTGCGGGCGAACACACCGCCGCCGCGGCTCGCCGCCACCGACACGCAATTCCACGTCGGGTCGACGCCGACGACCAGTTCGGCACCGAGCCGCGTGGCCAGTCGACTGACCTGTCCGTCGCCGCAGCCGACATCGAGCACCCGCTTGGCACCGCTCAGCTCCTCCGCTGCCAGCGGCAGGATCTGCTCCTCGTACTCGGGATCGACGCCGTCCGTGAAGCCGTCGATCCACCACGTGGCGTTGTGTTCCCAGAGGTCGTCGCTCACGGCAGGCAGGCTACGGTCGACCTCATGAAGTTCTCCGTGTGGTGCTCGTACGAACGTCCGTGGTCCGAAACGCTGGAGCTGGCCACCTGGGCCGAGCAGACCGGCTGGCACGGGTTCTGGTACGCCGACCACTTCATGAGCCAGACCGACGACGACACGCCCGGCGACGGGATGACCCTGGAGTGCTGGTCGGTGCTCGCGGCGGTCGCCGCCACGGTGCCGCGACTGCGGCTGACCTCGATGGTCTCTCCCGTCACCATCCACCACCCCGTCGTGCTGGCCAAGCGCGTCGCCACGGTCGACCACATCAGCGGCGGACGTGCCGTGCTCGGCATGGGTGCCGGCTGGCAGGTCAACGAGCACCAGTCGTACGGCTTCGACCTGAAGGAGCCCGGCGAGCGCGTCAGCCACTTCATCGAAGCCATCCAGGTGGTGCGCTCGCTGCTGCACGACGAGCGGACGAACTTCGACGGCACCTGGTACCACCTCACCGACGCACCGTTCGAGCCCAAGCGCGGCGGCGACGCGCCCGTGCCGATCCTGGTCGGCACCGGCAGCCCGCGCATGCTGCGCGCCACGGCGCGCTACGCCGACGAGTGGAACACGTGGGGCGACCCGACGCTGGTTGCCGAGCGCACCGCGACGTACAACGAGGCGTGTGCCGCAGTCGACCGCGACCCGGCCACGATGCACCGCTCCGCGCAGGCGATGCTGTTCTTCGCCGACGACGACGCCGCACGCGAGAAGGTCGCTGCGTTCGCGCCTGCCGGCCGCTCACTGATCGGCAGTGGCCAACAGCTGATCGACCTCATCGGCGGTTACGTCGAGCTCGGTGTCGACGAGTTCGCACTCCCCGACTTCACGCTCGGCAACTCGCACGCGCAACGGATGGACGCGTTCGCCCGCTTTCACTCCGAGGTGATGTCGGCGTTCTGACCGGCCTCGGCCGGGTGGAACTTGGCGTGGATCGCCTCGGCGACGGCATCCGGCAGGAACGACTGCGACTTCAGCTCGTCGAGTGACGCCTTCTTCACCGCGTTCACCCCACCCATCACCTGCACCAGCTTCTTCTTGCGCGTCTCGCCGAGCCCGACGATGCCGTCGAGCGAGCTGGCCGTCATGCGCTTGCCGCGCAGCTCGCGGTGGAACGAGTTGGCGAAGCGGTGGGCCTCGTCGCGGATGCGTTGCAGCATGAACAGCGCGTCGCTGCCTCTCGGCACCTCCACCGGGTCGCCGCTGCCGGGCACGTAGACCTCTTCGAAGCGCTTGGCCAGCGATGCGATCGGGATCTCGTCCTCCAGGCCCAACGACCGCACGACCCGCTCGGCGACGGCCAGCTGGCCCTTGCCGCCGTCGACCAGCAACAGCTGCGGCGGGTAGGCGAACTTGCGCGGACGGCGCCGCTGCCCATCGATCTCCAGCGACTCGTCGAGCGGTTGGTCCTTCTCGTCGAGGTACGCCGTCAACCGGCGGGTGAGCACCTCCTCCATCGCCGCGTAGTCGTCGTTGCCGGGCACGTGCACCTTGAAGCGGCGGTACTCGCGCTTGTTGGGCAGCCCGTCCTCCATCACCACCATCGAACCGACGTAGTCGGTGCCCTGGAGGTGGGCCATGTCGTAGCACTCGATGCGCAACGGCGCCTCGGGGAGGCGAAGCAGGTCCTGCAGCTCGGTGAGTGCACGGCTCCGTGCGTTGTGGTCGCCGGCGCGCCGCAGCCGGTGGCGCATGAACTCTTCCTTGGCGTTGCGCGTCACGGTCTCGTGCAGATCGCGCTTGTCGCCACGCATCGGCACGCGGATCTGCACTCGAGAGCCGCGGAGGTGGCTGAGCCACTCCTCGTACGTCGCCAGGTCCTCCGCCGGCACCGGCACGAGCACCTGCTTGGGGACGCCCAGCGGTGGCTCGTCGCCGTACAGCTCTTCGAGGATGCGATCCACGAGACCGCCCGGCGAGAGCTCCTCGACCTTGTCGACGATGAAGCCGCGCCGGCCAACGACGCGACCCTTACGGACGTAGAAGATCTGCACCGACGCTTCGAGATCGTCGTCGACGATGCCGATGACGTCGATGTCCTCGTTGCGGTCGGCGACCATCTGCTGCTTCTCGATCGCCCGGCGCACCGCAGTCAGCCGGTCGCGCAGGCGCGCCGCGCGCTCGTACTCCAGCTCGCTGGCGGCGGCCTTCATCTCGGTCTCGAGCCGCTTGACGATGTCGTCGGTGTTGCCGTCGAGGAAGTCGCACAGCTCGGTGACGAGCTGGCGGTACGGCATCTCCTCGATCTCGCCGACACAGGGTCCGCTGCACTTCTCGATGTGGAACAGCAGGCACGGCCGACCGAGGCGGTGGTGCTCGTTGAACTTGCCGGGACTGCACGTGCGGATGGGGAAGCTGCGCAGCAGCAGGTCGAGCGTGTCGCGGATGGCGTACGCGTGGGCGTACGGGCCGAAGTAGCGGGTGCCCTTGCGCTTGCGACCACGCATCACCAGCGCTCGCGGGTACTGCTCGTCCAGCGTGACCGCCAGGAACGGGTAGCTCTTGTCGTCGCGCAGGCGGATGTTGAAGCGCGGGCGGTGCTGCTTGATCAGCGTCCACTCGAGCATCAGCGCCTCGACCTCGTTGCGCACCTCGATCCACTCCACGGTGGCCGCCGTGGCCACCATCTGGGCGGTGCGCGGGTGCAGGTTGCGAGGGTCCTGGAAGTAGTTCGAGAGGCGCTGGCGCAGGCTGGACGCCTTGCCGACGTAGATGACGCGGCCCAGCGCATCCTTGAACTGGTAGGACCCCGGGGCCTCCGGGATCGTGCCTGCGGGCGGTCGGGTCACCATCGAGTTCGACTCTACGACCGGGGTGTCACAGCGGGCGCCGGTATGGTTTGGCCCGTGCCCGGCCGCTACCAGTTCTCGCTGCCCGAACGTCCGGAACGTGACGGTTGGTTCAAGGTCGGCCAAGTCGACGTCACCACCACCGCGTTGCTCGTCGGCCTCGGCGTCCTGTCGATGTTCGTCTACGCCATCGACAAGGCGAAGCTGCTCGACATCGCGTTCGTCCCCCAGTTCGCCCGAGACGGGGAGGTCTGGCGACTCGCGACCTGGCCGCTCGTCAATCCGCCGACGGAGATCTGGGTGGTGCTCACCCTGGTCTTCTTCTGGCTCTTCGGCCACCGCACCGAGGACCACATCGGTCGCAAGCGCTTCACCCTGCTCATCGCAGCGATGGCGATCATCCCCTCGGCGTTGGTGATGTTGATCAACCTCGACGTCAATCACTTCACGTTCGGGCTCGGGATCCTCGGGACCGGCTTGTTGGTCATCTTCGCGCTCGACAACCCCGGCGCGATGTTCTTCTTCGGCATCCCCGCGTGGATCATCGCCCTGGTCTTCGTCGGCATCGACGTGCTGCGCATGCTCGGCGACGAGGTCTACGACACGTTGCTGGTGGAGCTGTTCGTCATCGCCGTGGCGGTCATCGGCGCTCGTCAGTGCGGGATGATCGAGAACCTCGCGTTCATCCCTCAGGTCGGCAAGGGCAAGACGAAGAGCCGTGCGGCAGCGCCTCGGGCCTCGGGCCGCGGCAAACGGGCCAAGGGCGGCCAGCAGGTGGTGCAGGGGCCGTGGCAGTCGAGCGGGCCGTCACCGGCCGATCAGATCGAGCTCGACATGATCCTCGACAAGATCGGGGCGAGCGGCATGGATTCGCTGTCACGCGGCGAGAAGCAGCGCTTGAACGAGCTCAGCAAGCGGTTGCGCGGGCGCTGAGCGGAGCACCGGGAGCGGGACGTGCTGTGCCCGAGTGTCGTCGGTCGTGACGCACTGCTGGGATCGCTGCATGCGCACGTTCAGGCGCTGTCGGACGGGATCGGTGGTCTCGTCGTGGTGGTCGGTGAACCGGGTTCGGGCAAGACCCGGCTCGTCCGCGAGCTGACCAGCGCTGCCGGCGTCTCCGTACTGGCCGGACGGTGCGTCCCGGCGGAGAGCCCGGTCCCCTACCGGCCGCTGACCGAGGCGTTCCTCGCCGCGTACCGCGACCGCGTGCAACCGGTGGACGCATCGCTGCGCGGCTTCGGGCCGTCGCTCGGCCTGCTGGTGCCGGCCTGGCGTGCAAGCAACGACATCGACGGCGATCGCGACCACCACGACGCCTCACCCCTCGTCCTCGGCGAGACGGTCGTCCGCGTCCTGCGCGTCGAGCGGGCCGCGACCGTGCTGGTGATCGAGGACATCCATTGGGCCGACGCCGAGACCCTTGCCGTGCTCGAGTACCTCGCCGATGCCGTCCGCTCGGAGCCGGTGCTGTGCGTGTGCACCAGTCGCACCGACGGCGCCGCAACCGACCTCATCACCCGGCTCGTCGAGCGCGGCTCGAGTCGCGTGGTGCGCCTCACGCCGCTCGATCCCGCCGACGTGGAGCTGATGGTCGGGTTGTGCCTGTCGACCGCGACGCCGCCGGGTGACCTGACCCGGTTCGTCGTCGAGCACAGCGATGGGCTTCCGTTCCTCGTCGAGGAGCTGCTGGCCGGACTGGTCGCGACATCTGCGCTGCGGTCCGACAGCGGTCACTGGGTCAGCGCCGGGCCGTTCACGCCCACCGTTCCGGCGAGCCTCAGGTCATCGATCGATCGCCGACTCGGCGCGCTGGACCCGACGGCGAGAGCGGTGATCGGTGCCGCCGCGCTGTTGGGACGGAGCTTCGCCTGGGAGCTGCTGCCAGCGATCGCGGGGGTGGACGGCCGAGCCGCGGTCGACGCGCTGCGCGCGGCCGTGCAACACCAGCTGATCGAGGTCGATGGCGCAGGGTTCACGTTTCGGCACGCGCTCACCCGCGATGCGGTGCTCAGCAACCTGCTTCCTCCCGAGCGCCAGGAGCTCGCCGAGCGTGCGTGGCCGGCGATCGAACGCGCCAACCCTGGCCTTCCGGGCTCGACGCTGGAGCTCGCCGCCGACCTGGCCGAAGCGGCCGGTGTAACCGGTGCGGCCGCAACGCACCTCGTGGAGAGCGCCAGGCGGGCCTTTGCCGCCGGTGCGTTCACGACCGCGGCCTCCACGGCGCGCCGCGCCTCGACGTTGGCCGGTGAGGCCCATGACGTCATCCGGTTGGACGCCGACGAGCTGCTCGTCGGCGTCCTCGGCGCAGCAGGACATCCTGCGGAGGCGATTGCACTCGGGCGCGACGTCGCCGCTCGACTCGCGACCACGGCAGCCACGAACGGTCGCCGTGCCGACGTGCTCATCGCGATCGCGCGGGCAGCGGTCGCCTCGGGCGATCTCGCCTCGGCAGCGGCAGACGTCGCGGACGCGCGTCGCCTCGTCGGCGACGACGTCGACGTCGCCCGGACGGCGCGCATCGACGCCACGGCGGCCCACATCGCGCTGGACTCCGGCGACCTCGTCACCGCCGAACGCCTCGCACGACTCGCCGTGGACGGCGCCGACCGGAGCGGGCAACCGGCCGTCGAGTGCGACGCATCGATCGTCGCCGGGCGTGCCGCCCGTGCGGTCGAGCTCGAACGTTCCGAGCAGTGGTTCGAACGAGCCGTCGCCGTTGCACGCGCCGCACAGCTCGGCGAGTGGCACCTGCGCGCCCAGCAGGAGATCGCCCTGTCCGTCTGGTCGCTCGGCAACCAGCAGCTGCTTCGCGAAACGCGTTCGGTGGCAGCCACCTACGGAGCGATGAGCACGGTCGCCGTGATGGACCTGAGCCTCGCGGACATCGCGCTCTCCAATTTCGCCAGTGCGGAGTGCCTGGATGCCGCAACATCGTGCGTGGAGATCAGCCGACGGTTCCGACTGGCGACCGAGTCCGTCGCGCAGCTCTGGCTGGCAGGCGCCCACGCGCTCCGCGGTGACGTCGCAGGGATGAACGACGCGATCGACGCAGCGCTCGCACCGGATCCGCACGACCCGCGAATCCTCGGTGATCTGTACGGGCGCGTGCTGGCCACTCGCGCGTTCGTGCAGGACGATCTCGCCCAGCTACCGATGCTCATGTCGTCGATGATCGACCACGTCCGCCGTGCCCCACCGGGAACGTCCGTCTTCCCCGGACGAGTGCTGTGGGCGCTCCTGCGCACGATCGACGACGACGACGTCGGCGCATCAGCGCGCGTCGAGCTGGCGGCGTCGACCAACCGATTTGCCTCGGAGTACTTCGTACGAGCGAGCGACGTGGTCGAGGCTGTTGCGCTCGGCCGTCACGGCGACGCGGCTGGGGCCATGGCACGGTTCGCGCCGGCCTACGCGAGCCTGACGGCGATCCCCCTGACCCTTGGCACGGTCCATGCTTCGTCGATCCTGATCGCCCAAGCAGCGATCCGCGACGGATGGGGAGAACCCGTGGTGTGGCTGCGAGCTGCCGAGGCATACTTCGCCGAACGCGGCTTCGAGCGTCTCGCGCGACGCTGTCGGATCACGCTGGGTGCCGCCGGAGCACCGATGCCGCGTCGCGGTCGTGGCAACGCCGTGGTTCCGAGCGGGCTTCGTCGATACGGGGTGACCAGCCGTGAGATCGAGGTGCTGCAGCTCGTCGTCACCGGGCACACGAACAAGCAGATCGCCGACACGTTGTTCGTGTCGCCGAAGACCGTCGAGCGCCACCTCTCCAGCCTCTTCACGCGGCTCGCCGTCGCCAGCCGCGGCGCGCTGGCCGAAGCGGCCGCTCCACACCTCGTCGCTCCCGAACGCTAAATGGGGGTCGCGACCCCGATGCGGAAGCGATCCGGTGAGCAGACGATGTCCCCATGCACACCAACGTCCACGAGATCGCCGACGGCGTCTACCGCCTCTCCACCCTGATCCCCGACGCCGCCCCGGGCGGCTTCACGTTCAACCAGTACCTGATCGCCGGCGACGAGCCGATGATCTTCCACACCGGAGCGCGCCAGCTGTTCCCGCTCGTCAGCGACGCCGTCGGTCGAGTGCTGGGCGTCGAACGGCTCCGCTGGCTGAGCTTCGGACACCTCGAGTCCGACGAGTGCGGCTCCATGAACCAGTGGCTGGCCGCCGCGCCGGCGAGCGAGGTCGCCTTCAACCCGTTGGGCTGTGCGATCTCGTTGAACGACATGAGCGATCGGCCTCCACGAGCGGTGAGCGACGAGGACGCACTCGACATCGGCGGACACCGGCTGCGGATGCTGCCGACGCCACACGTCCCGCACGGATGGGAAGCCCAGGTCATGTTCGACGAGACCACCGGAACGCTGTTCTGCGGTGACCTGTTCACGCAGACGGGCGACTCCCCCGCGCTGGTCCACGATGCGGACATCGTGCAACCGGCGCTCGACGCCGAGGCGCTCTTCGGCGCGACTGCGGTCACGGCGGCAACGGCACCGACCATCCGTCGGCTCGCCGAGCTCGCTCCACGCACGCTTGCGCTGATGCACGGCCCGGCGTTCGTCGGCGACGGCCGAGCGGCGCTCCTCGATCTCGCTGATGCGTACGAGGCGATCCTCCACCGCGGCATCGAACAGGCTGCAGCCTGATGCGACAAGAGCTGACCTCCGACGAAGTGGAGCGCTACATCGAAGCAGCGCCACAGGACGTGTACGACGTCATCGCCGACGTCACCCGAACGCCCGAACGCACGCCGGACATCGTCCGCTGCGAGTGGATCGACGGGGCCACCGGCCCGGCCGTCGGCGCCCGCTTCCGTGCGGTGAACAAGCAGGGACGCGGACCGAACTGGAAGAACACGCCCGTCGTCACCGTGGCCGATCCGGGCGTGGAGTTCTCGTTCACACGGACCGAACCGTTCGCTGGAACCATCCTCTGGCGGCACCGCTTCGTCGCCGAGGGATCGGGAACACGTGTCATCGAGTCCTACGAAGTGGTCAAGCCGATCTCGTTGATGGGCTGGTTCATCATCGACACGCTCTACGGCATGAAGGATCGACGCGGCGAGCTGCGCGCCAGCATGATCGCCTCACTGGACCGCTTGGCGGCGCTCGTCACGCGTTGACGACGCGAAGACCACGCCGGGCGCAGACCGCCGGCACCCACATCGACTCCAGTTCGCGGTCGATGGACATCCACGCAGCGGCCAGGCTGCTGCCCACCGCCCGCTGCTCCTCGAGCACCCGGATGCGCACGCCGTTCGGCGGGTGCGACGTGGCGCGTCCACCATCGAGGTCGCGACGCGACCACGCTGCGTTGCGATCCCACTCGCTGGCCGGCACGCGCTCCAACCACCGCCGGACGGCGGCCGGTCCACCTGACACCGGCGCGGCGCGCACCTCTTGGTTCAACTGGTGGGCGATCGGCAACCGCTGCAGCGCGGCGACCATCGACGCACTCCCGGCCTGCTCGGCCGCCGATCGATCGGCGCGCAGCTCCCCGTACTGGCTGGACGTGAACGAGGCGAACACCAGACCCTGGGCGATCACGACCGCGAGGAACCGGGTTGCCACGGCGAACGGAGCGAAGACGTACAGCCCCATGCGAGGACGACTGCGTCCGCGGTGCTGGCCTCCTGCGGCTCGGTACCACCGGCGCAGCGACCGCAACGACAGGCCGAGCAGCGCGGTGCGCATCGGATCGCCGTTGCCGATGTGGCCGATCTCGTGGGCGAGCACGGCCACCCGCTGGCGCTCGTCGAGCAGCCACCACAGCGGCAGCCCGATCGTCAGACTGGTGCCGAGCAGCCCGCGGTGGCTGACGCTGGCGTTGACCTCCGTCGTCACGTAGATCCGTCTCGGACGCGGGTGCTTCATCGCGTCGGCGAGCAACGCCACCGCCTCGAACGTCGCCGGTGCCTGCGTGCGCTTCAGACGCACCTCGTTGCCGTGGCGCTCGGGCCATGGCAACGCCCAGACGGCACCGATCACCATTGGCAGCCCGAGGATCATCAACGATCCCTTGCCGGAGGCGATCAACCGCGCACCGAGGTAGCCGACGAGGAACGGCAGCACGAGCACGACCACCGCGACGACCACCGCCACGGCGCGACCGAGCAGCGGAGCCCGACGGCCGGCGACGAAGGCCGCGACGACGTCACGCCCGCGCCGCCGTTGCATGCGCCGAAGGCTTCGCGTCAGCACGTCCGGTTCGTCGATCGAGCGCAGGCCCTCCACGTTCCACCCGCACTCGGCGCACCACGCCACGAACTGTCCCCCGCCGAGCACCGGCGCGATGCACTTCGGACAGTCCACGACGTGATCCTTGCGGCTCAGTCGTGGTGCAGCAATGGCCGCAGGTAGCGGCCGGTGTGGCTGCCGTCGACGGTGGCGACGTGCTCGGGGGTGCCCTCGGCAACCACCATGCCACCGCCGGAGCCGCCCTCGGGACCGAGGTCGATGATCCAGTCGGCCGTCTTGATCACGTCGAGGTTGTGCTCGATGACGAGCACCGTGTTGCCCTGGTCGACCAATCGTGACAGCACGGTGAGCAAGCGCTTGACGTCCTCGAAGTGCAAGCCGGTGGTCGGCTCGTCGAGCAGGTAGATGGTGTGGCCGGTCGAGCGCTTCGCCAGCTCGGTGGCCAGCTTGACGCGTTGCGCCTCACCGCCGGACAGCGTGGGGGCCGACTGACCGAGCCGCACGTAGCCGAGCCCGACGTCGCGCAGCGTCTGCATGTAGCGGCCGATCGACGGCTGGTTGGCGAAGAAGTCGACCGCTTCGGCCACCGGCATGTCGAGCACCTCGGCGATGCTCTTGCCCTTGAAGGTGATGTCCAGCGTGTCGCGGTTGTAGCGGGCGCCCTTGCACACCTCGCACGGCACGTACACGTCGGGCAGGAAGTGCATCTCGATCTTGATCGTCCCGTCGCCGGCGCACGCCTCGCAGCGGCCGCCGGCAACGTTGAAGCTGAACCGACCGGGCAGGTAGCCGCGCACCTTGGCCTCGGCAGTGGTGGCGAACAGCTTGCGGATGCTGTCGAACACGCCGGTGTACGTGGCCGGGTTGCTGCGCGGCGTGCGACCGATCGGCGACTGGTCCATGTCGATCACCTTGTCGAGCTTGTCGATGCCGGTGACCGTCTTGTGCCGGCCGGCCGCGTCCTTCGACTTGTAGATCTTCTGCATCAGCACCGGCAGCAGGATGTCGCGCACCAGCGAGCTCTTGCCGCTGCCGCTGACCCCGGTGACGGCGACGAAGCAGCCGAGCGGGATGGACACGTCGATGTTGGCCAGGTTGTGCTCGCGCGCGCCCTTCACGGTGACCCACTCGCTGCCCGGCTTGCGCCGCTCCTTCGGCACGGGGATCGACCGCTTGCCGGACAGGTACTGCCCGGTGATCGAGTCCTTGGCCTTCAGGATCCCCTTCACCGGACCGCTGTAGACGACCGCGCCACCGTGCTCGCCGGCACCCGGACCGATGTCGACGATCCAGTCGGCTTCCATGATCGTGTCCTCGTCGTGCTCGACGACGAGCACGGTGTTGCCGAGGTCGCGCAGACGCAGCAGCGTGTCGATGAGCCGCCGGTTGTCGCGCTGGTGCAGGCCGACCGACGGCTCGTCGAGCACGTACAGCGTGCCGACGAGGCCGGACCCGATCTGGCTGGCGAGGCGGATGCGTTGCGCTTCGCCGCCTGCCAACGTGCCGGCCGAACGGCTCAGCGTGAGGTAGTCGAGCCCGACGTCGAGCAGGAACCCGAGGCGAGCGTTGACCTCCTTGGTCACTCGCTCGGCGATCATCTTGTCGCGCTCGCTGAGCTCGAGGCCGGCGAGGAACTTCGCGGATTCGCCGATCGACAGGTCGCAGACCTCACTGATGTTGCGATCGTTGATGGTGACCGCCAACGTGGCCGGCTTCAGTCGCGCACCGCCGCAGGTGGGGCACGGCACGAGGCGCATGTAGCCCTCGTACTGCTCGCGGCTCCACTCGCTCTCGGCACCCTCGTGGCGACGCTTGATCCACGGGATGACACCCTCGTACGCCGTCGAGTACTCGCGCACCCGGCCGTAGCGGTTCTTGTACTTCACCTTCAGGTTGCCATCGACCCCGTGGAGGATGACCTTCTGCTGCTTGGCGTTGAGCGTGCCGTACGGCGCGTCGAGATCGATGTCGTAGTTGGCTGCGACCGCCTCGAGCATGCGCGTGAAGTACTGCGTGTTGCTGCTGCGCCACGGGGCGATCGCCCCGCCGTTGATCGACTGGTCGTGATCGGGGATCAGCAGTTCGGGGTCGACCTCGAACGTGGTGCCGAGCCCGTCGCACGCCTCGCACGCGCCGTATGGCGAGTTGAACGAGAAGTTGCGCGGTGCGGGCTCGTCGTAGCTCGTACCGCACTTCGGACACGCGAGGTGCTGGCTGAACGTCAGCGTCTCCTCCTGCACCTCACCTTCGCGCGCAACCAGCTCCACCTCGGCCACGCCGTCGGCCAGCTTCAGCGCGGTCTCCAGCGAGTCGGTGAGACGGCGCTCGATCCCGTCGCGGCGGACGAGGCGATCGATGATGATCTCGATCTTGTGCTGCTCGTAGCGCGCCAGGCGTTCGTCGCGCTTGAGGAACTCGGCGATGTCGACCACCTCGCCGTCGACGCGAGCGCGCACGTACCCCTGCGAGGCGAGGTCCTGCAGCAACGTGTCGTACTCGCCCTTGCGACCGCGCACCACCGGCGCGAGCACCTGGAAGCGCGTGCCGTCGGGCAGCAGCAGGATGCGATCGACGATCTGCTGCGGCGTCTGACGCTGCAGCCGAGTGCCGTCCTTCGGGCAGTGCTGCACACCGACACGGGCGTACAGCAGGCGGAGGTAGTCGTAGACCTCGGTGATCGTGCCGACGGTGGAACGCGGGTTGCGGCTCGCCGACTTCTGGTCGATCGAGATGGCCGGCGACAGGCCCTCGATGACGTCGACGTCGGGCTTGTCCATCTGCCCGAGGAACTGACGGGCGTAGGCGCTGAGGCTCTCCACGTAGCGCCGCTGACCCTCGGCGTAGATGGTGTCGAACGCCAGGCTGCTCTTGCCGGACCCCGACAGACCCGTGAAGACGATGAGCCGATCGCGGGGCAGCTCGACGTTGATGTTGCGCAGGTTGTGCTCTCGCGCACCGCGCACGGTGATGGTGTTGGACGGGTTCTTCGTCGCGGGGGGCATTGGGCACCACTGTATCAGCAGACGAACACACGTTCTGAGGCCGGAACGGGTGGTTCATGTGGCAGAGTCAGCGCGGTGGGCGATGTGGTGGAGCGCGATGGCGGACGCACGACGGCGGTCACCGTGCTCATCGTCGTCGGCCTCGGCCTGGCGGTCTTCGCGGCCACGGCGGCCGGCGTCACCCGAGGCTTCGACCGCCACCGCGTGGATCGCGGCGACGAGCTGCTGCGGGTGGCCATCGCCGTCGGCATCGCCCTCGCGGTCGGTGCGGTCGTCATCGCCCTCGTGGCCAGATCGGTGCGCCAGGGCCGTGCCTCCCCGAGCCTGCTGCGCGGCAGCTCGTTGGCCATGTTCCTGTTCGGCATCGTCGCACTCGGAGCGATCATCGGCGCCGCGCTGACACCCGGCGTGCCGTCGGACTCGGACGGCACCGGCCCGCCTCCGTCGTCACCGGGCAGCGAGCCGACCGAGGACCGCGGTGCGGTGTTCGATCCGGACTCGGGCGAGGTGTTCGTCGACAGCGACGGCAACGGCGTGTTCGACCATCGATACATCCCGTGCCCCGATCCGGCCTCCGCCGTGGCGGCCGAGATCACCGTGCCGGGGCCGCCCGGAAGCGATCCCGTCGACAGCGTTCCCGAGTACGACGACGGCGAGGTGGTCGTCATCCCGATCGACGAGAACTGCGACGGACACGCGGAGCGCTCCGTCATCGCCGTCGTCGACCACGGCGCGTTCCCGAACGGACCACCGGCGACGACGTTGCCGCCGAAGATCGCCGACCCGCCGTCGAAGTCCTCGAGCTCGTGGTGGATCATCACCATCGGACTGCTGATCGTGCTCGCCGGGTTGATCGCCGTGCTCGTCAAGGCGTTGCGCACGCGTCCCGGCGGTGTCGTGCTGCCGCCGCCGTTGCCGATGCCACCTGATGATCCGGCGGCATCCACCGCTGACGTCGCGGCTTCCTTTGCCGAGAGCGCTGCACTCGTCGCCGACGACCCGGACCCGCGGCGCGCCATCATCGCCGCCTACGCCCACCTCCTGGAACGGCTCGCCGCCGCCGGTCACCCGCGGCTGCCGCACGAGGCGCCGGAGGAGCACCTCCGTCGCTGCCTCAACGCACTGCGCATCCCCGCCGACTCGTTGAGCACGGTCACCCGGCAGTTCCTCGTCGCCCGGTTCAGCACGCACACGCTGACCGAGCTGGACCGGGATCAGGTTCGCGACGCGTTGCGCACGGCCGGTGAGCTCCTCCGGGTGAGCGCGTGACGCTCCGCCTGTCGATCATCCTGCTCGGCGCGTGCGCGATCGCCTCGGTCGCGTTCCCGGCGATCGGCCACCTCGCCCTGCAGCTCCTCGCGATCGGCATCTGCGCGCTCCTCGCCGCCGATCTCCTGCGACGGTTGATGGGGCCGCTGCACCCGATGAGCGCGCACCGCATCTGGGTCCCGCGCCGCACCCGGCCGGCGGACGAGCTCCCGCGCGAGCTGGTCAGCCTCGAGCGCGGCATGCGCGAGGGTCGCTGGCTGTTCGGCTCCGAGCTGCCCGCCCAGCACGTGACGATCCTGCGCAACTGCCTCGTCGAGCGCCTTCGGCATCGTCACGGGCTGGAGGCGGCACGGGCCGCCGACCTCCCGGCGATCGCCGCACTCGTGTCGCAGCCGCTGCTCGCGCTGGTGCAGCTCGGGCCCACCGAACCGGTGCGCATCCGCCGCAAGCACGCCCACGCCCTGATCCAGGAGGTCCAACGACTATGACGCCCGCGACGAACGTGACGCCGGTGACCGCCGCCGAGTTGGTGCGCCAGCTCCTCGACGAGGTCGAGCGGGCCATCGTCGGCAAGCGATCGGTGCTCGAGCTGATCGTCGCCGGCCTGATCGCTGACGGGCACGTGCTGCTCGACGACGTGCCGGGCGTCGCCAAGACGTTGGCCGCTCGTTCGATCGCCACTGCTGCCGGGCTCGGGTTCTCGCGCGTTCAGTTCACGCCCGATCTGCTGCCGGCGGACATCACCGGCGCAACGGTGCTCGACCTGTCGACGCGCGAAGCGTCGTTCCGACCCGGGCCGATCTTCGCGTCGCTGGTCCTCGCCGACGAGATCAACCGTGCACCGGCGAAGACGCAAGCGGCGTTGTTGGAGGCGATGCAGGAGCGCCAGACCACTGCCGACGGCGTGTCGCACCCGCTGCCACTGCCGTTCCTCGTGATCGCCACGCAGAACCCGATCGAGTCGGAAGGCACCTACCCGCTGCCCGAGGCACAGCTGGACCGGTTCATCCTGCGCACGTCGCTCGGTCTGCCGTCGCGCGACGACGAGATCGAGATCGTGCAACGCCGCCTCAGCCGCGGCACCGACGAGGTCGCGCTGCGACCCGTGATGGACACGGACACGTTCCTCGCCGTGCAGCGTTCGCTCGAGTCGGTGCAGATGCACCCGGCCATCACCGGCTACATCGTCGACCTCGTCCGCGCCACGCGCTCGGCGCGTGAGCTCTCCGTCGGCGCCAGCCCGCGCGGCTCGTTGGCGATCACGAAGCTCGCACGCGCCCAGGCGATCATCGCCGGCCGCGACTTCGTCACACCGGACGACGTGCGCACCGTCGCAGTCGCAGCACTCGGGCACCGCGTCGTGCTCACCGCCGAGTCGTGGGCTCGGCGGGTGGATCCGATGATCGTCGTCGACAACGCGGTCCGATCGGTGGGCGCGCCCTCGTGGCGCTGATCCCTCCCAACCGCGATCCACGAGCGATGGGCACCGCGCTGGTGGCCATCGGTCTCCTCACCGCGGCCATGGTCGCCGGCAAGCCGTCGCTGTGCATGATCGCCGCGCCGTTCGCGGCCAGCGCGCTGGCCGGCATGCGCGACCGGCGGGGCATCGAGATCACCGGCAAGATCGACCTCGACCGCACCACGGTCCTCGAAGGAGAGGAGCTCGCGGGCGTCGTCACGCTGTCGCTGCCCGGTGGTTCGTCGGGGCGCGTGTTGATCGAGGCGTCGCCGGGATGGTCGCCGGTCGAGCCCGGCGACGCGTTGTCGTGGTCGGTCGACCGATCCGACGCCACCTTCACGCGACCGTTCCGGATCCGCGCCGACGACTGGGGCCGTCATCGCCTCGGCTTCGTGCACGTCACGTTGCGACGGCCGCTCGGTCACGTGGTGTGGGAGGTGCGCGCCGATGCCTCGCCCACGTTCGACGTGCTGCCTCGCCCCGAGCGCGTCCGCCAGCTGCTGCCGCCGCCGGCATCGCAGAGCGCCGTCGGCCTGCATCGCTCGAGAGCGGTCGGCGACGGATTCGAGTTCGCCGAGCTCCGGCCGTTCCAACCGGGCGACCGACTGCGCGACGTCAACTGGCGGGCAACCGCTCGCGCCGCGACGACCCAGGTGAACCGCCGGCATCCGGACCGCGCCGGTGACGTGGTGCTGCTGCTCGACACGTTCGGCGAGATGTTCGGCCCGGCCACTCGCGTCACTCGCGACGCGCTCGCCCGCTCGGCGCGAGCGGCGTGGTCCATCGCCGGGCTGCACTTCAACGCGCAGGACCGCGTCGGGCTCGCCGCGCAGGGCCGAGTGGTCGGCGTGCTGCAACCGTCGAGCGGCGACCGGGCCCGCTACGCGCTGCTCAACGCCCTGTTGTCGATCGGCGGAGCGATGGCCAGCGGCACCGATGCCGGGGGTGAAGCGCACTTCGATCGGCTGCCGCCGTCGTCGCTGCTGATCGCACTCACACCGCTGGCCGATCGGCGGATGGTCGATCGCCTCGCCGCGCTGCACCGCTCGGGCCGCAGCGTGGCCGTTGTCGTCGTCGACCTGATGGACCTCCTGCCCCCACCGAAGGACGAGGCCGCTCTCATCGCGCGCGAGCTGTTCGAGTTGCAGCTCACCGAGCTGCGCGACCAGCTCGTCGAGCTCGGCGTGCCGCTTGCCGTGTGGGGTGCCGACGGCGACATCGCCGGCACCGTCGCTGCGCTTCGCCGCACGGGCAGGATCGGCTCCGGAGCCCTGCGGCAATGAAGCGACGAACGATCTCGCTCCTCCTCGGTGTGGCAGCCGTGGCGATCATGGCGGTGCCGACGGTCGTCATCGGCGGCGGTGTTGCCGTGTGCGGTGTCCTCGCCGCCGTGCTCGTGTGGATGTCGCTGGTCAGTCCGACCGAAGAGGTGGTGGGCGGTGCGCTCATCCTCGGCGCGGTGGCCGCCGTGCTCGCCCTCGATCGCGGCCTGCCCGTCTCGGGGGCCCTGGCGGCGATCACGGTGGTCTCGGCTGCACTGGCGGATGCCAGCCGCGACGCCGGCACGGCCACGCGCGACGAACCGGCCGAGCACCTTCACTGGCTGGTCCATGCCGGACTGAGCATCGGGCTGGCCACCGTCACGACGCTGGTGGTGGGCCTTGCCGTTGCCCTGCATCCGCCTCGCTGGGTGGGGTTGGCGGCCGTCGGTGCGCTGTCGGCGGTGGTCCTCGTCGTCGTCACGGTGCGCGTGCTGCGACCCGACAAATCCTTCTGATTTCTGTCAAGTCCCGACCGTCGGCTGCCGATACACGTCCTGTGACGGGTGGGACATCGGGCGACGGGATCAACAGCACGGCCAGAGCAGTGCTCGACCACCTCTGCCGCCACTCCGGCGTGCCGACGTGGATGATCACTCGCACGGTGGACGGCAACGGCGGCGACGGGCAGGACGGGCAGGTCGTGCTGGCGATCGTTCGACCTGAAGCCGGGCTCGACCTGCACCAAGTGCTCCGCAACGACCTCGCCACCGACGAGCGCCTGAGCGGGACGACGATCACGTCCGTTGCCGTGCGCCTGCCCGACGGCACGCCGATGGGCTCGCTCGTCGGCGTTCAGTACGTGCCGCGCCAGGACGCCCAGAACGCCGAAGGCGCCAACGAAGACGGGCTGCTCGAGCTGCTCGCCGACACCATCGGCGGGTTGTGGCACGGCGAGATCGCACTCGCCGCCGAGCACCGCCGCAACGAACGCTCCGCTGCACCCACCGACACCCTGACCCAGCTGGCCAACCGCCAGTCGTGGGAGCTCCAGCTGCGTCGCGAAGACCTCCGCCTGGCGCAACTCGGCGACAGCGCCTCGGTCGTCATGGTGGACCTCGACGACCTCAAGCGTCGCAACGAGAACCTCGGCCATGAAGCCGGCGACGAGCAGCTCCGCGAGGCGGCGCGCATCTGCCGCGACGTGGCCGACGGTCGACACTTCGCCGCACGGACCTCCGGCGACGAGTTCGGCATCCTCATGCTCTCGCGACCCACGGCTGATGTCGACGAGCTGGCCCAGAACCTGCGCCACTCGCTGAGCGCGCTCGGCGTCCCGGCCACCGTCGCAGTCGCTCACCGCCTCCACGGCGAATCGTTGGACGACACCGTTGCCCGAGCCAAGGCCTCGATGCTCGCCACCCACGCCGAAGCCGCTCCGCAGACCGGCGACCCCGGCGCTCAGGCCGAGCTGCTCGAGGCGCTGGAGCGCGGCGCGATCCGCGCCTACTTCCAGCCGATCGTCGATCTGCGAACCGGGGAGGTGGTCGCCCTCGAAGCGCTCGCCCGCTGGCAGACGCCGGACGGGGTGCGCGAGCCGGACCAGTTCCTGCACCGCCTCCAGGAGGCCGGCCTCCTCGGCGCGTTGTTCGACCGCATCGTCGACGACGGCCTGTCCTGGCTGGTCGAGTTCCGCCACGTCTCCCCCAACCTCCAGCTGGCCGTCAACTTCGAGTTCGACGCGGTGCCCGAGCGCGGTCTGCTGCAGTGCATCCTCGATCGCACCGCGTTGCACGGCCTGCCGCCGAGCGTGCTCTCGCTGGAGCTCAGCGAGCGCCAGACGTTCGATCTCGCCGGCCCGATCCGGGCCGAGCTGCTGGCCGTCGCCGACGCCGGCGTGCGCCTGATGCTCGACGACTTCGGCACCGGCTTCGCCTCGCTCGAGACGTTGACCTCGCTGCCGATCTCGGGCGTCAAGCTCGACCGTCGCTTCACCGGCCAAGTGGTCAGCGGCGACCGTGAGCCTGCCGTGGTGAAGGCGATGATCTCGATGGCCGCCGAGGCGGGCCTCGTGGTGATCGCCGAAGGCATCGAGACGCAGACGCAGTGCGACCGCCTCGTGCGCCTCGGCTGCCGCTTGGGTCAGGGCTACCTGTTCGCCCTGCCCCAGCCGCCGGACAGCGTCACCGCCGTCCTCTCGGCACCCCTCGTCTCTGCTTGGTGATCGGGCCCGGTGATCAGCCGGCGTCGCGGAGCTCGCGGCGGAGCTCGTTGACCTCGTCGCGGAGGCGGGCGGCGTACTCGAACTTGAGCTCGGCGGCGGCTTCGTGCATCTCCTCCTCCAGGGTCTGGATGAGGCGGGCGAGCTCCTGCTGGGGCAGCGTCTTCAGCTCGCGCTGCACCTTGTCGCGTTCGCGCTGACGGCGACGATCCTTGCCGGGCACCGGCGCACCTTCGTCGGGGCGCAGCAGGCTGAGGATGTCGCCGACGGCCTTGCGGATGGTCTGCGGGTTGATCCCGTGCTCGGCGTTGTAGGCGATCTGCTGCGCACGCCGGCGCTGCGTCTCGCCGATCGCCCGTTCCATCGACGGCGTGATCTTGTCGGCGTACATCACGACCTGACCATCGACGTTGCGGGCCGCGCGACCAATGGTCTGCACCAGCGAGGTCTCGCTGCGCAGGAACCCTTCCTTGTCGGCGTCGAGGATGCACACCAGCGACACCTCGGGCAGGTCGAGGCCCTCACGCAACAGGTTGATGCCGACGAGGACGTCGAACTCGCCGAGGCGCAGCGCGCGCAGGATCTCGATGCGCTGGATCGTGTCGATGTTGCTGTGCAGGTAGCGCACCCGCAGGCCCTGCTCGAGCAGGTACTCGGTGAGGTCTTCGGCCATCTTCTTGGTGAGCGTGGTGACGAGGATCCGGTCGCCGCGGGTGATGCGGTCGTTGACCATCTCCATCAGGTCGTCGATCTGCCCCTTGGTCGGGCGGACGATGACCTCCGGGTCGGTGAGGCCGGTGGGGCGGACGATCTGCTCGACCACCTGGCTGCTGTGCTCGATCTCCCACTTGGCCGGCGTGGCCGACATGCACACGCATTGGTTGATCCGTTCCAGCACCTCCTCGAAGCGCAGCGGCCGGTTGTCGCGCGCGCTCGGCAGGCGGAAGCCGTGCTCGACCAGGATGTCCTTGCGGCTGAGGTCGCCGAGGTACTGACCGTGCAGCTGCGGGATGGCCTGGTGGCTCTCGTCGATGACGAGCAGGAAGTCCTTCGGGAAGTAGTCGATGAGGGTGAACGGCGGCTCGCCGGACGACCGGCCGTCGATGTGCATCGAGTAGTTCTCGATGCCGTTGCAGTAGCCGACCTCTTGGATCATCTCCAGGTCGTACTGGGTTCGCATGCGCAACCGCTGCGCCTCGAGCAACTTGCCGTTGGCCTCGAACCAGGCCAGCCGCTCGGCCAGCTCGGCCTCGATGCCGATGACCGCCTTGCGCATCCGCTCGTCGCCGGCGACGTAGTGGGTGGCGGGGAAGATGAGCACCTCGGTGAGCTCATTCAGGTTCTCGCCGGTGAGCGGATCCACGACCGTGATGCGATCCACGGTGTCGCCGAACATCTCGATGCGCAGCACCGTCTCGTCGTAGCTGGGGTGGACCTCGATGGTGTCGCCGCGCACGCGGAACTTGCCGCGACCGAGGGTCATGTCGTTGCGGTCGAACTGCAGGTCCACCAAGCGACGCAGCACGCTGCGCATGTCGTAGTCGACCCCGGTGTGCAGCTCCAGCAGCTGCCCGCGGTACTCCTCCGGGTTCCCCATGCCGTAGATGCAGCTGACCGAGGCGACCACGATCGTGTCGCGACGGGTGAGCAGCGCGGCGGTGGCCGAGTGGCGCAGCCGATCGATCTCGTCGTTGATCGACGAGTCCTTCTCGATGTAGGTGTCGCTGGAGGCGATGTACGCCTCGGGCTGGTAGTAGTCGTAGTAGCTGACGAAGTACTCGACCCGGTTGTTCGGGAAGAACTCGCGCATCTCCTGCGTCAGCTGCGCAGCCAGCGACTTGTTCGGCGCCAGGATCAGCGTGGGCCGCTGGGTCTCCTGGATGGTCCACGCGATGGTCGCGCTCTTGCCGGAACCGGTGATGCCGAGCAGGGTCTGGAACCGGTCGCCGCGGTTGACACCCTCGCTGAGCTGGGCGATCGCCGTCGGTTGGTCGCCCGCCGGTTGGAAGTCGGACACCACGGTGAACGGCTGGTCGCGGGTGCCGCTGACGGACGTGTTGGAGCCGGTGGAAGACACATCCCGAGCCTACCGCGGGGGTGTGACACGGCGAACGGGCGTTCGTGCCATGATCTCGGGATGCCCGACGCAGAGCCCGTTGCGCTGCTCGATCTGCCGCTTCGCACCGAGCGGCTGACGATCGACGCGATCACGTTGGCCGATGCGCCGGCGTTGACCGCACTGCGCAACGATCCCGAGATCGCCCGCCTGCAGGACTGGGACCTCCCCTACACCCGCGCCGAGGCGTCGATCGCCCGTCAGCCCGAGGTCGTCGCTGCAGGCACCAGCACCAACCTCGCCATTCGCCTGCGCAACTCGCCCGAGCTGGTCGGTGACGTGTACGTCGGCATCGACGACGACGCGGCGACGATCATGATCGGCTACTCGCTGGCCACGGCGCACCAGGGTCGTGGCTACGTGACCGAGGCGGTCGGCGCCGTCGTCGACGCACTGCTGCAGCACGCGACGGTGCACCGCTTCGTCGCCACCCTCGACCCGACGAACGCCGCCTCGGCGCGCGTGCTCGAATCGACCGGGTTCCGCTACGAGGGACGCACCAAGGAGAGCGCGCTCATCCGTGGCGAGTGGCTCGACGACGACTGCTACGCGCTCTTGCGCAGCGACCGCGAGGCATGGCTCGGCCGCGATCGTTCGCGTCCCGCAGACGTGCGCTTCGTCGAGATCGGCTTCGGCACCGAGCGGACGTTCTACAAGCTGACGACTCACCAGTCGCAACGCCAGTTCGTCGCCTCGATGCCCGACTCCTTCGCCGACGCGCTGATGCCGTTCGACACCGACGGCCGGCGGCTCGTGCCGTGGATGCGCGGCGTCGAAGCCGATGGTGTGGCTGTCGGCTTCGTCATGATCGGTGAAGCCAACGAGCAGCAACCGGAGCCGTACCTGTGGCGACTGCTGATCGACAAGTTCCACCAACGACGCGGCATCGGCGACCGCGTGCTCGACCTCGTCATCGACGACCTGCGCGCGAACGGCTTCACCTCGATGACGACGAGCTGGGGCACCGGGCCCGGCTCGCCGGAGCGCTTCTACCTCCGGCGGGGCTTCGAGCCGACGGGCGAGCTCGATGACGACGAGGTCGTGGCCCGCTTGCGCTTCGGTTTGCGAGAGCCCGATGGCGGTACGCCGTAGAGGAAGTCGGCGGGCAGTTGCGGCAGTGCCGTCAACCGCTCCCACAACGCATCGACCTGGGGCACCAGCGCAGCGGGATCGCCACCGTTGTCGATCACCACGTCGGCGATGTTCAACCGGTCCTCGCGCGTCGCCTGCCGGGCGATGCGGGCGCGCGCGTCGGCCTCGTCGAAGCCGCGGAACCGCACCAGCCGCTCCACCTGCACCTCAACGGGGACGTCGACGACGACCTTCATCTGGAAGCCGTCGCGCGGGTTCTCGGTGAGCAACGGGATGTCGAGCACCACGACTCGATCACCACCGACCTCGGCGTTCACTCGGGCCGCCATCGCCTTGCCGACTGCCGGGTGGACGATGCCGTTCAGCGCCGTCAGCGCTTCGGCGTCGCCGAACACGATGGCAGCGAGCGCCGGACGATCGAGCGATCCGTCGGCAGCGATCACCGATTCGCCGAACCGTTCGGCGATCTGTGCGAGCACCGGCGAGCCGGGCGCCTGCACCTCGCGGGTGATGGCATCCGCGTCGACGAGCACTGCGCCGCGCTCGACCAGGAGCGCGCTGACGGTGGACTTGCCGGAGCCGATGCCCCCGGTGAGGCCGATCAAGATCACGGCCTGAACCGTACTGTTCCAACTGTCGCGCGGACCGTGTCAGTAGGATCACCGCAAATGGCCGATGACTCCGATGAGCTGCCATCGCTGAGCTGGCCCCTGGTCGAGCGCCGGTCGCGCAGCCAGGATCCGCCCGATGGGGTGGAACGACGTCGTGTGCGCGCCGCAGCGATGCCCGAGTCCGCGGCACCGAACCTCACGGCGGCGCCGCTCTGGCCATTTCGGTTGGCAGCCATCGCCGGCGCCGTGTTCCGCGCGGCCAACGACTACAGCTGGTCGAACTGGACGCTCATCATCTCGACGCTGGTGATCGTCGCCTACAGCGCGTTCGCGTGTCTGCGTCCGGTGCCGTACCGCAACGACGCACGCGTTCGGCTGCAGATCGTCGTCGAACTGGCGCTGACCACGGTGATCGTGCTCGTCACCGGGGCGTGGGGATCGCCGTTCGCGCTGTGCCTGATCCCGACGTGCATGCTCGCCGGATTCGCCGCCGGCGGGCTGTTCAGCGCGCAGCTCGCTGCCGCCGCGGCTGCGGCCATCACACTGCAGTACGTCCCGGACATGGGGTTCCGCGCCGGGCTCCAGGACGCCGCACTGTGGAGCGGGCTGCTCGGGCTGGTCGCCTTCACCAGCGGCCTCGCCCACCGCGCCGCCTATGACGCGGCACGACAGCAGGAGCTCGCGCTCGACCGCGTCAGCCGACTGGCCGAAGCGAACTCGTTGCTGTTCGCACTGCAGCGCGTGGCACAAACGCTGCCGGCCTCGCTCGACCTCGACGACGTGCTCGACACCACGGTCAACCGCGTCCGCACGCTGATCCCGCTCGACCTCCTGGTCGTCTACGCGGCGGAGCCAGGACGAGGCACCTTCTCCCCCATCCGCATCGTCGGCATCGACGACGTGCCTGCGGTGTCGTCGCTGGATGAGCTCCCCGACGGTCTGCGCGCCGCTGTCGAGTCGCCGCGCACGGTTCGCCGCGACGTCATCCCACCCGGCGCCGGGTTGCACCCGGAGGCACGGTCCGGGCTGTACGCGTCGCTCCGTGCGCGCGGTGCGCTGGTCGGTCTGATCGCGGTCGAATCGCGAGCACCGATGGCCTTCGGACAGCAGCAGGCCGAGATCATCCACGGGCTCACCGAACCGTTCGGCATCGCCATCGACAACGCCCGCATGTTCCGTCGCATCCGCACGCTCGCCGCCGACGAGGAACGGTCGCGCATCGCCCGCGACCTGCACGACCACATCGGTTCGTCGCTGGCGCTGATCGGCTTCGAGATCGATCGTGCCGCGTCGGTGGCCGCCGAAGGTGGCGCCGTCGAGCCGGTGCTCAACGAGCTGCGCGGACAGGTCAGCGCGGTCGTCGCCGATGTGCGCGAGACGCTCTACGACCTGCGCACCGAGATCAGCGAATCGAAGGACTTCGCCGAGACGATCCGCGACTTCCTGCATCGCGTCGAGCGGCGCACGGGCATCGCCACGACGCAACAGGTGCGCATCAACGGCCGCCTCCCGCTGCAGCAGGAGCGCGAGCTGTGGCAGATCCTGCGTGAGGCCGTCACGAACATCGAACGGCACAGCCAGGCCGACAACCTGGAGGTGATCCTGTTCGAATCACCCACAACAGCCCTGCTCAGGGTACGTGACGATGGGATCGGGCTTGGGAACCGGCCAGTACGTGCCGATAGCTATGGCATGGTTGGCATGCGCGAGCGCGCAGAACGGATCGGGGCGGAGTTCAGCACCCGCACTCCCAGCCGAGGCGGCACCGAAGTACGCGTGTCGTTGCGCACAGATCAAATGGGGTTGTGATGGGCTTGACCGTGATGTTGGTGGACGACCACACGATGCTCCGCCAAGGGCTGCGCCGGGCGCTCGAGGCAGAGGGCATCGAGGTCGTCGCCGAAGCGGGCGACGGGCGCGACGCCATCCGCATCGCCCTCGATCGCAAACCCGACGTCGTGCTGATGGACGTCTCGATGCCCGACATGGACGGCGTCGAGGCCACCCGCCAGCTGTGCGAAGCCGACGGCCGCCAACGCGTCGTGATGCTGACGATGCACATGGATCGTGGCGTCATCGAACGGGCGATCAAGGCCGGCGCGGTGGGCTACCTCACCAAGGATTCATCGGTCAGCGAAGTCGTCCTCGCGATCCGCCTCGCGGCCAACGGCGACCGGCCGATGTCACCGAAGCTGGCCGAGGCGATGCTCGACGAGGTGCGCCGTGACGAGCCGATGATCTCCAACCGCGAAGAGGAGGTGCTGCAGCTCGTCGCCGATGGGCTCGGCACGAACGACATCGCCGAGCGGCTCTTCATCAGTCAGAAGACCGTGAAGAACCACCTGGCGTCGATCTACGAGAAGCTCGATGCGCGCGACCGCACGCAAGCCGTGCTCACCGCGGTGAAGATGGGGATCGTCAAGCTGACCTGAGCGGTCAGCTCGACGTCGCCCAGATCACTCTGCTTCGACGGCCGCTTCCGGCTCGGTCGCGTCGGGCTCGGCGGCAGCCGCAGCAGCGGCGGGTGCCTCGCCCGGCATCTCGGCGGGCAGCTCGGCCGGACGCTCGGCGTCGGGGTTCTCCTGGTAGTACTCGGCCCACGCGGCTTCGCGCTCGGCGTCGTCGCCACCGGCAGTCCAGTTGCCGTGCTCGTCGATCTCGAAGTGCTGGCGGTACTCCTCGGCCAGCTCGCCACCTTCGGCGGCCTGCTTGATCGACAGGCTGATGCGGCGACGGGCGAGGTCGAGGTCGATGATCTTGACCCACAGCTCTTCGCCCGGCGTGACGACCTGCTCGGGGGCGTCGACGTGGTGGGTGCTCATCTCGCTGATGTGCACGAGACCCTCGATGCCATCGCCCACCTGCACGAAGCCACCGAACGGGACCAGCTTGGTGACCCGGCCGTAGACCAGCTGGCCCACTTCGTGGGTGCCGGCGAACTCCTGCCACGGATCCTGCTGGGTGGCCTTGAGCGACAGGCTGATGCGCTCACGGTCGAAGTCGACGTCGAGCACCTGCACGGTGACCGGGTCACCGACAGCGACGACGGCACCCGGGTGGTCGACGTGCTTCCACGACAGCTCGCTGACGTGGATGAGGCCGTCCATGCCGCCGAGGTCGACGAACGCACCGAAACTGACGACGGAGGACACGACGCCCTCGCGGATCTCGCCCGGCTTGAGGTTGGTGAGGAAGCTGTCGCGGCTCTCCTTCTGCGTCTCTTCGAGGAAGGCGCGACGGCTGAGCACGACGTTGTTGCGGTTCTTGTCGAGCTCGATGATCTTGGCCTGCACGACCTTGCCGACGTACGGGACCAGGTCGCGAACACGGCGCAGCTCGACCAGTGATGCGGGCAGGAAGCCGCGCAGACCGATGTCGACGATGAGGCCGCCCTTGACGACCTCGATGACCGGGCCTTCGACCATGCCATCGGCTTCCTTGATCTTCTCGATGGTGCCCCAGGCCCGCTCGTACTGCGCCCGCTTCTTGGACAGCAGCAGGCGGCCTTCCTTGTCTTCCTTCTGGAGGACGAGGGCTTCGATCTCATCGCCGATCGAGACGATCTCGTGCGGGTTGACGTCGTTGCGGATGCTCAGCTCACGGGCGAGGATCACGCCTTCGCTCTTGTACCCGATGTCCAGCAGGACCTCGTCCTTGTCGACCTTGACGACCGTGCCGTTGACCAGCTGGCCATCTTCGACATCGACCATGGTCCCTTCGATCGCATCAGCGAAGGACATGCCGAGATCGTCGGAGATCACTTGGCGGGGCTGGTAGTTGCCCTCCTCGTCGAAGGTGCCGAAGGCGCCTGCTGCGGGGGAGGTGGTCGTGGTGTCGGACAAGGGACGATCGCTTTCGAAAGGACTGCACGAGTAGGAACGGGTGGAAACCCATGAACCGGCTGGTAGCCGGACCGGTCGAGGATACCAGGCAGGTTCCGCCACGTCACCAGTGCCGGCGCGCCGTCACCAGGAATTCAGCCGACTCCGTCGAGGGTGGTTCCCGGCCGTAGCTGCCCGGTTCGACGCTGCTGATGCTCGTCACCTCGAGGCCGACCGAGGTGCACAGCAAGCGCAGCTCGCGCGGCGTGTAGCACCCGGTCCACAGGTCGACCTCCTTGGGTTCGCCCTGCTCGTTACGCACCTCGGTCCGCTCGTGGTTCACGCCGGTGTCGGCATCGAAGGTCGCGGCCTCGTGGTACTTGACCGCGAAGTAGGCGCTGAACGCACTGAGCGCCAGCCGGCCGTTCGGCTTCAGCGCGTTGCTCATCCGCTGCAGCACCACCTGGTCGTCCCCGTTGGCGGTCATCAGTCCGAAGGCGCCCTGGCACAAGCAGATCACCGCGTCGAACTCGGCATCGACGGCGAGGTGGCGAGCGTCGAGCCGCTCGAAGGTCGCACGTGCCGGCGCATCGGCGGGCGCGTTCGCCGTGGCCAGTTCGATGAACCGCTCGCTGATGTCGATGCCGTGCACGGTGATGCCGCGCCGAGCCATCTCGTGCGCGTGCCGGCCGGGCCCGCAGCCGACGTCGAGCACGCGCTGGCCTTGCCGCAGCTCGAGCGCAGCAACGATGTGATCGACCTCCTGCACCGTCCCCTTGGTGAACGAGTAGCGCAGGTACGCCGACCCCAGGTGCGCCGCGATCGGCTCGAACCAGTGCCCCTGCTCCCCCTCGTCCCCCATCTCCCCATCCTGCCCGACCTTCTCGTTGCACCCGTTCCCAAATTCGAGAACCCACGCAACGAGAACCCGGAACCGTCGTTCCCGTTGCATCCAGCGACACCTTCTGTCGCCCCATGCAACGAGAATGCGGCATGGACGTCGACGCACCGATCGTCGAGCACATCCAGGAGGTCCACCTCCCGGCCCGGCCGTTCTACAGCGCGGTCGTGCTCTTCAACGCGTTCGTGGTGTGGGCATCCGGCGCATTGATCGCGGCGATTGCCGCCCGACCGGACTCTGGACCGCTCCCGATCGTCATCGGCGTCGGTTCGCTGGCCATCGTCGTCAGCGCCGCGACTGCCAATCGCAACGAAGACGTCGTGCTCCTGCGTCGCTTCACCGTGTCGGCGGGAACGATCCGACGTTGATCGCGCGTGGCGTCAGCCCTTGGCGTCGGCCCAGGTCTGGCCCCAACTGACGTTGACCTCGAGGGGGACGTCCAGGTGGGCCGCGTCGTGCATCAGACCGATCACCAACGGGCCGACCTCGTCGCGCTCGTCGGTGGGCACCTCGACGAGCACTTCGTCGTGGACCTGGAGGACCAAGCGGCTGTCGACGCCCTTGGCTTCCAGCTCGCGGTCGATGTTGACCAGCGCGACCTTGAAGATGTCGGCGGCGAGGCCCTGGATGCCGGCGTTCATCGCCTGGCGCTCGCCGGCCTGGCGGATGCGGAAGTTGCTGTTCGACAGCTCGGGGATCGGGCGACGGCGCCCGAACAACGTCTCCGTGTAGCCACGCTGCCGCGCCTCGACGACGGTCCGATCCATGTACGCCTTCACGTTCGGGAACGCCACGAAGTACGCGTCGAGGATCACCGCGGCTTCATCGGTCGGGATGCCGAGCCGCTGCCCGAGGCCGTACGCCTCCATCCCGTAGGCCAGGCCGTAGCTGACCATCTTCGCCTTGGACCGCTGCTCGAGCGTGACGGCCTTCGGCTCGACCCCGAACACTCGCGACGCAGTCGCGTTGTGGATGTCGGTGCCGCTGGTGAACGCCTCGATCAGGCCGGGGTCCTGCGCGAGGTGGGCGATGCAGCGCAGCTCGATCTGGTTGTAGTCGGCGACGAGCAGCACGGTGCCCGGACCCGGGATGAACGCCTTGCGGAACTGGCGACCCTCCTCGCTGCGCACCGGGATGTTGTGCAGGTTCGGTTGATCGCTGCTCAACCGGCCGGTGCGGGCAACGGTCTGGTTGAAGGTGGCGTGGATGCGCCCGTCGGGTGCGACCTCGGCCAGCAGGCCAGTGCCGTAGGTGCCGCGCAGCTTCTCCACCTCGCGGTACTGCAGCAGCGGGTCGATGAACTCGGGCCACTCGTCGCGCAGCTTCTCCAGCGTCGCCGCGTCGGTGCTGAACCCGGTCTTCGTCTTCTTGCCCGGCGCCAGTTGGCGTTCGGTGTAGAGGATCTCGCGCAGCTGGATCGGCGAGTTGAGGTTGAACGGTCGACCAGCAACGCGCACGAGCTCGGCACCCAGTCGCTCGACCTCTGCGGTGAGCTTCTCGTTGAGCCGGCGCAGTTCGACGGCGTCGACGGCGATGCCGACGTGCTCCATCTTCGCCAGCACCTTCACCAGCGGGTTCTCGATGGTGCGGTACAGCTCGGCCATGCCCTGCGCCTCGAGCGCCCGCTCGATGGCCGGCGACAGCTTGCTGATCGCCAGCGCGGCGCGGCCCGCCTGCTGGCGTTCGTCGGCACCGCCACCGAAGTCGAGCTGACCGGACGAGCCACCATCGGCGGGCATCTCGAACGTCGTGTAGCGGGCGAGCAGGTCGGGCAACGCGTAGCGGGTGTCGGCTGGATCGATGAGATACGCGGCGATGGCCACGTCGAGTCCGAGGCCATCGACGGCGGCGCCGCGGTCGAGCAGCCAGCGCAGGAAGGCCTTCGCGTTGTGGCCGCGCAGCGACGGATGCCCGGCGAACGCGGCCAGCACGCCTGCGTCGCGCAGCGCAGCGTCGGCGATCCACACGACGTCCGCCGAGGTCTCGTCTCGCGTGACGGCAACGCCGACGATCTCGCTGCGACCCGGCTCGCCGACCCACGCGACACCGAGGTCGAGGTGCTCCAGTGAGGACAGCGCCGGCACGATCTCGGCTGCGTCGGTGAGGTCGGTGACCTCTGCTTCGAGCACCTCCGAGGGCGACGACGACACCTCGGGCACGTACGAGTTGCCGGAGCCCAACGAGCCGAGCGCCTCGTACAACCGATCGTGCAGCGTGCGGAACTCGAGGAAGTCGAACAGCTTGCGCACCTCGGGCCCGTTGGGCTGGATGGTGAGCGAGTCGAAGTCGACCTCGATCGGGGCGTCGCGACGCAGCACCATCAGGTCGACGTTGTTGCGCACGCGCTCTTCGAACTCGGCCAACGAGGCCTTCAGCTTCGGGGTCTGCTTGTCGACGTTGGCGAAGATGCCGTCCAGGCTGCCGTAGGTGTTGAGGAGCTTGGCCGCCGTCTTCTCCCCCACGCCCGGCACGCCTTCGAGGTTGTCGCTCGGGTCGCCGCGGAGCGCGGCGTACTGCGGGTAGATCTCCGGCGTCACACCGGTCTTCTCGGCGATGCCGGCCTCGTCGTAGAGCGCGTAGTCGCTGACGCCGCGACGGTTGTAGAGCACCTTCACGTGCGGGTCGTGCACGAGCTGGTAGCTGTCGCGATCGCCGGTGACGATGAGCACGTCGTGGCCCTGCGTCTTCCCCTTCTCCGCGATGGTGGCGATGATGTCGTCGGCCTCCCAGCCGGCGAGGTCGAACACCGTGACGTTCAACGCGGCGAGCACCTCGCGCACCAGGCCCATCTGCTGACGCAGGATGTCCGGTGCTGCCTCGCGCTGCGCCTTGTACAGCGGGTTGGCCTCGTGGCGGAACGTCGGCTCGGGACGGTCGAAGGCGACGAGGATGCCGTCGGGCTTGTGGTCCTTCACCAGGTTGATGAACATCGACGTGAAGCCGAAGACAGCGTTGGTGACCTGGCCCGATGCCGTTGCCATGTCGGTCGGCAGGGCGAAGAAGGCGCGGTAGGTCAACGAGTTGCCGTCGAGGAGGAGGACCTTCATCGTGATCCCGTCACGGCGTGAGCGTGCCGGCGAGGATCCGCTCGGCGACCTCGCGCATGCGCGAGCGCTCGCTCATCGCGGTGCGCTGGATGAAGGTGAAGGCATCGCCTTCCTTCATCCCGAACTGGTCGATGAGGATCCCCTTGGCGCGATCGATGATCTTGCGCGACTCCAGCTGCTCGCCGAGCGCGTCGACCTCGCCGCTGAGGTGCTGCAGCTCGCGAAAGCGCCCGATGGCCACCTCGATGGCCGGGATGAGATCGCTCTTCTGATACGGCTTGACGAGGTACGCGAGGGCGCCGGCGTCACGGGCCTCTTCCACGACCTCGCGCTGGCTGAACGCGGTGAGCATCAGCACGCCGCACAGCCCCTCGGCGGAGATGATCTGTGCCGCCTCGAGACCGTCCATGCCCGGCATCTTGATGTCGAGGATGGCCAGGTCCGGTTTGAGCTCGCGCACGAGGTCGACGGCCTGATCGCCGCGCCCGGTCTCGCCCACGACGTCGTAACCCTCTTCTTCGAGGGTCTCACGCAGGTCGAGGCGGATGATGGCTTCGTCCTCGGCGATCACAACTCGGATGGTCAACGGCTTCCCTTTCGCGGCCTGCCCGGCTCGCCCACATTCAAGCAGGCCTCATTCAAGCAGGTCGGTGTCACATCGAGTCCAAGAGCTGGTCCTGACGGGCCTCCAGCTCGGCGATGCGCTGGATCACGTGGGCGCGATGACCCTGCATCGCATCGGCGTGGGCGTCGTCGTCCATGTGGACGAGCTGCTCACCGATGACGTCGAGCTCAGCGCGCAGCTTGCGGATCTCGGCGCCGACCTTGCGCAGCCGGGCCTCGGTTCGGCGGGTTCCCACGACGGAAGTGTAGGGACCTCGGCCAAACTGGCAGGCGTGTACGACGAGTGGGGCATCGCCGAGGGCTACTTCGACGTCGACGGCGAGTGGCACCCCACCGATCCGTTGACGATCGCGCTGCTGCGCGACGTGATCGGCGATCACACCGTGGTCGACTCGCCGCCGCTGTGGTTCGTCGCCGAGCACGACGCGCCCATGCTGTGGGGCCCGTGCCGCGTGATCCTCGAGGACGGCCGCGAGCTCGGGCCGGCCGACCACCTTCCTGCGGACCTGCCGTGCGGATACCACACGTTGAGTCCCGAGCACGGCGGGCCCGACACCGCGTTGGTCATCCATCCGGCCCGCTGCCCGGACGCACCGAACGGGTGGGGGCTGGCGGCGCAGATCGCCTCGCTGTGGCGCCGCGACGGATGGGGCATCGGCGATCTCGCCGACGTCGCCGAGCTCGGTGCGTCGGTTGCCGGGCACGGCGGATCGGTGCTGCTGCTCAGCCCGTTGCACTCGCCGGCGCCGACCTTCCCGCAGGAGGACAGCCCCTACTACCCAAGCTCGCGCCGGTGGCTGAACCCGATGCTGGTGCCGATCCACGATGAGTCGCCGCCGTCGGTGAACAACGCGCCGGGCGGTCTGATCGAGCGCGACTCGGTGTGGCGAGCGAAGCGCAACTGGATGGCGGCCCGCTTCGAGACCGCCAAGCAGGACGCGGTCTGGCGCAGCTGGGCCCGCGCCCAAGGTTCGGATCTCTGGCGCTTCTGTGCGTGGAACGCGCTGGCCGACGAGTACGGGCCGCGCTGGCGCGACTGGCCGGAGTCGATGCGCTCGCCGGAGCGCAACGAGGTCGTCGACCGCACGATGACCGATCGCGACTTCGCCGATCGCTGCGACTTCCACGCCTACTGCCAGTGGCTGATCGCCGCGGAGCTCGCCCACGCCTCGGCCGCGGCGGGGATCGGACTGATCGGCGACCTCGCCGTCGGCAGCTCGCCCGACGGCGCCGATGCGTGGATGCACCAAGGGCTGATGGCGTTGAACGTGCGCATCGGCGCGCCGCCCGACACGTTCAACGCCGACGGGCAGGAGTGGGGACTGCCGCCGTTCATCCCGAGCAAGGCCCGCGCCGCGCACTACCGCCCGTTCATCGCCATGGTCCGCGCTGCGTTCAGCGGCATGGCCGGGTTGCGCATCGACCACGTGATGGGGCTGTTCCGTCAGTGGTGGGTGCCCGCCGGTCTGCCACCAACGAAGGGCGCCTACGTGCGTCAGCCGTCCGAGGAGCTGCTGGCGATCATCCGCTTGGAAGCTCAGCGAGCTGGAGCGTTCGTGGTCGGCGAGGACCTCGGCACCGTCGAGGACGGCGTGCGCGAAGCGATGCGCGACAGCAACATCCTCGGCACGACGGTCTGGTGGTTCGATCCGGACGCAGCGGAGTGGCCCGAGGCCACGCTCGCAACGGTCACCACGCACGACCTCCCGTGCGTCGCCGGTGTGATCGCCGGCAGCGACGGCACCGACGAGATGCGCGAGGCGCTCGACGGGCTGCCGGGCCCGCCCGTGGTCGCGGTTCACGCCTCGTTGGCGTCCAGCCCCGCCCGGCTGCGGCTGGCCTCGCTCGACGACTTGGCGGGTGCCACCGAGCGCCCGAACCAACCCGGCACCCTCGGCCACCAGCACCCCAACTGGCGCCGCCGCATGCCCGGCTCGGTGGCTCAGCTGCTCGACGGCGAGCCAGGTGCCTCGATCATCGCCGCCATGTCGAAGGGCGATCGCCGCGCGCCGAGATGAGGTATGAGCGGCCCATGACCGCCAACTTCTCATCGCGCGCACCGCACCGGGCGACCTGGCAGCACGATCGACGGCTCGTCAGTCGTCGTAGGCCACTTCGTGGTCGAGGATCGTGAGACCGTGACGTCCCAGGAGCGCCACACCGTCCACCTCGCTCATCAGTACGCCGCCGAGGTGGAAGGAGCTCGCCAGCTGACCGTCCTCGGTGAACCAGAAGAGCGGCCCCTCGGCCAGCTCCACCGCATGCGCACAGAACCCGGCCGGCCCGGTCGCGTCCGGGTCGATGCTTCGACCGAGCGGCCAGTCGTCGGCCCACCAGCCTTCGTCCGTCGAGATCACATCTCGAAGGTAGGCCTGCATGACGACGAACATCCGATCGACGCCGGGATGCGTGGCTCGCGCGGCGTGGAGATGGAGCTCTGCGGCTCCAGTGTGGTCATCGCCGGCGAGGTGACTGGCTGGTCCGTCGGCGAGGCACCAGAGCACGTCGTCGTCATCCACCGACAAGTCGGCGGCGAGCACGAGGAACTCCAACCGCTCGTCGGTCGACAGCTCGGGCTCCGAGTGGTCCGACCACTCGCCGGCCCAGAGCGACTCGCACACCGCCTGAAACGGGCCGGGTGGCCAGACGTCATCAGTGGCCTCAGGTCCATCGTCGTTGCGGGCCAGCGATGTCCGAAGGCCGTCGACGTACATCCGAGCGGCCTCGGCGACGCCGACCGCATCGAAGCGCTGCCGACAGGTCGGCCCGACGGCGTCGGCATCCATCGGCCGACCGTAGACCATCGGCGCGACGGGGTCTGGCGATCGTCGGCGGACTCGCTGCTCGAGGCCAACCCGCGTGAGGTCAGTCAGCCTGACCTCGATGACCGGCCTGTGCGAAGCGCTCGATTGCACTCCGAGCGATCTCGTGTCGACGTGACTCGCCGAACGATCAGGCGTCGCTGATGGGCCCGTTGTAGTCGCCACGCATCAGCTTCTCGAGCGTGGACTTGGCGTCTGCCTTGTTGCTGTACCCCTGGCCACCATCCGTGGCCACCGCTTCGCCGTTGCCGGCCTTCACACGGAACGCGAACTTGCCGTCCGAGCGCTTGTAGACCTCACCTGATCCAGCCATGGCACCTCCCGTGATGCGTCGCCTCCAACGGTAATCCGCGGCGGCACAACCAGAGAACGAACTGCAGGACGCGCCCGTGGCGTGCGCACGATCCGGGCACGCCCAGAACGCTACGTCCGATTCCGGGTGTGCCCGGAACGACCGAATCGGTCGCCGGAAGCGCCGAGACCGCCGTGCCACGACCACGCAACGAGTGCCCGAGGTGGGACTCGAACCCACACGCCCTTTCGGACAACGGATTTTGAGTCCGTCGCGTCTGCCATTCCGCCACTCGGGCGAGTGACACGGCGAGGCTAGCGGGCATCCCGTCCCTACCGCTCGGTAGTACCACTGGCCTGAGTGATGGGTCTAACGTGAGCCGCATCATGCTTGCGTTCACGTTTCCCGGCCAGGGGTCCCAACGGCCGGGCATGGGTCGCCCGTGGGAGCACCACGACAGTTGGGAGCTCGTCACCGAGGCGTCGGAGTACGCCGAACGTGACGTGGCGCGCCTCCTGCTCGATGCCGACGCCGACGAGTTGAAGGACACCCGCAACGCCCAGCTCACCACGTTCGTGTCGAGCCTGATGGTGCTGGATGCCGCGGAGCGACTGGGTCTCGAACCCAGCTTCTGCGCCGGGCACAGCCTCGGCGAGTACACGGCCCTCACCGCCACCGGTGCACTGAGCTTCGACGACGGGGTCCGCCTCGTCAGCGAGCGCGCCGACGCGATGCACATCGCTGGCGGCGACAACCCGGGCACGATGGCCGCGGTGCTCGGGCTCGACGACGACCTCGTCGAGGTTGCCTGCCGCCGCGCCGATGCCGACGTGTGGGTGGCCAACTTCAACGCTCCCGGCCAAGTCGTGATCGCCGGATCACCCGACGGCGTCGCCGCCGCGAGCATCGTGGCCAAGGAGCTCGGCGCCAAGAAGGTCATGCCGCTGCAGGTCTCCGGCGCGTTCCACACGCCGTACATGACCCCGGCTCGCGACCGGTTGCGCAAGGCGATCGCCGAGGCCAACCCGCGCGACACCGAGGTCCCTGTCATCTCCAACGTCGACGCGCTGGCCCACAACACCGGCGCCGACTGGTCGAGCCTGCTGTCCGCGCAGCTCAGCAGCCCGGTCCGCTGGAAGCACTGCCTGCTCACCCTCGGCTCGCTCGGCGTCACCGAGATCGCCGAGCTCGGCCCGGGCGGCGTGCTCACCGGCATGGCCAAGCGCACCGTTCCGGAAGCACGCACCATCGCCGTCGCCACCCCGGAAGACCTCGACAAGCTGATCGAGTGGGTCGGCCTCGAGACGTCGCGCACCAGCGAAGCGTTCGAGGGCGAGCACCTCTTCGCCAGCGAGCGGCTCGTCGTCAGCCCGGCCGCCGGCGTCTTCGCCCCGATCAGCGGACTCGCCGACGGGGCGATCATCGCCGTCGGCACCGTGATCGGCCACGTGGGCGAGACCGAGGTTCGCTCCGCCTTCGGCGGCCAGCTGCAGAGCTACATCGCCGTTGCCGGCGAGCGAGTCACACTCCGACAACCCATTGCCTGGCTGAGGACGGTCTGACATGCCCAAGATCCCTGGCGGAGTCCGTGGGGCGGTGATCACCGGCTGGGGCTCAGCGCTCCCGACGAAGGTGCTCACCAATCACGACCTCGAGCAGATGGTCGAGACCTCGCACGACTGGATCGTCGAGCGCACCGGCATCCACGAGCGTCACGTCGGCGGCACCACCGCCGGCCTGTCGATCGAGAGCGGACGTCAGGCACTGGACATGTCCGGCGTCGACCCGGCACAGATCGACGCGCTGATCCTGGCCACCACCACCCCGGATCGCACGGTGCCGGCCACCTCGGCCACCGTCGCGCACAACCTCGGCTTGCGCTGCGGCGCGTTCGACGTCAACGCGGCGTGCAGCGGCTTCGTCTACGGGCTCGTCACCGCGCACGGATTGATCGCGATGGGTGCCAAGAAGATCCTCGTCATCGGCACGGACACGCTCGCCAGGATCACCGACTGGGACGACCGCAACACCGCCATCCTCTTCGCCGACGGATCCGGTGCCGTGGTGCTCGAAGCCGTGGACGGCCCGGGCCAGCTGCTCGGCTGGGACCTCGACGCCGATGGCGCAGCCGAACGGTTCCTCTACAGCGAGATCGGCGGGTTCATCCAGATGGAGGGCAAGGAGGTCTTCCGCCGAGCCGTGCGCATCATGGTCGACTCCGCCGAGAAGTCGATGGCCGCGGCCGGCGTCACCGCCGATCAGCTGGCGATGGTCGTGCCGCACCAGGCGAACGTCCGCATCATCGAAGCGGCGTGCAGCCGCCTCGGGATCCCGATGGAGAAGGCGGCCACCGTGCTGCACTACACCGGCAACACGTCGTCGGCCTCGATCCCCCTCGCGCTCGCCGCGGGCCTCGATGCCGGCCGGGTGAAGGACGGCGACCTCGTGCTGCTGGTCGGCTTTGGCGCAGGCATGACGGCAGCCAGCGCGATCCTCCGTTGGGGCGGCGGCGAGACGGAAGCCACATGACCCGCACCGTGCTGGTCACGGGCGGCTCACGAGGGATCGGTCTCGCGTGTGCTCGTCGCTTCGCCGCGCTGGGCGATCAGGTGGCCGTGACCTACAACAGCAGCCCGCCTCCCGACGACCTGTTCGCCGTCAAGTGCGACGTCACCTCCGTCGAGTCCGTCGACGCTGCGTTCACTGCGGTCGAAGCGCAGTACGGCCCCGTCGAGGTCCTCGTCTCCAACGCCGGCATCACCCACGACGGGTTGCTGCTGCGGATGAAGGAGGACGACTTCACCTCCGTCATCGACGCCAACCTCACTGCGGCCTACCGCGTCACGAAGCGAGCCGCGCAGAGCATGCTGCGCGCCCGCCGCGGCCGGCTCATCTACGTCTCCAGCGTCGTCGGTCTGCTCGGCTCGGCCGGCCAGACCAACTACGCCGCGTCGAAGGCGGGCCTCGTCGGCTTCGCCCGCTCGGTTGCACGCGAGCTCGGCTCGCGCAGCATCACCGCCAACGTCGTCGCCCCCGGCCCGGTCGAGACCGACATGACGGCCGCGCTGGGCGAGCAACGCCTGGCCGAGCTCACCGCCGCCGTGCCCCTCGGACGCATGTGCAGCGCCGACGAGGTGGCCGGTGTGGTTGCCTTCCTGGCCTCCGACGAGGCCGCCTACATCACCGGTGCCGTCATCCCTGTCGATGGCGGACTCGGGATGGGTCACTAGTCTCATTCGTTCATCACCAAGGAGAGAATCCCGTGGATCAAGAACTGTTCGCCCGCTTCAAGAAGTGCGCCGTCGAGGTGCTGTCCGTGTCGGAAGACAAGGTCGTACCCGAGGCCAAGTTCGGTGACGACCTCGACGCCGACAGCCTCGACCTCGTCGAGCTGGTCATGGCGCTGGAAGAGGAGTTCGGCGTGGAGGTGCCCGAGGAAGATCTCGAAGGCATCGAGACGGTCGGCCAGGCCTACGACCTGGTCGTCGGCAAGCTCTGATGCGCGGCACCGGGCGGCGCGTTGCCATCACTGGCTACGGCGTCGTCGCCCCGTCCGGGATCGGCAAGCAAGCCTTCTGGGCGGGGCTCAACGGGCCCTCGATCACCGGCAAGCGCAGCGTCGTCATCGACGACTGGGATCCGGCCCCCTGGTACGACAGCCCGAAGGAGTCTCGTCGGGCCGACAAGGTGGAGCAGTTCGCCGTCGCTGCCGCGGCGGAGATGTTCGAGCACAGCGGTCGCCCGAACCTGCCCGACCACCGCATCGGGACCATCTTCGCCACCGGCGTCGGTGGCCTGCGCTCCACCGAGGAGCAGATCGAAGTGCTGCTCAGCAAGGGTGAGCGGCGGGTCTCGCCGTTCCTCGTGCCGATGATGATGCCCAACGCCCCCGGCGCGGCCATCTCCATGCGCTACGGGCTGCGTGGCCCCAACGAGACGATCACCACCGCCTGCGCGGCGTCCACGCACGCCATCGGCTACGCGGCGCGACTGATCGCCTGGGACATGGCCGACGCCATCGTCACCGGCGGGTCGGAGAGCGCTGCCTGCCCGATCGGGCTGGCCTCGTTCGGCAACATGACGGCGCTGTCCACCAGTGGCAGCAGCAAGCCGTTCGACGTCGATCGTGACGGCTTCGTCCTCGGTGAGGGCGCCGCCGCGTTCATGCTCGAGGAGTGGGAGTCCGCCGTTGCTCGCGGCGCCAACATCCTCGGCGAGATCGTCGGTGCCGGCAGCAACGCCGACGCCCACCACATCACCGCACCGTCACCGGGCGGCGTGGGCGCGATCGCCTGCATGCGCCTCGCCCTGGAGGATGCCGGCCTCACCGCCGCAGACATCCGTCAGGTCAACGCGCACGGCACCTCGACCCCGCTGAACGACGCCGCCGAAGCAGCCGCAGTGTCCGAGGTCTTCGGGCCTGCCGGAGTGCCGATCACGTCGACCAAGGGCGTCACCGGCCACGCGCTGGGTGCCGCCGGCGCGTTGGAGGCGGCTGCCGTGCTGCTGTCCTTCGAGCACCGCCAGATCCCGCCCACCGCGGGGACGACGAACGTGAGCGACGACGTCAAGATCGACCTCGTCCTCGGCAGCGCACGCGACTGGGAGCCGGGCCCGACGATGTCGAACAACTTCGGCTTCGGCGGCCACAACGGCAGCGTCATCATCGCCCCCGCCTGAGCGGGGCGATGGCGTCAGCCGAAGAAGGATCCAGCTTCCGCGTCACAGCCGAGTTGTACCGTCGTACATAGGGGTGACCATGGCAGACAAATCCAGCATCGAGTGGACCGAGGCGACGTGGAACCCGACGACCGGATGTGACCGGACATCGCCCGGATGCGACCACTGCTACGCACTCACGTTGGCGAAACGCCTCAAGGCGATGGGCGTCGACAAGTATCAGCGCGACGGCGATCCGCGAACGAGCGGTCCGGGCTTTCGATTGACCGTCCACGACGATGCCCTCCAGCTTCCCCTGACGTGGCGGCAGCCACGTTTGGTATTCGTGAATTCGATGAGCGACCTCTTTCACGACGACGTGCCCGACTCATTCATCCGTGCCGTTTTCGACGTGATGCGAGCGACGCCTCGGCACACCTACCAGGTGCTCACGAAACGGTCTCGGCGACTCGCACAGTTCGGCGCCACGCTTGAATGGCCGCAAAACGTGTGGATTGGAGTGAGCGTCGAGACGCGCCGTTACGCGTTCCGAATCGAGCACCTTCGGGCGGTGCAGGCAAAAGTTCGCTTCGTCTCAGCGGAGCCGCTGCTGGGACCGCTCGGCACTGTCGACCTGAGCGGCATCAGCTGGGTGATCGCCGGCGGAGAGTCTGGCCCACAGGCGCGTCCGATGGACATCGCATGGGGACGAGACCTGCGCGATCAATGCATCGAAGCAGGGGTCAAGTTCTTCTTCAAACAGTGGGGTGGCCGTACGCCAAGGATCGGCGGACGAGAGCTGGACGGGCGAACGTGGGACGACATGCCCGAGCGAGCCGCCGGTTAGAACACCAGATGGCGGCAAGCGACTCCTTCTTTGAGCGGCGGAACGCTCAAGCTGTCCTGAAGCATGGAATCCTGACGCGCTACGCGTACTACTTCGCCGGGCGGGCTGGCCACGCAACCGGCGGAAGGGTTGCCTTCATCGACGGGTACGCCGGCGAGGGTCGTTACGAGGACGGCAGCCCAGGCTCTCCGTTGCTCTTGGCGTCGGAAGCCGAACGAGCGATACTCATCGCTAGGGACATTCGGCTGGCGTTCGTCGAGCCAGCCAACGCACGACGAGAGCGCCTCGCGGTCGCACTTCAGGAAAACGACATCGACCCCGACGTCATCGTCGGCGGCCTGTTCGAGACGATTGTGGATCGGCTCCTCGATCGCTATCGGCAACGCGCAGTGCTCATATTCGTCGACCCGTTCGGCCTCGCGACTTCCTTTGACACGCTCACAAGGGTTCTTCGCCGATCGTCACGTGCTCAACCCATCGACGTGCTGTACCACTTCAGTTTGCTCACCGTCGCTCGTGTTGCGCGCGCCGCAGTTCGCGAAGAGGGCGCCGCACCGAGTCTTGCAAAACAACTCGACGCCGCCCTCGGACCAGTCGACTGGAGGGCCCACTTCCAACACGCTCACGAGGAGGGGGCCTCGACTCGAGCTGCAATCGCCGTCGCGCACGAGTTCGGGACAGCGGTCCGAGCAGCGACTGACGTGCCTTCGCTGTCGATCCCAGTCGCTCATCGACCGACGCACCTGCCGAGATACATGTTGACCTTGTTCTCGCGTGACCCGGTCGGCCGATCCCTCTGGGACTTCGCCGATCACGCTGGAAAGGCTTACGTCGACTGGCTGGAGCACTGCGAGACGGCCGACTACAACGCAAACGTTGCGTCACTCGAAGCGGTCGGCGTGATGACGCTTTTCGACGATCGTCCCACGCGGTCACGAATCGAAGACATGGTGGACGAAGCGGCGCGACGACGTCTCCGCGAACACCTCATTGCGGTCTTGCACGAGGAAGGTCAGATCGTGCCACGACAGTCGGTCGAGCGAACGTATGGATCGACACTCGGCGCTGCACGAGAGAAGCACGTGCGGGCAGCGCTGAAGGCGCTGATCGACGATGGACTCGTCAACGGTGATGTCTCCGGCACGTTTGCACCCCGAACGTTCCGCCGGGCGCCGTCCTAGCTCATGGCCCGCTTGAGGCGTCAGCCGAAGACGAAGAGGAGCTCGAGCTCGCAGGCGGTCTCGCCACGGAGCATCGCCTTGCCGGTGCCCTTGCCGGCCCGCGCCGACATGCGCAGCAGCTCCACGCTGAGCTCCAGCGTGTCGCCGGGGACCACCTGTCGACGGAAGCGGGCGCCGTCGAGACCGCCGAACAGCGGCAGCTTGCCGGCGTAGCGATCGTCCGTGAGCACGGCGATCGCCCCGACCTGGGCGATGGCCTCGCACATCAGCACGCCGGGCAGCGTCGGGCGGCCCGGGAAGTGGCCGGCGAAGAACCACTCCTCACCGGTGAGGTGCCAGGTGCCGGTGGCCCGCACGCCCGGTTCGAGCGCGGTGACCTCGTCGACGAACAGGAACGGGGCCCGGTGGGCGATGACGTCCTCGGGCCGAGGGAAGCCGCTCATTCGGCGAGCGCCGCCAGCAGCTTGGTCGGCGTGTCCTTCGGGCTGATCTTGTACCAGGCGTGACGCACCGTGCCATCCTCGCCGATCAGGAACGCCGAGCGCACGATGCCCATGTACGTCTTGCCGTAGTTCTTCTTCTCCTGCCACACGTCGAACGCCTCGGCGACGGCGTGATCGGTGTCGGAGAGCAGGTCGAAGCCGAGCGAGTACTTCTGGGCGAATTTGAGCTGCGCCGACGGCTTGTCCGGGCTGATGCCCAGGACCACCGTGTCGCCGATGTCGCCGGCGATGTCGCGCAGCAGGCAGGCCTGCTGCGTGCAACCAGGCGTGTCGGCCCGTGGGTAGAAGTAGACGAGCACGTTCTTGCCACGCAGCGTGGCGAGATCGACGCTCTCACCGTCTTGGTTGAGTAAGGAGAAATCCGGCGCGGTGCTACCATCCGTGAGCATCACCACAGTGTAGTTCGTCAAGTGACCACGCAGCGTCCACGAACCACCACAGAAATCTTTTCCGTCAAGAAATTTGCAAGGCGCCACACCGCGAGTGTTAAGGTGACGCTGCGTGTTCAACCTTGACGGTTCGTGACATTTCGTTTGCGAAGTCCTTCACGGTTGCATCGCACCAGCCAATCGACACGGGAGACTGACGATGCACCTGACCAAGCCCTGCTGAGCACCTTCACACGAAGCGCACGAGCACGTGGGTCAACGACGGCGCAAGCCGCCGGGGAACCGTCGTGGTCGGGCATGAGCGTGGAAGTGCGTGGGAATGCTGCGCAAGCGATCGTCGATGTAGAAGTCGACGGTCTCGTAGTGCGCTTGCACCACCGCTCCTAATCGATCGAACAACACGACCCGAACCTCCTCTGGGGGGCTCGGGTCGTGTGCTTTCCACACCACCATCGGCACGTTGCAGGACTCGCACTCCGCCACCCAGCAGAGGTCGTCCTCGTAGAACCACTCGCTGAGCCGTGCCGCCTCGCACAGCTCGCAGTCCGGATCGAAGGGCGTCGTCACGTCAGCGGTCGATCGCGGCGCGAACGGCGGCGACGTACTCGCCCACCGCGTCCGGGCCGTCGTCGATCATGCGGCGCATCACCGACGCACCCTGCACGACGCCGTCGGCGACCCGCACCGCCTCGGCAGCCTGCTCGGCGTTGGACACACCGACGCCGACGAGGATCGGCACGTCGGTGATCGCCTTCAGTCGCGCCGCCAGTGCCGTGGCGGTGGCCGCCAGTTGCGCTCGCTCGCCGGTGACGCCGAGCAGACCGACCGAGTAGACGAACCCGCGGGCCCGGGCGGCGACGCGCGGCAGCCGCTCGTCGGGCGCCGTGGGCGCGGCGAGCATCACGGTCTCGATGCCGGACGCGTCGGCCGCTTCGCACCACTCGCCCGACTCCTCCAGGGGCAGGTCGGGCACGATGGCGGCGACGATGCCGGCGGCACGCAGCTGTTCGGCGAAGCGCAGGTGCCCGGCGTGGTGGACGGTGTTGTAGTACGTCATCACCGCCAGCGGGATGCCGACGTCGAGGTCGCGGGCCTCCTCCAGGATCGACACCGGGTTGGCGCCGGCGTCCAGCGCCTCCTGCGATGCCTGCTGGATGACCGGGCCGTCCATCACCGGATCGCTGAACGGGATGCCGATCTCGATCGCGTCCGCGCCGTTGGCCGCCGCGGCGCGCACGGCGTCGGCCCAGCCGGGGAAGCCACCCGTGATGTACGGCACGAGCAGCTTGCGTCCGGCGGCCCGCTTCGTGCGCAGCGCCGTCTCGAGGTGGCCGAACGTCGTCGTGCTCACTTCAGGATCTCCATCATCTGACCGACGTCCTTGTCGCCACGGCCCGAGAGGTTCATCAGCACCGTCTGACCCTGCAGCTCCGGCGCGGCGCGCATGATCCACGCCAGCGCATGGGCGGACTCGAGGGCGGTGATGATGCCCTCGGACTTGGCCAGCAGCTGGAACGCCTCGATCACCTCGGCGTCGGTGACCGACGGGTACTCGGCCCGACCGATGGAGCCGAGGTACGAGTGCTCCGGACCGACGCCGGGGTAATCGAGCCCGGCGCTGATGCTCTCCGCCTCCAGCACCTGGCCGTACTCGTCCTGCATCAGGTAGCTGCGCATGCCGTGCACGACGCCGGGCTGCCCACGACCGACGGCCGCGCCGCCCGCCGGCTCGACGCCGACCAGCCGAGCTCGCGTGTCGACGAACCCGCTGAAGATGCCGATCGCGTTGGAGCCGCCGCCCACGCAGGCGACCACCACGTCGGGCACGTCACCGGTCAGCTCGACGAGCTGGGCGTGCGCTTCGGTTCCGACGACGCGATGGAACTCGCGCACCATCCACGGGTAGGGATGCGGGCCCATCACCGAGCCGAGGCAGTAGTGCGTGGTCTCCACCGACGCCACCCAGTCACGCATCGCCTCGTTGACGGCGTCCTTCAACGTGCGACTGCCGCTGGTGACAGCTTCCACCTCGGAACCGAGGAGGCGCATGCGGAAGACGTTCAGCTCCTGGCGGGCCACGTCGACGGCACCCATGTAGACCTTGCACTCCATGCCGAGCAGTGCAGCAGCAGTGGCGCTGGCGACGCCGTGCTGGCCGGCACCGGTCTCGGCGACCAGACGTCGCTTGCCCATCCGCTTGGCCAGCAACGCCTGACCCAGCACGTTGTTGATCTTGTGCGAGCCGGTGTGGTTGAGGTCCTCGCGCTTGAGGATCAGGCGCAGACCGAGCTGCTCCCCGAGGTTCGTGCACTCGGTGATGATCGACGGGCGACCGGCGTAGGTGCGCAGCAGGTGGTCGAGCTCGTCACGGAACGACGCGTCGGCCCAGGCCTCGCGGAAGGCAGCCTCCAGCTCCTGGCAGGCGGGCACGAGGGTCTCGGGGACGAACCGTCCGCCGAACTCGCCGAAGCGGCCGGTGGACGACGGTTCTGACATCAAGCTGGTTGTTGGCGGCGACACGTCGCCATCTTGGATCACAGCTCGTCATCCGCCCAGTCGTACGGCATCTCGTCCTGTCCCCGATGCAGTTCCGGCGCGGCAGCACGGGCCCGCTCGATGAACGCCTTCACCTTCAATGCATCCTTCTTGCCGGGCGAGCGCTCGACGCCAGAGCTGACGTCGACGCCCCAGGGACGTACCCGCGCGACGGCTGCGGCGACGTTGTCGGGGTCGAGCCCGCCGGCCAGGATCAGGCGCGGGCCAGGGGCGACGTCGTCGACGAGCGACCAGTCGAACACGATCCCGGAGCCGGGGCTCGGCGCGTCGACGAGGATCAGATCGGTGCCGAACTGGTCGGCGTTCACCGCGTCGGGCGACCCGGCGACGACGGCCTTGATCACCCAGCGAACTCGCTCGGCGACGTCGGCGACCATGCCCGGCGTCTCGTGACCGTGCAGCTGCGCGGCCTTCACACCGGAGCGGTTGACCGTGTCGATGATCCGGCTGGGGTGCTCGTCACGGAAGACGCCGACGGTGAGGATCTCCGGCGGCAGCCGGCGGGTGATGTCGTACACCTGCTGCGGGGCGATCTGGCGCGGCGACGGGGCGAACACGAACCCGACCGCGTCGGCGCCCATGGCCACGGCGAGCAGGGCGTCGTCCTCATTGGTGATCCCGCAGATCTTCACGAACATGCAGGGGCCACGGTACTGGTTCAGGCCCGTGTGAGCTGGGTGATTGCCGCGGCCGGGTCGCCGGCGGTGACCAGCGTCTCGCCGACGAGCACGGCGTGGTACCCGGCGGCACGCAACGCGGCCGCGTCCTCGTGGCCGCGCACACCGCTCTCGGCGACGCGCACGACCCCGTCCGGGATCAACCCGGCCATGCGCACCGCTCGCGCGTGATCGACCTGGAACGTGACGAGGTCGCGCTGGTTGACGCCGACCAGCGTCGCGCCGGCGGCAACGGCGACCTCCAGCTCCGGCTCGTCGTGGATCTCGACGAGGACGTCGAGCCCGATCGACGTGGCGATGCCGTGCAGCTCGACCAGTTCGTCGCGGCCGAGGGCCGCGGCGATCAGGAGCACGCAGTCCGCGCCCATCAGGCGCGCGTCGGCGACGTCGCGAGCGTCGACGGTGAAGTCCTTGCGCAGCACCGGCAGCGAGCACGCGGCACGGGCCGCCTGGAGGTCGGCGACCGAGCCGCCGAAGAACTCCTCGTCGGTGAGCACCGACAGGCACGTCGCCCCACCGACGGCGTACGCCTGCGCGAGCGCTGCCGGGTCGAGGGAGATGTTGAGGTCGCCCTTCGAAGGTGATCGGCGCTTGATCTCGCTGATCACCGCCAACCCGGACGTGGCCGCGAGCGCGTCGCGGAAGCCACGCCCGGGCGGCAGTGAGCGGGCCTCGTCGAGCAGGCTCGCGAGCGGTCGATGGTCCTCGGCCGCCTGCTCGCGATGGCGAGCGAGGATCCGGTCGAGGTACGTCGGCGAACCGTCGGTCAGGACGGAACTCCCTTGCCGCCGACCGGCTTGAGGATGGTCAGCTCCGGGCGACCGCCGGCCACGTTGCGCAGCGCGGCGCCGACGGCCTTCATGCCTTCCGACGAACCGTGCGCGGCGAAGGCGGCCTCGTCGGAGTAGTACTCGTAGAACCACACGACATCCTCGTCCTTGGCATCGAGGTGGAGGATGTAGGTGAGCGTGCCGGCCTCGGACTCGACGTTGGCGAGTGCGGTCTGCAGGCCGGCGACGAGCTCGTCGCGCTTGCCCGGGAGCGCCGGGATCTTGGCGATGACGGCGATGTTGTTGGTGAGGTCCATGCACGTCACGGTACCAGCGTGCCACCATGAGGCCCGTGCCCGAACCGAGCGCCCCTTCGCCGTCCGGGTCAACGGTCGTCGTCATCGAGGACGATCCGAACATCGCCGACCTCGTCGACCTGTACCTGCGCAACGCTGGCTTCCGCGTGCTGCAGGGCCCGTCGGGCGAGCGCGGGCTGGAGCTGATCGGGCAGCACTCCCCCGTGCTCGTCGTGCTCGACGTCGGCCTGCCCGGCATCGACGGGTTCGAGGTCTGCCGGCGCGTGCGCGCCACCTCGGCGGTGCCGGTGCTCTTTCTCACCGCACGAGACGGCGAGCTGGACCGCGTGCTCGGGTTGGAGCTGGGCGCCGACGACTACGTGACCAAGCCCTTCTCGCCACGAGAGCTGGTGGCGCGAGTGAAGGCGATCCTGCGCCGCGGACAGCCGGCGCCCGCCCCCGACCGCACGACCGTGCCGATCGGTGACGACATCGTCGTCGACGAAGCGCGGCGCGAGGCCCGCGTGCGCGGCGAGGCGGTCGCCCTGGCCACGCGCGAGTTCGATCTGCTGGCGCACCTCGCTCGCAACCAGGGACTGGCGCTCTCCCGCCAGCAGCTGCTCGACGCGGTGTGGGGTGCGGACTGGTACGGCGACGATCGCACCGTCGACGTCCACGTGCGCCAGCTGCGCAAGAAGCTCGGCGACGACCTGCCACTGGCAACGGTGTGGGGCATCGGCTACCGGCTCGGCTGACGCGGCTCATGGTTCCCTCACATCTGCGCACGACGATGAGCGGCACATGACTCGTCGGCTCACGCTCGTCATCGTCGGCGTCATCGTGGCAACGCTGTTCCTCGTCGGCGGCGGCACGATCGTGCTCGCCAACGTGCGCGCCCGGCACACCACCGAACGAGACCTTCGCGGCCAGGTCGAGTCGGTCGCAGCACAGTTCGACACGCTGCTCGACGTCGGCGTCGAGCCGTCCGACCCGCGCTACGACGCGGCTGTCCGTCGGCGGTTGCGCCAGCTGTCGGCACTGAAGAACCTGGTCGTGTTCGACGAGATCCACGTGCTGCTGGGCGACGCGTCAGGCCAACTGCCCGCCGACGAGCTGCCCGCCGGCGTGCGCCTCGACGACATCGACCCACCGGCGTTGGCGGACGGAACCACCGTCAGCGGCAACAGCGGCAACACGGTCTTCGCCGCGGCAGCATCCACGTTGCCCAATGGACGACTGGTCGTCGTCGTCCTCACTCGCGAGGCCAACGCCGGCCTCGGAGCCTCGGTGCGCTTCTTCCTCGTCGTCGCTGCCGCCACGGTGGCCCTCGGTGTGCTGATCGCCCTCCTCCTCGGACGCCGACTGAGCAAGCCGATCCGCGACGCATCCGCGGCAACACAACGGATCGCGGCCGGGCAACTGGCGACGCGGGTGGCAGTGGGTCACGGCAACGACGAGGTCGGCGAGCTGGCCCACAGCATCAACGAGATGGCATCGTCGCTGCAGCGTTCGCGGATGTTGGAGCAGCAGTTCCTGCTGTCGGTCAGCCACGACCTGCGCACCCCGCTGACGTCCATCCGCGGCTACGCCGAGGCGATCACCGACGGCAACGCCGAACCGGTCCATGCCGCCGGCGTGATCCGTTCGGAGTCGCAGCGTCTCGAACGACTGGTGGCCGACCTGCTCGATCTGGCCAAGTTGCAGGCGAGCTCGTTCTCGCTCGCTCCGGTCACGGTCGATCTGGCAGCGTCGGTGGCCACGGCGTCGATGGGTTTCACCGTCAGCGACAGCGGGGTCGTCGTGCGCACGTTGGCGCCCGACCCCGTGCACGTCCGCGCCGATCCCGATCGGTTGGCGCAGGTGCTGGCCAACCTGCTCGAGAACGCGTGCAAGTACGCCTCGGCCAACGTGGTCATCACCGCACGCGTCGACGGCGACTGGGGAGAGGTGACCGTCGACGACGACGGCCCGGGCATCGCCGCCACCGACCTGCCGCACGTGTTCGAGCGGCTCTACGTCGCCCGCGCCGTGCCCGACCGGCGGGAGAACGCCAGTGGCCTCGGGTTGGCCATCGTTCGCGAGCTCGTCACCGCCATGGGCGGCACGGTCGCGGCCGGTGTCGCTCCCTCCGGCGGGGCTCGGTTGTCGTTCCGCCTCCCCCGAACCGGGTGATCGTCCGGTCGCCGTAAAAGTATTACTCAAGCCGGATCAGGAACCGTCGATCTTTCGCAACGGACGGAGGGCGCGCGATCGCCCGTTGATGAAAGAAGTGCTCGGTGGAACTCTCGAACCTGGCGCGCTCGTGGCGCGCCTTCGCTGTCGCGGCCCTGGTCGCAGGCGGTGCGCTCGTCGCGCCGGCATCGTCGACGCCGCGCGCTCACGCCGGCAACCCGGTCCCCGCACCGGTGATGACCGGCTACGTGCCGCTCGACGCCGATGCCACCCAGGCAACGATGGAGAACGCCAACGCAGCCGCCGACACGACGCTCGACTTCACCGTCGGCATCACCAACGCCGGCGCCGGCGCGGTGATGACCTACGACCACTGGGAGGACGGGTTCGAGGCCGACCTGACCAACCCCGTGCAGACGACCACGCAGGTGTGGGGCGACAGCGACCCGGCCAACGGCAACGCCCAGACGTGGTGCGGGGTCAACTGCACCGGCGACGTCCTGCCCGCGGGCGCAGTGTTCGTCCTGCGCAACAACATCCCGACACCGCGCAACGCGGCAGCCGTCCTGTGGGACGGCCGCGACCGCGTCGCATCGACACGCGGCTTCACCATCACCGCCGGCGGGTTCTCCACGCCGCTCGGCTCGGTGCTCTCCGCATCTGCGTCCGCGTACGACACCTCGAAGTGGGGCGTCGACTACTGGATCCCGGTCGGCGAGAACGTCGGCAACCCGTCGGGCACCTCCCCCGCGTTCTCCACCTCGAGCCTCCAGATCATGGCCAGCCAGCCGAACACCGTCGTGCGCGTCGACACCGACGGCGATGGCGACGACGACGTCGTCGACACGATCGGCCAGGGCGAGGTGACGTTCGTCGACGGCGGCGTCAACCGCGGCGCGCACGTGCGCTCGTCGAAGCCCGTACAGGTGCACGAAGGCGCCGGCGACGCCGGTGCCGCGTACGAGCTGCGGTGGTTCACGCTGTTCCCGACCAACCTGCTGTCTGCCGACTACCTCAACCCGGTCGGGTCGTTCGTCGACAACCAGCGAACGATCACGTTCCTGTTCAACCCGGGTTCCAGCGCGGTGACGGTGACCCCGACCTGCACCGGCTGCTCCGGCACGATCAACCTGCCCGCCGGCGGCGGGGCCAGCCTGGCGTCGCCGGTCGGTCGGGCCGTGCGCTTCCAGGGCACTGCGCCGTTCGTCGCCGTCGGCGCGTCCGGCGCGCAGAGCGGCGCCGCGCCAGGTTCGAGCGGCGACGGGAGCGCCACGTTCGACTGGGGCTTCGGCCTCGTTCCCGCCGGGCTGCTGACGACCAAGGCTTCGCTCGGCTGGGCGCCCGGCAACTCCAACAACCCGCCGGCCAGCCCGTCGGGCAACCGCGACGACGACCCGGTGTGGATCAGCACGCTGGCCGACACGACGCTGTTCGTCGACTTCGATGGCAACCCCGCGACCGGTGCGTCGAGCGGCAGCTGCGACGGCTCCTACGACACGTCCATCGCGGTCCTGGCACTCACCTCGACGCGCATCTTCGATGCGACCGACGGCGACATGACCGGCGCACGCATCTACACCTGCGACGGCGTCAAGCTCGCCGGCGCCTGGGGCGAGGATGCCGCCACTGCTCCGACCGGCGCCCCTGGCTTCGATGCCGGCTACGCGCTCGTACCGTCGACCTCGATGGTGGTCGACAAGTCCGCTGGCGTGGCCACCGACGTCAACGGCGACGGCCGCATCGGACCCGGCGACGAGGTCCTCTTCGACATCTCGATCGCCGACGCCGGAGCACTGGCGTTCACGAACGTGGTCGTCAACGACGCGATGCCGAGCGGAGCCACGTACATCGCCGGGTCGACGCAGCTGAACGACGGCACGACGACCATCCCGTTCGCCGACGATGCCGTGCCGCCGGCGGCGACGCCGTACCCGTTCGACGAGGGCGGCGCAGCCGTCCCGAACATCAACGCCGGGACCACGATGCACCTGACCTACCGGTTGCGGATCAACGACCCGTTCCCTGCCGGCACGACCGTCACCAACTCGGTGTCCGTCGGCGCCGACGAGACCGACTCGGGCGACACGATCATCATCGACCTCGTCGCGGCCGACCTGTCGCTGGCCAAGACCGTCACCGTGGCGCCGTCGTTCCAGGGCGACCAGGCGACGTTCCGCATCACCGTGACCAACGATGGCCCCGACCAGGCAGGCGGCGTGGTCGTCGCCGACCTGCTGCCCACCGGGCTGGGCTTCGTCAGCTCGAGCCCGAGTCAGGGCACCTACGACGCCGGCACCGGTCTGTGGTCGGTCGGCACGATCGCCAATGGCGGTTCGGCAACGCTCGACATCGTGGCCACCGTGACCGCGCTCTCCGCGACGAACTCGGCAGAGATCGTCGACACGGATGCAGCCGATCCCGACTCGACGCCCGGCAACGGGCCGAACGGCGAAGACGACGAGGACAGCGTCACCGTCACCGTGTCGCCCAGCGCGGATCTCTCGTTGACGAAGACCCGTGACGCCGGGCCCGCCGCCAACGGCGACACCAGCTTCACGCTCACCGTCACCAACAGCGGTGCGGCAACGGCGACGGGCGTCACCGTGCTCGATCAACCGCCCGCCGGGGCGACGTTCGTCAGCGCGTCGGCGAACACCAGCGCCGGAGTGGATGGCACGTTCGCCGGCGGGACCAACACGTGGACGGTTCCGTCCTTGCCCACCGGCGCGATCGCCGTCATGCACGTCGTCTACCGGACCAACGGAGCTCCGGGCTTCAACGCCGCTCAGGTGTCGGCGATGAACGAGCACGACGTCGACTCGACGCCGGGCACGGCGCCGCTCGACAACGCCAACCCGCCCGACGAGGACGACGAGGCCCGGGTGACCATCCCCGGTCTGGCCGACCTGTCCGTGACCAACGTCGTCACGACGCCTCCGTCACACGTCGGCGACCTCGTCACGTTCACGGTCACCGTGCGCAACGACGGGCCGACCGACGCGACCGGTGTCGTCGTCCGCGATCTGCTTCCCGCCGGGCTCGTGTTCGTCAGCAGCTCGCCCAGCCTCGGCGCCTACGACGCCGGAGTCGGGCTGTGGACGGTCGGCGGACTGCCCAACGGTGCCACCCAGACCTTGACCATCACCGCGCGAGTGATGAGCGACGCGCCGATCTCGACGACCGCCGAGGTCTCGGCGGCCAACGTCAGTGACGTCGACTCGACGCCCTCCAACGGCATCGCCGCAGAGGACGACCAGCAGTCGGCGTCGCTCGCCGTGAGCGGCGGCTCGATCGGCGATCGGGTGTGGAGCGACCTCGATGCCGACGGCGTGCAGGATGCCGGCGAACCGGGCATCGCCGGTCTGCCGGTGACGGTCGTCTGGGCCGGGCCGAACAACCTGCTCGGCGACGGCGACGACGTCACCTCGAGCACGACCACCGACTCCGGCGGCGTCTGGTCCGTGATCGGCCTCCCAGCAGGCACCTTCCGCGTCAGCGTCGACACGTCGGCGTTCCCGTCGGGCACGGCGACGCCGACGTTCGATCTCGACGGCACCGCAACAGCCGGCCGCGCCGACATCAACCTCGTCGCAGGACAGGCGCGAGTGGACGTCGACTTCGGCTTCAACCTGCTGGCATCCGCGGCACCGACCACGACAACGACGACGCTGTTGACCGGCGCGCTGCCGACGACCGGCGGTGACGTCGGCCCGGCGGTGCTGCTCGCAGCGATCCTCGCCGTCGGCGGAGCGATCCTGCTGGTGGTGACCCGCCGACGACGCGCGGCGGTGTGACGGCGCGCGAGGCTGTACCCGTGGGCGCGGTGACGGCGGAAGGAACGCGAGACCGGATCTTGGCGGCGACGATCGCCGTGCTCGAACGCGACGGCCCCGACGCGGTCCGCGTCTTGAGCATCGCCGAGGACGCCTCGGTCACGACCGGCGCGATCTACCACCACTTCGACAACCGCCGCAGCCTGCTCGTCGCCGCCCAGCTGCAACGGTTCGCAGCGGCGATCCCGGAGGACGTCCGTCTGATCGTCGGTCTGCTGACGTCGGCCCACTCGGCCGACGACCTGCGCGCCGGCTTTGCCGCGATCACCGCGGTGGCCTACCTCCCGGAACGAGCATCGAACCGCGCGGCCCGCTCGGAAGTGGTCTCAGCGGCGCGCACGAACCCCGAGCTCGCCGCAGCTCTGTCGCAGCAGCAGCACGGGTACGCCGTGTCGGTCCGTGAGGCCGTCGCCAGCGCGCAAGCTCGCGGGGTGATGCGCGCCGACACCGACCCGCATGCACTGGCCGTGTTGATGATGGCCCTGCCGTTCGGGTTCCAGTTGGCCGACATCGACCGCGAGGAAGCCGTCGATCTGACGTCGTGGGCCGTGGTGGTCGGACGCGTCGTCGAGAGCTTCCTGGCGGACTGACCCGTCAGAAGCCGAGCCGCGACTGCAGCTCGGCGACGAGACCATCGATGGCCACCCGGACCTGCGCCGTGGAGTCGCGCTCGCGGATGGTGACCGCGCCGTCCTCCAGCGAGTCGAAGTCGACGGTGACGCAGAACGGAGTACCGATCTCGTCCTGACGGCGATACCGCTTGCCGATCGCCTGGGTCTCGTCGTAGTCGACCATGTAGCGGTCGGCGAGGGTGGCGAAGATCTGCTTGGCCAGTGGCGTGAGCGTGTCCTTCTTGCTCAGCGGCAAGACGGCGACCTTGTACGGCGCGAGCCGCGGATGCAGGCGCAGGACGGTTCGCGGCTCGTCGTTGATGACGTCCTCGTCATAGGCGGCGAGCAGGAAGGCAGCCATGGCCCGGTTGACACCGCCGGCCGGCTCGATGACGTACGGGATGTAGCGCTCGTTGGTGGCCTGGTCGAAGAAGTCGAGCTTCTGGCCGCTGTGCTTGGCGTGCTGGGTGAGATCGAAGTCGGTCCGCTGGGCGATGCCCTCGAGCTCACCCCAACCCCACGGGTAGCGGAACTCGATGTCGGACGTGCCCGACGAGTAGTGGCTCAGCTCGTCGGCGTCGTGCGGCCGCAACTGCAGCATCTCTGCCGGGATGCCGAGATCGGTGTACCACTGCATCCGGGCGTTGCACCAGTACTCGTACCAGTGCGCGCTCTCGGCCGGCGGGACGAAGAACTCCATCTCCATCTGCTCGAACTCACGCGTGCGGAAGATGAAGTTGCCGGGCGTGATCTCGTTGCGGAAGCTCTTGCCCACCTGGGCGATGCCGAAGGGCGGCTTCTTGCGGCTGGTCTGCAGCACGTTGGTGAAGTTGACGAACATGCCCTGCGCCGTCTCCGGGCGCATGTACACCTCGGCGCCGCTGCCCTCCACCGGGCCGGCGGTGGTCTTGAACATCAGGTTGAACTCGCGCGAGTCGGTGAAGCTGTCCTTGGCCCCACAGTTCGGGCACGTGTGGGCGTCCTCCAGGTGGTCGGCGCGGAAGCGCTGCTTGCACTTCGTGCAGTCGACCAGCGGATCGCTGAAGTTGGCCAGGTGGCCGCTGGCCTCGAAGACCTGCGGCGGGTTGAGGATCGCGGCGTCGAGCAGGACGACGTCGTCGCGCTGCTGCACCATGGTGCGCACCCACGCTTCGCGCACGTTGCGGAGCATCAGCGAGCCCAGCGGGCCGTAGTCGTAGCTCGAGCGGAAACCGCCGTAGATCTCGGCCGAGGGGTAGACGAAGCCGCGCCGCTTGGCGAGGTTGACGATCTGGTCGAGTTCGGTGGCTGCCATACAGCCCGTCAGGCTACGGGAGTGGTGCGCGACTGGCGGCTTCGATTCGGCCAGGCTGTGCAGGACGTACGACGCGAGGGGACGATCATGCGGGGCAGGCACATGCGGTTGTTGGCGATCGGGACGGCCGTGGCCGGCTTGTTCGCCGCGGGGTGCGGCAGCGACGGCGGCGCGGCGAGCGACATCACCGCGGCGACCAGCGACTCGACGCCCGACACGTCGGACGAGTCGACCACCACCTCGGAACCACCGACCACCGAGCTGTCGACCACGACGTCCGCGTCGACCACGACCACCGCTCCACCGGCACCGACCTCGACGGCGGCACCGGTGGCCTGGACGCTCGCCGTCGACGGGATCGGTCCGGTGCGGTTCGGCGACGCTGCCGTCCACGCCGTCGCCACGCTGAGCAGCGAGTTCGGGGCGGCCACCATCGATCGCTCGGTGAACTACCCGGTCGACAACGGCGACGGCACCTTCTCGTCCGACGACCAGCTGACCGGCTTCGTGCAGCCGTCGGCGCGGTACGTGTGCTGGGGCAACAACCTGTGCATCGCGCTCGGCGGTGCCGACCCGGCGTCGTTGAAGTTCCTCGGGTGGCAGTACGACAGCGGTGGCGCGCCCGACGAACTGCTGACGGTCGACGGCATCGACGTCGGCGATCTCTGGTCGGCGCACATCGACACGATGACCGTCGGCCAGAACGGGTGCTTCACCGTCGGCGGTGGTTCGACTCGCGATGGCATCAACATGGTCCTGCTGTCCAACGGCGATCTGTTCGGTGCGGTCGACGACGCCGGCAACCCGACCGGCGTCCTCCCCGATCCGGCGACCGTCGTCATCCTGACGATGACCTCCGGATCGAACGAGTTCCTCTTCGAGGGCGACTGCTGAACCGTCAGCGAGCCGGCGTCCAGCGACGCTTCGGCACGGTGGGGTCGAGGGTGCTGACGGTGGCATGGTCGAGCTGCAGCTCGACGAACATCAGCTGCGGATCGTCGACCCCGCTGAAGAACATCGACGGGTCGTAGGGCAGCACGCCCGCCGCCCACGTGGCCGCGATCTCGTCGCGATCGGCGAGGACTCGCGCCTGCCCGCGGGCGAACATCAGCGCGTCGGGCCGCTCGGGCCAGTGCAGCGCAACGGACGTTCCATCGACCAGGTTGTGGCCCTTCTGGGAGTCACGGAACGTCGAGATCCACAGCGAGCCGTCGCGCCATCCGGGGCTGACCCAGGCGACGTGCGGGCGGCCATCGGCCTGGACGGTGGCGAGGAAGGCGCCGTGCCCGAGCTCTGCCCCCGAGGGCAGCGAGCTCGTCCCAGGACAGCGGGACATCGGGTGTGGTGCGGGTGCGGGGGTTCGTGGTCATGCTCGCAACGTACGATGATCTGAGGACCGTTCCTGTCCTCGAAACGAAAGATCGTTCGGCCATGTCCACCGAGACCACCGACCGCGTGCTCCGCCTGCTCGCGCTCCTCACAGCACGTGCCGGGTGGGCAGGGGCAGACCTCGCGGCGCGGCTGCGCGTGACGCAACGGACGGTGCGCCGCGACGTCGATCGACTGCGCACGCTGGGCTACCGGATCGACGCGACGGCGGGTCGTGGCGGCGGGTACCGGCTGGCACCGGGGCCCGCAGTTCCCCCGCTGTTCCTCGACGACGACGAGGCCACCGCGATCGCAGGAGCGCTGCTGACGGCCGCCAGCGCGTCGTCGGCCGGGATGGCCGATGGTGCCGCCCGTGCGCTGGCCAAGTTGCACCACGTGCTCCCCGCCGCCGCGGCGCGACGAGTCGACGCGGTTCGCAGCTTCGCCAACGCGGTCACGCTCTCACCCGCGCCCGCAACCGATCCGCTGGTCGTCGCGCACCTCGCCGAAGCCATTCGCGACGACGTCGGCGTCCGCTTCGACTACACCGGCCGCGGCGGCGAGCCGTCCGCGCGCCGAGTCGAGCCGCTCTCGCTGACCACGGTCCAGCGCATCTGGTACCTGGTCGGCTACGACCTCGACCGGCGCGACTGGCGACTGTTCCGGGCGGATCGCATGACCGACGTCGCCGCGACCGGGCACCAGCGCGTCGCTCGCACGCCGCCCGGTGGCGCGGCGACGTTCATCAGCCGTTCACTGGCGAGCACCAGCTACCGGCACCCCGTCGAGATCACGGTCGACGCGTCCGTCGCACAGGTGCGCCGGCTGATGCCGTGGTTGAACGTCCACCGCGTCGCGGTGGTCGCCGGGTCGACCACGATCCGGCTCGGCGGCGACACGGTCGAGGAGGCCGCGCGCGACCTCGTGCAGGTGCTCGGATCGGTGGAGCCGACGTCGCTGACGACGACGACCGAGGTGCGCACTCACCTTCGCCGGCTCAGCACCCGGCTGGCAGCGATCGACGAGCCGGGCGCGTGACTAGTGCACCTCGAACATCGCGACCGTCCGCAGGCGACGTTCGATGTGGTGCTCCAACGCGCGCGTCGCGTGGCTCGACACCTCGTGGGTGTAGCGCGACGGCTCGAGTGACAGCGCCTCGTTCATCCGCCCACCGAGGATCATGCGCATGATCGCCAGCGCCTCCTCGCTCAACGGCGCACCAGTTCTGCAGTTGCGACAGAGCACACCGCCCTGGTCCATGTCGAAGGCGACGATCGGGTTGTCCGCCTCGTTGCAGCGCACGCACATGTCCAGCTCGGGGCGGATGCCTTCGGCGCTGAGCAGCTTCCAGTAGAACGACGGCAGCACGAGTGGTCCGCTGCGTTCGGCGACGGTGCGCAACGCGCCGACCAGCATCCGGTAGAGCTGCTCGTTGGGCTCGCGCTCCAGGCTCATCTGATCGACGGCTTCGAGGAGCGCCAGGCCGTGAGTGATGTGGTCGAGATCACCGACCAACGGGGCGATCGTCTCGACGACGTCGGCCTGGCTGATGATGTCCAGCTCACGGCCCTGGACCAACAACAGGTTGACGTGACTCATCGGTTCCAGCCGTGCGCCGAACTTCGACTTGGTCTTGCGCACGCCCTTGGCGACCGCTCGCACCTTGCCGTGCTGCTCGGTCATCAACACGATGATGCGGTCGCTCTCGCCGAGCTTGTAGGTGCGCAGCACCACGGCGCGGTCGCGATAGAGAGGCTGGGCCATCAGTCGAGTCCGCCGAAGCGGCGGTGCCGCTGCGCATAGGCGGCGATCGCCTGACCGAGGTGCTCGGGCTGCAGCAAGGCCCATGACGTGTCGAGGTAGACGAGCTCGCTGTAGGCCAGTTCCCACACCATCGACGCCGGGAGGCAGTCGTTCGTGCCGAGCACGACCACGAGATCGGGTGCGGTCTCGGCCGGCGCGTCGATCTCGGTGTCGATGGCGCGCTCGGAGATCACCTCGCCACGGGCGCGGATGGCGTTCATGGCAGCCAGCAGTCGTGCGCGTCCGTCAGCTTCGGGCTGCGCCACCACGGCGCACCCGCCGGCAGCGATCCGGCGAGCAGCCGGTGATCCCGGCCCGGGCGCCACCGGGCGAAGGGTGAGCCACGACGCGCCGGCGTGATCGGCAACCTTGCCGAGCTCCTCGAGGAGCACGGTCCATCCGGCGTCGCCGAGCTGCTCCCACTCGGCCGGCGTCCCACCGATGACAGCCACGTGCCGGAGCACGGGTTGGTCGTTCGCCGGGGACGCCGTCACCTGCTCATTCTCCCACGCAAGCGGCCAGTAGCGTGCGCTCCGTGCGAGACCCGGTCCACGTCGCCTGCATCATGGATGGCAACGGGCGATGGGCGAAGCGTCGCGGGTTGCCGCGAACCGACGGGCACACCGAGGGCGAGGAGAACCTGGCCTCGCTGGTCCGCGTGGCCGTGCGCCGCGACGTCGGCTGGCTGACGGTGTTCGGCTTCTCCACCGAGAACTGGGTACGACCGCGGCCTGAGGTGCGTCACATCCTCGGTCTCCACAAGAAGCTGTTCGGACGGGTCGCGGAGCTGAACGAGCTCAACGTTCGCGTGCAGTGGATCGGTCGCCCGTTCGACTCGCACGAGGCGCGCACCCCCAAGTACGTGCAGCGGGCCATCCGCAAGGCCATCGCCGACACGGCATCCAACACCGGCATGGTGCTGACGGTGGCGTTCGACTACGGCAGCCGGGCGGAGCTGGTCCACGCTGCTCGCGCCGCGGTCGCCGCCGGCGAGCCGCTGGACGCCGATGCCATCGACCGGCACCTCTACCTCCCGGAGCTGCCCCCGGTGGACGTGCTCGTGCGCACGTCGGGCGAGCTGCGCATCTCCAACTTCATGCTGTGGCAGAGCGCCGGCACGCGAGTGCACTTCACCGACCAGCCCTGGCCCGACTTCGACGCCGCCGAGCTCGACGCCGCCCTCGCCCTCCTCGACTAGCTGGTTCGACGGCTTCTCGGACGGTTCCGTGCCGGAAACCGTCACGGAACCGTCCGAGAAGTTCACCGTCTGCGGACACGCCACGGCTACCGTCGCTCGGATGCCTTCGCACGCCGACACCGACCGCGCGTTGGCGGCGGTGACATCTGCGCTGCCGGCGGCGGAGGATCGTCCGGGGCAGCGGCAGATGGCCGAGGCGGTGAGCGACGCGATCGCCACGGGCAAGCACCTGGTGGTGCAGGCCGGCACCGGAACCGGCAAGACGATGGGCTACCTGGTGCCCGCGGTGATGTCCGGGAAGAAGACGATCGTCGCCACGGCGACGAAGACGCTGCAGGACCAGCTTGCGGCAAAGGACCTGCCGTTCCTGGCCGAGCACATCGGCCGGCCGTTCACCTGGGCGGTCCTGAAGGGGCGCAGCAACTACATCTGCATGCAGCGCGTCCGCGAGCTGCAGGCGTCGAACGCCGCCGGTCAGATGGAGATGGAGGAGCTCAGCGGCCCCACCAAGCGCGAGGTCAACAACCTCGTTGCCTGGGCCGGCACCACGCGCACCGGTGACGTCGCCGAGCTGACGTGGGCGCCGAGCGACCGCGCCGTGCGCGCGGTCACCGTCGGCAGCGACGAGTGCCCGGGCGCGACACGGTGCCCGATGGGCCAGGTGTGCTTCGCCGAGGCTGCCCGCAACTCGGCCGCCGCGGCCGACGTGGTCGTCGTCAACCTGCACCTCTACGGGCTCAACGTCGGCGCGGGCGGGGCGATCCTGCCGCCGCACGACGTGGTCATCATCGACGAGGCCCACCAGCTCGAAGACATCATGAGCGACACCGTCGGGATGGCGATCAGCCCCGGCACGTTCACGAACGTCGCCACCGCCGTCCGCAAGGTGATCATCGACCCACAGGTCAGCGCGCCGATCATCGACTCGGGCAGCGTGCTGCGCGAGGCACTCAAGCCGATCGTCGGCGAACGCCTGCCGACACCGTTTCCCGACGCGCTCGTTGCCCACCTGGTGGAGAGCCGTCGCCGGCTGGACACGGCGATGACGGCGTTGCGCGCCGTGAAGACGGACGTCGAGGACGCCAAGCAGCGCGTGCTGCGAGCCACCCAGCTCGTCACCCGGGCCATGGAAGGGATCGACGTCGCCGTCGGCAAGCTCGAGGGCTACGTCGCCTTCGTCGGCGGCGGCCCGGAGTTCCCACGGTTGGAGATCGCCCCGCTCGATGTCGGCCCGATCCTCAACAAGGGCGTGTGGGAGCAGAAGATCGCCGTGCTCACCAGCGCCACCGTGCCCGCATCCCTCACCCACCGGGTCGGGATCGCGGACGGCACCGCCACCGTGGTCGATGTCGGTAGCCCGTTCCACTACGAGACGCACGGCTTGCTCTACTGCGCGATGCACCTGCCCGAGCCGCGCTCGGCCGGGTACGTCGCCGCGACGCACGAGGAGCTGACCGCGCTGATCACCGCCGCCGGTGGACGGACGCTGGCGCTGTTCACCAGCTGGAAGGCGATGGATGCCGCCGCGGCAGCCGTGCGTGAACGTGTCGACGTGCCGATCCTCACCCAGCGCGACCTGCCGAAGAACGCGCTGGTGAAAGCGTTCAGCGAGGACGAATCGTCGTGTCTGTTCGCCACCGCCGGCTTCTTCCAGGGCGTCGACATCCCGGGACGAACGCTCAGCCTCGTCGTCATCGACCGCCTCCCGTTCCCACGTCCCGACGACCCCCTGCTGTCGGCGCGACGCGAACAGCTCGGCGCCGCGGCGTTCGGCGAGATCGACCTGCCACGAGCCTCGATCCTGCTGGCGCAGGCGACCGGTCGGTTGATCCGCACCGCCACCGATCGCGGCGTCGTCGCCGTGCTGGACAGTCGCCTCGGCACCGCCGGGTACCGGTGGCAGATCGTCAAGGCGCTGCCCCCGATGCGACGCACACGCCATCGCGCCGACGCCGAGGCCTTCCTCCGTGAGATCGTGAGCGCCCCGACCCCCAACGACTAGCTTCGCCAGCATGTCGGGGACGCTGGTGCAGGTGGAGGTCGACGGTGGCGTTGCCACGCTCACGCTCGACTCGCCGGCCAATCGCAACGCCCTGTCGCGCCAGCTCCTGGGGGACCTGCACGCCGCGCTGGACCGCGCCGAGCAGCCGGACGTCCGCGTCATCGTGCTCGGCCACACGCTGCCCGTCTTCTGCGCCGGCGCCGACCTGAAGGAGCGCGGTGACGGCCCGGTCGACTCGAGCCCGATGGCGCGCGCGTTCGAACGGCTGCAGTCCGCCGCGGCACCGACGATCGCTGCCGTGCAGGGCCCGGTGCGGGCAGGCGGCATCGGCCTGATGGCCGCGTGCGACCTCGTCGTGGTGCAGTCCGACGTGACGTTCGCCTTCACCGAGGTGCGCATCGGCGTCGCTCCGGCGATCATCTCCGTGCCGATCCTCGCTCGATGCGGTTGGTCGAAGCTGGCCGCCGCGTTCCTCACCGGTGAGCTCTTCGACGCCGCCGCGGCGCGCGAGATCGGCCTCGTCACCCACGTCGCCGACGACGTGCCAGCGGCAGTCGACGCGTTGGTGCGCGGCGTGCTCGCCGGCGCGCCGAACGCCGTTGCCGAGACGAAGCGACTCCTGCACGGCACGCCCGACATGGCCGCGATGCAACGACTGAGCGAGGCCCTCTTCCAGTCGGACGAGGCGAAGGAAGGGATGCGCGCGTTCGCCGAGAAGCGCCCACCGGACTGGACCCGCGCGTGACCGTTCTGCCGGATCGGGTCAGCACGTCGTCGGCTGCCTACCGCGCCAACGTCGAGGCCCTCGCGGCGCAGCTGGCGAAGCACGACGAGCAGTTGACCATCGTCAACGCCGGTGGTGGCGAGCGCTACGTCGAGCGGCACCGGGCCCGCGGCAAGATGCTCGCTCGCGAACGCATCGAGACGATGCTCGACCGCGAGTCACCGTTCCTCGAGCTGTCCCCGCTTGCCGCGTGGGGCAGCAGCTTCCCGGTCGGCGCCGGCATGGTCACCGGCATCGGGGTCGTCGAAGGCGTCGAGTGCATGCTCATCGCCAACGATCCGACGCAGCGCGGCGGCGCGTCCAACCCGTTCACGGTGCGCAAGAACCTGCGGGCGATGCAGATCGCCCGCGAGAACCGGCTGCCGCTGATCAACCTCGTCGAGTCGGGCGGCGCCGATCTGCCGACGCAGAGCGAGATCTTCATCCCGGGCGGCCAGACCTTCCACGACATCACCGAGCTGTCGGCCATGGGCGTTCCCACCGTGGCCGTCGTGTTCGGCAACTCCACAGCCGGCGGCGCGTACGTGCCGGGGATGAGCGACTACGTGGTGATGATCGAGGAGCGCTCGAAGGTGTTCCTCGGCGGTCCGCCGTTGGTGAAGATGGCCACCGGCGAGGAGAGCGACGACGAGTCGCTGGGCGGTGCCGAGATGCATGCCCGCGTCAGTGGCCTCGCCGACTACTTCGCGGTGGACGAGCTCGACGCCTGCCGTCTCGGCAGACAGGTGGTGCGTCGTCTGAACCAGCGCAAGCGCGGCCCCGGGCCGCGGGGAACCGCCCGTCCGCCGCGCCTGGATCCGGAGCACCTGCTCGGCATTCCGTCGGCCGATCCGAAGGTGCCCTTCGACCCGCGCGACGTCATCGCCCGCATCGTCGACGACAGCGACTTCGACGAGTTCAAACCGCTCTACGGCACCTCGCTGGTCACCGGGTTCGCCGAGCTGCACGGATATCCCATCGGCATCCTGGCCAACCACCGCGGCGTGCTCTTCAGCGAAGAAGCAGAGAAGGCCACCCAGTTCATCCAGCTGGCCAACCAGATCGACACGCCCCTCGTGTTCCTGCAGAACACCACCGGATACATGGTCGGCAAGGACTTCGAGCAGCGCGGCATCATCAAGGACGGGGCGAAGATGATCAACGCGGTCACCAACAGCCGAGTGCCGCACCTGACGATCAACATGGGCGCCTCGTACGGTGCCGGCAACTACGGCATGTGCGGCCGTGCCTTCGGGCCGCGGTTCCTGTTCGCCTGGCCCAACGCCAAGAGCGCCGTGATGGGCCCAGCGCAGCTGGCGGGCGTGCTCAGCATCGTCTCGCGCGAGTCAGCGAAGTCGATGGGCAAACCGTTCGACGAGGACGCCGATGCGGCGATGCGCGAGGCCGTCGAGGCGCAGATCGAGCAGGAGTCGCTGGCGATGTTCATGAGCGGCAAGCTCTACGACGACGGGATCATCGATCCACGCGACACGCGCATCGTGCTCGGGATGTGCCTGAGCGTGATCGACAACCAACCCATCGAGGGCACGCGCGGCTACGGCGTGTACCGCATGTGAACGAGCTGGCCCGCATCCTCATCGCCAACCGTGGCGAGATCGCTCGGCGGATCATCCGCACCTGCCGGCGCGTCGGCGTGGAGACGGTCGCCGTCTTCAGCGACCCCGATCGTGACGCGCCGTTCGTGCACGAAGCCGACGACGCGGTGTGGCTTCCGGGCGTCGCGTCGGCCGATACCTACTTGCGGATCGACCTCCTCATCGCTGCCGCCCTGGACCGTGGATGCGACGGCGTCCACCCGGGTTACGGGTTCCTCTCCGAACGTGCGGACTTCGCTCGTGCGGTGACCGACGCCGGACTGGTGTGGATCGGCCCACCGGCCACCGCAATCGAATCGATGGGCTCCAAGACGCAGGCCAAGCGGCTGATGCGCGCGGCGGGTGTGCCCGTGCTTCCCGACAGCACCGAGGACTCGTTGGAGGAGATCGGCCTGCCGGCGCTCGTGAAGGCGTCGTTCGGTGGCGGCGGACGCGGCATGCGCATCGTGCGCGACGCCGCCGACCTGGACGATGCACTGGCCGGCGCCACGCGAGAGGCGCTGGCCGCGTTCGGCGACGGCGAGGTCTTCGTCGAGCGCTACGTGGAGCACGGGCGCCACATCGAGGTGCAGATCTTCGCCGACTCGCACGGCACCGTCGTGCCGTTGTTCGAACGTGACTGCACCTTCCAGCGGCGCCACCAGAAGATCCTCGAAGAAGCGCCCTCGCCCGCCGTCGACGACGACCTGTGGGAGCGGTTGAGCACCGAGGCCGTCGCCGCCGCCCAGGCGGTCGCCTACATCGGCGCCGGGACCGTCGAATTCCTCCTCGATCCCCGTGGCGACTTCTGGTTCCTCGAGATGAACACCCGCCTGCAGGTGGAGCACCCGGTGACCGAGATGATCACCGGGCTCGATCTGGTCGAGCTGCAGTTGCTCGTCGCGTCCGGCGAGCCGCTGCCGGCCGAGGTGCTGGCGATCACCGGCAACGGCCACGCCATCGAGGTCCGCCTCTGTGCAGAAGACCCGTGGAGCTCGTACCGACCGAGCACGGGCACGTTCCACACCGTCGAGTTCCCCTCGATCACGGGCACGAGAGTGGACAGCGCCATCGAGAGCGGGTCGACGATCAGCCCGCACTACGACTCGATGATCGCCAAGCTGATCGCGCACGGCCCGACGCGCGAGTCCGCCGTCCGGCGGTTGCTCGCCCTCATCGACGGGACCGTGCTCGTCGGTCCGGAGACGAACCTGGACCAGCTGCGCCAGCTGCTGTTCGTCGACCCACTCGAAGCCGACACCACCTGGATCGACCGCAACCCGCCGCACCCGCGTCGCCGCGGCGGCGTCGCGCTCGCGTTGGCCGTTGGCCAGGCCGAGCACCGCGCTCGCACGGTGCTCCCCCACGTGCCACCCGGCTGGCGCAACAACCCGGCTGTGCCGCAGCAGTTCCGATTCGGGGGCACCGTCATCGCCTACCAGCGCGACCGCGACGGGTCCGTTCGATCGATCACCGTCGACGGCGTGCCGATGGACGACATCGACACCGCAGCGCTGCAACGATCCGCGGACGAGATCCGCCTCGTCGACGGCATCGCTCATTGGCCGGGTGGGGTGCAGGTGCCGGTGCCGCAACGGTTCCCGGAACCCGACGATGCCGGTCGCGCCGGGTCGCTGGTCGCTCCGATGCCGGGCGCCGTGCGCCGCGTGCTGGTTGCCGTCGGCGATGTCGTCGCGGCTGGGCAACCACTCGTCACGATCGAGGCCATGAAGATGGAGCACCAGGTGGTGTCGCCGGCATCCGGCGCCGTCGCCGAGGTCTTCGTCGCCGAAGGGCAGCAGCTCGACAGCGGCCAGGTGCTGCTGCGCATCGAATCCATCAACGCCTCGGCAGCAGAAACGTCATGACCGGCGACCGCCCTGTGCGCATCGCCAACTGCTCGGGGTTCTTCGGTGATCGCCTGTCGGCGGCGCGAGAGATGATCGATCCGGCCGTGCTCGACGAGAGCCCGATCGACGTGCTCACCGGCGACTGGCTGGCCGAGCTGACGATGCTGATCCTGCACAAGCAGCGTGCCCGCAATGCCGCGTTGGGGTACGCGGGAACGTTCGTCACGCAGATGGAGCAGGTGCTCGCCACGTGCGTGGATCGGGGCATCAAGGTGGTCACCAACGCCGGTGGCCTCAACCCCGCCGGCTGCGCCGACGCGGTGCGTCAGCTGGCCGACCGGTTGGGCATCACCGTGTCCGTCGCCCACGTGGAGGGCGACGACCTGCTGCCACGAGTCGACGGACTACGACCGCAACTCGCCCACCTGGACACGGGTGCCTCGCTGACAGGTGAGCCGGTGTCGGCCAACGCCTACCTCGGCGGCTGGGGCATCACCACGGCGCTGCGCGAGGGCGCCGATGTCGTCATCTGCCCGAGAGTCACGGACGCCGCAGTCATCGTCGGCCCCGCCGCGTGGTGGTGGGACTGGGCCATCGACGACTGGGACGCGCTCGCCGGGGCAGTCGTCGCCGGTCACGTCATCGAGTGCGGCGCGCAGGTGACCGGCGGCAACTACGCGTGGTTCCAGCAGATCCCCGATCGCACGGTGCCACCCCCGTTCCCGATCGCCGAGGTGCGTGCCGACGGGTCGTCGGTGATCACCAAGCACCCGCGAACCGGCGGCCTCGTGTCGGTCGGCACGGTGACCGCGCAGCTGCTCTACGAGATCCAGTCCACGCAGTACCTGAACCCCGACGTGACCACCGACTTCACCTCGATCCAGTTGCACGACGACGGGCCGGATCGAGTGCTGATCGATGGCGTCCGCGGCACGCCGGGGCCGCCGACCACCAAGGTGTGCATCAACCTCGACGGAGGCTTTCGCAACCGTGTCAGCTTCGTGCTCAGCGGCCTCGATCAACGCGCGAAGGGCGAGTGGGCTCGCGACGCGCTCTTCAGCCGTCTCGGTGGCACCGAGCGTTTCGACGAGGTCGACGTCCGACTCGTCGAGGCGTCGAGCGACGCGCCCGGGCAGGAGGCCTCATCCGGCCGGCTGCACGTCACGGTGAAGAGCGGCGACGAACGGCTCGTCGGGCGCGCGTTCTCATCGGCGGCGGTCGAACTGGCCTTGTCCAACTACCCCGGCTTCTTCGTCTCCTCGCCGCCGGCCGAGGCGCAGCCGTTCGGCGTCTACTGGCCGGCGCTCGTCGACAACGACGAGGTGCAGCAGGCCGTCGTGTTGGCCGACGGACGACGCATCGCCGTGTCGCGCGGGGTGACAGCGAGGCCCGGACTGCCGCCGCCGATCCCGCACGTCGATGTCCTGCCGGTCGGGCCGTCACCCGGTGAGCCACTTGGCGCGTACTTCGCCGCACGCTCCGGCGACAAAGGTGGCAACGCCAACGTCGGCATCTGGGCGCCGGACGACGCCGGGTACGCCTGGTTGCACGCCAACCTCGGCACCCAGACCCTGCAGGCGCTGTTGCCCGAGGCCGCCGGGCTTGAGGTGCGCCGCTTCGAGCTGCCGAACCTGCGCGCCCTCAACTTCATCCTCGTCGGCTACCTCGGCGAGGGCGTCGCGTCCAGCACCTCGTTCGACACGCAGGCCAAGGGGCTGGGCGAGTACCTGCGCAGCAGGATCTGGCGCGGGTAAACCGAACCGGGGCCGGGAACGTCTTGATGACGTGCTGGCACATGCGCCGAACCCGGGAGGGGTCACGAACGACTTCGACGACTTCTTCCGAGCCCATCACTCCCGACTGGTGGCCTGCGGGATCGCCCTGACCGGGCGAGAGGATCGCGCTCGCGATGCCGCCCAGGAGGCGATGACTCGAGCGTTCCGTCACTGGGACGAGGTTCGCTCGATGAGCCAACCCGGCGCGTGGGTGCGGCGAGTGGCCGTGAACGTCCTGATCGACGAGGGTCGGCGGACCACCCGCGAACGGTCGGCGGTGCAGCGGCTGGGCGCGGCGCCGGCGCCGGTCGGTTCCGCGCTCTCGGCGCCCGATCCGGTGCTCGACGCCGTCCGCGCCTTGCCCGAGCGTCAGCGCGTCGCCGTCGTGCTGCACCACCTCGACGACCTCTCGATCAGTGAGGTCGCCGCGGTCATGAACATCGCCGAGGGCACCGTCAAGGCAACCCTCTTCAAGGCACGCGCCGCACTGGCGAACGCTGTGCGGAGCTCAGGAACGGAGCAACCATGAGCGACGATCTCGACCGCCAGCTGGCCGAGGCCAAGGCCCGGTTGCAGCAACGAGCCACGGCGGTGTCCAACACCGAACGCGAGCTCGCCGCGCTGCACTCGACGGCGCCGCTGACGGTGCTCGCCGGCCGCCCGGTGTCGCGCCGTCGCCTCCTCGCCGGTGCGGCCGCGGCCATCGCCGTCGGCGCCGGTGGCGCACTGCTGCTCAGGCGTCGCGATGGCGGCTCCGAAGCCCCTGCGACCTCCCCAACGTCGCCCTCCACCACGCCGACCGTCAACGGGAGCACCACGGTGCCAACCGCGACGATCCCGTCGACCACACCCGAAACGACGCCCTCGACGACCACCACGCCGACGACATCGCCGCTGGAGATGGTGCCGCTCACCCGCGAGGTCGGATCGATCTCCGGGATGTGGTTCGTCGACGAGCAGACGGTCTGGGTGGCAGTCGCCGACCCGAACGGCGCGGAGTCCTTCCTGATTCGATCCGTCGACGGTGGCGCGACCTGGGCCGACCCGGGCATCGGCGTACCGAACGGGTCGCGACCGGTCTTCCACGACGCGACGAACGGATGGATCGAGCCCGTCGAGGGCGGTCTCCTCTCCACCACGCACGAAGGCGGCCTCGACTCGTTCAACACCCCGAACCTGCCGGCGGGGTTCGACCCCGAGATCCTCGGGTTCTGCCTCGGCATGCAGCACGTGATCGTCGTCGGCAGCGTCGCCAAGCCCGACGGGAGCATCGTGTTCCAGCCGCTCTCGTTGCCGTTGACGTCCGACGAGTTCGTCGCCCTGGACCACGAGTTCTCCCCCGGCGCCGGACCGGTTGCCGACTTCTCGATCGCGTCGCAGGCCGACGTGATCTGGATCACCTACAACGACCGGGTCCTCGTCGGCGCCGCACGTTTCATGAACGGCGGCTGGTCCGAATGGACACCTCCGGGGAGCGACCTCGGCGGCGATGTGACCCTGCTGCACACCGGCGACTCGCCGCTGTGGGCGCTCGTCACCACCGGCGTGTGGGCCGGCGACCTGGACCACCCGTCGCGGCAGCTGCACTGGTCGCTCGACGGCGGTGACACGTTCACGCAGCAGACCCTCCCCGCCGGGCTGGCCGACCTGCGCATCGGCGGCGCGATCATCGCCTTCGGCGAGAGCCAGCTGCTCGGCTGGTCGCAGGTCGACGGCGGCACCGACGTGCTGCGCTCGGACGACTCCGGCGACTCGTGGTCGGTCGTCGGCAACCTGCCCGGCGTCGCCGTCAACCGCATCGACGCGGTCGGTTCGGGTCGACTGGCCGCGTTCTGGTCGACCGACGCCGGTGCCGGCGAGGCCGCGATCAGCACCGACCAGGGCGCCACCTGGTCTCCCCTCACCGTTTGATCGCTGTGCCACCGTGGCGGTGGATCAGCGACCAAACGCCGCGGACGCGGGTCAGGTGATGAGGCGGTAGCCGATGCCTCTCGCGGTGACGATCAGCTTGGGGTCGTCGGGCTGGTCCTCGACCTTGACGCGCAGCCGGCGAACGTGGGCGTCGACCAGGCGCGAGTCGCCGAGGTACTCGTAGCCCCACACCCGCTCGAGCAGCTGGTCGCGCGACAGCACGGCGTTGGCGTGGTCGGCGAACTCGCACAGCAGCCGGAACTCGGTCTTCGTCAGCGGCAGCTCGATGCCGGCCTTGAGCACGATGCCTTGCTCGCGACGCAGCTCGATGTCGCCGAACCTGCTCGGCGGACCGGCAAGGGCGGGCGTGTCGTGCAGGTGCACCCGGCGCAGCGCGGCACGGATGCGCGCCGCCAGCTCCTTGGGCACGACCGGTTTGGTGACGTAGTCGTCGGCGCCGGCCTCGAGCCCGGCGACGAGGTCGTGCGTGTCGGTCTGGGCGGTGACGATGATGATCGGCACGATGCTCGTCGCGCGCAGGTTGCGGCAGACCTCGAACCCGCTCATGTCCGGCAGCCGAAGGTCGAGCAGGACGAGGTCGGGCTCGTGCTCGGCGAAGGCGACGAGACCCTCCTTGCCGTCGGCGGCCTCGCGAACCTCGTACCCCTCGTCCTCCAGCGCCATGCTCAGCGCCATGCGGATGGCGTCGTCGTCCTCGATGAACAGCAGTGAGTGCACAGGGTGGCCGATCTGTTACAGAAATCGCACACGCCGAGCGTGGCTTCGTCACAAACGACGGTCACGATACAGATGTTCACGCTGCCCCGGTGAGGTACCTTCCTCCCCCTGGTGCCTCACCGGCAGCGAGAACCTTCCGGGCCAATCGCCCCCCACCGGCAAAGCCGAAGCGTCTCGCCGCTTCCCACCACCGTCAGAGGAGGCTTCCATGTTGGCACCCACGCTCACCACCCACACCGATGCAGAAGCCGAGGTGGTGACGGTCACCGTCGCCGGTCCGCTGGCGACCGCCGAACACGCTGCGGCCCTCGAGGCGGCCTGCGCGCTGGCGCCCGCCCGGTACGGCCTGGTGGTCAACGTCTCGGCGATCACCGTGATCACCAACACCGGTGTCGAAGCGCTGCGTGCCATCGCTTCGTACGGAAACGCCCGGGGCCAACGTGTCGCATTCGTGTGCACTGAGCTCATGCTTCGCAGCGAGCTCGTGCTCGCCGATCTCGACACGTTGGCGCCGGTCGTCCATGCCATCGAGCAGGCCTCCCACCTGCTGAGCGCCGCCTGAGCACCGCGCCGACGCGATCACTCCTCATCGGCCACACTGTGGCCGTGAACGAGCGCAGCACCTCCAAGCGATCGCTGCGCCTCCGCTCGCGCGTCACGCTGCTGTTCAGCGTCACCGCGCTCGTGGCCAGTCTCGGGCTGGCGCTCTCGACGTTCATCGTCGCTCGATCGAGCCTGCTCGACCAGCGGACCGAGGTCACCAAGCGCCAAGCGTTCCAGAACGCGCAAAGCGTCAAGGACCGCCTCCTCACCGACGGCGCGGCCACCATCGGCAGCTTCATGCTCAACGAGCTGCGCCCGGAGAGCGGCGGCATCGCCGTGCTGCTGCTGCCGAACAGCGCGTCCTACTCGTCGCTCGTCGGCTTCCCGGTCACCTCGCTGCCCGACGACCTGCGCGGCCTGCTGCGCACCGGCGAGAGCGGGCTGCAGCGCTTCTCGCTCAACGGCGATCCGTACCTCGCCGTCGGCGTCTACATCGAGGCCGTGAAGGCGCAGTACATCGAGGCCTTCCCACTGCGTGAGACGGATCGGTCGTTGCGCACGATCGCCACCGTGCTCGGCATCGGCAGCGCGGTGATCACCCTGCTCGCCGCCGGGCTCGGGTGGTGGACCAGTCGACGGCTGCTCCGACCGCTCACTCGCGTGGCGATGGCCGCCGGGGAGATCGCCGGCGGTGGCCTCGACGCCCGCATGGCGCCGGAGACCGACCCCGACCTCGACCGCCTGGCCCGATCGTTCAACGAGATGGCCGACGCCGTCCAGGCCCGCATCGAACGCGAGGTTCGCTTCGCCAGCGACGTCTCCCACGAGCTGCGCTCCCCCATCACCGCCCTCAGCGCCGCGGTCGAGGTGCTCGACGCGCGCCGCAACGACCTGCCGGATCGCAGCCGCCAAGCGCTCGACCTCGTCGTCAGCCAGGTGCGCCGCTTCGACCAGATGGTGCTCGACCTGCTGGAGCTGTCGCGCATCGACGCCGGGTCGACCGAACTGCACCGCGAAGACGTGGACCTGGAGGAGCTGATCCCGCGCATCGCCCACCGCTACGGCTTCGGCGACGTGCCGTTCACGGTCAGCCGCAAGCTGCCCAACGTGGTGCGCATCGACAAGCTGCGGTTCGAACGGGTGCTCGCCAACCTGTTGGAGAACGCCCGCGAGCACGCCGGCGGTCCGGTGTTGGTCACCGCCGATCCCACCGGCCGACGGGGCCTGCTGCTGACCGTCGAGGACGCCGGGCCCGGGGTGGCCCGCAGCGAACGGGTGCGCATCTTCGAGCGCTTCGCCCGCGGCAGCGCAGCGCGTCATCGCGTCGGTACCGGACTCGGCCTGGCACTGGTGTCCGAGCACGCCCACGCTCACGGTGGCGAGGCATGGGTGGACGATCGTCCTGGCGGCGGCGCCCGCTTCAGGGTCAGCTTCGCGGACGTGTCCTGATGAAGCGCTTGATCGCACTCACCGTCCTGTCGGCGCTGACGCTCGTCGCCTGTGGCGTGGCAACCGACGGTGGCGCGCAGCGCATCGACCCGCAACAGCTGGGCGGGCTCGGCGACACGTTGCCGGCACCGTCGACCAGCACCACCTCACCGGTCACGACGCTGCCGCTCGTGCCGACGACCACCGACGCGACGCCCACGACGATCGTGCAGACCGAGCTGGTCGACCTCTACTTCATCAGCGGCCGGAAGATCTTCCCGGTGCGCGCCGTGCTGCCCGCCGATGCCGACATGCAGATCGTCATGGCGATCCTGCAGGCCGGCCCTGGACCGGACTCGCCGGGACTGCGCAGCGCGATCCCGACGGAGGATGCGCTGACCCCCGTGATCACCACCGACGGCAGTGGTGTGGCGACCGTCAACGTGCCCACCGACTTCTTCAGCAGCATCCAGCCGGCCACCGATCAGGGCCTGGCCATCGCCCAGATCGTCCTCACCGTGCTCTTCCGTCGCGGCCTCGCGGTCGGGCAGGTGAAGTTCGTCCAGGACGGCGTCGACATCTCGGTGCCGAAGGCGGACGGCGAGCCCACGCAGCCAGGCGAACCGGTCACGTTCAAGGACTACGCCGCCCTGCTGTCGAGCTCCACCACACCGCCGACGGGCACGAGCACCACGACGACAACGGTCGTCGCTCCGCCCGGCACCGCAGCCCCCTGAGCTGCCCTGCCTGGAGCGCCCGGTAGCGTGGCCGCCTCATGCGCAGCGGCTTCATCACTCTCGTCGGACGTCCCAACGTCGGCAAGTCGACGTTGGTCAACGCCATGTGCGGGCAGAAGGTGTCGATCGTCAGCGACAAGCCGCAGACCACGCGCACACGCGTGCGTGGGGTGCTCAGCCGGCCCGATGCGCAGCTCGTCTTCGTCGACACGCCCGGGCTTCACAAGCCCGTCACCGCGCTCGGCGAGCGGGTCAACGCCACCGCACTCGACAGCGTGCACGACGTCGACGTGGTGTGCCTCGTGCTCGATGCGACGATGCCGTTCGGGTCGGGCGACAAGTGGGTGGCCGATCACCTGCACCTGCCCGATGCGATCGTGCTGCTGAACAAGATCGACGCGGTCAACCGCAAGAAGGTCATCGGGCAGCTCGGCGCCGCCGGCATGCTCGAGGCGGCGGCCTACTTCCCGGTGTCGGCGAAGACCGGCGAGGGCATCCAGGAGCTCGTCGACCACCTCGACTCGCTGATGCCCGAAGGCCCGCTGTTCTTCCCGGACGACACGGTGCGCGACATGCCCGACGAGGAGTGGATCGCCGAGCTGGTGCGCGAGCAGCTGCTGGCGGTCACCCACGACGAGCTGCCGTACAGCATCGCCACGCGGGTCACCGAGTGGGAGTGGCCGCGGATCCGCTGCGAGATCATCGTCGAGCGCGACAGCCAGAAGGGCATGGTCATCGGCAAGAAGGGCGCCGTCCTCAAAGAGGTCGGCATCCGCGTGCGCGAGCAGCTGCCCGAGGGCGTGTTCATCGAACTGTTCGTCAAGGTCGACAAGGACTGGCAGCGCAAGCCCGATCGAGTGGAACGTCTGGGCTACTGATGGCCACCCCGTCGGCCGAGGTGGCGATCGACGAAGAGCTCATCCGCACGTTGGTGGCCGAGCAGCAGCCGACGCTCGCGCACCTGCCGGCTCGGATCGTCGGTGAGGGATGGGACAACGTCGTCGCTCGCCTCGGTGACGACCTCAGCGTGCGCTTGCCACGCCGGCAGGCCGCTGCCGATCTCGTCACGAACGAGCAGCGCTGGCTCTCCACCCTCGCGGGCTCGCTGCCGCTGCCCATCCCGGTGCCGGTGTTCGCCGGACATCCCTCGGCCGACTTCCCGTTCGCGTGGAGCATCTGCCCGTGGTTCACCGGCGACGCGACGTCGGAGGTGCCACCGGACGATCCGCGTGAGGCGGCGATCACCCTCGGTCGGTTCGTGGCCGCGTTGCACCGACCGGCACCGGCCGATGCGCCGCTGAACCCGTTCCGCGGTGTGCACCTGCGCGAGCGCGCCGACGCGGTGGAGCACCGGGTGTCGACGCTGGGCGACCACATCCCCACCGATGCGGTGCTCGCCGCGTGGTCAGCGCTGCGGGCCACACCCGAGCACGACGGCCAGCCGGTGTGGCTGCACGGCGACCTGCACCCGTCGAACATGGTCACCCGCGACGGACGGCTGGCAGCGATCATCGACTTCGGCGACCTCACCAGTGGCGACCCGGCGACCGACCTCGCGGCCGCGTGGATGATGTTCGCCGCACCCGAGCGCGCCGTGTTCCGTGCGACTGCGGGTGTGGACGACGACACGTGGCGACGCGGCGCGGGCTGGGCCCTCAACCTCTCCCTCGCCTACCTCACCGGCGACGACACGACCTCGATGCCCGCCATCGGCCGCGTGACGTTGGCCGCGGTGTTGGACGAGTTCACTCGCTAACGTCCGCGTCGCCGGAGAGGGGACCCCGCCATGACGACGGAATTCGACGCGATGTTGGAGCGGGCACGCGCGCTCGGACCATTGATCGAGGAGCACGCCGAGCGGATCAGCGCCGAACGGCGCCTGACTCCGGAGGTGCTCGCCGGACTGCGTGCATCGGGCGTGTTCCGGATGCCGATGCTGGCCGCGCAGGACGGCCCGGAGCTCGCACCGGTCGAGCAGATCCGCGTCCTCGAAGAGCTGTGCTACCACGACGGCTCCGTCGGGTGGGTGGCGATGATCTGCTGCGACGGCGGGTTCTACGCCGGACTCGCGGCGGACCCGGGTCTCGTCGACGAGCTGTACGCCGACCGCGACGACCTCACCGCCGGGTGGCTCATCCCGGCAGGGCGCGCCGAGGTCGTGGAAGGCGGATATCGCGTCACCGGCCGGTGGTCGTTCGGCAGCGGCATCCTGCACAGCGAGCACGTCGTGGGCGGCTGCCTCGTGCATCGAGACGGCGTGATGCAGTTCACCCCGGATGGTCAGCCCGAGTACGTCGCCATGTTCCTCCCGACCGAGGCGATCACCATCCACGACGTGTGGCAGACGACCGGCTTGGCCGGAACGAGCAGCAACGACTACTCGGTCGACGACGCGTTCGTGCCCGAGCACCACACCTTCGACGTGTTCGGCGACGATCGGGGGCGCCACCCGTTGCACTCGTACCGCGGGTTCTTCTTCGCCAAGATGTGTGCGGTGCCGATGGGGCTGTTGCGCCGCGCCATCGACGAGTTCATCCACGTCGCCGAGACGAAGTTGTCGATGCCGTCCTTCCAACCGGTGAAGGGCGAGTACCGCGTGCAGGTCGCGCTGGCGTCCGCCCAGGCCGATCTCGACGCATCGTGGGGCATCGTCGAACGGACGATGGGCTCGCTGTGGCAGACGGCGCTCGCCGGTGAACGTCCATCGCTCGAACAGCGCGCCGCGCTGGCGCGGATGAACGTGTGGGTGGCCCAGACCGCACGTCGGGCGATCGATCGGTTGTGCGAGGAGGCCGGCACCACGGCATCGATGCGACCCAACCGGTTGGAGCGGATCCGCCGCGACGCATTGATGGTCACCCATCACGTCGTCGGACAGGAACGCACGTACGCGGTCGCGGGCCAGCTGACGTTCGGGATCGTCCCGCCGTTCGTCTTCGTCTGACGGTTTCCGCGATTCGATCAGTGCGCGGCGATCGATTCGATCAGGCCGACGAGCTCGTCGGGCGCCGGCATCGCCGCGACCTCGGCAGCGATGCGAGTGGCCGAGGCCGCATGACGTTCGTCGTTGAGCAGTCGATCGAGCGCCCCCGCGATGTGCTCGGGCGAGCGTTCGTGCATCTCCATCGTGATCGCCACACCAGCGCCACTTGCCGCGTCGGCGTTCTCCCATTGATCGGCAGCGAGCGGGTTCAGCAGTTGCGGCAACCCGACGCGTGTCGCGCCGAGCAACGAGCCGGCGCCAGCGTGGGACATCACCACAGCGGCGCGTTCGAGGATGAACGACTGCGGCACGAACCGTTCGACACGAACGTTCGGCCGGATCGGGCCGAGCAGATCGGGATCGACGTGCGGACCGATCGTCACAATGGCGTCGACGTCCATCGAGCCGAGCGCAGCGACGGCCGCGGCCCATGGGGCGTTGGCTGCGGCCGGCTCGGTGCCGGACGTCAGGTAGACGAGCGGGCGGTCGACGCCGAGATCGGCCAACCACGCCGGTTGTTCTCCGCCCGCGCCTCCGAGCGGAACGGCACGCATCGGTCGGACGGCGTCGCCGTTGGGCAGCTGGCCGAACGACGGCGGGAACGGGTGCAGGTAGCACGTGCCGAAGATCTCGGCCATCGACGGAGCGGCCAACCCCTCCGCTGCCCACACCGGTGTGATCCGCTCGATCAAGAGCTCGTCGGTGCCGGGCGGCAGCGCGCCACTGAAGGCAACGGTCACGTGCGGGATGCCCCGAGCCGTCGCCACCGCTGCCCCAGCCAGCTCGGCGATCTCGTGGATGACGATGTCCGGCCGCACATCGTCCACGACGGCAGCGAGATCGGGTTGCATCACCGGCGCTGCCGCGTCGGCGAAGAACCCGGTGAATGCCAACGGCCGGCGGCGGCGCGGCGGCAGAGCGAGCAGCTCGGACATGCGCGGCGCGAAGTGACGATGCCGATCGGCGACCGCCATGCCACCGGGGCGCACCGTGAACCCGGAGCGCTCGACCGTCTCGGTCGCCTCGGCGGCGGTGACGACGATCACCTCGTGGCCGACTCGTTGCAGCGCGTCCAGCAACGGCAGCAACGAATTGAGGTGGCCGGTCCCCGGCGTTGACGTGGCGACGACCCGCATGGTCCGACGCTACAGCGGACGGCCGCTACACCTTGCTGGTGCGGCCTTCCCACCACGGGGCACGCAGCTCGCGCTTGAGGATCTTGCCGCTGCCGGTCTTCGGCAGCTCGTCGATCCAGGCGATCGACCGCGGCACCTTGTAGCTGGCGAGGTGCTCGCGCGCGAAGGCGGTGACCGCTGCTTCGTCGAGTGAAGAACCCGGTCGCTTGACGACGACGGCGTGCACGAGCTCGCCCCACTCGTCGCTCGGGATGCCGAACACGGCGGCCTCGTAGATGTCCGGGTTCGCTTCGAGCGCCGCTTCGATCTCGGCCGGATAGATGTTCATCCCGCCGCTGATGATCATGTCCTTCTTGCGGTCGCAGATGTAGATGAAGCCCTCGTCGTCGCGGTAGGCGATGTCGCCGACGGTCTGATAGCCCTCGCGTTGGTCCTCGACGAACTTGTCGTGCTGCTTGTAGTAGTCGTTGAACACCGCGCCGCTCTTCACGTACAGCTCGCCGGTGTGCTCCGGCCCGAAGCCGGTGACCACGTTGCCGTCGTCGTCGAACAGCACGATCTCGGTCATCGGCGTCGGCTGGCCGCACGAGCCCGGCTTGCGCAGCTGATCCTCCGGCTTGAGCACGCAGTTCACGCTGAGCTCGGTGCTGCCGTAGACCTCCCACAGCGAATCGGCCGGGAAGTCGGCGAGGTACGCCTGCTTGAGGGCGAAGCTCCACGGCGCAGCGTTGGCGATCATTCGCTTGATCGACGAGACGTCGTACTTGGCCTTCACCTCGGCCGGCAGGTTGGTGATCATGCGGATCGGCGTCGGCGCGCTGAACGTCGAGGTCACCTTGTACTTGTCCACGAGACGCAGCCAGTCCTGCGGATCGAACTTGCGTTGCAGCACGATGGTCTGGCCGAGGGCGAGCGCGATGCCCATGAACCCGCCGGGACCGGAGTGGTAGAGCGGGCCGGTGGGCACGTAGATGTCGTTGGGGGTGTAACCGATCAGGGCCAACAGCGCCGCCGCCTGCGCAGGGTTCCCGCCACCGCCGCGACGGAAGGCGCCCTTCGGCTTGCCGGTGGTGCCGCTGGTGTAGATCATCGTCGCCCCGGCCTCGGTGGCCGGCGGGATGTCGGGCTCGTCGGGCGACGCAGCGGCCATCAACGCGTCGGCGTCCTCCATGCCATCGGGTACCGCACCGGCGAACACGAGGTAGTGCTGCACCTGCGGCAGGTTGCCGCGGATGCGCGAGAACATCGCTGCGTGCTCGGCGTCGACGTAGACGATCGTCGCATCGCAGTGATCGGTGACGTACGTGGCTTCGTCGTCACTCAACCGGTAGTTCAACGGCACAGCGGTGACGCCCAGCTTCCGCGCCGCGTTGACCATCACGACCAGGCCGGGCGAGTTCTGCCCGCACCACACCACCTTGGTGTCGCCGGGGCGGGCACCGAGCTCGAGCAAGACGTTGGCCAACTGGTTGGCAGCCTCGTTCAACTCGGCGTAGGTCATCGTGCTGACGGTGCCATCGGGCCGGTCGTCGATGACGGCGGGCTTGTCGGGCTGGGTCAACGAGTAGGCGGTGAGGAAGTCGGCCATGAGGGCACTGCGTAGCAGACGCGCTGTGTTCCGCGTCACACGGAGCGGCAGCAGGCCGGCGCGCAGCCACAACGGTTCGTCAGGTCGGTCGCGTCCTCGTCCTCGTGCCATGCGCCTTCACCGTACGCCCGTCGAGGTGACACACTCGCGACATGGCACCGCGCATCGTCCAAGGCAAAGCAGAGCTCGTCACCCTCGTCGGCGAGCACCTCGGTTACAGCGACTGGATGGAGATCACCCAGGAGCGGGTGAACCAGTTCGCCGACGCCACCGGCGACCACCAGTGGATCCACATCGACGCCGAGCGGGCGAAGAAGGAGAGCCCCTTCGGTGGCCCGATCGCTCACGGCTACCTCACGCTCTCGTTGGCGCCCGTGCTGCTGCCGCAGGTGATGATCACCACCGGTTTCAAGATGGGCGTGAACTACGGCGCCAACAAGGTGCGCTTCATGTCGCCCGTGCCCGTCGGCGCCAAGCTGCGCGCCGGTGTGAAGGTGCTCGCCGTCGACGAGATCCCCGGCGGGGTGCAGCAGCTGCTCGAGATCTCCTTCGAGGTCGAGGGTGCGGCGAAGCCGAGTTGCGTCGCCGAGGTCATCTTCCGCAGCTACGAGTGAGCGGTCGGCACGTCGCGATCGTCACCGGCGCCAACCACGGCATCGGTGCGGCAACGGCGCAGCGGCTCGCGGCCGACGGCGCGGCGGTGGTGGTCGCCTACCTGCGCAGCAGGGTGATGACCGACCCCGAAACGCCGGAGCGCTACCAGGAGAACCGGATGACGTCCGGTGACGAGGTCGTCGCTGCCATTCGCGACGCCGGTGGCCGCGCCGTCGGCGTCGAGGCCGACCTGCTCGACATCGTCACGCCATCCATGCTCTTCGACGTCGCCGAGGCGGAGCTCGGTCCGGTGGACATCCTCGTCAACAACGCCACCGGATGGTCCAGCGGCGACTCGTTCGTCGCCGGTTCGGGCGATGCCGCAGGGCGCACCGCGCCGGCGGTGACCGCTGGTCTGTTCGACCGGACCTTCGGCGTCGACGCTCGCGCCGGCGCGTTGATGATCGCCGAATTCTCGGAGCGATTTGTCCGCCGCGGCGGAGCGTGGGGGCGGATCATCGGGCTCACGTCCGGCGGACCGTCCGGCTTTCCGGGCGAGGTGACCTACGGCGCGGCCAAGGCCGCTCTGGAGAACTACACCATGTCGGCGGCCACCGAGCTCGGTCGGCTCGGCGTCACGGCCAACATGATCCATCCACCGGTCACCGACTCCGGTTGGGTGAACGACGTCATTCGCGACTTCGTGGCGACGAGCACCGAGCAATTCCACGTCGCCGAACCGGCCGAGGTTGCCGGCGTGGTCGCCTGGCTGTGCACCGACGCGGCACGGATGGTGACCGGCAACGTGCTCAGGATGCGCTGAGACCGATGCCGGCGCTCCACGTCGGCTGCCCGATGTGGGCGCACCGACCGTGGGCCGGGCTGCACCTGCCCGAGCACCAGCCGCATGGCACCGAGATGGTGGCGTACAGCCGCCTGCTGAACGCAGTCGAGGGCAACACGACGTTCTACGCATCGCCGACGCCGGCGATCGTGCAACGTTGGGGCACGCAGGCGTTCGGCGACTTCCGGTTCGTCTTCAAGGTGCCGCGCGAGATCACCCACGATCGGCGGTTGCGCGACATCGCCCCGCCGCTGCGCGAGTTCGTCGATCTGATGGCGCCGCTCGGCGACCACATCGGCGGCTTCACCTTCCAGCTGCCCGCCTCGTTCGCGCCGAAGGACCTCGGCGCGCTCGACGACGCGCTGCGCATCGCACCGTCCGGTTGGAGGTGGTCGGTGGAGGTTCGCCATTCGGATCTGTTCGCCGGGCCGGCGCGCCACGCGCTCGATCGCATGCTGAGCCGTCACGGCGCCGAACGGGTGCTGATGGACACGACGGCGTTGTTCTCCCAGCCGCCGTCGAGCGAGCTCGGTCGCGAGGCGTGGGGAAAGAAGCCGCGCGTGCCGCTGTTGACCGAGGCGCTGACGGATCAGCCGGTCGTGCGCTTCATCGGCAACGACGACGAGTCGATCACTGCTGCCGGGCTGGCGGCGTGGGAGCCGGTCGTCGCAGGGTGGCTCGGCGAGGGCCGCGCACCGACGTTCTTCGTCCACACACCCGACAACCTGGACAGCCCGCGGCTCGCCCGCGCGTTCCACGATCGCGTCGCAACGTTGATCGACGACCTCGCCCCACTCCCCGATCCGTTGCCGATCGTCGACCAGGCGTCGCTGTTCTGACGCCCGTCAGGTGACGTAGCCGCTGACGTCGACGATGAGGTGCGCCCCGGACTCGGTGTAGACACAGACGGTGTCGCTCGGGCTCATCTTGGTGACCACCGCGTTGGCGGACGTGACGCCGACGCGCAAGTTGAGGTTCGAGGCAGTGGGCCGCGTCGCGTTGCACGGCCACACGGTGACGAAGCCGTCTCGGGTGACTTCGGTGCCGGTGACGTTGAGCACGACCGCCGATGCATGGTTGACGTGCACGGTGATCTGCTGTCCGGCCACGGGCTTGGGGCCGCTGTAGCCGATCTGCCCCGCCGACGAGCGGGTCTCGAGGACGCGCGCCGGCGTGATGGTCGGCAGCGGCTGGTAGTCGGTGATCGCCGCGAAGTATCCGCTGACGTCGGCGATGAGGTGCGCGCTCGACTGCGTGAAGATGCACACCTTGCCGTCGGCGCTGACCTCGGAGACGACCGCGTTCGACACGGTGGTGCCGACACGGAGGTTGAGGTTCGAGCTCAATCCCGGCTTGGCCTGGTCGCACGGCCAGACCTGGACGAACCCGTCCGCGGCGGCCTCGGTGCCGGTGATGTTGAGGACGACTGTGGAGGCGAACAGCGGCACACCGCCCTTGCCGGCCACGGTCAGCTCGATGGTGCGGCCGGCGACCGGCTTCGGACCGGTGAAGCCGATCTGGCCCGCCGCCACGCGTGTCTCGAGCACACGGGCGGGCAGCAGCGGCACGAACGTCGTCACTGCGGGGAAGTAGCCACTGACGTCGGCCAGCAAGTGGGCGCCGGACTGCGTGAACAGGCAGACCTTGCCACCGGTTCCGATCTTCGAAACGACGAGGTTGGGTGTCGTCACGCCGACGCGGAGGTTGAGGCTGGACGTGGTCGGACGGGTGACGCCGCACGGCCAGACCGTGACGAACCCATCGGAGGTCGCCTCCGTGCCGGTGATGTTCAGCACCACGGCCGATGCATCCGACGGCACCGACGCGACGCCGGTGATCTGCAGCTCGATGAGCTGGCCGGCCGCCGGCTTCGCACCGCTGTACCCGACCTGGCCGGCCGAGGCGCGGGTCTCGAGCACGCGCGTGGGCACGACAGGCGAGTACTGGTTCGACGGCGGCGTGTAGGTGATCCGGTGGATCTGGCTGTCGCCGAACGTGACGTAGTACAGCGTCGGCACGCCACCCTGGACGACGAACTCCATGTCGACGATCGTCCCGCTCGTCGTGGTGAACGGGGCCTGGTAGTCGATGCTGCCGTCGGCGGCCCGCCGCCACACCTGCCCGCAGCCGCCGTCGGCGAACAGGTACGAGCCGTCGTACTGGGCCGGCCACGCGCCGTTCGGCACGAAGACGCCGGCGGTGATGAACGTGCAGCCGGTGCTGTGGTTGTAGGCCGTGATCGGATCGGTGAACCCGCCGGCCGGTGTGCAGTTCGAACTGGTGCCCGCGGGGCAGAACCCTTCACGCGTGTCCCAGCCGTAGTTCACGCCCTTGACGCCGAGGTCGACCTCCTCCCACGTTCCCCCACCGACGTCGTTGATGAAGAAGACGGTGTTGCCGCTGTTCGGGTCGAATGCGAATCGGTACGGGTTGCGAAGGCCCCAGTTGTAGATCTCGGTGCACTTGGCGTTGGTCGGCGCAGTCAGGCCGGCGGTGGCGCAGGACTGCGCATTGGCCTGGCCGACCAACGGGTTGTCGGACGGCACGCTGCCGTTGAGGTTGATCCGCATGATCTTGCCGTTGAGCACGCTGAGGTCCTGCGCCGCGGACGCACCACCGCCGCGCGGGTTCGCACCGGCATCGCCGACGGCGACGTAGAGCTTGCCGTCGCCGCCGATGTGGAGATCACCGCCGTTGTGGTTGCCCGCCTGGATGTTCATCTTGTCGAGGAGCACGAGCTCGGATGCCGGGTTGATCACGTTGCCGGACATCGTGAACCGCGAGACGCGGTTGGAGCGATCGGCGTTGTTCGAGCAGTTCCCACCGGGCTCGAGGCGCGAGTAGAAGAGGTAAACGAACCCGTTCGTGGCGAACGACGGGTCGACGGCCGCTCCGAGGAGTCCGCCCTCGAAGCCGGCGCAGACGATCAGGTTGAGGGCGTCACCCTCGAGCAGCACACCGGCCGCCGAGAGGATCCGAACGTTGCCGAGCTTCTCCAGCACCAACGCGCGTCCGTCGGGCAGCGCGGTGATGTCGGTGGGAGAACTCAGCGCGTCGGACGCCGCAGGAACCGTCGTGTCGCTGAAACCGGCGGGTGGCGCCGCAGCCGCCGGCGCAGCGACTCCACCGACGTGGATGCCGACGACCGAAACGATCAGGGCGATGATGACACTGGCACGACGCATTCGATTGCTCCTCTTCCCGTCGACCCCAGCTTTCCAGACTCAGCGGAAGTTGGGCATGACCTCCGTCGCGAACAGCTCCAGGCTCTCCGTGTCGGGGTAGTCGCTGCACCACGGGATGAAGCCCGTGCAACCGAGGTCGAGATAGGTCTGGATCTTCTCGCACACCTGCTCGGGCGTGCCGACCAGGTTGCCCGACCGCCACGCCTCGAACGGCTCGCCCCACAGGTTGCGCGAGCCACCGGCGACGAGCTCGGCCTCGGTGTGGCGGATGCACACCTCCGGCGCCCAGGTCTTGCGGATCGTCGACTCGTCGCGACCGACGGCCTTGCAGTGCTGCTTGAGGATCTCGCGCTTGCGCGCCCACTCGTCGGGCTTGCCGCCGAAGTTGCTGCAATCCGCGTAGCGGGCGACGACGCGCAGGGTGAGCTGCTCGCCGCCGCCGCCGATCCAGATCGGCGGGTGCGGCTGCTGCAGCGGCTTGGGGTCACAGTTGGCACGGCTCAGTTGGTAGTACTTGCCGTCGTAGTTCGTCTCCGGCTCGGTCCACATGCTGCGGACGATCTCGACGCACTCGCGCAGCATGCCGATGCGATCCTTCGGCCGAGGGAACTCGAAGCCGTACCCCTTGTACTCGTTCTCGTACCAGCCGGCGCCGATGCCCCAGTCGAGCCGTCCGCCACTGATCACGTCCACCGTGGAGGTGATCTTCGCCAGCACCGCCGGCGACCGGTAGCTGTTGCACCCGACCATCTGACCGAGGCGCACGCGCGAGGTGCGCTGGCTGATCGCGGCGATCGTCGTCCAGCACTCGAACACCGCTTCGTGCGCCGGGCGCGGCACGTTGTGGAAGTGGTCGTAGACCCAGATCGAGTCGTAGCCGAGCTCCTCGGCACGCACAGCGATCTCCACCGACTTCTCCCACTTCGCTGCGGCGCCGTCGATGCCCGACAGCTCCATCTTCCAGCCCTGCGGCATGAACACCCCGAACGTCACCGCGTGATCAGTCATCCGGTCACTGTGCCACGACGGGCCCGATTCCGATGAACACGGCCCGATGATCACGGCCCGGCCCGGGTCGCGTAGCTTCGCCGCCATGCAGCCACCTGCCGCCCAGTTCTCGGTCGCCGACGTGCACGAGGCCATCGCCGCGACGCGTCCCGACGAGCCGTGCCTGATCTTCCGCGACCTGCGCCTCACGTGGGCAGACGTCACCGAGCGAACGCGGCGGTTGGCCAATCACCTCATCGCCCAAGGGTTGGGTGTCCGCGCCGAACGCGCCACGATCGAGGGTCACGAAACCGGACAGTCGCACCTGGCGATCTACCTCCACAACGGCAACGAGTACCTCGAGGCGATGCTCGGTTCGTTCAAGGCGCGCGTCGCCCCGTTCAACGTCAACTACCGCTACGTCGCCGAGGAGCTGCGCTACCTGCTCAACGACTCACAGGCCGAAGCCGTCGTCGTCCACAGCCAGTTCGCGCCGACGCTCGCCGAGGTGCTGCCGGAGCTGCCGGGGCTGCGCGTCATCCTCCAGGTGCCCGATGCATCCGGCAACGCGCTGCTGCCGGGAGCCATCTGGTACGAGGACGCATTGGCCGGCGCATCACCGGAGAAGCCGAACGTGGAGTGGAGCCCGGACGACCTCTACATCCTCTACACCGGCGGCACCACCGGCATGCCCAAGGGCGTGCTCTGGCGCAACGGCGACGCGCGCGTCGAGTGCTTCGGTGGGTCGAAGGCCGAGACGATGGAGGAGGTCGTCGCCGAGGCCACCGGCGGTCTCACCGCAGTCCTCGCTCCCCCGTTCATGCACGGCGCCGGCCATTGGATGAGCTTCCGCACGTGGAACTCGGGTGGCACGATCGTCATCCAGTCGGTGCCTGAGCGCCTCGACCCGGTCGACATCTGGAGCTTGGTCGAGCGCGAGCGCGTCAACTTCCTGCTGATCGTCGGTGACGCGTTCGCCCGTCCGCTGCTCGACGAGCTCGACCGCGAGCAGTACGACCTGAGCACGCTCACCGTGCTGCTGTCCGGCGGTGCACCGCTGTCGGCGAACCTGAAGGAGGAGTTCCTCGGGCACCTGCCGACGCTGATCATCGTCGACGGCCTGGGCAGCAGCGAGGCCGGCGGTCAGCTCTCCCACGTCTCGGCCGGCAGCGGCGCCACCACCGGCACCTTCCCGATCAGTCCGGGCAACCACGTGCTGTCGGAAGACCTCGACCGCGAGCTCGAGGCCGGCCACGACGAGCTCGGCTGGTTGGCCAAGAGCGGCAACCTGGCCCTCGGCTACCTCGGCGACGCGACGAAGACCGCCCGCACCTACCCCGTGATCGACGGTGTGCGCTACGCGGTGCCGGGCGACCGGGCCCGCCTGCGCGCCGACGGGATCATCGAGCTGCACGGTCGCGACTCGGTGACGATCAACTCCGGCGGCGAGAAGATCTTCGCCGAGGAGGTCGAGGCCGCGGTGAAGGCGCACCCGGCCGTGTACGACTGCGTCGTCGCCGGACGCCCGAGCGAGCGCTGGGGCAACGAGGTGATCGCGGTGGTCCGCATCCGCGACGGCTACGACGCCGACGACGCCGCGCTGCTGGCCGAGGCCGAGCGGCACATTGCTCGATACAAGCTGCCGAAGGCGTTCGTCTACGTCACCGAGATCGTCCGCTCGCCGTCCGGCAAGGCCGACTACCGCTGGGCCAAGCACGTCGCCGCCGACGCCTGAGCCCGGCCTGATCAAGGGCCGATCGGCCCTATTGGTCGGCGCGCCGGTGCCGCACGATGGGGGCGCGGCGAATCGTTCCCGCCGAGAGGTGCGTTCGCCATGGTCGTCCAAGGCCGACATCCGTTGATGCGTCAGATCGGCGACGTGCTCGTCGACGTTCCACGCTTCCTCACCGCGCCGCTGTACCGCACGTGGCACCTTCGTTGGGGAGCGAGAGCCGACGAGGTGCGCGCACCGATGATCGGCGACCACCACCTGCCGAGCGCCCAGTTCCGAGCAACGCGGGCGATCACCATTGCTGCGTCGCCGCTCGAGGTGTGGCCATGGCTGGTCCAGGTCGGGTGCGGCCGTGCCGGCTGGTACAGCAACGACCTGCTCGACAACCTCGGCCGGCCGAGCTCGACAGCCATCCTGCCCGAGCTCCAGCACCTCGAGATCGGGCAGTGGGTGCCGATGTCGCCGAATGGTCCGCCGACGGAGCGGACCGCGTTGCGCGTCGATGCCTTTCAGGTGGCGAGCCAGCTGCTCTGGACCAAACCGGACAGCAGCTGGGCGTGGCAACTGACCCCGACCGCAGGCGGCGGCACTCGTCTGGTGACGCGCATCCGCGCCTCGTACGACTGGACGCACCACCCGGCCAGGTCGCTGTTCGGGATGGTGCTCATGGAGCTCGGTGACTTCGCCATGAACCGACGCATGCTGCTCGGCATCAAACGTCGGGCCGAAGCGCCTGCCGTGCACTCGCGAACGGCACCCGTCGGAGTGCTGGCATGAACGCTCGATCGCGAACGATCGTGGGTGCCACCGCCATCATCTGCTCCGCGATCTACTTCGCGTCCGACGTCGTCGAGCTGTGGACGGGCGGGTTCTCCACGGCCCAGCTCGCGCTCACGTACATCGGCGAAGCAGCCATCCCGCTGTTCGTCATCGGCCTCTACGCCGTGCAGCGTCCGTCGATCGGCGCCCTCGTTCGCACGGTCGCCGCGGGCGTGCGCGACCTCGCGTTCGCCTCGATGGGATTCGCCGTGCTGACACGACCCGAGTCGTCTCCTTGGGGCAGCCAAGAGGCTCGACGCCCGATCCGAACCCGGACGGCGGCGAGCCTCAGGACGTAACGGGGTCGATGGGGGTGATCGTGCCGAGCGCGTCTTCGAGGACCTGCGCCGCGGCGAGGCAGGTGAGATCGGCGAATCGGCGACCGGTGAGCATCGCCCCGACCGGCATCCCGCCTGCCATGCCAACGGGCACGACGGCAGCGGGAAGGCCGAGCAGGTTGGCGGGCAGCACCGGACGCATCGTCTGCAGCGTGTCCTGCGCACCGTCGATCGATGCGACGTCGGCGCCATGCGCGAACGGGGGCTGCGTCCAGGTCGGCGTCAGCAGCACATCGACATCGGTGAGGAAGCGGTGCCAGTCCTTCTCGACCGCGTTGCGTTCGGCGTGCATCAGCGTGAACGACGCCAGATCACCGGCAGGCACCACCTCGGTGGCGTACTTGAGGAACGTCGCCCCGTCGGCACCGAGCACCATGTTCAACAACGGCATCTGGGCGCGCAGGTCATCGAGGAGCAGCGTCGCCCACAGCTCCAGAGAACGCTCGTAGGTCATCGGCGAGGCCTCGGTCACCTCGGCGCCCTGATCGGCCAACGTGTCGGCGGCGGCGCGGATCGCGGCGACGATTCCTGGATGGGTCGATCCACCGGGTGGGTCGGTGAGCACGGCGACGCGCAACGGCCGGCCGACGGCGCGTTGCACGAGGGTGATCGGCAGGCTCAGCGGGTCGCGCACGTCGGGGCCGGCGACGGCGGTGAGGCCCGCGCGCACGTCGGCGACTCGACGAGCCATCACGCCTTGCACGGCCATCAGCTGGAACATGATCGACAGGTCTTCCGGCGGGATCACCGTCGCGCTCGCGACGACACCGGTGGACGGCTTGATCGAAGCGACGCCGCAGCAGTGCGCCGGGTTGCGCAGCGACCCACCGAGGTCGTTGCCGAGCCCAATCGGGCTCATGCCGGAGGCCAGGGCGGACGCTTCGCCACCACTCGACCCACCGGCGGTGAGGTGCGGGTTCCACGGGTTCTTGGTGATCCCGTGCAACGACGACTCGGTGGCCACGCGCAGACCGAGGTCGGGCAGGTTGGTGCGCGCCAGCGGGATGGCGCCAGCCGCGCGCATGCGGGCGACGACGGGGGCGTCGATCGGTGCGATGGCGTCCGCCAGCATCACCACCGAGCTGGTCGTCGGCGTGCCGGCGAGGTCGATGTTCTCCTTCACGGTGAACGGAACACCGTGCAACGTCCCGAGGGTGTCGCCGGCCGCGACCTTTGCGTCGGCCGCGGCCGCCTCGGCCAGCGCCTGGTCGTCGAAGCGGCGCACGACGGCGTTGAGGTACGGGTTGACCTGGTCGATCCGGTCGAGGTGAGATCGGACGACCTCGACGCTGCTGACCTGCTTCGATGCGATCAGCTCGGCCAACTCCAAAGCGCCCTTGCGCCACAGTTCCTGACTCATGCGAGTGATGTTGGCACAGCGTCGTAGCCTTCCCGTCGTGCAGGACCGAGCGCCGACGAACGCATGGGACGGCGACACGCTGCCGCAGGGCGATCAGAAGGTGGAGGCGGTGCGTCAGATGTTCGACGCCATCGCACCGCGCTACGACCTGGTCAACAGGATCATGACGTTCCGCCTCGACGTCCGCTGGCGGCGCAAGGCGCTCCGAGCACTGGCGCTGCCCGCCGGCAGCACCGTGATCGATCTCGCCAGTGGCACCGGTGATCTCTGCGTCGAGCTCGACCGCGCCGGTTTGCGACCGCTGTCGTTCGATCTCAGCCTGGGGATGCTCGTCGCCGATCGCAGCGGCGCGCCGCGCGCGCAGGCCGACATCCTCCGACTGCCGTTGCCCAACGGTTCGGTGGACGGGGCCACGTGCGGGTTCGCCCTGCGCAACCTGCTGGAGCTGCCGGCGTTCTTCGACGAGCTGGCGCGAGTGCTCCGTCCCGGTGGCCGCATCGCGCTGCTCGACGTCGGTGTGCCGAAGAACAAGGTGATCCGCTGGGGCAACGGCATCTACTTCGGCAAGGTCGTGCCGAAGATCGGCGCACTGCTCAGTGATCCGGCGGCGTACCGGTACCTGCCGCGCAGCGTTGCCTACCTCCCGCCGCCGGCGACGATGCTGGCCCAGCTGCGTGCCGCGGGCTTCGGCGACGCCGAGCACCACCAGCTGTCGGGCGGGATCACCCAGCTGCTCGTCGGCACCCGCGACTGATGCGCGCCGTCACCCGCCCGCTTCCGGACGACATCGACCTCAACGACGTCGCCGGCCCCGACGGCTACCTGTTCGTGCGCGACGGTGTCGGCATCGCCGGGCGAGGCGTCGCCGCTCGGGTTCCGCTCGGCGACGTGCCGGCGGTCCTCGCCGCCATCGAGCACGACGACGGAGTCGGTGCGGTGCACCCGACGGCGCTCGGTTGCTTACCGTTCGTGCCGGGCTCGCCGACGTCGCTCGTGATCCCGAAGGTGCTGGTCGGCAAGGCCGCTGACGGCCGTCGATGGATCACCGAGATCGACGGCGACGGCGAGCCGTCGATGCCGGTCGCGGCAACGCGGCCGCAACCGCGTGCACAGTCGTTCAGCGTCAGCCCGCTCACGTCGATCGACCGCTACCTCGCCGCCGTCGCTGCGGCGCGCGACGCAGTCCGTGCCGGCGCACTGGTGAAGGCGGTCATCGCTCGCGAGGTGACGGTGGCGAGTGACGAGCCCATCGACGTCCACGCGGTTCTGCTGAGGTTGAAGGCCTCGTTCGGGTCGAGCTACCGCTACTCGGTGGACGGTTTCATCGGTGCTTCGCCGGAGCTGCTGGTCGCGGTCGATGGCACCGAGTTGCGGTCGCACCCGGTGGCCGGTACGGCGCCGCGCACCGGCGATCCCGACACCGACGAGCGAGTCGCCGCGGCACTGATCGCCAGCACGAAGGACCAGATCGAGCACCGAGCCGTGATCGACATGATCCACGACACGTTGCTGCCGTGGTGCAGCTTCCTCGACGAGGAGCCCGAGCCGTCGATCGTCGCGGTGGCCAACGTGCAGCACCTCGGCACGGCGATGGCCGGCCGGCTGTCGGACCCGCCACCGAACGTGCTCGAACTGGTCACCGCGCTCTCCCCCACGCCGGCCTTGGGTGGGTACCCGCGCGACGAGGCGCTCGCGCTGATCGCCGAGGTCGAGGGCTTCGACCGGGGCCGCTACGGCGGGGCCGTCGGCTGGGTCGACGCGTCCGGCAACGGCACCTGGGCGGTCGCCATCCGCTGCGCCGAGTTCACCGACGATCGACGAAGCGCACGACTCGTCGCCGGCGGTGGCATCGTCGCCGGCAGCGACCCCCACCTCGAGCTGGCCGAGACGCAGCAGAAGCTGCAAGCCATGCTCAGCGCCATCGTCCGCCCGTAACTGGATGTCTGAGCGCGGCATAGTGCCGCGCTCAGACATCCAGCCAGCCGATCACATCCAAACGTCAGCGGTGTCGTCCTCGCCGAGTTTGGCGGCGGCGACGACGCACATCAGTCGCCCGACCGATTGGTGGCCGACGATGATCCAGTCGAGTCGCCATTCCTTCGAGAACTCCGCATGGCAGAACGCCGCTGCGCCGCGCCATGTCGAGCCTTCCACCATGTGCTCGCGCAATCGTTCCGCTTGCTCGACTGTCATCCGGTCCATCACGAGCGCAACGAAGCGGTCCTCGTCAACGTCGTCCCACCATGTCTCAGCCCACGGTCTGGATTGCCGGCTCGACATGGCGTGCGCTTCGCGGTCCTCTTGAGCAGCCGCGATGATCTCGGCGCTGGCGAAGAGGCCGTCCCACCCATCAAGCCGGTGCACGTCGTCAGCCGAGATGCGAACGTTGAACGTGCGTGCCGCCGATTCGGGAAGCTGAACGAGCTCGAGCCAGCCCACGATGCCCACCGCTTGGAGTTCTCGAAGCTTGACCTCGGCGGCGCGCGGGCCCGCTGAACAGACGCCGACAGTCCGATCGTCGGCATCCCGGGCGCGCTCCACCATCGATTGAAACCAACGTGCGTTCAACTCGGCTCGAACCGCGTCCATCAGCTCAGGATGGACGAACCGTGCGACGGCTGTCCATCGAGTTCGGACTTGGCGCCGACCGGAACTGGATGTCGGAGACGCGGCTGTGCCGCGTTTCGGACATCCAGTTAGCCGAGGGCTTGGGCGACGGCGGCGTTGAGGCGGTCGTGGACCTTGACGTTCTCGGCACGGTTGCTGGGGACGCGCACGACGCTGACACCCGGAACCCGAAGTGCGGCGAGCAACTCGTCGCGCGTCGACGCGGTGCGCGCCGGGATGCCGTGCGCCGCGGCGAGCGCGACGAGGTCGGTGCCGTGGGGCGTGCCGAAGAGCTGCTCGAAGCGCTCGGGCGGCAGCGCACCGGCCTGCGGGAGGAACGAGAAGATGCCGCCACCGTCGTTGTCGACGACGACGATCGTCAGGTGGACGTCTCGTCGCGCCAGTGCGGTGAGCGACGACGAGTCGTGGCAGAAGGCGACGTCGCCGAGCAGACACACGACGTGACCGCGTCGCTCGAGTGCGAAGCCGGTGGCGGTGGCGATCACTCCATCGATCCCATTGGCGCCGCGGTTGCTGACGACCTTCGCACTCCCTGGTGCGCCGAACCACTCCAGGTCGCGGATCGGCATCGATGATGCCGCGACGATGGCGACGACCTCGTCGATCCCGGACAGCACGTTCGCCACACCCGGCTCGCTGAGCGTCGCCTCGGCGTCGAGCACACCGGCGATCGCGCCCTGCGCCCTGCGCTCGGCGTGTTGCCACCGTGCGAGCCACGGCGTTCCCGTCGCGCCACGAAAGTCGCACAGCACGCCGGTGACGTCGCCCAGCCAGGCGTTCACGCGCCCGCTCAACATCTGCCACGGATCGATGACGCGCCGGCTCGGGTGCACGAGCACCTGGTGCGCACCACTCGCCTGCAACCACTGCCCGAGCACCTTGGACGCCGGCGGTTCACCGATGTGGAGCACGACCTCCGGCGTGTGCGCTCGCGCGAACTCGGCATGGCGGAGCAACGCGTCGAAGGTGGCGACCGAGCTCGCCAGGTCGCGCACGCCGGAGCGAGGGTCGGCGAGCACCGGCCAGCCGAGCGCCGCCGACACCATCTCGACCTCGATCGGATCGGACACCGCGCCGTCGCCGACGACGATGATCCCGCGCTGCCGATCGAGCGGGGCGAGCACGGCACGCACGTCGTCGCTCGGTTGCTCGGGCTCGTACATGAACCAGCCCGATTCGTCAGGTTGCGGGCTCGGCGGCAACGCCGCCACGCCGATCAGCGGCTCGCGGAACGGGAGGTTGAGGTGCACCGGGCCCGGGTGGCCGCGTCCGTCGCGCCCGCCGTGCACGTCGGTCGCCAGCTTGCGCCACGCATCGGGACTGAGCGTCTCGGGAACGCCGGCATCGACGAACTGGCGCACTGCGGTGCCGTACAGCTCCTGTTGATCGATCGTCTGTGCGGCGCCGATGCCGTGCAGCTCGGGCGGCCGGTCGGCGGTGAGCACGATCATCGGCACGTCGGAGAGCCCGGCCTCGACGATGGCCGCGTGGAAGTGCGTGGCGGCCGTGCCGCTGGTGCAGAGCAGCAACGCCGGCTGATGCGCGGCCAGCCCGAGGCCGAGGGCGATGAACGCAGCGGTTCGCTCGTCATGGGCGACGTGCACCTGCAGCTCGGAGCGGGCGGCGATCGCCAACGCCATCGGCGTGCTGCGCGAGCCGGGCGCGATGACGGCGTGGCGCACGCCGACGCCGATCCACTCGTCGACCAGGATGGCGCAGAACGTTGCCTGCAGGTCGGCTGGCGACATGCCGGCAACGCTACCGCTGAGTCCGCGAGCCAGGTCGGGCGTATCGTGGCCACGTGAGCGCGAGTCCGCTGCAGGTGGAGATCTGGTCCGACGTCGTCTGCCCGTGGTGCTACATCGGCAAGCGCCGGTTCGAGCAAGCGCTGGCCGAGGTCGGCGACGAGGTGCAGGTCGACATCGTCTATCGACCCTTCCAGCTCGACCCGACGGCCCCGGTCGGTCATCCGACCCCGGTGTCGGAGGGCTACGCCCGCAAGTTCGGCGGGCCGGAGCGCGCTGCGGAGATCATCCAGCACGTGACAACGACGGCAGCCGAATCCGGCATCGACTTCCACATGGACATCGCCCTGCGGGCCAACACGCTGCTGGCTCATCGACTGCTGTGGCTGGCCGAGGCGACCGGTCATCAGGCCGAGCTCAAGGAACGACTGCTCGCGGCGTACTTCACCGACGGGCTCGACATCGGTGACGCCGACGTGCTCGCCGACCGCGCCGCCGACGTGGGCATGCCGCGCGACAACGTGCTCGCCTTCCTCCGCAGCACCGACGGCGAGGCCGAGGTGCAGGCGCAGATCGAGAGCGCTCGTCAGGAAGGCATCACCGCCGTGCCGACCTTCGTGTTCGACGGCCAGTGGATGGTGCCTGGGGCTCAGGACGTCGGCGTGTTCGCTCAGGTGCTTCGCCGCCTGGCAGCTCGTCGCGGGGCGGAGGACTGATGTCCACCACGGTCGAGGCCACGTGGCGCCCGCTCAGCGGCCCGCTCGCTGCGTCGATCACCGGTGACGGACCGCGGCTGGTGTTCGCCCACGGGTTCACCCAGACCGGGACGTCGTGGAAGCAGATCGCCGAGCACATGGCCGGCCTCGGCCACGAGTGCGTGATCGTCGACATGCCCGGGCACGGCGACTCGGCCAACGTGCGCGCCGACCTCCGACGTTCTGCCGACATGCTCGCCACCGTGGGTGGCACCGGCACCTACATCGGCTACAGCATGGGTGGCCGAGTGGCACTGCACACCGCGCTGATGTACCCGCATCTGGTGAAGCGGCTGGTGCTGATCGGCGCCAACCCCGGCATCGACGACGACGACGTGCGCGCCGAACGCCGGAACGCGGACGACGCGCTCGCCGAGCGCCTCATCGAGGTCGGCGTCGACGCGTTCCTCGACGAGTGGGTGACACAACCGCTCTTCGGTGGCGTTGCGCTGTCACCGGAGGATCGCGCCGACCGTCTGCGCAACACGCCCGAGGGCCTGGCCAACAGCCTGCGCCTGGCCGGCACCGGCGCTCAGGGCTCGCTGTGGCCGCGGCTGCGCGAGCTGACGATGCCCGTGCTGGTGATGGCCGGATCGTCCGACGAGAAGTTCATCGCGATCGGCGAGCAGCTCGCCGATGCCGTTCGTGAGGGCAAGTTCGTGTCCATCGCCGACAGCGCACACGCGGCCCACGTGCAGCAACCGTGGTTGGTCAGCGCGGCGATCGCCGCGTGGCTACCGCCGCGGCCAGCACGCCGAGCGCGCTGACGCGTCGAGTCGCGTCAGTTGCGACTGTTGAGGATGGCGAACCAGACCGGGATGAAGGCGAGGCCGATGATGCCGAGCACGATGCCGGCGACGGCCATGCCGCGGTTGGTGTAGCGACCGTTCGAACGATCGATCTCCTTCTTGCTGGTGATGCCGAAGATCAGCGCCAACGTCGAGAGCACGAACGGGCACAGCACCAAGCCGACGATGCCGCAGACCATGGCCGCCGTCGCCTTGCCGAGGCTGCGGGGCGGCTCGAAGCTGCCGCCACCCCCGCTGTTGTACGGCTGGAAGCCGGGCGGTGGGCTCATCGGCGGGGGCGGGGGGACGCTGCTCACCCGCTGAACGGTACTGCCTGGATCAGCCGCCGATGGCGATGCCGACGGCGGCCAACAAGCCGGCGACCAGTTGCGTTCGGCCCGTCGCGCCGAGCACCGCGATCAGCTCGCGACCCTTCGCACCACGGCGGATCGTGCGCACTGCGGGCACAGCCGGGACGACGGCGAAGAGACCGATCAGAGCGACGGGTCGTCCGGTGACGGCGAGCACGACGATGCTCACTGCGCTCGCGACCAGCAAGCCGACGTAGGCCCAGCGCGTCGCCGGATCACCGAGGCGCACCGCCATCGTCCGCTTGCCACTCAGCTTGTCGGTGGGGATGTCACGCAGGTTGTTGACCACCAGCAGCGCGCACGCCAGCAAGCCGGCGAGCACACCGGCGACCCACCCGCGGGCGGGAATCGTTTCGCTGACCGCGTAGGTCGTTCCGGCCGTGGCGACGAGCCCGAAGAAGACGAACACGAACAGCTCACCGAGGCCGAGGTAGCCGTAGGGCTTCGGCCCGCCGGTGTAGAACCACGCGGCGAGGATCGCGGCTGCGCCGACGGCGATCAGCCACCACGACGTCGTTGCTGCCAGCGCCAGACCGGCGAGGGCAGCGACACCGAACGAAGCGAAGGCGGCGGCCTTCACGGCCTTCGCCGGGGCGAGTCCGCCGGCGACCATTCGTGGCGGCCCGACGCGCACATCGTCGGTGCCACGAACGCCATCGCTGTAGTCGTTGGCGTAGTTCACCCCGACCTGCAGAGCGAGGCTGACGACCAGCGCGACCGGCGCGCGCCCCCAGCACGGATCGGACTCGCCGACGGCACACGCCGCGCCCAGCGCGACCGGCACGACGGCCGCAGGAAGGGTTCGCGGTCGGGCGCCGACCAGCCATCGGTTCATCACCCGGCACCCTTGCACATGCACCCATCGCGCAGCGCGGTCCTCCGCCTAGCGTGCGAGCGATGAACGAGCTCGTCGCGCTGGACCTCCCGGGCGGGCCGGGGTTCGTCGAGACGATGCAGCGCGTGTGGGAGCGCGGCGACGCGGCGTTGCCGATCGATCGGCGGCTCCCCGAGCCGGCGAGGGATGCGCTGCTGGCCGCGATGCGACCGGCGATGGTCATCGACGCCGACGGCGAGCACCGGCTCGACGGCGGCGAACCCGTCGAACCCGGCGATGCACTGGTGATGGCGACCAGTGGATCGACCGGAACCCCGAAGGGCGTCGTCCTCACCCACGATGCGGTCGCCGCGTCTGCTGCAGCAACCTCGGACAGGCTCGGCATCACGACCGACGACGTCTGGTTGGCCTGCTTGCCGCTGGCCCACGTCGGCGGGTTGGGCGTCGTCGCGAGAGCGCTCGCCACGAGCACGCGCCTCGTGGTCCACGACGGGTTCGACGCGGCGACGGTCGAGCGAGCGGCGCGCGAGGGCGCCACAGCGGTGTCGCTGGTCGCGACCGCGCTGGGACGCATCCGCGCCGACCTGTTCCGCGTGATCGTCATCGGCGGCGCACGTCCGCCGGCAACGCTGCCACCGAATGCGGTGACCACCTACGGGTTGACGGAGTCCGGCGGCGGCGTGGTCTACGACCGCCGCCCGCTGGACGGTGTCGAGGTGCGCATCGTCGACGGCGAGGTGCAGCTGCGCGGTCGGATGCTCATGCGGCGATATCGCGACGGCACGTCACCGATCACTCCCGACGGATGGCTCGCCACCGGCGACCTCGGTCGTCTCGACGTCGACGGGCGGCTGTCCGTCGAAGGCCGTCGCGGCGATCTCATCGTCACCGGCGGCGAGAACGTCTGGCCCGACACCGTCGAGGCAGCGCTGCGCTCCGCGCCGGGCGTCGTCGATGTCGCCGTCGCCGGCGTGCCCGACGAGGAGTGGGGGGCTCGCATCGTTGCCTGGGTGGTACCCGGACCAACCCCTCCCACCCTTGCCGACCTGCGTCTTCACGTCGCCGAGACGCTGCCGGCCTTCATGGCCCCGAAAGAGCTGCGCCTCATCGGCGAGATCCCCCGCACCTCCCTCGGCAAGGTGTCCCGCGGACGGCTCATGGGCACCCAGTAACGTCGGCCGCGCATGGGAGAACGACTCACTGGGAAGGTTGCGCTGGTCACCGGCGCGGCGTCCGGCATCGGCAAGGCCATCACCGCTCGATTCGTCGCGGAAGGCGCCACGGTCATCGCCGGCGACATCGACGACGCCGGACTCGATCGCCTGGCCACCGATCTCGGCGCAGCCATCGTCCCGGCGCGCTGCGACGTCACCAGCGAGGACTCGATCGCCGCGCTGTGCGCGCTGGCGGCGCCGATCGGCGGGCTCGACATCGCCGTCGCCAACGCCGGCAAGGGCACGTTCAGCCCGATCGTCGACCATCCGTTGGAGGCCTGGCAGGAGATCATCGACCTCTGCCTCACCGGTGTGTTCCTCACGGTGAAGCACGCCGGACGCGCCATGAACGACGGCGGCTCGATCATCAACATCGCATCGCTCAACGCCATCCAACCCGCCGAGGGAATGGGCGCGTACTGCGCGGCCAAGGCCGGCGTCGCCATGCTGACGAGGGTGGCAGCGATGGAGCTCGGTCAGCGCCAGATCCGCGTCAACACGATCGCCCCCGGCCTCGTCGAGACGAACGCCACCGCTGCGTTCTGGATGGTCCCCGGCGTCGTCGAGGAGTTCATCGAGAACACGACCCTCGGCCGCTTCGCCACCCCCGACGACATCGCCGCAGTCGCGCTGTTCCTCGCGTCCGACGACGCCAGCTACGTCAGCGGCGCGTTCCACTCGGTGGACGGCGGTGCATCGACCAAGCGCTACCCCGACCTGCCCGGCGCCTTCGCCCGCCTGTCCGGCGACCCGGCCCCGGCCGATCGTCAGGGGTCGTGAGCAAGCCCGGCAGGGTCAAGCCAGACAAGGTTCGACTTCCCGCGGCGTACTGGCGGCTGTGGGCCGCGAGCACGATCTCCAACCTCGGCGACGGTGTGTTCCTCGTCGCCCTTCCGCTGCTGGCGGCGCGGATCACCGACTCGCCAAGGGCGATCTCGCTCGTGGGCACCTTCGCCGCGCTCCCCTACCTGTTGTTCGCCCTCCCGATCGGCGCACTGATCGACCGCACCGATCGGCGCACCGTCCTCATCCGCGCCGACACCTTCCGCGCCGCGATCGTCGGGGTGCTGGCGATCATCGCCGCCACCGGACGCACCGAGATCTGGATGCTGTGGGTGCTCGCGCTCTGCCTGGGGATCGCGGAGGTCTTCTTCGACAACGCCTCGCAGGCGATCGTGCCGGCCATCGTGCCGAGGGAGGGCCTGGAGCGCGCCAACGGGCGGCGCTACTCCGCAGAGATCGCCGCCAACACGTTCGTCGGCACCCCGCTCGGCAGCATCCTGTTCGCGTTCGCCGTGTGGATCCCGTTCGGCTTCGATGCGTTCAGCTTTCTCCTGGCCGTCCTGCTGGTGAAGTCGATCAGCGGGTCGTTCCGCACCGCGCAGCCGACCGGCGCGAACCGATCGCTGTACTCCGAGGTGCGCAGCGGCATGCGCTGGCTGTGGCGCAACCGCCTCCTGCGCGGGCTGGCGATCGCATTGAGCCTGACCAACCTCGGGTTCCAGATGTCGCAGGCGATCTTCGTGCTCTTCGCCAAGGACGTCGTCGGCATCAGCGAGCGTTGGTTCGGCGTGCTCGTCGGCGCGATGGGCATCGGTGCGGTCGTCGGTGGCCTGATCGGCGATCGCGTCGTGGCCCGGGTCGGCCAGCTGTTCGCGCTCTACACCTCGGCGATCATCTGGATCCTCACCCTGCTCGCAGTCGGACTCGTCCCGGTGACGTGGTTCATCACGTTGATCGCCGCCATCGAGGCGTTGGCTGCGACGATCTGGAACGTCGTCACCGTCTCACTGCGTCAGGCGATCGTGCCCAACCACCTGTTCGGTCGAGTCAACAGCGTCTACCGCTGGTTCGCCTTCGGCACGATCCCGATCGGTGCAGCCATCGGTGGGCAGGTGGCCACGACCTTCGGGCTCCGCGCTCCGTACTTCGTCGGTGCCGCCACCGTGTTCGTCGCTCTGATGATCCTGCTGCGCACCGTCACCCCGGCCCGCCTCGAGACGGCGAAAGCCGAACGCCGTGACAACAGTCGCGACGACACCCCGCCCAGCATCGAACGCGAACCCTGGGATGCCTGGCACCTCTGACGCCAGTTGGATCGACGCCGTCGCCACGATCGGGGAGCTGCCGGCCGCGAGGTGAGCGATGTGCGGCACATGGGCACTCACCGCTCACCTGACGGGCGGGCGGACGCTGCGCGATGAGGTGTGAGCGGTCGATGGCCGCTCACACCTCATCGCGGAGCAGTCGTGACGCGGGCGGTCAGCTGGCGGCGACGCCGGCGCCGCCGTCGATGACGTAGGTCTCGCCGGTGATCCAGCTGGCTGCGTCGGAGGCGAGGAACGTCGCCAGGTTGGCGATGTCGGCGGGGTCGCCGAGGCGCTTGGTCGGCAGTTGCTTGGCAAGGCGATCGCCGAAGTTCTCGACGAGGAACGCGGCGAAGTCCGTCTGCACGAGCCCGGGGGCGATGCCCATCACCCGGGTCGGCCCGATCTCGCTGGCCAGCTGGCGGGTGAGGTGGATCAGTGCGGCCTTCGTGACGTTGTAGACGCCGAGACCGCCACCGTCGGTGCGCAACCCACCGACCGAGGCGACGTTGATGATCACGCCCGGCTTCTCCTTCAGCGCGGCCTCGTATGCCGCCTGGCACCAGAACACCGGGCCGCGCAGGTTGACCTGGAACGTCTTGTCGTAGCGACCCTCGTCGACCTCGAGCGTCGGCCCGTAGTACGGGTTGGTCGCCGCGTTGTTGACCAGGATGTCCAATCGTCCGAACCGCTCGATCGTCGCCGCAACGCACGCCTTGGCGACGCTGATCTCACCGGCGTTGCCGGCGAACACGGCCGTCTCGCCACCCATCTCGGCGGCCGCGGCCTCCAGCTGATCCAGCTTTCGCGACGTCAGCATCACCTTCGCACCGGACGCCACGAACTCCGCGGCGATCGCCTTGCCAATGCCCTTCGATGCGCCGGTGACCAGCGCGACCTTGCCTTCGAGTGAGATCTGCACGGCGGCGAACCTACTGCTCAGTCGTCGTCGTCGTCATCCTCGGACGAGTGGGCGGCGTCGGGATCGACGTCGATGCGCACTCGACGCACACGACGGCCCTCCATCTCGGCGACCTTGAACAGCCAGCCCTGCTCGTGCAGCGACTCGCCCTCCTCCGGCACGTGGCCGAGCGTGCCGAACAGGAACCCGCCGACGGTGTCCCAATCGTCGTCGGGCAGGGTGATGTCCAGCAGATCGTTGAGGTCGCCGACGCTCATCGAGCCCTCGATGAGGAACGCACCGTCGCCGAGGCGCTGCACCTCGGTCTCCTCCTCGTCGTACTCGTCGACGATCTCACCGACGAGCTCCTCGAGGCAGTCCTCCAGCGTGATCAACCCGGCGATCGCGCCGTACTCGTCGACCACGAGTGCGAGGTGGAACTTCTCTGCCTGCATCTCGCGCATCAACCGGTTCAGCGGCTTGTTCTCGGGGATGAACCGCACGGCGCGGACCAGTTCGGTGACGGGGCGTGCGCCGCCACCCTCGCGCTCGGCGCGCATGAGGTCCTTCGTGTAGGCGAGACCGACGACGTCGCCGTCGTGGTCGGTGTTGAGCACCGGCATGCGGCTGAACCCGTGCTCGATGGCACGGTCGAGCGCTTCGGTGATCGTGGCGTCGTGCTCGACGATGGCCATGTCGGGGCGCGGCGTCATCACCTCGCGGGCCACGGTGTCGCCGAACTCGATGATGCTCTCGATCAGCTCTCGCTCCGAGTGCTCGATCACGTCGTCGTCGGCCGCGGCTTCGACGATGCCGAGCAGCTCCTGCTCGCTGACGAACGGGCCCTCCTTCAGGCCCTTGCCCGGCAGCAGCACGTTGGTCAGCCCGATGAGCCCCTTGGAGATGACCCGCAGCGGCGCGAAGCCGACCAGCTTCTCCGTGAGACGAGCCGTCGCCAGCGCGGCGCGTTCGGGCCGGAGCACCGCCCAGGTCTTGGGCATCGCTTCGGAGACCACGAAGAAGACCACGACGTTGAGCACGAAACCGGCGACCACACCGGCCGTGCCGAACAACCGATCGGCGACGAGCGAGGTGAGGAAGGCCTGACCGATCTGCAGGAACGACACCGTCACGAGCAACGGGTTGATGAACCGCTCCGGGTGCGACACGAGTCGGACGAGCGACGTCGCCGCCTTCGACGGCTTCTGGTCGGACATCGCCTGTGCCTTCACGCGCGAGATGCGGTTGATCGCCGTCTCCGCGACCGCGAGGTACATCAGCATCAGCAACAGGATGACGATGGCCACCATCATCCAGACGTCGACGGTGGCGATGGCGATCACTCGGGCTGCTCCTGGCGGAAGCCCTCGGGGGCCGGACCGTTCCAGTGGTGCGCCTCGAGCAACGCCAGCTCGCGCGCCCGCATCCGCGTTCGTTCCTCGTCTTCGGCGTGGTCGAAGCCGAGCACGTGGAGGATCCCGTGCACGACGAGCAGGGCGAGCTCGTCATCGAGCGTGCCCGCGTGAGTCGGCGCCTGCGCTGCAGCGACCGAGGGGCAGACGACGACGTCGCCGAGCAGCAACGGGATGTCCGACGGGTCGGGCGGGGCGCGGTCGGGGCCGCGGGTGGGCACGGGGTCGTGCAGCACCGCCATCGAGTCCGCATGGTGCGGGCTGACGTCGATCGGAAAGGCGAGCACGTCCGTGGTGCCCTGCTTGCCCATGTGCGCCTCGTTGAGCTCGGCCATCTCGTCGCTGGAGACGAAGATCACCGCCAGCTCGGCAAGGCCGCGGACGCCCTCCGAGTGCAGGACGGCAGTGGCCAGCAGCTGCCACCGTTCGAGGTCGATCGGGATCGCGTTCTGCTCGTCGGCGACGAACACCTCGGGCTCACCGTCGCCACCGACCTTTGGTTTCGCCCCCAGACGAGGACGTCCGAGCTCAGGCACTCGCTGCGCCCTTCGCGGTGTCCGACCGTTCGTAGGCGGCAACGATGTCGGCGACGATGCGGTGGCGCACGACGTCGCCGGCCCCGAGGTGCACGAAGGCCAGGCCCTCGATGCCGGTCAAGGTGCGCTCCAACCCGAGCAGACCGCTGCGCCCGTCCGGCACGTCGACCTGCGTCGTGTCGCCGGTGACGACCACCTTGGAACCGAAGCCGATGCGGGTGAGGAACATCTTCATCTGCTCGGGCGTCGCGTTCTGCGCCTCGTCGAGGATGATGAAGCTGCTGTTCAGCGTGCGACCGCGCATGAACGCCAGCGGCGCGACCTCGACAGCCTGACGTTCCAGCAACCGTTGAGCGCCCTCCGGTTCGACCATGTCGTACAGCGCGTCGTACAGCGGTCGGAGGTACGGATCGATCTTGGCCATCAAGTCGCCGGGCAGGAAACCGAGCCGCTCGCCCGCCTCCACCGCCGGACGGGTGAGGATGATCCGGGCGACCTGCTTGGACTGCAGCGCCTGCACCGCCATGGCCACGGCCAACCAGCTCTTGCCGGTACCGGCCGGCCCGAGCCCGAAGGTGATGACGTTCTCGCGGATGGCGTCGATGTAGCGCTTCTGCCCCGCGGTCTTCGGCCGCACCGGCTTGCCCTTCGCGCCGCGCATGATGTCGTCGGTGAGCACCGCGCTCGGCCGCTCGTCGTCGAGCACCATGGCGATGGATCGACCGAGGCTGGCCTCGTCCAGGTGCTGGCCGCGCTGCAGCAGCACGACGAGCTCTTCGAAGAGCCGCCCGACCTGCTCGGCCTGCGGGCCGGGCGTCAACGAATCGATCGTGACCTCGTTGCCGCGCACGACGACGGAGACGTTCGGGAAGGCCCGTTCGATCTGTCGCAGGTGTGCGTCGCGCGTGCCCACCAATGCGGGCATGAGGTGCGCGCCGGGCACGATGACCGTTGCGGTCGTGGTGATCGGACTCGCTTGGCCCGGAGTTGGACTCATGTGGCTTCCTACGGTAGCGAATCGCGGCCGCGTGGCGGCGCGACGAACCACATCAGGGGGTTGCGACGGCACCGGTCACAGGGGCGCGCGAGTCGACGCCGGCTGCTGCACCGATTCGTCCTCGGCAACCGGGGCCGGCTGCGGAGCAAAATCGACGGCGTAGTAGCGCTGCGTCTCCAGCTTGCGCACCGGCGCGTCGGTGCCGAGCATGCGAGCCAGCCGGAGCATCATCTCCGCCAACCCGCCGGAATCGCGCGGCTGGTTCTTCTCCGGGACGTCGAACACGAGCAGCACGCCGTCGGCGGCCTCCAACGCCAGCCCTTCACGGGCCATGCGAATGATCGCCCCACGCGCCTCGTAGGCCGGGTGGACGACGATCCACATGAGGTAGTGGACGGCGTCGCGCCGCATGTGCTCCGGGTAGTGGTGCTCGAAGTAGGCCCGACTGATGTAGCGAGTGGACCCGACGTCGGTCGCCACGAGGGCCATCCCGACCGGGGTCTGGTCGTCCCAGACCACCCAGATCCGGTTCGTGGAGTCGGCGATCGCCTCGTCGAACTCGGTGCGGTAGAGCATCTCGCGGGTGACGGCCTGCTCAGCCATGCCACGGTACGCGAGCTCATAGAGGGTCCAGAGCTTGTCGCCGAGCACGAGGTCGGTGATGTTTGAATGCCGTGTGACGAACACTGCGTGGGCTCCGGGGGTAGAGAGTGACGGCCCGCGCGCGATACAACACTGGTGGCGCGAATTCTCCGTCTGTGCGCTACTCTAGGAATCCTGCGTGTTCGGCGGGTGGATGGTCCTTTTCCACTCCTCAGACAGGGAGGCACATGAAGCGGGCATCTGCTCTCCTTTGGAGCTACATGGTGGTGGGCACCATCACGGCAGTCATCGCTGTCGGCGCGCCCTGGGAAGCCGTTCGCTCCGGTGCCTACGCCTTCGCTGCCGTTCAGCTGGCCATCTCGGTCATCGTCGCCGCACGTTCCCACCGGGTCGACTCCCGGATCACTGCCGTCACCGGCGCCATCGGGGTCTTCTTCGCCCTCTCCCAGGCGTTCGACGGCACCATCCTCGGCTCGATCCTGGCCCTCGTCGGGTCGCTGTGCATCGTCGCCGGACTCGTCGAACTGCTCCGCCTGCGCCACGCATCGGGCGCGGACGGCGCGCTGTTCGATGCCCTGATCGTTGGCCTCGGGGCATGGATCGTCACCTGGGTGGCGCTCGTGCGCCCGATGATCACCGACTCCAAGAAGAGCGTCCTCAACACCGTCCTCGAGGGCTTCTACCAACCGGCCTCGTCCGTGGTCGTCTTCCTGGTCGCCGTGCTGCTCTTCAGCCGGGCCAGCAAGCCCCTGTCGCTGTGGCTGCTCGGTGCTGCGCTCACCTTGAACCTCGGCGGCGACACCATCTACGCGCTGATGGACGCCGAGTACCTGCGCCGCGGCTTCGATCGCTACGCGCTCCTCCTCTACACGGCCGGTTACTTCTGCGGCGGTGCAGCGTTCATGCACCCGAGCATGGCGCTGATCAACCGCGCCGACCCGACCACGACGCACTCCAAGCAGTTCGGTCGCCTGATCGTGACCACCTCGTCGCTCGTCGTTCCGGTCATCGTCCTCGCGGCCGCCGGTCCCGAGGGCGGCTGGGGCGACACCGTCATCCGTTCGGTGTCCGCACTCGTGCTCGCCGGCTCGGTGACGCTGCGGGTGGTCCAGTCGGTGCGTGAGAACTCGAAGGCGCAAGACGAGCTGATCCGCGGTGCGCAGACCGACCCGCTCACCGGGCTGCCGAACCGCAGCCTGCTGCTCGACCGGATCAACGAGTGCCTGCGCGATGCATGGCACGCCGACAAGCAGCCGACGCTGTACTTCGTCGACCTCGACCGCTTCAAGAACATCAACGACTCGCTCGGCCACGCGGCCGGCGACGAGGTGCTCGTCATGGTCGCCCAGCGGTTGCTCAACGCAGTGCCGGCTCACGCCGTCGTCGCTCGCCTGTCGGGCGACGAGTACGTGGTGCTCGATCCCGCCACCAAGTCGCCCGGCGCCGCACTGGCGCTGGCCGAGCGGTTGCTGGCCGTGTTCCGCGAGCCGCTGGCGCTCAGCCAGGGCGACGTGTTCGTCACCGCCAGCGTCGGCGTGGCAGCGATGAGCCCGAGCTCCAGCTCCACCGCGGAAGACCTCCTCCGTCACGCCGACACGGCGATGTACCGAGCCAAGGACGCCGGCCGCAACTGCATGGCGCTCTACGACGAGTCGATGCACGAGCGGGTCGCCCACCGTCTCAGCGTGGAGACCGCGCTGTACCGAGCGCTCGATCGCCGCGAGCTGCGCCTGTTCCACCAGCCGATCCTCGATCTCGAGTCCGGCGACGTCGTCGGCTTCGAGGCCCTCATGCGGTGGCAGCAGGCCGACGGCACGATCGTCTCCCCCGCCGAGTTCATCCCCATCGCCGAGGACACCGGCACCATCGTGCCGATCGGTTCGTGGGCGCTGCTCGAGGCGCTCACCCAGCTGCGCCGCTGGATCGACGACGGCGTCTGCTCGGCCACTGCGACGATGAGCGTCAACGTGTCGCCGCGCCAGCTGGCCGACTCCAACTTCCCGGCCATCGTCAGCGAAGCGCTGACGCGCAGCGGCGTCTCGCCGCAGTTGCTGTGGCTGGAGGTCACCGAGAGCATGATGATCTCCGAGCCCGAGCTGGCGCTGGCCACGTTGCGCCGCCTTCGCTCGATCGGTGTGCGCGTCGCCCTCGACGACTTCGGCACCGGTTACTCGTCGCTGTCGCTGCTGCAGAAGTTCCCGCTGCAGCGCATCAAGATCGACCGAGCGTTCGTCCAAGGCGTGGCCGACAACCCCAACGACCGCTCGCTCGTGCGCACCATCGTCGCCATGGGCCGCTCGCTCGATCTCGACATGGTCGCCGAGGGCGTGGAGAGCGTGCATCAGCTGCAGGTGCTCAACGACCTCGGCTGCACCAAGGCGCAGGGCTACCTGATCAGCCACCCGGTGCCGCCGGACGCGATGCGCAGCACCGTCGCCGCCTTGGAGCGCCTGGGCCAGTTCCCCGGTCTGCGCCCCAACCTGCGGGCCACCGAACGAGCCTGACGGTTCAGTGACCGGGCGGCGCCTCGACGCCGTCGGGCAACGGCGCCTGCAAGTTCACCTGACGACCGTCGGGATCGAGGATCAGGGCGTTCATCACGCCCCAGTGCTCCGGCACCCACGTCTGGGCGTACTCGTGCGTCGATGAGGCAGCGAACGCCGCGGCATCGGCAACGCCGAGGATCGGGTGACACTCCAGCGGTCCGTCGTCGACCTGGTTGACGAACACGTAGGGGCCGCCGGCCGGGTGAGCCAACTGGCCCGAGAGGTGATCGGTCTCGAAGACGACCTCGAAGCCGAGGCTGGTCCAGAGTGCGACGGTGGCCGGGAAGTCGCGCGTCTCGACGTAGTAGCCGAGCCAGCCTGTCGTGGTCGGCGGCGCCGTGCTCATCGCGGCGATGTTAGTTGCCTCCCCTGAGCGGGTACGCCGACCCATGCCTGAGATCGCAGTGTTCGCGCCGTCGACCACCTTGAGCGTCACCGTCGAGGTCAACGCCGAGATCGACGAGCTGCACGTCCACGCCGCCGGTCAGGGGTACTGGGTGGCGCGGATGCTCTCGGTGCTCGGATCGCAACCGCTGCTGTGCACGCCAGTGGGCGGCGAGACCGGCACGGTGATCACCGCGCTGCTCGCTGGGATGAGCACCGAGGGACTGATCCGTACGGACGTCGCCAACGGCGCGTACGTCCACGATCGGCGCGACGGCGAACGAGCGGAGGTCGCCGACATCCCGTCGGTCGCGCTCGACCGTCACAGCGTCGACGACCTGATGTCGATGACCCTTGCCTGCGGTCTGCGCGCCGGGGTTGCCGTGGTGTGCGGCAGCAACCTGCATCGCAACGTCGAGGACGACGTCTACCAACGGATCTGCGCTGACCTGCGCGCCGGCAACTGCACGGTCGTCGCCGACCTGTCCGACGGTGAGCTCGTCGCCGCGCTCGCAGGCGGCATCGACGTCCTCAAGCTGAGCCACGAGGAGATCATTCGCGGAGGATGGGCGAGCGGCGAGGACATCGAGTCGTTGATGGCGGGCATCGAGGCCCTCACCGAACAGGGCGCGGTCGACGTCGTCGTCTCGCGCGCCACCGACGGTGTGCTCGCTCGGATCGAAGGTCGGTGGTACGAAGCCACCGCTCCGACGATGGTCGTCGTCGATCCGAAAGGTGCGGGCGACTCGATGACCGCCGGTCTGGCACATGGCATTGCGACCGGACTCAGCCGCGTCGACGCGCTCCGCCTCGCCACCGGGGCTGCTGCGTTGAACGTGACGCGCCACGGGTTGGCCAGCGGGAACGCCGCTGCCATCGAGCAGCTCGCGCTGCAGGTGGAGATCCGCGAGCTCGAGGCCTAAGAGGTCGCCGCCGCGGTCGCCGGCTGCGCTGCGACACGACGCAGGGTCAGATCGACGTCCGTCTGCTCCTCGCCGTTCACACCACCGAGGAACGACACGGAGACGAGACCGGCGTGCACTGCCGCCGCGTCCGTGCCCTCCTCGTCCAGCGCCCCGGCGTCGATGACGAGTTGGAACTGCAGCGCATCGTCGGTGAGCGCCGCAGTGACCGAACCGAACCGCGCCAAGCGGGTGCGCACCACCTCCGTGGTGGCCACGACGCTGGCCGGCGCGTTGACGTTCGCGAGCAGTGGACGACCCGTCGCCATGATGCTGTCGAGGACGCGCACACCGGCGTCGGCGGCGTCGCGCCACGTGGTCGAGCTGTGCACGTCCTCGCCGTTCTCACCGACGGCGAGGCTGATCGCCACGGCCGGCAACCCGAGGTTCTGCGCGGTCATCGCTGCGCCCACGGTGCCCGAGTGAAGGATGGCCCGGCCGAGGTTGACCCCGGCGTTGACCCCGGAGATCACGGCCGTCGGCACCTCGCCGAACGCTCCGCTCAGCGCCGACACGACGATCATCGCCGGCGGCGCATCGACGGCGAACGAGTCGCCCTCGATCTCGTCGAGCTGCACCCGTCGGATGCCGACCGATGAACCGATCGGCCCGATGGCGGCACCGGCACCACTCATGTTGGACGACGGTGCTGCGACGAGTGAACGTGCGCCGATGCCCTCCACCGCCATCGCCGCGGCGCGCAGGCCATCGGAACCGAGGCCGTCGTCGTTGGTCACCAGTACGAGGGGGCGTCGATCATCGGCCATCGCGTTGATGTACCCGACCGCGTCGCGACGCAACCGCGCGGCGGCCGATGGCGCCCGGTTCGCGCGTCTCGAGGTCGAGCTGGCGACGGCGGACCTTGAGCAGGTCGGCGCGGGTGACGATGCCCACCAGCCGACCGTCGTCGACCACCGGAACGTGTTCGACGGACTCGTCCAACATGATCCGCAGCACGTCCTGGGCGTGTGCGCGCGACGCGACGGTGACCACGTCCGCGCTGGCCACCTCCAGCGCCATCGCGCCGTCTTCGCGCTCGTCGTCGAGCACGTCGCCGCGAGTGATGATCGCCACCAAACGACCGCTGTCGTCGACGATCGGGTACGCACCGTGGCCAACCGTGACGAACCGGGCGCGAGCGTCGGCCAACGATGCGTCGGCCCCGAGCGTCACGACGTCGACGGTCATGATCTCGCTCACGCGGGTGCGTGTGAACGGATCGACGCCGTAGTGGCGAGTCACGTTGAGGCCGCGGCGGCGCAGCTTCTCGGTCATCAGGCTCTCGTCGTTGACGGCGCTGTAGATCAGGTCGGCGATGACGGTGGCGAGCATCATCGGTAGGACGACGTCGTAGTCGCGGGTCAGCTCGAAGACGAACACCATTGCCGTGAACGTCGCTTGCGTCGCGGCGCCGAACGTGGCTGCCATCGCCACCACTGCGAACGCGCCGACGGCCACGTCCGATCCTGGCAGCACGTGGTTGAGCCCGGTGCCGAACACGAGGCCGAACGCCGCGCTGATCATCAGCACGGGCGCCAACGTGCCGCCGGACGTGCCAGAGCCCAGCGCCAGCCACCACGCTCCGAGCTTGGCGATGGCGATGACCGCGGCCGTGCGGACGGCGATCCGTGCGGCGAGGAGATCGCCGATGACGTCGTAGCCGACGCCGAGCACGCGGGGCACGAAGAGCCCGATGACGGCGAACCCGACGGCGCCGATCGCCGGGTGCCAGAACTCGTGAACCGGCAACCGGCGGTACACCGACTCGATGAAGAACAGCCCGCGGCTGATGACGATGGCCAGCACGCCGCAACCCACGCCGAGCAGCATGAAGGCCGGCAGCACCCCGAGCCCGGCGAAGTCGTTCGCCGGCACCTTGAACAGCGGTCCCTTGCCGATGAGAGCGACGTGCATCCCACCGGCCACCGATGACGCCACCACCAGCGGCACGAACGCACGCACCGAGAACTCGAACAGGAGCAGCTCGATCGCCAGCACCACGGCAGCGAGCGGTGCACCGAACGTTGCCGACATCCCGGCGGCCGCGCCGGCGGCGAGCAGGATCTTGCGCTCCGAGGGCGACACCGGGATGATCTGCCCGATCAACGAGCCGATGGACCCGCCGGTGACGATGATCGGTCCTTCGGCGCCGAACGGGGCACCGCTGCCGATGGCGATGGCCGCCGAGATCGGCTTGGCGATCGCGGTGCGCGGCGCGACGCGGCTCTGACGCACCATCACCGCCTCCATCGCCTCCGGAATGCCGTGCCCGCGGATGACCGGTGCCCACTTCGCCAAGAGGCTGATCAGCACGGCTCCGACCACGGCGACCACCACGATCCACCCGGTGCGATGCAGCTCGGCCATCGAGTGCGTCGCCGTGGACAGGCGGTGGAACAGCGCCAGGTTGGAGATCAGCGTGATGAGGTGCAGCAGCACCCAGGCCGCTCCCCCGCCGGCAACGCCGAGGAACGCAGCGATCACGCTGAGGAGGGTGAGACGTCGAGTGGGGTGCGCAGTGATCACGGCGTGAAAGAGTATCGTGTCACGATATGAACGCGACCGACGTGGACCACATCGACGAGCCGAGCGACGCCGACTACGCGACGTTGCTCGAGTTCCGCGACGGGCTGCGCCGGTTCCTCCACTGGAGCGAACAGGCAGCGCGCGCCGCCGGCATCGCACCGGCGCAGCACCAGCTGCTGCTCGCCATCCGCGGCCATGGCTCGGCGCCGTCCATCGGCGAGATCGCCGACCACCTGATGCTGCGCCACCACAGCGCTGTCGAGCTGGTCGATCGCTGCGTGCGCGCCGGGCTCATCCGCCGCACCCACGATGGATCGGACCACCGCGTCGTCCGCCTCGAGCTGAGCGCCGAAGGAAGTCGCCGCCTCAGCGCGCTGTCAGCCGCCCACCTCGAGGAGCTGTCCCGGCTGCGCCCGCGCCTCGACGTGCTGTGGCGTCACCTGCCGACGTCGTGACGATCACCGCCAGGTGATCAGCCCGATGCGCCGCCCGTGAAGTTCCACGCACCGAGGTGCAGCGCCGGGCACGTCCAGCGCGGCGAGACCGGGCTGTAGGTGTCGCCGGGGGTTGGCATGGCCACGCGTCCCACGCCGCGCACGTTGCCCGGCATCAACGCCTGTGCGTAGGACTGGGTGAAGCGGAAGTTGCGCAACGGTGTGGTGATCTCGCCGTTCTCGATCAACCACAGGCCGTTGCGCGTCAGGCCGGTGATCACCAGGCTGCGCGGATCGAGCATGCGGGTGTACCAGAAGTCGGAGACGAGCACGCCCCGCTCGATGCCGGAGATCAAGGCCATCACCGACGAATCGGCGGCCGGGCCGGCGACCTCGTCGGCCGCCTCACCTGCGTTGCCGGCGGCCGCCATCGTCAGGTAGCCACCGATCGGACCCCACGACACCGACTCGGCGGCACCGTGCCCGGTCGATGAGGTGCCCGCTTCGGCGCCGGATCGGCGGTCGTGCGTGACGGCCAGCGTCGTGCCGCGATCGACCACGGTCAACCGCTGGCGCGGCGTGCCCTCGTCGTCGTAGCCGAAGCCCACCGACAGCGGATCGTCCACGAGCGTGATCGCCGGGTCGAACTGCGCCTCACCGACGCGAGCGAACGAGCGCCGTTCGTTGACGGCCTTGCCGTTGAACGCGGCGACCGCCAGGCTCTCGAGGATGTCCACGACGGCGGTGGGTTCCAGCACCACTTCGTAACGACCGGCAGGCAGCTCGATCGCGTCGATCGATGCCCGCGCCTTCGCCGCCGCGCGAGCGCCCAGGGACGCACCGTCGAGCTCACCGAAGTGCAGCGGCGCATGCCGTGCCGCGCCGTCCGAACCGTGATCGCGTGCGATGCCGGAGACGCCGCACTCGGCCGCCTCGCCCGACACCACCTGACCGGCAGAGTTGGCGAACGCTCCGGTCCAGTGGTTCGTCCGGCAGTACCCCGCCGTCTCCAAGCCCTCGGCGGCGTCGACGAAGGCGCGCACGACGTCTGCCCGGTCCGCCGGCGACGCATCAGCGGTGGCGCGGTCGACAGCGTGTGCCGGGCCCGAGGCAGCGCTCGTCGCCAGGCCCGGCCAGCCAGGGTCGAGCGGAGCGAGCTTCACCGCCTCGACGACGCGCTCGACGAGCAACCGCACGGCGGACTCGTCGGCGACGGTGGCCGAGCCCGACGCAGTTCGACCATCACGATGGATGCGGATGCGGACGGTGGTGACGTCCTCGGCGACGTTTTGGTGGATCACCGAGTTGGCGAAGCGAGTGAGCGCGAGACGGTGCCGATCGGCTGCCGCCTCGACGTCGGCGCCGGCAACGGCGGCGGCCGCGAGGTCGACGGCCATCGCGGCGAGGTCCTGCTCGGTGTTCGAGCTCGTGGCGCTCACGCCCGCACCCCGACGCGCACGTTGCGGAACCGGGCGGGGGCTGCTGGATGTCCGGTGTGGCCGACCTGGCCGGGTTGGCCTTTGCCGCAGTTCGGCGTGCCCCACGCCACGATGTCCGACGACAGCATGTCCATCGACGCCCAGAACTGCGGGCCGATGCCCGTGTAGGTGGGATTGCGAACGAGCCGGCCGAGCTGGCCGTTCTTGACCTCGTATCCGACCTCGGTGCCGAACTGGAAGTTCAACCGCCGGTCGTCGATCGACCACGACCGATTGGTCTCCATGTAGATGCCGTCGTCGGTGGCCGCGATGATCTCGTCGAACGTGTGCGGTCCGGGCTCGAGGCCCACGTTCGTCATTCGCACCATCGGCAGCCGCGCCCAGCCATCCGCACGCACGCTGCCGCCGTAGTCGAGCCCGGCGACCGCAGCGGAGTCGCGCCCGGCGAGCACACCGACCCAACGACCTCCGCGCACCGCATCGCGCGCGGCGGCGGGTGTGCCTTCGTCGTCGAAGCCGAACGAGCCGAGCGCGCCCGGGATGGTCGGATCGATGGTGATGTTCATCAGCTCCGAGCCGTACTTCATCGAACCGAGCTGGGCCAGATCGAGCCACGACGTGCCGGCGTACGCGGCCTCCCAGCCGAGGATGCGATCGAGCTCGATGGCGTGACCGACGGACTCGTGGATCTGCAGCGCCAGCTGCTCGCCCCCGAGGATCAACGTCGTCTCGCCACTCGGGCACAGCGGTGCGGTGAGCAGCTCGCGAGCCTCGGCACCGACACGAGCCGCGTGCGCTTCGAGGTCGAGCTCCTCGACGAACTCCCAGCCGCGCGTGGCGAACTGCCCTCGTGCCGCCGGGTACGAACGGCACTGCGTCTCACCGTCGCCGATCGCCGTCGCCTGGATGCCGGCGCCGCTCTCGCGGATGTGCTGATCGATGCGGTGGCCCTCGCTGGAGACGAACCACTTGCGCGTCTCCCACAGCTGGTAGTGCCCCTCGGCCAGGTCGGCGCCGTGCTCGCGCATCGTCAGCGTGGCCCGCACCAGCAGGTCGCCCTTGGTCGACAGGGCGACGTCGAACGGGTCGATGAGGCACTCGCTCGACCACGATCCGCTCGACGGCGTCGACGGCACCAACCCCGCGACGGCGCTGGACACCCGTGCGCTCGCCGCAGCGATCGACGCCGCCTTCGCCCCGGCGTCGCTGACGCTGCGATCGCTGAGATCCGGGACGGCGAAGAACCCCCATCCGGAGCCGACGAGGGCACGCACGCCGATGCCGGAATCGCTGTGCTGGGCGACCTCCTCGATCTCCCCGTTGCGAGCGGACATCGACTCGGTGCGGCGGTGCATGACACGGGCGTCGGCGTAGGTGGCACCGGCGGCGAGCGCCGCAGCCACCGCCCGCTCGGCGGCTTCGAATTCGCTCATCCGGGCGACGTTAGACGACCGTCTCGGTCGAAACGTTCCAATGGAGGCGACGATGGGAATCGAACCCATGTGGAGGGCTTTGCAGGCCCTTGCCTCAACCACTCGGCCACGTCGCCATGAGCACTGGACAGGCGGACCTGCCGGGTGCACAGCGGCGTCACGATAGCGGGCCGAGGCTCGAAGCGACCCGGCAGTTGCCGGTGTGGAAACCTCCCCGCGTGATCTCTCGCCGCCAGCTCCTCGCCCTCGGCGCGGTCAGCGTCATCGCTGCCGCCTGCTCCGACGACAACCGTTCCGACGCCACCACACCCGCCAGCTCGGCACCGCCCGAAGCGACCGATCCGCCCACACCGGCGACCGCACCCGCCACCACCTCGACCGTCGCCGAGACGACCACGACCATCTCGCCGGCCGATCTGGCCAATGCGTACAGCGAAGCGGGGCCGTTCCCGGTCGGCGTGCTGACCACCGCATTGGCATCCGGCAGCGCCGTCGAGATCTGGTACCCGGCTGTCGCCGGGACGGGCACGTCTGTGGACGGAGAAGTCGTGTACGACGCGCGCGACTTCGTCCCGCCGGCGATCAAGGGGTTGCTGACCGCCGACATCCCGGCCTCGTTCGCCTTCGACGGCGCTCGCGACGCCGATGTCGCAGACGGCACGTTCCCCGTGCTCTTGTTCAGCCACGGGTTCACCGGGTTCCGCCTGCAGAGCACGTTCCTCACCGCGCACCTCGCCAGTTGGGGCTACGTCGTGGTCGCCCCGGACCATCCGTCTCGCGACATGTTCAACGTGCTCGGCGGAACGGCATCTGGCGACGGCACTTCGTCGGTGACCGAGCTGCTTGCGGCACTCGACCTGGCGCTAGCCGACCCCGTGGTCGGCAGTCACGTCGACGCGACCAGGGTGGCAGCAATCGGTCACTCCGCCGGCGGCGGCACGGTGCTCGGCGCAGCCGCGGACCCGCGCATCGCCGGCTACGTGTCGATGGCGTCCGGTGCGTTCGGAGCAGCGAGCGACGCCCCGCTCCCCGACCGTCCGTCGTTCTTCCTCTCCGGTGCGCTCGACGCGATCGCTCCCCTCGCGACCGCGACGCAACCGGCGTTCGACGCCGCGCCTGCGCCGGCGCTGCTCTGGGTGCTCGATGGCGTGGGCCACAACGGCTTCGACGACTTCTGCACGTTCGGTGGCGGGACGGGCATCATCGGCGTCGCCGAGGCGTCCGGGCTCGGCGCCGTGCTCGACGCCAACCCGAACCTGCGCAAGCTCGGCGAGGATGGCTGTCTGGCACCTGCCGCGCCCGTGACGGAGACGTTCCCCGTCATTCGCCACGCGGTGACGGCATGGGTGCGCCAGCTGTTCGGCACCGACGCCGAACCGGTGGGCCTCGGCGCCGAGGTCGCGGATCAGTACGTGGTCGCAGTGACCATCTCCCAGCGCGACTGATGTTTCGGCGCTGACGCACGCGGGGTACGTCTCGGTCGTGCCGATGAGCGGCACCAAGTACCGAAGGACGTGCCCCAAATGGGACTCATCTTGTGGATTCTCGCCGTGTTCCTCGTGGTCAGCGGCATCATCGCACTGACCCGCAAGCAGGTCGCCTGGGGCGCCGTGCTGATCATCATCGGCCTCCTCGTCGGCCCCGGCGGCGTCAGCGTCTTCACCTGACGCACGCTGGCCACCACCCCACCTCATTCTCAACCCCCAACACAGATACGGAGCAGAACATGAGCTCGAACATCGATGACGCCAAGGGCCGCATCAAGGAAGCCGCTGGCGACCTGACCGGCAACGACGACCTCAAGAAGGAAGGCAAGGCCGATCAGGCCGGCGCCAAGGTCAAGGACTTCACCGAGAAGGCCAAGGACAAGGTCGACGACGCGGTCGACTCGCTGAAGGACCGTTTCTCCAAGAACGACTGACACCAGTCACACGGACGCCGGGTCTCCCGCCGATCCGGCGAGACGATGGAGCGAGGCTGTCGGGCCTCGCTCCATCGTCATTTTTCGGCGTCAGGCGTGCCGGCAGATCGCCACGACGGTGACGTCGTCGGCGAAGCGGCCAGGCGTGAACGCCGCGAGGTCTTCGAGCAGCTGGTCGACCATCGCCACTGCCTCGCCGCCGGCATGGGCGACGATCTGCTCAGCGAGACGCCCTTCGCCGTAGAACTGGCGAGCCGCATCGCGCGACTCGGTGATCCCGTCCGTGTACGCGACGAGCGTCGAACCCGGTTCCATCTGCACCGACTTCGTCGACCACCCGGGTGCGATCGGGCCGACCAGCGGCCCGGTCGGTGACAGCAGGTCGACCTCGCCACCGGGCGTGGCGTGCATCGCCGGCGGGTGGCCGGCATTGGCGTAACGGAGCACGCCGCTGTCGGTGTCGACGACCGCGACGAAGGCGGTGAAGAACGCATCGCCGAGCCCGAGGTCCTGCTCGAAGACCCACTGCAACGCGTCCCCGGGCTGGCGGTCGTTGCGCATCGCGACCCGCAGGAGCTCCTTGCACTTGAAGGCGTTCATCGCTGCAAGCGCGCCGTGGCCGGCGATGTCCAGCAGCACGACGCCGATCCGGTGCGGCCCGAGCAGGCTGACGTCGTACGAGTCGCCGGCCACCAGGCCTTCGGCGGCGCGCATCCCGGCGGCGACCTTCCACCCGTCGGGAACCTCGCCGATCTCGCTCGTCAGCTCGTTGCGCAGCTGCAGCGCGAGCACGGCGTGCTGCTCGATCGCCTCGCGGGCGATGACGGCCGCGTCGCGCTGGTGTCGGATGGTCGACTGCATGTCGTCCACCGACGCGGCCACCTCACGCAGCTCAGGCGGTCCCGCCTGCGGGACGCGAACGTTCTCGCCGTGACGGATGCGGCGCGCGGCGAGAGCGATCGCGTCGAGTGGTCGCATCACCCAACGGCGCAGCAGGAGCGCGACACCACCGGTCAGCAGGACCAGGATCGCCAGCGTGGTGATGAGGACACCGATCGCGGCCTCGCGCGCTTCCTCGGCTGCCTGGTTCTGACGGCCGGCTTCGGCATCGACTCGCGCCGCGAGCACGTCGGCCGCAACGCGCGCCTGATCGAACAGGAGCTTGCCGCTGCCGTCCTCGATCATCGCCTGCGCCGCGGCTGCGCCCTCGTCGCGGCGAGTGGCGATCTCCGGGTCGGCCGCGTCGTCTCGCCACGTCGCCGCATCCGCTTCGACCGCGTCGAGCAGCTCGATCGTCCGCGCATCGGCACCGACGAGCCGACGGATCTCGTCGACGATCACCGTTGCGTCGGCCTTGCCGCGCTCGTACGGCTCCAGGAACGTCACGTTGCCGGTGATCACGTAGCCGCGCTGACCGGTCTCCTGATCGAGGAAGGTGGACTCCAAACGAGCGACGCGCTCGCCGGCCAGCAGGAACGAGCGCCGATCGTCGAGGCGGTCGCTCCAGGTCCAGATGGCCACCGTCGTCGCCACGCCGCCCAGGGCGAGCACGATCGCGTACGCCGCAGCGACGAGGACGAGGCGCAGACGCAGGGACATCCGCGCGGACGCTACAAGCACCGTGGTTCACCCGAACCGGTTGCCCCCGAGGTTCACACGAACAGGTGAATTTCGGCGTTCAGTCCGCCAGGGTCGGCTCGATCTGCCCCTCGCCACGCACCTCCGCGCCGACCTTGCCCATCTCCTGCTCGTGCGCCGCCACCGAGTCGATGTCCACGTCCTTGGCGGCGTCGTCCGCTGCGGTCTCCTCGTCCTCGGTCGGCGGACGGTCGGCCTTCGGGGCAGCATCGAAGTGTTCGGTCATGTCCGCCGAATACCCTGGCGGCGACGGACGCGAAACATCTGAGTCGCATGTTTCGACCTCCCCACATCGGGGTACGACGGGTCGGGCAGCGACAGACGGCAACGCTGCGCGCCCGAACCCGACACACGACGACCCACAAGAAGGGGACCGACCAGCATGAACGAGATCGGTACGAACGAATCGCTCACCGTCTCCATCGACGAGGACGGGGTCATCGTCGCCAACGGCGACGTCGACCTGGCCGGCGGCCCGCTGCTCGAGGCTGCGATCCTGCAACGCGAAGACGACAACCCGGTCGTGATCGACCTGGGCGATGTCGCGTTCATCGACTCATCGGGTCTGCGCAGCCTCCTGGCGGCCAGCCGTCGCGCCCAGGAGCGCGGCACCACGGTCGTGCTGCGTGCGCCGTCGCGTGAGGTTCGGCGTCTGCTGGAAATCACCGGAACGACCGCCCAGTTCGAGCTCGACGGCAGCGAGTCGTGAGCGCCGCACCCGGCCTCGGCCCGATCACGCTCACGGTGCCAGCCGACCCGGCGATGACTCGAGTGGCCCGCCTCACCGCCAGTTCGTTGGCGGCGATGGCGCAGATGACGTTGGACGACATCGACGACATCAAGATCCTGGTGAGCGAAGTCGTCACCACGCTCGTCGAGCACGGAAACCGCGGCCCGATCACGTTGACCTTCAACATCGGCGACGACGAGCTGCGGTTCTCGGGCCAGCGCGAGGCCAACGACCTCGATCGCGACCACCCGGACATCGTGATGACCGACACCGTGCTGGCAGCCGTCAGCGACGACCACGCGATCGACCTCGCCGGCGGCAGCCTCACCATTGCGGCGAGCAAGCGGGCGTCGGCGCACGCAGCGCCATGAGATCGAGCGTCGTCTACGACGCGGCCGACACGCTCCGCCAGTTCGAGGAGATGATCGCCGAGCCGCCCGGACCGAAGCACGACCGGCTGCGTGAGCAGATCGTCGTCGGGCACCGTTGGATCGCCCAGCAAGCGGCGCGAAGGTTCGCCGATCGCGGCGAGCCGCTCGACGACCTCATCCAGGTCGGCTCGATCGGTCTCGTCAAAGCGGTCGAGCGATTCGACCCGGCCGTGGGCACGAACTTCGTCTCGTTCGCCATGCCGACCGTCGTCGGCGAGATCCGCCGCCACTTCCGCGATCACACCTGGAGCGTTCGCGTGCCGCGCCGCGCCAAGGACCTGCGGCCGTCGGTGACCGCAGCGATCGAGCAGCTCACCGGCGAGCTCGGTCGCTCTCCGCGCGTTGCCGAGATCGCTGAGCACCTCGAGATCGACGAGGAGCTCGTGCTCGAGGCCGTCGAGGCCGGCAACGCCTACCGAGCGCAGTCGATCGACATCCCCAACGATGCCAGCGGTGGCCCCAGCGCACAGCTCCAGGCGGCACTGGCGACCAACGACGCAGATCTCGCCGGTGTCGTCGATCGGTCGACGGTGGCCAGGTTGCTCGGCACGCTGGCCGGGCGCGAGCGACGGATCGTCTACCTCCGCTTCTTCGAGCAGATGAGCCAAGCCGAGATCGCCGAGATCATCGGCACCAGCCAGGTGCACGTCGGCCGGCTGCTCAACGCCAGCCTGCAGCGCTTGCGCTCCGAGTTGGAGGATGTTTGACCGCCCGCGGCGGCGGGTACTCCGCCCCCGGACCAGGCGAGCAACGATCAAGGACGACCACGATGGCCAAGCAACCGACGACCAAACCGAGCACCGACACAGGCGGACAGCGCCGTCGCGCAGCAGCGGCAAGCACGACGCCCCGACCGGTCACGTCCGGTCGAACGGCGGCGTTCACCGCTCCCGGGCTCAGTCAGCGTGACGGCAACGAGGTCGCCGAGCTGCTGCAGGGTCGACTGGTGGCGCTGATCGATCTCGGGCTGACGCTCAAGCACATCCACTGGAACGTGGTCGGCCCCAGCTTCATCGGCGTGCACCAGATGCTCGATCCCCAGTACGCCGGCGTGCAGGCGATGACCGACCGGTTGGCCGAGCGCATCGCCACGCTCGGCGGCGTCCCCAGCGGCCTGCCGGGACGGCTCGTCGCCAGCCGAGATTGGGACGACTACGCGCTCGAGCGAGCCGACACGCAAGCGCACCTCGGGGCGCTCGACATCGTCTACCGCGGCGTGATCGCCGCGCATCGCACCGCACTCGACCGCATCGGTGACCTCGACGCAGTGTCCGAGGACATCCTCATCGGTCAAACGGGCGAGCTGGAGCAGTACCACTGGTTCGTCCGCTCGCACCTGGAAGATTGGGCGGGGGGCATCTCCACTGCCGGCACCGAGCACGAGGTCGACGCTGCGGCAGCTGCCGTCCGCCGACGCCGAGCTTCCTGAGAGTCATCGGAACCACGACCATCGAAGGGCGGCAACAACACACCATGGCGCCGATCCCGGACGCCGACGACGCCGGCGAGCACGACATCCCGTTGGGCGGGACCGTGATCTTCGACGGATCGATCCAACCTGACCCGGCGCAGCTCTCCACGCTTCGCCGGTCGGCACGACGCGCCCTCGACGAGGCCGGGTTGCCACGTGATGCCTGCGAGGACGTCGTGCTGATCATCAGCGAGCTCGTCTCCAACGCGATCACTGCGGCTGACGCCTCGAGTTGGATCGGCGTGGCGCTCCGGCGCGCCGGTGCGGCGATCACGGTCACCGTGGACAACGACGGAGTGCCGCCACCGTCGGGGACCCCGGTGCTGCCGGCGCCCGAAGCGCCTCAGGGCCGTGGGCTGGCGATCGTGTCGTCGCTCGCTCATCGAGTGAGCACCGATCATCGCGACGGGCGCAGCCGGGTCAGCGCCACCTACCAGCCGGCGTCCTCGCAGGCCTGAACCCACGAGAACGCACGGCTGGTTGCATCACGTCGGTGCGGCGTTGATCAGACCGTCGCCGGGTCGCCGTCGACGGCGGCTGCCAGTTGCGGCACGAGCTGCTCGAGCACGTACGGCAGGCTGAGCAGGCTGCTGAAGCCGGCGGCGCCACCGAGCTCGGCGTTCATGAACACCTCACGACCTTCCTGCGCCGCCGTCAGGCCCTGACGCAGCGGGTCGGCCTTGATCCGCTCGACGGTGGCGTCGTCAGCGGCCACCCACACGATGAGGTCGTTGTCGAGCTTGTCGATCTCCTCGGCAGAGAAGTCGTAGTAGAACGCGTCGCCGGCACCTTCGATGATCGCCGGAGGCAGGACGAAGCCGAGACCGAGCAGGATGCCCGAACGGGTGTCGCCGGGACCGTACGCGCCGATCTTTCCGGCTTCGTACGTGTAGGCGACGGCGCCCTCGGCACCCACGAACTCCGGGTGCTCAGCTGTCGCTGCCGCGAATTGCGCCTTGATCTCGGCGATCTTCGTGTCGGCGAGCTCACCCTTGCCGAGGGCGAGGCCGATCGTGTGCGTGGCCACGTCCCACGGCTCGCCGTAGTCGACGAAGTCGCCGGACTGCGTGATCGTCGGAGCGATCTCCGAGAGGGTGGTGTACTCCTCCTCGGTCATGCCCGACGACAGGCCGAGGATCAGATCGGGCTCGAGCGCCGCGATCTGCTCGAAGTTCAACGCGTCGCTGGCGAGCACCTCGGGCTCGCTGTCGCCGAGCGCCGCCTGCGCCCACGGCCACACGGCGAACGGCTGGTCGCCGTACCAGTCGCGGATGGCAACGGGCTTGACGCCGAGGGCGAGGATCGTGTCCTGATCGGTGAAGCCCACCGAGATCACTCGCTCGGGCGCGGCGTCGATGGTGGTCGAGCCGTACTTGTGGTCGATCGTCACCGGGAACGCGCCCGCGTCTACGGGGTCGGTGCCGGATGGGTCGGTGCCCGCTGGGTCGGTGGCGGCGGGCGTCGTGCCCGGGTCCGTGTCGGTCGACGTCGTGTCGTCCGATCCGCATGCCCCGAGCACGACGCTCAGGGCCAGGGTGATCGGAACGATCAGTCGGCGCAATCTCATCAGGGATCCTCGATTCGTCAGGGTTGTTAACCAACCCTAACTGCTCGCAGTAAGCAGGATCAACCTTGACCGACGCGCAAGTGGCGCCCGATCGGCACGACCATCGGTGTGCCGGAGACCGGGTCGTCGAGCACGCGGCAGTCGAGGCCGAACACGTCGCGCACCAGCGTCTCGGTGACCACCTCCGCGGGCGGGCCTTCGGCCACCAGCCTGCCGTCGCGCAGCGCCACCAGGTGATGGCTGTACCGGCAGGCGTGGTTGAGGTCGTGCAGCACCAGCACGATCGTGCGGCCGTCGCGCTGGTTGAGGTCGACGAGGAGATCCAGCACCTCCACCTGATGAGCCAGATCGAGGTAGGTGGTCGGCTCGTCGAGCAGCATCAGGTCGGTGCCCTGCGCCAGCGTCATCGCGATCCACACCCGCTGGCGCTGCCCGCCGGAGAGCTCGTCGACAGCGCGCGTGGCCAGGTCCAGCGTGCCCGTTGCCTCCATCGCCCCGGTGATCACGGCTTCATCCTCAGCCGTCCACTGACGGAACCACTTCTGGTGGGGGTAGCGGCCGCGCGACACCAGGTCCGTGACGGTGATTCCCTCGGGCGCCGTCGGCGACTGCGGCAGGATCCCCAGCTTCGTGGCCACCGCACGGGTGGACATCCGTTGGATCGACTCGCCGTCGAGCAGCACCGTGCCTGCCTTCGGCGAGAGCAGCCGAGCCAGAGCCCGCAACAGGGTCGACTTGCCGCACGCGTTCGCCCCGACGATGCACGTGATCTTTCCCGGCGGGATCGCCACGGTCAGGTCGCGCGCGACGACGCGGTCGTCGTACGCCAGCGTCAGCGAGTCGGCGAGCAGCGTGGGAGGGCGAGCGGCACGGGCGGATGTGGTCAGGCTCGTCATCAGGTTCCGATCGATCAGGTCTGGCGTCATCCGGCACGCCCGACGCGGTTCGCTCTGGCCAGCAGCCACAGCAGGTAGGGCGCTCCGAGCACGCTGGTGATGACCCCCACCGGCAGTTCGCGTGGGGCGAAGAGCCGTCGGGCGATCAGGTCCGAGACCACCAGCAGCAACGCACCCATCAATGCCGCAGGCAGGATGGTCAACGAGCTGCGCACGAGGCGGCGGGCGATGGGCGGGGCGACGAACGCGACGAACGTGATCGGGCCGGCCGCAGCGACGGACACCGCGGACAGCAGCACGGCAACGACGATCAGCGCGGCGCGGGCCCGTTCGACGCGGACGCCGAGGCCCTTGGCGGTGTCGTCGCCGAGTTGCATCGCCCGCAGCGGACGAACCAGGACGAGACCGATCGGAACGAGGACGACGCACGCCACGGCGATCTCGCGAACGTTGGTCCAGGTGCGCCCGTTGAGGCTGCCCGTCAGCCACACCGTCGCCTTCTGCGCGTCGTAGATCTCAGCGCGAGTGAGCAGGTAGGAGATCACCGACGTGCACATCGCACCGATGCCGATGCCGACGAGCACGAGCCGGTAGGGGGAGACGCCGCGCTTGTAAGCGAGGCCGTAGAGCAAGGTCGCGGTGACCAGCGCGCCGACCAGCGCGCCCGTGGTGACCATTGCGGCGCTGCCGCCGACGACGACGATCACGAACACTGCCGAGGCGGACGCGCCGGTGGTGATCCCGATCACGTCCGGGCTGGCGAGCGGGTTGCCGGCCAGGCTCTGGAAGATCGCACCGGACATGCCGAACGCTGCGCCGACGAGCACGGCGGTGATCGCCCGCGGCAGACGGAGCTCACCGATGATGAAGTCGGCTCGTCCGCTTCCGTTGCCGAAGATCGCCGGGATGACGTCGGACACCGGGATCGAGAAGTCGCCGACGCTCAGTGACCAGCAGAAGATGATCGCGATGAGCACGGCCAGCAGCGAGCCGACGGCGACGGACCGAGCCATGCTGCGCCGTCGCAGTCCGGCCACCGTCGGTCGCGTCCGCCTGTCGAGCTCGGCGTCGATGTCGAGGACGGTCACAGCGAAGCCAGCTTGCGGCGGCGCACGAGCGCGATGAAGAACGGGGCGCCGATGATCGCGGTGATGATGCCGACCTGGATCTCGCCCGGACGAGCGACGAGTCGACCGACGATGTCGCTGCCGAGCAGGAGCACGGGAGCGAGCACCGCCGAGTACGGCAGCACCCACCGGTAATCCGGTCCGGTGATCGCTCGAGCGATGTGCGGCACGGTCAGCCCGACGAACCCGATCGGTCCGGCGACTGCCGTCGCAGCGCCGACCAGCACGACCACGGACGTCGACGCGAACAGCCGTGCCAGGCCGACCCGCTGTCCGAGCGAACGAGCGACGTCATCGCCGAGGGCAAGCGCGTTGAGCACTCGTCCCGATGCCAGCGCCATCACCGACCCGACGATGATGAACGGGGCGATCTGGCGCACCACGGTCATCGGTCGGCCGGCGAGCGAACCGACCACCCAGAAGCGGAACTCGTCCAGCGTCTGCACGTCGAGCAGCAGGATCGACTGGGTGATCGACACGAGGAGCGCCGTCATGGCAGCGCCGGCAAGGGCGAGCTTCACGGGCGTGGCTCCTTCGCGACCCAGCGACCCGAGGAGGTACACCACCACGAACGAGACGGCAGCGCCGGCGAACGCCAGCCACACGTAGCCGAGGAGCGACGAGATCCCGAGGCTGTAGATGCCGACGACTACGAACAGCCCGGCACCGGCTTCGACGCCGAGGATGCCGGGGTCGGCGAGCGGGTTGCGGGCGACGCCCTGCATCACCGCGCCCGCCAGCCCGAGCGCTGCGCCGACCAGCACGCCGAGCACGGTTCGCGGCACTCGCAGGCGGCGGATGATGAGGTGCTCGTTGTCGGTGCCGTTGAAGTTCGTGAACGCGTCGACGACCTTGCCGACGGAGATCGGCTTGGCCCCGAGGGCGATGCTGGCGACGACGACGACGAACAGGAGGAGGCACGCCGCGACGAGTCCTGCAGCGAGGGTGGCGCCGCTGCGCGACGAGTGCGATGAACGTGCGTCGGCCTCCACTCGTCGGCCCACCTTCAGCATCATGGAAAGCAACCCTAACAACCGCGCGCACCTCATCGCCAACGCCACAGGGACGCCGTAGGGTTCGGGCGATGACCCCGTGGGCCGCAGACGTGGTGCTCGGCGACGGCGAGAGCGTGCACGTGCGCCCGATCACGCCGGCCGACGCAGCCGGCCTCGTCGCGCTCCACGATCGGCAGTCACGCGAGAGCCTGTATCGGCGGTACTTCTCCCCCAAGCGCAACCTGAGCGAAGCCGAGCAGGAGCACTTCACCACCGTGGACATGCACGATCGCGCCGGCCTCGTGGTGGAACGTCACGGGGAGCTGATCGCCTGGGCGAGCTACGAGCGCTGGGCCGGCCGTGACGACGCCGACTCCGCGTTCCTCGTCGACGATGCGCACCACGGCAAGGGCATCGCCACACTGCTGCTGGAGCACCTCGCCGCCATCGCCCGCTCGAACGGGATCCAACGGTTCACCGCGGAGGTGCTGGCCGACAACCGACCGATGCTCGCCGTGTTCGCCCGCGCCGGATGGCCACTGCAACGTCACTACGACAGCGGCGTGATCGACCTCGAGTTCGATCTCGCCGACACCTCGACGTTCATCGACTCGGTCGAGCGGCGAGAGCATCGCGCCGACAGCCGAGCGATGGCCCGCCTGTTGCTGCCGCGTTCGATCGCCGTGGTCGGTGCCAGCGATCGGGCCGGCTCCGTCGGCGCCGCGCTCTGGCACAACGTCACGGCTGCGGCCAACGGGCCGGTCCATGCGGTGAACCCGAGCCACACGTCCATCGGCGACGTCGTCTGCCATCCGACGCTGGTCTCGATCGGCGAAGACGTCTCCCTGGCCGTGATCGCGGTGCCGGCGGCAGCGCTGGAGTCAGCGATCGACGACTGCATCGCCGCCCGAGTTCGCGGCGCGCTCGTCGTGACGGCGGTCGACGGCGCCGACATCGACCTCGACGCGCTGGTGGCCAGGGCGCGCCGTTCCGGGGTTCGCCTGGTCGGACCATCGAGCATGGGCATCGCCACCTCGCGAGACGACGTCGGCTTGCAAGCGTCGCTGATCCCGGTGCACCTGATGCACGGCAAGGTCGCCGTGTCGATGCAGTCCGGTTCGTTGGGTGCGTCGCTGCTTCGCCACGCGGAACGGCTGCGACTCGGGCTGTCCTGGTTCGTATCGCTCGGCGACCGCAGCGACGTCTCCGGCAACGACCTGCTCCAGTTCTGGGACGACGACGACACCACGACCGTCATCGCCATGTACACCGAGACGTTCGGCAACCCGCGCAAGTTCGCACGCATCGCACGGCGCGTCTCGCTGCGCAGGCCGATCGTTGCCGTCCGCACCGGCGCCGCGGCGATCGGCCCGTCAGGTGAAGCGATGTACCAACAGGCCGGGTTGATCGAGGTGCCGACGGTGCGAGCGCTGCTGGACACCGTCCGCGTGCTCGCCGACCAGCCCATCCCGTCCGGGCCGCGAGTAGCCGTGTTGAGCAACTCGCGCTCGCCTGCGACGTTGGCGCGTGCTGCGGTCGAGGCCGCAGGGCTCGTGCCGGTCGACGGTCCGATGGTCATCGACTGGCAGGCCACACCGGCCGACTACGAGTCTGCGGTCGGCGCGGCACTGTCCGACGACGGCGTCGACGCGGTGCTCGTGATCCACGCTCCCCCACTGGCTGATGCGGCCGCGCCGACGGAAGAGATCGACCGCGCTGCAACCGGCAGCACCAAGCCGATCGTCGCCGTGCTGCTCGGCGGCGGCGACGGGCCGCTCCGCCGTGGCTCGGCCGTGCCCGCGTTCACCTTTCCTGAGGCAGCTGCGGCGGTGCTCGGTCGGGCGTACGCCTACGGGCGATGGCGCGAGCAGGAAGGCCCGCTGGCACCCACGCCATACGGGGACGTCGATGCACTGGCCGCGAGTGCGGTCATCGGCGAGGCGATGGCTGCGAACGAGGAGTCGCTCGATCATGCGCAGGTGGCCGCGCTGCTCGAGTCCTACGGGTTGCGGGCGCCGCACGGTGCGTGCGTTCCCGCGGACGAGGCCGTTGGCGCGGCCGATCTCATCGGCTTCCCGGTCGCGGTGAAGGCGACGCAACGGCACCTCGGTCGATCGTTGCGGTCCGGCGTCGCGCTCGACCTCCCCGACCCTGCGTCCGTGCGCGACGCGATCACCGCGATGCGCGACGCGATCGGCGCCGATGCCGACGTGGTGGTCGTCCAGTCGATGGTGCAGCCGGGAGTCGATCTACGTGTGCGGTGCACGGTCGACGAGCGCATCGGACCGTTGATCAGCGTCGGGCTCGGCGGACGCCAGGTCGACCTCCTGCGAGACGAGCCGATCCGGCTCGCTCCCCTGTCGCTCGCGTCGGCGACGTCGCTCATCAACGGTTCGCGTGCCGGCGATGCGCTGCGCGAAGCGGGCATCGGCATCGAGGCGGTGGCCGAGGTGATCGTCCGCCTCGGCCAGTTGGCCGACGAGCATCCGGAGATCGCCTCCATCGACGTCAATCCGTTGATGGTCAGCAGCGAGGCGTCCTGGCTCACCGACGTCCACGTTCGCATCGCTCGTCGCGACGCAGTGGTGTCGCCGTTGCGCCGCATCGACTGACTCGCCCTCGTGGGTCAGCCCGATCGTGGGAGCTGGGTTGACGGTGCGAACGGTCGGGTACCGAGCAGACACGGGCTCACACGAGGAGGATCTCGACGAATGGATGACACAGCGATTGCCCCGACGTTCACCGACCATGACGTGCTCGACGAGAAGGGCGAGCGCATCGGCAAGGTGGTGGACCTCATCTCCGACAGCAGCACCCTCGAGCCGCGCTGGCTCGTCGTCGACCCCGGCGTGCTGCGCTCGAGCCACATGTTGCCCGTCGAGGGTTCGTACCGCACCGAAGCCGGCGACATCGTCACCTGCTTCAGCAAGGACCTCGTGATGCACGCCCCGCACGCCCCGAAGGACCGAGCGGTCAGCCGCTCCTTCGAACAGGAAGTATCGGGCTACTACGGGATCCCCGACTGAGTCGGATCGAGCGGCAACTCAGTCAGGTCGCTGCCAACGTCGATCGCTCCCCGCGATCGACGTTGGCAGCACACTCGCGCCCGCGGTCAGGGCAACCAGTCACCTTCGCCCGGTACGGCGTTCCAGACCTCTGCGATCTGATCATCCTCGAAGCGGAAGACCTCGATCGCTGCGTTCACGTTCTCGCCGACGGTGAAGGTGTAGGCCACCGTGATGCAGTCGTCGCCGTGCTCCCACATCCACGCGTTGGCCAGACGCAGACCGGGGAACTGAGCGTGTGCCGCCCAGAAACGACGCTCGTTCTCGTCGAGTGAGATCGACACCGTCGAACCGGGATCGTGGCGGATGCATCCGTCGACGATCATCGACCGGAACCCCGTGACGTCACCATCGTTCCAGTACGCGGTGTACCGCTCGATGAGCGCCGGTCGATCCACGAGGCGAACGTAGCAGTCGGTCGCCACACGATCCGAGGGACCGGAAATGGCTTGTTGCGCGCCTCCCGAGCTGTTCAAGTGAGCCGATGCAGGGATACGAACCGGTCATGAGCTTCCTCACCGACGCCGCCGCGGTGTACGACGCGGAGGAGATCCGTGGCGACGAGCTCGAGACGGTCGACTTCCTGGCCCGACTGGCAGGCGCCGGTCCTGTACTGGAGCTGGCGATCGGCACCGGCCGCATCGCGCTGCCGCTCGCCGCTCGTGGGGTGCGCGTCGACGGCATCGACCTGTCGCCGGCGATGGTCGAGCAGCTGCGGGCCAAGCCGGGCGGCGCGGATCTTGCCGTGAGCATCGGCGACTTCGCAGCAGTCGATGTGCCCGGTGAGTACTCGTTGATCTACGTGGTCTTCAACACCATGTTCAACCTGCTGACGCAGGACGATCAGGTGCGCTGCTTCGAGAACGTCGCTGCGCACCTCACTGCCGACGGGGTGTTCGTGATCGAGGCGTTCGTGCCGTCGTACCTCTACCGGCTGCGCGGAGATCAGTACGTCGATGCCGAGGCGATCGAGCCCCACGTCGTCACGCTCGATGTCGGCAGGCACGACCCGGTCAACCAGATCCTCGACGAGAGCCACGTGCGCCTCTCGAACCAGGGCGTTCAGGTGCACCCGATCGTGTGCCGGTACTGCTGGCCGAGCGAGCTCGACCTGATGGCCCGCATCGCCGGCCTCCGGCTGCACGACCGCTGGGGCGGCTGGCGCGGCGAGCCGTTCACGGCGCAGAGCGAGCGGCACATCTCCGTCTACGGCCGCTGACCTCGTCGCCCAGAAATCGGCGAACCACCCGTCGACGAGTCACGTAGGTTGCGTTCATGGACATCACCTCGGCATTCGACGCCAGCGCCGACGCGCTGCTGCGCGGCCGATGGTCGGCATCCAACGCCACCACTTGCGGGTGATGCAACGGCAGCAGGCCCGGCTCCAAACCGGCGCCATCAGGGTTCGACTCCCTGCACTCGTGCCACGCCGAGACTGCGGTCCTTACCCGTCTCCATTGTTTCTGAAACCACGAACTCGTGAGACCTCATTTGACATTTCACCGGCACGGGTGAATCCGAGATTGTTTTGGTCCTGCGCGCTTCCTGTAACGAACAAGTGACGGATGGACGGAGCGACCCGTTGTTCGTAGCTGACGTGTGGCGGGTCGCTTCGATCCCCGACGACAGGAGCAACCCACATGTCCACCACCCCCCGAGGGCAACGACCGCTCGATGAGCGGGCGATGAACTCGCTCATCGAGGAGTCGCAGGATCTGCACACCGACGCCATGGCGTTGGCCAGCAGCACCCTTCCCGACCTCCACGACCACGCCGCCGACCGCCGTCGGGCCGGCATCAACAACGACCCCGAAGCGGTCGCCGACTTCTCGGCGTCACGCGACACCCTGGTGCGGCGGCTGAAGATGTCGATCGGCGGCCTCCTCGGCGTCGGCGTCGTCGGTGCCGCCTTTGCCGGCTCCGCATCTGCTGCCGACGGCGACATCGACGTCATGCAGTTGCAGACTGCCGTGTCGCTGGAGCTGCTGGCAGTTGCCACCTATGGCGCTGCACTGACACTGCCGTTCATCACTGATGGCAACCCCGTCATCGTCAAGTTCGCGCAGACCACGATGGCCCAGCACGACGAGCACCGCCAGGCGTTCTCGGCACAGACCAAGACGCTCAAGGGCACCGACCAGACGGCTACGAACCCGAAGTACACACCGATCGTCGAGGCGGCCAAGCCGACCCTGGCGACACCGCTCGACGTGGTCAAGCTTGCTGCCACGTTGGAGCAGGTCGCCACCGAGACCTACCTCGCCGACCTCAACCGCTACACCGACGTCACCTCGCGAGTCCTCATGGCCAGCGTGATGGGCGTCGAGTGCCAGCACCTCGCGACGTTGCGCGCTGTCGGAGCACTGCTCGACGGTGGCGCACCGGAGCTCATCGCCATCCCCCTCGGTGATGGCGTTGCCAAGCTGCCGGCCGCAGCCGGGAGCGTTGCGTTCCCGGATGCGTTCGAAGGCGTGACCATGGCCAGCCCGCCCGAAGAAGGAGCCGTCAAGTGAACGACGACATCAACAACGAACAACCCCGCACCTCCCTGTCTGCCTACCCGCTCACTCGGCGCCACATCCTCGGCAGCGCTGCTGCCGTCGGTGCTGCGTTGGTCATCGCCGCCTGCGGCAGTGACGACAAGACGTCGGGCACCAACCCCGGAACGTCGGGCAGCACGCCCGGCACCACGGCGGGCACGACTCCAGGCACGATGACGCCGGGTACCACCGGCACCACACCGGGCACGACGGCCGGCAGCGGGAACGTCGATCTCGACGTGGCCAACCTGGCCGCCAGCCTCGAGGTCCTCGCCGTCGGCACGTACTCGGCAGCGCTCGACGCGGCCGGCAGCGGCGCCCTCGGCGAGGTTCCCCCGGCAGTCGGCGAGTTCGTCACCGTGGCGATGGCCCAGCACCAGGAGCACCTCGACGCGTGGAACGGTGTCATCACCGGTGCGGGCGGCGAGGCGGTCACCGAGCCGAACGCGACCCTGAAGCCGGTCGTCGACGAGGCGTTCGGCAAGGTCACCGACGTCGCCGGCGCAGCTGCGCTGGCACTGCAGTTGGAGCAGATCGCCGCGGCGACCTACCTCAACGCGCAGAACGTGCTCACCGACAAGGACGCGATCCAGCTCGCTGGTTCGATCCAGATCATCGACGCCCAACACGTCGCGATCCTGCTGTACGTGCTCGGCGAGTACCCGGTCCCCGACACCTTTGCCAAGGTGGAGATGGCCGCCGCCGCCTGATCGGCTCGGTCAGGCAGCGCAGGTTGTGCGAGTCGCAACCTGTGCTGCCTGACCGGCAGCTCGCACGTGGCACGATCGGTTCGTGACCACGACGACGGAGCAACGGCTGCGCGACCTCGCGTTGCTGCGCCAGGTTCGGGATCGCATCGACCGAGAGCACGCACGACCGCTGGACGTCGAGGACCTCGCTCGCGGCGTCAACATGTCGGCCGGCCACCTCAGCCGGCAGTTCAAGCTGGCGTACGGCGAGTCGCCGTACAGCTACCTGATGACCCGGCGGATCGAGCGGGCGATGACCCTGTTGCGTCGCGGCGATCTCAGCGTGACCGAGGTCTGCTTCACGGTCGGCTGCTCGTCGCTCGGAACGTTCAGCACCCGCTTCACCGAGCTGGTCGGCATGCCGCCGAGCGCATACCGGCGTGCGGCAACCGACGCCCCGGTGACGATCCCGTCGTGCATGGCCAAGCACGTCACCAGACCCGTCAGGAATCGAGAAGCGCCGTCCGCCGAGCCCACTTAGCGTTCGAGTCATGGACATCAGCATTCACTCGAGCTTCCTCCCTCAGGACGACCCGGACGCCGCCTTGGCCTTCTACCGCGACACCCTCGGCTTCGAGGTGCGCAACGACGTCGGGTACAACGGTCTGCGTTGGATCACCGTCGGCCCGCCCGATCAGCCGGGTACGTCGATCGTGCTCTTCCCGCCCGGCGCCGACCCCGGCGTCACCGAGGACGAGCGGCGCACCATCACCGAGATGATGGCCAAGGGCACCTTCGGCATCGTCGTGCTCGCGACGAAGGACCTCGACGCGACGTTCGAGCAGCTGCAGGCCGGCGATGCGGACGTCGTGCAGGAGCCGACGGAGCAGCCCTACGGCGTGCGTGACTGCGCGGTCCGAGACCCAGCGGGCAACATGGTCCGCATCCAGGAGGTGCGATGACGAAGACGACACGGCGCGATGCCGACAGCCACGACATGATCCGCGTGCATGGGGCGCGGGTGAACAACCTCAAGGACGTCAGCATCGAGATCCCGAAGCGACGGCTGACGGTGTTCACCGGCGTCTCCGGCTCGGGCAAGAGCTCGTTGGTCTTCGGCACGATTGCGGCGGAGTCGCAACGGCTGATCAACGAGACCTACAGCACGTTCGTGCAGGGCTTCATGCCGACGATGGCGCGGCCCGACGTCGATGTGCTCGACGGACTGACGACCGCGATCATCGTCGACCAGGAGCGGATGGGCGCCAACGTCCGCTCGACGGTCGGTACCGCCACCGACGCGAACGCGATGCTGCGCATCCTGTTCAGCCGGCTCGGCAAGCCCTCCATCGGTTCGCCGAACGCGTTCTCGTTCAACACCGCGACCATCAGCGGCGCCGGCGCCGTGACCTTCGAGAAGGGCGGCGAGAAGAAGGTCGAGAAGCGCACGTTCTCGCGAGCGGGCGGCATGTGCTCGCGCTGCGAGGGCATGGGGTCGGTCACTGACTTCGACCTCACCGCGCTCTATGACGCGAGCAAGTCGCTCAACGAGGGGGCGATCACGATCCCCGGGTACTCGATGGAGGGTTGGTACGGCCGCATCTTTCGCGGGTGCGGGTGGTTCGATCCGGACAAACCGATCGGCAAGTACACCAAGAAGGAGCTCAACGACCTGCTGCACAAGGAGCCGACGAAGATCAAGGTCGAGGGCATCAACCTGACGTACGCCGGCCTGATCCCGTCGATCCAGAAGTCGTACCTGTCGAAGGACGTGGAGGCGATGCAGCCGCACATCCGCGCCTTCGTCGAACGCGCCGTCACGTTCACGACCTGCCCCGAGTGCAATGGCACGCGGCTCAACGAGCTCGCTCGCTCGTCGAAGATCAACGGCGTCAGCATCGCCGACGCGTGCTCGATGCAGATCAGCGATCTGGCCGAATGGGCGAGCGGCCTGAAGGATGCGTCGGTCGCGCCGCTGTTGGCATCGTTGCGCCACACGCTCGACTCATTCGTCGAGATCGGCCTCGGGTACCTCTCGCTCGATCGCCCGTCCGGCACGTTGTCCGGCGGTGAGTCGCAGCGCACGAAGATGATCCGACACCTCGGGTCGTCGCTCACCGACGTCACCTACGTCTTCGACGAGCCGACGATCGGGTTGCACCCGCACGACATCCAACGGATGAACGAACTGCTCTTGCAGCTGCGCGACAAGGGCAACACGGTGCTCGTCGTCGAGCACAAGCCGGAAGCGATCGCCATCGGCGACCACGTGGTCGACCTCGGGCCGGGCGCCGGCAGCGCAGGCGGCACGGTCGTGTTCGAAGGCACCGTCGTAGGGTTGCGCGCCAGCGGCACGTTGACCGGGCGACACCTGGACGACCGGGCGTCGTTGAAGCCCGCCGTACGCCCTCCGTCCGGTGTGCTCGAGGTGCGCGGCGCCCACGCCAACAACCTGCGCGACGTCGATGTCGACATCCCACTCGGCGTGCTCGTGGTGCTCACGGGTGTCGCCGGTTCGGGAAAGAGCTCGCTGATCCATGGTTCGGTGTCGGGCCGTGACGGCGTGGTCACGATCGACCAAGGTGCCATCAAGGGGTCGCGGCGCAGCAACCCGGCCACCTACACCGGCTTGCTCGATCCGATTCGCACTGCGTTCGCCAAGGCAAACGGCGTCAAGCCCGCGCTGTTCAGTGCCAACTCCGAAGGTGCCTGCCCCGAATGCAACGGCGCCGGCGTGATCTACACGGACCTCGGGATGATGGCCGGCGTCGCCACCACGTGCGAGGAGTGCGAGGGCAAGCGCTTCCACGCCGACGTGCTGAAGCACGAGCTGGGCGGCAAGGACATCAGCGAGGTGCTGGCGATGTCCGTGACCGAGGCCGAGTCGTTCTTCGGTGACGGGGCGGCCGCGGTCCCAGCCGCGCACAAGATCCTGGCGCGTCTCGCCGACGTCGGGCTCGGCTACGTCAGCCTCGGCCAACCACTTCCGACGCTGTCCGGCGGCGAGCGCCAGCGACTGAAGCTGGCAACGCACATGGGCGAGCAGGGCGGCATCTACGTGCTCGACGAGCCGACCTCCGGTCTCCACCTCGCCGATGTCGAGCAGCTGCTCGCGTTGCTGGATCGGCTCGTCGACTCGGGCAAGTCGGTGATCGTCATCGAGCACCACCAGGCCGTGATGGCTCACGCCGACTGGATCATCGATCTCGGCCCCGGCGCCGGCCACGACGGCGGCCGCATCGTCTTCGAAGGCACCCCCGCAGCGTTGGTGAAGTCCAAGAAGACCCTCACCGGCAAGCACCTCGCGGAGTACGTCAGCAGCTGACCAGTCCGCTCAGGCAGAATCGTCGGATGCGGGTCGGGATCGCGCATCACTTCGGGTGGGCAGTGGCGGTGACGAGCGACGTGCGGCATCGCGTGGTGGATCGCCGCCGGATCGAGCTGGTCGGGCCGGACCTGCCCTCTGCGCCGATCCACCACGTCGGCGGGCCACACGAGATGCATCAGACCGAAGCTCGTCTCGGCGATGCGGCACTCACCACGTTGGTCGCCGACGTTCGCTCCTCGGTGGTTCGCGCGACACGGTCAGCGTTGGACGAGCTGGCCGACTCGTTGTCCGAGCCGATCGTCTCGCTGTCCGTTCGAGCGTGGCCGCATGACTTCCCCACCGACATCGCGACGCTCCGTCGCGTGCCGTACGAGAGTCGCGCCGACTCGGTGATGTACTGCCAGGTGCTCGCCGACGTGGCCGCCGCGCGGGGCTGGGCGGTGCACATGTTCAACGCCAGCAGCGTCGAGGCAGATGCCGCTCGCATCCTCGGCGAACGGTCGCACGAGGTGCTGCACGGACCACGCCGGTCGCTCGGGCCCCCATGGTCGAAGGACCACAGGATCGCGTTGGCGGCGACCGTCGTTGCGGCAGCGGTGTGAGGCTCAGCTGGTGAGCGAGCGGACCTCGGCAAGCACGACCGGGTCCGATTGATCAGCCCACGTCGCGGTGAGCGAGATCGGCGGCCGCGGTCCACTGACCGGACGCCGGAACACCGTGAGCTCGAAGCGGTCGTTGCGCAGCACGCTCGTCGCACCGTCCTCGACGAGCTCGAAACCGTCCACCGGAACCCGTTCCTGCGACCAGCCGCCACCGTGGATGCGCACCGGGCTCGGGGCGATGTACCAGCGACCGTCGTACACCGCCATGCCCAACGCTTCGCCCTGGCCGGTCATCGTCACGGCCGCGAGCATCACCACGCTCAGTGGATCGCGCAGCCCGTCGTACACCCATCGGGTGCCGAGCACGGAGTGCTCCATCTCGGTGATCAGTGCGCCCTCCGCGCTCGCGAGCGGTTCGTCGCGGTACGTCAGTGGCGCGTGGAACACAACACCGCCGGCACGGACGAGGAAGCTCTCCATGCCGACGCGACCGTCAGGGTCGTCGAACCGGTACGCGCCGATCACCTCGACGGTGTCGTCTGCCGATGGCCCCCACGACTGCGTCGGGATCCAAGCGGCGATGAGCTCGGCTTTGGTGGGTGTGATCGTCGCGAGGTGGAACAGCGCCATGCCGCGACAGTACGAGATGTCCGGTTCCGCCCGAGCGGGCTGTGCACAGATCGATCGGGTGGAGTCGCATCAGCGATAACGCGCGTCGTGTTCGACGAGCAACGGGTTCGGAAACGCCTGCAGCTCCACGATGGACCCAGGGCTCGGCGCCGTGGCGCCGGAGAGGAGTCGGCATGGATCTCGAACTGGAAGGGCGTCGGGCGATCGTCACCGGCGGAGCCTCGAACATCGGCCGCGGCATCGTCAGGGCGCTGGCTGCCGATGGGTGCCGGATCGCGTTGTTGGACATCGACCTCCCCGCTGCCGAGGCGGTCGCCGCGGAGGTGCGTTCCCACTTCGGGGTCGAGTGCACCGCGCACGCGGTCGACGTCACCGATCGCGATCTCGTGGCGCAGGTGTGCGACCAGGCCGTGGCCGACCTCGGTGGGCTGGACGTGCTCGTCCACGCGGCAGGCGGACCGCTCGGCAACGGCCGGATCTTCGAGCGATCGCCCGAGGACCAGACGAGGGACGTGCAGCTGAACCTGTTCGGCGTGCTCAACGTCGTGTGGGCCGCAGTGCCGAAGCTGGTCACCAATCAACGAGGCCGAGTGGTGATCATCGCCTCGGATTCGGGCCGTCAGCCAGCCCTCGACCTCCCCGCGTACTCGGTGGCGAAGGCGGGTGTGATGCACCTCATCCGCCTCCTGGCCGCCGAAGTCGGACCGTCCGGCGTGTGCGTCAACGGGGTGAACCCGATGTTCACTCCACCGACCGATGACGAGCCGGTGGGCGCACAGAGCCGCTGGAGCCGGACGGGCAAGGACTACTGGACCCCGGAGCGCCGCGCGGCGATCGTCGCGACCATCCCGCTCGGTCGTCCAGGCACCCCGCAGGAGATCGGTGACGCCGTCGCCTTCCTCGCCAGCGCGCGAGCGTCGTACATCAACGGTCAGATCCTCTCGGTCAACGGCGGGAGCATCCTCTGATCGTGCGGCGCGGTAGCGTTCGTCGCCGATGGGGCTGTTTCGTCGGGACCGATCCGAGGACACGACCGAGTGGGTGGTCGGCACGGCGCGAGTGACGTCGGCGTCGAGCCCGTACAGCAGCGACGGCGGCGCGATGTTCATGAACGGGGTGTTCCACTTCGTCGTCGAGGTCCCCGGATTCCCGGCGTTCGCTGTCGAGGAACGACGGATCACTCGCACTCGCCGCTGGCCGCAGCCCGGCATGGTGCTGCCGGCGAGAGTCAGCCGCACCGACCCACCGCAGTACGAGATCGACTTCGACGCCATCCCGAACTGGGACGACGCCGCCCGCCAGCAGGCCGAGATGCAGGCGGCGATGATGCGTGGCGAGGCCGCGCCCGGTGGCATGCCGGCGAACGTGCAGTTCATCGGCGGCTCCCCCGCCGACCTGCCGCCCGAGAAGCTGGCCAAGCTCGAAGCGTTCCTCGGTCAGGACCTGAACGGCGATGGCGTGATCGGTGCTCCCGCCGCAGCCGCCGCGAACTGGGCGCCGCCGGCCGCCGCGTCGAGCGACGACCGTCTCGCCCAGCTCGAGCGACTTGCCCACCTGCACGCGTCGGGCGCGCTGACCGACGACGAGTTCGCCCGCGAGAAGGCCCGCCTCCTCGCCTGATGGTCACGCTGGTCACGTCGGACGGACACGAGCTCGCGGCGGACATCGCTGCGGTGGACGGAGCGCTCGGCGTTGCCGTCGTTTGCCACCCGCATCCGCTGTACGGCGGGAACCGCCACAACGCGGTGGTCGACGCACTGTTCACAGCACTTCCGGCGATCGGGCTGACAACCATCCGCTTCGACTTCCGAGCCGCGCACGACAACGGCGTGGCCGAACGATTGGACGCCATCGCCGCCATCGACGAGGTCGCGCTCGGCGGCCTGCCGGTCGTGCTGGCGGGCTACTCGTTCGGAGCGCTCGTTGCGCTGACGACCCGCGACGAGCGGGTCACCGCCGTGGTGGCGGTGGCACCGCCACTCGGTCCGGACGCCGTTGCTCCCGGCGTGCCGACCCTCCTCGTGTCACCGGAGCGAGACCAGTTCTGTCCCGTCGAGCGGACCGCCCAGATCGCATCGAGTTGGGCCGACACCACGATCGAGTCCGTACCGGGCGCCGATCACTTCCTCGCCGGCCGCACCCGCCACGTCGCTGCGCTCGCGACCTCGTGGCTGAGCAGTCGGCTGCCCTGACCCGACCGCTGGCAGCAAAAGTCGCTCCTGGGCGGACATCTGCTGACAGCGATGCCAAAACGGCGAGAGGCCCTCCTGACGGAGGGCCTCATCACGTGGAGCGGACGACGGGATTCGAACCCGCGACCCTCACCTTGGCAAGGTGATGCTCTACCAGCTGAGCCACGTCCGCGTATTGCACACCCGCTTGTCGAGTGCCCGACGAATCTAGCGGCCAGGGGTCGACGGCGACAACGCGGTTCAGCTGCGCTGGTCCGGGGGACGCAGGTCCACGCGCAGCACGAGCACCCCGTCCTCCAGCGTGCCGACGGCATCGCCGACGATGGCGAAGTCCTGGAAGTCGACCTTGGCCTGCTCCACGAAGCGGTTGCGCTCCTCCCCCGCAACGGGGGGCAACGGTCGCCGCTTCACCGAGGCAGCGCGCTCTCGGAACCGGGCCAGCATCGCATCGACGTCGAGTCCATCAGCCATCCCTGAACCGTACCGCTACGACGTGGGCTCGACGCTGAGCTCTTCGTGGTCCGCGTCGGTCGACGCCTCGACGACGTCGTGGCCGGTCGAGTCGACGAGCTCCTCGTCCAGGCCGTCCTCGAGGGCTCCCTCGGACAGCGGGTCGGCCTTGTCAGCGACGTCGTCCACGTCCTCGGCAGGAAGGTCGAGCGGCAGCAGCAACGGGTCGATCGACGGCGAAGGGTCGATGACCGGCGCCTCGTCGTCGAGGCTCAACTCGTCGAAGCGCAGGTCGGCGAAATCGGTGGGACCGCCATCCCGGAAGGACTCGAGCTCGAGGTTCAACGGCTCGGGCGCCGGCCCCAGCGGAACCAACGGGTCCGCACCCTCCGGGCGCACGGCTTCCAGCCGGCGGCGACGGTCGGATTCGGGCAACGTGAGGAAGCGGCGCTCGCCCATGACCTCCAGCGGCGCCAATGCGGGGTGGTCCGAACGAGTGCTGCGCCACCACCACACGGTGGCGACGATCATCAGGATGCCGACCAACGCCAGGCCACCGGCCATGAGGTAGATCATCCGCTCGTTCTTTGGGTCGGTGAAATCGGCCGCGAACACGAGGGCCAGTCTCGCACGGATCACCACCGCAACCCCAGCGGTCGTTCTCGGTGCCATGCTGGTGCCATGTGGTCGGTGGTCTGGCTCCTCCTCGGGTTCGCCGTGTGCGGGGCGCTCTACTGGTTCGCGTTCCGCATCGAGCCGCACTGGGTCTCCAAGGACGGGCAGCGCGTGCTGTGCAACGCCCAGTTCATCGACCAGCAGGGCGCGCCGATCGGCCGGGCCAAGGAGACCCGCGTCGTCATCCTCGGCAACGGCCTGCTGCAGGTGGACCAGAAGAAGATGCTCCGCCGACGCACCGAGTTCGCCCGCATCGTCGGCAAGGACCTCGACGCCAAGGGCAAGCACGCCATCTACGTGCTGCGAGGCGGTCGAGTCGAGGACGGCTCGAACGAGATGATCATCCGCCTCCCCGTGAAGAGTCGAGCCATCCCCGAGCTGGATGCCCTGATGGAGCGCACCAAGTCCAAACGATCGACCTGAGAGTGGTCGAGTTGTTCACCCGCGTGAGCGGACCAGGACGCGCGCACGTTTCTACGGAGATTCGAGGAAGGTGCGCAGGGGTCCGGCGAACTGGTCGACGTTGATCAGGAACGCGTCGTGCCCGTGGGGTGAGTCGATCTCGAAGTACTCGGCCGCGGTGCCACCGGCGGCGATGAGGTCGCGGATCTGCCGCTGCTGGTAGCTCGGGTAGAGGATGTCCGACGAGATCCCGACCGACAGCGTCGGCGCGCTGACTCGGCGCATCGCCGCCTCCGCGCCCCCGCGACCGCGACCCACGTCGTGCAGATCCATCGCCTTGCCGATGATCAGGTAGCTGTTGGTGTCGAAGCGACGGATCAACTTGTCGCCGTGGTGATCGAGGTAGCGCTCCACCTCGAAGCGCTGGAACAGGTCGACCGACCCACCGAGCGTTGCCCCGTCCGCCAGCGACCGGCCGAACTTCTCGGTGAACACGTTGTCGCTGCGGAACGTCACCTGCGCCACCATGCGAGCGATCGCGAGCCCCTCCCACGGTCCATCGCCGTCGGCCGCGTCGTAGTAGTCGCCGTTGCGCCACTTCGGATCGAGGCGGATGGCCCGACGCCCGATGGCCCCCCACGCGATCTGCTGCGCCGTCGCCTGCGCGCATGTGGCGATCGGCACGATCGAACGAACCCGATGCGGGAACGTGATCGCCCACTCGAGCACCTGCATCCCGCCCATCGATCCACCGACCACCGAGTGCCACGCGTCGATGCGCAGGTGGTCGGCCAGCTTCGCCTGAGCGCGCACCATGTCGCGGATGGTCAGCACGGGGAACGAACTGCCGTACGGCTTGCCGGTCGACGGATCGATCGACGCCGGCCCGGTGGAGCCCTGGCACCCGCCGAGCACGTTGATGCACACGACGAACCAGCGATCGGTGTCGATCGGCTTGCCGGGCCCGACGATCTCGTCCCACCAGCCCTCGGTCGGATGGCCGCGGCCGATCGGACCGGCAGCGTGACTGTCGCCCGTCCACGCATGGCACAGCAGCACGGCGTTGCTGGCAGAGTCGTCCAGCGCGCCCCACGTCTCGTAGGCGATGTCGATCGACGACAACGTGATCCCACCCTCGACCGGGAACGGCCGCTCGACGGTGACGAACTGGCGATTGCCGACCGAGTCGCCCGGCATCCACGCGCCGGTCGCGGGATGCGACGGGTGGTGCGTTGGTGCCATGGTTCCTCCTGCTGCTCGTGGTCCGGCGTCGCCGCACGAGCGGAAGCTCTGTTGCCCCGATGGCTCGGGACCACATCCCCACGTCGCCGTGGGAAGGCACCGTGGGGCTTCCTCCCCGGTTGCCGGACCCGTCGCCCAGCTTGCAGGTGAACGGGTCGCTCGTGATGCGTCAGCCGGGAACGCTACCGGTTGAGTCGGTCCGCAGCGAGTGACTTCAAACGCTTGTAGTCGACCTTCCCGTTCGGAGCGCGACCGATCGTGTCGACGAGCACGAGGTCGCGCGGCGCCTTGTACGCGGCAAGGGTGCGCTTGACGTGGTCGGCCAGGGCCGGCAGATCGGGGTGAGCGCCCGGCTCGGCCTCGACGACGGCGCAGATCGTCTCCCCGAAGCGCGTGTCGGGAAGCCCGACGGCGACGACGTCGCGCACGTCGGGGTGCGTCTTCAACGCCTCCTCGACCTCCTCCGGAAACACCTTCTCGCCACCGGTGTTGATGCACACCGATCCGCGGCCGAGCAAGTGCAGCGAGCCGTCCGCGTTGACCTCGGCGAAATCGCCGGGCACGCTCCACCGACGTCCTTCGAAGACGCGGAACGTCGACGCCGTCTTCGCCTCGTCCTTGTAGTACCCGAGCGGGATGAAGCCACCGACGGCGACCATGCCCTGCGCGCCCGAGCCGGCGGCAACACGTGTGCCGTCGAGGTCGAACACCGCGCAGTTGGCGCCAAGGGCGAACCGTGCGGTCTGCTCGGGTGCGCCGGCAGCGGAGAACGAGCCGCCCATGCCCACGGCCTCCGACGATCCGAAGCTGTCGAACAGCACCACCTGCGGGATGTGACGCAGCAGACCCGCCTTGTTCTCCTGGCTCCACATCACGCCCGACGACACCATCAGCTGCAGGCTCGACGTGTCGTGGCTGCCCGGGCTGGCTTCGAGGTGCTCGAGCATCGGGCCGGCGAACGCCTGGCCGACGATCACGAGGTGCGTCACGCGCCACCGCTCGATCGTCTCGAACAGCTCGATCACGTCGAACCTGCGCGACGCGAGCGTGACGATCGTGCCGCCGAGCGATGCCATCGAGTTGATCGCCGAGAACTGCCCGGTGCCGTGCATCAGCGGGCAGGCGACGAGCATCACCGGGCCGGCCGGCGCGCCCTGGATGCGTGACATCACCTCGGCGACGTCGGCGGCCGGCGGGATGCCGGCTGGCACGTTGCCGCCGCCGCCGAGCACGTTGTACAGATCGTCCTGGCGCCACATCACGCCCTTCGGCATGCCGGTGGTGCCACCCGTGTACAGCAACAGCAGATCGTCAGCGGTGCGCTCCCACGGCGTGACGGTCGTGTCGGCGCCGGCGCCGACCACCGACTCGTACGGCGTTGCCCACGACAGCGTGCTGCCGTCGCCGGTCTCGTCGGCCACCACGTACCACCGCTTCACCTTCGACAACCGCTCGCGGATGGTCTCCAGCAGTGGCGCGAACGTGGCGTGGAACACGACGGCCTCCGCGTCGGCATTGTCGAAGAGGTAGATGATCTCCTCGGCGCCGTACCGGTAGTTGGTGTTCACCGGCGCCACTCCGGCCTTGAACGACGCCGACATCGCCTCCATGTACTCGGGCGAGTTGTGCAGGTAGCAGGCCAGCTTCGACTGATGCGTCAGGCCGACCGCGACGAGGTCGTTGGCCAGCGCGTTCGCCCGTCGATCGAACTCACGCCACGAGATGACGCGGTCGCCCTGCACCTGGCAGGGGCGGTCGGGAACCTCCTTGGCGACCGCCTCGAACAGGTCGGCGATGTTCCAGTTCGTGGGGTTCGGCGTGCTCTCGTTGGCGGTCACGAGCGGCGACGGTAGCCCCCTGCCGCGGTCGGGCTGCGACCGTGCCCTAGGGTGTCCACACGTCGCGGGTGGCGTGGGGCTGGCAACAGCTGGAGGTACCTGCGATGTGTGAGTTGTGCGAGTTGTCCCGACCTGCCGCGAACCAGATGGGTTCGATGAGCCGTCGGAGCCTGTTCCGCCAGATCGCCGCCGGAACCGCCCTGACGGTGTCCGCACCGCTGTGGCTGCCGAGCACCGCGTTCGCCGGCGACGACGAGAACGGTGGCGATCTGGAAGCCGAGGGCCTCGGCGAGGACGTTGCCGCGGCGCCATCTCATCCGGATGCATCGAGCTCGGGTGGATCGACGACGACGAAGACGCCGGCTGCATCGGGTTCGACGTCCGGGGGTTCGACGAAGTTGCAACTCGTCCGCAGCGTGGCGCCGCCGCGAGCGACGAACATCAGCGCGCCGCCCATCGTGACGCGCGCGAACTGGGGCGCCGACGAGAGCTGGCGTGGGCCGGACCGCCAGTTCGCGCCCATCCGCAAGTTGATCGTGCACCACACCGCCAGTCCGAACCGGCCGCGCAGCCCCGCCAGCGTCGTGCGCGAGACGTACAAGTACCACGCCGTCACCCGAGGCTTCACCGACATCGGGTACAACTACATGATCGATCACAAGGGCGTGATCTATGAGGGTCGCTACTCGCGGCGCTTCGGCGACGAGCCGATCTCGGCGGAGGACCACAACGGCTGGGGCGTCGTCGGCGCGCATGCCAAGGGCGCCAACGCGGGCGCATGCGGCGTGTGCCTGATCGGCAACTTCGAGGAGGAGCGACCGACCGACGCGGCCATGTCGAGCCTGCAGTGGCTGCTGGCCTGGAAGGCCGCACGTCATCGCATCGACGTCCTCGACACGGACCCGTACGTGAACATCTACGGCCAGTTGCGCGACACACCGAACCTGGCCGGGCACCGCAACGTCGGCCTCACCCTGTGCCCCGGCGGTCGGCTGTTCAAGCTCCTCCCCGGGCTCCGCCAGAGCGTCGCCCAGCAGGCGGGCCGCTGGGATCAGGTCGTGGTCGACATCCCCGCCATGTTGCGCTACGAGTACGGCTTCAAGGGGCAGAGCGCGCTGTCGGGTGGCTCGACCGGCACGAGCAGCAGCGGGGGCACGACCGGGACCGATACCAGCGGATCCGGCAAAGCACCCAGCGGGACGAAGGCCGTCGGCTACCGGGCGATCACATCCGGCGGCACCGTGATGACGGCCGGCAAGGCGACCAAGCACGGCAACGCATCCAGCCATGGCACCATCGCCGGTTTCGCCGCACCCGGCGCCGGCGACGGCTACGTGGCGGTCACCACCTCCGGCACGGTCCTCGCCTTCGGCGGGCTCGGTGCCAGCGGCACGATCCCCACGGGGCAGACCGCGGTGGACATCGCCGTCACCCGATCCGGCAACGGGTGCTGGGTGCTCGCCAAGAACGGCGGCATCTACCCGTTCGGTGATGCCGGCTACGCCGGTTCACCCAAGCGCGACGGCGTCAGCACTGACGCGCTTCGCATCGCCGTCCGGCCCGCCGGCGACGGCTACTGGGTGCTTGGCACCGACGGACGCGTTCGCAATTTCGGCAACGCCGGCGCGTTCGGTGCATCGGCGACGTCCGGCGCGGTCGACATCGCTGCGACGTCGAGCGGCAAAGGTCTGTTCGTGCTCACCGCCGACGGCGACGTCATCGCCTTTGGCGACGCGGTGGACAAGGGCAGCCTCGCCACCAGCTCGAAGCAGTGGGCCAAGCCGGCGGCGGCGATCACCACCCTGCCGGACGGCAAGGGCTACGTGATCAGCAGCAGGGACGGGGGCCTGTACGTGTTCGGCGGCGCGCCGTACTTCGGTTCGTTCGCCGGATCCGGCGCCACCGTGGTCGGCCTCGTGCTGGCCTGCGCCTGACTGGTGTCACAGTTTGACTGACCTCTCATTCAGATCGGCTGACGCATCAGCGAGTAGACGCTGCGCATCGATGGCGACAAGCTGGCCGACATGGCTGTGAGCTACCTCTCCCCCAAGGCGCGCCCGTCGGCACTCGCCGGTCTCGGGCACGGCAGCTTCGTCGTCGAGCCGATCGCCGCAGGCGAGCTGGTCGCCGCGTTCGGCGGCCGCTGCGTGACCCGCGACGAGCTCGACCTGCTGCCCGTCGGCCAGCAGGTGCGCAGCTTGCAGATCGAGGAGCACATCTACCTCGCCGGGCCGTCGGAACCGGAGCCGGGCGACTTCATCAACCACAGCTGCGACCCGACGTGCGTGATGAGCGGCGCCACCGTCGTGGTGGCCGCCCGCGACCTGCTGGTCGGCGAGCAGCTCACCTACGACTACGCCACCACGGACGGCAGCGACTACGACGAGTTCGAATGCGTGTGCGGCAGCGTGCTGTGCCGGGGCAAGGTCACCGGCCACGACTGGATGCTCCCCGAGCTGCAGGTCCGCTACCGCGGTACGTTCAGCCCGTACCTGGCGAAGCGGATCGCGTCGCTGGTGCACCTCGGCGCCGAGCGCCGCGCCTTCGCCTACTGAACGCTCAGTCGCCCTTGCCGACGTCGTTCCACGTCACCTTCGCGCCCTGGTGGCCGACCTGAACGATCGAGTACGCGGCGACGCCCGCCGCGATCACCAGCACGACGGCAACGGCCAGTGCTCCGGCGCGTGAGGCAGCGAACGTCTTCACCGCGTTGTCACCCTTGCTGCGGCGCAGCAGCCAACGTCCGCCGACGATGACGAGGCAGACGAGGAAGAAGACGATGGCAACAGCCTGAGCTCGATCGCCGAGCTCCGCATGGCGCTCCAGCGCGGCAGACCGCTCGACGCGGTGCTCCAGTTCCTCGCCACTCCCGGCCGCCAGGATCGCGCCGATCATGCCGACGAAGCTCATCCCGACCAGCCACCAGCCGTAGCGATCGAGCCAAGCCGGTCGGAAGGCCATCACCACCGCAGCCAAGGCGGCCAGGGGGATGAGCACGACGGGGACGTGCACGAGCAGGGGGTGGGCGGGCAGCCCGAACAGGTTGTTGATCTCCACGGGTGGAACATCGCCGCCGTTCGTGAGTGACTCGTGTGACGAAGGTGAGAACCCGGTGAGACCGCACGGCTACCCTGGCCAACCATGCGAGTGCTGGTGGTCGGAGCCGGAGGGGTCGGTTCGGCGATCGCCTCGATCGCCGCCCGACGAGACGTGTTCGAGCAGATCGTCGTCGCCGACATCGATCACGGCCGCGCGCAGCGCGCCGCGGCGAAGGCGGCGTCACCAAAGGTGCTCGCGTCGCGCGTCGATGCGTCCGACAAGATCGACGTCGTCGAGCTCGCTCGGTCGGCCCAGGCCGATGTCATCGTCAACGCCTGCGACCCGCGCTTCAACCCGCCGATCTTCGACGCCGCGTTCGAGGCGGGCACGCACTACCTCGACATGGCGATGCACATGTCGACGCCACACCCGACGGATCCGTACCACCAGACCGGCGTGATGCTCGGCGATGCGCAGTTCGCTGTTGCCGATCAGTGGGCCGAGCGCGGTCAGCTCGCGCTCGTGGCAATGGGCGTCGAGCCGGGCTTCAGCGACGTGGTCGCTCGCTACGCGGCCGATCACCTGTTCAGCCGCGTCGACGAGATCGGCGTGCGCGACGGCAGCGACCTCATCATCGACGGCTTCGCCTTCGCTCCGACGTTCAGCATCTGGACGACGATCGAGGAGTGCCTCAACCCGCCGATCATCTACGAGCGCGACCGCGGCTGGTTCACGACCGAGCCGTTCTCCGAGCCGGAGACGTTCGTGTTCCCCGACGGCATCGGCGCCCTGCAGTGCGTCAACGTCGAGCACGAAGAGGTCATCCTCATGCCGCGCTGGATCGACGTCGGCCGGGTCACGTTCAAGTACGGGCTGGGCGACGAGTTCCTCGATGTGCTCGCCACGCTGCGCAAGCTCGGCCTCGACAGCACCAAGCCGGTGACGGTCCGCGGGATGGAGGTGTCGCCGCGCGACGTCGTCGCCGCCACGCTGCCGAACCCCGCCGAGCTCGGCCACCGGATGCGTGGGCGCACGTGCGCCGGCAGCCTCGTCACCGGGCTCGGTGTCGACGGCGCGCCGCGATCGACCTACCTGTACCAGGTGGTCGACAACGAGTGGACCATGCGCGAGTACGGGCACCAGGCCGTGGTGTGGCAGACCGCCGTGCACCCGGTGGTGGCGTTGGAGATGCTCGCCACGGGCGAGTGGAAGGGCGAGGGCGTCAAGGGCCCCGAGGCGTTCCCGGCCGATCCGTTCCTCGAGCTGCTGCCGGTGCACGGCGCCGGTTGGGAGATCGAGGAGCACACCCCATCAGTCGGCTGACGAAGCGCGACGTCGAGACGCTGCTGGCCGGCTACGACCGCGACCCGATCGACGCGCTCGCCGCGGCGCTGCGGATCGTGCTCGACGCGCCGGATGCGTCATGGCCGGAGCTCGTCGCCGGCGCCGGGTTCACCGACACGCGTCGGGCCGCGTTGCTGATCGGCGAGGAGGGCGCGCTCGATGCGTTGGCCGCCGAGTTGAACGAGGAGCGCTCGCTCAGTCGACCTGACCGATGATCGGCTGGGCGAAGACCATCCGTCGATCGAAGCCGGGCTCCGTCGGCAGGAAGCCGTTGCGATCCGGCCACAGCAGCTGCACGACCTCGAACGCAACGCTCCGGTGCCACGACACCGCGGTGGTGAACATCGGAGCTGCCTCGGTGAGGTCGACCGGCGCGAACAGGCAACGCAGCTCGTTGTCGAACAGACCGGTCAGCTCGACGCCGATCGGGATCTCGGTGCCGCCGCGCAGCATGTCGGCCAGGAGGTCGAACAGACCGCGAGCGGCGACGTTCTGCAACCCGAAGACGACCACCTCCGGGAAGGCGAACGCCTCGGGGAAGCCAACGGTGTAGATGTACGGCGCGATCGGCGGATCAGTGTCGGGCTGCGCGGCCACGGCCTCCATCGCCCAGCCATGCGTCTCGATCATCCAGTCGATCTTCTCGTCGTGCGGGATGTGGAAGTCCGGGAGGTCCGTCACGGCACGATCCTCTCAAAATCGGGTTCGGGCCAACCACCCCGTCAGCTGAGGACGCGCTTGCGGAAGCCGGCGATGCCGACGCGCAGCAGGAGCGCGCCGACCGCGGTCAGCACGGCGAAGACGATCCACATGCTCATGTGCGGCACGCCGGTCGTGAGTGCGGCGCGCATGCCCTCGCAGAGGTAGACGAGCGGGTTGACGAGGACGGCGATCTGCAGCCAGCGCAGCGAGTGCAGCGATTGCCACGGGTAGTAGACGGCTCCGAGGAACGTCATCGGCAGCACGAGCAACCCGAAGATCAGCGGCACCTGCTTGGGTTCCACCTTCGTGCCGACGAACAGCCCCAACGACGCGCTCATGAACGCGCCGAGCATCATCACCGGGATCAAGAGCAGTGGGTTCACGTGCAGGTGCACCTTCGTTGCCGGGATGAACAGGCCCATGGGGAACACGAGCGCCCCGGCGATCAGCGCCTGCACCGCGCCCGCGACGACCTTCTCGATGGCGATCGCCGACACCGGCAGCGGCGCGAGGACGCGATCCTCGATCTCCCGCGTGAAGCCGAAGTCCTGCACCAGCGGCAGCGCCACCGCTTGGATGCCTTGGAAGATCATCGTGCTGGCGATGACACCGCCGACCAGCAGGGTCGAGAAGGCACCCGACCCGCTGCCGCCACCGACGCCCTGGCCGATCTTCGGGAAGACGTAGGTGAAGACGAACATGAGGAGGAGCGGCTGCATCACGGTGCGAGCGAGGAACATGGCGAACTCCTTGCGGAGCACGACGAGGTCGCGGGCGAGCAAGGCGATGAACGCGGCGCGCACGCTGGCGGTCGTGCCGATGAGCTCGGGCACCCGGGGAGAGGAGACGGCGGTGTCGGTCATCAGTCTCGAAGGTCCTTTCCGGTCAGCTGGATGAAGACGGTCTCGAGCGTGGGCTCGGCGACCGAGATGTCGGTGACGTCGAGGCCCGACTCGGACGCGGTGGCGATCAAGCGGGGCACGATGCCTCGCCCGCCGCGCACGTGCACGGTGACGCCGCCGCGTGCTCCGACCTCCGACTTGACGACGCCCTCCGCGCCGCGCAGCGCGTCGGCCAGGCGCGCGTCGTCGCCGGCGCTGACGGTGACCACCGTGTCGGCATCGACCGATCGCTTCAGGCCGGCGGGTGTGTCGAGGGCGAGCATCCGACCGTGGTCCATGATCGCCACCCGCTCGCACAGCACGTCGGCCTCCTCCATGTAGTGCGTCGTCAGGAGGACGGTCTGGCCGCCGGCGTTGAGCTCGCGGACGAGCTCCCACAGGCTCAGCCGCGTTTGCGGGTCGAGGCCGGCGGTCGGCTCGTCGAGGAACAGCACCGACGGACGGTGCATGATCGAACGCGCCACCATCAGGCGCTGCGCCAGACCGCCCGACAGGGTCGGCACCCCGACGTCGCGCTTGTCGGTGAGGCGGAACACCTCCAGCAGTCGATCTGCCTCTGCCGCGGCCTGCTTGGCCGGCATGCCGAAGTAACGCCCGTGGAAGGCAAGGTTCTCCACGACGGTCAGTGAACGGTCGAGGGTGTTGGTCTGGGTGACGACGCCGATGCGCTGCTTGGCCTTCGCCGGGTCGGCCACCACGTCGATGCCCGCCACCATCGCCTCGCCCGACGTGGGGATCACCCGCGTGGTCAGCATCCCGATCGTCGTCGACTTGCCGGCGCCGTTCGGGCCGAGCAGCCCGAAGATCTCGCCGCGCCGCACGTCGAGGTCGAGTGATTCGACCGCTGCGCTGCGCTGCGCCGGGTCGGTGGCGACGGGTTTGGCGCCGGGAGGACCGGCTCCAGGTCGAGCGAACGCCGGCGGTCCGGCGTACATCTTGCGCAACGCACGGGTTCGGATGACCGTGTCCGCGTCCGCTTGGTCAACAGCTGTCATGGTGTATCACGATATATCGTGAAGTCCACGGAGTGGCAAGGGCTGCTCGAACAATTCCGGATCAGATCAGCGATTCGCTGCCGAGATCGAGCGCCTGCTGCACGGCACGCGTCAACATCGCTGCGAACATCGCTTCGCTTCGATCGCTGGTGCCCACGATCTGCGAGGCGATGACGCTCATGATGATCCCCGCGTAGGCGTCGCGTGCGTACTCGCGCCACAGCACGTCGCCGTCGACCTGGACGCCGTAGCCGGCGAGCGCGGCGCCGTACTCGTCGACGAGGCCGCGCTCGATCGCCCGGCGGTCCTCGGGCAACGGACCGGCGCTCATGAAGTAGGACACATCCGTGGACGCCGCGCCGTGGCCGGGCGTCTGCCAGTCGACGGCGGCAATCGTCGCGCCGCCCGCCGGCGAGGCGAACATCAGGTTGTCGAGGCGGTAGTCGCCGTGCGTGACCGTGAGCCCGATCGGCGTGCGGGCGTCGATCCAGTCGGACAATCGCGGGCCGAAGCGCTCCAGCAGACCGATGCCCTCGGCGTCGAGGTACTTGGCGAACGTGCCGAGGTAGCCCGGCAGGAACATCGACCACAGCGTCGACAGCTGCATCGCATCCTCCGGTCCAGAGCGACGTGTGAGCCACTCCAGGTCGTTCAGCGTCTCGTCGCCCCAGCGCGGACCGTGCAGCTTGGCCAGCTCGAGCACCGCGGTTCGGGCGTGCTCCACCGAGCAGCCGGTGATCTGGTTGCCCTGCTCGGCCGGCGAGAGGTCTTCCATCAGCAGGGTGAAGTCGCCGTCGTTCTCCGGATGCCACTCGGCGTGGAAGCAGCGGGCGACGCGGATGTCCACAGTCGGCGCGACCTCTTGGTAGAAGAGCACCTCGCGCTCGTAGTTGCGCAGCGCGACCCCCGTGGCGCGACTGGTCGGGTCCGGCGACGGCAGCTTGGCGATCAGGCTCGTCGGCAGTTCGCTGCCGGCCGGGACGTCCAGCGCGAGCCGCAGGTTCATGCCCACCAGCCCGTCACCGATCCGCTTGGTTCCGGTGATGCGCACGTCCTCACCCAGGACGCTGCTCAGCCACTGGTCGGTCACGTCATCGGGCGCCATGGCGGGCGACGGTAGCCTGCCGCGCGCATGGGGACGCCTGTCGGAGACGCGCACATCGAGCAGCTCGATCGAGAGGGCTACACGATCGTGCGCGATGCATTCGATGCCGATCTGGCCGCCGCGCTGCAGGACGACATCGATCGCCTCGAAGCGGAGCTGCGGATCGAGCCGAGCAGCAACAGCTTCGAGGGTCGCGCCACCACCCGCGTCTACAACCTCCTCGCGCTCGGCGAGCTGTACCGGCAGATCCCGGTTCACCCCGCGGTGCTCCCGCTGATCCAGCACCTGCTCGGCGACGGGTGCCTCGTCAGCAGCCTGTCGAGCATCACCATCGGCCCGGGCGAGGTGGCCCAACCGATCCACGCCGACGATCAGGTGATGCCGCTGCCCAAACCGCATCCGGCGACGACGGCCAACAGCATGTGGGCGATCACCGACTTCACCGAGGAGAACGGCGCCACCCGCATCATCCCCGGCACGCACGTGGCCGACCACTCCCCCGCCTACGGACAGCACTACGAGAGCGCCTGCGCTGAGATGACAGCCGGCAGCGTGCTCGTGTGGCACGGATCGCTGTGGCACGGCGGTGGCGCCAACCTCACCGGCGAGCGTCGCCGCGGCATCGCCATGAACTACTGCGCCGGCTGGGTCCGACAGCAGGAGAACCAGCAGCTCGGCATCCCGTTGGCGACGCTGCGCGAGTTCTCCCCCGAGCTCCAGGAGCTGTGCGGCTTCGGCGTGTACCGCGGGCTCATCGGCCACATCGATCGGCGGACTCCGGCGTCGATCTTCCTCGGCGACGACGGCAGGCCGATGCTGTGGGATCGCGCCTGAACCCAGGCGGCACTTCTCCGTTACCGTCGAGCCGGCATGTACCGGTTCCTCCTGCGACCCAAGTGGATCGCCTTCCACCTGCTGATCGTCGCCACCGTCGTCACCATGGTCAGCCTCGCCCTTTGGCAGCTGCGCCGGCTCGACGAGCGGAAGTCGTTCAACGCTCGGGTCGAGCAGAACCTCGATGCAGCGATCGAGCCGTTGGCCGGCGTGCTCACCGACGGGGTCGATCAGTCGTCGATCGAGTGGCGTCAGGTCGGCGTCACCGGCACGTACCTGGCCGGTCAGACCGTGCTGGTCGTCAACCGATCGCAGGGTGGTGAGTCCGGGCGCAACGTGGTCGACGCGCTGCAGCTCACCGACGGCACGGTGATCCTCGTCAACCGCGGCTTCGTGCCGCAGGAGGACGCCGTTCCCCCCGCACCCTCCGGCCGCGTCGAGGTGATCGGCCGGTTGCGGCGCAGTGAGGTGCGCCGCACGGGGCAACCGGAGGACCCGAGTGGTGTCGTGCTCACCGAGGTGCGGCGCATCGACATCGACAAGCTCGCACCTCAGGTGAGCGCGGCCACAGGAACCGACGTGCTGCCGATGTACCTCGAACGCGTCACCAGCGACCCCGCCGACGGCACCGCGGTCGACGAGACCGGTCAGGACCCACCGCTGCCCATCGCGCTCCCCGAGCTGGGCGAGGGCCCGCACCTGTCGTACACGATCCAGTGGTTCATCTTCAGCGCCTGCGTCATCGCCGGCTGGGTCTTCGCCGTACGTCGTTCCGCCGCCACCCGCTCGGGCGTCGTCCGCAAACGCCGCGGCCCACCCCCCATCCTCGAACCGTGAAGCCCGGCGCCCGCGAGCAGCCGAGCAGCAGAGTTCGGGTGAGCGAGCGCAGCGAACCCGAGATGAGCGGCGTTCGAGCACACGAGTTCGGGTGAGCGAGCGCAGCGAGCGAGCTCGGCAGGTGAGCGCAGCGAACCCGAGATGAGCGGCGTTCGAGCACACGAGTTCGGGTGAGCGAGCGCAGCGAGCGAGCTCGGCAGGTGAGCGCAGCGAACCCGAGATGAGCGGTGAGTCACCATCGGCCGCAGATCTCTCACCTCGCGATGAGGTGTGAGCGGCGCATGACCGCTCATACCTCATCGCGGTCTCGGGGCCACCCGGCGCGATGAGAAACAGGCGCCTATCGACCGCTCATACCTCATCGCACTTGGTCGAACCCGAGGTGAGAGGTGATCGGCCATCGAGCGCAGATCACTCACCTCGTCGGCGAGCCCGCCGGGTCCGGTGAGTGGTGAGTCAGTGGAGGCCGTCGGGGGCTTCGAGCTCGGCCATGCGGCGGAACTGCTCGATGATGTTGGGGGTGACGTGTGCGGGGTCGAGGGATCGATAGGCGGTCTCGACGTTGACGGCGATCCGGCCGAACTCGCCCCAGCCGGTGAACTCAGGCTTGGCGCCGATCAGCTTGGCGATGTCGCGCGCCGCCTCCCAGGCGTCGATGCCGGCGTCGTGACGGGAGGTCGCCTCGGCGTCGACGAAGGCGAGGTAGTCGCGCACGGCAGCGACGCCGGCCTTGTCGGTGACCGGACCATGTCCAGGCACCACCGTGTCGACGTCCATGCCGAGCATCAGATCGCAGGCGGCCACCCAGTTGGACAGCGGTCCGGCCCACACGATCGGCGTGCCGTTGATGAACAGGATGTCGCCGGTGTAGATGGTGCGAGCGTCGGGCACGTGGGCCAGCGTGTCGCCGGCCGTGTGCGCCGGACCGACCTCGATCAGCTCGACGATGCGCCCGCCGACCTCCACGTCGAGTCGACCGTCGAAGGTTCGGTTCGGCAGCTGCACCTCGATGCCGTCGAACTCGAACGCGCCGAAGAACCCGCGGAACAGCTCGCCCATCTCGTCCGGCGCGTTGTTGAGCGCGGCCATCATCGCCGGCGGGACTTCGCTCATCTCGTGCGCTGTCGCCGTGCTGGCGATGATCTCCGCACCGGTGACGAGCTGGTTGCCGTAGCAGTGGTCGCCGTTGGCGTGCGTGTTGACCAGCGTGCCGATCGGCGCCGCAACGGTGAGCGGGGCCATGGCGTCGAGCATCCGCTGCGTCAACTTCAGATCGAAGAGCGTGTCGACGAGCAACGACGCGCCGTCGCCGACGACGAGGCCGGCGTTGCTCCACCCCCACCCGCCGTCGGGCTGCAAGTAGGCGAAGCATCCGTCGCCGAGCTCGTGGACGCCGAGTGTGTACGCACCTGTTCCCATGGCCCCATCTGAGCACGTAACCTCCGGGCTCGGGGACGGGGCAAGCGAAGGGGGCGCAATGCGTCAGCTCAGTGGGATCGATGTCAGCTTCCTCAACATGGAGACGCCGACGACGTTCGGCCACGTGTCCTCGTTGAACATCTACGACCCTGCAGATGCGCCAGGCGGCGCCGGCCTGGAGGCGACGAAGAAGATCATCATGGAACGGATCGACCAGCTCACCCCGTTCCGCCGGCGACTGGTCGAGGTGCCACTCGGCCTCGACCTGCCGTACTGGATCGAGGACCCCAACTTCGACATCGACTTCCACGTGCGCCACCACGCCGTACCCCCGCCCGGCACGCCCGAGCAGCTGGCCGAGGTGGTCAGCCGCATCGTCGCCCGCCCACTCGATCGCACCCGCCCGCTGTGGGAGCTGTACGTCATCGAGGGCGTCGAGAACGGCACGCGCATCGCGCAGCTGACCAAGATCCACCACGCCGCGATCGACGGCGCTGCCGGGGCGATGATGCTGGCTGCGATCCTCGACACCGACCCGGACTTCCGTCCAACCGCCGAACCGCAGCCCTGGCACGGCGACTCGATCCCCACCGACGACGAGATGCTGCGCAAGACGTTGGTCGAGTACCTGCGCCGCCCGGAGAAGATGATCCGCCTCGGCGTGCGCACCGCTCGCGAGTTCGCCGCGTCCACCGGCTCGGGTGGACTGCGTGCGCTGGCCGACGTGATCGCCCAGCCGATGCCCGGGCCGATGGGCCAGTTGGTGCGCAAGCGACTGCGCGCCCAGCAGGGCGACGACACCGACCGCGCTCCGGCACTGCCGCCCACGCCGGCGCCGCGCACGCCGTGGAACCGCCCGATCACGCCGCACCGCCGCTTCGCCTACACGACGGTGTCGCTGGAGGACGCGAAGACGATCCGTCGCGCGTTCGGCTGCACGTTCAACGACGTCGTGATGGCCGTGTGCTCGGGCACGCTGCGGCGCTACCTCGAGATGCACGACGCGCTGCCCAAGGAGCCGTTGATCGCCATGGTCCCGATCAGCGTGCGCAGCGGTGGCGAGGGCGACGCCTACCAGAACCGCGTGTCCGCGCTGATGGCCGATCTGGCCACGGACGAGGCCGACCCGGTGGACCGCTTGCGTCGCGTGCAGCAGAGCATGACCGCGGCGAAGGAGAGCTTCGCCGCCATCCCCGCCGAGTCGCTGCAGGACTTCACCCAGTTCGCTCCCCCGGCCATCGCTGCACGGGCGATGCGCATGTACAGCCGCCTGCGCATCGCCGATCGCATGAACCCGCCGTTCAACCTCGTGATCTCCAACGTGCCCGGACCGAACTACCCGCTGTACTCGGCGGGCGCCAAGCTGCACCACTTCTACCCGGTGAGCACGCTCGTCGACGGGCAGGGCCTGAACATGACCGTGCAGAGCTACAACGGCAACCTCGACTTCGGCTTCGTCGCCTGCCGAGAGCTCGTGCCCGACGTGTGGGTGCTCACCGAACTGCTGCAGGACAGCATGCGCGAGCTGCTGGACGCCGCCGAGGCAGCCACAGCTCCGGCCCCCGCAGCACCGACAAAGGCGCCGGCCAAGAAGGCCGCTGCATCGAAGGCCGCGGCGAACGGTGTCAGCCGGCGCGCAGTTCGGCCGAAAGCCACGCGGCCACCCGCTCGGCGATCATCGCGGTAGGCAGGTGCGTGCCCGCTCGGGGCAAGGCGGGGATCACCGACGCATCGGCGACGAACAACCGCCGCACACCGATCAGCCGGCAGTGCTCGTCCACGACAGCCCAGGGGTCGTCCGCCGTTCCCATGCGGCACGAGCCTGCGGCGTGCACGTAGTCGCCGAGCGCGGCCCGGATGCCGTCGTCGCTGAGATCCGCATCGATCAGCGTGCCGACGCCGCGGAACGACGGGTGGTCGAGCGCCCGCTGCGCCTCCTCGATGGCGACGCGCATCGCCGTCGCGTCGGTGTCGTCGGCGAGCATGTCGAAGTTCACCTCGACACCGTCGCCGCGCAGCACCACTCGGCCCCGTGACCGCACCTGCATCACGGCAGCGAAGAGGACACCGGTGTCGAGCTGGTTCACGCCGGCACGTTCCAGCGCGAGCAGCTGGATGTCGCGCTGGGCCGAGCGCCCCGATGACAACGAGGCGATCGCGCCGACCCAGGCCGTTCCGGCGGACGCCTGCTCGGACAGCTCGATCGAGAAGGGCACGCTCGGGTGGTCGTGCAGGTTGGCTCCGATGCCCCGCCGTCGGAGGCCGGAACGCAGCAGGATCGCCGGCGACTGAACGGCGCCGGCGGCGAGCACGACGCAGCCGCCCTCGACGATCGTTCCGTCCGCCAGCTGCACACCGGCTGCACGGTCGTCGATGAACACGACGTGCGCGACGTCGCTGTCGATGCGCACCTCCAGGTTCGAGCGCTTCGCAGCGCCACCGAGGTAGGCACCGGCGGTGGACACCGGTCGACCGCGCTCGTCACTGGCGAGCGGGGGCGGATGCGCACCGTCCACCGCAGCGATCAGCGCTCGACTGACGGGTCCGACCTCATCGTCGACCGGTTGCCGGCGCGGCACGAGCAGTCGTTCGAACCACGGCTCGACCTCACGCCAGGACCACGCCGCCAGTCCGAAGTCGCGCGCCCACGCGTCGTAGTCCTCGGGCTCTCCCGGCATCGCCACCAGCGCGTGCACCGCGCTCACGCCGCCGACGCCGCGGCCACGCAGGTACGTGCTGGGCGGCGAGGCGGCCGATCTGCTGGCCAGCAAGGATGCGTCGACCGTCGGCGTCGCCGGCCCCGCCTCGAGCAGCAGCACCTCGCGTTCCGGGTCGTCGCTGAGACGCGCGGCCAGGATGCATCCGGCCGCTCCGGCCCCCACCACGATCACGTCGGGGTTCCGGCCGGCGTCGGTCACGTCACTCGTCCGGGTCCAGGTCGGCCATCGACAGCAGCGTGCCCTCCGGTAGGCCGGCGAGGTGGGCGGCATCGTTGTAGCGCACCACCCGCCAGTGGTTGGGCTTCAGCAGGAGCAGCTCGGTGATCGAGGTGTTCAACGTCCAGGTCTCGAAGCCGCCCATCGGCTGCGCCTTCAGCGCCAACCTCAACGCCAGGCCGACCACACCGCCGTGACAGGCGATCACCACCGTCTTGCCCTCGTGCTCGCGCACCACCTCGTACATCGCGGTGCCGACGCGCAGGTTGAACGCGGCAACCGTCTCGCCGCCGGGGAACGTCGTCGCGAACGGGTCTGCCTGGTCCCACGCCTCGGTGGCCGATCCGTGCAGGCTGACGTACTCGGCGAAGCTGAGCCCGTCGCAGTCCGGGCCTGGGTCGTGCTCGCCGAACCCGACGTGCTCGACGATCGGCAGGTCGCCGAGGGCGGGGGCGAGGATCGTCGCCGTCTCCCGCGCACGTGCGTACTGGCTGGAGATCAGCACGTCGGCCTGGAACTCTGGATTCGCCAACCATCGATCGCGCAGGTGCTCGGCCTGCTGATGGCCGAGCGGAGACAGGCCGGTGCAGCTGCGCCAGCCGCCGATCATTCGCGAGACGGTTGCGTTGGACTCGCCGTGGCGGACGAGGATCAGACGGGTCACTCGGGCGACCGTAGCCGCACGAGCCACGAGCACGGGTTGGATCTGGGTCCTCCGGGGCGAGAGCATGGGGAGATGTCCACTGATGTTCGTGAAGAGACCGACGTTGCAGCTGATCCCGAAACCCGCGTGGTGCAGGCCGCGATCGATGCGCTGCTCGCCGAACACGACCCGGCGAGCACTGACGACGTCGCCTTCCGTGGCGCGCGGTACGACCACGGGTTGGCGTGGGTGCACTTCGCCAAGGGCTTCGGAGGTCTCGGTGTTCGCCCCGAGCTGAACCGGATGGTGGAGCGCCAGCTCCGGGCGAAGGGCGCCGGCGCGCAGAACCCGGCGACGTTCTTCATCGCGCTTGCCGGACCGACGATCGCCACGCACGGCACCGACGAGCAGAAGCGCCGCTTCCTCCGTCCGATGTTCACGGGCGAGGAGGTGTGGTGCCAGCTGTTCAGCGAGCCCGGCGCCGGCTCCGACTTCGCCGGGTTGGCGTGCAAGGCGGTCAAGGACGGCGACGAGTGGATCGTCAACGGGCAGAAGGTGTGGAACACGCTCGCCCACCTCGGCGACTGGGGCATGCTCGTCACGCGCACCGATCCCGAGGCGCCCAAGCACAAGGGCATGACGTACTTCGCGGTCGACATGCACTCCGCCGGCGTCGAGGTGCGACCGCTGCGCCAGATCACCGGGGAGGCAGAGTTCAACGAGGTCTACCTCACCGATGCGCGCATCCCCGACGATCAGCGGATCGGCGCCACAGGTGAGGGCTGGCGTGTCGCGTTGACGACGTTGATGAACGAGCGCACCGCGATCGGCGGTGGCGAAGGTGGTCGCCCGGTCAAGGGCGGCACCGCCGACGACGCCGTGCGCATCTGGAAGGGCCTGCCCGACGACCAGAAGTCCGGCGCCAACCTCGACCGGCTGATGCAGCTGTGGTGCCGCGGCGAGGCAGCGCGGCTGACCAACGTCCGCGCCGCGCAGGTGGCACGCGTCGGCAACCCCGGTCCGGCGGGCTCGATCGGCAAGCTGGCGATGGCCGAGATCAACAAGGACGTCTACAACTTCTGCCTCGACCTGATGGGGCCCGCCGGACAGATCGGCTACGACTTCACGTTCCGCCGCCCGGAGATGCTCGAGGTCACCGGTGCCGGTCGCGGTGTGCAGCACGCCTTCCTGCGCGTGCGCGCCAACTCGATCGAGGGCGGCACCAGCGAGATCATGCGCAACATCCTCGGCGAGCAGGTGCTCGGATTGCCGGGCGAGCCGCGCGTCGACAAGGACGTCGCGTGGGCGAAGGTGCCGCGCAACTGACGTTCGCTACTCGCGCTGCTGGGCTTCCCATTCCGCGCGGGTGATCGCGTACTCGACGTCGCCGTGCTCGTCGCCGTCGATGCGCACCGGCCAGTCGGCCTGGAAGATGCGGATCTGGCGCATGCCGACCTTCTCCATCACCCGACGCGAGCCGGTGTTGACCACCATCGTCTCAGCATTGACCTTCGTCACGCCCTGTTCGCGGAACCCCTTGTCGATCAGCGCCTGCGACCCCTCGCTGCCAAAACCGCGGCCCCACGCGATCTGGTGGAGGCGGTAGCCGAGCTCGGGCTCATCGGGCCCGCCGTGATCACCGGGGCGGAAGTGGAACCAGCCGATGAACTGTCCGGTCTCGCGCTCGATGGCGGCCCAGAAGCCGTAGCGGTCGCCGCGCTCGTAGTACTTCAGCCACCAGTCGACGAGGGTCTCGGTGACCTCTTCGCGCGGCACCGGCAGGCCGCCGTTGACGTAGCGCATGACGGCCGGGTCGTTGTCCAGCTCCATCACGAGATCGACGTCGTCGGCGGTGAAGCGGCGAAGGATCAGCCGATCGGTCTCGAGGTGGACGTGCATCGACTCAGTCTGGCGCGTCGAGCCGTCGTCGCAGTTCGACGTAGACGGGCTCACCCACGATCGCCGTGAGCTCGTCGGCCAAGGAGTCGATGACGCGGTCGGCGCCGACGTACGCCTCCCGGCCCTCGGTGCAGCACCACGCCATCGTCTCGCCCTCGTCGCCCCAGTCGGCACGGCTCCATGCGCGCACGGTGGCGACTTCGGTCTCCGCATCGCGCTCCGCCCAGTCGACGTGCACCGGCAACTGCCAGCAGACCGAGGGCTTCCAGTCGATCGGCGATTCGCCGTGCTCCGCCGCCGCGAGGTGGAGCGCACATCCGGCGCCGCCGGCGAAGCCGGGTCGGTTGAGGAAGATGCACGCTCCGTCGACGACGCGGGTGTGGAGGCGCGTGTCGTCGCTGAACACGCCGCCGGCCGCGGCGTGGTCGAAGTGCTGGAAGTGCTGGCGCTGCAGGGTGGCCGCGTTGGCGTCGAGGTTCATCGCCTCGTCGATGCCGTCGAGCACGGCACCGACCGAGCAGCAGCCCTGGCCGAGTGCTTCGGCGGGCTCCGGGAGGATGCCGTGGCAGCCACGTCCCCAGATGCACGTCCAGTTGGAGGTCAGGAACGTGCGGTCGAAGCGCCACAGCGTGCCGCCGTCCTCGATCTCGATCTCGTCCGGCTGCATCACGCCGAAGCGTACGGGTCCCACGCGGGCGGCGCCGTGGCCAGGAAGCGTTGCAGCTCGGCGACGAACTGCTCCGGGCTGATGGTGCTGTCGCGTTCCGAACGAAGGATCGGGGTCAGCGCTCCGGGGCGATCGGCCGACCACACGGCTCCTGGGTCGAGGTCGTCGAGCCGTGCTGCGAGATCGCGCAGATCGGGGCGCGAGAGCACGGGTCGGCTGCGGTACATCACCCAGCTCTCGTAGCGCATCTCGACGCGGTAGCGATGCCCGTGCAGCAGTGCGACGCGAAAGCAGTCCGTGGCCTGGTTCACGGCGGCGGGGTGGACGGCTTCGCTGCGCGAGATGGTGAAGCGCGTGGTGACCGCGTCGGTCCAGTCGTCGGGCACGGTGACGATCGCGAGGTCGAGCGCTGGATGCTCGACGATTCGCACGATGCCCTTCGCTATCGCATCGAGGCTCTCGCCGAGGTGGGTGTCCTCGCGCTCCCACAACGGACGCAGCGCTTCGACGTCGTCGAGCATCCCGCCGAAGCGCGGCAGCACCGCCTCGTAGAGCCGGCCGCACTGCTCGGCGTATCCCATCGCGAACGTGGCGCGCTCGAGGGGGCTGCGATCGGGGTCCTCCATCGCCGCGATCGCAATGGCGATGCGCATCGAGTCGCGGTCGCGAAACGTGCCGAAGTCGCCGGCGCGGGCCACGTCGATCACTCGGTCGCGGCGTGCCTGCGCATCGTCGGGGAACAGCAACGCGTACGCGCTCGCAAGGCCGTCCTGGTCGAAGTGGTTGTTGGAGACCGCCTCGATCCCGTCGAGTCGCCCAGGCCGGTCGATGGCGTGGAAGGCGATCTGGGCCGAGAGGTCGTCGAGCAGGTCCACCGGTGTCGGGCTGCCAGGCCAGTGCGAGAGGGTGAGCATGGTGGACGCCGTCGGCGACCCGTCGACGATCACGTTCGGGATGTCGCCGAGCCCCTGGTACGGCACGAAGCGAAGCGCTGACATGACCTCGACCGTACGCCGCACGAGCGCATTTCGCAAGCACTGACTTTCGTATTCAAAGTTCGCCGATGCCCTACGGTCGGTGCGTGCCCGACCACCCACTGCTCGATCGCTCGGTGGTGGCGGCGATCACCGAGGCGGCCAGCGGTCATCTCGGCGAGCCATGGAACATCGTGAGCATCGTCGATGTCGGCCAACGCGGCTCACACCCGGCGGCGATCCTGCGCGGTGAGTCCGTGGCGGTGTTCGCCAAGATCGGCGTCGATCGCGAGCACGTCGCCGGCGAGCTCGCCGCGCTTGCGTTGCTGCGCGACCGCGGCGGCGTCCGCACTCCCCTGCCGATCGGTACCGGCATCGTCGCGGCAGGCGATCAGTGGGTGCTGCTGACCGAGGCGATCGACGAGCGCGTGCCAGCGGCACGCACGACGCGGGACTGGCAGGCCATCGGGGAGTCGCTCGCGACGTTGCACCGTGTGCAGGACCCACGCTTCGGGCTCGATGCGCAGACGTGGTTCGGGTCGATCCCGATGGACAACCGACCGATCGAGTCCAACCGGTGGTGCGACTTCTACGGCGAACGACGGTTGCGGCCACTGCTCCGCATCGCGGCCGACAGCGGGACGTTGCCGGCCGGGCAAGTCGCCGCGATCGAACGGATCATCGATCGGCTGCCGTGGTTGTGCGGGGACGACCTACCGCCGTCGTTGCTGCACGGCGACGCGCAGCACCACAACGCGATCAGCACCGACGGCGGCGCTGTGCTCATCGACCCGTGTCCGTACTTCGGGCACGCCGAGGTCGATCTGGCCATGGTCGACATCTTCCACCCGGTACCGCCGTCGCTCTTCGACGGCTACCGCGACGTCGTCGAGATCGACCCTGGATTCGGGGAACGACGCGAGCTCTGGCGCATGCACGCCTACCTCGCGATCGTCTCGGTGGACGGACTGTCGGCCTTCGGGCAGCACTACGTCGAGCAGCTGCGCCTGGCGGTCACGAAGTACCGCTGACCGCGATGGCGTCAGGTCGTTCGTCGATCGCCGTCGACGGTTGCAGACGAATCGCCGCCGTCAACGCGGTCCCACCCATCACCACCGCGGCGATGACGTAGGCCGTGCGGACCGTGGTCCCTCCGGCGACGAACGCTCCGGTCGCCGCGCCGAACGGCTGACCGCCCCACGCCACCATTCGGCCGAAGACGTTGACGCTGGAGCGCAGGTCGTCCGGTGACGCGAGCTGGCGATAGCTGATGCCGACGACGATCGTCGTGCCGATGGCACAGAAGAACACGGCGGTCAGCGCGATCGCTGGCACGAGCGTCGTCGACGCTGCGAGCCCGGCGACCAGCAGCGTCGCCGTCGTCAGCATCAGTGGCGTCAGCCATCGCACGCGCTCGGGACGGAACACGCGGGCGACGATGACACCGGCGAACAGGCTGCCGATTCCGCCGGCGCTGTAGAGCAGACCGACGCGACGATCGTCATCGGCGAGGCCGAGTTGCTGCACCGCGTACGGCACCGTCAGACCGACGACGATGCCGACGCCGAACGAGTTGCCGAACCCGACGAGCAGCAACGTACCGACCGTCCGTTGACGGCGCACGAAGTTCAGCGCGCGTCCCAACTGCTCGCGCACGGTGGGTCGCGGTCCGTCGCTCAAGGGTGTCGCACGGAAGTTGGACCGGATCGACGCGACGATCGCCGCGGCGACGAAGAAGCTGGCACTGTCCAACCACACGGCGTTCGTCGGCCCGATGGCGGCGGCAAGGAAGCCGCCGGCCGAGGGCCCGACGATGTCGGCTGTCGAAGCGAGGCTGGCGAGCAGACCGTTGGCGCTGCCGATCCGTTCGCGGCCGACCAGCGCCGGCACCGCTCCGAAGACCGCAGCATCGGAGAACACGAACGCGGTCGCCGACAGCAGGCCGACGGCGTAGATCTGGGCGACGGTGAGCACCCCGGCCGCATGCGCGATCGGGATCGTGGCCATCAGCAGACCTTCGATCACGTTGCCGCCGATGATCAGGCGTCGTCGGTTCCCTCGATCGGCGACCGGCCCGGCGAACGCGCCGAAGCAGAGGTACGGCACGACGCGCAGGGCGAACAGGCCACCGGTCTGCGCAGCCGACCCGGTCAGCTGGTAGACGACCAACGGGAGCACGACAGAGCTCACGGCGGTGCCGGCCGAGGAGATCGTCTCCGCCGCCGCCCAGCGAACGAACCGTCGCTCCTGCCACAGCCCGGCCACGCGCCGATGGTACCGGCCGGTGGGTTCGGCGGCGGGTTACCTTGGCCGAGTGCGTCGTCCCGGTGGGCCCCTGGGGACCGGGTTCCGAGCACTGTTCCTGGGCTCGCTGATCTCCAACACGGGCGACGGGATCCGGCTCGCCGCGATTCCGCTGCTCGCGGCCGAGCTGACGTCCTCGCCGGTGCTCGTCAGCGCCGTCACCGCAGCGCAGTACCTGCCGTGGGTGTCGGTCGCGCCGCTGGGCGGCGCATTGGTCGATCGCCACGATCGTCGACGGATGATCCTGGCGACGCAGGCCTGGCGCGGCGCCGTGATGCTCGTCCTCGCGTGGTTGGTCGCCAGCGACCTCGTTGCGATCTGGCACCTCTGCGTCGTCGCGTTCGTCATCACCGCCGGCGAGATCCTGGTCGACCCCTCGGTCGTCGCGCTCGTGCCGACGCTCGTCGACGACGAGCAGCTCGACACCGCGAACGGACGCATCGCCAGCGTCGAGATCGTGACCAACGACTTCGCCGGCGGACCTGCCGGCGCGACCGCGTTCGGATTCGCCCCGTGGCTTCCGTTCCTGTTGGACGCGGGCAGCTACGTCGGCTCGCTCGTTCCGTTCCGTCGGCTCCCGAGCGACGCTCCCGTTCCGGACGACGAGGTTCGGCCGGCGGGGCGTCCGTCCCTGCTGTCCGAGGCAGGCGAGGGCATCCGGTTTCTCCGCCACCACCCCGTCCTCGGACCGGTCACCGCAGCGACGGTGGTGTACTACCTCGGCGCGGCCACCGGCTTCAGCCTGCTCGTCCTCCTCGTCAAGGACAGCGCGAGCGGACCGGCCTGGACGTTCGGCGTCGTACTCGCCTGCGGCGCCGTCGGCGCGTTCCTCGGCACGCTCGTCAGCGGCCGGCTCGACCGTCGTTTCGGGGCGCGGGCGACGCTGTCGATCGCCACGCTGATCGAAGGACTCGCGCTCGCGGCGATGGCGCTGCCGCGATCGGTCGCGCCGCTCGCGGCGATCTGGTTTCTCGGCGGCCTGCCTTCCGGCGCCCGGATCCCCGTCTCACGATCGATCCAGCAGCGGCTCACCCCCAATCGCCTCCTCGGTCGCGTGAACGTCTCGGCTCGGATGTTCACTCGCGGCATCATCGTGCTCGGTGCGCTCGTCAGCGGCGTCCTGGCCACGTCGATCGGCCTTCGCTCGACGTTCGTCTTCGGAGGAGCCATCGAGGTCCTCTCGGCGATCGCAATGTCACGCGCCCTCCGCACCGTGCAACGAACCGACGAGTCGACGTGAGTTCCGGACACCTCTGGGTGCCACCGTGGCCGAGGATGAGCGCATGACGATCACGGGTGATGTGCACGACTTCGACTTCCTCGCCGGCACGTGGGCGGTGCGCAACCGCCGGCTGCGTGAACGAGGTGTCGGCAGCGACGACTGGGACGAGTTCGATGGCGTGAGTCGCTGCAGCACGCACCTCGGCAGCGTCGTCAACATCGACGAGATCACCTTCCCGTCGAAGGGCTTCACCGGGTTCACGATGCGCGCGTTCAACCGGGCCGAATCGCAGTGGTCGATCTGGTGGGTCAACAGCAACACGGGCGTGCTCGAGCCACCGGTCGTCGGCGGGTTCACCGGCAACCGAGGAGAGTTCCAGGGCGACGACACCGACGACGGTCACCCGGTGCGCGTGCGCTTCGTGTGGACCCACGACGGCGCCGAAAGCGCACGATGGGAGCAGAGCTTCGACCACGGCAGCGGCTGGGAGCTCAACTGGGTGATGGAGTTCACGCGCCTCCAGCTCGGGTGAGTTTCGCCGCGGCCGACGTCCGGGTACGCGCGAACGACGACCACCGAGGAGGTTCGGAAATGGCTGATCTGTCGCCGAAGAAGCGAGAGAAGATCCCGTCGAAGGAATTCGGGCTGCCCGAGAAGGCGCGGACCCCGAGCCAGAAGCGCGAGACCGGGAACTACCCGATGCCGGACAAGGCACACGCTCGCAACGCCAAGGCACGCGCCGCTCAGCAGCACGAAGCGGGCAACCTGACGAAGGACGAGATGGAGCGCATCGACCGCAAGGCCGACAAGATCCTCGACGAGTGATCCTGGCGTTTGCGATGATCGGCCGATGGAACCCGCGGCGTACCTGATCACTGGCGCGATGGCGGCGGGCAAGTCGTCGGTCGCGCAGGCGCTGGCGGAGCGGTTCGCGCGCGGCGCGCACGTGCGTGGCGACCAGTTCCGTCGCGCGGTGGTTCGTGGGCGCGAGGAGATGACGATGGACGCATCGCCGGAAGCGTGGGCGCAGCTGCGGCTGCGCTACGAGCTCGCTGCATCGGTGACGGACCGCTACGTCGAGGCCGGGTTCGTGGCGGTGATGCAGGACGTCATCCTCGGTCCGATCCTCGACGAGGTGATCGCGATGATCCGCTCGCGCCCGCTTGCGGTCATCGTGCTCGCGCCGTCGGTGGACGCGCTCACGCAACGAGAGGCGGCGCGACCGAAGACCGGGTACGGATCGATCACACCCGCCGACCTCGATCGGGCGATGCGCTCCGACACACCGCGGCGTGGTCTGTGGCTCGACTCGACGTCGTTGACGGTCGACGAGACGGTGGACGAGATCCTCGCCCGCGTCGATGAGGCCATCGTGTGATGCTGCACCACTTCAGCGAGGACCCGTCGATCACGCGCTTCGTGCCGCACGTGCCGTCGACAAACACCACGCAAGCGCCCGCAGTGTGGGCAATCGATGAGGTACATGCCCCGCTGTACTGGTTCCCGCGCGACTGCCCCAGGGTCACGGCCTGGCCGCGCAACGACACCGAGCGCGATCGCTTCGAGGCGGCGTTCGCGACGATGGCGCCTCGGCTGCACGTGATCGAGCTCGGATGGTTGCAGCGCATGCGCGACTGCGTGCTCTACCGCTACGACTTCGACGCTGCGCGGTTCGAGCCGTGGCGCGAAGCCAGCGGGCAGTGGGTGGCGAACACGGTCGTCGAGCCCGTCTCGGTGTCACCCGTCGGCGACCTTCTCACCCTGCACGCCGATGCCGACATCGAGTTGCGGATCGCGCCGTCGCTGTGGCCGATGCTCGATCTCGTGCAGAGCGATGCCTGGGACTTCAGCATCGTACGCAAGGCCAACGCGGTGCGTTAGCTCGTCAGCGGCACCGCCCAGTGCTGCCCGACGAGGTCCTTGCCGAAGCTGTGATGCCGCTCCTCGTCGACGAGCTGGAAGCCGGCCGCCTGGTAGATCCGTCGCGCAGCGACGAGCACGTCGTTGGTCCACAGGACGATCTCGCCGTACCCCGCGTCCCGAGCGAAGGCGACGCACGTGTCGACGAGGGTTCGACCGATCGCCAGACCACGCGCCCACGGCTCGACGATGAGGATCCGCAGCTGCGCGGTTCGCTCGTCGCGCCGGCAGCAGAACACGCACCCGGCGCGAACACCGTCCACCTCGGCGATCCACGCTCGCTCGTGCTCGGGACGATCGCGTGACGTGCGGGCGAAGTCGGCGACGATTCCCGCGACCAGTGCCTCGAACTCCTCGTTCCACCCGAATTCGTCGGCGTAGATCTCACCGTGTCGTTGGATCACCCAGCCGAGATCGCCGATCTCCAGCCCGCGGACGCGCACCTGTCGCTGCGTGTCATCCAACAGCGCAGTGATCGCCGTCATCGCGCCGACCAGCGAACGCTGCTGCACCGGTGCCATCGACTCGACGATCGTCGCGGCTTGGAGCGTCGACCGCCCATCGAGATCTGCGAAGGCCTCCCGTCCGGCAGCGGTGAGGGCGATCGTCCGGCGACGTCCATCGGTGGGCGACGGACACGACTCGACGAGACCGCGCTGCTCGAGGCCGCGCAGGATCCGCGTCAGGAAGCTGGCGTCGATGCCGAGCAGCTCGCGCAGATCACCTCGCTCCCAGCTGGCGCGCTGAGCCAGTTCGTAGATCACCCGCGCCTCGGGCAAGGAGTGCTCGGTCTCCAGCAGCCCGCGATCGAGCAGTCCGAGCATCCGCGTCCATCGTCGGTTGAAGGCCCGCAAGGCTCCCGTCACTTCGTCCATGCCGGCAGAGTAATGGACTCAGTCCACTACTTCGACGATGAAGCCAACGGACCAGAGAAATTGTCGGAAATCGCGTCATCGTGCGACTGATCGAACGTCTGTTCGATTGATGGTCGCCGCAGATCTCCTTCTCCGAGTCGAACGACTCCTCGGCCACGGTGCTGGCTCGTCGCGGCTGGAGATCGAGTCGCTCCTCGTGGACGCCGCTGCTGTCAGGAAGTGGCTCGATGTATGCACCGTGGCGTTCATGCGCGACCTCAACGAGCTCGCTGCGGCGGACGGCTCGTTGCTCCCTGAGGACGTCGTGGCTCGCACCTCGGCGATGCGCCGTCGCGACGCGGACGCTCTGGCTCGCCGCAGCGAGGTGCTCGACGCGTTGCCGTCGTTCGACGCTGCGCTGCACGCCGGCACGATCACGGCGGAGCACGTCGACATCTTCGAGCGAGCCACACGACGGCTGCCGCGCGCGGAGAAGGCCAAGATCGCCGAACGTCACGAGCGGCTGGCCGCGCTCGCAGCTCGCTCGACCCCCGATGAGTTCATGGCAGTCATGAAGGGCGAGGCCGCCCGGGTTCAGCAGGACGAGGGCGCGGCGGACCTGGCCAAGCAGCGCGAGGACACCGCGCTTGCTTCCTTCATCGACCCCGTCACGGGCATGGTGCACCTGCGCGGTCAGTTCGATCCCGAACGTGGCGGTCGGCTGCTCGGGCGAATTCGCAACGAGCTCGAACGCCGCTTCCACGACGCACTTCCCGATGGCTGCCCCACCGACGAGCGCAAGCAGGATCACCTCCGGGCCCTGGCGCTCCTGTCGCTCACCGACTCGACGCCCAACACGTCCAGCGGTGGGCACGCCGAGATCCTCGTCGTCATCGACGAAGGCACCGTGCGCAACGGCCGGCACGAGCACACCCAGCTCTGGGTGTCGAACGGCGTGGATCTGGCGATGCCCTCGATCCGCCGCCTGATGTGCGAAGGAACGATCATCCCGATCATCGTCGACACCAACGGTGTCGTGCTCGACGTCGGCCGGGCCCAACGACTGGCCACCAAGGCACAGCGCCGGGCCTTGCGGGCGATGTACGCCACATGCGGGGTCCCGGGATGCCGGGTGGCGTACGACCACTGCCAGCCGCACCACATCCACTGGTGGGAGCATGGCGGCCCGACGGACCTCGACAATCTGATCCCGCTGTGCTCGAAGCACCACCACGCCGTGCACGACAGCGGATGGGTGCTGATCATGGATCCTGGAAGCCGGGCTCTGACGATCGTCCTCCCCGACGGGACCACGATGGCCACCGGACCGCCGCGAGCGAGGGCCGGATGATGGCGCCGCAGCCGATCGTGGCAGCACGTTTACTTTTCGTCGACGCGCGGGCCGCGCGCGCGGCGTTCGTTCGTACGGTCGCGGGGGTGGGAGTTGCAGGGAGGCTGACGGTTCGCTCAAGGCCCCGCGACTCGCGAGGCGACTCGCTCACGGCGAATGCGCACGCCCTCGGGCTCGACACGATCGAGTCCATCGACGTCGCTGAAGTGGTCTTCCTCGAGGGCGATCTGTCCGACACAGACCGCCGCCGGTTGCTCGACGTCCTCGTCGATCCACTGCTGCAGAGCGCTTCGTGGGACGTGCCGGAAGGGACCGTGGTCGAGACGGCCTTGCTGCCCGGCGTCACCGATGCGCGGGCGGTCGCGGTGGAGCGTGCCGCGGCGATCCTCGGCATCGACCTGGGCGGCGTGGCCAGCGGGATGAGCTACACGATCACGGGCAGCACCGACCCGGCGGTGCTCGATCGCTTGACGTCGCGGCTGCTCACGAACCCGGTGATCGAGCAGTCCTCGGTCGGTCCGATCAGCCCATCGTTCGTCGATCGTGGAGCGGCCGCCGACGACCTGGTCGAGATCGTCACGATCACCTCGTTGAACGACGACGAACTGGCCGTACTGAACCGTGAGCGGGGCATGTCGCTCGACCCGGCGGAGCTGCAGGTGCTGGCCAAGCACTTCGCCGATGCCGGTCGTGAGCCAACCGACGTCGAGCTGGAGACGATCGCCCAGACGTGGAGCGAGCACTGCGCCCACAAGACGTTCCGGGCGCACATCACCACCACTCGCGGCGATGCGATCGTGCCACTGCTGCGCCAGCTGCGCGACGCCACCGACGCCATCGGTGCCCCGTTCCTGCGGAGCGCGTTCGTCGGCAACGCCGGGATCATCTCCTTCTCCCCCGGTACGACGCTCGCCGTCAAGGCCGAGACGCACAACCACCCCTCGGCGGTCGAGCCGTTCGGCGGGTCGAACACCGGCGTCGGCGGCGTCATCCGCGACGTCATGGGCGCCGCTCACCACCCCATCGCCATCACCGACATCCTGTGCTTCGGTCCCACTGATCTGCCGGCCGATCAGCTGCCGGTCGGCGTGCTGCACCCACGTCTGATCGAGGCAGGGGTCATCGCCGGCGTCGCCGACTACGGCAACAAGATCGGCCTGCCCACCATCGCCGGCGCAGTGCTGTACGACCCGGCGTACACGGCCAACCCGCTGGTCTACGCCGGTTGCATCGGCATCGCCGCCGACGAAGCGCCGTTGCCCGGTCCGCAGCCGGGTGATCTGGTCGTCGTCCTGGGCGGGCGCACGGGTCGCGACGGCCTGCGCGGCGCCACCTTCTCCAGCGCGACGATGGACGCGACCACCGGCGACGTGGCAGGCGCCAGCGTGCAGATCGGCGACCCGATCGTCGAGAAGCTGCTCATCGATCTGCTCGCCGAGGTGCACGGCCTGTACTCCTCGATCACCGATTGCGGCGCCGGCGGACTCAGCTCGGCGGTCGGCGAGATGGCTGAAGGCGTCGGCGCCGATGTCGATGTCGCGCTCGCTCCGCTGAAGTACCCGGGGCTTCGGCCATGGGAGATCTGGCTCAGCGAAGCGCAGGAGCGCATGGTTCTGGCGGTGCCGCCGGCCAACCTCGACACGTTGCTCGAGCGCTGCCGCAAGTGGGCGGTCGAGGCCACCGTGCTCGGCACGTTCACCGGCGACGGTCAGCTGCGTGTCCGCTCCGGCGACACCACCGTCGCGCTCATCGACACCGCCTTCCTCCACGACGGCCGTCCGGCCCGTTCGATGATCGCCGAGCTGCCGACACCTCGCCGTGACGTGGTCGCCGCTCCCGTCTGTGTCGACCACGTCGGCGCGCTGCTCGGACTGCTGGCCCACCCGAACCTCCGCTCTCGCGAAGCGGTGGTGCGCCGCTACGACCACGAGATCCTCGGCAGCACCGTGGTCCGTCCGCTGATCGGTACGCACGCCGATGGACACGCCGACGGCGTCGTCTGGGCCCGTCCGACCGACGTGCACGGCTTCGCCATCGGCATCGGTGTCAACCCGTGGTACGGCGAGCTCGACCCGGAGCGCATGGCCCACGCCGTCGCGGACGAGGCGATCCGCAACGTCGTCGCCGTCGGCGCCGACCCCGACCGCATCGCCCTGCTCGACAACTTCTCCTGGGGCGATCCCCGTCGCGAGTCCACCCTCGGCCAGCTCGTCGCTGCCGTGCAGGGCTGCTGCGATGCGTCCGTCGCCCACGGCGCACCGTTCGTCAGCGGCAAGGACTCGCTGAACAACGAGTACATGGGTGCCGACGGTCAGCGCCACGCCGTGCCACCGACGCTGGTCATCACCGCCCTCGCTCACGTGCCCGACGCCGGTGTCGTCGTCACGCCCGACCTGAAGCGGTCGGGCACCGCACTCGTGCTCATCGGCCGCACGCACTGCGAGTTCGGGGGCAGTCACCTGCACAAGGTGCTCGGCACCGAACACATCGGCGGCAGCGTCCCCGGGCCAGACGCCGAGGCCCCTGCGCGTTACCGCCGCGTGCACGCCGCACTGCGCACCGGCCGCGTGCTGTCGTGCCACGACGTCAGCGAGGGCGGCGTGGTCACCGCCGTTGCCGAGATGGCCATCGCCGGCCGCTTCGGCGTGCAGCTGCGGGCGCTGCCCGGCCCCGACCCGGTGTCGGCACTGTTCAGCGAGTCGATCGGTCGGCTGATCATGGAGGTCGACGTCGACGATCTCGAGTGGCTGCGCAGCGTGATCATCGACGACATGGCCGTCATCGGCTCGGTCACCGACGACGGAGCGCTGGTGCTGCCCGATGGTGTCAGCGTCACCCTTGGTCAACTCGTGCACGCCTTCACGGGACACGTGCGATGAGCCAGCCGGTCGCCCTCGTCATCGCCGGTCCGGGCACGAACCGCGACCACGACGCCGCGCATGCACTGCGCCTGGCCGGCGCCGAGCCGCGCATCGTGCTCATCGACGAGCTCGCTGCCGACCCGGCGTTGCTGCGGGCGGCGCAGCTGGCGCTGGTGGCCGGCGGGTTCAGCCATGCCGACGCGCTCGGCGCCGGACGAATGATGGCGCTCGACCTCGTGCATCGCGTCGGCGACGCGCTGCAGCAATTCGTCGCCGACGGCAACCCGCTGATCGGGATCTGCAACGGGTTCCAGGTGCTCACCCGCACCGGTCTGCTGCCCGGCGCGCTCGGGCACAACGCCAGTGGCCACTTCCAATGCGAGTGGGTGCACCTCGACGTACCGCCGAGCCGCTCGGTGTGGACGCACGGCATCGACCAGATCGACTGCCCGATCGCCCACGGCGAAGGTCGCTACGTGCACCCCGATCCCGCTGCGCTGGCGGCGGGTGGTCAGGTCGCCCTGCGCTACGCCGGCACCAACCCGAACGGGTCGATCGACGCCATCGCCGGCGTGTGCGATCCCAGTGGCGTCGTGCTGGGACTCATGCCACACCCCGAGAACCACGTGATTCCCCGCCAGTTCCCCGGCCACGCGCGAGGCTCCAAGGGATCACTCGGGTTGGCGCTGTTCGAGCAAGGCGTTCGCCACGTCACCGGGACCTCCGCATGAGCACCACCACCGATCACCCCACCCTCGAGCCCTTCATGGACATCGACCTGCCGTTGCCCGATCGGCGCGATGGCAAGGTTCGCGTGTCCTACGAGTACGGCCCGCAGCAGCGCCTGTTCGTCACCACCGACCGGCTGTCGGCGTTCGATCGCGTCATCGCCGGCGTGCCGTGCAAGGGCCAGGTGCTCAACCAGCTCGCCGCGTGGTGGTTCGCCACCACCTCCGACATCGTCGCCAACCACGTGGTCGCCGTTCCCGACCCCAACGTCCTCATCGCCCGCACGGCCACTGCGCTGCCCGTCGAGGTCGTCGTGCGCGGGTACATCACCGGCGTCACCACCACCTCGCTGTGGCACCTGTACTCGCAGGGCGGCCGCGACATCTACGGCCACCGCTTCCCCGACGGCCTGCTGAAGAACACCGAGCTGCCCGACGCGATCATCACCCCCACCACCAAGGCCGAGGCCGGCCACCACGACGAGCCGATCGGCGTCGACGAGGTCGTCAGCGCCGGACTCGTCGCCAACGCGCTGTGGGAACGGGTGCAGCAAGCAGCGCTGGCGATGTTCCGACGCGGACAAGAGGTCGCGGCCAACGCCGGGCTGATCCTCGCCGACACCAAGTACGAGTTCGGACTCAGCGCCGGCGGCGAACTGATGGTCATCGACGAGATGCACACCCCCGACTCGTCGCGGTACTGGGTTGCCGACAGCTACGCCGACCGGCTGCAGGCCGGTGAGGAGCCCGAGAGCCTCGACAAGGAAGTCGTCCGCCGTGCCCTGATCGACGCCGGCTACCGCGGCGATGGCCCACCGCCGGAGCTGCCCGCCGCCGTGTGGCAGGCCACGTCGCAGCGCTACATCAACGCCTTCGAGCGCCTCACGGCAACCCCCTTCCAACCAGGCCGCACCCCGGTCGACCAACGAATCCAGGAGTGGCACCGCCATGCAAGCTGAGGACCAAGCCGTGCCAGTGTCCCTGAGATCGAGCCACGCCCTCGGCGACCACCTCAGCGGAGGCGTCGGTGACTCTTCGCGGACGAGTTCGACGCAGTCGGACTCACCGAAAGAGGAGTGCGGCGTGTTCGGTGTCTCGACGCCGCACGGCGACGGCGTTGCTCAGACGGTGTTCTTCGGGTTGTTCGCGCTGCAGCACCGGGGGCAGGAGGCGGCGGGGATCGCGGTCAGTGACGGCAGTCGGGTTCGCCTGCACAAGGACAGCGGGCTCGTCGCCAACGTGTTCACCCCGGCCACGATGGCCACGCTCACCGGCTACCACGGCATCGGCCACACCCGCTACAGCACCACCGGGGCCAACGCCCAGCGCAACATCCAGCCGTTCCTCGTCGAGACGATGCACGGGCCGCTGGCACTCGCGCACAACGGCAACCTCGTCAACGCCCCGGCGCTGCGCGACGAGCTGCTCGGCCGCGGCTTCGGCCTCACGGCCACCAGCGACACCGAGGTGATGACGTTGATGCTCGCCGCCGCAGGCGGCAAGACGTGGGAGGACCGCGTCGAGCGCACGCTGCCCGCCTGGAAGGGCGCCTTCTCGCTCGTCGTGCTGGCCAGCGATCGCGTCATCGCCGTGCGCGACCCGTGGGGCTTCCGCCCGATGAGCGTCGGCCGCCTGCCGCACGGTGGTCACGCCGTTGCCTCGGAGACCTGTGCGCTCACCACGCTCGGTTGCGTCGACATCAGCGAGGTCGCCCCCGGGGAGATCGTCACCTTGCAGGGTGCAGAGATCACCCGCCGACAAGCGCTGACGCCCGCGGCAACGCCGGCGCGCTGCACGTTCGAGTTCGTGTACTTCAGCCGCCCCGACAGCGTGTGGGCCGACCGCAACGTGCACCACGTTCGCCAGCGCCTCGGCGAGGAGCTGGCCGCCGAGGCACCCGCCGACGCCGACGTGGTCATCCCGGTGCCCGACTCGTCGATCCCCGCAGCGATCGGGTTCAGCCGGGCCAGCGGCATCGCCCACAACGACGGGCTGATCAAGAACCGCTACATCGGGCGCACGTTCATCGAGCCGACGCAGGACCTGCGCGAGCGCGGCGTGGCGTTGAAGTTCAATGCGCTGGCCGAGAACCTCGCCGGCAAACGGGTGATCATGATCGACGACTCGTTGGTCCGCGGCACGACGGCCGGCCCGCTGGTCAAGCTCGTGCGCGACGCCGGAGCCACCGAGGTGCACCTGCGGATCACCTGTCCGCCGATCACCCACGCCTGCCACTTCGGCGTCGACATGGGCCACGACGGCGACCTGATGGCGTCGCGGCTGAACATCGAGGAGATGCGCGAGTTCATCGGCGCCGACTCGTTGGCGTTCCTCTCGCTCGAGGGGATGATGCGGGCGATCACCCACGATGCCCGCGGCGACGAGGCCGGTTACTGCAACGCCTGCTTCACGGGCCGCTACCCGATGCCCGTCGGCGAAGCCGCTGCCAAGCTGTCGTTCGAAGGCGTGCTGGCATGAACGGTGTGCTGGCATGAACGGTGTCCTGGCATGAACGTCGTGGTCATCGGATCGGGCGGACGCGAGGCGGCCATCGCCTGGGCGTGCCGCCGCCACGGTCACTTCGTGGTCGTGCAGCCCGAGCTCACCGACAACGTCGTGGTCGGCGCCGTCGATCTGGTGATCGTCGGTCCGGAGTCGGCGCTCGTCGCCGGTGTTGCCGACGAGTGCGCCCGTCGCGGCGTGCCCTGCTTCGGCCCCACCGCCGAGCTCGCCCGACTCGAGTCGTCCAAGGGCTTCACGCGTTCGTTGGCGCTGCAGCTCGGGTTGCCGTCGCCTCGGTTCGTGCGCAGCGACGACGCGGACACCGCCATCAACTGGTGGCACGACAGCGGCATCCCGGTGGTGGTCAAGCTGGACGGCCTCGCCGCCGGCAAGGGCGTGATCGTGCCCGAGAGCGCCGCCGCCACCGACGCAGCCATCCGCGAGCTCGTGGCACACGGCTCGATCGTGCTCGAGGAGCGGCTCAGTGGCCCGGAGTGCAGCTTGATGGTGCTCTGCGACGGCAAGGTCGGCCGCCCCCTGCCCCTGTCGCAGGACCACAAGCGCATCGGCGACGGCGACACCGGCCCGAACACTGGCGGCATGGGCGCCTACGCACCCGCGCCGGTGCCGTACGACGCCGCCGACCTCACGGCAACCTTCGTCCAGCCGGTGCTCGATCACTTCGCCGCCAAGGGCACGCCGTTCGTCGGCGTCCTGTACGCCGGGCTGATGCTCACTGCCGACGGACCGCGTCTGCTCGAGTTCAACTGCCGCTTCGGCGACCCCGAGGCGCAGGCCGTGCTGCCGTTGCTGGAATCCGACCTCGCCGAGCTGGCGTTGGCGGCGTGCCACGGCGAGCTGGCAGACGCCGAGGTGCGCTTCGCCCCCGGCTCGGCGTGCGCAGTGGTCGCCGCTGCCCCTGGCTACCCGGACGCACCGCAGCTCGGCGGCACGATCACTGGCCTGCGCCGCGATCAGCGCTCCGGCTCGCTGACGTTCCTGGCCGGCACCGACGGCGAAGTCGTCACCGGCGGTCGGGTGCTCGCGGTCACCGGACTGGGTGCCGACCTCGGCGCCGCTCGGGCCAACGCGTACACGGCGCTCGGCGAGATCCACTTCCCCGGCATGCAGGTGCGCAACGACATCGGCTGGCGGGCCCTCGGGGCCACGCTGACGTCGTACGCCGCCGCCGGGGTGGACATCGACGAGGGCACGCGTGCCGTCAGCCAGATGAAGGAAGCCGTCGAGCGCACCCACGGGCCGGCCGTGCTGCGCGGCCTCGGCAGCTTCGGTGGGTCGTTCAGCGGCGCGGCGATCAAGGCGATGGACGAGCCGGTGCTCGTGGCGTCCACGGACGGGGTGGGCACGAAGGTCGAGCTCGCCGCCCGCCTCGGCCGGTACCGCGGGGTCGGCATGGACATCGTCAACCACTGCATCAATGACGTCCTCGTGCAGGGCGCCCGGCCGCTGTTCTTCCTCGACTACGTCGCCTCCAGCCGCCTCGACGCCAACCAGGTCGCCGAGGTCGTGCAGGGCATGGCTGCGGCGTGCGAGGCGTCCGGGTGTGCGCTGCTCGGCGGCGAGACCGCCGAGATGCCCGGTGTGTACGCCGACGGCGCGTTCGACATCGCCGGCACGCTCGTCGGTCTGGTGGAGCAACGCGACCTGCTGCCGCGCGACGACCTGCACGACGGCGACGTGCTCATCGGTGTCGCGTCCAACGGACCGCACACCAACGGCTACTCGTTCCTGCGCAAGCTGTTCCAGTGGCTGCCGATGGAGAGCACGCCACCCGGATTCGATCGCACGCTCGGCGACACGCTGCTCGAGCCGCACCGCAGCTACCTGCCGGTGCTGGAGGCCGCGCTGGCCACCGGCCTCGTGAAGGCGTTGGCGCACATCACCGGTGGCGGACTGCCGGAGAACCTGCCGCGGGTGCTGCCCGGCGACTGCGACGCGGTCGTCGAGCTCGGCTCGTGGCCGGTGCCGCCGCTGTTCCGTCTGGTGCGCGAGGCCGCGGTCGGCTTCGGCACCCATGAGCTGTACCGCACGGTCAACATGGGCATCGGCATGGTCGTCGTGTGCGCGCCGGGCGATGTGGCCGCGGTGCAGGCATCGATCGCCGAGCCGACGTGGCGCATCGGCAACCTCCAATCCGGCGGCGGCAAGGTGCTGCTGCGATGAACGGTCGGCTGCCGCGCATCGTCGTGCTCGCCTCCGGGCACGGCAGCAACCTGCAGGCGATCATCGACGCCAGCGCCGACGGCCGGCTGCCCGCCGAGGTGGTCGCCGTCGTCTCCGACCGTCGCGACTCGGGCGCACTGCACCGGGCCACACTGGCCGGCATCCCGTCGGTGCTGGTCGAACGCCACCAGGATCCACTCGAGCCACGGGCCGACTACGACGCCCGGCTGGCCGACATCGTCGCCGGCTTCTCGCCACACGTCGTCGTGCTCGCCGGATGGATGCGCCTGCTGTCGATGAGCTTCCTCGGCTGGTTCCCGTCGATGGTCGTCAACCTCCACCCTGCGCTGCCCGGCGAGCTCGCCGGCACGCACGCCATCGAGCGCGCATTCGACGAGTGGCGAGCGGGGCGACGCACACACACCGGGGTGATGGTCCACCTCGTGCCCGACGAGGGCGTCGACGACGGCCCGGTGCTCGCATCTCGCGAGGTTCCGTTCCTCGACGGCGACACACTCGACAGCGTCACCGCACGCATCCACGACGTCGAGCACGAGCTGCTCGTCCACACCTTGGCCACCCTTTGCACGACAGGAGCGCACGCATGAGCAACCGCGAATTCTTCGACCGCTTCGAAGCCCTCACCTTCGACGACGTGGTCGTCGTCCCCGGGTACAGCGACGTCCTGCCCGACACGGTGGACACATCGGCCACGTTCGCCGCCGACATCGTCCTCGCCGTCCCCGTCGTGTCCGCAGCGATGGACAAGGTCACCGAAGCGCGCATGGCGATCGCCCTGGCACGCGAAGGCGGCATCGGCGTGATCCACCGCAACCTGGCCATCGCCGATCAGGCAGCCGAGGTGCAGAAGGTCAAGCGCAGCCAGAGCGGCATGATCACCGACCCGGTCACGCTGCCGCCGTCGGCGACGCTGCACGACGCCGAAGAGCTGATGAACCGCTTCAAGTTCTCCGGCGTGCCGATCACCGATCCGTCCGGTCGCCTCGTCGGCATCCTCACCAACCGCGACCTGCGCTTCTGCAGCGCTGCCGACTACGACCGGCCCGTCACGGAGTTCATGACGAGCATCGGCCTGGTCACCGCACGCGAGGGCACCACGCTCGAGGAGGCCAAGGTTCTCCTGCAGAAGCACCGCATCGAGAAGCTGCCGCTCGTCGACGACGATCAGCGCCTGATCGGGTTGATCACGGTCAAGGACATCCTCAAGCGCCAGGAGTTCCCCAACGCCACCCGCGACGGTGGTGGCCGCCTGCGTTGTGCGGCAGCCGTGGGCGTCGGCGCCGATCTCGAGGAGCGCGTCGACGCGCTGGTCGCCACCAAGGTCGACGCCGTCGCCATCGACACCGCCCACGGCCACTCGGCCGGGGTGATCAAGGCGATCGAGCGGATCAAGGCGTCCTGGCCGTCGTTGCCCGTGATCGCCGGCAACGTCGTCACCGAGGACGGCGTCGACGCACTCGTCAACGCCGGCGCCGACGCCGTGAAGGTCGGCGTGGGCGCCGGGTCGATCTGCACCACCCGCGTCGTCAGTGGAGCCGGGATGCCGCAGCTGTCGGCCATCTGGTTCACCGCCCAGCACGCCCGGCGGCGGGGCATCCCGATCATCGCCGACGGCGGGATCACCTACTCCGGCGACGTCGTCAAGGCCATCGCGGCCGGCGCCGAGACCGTCATGCTCGGCTCGATGCTGGCCGGCACCGACGAAGCGCCCGGCGAGCTGGAGCTGTTCGAGGGCCGTCGCTACAAGACCTACCGCGGCATGGGCTCGATGGGTGCCATGCAGGGACTGGGCGCCGACCGCTACGCCTCGGCGCAATCCAGCTCGACCAACACCCGCAACACGGCCGTCGGCGCGGCCACCCGCAAGCTCGTACCGGAAGGCATCGAGGGACGCGTGGCCTATGCCGGCACGCTGGGCGACGTCATCTACCAGCTCGTCGGCGGCCTGCGCAGCGGCATGGGCTACGCCGGCGCGGCGACCCTGGAATCGCTGCGTGGCGGGGCACGGTTCATGAAGGTCACCACCGCCGGGCGCGAAGAGAGCCACCCGCACGACGTGACGATCACCAAGGAAGCGCCGAACTACTCCACTCGCGGCTGAACCCGCGAGCATGGTGCCATGACCGAGCGCAAACCGCCGGGCGCCAGCTGGGAGAGCTGGGTCGATCAGCAGATCCGCGAGGGCATCGAGCGCGGCCAGTTCGATCGGCTCGCTGGCGCGGGCAAACCGCTGGCCGGGCTCGACGGCACCGGCGACGTCGTGCGCGACGAGGACTGGTGGGTGAAGGAGAAGCTCAAGCGCGAGGAGGTCAGCTTCCTGCCGCCTGCGCTGGCCGTGCGCAAGGAGCTCGACGAGGCGCGGGCCAAGATCGACGCGGCGATCCTCGAGCACACCGTGCGCAAGATCGTCGCCGAGATCAACGACCGCATCCGCGAGGTCAACCGCGGCACGATCACCGGGCCACCATCGACGTTGATGCCACTCGACGTCGAGCAGACGGTCATCAGCTGGCGCACCAAGCGCGACGCGACGCGCTAGCCGTCACCTTCGGCCGGGATCAGGGTGACGGCGGTGGACCGCCGACGGCAACGGAGATGTCGACGGTGATCGGCGGCGCCTCGCTGGCGACCGACGACACTGTTTCGGGCGTGAGGGCCGGAATGGTCGAGCCCACGCCGGGGATCGTCGTCGAGGTCGGTGTCGCCGGGTCGTCGCGCTGGACGCGGTCCCACCAGCCGAGTGCCACGCCACCGGCGAGCACGAAGCCGACGATCACCGCGAGCGCGGAGGTGACCCACAGGCGCGCCGGGCGCCGGCGGTAGAACTGGCCCATCCAAGCGTCGAACGTGCGGTGCGAGCCTCGACCGAGACGCGACACCGAGAACATCGCGCCGAGATCGATGACCGCCCGGCAGACCAGCGCGATCGCTGCCAGCGTGCCGAGGATGATCGTCGCCGTCAGTCCCCAGCCCGAACCGTGGAAGGTCTCGGTCAGCGTGCTCGGGCGATCGCTGAACTTCACGGCCAGCAGCGCATCGCGCAGGTCGCCGCGGCCGATGCCCTTGTACGTCGTGTGCTCGGCCCAGGCCAACATGACCCAGGCGAGGATGACGACCGCTCCCGACCGCACGACCGTTTGGCGACCACCCGGCGGCAACGGCACCTTGCGCACCCACGCGATCGCTCCGAGCACGACGAGCGCCAGCGCCGAGCCCAGGAGGAAGTAGATGAAGAACGGCACGAGCGCCGTGGCCGTCGACAGCGCCAGGACGGCGAGCACCGTCGCGGTCAGGCCGATGACGAGGTCGGCCACCCAGTCATCGTCGTCGCCCCACTCGCCCGGTCCGACGTATCCGGCTTCCCAGCGCGGGCGCCACGCCGACCGCGAGGGTGGCATCACCCGCTCCCACTCGGCGCGCGACAACGGTGGCGGCATCGGCGGCGTGGGCACGCCAACGGGCCGGTGAGCGTTGCGCCACTGGCGCACGAACTCGTTCACACCGGCGACCACACCCACGCCGAGCACGAACCCGAACGGTGCAGCACTCATGCGCTGATGCCCCGATTATCCAACGCCGGTCCCCGCTCGCATCCGGCGGAGGTTAGCGGCCGTGTCGCGACGCGGCAGGTCACGCCAGCTTCTCGACGAACCCTTCGAGCTGGCGGAGGTTGCGGCACTCGTAGACCCCATCGGTGTGCGTCCCGTAGTCGCCGACGATCGAGTCACCGGTGTTCCAGTAGCTGCGCGGCTCGGGGTTCAACCAGTACACGTGGCGCGCGCGCTGACGGATCTCCTTGACCACCCACGCCTGCGAGGCGTGGTAGTTGTTGCGCGCGTCGCCGAGCAGCAGCACGGTGGTCTTCGGTCCGATGTCCTTGCCGTAACGCTCCCAGAACACCTCGAAGGCGTGGCCGTAGTCGCTGTGCCCGTCCACCCAGACGACGTCCGCTTCGGTGTTGACCCGGTGGATCGCTTCCTGGATGTCCTCGGTGGACTTGAAGTAGTCGGTGACCTCGTCGATGCCGTCGATGAACACGAACGAACGAACCTTCGAGAACTGACCCTGCAGCGCGTAGACGAGCATCAGCGTGAAGCGGGCGAAGGCAGCCACCGATCCGGAGATGTCGGCGACCACCATCAGCTCGGGCTTGGACGGGCGCGGGTACTTGAACTTCGGCTCGGCCGGCACGCCGCCGTAGCTCAGCGAGTGGCGCACGGTGTTGCGGAAGTCGAGCGGGCCCTTGCGGCCGTGGCGGCGCTTGCGCGTCAGACGCGCAGCGAGCTTGCGGGTGAGCGGGTAGAGCGCCTTCTTCAGGCTCTGCATCTCGTCGCGTGACGCGTGCATGAACTCGACGTCTTCCGGCAGTGGCTTGCGCAGCGTCTTGGCCATCGCCTCGGCGCCACGATCGGCGACCAGTCGGCGACGGATCTCCGCCTCGATCTCCTTCTTGAACTGCTCGATGCGGCTCTCGTACTCGTCCTTCTCGAGGCGTTCCTCGAGTGCGGTGAGCTCGCCGCCGACCTCCTGCTTGGAGGCCTCCATCAGCTTGTCCATCATCCCGTCGAGATCCAGGTTCCGCAGCGTGCGGTAGAGGTAGTACGTGCCACCGACCGGGCGGCCCGGCTCCATCCCCGCGAAGCGCTGCACGGCCTGGCGGGCCAGCGCGCGCATCATCGCCTGGTCGCCGTTCATCAGCGCCTGCAGCAACATCTGGGCCAGCTCTTCGGGCGTCATCGACTCCATGCCACCGCCGGAGCCCTTGCCTTCGCCCTGGCGCATCTGCTCCTGCATCTCGCGCCACATCTCGTCGATGTCGTCGTCGCCGCCCTCACCGATCTTGTACTCCGGGCCGCGCAGGCTGAAGTAGACCTCGAAGACGGTCTCGAACGCGCGCCAGTGGGCGTTGTTCTTGACCATCGTGGCCGCGAGCGCGTACTTGAACGCGTCTCGGTCCTCGATGGGGATGTGCTGCACCGCTTCCATCGCGTCGAGGTTCTCGGTGAGCGACACCGGCAGCCCGGCGTTGCGCAGCTCGACGACGAAGCCGGCCAGCAGATCAAGCATGTTCGGGCGTCACCCTTACTTGTCGACCGACAGCTCTTTGGCCGCCTTGGCGATGTCGGTCTGGTACTTCAGCAGGATGTGCAGCGTCTCTTTGGCCTGCTGCGCCTCGATGTGCTCGATGCCCAGCAGCACCAGGGTGCGTGCCCAGTCGATCGTCTCGCTGACGCTCGGTGCCTTCTTCAGGTCGAGCTGGCGGATGCTGCGCACGATGCGGGCGATCTGGTCGGCGAGGTTGTCGCTGACGCCCGGCACCTTGGTGACGACGATCTCCTTCTCACGCTCCATGTCGGGGTAGTCGACGTGGAGGTAGAGGCAGCGGCGCTTCAACGCCTCGCTCAGCTCGCGGGTGTTGTTCGAGGTGAGGAACACCATCGGGATCTGCTTGGCGACGATCGTGCCCAGCTCGGGGATGCTGACCTGGTACTCGCTGAGGATCTCGAGCAGCAGCGCCTCGGTCTCGACTTCGACGCGGTCGACTTCGTCGATGAGCAGCACGACGGGATCGTCGGCGGTGATCGCTTCGAGCAGCGGACGGGTGAGGAGGAACTCGTCGCTGAAGATGTCGTCGTGGATCTCGTTCCACGAGTCGCTGTTCTTGTCTGCCTGGATGCGCAGCAGCTGCTTCTTGTAGTTCCACTCGTACAGCGCCTTGGACTCGTCGAGCCCCTCGTAGCACTGCAGGCGGATCAGCCGCGCGCCGGTCATCTCGGCGATGCTCTTGGCGAGCTGCGTCTTGCCGGTGCCGGCAGGGCCCTCGACGAGGATGGGCTTGCCCAGCCGATCAGCCAGGAAGGCGACGCCGGCAATGCCGTCGTCGGCCAGGTAGTGGACGCCCTTCAGACCATCACGGACCTGCTGGACGCTCTCGAAACGAGGTGCCATGCGGGCACCCTACAAGCCGACTTGACTCCGCGGTCAATCGGAAAACCCCACCCCCTCCCCCGGCCCCATCCGTGAGTTTCGCTGCCACCCATGGCTCTCAAACTCACGAACGAATTCACTCGTGAGATCCGGAGCCACCGGTGGCCGTGAAGCTCACGAACGGAGCGCCGACGACGGCGGTACCGTGCCGGTCGGCTTCCCCCGCTCGAACATCGACGCACCGGAGGCCGCCGTGTCGCTCACCACATCGCTCATTGCCATCGGCGACCTCGCCCGACCTCGTCACGGCGTCGTCGCCGCCCACGAGCTCGACGAGGTTCAACTGCCGAGCCGCTCACGAGCTCGACTCGTCGACAGCGGGTTCCTCGTTCCTGTCATCCGAGGCGTGTACCGCCTCGGCTCGTCACCCGAGACGTTGGAGAGCCGTTGCGTCGCTGCGTGCCTCGCTCGCGACGACGTCTTCATCACGGGTCGAGTGGGCGGACGTCTCTGGGGCGTCCGACGCATGGGCGCGATCGGCGTCGGTTCATCGATTGAGGTCCGACTGCGCCACGGTGCTCAGGCGTTCAGCGTTCCCGGCATTCGCCAGCGTCGATGCAACGCACTCGATCCGTCCGATGTCGTGACTCGCGCAGATGGGATCCGCATCGCCAGTCCTCCACGGCTTCTGTTCGACCTCGCCCTCGATCTCGACCTGGAGTCCGCGATCGAGCAGGTCCTCGATCGCAACTGGTGCACGATGCCGACGCTCCTCGACACCGGTCGACGTCTGTTCCACCCGGCTCGACCGGGCTCGACGCGCTTCGCCCGGGTGATCAACAGCCGCTCGGAGTGGCTCAGGCCGGCTGACTCGCATCTGGAGGTCCAGCTGTTCGACGCATTGCGATCTGCCGGCGTCACCGGTCTGACCCGTCAACACCCGATCCCGCTGCCCGGTGGCTGGACGATTCACGCCGACATCGCCGTGCCGTCGTTGAAGTGGGCGATCCCCGTCGATCACATCGAATGGCACGGCGGCCGGGTCGACGCGCAGCGCGACAAGCAGAACGACCGACAGGCGCGATCGCTCGGTTGGGTCGTCGACCGCGTCACCGACGAGGACATCGACGACCGGCTCGCCGCCACCACGGCTGAGCTCCTCGCCGTCTGGCGTCGACTCCGCTCGGCCGCGTGAGCAGGATCCGTTCGTGAGTTTGGGAGCCACCGGTGGCTCTGAGACTCACGAACCCAGTCGCTTCGTGAGTTTGGGAGCCACCGGTGGCACGGAAACTCACGGATGGGCGGGCGGGGCGGTGGGGGTCGGGAACGTAGAGTCGGCGGGATGTCTGGGGCGTTGGAGCAGCCGGTGCGGGGGTTCATCGACGCGGTGGCGGGTGACCTCGGGGCGTTGAGCGGGCGACAGGCTGGGGCGCACCTGGCCGACGTGACCGTGGAGGCGGCGAACATCGCCGGCGCGATCATCGCCAGCGACGGCCGGTTCACCGAGGCCGAGCTCGACGGCTACCTCGACGCGGTCGGTCCGCTGCTCGACCCGCCACTGGTCACCTCGGCAACGGCGTTGCGCGACGCCGGCGTGCTCGAGCGGGCGACCGACTGGCTCGCCCAGCCGAGCGTCCTGTTCGACCTCCTTGCCCGCGCCGACGCCCGCGACGGCGGCACCAGGGCGCAGCGCTACTACGAGCTCGCGCTTCGCTTGGCCCACGTCACCGCTGCGCTCGACCTCGTGCCCTCCCCTGCCGAGCTCGACGCCATCGACCGTCTGCGCACGTCGATGCTCCACCACCTCGACGCGGTCGGAGTCACCCGCCCCGGCCAACCGGCGCCGATCAAGCCCGCCACGCAGGGCCCCGCGGCGGCCCCGGCGCCCTCCCCCACCCTCGACGCCGCGCCGACGACGCCGGCCGTGCCGCTGGAACAGCTCCTCGCACAACTCGATCGGCTCCTCGGCCTGGCCAACGTCAAGGCAGAGGTGCGTCGACTCAGCAGCTTGTTGCAAGTGCAACAACTTCGCGCCGAACGCGGACTGCCCGTCATCGAGACCAGCCACCACCTCGTCTTCACCGGCAACCCCGGCACCGGCAAGACCACGGTCGCCCGGCTCCTGTCGCAGATCTACCGCAGCATCGGCGTCGTCTCCAAGGGTCAACTCGTCGAGACCGATCGCTCGAAGCTCGTCGCCGGCTACGTCGGCCAGACCGCACTGAAGACCAGCGAGGCATTGAACGCGGCGCTCGGAGGGATGCTGCTGGTCGACGAGGCGTACGCACTCGCCCGCGGTGGCGACAACGACTTCGGACGCGAGGCCATCGACACGTTGGTCAAGTTCATGGAGGACCACCGCGAGGACCTCGCCATCGTCGCCGCCGGCTACCCGGTGGAGATGGCCGAGTTCATCGACGCCAACCCCGGACTGAAGAGCCGCTTCACGCGCACGATCTCCTTCCCCGACTACAGCGACGACGAGCTGGTAGGCATCTTCCTCCAGCTCGGCGAGACGAACCGCTACTCGTGCAGCGACGAAGCGCTCGCCAGGGTCCGCCACCTGATCAGCATCGAGCCGCGTACCCGTGGCTTCGGCAACGCCCGGTTCGTGCGCAACCTGTTCGAGACCGCCGTTGCCCACCAGGCGATGCGCCTCGCTCCGCTCGACGAGCCGTCGGAGGAGCAGCTGACCACGCTGACCGCCGACGACATCGCCCCGGTCGACGTCTGACCCGCGGGTACCCTGTGCCGCCATGACCGTCGTGCTCGTGGTGCTCGCCATCGCTGCAGCAGCAGGCGCGGTGGTCGCGTTGACAAAGCGACGCAACGCCCTACCGCGATCCAAGGTCGCCAGCATCGACCCGTTCACCGTCGGCGAGCCGTGGCGTCGCCACGTGTCCGCCGCGCAGAGCTCGTTGCGTCGGTACCGCGAGATCGTGAAGGCCACGCCGTCGGGCCCGTTGCGCGAGCGGCTGACGATGATCGCCACACAGGTGGAGCACGGCGTCGACGAGTGCTGGCAAGTGGCCAAGCGCGGCGACGAGCTCGACGGAGCTCTGCGGCGCCTCGACGCGCCGAGCCTGCAGAACCAGCTGCAGCGCGCCAACGCCAGCGGCGACACGGCAACGGCCACCTCGCTGCAGGCGCAGATCGACTCGGCCAACCGCATTCGCTCCACTCGCGACGACGCCGATCAACAGCTGCGCCACACGACGACGCGACTCGGCGAGCTGCTCGCACAGGCGTCGGAGGTGAGCATCGGCGGGGACACCACCGAGCAGCTCGGCACGGCCGTCGACGACGTGGTGACGCAGCTGGAGTCGCTGCGTCTTGCCGTGCAGGACGTCAACGCCATCGGTCGCGGCCCGGAGCCCGGCCAAACCGCTCCGTCGTCGTGACGAGACCGAAGGTGCCGACGTCACCAGCGACGAAGGAGACCGCGGCGCCGAGCCTGCTGCGGTCCAACATCGCCGTTGCCAGCGGCACGGCGATGTCGCGCCTCACCGGACTGCTGCGCGTCGTCGTCTTCGCGATGGTCATCGGCCGTACGTCGCTGGCCGACGCGTACAACAGCGCCAATCAGACCCCCAACGCGATCTACGAGCTGCTCCTCGGCGGTGTGCTCTCCGCGTCGCTCGTCCCGTTGTTCACCCGCCAGGCGGAGGACAAGGACGACGAGGGAACCTCGGCGGTCATCACCATCGCTCTGCTCGCCGTCTCGGCGCTGACGCTGATCTCGGTGCTCGCCGCACCGTTCATCTTCCGTGTGTTCGCGGTGAACGTGGCCGACACCGTCGACGCCGACCTGTACCGCGCCGTCGGCACCTCGCTGGCGCGCATCTTCCTGATCCAGATCCTCTTCTACGGCGTCAGCGCGGTGGTCAGCTCGCTGCTGAACGCGCACCGCCGCTTCTTTGCTGCGGCATGGGCGCCGGTGCTGTCCAACATCGTGATCATCGCCGGACTGCTCCTCGTGCCGCACGTCGTCGACGGCGGCAAGCCGGCGCTCGGCGACGTCATCTCCGACAGCGCGCTGCGCTGGACGCTCGGTCTCGGCGCCACCGCCGGCATTGCCGTGATGGCCATCGCGATGGTGCCCGCGCTGCGTGCCACCGGCGTGAACCTGCGGTGGAACCCGGACATCCACAACCCGTCGGTGAAGCGCCTGACCAAGCTGTCGGTGTGGACGCTCGGCTACGTGCTGGCCAACCAGGTGGCAGTGATCGTGGTCGCCAACCTCGCCCAACCCGGCAGCGGCCAGGTCGACGCGTACAGCAAGGCATACACGGTGTTCGTGCTCCCCCACGGACTGCTCGCCGTGTCGATCGCCACGACGTTCGAGCCGGAGATGGCGCGCAGCGTGAAGCGACGCCAGAAGGCCGAGTTCATCGACCGCACGTCGCTCGGCGTGCGACTCGTCGCGCTGCTCGCCGTACCCGCCGGCCTCCTGCTGTTCACGTTGCGCCGACCGATCATCGGCCTGGCCTTGCAGCACCGCCGCTTCACCGCGCTCGACGCGCTGATCACCAGCCGCGCGCTGGGCGGCTTCGCGCTCGGCCTCGTCGGCTTCTCCGTCTACCTGTTCACGTTGCGCGCCTTCTACTCGCACGGCGACGCACGCACACCCTTCGTCATCAACATCTTCGAGAACGCCATCAACATCGTGCTCGCCATCGTGCTGGTCGATCGCTACGGCGTGCTCGGCCTCGGCCTCTCGTTCGCCATCGCCTACCTCGTCGCCTCGGTCTGGGCCCTCAACGTCCTGTCGTACAAGGTGCCCGGGTTCCACCTGCGCCCGCTGCTGGTGAGCATCGGAAGGATGCTGCTGGCCGGTGCGATCCTCGCCGAGGTGACGTGGGCGGTGGCCCAGGTGATCGGCTCGAACAGCGGGCTCGGATCGCTCGCCCGAGTGACCGTCGCCGGCACCGCCGGGGTCGCTGCGTACGTCGGGGTGCTCACCTTGCTGGGCGCGCCCGAGCTGCACCAGGTGCGCACCCGACTGCTGTCACGGTTCACCTAGAGTCGCGACCATGTTCAAAGTGTTCAAGAAGTGGTGGAAGTACATCGGCGCGAAGTTCGGACGTGATTTCGAGCAGCGAGCCGACCCCGCGGTCCAGCTGGAGCAGGCGCTCACCGAAGCGCAGGAGCAGCACCGCCGCCTGAAGGATCAGGCCGCCAACGTCATCGCCAACCAGAAGACCGCCGAACTTCGTCTCAACGCGAAGATGACCGAGCTGGAGAAGCTCAACGCCAACGCCCGCCAGGCGCTGATCATGGCGTCCGATGCGCAGAAGGCCGGCGACGCGACGAAGGCAACGCAGTACAACAGCGCTGCCGAGACCATCGCCAACCAGCTCATCCAGGTCGAGACCGATGTCGCCGGGCTGAAGGCCATGGTCCTCGACGCCACGCAGGCGTCGGATCAGGCCAAGGCCGCCGTGCAGCAGAACAGCCGCCTGCTCCAGCAGAAGCTGGCCGAGAAGAGCCGTCTCCTGTCGCAGCTCGACCAGGCCAAGATGCAAGAGCAGATGAACTCGGCGATGTCGCAGCTCAGCGAGACCGTCGGCGACGACGTTCCCACGCTGAACGAAGTGCAGCAGAAGATCGAGGCGCGCTACGCCAAGGCGAAGGCGCACAGCGAGCTCAACGACACCTCGGTCGAGTCGCGCGTCCTGGAGATCGAGCAGGCCACGTCCAACGTCGCCGCACAGAGCCGGCTCAGCGAACTGCGCGCGGAGCTCGGCCTCGACGGCGCTGCCGCCGCCACGCCCGCCGCTCAGCCGGCCGTCGAGCCGGGCACACCGGCGAGCTAGCTACACCGTCAGGCCCAGATCAGCACGCTCTGATCCGCACGGGTCAGATCAGAACGACGAGGTCGTCCCGATGGATGACCTCGTGGGCGACATCACTGGGCAGGTCGGACGTCCGCCTGCCGATGATGCCGCGCAGCACCGATGACTCGCTGAGCACCATGCCGCGAGCGATCGCCATGCCGGTTGCGTCGCGCACCTCGACGACATCGCCCTCGTCGAACGCACCGTGCACAGCGGTGACGCCGGCAGGCAGCAGCGAACGGCCGAGGTCGAGCAGCGCGCGCCGGGCGCCGTCGTCGACGACGATCACGCCGTCGACCTGTCGTGCGAATCCGATCCACAGCTTGCGCGCCGGCAGCCGTTTGCCCTTCGGCTGGAACGTCGTGCCGACCTCATCGCCGCGCACGGCGCCGACGAGGACGTCCGGGTGCGTTGCCTTGGCGATCACGGCGCGCACACCCGACCACGATGCCATCCGTGCCGCGGACAACTTCGACGCCATGCCGCCACTCCCCCGGCTCGACCCGGTGCTCCCCGCGACCACCGTCGCCAGCGTGTCCTCGACGATCACCTCGCGCACGAGCTGCGCGTCGGCGTTCGTCCGCGGATCGGACGTGTACAGCCCCGGTGTGTCGGTGAGCAGCACGAGCAGATCGGCAGACACGTTGTGGGCGACGAGTGCGGCGATGCGGTCGTTGTCGCCGTAGCGGATCTCGTCGCTCGCAATCGCATCGTTCTCGTTGACGATCGGCACGCAACCGAGCTCGAGCAAGCGTGTGAGCGTCTGTCGAGCGTGCAGGTACTGACGACGATCGATGAAGTCGTGGGGCACCAGCAGCACCTGTGCGGCAACCACACCCAGGTCGCCGAGCGCGCTGTTGTAGTGCTCCATCAACCTGCTCTGCCCGACCGCAGCCAACGCCTGCAGCGTCGGCATGTCGGTGGGGCGCGCTGGCATGCCGAGCGCCGCGACGCCGGCAGACACCGCGCCGGAGCTGACGAGGATGACCTCGTGACCGAGATCGCGAAGGGCCGACATCTGCAGCGCGAGGGAGCGGACGACGCCCTCGTCGATCACGCCGAGCTCGGAGGTGATCGACGAGGTGCCGATCTTCGCGACGACGCGCACCGCTCAGACCTCCTGTGCGTACTCGAAGCTGAAGCCGGCGATCCACACGACGTCGCCGTCCATGGCTCCGGCGCGAGCGAGCATCCGCTGAACGCCCAGCCGCTTCAGTTGGTGGTCGATGTACGACAGGGCTTCCGGGGTGGTGATGTCGTTGAGCGCGACGACCCGCTCGACCTGACGACCGACGAGGCGGAACTCGTGCTCGCCCATGCGCTCGACGCGACCGCCTTCGGGCTCCGGCCGGAGGATGACGATGCCCTCGTTGGCGGGCTGCTCGTTGCGAGCCACGTGCACCAGCGCGGCCATCTTGCCGACGAGCTCGCGCACGCCCTGGTTGGTCGCAGCGGACAACCGCTCGCCGTCCCACGGCTGATCGGCGATGTCGCTCTTCGTGCCGATGACGATGCGCGGGCGATCGAGCAGCTCCGGCCGATACTGACCGAGCTCGTGCAACAGCACGCGTTCCTGCTCCTCGGGTGAGGTGCCCTCGACGGAGGCCAGGTCGAGCATGATGCACATGACCCGAGCACGCTCGATGTGCCGCAGGAACTGATGGCCGAGGCCACGCCCCTCGCTGGCGCCCTCGATCAACCCGGGGATGTCGGCAACGACGAACTCGGTGTGCGCGTCGATCTTCACCACACCGAGGTTCGGCTCGAGCGTGGTGAACGGGTAGTTGGCGATCTTCGGTTTGGCCGCGCTGATGACGCTGATCAACGTGCTCTTGCCGACGTTCGGAAAGCCGACCAGAGCGACGTCGGCCATCAGCTTCAGCTCCAGCTTGAGCCAGCGCTCCTCGCCGTGCTCACCCTGCTCGGCGAACGTGGGGGCGCGTCGCTTGTTCGACCAGAACTTGGCGTTGCCACGACCACCTCGGCCACCGCCGGCCGCCAGCCACCGATCGCCGTGGTTGGCCAGATCGGCGAGCATCTCGCCGGTGTACATGTCGGAGAAGACGGTGCCCTCGGGCACGTGCACCTCGAGGCTCTCGCCGCGCCGACCGTGTTGATCCTTGCCCTTGCCGTGCACGCCGTCGCCGGCTCGCCGGTGCGGGTGATCGCGGAAGGCGAGCAGCGAGGCGACGTTGCGGTCGGCCACCATCCAGACGTCACCGCCCTTGCCACCGTCACCGCCGTTCGGTCCACCGAACGCGACCGGGCCCTCACGACGGAACGACACGCAGCCGGCACCGCCATCGCCGCCGTGCACGTTCAGTTGGGCTTCGTCGACGAATCCGCTCATGGGACTGTCAGAGGCTATCTGGGCAGCGCCCGCCTACCTGCTGGTTCGCGCCGGCGCCGACGCCGGACGGTTCCGGCCCCAGCGTGATCCGGCGGTGGGCACGAGCTCGACGACGTGTGCCTCGCCGTCCCCGAGCGCCTCGATCTCGGGTGCCAGGACCACCGGCCCGTCGAAGCACAGCACCAGCACCTCGGCGTCGCGAACGGGCAACGCCGGGAACCCGTTGGGAGCATGCAGCGACATGTACGCGCCGACAGCGTTCGGCGTCTCGTCGAAGCTCTGGACGACCACGCTCCGTGCCGCCGAGGCGAGCGGTCCGGGCAGCGGGACCACCGCGATGCCGACCCGTCCGGACTTGATCGGCAGGTCGTTGCCCAACGCGGTGCGTGCGGCGAGCGGTTGCAGCAGCAGCACGTCGGTCCAGTCGACCATCGTCGCGTTGGCGACGTCGCGCTGGGCCGCCCACACCGGTCCGCCGTAGAACGCCTCGAGCGCGGCGGTGCGCTGGTCCATCGACGCGAAGCCGCGCATCCAGACGAACGCATCGGGTGCATCGACGTCGGAGAACTGTCCGACGATGCGCATCCCGACGTCCTCCTGTCCGGTGACGAACCACTCGTCGAACACGTCGATCAGCACGTCGCGCTGGCCAGGGTGCAGGGTGTAACGACGCAGTTCGAGGACATCGGTGCTGGACGGAGCTTCGGTCACAGGTCCACCATCGGCGCGACCCCGGACAAGAACTGTCCGGATCAGCAACAGGTCAGTCGGCGGCGGCGAGACCGCTGAGCCCGCCGACCGGCGTCGGACCGGCCCGTCCGATGCCGACGATGTCGAACCCGGCGCCGCGAGCAACTCGGTGGTCGAGCAGGTTGCACGCATCGAAGATCCGAGCGACGCGCATGCGAGACCGGGCGATGTCGAGATCGAGGTGGGCGAAGACCGGCCAATCGTTGGCGATGAACAGCACGTCGGCATCGTCGAGCGCGTCGTAAGGATCGGCGACCAACTCGACGCGACCGTCGACGTCGTCGATCCGCTGAGGGGCGACGGCACCCGGCTCGAACGCGGTGACCTTGGTGACGAGGTCGTCGAGGCGGTCGATGACGGCCATCGCCGGCGACTGACGCAACCCCTGCGTCGATGCCTTGAACGAGAGCCCCCAGATGGCCACGTGGCCGCGACGGTGGCCCATCAGCCGGCGCAGCTTGCTGGCCGCCCAGTCGGTGTGCTCGCGATTGGCCAGCACGGCCGCCTCTGCAAGCCGCAGCGGTTGCCCCGTCGAGCGACCGAGGGTGGAGAGCGAGGCCAGATCCTCGTGAAAGGCGGGGCCACCCCAACCGGGGCCGGGCCGGAGGAAGGCGTGCCCGATGCGGGTGTCGCCACCGATCCCGCGCAGGACAGCAGCAACGTCTGCACCGAGCGCTTCGCAGAGCACGGCCACCTCGTTGGCGAAGCCGACGCGCAACGCCAGCATCGCCGTACTGGCCTGTTTGACGAGCTCGGCGCTCGTCGCCGACATCAGCGAGATCGGCGACTCGATCGACGAGTACAGCTCCGAGGTCCGCTCGGCCGCCCACCGATCATCGGAGCCGATCACGATCCGGTCGGGCCGGAGCATGTCGCGCGTCGCCGTCCCCTGGCGCAGGAAGCCCGGGTTGACGACCACGCCGACATCTCGTCGTCCGAGGTGCCGCCGCGCCCACTGGGCGACGCCGACCCACACCGGCGAGCGCAGCACCACGACGGCGCGCGTGCCCAGTTCGGCACCGAGCATCGTGAGCACGCCCCGCAACGCCGTCGCGTCAGTGCCAGGGACGGGTTCGGCAACGTCGTCGGAGCCGTCGCCGAGGCACACCAGTGCGAGGTCGCAGCGGCGGGCCGCGGCCGCCAGGTCGTGGGTGAACGACAGCAGCCCGGTGCTCAGCCCTTCGCGGACCAGCTCATCGACACCCTCTTCGAGCGTCGGCACGATCCCGTCGCCGAGCTGCTCGATCAGACCGACATCAGGATCCACCACCTGCACCGCGTGGCCGAGCCGAGCCAGGCCCGCCGCGGTTGCCAGGCCGGTGCAACCAGCGCCCACCACCGCGACCCGCGACCCGCCGATCAGACGTAGCGTCGTGGTGTTGCTCGGCATCGCTCTCCCGTTCCCAACGTGCTGTGGGGGGCCCGGTTTCGCCTCTGCTCGACTACGTACTCGGCGACCATCAGTTCGCACGTAGCGTCAACGCTGCCCTTGCTGTTGTGGGCAGTCTTATCACTGCAAACTTGCTCTCGACAACTTCCGACCGAAAAGATTTCGGCGACTTTCTCGTTCGTCAAGATTGCCTCAAGAACAGAGAGTCAAGACCACAATCGCCCTGATTCATTGCGTTCATCAGGCACGCAGCGTGGTTTGGCTTCACGGTGCGCGCTGCCCCGTCGTCGGTAGTCAAAGTAAGCGCAGCAAATCATCGTGCGTTTCCGATACTTTGTCGTCTCGGAATGTTTCGACCGCGTCGACAGCAACCGCTGTGTCCCACCCTCGGGTCACAGGTCGTGAGTACCCTGAACCGATGACCACCGAGCGAGAGCAGGAGTGGATCGAGACGATGCGCGGCGGAGCGCAGCTCACCGGCATCGTGCTCGCCCATCGCGCCGGTCCGCCGCCAGCCGTCCAACCACTCCTCGTCGGTCGCGCCGAACGTGAGGAGCGCGAGGACGCGACCTTGACCGGAGGTGCCACGCGTGCCGTCGGTGCCGGAAGCCGGCTGCTGGCCGAGGAGCCCGACGATCTGCGAACCTGCTTCGAACGAGACCGAGACCGCATCCTGCATTCGACCGCGTTCCGCCGTCTCGCCGGCAAGACCCAGGTCTTCGTGTGGCCGGCCGACCACCAGCGCACTCGCCTCACCCACGCTCTGGAAGTTGCCCAGGTAGCCACCGCCATCTCACGAGCGGTGGGCCTGAACGTGGCGCTGACCGAGGCGATCGCGCTCGGCCACGACTGCGGTCACGGCCCAGGCGGTCACGCCAGCGAGGACGCCTTCGACCAGTACATCGCCGGCGGCTACCACCACGCGGTGTGGGGAGCCGACGTGGTGCTGCAACCGTTGAACCTGTGCTCGCAGACGTTGGACGGGATCCGCAACCACTCGTGGTCGCGGCCCACGCCCGCCACACCCGAGGGCGCCGTGGTCAGCTGGGCGGATCGGTACGCCTACTGCGCCCACGATCTCGAGGACGCGATCGGTGGGGGCATCGTCAGCCCCGACGACCTGCCCCACTCGGTGCTGGCGGTCCTCGGCGACACGCGGTCGCGTCAGCTCCGCTCGCTGATCGGCGCGTTGGTGCACTCGATCAGCACGACCGGAGTGATCGGCATCGATCAGGCCCACGCCGAGGCACTCGCCGATCTGCGCGCGTTCAACTACGAGCGCGTGTACAAGCGCCCGGCCTCGGTCGAGCAGGCCGACGCGGTGATCGCGGTGCTCAGAGCCCTGGTCGACCACTTCGCCGAGCACCCCCACCTGCTCGAGAACGTCACCCAGGTCCCCGCGTCCGAACCGGTCGTGGCCGCGGTCACCTACGTCGCCGGGATGACCGACCGGTTCGCGTTCGAGACGGCGGTCAACCTGCTCGGCTGGCCGCCGGATCGGCTTCCCCGCGGCATCGACAGCCCTCGACTCCTGCGCTGACGACGGCCACCTACGATCGGGCGATGACCCGCCTCCTGATCCGTGGCGGCCTCGTGTTCGACAGCGTCGGGCACGAGCCGCATCCTGCCGACGTCGTCATCGAAGGCGACCGGATCGTCGCCGTCGGTCCGGGCCTGGACGGCGACACCGAGATCGACGCCACCGGCCACGCCGTGTACCCGGGATTCATCGACTGCCACGTGCACTTCATGTCCGATGGCAACCTCGACCCGATGTTCGGCGTCAGCACGCCGTTCTCGATGAACTTCTACCTCGCTGCCGAGCGCATGGCCCGCACGCTGGCGACGGGCGTCACCACCGTCCGCGAGGCCGGCGGCAGCGACCTCGGGGTGAAGACCGCGCAACGCTCCGGGCTGGTGCCCGGACCCGACATGCAGATCTCGATCACCATCCTGAGCCAGACCGGCGGGCACGGCGACGGATGGTCGCCGTGCGGCGCGCACATGCCCAGCATCCTCGGGGTGCCCCACCCGGGCAAGCCGCACAACATCGTCGACGGCCCCGACGAGATGCGCAAGAAGGTGCGCGAGCTGATCCGCGCCGGTGCGGACGTCATCAAGGTGTGCACGAGCGGCGGGGTGCTCTCCCCGCGCGACGATCCGCGCCACGGCCACTTCCGCGACGACGAACTGGACGTGCTCGTGGCCGAGGCAAGTGCGGCGGGCAAGTGGGTGATGGCCCACGCCCAGGCCACCGACGGCATCAAGTCGGCCGTCCGCGCCGGCATCCGTTCGATCGAGCACGGCATCTACCTCGACGACGAGGCGATCTCGATGATGCTGGAGCGTGGCACGTACCTCGTGCCCACGCTCGTCGCTCCGATGGGCGTGCTCGAGGCCGCCGACCGCGGCGTCAACGTGCCCGCCTACGCGATCGAGAAGACGAAGATGGTGATGGAAACCCATCGCCAGAGCATCCGCCGGGCGATCGCCGCCGGCGTCAAGGTGGCGATGGGCACCGACTCCGGTGTCCTCCCCCACGGCCAGAACCTGCGCGAGCTGGATCAGATGGTCGACTGCGGGATGAGCGTCGGAGATGCGCTCGTCTCGACCACTCGCACGGCCGCCGAGCTGATGGGTCTCGGCGACGACCGCGGCTCGCTCGAGCCCGGCAAGCGCGCCGATCTGGTGATCGCCCGCGGTGCACCGCTGGACCTCAGCGACCTGCGCAGCAGGATCCGTTGGGTGGTGCAGTCAGGCCGCGTCGTGGTGGACGCAGCTGCAGCCTGAGCGAGGGCTCAGACGGCGGGTTCGACGTCGACGACCTTGCGGCCCTTGCGCTCGCCGAACTTCACCGAACCGTCGATGAGGGCGAACAGCGTGTCGTCGCCACCGATGCCGACGTTCTTGCCGGGGTGGAACTTGGTGCCACGCTGGCGAACGATGATCGTGCCGGCGTGAATCGCGCTGCCGCCGAACACCTTCACGCCGAGGCGCTGGGCGTTGGAGTCACGGCCGTTGCGGGTTGACCCGCCACCTTTGGTCTTCGACATGGCGGTTCAGCCCTTCTTGATCGACGTGATCTCGATGACGTGGTAACGCTGACGGTGCCCGTACCGGCGACGCTGGTTGGTGCGCCGCTTGTAGGTGAAGCCGTCGATCTTCGGCCCCTGGGCCCAGCCGACCACCTTGGCGGTGACCGAGGCGCCCTTCAGCTGATCGGGGGTGGCCAGGACGGTGTCGCCGTCGACCAGGAGAACCGGGGTCAGCGACACCTCGCTCTCCACCTCGGCATCGAGCAATTCAACATGGACCTGCTGGCCTTCGGCGACCCGAGCCTGCTTGCCACCGGAAGCGATCACTGCGTACATAGCCCCACGACTCTATCGGTTCGGGGCAATCGCCCCAACTGGCCAGGCATCAATCAACTCAGTCCAACAGCGCATGGTCGATCATCACGCCACGGCCCTCGCAGTTCGGGCACTGGTCGGCGAAGTTGACCAGCAGGCCCTCACCGATGCGCTTGCGGGTCATCTCCACCAGACCCAGCTCGGTGATGTCGAACACCTGCGTGCGGGTCTTGTCCCGAGCCAGCGCGGAGCGGAACGAGTCGACCACCTTGCGCCGGTTGTCCTTGATCTCCATGTCGATGAAGTCGATGACGACGATGCCGCCGATGTCGCGCAGACGCAGCTGCTTGGCCACCTCTTCGGCGGCCTCCAGGTTGTTGTGGAACACCGTCTGCTCGAGGTTCGAGGTGCCGACGTTCTTGCCCGTGTTGACGTCGATGACGGTGAGCGCCTCGGTGTGCTCGATGATCAGCGAGCCACCCGACGGCAACCACACCTTGCGGTCGAGGGCCTTGTGCAGCTGCTCGTGGATGTGGAAGCGCTCGAAGATCGGCAATCCCTCCTCCGTTGCGTCGTAGTGCTCGACGCGGTCGGCCAGCTCCGGGTTGAACGCGCCGATGTAGTCGTGCACGTCGTCGTGCAGCCGCTGATCGTCGATGACCACGCCGCGGTACTCGGCGTTGAACTCCTCACGGATCACCCGCACGGCCAGCTCCGGCTCGCGGTACAGCAACGTCGGACCGTTGGCCCGCTTGGCCTTGGCCTCGATCGAGTTCCACTGATCGAGCAGGCGAGTCATGTCGGCGCGCAGTTCGTGCTCGGTCGCATGCTCGGCCGCGGTGCGCACGATCAGGCCGTGCTCGTTGGGCTTGACGCGATCGAGGATCGTGCGCAGGCGCTTGCGCACGTCGTCGGGCAGGCGCTTGGAGATGCCGTACGTCTTCGAATTGGGGATCAGCACCACGAAGCGACCGGGCAGCGACACCTCTTGCGTCAGGCGCGCGCCCTTGGCACCGATCGGGTTCTTCGTCACCTGACACAGCAGCAGCTGACGAGCCTTGAGCATCTGCTCGATGCGCGGCTGGCCGCTCTTCTCGACGATGTCCTCTTCGTTGTACTGAACGTCGCCGCGGTAGAGCACTGCGTTCTTCGGCGTGCCGATGTCGACGAACGCGGCCTCCATGCCGGGCAGCACGTTCTGCACCTTGCCGAGGTAGATGTTGCCGTGGATCTGGCCGACGTCGTCGGCTGGGCGGCTGACGTAGTGCTCGATCAGCGTGCGACCTTCGAGGACGGCAACCTGGGTGAGCGTCGGACGGACCTGCACGCACATGAGGTAGCGCCCGACCGGGCGACCCTTGCGCTCGCGACCACGCCGGCGTTCCAGCACATCGGGATCGAGCTCGGGCATCGAGGTGACCGGCGCCCCACCGGACACGGGCTTGCGCGATCGCGACGACGCGCTGCGACGCCGCTTCTTCTTCGCGGCGTCGCCACGCTCAGCGTCGTCCCCGCCGTCGCGGTCGTCGCGATCATCGCGATCGATGTCCGAACGCTCGCGACCGGGCTTGGTCTCGCCCGCCTTGTCGCGTCCCTTGCCACCGGCACGCGGTGCGGGTGCAGCCGCGGCGGCGGTGCCGGCCGGGGCCGGACGAGTGTCACCGATCTGCGGCTTGCGCACGAGCGCCTTCTCCGCGGCCTCGGCGGACGGACGCCCTTCGCCGATGCGTTCCGGCAGCTCCGGACGTGAGTCGGAGACCGCGCGTGTTCGCGCTGCACGCGGCGCCGGTGTGGGTGTGCCGTTCGACGCCGCGTCGCCATCGGGTGCGCGATCGTCGCCGGCGCCATCGTCCACGGAGTCGTCGTCATCGTCGTCGTCCGCTTCATCGCCGACCGCTCCCCCGACACCAGCCGGCTTCTTGCGGTTCTTGCCGCCGCGCGAACCACGTCGGCGCTTGCGCTGCGCGGCAGTGCGCACGGTGGGGTCGCCGTCGACCTCGGATTCGGTTGCGTCGGATTCGACTGCCTCCGATTCAGCCGCTTGCGATTCGCCGACGGATGCAGGCACGGCGGCCTGATCGACGGCGTCTGCTGCTGCCGGCGCTTCTTCGGGCAGATCGTCGTGGTGGCTGTCGGCCAAATTGTCGTCCATGTTCGTTCCCTTCTAGGCGCCGGCCGCGACCGCGGCAGACGCAGCAGGCGACAGCACCGGGATGATCTCCCGGCGAAGGCCGTCGCGCTCGATCCATTGCTCAATGCGCACCACTCGCCCCATCACGTCCAGCGGATCGAGATGCGGGAACACCGCGCCGATCAGCTCGATGGGGCGCAGACCTCGACCCGTTGTGTCCAGCACCGCGCTGAGGTGCTGGCGCGGATCCGCGTCGTCCAGATCTCCGCCGTCGATCACCGACAGCGACTCGATGGCCCCGCGCACGTCGTCGACGTGGCGATGACCCTTCCGTTCGCGCTCCACCAGCAACTCGCCCGACGCGTTCGCTCGGCTGACGGCTTCCACGACTTCGTCCGCCGACGGGCCGACGACGGCGACGGTCCACGACGTCGCCACCACGTCTTCCTGCAGCGACGCGGCCTCATCGCCGGTACGCAGCATGACGGCGGTGACCTCGTAACCGGTCGGCAGCTCAGCGGTGAACAACGCCGACAGCTCAGCGACCGGCGGCAGCTCCTGATCCAGCAGCTCGATGTCGAGATACTCGGCCAGCGACTCGGCCCCGGTCGGCAGCGCAAGGCCGAACGCCAGCCGGGGACGAGGCGTGAACCCGTTCGAGTAGGCGACGCGGATGCCCGTCTTGCGGATGGCCCGTTCCCAGTGGCGCGCCGTGTCGCGATGGCTGGTGAAGCGGATCTTGCCGAGCTTCGTGTGGCGCACGCGCAGGCGGACGTTGGTGCTCACGAGGACGCCCCTGCGGGCGCTGGGCGGCGCGACAGGAGCTGCACCGGCACCTCGCCACCACGGGCGAGATCCTGGCCCGTGCCCTGGCTGCCACCGGCGGGCGGAACCGGCGAGGCGACCACGTGCTCGATGCCGTAGCCGGTGCAGACACCGCAGTCGTAGCAGGGTGTCCAACGACAGTCCTCGAGGCCACTGCCGGCGAGCGCGGCCTGCCAGTCGAGCCACAGGAAGTCGGGGTGCAGGCCGGCGGACAGGTGCGCCCACGGCAGCACCTCGTTCTCGTCGCGATGCCGGTGCACGTACCAGTCGAGCGACAGGCCTTCGGCGGCCATGGCGTGCTCCCACCTGCGGACGTCGAAGTGCTCGCTCCACTCCTGGAAGGTGCCGCCGTCGCGCCACACCCGTTCGATCACGTTGCCGATGCGGCGATCGCCTCGGGAGACGATGCCCTCGGCCAACGTCGCTGCGGGGTCGTGCCACTTCAGGTTGACGCCCTTGGCGCGCGACGTCGCCTCACGGACGAGTTGCAACTTGCGGCGCAGCTCGGCCGTGGTGTTCTGGCCGAACCACTGGAAGGGCGTGTGGACCTTGGGCACGAAGCCGCCGAGGCTGACGGTGACGCTGGCCCGGTTGGTGTGGCGGCGACCGATGGACACGCACTGTCGGGCCAGCTCGGCGATGCCCAACGTGTCCTCGTCGGTCTCGGTGGGGAGACCGCTGAGGAAGTACAACTTCATCCGCGACCAGCCCTGCGAGTAGGCGCTGTCCACTGCGCTGTACAGGTCCTCCTCGGTGATCAGCTTGTTGATCACGTTGCGCAACCGCCAGCTGCCTGCCTCGGGGGCGAACGTCAGGCCGCTGCGACGGCCGCCGGACACCTGCCCGGCGAGGCCGACGGTGAACGCATCGACGCGCAACGACGGCAGGCTGACCGAGATGGTGCCCGCGCCCGGGTCACAGCCCAGCTGGTTCGTGGACGAGTTCGTCGCGGGCGGGTTGATCGCTTGCAGCACCTGCTCGATGCCGCTGAAGTCGGCGGTGGACAGCGACGTCAGGGCAACCTCGTCGTAGCCCGTGCGGCGCAGCCCATCGGCGATCATCGTGCGCACCTGCTCGGCCGGCCGCTCGCGCACCGGACGGGTGATCATCCCCGCCTGGCAGAAGCGACAGCCACGGGTGCAGCCGCGGAAGACCTCCACGCTGAGGCGGTCGTGGACCACCTCGGTCAGCGGCGCCAGCGGTCGCTTCGGGTACGGCCACGCGCCGAGATCGGCAACGGTGCGCTTGTGGACCTCCGCGGGGATGTCGGCGTACTTCGGCGTGACCGCGACCAGGCGCTCTCCGTCGTAGGCGACGTCGTACATGGACGGCACGTACACCCCGGGGATCTTGGCCAGCGCCCGCAGCACCCATTCGCGTGAACCCTCGGTGCGGCCGCCGGCCTTCCACTCGTGGACGACCTCGGTGATCTCGCCGATCACTTCCTCGCCCTCGCCGAGGACGGCAACGTCGATGAAGTCGGCCAGCGGTTCGGGGTTGAACGCACAGTGACCGCCGATGACGACCAGCGGGTCGGTGGGGCCGCGGCGGGCGCTGCGCACCGGCACCCCGGCAAGGTCGACCATGTTGAGCACGTTCGTGTAGACGAGCTCGGCGGACAGGTTGAAGGCGATCAGGTCGAACTCGTCGGCGGCGCGGTGGGTGTCGACCGAGAACAGCGGGACGCGGCGGTCGCGCATCAGCGCCTCGAGGTCGTGCCAGGGCGCATAGGTGCGCTCGGCGACGGCGTCGTCGCGCTCGTTCAGCAGTTCATAGAGGATCTGCAGCCCCTGGTTGGGCAGGCCGATTTCGTAGGTATCGGGATAGGCCAGCAGCCAGTTCACCTTGCCCGGAGCGATCCGGGGAGTGACGGCGCCATCCTCGCAACCGATGTAACGGGCAGGCTTGTTCACCCGAGCCAGGAGCGGTTCGATCCGCGCCCAGAGCGAAGTCATGTGAACCCAGGTTACCGGGGAGACGACGGTCACAGGCGGATGCGGGAGGAGCGCGGTCGAACTGGAGTTCGGGTGAGCGAGCGCAGCGAGCGAACACGGCAGGCGAGCGCAGCGAGCCCGAGATGAACAGTTGCCAGATCTCCGGCTCACGCGTGAGTGTCGCGAGACCCGCGTCGAGCTGCTCGGCGCGTGAGCGAAAGCCGACTACCGATACCTTCTCATGTGGACGGACTGGACGAGGCCCATGATGGCGAAAAAGGTCACCAGGCTGGAGCCGCCGTAGGAGATGAACGGCAGCGGCAGGCCGGTGATCGGCATCACGCCGACGGTCATCGCCACGTTCTGGAACAGCTGCCACAGCAGCATCGTGAACGCTCCGGCGCACAGGTAGGTGCCGAGCATGTCGCGCGACAGGTGGGCGATGCGCCAGATCCTGAACAGCATGATCGCGAACAACCCGACCACCACACCACAACCGACCAGCCCGAACTGCTCGCCGATCGCCGAGAACGGGAAGTCGGCCCACTGCACCGGGATGTCACCCGAGTTCGTGATCGGCGCCTTCAACCAGCCCTTGCCGGTGATCCCGCCCGTGGCGATGGCGCGCACGGCGTTGCGTCCCTGGTAGGCCACGTCGCGCAGCGCAGGATTGCTCGTGTCCTGGTTGAAGAAGACCGTGATCCGGTCGAGCTGGTACTCGTTGACGATGCCACTGACGATCGCTGCGCCGACGGTCATCGCCGACAGCACGGTGATCAGGAAGATGTACTTCGGGCGTGCCCCGGCGACGAGCATCACCCCCATCACCATGGCGATCAGCACCGACGAGGTGCCGAGGTCGGGCTGGATGATGACGAGTGCCGCCGGAACGCCGACGAGCAGCAGTCCGCTGATGAAGCGGGCGTAGTCGACGTCCCCGTCGCGTTCGTCCTCGCCGAGGTACGCGGCGAGCGCGAGGAGCACGGTGAACTTGGCGAACTCGGCAGGCTGGAGCTTCAGCGGCCCGACGTCGAAGCTCAGCCGGGCGCCGCTGCTGACCGCGCCGGCGAGGATGACGAGGACCAGGAACATGAGCGTCACGCCATAGAGGAACCGCGCCCGCTCCTTCCACCAGTCGTAGTCCACCGACATCACCACGACCATGCCGACGACGGCACCGATGAGGAAAATCTCCTGGCGGGTGACGAACAGGTACGGGTTGGAGAACTTGCTGTGCGACGCCGAGTAGATGACGGCGAGGCCGATGACCGACAGCGCCGACTGCGCCATCAGCAGCACCCAGTCGATGTTGCGACTCGGTGAGCCCGGGCTCGAGCGGATGTTGCCGAGACCGGAGTCCGGCTTGCGCTGCATGAACGACAGGGTCATGAGCGACGATCAGTCCTTGATGCCCGACTCAGCACCGCCGAGGCAGGTTGCGTCGGTCAGCGGGTTCGCCGGCGCGGGCACCGACGTGTTGAGGTCGAGCTGGTCGCTGATCTGCACCGGATCTGGGTTGTTGCGTCCGGCGAGCATGCCGAAGATGCACTTGACCACGGGAGCAGCGGCACGAGCGCCGTACCCGGACTTCTCCAAGTACGCGGTGATCGTGTACGGCATCGCCGGGCTCTCGCTGAACGCGGTGAACACCGACGAGTCGTTCCACGGGTAGTTGCCCGCGCCCTGGGCGGTGCCGGTCTTGCCGTACAGGGGTGTGTCCTCGAGGAAGCCCTGGAACAGGTACTCCCCGGTGGTCGAGTGGTAGAAGGTCTTCGGGTAGTACGTGCCCGGGCCGCGAATCACACGCTCGAGCCCGGCGAGGATCGGCCCGTAGGTCTCGGGCGGCATGGCCAGCTGACCCTTGACGTCCGGTCCGTCGTTGGAGCTGATGACGGTGGCGACCGACAGGTCGGCCACCTCCGGCGCCTTGTCGGGTGTGAGCGGGGCGAGGATCGCCTTGACGATGTGCGGCGTCAGCAGGAACCCGTCGTTGGCCAGCGCGCTGTAGGCGTTGGCCAGCTGCAGCGGTGTCGCCGCGAAGAGGCCCTGGCCGATGGACACCTGGACGTTGTCGCCAACGGTGAGGCGGCCCACTTCGCCCTTCGCCAGCACGCCCTTGGCGACGAGGTCGGCTTTGACGGCGGAGTCGGGCACGCGCCCACCCCACTCGAACGGCAGCTCGATGCCGGTGCGGTTGCCGAAGCCGAACTGCTCGAGGTGCTGCTTCAGCGCGGTGCGCGTGTCCTCGCTCCAGTAGAAGAGCTCACCGAGGTGGTAGAAGAACGCGTCCGACGACACGGCCAGCGCGTCCTCGACGGTGATCGTGCCGTACTTGCTCGGCACGCCCGACGCGTTCGACGCGTTCTTGAAGATGCACTTGGCCAGCCCACCGTTCTGCTGGCAGTCCGGCTTGGGGATGCCGTACAGCGTGTAGGTGCCCTCGTCGAGGAACTCCTCGTTGGGTTGCAGGAGCCCGGCGTCCATCGCCGACCAGGCGATGAACGGTTTGATGGTCGAGCCGATGTTGTAGCGACCCTGCACCGCGCGGTTGACGAGAATTGACTTGTCGGGGTCGTCCGTGGCCGGGAACAACTGGTTGAACTTCTCGCCACTGATGTTGGACACCATCCAGCGGTTGTCGAACGTCGGGTAGCTGGCCATCGCCAGGATGTGGCCGTTGGTGTGGTCCTCGACCACCACCGAGCCGGCTGGCGCCTTGAACGGCACCCACTCCTGCGTCGCGTACTCCTTCGAGCTGTAGTACACCCGCCGGGTCGGGTCCTTCGGGTCGATGCCGTTGTGTGCCAGACCGCAGGTCGTGCGTTCTTCCGGGTCGTCGGTGCAGTAGCTCAGCGGCAGCTCGCGCTGGTTCTTGAGCTCGGTCTCCAGCGTCTGCTCGGCGTACTGCTGCACGTCGAGGTCGATCGTCAGCTGCACGTCCTGACCGGCCACCGGCAGGACGCGTTCCTCGTCCAGCTCGCGCACGATCGACCCGGTGGCGTCGATCTCGAAGACGCGCTTGCCCCAGTTGCCGTGCAGCACGTTCTCCAGCTGCAGCTCGACACCGAACTGGCCGACCTTCTCGTTGCGGTTGTAACCCTCGCCGAGGTACTTCGACAGCGTCTCCTTGGTGATGCCGCCCATGTAGCCCACGACGTGGCTGGCCAGCGGCGCGTAGGGGTAGATGCGTTGCCACTCCTCGGTGACGTCGACGCCGGGGTAGTCCTCGCTGCGCTCCTTGAGGAAGGTCACCGTGTTCTCCGACACGTCCTCCTTCAAGGGCAGCGGCAGCAGCTGGCTGTAGATCTGGCCCTTCGTGCACTTCGGCACGGTCGGCTCGCCGAAGCAGGGGTCGAAGCGCTTCATCAGCTCCTCGTACGGCACGCCGAGCGGCCCAGCGAGTCGCTGGAACAGCGCCGTGCGCGCGGCACGCTTGCGGATCACCGCCCAGTCGACGGTGACGGTGAGGATGCGGCGGTTGTCGGCCAGCACGCGCCCCTTCGTGTCGAAGATGCGGCCGCGCTCGGGCGCCACGTACACCGTGCGCGTCTTGGCTGCATCGACCTTCGACTGGTAGTCGGCGGCCTGCACGCCCTGCAGGAACCACAGCCGGGTGCCGATGGCGCCGAGCAGCAGCAGCGACACCATGGCGAGCATCCCCAGCCGCGTGGAGCGCTTGTCAACGGCCATCGGGACAGTCTTGCTCGCGACCGCCCCGTGAGGGGCGCGCGCTGATCATTCGGGGATGGCCTTCCACTTCGGCCGCTTGACGGCCATGCACCATCGACCGAGCGGCAGCAGCAACGGGCTCAGGACGGTGGCGGCCGCCGCGACGATGAGCACGATCTCGATCAGGTGGACGTTGATCAAGCCGTCCTCGCCAGTGAGCATGAGCGCTGCCGGTTGGGACGCTTCCCCGATGGCCGCGCCGACGAAGCAGAACAACGAGGCCAGCCACCACTGCGGGTCGGGGGTGATGCTGAGCACGTACCCGGCGACCAGGCCGGCGACGCCGTAGGCCAGCGCGGAGATGCCGAGCGGCGTGCCGACGCCGAGGTCGTACATCATCCCGAGGACGAAGCCGGCCAGCGCTCCGCGCTCGGAACCACCGGTGGCACCGGCGGCGACGACGAGCGCGAGCACGACTTGCACCACGACGGTGTCGATCGTGTAGCGGGCACAGACCACCCGCTGGATCGCGACGAACACCAGGCCCACCGGCACCAAACGGACCAGCGGACCGAACAGGATCGATCGCACCCGTCAGGCCTTCTGGTTCGGCAGGTAGAGCACCACGGCGATGAAGATCAGCTGGCTGAGGCGCGTGTTCGGTGTGACCTCGACGACCGGCGAGCGGTTGCCGCTGACGGTCTCGACGCGGCTGATGACACCGATCGGCAAGCCCTGCGGGAACAGGTCGTCGGTGCCGCCGGCCGTCTTGACGACGGCGCCGACCTTCAGATCTCGGTCGTCGACGAGCGTGAGCAACATCGGCTTCCCGGCGCCCTGCCCTTGCAGGTTGCCGGTCTCGCGAACCACGGTCACATCGGGCAGGGTCGACGTCGTGGTCGTGTTCACCGACGTGCCGGGCACCGTGCCGCCGCTGGTGTCACCGGGAGCGAGCGTCGGCGTCGCGCCCTCGTTGATCACGCCCTGCGTGGTCGTCGTGACCGACGGGGTCGTCGTGGTCGTCGAGGTCGTGTCGGCGGGGAGGCCGCTCGGCGTCGTCGAACCGGTCGGCGGCGGGCTGATCGGCAGGTCGATGTCGGACTGCAGCACCTCGGCGCGCACCGAGAACTGCGGATCGGTGAGCAGCAGGACGAGCGACGAGTTGGACGACACCTGGGTGATCCGCCCGATGAGCCCGGAGCTGTCGACCACCGGCATGCCGACGCGGATGCCGTCGTTGCTGCCCTTGTTGATCTGGACGGTGTTCTGGAAGTTGCTCGGCGCGAGGTTGATGACGCGACCGGCGACGCGCGGGAAGTTGCCGGCAGCCGTCAGCCGGTTCACCTTGAGCAGTTCGTAGTACTCGAGGATCGCCGCGCGGGCTTCCACCTCGGCACCTCGCTGCGCATCGAGCTGGTCGCGCAACCGAGCGTTCTCGTCCTGCAGATCGTCGTAGTTGCTGATGGAGTACCAGACGTTGGCGATCGGCTTGGCGATCGCCTCGACCGCGGTGTCGAACGGGTGCAGCACCGTGTCGAACCCGCTGCGGGCGCGTTCGATGACGGCGTTGCCACGGCGATCGAGCGTGACGAACAACAGGCAGGTGAGCACGAGCAGGACGAAGACGCGCCAGCGGCTCAGGTTGGAGAACATGCGGGGCGAGGACCGGTCAGTCGTCGCCGCCGAGCGACATCAACCCCCGCATGGCGTCGATGTTCTCGAGCGCTCGACCGGACCCGATGACCACGCTGTACAGCGGCTCCGGTGCGATGTTGATGGGCATGCCCGTCTCATGCGCCAGCCGCCGATCGAGACCGGCGAGCAGTGCCCCGCCACCGGTGATCATGATGCCCTGCTCCATGATGTCGGCAGCAAGTTCGGGCGGCGTCTTGTCGAGCGTGGTCTTCACGGCATCGACGATGGCGGACACCGGCTCCGCCAGCGCTTCGCGGACCTGCTCGGTGGTGAGCGGCACGGTGCGCGGCAAGCCGCTGATGAGGTCGCGGCCACGGATGTCGGCGGTCAGCTCGTCGTCGAGCGGCCATGCCGAACCCATGTGGATCTTGATCTCCTCGGCGGTGCGATCGCCGATGGCGAGGGAGAACTCCTTCTTCACGTACTGCAGCACGGCGTCGTCGAGCTCGTCGCCGGCGACGCGCACGGACTGCGCGGTGACGATGCCGCCCAACGAGATGACGGCGACTTCCGTGGTACCACCACCGATGTCGACGATCATGTTGCCGCTCGGCTCATGCACCGGCATGTCGCTGCCGATCGCCGCGGCCATCGGCTCTTCGATGATGTGCACGGGCTTGCGCGCACCGGCATACTCCGCTGCGTCCTGCACGGCGCGCTGCTCGACACCGGTGATGCCCGACGGCACGCAGATCACCATGCGCGGCTTGCTCCAGCGGCTGGCGTGCACCTTCTGGATGAAGAAGCGCAGCATCTTCTCGCAGACCTCGAAGTCGGCGATGACGCCGTCCTTCAACGGGCGCACGGTCTTGATCCGACCCGGCGTGCGCCCCATCATCCGCTTGGCCTCGAGGCCGACCGCGACGGGGCGACCGTCGGTGACGTCGATGGCCACGACGGAGGGCTCGTTCAACACGATGCCCTGCCCGCGCGCGTAGATCAGGGTGTTCGCCGTGCCGAGGTCGATGGCCAGGTCTCGACCAAGCGCAAGTGGGTTGTTACGAGCCATCACGTACCTTCTCCAGGCTGCGACCAAGACATGGCCGATGACCGCCGCACGGGCACAACAGCGCGCGGTCTGGGCGCAGTGTAGTTCGGCGGCAGTTTGTTACAGATTCGGGAAGAAGATGGAGATCTCGCGCTGCGCGGACTCCAGTGAATCGCTGCCGTGCACGAGGTTCTCGGTGAACGAGCTGCTCAGATCGCCACGGATCGTGCCGCCGGCGGCCTTGCGCGAGTTGGTCGCGCCCATCAGGGTGCGCATCACTTCCCACGTGTCTTCCGGACCCTCGACGACCATCGCCACGACCGGGCCGGAGCTCATGAACTCGACGAGTCCGGCGTAGAACGGCTTGCCGACGTGATCGGCGTAGTGGCGGGCCAACGTGTCGGCGTCGAGCTGACGGAGGTCCATGGCGACGATGGCGAGGTCTTTGGCCTCGATGCGGGCAACGATGGTGCCGACCAGCTTGCGCTGGACGGCATCGGGCTTGAGCAGGACGAGCGTGCGATCAGACATACGGCCAGCCACGCTACCGGCGCCACTCCCCCGCCATGGGCGCGATCACCGAGTGATCTCGCTCACATCACCGCACCGCCGATCCGAGTATCGAACGCGCGGACCACCGCGCGCTCGATACTCGGATCAGAGCCACCCGAGTACTGAACGCGCGACCACCGCGCGTTCGATACTCGGATCGGCATCACCCGAGTACTGAACGCGCGACCACCGCGCGCTCGATACTCGGATCAGAGCCACCCGAGTACTGAACGCGCGACCACCGCGCGCTCGATGCTCGGGCCTGTGGCTCGGCCCGGTGGTTGCGCGATGCACATCCGCCGATACGTTCCTCGGCCGGCTTCCCCCGAACCTCACCGACGTTCGAGGAGCCCGCATGGCACACCTCACTGCCGACGCAATGAGCTGGCTCAGCTCGCACCACGGCATCATCACCACCGAGCAACTCGGCCGGACCGGCGTGTCGCGCAGGACGACATCCACCCTGGTCGAAGCTGGCGTGCTCGTCCGCGAAGCGCGCGGCGTGTTCCGCATCGCTTCGTCGCCGCTCACGCTCGACAGCCGATGCGTGATCGCCAGCGTCACGCATCCCACCGGGTTCGTCACCGGTCCGACGGGCGGACGGTTGCTCGGGCTCCGTCGCATGGGATCGAAACCGGGGGTCCACTTCTCGGTGGCCCACGGGATCGAGTTCGATCAGCCCGGCATCATCCTTCGCCAGTCGACGATCATCGAACGCACCGATGTCCACCATCGAGCCGACGGGATCAACGCCGCGTCACCATGGCGGCTTGCCTTCGACCTCGCCGCCGACCTGTCTGACGTCGATCACGCATCGGTGGTCGAGCAGCTCCTCCACGACCGACGATGCGGACTCAGCGCGCTGGTCCTCACCGCCCGACGACTCGCGCATCCGGCCCGCCCCGGGTCGAAGCGCTTCCTCGACACCCTGTCCGGCCGAGTGCCCGGCGGCCCGCTCGAGTCGCATCCAGAGGTCGAGCTGGCACGGCTGCTCCGAGCACGGGGTGTTCCTGTCGTCGCCCAGACCACGTGGCTCGACCTGCCGAACGGGAAACGAGCGCGACTCGATCTCAGCGTCCCGGAGATCCGCTGGGGCATCGAAGTCGACGTGCATCCCGATCACCTGCTGCTCGACGGAACCACCCGTGATCGGCGCCGCGATCGCCAAGCGCACCAGCTCGACTGGCAGATCGACCGAGTCACCGGGCTCGACCTGTTGATGATGGACGAGCTCCTCGACGAGCTCGACGCCATCCACCTCGCCCGCCGCACCCAGATCCTCGACCGCGTCCGAGTAGCGAACGCGCGCTGACCGCGCGCTCAGTACTCGGACGAGCCGGACCCGAGTACCGAACGCACGCCCAGCGCGCGTTCGCTACTCGATTGGGAGCGGAATGAGCCCAGTACCCGACTCGAGGTTGGGTGAGCGAGCGTCAGCGAGCGAACTCGGCAGGCGAGCGAAGCGAGCCCAAGATGAACGGAGCGAAGCGAGCCCAAGATGAACGGCGCGAAGCGAGCCCAAGATGAACGGCTCGCAGCGACACCAAGCATCACGGGGAGATGAGCTTGACGTGGGGGCGGGCGGCGCCGACGACGTAGAGCGAGCCCGTGATCAAGACGGCGTCGTCACTGCCGGCGCGGGCGATGGCCCGATCGACGGCGACCTCGACGGTGGCGCACTGGATGACGTCGTCACAGCCGATGGCGCGGGCGGCAGCGGTGAGCTCGGCAGCCGGCAGGCCGCGCTGCGTCGGCGCAGTGCACGTGTAGACGACATCGAACTCGTCGGCGCGCAACGCGGCGAGCATGTCGCGCGGGTCGCGTCCGCGCAGGCAACCGACGACCAGGATGCGCGAGCCGGCCGGGTCGAAGTCTTCGAAGAAGACCTGGGCACACGAGTCCGCGCCGGCCGGGTTGTGGGCCCCGTCGACGATCACCAGCGGCTGGTGCCCGAGCACTTCGAAGCGACCCGGCATGCTGACGGCGGCGAACCCTTCGTTGACCACCTCGACGTCCAGCGGCTGGGCGAAGAAGGTTTCGACAGCGGTGAGGGCGACGACCGCGTTGTCGCCCTGGTGACGACCGTGGAGGGGCACGAACACGTCCGGGTAGACGGTGGTCGGCGTGCGCAGGTCGACGAACCGACCGCCGAGCGCGAGGTTGTTCTCGAGCACGTCGAAGTCCTCGCCGCGCTGCAACCACGCGGCCCCACCCGCGTCTCGGAACACCTGCACCATCTCGGGATCGGTGTCGCCGATGATCACCGCGCTGCCGGGTTTGACGATGCCGGCCTTCTCCAGCGCCACGTGACGCTTCGTCGGACCGGCGAACTCGTTGTGGTCCATGCCGATGTTGGTGACCACGGCGACCTGCGCGTCGCAGACGTTCGTGGCGTCCCACCGACCGAGCAGCCCGACTTCGACGACGGCGACGTCGACGGCCTCGTCAGCGAACCACCGGAACGCCGCGGCGGTGACCGCCTCGAAGTACGACGGACGAACGCCGGTGAGCAATTCGAGATCGGCGACCGCGGCGATCTGCTCGGCGAAGTCGTCGTCGCTGATCGACTCGCCGTTGCGGCTGATGCGTTCGTTGATCCGTTCGAGGTGCGGACTGGTGTACGTGCCGACCGTCAACCCGTGAGCGGCGAGCAGACGTGTGATCATCTGGCTCGTGGAGCCCTTGCCGTTGGTGCCGGTGACGTGGATGACGGGTTGCGCGAGCTGGGGGTCGCCCATCGCCGAGACCAGCGCCTGCATCCGCTCGAGCGTCGGCGACTCGATGCGCCCGGTCTTCTCGTAGGACGCGTGCGCGTCGAGGTAGGCCAGCGCGTCTGCGTAGCTCACGTGGCGCGCTCCGCGATCAGCTGGCCTGGCGGCGAGGCCGCTTGGCCACCGGCTCGCGGGGCACGAGCGTCGGGGTGGCCTTGTCGCGCACCGTGTCCTCGTCGATCACCACACGGCCGACGTCGCCACGACCCGGCAGGTCGTACATCGTGCCGAGCAGGACCTCTTCGAGGATGGCGCGCAGCCCGCGAGCGCCGGTGCCGCGCAACAGGGCCTGATCGGCAATGGCGTCGAGCGCCGGCTGAGTGAAGTCGAGCTCGACGTCCTCGAACTCGAACACCTTGCGGTACTGCTTGACGAGCGAGTTCTTCGGCTCGACGAGGATCTTGATCAACGCCTCGCGGTCGAGGCTGCGAACGGCGCCCATCATCGGCAGGCGGCCGACGAACTCGGGGATCAGGCCGAACTTCAGCAGGTCCTCCGGCAGCACCTTGGTGAACAGCTGACCGGCATCGCGCTCGACCTTGCTGCGCACGGTGCCGTGGAAGCCGACGCCCTTGTGACCGACCCGGCTCTCGATGATCTGCTCGAGCCCGGCGAACGCACCACCGCAGATGAACAGGATGTTGGTGGTGTCGATCTGGATGAACTCTTGGTGCGGGTGCTTGCGGCCGCCCTGCGGCGGCACGGAGGCAACGGTGCCCTCGAGGATCTTCAACAGCGCCTGCTGAACACCTTCGCCACTGACGTCGCGGGTGATCGACGGGTTCTCGCTCTTGCGAGCGATCTTGTCGATCTCGTCGATGTAGATGATGCCGGTCTCGGCCTTCTTCACGTCGAAGTCGGCGGCCTGGATCAGCTTCAGGAGGATGTTCTCGACGTCCTCACCGACGTAGCCGGCTTCGGTGAGCGCTGTCGCGTCGGCAACGGCGAACGGCACGTTGAGCAGGCGGGCCAGCGTCTGCGCGAGGTGCGTCTTGCCGCAGCCCGTGGGGCCGAGCAGCATGATGTTGCTCTTCGCCAGCTCGACCTCGTCGCGGCGCCCGACGCCGGCGTTCTGCTGGTACTGGATGCGCCGGTAGTGGTTGTACACGGCCACGGACAGGATCGTCTTGGCCTCGTCCTGCCCGACGACGTAGTCGTCGAGGAAGGTGCGGATCTCGCGGGGCGTCGGCAGCTCGTCGAACCGGAGCTCACTGGTGTCGGTGAGCTCCTCCTCGATGATCTCGTTGCAGAGGTCGATGCACTCGTCGCAGATGTACACCCCAGGACCGGCGATGAGCTTCTTCACCTGCTTCTGCGATTTGCCACAGAAGGAGCACTTCAACAGCTCCCCGGTATCCCCGAATTTGGCCACGGTGTTCTGCTCCCCTTGTGCCGCTTGCTCAGCTCAGCGGATCGGCCCGGTGCGGTCGACCGTGTCCCGAGACGAGATCACGTCGTCGATGATGCCATACGCGAGGGCCTCGGGAGCTTCCATCACGAAGTCGCGGTCGGTGTCGTTGTGCACCCGCTCGATGCTCTGACCCGTGTGGTTGGACAGGATCTCCTCCAGCAGGTCGCGCATCCGCAGGATCTCCTTGGCCGCCAGCTCGAGATCGGTGACCTGGCCGTAGCCGACCTGACCGTACGGCTGGTGGAGCAGGATGCGGCTGTGCGGCAGCGCCAACCGCTTGCCCTTCGTGCCGGCGGCGAGCAGCACCGCAGCGGCCGAGGCGGCCTGACCCAAGCAGATCGTGGCGATGTCGTTCTTGATGAACTGCATCGTGTCGTAGATGGCGAACAGCGCGGTGATGTCGCCACCGGGGCTGTTGATGTAGAGGTTGATGTCCTTGTCGGGGTTCTCGCTCTCCAGGTGGATGAGCTGCGCGCAGATCAGGCTGGCGATCTGGTCGTCGATCGGCGTCTGCAAGAAGATGATGTTCTCCTTGAGCAGCCGCGAGTAGAGGTCCATGCCGCGCTCGCCACGGCTCGTCTGCTCGATGACGTTGGGAACCAAGTAGTTGTACACCGGATCCATGGGGATGGGTCCCTTCTCTGACCGAGGTCAGTGAGCGTGGTCGTGGTCGTGGTCGTGGTCGTGGTGATGATCGTGATCGTGGTCGTGGTCATGACCGTCGTGGTCGTGATCATGATCGTGTTCGTCGTGGTCGTGAGTCTTGCCCATGAGCAGCTCTCGATCGATGGCATTGCCGTCGGGGTCGACGACCTCGACGTGCTCGAGCAGCCAGTCGAGCGCCTTGGTCTTGCGCAACTGCGAGGTGAGGTCGGCCACGGCGTCGTTGCGCTCGTAGGCCTTGCGGACGTCGCCGACCTTCTGGCGAACCTGCACGGCGATGCGCGTGTACTCGGCCTCGATGTCGTCGTCGTCGACGGCGATGTCCTCGGCAGCGGCGACGGCGCGCAGAGCGAGGTCCACCTTCACGGCCTTCTTCGACTGCTCCTTCAGCGCCTCGACGAACGAGTCGGGGCTCTGACCGGTGGCCGACAGCCACTGGTCGATGGAGATGCCCTGCGACTGGAACTGCTGCACGGTGTTCTGCACGCGGGCCTGCAGGTCGCCCTGCACCATCGACTCCGGCGGCTCGAGCTCGACGAGCTCGGACAGCGAGCTGGTGGTGCGCTCGACGAACTGGCTGCGGGCCTGGTTCAGCTTCTGGTTGCCGATGCGCTCGGCCAGCGCGCTGCGCCATGACTCGACCGAGTCGTGCTCGCCGAGGTTGTCGGAGACCCACTCGTCGGTGACCTCGGGCAGCACCATCTCCTGCACCTTGGTGACGGTGACGGAGAAGTTGGCCGTTTCGGCGGTGCCGTTCGGGGTTGCCTCGAAGGTCAGCTCGTCGCCGGCGGACGCGCCCAAGAGGTGGCCGTCGAAACCCTCGGCGACCCAGCCGCGCCCGACCTCGTAGAGCCAGTCCTCGGTGTTCAAGCCGGCGACGGGCTCGCCGTCGCGGTCGGCGGCGAGGGTGAGGGTGACGTGATCGCCGGTCTGCACCGGACGGTCGGCGTCGACCAGGCTGCCCTGGCGCTTGCGCTCGGCATCGACCGCTTCGTCGATCTCGGCATCGGTGGCAGCGGGAGCCGGCAGCTCCACGCGCAGACCGCCGTACCCGGGCACGGTGACCTCCGGACGCACCTCGCAGGTGGCGTCGAAGGCGACGTCGCCTGCCTCTTCGCCACCGGTGATGGTGACCTCCGGGGTGGCGATCAGATCGACGTCGTGCTCGCGCACGGCGCTGGCCAGGTACACCGGGATGGCGTCGCGCAGGGCCTGCTCACGGGCGGCGCCGATGCCGATGCGGGCCTCGAGGACCTTGCGTGGCGCCTTCCCGTTGCGGAAGCCGGGCAGCTTCACCTCGCGGGCGATCTTGCGGAACGCCCGATCGATGTCGTGGTCGAACTCGTCCTGGTCCACGGTGACGGACAGCTTGACGAGCTTCTTGTCTGGGGTTCCCTCGACGGGATCGAGCGTGCTTCTCACAGAGCGAGGATGCTACCGGCGCATCGTCGTGGCGACCGCCTTGGCCTGGCCCTGCCCGACAGATGCCCGGGCACCGGATGATGGGGTGCCCGGCTGAACGATGCGGCAGAATGGCGGCATGACGATCTGGAAGCCGCACGCCTTGGCCAAGCCGCACACGGGTCAGCTCGACCTGAAGATCGGCGACCGGGTGGAGGCCTCCGTCGACCTGCACGGCGTCCCCGCCGGCACCGCCGGCAAGGTGATCCTGGCCAATGGGTTCAACTGGCAGCGGTACCGCGTGCTGTTCGTCAACGGTGAGGAGATGGGCGACCTCGACCAGCGCAACATCGTCCCCGTCGGCAAGACCGCCAAGCGCCTGGCCAAGCTGGCCAAGGCCGCGGCGCGCTGACGCAGCAAACCCGCGCGTTCCGAACGCGTTCAGGTTTTTCTCGATGACGTGATCCAGCGCATGGTCCGCTCCGTAGACCCGCTGAACCCCTTCCGAAGCGGAGGGTCCCGTCAGCGAAGGAGAACCACGTGGAGATCAGCGAGGGAGCGCTGCAGCAAATGGTTGCGGCCGTCGATGATGAACATCGTTCCGGCATGCACACCATGCGCGAGCAGATCCAGGAGTTGCACAGTCAGGCGCGCCGTTTCAACTTCGGCCGCAAGTCACTGTTCAGGAAGGCAGCAGGTACCGGCGCAGCGGTCGTCATCGGCTCACAGCTGATCCCGATCAGCGGACTCGTCCCGGCCTACGCCGCCGACGGTGACGCCGGCATCGCCGCCTTCGCCGAGAGCGTCGAGCTCACCGCAGTTGCCGCCTACACGGCTGCTGCTCAGAGCGGCCTGGTCAAGACCCAGGCGGTGCTGGACGCTGCCACCAAGTTCGCCGGCCACCACACCGAGCACGCGGCCGCCTTCGGCTCCGCTGCCGGCGACGCTGCCACCGGCAAGCTCAACCAGGCTCTGCTCGACGCGCTGTCGCCGTCGCTCGGCGCCGCCAAGACCGAGGCCGACGTGATCAAGATCGCGTACGACCTCGAGAACGCCGCTGCCGCCACCTACCTGTTCGCACTCGGTGCGCTCACGTCGAAGGCCGCGCTGCAGCTGACCGCATCCATCCTGCCGGTCGAGGCACAGCACGCCACGGTCCTCGGATCCGTGCTCGGGCTGCCCGCCACCGACTACATCCCCTCGTTCCAGAACGAGGACGGCGCCATCGACCCGGCCAAGTTCCCGGTCGCCTGAGCCTGAGACACGACGAAAGGACCATGAACATGAATTACGACCAGATTCGCCGTGACGCTCGGGCCACCCAGGCCGAGCATGCTCGTTCGATGCCGCAGCTGAGCTCCGCGCTCAACCGCTTCTTCGAGAGCGAGACCCGGACCAGCGAGCAGACCGAGGCAGTCGTCCTCGGCGGCCTCACCCGCCGCGGCCTGTTCCGCGTCGGTGGTGTCACCATCGCCGGTGCCGCCCTCCTCGCCGCCTGTGGCAGCGACAAGAGCGACGGCAAGACGACCACCCCCGCCGGCACGACGCCCGGTACCACTCCGGGCACGACACCCGGCACCACCCCGGGCACGATGACGCCGGGCACCACCCCCACCACCGGTGGCGGCGAGATGTCGGGCGACGTCGTCGCCCTGCGGACCGCCTCCTCGTTGGAGGTGCTGGCCGTGGCCGTCTACCAGACGGCCATCGACTCCGGCCTCGTCACCACCGCTGCGGTGGGCGACGCGGCCAAGCTCTTCCAGAGCCAGCACCAGGAGCACGCCGAGTTCTTCCAGGCGGCGACGAAGGCTGCGGGTGGCGAGGCGTTCACCGATCCGAACCCTGCGGTGCTCGAGGCGCTGCAGCCGACGATCGATGCGCTGAAGGACGAGAAGGGCATCCTCATGCTCGCCTACAACCTGGAGACGGCTGCTGCGCAGACGTACCAGTCGGGCGTGGGTGTGGTCACCGATCTCAGCCTCAACAAGGCGCTGATGAGCGTCGGTGGCGTCGAAGCCCGCCATGCTGCGGTGCTCGCCTCCGTCCTGGCGATGGACCCGGTGCCGCTGGCCTTCGGCGGCGCCGACAGCGCCGTGGCGTTCGGCACCGGCGTCAGCTGAGGTAGCGCTCCCCAACCATTCGTCTCCCCGACGATTGCGTGATGCCGGGGAAGCATGGCGTGAGAAAGTGACGGACATGTCCGCACCTTCGATCCGCCATCGCTTCCCCGGCATCTCCGCGTCCGGGCCCGGATCGTGGGCGCGGTTCGATGCCCCGGCGGGAACGCAGATGGTCGACTCGGCCATCACCGCGGTCAGCGAGTGGATGGCCAGCGGCAACACCGCTGCTGCCGGATCGACGTTCGCCGCGGCGCAGGAGTGCAAGGTCCTGATGGAACGTGCCCGCGCCACGGTCGGCACGTTCCTCGGTGCCGATCCGGGTGGCATCGTCTTCGGGCCGAACATGACCACGCTCACGTTCGCCTTCTCACGCGCCATCGCGCGCACGTTGCAACCGGGCGACCGCATCGTCGGCACCAAGCTCGACCACGACGCCAACGTCACCCCGTGGGCCCTGGCGGCCGCACAGGCCGGGGCGGAGCACGTGCTGGCCGACTTCGATCGCGCCACCGGGACGCTGCATCCCGAGCAGGTGATCGCGTTGATCGACGAGCGCACGAAGTGGGTCACCGTGCCTGGCGCATCGAACCTGCTCGGCAGCACGCCCGACCTCTCCCCCATCATCGATGCCGCGCACGCCGTGGGCGCCCGTGTCTACGTGGACGCGGTCGCGCTGGCACCGCACCGACGCATCGACATCGCCGCGCTGGGATGCGACGCACTCGTCACGTCGCCGTACAAGTGGTACGGGCCGCACTCCGGGGTGCTGTGGGTGGAGCCGCAACTGCTGGAGTCGCTCCCGGTGTTCAAGGTGCGCCCGTCCTACGACCACGGGCCGCAACGCATGGAGACCGGCATGCCGAACTTCGAGGCGATCGCCGGCATCGACGCCGCGGCGCGGTTCCTGCTCGAGGAGGGCATGGATCGCATCGCCGCCGCAGAGACCGCGGTGTTCGAACCGTTGCTCACCGGTCTGCAGCAGATCCGCGGCGTGCGCGTGTGGGGCCCGCCGACGACGGAGGGCCGCTGCCCGACTGCCGCGTTCTCGATCGACGGCGTCACGGACGCCGACGCAGCAATGGCGCTCGCCGCCGCGAACATCGCTGTGTGGGACGGGCACAACTACGCCGTCGAGGTCTACGACCACCTCGGGCTCGACGCGCACGGCGGCGTCATCCGCGCCGGCCTGGCCCGCTACATCGACGACGACGACGTGCAGCGCCTCCTCACCGTCGTCGAGCGTCTCGCGTCACGCGGCGTTTGATCGCCGATCCACCGTGACGGTGGATCACCGACCAAAAGCTCACCCGAAGAGCGGCGCGGTCGTGCAGTTGTTGATGTCGCCGAACTGGGCGGCGATGTCCGGTGAGTCCGGCACGGTGAAGTCGGGCAGCGGTGTGAGCGTGGCGACGAGGAGGTCGTGGGTGAGCTCCTGCGTCGAGACGTTCCACGACGAGTCGGGCTGCTGCTCGGCGTCGACCAACGAGTAGTGGATCGAGCCGGCTGCGCCGTCACACGTCAGCCCGGTGAAGGGGCCCTGCTGCGAGATGCGGAAGGAGAACGGTGAGCCGTTGAGCGTCCACTGACCGAGGCAGCCGTCGGCGTCGAGACTGAGGAACGCACCGAAGGCACTGCCCGCGTTGCCGGCGCCGATGGCCAGCACGACGAGCGGCGGTGGCTGCGGTGCGCCCAACGCGTGGTCGATGTCCTCGAAGCCGATGGAGACCGAATCGGCGAAGCCGAGCGGCAGCTCGATGTCGCTCGACGCACCGTCCGATCGGTCGACGTGCACGTGCGGTACGCCGTCAGCTGTGTACGACGTGACCGTGTCGTCGACGACGTCACCATCGACGTCACCCGAGATCGTCGCCACGTTGGTGGCGCTGTTGGGCACGGCCGCTCTGCCCGGGCACGGTGAAGCAGACGCCGTGGTGGGCGGTGCGGTCGGGGGTGCGGTGGCCGGCGCCGTGGTCGTCTCGGCGACGGTCGTGGTTGGCGCGACCGACGACGTCGTCGTCTCGGCGACCGTGGTGGTCGTCGCCACCGACGTCGTGGTCGCAGACGTGTTGTTGTCCGACGAGCAGGCGGCGAGACCGGCGATGAGGACCAACGTCAACATCGCGGTCGGCACCGGCGCCCGACGGCCGGCAGCGAGACGAGCACGCATGTCGTCAGTGTGCCACTCCCGCCGACGCAGCGCGCGGCAGCTCAGCTGTGCAGCACGGCCTGCAACCGCGCGTCGGGCTCGGGGCGGGCGCCGAGGTGCTCGATCACCCACGCCGAGATCGACGTGGCGAATCGCGCCGCGGCAACGGCGTCGCCGTCCACGAGGTGACGGGCGAGGAACGCGCCGGCGAACGAGTCGCCGGCTCCGGTCGCGTCGACGAGGTTGTTGCTCGACGCTGGGATGCGCGTGCTCGTGCCACGTTCGTGCACGAGCGATCCGTCGGCATCGAGCTTCAGCATCACGAGCGCGCCCGGATAGATCTCGGCGAGCCGAGCAGCGATCGACTCGGCATCGTGCTCGCCCGTCAGCGTCTCGCCCTCCTCGTAGTTCGGCAACAGCACGTCGATCCCGAGGTCCTGCGTCACGGCGAGGAACTGGGCGACGCCCATCTCCTGGATCATCTGGAAGGAACCGGGATCGAACGACAGCGTCGCCCCCGACGCGCTGGCGAGGTGGGCTGCTGCACGCGCTGCGGCGCGGGGTGGGTCGACGAAGAACGACCAGGCGGTGAGGTGCAGGTGCTTCGCCTCGCGCACGACGCTCATCGGCACCTCCGACTGCATGAGGTAGAAGTCGGCGCCGTGACCGGAGACCATCGAGCGCTCACCGGTGTGGTCGACGAACACGGCCACCGATCCGGTCAGGTGCGCATCGGTCTCCACGAGGTGAGCGGTGACGCGCTCGCGACGCAGGTTCTCCTGGGCGAGCTGCCCGAAGCGGTCGCGGCCGATCTTGCCGATGAAGTGCGACTCCATCCCACAGCGGCTGGCCCACACGGCGACGTTGGCGGCGCTCCCGCCTGGCGTGAGCATCACCTCGCCGAAGGTGTCGCCGCCCTTCAGCAGCTCGCTGTTGGTACGGATGAGGACGTCCCAGGCGAAGTCGCCCAGCACGCAGAGGGGGACGGACACGCCGCGCACCGTACCAGTCGGGTGCGAAACTCACCCGGTGGGTCAGCTCGTGGTGAACAGCGATGACGAGGTGCTGCACGCCGCCCTTGCCGGCATCGCCGAGCACCTGCCGGAGATGCGCTTCGTGCTGCTCGATCTCGAGCACAGCCAGTCCACCATCGACGATTGCGCCGCCGCCCGTCGCGCCGGTTCGGTGGTCGTCGTCATCTGCGCGGCCGACGACGAGGTGACCGCAGTGGCTGCCTTCGAGGCCGGCGCCGACGACGTCGTCAGTCGTCCGATCCGGCCGAGGGAGCTGCTCGCCCGGCTCCGCGCGCACGCTCGCCACCACGAGCTGCGCAGCAACCTCTTGCACCTCGACCTCGACTCGCGCACGGTCGCCGTGGCCGGTCGCCTCGTCGACGTCTCGACGCTCGAGTTCGATCTGCTGGTGGTGCTCACCTCTGAGCCGGGGCGCGATCTCAGCCGCGAGGAGCTGCTCTCCCGGTGCTGGGATGCGCACAGTGACGTCGCGCCCCGCGTCGTCGATGGCGTGGTGACCGCCCTGCGCCGAAAGCTCGGCCCGTCGGCCGGGCTGATCGAGACCGTTCGCGGCTCCGGCTACCGGTTCATCGGCGGAGCGACGTCCAGCCGCCCGGACTCGAGCCGATAGCCGAAGCCGCGGACCGTCGACAGGTAGCGCGGCGACTCGGCGTCGTCGCCGAGCTTGCGACGCAACCACGCCACGTGCACGTCGAGCGTCTTGGCCGAGCCGTCCCACTCGGGCCCCCAGACGGTGTCCAGCAGCACTTCGCGGCGAACCGCTTCGCCGGCGCGACGGGCCAAGGTGGCGAGCACGTCGAACTCCTTCGGCGACAGCTCGATCTCGACGTCGCCGCGGTGCACGGTGCGCGCCGAGAGGTCGATGAGGAGATCGCCGATCTCCACCCTCGAGCCGCCGGATCGAGCGCGTGCGCGGATCCGGGCCAACAGCTCGGCAAGGCGGAACGGCTTGGTGATGTAGTCGTCTGCGCCGGCGTCCAGACCTTCGACGGCGTCGATCTCCTCGCGGCGCGCGGTGAGCATCACGATCGGCAGATCCGGCCGCACCTGACGGATGCGCCTGCAGACCTCGACACCATCCACGTCGGGCAGGCCGAGATCGAGGAGCACGATCTCCGGCGGCCGATCGAACACGGCCATCTCCGCGTCGTGCCCGGTCCGCACCCAGTGGACTGCGTGACCGGCCTGGCCGAGCGCACGCACCAACGGCTCACCGATGGTCGTGTCATCTTCCACGAGCAGGACGGCCGACATGCGCGACCATGTTCGCACGCGCTCGTGCGATCCTGTCCGCAGTGGCCCGAACGATGCGCTCCCACCTGTTGCGATCGACCTCGGCGATCGTCGTCGCGGTGGTCGCCGCGTTCGGCGTCACCAGCGCGGTGCTGTACCAGCGCGCCGTGCGCGACGAGGCCCGCGTCCGCCTGACTCAGCAGGTCGACAGCATCGTCGTCTCGATCTCCGATCAGCTGCTCAGCACGGGGCCGCTGACGCCGGACGAGCTCGCAGCGCTCGTACCCGCCGGCGATCAGCTGGTGCTCGTCGTCGATGGGCAGGAGGTGCACAGCGGGGACGTACTGACCTCGAACACGCAGCAGGTCACCGCGATCGGCCCGGAAGGCAGCACGCTGACGCTGATCTCCGATGACGGGCCGACCGACGATCGAGTCCGCACCGGGCTCGAGGTGATCGCACTCATCTCGGCAATCGCGGCCGCCGCGGCCATCGTCTTGGCGGTGCTGCAGGCTCGGCGTCTGACGCGCCCACTCATCCGCATGCAAGTCGCCGCCGCGCAGCTCGCGGATCACGACTTCAGCGTGCACGCGCCGCGAACGGGGATCACCGAGATCGACTCCATCGCCACGGCGCTCGACACCAGCGCCGGCGAGATCGCCCGCATGGTCCGCTCCGAACGCGAGTTCTCGGCCAACGCCAGTCACCAGCTGCGAACACCGCTGACGGCGATGGCCCTGCGGCTCGAGCTGATCGAGTCCGCCGGCGATGAGGCAGTGGCCGCCGAGGCTCGCAGCGCGTTGAACGAGCTCCACGCGCTCGATCGCCGCATCGACGAGATGCTCCGCTTCGCCCGCACGGGACGGATGGCCGAGCGCAAGGTGTTCGACGTCGTCGCGCTCGCTCAGCGACACGTCGATGCGCTTCGGCCGGCGTTCGATCGGGCTCACCGCGAGCTGCGCGTGGCCGGCGCGGACGGACCGCTGTGGATCGACGCCACACCCGGCGCAGTCGGCGAGGTGGTCGAGGTGCTGCTCGACAACGCGCTGCGCCACGGCGCCGGCGCGGTTCAGATCAGCTTCGACGTGCGCGACGAACACGCACTCCTGACCGTCGCCGACGAGGGAACGCTGTCGTTCAGCGCCGACCCTGCGCCATCGAGCGGCGTCGGCCTGGTGCTGGCGCGCAACCTCCTGCGCGCCGACGGGGGGTCGATCGAGCTCCTCGACGGAGCGCCGACCCGGTTCCAGGTGTCGCTGCGTTGCGCCGTGCCGCCTCGCTGACGGATGCCTTTACCGAACCACAACCTCTCGCCAACCTGACGCGCACGGACGACGGCGCACGATGCGCTCATGAGCTTCGATCCCGCCGGTGTTCCGACGACTCCCGCCCCGTCGAACCCGATTGGTGCGACGCTCCCGCCGCCCGCGCCGCCCACCCCCGCCGCCGCAGGTGGGCGGCGCGGCAACGGCCGACAGCGATCGGTGCTGACGTTCGTCGCCGGCGCCGGGGTTGCCGGTCTTGCCGCGCTCGCCGTTGCCGGCTGGACACGCGACACGGGTTCGCACAGCTCCCCCGCCACCACCGTGGCCACCGACACGCACACCGTGTCCAACCCGCCCGCATCTGGCAACAGCGCAACGACGGACGTGAGCGCGCTCGTGGCCAAGGTCCGCACGAGCGTGGTCAGCATCGCCGTCACCGCGATCCAGAACGACGGCGCCGGATCCTCCACCGTGCAGGCCGCGGGTTCCGGGTTCGTGTTCGGCAGTGACGGCCTGATCGCCACCAACGCTCACGTCGTCGACGGCGCGACGACGGTCAAGGTCACCTTCGACGACGGCTCGACGAAGGACGCCAAGGTCGTCGGCATCGACCACACCGACGACCTCGCCGTCGTCAAGGTCGACGCCTCGGGGCTGACACCTGTCCCCATCGGTGACAGCGCATCGCTCAAGGTCGGCCAGACCGTGGTCGCCATCGGCAACGCGCTCGACCTGTCCGGCGGGCCGACCGCCTCGGAGGGAATCGTCTCAGCGCTCGATCGCTCGATCGACACCGAGAACGGCGAGCACCTCAACGGGCTCGTGCAGACCGACGCCCCGATCAACCCCGGCAACTCCGGCGGTCCGCTGCTGGACCTCGCCGGCAACGTCGTCGGCATCGACACCGCGGCCGCCGACTCGGCGCAGAACATCGGCTTTGCCATCGGCATCAGCCAGGCCCAACCGCTGCTCCAGCAGCTGGCCGACGGCAAGGCCGTCACCCGCCCGTTCCTCGGCGTCAAGTCGCAACTGGTCGACAAGAACGTGGCGCAGCAGCTCGGGCTGTCGGTCGACCATGGCGAGCTGATCGTCGAGGTCACCGATGGTTCGCCGGCGGAGTCCGCCGGGCTCCAGCAAGGCGACGTGATCACCAAGGTCGGCGACACGGAGATCAAGGCCGAGACCGATCTGCGCAACGCGATCACCACCGCAGGCGTCGGCAAGCAGCTGGCGCTGACGGTGCAGCGCGGCGATCAGGTCCTGCACCTCACCGCCACCGTCGGCAGCCATAACGCCTGAACGACAAACGCCTGATCCTTCTCCCGCCGGCGTGGTCGTCCCCTGCTCCCCCATCGGACGGCCCGCCGGCGGAAGCGCACCACCAACCCGGCCGGTGCACCGGACACAGAAGAGGAGACCATCGTGAACAGATCAGCACTCACCACCACCGTCCTCGCCGCCACGCTGCTGCTGGGAGCGTGCGGCTCGGACGCCAAGACGAAGGTGGTGGCGACCACGGTGAAGGCGACGGCGACCACCACCGCCAAACCGGCGACCACGACCAAGCCGACCACCACCACGCCCAAGGAACCAACGACGACGAAGGCGCCCGCCACCACGATCAAGCCGGGCACCACCACGACCAAGGCGCCCTGAGCCCCTCCCCCTGCGCCGCACTGGGCGGGATCCTTCTCGGAAGCCGGGAAGGATCCCGCCCAGTTGCGCGTCAGCGCTGGCGACCGAAGGCACCCGACGCGACGATGGCGCCGCTGAGCTCGCCGCCGATCGCGGCGAGGCGATCGCGTTCGTCACCGGAGAGCAGCGCCCAGCACGGCTCGGCGAGCTCGTCGGTGCGCCGCTCGACCAGATCACGATGCGCCTTGCCCTCGGCCGTGAACGTGCCGTCCGGCTCGAGCCAGCCGCGAGCTACCAGCCCGTCGACGGTCGACTGCCAGTCCTCGTCGCTCCACTGCCGCGACGACTTGAGCACCTTGCCCGGCACGACGCCCATCGCGCCGTGCAGCACCAGTGACTCGGGCGCGCTGACGTCCTGCTCGACCAGCATGGCGATGTGCCCGTCGCCGCGGTACTCGCGCAGGAGCGTCAACGCGTGCCAGAGCGCCAGGTGCGGCGGCTCGGGCCAGGCGAGTGCGGCGTGCGCCGCATACAGCGGATGGCCTTCAGCGCGGCACGCCTCGGTGGCGCGGCGAGCAAGCTGCGCCGCCTCGGCGATGTCGGGAGCGTGCAGCCGGTCGCCGAGCATGCGTGTCAGCGCCCGATCGGCGGCCCGCAGACGAGCAGCGAGCACCTCTGCCGGAGTCGTGCGCTTCCATGCCTCGGGGATGGCCGAGCGCACCAGCGCCGGGTTGAAGTTGAAGAAGGTGGCGATCACCGTCTCGGCGGTCACGGCGCCCATCGCCGCAGATCGCGATGCGAAGTAGCCCATCATCCGATCGTCCAGACCGAGCGCGGCGTACTCCTCCATCCCCTCGGGGGCGAAGTAGATCATCCCGTGGTAGGGCTCGAGAGCCTGGTGCATGCGACGCGCGTCAGTGGTCATCGCCGGAGTCTCGCTGGGCCTGCGCAGGCATGACGAACCGGCCAGCGCCGGAACGCAACGTCGCGTTCTGGCGCTGGCCGGTTCAGCGGAAACGTGGAGGCGTGGTCAGTCGAGGTCGACGGGGCCGACGGCGTCGCGCACGAGCTGCTGGAACACGGCGACGCCCTGCTCCCACTTCGGGCTCAGGATGCCACGCTGGTAGTTGCCGGCGTTCAGGTTGCGCTGCGTGTGCTCGCACACCCGGGCGTCCTCGTCGGCGACCTCTTCGCTGAACTTGATGATCCCCTCGATGCCCTCCGCGTCGTCGGCGAAGAAGTACTCGAAGATCAGCTCGCTCCCGGCATGCCCACGCGGCAGCCAACGCTCCACGGCGAATCCGCCGGGGAATACGTCGAAGGCGAACGTCGGCCAGAACCAACCGAAGATGCCGAACGTGCTCTCGTCACGAGGCGGCATCACGTGGAGGTTCCACTTCGGGTCGCTGCCGATGCGCACCTCGTAGTGCAGGGCGTCGGCGTCGCGGCTCATGGCCGGGTGCACGGTGGGCAGGTGGTAGCCCTCCATGAAGTTGTCGCCGTAGGTCTTCCAGTTGCAGTCGACCTGGCGGACGCTGCGGCTGTGGAACCGGTACGACTCCAGGGGCACGTCGTTGACGATGTCCTTGAACTCGCCGAGCCACTCGTGGAGCGGCGCGATGTTGGGATCAAGGCAGACGAAGACCATGCCCCTCCACGAGTCCACCTGGATCGGTGTGAGGTCGGTGTTGGGAGGGGCGGGGCAGCCGAAATCCCGAGCATTGAGCAGTGACCCATCAGATGCGAAAGCCCAGCCGTGGTACCGGCAGACCATGTTCGCTTGGCAACCTTCGCCGTCCCACACGATCGGCCCGGCGCGATGCGGGCAGAGGTTGTAGAACGCCTTCAGGGATCCATCGTCACTACGCCGTACGAAGATCGGCCAGCCCGCCAGGTTCTCGGTGACGTAGTCACCGTTCCTGCGCAACTGGTGCTCGTAGGCGACGTGGATCCATGCAGCGCCAAAGATGGGCCACTTCTCACGTTCGAAGATCGCTGGGTCGGTGTACCACCGCGCCGGGAGCGTCTCTGTGAGTTCCATCGCCGGTCAGGCTAGTGGTGGGGCCATGCCCGGGGACCGCATCAGCGATCCGAGGTGGTCAGGCCGGGCGCGGGCCGTCCGCGCTGACCTGCAACGCCTGCAGGGCGATGAGGTCCTGGAACTGCTTGGACATGCCCGCCGGCGAACCGTCGAGGAAGAGGATGTTGCCCTTGCCGTTCTCGGCGACGTGGCGCACGGCTTCGGTCCACATCGAGAACAGGATCAGCGCCGAGTCGACGTTGTTGGTCTCCAGCTCGCGTGCCGCCTGGGCGAGACCACGGGCGACCTCCTCGCGGAACAGGGCGACACCCTGACCACGCAGCTGCGCGGCGGTGCGCTCGGCCTCGGCCTCGATGCGCACCGCGGTGCCGAGCGCTTCGGCCTCCTTGGTCTTGCGGATCAGCAGCGCGTCGCCCTCGTTGGTGGCCGCGGCCTTGAGGTTGTTGCTGGCCACCACCTGGGCCATCGAGGTGGTGATCGCCTGGTCGAAGGTGATGTCGTTGAGCTGCAGGTCGATGAGGTGGTAACCCCACGTCTCGATGACGTGGTCCAGGTTCTCCTTGACCTCGCTGACGATCTCGCCGCGCAGGGCCAGGATCTCGGCCTGCTTCTTGGTGGCCACGAAGCCACGGGTGCTGCCCTCGACGCTGCGCACCAGGGCGGTCAGGAAGTCCTTCTCACTCACGAACTTGAAGGCGATGTTCTTGATCGTCTCCTCGCTCTCGCTGATCGCCCCGTAGACCATCATCGCCGTGAAGTAGACGTTGGCCTGGTCCTGGGTGATCGCCTGGAACTGCAGCTCGATGGCCTTGTTCTGGATGGTCACCCGGCGGTAGATCTTCTCGATGAACGGAAAGACCACGTTCAGGCCCGGGCGCAGTGCTCGGCGGTACTTGCCGAAGATGGTGGTGACGGCCACGCTGCCCTGGTTGACGGTGCGCAGGCCGGTGAGGATCACGAGCAGCAGGAACACACCGATGGCGATGACGGCAATCTGGGTACCGCTGAGTGCAGCGACGATGGCAAGCATGCCTGCACCCTATGCCCCAGGTCAGGCCATGAACGTCACGATCTCGGCAAGCGCGGTCCGGTCCTGGAAGACGAACAGGTGGCCGCCCTCGTAGGTGCGCAGCTCCGAGCCGACGATCCGCGAGTGGATGGCCGCGCTGTTCTCCGGCTTTGCCTGCCCGTCGTAGCGGCCGCAGGCCACCAGGGTGGGGCAGGTGATCAGCGGCAGCCGATCCCACACGTCGTGGTGGGCGCGGGCCTCCAGCTGCATCGCCTCACCGCGCAGCTGGGTCTCGCTCTTCACCACGGTGCTGCGCTCGACCATGCCGTCGATCAGCATCCGCTCGAAGGCGTGATCGGCCAGCCACTCGTCGGTGAAGCGGGTGTCCATGTTGAGCTTGCTGATCGCCAGTCGTTCGTCCGCAGGCAGGTCGAGCAGGTCGTGGAGCGGGTAGGACGAGCCGCCCGCACCACCGGCGGACGTGCACAGCAAGGCCAGCCGATCGATCCGTTCGGGCACGGTGACCGCCAGTTCGAGCGCCACCATGCCGCCGAAGGAGATCCCGAACACCCTCGTCGTCGGCCAGCCGACGTGATCGAGCAGAGCGATCGCATCGGAGGCGTAGTCGGCCATCGTCGGTTGGACTTCGGGGATCGACGTCCGACCGAGGCAGCGCTGGTCGTGGACGAGCACCTCGAAGTGGGCGGCCAGCCGGTCGATGAGGATCCCAGTGCCCTCGATGGTGGCGCCCGAGCCGTTGCACATCAACAGCCGGGGGCCGGATCCGCGGAGCTCGTAGTACAGGTCGAGGTCGTCGAGGTGGAGCGTCGGCACGGGCGAAGTCTTGCCCAGACGCGCCGCCGCCCCGCTCTCCGAGGAGAGCGGGGCGGCGCCGGGACTCGTGGCGGTGCTGATCAGATCGCCGTTGATCAGGTCAGCGCCCGGTAGCACGAGTTGATGTTGTAGGAGGTGTAGCCGTAGGCGTACCAGTCGGTGCGCTGCTTGGCCGTGCCGTGATCGCCACCGGCGATCGCAGCGAGGGTGTTGAAGCCCTCGGCGTAGTCAGCGGAGTTCAACCGGCCGCTGACGGTGATCCCGTAGCGGGTGTACATGCCGGCGAGGCAGTCGGCGAAGAGCTCGCTGCCGATCGTGCCCGTTCGGCTCGTCCAGCGCAGGGAGTACTGGATCACGTGTCCCCACTCGTGGGCCAGGATCACGCCCGACCCGTAGTCACCGAAGCGGTTGTGCAGGCCCTGCGTCCAGCCGGTGCCGAACCAGATGTGCCCGACGTAGGGGCTCTTGCAGGCGAAGGAGTTGTTCGCCGGGAGCGTCGTGCCACAGGCCTGCACCGTGGAGTTGTAGTAGTGGACCGTCGGCCGGACGAGGTAGGAGCTGTAGCCCCAGTTCGTGAAGTTCGTCATCCAGAACTTGTCGAGGTCGCCGTAGATCGCCTTGGCCGACCCGCTGGAGGTCGTCTGCGCCGGCGTGATGGCGCTGGCCGAGCCGGCCCCTTGAGCCGACACGACGACACCGGCGAGCAGTGTGGTGGCCATCGCCTTGACGACGACCCGCTTGATGTTCTTGAGGTTCAGGTTGAGGTTCATGTTGGTCTCCTTGAGTGAGGGTGACCGGTTCGTTCCGGCCACGAACATCACTCTGAGACCACGCGCTGAAGCGATCCTGAAGACTCCCTACAGGCGCTGACGACGGGGCCTCAGGCAGAGAACGGGACGCTTCGCACGCGCGTGCGGCTGGCCGCGAAGTACGCGTTCAACACCGCTGGGATGACCGCCGGGACCGCCATCTCACCGGCGCCGGTCGGCCGCTGCGTGCTCGGCACGATGTGCACGTCGATGTGCGGCCGCTCGGCCATCTGCAGCAACGGGGCCGTGTCGAAGTTGGTCTGCTCGATGGCCCCTCGAGCGTGCGTGAGTGCCGGTTTGAGCAGCGCGGTGAGGCCGTAGACGATCCCGCCCTCGATCTGCTGGACGACCATGTCCGGGTTGACCACGCGGCCGCAGTCGATGGCACAGACGATGCGGACGACGCTCAGCTGCGTTCCGATCGCCTGCACCTCGGCGACGATGGCGACCGCGCTGCCGTGGTACGAGTGACAGGCCACCCCGCGACCACGCTCGGCCGGCGTCTCGGTTCCCCAGTCGCTCTGGTCGACGGCGAGATCGAGCACGCGTCGCAAGGGGTGATCGTCGCGCAGCAGTCCGCGCCGCAGCTCGACCGGATCCTGTCCGGTGAACTCCGCGATCTCGTCGAGGAAGCACTCGGTGGCGAAGGCGCTCGGCCAGGCGAACGTGCCGCGCCATGGCCCGGTGCGCAACGGTACGTCGACGAGCGCAGCGCTGTTCGACTGGCCGGAGATCTCGTACGGCACCGCTTGCTCGATCGACAGCGCGTCGGTGCCCGCGGTGTAGACGATTCCGTTCAGCCCGGGTCCGGCGACACGGTGGTGCCAGCCGGTGATCGATGTGCCGCCGGCGAGCGTGGTGCGCAGCGCATGCATCGTCGGTGCGTGCGGAAAGTCGTGCTGCAGGTCGTCGGTGCGCGACCACGTGACCATCACCGGGCCGTCGATCGCTTGGGAGAGGTGCGCCGCCTCGAGCCCGACGTCGGGCTCGAGGCGGCGACCGAACCCGCCACCGCAGTGGAGCACGTGCACCACGACTTTCGTCGCGTCCATGCCGAGCTCGTCGGCGATCAGGCGCTGCACGTCGAGAGGGTTCTGCGTGCCCACCCACACCTCGCACGCCCCGTCGCGCACGAGTGCCGTCGCGTTCATCGGTTCCATCGGCAGATGAGCGAGGTAGGGCGTCTCGTACACCGCTTCGAGCACAGGGTCGGCGGGCACTTCCGTCTCGGTGTCGCTCGAGTCGCCATCACCGAGCACACGCACCATCTCGGCACGGATCGACGCCGTGTCCCACCTCGCGTTGTCGCCGTCGTCCCACTCGACGACGAGCGCATCGCGTCCGCGGAGCGCTGCCCACGTCGAAGCGGCCACGACGGCAACGCCGCTGGGGATCTGCACCACGTCGGCGACACCGGGCGTCGAGCGAGCAGCCGTGTCGTCAAACGACACGACGGTGCCACCCGGCACGGGGCACCGGGCGACGGCGGCGAAGCGCATCCCCGGCACGCGCACATCGATGCCGTATTGCAGGCTGCCGGTGACGATCTCCGGCCCTTCGAGGCGATGTGCCGAGGTGCCGATCAGACGGAGCTCGGCGTCCGTCTTGAGGGACGCACCGGACGGCACGTCCAACGACGCCGCGACCTCCACGAGGTCGCCGTAGGCCAGTCGCTCGGCGGTGGCATCGTTGATCACCTCGCCTCGTTCGGCGCGGCACTGATCGGGCTCGACGCCCCATTGCTGAGCGGCGGCCAGGACGAGCAGACGGCGACCGACGGCAGCCGCCTTGCGCAGCCGGTCGAGGTTGTCGGCGATGCTCCCGCTGCCGCTCGTGACCTGGCTGCCGATGGCCTCGTTGGCCGGCGACTGGGCCACGTTCACCTTGGCCAGGTCCACCTCCAGCTCGTCGGCGAGCACCATCGCCAGGGCCGTCCGCACACCCTGACCCATCTCGGTGCGGTGCACGGTCAACGTCGTGGTGCCGTCGGCGGCGATGCTGATGAACAGGTTGGGCGTGAACGCGGGGCCGGTCGGAACCGTGGTCGTCGGTGCGGACGCCGTCTCGCCGGGCGCGCCGGTCTGGGTCGGCGCAGACGGACTCGTCGAGCTCGGGGTGTCGTCGTCGCAGGCGGCGATCAGGAGCGCGCCGCCCGCGCCGAGCGACACCCGCAGGAACGTGCGGCGGTCCATCGTCAGCCTGCAGCCTGCGCGGCCTGCAGCACCGCCGCGTGGATGCGTTGATAGGTGCCGCAGCGGCACAGCACGTCGGCGAACGCGGCGTCGACATCCTCGCTGGTCGGTGTCGGGTTGCGCGCCAGCAACGCGACCGCCGTCATGATCTGACCGGGTTGGCAGTAACCGCACTGCGCCACCTGCAGATCCAGCCATGCGATCTGCACCGGATGATCGCCGCGCTCGCGGAGGCCCTCGATCGTGGTCACCTTCGTCCCTTCGGCCTGATCGGCGGTGGTGATGCACGATCGTGTGAGCTCGCCGTCCATCAGCACGCTGCACGCGCCGCACGCGCCGATCCCACAGGAGAACTTGGTACCGGTGAGCGTGAGCACGTCGCGCAGCACCCACAGCAACGGCATCTCGGGCTCCACGTCGACGGTCTGATCGGTCCCGTTCACCGTGATGGTCACGTCGGCCATGCATCCCCTCCCCCGAAGGCAGTTCGCGCTTGGACGTTCGCAGATCGCCGGCGGTTCCCAGACACCGGTGTCATTCGGCCCTGGTGGCGCGCGCCGGCGCGGCGCACCCTGAAGGCAGGAAGCAACGGGAAGGAGTCGCCATGACCGCCACCACACCGAGGATCGTCGTCGGCATCGACGGATCGGAGAGCGCCACCCATGCGCTCGGATGGGCGTTGCACCACGCACTGGCGACGAACGCCGATGTCGACGTGGTCGGCGCCTGGCAACGCCCGTTCGTGCTCGACGCGGGCGGGTACGTCGCCCCGTACATCGCCGATGAGGACATGGAGGCCGCCACCCAGGCCGCCGTCGACCGGTCGTTGCGCGACCGGGCAGCGGACGTCGAAGCCGTGCGAGCGCTCGGCCGCAGCGTGACCGGTCGAGTGATGATGGGCCCGGCGTTCGACGTGCTGGAGATGGAGTCGAAGGCCGCCGACCTGATCGTCGTCGGCGGCGCGGGCACCACCGGATGGCTCGCTTGCTCGGCTCGACCAGCCGCCACGTGGCCGACCACGCGTTGTGCCCTGTCGTCGTCGTCCCCGAGGTGTAGCCGACCCGACTCGACCGAACTCAGATGCGAATCGCTGACGTCGCCGGGATCGTTGCGCCGGTCGGGTGCAGGATCTCGGCGATCAGCTCGACGCCGTCGACGAGCCGCGGTCCGGGTCGCACGACGTAGGCATTGCCGTCGACTGCCCACACCGGAACGCCTGCGGGCAGGAGATGACGGATCGCATTCGCCTGGTCTGCGGCTGCCGCGGCGTCGAACCCGCACGGGGCGACGATGACGAGTTCGGCGTCGGTCAGGCCGATCTCGTCCCACGTCGTCGGGTGCGAACGCGCCCCCGGTTCACACAGCACCGGTCGGCCGCCGGCAGCGGTGATCAGGTCGGGCACCCAGTGACCACTGACGTACGGCGGCTCGATCCACTCGAGCACGAACACGGACGGCATCGGTTCGCCGGCAACGCGTTCGCTCACCCGTGCCAGTCGGGCGCGGAGCGAGTCGACGAGTTCCGCTGCCGTGGCGGCGGCACCGGTCGCCTCGCCGATGGTCACGATCGATGCGAGCACGTCGTCGAGCGTGTGGGGATCGAGTGTGATCACGTGGGACTCGCAGCCGATGGAGGCCAGCGCAGCATCGACATCGCCGGCCGGCAGCGCGCACACCCGGCACAGGTCCTGGGTGAGGATCACGTCGGGTGCAGCGGCGCGGATCAGCTCGTCGTCGAGGTGGTAGAGGTCGTCGCCGGCGGCGATCCGGCCGAGGACGAGTGCGTCGATCTCCCCAGGTGTCATCCCCGTGGTGTGCAGGCCGCCGACGACCACGGCTGCGTCCGCTCTCGCCTGCGGCGGGTAGTCGCACTCGAAGGTCACGCCGACCAGCTGATCGCCGAGCCCGAGGGCGTACACGATCTCGGTCGACGACGGCAGCAACGAAGCGATCTTCACCTCGCCGACCCTACGACGCAGTCGTCGCCACGTCTGGGTGCCACCCGCGCTCCCTCACCCTGCTCACGACCCGGCCCTGGCACCCAGACTCCGGCTCATTCGCTGGTCTCCCTCGAAAGCCCGCCGTTAGGCTGTCGACTCCGTCCGGGCGAGCCCGGCACGCGGGTGTAGCTCAATGGCTAGAGCTCCAGCCTTCCAAGCTGGCTATGCGGGTTCGATTCCCGTCACCCGCTCGACGTCGCCCGTGCTCAGGCACTACAGGTTGCTGCTGACGCAACCTGCGCTGCTTGCACTGCGTCAGCCGCAGTCGGAGGTGCAATCGTCGCCGCCACCGGCCTGCCCGCCGCCACCGCCCGGACCGGGATCGGTCGTCGTGGTCGTCGCCGCGATCGTGGTCGTGGTAGTCGTCGCTGCCGTCGTGGTCGTCGCCGCGATCGTCGTGGTGGTCGTCGGCCCTGAGGTCGCAGCGATCGTCGTGGTGGTCGTGGCGGGCGTCGTCGTCGTGATGCCAGGCGCCTCCGATTGCGGGCCACTGGTGGTGGTCACCTCGGCCGGAACCGTCGTCGGGACCACGTCGCACGCTGCATGCGAACGGGGAGCTGCAAGCGTGAGCGTGGCGACCGTGGCGAACACGATCGCGAGGATGCAGGTCGTCGCGCCGGGTCGACGTACCAGCACCAGCACGACGCCGATGACGACGAGCAGCGCTGCGATCAGCACGATCACGGACGAGCCGGATCCGGTGACCGGAAGAACAGTGGGGCAATTCATGTCGGGTTCTCCATCGGATGGAGCGGACACGCTGGACCACGCCCGCCTCGGGCAGAAGGACGCACCCGAGGCGTTGCGATGACGCACCTCTGCTCGATGTGTGGTTCGGACACACGTCGCGGCGAGACGGGGGGCGCTCACCCTGCGGGCGCATGAGGGAGCACCCCCCGAACCACCGACACCGCCGTACACGCCTTGTAGCGGGTCAGGCAGTCCCGCGAATTCTGACCCACGACGTCGTCGCCGGCGTGGATCACCCCAACAGGGGCCCGGCAATGCGCGCGAACGGTCAGCCGTCGCGCAGCGACTCCGCGACGTCCTCGAACTGAGCGCGCCAGGCCGGACCGGCGGCCACGAGGTTGGCGCAGACGAAGACGACGGCGACCGCGAGCAGCGGCACCCCGACGCTCACCACGGGACCGAGCGTCACACCGATCTCGGTCGCCAGCCGCGACCACGCCAGGCGACCGACGATCACCCCGAGCGGCACACCGATCGTCAGACCCAGCACCCCGACGCGGCTGGCGCACCAGCTCACCGAACGGGAGACCTGCGAGCGGGTGAACCCGAGCGACCGGAGGATCCCGATCTCGCGTCTGCCCCGACGCACGACCGTGATCAACGCGTGGGCCAGCGCCCCCAAGGCCAGGGCAGCGACCAGCAGCGCGATCACCCACGGGGTGTCCGAGATGAGGACCACGTTCGACAGATCCGACTGGGGGCTGGGGACGGTCAACTGGCCGTAGGCGGTCTCGAGGCGCCGAACCGCCGCTTCGACCGGCACGGTCGGATCGGCTCGGACCAGGACGACCGGGCTCGCTGCCGGATCGACCCGACGTCGAGCTCCCTCCGTGAGCACCATGCCGAAACCGGGCCCCACGCCGCGCGTGTCGTCGGCGATCACGGCCGAGCCGACGATCCGCAGCGGACCGATCGTCCCCGTCGTCGACTCGTCTGCGGCGCCGCCAGAGGCGATGATCGGAATCGACTCGATGACATCCCCGACGCTCAAACCCAACTCGTCGAGCGTGCCGACGCCGACGGCGACCTCGTCGTCGGAGATCGGCGCACGACCGTCGACGATCACCGGCCCGAGATCGCCCTTGACCGACTCGAAGCCGACCAGCGAGAAGGACGACGCGGATGGGATCGACACCGGTCCGGAGGAGTAGACGAAGGCCACATCCGTGAGGAGCGGGTCGGCGATCATCTGCGCGGCAACAGCGTCGATGGAGTCGCTGTCGGAGAGGTCGGCGAACGAGTACTCCCACGACGCGCCGTAGTGCCGAGGCCGTGATGTGACCGCGCCCAAGCTGTCGACGAGGACACCAGCGGCGATCACGCCGACGACCGCCGCGGCGACACCGAGGACTGCGATGCGTCCACCGCCGCCCGATCGGGAGCTCCGTCCGAGCGCGAAGCCGGCGCTCGCCGTTGCAGACAGCTGCCTCGACGTTGCCGCAACCCGTCTCGACGGGGCGGGTGGTGTCAACGACCGGGCCGCCGCGAGTGCCGTGACTCCGAGGACGATCGCCGTCACGACCGTCGCGCCGATCGCCACGACGCTCGCGTCGAACCGAACGCCCGGATCGACCTCGGCGCGACCGGCGAGGCTGGTCGGGCCCTGCCCCGACGCAACGACGGCGACCACCCCGGCGAGCGCCCCACTCGCGATCGCAATCGGCACCACTCGCGCGAGTGCGATGCGTACGAGGTCCGCGGTGGTCATCCCCAGTGCCGAGACCACGGCGTGCTCGGCCAGTTCTCGACGGATCTGGCGCATCAGTGCCTGCGACACGAACACGGCTCCGGCGAGGGCCAGGATGGCGGCGATCGCCAGCAGCGCGCCGGCCTGCAGATGCGTCGAACGACGTAGCCCCTCGAACGTGGACGCGTCCTCCGGCGGTGCGACGAGCACCGTCCAGCCCGGCGGCAAGCGCGACTCCATGTCGCCACGAACGTCGTCGAGCGTCGAGCCGGGTGCCAGTCGAAAGCCGGTCTGGGGGAAGGCCGCCCACTGCGCAACGAGGCTGTCGTACACCCCGACGCCGGCGAACACGCCGAAGTCGGTGTCGTCCGTGATGGTTGCACCGGGAGGAACACGTCGCGCCGGCAACAGGTCGCGTTCGACCCGGACGATGCCGGTCGCCCGCATCTGCTGCGGTGGACCGCAGTCGGAGGTGCCGGCGCCGAAGTCGAAGTCGCATCCGGCGACCCACACCGACGAACCGGCACCCACCCCGAGGCGTCGAGCCAACGTCTCGGTGAGCACGACCTCGTCGGCCGACTCGGGTGCGGCGGGTCGGCCGGAGACGACCAAGGGTTCGCCGACGGGTTCTGCGTTCCCGACGTTCGCCGAGCCGAAGACCACAGCACTCGGCCCCGTCTCCGTTGCCGAGACGACCAGCTGTGCGCTGACGACCAGCGACGACGCCATCACGAACGGCGACGCGCGGAGCACCTCGAAGGCGATCTGGTTGGACTCCGTCGCGAAGCACGGGCGGATGTCGACGCCGGGATCCTCGCCCGGCGGACACGTGTTCAGCACACCGTCGGCGGGTCGCACGCGATCGACCCGCCGATCGATCACCGTCTCGGCGCGGCGCGAGAACTCCCACGCGGTCATCGCCGCTGCGCCGGAGAGCCCGACGAAGACGACGAGGAAGACGCTCGCCCGCCAGTTCGCGCGCAGGATGCTGCGCGCCAACGCCCACGTTGCGGAGTCCCTCATCGACCGCTCTCACACCTCCACTCGCCATCAGAGTCGCAGCACGCACCGATCACAAGGGGGCTGTCCCGTCGCGAGGGTGGTGCTGGCACCACCGACGCGAGGACCGGCGAATCGTGCTGGTGCTCCCGGGCTTGGAACGCTGTGTCTTGTGACCGACCATCAGAACACCGAGCCGGACAACACCGCGGTGCGAGTTGCGCTCTGGCGAGCGCTGCATGTCGAGGTCGACGCGCCACCGCCCGTGCTCGAGGACACCGTCGGCCTGCAACTCGTTGCGCCTCCCGAGGATTGGCGCGATCGACCTGACATGCACCCGATGGGCACGCGCGGTTTTCGTGCCTCGATCGTCGCTCGCGCGAGGTTCATCGAGGATCTCGTGGTCGATCAGGTCGCAGCCGGTGTCGGTCAGTACGTCATCCTCGGTGCCGGCCTCGACACCTTCGCCGTGCGCCGACCGGATCTTGCCGATCGGTTGCGAGTGTTCGAGGTCGAGCAACCCGGTACGCAAGCGTGGAAGCGACGTCGCCTGGTCGAGACCGGCATCGGCGTTCCCGACTCATTGCAGTTCGTGCCGGTCGACTTCGAGGCCGGCCAGAGCTGGTGGACGGGTCTGGCACAGGCCGGATTCGACATCGCTGCTCCGGCGGTCGTCGCCTCGACCGGCGTCAGCATGTACCTGACGAAGGACGCCACCGCGGCGACGCTCCGCCAGCTCGTCGAGCTCGCACCTGGTTCGACGGTGGCGGTGTCGTTCCTGTTGCCGATCGAGCTCGTCGATGAACCCGACCGGCCCGGACTGGAGATGAGCGCTCGCGGGGCGAGCAACGCCGGCACGCCGTTCATCAGCTTCTACTCGCCTGACGAGATGGTCACCCTGGCTCGTGACGCCGGCTTCGGCGACGTGCAGCACGTCGCATCGGCCACGATCGCTGACCGCTACTTCAGTGGGCGCGCCGATGGACTTCGCCCCTCATCGGGCGAGGAACTGATCGTCGCCCGCACCTAGAACCCGAGGAGATCGAGGTCACGGCGCTCGCCCTCGAGCCCGTGACGATCGGCGATCGTCTTCGCCGCCGCAACGACGAGCGCGGCGTCAGCGTCGCGATCGCCTGCGGACCGCAGCGCGATCGCCAGGTGCCGGCGCGACTCGACCGACTCGAAGGGCGCGCCGATCGCGTCGGCCTGCTCGATCGCCTCGGTGAGCAGTTCGATCGCGGGCTGCACGCGGCCGATGGCCAGTGCCAGCTGACCGAGCACGCGCGAGACGAGGCCGACGCATGCGGCGCCGCTCGACGTCACGGCGAGCTGCCCCCGGAACGGCAGCAGCTCGTCCATCAGCCGCACGCACCGATCGTGACGACCGAGCCCGGCCGCCAGTTCGGCGATGACCACCTGCGTGCTCATCCAGAGGTAGTCGAGCGGCGGCACAGGACAGCCGTCGAGCGTGACAGCAGCACCCTCCCGGTCACCGTTCTCCAGCTGCGCCAGGCCATACGCGGCGGTCCAGTTCCCCGGCACCGTCGACTCGGCGATCATCACCTGCAGCGTCGCGGCGAGGTCGCCGAAGTTGCCGGTCTGCTTGGCAAGGACACCGACCTGGAGGGCCCATGTGCCCGCCGTGTCCGCGTGTCGATCGGCGTACTCGGCGGCGAGCTTGTCGATCCTCGATTGCGCGTCGAGCTCGCAGGCGAGGAGGTCCAGCGACACGTTGAGACGATCGACGAGGAAGCGGAAGTAGAAGTTGCGCGATGCCTCGATCGTCGAGTCGAGCGCGACGAGACGCTTCCTCGCCTCGGCGATGTCAGCGCGCTCCACGGCGCAGAACGCCGAGAAGAAGCCACCGAGGAACTCCAGATCGTTGTCGCCCGAGGCGCGGGCCATGCGGCTGATCTGCTGGCCGATCTCCATGCGGCGAGCTGCGGTCGTCGGATCCCACAGCGAGATGAATTCGGCACTGAGGACGGCACCGATGAGCTCGGGATCCCCGTTGGCGCGAGCGAGGTCGAGGGCGCGCGCGATGAGGTCGACGCGACGTTGCCGATCGGGGTCGAACGTCAGGTGAGCGGCGAGCGTGGCCATGATCCGCACCTTGCGCGGGTCGGCATCGTCGAGCCACTCGACGGCATCCTCACAGAGCTCGATCAGCCCCGGCTCGGTTCGGCCTGCAGCGGTGAAGAAGCCACCGGGGAAGATCGTCGCCAGCGCGGCGTCGGCCATCAGCTCCACGTCTCGCAGCTTTCGTGCGAGTCGACCGGCCCGCTCGATCATCGGCAGAAAATCCGCGTGGCCCAAGGCCCGACGCGCCAGGCCGACCCCCAGGCACGCTCGCGCCTCCAGCTCGATGCCGGCGTCGTGGCGGCGTTCGGCGAACTCCAGCACCTGCTGGAACCGCTCCGCCGCTGACTCGTAGGCGAGGGCGCGCAGGTCGCGGCGGGCGGCCCGCTCGATGTTGACGTTCGCCTTCACCTCATCGCCGGCGAGCAGCCAGTGGTGGGCCAGCTCGTCGTGGTGCCCTGCCCCGAGCGCCTCGATCGCCGTCGCCACGTTGCGGTGCGCCAACGCGCGCCGTGTCGCACTCATCCGAGACAGCAACGTGGTGCGCACGATGGCGTGCGAGAACGAGTAGCGCCCGACACCGATCTCGTTGATCAGCGCGGCTCGCTCCATCTCCTCGAGCTGACGAAGCGCCTGCCCGACCGGGAGGTCGGTCACCGCCGCGATCAGGTCAAGGTCGAAGGTCAGGCCCACCGTTGCCGCGGTCGTCAGCAGCTCGGCCGCATCGCCGGGCAACCGACCGAGGCGCTGGCCGACGACGTCGCGCACCGTGTCCGGGATCGGCAGATCGTCGGCAGATGCGCCGTGCACCACCAGCCGTTCGAGCGAGCCCATTGCGGCGAGGTGGTCGATCAGCTCACACACGAAGAACGCGTTGCCGTTGCTCTCATCTCGCAGACGCCGCGCCAGGCCATCGACGTGCGTGGCGTTCCCGCGGGCGGGCAGGTCGGCGACGATCGAACCGATCATGCTCGCGACGTCGGAGTCGTCGAGCGCGGTGAGCTCGATGCGACTGGCGTTCGGCGCCGAGAGGATCTCACCGAGCAGATCGCGCAGTGGCGCGTTGCCGGCGATCTCTTCGTCTCGGTACGTGCCGAGCACGAACAGGCGAGCGTCGGCGAGACGCTGCACGACGTGCCGCAGCAGCAGCAGCGTCGGCGGTGTGGCCCAGTGCAGGTCCTCGAGAACGAGGACCACCGGCTGCACCGTGCTCAGCCGGTGGAGCAGATCGGAGACGGCGTCGAACAGCTCGAACCGAGCAGCAGGGACCTGCTCATCGGAACGCGCCGCACGGCTGCCGGGGAACAGCGGAGCCAGCGGGCCGGTGCGGGCGCCGATCGCTGTTGCGACCTGCTCGTCGTCGAGTGCGGCGTCGCCGAGCGCCATGGCGAACGGTTGATACGGCACCGGCCGCTCGCCGTCGCAGATGCCCGCCAGCACGAGCGCGCCGTCGTCGTGAGCCAGCTGCGCCGCATGGGCGACGACCGTCGACTTCCCCATGCCCGCTTGTCCGGTCACCAGCAGCGTGGCGACGTTGCCGGAACTGACCGCTTGCCACCGGTTGACGACCTGGTCCATCACGGCGGTGCGACCGACCATCGGGAACCGGCGGTCGATCGCCAACGACCGTGGCATCGGGCGCACATCGGCGCCGCGGATGTCCGTCACCCGCACGATCACCACCGGCTCGTCGAGGCCTTTGAGCACCCGCGTGCCGAGCTCCTCGAACTGGGCGTCGACGCGGCGATCACCGAGACGACGGACGAGGTCCGTGGCCAGGATCTCACCCGGTGCGGCGAGTGCTTCGAGGCGCGCCGCTTCGATCACGGCGACGCCGTCCTGGTCGCCGAACTCGTCACCGTCGAGGTCGACGGTGCTGACCTCGCCGACGCTGAGCCCGATTCGGATCTCGAAGGCCGCGATCGCGTCGCTGCGACGGCCGTAGGCGCGTACCGCGCGCAGCATCGCCAGCGCAGCCGCGATGGCTGACGAGGAAGCGGGGAACGACGCCTTGACCCCGTCACCGGTCCACCGCAGCACCGTGCCGCCGTGCTTGCCGACGGCGGCCCCGATCAGTTCGTCATGTGCCCGCCGGAGACGATCGGCACGATCCTCACCGAGCCGCGATCGCAGCTGCGCCGATCCGACCACGTCGGCGAACAGGATCGCTCGCGTCGCCAGGCTCCCGTTTGCCACGTGCGGACGCTACCAACCCGGGTCGGCGACGACCCGAAGCTCCCCGGCAGGGGCGACCTCGGACTCCAGGGTCAGCGCCCGGACGACACCCCAGGCTGCTTGGAGCGACGAGTCCGTGCCCGTCACGGCCATCAGGAAGTCGACTCGGCCGACCGACAGCAAGGTTCCGGCTCGGGCAGCGGTGACCGTTGCGGTGCGGGGCACGTCGGCGAGCAGCGCCACCTCACCGAAGAAGCTGAGCCGTTCGGCCGTGCGCATTCGCTTGCCACTCATGTCGATGTCGAAGGCACCGTCGACGACGGCGAAGAACTCGTCGCCCTGCTCGCCTTGGGTGATCACCACCTCGCCCGCTTGGACGGCCACCGCCGTGGCTGCGCGTGCCACTGCTTCCAAAGCGATCGGCGGCAGCGAGGCGAACATCGGGAGCCGGCGCAGCAGGCTCATCTCCACCACCGGCACGTCCGCCGCTGCGTCCGCCATGCGCAGCCCGCGCGCCGTCAGGAGCAGGAGGAGCACGAACGCTCCCCCGAGCGCGACGAGCACGTGCTCCGGGTCGCCGACCTCCAGCGCGATGAGCGCGAACACCGATCCGGTGATCAAGCCGGCACTGGCGCACAGCTCGCGGATGGCGAACGTCGACCCGAGCGCTTCGGGACCGGACGAGCGCTGCAGCAGGAGCCGGCTCGGTCCGTCGAACATCGACCGGCTGAGTCCGAGCACCGGCAGCACGATCAAGGCGACGGGCACGGTGAGCGCGACACCGAACAGGAGCAAGCAGGCAGCAGCGGCGGCAAGCGCGGCGAGCAGCGCCGGTGCCAGTCGCGGGCGACGGGTGACCCGCGCAGCGACGGCGATGCTGGCGAAGGCACCGAGCCCGAACGCCGTGCTGAGCAGACCCGGTCCGGTACCACCGAGGTCGAGCTCCGTGCGGGCGATGACCACGAGCACGAGGTCGAGCGCACCGATCATCACGTACTGCGCCCACACGACGGCGAGCACACTGACCAATCCGGGCCGTCCGCGCAGCGCACGCCACGCGTCCCGGACCGAGTGCGTTCGCCCGACCGAGCTGCTGACACCGGCGGGCAGGTCGATGGCCGTGTCCGGCACCGTCAGCGCCACTGCGATCAGCGCGGCGATCGAGCAACCGAGCAGCACGGCCGACGGTCCGCCCGCGGCCAGGAGCCCGGTCGCCAGAAGCGGCCCGCCGAGGACGCAGAAGCTCTCCGCGTTCCAGACCCACAGGTTGCCGCGCACGAGTTGGTCGGAGGTGCGCACGTGGGCGGGCATCAGCACGGCGCCGGTCGGACGCAACGTCGTCACCGCCGCCAGCGCCACGGTGGCGGCGAGGACGGTGACCGCCACCGGCGCATCGGCGTGCGCACACGCAGCTGCCGTTCCGTACCCCACCGCCTGGACGCCCAGGCCGATCAGCCGCACCCGCTGCGGTCGCCGGCGATCGACGAGCGCACCGGTGAACGGGGCGACGACCAACGCCGCGGTCAGCATCCCGATCGATGCCAGTCCGGTGGCCCGGACGCCGCTGCGATCGAAGACGTGCACGAGCACACCGATCACGGCGGCCCATTCGGCGATGGCGGCCGCCAAGTGGGCCAGCACGAGCCGGATGATCGCCGGGTTGGCGTCCCGCCGCGCTCCCGTTCTGCTCGTCTCCCGCATGCTCCCCGTACCCCAACGACCCGCCCGCAGGCTAGCCGCCGCCCGGCCCGTCGACCGCTGGCAGCGCTACGAGGTGGCGCTGGGATCAGGCCGGGTGAACGACGGCAGCGACTCGCTCTTCGAGTAGTCCTCGGGCTCCTTGCCGTCCCAGCCCCACACGTACACCGCGTCACGGTTGCCGACCAACGACGGGAACGTGTCGGCAACGGCGTGCGGGATTCGTACGCCACCGTGCGACACAGGCTTCGCCGGCACGTTGAGGGCGCCGTAGACCGCGATGCCGTAGTTGAAGTACACCGGGTTCCACATCCCACCCAGCTCCCCGACACGGTTCCCGGCAACCCGTCGGGAGACATGGAACACACCACCCGGCGTCTTCGCTTCGGCGCACACGGACCGCATCACCGGCACGTCGAGCGCGTTGCCCTGATCGTCGGTGTCGTACTCGAGCATCTCGCAGAACGTCAGCGGTTCACCTTCGGCGTTCAGCTCGCCCGACGAGATGTGCGTGATCAACTCGGGCTCGTTGTCCTCGAAGACGATCAGCACCTGGCGCGGCAGGTAGATCTCGACGTGCGTGCCGGTCGTTTCGCGCCGAGGCTGGAACGTGACGTCGTCCTGCATGACCTGCCACATCTCGTTGGTCACCACGCCGGTGACCTCGTCGTAGGGCACGTCCGAGGTGAGCTTCTCGAACGCCCACACCGCTTGCTGCGTCGCTGCTCCGAAGGAACCGTCGGCCGGCCCGGGCGCGAATCCGAGCACAGTCAGGCGGCTCTGCAATTCGCGCACCTCAGGTCCGTTGCTGCCGAAGCTCAACGGTTGAGCGAGCTCGGTCTTCGATGCCGCCGGCTCGCTGGTGACGTCGACCAGCGGGATCGTGCTGACGGGCTCGATGCTCTGGGCCGGCGCGCGATTCGGCGAGGACCGCAGGGCGAGCATCCCGACGAGCAGGCCGACGACCAGCACCCCGCCGACCGTGCCGGCCAGCAGACGGCGGCGACCGCGATGACGGGCCACGCGCAGCCGGATGTCGTCGATGTCCGGCCGGCGGACCTCCACCACGACCGCACGCAATCGATCTTCGACGTCAATCATCACGTTCTCCTTGCAGTTCGAGGCGAAGGGCATCGAGCCCGCGGCTGGTCGCCGACTTCACCGTGCCCGGGGCGATGCGCATGATCGACGCGGTCTGCTCGATCGAGCAGTCGGCGAGGTATCGCAGCGCGATGATCCAGCGCTGCTGCTCGGGCAACGTCGACATCGCCCGGCGCAGCGGCTCGTCGCTGGCCTCGGTCGCGTCGACGAGTCGACTCTCGTGCGGGAGTCGAGCCAGGGCGCGGCGCTCCGCAGCCCGACGGCGGAACGAGGACGTCGCCAGGTTCACCGCAACCCGGTAGCACCACGCCTCAGGCGAGTCGAGCGAACCGACGCGATCCCACCGCTGCTACGCCCGTGCCAGCGCCTCCTGCACCACCTCGTCGGCCAGCAATCGATCGCCCGTGACGATCGTCAGCGTCCGCACCAGCCGCGGGTACGAGCGAAGGCAGAATTGCTCGACGTCAACCGCCGTGTCGACTTCCACCGTGCTCATCACTGCACACACGCTCGAACCCACCCGTCAGGTTCCATCGCTGTCGGATCCGGTTGCTCCATGCGCGACCAGACTCGACAGCGATGGGTGTCTCAGCCCGGCGGGGGGATGAAGAGGAGCGCGGGTTCTTCGAGGCGGGACTTGATCGCTTGGATGAAGACCGCTGCGTCGTAACCGTCGACGACGCGGTGATCGAAGCTGGCCGAGACGTTCATCATCTGCCGCGGCACGAACGCGCCACCGATCCACACGGGCCGCGTCTGCATCTTGTTGATGCCGACGATGGCCACCTCGGGATGGTTGATGATCGGCGTCGTGGCGATGCCACCGAGTGCTCCCAGCGAGGTGATCGTGATCGACGAACCGGACAGCTCGCTCGCCGTTGCGCTGCCCTCGCGGGCAGCCGTGGTGACTCGGCCGAGCTCAGCTGCCGTCTGCCAGAGGTCGAGGCGCTGCACTCCACGAACGACCGGCACGATCAGGCCGCCGTCGGTCTGGGTGGCGATGCCGATGTCGACCGACCCGTGCGTCGAGAGGACCGCCGGCTCGGTGGTGTCGTCGAGCGTCGAGTTGAGATGCGGTTGTGCAGCAACCGCCACCGCGAGCGCCTGCATCACGAACGGCAGGAGCGTCAACCGAGGTTGGTCGAGGTGCGCCGTCGCGAGGGTGCGCCGCAGCTGCTCGAGCTGGGTGACGTCGATCTCCTCGACGTACGTGATGTGCGGGATGCGCAGCGACGCGGTCATCCGTGCGGCGATCTTGCGACGCAGCCCGATCAACGGCACCTGCGTGGTCGTGACGTCCGATGCAACGCGACGCGCCCCGCTGCCGAGATGGCGGTCGAGGTCGGCGTGGGTGACCCGACCATCCGGTCCGCTCGGCGTCACCTTGTCGATGTCGATGCCGAGGTCGAGCGCTCGCTGCCGCACGGCGGGCGCAGCGGCGGCGGCGTTCGCCGGGACGGTTGCCGGGACGGTTGCCGGCGGCGGCGTGGACGCAGCGACCGGTGCGGGTTGCGCATCCACGACCGGTTCCGGCGCTGACTCGACCGCCGGCGCGGGCTCCGGTTCCGGCTCGGGTTCGACGACGACTGGCGACCCCGATCCGGTCTCGATGCCGATGAAGTCGCCGCCAACGGCGAGCACGTCGCCGGGGTCGCCGCGCACGAACGACACCGTGCCCGCGAACGGCGCGTAGATCTCCACGGTCGCCTTGTCCGTGAGCACCTCGGCGATCACCGTGTCGGAGGTGACCGCGTCGCCGACGGCGACGTGCCACGCGACGAGCTCCGCCTCGGCGATGCCTTCACCGACATCGGGCAGTCGAACGGTCTGGACGGTCATTGCTCCTGCTCTCCTGCTACCGGGTCACCATCGTGGCCCGCATCGCCGCGCCGAGGCGCGCCGGGCCGGGGAAGTAGTCCCACTCGTGCGCATGCGGGTACGGCGTGTCCCACCCGGCGACGCGAGCGATCGGCGCCTCCAGCGACCACAGCGCGTGCTCCTGCACCAGTGCACACAGCTCCGCACCGAACCCGGACGTCAGCGTTGCCTCATGGGCGACGATGCACCGCCCGGTCTTGCGCACCGATTCGATGATCGTGTCGAGATCGAGCGGCACGAGGCTGCGCAGATCGATGATCTCCGCGTCGATGCCGGTCTCCTCTGCGGCGGCTTGAGCGACGTGCACGAGGGTGCCGTAGGTGAGCACCGTGACGTCCGAGCCTTCACGATGCACGCGTGCCTTGCCGAGCGGCACGACGTAGTGGCCCTCAGGTACCTCACCGAGCGGGTCGGCCGACCACGGGACGACGGCCCGTTCGTGGTGGCCGTCGAACGGCCCGTTGTACAGCCGCTTCGGCTCGAGGAAGATCACCGGGTCGTCGTCCTCGATCGAGGCGATCAGGAGCCCCTTCGCGTCGAACGGGTTGGACGGGATCACCGTCTTCAGACCGGAGACGTGGGTGAAGATCGCCTCGGGGCTCTGCGAGTGCGTCTGGCCGCCGAAGATGCCACCGCCGGTTGGCATGCGGATCGTGATCGGCGCGGTGAACTCGCCGGCCGATCGATGCCGCAACCGTGCAGCTTCGGACACGATCTGGTCGTAGGCCGGGTACACGTAGTCGGCGAACTGGATCTCCACGCACGGCCGCAGCCCGTAGGCCCCCATGCCGATGGCTGCGCCGACGATGGCGCTCTCGTTGATCGGTGCGTCGAAGCAGCGGGTCTTGCCGAAGCGCTGCTGCAGCCCGTGCGTGCAGCGGAAGACACCGCCGAAGTAGCCGACGTCCTGTCCGAACACCACCACTCGTTCGTCGCGCTCCATCGACACCACGTGTGCGTCGCGGATCGCCTCCACCATCGTCATGCGCGTCATCAGAAGCCCGCCTGCTCGCGTTGGCGGCGGAGGTGATCAGGCATCACCGCGAACACGTCGTCGAACATGGACGCGGGTGAAGCGTGCTCGCCGCGCAGCGTGCCGTTGCGCTCGGCCTCGTCCGCTGCAGCGCGCACCGCCGCTTCGACCTCGTCGAGGCACTGCTGGTGGCGGGCGTCGTCCCACTCACCGATGCGCACGAGGTGCTGGCGCAGTCGCTCGACCGGATCACCGAGCGGCCACGTGCTGGCCTCCTCCTTCGGCCGGTACGCCGTCGGGTCGTCGGAGGTGGAGTGAGCACCGACGCGGTACGTCACCCACTCGATCAACGTCGGGCCGCTGTTGCTGCGCGCTCGCGCCGCGGCCCACTGCGAGACCGCGTGCACGGCGAGGTAGTCGTTGCCGTCGACGCGCAACGAGGCGATGCCGAAACCGTGGCCTCGCGTGGCGAACGTCGCCGAGTCGCCGCGAGCGAAGCCCTGGAACGTCGAGATCGCCCACTGGTTGTTGACGATGTTGAGGATCACCGGCGCGTGGTAGGTCGAGGCGAAGACCATCGCCGAGTGGAAGTCGGCCTCGGCCGTCGCTCCGTCGCCGATCCACGCCGACGCGATGCGCGTGTCACCCGACAGTGCCGACGCCATCGCCCAACCGACGGCCTGGATGAACTGCGTGCCGAGGTTCCCCGAGATCGAGAAGAAGCCCTTCGACTTCGACGCGTACATCACCGGCAGCTGGCGACCCTTCAACGGGTCGTGGGTGTTCGAGTAGATCTGATTGATCATGTCGACGAGCGGATACCCGCTGGTGATCAGCAGACCCTGCTGGCGATAGGTCGGGAAGCACATGTCGTCGGGGTGCAGCGCGCGGCGGTGCGCACACGACACGGCCTCCTCCCCCAGCGACTGCATGTAGAAGGACGTGTTGCCCTGGCGGTGGGCTCGCAGCATGCGCGAGTCGAAGGCGCGCACCGTCAGCATGTCGCGCAGCCCAGTGCGCAGCTGGTCGGCATCGAGCGTCCCCGCCCACGGCCCGACAGCGTCACCGTTGATGTTCAGCACGCGGATCATGTCCGACCCGAGGTCGACGATCTCGGCAGGAGCGACGTCGATCGGCGGACGACGAACCTCACCTGCACGATCGATGTGCAGATCGCGGAACGCGGGCGGATCGCCAGGACGGGCAACCGGCTCGGGGATGCGCAGGCGCAGCGGTTGTCCACCCGCCACCGGCTCTGCCGGACGTTCAGCACTCATGTCCGCCCGATGCTCACCGGCACCGGGGCCGGTGTCAAGGGTGCCCGCGCTACCTGCCTGCGATGCCGTTGAGCGCAGCGACCATCTCGTCGGGCCCGTCCTTCTTGAAGATGTCGATCTCCGCGGTTCCACCAGTCGAGAACGTCAGCTTCATCCGCTTGACCGCAGCGTTGAGCGACTTGCCGGCCAGCTCGGCGCTGACGAGGTTGGTCGTGGGGATCTCGCTGCTGATCGCCTTGGGCTTGCCGAGCCACGCCGTGATCGTGAGGATCAGGGCGCGTTGGTTGGTGATGGCGAAGATTCCCCGGGTCGGCAGCTCCATGCCGGCTGCAGCGGCGGCCGCTCGATCGCCCTTGCTCCGGACCGCCTGCACGGCCATCCCCGCCAGCCCTCCGGCACCGGTGGCCGCGCCCTTGCTCTGGAAGTGCGCCGCAGCGACGAGTTGCTCGCCGGGCTGCAACATCGGGTCGATCATCGGTCGTGCCTTGTCCGCATATGCCATCGGAGCACGCTAACGAACTCCGCCTCACGCAGGTGGGTGAACCTTCGCTGAACGCGTTCAACGTTCTGGCTGGCCGGGTACGAACGTCGCAACCCCAACGAACGGAGAGGTTGACCCATGTCAACAGACGAAGCAGTGACCAAGGATCTCATCGAAGTGCTCGAAGACGGCAAGGACGGCTTCGCCAAGGGCGCCGAGAAGCTGACGAGCTCCGACCGGCCCGAGTTCGCCAAGAAGTTCACCGAGTACTCGGCGCAGCGCGAGCGGTTCGCCACCGAGCTCAAGTCGTTGGCCGCCAACTACGGCGACGAGGTCAAGAAGGAGGGCTCGGTCACCGGCGCTCTGCATCGTGGCTGGCTGACCCTCAAGGACGCCTTGGCCGGCTCCAGCCCCGAAGGCGTGCTGGATGCCGCCGAGCAGGGCGAGGACCATGCCGTCGAGGCCTACGACAAGGCGCTCAAGTCCGACATCTCCGCCGGTCTGCGCACGGTCGTCCAGCGCCAGTACACCGACGTCAAGGCTGCGCACGACGACGTGCGCGCGCTGCGCAACAACAGCCAGAACTGACGGCTGTCCCCAGATCGACCGCCGGCCCACTGACTACCAGTCGGTGGGCCGGTAGTCCTTCAAGAATTTTCCCCACACGTGCGTGCCGGTGTTGATCCCGTCGATGATCGGATCGACGATGCGCGCTGCGCCGTCGACGATGTCGAGCGGCGGGTGGAAGTGGTGCTGGGCGCGCTTGCGCTCGGCGATGTGCACCGGGTCCTCGTCGCTCACCCACCCGGTGTCGACGCTGTTCATGTGGATCCCGTCGGCGTGGTAGTCCGCCGCTGACGTGCGGGTCATCATGTTGAGCGCTGCCTTCGCCATGTTCGTGTGCGGATGGCGAGTGGTCTTCATCCGGCGGTAGAACTGCCCTTCGACGGCCGAGACGTTGACGATGTGCAGGTCGCGTGCGCCGCTGCGCAGCATCAGTGGCTTGAGCCGGGCGTTGAGCACGAACGGCGCCACGGCGTTGACCAGCTGCGTCTCCAGCAGTTCGACGGACGACACCTCCGCCAGCGTGAGACGCCACGAGTTGCGGTCGCGGAGGTCGACCTGCTGCAGGTCCTGGTCGAGCACGCCGGTCGGGAACAGGTGAGCACGAGCATCATGGTCCTCGGGGAGCAGCGGCGCCTGCGACAGCTCCGCGGCGCGTGTCAGCCCGATCAGCGAGTCCGTTGCCATCGGCGCCAGCTCGCGCTGACCCGGTTCCGCCGAGGGCAGCATGTCGTAGCCGCGCAGACCTTCGTAGCCACCGACGAGGCGTTGCACGGCGGCGGGCAGCTCGTTCAGCGCGGTCGACTCGGTGTCCATCATGTGCGCGTAGAAGCCGGGTGGGCGGCGCACCGTCTGGCACGCGTTGTTGACGATGAAGTCCAGCCGCTCGTAGGTCTCCATCAGGTGGTGGCAGAACCCCTCGACGCTCGGCGTGTGGCGCAGGTCGAGCCCGAAGATCTCCAGCCGATCTCCCCACTCGGCGAAGTCGGCCTCCTGCGCGTAGCGCGCCGCGGAGTCGCGCGGGAAGCGGGTGGTGACGATCACCCGTGCGCCGGCCCGCAGCAGCTTGATGCCGGCCTGGTACCCGATCTTCACCCTGCCGCCGGTGAGCAGCGCAACACGACCGCGCAGGTTTGCGGTCTCGCCGCGCTTGGCGTAGTTGAAGGCCGCGCACTCGGGACACAGCTGGTCGTAGAAGTCGTGGATCTGCGAGTAGTCCCGCTTGCAGATGTAGCAGTGCAGTCGCTGGCTCGACTCGCGACCCGCGGTGATCGCGGCGGGATCGTCGATCTCGTCAGGCCCGACGCCGATCGGCGGGAACACGTTCGGGGTCGTGAACACCGGTTTCGAACGCAGCGCGCGGATCCCCGCCTCGGCGAGCGTGCCCTGATGCCGCTCGGCCCTCGCCGCCTTGTCCTCGCGACGTTGCGCCTTGATCTGCCGGCGGCGGGCCTCGACGTCGGGCTCGTACACGTCGCCGGCAGCGGCCAGCAGCCGGGTGCGCTCGGCGAGCGTGACGTCGGAGAGCAGGGATCGATCGGCAACGATCGCCTCGAGCAGCTCGGTCGCGGCTTTCAGCCGCTGGGAGAAGTCGTCGGACACGAGTGACGAATGTACCGAGTCGTGCTCTCCGAGGCCTCCGAGACGTCGATCGAGACTGAGTAGTGACTACTCGTGTGCAGGCGCCGCCGGTCGTGTTGGGTGTGCCGGGCCGGCAGGTCGCTGCCGACGGACCGAACAGGAACACCATGTCTCCCCACCTCCACCGCGGCGCGCTTGCGCTGCTGCTGGCGCTCGGCGCCGCGTGCACCGACGACGCCGCTGCCGACCCGCACACGACCGCCGTCTCGACCCCCAGCGCATCGGCGCCGGTCGCAACCGCTGCCGAGACCACTCCCGGGACGACGTCCGGGACGATCGACCAGAGCTCGATCGTCTTCGCCTCGGACCGAAGCGGCAACCGCGACCTCTATCGGATGAGCTCGGACGGAAGCGGTCTGCAGAACCTCACCGACTCGCCGGGCGCCGACGACGCCTTCCCAGCGTTGTCGCCCGACGGCCGGACGGTTGCCTTCCAATCGAACCGCGACGGCGACATCAGCGACATCTACCTGATGCCCTTGGCCGGCGGCGACGTCACCCGCCTGACCGACGCGACTGGGCAGGACTCGCATCCGTCGTGGTCGCCCGACGGCACGATGATCGCCTTCGACAGCCTCCGCGGCGACTCACCCGGCCGGCAGGTCTTCGTGATGAACGTCGACGGGACCGAGCAACGCGCCATCACCGAGACGGAGAGCGACGAAGCCTTCCCGACATGGTCGGCGGATGGAACCCAGATCGCCTTCGAGTCCTACCGAGACGGCAACCTCGAGATCTACGTGATGGACATCGACGGTTCCGGCGCCGTCAACATCTCCAACGACGCAGGCGACGACAGCGGGGCGAGATGGTCACCTGAGGGGACGCAACTCGCGTTCGAGTCGAACCGCTCCGGCGAGAGCCGGCTGTGGCTGGCCAGTGCGGACGGCACCGGCGCAGCACCGCTGCTCGGCGAGGTTTCGGCAGCGGCCGGAGCACTCGACGCCGACCCCACCTGGTCACCGGATGGCACGCAGATCGCCTTTATCAGCGATCGCGACGGCAACGCCGAGGTCTACGTCTACACCGTCGCCGATGGAACGATCGTCCGGATCACCGACGATCCGGGCTTCGACTTCAGCCTCGACTGGCGCTGACGCACGATCGGTCCGCCATCGGTCACTCATCACCGTGCGCTTGTGCACGAACCGGGACATGAGCCCGGTTCGTGCACAAACGGTGGGGTCGGGTCGTCAGCTGGTGTACCAGCCGAAGACGTCGGCGATCAGCTGACCGCCCGCCTGATCGAACAGCGTCACCTTGCCAGCGGTCCCGAGGCGGGTACCGACGAGGTTCGGGGTCGACTGTCCGGCGACGTCGACGTTGAGGCTCGAGGCCAGCGGCAGCGAGACACCCGTCGGGTAGACGGCGACGAAACCCCGCTGCGGCGATTCGGTTGCGGTGACGTTGATCACCGCGGCCGCCGCACCGAACGCCGGGATGCCGCCGACCCCGGCCAACGTGACGTCGATCGATCCGTTGACCGGCAACGCTGCCGCAGGAGCGCCGACGCCGGATCGCGTGTCCAGCACTCGTGCCGGCGAGACCGGCACGAACAGCCCGGAGTAGCCACCCTTGGCGGTGGCGTCACCGAACCAGCCGGCCACGTCGACGGCGACATGTGCACCGCTCTGGCTGTACACGGCGATGGCGCCGTCGACACCGACCGGGATGATCGCCAGGTTGCTCGCCGTGGCCGCTGCCCGCTCGAGGTTGAGGCTCGAGGTGCCCGGCCGCGTCGTGCCCGACGCGAACGCCGTCAGGAACCCCGGAGCCGTTGCCTCGGTGCCCGTGAGGTTGACGAGCACTGCCGATACGCCCGTGGCCGGCACGCCCTTCTGGCCGAGGACGGGAACCGTCAACGTCCCGTTCGCCGCCACCTTCGTGGCCGTGTCGCGGGTGTCGATCAGGCGGCCGGGAGCAAGGGACGTGAACCGGCCGGCGGGACCGGTGGCCGGCGCGTAGTACCCGAGCACGTCGGCGATCAGGTGCGTGCTGCGCTCGTTGAAGAAGCTGACCTTGCCGCCCGCACCGATCTTGACCGTGACGAGGTTGGCGCGGGTCTGGCCGGCGACGAGGTTGTGGTTCGACACCATCGGCTGCGCCTCACCCGTCGGATAGACGGTGACGAAGCCGGCCGCGCCGGCCTCCGTGCCGGTCGTGTTCAGCACGATCGCCGTCGCGTTTGCCGGGACACCGTTGAGACCAGCGACCTGCACGTCGGTGATCGCTCCGGCAACTGGCTTGCTGCCGTCACGCGTGTCCAGCACCCGAGTCGGTGCGACGGCAGTGAACTGCGATGCACCCGCGACGACGTTGGCCGGAAAGGTCAGGTCGATGAGGTCGGTCGCGCCGGTCCCGATCGCGCCCACCAGCTCGGCCGCACCGGATGCGAGGTTCACGGTGTAGAGACCGGTGCTGCCACCGACGCTGAGGGTCGCCAGCGCCTGACCGAACGGCGAGATGTCGAAGCCGACCTCGTCGCTGTCGGTGACCACGCCGAGCGGGCCACGAGCGGTCGTCGCTCCGAGGTTCGGTGACGGCACCCCGTCCGCTCCGCCGATCGTGTTCAGCGTCTCGGCGACGTCGTCGATGGCGAACAGCGTCGTTGCGGTCGTCGTGGCGATCGGCCGGTCGTAGGCGACTGCCGACGGCTTGGCCGGTGCGATGTCCGTGTCGGTCGCGGCGAGCGCGCCGTTCACCGGGTTCACGCGGTAGCTGTCGCCGAGCGAGTTGGTCAGGCGGATGCGATCGACGGTCGGGTTGAAGTCCACCGACCACGTCGGTGCCGTCGCGGCGACGGCGAAGGTCGCCGCACCGATCTGCGTCGCCGCGCCAGTGGCCGGGTTGATCCGGTAGACACGACCGGCCGTGCCGACGAAGCCGACACCGATCAGCTCACCCGTGGCCGGTCGCACGTCGAAGCCGATGATCGTTTCACTGGGCTGCAAGCCGGTGATCGGGGTCGTCGCGACGGTCCCCGGCGTCGCCGCGTTGAAGCTGACGATCGCGTTGCCGTCACTGAGGCCGAGCAGCGGGCCGACCGGCGGCCGAGGAAGGGCGATGTCGCGCACCTCCACGGTGCCAGCACCGACGGCGCCGACCAACGTCGCTGCACCAGTGGAGAGGTTCACGGTGTACAGGCCGAACGTACCGCCCACGCCGAACGTGGCCAGCGCGTCGCCCTGCGGCGCGATGTCGAAGCCGACGCTGGAGGCGACGTCGACACCCAGCGCGCCGACCACGGTGGTCGCACCCGTGTTGGGCGATGGCGTTCCGTTGAGCCCGCCGATCAGGTTCAGGGTGTCGGTCGCGTCGTCGATGGCGAACAACGTGGTCGCCGCCGGGGCCGGCGACGTCGAGCGGTCGTACGCCAGCGCCGCTGGACGCGCCGGGACGACGGCCGTGTCGGTGGCCGCGAGCGCGCCGTTCAGCGGGTTGAGCCGCAGGTTGGTGCCACCGGAGTGGACGAAGCGGATCCGGTCGACGGTCGGGTTGAAGTCGACCGACCACGTGCCACCGGCAGGCAACGTCGTCGAGAACGGCGAACCGATCAGGGTTGCCGCGCCGTTCGTGGTGTTGATGGTGTACATCCGGCCCGTCGTCCCGGCCACGCCGACGGCGAAGAGCTCACCCGTCGCGGGGCGGACGTCGATGCCGACGATCACCTCACCGACTTGCAAACCCGTGATCGGTGTCGTCTGCGTCAGCGTGCCGGGCGTCGCTGCGTTGAAGCCGATCAGCGAGTTGGTTGCGGTCAGCGCGAGCACGGGTCCACCGGACACTGCCGCGCCCACCGGGCTCGACGTGGCCAGGCCGACGCCGAGCCCGAGCGAACAGGCGGCAATGGGGATGGCGATCTTTCGGCGGAACTGCATGGCGGTCTCCGATCTCGGGCGGCGAGGCGCTCACCCGACAGGGCCAGACGGATCTGGTGCGGTTGCCCCTCCATGTCGAGATCGGTCGCCGCGTCACAAATCACCGTCGGAAAATCCGGAACGAGTTCGGCGACCGAACAGAGGTGCATGGAGTCACGTGGCGATTTGACGACCGCGCACGAGGACGCGGGAACCGCGCTCCGACTCCCGTCGCTCGATGAGCTCCAGCGAATGGATCCGAATGCCTGGGAGGCGCTGTACACCGGCAGCCGACCACCCCTCTGGCGCTTCGCTCGTGCCCGACTGGCGACCGCGGATCAAGCGGAAGACGCCGTCAGCGAAACGATGGTGCGCGCCATGTCGGCCGTGGCACGCTACCGATCGGGCCCGGGCGGGCTCATCGCCTGGCTGATGGGCATCGAACGCAACGTGATCAACGAGATGTACCGAGCCGGCCAACGGCACCGCGCAGTTCCGGCAGCGGTCGAGCCGGCCGCGCCCGAGCCGACGGACCGCATGGTCGCCGCGGCCGAGGCCAGCGCCGTGCGCGCCGCGTTCGCCGAGCTGCCCTTCGACGATCAGGAGCTGCTGGGGCTTCGAGTCGTCGCCCGCCTGGACACCGAGTCGACCGCGAAGGTGCTGGGCAAGCGACCCGGCGCGATCCGCATGGCGCAGGCCCGCGCGCTCGGACGGCTGCGAGTCAGCCTGCGCGAGGCGTCGACATGAGCGACGACGACCTGCTGAAGCAGCTGACCGGCGCCATGGACGACGACGTGCCCGAAGCGCCACCCGAGCGCATCGCAGCCGTCCGCGCCGCGGCGCTCCGACACCAAGCCGAACTGGCCGGCAGACGGGGCAACGTCAGATCCATGCCGTCGCGGCGAGCGCTGCTGATCTCGGGTGCGGCCGCCGCGATCGGCGCCGTCGGGGGAACCGTCGGCGCCAACCTCGCCCAGGACGACCCGCCCGCTGCGGCACCGTCTCCGCCCACCGAACCGTTGACGTTCAGCTCGGGTCCGGCATCCGTCGACGGATCGACGCTTGCTGCCAAGGTGATCAACCACACGTGGGGCGTCGAGCTCCTGCTGGATGCGACGGGATTCCCGATTGGCACCGCGTTCCAGGTGGTCTACCGAGACGTCGACGATGCACCCCTGGCAGCCGGCGGCTTCGTCGGCGCGACCCTGCCGATCCACTGCCGGTGCAACGCCCCGCTGCTGCGCGACCGCATCGGGGCGATCGAGATCCGCGACGGGTCCGACTCCGTGGTCGCTCGCGCCGACTTCGTCTGAACCACCGGCCGATCAGCTCAGAGCTGGCGACCGCCTGTCGCTGCGACCATCACCGCCGGCCAACGATGGTCCTCGAGGATCAGGCGGGCGATCGCGTCCGCCGGCATCGGTGTCGCCAACAGGAAGCCCTGGGCACGCGTCACGTTCAGCGCACGGAGACCCTGCAGCTGGCGGTCGGTCTCGACGCCCTCGGCGGTGACCTCCAGATCGAGCGCGAACGCCATCGCCACGATCGCTGCGACGAGCGCGGTGTCGTGCGGATCCACGCCGAGGCCGTCGACGAACGATCTGTCCACCTTGACGCCGTCGACGGGGAAGCGCTTGAGGTAGCCGAGCGACGAGTACCCCATCCCGAAGTCGTCGATCGAGAGCGACACACCGAGTGCCTTCAGGCTCAGGAGCGTTCGTGCGAAGTAGTCGACGTCGCCCATGAAGACGCTCTCGGTGAGCTCGAGGCACAGCCTTCCGGCGTCCAACCCGGTTCGCCGCAGGACGCCCTCGATCAACGTGGCGATGTCCGGAGCGAGCACTTGGCGGACCGAGAGGTTCACGGCGACGGACATCCCGGCGGCGGCCCCGTCCAGCTGCTGCCAGGCCACCAGGTCCCGACACGCTCGTTCGAGCACCCAGGCGCCCAACGGCACCACGAGCCCGGTCTCCTCGGCGAGCGGGATGAACTCCGCCGGGCTGACGATGCCTCGTCCTGGATGGTTCCAGCGCAGCAGCGCCTCGACGCTCACCATCGTGCCGGTCAGCAGGTCGACGACCGGTTGGTAGTGCACCTCGAACTCACCATGCTCGAGTGCTCGGTGCAGCGCCGAGGCGGTGGCCCAGCGCTGCTCGGACACCGAGCGCAGCGTGTCGTCGAACAGCTCGACGCGACCCTTGCCGCGCTCCTTGGCGCGGTACATCGCCGCGTCCGAGTGGCGAAGCAGACGTTCGGGCGTTGATGCCTCGTCCGCGAGTGCGATGCCGACGCTTGCCGTGATGTGCACCTTCTCGTCGCCGAGCTGCCAGGGATGGGCCAGCGCGGCCAGCAACCTGCCGGCGATCTGCTCGATCTCGTGGACGGTGACGTCGTCGCACACGATGACGAACTCGTCCCCGCCGAGTCGCGCGACGGTGTCACCAGGACGGACCACCAGCTCGATCTGACCGGCCACGTGCTTGAGGAGGTCGTCGCCCGCTCCGTGACCCCACGTGTCGTTGATCAGCTTGAACTGATCGATGTCGACGAACATCACACCGAGCGGCGTGCCGCGCCGACGGGACATGGCCAGTCCGTGGACCAGGCGATCGATGAGCAGTGCACGGTTCGGCAGGCCCGTGGGGAGTCGTGCATCGCTTCGTGGGCGAGCTCGTTCTCGAGCTGCTTCCGAGCCGTGATGTCCTGCAGCTGCATCGAGATGTACTGGTGGGTGCCGTGCTCGTCGCGGACCACGGTGAGGTTCGTCGACGTCCACACGACGGTGCCGTCGGGTCGCACGTAGCGACGCTCGTCGGCGTAGGTGTCGTGGCCATCGTCGAACCAGGCGGCGGCCGCCACGCCCAGCGGAACATCGTCGGGATGGCTGAACTCGGTCCATCGTCGGCCGACGAGCATCGAGGCGGGGCGCCCGAGGATGGCGCAGGCGGCGCCGTTCACCCGCGTGGGCACGCCGGCCATGTCGGAGATCACTGCGCCGATCGCCGACTGCTCGAAGCCGATCTCGAACCGCGTCTCGGCGGCTCGGCGCACCTGGTCGAGCACGGCGACGGGTCGCCCGACGATGTCCTGCGCGCGGTACCCGAACATCCGCTCCGCAGCACCGTTCCAGCTGGTGACCATGCCGTCGTCGGTGACGCCGAAGATCGCATCACCCGACCCTTCGACGATGGCCGACAGCTGCTGCGCCGCGTCCTCCCCGGCTTTGCGCTGGGTGACGTCGATCGATGATCCGATGACGGCCACCACCCTCCCGTCAGGTCCGAACATCGGCCGGTTCGTCACCAGCACGGCCAGACGGGTGCCGTCGCGACGCTCGATCTCGTAGTCGCCCGACCACGTCTCGCCACGCCGCATCGCGTCGGCGATCTCCCGTTCCACGTCGGGCGATTCGACCCGCGGCAGCACCTCCACCGAGGTCCGGCCGACGGCTTCGACAGCGCTCCATCCGTACATCTCCTCGGCCGCCGTGTTCCAGTAGATGATCCTGCGATCGGTGTCGACGGCGACGATTGCATGGCCGACCGCACCCAGGAGCTCCGCCTGGAACCGCAGTTCGGCTTCGAGGCGCTTGGTGTCCTCGATGTCCGTCATCGTGCCGATCCATCGCAGCACGTTGCCCTCGGGATCGCAGAGCGCTCGCGCCCGGAAGGCGTGCCAGCGGTACTCGTGGTCGAAGCGCTGGATCCGGCATTCGATCGAGTAGCGGGAGTGGGTGCGGTTCGCCTCGGTCCACGCCGACAGCACTCGATCGAGATCATCGGGGTGGATGATCTCGATCCAGTTCGAGGCGTGCGCGCCGGCCGCTCCGACACCCGAGTAGTTCCATCCCTCGCCGTTCAGGAAGGCAGCCGATCCGTCGGGCGAGGACATCCACAGGATGTGCGGGATCGACTCGGCGATCAGCCGGAACTCGTCGTCGATGGCAGCCAGGTTCCCGAGGCTCACTCCGTCGTCACCGCTGTCGTCGGACACGCATCCTCGAATCGCTCACCACCCTACCGCGGGGTGTGGTCAAATTTTCACGGAAAGTGACAGTCTGGGTTGGCCTTGACCTTGTCGGCGGCCATCAGCACGTCCTGCGCCCCGCCGTCGCCGACGCCGCGCGACAGTCGGTGTCAGCTCGTGACGATGCGTGTCGGGGCGTCACCCCAGTACCGATCGCGCAGCACTCGCTTGTACAGCTTGCCGGTCGGCAGACGCGGCAGCTCGGGATCGAAGTCGACGGTGCGCGGGCACTTCTGGCGGGAGAGGTGGGCGTGGCAGAAGTCGATCAGCTCGCGCTCGATCTCAGGCCCCGGCTCGATGCCCGGCATCAGTTGCACCACGGCCTTCACCTCTTCACCGAGATCGACGTTGGGGACGCCGAAGACCGCCGCGTCGGCGACCTTCGGATGCGTGATCAACAGGTTCTCGCTCTCCTGCGGATAGATGTTCACACCACCGGAGATGATCATGAACGTCTTGCGGTCCGTGAGGAACAGGTAGCCGTCCTCGTCGACGAAGCCGACGTCGCCGACGGTGTTCATCGTGCCGTCGGGCGACGCTGCGTCGCGGCTCTTGTCGGGATCGTTGAAGTACTGCACGAGCGACGGCGTGGCGAACCAGATCGTGCCCGGCGTGCCGACGGGGCACGGCTGCATGTCGTCATCGAGGATGTGCAGGTCGCCCATCAGCACGCGCCCGACGGTTCCCGGGTGGGCGAGCCACTCGTGCGAGTCGCACGAGGTGAAGCCGATCGCCTCGGTCGCGCCGTAGTACTCGTGGATGATCGGGCCCCACCACTCGATCATGTCCTGCTTCACCGGCACCGGGCAGGGGGCGGCGGCGTGCACGACGACTTCCAGCGATGACAGGTCGTAGCGCTCGCGCGCCTCGGCCGGCAGCTTCAGCATCCTGCTGAACATCGTCGGCACGAGCTGGCTGTGGGTCACGTGGTGCTGCTCCACCATCGCCAGGTACTGCTCGGGATCGAAGCGCTCCATGATGATCACGGTGCCGCCCATGCGCAGCGTCAGCCCGACAGCCGCCTGCGGCGCGGAGTGATACAGCGGCGCCGGCGACAGGTAGATCATGTCTTCGCGGTAGTGCCACAGGTTGCGCAGGAACATGAACAACGGCAGCGCCTGACCCGGCGGCTGATCGGGCAGCACGCGAACGATCCCCTTCGGCCGCCCGGTGGTGCCTGACGAGTAGAGCATCGGCGTGCCGAGCCGTTCGTCGGCGATCGGTGTGGTCGGGAGCTCAGCGGTCGCCTCGACGAGATCACGTACCGCGGCGTGCGCGTCGGTCGGCGACGGTGCACCGCCGTCGACGACGAGGCACAGCGTCACCCGCGGGCACTGCTCCAGCGCTTCGAGCACCAACGGCGCCTTGGCCGCCGAGGTGATGACGACCTTCGACTCGCTGTTGTCGATGATGTAGACGAGCTCGTCGAGCGTGAGGTGCGAGTTGATGCACGTGTAGTGCAGCCCGCTGCGCTCGCCGGCGCCGCACGCCTCGAGGTAGCGGCTGTTGTTCTCCATGAAGATCGAGAAGTGGTCACCGGCCGCCAAGCCCTCGGCGCGCAGCAGGTGGGCGAGCCGGTTGCAGCGCTCCTCGTACTCGCGGTAGGTGACCGTCTCGCCGGTGTCGGCCATGACGAAGCACGGCCGATCCGGATGCTCCAATGCGTACGCCCCCGGGTACATCGCTGGCTCCCCTCGATTGCCTGGCGTCAGGTTGGCAGATCGAAGATGGTCACCGGTGACGGCACCCCGCCGATCGCGCGGTAGAAGTCCAACGCGTCGACGTCCTCGTCGTCCGCAGGGACGAACACGACATCGATGCCCGCCACCCTGGCGTGCGCCTTCAGGCGATCGACCAACAGGCGACCGATGCCCTGACGTTGGCGATCCGCTCGCACTGCGAGGTCGTAGATGAACAGCTCGGAGCTCTCACTGCGCGTCATGGCCAACGTGTGCGCCGTGATCCCGCCGACGACGCCCGCCGGTTCGATGGCCGCCAGCGCGAAGAAATCGCGGCTGCGCAGGAGCCGATCGAGGTAACCGTCGGACAACGGCCCGGCGTGCTCATCGAACACCTCGGCCATCATCGTGAACGTTGCGCGGGCGACGTCGCGGTCTGCCGGACCGAGCCGCGCCACGCGCATGGCACCCTCCTCTGCGTCGGCGAGATCGTCGAACAGGTGCGCCCAGCACGCCGACTCGCCGCCCTCGTCAGGTGGCGGCACACTCGTCGTTCCCTCGACGACCATGCCCATAGTGTCGCGAAGATGAGCGACCAGCACCACGAACCAGGCGATGTCACCGACGACGACGCACAGGCAAGCCACTCGTTGCGTTGCGAGGCGTGTCGGGTGATCGACCGCGCCGACGGGGTGGAGGACGGTCACCTCTGGAACCCGGAGCACTACGCGTCACCGGCGACGAGATCGCTGATGGGGCTGATGCGTCGCGTCGGGGACCGCACCGCAGACGGCGTCACCAACTTCGCCGGCTCGATGCGCTTCGTCTACATCCACATCGTCTGGTTCGGCGTGTGGATCGCCATCAACGTCGGGCTGGCCGGCATCGACCGCGAGTTCGACAAGTTCCCGTTCGGGCTGCTGACGATGATCGTCTCGCTGGAGGCGATCTTCCTGGCGACGTTCGTGATGATCAGCCAGAACCGCCAGGCCGCGCGCCAGGACCTGCGCAGCCAGCTCGACTTCGAGAACAACATCCGCAGCGAGATCTGGTCGGTTCACATCGGCGAAGCGCTCGGCCTCGACGTCGAGCACGTCGAGGAGATCGTCCACCGCGCCATCGCTGGTGCGTCCGCGGCCATGAGCAGCGGACGCAGCGCCTGACGGTGGCGGACACTGTTGTGGCGAACGACACGGGGCGCTGAGTACCCGCTACTCAGGCGCAACCACCCGCGATGGTGATCAATGGTGGCATGAACACAACACTGCTCACCGCAACGTCGGATCGTCCGACGACCTCTTTGCACGTGGTGACCGACGGCTTGCACGTGGTGACCGAACGGACGACGACCCAGAAGCGGGCGCTCGTCCGCGACGTCGACGGCCTCGAGGTCCCTGCGTCCGGCATCTGGCCGCTGCTCTCGGCCTCGACGATTCATCGCGTCGCCGGCCGCGTGACGGAGACCCTTCCGATCCACCAGGGCTGGCTGGAGCTCGCCGACGATCCAACGGGTTGTTGGATGCGCATCGACACCGACGAGGTCCTCTTGGAGTTGACCTCCGCACGCGTCTCGCCGCACGCGTTCGAAGCATCCGCATGGCAGTTCGAGGGCATCGCCGAGGGCGCCGGCGCACGGCAGCCGCTGACGCTCGAGCTCGTCTACCACGGCGTCTACCGGCGCGCCGGCCGCACCTGGGCCTGGTTCACCGGGACCGGGCACATCGGCGGCGCTGCGACGCATCGTCGCTTCCGCCGCGCCGACGTGCACGAGCTGAGCCTCGACCTCCTCTTCGCCGCGGGCTGAGAAGCGCTTCAGAGCTCGTGCTCGGCGAGCTCCCGGAACTCGTCGGGCACGCGGCTGTGCTCGCTCAGCTTGACCGAGGCGTAACCGACCGCGTCGCGACCGAAGCGCTTGCGCACCGCGTCCATCGAGTGGTCGATCGCCCAGCGCGCCGCGCCGATCGGTGATCCGGCGCGCTGCGGCTCATCGGGCAGCACCGGCAGCTCGAGCTGCAGCACCGGTTGATCGACGAGGTTGGACACGGAGATCGCCAAGAGCGAGATCTGCCGGCGATCGGGGTGATCGGCGAGTGCAGTGCTCACCAATCGCTGGGCGATCTCCGTCAGCGTCAGGGTGGCCGACACCGGAGCGGCCGCGGTGAACGAGCGCGTCACCGACTGCATCGAGGCGAAGCGCACGCGCACCGTGACCGTGCGGCCGGCGCGCTCCTTGGCCCGCAGGCGACCGGCGACCCGGTCCGCCAGGTGGCCGAGCACCTCCCCAAAGAGGTCGGGCGCGACATCGCGTCGCCCGAACGCGGACTGGGCACCCACCGACGAGGCTCGCGGGTTCGCCTGCACCCGCCGTCGGTCCTCGTTGGCCGCCAGCTGCCCGAGCTTCGGGCCGATCCCTCGCCCGAGGATGGTCGCCAGCTCCTGCCCAGGCGATGCGGCGAGCTGACCGATGGTGTGGATGCCGCGTTCGGACAACTTCTGCTCGGTGACCGGGCCGACGCCCCACACCAGGCCGACCGGCAGCGGATCGAGGAACTCGCGCTCGCGTTCGGGATCGACCACCACCATCCCGTCGGGCTTGGCCACCTGCGAGGCGATCTTGGCGAGGTGCTTGGTGCGTGCCGCTCCGACGGAGATCGGCAGCCCGATCTCGTCGCGCACCCGCGTGCGGATTCGCGCGCCGATCACATCAGGCGGACCGAACAGGTGCACCGAACCGGCGATGTCGAGGAACGCTTCGTCGATCGAGATCCGCTGCACGTCCGGGGTGAAGTCGCCCAGCACCTCCATCACCTGATCGGCGATTCGTTGGTACTGATCGAAGTGCCCACCGACGAACAGCAGCCCGGGGCACAGCTGCTTGGCCCGGAAGCCGGACATGCCACCCTGCACGCCGAACCGCTTGGCCTCGTAGGACGCAGCGAGCACCACACCCCCGCCGACAGCGATCGGCTTGCCGCGCAAGGACGGGTCGAGCAACTGCTCGACAGACGCGTAGAAGGCATCGAGGTCGGCGTGGAGGATGGTCGCCCCAGCTGCCATCGCGAGATGCTAGTCGTACACACGTTCGATCCGCCAGGGGCTGCGACCTGGGTCGATCCGCATTCGCCGGCCGCGTAGGTTGAGCTCGTGACGGACCAGCCGAACAGCCGCCCCTTCCGCTTCAGCGTCGAGCTCATGGACCCGCTCGACGGGATGACGTGGACGGAGTCGGCCCGCCTGGTCGAGTCGCTCGGATACGCCACGGTGTTCGTCCCCGATCACATGCACGAGGGCTATGGGCCGATCACGGCGATGGCCACCGCCGCAGCGGCGACGACCACGTTGAAGGTCGGCACGATGGTCTTTGCCGCCGACTTCCGCCACCCCGCGCTGCTGGCGCGCGAGTTGGCCTCGATCGACGTGCTGTCGAGCGGACGACTCGAGGTCGGCGTCGGTGCCGGGTACCAGGAGACCGACTACCGCACGACCGGCGTGCCGATGGACCCGCCGGGCGTCCGTGTCGATCGGCTGATCGAGCACGTCGAGGTGCTGCGCCGCTGCTTCGCCGGCGAGCCGTTCGACTTCGAGGGCCAGCACTACCGAATCGGACAGCTGACCCCGACGCCGCTCCCCCACCGCCCCGGCGGCCCGCCGATCCTCCTTGCCGGCGGAGGCAAGAGGATGTTGCGCCACGCGGCGATGCACGCCGACATCATCGGCGTGAACCCGACGCTGCCGTCGGCGACAGCGAGAGCGGAGGCGGCTCGCGACTCATTGCCGGGCAGCATCGACACCAAGTTCGAGTGGATCCGCGAGGCGGCAGGCGATCGCTACGACCGCCTCGAGTTCAACGCCTGGCTCTCCGTGGTCGCGATCGGAGACGGGCACGCACGGCTGCTGGATCGTGTCGCCTCGGCGTTCGGCGGATCCGTCGACGAAGCCAAGGGTTCGCCGTTGGTGGCCGTCGGCACCGTCGACGACGTGGTCGACCAGTTCGTCGCCAAGCGCGAGCGGTGGGGCTACTCGTACATCACCATCCCCCAGGCAAAGGTGCACGAGTTCGCTCCCGTCGTCGAAGCGCTCACGGGCCGTTGAGCCGTCAGCTCGGGCTCGCTGCGCTCGCCACCCCACGTATGAAAGGCTGGAAGTGCGTCGTCGGGGGGCGGCGCATCGGACGAGCCAGGGGGCGGCATGTCGGTGACCTATCGCAAGATCACAGCGGCAGATCGCGACCCGCTGCGCGCGTTCGCCGACCGGCTGCCGCGAGCGGATCACTCCTTCGTCGACCCGTACCTGTTGCACGAGGTGGCGGTGGCGAGCTGGACGCAGGCCGTGCCCGCCAAGCGCATCGCCGGGTTCGATGACGGCGAGGTGGTCGGGCTCGTCACCGTCGTGCCGCATTCCGGGTTCGAGGCCCACGTCGGTGACCTGCGCGTGGTGGTCCGGCCCGACCGTCGCGGCACCGGGGTCGGACGGCAGCTCGTCGACGAAGGCGTCGGTCTGGCCACCGAGCTCGGGTTGGAGAAGGTGATGGTCGAAGTGCGCTCGTCGAACACCGGCGCGCTGGCCATGTTCGGTGCGTTGGGCTTCGTCACCGAGGCGCGGCTGGTGGGCCAGGTGCGCGACCCGCATGGCAACGTCGACGACCTCCTGGTGGTCGTCAGCTGGACCGACACCGCCGACGCGCCCGCGGCTGAGTATCTTCCTCCGCGGTGAAGAAGACGGCGGCCAGAACGCTCGATCGAGTCGACCAGGCCACGCTGCCGCTGTTCGCGGTGACGATGGCGGCCGAGTACCTGGCCCTGCGCAAGCGGGACAAGCGCACGCTCGGCGACATGTACGACGCCGATCTCGAGACGCTGTCGGGCACGCACCTGCCGGCCGACCCGCTCGTGCCGCTCGGCTACGAACGCAAGGACACGGTGGCCAGCCTGTCGATGCTGGCCGGCAACATCGCCTTCGGCTTCGCCACCGCTGCGGCCTTCTCCAAGTTCGATCGCTTCCTGTTCAAGCACCGCATCTCCAGCATCGGGTCGCGGAAGCGTTCGATCGTCGGGGCGATGGTGCTGTGGGACTTCCTCTACTACTGGGACCACCGCTGGATGCACGAGGTCCGGCTGCTGTGGGCCAACCACGTCACCCATCACTCCAGCGAGCGCTACAACCTCTCGACCGCGCTGCGCCAGCCGTGGAGCGGCTTCCTCACGTTCTGGGTGTTCGCCCCGATGCCGTTGCTCGGCTTCCCCACGGCCACCACCGCGAAGGCCGGTCAGCTGAACCTGCTGTACCAGTACTGGATCCACACCGAGGCCATCGACCGCCTGCCGAAGCCGATCGAGCAGGTCTTCAACACGCCCTCCCATCACCGAGGCCACCACGGCGCCAACGACCAGTACCTCGACAAGAACTACGGCGGGATCCTCATCCTGTGGGACCGCCTGTTCGGCACGTTCGAGCCGGAGGTGCGCCGGCTGAAGTACGGCCTGACGAAGAACATCCGCACGTACAACCCGATGCGCATCGCCTACCACGAGATGGCCGACATCGCCCGCGACGTGCGCAGCGCCACCGACCTGCGCCACAAGCTCGGCCACATCTTCGGCAAGCCCGGCTGGACCCCCAACCGCTGAGCCCGGCGACGCTCGATCCGTTCGTGCACGGATCGGGACGATGGCCCAGTTCGTGCACAAACGCTCAGGGGTGGAGGGTGCCGGACTCGATGGTCATGGCGATGAGGGGGACGCCCGGGCGGTAGACGAGGTGGGTGTGGCTCGGCGCGTCGAGGACGACGAGGTCAGCGCGGGCGCCCGGGGCGATGCGACCGACGTCGTCGCGCCGCAGAGCTCGTGCGCCACCGATGGTCGCGGCGGCGATCGCCTCCTCGGCGGTCATGTGCATGTCGCGAACGGCGAGCGCGATGCAGAACGACATCGACGTCGTGTAGCTGCTGCCCGGGTTGCAGTTCGTCGCCAGCGCGACCTTCGCGCCGGCATCGATCACCCGGCGCGCGTCGGGGTAGGGCTGACGCGTGCTGAAGTCGGTTGCCGGGAGAAAGGTGGCCACCGTGTCGCTGCCGGCCAACGCGGCGATGTCGGCATCACTCAGGTACGTGCAGTGGTCGGCGGATGCACAGCCCATCTCGACGGCGAGCTGCACGCCCGGCCCGTGCCCCAACTGATTGGCGTGGAGCCGCAATCCCAGACCGTGCTGCGCGCCCGCAGCGAGCACGGAACGGCACTGATCGGCGTCGAAGGCGCCGGCCTCGCAGAACGCGTCGATCCAGCGAGCGTACGGCGCCGCCAGCGGGAGCATCGTGGTGCACAGGTGATCGACGTAGTCGTCGGCGCGCCCGTCGAACTCGGGCGGCACGACGTGCGCGCCGAGAAACGTCGACTCGGCGGTGAACGTCTGCGCGATCTGCAGGCAGCGAGCCTCGTCGTGGGCGGTCAACCCGTAGCCGGACTTGATCTCGATGGTGGTGATGCCGGCGCGGCGAGCCTCGTTGCGCCGACCAGCGGCGAGACGGGCGAGCTCGTCGTTGCTCGCGGCGCGAGTGGCGGCAACCGAGGTGCGGATCCCTCCTGCCGCGTACGGCTGTCCGGCCATCCGTGCAGCGAACTCGTCGCCACGATCACCGGCGAACACGAGGTGCGTGTGGCTGTCGACGAACCCGGGGATCACACACCTTCCGTCGGCGTCGATGCGCTCGTCGGCGGTCGCTCCGGCCGCCCCGACGGCGACGATTCGATCTCCCTCGAACACCACCGACGCGTCACGAACGATCCCCAGCTGCCCCTCACCCAACGACGGATCGTTGGTGACGAGCAGGCCGATGCGGTCGACGACCGTGGTCGTCACATGGATCCGATCGTGTCGGCGAGCATCCCGACGACGTCGAGGCGCGTGTGTGCGCCGTCGCGCACGATGACGTCACCACCGACCACGACGTGATGGACGTCCGCTGCGACCGCAGCGAACACGGTCGCTGCGAGCGCGTCGATGCGATCGACGCCCGCGTTGCGCACGGTGTCGAGCCGGAGGGAGACGAAGTCGGCCAGTGCCCCGGCCTCCAGTCGACCGCCCTCCGCCCACCCGAGGCACTCGAAGCCGCTGCTCGTGCCGGCGGCCAGCAACGAGCCGGCATCGTGATGGCCGCGCACGCCGCTGGCCAGTCGCTCGTGCAGCTCGATCGCCCGCATCTCCTCGAACGGGTCGATCACCGCGTGCGAGTCGGTCCCGATCGACAGCGACGCACCCGCGTGGAGGAACGACCGTGCCGGCCCGATCCCGTCGGCGAGGTCGCGTTCGGTCGTCGGGCAGAAGCACACCGTGCACTGCGCCTCACCGAGCAGGGCGATGTCGTCGCGTGACGGGTGCGTCGCGTGCACGGCGGTGAACCACGGGCCGAGCGCGCCGTGTTCGCCGAGGAGCACCGTCGGCGTGCGGCCGTGCGCGGCGATGCACTGGTCGTTCTCGGCCCGCTGCTCGCTCACGTGGGCGTGCAGCGGCGCGCCTCGCTGTGCCGCCCACTCGGCGACGACGGCGATCGATGCCGGATCGACAGCGCGCACCGAGTGCACGGCTGCGCCGACGCGCACCATCGGCCCGGCCAGGCGGTGCAGCGCCGATGCGCGCTGCGCCCACCGCGACGCGTCGCCGTCGCTGAACCGTCGCTGCACGTCGTCCACCGGTGCATAGTTGCCATCCTCGAGACCGCCGTGGAGGTAGCACGTGTCGAGCAGCGTCAACCGCACGCCGGCGCGATTCGCGGCTCGCACGATGGCCGCTCCCATCTCGTTCGGGTCGTCGTACGACGATCCGTCGGGCCGGTGGTGGAGGTAGTGGAACTCGCCCACGCACGTGATCCCTGCCAGCGCCATCTCGCCGAACACCGCGGTCGCGAGCTCCTCGCACGTCGCCGGATCGAGCCGCGCCGCGACCTCGTACATGCGGTCGCGCCACGTCCAGAACGAGCCGGTGCCACGTTGGGTGCGCGCTCGCAACGCGCGGTGGAAGGCGTGACTGTGGGCGTTGGCCACACCGGGGATCGTGATGCCCGCCAACGAGATCGCGTCCGCCGGCGCGGCGCTCCCGTGCGCCACCTCGACGATGATGTCGCCCTCCACGCGGATCACGACGTCGGCGACCGCCTCCGCACCGCCGAGCCAGGCCAGCTCGCAGCGGTAGGTGCTCACGAACCGACGCGCTCGACGAAGCGAGTGATCCGCTCGATGAACTCGGCGCGATGGAACCGCTCGAACTGCTCCCAGGTCGTCAGCGACGTGGTGTCGTGCACGCGGTCGAGGAACAGCAGCCCATCGAGGTGGTCGAGCTCGTGCTGGAACGTGCCCGCGGTGAGCCCCCGCTTGATCTCGTCGTGCTCGACGCCATCGCGGTCGAGGAACCGCACCCGCACGTTGACGTGGCGCAGCACGTTGCCGCGCAGGTTCGGCACCGACAAGCAGCCCTCGTTGATCTCGACGACCTCGCGATCGAGCACCTCGACCACCGGGTTGACGACGACCGTCAACGGGATCGGCGGCTTGTACGGGTACCGCGGGTTGTGGTTGACCTCGATCGTCGCGATGCGCAGCAGTTCGCCGACCTGTGGGGCAGCGATGCCGGCACCGTTCGCGGCGTGCATCGTGTCGATCAGGTCGTCGATCAGGGTCTGCACCGCCGGCGAAGCGAGCTCGTCGACCGTGACCTCCCGCGACCGCTCGCGCAAGAGCGGGTTGCCGACGTGGAGGATCTCGCGCACGCTCACGTCGGGTCGCCCTCGCTCATCGGGATGCGCACGCCACGTTCCGCGGCGACCTCGTTGGCACGCTCGTAGCCGGCGTCGGCGTGACGGATCACGCCCATCCCCGGGTCCGCGGTCAGCACGCGCTCCAGCTTCTCGGCGGCGAGGTCGGTGCCGTCGGCGACGCACACCATGCCGGCGTGGATGCTGCGGCCGATGCCCACACCACCGCCGTGGTGGATGCTGACCCACGTCGCCCCGCAACTCGTGTTCACCAGTGCGTTGAGCAGCGGCCAGTCCGCAATCGCATCCGACCCGTCGAGCATCGACTCGGTCTCCCGGTACGGCGATGCCACCGAACCGGAGTCGAGGTGATCGCGACCGATGACGATCGGTGCCTTCAGCTCACCGCGACGGACCATCTCGTTGAACCGCAGCCCCAACCGGTGCCGCTCGCCGTAACCGAGCCAGCAGATCCGCGCCGGCAGACCCTGGAAGGCAACCCGCTCACTCGCCAGCGAGATCCATCGCGCCAGCCCGTCGTCGTCGGGGAACTCCTCGAGGACGGCACGATCGGTGGCGGCGATGTCCTCCGGTTCGCCGGACAGCGCCACCCATCGGAACGGGCCCTTGCCCTCGCAGAACAGCGGACGGATGTACGCCGGCAGGAACCCCGGGTAGTCGAATGCCCGATCGAACCCACCCAACTGCGCTTCGATGCGCAGGCTGTTGCCGTAGTCGAAGACCTCGGCACCGGCGTCGAGGAAGCCGACCATCGCCCGGCAGTGCTCGGCCATGCTCAACCGAGCCCGACGGATCAGCTCCTGCGGATCACGTCGCCCCATCTCCGCGGTCGCCTCGATCGTCATGTCGGCGGGCACGTAGCTGAGCGGATCATGCGCGCTCGTCTGGTCGGTGACGATGTCGGCGCCGAAGCCCATCTCGAGCAGCTTGGGCAGCACCTCGGCGGCGTTGCCGACGAGCCCCACGGACAGCGCCCGACGCTCCGTCCGGGCGCGCTCGCACCGGGCGACGGCGTCGTCGAGCGAGTCGGCCAGCTCGTCGAGGTACCGCGTGTCGATGCGCCGCTGCAGCCGCGTCGGATCGGTGTCGACGCACAGGGCGACACCGCCGTTCATCGTCACCGCCAAGGGCTGCGCGCCGCCCATGCCACCGACACCGGCGGTGAGCGTGATCGTGCCGGCGAGCGACCCGCCGAACTTGCGTCGGGCGATCTCGGCGAAGCACTCGAACGTGCCCTGCAGGATCCCCTGCGTGCCGATGTAGATCCACGAGCCGGCGGTCATCTGGCCGTACATCGTCAGGCCCATCGCTTCGAGCCGTCGGAACTCCTCCCAGTTGCCCCACTCGGGCACGAGGTTGGAGTTGGCCAGCAGCACCCGCGGCGCCCACTCGTGCGTGCGGAACACACCCACCGGTTTGCCCGACTGCACCAGCATCGTCTCGTCGCCACGCAGGGTGGACAGCGTGCGCAGCATGGCGTCGAACGCATCCCACGATCGCGCCGCCCGGCCGGTGCCGCCGTACACGACGAGATCGTCGGGACGTTCGGCCACCTCTGGATCGAGGTTGTTCTGCAGCATGCGAAAGGCGGCCTCCTGCGGCCAGCCGAGGCAGTGCAGATCGGTGCCGCGCGGGGCGCGGACGGGTCGAGGACCGGACATCAGCCTGCCTCCAGTGTTCCGAGAGCGGATTCGACGGCCACCAGCAACGAGCCGTCGGCAAGTGCACGTTCCGCGGCCCGCAGATCGGGTGACAACCACCGGTCCGGGCCCGGCCCGACGATCGCCGCGCGCAGCACATCGAGCGCGGCGCCGGTGCCGGCCGCGGGCTGCAGTGGAGCGCGCAGGTCGATGGCTGCGCCGGCGCAGACCAGTTCGACGGCGAGGATGCGGCGAAGGTTGTCGACCACCCGGCGCAGCTTGCGCGCCGCCGCCCAGCCGTTGGAGATGTGGTCCTCCTGCATCGCACTGGTCGGCAGCGACTGCACGGACGCAGGAGCGGCGAGGCGCTGGTTCTCCATCGCCATCGCCGCTTGCGTGTAGTGCCCGATCATCATCCCGCTGTTGACGCCTGCGTCGGTGGACAGGAACGGCGGCAGACCTTGGCTTCGGGCCACGTCGAGCATGCGATCGGTGCGCCGCTCGCTGATCGCCGACAGCTCGGCAACGGCGATGGCCAGGAAGTCGCACGCCATCGCCAGCGGCGCGCCGTGGAAGTTGCCACAGCTCTCGACGCGACCGTCGGGCAGGATCATCGGGTTGTCGATCGCCGCGTCCAGCTCGCGCTCGGCGATCGATCGCGCGTAGCCGAACGTGTCCAGCGCGGCACCGTGCACCTGTGGCGTGCAACGAAGCGAGTAGGCGTCCTGCACGCGCGAGTCACCGGTGCGATGGCTGGCAACGATCGCCGAGCCGGCGAGCAACCGCGTCAGGTTGCGCGCGCTGGCTGCCTGGCCGACCTGAGGGCGCAGGGCTTGGAGGTCGGCGGCGAAGGCGCGATCGGTGCCGAGCAGCCCCTCGACCGTCATCGCCGCGACGATGTCGGCGACGCGGCCGAGCGCCGATAAGTCGTGCAACGCCAGCACGAGCATGCCGAGGATGCCGTCGGTGCCGTTGATCAGCGCCAACCCCTCCTTGGCTCGCAGCGTCACCGGGGTCAGTCCGGCCGCGTCGAGCGCGACCGATGCCGCAACGACACGCCCGTCGCGATCCCAGACCTCGCCCTCGCCGATCAACGCCAGCGCGCAGTGGCTGAGGGGTGCAAGATCGCCGCTGGCGCCGAGCGACCCGTGCTCACGAACGACTGGAGTGATCCCCGCATCGAGCATCGCCAGCTGCAGGTCGACGAGTTCCGGACGGGCACCACTGCAGGCCATCGCCAGGCTCCTCGCCCGCAGCAGCAGCATCGCCCGAACCACCTCCACCTCGACGGGATCGCCCATGCCGGCCGCGTGCGAGCGGACCAGCGCCACCTGCAGTTCGGCGGTGCGCGCCGCCGGGATGACGGTGTTGGCCAGTGCACCGAACCCGGTGGTCACCCCGTACACCGCGTCACCGCCGGCGACGAGGCCCTCGATCAACGCGGACGACGCGTCCATCGCCGCACGGGCGGCTGCGCCGAGTGAAGCCGTCGCCCCGTATCGAGCAACGGCGACCACGTCGTCCGCCGTCAGCCCTCGTCCCCGCAACTCGACCGAGCTCATCCGCCTCAGTCTGACATGGCTTCCTTGGGCGCGAGTGCGACGAGATCTCGTCGATCTCGCGCCCACGCGGGTCAGTCGGGACGGACGCCCTTGGGTGCCTGCTGGCTCATGAAGCCGAACATGTAGCCGGCGACGCGACGCATCTGGATCTCCTCGGCACCCTCGGTGATGCGGTAGCGGCGGTGGTGGCGATAGATGTGCTCGAACGGCTTGTGGCGCGAGTAGCCCATGCCACCGTGCACCTGCATCGCCCGGTCGGCGGCCTCGCAGCACAGCCGGTTCGCCCAGTAGTTGCACATCGAGACCTTGTCGCTCTGCGACAGGGCGCCGTGCTTGTCCATCGACCACGCCGTCTTGTGGATCAGCGTGCGCAACATCTCGCACTGCGTCTGCAGCTCGACGAGCGGGAACTGGATCCCCTGGTTGGTGGCCAGCGGCTTGCCGAACGGCTTGCGCTCCTTGGCGTACTTGACCGACTCGTTGATGCAGAACTGCGCGGCGCCGAGGCTGGAGGCGGCCTGGCGGATGCGGTTCTCGTTGAAGAAGTGCTGCACCACCTGCAGACCGCGACCCTCGCCACCGAAGATCGCCGAGTGCGGCACGCGCACGTCGGTGAAGCGCACGTGGGCGTGATCGGTGGGCATGTTGAACGTCCACAGGAACTCGACGATCTCGAAACCCTCGGCGTTCGTCGGTGTGAGGAACGCGGTGATCCCGTCGCCGTCGCCGGCCTTGCCGCTCGTGCGGGCCATGATCATGTCGTACTGAGCAGCGTGCATCCCGGTGTTCCACGTCTTCTCACCGTTGATCACCCACTCGTCGCCGTCACGCTCGGCATGCGTCTCCATGTGGGTGGCGTCGCTGCCGTGCTGCGGCTCGGTGATCCCGAAGGCGAAGCCCTTGCGACCTTCCATGAGGTCGTCGAGCCACTCCGCTTTCTGCTCCTCGGTGCCGTACTGGATCATCAGCAGCAGTCCGACGTTGTTGCCCACGATCGAGTGCTCGTTCTGCAGGTCGTTGTGCAGACCTAGGCCCTTGGTGGCGAAGTGCTCGCGGATGATCGCCATCCCGAGGTTCGTGCCGTCGCGGCCCCCGAGCTCCTTGGCCAGCGGGTAGCGGTAGTGACCGGCAGCGTCGGCGCGGCGACGTGCCTCGCGCAGCAGCAGCTCCCACTCGTGGTTCGGCAGGCCGCCGCGTTCCCAGTCGGTGCGGGCGTCCTCGCGACGGTGGTCGAAGAAGCGGATGTTGTCGTTCTCGTTCTCGAGCGGCTTGATCTCGCGCTCGATGAAGTCGTCGAGCTCGACGAGGTACGCGGCGAGATCCTCGGGGATGTCGAAGTCCATGGGTGTCAGTGCCTTTCCAGCATGAGGGCGGTGATCGGGCGAGCTACTTGATCGCCAGCGGGTTGATCGGCGACCCGACAGCACGAGTGAACTTGATGGGTGGCGCAGTCAGCAAGAACTCCCAGACTCCGTCGGCGACGCAATCGTCCGCCAGCTCGTCGAGATCGAGGATCTCCCCCAGCGTGACGCCCATGTCGCGGATGAGCACCATGTGCACCGGCAGCAACTCACCGTCGATCGTGCCGGGCAGCACTTCCACGGCCCAGTTGTCCGAGGCGACGACGGCGATCTCCTTGTCGTGGATCCACTCGCAGCAGTCGATGTTGAGGCCCGGCTCACCGGCCATGAACTCCGTCGCGCTGCCCTCGCGCTTGAACTTCGTACGCCACCCCGTGCGGAACAGCAGGATGTCGCCGCTCTGGATGTCGACGCCCTGCTGGGACGCAGCTGCATCGAGGTCGTCAGGGGTGATCACCTGACCGGCCTCCAACCATTCGACGCCCTTGAGCCGTGCGATGTCCAGCAGCACGCCGCGTCCGACGATGCCCTTCGCCAACTTGTCGATGCTGCAGTGCATCGCTCCGTACGGCCCGACGTCGCTCGACGGGAAGCCGTTGTAGAGCTGATCGTCGTAGAACACGTGCGCCAACCCGTCCCATTGGGAGGCGGATTGCAACGGCATGAACACGTAGTCGTCGGCGTAGTGGAACGCACCGGGGAAGTTCTGCTGGGCGCCCGTCTCGGACATCAGGCGCACCGGGTTGATGCGTCCACCACCCGGCTGCGGGCCATTCGCGTCGAACGGGATGCCGAGGTCGAAGATGTCGCCGCGCTTGACGAGCTTCGCTGCAGCGGCGACGCGCTCTGGCGTGATCAGGTTGACCGTGCCTCGCTCGTCGTCGGCCCCCCACCGTCCCCAGTTGCTCAGTCGGCGACCGATCTCCCTGAAGTCCTGCATGTCGACGCTCCTTTGATGCCCGGGGTGTGGCGGTGAGTGGTCCGCGCCGCGAGCCCCCTCGCGAACATCATCGTCCTGGGCAGAGTTGTACCGGCAACATGACACTTGCGTCAACTCATGCAGGCCCAACGGGCGCGATTTCACGCGGCGCTGTCGGCGGCCTCACAGCGCGACGCCATCCGCGACGCTCCGCGTCGAACTTGTGGTGGTCGTGGCTGTAGGTTCGTCCTCGCAGCTGGGGGCTGCACGGGAGCTTCCCGCGCCCGTCGATCAACACGTCGATCAACTGGAGGTTGTGCCATGGCTGAGCTCATCGAGGTCACATCAGGTCTGAAGTTCCCCGAGGGTCCGATCGCGATGCCGGACGGCAGCGTCATCCTCGTCGAGATGTTCGGGCCGCGACTGACGCGCGTCCTGCCGGACGGCACCAAAGAGACGATCGCCACGATCCCCGGCGGGCCGAACGGCGCGGCGATGGGCCCGGACAACAAGGTCTACGTGTGCAACAACGGTGCACGCTTCACCGAGACCGACATGGGTGGTCTCGTCTTTCCGGGCGCCGTCACCAAGGCCAACTACATCGGCGGGCGGATCCAAACCGTCGATCTCGGCACCGGCGAGGTCGTCGACCTGTACACCGAGTGCGACGGACGACCCTTCTGGGCCCCGAACGACCTGGTGTTCGACCTGCATGGCGGGTTCTACTTCACCGATCACGGGCTCACCGACGACGAGGAACGCATCTCCCACGTCACCGGCATCTACTACGGCAAGGCCGACGGCTCGAGCGTCCGCGAGGTCGTCTTCCCGGCCCACGAGCCGAACGGGATCGGCTTGTCGCCCGACGGCACGAAGCTGTACTGGGCCGAGACGTGGACGGGTCGCGTGATGCAGCGTGACGTCACCGGGCCGGGCGAGCTGTCCGCGCCCGGACTCGTCGACACTTCGCAGTGCCTCTACGGGTTTCCTGGCTTCCAGCTGCTCGACTCGCTCGGCGTCGACGGCGACGGCAACGTCTGCGTGGCGACGCTCGTCAACGGCGGCGTGTCGGTGATCTCGCCCGCGGGCGAGCTGATCGACTTCGTCGCGACCGGCGACCTGCTGACCACGAACATCTGCTTCGGCGGGCCGGATCTGCGCACCGCGTACATCACGCTGTCGACCACGGGCCGGCTGGTCAAGATGCAGTGGCCGCGTCCCGGCGCGAAGCTTGCACACCTCAACGATTGAGAGATGCGCCTTAAATCGAGTTGACGAGTCTGTCAACAAATTGCTTGCCTTCTGCAGCGTGCGGGCGTACGTTGCCGATGGCTGGTCGGCTCCGTTCACAACAGGGGTTTTTCGGTGTCCGCCTGGCCGGGGGATTGCAGAACGTCTGGGGACGTGAGCCACGGCAACGCGGCTCGCCGCCACCCCTCTTTCGTCGCGGGCCGGCTTCGTTTCGCCGGTTGCCGCGTCGAAGTGATGCTCATGCGGATTCCTCACATCACATCCGCAGAAAAGGGAGGAGCGACCGGATGGCCGAGTCGAAGAACAACTGGGTAGTGCACGAAGGCCGGGTGACGCGTCGATCAGTACTGCTCGGCGCGCTCGGTGCAGCGGGCGCAGGCGTGCTGCTGAACGCCTGCGGCAGCGACGACAAGAAGGGTGGCAGCAGCGGTACCACCGGTGGAACGAGTGGCGGCGGCGATGTCGGCGCTGATCTCGCCAAGCTGCTGAACATCGATGCCGCAACCGCCGGCAAGGGCCAGACCATCGACCTCGGCGCCGTGCTGGCGCTGACCGGGACCGGCTCCTTCTACGGCAAGACCATGACCCGAGGCCTCGACCTCGCTGCGAAGCACATCGAGGCAGCGGGCGGACCGAAGTACAACTACATCTACCTCGACCACAAGTCAGGCGATGCCGCTGCCGGCCAGGCAGCGATCACCGAGCTCGGCTCGAAGAAGGTGCCGGCGAAGTTCGCCTCGTACGTGGACGATCTCGGCGCGATGCTCGCAGGCACCGCGCAGTACAAGATGTTCACGCTCGACGGCGGCGGTGGCACGAGCATCTTCGGTCAGGGTCAGCCGTACTTCTGGGGCACGCGCGCGATCACACCGAACGATCCGCTGCCGGGCCTGTTCAAGTACCTCAAGGAGACCGCACCGGACGCCAAGACGGTCGGCGTCGTCGGCTGGGACATCGGCGATCCGAACAACGGCATCGTCAAGGAGGACATCCTCAAGAAGATCGCCGACGGTGGGTACGAGTTCAACAACCTCTACGAGCTCGTGCCCGTGGGTGGTCAGGACTTCTCCCAGGTGCTGCCGAAGGTGGCCGACAACGAGCCCGACATCCTGCTGGTGAGCAACTACGGCCAGGACCCCGGCTCGTTCGCCAACCAGGCTGCGACGGCAGGGTTGAAGGCGATCCGCATCGGCTTCGAGTTCACGCCGGACGGGCTCAACGCCTCGAAGGGCACGTACGACTCGGACGGGTACACGTTCGCCTACGACTACTTCGACGCGAAGAACCCGATCAGCCCGCTCGCCAAGACGTTCGTCAGCGAGTTCAACGCGGAGTACGGGGAAGACCCGGACTTCTACGCAGCGAACTTCTACGAGAACGCCTTGGTGATGTGGGAGGTCATCCGTCGCGTGATCAAGGGCGGCGGCGACATCAAGGACGGCGACGCGCTCGACAAGGCGTTGCAGACCAACCTCACCGTCGTCAGCGTGTACGGCGGCGATGCGAGCACGGTCGGGTCCTACACCCTCGACGCGACGACGCACTCGGTGATCAAGCGTGACATGGGTGTGTTCGAGTACAAGGGCGGAACCGTGACGCCGAAGGCGTTCTTCGGCATCGGTGGCGAGGGCTACAAGCTGGCCTGAGCAAGTCGTGGCGGGGCTCCGCCGACCAGCAGGAGCCCCGCCACACCGTGCCTCCTATTGCGGTGTTTTGACTACTCGAACGTTCGAGAAGGGAATGCGATCTCGTGATCTTTGCTGTCGACGCGCACACAGTGCGCCAGCTCACCGTCGACGGGTTCTTCCGTGGGTGCAGCTTCGGTCTGTTGGGTGTCGGGTTCGCGTTGATCCTCGGCGTCACCGGCCGCTTCCACTTCGCCTACGGGTTCACCTACGCCCTGGCGGCCTACCTCGCGTTCACGTTCACGTTTCGCGTCGACCTGCCGTTCTGGCCGGCAGCGATCATCGGCGTGCTGCTGGCCGCGGTGCTCGGCGCCGGCGTGGAACGCATCGTCTACCGACCACTCGCGGCGAACGCCGGCGCCACCGCGCTGCTGGCGGTGTTCGTCGCCGCGCTCGGCCTGGGCATCGCCGGCGAGAACATCATCCGCCTGTTCTGGGGCAGCGAGACGCAGGCCTACTTCGGCCCCAAGCGTGAACGCATGACCCTCTGGGACACGTTCTTCATCAACTTCGACGTGTGGCAGGCGGCGAGCGGGATCATCATCACCGTCCTGCTGGCCATCATGCTGCGGTACACCGCGCTCGGCCGGCGGATCAAGGCCACCCGCGTCAACGCCGATCTCGCTCGCACGATCGGCATCAACGCCGACTGGACGTACGTCATCGTCTTCTTCCTCGGCACGATCTGCGCCGGCGTCGCCGCCATCTGGTACGGCCTGAAGTACACCGTCGACCCGGGCATGGGTGCGTCGCCCGTGATCTACGCCTTCGTCGTCGCGTTCCTCGCCGGCACGGCCAAGTCGCCGATCCGCGTGTTCGCCACCGGCATCCTCATCGGCCTCATCGAGCAGTACTCGTCGATCTGGCTGTCGGTGCGTTGGACGCAGACCGCAGTCTTCGTGGTGCTCGTCGGCTACCTCACCTACCTCGCCGTCAAGAGCAGCACGTGGCGAGCCAAGCTCCGGCCCTTCAGCGCGAAAGCACGGGTGTGACCTGATGGACCTCTGGTTCAACTACATCGATCAGATCTTCCTCTACGCGACGCTGGCGCTGTCGCTGAACCTGTTGCTCGGCTACGCCGGCCAGGTGTCGGTGGCACACGCCGCCTTCGGCGCCATCGGCGGCTACACGATGGGCTACATGGCCCAGAACCACCACTGGAACTTCATGGTGGGCACGCTCCTCGGCGTGGCGATCGCCTTCGTCATCGGCAGCATCGTCGCTCTTCCCGCGTTGAAGCTGACCGTCGAGTACCTCATCCTGCTCACCCTCGCGGTGTCGTCGGTGATCATCGGCTTCTTCGTCGCATGGCCGGCCATGGGCGGCACCTACGGCCTCATCAACCTGCCGGTCGGCGACCTGTTCGGTTGGAAGCTGCTGCGACCGCGCGACTGGCTGCTGCCGTCGTTCGTCGTGATGGTGCTCGTCTACGTCTTCTGCCGGCGCATCGGTGAGTCACCCACCGGTCGGGTGCTGAAGGGCATCCGCGAGGACCCGATCTCCACCCAGGCGCTCGGCAAGAACGTGCTCGGCTACAAGGTCGCCGTGTTCGGCATCACCTCCGGTCTCGCCGGCCTCGCAGGCGGCTTCATCGCCGCCTGGCTGCGGTTGGCCACGCCCGGTGTGTTCGGCTTCTCCTTCTCGCTGACGATCTTCGCCGTCGTCATCTTCGGCGGGATGAGCAACCTCACGGGCAGCGTCCTCGGCGCGGCAGTCGTTGTGCTGCTCGAGCCCGTCCTCAAGCGAGTCATCAAGATGGAGGCCGCTCGCGCCAGCGTCGTCCAGCTGATCATCTACGGCCTGGCGCTGGCGCTGCTGATGCGAGTGCGGCCACAGGGTGCGCTGCCCGAGGGGTTCAGCCCGTGGCGATGGCTGCGCGGCCAACGCGGCGGCACCAAGCGCGTCGAGATGGTCGACGGGTGGGTGCCGACCACGAACATCGCCGTGAAGTCGGGTTCCGACGACGACAGCGTGCACGCCGGCGAGGGCAGCGAAGCGCGCGAGCAGGCCAAGGATCGCCGCTGGCACGAAGCCGAGGTGGTGCTCGAGACCAGAGGTGTGAGCAAGAACTTCGGTGGCATCGTCGCCGCCCGCGACCTCGCCATCCAGTTGCGGCGCGGCACGATCACCGCGTTGGTCGGCCCGAACGGCGCCGGCAAGACGACGGTGTTCAACCTCCTCACCGGCTTCATCCCGCCGGACAGCGGATCGGTGCTGCTGAACGGGCAGGAGCTGGTCGGGCAGAACCCGGATCAGGTCGCACGGCTCGGGCTGGTGCGCTCGTTCCAGGACGTGCGCCTGTTCAGCCGGTTGAGCTGCCTGCAGAACGTGATGATGGCCGTGCAGCAGCAGCCGGGCGAGAACTTCGGCACGCTGTTCTTCCAACATCGCAAGGTGAAGCGTGCCGAGAAGCAGACCCGCGAGAAGGCGCTCGACTGGCTCGGCTTCGTCGGCATGGCCGACTTCGCCGACGTGCCCGCCGGGTCGTTGAGCTACGGACAGACCAAGCTCGTCTCGCTGGCTCGGGTCCTGGCCACCGAGGCCGAGGTCCTGCTGCTCGACGAGCCTGCGTCGGGCATCGACACGAAGTGGGTGGACACGATGCTCGAACTGATCGAGGCCGTGCGCGACCAGGGACGCACGGTGTGCGTGGTCGAGCACAACCTCCACGTCGTCGGCCGGCTCGCCGATCACACGTACTTCATGGAGCTCGGCGAGATCACCGCCGAGGGCACCATCGCCGAGCTGACCAACACGCCACGACTCGCGGAGGCCTACTTTGGAACAGCCTGAACCCTCGGGCGACCTGCTGCTCGACGTGCGCGGCTTGCAGGCCGGCTACGGACGCAAGCACGTCGTCTACGACGTCGACCTCAATGTGCGCGCCGGTGAGATCGTCGGCGTGCTCGGCCACAACGGCAGCGGCAAGAGCACCACCATCCGCACGATCCTCGGCATCAACCCGGTGATCGGCGGCAAGATCCACTTCAACGGTCGCGACATCACCAAGGCCAACTCGCGGTCGAACGTGAAGGCCGGGATCGCCATGATCCCGTCGGAGCGCTTCGTGTTCGCCGACCTCACCGTCATCGACAACCTGTTGCTCGGCGGCGCCAACGACCCCGACCCGAGCCGCCGGGCCAAGCGCCTGGAGCTCGTGCAGGGCCTGTTCCCGATCCTCGTCGAACGGCGCGACCAGTTGGCCGGCACGATGTCGGGCGGTCAGCAGCGGATGGTCAGCCTGGGCATGGCGCTGATGGCCAGCCCCAAGCTGCTCATGCTCGACGAGCCCTCGTTGGGCCTCGCGCCTGCCGTCGTCCAACAGATCTTCGACGCGGTGCGCAAGCTCGCCGACGAGGAGGGGTTGGCCGTGCTGCTGCTCGAGCAGAACGTCGGGCAAGCGCTGCGGATCATCGACCGCACCTACGTGATGCGCAGCGGACGGGTCATCCTCGAGGAGTCCGTCGAGCAGATGCGGGCTCGCGACAGCTACTGGGATCTGTTCTGATGGGAGTGGTCTGATGCCGCGCATGACCGATGCCGAGGTCGAGGCGTTCCTCGACGAGCCGGGTCACCTCGTGCGCATCGGCACCGTGGACGCCGATGGCTTCCCCAGCGTCGTGCCGACGTGGTTCATCCGTCAGGGCGACGACATCGTCTTCACGCCGCGTGGGCCGGCTGCGTTCCTGGCAAACATGCGGCGAGATCCGCGCATCGGCCTGTCGATCGACGAGGACCCGTTGCCGTACCGCAAGGTGACCGTGCGCGGGCGAGCACGCATCCTGCAGGAACCCGGCAACGACGACGCCTGGCGCGACCTGTACCGCCGGATCGCCAAGCGCTACGTCCCGGAGGACGCGGCCGACGCCTACGTCGACGGCACCATCGATCAACCACGAGCGCTCGTCGCTGTCGCGATGTCGGGGGATGCGCTGACGACCACGTGGCGGATGCCGGTCGACGACGAAGACGGCACGGGCATCTGGGCCCGTCGCTACTACCTCGACGGCACCGCGTTCGCCGCGCTGGCCGACGAAGCACTGCAAGCAACCCAACAACCGCCGAAAGACTGAAGGAGAGCGATCATGACCGATGTCGAAGTGAGCGTCACCGATCTGTTGAAGGACGCGCCGCGCAACTGGGGCAAGTGGGGCCCCGACGATGAGGTCGGCAGCCTCAACTACCTGACACCGACGACCATCCTCGCCGCCGCCGGCAGCATCAAGTCCGGCAAGGTCTTCACCCTGCAGGTGAAGATGGCCAACCCGGAAGGCGATCCGGTGTGGCCGGGCCGCAGCGGCGCGGTGCGCACCACGGTCATCGACGAAGGCATGTACATCGCCGGCAAAGGCCCGCACTTCAGCGGCGGGGCGCACTACGCCGACGACTACATGACGTGCTTCCTGCAGGGCAGCACGCAGTACGACGCGCTCGGGCACGTCTGGTACGACGGCCAGATCTGGAACGGCTACGACGCCAAGACCACGATCGGCGGCCTGTCCAAGGCCAGCGTCCTGCCGATCGCCGAGAAGGGCGTCGTCGGACGCGGCATCCTGCTCGACATGGCCCGCTTCCGCGGCAAGGACGTGCTCGACGTCGCCGAGACCTTCACGCACGAGGACCTCCAGGCGTGCGCCGCCAAGCAGGGTGTGGAGATCCAGAAGAACGACATCCTCGTCATCCGCACGGGCTGGATCGGCAAGTTCTACAAGGTCAGCCGCGAGGAGTTCTACGGCAACTTCGTCGAGCCGGGCCTCACCCACAGCGACGCGCTGGTGCAGTGGTTCCACGACATGGAGATCCCCAACCTCGTCACCGACACGATCGCCAACGAGGTCACGGTCGACCCGGTCTCGGGCGTGACGCTGCCGCTGCACAACGCGCTGATGCGCAACCTCGGGGTCACGTTGACCGAGATCGCCTGGCTCGACGACCTCGCGGCCGATTGCGCTGCCGACGGCCAGTACACCTTCCTGTACTGCGCTGCGCCGTTGAAGGTGGTCGCCGCCACCGGTGCACCGGTGAACCCGATCGTCATCAAGTAGCCCGCCATGGGCTACAGCGATCGACCCTGGCTCGCCCGCTACCGCACCGGGACGCCCGCCGACATCACGGTGGGCTTCCCGGACGCGCTGGCGATGTTCCGGGCGTCGGTGGCCGCCCACCCGGACCGCGACCTCATCCGCTACTTCGGCAGCACGATCTCCCTCGCCGACGCCGACCGCCAGTCAGACGCACTGGCGGCGGCGTTGGTGGATCGTGGCTTCTCCGCCGGCGATCACCTCGCGGTGTACCTGCAGAACGTGCCGCAGTTCGTGCTCGCCATCCTCGCCGCGTGGAAGTCAGGTGGCACCGTCGTTCCGGTGAACCCGATGAACAAGGCGCGTGAGCTGACCTACGTGCTCGACGACTCCGGGGCGACGGCGATGGTGACCCTGGAGTCGCTCTACACCGATGTCGTGGCCGACGTGCTTGCCACTCGTTCGGCGCCGCTGACGGTGATCACGACCAACGAGCTCGACCTGACGAGCGAACGCCCGTCGGTGCTCGCCGGGTCGAAGAAGGCCAAGCCGGCCGACACCCTCGACCTCGTCGAGCTGATCGCGGCGAACGACGGTCGCACGCCGCCCGATCGCCCGTTGCGTTCGAGCGACGTTGCCTTCCTGACGTACACGTCCGGGACGACGGGGCCGCCGAAGGGTGCGATGAACACGCACGCCAACGTCGTCTTCAACTCCGAGATCTACCGCACCTGGATGTCGCTGACGCCCGACGACGTCGTGCTCGGCGTCGCTCCCCTGTTCCACATCACCGGGCTGATCGCCCACATCACGGTCGCCCTCCTGGTCCCCATGCGCATCGTGCTCGGCTACCGGTTCGACCCGTCGACGACGCTCGATCTCATCGAGCGCGAGCGACCGACGTTCACCGTCGGTTCGATCACCGTGTTCATCGCACTGATGAACGATCCGTCCTGCGCAGGACGCGACCTCTCCTCCCTGACGAAGGTGTACAGCGGGGGCGCGCCGATCGCCCCGACGGTCGTCGAGCGCTTCCAGCGCGAGGTCGGCGCGTACATCCACAACATCTACGGGCTCACCGAGACGACATCACCGTCGCACGGCGTCCCGATGGGGGCGCAGGCGCCGGTCGACCCGACGTCGGGTGCGCTGTCGGTCGGCGTGCCGGTGTGCAACACCGTCGTGCGCGTGATCGGCGAAGACGGCAACGACGTCGCGCCCGGCGAGATCGGCGAGTTCGTCACCAGCGGACCGCAGGTGGTGGCCGGCTACTGGAACAAGCCGGAGGAGACGGCCCACGCGCTGCCCGGTGGTGCGCTGCACACCGGCGACGTCGGCTTCATGGACGCCGACGGCTGGTACTACGTGGTGGATCGCAAGAAGGACATGATCATCGCCTCCGGCTACAAGGTCTGGCCGCGTGAGGTGGAGGACGTGTTGTATCAGCACCCCGCCGTGCGTGAGGCGGCCGTCGTCGGTGTCGCCGACGAGTACCGCGGCGAGACGGTGAAGGCGTTCGTCAGCCTCCGCCCCGGCGCCGACGCCACCGAGGCCGAGCTGATCGCGTTCTGCAAGGAGCGCATGGCCGCCTACAAGTACCCGCGCTCCGTCGACATCGTCGACGACCTCCCCAAGACCGTCACCGGCAAGATCCTCCGCCGCGAACTGCGGACCTAGTCAGGCTGCGGCTTCGTGAGTTCGAGAGCCACCGGTGGCATCGAGACTCACGGATCGGAGTCGAGGACTCGAGTTCGGGTGAGCGAGCGCAGCGAGCGAGCACGGCAGGCGAGCGCAGCGAGCCCGAGCACTACAGCTGGTCGCCCCATTCGGTCTCCTTGCGCAGGGCGGGCTTGAGGACCTTGCCGCCGGCGTTGCGCGGCAGGGGGTCGGCGCGGAAGGTGATGAACTGCGGCACCTTGAAGTCGGCGATGCGCTCGCGGGCGAACTCGCGGATCTCCTTGGCGTCTGGCTCGAAGCCGGGGCGGGCGACGATCACCGCGCCGACCTTCTCCCCCATCATCGCGTCGGGCACGCCGAGCACGGCCACCTCGAACACCGCCGGGTGCTCGACGAGTGCGTTCTCCACCTCGACGCAGTAGACGTTCTCCCCACCACGGTTGACCATGTCCTTCTTGCGGTCGACGATCTGGCAGAAGCCCTCGTCGTCGAGGCGAGCGAGGTCGCCGGTGTGCAGCCAGCCGTCGACGAACGTCTCCGCTGTCTGCTGCTCCTTGTTCCAGTACCCGGCCACGACGTTCTGACCGCGGATCAACAGCTCGCCGACGCCCGACGTCTCGTCGACGTCCATCAGGTCGAGCTCGACGGGCGGCGCGGCGAAGCCGACGGTCTCCGGACGGACCTCGGCGTACTCGTCGGGCAGGAAGGTGGACACGGACGACGTCTCCGTGAGGCCGAACCCGTTGCCGAGCCGAGCGTTGGGGAACGAGGCGCGCAGTCGGGCGATGACATCCGGTGCCGTGGGCGCCCCGCCGTAGGTGACGTACCGGACGTTGGAGACGTCGTAGTCGTGAAAGTTCGGCTGGCTCATCGCCAGCCAGAAGATGGCCGGCACGGAGGTGAGGATGTTGATCCGCTCGTCGACGGTCGCCTTCAGGAACGACTGCACGTCGAACACCGGCATGATCACGGTGGTCCCCTTGAGCTGGGTCGTGATGATCAGCTGGCTGTTGCAGCCGGTGACGTGGAAGAGCGGGACGGACACGAGGTTGCGCAGCCCGGCGTCGTCGGGGAGGCTCATGATTCGCTTGCACGTCTCGCTGTTGGACAGGAAGTTCTCGTGCGTGGTCATCGCACCCTTGGGGAACCCCGTCGTGCCGCTCGTGTAGAAGATCGCAGCGAGGGACTTCGGGCCGACGTCGTCGGTGACGAACGGATCTCCGTCGGGCAGCGGCGCGTCGGGCTCGAACACGTACGACGCACCAGAATCGGTGATGACGTATTCCACCTCGGCGGGCGTGAAGCGAGTGTTGACGGGCACCACGACTGCGCCGGCCATCAACGTGCCCCAGAACCCGAGGCACCACTCGAGGCCGTTGCCGTAGCGGTTGGCAACGCGATCACCGGGCGTGACACCAGCGGAGCGCAGGCCGCCGGCGACGCGGGCCGAGCGGTCCCACACCTGTTGGTACGTGCAGCGCTCCCCGCCGAGGATGACGATGCACTCGCGGTCCGGAGCGTGGTCCACGGACGCCTTGAACATGTGCAGCAGCGACCGGGCCAGACCGGTGTAGCGCAGCACGCCGTCGTCGCCACGCTCGATGCCCGACATGTCGAACGGCATCACCCGAGGCGTGCGGCCCTGCTTCTCGATGGTCGTTTCCGTCATCGCCAAACCCCCTGATCGTGCCGGGCCAGCCCCCACGCGGCCTCGGGATCCGAAGCGTACTCATCGTGCCGAGAGGCCGCCACAGAACAGTTGACGAACCCGTCAACTTGTGGCAGCGTCAGCTCAACGGGCACCGCATCGGGCAGTGAGGTGGAGGGACGGGAGATGGCGTTGCGAAGCGTCGAGCCAATGCGCGATCCGGACGCGAGCCGTTAATGTCGTCCTCCCCGCCCGCTGCAGGGCGACCGAGACGTGGTGGACCGACGTTGGCAACGAGCAAGAGCACGAAGGCGCGCCCGGCTCCCGCCCCTCCGGCGCCGACGCCGTTGACGGCTCGCGGCGCCCGCACCCGAGCAGCGCTGGTGAAGGCGGCACGTGCCCTGTTCGAGAAGCACGGCTACCTCGACGTGAACGTCGGGGACATCTCGCGGCGGGCGAAGGTGGCGCACGGCACCTTCTACACGTACTTCACCTCGAAGGAAGAGATCTTCGCCGAGGTCATCGATCGGTTGACTGCGGACTTCATCAGCATTGCCGGTGAAGAGCCTGCTGTCGGTCCTCCCGGCTCGGTCTCCGCCAGCATCGAGCGAGCCAACCGCGGCTACCTCCACGCCTACGAGGCGAACGCCCGGATGATGGCGGTCATGGAGCAGGTGGCGACGTTCAACACGCGCACGGCGCAGATCCGCCGGCAGACCCGCCACATCTGGGTCACTCGCAACAGCGAGGCCATCCGCCGATGGCAGGGCCGCGGCCTGGTCGACCCGCGGATCGACCCGTGGTACGCAGCCAGCGCGCTCGGTTCGATGATCGACCGATCGGCCTACGTGTGGATCGTGCTCGGCGAGCCCTACGAGTTCGAACCGGCCGTCGTGCAGCTCTCCCGGCTGTACTGCAACGCGCTCGGCCTCCCCTACCACGCCGACGTCTGAGGTCCCGCCGGGGGCAGTCGGCACCGGTGGATCGCGCCCATCAAGAAGTTGATACAGTCGTCAACTAGGGGCGTTGAGGTGATCGGGGGATCGGCCATGCTGCTGGGGGACATCATCAAGCTGAACGGGCGCAAGTACCCGTCTCGAGTCGCCATCGTCAACGACGATGGCGCCGAGATCACCTTCGGTGAACTGCTCGACCGATCGAACCGCGTCGCCAACGCGATGCTCGACCTCGGCGAGCCGGGTGACCGCGTCGGCATCCTCGCCGAGAACCTGCCGGAGTACGTCGAGTGCTACTACGGCGTGCCCGGCGCCGGCATGGCGCTGACGTTCCTCAACTACCGCCTCCACCCCAAGGAGTGGACGTGGATCCTGAACAACGCCGAGGCGAAGACGTTGATCGTGCAAGAGAAGTACCTCGAGCAGATCGAGCCGTACTTCGCCGAGATCGCCACGCTGACGACGATCATCGTCATCGGCGACAAGGCGACGAAGTACCCGGCGTATCGCGATGTCGTCGGCGCTGCGTCGGCCAGTCCGGTCGAGCGTGAGATCGACGAGGACTCCACCGCCTGGCTGCTCTACACCAGCGGCACGACCGGCTTCCCGAAGGGCGCGATGCTCACCCATCGCAACCTGATCGTCGCCGTCACCAACTCGGTCATCGAGTACGAGCCGCAGCCGGACGAGCGCAACCTGGTCGCCTTCCCGCTGTGCCACGTGTCCGGCTACTCCGTGCCGGTGAACCACTTCCGCGGCGGCCGCATCGTCCTGACCCCGATGTTCGAGCCGGAGCTGTGGATGCAGCTGGTGGACAAGCACGGCATCACCGGTACGGCGATGGCCCCGACGATGCTGAACATGGTGCTGCAGCACCCGAAGGTCGACGAGTACGCCCTCACGACGCTGCGCGGCATCGGCTACGGCGCGGCGGCGATGCCCGTCGAGGTGCTGCGCACGGCGATCAGACGCTTCGGCCCGATCGTCTACTCGGGCTTCGGGATGACCGAGCTCGGCGGCAACGTGCTGACGTTCCCGAAGAAGGATCACGAGCGCGCCGTCCACGGCGAGGAGCACCTCCTCGCATCGTGCGGCACGCCGATGTGCCTGGCCGACGTGAAGGTGGTCGACGAGTCGATGGTGGAGTGCCCGCCCGGCGTCGTCGGCGAGATCGTCATCCGCGGCGAGCAGGTCCTCAAGGGCTACTTCCGCAACGAGGAGGGCACGAAGAAGGCCTTCGACGGCGGCTGGTTCCACACCGGCGACATGGCTCGCCGCGACGAGGAGGGCTTCTTCTACATCGTCGACCGGATGAAGGACATGATCATCACCGGCGGGGAGAACGTCTACAGCCGCGAGGTGGAAGAGGCGCTGTACACGCATCCGTCGGTGTCGGAGGCCGCAGTCGTCGGCCTGCCCGACCCGCAGTGGGGCGAGAACGTCACCGCCGTCGTCGTGCTCCGACCGGGCATGACGGCCACCGAGTCGGAGATCATCACGACGGCGCGCAACCAGTTGGCGGGCTACAAGAAGCCGAAGCGGGTGATCTTCGTCGACGAGCTGCCCAAGACGGTCAGCGGCAAGATCATCAAGCGCGAGCTGCGCGACCGCTACGCCGGCGACCAGCCATGACCGCGATCGACACCGTCACGCCGTTTCGTCTCGATGGCAAGGTGGCCATCGTCACCGGTGCGTCGTACGGACTGGGTGTGCTCTTCTCGCAGATCCTCGCCAGCGCTGGTGCCGACGTCGTCGTCACGGCACGTTCGGTCGACAAGCTGGAGGACACCAAGCGCGACATCGAGTCGCTCGGTCGGCGCTGTCTCGCGGTGGCCGGTGACGTGACCGTGTTCGACGACTGCGCACGCGTCGTCGCGCAGGCGATGGCCGAGTTCGGGCACATCGACATCCTCGTGAACAACGCCGGCTGGGCCGACGACCGACTCGTGCGCACCGAGAAGTGCGAGCCGGAGATGTTCGCCAAGATGGTCAACACCGACCTGATCGGCCTCTTCTACATGACTCGCGCTGCGGCACCCGACATGTTGCGGGGCGGCGGCGGCAGCATCATCAACCTGTCATCGATCTTCGGCAACGCAGGTTCGGAGAACCGCACGGCGGGCTACTTCGCGGCCAAGGGCGGGGTCAACCAGCTGACCCGGTTGCTGGCGTGCGAGTGGGGCGATCGCAACCTGCGCGTCAATGCGTTGGCCCCGAACTTCTTCGTCTCGGAGATGACGCGGACGCTGCTCGAAGACTCGGGCATGGCCGACTGGATGCGCAGCCGCACACCGATGCGCAGGATGGGCGAGCTGCCCGAACTGGTCGGGCCGTTCCTGTTCCTCGCCTCCGACGCGTCGAGCTTCGTCACCGGCGTCGTGCTGAGCATCGACGGCGGGTGGAGCGCGAGCGGTGGCTACGCCCAGCAACCGCAGCCGTGGGACGAGTGGAACGGCGAGATGGGCAGCCCGATCGGTCCGGCCTGATCACTGGCGCAGGGCGCCGACGTCAGTGAACGGTGACGATGCCGGTGCTGCCGTCGACGGTGATGGTGGCGCCGTCGGGGATCGTCGTCGATGCACCGGTCACGCTGACCGCGGCCGGGATGCCGAGCTCGCGAGCGACGATGGCGGCGTGGCTCTGCTGCGCACCGACGTCGACGACGACACCTGCGGCGGCGAGGAACAACGGCGTCCACGCCGGGTCGGTGATCGGAGCGACGAGGATGTCGCCGGGCTGCAGCGCGCCTGGATCGCTCGGGTCGTTGATCACTCGCGCCGTGCCCGTCGCGGTGCCGGAGCAGACGCCGATGCCGCGCAGCACCCGTGGTGCCGCGTCGGGTTGCAATCGATCGGCGCGAACGACCCAGGTATGAGGCGGCGGGATCTCTCCGTGGAACCAGAACGGTGGGATGCGCGCCTGGAGGTAGTCGCGCCGGGCACGCCGCTCGGCGACGACGTCCGCCGATCTCGAGGGGTCGGCGACGAACCCGGGGAGCTCGTCGATGGTCAGCAGGAACAGATCGTCGTGGTGGACGTCGTGCCGTCGGGCGAGCTCGGCAAACCCCTGGCGCATCGGGTTCAGGAAGCGAACGATGGCAGCCTTCGTCGCCTCGCGCTGGCTGCCGTAGAACGTCGCCGCTCGCAGCGCGACGTCCAACGGTCGTCGCCGGGCGCGCCCCACGCCCGCTCGAACTGTCGCGACGAGCGCATCGCGCTCCCCCGCCAGGCGGCTGCCCACCTCGACCGGATCACGCTCGGCTGGTGCGTGGCGGAGCCGATCGATCATCGCCAAGCCGATCGCCGGTTCGCTCCCCCACGTCGGCGAGGCCAGCTCCCACTCGTCGGGTCCGCGTGAGCCGTGCGCGGCACGGAACGCATCGAACTGCCGGACGAATCGCTCTGCCGTGGGAGCCGTTGACGCGCGCAGTCGGCCGTCGAGCCCGTCGAGCCCGTCGTCGAACATCGCTGCCACGGTCGGATCGGCGCCTGCCGACCGGCCGAGCGTCCAGAGTGCGACCGCCGGTTCGGCAGATTCGACGGTGCCGATCCCTGCGGTGAGGCGGTTCACCGTGCCGGCCTCGTCACCGCTCGCTTCGAGGCCCAGGATCCGCTCGATCATCGATCGGCCGATGCCGGCGAACGAGCTGGCGCGGAGCAGGTCGTGCATCATCCGCTCCAACATCGGTGCCGCGGTCGTGCCACGGGCGATCAGCTCGGCGTCGGTGGCGGAAGCGGCCGAGCCTGCGGCAGTCACCGCAGCATCGATCTGTCGACGGGCGTCGAGCAGGAGCCGATCGTTCGGTCGCAGCAGCCCCCGCCCGATCGCTGCGATCGAACGCACGCTCGCGAGCGGTGACCGCTCGCCACGAACGCGAACGTGAGCCGGCGCGCCGCTGAGGCCGAACATCTGGTTGTCGATCATGTCGACGGTCAAGCCGGGCGTTCGGCTCGCAGCGCTGCGTGCCAACGACACGTTGGCGAACAGGTAGCCGGCGTGGACCGCGGCGAGTGCCGACGTCACACCGTCGAATTCGGAGAGCTGCTGGCGCGTCGCCAACCCCATCTCGGCGGCCAGCCGCGTCTGGCCGCGAGCGAACGGCACGTTGACGATGGAGCCGGTCAGCGGGGTGACGACGTTCGGGTACACCTCGCCGGTGTTGCCGCGACACATCAGCGGGAACTGCGTGCTGCCGAGGTGGTCGATCAACCACCAACGACCGTCCGGGTACGGCTCGAGCGCGCCCCCATCGGCGAGTGCCATGGCACATCGTGCCACGTTCGGGTGCCGATCAGAGGAGGGCTGCGCTACCCGCTGTTGCGCAGGCCGGTGGCGATGGCGTTGATCGTCAGCTCGAGCGCTCGGGTGACGAGCTCATCGTCATCGCCGGCCCGGAAGCGGCGGAGCATCTCCACCTGCAGCACGTGCAGCGGGTCGAGGTACGGGAAGCGATTGGCGATGCTGCGAGCCAACGCCGGGTTGCCGGCAAGGAGGTCGGAACTGCCGGTGATGTGAGCGTGCCAGCGGGTGACCCGCTCGTGCTCGGCGGTGATCGTCCCGAACACGCGGTCGCGCAGTTGCTCGTCGGCGACCAGGGAGGCGTAGCGGCCGGCGATCTGCAGATCGGTCTTGGCCAGCACCATGCCCATGTTGTCGACGATCGAACGGAAGAACGGCCACGAGGCGTGCATCTCGACCAGCAGATCGGCGGCACCGGCATCCGCCGTGACGAGCTCGTCGAGCGCAGTGCCGACGCCGTACCACGCAGGGATCGACAACCGGCACTGCGCCCAGCCGAACACCCACGGGATGGCGCGAAGGTCTTCGATGCGGTTCGAGGCGGTTCGCGACGCGGGCCGTGAACCGATGTTGAGCCGGGCGATCTCACCGATCGGCGTGATCGAGCGGAAGAAGTCGATGAAGTCGGGGTCGTCGTAGACCAACGTTCGGTAGGCATGCATCGCCGAGCTGGACAGCCGCTCCGCGGTTGCCTCGAATCGAGCATCGATCGCTGTCGCCGTGCGGGGTTGCAGTGAGGCCCCGATCGTCGCCGCCACGAGCGTCTCCAGGTTCCGTCGAGCAGAGGCCGGTTGCGAGAACTTCGCCGCGACCATCTCGCCCTGCTCGGTGATCCGCAGCGAGCCGTCGACGCTGCCTGACGGCTGGGCGAGGATCGCCTGGTACGCCGGGCCACCGCCACGGCCCACCGTGCCGCCGCGACCGTGGAAGAGCCGAAGCCGGACGCCTGCACCGTGCGCCACCTCCACGAGGGCGGTCTGCGCTTGGTACAGGCTCCACGTCGACGTCAGGTAGCCGCCGTCCTTGTTCGAGTCGGAGTACCCGATCATCACCTCCTGCCACCCGTCACGAGCGTCGACCATCGAGCGGTAGGCCGGCAGCCGCAGCAAGGCTCCGAGGGTTGCCGGCGCGCGTTGGAGGTCCTCGATGGTCTCGAACAGGGGAACGATGTCCACGGTCGTGCGCGGCAGCTCGCCGGGAGACAGCAGCCCGCACTCCTTCAGCAGCACGGCCACCTCGAGCACGTCACTCACCGACTCGGCCTTCGAGATCACCGCATGCGGCACGATCGCCGCGCCGTGACGGCGAACTGCTTCGGCGGCGGCGTCCATGACTTCGAGCTCGCCACGGACGACGTCCGACGACGACGTCCATGGGTTGCGCAGCAACCTCGGCGACCGCAGTTCGGCGAGGAGCACCTCGACGCGAGAGGGCTCGTCGAGATCGCGATAGTCCGGACACGCGCCGGCTGCGGCGAGCAGCTCGGCGACGACCACTTCGTGCACCGCCGAGTTCTGGCGCATGTCCAGGCTGCACAGGTGACCGCCGAAGGCCGTGACCGCTCGACGGACGGGGAGCACCAGCTGATCGGCCAACGCTGCCGCGCCGTGCGAGCGCAGCGACACGATGACGACGTCGAGGTCCCCACGGAGATCATCGATCGACGCGTATGCCGGCAGGGGTGCGTGTGGCGGCGGCACGTCGACGACGTCGATCACCGACGCAGCGAACGCGTAGAGGCGGGCATGCATGCCGCGCAACGCCTGGCGGTATGGCTCGTCGATGCGGAACGGCGAGTCGTCGCGCGACGCTCCGGCCAGCGCCAGCAGCTCCGGCGTCGGTGTTGCCAACCGCGACGAGATGGCCAGCTGCACGGAGAGCCGCTGGATCGCGCGCAGATGGTGCTCGAGTGCCACCTTCGCCTGACGACCGGTGGCGAATCGCATCGCGTCCGCAGTGACGAAGGGGTTGCCGTCGCGGTCACCACCGATCCACGACCCCATCGCGATCACCGGCCCGAGCTCGTCGTCGGCGATCGGCGGCGAGGTGGGCCAACGACGCCGATGCTCGGCCACCAGGTCGCGCTGCAGCGCGGGGATCACCTCGAACAGGCTGGTCTCGTAGTAGCGAAGGCTCTCGACGACCTCGTCGCGGACACGAAGCTTGGACAGTCGAAGGATCGCCGTCTGCCACAGCGAGAGCACTTCGAGGCGCAGCGCATCCTCGATCTCGGAGCGATCGGGGTCATCGGCCGGCAGTCGACCGCGCTCGGCGAGGTGATCGGCGACGCGAGCGAGCGCGTCGAGCACGGTCTTGCGGCGCACCTCCGTCGGATGGGCCGTCAGCACCGGGCTCACGGCGATCTCGCGCAGCAGCAGGGTGACGTCAGCGTCGGAGGCGCCGGCGCGCTGCAGCGCGTCGAAGGCCGCCGCGACACTGCCCTCCTGGTGACCGGACCCGGCCGCGCGGTGGAAGCGCCGTCGACGTTCGTGGTGCACGTCCTCCGCAGTGTTCGCCAGCAGCGAGATCCAGGCGAAGGCACGAATCACGTGGAGCTGGTCCTCGATGTTCGCCTCGAGCAGCTCCGCCTCCGTCTCGGCCAGGCCCGCGCCGCCGACTCGACGTTCGGCAACCGCTGCCTGGCGCACGCGCTCGACCAGCGCGTAGACCCCCTCGCCGGCCTGCTCGCGCACGACGTCGCCGAGCAGTCGACCGAGCAGGCGGATGTCGTCGCCGACGGGTTGGTCCTGCGCGCGGTCGGCCACGGTGGGACAGGGTACGACAGCGATCGTTTCCGACGGATCAGGGTTCTGCGCGCAGCACCGCCGCGGCGATCGACGTCGCCAGCCAGCCGGCGTAGGCCTCGTTCGTCCACCCCCGCACGTCGCACAGCATGCGAGCCACGTCCGGACTGGCCAGCGCCCAGATGATCTCGCCCGCTCGTTCCACCGAGACGCTCAGATCACCCTGAGACGCCAGCCACCCGGCCACGCGCGTCATGTTGGCGAGCCGGCTGGCATCCATCTCGGCGAACACCGTCGCCATCTCCGGCTCGACCGCCGACGCCGTGCGCATGATCTCGAAGATCGGCCGCACGCGCTCGGAGATCGACGCGATGTCGGCGGCGAACAGCTGCAGCTGCCGTCGCTGGTCGGTCTCGGCGCGCACGGCCTGCGCCTGCGGTCGATCGGTGACGTTCTCCACCGGCGGCGCCGACGGCGGACCGGACAGCCGAGCGTCGACGAGTGCGGTCAACACTCGCGGCTTGCTCCCGAACACCGCGTAGACCGTGTCGACCGCGACGCCGGCGAGCTCGGCGATGGCCTTGACCGTCGTGCGCGCGTAGCCGTCACGCACGAACAGCTCACCTGCGGCATCCACGATCCGGACGCGAGTGGCAGCCGCTTGCTCGGCACGAACGGAGCTGCTGTACGAGCGGGTCTTGACGGGGCGGGCCATTTCGTCCTAGTCTAACTGTATTGAATAATGGATCCTTCGAGCGACCGGAGCGTATGGGATGTCGATCACCGAGCTGTTGACCAGTCCGCCGCCGATGGAGGCCATCATGCGCATGGCAGCGATCCCTGGCGTCACGATCGCACCGACGATCCTGGCGACGCAGTCGGGGCCCGCCGGCCACCTCGGCTCGGAGGATGCGGGCGCGATCCTGATCCTGCAGGCGACGTTCGCCACGGAGACGGGCGCTACCGGCTTCTGGAACGCCGCCGTGCCGTTGATGGAGCTGCTGGCCGCGGCGCCCGGGTTCATCCGCCGCTTCAGCTTCCCCGACGGCCCGCGCATCACCTTGATCGCGCTCTGGGAGACGGCGGATGACGCGCGAGCGTTCGCCGGCTCACCCGAGCACCGTGCCGCCGTTCGCGACCTGGTTGCGGAGCGATGGCAGTACAGCCACTTCTCGGCCCTGTGGGAGATGACGTCGAACCACGGGCGCGTCGTGTTCTGCCCCGAGTGCTCCGGCATCTCCCCCGCGTCCCACGGCGCCTGCGACACCTGCCAGACCGCGTTCGTCACCTGAGCGCGCCTCGACACCGGAGTGCATACTCGGTATAGTACGGGGTATGCATCTCACCGGAGCCGCTCGATGAGCGTCCGCCACGCCCTCCTCGCCCTCCTCAGCGAGGGTCCGAAGTACGGACTGCAGCTGCGCACGGAGTTCGAGGCCCGCACCGGCGAGGTCTGGCCGCTGAACGTCGGCCAGGTGTACACCACGCTCCAACGACTGGAGCGAGACGGCCTGGTTGCCTCCGAGGACGGCGCGGACGGCCCGCAGAAGGGCTACCGGATCACGACCGATGGCAACGAGGAGCTGCTCGCGTGGCTGCGCTCGCCGGCCGGCGACGACCAGCCGCCGCGCGACGAGCTGCTCATCAAGGTGCTCGTCGCGGTCCAGGTCCCGGGCGTCGACGTGCACGACGTCATCCAGGTGCACCGCCGACACCTGATCCAGGTCATGCAGCGCTACACCGCAGTGAAGGCCGACGCGGCAGCCAACGACGTGGCGCTCGCGCTGGTCGTCGACGCCGAGCTGTTCCGCCTGGAGGGTGCAGTCAGGTGGCTGGACACGGCGGAGGTGCGCCTCCGCCGTGACGGCGCGCCGATGCCACCTGCCGGTCCGGCCGTCGCCGCTGCACCCACCTCCCCGACGTCGAGCGCCACCGGCCGTCGTCGTCGTCTCGGTGCCAGGTCATGAGCTGGCTGTCGATGCGCCAGATCGTCAAGCGCTACGGCGAGGGAGCGACGGAGGTGCATGCGCTACGCGGCGTCGACCTCGCCGTCGAACGCGGCGAGCTGGTGGCGATCATGGGACCGAGCGGCTCCGGCAAGAGCAGCCTGCTGACGATCGCCGGCACACTCGAGGAACCGACGAGCGGCAGCGTCGTCATCGGCGACGTCGCCGTGACGGACATGACGCACAGGGCGCGGGCGCAGTTGCGGCGACGCTCGATCGGATTCGTGTTCCAGGACTTCAACCTCCTCGCCGGGCTCACGGCGGCGGAGAACGTGGCGATGCCGTTGGAGCTCGACGGAGTCGGCGCGAAGCCGGCACGCCGCAGCGCGCTCGACGCGCTCGACCGACTCGGCATGCTCGACCGCGCCGAGCACTTCCCCGACGACCTGTCCGGTGGCGAGCGTCAACGGGTCGCGATCGCGCGCGCCGTCATCGGCGAGCGTCGGCTCCTGCTCGCCGACGAACCGACCGGAGCGCTGGACTCGGTGAACAGCGAGTCGGTGATGCGGCTCCTGCGCGACGAGTGCCGTGCCGGCGCAGCAGGCGTCGTCGTCACCCACGAGGCTCACCTCGCATCGTGGGCCGACCGCGTCGTCTTCTTGCGTGACGGCCACCTCGTCGACCAGACGGGAGGGCTCGCCGGCCCGGAGTCGCTGCTCGCCGAGCAGACCGCATGACCGGCTCCGGCCGGCGACCGATCGTGCGGTGGGCAGTGCGCATGTTCCGCCGCGAGCTGCGCCAGCAGCTCGTCGTCCTGCTCCTGCTCACCCTCGCGGTGGGCGCTGCTGTGGCGGGTGTCATCGTCGCGGTGACCGTGACCAGCACGGCCGATTCTGCGGGCGAGCTCGGCTCGGCGAGTGCGCTGGCGCAGATCGAGGTCACCGACGCAGCAGCGACCGAAGCGAGCGTCACCGCGCTGCGCGAGCGGTTCGGTGACGTCGACGTGATCGCCCACATCCGGACGTCTGTCCCAGGCTCGAGCGACCAGCTCGACGTGCGCGACCAGGCTGCCGACACCGCGTACGGCGGCCCGATGCTCCACCTCGTGCACGGCCGCTACCCGTCGACGACCGGCGAGGTGGCGTTGACCGCCAGCGCCGCCGAGACCTTTGCTGCGTCGATCGGGTCGACCATCGAGGTCGGGGACGGTCGGCTGGCCACGTCCGCGATGACGGTCGTCGGCATCGTCGAGAACCCGTCGAAGCTCAGCGACGACTTCGTCCTCGTCGCACCGGGCAGCATCGCCACGGCCGATGTCGTCGACGTGCTGCTCCACTTCGAGGACACATCCGAACGACCGGCCGACGTCGCTCCCGGCGACGTTCGGTTCCGCCTCGCCGCGAAGGGAACCGACCGGCCGATCGTCGTCGTGTCGATCTACGCGGCGACGACCGTCGCTCTCTCGCTCGTCGGGTTGATCGCTGCTGCCGGGTTCGTCGTGCTGGCCCAGCGCCGCCAACGGCAGCTCGGTCTGCTCGCCGCGATCGGCGCCACCGATCGTCACGTCCGCCTCGTGATGATCGCCAACGGTGTGCTCGTCGGCATCGCCGCAGCCGTGGCGGGAACGGTGATCGGCATCGTCACCTGGTTCGTCGTCGCTCCCGCGGTCGAACGCGCCGCAGACCACCGCCTCGGCCGCTTCGACATCCCCGTCGCGCTCATCGCCGGACTCGGCGCGATGGCGATCGTCGCCGCGACCGCCGCCGCGTGGTGGCCGGCGCGTACGACGACGCGCCTCCCGGTCGTGGCCGCGCTGTCCGGTCGCCCGGCCCGACCGCAGCCGATCCACCGATCGCTCCTCCTGGCCATCGCGCTCGGCGGCGGTGGCGTGTTGGCGATCGGGTTCTCGCACCCCGGTCACGAGGACGCTCGCCCGGTCCTGCTGATGTTCGGCCTCATCGCCGTCGTGCTCGGCTCGATCTTCGCCGCCCCGGCGGCGATCAACCGATTCGCCGCGCTCGCCCCGAGGCTGCCGTTCGCGCCGCGGCTCGCGTTGCGCGACCTCGGCCGCTTCCAGGCTCGCGCCGCCGCGTCACTCGCGGCGATCACGCTCAGCCTGAGCATCGCCGTCAGCCTGATCGTCATCGCCGCACTCAGCGAGCCGGCGGCGAGCAGTGGCAACCTGTCGCGCAGCGAGCTCCTGATCCGCGTTGCGGACGAGAACGTCGACCTCGGCCTCGCCGACTCGCAGCTCACCGATCTGGACGCTCAGGCGGCGACCGTCACCGACGCGCTGGGCAGCGATCAGGTGGCCGTGCCGTTGGACCTCGCCTTCGGAGCCGGATCGCACCAGCCCGTCGCATTGCTGCAGTTCATCGGCGAACACGAGATCCAAGCCGTCACCCTCCCCTACCTGGCGACGCCGGAGCTGCTCGCGCTCTACGGCATCGATGAGGCCTCGATCGATGCGACCACGGACGTCCTGACCAACGTCGTCGACAAGGGGTACGTGCTGTCCGATGTCGGCAAACGACCGGATCCCAACGGACCGCGAGCCGTGCTGCAGGGTGCGTCGCTGCCCCGCCACGAGCAGGCGCCGAACGCCCTGATCACCGCAGCGGCCATCGAGCGCAACGGCTGGGTCACCGGCCGCGTCGGTTGGATCGTGGAGTCACCGCACGCGCTCTCGAGCGGGCAGATCCGCGCCGCTCGAGCTGCGGCCGCCGCGGCCGGGCTGAGGATCGAAGTCCGAGAGGTGCAGGACGGACCCGCAGCGGTGCGCAACGGAGCGACGTTGATCGGTGTGCTGATGGCCATGGCGATCGTGGCGATGGCGGTCGGCCTGATCCGCAGCGAGTCGGCGCGCGACATCCGAACGCTGACCGCGACCGGAGCGGGAGCGCTCACGCGTCGGGCGATGACGGCGAGCACCGCGGCCGCACTGGCGATCCCCGGTGTCATCCTCGGCACGGTGGGCGCCTACGTCAGCATGATCGCCGCGTTCCACGACGAGCTCGATCGGCTCACCCCGATCCCCTTCAGCAACCTGCTGTGGATCGCGGTCGGCCTGCCGCTGATCGTCACCGCACTCGGCTGGCTCCTCGGCGGCCGCGAGCCGCGGACGATCGCCCGCCGAGCACTCGACTGATCACACCTGTCTGCCGGTGTAGGCGATCAACCTCGTCTGTTCATCGGCGTCATCGGTCACCTCGACCCTGGGCCCGAACTGACCGCTGTCACGCAGGACCGACTCGTCCATCGAGGACATCCCGGCGTAGAGCGAGTGGACCTCGTCGGCGTCGAGCGCCTCGTCGAGGCCGGCGGCGCGGGCGATGTCCCACGTGTGCACGAGGATGTCGCCGACGGCGAACATGCCGATCGCCTGCTCGACGCTGAACCGACCCATCCGCATCTCGAACTCGTGCGCCGCGGTTCCCGGATCGTCCAACGCGGCCTGCAGCGCGCCGTCGAGCGCGTGCCATGCGGCGGCCGGATCGTCGTCCACCGATGGGATCACCGGCGCGGCGAGGCCAGTGCTGCCGAAGAACATCCCGGGCATCCACTCGACGAGATGACGGACGACGTCGCGCGCCACCCACCCGTCGCACGGTGCCGGGCGATCCCAGTCGGACGCCGACATCGCGTCGACTCGGCGGCTGAACCCTGCCGCCACCCGTCGGTACCGCTGCGCTGTCTCGCTCATCGGCGAACCATATGCGCTCCGTCGCGCGATGCTGGGCGAGTGAGCGTCTCGGACCCCTACCATCCCGAGCCCGGCGAGCGGCTGCTGCTCATGTGCAACGGCGGCCCGGCGATGTGCCGGCTCGTGGAATTCCCGCCACCACTGGAGATCCGCGAACAGGACGGCGCCTACGTCCTCGTCGACGACGGACCGGTCACCGAGTGGCGCTACGACTTCGTCGCGGACGTCTGACGCCCGGCGCTCGGCGCGTCATCCCATCCAGTTCGAGAAGTTGCTTGACTCTCCCGTCGCGGGAGGCCGCACGATCGGTGCATGGCAACGATTCGCAAGGACATCCACCTCGACGTCGACCCGCAGTCGGCCTGGGACGCAGTGCGCGACTACGGCGCGCTCCACCACCGACTGGCGAACGGTTTCGTCGTCGGCTGCGAGCTCGACGACACCGGTGTCGCGCTCGATCGAGTCGTCACCTTCGGCAACGGCGCCGTCGCCCGCGAGCGGCTGATCAGCGTGGACGACGACCGTCGCCGGCTCGTCTACAGCGTCGTCGAGAGCGCGCTCGGTTTCACTCACCACCAGGCGACGGTCGAGATCGTCAGCGCCCCGCTCGCCTCTGCAGCCGCACGGCACTCGTGCACCTTCGTGTGGACCAGCGACGTGCTCCCACACGCACTCGCGCCGATCATCGACCAGCTGATGAACGCCGGCGCAGGGGCCATCGCTCGCACGCTCAGCGGCGCGCTGGTCTGAGCGATGCTGAGCACCATGAACCGACCCGTCACCCTCATCAGCATCGGCGAGTTCTCGAAGATGACGTACCTGAGCGTGAAGGCCCTGCGCCACTACCACGACGTGGGACTGCTGGAGCCGGCCCTGATCGATGCTTCGACCGGCTATCGCCAGTACACCGTCGACCAGATCGCCAAGGCGCAGGCCATCCGCCGCTTTCGCGAACTGGACATGCCGATCGATGACGTACGCACCGTCCTGCAGTCGCCGGATGCGGCAACGCGCAACCGGACGATCCTCGCCCACCTCGAGCGGATGCAGCAGCAGCTCGAGCAGACGCAGACAACCGTGCAGTCGCTGCACACCCTGCTGAGCGGCGATGCGACGCCCCACGGCACGGTCGAGATCCGACGCATCCCGACGATGCTCGTCCTCGCCGCCACCAAGGTCGTCGACTTCGACACGTGCGGGGTCTGGCTGGTGCCGGCGCTCGAGGAGCTGCACGCTCGTGCCGCGGCGTCGGGTCTGGAGGTCGTCGGCCCCGACGGCGCCCTCTACTCCGACGACATCTTCGCCGACGAGATCGGTGAGGTGACCGCCTACGTCCCGATCGCTGCCGACCGAGGCAGCACCGGCCTGCACATCGTCGAGCTGCCGGCGATCACCGCGGCGGTCCTCCTCCACGAGGGCCCGCTGAACGAGCTCGACCAGGCGTACGCCGCGCTCGGCGCGGTCGTCAGCAAGCGGGGCATCGGCGGGCCCGGCCCGATCCGCGAGCACTACCTCGCCGAGACCCGCACCGAAGTGTGCTGGCCGGCCACAGCAACCACCACCACCACAGGAGCACGAGCATGACCACCAACACCACGTCCATCACCCTCAGCCCAACCCTCGCCTCGATCACCTTCGACTGCGCCAACCCCGTCGCGCTCGCAACCTTCTGGGCAGCCGTGCTCGACCGCATCGCACCGACGGAGCCCGATGACCCCGACACGTCCTGGGCCCAGCTTCCCGGCAGCCCGTCGCTGTCGTTCACGAAGGTGCCCGAGGGCAAGGCGGCGAAGAATCGCGTGCACCTCGACATCGACGTCGCCGATCGCGGCACGACGGCGGCGAGGCTCGTCGACCTCGGAGCGACACGCGTCGGCGACTACGACGAGTCCGGTTTCACCTGGACGACGTTGGCCGACCCCGAAGGCAATGAATTCTGCCTCGTCGGCGCCTGATCAGGCCGGAGCCCCGACCGTGCCGTCGACGGCGACGTCGATGACCTTCGCGAACGGATCGAACGCGCGCACGGCGGCGCGCGCTCGATCGGCGATCGCCCAACGCTCACCGTCCTCCAGGTCACGGTTCGGACGCAGGACGACCGACCAGCAGTCGACGCCATGCGTCGCGCGCACCTCCACGTCGACTTCTGCGAGCGCAGCTCGAACGGCCGCTCCGCACATCGACGCGGTGTAGGTGTGCGCGACGACCGCGGACGCCTCGATGGCGGCTACGGCGTTGCCGATGTGACGAGGATCGATGCGAACCACCGGTACACGATGACGTTCGGCGCACACGCCGCCCATCTCGTCCAAGGTCGGCTCCTGCTGCGCCAGACGGGCCACGACTGCGATGTCGACGTGACTGTCGAGCGGGCAGTCACCGCCGGATACCGCCGCCTTGCACGGGCCGAGCCCGTCGGCGTCGTGGCAACCGACGAGATCGTGCCCCGCAGCGCGCAGCGAGTCCGCGATCTCGATGCCGAGTGATGGACGTGATTCGACGAAGAGGATCCTCATGGCTCCAGTGGACATCGCCGAGCGGAGCCTGCACAGGGCCGAATGTCATCACCCCTGCGCGAGCTCTCCGGCGGCCCGTTCGAAGTCGACGAACACGTCGGGCGGTTCGGGTGACGTCATCGCTCGCTGGGTGAGGAGGATCCGCGTCGTGCCGGTGGCCGTGTCGGTCCGCCAGCACGTGCCCGTACCACCGTCCCAACCGATCGCACCTCGGACCGTCGGCGAGCCGACCGGAACGGTCAGCCCGAGGCCCCAGCTGCCGTCGCCGAGGAAGACCTCGTTGCCGCGCCGGTCGCCTGCCGTCAGCTGATCCGTCAGCAGTTCGTCCATCGAACCGGGCGACAGCAGGCGTTCGTCGTCGCGACGCCCACCCTCGATGATGAAGCGAACGAAGGACCAGAGGTCGTCGATCGTCGACACCAGCCAGCCGGCCGCGTTCGGCATCGACGGCGGCTGGGCCCACCAGCTCGACGACGGTTCGTCGAGGACCTGCATCGTCCCGTCGCCGGGGTCGTACTGCGTCGTGAGTCGGTGCAGCTCGCTCGACGGCACGTAGAACCCGGTGTCGGCCATGCCCAACGGGTCGAACACGCGGGCGCGCAGCAGCGCTTGCAGCGGTGTCGACGTCGCTCGCTCGAGCAGCACGCCCAGCACCTGGAGCCCAGTGTTGTACATCCACCCCTCGCCCGGCTGGTGCATCAACGGCAGGGTGCCGAGCGCGGCGATCCAGCCATCGGGCGTCAGGTGCGTGGGCGGCCACGGCGGACCCATCGTCCGCAACTGCAACGCCTCCTCGGCCGGTTGGATCGGCGTGCTGCCCGGGGCGCGCATCAGCACGCCGAAGCCCATGCGGAACGACAGCAGGTCGCGCACGGTGATCGCCCGCTTCGCCGGCACCGTGTCGTCGATCGATCCGTCGGGCGTGCGCATCACGCGCCGCGCTGCCATCTCCGGAAGCCACGCGTCGACGGGCTCGTCGAGCGCGATCGTTCCGTCGTCGACGAGCATCATCGCCGCGACCGCGACGATCGGCTTGCTGATCGATGCGATGCGGAAGATCGCGTCGCGGCCGATCGGCTCGGTGTCGCCGAACGCCTTCACTCCGATCGCCGCGACCGCGACCTCGCGGATCGTGCTCGGCACGCCGGGTTCGTGGGTGGACACCAGCGCGACGAGTCCGGGCACTTCGCCGTCGTCGACGTGTCGCTGCAGGCGGGCAGCGAGCGCCGCGTCGGTCAACATCCGCCCGACAGCGCCTGCATCAGGACGACCTCATCGGTCGACAACACGACGGTGGTCAGATCGCGGCATCGTTCGCCGTTGAGCCACACCACCATGTGCTGGCGCAACGCTCCCTGCTCGTCGACCATCCGGAACCTGATGCCGGGGAACTGCCGCTCGAGGTCCTCCAGCAACGCGGCGATCGTCGTTCCGCTCGCGCGAACCTCACCGGCGCCCGCGGTGTACGACCGCAGCGGTGTCGGGATGCGCACGGCGATCGCCGAGGTGGTCATGCAACCTCCACCGAGTAGATCTCCGGGAGGTGCTCGGCGATGCGAGTCCACGTGATCCCTTCGTCCGTGCTGGCCCACACCTCACCGCTGGTCGTGCCGAAGTACACACCGGCCGACGGTTCACCGTCGACCGTCATCGCTTGGCGCTTCACGGTGAACCAGGCACGACTCGGCAGGCCGTCGTCGAGTCGTTGCCAGGTAGCGCCCGCGTCGCGCGTGCGGTACACCGCAGGTCGGCCGTCCGGGCTGGTGCGCGGCCACACGTCCGTCCCGTCCATCGGGAACACCCACGCCGTGTCCGGATCGCGAGGATGCAGCTCGATCGGGAAGCCGATGTCGCCGACCTCGCGTGGCATGTTGTCGCCGATCCGCTCCCACCGCGTCGACGGGCGGTCGAGCCGATAGATGCCACAGTGGTTCTGCTGGTACAACCGGTCGGGCATCAGCGGGTGCATGCGCACGCAGTGCGGATCGTGACCAGTCGGCACCTCAGGGTCGGGCAGGAAGTCGGCCGCGCACCCGGCGTTGATCGGCGCCCAGTCGGCGCCGTGGTCGGTGCTCTCGAACACGCCGCCACCCGACAGCCCGATGTACATGTGCCGCGCATCTCGTGGGTCGATGATCACCGAGTGCAGCATCGACCCGTCGGGCGTGCCCTCCACATCCGGCCACTCGGCCCACTCGCCCCAGCGCGGGTGGTCGTTCCAACCGTCGACGGGCGCCCAGGTGACCCCACCGTCCTCGCTGCGGAACAACCCCTGCGGCGATGCACCGGCGTACCAGACGTCGGGCTCGTCGACGTGGCCGGGCACCAGCCAGAAGACGGTGCGCACGCTGCGACCGAACGAGTCGCCGGTGCGGAACATCGGCGGTACCGCCGCCTCGCTCCAGTTCACGCCGGCATCGACGGAGCGGAACACGGTCGGGCCGAGGTGCCCGGTCTTGGTGGCCATCAGCATGGTGCGACCGTCACGCGGGTCGACGACGACGTGCTGGACGATGTGTCCCAGGAACATCGGTGCGGCCACCGCCCATGAGCTGCGCGCTGCGTCGGCAGCGAGGAGCCAGGCGCCCTTGCGCGTGCCGAGCAGGAGCACCGGCCCATCGAGATCAGCCGGCATCGAGCCAATCGACGGCTCCCAGTCGGTTCGCCCGGCGGCCAATGCGCCTGGAGCGGTGCTCGCCGGTTCGGTGCTGATCGCCGTCATGCAGGCCTCCTCAGGGATCGGCAGGCGCGGCTGCCTCGGTGAACAGACGAGTCCCGGGCCGAGAACTCATCGTTGTCAACCGTAGGTCGGCCGCACGGCGACGTCGGTCAGCCATCGGCAGCGGATCAGACCGGCGAGCACTGCCGGTGTGCCGGCGATGTCGGTCGAGAAGTGAACGTCGGTCCCGTTCGGAGCCGTGCCGATCATCACGTCGAGCTGTGCCGGCATCAGCACCATCGAGCGGAACGATCCGGCGAGTCGACGCACCTGTTCGGCGCGGATGCCGCGGTGCGCCATGATCGTGGTGACCGACATGGCCAGCGTGGCCGTGCCGTGCAGCAGGATGTCGGGCAACCCGGCGGCGCGGGCAACGGCGACGTCGGTGTGGATCGGGTTCCAGATGCGGGCGCACTCGGTGTACACGTGGGCCGCTCCCGCGGCGATCGACAACGGCAGCGCCAGGTCGAGCGGCGCGTCGTTCTCCGGGAGCGGCGGCGGCATCGACCCCACTTCGACGCTGTCCGCACCCTCGACCTCCACACCGCGATTGATGTTGTCCATCCACGTGGTCCATCGGGGTGCACCGTCGTCGGCGAACGCGGTGAAGCGCACCGTCGTCAACGAGCCGGCACGAACAGCGCGGATCGCCACGACGTCGGCAACGAGGTGGATCTGCTCGCCGGGAACGATCGGCGAGTGCCAGTGCAGATCGTGGCCGGCGTGCACGCCGCGAGCCGTCTCCTCCCGGGTCAGGCCGAACCCGAACGGGTCGGGTCTGCCGGTGAGCAACGCCCACTCCGGCGCCACCGGGAACAGCGGGTGGGCGATGATCCCCTGCTGCGTGTCGACGAACTCCGACCCGGTCGCGCCGACCGCGACGCTGTAGGCCATCAGCCAGCGAGCGTCGACCCGGATGTCGGTCTCGGCACGCGCGCCGACGGCGCTGCTCGGCATCGGCACGTCAATCGGCCCTGTCGGTCGTCACCCGCCCAGCAGATCACATCGCGTCGTCACCCGGGAACGAGCGTCCGATCGAGCGCTCTCGCCATGCGATGCGCGGCGTCGTCGAACTGCGCGGCATCAAGCGTGGTGAAGCACATCCGCACCGATCCGTCGTCGCTGCCGTCGGCTCGAAACGCCGAGCCGGGCACGAAGGCCACCGCCTCCTCCAGCGCAGCGGCCAGCCACGTCTCCGCCCGACCGGCGGGGTCCGAGAGCCGACCCCACACGAACATCCCGCCATCCGGCGCGGCGACCGACAGCCGATCGCCGATGCGGCACTGCAGCGCGCCGAGCAGCGCCTCGGCGCGATCGCCGTACGCAGCCACGAGCCGGGTGATGTGCGCGTCGAACCACGCCTCGTCGGCCAGCACGTCGGCGACCGTCAGCTGGTTGAGCGTCGACGTGTGCAGATCGGCTGCCTGCTTGGCGACGATGATCGCGTTCGCCAGCCAATCGGGTGCGGTCAGCCAGCCGACGCGCAGGCCGGGGGCGATCACCTTGGACGCCGTGCCGAGCGTGACGACGCGGTCGCTCCACCTGCTGATCGGCGCCGGGGCCTCCCCGCGGAACCGCAGCATCCCGTACGGGTTGTCCTCGACGACGATGAAGCCGTGCCGATCAGCCAGTTCGGCGAGGTGCCGTCGTCGCGCCTCGGGCATCGTCGCGCCGGTCGGGTTGGCGAAGTCGGTGACGACGTAGACGAACTTCGGTCGTAGGCCGGCGGCCAACCTCACGGCGAGGTCGTCGGTGTCCAGCCCGAGCTCGTCGCCGGGCACCTGCACGATCTGCGGCTGCTCCCAGTGCAGGGCGCTGAGCATCCCGAGGTACGTCGGCGACTCGGCGACGACCACGTCACCGGGGTCGAGCAGGACTCGAGAGACGAGATCGAGGCCCTGCTGCGAGCCGGTCGTGATCACCGTCGTCGTGCCATCGACGTCACCACGGCCACGCGACAGGCGATCGGCGACGAGCGTTCGCAGCTCGATGACCCCCTCGGTCGGCCCGTACTGCAGGGCTCGCGATCCGTGCACGTCGAGCGAACGTTCGACGGCTGCTCCGACACGGTCGACGGCCAGCATCTCCGACGCCGGCAGCCCGCCGGCCAGCGACAGCACGTGCGGCTGCTCGGTCACTCGCAGCAGATCTCGCACCGCCGACGAGCGCACGGTGCGCGCCCGCTCGGACAACAGGTCGCGCGGGGAGAGCTGAACGTCGCTGGGCATCCCGACATCAAGCATCGAACGGGCACCCGCCTGCCAGTGAGCATCGCTACTGGTATCGCCAGCACCCGGTTGAGCACGTGCTCAACGAACCTCGTCACCACGTGGCCAGGAGCACGCTGCCGAGTGGTGCGTACGACCTCGCTGCGCTCCAGGCCGATGGCATCCGCCTCGTGCGCGTGCTGCCCCGCTACGTCGACACGGGCATGTTCGGGAACTGGGCCCGGCACTATCGCGCCGATCCGCCGCCTGGCGTGTTCCTGCAGATCCTCCCGCCGCCCTCGTGCACCTGCCAGCACCACCGCACCCAGATCACCCGGCTGGATCGTCCTCCGGCAACCGGACGCGCACGCTCAGGCAGGTGACGCACCCCTCGAGCTTGACGAACTCGCTGATGTCCACCTCGATGGGCTCGTAGCCCAGCTCACGAAACCTTGCGGCGCTGGCCGGAGCGTCTGCTGACATCAGGATCCGGTTCCCACCGAGCAGCACCACGTGAGCGCCACCCTCCTCCGTCACCGCCAGGTAGCGATCGAACACGGTCTCGTCGTCGACCGCATCGGGCCAACCGACCACCGTGCCATCGGGCAGCGCCGTCACCGCCGACTTGAGGTGCAGCACCTTGGTCACCGGCACGTCGATCACCGTCCACCCGCGAGGCTCGAGGATCGCGCGCAGCTGAGCGATCCCTTCGGCGTTCGTCCGACCACCGTGCCCGACGTACGCAGTCGTGCCGACCTTCAGCACGTCGCCGCCATCCAGGGTGCCCGGCTCGTGGATGCGGGCGATCGCGAGCCCGAGCCCGTGGACCGCAGCTTCGGCGGTCGCGACTTCTGGCCGGCGCAGCTCGCTTCCTGGGTGGGTGAGCACCGCGAGCCGGTCGAACATCACCACCGCATCCTCGATGAACACGCCGTCGGGACAATCGTCGGCGGGTGCCACCTCGACGATCGTCCAGCCCTCACTGCGCACCGCGTCCACGTAGCGCTCCCACTGGTGGACGGCCAACTCCACGTCCACCGGCGTGCGCTCGATGTGGGAGACGATGCCCTCGGCCAGCCGTGGGCTCGGCCGGCGAACCAGTGCGATGCTCATCGGCCCATCTTCGCGGCCGAGGGCGCGGCGTCTCGCAACGGCGATCGGGGGGTACATCCGCCTCATGAGCACCACCGAGACCCGCCAGCTTGCCGACATCGCCCAGCCGGGCGACACCGCGATGCTGGTCACGCTGGCGGCCGGCCGGCCGTCGAGCCGCCCGCTCACCGTCGCCAGCGTGCAGACCGGGCACCTGCTGTTCATGATCGATCGCGATGCCGACTGGGTGCCGGCCATCGGCGCCGACCACGACGTCCACGTCACGATCACGGCGAGTGGCCGCAACGACTGGTTGTCGGTGAACGGCCACGCCACGTTCAACAACGACCCGGCGCTCATCCGGGAGCTGTGGACCCCCGCAGCGTCCGCCTACTTCGACAGCGACGAGGACCCGCGTCTCGTGGTGCTCGATGTCGAGGTGCGCGACGGTGAGTACTGGAGCGCCCCCGGCGGCGGTCCGGTGGGCCGGCTGATCTCGATGGTGTCGTCCAAGCTCGGTCGCCACCCGCAAGGTGACCACGGCACCGTCGTCACCCGCAACTGACTCGACCCGTCGAGATCAGCGTGTCACGGCTCGCCAGCAGGCGGCGCACATCACGCGCATCTGCTTCGCGCTGAGTCGCTCCCCGGAGGCCACCAGCCGCACCACCGGTCCGATCGCGAGGTCGTACAGCACCTCCAACGGCAGGGGCGTGAGCAACTCGACGAGATCTGGCCGAGCGGCCTCGACCAGCACGGGATCGTCACCGACCGCCAGCGACCGCTCATGTGCCGTGCCCGCCAGCGGCGAGCTGTCCACCTGCAGGAGGAACCTCGCCCGCTCGGGATCGTCGGCGAGGAAGCGGTGGATGGACGTCCACATCTCCGCGAACCGACGCTCGGGCGGGTCGGTCGCACGGACCTTGGCGACCGCCGCGACCCCGAGGTCCGCTTTGAGCTCGAGGTACGCAGCGAGGAGCAGCTCGTCCTTCGACGGGTAGTGCACGTAGGCGGTGCCGGTGGCGACGCCGGCTTCGGCTGCGACCGCCGCCATGGACGCTCCGTGGAGCCCGTTGCGGGCGACCAGGCGGCGCAGTGCGGCGCGCACCGCCGCGGGGCGGTCGAGCACAGCGGCGCTTCGGTCGGTCACGTTGTCGAGTGTGCCATCGTCGCGGCGACGTCGAGCGTCTCTCCGGTCTCGCGCTCCGACACCGCCCAGAGCACCTCGATCGACTTCGCCAGCCCGAGGCGACGCAGGATCGGGCGTCGAACCGGGGCGCCGTTGTTGACGAAGCGCGGTGCGTAGAACTGGCCGCTGGCGGCAGCCGGGTCGGTCGCCGCCCGCAGTTGCGGCAGCGCGCCGCGTGCGGCGGTCATGCCGGTGTGCGCGGCCATCCACTCGGACATCCGCTGCGTCGCTCCCCCGGCGGATTCAGCGACGCTGTGGGTCTGCAGATCGGTGTTCGACAGGCCGGGATGGGCGAGCAGGCTCGAGGCTCCAGCGCCCGCGGCGACGAGCTGGCGGTGCAGCCCGATGGCGAAGTGGTAGTTGGCCAGCTTCGACTGGCCGTAGGCCTTCCACTCGCCGTAGGTGCCGTGAAGGTGTGGGTTGGACGCCTTCACGCGACGGCCCATGTGGTGCGCCGTGCTCGTGACCGTCACGATCCGACCGCCGGCCGCGAGCACCCCAGGCAGCAACCGAGCCGTGAGCACGTAGTGACCGAGGTGGTTGACGCCGAACTGCATCTCGAAGCCGTCGGCCGTCTTCCGTTCGGAGATCGCCATCACCCCGGCGTTGTTGACGAGCAGGTCGACGCTCGGGTGCCGGTCGAGGATCGCCGCCGCTGCTCCGCGCACGGACACGAGCGACCCGAGGTCGAGCGGAACGACTTCGAGGTCGGCATCCGGGGTTGCGCCGCGGATCTCGGCGACGGCCGACTCGGTCTTCGCCGCATCACGCGCGGCGAGCACGACGTGAGCACCTGCAGCGGCCAGAGCCTTCGCCGTCTCCAGCCCGAGCCCACCGTTGGCGCCGGTGACGACCGCCACCTTGCCGTGCAGATCGGGGATGTCCTTCGTGTTCCAGCTCATGTGCGGCTCCGTTCGGAATGAATGATCATTCATTCATACCGTGACATCAATCGACTTCCACCACCGAAGCAACCGCGAGGCAGAGGTCCTCTCGCCACGGCCCGGCGACCACCTGCACCCCCACCGGCAGCGCGAGCCCGTCGACCAGCATCGAGCCGGCCCGAGCGACCGCCGCCGGCCACCCCCACAGGCTGGCGGCCAGCAGGTATCGCCAATCGGCGTTCGACTGCTGGCCGATCACCGGCGCAACGTGCGGCGCACCGGGTGAGATGACGGCGTCGAATCGATCGAGCAGGCGCATCGCTCGCACGCGCACCCGGTCCCAGTCGCGCAGCAGGCGCTCCACCTCACCGGCAGGCAGCAGCGAGCGACCCCAGTACCGCAGGGTGATGTCGAGCGACTCGTCGACGTCGAGCACGTCGAGCGCGGTCACGTGTGCACCCGCTGCTTCCAAGCGCGCCGCGGACTCGCTCAGGACGGAACGGATCCCCGGCGCCGCCGCGTCATCGTCCAGCCCGTGCACCGCAACCCGCGCTCCGACGACCGAACCGAGCGTCGACGGCCACGGAACCGGCGGGCAGATCGGATCACGCCCGTCGGGCCCGACGAGCACGGGCATCACCAGGGCGACGTCGGCGACCGAGCGGCACAGCGGGCCGATGACCGATCGACCGTCCTCCAACGGCCCGATGCGCGGGAAGTGACCGGTGACGGGGACACGACCGGTGGTCGAGCGGAGCGTTGCCAGGCCGCTGCAGTGCGCAGGGAAGCGCAGGCTGCCACCGGAGTCGCTGCCGATGCCGAGCGGCACCACGCCCGCCGCCACTGCCGCTGCGTCTCCCGACGAGCTGTACCCCGGCGATCGACCCAGTGCGAACGGGTGCTCGGTGGCACCGTGCAGCTCACTCGATGCGCCCACGTTCATCTTGGCGATGACGAGGGCGCCGGCCGCCGCCAACCGCGCAACGACCGTTGCGTTCCGAGTGGGACGACGACCGGCGTTCGCCGGGCTGCCGGCCGCGCACGGGAAGCCCTCCACATCGATCCAGTCCTTCACCGTGATCGGCACCCCGTGCAGCGCACCCACCGGTCCGCTCCTGGCGAACTGCTCGTCGAGCGCGTCGGCTCGAGCCATGACGATCTCGTCGTCGCGCCACGCAACCGCCCGGATCGCCGCGATCGCATCGAGCGCGCCCAGCGCTTCGGCAGCGGCGTCCCGGCACGATCGCGTGCCTGCGCGCAGCGCCACGAGGGCATCGGTGAGCATGGCGCATCGTCGCAGACGCGACCGGCGAACCGTCCCGCGATTGTCCACTACGGTCCCGCGCCATGCCCTTCGCCCCGATCAACGGCCAGCAGATCTACTTCGAGGACACCGGCGGCGACGGCCCGCCCGTCATCCTGGCTCACGGGTTCCTGATGGACCACGAGATGTTCGCTCCGCAGGTGGAGGCGTTCGGCAGCGACCACCGCGTCATCACGTGGGACGAACGCGGCTTCGGCCAGACGGTGTTCGACGGCCAGCCGTTCAGCTACTGGGATTCGGCGTCGGACTGCCTCGGCCTGCTCGACCACCTCGGGATCGATCGGGCCGTGGTCGGCGGGATGAGCCAGGGCGGGTTCCTGTCGCTTCGTGTCGCGCTCACCGCGCCGGAGCGAGTGCGCGGGTTGATCCTGCTCGACACCGAGTCGGGTGTGCCGAGCCCGGAGACGATGGTGGCGGAGAACGGGATGGTGGACATGTGGCTCAGCGTCGGGCCAGTCGACGATCTGGCCAACGCCGTCGCCGCGCTGATCATCGACGACCCCCACGAGAACGCGAAGTGGGTCAGCAAGTGGCAGGCCGCCGACCCGCAAGGCCTGCGCGAGCCGGCGGCCTGTCTGCACGGCCGCGATGACATCACGGCTCGCCTGGGCGAGATCACCTGCCCGGCGCTCGTCGTGCACGGTGTCGACGACCACGCCATCGAGATGGACAAGGCGGAGGTGCTCGCCGCCGGCCTGCCCGGCAGCTCCGGTGTGGTGCGGGTGCCCGGCGCCCACGCCGCCAACCTCACCCATCCCGGTCCGGTGAACGAAGCGATCAGCGCGTTCCTCGCCGGCCTGCCGGCTTGACGGGCTCGTCACCGAGCAGCAGCGCGATCGCCGTATCGACGTAGGCCTTGGAACGACGCGAGGTCGGCGTCAGCATCGGGGCGGTCCGGCGTAGCTGGGCCAGGCCGATGTAGGCGCTGAAGGCGAGCAGCGCCCGATCCGAGGCGCCGGGCGCGCCGATCTCGGCGAAGATCCGATCGACGAACGCGAGTCGCTTGCGCGCTGCGCGCTCGAGCGCCGCGCCGACGGCCGGATCGCTGGCATCGGCGAGCAGGTTGGCATCGATCAGGACGCCGGGCTGATCGTCGAACGCTGACTCCAGCAACGCGCGCAGGCGCTGCCGAGGATCCTCCATCGTCGCCAGGCGCTCGATGATGCGGTCGGTGAAGTCGTGCTCCCAGCGGGCCAGCGCGGCATCGATCAAGGCCTGGCGATCCTTGAAGTGCCAGTAGAAGCTGCCCTTCGTCGCGCCGAGCTCACGAGCCAGCCGCTCCACGGAGACGTGCTTTGCCCCCTTGTCGGCAATGGCGCCGAGCGCCGCCTTCGTCCAGTCGTCAGGGCCGAGTCGATCCATGACCATACGATACCGTACGGAATCACTTGACATCCACCATACGTCACCGTATGTTCTTCCATACCACCACGTATGGAAGAGAGACCATGAGATCGTTCGCATTGATTTCCCCCGGCCCGGCGTGGACCGATGGCCGCCCCGTCTTCGACCAGGACGCCACGGTCCTGCACAACCACCTCGACACGATGCGCGTGCTGTTCGACGATCGGTCCCTGCTGCTCGGCGGCCCGGTCAAGGGCGGACGATCCGGCTTCGCCCTGTTCGACACCGCGACCGCTCAGGAGGCCGTCGAGCACATGGACAACGACCCGGCGGTGCGATCGGGGCTGTTCCAGTTCACCGTGCACGAGCTGCTCCCCTACTTCGACGCCTTCGACCTGAGTCGACACGAGGCCCGTCGATGAGCGGCCGTCGAGCACGCGGCCGGGCGATCCCGGCGATCGTGCTGTCGAGCTCGTTGTTCGTGCCGACCTCGGCGAGCGCTGACGACGATTGCGTCGTCAGCACTGCGGCGTTCCCGCCCGGGGTCTGGGCAGCGCAGGGCGGCTCGTTCCTCCAGGACATCAGTGACGGCATCTCGACTGGCTTCCTGGAGGGCAACTTCGGGTTCACCCTGACCGTCGAGAACAGCGGCGTGGCCTACGGCGACTTCGTGATGGTGCTCAACGGCACCTTGGAGGACACGATCGACCTCAGCTCGGCCAACGCCGTCATCGTGCAGAGCGGCCCGATCACCGGAACCGGCGCGCTTGCCGAAGTGCACGGATCGTCGGACTTCGACATCGACGCCAACATCGACGTCGCCGGTCGCGACGGACGGGATCTGTTCAGCGGCGGACACCTGTTGTTCGAGAACCACGCCGACTTCAGCCGGCCGTACACGACGATCATCGAGCCGAGCTTCGTCAACTGCGGTGAGGCGATCGGCAACCTGTCGTCGGATCCGTCGACGCCGATCGTCTTCATCGCCACTCGCATCGGTGCGGCACCGGACACCGATGCCGACATCGGCGGCATGACCGTCGACTTCCTCGAGGGGATCTCGGCGCTGCACGACGGTGACGGCTTCGACCCGGACGGCTTCGGACAGCTCGTCAACCAAGGCGAAGCAATCGACGCGTTGATCGCCGCGCAGGAGTACTGCGCGACCCAAGACCTCGGCAGCCTGGCTCCGGGTGGGTCGACACGCGACCTGTTCCGCTCGACGCTCGCCGAGACGCTCTACACCTTCGCGTCGCGTGCGGCAGCCGGCGAGTTCACCGTCGCCGAGATCATCTCGGTGTACGCCACCGCGATCCGTGGATCGATGTTCGGTGGTCCCGCCGGCTCGTGCGTCGCCGAGGGCGATCCAGCTCGAGAGGGCCTGAAGTCGGCCTTCGAGCAAGCCCTGATCGACCGCTACGACCAGGCGCTGAGCACCCACGACAGCGCCGAGCAGACGATGATCCGCGTCGCCGCCGCGCAGTACGAGATGACCGACGTCCTGCAAGCGATCGGGTTCTGAGATGAACATCACCAACGTGCGCACCGCCATTGCTGCCGTCGTCCTCGTCCTCGTCGTCGGCGGTTGCTCGTCCTCGTCGCCGAGCGGCACCCCGGCGAACTCCGTCGCCGGCACCACGCCGACGGTCATCGAGTCCACCACCAGCACGCCGGCCAGCGAGCAGCCACTGGTCGATGGCTTCATCGAGCTCGAACTGCTGGAGCCCTCCAGCGCGGTCAGCGATCGGGCGCCCGTCTTCCGTTGGCAACCGGTGGCCGGCGCGGCGACCTACCGGCTGGCGATCGTCGACGACACCGGCCCGATCTGGGCGTGGCAGGGCGCGGCGACCGACGTCCGCCTCGGCGGGCTTGCGGAGGAGCGCCCGGCCGGCTTTGCCGGTCCCGTGCTCACCCCGGGATCGCGCTGGAGCGTCGTCGCGCTGGCCGACGACGGAACCGTGATCGCCGTGTCCACCGTGCGCGTCATCGACATCCCGGCCTGAGTCCCTTCTGGGTGGCCAGATCACCGGCCCCCGGTCCCGACGCCGCCCAGAAGGAAAGGACGGATGTCCGAAAGCCGCGCGATGGCAGGCTGTCGCCCATGGACCGGTCGAAGCTCACCGACGACGACATCGGCAGCGTCGTGCGTCTCGCCCGTCGCCACGGTGACGTGCTCCACGGCGTGGTTGCTGCGCTGGGGCGCCGTTGGGTCATCGTCCACGTGCTGCACGACCTCGAGCTCGACGGGCTGGCCGCAGTCCGGCGACGCGATCTGATGGAGGTCGGTGCCGACCGATCGTCGGACAACATCATCCGTCGAGTCCTCGATGCGCGGTCACAGTTCCCAGCGAGCGTGAGCGGGGCAACGCTCGACGACACAGCCGCCACGCTCGCGTTCCTCGGCCGTTCCGGCGCCACCACCGTCACCGTCCACCCCGAGGCGCGGCGGCCGGGCACCTGTCACCTGGGTCGAGTGACTCGGATCGATCGAGAGCGGAAGCGCTTCGACCTGCTCGAGATGTCGCCGGACGCATCGTGGGACGACGAACCGACTCGCTGGCGGTTCAAGGACGTGACCCAGATCTCCATCGGCAGCAATTACTCGAACGGCCTCGATCTGGTGGCCGAACCCGTCGAGCTGCACACCTGAACCGGTCAGGCGGTTCGGAGGGCGGCGTCGATCAGGGCAAGCGTGGCCTCCACGTCGCCCTCGATCACACCGACGCGCTTCACCGTCGGGCGATCGCCGATGAACTTCTCGTAGTCGTCGTGCATCGCACGCAGCGCGTCGAGACCGCCGGCCCGATCGACGAGTGCGGCGGCGTCACGGTGTGATCGGGACATCGCCGCGTCGCTCCGTTCGGCAAAGGTAGCGAGGGCGACGTTCCGGTCGACGATCAACGTCAGTTCGATGAATCGGGCTGCTCGTTCGACCGCGACTCGAGCGAGATCGAGGATCAGAGCCTCACGCACGAGGAACTGCGGCACGATCACGTCGAAGCCCTGGGCGAGGTGCTCCCCTGCCATCGCCAATGCCAGCCGGCGGGCGGCGATCCCGGACTCGTGCGGCTGATCGAGCGACGCTCCGAGCATCGCCCTGATCACGTCGATGTCGAGGTTCAGGGCCAGCGGGCGGCGGGCGACGAACGCCGCTGCCAGCGTGGACTTGCCACTGGCGGGTGGGCCGTTCAACAGGATCAGATCCGCCACCCGGCGAACGTTACGGCAACGCGCAACGGCGAGGCCCGAAGGCCTCGCCGTTCACACAAGCTGTTTCGAGACTGCACGTCCCTTGTAGACGCCGACGGGACGAGTTCCGGCGGGATGTGCAGCGGAGGTTGGCGTGGTTTCGCCAGGCCGTCCAGCCTGTTGACCTAGCGGCCAACCACCTCCAGAGTCCCACGAATTTGTTCACTCACGATGTGGACCACCCCCTTTCTCTGGTGGGATCAGTCAAGCACCGCGGCCCGGGCCGTGTCACGGCATTTTGTGTTCCGGCTGTGTGAACTCCCGTCGCGGGTGAACCCTCAGCCGGCGGGCAGCGATCGCACGAACTCGTCGATGAGATCGGCGACCTCCCGCGCGTGGCTGGCCTCGTGCATCGAGTGCTCACCACCGGCGACCGCGACGAACCGGGCGTTCGGCATCTTGCGCTCGAGGTACTGACCCGAGCCGGTGTACTCGGGTCGATCGGCGTCGCCGGCCAGCGCCAGCGTGGGCACGGGCATCTCGGCGAGCCGGTCCATCACCACCGAGTCCTCCTGCAGGTTCAGCGTGGCCACCCGTTCGGGCACGCCGAAGCGATGGGCGTTGCGCCGCGACCGCTCGTTCCACTGCTCGCGCTTCTCCGCATCGCGATACCCGGGCCCGGTGTTGAGCACGACGAGACCACGTGCCACACCCGGGCGCGTCGCTGCGTGGGCGAGCGCGAGGTACCCCCCGAGCGAGTGCCCCACCAGCACCGCCGGCGAAGCAAGCGACGCGAGCACCTCGTCGAGGTCCTCGAGGGCGCGATCACGGGTGAACTCGGCCGGGTCGTCGGGCACCGGCGAGGCACCGTGACCGATCAGATCGAAGGCGACCACCTCGTACCGATCGGCGAGGAGGTCCATCACCGCCGACCACGTACTGGCAAGAGAACCCATGCCGTGGAGGAACACGATGGGTGCACCCGCCCCTCGGCGAACGACGTTGACGCGCATGGGCTGCGAGCGTACGCACCACTGCCGTTACGGTTCCCATCCGTGGCAGACCGAGCCCAGATGATCGCCGAGCAAGCAGCCAAGCTCTTCGCCCAGCGCGGCTTCGGCGCGACCAGCATCGACGACATCGGCGAAGCGGCTGGAGTGTCGGGCCCCGCCATCTACTGGCACTACCCCGGTAAGCAATCGCTGCTCGCAGGGATGCTCACCGACATCAGCGAACGGCTGCTCGCCGGCGGGCAGCGATGCATCGACGAGTCGACGTCGCCCGAGGACGCGCTGGACCGCCTCGTCGACGCGCAGGTGACGTTCGCTCTCGATGAACCGGACCTGATCGTCGTGCACGCTCGCGAGCTGCACCACCTCGACACCGAGCAGGCGCACACCGTCCGCCTGCTGCAGCGGCGCTACATCGACGTGTGGGTGTCGGTGCTGCAACAGCTCGCGCCCGCTGTTGCGCCGGCGCGTCACGCCATGGCCGTGCAAGCGGCGATCGGGCTGGTCAACTCGACCCCCTACCTGCCGCGCAGCGACCGCAGCTCGCTCGCCGCCCTGCTTCGCTCGATGGCGCTGGCCGCGCTCAGCGCAGCCGAGTAGCCGACGCCACCGCCGCCCACCGACCGACGGCGTCGGTGTCGTCGATGTCCGGAAGGCTGACGATGACGTGATCGACGCCAGCCGCCACCAGCCGGGCGACGCGGTCGACGTGTTGCTCGACCGTGCCGGCGTGAACCGCCGCCGCGTGTTGCTCTGGCGAGCGACGCGGCGGGCAGGTACGACGAATCGCATCGCGCAAGGAGGTGGCATCGTCGGCGACGAGCGCGGTGGACAGATGGGTGACCGAGATCTCCGCCGGATCGCGACCGAGGTCCGCGCAGTGGGAGTGCAGCACCGCGACCTTGCGGGCGACGACGTCGGGCTCGCCGAACAGGTTGCACGCGTCAGCGTGTGCGGCGACCAGGCGCAGGGTGCGGCGCTCGCCCGAGCCACCGACGACGATCGGCACATGCGTCTGCAACGGCCGCGGATAGCACGCGGTGTCGGGGACGTCGAGGACGCGCCCGTGGAACGGCTTGGCACCCTTGCCCCACATCTGCGGCAGCAGTTGCAACGCGTCTTCCAGCAGCGCGTAGCGATCATCGACGGACGGGAACGACCAGCCATAGGCGCGGTGCTCCTCGGCGAACCAGCCGAGCCCGACGCCGCACATCGCTCGACCCCCGGACAGCACGTCGAGGGTGGCAACGATCTTGCCCAGGTGGGCGACGTTCCGGTACGTGATCCCGGTGACCATCGTGCCGAGGCGGATCGTCGACGTGCACGCTGCGAGGTGAGCGAGCACCGTCCAGCTCTCCAACATGTCCTCCCACGCCGGCCCCATCATCGGGATCTGGCGGAAGTGGTCCATCACCCACAGGCTGTCCAGCCCCGCCCCATCCGCGGCAGCGGCGATCGCCCGGAGCCCGGCCCCCATCGCCGGTGGCCCACCGGGCAGCACGAAGCGCGGCAGCTGCAGCCCGAATTGCAAGCGACCGTGCACGGGCTGGATCGGTGCGCTGGCGTCGACGATGCGGTTCATCGACGGCGGGACCACGGCAGCAGGCGTCGTCGCCACGGCGACGTGGAAGGCGTGGAACGGCTCCGCCCGCACCGCCTCGACCACGCTCGGCCACTCCCGGAGCTGCTTGCGCAGCACGTCGTCGGGCACTCGCGCCGGTCGTGATCGGTTCTGCTTGCGCACCTGCGCTGCCGCGACGTCGAAGACCACGGCGACGCACGGCACACCATGCCGCTCAGCGATCCCACGCCATGTCGCTCGGCGTTGCGCATCCGTGCCGAGCGAATCGATCACCGTCGTCAGCCGGCGCTTCATCCGGCGCTCGACGACATCATCGAGCACGGCGAATGCATCCACCGACGCGCGCAAGTCGTGCTCGCCCTCGCCGGTGAGCGCTCGCAAGGCATCGCTGGACACCACCGAGCCTGCGAACTGCGTCGCCCACGTGCTCTTGCCTGACCCGGGCGGACCGACGAGCACGATCAGTGACGGCGACGGCAGCTCGAGCACGGCTCGATCCTGCCACGATCGGCCTCATCGGCAGATCGAACGGGTCGTCCGTCAGGCGCCAGATGCAAGGTTCAGCGAACGCACCGGTGAGTCCTCGTCGAGGTCGTCCAGGTCCGACAGCGAGAACAGCACCTCGACGGGTACGACCGAGGGCGTCGGACGAACGTCGACCCACTGGTCGAAGACCTCCGTCGGCGAACCCGACGGTTGCGGACGAAAGCCGTCGGCGAGATGTCGGAAGCCCCGCGAGCCGGGAGCGCCGCTGACCTCGCCGTCGACCATCAACTCGCCGTTCCACGACTGAACCAGGTCGGCGAAGCGCGACAGCGCGTCGCGAACGGTCATCGGCGCGTGTGGCCGGCCGAGCAGCGCACGTTCGTATGCGGTTGCCTCATAGGTCTCGTCGAGTCCGTCGCCGCCCTCGATGTGCAGCCGCTGCAACCACGCCAACGCGTTGTGCTCCTGCCCGTGACGGATCGGCAACAGCACCCGCTGACGAAGGGGAGCGTCGTCGGGATCGCCGGCGCGGGTCTCGAGTTGGCTGTGCAGGCGCTCGATGTCGAACAGCGAATGCAGCAGCGTCGCCACCGCGTCGGCGCTCGTCTCGCTCGGGTTCGGGATGCCCGTACGCAGCAGATCGTCGACGATGTCGCGGAACGGGGCGACGCCGTCGCTGACGACGACGACCTGCCAGCACAGGGCCGCGCCGACGTCCTGCAGCTGCACGCCGACCCGGCGCATCACCTGGCGCAGGTCGTAGGTCGTCATCCGCCGACCGGGGTTGCGCAGCAGGAGGCGGGTGGTCGCGTTGACGCCTTCCACCGCTGGACGCAGACGAGGCCGCCGGGCGCCGACACCGAGGGCGGATGTCGACGCGACGTGACGACGCGTCCAGCGATGGATGTGAGCGCGTGCCGCTACTCGCAGCGCGACCAGATCGAGGCTGGGGGCCGCGCCCGAGCGGGGCACCACCCACTGACGACGCATCCGAGCCGGAGCGTCGGCGAGCTCGTCGACGTCGTCGAACGTCTCGTCGTCGCCATCGTCGTCGATGAGATCGAGCGACGACGACGGTGCCACCGAGACCTGACCGATGGACGTGCCGAGCACGCGGTCCAGCTCGTACTCGTCTCGGCGGAAGAGGTGCACGATGCCGATCGGCGACAAGCTGCCGCGATCGATGTCGCCGAACGGATCGACGTAGTCGAGCGGGTCACGGAACGAGCGCACCGCCTCCAGGCGAGCAACCTCCCACCGATCACGCGGGGTGTCGAGATCGAGGGCCCCGGACACCGCCATCAGATCGTCGTGGAACCCGGCGGCCAGCGGCCCCGCCATGCGCTGCGAGCGCCATCCGCTGAGCGGCTGGAAGACGGCGTACTCGCCGCTCGATGCCGGCAGCAGGTGTTCGAAAGCCGAGAAGTCGATGATCCGTTTCATCACGAGCACATCCTTCGTCCGGGGAGCCGTCGGGAACGTTGCTCCACAGCGCCACAGAGCAATGGTTCGCGCCGCTGATACGCGCGTGCCGGCTCGACGACGTGCAAGCATCTCGCCCCATGCCTGCCGCAGCCATCCTCTGGGACATCGACGGCACGTTGTTGCGGGCCGCCGGAACCGGCGTCCGCTGCTTCCGTGATGCGTTGCTGGAGATCACCGGACATCCGTTCCCACGAGGACCGTTCGACATGAGCGGGCAGACAGATCCGACGATCGCCGAGATGGTGCTGACCGCCGCCGGGTACGAGCGCCCGACCGACGGCGAACCGTCACTCGTGCAACAGCTGCTCGATCGCGTCGACGCGCTGTACGCCGCCAACGAGGCCGAGTTCGCCACGCTCACCGAGGCCCGCCCTGGTGTGCACGCGCTGCTCGATGCCCTGCAGGAGCGCGGCACCGTGCAGACCGTGGTCACCGGCAACATCGAAGGCGTCGCTCGCCGGAAGGTCCGCGGGGCGTCGGTCGACGCACACCTGCAGCTCGAGCTCGGCGGCTACGGCAGCGACCACCGATTGCGCGCCGAGCTCGTTCGCATCTCGCGCGCCCGCCTCGCCGCGGCCGGCCACGACGTGCCCGCCGAACGCACGTGGGTGATCGGCGACACGCCTCGCGACTTGCGCTGCGCCCGCGACAACGGGGTCCGCTGCCTCCTTGTGGCCACCGGCACGCACGAGCTGGCCGGTCTCGCCGCGCTGGAGCCCGATGTGGCGGTGGCCGATCTCACCGACCTCGACGGGTTGGTCGAGGTGCTCACCAGCTGAAGAAACTCGGCGATTCGCGTATCTGTCGCGAACCGAACCGCTCTGTGTGCTCGTACGTCGGTGCAACGAACAACTGGCGGGAACGCCGAGCATCCAGACCGGAACGGTCTCCCCCCGGCCCGGAGGGTCTGGATGCTCGGGCGGGCACCGCTGGTTCGAGCACAGGCGTGAGCGGTTGCGCGGGAACAGTCCCCGGCCGCGGGTGACAACGGCGTCACCCGCGGCTGCTGGGCTGTTGATGCTGGGGCCTTCGGCCTTCCGTGCTCGCTGCCTCCGCAAGCTTCGGCGCTCGCCCCGGCTGACGTGTCGACCGCGTCCTAGGGATTGCGGCCTTCCGTGCCCCTGCGTTTGACGCTGATCCACGGCCAGGGTGGGGCAGCGATCAACCGATGCGGGTCAGGGTGGTGGCGGCGCTGCCGAAGACGGTGAAGGCGCATGAGGTGGTCCACGGCAGAGCGGCGTCGTCGGCGAGCCATCGCTGGCGGACTTCGGCCACTGCGGTGCCGACGTCCGCTCCATGGGCCAGCACGCCGTGCACCTCGGCCACGAACCGACCGCACCACACGTCGGGCACCGGAACCAGCGGGGCCAACACGGAACGCGCCCCGCTGTCCAACAGCAATGCGGCCAGACCGACGCCGCCGGAACCCGGCTCATCGGCGTGCGCCCCCGCCTCGCAACTGGACAGAACGACGAGGCGCGCTGCGGTCGCCGGTCCGATCACCGTCTGCATCGGGTGCTCGACGACGTCATCGCCATCGCGCAGCCGCAGCGTGGACAACAACGGTTGATCGGCACGGAACCGACCGTGCGCGGCCACGTGCACGACGTCCCGCTGTCGCAGCGCCCGCGCCACGGCAGCAGCGGTGGCTCGCCTCCCCGAGCTGATGCGCGCTCGCGAATCGAGTCGACGCACCGCCGTGCGCTCCGGCCCGGTGCCGGTGAGGTCGGGCCCGATGATCAGCTCGATCCCCTCGCCGGCCGGTTGACGCGCTGCCTCGGCGGCCAACCACTGGACCGAGCTGGTGGCCACCGACACCGTGCGCGGCGCCAGCGAGGGCAGCGCTCCCCATGGCACGGCGACCAACGAGCCGGACGGGATCACGACCACCGGTCCTGTTGCGCCGAGCGATGCCCGCAGCGGGGCGATCAGCATCGCATCGAGGCGGTCGATCAAGCGGCGACCGCCGCTGCTGTCCGACGGCGGTGTCCCCTGCACGCAACGGAGCTGCCACGACCGCAGCTGCTGCAGCGCATGGTCCACCTCGGCCACGGCAGCAACGTCGATCAGCGCCGATCGCCGCCCGGTGAACACCGCTGCCCACACACGGTCGTCGTCGATCACGAACGACGCGAACGACTGCGCCCCGAGCGCGGCACGGACAGCGGCCAGCGGCGGCGTCGGTCCGCCGGCGCGGCGCACCCGCGTGCGCTCGCCCCACATGAGCACATCACCGGGACGACGACCTTCCACCGCCAGCCGGAGCCCGAGCGACGCCAGGTCGTCACCGACGTCCGACAACCCGGTTCGGACGAGCACGTCAGCGTCGTCGGCCCGTCGCGCATCCACCACCCTCAACCCCTGGATCGCGGCACGCACGGCAGTGACGCGGTCGCCATCGCGTGCAGCGCGCACCGCAGCCGCGTACCGTCCTCTCGCCACGCTGACGGCGGAACCCCGCACGGCGCGAGCAGTGAGCGCGGCAACGTCGTCATCGATGTCCTCGAGCTGGCCGACGCGCAGCGCGGCACGCAGACGCGCCGCCCGCATCTCGTCGCCGATGTCGTACCAGCCGTGTCGCTCGACGCGCACGACCAACCGGCGCGACCGCTCCAGCAGCCGGCGCGCCTCAGCGCGACCGTCGACCGATCGCAGCGAGGCGTGGAGCGACACGGTGCGAGCCTGCACCGCCATCGCGCTGCGGCCGGTCGTGGTGAACGTGCGCGCCGCCTCCGTCGCCGCCCGGCGCGCACCGCGCTCGTCGCCGGCGGCCAGGTGCACGCGGGCCAGCAGCAGTTGCGCGTCGCCGACGCACACCGCGTTGGCACTGCTCGATGCGTGGGCCAGCGCGACCTCGGCAGCGGCGACGGCCGGCCGGAACGATCCGGCACGCAACAGCGCCTCGGCCCGGTCCATCTCCAGGATCGCCATCATCCGTCGCGGACGCCCGGCCGCCTCGTAGCCGACTTCGGCTTCGGCGAACAGCTCCAGTGCCTCGGCGATGGCACCGCGTCGAGCGCGGACGACGCCGAGGTTGGCCCGCACGCCGGCGGCGATGATCCGCTGGCCGAGACGGTCGGCCGCCCGGCCGGCGCGGATCAGCTCACGCTCGGCGGCCGGCAGCTGCGCCCGCTGCAGGTTGACCAACGCGCGGATCACCGACAGCCGCAGCAGTCCCAGCTGATCGCGTTCTCGCCGCAGCCACTGAGCCGCGTCGTTCGCCGCGGACAGCGCCTCCTCGAGCCGGCCGACGTGATGGAGGATGTAGGCGCGCTGCGAACGCACCCGGCCTCCTCCGCCGTTGGGCAACGCCGCGCCGGCCAGATCGAGCTGCGCCAGCGCCGTGGGCACGTCGCCGTCCTCGGCCAGCACGACCGCAGCGCTCATCCGCACGGTTGCCAGCCGAGCCGGATCGCCGTCAGCGTCGACGTCGAGGGCGCGACGCATCGCGGTGGGCGCCCGTCGCATGTCGCCCAACTCGTACAGGGCCCGACCGATCGCGGACCACACCTCGCTCTGCGACGCAGCATCCAGCGCGGGGTCACCCAAGCGGGTGCGACCGTCCTCGACGACCCGCGCCGGGTCCGAGTGCACCTGCTCGTCGAATCGACGGCGGACCTCGACCCAGCGCTCGGCGGGTGCAGCGCGACGCCCAGCGCGGCGGGCAGGTGACGGTGGGTCGATCATCGCGGTGCCGCTGTGGCAAGCTCTGGGCTGCGATTCAGTCGCATGCAGGAGGGTCGATCCATGGTGGTGGGCAAGAACCGTGAGCCGGACCGGTACGCCGAGCGTCGCGACAGCGGACCGTGGGATGCACGTGTGCAGTTTCGCACCGACGCCGGCGGACGCGCGTTTGCGTATCGCCCGAACCAGCTGATCACCACCCGTGGCGCACTGCCGTTCCTGGCCGGCGAGCTCGGCGCGGGCTCGCTCGACGATGCAGTGACGCCGGTGTTCCCCGGCGAGCTCCGCGAGTTCGATCTGATCCTCGTGCGCGGTGTCCCGAACCCGCTCGAGCTGGCCAAGCGCTTGCGCGGCCACGGCTTCCCAGCTCGCCCGAACCACGTCTTCTTCGCTGCCACGCACCCGCACGTGTTCCCCAACCCGGGCGCGTTCCCGAACCCCGGCGCGTTCCCCAACCCGGGCGCGTTCCCCAACCCGGGCGCGTTCCCCAACCCGGGCGCGTTCCCCAACCCGGGCGCGTTCCCGAACCCCGGCGCGTTCCCCAACCCCGGCGCGTTCCCCAACCCCGGCGCGTTCCCCAACCCCGGTGGCTGTCAGTGCGGGTGCGAGCCGGCGTGTGGACCGTGGCACACCCAGCTGCGGGCACCGCAGGTGAACACGGCCAAGCCGATCAGCTGCCCGACCGACGAGCTGAGCACCCGAGTCGCCACCGGCACCTCGTGCAAGGTGCTCGTGTTGGACACCGGCTGCTCCAAGGACCTCCGTCCCGCCGATGCCGGCGGCGGGAACCCGCCCACGAGCAACGACGCGACGATGGCCATCCAGCGGCTCGTCGCGGTCACAGCCAGCAGCGACGCCGAGCCGTGGGACGACGACCACAACTTGTCGCTCGACCCCTTCGCCGGCCACGGCACGTTCATCGCCGGGATCATCGCCCGGCTCGCGCCAGGTGCGGCGATCACCGTCGATCGCACGCTCACCTCGCACGGCGACACCGACGACGTACGCGTCGCCCAGGCGTTGTCCACGCGCTTCGGCCTCGACGCCTCGCCGGGTGCAGACCCGCCGTTCGATGTCGTCTCGATGTCGTTCAGCGGCTACTGCGAGGACGACGACCCGCCCATCGCCCTGTCACAGGCGATCTCGCGCATCCAGATGGCCTACCGCGAGCCCGACGACCTGGGTGCGTCGTCGCTGATCGACGAGCGAGTGATCTTCGTCGCCGCGGCCGGCAACGACGCGTCCTGCCGCCCGACGTGGCCGGCGACGTTCGAGTCGGTCGTGTCCGTCGGGGCCCTCGGTCCCGACGGCCCGGCGTCGTTCACCAACTACGGCCCCTGGGTGGACGCATGTGCACCGGGCGTCGATGTCGCCAGCACGTTCTTCGACCTCACCTCGCAGACCGGTGCGTCCGACGAGGACGACGACTTCCACGGTTGGGCTCGCTGGAGCGGCACCTCGTTCGCCGCTCCGGCCGTCGCCGCCCAGATCGCCTGGGAGTGGATGACCAGCGCCGGAACACCACGCATCGGCGCCAGCGCCCGATGGCTGCTCGAGCGTCCCGAGCTCTACCGCTACCCCTGGCTCGGCACCGTCGTCAACGTGATGTGAGAGGCGTTCGTCTCTCGGGCTCGCTGCGCTCGCTCCTCATCCGGTGATCCAGGGCCCGACGACGCGGCCGTGGTCGGTGTGGATCGTGACTCGAAGGGGCAGGGGGACGGGGCCGGTGACGAGCGCGCCGTCGGTGTCGGTCTCGGCTTCGATGGCGACGTCCGGGCCGTCGACCGTGCAGCGGTAGACGCCGTCGGGCTCGATGGCGATGACCATCGACGAGCCGGTGCGAGCAACCTCGACGGCGATGCCGCGGGCCTCGAAGCGAACGGCGAGGGCGGTGCCCGAGCCACGGGCGCCGACGAGCTCGTCGACGGCGCCGTCGAAGGTGACGAGCGCCAGCTCGTCGTCGATCGAACGCCACTGGAACGCCTCCGTGGCGAAGCGCTGCAGGTGCGCGGGCAAGGGCGCCAGATCGACGTCGAAGGCATCGGCGATGGCGGCGAGCACCTGGTTGTCCGACGGGCCGCCGGGAGCGGGAGTGCGAGCGTCAGTCACGGTCGTTCACCAACTGCTGCACCGCGGGCAGGGCCCGCAGCTTCTCCAGGCACCGACCCCGCGACGGCCCGAGCGCGCCGATCGGTCGATCGAGCATCTCGCTGGCCTCGCGGTACGACGGCGCCGGGTCGGTGAGGACGAGCACGGTGAGGATCTGACGACAGTCCTCGTCGAGCTGCAGGAACGCCTGACGCACGGCGATGCTGGCTTCCGACCGCACGAGATCGCGATCGTGGTCGCCATCGCCGAGGAGGTCGCGGAACAGATCGGCAGGCGCTGCGGCGTCGATCGAGACGTGCTGGCGACTGCGATGGCGCACGATCGTGCGCACCTCGTTGGTGGCCGTGGTGGCCAACCAACCGGGCAACTTCTCCGGCTCTCGAACGCTGCCCAGGCGTTCGGTGAGGCGCAGCCACGTTGCTGCGAAGGCGTCGTCGCGCACTTCGTTGTCGGTTGTCATCATGTTCACGGCCTTCCAGACCACTCGTTCCAGGCGACGGACGAGCAGCTGCCATGCCGTGGCGTCACCAGCGAGGGCCGCGGCGACGAGCTCGGTCAGCGACCACGTCGCTGCAGGTTGCTCGTCGTTCACGACGCCGACTCTAGGTGGCTGCCTCGTCACGACGGGTTGCTCGACCGTCGCTGCTCATCCATCACAGCCACACAGAGCGCGAACGTTCGAGCCTGATACGAGGTTCAGCATTCGGTACGATCGCACCAGCGTCGACGTCGATCAGTGGCAGCGCGACGGGAAGGGACCACCGTGAGCATCATCGAGCACCGCTCCACTTCGTTCACCAGCTTCGAGGAGTCGACGAAGGAGGACTGGATGGTGATCGCCGAGCAGTCGGCGGAGACCCAGTCACTCGCCGCCGCCAACATCATCGAGCAGTTGCGCCTCCTCGGCCGCGATCACGGCGGGTTCCCCGTCACCCGTCTGGAGCACAGCCTGCAGACCGCCACCCGAGCGGAGCGCGCTGGTCGCGACGACCAGTACGTGCTGTGCGCGCTGCTGCACGACATCGGCGACACGCTGGCTCCCGGGATGCACCACCCGGACATCGGTGCGATCATCGTCAAGCCCGTCGTCTCCGAGGCCAACTGGTGGATGGTCGCCCACCACGGCATCTTCCAGGGCTACTACTTCTGGCACCACCTCGGCATGGATCGCAACACGCGCGACCAGTACGCCGACTCGCCGCACTACGGCCACACCGAGGAGTTCTGCGCGCTCTACGACCAGACCGCGTTCGACGCCACGTACACCAGCAACCCGTTGGGTCACTACGAGCCGTTGATCCGCCAGTTCTTCGATCCGGCGCGCTGACCGCTACGCCGCTTTCGCCTTCTTCGGCTTCTTCGCGCTCGCCTTCGGCGCGGGCGCATCGGCTTCGCACAGGGCGGCGTAGCACGCGCGAAGCCGGCGGCCGGTGTCGCGCTCCTCGGAGATGTAGCGGCCCATGAGCGTGCCCGTCTCGATGTCCATGCTGGTGTCCTCGAAGAAGCGGGTGAAGAAGTCCGGGCCCGGCTTGGGCTCCTTGGAGAAGCCCAAGCGTTCGAACTTCTGACGATCGGTGAGCATCGTCGACGCGGCGATCGCCATGCGGTCTGCGAGACCCTGCTCCTCGCGCGGTCGAACGGTGAAGCCGAGCTCGTCGATCCGTTTGGCGAAGCTGCGCGCGTGCTCGGCCTCGCGGTGGGCGACGGTCCTCAGCACGCCACGCACGTCGTCGTTCGTGGTCGCGCCGCACCAGGCGGAGAACAGCGCCTCGCCTCCGGCTTCGCCCACCGCGATCGCGTTCAACAGGCCCAAGTAGGTCGGCTTGCAGTCCATGACGGCACCCCCAGTGCGTTCGGCTGCTGGTCACGGTACCGGTGTGACGCTCGTCCGGCCGAGTTGAAACGCTCAGGGTCCGGGGCTCCTGTGCCGATACCCCCAAGGTGACAGGTGGTTCCACCGGCGCGTCCGCGCTCGGATCGGCAGACGACGAGATCTACTCGTTGCTCATCGACGTCGACCGCCGACGGGTGGCGTGGATGAGCCCGTCGCTGTCGATCCTGCTCGGAGACCGAACGCATCGCATGCTCGCCGACTCGCCCCCGACGATCGCCGTCATCGACGACCTCGAGGCGCTGCTCGCCGAGTGGGAGCTCACCGGCCCGGCCGGACCGGCGACCGTCGTGCTGCGCGGGTTCGATGCGACGACGCACCAGATGCACGTGTTGCGCCGCCGGTCGGTCAGCACCGCCGGCCACCAACGCTGGCTGCTGGTGCTGATCCCGCAGACCGGCGAGGCGGCGCGCGACCGACGCCTGGCCGAGGCGGAGCGCCGCTTCACGATGCTCGCCGAGAACGCCGGCGACGGCGTGCTGCTGCACGACGGGCAGCGGGTGCTCTACGCGAATCGGCGTGCGTGCGAGATCGTCGGTGCCAGTCACACGGCCGACATCATCGGCGTCGCCATCTCCACGTTCATCCGGCCCGATGATCGCCCGGCGTTGGACGACCTGCGCCGCCGCTTGAGCCGCGACCGCGACGCCAACGGGGAGCTGCCGCTGCGGCTGCGTCGGCTGCAGGGCGACATCGTCCCGGTGCACGCGACCATCGGGCTGGTCGACTGGTCGGGCATCGCCGCGGTGCAAGTCATCCTGCGCGACGAACGGGCGGGCGCGCCGACGACACCGCACGAGGCCGTACGCCACGAGCTCGAGCGAGCCGTACGCGATGCGATCATCTGCACCGACGGACGCTTCCGGGTCGAGTCGTGGAACCAGGGAGCGACGGAGCTGTACGGCTGGACCGCCGAGCAGGCGATCGGGCGGCGGATCGAGGACGTCGTCGGCGACGCGCAGCCCGGCCACGACCGACCCGCCGCCATCGACGCGCTGTTCGCCACCGGCCACTGGCAGGGTTCCGTGCTCCACCGTCACCGCGATGGTCACACGCTCCCGATCGAGGTGGTCACCTCGGTGCTGCGCGATCAGCAGGGCGAGGTCGCCGGCATCGTGCTCGTCAACCGGTTGGCCGCCGACGCAACCGGGCCGATGACGCGCGACGAGCTGACCGGATTGGCGTCGCGGCCGGCGATGATGGCCGCGCTGGCGCACACCCCGCGCACGGACACGAGTGTGGTCGTGCTGCTCGACCTCGACCACTTCAGCGAGATCAACGCCCGCCTCGGCCACGACGCCGGCGACGCCGTGCTGATCGAACTGGCGACGCGGTTCAGCGAAGCCGTGCGTGCTGACGATGTGCTCGCCCGCGTCGGGGCCGACCGGTTCGCGCTGCTCGGCAGGGTGAGCGATGGCGCAGAGGCCAAGGCGCTCGCCGGGCGACTCGAGCGGCTGGTCAACGAGCCGATGGACCTCGACGGCACGCTGGTCGCAGTGTCTGCGAGCCTCGGCGCGGCGTGGGGCCCGGCACGCGACGGCGCCGACCGCCTGTACGAACAGGCCGAACGGGCGCTGCGCGAGGCGGAGAGCAAGGGCGGGCGGCGTCTGTGCTTCTACGACCCGACGACCGAAGCGGGCGGTTGGCACGACGACGCCTCGTTCAGCGCCGACGTTCATCGCGCGATCCAGGACGGCGACCTCACCGTCGCCTACCAGCCGATCGTCGAGCTGAGCTCCGGCCGACTGCGCAAGATCGAAGCACTGTCACGCTGGACGCACCCCGAACGCGGCGTCGTGCCACCCGTGCAGTTCATCCCGCTCGCCGAGCGATCCGGGGCGATCCACGAGCTCGGCGAGTGGGTGCTGAGAACGGCGTGCACCGAGGTGATGAGCATCGCTCGAAGTGCCGACGACATCGGGCTCACGGTGAACCTCTCGGCCGCCCAACTGCGCGACCCGCTGCTGCCGCGTCGGGTGGCGGCCGTGCTCGCGGACACCGGCATGCCGCCCGAGCGGCTGTGGCTCGAGGTCACCGAGGGCACGCTCGTCGACGACGACGCGCTGCCGCCGCTGCGAGCGCTGCACCAGCTCGGTGTGCACCTCGTGATCGACGACTTCGGCACCGGCTACGCGACCCTGCAGTACCTCACCCGCCTGCCGATCGACGCGGTCAAGATCGATCGCAGCTTCATCAGCGGGCTCGGCGTCGACGGCAGCGACACGGCGATCGTCCGATCGGTGGTCAACCTCGGCCGCGAGCTCGGGCTGCAGGTGATCGCCGAGGGCGTGGAAACCGAGTCACAGCGCGCACAGCTCATCGCGCTCAGCTGTCGGCTGGCCCAGGGTTGGTTGTTCGGACACGCCGTGCCGATCCGGGAACTGGCCGCGCTGCATCGCAACCTGGACTCGGTCCAGATCGCCCGTCCCGCGCCCATGCCGGCCAACGAGTCGTCGCGCATCGCCGCACTCGAGGCGTGCCGCGTGCTCGACTCAGCGGCGGAGGTCGCGTTCGATCGCCTCGTCGAACTGGCGGCCAAGCTGCTCGACTCGCCGATGGCGTTGGTCTCGCTGGTCGACTCCGACCGCCAGTGGTTCAAGGCCCGTGTCGGAGTCGAGCTCCAGGAGACAGAGCGCGACATCGCCTTCTGCGCGCACGCCATCGTGCATCCGGAGAAGCCGTTCGTGGTGCCCGACGCGCGACTCGACGCACGCTTCTCGGCGAACCCGCTGGTGGTCGGCGAACCGCACATCCGCTTCTACGCCGGCGCTGCGATCTACAGCCGCGAGCACCTACCGCTCGGAACGCTGTGCGTGCTCGACGACGTGCCGCGCCAGCTGACCGATGATCAGGCCGAATTGCTCACGATGCTCGCCGAGCAGGCGGCGGCGCTGCTCGACAGTCGTCGACGAAGCCTCGAGCTCACCGAACTGCTCCACGCGCACCAACCGATCGACGTTCCGGGTGGCCTGCCCGGTGATCAGCCGACGCCCTGGGGAACGTTGGTGGAATGGACCTCCGACGTCGTGCTGGTGCTCGGCGCGGACGCGACGATCCGCTACGCCAACCCGGCTGCTCGCTCGATGCTCGGCCACGAGCCGTCGGAGTGGCTCGGGCGCAGCGGTCTCGACCTCGTGCACCCCGACGATCTTGCGGACGCGATCCGAGCCCTCGAGGAGACGGCCACGACGCCGGGTGCGCACATCCCCCACCAGCTGCGCGCTGCACATGCCGACGGCTCGTGGCTGAACGTCGAGCTCGTTGCCAACTCGTTGCTCGGTGTGCCCGGCATCGACGCGATCCTCGTCACCGTCCGCGACGTCAGCGACCGGCACGCTGCGCTCGAGCAGGTGGCGCGCCAGCGCGAGTTCATCGAGAGCACGCTCGACAACCTGTCCGACGGCGTCGTCGCCTGCGACGAGTTCGGTGTGATGACCGTCTTCAACCTCGGCGCCCGCCGTTTGCACGACCTGCCCGGTCGGCCGGTGCATGCCAGCACGTGGGCGGAGATCTACGACCTGCTCACCATCGACGGTCGGCGCCGCCTGACGATGGACGAGCTGCCGCTGTACCGCGCGTTGCAGGGCGAGCGCGTGGAGGACGTCGAGATCCTCATCGCGCCGCCGCGTCGGCCGCCACGGATCGTGCGCTGCAACGGGCAGCAGCTGCGTGATCCGTCGGGCAAGATCATCGGCGCGGTCGTGGCCATGCAGGACGTCACCAGTCAGCGCGAGGTCGAATCGTTGCTCCGTCACCAGGCGCTGCACGATCAGCTCACCGGCCTGGCCAACCGTCACCAGTTGGTGCCGTTCCTCGATCAGGCGCTGCGCACCGACCCGGCTCGGGTGTCGGTGGCGTTCGTCGACCTCGATCGCCTCAAGCTGATCAACGACACGTACGGCCACCCCGCCGGCGACGCGCTGCTCACGCAGATGGCACAGCGGTTGGCAGCGAGCTGCCGCGACGACGACATGGTCGCCCGCATCGGCGGCGACGAGTTCGCCTTGGTGCGCGTCGCTGCGAGCGAACCGTCGGTCGCTGCCGACCAGGACTGGCTCGAGCGCCTCCGCGTTGCATCCACCTTCACCCTCGACCTCCGTCCCTACGTGGACGGCCGGGCCGAGACGTTCGACGCACGAGCCAGTTGCGGGTTGGTTCGCGGGCAGGCGGGCGACACCGCGAGCGCTGTGCTCAGTCGCGCCGACGAAGCCATGTACGAGGTGAAGTTGCAGCACCGCAGCCACCTCGACGAGCGGCTCGGCTGACCGGGCCGCGCGGCTCGGTGAGCACCTAGCCTTCCTGCCGTGACGCAGACCGCATCGTGGTTGATCGCCGCGGATGACCGCACCGGCGCCCTCGAGGTGGCCGGCGCGTGCGCTCGCGACGGGGCACCCGTTGCCGTCGTTGCCGGCATCAGCAGTCACGTACGCGTGCCAGGGGTCGTCGACCTCGCCACGCGCCACCTCAGCGCATCGACGGCCGCTGAACGCGCACGGACGGTCGATCGCGTGGGCGTTGCTTCGGTTCACGCGCACAAGATCGACTCGACGCTGCGCGGCAACTGGGCCGCGGAGATCGCGGCACGTCACGGTACGAGCGGACGGCCGGTGCTCGTCGTCCCGGCGTTGCCGGCGCTCGGGCGGATCTGTCGCGATGGCACGGTGCTCGAGCACGGGCGACCCGTTGCGCACGGTGACGATGCCCGACGCACTGCCGCCGACAGCCGGCCCGCGGCACTCCTCCTCGCGGCCGGCGCACCGGCGGTCATCGAGCTCGCCGACGCCGACGCCGTCCGGCGTTGGTTCCTGGCGGCGGACGGCATCGCCGTTGCCGACGCCGCCACCGAAGCCGACCTCGCGGCGATCGGGTCCGCCTGGGCAGCCGCCGGCGCGACCACGCTGCTCGCCGGCACGTCGGCCAGCATCGCCGCCAGCATCGCAGCGCTGGCACCGGAGCGGTCCGTTCCACGGTCGCCGCACATCGGCGCCGGGCGAATCGTCGTCGTCTGCGGATCGCTGCATCCGGCGGCTCGCCGTCAGATCGCCGCACTCGAAGCGGCGGTGGCCGACCACAGCGTGGACGGATCGATGATCGACATCGTGACGAGCGCGGTGCCTGCTCGCGTGCCCGTTGATCCTCGCGACGCGGAGGCCACGGCGGCCGACCTCGCAGCACGAGCGGGCGGACTGATCGCTGGCGAGGGCGTCGCCGCGGTGATCGTCCTCGGCGGCGACACCGCTGCGGCACTGATGGGCGAGACCACCTGGCTCGTCGGCGGCACCGTTGCACCTGGAACTCCCTGGTCGCGGCGTGCTGGCGATGCTGCGCTGCACGTGACGCGAGCCGGCGGGTTCGGCGACGACGAAGCGCTGGTCCGCTTGATCCATGCCTTGGCACCGAGCCCCGCTGGACGTCGATCATGACGACACCGATGGGCATCACCATGGGCGACCCCTCCGGTGTCGGGCCGGAGATCGTGTTGCGCCGCTTCGCATCGGGCGAGCTCGGCCACGATGCCGCGCGCCCGGTCGTCGTCTACGGCGACGCGGCGATCCTGCGGCGCGGCGCCGAACTGCTGAGCATCGACGTGCCGATTCTTGCGGTCGAGAGTGCTGGAGCGTTCGACGCATCGGCGCTGACGGTCGTCGACCTCGGGGCACTCGGCACCGACGGGCTTCGGCCCGGCGAGCTCGACGCGGCGAGTGGGGCCGCAGCTCGCGCCTACGTCGTGCGCGCCACCAACGATGCGCTCGCCGGTGAGATCGCCGGCATCGTCACCATGCCGATGAACAAGGAGGCGACGCAGCTCTCCGACCCGACGTTCGTCGGCCACACCGAGCTCGTTGCCGCGTTGTGCGGTGCCGAACGGGTGACGATGATGCTCACCACAGCACTCGACGACGGCAGCCAGTTCGCAGTGACGCACGTCAGCACGCACTGCTCGCTGCGCGAGGCGATCGAACGAGTGCGCGCCGAGCGCGTGCTCGACGTCGTTCGTCTGACGCACGACACGCTGGCTCGCTTCCTCCCCTCACCGCGGATCGCCGTGTGTGGGCTGAACCCCCACGCCGGCGAGCACGGGCTGTTCGGCAACGAGGACATCGAGCACATCGCACCGGCCATCGCCGCGGCAACCGCCGACAGCATGGACGTCAGCGGGCCGCATCCGGCCGACACCGTGTTCTTCCAAGCCGTGCGTCGCCATCGCTACGACGCCATCGTGTGCATGTACCACGACCAGGGACACGGACCGATGAAGCTGCTCGCGTTCGACACCGGGGTCAACGTCACGCTCGGCCTGCCGATCATCCGCACGTCGGTCGATCACGGCACGGCGTTCGACATCGCCTGGCAGGGCATCGCCTTCACCGACTCGTTGGGCCACGCGCTCGACTACGCGTGGAAGCTCGCCGGTTGATCGCGAGCGAGTCGCCCAGCGCGTGAGCGAGCGGCACCGCAGCGAGTTGTTACTTGACCACCAACACGGGGATGTCGGCCTCGCGCAGCACCGCTGACGACACCGACGGGGCGAGGAGACGCGAGAACCAGCTGCGCTCGTGCGAACCGATGACCACGACGTCCACCTGGTGCCGGTGCGCGGCGTCGAGGATCGCGGTCGCCGCGTCGCCGGTGTCCGTCAGTGGTTCGGCGCCGTCGATGCTGGCCTTCGTCGCCACGTCGGTGGCCACCGACTCCGAGGCCTCAGCGGCTTGGCGCGCGGCGGGGTCGTCAGCTCCGGCCGGGGGGAAGGCCATCATCGGCATCGTTGCCGGGTAGACGTAGGCCCAGGCCATCGACGCGTCAGGCGTCGGTTCGGCAACATTGATGACGAGGTACTCGGCGCCGTCACCGAACAGCTGATGGGCCACGCGTGCTGCTTCGACGGAGGAATCGGACTCGTCTGCGGCGATCAAGATGCGTGTCATGTCTGGCACGTACCCCGAACGGGGAACAGCCACACGCCCGTTCTGGCCGTTGGCGGCGATAGCCTGTTGCCTGCGTGCCACCCCCCGGCCCGCGGTCGAGTGCAGCGCACCCTTTGCGCCCCGTGTCCCTCGCTCCTTCGAGAGCGGCAGGCCTTGCAACAACGGCCACCTTTCGAAGAATGGACAACTCATGACGTACCCCCCTCGCTCGGAACGACGCGCGCCGCGCCACCGCGGCCGCCCGAACCAGCAGCACCGCCCGAACGGGCAGACGGATCGCTTCGGCAACACGCCGGCGTTCGTCGACACCCCCAACGCACCGATCGACAGCGCCATCGAGCACTTCGGTGACATCGAACTGCCGCGTGGCGTCGTCCAGGCGCTCGCCGGCCTCGGCGCGACCGAGCCGTTCGCCATCCAGACCGCGACGCTTCCCGACTCGATGGCCGGGCGCGACGTGCTCGGCCGTGGCCGCACCGGCAGCGGCAAGACGCTCGCCTTCGCGATCCCCACCGTGATGGCGTTGCACCGCTCGTCGCGTCAGCGCATGCCGCTGCGCCCGCGGGCACTGGTGCTCGTCCCCACTCGCGAACTGGCCAATCAGGTCGCCGCGGCGTTCCGCCCGTTGGCCACCGCGCTGAACATGCGCGTCACCACCGTGTTCGGCGGCGCCGGCCAGGGTCCGCAGGTCAACGCGATGCGTGCCGGCGTCGACATCGTCGTCGCCTGCCCGGGTCGCTTGGAAGACCTCATCCAGCAGGGCCACTGCCAGCTCGATCGCGTCGAGGTCACCGTCCTCGACGAGGCCGACCACATGGCCGACCTCGGCTTCCTTCCCGGTGTGAAGCGCATCCTCGATCGCACCCCGTCGGGCACGCAGCGCCTGCTGTTCTCGGCCACGCTGGACAACGGCGTCGACGTGCTCGTCAAGCGCTACCTGCAGAACCCGATCGTCCACTCGGTGGAGCCCGAGGTGACCGAGGAAGCAACGATGGTGCACCACGTGCTCACCACGTCGATGGCCAACAAGCCGTCGCTGATCGAGGCGTTGGCCGGCGGCCAGGCACGTTCGCTGCTGTTCACCCGCACCAAGCACGGTGCGAAGAAGGTCGCCAAGCAGCTGAGCATGCGCGGCATCCCAGCCGTCGAGCTGCACGGCAACTTGTCGCAGAGCGCCCGTGAGCGCAACCTGTCGCTGTTCAGCAGCGGCGAGGTGCTCGTGCTCGTCGCCACCGACATCGCCGCTCGTGGCATCCACGTCGACGAGATCGGTCTCGTCGTCCACGTCGATCCGCCGGCCGAGCACAAGGCCTACCTGCACCGCTCCGGCCGCACGGCTCGCGCCGGCGCCAGCGGCACGGTCGTCACCTTGATGACGCCGGAGCAGAAGAACGACGTTCGCTCGCTCATGCGCTCGGCGAAGATCGACCCGACGATCACGTCCGTCGAGCCCGGCCACCCGATGATCGGTCAGCTGACCGGTCCGTCGGCACCGCGCCAGAAGGTTCGTGCCGAGGCGATGGAAGCCAGCTACGAGCGCCCGGAGCGCGGCCCGCGTCCCGGCGGTCCGCGCCAGGATCGTGGCCGTTCGAACGGCGCGGCTCCGTCCGCACCTCGTGGCGCACGCACCGGCCAGCCCGGTGCTCGCAGCGGTGGTCAGCCGGGCTCACGTCCCGGCCAGGGCGGCCGCGGCCGTCGCGTAGCCTCCGGTAGATGAGCTCGTCGATCCGGCGCATCGCCCTCTCCACCGGAGGTGGTGATGCGCCCGGGTTGAACGCGGTGATCCGTGCGGCCACCTTGGCCGCATGCAACCGTGGATGGGAAGTCGTCGGGATTCGCGACGGCTTCAACGGTCTGATGTTCCCCGACCAGTACCCGCACGGCGGGCTGGTCCAGCTGACGCGCGAGTCGGTGCGTGGCATCGTCCACCAGGGCGGCACGATCATCGGCACCACGAACCGGGGCAACCCGACGCGGTTCCCGGTGCAGCAGCCGGACGGTTCGTGGATCGAAGAGGATCGCACCGAGGAGCTGCTGGGTCACTTCGCCGCCAACGGCATCGACGCCCTGATCACGATCGGTGGCGACGGATCGCTGACGATCGGCAACCACCTGCACGAGGCCGGCCTGCGCGTGATCGGCGTGCCGAAGACGATCGACAACGATCTCGAAGAGACCACCTCGACGTTCGGCTTCGACACCGCAGTGAGCTTCGCCGGTGAGTGCATCGACCGGCTGTTCTCCACCGCCACGTCGCACGGTCGCGTGATCGTCGTCGAGGTGATGGGCCGCTACGCCGGCTGGATCGCGTTGCACGCCGGCACCGCTTCGGGCGCGCACGCGATCCTGATCCCGGAGATCCCGTTTCGCCTCGAGCCCGTCGCTGCGACGATCGCTCAACGCGAGGAGCGCGGCGCCAAGTTCTCGATCGTCGTCGTCGCCGAGGGCGCCACTCCGGTCGGTGGTGAGGTGAGCATCATCGGCAAGTCGGTCGGCCAGGCCGAGCGGCTCGGTGGCATCGGCGCCAAGGTCGCCGCCGAGCTCGAACGACTGACCGGCAAGGAAGCCCGCACCGTGGTGCTCGGTCACCTGCTGCGCGGCGGTTCGCCGACGTCGTTCGATCGCCTGCTCGGCCTGCGCTTCGGCGCCGCCGCCGTGCGCGCGCTGGCCGAAGGCGAGAACGGTGTGATGGTCGCGCTGCACGAACCGACCGTGAACTACGTGCCGCTGTCCTCCGCGATCAGCCGCCAGAAGTGCGTCCCCGTCGACTGCGACACGATGCTCACCGCCAGGGACATGGGCATCAACTTCGGCGACGCGATGCCCCTCCCCTGACCACCGGAACTGGATGTCTGCGCGCAGCAATATGCCGCGCGCAGACATCCAGTTGCGGGATCTCGTCGACCTCGTAGCGTGCTGCAGGTGTTCGAGGTTCGGATGACGGACGAGGTCGATGCCGCTGGGGTCGAGGAGCTTCGCGACGCAGTCATCGCCTTCAACGTGGCGACGACCGGCTTCGACGACGGGCGGGCACTCGGGTGCCTGCTGCGTGACGACGACGGACGACTCATCGCCGGGCTGGATGGGTTCACGTGGGGTGGCTACGCCATGATCGAGTGGCTCTGGGTGAGCGACGACCATCGCCACGAAGGTCTCGGCGCTCGACTCGTTGCCGCCGCGGAACACGAGGCGATCGATCGCGGGTGCACGGTGATCCGGGTCAACACGCACACCTTTCAGGCACCGGGTTTCTACGCGCGACTCGGCTACTCGCAGATCGGCAGCGCCGCAGAGACCCCGAACGGGCACGGCGAGCTGTTCCTCCAGAAGCATCTCGACGAACGGTGAAACTGGATGTCCCAGACGCGGCTCTGCCGCGCGTCAGACATCCAGATTCGAGATCGCGTCGGGGACGTCGGTGAAGCGGTCGACGAAGGCGTCGACGGCGAACGAAGCGAAGTCCGGCCTCGTGCGGATGCCGGCCTGCATCGTGGCGATGAACCGAAGACCCGCTCCTGTCGCCGCAGCCGCGTCGCCCGGTGAATCGCCGACGTAGACGCACTCCCTGGGGAGCGCGCCGGAGTCGGCCAGTAGCGCGTCGAAGACCCGAGGGCTCGGCTTGAGTTCGGCGACGTTGTCGGCGTGGTACACCCGCGCCAGGCGCTGTGAGAGCGGATGATCTGGGGCGATGAGGTGGCGGACCTCCTGCTCCGATCGCGACGTGAGGAGCATGACGGCGCGACCGGACGCGAGCAGCGCGTCGAGCACGTCGAGGTGCTCGTCGGGCAACACGTCGAGCAACCCGATCTCGATGTGCCGGTCGAACACCGGCAGGTACAGGCGCTCGTACTCGGTGAGGTCCACGCCCGGTGAACGAATCGGCAGCGCGTCGAACAACGGCATGCCCCACGTTGCAAGGTGCACCGCCCGATCCATCGGCGCGCGGCCCATCATCTCCAGCACCTCGTTCTCCATCACGAAGCACGCCGCCTCCGTCAGGAGCAGCGTGTCGTCGACGTCGAAGATCACCGTCGAGATGGCGGTCACGGCCGCATTCTGCTGCGAGTTGGATGTCTGGGCGCGGCACATTGCCGCGGTCGGACATCCACTTGCGTCAGTCGGCTGAATCCAGCGAGGCGGTGATTCGCTCGAGCTCGTGTTGGAGTCGTTGACCGGTGGCGAGGTCGACGCCGAACTGGCTGCCGAGCTGGAAGGGCACGGTCGCTACCTGATCGCGCAGCGCCAGGCCGCTCGAGGTCAACGCCACGAGGACGCGACGCTCGTCGTCCGGATCGCGTTCGCGGGTCACGTGGCCGGCCGACTCCAAGCGCTTCAGCAACGGGGTGAGCGTGCCACTGTCGAGCTGCAGCCGCTCCCCCAGCGCACCCACCGTCATCGTCTCGCCCGGGCCCGCGGCGTGCTCCCAGAGCACGAGCAGCACGAGGTACTGGGGATATGTCAGCCCGGCGGACTCGAGGAGAGGGCCGTACGCACGAGTCACGGCGCGGCTGGCCGCATACAGGGCGAAGCACAGCTGCCGATCCAGTTCGAGCTGCGGGTAGCGGGTCACGACACCAGTCTACGAGAAACTGGCAGTTGCGCAATCTGATTGTGCACAATATGATTGCACCGATGAAGACGCTCTACACCACCACCGCAAACGCCACGGGCGACGGCCGCAACGGTCACGCCACCTCCGACGACGGCATCCTCGATGTCGACCTGCGCATCCCCAAGGAGATGGGCGGCGCCGGCGGGGCCGCCAACCCGGAGATGCTGTTCGCCGCCGGCTACGCGGCCTGCTTCCACTCGGCCCTGAAGGTGGTCTCCAAGGAGACCGGCGCCAACGTCGAGGGCTCCGAGGTCTCGGCCACGGTGGGCATCGGCATGCTCGACGGCGGCGGCTTCGGGCTCGAGGTCGAGCTCGACGTCAGCCTCCCCAACGTCACCGACCGCGCTGCCGCCGAGGCAGTGGTCGCCCGGGCGCACGAGGTGTGCCCCTACTCCAACGCAACCCGCGGCAACATCCCGGTGAAGCTCACCGTCGTCTGACCCGTTCCCCACGTCTGGTCGCTGCGCCACCCATGCGCTGGCGCAGCGATCACACGGTCAGCGACGTGAGTGCAGCGGAGCACTCACGCATGACGTCGTTCAACGGTCGCGCCCGACCGGTGAGCCAGCGCTCGAAGGCCACGCGCAGCACGGCGATGCCGGCCTCAGCGGCCAAGCTCGCCTGCGGTTCGCTGACGCCTCGCCGACGAAGGGCAGCACCCAACGAATTCGCGAGACCGGCGAGCTTGATCAGCTCGCGTTCGTGGAGCTCGCGATTCGCCGTGATCAGCGACTGACGTTGGCGCGAGAACGTGCGGTTGGCGCCGATCATCGACGCCGCCTCATCGAGTGCGAGGGCGATCGCCTCCATCGGTGACGATGTCGGGGGCGCGGCGTCGACGGCGGCGACCATCCGCACGCCGAGCATCTCCGACCCGGCGAACAGCACCTCGCGCTTGTCGGCGAAGTGGCGGAAGAAGGTGCGTGGCGTGACACCGGCACGCTCGGCGATCTCGGCGACCGTGGTCTGCTCGTACCCGTGCTCGACGTAGAGCGCCATCGCCGCCTCACGAAGTCGTCCGGCGGCTCCCGGTTCCCAGCGACCCATGCCATGAGTCTAGGTGATGACATCAAGTGACATCACGTGTATGGTGATGACACTGAGTGTCATCAATGGCGACACCACGTCACGAGATCAAGGAGAGCAACCATGCGCATCTTCGTCACCGGAGCATCCGGTTGGATCGGCTCGGCCGTCGTCGCCGAGCTGCTGGGCGCCGGCCACCACGTCGTCGGCCTCGCCCGTTCGGACGACGGCGCCGCCAAGGTCAGTGCACTCGGCGCAGAGGTGCTGCGTGGCGACCTCGACGACCTCGACAGCCTGCGTGCCGGCGCTGCGGCGAGCGAGGGTGTCGTCCACATGGCCTACGTGCACGACTTCACGCAGATGGCCGCGGCAGCGCAGACCGACCTGGCGGCGATCGAAGCGATGGGCGACGTGCTCGCCGGCACCGGAAGCCCACTGGTGATCGCCTCCGGCGTCGTCGGGCTCGTGTCCGGTCGCGTCGCCACCGAGGAGGACGACGCCGATCCGGGCGCGCACCCGCGGATCGCCGGTGCGAACGCTGCACTGGCGCTGGCTGACCGCGGGGTGCGACCGATCGTGCTGCGCCTGCCGCCGACCGTGCACGGCCCCGGCGACCACGGCTTCGTCGCCACACTCGCATCGATCGCTCGCGAGCACGGGTCGTCGGGCTACGTCGGCGACGGCTCGAACCGCTGGCCCGCGGTGCATCGCCTCGATGCGGCCAACCTGGCGCGACTCGCCGTCGAGCAGGCGCCAGCGGGCTCGATCCTGCACGCAACGGCGGAAGAGGGCGTGGCGGCGCGCGACATCGCCGAGTCGATCGGTCGCGGCCTCGGTCTGCCCACCGAATCGATCCCCGCCGAAGATGCGGCCACCCGGTTCGGTTGGCTCGCTCGCTTCTTCGGCGCCGACGTCCCCGCCTCGAGCGCTCTCACGCAGCAGCGCCTTGGCTGGACGCCCACCCACTCCGGCCTGATCGCCGACATCGACGCCGGCTACTACACGGCGTCATGAGCCTCAGCGGCGTTTGACGCGAGCGCCGGTGATCCGAACGGGAGCGGCGGCAACGGCCGCAGCGAGGGCGGCGTTGCGGTGTGCGATCGCGCGCATCGCCATTGCGAGCGACTTGCCGATCAGCGGGCGATCATCGTCGACGCCCTGCTCGATCAGCGCAAGGCCGTGCAGGAAGCGCCCATCCGCTGCCGTCTTGTCGTGCAACGCCAAGCTCCACAGCAGCGCGAACGCAGCACGTCTGACGAACTCGACATCACTCGCCGCCCACTCGTCGACCTTGCTCCACGCGTGAGGCGTGCGATCGAAGAGGTTGAAGCACACGGTGTCGCAGATCGCCCAGTTGTCGAACGCGCCGCACCAACGATCCATCTGCATCGGCGTGACCACGGCTGGATCGTCGGCGAGAGACGCGACGATCCGAGCCTCGTACCAACCCGACTTCCACAACGCGTCGGCGAGCGAATGATCGACTCCGGTCTGCTTGGCGAGCACCTTCATCTGTGCCATCGGCACGCCGAACGCACGATCCGTGTGGATGCCGTAGCGCGGCCCCATCTCGTCGCGCACCTTCGTGGATGCATGCGACTGCAACCAGGCGAGGCAGTCGGCGAGCTGCGCCGCGGTGCTCAATGCGAACGGGGCAGGCCGAGGACGTGCTCGGCCACGTAGGCGAGGATCAGCTCCTGGCTGATCGGGGCGATGCGCGGCAGCCGGGACTCACGGAAGTAGCGCTCGACGTGGTACTCGGTGGCGTAACCGAACCCACCCAGCGTCTGGACGGCGCGATCGGCGGCGAAGAACCCCGCCTCCGCGGCGAGGTACTTCGCCAGGTTGGCTTCCTCCCCACATGGCAGCCCGGCGTCGATCCGCTCCGCCGCCTCGCGGACCATCAATGACGCGGCACGCAGCTTGGCGTGGGCTTCCGCCAACGGGAAGGCGATGCCCTGGTTCTTGCCGATGGGACGATCGAAGACGATCCGCTCGTTGGCGTAAGCGACGGCCGTGCGCAGCGCAGCCCGCCCGATGCCCAACGCCTCGGCGGCGATGAGGATCCGCTCGGCGTTGAGGCCGTCGAGCAGGTAGCGGAACCCGCGCCCCTCCTCCCCCACCCGATCGGCGACCGGCACGCGCACCGCGTCGTACGTCGTCTCGCAGGACGCCACCGCGTTGCGGCCCATCTTCGGGATCGCCCGAACGCCGACGCCTTCGGCATGCCGGTCGACGAGGAAGAGGGTCATGCCATCCGTCGGCTTGGCGACGTCGGCCAGTGGCGTGGTGCGCGTCAGCAACAGGATGCGATCGGCCTCCAACGCCTTCGTCGTCCACACCTTGCGTCCGGTGATGACGTACTCGTCGCCGTCGCGCACGGCGCGGGTGGTGATGCGCGTCGTGTCTGTCCCCGCATCCGGCTCGGTGACGCCGAACGCCACGTGCAAACGGCCGGCGGCAACATCAGGCAGGAAACGCTCGCGCATCGCGTCATCGCCGTGCAGCACCACCGGGTGCATGCCGAAGATCGACAGGTGGATCGCCGACGCGCCGTTCATGCACGCGCCCGACGCGGCCACCTCTTCGAGGACCGCCGCCGCGTGCAGCACGCCACCACCGCCACCACCGAACCGCTCGGGAATGGCGACGCCGACCCACCCGGCCGCGGCCATCGCCGCGTAGAAGTCCCAGGGGAAGCGGTGCTCGGTGTCGCATGCCGACCAGTACTCGTCGGGGAACCTCGAGCACAGCGCAGCGACGCTCTCGCGGATCAACCGGATCTCGTCACCGTCGGCAGCCATGGCCGGAGACTAGAACGCCGCATGGATCTGGCCATTCGACGTGGCACAGTGCTGCGGTGCCGCCGTTCGTGATCGCCACCACGCTCGCCCAGACGCCCACCGCCGACCGTCTGGAGATCGGCGGGGTGGTGATCGCGGTCGACCGCACCGGAATGGTCACCGCCGTCGAACCGGCGAACAGCGATGCCGCCGCGGCCTTGCTTCGCTCCGACGCGGAGGTGATCCGCACTGCACCTGGCGAGCTGATGCTCCCGGGGATGATCGACCTGCACGTGCATGCGCCGCAGTGGCCGCAGCTCGGCACGGGCCTCGACCTCCCCCTCGACCGGTGGTTGTTCGAGCACACGTTCCCACTCGAGGCCCGCTACACCGACCACGCGTTCGCCGTGTCGGTCTGGGACGACATGGTGCCGACGCTGCTCCGCAACGGCACGACCACCGCCGTCTACTTCGGCACCAACGACACGACGGCGACCACGCTGCTCGCCGAGGCCTGCGCACGCCACGGTCAGCGAGCCTGGGTCGGCCGCGTGGCGATGGACCACCCGGAGGGAACGCCGCCGTGGTATCGCGACGCGAACGCGTCCGCCGGTGCCGACGCCAGCGCGCGGTCCATCGACGAGATCGTCGCCATCGGCAGCGCCATCGTGAGACCGATCATCACGCCGCGGTTCACGCCGGCGTGCACCGACCAGCTGCTGCACGGTCTCGCCGATCTTGCCAAGCGAACGGGCTGTCTCGTGCAGACGCACGCCGACGAGAGCGACTGGGTGCGCGGCTACGCGCAGGAGCGCTTCGGCAGCAGCGAGACGGCCGCGTTCGCGGCCTTCGGGTTGTTGGACGACCACACCGTGCTCGCCCACGGCAACCTCGTCGACGACATCGCCGCCGGACTGATCGCACACGCCGGAGCGGGCATCGCCCACTGCCCGCTGAGCAACGCCTACTTCGCCAACGCCGTCCTGCCCGTTCGCCGCCTGATGGCGCAGGGCGTGCGCATCGGTCTCGGCACCGACGTCGCCGGCGGCGCATCGCCGTCGCTGCTGCACCAGTGCCACGACGCGGTCACCGTCTCCCGTCTGCTCGACGACGGCACCGACGCGTCCGTCGCCGCTTCCGAGCGCGGCACACCGAACAGCCGCATCGACACGACGACTGCGTTCTGGTTGGCGACCGCCGGTGGCGCCGACGTGCTCGGTGAGCCACTCGGCCTCATCGAACCCGGGCGGCGCTTCGACGCGTTCACCGTGCGCACCGGCGACGGGCGCAACGCCGTACGCACCTGGCCGGACCTCGACGACGCCGAGCGCACGTTCGAGAAGGTGGTCCGCCTCGCCGGGGCGGCCGAGATCGCCCGGGTGTGGGTGAACGGTCGCACGGTGATCGACCATGATGTGAGCCCATGAGCAGCACATCGGACCTCCCCTCGCGCGCCCGCGTCGTGGTCATCGGCGGAGGGATCATCGGCACCTCGGTCGCCTACCACCTCGGCCACATGGGCTGCAGCGACGTCGTCCTGCTCGAGCGCGACCAGCTCACCAGCGGCACCACGTGGCACGCCGCCGGTCTGATGGTGACGTTCGGTTCGCTCTCCGAGACCAGCACGGAGATGCGCAAGTACACCCGCGACCTCTACGCCCGGTTGGAGGGCGAGACCGGCTTGGCCACCGGCTTCAAGCCCGTCGGCTTCATCGAACTGGCCACCGAACCGGACCGGCTGGAGGAGTACCGCCGCGTGTCCGCGTTCAACCGCTACTGCGGTGTCGACGTGCACGAGATCTCCGGCACGGAGGTCGGCGAGATGTTCCCGCTGGCGCGCACCGACGACGTGCTCGCCGGGTTCTACGTCGAGGGCGACGGTCGGGTGAACCCGGTCGACGTCACCATGTCGATGGCCAAGGGCGCCCGCCAGCAGGGCGTGACCGTCCTGCAGGGCGTCGCCGCACTCGACGTCCTGACGCGCAACGGCGCGGTGTGCGGCGTGCGCACCGCCCGCGGCGACATCGAGGCCGAGGTGGTCGTCAACTGCACCGGCATGTGGGCCCGGCAACTGGGCGAGCGTGTCGGTGTCAACATCCCGTTGCAGGCCGCCGAGCACTACTACCTGATCACCGAGCAGATCGAAGGCCTCGGCTCCGACTGGCCCGTCATCGAGGACCCGAACAACTACGGCTACTACCGCGAGGAGGTCGGTGGCCTGATGATCGGCCTGTTCGAGGCCGTGTGCGCGCCGTGGAACGTCGGTCGCATCCCCGACGACTTCTCCTTCGGCACGATCCAACCGGACTGGGATCGGATGGGCCCGTACGTCGAACGGGCGATGAGCCGCGTGCCGATCTCGATGGAGACCGGCATCCGCACCTTCTTCTGCGGCCCGGAGAGCTTCACCCCCGACCTCGCGCCGATCGTCGGCGAGGCGCCGGAGCTGCGCAACTACTTCGTCGCCGCAGGGCTCAACTCGATCGGCATCCTCACCGGCGGCGGGCTCGGGCGGATGCTGGCCCATTGGATCCTCAACGGTCAGCCCGACGCGGACATCACCGGCATCAACATCGATCGCCTTCACCCGTACCAGCGCAACGCCGAGTACCGCCGCACGCGCACGGTCGAATCGCTGGGGATGGTGTACCAGTGCCACTACCCCGGCCGGTCGATGCAGACGGCGCGCGGCGCAAAGGTCTCCCCGGTGCACCAACGGCTCGCCGAGCGCGGCGCGTGGTTCAAAGACGTCAGTGGTTGGGAGGGCGCCGACTGGTACGCCACCGACGGCGCGACGCCCGACCCGGGTCTGCTGACGTGGGGACGCCCGGACTACTGGCGCAACTGGCAGCAGGAGCACGAGGCCTGCCGCAACGGCGTGATCCTGATGGACATGAGCTTCATGTCGAAGTTCTCCGTCCAAGGTCGCGACGCCGGACGGTTGCTCGACCAGATCTCGGCCAACCACGTCGACGGCCAGTGCGAGGAGATCACCTACACGCAGTGGCTCAACGAGGCCGGCAAGCTCGAGGCCGACCTGACGGTGACCAAGCTCGATGACGACCGCTTCTTCGTCGTCGCCACCGACACCGCGCACCGCCACGTCGAGACCCACCTGCGACGCGGCTTCGCCGACGGGCATGCGTTCGCCACCGACGTGACATCCGCATACGCGCAGCTCAACATCCAGGGTCCGCGGTCGCGCGAGCTGCTGCAGACGATCACCACGGCCGATCTGTCGAACGACGCGTTCCCCTTCCGCACGGCGCGCACGATCGACATCGGCTTCGCCCGCGTGCTGTGCATCCGCATCACGTACCTGGGCGAGCTCGGCTACGAGCTGTACATCCCGAGCGAGCAGGCGACCCACGTCTACGACCGCATCGTCGCCGCCGGCGAGCCCGTCGGGTTGCGCCACGCGGGTTTGAAGGCACTGGCAAGCCTGCGAATGGAGAAGGGCTATCGCGACTACGGCCACGACATCGACAACACGGACTCGGTGCTCGAGGCCGGGCTCGGCTTCGCCGTGGACCTCGACAAGCCGGGCGGGTTCGTCGGACGAGACGCCGTGCTGGCGATGAAGCAAGCAGGCCCGCTGACCCGACGGCTGGTGCAGGTGCAGCTGACCGACCCCGACCCCTTGCTGTTCCACGCCGAGGTCGTTCACCGCGATGGCAAGCCGGTGGGCTACCTGCGCGCCGCGTCGTACGGGTTCACGGTCGGCGGCGCCGTCGGCCTGGCGATGATCGAAGCCGGTGAGCCGGTGACCGCTGCCTACCTGCGCGACGCGTCGTGGGAGGTCGACATCGCCGGACGAATGGTCCCGGCGATCGCCTCGATGCGGCCGCTGTACGACCCGACCAACGAGCGGATCAAGGCCTGATCAGCGAACGGGATCAGCGGACGGGCGCGAGCGCGTCCATCAACGCGGCGAGCATCGCCACGTCTCGCTCGTAGCTGAGCTTCGCTGCGGCTTGCTCGACGCGCATCCAGCGGACGTCGTCCACCTCGGCGTTGGGGCGGAACTTGCCGCTGACCGGGCTCATCGCCCACCAGCGGATGCTCTTGTCGCGCCCGCGACGGTCGACGTAGACCGTCGTCGGCAGCTCGGGACCGACCTCGCAGACCAGCCCGGTCTCCTCCAGCACCTCACGCTGCGCGCCCTGGAGCGCGTCCTCCCCGTCTTCCACCTTGCCCTTCGGCAACGACCAGTCGCGAGCTCGCGGACGATGGATGACGAGGATCTCCAACCGACCCTTGGGAGTGGTGCGCCACACGACGCCGCCGGCTGCTTCGATCACGGCGGTCACCTTACGGTCGGCCTCCGCGCCGTTCGCGGACCGTCGCGGCGATGCTCAGCCGGGTCGGCCGAAGCGTGCGAGGGCAGCGTTGCTCCACCCCTGCTCACCGGTGACTTCGCGGCCCAACCAGTCGGGTGGCACGAAGGCGTCGGCCGCCTCGTCGGAGTCGAACTCGACCTCGGCCACGATGAGCCCGTGGAGGGGCTCGTCGTACACGTCGACGTCGGCGTGCATCCCCGGCGTCGCGACCGCACCGACGTTGACGTGGCGGCGGATCTTGTCGATGCGCCGGCCGTCGGTGAACGGCCACAGCTCCTCGGCTTCGTCGATCGAGAGCGCGTGCTCGACCTCGATCCGCGACCGTCCGCGCCCAGCCTTGACCGTGAGGGACGCCCCGCGATCGACGATGCGGACGCGCACCTCGACGTCGTCCTCCTCGGCCAGGTAACCCTGGCGGATGCGGTGGCCGGGTGCCGACGAGACGGTGTCCGGCAAACGCTCGACGATGAACTTCCGCTCGATCTCGAAGGGCATGGGACAGAGTCTCGCAGCTCGACGCGTCCCGGCCGAGTGGAGGGTTTCAGGCCCACCCGGGCGAGCGCCAAACCCTCCGCGCGACTCGAGTGGAGGGTTTCAGGCCCACCCGGACGAGCGCCAAACCCTCCGCGCGGGCCGGGCACACGCAGCGCCACGGCTACCGTGACGACGAGCCCAGATGACCGCACTCCAGACGTTCACCCACGACAGCTTGCGCGCCGACGAGGTGATCGCCGCGCTGTTGGCCGATGGGCTGACCGCCGGACCGCCGCACCAGATCCACGACGTGCTGCTCGACACCGCCGACGGGCGTCTGCACCGCGCCGGGATGCGCCTGATCGCCCGGCTCGGGTCGGTGACGTTGCACGCCGCCGGATCCGTCCCAGCAACCCTGCCGCTCGAGGCGACGCCACGCTTCATCGAGGACCTCCCCCGTGGGCCGCTTCGCAGCCGGCTCGCCGGCGTCATCGAGATGCGTGCGCTGCTGCCGATGGTCACGCTGAACGGCCGCGGACACCGGCTGCAACGCCGTGATCGCGCCGGCAAGGTGACCGTCACCGTCGACGTGATCGAGGCGCCGCTGCTCATCGAGATCGCCGGCTCGACGGGCCACGAGGCGGCGGCGACGCGTGTGGCCGACCGGCTCGTCACCATCGGCGCCACACAGGTGGGCGACGCGGCGATCGAGGTCGCCGCCCAACGAGCCGGCATCGGCCTCGCCGGCTTCGATCTCACACCCACCGTCGCACTGCCACCGCTGATGCGTGCCGACGACGCGTTCCGTGCCGTCTTCCTGCGGCTCTCCGAGGCGATCGAGCTCAACTGGCAGGGCACGCTCGACCAGGTCGACACCGAGTTCCTGCACGATCTGCGCGTCGCGGTCCGCCGCACGCGCTCGGTGCTCGGACAGGCCAAGGACGTACTGCCCGACGAGGAGCGCAAGACGTTCGCCCGACGCTTCCAATGGCTGGCCTCGGCCACCGGCCCGGCGCGCGACCTGGACGTGCTGCTCCTCGAATGGCCCGCGCTGGCCGCCGAGTCGGGGGTCAGGACCGTCGAACTGCTCGGCCCGGTGCTCACCACACTCGAACGGCACCGCGCCGACGCGCACCACGCACTCACTTCGGCGATGCAATCGGCACGCGCACATCGGCTGCTGGCCGACTGGCGCACGTTCCTCACCGCGGACCCGAACGAGCACCACGGCCACGAGGGCGACGAGCCCGCCCGCGCAGGTCAGCCGATCATCGAGGTCGCGGCGAAGCGGATCAAGGCGGCGCACCGCCAGTTGCTGTCGCAAGGCCGGCTGATCACCGCCGCCTCACCCGACGAGGACCTGCACGAGCTGCGCAAGGACGCCAAGAAGCTGCGCTATGCGATCGAGTGCCTCGGCGGCGTGCTCCCGTCCGCACCGCGCAAGGTGTTCGTCAAGCGGTTGAAGTCGTTGCAGGACAACCTCGGTCGCCATCAGGACGCAGCCGTGCACGCCGACGAACTGGTGCGCGTGGCCGGCGATCTCGGCACCGGCAGCGTCGACGTCGAGACGTTCCTCGCCCTCGGCCAGATGCGCGAGCGCCTGGAGCGCGACCGCGACGCAGCGCGCGCCGAGTTCGCCGGGCAGTTCGACGCCTACGACAGCAAGGTCACCGAGACCGATCTGCGCGAGCTGCTCGGCACGGACGGCCGATGAAGACCGTCGCGACCTACAGCATCAAGGGTGGCGTCGGGAAGACCACGGCTGCGGTGAACCTCGCCGCGGCCGCCGCCGAGCAGGGCGTGCGCGTGCTGCTGTGGGACCTCGACCCCCAGGGAGCAGCGACGTTCTCGCTGCGCGTCAAGCCCAAGGTGAAAGGCGGCGCCGGCACGATGGTCGGCCGCCACGGCGAGCTGGGCCGGCACCTGCGCGGCACCGACCTGCCGTCGCTCGACGTGGTGCCCTCCGATTTCTCGATGCGCCACCTGGACGTGCGCCTCGACGACGTCAAGCACCCCGCTCGCCGGCTGGCCGAGCTGCTCGACCCGGAGGCCGAGCACTACGACCTGGCCATCCTCGACTGCGCGCCGTCGATCTCGCTGGTGAGCGAGAGCGTGTTCGGCGCAGCGGACGCGTTGCTCGTGCCGACCATCCCGACACCGCTCTCGGCACGAACCCTCGGTCAGCTCACCGACTTCCTCGTCGAGTGGGAGGCACCGCCCGCGGTGCTGCCGTTCTTCTCCATCGTCGATCGGCGGCGCAAGCTGCAACGCACCTACGTGGAGCAGCTGCGCGCCGAGTGGCCGAACCTGCTGCACGCCGAACTGCCCAACTCCACCATCTTCGAACGCATGGGCACCGAACGCGCGCCGGTCACGTCGTTCGCGCCGAAGTCGGCCGCAGCCGACGCCGTGCGCGCCCTCTGGCAGGAGATCGCCGTTCATCTCTGGTGACCGTCACGGTGAGCGTCATGATGTGGCGATGCAGACACGGGAGATCGAGTACCAGGCCGACGGGCGAGACCTGATCGGCACGCTGTACGGCGAGGCGAGCAGCGATCCGCGACCGGGCGTCGTGGTGTACCACGAGGGCCCTGGCGTGAGCGAGCACGCCAAGACCAACGCCGCGCGACTTGCCGAGCTCGGCTTCATCGCCTTCGCAGCCGACTACCACGGCGGCGGCGTGGCACCGCCGACCGAGGAGATGCGGCCGAGGCTGATGGGGCTGCTCGGCGATGGACATCGCACCCGCGAGCTCGGGCTTGCGGCACTCGACGTGCTGCTCGCGCAACCGGGCGTCGACGCGTCGCGCATCGCCGCGATCGGCTACTGCTTCGGCGGCACCATGGCGCTGGAGGTGGCCCGCAGCGGTGCGCCCGTGCAGGCCACCGTCGGGTTCCACTCCGGGCTCGGCACATCGAGCCCACAGGACGCCAGCAACATCACCGGTTCCGTCCTCGTCTGCATCGGCGCCGACGACCCGTTGATCCCGGCGGCGCAACGCCACGGCTTCGAGGAGGAGATGATCGCCGGCGGCGTCGACTGGCAGATGCACCTCTACGGCGGCGTGCAGCACAGCTTCACCAACCACGACGCGCATCTCGCCGCCATCCCGGGGATCAAGTACGACGCCGAAGCAGACCGTCGGTCATGGGCTGCGATGCTCGATCTCTTCGACCGGCAGCTCGCTACCCGGATGGGGTGACCACCGCAGGGGATGACACCACTCAGCGGACCGGCACGGCCACAATGGACGGGTCGTGTCCCGTCCATCGCTGGACGAGCGAACGCCACAAGCAATCGAGGTCTTCCCCCATGATCCCCACTCCCCGTTCGATGACGCGCCGCATCGCGGCCATCGGCATCAGCCTGTCCGTCATCGGCGTTGCCTGCAGCGACGACAGCAAGTCCGCCGACAGCACCGTTCCGGCCACTGCCGAACCCACCACCAGCTCGGTGCCGACCACCTCCACCACGGAGGCGCCGACGACGTCGACCACCGAGCTGATCACCACCACAACGGTCGCCCCCGACCCGGTGAACCCGCTCACCGGCACGCCGCTCAGCACCGATCCTGCGGTCGTCAATCGTCCCGCCCTCGTCGTCAAGATCGACAATGCGCCGGGCGCCCGCCCGCAGACCGGGTTCAACGAAGCCGACCTCGTCTTCGAGGAGATCGTCAACGACAACCTCACCCGGTTCGCGATGGTCTTCCAGAGCCAGGGCAGCGATCCGGTCGGGCCGTGTCGCAGCGGACGCATCCAGGACATCAACCTGTTCGGCTCGCTGAGCCACCCGCTGTTCGCGTGGAGCGGTGGCAACAAGACGGTGACCGCGGCGATCGACGCCAGCGATCTCGTCAACATGGGCCCGAACCGCGTCGGCGTGTACTTCCGCACGAAGGACAAGAACGTCCCGCACAACCTGTACACGAACACGTCCGCGCTGTGGGCCAAGGCGCCGCCGGACACGCATGCGCCGCAGCAGCAGTTCCAGTACCGCGCTGCCGACGAAGCACCGGGCGGCGTGCCGGCCGGCAACGTCGACATCAAGCTCGACGCCATCGACGTCCACTGGACGTGGGATGCGGCCAGTGGCCTGTACCTGCGGACGATGGAACGTTCGGTCCACCGCGACGCGGCAACGGGCGCCCAGGTCAGCACCAACAACGTCCTCATCCTGGTGATGAACTACCTGCCCGGGATCTCCGACAGCCCCGACGCGCAGACGATCGGCACGGGCGAGGCGTTCCTGTTCGCCGGCGGCAGCGTCGTCCACGGGACCTGGAGCCGCAGCGATCGACTGCTGCCGTTCACCCTCACCGCCGACGATGGCAGCCCGATGAAGCTGACGCCCGGTCGCACCTTCATCGAACTGCCTCGTCAAGGCGGCAACGTCGCACCGAACCCCTAGGGGCTCGATCGACGTCGGGATCGATCAGTCGCCGTCGACCTTGTCGAGGACCTCGTGCGCCTTGCCGGCGACATCGCCGATCACGCCGTCCTTCGATGCCAGCTTCTCGGCCTCGGCGTCGATCTTCTTGGCGACGTCCTGCAGCTGCGCCTTCGGATCCTTGCCGCCCTTCTTCCCGCCGAACAAACCCTTCAAGCTGTCGAGCAGACCCACTGTTTTCTCCTTGTCCGCCGCACCGGGTGTGCGGGCGCGGCGGTCACCCTAATGCGGTCCGGACTCCTGGTGATTCCGTTTGCCGCTTCAGGAATCCGGGCACCGACCAGCGGACGGTTCCGGACGTCACCGGACCGCGATGGCTGGAACACTGAGGATCATGAGCGAACCACTCGACATCACCGTGCAGATCGCCCTCGATTGTGCCGACCCGCATCAGCAGGCCGACTTCTGGGCCGAGGCGCTGGGCTACACCGCCGATCGCGACGAGGCGTTCGTCCAGCGCATGCTCGACGCCGGCCATGCCACCGAGGACGACGTGACGCGGTACCTCGGCATGCTCGTCTGGAAGACCGGCGATGCGATCAGCGACCCGTCGGGCCGCGGCCCACGCTGGTTCTTCCAGCAGGTGCCCGAGCACAAGGCCGGCAAGAACCGCATGCACGTCGACCTCCAGGTCGGCGAGGCACGGCGATCTGCCGAAGTGGAGCGGTTGCTCGGGCTCGGCGCGACCAAGCTCTACGACGGCCAGCTCGGCCCCCAGCAGTGGGTGACGATGGCCGATCCGGAAGGCAACGAATTCTGCGTGAGCTGACGGGAAGAGATTTCCGCAACGATGTCGAGGATCCGAGCCTGGTTCCGTCTCCATGGCACAACCGGCCCGAGACGGCCGACTCGACACAAGGAGAACACGATGGCCAAGTACCTGTTGCTCAAGCACTACTCGGGTGCACCCGCACCCGTCAACGACGTCCCGATGGACCAGTGGACACCTAAGGAGGTCGAGGCGCACATCCGCTTCATGAACGACTTCGCCGGTCGCCTCGAGTTCAGCGGTGAGTTCATCGACGGGCAGGCGCTGTCGCCCGACGGCGCATGGGTTCGCTACGACGGTGAGGGTCGCCCGCCCGTCACGGACGGCCCGTTCGCCGAGACGAAGGACCTCATCGCCGGGTGGATGGTCATCGACGTCGACAGCTACGAGCGTGCGGTCGAGCTGGCCGGCGAGCTGTCGGCGGCGCCCGGCGCGGGCGGGAAGCCGATTCACGAGTGGCTCGAACTGCGCCCCTTCCTGACCGCGCCGCCGACCTTCACCCACTGAACCGGAGTTGAACGTCGTGAACGCCGACGACGTCGAGCTGCGCCGGCTCGTGCCTCGGGTGTTGAGCGTCCTCGTCGGTCGCGGAGCGGACTTCGCGACCGCCGAGGACGCCGTCCAGGAAGCGCTCATCCGGGCGATGTCGGCGTGGGAGAACGGCATGCCCGACGAACCAGCGGGGTGGCTGATCACCGTCGCCTGGCGAGCGTTCCTCGACATGACCCGATCCGTCGCCGCGCGCCGAGACCGGGAGATCCGGTTCGAGATCGAACCGGGCGGCGGTGCGGTGCCCACGGCGGACGACACCCTGCAGCTGTACTTCCTGTGCGCGCATCCTGATCTGACGTCATCGTCGGCTGTCGCACTCACCTTGCGCGCGGTCGGTGGGTTGACCACCCGACAGATCGCCGAGGCGTACCTCGTGCCGGAGGCGACGATGGCGCAGCGCATCAGCCGCGCCAAGCGAGTGGTTGCTGTGGCAGGTGTCGATCGGCCCGGCGACGTACGGACGGTGATGCGGGTGCTGTACCTCGTGTTCAACGAGGGGTACTCCGGCGACGTCGACCTCGCCGCCGAGGCGATCCGCCTGACGCGCCAGCTCGCCACCCTGGCCGACGACCCGGAGATCCACGGGCTGCTCGCGCTCATGCTCCTCCACCACGCCCGCCGCGGCAGCCGCACCCGACCGGACGGGAGCATCGTGACGCTCGCCGATCAGGACCGCACCCAGTGGGACACCGACCTCATCGCCGAAGGGATCGTCATCGCCCAGGCCGCACTCGCCCGCGACCGGCTGGGTGAGTACCAGGTGCAAGCGGCGATCGCCGCGCTCCACGCCGACGCCGCGCACGTCGAGGAGACCGATTGGGTGCAGATCGTCGAGTGGTACGACGAGCTGCTGAAGTTCGCCGACACGCCGATCGTCCGGCTCAACCGCGCGGTCGCTGTCGGCGAGGCCGATGGCGCACCTGCCGGACTGGCCGCACTGGCGGAGGTGGACGAGCGCGTCCCGCGGCACGAAGCGGTCGCCGCACACCTGCACGAGAAGAACGGCGACCTCGAGCTGGCCGCGCGGCTGTACGCGAGCGCGGCGCGCAACGCTCCCAACCTTGCCGAGCGCGACCACCAGACGCGCCAAGCGGCTCGGCTCAACCAGCGGCTGCACGAACCGGGCTGAATCAGCGAACAGAATCGGAGTGGTCGGCGACCAGCCGCTCACCCAAGCGTTGCAAGGCCTTGCGAACCTCCGGCGGCTCGATCAGCTCGAAGGGCGCGTCCATGCTGGCGAGGTAGCGGGCCACCCATTCGGCATCGCCGCCCAACTCGACGATGCAGTGCGCCACGTTGGCCGGATCGTCGCGGATGACACCGATGGACGGCGGCACGTGGTGACGCGCCTCCAGCGGTGTGACGTGCAGGCGCACCGTGGCGCGTTGCTCGTACGACTCGACCGCCACTCCCTGGGCGACGAACGCCGCGGCGTCGGGCGGGTCGCGAGGCACGAAGCGGGCACCGGTGGGACGGACCCGGGCGATGCGGTCGGTGCGGAACGTGCGCCAGTCGCCGCGATCGACGTCGTCGGCGACGAGGTACCACCGTTGCCCGAGGGACACGAGACGGAACGGCTCGACGTGGCGAACTGACTCGCGTCCGTCGCCGCTGACGTAGTCGAAGCGGACCCGTTCGCTGCGGTGGCACGTGAGCGCCAGCGTGAGCAACGACGACACGTCGTGGCGTTCCGGTGCGAACGAGTCGCGGCGGCGCGACACCCCGACGGTGACGTCGGCGAAGGCGGCGACCCGCTCGCGCAGCGAGGCAGGCATCACCTGGCCGAGCTTGGCCAGCGCGCTGAGCGCGGCCTCGGCAAGCGCAGGCGACGAGCGCTGGGCGACATCGTGCAGCGCGACCGCCATGGCCACTGCCTCGTCGTCGTCCACCAGCAGCGGCGGCAGCCTCCCGCCGCTGCCGAGCGAGTAGCCACCGTATGGGCCGGTGGTGGCCTCGATCGGGTAGCCCAGGTCGCGGAGCCGGGTGATGTCGCGGCGCAGGGTCCGGTCGGTGATCTCCAGGCGCTCGACGAGCTCGTTGCCCCGCCACGAGCCCCGCGAGGAGAGCAGGGCGAGCAGACGGAGGAGGCGGGCCGGCGTGTCCATCCACCAAGTCTCGCGCCCAGTGCGGACTCAATCTGTCCGCAACCGATCAGGTGTTCGATGGCGCCCGACCGGCGAAGACGTCGGTCTGCCGGTCCGGACGGAAGCCGACGTCGACGTAAAGGTGCGAGGACGCCGCGTTCCCAGGTTCGAAGCAGATCTTGACCCGGCGCGCGCCTGCTTGCGCCAGGAGGTCGACGCCGCGAGTCAGGACGTGGCGAGCGAGACCGCGCTGCTGGTGCTCGTCCTCCGTGCGCATCGGCTCGACCAGCCCGGTGGCACTCGTCGGATCGAACCAGAACAGTCCGTACGCGGCCATCGTGTCCTGATCGTCGTACACGACGAGGTCGAGGTCCGGCCGGTACAGCGAGGTCTGGCGCAGCCGCGCCTCCGGGTCGCCGATGTTCCGCCGGGCACTGATCATGTGATGCGGTCGCTCCGCCGACTCCGCACGGCTCGACGTCCGGTAGCCGGCAGGAACCGGCGTGATCATCGGCCGGTCGGCGACATCGATCCATGCCTCGAACAACCCCTCCTCGACGACGGAGAAGCCGTGTTCGAGCAGCGCGGAGCGCATCGTCTCGTCGGGCCGCGCCACCTCGAGCTGCAGCGCATCGAACCCGTTCGCGGCGGCGTGGGCGAGCCCGGCCGTGACGACGCGAGCCACCCGATCAGGCGATGCAGCGGGCATGACGATCGGGTCGAACGAGACGTGCTTGCCGAAGTCGGTGAGGATCACCGCCGCATCGGGTCGACCCGCGTCGTCGAACCAGAACAGCTGCGGCACGACGTCGGTGGAGCGCGGCACGCGCCACCACCACTGCAGGTCCGCGGCCTCGAACAGCGCCGCGGTCGGATGCGCGATGCGGATCCGTTGGAGCAGCTCCGTCACGGCCGCAAGCGACTCCAGACCGACCAGCCGTCGTTCGTCGAACGAGGTCACGCGCCCCAACCTAGGCTGTCGGCCCGCCCGCATCGCATGCGATTCCGTCGACGTCTCGGGAACATGCGACGCCACCGGCGGCGTTGGACGGCATGATGTCTGCCGTGCCTGCTCCGATCCTGTCCGTCCTCGATCTCGCCCCCGTGGGCAGCGGGACGACGCCGGCGCAGGCGCTGGCCAACTCGGTCACGTTGGCGCAGGAGGTCGAGCGACTCGGGTACCACCGCCACTGGGTGGCCGAGCACCACAACATGCCCGGCATCGCCAGCTCCTCGCCGCCGGTGCTCATCGCTCACCTCGCCGCGCACACCACCACCCTTCGGCTCGGTTCCGGTGGCGTGATGCTGCCCAACCACTCACCGCTCGCCGTGGCCGAGCAGTTCGGCATGCTCGAGGCGCTCCACCCCGGCCGCATCGACCTCGGGCTCGGTCGCGCGCCGGGCACCGACGGCCTGACAGCGGCGGCGCTGCGCCGCTCACGGGCCGCTGAGACCGGTGACGACTTCCCCCGCCAGTTCGCCGAGCTGATGGGCTACTTCGACGGGTCGTTCAGCGAGACGCACCCGTTCGGAACGATTCACGCCGTGCCGGCGCGGGGTTACCGCCCGGCCATCTGGCTGCTCGGCAGCAGCGACTTCAGCGCGACGATGGCGGGCCACCTCGGCCTGCCGTTCTCCTTCGCCCACCACTTCGCCGGCGGCAACACCGACGCGGCCATCGCTGCCTACCGCGAGTCGTTCCGACCCTCCCCGACGCTCGAGCAGCCGTACCTGTCGCTCGGCGTCAACGTGGTCTGCGCCGACACCGACGAGCACGCTCACTTCCTCGCCGGATCCGGCGCGCTGGCGATCGCCCGCCTTCGTGCTGGGCATCCGGGCCTGTACCCAACGCCGGAGGAAGCGGCCGAGCACGAGTACACGCCGTTCGAGCGCGAGGTCGTGCGCGGCTTCACCCACTCGCACATCATCGGCTCGCCGGAAACGGTGCGCGCCGGTCTGCTGGCACTGGTCGACCGCACCCGCGCCGACGAGTTCCTCATCACGACGATGATCCACTCCCCGGAGGCGCGGCTGCACTCCTACCGCCTCGTCGCCGACGTGATGTCGCTCGCGCCAGCAGCCGCGTAGCCGTCGGTCGAGAGCTCACCGGCGGCGACGGAGCGATCGACTTCGACGCGTCCGCGGCGCCGGTGTCGGCTTCAGGGTGGCCTGCACGGCGCGAACGAGGTCGGCGGCGGCGTCACCGAAGAGACCGAGCGGGATGCCGAAAGTACGACTGCCATCACTGATCGCAAGGTAGGTGGACCGGCCGCCCACGAGCAGCTCGGCATGACCCGCCGTCAGTGTGGCACTGCCGCGTCGCATCGTCCGATAGCCGACGAGGCGGCGGAAGTGAACCTCGTCGTCCCCGACGACGACCGAAACCCGCAAGCAAAGGACGGCCCACACCACGACGAGCGATGCGATGACGCTCCCACCGACGATGTTGATCAACGGACGTGGCGGGAGACCGAGCAGGGACGCCGCGCTGAGCACGAAAGGGGCTGACACCAGCAGCGCGAAACGCGGCGAGGCGCGAAACTCATGCGTCATCGGCCGGACGCTAGCTCCACGGATCGAGCGGTCCGAGGTGACTCGGCCCGGTTCAGCTCGTCATGCCCTGGAGGCCGACGAGGCCGCGGGCGAGCTCGATCTCGCCCATGTGACGCAGGCCATGCTGGTAGATCCAGCACTCGAGCGCGTCGAGCACGGTGATGCCGACCTCACCGGCAACGCGAGCGCTGTAGGTGGAGGCGATCTGCGGCGGGAACGGCCGCTGCACGATGACCCGATCGAACTCGGTGGGATCGAGGAGCGCCAACCAGTCCTCGGTGCGCTGGAACACCGTGCGCTGGTACTGCTTGAAGGCGTCGTAGTCACCGATGCGCTGGTGGATCATCTCGTCGACCGTGCGGTGCTTGCCGTGGTCGTTGATCGCCATCTGCACGCGCTCCTGCCACTCGGCGTTCCACACCGGCATCTGCCCGGAGATCGCCATGAACGAGACGTCCTGCATGTTCGTGTAGTGGAACAGGCAGAAGGCGATGGGCAGCACGCCCTTGCGCTCGAAGTGGTTGACGTGCGAGAGATCCATCGTGTCGACGGCGTCGTAGTACAGCGAGTGCATCGCATGCATCCGCCGCTGCAGTGAATCCAAGATCAAAGCGTGGCCGTTCAGCGTCTGGCTCATTCGCGAGACATCTCCATTCGTGCGGTGGCGTCGATGTCGGCCGCAGAGCGCCGCCCGACGGTGTGGAAGGACACCGAGTGCACCTCGCCGGTGAACGGCGACGGGCCGGTGAGGTCGTCGACGACCGCGGTGATCGGCCCGCGGCCGATGTCGGTGCCGACCGAACCGAGCATGCGCACGATGCGCGGCACGGCGCCGGTGGCGAGGTCGGCACCATCGACGGCGATGATCACGTTGCCGGCCTTGCCGTCGCGCTCGAAGCGGGCGACGAGCTCGTGGCGTCCCGGTGCCAGGTCGATGGGTGCAGCGACGCGGGTGTGCGTGCCGAGCGCGTTGTAGTCGAACTGCAGCTGTCCGTCGGCGACGAAGAAGCAGTGGCCGACGTTGTGACTGCCACGCGCATAGAGCACGCCGTGCGGATCGCGATCCGCGGGCACGGTGACGTCTGCGGTGATCGTGAAGCTCCGGCCACCGAGCTGCGGCGACGCGTCCGTCGGGATGTGCGACAGCGGCGGCAGGTACGTGTACGAGCCGAACGAGTGCGGGCTGCCCGGACGAGCCGGCGACCCGAACAGCTCGATGGATCGATCGTCGAGCGGGAGCACGCCCTTGTCCTCGGCCTCGGCCCACCACAGGTCGACCATCTCGCGCAGCTTCTCCGGCTGCTCGGCGGCGAGGTCGTGGCACTCGCTGAAGTCCTCGTCGAGGTGGTACAGCCCCCACTCGTCGTCGTCGAACGAGGTGCCGGGCTGGTGGTACGTCGTCGCCTTCCACCCGTCGGCCCAGATGCCTCGGTGGCCCATCTGCTCGAAGTACTGCACACCGCGCACGTGCGGCGAGGAGCCGTCGGCGAAGGTCGACGCGACCGACCGGCCGTGCATCGGCAGCTGCGCGTAGCCGGCGACCTCGTCGGGCTGCGGCGCACCGGTGATGTCGAGCAGGGTTGCGGCGAGGTCGACCGCGTGACAGAACTGCGGGCGAATCTGCCCGGCCTGCGACGCGTCGATGCCCTTCGGCCAGTGCACCACCAGCGGGTCGCGCACGCCACCGCCGTACGTGTTCTGCTTGTACCAGCGCAGCGGCGAGTTGCCTGCCTGCGCCCATCCCCACGGGTAGTTGCTGTGCGAGTGCGGCCCACCGATGTCGTCGAGGCGGTGCTCGACGATGTCGTCGATGTCCTCCCACATCGCGTTGAAGAAGCTCCACTCGTCCATCACGCCGTAGGGCCCGCCCTCACGGCTGGCACCGTTGTCGCTGAGCACCATCACCGCGGTGTTCTCCAACAGCCCGTGGTGACGGAGGAACTCGATGAGGCGGCCGATTTGCGCGTCGGTGTGCTCGAGCATCGCCGCGAACGCCTCTTGCAACCGGCAAGCGAAGCGTTGCTGGTTCGGGGTCAGCTCCTCCCACGCGGGCACGCCCGGGTTCCGCGGCGCCAGAGTGGTGCCGGGGGGAACGATGCCGAGGTCGAGCTGGCGCTGGAACCAGCGCTCGCGCCACACCTCGTAACCCTCGTCGAACGCGCCCCGCCACTTCTGCAGGTAGGCCTCCGGCGCCTGGTGCGGCGCGTGCATCGCACCGAAGGCGAGGTAGAGGAAGAACGGGCGATCGGGGCGCACCGACGTGAGGTCTCGGATCCAGCCCATCGAGCGGTCGACGATGTCCTCGCTGACGTGGTACCCGTCCTCGGCGGTGCCGGGCGGGTCGACGTGGTGGTTGTCGTGGGTGAGCTCCGGCGAGAACTGGTCGGTCTCGCCCTGCAGGAACCCGTAGAAGCGGTCGAAACCTTGCTGCAGCGGCCAGTTGGTGTGCGGCCCTGCGGCGGAGCACTCCTCCATCGGAGCGAGGTGCCACTTGCCGGCGGCGTAGGTGGCGTAGCCGTGGCGACGCATCAGCTCGGCAACGGTGGCGGCACGCGGGCTGATGCCACCGCGCATGTGCGGGAACCCGGTGTTCCAGTTGGACACGCCGCGCATGCCGACGGTGTGGTGGTTGCGACCGGTGAGCAGGCAGGCTCGCGTCGGCGAGCACAGCGCGGTCGTGTGGAAGCCGGTGTACCGCAGCCCGCCGGCAGCGAGCGCGTCGATGTTCGGTGTGGCCAACGTGCTGCCGTAGCAACCGAAGTGGGAGAAGCCCGTGTCGTCGAGGACGATCGTCACCACGTTCTGGCCGCCGAGTGCGGCCGGCGGTTCCGGCCACCAAGGCTCGCTGTCGGCCAACGTGCGACCGATGCGCCCACCGAAGTGGTCGTCGGAGAAGGACTCGCTCACAACATGCCTCCTAGACCCAGCACCTGCTGAACGGTGGGCTCACGCCCAACCCCCTGCGTACGCGACGAACTGTCCGGTCGTGAAGCCGCTCGTGCCGTCGATGAACGGCATGCTGAACGCGGCGAACTCCTCGACGGTGCCGAGCCGGCGCATCGGCACTGCAGCTTCGATCTTGGCACGGACCGCCGGATCGTCGGCGCCACTGGCGCGACGGAACTCAGGGAAGTCCATGAAGTTCGTACCGATCGCATTGACCTGCACACCATGGCGGGCCACCTCGGCGGCGACGTTCCGCACGAGCATGTTCGCCCCGGCTCGAGCCGACGAGTACAGCGGAGCGTTGGGCGTGGGTCGTGCACCCGCCGCGCTGGTGATGACGAGGATCTGCCCGCCGCCTCGCTCGACCATCACCGGGGCGACCGCGCGGAGGAAGTGGAACGGCGCCTCGAGGCAGCCGGCCACTGCGGCACGCAGATCGTCGACGTTCGAGTCGAGGAACGAGCCGGTGATCACACGCCCGCTGAACGCCGCGGCGGCATCGAGCCGGCCGAACCGGCTGAGCGCCGCATCGACGAGCTTCGGCGCGATCGTCGGATCGGTGAGCCTGCCGCCGCGCTCGACGACCTCGACCGCAGCACCTCGCCCGGCGAGCTGCGCAAGGAGCTCATCGCTCGGGTCGCCCAGCACCAGATCGTGCCCGCGGTCAGCGAGCAGCAACGCCATCGGCGGACCGACGTACGTGCTCGCGTCGTTGACGATCGCAACTCTTCTCTCCCCCATGGCCCCATTCAAACAATTGTCAGCTTTACTGTCAACACATTGACAGCGGTGCTACGGTGCGTTCTCGTGAGTGCCGAAGCCGAACAGGCCGTCGATGGGCGCCGGGTCCGCCGCGACCGCAACCGCGACGCGGTGGTGGACGCGTTGCTGCAGCTCCACTTCGAGGGCAACCTGCTGCCATCCACGGACGAGATCGCCGCTCGCGCCGGCCTCTCGCCGCGATCGCTGTTCCGCTACTTCGACGACCTCGACGACCTCGTGCAGACGGCGATCACCCGCCAGCTCGAACGTGTCGGCCACCTGTTCCCGATCCACGCCTCACCGTCAGCGCCGTTCGAGGTGCGCATCGCCGCAGTCGTCGTCCACCGGGCCGAGCTGTTCGAAGCCATCGACCCGGCGGCGCGCGTGACTCGACTCCGCGCTCCCTTCCAAGGCGTCGTCGCTGCCCACCTGACGAAGACGCGGTCCTCGTTGCGCAAGCAGCTGTCGACCCTGTTCGCGGCCGAGCTCGCCCAGATGGAGCCATCTGTTGCCACCGCCCGCCTCGCCGCCGCCGACGTGATCTCGTCGTTCGACGGGTGGCGTCTCCTGCGCGACGACCAACGACTCAGCCGGGCACGCGCCGAGCTCGCGCTGAGCGAGGCACTCGTCGCGCTCCTCCAGCCCGCACAGCCCTGAACCCGGCCACTGAACACGGAGATCACCATGGACGCACTGCGAACCCCCGACGACCGCTTCGTCGGCCTGCCCGGCTACCCGTTCGAACCGCACTACCTCACCGTGGCCGACGGTGACGGTGGCCATCTGCGCGTGCACTTCCTCGACGAGGGCCCCGCTCACGCGGCGCCGGTGCTGCTCATGCACGGCGAGCCGTCGTGGAGCTACCTGTACCGCACGATGATCCCGGTCCTCGTCGCCGCCGGCCACCGGTGCATCGCGCCCGACCTCATCGGCTTCGGCCGCAGCGACAAGCCGACGGAGCAAGGTGACTACACCTATGCCCGCCACGTCGAGTGGATGCGCTCGGCGCTGTTCGATCAGCTCGACCTGCACGACATCACGTTCTTCGGGCAGGACTGGGGCGGCCTCGTCGGGTTGCGGCTCGTCGCTGCCGACCCGGATCGCTTCGCCCGTCTCGTCGTCGCCAACACCGGCCTGCCGACCGGCGAGGCCACTCCCAACGAAGCGTTCCTGAACTGGCAGCGCTTCTCGCGTGAGTCGGCGGTGTTCCCGATCGGCGGCATCATCAACGGCGGTTCCACGACTGACCTCGCCGCTGACGTGATCGCCGCCTACGACGCGCCGTTTCCCGACGACTCGTACCAGGCAGGAGCGCGAGTGTTCCCGTCGCTCGTGCCGACCAGCGCCGACGATCCAGCGCACGCCGATCAGGTCGCCGCGTGGGAAGTGCTCGGCCGCTTCGACCGGCCGGTGCTGTGTGCGTTCAGCGACAGCGATGCGGTCACCAAAGGCGGCGAGCGAGCGTTCCTCCGCGGCGTGCCCGGCACCGAGGGCCAACCGCACGTCACCATTGCCGGCGGCGGTCACTTCCTCCAGGAGGATCGCGGGCCCGAGGTCGCCGCGGTCATCAACTCCTTCATCGCGAGCACCAGGAGCTGACGTGCACATCACTCTCCTCGGAACCGGCAACCCGATCCCCGACCCGAACCGCGCCGGGCCGTCGACGCTCGTGCGCGCCGGATCCACGAACCTGCTGATCGATGCTGGACGCGGCGTGCTCATGCGTCTCGCGGGCGCCGGCATGTTCCCCATCCAGCTCGGTGGGGTGCTGATCACGCACCTCCACAGCGATCACATCTCCGATCTCAACGACGTGATCACCAGCCACTGGGTGATGTCGACAGCGCCAACGCCCTTGCGCATCTACGGCCCGCCGCGCACGCAGGAGGTCGTCGATGCGATCCTGGCGATGCTCGGACCGGACATGACCTATCGCCTCGACCACCACCCCGACCTCAGCTGGCGACCGCAGCTGGAGGTCGTCGAGGTCGAACCCGGCGATGCGTTCATCGTCGGGGACGCGCAGATCAGCGTCGGCCGCACGGACCACCGCCCCGTCGAGCCAACGGTCGCGTTCCGCATCGAGCACGACGGAAAGGTCGTCGTGCTCGGCGGCGATGGCGTGCCCTGCGATTCGCTGACGGAGATCTGCCGCGATGCCGATGCCTACGTGCAGACGGTGATCCGCGACGACCTCGTCCGGCTCGTGCCGAATCAGCGCTTCAAGGACATCCTCGACTACCACTCGTCCGTCGCCGACGCCGGCCGCACCGCCACCGCGTCCGGGGTGAAGCGCCTCGTGCTGACCCACTACGTCCCAGCCCTCCAGCCTGGCCAGCACGACGCCTGGCGCGCCCTCGCTGCCGAGCACTTCACCGGCGAGGTCATCGTCGGCGACGACAACCACCACCTCGAGATCTGACGGTCGCCAGCTCCACCAAGGAGGAGCCGCTCAGCGGTCTACGATCCTCGACGTGCGGGTGAACGAGTGAGCGAGTTGGATCGCGCGGGGCGGTCGGAGCTGCACTATGCAGCCGGGCCTGAGAACGATGTCGCCAAGATTCATCGCCTCATCGCCGCTGGCGCGGACGCCAACCTCGCCGACAAGGCGGGCATGACGCCGTTGCACTTCGCCGCGCAGGACGGGAACGTGGAGGCGGCGATGATCTTGCTCGACGCCGGCGCCGACGTGGATCCGCAGGACTCGTACGGCAACACACCGCTGTGGAAGGCCGTCTTCAGTTCCAAGGGCGACGGGAAGTTGATCGTGCTTCTGCGTTCCCGAGGTGCCGACCCTCTGCTCGAAAACGCCAACGGCGAGACGCCACTCTCGTTGGCGAGGCTGATCGCCAACTACCCGATCGCCCAGTGGTTCGCTGACCTGCCGGACTGACCCCGGTCGCCCAGCCGGAGGAGACATCTGGGCACGAATCGTTGCGGAAGCCGCAACGAATTGCACCCAGAACCTGGCCAGCCCGAGCTCGGCTACCGAAGGCCGTCGACGGTTTGGAGGACGTCGGGTTGGTCGTTGTGGCTGTGGGTGAAGCCGAGCTCACGCTCGCGCTGGACGGTCTCGTGGGAGCGCAACGCGACGATGTAGGCGCGCCGCCACGAGTTGGCGGAACGGTTGCCGCCGGAACCGTGCAGCACGCCCTCCGAGTGCACGGTGATGTCGCCGCGACGGATGGGCACTGGCAGCATCACGTCATCGGGACGCAGGTCGGTGACCAACGTGTGGCTGGCCGATCGATCGCCGTGCAGCGGGTGGTGCGGGCGGACGGGCTCATGGTTGCTGCCCGGCAGGAACTGCATGCAACCGTTGTCGAGCGTCGAGTCGTCGACGGCCAGCCAGCAGGTGGCCGTGCGGCGATCGTCGGTGTCGATCCAGTAGGCCTGGTCCTGGTGCCAGCCGAACACCGCGTCATCACGACTGGGCTGCTTGGCCAGCAGCTGGTCGAAGTCGATGGCCATGCCCTCGCCGCAGAGCTGCTCGGCGATGTGCGCCGCTCGCTGTTCGAAGACGTTGCCCACCCAGGCCGGGTGGTAGCGCCGAGGCAGCATCACGTTGACGATCGCGTACGAGGACGGATCGGTGCCGTGCTCGCCCGTCGTCATGTCGTTGAAGTCCTTGCCGTCGACGGCGATCTCGCGCCGAAGGAAGCGGTCGTAGACCTCCTCGATCTCGTCGACCTCGGCCTGCGACAGCACAGCGCGCAGGTGGACGTAGCCGTCGCGCCGGAACGCTGCCCGATCGTCGTCGGTGACCACGTAGGTGCCCGCGCCACGGCGCCAGTCGTCGGCGTGTTCGTCAGCACTCATCTCCGCGACGTTAGGTCGCCGGTCACGCACTCGTCGCTGCGGGTTGCCTCGCCGCCGCAACCGCGAGGCCTCGCACCATCTTGCCGAGCAGCACGCGCATCATCCCGCGGTAGAACCACGCGGTGCCGGTGCGGGCGACGAAGCCGCTGCGCCAGGTGATCTTCGTGCCGTTGGCCTCCGGCGAGAGGTCGATGTCCGCCCGATAGCCCGTCAGCGGCATGCCGTCGAGCAGCACGTAGCTCAGCCGTTCGTTCGGACGCAGCTCGACGATCTCCTCGTGCGCTCGCGTCCGACGCGTCACGAACGTGCCCGTGGCACCGACGCTCTGCGGACCGTCGATGCCGTCGTGCTCCGGCTCGAACGAGCCCAGTGGCGACCACGACGGCCAGCTCGGACGGTCGAGCAGCATCGCGTAGATCACCGCTGCCGATGCCGTGCTGACGGCCGACGCCTCGATCGTTGATCGCTTCCCCGACGTTGCAGCCATCGGTCCCGCTCCTCTCACGCTCAGTTCGTGTACCATTCGGTACGTTAATGATCTGAGGAGCAGCACGCAAGTGGCACGACCCCGAACGGACGCACGAGAACGGCTGCTCGCCGACGTGCTCGCCCACCTGACCGCTTCCGGCGGGCTCGACATGAGCCTGCGTCAGCTCGCCGATGCGATCGGCACCAGCCATCGGATGCTGCTGTTCCACTTCGGCTCCAAGGAGCAGCTGCAGGCCGAGGTCGTGCGCGCGGTCGAGGCGCAGCAGCGCGACTTGCTCGCCTCCACGGTCGACGATCCCGATCGGCCGGCGATGGCCCAGATGGAGCTGCTCTGGGCTCACCTCCTCGAACCGACCCTGCGACCCAACATCCGCCTGTTCTTCCAGGTCTACGGCAACGAGCTGCGCCACGGCCGGTCGACGCCGTTCCTCGACGAGGTCGTCACCTCGTGGTTGGAGCCGACCACGGCCGCCATCGCCCGCACGAGCCCCGACACTGCCGCCGCAGACGCCCGCCTGGCCCTTGCTCTGGTGCGAGGGTTGCTGCTCGATCTGGTGACCACCGGCGATGTCGACGCCGTCGACGCGGCGATGCAGCGCTTCTCGGACCTCTACACCGCGACGACGGGTGTCAGGTCAACGCCGTCAGCCCGCCGTCGACCACGAGCGTCTGCCCGGTGACGTAGGCCGACTCGCTCGACAGCAGGAACAGCGCGGCGTAGGCGGTCTCCCACCCGGTTCCCTGCCGGCCGAGCGGCACGGGTGTGCGATCGCGCGATGCCCGACCGCGCGACGCGGCACGACCGAGCGAGGTATCCATCAGGCCCGGTGCGACCACGTTTGCCCGGATGCCGCGACGGCGACCGACGTGCGCGACGTGGCGCATCAGCCCGCCGAGCGCGGCCTTCGAGGAGTCGTACGCCGGCAAGCCGCTGCCCGGCTTCATCCCGGCGATCGAGGCGATGAACACGATCGACGCATCCTCGCTGAGCAGCGGCAGCGCCGCCTGTGCGGTGAGCATCGCTCCACGCAGGTTGACCCCCATCACCGCATCCCAGTCCGACGACGTCGTGTCCGCCAGACGAGCGCGGTCGGCGATGCCGACGTTGTAGACGACGCCATCGAGCCCACCGAGGACGGCCACTGCCTCGTCGACCATGCGCGCGATCGACGGAGGCTGCGACACGTCTGCTTCGACGACGAACGCCGTCCCACCGGCGGCCGCGATCGAGGCAACGGTGGTCGCGGCGCTGGCCGCGTCGCGATCGGCCACCGCGACCGTCGCTCCTTCTCGCGCGGTGAGGATGCTCATCGCTCGGCCGTTGCCGATCGGCGGATCGTCGACACCGAAGTCGTTCTGCCCGCCGCCAACGATCAGGATCCGGCGACCGGTCAGTCGTCCGCGGCCCGGCGCCACACCGAGCGACTCGTCCGGCAGCAGTCGGGCCTCATCGGTGCGATCGGTCATCAGCGCATCGTACGGCTGAGCTCCGACAGGGCCGTCACCGCGGCCTCGGCATGTTCGAGGGGCACGAAGAGGTGGTCGTGGAACCGCCCGGCGATGACGTTGCAACTGATGCCGCGATCGCCGAGCACCGTTGCCACCGAGGCTGTGAGACCGACCGAATCGAGGGCAGAGTGCACGTTCAGCGTGATCATCGCGGCGACGAAGTCGTAGCCGAGGCCGAGGCGATCCGCCTCCGACTGCTGGATCACCAACGTGATGCCTTCGGCCTCGCGGACCGTGGCGATCGGATTGGCACCCGGAGGAACGGCGGCCGCACAGGCGAACACCCACGTGCCCTCACGTCGCACCGGCTCGAGCCCGGCAAGCAGTCGCTCGAGGTCTCGCTCGCCGGTCGGCTCCGTCATCCGGTCACCCTGCCATCCGGGGATCGAGCCCACCAAACGACGATGTGAAGCAATCCCTTGACATCTTCTCCGCCGATCGCGATCATGAAGCACTTCCTTCAGATCTGGAGTCGATGAACCATGAGCCGGCCGAGAACCGAGCAGCGAACCGCGATCACCGACGTCCGTGTCCTCGCCGCGCTGTCCCACCCCGCCCGCGTGCGACTGCTCGACCTGCTGATGGCCGGCCCACGCACGGCGACATCGTGCGCGCAAGCGGTCGGGCTCACACCGTCTGCGTGCAGCTACCACCTGCGTCACCTCGCCCGCTTCGGCATGCTCGAGCGAGTCGAGGCCGAACCCGGCGACGACGGCCGTGAGCGACGTTGGCGCACCACGGCGACCGGCTTCGACTTCGCTGCCAAGCCGAGCCAGGACGGGCCGACGGAGCGGTCGATCCGGCGGGTGCTGAGCGACATGGGCGTCGACGAAGGCGCCCGCCTGGCAAAGGAGTATGCGGCCGGGGCCAAGCACCTTCCTGCGGCGTGGCAGGACGCGGCGCACTTCACCACCTACCACCTCGCCGTCACACCGGCGGAGCTGCGCACCATCGCCGATCGGATCGATGCGATCGTTCGGCCGTTCATCGCCATCACCCGTGACGACGCTCCGGCAAGTGCAGCGCCGGTGCGGATGTCGCTGCAGGCGTTTCGCCGACCCGACGCATGAGCCCCTGGCGCGACCGCAACTTCCGGCTGGTCTGGACCGGCTCGTTCGTCAACGACATCGGCGACTGGCTGTTGATGGTCGCTCTGCCCGTCTACGTCTTCGCCGAGACCAGGTCGGGGGTGGCGACGGCGTTGCTGTTCGCCATCGAGTACGGGCTCGGCATGATCGTCGGCCCGTGGGCGGGCAGCCTCGTCGACCGCTGGGATCTGCGCCGCACGCTGATCGCGACCAACCTCCTGCAGGCGGTCACCCTGTTGCCGTTGCTGGCAGTGACGCCCGATCGCATCTGGCCGGCGTTCCTCGTCGCTGCGGCACAGGCCCTGCTCACTCGGCTGAACAACCCTGCCGGTGTCGCGCTGCTCCCACGACTCGTGCCACCCGACCAGCTCGTCGCGGCGAACGCTGCAAACGCCACGAGCGGCAGCCTGGCTCGACTCATCGGCTCCCCACTCGGCGGCATCGTCGTGCAGGCCGGCGGGCTGCATGCCGTGATCATCGCCGACGGCCTCAGCTTCCTCGCCGTGGCGTTGCTGACCTCGTTGGTGCGCGCCGACGCCCGCCCGCTCGCGGCGGCCGACGCCGATCGGGGCGGACACGTGCGCGCCGGCTTCGCCGCCGTCCGCGACCATCCGTCGTTGCGCCGGCTGGTCACGATCATCGGCGTCATCCAAGTGGCCCAGGGCATGTTCCTCGTCCTCTTCGTCGCCTTCGTGATCGAACGACTGCACGGCAGCGGCAGCGCCGTCGGGATCATCCGCGGCACACAGGCCGTCGGCGGGATCGTCGGCAGCCTCGTGATCGCTCGACTCGCCGCCCGCGTGGAGGCCGGTCGGCTGCTCACCGCCGGCCTGATCGGAATGGGTGTCGCAGCGATGATCTTCTGGAACGCTCCGGCGGTGACGACGTCGTTGGTCGTGGCCGCGATCCTCTTCTCGCTCGCCGGCGGACCCGGCGCGGCGATGCAGGTCGGCTTCCTCACCGTGGCGCAGCAGTCCGCGCCGCCGGAGGTGCTCGGGCGCGTGATGGGAACGACCGACGCCGTTGGCCTGGCCGGCGCTGCAGTCGGCAGCATCGCCACCGGCGTGCTCCTCGATCACGTCGGGTTGACCCCGTTGCTCGAGGTGCAGGCCCTGCTCTACCTGGGCGCCGGGACGTACGCGCTGGCGACGCTGGTTCGTCGAGGCCGGAACGTGCCACGCTGACACGCATGTCCATCGAGCTCGTCAACACCACCGGGATCTTCGCCCTCGACGGCGGCGAGTGGGAGGTCACCAACAACATCTGGCTCGTCGGCAGCGACCGCGAGGTGTTCGTCATCGACGCCGCGCACGATCACGAGCCGATCCTCGCCGCGATCAACAGCCGCCGCGTCGCCGGCATCGTGCTCACCCACGGGCACAACGACCACATCAACGCCGCGGTCGACCTGTCGGAGGCCACCGATGCCCCGATCTTCCTGCACCCCGCCGACCGGATGCTCTGGGACGTCGTCTACCCCGATCGCGCCCCGGACCGCGACATCGTTCCCGGCACCACGTTGCGCGGTGGCGGCGTCGAGCTCGGTGTGCTGCACACGCCCGGCCACTCCCCCGGCTGCTGCTGCTTCCGGGATGACGCCGACGGCGTCGTGTTCAGCGGCGACACCCTGTTCTGCGGCGGCCCAGGCGCGACCGGACGCAGCCACAGCGACTTCCCGACGATCGTCGCCAGCATCGCCGCGCAGCTCCTGACGCTGCCGCCGGAGACGATCGTCCACACCGGTCACGGCGACAGCACGACCATCGGCGCCGAGGCCCCCGCACTGGACGACTGGCTGCGTCGCGGTCACTGATCGCGACGCCGATGCGATGAGCACCGTGGACGACCGCCTGGCCGCGATCACCGTGGCCGAGCTCGACGCCGACCCGTACCCCGCGTACGCCTGGCTGCGCGAGCACGCCCCGGTCGCATGGGTGCCCGCTGTCGAGCTGTGGCTGGTCACCACCTGGCAGGCCGTGGACGCGGCGGCTCGCAACGGCGACGTGTTCTCGGCCGGCGTGACGCCCTCGCCACTCGAACGCACGATGGGTGCCGGCAACATCTTGTTGATCGACGGGCCACCGCACCGCGAATTGCGCAAGGCAGTCGAACCCCCGCTGCGGCCGCGGGCGGTCGAGGCACGCGTCGCAGACGCGCTGGCCGCCATGGTCGACCAGTACCTCGACAGGTTGCAGGACCGTGGTGAAGCCGAACTGATGTCGGAGCTGTTCGAGCCGATCAGCGTCCGTGCCCTTGCCGAGATGATGGGCATCGGCGAAGTGGATGACGAGACGCTTCGTCACTGGTTCGCCGACATGGCAGTCGGTGCGACCAACTTCGAGGGCGACCCGACCAAGGACGACATCGGCGCCGCAGCCAGCGCGGACATCGACCTGCGATTGCGACCGATCATCGAGCGCCTCGCCCGCGAACCCGACGACTCGATGATCGCCGGCATGGCCGCGGCTCGCGGCGGGTCGGTCGAAGACCGGATCGCCTGGATGATGCCGACGATCAAGATCACCATCACCGGCGGGATGCAGGAGCCCGGTCACGCCTCCGGCTCGACCGTCCTCGGCGTGCTGTCCCGCCCTGATCAGGCCGCGGCGATGCGATCGAGCCCGCAGGACCTGGTGCGACAGGCGATCGAAGAGGGCCTGCGCTGGATGGCCCCGATCGGCACGCAGACACGGCGGACCACCACGTCCACCACCCTGGCCGGCGTCGAGCTCCCCGCCGGCGCCAACGTCGGCCTGTTGGTCTCGTCGGCCAGCCGCGACCACACCGTGTTCGGCGACGACGCCGAGGAGTTCGACATGTTTCGCACCGCTCGCCCCCACGGCGCGTTCGGCTTCGGCGCGCACTTCTGCCCGGGGCACCACGTCTCGCGGCTGCAGATGCGCCTGGCGATCGCCGGCCTGTTCGAACGCTGCCGCAACCTGCGGCTCGACGACGACCGCCCGCCGCGCGTGCGCGGCTGGGAGTTCCGCGCACCCGCGCACCTCCACGTGCGCTGGGACCGCTAGGCGGCAGCAGTCGTCGACCGGCGCGGGATCTCGTCGACGCTCGTGTAGACGGGGATGCCGCGAGCGGTCGCAATGCGCACGTCGTTGTCCGCACCCGTCGACGCGCCCGGTAGGCGAAGCACCGCATCGCAGTGCTCGAGCAACCGCTCGGCCGTCGGCGTCAGCACCTGCATCGAAGTCGCATCACCGACGTCGGACCCGACACAACGCATGACCGGAAGCGCAACCCACTCACCGATCATCGGGATGTGACCCGCCTCGAAGATCGGCCAGGACGCGGCCTCGAGAACGGCGAGGTTCGCTGCAAGACGATCGGGTTCGTCGTTCGTGCCCGAGCGGTACGGCCCGGCAATGAGGATCAACATCGGTCGTGGTTCGTTCATGGTCGAAGCATATGTGCAACTTCGTGCAGATACAAGCAGTTTCGTGCAGTCCCGCTAGCATCGCTGCCGTGCTGACAGCGCAACGCAAGACGACGATCCTCGATCTGCTCGACCGGGACGGCACCGTCATCGCCAAGGACCTCGCATCGCACTGGGGCGTGTCCGAGGACACCGTTCGTCGAGATCTTCGCGAGCTCGCCGCCGAAGGGAAGCTGCAGCGCGTGCACGGCGGCGCACTCCCGATCTCGCTCGCCGCGCAGGACTTCGAAGCCCGGCGAACCGTCGCCACCGCGGCGAAGCAGGCTGTCGCCGCGCACGCGGCAGCGATGATCACCGACGGGCAGACGGTGTTCATCGACGGAGGCACCACGGCGCAGGCGCTGTGCCGTGCACTCTCTCGTGATCGCCGTGCCACGATCATCACCCACTCGCCCACCATTGCCGTCGAGCTCGTGGCGCATCCACACGTCGAGGTGCTGCTGATCGGCGGTCGGCTCTACCCGCACTCGGTCGTCGCCGTCGGCTCGCTCGCCGCCGAGCAGATCGCGTCGATGAGTGCCGACGTGTTCTTCCTCGGCGTCAGTGGCGTGCACCCGAAGGCCGGGCTGACGACGGGCGATGCCGAGGAGGCCGCGATCAAGCGGGCGCTCTGTCGTCGGGCCTCGGAGACCTACGTGCTCGCCTCGTCGGAGAAGGTCGGCGCGGCATCGCCGTTCCGCGTCGTCGGGTTCGGCGAAGTCGCCGGCGCGATCACCGACGAGGCCACGTCGGCAGCAGCTGCACGCGCGCTCGGCAAGGCCGGGCTGACGATCATCCGCGCCCGGGGGGTAACCCCACCACCGATCCACCGGGGGGCCTGATCGTGGCCACGCCGCCGGATCCGCAGGATGGAGGCATGTTTGCAAGCCCCACCACCGTCCCCGTCCAGGAAGCCCGCTCGAACGTCCATCATCGGCCGTTCTTCCTTCGTCCGTTCTTCGACAAGCGCACCTGGAAGAGCTCGCTCTACCTGCTGTTGAGCCTGCCGCTCGGCATTGCCTGGTTCACGATCACCGTCACCCTGCTCTCGGTCAGCGCCGGGCTCTTCGTCACCGTGATCGGCATCCCGCTGATGATCGCCACCGTGTGGATCGGCCGTGCCATCGCCGCATCCGATCGGGCCCGTGCCTCCACACTGCTCGACATCGACGTCCGCCCGTACCCTCGCCGCGCACCGACCTCGACGGGGCTGTGGGCCCGCGTCGGCGCCGGGCTCGGCGATCGTGGCGGTTGGCAGGGCCTGCTCTACGGGTTCCTCATGCTGCCGTGGGGCATCACCACGTTCGTCGTCACGATCACGCTCTGGTCCGTCGCGCTCGGCGGTGCGACCGCGCCGATCTGGGGCTGGCTCGTCGACCAGCAGTTCGGCGAGGACTACGTGTTGAAGGGATGGGGTCGCCTCGGGTGGATCGCCGGCAACTTCGTCGTCGGCCTGGTGCTGCTGTACGTCACCCCGTTCATCGTCCGAGGCTTCGCCGCCGTCGACAAGGCACTCGTCCGCGGGCTGCTCTCGCAGAGCGAGAAAGAGCAGTTGAGCAAGCGCGTCGAGGAGTTGACCGTCAGCCGCGACGCATCCGTCGAGGGATCGCAGGGTGAGCTGCGCCGGCTGGAGCGCGACCTGCACGACGGCGCTCAGCAGCGGCTCGTTGCGCTGGCGATGGACCTCGGCATGGCCAAGGAGCGACTCGCCGCCACGGACCAGACCGAAGCGGCGGAGCTGGTCGGTCGAGCACACGACGAGGCGAAGAACGCGATCGGTGAGCTGCGCAACCTCGTTCGCGGCATCATGCCATCGGTGCTCACCGACCGCGGTCTCGACGCAGCCCTGTCGGCATTGGCCGGTCGCAGCGCGATCCCGATCGAGGTCGACGTGCGGCTGGAAGAGCGCCCGCCGGCAACCGTCGAGTCCGCTGCCTACTTCGTCGTCGCCGAGGCGCTCACCAACGTCGCCAAGCACAGTCGCGCCTCCTACGCTTCGGTGCTCGTGACACGCCACCAGAACGCACTGCGAATCGCGGTCACCGACGATGGCGTCGGTGGTGCGCACGAGCACGCCGGCGGCGGGCTCGCCGGCCTGCACGACCGCGTGCGTTCGGTCGAGGGTTCGCTGCGCATGACGAGCCCGCCCGGCGGCCCGACGACGTTGGTGGTGGACATCCCGTGCGTGTCGTGATCGCAGAAGACGCCGTGCTCCTCCGCGAGGGCCTGATGCGCTTGTTGGCTGCGTACGACATCGAGGTGGTGGCGGCCCTGGCCGACGCCGAGACGCTCGTCGAGACCGTGCTGCAGCACGAACCGGATGCGGTCATCGTCGACGTGCGCATGCCACCGACGCACACCGACGAAGGTCTGCGGGCAGCGATCGCCGTGCGCCGCGCACGGCCGAACACGCCGGTGCTGGTCCTGTCGCAGTACGTCGAGGAGCGCTACGCCACCGAGCTGCTCGGCGGGTCCACGGTCGGCATCGGCTACCTGTTGAAGGAGCGCGTCGCCGACGTCAGCGACTTCATCTCCGCGCTGCGCCGCGTTGCCGCCGGTGGCACGGCGCTCGATCCTGAAGTGGTCGCTCAGCTCCTCAGCCGCAGCCGGCAACCGTCGCTGGCCAACCTCACGCCGCGCGAACGCGAGGTGCTGTCGCTGATGGCGGGCGGGCTGTCCAACCACGGCATCGCCGCGCAGCTGGTGGTCAGCGAGGGCGCCGTCGAGAAGCACATCAGCTCGATCTTCATCAAGCTCCAGCTGCCGGCCACCGAGATCGACCACCGTCGTGTCCTGGCTGTGCTGACCTACCTCGAAGCCGACCGAACCTGAACCTGCACCCCGTCGCCGCAGTGCCGCCGCGCTGGTTGATCGCGCTGAAGGTCGCGCTCGCCGGTCTCCTGCTCGTGGGTGCGATCTTCCCGAGCGTCGGCGGTTTCGCCGGCAAGGGGATGGCCTACCGGTTGCCCCTGTTCCTGGCGCCGGCGCTGATCGTCCCGATCCGTTGGTGGCTCGGCCGCCGACACGGTCGGCCGTATCACGTGGCGCTCGACGTCGCGCTGACCGTGCCGTTCCTCCTGGACACCGCCGGCAACGCGTTCGGCCTCTACGACCACTTCGATCGCACCGACGACGTGCTGCACTTCCTCAACTGGTTCGTGCTCGGTTGGGGCGTGACCGCGTCACTGCGGGCGCGCCCGGACACGGAACGTTCACCACGGTGGCTGCCGTGGACTGCCGGCGGCGGCATCGGGGCGATCGCCATCGTGCTCTGGGAGACCGCCGAGTACGCGGTCATGAAGGCCGGCGTCGGCGGGCTGTCACTGACCTACGGCGACACCATCGGCGATCTGCTGCTGTCGAGCGCGGGCGGAGCGCTCGGCGCGCTCGTCGCCGTTCGAACCGGCGCGACCGTCAACGATCGAGAGGACGCAGCGGCACACCGAGGGTGATCTCGTCACGGTGTGCGACCGCGTCGGCGATGAGCTCGAACGGGTACGACGTGGCGCTCCCGCCACGCACCGATCGCACCGCACCGTCGTCGCCTCGGTCGAACGTGATCCGTTCCCCTGGCGATCCGTACCCGGAGGTCTTGCTGATCCGCAACGTGTGCTCGTCGACGACCTCGAGCTGCGTCGGGTCGAGTGCCGGATCCGGCAGGGTCGGATCGAGCTGGTACAGCCGGCCGCCAAGGGCCACGATGTCGAACGCTCCCCACAGGTTGGCGAATCGACCCTCGAACGAGGCCAACGACAGATCGGTCGCGTCGGGCACGCTGCTCGCGGCCCGGTCGATCACGCGGATGGCCGCGGTCGCCAATCCGAGCGCCGGACCATCGATCGAGTTGGTCAGCACCGACACCGCGAGCTGATCGACGGGATCGAAGAACGTGCGGGTGATGTGGCCGGGGTACCCGCCGCCGTGCCCGAGCACGCGGCGCTTGCCGATGTCGGAGATGGCGAAGCCGAGCCCATACGAGGAGTCGACTCCCTCGACCTTCCACTCGGCGCGCTGCATCATCCGCTTCGAGTCGTCGGTCACCAGCCGACCGTCGCCGGTGAAGTGCGCCGAGGCGTAGCGCACGACGTCGGCAGCGGTGGAGAAGAATCCCGTGGCAGATGCCATCGCCCCGGTGTCGATGTGCTCGATCGGGATGCGGCGGTCGGCGTAGCTGCGGGCGGAGTAGCCGACGGCGTACTCGTCGAGGCGTTCCGGATCGAGGTCGGGGCCGGTGTCGGCGAGCCCGAGCCGATCGACGATCTGGTCGACGACGACCGAGCGGTACGGCTGACCGGTGACCGCTTCGATGATCTCGCCGACGATCGAGTAGCCGACGTTCGAGTACTTGAACTGGACGTTGCGGGACAGCACCGCCGCGTCGTCGAGGCTCATCTGCTGCAGCCCGGCTTCATCGGGGAACGGACGCGCCAGCTGCCAGAAGTCGCCGTCCCAGCTGTCACGCACGATGCCTGCCGCATGCGACAGCAGCTCTCGCACGGTCACGTCGCCGAGTGGTGCGCCGACGAGGTGCGGCAGCCACTGCGCCGCGGTGTCGTCGAGCCGGAGCCGTCCCCGCTCGACCAGCTGCATCACGACGGTCGCGGTGAACGTCTTCGAGTGCGAGGCGATGCGGAACAGGTGACGGTTGCCCAGCGGGATGCCACGCTCGACGTCGGCCCAACCATGCGCCGTGTCGAGCACGAGGTGGTCGCCCTGCAGGATCGCCGCCTGCACACCCGGTACGCGGTCGTAGCGCTGGCGGAACGCCAACCAGCTGTCGAACCAGCGGGCCGCGTCGGCGACCGCGGACGCGGCGAGGCCGGTCATGTTCCCGTGAACTGAGCCGGGCGACGCTCGAGGAACGAGGCCACGCCCTCGCGGTGGTCGTCGCTCTTGAAGCACGCCGCCATCGCCGTGGTGTGACGCGCCATGTGCTCGCTGACCGGCGCCGTGAATCCGTCGTAGATCAGACGCTTGAGGTAGCGGAAGCTGTGCGGCGAGCCGGCCGACACCGCCGTCGCCAGCGCGGCGACTCGTTCGGGCAGCTCGTCGGGTGCGACCACGTCGAGGACGTAGCCGAGCCGCAGCGCCTCGGCAGCGTCGATGATCTCGCCGGTGTAGAGCAGACGCATCGCCTGCTGCGGGCCGAGGATGCGCGGCAGCAGCCACGTGCCGGCGCCGGTGTCGGGGACGAGGCCGCGGTGCACGAAGTTCCAGCCGAAGCGAGCGTTGGTCGACGCGATCCGCAGATCACATTGCGAGGTGAACTCGGCACCCATGCCGACTGCCGGGCCATCGATCGCGCAGATGGTCGGCTTCGAGCACTGGGCGATGGGCCACCACCGGTCACGTTCCTCGGAGGTGCCGCGCAGCCCACGCGTCTCCCCCGGCACCGTCGCCAGGTCGGCGAGGTCGGTGCCGGCGCAGAACGCACCCTGCACCCCCGTGATCACGAGCACCACCGTGCTCGGATCTTTGTCGGCCTCGCCCACGGTCTCGATGAACTCGCCCAACATCGCGTACGTCATCGCGTTGCGCTTCTCCGGCCGATCGATGGTGATCGTGCCGACTTTGCCGGCGGTCTCGTAACGGATGTGTTGCCCCATCTGATCGACCGTAATTCCCCGGCGGAGCGCGCCCTTCACGCAAGAAGGACGTTCGCGTGACCAGCACCCGTCTGGGTGGGGGTATGGTGCGCAACGTGAACGTCGTCGCCCTCGTTGGTGAGGTGGTCGACCGCCCGTTTCGCCCAGGCAACGGGGCCCGGACGGTGGTCAAGATCCGCGTCCACGAAGACGGCGCCGGACGTTTCGACCGGGTCGAGTTCGATGCGTTCGGCCAACCCGGCGAGTTCGGCATGCACCTGTACGTCGGTGATCTCGTCTCCATCCGCGGACGGCTGGAGGATCGCACCTACCGCGAGGGCGACGAGGACGTCAACGAACTGCGCGTCGTCGCCCACCACATCGAGCTGATCACACGGGCCAGCGACCGCAAGGCGCGCACCCCTGTCGCCACCTGAGCACGGCGCTCAGGGCAGGATGATCCGCCGCACGGCAACGATCTTCTCGTCCGACGGCAGCGGGCCGAGCCGGACGACGTCGCCGGTGCGGGGTGCCTGGATCCAGCGTCGTGAGTCGACGGCGATGCCGACGTGGTTGATCGCGTTGATGTCGTTGGTGTGAGACGTGAACACGAGATCGCCGGCCTGGATCTCGCCGTTCACCCAGTCGACGGGCACGCCCTTCAAGGCCTGTGCGACGCTCCAGTGCGGCAAGTTGATGCCCACCGTCTTGTACGCCATCAGCGTGAGGCCGGAGCAGTCGAAGCTGTTCGGGCCCGCCGCGTAGGCGACGTACGGCTTGCCGAGCTGAGCTTGTGCGTACGCAACGACCGTGGCGATCCGCGCGGCAGCGAGCGAGCCGGCGGGTGGCGACGAGCTGACGGTTCCACCCGAGCCGTTGCCGCTCACCGAGTTGGAGACCTGCGTGGGGAACACCGCGGTCGCCGGCACGAGGATCTGCTGACCGGGGTTGATGACGCTGGTGACCTTGAACCCGTTGACGGTCAGCAGATCACCGATCTTGACCTTCAACTTGGTGGCGATGCCGTAGAGGAAGTCGCCGTTCTTCACCGTGTACTTCGTCGCGGACGCAGCGACCGTCGACACCGGCGCCTTCACCGGCGGTGTCGCCGTCGAGCCGGCCGGAGCGACGGGCGGCAGCACGCCACCGGCCGGAACGACCAGTTGCTGGCCGGGGACGATGACGCTGTTGACCTTCAGGCTGTTCGCCTTGAGCAGTGCCGGCAGGGTGACCTGCAGCTTGCTGGCGATGCCGACGAGGTAGTCGCCCTTGAGGACGACGTACTTGGTTGCCGGATTGGGCGCGGCGACTGCGGAACCGACCAGCGGGAGTGCTGGCAGGACGGGCACCGTCATCACGCTGAGCGCAGCGGTCACGACGGTTCGGCACAAGCGGGACATGTTCTAGGGATCGGCACGCCCCGGCGACACCTTGACGATTTCTTTCCGAACGTCCCCGCGCGGGCGATCGTCGTCTCACATCACCCCAGCTCACAGGCAGCGTCGCGCTCCTGGCGAAATGACTTCATGACGACTAGCCTGCTGCCGTCATGCAATCGCAACATTCTCAGCGGCTCCGTCGCGCCCCTGCACTGGTCGCCGTGACGGCACTCCTGCTCGGCGCGTTCGTCGGCGCCGCCGGACCCGCGGAGGCGCGTGGACAACGCTCGTCGGACGAGGTCGCCGCGGAGATCCTGCGCAAGCAGGAGCAGGCCGACGAGCTCGCTCAGCGATGGGCCGAGGCATCGCAGCGCGGCGAGGATCTGGCGATCCAACTGGCGGCCGCCACCACCTCGCTCGCCTCGACCTCGGCGACCGTCGACGCGCTGGAGGCGTCGCTCACGGAAGCGGCGATCGATCGTTACACCGGCGAATCGTCGGGCGAGCTGACCGTGTTCATCGACGATCCATCGGACGAGATCCAGCGGGCGCAGATGACGAAGTTCATCAAGGGCTCGGCCGACGACGAGCTGGATCGGCTCCAGGCGTCGCGGTCCGATCTCGAGGACGAGTCGGCACGGGTCGCAGATCTCCAGCGGCAATCCGACCAACAGGTCACCCAGCTCGAACGTGACCAGGCCAGCCTCGAACAGCAGCTGGCCGACCTCGAAGTGCTCCGCCAGCAACTCGAGGACGCAGAGGTGAAGCAGGCGTACGAAGCAAAGGTCGCCGAGCGTCAAGCGCGGCTGGCCGCCGAGGCCCAGGCACAAGCCGACGCGCAGGCCGCAGCGGAGGCGGCTGCCACGACGACTGCGCCAGCCAAGGGGGGCGGCGACACCCGCTCGACGACGTCTTCGACCGGAGGAAGCGGCGTGCAGTCCGCACCGCCAGCCACGCCGAAGCCGCCGCCCGCCGCACCGAAGGGGCCACTGATCATCGCCGGCGCCGGGTTCCGCTGCCCGATCGCCGGCCCCAACGCGTTCGGTGACACGTGGGGAGCCGCTCGTTCGGGCGGCCGCCACCACGAAGGCGTCGACATGATGAGCCCCGAAGGCACGCCGATCGTCGCGGTCGTCGGTGGCAACGTCACGTTCCGCACGGCGACGTTGGGTGGGCTGGTGATGTCGCTCGTCGGCAACGACGGCAACCGCTACTTCTACGGCCACCTGTCGCGCTACGAGGGCAGCTCGCGATCCGTGGTGGCCGGCGAGGTCATCGGCTACGTCGGGCACACCGGCAACACGACCGCCAACCACCTGCACTTCGAGATCCACCCCGGCGGCGGCCCCGCCGTCAACCCGTACGCCACGGTTCGCTCCGTCTGCTGATCCCCTCGGCGACCCAGTGGAGGCTTTCAAGCCCACCCGGGCGCGCCCCGAACCCTCCACCCCGACTCAGTGGAGGCTTTCAAGCCCACCCGGGCGCGCGCCAAACCCTCCACCCCTAGCCAGTGGAAGGTGTGAAGCCCACCCGGGCGCGCCCCAAACCCTCCACCCCGACTCAGTGGAGGCTTTCAAGCCCACCCGGGCGCGCCCCAAACCCTCCACCCCGACTCAGTGGAGGCTTTCAAGCCCACCCGGGCGGGCGTCAGATCCTCCGCTTCGGCGCCTGACCTGTCGACCGACGTCGGTTCGTGACGTCGTTTCAGGAGCCTCGGATCAGCCGGCGCGGGCGGTGAGGCGGGTCCAGGCGCCGACGTAGACGGCATCGCCGTCACGCAGCACCACCGGGACGCCAGGGGTGACGGCATCGGTGTCCTCGCTCGGCGTCGAGCCGGCGACCACGACGTAGGTGCCGTTGGTCGATGACAGGTCGACCACGCTCAGCTGATCGTCGTCGCGCACGAGCTGCGCGTGACGCCGCGACACCCCGGTGTCGTTGTCCAGCGCCACCTCGGGTCGAACGCCGCGCGACTGGCTGGTGCGCCCGATCAGCGCCGTGCGTCCGCTGACCGCGACGGTGAAGGTGGACGGCTTGGGGCACGGCTGATCGGCGAGCGTGCCCTTCAGCGCGTACCACGCCGGATCGATCTCGACCACGACCACCCACGCCGCGCTGCCGACCGGGGCCGGCTCGGCAACCGGCTCGACCGGCGCCGGCGCAGGTGGCGCCTCGCCGGTCGTGAAGTCGTAGCCGCACTCCTCGCAGAACAGGTTGTCGGCTGCGTTGGGGGTGCTGCAGTTCGGGCAGGGCACCGACGGCGCCGAGCTCGCCGGCGGCGGCGTCACGGCTGCCGGTGCTGCAGGCGAGGCCGGCGCAGGCGCCGGGTCGCCGATCCGCGCCCCGCAGGTGTCGCACCACTCCGGGTCGGTGGAGTCATGTCCGTTCGGGCACTGCACGGTCGAGGTCATGACGACGTCGGCCTGATGCGCGTCGTCTTCGTGCTGCGCGTGTCGAGCGCCATCTCGTCGCTGCGCTGCACCTGGGCTTTCAAGCGCACGGTGCCCGCCTCGGCATCGACCACGTCGACGACCTTCGACAGCAGCCGGGTGGTGTCCTCGTTGCCGCCCTCGTGAGCGATCTTCGCCGCCTCGCCGAGCAGGACGGTGGCGGTCCGTTCGTCGCCGGCCGCCTTCGCCGCCAGCCCGCGCTGGATGACGTCGGCCAGCTGCACCTGCCCGGTGTAGTGGGCCACCGCCGGATCGATGCGCGTGGTCAGGTTGGCGTCCGTGCTCCACACCCCACGGATCAACGCCTTCGCCTGCACCTCGTCGTTGACGACCACTTCGACGCGGGCGGCCAGGCGCTCGCTGCCCACCGGCGCCACCGGGACGCGAACAGCGACGTGGTAGTCGCGGCTCTCGTCGCTCCATGCGCCGGTCGAGTACTCGCGCACGAGCGGCGCTGTCTGCTGCGCCTTCGCGCTGAGATCTTCGACAGCGGGAGCCACCTGGCGCACGAAGAGCACCTCGCTGCCCTGCGGCGCCCAGATCCGCAGCCGCGCTTCGGCAACGCCGCGTTGCATGGCGGTGCGCATCATCATCTCGAAGTCGGCTTCCATGTCGGCCGGGTCGGCGATGATGTCGACGGTGCCGAGCAACGCGTCGGCGATCGAACGAAGTTCGTCGACCTCCCAGTCCTCACCCACGCCTCGGCAGTCGCACTGGAACACGCCACGAGCCGCCGCCAACGCGGCGGGCAGCGCTTCGGGAGGCTCGCCTTCGATGCGACCGTCGGTGAGCAGGATCGCGTGGTGCTGAGACGTGGGCGCCTGCTGGAACAGCTCCGTGGCCGCGGAGATCCACGCGCCGATCGCCGTGCTGCCACCGCTGCGCAAGCGCTCGACCATCTGCGAGGCCTCACGCCGCGTCACGGCGCTCATCTTCGCCAGCCCGGGATGCGTGGGGTACACCATCTGCGCCACCGAGTGGCCACTGAGCACGGCGAACCACGTGCCGTCGACGATCTCGTCGATCGCCACCCGCGCCGCACGCCGGGCGTTGGCGATCTTGGTCGGAGGCATGTCCATCGAGCCGGAGGTGTCGACGATCAGGATCTCGGCAGCGTCGCCCGTTCCCGCCTGGCCGGCGAGGCCCGCGCCGGTGCACGCCACCGAAACGACGGCGTGCACGTCGGTGGCGTTCTCCGACAGGTACTCGTTCTGGAACACGGACGCCGTGAACTCGGCCAACGTCGACCTCCTCGTCTCGTGGTCAGCGTAGCGATGGCTCGAAGCGAGCCAGGGCCGCGGTGATGTTGTCGTGGCCACCGCGGTCGTTCGCTGCGCGCACCATCGCGTCGGCGATCACGAGCGGATCGCCGGCACCAACCGCGTCGATCAGCCCGCGCAGCGCTTGCGGTTCGGAGAAGTCGTTCCACATCCCGTCGCTGCACACGAGCACCCACCCCGGGGTGTCCAGCCGGCGTGAGACGACCTCGGCGTCGGGTGACACCGAGTCGGCACCGAGCCAGCGGGTGATGGTGTGGCACGTCGGGTCGGCCTCTGCTTCCGCACGCGACCGTCCGGCGCGGATCATCTCCGTCCCGAGGGAGTGGTCCGTCGTCAGCTGCACGCCCTCGCCGGCGTCCGGCAGCCAGTACGCACGCGAGTCGCCGCACCAGCCGACGGTGAGGAGATCATCAGCCAGCACGCCGACGACGAACGTGCTCGACGGCGGCTCCGGCGGATCGCCCAGCGCGTGCGCCACGCCGACTGCGACCTCGTTGGCGACCACGGCACTGTGCTGCACCGCTGCGGCCCAATGGGCCACGCGCACTGCTTCGCCACCTTCGGGCCGAGATGCGCCGACGAGGTCGGCACATGCCCGTCGCGATGCCGCCAGGCTGGCTCGATCGCTGTCCGGCGCCGAGGTCACCCCGTCGCACACGACGAGCACGGCGAAGGCGCGATCGGCGGTGGCGGCGAGCGCCATCGCGTCCTCGTTGCGGGCGTGAACGATGCCGCGGTCGCAGACACCGGCCACCCACGGCGCCGGCTGCTCGTCCCAGTGGTCGCGCTCGGTGGGAGCCTTCTGCCCGCACGAACCGCAGAAGCCGTCGTCGAGGATCTGACCGCCACAGGCCCGACAGACACGCCCGACGGCGTTCCCACGGGTCGGTGCAGGCGGCGCGACCGGCGGCGGGGGCGACTCGCCCGACTGGCCGAGCGTGGCGCCGCACGCCTCGCAGAACGCATCGGTGGCGGTGATCGACGCGCCGCACGACGGGCACATCGTGCCGTTGATCTCCGGTTCGGACGACATCAGACCAACGTGCGCGGCCTCACCGCGTTGGCCTGATCGACGAGCGCGATGCGCTCCGCGTGGCCGGGGGTCAAGCGCGCCGCCTCGCGGTAGGCGCCCTCGAGGCCGGACCGCAGCGGCCCTTCGACGGCCGGGACGCCACCGATGCTCAGTCCCGCATACGGACCGTTGCGCATCACCCACTGCAGCGACGAGCTCAAGATCTGCACGCGCAGCTCGGCACGGGCGAGCGGGTCCATGCCCGCCCGATCGAGCTCGGCGGCCGCAGCGCTGAGGTCGTCGAGGGCGTGTTGCGGATCGAGCGCGGAGGCCAGCAGCACGGCTCGTTGCCGACGTGCATCGCCGTAGGCCCGGCTGGTCGCCGGGATGCGATCGAGCGCAGCGAGCGCATCGTCGCGACGAGTGCTGGTCGCGGCGAGGCGAGCCAGTCCGAACTGCGCAGGTGCGACGTACGCAGCGTCGGTTCGCGCACACACGCCGTACATGCGCTCGGCCACCGCCGATTCGTCGCCGAGCTCGCATGCGCGAGCCAGCGCCAGCTTCGGTGCCAGCTCGCCCGGCAGCTGTCCGTAGACCGCATTGAAAGCCGACACCGCGTCGGTGTGCTGGTCGGTGGCCAGCGCGATGAGACCGTGCAGCCAAGCGCCGCGCCACTCCCACGCGTCGCGGGCGAGGATCCGCTGCGACGCTGCCTCGGCCTGATCGGCATCACCCGTCGCCAGCGCCGCCATGCCGGTGGCGAGCAGCACCCCGACGGTCTCCTCGGGCGCGCCGCGAAGTGCTGCGAGTCGAACCGCCGCGTCGTCAGCCGTGACCGACGACAGCCATGACGCCATCGGGTCGGACTCGTCGACCGTCACGCCGGGCAAGTCCGACCATGCAAGCTGGTCCCCGGCGACTGCGGGCGTCTCGAACAGGCGCGACGGCGTGCTGCGGGTGACGCCGCGACGGCCACCTCCGGCGGCGGTCAGCGAGGTGACCTCGCGCAGCACACCGAGCAATTGGTCGCGCATCTCGTCGGCGGTCTGGAAGCGATCCTCCGGCCGTGGCGCGGTGCCCTTCAGCAGCCAGCGGTACAACGAATCGTGTTCGCCGAACAACGGCACGTCGTCCGGGCCGGGCAGGGAGTCGACGAAGCGGTTCTGGTAGCCCTTGAACTCGAACACCAGCACGGCCAGCGTGCGGGCGATCGTGTAGACGTCGCTCGCCACCGTGGTGCCTTCGCTCGGCACTTCCGGCGCCTGGAACCCGACCGTCCCGTAGATCGGCGACTGGTCGTCGTCGACGCGCCGCACTCCGCCGAGGTCGATCAGCTTCAGGCCGTCACCGACCTGGATGAGGTTGGCCGGCTTGAAGTCGCAGTACAGCAGCCCGAGACCGTGCAGGTACGAGAACGCGGGCAGGATCTCGACCATGTAGGCGATCGCCTGATCGACGGGGATCGGCGAGAAGCGTCCGGAGGTGGCCGCCATGCGGTCCTTCAGGAGGTTGTTCAGCGAGCGCCCACCGACGTACTCCATGACGATGTACGACGCTCCGTCCGGTGCCGTGACGAAGTTGTAGATCTCGACGATCAGCGGGTGCTCGACCTCCGCGAGGTACTGCTTCTCGGCAACGGCGGCGCGCGAGGCATCGGGGTCGCCGGTGTTCAACAGGCCCTTGAGCACCACCCAGCGATCGTTGACGTTGCGATCGCGGGCGAGGTAGATCCAGCCCATGCCACCATGAGCCAGGCAGCCGACCACTTCGTACTGACCGCCGACGAGTGCGCCCGGAGCGAGCTTCGGCTCGAAGTCGAAGGGCGTGCGGCACTTCGGGCAGAAGCCCTTGGTGCGACCTGGCTGGCCGTCGCGGGTGCGACCGATCGGCGTCTCGCACACCGAGCAGAAGCGCTTGTCCTCGGCGACGACCGCCGGGTTCATCAGTGCCTGGCGCGGATCGACGATCGGGATCGACGGCACCTGGGTCAGCCCGGCGCCGAGGCGCGTCGCCTGCGTGCCACCGCCCAGTCGCCGGGTGGGTCGCGTGCTGCCGCTGTTGCGCGCCGAGCCGATCGGGACGAGACCGAGGCGAGTGGAACCGGTGAAACCGATGGACGGAGGCGATGTTCCTGCCGTTCCGGGGTTGGGCGTCGGAGTGACTGCTGAAGTCGGCGACGGACTGACTGCGCCCGACGCGGCGGCCATGCCACAGATGTCGCAGTAGCCGTCGACGATGTTGCCGGTGCAACCGGGTTGCGTGCACTTCACGAGGCCTGCCCCTTCCCTGTCGTGCCGGCTCCCGTTCCCGAACCTGCGCCCACGGCGGAGTTGACCAGTGCGACGAACTCGCGGGTCAAACGGCGTCCGGCATCGAGATCGCACGGTGCGTTCCACAGCACCGACTGCGCTTCGCGGTAGGCACCATCCACCTCGACGGTCTCGGCCATGCCGCTGGCTCCGGCCTTGTCGCGGAACGCCTGCAGCAAACCGCGTAGTTCGTCGCGTTCGTCGAGCGGCGCCTGGAAGCGACGCCGGGCTTCGGCGAGTGCGGCCTGCAGCCGATCGATGCGCTGAAGGAGCGGCTCGACGATCGCTCGTGCCGGCGACCACGGCATCGCTTCGAGCGCTGCACGGTCGTGCTCGAGCCGGATCGCTCCGACGTTCGGTACCGCCAGCGGCGGCGCCTGCTTGATCTTCTCGCGGCATCGCACCGCCAGCTCGCGCACGCCGGCCTCGTCGGCCGCCAGCCCTGCCAGCCGCTCCGGGGCGTGTTCGATGGCGGTGAGCAGTTCGGTTCGGCGACGTGAAGCCGTCTCCAGCTCCGCGCGCACGGCCGCGGCTTCCGCCGCCAGCGCAGCAAGGTCTCGGCGGGATGCGAGCTGGGTGCGGATCGACGCCAGCCGGTTGGCGTGCATCCCCAAGGTGGTGCTCAGCCGATCGGCTGCGTCGAGCTCGACCTGCACGGCGTGCGCGGCGCGGATCTCGGCGGTCGCCGTCTGCTCGATCGCGTCGAGGCGCTTGGTGACACGGCCGACGATCGCGTCGAGCAGGGTGGCTGCTTCGTCAGGTGACGCGGCGACCGCGCCGCCGAGCTCGTCGGTCAGGGGTGCGGCGGCGCGCTGGGCAGCGCCCTCGCGATCGCCTCGCGCCGCCGCGCTCTCGACGTCGACGATCCGGCTCGAGATCGCCTTGTGGACGACGAACGCGGCGGCGACGTCGCCACGATCGCCGTCGCTGCCGATGTCTCGGGCGCGCTCATCGAGCGAGAGCAACGCGTCGGTGCGCACGCTCAGCCACTCGCGCCACTGAGCGATCCAGTGGCGGACTTCGTCGATGGAGGGCACGTTCACCGTCATCACGGCTCCCGCCCGTAGAGCGCCGCCGGCGGGCCGTTCGACGGACCGAGGCTGGCGGTCAACCACGTGTCGTAGATCGCCTCCCAGCGGCCATCGTCACGAACCTGCTCCAGCACGCTGTTGACGAAGCGGACGAAGTCGACGTTGTCCTTGCCGATGCCGAGCCCATACGGCTCGCCGGTGAAGGCGCCGCCCACGACTTCGACGTTCGGGTCCTGTGCGGCGAAGCCAGCGAGCACCGTGTCGTCACCGGTGGTCGCGTCGGCCTGGCCCTGCTGCATGGCGACGAGGCAATCGGTGATGTCCGGCTTGCCGATCACGGAGATGCCGGCATAGTCGGGCTTGTTGATCTCGTCGATGTTCGTGCTCCCGAGCGGGGCACACACCCGGGCCTTCGCCGACACCAGGTCGGCAACGGACTCGTAACCGGAGCCGCTCTTGACGAGCACCTTCTGGCCTGCCTGGAAGTACTCGGACGAGAACGCGATGCGCAGCCAGCGGTTGCAGTTGATCGTCATCGTGTGAGCGACGATGTCGACGCCACCGTTCTCCGGGCCGGCTTCCAGCGCAGGCAGGCGCTGCGCGTAGGTGATCACCTTGTACTCGATGTGATCGTTGATGTCGGCCTCGTCGCCGCCGAAGATCGCCAGCGCGACCTGCTTGAGCATGTCGACGTCGAACCCTTCGATGTCACCCGACTTCGAGTCGCGCGCGCCGAACAGGCGCGTGTCACCGGACACGCCGACGATGAGTCGTCCGCGCTCGAGGATGCGCGCCATCGTCGACCCCGACGGCATGTCGCCCGGCGAAGGTAGCTCGTCGATTGGCTCGTACGACCGAGTCGGGTCCTGCGCTGCCTCGTCGTCGGTGCACGTCGGCGGCGCCGGCACCGATGGCGTCGTCTCGACGGGCACCGTCACCTCGACCGCGTCGGGCAGACGAGTGTCGCCGGAGCACGCAGTGACGACGACGAGCGCCGCCGCGGCGAGCGCCGCGCCCACGATCGAGCGGCGCGTCATCGGTACTCCCGGATCCGTTGTCCGAAGCCGACCGCGGCAAGGACGGCCGCCAACAGACCGGTGACGATGGCGAACAGCCGCAGCGACGCAAGCGACGATCTCGAGTCGGCGAGCTGCCGATCGGCGCGACGTGACGCGTCGTCGACCACGGACGCTGTGCTGTCCGCGAACGACTCGAACGAGCTGGCCACCGTGCCGGTCTGTCCGAGGCTGGTGGCGACCGCGGCATCCCAGTCGCCGCCGTCGTCCAGGGAACGCAGTCGAGCGTGGCCGCCGGTGTACGCGGCGAAGGCCCCGTCGGGGTCGCAATCGCATCGGGCGACGATGTCGTCGACGACCGCTGCCGACACCTTCCACTTCGCCTCGTTGGCCTGCCCGCTCCCGCGGTTGATCAACGTCAGTGCCTCCTGGGATCGAGCGTCGAAGCCGGCGGCGCGCGCCTGCGCGGTGATGTCCGCTTGCAGCAGTGGCCCATCGACCGCGGTGTCGGCGTCGTTGACCGCGGCGCTCTGCGCCGTGCCGCCTGCGACGAGGAGCACGAGCACGCCGAGCGCGGCAAGTACGACGGGCACGTTCACCCAGCGCCGGAACCGCAACGCCATCCACACGGCGCCGAGTGCCAGCACGCCGAACAGCACCCAACCGACGAGCTGCAGCCAGACCCCGGCGCGGTGCGCTTCGGCCAGGCGATCGTTGACCTGTCGACGTTGCGAGTCCTCGACGGCTCGCAACGTGGCGACGATGTTCGGCACCGCGACGCCGTCGGCGCCGACCTGATCGTTGACGACGATCGCGTTCGCCTGACGCTGGTACGCCGCGCCGACCTGGAAGCCCTGGCGGTTGTTGGCACGCGCCTGCTCGACCAGTCCCACGTACGAGCTGAGCAAACGGCTGCCTTCCGCGAGCAGCGCAGCGTCGGCGCCGCCGACGCGGTTGGCCACGGCGACCATGCCGTTGCTGGCGCGGTCGACCTCGTCGAGGTAGGCGGTGCGCTGCGCAGGGTCCTCTTCGCCACCGACGAGGTACGACGAGCTGGCGATGGCGTCGGCACGGACGACGGCGACGCGCACGTCCTGCACGGCGATGAGCTGCTGCGCCGCCGTGCGTGCGTCGGCCAACGCGCTCGACCGCCGACCGACGCCGTAGCCACCGGCAAGGGCGAGCACGATGGCCAGCACCACCGACACCGCCTGGAACCAACGCAACCGGGTGAGCGTCGACGAGGCGGCGTTGGCGGACCCAAACCGACCCAGCCCGCGACCGAGCCGGGCGACGAACTGCATCGCCGCCGGCTGGTTGGCAGGAACGTTCCGCGCTGGGTCTGTGCCGATCTGGCGAGTGTACGCAAGAGGCCCACGGCTACGGTCGCCGCCATGCCCAGTGCGTTCCTCCACCCCTTCGCCAAGCCCACCCGTGAGACCTTCATCCCCATCGTGCGTGGCGAGGGCGCACTCGTCTTCACGGCCGACGGGCAGGAGCTGGTCGACGGCATGGCCAGCCTCTGGTACTGCGCCGTCGGGCACGGCCGCACCGAGATCGCCGACGCGGTGGCCCGTCAGCTGAGCACGCTCGCGGCGTACTCGTGCTTCGACCCGTTCACCAACGAGCCGGCCGAGCAGCTGGCCGCCGAGCTGCACACGATCGCACCGATGGAGGACTCGCGCGTCTTCTTCTGCTCGTCGGGCAGCGAGTCGGTCGACACGGCGATGAAGCTCGCCCGCGTGGCTCACGTGCAGGCCGGGCAGCCGCAACGAACGCTGATCATCTCCCGCACGCGTGGCTACCACGGTGTCGCGTACGGCGGCACGAGCGCACAGGGCATCGCCCCGAACCGCGAGCACTTCGGGCCGTTCGTCGGCGACGTCGTGCAGGTTCCCGCCGATGATCTCGAAGCCATCGCCTCGTTGATGGCCGAGCGCGGCAACGAGGTGGCCGCGGTGATCACCGAGCCCGTGCAGGGTGCGGCCGGCATCTTCCCGCCGACCGAGGGCTACCTCGCCGGACTGCGCCGACTCTGCGACCAGCACGGCGCCTACCTGATCTTCGACGAGGTGATCACCGGTTACGGTCGTCTCGGCTCGTGGTTCGCTGCTCATCACTTCGACGTCCGCCCCGACCTCGTCACCTTCGCCAAGGCGGTCACGTCCGGCTACCAGCCGCTCGGCGGCGTGTTCGTCGGCCCGGCGCCGCGTGCCGCGCTCGAGTCGAATCCCGACTTCTTCCTGCGCCACGGGTTCACCTACAGCGGCCATCCGGCGGCCTGCGCGGCAGGCTTGGCCAACCTGGCGATCATCCGCCGTGAGGGTCTGGTGGAGCGGGCCACGCACGTCGGCGAGCGGCTGGCTGCCGGTCTCCAGGCGCTCGCGTCCGACGGTGTCATCGACCATGCCCGGGGCGAGGGCGCTATGTGGGCTGCCGGGCTGCGCACCGATCAGAACGCGGTGGCCGTGCGTGACCGGATGCTCGAGCTCGGCGTGATCACGCGTGCGATCAACACCGATTCGTTGACGTTCTGCCCGCCGCTCGTGATCAGCGACGAGCACATCGATCGGATCGTGGACACCCTGAGCACCGCCCTGACCTGAGGCCCCTTTTCGTGAAACGGTTTGACGGGTCGTGGAATACCCGACTAACTTGATCGGCATTGCGGGCAATCGAAGCCCGCGATGCGAGCCGGAACCCCTCCCGGCCGCTCTCACCGATCCAAGGGTCTTCCATGCTCTCCCGACGCCACCTGTTCGCCGCCTCCACACTGCTCGCCTCGCTCGTCCTCGGCGCGTGTGGGAGCGACGGCGACTCGACCTCGGCCACTCAGGCGCCCGGCACCCAGGCTCCCGGCACGGTCGCTCCCGGCGACTCCACTGCCCCCGGCACCGACCCGACCGGCACGCAGCCGGCAGCCACCGACCCGGTGTCGACCGATCCGGTCACACTGCGCCTCGGCTACTTCCCCAACATCACCCACGCTCCGGCGCTCGTCGGCGTGCAGGACGGCATCTTCGAGGATGCCCTCGCCGACAACGTCACGCTGAAGACATCCACGTTCAACGCCGGCCCGGAAGCCATCGAGGCGTTGTTCGCCGATGCCATCGACGCAACCTTCATCGGGCCGAACCCGGCGATCAACGCCTACGTCAAGTCGAAGGGTGACGCACTGCGCATCGTCTCCGGCTCCACCTCGGGAGGCGCCTTCCTCGTCGTCAAGCCGGAGATCAACGGTCCTGCCGACCTCAAGGGAAAGAAGCTCGCCTCACCGCAGCTCGGCGGCACGCAGGACGTGGCGCTGCGCTCGTGGCTGAAGGACAACGGTCTGGAGACCGACACCAGCGGCGGTGGCGACGTGTCGATCGTGCCGCAGGAGAACGGCGCCACGCTCGACGCGTTCAAGGCGGGCGAGATCGACGGTGCCTGGTTGCCCGAGCCGTGGGCCACCCGCTTGATCCAGGAGGGCGGCGCGAAGGTGCTCGTCGACGAGCGCGACCTGTGGCCCGACGGCAAGTTCGTCACCACGCACCTCATCGTCTCGAAGAGCTTCCTCGACCAGCACCCCGATGTCGTCAAGCAGCTCATCGCCGGCGAGATCGACACCATCGACTTCATCGCCGCCAACCCCGCCGAAGCGCAGACCGCAGCCAACGACCAGATCGAATCGATCACCCAGAAGCGTCTGAAGGACGAGGTGATCAGCGCGGCGTGGGAGAACCTCACGTTCACGTGGGATCCGGTGGCCAGCTCGCTCATCACGTCGGCGGATCGGGCCACCTCGGTCGGCTTGCTCGACAAGGTCGACCTGAACGGGATCTACGACTTGACGTTGCTCAACGAAGTGCTCACCGAACGTGGGCTGCCAGAAGTGAAGGGACTCACGTGACGGTCACAGACGATCGACAGATCATCGAAACCCCAGCGAGGCGCACGGCTCCGGCCGTGCGCCTCGACGGCGTTTCCAAGGTGTACCGCAGCGGCCGCAAACAGGTCGCTGCGCTCGACCGCGTCAGCCTCGAGGTGCCCGCCGGGAGCTTCACGTGCATCGTCGGTGCTTCGGGCTGCGGCAAGAGCACGCTGCTGAACCTGCTCGCCGGCCTGGACACGCCCACGTCGGGCACCGTCGAGGTGCAGGGCCGCACCGGCCTGATGTTCCAGGAGTCAGCGCTGTTTCCGTGGCTGTCGGTCGCCGACAACGTCGCGCTGCCACTGAAGCTGCGCCACGTCGGCCGCGACGAGCGCAGCGCACGGGTCGACGAGCTGCTGCGTCTGGTGCACCTGAGCGACTTCGCCGGTCGCCGTCCGCACGAGCTGTCTGGCGGCATGCGCCAACGAGTCGCGTTGGCGCGGGCACTCGCCCAGGACGCCGACGTGCTGCTGATGGACGAGCCGTTCGGCGCGTTGGATGCGATGACCCGCGACGTGCTGCACGACGAGCTCGAGCGGATCTGGCAGGCGACCGGCACGACGATCGTGTTCGTCACGCACAACGTGCGCGAGGCCGCCCGCCTGGGCGACAACGTCGTGCTGCTGTCCAGCCGTCCGGGTCGCGTCGCCGCGACCTTCCCGGTCGAGCTCGAACGGCCGCGCCGCATCGAGGACGCGGGCGTCGGCTCACTCGCCGCGGAGATCACCAACCGCTTGCGCCAGGAGGTGGCGCTCCATGCCCGCTGACGTTCATCACGAGCTCGCCGAGGCAGACGCCGACGAGATCCTCGAGCAGGCACACCACCAGTTGGCAACCGAGATCGCCGGCCTCGACGCACTCGAGGAGGAGCCCGAGCCCGAGCACGCGTTCATCGCTCGCGCATGGTCCGTCGTGTGGCCCAAGTTGGCCGCGATCGCACTGGCGATCTTCGCCTGGCAAGCGGTCGTCTGGACGGGGTGGCGCAAGGAGTTCATCCTCCCCTCCCCGTTCACGGTGCTCGACGTGTTCTGGCACTCGCTGTTCGAGGGCGCCACGTGGGAAGCGATCGCCACCACGATGCGCCGCGCCGTCACCGGCTTCTCGATCGCGTTGATCATCGGCACGGTGCTCGGTCTCGCCGTGTGCACGTTCAACGTCGTTCGTCGCGCCGTCGGCTCGCTGATCACGGGCCTGCAGACGATGCCGTCGGTCGCATGGTTCCCGCTGGCGCTGGTGCTCTTCAAGCTCAGCGAAGGTGCGATCTTCTTCGTCATCGTGCTCGGCGCTGCGCCATCGATCGCCAACGGGTTGATCAACGGTGTCGACCACATCCCGCCGCTGCTGCTGCGCGCCGGACGAGTGCTCGGCACCAACCGATTGACGCAGCTGCGTCACGTCGTCGTACCGGCTGCGCTGCCCTCGTTCGTCGGCGGCCTGAAGCAGGGTTGGGCGTTCGCCTGGCGCAGCCTGCTCGCCGGTGAGCTGCTGGTGATCGTGGCCAACAAGCCATCGATCGGCAGTCGGCTCGACTTCGATCGGCAGTTCAGCGACTACCCCTCGATGATGGCGATGATGCTCGTCATCCTGATCATCGGCATCCTCATCGACGGGCTGGTCTTCACGCAGCTCGACCGCACCATCCGTCGCCGCCGCGGCGTGCTCGCCTGACCGCTGATCAGGTCGCAGTTCAGAGCTCGACCGTGGAGGGTTCGACGTCCACCCGGGCGAACGCGAGACCCTCCAAGCCGTTCGAGTGGAGGGTTCCGAGCCCACCCGGGAGCGCACGAAAGCCTCCACTCCGATCGGTAGCCTCCGCCACGTGACCGTGTACCTGGTGGGCGCCGGGCCCGGCGACCCGAAGCTGATCACCGTGCGCGGGGCCGAGCTGCTGCGCTCGTGCGACGTGGTCGTGCACGATCGGCTCAGCGGCAGCGCGCTGCTCGAGCTCGTGCCCTCGACCGCAGAGGTGGTCAACGTCGGCAAGGCACCGGGCAACGCGACGATGGAACAGGCCGACATCAACGCACTGCTCGTCGAGCGCGGGCTTGCCGGTCTGGACGTCGTGCGGCTGAAGGGTGGCGATCCGTTCGTGTTCGCACGCGGTGCCGAGGAGGCACTCGCGCTCGCGGAGGCAGGGGTGCCGTTCGAGATCGTGCCCGGGGTGACGTCTGCGATCGCCGCGCCCGCGGCCGCGGGCATCCCGGTGACGATGCGCAGCGAGGTGCTGTCGTTCACGGTCGTCACCGGACACGAGTCGCCGAGCACCGACGGCACACCGGCGAGCATCGACTGGGATGCGATCGCCTCCACGGGCGGGACGATCGTGATCCTGATGGCCGCCGCGCGAATGGTCGAGATCGCCGAACGGCTGCAGCGCGGCGGTCTGGCGGCCGACACCCCGGTCGCGGCGATCCGCTGGGCGACGACCGATCGTCAAGAGGTCGTACGCGGCACGCTCGCCACCGTTGCAGCGATGGACATCAAGTCACCGTCAACGGTCGTCGTCAGCTCCCTCGCCGCCGTCGACCTGCTCGCGTAGAGCTCCCGCTCAGAAGTCCGTGTCTCAGAACTCATGGTCGAACGAGACCTCGCCGGTGACACCGACCTGATAGGCGCTGACGGTGCGCTCGAAGAAGTTGGAGAGCTCCTGCACGTCCTGCAGCTCCATGAAGCCGAACGGGTTGCGGCTGTTGAAGCGCTTGCCCATGCCCAACCGGACCAGGCGTTGGTCGGCGACGTACTGCAGGTACTCACGCGTGTCGGTCGGCGACAGGCCGGGCACGCCGTCGCTGAGCATGTCCTCGACGAACAGCATCTCGGTGCGCACCGCATCCTCCATCATCGCCACGACCTGGGCGCGCAGCTCGTCGTCGAACAGCTCGGGCTCCTCGCGACGCACGGTGTCGATGACGGCGAAGGCGAACTCCATGTGACCGCTCTCGTCGCGGAACACCCAGTTGGTTCCGGCGGCGAGCCCGTTGAGGAGCCCCTTCGAACGAAGGAAGTAGACGTAGGCGAACGCGCCGAAGAAGAACAGGCCCTCGATGCACGCGGCGAAGCAGATCAGGTTGAGCAGGAACGTGCGCCGGTCGTCGGCGGTGCGCAGCTCGCGCAGCCCGCTGATCGAGTCCATCCAGCGGAAGCAGAACTCGGCCTTGGCGCGGATCGACGGGATGTTCTCGATCGCGTCGAACGCGGCGGCACGCTCGTCTGGATCGGGCAGGTACGTGTCGAGCAGCGTCAGGTAGAACTGGACGTGCACGGCCTCCTCGAACAGCTGGCGGGAGAGGAAGAGGCGAGCCTCCGGCGCGTTGATGTGCTGGTACAGGTTGAGCACCAGGTTGTTGGAGACGATCGAGTCGCCGGTCGCGAAGAACGCAACGAGACGACTGACGAGGTGGCGCTCCGCCGGCAGCAGCGTGTTGCGCAGGTCGACGAGGTCGTCGGAGAAGTCGATCTCCTCGACGGTCCAGGTGTTCTTGATCGCCTGGCGGTAGCGGTCGTAGAACTCCGGGTAGCGCATCGGTCGAAGGGTGAGGTCGAGACCCGGGTCGAGGATGGCCCGACGGGTCGGCTCTGCGGCGGGCGGCGTCGCCGGCGCAGTGGTGATCGGTTGGAGGTCGCTGGCGAGCGCGGACATCAGGTGCACACCTCGCACGTGCCGGGGTTCTCCAGCGAGCAGGCGACGGCGTCAGCGTCTGCGTCGGTCGCGCTGACGATGTCGGTGACCGTCGCCTCAGGCGTCGGCGCGGGAGCGGAGTTGGTCTGCGTGATGCGCGTCGCCGGTCGCGAGCGCAGGTAGTACGTGGTCTTCAGACCCTGCTTCCATGCGTGGAGGTACATCGAGGAGAGCTTGCCGATCGAGGGCGACTCGACGAAGAGGTTCAGCGACTGGCTCTGATCGATGAACGCGCCCCGGTCGGCGGCCATGTCGATCAGCGACCGCATCGGGATCTCCCACGCCGTTCGGTAGAGCTCCTTCATCTCGTCGGGCACGGCGGCGATGTCCTGCACCGAGCCCTCGGCGCGCTTGATCGCGTCGCGCATGTCATCGTCCCAGAGGTCGCGAGCCTGCAGGTCGCGGACGAGGTACGAGTTGATCTGCATGAACTCACCGGACAGCGTCTCGCGCTTGAACAGGTTGGACACCTGCGGCTCGATGCACTCGTAGGCGCCGCAGATCGAAGCGATCGTCGCCGTCGGTGCGATGGCGATGAGCAGCGAGTTGCGCAGTCCGTGCTCGGCGATGCGATCACGCAACGGCTGCCAACGAGGCGCGACGGTTGGTGCGACGCCGGCGAGGTCGAACTGCAGCGCACCTCCCGCGGCGCGGGTGAGCGGATAGGCGGCGTGCGTGCCGCTCGCCTCGGCGAGCTCGCTCGATGTCCACAGCGCGTGGAAGTAGATCTCCTCGGCGATGCGCTTCGACAGGTCGCGAGCCTCCGGCGAATCGAACGGCAGGCGCAGGCGGAAGAACACGTCCTGCATGCCCATCACACCGAGGCCCACCGGGCGCCAACGCCGGTTCGACGACGCCGCTTCGTCGGTCGGGTAGAAGTTGATGTCGATGACGCGGTCGAGGTACCGCACCGCGGTGCGGACCACCTCGCCGAGGCGCTCGAAGTCGAACGCTCCGTCGTCGACGAACCTGCCCAGATTGAGGGAGCCGAGGTTGCACACCGCCGTCTCCGACGCGCTGGTCACCTCGATGATCTCGGTGCACAGGTTGGAGAGGTGCACGGTGCCCTCGACGCCGGTCTGGTTGCAGCGCTTGTTCGACGCATCCTTGAACGTCATCCAGCCGTTGCCGGTCTGCGCCAGGGTGCGCATCATCCGCGAGTACAGCTGGCGTGCGGGGACCTGACGCTCGTAGAGGTGCTGCGACTCGGCCTCGACGTAGGCCCGCTCGAACTCCTCACCGAACAGGTCGGTCAGGTGCGGCACCTTCTTCGGGTCGAACAGCGACCACGTCCAGTCCTTCTCGACGCGCTCCATGAACAGGTCGGGCACCCAGTTCGCCAGGTTGAGGTTGTGCGTGCGCCGGGCCTCGTCGCCGGTGTTGTCGCGCAGCTCGAGGAACTCCTCGATGTCGGCGTGCCAGCTCTCCAGGTAGACGCACGCCGCGCCCTTGCGCTTGCCGCCCTGGTTGACGGCGGAGACGGACGAGTCGAGCGTCTTCAGCCACGGCACGATGCCGTTCGACAGGCCGTTGGTGCCGCGGATCAGCGAGCCACGGCTGCGGATGCGGTGGAAGGCGAGGCCGATGCCGCCGGCGAACTTGGAGAGGCGGGCGACGTCCTTGTACCGGTCGTAGACCGCTTCGAGCGTGTCCTCTGGCGAGTCGAGCAGGTAGCAGCTCGACATCTGCGGGTGGGTCGTGCCGCTGTTGAAGAGCGTCGGCGTGGCCGGCATGTAGTCGAGCGAAGAGATCAGCCGGTAGAGCTCGATCGCCTCCTCAGCGCTCGTCGCCAGTCCGCACGCGACGCGCAGGAAGAAGTACTGCGGCGTCTCGACGACGAGGCGACCCTCGGGGTCGCGCAGGAGGTAGCGGTCGTAGACGGTGCGCAGTCCGAAGTACTCGAACAGCTGGTCGCGCTCGGTCTCGATGGCTTCATTGAGCTTGCGCGCGTTGCGGGCGACGAGCTCGGCCGTTGCGTCGGCGATGATCCCGCTGCGGTGTCCGGAGGCGACCGATTGCGAGAACGAGTGGATGTCCTGGTTGGCCACCTCCTTGTTGACGAAGGCCGACAGCAGACGCGCGGCGAGGCGGCTGTAGTTCGGCTCGAGGCTGACGAGCGCCGCCGACGTGCGGATGCTCAGCTCGTCGAGCTCCATGGTCGTCGCGCCGTCGTGGAGGCCGCTGATCGTGCGGGTGGCGACGCGCATCGGGTCGACCCCGTCGAGACCCCTCGCGGCCCTGCCGACGGCCCGCACGATCTTGGTCAGATCGACCGGTTCGAGGCCGCCGTTGCGCTTGCGGACGCGCATCGGGCTGGCCAGTCCCCACGGGGTCTCGTCACGTGTTTCGTCGCCTGTTGCCTGCGGGTTCTCTTCCGTCAACGTCATCGCGATCGCTCCAATCGAGTGACCGGTCGACCCCAAGATGTGGGGGTCGTTCCCAACCGGGCACGCAGCATGTTGTGGGGAGCACGAACTACAGCACGGTAAGTACCTCGGTGCAACTTGCTCGATTGGGTGCTAATCGATGGTCCGCGCGCGCGTCCGGACGCTCCCGCTACGGTGCCCCGGGTGCCCCCCGACGACCCGGAAGCGAGCCTGAACCTGAAGCAGGCAGCGACCAAGCTGGGGGTCCACTACATGACCGCCTACCGCTACGTGCGCCAGGGCCGGTTGCCCGCCGAGCGCGACGGCACCGCATGGCGAGTGCTGGAGCGCGACATCGCATCGTTCCTCGCCGATGACGTCCCGGTCGTCGCCGGTGATCGCACGGATTGGGCGGCGCGACTCGTCACTCCCCTGCTGGCCGGCGACGAGGCCACCGCATGGGCGCTCATCGAGCGCGCGTTGGCCAGCGGTCACGATGCCGCGTTCTGCTCGATCGACGTGATCGGCGCGGCCGTTGCGCTGATCGATCAGCAGCGAGCGGCGGGTTCGCTCGACGCGGCGCGGCAACCGTTGGCCACCGCAGTTGCGTACCGGTTGATCAGCCGGCTCGGGGCCCGGTTCCGCCGCCCGGGCCGCAGCCGCGGCTGCGTCGTGTTCGGAGCGCCGAGCGGCGAGCGACACGTGCTGCCGATCGCCATCGTCGCCGACGTGCTGCGCTTCGCCGGCTTCGACGTGCTGGAGCTCGGTGCCGACACCCCGCCCGAGGCGTTCGCTGCTGCTGCTTCTGCTGCCACCCGGTTGGTTGCCGTCGGGCTCGGCATCACGAGCATCGAGCACGTCGACGAGGCTCGGCGCACGATCGCTGCCATCCGCGCCGCGATGCCGTCCGTGCCGGTGATCGTCGGCGGCCAGGCGGTCCTCAACCCGCAGACCGCCGCCGTCCTCGACGCCGACCTGTGGGCAGAAGATGCGCGCAGCGCGGTGACCGCCATCGAATCCCTGGTTCCTGCACGCTCGTAGTCCGCGAGGATCTGGGCATGGGCAAGATCGTCGAGATCGTGGTCGACTGCGAGCATGCGCCGTCACTGGCACGATTCTGGTCGGAGGTGCTCGACGGCTATTCGGTGCGGGCCTACGACGACGCCGAGGTCGCTCGCCTCGGCTCGCTCGGGCTCACGCCGGACACCGACCCGATCGTGATGGTCGACGGGCCCGGACCGTCGGTGTGCTTCCAACAGGTCGATGAAACGAAGCGTTCGAAGAACCGGATGCACCTCGACGTGGGCGCCGCCGACCGCGATGCCGAAGTCGTTCGGTTGACCGCGCTCGGCGCGACGGTCCTGCAGGTGCTCGATCGATGGACGACGCTGGCCGACCCCGAGGGCAACGAATTCTGCGTGATGGATCAGCCCGTCGGCTGACTCAGCAGTTGCTCGAGCGCGTGCTGAGCCTGGCGCACAATGCCCGGGTTGGTGTCCCAGTAGTACGGGAGCGCGTTCACCGCTTGGGCCAACGCCCAGCCACGACCGCGCTCCCACGACGCATCGTCGACGTCGAGCTCGGTGCGGAACCGCTCTCGGCTCGCGCCGGTGAACACGTTCCACGCCGGCTGCAGGTCGCACGCCGGGTCACCGACGTTGAGCCCGCCGAAGTCGATCACGGCGGAGAGGCGGCCGTCGACGACGAGCAGGTTGCCCGGGAGGAGGTCGCCGTGCACCCACACCTCGTCACCGTCCCACGTCGGTGCGTCGAGTGCGCGTTGCCACTCGCGCAGCGCTGCGGCAGCGTCGATGCGATCACGGAGCTCGGCGATGGACGCGCGCACCTGTTCGTCGCTCTCGATCAGCGGACCACCTCGAGCGTGCTTCTGCCGTCGTGGTGCCTCTGCGGTGTCGATCCATCGCAAGGCGATGATGAACGCAGCGAGGTCACGTGCTGCTCGGTCGAGGTCGTCGATGCTGTCGTTGGCGTTCACGCCGGGCAGCCACTCGCACACCGACCAGTCGAACGGGTAGCCGTGCCCGGGAGCACCCATCGCCAGTGGCACCGGCACGGCGAGCGGCAGATGTGGAGCGAGCCTCGGCAGCCACACTGCTTCCTTCGCCGCCTGCCTCGTCGCCCATCCGATACGAGGCAAGCGAGCCGCAAGGTGATCACCGACTCGGTAGATGTCGTGATCCGTGCCGTAGGAGTCCACCAGCTCGATCGGCAGCTCCGCCCACTGCCGGAACTGGTCCGTGAGCAAGGCGCGCACGAGCGCAGGCCTCGTCTCCACCTCGTCCGCATGCATCCGAACCCGCGCCATGACTCCCATCGTCGACGCGCACCGTCGCCCGCACCAACCGATTTGAGCTTCTCGTTGCGTCCGGCGACCGATCGTGTCGCCCCACGCAACGAGAAGTCCAGTCGGTGGAAGCCCTCGAGCAGCAGGCGTGGTTCGACTCATGGCTCGAACAGCCGAACGCGACGTCGTGGGCGGCCACCGGGACAGTTACCGAAGCAGGCGCTCTTGTCGACGATTGTCTACGTGGGGCGTGGAGAATCGTCGACAGAACCGGGGACATCGCCGGGCGAACCGGCTTCTCGGTGAGGATTGCGACAGGTCGTGTCGCTGGGTGCACCGAGAAGGCGGCGGACGACGCGTTTCGGCTCACGGAAGGGGTGGCCGGTAACGTCCTGGCGATGGGTGACGCACCGCTGAGCTTGGCCGAGGAGTTCCCGGCAGCGACGCGTGATCAGTGGCTGGCACTGGTCGCCAAGCAGCTCAAGCGGGAGCTCGGCGACGATCCCGAGGCCGTGCTCGCCAAGCTGCGCAGCACCACCTACGAGGGCATCACCATCGAGCCGTTCTACGACCCTGCGCTCGTGCCAGCGGTCGACGCGGGGTTGCCCGGCCAGGCGCCGTTCACTCGGGGCCGCACGGTGCAGGCCACCGAGGACCGGACGTGGGAGATGCGGCAGCGCATCTCGCCCGAACGAGGTCGCGGCGCCGGTGCGTACGAGCTCGAGCGCGGCGCCACCGGCCTCTTGATCGACCTGCGCGACGCCGAGACGATCGACGAGGCACTGCTCGCATCGCTCCTCGACGGCGTCTACCTCGACCTCGCCCCGATCACGTTGCAGGCGGGCGAACGCTGGGCAACTGCCGCCGAGGCGTTCATCGCTGCCGCGGGCGCGACGCAACGCGCCGCGTCCTGCCTCGGCGCCGACCCGATCGGCGAGGCGGCGTCACGCGGTGACGTCGACGGGCTCGACGAAGCGCTCGCCACTGTCGCAACATGGATCACGCGCATGCGCGCCGAGCACCCGGCCACCGCGGTCGTCGCGATCGACGGCACTCGCTTCCACGATGCCGGCGCGTCAGATGCCGACGAGCTGGCGTATGTGATCGCCACCGTGGTCGACACCGCCCGGGCACTCGACGCGCCGCTGCAACTGTTCGCCTCGATGGAGGTGCGCGTCGCCGCCACCGCCGACCAGTTCGCCACGATCGCCAAGATCCGTGCGGTGCGCCAGCTCCTCTCGCGCGTCGCAGAAGTGCTCGGCGACAAAGAAGCATCCGGCGCCACGCGCATCCACGCGATGGAGTCGACGGCGATGCTCACGGTCTACGACCCGTGGGTCAACATGCTGCGCGGCACGATGGCCTGCTTCGCCGCAGGCGTCGCCGGCGCCGATGCGATCACCGTGCTCCCCTACGACCACCTGCTCAGCGCAGCATCCTCCGAGATCGGCCTGCGACTGGCTCGCAACACGCAGTCGGTCCTGGCCTTCGAGAGCAACCTGACCAAGGTGATCGACCCGGCCGGCGGGTCGCACTTCGTCGAGACGCTCACCGCCCAGATCGCCGATGCCGCATGGTCCCGTTTCCAGGACGTCGAGCGCAACGGCGGCATGCGCGCCGCGATCGCCGCTGGCTCGCTGCTCGCCACCGTCGAAGCAACGGCGACGGCACGGCAACGCAACGTCGCCACTCGACGCGATCCGCTCACCGGCGTCAGCGAGTTCCCGAACATCGACGAGCCTGCCCGCCCCGGTCTCGTGAAGATCGCCATCGCCGGACAAGGCCTGCCGACGCATCGCTTCGCCGAGGGCTTCGAGGCGCTCCGGTCACGGGTCGACGCACACGCCGAGTCCAACGGACGCCCCGCCATCTTCCTCGCCGCGATCGGCGAGCCGGCGGCCAACACCGCACGCGTGATGTTCGCCAAGAACCTGTTCGAGATCGCCGGCGTGCGGGCCATCATCGGCAACGGCGGCATCGATGCCACAGCCATCGCCAGCGAGCTCGCTTCATCGGGCACGACGCTCGCCTGCCTCTGCAGCAGCGACGAGCTCTACGCCGCACACGCCGCCCCGGTGGCAGCGGCACTCGTCAACGCGGGCGCGACGGCGACCTACCTCGCCGGACGCCCGAAGGACTTGCCGCTCGACCTCCCGCAGATCTACGCGGGGTGCGACGTGCAGGCGACGCTCACCGAGCTGCTCGACCGGATCGGAGTGGCATGAGCACCGTTCCCAACTTCGCCGACATCGACCTCGGTGCGCCGTGGACGACGCCCGAGGGCATCGACGTCAACGCGCTGTACACCGCCGCCGACACCGAGGGCCTCGACTTCCTCAGCACGTACCCCGGCCTGGCGCCGTTCCTCCACGGGCCGTACCCGACGATGTACGTCAACCAGCCGTGGACCGTGCGCCAGTACGCCGGGTTCTCGACCGCTGAGGACTCCAACGCGTTCTACCGACGCAACCTGGCCGCCGGCCAGAAGGGCCTGTCGATCGCCTTCGACCTCGCCACCCACCGCGGCTACGACAGTGACCACCCGCGCGTGCGCGGTGACGTCGGCATGGCGGGCGTGGCCATCGATTCGATCCTCGACATGCGCCAGCTGTTCGACGGCATCCCGCTCGACCAGATGAGCGTCTCGATGACGATGAACGGCGCCGTGCTGCCGGTGCTGGCGCTCTACGTCGTGGCCGCCGAGGAGCAGGGCGTCAAGCCCGCGCAGCTCGCCGGCACCATCCAGAACGACGTGCTCAAAGAGTTCATGGTGCGCAACACCTACATCTACCCACCGACGCCGTCGATGCGCATCATCTCCGACATCTTCAGCTACACCTCGACCGAGATGCCGAAATTCAACAGCATCTCGATCTCCGGCTACCACATGCAGGAGGCCGGAGCGACGGCCGATCTCGAGCTGGGCTACACGTTGGCCGACGGCGTCGAGTACATCCGCGCCGGCCTCGGCGCCGGGCTGACGATCGACGCGTTCGCACCTCGGCTCTCGTTCTTCTGGGCCATCGGCATGAACTTCTTCATGGAGGTGGCCAAGATGCGCGCCGCCCGCCTCCTGTGGGCGAAGCTCGTCAAGGAGTTCTCCCCGACGAGCGACAAGTCGCTGTCGCTGCGTACGCACTCGCAGACGTCGGGCTGGTCGCTCACCGCACAGGACGTCTACAACAACGTCGTCCGCACGTGCGTCGAAGCAATGGCCGCGACGCAAGGCCACACGCAGTCGCTGCACACGAACGCGCTCGATGAAGCGCTCGCGCTGCCGACCGACTCGTCGGCGCGCATCGCTCGCAACACGCAGCTGTTCCTCCAGCAGGAGTCGGGCACGTGCCGCGTGATCGACCCGTGGGCGGGCAGCTACTACGTCGAACGGCTCACCCACGACCTCGCCGCTCGTGCGTACTCGCACATCCAGGAGGTCGAGCAGGCCGGCGGCATGACCGAGGCGATCAACGCCGGCATCCCGAAGCTGCGCATCGAGGAAGCCGCGGCGAAGACGCAGGCCCGCATCGACTCCGGCCGCCAGCCCGTCATCGGCGTCAACATGTTCCGCCCCGACACGCCCGACGCCATCGACGTGCTCAAGGTGGACAACACCTCGGTGCGGACGCAGCAGATCGCCAAGCTCGAACGGCTCCGCGCCGAGCGTGATCCGCAAGCGTGTGCCGACGCCCTCGAGCGACTGACGTGGGGTGCGGCGAACAACGCCAATCTCCTCGAGCTGTCCATCGAAGCGGCACGCGCTCGCGCCACCGTCGGCGAGATCAGCGATGCGCTCGAGAAGGTGTTCGGCCGCCACCACGCCACGATCCGTACGATTGCCGGCGTGTACCGCAACGAGGTCGGTGAGTCGCCGAACGTGGAGACGGCTCGGCAGCGCGTCGACGCGTTCGCCGAGGCGCAGGGTCGACGCCCGCGCATCCTCGTCGCCAAGATGGGCCAGGACGGTCACGACCGCGGCCAGAAGGTGATCGCCACGGCGTTCGCCGACCTCGGCTTCGACGTCGACGTCGGCCCCCTGTTCCAGACGCCGGAAGAGGTCGCTCGCCAAGCGGTGGAAGCCGATGTGCACGTCGTCGGCGTGTCCAGCCTCGCCGCCGGCCACCTCACGCTCGTGCCGGCGCTGCGCGAGGCGTTGGCAGCCGAGGGTCGTCCGGACATCCTCATCGTGGTCGGCGGCGTCATCCCGCCCGGCGACTTCGATGCGCTGCGCGAAGCCGGTGCTGCGGCCATCTTCCCGCCGGGCACGGTGATCGCCGACTCGGCCATCGAGCTGCTCGACCAGCTGCAGTCGCACGGCTGACGTGATCGAGATCGATCGCTACGTCGACGGCGTGCGACGCGGTGATCGCGCCATGCTCGGCAAGGCCATCACACTCGTCGAGTCGCGTCGCGCCGACCACCAGGAGGCCGCGCAGGAGCTGCTCGTACAGCTGCTGCCCGATTCGGGCAAGGCGCATCGCATCGGCATCACCGGCGTGCCCGGCGCCGGCAAGTCGACGTTCATCGACGCCCTCGGCAGCTCGCTCACCGCAGGTGGGCATCGCGTCGCCGTGCTCGCGGTCGACCCGTCGTCGTCGCGCACGCAGGGCTCGATCCTCGGCGACAAGACGCGCATGCAGCGCCTGTCCGTCGACGAGCACGCGTTCATCCGTCCCTCCCCCAGCGCCGGTGTCTTGGGTGGCGTGGCCCGCGCCACGCGAGAGGCCATCGTCATCGTCGAAGCAGCCGGTTACGACGTCGTGCTGATCGAGACCGTGGGCGTCGGCCAGTCGGAGACGGTCGTCGCCAACATGGTCGACACGTTCATGCTGCTGGCGCTGGCCCGCACCGGCGACACCCTGCAGGGCATCAAGAAGGGCGTCATCGAGCTCGCCGACCTCCTCGTCGTCAACAAAGCCGATGGCGCGCACGTGCGCGAAGCGGAGAGCGCTGCCAGCGAGCTGCGCGCCGCACTGCACCTCGTCAACGCCGGCAGCGATGGGTGGGACCCACCCGTCCTGACGTGCAGCTCGATCGAGGGCACCGGGCTCGATGCGGTGTGGAAGCAGCTGACCAACCACCGCGACCACCTCGAGCGCACCGGCGCGCTGGCCCGCAAACGAAGCGACCAGGCTCGCCGCTGGATGTGGAGCGCGGTCGACGATCAGCTCGTGTCGCGGTTCCGCGCCACGCCCGGGGTGAAGACACTCGCCGCCGAGCTCGAAGCGAAGATCGACGCCGGAACGCTCACGCCGACTGCTGCGGCGAAGCTCCTCCTGGCCAACGACGGGTCCTTGACTTCAACCTGACTTGAACTGACAGGCTGGGCCCATGCAGATGGACTTCAGCCACTGGATGGCGCTCGAGAGCGCGATGCAGGGTGATCAACCGCGCCGCAAGATCAGTCGAGCGACGCTCAAGCGGATCCTCGAGTTCGCCCGCCCCCACCGCCGCGCTCTGGTGCTATACCTCGGCCTCAGCGTGCTCATCGCCGTCCTCACGGTGGCGACCCCGGTGCTCGCCGGCCGCGTCGTCGACGAGATCATCGGCGGTCGCAGCACGACGAAGGTCGTCGTGCTCGCGCTGGTCATCGCCGGCATCGCCGTGCTCGATGCGATCGTCGGCATCGGGGAGCGCTGGCAGTCGTCGAAGATCGGCGAAGGTCTGATCCTCGACCTGCGCCGCGCCGTGTTCGGTCACGTGCAGCGCATGCCCGTCGCCTTCTTCACCCGCACCCACACGGGCTCGCTCGTCAGTCGGTTGAACAACGACGTCATCGGCGCGCAGCGAGCTTTCACGTGGACGCTCTCCGGCGTGGTCAGCAACGTCATCGCGCTCACCCTGTCGCTCGTCGTCATGCTCCGCCTGTCGTGGCAGATCACGCTCTTGGCGCTGATCCTGCTCCCCGTGTTCGTCATCCCGGCGCGCCGGATGGGCTCGCGACTCGCCCAGCTCGAACGTGAAGGCGCCGACCACAACGCGGCGATGACCACGCAGATGACCGAGCGCTTCAACGCGCCCGGAGCGACCCTGGTCAAGCTGTTCGGCCGTCCCAAGCGCGAGGAAGCGGAGTTCGGCCGGCGTGCCGAGCGCGTCGCCGAGATCGGCGTCCGCTCCGCCATGGGCGAGTACGTCTTCATGACATCGCTGGCCCTCGTCTCCGCCCTGGCGCTGGCGCTCGTCTACGGGCTCGGCGGATACCTCGCGCTGCAGGGCGACCTCGAGGCCGGCACGGTGGTCACCCTCGCTCTGCTGCTCAACCAGCTCTACGCGCCGCTCACCGCACTCGCCAGCGCGCGCGTGGATGCGATGACCGCGCTCGTCAGCTTCGAGCGCGTGTTCGAGGTGCTCGACCTCGCACCGCTGATCACCGAGCGCAACGACCCGCTGACCGTGCCCGACGGGGCCGTCGGCGTTGAGTTCGACGACGTTCGCTTCAGCTACCCAGCCGCCGACAAGGTGTCGCTCGCCTCGTTGGAGGACGTCGCCGTCCTCGACGGCCGCGGCGGCAACGAGGTGCTCCACGGGATCTCGTTCCGTGCCGAGCCCGGCCACCTCGTCGCGATCGTCGGCACGTCCGGCAGCGGCAAGTCGACCATCGCGTCCTTGATCCCCCGGCTCTACGACGCGGACTCCGGCGCCGTGCGCGTCGGCGGCGTCGACGTGCGCGACCTGTCGTTCGAATCGCTGCGCGAGACCGTCGGACTGGTCACCCAGGACGGCCACCTCTTCCACGAGTCGGTGCGCGACAACCTGCGCTTCGCCCGCCCCGAAGCGACCGACGAGGAGCTGTGGGATGCGCTGCGCACCGCTCGCCTGGCCGAGCTCGTCGCCGAGCTGCCCGAGGGCCTCGACACCGTCGTCGGCGAGCGCGGCTACCGCTTCTCCGGCGGCGAACGTCAGCGACTGACGATCGCCCGCATCCTGCTGGCCGCGCCTCGGGTCGTCATCCTCGACGAAGCGACGGCGCACCTCGACAACACGTCCGAGGCAGCGGTGCAGGCTGCGCTCGCCGACGCACTCGCCGGCCGCACCGCGATCGTCATCGCCCACCGGCTGTCGACCGTTCGCGATGCCAATCTGATCCTCGTCGTCGAGGACGGTGTCGTCGTCGAACGCGGCACGCACGACGAGCTGCTCGCGCACGACGGAAGGTACGCAGAACTGCACCGAACCCGTGCCGATGCGGGCATGATGTCGCCATGACGATCTTCGATGCACCCATCCACACCCTGCGCGGCGACGAGTCGTCGCTGGAAGCCTTCCACGGCAAGGCCATCCTGGCCGTCAACGTCGCTTCCAAGTGCGGTCTCACCCCGCAGTACACCGGCCTCGAGCAGCTGCAGCAGACCTACGGCGATCGCGGCTTCACCGTCGTCGGCTTCCCTTGCAACCAGTTCGGTGCGCAGGAGCCCGGTTCGGCCGAGGAGATCGAGACGTTCTGCAGCACGACCTACGGGGTCAGCTTCCCGATGATGGAGAAGATCGACGTCAACGGCGACGATCGCCACCCGATCTACCAGGAGCTGACGCAGACCGCCGACAGCGAAGGCCACAGCGGCGACATCCGCTGGAACTTCGAGAAGTTCCTCATCGCCCCCGACGGTTCGGTCACCCGCTTCAGCCCGATGGTCGCCCCCGAGGACCCGGCGCTGGTCGCGAAGATCGAGGAGAGCCTGCCGGGCTGACCCCCGCAGGCAACGCGTCCGGCAACCAGGCGCTCACCAGAGCGCGTGAACCGGCACTGACCATCGCCAGGTACTCGTCGTCGCGCGCCACGTCGCCGTCGTCGAGCCAGGTGCACAACCCGTCGTAGTGGTAGCCGACCAACGTCTGCGCCATCCAGTGGCGCGTCAACGCGTCGCCGACGTGCTCGCCGAGCAACGTCTCGGTGTACGCGGTGACGAGGTCGCGGAACACGCGCGCGTACTCGGCGAACTCCGGCTCGTGGTTGGCATGGCGCCACAGCAACCGGAACCCGTCGGGGTGCCGCCGGGCCACGTCGAGCAGCAGGCGTGACACGCCGTTCTCTCTCGCGTCGTGCTCGTTGAAGGACGCGTACAGGTCCGCGCTGACCTCGTCGAGCACCGCCCGGTACAGGGCCTCCTTCGTCTCGAAGATGCGGTAGACGATGAGCCGCGTCACGCCCGCCTCGCGGCCGACGTCGTCCATCGACGTCCCGTCGAAGCCGGCGCGGACGAAGGCGCTCGCCGCAGCGCGCAGGACCTGCTCGCGCCGTTCCGCTCTGGGGAGGCGTGGTGTTCCGATGACGCGATGCTAACCCGACCCTTGACGGATGTATACACAGGTGTTTACATGCGGACATGAAGTTCGGCATCTTCTACGAGCACCAGATGGGCCGCCCCTGGGGCGACGACGGCGAGCGCCAACTGGTGCAGGACGCGCTCGATCAGGTGGAGCTGGCCGACTCGCTCGGCATCCAGTACGTGTGGGAGGTGGAGCACCACTTCCTCGAGGAGTACAGCCACTCCTCCGCGCCCGAGGTGTTCCTCGCCGCGTGCAGCCAGCGCACGAAGAACATGCGTCTCGGCCACGGCATCATCCTCACCGCACCGCAGTTCAACCACCCGGCGCGCACGGCCGAGCGAGTGAGCATGCTCGACCTCGTCTCGAACGGGCGCGTCGAGTTCGGCAGCGGCGAGTCCTCCAGCGAAGCAGAGCTCGGTGGCTTCGGCGTCAACCCGTTGGAGAAGCGCGACGCCTGGCTCGAGGGTCTCGAGACCGCGGTGCGCTGCATGGCCGAGACGCCGTTCACCGGTGTCGACGGCAAGTACGTCACGATGCCGCCGCGCAACGTCATCCCCAAGCCGATGCAGAAGCCGCACCCGCCCCTGTGGGTGGCGTGCTCACGCCGCGACACCATCCTCCTGGCTGCGCAGAAGGGCATCGGCGCGCTGACCTTCGCGTTCATCGATCCCGAGGAAGCCGTCAACTGGGTCAGCGAGTACGAGCGCACCTTCGCCGAGGAGTGCGTGCCCGTCGGCTTCGCCGTCAACCCACAGGTCGCCTGCGTCAGCCCGATGATGATGCACCACGACGAGGAGGAAGCCATCCGTCGCGGCGCCGAGGGCTCCAACTTCTTCGGCTACTCGCTCGGCCACTTCTACGTCTTCGGCGAGCACCGCCCGGCGAAGACCGACGTGTGGGCCGAGTACGTCGACCGTCGCGCCGCACAGGGCTACGACCCCGAGGCCGTCGCTGCCGCTGCTCGCGCGGAGACGCTCGGCGCCAAGCAGGCGGCCGGCGACTCGACCGGCCTGCGCGGCAGCGTCGGCACGCCGCAGCAGGTGCGCGAGTACCTGCGCCGCTTCGAGGAGGCCGGCGTCGACCAGGTGATCTTCGTGCTCCAGGCCGGACGCAACAAGCACGAGCACATCATGGAGTCGATCGAGATCTTCGGGAAGGAGGTGCTGCCCGAGTTCATGGAGCGCGACGAGGCGCAGGTTGCCGCGAAGGCCAAGCGCCTCGCTCCTGCGATCGAAGCGGCGATGGCTCGGCGCGCCGAGCACTACCAACCGAAAGACCTCGGCGACTACTCGTTCCCGGCGCTGCCCAAGCAGTGGGCCAAGGCCACCGGCAACGTGGAGCTCGAGGCCACGCTGCAGCGCATGGCGGACGACAGCGCCTCCGGCAAGCGCGACACGACATCGACGGTGACGGCATGAGCATCGACACCCCCGAGCTGCTGTACAACCCGTTCGATCCGCTCTTCCGGGCCGATCCATACCCCTTCTACGACCGGTTGCGCGAGCTGGAGCCGGTGCACCGCTCGCCGATGGGGATGATCGTGCTGTCGCGCTACGAGGACGTCGCCCGCGCGCTGCGCGGCGCCGAGTTCGCTCGCGACATCGAGGAGCACACGCCGTTGCCGACCGACCCGGTCCGCCTCGCACGACGCGAGCGGTTCCAACGCCGGCGCGCCGAGGGGCGCGGGGCGAAGACGATCCTCAACCTCGACCCGCCCGATCACACGCGCCTGCGCCGGCTGGTGACGATGGCGTTCACGCCGAAGGCGATCGAACAGCTCCGCGCCCGCGTCGAGCAGCTGGTCGGCGACATCCTCGACCGCGCCGAGGACGAGGGTTCGATCGAGCTGATCGACAGCCTCGCCTTCCCGGTGCCGTTCCAGGTCATCTCCGACCTGCTCGCCCTGCCCACCGAACGCTCCGATGAGGTGCGCGAGTGGTCGCAGGCGCTCACGGCTGCCCTCGAGCCGACGGCGAGCGAGGCAACACTGGACGAGAGCGAGCGCTGCGGCCGGCTGATGGGCGAGTACATCAACGACCTGGTCGACGAACGCCGTCACGCACTCGGTGACGACGTGCTGTCGGCGCTGATCCAGGCCGAGGAGGCAGGCGACCGGTTGAGCCCGGCCGAGCTCGTCTCGTTCGTGACGTTGCTCTACATCGCCGGGCACGAGACCACTGTGAACCTGATCGGCAACGGAACACTCGCGCTGCTGCGCCATCCCGACGAGCTGCGTCGCTGGCGCGACGATCCGGCACTCGACACGAAGGCGGTCGACGAGCTGCTGCGCTACGACGGCCCCGTGCAGAACACCGTGCGCGTTCCGCTGGTCGACGTCGAGCTCGGCGGCATCCACGTGCCGAAGGGGACGTTGGTGGCAACGATCCTCGGCGCAGCGAACCACGACCCCGAGATCTTCGAGGCACCACACGAGCTGCGGCTCGATCGTCCGAACGCGAACCGCCACCTGGCCTTCGCCGCCGGCGTGCACTACTGCCTCGGCGCGTCGTTGGCGAAGCTCGAAGCGCAGGTGGCCATCACCACGCTGATCCGCCGATTCCCGAACCTCGAACTGGCCGGCGCACCCGAGTGGCGCGACCGAATCACCATCCGAGGCGTCAGCAACCTGCCGCTGTCCTTCTAGTCGTTGGCGAGCAGGTTGATCAGGCTGCTGGTGTCCCAGCGCTTGCCGCCGCGGGCGATGACCTGCGCGTAGAACTGATCGACCAGCGCGGTCACGGGCAGCCGGGCGCCGTTGCGGTTGGCTTCCTCGAGCACGATGCCGAGGTCCTTGCGCATCCACTCGACGGCGAAGCCGAAGTCGAACTCGTTGCGCGCCATCGTGTGCCCGCGGTTCTCCATCTGCCAGCTCTGTGCTGCGCCGTAGCGGATGACGTCGACCACCGCGTCGGGGTCGAGCCCGGCGCGTTGGGCGAAGTTGATCCCCTCGGACAGTCCTTGGACGATCCCGGCGATGCAGATCTGGTTGACCATCTTCGTCAGCTGCCCGTTGCCGGCCGCGCCCATGAAGGCCGTCGCCCGGGCGTAGGCGGCCATGACCGGCTGAGCGAGGTCGTAGAACGCTTCGTCGTCGCTGCCGCACATGATCGTCAGCGCGCCGTTCTCCGCGCCGGCCTGACCGCCCGACACCGGGGCGTCGACGAACCCGACACCGAACTCGGCGCTCGCCTCAGCCAGCTCGATCGCCACCCGCGCCGACGCGGTGGTGTGATCGACCAGCACAGCACCGGCGCCGGCTCCGGCCAACGCACCGTCGGGGCCGTAGACGACCTCGCGCACGTCGTTGTCGTTGCCGACGCACAAGAACACGAACTCCGCTCCCTCCGCTGCCTCGCGCGGCGTCGGCGCGGCACGGTTGCCGTAGAGGGCCACCCACGCGAGGGCCTTCTCCGGGGTGCGGTTGTACACGGTGACCTGGTGGCCGGCGGCGGCGAGATGGCGAGCCATCGGAGTCCCCATCACACCGAGCCCGATGAACGCAACAGAACTCATGACCGGCAGTCTTGCCGGTCACGAAACCACAAGCAGACCAGCACCCGGGAACGGGTCGAGCTCAGCGGGTGAGCGAGTACAGGTAGCAGTCCTCGGGGATCTCCGAGCTGTAGCCGGCCTTGCGCAGCACACCCTCGCGTTCGAAGCCAGCGCGCTCGGCGAGGCGCCACGACCGCTCGTTCCACGTCTCGATGATCAGTTGGAGCCGGTGGCAATCGGGTCGCTCGGCAAGCGGCCGAACCCATTTCTCGCTGGCTACTGTCGGAGCCGTGATCGACCACCTCGTCGTTGCGGTGCCGGACCTCGCCACATCGCGTGCGACCGCCGTCGAGCAGTGGGGCGTCACGCCGACACCCGGCGGACCGCACGTCGGCCACGGCACGCGCAACGAACTGCTCGGCCTCGGCGGCGGCTCCTACCTCGAGCTGATCGGCCCGGACGTGGAGCAAGCCGACCACGACGGTGTCCGGCCCTTCGGCGTCGATCGGATCACGGTGCCGACGTTGGTCGGTTGGTGCGCCCGTCCGCGACGTCCCCTCGCCGATGTCGTCGCCGCAGCGAACGCCGTCGGTTACGACGCCGGCGTCATCCAGTCGATGTCGCGGCGTCGTCCGGACGGCGTACTGCTCGAGTGGGAGCTGACCTTCCGTCCGTCGGTCGGTGAGCACGTCGCCGTGATCCCGTTCCTCATCGATTGGGGATCCTCCGAGCACCCGACCGCGTCGCTGGGTCACGAACTGCAACTGGTCGAGCTGCGCATCGAGCATCCGGACCCGACACGGGTGCAGATCGTCCTCGACGCGCTCGATGCCGCCTCGGGCGTGGTCGTCGTCGACGGCGATGCGCCGCGGCTCTCGGCCACGATCGACGGTCCCAGCGGCCGCATCGTTCTGTGAGCAGGTTCGAGGTCGCCTGGTTCGCGCCGTCGTGCGGCGGCGACACGACACGTCTCGGGACGATCGACCGACAGCGCCTGGCGACGTTCGCCTACAACTCGCACGTCATCGGCGCCGCCGATCGGCTCGGGTTCGACAACGTCCTCATCCCGTCGAGCTTCGTGCCGGGGATGGACCCGTGGACGCTCGCCGCGGCGCTCGGGCCGACGCTCGCCCACTCCCGTCTGCTGCCCGCCGTGCGCGTCGGGGAGTTCGATCCACCGATGTTCGCCCGCGCAGCGAAGTCGCTGCAGCAGGCAATGGACGGTCGGCTGACGATCAACATCATCTCCAGCGAGCTGGCCGGCGAGTCGCTCGACGGTCCATCGCGCTACCGCCGCACCGCCGAGGCGATGCAGCTCCTCCGCTCGTTCTGGACCACCGACCACGTCCGCCACGACGGCGAGTGGTGGCACTACGACCTGCCGACGTCACCGACTCGCACACGGACTCCCCCGCCGATGTACTTCGGCGGCACCTCCGACGAAGCGCGCGCGTGCGCTGCCGAGCATGCGGACGTCTACCTGATGTGGGTGGAGACCGTCGCCTCGATCGGCGAGCTCGTCGCCGACATGCGCGCACGAGCGACGACCTTCGGACGCACCCTGCGCTTCGGCCTGCGCACCCACGTGATCGTCCGCGAGACCGAATCGGAGGCGCGGCAGGCAGCCGCCGACCTCGTCAGTGATCTCGACCCAGAGATCGGGCGGCGGATGAAGCAGGCGGCACACGACCACGCTTCGGTCGGTGTCCAACGCCAGGACGCGCTGCGTCAGGCGGCCGGCGACGACGGCTTCGTCGAGCCGCACCTGTGGACCGGCATCGGCGTGGCGCGCAGTGGCGTCGGCGCAGCGATCGTCGGCGATCCCGATCAGGTCGTCGCCACGCTCCGTGCGTACGCAGCGGCCGGCGTCGACGCGTTCATCCTCTCCGGCTACCCGCTCGACGACGAAGCCGAGCGCGTCGCCCGTTGGGTCCTCCCCGAGCTGCGAGCGTCGCGCTGATGGCGCTGGAACTGGTGATCGCCCGCAACCCGGATCCTGCGTCGACCTTGCCGTACCTGCTGCGACTCCCGATGGGCGCCGGCGGCATCGCCTTGAAGGTGCGCGACACGTGGCCGCGAACGGCCAAGGTCTACTGCCATCGCGCCGACGAGTGGCCGGATGATCTGGAGATCGTCGAGCGCGTGCCCGTCCGATCCTGCATCCGTCGCGGCGCGGTGATCGACCTGGTGCTCGATCGTGGCCGGGAGAACCGCTCGCAGTTCGTCTTCGCCAAGGCCCGCGGCCGCGAAGTGATCTTCTGGCAGAGCGCCCGCACGGCCAAGCAGGCTCGTCCGAACGTCTCGCTGCCGACGGCCCGCGCTGCGGGTCAGGTGCTGGAGATCGTCGTCGACACGCACGAGCGCTACCCGTGGACGTTCAGCAAGCAACAGGCCACGACGCGCCGGCAGGCGCTTCCCGCAGGCGACTACGCCGTCACCCTCGACGGACTCGTCATCGCCACCGTCGAACGCAAGAGCCTGGCCGACCTGACGAGCACGCTGACCACCGGCAAGCTGCGCTCGTTGATGGCCGAGCTCGCCTCCGTCCCGCGCGCCGCACTCGTGGTGGAGGATCGCTGGTCGTCGGTGTTCAAGCTCAGCTTCGTCCGCCCGGCTGTCGTCGCCGACGGCCTGGCCGAGATGCAGGTCCGCTTCCCCACCGTGCCGATCGTGTTCTGTGAGACGCGCCCCTTGGCCCAGGAGTGGGCGTACCGCTTCCTCGGCGCAGCGATCGCCCACCACGCCGAGCACGACGCTGCCGCTGTGTTCGAGGAGCGTCTCCCTGCCGCGGGCCCGCTGGCCCCGGCCGAGCCGACGACGGCCGACGTCCGCGCCTGGGCCCGCGCGGCGGGGTTCGACGTGCCGCCGAAGGGCCGCCTGCGCCCCGAGATCTGGACCGCCTTCGCAGCCGCACGCGAACTGGATGTCTGACAGCTCGACACTCGAGCTGTCAGACATCCAGTTTTCAGCGAAGCGAGGCAGCGAGATCGTCGATGATGCTGGGCGGGGTGCGCGGGTGCATGAAGACGAGGCGGCCGACGGGTTCGCCGCGCCACGTCGACGGGGCGACGAAGGCGATGCCGTCGTCGAGCAGGCGTGCCGCCCACGCCCGCCACTCCGCTCGACCCCAACCCTCGCGGCGGAAGACGACGACGCCGAGCTGAGGCCGCAGCACCAGTTCGACGCCGGGCTCCGCGCCGAACCGATCTGCACACGTGCGGGCGAGCGAGATGCCGACGCGGATCGCCTCGCGGTGCGCGTCCACACCATGCGCGGCGAGTGCGAACCACAGCGGCAACCCGCTGGCCCGACGGGTGAGCTGGAAGCCGTAGTCGCTCGGGTTCCACCCCGGTTCGTCGTCGCCGTGGAGGATGTCGAGGTACGGCCCGTGCTGGGTGTGCACAGCCGCAGCGAGCTCGGGCGAGCGGTACAGGAGCGCACACGAACCGGCCGGCGAGAACAGCCACTTGTGCGGATCGATGATCAACGAGTCGACGCGATCGATGCCGGCGAACAGCGCCTGCAGCTCGGGGAGCAACAGCGCGGCACCGCCGTACGCGCCGTCGACGTGCAACCACGCGTCGAGTTCATCAGTTGCGTCAGCGACGGTGGCGAGATCGTCGACCACGCCACCGTTCGTCGAGCCGGCCGCGGCGACGACGATGCCGACGTCGGCGCGTCCGGCAACCGCGGCGCGAACTGCGGGACCCGTCATTCGACCCTCACCGTCGGTCTCGGCAACCACCGCGTCGAGGCCCAGCAGGTGCAGCGCGTTGTGCACCGAGGCGTGCGCGCTGTCGGCCACCACGACGGCTCGTCCGCGCGCCTGATCACGCGCCACCGCCAACGCCGAGAGGTTGCCGATCGAACCGCCGCTCATGAAGCAGCCACCGGATCCGGCCGGCATCCGGGCGGCATCGATCAGCACCTGCAGCGCCTGGTTCTCGGCGGCCACCGCGCCGGCGGCCTCCAACCACGACTCGGCGCTGAAGTTCGCCGCGCTGACGGCGGCATCCATCCACACACCGGCCGCACTCGGCGACACCGGGATGAACGCCAGGAACCGTTCGCTGTCCAGCCCCACCGTGTTCGGCACGATCGCATCGGTGAAGCGCTGCCACGCAGCGTCCGTGCCGAGTCCGGCGTCGGTGATGGTGCCGGCGAGCAACCCGTCCATCGTCGCTGCCGTCGCGGTCGATCCGAGCGGCGACTGGCGAACCCGGTCGGCGATGAACGCGCTCACGCTGGCGGCAAGATCGCCGAGCGGCGCGTCCGGTCCGTGGATCACCTGATGATCACTCCGGCGTGACGTAGGCCGCGGTGATGCCGCCGTCGATGATCAACGACTGCCCCGTCATCCAGCTCGACTCGTCGCTGGCCAGGAACAGCGCACCGTTGGCGATCTCGATCGGCTCACCGAAGCGACCCATCGGGATGTGCACCAACCGGCGCTGCTTCTTGGCGTCGTCGCTGAGGAACTTGGCCAGCAGCGGCGTCATGATCGGGCCCGGGCACAGCGCGTTGCAACGCACGCCCTGGCGGGCGTAGATCACGGCGATCTCGCGGGTCATCGCCAGCACGGCACCCTTCGACGCGGTGTAGGCCACCTGTGGCGTCGCTGCTCCCATGTGGGCGACGAACGAAGCGACGTTGACGATGCTGCCGGCGACACCGGACTCCTTGGCGCTCTCCTGCATCGCCGGGATGGCGTACTTGCAGCCGAGCAGCGTGCCGAGCACGTTGATGTCCATCGTCTTCTGATACGTGGCAACGCTGGTGGTGACCGGGTTGTCGTCGTCGCCGAGCATCACACCGGCGTTGTTGTAGAGCACGTGCAGCCCGCCGAACGTCTCCACCGCGTGCTCGACGGCAGCCTTCACGCTCTCCTCATCGGTCACGTCGCAGGAGACGTAGCTCGCCTCCCCGCCTGCGGCGGCGATGACCTCGACCGCCTCGTCACCGTCGACGATGTCGGCGATGACGACCTTCGCCCCCTCGGCTGCGAACCGCTCGGCGCCGACGCGCCCGAGCCCGGATGAAGCACCTGTGATGAGGGCAACCTTGCCCGCCAGTCGAGTCATGGCGCGCAGAGTACCGCACAGGTAAGACTGCGACCCGATGACGAGCAGCCCGCGCGTTGGCGCAACGTGGCGCATCCTCACGTGGAACGTCCTCGGCGCCAAGGACCCGAACCTGACGGTCGTGGCCGAGGTCATTCACGGCTACGACGCCGACGTCGTCGCCCTGCAGGAGGTGCGGCGCAGCCAGGCGCGAGCGTTGGCCAAGCGGTTGCAGTTCCAGGTCTGCTGGGCGCGCAAGCACTACCCGTACACCCCGTTGCTGTGGTGGAGGGCGGAGGGGTTGGCGATCCTGTCGCCGCACCCGCTGAGCTCGATCGTGAAGGCGACGATCAGCCCCGGCGTCAGCACCTGGACGTACCGCCACCGCGTCATGATCGCTGCGACGGCTCGACGTGGCGACGACTCGCTGCGGCTCTACGACACCCACCTCGCCTCGCACGACGCCGACGAACGCATCGCGCAGGCGGCGCGCATCGCGCTGCGCATCGAAGGCGACACCGGGTCATCGGTCGTGCTGGCCGGCGACCTCAACGTGAAGGACGACGCCATCGAGGTGATCCGCGAGTTCACCGGCCTCAGCGATCCGGGTGGCGTGTTCACCAACCCGTCGATCGCTCCGAACCAACGTCTGGACTACGTGCTCGTCCCACCGAGTGCCGAGGTGCTCGACCGCGTCACTCCCGATGGCGGCGATCAGTGGCACGCCCTCAGCGACCACCTCCCCGTCCTGCTCGAGATCCGCCTCTAGATTCGTTCCCAGTAGCGGCGGAGCTCCCAGTCGGTGACGGCTTGGTTGGAGGCCTGCCACTCGGCCTTGGCCATCGTCAGGATGTGGTGGTGCACATCGTCGCCGAAGCACTCCTTGGCGACGGCTGAGCCCTCCCACAACGCGATCGCGTCAGGCAGGTTCCACGGGATGCGCTCGATGTCGGGCGCTTCGTAGCCGTTGCCCGAGAACGGCGCTCCGAGCTCGAGCTCGTTGCGGATGCCGTGCAGCCCGCCGGCGATCGTGCCGGCGAAGGCGAAGTAGCTGTTGGCGTCGCTGCCGGGGATGCGGCACTCGACGCGCGTTCCCTTGCCGTGGCCGACCTTGCGGAAGCCGAGCGTGCGGTTGTCGATGCCCCAGCCGACACCGGTCGGCGCCCACGAACCGAGCTGGAATCGCTTGTAGCTGTTGACTGTCGGCGCCCACAGGAGGCTGAACTCGCGCGCCGTGGCGATCTGCCCGGCGAGGTAGTGGCGGAAGGTCGTGCTCATCCCGTGCTCGCCGTGGTGATCGTCGAACTGCGCCTTCGCCCCGTCGAGGCTCCACAGGCTGGAGTGGATGTGACACGACGAGCCGGTGTCGTTGAAGTCGTACTTGGCCATGAAGCTCACCGACTTGCCGTTGAGGTGAGCGATCTCCTTCGCCGCGGTCTTGTACACGCTGTTGCGGTCGGCCATCTCGACGGCGGTCGTGTAGTCGAGGTTGATCTCGTGCTGACCGCGGCCCGCCTCGCCCTTCGAGAACTCGACCGGCACGCCCGCCGCTTCGAGACCACGACGGATCTGACCGAGGATGACCTCGTCCTTCGTCGTCTGCAGGATGTGGTAGTCCTCGAGCCACGGCGAGTGCGGACGCAGGTCGCGGTAGCCCTTGGCGTGAGCCTCGTCGTACGTGTCGTGGAACAGGTAGAACTCGATCTCGCTGGCCACCATCGGCAGGAACCCGAGGGCCTCGGCGGCCTCGACCTGGCGGCGCAGCATCGTGCGCGGCGCCACCTCGACGAGCTCGCCGGTGTCCACGTCGAACAGGTCGCACATGATCATCGCCGTGCCCTGCACCCACGGGATGACGCGCACGGTGTCCCAGTCGGCGCGAGCGAGCATGTCGCCGTAGCCCTGCTCGTAGCTGGCCCAGCGGTACCCGGGGACCGGGTTGTTGTCCATGTCGCAGGCGATCAGGTAGTCGCAGTTCTCCGTGCCGTCGTCGGCGACCTGCTCGAGGAAGAACCGACCGGTGGTGCGCTTGCCCGTGAGCCGACCCTGCAGGTCGGGGAAGACCATCAGGACGGTGTCGATCTCGCCGCTGCGGATGCGGCCCTCGAGGTCGGTGCGTGAGATGTGGATGCGCCCTGCTGTCATGGGCGGCGAGACTACGCCTTCTTCTTGACTTCCTTGGCCGGCTTCAGCACGCCACGGGCGAGCGCCTCGTCGAGGTACTTCTCGGCTTCCTCGGCGCTGACCTTCAGTGCCGGGGCGATCTCGCTGATCAGGTTGATGCGGGCCCGGTCGTACATGGTGCGCTCGGCGGCCGACAACGACGCGTCGCGGTTGCGCGCGGCCAGGTTCCGAACGACCTCGGCCACCTGGTACACGTCGCCGCTCTTCAGCTTCTCCTGGTGGTTCTTGAACCGACGGCTCCAGTTGGACGGAACGCGCGGGTCGGGCTTGGACAGCACCGACACGAGGTCCTCGAGCTCGTCGGGGTTCACCGGCGGGCGAACGCCGACCTCGTCGGCCTTCGACGTGGGAACCGACAGGGTCATCTCGTTGATCACGGTGCGCAGGATGAGATACTCCTGGCTGGACCCAAACGCTTCCATCTTCTTGGTGCCCTGCACGATGCATGCGCCGTGCTGGGGGTAGATGACGGTGTCGCCCTTCTTGAACTTCAAAGCGGACCTCATGAGATCTGTCGGGATTGGCGCTTCCGGAGGGAGCACCACGGCGGGAATCCGGCGTCTCAAGGGTACGGCTTGACAGCGCGAATCCCTACAGCTGGGGGTGGCAGCTGGGGGTGGCTGCTGGGAGGGCTGCTGACCGTCAGCCCGTGAGCACCCGGTCTCGCCCAGCCCGCTTGGCTTCGAGCAGCCGCTCGTCGGCCAGTGCAAGGAGCGTCTGGTAGTCCTCGGCCTCCGACGAGTCGGCGATCCCGGCGGACACGGTGAACGCGGGCGTGCGCCCGTCGCTCAGCGCGGCCAGCAGCTCCAGGCGGACGCGGTCGAGGATGCTCTTCGCCGTCTCGACATCGGCGTACGGCAGCACGACCACGAACTCCTCCCCGCCGTGGCGGGAGACGAGGTCATTGGCCCGAACCGTGTTGCGCAGCGTGCGCGCGAACAGTCGCAACGCCCGGTCACCGGTGTCGTGCCCGAAGGTGTCGTTCAGGTGCTTGAAGTGGTCGAGGTCGCAGATGCTGACGGTGAACGGAGTGTGCTCGTGCACCAGCTGGCGCACCGAGTTCTCCATGCTCCGCCGGTTGTACAGGCCGGTGAGCGGGTCGGTGCTCGCCTGCAACTGCGCCTGCGCGGTGGCGCGCAACATGCCGACGCGCTGGCCGGACTGATGGGCCACCGTCTCGATCAGGCTGCGCTCGGCGGGCTCGAACGGCTGACCGGCGCGAACCACGTGGACCACGCCGGTGGCGCGTCCGACCACGCTCACCGGAACGCACACGGCTGCCAGATCGGCGATGCCCCGCTCGAACAGGTGCGGACAGCAGTCGAGCTGATCGGCGGACCGGAACTCCAGGGTGTGGCCGTTGCGGATCGCGGGACAACCGCGCGGCGTCGCCACCTCGCAGAGGGACTCCGGAGCGCACCCCGCCGTGGTCACGACGGTCTGCAGGTGGGCGTCGCTGTTGTCCGCCAGCAGGATCGAGGCGTTGAGGCCGTCACCACACATCGACAGCGCCCGCGCGGTCGTGGTCAACGCAACCGTCTCGCTGTCGGTCATCTCCAGCGCGCGGCCGAGCCGGGCGTCGAAGTCCTGTCGCTCGTTCTGCAGGCGCAGTGCTTCCGTTGTCGCGCTGCTCTCGCTGCGCTGCTGCATCAGCAGGATGCGCAGCGGCAACGCAACGAGGCCCATGACCAGCGCGCCGACGGTGCCGATGAAGATGATCCACCCGGTGACCGAGGAGCTCCCGAACGTCGCCGCCCAGCGGCCGAGGGCGGCCAGCCCGACCACGACGAGCAGGTCGACGAAGACCATCGGCCAGTCGCCGCTCATCGGATCCAACTTGCCCCAGCGGGACGTGCTCGATTGCATGCCTCGGTATCGGCAGTCCTGATGCCCGCGACAAGGCTCTTGACACGTTCTTGACGATGTTCAGACGTCACATGCTGCAGCCAGAGCTGCGAGCGTGGCGGCGACGTCCGATTCGGTGGTTCGCGGGTTGATCGTGCACAGCCGCAGCACCTGGCGCGCGTTCAGCTTGGTGCAGGTCACAGCAGCAAACCCACCGTCGGTGACGCTCCGAGCAGCGCGCACGTGACCCTCGTCGTCGACGCCGCGCCGAACGAAGGTGACGATGCCGAGCTCGGCTTCGGTGACGACGATCCAGCTCGGATCACCCCGGAGCAGACCTTCAGCGTGCTCGGCGAGGTCGATCCCGCGTTGCACCAGGTGCGCGATCGCGTCGGTGCCGTGCGTGACGATCGTCAGCCACAGCTTGATCGCTCGGGCCCGACGGGTCAGCTCTGGCCCGCGATTGCGCAGGTCGATCTCGCCGACCTCGTCGGCGACCACGTCGGCGAGGTACTCCGGGTTCAGCGTGAAGCTGCTCGCCAACGCGCCCGGCCGGCGGACGAGGAGGCAGGCGACGTCGTAGGGCTGGAACAGCCACTTGTGCGGATCGATCACCAACGAGTCCGCGAGCTCGATGCCGGCCAGCGCGGCGGCACCGGTCTCGGTCAGCCGCGTCGGGCCGCCGTAGGCACCATCGACGTGCAGCCACATGCCCTCGTCGGCGGCGATCTCAGCGATCGCGGTCAGCTCGTCGACTGCGCCCGTGTTCGTGCTCCCCGCGGTTGCCACCACCACCGATGGCACTCGTCCGGCGGCACGATCGGAGGCGATCGCGCCGACGAGTGCGTCTGCCGTCAACCGCAGCTTCGTCCCGGTGTCGATCAGGTGCTGGTGGTCCGAGGGCACGCGCAGCATGCGCGACGCCTTCGGGACGCAGCTGTGCGTCTGGTCGCTGAAGTAGACGACGCCGGGTCCGACCGCGTCACGAGCCACGGACAGCGCCGTCAGGTTGGCGATCGATCCGCCGCTGAGCATGATCCCTTCGGTGCCGTCCGGCAGGCCCATCCACTGGCGCAGCCAGTCGAGCACGACCAGTTCGACGGCACTCGGCCCCGCTCCCCCGCCCCACGACGACGCGATGGCGTTGAAGCCGGTCGCCAACCAGTCGCCGGCGATCCCGGTGAACGATGACGGACCCGGCACGCGCGCGAAGTAGCGGGGATGGTCACCGTGCTGCATGGTGCTCATCACCTCACGGGTGAGCACCTCGATGGCCACGTCGATCGACGATCCTGCGATCGGTGCCGCACCGCTGCCCAGCACCGCGCCGAGACGATCGGGATCGCCGGCGCGAAGCGCCGGGATCGCATCGATGCCACCGATGTGCTCGACCACCGCGTCGACGATGCGGTACCCCACGCGGCGCATCTCCTCGGCGTCAGTTCCGAAGACGTCCGTCATGGCCGCCGACTGTATGCCTGGCGTCGAGCGGGCCCTTCACGACGACGAAACACTTCGGAAACGTCGACGACGACCGGACGCCATACCATCGATTTCGTGCGCAAGGTCGCCGACGCCGAACCCGTGGAGTGCACCGGCGTCGAGCTGGTGTCATGGCCGGACGAGCGCGACCTCCGAGCGCGCCTGGCCCGCGCCGGCGTGCCGCGAATGCTGCTCGTCTCGCCCGGTGCAGCGCCACCGGAGTCCATCGGACCCGACGAGGACTGGATCCGCATGCCCGCCGACGAACGCGACGTCGTGACGCGGATGCGAACCTTGTTGCGCAACGTCGCCCACCTCGACGGGCAGCGGCCGTGGATCGACGAGCACCGGATCGCCCGCCGCGGCGAGACAGCCGTCGTGTTGACGGCCGCGGAGGCCGTGGTCGCAACGGCGCTGTTCGCCGCACCCGGCACGGTCGTCAGCAGGACGCAGTTGGAGTCACTGCTGTGGCAGGACGAGCCGCCGAGCAACCGTGCAGTGGAGGCCGTGGTGTACCGCCTTCGTCGACGGCTGCTGCCGTTGCACGTGAGCGTGCGCACGGTGCGCGGCAACGGCCGCGGATTCGGTGGGTTCGCCGTCGACGCCTGACCCCTGTCAGATCGCGTCGCCGTCCAACTCGCCGGTGCGGATGCGCACGATCGACTCGACTGCACTCACCCAGATCTTCCCGTCGCCGATCTTGTCCGTCCGAGCGGCAGAGACGATCGCAGCAACGATGCCGTCGACGTCACCGTCGTCGGCGAGCACCTCGAGCTTCATCTTGGGGACGAACTCGATGTTGTACTCCGCACCGCGGTACACCTCGGTGTGGCCGCTCTGACGGCCGAAGCCGCGCACTTCGGTGACGGTGATGCCGACGACGCCGGCCTCCTTGAGCGCCGACTTCACCCCGTCGAGCTTGAACGGTTTGATCACTGCGGTGATCAGCTTCATGGCAGTCTCCCTATCCAGTCGATCGATGGGTGCGCGTCAGTTGACGCCGGCTGAGTGGTACGCGGTCTCGCTGTGCTCGGCGTAGTCCAAGCCCATCGACTCGGTCTCCTCGCTGACACGAACGCCGATGGTCTTCTTGAGCACCGTCATGATGAGGAACGTCACCGGGAACGACCACGCGATGGCGACACCGTTGGCAAGTGCCTGCTCGCCGAACAACCGCAGGCTGCCGCCGTAGAACACGCCCTCCATGAACGACCCGCCGAAGAACGACGGGTTGGCGAAGAAGCCGATGAGCAGCGAGCCGACGAGACCGCCGACGAAGTGCACACCGACGACGTCGAGCGCGTCGTCGTAGCCGAACTTGGCCTTCAGCCGCACGGCGTAGCAGCACACCACACCGGCGATCGCACCGATCGCCAACGGGCCGGGTCCGGACACGTAGCCCGATGCAGGCGTGATGGCGACGAGCCCGGCGACGATGCCGGAGGCGGCACCGAGGTTGGTCGGATGGCCGTCACGCAACCACTCCACGAGCACCCAGGCAAGACCCGCTGCAGCAGCGGCGAGGAACGTGTTCATGAACGCCTGCGCGGCTTGGCCGTTGGCAGCCGCCGCACTGCCGGCATTGAAGCCGAACCAGCCGAACCACAGGATGCCGGTGCCGATCATCACCAACGGCATCGAATGCGGCGGGTGCGGTTCACCCTTGCGCTTGCCGAGCACCAGCACTGCGGCAAGTGCGGCGATGCCGGCATTGACGTGGATGGCGGTGCCACCGGCGAAGTCGATCGATCCGCGCTGGTACAGCCAGCCGCCGTAGACCCACTTGAACACGGGGATGTACACGAGGAACAGCCAGAACGGCACGAACAGCGCCCACGCGGAGAACTTCATCCGGTCGGCCACAGCACCCGAGATCAGGGCCGGGGTGATCGAGGCGAACATGCCGAGGAACGCCACGAGGGCGAGCGAGCCTCCGTCGCCGGCGACCGTGATGTCCTTGAGGAAGAACGAGTCGAAACCGCCGAGGAAGTCGTTGTCGAACGGCGTCTGCGCCAGCGAGTAGCCGATGATCACCCAGAGCACCGGCACGATCAGCACGCAGTAGAAGTTCATCATCAGCATGTTCAGGACGTTCTTGCCACGGTCCATCCCTCCGTAGAAGAACGCCAGGCCGGGTGTCATGAAGAGGACGAGTGCTGCGGAGATCAGCACCCAACTCAAGCTTCCACTGTCCATCCCGTGCTCCATTCCCGATGCGTCAGTCGTCGAGGGGTTCGACGATGTGCCGCAGAATGGCGTGTGTTTGTTTCCGGTGTGTTTCGGAGGGTTCGCGCTCCCGTGAACTCACGTCAGGGCGAGACAACGCGCCATCCACGTCACCGTCCGCCGACGGAGTGCCTCCGGAGGGACTCGAACCCCCAACCAACCGGGTAGAAACCGGTTGCTCTGATCCATTGAGCTACGGAGGCGAGCAGCGCCCGCGAGCCTAACGGCGACGTGCTCTGCGGGGAGCGTCTGCCGTGGGCGCCGAGTTGGTCAACGGACCGACCGTGGCAACGATCTCGTCCACCGTCGGCCGCTCACCGCGGGGGACGGTGTCCAGCGCGACGCGCATCGCCGCAAGGTGATCGGGCGACGTGCCGCAGCAGCCGCCGACGATGCGCGCGCCTGCGTTGGCGGCGAGCGAGGCGTAGTCGGCCATCAGCGCCGGCGTGCCGGAGTAGACGATCTCCGCGCCCTGGAACTGCGGGATGCCGCAGTTGCCCTTGGACACGACGGCCGCGTCGGTGGACTCGGTGAGCGACAGGACGGTGACGAGGATGTCGGGCGCGCCGACTCCGCAGTTGGCGCCCATCGCCAGCGGCGCCACGGCGAGTCCGTCGAACACGCCCGGCAACGCCGACGGCATGACGCCCATCATCGTGCGGCCGGCGGTGTCGAACGAACACGTCGCCACGTACGGCATGCCGACGGCGATCGCCGCCTCCGCCGCAGCGCGCACCTCCTCGGGTGCGGACATCGTCTCGATCCAGGCGACGTCGGCGCCACCGTCGCGCAGCCCGGTGATCTGCTCGGTGAACGCCGCGACGGCGGCCTCGTGGGTGAGCGCACCGAGGGGTTCGAACAGCTCGCCGGTCGGCCCGACCGAGCCGGCGACGACGACCGGGCGGAACGCACCGGCAGCGACTTCGCCGGCGAGCTCAGCGGCGCGCCGGTTGAGCTCGTGCACGCGGCTCTCGGCCTTGTGCAGCTTCAACCGGTGGCGGTTGCCACCGAACGTGTTGGTGAGCACGATGTCGGCACCCGCGTCGACGAATCGCTGGTGCAGCGACTGCACCTTCTCCGGCGAGTCGACGTTCCAGAACTCGGGTGGTTCACCGGCCTCGAGGCCCATGGCGAAGTAGTTCGTGCCGGTGGCGCCGTCCGCGAGCAGCACGCGCCCGGTGGACAGGAGATCGGCAAGGGAGACGCGCACGGGTTTCGACGCTAGCTGGCGATGAGCGCGCGGCGCAGGAGGTCGAGCGAGCTGATCACGCTGATCTGGCGCATCTGCTCGCGCTGTCCCGGCAGGCGCAGCGTCGACGTCGTCACGATGCCGCCGATGGCGATGCCGACGCAGAGCGTGCCGACCGGCATGCCGTCCTGCTCGCTCGGTCCGGCGACGCCGGTGAGCGCCAGCCCGACATCGCTGCCGAGGACGCGGCATGCGCCGGCCGCCATCTGACCGGCAGTGCGCTCGTTCACCACGGGACCGCGATCCACGCCGAGCAGATCGAACTTGACCTCGCTGGCGTAGCTGACGATCGAGCCGCGCAGCACGTCGCTGGCTCCCGGGATCGCCGTCAACCGACCCGACACGAGGCCACCGGTGACCGACTCGGCCAGGCCCAGCGACAGACCACGCTCGCGCAGCAGTTGCAGCACGACGGACTCCATCGTCTCGTCGTCGACCGCGAACAACTGCGAGCCGACCACCGCGCGGACCTCGGCGTCCCAGTGGTCGAGCAGCGCGGCAGCGTCGGCCGTCGTCGCGCCCTTCGCCGTGAGGCGCACCTTGATGCCCTCCCACCCACTGGCGAGGAACGCCAGCGTCGGGTTGCCAACCGCATCGAGCTGGGCAATGACACCATCGAGCCGTTCGTTGAGCCCGCTCTCGCTCTCGCCCCACGTGCGCAAGACGCGGCTGACGATCGCACCGGCGTCACCGGCGCGGCGAAGCATGTCGGGCAGCACCGCTCGCTCGACCATCTCCTTCATCTCGTGCGGCACGCCCGGCACCGCGTACACGACCTTCTCGACACCGTCGACGAGGACCGGGCAGATCAACCCGGGTGCCGTGCCACGCGTCTGCGGGATGATGGTCGCGCCCTCGGGCACCTGTGCCTGACGGAGGTTGTTGGCCGCCATCGTGCGGCCTCGGGTAGCGAACAGCCCGCGGATCACATCGGCCACCGCGTCGTCGTGCATCAGCGTGGCGCCCATCACTGCGGCGATCGCCTCGCGCGTCACGTCGTCGTGCGTCGGGCCGAGACCACCACAGACGATCACCGCGTCCGCGTCGGCCAAGGTGCTGCGCAGCACGGACTCCATCCGCCCGAGGTTGTCGCCGACCTTGAGCTGCAGCAGCGAGTCGATGCCCACCGCCGCGAGCTGCTCGCCGATCCAGGCGCTGTTCGTGTCGGTGATCTGCCCGAGCAGGAGCTCGGTGCCGATCGCCACGACGTCACAGCGCATGACCATCCAGCACCTGTTCGGCATCCTGCGGCACTCGTTGGCTGGCTCGCGACTTCCACAGGTACTGCGCGCCGCTCACGAGCGCGAGCACGACCGCGGCCCACAGCAACCACTTCCACAGCCACGTCGCGTCGGCGGACGTGATCGGAGCGATGGCGAAGCCGACCGACAGCTGCTGGGTCAGCGTCTTGTACTTGCCGAGACGGCTGGCCGGGACGCTGACGCCCTTCGCCGCGACGAACGTGCGGTACAGGGAGATGGTCAGCTCGCGGGCGCCGATGATGACCACCGGCACGACCCAGAACACGTTGGAGTTGACCAGCGCGAACATCGCACCGAGGACGAGCACCTTGTCGGCGAGCGGGTCGAGGAAGGCACCGGACTTCGTCGTGCCGTGCTTGCGGGCGATGTAGCCGTCGATGCCGTCGCTGCTGCACAGCAGGAACCAGAGCGCGAACGCGACCCAGTTGCCCTGATGCCCGTCGGGGATCAGCCAGATCATCAACGGCGACAGCAACAGCCGGCCGACGGTGATCGCATTGGCCCAGGTGGCCAGAGCGTTCGGGTCGACGGGCATCAGCGCCAGTCTCCCATCAAGCCCCGTCCCCCACCAGCACGGCCCCCACCAGGTCCGGCCCGGCCGCGTCGACGATGTGCACGTCATGGAACTGCCCGACGGCCAGATCCAGCGGCACGTCGATGACGCCGTCGATCTCCGGTGCCTGACGCGTGCCGCGGGCCACGCCGGGCTCGTCGACCAGCACCCGCACCGTGGTGCCGATCAGCGCATCGCTGCGCTGACCCGTGATCTCGTCCTGCAGTTCGCGCAGTTCGGCCAGCCGCTCGTTCATCAACGACGCGTCGACGGCGCCGTCGAGGTTCATCGCGTACGTGCCCTCCTCGGGGCTGTACGCGAAGAAGCCGCACCAATCCAGCTGCGCCGACTCGACGAACGAGAGCAGCTGATCGTGGTCCTCTTCGGTCTCGCCCGGGTACCCGACGATGAAGTTGCTGCGGAACGCGGCGGTCGGCTCGCGACGGCGGATGTCCTCGATGCGGTTCAGGAACCGCTGCCCGTCTCCCCATCGGCGCATGCGGCGCAGCAGCGGCTTGCTGACGTGCTGCAGCGACAGGTCGAAGTACGGCACGCCGGTGTCGCAGATCGCGTCGATGAGATCGTCGGTGAGGTCGCTCGGGTACAGGTACAGCAAGCGGGTCCACGCCGAGGCGGCCGTGACGGCCCGCACCAGCGGGACGATCGATCCGGCGCCGAGCTCGTCGGGACGATCCTTGCCGTAGCTGGCGAGGTCTTGCGCGACGAGCACGATCTCCTGCGCCTCGAGCTGCTCCACCTCGGCGAGGATCGATGCAACGTCGCGACTGCGCTGCGGCCCGCGGAAGCTGGGGATGGCGCAGAACCCGCAGGAGCGGTCGCAACCTTCGGCGATCTTCACGTACGCCCACGGACTGGTGCTCTTCGGCCGCGGCAGGTTGAGCAGATCGAGCGTCGGCAGCGGCGTGGAGCTGACCGGGATGGACGTGCGCCCCCGAGCAGCAGCCGTCAACGGCAGGTTCACGGCGACGCCGAAGCCGGCCACCTGATCGACCTCCGGCAGTGCCTCGCGCAGCTCGTCGCCGTAGCGCTCGGCCATGCAGCCGGTGACGACCAGGCGGGCACCGGTCTTGCGCCGATCCTCGAGCGCGAGGATCGTGTCGATCGACTCGCGGCGAGCGTCGTCGATGAACGCGCACGTGTTGACGACGACGAGATCAGCAGCCGACGCGTCGTCGGTGGCGGTCATCCCGTCAGCGAGGAGCGTGCCCACCAATTTGTCGCTGTCGACCTGGTTCTTGGGGCAGCCCAAGGTCTCGATGTAGAAGCGCTTCCCCACGTGCCCCGAGGCTACCTGGCAGCCAGCTGAGTCGATGCTGAGGCCTCAGCGGTTGCGCTGGGCCTCTTGGAGCAGCTCGAACTCCTCGACGGTCATCATCACCGTGCGCGCCTTGGAGCCTTCGCTGGGACCGACGACGCCGCGCTGCTCGAGCAGGTCCATGATCCGACCGGCGCGGGCGAAGCCGACCTTCAACTTGCGTTGCAGCATTGACGTGCTGCCGAGCTGGCTGCGCACGACGAGCTCCATCGCCTGGCGCATCAGGGTCTCGTCCTCGTCGTCATCGGCGCCGTTGCCGCCGAAGTTGCCGCCGCCGAGCTGACCCTGCTCACCCTCGTCACCCTCGACACCGCTGACGTAGACGACCTCCGGTGCCTGACGCCGCCAGTGAGCGACGATCTTGCGCACCTCTTCCTCGCTGACGAACGAGCCCTGGATGCGCTGGGCAACGTTGGAGCTGCCGGGCAGCAGAAGCATGTCGCCCTTGCCGACGAGCTTCTCGGCGCCGGGCTGGTCGAGGATGACGCGGCTGTCCGTGAGGCTCGACACGGCGAACGCCATGCGCGCCGGCACGTTGGCCTTGATGACGCCGGTGATCACGTTGACCGACGGGCGCTGCGTGGCGACGATCAGGTGGATGCCCACGGCGCGGGCCTTCTGGGCGATGCGGGTGATGCTCTCCTCGACGTCGCGGGCGGCGACCATCATCAGGTCGTTGAGCTCGTCGACGACCACGACGATGTACGGCATCCGTTCGTACGACGCGGCGGTCGAATCGTCGAGATGCGCCGTCAGCTCGGCGTCGCCCTGGAGCTCACCGCGGTCGTAGGCCGCGTTGAAGCCGGTGATGTCGCGGAAGCCGACCTCGCTGAGCACGTCGTAGCGGCGGTCCATCTCCTTGCACGCCCACTGCAAGGCGTTGGCCGCCTTCTTCGGGTTGGTGACCGGCTGGGTGAGCAGGTGCGGCAACCGGTTGTACTGACCCATCTCGACCTGCTTGGGGTCGATCAGGATCAGCTTCACCTGATCTGGCGTGGTGCGCATCAGCAACGAGGTGATGATGCAGTTGATGCCGCTCGACTTGCCCGCGCCGGTGGTGCCGGCGATGAGCAGGTGCGGCGTGGTGGCCAGGTTGAGGAACACGGCCCGGCCGGCGATGTCCTTGCCGACGGCGACGTCGAGCGGGTGGTTGGCCGTCTTCGCCTCCGGCGCGGTCATGATGTCGCCGAGGCTGACGAGCTGGCGGGTGTGGTTGGGCACCTCGACACCGATCGCCGATCGACCGGGGATGGGCGCCAGGATGCGGACGTCGGTGGCGGCCATCGAGTAGGCGATGTCGCGGTTGAGGCTGGTGACCCTGGCGACCTTCACGCCGCTGCCCAGCTCGAGCTCGTAGCGGGTGACGGTGGGGCCGACGGTCTGGCCGAGCAGGCGCACCTCCACCCCGTGCGAGTTGAGCGACTCGACCAGCACCTGTCCGCGTGCTTCCACCTCGGCCTTGTTGATCGTCTGCGCCGTGCTGCGGGCGAGGCTGTTCGCCGGCGGCAGCACCCACGCGCCGCGCTGCGCACCGGGCCCGAGCTCCAGCTCCGCCTGTTCGACCGGCCCGTCTGCCATCGGGGGCGGCAGCGCCTTGCGGGTGCGCTTCGGCCCTCCGCCACGGTTTTGGGCCGGTTCGTCGTCCCACAGGTCGTCGGACGACGCGTCGTAGAGCATCGGTCGATCGCCGAGTGGATCCAGGCCCGGATCGTTGAGCTCGTGGCCGCCCTGACGATCGCTGCGCAGGGTGGCCATGTCACCGAACACCTGGCGGGCCTTGCGGCCGGCGGGCATCGCCACCGCGCGGACGCCGCGGCCCGTCTGTGAGAACACGGTGCGCACGGACGCGCCAGTGATCAGGAGCGTCCCGGCGAGGAACAGTGCGGCGAGGACGACGATCGCGCCGGCGGAGGCGATCAGGCTGCGCAGCGGTTCGGCGATCAGTGCGCCCAGCCAACCGCCGGCGCGGCCGAGGTGCTTGAAGTTGTCGAGGATGGCGCGTGGCCCGCGCACGATGTGCAGCACGCCGAGGACCGACAGCGCCGACATGCCCCAACCGACCGTGAGGCGCCAGCGGTGCTCGCTGCGGCCGCGCTTGACCAGGGCGGCACCGATCCCGATGAGGGCGATGGGCACGATGAACCGGCCGAGCCCGGTGAACCAACCGACCAGCGTCTCGACGCCCTCGCCGAGCGGACCGGCCAGGTTGAGGTAGATGGCCAGCACCAACAAGACGCCGACGATGATGAAGGCGATCCCGACGAACTCGCTCTCGCGCCCCTCCATCGCCTCGCGGAGCTCGGCCGAGGCCTGGTCTCGGCGGGATCGGGGCAGCTCATCGGTATCGCCGCTGCGGGCGTTGCCGACGGCCGGCTGACGGGTGGTCGGACGGGTCGGGGCAGGCCGTGACGTGCTCGAACGCGTCGGCTTCGAACGTCGATTCGGTTGTCCCCAAGTGGCCATGACCCTGCCACGGTACCAATGCCCCGCGCGCCAGCAGGCGCATGCGGCGTGTTCAGTTGGGGTCGACGGCTTGGACCGCGCCGTTCTTGTCGACGGTGACGAGCAGCTGGCCACCGGCTGGCGAGTCGACGACGAGCGTGTAGTGGGCGACACCCTGAGCGTCGGCGATGATCTCGAAGACGTCGATGTTCGGGTCGTCCAGCTGCTCCTGGGTCGGCTTCAGCACCACCAGCGGATCGAAGTCCAGCGCCGTCGCAGCAAACGTGTTGCCGTTGGCCCCCTCCCCCGGCTGCGACGACAGCTCGCCGTCGACGTACACCCACGGCTGGGCGATCGCTCCGTCGTTCAGGGCGACGAACAGGTTGACGAGGTTCGGCGTGGCGTTGATCTCGAAGTACTGCTGCGGCCCACCGAGCTCCGCCTCCAGGGCATCGACCGCCTCACCGATCAGGTCGACACGCGGCGGCACGAGCTCGGCCGGATCGAGCGACGCCACCGGCGGCACCGTGAGGGTGGTCGTCGCCGGCGATGCGTCGTCGCTGCAGCCGGCGACCAACGTGAGTGCGAGCGCGCCGATGAGCGCGAACACCGAACCGCGCATCTCGGCCCTCAGGCCTCCATCACGACGGGCACGATCATCGGCCGCCGCTTGGTGCGCTCGTGCACGAACTTGCCGGCAGCGCGACGCACGTCGCGTTCCAACGATTCGACGTCGCGAACACCAGCAGCGAGCGCGGACTCGACGGCATCTGCCACCTTGTCGCACGCCTCGTCGAGCAGGTCCTCGGCCTCTGGCGCGTAGACCCAGCCGCGGGTGATGATCTCCGGGCCAGTGAGCACCTTGCCCGTGCCGACGTCGACGGTGACCACGACCACGACGACGCCTTCTTCGGCCAGCATCCGCCGGTCGCGCAGCACGCCCTGCCCGACGTCGCCGACGATGCCGTCGACGTACAGGTAGCCGGCCGGCACGCGGCCAACCGCGGAGAGCCCGTCGTCGTTCAGCTCGAGCACGTCGCCGTCCTCGCACAGCAGCACGTGGTCGCGGGCAACGCCCATCAACATCCCGAGCTTGGCGTTGGCGACCAGGTGGCGGTACTCGCCGTGGATCGGCACGTAGTACTCGGGCCGCGTCAGCGAGAGGTAGGTCTTCAGCTCGTCGGCCTGCGCGTGCCCCGTGGCGTGCACGTCGGCGATGCCGGAGTGGATGACCTCGACGCCGGCGCGAAGCAGGCCGTCGATGACCCGGTTGACGTTGCTCTCGTTGCCGGGGATGGCGTGGCTGGAGAGGATCACGGTGTCGCGGTCGCCGACCTTGACCCACTTGTTCTCGCCGCGAGCCAGCAGCGCCAGCGCGGACATCGGCTCGCCCTGTGAACCGGTGGAGATGATGCACACCTTGTCGTGCGGGTGCTGATCGATCTCGTCGATGTCGATGAGCTTGTCGTCGGGGATCTTCAACACGCCGAGATCGCGACCCATGCGGACGTTCTTCTTGATGCTCAACCCGAGCGTGGCGACGATGCGCCCGGTGGCGATCGCCGCGTCGGCGATCTGCTGGATGCGGTGCAGGTGGCTGGCGAAGCTGGCGGTGATGATCCGCTGTCCCCGTTGCTCGGTGAACAGCTGGTTGAGCACCGAGCCGACACTGGTCTCGCTGGGCGCGTGACCGTGCTCCTCGGCGTTGGTGCTGTCGGCCAGCAGCACTCGGATGCCCTCGGTGCTGGCGATGGCGCCGATGCGGCCGAGGTCGGTGCGCCGACCGTCGACCGGCGTGAGGTCGAGCTTGAAGTCGCCCGTGTGCAGGATGACGCCCTGCGGCGTGTGCAACGCGATGGCGTGGGCGTGCGGCACGGAGTGGGTGACGGGGATGAACTCGACGTCGAACGGACCGATCATCCGCCGCTCGCCGTCCTTGACGGTGATCAGCTCGGTACGGCCGAGCAGGCCGGCCTCCTCGATGCGGTGCCGGGCCAGGCCGAGGGTGACGGCCGACCCGTAGATCGGGAAGCTCAGCTCGCGCAGCAGGTACTGCAGCGCGCCGACGTGATCCTCGTGGCCGTGGGTGGCGACGACGGCCTCGATGCGATCGGCGTTCTCGCGCAACCACGTGAAGTCGGGCAGCACGAGGTCGATGCCGTGCATGTCTGCGTCGGGGAACATCAGCCCGACGTCGATGAGCAGGACGCGGTCGTCCTGCTCGATGGCCATGCAGTTGCGACCGATCTCACCGAGGCCACCGAGGAAGATGATCCGCACCGGCGAATTCTTGGCAGGCCCGTTCTTCGCAGATTTGGACATCAGGACTTAGGGACGATCAGGAAACGCATCCCGCCATCGTTGCAGGTTGGCGAGCACCTGAGGCACTCGCGCCTCGACGTCGGCGGGTGCCGGACCCATCGGCAACCGTGCCTGACCTGCGGGAAGACCGAGGTGACGGAGGACTGCCTTGGTCGGCAACGGGTTGGGTGCGTCGTCGCCGGTCTCGAAGGCGAAGCTCTCCAGCATCCGGCTGTTGACCAGGCGTGCACCGGCGAAGTCACCCTTCGCCCAGAGGTCGAACATCTGCTGATGATCCTCGGCGGTCCAGTGCGTGGCCACACCGACGGTGCCGACGATCCCGCTGGCGAGGAGTGGCAGCGTCATGCCGTCGTCGCCGCTGTAGACCTCGAAGCCGTCCGGTGCCGAGCTGATCACCGCAGCGGTCTCGCCGGGGTTCCCGGCGGCGTCCTTCAGGGCGACGATCGTCGGCACGGTGCGAGCCAGATGGAGCAGCGTGCTGGTGGCGAACTTTCGCCCGGTGCGCACCGGGATGTCGTAGACCATCACCGGCAGGTCGCTGGCTGCAGCCATCGCCTCCATGTGCCCGGCGATGCCGGCCTGCGACGGACGGTTGTAGTACGGGCACACGGCCAGGATCCCGGCCGCGCCGAGCGCGGCAGCCTCCTTGGTGAGGTGCACCGAGTGACGGGTGTCGTTGGTGCCCGTGCCGGCGATCACCGGGATCGACACGGCCTCCGTGACCGCCGCGAACAGCGACAGGCGTTCCTCGTCGCTGAGCACCGGCGCCTCGCCCGTGGTGCCGGCGATGACCAGTCCGTCGTTGCCGTGGTCCTGCAGCCACCGGGCCAGGGTCGCTGCCCCGGCGAGGTCGAGCTCACCGTCCGGGAGGAACGGGGTGACCATCGCCGTGAGCACACGGCCGAAGCGAGGGGAGATGTCAGTCATCAGAACGATCCTTCTGCGGCACGGTCGATCCCTCGCGTGAGGATCAGGTCTTCGTGCAGCTCCATCCACACATCGTGGTAGCTGCCGCACATCACCCCGGTGAACATATTCGTTTCACCGGCCGCCAGCCGCTGGCACGTCTGCGCCAACCGGGGCCCATACGGGCTGAGGCGAGCCAGCGCGGCACCGAGCGAGGCCACGATCGGCTGCGCCGCCGCATCGAGTGCCACGAGCTGTTCGATCACGCCGCGGTCGTACGCCGCGTCGGTGTGATCGTTGGCGGCGCCGTCGCGCAGCTGCCACTTCCCGCACAGCTCCTTCAACTGCTCGTTGAGGGCGAGGAAGCGGGCGTACTGATCGTCGAGCGAGGTCCCGATGGACGCCGCTGCCAGGTCGGCAGCCAGCTCGTCGCGGTGGTGCTCCTTGCCAGCCGGGGTGAGCTGCCACAACGACCGCGCTTCGCGGAACATGGCCAGCTCGCGCTGCTGGAAGTCGTCGAGGTGCGCCTGGGCGACGGCGATGTCGATGTCGGCGATCTCAGCCACGACATCGACCTTGGCGAACCCCTTGATGCGCAAGGCATGCAACGTGCGGAACGACGGCGTGGACATCGAGCGCCGATGTTACTCCCGCGGTCGCGCACCGACCGGCCCGTTCGTCGCTCGGTTCGATCGAGGCTTGACCGTTTGACTCTGGTCGGAACACGCTGCGACTTCGTGGGCTACGAACTTCACCTCACTCGTGCCGCGGACTGGAGCCAGGCGAACGAGGCTCCGATCGAGTTCGAAGAATGGACGGAGCAAGCGCAGCCGAACGTCAGCCTTGTGCAAGCCGGCACCTACGGCACGAAGACCGTTCCGTTCGAACAGACCACTTTCGCCGTCATCGACGAGCACGGCGGAACAATCGATTGGCACGCGGGCCAGTTGACGGTGACGGGAAGCCGCGACTCCGACTTGGACCACCTTCGATCGATCGCTCTGGCGCTGAGCGCTCGGGTACAGGGAGACGACGGCGAGTTCTACTCGCCGTAACGCTGTACTGCCCCGACCTCTCGAATCGATCACCAACGTCGACTCGACCGATCCCGGTGCGCCATCTCGCCCGCTCATCAGTGAGCCTCGAGTGCGCTCGGCGCGCCCTAAGCTCACGAACGAACTGGTTCGTGAGCTTCCGGAGCGCTGGGCGCACCCGTGACTCACGACGCGGGCGCTCCAGCCCGGGCAGGCGAGCGCAGCGAGCCCGAGCTACAAGGTTCCGTCGAGGGCTCGGCGGAGGGCGGCGAGGCGGAGGTCGAGGGCGACGCGCGAGGTCATCGTGATCGGAATGATCCAGGTGCCGTGCAGGTGGGCCAGCACGCGCACGCCGGCCGCCGCGACGCCGGCGCGGTGCAGCGCTTCGACGAAGCGTTCGCCGTCGTCGCGCACCGGGTCGTGCTCGGCAACGGTGACGAAGGCCGGCGGCAAGCCGGTGAGGTCGCCCAGCAACGGTGACACCAGCGGGTTGGTCGGGTCGGCGCCCTGCAGGTACTGCGCCGTGTACCCACGCACGCCGTCGGCCGTCAGCCCGAAGGAGGCCGCGGGTGTAGCCATCGACGGCGATGCCAACGTCAGGTCGAGCGCGGGGATGTCGAGCACTTGAGCGACGGGTGTCGGCAGCGCGCGGTCGCGGGTGGCGACGCAGAGCGCGGCGCAGAGGTTGGCGCCTGCGCTCGACCCAGCGACGACGACCCGTTCGACATCGGCGCCGAGCGCTGCACCGTGCTCGTGCAGCCAGCTCCACGCCGCAACGCAGTCCTCGAGCGGGGTCGGGAACGGGTGCTCCGGGGCCAGCCGGTAGTCGACCGAGACGACGAAGCAGCGCAACGCCTCGACCATCGGCACCGTCTCGATCTCCGCGGTGTCCAGCGTCCCCTGCACCCACCCGCCACCGTGGATGAAGAAGATCACGGGCAGCGGCCCGCTTGCATCGGCCGGTCGGTACGTCCGCACGCCGATGGTGCCGCCATCGACCGCCACGCTGTGGTCGCGCACCTCGATGTCGGCGGCGGGCGGCCGGTGCAGGAGCATCATCGTCGCGTCGGCTTGCGCGCGCACGGCGATCATGTCGTCGGGGTCGGGCGCCGGGCCAGGGTTGGCGCGAATCGCATCGAACAGTGCTTGCAACGGTGGGTCGATGTGCATGGTCAGGTCCGGATCTTTCCGCTGCGATCGATGGAACGGGTGTCGGTGCCGAGGTAGTGGGCGATGACGAGCGGATCACGGCGCACGACGTCGGGCGCGCCCTCGGCGATCACCCGACCGGCTTCGAGGCAGTAGATCCGGTCGCACAGCCCGGAGATGAACGGGATGTCGTGCTCGATGACGACCATCGAGGCATCGAGCTGGCGACGCACCTCCAGCAACAGGGGCGCGAGCGCCTCGGTCTCCCGTTGGGCGACGCCCGCAGCCGGCTCGTCGAGGCAGAGCATCGTCGCGCCAATCGCCACCAGCCCTGCCAGCTCGACGATCCGCCGCGTCCCGGTGCTGAGCTCGTCGGTGCGCCGGTCCGCGTAGCGACCGAGACCGAACAGGTCGAGCAGGTCGGACGCTTCGGCGCGACGCCGTCGTTCGCCGCGCACCGCGTGAGGGAGCTGCAACGCGGTGGCGGCGAACGGGGTTCGGTGACGCGCTTCGAGCGCCACGAGCACGACGTCGCGCACGGAGAGCTCGGGGAACAAGCGCGCCGCCTGGAAGGTCCGGCCGAGGCCGGCGGCCGCCCGGCGAGCCGGGCTTCGATCGGTGATGTCCGCGCCCGCGAGGAGCACCTGTCCGTCACCGTCGATGAACCCGCCGACGACGTTGAGGAACGTGCTCTTGCCGGCGCCGTTGCTGCCGATGAGCCCCACGATCTCACCGCGCTGCACGTGCACGTCCACCCCGTCGAGCGCCAGCTTGCCGCCGAAGCGAACGGTGAGACCTCGCGTCGCCAAGGCGAGTGCCGGCGAATCGGAGCGAGGCGCTGCCGGGGTGATCCGAGCCGCAGTCGTTGCGGGTGCCGTGCGCGGCGGCTCCGGGCCGAGGCGCCGCTCGGCGACGCGCACCACGGCGTCGCGCACGCCGTGCACGAGTTGGGCGAACCCGCCGGGCACGTACAGCAGCAGGACGAGGAGACCGACACCGGAGGCGAGGAACGGCAGCACCTCGTTCGACGGGAAGAACGCGGGCAGACCGATCACCCACAGCGAGCCGAGCACCGGACCGATCAGCGTGCCGAGCCCGCCGATCACCGCGATCGAGATCAGCTGCAGCGAGTCGTCGACCTGGAAGAAGCGCTCCGTCAACGGCACGTTCTGCACCGCACCGGCCAGCAGCGCGCCGCCGAGTCCGGCGATGCCGCCCGAGAGGGCGAACATCACCACGCGCACGCGCAGCGCGCCGACCGTGTACGCCGCTGCCCCGATCGCGTTGTCGCGCACGGCGATCGTCGTCCTGCCGATGCCGCTGGCGCGGAGACGTCCGGCAACGAGCAAGGTCAGACCGAGCGCGACCAGTACGACGTAGTAGTACGACCGCTGCGACGTCAGGTCGAGACCGAACAACGAGCCGCGGCGGAACGGCACGGACGACTTGTTGCCGTCGGAGAACAGCTGCTGCCGGTAGACCCACGCCGCGGCGGCGATGCCCATCGCGAACGTGATCACTGCCAGCAGCAGTCCGTGCACTCGCAACGCCCCGGCGCCGACGACCGCAGCTGCGGCCGCGGTGATCATTGCGGCCACGACGATGGCGAGGAGGAACGGCAGCGGCCCGCGCAAGAGCGCGGCGGCGACCAGTGCTCCGAACCCGGCGAACGCCATCTGCCCGAGCGACACCTGTCCGGCCCAGCCGGTGAGCATCGTGATCGACACGGCGCACAACGCAGTGCACAGGATGGTCGTGTACAGCAGCACGCGCGACGGCGCGGAGATGACGATCGGCAGCGCTGCCCCGAGCGCGAACAGCACGGCGAATCCGCCGGCGCCGAGGTGACGCACCCACCACACTCCACGCACCCGTTCCGGCAACGGACGCAACGATGTCCGCAACGCCATCGGCGCGCTGTCCGGCTCATCACGACGCACCTTCACCCACACGGCAACGAGCACGGCGACGAACACGAGGATGTCGATCAGGCCCGTCTGCTCGAGGAAGTTGAAGCGCACCACCGCTTGCACGACACCGATCGCGACACCGGCAACCAGTGCGCCACGGAACGAGACCATGCCGGCGATCACCGCTGCGGCGAGCGCGCGCACCATCGTTCCCGGGCCGAGCGTGGTGATGCCCGAGACGCGCCCCGACTGCGCCGAGGCGAGCACGAGGGTGATCGTCGAGAGCAGCCCGGCGAGCCCCCACACGAGCGTGGAGACGAGCTTCGGGTTGACGCCGATCGTGCGCGCCAGACGCGGGTTGTCCGACGAGGCGGTGACCGCGGCGCCGATGACGGTGCGGTTGAGGAACCAGGCCAGCGAACCGACCACGACGGGCACGACGACGAGCGTCGTCAGTTGTGCGCCGCCGATCCGCACGCCGGCGACCTGCCACGGCCCCTGCACCGCGAGGGGGTACTTGGCCGCGGTGAGGCCCTTCACCTTGGGGAGCGCAGCGAGGATCGCCTGGCACAGCTGCGCCACGCCGATCGTGGCGACGAGCAAGGTCACACGTGCCGCGTTGAACAGACGGCGCACCACGACCAGCTCGATGACGACACCGAGCGCGGTGCCGGCCACGAGTGCAGCGAGGGCAGCGACCCAGTACGGCATGCCGAAGTTGATGGCGACCAGCGCGAGCAGTGCTGCACCGACCGTGCCGAGGTTGCCAACGGCGAAGTTGACGACGCGGCTGGAGCGGAAGACGAGCACGAGCCCGACGGCGAGCACGCCGATCAGGAGGCCGCTGATGAACCCGTCGAAGACGAGCTGGCGGGTGATCCACGCGGCGACCACGTCAGCCGCCCTCGGTGCCGAGGAACACGGCGCGGACGAGGTCGTCGCGCTCGGCCAGCTCGGCCGCCGGACCCTCGAAGCGAACCTGACCCTTCTCCAGGAAGATGGCGCGGTCGGCCAGCGACAGCGCGACGTTCAGCGATTGCTCGACGATGAGCATCGCCATCCCTTCGCTGCGCAGCTGAGCAACGACGTCGAGCAGCTCACCGACCACCACGGGGGCGAGCCCCAGCGACAGCTCGTCGATGATCAGCACGGTCGGATCGCGGGTCAGCGCCATCGCCATCGCCAGCATCTGCTGCTGTCCGCCCGACAGCGAGCCGGCACGTTGCGAGCGCCGCTCGACGAGCGCCGGGAACCGCCGCAGTGAGCGCTCGACGCGCGCTGCCACGCCGCTCGAGCCGTCCACGTCCTCACCGCGATGGATGAACGCGGCCATGCGCATGTTGGCCTCGACGCTCATCGACGGGAACACGCCGTCACCGCCGGCGATCGACACGATCCCCAACCGAGCGCGTTGCTCGGGCGAGACGTACGTGATGTTCGAGCCGTTCAACCGGACGACGCCGACGCTCGGCGTCATCAACCCGGTTGCGACGCGCAGGATGGTGCTCTTGCCCGCGCCGTTGGTGCCGAGCAACGCGAGCACCTCGCCGCGGCGCACCTCGATGGCGACGTCGAAGAGGACCTGCACGTTGCCGTACGACACGTCGACGCCGTGCAGCTGCAGCACCGGGACGCCGAGCGGATCGGCACGACGACGGTCGCCGTCGGCTCGTTCCTCGATCAGCTCGTCGGACACGAGACGCAGGTCGCCGACCACCGATCCGGCACCGCGCAGGAGGAGGATCCCGCCGAGGATGGTCGACGGGACGAGCAGCACGAGGATCGTGGTGCGCGGGCCGTAGGCGTTGGTCAGCGGCAGTGAGGCGAGCGCACCGCCGGTGGCGCCGACGAAGAACATGAACACCGACCCCATCGCCGCGCCAAGGCCGCGCATCCGGTACGGCACGACGGCCTGGAGCAGCGCGAACACCATCGGGAACGCGGAGGTCAACAACACCGCCTGCGGGATGCTCAACAACGCGAACACGACGATGTTCGGGGCGAACAGCTGGACTGGCGTGAGGAACGCGGCGGGGATCGTCAGCCGGCCGAGCAGCCGCAGCACCCGTGCCGGGTCGGTGCGGAACATGCGGTCGTAGGCACGCCCGACGAAGGGGATGGTGACCAGCGAGACGACCGCCGGGATCGTCGCCACCCAACCGCGCTCGAACGCCCCGAGACCGAAGCGCTCCTCGATGAACAAGTTGGCCAGCACTGGCAAGGTGACGAGCCCGAAGCCCATCGCCGACAGCGCCAGGATCACGCTGCGCAACGTGCGGATCGACCGCAGCCGAGCGAACCCGGCCTCCACCGAGATCGGCATCGCCACCGGCTCGTCGGTGACGACTGCGGACACCGACGAGTCCGGCGCCGCAACGCCGCCGACGACGTCCTCGATCTCCCAGCGACCGCGCGTGGGTTCCGGAAGCGCGAACGCCAACCAGGCCAGCACGAGCACCGGCAGGCCGACCAACAGGTAGACCCACCGCCACCCTTCGACGCCACCAGCGATCGCCGCGATCGCCCCGACGAGCAACGGGCTGATCGTCGCCATGATCCGTCCGGCGATCCCTCCTGCCGCAGCCAACCGACCGCGCACGCCGAGCGGGTAGGCGTCAGCGAGCATCGATCCGTGCACCGGGCCGGTGTTGGCCTTGGCCACGCCTCCCCCGAGCCGGGTGAGGAAGAACGTGAAGATGTTGCCGGCCAGGCCGGACAGCACGAGCATCGCCGTGAACACGATGCTGGACACGCCGACGATGGGTCCGCGACGCACGCGGTCGGCCAGCCAGCCCATCGGCACCGCGCCGAGAACGATGAAGGCTCCGGCCGCAGCGGTGAGGAAGACGATCGCCCCGTTGCTCACGCCGAACGTGCGGGCGATGTCGGGGGCGAGCACGGCGAGCGCGGCGCTCTCGAGCTCGTCGAAGGAGTTGATCAACGTGAGCACGACGAAGATCGACGGACCGCCGAGTCGCAGTCCCTGGCGCAGCGTCAGCTCACTGCTCCCGACCCCGGGCAGCTTGCCCGGTTCGACGACGGTCTCGGCGCGAGCGCGAAGCCGCCGGTCCTCCTCCTCGAGCATCGTGGTGGCCAGCGCACCGATGCCCGCCGAGGGTTGTTCGTCGGTCACGACACCTGGATGGGATCACCGTCGAGCAGGAACCGGGCAGCGGCATCGTCGTAGTCGTAGATGCCGATCGCGTCGCCGACGCTGTGCTTGGTCGGCGTCAGCGACCCGAACGGCACACCGGGCAGCTCGACGGTGCCGAGTGCGTCGGCTGCCGCTCCGAACGTCTCCGGCGTGAGGTCGACACCGGCCTTCTCGGCGACGTGCACGAACAGGCGGAAGGCGGCGCACTGGTTGGCGATGCCGTTCAGGCTCGATGCCTCGATCGTGTCCAGGTCGATCGGCTCCTCGGGGCCGCTGGCGTTGAACTCCTCGACGCACTCGACGACCAGCGGATCGGCAACCAGCTCCTCCTTGGACGGGATGTACGGCGCAGCGACGAGGACATCGGCCAGGCTCGATGCGTCGACACCGGATCCGGCGACGAAGTCGGCGCTGATCGCCTGGGCAGAGGTCGCCAGGACCTGCTCGGGGAACCAGCCGTTGCGCTGGAAGGCGACCAGCACGTTGGTGAAGTTGGAGACGTTGAGCACCACCTCGACGCCCTCGGACTGCATCTTGGCGACGATCGCATCGAGTGCCTGATCCTGCGCCGCGGTGTCGTCGCCGAAGTCGTCGAGCACGGCCGACACCACGACATCGACGCCGGCGTCGTCCAGCAGCGGCTTGATCGACCCGTCCGTCACGGCGACGTCCTGCGCCTCCGTGTACAGCCCGACCTTCTTGCCCTCCAGCAGCCCGCGCTCGATGAACGACTGGACCCCTGCCGAGCGCTGGAGGTCGTCCGCCATCTCGATCGCCAGGAACGGCGCCTTTGCTCGTGCGTCGCGTTCGGCGGACTGCCCGAACAGACCGATGTACGGCGTCTCGTGGGTCTCGGTGATGCACAGCGACGTGTCGCCGAGGAGCAGCCCCGTCGCGGCAAAGACCTTGTCGTCCTCGGTGAGGGCAACGCAGGCAGCTTCCGCCTGCGCATCGCCGATCGGCAGGTACGGCGCGAACGCCAGCTCGACGTTGCGGCCGAGCACGCCGCCGCGATCGTTCTGCGCATCGATCCATGCTTGGTAGAGCTCCTCGGCACCCGGGCCGTCCCAGGCGACGCCGAGCGCACGAACCTCATCGGGATCGATGCCCGCTACTCCCAGCTTGATGGTCGTCTTCGTCACGCCCGTCCAGCTGTCGGTCTGCTCCCCACCGGCCGTGACGGGAACATCGGTTGCGCTGGTCGGAACCGTCGCCGGCGGCGTCGTGTCGGGCACGGTCGGGTTCCCCACCGTCTCCGATGGCGACGACGGTGTGGTCGAGGTGGCCGCATCCGACGAGCACGCGCCGAGCAGGATGGCGACGGCAGCGACGACAGGTAGAGAGCGCAATGGATTCCCCTTGGATCGACAGTTGGATCAGCGATGTCCCCACAGCACGACGGCGCATCATCGATGTTCGTTACGCTGTGATCTCACAAACTCTATCAGAACACTTGGAGGCGAGTTCAAGATGCGGATCACCACCGGTGGCACCGTCCTGCACGTGGCTCGCTGGACGGGTGCGCCCGAGCGTTCGCCGCCGACGTTGCTGGCGCTGCACGGGTTCGTGGGCAGCAGCAACGATTGGGCGAAGGTCGCCCCTGCCCTGACCCGACACGTCGACGTCCTCGCCCCGGACCACCGTGGGCACGGCCGAAGTGCCAACACCGGACGCGCCGATACGTACACGTTCGAACAGCTGGCGTCGGATGTCGACGGCGTCGCCACGCAGTGCTGCCCGCCGAGCTACCACCTCCTCGGCCACTCGATGGGCGGTGTGCTGGCGCTGATGCACGCGCTCGCCCACCCCGATCGCGTGCGCTCGCTGATCTTGATGGACACCGCTGCCGAACCTCAGCGAGCCATCCCCCGTCCACTCGTCTCGGCCGCCGCACGACTGGCTCGCGGTCCGGCCCTGGAGCGCACGATCGCGACGATCGCCCGGCTGGCGCGCCACCCGCTGGACGAGGAGGCACGCCTGGCGCTGCGCGGCCTGGATCCGGAAGCGCTGCGCTCCCTGGCAGGTGAGCTCGGACACCACCCGTCGCTGGTCCACCGACTCGGCGAGGTTCGCTGCCCCACCACGGTCATCGTCGGCGCACGCGACCGCGGGCTGCGCGCTGCCGCCGATCAGCTCGCCACCGGCATCGCCGGCGCCGACCTCGTCGTCATCCCGAACGCCGGCCACAGCCCGCAGACCGACAACCCCGACGCCTGGACCACCGCAGTCCTCGACCACCTGGCAGGCGCTGCCGGTTGACGATCGCGGGTCAGCGCACCTCGCACTGGCGGCGGTAGGGATCGAGCGTGGGGTGGCCGGGGTCGAGCTCGGTGACGAGCACGTCGATGCGATCGATCGGCAGGCATCGTGCCGTGCCCCGCTGCCCGAGCTTGCTCGAGTCGACGGCGACGACGACCTGGCCGCTGACGTCGGCCAGTGCCAACTTCACTTCGGCCTCCTCGAGCGTCGACTCGGTGGTGCCGTGGCGCGGGTCGAGGCCGGCGGCCGAGACGAAGAAGCGCCGCAGCAACAGGTCGCGCGCCGCGCGCGTCGCCAACGGACCGACCAGCGAACCGGTACGTGGATCGAGTTGGCCCCCGGTGGCCAACGCGGTGATGCCGCTGTGCCCGCTGAGCACCGAGAAGCTCTCCAGGCTGTTGGTCACGACGGTGAGGTCGCGCGCGTCGACCAGTCGAGCGGCCAGCCGTTGCAACGTGGAGGACGCATCGATGCCGATCGCCCCGCCTTCGCCGACGAGGTGCAGCAGCTTGTCGGCGATGCGGTCCTTGGCCTTGGCCTGCTTGCCGAACCGGTCGGCGAACGGCTGCGGCCCACGAGCCAGCGCGCCGCCGCGGACGCGCCGGGCGATGCCTTCGTCGACGAGCATGTCGAGGTCGCGGCGCACGGTCATCTCGCTGACCCCGAGCTCGTCGGCCAGCTCGGCGACGCGCACCCGTCCCGTGGCGTCCAGCTCGGAGCGGATGCGTTGCAGGCGGTCGATGGAGTCCACGCTCACGGGCACAGACTAGAGGGCACTCCTGCGTGAACGCACACGATCGAACAGGGAGCCGGCCAGCGGGTTCAGCCGGGCAGGCGACCCCAGAACAAGATCCGCCGGAACGGGAAGAAGTACGGCTCGTGGCGGCCGATGCGATCGAGGAGCGCCGCTTCGTACTGCTCGACGAAGCGCCGGAACAGCTCGGGTGGCAGCCGCTTCTCGAAGCGCGTCAGCGTCGTGCCGCGCACCCACTCGACCACGTCACGGCTGCTCGGCAACACGTGCGGGTACACCTGCAGGCGCACGTGCTGGCGTTCGAACCCGAGCGAGTGCAGCAGTGAGGCGTACTCCTCCGGCTCGAGGACGTTGACCGCCACCGGGTCCACCGGCGGACCGTCGACGCCGAACGCCGCGGCGAACTCGTCGCGAGCGGCGACCTCGCCGGCGGTGGTGTGCGAGGGCATGTAGGCGTTGGCCGGCACCTGCACGGCCAGCTGCCCGCCGGGCCCGAGCCCCGCCGTCCAGCGCGCCAGCACGCCGGCGTGATCGGGCACCCACTGCAGCGAAGCACTGGCCAGCACGAGGTCCTGATCGTGGTCCGACGTCCACGCCCCGATGTCGCCATCGGCGAACCGCACGCCGTCGTGAGCATGCTCGGCGGTCGAGGCGAGCATCGTCGGCGAGTTGTCGATGCCGACCATCGATCCGACGCCGAGCGTCGTTGCGGCCAGTGCGGTCAGCTCGCCGGGCCCGCAGCCCAGGTCGACAGCGGTGTGCAATGCACCGGGCTCGATCAGCCCGAGGAGGTCGTGGAACGGCTGCGCCCGTTCGGTGGCAAATCGTCGGTACTGCTCAGGGTTCCAGTCGGCGGGCACGACTTGTATGGTACTTGTATTGTCTCGCTCGGTTCAACCCCAAAACAGCCAATGGGCGCGAGACCGACGAGTGCTCGTCGATCGCGCGCCCATGTGGCGCAGAACAGATCAGTGCGGGTGCACGACGGCCGGGGCGTCGGCCCCGAGCTCGAACTTGAGGTACTCCTCGCCGGTGTCCTCCCAGTCCTCGAACTGGATGACACCGATCTCCTCGAAGCGACGGCGCAGCCACTTGTCGTTGCGGTCGAGCAGGCCGAGCTTCTTCGTGTTCGGCACGATCTTGCTGAACAGCATCTGCTGGAACATCGTGCGGGTCGGGTCGGCCAGCACCAACGGGACGATGTCGCGCACGTTGACGCCCATCCGCTCCCAGACCTCCTGCTGCATGAAGCGGTCGCGCATGCGGATGGCCGCCTCGAAGGCGAACTCCTGGCGATCCTTCATCTCCGCGTCGGTCATCTGGTCGTAGACCTCCTTCAGGCTGAGCACGCCGAAGGCCACGTGGCGGGCCTCGTCGCTCATCACGTAGCGGAGGAGCTGCTTGAGCAGCGGCTCGCTGGTGATCTGGTGGAGGAAGCCGAAGGCGGCCAGGGCGAGGCCCTCGACCATGACCTGCATGCCGAGGTAGGTCATGTCCCAGCGGCTGTCGTTGATGATGTCGTCGAGCAGCATCCGCAGGTGGGCGTTGACCTGGTACTCGCCGCCGAGCTTCTCCTGCAGGTAGCGACCGAAGACCTCGACGTGGCGAGCCTCGTCGACGACCTGCGTCGACGCGTACAGCTTGGCGTCGTACCACGGGACGGTCTCGACGATCTTGGCGGTGCAGATCAGCGCACCCTGCTCACCGTGGAGGAACTGGCTGAGCTGCCAGTTGAGGCCCTCGGCGCCGAACTCCAGCCACTCCTTGTCGCCCCACTTGGCGACGGGGGTGCCGGCGTAGACGGACTCGTCGACACCCTTGCCGAGCAGCTCCTGGTTGGCCAGGACCTCCTTCTCGACGTCGACCTCGGTGTCCCAGGGCAGGTCCGTGGTGGCGTTCCACTGGCCGACCTTGGCCTTCTCGTACAGCTTGCGCAGCTGCGGACGAGCCAACGTGTAGTCCCAGGTGAACACCGAGTCGGCGTTGTTCTTGACGACGTGCTCGATGTCGTTGGGGTCGGCGGTCGGGATGGCGAGGATGGCCTCGATGTCGTTGATCTCGGCGCGGCCGATGATCTCTTCGTTGGTGCCGTGGGTGATGGTCATGTGACTAGCTCCTGATGAGTGAGGACTCGAAGCCCGGAAGGATGAAGGTTCGGATGAATTCGCGGGTCTGGTCGACGTCGGTGAGGTCGATCTGCTCGGACGGGGCGAGGAAGTAGGAGATGACGAGGCGGGCGAGCAGCTCGACGAGGCGGGCGCTCTGCTTGCGCGGCAGGAAGTCGTCGACGAGCGGCGACAGGAACAGCGTGGCGACGCGGATGATCCGCGGCACGCCGTCGACGGTGAGGTTGGAGAGCACCTCGCCCGGCTCGGAGGCGAGCATCGTGGCCAGGTGTTGGTCGGCGCGCAGCTCGAGGATGGCGTTGACCATCGTGCGCACGACCACCTCTTCCAGGCTGTCGGCGCCCTCGACGTGCTCGCGCAGTCGGGTCATGAAGTCTTCGAGCTCACGCACCCGCAGGGCCTCGAACAGCACGTCCTTGCCGCCGGGGAACATGCGATAGAGCGTGGCGCGTGAGACGCGGGCCTCGGCGGCGATGTCGTCGATGGTCACCTTGGCCACGCCCCACCGCTCGCAGCAGGCCTTGGCGGCATCGAGCACGCGCTGCTCAGCAGAATTCCCCATTGATGAGACAGTAAGACGGGAACCGTCTCAGCGTCAAGGGGTTGACAGCGATCAGGCCTCGGTGGCGAGCGTCCTCAGCAGGTCGCGGGTGCGACGGCGCGAGCCGCTGACGTCGTCGCCGACCGGGAAGATCGACGCCCAGATGTCGGTGGCCCCGGCCTCGATCAGCTCCTGGAGCTGGGCCGACACCGACGCCTCGTCGCCGACGATCACGGCCTCGGCCGGTCCGGTGATGCCGCCGTGGGCGAGGATGCGCTGGTAGTTGGGCAGCTGGCCGTACACCGCGAACTGGCGGGCGGCCACCGAGCGGGCCTCGCCGACGTCGTCGGTCACGGCGACCGGCAGCCCGGCGACGATGCGCGGGGCAGGTCGTCCGGCATCGGCAGCCGCGGCGTTGATGCGCGGCGCGACGTGGCTGGAGATCGACTGTGCGTTGCCCATCCACAGGATCGTGCCGTCGGCGACAGAACCGGCGACGCGCAGCAGGCGCGGCGCCAGCGCGGCGACGAGCAGCTGCACCGGCTGGGGCACGGCCTGCGCCTGTACGCCGTGCAACGAGAGCTCCTCGCCCGTGGTGTCGACCTTGTCGCCGCGCAGCAAGGCGGCGATCATCTCGACGTACTCCTCGGTGTGCCGTCCGGGCGTCGCGTACGACATCCCGTACATCCCGTCGATCACCGGCGCGTGCGACGGCCCGACGCCGAGCGTGAAGCCGGGCCGGTTCATGGCGGCCGCGGCGGCGACGGCGCGGTTCATCTGCAGCACCGGATGCGAGGTGTACGTCTGCAGCACCGCAGTGCCGAGCTCGATCGAGGACGTCGCCCGCCCGACGATCGCCATCGCGGTCACCGGATCGCCCGCCACCGCGCTCGGGTACCACAGCGCGCTGAAGCCATCCGCCTCGGCCTGCTGTCCCTGCTCGATCATCTTGTCGACGGAGGCAGCTCCGCCGTTCAGCCCGATGCGCATCGGTCCCCTTCTTTCAGTCGTCGTTCACATTCGGCCGGCGTCGTTGATCCGTTGCAGGAAGGCTCGGGTCCGCTCCTGCTGCGGGTTGCCGAACAGCTGCTCCGGCGGTCCCATCTCGTGGATCAGCCCTTCGAAGAGGAAGCACACCAGCGAGGAGACCTCCTTGCAGAAGCTCATCTCGTGCGTGGCGAGGATCATCGTCATCCCCGCCTCGGCGAGGTCGCGCACGATGCGCAGCACCTCCCCGACCAGTTCCGGGTCGAGTGCCGATGTGATCTCGTCGAGCAGGATCAGCTTCGGATCCATCGCCAGCGCACGCACGATGGCGACGCGCTGCTGTTGCCCGCCGGACAACCGATCCGGGAACTCGCGCGCCTTCGCGTCGAGGCCGATGCTCTTCAGCAACGTCATCGCTCGATCTTCCGCCGCCGCTTTGTCGATGCCGAGCACCTTGCGCGGGCCCAGCGTGATGTTGTCGATCACGGTCATGTGCGGGAACAGGTTGAAGCTCTGGAAGACGATGCCGACCTCGCGACGCAGCGCGTCGACATCGATGCCAGGACCGCTGACGCGATCGCCGTCGAGGCGGATGACGCCATCGTCGATCGTCTCCAACGCGTTGATGCAGCGCAGCAGCGTGCTCTTGCCACTCCCCGACCCGCCGATGAGCGTGACCACCTGATGGGAGCTGACGGTGAGGTCGATCCCCTTCAGGACGTGGTTCTTGCCGAACCACTTGTGCACGCCCTCGAGCTCGACGAAGGCCTCGCGTGAGTCGGTCATGTCAGCCCATCGCCATGGTGCGTTGCTTCTGCTTCTTGAGGATGTAGTCGAGGTAGCGCGTGAACGGGATCGTCACGGCCAGGAACATGAAGGCGACCATCGCGTACGCCGTCAACGACCCTGCGTTGTTGTTGGCGAACCGCGCGCGGTTGATGGCGTCGAGGACACCGAGCGCGCTGAGCAGCGACGTGTCCTTCTGCAGACCGATGAAGTCGTTGAGCAGCGGAGGGCCGATGCGCCGAACGGCCTGCGGCACGACCACGTGGCGCATCGTCTGTCCGTAGGTCAACCCGAGCGAACGAGCAGCCGCCGTTTGACTCCAGTGCACCGATTCGATCCCCGCGCGGTACACCTCGGACACGTACGCGCCGTACGTCAGCGAGAGGGCGATGACGCAGAACCACAGATCGTCCAGGCCACGGAGGAACGGCACCTTGGCCTGGGGGATGCCGAGGCCGACCAGCAGGATCACCAGCAGGCTGGGGATGCCGCGAAAGATGTCCACGTACAGGGTGGCCAGCCAACGGATCGGAGCGCACGCAGGTCCGGGCAGGAGGCGCATGATCGCCACGATCAACGCCCAGACCAGCACGACCACCTCGGCGATGAGGAACACCTTGATGTTGAACTGGAACCCCTTCCAGAGCGACCGCCAGACGTCACCGGAGGTCAGCAGGTCGGGATCGAAGAAGACCTTGCGCACCCCGGCATCGTTGGTCTGCACGATCCAGAAGATGAACAGGGCGATGTAGAGGAACAACCCGACGCCGAGCGAGATCCAAGCCCAGTCGCGAGCCTTCTGGCCGGCGGTCCGGGCCGCTTCGAGTTGGTCGCTCTTGGCCAACCGGCCGGCACGGAGCGAGTGGACGAAGGCAACGATTCCCGTCAGGGGGAACAGCAGCGCGATCGTCGCTGCCGTGCGATAGGTGAGGACTCGTCCGACCCGCCGCGGTGCGGCGGGTCGGACGTCGAGATCCCCGATCACCGAACGATCAGCTCGTCGGCACGTCGATGAACGGCACGGTGGACGGATCGCCACCGAGGTACTTGGCGATCAGGCCGTTGATGGTGCCGTCGTCGACGAGCGCCTGGATCAGCGGGTCGAAGATGGCCTTCTTGCCGTTGCCCAGCCCGGTGATGGCGCCGTACTCCTCGCCGGTCTTGAACTGGCCGACCACTTCGAGGTCGCCGCCGGAAGCGGCCGCCTGGCCGAGGTTGATCGGGGTGTCGATGACGACGCCGTCGATGGTGCCCGCGTTCAGCGCCGCATAGGTGGTGGACAGGTCGGGGAACGACTTGATGTTCGTCAGCTCCCACCCGGGCACCTCACCGGAGGTGAAGTAGTACTCGGCGGTCGTCGTCGCCTGCACGCCGATCGTCATCGCCTTCACGTCGTCCCACGAGGACACGACGGTGCCCTTCTTGACGAGCAGACCCTGGTCGCTCTTGAAGTACGGCACGGAGAAGTCGACGACCTTGGCCCGCTCGGCGGTGATCGTGACCTGCGACAGGATGATGTCGTAGCTCGACGGGTCGATCTGACCGGCGACGATCGAGTCGAAGCTCTCGTTGCGCCAGCTGAGCTTGAGGCCGCACTTCGACGCCAGCAGGTTGGCCAGGTCGTACTCGATGCCGCTCTTGATCGTGTCGGGATCGACCTCGCTGTCGGTGGACCCCCAGAAGTTCGGACCGGGCAGGCTGGTGACGACAGACAGCTCGCCCTTCTTCACGGGCTTGCAGACGTCCGAGCTGCTGCCGGACTTCTCATCGCTGCCGCACGAGGACACCAGCAGTCCTGTTGCGACGAGGGCAAACAACATGCGCTTCGATTTCATGGATCTCCCCGGGGGTGATGTCAAAAACGTGGTCGTTGGAACGGCGATGTCACGTGGTCGCCGTTCGCGGAACAGTAGCGCCGTCGCCGTTCAGGATCGGCGTGGCTCGAAAACGTTCGTGTTAACCCGTTTTCCGTCCGGACGTGACGCCGCAGACCACCTCGCGGTGCAAGCACGACGTCACCTCGGTGGCCAGCTTGGCCGGGTCCCAGGCGTTGAAGAAGTCCGCGTGGCCGGTGATGATCGGTCCGGACGCCAGAAGCAGGTCGTCGGTCGGCCCGGTGACCGGGTACTCGACGCTGAACTGCAGCTGCGGCACCGGGACAGGGAACCCAGCGGGGCACTGCCCACCCGAGCTGTAGGCAACGTGGCCGACGTGTGCCTCGCTGTCCAGGTTCGCACCGTCCCAGCAGTCGGGGAACGTGACCAGCAGACGCAGGTCGCGCCCGTCCGGGCACGTCGGCGGCGTCGCTGCTCGCTCGATGCCCGTGCCGCAGCTCCAGGCGACGATCGACACTGGCTGCGGCTCGGTCGCCGCCGCGGTGCCGGCGATCATCATCAGTCCGGCCGGGTACGGCTGCACCGTCGTCGGGTCGACGCCGATCCCGGGGCGGTAGTACGCCGTGCTCTTCACGGGGTCGATCGGCTGGCCGTCGCGCAGCAGGGCCGGAGCCCAGTACGAGGCCCGGTCGAGCTGCTGCTCGCACGTCGACGTCCCGGCCTCGAGCGTCTCGTACGTGCTGAACGCGTCGGTGGTCGTGTTGCCGAAGAAGTCGTGGAGGTGGCTGGCGCCGGGCTTGCCCGGGTGGACGATCGGGTCGTCGGACGCGGCGTGGCTGAAGTCGCACTCGACCACGAACTGCGGGGTGTTGCCCTGCGGCCCGGCGATCGGGTGGTCGGGTTGGCCGAGCACCAGCGTCGCCTCGTGCGCGTGCTGGTGACCGGTCGTTGTCGTTGCCGCAGCTCCGCCGCTGCTGCACCCCGCGATCGGCGAGGTGGTGAGCAGCAGCGCAGCAACGAGCAGCGCGTCAGGTCGTCGGCTTGGCCGGAACCTGGATCGCATCGAGGTCGATGGTCGGCGGCACGTTCGTCGCCGGGTTGGCCGGCGCGGTGGCCGCGTCGGGCATGTTCTCCTGCGGCTGCAGGTCGGGCAACGGGTTCGTCTTCCAGTCCGCCGAGGGTGGGTGCTCGTCGGTCAGCCACGTGCCGATGTTGTACGCGCCATCGGCCCAGTCGCCGGTGCCCGTGCCGTCGCACGGCGCCAACGTCTCGAGGTTGTTCGGCGCCGTCGTGGTGAACGTGTTGCCGCTGAAGCAGTTGCCGAGGACGCTGGCGTCGGCGAGCGTGGCGACGATCAGGTCGGCCTCGCGGTTGTCCTCGAGCACGTTGTCCTTCACCGTGTTCTGCTGCGACTCCCAGAAGATCGACCCACCCGGATCGGTGACCGGCTCGTTCTTGCTCTCTTCGCAGGTCTTCGTCCACTCGTCGGGGGTGGGCAGGTCGTCGTTCGGGTCGTCCTCGGGGAACGGCACGAGCCCGATGCCGGTGCGGTCGTGGTCGAACACGAGGTTGCGCTCGATGTCGGCCTGGACGGCGCCGGCGGAGAGGATGCCGTTGCCCATCGCCAGCAGGGCCACGTCGATCGCCGCCGTGTCGCCCTGGTTGTTCGAGTAGACGGTGTTGCCGATGATCGTCGTTGCCCGCGACGGGTAGCACAGCTCGTAGCTGCCGCTGTTGGGCACGATGCCGGCGCGGTTGAAGCGGAACACGGAGTCGACGATCAGCAGGTTGCCGCCGGAGTTCGTGCCGGAGTAGCCGAGGCCGTTGTGCTCGCTGACGATGCGCTGGATCACCGCGTCGCACGGGAAGCACTCGCCGATGTACACGCCGGCGTCCGGGCTGCCGGCCGCGTAGATGTCGTTCAGCTGACCCTTGGTCGAGTCGAACGCGTACACGCCGTAGTCGCCGGTGCGATAGGCGGTCAGGTACGAGCCGCGGTAGCCGGTGACGCCGGTCCAGAAGAAGCCGTTCGACGTGTAGTTCGTGGCGGTCATGTTCTCGACCGAGACGCCGTTGGCGCCGAGGACGCGCACGCCGTTGTCGAGCTCGAAGTTGCCATCCAGCACGACCGTGTTGCGGTCGAGCCCGCGCAGCGTCAGCTCGTCGGTCTCGATGTTGACCGCCTCGTGGTACGTGCCAGGAGCGATCAGGATCAGGTCACCGGGCTTGGCTGCGTCGACCGCGCCCTGGATGGTGTCGAAGTCGTCGGGCACCTTCAGCACGCCATCGGCGCCGCCGGGTTCGGTGTCCGCCGTGGTGACCGCCGGTTCGGTGCTGAGCGGCACCGTCTCGGCGGTGGTCGTCGACGTCGACACCGGGTTGGTCGACTTCGTCGCGTCGTCACTGCCGCACGCGGCGACGAGCAACGACGCCCCGGCGCAGAGCGCTGCGATCCGCTTGAGCCGCATCTGCTTCAACTGCATCTGGTTCCCCCTGTTGGCCTTGCCACTTGCGGTGTCACGGTGCCGTGACGGTGATCGTTCCGTGCATCTGCTTGGTCGGCGAGCCGTGCAACGAGCAGTAGTACACGAACGTGCCCGGTGTGTCGAAGACGTGCGCGTACTCGTCGCCGGTGACGAAGTCGGCCACCTGCACGCCCCACAGCGTCGCATTCGGGTCGCCCTCCGGCAGCACGTTGTGCTGGTTGCGCCCCCCGTTGCGCCAGACGACCTCCGTGCCTGCGGTGATCGTCACCTCGGCTGGCAGGAAGTCGTTGTCGATCGTTCGGATGGCCATCCTCTCGCCGTTGGGAGGAAAGGTCGGGGCCGTCTCGTCGATGGTCGGTGGCGGTGGCAGCGTCGTCGCCAGCGCCGGGTTGTCGTCGACGTCGGGCGCACATGCCGTCGCGATCGCCACCACACCGACGAGAGCGAGGGCGCGAAGGGTGCTGCTTCGGAGTCCGGCCACGAGGCGGGGACTCTAGCCAGCGAGGCCCGAGTGCCCGCAAGATGGCTCGCCCGTTACCCTGCTGCGGATGGAAGCCAGCGCCGCCAGCCCAGCTCCGCTGGCCGCAGCCTTCCCGCTCCCCTCCGCCGGCGCCCGCCGGGGGATCCTGATCATGGGCGGCCTGCTGTACGTCGCCGGCACGATCGGCACGAACATCGGCCCGGCATGGGTGGACGAGCGACCCGCCGTGCTGCTGGCACTGTCCTCGCGCAACCGCAACCTGTTCGGCTCGGTGCCGTTCATCGATCCCCTGCCCTACGCGATCATCGGCTTCCTGCGCCTGATGCTCGTCGGCATCGTGCTGTTCCTCATCGGCCGCTGGTACGGCACGCGCGCCGTCGGCTGGATGGAGGGGCAGATCGGTGAGCTGCCGGCCATCTACCGCTGGGTGCAGCGGGGCGTCGATCGCGCCGGGTGGTTGCTCGTGCTGCTGATGCCGGGCAGCAACATCGTCTGCCTGATGGCCGGTCATCGGCGCATGGACCCCAAGCGATTCGCTCCCCTGCTGGCGATCGGCATCGGGATCAAGCTGATCGTGCTGTGGATCGGCGGGCGGGTCTTCGAGGATCAGATCAAGTGGTTCCTCGACGCCATCGAGGGCTACCAGTGGTACATCGTCGGGGCGCTGTTCCTGCTGACGTTCGCCCAGGCGACGAACAAGGCGCGCAAGACCGTCCCCGATGTGGTCCACGAGATCGAGCACCCGGACGTCGACGCCGCACCCGACGCCTGAGCGTGCCAGGATGCCCGCATGGCTCAGACTGCACTCGGCGGCAACCCCGTCAACACCGTCGGCGAGCTCCCCACCGTGGGCGCCGCCACTCCTTCGTTCTCGCTCACCAAGGGCGATCTCAGCGAGATCGGCCCGTCCGACTTCGCCGGCAAGCGAGTCGTGCTCAACATCTTCCCGAGCATCGACACGCCGACGTGCGCCAAGAGCGTACGCAAGTTCAACGAGCTCGCTTCGAGCCTCGACAACACCGAGGTCCTCTGCGTGTCGGCCGACCTGCCGTTCGCGCAGGGCCGCTTCTGTGGCGCCGAAGGGCTGACCAACGTCTCCACCGCGTCGTCGTTCCGCAGCGACTTCGGGACCGCCTACGGCGTCGACATGGCCGACGGTCGCCTGTCCGGCCTGCTCGCTCGCGCCGTGGTCGTGCTCGACGAGTCCGGCACCGTCATCCACTCCCAGCTCGTCCCCGAGATCGCCCAAGAACCCGACTACGACGCCGCCATCGCCAGCCTCGGCTGATCTCGAAGACTGGATGTCCGAGCGCGGCATATTGCCGCGCTCAGACATCCAGTTGGCTACACGCCCAGGAAGCTGTCGAGGCCGAGGGTGAGACCGGGGTGGTCGGCGATGTGCTTGCAGGCCAGCACGATGCCGGGCATGTAGCTGTCGCGGTCGTAGCTGTCCTGGCGGATCGTCAGCGTCTGGCCGACCGCACCGAGGATGACCTCCTGATGGGCGACCATGCCGCGCATGCGCACCGAGTGCACGCGGATCCCGGCCGGGCCGGCCACGCCGCGGGCCCCTGGGTACGTCTCGTGCGTCGTCGGATCGGCGGTGTACGACGGCGATGCTCCGGCCATCCGCTCTGCGGTGGTGACCGCGGTTCCGGAGGGCGCGTCGATCTTGCTGTTGTGGTGCAGCTCGATGATCTCGGCGGTCTCGAACCACGGCGCGGCCATCTCGGCGAAGCGCATCATCAGCACCGCGCTGATGGCGAAGTTGCTGGCGATCAGACAGTTGCTGCCACTGAACTCGGAGCGGAACGCGGCGATGTCGTCGTCGGTCAGCCCGGTGGTGCCGACCACGGCGTGGATGCCGTGCAACGCCAGCCACGGCAGCGTCGTGCGACTCGCCGCGGCCACCGTGAAGTCGACCACGACGTCACACCCGGCATCGCTCAACGCCTTCAGCTCGGCGGCGATGGTGAGGCCGTGCACGGTCGAGCCGGCCGCACCGGGGTCGACGGCCGCCACGAGCTCCAGATCGGGATCGGCTGAGACGGCGTTGCAGACCGTCGCCCCCATCCGGCCCCCGGCACCGACGACTCCCACGCGCACGCTCATCGCGGTGACGGTAGTCGTTGACCATCCGCTAGAACACGGGACATGAGCTTCCTCGACAAGGCAAAAGAGAAGGCCAGCCAGCTCAGTGCTGCGGCCAAAGAGAAGATCGACGACATCAAGGACAACCGCAAGGCCGACGACCTGCTCGACGACCTCGGACGCATCACCTATCGGGCGCACACCGATCGCAAGGAAGACGGCGACGAGGCCAAGGTCGCCGAACTGGTGGCCGCGCTGCAGGCGCTCGAAGCCGAAGGCACCCCCGTGCTCGGCCCGAAGGACGCCCCCGCCGAGGATGCTGCTCCCCCGGCCTTCCCGCCGCCCAGCGTCTGAGCGTCATCTCGGTGCTCGCTGCGCTCGCCTTCCGTGTTCGCTCGCGAGCTCGCTCACCCGAACTCCAGATGTCCGGCGAGATCAACGTCCGACGGTGACGACGATCGGGTCGGTTCGGAAGACCCGATCGATCACGGTGCGGACCGCGTCGTGATCCACCGCTGCCCAACGGGCCACCTGTTCGTCGACCGGACGCACGGCGCCCGAGGTGACGAGCGACGCGCCCGTGCGTGCCATGCGCGCACCGGTGTCCTCGAGGCCGAGCTCGAACGCCCCCGTGAGGTAGCCGGTGGCGACGTCGAGCTCTTCGTCGGTGATGCCGTCGGCGGCCAGCTTGGCCAGCTCGCTGCGCATCAACCCGAGGACCTCATCGGCGTGCTCCGGCTGCGTGCCCGCGTACAGCTGGTACGCGCCACAGTCGGCGTACGCGGACATGCCCGAGTACACCGAGTAGACGAGGCCGCGCCGTTCGCGGATCTCCTCGAACAGGCGGTTGGACAACCCGCCGCCGAGCACGTGGTTGACGACGTCGAGCGCCTCGCGGCCGTCGTCGCTGCGGGCCAGCGCGGTGCCGCCCATGACGATGTGCACCTGCTCGGTGTCGTCGTCGATGGCCAGATCGCCGGCGCTGACCGCAGGAGCGATGCGATGCCCACGAGCAGAACCCGACGGCAGATCGGCGAAACCCGCCGTCACCATCGCCAGCGCCTCGTCGTGATCGATCGGACCGGCCATCGACAGAACCATCGACCCGGCCCGGTAGTGCGTGGCGAAGAAGCCGCGCACGTCGTCGGCGGAGATCGCCTGCACGGTCTCGCGGCTGCCGCCGGTGTCGCGCCCGAGCGGGTGCTCGCTGAACACCTGCGCGGTGAAGGCGCGGTGAGCGACGTCGTCGGGCGAGTCGTCATCCATCGCCAGCTCCTCCAGGATCACCTGGCGTTCGCTGTCGACGTCGTCGTCGCGCAACGCGGGATGCGTGAGCACGTCGCCCAGCAACGTCACGCCCATCGCCGCATGTCGCGCCGGAAGACGGCAGTAGTACGCCGTGTACTCCTTCGACGTGTAGGCGTTGAAGTCGCCGCCGACACGGTCGACCGAACGCGAGATCTCCTGCGCCGAGCGGGTGGCCGTGCCCTTGAACAGCAGGTGCTCGAGGAAGTGGCTGACCCCGCCGAGGGGCTCCGGCTCGTCACGCGAGCCGATGTCGACCCAGACACCGGTGGCCACCGACAGCGCGCCAGGCACGCGTTCGGTGGCCACCGTCAGTCCGGAGTCCAGTTGTGTGATGCGCAGGTCGCTCAACGCGACTCAGCGATGACGACGGGGACCGCGACCACCGTCACGGCTGCCACCGTCGCGACGCGGGCCGTCACGGCGGGGACCACGGTCGCCGCCACGATCGGCAGCGCCGCCGGCCTCGCCACCGGGGCCGAGATCGCCCAGCTCGCCGGCCAGCTCGGCGTCGAACGCATCGTCGAACGACACGGCAACGCCCTCGGTCTGGCTGGCCGTCGTCGGAGCCGTGGCGGTCGCAGTGCGGCCGCCACTCGACCGCTCGCCGCTCGAGCCGTTGCTGCTCGACGACGGCGCGTCATCGGCGCCGCCCTCCGAGCCGCCCCAGGCAGCGGACGGGGTCAGGCTGACCTTGCCCTTCTCGTCGATCTCCTCGACGACCACTTCGATCTCCTGGCCCAGCTGCAGCACGTCTTCCACGGCGTTGATGCGCTTGCCGCGGCCGAGCTTGCTGATGTGGACCAGGCCGTCGCGGCCGGGGAGGATGTTGACGAACGCACCGAACTTGGTGATGTTGACGACCTTGCCCATGTACGTCGCGCCGACCTCGGCCATGGCCGGGGAGACGATCGCCATGATGCGGGCACGGGCCTCTTCCATCTTGGAGGCCTCGACAGCACCGATGGTGACGATGCCGACGGAACCGTCGTCGTCCACTGCGATGTCGGCGCCGGTCTCCTGCTGGATGGTGTTGATGACCTTGCCCTTCGGCCCGATGACCTCACCGATCTTGTCCATCGGGATGGTGATCGAGATGATCTTCGGGGCAGTGGCGGCCACCTCGGCACGCGGCGCCGAGATGCAGGCGTCCATGTTGGCGAGGATCTCGGTGCGGGCTTCCTTGGCCTGGGCCAGCGCGGCGGCGAGCACGTCGGCGGGGATGCCGTCGATCTTCGTGTCGAGCTGGAGGGCGGTGATCGCGTCGGACGTGCCGGCGACCTTGAAGTCCATGTCGCCGAAGGCATCTTCGGCGCCGAGGATGTCGGTGAGGGTGGTGTACTTGCCCTCGGCGTAGACGAGGCCCATGGCGATGCCGGCAACGGCAGCGCGAGTGGGAACGCCGGCATCCATCAGCGCCAGGCTGCCGGAGCAGACCGAGGCCATCGACGTCGAGCCGTTGGAGGCGAGCACTTCGGCGACGAGGCGCAGCGTGTAGGAGAAGTCCTCCTGGCTGGGCAGCACCGGCAGCAGCGCACGGGCGGCGAGCGCACCGTGGCCGATCTCACGGCGCTTCGGCGAACCGACGCGACCCGTCTCACCGTTGGCCCACGGGGCCATGTTGTAGTGGAACAGGAAGTACTTGTGGGTCTCCGGGGAGAGCGTGTCCATCAGCTGGTTCATGCGCGGCATGGCCATCGTGACGACGTTCATCACCTGGGTCTCACCACGCTGGAACAGGCCGGTGCCGTGCGCCGTGGGGAGCACGCCAACCTCGCTGCTCAGCGGACGCAGGTCGCGCGGGCCACGCCCGTCGATGCGCTTGCCCTCTTCGACGATGCGCTTGCGGACGAGCTTCTTGGTCAGGCTGCGAACAGCCTCCTTGATCTCCCGCTCGCGACCGGCGAAGGCGCCGCCCTCGCCCGCCAGCTTGGCGATGGCCTCGGCAGCTGCGGCGTCGGTGGCTGCGTTGCGGTCGGCCTTGGCGCTGATGGTGATGGCCTTGGCCAGCCCCGCGGCGGCGACGCCGGAGACGGCTTCGAGCACGTCCTGGCCGTAGTCGACCTGCACGGTGTACTCGAGCGGGGTGATCGGACCGTGGGCGGCGATGACCTTGGAGACCAGCTCGCGCTGCAGGCCGATGCTCTCCTTGATCCACACCTTGCAGGCCTCGAGCCCACCGGCGAGGGCAGCCTCGTCGACCTTGGGCGCGCCGGCTGCGTAGTAGTCGAAGCTCTTGGCGGTGCCGCCGGCTTCGACCATCATGATCGCCACGTCGCCGTCGTCGAGCTGACGACCGGCCACGACCAGCTCGAACACGCTGGCGTCGCCCTCTTCGTAGGTCGGGTGGGCGATCCACTCGCCGGTCTGGCTGTAGGCGATGCGGACGGCGCCGATCGGGCCGTCGAACGGGATGCCGCTGATCATCAGCGACGCCGAGGCGGCGTTGATGCTGAGCACGTCGTGCGGGTTGGCCATGTCGGCGCCGAGCACGGTGAGCACGACCTGGGTCTCGTTGCGGAAGCCTTCGGGGAAGGCCGGGCGCAGCGGACGGTCGGTCAGGCGGCAGGTGAGGATGGCGTCCTCGGTGGGGCGACCCTCACGGCGGAAGAACGAGCCGGGGATCTTGCCGGCGGCATACGAACGCTCTTCCACATCGATGGTGAGGGGGAAGAAGTCCGTGCCGGGACGGACGTCCTTGGCCGCGTTGGCGGTGGCGAGGACGGTGGTACGACCGATCGATGCGACGACGGCGCCTTGGCTCTGCTGAGCCAGCTTGCCGGTCTCGAACGACAGGGTCTTGTCGGTACCAGCTACTGGTCCCGACACTCGGATGGCGTCAGCCATGTCGAGCTCCTTTCGAACCGGGCGCGTTGTGTCTCGCGCCTCGGTGTTGGGAGCGGACGGGGCGGTTCCCAGTCGGCAGTGTCGCAGCGCACCCGAGACCGGCAAAGGTGTTGGGGCTGCGGCAGAGGCGACTGACAACCGATCCGATTGGTCCGCTCTGTGGGTGTGATGACCGGGCATTGACCGCGGTCGACGCACATCGTACCAGCACGACGGCCAGAACCGGGGGACGGGCCGGTCAAGCCGGTGGGGGCGACCAGGCCAGCAGCTGGCATCTTGCGATCCTCCAAGGGACGGTGCGGACCTGACGCAAGCCGCCGACCGGGTTCAGGACGCCGTTCGACGGGTGCGAGCTCGTCATGCCAAAGTTCGATGGTGAACGTTCGCGACGGGAACGGCAACCCCATCAGCATCCGGGATGCATACGACGTGGCACGGCCCCGGCCCACGGACCGGCCCTGGGTGATGGTGTGCATGGTGTCGAGCCTCGACGGATCGACCGTCCTCGACGATCGATCGGGTGGCCTGTCGAGCGAGACCGACCGCGAGGTGCTGGCGACGCTGCGCTCCCTCGCGGACGTGATCGTCGTCGGGGCGAGCACGGTGCGCATCGAGGGCTACGGTCCACCGCGCAAGCCGGGCCAGCGCATCGGAGTCGTCAGCACGCGTGGCGATGTCGACGTGAGCAGCGAGCTGTTCCGCTCCGGTGCCGGGTTCCTGATCGTTCCCGACGATGCACCCCCGTCGCCGCTCCCGACGGTGCGCGCCGGCGTCGGCACGGTCGACCTCCGCGGCGCGCTCGCCCAGCTCGACGTCGATCTCGTCCAAGCTGAGGGTGGGCCGCAGCTGAACGCGGCGCTGGCCGACGCCGACCTCATCGACGAGCTCGACCTGACGCTGTCGCCGCGCGTCGCTGGTGGCCAGGGCGCGCGCGTGACACATGGTGCCCTGCCGATCAACCGGCGGATGCATCTCGCCCACGTGCTTCAGGACGAGGGCTTCCTCTTCACCCGCTACGTGCGCAGCGACTGACCGCTCGTACGCACTGCTACGCCGCTCGTTCGACGTTCACCGGGATCGCATTGAGCGTGGCGTTGCCGCAGAGGTGATCGAGCACGGAGCCATCAGTGAGGACGTTCGTGTTGACGCCAGGGTGCCGCATGGCGACCGACGGTCTGGCGCCATCCGCAGAGTGCCCCCATCCGTGCGGCAGACAGACGACGCCCGGCATCACGTCGTCTGTCACCTCGACAGCGACGGTGAGGCTGCCGACCCGCGAACGGACGGTGGCCAAGTCACCGTCGCGCAGGCCCCGACGGTGGGCGTCGGCAGGGTTGATCTGCAGCGAGCAACGCTCCTTGCCGCGCACCAGCACGTCGATGTTGTGCATCCAACTGTTGTTCGAGCGAACGTGCCGTCGCCCGATCAGCACGAGGCCGTCGCCGGCCGCGACCCGTGCACGCTGGAGCAGTGCCGGTACAGCGTCGACGATCAGCTCGGGGGCCAGATCGATCCGCGCGTCCGGCGTCCTCAGGATCGCCGGGAGCCGGGACCGCAGTGGCCCGAAGTCGATGCCATGCGGGTGCTTCTGGAGGACGGCGAGGGTCACCCCCGCCGGATCTGCCCCGAACCCGTCGCCGAACGGACCGGTGCGCACCAACGCGTCGACGATCCGGTCCTCCGTTGCGTCGCCGGTGACCATGGCCCGCAGCTCCTGCACGTCGCGGCCGGTGACGTTGCTGTGCTCGTCGCCGCTGGCCGAGGCCAGGATGCCGACGAGGATCTCTTCGTGGAGCGTGTTCGGGTCCGCGAGCGGGCCCTTGCCGCGAGCGATCAGCGTCAGCCGGGCGAGCACATCGGCTTCCGATGGTCCACCGGAGGCGAAGACCCGTGGCGACCAGTTGGCGACGCGCCGGATGGCGTGGTCGTAGAACGCTGCGTCGTAGTGGCTCTTCTCCAGCTGCGATGGCACAGACAGGAGCACGTCGGCGTGTCGCGAGGTCTCGTTGAGGTACATGTCGACGCTGACCATGAAGTCGAGCCCGCCGAGTGCTCGATCGAGGCGCTCGCTCTCCGGCGTGGACAGCACCGGGTTGCCGCCGATCACGATCATCGCACGCACCTGTCCGGCGCCCGGCGTCTCGATCTCCTCGGCGAGTGCCGCGACGGGCAGCTCGCCGGTGACCTCGGGCAACCCCGACACGCGGCTGGCCCAGCGCCCGATGCGGAAGCCACGGCCGCCTCCCGAGGGCGCCAGCGGGCGGGCATGCGCGCTCTCACCCCACATCGCCCCACCGGGACGATCGAGGTTGCCGGTGATGATGTTCAGCACGTCGGTGGCCCACGAGCCGATCGTCCCATCGGGAACCGCGTGCACTCCGAGCCTGCCGTAGACCACCGCCCGCTCGGCCGCCGCCAACTCGTGCGCGAGACGGCGAATCGTCGATGCATCGATGCCGGTGACCTCAGCGGCGAGCGCCGGACTGAAGCCGGCCACCGCTGTCAACGCGACGTCGAGCCCGCGTAGGTGGTCACCCGCCTCGCCGGTGCGCACCAACCCGTCGACGGCGATCACGTTCACCAGCGCGCACAGCAGCACGGCGTCGGTGCCTGGACGGATGAAGATGTGCTCGTCGGCCGCAGCCGCCGTGCGCGTGCGTCGCGGGTCGACGACCACGACGCGCCCACCGCGGCGGCTGATCGCCTGCATCCGTCCCGGCCAATCGGGGGCGGTGGCGAGCGACCCGTTGGACTCGAACGGGTTCGCGCCCAGCATCAGCAGGTGGTCGGTGCGGTCGATGTCGGGGATGACGTAGGCAAACGGATCCCCGAACATGAGCCCCGACGACACGTGCCTCGGCATCTGGTCGACGGTCGACGCGGTGAACAGGTTGCGCGTGCCGAACGAACGGAGCAGCGGCCGCAACCAGAACGCGCCGGCGAGGCCATGGACGTTCGGGTTGCCGAGGTAGATCCCAACGGAGTCTGGGCCGTGCTCGCGCACGATCGCGCCGAGCCGGGCGTCGATCTCGCTGAACGCCTCGTCCCATGACGCCTCGATCAGCGCTGTGCCGCGACGGACCATCGGCGATCGCAGCCGATCCGGGTCTTCGTGCAGCTGCTTCAGCGTCGAACCCTTCGGGCACAGGAACCCGTGCGAGAACACATCCTCGACGTCGCCCCGGATCCGCGCCACCCGCCCGTCGCGGACGGAGATCTCGAGCCCGCACGTCGCCTCGCAGAGTGGGCAGGTGCGGTGGTGCACGTCGACGCTCATGCACGAGATCGGACCACGCGACCGAGCATGCGACAAGATCGGAAACCCTTACGGTCAGCGATCCGCGCTCTATCAGTAGTGGTTCCCGACATTGACGCCACGCCCGGCCGGACGTGTGATGGGCCGACGACCCCTGCCACGGACGGGGTCGGGCGAGGGGGCCCACCATGAGCAGCAACCGAACGGCCGTCGAGATCAGCGGCACCTGCGATCCGAGGTTCACAGCCGTGCAGGAGGCGTTCACCGAGAACTTCGCCAGCAACGGCGATGTCGGTGCCGCGGTGTCGGTCGTGGTCGACGGTGCCACCGTCGTCGACCTGTGGGGAGGCGAGGCGTCGCCAGGCACGCCATGGGGCCGAGACACGCTGGTCAACGTGTGGTCCTCGACGAAGGGCGCTGTTGCGCTGGCCGCGCACGTGCTGGTCGATCGCGGCCTGCTGGACCTCGACGCCCCGGTGGCTCGCTACTGGCCCGAGTTCGCGGCGGCCGACAAGGAGGAGCTACCCGTCCGGTTCCTGCTCAGCCACCGCGCCGGCCTCAGCGGCGCGCGCGATCCGATCGGCATCGACGACCTCGCCGACTGGCACAAGGTCACGTCCAGCCTGGCCTCGATGGCGCCGTGGTGGGAGCCGGGAACCGCCTCGGGCTACCACGCGCTGACCTTCGGCTACCTCGTCGGCGAGGTCATCCGGCGAGTCTCGGGGATGTCGGTGGGAACGTTCGTCGCGAACGAGATCAGCGGGCCACTCGGCGCCGACGTGGTGATCGGGCTCGGCGACGCGGAGATCGCCCGGTGCGCCACACTGACGATGGACGAACCACCGGCCGACAGCGCCAACGCGGCGATGTTCGCGCAGCTCGATCCTGCCGTGCTGGCGGCGCTGATGAACCCCTCGATGGCCGCGCCCGCCGCCGCCGACATCGGCAACGCCGACGCGTGGCGGCGAGCGGAGATCCCGGCAGCCAACGGGCACGCGACGGCCCGGGGCCTGGCCACGATGTACTCCGCCCTTGCGCAGGGTGGCCGCCACAGGCAGGTGCGCCTGCTGTCGGCCGTCGCGGCCGAACGGGTGCGCGAAGGCCAGGGAGCAACGGTCGATCTCGTGCTCGGCGCCGGCAACGGCGGGCTGCCATCCGAGTGGGGCCTCGGCTATCTGCTCTCCGGTCCGCACGCGGTGCTCGGGCCGAACCCGAGAGCGTTCGGGCACGGCGGTTACGGCGGCTCGTTCGGCATGGCCGACCCCGAGGCCCGGGCGTCGATCGGCTACGTGATGAACCACATGGGCAACAACCTCGTGGGCGATCCTCGCCAGCTGGCCATCATCGGTGCGTTCTACGACTGCCTCGGAGCATGAACCTGCGCAACGTCCAGCAACTGACCCTGCAGCTGCGGTACCACCGGCTGCTGACCGGCGCGACCGGTGGTTCACCGCCGACGGTGGAGGGCGAGCTGGAGTGCGACGACGGCTCGATCCGCCCGTTCATCGGTTGGCTCGGACTGGTCAACGAGCTCGAACGGCTCGTCACCGAGTCCGGCTGAGCCGTCGACGCCGACCTGGCGCCTCAATCGCCGGCGTGCTGATCGTCGTCGGGCATGCCGTGCTCGTCCAGCAGCCTGGCGAGCTGCAGTCGGGAGCTCACCCCGAGCTTGGCGTAGATGCGCGAGAGGTAGACCTCGACCGTGCGCTCGCTGTAGTTCGTGGCACGCGCGATGTCGCGGTTGCGGATGCCGGTCTGCACGAGCCGTGCGATCTGGGCTTCCGCCGTGGTGAGCTGCCCATGCGTGGTCCGCTTCCGTCGCGGCACCTTGGCCCCGCGCTCGCGCAGCAGCGCCGCGGTGCGCCGCCGATCCGCCTCTGCACCGAGCGCCGTGAAGGTCTCGTGCGCCGCAAGCAGCGCGTCCGTGCACGTGAGGTCGAGCGAACCGGCAACGAGCTGCGACAGCGCGGTCTCGTGCGCCAGACCCTCCCGCTGGGCGATCACCACGCTGCTCATCGCCGCTTGAGCATCCTCGTGGACGAGTGCCCGCGCGCGGAACATGAGCGCGCGCGCCCATGGCCTCGGGTCGTGGTCGGTCTCGACGATGTGCTCCAGCCGTTCGAGGGCTTCGGCCGCTGCCCTGCGATCGCCCCGGCGCACCTCGAGCTCGACCAGACGGGCGACGGCCTGGGGCATCCACACCTGATCCGTCGGACGCTCGATCGTGGCGCGCAGGAGGCTGCGCGCCCCGTCGTCGTCGCCGGTTGCCGCCAACGCGCCCGCCGTCGCCCACGTTGCCATCGTGGCCGAGCCGCCGCTGATCGGTTGGTTGACCAGCGCCAGCGCCTCGTGCAGCTGACCTTTCGCCGTGCAGATGTCGATCTCGACGCACTGCAGGTAGCGCTGCACGCTTGCCGAGCTGTGGATGTCGCGCTTGGAGCTGGAGAGGGCGCCCAGCGCGTCCTCCCACTCACCGCGCATCCAGCTGAGCCCGAACCGGGCAGCCACGACGCCGGCCGAGTAGGTCCCGGGGCCGATGTCGCCGAGGACTGCCTCCGCCTCGTCGGTGGCCACCATGCCGAGCGTGACGAACCCCACCGACACGATCGACCACGCCCGGCGCGTGAGGCCGTAGACGGTCATCGTCGAGCGGGCTTCGAGCGCCGCAGCGTGCAGCTGCTCCCAACGAGCGACGGCATCGGCCATCGTCCCGGCGATGCCCGCCGCCGCCGACAGGAACGAGTGCACGAGCACCGCCTCGGCAGGAGAACGTGGCGGGTGCGCGTTGGCGGCGACCATCGCCGCGCTCGCCAGCGACGCGTCGCCGGTTCCCGCCACGAGCATCGCGTGCTGGGAGAGGAGGAACGGCGACGTCGTGCCGCTGCCCACCTCGCGCTCGGCGAGGTGGCGAGCCTCGTCGACCTTGCCCGCATCGAACAGCGCCCCGATCACCGCATTGGCGACCCTGGTCCGTTCCTCGCCTGGCGGCAGGCGGTGCAGCGCGGCCAGGCCCGCCTCCACGGCCTCGGACGGGCGACCGGCCAGGATGAGGCACCGCGCGCGCAGCGCGAGCACCTCGGTGCACAGCGGATCGTCGTCCGGCACCAGCCGCAGCGCCTTCTGGCAGAGCTCGGCGGCAGACAGCGGACCCGTTGCCTTGATCGCCTCCGCGGCGTCGCGCAGCACGCCGGCCGCGACCAGGTCACCGACGTCGGCCGACTCCGCGACGTGCCACGCCAGCCGGGACAGGTCCACCGCATCGCCGCGAAGGCGGCGGTCGGCAAGGTGCTCGGCGACCACCTGATGGATGCGCCGTCGCTCGGCCGGCCCGATGTCGTCGTAGAGGGCGTCGGCAACGAAGGGATGGAACAGCATCCACACCTGCTCGCCGTCGTCGACGACGATGCCGCGCCGTTCGAGCTCGTCGAACGCCTCGGCGACATCGGCGGGATCGAGCCGGATCAGTGCCGCCAGCATCCCGAGGTCGGCCGCGCGAACGCGGTGCAGCACGGCAACCACCTGCGCCACGCGCCGACAGGCAGGCGACAGCGGGAACAGCCGTTGCAGCACCGCGGTGTGCCGAGTCAGGTGGAGATCGCCCGGGCCGCCCTGGAAGGCAACGCCGAGCGCTGCGACGTCGAGCCGGTCGAGCTCGGACAGCGAGTTCGCCATCTCGAGGACGAAGAGCGGGTTGCCACCGCTGTGCCGGCTGACGACCTCGGCCACCGACCTGTTGACCGGCTTGCCGAAGACGTCTTCGAGGACGGCCTGCACGAGGTCCTCGGTGAGCGGTCCGAGGTGGAGCTCCTCCACCTCGGGCCAGTCGGCCAGGCGTGACAGGAGCTCCGCCGCGTTGTCGTCCACCTCGCGCCCCGGCGACCGCGTGGTGCAGACGAACGAGATGTTCCGTTCTGCGATCCGGCCCAGCACGACACCGAGCAGCGCCAGCGACTCATGATCGAGCGCGTGGAGGTCGTCGATCGCCAGTGCCGTCGGCGTGCGATCGCCGGCTTCGATGAGCATCCGGGCGAAGGCATCGCAGATCTGGGCGAACGACAGCCGCGCGTCCGCCTGCCCGGGATCGGCGATGAACGAACGGACGGCGTCCGCTCCAGCGGTGAACGCCGCGTCCTGCGCAGCTGCGCGTTCGAGCGCCAACGACAACGCCCCGAACGGCACGCGCGCCTCGTGCGCGTTGGCTCGCACCACAAGGACCTGGTGACCCTTGCTGCGCGCTCTCGTCGTCACCTCGTTGAGCAGCCGGGTCTTGCCGATGCCCGGTTCGCCGCGGATGACCAGCGCCGTGGCCACCCCGAGGGTCTGCTCCAGCGCGAGCGCGACCAGCGCCGCTTCGGCATGGCGGCCGACGAACGACGGGGCGGCCCTCGTCGTTCGCGCGGTTGCTCCGGGCACTGATCACCCCCTGCGTCGTCGCATCCTGTCCCCGGCGACACTGTATTGCTCGGCTGCACCGGCGGACCGGGCGACCGCGCGGATCGCTAAGTCGTTGAGGATCCCCGACTATCCGACGCCATCGCCTCGTGGTCCCCTGATCGATGAGCGGCCGCTCACGGCCGACACGAGGGGGCTCGTCATGATCACACGCCGACGTCTGGCATCCACCTGCACCGTGCTGCTGTTCGCAGTCACGTCGTGCGGTTCCGATGACACCGCATCGACCGACACCGGGCCGGCAGCGACCGTGCGCCCGACGTCATCGGAGCCCGTCGCAACGGACCCGGCGTCGACGGATCCCGGCTCGACGGCGCCTGCTGTCAGCGATCCACCGACGACCGAAGCGGGGCCGGCGACCGGCGACCCGATCAAGGTCGGGTTCGTCAGCTTGGAAGGTGGCGCCGTGTCACTGCCCGAGCTGCGCATCGGTGCGCAGACAGCGGCCGCCTACGTCAACGAGCACGGTGGCGCCAACGGGCGTCCGATCGAGATCGTGCCGTGCAACGTGGACGGCACGCCGGAGAAGTCCATCGACTGCGCCAACCAGCTCGTCAGCGACGGCGTCAGCCTGGTGATGGAGGGCTACGACCCGAGCAGCGATGCGATGCTGCCGGTGCTCGACTCCGCCGGCATCGCGCTGACCGGGCACGCCGCGTTCGGGCCGGCGCAGCAGAAGGCCGACAACGCCTTCTTCTTCGGCACCGCCAACCCATCGTTCTCCGCCGGCTTCCTCGACTACTACGCCAAGCAGGGCGCCACCTCGCTGATGATGTTCCTGCCGGACAACGCCGCCTTCCGCGACTCCGCCGACACGATCCTCAAGCCGATCGCCGCCGAGCTCGACCTCGACGCGACGATCACCTTCTACAACCCGGCGTCGGCGGACTGGGCGGCGCTCGCCACCACCGCGCTCGCCGCCAACCCCGACGTCGTCGGCACGATCGCGCCGGACGGCGACTGCATCGGCCTGCTGGGCGGCCTGCGCAGCGTCAACTACCCGGGCAAGGTCTTCCTCGGCGCCTGCTCGTTGTTCCTCGCCGCCGACCCCACGAGCGCCGTCGGGGTGGCCACCACCTCGGATCTGTGGAAGCCCACCGACATGGCAACGCCGCCGCCGGCCAAGCAGGCCGAGCTCCAGCTGTACATCGACGCGATGACCGCCGCCGGCCACGAGGACCTGATCAACGGCTTCGCCTGGGACTACTTCTCCGACACGGTGAACCTCAGCCGGGTGCTGTCCACCATCACTGGCGACGTCACGCCGGCGTCGATCACGGACGCCTTCATGGCCACCAAGGACTTCGACAGCTTCATGGGCCCGACGATCTCCTGCGACCACAGCGCCTGGCCCGGCGAATCCGCCTGCGGCAACCAGGTGCTCCTGTACGAGGTGCAGGCAGACGGCACGCAGAAGGCGCTGACGAAGGAGTTCATCGACACCTCCAGCTACATCGCCGTCCTCGGCTGACGCGCCGGCTCCGTGAGCATCGTCCTGCTGTTCCTGATCGTCGGGCTCGGGCTCGGCGCGGTGTACGCCGCGCTGGCCCTGGGCCTGGTGATCGTCTACAAGGGCACGGGCATCGTCAACTTCGCGCAGGGGGCGATGGCGATGTGGGGAGCGTTCGTCTACGACGAGCTGCGCCGGACGGGCGACTTCGTCTTCGTCGTCGGGCGCTTCCACCTCGGGTCGGGCGCCGTGGTGGCGGTGGCGGCCGGCATCGCGTCCAGCGCGGCAGTCGGCGGTCTCGCGCACGTGCTCGTGTTCCACCCGTTGCGCGCGGCACCGGTGCTTGCCAAGGTGATCGCCTCGCTCGGGTTGCTGGTGACCTTGCAGGCGCTCGTGACGATCCGCTTCGGGTCGACGCCGCGGGCGGTGCGGCCGATCTTGCCGCGAGGCAACGTCGACTTCGCCGGACTGACCTTCACCGTCGACCGCCTCTACCTCACCGGGCTGGTCGTCGTGCTCGGCGCCGCCACGTGGGCCGTGCTGCGCTTCACCCGTCGGGGCACCGCGGTGCGCGCCGCGGCGGAGAACGAACGATCGGCCGAGATGCTCGGCTACGCCCCGCAGGTGCTGGCCGGCGCAACGTGGGTGATCGGCGCCGCGTTGGGCGGCGCGGTGGCGATCTGCGCCGCATCGGTGACCACCCTGGACGCGACGAGCTACGCGTTGTACGTGGTCCCGGCACTCGCCGCGGCGTTGCTCGGCCAGCTGTCGTCGGTCGGCCTGGCGATCGGTGCCGGCCTCGCGTTCGGCGCCGCGCAGTCCGAACTGACCTACCTGGCGACGAAGCCGTGGTGGCCCTCGTGGGCGGCCGCGGGCATCAACGACGTGCTGCCGCTCCTCGTCGTGATCATCGCCCTGTTCGCGCTCGGCAAGAACCTGCCGTCGCGTGCGACCGCTGCGTCGCCGGCGCTGCCGGCGGTGTTCGTGCCGACGCGGCGGCCGATCGTCTCGATCGTCGGTCTCGGCACGGTGGTGCTCGGGCTCGTCGCCACCCACGGCACGGTCCGGTTCGGGATCATCACGTCGATGATCATGGCCATCATCAGCCTCTCGTTGGTCCTGCTGACCGGGTTCGCCGGTCAGGTGTCGCTCGCGCAGGCAGCGTTCGCAGGCACCGGCGGGTTCGTGCTGTCACGACTCGCCACGAGCGCGCACGTGCCGTTCCCGTTCTCGCTCCTCCTCGGTGCACTCGCAGCCGGCGCCGTCGGTGTGATCATCGCCATCCCGGCGCTGCGCGTGCGCGGCTCGCAGCTGGCGGTCGTGACGATGGCCGCCGCCGTCGCTGTCGAGCGCTTCGTCTTCGGCAACCCGGGCATCACGCCGCCGCTCGGCAACCCCGTGCCCGACGCCAACCTGTTGGGCATCGACCTCGCCGTCCGCCGCGGGCGCGACCTCGTCCGCATCTCGTTCGGGCTCTTCGTGCTGGTCGTGCTCGCCGCCTCGATCGTGCTGGTCGTCAACGTCACGCGCGGACGCGCCGGGCGGGCGATGCTGGCCGTGCGCTCCAACGAGCGCGCTGCGGCCAGCGCCGGCATCAACGTCGTCGCGGTCAAGCTGACGGTCTTCGGGATCAGCTCGTTTCTCGCCGGGCTCGCCGGCGGGCTGCTCGGCTACAGCCGCGGCCAGGTGTCGGTCGGTTCCTTCACCGCCCTTGTCGGCGTCTCGTTGTTGGCGTACGCCTACCTCGGCGGCATCACCAGCATCAGCGGCGCGCTCATCGCCGGCACGCTTGCACCACTCGGTGTCGGCTACGTGGTGCTCAACGATCTCCTCGGCGAGGACCTCGGTCGGTACTACCTGCTGATCTCCGGCATCTCGCTCGTCGTGACGTCGGTGCTCAACCCGATCGGCATCTCCGGTCAGGTCGCGCTGGCGCGGCGGCAGCTGGCGGCACGCCGACGGATCGCGGCAAAGCGCGAGGGCAGCGCCCGAGGGGAGGCGTCGTGTCCGACGGTGCTCACGCCCTGACCGTGCGCGACCTCAGCGTCGCCTTCGGCGGGCTGCGCGCCAACGACTGCGTGTCGCTCGATGTTCGCGCCGGGCAGGTGGTTGGTCTCATCGGTCCCAACGGAGCCGGCAAGTCGACGTTCGTCGACGCGGTCTCCGGTTTCGTGCGCTACGACGGGTGCGTGCTGCTGAACGGCCGGCGGATCGACGGCACCCCCGCCCATCGCCGCAAGCGCGCCGGGCTGGGGCGCACGTGGCAGTCGATCGAGCTCTTCACCGACCTGTCGGTGCGCGGCAACGTCGAGGCCGCTGACGAGACGCTGACGACGCGGTCGTTCCTGCTCGACCTCGTCCGCCCCGGTCGGCCTGCAGCGGGCGACCGCGTGCAGCGAGCCCTCGACGCGGTCGGTCTTGCCGAGGTCGCCGACTCGCTCCCGGCCGCGTTGTCGGCGGGCCAGCGCAAGCGCCTCGGTGTCGCCCGCGCGTTGGCTGGGTCGCCGTCGGTGATCCTCCTCGACGAGCCCGCGTCGGGGCTCGATCCGACGGAGCGTCGTCAGCTCGGTTCGCTGCTGCGCGAGCTCGCAGCCGGCGGGCTCGCGGTGCTGTTGATCGAGCACGACGTCGACCTCGTGCTGAACACGTGCGACTGGGTGGTGGTGCTGGACTTCGGCGTGGTCATCGCCGCCGGCACACCGGAGGCCGTGCGCAACGATCGCCGCGTCACCGAGGCCTACCTCGGCGATCGGGCGACGCCCGAGGCGGTCGGCGATCCGTGACCACCGGCCTGGAGATCGAGGGTGTGTCCGTGGGCTACGGGCGGCTCGCTGTCGTCCACGACGCCGATCTGGCCGTTGCGCCCGGCGAAGTCGTCAGCCTGCTCGGTCCGAACGGAGCCGGCAAGACCACGATGCTGCTCGCAGCGATGGGGCAGCTGGAGCTGCAGGCCGGGCACGTCCGCGTCGACGGGCGGGAGGTGTTGAGCCGGCGCCCGAGCCGCAACGTCCGCTCCGGGATCGGACTCGTGCCGGACGACCGAGGGCTGTTCTTGCAACTGACCGTGGGTGAGAACTTGCGACTCGTGCACCCGTGGCGAGCCGACCTGGCGGAGGTGTTCGCGCTGTTCCCGGCGCTCGAGCCGTTGATGAAGCGTCGAGCCGGGTTGCTCTCCGGTGGGGAGCAGCAGATGGTGGCACTGGCCAAGGCGGTGCTGGCCCGCCCCCGGGTGCTGATGATCGACGAGATGAGCCACGGCCTGGCGCCGCTGATCTCGCAACGCTTGCTGGTGCTCGTCCGGCAGTTGGCCAAGCAGCACGGCACCGCGGTGCTGCTCGTGGAGCAGATGGCCGACATGGCACTGGCCGTGTCCGACCGGGCGTACATCCTGCGCCAGGGACGCATCGTGTCGACCGGCCAGGCGGCAGCGGTGCGCGCCGACCGGTCCGCGCTCGAAGCGCACTACCTCGGCGGCGGCCATGGTCAGTAGCGGATGGTGAGCTGGATGATGGCGCAGTGCGCAACCACGATCGGCGCGACCATCACGCCGATCATCCCTGCGGCAGCGAGCGGCGTGAACAGGCCATCAGCACGCCAGCGCCGACCTCGGTGGTGGCAGCGATGCGTGCCTGCCACAGCGGCCACTTGAGCCCGATCGAACGGAACCAGCCAGTGGTGCCCGTCAACCCGCCAGGCCCGAAGAACTTGTTGTAGCCGTGGTACGAGAGGAACAGATCGATCGCCACACGCAACATGAGCACGGCCAGATCAACGCGATGCATCGCAGACCTCGTGCAGCAATTCGACAGGTGGACGTTCGGCGAGGTTCAACGGGACGGTCGATCCGTCAGCGCGGGTGAGCGCCGGGGCGAGCGCATCGAGGCGCGGGTCGAGCCGCGACATCGCCGTGGCCATCACCTCGGCCGCCTGCACCGCCAGCGAGTGCAGGCTGCGATGGCGGTGGTGTCGCACGCCGAGGTCGACCTGCCCGATCGCCGATGCGCCATGGGCTCGGGTGAGGTCGATGAGCATCGCGATCTCGACGCCCCAGCCCTCGACGAACGGGATCGCCGCCAAGGCACGACGCCGGCCGGCGAGCTCGCCCGACAGCGGTTGCGCCAACCCCGCCAGCTCGGGCATGTACAGCGACAGCAGCGGCCGGGCCACCAGCTCGGTCGTGCGACCGCCACCACCGAACTGCTCCGGTCGGTCGTACGACGCCTTGACCAGCTGCAGCAACGGGTCGTCGAGCAGCGGCCCGATCAGACGAACCACCCACTCCGGCCGGAATGACGTGACGTCGCCGTCGCACCACACGACGATGTCGCCGGAGCAAGCCACCAACGATGCCCACAACACGTTTCCCTTGCCATGGCCGGTGCCATGGGCCGCGTGCACGTCATCGATGTGGACCACCCGAGCACCGGCCGCCCATGCCACCGCCGCGGTGTCGTCGGTCGAACGGTCGTCGAGCACCAGCAGCTCATCCAGCAACGGCACGCGGTCGACGAGCGCGTGGCGTGCCGCGGTGACGAGCTCGCCGATCGTTCCCGCCTCGTCGCGACACGGGAAGCACAGCGAGACCGTCCGGTCCGCTTTCGCGTCCAGCAACGACTCGGCGGTCCACGAGCCGGAGAGCGTGCGCACCTGCGCGCTCATCTGGTTCGTCTCCGACCATGTCGGTAGCGTCGGTGACCATGCTGCTGTACGGCGTGATCAACGCCAGCCCCGACTCGCTGCACACCGACTCGATCGTCACGACGCCGGAAGAGGCCACCGGGCGAGCCCACCGGATGCTCGCTGCCGGGGCGGATGCTCTGGACCTCGGCGGACAGGGATCCACCGACGTTGCAACGGTCGTGCCGTGGGAGCTGGAGTGGCAGCGGCTCGAGGCGATCGTGCCGGCGCTTGCCGGGCTCGGTGTCCCGCTCAGCGTCGACACGTGGCGTCCGGAGGTGGCCCACCGCGCGCTCGCGGCCGGTGCGACGGTGCTGAACGCGGCCGACGGCATGCAGCACGCGGCGATGTGGGCGGTGGTTGCCGAGCACGGCGTCGACGTCGTGCTGCCGTTCCTGTCCGGACCGAACCCGCGCGAGATGGTGATGGTCGAGCGCGACCCCGTTGGCTCGATCATCGAGTTCTTCGAGGCACGCCTCGTCGACGCCGACCGCTACGGCATGCGCTCGCGATGCATCCTCGACCCCGGCACCGGCTTCGCTCCGTCGAACTGGCCGTGGGAGCAGCGCTACCGCTACCAGAAGGAGGTGTACACGCGCCTCGACGAGCTGCGCCGGTTCGATCTCCCCCTCTACGTGGCGCTGCCCTGGAAGCGCACCGCGCAGCACGACGAGCTGCTCGAGATCGTCGTTCGCCTGCAGCCCGAGTACGGCCGCGTGCACCACCCCGAGCGGGTCCGCGAGCTCGAGGCGCGATTGGGCATCGACCAACGGGACCATTGATCACGCGTTGAGGCGCTACGGGCCGCGCGGGTGGGCGACCTGCGGCAACCTGATCGGCCTCGGGTTGCGGCCGCACCGCGAAGTCGTCGACATCGCCCAAGCGCACCTGACCATCTCCACCGGCGTGATCACCCATACGATGCACTTCCTCGATCGCTTCGAGATCGATCGGTGGCTGCTGATCGAAGCGGAGGTGCCCAAGGAGGCCGGAGGCCGGGTGCACGGCTGCGGGCGGGTGTTCACCGAGACCTGCAACCTCGTCGCCACGTTCCAGCAGGACTCAATGGCACGCATCGCGCCGGCGGCGCTGGACCCGCAGCGATCGATGTGACGGACAGACGAGGACGTTGACGAAGACCCGCCAGGCGAGCAGCGACACGAAAATGCGGCCGACGAACGTCGGGACCGCGGACCGGCGCCGATGCGCGAGCGCCGAGATGATCTCGACGCCCCCAGCCGCCGCTAGGGTCGCCGGCAGCACGGCTGCTCGGGCTCCGTGGGTGCACTTCCTGGCATCAACCCACGGGCCCGCTGTGCTCTGGCACAACCCATTCGACTCACTCTCCCGAGAGAGGTCCTGCCATGACGCGCGCAGCCCACGATCTGCTTTCCCGTTCCCTCGATTCGATGCTGGCCGACGCCCGCGCCGTGCGCGACGCCGCGCACGGCACTCGCATCACGTACTCCCCCAAGGTGTTCATCCCACTGACGATGCTGTGCCGCGACCAGTGCGGCTACTGCACGTTCGCCCAGCCACCGGCCCGGTTGGAGCAGCCGTACCTGCTGCCCGACGACGTGCTGGCGATCGCCCGTCGAGGTGCGACGAACGGGTGCCACGAGGCGCTGTTCACCCTCGGCGAGCGCCCCGAGGACCGCTACGAGGTGGCCCGCGAGTTTCTGCGAGCGCACGGCTACGACTCCACCGTGCACTACGTCGCCGCAATGGCCCAGCTCGTCCTGCGCGAGACCGGGCTGCTGCCCCATGCCAACGCCGGCGCCCTGCACAGCGACGAGCTGGCCATGCTGCGACCGTTCTCGCCGAGCCAGGGGATGATGATCGAGACCCTGCGCGACGACCTCGCCGCACATCGCAACGCCCCGGACAAGGTGCCGGCGCGACGCCTCGCGACGCTGGAGTCGGCCGGCGAGCTGCGCATCCCGTTCACCACCGGGGTGCTGGTCGGCATCGGCGAGGACCGCGCCGACCGCATCGCCGCGCTCGAGGCGATCGCCGAATCGCACGCCCGACACGGCCACGTGCAGGAGGTCATCGTCCAGAACTTCCTGCCCAAGTTGCGCACCGGGATGCAGCACGCGGCGGCCTGCCCGCCCGAGGAGTTCCTGTGGACCATCGCTGCAGCCCGGCTGATCCTTCCGGCCGACGTCCACCTGCAGGCGCCGCCGAACCTCAGCGACGACTTCGGCGTGCTGCTCGACGCCGGCATCGACGACTGGGGCGGGGTCTCCCCCGTCACCGCCGATCACGTCAACCCGGAGCGCCCGTGGCCCGAGCTCGATCGGTTGCGCGCCGTGACCGAGGAGCGCGGCTTCGCGCTCGCCCCGCGGCTCACCGTCTACCCGTCGTTCGTGCGACGTCCCGACGAGTGGCTGGACCCGACGTTGCACTTCGCCGTGATGGACCGCAGCGACGCCGAAGGACTCGGCCGGGACGACCCGGGGGCGTTCTGGCCGGAGAAGGTCACCGCCGCCGACGTCGTACACGACGGTGCCGAGGTCGTGCTCGTCGGCCACCGCAGCACGCAGTGGTACAGCGGGGCGACGGTCGACCCACCGACGCTCGTGCCGGGCCGCGCCGCGACGCGCCCCGGCTCGGCGATCGACGAGATCCTCCACGGCGTTCGCATGGGCGAAGAAGTGGGCTTCGACGAGATCGTCGCGCTCTTCCGCGCTCGCGGACCGGAGGTGGTGGCGATCGCCGAGCTCGCCGACGAGCTGCGCCACGACGCAGTCGGCGACTCGATCACGTGGGTCCACAACCGCAACATCAACTACACCAACGTGTGCACCTTCAAGTGCCGGTTCTGCGGCTTCTCGAAAGGTCCGCTGAGCCTCAACCTGCGTGGCACGCCGTACCTGCTGACGCTCGACGACATCGCCGCACGCGCACGTGAGGGTTGGGACCTCGGAGCGACCGAGGTGACCTTGCAGGGCGGCATCCACCCCGACTTCGACGGCGACTACTACATCGACGTGACGCGAGCGGTGAAGGACGCGGTGCCCGACATGCACGTGCACGGCTTCACCGCGCTCGAGGTGATCGAGGGCGCCCGGCGCCTGGAGGAGAACCTCGAGACCTACCTGCTGCGCCTCAAGGACGCCGGCCTGGCATCGCTGCCCGGCACCGCTGCGGAGGTGCTCGACGACGAGGTGCGGGCCATCCTCTGCCCGGACAAGATCGACAGCGAGCAGTGGCTGGAGTGCCATCGCGTCGCACATCGCGTCGGGCTGCGCTCGAACATCACGTTGATGTTCGGATCGATCGAGCACCCCGAGAGCTGGGCGTTGCACATCGTGCGCACTCGCGCGCTGCAGCGCGAGACGGGTGGCTTCACCGAGTTCGTCGGGTTGCCGTTCGTGCACATGGCGTCGCCGATCTACCTGCAGCACCGTGCCCGTCGCGGGCCGACGTTCCGCGAGACGTTGCTCGTGCATGCGATCGCTCGCATCGCCTACCGCGGCGACATCGACAACATCCAGGCGAGCTGGGTGAAGATCGGCCTCCACGGCGCGAAGCAGCTGCTGCGCGCCGGGTGCAACGACCTCGGCGGCACGTTGATGAACGAGAACATCTCGCGAGCAGCAGGTGCTGCGCACGGTCAGGCAATGACGCCGCAGGGCTTCAGCCAGCTGGCCGAGCAGCTCGGCCGACGCGCCGAGCAGCGCACCACGGGCTACGCCCGAGTGTGAATCAGCGACCCGGGTTCAGCGACGCAGACCGTTGCGCTGGACGATCTCGCGGTAGCGGGACACGTCGATGTTGCGCACGTAGTCGAGCATGCGACGGCGACGGCCGACGAGCATCAGCAGACCACGACGGCTGTGGTGGTCCTTCTTGTGCGACTTGAGGTGCTCGGTGAGCTGGTTGATGCGCGACGTGAGCAGCGCGATCTGCACTTCGGGCGAACCGGTGTCGGTGTCGTGCACCTTGTGCGCGTCGATGGTCTCTTGCTTTGCCATGATCCTGCCTGCTTCTGAGCGTTGCGCTCGTGAGGTCGCTCGGGCCGAACGGCCTGCGAGCATCGCGACGGAGTGTGCCTCGAACCAAATTGGTGGAGGGCCCCGACGGACCCCGAGAGGCTACCTAGGATCCTCCTCGATGTACACCGGGATCGTCGAAGAACTGGGCACCGTCGTCGGTCGCTCCCCCGTCAGCACGGAGTGGGGGCAGGGCGTGCGCCTGACCATCCGCGCCGGGGCAGTGCTCGACGACTCCGAAGTCGGCTCGTCGATCGCCGTCGACGGCTGCGGGCTGACGATGGTCGCCCGGGGAGAGGACTGGTGGGCCACCGACCTGTCACACGAGACCCTGGCCAGCACGACGCTCGATCAGCTCGTCGTCGGCGACCGGGTGAACCTGGAGCGCTCGATCACGTTGACGACGCGCATCAACGGCCACATCGTGCTCGGCCACATCGATTGCATCGGGGAGATCGTCGCCCCGGCTCCCGACCTCGTCGTGCGCGTGCCGACCGAGCACATGCGGTTCCTGATCGAACGCGGCTCGGTCGCCGTCGACGGCATCAGCCTCACCGCGTTCCGCCTCACCGCCGACACGTTCTCCGTGTCGATCATCCCGCGCACCGGCGACGGCACCACGCTGCGGGTGAAGGGCCCCGGCGCGAAGGTCAACGTCGAGGTCGATGTGATCGCCAAGCACCTCGACCGCCTCCTCGCCGCCCGCCAGCCCTGACGCAGGTCGTTGGTCGGCGGTGGGTCGCGGCGGGTACCGTGCGGGGGTGGCTGACCTGGGGGCATTGCGAGCGCGCATCGACCAGTTGGACGACGCGCTCCTGGCAATCGTCGCCGAACGCTTGGCCGTGTGCCGCGAGGTCGCTGCGGTCAAGGAGGGCACCGACACGCCGGTGATCCAACCGGGCCGCGTTCGCGACGTCGTCACCACCCGCCGCCAGCGCGCCATCGCTGCCGGGGTGGACGCCGACTTCGCCGAGCAGCTGTTCCGCGTGCTGCTCACCGAAACCCATCGCATCGAGGTCGCCGGCTCGCGCCCCGACCCCGCGCCGGAGAAGCCCGCCGCTCCCGGAGAGGATCGCAGTGGACTGGACACCGTTGCATCACGCGTCGATCACGTCGTGGTCGCGGTGCACGACATCGATGCGGCGCGCCGCTCCCTCGTCGATCGCTTCGGGTTCCACGAGGTGCCCCTGGCGGGCGAACCCACTGCGGGTCTGATCGCGCTGAACGCCGGCGGGGTCACCGTCGTGCTCGTGGGCCCGGCGGCATCGGCTGCCGCCGCCCGCTACCTCGCTGCGCACCCACAGGGCGTGCAGCACATCGCCATCGAGGTGCTCAACGCCGGCTTCGCTCGCGCCTGTCTCGCCGAAACCGACGCGCCGCTGTTGACCGAGGTGGTCGTCGACGCCGACGGGCACGAGCAGTTCTTCGCTGCCGACGATCCGTCGACGGGTGTGCAGTTCGGCTTCATCTCGCGAACCGGTCACCGCGTCGGCATCGGCGCCGCCAACGTGCTCGCCCTCTTCGACGCGCTCGCGCCCGGCTGAGCGCCCCGACAGGAGAGGATGTCCGACGTGATCCGCCGCCGCGCCGCTCTCGCCGTCAGCGCGTGCCTCGTCGTCGCGCTCGGTGCCTGCAACCCGGGCAACAACAGCGAGCCGTCGCTGTCCGGCGTGCCGATCACCCAGAGCACCGGTGGATCGGGCTCTGTCCTGCTGCCCGACCTCGAGGTCAGGGCCGATCAACCGTTCCCGGCTGATCGCTGCCAGGCAAACCGTGACGCCGGTCCGATCGTCTACCTGTCGAGCTTCGACTACGCCGCGTCGGCGTCGATCATCGACGTGCTCGTCGCGCAGGCGCGCGGCTACTACGCCGACATGTGCCTCGACGTCGAGGTCCGTCCCGGCGCGGACATCACGGCCAACTACCCGCTCATCGCCGCCAACGAGGCGCAGTTCGCATCGGGTGGCTCGTTCGGCGAGCTCGTCGACTTCGCCGGGCGGAACGACGCCGGATTCGTCGCCCTGTCGATCGAGGGACGCACGGGCATCGACGCGTTGATCACCAAACCCGGTGCCGTCACCGACCTCGCCGACCTCCGCGACACCACGATCGGCGTGAAGGGCGCCCTCCCGGCCAGCATCAAAGCGATGCTGCTGCAGGCCGGCCTCACGGAGGGCACCGACTACGACACGGTGCCGCTCGAGGGGTTGGACCCGAAGGTGCACATCGAGCAGCCGGACATCGTCGGCTTCCCCGGCTACCGCAGCAACGAGCCGCTGCAGTTGAAGTCGGCGAACATCCCGTTCGACGAGTTCGACCCGTCGGACTACGACATCCCCGGCAGCTTCGGGGTGATCTTCACCAACCAGACGTTCCTCGAGACCAACCCGACTGCCGTCGAGGACTTCATGCGAGCCACGATGCGCGGCCTCGCCGACGCGATCGACGATCCTGCGGGGGCATCGCAGATCGCCATCGATCGCATCAACGAGAACGGCAACTCGATGTTCCTGTCACCGGAGGGCGAGATCGCCCGTTGGCGGCTGGAGTCGACGATCGTCGCCTCGGGAGCATCCGCCGACAAGCCCGTGGGCGTGCCTCAGCCCGACCTGCTCGAGCGGGAGATCAACAGCTACGGCGAGATCGGCGTGTTCGACGGGATCGTGCCGGACTACCACCTGTACGTGAACCTCGACCTCGTCAAGAACCTCTACGACTCGACCGGCGCGGTGATCTGGCCGCGCATCTAGCCGAGTGCGCTGCGAGCGTGCTCGATGTCCTGCTTGAGCTGGGCGATCAACGAATCGATGCCTTCGAACTTGCGCTCGCTGCGCAGGAAGTTCGTGAACTGCACCTGCGCCTCCTCCGCATAGAGGTCGCCGTCGAAGTCGAGCAGGTGCGCCTCCAGCAGCGAGTGATCGGCGTGCTCGTAGAACGTTGGCCGACGACCGAGGTTGATGGCACACGGGTGACGATCGCCGTCGGGACGCAGGTACCAGCCGGCGTACACGCCATCGGCGGGCAGGCACATCGCGTTCGGCACCTCGACGTTGGCGGTCGGGAACCCGAGCAGCCGCCCACGTTGATCGCCGTGCACCACCGGACCGCGAGCCTCGAACGGACGCCCGAGCATGGCCGCCGCGAGCTCGACGTTGCCGCCGGCCATCGCCCGTCGGATCGCTGTCGAGCTGACCGGCTCGTCGACGCCATCTGCCCGCGGCACCAGATCGATCGGTTGCACCTCGAAGTCGAAGCGAGCGCCGAGCTCGGCCAGCAACGGCACGTTGCCCTGACGGCTACGCCCGAAGTGGAAGTCCTCGCCGACGACGACCGACGCCGTCGACAGGCAGTCGACGAGCACGCGTTGCACGAAGCTCGCCGGATCCTCTGCTGCCTGCGCTTCATCGAAGTGGATGACCACCGTGGCGTCAGCGCCCGTGCTGGCCAACAGCTCCAGCTTCTGTTCCAGGTCGGTGAGCAGCTTCGGTGCCGACTCGGGACGGACGATCGATGCCGGGTGGCGGTCGAACGTCATCACCACCGACACGGCACCCAGCTCGGCGGCGTGCTGGCGCACGGCGGCGATGACCGCTTGGTGGCCGAGATGCACCCCGTCGTACGCACCGATGGTGACGACGGCGCGCCGGCCGGGCCACGGCGGCGCGGAGAGGTCGGTGACGATCTGCACGCCCCCGACGCTACCGCTGCGACCGATCGCGGTACCAAGTGGGTCGAGGCACGCCCGACCGGGCATCCCCGCAGCACAACGCACCGGTCGGTACTCTCCGCGTGTGGATGGTCGTCGGCTCGCTCTCTCGAACGGACCCGGTCAGCGATCGCTCGGCCTGTTCGTTGCGATCAGCTTCGCGTTCGTCTCGGCCGGCACGTTCATCGCCGGCGTGCTCCTCGCGGCCGGCGCCGGCGCCGCTGGTTCGTGGCCGGCGCTCGTCCGACTGGTCGTCGGGGTCGCGCTCGGGCTGATCGCATGCCGGGCCGCTCCCTTCGCCATCTCCGGGTACTGGTTGAGCCAGCGCAGCAACCCACAGGTGCGGATCGAGGACGGCTTCCTGCGCATCGACGATCCGTCGGTGTTCCGCCAACCAGCGCTCATCCTGCGTCGGCAGGTCGCCGGCGTGACGGTGCTCGACGACGAACCGGGAAGCGGCGAGACCTACGTCGGCTCGGCACCGACCGAGGCCAACGTCCGACTGGCGCTGCAGCCGATGCGTCTGGCCGAGGCACGCAACGCGGAGTGCCTGAACCGCGACGGCGCGTACAGCACGCCACGGTCGGACGAGCAGATCGGTTCGCTGCTGCTGTCGTTCGTCGATGCCGACACCGCGGTCGCCTCGATCGATCGGTGGCTCACCACCACTGCACCGGCACCGGGACGGGCCAGCGCGGACGCCACCGGCGCGATCGTGCGCATCCCGTGGTGGCGCCAGCCGCGGCTGGCCAGCTTGGCTGCCGTCGAAGGTCTGGTGCTGCTCTGCTGGATCGTCGCCACCGGCGTCTGAACCGCCGGCATCGCGCGATCAGCCGGCGTCGCCGCCGACCAGCACCACCGCCGGCTTGACCCGATCGCCGAACGCTTCGTACATCGCCACCATCGCGCCGTCGGGACCGACGACGGTCCAGGGTCCGTCACCAACGGCGTCGGTGAACCGATCGAGGACGCGACCGTTGGCAACCAGCGCGGCAGTTGCGGCGTCGACCTCGACGCGTCCGTAGTCACGCATCGCGTCGGCGGCCGTGCGCAGCTGCTGCGGGTCGCCGATCATCGCCGGCTCCACGGCCTCGTGCTCGTCGAAGCTGCCCGCTCGCGTGCGGCGCAGGTTCCGCAGGTGGGCGCCACCACCGAGCAGTGCACCGAGGTCGGCGGCGAGCGTGCGAACGTACGTCCCCGACGAGCACGTCACCTCGATGTCGAGCACCAGCGGGTCGTCGGTGGCATCGACCATGAACGAGTGGATCGTCACCGGGCGAGCCACTCGCTCGACCTCGATGCCTTCGCGCGCCAGTTCGTGCAGGCGGCGACCGTCCACCTTGAGCGCGCTGACCATCGGGGGCACCTGCATGATCGGACCGGTGAGGTGCTCGGCCACCGCCGTGCGGGCGGCCTCCAGGGTGACACCTCCCATGTCGTGACGAGCGGTGATCTCGCCGCCCGCGTCGAGCGTCGACGTCTCGACGCCCAGCACCACCTGCGCGGTGTACGTCTTGCCGAGCGCGGTGAGGAACCGCAACAGCCGGGTGACGTTGCCGACGCCGATCAGCAGCAGACCGGTGGCATCCGGATCGAGCGTGCCGGCGTGGCCGACTCGCTTCTCGCCGAGCTGCCGGCGGAGCTGGGCGACCACATCGTGACTGGTGACGCCCGCCGGCTTGTCGACCACGGCGAGGCCGTGGATCGTGGGCGGTCTACGACGTGCCATCCAGCTCAGGGTTCGGCTCGTACGTGTCGTCGTCGCCATCGAGACCAGGCTCGGGCTCCGGCTCCGGACGTGCCGGCATCGTGCCGTCCGCGTGGAGGATGCGCTCGATGCGCTCCGCGGCGCGGATGACCTCGTCCGGCTTGAACTGCAGGATCGGTGTCTTCTTGGCCCGCACCTGCTTGCCGATCGCGCCCTGCAGGCGGATGCGGTGGTCACCGAAGGCCGCCAGGATCTGCGCGTCGCCGTCCTCGCCGACCAGCGAGTCGAAGAACACCACGGCTCGGTTCATCTCCGAGTCGACGTCGATCGCCGTGACGGTGACCAACGACAGGCGCTCATCGTCGATGCGCACCAGTTCGTCGGCGATCACTTCGCGCAACGACTCGTTCAGCCGGGCGGTGCGCGGGTAGCGGTGCGTGGACGAACTTGCAGGACGGCGGGGACGGCTCATGGTGCTCAGTCGAAGTTCAGGGGCGCGCGATTGGAGCGCTTCAGTTCGGCCATGCCGCTGGTGGTGGCGAGCACCTCGACCGCGTCCCACAACCGAAGCGCGTCCTCGCCGCGCGGGATGGAGGAGATGACGGGCCCGAAGTAGCTGCCCTCGTCGGCAGCGCCAGGACGGAACGTGAGGATCGGCGTGCCGACGTCGCGGCCCGTGCGGCTGAACGCCAGCTCGGTGTCGGCCTGGATGTGGGCGTCGTGCGACTCGTCGTGCGCCGCGACCGCCAGTGACTCCGGCAGACCCGCTGCGGCGAGCGCCGTCTCGAGGAAGGGCACGGGGTCGCCGGCCAGCGCGCCGCGCTGCTGGCCGTTGTGGATCGCCGTGCCGAGCGCCGTGTAGAGCGCGCCGACGCCGTCGTTGCCGTGCTGCAGGCGAACCTCGTCGGCGACGCGGTGCGCGTACAGGCCGGCCATGTGGCCGGCCCGGTACTGCGGTGTGTACCACTCCTCGGTGCGTTGCTCGTTGATCATCTTCAACGAGATGAACCGCCACTCGACCTCGTAGTGGCGAAGGGCTTGGACCTCGGTGACCCAGCGACTGGTGACCCACGCGAACGGGCACACCGCATCCCAGAAGAACTCGAGGTCGGCCATCAGACGCGTGCGATCTCGCGCTCTTCGAAGGTCTCGATGAGATCGCCAGGCTTGAGGTCCTGGAAGTCGGACAGGCCGATGCCGCACTCGAAGCCCTCGCGGACCTCACGAGCGTCATCCTTGAAGCGCCGCAGCGACGTGATCGAGCCCTTCCAGATAATCGTGCCGTCGCGCAGGAAGCGGACCTTCGATCCACGGGTGATCTGACCCGAGCGCACGAGGCAACCGGCGATGGCACCGATGCGGGGCACACGGAAGATCTCGCGGACCTCGGCTTCGCCGGTGACCACTTCCTCGAACTCCGGGGCGAGCATGCCGACCATCGCCCGCTCGATGTCTTCGAGCAGCTTGTAGATGATCTCGTACGTGCGGATCTCCACGCCTTCAGCGTCGGCCATCTCACGTGCCTTGCGGTCCGGGCGGACGTTGAAGCCGATGAGCGTGGCGTTGGAGATGGCGGCGATGTTGATGTCGTTCTCCGAGATGCCGCCCACGGCGCGGTGCACGAACGCCAACTTGACGTCGTCGCGCTCGAGGCGCCGCAGCGACTCGGTGACGGCTTCCAGCGAACCCTGCACGTCGGCCTTCAGGACCAGGTTCAGGGTGGCGATCTCGCCGGCCTGGATCTGGCTGAACACGTCCTCGAGCTTGACGCCCTTCTGCACGCGGGCGTCGCCGCGCTGGGCCTTCAGCTTCTGACGCTGCTCACGCGCTTCGGCAACGGTCTTGGCCGTCTTCTCCGTGTCGGAGGAGCGGAACTCGTCGCCCGCGTTGGGCACGCTCTGCAACCCGAGCACCTGCACGGGCGTGGACGGTCCGGCTTCCTTGATCTGACGACCCTGGTCGTCGATCATCGCCCGGACTCGGCCCCACGAACCACCGGCGACGATCGGGTCGCCGACCTTCAGCAAGCCCTTGTCGACGAGGATCGTGGCGACGGGGCCACGACCGGTGTCGAGGTTGGCCTCGATGACGATGCCCTTGGCACGGCCGGTCGGGTTGGCGGTGAGCTCCTCGAGCTCGGCCACCACGACCAGCTGCTGCAGCAGGTCGTCAACGCCCAGGTTCTGCTGCGCCGACATCTCCACCATGATCGTGTCGCCACCCCACGATTCGGCGACGAGCTCGTGCTCGGAGAGCTCCGACAGCACTCGCTGCACGTCGGCGTTCTCCTTGTCGATCTTGTTGATCGCCACGACGATCGGCACTTCGGCCGCCTTGGCGTGGTTGATCGCCTCGATGGTCTGCGGCATCACGCCGTCGTCAGCGGCGACGACGAGCACGACGATGTCGGTGACCTGCGCGCCGCGCTGGCGCATCTTGGTGAACGCGGCGTGACCCGGCGTGTCGATGAAGGTGACGCTGCCGTTCGGCGTGTCCACCTTGTAGGCACCGATGTGCTGGGTGATGCCACCGGCCTCGCCGGCGACCACGTTGGCGTGGCGGATGCGGTCGAGCAGGGTGGTCTTGCCGTGGTCGACGTGGCCCATCACGGTGATGACGGGTGCACGCGGCACCTGCAGGGTCTCGTCCTCGTCGTCGCTGTCGTCGAACAGCGCCTGGAGCTCGAGCTCCTCTTGCTGACCGGGCTCGACGAGCAGGAGATCGGCACCGATCTCCAGCGCGAACAGCTCCATCTGCTCGTCGGTGAGGGTCATCGTGGCGGTGACCATCTCGCCGTTCTGCAGCAGGAAGCGGATGACGTCGGCGGCGCTGCGGTTCAGCTTCGGAGCGAACTCCTGGGCGGACACGCCACGCTCGACGATGATCGTCCCCTCGGGGACCGGGGCGTTGCTGGCCGTGTAGTTCGAGTTGTAGCCAGGCTGCATCTCCTCGAAGTCACGACGGCGACGAGCACGGCTCTTCTTGCGCGGGGCGCGGCGCTGACCGTTCGGCCGCGGGCCACCACCACCGGGGCGCGGACCGCCACCACCGGGGCCGCCACCACCACCGGGGCCGCCGCCAGGGCCACCACCGGGACGCGGGCCACCGAAGCCACCGGGACGAGCGCCACCGGGACCGCCGGGACGCGGGCCACCGAAGCCACCCGGGCGCGGGCCACCGGGACCACCGGCCGGACGACCGGGACCGCCAGGACCACCGGGACGAGCCGTGAAGCCGCCCGTGCGCGGGCCGGTGCCGGGACCGCCGGGACGAGCCTGCGGGCGGGCGCTGCCGGGGGGCGGCGGGATCGGACGACCGCTGGACGACACGGGACGACCTGCCGGGGGCGGCGGGATCGGACGGCCGCTGGAGGACACCGGGCGACCTGCCGGCGGCGCGCCGGGAGCGGGACGCGACGGCGGTGCCGACGGGCGCGGGCCGGTTGCGGCTGCCGGACGGGCCGGCGGCTGAGCGGCGGGGCGAGGAGGTGCGGCGGCAGGCGGCGGCGCAGCTGCAGCGCGCGGTGCGTCCGGCGACGGGCGGCTGCTGGTGATCCGGCGCGGCTCTTCAGGAGCGGGCGCGTCGGGAGCAGCGGCCGGTGCCGGTGCGACGGACTCGGCCGGTGCGGCTGCCGGAGCAGCGGGGGCCTCGACGCGTGCGGCGGGCGCCGGGGCAGCAGGCTCGGCCACGGGTGCCGGTGCCTCGGCGCGCGGCGCCGGGGCGGGGGCGACTGCAGCGGGGGCCTCGATGACGGGTGCCGGCGCAGGTGCGGCCGGTGCCGGTGCAGCGACGGTCGGAGCCGGTGCAGCGACCGACGCAACAGGGGCAGGCGCAGGAGCAGCGGGTGCCGGGGTGACATCTGCCGGCTTCGGCTCGACCGGCTCGGCCGGCTTCGTCGTGGCTGGGGTCGGTGCCGTCTCGGCAACCTCCGTCGCAGCGGGCTTGGACTCGGCGGGTGCCGGATCGGCCGACTTGGCGCCGGCCTTCTTCGCCGCGCCGCCCTTCTTGACGGGCTTCGGCTCCTCCGGTTGCTCGGCGCGAGTGAGCCCGTCACGCTCGGCGCGACGACGGAGACGATCGGCCTGCGCCTCGATCAGCGTGGAGGAGTGACTCTTCACTCCCACGCCCATCCCCTCGGCGAGGGTCATCATCTCACCATTCGTCATTCCGAGCTCTTTAGCGAGCTCGTGCACGCGCATGTTCTTCGGCAAAACCCGATCAGCCTTTCGTTGGCACCGGCCGGCCGGGGCGTCCCCCGGCGGCTGGTAAGTCTTTCATGTTGGAGTTAACGGCTTCGAATGCGATCTGCAACGCTGCCAGCTCGGCATCGTCGACCTGACGCTTCCATGCTTTGGCGAACGCTCGCTTGCCGAGCGCCGTCTGGAAGCAGCTGGCACTGCACACCCAGGCTCCACGGCCTGGCGCAGCACGTTGCACCGACACACCACTGGACGTGCTGGTGCAGCGGACCATCTCGGCGGATGGAGCACTGCGCCGGCACCCGATGCAGGTGCGAACCGGCGGGTTCGATCGATCAGTCGTTGCCGTCACCCGCCTCTTCGACCACAGCACCCTCGGCGGATGCCTCTTGCGTTGCAGCTGTCTCAGCTGCTGCTTCGTCAGGTGCTGCTTCCGGGGCCGGCGCCTCGGATGCGGCAGCTGCCTGCTCGTTCCACTCGTTCTGGGTGAGCACGGTGCCGTCGGCGGCGTGCCACTCCATCTCGCCGGACTCGGCGTTGGAGACCCATTCGCCTTCTTCGTAGTCGCCCTCGAGGTCGTCCTCGGGGCCTTCCATGTGCTGGGTCTCGCCACGGATGTCGATGCGCACACCGGTGAGGCGAGCGGCCAGGCGGGCGTTCTGCCCTTCCTTGCCGATGGCCAGGCTGAGCTGGTGGTCGGGGACGATGACGTCGGCCTGGGTGAGGTCCTCGGAGATGATGACCTCCTTGACCTTGGCCGGCGACAGCGCCTTGGCGACGAAGTCGGCCAGGTCCTCGCTGAACGGGACGATGTCGATCTTCTCGCCACGCAACTCGTTGACGACCATGCGGACGCGTCCGCCGCGAGCACCGACGCACGCGCCGACGGGGTCGACGTTGTGGTCGTTGCTCCACACGGCGATCTTGGTGCGGTGCCCTGGCTCGCGGGCGCAGGCCTTGATCTCGACGATGCCGTCGGCGATCTCGGGCACCTCGAGCTCGAACAGGCGCTTGATCAGACCGGGGTGGGTGCGGCTGACGACGATCTGCGGCCCCTTGGCGGTCTTGCGCACCTCGACGATGTAGGCCTTGACGCGATCGCCGGGCTGCGGGCGCTCGAACGGCACCTGCTCGGCCTGCGGCAGCAAGCTCTCCACGCGACCGAGGTCGAGCAGCGTGTACCGCTGGTCGGTCTGCTGGATGATGCCGGTGACGATGTCGCCCTCGCGGTTGGCGTACTCCTCGAACTTGCGGTCGCGCTCGGCCTCGCGGATGCGCTGGCTCATCACCTGGCGGAAGGTCTGGGCGGCGATGCGACCCATCTCCTCCTTGCGCGGGGTGTCGTCACGCTCGTTGACCCACAGGCCGTCCTCATCCACGTCGTACGCGGTGAAGGTGAACTCGAGGGTGTCGGGGTTGACCTCGACGACCACTTCGTCGGCGGCGCCGGGGCGCCGCTTGTACGCCGTCGCCAAGGCGTCGACGAGGACGTGCAGGAGCGTGTCGACGGAGATGTTCTTCTCGTTCGCCAACATGCGAACGGCTTCGGACATGTCGAGACTGCTCATCAGGCCTCCTCTGCAGGTGCAGGTTGCGTGGTCGTGGGCTCGGCGCGCTTCGTCGGCTGCCGTGATGGCTTCTTGGCCTTGGGCGCGCTGCCCGGCTTGGGAGTGGGACCCCACTCGAACACGGTCTTCGCCCGGTCGATCTGGGAGTGGTTGACGGTGCGCTCGACAGGGCCGTCGGCACCCTCGATGCGCAGGGTGACGTCGCGCTCGGTGGCGGCGACGAGCTCACCTTGGATGCGCCGCTGGCCGGCGACGACGTCGCGCAGGCGGATGGCGACCACCTTCCCCAGCTCGCGGTGGAAGTGGGTGGGCGTGCGCAGGCTGCGCTCCAGGCCGGGGCTGGTGACCTCGAGCGTGTAGTGGCCGGGCACCGGATCGGTGTGGTCGAGCTCACGAGAGATGAGGCGGGTGGCGAGCGCGATCTGCTCCAGGTCGACGCCGCCGCGCGAGCCGGGCGGGGTGTCGATGGTGACGCGCAGCGTGCCGCCGCGGAACTCCAGGTCGTACAGGTCGAGCTGCAAGTCGGTGATGATCGGCATGACCATGGCGTGCACCCGCTTGAGCGTGGCGTTGTCCGTCCGGGTCTGCTGGGCTTCTGCTGCCGTCTGGTTCGGTTCTGTGGTCATCATCGTCACCTCGCTCACTGCCTCTCGTTGCGTCGAACTGGAGCCCTTTCATTGAAGAAGGCGTGGACCCTGGCGAGCCCACGCCTTCGGTTCACGGAACTGCAAAGGACCGGACGAGTATATCGGTGAGCCGGTAGCCTTCGCCGCCGTGCTCCGGATGTCGACGTTGTTCCTGCGTACCCTGCGTGAGGACCCCTCCGACGCCGAGGTCGCCAGCCACCGGCTGATGGTGCGCGCCGGGTACATCCGCCGTGCCGCACCCGGTGGGTTCACGTGGCTGCCGCTCGGCTGGATCGTCTACCGCAACGTCGAACGCGCCGTGCGCGAGGAGATGGATCGGGCGGGCTTCCAAGAGGTCCACTTCCCCGCGCTGCTGCCCCGCGAGCCGTACGAGGCCACCGGCCGGTGGACGGACTACGGCGACAACCTGTTTCGTCTCAAGGACCGCCGCGGCGTGGACATGCTGCTCGCGCCGACCCACGAGGAGATGTTCACCCTCCTGGTGAAGGACCTGTACGCCAGCTACAAGGACCTCCCGCTGGTGATCTACCAGATCCAGACGAAGTACCGCGACGAGGCCCGGCCCCGCGCCGGTCTGCTGCGCGGCCGCGAGTTCGTGATGAAGGACTCGTACTCGTTCGACATCGACGACGCCGGTCTGCAGGCCAGCTACGACGCCCACCGCATCGCGTACCAACGGCTGTTCGAGCGGCTCGGTCTGCCGTACGTCATCGTCTCGGCCGTGTCCGGCGCGATGGGTGGCTCGGCGAGCGAGGAGTTCCTCGCTCCGATGGCCGTCGGCGAGGACACGTACGTGCGCTGCTCGGCGTGCGACTACGCGGCCAACACCGAAGCCGTCCGCGTGCGCGTGCCGGACTCGGTCCCGTTCGACGGTCTGGGTGCGATGCAGGTGGTCGACACCCCGAACACCCCGACCATCCAGACGCTGGTCGACCACCTGAACGCGACGCCGTCGCTGCAGCGCACCGATCGCCCCTGGACGGCGTCCGACACGATGAAGAACATCATCGTCAACGTGCGCCACCCCGACGGCACGATCGAGCCCCTCGCCGTCGGCGTGCCGGGTGATCGCGAGGTCGACGAGAAGCGGCTCGAGGCGCAGCTCGCTCCGGCCGAACTGGTCGCGTTCGCCGAGGCCGACTTCGCCCGCTACCCGCAGTTGGCCAAGGGCTACATCGGGCCGGGCGCGCTCGGGGCCGACAAGCCGGCGGGGATCCGCTTCCTGGTCGACCCACGCATCGTCGACGGCTCGCAGTGGGTGTCGGGCGCGGACGTCCCCGGTCGCCACGCGATCAACGTCACCGCCGGCCGCGACTTCGTCGCCGACGGGACCATCGAGGCCGCCGAGGTGCGCGCCGGCGACGCCTGTCCGAACTGTGGTCAGGTCCTGGAGATCGCTCGTGGCATCGAGATCGGCCACATCTTCCAGCTCGGCCGCAAGTACGCCGAGGCGCTCGGACTGACGGTGCTCGACCAGAACGGCAAGACCCAGGTCGTCACCATGGGGTCGTACGGGGTCGGCGTGTCGCGTGCGGTCGCCGCCATCGCTGAGCTGAACTGCGACGAGAAGGGCCTCATCTGGCCCGACGAGATCGCCCCTGCCGACGTGCACCTCGTGGCCACCGGCAAGCCAACCGATCCGCAGCTCCCGGCAGCCGAGCTGCTCGCCGCCGAGCTCGAAGCGGCCGGGTTGCGCGTGCTGTTCGACGACCGCGTCGGCGTGTCGCCTGGGGTGAAGTTCAACGACGCCGAACTGGTGGGCGTGCCGACGATCGTGGTGGTCGGTCGTGGGCTGGCCGACGGGCTCGTCGAGGTGAAGGACCGCCGCAGCGGCGAACGCAACGACGTCGCCCTCACCGAGGTCGTGCAACAGCTCGCTGCTCGACTGCGGAACGCCCGCGCCTGACGGAGTAGAACACCCCCAGAACCACACGACCAATGGGGGTAGTGCGATGCCGTTGAACCCGGACGCAGTCGGAACGCAGGGCGAGGCCTACGAGGCCAGCTGGAACAGCAAGGACGCGCTGCTCTACGCCGTCGGCATCGGCGCCGGCACCGGCGAGCTGTCGTTCACCACCGAGAACACGAAGGACGTCGACCAGCAGGTCTTCCCGACGTTCGCGGTCGTCGTCGGCTGGGGCGCTGGCTCGGCGATGCGCAACATCGGCACGTTCAATCCGGCGATGCTCGTGCACGGTCAGCAAGCGATCACGTTGCACAAGCCGATCCCGGTGACCGGCTCGGTCACCATGCAGGGTCGCGTCGTGGCGATGCACGACAAGGGCAAGGCCGCCGTGGTCGTCACCGAGACGGTTGCCACCGACAACAGCGACGGTCAGCCGCTGTTCACCAACCTGTCCTCGGCGTTCATCCGCGGCGAAGGTGGTTGGGGCGGAGATCGTGGGCCGAGCGGCCCGCAGAACGTGCCGCCGGATCGCGCGCCGGATCATCAGGTGACCTACCAGACCTCTCCGGACCAGGCGCTGACCTATCGGCTCTCCGGCGACCGCAACCCGCTCCACAGCGATCCCTCGTTCGCGGCGATGGGCGGCTTCGACCGACCGATCCTGCACGGCCTGTGCACGTACGGGTTCACCGGCCGGGCGTTGGTGCACACGCTGTGCGGCAGCGACGCCTCGAAGTTCCGGCACATCGAAGGCCGGTTCGCCTCACCGGTGCTGCCCGGTGAGGCGCTGACCATCTCGATGTGGGATCAGGGCGACGGCTCGGCGTTGTTCACCACCGCCGTCGCCGACCGCCTCGTCATCGACCAAGGCCTCCTGAGGTTCAGCTGACAGAGGGTCAGCCGAGGCGAGCGCCCGAGGGACGAGGGCCGAGCACGGTAGGTGAGCGCAGCGAACCTCAGGAACGCGGCTGGGGCCAGCCGCCGGGGTCGCCGTTCATGCCCGAGTTGGGACGGGCCTTGGCGAGCAGCTCCTCGACGATCGGGCCGACGAGCGTCGGATCCTCGACCGGGGCGTGGCGCGGTCCGCGGACCCAACCTTCGGCGACGGCCAGCGTCTGACCGCTGGCCTCGAAGACGCGACCGGTGACGTGCTTGGACTCGGCACTCGCCAGCCAGGTGACGATCGGGGCGATCCAACGCGGCGAGCGCATCTCGCGCTCCTCGTCGGTCTCCGGTGCCGGGCCGAGGCCTTCGGTCATGCGCGTGAGGGCAACCGGGCCGACGGCGTTGACGGTGACGCCGTAGCGGCTCAGCTCGAGGGCGGCGATGTTGCTGAACGCGGCGATGCCGGCCTTCGCCGCGCCGTAGTTGGTCTGACCCGGGTTGCCGTAGATGCCGCTGACCGACGTGGTGTTGATGATCCGGCCATCGACCGGCTTGCCGGCCTTGCTCTGCTCGCGCCAGTAGGCGGCAGCCCAGCGGGCGGGAGCAAACGTGCCCTTGAGGTGCACGTTGATGACCGCGTCCCACTCCTCTTCGGTCATGTTGACCAGGACGCGATCGCGCAGGATGCCGGCGTTGTTGACCAACACGTGCAGATCGCCGAAGGTCTCGATGGCGGTGTTGATCAACCGCTGCGCGCCCTCCCACGACGACACGCTGTCGCCGTTGGCAACCGCCTCGCCGCCCATGCCCTTGATCTCCTGCACGACCTGCTCCGCGGGGCTGAGGTCGCCACCGCTGCCGTCGACGTTCCCGCCGAGGTCGTTCACGACCACCTTGGCGCCGTGGGCGGCCAGGCTCAGCGCATGCTCGCGGCCGATGCCCCGACCTGCTCCGGTGACGATGGCGATACGGCCCTCACACAGCTTGCTCATCTGGATCTTCCCCTCGTTCTGTGACGTTCGATGCGGTCGCATCATAAGGTGGCCGGTGTGTGCGACTGCCAGCTGACACGACGCGAAGCGCTCATCGGCTCGGCGATCACCACCGCCGCGCTGGTGCTGGCCGGCAGCTCGTCGACGTCCGCCGCGCCGTCGCCACCGGCGGTGCCGGCGGTCGAGGTGATGCCCGGGCTGTCGATCTACCCGCGCGACGCGTGGGGCGCCGACCTGCCGCCGAAGCGGGCGTTGATTCAGGAGACGCCGCAGTTCCTGCTGGTCCACCACACCGCCGGCACGGACCAGGATCCACGAGGCCAGATCCGAGCCACCTACGCCTGGCACACCAGTGCGGCAAAAGGCTGGCCGGACGTCTGCTACGAGTTCTTCGTCGACCGCGACGGCGGCGTGTGGGAGGGGCGGCAAGGTGCCATGTGGCATCCCGTCGTCGCCGACGCCACGGGCGGCAGCCAGGGCTTCGCTCAGCTCGTCTGCCTGATCGGCGAGTTCACCTCCGTCGCCCCGACGGCCGCCGCGCAGGCGTCGCTGGTGAAGGTCCTGGCGTGGCTGGCCGACCGATGGGACATCGACGTATCGGCCGGCGCGACCACCACGTTCACGTCGCGCGGATCCCAGAAGTGGAAGGCCGGGACCGTCGTGACGACGCCGACCATCGCCGGCCATCGCGACATGTCCTACACCGCCTGCCCAGGCGATCAGCTGTACGCCCTGATCCCCGACCTGCGCACGCGAGTGATCGCACAGCTGGACGCGTGGAGCGGCGCCATGCGCCCCGCCCGCCGCCTCGGCCCCGTCCAGCCGTGAACACTGACACCTTGATCGTTGGCTCCGGGCCGGCGGGTGCGGCCGCGGCGATCACGTTGGCGCGAGCAGGACGCGACGTGGTCGTGATCGACAAGGCGACGTTCCCGCGCGACAAGTGCTGCGGCGACGGACTCACGACGTTGGCGCTGCGCGAACTGGAACCGCTGGGGCTGCGGCCGGAGATGGTGCCCAACTGGCAGACGGTCGACGCGGCGTGGCTGCGCTCACCATCCGGCCGCGAGGTCGAGCTGCCACTCCCCCACGACGGGATCTTCGCCGCGACGACACCGCGCCGCGAGCTCGACGACGCGCTCGTGCAACTGGCGATCGACGCGGGCGCGCGGGTGCACCAGGGCTGCTCGCTCACCACGATCGTCGAGCAGGACGGCGCGATGCGCGTCGATGTGGATGGGCTCGGCCCGGTGGTGGCACAGCACGTGATCGCCGCCGACGGCATGTGGTCGCCGACACGACGTGCGCTCGGCGTCGCGGAAGCCGGCTACCTCGGCGAGTGGCACGCGTTCCGCCAGTACGCCAACCACGTCAGCGGACCCGCCGCGCATCGGCTCTACGTGTGGTTCGAGGCCGATCTGCTCCCCGGCTACGCCTGGAGCTTCCCGTTGCCCGACGGTCGGGTGAACGTCGGCTTCGGTGTGCTGCGCGACGGCGAACGCACGGGCAAGGACCTCAAGCAGATCTGGCCCGAGCTGTTCGCGCGTGCGCACATCGTCGAAGCGCTCGGGCCGGACGTGCAATTCGAGGAACGCCACACGGCATGGCCGATCCCCGCCGGCATCGACCGCGCGGTGCTCGCCACCGGTCGGACGCTGTTCGTCGGCGACGCGGCGCGGGCGACCGACACGATGACGGGCGAAGGCATCGGGCAGGCGATGCTCACCGGGCGCCTCGCTGCGGAGGCGATCATCGCCGGTGGCGGCGACGGCGACGTTCGGCGCCACTACGAACGAGCAGTGCGTCACCACCTGCTGGCAGACCACCGGATGTCCGCGGTGCTCAGTCGCGCGCTGCGCCACCCGAAGGCGGCGCGCGGCGCGATCCGGCTCGTCGGTCTCAGCGGCTGGACGCGACGCAACTTCGCACGGTGGATGTTCGAGGACGAACCGCGTGCCGTCGTCGTCACCCCGCGCCGCTGGCACCGCCGGTTCCTGCGCCAGCCGGGTGCGTTCCGGAACTGAGACGCTCGGCCCGGTAGCAGCACCCCGCCGTGGCTACCGTGCACGCCATGCGCACGCGCCTCACGGAACTGCTCGACATCGAACACCCGGTCATGCTCGCCGGCATGGGTGGGGTCAGCTACCACACCCTCGTCGCGGCAGTCAGCGAGGCAGGTGGCATCGGCACGCTCGGCGCGTCGACGATGGCGGCCGAGGAACTGCCGGAGGAGATGGCAAAGGTGCGCGAGCTGACGTCGAAGCCGTTCGGCGTCGACCTGCTGACGGCGATGCCCGGCCAGGTCGAGCGCGGCATCCAGAGCGTGATCGAGGGCGGGGCGCGGATCTTCGTTGCCGGACTCGGTGTGCCGCGCGAGGTCATCGACCTCCTGCACTCGAAGAACATCCTCGTCGGCAGCATGTGCGGCAAGGTCCGTCACGCGGTCAGCGCCGTCGCCAGCGGCGTCGACTTCGTCGTCGCCCAGGGCACGGAGGGCGGCGGGCACACCGGCGTCGTGGCCACGATGGCGCTCGTGCCGCAGGTTGTCGACGCGGTCGGCGCGCAGGTGCCGGTGGTCGCGGCAGGCGGCCTGTACGACGGGCGCGGTCTCGCCGCATCGTTGGCGCTCGGCGCCGATGGCGTGTGGATCGGGACGCGCTTCATCGCCACGCCCGAGGCCCGAGCCGTGAACGGATACAAGGAGGCGCTGCTGGCGCTGGCCGAAGACGGCACGGTGATCAGCAAGTCCTTCACCGGCAAGACCTGCCGGGTCGTGCGCAACGAGTGGACGAACCACTTCGAGCAGCACCCCGAGGAGCTCAAGCCGTTCCCGCAGCAGGCGATCTTCTCCTCGCAGGAAGGCGTCAACCACCTCGGCTTCCCGAGCGGCACCGAGGTCGACGTGACCAAGGAGTTCATGCCCGCGGGGCAGGGCGTCGGCGGCTTCGACTCCCTCGTGCCCGCAGGCGACCTCGTGCGTTCGATGGTGGCCGAGGCTGAACGGGTCATCGAGCGCGTCGCACAGGTCGCCGCTACGGTGCGAAAGTGACCATCAGCGACCACATCACACGAGTGTGGGATGACGACATCGTCCCCACGTTGTTCGAGTACATCCGCATCCCGAACGTGTCGAAGGCGTTCGACCCGGAGTGGCGCGAGCACGGGCACATGGCCCGCGCGGTCGAACTGGTGCGGACGTGGTGCGAGGCGCGCGACATCGTCGGGCTCACCGTCGAGGTGGTCGAGCTGGACGGGCTGACGCCGATCATCTTCATGGAGGTGCCCGCGTTCCTGCCCGAGCAGCACACCGCGTCCGTCGACGACACCGTCCTGCTCTACGGCCACCTCGACAAGCAGCCGGAGATGACCGGTTGGCGCGACGACCTCGGCCCCTGGACACCGGTGCTCGAGGGCAACCGGTTGTACGGCCGCGGTGGTGCCGACGACGGATACGCCGCGTTCGCGAGCCTGCTGTCGATCGAGGCGACGCAAGCCGCCGGCAAGCCGCACACCCGACTCGTGATCATCATCGAGGCCAGCGAGGAGAGCGGCAGTCCCGACCTCCCCGCATACCTCGTCGCCCTCAAGGAGCGCATCGGCACGCCGAGCCTCGTGCTCTGCCTCGACAGCGGGTGCATGGACAACGAACGGCTCTGGGTCACCACGTCGCTGCGCGGCATCGCTGCCGGCACGTTGCGCGTCGACGTGCTCGAGGAGGGCATCCACAGCGGCGAGGGCAGCGGCGTCGTGCCGTCGTCGTTCCGCATCATCCGCGAGCTCCTCGATCGGATCGAGGACAGCATCGACGGCCGGATCCTGCTGCCGCAGCTGCACGTCGAGATCCCCGCCGATCGACGCCAGCAGGCGGTGGACACGGCGTCCGAGTTCCGCATCGCCGGCAACTACCCGTGGGCCGGCAGCACCGAGCCAGTGGTCGACGACCCCGCCGACCAGCTGATCGGCCGGACGTGGCTGCCGACGCTCAGCTACACCGGCATGGACGGCATCCCCCCGGTGGCCATCGCCGGCAACGTCACCCGCCCGTTCACCTCCCTGCACCTCAGCTTCCGCCTCCCGCCGACGTGCGACTGCGACAAGGCGCTGGCAGCGATCGACGACGCGCTCACCGCCGACCCGCCGTCCGGCGCGACGGTGCAGTTCCTCAACGGGCACGCCGCCCCGGGCTGGAACGCGCCGACGTTCGCGCCGTGGCTGCAGACCGCGCTCGACGAGGCGTCCACGGACGCCTTCGGACGCCCGTCGCGGGCCTTCGGTGAGGGCGGCACGATCCCGTTCATGGGCATGCTCGGCGAGATGTTCCCGGCCGCCCAGTTCGTGATCACCGGCGCACTCGGCCCGGGCAGCAACGCCCACGGTCCGAACGAGTTCCTCGACGTGCCGACCGCTCGCAAGGTGACGATGGTGCTCTCCGGCCTGTTGCCCGCCCACGCCACCCGGTAGTTTCCGGGTCGACACGACCAGGGGGCTTGTGATGTCTGATGTGACCATCGACGGATTCGTCGATCCGCGGTTCGAATCGGTGCGCGACACGTTGGCCGGCAGCATCGCTGCCGGACTCGACGTCGGTGCCAGCGTGTGCGCAACCATCGAGGGCGAGGTGGTCGTCGACATCTGGGGCGGGCACACGGACGAGGCGAAGACCACGCCGTGGCAGGGCGACACGATCATCAACGTGTGGAGCACGACCAAGACGATGCTGGCCCTGTCGGCACTGATCCTGGCCGACCGTGGCGAGATCGACCTCCACGCGCCGGTGGCGAAGTACTGGCCGGAGTTCGCCGCCAACGGCAAGGAGGGCATCGAGGTGCGCCACCTGCTCAGCCACACGGCCGGACTGTCCGGGTGGGAGGAGCCGATGCAGATCGACGACCTCTACGACTGGGATCTCGCCTGCGCGCGCCTCGCTGCTCAGGCACCGTGGTGGGAGCCGGGCACCGCGTCGGGCTACCACGCCGTCACCGAGGGCTACCTCGTCGGTGAGGTCATCCGCCGTGCCAGTGGCGTGTCGATGGGCGAGTTCTTCCGACGCGAGGTCGCCGAGCCACTCGGGCTCGACTTCCACATCGGGACGCCGCCCGAGTGCGACGACCGGATCGCGCTCGTCATCCCTCCCCCGCCGCTCGACTTCAGCGGTGCCAGCTCCGAGCTGGCGGAGAAGATGATGAACCCGCCGCTGGATGCCACCGTCTCGCACACCATCCCATGGCGACGCGCCGAGATCCCTGCGGCGAACGGTCACGGCAACGCACGCTCAGTGGCGCTGGCGCAGTCGATCATCTCCAACGAGGGCACGCTCAACGGGCACACCTTCCTGTCGGCAGCCGGCGTGGACGCGCTGTTCGAGCAGCAGTCCTACGGCACCGACCTCGTGCTCGGGACACCGATCCGCTTCGGCATGGGCTACGGGCTGAACAGCGCCGAGATGCCCCTGAGCGTCAACCCGCGCACGTGCTTCTGGGGTGGGTGGGGCGGTTCCATCGTCGTCAACGACGTCGACGCGCACATCACGTTCAGCTACGTGATGAACAAGATGGGCGAGGGCACCACCGGCGACCTGCGCGGCGGCGGGCTGCTCTTCGCCTTCATGGCCGGCCTGGCCGGCTGACCGCCGATCACAGCGAATCGGCGACCTTCACCGCAGCGTCGACGAGACGCTGCGCCCGAAGATCACCAGCAAGGTTCTGTGCCATCTGGTTCATCGCGTACGCGAACGCCAGCTGGCGCTCGGGATGGGCGAACGCGACCGAGCCGCCCGCGCCCGGATGCCCGTAGGAGCCGACGCCGGAGAACGGGGTGAACCCGCCACTCGTCATGAAGCCCATGCCGAACGTGGTCGGCATCATCAAGCACAGGTCGACCTCACCGTCGGGCGTGACGCACGTCCGGACGGCGTCACGAACCTCGTCGTCGAGCAGCTGCACGCCGTCGATCGGGCCCATCGTCGCTGCATAGACCTTGGCCAACGACGCGGCGTTGGTGATGCAATTGGCGGCCGGGATCTGCGCGGCGTGCACGTCGCGGCGGTTGAACGCACCCTCCTCGGCGAACGCGCCGTTGAGCATCAACGCCCGCCCGGCCCGGCTGTTCGGACCCATGAACTGCTCGAGCAGCGCTCGCACGGCGGGGTCCTCGTGTTCGGTGTTGATCGGCCGGCCGACGAGCGGGGCGACGCGGCCCTCCTCGCTCTCGGGCAACCCGATCCACAGGTCGACGCCGAGCGGCTTGGAGATCTCCTCGCTGACGAACTGGCCGGGCGTGCGGCCGTCGACGCGACGGATGAGCTCTCCCGCCAGCCAGCCGTAGGTGAGCGCGTGGTAGCCGTGCCCGCTGGCGATCGGCCAATCGGGCGTGGTGTCGGCGAGGCGGCTCGTGATGGTGCCCCAGTCGAGCGCCTCGGCGAGCGTGATCGGTCCGTCGACGGAGATCAGTCCACACTGGTGGCTGAGCAGCTGGCGCACCGTGGCATCGCCCTTGTCATGCGCGGCGAACTCCGGCCAGTGATCGCTGACCTTGTCGTCGTAGGACAGCAGACCGCGCTGCACGCACATCGCCACCGCGATGGCGGTGATCCCCTTGGTCGTGCTGAAGACGAGCTGCAACGTGTCGTGCGTGTACGGGCGATCGCCGTCGTCGTCGAACCGACCGCCGGCGAGGTCGACCACCTTCACACCGTGGTGGTACACCGCCGTGGACGCACCGACGTCCTCACCGCTGTCGAGGTTGGCCTGGAAGGCCTCGGCGACGGGTTCCCATCCTGCTGCTACGTGCGCGCTCATGGAGCGGAACCGTATTGGGTCACTCGTGCCAATCGAGTGTCGAGCGCATGGCCGCGTCGAAGTCCTCGAAGGACAGCTGATCCTTCACCGCGATCACCATCTCGGCGTCGGCGCCGACGGGGTGGCGCAGCTTCGGCGACTCCTCGGTGGCGGCGCGGTAGATCGCGTCGGCGACGAGCTGCGGATCAGCGGGCTCGCCGTTGACCAGCCGCCGTTGCGCCTCGCGGTACCGCCCGAAGCGTTGGTGCTCCGGGCTGCCGTCGACCATCGCTGCGGTGTACGCGGCGTTGACGCCGAGTGCAGTCGCGAACTGGCCGGGCTCGATCACGTGGACCCGGATGCCCTGCTGCGACAGCTCGAAGTGGAGGCCTTCGCTCAGCGCCTCCACGGCGTGCTTGCTGGCTGCGTAGACGCCGCCGTAGGGCGGTGCGACGCGCCCGGCGAGCGAGCCGACGTTGACGATCGCCCCGCCGCCGGCGACGAGCATGTGCGGCACCGCGGCGCGCACGACGCGCAGGACGCCATTGACGTTGGTGTCCATGATCCGGGCGATCTCGTCGTCGCTCGTCAGGTGGATCGGACCGAGCAGCTCGATGCCGGCGTTGTTGACGACGATGTCGAGCGAGCCCGCAGCTTCGACGACGTGCGCCACGGCGGCCTCGACGCTGGCGTTGTCGAGCACGTCGAGCTGGACGAGCTCCACCGACAGCCCAGCCGCCGAAGCGGCGTCGCGCAGCGGCCCGGCCTTGTCGAGGTTGCGCATCGAGGCGAACACCCGGTGCCCGTTGCCGGCGAACGTCAGCGCCGCCAGTTGCCCGAACCCGCTGCTGCACCCGGTGATGAGCACCGACGCCATCAGGCGTTGTCGACGATCTCTCGCAGGGTCTCGATGGCCTGCACCGGGTTGGGGCCGACGGGGTTGACGGACAGGACGGTGACGCCGGCTTCCTTGTAGGCGCCGATCCGCTCCTTGATCCAGCTCTTCGGCCCGACGAGGTTGGACAGTTCCAGCCACTCTGCGGGCACGCGTGCGGCCGCCTCGTCCTTCTTGCCCTCGAGGTAGAGGTCCTGGATGTCCACGGCCTCCTGCTCGTAGCCGTAGGCGCGACAGATGTCGTTGTAGAAGTTCTTGCCGCGCGCACCCATGCCGCCGACGTACAGCGCCGTGCTCGGGCGGGAGAAGTCGAGCAGCTTGTGCTTGGCCTCGCCGACGAGCGAATCGTCGATGGCCAGCATGCCGCCGGCCGAGATGTCGAGCCGCTTCATCGACGGATCGCGCTTGGCGAGTCCGGCCTTCAGCTGGTCGCCCCACACCTGCTGGTACTTGTCGGGGATGAACATGATCGGCAACCAGCCGTCGGCGAGCTCGGCCGTGGCAGTGACGCTGAGGCCCTTGAGGCTGGCCCACCAGATCGGGATGTCGCTGCGCACGGGGTGGTTGATCAGCTTCAACGGCTTGCCCAGCCCGGTGCCCTGACCGTCGGGCAGCGGCACGTCGACCGTCTGGCCGTGGTACTCGAACTTCTCCTCCCGCTTCCAGATCATGCGGCAGGCCTCGATGTACTCCTTGATGCGCTGCATCGGCTTCTCGTACGGCACGCCGTGGAAGCCCTCGATCACCTGCGGGCCACTGGCACCGAGGCCGAGGATGAACCGGCCGTCGCTGACGTAGTCGCAACCGGCGGCGGTCATCGCCATCAACGCCGCTGTGCGCGAGTAGACGTTGACGATGCCGGTGCCGATCTCCACCCGCTCGGTCTTGGCAGCCAGGTAGCCGACCTGGCTGATCGCGTCGTAGCTGTACGCCTCCGCGATCCACACCTGATCGAGGCCCGCCTTCTCCAGTTCCACGACGCGCTGCACCGCTTCTTTGAACCCGCCGGAGTAGTTGATCATCATCGAGAGCTTCATGGCGCCCGACGTTAGGTGAGGGAGGTGGCTCCGGACGGATTGAGGTTGCCGGAGCGGAAGCCGGCGAGGTCGAGCGTGACGTAGCGGTAGCCGCAACCGGTGAGCGCGGCGACGATCGCCTCCCGTCGTTCGACGACCAGCGCGAAGTCCGACGGCTCGACCTCGATGCGTGCGGTGTCGTCGTAGTGGCGCACGCGCAGCTGGCGCAGGCCGAGGCGGCGCAGCTCGGACTCGGCCCGGTCGATGCGCGACAGCAGCCCGACGGACACCTCGGTGCCGTACGGGATGCGGCTGGCGAGGCAGGCGGCGGCGGGCTTGTCCCACGTGCGCAACCCCATGGCGTGCGATGCGGCGCGCAGCTCGGCCTTCGTGAACTCGGCGGTGACGAGCGGGAACAGCGCACCGCGTTCACCGGCGGCTCGCTGACCGGGGCGGTGGTCGCCGAGGTCGTCGAGGTTCACCCCGAGCACCACGGTTGCGCCGCGCTCGGCAGCGATCGGCGCGACGACGTCGAGCAGCTCGGCCTTGCAGTGGTAGCAACGATCGAGGTCGTTGACCCGATACGCGGCGCGGGCCATCTCGTCGGTGTGCACCGCCTGCCAGTGCAGGCCCCACTCGGCGGCGAGCTCCTTGCACTCGACCTCCTCGTCGCCGGCCAGCGACGGCGAGATCGCCGTGACGGCGAGCGACCGGTCACCCAGGACGCGATGTGCGACGGCGGCGAGGAAGGCGCTGTCGGCACCGCCGCTGAAGGCGACGACGACGCTGCCCAGCCTCGTCAGCTCCGCCTCGAGCGCGGCGACCTTCTGCTCGAGTGACATGCGCTGGACGCTATCCAGCAGCCGACCACGTCGACAGGGTGCCCTGGCCGGACATCATGAGCGAACCGGGCATCACGCGAAGGCGGTGCGGCGCCAACCGCAGGACGCCGAAGCCGGGCGCCTGAGCGTCGGTCCAGCCGGGGATGATCTTCGGGTCGTAGCCCACTGGCGCCGGCCCGTTGGCGAAGCGGTCCCATCCGGCCTGACGGCCCTCGGCGGTGTCGTCCCAGCTGGTGTTGCACTCGGCGGTGCACGTGTCGTGGTCCGGTGCCCAGTAGGTCAGGCTGATCTCCGACTGCACGGCCAGGTTCTTCGCCTTGTACGACAGCGGCGACGTGGCGATCCATCCCGTCAGATCGGTGCCGTCCCACTCCCAGATCGGGTGCAGGACGCGGGTGCGTGGCAACCCCGCACCATCGACGGTGGCGACGGTGCACCACACGATGCGGTGGGCCATCGAGACGAACGCGGGGGCGACTTCAGCGAGATCCATGGGCACAGTCCAGCACAATTGAGCCGGGTCCCTGATCACGGGCCGACGCCCGTGATCAGCGGTGATATCTGATCGCTGTCACGCCATCGGCGATCGCGGCTTCCGCCTGCTCCGTTCTCGATGCACCATCGAGCACATGAAGCAGACGGTGCCCTCCACCCCCATTTCGACCACGGATCCCACGTTCGATCCGGCCCGCATGTACAACGAGCTCCACCCCTTGGTGCGCACGGCGGTGCGCCAGGTGCTGGGCAACGTCGACGAGGTCGACGACATCACCCACGAGGTCTTCCTGCGCATGTGGAAGGCGATGCAGGCGGGCGGCGGACCGCAGGTCTCGCAGTCCGGCTACGCCTGGCAAGTTGCTCGCAACACGGCGATCTCGCACCTGCGCCAGCACGTCCGGGCTCGCGCCCGCGACACGAGGTACGCCCAGCTGGCCGACGTCGAGCTGTCGGGTCGGCACAGCGACGACGATGTGCTCGTGCGGTCCGAGGTGATCAGCGTGCTGGCTGCTCTGCCCGAAGGGACGCGCGACCTGATGTGGGCGGCCGACGTGGAGCACCGCGACCTCGCCAGCCTGGCCGACGAGCACGACACCACCCCCGGTGCGCTGGCCGCACACCTGTACCGCGCCCGCAAGGCGTGCCGCGCCACCCTCCTCGCCAGCTGATCGTTCGAGCGGTGCCGACTCGCTCGGTACGATCCCGCGGGTGACGGACACCACCCAACGTTGGACCATTGGTTCGGCCACGCTCACCGCGCTGGTCGAGGCCGAGAGCGTCGGCATCCCGGCCCAGTTCTTCTTCCCCGCGGCCAACCACGACGACCTCACCGGGCACGACTGGTTCGCCGAGCTCGACGGCGCGCTGGCGCCCGACGGTTCGATGGCGATGCGCGTCCAGGCGTTCGTCATCGAGATGGGTGGACGCACCGTGTTGGTCGACCCGTGCGTCGGCAACCACAAGCGACGCACGTTGCCGTTCTGGAACGAGTTGCAGCTGCCATGGCTCGACCGCTTCCACGACGCCGGGTTCCGCACCGACGCGATCGATCTCGTGGTGCACACCCACCTCCACGAGGACCACCTCGGCTGGGACACGCACCTCGTCGACGGCCAGTGGGTGCCGACGTTCCCGACGGCCCGCCACGTCTACGTCGACGAGGAGCTGGCGTTCGCCGCGCGTGAGGATCGTCGCACCGGCCAGGACCCGTACGGCGATTCCATCCTGCCGATCCTCGATGCCGGCCTCGGCGACGTCGTGGTCGCCGACGCCGACCTCGGTGGTGGCTTCCGTCTGGTGTCGACGCCGGGCCACACACCCGGCCACGTCTCGTTGGCGGTCGACGCCGGTGGCGACGGGCTCGTGATCAGCGGCGACCTGCTGCACCACCAGCTGCAGCTGGCCAACCCGTCGATCGCCGAGGTGGCCGACTGGGACGTCGAGCTGGCCAGGCGCACTCGTTCGGCGTTCTTCGACGAGCACGCCACACGCGGCACGATCGTCGCCGGGACCCACTTCCCCATCGATCCCGTCGGGCGATTCGAGCCCAACGGTGCGGCGTGGCGGTTCCGACCGGACGCCGGCACGGACGTCTGACGCAGCTCAGGATTCTTCGAGCACCAGCGTTCGTTCCGGCTCACCGAGCGTCGCATCCGGCGGGCGCCGCGTCGCCAGGGCGCACGCCGTCAGCACGAGCGCGAAGCCGACCAACGTCGTCGCCGTGATCTTCTCGTCGAGGAAGATCGCACCGGCTGCCACGGCGACCGCAGGGTTGACGAAGGTGATCAACGTGGCGCGCGCAGGGCCGACCTCGGAGACCAGGGCGAAGAAGACGATGAAGGCGATGCCGGTGCAGACCACAGCCAGGCCGAGGATCGCCCAGATCGCCGACGCACGAGGCGTGTGCTCGGGGCGGGCGATCCACGCGAGCGGTGCGTAGATGATCGCCACGGCCGACAACGAGAGGGCGATCACGCCGAGCTGCGGTACACCCGACAGTTGGCGGACGAGCAGGAACGGGGCCGAGGCGTAGCAGACGCACACGACCATCACGGCGAGCACGCTGAGCCATGGGATGCCACCGCCATCGCCGAGGTCGCGACCGACGAGCAGCCCGACGCCGGCCATCCCCAGCAGGATGGCGAACACTCGGGTGCGGTGCAGCGCGTGCCGGTCGCCGAGCACGTACGCGACCACCGAGCCAACGAGTGGGACGCAGGCGACAAGCAGGCCGGTGATGCCCGACGGCAGCTTCTTCTCGGCGTTCGTCAGCAGGATCCACGGGATGGCCATCTCGACGATGGCGAACAGCAGCACCCACCTCCAGTGACGCATCGCCGGGCGCAGCGCACCGGCACGTGCCGCCAGGAGGACGAGCACCACCGCGGCGAGGATCGTGCGACCGAACACGACCACGGCCGGCTCGACCTGCTTCACCGCGACCTTGATCAGGAGGTACGGGATGCCCCAGATCACACCCATCGCACCGAACAGCACCCACCCGCGGCGAGACAACGACCCCATCCGCGGCACGCTACCGATCAGGGTGCGACGAGCGCACCCGAGTTCAGGACTGGCCGTCGTACGCAGCGATGGCCGCGCGGATGGCGTCCATGTCGATCGGCATCGTGACCGCGCTCTCGATCGGCCCGAACTCGATGACGGCCGACGTCGCCGCGACGGGCACCTCGAGCACGATCTGCCCCTTCCCGAAGCTCAACCCGTTGTCGACGCAGCCCTGCATGGTGGGGAAGTTGCGCGGCTCGACGATCGGCGCCACGCGGACACCGTCGGCGTTGAGGCGCACCTCGGCGTCGCCGCCGCAGCCGAACCCACCCGAGGTGTTGGTCTCGACGACGTCGACGATGACGACCACCGTGTCGGCGCCCGAGCGCCGGGTGCCGTTGGGCAACGAGTAGTCGAGGTCGACGTCGAGGTCGATCGCAGCGTGGAAGTTGCTGAACGTGAACTGGAACGTCGATCCGGACGGGTAGTTCGGCGGCAATGGGGAGTTCAACGACGGCACCGGGAGCGCGAGCTCCAGTGGGAACGGGTTCTCGGCCGGCGTGCTGCCGTCGAACGGAACGGTGAGCTGTCGTTGCGAGGGATCGCCGAGCACGAGCTTGGCGCCGTCGAGCGTCGAATCCGCAGCGATGGTCGTTGCACCCCACACGCCGGTGGTCGTGGTGCCCGCCGCCGGGAAGCAGATGTTCTCGTTGTAGCTCAGCGGGATCTGGGTGTCGTCGGCCAGGATCAGCAGCGCGTCCGGGAAGGTGCACCAGGTGGCGGACGGCTCGGTCCAGGTGGCCTTCACCTCGATGAAGACGTTCGTGTTGTCGAAGTCCGGCGGGGCCTGATCGTTCTTGTCGACGAACTCCGCCAGCGACCGCTGCGAAACCTCCGCGCGCGTGACCTCGAAGTCGACATCGCCCCACGTGAAGGTGCGGCCGACGATCGGATCGAACGGTGTGATCGCCGCGATCAGTGAGGTCGTCGGGGTCTCGGTGATCACGGGCACGGTGTCGATCGGCACGACGGCGGGATCCGTGACGTTCGGGAACGTCTCGTCGACGATCGGTTCGGTCGGGACCGTTGCGTCGGCGGTGTCCTTCTTCTTGTCGTCGCCGCCCAGCAGCACCACGGCGCCGATGATGATCGCCACGAGTGCGACGCCGGCACCGATCAGCAAGCCCTTCTTGCGACCGCCATCGGACGGCGGCGGGGTCGGCGCGAAGGAGCCGCCCGACGGGGCAGACGGCGGAGGCGGGGCCATCACCGTTGCGGGCATCGCCTGCGTGGGCGCGCCGGCGGCGGCGGGTGCCGCTCCGGGCGGAGCGAACGCACCAGCGGCGGCACCGGCGGCCACCGCGCCCGCCACGGCGGCACCGGCCACCGGCGGAGCCGCAGCGCCGCCGGCAACTCGGGCGGCGTGACGGGCCGCACCGAGCGCGACCGCTGCGGACGGATCGGTGTCGACGTGCACCGGGCGACCGAGCTGCTGGGCGAGCATGTCGTGGACGAGTGGGATGCGCGACGAACCACCAACGAGCGCGACACGTGAGACGTCCTCGAGCGTGAGCCCCGCGGACTCGGCCGCGCGACGAAGCGCGCCGACGGTGTCGGCGAGGCGCGGGCGCACCATGTCCTCGAACTGACCGCGGGTGAGCGAGATGGTGGTGGTGAGCACCGGCAGCATCACCGTGATCGACGCGTCCTGGTCGTCGCTGAGGAGCTCCTTGGCGATGCGCACCTCGCCGCGCAGGCGCGACACCGCCGACAGCGTGGCCGGGTCGTCGCTCTCGAGTGCCGTGGCCTGCTCGCGCAGGGAGTCGCGGATGTGCTCGAGGATGGCGAGGTCGAAGTCGATGCCGCCGAGGCGCTCGAGGCCCTGCGGTTCACCGACGAGGTCGAAGGACTCACCGTTGCGCTTGACCAGCGCGGCGTCGAACGTGCCGCCGCCGAAGTCGTAGATGCCGAGGATCTCGCCGTCGGCCACCGGACGGTTGGCCGCGTAGTCGATGGCGGCGGCCGACGGCTCGCTGAGGAACACGGCGTCCTTCAGTCCGGCCTGGCGGGCGGCGTCGCGAAGCAGGTCGAGCTTGTAGCTGCTGTACGCAGCGGGGTGGGTGATCACGACGGTGTCGGGCTCGGAGCCCATGCGCGCCACGGCGCGGTCGTAGAGGTGCTTGAGCAGCATCGCCTGCAGCGTCTCGGCGCTGTAGGGAGCACCACCGAGGAACAGCGGCGTCGGGTCGCCGAGGCGACGCTTGAACTCGCGGGCGACACGGCTCGGCTCGGAGACCGCGCGCGCTTCGGCGGGATCGCCGATCAGCACCTCGCCATCCGTCCGCACGAGGATCACCGACGGGACGGAGCTGGAGCGGTTGCCCAGCGCCAGCACCTCCACGTTGCCGTTGCGACTGACGGCGACCGACGAGAACGTCGTGCCGAGATCGATGCCCATTTGGTACGCCATGTGCGGTCGCCCTCCCAAGTTGCCGAGACGCTAGCTGTCGCACGTGCCGCTCCGTGCTCGTTTGACAGCGCTGCGTCGTCTGCCTGTACGAACGTCGCAGCCCAGCGGTTCGAGAGCAATTCGTTCGAGACAGCCGCCCTGCTCTCGTACTGTGCAGAGGTGCCGGATGGTTCGATCGCCAAGGGCGTCAGGGAGGGTTGGCTCACCGCGCCGCGGAGGCCACTCGGACATCCAGCACATCGAGCAACCGGCGTCGCGCGGACCGACGAAACTCTGGACGACGACCGTGGCGGCGATGAGGCAACGACCGAGTCGCCTTCTCCATGACAGGCTCGGCCTATCGTGTGGCCATGAGCGGCGTGCTAACTCTCGAACGCGCTGTGTACGGCGTCGGTCAGGCCTCGTCGCTGCTCGGATTGCGCCAGGACAAGGTACGCGGCTGGCTCGACGGTTACGAACGAAGTGGCGTGACCTACGCACCCGTCATTCGCGAGGCGTCAACCGGCAGCGATCTCGTCACCTGGGGCGAATTCGTGGAGCTGGGCTACCTCCGCGAGTACCGCCGCGCTCGCGTCAGCCTTCAGCACATCCGTCCGGTCATCGAACGACTTCGCGAGGAGTTCGGTGTGCGGTATCCCCTCGCTCACTCTCGGCCGTGGGTGTACGACCGGCAGCTCGTCCTCCAGATCCAAGAAGAGACGAATCTCGATCCGTCGCTCGCCATCGTCGTCCGCTCTGGACAGGAGCTCATCCTCGCTCGCGAGGTCGAGGCGTATCTCCAGAAGGTCGAGTTCGCCGACAACGTCGTCGCCCGAATTCGACCAGCAGGCAAGACGTCGCCGGTCGTCATCGACCCCGATTTCTCGTTCGGTCGACCGTCGATCCGCGGTGTGGCGACGGAGCGCATCGCCGAGCTGTACAGGAGCGGCGACAGCGCCGAATTTCTGGCGGAGACGTACGAGCTGCCCGTCGGCGACGTCAACGCGGCCATCGCGTACGAGACCCAACTGGCGGCAACGGCTGCTTGATGGGTGACGAGGCGCTGGCACGGTTCTTCGTCGACGAGAACGACCTCGCACTCGGCCGAAGCCTCGCCCTCGCCCGCAAGGACGTGTTGCACCCCGGCCACGTGCGGCTGCCCGACGTTCCGCTCGGCACGCCAGACGCCACGTGGCTTCCAACGATCGGCCGGCTCGGTCTGGTCGTCATCACACGCGACAAGAAGATTCGATCACGTCCGGCAGAAGCAGAACTCGTCATCGCTACCGGAGTACGCGGGTTCGTTCTCACGAGCGCCGGTGACCTCAGCACCTGGGACACGCTCTCGATGCTCGTTCGTCAATGGGACGCTCTCGAGCGATACCTCGCGGAGCACCCAGCCGGCGCATGGCTTGCAGCGCTGACGAGCCAGGGCGTGCGTCCGTTGCGAGTCCGAGCCGGTGGCAGTTCCCGTGAGCCGAGGAGGGTCGTCGCTGAGTAGGTGACCCGACAGTTGCAGACGCGTTCAGTTCACCTGGCGGGCTCGGCCTTCCCAGTACGGGGCGCGCAGGTCCTTCTTCAGGATCTTGCCGCTGGGGTTGCGCGGCAGGGCATCGATCCAGTCGACGCTCGTCGGGCACTTGAAGCGAGCCAGGTGCTCACGCGAGTAGGCGATGATCTCCTCCTCGCTCACCTCGCTGCCGGCCGCCTTCACGACGACCGCCTTCGCTGTCTCGCCCCACTTCTCGTGCGGCACGCCGATGACGGCGACGTCGGCGATGCCCGGGTGGGCCATCAACACGTTCTCGACCTCGGCCGGGTAGACGTTCTCGCCCCCACTGACGATCATGTCCTTGACGCGATCGTGGATGTACAGGAAGCCGTCGGCGTCGAGGTAGCCGGCGTCGCCGCTGCGGAACCAACCGTCGTCGGTGATCGACTTGGCCGTCTCCTCGGGCATGTTCCAGTAGCCCTTCATCACCTGCGGGCCGCGGATCCAGATCTCGCCCACCTCACCGACCGCGACATCGTTGGTCGAGTCGGTGTCGACGATCCGCAGCTCCACGCCCGGCCCCGGCAGGCCGCAGCTGCGCAGGCGATGCCGCTTGTCGCCCGTCGTGTCGTGATCCTCCGGCGCGAGGTGCACCACCGCACCGGTCGTCTCGGTCAGCCCGTACGCCTGCCAGAACTTGCAGCCGAAGGTCTCGACGCTCTTCGCGAGCACCTCTTCGCTGATCGGCGAAGCGCCGTAGACCAGCACGCGCAGCGAGGTGAAGTCGGCGTCGCCGACGCCAGGGGTCATCAACATGAACTGGAACACAGCGGGGACGAGGAAGCCGTGCGTGATCCGCCGCTCCTGGATCAGATCGATGAGCGCACTCGGCACGAGGTCGCGCACGATCACGCTCGTCGCGCCCTCGTACTGCCCGGCCACTGCCCATCCGCCGCCACCGATGTGGAACAGCGGCATCGCCACCATGTTGATGGAGTCCGGTGTGAGCTCCCACATCTCCTTCGCCATCGGCAGCAGCGCGAAGAAGTTGTCGTTGGTGAGCATCACGCCCTTCGGGCGGCCCGTGGTCCCGCTCGAGTAGAGCTGGAACGCCACGTCGTCGCTGGCGCTCGGCACGCCGGGGTCGGTGGCCGGCTGCGCGGCGACCGCGGTCTCGTAGTCGTCGTACTTCGAGGTCGCGCCGTCGGGCCCGGCGATGACGAGGATCTTCGTCACCCCCGTCAACCGGTCGACGATCGCGTCGAGCACCGGCACGAAGTCCGGCCCGACCACGAGCACCTTCGCCGCGGAGTCGTTGACGATGTACTCCACCTCCGGCGGCGCCAGTCGCCAGTTGACGTCGACGCACACCGCGTTCAGCAGGGCCGCACCATAGAAGACCTCGAAGTGCTCGATGCCGTTCTTGTCGAGGAAGGCGACGCGATCCTGGTTGCCGACGCCCGCCGCAGCGAGCAGGTTGGCCACCTGGCCGCTGCGCGCCAGCAAGTCGGCCCACGACAACGTGCGGTCACCGAGGATCAGCGCAGGATGATCGCCGCGGTCCGCCCCATGGACGCGCACGATCTCGGACACGGTCGAAATGTTCCCCATGCGGAGACCGTAGTCGCGTCCGCGAAGTTGGATGTCTGAGCGCGGCATCGTGCCGCGCGCAGACATCCAGTTCTGGGTCAGCGGGGGGTGAAGCCGAGGCGGAAGTGGCGGACGGCGCGGGCGAAGATGTTCGACTCGACATCCGGCTCGGTGACCGCACGCAGATTCGTGACTCGCTGCGAGAGCTGGCCGAACACGGCCGCCAACGTGGTGCGCGCGACGTGGGTGCCGATGCACAGGTGGGTACCGAAGCCGAAGGCGATCTGCGGATTCGGGTTGCGACGGATGTCGAAGCGGAACGGATCATCGAACACGGCTTCGTCGCGGTTGGCCGACGGGTACAGCAGCACGATGCGATCACCACGGCGGATGGCCTGACCACCGATCTCGTCATCGGCAGCGGCTCGGCGGAACATGTTGTTCAACGGCGTCACCCAACGCAGCACCTCTTCCACCGCTCCGGGCACGAGCGACGGATCGGCGGCCATCGCCTCCCACTGATCGGGGTGATCGACGAACGCGCGCAGCCCGTGACTGATCGCCGTGCGCGTCGTCTCCGCGCCACCGCTGATGAACAACCCGACCTCGTGCACGATCGCCGCCGGCGACAGCGGCTGGCCGTCGATCTGCGCGTTCACCCACGTGCCGATGAGGTCGTGCGCGGGGCAACCGACCTTCTCCTGCGCGACGCGGCCGAGCTCGGTGGCGAACTCGATGTTGGCGTCGAAGAACTCGGTGAAGGTGAGCCCGTCGCGCTCGCGCATGTCGATGCGCATCAGCCGCTCGCTCCAGCTCTTCACCTGCGGCCACATCGCCTCCGGGTAGCCGAGCAGCCGAGCCGTCAACCGCGCCGGCAGCTGCCCGCTGAGCGCGTCCACGACTTCGAAGTCGTCACCGACCAGGGCGGCGTCGAGCAGCTCCGCGGTGAGCTCGTCGATCTCCGGCTTGCGCCGCGACACAGCAGCCCCGTTGAGGTCGTTCTGCACGAGCATCCGCTGCTGGCGGTGGCGCGGGTCGTCCTGGGCGATCATGTTGATCTCGTCAGGTGCCCAGATGGCGCGGTAGCCCTGACCGCTGACGAACACGGTGCTGCGCCGCTCGACCTCCTTCAGGTCGGCATGGCGCGTGATGCCCCACAACCCGTTGCGGTGATCGCGGTACACGGGCTCGTTGGCACGCATCCACGTCCACACGTCGTGCGGGTTGCGCCGGTACAGCTCCGGATCGAGCAGGTCGGCGACGAGACGGTCAGCAACAGTCATGGCACTCGACTATCACAGGCGACATCGCAGCGGCGGATCGGCCAAGATCTCGCCGTGCCCGAGCCTGTGATCCACGTGCGCGACCTCCGCAAGATCTTCGACGTGCCCGTGCGAGCTGCCGGTCTGAAGGCTTCGCTGCGCAGCCTCATCCACCGCGAGACCCGCGCCGTCGCTGCCGTTGCCGGCGTGTCGTTCGACATCGCACCGGGCGAGGTCGTCGGGTTCCTGGGGCCGAACGGCGCCGGCAAGACGACCACGCTGAAGATGCTCTCCGGTCTGCTCCACCCGACCGATGGCACGTGCAGCGTGCTCGGCATGGAGCCGAAAGGACGCCCGGCCGAGCTGCTGCGACAGATCACCCTCGTCATGGGCAACCGCAACCAGCTGCAGTGGGACCTCCCGGCGATGGACTCGTTCGAGCTCAACCGGGCGATCTACCGCATCCCTCGCGCGGAGTTCGTCGAGCTGCGCGACGAGCTGATCGAGCTGCTCGACGTCGGCGACCTCGTCACCAAGCCGGTCCGCAACCTCTCGCTCGGCGAGCGGATGAAGATGGAGATCGCCGGTGCGCTGCTCCACCGCCCGAAGGTGCTGTTCCTGGACGAGCCGACGATCGGCCTCGACATCACGATGCAGAAGCGCATCCGCACCTTCATCGCCGAGTACAACCGTCGTTACGGCGCCACCGTGATGCTCACCAGTCACTACATGGCCGACGTGCAGGCGCTGTGCAAGCGAGTGGTCGTCATCCACCATGGCCGCATCCTGTTCGATGGCGACCTCACCGCGCTCGCCGATCGGTTCTCCGTCGACAAGACGGTGACGGCGCGCCTCGCCGATGGTGAGGAGATCAGCGTGCAGGCGTCGCGCCGCGACGTCGCCGCCACGACCGCACGACTGCTCGCCGAGCACGAGGTCGTCGACCTCACGGTGGAGGACCCGCCGATCGACGACGTCATCGAGCAGGTGTTCGCCAGCGGAGTCGCCGAATGAGCGTGCTCGCACCCGCAGCACGACCCGAGTCACGAGCGCGGGCGATGTGCTCGATGTACCTGACGTTGATGAAGACGTCGATCATCAGCCAGTTCCAGTACCGCGCCGCCAACTACTTCTACATGATCGGGATGGTCGTCGAGCCGGTCGTCTACCTCGTCGTGTGGTCGACGATCGCCCGCAACAGCGGCGGCTCCGTCGACGGCTTCACGCCAGGCACGTTCGCCGCGTACTACATCGTGTGGACGCTCGTGCGGAACATGAACATCGTCTTCACCCCGTTCGGCTGGGAGCAACGGATCAAGGAGGGCGAGTTCGCCGGGCAGCTGCTGAAGCCGGTCCACCCGATCCACTACGACCTCGGTTCGTTCGCCGGCTGGAAGGTGGTCGTGATCCTGCTGTGGCTGCCGATCGCCGGCGCGCTGACCATCGCCTTCCGTCCGGAGCTGAGTCCGACCCTGCTGCAGGCCGTCGTGTTCTTCGTCGCCATCTGGGGCGCTTACCTGATCCGCTCGCTGATGCTCTGGGCACTCGGGATGATCACCTTCTGGACCACGCGCGTCAGCGCGATCTACGAGGCCTACTTCCTCAGCGAGCTCCTCCTCTCCGGTCGCCTCGTGCCGATGCGTCTCCTTCCTCACTGGGCCCGCACGCTGTCGTGGGCGTTCCCGTTCCAGTGGACGTTCGGGTTTCCCATCACGTCGCTCACCGGCCCGATCAGCAACCGCGAGCTGGCGACCGGCCTCGGCATGCAAGCGCTCTGGATCGCGATCGGCACGGGCATCGTCGCCCTCGTCTGGCGCCGCGCCGTCTCCCGGTTCAGTTCGGTGGGTGGATGATGACCCGCCGCGACCCGCATCGCACCGGCGCACCGCGCCTCGTCGCCACGTTCCTGCGCGTCGGCGTGATGAACGAGGTGCAGTACCGAGTCAACTTCGTCATCCAGCTGATCCAGTCGCTGCTCTCCCTCGGTACGCAGCTCGTCGTGCTGTCACTCGTCTTCTCGCGCACGAAGGAGCTCGGTGGGTGGAGCCGCCCGCAGCTGCTCGCCGTGATGGGCGTGTTCACGCTCGTCGGCGGCGTCATCCGCTCGGTGATCCAGCCGAACATGCAGCGCGTCGTCGACGACGTGCGGGAGGGCAAGCTCGACTTCGCGCTCACCAAACCTGCTGACGCGCAGGTGCTCGTCAGCGTGCGCGACATCCGGCTGTGGCAGCTCACCGATGTGATCGTCGGGGCCGTCGTGCTCGCCATCGCACTCGTGCAGCTGCGTGACGACGTCACCGTCGCCCAGCTCGGTGCGTTCCTCGGCACCCTGCTGCTCGGCCTCGTCACCATCTACTGCTTCTGGTTGCTCTTGGCGACCGCGTCGTTCTGGCTGGTGCGGATGAACGAGGTGCAGGAGCTCTTCGACGGCGTCTACCGCGCCGGCCAGTACCCCGTCGGCATCTACCCCGGCTGGCTGCGCTACGGCCTCACCGTCGTCGTGCCACTTGCATTCGCCATCACCGTGCCGTCCGAGGCGGTCACCGGGCGCCTCGGCGTCGGCACCGTCGGCGTCGCCGTCGGCGCCGTCATCGTGCTGGTGGCTCTCTCCCGCTGGGCCTGGCAACGCGGCCTGCGCCGCTACGGCGGCGCCTCCGCCTGACAGACCGGGCAGCGTCAGCGGCGCTTCTCGCCCCAGGTGTTCCAGTGGGTGACGGCGGCGGCGGGCTTGCGGGGGGCGATGCCGAACTTGCCGACGGGGTGGCCGACGGGCAGCAGCGCGGCGATCTCGTAGCGACCCTCGGGGATGCCGAGCTCGGTGAGCACGTTGTGCGAGTTGATCCGGATCACCGTCGTCAGCGCGGTGCCCAACCCCAGCGAACGAGCGGCGATGCAGAAGTTCTGCACCGCGGGGTACACGCTCGCGTCGAGCCGGCCGATGTCGAGCTTGCCGTGCTCGTCGCTGGCGCCCCACGGGATCAGCGGCTGCAGGAACAGCACGTGCACGGGCACCTCACCGAAGTGGTCGGCCAGGTGGCGACTGGCGTCGCGCGTGCGACGCCACGCTGCGGCCTGCTGCTCGTTCGGGAACGAGTCCGGCTCCGGCAGCGTGCGCTCGTAGCGATCGAACGATTCCAGGTACCAGCGCCCGATCAGGCTGCGCTTCACCGGGTCCGTGATCACCACGTACTGCTGCGGCTGGACGTTGCCGCCACTCGGCGCCTGCTGCGCGGCGCGCAGACACGTCTCGATGTCGGCGTCGCTGACCGGTTCATCGGTGAACCGGCGCATCGCCCTCGTGGTCATCACGGCTTCGATCGGATCCATCTCTGCTGCCTCCTCGTACCTAGTGGCCGGTGAAATTCGGCGTGCGCTGCTCCTGCATCGCCGCCAACGCCTCGGCGTGATCGGCGGACGTGAAGCACGGCATCTCCAGCGCGGTGGACAGGTCGAAGCTGTCCAGCAGCGCTCGCTTCAACTGCGCATTGACGGCGATCTTCGTGCCGCGCACGGCGAGTGGTGGTTGCGCGGCCAAGCGCTGCGCCCACGCCATCGCCCGCTCGGCCACGTCCGCCGGCGGGCAGACCTCGGCGGCGACACCGAGGCGCAGCGCCTCCGCCGCCGTCAACGGGTCGCCGAGCAACAGATGACGCTTCGCGGCCAACGGGCCGAGCAGCAACGGCCACACCGCGGCCCCGCCGTCGCCGGCGACGAGGCCGACGGTCACGTGCGGGTCGACGATCACGGCGCGCTCGCTCATCACGATCACGTCGCAGAGCAAGGCCACCGATGCGGCGAGACCGGCGGCCGATCCGTTGAGCCCGCACACGATCGGCACCTCGACGTCCAGCAGGTCCCAGATCAGCTGCTTCGCATCGCGGCGCAACGAGTCGAGCACGGCGGTTTCGCGCAACGACGGGAACCAGTCGAAGTCGCCGCCGGCGGAGAACGCCTTGCCCTGGCCCGTGAGCACGATCGCTCGCGCCTCGCCCTCGCGCTTGAGGATGCGGAACAACTCGCCGAACTCGTGGTGGAGCAGCGCGTCGACGGCGTTGATCGGCGAGGTCGGATGGCGAACGGTGACGACGAGGATCTCGCCGTCGCGCTGCACGTGGATCGCTTCCATCAGTCAGAACCTCCTGCTCCGACGGGCAGCGCCCGCAGCACGATGCGCGTCTGCGTCGAGCCGGCGCCGGTGTCGGCCTTCATCCGCATCAGCACCTCGTCCAGCTCCAGCGGCGTCCGGCAGCGGATGCGCAGCAGGTAGTCGTCGGGCCCGGTGAGATGCACCGCTTCGACCACACCGGGCTGGTCGACGAACCACTGCTCCAACGCAGCGCGGTCCGCACCCGGTTGGGCGACCACGCCGACCACCGCGTCGACGACGTGCCCGAGCAGACCGAGATCCACCTGTGCGGCATAGCCGCTGATCACCCCACGCTGCTCCAACCGGCGCACGCGCTCGGCCGTCGCCTGCGGCGACAGGTGGACGATCCGACCCAGCTCCTGCCACGTCAGCCGGGCGTTCTTCTGGAGCGAACGGACGATCTCACGGTCGGTGGGATCTCCGACAGCAGGATCGTCGGCGAGCACGGGCTGACCGTACCGGTTTCGCTGACACCGTCGGCGAGATCGGGCGCACGATCGCTCGATGCCCCACACCAGCCCGACGGGCGTCACCGTTTTCGAGAGGTTCGCGACTCGCACGATCTCCCACGCCGAGTGGGACCACGAAGCCCACCTGACCGTGTGCTGGTTCGCGGTGCGCGAGCACGGCCGAGTCGGCGCGCTCGCCCACCTCCGCAACGAGATCGCTGACTTCAACGGATCGATCGGCATCGAGAACACTCCGACGTCCGGGTACCACGAGACGTTGACCCGCTACTTCGTCGACGCCGTGGCGGCAGCCGACGTCGCCGACCCGAGCGACCTGTTCGAGCTCGCGTCGTGCAGGCGCGACGCGCCCTTGCATCGCTGGAGCCGCGCGATCCTGTTCTCCGCGGCGGCGCGCGCTGCGTGGGTCGAACCCGACCTCGATCAGAGCATCGTCGCGTCGATGTCCTGACCGAAGAGCGACTTGCCCAGTGTCTCGTAGAGACGAGGGGCGACCATGATGTGCTGCGTCACGACGTGAGCGTCGCGCATGCACCGCTGCAACGGGCTGGCGTCGAAGATCGCCGTGCCGCCGCCGAGCGTGTAGGCCAGGTCGGCGACCTTCGCCACCGATGCTGCGGCGTGCACGCCCGCCAGCCGGATGCGCACCCGCGACGCGGTGGGCACACGAGCGCCGGCCCCGGCGAGGGCCCACGCCTGATCGACCTCGTCGTAGAAGAACGCCCGCGCCGAGCGCAGCGACGCTTCCGCCTGTGCGAGATCGGACTGGGCCACACCGTTCTGGGCGATCGTCCGCTGGCTGAACTGCGGGCGCTTGTCCTGCGCCAACTCGATCAGCGAGTCGAGTGCGTGGCGACCGATGCCGAGACTGACCGCGGCAACGCCGATCGCCAGCAGCGTCATGTTGGGGAAGGCCCCGAGCGGCACGTCGACCACCGGCCCGAGCTCCGGACGCACGATGCGATCGGACGGCACGAACGCGCCGTCGACGCTGAAGTCGTTCGACCCCGTGCCGCGGAGCCCGGACGTGTGCCACGTGTCGTGGATGGTGACGTCGTCGGCCGGGAAGAACATGCCCCGCCCGACACCCTCCGCATCGACGGCGCCGCCGGTGATCCACTGGCAGTGCTGCGTGCCGCTCCCCCACATCCAACGTCCGGTGACGCGGAAGCCACCTTCGACCGCTTCCGCCGCGGCGTTGCGGGCGAACACACCACCGGTGATCACCGTCGGGTCGGCGTACATCGCTCGCGCCGTGTCGACGGGCAGGTACGTGCTCAGCGACGACGTCGTGCTGGCGATCATCGTGCACCAGCCGGCAGCACCGTCGTGTCGAGCGATCGTCTCGATCGCCCGCGCCATCGTCGAGGGGCTGGCCTCCGGGCCGCCGTAGATCTGCGGCACGCACATGCGCAGCAGCTGCGCGTCGCGCAACGCCTCCACCACCGCGGCCGGCAACCGCCGACCGGACTCTGCGGCATCCGCATGCGACGCGGCGACCGGCCCGACACGCTCCGCCTCGGCGACGAGATCGACCGAGCTCACGAGGCGCGCTGGGCCTCGGACCAGCTGAGGCCCTTGACGACGTCCACGTCGTGCGGCAGGCCGAGCACGCGCTCGGCGATGATGTTGCGCTGCACCGCCCACGTGCCGCCGCCGATCGTCAGCGCCTGACTGAACATGAAGCCGTCGTACCAGCCGGGGTGACCCAGCCCGCCGTCGGGCTTGTCCGGCCCGAGGCTCTTCGTGTCGGTACCCGGTACGAACTCGCCGTCACCGCCGGCCAGCATCGCCGACGCGCCGATGATGTCCCGAGCCAGCAGCATCACGTGCTGACCGTGCTCGTCGGCCAGCAACTTGCGGATGCTCGCCTCGGGCCCGGGCTGGCGTCCCTTCAGCGCCGCGCTCACGGTGCGCAAGCGGATCAGGTCGAGCAGGGTGTGCTCGATGTACACCGACGCGATCCGCTGGCGCATGTGCGGATCGGTCACCGGGCCGCCGTCGCGGATCGTGTCGATCAGCTCCATCGCCGTCGGACCGTTGCCCCACAGGACGCCGCCGGTGCTCAGCGAGACGCGCTCGTTGCCGAGCGTCACCTTGGCCAGGCGCCAGCCGTCGTTGAGATCGCCGACCAGGTTCTCGGCCGGGATGCGCACGTCGGTGAAGAACACCTCGTTGAACGTGTGCCCGCCGGTCATCTCGGTGATCGGGCGGATCTCGATGCCCGGGAGGTCCATCGGGCAGATGAAGTACGAGACGCCCTTGTGCTTGGGCACGTCGACGTCGGTGCGGGCGATGAGGATGCCGTACTTGGCGTACTGCGCTCCGCTCGTCCAGATCTTCTGACCGTTGACGATGAACTCGTCGCCGTCGCGCGCCGCCCGCGTGCCGAGGTTGGCCAGGTCGCTGCCGGCGCCGGGCTCGCTGAACAGCTGGCACCAGAACTCCTCGCCCGAGAGGAGCTTGGGCATGTAGCGGGCCTGTTGCTCCTTCGTGCCGGCGTACATGATCGTCGGGCCCGCCCACCCGATGCCGATCGGGTTCGTCGGTCGGCGCACCCCCGCCTTGTGCAGCTCGTCGTCGATGATCAGCTGGTGGATCGGGTCGGCGTCGAAGCCCCACGGCGCCGGCCAGTGCGGGACGACGTAGCCGCCCTCGGCGAGGTCGCGGCCGGTCGGCTTGGGGTGCTCGGCCAACCACGCGCGCACCGCCAGACGGCGCGGATCGTCGGCGGCGGGCATCACGAAGTCCATGCCGCGGACACTACGTCCGGTCAGCGGCGAGAACGCGAGCGGAGACGGTCGATGCGGCGGTCCCACTGCCCGGACGACTCGAGCAACCAGCCGACCGCTGCCGCGAGTGGCTCAGGCGTCGCCCGGTACTGCACCTCGCGGCCGACGCGCTGCGTTGCCACCAGTCCGGCGTCGGCCAGCGCCTGGAGGTGCTTCACCACCGCCTGGCGCGTCATCGGCGACGACGTCGCCAATCGAGTCGCCGACTCCGGCCCACCCTGCAGCAGCCGCTGCAACAACGACCGGCGCGTCGGGTCGGCCAGCGCCCCGAACAGCGCGTCGAGCGCTCCCGTGTCCTGAGCCGCGTCAGACAAGGGCCGCGGCCACGCAGCATGCCCACAGCGAGCAGACGCGGACTTCCCATGCGAGACGCGATTCGGTCGACGCTCGCGCCGGCAGCTCCTCGCGGATCCGCAGCGCGGCGCCACCCTCGGGCAGTTCGACCACGTCGAGTTGGACGTGAGAGACCGATGTCGGATCGTCGTGCTCCCACCACGTGAACCCGATCGAGCGTTCGTCGGCGCTGTGCACGCGCAGCTGCTTGACGACATCGCCGTCCACGATCTCACCGACGCCGCCAGGCTGCAGATCGACGGTGCCACCGTCGACCAGCCACTGCTTCCACCCGTCCACCGTGGTGACGAGCTTCGTCAGTTCGTCGATCCCGATGCCGAGGTCGTCGAGGTGGACGAGTCGTTCGATTCGTTCGGTCATGGCTGTGCTCCCATGGAAGCGACGATATCGCAACCAATCGGTTGCAACTCGCGCCTCGCCGAGTACCGTATGTGCAACTCATCAGTTGCACATCACCGGACGTGCACATCAACGGAGGTCGAACGTGCTCATCCCCACCGTCATCGAGTCCACGCCCCGCGGCGAGCGGGCCTTCGACATCTACTCGCGGTTGCTCGTCAACCGCATCGTGTTCCTCGGCGCAGCGATCGACGACAACGTCACCAACCTGATCGTCGCCCAGTTGCTCCACCTCGAGAGCGAGAACCCGACGCAGGACGTCGCGCTGTACATCAACAGCCCGGGCGGCGACATGAACGGGCTCTTCGCCATCCACGACACGATGCGCTACATCGCCCCGGACGTGGCGACGATCTGCGTCGGCCAGGCAGCTTCGGCCGCGGCCGTGCTGCTCGCTGCCGGCGCACCGGGCAAGCGCTTCGCGCTGCCGAACGCACGGGTGCTGATCCACCAGCCGCACGGCGGGATGCAAGGGCAGAGCACCGACATGGAGCTCGCCGTGGCCGAGATGGTGGAGATGCGTCGGCGGATGGTGGACATCCTCATGGAGTCCACCGGTCAGCCCCGCGAGCGGATCAACGCGGACATCGATCGCGACTACATCGTGCGCGGCGATCAGGCGCTGGCGTACGGGTTGGTCGACCACATCATCGATCGCCGCGAGCTGCCCAACCCCGCGCACGCCATCACGGTGGGTGACCCGGTCGCGCTCACTGCCTGATCGGCGCGATGCTGGCGGGATGAAGTTCGGGTTCGTCGTTCCTTGGGCCGACGCCGACGACATCGGCGAGTTGGCAGCGCTCGCCGAAGCACACGGCTGGAACGGCCTCTTCGTGTGGGAGCCTGTGTGGGGCCTCGATCCGTGGAGCTCGCTCGCCGTGGCCGCCACCCGCACGCGCACGATCCACCTCGGCACGATGTTGACGCCGCTGCCACGCCGCAAGCCGTGGGAACTGGCCTCGCAGGTGGCCACCGTCGACCGCCTGTCGAAGGGACGGGTGATCCTCGGCATCGGCCTCGGCGCGCTGGACTCCGGCTATCGCGAGTTCGGCGAGGTCACCGATCGGGCCACGCGTGCCGAGCTCATGGACGAAGGGCTGGCGATCGTGCGCGGCCTCTGGGCCGGCCAGCCGTTCCGCTTCCACGGCAAGCACCACCGCATCGACCCAACCGAGTTCCCGGCGATCGGCAACACGTTCCGACCTGAGGGCGTGCCGATCTGGTGCGTCGGTGCGCTCGGCACCGGCCGATCGATGCAGCGCGCGTTGAGCTGCGACGGGCTGATCCCACAGGTGGTCGACGCCGACGGCGCTCGGTCGGCGACGCTCGAGGAGCTGTGCGCGCTGCGCGGGCTGCCCGCAGATCGGCCGTTCGACGTCGTCGTCGAAGGCTCCAACACCGAGCACTCGCCCGCAGCGTGGGCGACAGCAGGGGCGACGTGGTGGCTGGAGTCGATGTGGCACGCGATGAACGAGGCAGATCCGGTCGAGGCATCGCGCGAGCTGCTTCGCGCCGGTCCACCGAGCTGAACGAAGGCTTTCAGCGTCGGCGGCCGCGCCACTACGGTCGATCCGGTGAGCACAGGATGGAACCTCGCCGAGATCTGGGAGCGCAACGCGGACCGCTTTCCCGACGCGGTGGCGCAGGTGCAGGGGACGCGGGCGTTCACATGGCGTGAGTTCGACCGGCGAGCCGACGGGATTGCCGGCACGTTGCTGGCGGCCGGCGCCCGCCACGACGACAAGGTTGCTCACTACCTGTACAACTGCCCGGAGTACCTGGAGAGCCTGTTCGGCATGTTCAAGGCCGGCCTGGTGCCGGTGAACACGAACTACCGCTACACCGACGACGAGCTCGTCTACCTGTGGACGAACGCCGACGCGGTCGCGGTGGTCTTCCACGGCACGTTCAGCGAGCGGTGCGCTGCGTTGCGCGACCGCGTGCCGTTGGTGCACACGTGGATCTGGGTGGACGACGGCAGCGAACCGTGCCCGGCGTGGGCGATCCCGTACGAGACCGCCGCGGCGAGCGCGACCGAGCGGGTCATCGCCCCGTGGGGCCGCAGCCCCGACGACCTCTACATCCTGTTCACCGGTGGCACCACCGGGATGCCGAAGGGCGTGATGTGGCGCCAGGACGACCTCGTCGCCAGCCTCGACGCGCCGTCCAAGCGGCCGCTGCCCGTGGCTCCGGGTTGGGCCGAGTTCGACGAGCGGATCGCCAAGCCTGGCCCGCGCAACATGCCTGCGGCCCCGCTGATGCACGGCACCGGCGCGTTCAACGCGATGTGGAACCTCGTGCTCGGTGGGTCGATCATCACCGGGACGTCACGTCACTTCGACGCTGCCGAGCTGCTGGACACCGTGGTCGAGCACCGCGTCAACAGCATGTCGATCGTCGGCGACGCGTTCGCCAAGCCGATCCTGCGCGCACTGGACGCCGAGCCCGATCGCTGGGACATCTCGTCGTTGCGGGTCATCGTCTCCAGCGGTGTCATGTGGGCGGCTGCCACCAAGGCCGGCCTGCTGCGCCACAACAACAGGTTGATCATGGTCGACAGCCTCGGCTCCAGCGAGGCGATCGGGATGGCCAGCAACACGGTCTCTGCCGACGCACCGGCCAACGACACGAAGACGGCGACGTTCCGACTCGGGCCGAACGCGAAGGTGCTCACCGAGGACGGCCGTGAGGTGCAACCGGGCAGCGGTGAGCAGGGCTTGGTGGCGCTGCGCGGGCGCACCCCGATGGGCTACTACAAGGACGAGGCGAAGAGCGCCTCGACGTTCATCACGTTCGAAGGCGTTCGCTGGAGCATCCCCGGCGATTGGGCCGAGGTGGAGGCCGACGGCACCGTGCGCCTGTTCGGCCGCGGCAGCCAGTGCATCAACACCGGTGGCGAGAAGGTCTACCCGGAGGAGGTCGAGGAGGCGCTCAAGCAGCACCCGTCGGTCGCCGACGCCGCCGTCGTCGGCGTGCCCGACGAACGCTTCGGGGAAGCGATCACGGCGATCGTCGAACCGGCCGCCGGCTCGATCGTCGACGAGGCCGCGCTGATCGCCCACGTGCGCACCACCCTCGCCGCATTCAAGTCGCCAAAGCGCGTGCTCGCCGTCGCGAGCGTCGGACGTGCCGCGAACGGCAAGCTCGACTACAAGCGCCTCAAGGCCGAAGCACTGACGGAGCTCGGGATCTCTTGACGGAACCGCGCGTATCGAGCGCATGACCGACGCGCTCTCTGCGGTGTGCGATGCAGCGGGCATCGCACCCACATCGCAAGGGAGCGATCATGAGCAGAGAGCTGTCCGCGAGGCTGGCGTTGTTCGCCCGTCTCAACCCGAAGATCTACGACGTCATCCCTCGAGGACCGCAGTGGCGGTTGGACGCCGTCGCACTGAACCCGCAGCCACTGCCGCCGAAGGAGCGGGCCACGGAAGCGGTGGTGATGGCAACCGCGCAGACGGCGATGGACATCGCCAACGCCGCGGTCACCGCCTCGGCGCTCGGCCTCGACCATCGCAGCGTCATCGGCGAGGCGCTGGTCGGCTGGTGCGGCAACGAGCCGCGCGTCTTCCCGTGGCCGGTGAAGTGGCCGTGGTGGTGGCCGTGGCCCGAACCGGATCCGGAGCCGTGGTACCGCGTGGAGGACATCCGTGCGACGGCAGCGGTCGTCTTCGTCGAGTTCGCCGAGCGCCTGCACCCGGAGAACGAGGTGCGCCCGACGCTGCTCGACGCGGCCCAGCAGCTCGGCAAGGCAGCCGGGCTCTAGGGGTCCCGGTCAGGTTCCGTCCCATCCCGGCAGGAGACTGTCGGGATGGGACTCACTTCACACCTCGAACCGGCCCGTCGGTCGCACGTCGACGCTCGGCTCGCCGGCAACCTGATGGCCTGGTTCTCCACCGTCAGCCCGACCGGTCGGCCGAACTCCGTGCCGGTCTGGTTCCTGCTGCAAGAGGACGACACGGTGCTGCTGTACAGCGAGCCGGGCAAGGCGAAGCTGCGCTACATCGCTGCCAATCCGAACGTCGCGTTGGGTCTCGACGTCACCGACATCGGACGCGACATCATCCGCATCGACGGCACTGCGCAAGTCGTCGCCGGCCACCCGTCGGCCGCCGAGGTGCCGGCGTACGCGGCCAAGTACACCGAGCGCATCGGGGCCATCTTCGGCACGGTGGAGCGATTCGCCGGGCTGTTCTCCGAGGCGATCGTCGTCACACCGAGCCGATTGCACGCCTGACGTCGCGCGCGCGGTTGGGCCGCGTCGCACGCCGCTCACTAGCTTCCGGGCATGGCTGATCTCGGGTTCGACGGCAAGGTTGTCATCATCACCGGCGCAGGCGGTGGCCTTGGCCGCCAGCACGCCAAGCTCCTCGCCTCGCGTGGCGCACTGGTCGTGGTCAACGACCTCGGCGGTTCGGTCGACGGCACGGGCAGCGACAAGGGCGCGGCGCAGATCGTCGTCGACGAGATCAAGGAAGCGGGCGGCGAGGCCGT